>OZ243972.1:0-4170122 GCA_965214705.1 Alphaproteobacteria bacterium
ATATATGCCAACGTTCTCAGGCCGTGACCGAAGACGGGCGCCTCCATGGCCTTCTCGAATCCCAGTCTCCAAAGCAACGGTCTGCCCTTCGCCAGGGCAGTGCAGATGAAGCCGTCATCGATATCGTGGCTGCGCAGATCGCGCAGTTGCCACGGCATGCAGCCCTGGAAGTCGTTATCCGCGACGGCCAGGGAGAGACGCTTGATTCCGGCCAATTCGGGCGGGAGGGAACCGGTGAGACGGTTGTGGGCCAGCCACAATTGCCTGAGATTCGACAGATTGGCGATCTCCTGCGGGATGGGACCCATCAGGCGATTGCCGTCCAGCGACAGCATGGTCAGACGAGTCAGGTTTTCCAGTTCCGGTGGAATGGGGCCGGTGAGTCGGTTGCCGTCGAGCCGCAGCAGATGGAGATGGGCCAGCTCGCCCAGCTCCGGGGGGATCCGCCCGGTCAGGTTCATGTCCCGCAAGTCCAGTGCGATGATGCGACCCCCTCGACCGATGGTGACGCCCTGCCAGGACGCGACGGGGCGAGCGTAGCTCCAGTTCAGCGGCGCGTCGCCGGCCAGGGTGTCGCGCATGCGCATCAGACGCGCGCCGTCTTCGAACAGGCCCGGTTTGGTCCAGGGCGAAGGATCGCAGAGCAGATCGGCGGAATCCAGATCGTTGTGCCGTACCTGCGCTGCTCGCGCCGTAGCCGGAAGGCAGTCGGCAAACGCGTTGCCGCCCAGACGGAGGACCGCAAGATGAGCCCACCGGTCGAGAGCCTCGGGGAGTGCTCCGTGCAAACGATTGTTCTCGAGCCGCAGCTCCTCCAGACGCGACAGGTTGCCAAACTGCGGATGGACGTTGCCCGTCAAGATGTTGTTCTCCAGCGCGAGCACCCGCAGACCGGTCAGTGTGGTCAGTCCCTGCGGGATGCCGCCAGTGAGTTCGTTGCCGCCAAGACGCAACCAAACGAGTGCCTGCAACGCGCTCAGTTCCGGCGGGATCTCGCCGGTCAGCGCGTTGTTCTCCAGTACCAGCGTCCGCAGCCCGGTCAGGGCGCCCAGTTCCGGCGGGATCGGTCCCGCAAGCCGGTTGTTGCCAAGACGCAGAACGGCAAGGGCGTCCAGAGCCGACAGCTCTGCGGGAATCCGCCCGTTCAGTCCCACGTGCGACAGATCCAGGGCGATGACCCGCGGCCCTTCCGCGGCCTCGCCGGCGATGTTGGGCATCCCGACGGTGACACCCCGCCAATAGCCGATGGGGACCGCGTCGCTCCAGTTTAGTTGGACGTCGCCGGCCAGCACGTCCCGAGCGGCCAACAACGTGGCGCAGTCGTCATACAGGCGGGGCAGTGCTTCGTAAGCGGTATCGGGCCCCCATACTTCCAGCGGATCTGATTTCGGGGCTGACTCTCCGCCTTGACCACGAGCCACACAGGAGAGATCGCGATGACAGATTCGATTTTGGCATCTGGCGACGGTGTCGCTGTTGCTTCGGTTGAGATCCCAGCTTCTGAGGGAGCCGCCCCGGCTCCGTCTGAGCCGGCCCCCATGCGACGCTGGCCGGACGATGAGAAGGCGCGGATTGTCTCGGAGAGCTTTGAGCCGGGCTCTTCGGTTGCGGCGGTCGCGCGCCGCCATGGCGTCAGCGATACGACCCTGACCAAGTGGCGGCGGCGCGCGCGGGAGGGAACTCTTCCGGGCGCTCGGATTGGTGGCTCTGCACCGCCATTTGTTCCCGTGGTGGTTGATAGCGTGACGTCCGAGCGGACGGTGGCGATCGAGGCGCTAGGCGTGGTCGTTCGCCTTCCGGTGGAGAGCGCGGTCGATCGGATTGTTGCGGTGGCCTCGGGCCTGGGCCGGGCGTCGTCATGATCGCGGCCCCCTCGCTTCGCATCGTGTTGGCGACGCGGCCGGTTGATTTTCGTCGCGGCCACGACGCGCTTGCGGCGACGGCGGCGGGGGAGCTGGACCTCGATATCTATTCCGGGGTGATCGTGATCTTCCGCTCGCGCCGCGGCGACAGGCTCAAGCTCCTTGCGTGGGACGGCAGCGGTCTGGTGATGACCTACAAGCGTCTGGAGCAGGGCCGCTTCGCCTGGCCTCGGATCGAGGATGGTGTGATGCGCCTTACGAAGGGCCAGTTCGAGGCCCTCTTCGAGGGTCTGGACTGGCGCCGGGTGAAGGCCCGCCCGGTTCGCCGCCCGCTGGCGGCGGAGTGAGGCGGCACGCAGGCGGGGCCGCAGATTTCGGTCGCGGTCCCGCCTGCACTTTTCCCTGGTCATGCATTGGCGAATCGGATTAAGGGGTGGCCCATGCCGAAGGTCACGCCCTCACCCCTCAGCAGCGCCGGTTCGCCGTCGCCTGCGGTGGTTTCGGCGGCGCTGGCGGCCCTGCATGCGGAGCTTGACGACGAGCGCGCGGCGCGCCGGGCGACGGAAGCAGCCCTATGCGAAGCGGAGCAGGCACGCGGCGCGGCGGAGGCGGCGAGGCAGACGGCGGAAGCGCGGGCGGCACGGCTGGAGGCCGAGAACGCGCAGAGCGCGGAGCAGATCAGCCGGCTTGAGCATCTCAACAAGGAGCTCAGGAAGGCGCTGTTCGGTCCGCGCTCCGAGAAGCTCGGCGAGGACGAGCGCCAGCTTACGTTCGAGGAGTTTTGGGCGGCGATCGCTGAAGCCGGCGGTCGGCCCGAGGCAGATGACCAGGAGCAGGACGAGGGGGCTGGCGGCAAGCGCCGGCGGCGCTCTTCCCGGGGGTCGCGCAGCGGGGTGCGCTTCGGGCCCCAGGTCGACCGGCGCGAGGAGGTGATCGAGCCGGACACGATCATGTGCCCCTGCGGCTGCGGCGAGATGACGAAGATCGGCGAGGACCGCAGCGAGCGGCTGGACTATGAGCCGGCGAAGTTCACCGTCATCGAGACCGTGCGCCCCCGCTACGCCTGCAACAAGTGCAAGGGGGGCGGGGTGGTGCAGTCGCCGGCGCCGGCCGCTCTGGTCGAGGGCGGCCTTCCCACCGAGGCTCTTCTGGCGCAGGTGCTGATCGCGAAGTACGGCGATCATTGCCCGCTCTATCGCCAGTCGCAGATCTACGAGCGCTCGGGGATCGAGGTTCACCGTGCGACGCTGGCGACGTGGGTGGGCCAGGCGTCGTTTCACCTGCGCCCCGTGGTCGCTTGCCTGGAGGATGAGCTGAAGAAGTCGGATCACCTGGGTCTGGACGAGACCACGATCCGCGTTCTCGACCCGGGCCGGGGCAAGACGAAGACGGGCTACATGTGGACCCTTGTGCGTGACGAGCGCCACTGGAGCGGCACGGACCCGCCGGGCGTCGTCTATCGCTATGCGCCCGGCCGCGGCGGCAAGTATGGCGCCGAGCTTATGGAGGGCTTTTCGGGGACGGTGCAGCTCGACGGCTACTCGGGCCACAACATCCTGGCGCGGCCGGACCGGGCGGAAGGCCCTGTGACGCGGGCCCTCTGTTGGGCGCATGTAAGACGGAAGCTGAAAGAGGTATACGACTCGAGCGCATCGCCGATCGCGCTGGCCGGTCTGAATCGGATCGCGAAGCTCTATGCGATCGAGAAGAAGATCCGGGGCAAGCCGCCGGCGGAGCGCCGCGCGATCCGTTGGGAGGAGTCGGCGCCGATCGTGAACACCTTCGGTGTCTGGCTCGACGAGCAGCGCTCGCGCGTCTCACCGCGCTCGCGTCTCGGCGAGAAGCTGACCTATATCGCCAACCAGTGGGACGGGCTGCTGGAGTTCCTGCACGACGGTCGTGTCGAGATCGACTCGAACCTGGTGGAAAACCGAATCCGGCCGCTGAAGCTCACCGCCAAGAACGCGCTCTTCGCCGGCAACGACGAGGGTGCGCAAGCCTGGGCCCGCATCGCCTCGCTGATCGAGACCTGCAAGATGAACGGCGTCGAGCCCTACGCCTGGATGCGGAGCACGCTCGAGAAGATCGCCAAGGGCCACCCGCAGTCGGGCATCCAGGAGCTTCTGCCGTGGAACTTCCAGCCCGAGGCAAAATGACTCGCGCGCTCACGGCGCTCCTCAAGAAATCCCCGTCGTAGTCAAGCCAGATTCCGGTATGGGGTCTGCGTACCGCTTACGTTGAACATAATGAATTGGCCTGTATCGGTCGTGCGCAGCAGGACCGATACAGGCATTGAGCTGAGCCGCGCTGCACGGCCGTAGTGCCGGGCTATGGGGAAAGTAACCGCTGGGTGGGAGCCGATTAGGCCGAAGCGGTGCAACCTGTTGGTGTCGCTGGCGGCGCCGGCACTCTGAATCTCCACTTATCAGGTTGCGACGCGGCTGTGCAGGGGCTCGCGACGATGTTTCGCCGCCGGGCAGCACGAAGCGGGCGCAGGAGCGGTCGCGGCGCGGCGGCCGGGGGGACTGTTGTCGGACCTTGTCGGTTCTGACGCATCGTCACGGCGGTCGGGTATTCGTCGCCCGCATGGCTGCTTGGGGCTGCGGCTCAAGAATGACGGTTTGCCGCAGCGTTGCCTCGCCGCACTGGCGGCACACGGTGATGTCGATCCCCGTCAGTCGCAGCATCATCTGCTGCGTCGTTTCCGGCTCCCGCGGTTCAGGGGCAGGCTGGCCGAGCAGGTCTCGGCAGCGGGCGAGCTTGCGAGCCCGGCAGCGATTGGCGAGCAAGCCGTAGTGGCGCAGGCGGGTGAAGCCGCGCGGGAGGACGTGCAGGAGGAAGCGGCGGATGAACTCGTCGACGTCGAGACGCATCACCTTGACCTTGTTGCCGTCAGCGTAGTCGCGCCAACGGAAGCGAACGTGCTCGCCGTCGAAGTCGACGAGGCGATGATTGGCGATGGCAGCCTTGAACGAAGCCGCTACGCGGAGTTAGCGGCGTAGAGTTCATTCATTTCCGAGGCGTCGCGGGTGCCGTTTGTTCTGTGCGTTCGCTTCCCGGTTGCGTCAGTGGCGCTCCGCCCGTCGGGTGGCGGATCCCCAGCAGCCTCCCGATCACCAGTGGTTAGTATCGACCCCTGCGACGGACCGTCGCCGGATCGGTCCGGCGGCGCGCCGTCGCGATCCAGGGAGATCGATAATGACCGGGACCGCGTGCGACACGAACACCGTCACCCCTCTTCGCCAGCGCATGGAGGAGCAGCTCCGCATCGCCAATCTGGCCGCGAGCACGTCCAAGGCCTACATCTGCGAGATCAAGAACCTGGCCAGGTACTACGACGCCTCGCCGGACGAGCTCGACGCCGAGCAGGTGCGCCAGTGGTACCTGGGGCGGATCGACAAGGGGCTCAGTCCGGGCACGACCAACGTCTCCTTCGCCGCGCTGAACTTCCTCTACATCGACACACTCGGCTGGCCTGACCATGTCGCCGGCCTGCGCTCCCGCAAGAAGCCCGGCAAGCTGCCGCGCTACATGTCGGAGCAGGAGGTCGAGCACCTCATCCTTGCGACACCCGACCTCCGCCACCGTGCTGCCATTGTCACCGGCTATGGCGGCGGGCTCCGCATCTCCGAGACCTTGGCCATCAAGGTCGGCGACATCCTGTCGGAGAAGAAGCTGCTGCACATCCCCTCCGGCAAAGGCGGCACCGAGAGAATGGCACCGTTGCCGGACATCGTCATCCACTACTTGCGCGTCTACTACAGGAACATCTGGCCGCGTCCGACGAGCTGGCTCTTCTACGGCGTCTCGCTCGACAGGCCCATCGCAACGGAGACCTTGCAGGCCGCCTTCAGGAGGGCGCGCGACATTGCCGAGCTCGACCGCAGCTACACCTTCCATTGCCTGCGCCATTCGGCGGCGACCCATCTCCTCGAGCGCGGCGGCGATATCGAGGTGATCCGGGACATGCTCGGCCATCGAAGCGCGAACACGACCCGTCACTACGCCCGCGTCACCGGCAAGATGTTCGAGGGCCTCGACCACCCGATCTCAGGCTTCGCAGCGTTGCGCAACTGACGGCGCGTGGAGGCCGAACGCGCGGGCGTGGCGGAGATCTTCCGCCGCGCCGGCGCCGCTTTCCGTGAGCGCCACAAAGGGCGCATCGACGCCGCCCGGCTCAAGGTCATGGGCGCCATCGAGGCGTGCCGCACCGCCGTGCTCGGCGGCCACATGTACGCCTGCGAGGGCTGCGGGCGCGAGCATCCGCTCTTCAACTCCTGCCGCAACCGCCACTGCCCCACCTGCCAGGGTCTCGCCGCCAACCTCTGGAGCGAGGAGCGCGCCGGGGACATCCTGCCGGTGCCCTACTTCCATGTGGTCTTCACCCTGCCCAAGGAGGTTGCCGCCATTGCCTTCTGCAACCGCAGGGTGGTGTTCGACATCCTCTTCCGGGCCGTCGCCGAGACCCTGCGCACCATCGCCGCCGATCCCCGCCACGGCGGCATGCGCATCGGCGGCACCGCGGTCCTCCATACCTGGGATCAGAAGCTCCGCTTCCACCCGCACCTGCACGTGGTCGTGCCCAACGCGGGCTTCGACGTAGACAGTGGCGAGTGGAAGACGGGGAGCACCACCTTCCTCGCCCCCGTCAAGGTCCTCGGCAGCCTGTTCCGCCGCCTCTTCCTCGAGGAGCTCGCCCGCGCCCACGGCCGGGGGGACCTGGAGTTCCACGGCACCGTCGCCCACCTCGCCAATCCCGGCGAGTTCCACGCCACGCTTGCCGCCGCCCGGGCCAGGGACTGGGTGGTCTACGCCAAGCGGCCCTTCCGCGGGCCTGAGCAGGTCTTCCGGTACCTCTCGCACTACACGCACAGGATCGCCATCTCCGACAGCCGCATCGTCTCCTTCGACGGCGAGACGGTCTCCTTCCGCCACCGAAAGCCCAAGGCGCCGGGGCAGAGAAAGCCGCGCTACGGCATCGCCACCGTGAGCGCCGACGAGTTCATCCGCCGCTTCCTGAGGCACGTCCTGCCGGACGGCATGCACCGCATTCGCTACTTCGGCATCCTCGCCAACGGCTGCCGCGCCAGCACGCTGGAGAGAGCACGCCAGGCTCTCGGCGCCCTCGGCTGCGCCGCCCCCGAGGGAAGCGTGGACGGCGCTCGGGCCGAGCCCGACGAAGAGCCCGAGATCGGCACCGCGCCCGTGGCCTGCCCCCACTGCGGCGGCGTCATGCGCCTCGTCCGCGAAATCCGCCGCCGCCATGAGCCCCGCTCGACGCGCGGCCCGCCGGCGCTGCCGCCGACCCACAGGGGGAAACCGTGAGACGCCCGCTCGCTTCGGCCCCGCGCAACGGCGCCAAAGCGCCGACGCACGACCGAACCTGTCTCCGCTTGAGCCGGGCTGACAGCCCTCGGCTCACACCCCGCTCAGTCCTCGCAGCGTGCGCCCGCATGCCTGCCGAAAGACCGGCGCGAGCGTCGATTTTATGCGCAACTCTGCTGCCGGTGGATGCCGCCTGACGCTGACATCAGCGCACTTTCCACATAGCTCAACTTCGCCTCTCGTGGCCCGCGGCTTCGTTCAAAAGGGTTGGGCAGGCTCTCGAGAGAGAGCCTGCCCAACCCTTAACCTTGTGGGTGTAGCGCCCGAGATAGGCCAGAACGTGCCCGGCGCCGGCGAACGGGGCCTTGGTGTAGACCACCCAGTCGTTCGACCGCAGCGCGGTCTTCAGACACTCGAACTCGCGGCTGTCGTCACCACCGCCGACGACCTTGAGCCGGAGTTCGCCGTCGCGGTGCGCGGCGCCGAGGAAGTCGAGATACTTGCCGCGGAAGACCTTCGAGAGCGCGACCGTGGGGAACAGGAAGCCCTTGCGCGCGGGAGTGAGCCAGCGCTCTCTGTCCGGGCTCAGACCGCCGTCGGTGACGATACAGTGGACATGGATGTGCTGTCCCAGATTCTGCCCCCAAGTGTGCAGCACCATGGTGATGCCGAGCTCGCCGCCGAGCCAGCGGGGATTGCGGCCGAACTCGAGCAGGGTCTGGGAGGCGGCCTTGAAGAGCAGCCTGTAGATGAGCGCGGTATTGCCCTGGGCCACGGGGTTGAGCTCGTGGGGCAGGGTGAACACGACATGCCAGTAGTCGATGTCGAGCAGATCGGCGCACTGACGCTCAACCCACCTGGTCTGCGAGAGGGTCTGGCACTTGGGGCAATGACGGTTCCGGCACGAGGCGTACTGGATCGTCACCGCCCCGCAGTGATCGCATTCTGCCTTGAACCCGCCGAGCACAGCGGTGCGGCAGTTCACCAGCGCGTCGACGACCCTCTGCTGCTGGGCCGAGAGCAGATGTGTCTCGCCATAGGCGTCGCCGCGCTCGCGCAGGATGTCCGCGACCTCCAGCGCCGGCCGTGTGGCTGGCGCCGCGTGGCCGACATGAGCCACCGGTCAGGCCTGGGCAGGACGCGGAAACTCCAGCAGGTCCAGGGGCGACGGCGTGGCGGACGTCTTGTCGTGAGCAAGGTGAAGGTAGCGCATGGTCGAGCGGATTGAGGTGTGCCCGAGGCGGCGTTGGATGACATGCAGCTCGACGCCGGCCTCGAGGAGCCCGGTGGCGTAGCAATGGCGCAGCGTGTGGATCCCGCCGGGCTTGGCGATCCCGGCTTTGTCCTTGGCTCGATCGTAAACGTGTGCTGGCCCATGGCGCGTCATCGGCCGGCCGGGAATCCGACCGGGGAACAGCCAGTGCTCGGGCCGTACCCGCTGCCAGTACTCGCGCAGCTCGTCGAGCAGCCGGGGCGAGAGCGGGACGTAGCGGTCCTTGTTGCCCTTGCCCTGATCGACGCGCAGGCACATCCGCTGTGAGTCGATATCGCTGATCTGCAACCGGCCGAGCTCGCTCGCCCGAAGCCCCGCTGCATAGGCCGTCATCAGCAAGGCGCGGTGCTTGCGGTTGATGGTGACGCTGAACAGCCGCACCAGTTCGTCTTGGTTGAGCAGTACGGGCAGGGTGGAAGGCGTCTTGGCGAAGGGCAGATAGAAGTGCGGCTCGGGCAAGCCCAGCGTGATGCGATAGAGGAAGCGGATCCCTTGGCGAGCGCTGTTGCAGCTCTGCCAAGCCAGCCCCCGCTCTTCGTGAAGAAAGATGAGGTACTCCTGGACTTCCTCCGCTGAGATGTGCTCGGGGCTGCGACCGTAGTGAACCGCGAGCCCGGAGACCGAGTTGAGGTAGGACTTCCTGGTGTTCTCGGCGAAGCCGCGAACCGTCATGTCGTTGATCATGCGCTGGCGAAGTGCCGTCATGGGGCGTCTCCCTCTGGGTTTGGTCTGTCACGAAGACACGCCCATGCTCTTGCTCGCCGGCTTGGCGGTCGACGACCATCGATCAACGAGGGAGAAACAGGATTCGACCCTGCGCCCAGACGCTGGAGCGAACGGCCACACTCAACTTACGCGCGGCAAGGAGATCACTCTGGGCACCCGGCGGCCGAGGCGCCCCGCCGCGGAACGCGGCTCAGTTCATGAGCAGAAGCAGCGTCCGGAACGTCACCGCGTCCAGCTGGACTGCGCGGCGCCGGCTCGCTTCCACGGTCGCGGGGTCGAACAGGCGCGCAAGTTCGTCGCGCGAGTAGATGTAGGGCGGCGCTCGGACGGGCGATCTCGGTGCGTCGGCCGGCATCGGTGAGCGGGACGCATGGCCGCGGCTGATCGCATGGCGCCAGAAGCCGGCAAGCGCATAGTATCTGTTCTCGCAGTGGCGCCTCGACACGCCTTCGCCCGCGAGATACGCCCGTACCTGCCCGGCGTTGATCGCGTCGCAGGCGGCTTCGCCATCGGCATGGTGAAGGAAGCCGCGCAACAAGCTCGCGCCGCTCGTGAACTTCGCGCCGTGAGCCTGTCGCCAGAGCACGTAGCGTTCGATCGCTTCTCGCAGGTTCATACCAGGCCCTCCATGTCGAGAGCCGCTACTTCGCGAAGCGCAGCGAGGTCGACCTTGGCGTAGATGGTGGTGGAGGTCGGATCTCGGTGCCCGAGGAAGTCGCCGATCACCTTCATCGACGTGCCCCGATCCAGCAGATGCTGGGCTGCGGCATGCCGCAGGGCGTGAGCCCCGCGTCGCCCGGTGACGACGCCGATGCCAGCCAGCCGATCGCGGACGATCTTGCCCAAGGCCTTCCGGTCGAGCGGTCGGATCGGCGCGCGTGTTGTCAAGAAGAGACTGCGCCCGAAGCCGGACGGCCGCGCCTCCCTGATGTAGCACAGGATGGCGTGGCCCACGCCCTGCGACAGCGGCCACAGATGAGTGCGTCCCGGTTTCGGACAGCGGACCCGGAGCATCGCGTTCTCCCAGTCCAGGTCATCGAGCTGCAGCCCGCCGACCTCTGCCGTCCGAAGCCCGTATGCGATGAACAGCATCAGGATCGCCCGATCGCGCTTGTCGATGGCCCGGTCGCCCGTAACCGACGCCAGCAAGCGCACGACATCCTCGCGCGGCAGCCCCTTGGGCACGGCCTCGTCGGCCATGAAGCGGGGCGCCACGATGCCCGCGGCAAGGCCCTCTCGGCACCAGCCGCGCATCTCGGCGAACAGGAAGAACGCTCTCAGCCGCTGCGCATAATCATGCCGCGTCCGGCGGCTCCAGGCACCCCGCTCATGCTCCGCCGCCATGGCATCGTCGATGTCGGTCATGCCGACCGCGCTCAACTGCACGCCCTTGGCAGCCAGGTGCAGGAAGAAGTGGTCGGCCGCTTTGCAATAGCTCTGCACGGTCGCATCGGAGAGCCCGTGTTCCTCGCGCGACCATCGTGCGAAGGCCTGGACCTCGGCGTGATGCGGATGGCGGTCGTCATCGACCTCGTCGAGCCAGCCCAGGAAAGCGAGCCAGCGAACACCGTGGCTGACGAAGCGGTCGCGCGTCTTCGGTGTTGCGGCTCGGTCGCACCGACGACCTCCGGGCCGCGCCCATATCGTCGCGGCTGCCTCGATCCGCGACCGGTCCACCGGTTCGCCATCTTCGAGGTTGAGAAGACGCACCAGACTCAGCTGATCGTTGGCGCACTTGCGCAAGGTCGACCGTCTCGCGCCGGTCGCCTTGAGATGAGCGAGGTATCGCTCCCGCTGCTCCACCAGCGGCGCCTCTCGATACTTGTCGGCGGTGTAGGGGAAGAAGATGTCATCGAACATGTTGGCCTCCTTGTGGTTGGAGGCGCGAGTTTCCCGACGATGCAGGGTGATGGAAGCTATGTTGATCCCACGAGGGGCCTATCGGTCAGCGCGAGTTGGGTATGCAGGCGGCCACTCAGCACCTCGACGCCGAGCCGGCGCAGGTCGCCGTTGAAGTCGTCCAGCGCGGGCACGAGCGTCAGCGCCTCGACGCCAGCGCCCCGCGCGCGATCGGCCAGGGTTCCCGCCGCACGCCGTCCTGCGGGATCGTTGTCTCGCGCGATGTAGAGCCGTCGCAGACCGGCAGCCAGTTCGAGGGCGGCGAGGTGGTTCGCCGAGAGCGCCGCCGCCATGGGCATGGCGGGCAGCGCGCATCGCAGCGACAGCATCGTCTCGATGCCTTCGCCGGCGGCGAGGACGTTGCCGGCCGCACCGAACCGGACGGCATGGCCGAGAAGGTCGCCCATCGCGCGTCGCGGCGTATCGATCGGCGCCTTGCCCAACCCGTCCGGGGCGATCCAGGTGCGATGCACGCCGGTGATCGCGCCCGAGAGGTCGGTGACGGCGGCGATCATCGCCGGCCAGGTCTCGGTCGGCGCATGCCCATCCGGGCGATACCAGCAGCGCGGATGGAAGCGGAGCGCTTCGCAGCTCGTCAGATGTACGATCCCGCGGTTGCGCAGGTACGCCTCGGCCAGCGTGCCGGCGATCGGTCTGGCGATCGCCCAGAGCCTGCGCGCAGCTTCGGCCGAGCCCCTCGGGGCGGGCGCTCTTGACGCGACCGGCGGTTCGGCCCGGGGCAGCGACAGGAAGCGCCGCGCCTCCTCGGCGACCTCGCGGAACTCCGTGAGCCCGCAGCTCTCGCGGATCACGTCGAGCAGGTCGCCGTGCTCGGCCGAGGCCGCATCGCTCCAGCGCCCGGCGGCCCCAGGGCCGGCCTCCGGCCCGCTCAGCCGCACGTACATCGACCGGCCGGGCGTGTTGCGCACGTCGCCCACCATCCAGTAGCGGCCCTGACGCCGACCCTTCGACAGATAGTGGCGGCAGACCGCCTCGGCGTCGCGCGCGAGGCGCCGTGCCAGCTCGGAAGCGTCGCGCGGCATCACGCGACCCTCCCCGCGGGACTGAGGTTATGTTGCCGAGAAACCGCAAAGCGCGTGCAGCTGCGCCGCCCAGCGCCGGGCCGCAACATAACCACCGGCGCAACATAATCGGTCCACTTGCCTGGAATGCCGGGAGGCGTGAGGCGGACGAAGAGCGAGCGCCCGCGGGCGCCATGAATGTCGCCGGCGGTCCAGTACCTCCCCTGCCTGCGCCCATGGGGCAGGTAGGCGCGGCAGACTTCTTCGGCGCGCTCGCCGAGGGCCTTCGCGATCCGTGTGGCGTTCATGCGGCTCCCCCGCTCCGTCCAGAGAGTGCCCGCGTTCCGGCCGGACTCGGGCTCTCGCCGGCGTGTGGGCGACGGGGAGGCGCGCAGCGCACCCGCGCCGCTGCCCGGCGGGAGGGGACTCTGTTCGTGCTGCATGAGAAAGGGGGCACGCGCTCGCGCCGGTAATCGGCGCGGGCGCGGCCCCCAGAGTACCGGAGGACGGCGGTGATACTGTCAGGCGGCCGCGTGCTGCTGCGCCAGCCAGGCGGGGTGCACCATCGGCATCGCGGGCGCGAGGTCGCGGTCGACGAGCAGCTCGGCCACTGTCGTGCGCACGGCGCGCGCATCCTCGACCGGCACGGGTCCTGCGGCATCGTCGTAGAGATGGACGTAGTAGACCCCGCGATCCGGGGTGGTGTAGGCGGGGCGCTTCATGACGGTGCCGACGGTCTCGCCGTCTGCGGAGACGAGCCACTCGTCATCGCCGCATGCGCGGAAGGCGATGTCGTCGGCGGTGAGGCTGTAGCCGGACATGGCAGAACCTCCTGGACGAACGGCGCGCGGCGGCGCCCGGAGGGCGCCTGCCGCGTGCCATGGTTGAAAGGGGACGGGGCCGTGCCCCGCGCAGGGAGATGACGCGGAACACGGCCCCAGGCGAACGGGGGGAGGTCGCCCGTTCAGAAGGGTAGATTGTGATCGTCCGTCGGCTCTTCAACGCCGCTGCCGCTTGCGGCAGAGGGCGCCTCACCGTTGGCCGGCGCGGTGCCGTTGGTGCCGGCAGGCTTGTCCAAGAACTGCACGCGTCCACCGGGGACGAGCAGGATCTCGGTGGAGAACCGGTCCGAGTCCTCGCCATCCTTGCGCCACTTCCTGGTCTGCATCTTGCCCGCGACGTAGACGAGCCGGCCCTTCTTCGCGTGCTTCGCCAGCATGTCGATCAGCCCGTCCTGGAAGGTGACGACGCGATGCCACTCTGTCTTGTCGATCCGCTCGCCGCCGGCACGCCTGTCGATGTACGACTCATCGGTCGCGATGCTCATGTTGGCGACGCGCCCGCCGGAGGCGAGGCTGTTGATGGTGACGTCCGCACCCAGGCGGCCAATGACTTCTGCGCAGTTCAGTCCGAAACTCATGGTCGTACTCCTTCACGTGCGAGTTCTGACGAAGGTTGGCGAACGGATCGGACCGCTCTCTCGCGACCTCCTCCGTTCACCCTCCTTCAAGCTCTCCCTTCCCTCTCGCCTGCAGCCTGGTCCGGCGGTGGCCGGCTCCCCGAGGGCCCCGCGGACCGCACGGCCTGTGGCCGCCGTGGCGCCGCCGCCGATCCTGGATCGGGAAGTTGCCGAACGACCTGGCCCACGGCCTGTCTGCGGCAAGGCCGCGCTCATGGCGGCAGGAGCGCCATCAGCGGTACGTTGGAGAGGAACTCGACCTGGTCGGGCCGCAGCTTGGCGAAGGCGAGGCAGGCGGCGGCCTCGGCTTCGGTCTCGAAGGTCCCCAGCTCCCGCGAGGTCTGCAACTCGATCACGGTGATCTGCGGCGGCCACATCGACACGAGATGACGCTCGGGCGCGCGAGAGTTGGACCGATATGCGCAGCGCTCACAGCGGGCCGCACCACCGGTGCGGACTCCACAATCCACACACGCGCCCTGCGCGCGCCTCGCGGCATAGCGTCTTTGAACGAAGCCGCTACGCGGAGTTAGCGGCGTAGAGTTCATTCATTTCCGAGGCGTCGCGGGTGCCGTTTGTTCTGTGCGTTCGCTTCCCGGTTGCGTCAGTGGCGCTCCGCCCGTCGGGTGGCGGATCCCCAGCAGCCTCCCGATCACCAGTGGTTAGCATCGACCCCTGCGACGGACCGTCGCCGGATCGGTCCGGCGGCGCGCCGTCGCGATCCAGGGAGATCGATAATGACCGGGACCGCGTGCGACACGAACACCGTCACCCCTCTTCGCCAGCGCATGGAGGAGCAGCTCCGCATCGCCAATCTGGCCGCGAGCACGTCCAAGGCCTACATCTGCGAGATCAAGAACCTGGCCAGGTACTACGACGCCTCGCCGGACGAGCTCGACGCCGAGCAGGTGCGCCAGTGGTACCTGGGGCGGATCGACAAGGGGCTCAGTCCGGGCACGACCAACGTCTCCTTCGCCGCGCTGAACTTCCTCTACATCGACACACTCGGCTGGCCTGACCATGTCGCCGGCCTGCGCTCCCGCAAGAAGCCCGGCAAGCTGCCGCGCTACATGTCGGAGCAGGAGGTCGAGCACCTCATCCTTGCGACACCCGACCTCCGCCACCGTGCTGCCATTGTCACCGGCTATGGCGGCGGGCTCCGCATCTCCGAGACCTTGGCCATCAAGGTCGGCGACATCCTGTCGGAGAAGAAGCTGCTGCACATCCCCTCCGGCAAAGGCGGCACCGAGAGAATGGCACCGTTGCCGGACATCGTCATCCACTACTTGCGCGTCTACTACAGGAACATCTGGCCGCGTCCGACGAACTGGCTCTTCTACGGCGTCTCGCTCGACAGGCCCATCGCAACGGAGACCTTGCAGGCCGCCTTCAGGAGGGCGCGCGACATTGCCGAGCTCGACCGCAGCTACACCTTCCATTGCCTGCGCCATTCGGCGGCGACCCATCTCCTCGAGCGCGGCGGCGATATCGAGGTGATCCGGGACATGCTCGGCCATCGAAGCGCGAACACGACCCGTCACTACGCCCGCGTCACCGGCAAGATGTTCGAGGGCCTCGACCACCCGATCTCAGGCTTCGCAGCGTTGCGCAACTGACGGCGCGTGGAGGCCGAACGCGCGGGCGTGGCGGAGATCTTCCGCCGCGCCGGCGCCGCTTTCCGTGAGCGCCACAAAGGGCGCATCGACGCCGCCCGGCTCAAGGTCATGGGCGCCATCGAGGCGTGCCGCACCGCCGTGCTCGGCGGCCACATGTACGCCTGCGAGGGCTGCGGGCGCGAGCATCCGCTCTTCAACTCCTGCCGCAACCGCCACTGCCCCACCTGCCAGGGTCTCGCCGCCAACCTCTGGAGCGAGGAGCGCGCCGGGGACATCCTGCCGGTGCCCTACTTCCATGTGGTCTTCACCCTGCCCAAGGAGGTTGCCGCCATTGCCTTCTGCAACCGCAGGGTGGTGTTCGACATCCTCTTCCGGGCCGTCGCCGAGACCCTGCGCACCATCGCCGCCGATCCCCGCCACGGCGGCATGCGCATCGGCGGCACCGCGGTCCTCCATACCTGGGATCAGAAGCTCCGCTTCCACCCGCACCTGCACGTGGTCGTGCCCAACGCGGGCTTCGACGTAGACAGTGGCGAGTGGAAGACGGGGAGCACCACCTTCCTCGCCCCCGTCAAGGTCCTCGGCAGCCTGTTCCGCCGCCTCTTCCTCAAGGAGCTCGCCCGCGCCCACGGCCGGGGGGACCTGGAGTTCCACGGCACCCTCGCCCACCTCGCCAATCCCGGCGAGTTCCACGCCACGCTTGCCGCCGCCCGGGCCAGGGACTGGGTGGTCTACGCCAAGCGGCCCTTCCGCGGGCCTGAGCAGGTCTTCCGGTACCTCTCGCACTACACGCACAGGATCGCCATCTCCGACAGCCGCATCGTCTCCTTCGACGGCGAGACGGTCTCCTTCCGCCACCGAAAGCCCAAGGCGCCGGGGCAGAGAAAGCCGCGCTACGGCATCGCCACCGTGAGCGCCGACGAGTTCATCCGCCGCTTCCTGAGGCACGTCCTGCCGGACGGCATGCACCGCATTCGCTACTTCGGCATCCTCGCCAACGGCTGCCGCGCCAGCACGCTGGAGAGAGCACGCCAGGCTCTCGGCGCCCTCGGCTGCGCCGCCCCCGAGGGAAGCGTGGACGGCGCTCAGGCCGAGCCCGACGAAGAGCCCGAGATCGGCACCGCGCCCGTGGCCTGCCCCCACTGCGGCGGCGTCATGCGCCTCGTCCGCGAAATCCGCCGCCGCCATGAGCCCCGCTCGACGCGCGGCCCGCCGGCGCTGCCGCCGACCCACAGGGGGAAACCGTGAGACGCCCGCTCGCTTCGGCCCCGCGCAACGGCGCCAAAGCGCCGACGCACGACCGAACCTGTCTCCGCTTGAGCCGGGCTGACAGCCCTCGGCTCACACCCCGCTCAGTCCTCGCAGCGTGCGCCCGCATGCCTGCCGAAAGACCGGCGCGAGCGTCGATTTTATGCGCAACTCTGCTGCCGGTGGATGCCGCCTGACGCTGACATCAGCGCACTTTCCACATAGCTCAACTTCGCCTCTCGTGGCCCGCGGCTTCGTTCAAAAGGGTTGGGCAGGCTCTCGAGAGAGAGCCTGCCCAACCCTTAACCCTTCCCGGCGGCGCTCTTTTGCTCGGGACAGACGCGCTCCTTCTCCAGCGCGAGGCATCGGCCGCAGCGCGACAGGCCTCCGACCGTGGGCTGCGTGCAGCGTACGCAGCGGCCGGCAGCCTGGCGAGCGGCATAGCGTCGGCGGTCGAGGGCACGTCTGGCCTCGTGGCACGGCTCGCAGACGGAACGGTTGTCTTCCGGTCGGCGGCGGCCGCAGGATGTACACAGCCCTGCCTCCTTCCACGCCCTCCGCCGCCGCCTGTCGCCGGCGCGGTCGGCTCTGCGGCAGCGCTCCGGATCGCGACCGCCATATTGCTTGACCTCGGCGCGGGCCTTCGCACGGCGGGCGCGGTCGGCGGCGCGGCGCTTTTCGGCACAGTCGGTACATACCTTGCGACCGGGCGCGGGAGGAAGCCGGCCGCACCGGGTACACAAACGCTGCTCGAGGCGAGCGGCGTGGCGCTGGCGGAGGCGGCGATCCCGCGCCTGCTTCTTCAGCGGGTCCTTGAGCGGCATGACCGGCCACCCCAGTCAGCGCGCTTAGCGCGTGGCCAGGAAACCGGCCGCCGCAGAACCCCAGTACTGGATGCCCGAGGCCTTCAGGTTCAGTGCCGTGCACACGATGATCTCGTCGCGCTCGGGCCGCAGCTTCTTGACCGCAGCCACGCCTGCGACGATGCGCCTCCGCCTGCGACGGCCCGTCGCTCTCGGCTGCTCGGGCTCGACGGGATGGATCTGGCCGTCGGAGTCCGAGCGGTATTTCTCGATCACGTAGCGGTCTCCTTCCAGGCCCCGCCCGAATACGTGCACCAGGTAGGTCTGCGCGTCGCGATGGCACATCCGGCCGGTCCGCATCGTCCGTTCCCCCTCGTTCATGGTCCGCCGCGGGGGAAACGCTCTTCGCAACGCCGCCCCCGCCGCCCCGGTCCCGGCCGACCTCCCGCTCATGGCGGCGCGCGGCGCGGGCGCGACGAGGGTCGGCTATTGGTGGCTGTCTGGACCCGCGTGTCGGTGATCGTCAGGGAAACACGCTTAGTCGATCATTCTGCCCGGCAGGGCGGTGAGTCGCCCGCCGCCGGTTGGGCGATTGGAGACATTCCTCGGCTGTGGGCGAACGGCTCGGCGCAGCGACCGCCTCCGACTCTTGGGGGCGGCCGAACGATGGACGGCGAGCCGGTCGTGGCGCTGGCGCTGGCGACGCTGTCGGGTATGGAAGGTTTCTTCTGCGCGGCGGCCGTGTGCCGACCGCCGGAGGCATCCACAGGGCCGCTGGAGCGCCTCTGGTGCCGCTTCGCCGACTTCGGCATCGACGCGACGTGCCCCCGATGGAGCAGCGCGCCGTCCTGGGCTCGCTGGCAACGTCGCGGGTCCTGAGGAAGTAGATCAACGCGAAGCTGCGCGGCGCGTGAATTCCGGGGGGGACGGCGAGGATGCCGATGCCGCGCCGGCCCCGCCCATGGAGCCGGCCACGCCCGACTGGCAAAGGCGGGGAGGACCGCCCCTCCCGGCCCCCGGAACGCCCGAACCAATGAGTCCATGTCGGCTCACGAGGACAGGAACGAGCGCCCCGGTAGGGTCGGCGCCCCGCTCGCGCGCAGCGACTGCAAGCGGCGGGGCGCCTCAAGCGACCGGCAGGTCACAACAGGGATGCCCTTTGCCCGTCGCCCGCTCGGTGCCGGGCAGGGTAGCGCCCCGGCAGCCGTCCGGGCAAGCAAAGGTCGGGTATGGCGTGAGTATCGCCCCGTGCTGCTGCGCGCACGCGGAGCTTACCACCAGGATCATGCGTGCGGCGCCGGCGGCGCTGGTCCCTGGCCTCGCCCCGAGCCCTCGGCTACGATCCCGCCCGACGGTTGCATCATGAGCGCGGCCGCCCGGAGAGGATGCGGCCATGCGCTACGACCAAGTCTACAAGTCGATATTCTCCCACAGCATCGCGGTGGAGCATCTGCTCCGCTTCGTCGCCGGCATGATCGACGACGGCCCAGCGTGGCTCGACGCCTTCGACCCGGAGAGCCTGGAGCAGGTGCCCACCGAGCGCATCGACGAGACCCTCCACCGTCACCTGAGCGACCTGGTCTGGCGCGTGCGCCTGCGGGACGGCGGCGAGGAGGACTGGGCCTACCTCTTCGTGCTGATCGAGTTCCAGTCTGCGGTCGACCATCTGATGGCGCTGCGGGTGCGCACATACGTGGACCTGCTGTATCGGGGCCTGTGGCGGGAGCGGCGCTTCGGTGCCTCGGACCGTCTGCCGCCGGTGCTGCCCGTGGTGCTCTACAACGGGGCGTCTCCGTGGACGGCGGCGGCGAGCGTGGAGGACCTTGTCGCGCGAGAGGGCCGCCCTGCCGGGCCGGCGGGTCCGGCGGTGCTATTCGCGGGCTCGCGCTATCTGGCGCTTGACGTGGGCCGTGTCGAGGTTGGAGAGTCGGAGCCGGAGGATGTGGTTTCGCTTGTGATCGGCATCGAGCGGATGTCGTCGCACGACGAGGGTTACGCGACGCTGGCGTCGGCGTTTTCCGTTCTTCGCGGTGCCGGTCACCGGGAGTTGCGCCGCGTGTTCCATACGTGGTTCAGTTTGCTGGTCGGGTCTGGCGCCGGCGGCGCTGCAATCGAGGGGTTCGAGGAGATGGAGCGACTGGAAGAGGCGGGCCAGTTGCGGACGGCGGTTCAGGACCGTGTCCGCGCATGGCGTGAGGCGGACCGCGAGCAGGGCCGCGAACAGGGCCTCGCGGAAGGCGTCGAGCAGGGCCGCGCCGAAGGCGTCGAGCAGGAGCGGGCGCTGCTGCGTCGCCTGACCGAACGGAAGTTCGGCGCCGACGCGGCCGTGCGCCTCGCGGCCCTGCTGGCCGAGATCGAGGATCCGGAGCGTCTGGCGGACGTCGGCGAGTGGATCATCGACTGCGCTTCGGGCGACGAGCTGATCGCGCGGCTGGAGAATTCGTCCTCGGCCTGATCGTCTGTCGATGGCTGCCGAGAAGTGCGCTTATTTGGTGATTTCGTCACCAGGGTAGGGTGACGCTGTAGCAGCCGGTTTGGCGGTTGGATGCTTGCCTCGGCGGAGCTGTGGGTAAATCGGCTTGCCGCAGCGACCGCCCTCGAGTCTGGCAAGGCAAGCCGATTTATCCACAGCGGGCAGCAGTCTCGATTCTGATTGCGGCGGCCGATCCGGCGACAGTTCCGCAGGCCTGACAGCAAGATCGGCAGGGGTAGACTCGGGCCGGTGAGAACGATGCGGCGCCGGCCCCGTTTGCCTGATCGCAACGGCCGGCGCCGCACCCCCGGAGCCGCGCTGGGCGCGGCTCGCATGCACAGTATCGTGCGGGATTTTGCGGGGGTCGAGCCCGTTCTCATCGACCGCCGCGATGAAGAACTTCGGCCGCCTGTTCAACTGCGCCCACTGCGACCTGCAGGTTGTTCTCTGCCCGCGCTGCGACCACGGCAACATCTACTGCTCACCGGGCTGTAGCGAGATGGCGCGCAGGCACTCGGTTCGCCGTGCCGGGCAGCGCTATCAGGACAGCCACCGGGGGCGCCTCAAGCACGCGCGGCGCCAGCAGCGCTATCGAGAACGCCGTCTCGGCCAGGCCCCGGAACATGAGGGCTGCGGGCGGAAAGTGACGCATCACCCTTCGACGCGTGCGCACCGCCGTGTTGTCGTGCCACGGACGCGGAGGACGCGTCGCGGAGCACGGCTCTTGGGGCACAGGCGGCCCGCCGGGGTCTTCCGCTGCGATCGCTGCGGCCGGTTCTGCGCCCGGTGGGTCTATCCGGGCCTGCGCCCGGTCCGGCATCCGGCGCGAGAGGAGTGAGGATGGCTATCGACAAGAAGACCCGCGCGGAGATCCTGCGGCTCTACCACGTCGAGAAGTGGAAGATCGGCACGATCGCACGCCAGCTCGGCGTGCATCGCTACACCGTCGAGCGGGCGCTCAGCGATGCGGGCGAGCCCCGGCACGCAATCTCGCCGAGGCCGTCGATGATCGATCCCTACGTGCCGTTCATCGTCCAGACGCTGGCGTCCTGGCCGACGCTGCCGGCCAGCCGTCTCTATCAGATGGTGCGCGAACGCGGCTATCCGGGCGGCTCCCACCACTTCCGTCATGTGGTCGCCCCCTTCAGGCCCAAGCCCATGGCCGAGGCCTATCTGCGCCTGAAGACCCTTCCCGGCGAGCAGGCCCAGGTCGATTGGGGACACTTCGGCAAGGTCAGGATCGGGAGCGCGGAGCGCCCGTTGATGGGCTTCGTGATGGTGCTCAGCTACTCGCGGCGCATCTTCCTGCGCTTCTACCTCGGTTCGGCCATGAGCAACTTCCTGCATGGCCATATCGACGCCTTCGAGGCCTGGCAGGGGGTGCCCCGCGAGCTCTGGTACGACAACCTGAGGAGCGTCGTGCTGGGGCGCCGCGGCGACGCGATCCACTTCAATCCCCAGTTCCTCGACTTCGCCAGCCACTACCGCTTCCTGCCCAAGCCCGTCGCGATCGCGCGCGGCAACGAGAAGGGCTACGCTTCATATTGCACCTCATTAGTCGGTTGGCACACGATGTTGGGGTTGAGCGCTCTATACGCGCTTTCGGCCTTGTTGCTTGGTCGGCGGGTTGTCGGGCATTTCATAGAGATAGCTGCCCTTGTCGTTGTAGACGTGTCCGCTCAGCAGCCCGATCTCGCGCCACTTCTTGATCGTCGTGGTCGAGACCGCGAGCCTGGTGGCCATTTCGTCGACGGTCAACAAGCCGCGGGCGCGCAGTCGGTCGTAGCGTGATTTAAGCTTGTAGTCGCCGCGGATTGCCTGCACGCGCAGCGCTCGAAAGGGGGCGCCATAGCCAGTCCGGCATCCCCGTTCATTGAGGATCGTTGCGATCTCGGCGTCGGTGTGATCGTCGAGTAGCTCGTCGATCTGGGCAATGACCTCGGGCGGGGTCTTGTAACGCTGCCACGCCGGCGCCTCGGGCTCGATGACGAGCTGGCGGGTGGCTCCGCCTCGAAGGCGCACTCCCAGGCGGAGATCCTTGCCCTTGACCAGGGTCACGTCCTCGATCAGCAATCGCGCGATCCGCTTGCGCTCGCGGTACGGCGTTGCAGGGTCGTTCCACAAGCGCGGAAAGTCCGTCGCCAGCGCGAGGACTCGTTGGCGTTGCTGCTCCCCGAGCTCGTGGCTCTGCTCGGCGCGGCGATGATCGAGATCGCGCTGTGCCTCGTCCAGAGCACGAAGCTTGGCGTTCCATTCCGCCTCCAGCACGTCGGCCACCATGCGGTTCTCGGGATGGGTTTGCATGAAGCGCTGGCGCGCCAGATCAGCCTCTTCGCGGGCGCGCTGCACCTGCTGGGCACGCCAGGCGTCGACCTCTTCAGCACGCGCGGAAAGTTCGGCGTGTACCTCCAATGCCACTTGCAGCGCGACCGGCGTCATCAACTCGACCAGCAGTTCGCCGATTGCCCGGTCGATACCGGCACCGGCGATTTGCTGGCATATCCGGCTCGCCGTATCGATGCCTTCCCGCTGGCACATGTAGTCCGGCACCTGCCGCCCCCGGCGGGTGTGGTAGCGCACGGTCATGCGGTCGCCGCAAACCCCGCAGAGGGCCAGGCCCTGGAGCAGCGCCGGCCCTTCGCGTGGAGCGCTGCGCCGGGGCACGCCATAGGCCTGAGCGTTGTCCCGGAGCTGGCGCTGATTGGCCTCGAAGCGCTCCCAGGAGATATAGCCCGGGTGCGCGTCGGGGAGCAGCACGGTCCATTCCTCGCGCGCGAGCCGCTTCACTTCAACACCGCCACCGGGACGCCGACGGTGGCAGTGGCGCCCGAACGCGAAGGCGCCGGCGTATCGTGGGTTGTGCAGCACCTCCAGCACCCGATAGAGCTTGAGCGGCTGCCAATGCAGCTCACCCTTGTGCGGTCCGCTGCGCGGCCGGCGGGGAAAGAGCAGTCCTTCGTCACGGAAGTGCTTCACCGTGGCGCAGGCCGTGCCGGTGCGGGTGAAGGTGTCGAAGAGCAGCCTGAGGCTGTGTTGAACCTGCGCATCGGGATCGAGAACCACACGATCGAGCGGGTCGTACACCAGCCCCAGTGGCAGCGGCATCTTCAACTCGCCGCGTTTGGCTCGATTGAGGATTCCGCCGCGCAGCCGGGCGCGCAGCAAATGGAGCTCCGCCTCCGACATCGTCCCTTTCAGCCCGAGCAGGAGCCTATCGTTGAAGTCGCCGGGATCGTAGACGCCGTCTTCATCGAGGATCAGCGTCTCGCTCAGGGCGCAGATCTCGACCAGCCGGCACCACTCGGTGGAGTTGCGCGCGAGCCTGGACACCTCGAGGCCGAGCACGATCCCGGCCCGACCCATGCCGACCTCGGCAACCAGATGCTTGAAGCCCTCACGGTCTCTGTCGGCGCCGGATAGCCCCTGATCGCTATCGATCACGACGATGCTCTCGGTCGGCCAGCCCAGAGCGACGGCCCGTTCGCGCAGGGCGTACTGGCGGAGCGTGCTCTCGCCATTCTCGTACACCTGGCGCGGGGTGGACTGACGCACGTACAGATAGGCATGGCGGCTCAGGTGGCTCGTGCTCACCTTCTGATGGGCAGTACTCATGCCAACTCCCCTTCCATGTGGACTTTGACCATCGCGAGAAGAATGTCGATCACCGGCCTCTCGACCCTGGCGGGCAGTGCCTTGGGCGACGCGCCCGCGCACACGCCGGCAGGCGCGGCGGGCAGCTCGGCGGACACGAACAGCCAGGCGGCGATGCCGCGCCGTACCATCACGGCGAGCCCCTGTCGGTCGAGCGGCGTGCCGGGCTCGAGCGCGTGGCGGCGCATCTGCTCGTAGCCCTGCGCATACGCCGAATGCGTCAACGGAAGCGCCAGCGGTGTCGGCGTCATGCGCGTTTTTTTCCCCGCGCGAGCGCGCGTTCGATGCTGCGGCGATGGACCCGCAGGCCGAAGCGCTCGCGCACGAGGTCGACCAGCTCGCGGGTGCTGAGTTCCGGCTGTTCGCTCTTTGCCGCGCGCAACGCCTCGACCACTTCGTCGCTGAGCTTGTGGGCTCGCCGGGGGCCGCGCCGGTGCGGCAACAGCGCCGGCAGGCCGCCTGCCTCGAAGGCGAGCTGTGCCTGGTACCAGGTGGGCCGCGAGACGCCGAAGCTCGCAGCGGCACGGCTGATGGGCACGCCGTCTTCGCGCACACGGCGCAGCATCTCGTACTTGACCTGGAGCAGGTCGCGCGGATCGAAGAATGCGTTGGACAGGAACAGCTCGTCGCGAACCGCGTCGGGACGCGGGTTCAGACAGCCATGCTGCTTGAGGGCATCGGTCTTTGCATCGGCTGAACGTCTGGCCATGGGGTGGCCTCCATCTGCAACGAATGTAAGGAATATTATGCCGCAATCATATGCGGTGTCAAGCTGGTCCTGCCTCAGTTCTTCTCGTGATCTGAAGAATCTGTATGAACAACGCCCGATATAGACAAGACAGTTTGCCGGAAAGGGGAAGGGCGCTCCAACGCATTGGGCAAAATATATCTTACACATGCGGCGTAATACTCTTTACAGTGCCGCTGCCACCGCCAGCGCTACTCCCAAACAAACCATCCTCGTGCAGGCCATCCAACAGTGCAGCCAGAGCCAGCAGATCCGGAAGCCGAAAGGCCGAGCGACCAGACGCGACGATGACGAAGGGATCCTTGGCCCCAGCACTGGTCCACGCCGCTGTGAGGGAACGCACCACCCCGTCCCCGTCGACGTAATCCACCCGTTCTATCCCCCGGCACACCCGGCTCTGAAGAAGCTCGAACTCCCGTCCGTGGAGGGGATGAAACGGGTGCGTCACCCGAAAGGTTCGACCCTCATGCTGTGGATCGAGTGCAGTTGAATGCTTGGTCCAAGGAAGAACCCGACCGGCGATTTCACTCGCTGATCGACAAGGTATGGCGGGCTGACCTTTTGATGGAAGCCTGGGCACAGGTTCGCCGCAATGGCGGCTCAGCCGGGGTGGACGGGGAGACCGTCGAGAGTGTCGAGTCGTACGGCGTAGACCGCTGGCTCGGGGAACTGGCGCGGGATCTGAAGGATGGGACCTACAAACCAAAACCGGTGCGGCAGGTCCTGATCCCGAAGAAACAGCCCGGCAAGTTCCGGCCGTTGGGCATCCCTTGTATCAGGGACCGGGTGGCTCAGACGTCAGCCATGCTCGTGCTGACGCCGATTTTCGAAGCCGATCTACAACCGGAACAGTACGCCTACAGGCCGGAGCGGAGCGCCCACGACGCGGTGAAGCGTGCGCATAGCCTCCTGAACACGGGGCACAATCAAGTTGTTGATTGCGATCTGTCCAACTACTTCGGCGAAATCCCTCACGCCGAGTTAATGAAGAGCCTTGCCCGGCGCATTAGCGATGGGCGGATGTTGGGGCTCATCAAGGCGTGGTTGGAAATGCCCGTCGAAGAGGACGACGGCGAGGGCGGCAAACGCCGCACGAACCGGGCGCGCAGGGAGCGGAAGGGACGCCTCAAGGCTCGCCGATCTCACCCCTGCTCAGCAGCATCTACATGCGGCGCTTCATACTGGGCTGGAAGGCGCTGGGTCACGCCCAGCGCTTCTGTGCGGAGATCGTGAACTACGCTGACGATATCTGTGTTCTCGGCAAGGCCCCGGCGGCGGACATGCTGACGGCGGTCAACCGGCTCATGGACGGTCTGAAGCTAACGGTCAACGCGCGGAAAACCCGATGCTTGCGGTGCCCAGAGGAGTCTTTCCCCAAGTTGGCACTTTTGTCCTACCCATGTCCTTTATCGTGTTGATGTAACGCGATATTTCTCTCGGCCGGTTCCAACATGGCACTACATTTTGTTGGATTCTGTCAGTTCGGCAGGCGGGTCCTCGTGCGGTGGATGGCGGGTTCCACGCCCGCCGCCGAGGAGATTGCGGCAACCTCAGCGGCCGGGCGCGTGTCCTGTCGATTGACGATCAAGGTGCCGTCGGTCTGGCGCAGGCGCGTGGTGATCCGCACCCAGGTCCGCATGCTCTCGCGGATCGATGCCCAGCACTTGTGGATGTCCCGCGCGGCCAGCCGGGTACGGATCAGATGCACGGCGTGGTAGGCCAGCACGGCGATCAGCAGGTGGGCCGCGATGCGCCGGTCGAGCTGGTGCCAGATCGGGCGAAGGCCGAGTTCGGATTTCAGGCTTCGGAATGTCGCCTCGATATCCGTGATCCGCCAGTACGTCCGCAGGACCGTCTCGATATCCCAGTCGACGTGGCTGGTGCGCAGCACATAGGCGCCCGCGCCCTCATCGGCCTCGTCGTATCGCGGCCTGCGCTTGAAGCGCACGGCGGTGGCATTGGGGCCGGTGTCCGCCTTCTCGACCGTGATCTCGTAGTGCCTGGCGACGGCGGAGAAGCGCTGCTTGAGGCGGCCTATGCTCTCCAGCACCTTGTCGTAGCGCTTGAGGCGGCCCTTGACCGCAAGGCCGCCGTGGAGCCTTTGCAGCGCCGCCTCGAAGCGGTTCCGCCTCAGGCCGATGATCGCGTTCTCGGCCTTCTTCTTGCCCTCGCTGACGACGTAGAGCCGCGCCTCGCCGTCCTCGCTGGCAAGCCGCCAGGCCCGCACCTCGTGGCGCGCGCTGGTGATCAGCAGGGCCTCGGGTCCGCCCTCGGGCGGCGCAGGCCTGGCACCGCGGCTGACCGCGATCCAGTCGTAGCCCGGCTCGCCCAGCCAGACGATGTTCTCCTCGGTGGCGATGCCCGCGTCCATGACCACCGTGGGCTTCGCCGCCGTGCCGCCGCATACCGCCTCGAGCCGGGCCAGCGCCTCGTGCAGCGTGCCCGGCTCGCTCACGTTGCCGGGCAGGATCTCGCAACTGCGCGGGAAGCCCGCACCGTCGAGCGCCAGCGCCAGCGTGATGAGGGGACAGTCGTCGCGCTTCTGCTTGGAGCGCCCGAACCTGGGAAGCTCGCCGTCGGTGTGGCCGTGGTAGTGGACGTTGGTGAGATCGTAGAAGGCGATCGTCTCGGGCAGGTCGAGCAGCGCGCGCTCACGGTTGAACAGTTCCCTCTGGATGGCGGCCCGGTGGCGCCAGAGCAGGTCGCCGATGCGATAGAGCGTCTTGCGCCGCAGCGCCTTGCGGTCGCCCTCCAGGCCCAGGAGCTCGGCGGCCGCGCTGTCGTGGCGGAGCCAGCGGCTGGTATCACGCTCGCTGGCGGGATGGACCATCCTGGCGACGATCAGCGCGCTGGCGATGCGTCCGTCGCGGCCCTTGATGTCGAGGCCGTGGAGGATTTCGGCGAAGCCAAGGTCGTCGAGGGCCTTGAGGCACAGGCGCTCGCAGCCGACGGTGCGCGGGTTCTCATGCTCCAGGGTATCGAGGTCGACGGTGGCGATCTCGGGCTTGCGCGCCTCTTCCTGCATCGCCTCGGCACGGAACCCCCTGGCCCTGAGCTTGGCGACGATGTCCTCGGCTGCGGCCTGCACGTCCGGGACGGCTTGGAGCAGCGGCGGGCGGCCGTGCAGCAGCGCCTCGGCGAGTTCGGCCACTTCGCGCCATTTCTCCTTCGGCACCGGATAGTCGGTGCCGAGGTTGAGGAGCGTGCGCTGCCTGACCTTGTCGCCGATGCGCTGGGAGAGCACGAGGCGATGGCTTCGGACGGGCTTGCCGTCGGTGGTGTGGGTCTTGGTTGCCCTGATGAACATGTCGCCCGTCGCGAGATTGTTGCGAGGGGCCAAGATTTGTCGGCTTGGGGTCTGGGGTCAAGGGAAAATCGTCAATACCTAACAACTCCTGGCACTACAACGCGCTTCCAGCGCCTCAATTACACATATAGTGGCATCATCTCGGAGCTACCCCAATATGTGGTACTTCGGTCCGCAAAATATGGGCAGACCGGCATTGAGCAACCGGAAAAAGTGCCAACTTGGGTTTCGAGTTTCTGGGCTACCGCATCGGATGCAACTATCGACCCCATGGGAAGGGAGCCTACATCGGCACCCGGCCCAGCAAGGCGAGCGTCCGGAGCATCTGCCGCGAGATCAGCGAGTTGACTAGACCGCGATACGGCCACCTGCCTGTTGAGGAAATCGTGAGCCGACTAAACCGGACGATGACCGGTTGGGCGAACTACTTCAGCCTCGGGCAGGTCAACCCGGCCTACAGAGCGATCGACCGACACGCGACCAAGCGGCTGCACCAGTGGCTCTGTCGGAAGCACAAGACGAAGTCCGGGAAAATCGTGCGCTTCCCGGACGCAAGACTAGGTCACAAATACGGCCTCAAGTATCTGGAGCCAACGACCAGGGGCCTTCCGTGGGCGACGGCATGATCTCGTCCGAAAGCCGGATGCGTTAGTAGCGCACGTCCGGTTTGATGAGCGGGGGACTGGAAACGCGGTCAAGGGAGTCGGATTGAGGCCCAGAGCGAAAGCGACGGAACCGCCACCGAACCCTAAATCTGGCGCGCCAGCCCCCGACTCTACAACTCGGGGGTTATGAGGGTGCTAAGCCATTGATTCTCCGTGATCGGACCCCCAAAGGTCGGCACTACAGAGCGCCGAACGGAGGGGCGGTCCGTGCGCAGTCAGGCGGAGAACCGCGGCCCGGGCTGTTGCGGCAGGGTCATGCCGATACCCGGAACAAGTCCGGGCAGGTGTAGCAGTAGCTCGTGCTCCTTGTTCGGCCGGGTGTGGCGCGGCAGGACCAAGTGCCGGCCGTCGGTGGTCGGCAGGTGGACGTCCACCATCTGGATGGTGGCGAACGCCTTGATGATGGCGCGGGGCGTCAGCCCGTTGGCGCGCGGGCGGGCGAGGTTCTTCAGCGTGACCAGCAGGCAGTAGGCAATGAAGGAGACGAAGATGTGCGCCTCGATCCGCTTCTCGCGCTGATGGAAGATGGGACGGATGGCGAGGTCGTGCTTGAGCTCCTTGAACGCCTGCTCGATCTCGATCAACTGCATGGACAGGTGCCAGAGCGTGGCGGGGTCTTCGGCGGTCATGTTGGATCGCAAGAGGTAGCGGCCCTCTCGGCGGCGCACGCGGCGTAGCCGGTCGCGCCGCAGGCGGAATGAGAAGCCGTCGGCGGCGAGTTCCTTGTCGGTCTCGGGCACGCGGATGCCGACCAGGTTCCAGGCCCGGCCCGCCTCCTTCCTGGCGGCGCCGAGCTTGAGCATCAGTTGATCTCGGCTGTTGGACTGCCCTTGCAGCTCGCGCAACCGGTGCCACAGCTTCTTGAGCCGGCGCCGGCGCATGCCGCGTTCCTTCAGCTGCCGCCCCTCGCTGCGCACCAGGACGTAGAGTTCGCCGTCTTCGACCAGCAGCTTGACGTTCACGGACTGGCGCACCTCCTGCCAGGGCAGATCCAGGAATGCCTTCTCCAGCCGCGTCAGCCGCCCCTTCGGCGTGCCCACCAGATAGCGCACCGGCGCCTCACCCGCGCGCATTGCCGCCAGCGTCTCCTCGGTAGGGATGCCACGGTCCATGATCCAGATCCGGTCGGAGCGGCCGTATTGCCGTTCGATCTTCTCGAGGAACCCCGCCAGCGTGGTCTGGTCGGCGGTATTCCCCGGCATCACTTCGTAGGCCAGCGGGAAGCCCTCGGGCGTCACGATCAGCGCGATCACCACCTGCACGCAGTCAGGCCGCTTGTCCCGGCTGTAGCCGAAGCGGCGCTTGTCCTCGAACGGCGGATCGCTCTCGAAGTACGTGCTGGTCAGATCGTACAGCAGGACATCGAAGCGCGCGTCGAACAGCGCCGCCCAGCGGCCGCGCAGGAACGAGAAGAAGTCCTGCTTGTGCTCCAGCAACTTGTCGAGGCAGCGATACAGTGTGTCGTCGGCGACCGCCCGGTCGCTGCCCAGCAGATCGCGCAACGCGCTGTGCTCGTACCAGTGACGGTGAAGACGCCACTCGCTGCCCGGATCGATCAGCCGGTAGCAGGCCAGGATCTTCAGGATGTCCAGCCATCGTGTGCCTTGCCGGCTCGGCGGCAGGCGCGGACCCCAGAAGCGGTCCAGATCAAGACGGTCCCACAACGCCAAGGCCAGCCAGCACGCCCCCCACTGGCGCGGGTCGTGAAGCGCCACCTCCGAGACGTTGATCTTGACCACTTCGCAGTTCAGCGCCGGCGCCTCCCGATCCTCGGGAAAGAGCGCCATCTGACGCGACCCCGACTTGCCCTCCACCACCTCGATCGAGCGGCACCACGCCGCGCGCTGACTGTCGTTGATCTCGCCGAGATAGAGAACGTGGCGCTGAACGACCCGGCCGCCGCGGACCCGGACGTTCTCCACCACGCTCCAGTAGCGGTGCTCCTTGCCGTCTTTGAAGCGTCTCTTGCAGCGCACGAACATGGTCGAATCGTCCGCCGCCGCGGCACCCCGATCAAGGGGGTAGGTCGGCACTACACGCGGTTCTGGAAGGGCAAAGCCCGGAAATCCGCCACTTTCCGGGCCGAAAAATCGTCAAATTAGCCGAATCGCGTGCCGAGTTGCGGAAGTCGGGATAACCGGGCCGGGCGGCCGGTCAATTCGAGGTGACGGGGCTGCTGCTGGGGGGAACCGGAATCGGCCACCGGGACCGCGCCCCACCCCGTGTTCCTGTGCAGCGCTTCGCGCCGCCAGGGTGCGATCATTGCCACCCGTTGTTCCGATCCCGGCGCCGCGCCTTCCTCATCCGGCGGCTGCCAGCCTTCGCGGCATCCTGCGCGGGCGTCCGTGCGGTCCGCGAGGTCCGCGCCTGCCCCGTTCCCGTCGAGGCAGGCGGCAAACGAGAGTTCGAGGAGGGCTTTGAGAAGAGTGAGCAGGGAAGGGGTCGAGAGAGATCCCTCTCCCGCTCGTCACCCATCGTCAGCAACCTGGATATGAGGAGACGAACAATGGCTTTCGGTCTCAACTCCGCGCAGCTCATCGGCCGCCTCGGCGCCGATGCGACCATCTCCAACCTCGCGTCCGGCGGGCGCGTTGCCAACATGTCGGTGGCGACCGACGAAAGTTTCGTCGACCGGAACGGTACCGGCGAGAGAATCGACAGGACGGAATGGCACAGGGTCGTGACCTTCCAAGGCGGCCTGGTGGACATGCTGGAGAAGCACGCGAAGAAGGGCCGCCTGGTCTACGTCGCGGGCAAGCTGCAGACCAGGAAGTGGCGCAAGGACGGCGAGGATAGCGACCGCTACTCGACCGAGATCATCCTCGTGCCGGGCTCGCGGATCCAGTTCCTCGAGCGGCCTGCCACCGCGAACGGCGGCGAGGCCGCGGCGCCGGCTGCGGCCGCTTCCGATGCCTCCGAACCTGGCTCGCCGATTCCTTTCTGACGGGTTCCTCCCTCCCGTCACCGGGCCGGTCCCGCCCTTCCCCAGGGTCTCGGGACCGGCCCTTCTTTCATCGCCAGACGGAACGCGGCGCAGCGCTCTCACGGACGCGGCCGCGTTCCCGGTTCCTCCCCGGAGACACGTCATGCCGAGCTGCAACTTCAGCATCCATGACATCAAGTTCCGTCGGCGCCTCGACGACGAATGCGACATCGTCGTCTTCGGCGAGACGGTCGGAACCGTCACCCGGCGTCCCGACATCGCGAGCTCCGCCGGCGGCCGGTACTACGTCGTACACCTACGGGACGATCGTCGCGGTCCCCGTACGGTCGACGACCGCGACGCGATCAAGCCGGCCATCGCGCGCATGCTCGTGGACCGCGATCTCGTGCCCTGGATCTCGCCGCCGGTTCACTCCGCATTCGCCGCGAACGCGCAGCATCCCGGCTGATCCGCAGCTTCTTCCTCCTCCTTCGTTGCACCTTGGGGGGCAGCCACCGCCGACCTTCGGCGGCTGGCCGTCCCCTCTTTCTTTGCAGCCAGGCCAGAGCCCGCTCTACGCCGGAAACGGCTCCCGCCCGGAGGCCGTCAGCAAGAAAACATACAGGGGAGCCGTGCGTGTGGAGAGGGAGGTCGTACCCCGTCGTGCTGTGTCATTGTGCCACGCGTCCTCGCTCCAGCAACCCTGCGGGTGCTCCGGTCGCTGCGCTCCCTCCGCCCTGGTCCAAGACGCTCTAAGGGCGGGCCGTGAAAGTTGCCGACCGTGAAGATCGCTTGCGTGTAGTTACCGACCGCCTCGCGTGAGGCGCGCCGGCCCCTGGCGCGGGACCGGCGCGTCGGGCCGGCGCTAGCAGTTGTGGAGAAGGCCTACTCGAAACGCGGCCAGACGGCGAGGCGGCGCGCCGGCCCTCCCAGGACGGCACCAACGCGATCTTCCGCACCACTCGGCAACTTTCCGCACCACCCCGCCCCAAGAGCCTCTAGGACCAGGTGCTTCCGCTGCGGGCGCGTGTCCCAACAACACATCACGACGGGGCGCATCGCCTCGGAGGATGAACGAAAGGGAGGTCGACATGATCGACACGCGCCAGGACACAGCTTCACAGACCGCAGCCATCTGCGAGAACGTCGCACTCTACGGCGCGGCGCCCGAGCGCGGCGAGCTCGACAGCCGCGAGGTCTGGGACGAAGACGACGCCACCGAGGCGCTGAGCGAGGCCATCCGCATCATGGTGGACGGCATCACCGTGGAGGGGACGCAGATGGCCGACGAGCGCGAGCCGCTGCTCTGGAGCCTCGTCAACTGCCTCCACGCGCAGGTGGGGCGCCTCGACAGGGCGGTGGATCGCATCGCCCCGGAGATGAAGGACCTTGAGACCGCTCAGGACGGGAGCGAGGTGAAGGCGTGGGAGCTGCAGCTCCTCACGGACCGTGCGCAGAACCTCGGAGACCGGCGCGACGCCTTCGAGACCCTGCGCGATACCGCCGCAGACGCCTACCGCACCGAGACGGGCGATATCTGGCGGCCGAGACACGGCTCGCATACCTCGAAGGCGGGAGCGCTCACGTCAGCCGCCATCGACGCGCGCGACTACAGGCGCGCCCGCAAGGAGCGCGAGACCAGCAGCCACCTGCCCGAGGGCACCCTGGTGGCGGTGACCGGCGGCAAGGAGGTCGCGGACCCCGCCGCCGTCTGGAGCGTCCTCGACCGCACGCACGAGAAGCACGGTAACATGGTGCTCGTCCATGGCGGCGCCCCCGGCATCGAGACGGTGGCGGCGAAGTGGGCCGAGGCCCGCAGCGTGCACCAGGTGATCGTTCGCCCCGACTGGAAGGCGCACGGACGCGCAGCCCCGTTCCGGCGCAACGACGCGCTGCTCGACCTGCTGCCCAGTGGCGTCATCGCCTTTCCCGGCAGCGGCGTCACCGGCAATCTGGTGGACAAGGCCCGCCAGATGGGAATCCCCGTGATGCAACTCAGCGCCGCCTGATGCGGCGCTTTCTCTTGCCGCCATGCCGGTCCTTCGCTGCGGCGAGGGACCGGCTTCTCTATTCTCGCCGCGCCCGGTGTCGCGCAGCGCGTCCCGGCGCTAACGCGCCGTCGCCGCTCGCGCTCTCGTTGCCGCCCCTTCCGCCAGACCCTCCGCCGCGCCTCTCGACCCGCTCGCCGCATGCGCGGCTTCGCGCCGCCGCTCGCACTCCGTATCGGCAGCACCCGCCTCGATCTTCCACCGGCGCCGTATCGCGCTCGGCTCGCCGCATACGCGGCTCCGCCGACCGCTCGCTTGCTCCCCCTTCACCAGAGTGCCAGACGGCGGCACGCGGCTCGCCGTGCTTCGCACGACGCATCGCCGATCCGGGCTCGGCCCGTCCCGGGCTCGACGCTCCGCCTCTTCGCCAAGAGCCTTCGTCTTATGGCCAGCTCGGCGCTTGCGCGCCTTCGCCCGGTTCCGGCTCAGAAGGCATCTCCCTCCGAATCCTTGCCACCGATCTTCGCCGCCACTGCGGCAGCCTTGCGCCCAGGAAGCTCCCCCTTGTCGAGGAAGACTTTGAGGCTTCGCTCCCCCAGCTCGATGCCTCGCGCCTTCAAGACCTCGTGCATCTGCGCCACGGTCACGCCCTTCGCCCGCTGCTCGAGCATGCGCTCTCGCAAGCGGTCCAGGACGTCCTTCAATGTCAGCTTAGGCGGCGCCAGCTTCGCCAGATCCGCATCGATGGCATCGAAATCGATATCCGATTCGTTGAAGCGCCTGACGACCATGCGATCCCTCCTCTTCTTCCCGCAACAATTCCAGACAGTTACGCACGATTATCCAAGGCCTCGATTGTGTCAAGACCACCGCCGCCCCCAATGCGGTACGTAGCCCCGACGGTCCTTCGCGGACCGCCAACTCAGAAAAAAATCGCGCAGATCCATGAATTCTCTTAACGAACAGCAGTCTTTCGCATAACAAACTTCTCACACCTATGCACTAAAGTGCGGTGTTCCGGGATACATAGCCCGTTGTGGATACAGCCTGGAAGCGACCGTTTTGCAGAGTCGGGTAACCGTCTGATCGTCATGAGGAATCTCTCTCCGACAGCATTCAGGTCGGCTCCGGTCTCAGGCCGGGAGCATGAGTCCGGCTGCGCCGCCCGCGCCAGCTTGGCCGCCCTGCGTGGCGCACCATGGTAGCCACGCTCGCCCAGGCTGCCTCGGCCGCATACTACCTGGAGAGCCAGCGCTCGTTCCGCCATCCCAACGAGTACTACACGGCGGGCGAGGAGCCCGACGGGGTGTGGTTCAACCCTGCGGGCCTGCTCGGCCTCGAGAACGGAGGCAAGATCGACAGCGCTGACTTCCAGCGGCTCTATAACGGCTTCTCACCGGACGCCTCGCACAGGCTCACGCGGAACGCCGGCAGCGAGAGCCGCTCGCCTGGCCTGGACATGACCTTCTCCGCCGACAAGAGCGTCTCCGCGCTCTGGGCCATCGCCGATCCCGAGCTTCGCTCCCGGATCGAAGACGCGCACAACGACGCCGCCCGCGTGGCGCTGGAAGAGACGGTGTTCCGTCACTGCGCCTTTACGCGTATCCGGGACAGGGAGGGGCGGATCAGGGTGCTCCCTGCCGATATCGCCGCGGCGATGTTCCAGCACGGCACCAGCCGCGAGAACGACCCCCAGCTCCATACCCACTGCCTCGTCTTCAACGCGGCCCGCACGCAGGAGGACGGCAAGTGGCGGGCGATGCACCAGTACCCGGTCTACAGCTGGGCCAAGGCGGCGGGCGCCGTCTACCGCAACGCGCTCGCCTGGAACCTGCGCGAGCGCCTCGGCGTCCGCATCGAACAGTACGGACCCGACGGCGCGTTCACCCGCATTGAGGGCATGCCGGAGGACCTACAGGTCTTCTGGTCCAAGCGGCGCAAGACGATCGTCGCGAAGGCCGGGGAGCTGGGCATCCCGACGCTCGGCAACGCGTCCCGCATGGCGGGCGTCAACAAGCTGACCAGGGCGGGCAAGTCTCACGACAACGATCCCGAGGTGCGTCACGGGCGCTGGCGCGACGAAGCGCATGGTTTTTGTGAGCGGGAGGAGCTGATCGCCTCGGTCACGGACAACAGGGTGGAGATCGGCCGAGAGGCGGTCAGGGAGCTCACGGAAAGGCTCGACGATCTCCCCGCCCATCTGGCCCGGGAGGAGGCCGTGTTCCGGCGGCCTGACATTGTAGAGGCGGCCGCCAATGCCGCTGCGGGCCTGATCGGATCCGAAGCGCTGAAGACCGCCATCGAGCGGCTGCGCCGCAACCCGGAGATCGAGCGGCTGGAGCCGAAGAAGCCCACGGCCGAATCCCTCGCCGGCATGGTCCACACCGAGGTCTATTCCACCCGACATAACCTGGGGCTCGAACAGGCGGTCAAGGACATGGCGTCCTCCATGGCGTCAGACGCCGGCCACGGGTTGCCGGAAGAGGCGGTGGCGCTAAAGGTCGAGACGCTGCTGGATCGGAACTATCCGCTGAGCCAGGAGCAGTCGCTTGCGATCCGCCACGCCACCGTGACGGGTGGGCGCGTTGCGGTGATCGAGGGCGCGGCGGGCTCGGGCAAGACCACCACGCTCCGGCCCATCACCGACCTTCACAGGGAGCACGGCTACGAGATCGTGCCGACGGCCGTCGCCTGGCGCACCGCCGTCGCACTGGGCGACGACTGCAACGCCCGTCCCTACTGCGTCGACAAGCTGCTGAAGCTCGCCGCGAAAGGGCAGTTGGAGATCGGCCGGCGCACCCTGATCGTGGTGGACGAGGCGGGGATGCTGTCCACCCGACAAGCGCATCACATCCTGCAGCTCTCCGAGCGCCACGGCGCGAAGGTGGTGTTCGCCGGCGACACCCGGCAGCAGCAGCCCGTCGAGGCGGGGCCGGGGCTGAGGCTGATCCGCGACGTCGCGGGCAGCGTCCGCGTCGACCGCATCAGGCGTCAGAAGGCGGACCTCGAGGACGTGCTGGTTCATGTCCACAAGGAGACGCCGGAGCAGGCGCGGTTCCGGGCCGGGCTCACCTCGCGGGAGGAGCGCGGTGCGATCCTTGCCGACTACGAGGCGATGGAGAAGAAGCCCCTGTTCACGCCCTGGCAGGTGTCGGTGTCCGAGGCGCTCAGGGACGGCGAGGCAGAACAGGCCATCGAGGCGTGGCGCCTCCGGGGCCGGCTTCATCTCTGCTACGACGAGGAGAAGACCCTCACGCGTCTGGTGGACGACTGGGCCCGGCACGCGCAGGCCGAGCCCGAAAAATCCGCCGTGGTGCTCGCGCGCACGCGGGCCGAGGCGCGGGCGCTCTCGTGGCTGATGCGGGAGCGGGTGCTCGCCCGAACGCCGGACGCGAAGCGCGCCGTGATCGAGGTGAGCAAGGACCTGGACGGGAGGGTGACGGAGCCGCTGGAGATCGCGGTCGGCGACTGTCTCCGCATCGGCGCCACGCAGTGGGAGAAGCAGCTCTTCAACGGCACCGTGGTCACGGTGGAGGATCTAGAGGTGCGCCACGGGGAGCACGCGGCGGTCTCCCGCAAGGCCCGGAACCGGCAAGCCGGCGGGGGCGCCGGGCACGGCCCGGAGGCAGGTGAGAAACGGCTTGAAGCGGGCCGTGCAAGGGAAGGGTTCGAAAGGAATGCGGAGGACGAGCCATCGGTGTTCATCACGGCGCGTACCGACGATGGGCGGGCGGTCTCATTCCGCCACGACGAGATCCGGGACTTCCACGGCAACATACGCCTCGACTACGGCTATGCCATGACCATCGCGTCCGCCCAGGGGATCACCGTCGACCGGGCCTTCCTCCTGATCGACGACCGGCCCTCCCGCGAGACCGTCTATCCCGCCGCGACCCGCCACCGCGAAGGGATCGACGTCTACGTCAACCGGGCGCCCATCGTGTTCGACATCGCCGAGCACCGGCCCGAGGACGAGGCGGACATGCCTGTCACCGACATCGACGTCCGCGCGTATCTGGCGGAGCGCTGGTCGCGCTCGCAGCCCAAGGAGGCCGCTCTCGATTACATCGCGGACGGAGCATGGAGGGATGCGAGAGAACAGGCTCAGCTCGTTGCGCGGCAAGAAGCGCAGATCGAGCGCGGCGGCATCGGGAACGGGGCAAGCCAGCCGCGGAGTGCGGCGCGCGTCGGTCCCGGCGAACGGCAGGGAGAGTCGGCAGAGGACCGCGCAGCAGCTGAAGCGCAGGTGTCGCAGACACAAGCTGCGGCGAACGACAATGCGCTCGTGCGCATCGCCCGTGAGATCCGCCATGCGGTCAACGGATGGCGCCACGGCGCAGCCGTCGACGCCTTCGCGGCGGAGAGCACCGAGGTCATGGCGGCGTGGGACGAGCTTCGCCGGCGCGCACGCGCCGAGGGCGAGGCTGTGGCGCTCAGCCCGGCTTTCCGCGAGACCCTCGACCGCCACCGCGCGCTGATGAAGCAGGCCGCGTCGTTCCGCTCCCGGCCGCAGATGTTCGAACGCCTGCTCGCCGAGCGCGCCGGCATCGGCCAGGGAGAGATCGCGGAACTCCGCAATCAGCACGCGCGCGCTGGCAGCTACCTCCGCTCCGTGACGGCCAGGGCCGCTCACCGGGCGCGGCAGGACGCGAAGCGCCAGGACGCGAAGCGCCAAGACGCACCGCGCGAAGAAGCGGGGATCGTCGAGGCCGTCGCAGCCGAGGTTGTCGCAGCCGGGATCGCCGCCCCTGCCGCCGGGCCCGCTCCCGAAGAGTCCCTGCCGCCTCGTACCCCGGAAGCTGTCGCGCCCGGCCCGGAGCGCGATGCCCCGCCCGACTGGCGCACGCTCTACAGGGAGCTGCAACGCGACTGGAACGATCTCGTCGCCCGCGCCGAGGAGCCCGACCTGCCCCTGCCGCTGATGGAGGGCTACGACGCGCTGATTGGCCGCGTCCGCATACTCGCCGATAATCCCGACCTGTCCGGGCGCGCACGCAGCGTGATCGACGGGCTCCTCGAGTACCATGATGACGAGACCGCGGCGCGCGAGATCGCCGAGGGCTATCTGGCGGCGGCCGAACGGCAAGTCGAGGCGTATAAGGCCCTTGAACAGCATGCCCGCCAACGCGGCGTTCCCATTGAACGAAGCCGCTACGCGGAGTTAGCGGCGTAGAGTTCATTCATTTCCGAGGCGTCGCGGGTGCCGTTTGTTCTGTGCGTTCGCTTCCCGGTTGCGTCAGTGGCGCTCCGCCCGTCGGGTGGCGGATCCCCAGCAGCCTCCCGATCACCAGTGGTTAGCATCGACCCCTGCGACGGACCGTCGCCGGATCGGTCCGGCGGCGCGCCGTCGCGATCCAGGGAGATCGATAATGACCGGGACCGCGTGCGACACGAACACCGTCACCCCTCTTCGCCAGCGCATGGAGGAGCAGCTCCGCATCGCCAATCTGGCCGCGAGCACGTCCAAGGCCTACATCTGCGAGATCAAGAACCTGGCCAGGTACTACGACGCCTCGCCGGACGAGCTCGACGCCGAGCAGGTGCGCCAGTGGTACCTGGGGCGGATCGACAAGGGGCTCAGTCCGGGCACGACCAACGTCTCCTTCGCCGCGCTGAACTTCCTCTACATCGACACACTCGGCTGGCCTGACCATGTCGCCGGCCTGCGCTCCCGCAAGAAGCCCGGCAAGCTGCCGCGCTACATGTCGGAGCAGGAGGTCGAGCACCTCATCCTTGCGACACCCGACCTCCGCCACCGTGCTGCCATTGTCACCGGCTATGGCGGCGGGCTCCGCATCTCCGAGACCTTGGCCATCAAGGTCGGCGACATCCTGTCGGAGAAGAAGCTGCTGCACATCCCCTCCGGCAAAGGCGGCACCGAGAGAATGGCACCGTTGCCGGACATCGTCATCCACTACTTGCGCGTCTACTACAGGAACATCTGGCCGCGTCCGACGAACTGGCTCTTCTACGGCGTCTCGCTCGACAGGCCCATCGCAACGGAGACCTTGCAGGCCGCCTTCAGGAGGGCGCGCGACATTGCCGAGCTCGACCGCAGCTACACCTTCCATTGCCTGCGCCATTCGGCGGCGACCCATCTCCTCGAGCGCGGCGGCGATATCGAGGTGATCCGGGACATGCTCGGCCATCGAAGCGCGAACACGACCCGTCACTACGCCCGCGTCACCGGCAAGATGTTCGAGGGCCTCGACCACCCGATCTCAGGCTTCGCAGCGTTGCGCAACTGACGGCGCGTGGAGGCCGAACGCGCGGGCGTGGCGGAGATCTTCCGCCGCGCCGGCGCCGCTTTCCGTGAGCGCCACAAAGGGCGCATCGACGCCGCCCGGCTCAAGGTCATGGGCGCCATCGAGGCGTGCCGCACCGCCGTGCTCGGCGGCCACATGTACGCCTGCGAGGGCTGCGGGCGCGAGCATCCGCTCTTCAGATACCATGAGCACGGTGGCACCGAATCGATTCTGGCGGTTAGACAAGCTCGGAGAGAAGGCCAGCACCTTCTCTCCGAGCGGAATCGTCAACAACGGAGTGGACGGATGTCGGATGGTCCAGACACGACCGCGCTGACAGGCGCAAGTAGTAGCACGATTTATGTCGCGGTGGAGATCAGCCTCAAATCGTGGATCGTTGGCGTGCATTGCCCGGATGCCTCGGGTGGCAGCATCAGCATCCACACACTGGCTGCTGCCGACACGGCGGGACTGTTGGATCTCGTCGGGTCGGTGCGGGAACGGGTGGCGAGGGAGCTCGGCGCCCGTCCTCGGGTGATGCTGACCTACGAGGCGGGCTACGAGGGGTTCTGGCTTGCCCGCGATATCGAGCGCCGTGACGCGGAGATCGATATCTTCATGAACGATCCGGCGAGCCTGCGGGTGAACCGGCGCGCCAAGAAGAAAAAGACCGACCGTATCGACGCGAGGAGGATGGTTCGGGCTCTGAAGGCATGGGACCAAGGCGATTCGGAGGCCATGTCCTGGGTGCGCGTGCCCGATGTGGACCAGGAGGATGCCAAGCGCCTGCTGCGCGAGAGGGACACGCTGATCAGCGAGCGTACCCGCGTCAACAACCGGATCAAAGGGCTCTTGCAGTTGCACGGCATCTTCGATCTGGCGCCGCGCAAGCCGGACTTCCTCGAACGCCTCGCGACCGCGCGGACGGGCTATGGGGCGCCGTTGCCGCCGCGTGCGCGGGCAGAGATTGAGAGGGCGGTGGGGATGCTTCGCCTGGTTGAGGAGCATATCGAGATGATCGAGGCCGAGAAGAGGGCCCTGCTGAAGGCTGGCCGGAAAGCCCAGGACGCGACCAATCGTGACGGGACGGCGATGATCGCGGCGCTTACGCGCATCCATGGCATCGGCCTCAATGACGCCACACTGCTGGCTGGCGAGGTGTTCTATCGGGACTTCCGCAATCGCCGGGAGTTGGGCAGCTGGGCCGGGTTGACGTCGGTGCCGTGGGCGAGCGGAGATGTCGACCACGATCTTGGCATCAGCAAGGCCGGCCCCTCGCATGTCAGGAAGCACATGATCCAGATGGCTTGGCGCTGGCTGAAGCTGCAACCGGAAAGCGCGATCACGAAGTGGTTCCACGCCTACGTCGCCAGGGATGCCGGTGGCGGGAGGGACCGGCGAGCGAGGAAGCGGGCGATCGTGGGGGTCGCGCGCAAGCTGCTGATCGCGCTGTGGCGCTATGCCACCCAAGGACTGGTGCCTGAGGGCGCCATCGTCTCCTGAGGGCACCGGCCGAACGAACGGGAAAATACAGGAGGTTCCGACGTGGTCGGACGCGGCCGCGGAGGATGCCGGGCAAGGCGTGTGACCGGGCAAGAGTTGGGTCGCCGCTTGGCACCGTTCTACAGATGGGTCCCGCCTCCCGGAACGTCACCACCGCTTGGATGCGGTATTGGGGTCACGGAGCCGGCAAGCGCCGGAGTTCCGAACCGGATAAGAGCTGAGCAGCGTGGCGGATCGCTGCGTGGAAACGACGTTCTGCCTGGACATCGGCCGCGGATTCGAGTGGAGAGATTGCGAATGCCATTGACGTAGATGAAGCCGGGCCTTGCGGAGAGAGCTCATAAGAACTCCTGCCGTAACCGCCACTGCCCCACCTGCCAGGGTCTCGCCGCCAACCTCTGGAGCGAGGAGCGCGCCGGGGACATCCTGCCGGTGCCCTACTTCCATGTGGTCTTCACCCTGCCCAAGGAGGTTGCCGCCATTGCCTTCTGCAACCGCAGGGTGGTGTTCGACATCCTCTTCCGGGCCGTCGCCGAGACCCTGCGCACCATCGCCGCCGATCCCCGCCACGGCGGCATGCGCATCGGCGGCACCGCGGTCCTCCATACCTGGGATCAGAAGCTCCGCTTCCACCCGCACCTGCACGTGGTCGTGCCCAACGCGGGCTTCGACGTAGACAGTGGCGAGTGGAAGACGGGGAGCACCACCTTCCTCGCCCCCGTCAAGGTCCTCGGCAGCCTGTTCCGCCGCCTCTTCCTCAAGGAGCTCGCCCGCGCCCACGGCCGGGGGGACCTGGAGTTCCACGGCACCCTCGCCCACCTCGCCAATCCCGGCGAGTTCCACGCCACGCTTGCCGCCGCCCGGGCCAGGGACTGGGTGGTCTACGCCAAGCGGCCCTTCCGCGGGCCTGAGCAGGTCTTCCGGTACCTCTCGCACTACACGCACAGGATCGCCATCTCCGACAGCCGCATCGTCTCCTTCGACGGCGAGACGGTCTCCTTCCGCCACCGAAAGCCCAAGGCGCCGGGGCAGAGAAAGCCGCGCTACGGCATCGCCACCGTGAGCGCCGACGAGTTCATCCGCCGCTTCCTGAGGCACGTCCTGCCGGACGGCATGCACCGCATTCGCTACTTCGGCATCCTCGCCAACGGCTGCCGCGCCAGCACGCTGGAGAGAGCACGCCAGGCTCTCGGCGCCCTCGGCTGCGCCGCCCCCGAGGGAAGCGTGGACGGCGCTCGGGCCGAGCCCGACGAAGAGCCCGAGATCGGCACCGCGCCCGTGGCCTGCCCCCACTGCGGCGGCGTCATGCGCCTCGTCCGCGAAATCCGCCGCCGCCATGAGCCCCGCTCGACGCGCGGCCCGCCGGCGCTGCCGCCGACCCACAGGGGGAAACCGTGAGACGCCCGCTCGCTTCGGCCCCGCGCAACGGCGCCAAAGCGCCGACGCACGACCGAACCTGTCTCCGCTTGAGCCGGGCTGACAGCCCTCGGCTCACACCCCGCTCAGTCCTCGCAGCGTGCGCCCGCATGCCTGCCGAAAGACCGGCGCGAGCGTCGATTTTATGCGCAACTCTGCTGCCGGTGGATGCCGCCTGACGCTGACATCAGCGCACTTTCCACATAGCTCAACTTCGCCTCTCGTGGCCCGCGGCTTCGTTCAAAAGGGTTGGGCAGGCTCTCGAGAGAGAGCCTGCCCAACCCTTAACCTTTCCCGTCTTGATGCCTGGCCCCGATGGCGCGAAACGGCCGGGCTGCTCGCGGACACCGGCAAGGCCGTCCTCTCCAACGTCGAGAGGTACGGCGTATATCTCGACGCGATCGCCGCCGGAAAGCCGCGCGCTCGCTTGACGGTCGACCAACTGCGCAACCGGCTCGACGACAATCGCACCGTCGCAAGAAAGCCGAATGTTCCGCAGAACCGGCAAGAGCCCACGTCGAAGCAGGAGCAGGGCTTCGCGCACAGGCTGGTCGATGACCGCAAGCCTCGAAATCAACCGCGGCCGGCGGTCGAAGGAGAACGGCAGGGCTTCGCCCACATCCTCGACGATCCCGAGAAACTCCGCGAACTGCGCAAGAAGGCCGAGGAGCGCGACCGCAAGCTCGGCAGGCACATGCGAAGGAGTCGGGGGCTGAGTATCTGAGGGAGTGAGTCTCGTATAACGATGACTGAGGTCATGCAATAATTTCCATAATTCTAGAGGGCCTGAGGTTGCCGTTGGCCTACCTGGATCAAGTGTTCGTCAGTGCAGCCCACGCCGGTCGAACCGGTCTTGAGTTGAATGCGCAATACTAGCCATGTACTCATAGGCTCGCCCTCGTCGTAGGTTCGATTTGCTGTTATGAGTATGCTGTCTAAGCGCAGATGGCCGAGATGAGTCTGTATTCTTGCAAGCGATTCTCTGATAACAAAGCACACGACCCTGGGAACCCAATCATGACAGAGCCTATTCGATGGAAGAATTGCAACGCTGACGTTGGAACATGGCGTTATGGACGCATAGTCCAAGAGTTCTTCAATGATGTCGTGGAGCCACCCCTCGACACTCTGGACGCACACCTCAATAAATGGACCGAAAGCGATGATCCTGTAGCTCTCTTCCACTTGAATGACTTGAGAGAATTACATCGTGCCACCACGATGGCGTTTTGCCTTTCTATCCAGTCCATTTGGGAACGGCAAATCCGAGCCTACCTCAGTGGTTGCGCCAATGAACTCAGAGGGGACAATGCTCTGACCAAGAAAGTACTTGAGGAACCTTGGAGCAAGATCAGCGATCTTTTCTTTGATCTACGCGGAATTCACCTATGCTCCTTCTACAAGTATTGCGAACTTGACCAACTTCATCTTCTCTCTAATGTATGTCGTCATGGAGACGGACTCTCTGCAAAGAGGCTCTGGTGTCAATACCCCGAACTTTGGCCGGATCAGCACACGCATTCACAGAGCTCTCGGACTGCCACTTCGACCATGGAAAGGCCGCCATCGACTGAAAAGATAGACATTACGCGCAGCCAACTGCGGACGTTTATAGACGCCATTATTGCATTTTGGGAGGAGATAAATTACATTTATCTTGAAAACATCCAACAGAAGCATGAATCTCTTGAAAGGAAACTTGTGGAGTTGCGCCAAGATCGGGCGCGATAGGGAGAAAGATGGGTCATGCGGGCAAGCGTCGGGAGAGAACGCTAGGCGGTGTGCCCGCAAGCGCGTAGGTGATTTCGGATGGTGGCGGACCTATGTGTACATCGGCTAATGTGGCGTACCGTGAGGGTTGTTGGCGATCCAGTCGGTGCCGGATGGCGGAGGACTTCCTCATGTCCATCAACTCCCTCTGCCCCAGGACCTATTAAATCCGCCGCGGCGACCCGATCATAACGGTACGAACTGTGAAGTCTGGTAACTGCCCAGGTTGTTTCTGGGGATGATTCCGCTGTTGGGGAGTTCTCGCCGGGTCGGCTCACGCGCACTTGACGGTGGCGATGAGTTGGTCCGATGGGCTCATCAGGGCTTCGATGATGTTCCAGCCCTGCTTTCTGGCGGTGGTGATGACGCTGCGCAGGATGGCGAAGTTCTCGGCCCCCTTCTCGGATCGGAAGCCCCCGGAGATCTTCTGGCGCAGCTTCATCATCCGAAGGTCGCGCTCGGCCTCGTTGTTTGTGAACCCGACCTCGAGGTCGGTCAGGAACCGGAGCACCGCGCACTTGCGGTCGCGCAGCCTCAAGGCCAGATTGTGACCGATCCGTCGTTTCCGGCGTTTCTTCCTCTTGCCAGGCGAGAACGGCGGTTGGCTCTCGTGGAAGGCCAACGCCTCGGCAATGATCTCGTCGTATCGGCGCTCGATCAGCGCCGCAAGCCTCGCCGGAACGGCGATATCCTTGTCCTGTGCGATCCGGGCGGCGCGATTTGCCCGGCGCAGAAGCTGCTGCATGTGGCGAGCCCAGGCCTCCCCTTCGATGTCCACCAGAGCCTGCAACTCCCGCAGGTGATGGGCGTTGCACAGGCTGTGCTCCACACCCTCCATCGTAAAGTACGGCTTCCAGTGATCGTGAACGACGATGCCGGAAACACCCGAGAGCAAGGCGCCGCGCCTGCCGCTGACCCGGTACGCCGCCAGATGCGGCGTGCAGATCACATGAAGCCACTGCGTCTGCCCGCCGATCCGGAACCCGGTCTCGTCCATGTGCTTCACCCGCGCCGTGCCCGCCGCCAGATCCTGTATGTGCGAGGCCACGTCCCGCAGCCGCTCTGCCGCCCTCTCGCTCATCGTCGCCAGCGTCGCAGCCGTCACCGGCGCGCCGAACAGCTCGGCCATCACCTGCGACAGCCGATCCTCCGGCAGGAAGTGGGCGTGCTGAAGGTAGACCGCCACGCCTGCAATGCGAGGGCCGTACTGCACCGGTGCCGACACCCCGTCGGGGAACGCCGCCCGCGTCACCGTCCCGCAATGCCCGCAGCACTTGGCATGCGCCCGGTGCTCGGTCACCTCCAGTGGGCTCGGCTCGGGCAGATCGAAGACCTGGCGGGCGACCGGCGTTCCCGCCTTGGCCGCGTCCGAAAGCGACGAGCCGCATCCCTTGCAGGAAGCCGGCATGTGGTCCTTCACCCGATCCGGGTGATCGCGGTGGCGCAGCGTCTTGCCCTCATGGCCGGGCTGCCCGCCGGGCTTGCGGCCCGATTTGCCGCGCAGGCTTCGGGTTCGCCGCTTCGACCTCGGCTTCTTCAGCCCATCGCTCGAAGGCGGCTTGCCACTGTTGCCGCTGTCGAGGCCAAGACGGCGCTCCAACTCCTCGATGCGCTCGACGAGACGCGCGACTTGCTCTTCCAGCCGCGCGTTCTGCTGCCGAAGCCAAGCGTTTTCCTCTCGAAGCCGGGTGTTCTCCTCTTCCAGATGGGCGATCTTCTGTGCGGGCGTTTCGGGCGCTGCCCCCGTCGAAGGGCCGCGCGGCGACTCGGGATTGCTCATGCCGCTGTTGAGTCATTTCCCGAAACTCCCGTCAACCCCTTTACGCCAATTCCGACCGAGACACGCCTCAACTCACTGGCCCAAAATGACAAATCAGACGACCTGGGCAGTTACGAAGTCTGGACACTTTATGGGTTGACTCCTGTCGGTTTCCTGATAATCGCTTATGCACTTGCTTCCGGCTTGACCAGTATGTTGACAAGAACTCGTCGAGGTTGGCCTGAGGCCGCAATATGTGGCGGCAAACTCCCGCAACCGGAGCCATGTGCATAAGCGGTTCCTGATATTGCATGACATCGAAACCGCTACCATGATTCTTCATGTCATGGTGCGCCTGCCGATAGGCGGCGGCAATCACTTGAGAGTCGCAGCTAACCGTCAATGACTTTTGAGAGCTCGGTGCAATGCCAGAAATTCCCAAGCCTGACTACGACGATCCGAAGGAAGTGTACGCCTTTTTTGGTCTTGCATATTATAAAGCTGCGGTACTTGAGCACGGCGTGCTGAATATTGCTGTAGCAATGCTCGCAAAACGTGTTCCAGGAGTTACTGCGGGTGATGTAGAAGGGCTCTATCAGTCTTTCGATAAATCTACTTTTGGACAGGTGATTAATGCTGCCAAGGACAAATTCGATATACCATCCGGCCTAGAAGCCGATCTTGCTCTCGCACTTGAAAAGCGTAACTATCTCGCTCACCGATTCTTTGTTGTCCACGATGTTGATTTCATGGTGCCTGCGGGCAGACGGGCGATGATCGACGAATTAATTGAGATATTGCAGCATCTCCAATCAGTAGACATGCGTATGGATGATATCTGGATGAGTGCCTGGGAGTCACTCGGGATAACAAAAGAATGGATCGAGCAGAAAAAGAGACAACTCTTCTCTGAAATGAGCAACTGCGACTAATAGATGACTGAGAGAAATCGACCGCAAAGTGGCTGATTGCGCACCTGTCAATTTGCTGCAGTACGCGGCGACAACTGTTCCGTCGAGCATGGTACGAGCCTTTGTCGGCGCTTTCGCCACTGCACAGGATAAGCGCTAGGTGTGCGCCCATGCTCCCACAGTTTCATACGACGTTCCCCGTCCCGGAGTCTCCCAGCAACCAGCCCGAATCGCCCATGGCGCAGTTGTTTTCTTCGAATCGGCCATGCGTGCTTTGTGCGCCGCATCGCGCGTGCGATTATCGTACGAGGGTATGCCGCGCCCTCCAGCCCCGCCGCGGTGGAGGGGGTCGGCAGACCGTGCGGCGCCAGCGAGACCCCGCACCCCATGCGCTCGTCGACAGCCGCCCGATTGTCTTGGGCAGTTGCATATCGCTCCGTAGTCCGCGAGAACAGGTGGCATGGCGGGAACGAACAAGAAACTGACGGCTGCCGCGGAAGCGTACTTCACGGAACTCAGCCGGTTGCACGCGTCTGGCGGTGCGACCGGTGAGAGATCGAGCTACGGTCCAATCCACGGCTTGCTGAGCGCCGTCGGCGCGGCGCTCAAGCCGAAAGTGCACTGCGTTCAGGAGCCTGCGGACCAAGGCGCGGGACATCCAGATTTCGCGCTTTACGCAGCGCGGCAGTTGCAGAAGGGGCGCGTGCGCGGGGGCCAACTGCCGGAGTCTGGCGTCGTCGAGGTCAAGTCGCTCGACGACGATGCATGGTTGACCGCAGAGGGCGATCAAGTCACCCGATACTGGGGTCGCTACCGTCTGGTGCTCGTGACCAACGGTCGTGATTTCGTGCTGGTCGGTGACGACGCAGCGGGCCTCCCCGCGAAGCTCGAACCCTTCCGGCTGGCCAAGTGTGCGGACGACTTCCGGCGCAAGATCGAGAAGCCGCGCGCCTTCGCACGCGAAGTCGGCCCGCGCTTCGGCGAATATCTCGTCCGCGCATTGTCTCACCGTGCCGCGCTGACCGAGCCGAAGGATCTGGCGTGGCTGCTGGCCTCCTATGCTCGCGACGCACTGGCGCGGGTCGAGGCGGCGGGCGACGCGCCGTCGCTCAAGGCCGTGCGGAGAGCGCTCGAAGAGGCGCTGGGCGTCCGCTTCGAAGGAGGCAAGGGCGCGCGCTTCTTCCACTCGACGTTGGTGCAGACTCTGTTCTACGGCGTGTTCTCGGCCTGGGTACTCTGGGTGCGCCAGTCGCCGCCGCCGGGCGGGGGATTCGAATGGCGCACGGCCGGCTGGCACCTGCGGGCGCCAGTACTCGCCGCGCTATTCCAGCAACTGTCGGACCCCGGTCGACTTCGGCCGCTCGGCCTCGTCGAGGTGCTGGACTGGACCGCTGCCGCGCTAGAACGGGTAGACCGTGCTGCTTTCTTCGCCCAATTCAACGAAGGCGAAGCGGTGCCGTACTTCTACGAGCCATTCCTCGAAGCGTTCGACCCAGCGCTCAGAAAGGAACTCGGCGTCTGGTACACCCCGACGGAAGTGGTGCGCTATATGGTGGCGCGGGTGGATCGGGCGTTGAAGGACGATCTCTGCATTACTGAAGGGCTGGCGGCGGAGAACGTCTACGTGCTCGACCCGTGCTGCGGCACGGGGGCATATCTAGCCGAGGTGCTTCGCCGAATCGCGGTCAATTTGCAGGGGCAACGGCTTGGGGCACTCGTCGGCTCGCGGGTGAAGCGGGCAGCAACCAAACGCGTGTTCGGCTTCGAGATCATGCCGGCGCCGTTTGTCGTCGCGCATCTGCAAGTCGGACTGACGATGCAGGAGCTCGACGCGCCGCTCGCCGACGACGGGTCCGAGCGGGCGGGCGTATTCCTGACAAACGCACTCACCGGGTGGGAGCCGCGCACAACCAAGCCGCTGCCGTTCCCGGAATTGGAAGAGGAACGCGACCGGGCAGGAAGGGTGAAACAGGACACGCCGATACTCGTCATCCTCGGGAATCCGCCATATAACGGCTTCGCTGGGATGGCGGTGGATGAGGAGCGGGAGCTCTCGGAAGCCTACCGGACGACCAAGCGAGTGCGCCGTCCCGAGGGTCAGGGATTGAACGACCTGTACGTCCGTTTCTTCCGCATGGCGGAACGCCGCATCGCGGAGAAGACAGGAAGGGGCGTGATCTGCTTCATCTCAAATTATTCTTGGCTCGATGGTCTCTCGTTCACGGGAATGCGTGAACGTTATCTCGAAGCGTTCGATACGGTGCGCATCGACTGCTTGAACGGCGACAAGTACAGGACCGGCAAGGTCGCGCCCGACGGCTCGCCCGACCCGAGCATCTTTTCGACCGAGGGCGATCCGGTTGGCATTCAGGTCGGAACGGCTATTTCGATGCTGGTGCGCAAGGCGGATCACAGGCCCGCCGAAACGGTCGGGTTCCGGCACCTGTGGGGACAGTCCAAGCGTGAGAACCTCAAAGAGTCGTCGGAAGTAGCGTCGGACGCGCTATACGAGCAAATCGAACCGGTGTTGCGGCTCGGCCTGCCGTTCGTGCGAACGGCTGTGAACGGCGACTGGTTTGATTGGCCATCACTGCCGGATCTACTCCCGGTATCGTTTCCTGGCGTTCAAACCAGTCGCGACGGGTTCCTTATTGACACCGATCTGGATTGCCTGCGGGCCCGAATCGAGGAGTATTTTGACGCCCGCCTGAGCCATGAAGAGATCGCCCGGCGCTATCCCGTGGCGATGAAGTCAACGGCGCGCTTCGACGCTCGCGCGGTGCGGGACGTATTGTTGGATCGCGGTGGACCGGAGGAGGGCGGCTTCATCCGCTTCGCCTATCGGCCCTTCGACACGAGATGGCTATATTGGGAGAAGGACACGAAGTTACTCGACGAGAAGCGCGTCGACTATCGGCCGCACGTGTTAGAGGGGAATCTGTGGCTATCAGTGGCTCAGCACCTACGGAAGGGAGAATTGGAGCCACAGACCTGCTTCACGCAGGATGTCGGTGCCCGCCACATGATCGAACGAGGTGCCAATTGGTTTCCCGCGTGGCTTCGCGAAGATGGGCGGTTGAAGGCGAACTTGAAACAAGCGAAGTATGCGGGAGAAAAGACGATCCAGCACTACCTCGATCACGTCGGCGCAAGTGTCGAAGACCTGTTCCATCATGTCCTCGCCACCCTGCACGATCCCGCCTACCGTGCCGCCAATGCTGGAGCGCTCCGGATGGAGTGGCCGCGCATTCCGCTACCGGACTGGCCGGACGGCGAAGCCCAGGGCGCCGCGGAGGAACTCGCTCGCTCGGCCGAGCAAGGACGTAGACTCGCCACGCTCCTCGACTCGGGCGCCCCCGTCTCTGGTGTAACGCGGGCACCGCTGAAGTCAGAAATCGGCGCGATTGCGGTTCCCGCGACCGCCAGCGGCCGGAACATGACGAACGAGAACCTTTCGGTAACTGCTGGCTGGGGATATTTCGGCCGAGGCGACGCGGTAATGCCGGGGCAGGGCCGCGCCGTCGAACGCGACTTTTTGCCGGACGAGCGCGCGGAAATGGGCGAGACAATCCCTGCACTCGGCGAGAAGACTTTCAATATCCACCTCAACGGTGAAGCATTTTGGTGCAACGTCCCCGCCGTCGTCTGGAATTACCGCCTAGGCGGCTATCAAGTGCTCAAGAAATGGCTGTCCTACCGTGAGCATGCCGTTTTAGGCCGACCCCTGCTGGACGAAGAAATCCAGCACTTCATGGACACCGCTCGACGGATCGCGGCGATCCTTCTGCTCACAAGGGCCGATGGTGGACAACTCGGCCCATTCAATTCGTAAGGACAGCCCGATGCAACCGACGGCGTACATCGAGACATCCGTAGTCAGCTATCTGACAGCGCGACCGTCTCGGGATGTGGTCGTCGCGGCCTATCAGGAGATCACGCGACAATGGTGGCAAGATGCGCCCGACATGTTCGACCTCGTTGCATCGGAGCTTGTTGTCACGGAATCTGGAGCCGGTGACGCGGACGCCGCCCGTGCCCGTCTGGGCGTGCTCGAATCAGTCACCCTCCTCAACACCACCAAGAATTCGGAGGAACTTACCCGGCTTCTTCTTGATCTCGGCGCGGTTCCACGCGAAGCCGCTGCAGATGCCGCGCATATTGCAATTGCGGTCACAAACGGCGTCGACTATCTGGTGACGTGGAACTTCAGGCATATCGCCAATGCAGCAATGCGCTCGCGAATCGAACTCGTATGTCGGCAGGCAGGTTACGAACCGTCAGTGATCTGTACACCCAATGAACTCATGGAGACTGACCATGCAGACAATACAGCCTGACTCGATCATTGCAGAGGTTCACGCAATCCGGGACGAGTATGCGGCCCGTTTCGACTACGATGTGGGAAGGATGTTCCGGGACCTCCAAGCCAGACAAAAGGCCTCGGATCGCACATATGTTTGCTTTCCCGCTCGTCGTCCGTCGATCGATTTAACGGATCCTGGGCATAAGGGCGCAAGAGAGACAAATGGTCAATAGCCAACACAAGGGACCGAGAGACAGTGAAATTTCAATTCAGGAATGGCTCGAACAGATCGGAGCGACTGACATTTCCTATGTCGGACATCAAAATAGCCCACCGGACTTTACCATCAAGTATTCTGGTAAAACAATTGCCATTGAAGTCGCTCGTTTAATTCCCGATGTGGGATGGGAGAGGAAGACCGAAATCGCATTTGAGAGAGAGCTACGAACTCTGATAGAAGAAGTTGCTAGCGATCCCAGTAATCCGAGATGGCATTCGTGGTGTCAATATGACTCGCGTGATCGTTGCCCATCACGATCAGACTCTGAAACGTGGAAAGAGCGAGCACGAAAGGCGTTGCGTACAGGAGGTCCTGGAGGAGAATTTCAACTATTGCCACCCAAGCAATTGAATGGGCGAGGAATAGCATTAGAGCTACATCCGGCAGGAAACCAAGGGAGCTTTGGCGGGGTCAGTGAAGATGAAGGTTATATGATTGAAAGGACGGTGGTGGATCAGTTGGTTCGTTGGACGGACAAGAAAACTTTAGCAGTAAAGAAAATGGAACCAGCTCACGAGATCCGCCTTTGGTGGCTCGTATTTGACGATGAAATTGTCATAGCGCCGACGGGAATTATGGGAGAAAGCCGAGAGACAATTGAAAATTGCGTGCGAGATCAGATCGACATAAGATTATGGAGTAAGATTGTATTGGTGAGCCGGTTCCAAATAGAAAGACCTCCACCTATACAGCCCAAATGGTTCTGGCCCTTGTGGGAGAATTCGCAATGTGTGGCACTTCCTGATAGTCCATATTGAGAAATGCCGATAACACACTACATGCTTGGTCGATCCTTGACCCAAGCCAACCGAAGCCGAATCCCTTCGCAGTCCCGTTCCTCCGACACGCGGTTCACGGACTCCACCGGAATTCCCATCGATCTGGAGAACGCCTGAAAATCGGGGAACGACGCTTCGGTCGCGCTGAACGAATGCACCAACATGACGGCTTGCGTTGCCCGGTACCGCTGAGCCTCGTAAATGGCCGAGGCCGTCCGGTGGAGCAGCTGATAACGGATTCTGCCGACACCGGCGACCCCGAGCCCGAGAGACGCGCACAAGACCGCCAGCCGACGCTCCTTGCCGGCGCTGCCATCGTTCCAGGTCGAGACGAGATCGCCGAACGGCTCGTCCATCTTGCCCTCGACCGCGATTACCGCAGCGCCGTGGACAGAATTCACGAAGACGAGCAGATCGGTCTGGCTTCGGCGCCCCGGAGTTCGAAGGTCCACATCACGCTCGAACAAGCCCTCAACCAGTGTAACGCCCGCGTAGTCGGCGCAAGTGTCCAGAACCGCGCGAACCGGGGCCGGAATGTCACCTGCGTTGACCCAGGAATGCGCCAGTTCATAGGCCGAGTAGCCACACTTCCAGTGTCGCTCTCGCTTGGCGAGAAACGGGATCACGTCTTCGGGCTTCGCGATCTCCTGAGCGTGGAAGAAACGACTCATAAGGCCTCCTGCAGCGTTCCATCGTATCACCCCTACTCACTCCGCAACCCTGATCGTTGGCTCTGCAAAGGGGAAGAGGCGAGGATGCCAGACCCGCGCCGGCGAACCCGTGAACCCAGCGCACCCATCTGTTCCTGGATCGCCTCCGCCACGCCGCCGTCGCTGCGCCATAGGCCGTGCGCTATAGTGCTACGGCACTTCGCATCGACCAAGAGGAACCACCTCGTGAAGGAGATCTATGTTTGGGCACCCTACTTCAGAGAGCTGGCCCGCAAGGTCGCCGACCGGGGCGAGCTCAATCTGATAGACGCTGCCAAGCGGGTGGCATGGAAACAGGAAGGACCACAATCGCCGTTGCTCAACTACGGCGATCAGAACATTGACCCGTTTTCCTTCTTCTACACCATCGCCGCCAACAGCCCCGCGGCCGTCAGCAGGAAGCGGATATACGAGAGCCTTCGCGACATTTACGACATGGAGGCGGAACTTCCCATTGAGTTGGACGAAGCGTTCGTGTTTCCCACCCCTCCCAGAATTAATACGCTCTTTCATTCCGGGGGTCAGGGGGATCCAACTCTACTCTGGCGGCTGTTTCGAAGCGCCGTATCTGGATTCGAACACATAGACGCCGAGGACTTTGAAGGCGCCCTCGCAATCGGCAACGTCGCGCTCAAGAAGCTGACCCAGACGCTCTATCTGGTTAACGCCGATAGTTTTCTGCCCATCGACGATCATACCACCTCGCTGAGACTCTTCCAGTTCGAGAAGCCGCCGAATCAGGTAAGCCTTGCAGAATACGCAAACCTCATCGAACTCTTGCGGAATGCGTTTCCGGGTTGCCACCTCTTCGAGATAAACCTCTTCGCCTATCTGCGCTCGACCGGCCTAGTCGTCCGACCGGGGCATTGTTTCCAGATCAGCACCAACGTCTATAACGAAAAAGAGGACCACTGGCCTGATTTCAATGACGGCAACCATGTTTTTACCGGCGGCCCCGGACAAAACATGCAATATCCGCTCGGGAAACCAGAACAGGGCGATGTTGTCTTGGTTCGATACGGTAGATGGGAAGGCCGCGGTATCGCAGTCGTGTACCGCAACGACTACCGTGAAGAGGGTTGGGCCGAAGACAGGAGGCTGCACGTCCTTTGGCTGAACAAGACGTCCGCAAACCTCAGCGATAACGCGCCGGTCATCGGCTTCTCCGAAGCGGGCACTGCTACACGTGACGCGTTTCGCAACGCCGATGCCTACGCACCGACGTTCGATCTACTCGAGCGGATTTCCCCGGCCGAACCGAAAGAGATCATATCAGATGCCCCCGCGGAACATCCGCGCAACCGAATTCTGTACGGGCCGCCGGGTACCGGCAAGACCTGGCACGCAGTTAACCACGCACTGGCGATTCTTGGCGAAACGGAAGTTCACACGGGAATTGAACGAGATCGCTTTGATGAATTCAGGTTCGATCCGGAACGAGGTACCGGACAGATCGCGATGGTCACGTTCCACCAGAACTTTGCCTACGAGGACTTCATTGAAGGCATCCGCCCGGCACTGGATGGAGACACCGTCGCTTACAGAATGCACCACGGCATCTTCAAGCGCATCGCCAAAGCGGCTGAGAAACAACCAAACCGGCGCTTCGTCCTCATCATCGACGAGATCAACCGCGGCAACATCGCTAAAATCTTCGGCGAGCTTATCACGCTGATTGAAGACTCCCGCCGTATCGGCCGGGACGATCAGACATTCGTTACGCTTCCGTATTCCGACGAGACGTTCGCGGTACCGGACAACCTGTACCTCATCGGCACGATGAACACTGCAGATCGTTCTATCCAGTTGCTCGATACGGCGTTGCGCCGCCGCTTCACGTTTCTGGAAATGATGCCCGATCCCCGGCACGTGGGGGTTTCAAGGGATTTCGATGGGGTCGACTGCACAAGAATGCTCGCAGCGATTAACGAGCGGATCAGCGCCCTGCTCGATCGCGAGCATCAGATCGGTCACACCTACCTGCTCCATGTACGCGACATGGACCAATTGGCGGAGGCGTTCCAGAATCGAATATTCCCGCTGTTGCAGGAATACTTCTTCGACGATTGGGCGAAAATCAGGGCCGTGCTGGCGCTCAACGCGTTCGTGTCCGTCCATGACCTACCGGATTCTCGAGTTCTGACCGAATTCCTCGACGAGGAGCGGAAACTCTACGAACGGCTGCCCGACGACGATCCTGCGTGGCAAGACCCCGCTGAGTACCGAAGGATCTACGAAGCAAACGACGCGGATGAGCCGGAAGACTCATAATGCATGCCGTGCGCACGTTCCACGAGCACGAGCAATTCGTCGGGCTCAGCGCGGAGGATCGCGCCGACCTCGCGGACTTCGCGCGGAAAGTGCTCAAGTGCAAGGACGGCGACCTCGCCGCGAGCAACCACGTCGGCGTCGTCACGACGAGGCGTGGCACGGTGGTGGAGATCCTGCCGAAGATCGACCTTGGACCGGAAAGGGAGACCGATTCCGACGAGACGACGCGCCGGTTGTTCCTTCGCATGCTTCGCTGTTGGCGCCGACTCGGGGAGACGCTGCCCGACAGCGCAATTCGCGCCATGAGACGCTTCCCTATGCTCGAAGTCTTCGTCCATCGTTTTCTGAACGACCTGGGCTCGCTTGCCCGCGGTGGACTGGCCAGACGATACGTGCCGGTCGAAGAAAATCTGCCCTGTCTTCGGGGGCGTATCCTCTTTCGCGAGCAGGTCCGTGAGAGCCTCGTCAACCAGGCGCGGTTCTATGTGGCCTACGATGAACTCAGCGTCAACCGGCCCGCCAACCGGCTGATCCACAGCACTCTTGCCAAGCTCCTGCCTCGGGTCTCAAGCAGCCAGAACAGACAGTCCTTGAGGGAATTGCTGGCCGTATTCTCCGACGTGCCGCGCTCGGCTGACTTTCTTGACGACTGGCGCAAGCACCACATAGACCGCTCAATGCATCATTATGCGCCGGTGATGAACTGGGTAAGTCTTTTCTTGTTCAACCACGGTCTCGCGACCTTTTCCGGAGCCCATGCCAACCTGTCACTGATGTTCCCGATGGAGCAAGTGTTCGAAGACTTCGTTTCCCACAGCTATGGCCGATACCAGACCAAATTCGTCGTGTACCGCCAAGGTCCGCAACGGCCAATGGCAAGCATCGACGATCGCGACGCGTTTATGATGAAGCCGGACCTCTGTCTCGGGGATGGTAACCGCGTCGCCTTCGTACTCGATGCAAAGTGGAAACACGTCAATGCGCTCGGCCAAGATCCGAAGCATGGCATCGACCAGGGCGACATGTACCAGCTCTATGCCTACGCCAAAGCCTACGAATGCAATGTCGTCGCGCTTGTCTATCCCCGTACCCAAGCCTTCAGGCGTCCACTGCACTACCGTTTTTTCAACGGTACCGGATTACTCTGCTTGCCCTTCGACGTACAGGATCCCGAGGGCAGCATCCAAACTTCGGTTCGAACACTCAGCGAGTTCGTTCCTCATCAGCCGATCAACCGACGACGAATTCCGACCACTGCTCCATGAGCGCTCGCCTCCGGTCGAAGAGGTCGGTACGCCGATAGGCGGCCTCCACCCGGTCGGAGTTCACATGCGCCAGGGCGAGCTCGCAAACCTCGCGAGGCACATCGGTGCACTCCGCCGCCCAGTCCCGAAAGGACGACCGGAACCCGTGCGGCACCGCATCGATCCCCAGCTCCCGGATGAGCCTGGAGACCGTGCCGCCGTGAATCGCGCGGGCGCGCTGCGACGGAAAGATCAGGTCCGAGCCGTCTGCCAGCGCGCGTGCTTCATGAAGAATCTCCAGCGCTCGCGCGGACAGCGGAACACGATGCTCGCGCCTCGCCTTCATCCGCTGCGCCGGTATCGTCCACGTCGCCGATGCGAAATCGATCTCGTCCCATGTCGCGAACCGAACTTCCCCGGACCGGCACGCCGTCAGCACCAGAAACTCGAAGGCGAGCACCGCAGGCCGATAGGCATCCGATGTCCTCACCCTGGTGAGCGCGGCCCCGACCTCCCGGAATGGCAAGGCGCGCTGATGCTGGCGCACGCTGCCGTTCTTGGGCAGTGCGGCGGCGATGGCGTCGCCGGCAGGGTTGTCGCCCCGATGGCCCTGCGCGACGGCCCACTTCATCACCGCCCCGATACGCTGGCGCACGCGGCGCATGGTCTCGGTCTTAGTGTGCCAGTGCGGAACGAGCACCGCCATTACGTCTGCGGTGGTGATCTCGTCGACGCCCTTGCGGCCGAGCTTCGGCATGGCGTAGTCCCTGAGGCTCGCCTTCCACTGCATCTCGCTCTTGCCGCCATCCTTCCAGCCCTTGCGGTGGATGCCGATCACGGTCTCTGCCGCCTGCGCGAAGGTCGGCACTTCGGGCCTGCGCCTGAGGGTCTTCGGATCGCCGCCGGCCTTCGATATCTTGCGGTACTCGAATGCGGTCTGCCGAGCTTCGGCGAGGGTGACGTAGGGGAAGCCGCCGAGCCCGATATCGCGTCGTGTTCCGTTGACGGTTCCGCGCCATATCCATTGCTTGGAGATCAACGCCCGTTTTCGGGATTTGTAGACTCGGAGCCTCAGGCCGTGCTGATCGCCATAGACGCCCGGTCGGCTGACGGTTCGGACGAAGGCGGCATTGAGGCGTCTTGGTCTGGCGGCATTCGATGCGTCCGAATCGAGATACCTCATAATTCGTCACCCACGCTGTGTCCCACAATTGGACCAAGAATGGGTGAAAACGGACTGGAACGCAAGAGACCAATGTTCTACCTAACACGCTGTTATTCAACTCTATATGGGAACAGCGTGGAACGGTCAGGAAACCATGGGAACGGACGCTCGCTCCGCTCGCTTGGCTCCGCGCTTACGCGCGCGGCGCAGTCGCGCCGTCCGGGCCTGACTTAATCATTTCCCTCAATCGCCGGGCGCGAACTCCGTTCGCTTGGCTCCGCGCTTCGCGCGCGGCGCAGTCGCGCCGTCCGGGCCGCTGCGCGGCCCGGTTCCTGTCTGGGCGACCTTCTCGTCGGTTGCCGTTAGCGTGCCCCGGACCATGGTGCGGTGCACGGCGCGGGCGGGCGGAGTCAGTCTCGCCGGATGCGTTGTGCAGACCGCGAAAACGCCGCCACACGCGATGCCCGCCGCACGGATGTGAGGCAACCCATTTTGGCGAGACGTGGCAAAAAGGGGCATTCGCTTGAGATCGTCGCCCACATCCGCGCTGTCTTGGTCCACCGTGAGCCACTTTGAGCCGCCGGTTTTGGACCACCTTGGGCCACTTTGGGCCGGAGTGGGCCGGAATAGGCCGCATAAAACTAAACTCTCAAGGATATCCCAGCCGCCGCCGCTTCGCGCCGACGGTGCGCCTTGGGGTATGATGGCGGCGCGGCCGGGCACCCGGCGGCCGCAGCTTGCGGCTTAGCCCCAAGAAGAACCGGACGCTGAGGACAGGAATCGCGATGACCCTCGCCGCGGTCTCACTCGACGACAAGTACGCCGCCCTCTCGGGCGAGGTCTACATGACCGGCACCCAGGCGCTGGTCAGGCTGCCGATGATGCAACACCTGCGGGACAAGGCCGCCGGGCTGGACACGCGCTGCATGATCTCGGGCTACCGCGGCTCGCCGCTCGGCAACTTCGACCGCGCGCTCTGGCAGGCCAGGCCGTTCATCGAGCAGCACGGCGTGCACTTTCAGCCCGGAGTCAACGAGGACACGGCGGCCACCGCGCTCTGGGGCACGCAGCAGGTCGGGCTCTTCCCCGGTGCCAAGCACGACGGCGTCTTCGCCATCTGGTACGGCAAGGGGCCAGGCGTCGACCGCACGATCGACGTCTTCAAGCATGCCAACCTCGCTGGCACGGCGGCCCACGGCGGCGTGCTCGCGCTGGCGGGCGACGATCATGTCTGCGCTTCGTCCACCACGGCGCACCAGAGCGAGTTCAACTTCGTGAGTGCGACCATGCCGGTGATCAACCCGGCCGGCGTGCAGGAGTTCCTGGATTACGGGCTGCACGGCTGGGGGCTCTCGCGCTACGCCGGCCTCTGGGTCGGCTTCATCTGCATCGCCGAGACGGTGGACAGCTCGGCCATCGTCTCCGTGGATCCGCACCGGGTCGCCATCGCCACGCCGGATGACCACGCGCTGCCCGCAGGCGGGCTCAACATCCGCTGGCCGGACACGCCGCTGGAGCAGGAAGAGCGGCTGCTCGAGCACAAGCTCGACGCCGCGCGGGCCTACGGCCGGGCGAACGGGCTCGACCGCACCGTGATCGACGGGCCGGGGCGCCGGCTTGGCATCGTGACGACCGGCAAGTCCTATCTCGACGTGCGCCAGGCGCTGGACGACCTCGGCATCGATGAGGGCACGGCACGGCGGCTGGGCATCGCGCTCTACAAGGTCGGCATGAGCTGGCCGCTGGAGCCGGACGGCATCAGGCGCTTCGCCGGCGGGCTCGACGAGATTCTCGTGGTCGAGGAGAAGCGGGACTTCATCGAGGGCCAGATCAAGGAGTTGCTCTACAACCTGCCCGCGACGGAGCGGCCGCGCGTGATCGGCAAGTGCGACGAGGAAGGGCGCCCGCTGCTCCGCGCCTCGGGCGAGCTCGACCCCGGCGGGGTGGCGCAGACGTTGGCCGAGCGGCTCCTGCGCCTCGGCGCGGACGAGAGCATCGAGGCGCGGCTGGCCCGCTTGCGCGCTAGGTGGGCGGAGAGCGGCGCCGGGGAGCCTGCGGCGATGGAGCGGGTGCCCTACTTCTGCTCGGGCTGCCCGCACAACTCGTCGACCAAGGTGCCCGAAGGGAGCCGCGCGCTCGCCGGCATCGGCTGCCACTACATGGCGCAGTGGATGGACCGCGAGACCGACACCTACACCCACATGGGCGGCGAGGGTGCCAACTGGATCGGCCAGGCGCCCTTCACCGAGACCGAGCACATCTTCCAGAACATCGGCGACGGCACCTACTTCCACTCCGGCATTCTGGCGATCCGGGCCGCGGTCGCCGCCGGCGTCAACATGACCTACAAGATTCTCTACAACGACGCGGTGGCCATGACCGGCGGCCAGCCCATGGACGGGCCGCTCTCGGTCCAGCGCGTGACCCGACAGGTCCAGGCAGAGGGCGTCGGCCGCATCGCGGTGGTCACCGACCAGCCCGAGAAATATCCCTTCGACGGGCAGTTCGCGGACGGCGCCACGATCCATCACCGGGACGAGCTCGACCAGGTGCAGCGCGACCTGCGCCAGTGGGAGGGGGTCTCGGCCATCGTCTACGACCAGATGTGTGCGACCGAGAAGCGGCGCCGGCGCAAGCGCGGGCTGCTGGAGGACCCGGACTGGCGGGTCATCATCAACCCGGACGTGTGCGAGGGCTGCGGCGACTGCGGCGTGCAGTCGAACTGCCTCTCGGTGGTGCCGCTGGAGACCGAGTTCGGCCGCAAGCGGGCGATCGACCAATCCGCCTGCAACAAGGATTTCTCCTGCATCAAGGGCTTTTGCCCGAGCTTCGTGCTGGTGAAGGGCGGGAAGCGGCGCGCGGGCGCCTCCGCGGGCGTATCCGAGCGGCCCATCGCCGCACTGCCGGAGCCGCAGCGCCCCTCGTGTACGGAGCCTTACGGTATCCTGCTTGCGGGCGTCGGCGGCACCGGGATCGTCACCCTTGCAGCGCTGCTGGGCACGGCGGCGCGACTGGAAGGCAAGGGCGCCACGGTGCTGGACAAGGCCGGCCTCGCCCAGAAGTACGGTGCCGTCACCAGCCATATCCGCATCGCCGAGCGGCCCGAGGACCTGCACGCGGTGCGCATCGCCGTCGGCGGCGCCAGGCTGCTGCTGGGGATCGACCGGGTGGTGGCGGCGAGCCGCGAAGCGGTGTCACGGCTCGACAAGAGCGCCTCCCACGCGGTGGTCAACGGCGGCCCGATCACGACCGGCGACTTCACCCGCGCGCCCGACCTCGAGTTCCCCGGCGCGCAGCTCGAAGGCGTGATCGGGGCGGCGGCGCGCACGCTCGATGTCGTGGACGCGACCCGCCTGGCGACGGCGCTGGTCGGCGATGCCGTCTACACCAACCTCTTCCTCTTAGGGTTCGCCTATCAGCGCGGCCTGGTTCCGCTCGGCGCCGAGGCCATCGAGCGGGCGATCGCGCTCAACGCGGTTGCGGTCGAGGCCAATCAGCGTGCATTCCGCTGGGGCCGCGCGGCCGCGCACGATGCCGACGCGGTCGCCACCGCAGCGGCCGAGACCGGTACCCTGCCGCAGGAGCCGCAGGCGCAGGGGCTGGACGCGCAGATCGAGCGGCGTGCCTCCGACCTCAGGGCCTATCAAAACACCGCGCTTGCCAGCCGCTACCGCGCCCTGGTGAGCCGCGCGCGCGAGGCCGAGCGCGCACGAGCGCCAGGCCGCGAGGGCTTTGGCGAGGCGGTGGCCCGCGCCTATCACAAGCTGCTCGCCTACAAGGACGAGTACGAGGTCGCCCGGCTCTACACCGACGGCCGCTTCCGGGCACAAGTTGCGGCGGAGTTCGAGGGCTCGGTCGGGCTGCGGTTCAGCATGGCGCCGCCGCTCATCGCCGGGCGCGATCCCCACACCGGCCACCTGAAGAAGCGCATTTTCGGCCCCTGGATGCTCGCGGCCTTCCGCCTGCTGGCGCGGTTCAAGGGCCTGCGCGGGACGCCGCTCGATATTTTCGGCTACAGCGCCGAGCGGCGCCGGGAGCGCGCGCTGATCGGCGAGTACGAGGAGACGGTGGAGACGCTGATCGCCGGGCTTGAGTCCGACAACCACGGGCTCGCCGTGGAGATCGCCGAGGTGCCGCTCGCCATGCGGGGCTTCGGCCACGTGAAGGAGGCGAACGTCGCCTGCGCAAAGGAGCGCGAGGCCGAATTGCTGGCCGCCTTCCGCGCGCCCGCCGCCCAGGCCAGCGCCGCAGAATAGCCGGCTCGGCGGCAGGCTACGCCGCGGCGGCCTTCAGCGCCTCGCGTGCGAGGGTGTCGGCGCGCTCGTTCTCCGGGTCGCCGGCGTGGCCCTTCACCCAGTGCCAGGTCACGTCGTGGCGCTGGGCGAGGGCATCGAGGGCCTCCCACAGGTCGCGGTTCTTGACCGGGGACCTGGACGCGGTGCGCCAGCCCTTGGCCTTCCAGCCGGGGAGCCAGCGGGTGATCCCGTCCCTCACGTAGGTGCTGTCGGTGTAGAGGGCGACGGCGGAGCGGCGGTTGAGCGCCTCCAGCGCCCGGATCGCGGCCGTGAGCTCCATGCGGTTGTTGGTGGTGCGCGGGTGCGCGCCACTGATCTCGCGCCGATGCGTGCCGTAGAGCAGCACCGCGCCCCATCCGCCCGGCCCCGGATTGCCGCTGCAGGCGCCGTCGGTATAGATCGCGACGCTCACGGCTCGATGCCGTAGGCGCCGGGGCCCGACACGCCGCGATGGAAGCGGAGCTTGTGCAGGTACTCGCGCGGGTCCTTGGGTTTGACCAGGGCGCCGTCCACCTGGTTGATCCAGTCGTAGAGACGGGTGAGCAGGAAGCGCAGCGCGGCGCCCTCGGCGAGCCGCGGGAGCGCCGCGATCTCGGCTTCCGCGCAGCAGCGCACCGCGCGGTAGCGCCCGATCATGAGGCGTGCCTTGGTCACGTTGAAGCTGAGGTCCGGCTCGAAGCACCAAGCGTTGAGGCAGACCGCGAGGTCGTAGACCAGCGCGTCGTTGCACGCGAAGTAGAAGTCGATCAGGCCGCTGAGCCGGTTCCGCTCGAAGAAGACGTTGTCGGGGAAGAGATCGGCGTGGACCACGCCGCGCGGCAGCTCGCGCGGCCATTCCGCCTCGATGCGGTCCAGCGCCGCCGAGACCTCGGCGGAGAGGCCGGGCACCACGTCGTCGGCGCCGGCGCGGCAGCGCTCGAAGAGCGGGCGCCAGCTGTCGACCGAGAGCGCGTTGGCGCGCTCTGCCGGGTAGTCGAGTCCCGCCAGGTGCATCCGTGCCAATGCCTCGCCCAGCTCGGCACAGTGCTCGGGCCGCGGGCGCCTCGGCCAGACGCCGGCGAGGAAGCTCGTAATCGCCGCCGGCCGCTCGCAGAGGGTGCGCAGCACCGCGCCGTCGCGCCCGTGGACGGGCACCGGGCAGGGCACGCCGCGCGCCGCCAGATGCTCGATCAGCCCGAGGAAGAAGGGCAGGTCCCTGGCATCGACCCGCTTCTCGTAGAGCGTGAGGATGTAGGGGCCGCCCTCGGTCAGCAGCAGGTAGTTGGAGTTCTCGACGCCCTCGGCAATGCCCTTGCAGGAGACGGCCGTGCCGATGTCGTACTCCGCGATGAACGCGGCGAGCTCGTCGTCGGAGACTTCGGTGTAGACGGCCATCGGGCGCCCGCTCGGCGGGGAGAGGAATCGGGGCGCATCCTAGCCAAGGTGCGCCGTAGAGGGGAGCCGCTACGACGGTTGGCTCATCCCATCAATCACCACCTCTATCTCGGGGAAGCGGGCGGCGAAAGCGGCGGCTTGCGCGGGCGAGGAGACGGCGAGCGCGGTGGAGAGCGCGTCGGCCATGGTGGCGCGTGGCGCGATCACCGAGACCTGCCCCGCTGCCTGCGCGGGCCTGCCGGTCGCGGGGTCGAACAGGTGGTGGTGGCGCCCGCTCGCATCGAAGGGGCTCGCGATGCCGGCCGAGGTGGCGACGGCACGGTCGGTCAGCGTGACGGTGCGTGCGACCGTCTCGGGCTCGGCCGCGTGGCGGAGGCCGACATGCCAGGGGCGGCCGTCGGGATGACGGCCGAGCGCCCGGACTTCGCCGATGTCGAGAAGAACGTCGCCCATGCCGGCGTCCTGCAGCAGCGTCGCCACACGGTCGGTGGTGTAGCCCTGGGCGATGCCGTTGAGGGTGATCGCCATCCCCCGTCGGGCGAAGCGGACCTCGGCCGGCTCGATCTCGACGGCACGGTAGTCCACCAGCGCCTGCGCCCTGGCGTGCTCGGCATCGTCCGGCCCGCGCGGATCGGCGCCGGGGCGCGCGAAGTGCGCGGCGTAGAGGCGCCAGAGCGGCTGCACGGTGACGTCGAAGGCGCCCTCCGTCCGCTCCGAGTAGGTACGCGCCTCCGCCAGCAACGTCACCAGCTCCAGAGGCGGCGCCGCGAGCCAACCGTCCCGGTTGAGGCGCGTGATCGCGCTCTCGGGCCGGTAGAGGCTGAACACGTCCTCCAGCCGGTCGATCTCTGCGACGCAGCGCGCGATCAGGCGGCGCGCGCGAGAAGCATCGGGATCATGCAGGACGATCTCCGCCGCAGCGCCGAGCGCAATGCCGGACCAACGGTGCAAATGCGTTGTCTCGGCGCCGGCCCGGATCGCCGCGAAGGGCAGGCCGGCGGCCGCTGCCGCGATGGCGACGAAGCGCCGCCGGGTGGGCGCGGCAGCGGGCCAGCGCATCATTGGTGGTCTCCATGCGCCGACATCGCGGCGTCGTCCTCATCGGCGTAGGCGAAGATGTAGCTCTCCGGCACGTCGGTGAGTGCGACGATGCGCCCGCCATGCTCGGCGACGAAGCGTTCGGCGGCTTCGCGCGTCGCAAACGGCACCGCTTCCGGCACGCCCATGCCGCCCATGCGGTCGCTCCCGATCACGTACAAGGCACCGTTCGCATCGATCCAGGTGCCGGGCTCGGGCGCGTCCCACTGGGCCACGCCCATGTCGTTGACGTAGATCGCGATGTAGTTGCGCGGCTCCTCCGGCAGCATGGTGAAGGCGATGGCGTCGCGCACCGAGGAGAACCACACGGGCTCGGACTCGTCGGGCAGGTGAACCTGGGCCTTGGGGCCGCTGTGATCGACCAGGATCATGCCGCAGTAGTGGCCGGAGGCCTCGCGTGTGGGCTCCACCGGCGCCGGCTTGGCGACAACGTCGTCGTCCTCGCCGCAGCCGGCGGCGCCCGAGAGCGCGAGCAGGCCGATAGCCAGCAGGGCAAGCGCGCGTCTCACAGCTCCTTCCTCCCGAACAGGAGGCCCGCGAGGCCGAGCGGCACCGCGATCCAGAGCACCATGACCGGGAACAGAAGCGCATGACCGAAGGCCGCCTCGGCGCTCACCCCCGCCATGCCGGAGAGCGCACCCACGGTCTCGGAACCGGCAAGCGTCAGCATGCGGTAGACGTCGGTCGGGTTGAGCAGCAGCAGCACGCGGAAGAGATCGCCGGAGATTACCTGCCCTTCGTCCGCCACGAGCACGGCGAGCAGCGCCATGTCGAAGAGCACGACGAAGACCAGCCACACCGCCGTGGAGACGCCGGCTGCCGTGCCGCGCTCGGCCACCACGGCGCTGATGAGCGTGCCGAGCGCGACGAAGGCGGCGCCAAGCAGAATCGAGCTGCCCACCATCACCCCGAAGGCGCGCCAGGCCTCGGCATCGCCGCCGTCCCCGAGGCCCGTGGCCAGCGCGGCGACGCCGAAGCCCACGACTGTGGCGATGGCGAGGATCGCCACCTGGCCTGCGAACTTGCCGAGCACGATGCGCAAGCGGGTAACCGGATGGGTCATCAGCAGCGGCATGGTGCCGCGCTCGATCTCGCCCACCAGCGTGTCGTAGCTCACCAGCAGCCCGATGAGCGGCACCAGGAAGACCGAGAGGCTGGAGAGGCTGACGACCGTGATCGCGAGACGCGAGGCGGCGACCGTCCCGCCCGGCGCGCTGCCCACGAAGGCCAGCGTCAGCGCCAGCACGCCGAGGAGCAGCGCGGCTGCGAGCATCCAGCGGTTGCGGATGCCGGCCAAAACCTCCCGCCCGGCGATGGTTGCGACCGCCGTCACGGCGCGCGCTCCCTCTCGCCGCCGCCGCTGCCGCCGAAACGTGCGTAGACCGCATCAAGGCCGGGCGGGACGATTTCGATGTCCTCGACTTCGTCGCCCAAGCCAAGGATGCGCTCGATCAGGGCGCGTTTCTCGTCGGCGTCGCAGCGGAGCTCGACCGCGTGATCGTTGATCCGCTCGGACGACCGGCCGCCGAGCGCGCTCGCGAGGCGCGCGCCGCCGCCGGGGCGCACGGCCACGCGGATCGTCACCGCGAGACCGGCCCGGCGCTTGAGCTCGTCCGCCGTGCCCAAGGCCGCGAGACGACCCTCGCGCATGATCGCGATACGGTCGGTCCCGGCTTCGACCTCGGTCAGCACGTGGGAGGAGAGGATGATCGCCGTGCCTCGTCCGGCCAGTTCATGCAGCGTCTCGTGGAAGGCTTGGCGCGATTCCGGGTCGAGCCCGCCGGTGGGCTCGTCCAGGATCAGGAGCCGGGGCGCCCCCAGGATCGCCTGCGCGAAGCCCAGGCGCTGACGCATGCCCTTGGAGTAGGTCTTGACCCGCCTGCCCGCCACCCCGGCGAGGCCGACATGGGCGAGCGCCTCCTCGCAGCCAGCCCGGCCGACTCCCTTGAGCCGGCCGTAGAAGCGGATCGTCTCGCGTCCGGTCATCGAGCCGAGGAAGGCCACGTTCTCCGGCAGGAAGCCGATCTCGCGTTTTGTTGCGGTCCAGGCCGGGCCTCCGGGGGCGCAGCCCAGGGTCGTCACGCTGCCGCGGTTGGCCCGCGTGAGGCCCAGCGCCAGCTTGAGCAGCGTGGTCTTGCCGGCACCGTTGTGGCCGAGCAGCGCGAGCCGCTCCCCGGGCGCCAAGCTGAGCGTCACCCCATCGACCGCCGCGTGCCGGCCGTAGGACTTGGCGACCGCCTCCAGCGCAAGCGCCGGCCCCTCCATCACCCGGTCTCCAACTCAGGCGGTCGCATCAGCGGGGCGGAATCGATCACGCCGCCCGGATAGATGGAGGGGAAGCGGTCATGAGCCCAGCGCAGGATGCGCACCGACGGGCTGGTCAGCAGCAGCTTAGCCAGCGGGTGGCGCCAGACCACCTGGTCGACGAGGTCGTTGGGCCGGTAGGGCACGTCGCCGATGCCGTCGCCATCGAGATCGAGCGCGGGATTGTCGCTCCAGTAGTTGCCGACGCCTTCGTCGGACCACTCGACGTGACGCGTGCCGACGTACTTCACCTGGGTCGCGTTGCCGACGAAGCCGTTGCCCGCGATGCGATTGCCCTCGGAGCCTGCGGTGAAGTGGATGCCGATGGCGCAGCCCTCGAAGAGATTGCCGCTGAGCACGTTGCGGTTGGCATTGTAGAGAAAGACGCACTTGTCGCGGCCGGCGCGCACGAGATTGCGCTCGATGCGCGACTTGTTGGTGAAGTTGAAGAGGAAGCCGTGGTCGCGGTCGCCTGTGGAGCGGTTGTCGAACACGCGGAGGCGATCCGAATACATCAGCGCGTAGCCCACGTGGTTGTCGTGGGAGACATTGCCGCTGACCTCGCTGTCGTGGGTGTACATGTAGTGGATGGCGAAGCGCAGTTCGCGAAACTCGTTGTTTCGGAACGCGTTCTTGCGGCTGGTCGTGACGAAGATGCCGTCGCGGCCGTAGCGCACGTCGTTGCCCTCCACCACCGAGCCCTTGGCCGCCCAGAGATGGATGCCGTTGCCGCGCTCGCTCATGCGCAGGTCGCGGTTGCCGATCACCTCGTTGTCCCGCACCAGCGCGTTGCGGGCGCCGTGCAGGTAAATCCCGAACAGGTTGTTCTCGAGCCGATTGCCCTCGATCAGCGCTCCCTTGGCCGGCTTGTCGAGGAAGATGCCGGCGTCGGTCTCGGCAAGGCTCGTGCCGGAGTTGCGGACGGTGAGCCCGCGCACCACCACATCGGGCGCGGCAACGCTGAGCACCCGCCCCTTGCCACCGCTGTCGAGGACCGCGCCGGGCGCACCCTCAAGCGTGAGCGTGCGGTCGATGACGATCGGACCAGGGTAACGGCCCGGTGCAAGCCGCAGCACCGCGCCGGGCTCGGCGGCATCCAGCGCGGCCTGCAGCGTCCCTTCGCCGGGCGAGACCTCGATGACGGCGGCGGGCGCGGCACGCACCTCCCCCGCGACGGCGGCAAACAACGCCACCGCCGCGCCGAGAGCGAGCACCGCGCGCCGCACGCGCATCAGGCGGTCTTGGGCTTCACGAACATGCGCCCGCGCATCTCCATGTGCAGCGCATGACAGAACCACTGGCAATAGAACCAGTGTACGCCGGGCCGGTCGGCAGTAAACGTCACCGACGCAGTCGCCTGAGGCGCCACCTCCATGGCCACCCCGTAGTTGGAAAGCGACCAGCCGTGGCTGAGGTCGTCCACATCGTCCTGGTTGGTGATGTAGACGGTGACCTCGTCGCCCTCGTTCACCTCGAAGGTCTCGAGACTGAACGCGGGTGCGATCGAGTACATGTAGACCCGCACCTTGCTGCCGTCGCGGATCACGTCCTCGCCCCAGTCGAGATCGACACCATCCTTCGCCGCCTGCTGGCGCGCCTCTTCCCAGGTCGGGTCTTCACGGTCCCAGATCTGCTTCGGGTTCATCTTGCTGCGATGAACGATGATGCAGTCGTGAGGCTCCGAGAAAGTGGGGCCGTCATGGACCAGCTCCATCTTGTCGCCCGAGATGTCTATGAGCTGCTCGCATTCGGGCTTGAGCGGGCCCACGTTGATGAACCGGTCCTTCGAGAACTTGTTCAGCGATACCAGCCACTTGCCGTCTGCCTCCTTGGTCTCGCCCATGGAGGTGTGGTTGTGCCCCGGCTGGTAGTGAACGTCGATCTTCTCGACGATCGGGTCCACCTCCTCGCCATTGTACTGGCGAATCGCGGCATCCATGTTCCACTTGCAGACTTGGCTGTCGAGGAAGATCGTCGTGAAGCAGTTGCCGTGTCCGTCGAAGGCGGTGTGGAGTGGGCCGAGGCCAAGCTCGGGCTCGGCGACGATCACGTCGCGCGGCGCGATCTTGTCGTCGAACAGGTCGTCGAGGCGGCGCACGTCGATGACCGAGACGGTCGGCGACAGCTTGCCGTTGATGACGATGTGGTGGCCGTCGGGCGCCGTGTTGACGCCGTGGGGGCTGGTGGAAATCGGGATGTAGCGGGTGTAGGGCGAGCCCTTGCGGCCGTCCAGCACCTTGACGCCCTGGTGCATGGTGTAGTCGCCGTCCTTCACCCCCTGTTCGATGCGGGCAATGTTGAAGACCACGGCCCAGTCCTGCTCGGCGGCGGTCATCTCCTCCAGGTTCATGCCCATTTCGGAATTGTAGCAGGTGGAGACCGCGTACTTGCCCTGATAGTCGGCATCGACGTTGTCGAGGTTGCCGTCGACGATCACCTGCCAGGCGACCTCCATGGTGTCGCCGTCGAGCGCGGTGAAGATGGCGATGTACTGCGACGGATCATTGAGCACGGAGCCGTCGTTGGGCAGCGGAATCTCGTGCTCACCGTTGCAGAACACATAGCCCGTGCGCGGATATTTCTGGGGCCGCAGGCCGTGGATGTCGTTGGCGTTGGGGATCTCCACGATCTTGTCGACCTTCATCACGTCGCAGCGGATGCGGGCAACACGCGTGTTCGCCTTGTCATTGATCCAGACATAGCGCCCGTCGTAGGTGCCGTCGGTGAACGACATGTGCGGGTGGTGCGCATCGCCGTTGGTGTAGATGCCGCCGCGGGATTCCAGGAACTTCCGGGTCTCGGGTGTGAGCCCCTCGGTCATGATTCGGCGGCTCTCGTTGGTGAGTCCCCAGCCGGTGGCGCTGCAGCGGTTGAACACCGGAATGCGCAGGAGCTCGCGCATGGAGGGAACGCCGAAGACGCGCACCTCGCCGGACTGGCCGCTCGACCAGAAGCCGTAATACTCGTCGAGCTGGCCCGGCCCCACGTAGGCGGAGCCTGCCTCGGTCGCGGCGTGCGCCTTGCGCGGCGGACCGGCGGGAGTGACCCCGGCGACGCCGGCAGCGACCACTCCGCCCACGGTGGCGATCTTGGCCGTGCTGCCGATCAGATCGCGGCGTGTGACGCCGGTCTTCTCCGGGGCATCGTGTTTTTTCTTCGACATGGCTTTCTCCTCCTTGCTTGGCATCAGGGACTCGTTGCTGTGCCGGTTGGGCCTGCGGGAGCTGCAGGCGGGACGGTGATATTCGCGGAGGCGCGCGCGCGTCGACGCTCGCGCCGGAGGCGGCGCTGGATCATTGGCGGGCAGCGATGCTCGTCGTGATAGACCTGCTGGCAGTGCAGGCAGTAGAGGCACTCGTTCTGGTTGATGTGCCCGTCCGGATGGATCGCCTGGACCATGCATTCCTGGGCGCAGCGATGGCAGGGCGCGCCGCATTCCTTGTGGCGGCGCAGCCACTCCATGATCCTGATCTTGCCGGGGATCGCGAGCGCCGCCCCCAGCGGGCAGAGGTAGCGGCAGAAGAAGCGCTCGACGAAGAGCCCGGTGCCGAGCAGCACGCCGGCCCAGGCCACGAACGGCCAGTCATGGGCGAAGCGCAGGATCACGGTGGTCTTGAAGGGCTCGACCTCCGCCAGGCGTTCGGCGAAGGCGAGGTCGTAGAGCGAGACTCCGGCAAGGCCGATGAAGATCACGTACTTCACCGGCCAGAGGCGCTCGTGCAGGCCCCAGGGCAGCGTCACTTGGGGCACCCGCGCGAGCCGCGCTGCCTTGTTGAGCAGCTCCTGCAGCGCGCCAAAGGGGCAGAGCCAGCCGCAGAACACGCCCCGGCCCCAGAAGATCAGCGCCAGCGCGGTGCCGCACCAGAGCAGGAAGATCAGCGGGTCCATCAGGAAGTAGGACCAGCGGAACTCGGTAATCAGCGCGTTGCCGAATGTCATGATGTTGACCACCGAGAGCTGGGCCTGGGCGAAGCCGCCGAGCCAGGCGACGATGAAGAGCAGGAAGCCCACGCGCACGCCGGTCGCGAGCTTGGGCCGGCGTGCGAACCAGTCCTGGAAGAAGAAGATCAGGGTGAGCGCGATCATGGCCGCGCCGAGCACCGCCACGTCGACGATTCGATCCTCCCAGATGCGCCGCCAGAGCTCCGGCGCGGCTTCCGGCTCGGTCAGGGTCTGGTCGGTGGCTGAAGGCGCAGGTCCGGGCAGCGGCCTCAGATAACGTGCGGGCAACGTGTAGGAGAGCTCGTAGAGCAAGAAATCCTTGTCGAGCGCACCGATCGCGCGCTGCACCAGGAGTTGGAGCGTCCAAGGTGCTACGGGGTCGAACTCGGCGTCAGCCGGCACCACGAAGAGGCCAATTTCGGAGAAGGGCTGCGCCAAGTCCGCCGCCACCTCACCCAGGTGCTTGTACTGGCGGTCGCGGAAGCGGATGCTGCCATCGCCCTGGACGAGCTGAACACGGTCGAAGATCCCGCCGCGCACGAAGCCCGAGCCCTTGAACGAATAGAGGCCGTTGGCGGCAATCAGCAGCGCGTGCTGGCCGGGCTCCAGCCGTGCGCGGAGGTTCTCGTATTCGGCGTCGCCAAGCAGGCTCCGGCCGATGACCGGCACGCTGACCTCCGCCGCGTAGAGGTCGATGAAGCGCGCCTCCGGGTCGTCACTCTCTGGCCGCTCGGCGGCTTTCTCCTTGCCCGCAGCGGCGAAGTCTGCGGTTACCTCGCCGACGCTGAGGTTGAGCCGACGCACCGAGCCGTCGCCGATCAGGGTCATCCAGTCGTCGACGCCCCCTTGCGCGGTGTCGACCTCGCCCCGGGGCGGCGCGCCGGACGCCCGTTCCCCGCCGAGCCCAGCGAGGCCCAGCGCGCGTGCCATTCGCAGCGAGGAGCGGCGGATGGCGTCGTCGATCACCAGGATGGTGACCGTGGCGCCGGCGATGATATCGAGCGAGCGGTCGCTGGCATCGCGTTCCTCCAGGAACTCGCGCACGTTGCGCCCGACGTAGTCCGCGATGAAGCTCTTGATCCGGCGCTCGGGAATCCCGATCAGCACGATGGGCTCGTGGTGCTTGTGCAGCGCGGCACCGGTGATCGTGCCCTCGGTGTCGAGCCCGATCAGGAGGTGAATGGGCTTGCCGGAATAGCCCACTGCGCCCGCGACATCCGTGTTCAGGAAGACGTAGCCCTTGAGCGAGGACCCTTCGAGCGCCTGCGCACGGGGCGGCGCGCCTTCGACCGGGCCTAAGCGGTCGGCGCCCGGCACAAGGTCTGCGGGCGCAATCTTGGTGAGCGCGGTGCCGAGCTTGACGGCGGCGTGCGCTTCGCCAGCGAGGGCGACGAAGACGAGGAGCAGCAACAGCGATGCCCCGGTGCTGGCCCCGAGGTGGACCGTGCGCGCCGCTATCCTGCAGCGCCTCGCGCCAGAAAACGAACCCGCTGTCATGGCATGCGCGTCGTGGCGAATGGGCGATCGGCTCCCGAGAAGTGCGGCGACGGGCTCCCTCAGAACCAGTCTGAAGCGCGCACACGCCAGCGCCTTGATCTGCGTCAACAGACGGGCACAGGGGCCGTCATTGCCCGCCTGTTTCGGCGTCGCTACGATGCCGCGCTTTGGCGCGAGAAGCCGGCGGGGAGGACGAATTATGACTGATGACGGTGGCACCAAGGTGGCGTTTCTCGGGCTCGGCGTGATGGGGTTTCCCATGGCAGGGCACCTCGCTAAAGCGGGCCATGAGGTCACCGTCTACAACCGAACCGCAGCCAAGGCCAAACAATGGACCGAGACCCACCAAGGCAGCGCCGCCCCGACCCCTGCCGCTGCCGCCCAAGGCGCGGAGATGGTCTTCGCCTGCGTCGGCGCCGATGACGACCTACGCGCAGTCGTCTACGGCGACGACGGTGCGCTCGCCGGCATGGCGGATGGCGCCATCTTCATCGATCACACGACTGATTCCGCCGTTGTCGCCCGCGAGGTCTATGCCGCAGCCAAGGAGCGGGGCGTGGGCTTCCTCGATGCCCCGGTCTCGGGCGGCCAGGCGGGCGCCGAGAACGGCGTGCTGACCGTGATGGTGGGCGGCGACGAGGCGGAGTTCGCGCGTGCCCAGCCAGTCATCGACGCGTTCGCACGCAACGTCACCCACATGGGGCCGGCAGGGAACGGCCAACTCACCAAGATGGTGAACCAGATCTGCATCGCGGGCGTGGTTCAGGGGCTCGCGGAAGCCATCAACTTCGCCCAGCGCGCCGGCCTCGACGGTGAGACCGTGCTTGAGGTCATCTCCAAGGGCGCAGCGCAGTCCTGGCAGATGGAGAACCGGGGCTCGACCATGCTGCGGGGCGAGTTCGAGTTCGGCTTTGCCGTCGACTGGATGCGGAAGGACCTGAGCCTCTGTTTCGAGGAGGGCAAGAAGAATGGCGCCCTCCTGCCGATGTCCATGCTGGTGGACCAGTTCTACGCCCACGTGCAGCAGCGCGGTGGCAACCGCTGGGACACCTCCAGCCTGATCCACCTGCTCCAGAACATGTAGGTGTCGCGCCTACGCCGCCTCGATATCGGTCAGGGCGAAGTCCTCGCCTTTGAACAGCAGGGGCTCACCGGTCACCTCGGCGAGGGCATAGGCGAAGCAGTCGCCGAAGTTGAGCGCCGCCGGATGATTGCCCTTGCCGAACCGCCGCCAAGCTTGGCGAGCGACATTGACATGTTCCTGTGTGACAGGCTCCAACTTGATCTTTGCTCTTTTCAGAAGAGCATCTAATGCGTCCCCAGCCCCTGGCGCCGCCCCTACCTTCTACAACCATCGCCGACTCTAGCAATGCGACTGCCGTCATGCGGCGGGGCCATGCGTCGGCGATCGCATCCTCGAAGCGTCCAGCATCCGGCTCCCGGAGCAGGATCGCGAGAATAGCCGAGCTGTCGATAATCACTTGGGTAGGCCCCGCTTGTCGTAGAGGTAGTCGCCATGCTCCACCGCCGAAGGTCCTGGCTTCAGATTGCGAGCGCAACGCTCGGCGATGGCGCGAATATCCCGTTTTAGGGCAGCCGCGTCGCGTTGCCGTGTCTCGCGCTCCAGCCGCTCGCGGAGCGCGACGGTAATGGCGCCGGTCATGCTCTCGCCGGTGAGCTGCGCGAGCTCGCGGGCCAACCGGCAAGTCTCGTCGTTCTTGATGTTGAGGCTCATCGTCGCCACCAGGGTAGAAACTTCACCGCACTTTCTACCCTAGCGCAGCAGCCACGCCGCCGGCAATGCCGACGCGCCCTTCAGCGAGCGGAGCGGATGAGTTCGCCGGTCTCGCCGTGGAAGAGGTGGCAGCGGTCGGGATCGACCGCGAGGTTCACCCGCTCGCCAAGGGTGAACTGCGGCTGGCCCGGCGCCTGCACCTTGAGAATCTGCTCACCCACGCTGACATCGACGATGGTGAATGCGCCGAGCGGCTCGACCTCGTAGATGGCGGCCTCGACCCCGCCGTTGGCGCCGGCCACACCGATCCCCAAATCCTCCGGCCGCACGGCGAGGGCCGCCGGCCCTTCCCCCTCGGCACCCTCCAACGTGATCGAAAACGGCACGTCGCCCCCCTCAAACCGGCCACCGTTCGCGAGGGTGCCGTCGACGAAGTTCATCGGCGGCGCGCCGATCAGCTCCGCCACGTAGCGGCTGTTCGGCAGGTTGTAGATCTCGGCCGGCGTGCCCACCTGGCGGATCTCGCCTTCCTCCATAACTGCGATGCGATCGGCGATCGACATCGCCTCCTCCTGGTCGTGGGTGACATACACGATGGTGTGGTGCAGCTCGCGTTGGAGGCGCTTGAGCTCGACGCGCATCTCCTCGCGGAGCCTGGCATCGAGCGCGGCGATCGGCTCGTCCATGAGGAAGGCTGCAGGGTCGCGCACGAGCGCCCGGCCGATGGCGACGCGCTGGCGCTCGCCCCCGCTCAGGTGTGCCGGCATCTTGTCGAGCAGCGGCGTGATGTGCAGGGTCTCCGCCACCTCGACCACCCGCGCCTTGATCGCGGCCTTCTCCAGCTTCCGCTCCACCAGCGGGAAGGCGAGGTTCTGCCCCGCGGTCATATGTGGGAAGAGCGCGAGGTTCTGGAACACCATCGCCAGATTGCGCTCCTTCGGCCCCTGATCGACGACGGGCTCGTCGCCGATGATGATCTCGCCCTCGTCCGGTGCTACCAGCCCGAGCAGCAGGCGCAGGATCGTCGTCTTGCCCGAGCTCGGCGGGCCGAAGATGCAGAAGAACTTGTTGTCCTCGACAACGAGTTCGATGTCCTTCACGGCGACGGTCTTGCCGTAGGACTTGCTCGTGTTCCTCAGCTCGAGCTGTGCCATGGCGCTGTCGGAGCTCTCCCCTAAGCGGGTGACGGAGGGCGGGCCGCGCTAGGCACGACCCAGCGCCTCGCCCGTTTCCGCATCGAACAGGTGGCACTTGCCCGGCGGCAGCACCGCCTTGACCGAGGCGCCAAGCTCGATGCCGTACTGCTTGCCCTCGGCGATCTTCAGCCGGCGCTCGCCGGCGGCGAGATGGACGATGGTGCGCGGGCCGATGGGTTCGACGAACGTCACGGTCGCCTCGATGCCGGGAGCAGTATGGCCGGTCGGCTCGATCTCGAGGTCCTCAGGCCGCGCGCCGAAAATCAGCTCGGCATCCCGCGCCGCATCGCAGCGCCGCTTGAGCGCGCCGTCTTCCACGGCCGCGCTGCCACCTTCGCCGAAATCAAGCGCATAGCTGCCGTCTCCGCCGGAGAGCGTGCACGGCACCAGATTCATGCTGGGGCTGCCCATGAAGTTGGCGACGAAGACGTTGCGGGGCTCGTTGTAGACCTCGATGGGCGAGCCGTACTGCTGCAGCACGCCCAGGTCCATCACGGCGATCCGGTCGGCGAGGCTCATCGCCTCGATCTGGTCGTGGGTGACGTAGACCATGGTCTGCTGGAACTGGTGCTGCAGGTGCTTGAGCTCGGTCCGCATGAAGGCCCGGAAGGCTGCATCGAGATTACTAAGTGGCTCGTCCAGCAGAAAAATCTCGGGCTCGGTGATGGCCGAGCGGCCGATCGCGACCTTTTGCAGCTCGTTGACGCTGAGCTTGGCGGTGGGCCAATCGATACGGTCTTCGAGGCGCATAAGCTGAGACATGGCAGCCACGCGGCGCTGGACCTCGGCCTTGGGCACGCCCCGCACCTTGAGTCCGAACGCCAGATTCTCGCGCACCGAAAGATGGGTGAAGATGGCGTAGTTCTGAAACACGAACCCGACCTTGCGCCGGCTGGCCGGCACCGTGCGCATGTCTCGGCCATCGAAGAGGATCTGCCCGTCGGACGGCGTCTCGATGCCGGCGATCATGTTCATCGTCGTGGTCTTGCCGCAGCCCGACGGCCCAAGCAGGGCCACGAACTCCTTGTCCCTGATTTCAAGATTGAGGGAGGCGACCGCAGTCAGGTCGCCGAAGCGCTTCGTCAGGCTGGCAAGCGTGATTGACGCCATGGCTCTTCTCTAATGGCGGCCGCGGGCCTCGATCGGCCAGATGTCGACCAGGGTCTCGCCACGAACGCAGTGGTAGTGGTCATAGAGGTTCACGGTCGGGTCGCAGTGCGGCACGATGCACTCCAGCGCCGCGCCGATCCTGAGCCGCTCGTTGGCGCTGGCGAAGACGATGCGTCCGTGCTCGTCGCCGAAATTCTCGTAGTGCGCGCCGATGGGCACGCCGGTGTGGAAACGCGGCAGTGGCCCGTCGGTGGCGAAGCACTTGAGGCCGGCGTCCATGGTCGCGCTGCCGTCGTGGCTCGCGGAAACCACCGTCGAGCGGACGAAGAGCGCGGGCTCGAAGCGCCACTCGCCGCTATCGCGCGCCTGAACGTCGAGGTACTCGACGTCCATGACCACGTAGGAGCCGACCTGGAGCTCGGTCATCAGCCCGATCTCCGTGTCGATATCGTGGGTGCCGGTGCCGGCGCCGGTGACGATGGGCACCACGATGCCTTGCCCTACGAGCCGGTCACGCGCCTCGCGCAGCGGCGCCAGATCGCCGTGGGAGGTCGCGCGGCGGTCGCTAAAATCCTCGATGTGCTGGACGTGCCCGGCATAGCCCTGAAGCCCGCAGAAACGCAGGCTCTCGCTCGCGTCCGCCACCTCGGCCAGCGCGACCGCCGTCTCCGCGTCGCGCGTGCCGGTGCGGTGCAGCCCGACATCAACATCGATCACCACGTCCAGCACGAACCCGGACGCGGCCGCAGCGGCTTCGAGGGCGCGCAGGTTATCCATGTCGTCGGCCACCACCATGAGCGATTCGTGGTCCCGGCGGAGCGCCATGAGGCGATTGATCTTGGCGGGCGCCACGATCGGCGAGGTGATGAGCAGTCCCTCGATCCCGCCTGCCGCCAGCGCCTCCGCCTCGCCCAGCGTCGCGCAGCAGATGCCCAGCGCACCGGCGTCCAGCTGGCGGCGCGCGATCTGCACGCTCTTGTGGGTCTTGGCGTGAGGGCGGACCGCGACGCCCTGCTCCGCCGCGTAGGCCGCCATCGTGGCGATGTTGCGCTCCATCGCGTCGAGATCGAGCACGAGAGCGGGCGTGATCAGGCGGGCCCGAGACTCGCGCTCGTCGATCAGAGACTCGTTCGGCCCAAGCGCCGCCGACGTGGTCATTCAAGCCCCCATCGCCTCGCTGTGCTTCCTTGCCCCGCCGCACAGTTGCGCGGCGGGTGGCACAGTCCGGAGCCTATCATCCGCATACCGGCGCGCCCTGCCAATAGGATATGTTGCACGCGGATGCAGACCGAGCGGACGGAGAGAACGCATGAAGGTGGTGATCACGGGGGGCCTGGGCTTTCTCGGGCTGAGACTGGCGCGGACGCTGCTCGACAGGGGAACGCTGACCGGCGCCTCGGGCGAGCAGGAGTGGATCGACGAGATGATCTTCTTCGATGCCGTCGTGCCCGAGCAACCACCCGCCGGTCTCGACGACGAGCGGGTCTCGCTGGTCGCCGGCGATGTCTCTGACGGCGATACCGTGCGCGCCCTCATCGCGGGCGACTCCCTCTCGGTCTTCCACTTCGCCTCGGTGGTCAGCGCCGGCGCCGAGCAGGACTTCGACCTCGCGCTCGCCGTCAACCTCACCGGCGGCCTCAACGTCCTCGACGCTTGCCGCGCCGCACCGGGCCTGCCGCGCCTCGTCTTCACCAGCAGCATCGCGGTCTACGGCGGCAGCGCGCTCCCTGAAACCGTCTCCGATATGACCAAGATCACGCCGCAGGGCACCTACGGCGTGACCAAGGTCATCAACGAGCACCTGGTGGCCGACTATACCCGCAAGGGCTATCTGGATGGCCGCGGTGGCAGGCCGCCCACCGTGATCGTGCGCCCTGGCAAGGTTAAGGGTTGGGCAGGCTCTCTCTCGAGAGCCTGCCCAACCCTTTTGAACGAAGCCGCGGGCCACGAGAGGCGAAGTTGAGCTATGTGGAAAGTGCGCTGATGTCAGCGTCAGGCGGCATCCACCGGCAGCAGAGTTGCGCATAAAATCGACGCTCGCGCCGGTCTTTCGGCAGGCATGCGGGCGCACGCTGCGAGGACTGAGCGGGGTGTGAGCCGAGGGCTGTCAGCCCGGCTCAAGCGGAGACAGGTTCGGTCGTGCGTCGGCGCTTTGGCGCCGTTGCGCGGGGCCGAAGCGAGCGGGCGTCTCACGGTTTCCCCCTGTGGGTCGGCGGCAGCGCCGGCGGGCCGCGCGTCGAGCGGGGCTCATGGCGGCGGCGGATTTCGCGGACGAGGCGCATGACGCCGCCGCAGTGGGGGCAGGCCACGGGCGCGGTGCCGATCTCGGGCTCTTCGTCGGGCTCGGCCCGAGCGCCGTCCACGCTTCCCTCGGGGGCGGCGCAGCCGAGGGCGCCGAGAGCCTGGCGTGCTCTCTCCAGCGTGCTGGCGCGGCAGCCGTTGGCGAGGATGCCGAAGTAGCGAATGCGGTGCATGCCGTCCGGCAGGACGTGCCTCAGGAAGCGGCGGATGAACTCGTCGGCGCTCACGGTGGCGATGCCGTAGCGCGGCTTTCTCTGCCCCGGCGCCTTGGGCTTTCGGTGGCGGAAGGAGACCGTCTCGCCGTCGAAGGAGACGATGCGGCTGTCGGAGATGGCGATCCTGTGCGTGTAGTGCGAGAGGTACCGGAAGACCTGCTCAGGCCCGCGGAAGGGCCGCTTGGCGTAGACCACCCAGTCCCTGGCCCGGGCGGCGGCAAGCGTGGCGTGGAACTCGCCGGGATTGGCGAGGTGGGCGACGGTGCCGTGGAACTCCAGGTCCCCCCGGCCGTGGGCGCGGGCGAGCTCCTCGAGGAAGAGGCGGCGGAACAGGCTGCCGAGGACCTTGACGGGGGCGAGGAAGGTGGTGCTCCCCGTCTTCCACTCGCCACTGTCTACGTCGAAGCCCGCGTTGGGCACGACCACGTGCAGGTGCGGGTGGAAGCGGAGCTTCTGATCCCAGGTATGGAGGACCGCGGTGCCGCCGATGCGCATGCCGCCGTGGCGGGGATCGGCGGCGATGGTGCGCAGGGTCTCGGCGACGGCCCGGAAGAGGATGTCGAACACCACCCTGCGGTTGCAGAAGGCAATGGCGGCAACCTCCTTGGGCAGGGTGAAGACCACATGGAAGTAGGGCACCGGCAGGATGTCCCCGGCGCGCTCCTCGCTCCAGAGGTTGGCGGCGAGACCCTGGCAGGTGGGGCAGTGGCGGTTGCGGCAGGAGTTGAAGAGCGGATGCTCGCGCCCGCAGCCCTCGCAGGCGTACATGTGGCCGCCGAGCACGGCGGTGCGGCACGCCTCGATGGCGCCCATGACCTTGAGCCGGGCGGCGTCGATGCGCCCTTTGTGGCGCTCACGGAAAGCGGCGCCGGCGCGGCGGAAGATCTCCGCCACGCCCGCGCGTTCGGCCTCCACGCGCCGTCAGTTGCGCAACGCTGCGAAGCCTGAGATCGGGTGGTCGAGGCCCTCGAACATCTTGCCGGTGACGCGGGCGTAGTGACGGGTCGTGTTCGCGCTTCGATGGCCGAGCATGTCCCGGATCACCTCGATATCGCCGCCGCGCTCGAGGAGATGGGTCGCCGCCGAATGGCGCAGGCAATGGAAGGTGTAGCTGCGGTCGAGCTCGGCAATGTCGCGCGCCCTCCTGAAGGCGGCCTGCAAGGTCTCCGTTGCGATGGGCCTGTCGAGCGAGACGCCGTAGAAGAGCCAGTTCGTCGGACGCGGCCAGATGTTCCTGTAGTAGACGCGCAAGTAGTGGATGACGATGTCCGGCAACGGTGCCATTCTCTCGGTGCCGCCTTTGCCGGAGGGGATGTGCAGCAGCTTCTTCTCCGACAGGATGTCGCCGACCTTGATGGCCAAGGTCTCGGAGATGCGGAGCCCGCCGCCATAGCCGGTGACAATGGCAGCACGGTGGCGGAGGTCGGGTGTCGCAAGGATGAGGTGCTCGACCTCCTGCTCCGACATGTAGCGCGGCAGCTTGCCGGGCTTCTTGCGGGAGCGCAGGCCGGCGACATGGTCAGGCCAGCCGAGTGTGTCGATGTAGAGGAAGTTCAGCGCGGCGAAGGAGACGTTGGTCGTGCCCGGACTGAGCCCCTTGTCGATCCGCCCCAGGTACCACTGGCGCACCTGCTCGGCGTCGAGCTCGTCCGGCGAGGCGTCGTAGTACCTGGCCAGGTTCTTGATCTCGCAGATGTAGGCCTTGGACGTGCTCGCGGCCAGATTGGCGATGCGGAGCTGCTCCTCCATGCGCTGGCGAAGAGGGGTGACGGTGTTCGTGTCGCACGCGGTCCCGGTCATTATCGATCTCCCTGGATCGCGACGGCGCGCCGCCGGACCGATCCGGCGACGGTCCGTCGCAGGGGTCGATGCTAACCACTGGTGATCGGGAGGCTGCTGGGGATCCGCCACCCGACGGGCGGAGCGCCACTGACGCAACCGGGAAGCGAACGCACAGAACAAACGGCACCCGCGACGCCTCGGAAATGAATGAACTCTACGCCGCTAACTCCGCGTAGCGGCTTCGTTCAAGCCCAACAAGGCGGCCTCCGGCTTCGCCAGCGGGCTCTTCCGCGAGCCGCTGGCCGGCATCGACCACGAGCTCCCAGTGAGTCGGGACACGCGCATCGTCCTCGGCGGCTACCGCACGATCGTCGATAGTCTGGTCGCCCTCCACGAGGTGCCGAGCGCGGACCTCGGCGACGACCGCACCATCAACCTGCCCTCCTTCTCGGCGACGGCAGGCGAGATGGCGGCGGCGCTGGAGCGCGTGGGCGTGGGCCGCAGGCTAGGCGCCATCATCGACGCGCCCGATGCGGCGATCCAAAGGCTGGTTGGCTCCTGGCCGGCCTACGCGAAGGCCGACCGCGCGGCCGGCCTCGGCCTGCCCCAGAACCCGCCGCTCGACGAGGTGGTGCGCCAGTACATCGAGGACTACGTCGACAACTGACCCGCGCCGCACGCTGGCGTCTGGACCCGGCCCTGCCGTCCGTCTCGCACGGTGTCTGCGCCACACAGTGAGACGGACACACAATTTTTCTAGCGAGATGCGCCGGGATTAAGCGGGATAACTGCGATGTCGTGCGCGCGCGTCTCACCCGCACCTGAGGGTCGCGGGCGCGGAAAAGTAGCACAACCGACGATCCCACCTCCCCCTGTCCCCCTCCCCCAAAGGTGGAGGGGGGACGTGGCTGCACCGGCTTGCTCTCCCTCTCCGCCCCCGGGGGCGGAGAGGGCCAGGTGGGGGAGTTCTCTCCTTCTCGCATAGAATGATGGTGATGCGCTGGGCCGGCGCAGTGCACCGCACGATGGTTCGGAGAGTCTGAAGGGGCGGGGGGTTCCCCGGCGTGTCTACGCCGCGGCGCGAATGTCCTCCACCCGCGTGCCGTGCCAGCCCTCCTCGCGCTTCTGCCAGTAGCGGGACTGGATGCGGCTGGTGACGAGCCCCGCATGGCCGTTGCCGATGGGCTTGTCGCCGAGCCGCACCACCGGCATCACGCCGCCGGCCGTGGTGCTCGCGAACAGCTCGTCGGCCTCACCAAGCTCCTCCGGCTCCATCCGGCGGTAGGCGAAGGGAATCCCCTCCTCATCGCAGAGCTCGGCGACCGCGCGCCGCGTGATTCCCTCCAGCACATTGGCGTCGGGCGACGCTACCGCGCCGTCGCGAACGACGAAGATGTTGTAGCCCGGCCCTTCGGTGAGCGAGCCGTCGGCGCCCACCAGGATCGCATCGTCGCAGTCGTTGTCGTAGGCCTCGAAGCGGGCCTGCACGAAGTCCGCCCGGTTGTAGTTCTTGTAGCGGGCGTCGATCGCCTTCGACGAGACCCGCTCGACGCCGCTGAGATAAAGGGCGGCGCCATTGCGGCACTTCTCCTCGCCCCAGATCCAGGCGTAAGGCGTGGCGTAGGCCACGAATTCGGGGGACCCGAGGCGCGGATCGCGGGTCTGGCTCTGGATTACGCCGCGGGTGAGTTGGATCTTCACGTAGCAGTTGTCGAGCCCGGTCCGCGCCACGCACTCGGCGAGGATGCCGCGCATCTCGTCTGCGCTGTATGGGTTCTCAAGCCGGAAGCCTTCGCAGGAGCGCTCGAAGCGCTCCAGGTGCTCGTCCAGCATGAAGAACCAGCCGGCCCAGGTGGAGGTCACGTCGTAAACCGTGTCGCTCCAGACGAAGCCTGCGTCGAAGATCGACATCTTGGCGTCCTCGGGCGCGACGTACTCGCCGCCGATGAACACGCATCCCTCGCTCATCGCTCTCTCCCTCACGAATTCTTCGCCAGCGCGTCGAAGGCGAGCAGCCGGTCGAGCAGCGCGGGCAGGGCATCCAGTGGCACCATGTTGGGGCCGTCGGAGGGCGCCTCGTCGGGCGCCGGGTGAGTCTCCATAAACACCGCCGCGACGCCAACCGCAACCGCCGCCCGCGCCAGCACCGGCACGAACTCCCGCTGCCCGCCGCTCGACGAGCCCTGTCCGCCCGGCTGCTGCACCGAATGGGTGGCGTCGAACACCACCGGGCAGCCGGTCTCCGCCAGCAGCGGCAGGCTCCGCATGTCCGAGACCAGTGTGTTGTAGCCGAAGCTCGCCCCCCGCTCGCACACCAGCACCCGGCGATTGCCGGCGCCGGCGATCTTCGCCACCACGTGGCGCATGTCCCAGGGCGCGAGGAACTGTCCCTTCTTCACGTTGATGGCCTTGCCGGTCGCCGCCGCCGCCAGCAGCAGGTCCGTCTGGCGGCAGAGGAACGCCGGGATCTGGAGCACGTCCACCGCCTGCGCCACGGCCGCGCACTGCTCCGGCAGATGCACGTCGGTCAGCACCGGGCAGCCGTGGGCGTCGCGCACCGCCTCCAGAATTGCGAGCCCCTCGTCGATGCCGATGCCGCGCGGGCTCCCGGCCGAGGTGCGGTTGGCCTTGTCGAAGGAGCTCTTGTAGACGAACGGCATGCCCCGCGCCGCCGTCATCTCCACCAGCGTCTCCGAGACCCGGAGCGCATGGTCGCGCCCCTCGATGGCGCAGGGGCCCGCGATGAGCGCGAGCGGCAGCGCGTTGCCGACCTCGAAATCGTTGATCGCCACCCGGCCGGAGGCGGGCGTCTCGCTCACATCGCCCTCATTTCGCTCTTAGACCAGCCGCGCCTGCTTGACCGCGGCCCCGATGAAGGAGGCGAACAGCGGATGCGGTTGGAAGGGGCGCGAGGTGAGCTCAGGGTGGAACTGCACGCCCACGAACCACGGATGATCGGGGCGTTCGACGATCTCCGCGAGCGCCCCGTCGGGCGAGAGGCCCGCGAAGCACATGCCCGCCTCGTCCAGCCGCTCGCGGTAGGTGCTGTTCACCTCGTAGCGGTGGCGGTGGCGCTCAAAGATCCGCTCCCTGCCGTAGACCGACCGCACCCGGCTGCCTTCCTCGAGCACCGCCTCGTAGGCGCCGAGCCGCATGGTGCCGCCGAGGTTGTCGCCAGCGTTGCGGCGCTCCATCTCGCCGTCCCGGTCCCACTCGGTCATCAGCCCGATCACCGGATCGTCGCAGGGCCCGAACTCGGTGGAATCCGCGCCGGCGATCCCGGCGACATTGCGAGCGGTCTCGATCACCGCGAGCTGCATGCCGAAGCAGATGCCGAAGTAGGGGACGCCGCGCGTGCGCGCATACTCCACGGCCGCGATCTTGCCGGGCACGCCGCGCTCGCCGAAGCCGCCCGGCACCAGCACGCCGTGCACGGATTCGAGGGCGCCGGCGGTGCCGTTGACCTCCAGGTCGTCGGCCTCGATCCAGCGGGTGTCGACGCGGACGCTGTTCGCGACCCCGCCGTGGGTCAGCGCCTCGAAGAGCGACTTGTAGGCGTCGCGCAGCCCGGTGTACTTGCCGACGACCGCGATCGCCACCTCGCCCTCCGGCGTCAGCGTGCGCTTGACGATCTCCTCCCAGCGGGAGAGATCGGGCGCTGGCGCGTGCGTGATGCCGAAGTAGCGCATCACTTGCGTGTCGAAGCCCTGCGCGTGGTAGCTGAGCGGGACCTCGTAGATGGTCTCCACATCGGTCGCGGCGATCACGTTGTCCTCGCGCACGTTGCAGAACTGCGCGATCTTCTTGCACTCGGCCTCGGGGATCGGCCGGTTCGCCCGGCAAAGCAGCAGGTCGGGCGCAATGCCGATGCTGCGCAGCTCCTTTACCGAATGCTGGGTGGGCTTGGTCTTCAACTCGCCGGCGGTGTCGATATAGGGCACAAGCGTCAGGTGGATGAACATCACTTTGTCCCGCCCCTGCTCGTAGGCGAACTGGCGGATCGATTCGAAGAACGGCAGGCCCTCAATGTCGCCCACCGTGCCGCCGATCTCGACCAGCACGAAGTCGGCGCCGTCGCTGTCGCGGACGATCGCCTCCTTGATCGCATCGGTGACGTGGGGGATCACCTGCACGGTTCCGCCGAGGTAGTCGCCGCGCCGCTCCTTCGCGATCACGGTCTGGTAGATCTGGCCCGCGGTGACGCTGTCGCTGCGCCGCGCCGGCACGCCGGTGAAGCGCTCGTAGTGGCCGAGGTCGAGGTCGGTCTCGGCGCCGTCGTCGGTGACGTAGACCTCGCCGTGCTGAAACGGGCTCATGGTGCCCGGATCGACGTTGAGGTAGGGGTCGAACTTGCGCAGCCGCACCCGATAGCCTCGCGCCTGCAGGAGCGCGCCGAGCGCCGCCGAAGCCAGCCCCTTGCCGAGGGAGGAAACCACGCCGCCGGTGACGAAGATGTACCGCGTCATGGACCCCTACCTTATCAAACGCACCCGAGTCGCCACCACCCGTCTGTAGATTATTTGGTTCGTTTCGCCAGCCCCGCTAGGGCTTCGGCGTTGTAACCTGAAGCGCCGTCAAGGCGGCGCGGCCCCTCACTCAGCGCGGGGGACGGCCGGGCGGTCGTCCTCAAGCAGGTCCAGCGGCTCGATATCGGTGGGCAGGTCGAGCTCGCCCGGCAGGGGGAGGTCGTCCTCGATGATCAGCGGATCTTCTTCCACGGTATCCAGCACCGATTCCTTCTCGGACCAGCTGCCGGAGAGAATAGCCAATACCAGGCTCAGGATCATGAAGGCCGCTGCCAGTCCCGCCGTCGCGCGCGTCAGCAGGTTGGCCGTGCCGCGCGCCGAGAACATCGCACCGGGGCCGCCGATGCCGAGCGCACCGCCCTCGCTCCGCTGAAGCAGCACGAGCCCGATCATCGCAATCGCGATGATGATCAGGATCACGAGCAAAATCGTTTCCACTGCCGCTCCTCGCCGCTAATTCCGGGCGGATTCAGCGGCACGCCTGACAAATCTGCCAGAACGTGTCCGCAGAGAGACTAGCACCGCCGACCAGCACACCGTCGACACCCGGCGCGGCCATGATCTCCCCCGCCTTCCGCGCCGTGACGGAGCCGCCATATAGCACGCGGAGCGCCGCACCGCTCCCTGAAAATCGCCTCTCCCAGCCGGCGCGCACCTCGGCGTGTGCCGCCTCGATGTCGGCCGGGGCCGGCGTGCGGCCGGTGCCGATGGCCCAGACCGGCTCGTAGGCGATCGCGGTGTTGTCGGTCGTCGAGCCGTCGGGCAGCGAGCGCTCGACCTGGCGGCCGATCACCGCGAGCGCCCGCCCGTCGTCGCGGTCGACCGCGCTCTCGCCGACGCAGACGATGGCGGCGAGCCCCGCCGCATGGGCCGCTGCCGCCTTGCCCGCCACCGTCTCGTCCGCCTCGCCGTGGCCGGCGCGGCGCTCCGAATGGCCGACGATGACGTAGGCGCAGCCGGCATCGGCGAGCATCGGCGCGCTCACGTCGCCGGTGTGCGCGCCCTCCGGCGTGGCGTGGCAATCCTGCCCGCCGAGCTCGATCTGCGAGCCCGCGAACACGGCCCTGAGCGCGAAAAGCAGCGTGGCCGGCGGGCAAACCACGATATCGCCGCCGCAATTGCCGCCCGCCGCGTGGCCGGCGAGCGCACTGGCGCGCGCGAGGCCGTCGGCATGGAGGCCGTTCATCTTCCAATTGGCCACGAAGAGCGGTCGGGGTGGCATGAGCGCGGGCTGCGGTTGTGGGTGTTTGCGCCTCTTCCCCTGTACATAAGTGCAGGCTGCGGGCGAGGCCACCCCGCTCTATCACGGCCCGCGAGGATGGGCTAGGCGCCGAGGGCAGGACGGCGGAGTAGCGAGATCGTGAACGGAACGACAGGTTGCGTGTTGCCCGGTGCGCACAGGCGCTCCTATTATCCGGCGCAACGCGCACCCCGCGCTGGCTCGGGTGCGCCTCCACCATGCGACGGGTTCCGCAATGCTGCAATCCATGCGCCAGGCCACCAAGTCGTGGGCGAGCCGCGCCGTCATCATCGTCCTGGCCTTGAGCTTCGGGGCCTGGGGCATCAATGACGTGTTTACCGGCGGCAGCCGCTCGGCGGTGGCGACGGTGGGCGACGTCGACGTTCCCACGGTCCTCTTCGACCGCCAGTTCCAGCGCGCCCTGCAGCGCGAGCGGGACCGCTCCGGCCGCCCCGATCTGACCCGCGACGAGGCCCACCAGGCCGGGCTCACTGGCCAGGTGCTCAACCTCCTCGTCCGCGAGTACCTGCTGGACGCCGAGGCATCCAAGCTCGGGCTGAGCGCGGCGGACTTCAGCGTCAGGCAGGAGCTCGAGGCCTCGCCGGCGTTCTCCAACGAGCAGGGCAGGTTCGATCCCGAGCTCTACGATCTCGTCCTCGAACGCAACAACATGACCCGGACCGAGTATGAGGACCTGATTCGCATCGACCTTCTCCGCGATCAGATCCTCACCTCCGTGGGCGGTGACCGTAACGTGCCGGAAGCGATGACCGATGCCCTCCACCGCTACCGGGCGGAGGAGCGGAGCGCCCGGCTCGCCGTGATTCCCGCGCGCGGCATCGGCGGCCTTACCGAGCCGGGAGAGGCCGCCATCCAGGCCTATTACGACGAGAATGCGACATCCTTCATGGCACCCGAGCGGCGCAGCGCGGTGATCGTGCATCTCACGCCCCAAGCCATGGTCGCGGAGATCGAGCTGAGCGACGAAGACGTCTACGCCGAATACGAAGCCCGGATCGACGAGTTCGAGTTGCCGGAACGACGCGCGGTCATCCAGATCAACGCCCAGGACGAGGCGCTGATTCGGGAAGCCACTCAGAGGCTGGCGGAAGGCGAGGATTTCGACACTGTCGCCGACGACCTCGACCGGCGCGGGGCGAGCGTGCTGACCATCCCCGATTTCGAGGCCGACGGACCGCTCAGGGACGCGAGCGAGGCGGTCTTCCGCCTCTCCGAGGGCTCGGTCAGCGACCCGGTGCAAACCCCGTTCGGCTGGCACCTCTTCAAGGTCGAGAAGGTGGAGCCGGCGCGGCGCCAGAGCTTCGAGGAGGTGAAGCAGGAGCTGCACGACGAGATGGCGCTCGACCTCGCGGGCGCGGGACTCTTCCGCCTCTCCACCGTGCTGGAGGACGAGCTCGGCGGCGGCGCCTCCCTGGAGATGGGCGCGGCCGCGGTCGGCGTCGAGCCGATCGTCGTCAACGGTATCACCCGGACCGGGCTCGACCGGGGCGGCTCCCCGGTGCTCGTCGAGCTGGCCGAGCGCGACGACATTCTGACGCTCATCTACGAGACGACGGAGGGGAGCGAATCGCTCCAGACCGAACTCGGCGATGGCAGCTTCGTCATCCTGCGGGTGGACGAGGTGGTCGTGCCAGCGCCGCGCCCCCTGGAGGCAGTGCGGAGCCAGGTGCGTTCGGCGCTGGTGCGCGCGGAGGAGCAAGGGGCCGCCGAGCGGGTGGCGAATACCCTGGCCGACCGGGTCCGGGCCGGCGAGGACCTCGATGCGGCCGCCCGCGACGCGGGTTTCAGGGTGACTACGCTGGAGAACGTGCGGCGCGATGGGCAGGGCGCGGCGTCGGACACCTCGTTTGCACTGATCCGGGGCCTGTTCGAGGGCGACGAAGGCAGCCGGGAGCCGATCGTGGCGCCGACCGCCGACGGGTGGGCCGTCGCGATGCTCACACAGGTCTCCGACGCCGGCCGGAGCGCGACCGGAGACGAGCGCGACCGACTGCGCGACCAGCTTTCGCGCGCATGGCGTGGTGATCTCACGGATGTCTACCGGGCGTCGCTCTACGGCCGGCACGATATCTCGGTCAACCAGGGCACGCTCTCGGCCCTGTTCAACCAACAAAATTAGTAGAGGGCTACGGCGCCGCGGGCCGGCGGGCGACCACGTACCTCACGACATCGTCGATCAGGAAGCGGTCCTCGGCGAGCACGAGACCGGCGGGCTCGACATGGCGGTGCGGCTCGCGGTCGAAGCCCGCGCCGTAGGCCCACCGCACCCAAGGCGCCCACAGGCGCATGATGAGCCGCCGACCCGGCTGCTTGGACCACGTGTAGTCGAGCAGGCGGATCTCGCCGCCGGGCCTCACGATGCGCCCGAGCTCTTCGAGCGCCGCCTGCTGCTGATCGGGCCTGAGAACGCAGAAAACGAAGCTCGCGACGATCCCGTCGAAGCTTGAGTCCGCGAATCCGGTCCTGAGCACATCCATTGCCGCGAGCGGCGCGTCGCTGCCCAGCGCATCGCGCCGGGCGCGGGCCTGCGCGAGCATCGCCTGCGAGAGATCGACCCCGATGACCTCCGCGTCCGCCGGATAGTAGGGGAGGTTGCGGCCGGTCCCGACGCCGGCGTCCAGAATCCGCCCCGTGAGCCCAGCGAACAGCGTGCCGCGGATCGGCGCATAGCGCTTGCGCTCGAACGACCCATCGAGGAAGTCGTAGAAGCGCGCGATGCGCCGATACGTCGCGCGCGCGTCACCGGCGCTCATAGCCGCGCCCCGCCGGAGCTAGGTAAGCGGCGCTATCGCCCGACCAGTTCGGCTGCAATGCGTCTTGCGCGGTCGGTAAAGCCCTCGACACTCTCGCCCTCGAAGCGCTGACGGAAGCGCTCGGCGGCTTCGGTGATGTGGGCCTCGATCTTCTCCTGCGACGGCTTTCGCTTCGGCGGGACGAGTTCGCGCAGCACCGCCTCAGCGGCGAGCAGGCGGCAGGCCTGATCGACGACCATCATTTCCAGAGCCAGGATCAGCTCGTCCCTCTTCTCCAGCTCCTCCTGAATGTTCCGCGGGATCGGCATCGTTTCACTCCCTTGACCGCGATCGGTATCCTGCGCCTGAGAGACGGCGATCTTACTCGAAAGCGACGGAAACATCGTGGCGCGACGCCGCAAGACCGGAGTGCCAGCGAAGCGGCGATGGCTTCGCTACGGCATCATCGTCGGAATTCTTCTGCTGTTCGTGATCGTCTACGAGACCGGTCAGCAGTTGCGCCGCGGCAATACCGGAGCGGAACAACACGCCGCAGCACCTGGGGCCGAAGAGCCCGTCGATCCCGAAGATTCCGTGCGCCGGATCAAGAACTACTACCGCTCCCACGATCTGCCGGCCGGCTGGGAGGTGGGCGACACCGTGCGGGCCGCTACGGGCGCGGTCGAGGTGGAGGTCTACTTCTCCCCCGGCATCCGCTCGGCACGCCACGGCGAAGCCGCGCGTCCCCGCGAGATCGGGCGGCACAACGCCTGCCCGACCGAGGAATCGGACCTCTGGGGCGAGCTCGCAGAAGCCGCCTTCGAGATCGAGGTGAACGACAAGACCGGGGTGATCGACCGCTTCGCCTGCACCCCGCCCGCACCGGCCGGGTGAGAATACTGCCCTACACAGGCACCGGGTCGATGAGCACGTCGGCGTCGCTCGCGGCCTTGCCGCGCCACTGGGCGACGAGGCGCATGCCTTGCGCCTTCTCGTCCGACGACATCTCCTTGACCACGGCCTCCAGGGCGGTGAGCGCACTGCCGATGCCATGCCGGGCGGCGAGCGAGAGCCACAGGAAGGCCTGAACCCGGTCCCGCTTCACGCCCTCGCCCGCCAGGTACATGTGGCCGAGACGCGCCTGGGACTGGTAGTGCCCCGTTTCCGCCGCCTTGCGGTACCACTCGGCGGCGCGGGTGTGGTTCTGCGGCACGCCGTTGCCCTGGCTGTAGAGCACGCCGAGGTTGAAGCGGGCGTTGGCATCGCCGCCGCGGGCCGCGCGCCGCAGCCAGCGCACCGCCTCCGCCATGTCCTGGGCGACGCCGCTGCCCATGGCGTACATCGCGCCGACGTTGCTCTGGGCCAGCACGTTCCTGCCCTCGGCCGACTTGAGATACCAGGCGAACGCCGCCGCCGCGTCGGCCTCGACGCCATCGCCGTTGGCGTAGAGCGAGCCGACCCAGGCCTGCGCCTCGGCGTTGCCGCCTTCCGCCAGCGGCAGCCAGAGCGCCCGCGCGCGGTCGAAGTCGCGGGCCATGTAGGCGCGCCGCCCCTCCTCGATGGCGTCGGTCTCCTGGCTGACCCGCGCCGCCCGCGCTCCGTCGTTGCGGGTCTTGGCCGGGCGCCGCGCCTTACGGGACGGTCCGCTCGCTCTTCTTGTAGACATAGACGCAGTCCGTATCTTCGTCGCCGTCATACACCAGCTCGCCGTCGGCCTTCAGCCGCCGCAGAAAATAGTCCTGGACCGTCTGCGCCGCGTAGAAGGTGAGCGCCTGCTTGTAGAGCCAGGGATCGGCGTCCTTGTCCACCTTGTGGACTTCGAAGAGAGTCTTCTTCGGGTCCGCGGCGATCCCGACGTAATAGTCGCCAAAGTCCCCGCCGAACTCCTTGATGTAGGCGAGGATCTCGTACTTGATTTGCTGGACGCTGAAGACCATCAGCGCACGGCGGCCACGTAGAGCGGGCCCGCCTGGTGGACCTCGTGGCGCTTCAGCAGCCGCCCGATCACGTAGGCCTGCAGTAGGTGGGCGGCCCTGTCCTCTTCGAGCGGGAGCGCATCGAGGCGCGTCTCCGGCTTGGAAGGCGTCCCGAACCGCGCCAGCTCCTTTTGCTGAGCCGCCGCCTCGCCACCGGCCTGTTCGAGCGCCGCGCGCAACGTCTCGACTTGCGCGGGCTCGATCGGCCGCGCCGCGATGACCCTGACCCGGGCCAGCGTCTCCTCCAGCGCGGTGGGCTGCAGCACGATGCTCACCAGGAGGTCTTCGGCGCGCAGCAGGATCAGGTTGGGCAAGAGCCAGAAGACCGTGGCGGGCTCGTCCGAATAGTCGGCGTCTGCCCGGAGTACGATGGCATCGCCGCCCGCCTTCTTCACGGCCTTGGCCTCAGGCGCGAGAGAGCGCAGGAGTGCGCGGCCGAGCAGCTTCCAGTTGGCGCCGTATTCCACCCAGAAGCTCTCGGCATTCTCCCAGTCCGCGGCGGCGTCGAGATCGAGGGCCTCGGCCACGCCATCCAGCCGGTCGGCGAGCGGTCCGGCCTCGGGGTCGAGATTGACGAAGAGGATCGGCCCCTCGCTCTCCACCGTTACCGGCAGCAGGCGCTCGGGCCGGTAGCCGAGATACTGGCGCATGGTCGGCGTGTTGTCGCCGAGCTCGTCGGCGGCGATCACCCCGCGATCCCGGCTGTAGCCGCACGAGGTGAACGAGCATCTGGTCTTGGAGCCGGTCTGGCACTGGGCCGGTACGAAGCGGCAGCCGCCGTGCTGCGCCAGATTGTAGCGCCCGATCAGCCCGTCATCGCCGCGTTGCACGTGAACGCCGTGGTTGCCGACCGTATAGGGCAGCAGGTCGCCGACATTGGGAATATCGCGCTGGGAGCCGACGCAGACCCAGCTCCGGGTCCAGATCTTCTCGTCCTCCAGGTCGGCGAAGACCTTGGAGCGGTAGGCGATGGGCGTGAGGATGCTCGCCTTGCCGAAGCGGCCGCGCGACGGCCTGTAGAGAGCGGGATCCTGAAGATCGACGCCCTCGTCCACGTAGTCGAGATCGGGCCGCATCGTCATCGGGCCAGACCCTCGGCCGCACCGGGATGGGGCGGGTGCACCGCCCGCCCCGCCCGTGTCTGCGGCGAACCCCTACTTCCGCTTCTTGTTGAGCGGCGGGTCGTAATCGGCGCGGCCACGATGCTTGATCGCGCTGCGCGGCGGCGGTGGTAGCGGGCCGTCTTGCGCGAAGCGGTCGAGCACGTTCTTCACCAGCCGCGAGATGTTGTTCTTCTCGGGATCGCCGTTGTTCCACGGCAGCGACCCGCAGAACGCGATCGAGCTGAACGCGAAGCACGCACCGCCGTTGGGCGTCTCGTGATAGGCGATGTCCGAGCGCACGCGGGGGTGCTGGGTGCCGTCGAGGCCCTGCTGGTTGAAGCCGAAGTCCTCCATCACCAGCAGGTAGCCCTCGGTATGGCGGCCCGCCGAGGTCGCGGTGATCAGCGTGTGCGGCGGCGAGCCGAGCAGGGTGTCGACGATGTCGAGCTCGGTGCCGGCGGCACCGCCGCCGACCAGGCCGAAGTTGCCGATCTTCTCGTCGTAGTCGATGCCCTCGTAGGCCCACGAGACGCGCGGATCGTTACTCTCCGGCGTGCGCGAGTAGTAGCTGGAGATATCGAAGCCTTCGGACGACATGCCGGTGCCGGCGATCGAGTGCAGGTAGCGCCCACGATAGCGCCACATGCCGCCGAGCTCGCCGGTCGACTGGTGGTAGTACTCGCCGGGATCGGCCCGCCAGGTCCTGATGCCGGACTCGCAGCGGCGCATCTCGGTGATGATGCCGCGGCCGAGATGGTCGTAGGCCGGATGGTAGGAGTGGATCCAGTAGAAGCCGTCCGCGCCCATGTACATGAACCGGCCGCCGCGCTGGGTGTAGTCGTGGATCGCGTCGAGCTGCGGCCCGGAGTTGTGCTCCGGATGCGAGCCCGTGATCACGACGTTGTAGTTCTCCAGCCGCGCGAGGCCGTCGTAGTTCACGTCCTCGTCGGTGATGACGTCGTACTTGTAGCCCAGCTGGTTGAGCCAGTAGATCAGGTGCAGGTCGGCCGGATACTGCCAGGGCGCCTGCATCAGGAAGTGGTCGTACTGCGGCCGGATGCTGAGGATCGGCCGCAGCCTCGACGAGAGGCAGAGGCCGCTGCCGTCCGTGTGGGTGTCGTAAATTGAGCCGCCGTACTCGCGGTGCTCGGCCAGGAACATGTTCTGGTGCTGCATGATCGGCACGCGGTAGACCAGCAGCTCCGCCCCGCCCGCGTTGTTGGCGAGATGCTCGTTGGCGTAGGCCATGTAGCTGATCGTCGGCATCATCACCGCGATCTTGGCCTGCTCCTCGCCGGGGCGCGGCACGACGAAGAACGGAATGTAGTCCTCGTCGCCCTCGTCCGTGGTGAGCTTGACGCAATAGGAATCGCTCTCGTAGTTCGCCGGCACGGTCCACTCGAAGTCGACCTCCCAGCGCGCATCGTCCACGTCGTCGTCGTGGAAGTGGATCGCGCCATATTCTTGCGGCGCATGCTTCCAGTCGAAGTTGTTGCCCGAGAAGTTGTGGCCGGTCATGGCCCGGGTCGGGCAGTTGACGATCTGCGCATCAAGTAGGTACGGCCCGTGGTCCTTGCCGACGATGGTGTTGATGCCGTCGGAGAAGTCCCAGGCGGCGACGATCGTCTCGGAGAGTGCGCCGGTCGGGCCGGAATTGCGCCGCTCGGTCATGCCGCGCTGGGCGCCGAGCTTCATGGTCTCGATCTCTTCGCGGCTCAGCGCGCGATTGCAGATCCGGGGGCTGTCGATCTTCCCGTTGTAGTGGCCGTTGATGATGATGCCCGCCGGCACCGAGGACTGCGCCGTGGGATCGTTGCTGTGTGCGCCGGTGTAGCCGGCGATCACCGCCGGGCTCCCGTCATGCCTGACCGGCCCTTCGATCTTGTCCCTCGCGGGCCTGATCGCCGGGTCGAGGGCGTAGACCACCTGCGGCTCGTGATAGAGGATCGCCTGACCCGTCTCGGCGTTGTAGGTCGCGGCGAGGAAGTGCCAGGCATGGTCGCGCAGCGGCGCGCCGGTCGTGACCTTCTTGCCGTTGATGCGGAGCTCGGCGCAGCCGTCCTCGTTGATGAAGAGGCCGTAGCCCTTGTTCCTGTGCCACTTGGTGACCAGGCCCTGGGCGCCGTGCTTCCAGTACTTGGGATGAGTCTTCGGCGTTGTCGGCCAGACCCAGCATTGCAACGTGAAGCTCTGCACGCGAAGCTGCGCGTTATCCTCCACGCAGCCGTAGGAGCCGCTATGGATGACCTGACGGCGGCCCTTGTAGGAGCCGTTGAGCGCCGCCCGCCTCTTGCGCTCGATCAGGCCCGGCCCGCGGGGGTTGGTGTCGCCGTTGATCATCTTCACGAGCTGGGCGTCGTAGGACTTCGGCCCGTCGCAATTCACATAGAAGCGGATCGTGTCGCCGGGATGGACGCCGAACTTGTCCGCATATCCCGTCAGTCTCATCCAAGCCATCGGGTGTCTCTCCCCTTAATCGCGCGGGCTTGTTCAGCCGCTCGCGCGCCTTGATCGGTTGCCGCGTGGAATCCCGGAATGATCGCCCGGACCTGAGCCCTAGGACGCGGCCCAGTTGTCGTCCCGGCGCTTCCAGCCCTGGTGGAAGTGCTCGGGGAAGCCGTCGGTCTCCGGGAACTCGTCGAGCCGCATCAGGAAGATGTCGTGCTGCGGGTCCTGCTCGTTGTCGTACACCTTGTCGGACACGAACTCCGGCGGCACGCCCCGGATGCCGGAGCACCGCGCAATGCGCCACTCCTTCTCGATCTTGGTGCAGACCACCACGAGCTTGCCCTTCGCCGGCTGGGCCCGCATCCGCAGCAGCACGCGGTTGAGCTGGAAGTCCTCGTGAATGCCGCCGCCGACCTCGGTGGTGTCGCCCGGTGTCGCGCAGCGCAGGATCGAGCAGCCGGCAACGCCCTTCATGGACTCGATGCACGCCTTGTGCTCCTCGATGAGACGATCCCGATCGGGACTGCCTTTTGGCGGAATACGGATCATTCTGGGTCCCCCCTCGCGTCTACTGCCTCGGCCCTCTTGTGCCTAGATCGTCAGGTACTTGTCGACGACCTCGTCGGTCAATCCGTCGATGGGGCCACCCTCGACGACCAGACCGTTGTCCATGATGACGAACTCGTGCGAGAGCTCACGCGCAACCTTGATGTGTTGCTCCGTGAGCACGAGCGTGAGCCCGACCTCGGTGTTGAGCCGCATGATCGTGGCCTCGAGCTCCTGCACGATGTTGGGTTGGATGCCTTCCGTCGGCTCGTCCAACAGCAGGATCTTCGGATCGGTCGCGAGCGCGCGCGAGATCGCGAGCTGCTGCTGCTGACCGCCCGAGAGCTGCCCCGCCCGCTTGTCCAGGTTCTCGGCCAGGTAAGGGAAAAGGTCGAGGCACATGTCGGGGATCTTCCGCCGCTTGTCGTTGCGGGCGAAGGTCCCGAGCAGGATGTTCTCGCGCACCGAGAACTTGGGCAGGATGCCGCGCCCCTGCGGGATGTAGCCGATGCCGATCTCGGAGCGCTGGTGCGTGGGCATGTCGCTCGCGTCCTCGCCGGCGATCCTGAGCGTGCCGGTCATGCGCGTGGTCAGCCCCATGATGGTGCGCACCAGCGTCGTCTTGCCGACACCGTTCCGCCCCAGCACCGCCACACAGTGGCCGTGGGGAACCCCCAGGCTCACGTTCTGGAGGATCGGCGTCTTCCCGTAGTAGGAAGTGACGCCTTCCAGCTCAAGCAGCATCGCTGATGCCCTCGGCGCCGAGATAGACCTCGCGCACCTTCGGATCGTTCTCCACCTCGTGCATGGGGCCCTCCGCCAGTGTCTTGCCCAGGTGCATGAGCGTGATGATGTCGGCGATCTCGCGCACGAACGCCATGTCGTGCTCGACCACGACGAGAGTTCGCGTTCCCTTCAGCCGGTTGAAGATTTCAGAGGTGCGGTGGGTCTCCTGCTCGGTCATGCCGGCAGTGGGCTCGTCCATGAGCAGGAGCTTGGGGTCCTGGGTGAGCACCATGCCAATCTCGAGCCACTGGGTCTCGCCGTGGCTCAGGTTGCCGCCGAGCTCGTCCAGCCGTTCCTGGAGCCCGACAAGCTCGACGATCTCGTCCAGCCGGTCGCGCCCCGCCCGCTGGCGGAACGTGATCATGTTGACGAAGGGATTGGTGTTCCGGCTATTGGCGACCTGCAGATTCTCACGCACGGTGAGGTCCCTGAACACCGCCGGCACCTGGAACTTGCGACCGATCCCGTGCTTCACGATCCGGTGCTCCGGCAGGCCCGTGATTTCGCGCCCCTGGAACATGATCTTGCCCGCCGTCACCTTCTGACGGCCGGTGATCAGGTCCATCGTCGTGGTTTTGCCCGCACCGTTCGGCCCCAGCAGGCAGCGCAGCTCGCCCTCATCGACCTGGAAGCTGAATTCGTCGACGACCTTGTACTCGTCGTAGGCCTTGGTCACCTCCGTGACTTCCAGAATCGCGCTCACGCCCGCGTCCTCCTAGTCCGACGCCCGCCGGGGGCCGAGGGTCGGCTGAACCGGCGCGCTGCCGCGATAAGGAACGAGGCCGATGATCATTTCGAACAAGCCAGCAATTCCCTTCGGCAGGAAGCGGACGACGACGATGAAGATCGTGCCGAGGATCACGAACCAAGCGGCCTGGAACTCGTCGCCCACGTAGCTCTGGATGGTGTTGATGAAGATGGCGCCGAAGATCGCGCCGAACAGCGAGAGCCTGCCGCCGACGGCGGCCCAGATCACCATGGTGATGCTGAAGAAGATCTCCAGCGACGTCGGCGAGACGTACTGGACGATCATCACCCAGACGATGCCCGCGATCGCGGCGATGAGGCCGGAGATCGTGAACACCGTCACCTGATAGAAGGCGACGTTGTAGCCGAGGAAACGCGCTCGTTCGGGGTCGTCGCGTATCGCCTGAATTATGGTGCCGAATTTGCTCGCAAGCAGTGCCTTGGTCCCGAGCGTCAGCGCGGCCAGAACACCGAGCGCCACCCAGTAGATCATGCTGCTGTAGGGGTCCACATCGACGCCGAACGCCTGGAACGAACTGGGCGGCGAGATACCGTTGAAGCCCGCCGTGAAAGGCTGCATGTCGTAGGCCATATTGTACCAGGCGCCGAGCATGGCGAGCGTCATGATGGCGACGAAGGCGCCGGCCAGGCGCGCCTGGAACATCAGGAAGCCGAAGATGATGAAGAAGAGCGTCGGGATTCCGAGCGCCAGGATCAGCCCGACTTCGGTATGCCAGAAGGGCTCCCAGACCGTGGGCAGCTCCTCCAGCTCGTTGGTCAGCATGAAGCTCGGGATCGGGTCGTATTCCGGATCCTGGTACTGCATCTGCATGGTGGCGCCCATGCCGTAGGCCGCCATGCCGAAGGCGATTCCCTGGCCCAGGCTGAGGATGCCGCCAAAGCCCCACACCAGGCTCACCGAAAGCGCCAGCATGCCGAAGACGCCGTAGCGCGCGAACTGGTTGAGCGCGAAGGGGTCGTCGCCCATGAACACGGGGATGGTGGCGAGCGCGCCGAAGGCGACGACGTACATCGCCCACTGCGCGCGCTTGTCGTGATAGAGGTTCTGCCGCTGCCCCGTTGGCTCCAGTTTCAACCTTTCCAACAACATGACGTTCACCCTGCCCTAGCGCCGCGCCATGCTCGGCGCAAAGATCCCCTGCGGACGGAAGCGCAGGAAGATCACGATCAGGATGAACAGCACGAAGCGGGCGAAGGTGTCGTTCGTGAAGTAGGAGAAGATTGAGAACATCTCGCCCATGATGCCGGCTGTCGCCAGGCTGCCGAATAGCTCGCCGCCGCCCGTCACCACCACCAGGAAGGCCTCGACCACGTAGCCCAGCCCCATGTCCGGGAAGATCGTCTTCAGGCCCGCGAACATGGAGCCCGAGATTCCCGCGAGGCCCGCCCCATAGGCGAAGGTGAGGCCGTACACCCGGCTCGAATTGATGCCGAACGACGCCGCCATCTGCGGGTTCTGCATGACGGCGCGAACCTGGATGCCGATATTGGTCTTGAACAGGATCGCCCACGTCATGGCGACCAGCGCCAGTGCCGCGAAGAAGATGAAGATCCTGATCCACGGCACGTGGACGAAGTCGATCGTCATCACGCTGGTCAGCCAATCGGGTACCTCGACGTATTGCGGCTCGCCGCCGAAGATCAGCCGGATGCTCTGGATGAAGACCAAGGATACGCCCCATGTCGCGAGGAGCGTGTCCAATGGTCGGTCGTACAAGTGTCGTATGAGGCCCCGTTCGACCAGCCATCCGATGAAGCCGACAAGCACGAAGGAGATCGGCAGGCAGAGCAGCCAGGGGAACCCGCCGAAATACTGCATCATCCAGGTGAAGTAGGCCCCCAGCATGATGAACTCGCCATGGGCCATGTTGATGACGCCCATGGTGCCGTAAATGATGGTCAGGCCCAGCGCCGCGACCAGCCAGATGCTGGCCAGGCTGAGCCCGATAATCAGCGCATTAATGAACGGTTCTGCGGCGAAGGGTGTCCAGAAATCGTGGACGCTCATGAATTGAGTCTCGCCTCTCTCCCTGTTGCGGTCCTGCCGGCAGTGGCCCGCGGGTGCGTGCCCGTGAAGTCAGCCGGCCGCCGCCTTCCTCCCCCGCCGGGGAACGACGGGGCGGAGGAAATGCCCCTCCGCCCCGACACTACCAGATCGAACAGGTCTCTTACAGAACGTCCTTCTGAACAGTCCCGTCGGGCCGGTGCAGGCCGTCGGCCTTGCAGACACCGCGCTCGGGATAGATCGCGAAGGGATCCGGCCCGACGTGCTCGTCGGCCTGGCGCACGATGGTGAACTGACCGTCTGCACCGCACTGGCCGATCTTGGGCTTGAGCCAGATGTTGAAGTTGTCCGGATCGATCCAGACCTTGCCCTCCGGGCTCTCCTCGTCGCTGAGCGTCACCGGGCCCTGGTCGCGCCAGTTACCGCTGACGTCGCGGATCATGCGCGGCGTGATGGCTTCCCAGTCGCCGCCGGTCTCCTCGAGGGCGCGCTCGACACCCTTCTTCCACACGTAGATCCCGAGATAGGTCTCTTCCATGTTGTAGTGGGTGACGCCCCCGCCGCCGTACTGGCTCGAGAGATAACCCTCCACGAACTTCTCGTTGGTCGGGTTCTGCAGGGTCTGGAAGTAAGGCGCAGACAGGAAGTGACCGGCGCCGGCCTCGTTGCCCATGGCGCGGGTCTCGATCTCACCGGTGGTAAGCGATGCGATCGGCGTCTTGTCGGACTTGAAGCCCTCTTGCAGGAACTGCCGGTGCAGCGCGATATCGGAGTCGCCAACCACCGTCGACATGATCCAGTCCGGCTGCTGCTGGCGGATCTTGTTGAAGACCGGTGCGAACTCGGAGCCGCCGAGGGGGATGTAGTCCTCGCCCAGCACCTCGCCGCCGGCCCGCTCCAGCCAGACCTTGACGTTCTTGTTGGACTCTTTCGGCCAGATGTAGTTGGAGCCGACCAGATAGGTCTTGGGGCCGAAGTTCTCCACCATGAACGGAACCAGGTCATACGAGTGCTGATTGGCGAGCGGCCCGGTGTTGATGATGTTCTGCATGCACTCCCGGCCTTCGTAGCAGGTCGGGTAGTAGTAGAGGTGGTCCCACTTCATCACGATCGGCATGACCGCACGCCGGCTCGCCGAGGTGTAGCTGCCGTGGACCGAAACCACGCGGTCGCGGAGAATGAGCTGCGTGATCTTCTCCGAGTAGACCTTGATGTCGGACTTGGCGTCGACCACCACCGGCTCGACCATCTTGCCGGCGATGCCGCCTGCCGCGTTGATCTCGTCGACCGCGTAGAGCGAGACCTGGGTCGAATCGTTCTCGACAACCGAGAGGTTGCCGGTCTGCGACCAGAGCATGCCGACCTTGATGGGCTCGTCTTCGTAGATCCAGGGCTTCGCGCCCCAGGCCTGCCCAAAGTCCTTGATGTAGATGTGGGGGAATGCAGCCGCGACACCGGCAGTTCCCGCCAACGCTCCCTTGAGGATGGTACGTCGGTTGACACGCATAGTAGAACTCTCCCTTGGTTTCTCCCGATGCTCTCACCCCGAGGGGCAGCGCACGGACCGCCGCCGCTGTGACGACAGGATGTGTCCGTATCCGCGATAGTCTCTCCCGTTGAACGATAATGTCAACAGAGTGACAAGCCATTCACGACATTTACGAAATTCGGGTTACTCGGCTACGAAATTCGTAGCCGGCCCCAAGTCTACGGACGGTTGCGTTCTACCCCCTCAATTGGAATCATTGGCTCCAGCCGGCCACGGCGGCGACGAGAGGAGCAGGGCCATGAACCCGAAAGCCAAGCGCATTCTTCAGCTCTGCGCCGACAACGTGTTCTGGGTTTTCCTGGCCCTGATGATCATCCTCGGCTCCGCCATGGAAACGCCGATGATCAACGTTGGCCTGACCGCCCGCTGAGCGCAGCACGCGTCGGCAGGACCAAGGGCCGGAGCAGCGCCACGCGAACAGAAAAGCGCCCCATCGTCCGCACTCGACGGCGGACACGATGAACCGACGGGCGAGACGACGGCAGTCGCGGCAGTCGGCGGCCGGCCCCCGCGCGGGCGACAAGGGTGTCGCGCACGGGGACGTCCTCGCCCGCGCCGCGCGCCACATGAAGGAAGGCCGCCCACAGAGGGCGGACCAGCTCCTCTCGAAGCTGCTGGCGGGGGATGGGGCGGCCGATCCCAGCGTCCTCCACTATGCCGGCGTCGCCCGCTACCGCTGCAGCCGCTTCGACGAGGCCGCCGCGCTGCTGCGCCAAGCGACCGAGGCGGCGCCCACCTATGCGGAGGCGCACAACAGCTTCGGCATCCTCCTGCTCGAGACCGGACAGACCGCCGAGGCCCGAGACGTGCTGGAGCGCGCCGTCGCGCTCCGACCCGACTACGCCAACGCCCATACCAATCTCGGTAATGCGCTAAGCGAGTCCGGCATGGGCGAAGAGGCGGTGGCGGCCTACCGCAAGGCCATCGCCCTCGACCCCTACGACCTGCAGGCGCATCACCGGCTCGCGCGGACCCATCTCGCCCTCGGCGCGGTGGATCGCGCCCTGGCCGCCTGCACCACCGCACTCGCCATTGACCCCTTCTGCCAGAACGCGCTGGCAACCCACGCGCTCGCTGAGCAGATCGGGGGCGATTGCGACGCCGGCAGCAAGCTCTACGATTTCGACCGCTTCATCACCCGGATTTCCCTCACGCCGCCACCCGGCAGCGGCGACATCGAGACATTCAACGAAGCGCTGGCAACCGCCGTTCGCGAGGCGCCCTCCCTGGTCTGGGAGCCGCCCAACCGCGTGACCCGCAACGGCGCGGTGACCCAGGACATGCTGGCTGCGCCGAGCCCACCCATCCGCAGCCTGGAGCGCGCACTGCGCGCCGCCATCGACGCCTACAAGGAGACGCTGACGGCAGACCCGGAGAGCCCCTTTCTCGCCCGTATCCCCCGGCGCTATCGCCTCACGCTGATCGCCTCGATCCTCACGGCCGGCGGGCGTCACCCGCCGCATATTCACGAGAGCGCATGGCTGAGCGGGGTCTATTACGTCGCGGTGCCGCCACAGATCGGTGCCGAGAGCGAAGACCACGGCGGTTGGCTCGAGTTCGGCCGTCCCGACCACGACCTGCCCGAAGGCAGCACGTTCCGTTGCGTCAGCCTCCCACCGCGCGCCGGCACCGCGCTGCTCTTCCCGTCTTACATCTTTCACGGGACGCTGCCCTTCGACGGACCGGGCGAGCGCATCGGCATCGCCTTCGACGCCTACCCCGAGCCGTGAGGCCGCGGTGGATGCCCACCTCGGCCGGCAGCGCCCACACCGCATGGCGTTTCGTCGAGAACCGGCTATAACACGGGGCGAATCGGCCGGGCGGTGCCGCCCGATGCCGGTGGTGGAGCGAGCGGGCTTCTGACCTCCATGACGGATTCCACCGACTTCAAGGCGCTCATCGGGCGTGTCGCGACCGGCGCGTCGCTCACGGTCGACGAATCGCGCGCCGCCTTCGACGCGATGATGGAAGGCGCGGTGACGCCAGCGCAGATGGGCGGCTTCCTCATGGCGTTGCGGGTGCGGGGCGAAACGGTGGACGAGATCACCGGCGGCGCACAGGCCATGCGCGCCCGCGCGCTCAGCATCGACGCGCCGGAGGGCGCCATCGACACCTGCGGCACCGGCGGCGATGCGAAGGGTACCTTCAACATCTCGACCGCCGCAGCGCTGGTCGCCGCGGGCTGTGGCGTGCCCGTCGCCAAGCACGGCAACCGGGCGCTCTCCTCGCGCTCAGGCTCGGCCGACCTGCTCGCCGCCCTAGGCGTGACCATCGACGCCAACATGGCGCTGGTCCGGGATGCCTTGTGGGAGGCCAACATCGGCTTCCTCATGGCGCCCCGGCACCACGGCGCCATGCGCCACGTCGGGCCCACTCGCGTCGAGCTCGGCACGCGCACCGTCTTTAACTTGCTGGGCCCGCTCTCGAACCCGGCCGGTGCCAAGCGCCAGGTGATCGGCGTGTTCGACCCCAAGTGGGCGCGTCCGATGGCCGAGGTATTGCGGAATCTCGGCTCCGAGCGTGTCTGGGTCGTCCACGGCAGCGACGGCACGGACGAACTCACCACCACCGGCCCGTCCACCGTGGTCGAGCTCGACGGCAGCGCGATCCGCCGCTTCGAGGTCGCGCCCGAAGACGCCGGCTTACAACGGGCTGCGCCCGACGACCTGAAGGGCGGCGATCCGGAGACCAATGCCGGCATCGTTCGCGGCGTGCTCGCCGGCGAACCCGGCGCCGCACGCGATATCGTGCTGCTCAATGCCGCCGCTGCGCTCGTCGTCGCCGGGCGCGCGGACAACTTGCGGGAGGGAGTGCGCACGGCCGCAGAGGCGGTCGACGGCGGCAGGGCCCAGGCCGCACTCGACCGGCTCGTCGAGATCAGCGGCCGGGGCACGCCCGCCAAGGCTCAGGGCGGCATCGGCCGATGAGCGACGTTCTCGCGAAGATCTGCGATGACAAGCGGCATCACGTCGCCGCCCGCAAGCGGGCCGTCTCCCAGGCGGCGCTTGCCGATCGGGCGCTCGCCGTCGAACCACCGCGCGGCTTCGCCCGGGCGCTCGCCGCGGTCGCCGACACTGGGCGGCCGGCGCTCATCGCCGAGCTCAAGAAGGTATCGCCGAGCAAGGGCTTGATCCGCGCCGACTTCGACCCGCCCGCTCTGGCCACCGCTTACGCTGCCGGCGGCGCGGCCTGCCTCTCGGTGCTGACGGACAGGGACTACTTCCAGGGCGAGGACCGGTTTCTCACGGAGGCGCATGCGGCGGTCTCGCTCCCCGTGCTGCGCAAGGATTTCATGCTCGACCCCTATCAAGTGGTCGAAGCGCGGGCGCAGGGCGCGGACTGCATCCTGCTCATCATGGCCGCCCTGGAAGACGGCCAGGCCGCCGAGCTCGCGGCGGCGGCGGCGGAGCTCGGCATGGACACGCTGGTAGAGGTCCACGACGAGCCCGAGCTCTCTCGGGCGCTCCGGCTCAAGGCTTCCCTGCTCGGCATCAACAACCGCAACCTGAAGACCCTCGAGGTCGATCTCGCCACTACCGAGCGCCTCGCACCGCTCGCGGTCGACGGGCCGCCCATCGTCTGCGAGAGCGGCCTGCACGGCCCCGACGACATCGCGCGCATGGCGGCGCTCGGCGTGCACCGGTTTTTGGTTGGCGAATCGCTCATGCGGCAGACCGATGTTGCGGCGGCCACGGCAGCGTTGCTCGCGCCTGTCTCCGGCGCTGCATCGGGCGCAAGAGCGGCAGAGGCCTGAGCGATGGCGCGGCTCACTCACATCGACGAAGAGGGCAAGGCGCGCATGGTGGACGTGACCGAGAAGGAGGTCACCGAGCGCCGGGCCACGGCACGGGCGCGGGTACTGATGAAGCCCGAGACCGTGCGCCTGATCGCGGAAGGCGGCGTCGCCAAGGGCGACGTGCTGGGCGTCGCCCGCCTGGCCGGCATCATGGCCGCCAAGCGCACCGCCGATCTGATCCCGCTCTGCCATCCGCTCGCGCTCAGCGCCGTCGACGTGACGCTCGCCTGCGACGAGGCGGAAGGTGCCGTCGATATCGAGGCCAGCTGCCGCACCACCGCGCGTACCGGAGTCGAGATGGAGGCGCTGACCGCCGCGAGCGTCGCCGCACTCACCGTCTACGACATGTGCAAGGCCGCGGATCGCGGCATGCGCATCACCGACGTGCGGCTCACCCACAAGACGGGCGGCCGGTCCGGCGAATTCAAGGCGCCCTGAGCGATGATTCCGGTCGCAGAGGCCGTCGCCCGCATCACCGCCGCATTTTCGCCGCTGCCGGCGGAGACCGTGCCGCTCGCCACAGCCCACGGCCGCGTGCTGGCAGCGGATGTCGTCGCTCGCCTCACGCAGCCGCCCTTCGCCGTCTCGGCGATGGATGGCTACGCGGCGCGCGCCGCCGACGTGGCGGACCCGCCCGTCACACTGCGCCAGATCGGCAGCGCGCCGGCCGGCGCGCGCTTCGAGGGCACGGTCGGCCCCGGCGAGACCGTGCGAATCTTCACCGGCGCCCCGGTGCCGGACGGCGCCGACACCATCGTAATTCAGGAGAACACCGAGGCCGACGGCGATGCCATCGCCGTACGCGCGGGCGCGCCGGCGGGCCGCTACATCCGCCCGGCAGGGCTCGACTTTCGCGCGGGCGAGGTGGGAGTCCCGGCAGGACGGCGGCTGGATGCGCGCGCCATCGGGCTCGCCGCCGCCATGAACCAGCCGTGGCTCACGGTCCGCCGCAAGCCGCGCATCGCGCTGCTGGCCACCGGCGACGAGATCGTCATGCCGGGCGAGCCGCTGGGCGCCAACCAGATCGTGAGCTCCAACACCCACGCGCTCAGGGCCGTGGTGGAAGGCTGCGGCGGCGAGGCCATCGATCTCGGCATCGCCCGCGACGACGAGGAGTCCCTCGTGCGCCTTGCCGCCGGCGCGCGCGGCGCCGACCTCCTGATTACCACCGGCGGCGCCTCGGTGGGCGAGCACGACCTGATCCGCGATGCGCTCAAGGACGAAGGGCTGGCCCTCGACTTCTGGAAGATCGCCATGCGGCCCGGCAAGCCGCTGATGTTCGGCACCATCGGCCGCACCCACTTGCTCGGCCTGCCGGGCAACCCGGTCTCGTCGCTGGTCTGCGCGCTGATCTTCCTGCGGCCCGCAATGGCGCGCATGCTCGGCACCGACCAGGGCGCCCAACCCATGGTTGAGCAGGCAAGCCTCGGCGCCGACGTGAGGGAGAACGACGAGCGGGAAGACTATCTGCGCGCGACGCTCAGCCGCGATGAGAACGGCGCGCTCATCGCCACACCGTTCGCAAAGCAGGACAGCTCCATGCTCTCGCTGCTGGTGCAGGCGCAGTGCCTCGTGGTCCGGCCGCCCCACGCGCCGGCGGCCGCGCAAGGCACGGCGGTGGAGATCATCCCCCTCGAAGGCGGACCACCGGCCCTTTAGCCGCCCTTACCCGCCGAGCGGTGCCTGTGGAATAAGCCCGCCGATGCCGGCGATTCCGACCGCACCGCTGCCCCGCAACAGGCGCGCACGGGCGCCGTCGATGCCGCCGAGGGCATAGACCGGGAGCGGGCTCGCCTGCGTCAACGCCACGAAGCGGCGGAGGCCGAGGGCGCGGGCATCCGGGTGGCTCGCGGTGGTGAAGACCGGGGCAAGCAGCACCGCGTCCGCGCCGCAAGCCGCAGCCGTGCGCAACGCCGCAGGGGAATGGACGGCGGCGGTGACCAGCCATTCCTGCTGCCAGCGCACCGCACCCGCCCGGCGAATCGCGCGCTCCGGCAGATGCACCCCAGCCGCGCCGACGCGCCGCGCGAGCACAGGGTCTTCCCCCACCAGCAGGACCAGCCCGCGCCGGTGCGCAATGACGGCCAATTGGCGGGCGAGCGCCGCGCGCTCCGGCACGCCGTAGTGGCGCAGAATGATGGCGCTCCCCGCCGGCAGCGCGCGAGCTGCCGGGAGCGGATCGGCGAGCCGCGCCTCGTCGGTCATCAGGATGAGCGCCGGCAACGGGCTCCCCGCCGCTTGTTTGAGACCGGCCGCGGCCTCTGCTAGCGTTCCCATCGCTCGCTCAACTCAGGCGCCCATGGCCCACGCATCTCCCGCTCCCGTCGAAGACGACCCGCAGGCCGTCGATGTCGCGGCCAATCTGGCCGTCGTTACCGCCGAGGTCCAGGACGCGGCGCGCGCCGCCGGACGCGACGCGCGCGAGATTACGCTGATCGCCGTCTCCAAGGGACACCCCCCGAGCCGCATCCTGCCCGTGCTCGCCGCCGGCCACGCGACCTTCGGCGAGAACAGGGTGCAGGAGGCGAGCCGGAAGTGGCAGGCGCTTCGCGCCGAATGGCCTAGTGCGGTGCTTCACTACATCGGCGCGCTGCAGACCAACAAGGCGCGGGACGCCGTGGCGGTCGCCGATGCCATCCACGCGATCGACCGGCCGAAGCTGGCTGCAGCGCTCGCCCGCGAGATGGACCGCCAGGGGAAGCGCCCGGACTGCTTCATTCAGGTCAACACCGGTGCCGAGCCGCAGAAAGCCGGCGTGCTGCCGGATAGCCTCGATGCACTGCTCGCCCAGTGCCAAAGCGATCTGATGCTGCCGGTGGTCGGGCTCATGTGCATCCCGCCCGCCGCCGAGGACCCTGCCCCCCATTTCACATTGCTAAGGGAGCTGGCCGCACGCCACGGGCTCCGCAAGCTCAGCATGGGCATGTCGGCCGATTACCGCACCGCGATCGCGCTTGGCGCCACCCACGTCAGGATCGGCACCGCGATCTTCGGTGCCCGGCCCGCGCCCTAGCCCGAACTACGATGCGTCCGGCTCGCCGGGGAGCCTGGGAGATGAGAGGCGACCGCCGGCGCCCTTGGCAGGGGCTTCGCCCTCCTCAGAGCGCGTCCGTCTTTGACGGACGCGCGACAGGCCGCGACTGCGGCCCGCCGCTCCTGCGGCGCCATCGCGCGCCCGCGCGCGTGGACGCGCGACGCGGAGGCGTCGGCCGTAGGCCGGCTGCCGTGAGCGATAAATTTCTAGAGCGTTTCAGCGTAAAGCGGAAACGCTCTAGAAATGCACCTCCTCGCGTTCGGCGGCTTCTTCGAAGCCGAAGTAAGCGCGCTCAAGCTCCTCGTCGGTGAGCTCGTTGCTCCGCCCCGTGAGCTCGATCTGTCCGCTGCGCAGCACATAGACCCGGTCGGCGTTCTCCAGCGCGCGGTGGGTGCTCTGCTCCACCACCAGCAGCGTGTTGCCGGCCTCACGCAAGGATTGGAGGATCTCGTAGACCTTGTCGACGATGAGCGGGCCGAGGCCGAGCGAGGGCTCGTCCACCAGGATGATCTTGGGCGCCGTCATCAGCGCGCGTCCGATCACGAGCTGCTGCTGCTCCCCGCCCGAGAGCTTGCCACCTGGCGTCGACAAGCGATCGCGCATGAAGGGGAAGTAGGAGAGCACGCGCTCGAAGTCCTCCTCGATCTGCTTCTTGTCGGAGCGCATGTCGGTGCCGAGGCGGATGTTCTCCTCCACCGTGAGCCGGGTGAAGACGTGGCGGCCCTCGGGCACGAAGGAGACCCCGAGGCGCGCGATGTTCTCCGGCCCCTTGCCCACGATCACCTCGTCGTTGAGCCGCACTGTGCCCTCGGTAGGGGTCAGCGCGCCCGCGATGGTCATGAGCGTGGTCGACTTGCCGGCGCCGTTCGGCCCGACCAGGGTCACGATCTCGCCCTCGTCCACGGTGAGGCTGACGCCCCGCACCGCCGGGATGCGGCCGTAACTCACGCTGATGTTGTCGACCTCAAGCATCGTCCCGCTCCGACCGCGTGCCGAGGTAGGCGCGGATCACTTCAGGATTGGCCTGAATCTCCTGCGGCGTCCCTTCGCCGATGGTCCGCCCGCTGTCGATCACGTGGATGCGATCGCAGACTCCCATGATCACGCGCATGTTGTGCTCGATCAACAATACGCCGCAGCCGAAATCGCCGGGAATGCGCGAGATCAGCGCCATCAGGTCGTCGCACTCGGCGTCGCTCATGCCGGCGGCGGGCTCGTCCAGAAGAACGAAATGCGGCGCCATCGCCAGCGCGCGGCCGATGCCGACCCGGCGCTCGTCGCCGTAGGGCAAGGTATCCGCGTGATCGTAGGCCTTATCAGTGAAGTTCATCCACTCCAGGATCGCGCGCGCGCGCCGCGACGCCTCGCGCCGGCTGAGGCCGGTGCCGACCGCGGCGGCCTCCAGGTTCTCGATCACCAGCATGTCGGGGTAGAGCCGCACCGCCTGGAAGGTCCGTGCGAGCCCGCGGCGGCCGATCCGGTGCGGCGGCATACCTGTCACGTCGACGCCGGCGAGCACGACCCTGCCATGCGTCGGTTTCTGGAAGCCGGTCAGCACGTTCACCAGCGTCGTCTTGCCGGCGCCGTTGGGACCGATCAGCCCGAATATCTCGTGCCGACCCATCGACACCGTGACTTCGTCGACGGCCGCCAGGCCCTCGAAGTTGACCGAGATGTCGTGCGCCTCCAGCCGCTCCTCCACGTCGCCGCCCGCCGCCACGATCGCGGGCGCCGCTGCCGCTTCCTTTCGCACCGGTGCCGCCGCAACCTGGCGGGCGAAGGGCCAGGGGATTTCACGTCCCTTCGCGATGCCGCGCGGGCGGAGGATTAGGATGGTCAGCATCAGGAGCGCGATGACGAGCTGGCTCAGCCCGTATTGCTCGATGACGACCTCGATCTGGCGCAGCACCTCCTGCAGAGCCGAGACCACGATCACGCCCACCACGGCGCCCGTCAGGCTCCGCTGGCCGCCGATCATCAGCATGGCGAGCGCGATGAAGGTGGGGCCCAGCCAGAAGCCGCGCACCACGATGGAGCCCACGTAGTGGGCCTGCAGCACCCCGCCCAGTCCCATGAAGAAGCCGCTCAGCACGAAGGCGATAAGCCGCTGGGTGGGCACGTTGATGCCGACGGCGCGCGCCGCCGCCTCGTTTTCGCGCGAGGCGCGGAGCGCGAGGCCGAAGCGGGACTTCTGATAGATCGTGGCGACCAGCAGCGCGACCCCGGCCCAGGCGAGCGCCACCCGGAAGTTGACGTAGATGGGAATGCCTACCAGCGTGCTCGCGCCGAAGGTCCAGGAATCCCAGTTGGAGTAGAGCGTGTAGAAGATCATCAGCACCGCGAAGGTGCCGATGCTGGCGGCGATGCCGCTCAATCGCATCAATGGGATGCCGACGACGAGAGCGACGAGCGCAGCCAGCAGCGAGGAGATGATCGCCGACGGCAGCAGCGGCAGCGTGTTCTCGGCCAGGAATGTGGGGAGGTCGAGCGCAAAGCTCTTCTTGAACGGCGACATGGTGAACCAGGCGACCGCATAGGCGCCGATCAGCGCGAAAGCCATGTGGCCGAAGGCCAGCACACCGGAATTGCCGATGAAGATGTAGAGGCCGATCACCATGACGGTGTTGATGAGCGCGACCGTGAGCGTGCGCTCGATGACCTTGTCGCCGGTCCCCCAAATGATCAGGGAGAGCACGAGGAGGCCCAAGCCGAGAGTCCCAGGCTCCCACAAGTAACGACCAACAGCAGCGGGGCGAATTTCACGAAGCACGGTCAGATCCGTTCCTCGACCGCCTTCACCTTGACGATGCCGCCGGGCCTGAGCAGGAGGATGACCAGGATGAGCCCGTAGACCCAGGCATCCCGGTTGAGCCGCATTTCGAGCGGCAGCACGATCTGGAAGAAGACGCTGGCGACGCCAACCACGAAGCCGCCGACCACCGCGCCCGTCAGGCTGCCCATGCCGCCGACGACCGTGCCGACGAACGCGGCGAGCACCAGCGGCACACCCATGTCGAACTTCAGCACGCCGTTCTGCACGACGAAGAGCAGCGAGACCACGGCCGCGAGAAGACCCGAGATCGCGAAGGCCGCGGCAATCACCCGGTTGGCGCGCACGCCCAGGAAGCGCGCCATCATGAAGTCCTCGGACGCAGCCCGCATCTGGCGCCCGATCGCCGTGCGCTTGAGGAAGGCGACGAGCAGCAGCAGCAGCGCCGCGGTCGCAGCGATCATCACGATTTGCAGGCGCGGCAGGCGAATGTCGCCGAGCAGGAAGGGATCGGTCAGCACCGGCCAGAGATCCACACCCTTGGGCCGGCCCTCATAGATGAGCAACACCAGGTTCTGGAGAAAGAAGCTGAGCGCGAAGGAGGCGATCAGCAGCACCGAGGGGTCAGCATCGCGGAGCGGCCTGAACGCCAGCCGCTCGCAGGCGACGGCGAAGATGATGACGATGAGAATGATCGCCGCCACCACCGCCGCCGGATGCCAGGCGCCGATGAAGAGCTGCGGCGCCACGGCGGCGGACGGCACGATGAGCGCGTAGGCACCGATCATGATCAAGTCGCCATGGGCGAAGTTGATCAGGCGCATGATGCCGAAGATCAGCCCGATGCCGAGGGAGGTGAGCGCGAACAGGCTCCCCAGGCTCAGAGCGTCGATGATGTTCTGAACGACCGCTTGCACCGAAGAAGGCCCCTCGAACGACTGGCGGTGTCAGGCGGCGGCCGTCGGCCGCGGCGCCGCGACCGGGAAAACGGGGGCGGCCCGCGAGACTGGGTTTCGCGGACCGCCCACCGGGTCTGTGCCTACTTGAAGATGAGCTGAAGCGGCGGCGGCTCCGGCAACTGGATCAGGTCGACGAAGTAACCCTTGCCGTCCTTGATCCCGATGATCGCCTGGGGCCGCTCGAGGTTGATGTGCAGGTCCTCGGTGAACGTGGTGGGACCCACCAGCAGCGGCTCCTTGTCGAACTTGTTGAGCTCGGCCAGCACCGCGTCGCTGTCGATGGTGCCCGCCCGATCGATGGCGATGGCGAGCGCCTGGATGATGCTGTAGCCCGAGAGGGCGAACGAACAGCACACCCGCTCGCCGTGCACTTCCTCGTAGCGGTCGAAGAACTCGTTGACCCGGGGCCGAGGATCGTCGCCGAACACCGAGCCGTAAGTGCCGGTGTAGTGGTCATTGAGGTTGCCGATGGCCTCGGTCCAGTAGTCGCCGTCCATCGAATCGCCGCCCGAGATCGGCGTGTCGATGCCGGCCGCTCTGATCTGGCGGATCGCGGCGTTCGCGCCGGCTCCGTAGGAGCAGACGTGGAGCAGGTCAGGCTCGCCCTTCTCCTCCGCCACCTGCTTGAAACGTGTGATCTGCGAGGCGATGGACGCATCATCCTGCTTGAAGGTGTCCTCACCCAGCATGACGCCGCCCAGCTTCTCGAAGCGTGTCTTGAAGCCGGCGCAGATCGCTTTGTCGTACTCGATCGAGGTATCGAGCAGGCTGTAGGCGGTCTTCCAGCCCTTGTTGTTCCACGCCCACTCCGCAATCACCGCGCCGCTGGTGAGCGACGAGTTGGACATGGTGAAGGCGTAGGGGCCGATGCCCTGCACGCCCATCTTCGCGTCGGAGGCGCAGAGCGAGATGACCACCATCTCGTTGCTGTTCGCCACCGTCGCGGCGGCGGCGCCCATGTCGTAGTCGCACGAGACGATCATGAAGTTGGCGCCGTCGGCGATCACCTCCTGCCCGGCCCGCGCGCCTTCCGCCGCCTCCGACTTGGTGTCGGACTGGGTGAAGGTGAAATTGCGGCCGCCGAGCACGCCGCCGGCTTCGTTGATGTCGTTGATCGCCATCTTCGCCGAGCGCGACGGCGGGCCATCGTATTGGTTCATCCAGCCGCTGAGCGCGATGGCGAAGCCGATGACGATATCGTCGTCGGCAGCCTGGCTCGGCGTAGCGACGCCAAATGATAGGGCAAGCGCGGCCGCGCCTGCCAGCAGTGTCAGTTTCCGCATCGTGGTTCCCTCCCTGTGCGGCCGGACGTTGGTCTTCTACAGCGCCGTCATCCGACGGCAGTGCGATATCCGCCGGCAACTCTAGGCGGAATGTGCGGCGGGAGTCTACCGAGCCACCTGACCCCCGGCGGCGGCAATGTCGGCAAACGCGGGCATGACCTCCCCAGCAAGCGCGCGCATGGAATCGCGCCACCCTTCCATGTCTTCCAGGTGGTCGTAGGAGATCACCAACAGGGTGCCGAACCCGCCCGAGGCCTCCAACATGGCGGCGACCTTGCGCTCCACGGTGCGCGGACTGCCCACCGCCATGCAGTGCTCGGCGATGTACTCGACCGTGACGTCGGAATCGGCCACGTCGGGGTGGTGCTTGCAGGCCGAGAGCATGCCGATGTGCTTGAGCACGGGCAGCCAGAAGCTGCGGTAATGCGCACCGATGGCGCCGTTGACCACCTTGTCCCACGCCTCGGCGTCGGTCTCAGCCACGTAGATGTCCCGCCCGATGCGCCAGGCAGAGCGGTCCGGGTTGCGGCCGGCCTCCGCCGCGCCGCGCTCGACCGAGGCCCAGTGCCCGGCGAGGTAGGCGTTGCTGTAGCTCAGGCTGAGCGGAATGAAGCCGCGGCGGCCGGCGAGCACCAGCGTGGGCGAATCCGGGCTGAAGCCGGCGATCGCGATCTGCGGGTGCGGCTTGGTGAATGTGCCGATGTGGTACCCGTAGTTCCCATCGAGCACGCCCTCCGGCCGGCGCGCGGTCCAGTACTTGCCGCAATACTCGAAGGGGCCGTCGCTCTCCCAGAAGCGCATCATGATGTCGAGGGATTCCTCGGTCATCTCGCGGTTCTGGCCGGCGAACCCATCGATGTCGAACATCAGCCAGTCGGTCGGAATTCCGCTTGAGCCCACCCCGATGTAGCAGCGCCCACGCCCGATATGGTCGAGCCAGGCGATCCGGTGCGCCAGTTCGGCCGGGTGGTGGAAGGGCAGCATGTAGCCGCCCGGCGAGACCCGGATGCGTTCGGTGCGCAGCAGCGCCTGGGCGACCAGCAGGTCGGGCGCGGGGCAAGGCTCTGTCGGCACCGTGTAGTGGCAGCCGATCCATGCCTCGGCGAAGCCGATGCGGTCGAGGAAGGCGAGCGTGTCGAGATCGTGCTCGTGGCCCTCGCCGAAGTCGCGGCCCGGCGGGTGGTTGGGCATCATGAACGCGCCAACATCCATGGCTCTCCTCCATCCGTTGGCGCTCGCCGGCCGGCGCGGCGGCGGTGTTAGAACTGCACGCGCTTGGTGAGCCCGCCGTCGACGATCAGGTTGGCGCCCGTGGTGAAGCTCGAGACCGGGCTCGCGAGGAAGGCGACCGCATCAGCGACCTCCTCTGGCGTGCCCATCCGGCCGGTGGGGTTGAGCGCGAGCGCAGCATTGTAGCGCTCCGGATTCTCCCGCTGACGCTGGCCCCAAACGCCGTCCTCGAAATAGATCGTGCCCGGCGAGACGCAGTTCACGCGGATGCCGCGCTCTGCGAGCACGGTGGCCAGATTGGAGGTGTAGTTGATCAGGGCGGCCTTGATCGAGTTGTATGGTCTGACCCCGCCAAAGCTCTCGACGCCCGCCGTGCTCGATACGGTGACGATCGCCGCAGCCTCCGATTGCTCCAGGTGCGGCATGGCTGCCTCGATCGTGCGCACGGTGCCGAGCATGTCGACCTCGAGCGCGGCCCGCCAGGAGTCTTCGTCCGGCGCTCCGGCGATCGCGCTCACGTTGGCGACCACGACATCGATGCCACCGAGCTGCTGCGCCATCGCCGCGGTCCATTGCCGCACGGCGTCGCCGTCCGCGACGTCGCAGGCGGTTCCGATGACATTGAGGCCCTCTCCCGCGAACGCCGCCAGCACGGCCTCAAGCTTGACGCCGCCGCGGGCGCAGATGCCGACCCCGCAGCCCTCCAGCGCGAGCCTGCGCGCGATCGCGTGGCCGATCCCCCGCGTGCCGCCGGTTACGATGGCCTTCTTGCCGTCGAGCTTGAGGTCCATGTCCTCGACCCTGCGTATGTCCGGTTTGGAGTGTCGGACGCCCGCACGCGCTTGTCCAGCCGGCGCCGAGCGGTATTACGATGAAGCAGGCAACAGTTCCCGGTAGACGTCGAGGGTCGCGCTGCACATCCCTTCGAGCATGAAATTGCGGCGCACGTAGGCCTGGCCCGCCGCGGCCGTGCTCTCTCGCTCGGCCGCGCCTGCCCTTAGCGCCTCTCCTATCGCGTCCGCCAGCGCACCCGCATCGCCCGGCGGCTAGGGAGAAAATATAAGCGTCAAGGGGCCTTGACCGCCGGTGCGACTCGATTATATTGCGATGCAACATAATGCTGCGCTGCAATATGAACAGGCATCATAGAGCGGTGCGCATCGTCAGGAACAACCGCAAAACGATAGGGTGAACGCGATGACCACCAAGACCGACGCCGCGAGCAAGGCCGCTGCCAACTCCAAGACCGCCTGGAATGGCGCATTCTCCTTCGACACCATGGCCGATGAGGGCCGTGCGAGCCTCGACAGCTTCGTCCAGGCCTCGACAATCGCGGCCAAGGGCTATGGCGCCATCGGCAGCGCCTGGTTCGGCTTCGCCAAGGAGGCGATGGCTGCCCAGACCGACGCCGCCGAGGCGCTGATGGGTGCGCGTAGCTGGGCCGAGCTAACCGAGGCCCAGACCGGCGCTGCGAAGGGCGCGTTCGAGCGCACGATGGCTGCGGGCAACCGCATCGCCGACATGACGGTCAAGACGACCGGCGACGCCATGGAGCCGATCCGCGCACGCGCCGAGGACCTGGTCGAGCGCTACGGCAAGCCCGCCGCCTAACGGGGCCGGACACTCGCTACGGAGGGCCTGGGACCGCACGGTTCCGGGCCCTTCGCTTATGGGCCTAGCGCCGGGTTGATGAGGGTATCGTCAGGCGCCGCCGCATCGATGACGCAGCGCTCGTCCACGACCGATATGCGGCGCTCGGCGATGAGACGCACGGCGAGCGGCAGGCAGCGATGCTCCTCGCGCAGGACGCGGGCCGCAAGGCTCTCCGCCGTGTCCTCGGGCAGGACCGGCACGGCCGCCTGAACGATGATCGGCCCGCTGTCCACGTCGGGCCGGACGAAGTGGACCGTGCATCCAGCGAATCGAACCCCAGCCTCGATGGCCCTAGCGTGGGTATCGAGCCCCTTGAAGGCGGGCAGCAGCGAAGGGTGGATGTTGATCAGCCGGTCGCGCCAGCGCTCGACGAAATCCGTCGTGAGCACGCGCATGAATCCGGCGAGACAGACCAGCTCGACACCGCTCGCCTCAAGCGCCTCGGTCAGCGCCTGCTCGAAGGCCTCACGGGATTCATACTCCCGGTGGTCGATCACGCGATGGGGCAGGCTCGCATGTTCGGCGCGCGCGAGACCGAAGGCGTCGGACCGGTTGGAGAGCACCAGCACGATCTCGCTCTCGGCGTCCGCGCGGGTACAATCGTCGATGAGGGCCTGCAAATTGGTCCCACTGCCCGAGATCAGGACGCCCACCTTGAGCCGCGCCATGTGGTCCCCCGCCGTCTTCCGGCCGCTGCCGGTCGCTTGGCTGCGGGCGCCATGATACCCTGCCACTCGGGTTTCGGTCGCCGCCGGCCCCGAAACGTGACACCAGTGAGTATTCCGGGCTCGATCATGTGTGGACCGGCTCGCATCGCGCTCATGTGCGCGCTGGCGCTGCTCCTCGCTTGCGGCGCCACGCGGGCGGACTCGGTGTTCACCGTCGCGCACGTTCCCGTCGACGCCGAAGCCGCATCGGCAGCGGAGGCGCGCGAGCTCGCCATCGCCGCCGGCCAGCGCGCCGCGTTGGACACTCTCTTGCGTCGGCTCACGGTCATGGGAACGGACCTGCCCCCACCGCCCGACAACATTATTGCGACGATGGTGGCAGGCTTCGCCATCGACCGCGAGCTGGTCTCGACCACCCGCTACCGCGCGTCGCTGACCGTGGACTTCGATCCGGCCGAGGTGCGCCGCCTGCTGCGCGAGAACGGCATCGCGTACGCCGAGACCCTGAGCAAGCCAGTGCTGGTGGTGGCGGTTCAGCGCGACCCCGGCGGTATCCTGCTGTGGGAGGACGGCAATCGCTGGCGCCGGGCGTGGGAGGAGCGCCCGCCGCACGGCGGCCTGGTGCCGATCCTTCTGCCGCTCGGCGATGTCATCGATCTCGGCACGGTGGACGCCGCGCGGGCGTTGGCGTCGGATGCCGAAGCGCTCACCGCGCTCGCCGCGCTCTACGGCACCAGCGAAGTCGCGGTCGCCGTCGCCGGCCTTGCCGGCTCCGCTGCCGTGGCAAAACCGTCTGCGCCTGCGGCGGAGAACGCTAGCGGCGATGCCCCGGCCGCGGGCCGCGCCCTCACGCTCTCGCTGCTCAGGATCGCGGCCGAAGAGAGCCGGGCCGTCCAGAAAACACTGATCGGCCGCGAGGGGGAGAGCGAACGGGCGCTGCTCAAGCGCGGCACCGACAGAGTCATCACCCTGCTGGAGGATGACTGGAAGGCCGCCAACCTGATTCGCTACGACGAGCAGCGGGTGCTCCGGGCGAGGGTGCCGATCGCGAGCCTCGGCGAATGGGTGTCGATCCAGCGGCGCCTCGCGACGCTTGCCATGGTCGCATCGGTCGAGATCGACTCGCTCTCGCGGAGCGAAGGCAGGCTCACCCTCCACTATCATGGTACGGAGGACCAGCTCCGCCTTGCCCTCGGCCAGGACGACCTCGATCTCGCGCCCGAGGAAGATGGCTGGTGGCTGCGTGGTCGCGCCACATCCCCGGAGCCGGTGGAACCCGACACGCCCGTTCCGGATGAGGGCGAGTGAGGCACCGGATCATGGCCAAGGCGGACCTCGGGCGGCAGCGCACCTTCGACTGGGGCGTCCGACCGGCGCTTGGGCGGGAGGATTTTATGGTCGCGCCTTGCAACGAGGAGGCGGTCGCCTGGCTCGACCGCTGGCCGGACTGGCCGGGCCCCGCGCTCGTGATCCACGGTCCGCCGGGCTCGGGCAAGAGCCATCTCGCCGAGGTGTGGCGCAGGCCGACCGGCGCAGAAATCGTCCCGGCAGCCCGCCTTGCCGACGTCGTGCCCGATACCGGAAAAGTGCCGGCGCTGGTCATCGACGGGCTCGGCGGGCCGATCGACGAGCGCGCCCTCCTGCATACCTACAACGCTGTTGCCGAGCGGGGCGGCCATCTGCTGCTCACCGCCTCGGCCCCGCCGGCACGCTGGCCGCTCGCGCTCCCCGATCTCGCCTCCCGATTGAGGCTCGCCCCAGCGGTGGCGCTCGGCCTGCCGGACGATGCGCTGCTCGCAGCCCTCATGCTCAAGCTCTTCGGCGACCGGCAGATCACGGTGGCGCCCGAGGTGCCGGCCTATATCGTGCCCCGAATCGAGCGCACATTCGAGGCTGTGGCCCGCCTCGTCGAGCGCCTTGACCGCGCGGCGCTTGCCGAGGGCAGAGCGGTCACCGTGCCGCTCGTGCGCGCGGTGCTTGCGCTGGACGAAGGCGGAACCGAAGACCCGCAGCGCTTTTGATCTGCGGGACCGCCCCAGCCGGCGTATTTTTGTCACGCCACGGCAATGACCGTATTGTAAGAAGCTGCGAATCAAACCAAGTAGAGGGGACGCGGGAGCAGCCGAATGGCGAGAGCCAAGCGGGCCACTGAGGCGCAAAGCTTCGCGCCGGCCGACAAGTTCATCAACCGTGAGCTGAGCTGGCTCGCCTTTAACGAGCGGGTGATGGAAGAGGCCGAGAACCTCGACCATCCCGTGCTCGAGCGCCTGCGCTTCCTCTCGATTTCGGGATCGAACCTCGACGAGTTCTACATGGTCCGCGTGGCCGGCCTGCACGGCCAGGTCGAGGCGGGCATCCTCGAATCGTCCCAGGACGGTCTGAGCCCCATTGCACAAATCCGCGCCGTCAACGAGCGCGCCAACGCGCTGATGGCGCAGCAGCAGGAGCGCTGGCTCGAACTCCGGGCGGAGCTGGCCGATGCGGGCATCGCAATCCTCTCGGCCGACCGGCTCAGGGAGGACGAACGGCGCTGGCTTGACGGCTACTTCATCGACCGCCTCTTCCCGGTGCTGACTCCCCTGGCCATCGATCCGGCGCACCCGTTCCCGTTCATCCCGAATCTCGGCTTCAGCCTGGCACTGGAGCTGGTCGAGAAGGGCACCCGGCGCCTGGTCCCTTCGCTCGTGCGCGTCCCGAGCCAGTTGGAGCGCTTCATCCGCCTGCCCGAGGGCGAGCGGGGCGAAATCCGCTTCATCGCGCTGGAGGACGTGGTGGAGCTCTACCTCGACCGGCTGTTCCCCGGTTTCGCCCCGAGCGCGGTGGGGCGCTTCCGGGTGGTCCGGGACAGCGACATCGAGTTGGAGGAAGAGGCCGAGGACCTGGTGCGCTCGTTCGAGAGCGCGCTCAAGCGGCGCCGGCGCGGCAGCGTCATCCGGCTTGAGGTGGACTCCACAATGCCCTTGAGCATGCTGGACTTCCTCGCCGACCAGCTTCACGTCGACCGGCGCGACGTGGTCAAGGTCGAAGGGATTCTGGGGCTTGCGGACACGGCCATGCTCATCAAGTGCGGCCGGGCCGACCTCGAGTTCACGCCCTACCGCGCGCGCTTCCCGGAGCGAATCAGGGACTTTGGCGGCGATTGCTTCGCCGCGATCAAGGCCAAGGACATCGTCGTCCACCACCCCTACGAGAGCTTCGACGTCGTCGTCCAGTTCCTGCGCCAGGCAGCGCGGGACCCGGACGTGATCGCGATCAAGCAGACGCTCTACCGCACCAGCAACGATTCGCCCATCGTCAACGCGCTGATCGAGGCGGCGGAGGCAGGCAAGTCGGTCACCGCGCTGGTCGAGCTCAAGGCGCGCTTCGATGAAGCCGCGAACATCCGTTGGGCGCGCGACCTGGAGCGCGCCGGCGCCCAGGTGGTCTACGGCTTCATGGACCTCAAGACCCACGCCAAGGCCTCGCTGGTGGCCCGCCGCGAGGCTGACGGCCTGCGCAGCTACGTGCACTACGGCACCGGCAACTATCACCCGATCACCGCCGCGATCTACACAGACCTTTCGTTCTTCACCTGCGATCCGGCGCTCTGCCGCGACGCGGCGCTGCTCTTCAATTACCTGACGGGGGGAGCCGCACCCGAGCGCTACGAGAAGATTGCGGTGGCGCCGCTCGGCTTGCGTACTGCGATCGATGAGTTGATCGAAGAGGAGATCGCCCATGCCCACGCCGGCCGGCCGGCGGCGATCTGGTTGAAGCTCAACTCCCTGGTCGACCCCGACGTGATCGAGGCGCTCTATGCCGCCGCCGCTGCCGGAGTCTCCATCGATATGGTGGTGCGCGGCATCTGCTGCCTGAGGCCGGGCGTGCCGGGCCTCTCGGAGAACATCCGGGTGAAGAGCATCGTCGGACGCTTCCTCGAACACTCCCGAATCATGTGCTTCGGCGCAGGCCACGGCCTGCCGTCGCCCCAGGCCAAGGTGTACATCTCGTCCGCCGACTGGATGGGGCGCAATCTGGACCGACGAGTGGAAATGATGGTGCCGATCGAGAACCCGACGGTACACGAGCAGATTCTCGATCAAATCATGACCGCGAACTTCAGGGACAACGAACAAAGCTGGACGCTGGACGCTGACGGCGCCTTCTCTCGCTTGGCGCCCGACGGCGAGCCCTTCAACGCCCATCGCTTCTTCATGACCAACCCGTCGCTCTCCGGGCGCGGCACGGCACGGCGCGAGCCGCGGCTTGCGGTCGCAGGCGACGACGGCGGCGAACCGCACGACGGGTGACGGAGCAGCTGGCGGAGACCCGCCTCGTGGCCGACGCGGCGACGCTTCCGGTCGGAGACGAGCGTCTCCCCGCCGCGGCCGCGGTGGATGCGCCTTACGGCGTGCTCGATGTCGGCTCCAACTCGATTCGCCTCGTGGTGTTCGAGGGGCTCACGCGGGCGCCGGCACCGGTCTTCAATGAGCGTGAGCTGTGCGGTCTCGGCGCGACCCTGGCCGAGACCGGGACGCTCGCGCCGGACGCGGTGGAGCCCGCGCTCGATGCCCTGCGCCGCTTCGCCGCCGCAGCGGAGGCACTCGGCGTCGGCCCGCTCGACGCGGTGACCACGGCGGCGGTCCGCGAAGCCAGCGACGGCGAACGGTTCCGCAAGGCGGTGAGCCGCGAGACCGGCTTCTCGCTCCGCGTCCTCTCGGGCGAGGAGGAGGCCCGCTACGCCGCGCTCGGCGTGGTTTCGGCCTTCCCCGGTGCGAACGGGCTGATGGCGGACCTGGGCGGCGGCAGCCTTGAGCTGGTTCGCCTGGAGCACGGGCGGCTCGCCGAGCACGCGACGCTGCCTTTGGGCGTGCTCCGTCTGGGCAGCCTGCCGCCAAGCCGCCGCGCCGCGCTGGCGGCCGAGCGGCTCAAGGCGCTGCCCTGGCTCGATCGGGTGCGGGGCGCGCCGGTCTATCTCGTGGGCGGTGCGTGGCGGGCGCTGGCCCGTCTCCGCATGGCTTCCGAGCGGCACCCCATCCCGGTCGTGCATCACTACCGCATGACGCCGGCCGAGGGGCGGGAGGCCACCAAGGAGCTCGCTGCCGTCGATCCCGCCACGCTGCGACCGGGGCCGGAGGGAATGTTGCCCCGGCGGCTCGCGACCGTGCCGAGCGGCGCGTCTGCGCTCAAGGCGTTGCTGAAGGTCGCCGCGCCGGGCGAGGTCCTGTTCTCCGCCTTCGGCCTGCGCGAGGGCCTGCTGTTCGACAGGCTGCCCGCAGCGGTGCGGACGCAGGATCCCCTGCACGATGCCTGCCGTTCGATCGCCCGGCGGGACGGCCGCTCGCTGGTCTATGCCGAGGCCCTCGCTTCCTGGCTGGGCCGCTCGACGCTCCCGGCGCTCGCCCGGCATCGGGAGATGCTGCCTGCGGCGGCGTTTCTCTCCGAGATCGCCTGGCGTCAGCATCCCGACCTGCGCGCGGCCGATGCGTTCGCGCGGATCTCGCGCGCCCCCTTCGTCGGTATCGATCACGCGGGCCGCGTGTTCCTGGCGCTCGCGGTGGCCACCCGCTACAAGTCGCGCCTTCCGGTCGCGGCAAGCCGGACGGTGAACCGGCTGTTGCCGCCGCCGGTGCGCGCCGAGGCCCGGGCGCTCGGGCTTGCGCTCAGGCTGGCGGAGCGGCTCTCCATCGGGGAGCCGGCGGTGCTCGACGGCTCCCAGGTCGCGGCCGAGGACGGACATCTGGTGCTGCGGCTCGCGCCCGAGCACCGGCCGCTCGCGTCGGGCAAGGCGCGCACGGCGGCAGACGCGCTCGCGCGCGCGCTCGGCAGCAAGCTCTCCTTCGAGACCAACGCCTAACCCGCGTTTCTCGCCAGGGTCGCGTCCCACGCGGCCTCGCCCGTTCCCCGGTGGGACAGGCAAACAATAATTTCATGCGGGACGAGCCGGGATCATGCGGGATTCCCGGCGACAACCGCTCGCCGAGATGGTGTTCGATGGGACAGCAGCCGGGCACATCCAACTTGCTGTCCACACCTGCCACGACCCGCCCGCGCCTGCTCATCATGGCGCCATCGTGACGCGCCCGCCGCGCGCCGTGCAGCGCACCATGGTCCGGAGCGTCGGGCGTGCCCGGTCGCTGTCCCGAGCGCTCTCAGGTGAGGTGGTCTTGCGCGCGCTCTCGCGCTATGAGGAGTCTTGCGGCTGGCGCATGTGCGGGCGTGGCGGAAGTGGTAGACGCGCGGGTCTCAAAAACCCGTTCCTTCGGGAGTGTGAGTTCGAGTCTCACCGCCCGCACCAGCCGACTTAACAATCCAACGTATTGCTGCGCTCCCAGTCGGAGATCGTGCCGGCGTATTCGTTCCACTCGTTGGTCTTGAGCTTGACGTAGCTCTTGACGAAGCTCTCGCCGAAGCCCGCGCGCAGCACCTTGTCCTTCTCGAACAGCCGGAGCGCGTCCAGCAGATTGAGCGGCAGCTTGCGCGCGCCGCGCAGCTTGTGGCCCTCGGCATAGAGGTTGAGGTCGGTGCGCTGGCCTGGGTCGAGCTGGTTCTCGATGCCGTCGAGCCCGGCGACGACCACGCCCGCCTGCAGCAGGTAGGGGTTGGACGCGCCGTCCATCAGCCGCAGCTCGAAGCGCCCCGCGTCCGGGATGCGCACCATGGTCGAGCGGTTGTTGCCGCCGTAGGCCACCTGGTTGGGCGACCACGTGGCGCCCGAGAGCGTGACCGGCGCGTTGATCCGCTTGTAGCTGTTCACGGTCGGGTTCCAGATCGCGCAGAGGGCCGGCGCCCGCTGCAGGACGCCGCCCAGGAACTGGTAGCCCAGCTTGGAGATGCCGAGCTCGCCCTTGGCGTCGTGGAACAGGTTCTTCTTGCCGGAGTTGTTCCAGACCGAGACATGGGCGTGGCAGCCGTTGCCCGTGAGGTTGGAGAAGGGCTTCGGCATGAAGGTCGCGCGCAGCCCGTGCTTCTCGGCCAGCGACTTCACCATGTACTTGAAGAAGACGTGGCGGTCGGCGGTGACCAGCGCGTCGTCGTAGTCCCAGTTCATCTCGAACTGGCCGTTCGCGTCCTCGTGGTCGTTCTGATAGGGCCCCCAGCCGAGGCTCAGCATGGCGTCGCAGATCTCGGAGACCACGTCGTAGCGGCGCATGAGCGCCGCCTGGTCGTAGCAGGGCTTGGCCTGGGTATCGAGCGGGTCGGAGATCGCGGTGCCGTCCGCGCTCACGATGAAGTATTCCGCCTCGACCCCGGTCTTGACCCGGTAGCCCTGCTTCTTTGCCTCGGCCAGCTTGCTCTTGAGCTTGAGCCGGGGCGTGTCGGGCATGGGCTCGTCGTTCATCCAGCAATCGCCGGCGAGCCAGCCGACCTCGGGCTTCCACGGCAGCTGGATCAGGCTCGCGGGATCGGGCTTCACCAGCATGTCGGGCTCGGCCGGCGTCGAATCGAGCCAGGCGGCGAAGGCGGCGAAGCCCGCGCCGTCCTCCTGCATGCCAGCGATCGCCTCGGCCGGCACGAGCTTGGCCCGCAGCACCCCGAACAGGTCCACGAAGCTGATCAGGAAATAGCGAATCTTCTTCTGTTTCGCGGCCTGAGCCAGGTCCACGGCCATCAATCCATACTCCCTTGTCTCGGATTCGGGCGGGCGGGCCGCTACCAGGGCAGCTCCCTGCCGTCGTACTGATAGAAGCAGCCGGTCTGGCCGCTGCCGTAATTCGCCACCACCTGGCGGATGCCGGCGATGCTCTGCTCCTTGTTGACAGGGGCCTCGGGCCCGCCCATGTCCGTGCTCACCCAGCCGGGATGGACCGCGATGGTGCGCACCCCGCGCGGTGCGAGATCGATGGAGAGCCCTTTCACCACCAGATTGAGCGCCGCCTTGCTGGAGCGGTAGGGATAGAGGCCGCCGTCGGCGAGCTCGGTGATGCAGCCCATGTACGTGGACATGAAGAACATCAGCTTCATGTCGCTCGCCGCGACGTGATCGACGAAGGCCTCGGCAACCCGGAGCGGCGCCATGGTGTTGATCTCGTGCAGCTGCATCCAGGCTTCGTAGTCGACCGAGCCGAAGGCGCCCGGCCCCATTGAGTCGATCGTGCAGCCCAGCAGGCCCGCGTTGTTGACCAGCATGTCGATGGCCGTGCCGCGAAGCTCGTCCGCCAGCGCCTCGATCTGCGCGGGCTTGCCCACGTCGAGGGTGTGCAGCGTGATCGCGCCGTCCGACTGAGCGGCGAGCGCGGCGAGATCGGTGGCCGTCTCGGGCGCGCGGCAGCAGGCGTAGATGCGCCAGCCGTCGTCCAGGAATTGGCGCACCATTTCGAGGCCGAGCCCTCTGTTCGCACCGGTGACCAGCATCGACGGCATGGCTCAATCCCTCCCTTGTCCCTGAGCGGCGGCAGAATAGCGGACCCCGCCCCGCCGACAAGAGCGAAGCCTTGCGGGTGCAGCCTTACGGGCGAAGCCCCACCGCGCGCGGCAGCGGACACGGAGTTTGCCACAATGGGGACCGGGCTGCGCAGCAGCCCGGAGCGCGCGACCGCGCGCCGCGCCGAAGGCACGTAAGCCAAGCGAACGGAGTTCGCGCCCGGCGACTGAGGGGAATCAATAAAGCACCCGCGCCTCACTCCGGCCCGAGTGACAGGATCGATGTGGGGCTGGTGCGAAACACCCGCGGAGCGATTTCCGTCCAGGATTCATAGCGATGATCCGGGCTCAAGTGGGATTCGCCGGGATCAGGTGGGATTGCGTGAGATTCGTCGGGATTGACCGGGACTGCGGGGAACTCTGCGGGATTCCACGGGTCCACCGGCACCGACGTGACGGTGCGGGGAGCAGGCGGGGGCGGCGGGGGCCTGCCCTCCACCTCCGCGCGGATGATGGCGACCGCCTCCGGCGAGAGCCCGCCCTGATCCTTGGGCTGGCCGGCGCGTGCCGCCTTCTTCGCCGCCCGCTCCCGGTCTTTGCGGAGCTTGTCGGTGCCTTCGATGCGCTTGAGGGTGAGGGCGAGGCGGGCGAGCTCCTCCGTCGACACGGGCTCTTCCCGCGCGCTGAGACGAGCCATGGTGGCGAGCGCCATCGTCCGCAGGGTCTCGATCAGGATGAGTCCCGCCTGGCCCTCCGGCCGTTCGCCCAGCGCGTCCACCCACGCCTTGATGGTGCGGTCGGTCTCCTGCTGCTGGCGGATCAGGTCGCGCTCGTTCTTGGCGTAGCGGCCGACGGCCGAGCGCGAGCATGTCTCGCCCTCGGCCCGGATGCGGGCGGTGATCTGGTCGATGGTGGCGCCGTCCGCGATGGCCTGATCGACGGCCTCGCGCAGCTTGGCCGGCAGGCGGTCGATGGAGGAGCGGCCGAACGTCCCGGCCGTTGTGCTCTTGGGGGGTTCAATTTGCATGGCGTGGCTGTGCTCGCGGGTGGTGTTGTGGCTCATCCGGCGATGCTGCCCCACGCCGCCCCTCCCTGTGCACCGCACCATGGTCCGGTTTCTCTCCCCGGCAGCCAACGAAGCGTTTGCCCTGATGGGACCGGGCCGCGCAGCGGCCCGGTCGGCGCGACAGCGCCGCGCGGAAACAGACAGAGTGTTTGCCATGTGTGGAGCCAGGCTGCGGAGCAGCCTGGAGCGCACGACCGCGCGCCGCGCCGAAGGCGCGTAGGCAAGCGAACGGAGTGAGCGCCCGCCGTTGAGGGAAACGAAAAAGTGCGAGCGCCCGGCAATTGAGGGAAATGATTAGGTCAGGTCCGGAGCGCGCGACCGCGCGCCGCGCGCGCCTGGCGTCTGAGGGAAATGAATAAACTAGCGCGCGCCGCCCGGCTTGCCTATGGTGCGGAATCGGTTCGCCGAGAGCACCCGTAGCTCAGCTGGATAGAGCGCTGCCCTCCGAAGGCAGAGGTCGCACGTTCGAATCGTGCCGGGTGCGCCATCCTACCGTCACCTTCTCCATGCTGCCGCTGGCGCCGTGCGCTCGATGACGCGGCGGCCTCGGCCATCCTGGCGGTCATTGAGGGCGTCGGGCGGGACGACCAGCGGCATCGACGCCGGCGCTACGCGCGCACGGCCTAGTGAGTGCTTGCCATCCTTCGGCACTCGCACTTGACAACGGTCCCACCACCGCAGCTAGAAGACGGGTTCCCACCACTTCCACCTGAACGCTGACCCCCAGACCATCTTCAAGTGCAACGGCTAGCGCAGGTGCAGGCAGCGCAACCGCGTCGCGTGGCGCCAGCTGTTAGACAGACGAGGGCGGCGGAATGATAAGACAAGGTCACTGGAATGAATCAAGTGCCCCCATCAATCCATGAAACCGCCTTTGACTGCCCTCACTGTGGGGCGTTTGCGCAGCAGTCTTGGTTTTCGCTCACAGCGAACACAGAATACATTAGAGACAGACTTCCCATTGATGTCAGAGAATATGTTTTTCCTAATGCGGTTAATAATCAGCCGGCAATTCGCGATGCCGTTTTGGAGGGGTTTCCCGCTCTAAATCCTGTACGGAGCCAACCGGCATCTGCAACATTGTATTGTGTGTTTATTTCTAGTTGTTTTCGTTGCAAGAAAGTCGCAATTTGGATAGGCGACAACCTGATCTATCCGCAGAGCCGTGTGGCTCCTCCTGCAAACCCTGACCTCACAGGTGAAATCCGTGAAGACTACGACGAAGCCAGTAGTATTTTGGATTTATCACCTAGAGGGGCGGCGGCACTTCTTCGACTCTCTATTCAAAAACTCTGTAAAGAACTCGGGCAGCCAGGAAATAACATTAACGACGACATCGCGGCGCTGGTTTCAGCGGGTTTGAGCCAACAGATCCAGCGGGCCCTGGATACGGTACGAGTCATCGGAAACAATGCCGTCCATCCGGGTCAGATTGATCTTCGCGATGATAGGGCAACTGCGCTCAGTTTGTTCACATTTGTTAACCTGATCGTAGACAAGATGATATCCGAGCCTAAGCGTGTCGCAGAAGCTTATAATAACTTGCCTGAAAGTGCGCGAGACGCAATCAAGGAACGTGATGCGTGATGGTTCGGGGTCCCCTTTCTTCGCGCATGTGTATGGGCCGCCGAGGGCCGGGCTGTGTATTGCTGCGCCGGTTGGCGTTGCGTTTGATGCTGTAACGCCAGACTCCTAGTGTCCTGTTCGAAAATTTCTGTTCATATGTACGGTAACCTCAACCCGTCATGGCCGGGTATGACGGCGTATGGAAGGAGGCCCTACGTCGTTTGGCCGATCTCGTCGAGGCGCTCTTGCAGCGCGAGCCGGCCGATGCTGGTGAGCGGCAGGCTGGTGAAGATCGAGATGCGCGCATAGAGCATTCGGTGGGTCTCAGAGAACGCGTAGCGGATCTCCGCGTCCGTGCCGCCTGCCGCGGCGGGGTCGGGCACGCCCCAGTGAGCACTCATCGGCTGGCCGGGCCAGACGGGGCAGACCTCGGCGGCGGCGTTGTCGCAGACCGTGAAGACGAAATCCAGGTGCGCCGCGTCCGGGCCCGCAAACTCGTCCCAGCTCTTCGACCGCGCCCAGTCGGTCCCGTAATTCAGGTTCTTGAGCAGGTCAAGCGCGAAGGCGTGCACGGCGCCCGTGGGCCGGGAGCCGGCGGAAGCGGCCTTGAAGCGGCCCTGGCCCACCCGGTTCAGAATCGCCTCCGCCAGGATCGAGCGGGCGGAGTTGCCGGTACAGAGAAACAGCACGTTGTAGACCCGGTCGGACATGTCTTCCCCCTGGCTCAAGGCCGCCCGCGGCGCGCGCAAGCCACGCAGTCTGCGCCACGCTGCAGCAAGACTGCCCCATTCGTGTGACGGTTCGATGAACCTTCCGAGACGTGCCCGCACGGAGGTGGCGTTTCGCGCCCGCGTGCGTTAGCGTGGGCCGGTCACGCAGCGTGGGAAGCCGGTGACGCCTGCCCTCAGTGAGGCGCGGGCCAGTCCGGCGCTGCCCCCGCAACTGTAAGCGGCGAGACGGACCCCGTGCGCAATTGCGCGGGCCACTGATCCGCAAGGATCGGGAAGGCCGGGCCCCGTCGACGACCCCGAGCCAGGAGACCGGCTGCGCGGCAGGGCTGCAACGTCCTCGGAGGGAGGATCATGGCGGGTCTCGATCAGGCGCCTCCCCCGGCGCGCATCACCCTCGTTCTCGGCGGCGCCCGCTCGGGCAAGAGCGCCCATGCGGAGGCGCTGCTGGACGACTGCGCGGGCCCCCGGCTCTACATCGCCACCGCGGAAGCGCGCGATGCCGAGATGGAGGCGCGGATCGCGGCGCACCGCGCCCGGCGCGGGCCCGGCTGGCGCACGGTCGAGGCGCCGCTCGCGCTGGCAGAGACGCTGGAGGCCGAGAGCCGCCCCGGCTCGGCCCTGCTGGTGGACTGCCTCACCCTCTGGCTCAGCAACATCATGGAGGCCGGCCGCGACATCGCCGCCGAGACCCAGCGCCTCGTCGCCTGCCTCGGCCGGCTGGAGGGGCGCACGGTGCTGGTCTCCAACGAGGTGGGCCTCGGCATCGTGCCGGAGAACGCGGCGGCCCGCGCCTTCCGCGACCACGCCGGGCGGCTCAACCAGGCCGTGGCCCATGCCGCCGGGCGGGTGGTCTTCGTCGCCGCCGGCCTGCCCATGACGCTGAAGCCGTGAGAGCGTCGTGAGCGCCCCCCGCATCGCCTCGCTGGTGCCGAGCGCGACCGAGATCGTCGCGGCGCTGGGCTGTGCCGAGAGCATCGTCGCCCGCAGCCACGAGTGCGACTGGCCGCCGCAGGTCGCGCAGGCGCCCGCCTGCACCCGCGCGCGCATCGACGCGTGCCAGCCGAGCGGCGCGATCCACGAGGAGGTGGGCAAGCTGCTCGCCGCGGCGCTCAGCCTCTACGACCTCGACACCGAGGTGCTGCGTGCTGCGCGGCCGAGCCACATCGTCACGCAAGACCAGTGCGACGTCTGCGCCGTGGGGCTCTCCGAGGTCGAGGCCGCAGCCGCAGAGTTCCTGGAGGCGCCGGTGCAGATCGTCTCGCTCGCGCCGATGCGCCTCGGCGACGTGTGGGACGACATCGGCCGGGTCGGCGACGCCCTCGGGGTCGATGCGGCGCCGGCCCGCGAGGGCTTGCTTGCGCGCGTGGCGGCGATCGCCGAGCGCGCCAAGACGCTTCCGCCCAAGCGCGTCCTTACGGTCGAGTGGAGCGACCCGCCGATGACCGCCGGCAACTGGGTGCCGGAGCTGGTCGCGCTCGCGGGCGGGATCGACACCCTGGGCGCGGACGGCAGCCACTCGCCGCACATCACCGTCGACGCGGTGGCCGCAGCCGACCCCGACGCCATCGTGCTCATGCCCTGCGGCTACGACCTGCCGCGCACGGTGGACGACGGCCGCGCCCTGCTCGCCGACCCCGCCTGGGGCGGCTTGCGCGCAGCACAGGCCGGCGCGGTCTACGCCACCGACGGCAACGCCTACTTCAACCGGCCGGGGCCACGGCTGGTCGAATCCCTCGAAATCCTGGCCGAAAACATCCACCCGGCGCACTTCGGCTTCGGCCACGAGGGCGCCGGGTGGTGCCGCCTAGACGCGTGAGGAACGATGCAGGACCAGAAGATACCCGCGACCGTGATCACCGGCTTCCTCGGCGCCGGCAAGACCAGTCTCATCCGCCACGCGCTCGGCGAAGCGAACGGGCGCCGCATCGCGCTCATCATCAACGAGTTCGGCGATCTCGGCATCGACCAGGAGGTGCTGGAGGGATGCGGCGACGAGGCCTGCGACGAAGTCGATATCGTCGAGCTTGCCAACGGCTGCATCTGCTGCACCGTGGCCGACGACTTCGCGCCGGCGATCGAGGCGCTGCTCGCTCGTGAGCCCGCGCCCGAGCACATCCTGATCGAGACCTCGGGCCTCGCGCTGCCCAAGCCGCTCGTCGCCGCCTTCAACTGGCCCGAGATCCGCACCCGGCTCACGGTGGACGGCGTGGTCGCGGTGGTGGACGGCCCGGCGCTGGCGGACGGCCGCTTCGCCGACGACGAGGACGCGCTGCAGGCCCAGCGGGAGGCCGACGATGCCCTCGATCATGAATCGCCGCTGGCCGAGGTGTTCGAGGACCAGATCGGCTGCGCCGACATGGTGATCCTCAACAAGGCCGACCTGCTGGCCGCGAACGGCGCCGCGCAAGGCAAGGCACGCATGGAGCCGCACCTCCGGCCCGGCGCGCGCGTGGTCGAGGCGGCGCACGGTCGCGTGCCGCCGGACCTGCTGTTGGGCCTCGATGCCGCGGCGGAAGACGATCTCGCCAGCCGCCGCTCGCACCATGACGGCCTCGACGAGCCCCACGACCACGACGAGTTCGAGAGCTTCGTGATGGCGCTCGGCACCATCGACGACCCCGCCGCCTTCGCGGCCGGGCTCAGCATCGCCGCGGATGCTTACGGCCTGCTGCGCGCCAAGGGCTTCCTCGACGTTGCGGGCAAGCGGCGGCGGCTGGTGGTGCAGGCGGTCGGCACCCGCGTGGACCGCCATTTCGACCGCGACTGGCGCCCGGACGAGGCACGCGAGGGCCGCCTGGTGGTGATCGGCCTCGCGCCGCTCGACCGGGCGGCCGTCGAAGCCGCGATCCGCGGCTAAGGGGAGCCCCGGCCTTGCACCTGCTCGCGGCGCAGCCCGGCGCCATCGAGGATGGCGGGGAGGCGGTGGACCTCGGCCAGTCGCCGGGAGACATCGTGCTGCTGTCCGCCGCCGATACCGAGCTCGCCTGCTTCGCCCAGGCGCAGACGAGGCTGGGCGCGGGCGCGCCGACGCTTCGCCTCGCCAACCTGATACAGCTCGGCCACAACCTTTCGGTCGACCGCTACGCCGACCACGTGATCGCGGGCGCGCGCCTCGTGATCGTGCGGCTTCTCGGCGGCGAGAGCTACTGGCCCTACGGCGTCGAGCGACTGACCGCCGTCTGTACCGAGCGCGGCATCCCCGTCGCCTGGCTGCCGGGAGACGACAAGCCGGACGCCGGGCTCGCCACCCGCAGCACGCTCGCGGCCGACGCGGCGGAGACGCTCTGGCGCTACTGCACCCAGGGCGGCATAGACAATGCCGCGGACGCGCTGCGCTACGCCGCCACGCTGATCGGCCACGAGGCGGCGTGGCGCCCGCCCCGGCCGGTGCCCCGCGCGGGCCTCTACTGGCCGGGCGAAGGCATCCTCGCCCTCGAAGACGTCATGGCCCGCTGGCGCGCCGGCAGGCCCCGCGCGGCCGTGGTCTTCTATCGGGCGCTGTTGCAGGCCGGCTCGCTCGCACCCGTGGATGCGCTGGTGGCGGCGCTGCGGGAGGAAGGGCTCGACCCGCTGCCCGTCTTCGTCACCAGCCTGCGCGATGCGCCGGCGGCGGAGCTGATCGGCACGCTCATGCGCACGACCCAGCCCGATATCGTCCTCAACGCCACGGGCTTCGCGGTCTCCCGGCCCGGTGCGCCGCAGGAGACGCCCTTCGCCGAAGCCGGCGTGCCGGTGCTGCAGGCGATTTTTGCGGGCGCCACCGAGCGGCAGTGGGCCGAGGCCACGCGCGGCCTCTCGCCCCGCGACATCGCCATGAACGTGGCCCTGCCCGAGGTGGACGGGCGCATCTTGACCCGCGCGGTCGCCTTCAAGACCGAGGCCCGCTTCGACGAGGCCACGCAGGCGCCCATCGTGGTGTCGGAGGCGAACGAGGACCGCTGCCGTTTCGTGGCCGCCCTTACTGCCGCCTGGGTGCGTCTCGCGCGCACGGCACCGGCGGAGCGCCGCATCGCCCTGGTGCTCGCCAACTACCCCAACCGCGACGGGCGCATCGGCAACGGCGTCGGCCTCGACACGCCGGCGAGCACGGTACGGATCATGCAGGCTCTCGCCGATGCCGGCTACCGGCTGGAGAACCCGCCAACGGACGGCGCCGCGCTGATGGCGAGGCTCCAGGCCGGCCCCACCAATGCTGCCGACGCAGCATCACGCCCGGCCGAGGCCACACTCTCCCTCGCCGATTACGCCCGCTTCTTCGCCGCCCTGCCTGAACCCGTGCAGGCAACCGTCTCCGAGCGCTGGGGCGCGCCGGAGGACGACCCCTTCTTCCGTCCGGCCGAAGAGAGCTTCGCGCTTTCTGTCGTCCGCTTCGGCAATGTCGTGGTCGCGGTCCAGCCGGCGCGCGGCTACAACATCGACCCCGAGAAAAGCTACCACGACCCCGACCTGCCGCCGCCGCACGGCTACCTCGCCTTCTACGCCTGGCTGCGCATGGGCCTCGACGCCCACGCGGTGGTCCACGTGGGCAAGCATGGCAACGTGGAATGGCTGCCGGGCAAGGCGTTGGCGCTCTCCGCCGAGTGCTTCCCGGAGGCCGCGCTCGGGTCGCTCCCGCACGTCTATCCCTTCATCGTGAACGACCCCGGCGAAGGCAGCCAGGCCAAGCGGCGCGCCGCCGCCGTCATCGTCGATCACCTGACGCCGCCGCTCACCCGCGCCGGCAGCCACGGCGCGCTGGAGGAGCTGGAGCGGCTGGTCGACGAGTTCTTCGACGCCGCATCGGTCGATCCGCGCCGGTGTGTGCCGCTCAGCGCGCGCATCCTGGAGCTTGCCGCGTCTGCCGGGCTCGACCAGGATTGCGGCATCCAGGCCACCGACGGCAGCGACGACGCGCTCCGCAAGCTCGATGGCTATCTCTGCGAAATCAAGGAGATGCAGATCCGCGACGGGCTCCATGTCTTCGGCGAGGCGCCGGCGCCCGAGCGCCGCATCGAGCTGCTGCGGGCCATGGCGCGGAGCGTGCGCGGCCCCGGCGCCGGCGAGGCTTCGTTGCTGCGCGCGCTCGCCGACGATCTCGCCCTCGGCATCGATCCCCTCTCTGCCCCGCTTGGCGCGCCCTGGCAGGGCCCCCGGCCCGCAGCGCTCGCCAACGGCGCGTCCTGGCGCAGCACCGGGGACACGGTGGAGCGGCTGGAGACCCTCGCCGCCAGCCTGATCGCCGGCACGTACCGTTTGCCCGCGGAATGGGCTGCCAGTGCCGCCGTGCTGCACGAAGTCGCCGAGACCATCGGCCCTGCGCTCGACGCCAGCGCGGACGCCGAGACCGCCGGACTGCTCGCGGCCCTCGACGGCCGCTTCGTCGCACCGGGCGCTGCCGGCGCGCCCACGCGCGGCCGGCCGGACGTGCTGCCCACGGGCCGGAACTTCTACTCGGTGGACACGCGCCAGGTGCCCACCGCCGCCGCCTGGCAGCTCGGCTGGCAATCGGCGCAGCTTCTGGTCGAGCACTACGCCCAGACCCACGGCGACTGGCCGCACGCGATGGCGCTCAGCGCCTGGGGCACGTCCAACATGCGGACGGGCGGGGACGACATCGCCCAGGCGCTCGCGCTGATTGGCGCGCGACCCCGCTGGGAGGGGCCGTCCGGCCGCGTCACCGGCTTCGAGATCATGCCGCTCGGCCTGCTCGACCGGCCGCGCGTGGACGTAACGCTCCGGGTCTCGGGCTTCTTCCGCGATGCCTTCCCCGGCCTGATCGACCTCTTCGACTCGGCCGTGCGCGCGGTCGCCGCGCTCGACGAGGAACCGGACGACAACCCGCTCGCCGCCAAGGTCGCCGCCGACGCCGCAACGCTCGCCGGCAACGGCACATCCCAGGAGCGCGCCCGGCGCCTCGCCTCCTACCGGGTCTTCGGCTCGAAGCCAGGCGCCTACGGTGCCGGCCTGCAGGCGCTGATCGACGAGCGCGGCTGGGCCGACGCGAGCGATTTCGCCGCCGCCTACGTCGCCTGGGGCGGCTGGGCCTACGGCGCGGGCGAAGGGGGTGCTGCCGAGCACAAGCTCTTCGAGCGCCGGCTCGGTGCGGTCGAGGCGGTGGTGCAGAACCAGGACAACCGCGAGCACGACCTCTTGGACAGCGACGACTACTACCAGTTCGAGGGCGGCCTCGCGGCGGCGGTGACGGTCCACGCCGGCCGCGCGCCCGCGCTCTACCACAACGACCATTCGGTGCCCGACACCCCGCGCATCCGCACGCTGGCCGACGAGCTCGGCCGCGTGGTCCGCGCGCGGGTGACCAACCCCAAGTGGATCCAGGGCGTCATGCGCCACGGCTACAAGGGCGCGTTCGAGATCGCGGCGACGGTGGACTACCTCTTCGCCTTCGCCGCCACCACCGGCGTGGTGAAGGACCACCACTTCGACGCGGTGTTCGACGCCTACGTGGCGGACGACGATGTGCGGGACTTCATGGCCGACGCCAACCCGGCGGCGCTGCGCGAGCTCGCCGAGCGGCTGCTGGAGGCGCAGGAGCGGAGCCTCTGGCGGCCCCGCGCGAACCACGCCCACGCGCTGCTCGCGGCACTACGCGACGGCAGGCAGGAGGCGCTCTGATGGCGCGCAAGACCGAGACCGAGGCCGAGCTCGACCAGCGCCATGCCGAGAAGATGCGCAAGCGCAAGGCCGCGCGCGAGCGCATGCTGGCCACCAAGACCATCGAGAAGGGCCTGCTCATCGTCCACACCGGCAAGGGCAAGGGCAAGTCCACCGCCGCCTTCGGCCTCGCGGCCCGCGCCATCGGCAACGGCATGAAGGTGGGCATCGTGCAGTTCGTGAAGGGCAAGTGGGCGACCGGCGAGCGCGCGGTGCTGGAGCGCTTCCCCGACCTCGTCACCGTGCGCGTGATGGGCGAGGGCTTCACCTGGGACACGCAGGACCGCCAGCGCGACCTCGCCGCCGCGCGCAACGCGTGGGAGGCGGCCAAGGAGTTCCTGGCCGACCCCTCCTACCGTCTCGTGGTGCTCGACGAGCTCAACATCGTGCTGCGCTACGACTACCTCGACCTCGACGACGTGCTCGCAGGGCTCGCCGCGCGCAATCCCGGCCAGCACGTCGTGGTCACCGGCCGCAACGCCAAGCCCGCGCTGATCGAGATGGCCGACCTCGTGACCGAGATGACCGAGATCAAGCATCCCTTCCGCGCCGGCGTGAAGGCGCAGGTGGGCATCGAGTTCTGATGGCACGCGCCGCCTCACAGGGCCCCCCGGCCCTGATGTTTCAGGGCACCGGCTCCAACGTCGGCAAGTCCCTGCTGGTGGCAGGCCTCTGCCGCGCCTATGCCGCGCGCGGGCTTCGCGTGCGCCCCTTCAAGCCGCAGAACATGTCCAACAACGCCGCGGTCGCGGGCGACGGGCGCGAGATCGGCCGCGCCCAGGCGCTGCAGGCCCGCGCCGCCGGCATCGAGCCTTGCGCCGACATGAACCCCGTGCTGCTCAAGCCCGAGAGCGAGCACGGCGCTCAGGTGGTGGTGCAGGGCAGCGTGACCGGCACCGCCGACGCGCGCGGCTACCACGCGCTCAAGGCCGAGCTGATGCCGCCCGTGCTGGAGAGTTTCGGACGCCTAGGCCAGGACGCCGACCTGATCCTGGTGGAAGGCGCGGGCAGCCCGGCCGAGGTCAACCTGCGCGAGAACGACATCGCCAACATGGGTTTCGCCCTGGCAGCGGGCGTGCCGGTCGCGCTGGTGGGCGATGTGGACCGGGGCGGCGTGATCGCGAGCCTGGTCGGCACCTGGGCGCTGCTGCCGGCGCCCGAGCGCGCGCTGACCAGGGGCTTCGTCATCAACAAGTTCCGGGGCGATGCCACGCTCTTCGACGACGCCAACGCGATCATTGAGCGGAAGACCGGGTGGGCCGCATTGGGTCTCGTGCCCTGGTTCGACGGCGCCCGGCTGCTGCCGGCTGAGGACAGCGTCAGCCTCGATTCCACGCCGGCCATAGCCGCAGCCGCCTCCGGCCGCGCCATCAAGATCGCCGTGCCCCGCCTGCCGCGAATCTCCAACACCGACGATCTCGACCCGCTCCGCGCCGAGCCCGATACGGTGCTCGACATCGTGCCGCCGGGTCGCGCGCTGCCGGGAGATGCCGACCTCGTGCTGCTGCCGGGCAGCAAGGCGACCCGCAGCGACCTGGAGGCGCTTCGCGCCGAGGGCTGGGCGCTCGACATCGCCGCGCACGTGCGGCGCGGCGGCTGGGTGGTGGGCCTCTGCGGCGGCTACCAGATGCTGGGCCAGCGCGTCGCAGATCCCGCCGGCATCGAAGGGCCGCCCGGCGAGACGCCGGGTCTCGGCCTGCTCGATGTCGAGACGGTGATGAGCGCGGCCAAGCGCCTCGTCCGTGCCTCCGGCCATGCCAGCGATGGCGGCGAGGCGGTCGCGGGCTACGAGATGCACATGGGGGAGACCACGGGGCCCGACACCGCGCGCCCGCTGGTCCGCCTGGAAAGCGGCCCCGACGGCGCGCGGGCGGCAAACGGCCGGGTCATGGGCTGCTACCTGCACGGCCTCTTCGCTGCCGACGGATTTCGGCGCGCCTTCCGCGGCCGGCTGCGGCGGCGGGAGAGCGCCGGCATCGCCTACGATGCCCTGGTGGAGGAGACCCTGGACTCTCTCGGCGCCCATCTCGAGGCCCATCTCGACCTCGACCGCCTGCTGGAGCTGGCCCGTGCGCGCTGACCCTGGGCTACGCCGCGCCGAGCGCCATGCTGGCGGCGATGGCGGCGGTCAGCACCGCCACCAGCGCGCACGCCACCGCGAACACCCGTACCGTGCGCCTGAGATCGGCCGCCGTCGCCTCCTTGCGGCCGTCGCCGAGCCAGGCTTCGTCGGCCGCCGTCTCGCCCTTGTACCGTCGCGGCCCCAGCAGGGCGAGGCCGAGCGCACCTGCCATCGCGGCTTCGGGCCAGCCGGCGTTGGGCGAGCTGTGCCTGGGCGCGTCGCGCAGCATGGTGCGCCACGCCCGGCGCGGCGCGGCGCCGGGGACGACGAGCGCGGCGGCTGCCACCAGCCCGCCCGAAATCCGCGCCGGCAGCCAGTTCACCGCATCGTCGAGGCGCGCCGCCGCACGGCCGAAGGCGTGATGGCGGGGCGAGCGGTGGCCGATCATGCTGTCCATGGTGTTGATGGCCTTGTAGGCGAGCAGCCCCGGCAGGCCGAGCAGCAGGTACCAGAAGGCCGGTGCCACCACGCCGTCGGAATAGTTCTCGGCGCCACTCTCGATCGCCGCGCGGGCGATGGCGTGCTCGTCGAGGGCATGAACCTCGCGGCCGACGATGTGACGCAGCTCGGCCTGCGCCGGCTCCACGCCCGCATCCAGCGCCCGTGCCACCCGCACCATGTGATCGGCCATAGTGCGCTGCGCGAGCAGGGTCGCGACCAGCGCAAGCTCGGCGAGCCAGCCCCAGGCGAGCATGGCCGCGTTGTGGGCGACGGCCCAGCCGGCGGCGGCGCTCGCGCCCACCACCAGCAACACCGCGACACCGCCCAGAATCACGCGGGCGCCCTCGCCCAGGCGCTCCCGGTTGAGGGTGCGGTCGAGCAGGCCGGTGAGCCAGCCCATCAGGCGCACCGGGTGTGGCAGCCAGCGCGGGTCACCGATCAGCGCATCGAGCGCGAGCGCGGCGAGAAGGATGAACGGCACCGCCTGGCCGATGGGCCAGTCGGGCGCGGCGAAGAGGAGCATCGGTCCACAATGGAAAGGGCTGGCGTGCCGGTCAATGGACGGAATGGAGCGGGGCGATGAGCGCGCCCGCGGTGCTGCTCTGCGGCCACGGCAGCCGCGACGACGCGGCGGTCGCCGAGTTCGAGCACCTCGCCGCCGTGATTGCCGCGCGCTTGCCGGATCGCCGGGTGAGCCACGGCTTCCTCGAATTCGCGCGGCCCACCATCGGCAGCACGCTGGCGGCGATGCGGGATTCCGGCGCCCGCGCCATCGACGCCGTGCCCGGCATGCTCTTCGCCGCCGGCCACGCCAAGAACGACATCCCCTCGGTGCTCAACGACTTCGCCGCCGCCAATCCGGAACTCGCGATCCGCTACGGACGCGATCTCGCGGTCGATCCGCTGCTGCTGCGGGCAGCGGCAGAGCGCATCGAGGCTGCCCAGCAGCCCGGCGACGCCCCACCCGCCGACAGCCTGCTGGTTGTGGTCGGGCGCGGCACCTCCGACCCCGACGCCAACAGCAACATCGCCAAGGTCACCCGCATGCTGTGGGAGGGTCTGGGCTTCGGCTGGGCGGAGACCTGCTACAGCGGCGTCACCACGCCTCTGGTCGGGCCCGCGCTGGAGCGGATCGCGGGCTTCGGCTTCCGCCGCATCGTGGTCTTCCCCTACTTCCTCTTCACCGGCGTGCTGGTGCGGCGCATCTACGACGCGGCGGATGCCGCGGCGCGCGCCCACCCGGAGATCGCCTTCCGCAAGGCCGCCTACCTCAACGACCACCCGCTGGTGGTGGACGCCTTCCTCGCGCGCATCGCCGAGATCCCCGAAGGCGACAACCGCATGAACTGCCAGCTCTGCAAGTACCGCGAGCAGATCATCGGGCACGAGGCCGACCTCGGCGCGCCCCAGGTGGGCCATCACCACCACGTCGAGGGCATCGGCACCGATGCGGACCACGCCGGCGGCCACGGGCACCATCACCACGGCCACCGCCACGATCACGGAACCGACGGACATGGCGGCCACAGCCACGGCTGACTATCTGCGCGACCCGGAGGGGATCACGCAGCGATCCTTCGCCATCATCCGGCGGGAGACCGATGTTGCCGGCCTGCCGGCGGATTTGGTGGATGTCGCCTACCGCATGGTGCACGCCTCGGGCATGACCGATCTGGTGGCGGACCTCGCCTTCTCGGCAGGCGTGGCGGGGAAGGCCCGCGGCGCGCTCTCCGCCGGCGCCCCCGTTCTGGCGGATTGCCAGATGGTGGCGTCAGGCATCTCCCGCCGCAGGCTCGCGGCGGGCAACGAGGTGATCTGCACCCTTGGCGTGCCGGGCCTCGCCGAACGCGCGGCGTCCGCGCAGACCACGCGCTCGGCGGCGGCGGTGGAGCTCTGGCGGCCGCACTTGGCCGGCGCGCTCTGCGTCATCGGCAACGCGCCCACCGCGCTCTTCCGCCTGCTGGAGCTTCTGGCCGAGGGCGCACCCCGGCCGGCGGCGATCGTCGCGACGCCTCCGGGCTTCGTGGGCGCGAGCGAAGCCAAGACGGCGCTGGCGGAGGGGCGCCAAGGCGTGCCCTTCCTCACCCTGCTGGGCCGGCGGGGCGGCAGCGCGGTCGCGGCAGCGGCGGTAAACGCACTCGCGGCACCGCCCGAGGCCGAGGGCACCCCATGAGCGGCTGGCTCACGGTCGTCGGCCTCGGCGAGGACGGGCCGGACGCGCTCGCGCCCGCCGCCCGCGCGCTGATCGCGCAGGCGGAGGTGCTGGTCGGCGGCGAGCGGCATCTCGCCATGATCCCGGACGGCACCGCACGCCGTCTCACCTGGCGGCGCCCGCTGACGGACACCATGGACGACATTCGCGCGGCGCACGGCCGGCGGGTCGTCGTGCTGGCGACCGGCGATCCCTTCTGCTTCGGCATCGGCACCACGCTCCGCCGCGCCTTCCCCGACGAGGAGATCGTGACCATCCCGGCGCCGTCCGCCTTCAGCCTGGCCCGCGCCCGCCTCGGCTGGAGCGCCGACGAGACCGTGGGCGTGACCCTGCACGGCCGCCCGCTGGAGACCGTCCGCGCCCACCTCGCGCCGGGGCAGCGCCTGCTGGTGCTCTCCCACGACGGCGCGACGCCTGCGCAGGTCGCGGCGCAGCTCACCGCCGTCGGCTACGGCGCCAGCACGCTCACCGTCTTCGCCCACATGGGCGGGGCCGATGAAACCAGCATGAACGAGCGCGCCGACCGCTGGCGCGAAGCGCAGGTGCCGGACCTCAACACCATCGCCATCGAGTGCCGCGCCGAAGGCCGCGTGAAGCGCTTTCGCGGCGCGCCGGGCCTGCCCGACCGCGCGTTCGAGAACGACGGGCAGCTCACCAAGCGCGAGATTCGGGTGCAGACCGTGAGCGCGCTCGACCCGCGACCCGGTGCGCTGCTCTGGGACGTGGGCGCGGGCTCCGGCTCGGTGGCGATCGAATGGCTTCTGAGCGAGCGCACCGCGAATGCCGTGGCGGTCGAGCGCGACGCGGAGCGCTGCGCCCGCATCGCCCGCAACGCAGCGGCCCTCGGCGTGCCGCGCCTCACGGTGCAGGAGGGCGCGGCGCCGGAGGCGCTGGAGCTCTTGCTGGTGCCCGACGCGGTCTTCATCGGCGGCGGGCTTGCCGTCGGCGGCCTGATCGAGACCTGCTGGGCGAGGCTCGCGCCCGGCGGCACACTTGTGGCCAACGCCGTCACTGTCGCCGGCGAAGCGGTCCTTGCCGACTGGTGCGCGCGCCACGACGGCATCATGGTCCGGCTCTCGGTCTCCCGCGCCCGGCCCGTGGGCCGCCACCTCGCCTGGCGCCCACTGATGCCGGTCACCCAGCTCACGCTCGTCAAGGCACGATGACCGGCCTGCTCAGCGGCATCGGCGTCGGCCCCGGCGACCCCGACCTGATCACGCTCAAGGCGCTGAAGGCGCTCCAGCGGGCTGCTGTGGTGGCCTACCCCGCACCGCCCGAGGGCGAGAGCCTCGCCCGCAGCATCGCCGCGCCCCATTTCCCCGGCGGGCAGGAGGAGATCGCCATCCGCATGCCGCTGGAACCCGGAAGCTTCCCGGCCGCCGAGGTCTACGAAGAGGCGGCGGCGACCCTCGGCGCGCGGCTCGATGCGGGCCGAGACATCGCCGTGCTCTGCGAGGGCGATCCCTTCGTCTACGGCTCCTTCCTCTACCTGTTCGAACGCTTGGCCCAACGCCACCGGGTGGAGGTGATCCCCGGCGTCTCCTCGCCCATGGCCTGCGCCGCCGCGCTCGGCCTGCCGCTCGCTGCACGCAACGACGTGCTGGCGGTGATCCCGGCGCCCCTCGACGACCAGCGCCTCACCGCCCAGCTCACCAACTGCGATGCGGCGGCCATCGTCAAGGTGGGTCGCCACCTGGAGAAGGTGCGCCGCGTGCTCGATGCACTCGGCCTGTTGGGGCATGCGCACTACGTCGAGCGCGCTTCCATGGTGGCGGAGCGCATCCTGCCGCTGGCCGAGGTGGAGCCGCCGGCGCCCTACTTCTCCATGGTCATCGTCCACAAGCGGGGCGCGGCATGGCGTTGAACGCCCCCGCCGTCGCGATCCTGGATGCGCGCCAGGTCCCGCTCGCGCGCCGCATCGCGTCCGCGTTGCCCAATGCGGCGGTCCATGGTCCCGCGTCCCTGCGGGACGACGCCGATGTCGCCTACGAACGGCTCGCGCCCCATCTCGGGGCCCTGTTCCGGGCCGGCACGCCCATCGTCGGCGTGTGCGCCGCCGGCATCCTCATCCGCCTGCTCGGCCCCCATCTGGCGGACAAGGGCGCCGAGCCGCCGGTGCTCGCGGTCTCCGACGACGGGCGGAGCGTCGTGCCGCTGCTGGGCGGCCACCACGGAGCGAACCGGCTTGCCCGCGCCATTGCCGATGCCCTCGGCGCCCACGCTGCGATCACCACGGCGGGCGATGCGGCCCTGGGCTTCGCCCTCGACGCGCCGCCTGCGGGCTGGCGCCTCGCCGAAGGCGCGCGGGTGAAGGCGGTCACCGCCGCGCTGCTCGCCGGCGAGCCGGTGCGCCTCGTGACCGAGGCGGCGTCTGCCGACTGGCTCACCGCTGACGGCGCGCCGTTCGGGGATTGGGGCCGCCTCACTCTCCACGTCACCCATCGGAGCGTGGTTCCGGGGGACGACGCAGCCGATGTCACGCTGCATCCCGCGGTCCTGGCCCTCGGCCTCGGCTGCGAACGGGACTGCGCACCCGAAGAGCTTGTCCAGCTGGCTGAGCGCACGCTGGCCGCCGGCGGGCTCGCGCCCGAGGCGGTGGCCTGCGTCGCCTCCCTCGACCTGAAGGCGGACGAGCCGGCGGTGAATGCGGTCGCGGACTGGCTCGGCGTGCCGCTCCGCGTCTTCGATGCCGCGGCCTTGGAGCGCGAGACCCCGCGCCTCACGACACCGTCCGACGTGGTGTTTCGCGCGGTCGGCTGCCACGGCGTGGCGGAGGCCGCAGCACTCGCCTGCGCCGGTGCGGACGGCACCCTCGCCATGCCCAAGGCACGGAGCGCGCGCGGCACCTGCGCCATCGCCCGGGCGCCCGCGATCATCGAGCCGGAGCGCTGCGGGCGTGGACGCGGGCGGGTCACCGTCGTCGGCATCGGCCCCGGCGCGCGCGCGTGGCGAACTCCGGGGGCCGACGCCGCCATCGCCGGCGCCACCGACCTCGTGGGCTACGACCGTTATCTCGACCTGCTCGGCTCGCCGCCGCCGGGCTGCGCACGCCACGCCTACCCCATCGGCGCCGAGGAGGAGCGCTGCCGGACCGCCCTCGCGCTCGCAGCCGGAGGTCGTCGCGTCGCCCTGGTCTCCTCCGGCGATGCCGGGGTCTACGGCATGGCCTCGCTGCTCTTCGAGCTGCTGGACGGAGCGGCCGCCGAGCCCCGATGGCGCGGCATCGCGCTTGCGGTGGAGCCCGGCATCAGCGCGCTCCAAGCCGCCGCGGCGCGCGCTGGCGCGCCCATCGGCCACGATTTCTGTGCCATCTCCCTCTCCGACCTGCTGACGCCCTGGCCCGCGATCGCGCGCCGGCTGCGGGCCGCCGCCGCGGCCGACTTCGTGGTGGCGCTCTACAACCCCGCGTCGCAGAAACGCCGCGGCCGACTCGTGGAGGCCCGGAATATCCTCGCCGCCAATCGGCCGCTCGACTGCCCCGTGGTCGTTGCGCGCAATCTCGGACGTAAGGGCGAGCGAGTCGACGTCACCACCCTGGCCGGCCTCGATACCGACGCGGTCGACATGCTCACCGTCATCGTCGTCGGCAGCAGTCAGACCCGGCGGGTGGAGCGCGGCGGCCGGGCGTGGCTCTACACGCCGCGCGGCTACGCACCGGGCGGAGCCGAGACAGAGGACAGGTCGGCGCCTCGCGCGGCGGAGGGTGCGTGACGGTCCACTTCATCGGCGCAGGCCCCGGTGCGCCGGACCTGATCACGGTGCGGGGGCTCACGTTGCTGCGCCGCTGCCCGGTGGTGCTCTACGCGGGCTCGCTGGTGCCGCCCATGATCCTCGAAGAAGCCCCGGCGGGTGCGCGCATCGTCGACACCGCACCCCTCGACCTCGACGCGATCATCGCCGAGATGCAGCAGGCAGAGGCAGAGGGCCACGAGGTTGCCCGGCTGCATTCCGGCGATCCCTCGCTCTACGGCGCCATCGCCGAGCAGATGCGCCGCCTCGACCACCTCGGCATTCCTTACGACGTGACCCCCGGCGTGCCCGCCTACGCGGCGGCGGCGGCGGCGCTCAAGCAGGAGCTCACGCTCCCCGGCATCGCCCAGACCGTGATTCTGACGCGGACCGCCGTGCGCGCGTCCTCCATGCCCGACGACGAGCAGCTGGAGACCCTCGCCGCAGCCGGCGGGACGCTGGCCATCCACCTCTCCATCAACAACCTCGCGAACGTGACCCGCGCGCTGATCCCCCATCGCGGGGCGGACTGCCCTACCATCGTCGCCTATCGCGTGAGCTGGCCGGATGAGCGGATCGTGCGCGGCACCCTCGGCACCATCCGGGACAAGGTGAAGGCGCTCGGCCTGACGCGGACCGCGCTGATCCTGGTGGGCCGGGCCCTGGACACACCCGACTTCGACGAGAGCCAGCTCTACGATCCCGCTCACCACCACGTGCTGCGCCCGCGGCGAAAGGCCTGACTACGCCTCCCCGAGGCGCTCTTCGATCCAGGCAAGCGCCTCCTCGACCGAGGAGGCGCACGGGCCGGGCGGGGGCGGCGGGCGGCGCACCATCACCACGGGCAGCCCGAGTGCCCGCGCCGCCGCGAGCTTGGCCGCTGTCGCCTCGCCGCCGCTCGCACGGGTGACCAGGCAATCGATGTTGTGGGCCTCGAGCAGCGCGCGCTCGTCTTCCTCCGCGAACGGCCCGCGCGCGCAGATCAGCCGGTGACGAGCCAGCGGGATCGGCTCTGCCGGCTCGTCCACCAGCCGCACCAGGAACCAGAGGTCGGCGCGGGCGGCGAAGGGCGCGAGCGAGCGCACGCCCACGGTGAGGAACACGCGTTTGGCTTCGACTGGAATCGCCGTCGCGGCCTCCTCCACCGTGGCGACGTCGATCCAGCGATCGTCCGGCACGGGCTGCCAGGGTGGGCGCACCAGCACCAGGCGCTCTGTCCCCGCCTGCGCCGCCGCCTCGCACGCCTGGGCCGAGATTTGCGTGGCGTAGGGGTGGGTGGCGTCGATCAAGAGGCCGATCCGCTCGTCCCTGAGATAGGCGGCCAGGCCGTCCGCCCCGCCGAAGCCGCCGATACGGACCTCGCCCGCCGGCAGGATCGGCGCGCGCGTGCGGCCGGCCAGCGCCGAAATCACCGTCAGCGACGGGCCGAAGCGCGCCTCAGCCGCCTCGGCCAGCGCGCGGCCCTCGGCGGTGCCGCCCAGGATCAGCAGCCGTTCAGGGGCCGGCGCGGCCAACGATGCTGCCCGTGCGGTCGACGATGAGCACGTCCACGCGGGGCGTGAGCCGAGCGCCTTCTAGCACGCCCTCGGCCACCGCGCGCGCCTCTGCGGCGATGGCATCGGCAAGCGGGAGGCCGGCCGCTGTCGCGATCTCCAGGATCGCCCCGGCCGAGCCGGCATCCTTGGCGTGCGCCAGCGTCTCCTCCGACGCCCCGAGGGTCGCCAGACGGCGGACGAGTCCCTTGCGGTCCACCGTGCTGCGCTGCGAATGCAGGTCCATGTGGCCGTCGGCGAGCTTGCTGATCTTGCCGAAGCCGCCGGCGATGGTGAGCCGCGGCACCGGCTTGCGCCGGATCAGCTTCAGCGTGGCGCCGACGAAATCGCCCATGTCGATCAGCGCCGCCTCGTCCAGGCCGTAGAGCGCCTGCGCCGCTTGCTCCGAGACCCGGCCCGTCGCAGCCGCGAGGTTGGGGGCGCCAGCGGCGGCCGCCACGTCGATCCCCTGCCGGATCGAGGCGATCCACGCGGCGCAGGAGTAGGGCTTGACGATGCCGGACGTGCCGAGCACCGAGAGCCCGCCGACGATGCCGAGGCGGCCGTTCATCGTCTGCCGCGCGAGCCGGCGTCCATCCGGGATTGCGATGGCGACGGAGACATCGGCAGGCCCGCCCAGCGCGGGCGCGAGGTTGCCCAGCATCTCCGCGATCATCTTGCGGGGCGCCGGGTTGATCGCGGGCTCGCCCACCGCGAGGCTGAGGCCCGGCCTGGTCACGATGCCGACGCCTTCGCCCGCGCGGAACACGATTCCTGCACCCGCCGGCGCGGTCCGTACCCAGGCTTCGACCAGCGCGCCATGGGTCACGTCCGGGTCGTCGCCCGCATCCTTGCGCACGCCGGCGCGGCCGTGGCCCTCGCCGCGCTCGGCCACCACCAGAGGGAAGGAGGGTGCCTCGCCGCCCGGCAGCGTCACCGACACCGGGTCGGGGAAGCGCCCGGTGACCAGCGCCGTGTAGGCCGCGCGGGTCGCGGCCGCGGCGCAGGCGCCGGTGGTCCAGCCCGACCTCAGCTCGCCGGCTCTGCCCGATCGTTCCGTCATGCCGCCGGTTATACCGCGCGGGCCACGACCGTGGTGAGAAATGCTGGCGAGCCGGTGTAGAGTGCGGCGATGGACGACGCTTTTCCGCCCCCCCCGCAGGCCCGCGCTGCCTGCCATCGAGCCCGGCTCCGTCTGGCTCGTCGGCGCAGGCCCCGGCGATCCGGGTCTGCTCACGCTCCACGCCGCGAATGCGCTCGCGGTGGCCGATTGCGTGGTCTACGACGCCCTGGTCTCGCCCGAGATTCTGGCGCTGGCCCGGCCGGGCGCGGCACTCGAATACGCCGGCAAGCGGGGCGGCAAGCCATCGGCAAGCCAGCCCGACATCTGCGGCCGGCTGATACGCCTCGCCCGGCAGGGACAGCGCGTGCTGCGCCTCAAGGGCGGCGATCCCTTCGTCTTCGGTCGGGGTGGGGAGGAGGCGCTGGCGCTCGCCGCAGCCCGCATCCCGTTTCGGCTCGTGCCGGGCGTCACTGCGGCCGCCGGCGGCCTGGCGGCGGCCGGCATTCCCATGACCCATCGCACCACCAATTCGGCGGTGACCCTGCTCACGGGCCACGACGCGGCCGGCGGCGTGCCGGACGGGCTCGACTGGCAGGCCATCGCCCAAGGCGCGCCGGTGCTGATCTTCTACATGGCGCTCCGCCAGCTCGACGCGATTGCCGCGCGGCTCACCCGGAGCGGCCTCTCGGGCGAGACCCCGGTAGCGCTCATCAGCCATGCCACCACCGGGGCCGAGCGCGTGATCGAGGCCCCGCTGTCCGAGGCGGCGACGACGGCCGAGCGTGCAGGCATCGAGGCGCCCTGCCTCGTCGTCGTGGGCGACGTCGTGCGGCTCCGCCGGGCGCTGGACCCGGCGGCGACGGTGGAAGCGCGGGCCGAGGCGGCCGAGTCGCTTGCCCGGCACTGGCGCCGCGCCGCCGGTTGACGAGGAAGAGGCAAGACCGAATCCTTTTGCCGCGCAGGGCATGGCAGGGCTAGTCTGGCGCCCTGAAGACTCCCCGAACGCGCAAACCAGCTCATGTGGAAGGAACTCGGCAAATTCGGCATGGGACCGCCGTCCGGCGGCGGCGGCGACCAGCAGCCCGGGCGTGGCGGCGGTAGGCAGTCGCCCCTGGGCCGCAACCCGTTGCTCTGGATCCTGATAATCGGCGCGATCCTGATCTACACGCAGATGGATGGCTCGGGCTCGATTTTCGGCCCCATGGATCAGAGCCACGTGTCCCGCATGGCGGTCTCGCCGGACCAGGTCGTCGGCGATTTCGCGCTGGTCGACCACACCGGCACGCCGCGCACCGACGAAGACTTCCACGGCGCCTATTCGCTCTACTATTTCGGCTTCACCTGGTGCCCGGATGTCTGCCCGTCCGCCATGCTGGTCATGGCGCAGGTGGTCGAGGATCTGACGGCTCAGAACATGACGGTGCAGCCGATATTCGTCACCGTCGATCCCCAGCGCGACACGGTGGAGAAGCTCGCCGCCTATGTCGCGCAGCTCCCCGGCCTGATCGGGCTCACCGGCTCGGACGTGCAGGTCGCGCAGGCGCTCCAGTCCTTCGGCATCACCCGGCGCTCGCAGGCGGACGGGCCGGACGATACCAGTTATCAAGTCGACCATACGTCGCTGTTCTACCTGATGGGGCCGGACGGCACGTTCATCCAGCATTACCTGCCGACCCAGGGGCCCACGCAGATCGCTCTCGAAATCGAGCGCGAGCTCACGGGCTGAGCGTCCGTGGCCTTGGGCGTCATCCTCGCCGCGCCGGCGTCGGGCAGCGGCAAGACCGTGCTGTGCGCGGGCCTCCTGGCGCAGTTTCGCGAAAGCGGCCGCGCCGTCCGCGCCTTCAAGGCAGGCCCTGACTACATCGACCCCGGCTATCACCGGCTCGCCACTGGCCGCGACTGCGTCAATCTCGACCCCTGGGGGATGCGGCCCGAGACGCTGGCGCGCCGGCTGGCGGCGCTCTGCGCGGGCGCCGACCTGGTGATCGGCGAGGGCGCGATGGGCCTCTTCGACGGTGCCCGCGACGGCACCGGCTCCACCGCCGATCTCGCGGCCAGGCTGGGCCTGCCCGTGGTGCTTGTGGTGGACGCCCGCGGCCAAGGCGCCTCGGTGGCGGCGCTCGCGGAAGGCTTCGCGGGTCACCGCGCGGACGTGACGGTCTCCGGCGTCATCCTCAACCGGGTGGCGAGTGCGGCGCACGAGCGGTTGCTGCGGGATGCCCTCGACGCCCGCTCGGTCGCGGTGCTTGGCGCCGTGCCGCGAGACGAGGCACTGAGCCTGCCCTCGCGTCACCTCGGCCTTGTGCAGGCCTGCGAAAGCGAGAGGTCGTGGGTGGAGGACGCCACCGCGGTCGTCGCGCGCGCGGTGGATACCGAGGCACTTGCGGCCCTTGCCCGTCCGCTTCAGGCCACTCCAACGCAGCCGGGTGCGGCGATCCCGCCCTTGGGCCAACGGATTGCGGTGGCCAGCGATGCGGCGTTCGGCTTTTGCTACGACGCGCTGCTGGAGGATTGGCAAGCGGCCGGCGCGGCGGTCCTGCCATTCTCGCCGCTGGCGGACGAGGCGCCCGATCCAGACGCCGACGCGGTCTACTTGCCGGGCGGCTATCCTGAGCTTCACGCTGGGCGCATTGCCGGTGCAGCGCGCTGTCTCGACGGGATACGGGTTGCGGCGGCGCGCGGCGCCGCTGTGTTTGGCGAATGCGGGGGCTACATGGTGCTGGGCCGGGGCCTGATCGACGCCGACGGCCGGCGCCACGCCATGGCCGGCCTGCTGCCGCTGGAGACCAGCTTTCGCGAGCGCCGCCTTTCGCTCGGCTACCGCCACGCGCGCCTGACCGCCGCAGGCCCTCTCGGCGCGGCGGGGACCGGCTTTCGGGGTCACGAGTTCCACTATTGCAGCGTGGTCTCCGAAGAGGCGGACCGGCCGCTATTCGAGGCTCGCGATGCGGTCGGCGCGCAGCTCGGCCACGCCGGCATGAGCGTGGGAACGGTCTCCGGCTCCTTCATCCACCTGATCGATCGCGCTTGAGCGCTCGGAGCGAGCCCGTCTGTGACGGGCTCGCGACAGGCCGCGACCGCGGCCCGCCGCGAATGCGGCGCCATCGCGCGACTGCGCGCGTGGACGCGCGACGGCCGGCTGCCGTGAGCGAAAAAAGGGCTACCGCAGCGCGTCTGTCATAAACGTGCGCCAGATTTCGGCCGGATAGCTGCCGCCGGTCACCTCGTCCATCGGGCTGCCGTCGTCGTTGCCGAGCCAGACGCCGGTCGTGAGCCCTTTGGCCCAGCCAACGAACCAGGCATCGCGGAACTTCTGGCTGGTCCCGGTCTTGCCATGGGCCGCCCCTAGACCTTGAGGCAGCCGGGCGGCGCGGCCGGTGCCCTCGGCCACGGCAGCGCCGAGCAGGTCGCGCATCGCGGCCACCGCCGGCCTCTCCGCCGCCCTGCCGGCACCCGAACCTGCCCGGCTGTAGAGCACGTCGCCGGCGCGGTTGCGGATCTCCGCGATACCGTGGGGCAGCACCCGCGCACCGCCGTTGGCGAGCGCCACGTAGGCCGAGCTCAGCTCCAGCAGCGTCACCTCGCCGGTGCCGAGCGCGATGCTCGCATCGGCGGGGAGCGTGCTCTCGATGCCGAGCCTGCGCGCGGTCTCCCGGATACGCTTCACACCTGCCTTCAAGCCGACCCTCACCGCTACCGTGTTGATCGAGCGTGCAAAACCCTCCCGCACCGTCACCGGGCCCTGGTATTGGTCGTCGTAGTTGCGGGGCGACCAGCCGCCGACGGTGATGGGCGCGTCCTCGACCCGGTCGTCGGGCGCGAGCCCCGCCTCGATTCCTGCGAGATAGACCACCGTCTTGAAGGCCGAGCCCGGCTGGCGGTGCGCTTGCGTCGCCCGGTTGAACACGCTCTTCGCGTGGTCGCGCCCGCCCACCATGGCACGCACGGCGCCGGACTCGTCCAGTGCGACCAGGGCGCCCTGCCCGATCTTCCGGCTCTTGCCGGCGGCAGCCAGCGTCTCGGCGAGCGCGGCCTGTGCCGCCCGCTGGCGCGCGGGATCGAGGGTCGTGAACACCCGGAGCGCCCCGTGGTCGCGCCCGACATAACCCGGCACCTGCTCGCGCACCCAATCGACGAAGTAGCCGGCGGATGAGCCGCTACGCGGGGTCACGGCGAGGGCCTTCACGCGCGCGCGCGCCGCTTCGCCGTCGTTCTCGCTGAGAAGGTCGGCGTCCACCATCGCATCGACGACGATGCCCGCACGCCTGCGCGCCAGCGCGAGGTCGTTGGCAGGGCTGAAGCGCGAGGGAGCCTTCAGCAGACCCGCGATCATGGCGGCCTGGGCCACGTCGACATCGCGGGCCGAACGGCCGAAATAGCGCCTGGCCGCCGCATCGACGCCGTAGGCGCCGGCGCCGAAATAGGCGCGATTGAGGTAGATCGTGAGAATTTCTTCTTTGGTGAACTCGCGTTCCAGCCAGAAGGCCAGCATCGCCTCCTGAATCTTGCGCCTGACGGTGCGTTCGGGCGAGAGGAACACCAGCTTCGCCACCTGTTGAGAGATCGTGCTGCCGCCAGCCACCACGCGGCCCTCTACCGCGTTCTGCCAGGCCGCGCGGATCACGCCGAAGGCGTCGATGCCGCCGTGGGTGTAGAAGCGGCGGTCCTCGATCGCGAGAACCGCCTGGGGCAGCACCGGCGCCATCTCCTGGACCGGCACCAGCTCGCCCCACATCTCGCCCACGGTGGCAATCTCGGAGCCGTCCGCCGCCAGCACCGTGATCGAGAGCGGAGTCTCGGGCCCCGTGAGGTGCTCGGTATCCGGCAGGTCGTGAGCGTAGTAGCCGACGAAGACCGCACCAAGCACCACCAGCCAGAGGACGAAGACGGCGCTCCACTTGGCGATGCGCCAGCCAAGCCGCCGGCGCGGGGGCTTAGCCGGCCGGCGGGCTTTCGTGCCGCCCGATTTCGGTTTCTTAGGCGCCGCCCTGGGCGTTTTCGGCGCGGCCTTCGGCTTTTTGGGAGCCGCCTTGTCCTTGGCGCCGCTGGGCTTGGCGCGGGCCTGCGGGGGCTTCTTTGCCGGCTTGCGAGGCCGCTTCGGCGGCGGTGTGCGGCGGCGTGACGCCATCAGCCGGCAGGTAGCGGAGAGCTAGACGTCGAGATTGACGACCTTGAGCGCGTTCTGCTGGATGAACTCGCGGCGCGGCTCCACCACCTCGCCCATGAGGGTGGAGAAGATCTCCTCCGCCTCCTGCGCCTGCTTGATCTCCACCAGCCGCAGGGTGCGCACCTCTGGGTCGAGGGTGGTCTCCCAAAGCTGCTCGGGGTTCATCTCGCCGAGGCCCTTGTAGCGCTGGATGGTGAGGCCCTTGCGCCCGGCCGCATAGACCGCCTCCAGCAGCGCACTCGGCGAGTTGACCTCGGTCTCGATCTCCCTGCGCCGCAGGATTACGGGGTGGTTGTAAGTTTCCTGCAGCAATTCCGCCCGGTCGTCGAGGCGCCGCGCTTCGGGCGTGGTGATCAGGACCTGATCGATCATGTGGCTCTCGGTCACGTCGCGCAGCGTGCGCGAGAAGCGGAAGGCCGGGCCGTCGCGCGTATCCAGCACGACGCCATGCCAGCCCCGCTCGATCTCGGGCGCAAGCTCATCCAGCCGCTTGGCGATGTAGTCCGCTGTCGGCCCCGATTTCCCCGGATCGTTCAAGATGTCGGGCGTGAGCGCGCCGACGATCGCAGCCTGCTCGACGATGTGCTGGGCGACGCGGCGGGTCAGCGCCTTGACCAGCGCCGCGGTATCCCGCGCGGTGTCGACGATGGTGCGCAGATCGGCGCCCGAGCGCTCCTCGCCATTGTGAAAGCGCAACACCGCGTCCTCGAGCCCGGCGGCGATGAGGTGGTCCTCGAGTTCGCGGTCGTCCTTCAGATAGAGCTCGCTCGATCCCCGCTTCACCCGGTAGAGCGGCGGCTGGGCGATGTAGAGGTGGCCGGCGCGGATCAGCGCCTCCATGTTGCGGTAGAAGAAGGTGAGCAGCAGCGTGCGGATGTGTGAGCCGTCCACGTCGGCGTCGGTCATGATGACGATGCGGTGATAGCGCAGCTTCTCCAGATCGAAGTCCTCGGAGCCGATGCCGGTGCCGAGTGCGGTGATGATGGTGCCGATCTCGGCCGAACTCAGCATCTTGTCGAGCCGGGCGCGCTCGACGTTGAGGATCTTGCCGCGCAAGGGCAGCACCGCCTGATAGCGGCGGTTCCGCGCCTGCTTTGCCGAGCCGCCGGCGGAATCGCCCTCCACCAAAAACAGCTCGCAGCGGCTCGGGTCGCGCTCCTGGCAATCGGCGAGCTTGCCCGGCAGGCTCGTGACTTCGAGCGCGCTCTTGCGCCGTGTCAGGTCGCGCGCCTTGCGCGCCGCCTCCCGCGCCGCCGCGGCCTCGACCGCCTTGGCGACGACGGACCTGGCTTCCGTCGGGTGCTCCTCCAGCCACTGGCCGAGCCCCTCGCCGACGATCCCCTCCACCACCGGCTTGACCTCGGAGCTCACCAGCTTCTCCTTGGTCTGGGAGGAGAATTTGGGGTCCGGCACCTTGACCGAGAGCACGCAGGTGAGCCCTTCGCGGGCGTCGTCGCCGGTGATCGAGACCTTCTCGCGCTTGGCGATGCCGCTCTGGGCGGCGTAGCCGTTGACAGCGCGGGTCAGCGCCGCGCGGAGGCCGGCGAGATGGCTGCCGCCATCGGACTGGCGGATGTTGTTGGTGAAGCAGAGGACCGTCTCGTGATAGCTGTCGTTCCACTGCAGCGCGGCCTCGACGATGATGTCGTTGCGGCGGTCCCGGATCATGATCGCGTTGCCCACCAGCGACTGCTTGGCGCGGTCCAGGTAGCCGACGAAGGCCTCGGTGCCGCCCTCGTAGTGGAAGGTCGCGAGCCGGGGCTCGGCCGCGCGCTCATCCCTGAGCGTGATGTGCAGGCCGGCATTGAGGAAAGCGAGCTCGCGCAAACGATGCTCCAGCTCGTCGAAATCGAACTCCGTCTTGGTAAAGATTTGATTCGACGGTAAAAAGGTCACGCGCGTGCCCGAGCGCTCGGCGGTCTCGCCGGTGATGCGGAGCGGTGCCTCCGGCTCGCCGCCGGCAAAGCGCATGGCGTATTCCTTGCCATCGCGGCGGATACGGAGCTCCAGCCACTCCGAGAGCGCATTCACCACCGAGACGCCGACGCCGTGAAGCCCGCCCGAGACCTTGTAGGTGCTCTGGTCGAACTTCCCGCCGGCGTGCAGCTTGGTCATGATGACCTCGGCGGCGGAGACGCCCTCCTCCTCGTGAATGTCGGTGGGGATGCCGCGCCCGTCGTCGCTCACCGAGGCCGAGCCGTCCGCGCCCAGTACCACATGGATATGCTCGCAATAGCCCGCGAGCGCCTCGTCCACGGCGTTGTCGACCGCCTCGTACACCATGCGGTGCAAGCCGGAGCCGTCGTCGGTGTCGCCGATGTACATGCCCGGCCGCTTGCGCACGGCATCGAGGCCGCGCAGGACCGTGATGGATTCGGCGCCGTAGTCGGTGGCTGCGGTGGAGCCGCGCGGGGCGGGGTCGGCCATGCGATCTACTCGCCTTCGACCGTGCCGGGCCGCACCGTGAAGAACTGCGCGGCGCCGCCGAGCGGGGAGAACACGCTCCGCTCGGTGCCGGTGAGCCATGCCTGGGCGCCGACATCGAGGATGATCTCGAAGAGCGCGCGCCGGCGGCTCTCGTCCAGATGGGCGGCGATCTCGTCGAGCAGCAGCACCGGCGCACACCGGCGCTGGCGCTCCACCAGGCGGGCATGCGCCGTCACCAGCGCGATCAGCATGGCCTTCTGCTCGCCGGTGGAGCATTGCTCCGCCGCCATGCCGCGGTCCCTGTCGGTGACGAGCAGGTCGCTCCGCTGCGGCCCGTCTACCGTGCCGCCCTCGGCCTCCGTTCGACGGCTTGCCGCGAGGTGCTCCCTGAACTGATCCTCCACCGCGAGCGCAGGGGTGGCGGCAAGCGCGCGCTCGACCAGCCCTTCGGCCGCGAGGACAATCCTCGGGAAGGGTGCCGCATTGGCGGGCAGAAATTGCTCGAGCCGTGAGGCGAGATCGAGGCGCGCTGCGCCGATCGCCACCGCGTTCTCCGCCATGCTGCGCTCCAGGGCGCCGAGCCACGCATCGTCGCTGGTGCCCGCTCGCAAGAGCCGAGCGCGGTGGCGGCGTGCGCGGTCGTAGCGCTGAACCCGCGCGGCATGGCCCGTGTCGATGGCGTAGACCAGCCGGTCGAGGAAGCGCCGCCGCTCTGCCGGCGGGCCCGAGAACAGCCGGTCCATCGAGGGCGTGAGCCAGACCATGCCGATATGCTCGGCCAACGCTGCCGGCCCCGATGCCGTCGCGCCATCGATCCTGACGACGCGGCGTTCCGCCTCCCCCGGCTCAGCCGGCGCCCGCCAGCCGGAGCCCAGGGCGGTCTCGCCGCCTTCGCCGCCGAGCGTGCCGGCAACCGACCACGCCTCGGCGGGGGCTGCGTCGGGCCCGGCCACATGCGCGACATCGACAAGCCGTGCACCCCTGAGCCCCCGCCCGGGCGAGAGGTAGGAGACCGCCTCCAGCAGGTTGGTCTTGCCGGCGCCGTTCGGGCCGGTCAGCACCAGCGGCCGCCGGTCCATGTCGAGGCGGACCGCGCGATAACTTCGGAAATCGCCGAGCGTAAGCCGGGTCAGCGCGTGGCGGGCGGTCGCCGGCGTCGGTGCCGCCCGCCCGGTCGCGGCCTGTGTGGTTGGAGAGGACACTTAGCCCGGCTTTCTCACCAAGGTCATGGTCTGCGCGGCACTGTCCGGCCGACAGGGCAGGAAAGGCGCGCAGCGCGATGCAGGGACATCGGGCGAGCGACTTGACGAACCCTGTCGCCCGGAGAGCGCCGCCCTTCGGGTCGCGCCCAGGCGCCCGCCCGCAGCGTCGCGGGCCTCAACCGTATTCCCCGATACGCTTTTCGGCCCGCTTCTTGCGGATCGAACACCTGGGAGCGACGCAGGCCGTGACATTGGTGAGAAATCCGGGCTAGACGCGGAGCGGCATGATGACGTGGAGCGAGCCGGAATCGCCGGTGTCCCGTACCAGTGACGGCGAGCCGGCATCGCCGAAGAAGAATCGAATCGAATCGCTGTCGATCTGACTGGCGACGTCCAGCACGTAGCGCGCGTTGAGGCCGATATCGAGCGGCTCGGCGCCATAGTCGGCGTCGAGCTCCTCGGTCGCGGTTCCCGTGTCGGGACTGTTGGCCGAGAGCGTCACCGCGCCCGAGCGGATGGAGAGCTTGATGGCGTGGGAGCGGTCCGTGGAGATCGAGGAGACCCGGTCCACGGCCTCGGCGAAGCTGCCGCTGGCTACCGTCATCACGTTCTGGTTGCCGCGCGGAATTACTCGCTCGTAGTCTGGGAACGAGCCGTCGATCAGCTTGGAGGTGAGCTGGGCCGCGCCGGCCTCGAAGCGGATCCTGGTCTCGGAGAGCGCGATCGACACCGGCTCGTCGCCGTCGTCGATCAGCTTGCGCACTTCGGCCACGGTCTTGCGCGGCACGATCACGGCCGGCAGGTCCGCCGCCCCCTCGGGCAGCGCCACGTCGGCGCAGGAGAGCCGGTGGCCGTCGGTGGCGACGGCGCGCAGACGCGCGATACCCTCCTGGTCCTCGGCCTTATGAAGGTGGATGCCGTTGAGATAGTAGCGGGTTTCCTCGGTCGAGATGGCAAAGCGGGTCTTGTCGATCAGGCGCCGCAAGTGATCCGGCGGCAGCTCGAAGGAATACGGCAGATCGTCGTCGGCCATCACCGGAAACTCGGCGATGGGCAGGCACGAGAGACGGAAGCGCGAGCGCCCCGAGACCACGTCGAGCTGCCCGCCGTCGCTCCCGTCGAGAGTCATCGAGACCTGCGCACCGTCCGGCAGCTTGCGGACGATGTCGTAGAGGGTGAGCGCGGTCGTGGTCACGGCGCCTTCCAGCTCGACGGCGGCCTCGGCCTCGTCGACGACGGCAAGGTCCATGTCGGTCGCGGTGAGCCGCAGGCGGTCGCCTCCCTGCGCATCGATGCGCACATTGGCAAGAATCGGGATCGTGTTGCGCCGCTCGACGACGCTTTGCACGTGCGCCAAGGAGCTCAGAAGCGTGGAGCGTTCGATCGTGAGTTTCATGCTCGCGGGAGGCCCTGAATCGTCGCCGAATCAGGGCGTATTATAGCGGAGAAGTGGCGGATATCGCAGCCTTACCGGCGAATTATCGGCACGCGGGCGTTGTGCGCCAGCCCTTGCCGCGCACTCTCCCACGTATTCGCTGTCAGTCGGTCGGGTCTTCGAGGCTTCGCCGGAGGTGCTCCACGTCTTCGTCGAGGGCGGGGTCCTTGGGCCGCAGGTCCTCGATGCGGCGAATCGCGTAGAGAACCGTGGTGTGGTCGCGCTTGCCGAACTTGCGGCCGATCTCCGGCAGCGAGCGGGACGTAAGCTGCTTGGCAAGATACATCGCCACGTGGCGCGGCCTCACCACCGCCTGCGAGCGTCGGTTGGAGGAGAGCTCCGCCGGCTTGATGTTGTAGTGCGCGGCGACCCTGAGCTGGATATCCTCGATGGTGATCTTCTGCTCCTTCGCAACGAGTACGTCCCGCAGCACCCACTGGGTCGTCGGCAGCGTAATCGCACCGCCGAGCAGCGCGGCATGAGCGGCAATGCTGTGGAGCGCCATCTCCAGCTCGCGCGCGTTGGAGGTGATGTTCCGGGCCAGGAACTCCATCACCTCGCGCGGCGCGTCGGCAATGCCCAGCGGTCTTGCCTTTTCCCGCAGGATGCCGAGGCGGAGCTCGTAATTGGCCGGCAGGATGTCGACCGCAAGGCCGCCTGCCAGACGGGACTTGAGCCGCTCCTCCATCCCGTCTAGCCGGGAGGGCGCGCGGTCGGCGGAGACCACCACCTGGCAGCGATGGTCGAGCAACGCGTTGAGCGTGTGGAGAAATTCCTCTTGCGTACTGTCCTTGTCGCAAATGAACTGGATGTCGTCGATCAACAGCATGTCGGCGGAACGCAGCCGCTCCTTGAACGCCACCGTGTCTTTCTGCCGGATTGCCTGAATGAACCGATACATGAACCGTTCAGCGGAGAGGTAGAGGACGCGCCGGGACGGCTCGCGGCCGCGAATGCACCACGCAATGGCATGCAGAAGGTGGGTCTTGCCGTGCCCGACACCGCCATAAAGGTAGAGCGGGTTGAACGGAAGATGGTCGATGCCGGCGACCTGCTGCGCGGCGGCATGGGCGAGTTCGTTGCTTTCGCCGACCACGAATTCTCGGAAGGTGAGGCGGTTGTTGAGCGGCGAGCCGAGGCCATCCAGCCGTTCGTCGTGCGCGCGCAGGCCCAGAGCGCCGTCGCGTCGCGCCTGCGGCCGCTCGCCTGCGGTGCGCGGCTTGCCGTCCGCATCCGGCGGCAGGCCATCATGAATGACGATGCGGGTGTCCTGGATGCCTGGGCGATGATCGGCCCAAAGCGCCGCGATGCGATCCGCATAGTGCGATTCGATCCAGTCGCGCAGGAACCGCGTGGCAACGCCGAGGGTGACTTCCTCGCCGTCAACGTCGACCAAGGTGAGTGGCGCCAGCCAGCTCGCGAAGGTGGCCTCGCCCAATTCTGCGCGCAGCCTTGCCTGGATCCGGTCCCAGGCGTCATGTGCGTCTCGGGCCGGCGAGGGAGAGCAGTCGTTCATGGCCGGTTCTCCCTCAGCCCATCTTTGCCACTTTTCGGTCCCGAAGGCCTGATTTTGGGTAGCCTTTGGGATCTAAGGCACTGATTTTGTTGGATTGTGTTTTGGGAAGTCCATTGTAGTGCCATAATCTTTGGTCTGTGGGCCGGCGCTCCTTGACAGTCCGCAAACTGTCCGTGACCCTGCCGCCATGTTCATTCGCAAAACCCTCACCGGTCGCGGAGACGGTGGCGAGCGCTATGCCACCTACCGCCTCGTGCGCAGCGAACGCATCGGCGGAAGGGTGCGCCAGGTCACGCTCCTCAATCTCGGCGCCGACTTCGGTGTGCCCGAGGAGCAATGGCGCGAATTGGCGCTTCTGATCGAAACCCTTCTCGCCGGCAGCGAGCCGCTGCTGGAGCCGGATGCCGCCTTGCGCCCCGTCGCCGAGGACGTCGTACGGCGGCTTCACGCCCGCGATCTCGGCGCGTCGCGGCCCGGGGACGAGAGCGACCTGGCCACGGTCCGTCTCGATAGCCTCTCCCACGAACAGGTCCGCTCGGTGGGCTGCGAGCGCCTGGCTCTCGCCGCGCTTGACGACCTTCGCTTCATCGAGACGCTGGAGAGGCTGGGCGCAAGTGAGCGCGACGCACGCATCGCGGCGGCACTGGTGGTCGCGCGCATGATCCATCCCTCCAGCGAGCGCGAGGCCTTCCGCTGGCTGAGCGCGAACAGCGCGACCCTGGAGTTGCTCGATGTCGACAGCGGCAAGTCGCTCACGCTCAGCAAGCTCTACCGCATCGGCGACCTCTTGTGGCGTCACCGCGCGGCGCTTGAAGAGGCGCTGTGCGCCCGGGAGCGCGATCTCTTCGGCATCCCCGACACCATCGTCTTCTTCGACCTGACCAACACCCATATGACCGGACGGCCCAGCTCCGCGCTGGCCCGCTTCGGGCGCTCGAAGCAGAGGCGTGACGATTGTCCGATCGTGACCCTGGCCCTGTCGCTGAACCAGGCCGGCTTTCCGCAGCACAGCGAGATCCTGCCCGGCAACATCTCCGAGCCGGCCACTCTCGCCGACGCCATCGGGCGGCTGGAATGCCAAGCGCGCGGCAGCAACGCCCCCAGGCCCACGGTCATCATGGACGCCGGCATCTCCACCGAGGCCAACCTCGCCTGGCTGCGGGCGGGCGGCTATCACTGGATCACCGTTCGCCGCGGCGTCTCGGCGCCGCCCGGGCGCGAAGCCGATGCCGCCTTCGAAACCCGGGCCGGCCACGATGCCCGCGCCTGGCGTCTCGCGGCAGGGGACGACGAAGCGCACCTGTGCGTCTGGAGCCATGAGCGCCAGCAGAAGGACGAGGCCGTGCTCGCCCGTCAGCGTCACAACTTCGAGGACGCCCTGCGCGCCCTGCATGGCGGGCTGTCGAAGAAGAACCACATCAAGCAGTTCACCAAGGTGATGGAGAAGCTGGGCCGGCTGAAGGAAAGGTACAGGCGCGTCCACCGTCAGTACGACATCGAGGTCGAGCCCGGAGAGAAGGGGCGGGCCAGTGCGGTCCGCTGGAGGCGCAACGCTCTCCATGCCGAGCGCGACCGCCAAGCGGGCATCTATGTGCTGCGCACCAGCCACGTCGAGTGGGATCTTGAAACCGTGGTCCGAACCTACTGGAAGCTCACAGAGCTCGAGGCCACCTTCCGCAGCCTGAAATCCGAAATCGGCCTGCGCCCGGTCTGGCACTCCAAGACCTCGCGCATCGCCGCCCACCTGTTCATCGCCGTCCTCGCCTACCACGCGGTTCATCTGCTGCGAACCCGTCTGGCGGCGCACGGCTTGCATGACCGCTGGAGTACGATCCGCGACAAGCTCGCGGGCTGGGTGCGTCTCACCTCCACCATCCGGGAGGTGGACGGAAACCGCATCGTCATCCGCCAGGATGCTCAACCCGACGCCGAGGCGCGCGCCAAAATGGCAAAGATGGGTCAGCAGGTGACGGAACCCCTGCCAACACGGCACGTCGCGACGGCAGGCGATCTCGAAGCGGATATAGCTAACTTGCTATCGCTATGACATAAGCGATATGTTCTATTTTTAGACTTGTTTGACCCCATGTCTGTTCTTGCATTGCGTCGCGCCTCTCGGTGCGGCGGTGGGTCTCCCTTCCCGGACAGGCCATGCCTGCCTCGCCGTCGTTAACGTCAGTGATTTTTGCTTTACATACCGCCGGCGCCTCCTCCGGGCGGTATGTGACGCTTAGGCTAAAGCGCGGAATCGAGGCTTGCAACGGGTCCGAAAGCGGAACCGTCGCAAAATCTGCGCGTCACATTTCCGTCGCAATCTTGGCTATGAGAGTGAAGGCAGGGAGCCAATCGTTTGGCGGCATAACCGGAATTCGGACGGCATGTTTCGCGGCGTCGGCATGGCCGAACCAATGGACGGACGAGCGGTCCCGCCGAGAGCGAAAATGAGAGCCGCCGCTGCTGCGGCGCAGGCCGTCTCTAGCTGTCGGAGAGCGCGCCCACGCGGCGTGCGAGCAGGGAGACCCGGCGCGCCGCGGTCCGCCGATGCAGCACCGCCTTTTGCGCGCCGCGCATGATCTCCGGCTGGGCCGCGCGCAGCGCTTCCTCTGCCTGGCGCTTGTCGCCGCTCGCAATCGCTTCCTCCACCCGGCGGATGAAGGTGCGAATGCGTGAAATCCGGCCGCGGTTGACTGCGACGCGGCGCTTGTTTTGCCGAACCCGCTTGCGGGCCTGGCGCGAATGAGCCATGGCGAGGATCTCTCTTGTGGTCGGGCGGCCTTATACCACGCCGGCCGCCCCGGTCAACGGCACCATCGCCCCGGCACCGGCCGTTCCCAGTAACAATAGGGGCGTATCAGGCGACAGGTCGGCGGGACAGATCGAGCGGAGCCGCATCGCGTGGAGGAGCTAACTCGAAACCTGGTCGCGAGGGTTCCACAAACGTAACCGACTCGTAGAAATCGTCCAAAGGAACGAATACGCCGTTCTCCTCCGCCCATCTGCGCATTCGTTGATTGGTGGCGTGAGCCCAGGACAGAATTTCTACTCGCCAGCCGCGGCGGTGCATCCGTTCCAACGCACTATGAAAGCCCGCGCCGTCGAGATAACCAGCGCCGTCTCCAGTGAGCAGCACAGCAACTCCCGGGTCACCGTTGAAGTCCAGAGCGTCTTCCAACATCCGCAACTGTAGCACGCGGTCCGGCATTTCCTGTTCCCCACGGCCGGGATCGCCGCGGTCGAACAAGAAAATTTCTACACCACTGGCCTCCATGCGATTCCATAGCTGACGCATCTCCGGGGGCACAGAGCCGGCTGCGAGCGCCCTCTGCATGGGGCGATCGGCATGTGCCAAGCGCAGCATATTCTCGAAATGGATTCGTACGCGGTAACGAGCCGCAGGCCCCAATTCGCGTTCTGCGGCCAAGCGCTGGGCTTCAAGAAAGATATTTGAGTTGTCCCAGTAAACGAAGACGCGATCCATGTCGCCCTCCGGACTTGAGCGGGCCCACGTCCTGAACAGATGATGCGGGCACCCCTAGCGGTTGTTGAAGGCGGGCTCGCGCTTCTCGATGAAGGCGTCCATCCCTTCCTTCTGGTCCTCGGTCGCGAAGCTCGCGTAGAAGACCGCGCGCTCGTAGAGCACGCCCTCCGTGAGCGTTGTCTCGAAGGCCCGGTTCACGCTTGCCTTGGCGAGCGCGACGGTGGGCGCCGAGAAATGCGCGATCTGCTCGGCGACGGCGACCGCCTCGTCCACCACGTCGGCGACCGGCACGACGCGGCTCGCGAGCCCGCTGCGCTCGGCCTCCTCGGCATTCATCATGCGCCCGGTCAGGATCATTTCCATCGCCTTCGACTTGCCGACGGCGCGGGTCAGCCGCTGGGTGCCGCCGGCGCCGGGAATGGTGCCGAGCTTGATCTCCGGCTGGCCGAATCTCGCGTTATCGGCGGCGATCACGATGTCGCACATCATCGCAAGCTCGCAGCCGCCGCCGAGCGCATAGCCCGCGACTGCCGCGATCACCGGCTTGCGGAAGGCGGTGATGCGGTTCCACGCGGCGATGAAGTCGCTGCCGTAGGCATCGACGAAGTTCAGCCTGCGCATCTCGCCGATGTCGGCACCGGCCGCGAAGGCCTTCTCGTTGCCGGTGACGACGACGGCGCCGATCTCGTCTTCCGCTTCGAAGCTGTCGAGCACGGCGTTGAGCTCGCCGATCAGCGCGCCGTTCAGCGCGTTGAGCGCCTTGGGCCGGTTCAGCGTAATCAGGCCGACCCGGCCGCGCCGGTCGACGGTAATGTGTTCATAGGCCATCGTGTTCTCCCTCAAGGGGCCGGGGTCCGCGTTCTTGTCGGGCGGGCTGCGTCCGGACGGGCGCCGCGAGGGGCGTCCGGCCGCCTCATTACTCACCGTTGGCGTTTTGCGCAATAGAATGTCGAGCGGTTGCTCTGCACGATGCGCCGCACCGCAGCCCCGCAATCGCAGCCTGGGCAGGGCTGGCCCGCTCGGTCGTACACCGCGAAGCGATGCTGAAAGTAGCCGAGCTCGCCCGATGCCTGCACGTAATCCCGGAGCGACGATCCGCCGGCTGCGATGGCCGCCTCCAGCACGTCCTTGATCGCGCGGGCGAGCCGCACCGCGCGTCCGCCCTGAACCGAACCCGCGCGGCGCCTCGGGCTCAGGCCCGCATAGTAGAGCGCCTCGCAGACATAGATGTTGCCGAGGCCTGCGATCACCCGCTGGTCGAGCAGCGCGGCCTTGATCGGCGTGTCCTTGCCTCTGAGCCGCGCAGCCAGCGCCGGCCCGTCGAAATCCGCGCCTAGCGGCTCGGGGCCCATGGCGCTCAGCAGCTCATGCTCATCGAGCCGAGCCGCCTCGGCCAAGTCCATCAGGCCGAAGCGCCGGTGGTCGACGTAGCTCAGCACCGCGCCGTCGTCGAAGTGGAGGACGACGTGCTCGTGCGCAGCGCCGCTCGGCGCCGCGTCGACGAAGAGACGCCCCGACATGCCGAGATGAACGATCAGCACGCGGCCACCGTCGAGATGCACCAGCAGGTACTTGCCGCGCCGCCCGAAGCTCTGCACCGCCCGGCCCGTCAGCACCTGCCCCATGTCCGGCGGGAGCGGCCGGCGGAGATCGCCGCGCCGCACCGTGACATGGGTGATGCGCCGGCCGGTAATGCGCGCGGCGAGCCCGCGGCGCACGGTTTCGACCTCGGGCAATTCCGGCATCCTGCGGCCACGGTAGCGCGGGTTCCGCCGCTGGGCTATGGTCGCCGCCATGGCCTCCGCGCGCGGTGAGCACGACGCCACGGGTGGCGCCGATTTCGGCTTCCGCCGCGTCGGCGAGGACGAGAAGCCGGGGCTCGTCCGCGACCTGTTCGACCGGGTCGCCGGCCGCTACGACCTCATGAACGACCTGATGAGCGGCGGGGTCCATCGCCTGTGGAAGCGCGAGATGGTGGCCTGGCTCGCGCCCCGTCCCGGCATGGCGGTGCTCGACGTGGCCGGCGGCACCGGCGATATCGCGCGCCGGGTGTGGGAGGCGATGGAAGGCGAGGGCCGCGTCATCGTCTGCGACGCGAGCGAGCAGATGGTGGACGCAGGCCGCGAGCGCACCTGGAACGCCGGTCTCATCGGCGGCATCGAGTGGCTGGTGGGCGATGCCGAGGCGTTGCCACTGCCTCCGCGCTCGGTGGATGCCTATACGATCGCCTTCGGCATCCGCAACGTGACGCGGATCGAGCGGGCGCTGGAGGAGGCCGCGCGCGTGCTTCGCCCCGGCGGGCGCTTCCTTTGCCTCGAATTCAACTCGCGCCCGCCCGCCGGCGTGGATCGCCTCTACAATGCGTATTCCTTCGCCGTGATTCCCACGCTGGGCGCGGCGGTCACTGGCCAGCGCGACGCCTACGCCTACCTTGTGGAGAGCATCCGCCGCTTCCCGCCGCCGGAGAAACTCGCCGCCATGATGACCGATGCCGGCTTCGGCGGCGTGCGCGTCCGTTCGCTCTCCGCCGGCATCGCCACGCTCCATTCGGGCTGGCGCGTCTAACCTGGCCTTCCCGCCATGCGCCGGGCGCTCAGAAACATCGGGCGGCTGCTGCGGATCGCCTGGACCTTGGGCCGCTGGGACGCGCTCTTCCTCCTCCGCGACTTCGGCCTCGTGCCGGCGGTAACCTTTCTCACAGGCATGGCGCCCAAGAAGCGCGGGTTGGGCACGCCGGGGCAGCGGCTCGCTGGCGCGCTACAGGTCCTGGGCCCCAGTTTCATCAAGTTCGGCCAGGCCCTTTCCACCCGGCCGGACCTGGTAGGCGAGGAGATCGCCGCCGAGCTCTCCGCCCTGCAGGACCGCCTGCCGCCCTTCGAGGCCAAGGCCGCGCGCGCCATCGTCGAATCCGAGTTCGGCGTATCTCTGGAGACCCTGTTCAAGGAATTCACCGACGAGCCGGTGGCGGCGGCCTCCATCGCGCAGGTGCACTTCGCGGTGACCGCGACCGGCGAGCCGGTTGCGGTCAAGATACTCAGGCCCGGCGTGGAGCGGGCCCTCGAGCGCGATCTCGAGCTCTTCTACTGGCTCGCGGAGCTCGCCGAGCGGACGCTGCCCTCCTGGCGCCGGCTGCGGCCGGTCGAGGTCATCCGCACCTTTGCCCAGAGCGTGATGATCGAGATGGATCTTCGCTTCGAGGCCGCCGCCGCCTCGGAGCTGCGCCAGAACTTCGCCGAGGATCCCAGCTTCCTGGTGCCGGCGGTCGACTGGCGGCGCACCAGCCGCCGCGTGCTTACGCTGGAGCGGGTCGAGGGCATCCCGATCGACGAGCGCGACGCCCTGGTGGCGGCCGGCCACGACCCCTACGAAGTTCTGGGCAAGGCGGCCGAGGCCTTCTTCAACCAGGCCTTTCGGGACGGCTTCTTCCACGCCGACTTGCATCCCGGCAACCTGCTGGTGAACGCGGATGGCAACATCGTCGCCGTCGATTTCGGCATCATGGGCCGGCTCGACACCCAGACCCGGCGCTACCTCGCCGAGATGTTGCTGGGCTTCCTGATCGGCGACTACGAGCGCGTGGCCGAGGTGCACTTCGAGGCTGGCTACGTGCCGCGGCGAACCTCCAAGGCGGCCTTCGTCCAGGCGCTCCGGTCCATCGGCGAGCCGATCCTGGGCCGGCCGCTCAACGAGATTTCCATCGCCAAGCTGCTGGGCCAGCTCTTTCAAATCACCGAAGCCTTCGAGATGGAGACCCAGCCCCAGCTCCTGCTGCTGCAGAAGACGATGCTCATGGCCGAGGGGCTGACTCGCCGCCTCACGCCTGACCAGAACATGTGGGTCTTCACCCGGCCGTTGATCGAGCGCTGGGCGCGCGAGAACCTCGGCGTTCAGGCCCGCGTGCGCGATATGGCCGAGGAGTTTCTGGAAGCGGCGGGCCGGCTGCCGCGCCTTGCCGCGCGTGCCGAGCGGGTGCTGGACGGGTTGGAGGCGGGGGTCTCGCTGTCGCCCGATACGCTGGAGGCGATGGGCGGGCGCAAGCGAGGCGGCAGCACGATGCCCATCCTGCTCGGCGTGATCGCCGCGCTGCTCGCGGGTCTCTTGGCGGTACAGCTCTTGTAAGATGGAGCGCGTCCGGCTTTGACGGACGCGCGACAGGCCGCGACCGCGGCCCGCCGCTTATGCGGCGCCATCGCGCGCCCGCGCGCGTGGACGCGCGACGCGGAGGCGCCGGTCGTCGCGCCCATAGGCGCGCGGACTCGCGCGACGGCCGGCTGCCGTGAGCGAAAAAAGCGGGAGCGCCCCGGTCTTGACACGGGCGGCCGGGCGCGGAGAGTGCGGGACATGGACGCCGACGCGATCAAGCGCGAAACCGAGCTCGTGCGGGCCGACTGGGCCGGGCGTGGGCGCCATTGGGATCGGCGGGCCGACGAGATCGCCGAGCAGGCGGCCCGCATGAACGCGCCACTGATCGAAGCGGCCGACATCGCGCCGGGCCAGCAAGTCTGCGACATCGCCACGGGCGCGGGCGAGCCTGCGCTCAGCGTCGCAGCCCTGGTGGGTACGGAAGGCCGCGTCTTCGCCACCGACCTCTGCCCCGAGATGATGCTGGGCGCGCGGCGGCGGGCTGCCGCCCAGGGCCTCGGCAACATCACCTTCAGGACCGCCGACATGCTGGCGCTCCCCGACACGGACGGCGTGTTTGACCGGGTGATCTGCCGTTTCGGCCTGATGTTTTGCCCTGCGCCTGCGCGCGCAGCCGCCGAGGCCATGCGCGTGCTCAAGCCGGGAGGGCGGGTGGCCTATCTGGTCTGGGGACCGCGCGAGGAGACGACCATGTTCGTCGTATTCGTCGCTGCCGCCGAGGCCGTACTGGGCCCTCTCGATACGGTGGACGACATCGACCTCGCCCGGCCCTTCTCGCTCGGCGCGCCCGGCGCGCTCGCCGAAGCGCTTGGAAGCGGCGGTTTGACCCAAGTGGAGGAGCGGGAGGTCCGCTTCGCGCCCCGTGTGCCGGCGCAGGCGCCGTTCTGGCAGGCGCAGTTCGACATGACCTTCGGCCGCGCCCTGGACGGTACCTCGGAGGCAACGCAGAGCGCCCTGAAGGAGGCGGTGGCGGCGGGCTTCGAGCGCCTGAGAGACGGCGACGAAGTCCCGATGGACGTTCATGTGCGGATCGGCACAGGCGTGAAGCCGACAGACTGAGCCCGCACCGCAGCCGGCGCCGGCTTCGGCGTGCCTCACAAAGAAATTCTTCAAAATCAGTACGTTACCCGAAATTGGGTTCGTTTTGTAAGTTCTGAATCCCAGACTTACCCGGAGTGTGCGTGCTCGCTTTCCAATCGCGCGATTTCGTCCTTGAGCCGGAGTTTCTGGCGCTTGAGCCCTTGAATTTCGAGATTGTCGCCGCGGCCCTTGAGCGCGTCGATTTGCGCGTTGAGCGACTGATGTTCAGCGCGCAACGCCTCCAGGCGCTGCGCGATCGAGTCCTGATCGGTCATTCGTCCCCCTTCGTCCTGTCAAATCCGGCGCATGGCCGTGACTCCATCGATATAGTGGCAGAACGCTGCCGCGAAAAGTCGTCCCGGCGCCGCGCGGCTCAAATGGTTTCGAAATAGCGCTCGTACTCCCAGGCACTGACCTGGCTCTTCTGCCAGGCGCGCCAGAGATCGAGCTCGGCCCGGCGCGAGAGCGTGTAGTGATCCACGAAGCGGTCGCTGAAGACGCGGCGCAGGAAGGCCGAGCCTTCGAAGACCTCCACCGCCTCCTCCAGGGTGGCCGGTAGCTTGGTGCAGCTCTCGTCGAGCGCCGCGTTGCCGGTACACATCGGCGGCGGCGCGAGGCCCCGCTCGATGCCGTCGAGCCCTGCGGCCAACATGCCGCCGATGGCGAGATAGGCGTTGGAATCCGCGCCGGGCAGCCGGTTTTCGAAACGCGCACCGTGCGGGGTGGGCCGGGTGATGAGCCGCATCGCCGCGCTCCGGTTGTCGTCGCCCCATGATGCGTTTTCGGGCACCCAATGCTGCCAGTCCCGGCGCCGGAACGAGTTGACGTTGGGCATGCAGAGCGCGACGAGCGCCGGCAGGTGCTCCAGCTGGCCGGCCGCGTACTGTTTCGCGGTCTCGCTCACGCCGGCACCATCCCAGAACGCATTTTCGCCGTCCCGCCACAGGCTCTGGTGGATGTGCCCGCCGCAGCCCGGCAGATCGGCATCGAGCTTGGCCATGAAGGTCGCGATCATGCCGCGCTCGGCGCAGAGTTCCTTGAGGTAGGTCTTCGCGCGCATGGCACCATCGGCGGCCGCGAGCGCAGGGGCATGGGCCAGCGCGAACTCGATGGCGCCGTGGCCCAGCTCGGTATGCATCGAGACCACCGGCGTCCCCACCTCCTCCATGCGCTGCATGAAGGTCTCGAAAACGGCGCGAAGCGCCGGCAGGCGCACCAGGCTGTAGGCATTCCGCCCACGCGAGACCGGCGTGAGCGTCCCCGGCGAGAGCGGCGAGGCGTCTTCGTCCACGTAGTAGATGAAGACCTCGTACTCGAGCGCGAAGCGCGGCTCGAAGCCCATCTCGGCGGCCTTGTCCGCGGCGCGCCTGAGCATCGTGCGCGGGCATTCCGGCGTCAGGGCTCCGTCGGCGTCGTGGATATCGAGGATGGCCGCCACCGTGTCCGGCCGCCAGGGCAGGCGGCAGACGGTGGCGGGGTCCGGTTTCCCGTAAACGTCGGCGAAGCCGTTCTCGTAGGACGAGAACGGCGAGAGATAGACATCGTCCGCCGTGGTCAGGCCGTAGATGATGTTCGACCAGCCGATCTCGGCCGACAGCCCCTTGTCGAGCGCGAGAAACTTGCCGCGCAGCCCGCCGTCCAGCTCCGGCGTCTCGACCTGAACGAAACGCACGCCTTCGGCGCGCATCTGCTCGCGCACCGCCGCCAATCCCTCAGTCGCCGTACCGCTCATGCTCCCGCCCCCGTTCTGCCCGCCGCCGGCTTCTCATAGCCCACGCTGGTATAGGCCCCCGCCGGCACCAGCGACGGGTCCTTGTAGACCGACCAGCGGCAGACGCCGCCCTGCCGCGCCTCGGGCCAGGTCGGCGGGTCGATCACCCGTGTCGGATAGCCGAAGCGGCGGATCGGCATGCGCTGGTTCAGCTGGCAGCAATGGACACAATAGACGCAGACGCCGGTCTTGCCCCAGGCCCAGTCATGGGCCTCCGTCGTCACGGCGAAGCCATACGGGGGTTCCATGCGGGGCCCATTGGGGTCATCGTCCCGGTAGGTGCGCCCGCCGGAGCCGCAGGGGTCGAAGCTCAGCACCCAGCGGTCCGCCTCCTCCGTGATCTCGATGGCGCCCATGCGCCCCGGCCCGCTCAGGTGGCCCCGCAGCGAGAGCGCAGCGATCAGGATCAGCCGATGCATCGAGCGGGGCCACGGGTGCGTGGCGGTGTCGTAGACATCGTAGGTCTCGTACATCGGCGCCATGAGATCGTCCCAGAGCGGGCCGATGCGGCTCTCGCCCAGGTGGCGGACCACGAGGTCGAGCATGCCGTAGACCAGATCGCAGCCCCGGTCGTGAGTCTCGAGCCAGAGTGTGCGGGCGCGCTCCAGGCTCGCGCGGGCCGCGGGCGCGTCGCCGGCCGCGCAGGCCGTCCCGACATCGTCGATCGCGGCGGTGTAGGCGGCCCAGCCTGCGTGGATATCGAAGGGCTCGCCCGTCTCACCGGCCAGCAGCGCCTGCAGCCGGGCATCGCCAGCCGCAATCTCGGCCTCGCCCACGCCTTCGGCGCCCAAGTATTCCCTGATCTGGTCGGCCCAGAGGGCATAGAGCTCGTAGCCCTCGCGCGCTTCCTCGACCGTGTGGCGGGCAAGCGCCGCGGCATCCGCAAGGCGCCCGTCGTCAAGCGCCGCGGCTGCCAGGGTGTAGGACGAGGCGGCGTGGTCAGCCCATCCGCCAGCGCGCACCGGGTGCCCGATGATGGGATCGTCCACGAGTGGCCCCGCAGCGCCTCGGATCGCCTCCCCAGCCACGCTTTGTCCTAGCCGTACTGCAGTCCACTGCTCCGCGGCGCCGCGGGGTTGCTTCAGGGTAGGAAATCACGCGCCATCGGTAAAGGAGGCACCCGCTACGGCCTCCGGCCGGCTCAGCCGCCGGGCCGCTCCACCGTCAGCACCTGCTTGCCGACCACGCTGCGGCTCTGGAACCCCTGCAGCGCCGCAGGTGCCTCCGCGAGCGGCAGGCGGCGGGAGATGCGGGGCTTCAGCGCGCCTTCCTCGTACCAGCGGAAGAGATCGTCGAAATAGGCGCGGTTCGCGGCGCGGTCGCGCTGGGCGAAGGCGCCCCAGGCGACGCCGACCACGCTGATCTCCTTGAGCAGAATGATGTTGGTGTTGGCCTCGGCGATGCGGCCGGAGGCGAAGCCGATGACCAGCAAGCGCCCGTTCCACGCGATGCAACGCATTGACGTATCGAAGATATCGCCGCCCACCGGGTCGTAGATCACGTCGGCGCCGCGCCCGTCGGTCAGGGCCTTGACCCGCTCGCGCAAATCCTCGGTGCGGTAGTTGACGAAGTGATCGGCGCCGTGGTCGCGCGCCAGTTCCAGCTTTTCGTCGCTGCTTGCGGCCGCGATCACCGTGGCGCCCAGGCACTTGCCGATTTCCACCGCCGAGAGCCCCACACCGCCGGACGCGCCGTGCACCAGCAGCGTCTCGCCCTCGGCCAGCGCCGCGCGCCCGACCAGCGCATGGTAGCTGGTGCCGTAGACCACGGGGAAGGCCGCTGCGACATCGAACGGCATGGCATCGGGGATGGGGATGACGCATTCCGCCGGCGCCACCACCTCCTCGGCCATGCAGCCGTAGGACATGTAGGCGAGCACCCGCGTGCCGGGCGCGGGCCCCTCCACGCCGGGGCCGAGCTCCGCGACGGTGCCCGCGCATTCGAGGCCGGGGCTGAACGGGAAGGCTGGCCTGACCTGGTACTTGCCCTCGATCAACAGGAGATCGGGAAAGTTCACGCCCACCGCGGCCACGGCGATGCGGACGCTGCCGGGCGCGATCGCCGGCGCCTCCACGTCTTCGAACACAAGGGTCTCGGGCGGGCCAAAGGCCTTGCAGAGAACTGCTTTCATGGCATGACGTCTCGTGAATGAGGGGTCGAGCAGGCGAAGCGGGTGACTCTCAGTCCAGCACCGTCCCGTCGCGGGCGAGCGGCGGTGCCACGGAACCCCCGTCGAACTCCACCGTGGCGATCAGCTCCACCGAGTGGTTGACCGCGAGCCCGCGGCAGCCGATGGCAGCCCGCGTCGGCATCAGGCGCCGGCCGTACAGCTCGACCAGCAGGTCGACCGCGCCGTTGATAACGCGCGGCTGATCGACGAAATCGGGCCCCGAGTTCACGTAGCCGTGCAGATGCAGCATCCGGTGCATCCGGTCGAGATCGCCCAGCGCATACTTGATCAGGCCGAGATAGCAGAGCATGCACTGGCGGGCCGCCTCGTAGCCCTCCTCGATCGTGCGGTCTTCGCCGAGGATTCCGGGCAGATAGGGCTTGCCGTCCTTCATCGGCGTGCAGCCCGAGAGGTAGAGCACGCGCCCGAGGGCATGGTGCGAGACGTATTTCGCGGCCGCCGGGTTGGTGCCGTAGCTGTCTTCAAGCCGGGGGAGCGTCAGGCCCGCGGCCTCGATCTTCTGCTCGATGGTCATGCGCCGAGCATGGTGCGCGGCGAGTGCCAAGTCAACGACGGGGCCACCGCTTCGGCTATACTCGCGTCATGGGCAGGCATGAAGGCACGCGCGATGACGACGATCCGGCCACGCTCGCCCGCCGCTTCCTCGATCTCTGGCAGGAAGAGGTCGCCGGTACCGGTCGGGGCGAAGGTCCCGGCGCGCTCACGCTCCGCCTTGCCGCCCTGCCCCTCGCCGTGCTCGCAGGCGGTGGGGAGAACGGCGGTCTGAATGCCCACACTGGAACCGCCGCCGCGGCTCGGGCCCAGGCCGCTGCCGCTCCATCTGGGGATGGCGCTCAGCGTCTGGCTGAGCTCTCTCGCCGCCTTGCGGCTCTCGAGGAGCGGATCGCTGAACTGGCAGCACGCGGACCCGGCGGAGGCGACGGCACTCCAGGAGAAGCTGGCAGAGACCGATCCTGAGGCGCTGGCGCGCGCCCTCGGCGCCGAGGCGGCAACCCGCATCGGGCGTTTTCTCGAAGGCATCGAGGGCTACCGTTCGCACCCCTACAGGCGTCGCCTGAAAGACCCGCCGGTGCTCTGGCAGTCCGGCACGACGCGGGTCCTGGCCTTCGACGGGAACGCGTCGGCAGCACCCGTGTTGCTCGTGCCCTCGCTCATCAACCGCTCCTACATCCTCGATCTCACGGCGCAGCGCAGCTTCGCCCGCTATCTACGAGAGCGGGGCTTGCGCCCCTACCTGCTCGACTGGGGCGCACCGGGCGCCGATGAGCGAGAATTCGGGCTCGACCACTACATTCTGGGCCGGCTTGCGCCGGCGCTGGAGGCGGTGCGACGCGACGCGGGCCGGCCGGTGGTGCTCGCGGGCTATTGCATGGGCGGCACGATGGTGCTTCCCCTCGCTGCCCGCGCCGAGGTAGCCGCGCTGGTGCTGCTGGCGACGCCCTGGGATTTCTGGGCGGACGGTCGTCATCAGGCGCGGCTGATCGCGGCCCATCTGCCGGGTCTCACTGCCCTGATCGACGGTCTGGGGCAGCTCCCGCCTGATGCGCTCCAAGCCATGTTCGCCGCGCTCGACCCGTTGCTGGCGGCGCGCAAGTTCACCGCCTTCGCCGAGCTTCCGCCCGCCTCGGCCGCCGCCCGCAACTTCGTGGCGCTGGAGGACTGGCTCAACGACGCCGTGCCGCTCACCGGCCCCGTCGCCCGCGCCTGCCTCAACGACTGGTACGGCGCGAACGCTCCCGCGCGCGGCAACTGGCGCGTGGGCGGCGAGCCGGTGCGGCCCGAGCGCGTTCGTGCGCCAGCGCTCAACGTCGTGCCGGCGCGCGACCGCATCGTCCCGCCCGCATCGGCGGCGGCGCTGAGCGCGGCGCTCCCCGATGTCGAGACCTGGCGCCCGCCGCTCGGCCATATCGGCATGATGGCCAGCCCCCGCGCCAAGCGCCTGCTCTGGCGCAAGCTCGCGGACTGGATTTCTACCCACGCCACCGCTTGAAAATGCCCGGGCGCAGGCGCATATGAGGCCCGCGCGCCGCCGAGGAGTCGGTTCCCGGCGGCGCGGATCATTGCCGGGAGAGAGAAGATGAGTCGCGTCGCACTGGTGACGGGTGGAACGCGCGGGATCGGCGGTGCCATCTCGCTCGCGCTGAAGAACAACGGCTGCCAGGTGGCCGCCAACTACAACGCCAACGACGAGGCGGCCGAGCGCTTCCGCGAGGTCACCGGCATTGACGTCTACAAGTGGGACGTGAGCGAATTCGCCGCCTGCGAGGCGGGCATCGCCCAGATCGAGCAGGACCTGGGCCCCATCGACATCCTGGTGAACAACGCCGGGATCACGCGCGACGGCACGCTGCAGAAGATGACGCCGGACAGGTGGCAGGCGGTGCTCGACACCAATCTCGGCTCCTGCTTCAACCTCTGCCACGCCACCTTCCCCGGCATGCGGGCGCGCAAGTTCGGCCGTGTCGTCAATATCGGCTCGATCAACGGCCAGGCCGGTCAGTACGGCCAGGTCAACTACGCCGCCGCCAAATCCGGCATCCACGGCTTCACCAAGGCGCTGGCACAGGAAGGAGCGCGCCACGGCATCACCGTGAACGCGGTGGCCCCCGGCTATGTCGATACCGAGATGGTGCGTGCGGTGCCCGAGGCCGTGCTGGAGAAGATCGTCGCCAGCATCCCGGTGGGCCGGCTCGGCCGTGCGGAGGACATCGCGCGCGCGGTATTGTTCCTGACCGCAGACGACGCCGATTTCATCACCGGATCGACCATCTCGGTGAACGGCGGCCACCACATGTATTGACGGGTGGCCGGTCTAATCAGGCCACCCCATCGGCCCAGGGGCCGACAGCGTTGACCGGATGAGCCGCATCGCGCAGGGTATGGCAGGCAAGCGATTGACGTTTCGGGATCCCGCAGCTTGACCGAGGAAGCTCTGCAGACAAGGAGATATGACGGAAGCGTCGTCTCTCCACGTCCCCCCGCCGAATCGGAGCCTTCTTCCAAATCCGGCCATATCCGAATCGACGATCTCGACAAAGAGCCATTTGCGAACATCTCGAAGTCCCTACTGCTGAGTGGAGACGCACAAGAAGCGCTCACGCTCTTGCCCGACGAATCGGTTCAAACCGTGCTTACTTCGCCCCCCTACTGGTCTCTGCGAGATTATGAGGTCGAGGACCAGATCGGCCGGAACGACAGCCTCAATTCATACATCGAGAGTATCGTGAGCACGTTCGAGGAAGTTAGGCGTGTTCTGCGAGCAGACGGGACGGTGTGGTTGAATGTGGGCGACTCCTACACGTCAGGTAACCGCAAATACCGAGCTCCGGACCGAAAGAATCGCGCTCGCGCCATGACGGTGCGGCCTCCGACGCCGGACGGACTGAAGCCCAAGGACCTGATTGGCGTTCCATGGAGGCTGGCTTTCGCGCTACAGGATATGGGGTGGTGGGTTCGTAGCGAGATAGTCTGGCACAAGCCGAATGCGCATCCGGAATCGGTTCGGGATCGCCCAACAAAGGCACATGAGACCGTATTTCTCTTGTCGAAGGAGAAGGACTACTACTACGACATTAGGGCGGTTCGTGGTCCTCGAGGCCGTCGCCTCAGGACTGTCTGGGAGTTGCCTACTGAACCGGTGAAGCGTGAGAGCGGTTGGGGTGACGATCATCCCGCAATGATGCCCCTCTCGCTTGCGCGACAGTGTGTGATGCTCACCACCCGTGACGATAGCGTCGTTCTCGATCCTTATGCGGGCTCGGGAACGACGCTCTTGGCGGCACGTGACTTAGGGCGCCTGTGGGTTGGCGTCGAAATCAAACCGTCATTCGTGGACTTAATCGAGTGTCGGATAGCTAACCCGTGACGCTCGACGAACTCAAGGCAACGCTCGATACGTTCTCTCCGGTCAAGATCGCGTTCGTCGCGCGCGTCATGGAGTCCCTCGCCAATCCGCCTAACTCAACAATCAAACAGCGTGGGACTTGGCTGACGAGTTCCGTGGAATGGATCGAGTATTTCGGTCTTGCCCTGTCGGTTCACCATAGCGCCACTACCGAGCCTCTGGGTCTAACTGCCTTCGAAGCCGTGTTCAGGAACGCCTGCGATCATCTTGGTTGGCCCACCGACCCGCCCGGATCGAGGACTCGTAGGTTCGTCGACTTGACCGTTCAACCGACTGGGGAACCGGAGAGGCGACTATCGCTCAAGTCGACCGCCGCACAACGATTGTCGAACACGTCTCTGCACATCTCGAAGCTAACGGAAGCCGCTTGGGTGCAGGATGCCCGGACAGCCAGAGATCGCAAAAGCCAGACGCAGGCGCTGTTTCGGCAATACCAGTCGGCGGTGACTCACATCGTCATGTTGCGGGCATTCCGCGAGTCACATGACGAGGTGCCAAGCCGCTATCAACTCGTCGAAATTCCGGCAAGAATCTTCGATTCTGTCCTGAGTGCTCCTCTGAGTGTTTTTGAGCGGGATGCGCCGCTAATCGAATGTGAGGTCGGGGGCAAAATAGTTGCCGTCGTTGCCATCGATAGGTCCGATGCAAAGATCACCGTCAGACGGGTCCAGCTTTCCACCTGCACCGTTCATGCTGAGTGGAGCCGCGGATGACGGAGTTCCAGACCAATGCCGACGCTGCCGACCGGTGAAGCATGTGATGCCTTAACGAATGGACTGACCGGACGGAGTGACAGGAGGCAAAGCGTGGGACGGCTAGCACTTATCACCGGCGGCACGCGCGGCATCGGCGCCGGCATTGCGCGTGCCCTGCACGAGGCCGGCCACCCGGTGGTGGTCAACTATCATGCCGACGAGGCCTGCGCCGCCGCCTTCACGGCGGAGACCGGCATCCCGGCACTCAAGTGGGACGTGAGCGACGGCGACGCCTGCCGCGCCGGGGTCGCGGCAATCGAGGCCGAGCACGGCCCGGTCGAGATTCTCGTCAACAACGCGGGCACGGTCTCCGACAACAAGTTCGAGAACATGGCCGACGACCAGTGGCAGCGCGTGGTCCGGGTCAATCTCGATTCCGTCTTCTACATGTCGAAGGCGGTCTACCCCGGCATGATGGAGCGGGGCTGGGGCCGCATCATCCAGATCGGCTCGATGAACGGACAGGCCGGCCAGCTCAACCAGGTCAACTACGTCGCCGCCAAGGCCGGCATGCATGGCTTCACCAAGGCGCTGGCGCAGGAGGGGGCGAAGCACGGCATCACGGTCAACACCGTGGCGCCCGGCTATGTCGACACCTACCTGATGCGCAACATGCCAGAGCGAATCGCGCAGAAGATCATCGACAAGTCCCCGATCCGCCGCATGGGCTACGAGGAGGAGGTGGCCCATGCCGTGCTTTTCCTCGTGGACGACAAGGCGGCCTGGACCACCGGTTCCACCATCACCATGAACGGCGGCACCCATATGTATTAGGGCGGTCCCCCGACCCGTCCGGCGTTGAACCGCTCATGGACACGCCCCGCCTCCAAGACTAGGCTTCGAGACATACCCTCCACTGGCCGAAGGACGGCCCATGGTAGAGAGGGTTCAAAAAACGCATTCCACGACGTTGTTCGTGGCGTCCGTCGGGGATACCCGGTTTGAGCCGGCCGACGGAACGGCGGTCTTCGCGTCCTTGCATCCGCACAGCAAAATTTTGACCGGCCCGAAAGTCACCCGAATCAGTGGGCGCCTTGTCGGGTTAACCCGCCTTTCTCACCAGGGTCACGGCCTGCGTCGCGTCCAGGCGTTCGATCCGCCAGGAGCGGGCCGAAAAGCGTATCAGGGAATACGGTTGAGGCCCGCAACGCCGCGGGCGGGCGCCTGGGCGCGACCCGAAGGGCGGCGCTCTCCGGCCGACAGCGGGCGTCACGCCGCTTGCCCGATGTCCCCGCATCGCGCTGCGCGCCGTTCCTACTCTGTCGGCCGGACAGCGCCGCGCAGACCATGACCATGGTGAGAAATGCGGGTTAAAGGGTGACGGCGCGACGCGCCCCAACAACCCTCAGGGAGGAAGACATGAGCGATCGACATTATCACACATGGAAAGAGACGATGGCGGAGGTGCTGTATCGTCGGCGCACCGCACTCACGCGTCGTCAGGTGCTGCAGGCAAGCTCGGCCACCGCAATTGCTGCAATCGCCGCCAACTTCGTGCCGCGCGAGGTGCGCGCCGACGTCACCGGCGAAGTGGTGCATCTGACGGCGTCGGGCAGCCGTTTCGCGGGCGTCGTGCGCGGCCTCAAGCCGCTGTTCGAGAAGGCTTATCCGAACGTCACGCTGAACGTCGCCACGATCCCGACGAACGAGTTCCTGAACAAGGTCAACGTCTACATGCAGTCGAAGTCGGATGCCTTCGATTCTGTGACCCAGGATTACGGCCAGTACCCGTCGCTCGAATCCTTCGGGGCGATGATTCCGCTTCAGGAACACATGGACGCCGACCCCACGTGGTTTGCGGACTATCAGACAGACGTGCCGGAGGCGTTGCAGTCGCTCTACCGCATTCCCATCGCCAAGAGCGACGGCGCGCTCTATGGCCTGGCTCACGACGCCAACTGCCAGATGACGTTCTATCGCAAGGACATCTTCGACAAGGCCGGAATTCCGGTGCCGAGGACATGGCCGGACGCCCTGGAGGCCGCCAAGGAGCTGCATTCGCCCGGCACCGATCAATACGGCTATGTCGGCGCCATGCAGCGGAGCTATTGGGCCGGCTATCAGTACTACGGCGCGCTGCGCTCGTTCGGCGGCACTTTGGTCGACCGTGAGGAACCCGGCTACTGGAATCCGTCCGTTAACAGCGAAGAAGGATACATGGCGCTGAAGATGCTGGTCGACCTGCAACAGTACGCACACCCCGTGAGCAGCAATGCGGGCGAGGACGAGGTGAACACCGCCTTCGCCAACGGCACCGCCGTCTACGGCCCTCTGACCTGGGGAACGGCGGTGCTGAACGATCCGTCCTTCACCAAGTTCGATCGGGTCATCTACGCCGACCTGCCGCCTGCGGGAGACAACGAGAAGGGGGCGCATCGGGTCAGCACCGGCGGGTTCGGCGTCTTCGTCCCGACCTATTCCAAGAACCGGGAGGCGGGTGTCGCCTTCGCAAAGTTCCTGGCCTCTGGCGATGCCCGTGATCCGGCCATTGGCGAGGCGGTGGTGGCGGCCGGCGGGCAGCCGGCGCGGCTCTCGATCCTCGATCGACACAAAGACGACAAGCTGTTCTTCGGCGGCTTGATGGCAAGCATGCCCTACGGCGTCACCAACAATCTGATGATCCCGGAGGGCTTCACGATCGGCACACAAAATGGGGTCGAGGTCGCCGATGCAGTCAACGGCGAGCAGAGCATCGAGCAAGCGCTAACAAATATGGACAAGGGAATCCGAAGGGTGTTGGAGGACGCGGGCTATTACGCTTAGCGCGCACTCCTATTCGCCGAGCGGTGGGGAGGCACGCTGTGGAGAGGCGGATTAGCATCCCGGTGCTGAGACGGGCCGGCGTGGGCTGCTACCATAGCCGGCCATGCATCAGGATGTCGTCGACCTCAACGCCTTCTACCTGACCCGGCTCGGCCGGGTCACGCGCCGCATCCTGGGCCAGCAGATCCGCCGGGTCTGGCCCAGCGCGCGCGAGGAGGTGGTGCTGGGGCTCGGCTATCCCGTACCCTTCCTCGGCCTCTTCCGCGAGGAGGCCGACCGCGTGTTCGCGGTGATGCCGGCGGGCCAGGGAGTGATGGCCTGGCCCGAGAGCGGCGGCCGGCAAGTCGCGCTTGCCGACGACGGTGTTCTGCCGCTGCCCGACGGCTGCATCGACCGCATCCTCATCGTCCACGGGCTCGAGTTCAGCGAGCAGCGCCGCCCGATGCTGGAAGAGGTGTGGCGGGTGATGCGGCCGGACGGGCGCATCCTGGTGCTGGTGCCTAACCGCCACGGTCTCTGGGCACGGGCCGAGGCCACGCCCTTCGGCCACGGCTCACCCTTCAGCGCCTCCCAGCTGGCCCGGCTCCTGCGCGAGCACCGTTTCGCCCCGGTCGCCTCCGGCGCGATGCTCTTCTTGCCCCCCACGGGCTGGCGCGGGGTGCTGCGTACCGCCGCCATCTGGCAGCGCCTCGGCCGCCATCTCGGCCGCCCCTTCGGCGGCATCGTCTACGTGGAGGCCGGCAAGACCGTGTTCGAGGCCATTCCGATCACGGCGCGGCGCAGGCGACGGGTCATCATGCCGCTGCCGCAGCCGGTGCCGGCCGGTGCGCGAACGGCAGCCGGGGACTGCGGCTTACCGGCTCTCGGCGGAGAGCAGGAACACCGCCTGCTCGCCGAACAGGTTGGCGAAGCGGCCGGTGCCGGTGAAGCGGCGCACCCGCCCCCGCGAATCGACCTGGGTACGGCGCTCGATGCCGATATCGAGCTCGCGGCAGAGCATCACGAAGTCCTTGATCGTGCACGGCCTGATCATCGGCGTTTCGTACCAGAGCTCGCCGGAGCCCAGCGCTGCCGGCATGCGGCCGCGCGTCAGCAAGTGCAACCGATTGCGCCAGTGTCCGAAGTTGGGGATCGAGACGATCGCGCTCCGGCCGATCCTGCGCAGCTCCAGCAGCACGCCCTTGGGATCGCGGATCGCGGGCAGGGTCTGGCTCAGCACCACGTAGTCGAAGGCGGCATCCGGGTAGTCGGCGAGGTCGGTCTCCGCATCCCCCTGGATCACCGAGAGCCCACGTCTCACCGAGGCGTTCACGCCTTCCTGGCTGATCTCGATGCCGCGGCCGTCGACGTTCTTCTCCCGCGCGAGCAGCTCCAGCAGGGCACCGTCGCCGCAGCCGATGTCGAGCAGCCTGGAGCCCGGCTCCACCAGCTCGGCGATCAGGCGATGGTCGGGGCGAGCGCTCTGGCGCATGTTCTGCCGCTGCGGGCCTGCGTTCATGGACGAGCGCTCAGGGGCTGCTAAGCCCGCGCTTGGCGGCGGCACCGCTCAGGAACCCGCGCAGAGTCTCGAACATGTCCGGCTCGTCGAGAAGGAAGGCATCGTGCCCCTTGTCGCTCACCACCTCGACGAAGCTCACGTTGGCGGCGGCCGCGGCCAGCGCTCGCACGATGGCCCGGTTCTCGGACGTGGGATAGAGCCAGTCGCTGGTGAACGAAATCACGCAGAAACGGGTGTCGACCCCGCGAAACGCATTGGCAAGCACGCCGTCGTAGTCGGCCGCGAGATCGAAGTAGTCGATCGCACGGGTGATGTAGAGGTAGGAGTTGGCGTCGAAGCGCTCGACGAAGCTCTGCCCCTGATAGCGAAGGTAGCTCTCCACCTGGAAGTCCGCATCGAAGCCGTAGGTGACGTTGGACCTGTCCTGCAGCGCCCGGCCAAACTTCCGGTGCAGCGCCGATTCCGAGAGATAAGTGATGTGCGCAGCCATGCGCGCCACCGCGAGGCCGCCGACCGGATTTGTGCCGAGTTCTTGATAGCGCCCCTCGCGCCATTCGGGATCGGCCATGATCGCTTGGCGGCCGACCTCGTTGAGCGCGATGTTCTGCGCCGAGTGCTTGGCCGCACAGGCGATGGGGACCGCGGTAAAGCAGCGCTCGGGGTAGCTCGCCACCCACTGCAAGGCCTGCATGCCGCCCATGGAGCCGCCGGAGACGCAAAAGAGCTGCTCGATCCCCAGATGATCGAGCAACATGGCCTGGGCCTTGACCATGTCGCGGATGGTGATGACGGGGAAGTCCAGGCCCCAGGGGCGCCCTGTCGCCGGGTTGATCTCCTTCGGCCCGCTGGTGCCCATGCAGCCGCCGAGCGTGTTGCTGCAAATCACGAAGTAACGGTCGGTATCGAAGGTCTTGCCGGACCCCACCATCAGCTCCCACCAGCCGGGCTTGCCGGTGACCGGGTGGGGGCCCACGACGAACTGATCGCCGGTGAGCGCGTGACACAGGAGAACCGCGTTGGAGCGTTCCTCATTGAGCGTGCCGTAGGTCTGATAGGCGAGCGTGAACGGCCCCAAGGAGACGCCGCAATCGAGCTGGAGCGGCGTCTCCCGGCCGAGCTCGACGCTCAGGCCGGTTTGTGCATGCTCCGCCGCGGCTTGGCTCTTGGGCATTGCGGTCATCGTTCACCGGGCTCCGGGCGGCTGCGTCCCCTCATCGGATCGCAGGTCGCAAGTGTCGCCGAAAGGGGGTCAGACAGTTGCGATTTGAACCCGAAAGTCAATGTTCTCTTTGATTTTACCACGCTCTTGCACTACGACTTGCCTCCCCCTTGAGCCGTGTCAGCCACGCCATGAACAGGCCTTCGCCGGAGGAATCTCCGATCGCCGCCCTGCGCGACGAGATCGACGAGATCGACGACACGATCCACGATCTCCTGATGCGCCGGATGGCGCTCGCCAATCGCATTAGCGAGGCCAAGCGCGCCCGCGGCGCCACCGGCGCGCTGCTGCGGCCTGCGCGCGAGGCGGCGATCCTCCGGCGGCTGCAGGAGCGCCACGAGGGGCCGTTTCCGTTCCCCGTCATCGTGCGCATCTGGTCCGAGATCATGTCGGCGACTCTCTTTGCCGAGGGCGGCTTCGCGGTCTCGGTGTTCACGGTCGAGGAGCCGAGCGAGGAGAGCCGCTTTCCGGACCTCGCGCGGGTCTATTTCGGTGCTGAGACACCGCTGATCACCGCCCGGACGGAGAGCGGCGTGCTGCGCGGCGTGCGCGACGGCAAGGCATCCATCGGCGTGCTGCCGGTGCCTGCGGATGCGATGAGCGGCGATGTCGGGGTAAGCGCCGAGCCCTGGTGGCTGACGCTCGCCGTCAGCGACGAAGAGAGGCCGATGATCGTCTCCCGCCTGCCCTGGCTCGCGGGCGGACGACACGCCGCCGGCAAGACCAATGCGCTCGTGGTGGCCATGACCCCGCCGGCACCTTCAGGCGATGACGTTTCGTACCTCGCGGTGGAATCCTCCGACACGATCAGCCGCGACCGCATCCGCTCGGCGCTCGCAGTGACCGGCATCGCGGTGACCGGCTCCGTGGCCTGGCACGGCGACGGCGGCGCGCCCGGCCGCTGGCAGCTGATCGAGGTCGATGGCTTCGTCGCCGAGGAGGACGAGCGGCTGCAGCGCTTCGCCGAGCGGCTCGGCGACGACGTCGGGCGGATCGCGGTGCTGGGCAGCTACCCGAGGCCGCCTGCCCCCGCGCGGGCCGGCTGACGGGAAGCGGGGACAGCCATGCCGGTCCAGCCGACGCCCCGCCCCGGGATCATGGAGATCTCGCCCTACGTGGGCGGGCGATCCACCGCATCGGGCCACGCCAACACCATCAAGCTCTCCTCCAACGAGTCCGCCCTCGGGCCCAGCCCCAAGGCGCAGGCCGCGTACCGGGAGCTTGCCGGGTCGCTCCACCGCTATCCTGACGGCGGCGCCACGGAGCTGCGCATGGCGCTCGGTGCGCTCCACGGCATCGATCCCGATCGCATCGTCTGCGGCAACGGCTCGGACGAGCTGCTGCAGCTTGTCGCCCACGCCTATGCCGGCCCCGGCGACGAGATCGTCTATTGCCGCCACGGCTTCCTGGTCTATCCGATCGCGACGCTCGCCGTCGGCGCGACGCCCGTCGTGGCACCCGAGACCGACTACACCGCCGACGTCGACGCGATCCTGGGCCTGGTGACCGAGCGGACCCGGATCGTCTTCCTCGCCAACCCCAACAACCCGACCGGGACCTATATTCCGAAGGGCGAACTGCGGCGCCTCTGGGGCGGCCTGCCTGAGCACGTCGTGCTGGTGGTCGATTCGGCTTACGCGGAGTTCGCCCCTACCGAAGATTACGATTCCGGCCTCGACCTCGCCGGCATGGCCCCCAACGTCGTGATGACCCGCACGTTCTCGAAGGCCTATGGGCTCGCGGCGCTGCGGCTCGGCTGGGCCTATGGGCCGCCCGCCATCATCGACGTGCTCCACCGCATTCGCGGCCCCTTCAACGCCAATGCTGCGGCGCTCGCTGCAGCGCTGGCAGCGTTGGAGGATCAGGACCACATCGCGCGCGCCAGGCAGCACAACGAGCGATGCCTCGGTGCGCTTGCCGCGCGGCTCAGGGCCTCCGGGCTCCATGTCGTGCCCAGCGTCTGCAACTTCCTGCTGGTGCGCTTCCCCGACGAGCCGGGGCGGGATGCTGCGGCGGCCGATCGCTTCCTCACCGAACGCGGCATCGTCGCCCGGCGGATGGAGCCCTATCACCTCGCCGACTGTCTCAGGATCACCATCGGGCTGGAGGCGGAGAACGAGGCCCTGGCCCAGGCGCTCGAGGCCTTCATGGCGCCGCCTGCGTCGGGCGCAAACGCGGGCGACGACAGATGAGCGAACCCTTTTCCCGCGTCGCGCTGATCGGCCTCGGCCTGGTCAACTCTTCGCTCGCGCGGGTGTTGCGGCAGAAGGCGCCCGCGACCGAAATCGTGGGTTGCGCCCGCAGCCAGGCGACCATCGACAAGGCGACGGAGCTCGGCTTCGTCGACCGGGTGACGCTGGACCCTGCGGAAGCGGTGGAAGGCTGCGACCTGGTGGTGCTGGGCTCGCCGGTCGGCACGTTTGCGCCGCTCGCGACGAAAATAGGGCCGCATCTCGCCGAAGGGGCAACCCTGACCGACGTCGGCTCGGTCAAGAACGCGGTGTTCGCTGCGGTGTCGCCGCACGTGCCACCGGGCGTCCATCTGATCCCCGGCCATCCGGTCGCGGGCACCGAGCATTCCGGCCCCGAGGCCGGCTTCGCCGAGATGTTCGAGGGCCGCTGGTGCATCCTGACCCCGCCGGAAGACGCCGACCCCGCAGTGGTCGAGCGCGTCGCCGCGCTTTGGCGCATGGCCGGGATGTCGGTGGAGCTGATGAGCGCCGACCATCACGACGCGGTGCTCGCCATCACCTCGCACCTGCCGCATCTGATCGCCTACAACATCGTCGGCACGGTCACCGACCTCGAGGAGGAGACCAAGGAAGAGGTGTTCAAGTACGCAGCCGCCGGATTCCGGGACTTCACGCGCATCGCCGCCTCGGACCCGATCATGTGGCGCGACATCTTCCTCACCAATCGGGAGGCAGTGCTGGAGATGCTGGGCCGCTTCAGCGAGGACCTCTCGGCGCTGCAGCGCGCCATCCGGCGCGGCGACGGCGCCTATCTGGAGACGCTTTTCACCCGCACCCGCGCGATCCGGCGCGGCGTGATCGAGGCCAAGCAGGTTTGACAGGATTGCGACGGGTGGAGGTGATTAGGTGAGACCGAGAACGTCCGCCATCGTGTAGAGGCCCGGCCCGCGCCCTTCCGCCCACCGCGCGGCCTGCACGGCGCCGCGGGCGTAGGTCTGACGGTTGGACGAGCGAACCGCCAGCTCCAGCCTCTCGCCGTCGGCCGCGAAGATCACGCTGTGCTCGCCGGTCACATCGCCACCGCGCAGCGCGGCGAGGCCGATCTCGCCCCGCGGACGCGCTCCGGTCACGCCATCGCGACCACGCGCCGCGACCTCATCGAACGCGACCCCACGCGCACGCGCCGCCGCCCGGCCGAGGCCCAAGGCCGTGCCCGAGGGCGCGTCGACCTTGTACCGGTGGTGCATCTCGACGATCTCGATGTCGTAGTCGTCGTCCAGCAGGCCGGCGACCTGTTCGGTCAGCCTGAACAGCAGGTTGACCGCCAGGCTCATGTTGGGGGCCTGCACCACCGCAACCTGCGCCGCCGCAGCCTCCAGCGCGGCCTGCTCGTCGGCGCCGAGGCCCGTGGTGCCAATCACCAGCATCGTGCCTTCGGCCGCCGCAAGCTCGGCGTGGCGGGCGGCGGCGCCCGGCAGGGTGAAGTCGAGCACCGCGTCGGCAGCCCGGAACATCGCCTGCGCGTCGTCGCCCACCGCGACGCCGAGCGGCTCGATCCCGGCGAGCGCGCCACAGTCCCGTCCAAGCGCAGCATGGCCGGGAACCTCGGTCGCGGCCACCACGGTGCAGCCGTCGGTCGCCGTTACCTGACGGGTCAGCGCCTGGCCCATGCGCCCGGCGGCGCCCGGGATTCCGATTTTCATCGCTTCTCCTTTCACTATCCCTCAGGCGCCGGGCGCTCGCTCCGCTCGCTTGACTTACGCGCTTCGCGCGCGGCGCAGTCGCGCCGTCCGGGCCTGGCGGCCCGGCACAAATCGCATCCCGCACCTCGCGAGCCGCCGAACGCGTCGTCCGCGAGGCCCCGCTCAGTCCTTCAAATCCTCCCAGAGCTCCTTCACCTTGGCGAAGAAGCCTTCGGACTCCGGGCTGGTCGGGCGGGAGCCGCCCTGCTCATTGAACTGCTTCAGCAGCTCCTTCTGGCGCTTGCTGAGGTTGACCGGCGTCTCCACCGCGACCTCGATGTACATGTCGCCGTGGCCGGCGCCCCGCAATGCCGGCATGCCCTTGCCGCGCAAGCGAAACTGATGCCCCGACTGGGTGCCCGCCGGCACCGTGACCCGCGCGCGGCTGCCGCCAACCGTCGGCACTTCGACCGCGCCGCCGAGCGCCGCGGTGGTCATCGGGATGGGCACGCGGCAGTGAACATGCTTGGCGTCGCGCTGGAAGATGGGGTGCGGCTCGACCGACAGGAAGATGTAGAGATCGCCCGGCGGGGCGCCGCGCGCGCCGGCCTCGCCCTCGCCGGCGAGGCGGATGCGGGTGCCGTCCTCGACACCCGTCGGAATGTTCACCGAGAGCGACTTCTCCTTCTGCACCCGGCCTGCGCCTCGGCAGTTGGGGCAGGGGTCGGCGATCACTTGGCCTGCGCCCTGGCAGGTGGGGCAGGTCCGCTCGATGGTAAAGAAACCCTGCTGTGCCCGCACCTTGCCTGCGCCGCCGCAGGTCCCACAGGCCGAAGGCCGAGTGCCGGCGCGGGCGCCTGAGCCGCCGCAGGGCTCGCAGTTCACGGTGCCGGGAACGCGGATCGTCGCTTGCTTGCCGTTGTAGGCGTCCTCCAGCGTGATCTCCATGTTGTAGCGGAGATCCGCCCCGCGGGCCGGCTGCCGCCGGCCGCCGCGGCGTTGGCCGCCACCCATGAAGTCGCCGAACAGGTCGTCGAAGACGTCGGCAAAGCTCGTGCCGAAGTCGAAGCCGCCCGCGCCGGGGCCGCCGCTCGCACCGTCGAAGGCGGCGTGGCCGAAGCGGTCGTAGGCCGCACGCTTCTCCTTGTCGGAGAGCACGTGGTAGGCCTCGGAAATCTCCTTGAACTTCTGCTCGGCGGCCTGGTCATCCGGATTGCGGTCCGGATGGTACTGCATCGCGAGCTTGCGATAGGCCTTCTTGAGATCGTCCTCGCTAGCGTCGCGGGAGGCGCCGAGAAGGTCGTAATAGTCGGCCTTGGCCATGGTTCAGCGCCCCGCTCGGGCGTGGCCCATGGCCCGACAGCCGCCGACAGCCTCCGCGTTCACGGGAGCCGCCTTCCGCCGGTTCAGGAGGACGGCCGGTCCTTCTTGTCGTCGACCTCTTCGAAGTCCGCGTCGACCACGTTATCCCGCTCGCTGGCGGGGCCTTCGTCGGGGCCCGGTCCGCTCGGCGGCTCGTCCATTGGCTGCGTGCCGGCCTCTGCCCCTTGGCTTGCCGCGTACATGGCCTCGCCGAGCTTCATCGCGCTCTGGCCGAGCAGTTCCATCTTGGCCTTGATCGCGTCTGCGTCTTCGCCGCCGAGCTCCTCGCGCAGCTCGGCGATCTGTGCCTCGATCCCGCTCCTGTCCGCCGGATCGATCTTGTCGCCGTGCTCGGACAGGGTCTTCTCGGTCGAGTGGATCAGCGCCTCGGCATGGTTTCGGGTCTCGACCAGCTCGCGCCGCTGCTTGTCCTCCTCGGCATGGGATTCTGCGTCCCGCACCATCCGCTCGATGTCGCCGTCGGAGAGGCCGCCGGAAGCCTGAATGCGGATCTGCTGCTCCTTGCCGGTCGCCTTGTCCTTGGCGGAGACGTTGACGATGCCGTTGGCGTCGATGTCGAAGGTGACCTCGATCTGCGGCATGCCGCGCTGCGCCGGTGGGATGCCGACGAGATCGAACTGGCCGAGCAGCTTGTTGTCCGCCGCCATCTCGCGCTCGCCCTGGAAGACCCGGATGGTGACCGCAGTCTGCCCGTCCTCGGCGGTGGAGAAGACCTGGCTCTTCTTGGTCGGAATCGTGGTGTTGCGGTCGATCAGCCGCGTAAACACGCCGCCAAGCGTCTCGATCCCGAGTGAGAGCGGGGTCACGTCCAGCAGCAGCACGTCGGTCACGTCGCCCTGCAGCACGCCCGCCTGGATGGCGGCGCCGACGGCCACCACCTCATCCGGGTTGACGCCCTTGTGCGGCTCGCGGCCGAAGAAGTTCCTCACCACCTCGACCACCTTGGGCATGCGGGTCATGCCGCCGACCAGGATGATCTCGTCGATCTCGCCGGCGGAAAGGCCCGCATCCTTGAGCGCTGCCCGGCAAGGCTCGATCGTGCGCGTGATGAGGTCGTCGATCAGCGCTTCGAGCTTGGCCCGCGTCACCTTCATCGCGAGGTGCTTGGGCCCGCTTGCGTCGGCCGTGATGAAGGGCAGGTTGACCTCGGTCTGCATCGCGCTGGAGAGCTCGATCTTGGCCTTCTCCGCCGCTTCCTTCAGGCGCTGGAGCGCGAGCTTGTCCTCGCGCAGGTCGATGCCGTGCTCCTTCTTGAATTCGTCGGCAAGATAGCCGAGGAGCCGCATGTCGAAGTCCTCGCCGCCGAGGAAGGTATCGCCGTTGGTGGACTTCACCTCGAAGACCCCGTCGCCGATCTCCAGGATCGAGATATCGAAGGTGCCGCCGCCTAAGTCGTAGACCGCGATGGTGCCGCCGCCCTTCTTGTCGAGACCGTAGGCGAGCGCGGCGGCGGTGGGCTCGTTGATGATGCGCAGCACCTCGAGGCCCGCGATCTGGCCTGCGTCCTTGGTAGCCTGGCGCTGGGAGTCGTTGAAGTAGGCGGGCACCGTGATAACCGCCTGGGTGACCGGCCCGCCGAGGAAGGCTTCGGCGGTCTCCTTCATCTTCTGCAGCGTGAAGGCGGAAATCTGGCTCGGCGAGTAGTTGTCGCCCCGCGCCGTGACCCAGGCATCGCCGTTGCCGTGATTGACGATCTGGTAGGGCACCATCTTCATGTCTTTCTGCGTCATCGGGTCCTTGAAGGGCCGCCCGATGAGGCGCTTGATCGCGAAGATGGTGTTTTCGGGGTTGGTAACGGCCTGTCGCTTGGCCGCCTGGCCGACCAGGCGCTCGCCGTCGTCGGTAAACGCGACGATCGAAGGCGTCGTGCGCGCGCCCTCCGCGTTCTCGACCACCCGCGGGTCCTTGCCTTCCATGATGGCCACGCAGGAATTGGTCGTGCCCAAGTCGATACCGATCACCTTGCTCATGTCTCGTCCCTATTGTCAGCAGGCCCGAACGACCACGTCATGCATCGCTTCGCGCCCCGTGTCCTTTGCCCTATGTCTCATGCCCATGGGGCTCCCCCCTCGCGGCGGGCAACCGCCGCGTCCAATGGTCAATATGGGTGCAGATTTGCGCCCTGCAAGCGTCCAGAACGGCGCGTCTGCAGGCTCATGAGGGCTCATCCGCCGGCGCGTCCGCGCCGTCTGACCCGGTCTCCGCCTCGGCTTCGGCCTCGGGATCGGCTTCGTCGTCTGCTGCCGGTGGAGTGCCGCCCTTGGCCACACCCACCATCGCCTCGCGCAGCAGGCGGTCGCCGATCCTGTAGCCCGTCTGAAAGACCTGGACGACGGTGCCATCCGGCTGGTCCGTCTCCGCGGTCTCGAACAGCGCCTGGTGCAGGTTGTAGTCGAACTTCTCACCCAGCGGGTCGATCTTGGTGATGCCGTGGCGCCCCAGCGCCGTCTCGAACTCCCGCGCCGTCATCTCGATGCCCTCGGCAATCGCCTTCACCGCGTCGTCGCTCTCGCGCCGCTCGGCGGGAATGCTCTCCAGCGCACGGCCCAGGTTGTCCGCCACCCCGAGCAGGTCCTGGGCGAAGCGCGAAATCGCATAGTTTCGCGCGTCGTCCACGTCCTTCTTGGCCCTGCGCCGCGCGTTCTCGGCGTCGGCAAGGGCGCGCAGGAGCTGATCCTTGAGCGCGTCTTCCCCGTCCTCCGCCTCATCCTCTTCGGCGTCGGTAACGTCTTCAACGTCGGGCGCTTCCAGAGCGTCCGCGTCCTCGGCGCTCTCCTCGGCGTCGCCCGCGGCGCTCTGCTCTGCGGATGGGGCGGCGGCGTCAGTTTCAGGTCCCGCCTGTTCGGGCTCTGCTCGTTCGGGCTCCGCCCGTTCGGTCTCGTTCTGCATGGTCTCCTTCGTTCTCTTTCGCGCCCACGGGCGCCGTCGCTCCGGGCGCGATTTTCCCTCGCTCACCCGAGCACCCGGCCGATGATGGCAGCCGTGTGATCCACCATCGGGATGATGCGGCCGTAGTTGATGCGTGTAGGCCCAATCACGCCGATGGCCCCGATGAAGCGCGCCTCGGAATCGCGATAGGGCGCCACCACCATGGAGCAGCCGGTGGAGGCGAAGAGCGTGCTTTCCGCCCCGATGAAGATCTGGACCCCATCCGCGCCTTCGGTGCTCTCCAGCAGCTTGATGAAGTCGTTCCTCTCCTCCAGCGCGTCGAACAGCTGCCGGATGCGTTCGAGGTCCGCGAGCGCCGTGACGTCCTCGATCAGATTGGCCCGGCCGCGCACGATCAGGCTGCCGTGCTCGCGCGCCCCATTCGACCATTCGGCGATCCCGGCTTCGACGACGCGGGCGGTGAGATCGTCGAGCTGAGCCCGGTGCTCCTCGATTTCGGTGCGGATTTCGTCGCCGAGCTCGGCGAGGGTGCGGTCGGCAAGCCGCGCGTTCAGGTAGTTGGTGGCGCGGCTCAGGTGCGACTGGGTCATGCCCGTCGGCACGTCGATCACCCGGTTCTCGACCAGCCCAGTCTCCGTCACCATGACCGCGAGCGCGCGGCCCTGGCTGAGGCTTACGAACTCGACCTGGCGGCACGGCACGTCGGCCTTGGGCGCGAGCACCAGCCCCGCGCAGCCCGAGAGGCCCGAGAGCGCTTCGGTGGTCTCGGTCAGCATCTCCTCCACCGTGCGCCCCGCCGCCCGGCACTTGCCCTCGATGCTGGCGCGCTCGTCCTCGGTGAGCCGGCCGAGCTCCAGCAGGCCGTCCACGTAGATGCGCAAGCCCAGCTGGGTCGGCAGGCGCCCCGCCGAGACATGCGGCGCATAAAGCAGGCCGGCATCCTCCAGGTCGGCCATGACGTTCCGCACCGTCGCGGGCGAGACCGGGGTCGTGAGCCGGCGCGAGAGCGTGCGCGAGCCCACCGGCTGCCCGGTCTCCATGAATTCCTCGACCAGCCGGCGGAGCACCTCCCGGGAGCGGTCGGTCAGTTCGCGCAGCACCCTGCAATCCCGTCCTGTGATGGGGCGGCCTGAATGTAGTGAGCGCCCTTGGGAGCGTCAACGTCGCGACAGGCAACAATTTCCATGCCTTCGACGGCCTGAGTCAGCTTGTCGCGGGTAGGGCCACGCTTCAGGAGCGCGCTGACAAACGTCGTATTATGTATTACAATCTAACGAGCCTCGATACTTCAAATGCAGGCACTCATGCACAACCCACCCCACCCCGGGGCGTTCATCAGGCGTCAGTGCCTCGAACCGCTCGGGTTGACCGTGACGGAAGCCGCGAAGGGGCTCGCGGTATCGCGCAACACGCTGTCCATGCTGCTCAACGGTCGGATCGGGATCTCGCCCGAAATGGCCATCCGCCTGTCGCAGGCATTCGGCGGCAGTCCGGAGAGCTGGCTGCAGCAGCAGATGCAATACGACCTTTGGCACGCACAGCAGAACCGGGAAGAGGTCGCCGTGCGCCGGTTCGTCGCTGCCTGACGGTGATCGGGCAGCCGCCTTTGCGGCACGGATGCTGCCCTAAATTGGCAAGCGCATTGTTTTTAGCGGCCCGCGGCACTATCATAAGGGTGCGAAACGACTGATGGACGAGCCGCGCCGCACCGCACGCAAGACGATGGCGGGGGCGGTGGCTTCCCGGCAAGAAGCCGGGGGCAGCGGGCGCGTCCGGTGAGTCTACACCTCGAAACCACGGAACGAGTCCGATGCGGCAGCCGCCTACCATCGAGCCGACCGACCCCGCCGTGATGCGGTCCGTCGCGAGACGAGACCGCCGCGCGCCGGCCGGCGGCCCCCTTTCGGCGCGGCGCCGGATCGCGTTCCCGCGGATGCGCTTACGGGAGGCTGAGGCCCCCGCGCGCTCCCGGACGGAGAAAACACAACAATGGCTAAACGAATGCTCATCGACGCCAGCCACGCGGAAGAGACCCGCGTGGTGGTGGCGGACGGAACACGCCTAGAGGAATTCGACTTCGAATCGGCTGCCAGGAAGCAACTCAAGGGAAACGTCTATCTCGCCAAGGTCATGCGCGTGGAGCCCTCGCTCCAGGCGGCATTTGTCGACTACGGCGGCAATCGCCACGGCTTCCTGCCCTTCAACGAAATCCACCCCGACTACTACCAGATCCCGGTCGCGGACCGGGAGGCGCTCTATGCCGAGACGGCGGATGCCGTCGATGACGCCGAAGAGCCCGCCGCCGCCCCGCCGGCTGCAGCGGCCGAGGACGGTGCCGACGGCGAGGCGTCGCCCGAGGGCGATGCTCAGCCCGAGCCGACGGACGCCCCTGAGAATACGGAGGGAGCCGCCGATGATGGTGACGGCAGCAGCGATGACGGGGCCGCCCAGGCCAACGGCGCCGACGACGGCAATGGCGGGGCCAACGGCGATGCCAGTGCCAACGGCGATGTCGAGGTCATGGGCGGGGACGAGCTGGACGACCTGGAGCGCCGACGCCTTCAGGCCAGCCGCTCGCTGCTCAGCCGCCGCTACCGCATTCAGGAGGTCATCAAGAAGCGCCAGATCCTGCTGGTGCAGGTGGTCAAGGAGGAACGCGGCAACAAGGGCGCGGCGCTCACCACCTATCTCTCGCTCGCCGGGCGCTACATCGTGCTTATGCCCAATGCGATCCGGGGCGGAGGCATCTCGCGCAAGATCGTCAACGCCGACGACCGGCGTCGCCTCAAGAAAATCATGGCCGATCTCGATATCCCGGCGCGCATGGCGGTCATCGTGCGGACCGCCGGGCTCTCGCGCTCGAAGACGGAGATCAGGCGCGACCTGGAATACCTGCTGCGCCGCTGGCAGAACATCCGCGACCTCACGATGGAATCGATGGCGCCCTGCGTCATCAACGAGGAGGCCAACCTCATCCGCCGCTCGATCCGCGACCTCTACACGCGCGACATCGAGCAGATCCTGATCGAGGGGGACGAGGGCTACAAGACCGCAAAGACGTTCATGAAGACCATGATCCCGAGCCACGCCTCTCGCGTGAAACCCTATCGGGACCGAATTCCGCTCTTCGTCCGCTATCAGATCGAGAGCCAGCTCGATTCCATGTACGGCCCTGAGCTCCAGCTCAAGTCGGGCGGCTACTTGGTCATCAACCCGACCGAGGCGCTGGTGGCGATCGACGTCAACTCGGGGCGGGCCACCAAGGAGCGCACGATCGAGGAGACCGCGCTCAGGACCAACCTGGAGGCGGCGGAGGAAATCGCCCGCCAGCTCAGGCTGCGCGACCTCGCCGGGCTGATCGTCATCGACTTCATCGACATGGACGAGAACCGCAACCAGCGGGCGGTGGAACGCAAGTTCAAGGAGTCGATGAAGATCGACCGCGCGCGCATTCGCATGGGCCGGATCAGCCCCTTCGGCCTGATGGAGCTCTCGCGCCAGCGGCTGCGGCCGAGCCTGGTGGAAGCCAGCATGGAGCGCTGCGCGAGCTGCGCCGGCACCGGCGTCAGACGCTCGGTGGAATCGTCCGCAGTCCACGCGCTCAGAGCCATCGAGGAGGAAGGGCTGCAGGGGCGGAGCGCCGAGATCCTGCTGCGTGTGCCGGCTGCGGTCGGGCTTTACATCCTCAACCGCAAGCGCCGGATGCTGGAGGAGATCGAGCAGCGCTACGCGTTCGCCGTCAGCTTCGAGCAGGACGACAGCCTGGTGCCGCCGAGCTACGCGATCGAGCGGCTCGCGGCCCGGCCCGCACCGGTCGAGGAGCCTGCGGAGGAAGAGGCAGACGAGGCGCCCCAGCGCGAGAGCAAGGCCAAGCAGGAGACCAAGGGCGAGTCCGCGGAGCCGACCAAGCGCCGCCGTCGGCGCCGGCGCAAGCCGCGTGGCGAGGGGGCGGAGGAAGCCCCTGCCGAGGCTGCCACCTCCGCACCGGCTGAGGTGGCCCCGGCCGAAGGCGGCTCTGAGGACGAGAAGGAGGAGTCGGCAGCCGCAGCGGACGACAAGGCCGAGAAGACCGAAGATGCTCCTCGCGCCAAGCGCCGGCGTCGAGGCCGACGTGGTGGGCGCGGCCGCGCGCCCAAGCAGCAGGAGCGGCAGGAGGAAGCGCGCGAGGCCCCCGGCGCAGTAGCCGAGGAGACGACTCCTCCGCTCGCGGCGGAGGGAGACGCATCACCCGCGTCTGCAGCCGAGATCGAGTCCCCGACGGCCCCCGCAACTCCCGCCGCCGAAGAAGCGGCCACCCCCGCCAACGACGCGAGCGCGCCGGCCCCCGCCACATCCGAGCCTGAGCTTGAGGCACCGCCGGCACCGGTGTTTGCGCCGCCGGCGCCAGCGCCCTTGCCTGAGCCAGCGGCTATCGATGGCCCGCAGGCGACCGCAGCGAGTGGTAACGGATCGGACGACGCATCGCGCCCGGAGGCTGTTGAGGTCTCCGACGGGAGCGAGGCTCCTTCGGTCGACGGCGGCGACAACGCACCCACCGCGGTGCTTCCGCCGGACGATATCGAGGGTGAGCGCCCCCGGCGGCGCGGCTGGTGGCAGCGCCTCGCCTCATCGTCGCGATAACGGGTTCGCGTCCTGTTCAGGGCACGGTGTGGGCACGCGCGCGATTCCGCGTGATATGCGCAGGCCGTGACTTAAGGTGAGAACTCCGGCTTAGCGCTCCGCGCCAGGCCGGAGCGCCGGCAGGGGATCGCTGAGGAACGCCGGCACGTGGTCGCCGAGCCCCGTAACCCGCTCGTCGTCGCGGTCGGGGGCACTCTGCTTGGTCGCCCTGCGGGCGCGCTGGCCCTCATTTGCCTCTGCGGAGCTCCCGGCTCGCCTCTTCTCCCGCTTGGGCTTGCTTTCGGCAGCTTCTGCGTCGCGCGTCCGCTTGCGCGCGGGCCGCTTTTCGCCTGTGCGGGGCTCCTCGCGGCGCCTGCGGCCCCGGCGCGAACGGCTGCGCTCGCGGGGGGCGGCGTCCAGTTCGGCCGGCTCGCCCTCAGGGGTCGTGAGCGGGATCGCGGCGTTGACGAGCGCCGCGATGGCGCCCACTGCCTCGGCTTCCTCATGAGTGGCCAGCGTGATCGCCTGGCCCTCGCGGCCGGCACGGCCCGTGCGGCCGATGCGATGGACGTAGTCCTCGGGATTGTAGGGCACGTCGAAGTTGATGACGTGAGAGACGGCCTCGATGTCGAGGCCGCGACCCGCCACGTCACTGCAGACGAGGAGGTTGACCTCGCCCTCCTTGAACGCCGCCAGCGTCTCGGTGCGGCGGTGCTGCACCATGTCGCCGTGCAGCGCGCGGGCGTCGAAGCCGTGGCGCTGGAGCGAGGCGCTGACGATATCGACGTCCTTCTTGCGGTTGCAGAAGATCAGCGCGCTCTGCACCGCCTCGTCTCGGAGCAGGACACGCAACGCGGCGCGCTTCTCCTCCGGGTCCACCAGGATCATCGCGTGGCTGACGGTGCCTGCCACCGTTGCCGGCGGCGTGACGCTCACCTCCTTGGGATTGATCAGGAATTCCTTGCCGAGTCTCTTGATCTCGGGCCCAAGCGTGGCGGAGAACATGAGAGTCTGGCGGATGCGCGGCAGCGTCTGGACGATGCGCTCGACATCCGGGATGAAGCCCATGTCGAGCATGCGATCGGCCTCGTCGATCACCAAGACCTTGACGCCGCCCAGCATGATCCGGCCCCGCTCGAACATGTCGATCAGGCGGCCGGGGGTGGCGATCAGAATGTCGGGGTCCTTGCCGAGCGCGGCTTCCTGCAGCGTGAACCCCTCGCCGCCGATGAGCAACGCCTGGCGCAGGCTGTGGTTGGTGCCGTAGGTGACGAAGTTGTCCGCGATCTGCTGCGCGAGCTCCCGCGTCGGCGCCAGGATCAGGCAGCGCGGCATCCGCGGCTTGCCCGTGCCCGCGCTCAAGATGTCGATGATCGGCAGCGCGTAGGATGCGGTCTTGCCCGTGCCGGTCTGGGCGCAGCCCAGCAGGTCGACGCCGCGCAGGACCAGCGGGATGGCCTTCTGCTGGATCGGCGTCGGCGCCTCGTAGCCGGCCTCGGCAACGGCGGCGAGCAGCGGCTCGCTCAAGCCGAGATCCGCGAATCCTTCATTCAATTCCACGAAATTTCCTCCATGGCGGCGACGTCGCCGCACCCTGCGAGTCTTCGAGCGACAGCACGGCACGGGCGCCGGCGTGGCTCCCAGCCGCATGTCGCGGACCAATGACGTGATGCAGGATTTATTGCTCCTTCAGCGGCGGGTTGGCCGCAAGGCAGCCGACGAATGACCCGCCGTCGGACCCGAATTCGGACGCGCGTGCGCCGCGGCGTCCTCGGTCCGCGCCCCTCCTACCCTTGCCGCAAGCCAGCGTCAATCGCCATCTGCACGAAGAGCAACGATGCACGTGCCGCGTATACCTTTTCGGTGGGAAATATGTCAGCGGGATTGCGGCTTGTGCGGGCGCGCCGAACGCGTACTATCGCAACGCACGGGGCTGGGCGCAGGCGGGCGTAGCTCAGGGGTAGAGCACAACCTTGCCAAGGTTGGGGTCGTGGGTTCGAATCCCATCGCCCGCTCCAGTCTCCGGCCCGCGCCCGCCAAAGTTTACGGCGGGCGTTTGCGCGACGCGCAGGGGAAGAGGCCGAGATGCGCGTGCTGCCCGCCGCACCCGCCATCCACGCGACGAACAGCCACCAGTGACCGCGCTCGTCACCCACACGGGCGGCTGCCACTGCGGCGCGGTGCGCTTCTCCTGCGAGGCTCCGGCCCAGATCGAAGTGCACGACTGCGACTGCTCGATCTGCCGGAAGTCCGGCTACCGCCATCTGGTGGTGCCGAAGTCGCGTTTCATCCTGCTCTCGGGCGCAGACAAGTTGACCAGCTACCGCTTCGGCACTGGCGTGGCCGAGCACCTGTTCTGTGCGGTCTGCGGCGTGAAGTCATTTTACTCGCCGCGCTCGGCGCCCGATTGCTACAGCGTCAACGTGCCCTGCCTCGATCCCGGTACCGTCACGGGCGAGACGGTGATCGCGGTGTACGGCGCAGACTGGAACGTCGACGATCCAGGGCCGCCCAAGCGCGAGCCCCTATAGAACAAGGCCCACGTATCGGCCTGAATACAGGTCTACGAGCGCGCGAGCCGGACCTCGATCGCATCCCAGATCAGGGCTTCGAGGCGAGTGCCGTCGAGGCGGTTGATTTCCTGAATGCCCGTGGGCGAGGTGACGTTGATCTCGGTGAGGTAGCCGCCAATCACGTCGATCCCCGTGAAGATCAGGCCGCGTTCCCTGAGTGCCGGGCCGATCGCGGCGCAAATCTCGCAGTCGCGGCTGCTCAGCTCGGTTTTGTCCGGCCGGGCGCCGACATGCATGTTGGCGCGGGCCTCGCCGGCGGCCGGCACCCGGTTCACGGCGCCCACCGGCTCGCCCTCCACCAGGATGATGCGCTTGTCGCCGTCGCGCACCGCCGGCAGATAGGCTTGGGCGATGATCGGCTCGCGGAAGAACGTGCCGAACATCTCGATCAAGGCATTGAGGTTCTCGTCCTCGGGCCCGACGTGGAATACGCCCGCGCCGCCGTTGCCGAAAAGGGGCTTGAGGATGATGTCGCCGTGCCGGGCGCGGAAGTCGACGATCATCTCGCGTTCGGCGGTGATCAGCGTCGGCGGCATCAGCTCGGGGAACCGCGTGACGAAGAGTTTTTCCGGCGCGTTCCGCACATGAACCGGGTCGTTGACCACCAGCGTCTCTGCTTGAATCTGTTCCAGGATATGGGTGGCCGTGATGTAGGCCATGTCGAAGGGCGGGTCCTGGCGCATCAGGACGACGTCCATGGTGGCGAGGTCGACGCTCTCAGGCGCACCGAGGGAGAAGTGATCGCCGGTCTTCCGGCGCACCTCGAGGGGACGCACAGTGGCCACCGCACCGGCCGCGGTCAGCGAGAGATGCTGCGGCAGGTAGTGATGCAGCCGATGGCCTCTGGCCTGCGCTTCCAGCGCGAGCACGAAGGTGCTGTCGGCCTCGATGTCGATGGACTCGATCGGGTCCATTTGAATGGCCACGGCGAGGTTCACGTCATGGACCCCCTAAGTCCCTCGGCTCTCAATGCAGGCTGGTCGTGAGAGACGCGAGCGCTGCCTCGACACGCGACCGCGCGGCCTCGGGCAACGGACAGGCAAGGCTCCGCTCCAGCGCCTCGACCGCGCCCTTGATGGTGCCGAGCCGCGCCCGCACCATGCCGAGCTCATGCCAGAGGCCGCCGGCATCCGGCGCGATCAGCAACATTCGCTCCAGGATCGCGGCGGCGCGGGCGCCGTCGCCCGCCTGCAGCGCCCGGGACTTGATATTGTTCTGAAGCCTGAGAAGGATCGCCCGGTTGCCGACCGGCGCGTAGTGGGCGGGCTCCAGCTCCACATCGGCACCCTGGAACTGCTTGAGCAGGCCGCGCAGGTGGCCGGCCTCCAGCGCCTGGCCCTGGTGGAAGGGATCGACGATCACGCGGCGGTCGCCCTCGTCCATCCGCACCAGGAAATGACCGGGGAAGGCCAGCCCGTCCACCGCCCAGCCCTGCGCACGGGCGGCGTGGATGTAGAGGATGCCGAGGCTGACCGGCAGTCCGACGCGGCGGTCGATGACCTGAAGCAGGTTCGCGTTCTCGGGCGCATCGTAGCTCTCGGTATCGCCGGCATACCCGTGCGCCTCGAAGAGCACGGCGTTGAGGTGACGGCGGCGGCGCTCCAGCGGCTCGCCGGCGCGGGCGAGCACCGCCACGTCCTCGCTGAGCCGCCCGACGTGGGTGCGGTAGCCTTCGAGCGATGCGCCCGGCATGTCGAGGGCACCGAGCAACAGCGCGGCATCGGCCAAGTCGATCTCTTCGTCCGCGAGGGTGCCGACGGCGCGGAGCGCACCTTCGATCGCGTCACCCGGCATCAGGTGGTAGCGGGGAGCTTGACCGCGCATCGGATGGCAGCGGGCGACGCGGGTCGTCCTTCATGATCACATGGCTCACCACGCGCTCGACGCCGCCCACGCTGCGGGCGTGCGCCTTGACCCGCTCCAGCTCATCCTCGTCCTGCGCGATCCCCAAGAGATAAACCGTGCCATTGACGGTCTCGATATCATAGTTGACCGACAGGATATCGAGGTCCAGGAGCAGCCTGGCCCGGAGCTTGAACGAAATCCACCTGTCCTCCGCGTAGTCCAGAATGCCGCCCTCGCCGGTCACCTGCAGCTCGTTGATCACCTCCTCCGCGCGCGCAGCCTGCCGGGCGACCCAACCCGCGCGGATCCGATCCTCATGCGTCGGCACGCTACCCTTGAGCAGCACACGGCCCTCCATCACGCTGATCGAAACGTCGTTGTAAAGGTCGAGATCGTCCCGGAAGAAGAGATGGTTGAGTTCCGCTTGAATCGTCAGGTCCTTGACGGCGTTGCTGACCGTGCGTTCCTCGGCGATGGCGAGGCCCGTCGTGGTGGCCGCGCCGATGATGACATCCGCACAACCGGCGAGACTCAGCAGAGCGGCCAGCGCGAGGGCAAGAGCTGCTGCCGGACCAGTTTGGCGCCAGTGGCGAAGACTCCGGCCGCCCGTGCGGCCAGTGCACGCATTCGCCCCACGGGCCATCAAGGCGTCACCGGGCGGTGACGGTCGTCCTTCAAGACCACGTGGCTCACGACGCGCTTTACATCCTCGATGCTGCGGGCGTGCTCGGTGACCCGCGTGAGCTCGGCCTCGTCCTGCGCGATACCCAGGAGGTAGACCGTGCCGTTGACCGTCTCCACGCTGTAGTTGATGGAGAGGACATCGCCGTCCACCAGTAGCTTTCCCTTGAGCTGCGCCGAAATCCACGTGTCCCGCGCGTAATCGAGGATTCCGCTGTCGTCGGCCACCTGAAGCTCATTGATCACCTCGCGAACGCCGGCGGCCTGCCAGGCGAGCCGAAGCGCACGGATGCGATCGTCGGGCGTGGGCACGCTGCCTTTGAGCAGAACGCGTCCTTCGATCACGCTGAACGACACATCCCCAAAGAGCTCGACATCGTCCCGGAAGAAGAGGTGGTTGAGCTCCGCCCTAATGGTCAGGTCGTCGACCGCGTCGCCGACCGAGCGCTCCTCGGCGATCGCAACGCCCGTCGTTGCGGCCGCGCCGATCAGAAGTTCCGCACATCCAGAGAGGGAGAGCGAGCCGGCCAAGAGGAGTACGAGCACGACTGCGGGTCCCGCCTTCCGGCTCGGGCACCGCGTCAATCGTGTCAGATAACTGTCCCGCTGCGGTCGGGACGCCACGCATCTGGCAGGTGGCTCGGCCATCGCCAAGGGCTCACCACCATCAAATCGAATCGGAGTGAAAGCTTGCGCCGATTCGGGTGACGCGACAAGTAAATGGTGGCGGCGTTCTCGATACGCCGCCGCTGATGCGCGGTAACGGCCTCAAGAATGCCCTGGCGCTCCTTGCGATGCTTCACTTCAATGAAGGCGATCAACGCGCCGCGTTGCGCGACGATGTCGAGCTCGCCCGCAGGGGTGGCGTAGCGCCGCGCCAGGATGCGCCAGCCCGTGAGTCGGAGACGCAACGCGCAAAGTCGCTCCGCCGCAAGACCCCGCGCGTAAGCCGCGCGTCGGTCCTCTAGGGATCGACCGCGCATCCCTCCCGTGCCCGTGTCCGTGCCAATGCACGGGTATAGAGCTCGCGACGCGGCAGCCCGGTTTCGGCGCTGAGCGCCGCCGCGGCGTCGCGCACGGTGCCCTCGGCGAGAAGACGGTCGAGGCGCGCGTCGATATCCGCGTCCGAGAGCGCTGGTTGCGCCGTGCCTCCCCTCTCGCCGCCAACGACGATCACGACCTCGCCTTTGGGAGCACCGGCGGCGGCGTAATGGCTTGCCAGCTCGCCGAGCGATCCGCGCCGTACCTCCTCGTGCAGCTTGGTCAGCTCGCGCGCCACAGCCGCCGGGCGCGAGCCGAGTGTCGCCGCCATCTCTGCCAGCGACGACGCCAGTCGCCGGGGCGATTCGAGGAAGACGAGCGTCGCGTCGAGGGCGCAGAGCGAGCCGAGCGCCTCCCGCCGGGGCCCCGCCTTGGAGGGCAGGAAGCCGCCGAAGTAGAAGCGATCGGTCGGCAGGCCAGAGAGGATGAGCGCGAGCAGGGGCGCGCTCGGGCCCGGGCAGCCGGTCACGCGAATGCCGGCATCGAGCGCGGTACGAACCAGCTTGTAGCCGGGGTCGGAGATCAGCGGCGTGCCTGCGTCCGAGACCAGGGCCACCGAGCCGCCGCCTGTAAGCGCACGGATCAACGCCGGGCGAACGCGCGCCGCGTTATGCTCGTGGTAGGAGACGAGGCGTGCCGAGATGCCGTGGCGCGCCAGGAGCCGCCCGGTGCGGCGGGTGTCCTCGCAGGCGACACGATCGACGGATGCAAGCACCGCGAGCGCGCGCGGCGACATGTCCTCCAGATTGCCGATCGGCGTCGCCACCAGCCAGAGACCGGGTTCCGCGCCCGGCTGCGGTTTACTCGCCGGGGTGTCGTCCCTAGTCTGTCCCGCGCCTGCCGGCGTCGCGGGAGCTTCCTCGGACATGGATCGACCTCGTAGCCTCTCCGCAGCCAATCGGCGCCGGCGGATCGGAGCGGCAGGCGCCGCCCTGCTGCTGGTCCTTCTCGCGGGCGCCTGCGCCGCGCCGAGCGTACCGCCGCCGTCGCCCGAGGACCAGCCGCAGCCTCGCCCGACAGCCGAAGCGAAGACCGCCGCGCCTGACCTCTTGATCCCTCCGGCCGATGAGCGGGCCGAGACGCTCGCCGCCCTCCCCACCGATGAATCGACTGCGGGCGAGCCTGCTGGGGAAGAAGAAAGCGCAGCTACGGCACCTGAGGAGACAGCACGCCCCGCCAGGGTGGGCCTCCTGTTGCCGCTCTCTGGCCGCTACGCCCAGGAAGGCGAGACGCTGCTGCACGCGGCGCAGCTCGCCCTCTTCGACACGGCCGACGAGCGCTTCTTGCTGCTGCCGCGCGATACGGGAGGCACGGCGCCGGGTGCGAAGCGGGCCGCGCTTGCGCTGCTCGAAGAGGGCGTCGACCTGATCCTCGGACCCCTGTTTGCCGAGGGCGTGAACGCCGTCGCCTCCCACGCACGAGCGCATGGGGTAACCGTGGTCGCCTTCTCGACCGATCGGGCGGCCGCAAGCGAAGGCGTCTTTTTGCTCGGCCATACACCGCGCGCGCAGATCAGGCGGGTCTTCGCGCACGCGGCGGCGAAGGGGTATCGACGGATCGCTTTGCTGGCGCCCGAGACACGTTATGGCGCGACAGTGGCGGACGAGGCCCAGGCTGCGGCAATGCTCAACGGACTGTCGCTTGCAAGAGTCCGCAATTACGCGGCGGATGCGTCGGACGCAGCCGACGTCGTGCGCAACCTTGCCGAGTACGACCGGCGCGCCCAGGCCCTAAAACACGAGCGGCGGACGCTTGCCCGCCAGGGCGATGCCGCAGCCCGCCGTCGACTGAAGCGGCTTGAGACCCTCGACACGCTGGGCGAGCTGCCCTTCGACGCGCTGCTGCTGGCCGATGGCGGCACTCGGTTGCGGCAGGTCGCGCCGCTACTCCCCTATTACGACATCGACCCCACCGAAGTCCGCGTTCTGGGGACGGGCCTCTGGGAGGATGCGGCCACGCTCGGCGAGACGGCGCTCGCAGGCGGCTGGTTCGCGGGTCCTGACCCGGCCGCACGGCGAAATTTCGAGGAACGCTACCGCCGAGTCTTCGGCGAATCACCGGGAGCAATCGCTACCGTCGCCTATGACGCGACCGCGCTGGCCGCGGCTCTCGCACGAGCAGGCGCCTCGTTCGACCCGCAGGCCATCGGCAACCGCGGCGGATTCGTCGGCGCGGACGGTCTCTTTCGCTTCGACGACGAGGGGATCGCGGAACGGGGCCTCGCCGTCTTCGAGGTCGCTGACGGCGGCAAAGCCCTTGTAGTGAGCCCCGCGCCTGCGCGTTTCGACGTTGGTGAAGGCAATGCGGACGGAGGCTGAGACAGGCCGCACGCCCGCCGCAGGCCCTACAGAATCTGACTCAGGAACAGCTTGGTCCGGTCGGACTGGGGATTGTTGAAGAACTCGTCCGGCGTGTTCTGCTCGACGATCTGGCCCTCGTCCATGAAGATGACGCGGTTGGCGACCTGCGAGGCGAAGCCCATCTCATGGGTGACGACGAGCATGGTCATGCCGCTCTCGGCAAGGTCGACCATGACCTCCAGCACCTCCTTGATCATCTCCGGATCGAGGGCCGAAGTGGGCTCGTCGAACAGCATGATGTTGGGCTTCATGCAGAGGGAGCGGGCGATCGCCACGCGCTGCTGCTGGCCGCCGGAGAGCTGGCCGGGATATTTCAAGGCCTGCTCAGGGATCTTGACCCGCTCCAGGTACTCCATCGCGGACTGCTGGGCCTCGGCCTTCGGCATCTTGCGCACCCAGATCGGGGCCAGCGTGCAGTTCTCCAGCACCGTGAGATGCGGGAACAGGTTGAACTGCTGGAACACCATGCCGACCTCGCGGCGGATCGCATCGATGTTCTTTAGGTTGTGGGTGAGCTCGACGCCGTCGACGACGACCTTGCCTTCCTGATGCTCCTCCAGCCTGTTGATGCAGCGGATCAGCGTCGACTTGCCCGATCCCGACGGCCCGCAGATGACGATGCGCTCCCGTCGCTCAACCATGAGATCGATGTCGCGCAGAACGTGGAACTGACCGAACCACTTGTTGAGGCCGGTGATTTCGATGATCGGGTCTTCGGCGCCGCCGGGCGCGGCATCTGCCTCCGCCATGGTGCCTCCCTAGCGTCTCGTGGTGTCCAAGCGCTTCTCGAGATTGAGCGAGTAGCGCGACATGCTGAAGCAGATCACGAAGAAGAACAGCGCCGCCAGCAGAAAGGTCTCGTAATCGACCTTGCCCAGCCAGTCCGGATTGGTCTGCAGGAGACGCGCCTGGCCCAGGATATCGAACAGGCCGATGATGATGACCAGCGTGGTGTCCTTGAAGAGCCCGATGAAGGTGTTGACGATGCCCGGGATCGAGATCTTGAGCGCCTGCGGCAGAATGATCAGGCGCATCGACTGCCAGTAGCCAAGCCCCATCGCCTGACCGGCCTCGTACTGCCCTTGCGGGATCGCCTGCAGCCCGCCGCGGATCACCTCGGCCATGTAGGCGGAGGCGAACACCGTGATGATGATCATCACGCGGATCAACTGGTCGAGCGTGACCTGGGGCGGCAGGAAAAGCGGCAGCAGGATGATCGCGACGAAGAGCAGCGTAATCAGCGGCACGCCGCGGATGAACTCGATGAACCCGACCGAGAACATCCGGACGATCGGCATGCGCGAGCGCCGGCCGAGTGCCAGCAGGATCCCGATGGGCAGGGAGAGCACGATGCCGACGAGTCCGGCGATAAGATTGAGCATGAAGCCGCCGAACTGGTCGGTCCGCACGACCTCGAGGCCGAGACCGCCGACCAGCAGGATCGCGGCGATCACCGGATAGGCGAGCGAGAACCAGCGCCCGTAGCGGGAATACGGCAGCTTGTCGAACAGCATGTAGGCGAGCGCCGGTACCAGCAGGGCGATGCAGATGTTCACCCGCCAATAGGCATCGGCCGGGTAGAAGCCGTAGAAGAACTGAGTGATGCGCTGGTCGAGCCAAGCCCAGCACGCACCCTCGCTGGGACAGTCCTTGCCGATCTCGCCCGTAAGCGTTGCATCGATGAAAGCCCATTCGATCAGGCCCGGTACGATCAGCGCGAGCACGGCGATCGAGCCTAGCGTCAGCGCCGCGCTCAGATAGCTGGAGAAGAGGTTGGTCCGCAGCCAGCCAATCACACCTGTGGTGGTGATCGGCGCCGGCCGCTCAGGCAGCATCTCCGCCCGGCTGCGGTGGAAGGCGTGCGTCTTCATCGTTCCACCAGGGCGATGCGCTTGTTGTACCAATTCATGAATGCGGACGTGAGCAGACTCAGCACCAGATAGAACGCCATGTAGAGGGAGATCACCTCGAGCGCCTGTCCGCTCTGGTTGAGAATGGTATCGCCGATGGAGACGATATCCTGATAGCCGATGGCGACGGCGAGCGAGGAGTTCTTGGTCAGGTTGAGGTACTGGCTGGTCATCGGCGGGATGATCACCCGCAGCGCCTGCGGCAGGATGATCTTGCGCATGGTCAGCCCGCGCCTCAGCCCGAGCGCGCCGGCCGCCTCGGTCTGACCCTTGGAGACCGAGAGAATCCCGCCGCGCACGATCTCGGAGATGAAGGCGCCGGTATAGGTGGAGAGCGCCAGCCAGAGCGCTATCAGCTCCGGCGTGATGTTGAAGCCGCCCTTCAAATTGAAGCGCTTCTTCTCCGGGATGTCGAAATCGAGCGGCTGGCCGAGGGCGACATAGACGATCACGGGGATGCCCACGATCAGCCCGAGCCCGACCCAGCCGACCGGGAAGGTGCGGCCCGTCGCCTCCTGGCGTTTCCTGGCCCAGCGCCCGACCAGGACCGCCCCGATCACACCGATCAGGATCATCGCCAGCACGATCGCCGAGCCGTCCTCGAAGATGGGCGAGGGCAGGAAGATGCCGCGATTGTTCAGAAAGGCTGCATCACCGATCGAAATGCTGTCCTTCACCCTGGGCAGCGCCAGCATGATCAGCCACCAGAAGATAATCTGCAGCAGGACCGGGACGTTGCGGGTGAACTCGACCCAGACCCCAACGATGCGGCTCACCAGGAAGTTGTTGGACAATCTGAGGACGCCCGTGACGAAGCCGATGACCGTCGCAGCGATGATGCCCATCACGGCGACGAGGATCGTGTTGAGCGCACCGACCACGAACGCCTGCCCATAGGTCGAGGTCGACGCGTAATCGAGGAGGCGCTGGTTGATATCGAAGTTGGCGGTGTCGAAGAGGAAGCCGTAGCCGGAGGAGAGGCCGGCTTCTCTGAGGTTCGTGATCGTGTTTATAACGATGAAGGCGGCGAGTCCCGCCACCCCGAGCACGATCAGAATTTGAAAGATGACGCCGCGGGCGCGCTCGTCGGTCCAGGCGCGGCTTATGTCGAAGCCGCCGCCGCGTGGAGGCGCCGGTCTCTCGCTCACGGTGGCGGCGCCCTCCTCACGTCAACGGAACAATCTCTCTTGTCTCAAATAAGCACTGATCAGAAAGAATCACCGTCCCGCCCGGTCGCGCGGGCGGGACGGTGACATCGTTGATTCTAACGGAACGGAGGCGAATAGAGGATGCCGCCATCCGTGTACAGCGCATTCAGGCCACGACCCAGTCCGAGCGGGCTGTCGGGGCCAATATAACGGTCGAAGATCTCGGCGTAGTTGCCTTCCGCCGCGATCGCCCGGACCGCCCACTGCGCATCGAGGCCCAGCATCTCGCCGAGCGAGCCTTCCGTGCCGAGCATCCGGTTGATCTCAGGATGATCGCCAGCGGCTGCGGCCATCTCCTCGACATTCGCCTGGGTCACGCCGAGCTCCTCGGCCGTGATCAGCGCGTTAAGCGTCCAGCGCGCGATGTCCGCCCACTGGTCGTCGCCCTGGCGCACCAACGGACCCAGCGGCTCCTTCGAGACGATCTCCGGGAACACCATGTGTGCACTGGGGTCGTCGAAGGTCGTCTTCGTTGCCGCCAGACCGGACGCGTCCGTCGTGTAGACGTCGCAACGCTCCGCCTCGTAAGCCGCGCGGGCCTCTGCGTTGGTCTCGATCGGCACCGGCTCGTAAGTGATGCCGTTGACGCGGAAGAAGTCCGCCAGGTTGAGCTCGGTGGTCGTGCCGGTCTGGATGCAGACCGAGGCGCCGTCGAGCTCGGTGGCGCTGCTGATACCCAAAGCCGTGCGGCCGATGAAGCCCTGGCCGTCATAGTAGTTGACGCCGACGAAGGTGAAGCCGAGGTCGACGTCGCGCGAGTAGGTCCAGGTCGTGTTGCGCGACAACACGTCGATCTCGCCTGACGCCAGCGCCGGGAAGCGGGTCTTGCCGGTCAGGTTGACGAAGGAAATCGCGTTGGCGTCGCCCAGAACGGCGGCGGCCATCGCCCGGCAATAAGCCACGTCGAAGCCGGTCCAATTGCCCGCATCATCGGTGTAGGCGAACCCCGGCAGGCCGGTGTTGATGCCGCACTTGAGCGTGCCTGCGGCCTTCACGTCGTCGAGTGTCGCTGCCTGGCCCGGAACCGCGCCCGCGGCCACCAGCGCGCCGGCCACCGCGACGGCGCCGGCAATCTTCTTGAAGCTCATCCCGTCCTCCAGTCTGACTTATGGTTGCTGCACGCGCCCGCCACGAACAACTCGCAGATGCTACGCGAGTCCGCGATTACCGCCCGCCCGCCCGCCAAGCGCGCGTCAGGACGGCAGTCTAGGCACCAAAATGGCCATGAACAAGAAAAAGAGTTGGGGCGGCTATGCTTATTCGGTTGAGCTATACGTTATAGCGATAATGTGAAAGGTGCTTGTCGGTATCTACTCTGCGACGCACGACTGTGCCTGTCGAAGCGCCGCCCTTGAGGCCGGCCGACCGGAACGGGATGATGGCCGCAACGGGACGGCGGGCGCATCCCGGATTTTTCGAGCCGGGAGAAGAGGACAGGGACTGACGTGACGAGTGCAGCAGAACCATGTGCCGGCTGCGCCCCCTTGCCCTTGGGCTGCCCCCGATATGGGTCGAGTGGCGGCGCGCTCGGCCGCACCCGCGACCGCTCTCGCCGATGACGGACGCCGCACCCTCGGCCGGTGGCACCGAGCCGCTACCGCGCCGGGGCTTCGTTCTTCTGGCAGCGCTGACGGTGCTGTGGGGCGTCAACTGGCCGATGCTCAAGCTCGCGCTCAACGAGCTGCCGGTGCTCACCTTCCGTGGAAGCTGCCTCTTCTTCGCAGGCCTGGTCATCATTGCCCTCCACTGCGCGATCGGCCGCTCGATCAAAGTGCCGCGCCGGCAGTGGCGGCCGCTCCTGATCACCGGGTTCTTCAACATCACCGTCTGGCACCTCGCGACCGGGTTCGGGCTGGTCTACACGACCTCCGGCCGTGCCTCGATCATCGCCTACACGATGCCGATCTGGACCGTGCCGGTGGGCTATTTCGTGCTCGGCGAGCGACCGGGCTGGCGGCGGCTGAGCGCGCTCGCGCTGGGCTCCGCCGGGTTGGGGGTGTTGATCGCGACCGACGCCCAGACCCTCAGCGCCGCACCACTGGGGCCGCTCCTGGTGCTCGTGGGCGCCGTCGGCTGGGCCTGCGGCACTGTCGCGCTCAAGCGCACCGATTGGCAAGTCTCCATGTGGGTGCTGGTCGGCTGGCAATGCCTGATCTGCGGCTTGCCGATCTTCGTCGCAGCGGCCGTGGTGGACGCCGACACGGTACAATTCCCGTCGCTCTGGCCGCTAGTTTCGGTGATTTACAACGTCTTCGCGCCGTTCGTTATCTGCTACTACATCTATTATGAGATCGTGCGGATGTTCCCGACCGGGGTGGCGACCGTGGGAACACTGGGCATCCCGATGGTGGGGCTTTTCAGCGGAGCCCTGATCCTGGGCGAGCCGCTGGGCTGGAGCGAGTTCACCGCCCTCGGCCTGGTCATCGCAGCACTCGCGGTGCCGGTGATGACGCGGCGCGAGAGCTTCGCGCGCAGCGGGTGACGGGCGGGCGGGCACGCGGCTCTCGGGCGCCACCGGGTCGAGAATCGGTCCGCATGCAGGGCCAACCCTTGAACGGGCGCCGTGGCCGCCCCTATGTTTGTCACTCTTGCTGCCGGCGCCCGCGCCGGCCTTGACGGGAGACGCGCATGGCGACGACCCACCGCAGCAAGGTCGTGATCATCGGCTCCGGCCCTGCCGGCTACTCTGCGGCGATCTACGCCGCGCGCGCCAACCTTGAGCCGATCATGGTCCAGGGCCTCGAGCCCGGCGGTCAACTCACTATCACCACCGATGTCGAAAACTATCCGGGCTTTGCCGACATTATTCAGGGGCCGTGGCTCATGGAGCAGATGGCGGGCCAGGCTGGGGCAGTGGGCACGCGGCTGATCCACGACATGATCGTCGCCGCGGATTTGGCCAAACGGCCCTTCGTCTGCACCGGCGATTCCGGCGATGTCTACATCGGCGACACCGTCATCATCTGCACGGGCGCGCAGGCGAAGTGGCTGGGCCTGGAGAGCGAGCAGCGCTTCATGGGCTTCGGCGTCTCGGCCTGTGCGACATGCGACGGATTCTTCTTCCGCGGCAAGGAAGTCGCGGTGATCGGCGGCGGCAATACTGCCGTCGAAGAGGCGCTCTATCTCACCAATCACGCGAGCAAGGTCACCCTCGTCCACCGTCGCGACGCGCTCAGGGCCGAGAAAATTCTGCAGGACCGTCTGTTCCGAAACGACAAGATCGAGGTCCTGTGGGACCACGTGCTCGACGAGATCGAGGGCGAGATCGACCCGCCGACGGTGACGGGAATCGCGGTGCGCCACGTCAAGACCGATGCGGTGCAGCGAATCCCGCTCGCGGGCGTGTTCATCGCCATCGGGCACCGGCCCAACACCGAACTCTTCGCGGGCCAGCTTACGATGGACGACGAGGGCTACATCCAGACGATGGCGGACAGCACGAAGACCAACGTGCCGGGCGTGTTCGCCGCCGGCGACGTGCAGGACAAGGTGTTTCGGCAAGCGGTAACCGCCGCCGGCACCGGCTGCATGGGTGCGCTGGAGGCCGAGAAGTTTCTCGCCGAGGCCGAGACGCCGGAGGCCGCTGCCGCGGCGTGAGCACCGGCGCGGCGCCGGGGGCGCTGCCATGGATTGGAACCGGCTACGAATATTCCAGACGGTCGCCGAGCACGGCAGCTTCACCCGCGCCGGCGACATCTTGGAACTCAGCCAGTCGGCGGTGAGCCGCCAGATCGCGGCGCTGGAGAAGAGCCTCGGCGCGGTCCTGTTCCACCGCCACTCGCGCGGCCTGCTGCTGACCGAACAGGGCGAGGCGCTCTACCGCACGGTCCGCGAGGTCTCGGCCAAGCTCGCGATGACCGAGGCGCAGATCACCGACGCCCGCGACCGGCCCTCAGGTCCCTTGAAGATCACGACGACGGTCTCCTTCGCCTCGGTCTGGCTGACGCCCCGGATCCCCGCCTTCAACAGCCTTTATCCGGAGATCAAGATCACTCTGCTGACCTCGGACAACCTGCTGGACCTCGCCATGCGCGAGGCGGACGTGGCGATCCGCATGATCGAACCGACCGAGCCCGATCTCGTCCGCCGTCACCTGATGACCGTCTATTCGTACATCTACGCCTCGCCGGACTATCTGGCCCGTTTCGGGCCGATCGAGACGGTGGACGACCTCGCCCGCCAGCGCCTGATCATCTATGGCCAGGGACCGCTCACCCCCATCGCCAATCCGGACTGGCTGATCGGCATTTCGGGCAATCCGACGGCCGACGGCCGCATCGTGTTGGAAGCGAATAACATTTATTGCATGCGCGAAGCCGTGGAGAGCGGCTTGGGGATCGCCGCGCTGCCTGACTACGTGGCCTGGGGCAGCAAGCGGCTCCAGCGCGTGCTGCCGGACCGTCAGGGTCCGCCCTTCGAAGCCTTCTTCACCTACGCCGAGGAGTTGCGATACTCCAAGAGAATCGGGGTTTTCCGCGACTTTCTGCTCTCCGAGGTGGCCAAGTGGCGCTCCTGATCCGCCCGTAGCCATGAACTAAACGCATGGCTGGTTTGCTTCCCATGCCCTAGCGCATTTGTTTCGGCACGATTACATATTGCGCCGCAGCATGACGCGTGCGTCATGCGACGAGGATTAGCCGGGGTGCCCACCCCGGTTTGTCGTCTTCAGGTGCAAGGCCTGAAGGGGATCCTCGGATCCCACGTCTCCTAGACGTGAAGCCTCCCTGTTAGACTGGCCGGGTCTTCGGACCCGGCCTTCCTTTTTTCGGCACGCGCGATGAGGCCACCCCGGTCCAGCCCGGTCCCCCGCTCGGGCCGGGGTCGATAGAGTGCGGCCGCCACAGCATGGGTGATGGTCATGGATTTCCTCCGCCCCGAAATCGCCGCCCTGGAGCAGAACGGGATTACCCGCGTCGCCCTGACCCGCATCGGCGACCCGAAGGTGATCGCGCTCTGGTTCGGCGAAGGCGATGCCGTGACCGACGAGTTCATTCGCGCAGCGGCCAAAGAGGCACTCGATGCGGGCGATACCTTCTACACCCACACCCGCGGCAAGCAGGCCCTGCGCGACGCGCTGAAGCGCTACCTCGACTCCCTCTACGGCATCGACCTCGATCCCGACCGGATCACCGTGCCGGGCGCAACCATGCTCGGCATCACCATTGCCGCGCAGATGGCGCTGACCACCGGCGATCACGCGATCATCATCGGCCCGGTCTGGCCCAACATCGAAAGCACCTACCAGGCGACCGGCGCCGAGGTGACGTATGTGAGCCAGCGGCGGACGGAGGCCGGCTGGCAGCTCGATCTCGACGACGTCCGGGCCGCGCTGCGCCCCCGCACCCGCTCGCTCTTCGTCAACTCACCCTGCAACCCGACCGGCTGGGTGATGCCCGCCGAGCAGCAGGCCGAGCTGCTCGCTCTCTGCCGGGAGCGGAACATCCTCCTGATCGCCGACGAGGTCTACCATCGCAGCGTCTATGACAGCGACGTCGCGCCCTCCTTCATGACGCTGGCGCGCGACGACGATCCGGTCATCGTCGTGAGCGGGTTCTCCAAGGCCTGGGCCATGACCGGGTGGCGGGTCGGCTGGGTGGTTGCGCCGAGCCGGCATGCCGAGACCTGGGCGATCCTCTCCGAATGTTTCAATACGGGGGCGACCGTGTTCGTGCAGCAGGCCGCGATCACGGCGCTGGAACGGGGCGAGGAGACGGTCGCCCGGCTGCGCGATCAGTACGCGAGGGGACGAGAGATCGTGACCGAGGTGCTGGGGCGTTGCCCGCGCATCGAACTCACGGAGCCGCAGGGCGCGTTCTATGCCTTTCCGCGCGTGCGGGGACTCACGTCGAGCCTCGCGTTCGTGGAGGGCGTGCTCGCGGAGGAGGACGTTGGCATCGCGCCGGGCTACACCTTCGGCTCCGGCAACGAGGAGCATTTCCGGCTCTGCTTCGCACATTCGCACGATGCCCTGCGCGAGGGGCTCGACCCAAGTTGGCACTTTTCCGCTGCCTGTGTTCCCTATTGGTTTGATTCAACGCGATATTTTTCTCGGTCGATTCCAACATGGCCCCACATTTTGTGAGATTCTGTCAGCTCATCAGACGGGTCCTCGTGCGGTGGATGGCGGGGTCCACGCCCGCCGCCGAGGAGATTGCGGCAACCTCGGCGGCCGGGCGCGTGTCCTGGCGGTTGACGATCAAGGTGCCGTCGGTCTGGCGCAGGCGCGTGGTGATCCGCACCCAGGTCCGCATGCTCTCGCGGATCGACGCCCAGCACTTGTGGATGCCGCGCGCGGCCAGCCGGGTACGGATCAGATGCACGGCGTGGTAGGCCAGCACGGCGATCAGCAGGTGGGCCGCGATGCGCCGGTCGAGCTGGTGCCAGATCGGGCGAAGGCCGAGCTCGGATTTCAGGCTCCGGAATGTCGCCTCGATATCCGTGATCCGCCAGTACGTCCGCAGGACCGTCTCGATGTCCCAGTCGACGTGGCTGGTGCGCAGCACATAGGCACCGGCGCCCTCATCGGCCTCGTCGTATCGCGGCCTGCGCTTGAAGCGCACGGCGGTGGCATTGGGGCCGGTTTTCGCCCTCTCGACCGTGATCTCGTAGTGCCTGGCGACGGCGGAGAAGCGCTGCTTGAGGCGGCCTATGCTCTCCAGCACCTTGTCGTAGCGCTTGAGGCGGCCCTTGACCGCAAGGCCGCCGTGGAGCCTTTCCAGCGCCGCCTCGAAGCGGTTCCGCCTCAGGCCGATGATCGCGTTCTCGGCCTTCTTCTTGCCCTCGCTGACGACGTAGAGCCGCGCCTCGCCGTCCTCGCTGGCAAGCCGCCAGGCCCGCACCTCGTGGCGCGCGCTGGTGATCAGCAGGGCCTCGGGTCCGCCCTCGGGCGGCGCAGGCCTGGCACCGCGGCTGACCGCGATCCAGTCGTAGCCCTGCTCGCCCAGCCACGCGATGTTTTTCTCGGTGGCGATGCCCGCGTCCATGACCACCGTGGGCTTCGGCGCCGTGCCGCCGCACACCGCCTCGAGCCGCGCCAGCGCCTCGTGCAGCGTGCCCGGCTCGCTCACGTTGCCCGGCAGGATCTCGCAACTGCGCGGGAAGCCCGCGCCGTCGAGCGCCAGCGCCAGCGTGATGAGGGGACAGTCGTCGCGCTTCTGCTTGGAGCGCCCGAACCTGGGAAGCTCGCCGCCCGTGTGGCCGTGGTAGTGGACGTTGGTGAGATCGTAGAAGGCGATCGTCTCGGGCAGGTCGAGCAGTGCGCGCTCACGGTTGAACAGCTCCCGCTGGATGGCGGCGCGGTGGCGCCAGAGCAGGTCGCCGATGCGGTAGAGCGTCTTGCGCCGCAGCGCCTTGCGGTCGCCCTCCAGGCCCAGGAGCTCGGCGGCCGCGCTGTCGTGGCGGAGCCAGCGGCTGGTATCACGCTCGCTGGCGGGATGGACCATCCTGGCGACGATCAGCGCGCTGGCGATGCGCCCGTCGCGGCCCTTGATGTCGAGGCCGTGGAGGATTTCGGCGAAGCCGAGGGCGTCGAGGGCCTTGAGGCACAGGCGCTCGCAGCCGACGGTGCGCGGGTTCTCGTGCTCCAGGGTATCGAGGTCGACGGTGGCGATGTCGGGCTTGCGCGCCTCTTCCTGCATCGCCTCGACGCGGAACCCCCTGGCCCTGAGCTTGGCGACGATGTCCTCGGCTGCGGCCCGCACATCCGCCTCGCCCTCGAACAGCGGCGGCTTGCCGTGAAGCAGCGCCTCGGCGAGTTCGGTGACGGCCTTCCACTTCTCGCGCGGCACCGGATAGTCGGTGCCGAGATTGAGCAGCGTCCTGTGGCGCACCTTGTCGCCGACGCGCTGGGCGAGCACGAGGCGATGGCTTCGGACCGGCTGGCCGGCCTTGTCGGTGTGTGTCCTGGTTGCCTTGATGTACATGGCGGCGCCGTTTCTGCGATGCCTGTTTCGCATACACGGCGTTCGCGGCATCTGGCAAGAGGGATATCGACTCAACTCCAAAGTCCTGGCCCCACAATTGGCTTCCAGGACCACGAATGGCAAATGTGGGTCTCAGGTGTCCTCCAACCCCAACATCTAGTGGTTCAGCGCCGCAAAACTGGCTCGAACAGGCTCGGCTGGTCGGAAAAAGTGCCAACTTGGGTCGAGCGGATCGTCCGCTACATCGAACGCCACGACAACGAGTTCGATTCAGCCTGAATCAGGAAGGAAAAGAGGACTATATTCGATAGTGACCGGCGCGAGGGCTAAGCTGCTGGCCTACTTGCCCTTCTTTTCCCCACGGAGCATTGCACCCGCGACCTCAATCTCACGGTCCTTGAGGTAATCCCAATCGTCTTCGTTCTTGGGCGGCGTGGTCACGAGTTCACGTGCCACGTTCTCCGGCGTGTCCAGGGATCGGCGCCGGCATCGGCTTCTCGATCAGGCGGCCTGGCGCACGCTTGTCGGTCATCACGATCCTCTTATCTCGTAGTGTCTCGTCACCCCCCACCGATCCTGCTGAGCAATTCGTCCCGCAGTTCGATCACGTAGACTCGCTGCACTTGCGCCGTATCGATTCCGTGCTGGTACGCGCCAGCCCGGATCGTGTTTCGCAGGGCTTCGTCCTTGTCGGATTGGGCCTGCACGTGCTCTATGCACAGATCGTACACTTCGTGCTCTTGCTTTCCTCGCGCCCGATCTAACAGGCGCTCTGCTTCGACTATTGCCCAAGCCTTACGCCTAGTTCGCGGGAAATCTCTCTCCCGAAGTCGGTCAATTGGATCGGGCTTGCAGCGGTTGCGGTAGGCGTCGGCGACAGCCGCAAGAGAATCTCTGCGATATCCCTGCGCATCTCGGTCATGAATTCCTTGAAAGCGGTCCGGTCAGAGTCCACACGTCCTACCCATCCGCCAAACCTGAAGGCACCCACCACTACGCCACCAATGATGCTTAGACCGCCTCCAGCCGCCACGCCGATCATCCACCCTTCCATGGTTCTCTCGTTCTGAATGGTACCCAACACGCCAAGCGTGCCCTAGCGGCGCCGAGGCCGGCTCGCACGTCGATCGGTGGTTTAAGGTACGGTATATGGATGCTGCCAGGGTCTATCCTGGTGACATATGCAGTGCGAGCTGACCTCACATGGGCCGGATGGTCTTGCCCCAGTGAATCGGGTGGCGGAGAGCGCCGCATGCTGCGTGTGGCTGTTCCAGGAAATGAGCGAGTCTCATCGTGCGTTCTCCCATCCAGAGGTGTGCGGTACCGCAATAATGGGGATAGTGGGGCTGCTTGTCATCCCAGATTCTCTCGGCAGCGATCACGCAACCAAGTCTACGTACCGCAGCCGCTTGCCGATCATGCCCTTCTCGTAGCCAGTCGGCGCGGTCACTTTCGTATATGATCCCCAAAGCAAGGGCTGCCCTGACCAATGGCCAGAGCGGCCTCCGCGCGATACTCTGTCGCGCCGGCGCTACATGAAGATCAACTCGTTCTCAATGCCCTCGTAGAGCGAGGCGACCTGCTCACCGTAACCGTTGTAGAGCAGTGTCGGGCGGCGCTCCTGCCCGTCGGGCCCGTAGAAGCGCTCGTTCGCCTGGCTCCAGCGCGGGTGCGGCACTTGGGGATTGACGTTAGCCCAGAAGCCGTACTCGTTGCCCGCGAGGTCCTCCCAGAAGGAGACCGGCCGCTCGTCCGTGAAGCTGAAGCGGACGATGCCCTTGATGTGCTTGAAGCCGTACTTCCACGGCACGGCGAGACGCAGCGGTGCGCCGTTCTGCTTCGGGATCGGCTTGCCGTAGTAGCCGGTGGCGATGAAGGCGAGCTCGTTGGTGGCCTCGGCCATGGTCAGACCCTCGATGTAGGGCCACGGATACCAGAACTGCCGCTGGCCTTCGGCCACGTCGTCATCCTCGAAGGTCTGCATGACCAGATACTTGGCGTCGCCCAGCGGCCGCGCGAAATCGACGAGCGCCTTGAGCGGGAAGCCGCTGTAGGGCACGGCGATCGACCACGCCTCGACGCAGCGGTGGCGATACAGGCGTTCTTCCAGCGGCATCTTCGCCAGCAGATCGTCGATGCCGATGGTCATCGGCTCTTCCACCAGCCCGTCGAACTCGACCGTCCAGGGCCGGATCTTGAGCGCCTGCGCCTTCTGCCAGATCTCCTTGTAGGAGCCGAACTCGTAGTAGTTGTTGTAGGTGGTGGCGAAATCCTCCGGCGTAAGCGGCCGGTCGAGGGTATAGGCGGGGTTCTGCTCGACCGGATAGAGGTGGGCCGAGGGGTCTTCCTGCTCCTCGTCCGCCAGCGCCGAGCCGAGGCCACCCGCGAACGGCACCGCGGCACCCGCTGCGAGCAGCGGGCCCGTGGCGAGCCCCTTGAGCAGCGTGCGCCGGTTCATGAACACCGATTCTGGAGTTGCGGCGGAGTCCGGCAGCTCCCAGCCGCGCTTGATCTTGATCAACATCGAAGGCCCTCCGCGAATGCCAGTTGCGTTCTGCCCTGCGCCCGCGCGCTGGGCTCTTGCAGAGAGAAATGGCACCGGCGTCCGCTCACGGCAACTCAACGCTGCGTGAGCGGCGCTCAGGGCGAAGTCAGGAAAGCGCGCCCGCGGCCCGCTGGATGCGCATGCAGGCCTCTTCCAGCGCCTCGGTGGAGGTGGCGTAGGAGATGCGGAAGTAGGGCTCGAGACCGAATGCGGCCCCGAACACGACGGCGACACCCTCCGCCTCCAGGAAGTAGCGGGCCACGTCCTCGTCGTTCGCGAGCGTCTCCCCGCCGGGAGTCTTGCGGCCGATCATCCCGGCACAGCTGGGATAGACGTAGAAGGCGCCTTCGGGCGTCGCGCACTCGATACCGTCCGCCTGGTTCAGCATGCTCACCACGAGGTCGCGACGCTCCTGAAACACCGCGCGACGCTCCGGTATCGAATCCTGCGGGCCGTCCAGCGCCGCCATGGCCGCGTGCTGGCTGATGGACGAGGGGTTGGAGGTCGATTGCGACTGGATCTTGGCCATGCCCTTGATCATGTCGGCCGGCCCGCCGGCGAAGCCGATGCGCCAGCCGGTCATCGCGTAGGCCTTGGAGACCCCGTTGATGGTGACGGTGCGCTCGAACAGCCGGGGCTCGACCTCGGCCATCGTGTGGAAGCGGAAGTCGTCGTAGACCAGATGCTCGTAGATGTCGTCGGCGAGCACGCCCACGTCGGGGTGATCGACCAGCACGTCCGCGATGGCGGCCATCTCGTCCCGCGTGTAGGCCGCACCCGTCGGGTTGCTCGGCGAGTTGAACATCAGCCAGCGGGTGCGAGGCGTGATCGCGGCGGCGAGCGCCTCCGGCCTGAGCTTGAAGCCGTCGGCCTCGCTGGTCGGCACGATCACTGGCGTGCCTTCCGCCAGCACCACCATGTCGGGGTAGGAGACCCAGTAGGGCGCCGGCACGATCACCTCATCGCCCGGATCGAGACCCGCCATCAGCGCGTTGTAGAGCACGTGCTTGGCGCCGGAGCCGACGCTGATCTGGTCGGGCGCGTAGTCGAGGTTGTTCTCCCGCGCGAACTTGCGGGCGATCGCCTGCTTCAGTGCCAGCAGGCCGTCCACACGGGTGTACTTGGTCTCGCCCGACTGGATGGCCTCGATGCCGGCAGCCTTGACGGTCTCCGGCGTGTCGAAGTCGGGTTCGCCGGCGCCGAGGCCGATCACGTCCTTACCCGCCGCTTTGAGATCGGCGGCCATGGCCGTGATTGCCATCGTGGGCGAGGGTTTGATGCGCCCGAGGCGCTGCGCCAGATGGACCATGGAATTCCCCATATCGAGAAGCGGCGGCACCCTACGCGCCGGGGGGCCGGGCTACAAGCGGTGGGGCGCCGGCACAACGTGCTAAGCTTGTCGTCCAGGCCAGACGCAGGAAGGCGCGCCCCGCCATGGACGACTCATCGCTTGCCGCATCCGCCGCTGTACCCGCCGCCACCGCTGCGGCCGAGACCGAGGAGCGCCTGAGCGCCCTCAACCTCGCGGTCATGGCCAATCGCATGGATGCGATCTGCCGCGAGATGACCAACACCGTGCTGCACAGCGCGCGCTCGGCCGTCATCGGCATCGCGCGGGATTTTTCGTGCGGCATCATCACCTCGGACCACGAGGTGCTCGCCACAGCCGAGGCCATGCCGATCCACGTCTTCGGCATGAACATTCAGACCACCATCATGAGCGAGAGGCACCCGGATTTCCGCGAGGGCGACGCCTTCCTCGACAACGACCCCTACGGCGGCAACAGCCACGCGGCCGACCACACGATCCTGGTGCCGGTGTTCCACGAGGGCGAGCACTTCTTCACGGTCGGCATCAAGGCCCACCAGGCGGACGTGGGCAACAGCCAGCCGACCACCTACTTCGCCGCGGCCACCGACGTCTATCACGAGGGCGCACTGATCTTCCCCTGCGTCCAGGTGCAGAGCGACTATCGCGATATCGACGACATCATCCGCATGTGCCGGCGCCGCATCCGGGTGCCGGACCAGTGGTTCGGCGACTATCTCGCCGCCATCGGGGCGGCGCGGATCGGCGAGCGGCGGCTGAAGGAGTTCATCGAGAAGTACGGCACCCAGGCGGTCAGGGCCTTCATCGGCGAATGGCTCGACTATTCCGAGCGGCGGGCGCGCGAGTCGATCCGGGCGCTGCCCAGCGGGCGGCTTGAGAACGAGGGCTGCCACGACCCGATCCAGCCGTTCCTGCCCGACGGCATCCCGATCAAGGTGACCATCGATATCGACGGCGAGGCCGGCTTCATCACGGTCGATCTGCGCGACAACCCCGATTGCGTGGACGCGGGCATGAACCTCACCCGCGTCACCTCGACCATGGCGGCGGCCCAGGCGGTCTTCGCCTGCCTGGACTCCGACATCCCGCACAACGCGGGCAGCTTCCGCCGGCTCGAGGTGCTGCTGAGGGAGAACTGCGTGGTCGGCATTCCGCGCTTCCCGCACAGCTGCTCGGTCGCCACCACCAACATGACCGACATGATCATCAACCTGATCCAGTCGGCCTTCGCCAAACTCGGCGATGGCTACGGCTTCAGCCAGGGCAACTTCTGCAACGGCGCGGGCACCGGAGTCTGCTCGGGCAAGGACTGGCGGCGGGACGGCGCGCCCTACGTCAACCAGATGTTCATGTCGGCCGGCGGCATGGCGGCCTCGGCCGAGACCGACGGCATGCACGGCCTGGTCAACCCGGTGAGCGTCGGCCTCGTCTACCGCGACAGCATCGAGGTGAACGAGCAGCGCTTTCCGTTCCAGGTCGACAGCGTGCGCGCGCTGAAGGACTCATGCGGCGCCGGCCGCCGGCGCGGCGGGCCTGCGTCGGAGGTGATCTTCGGCCCGCGCCACGACCCCATGCTGGTCATCAACATCTGCAACGGCCTTACCATCCTGCCGCAGGGTGTGCTCGGCGGCCTGCCTTCGCAGGCGGGCTATCAGGCGAAGATCGCGGCGGACGGCACGCGCGAGGTCTACGAGACCGACGCCTATTGCCACCTGGAGGCGGGCTCCAAGCTGCACGCCATCGACAACGGCGGCGGCGGCTACGGCGACCCGCTGGAGCGCGAGCCCGAGCGGGTGCTGAGTGACGTGAACGAGCGCTATGTCTCGCGGGCCAAGGCGGAGGCGCTCTACGGCGTGGTGATCGTGGGCTCGGAGGAGAACGACGACCTCGCCGTCGATGTCGCGGCGACCGAAGCGCTCCGCCGGGAGCGGCTCAACGGAGGCGAGCAAAGGGCGGAGGTATCTTAGGCGGCAAGTGCCCGGTGGCGCTGCGCCAGGAAGACCACGATCGCGGCGTTCATCACGTTGAAGGCGACCGCGTTGATGAATGACGCGGTGTAGGAGCCCGTCAGGTCGTACAGCGCACCGGCCATCCAGCCACCGAGCGCCATCCCTGCAAACGTGAAGAGCATCGCCCAGCCGACCCGGCGGCCCGCTTCGTGCGCGGGAAAGAACGTCCTGATGATGATGGTGTAGGACGGCACGATCCCGCCCTGGGAGAGGCCGAAGACGGCCGAGACCACGTAGAGCAGGGTGAGCGTGTCGGCACCGAGGAAGGCCATCAGCGTGACGGCCTGCAGGACCGAGCCGAGCAGCAGCGTGCGCAGCCCGCCGATCCGGTCCGAGATGAAGCCGGAGCCGATCCGGCTCACGATGCCGGTGCCGAGCATGAGTGAGAGCATCGCGGCACCGTGCTGGGCGGCGTATCCCAGATCGGTGACGTGAGCGACGATGTGCACCTGCGGCGCCGCCATCGCGATGCAGCAGCCGAGCCCAGCCGCGCAAATCAGGCATTGAAGCGTGCCGGGAGCGACGCCCAGCGGTCTGCCTGCGCCGGGCGCCATGCGCGCCGCCTGCGCCTCGATCAGCGCGGCGGGCTTGCGGTAGAGCAAAGCGATCAGCGGCAGCATGACGCACGCCATGAGAATGGCGATCGCGACGAAGGTCTCGCGCCAGCCCCGCGCGTCGAGCGAGGCCTGGACGATCGGCGGCCAGAGCGCGCCGGCCAAGTAGGTTCCGGTAATCACGATCGCGACGGCGAGCCCCCGCCGCCGGGTGAACCAGTGGGAGATGTCGGCAGCCATCGGGGCGAAGAGGGCAGAGGTGCCGAGCAGGCCGGACAACACCCCGAGCGATACGCAGAACTGCCAGAACTCCTCGGCGAAGGCAGCGCCGGCCATACCGGCAGGCAGGCCCACGCACCCGATCAGGGCCGGCATCATCACGCCGAAGCGGTCGGCAAGCCGGCCCATCACCACGCCGCCGACCCCGCCCGTCACCATGAACATCATGTAGGGGAGCGAAGCGACGCCGCGCCCCACATCGAACTCGAAGGAGACCGGCTTGAGCACGACGATAACCGCGTACATGGCGGCGCCGCCCATGGTCACGAGGACCAGCGAGGTGACCAGGCGAACCAGCGGGTAGATGGAGGGCGCCGCGCCCGGCGTCGTGTGGTCGGTCTCGCTCATGTATCGTCCACGTGGCGGCCGCCCACGCGCAGGGTGGCGTCGGCCGCGCACGCTACCACGCGCCCGGCAGCCGGGCGAGGCGGCCCGGCGAGCGCAGCGGCCAAGGGGAGAGTCGACAGGCGATGTTCCTGAAAGCACTGCGAGACCGCAACCGGGCGTTTCTCGAAGCGGCCGTCACGCTGCACCAGGCGGGCTGGGTGCCGGCCGGCGCCTACCTGCTCGACCTCGATACGATGACCGAGAACGCGCGCCTGATGAGCGCCGAGGCAGCCCGGCTCGGCCTCGACGTGCTGGCGATGACCAAGCAGATCGGCCGCAATCCGCCGGCGCTCGATGCACTCAAGGCGGGCGGGATCGACCGCTTCGTCGCGGTCGACATGGCCTGCGCGCGGCCGATCCACGCGAACGGCCACGGGCTCGCTCACATCGGCCATCTCGGCCAGATCCCGCGCCACGAGGTGGCGGAGGCTGCGGCCATGCGCGCCGACTACTGGACCGTCTTCAACGAGGAGAAGGCGGCCGAGGCCGCGCAGGCGGCGGACGCGCAGGGCCACGAACAGGCGCTGATCGCGCGCATCCAGGCGCCCGGCGATACCTTCTATTCCGGCCACGAAGGCGGCTTCGACGCTGATGCGGTCGAGGCCGTGGCGGATACGCTCGACCGCACGCCGGGCGGGCGCTTCGCCGGGCTCACCACCTTCCCCGCTTTGCTTTTCGACGAAGCCTCGGGCGAGGCGAGGCCGACCCCCAACCTCGCGACCCTGCACGCGGCTGCGTCACGGCTCAGCAAGCGGGGCCGGCGCGACATCGTCATCAACGCGCCGGGCACCACGTCGGCCAGGGTGATGGCTGCGCTCGCCGACGGCGGCGCGACCCAGGTGGAGCCCGGCCACGGGCTCACCGGCACGACGCCGCTCCACGCCCGCACCGAGCTGCCGGAGCGCCCGGCAATGCTCTACCTGACCGAGGTCTCCCACTTCCACCAGGGCCGCGCCTATTGCTTCGGCGGCGGCCTCTACATCGACCCGGTGTTCGCGCCCTACCCGCTCAAGGCGCTGGTGGGCCCGGACCCGGTGGCGGCGCTCGCGCAGGAGGTCGACGCCGCCACCCCGGACCCGGCGATGATCGACTACTACGGCCAACTCCTGCCGGAGCCCCACCACCGCGTCACGGTGGGCGATACGGTGATATTCGGATTCCGCGCGCAGGCCTTCTTCACCCGCGCCGTTATCGTGCCGATTGCGGGCGTGGCCAGCGGCCGGCCCGAGCCAAAGGGGGTCTGGACCACCGACGGCCGCCCCGCCTCTTGGTCAGAAACGGACGCGGACTAATCGCTCCGCGGGAGCGGCTGGCAGCGGCGGCCTACCCAGTCTGGGCTGCCCAGCCCTCGGCGTGCTCGGCCATGAACTTGCCCGTGACCTTGATGTGGGTGAACAGCCACTCGCCGTCGCGCTTCACCAGATCGTCGTCGTACTCGGCGGCGAACCAGCGAGCCTTCTTCTCGCCATCGACCATCATGGTACACCACATGATGAGCCACCACTTCGCGTTCGCCGTGTCGCCATTCACCGTGATGATCGGGTTCATCACCGGGTGGATGGCGAAAACGATGTCGTCCTTGATACCGGCGAAGAACTCCCGAATCGCCTCCTTGCCCTCGTAGACACCGAAGTCGCCGCCGTCCCAGAGGGCGTCCTCGACGAAGAGGCTCGCCAGGCCGTCCGGATCGTAGCCGTGATCGGCGTAGTAGCAGTACTGCGCCTTCATCCGCTTGATGTCCTCGATCGCGGTGAGCCGCGCGACCTGTTCCTCGAGGGTCAATTCGGCCATCGTCATTCTCCCTATGCGGTGCGTCGTCGCGCTATTGCGCGTCCACGAGGTATTCGTCGCCCTGGCGCAGCTTTCTCTGAATCCAGTCGGCGGCGCCGGGACGGCTGGGCGAGGTCACCTGGAGCGGGCCGCGCTTGGCCGCCATCTTGGCGCGCAGTTTCTCGGTCTTGGCCCGGTCGATGGTCATCATCGCCCGGTTGATCACGACGCCGTAGACGTCTTCGGCGCATTCGAGCGACAGCATGCCGTCGAAAACGCTTTCCAGCACGGCTTCCGGATCGCGCTCCAACGCGTCGCCGTAACCGCCGCCGCCGCTCGACGTGCCCGCCCAGATATCGTTCTCTCCGATATAGAAGCGGCCCTTGGAGGAGAAATAGGTCCGCTTGCCGGTCTCCAAATTCTCCTTGTAACTACCGCCGCCGATGCCGGGCGTGCCGTTCATCACGCCGAAGGGCGGGTTGCCCTGGCCCTCGCCGAAGAGCTCGACCTGGAAGCCGCCGTCGGTCGGGCTGACCTGGATATCCACGCCGGGGCCGCCGATGTGCTTGCCGTGCCCCATGGAATCGGCCGCGATTTCCTGGCGGTCGATGCGGTAGGGGTAGAACAGCTCGCAGAGTTCGACGCTCATGATCTTGAGGCCGCCCATGCCGGCGGAGGTCATGATCAGCGGCCAGCCGTCGGCCGACGACGTGGCCCCGCCGGCGGGCGCGCCGTTGAACAGCATGCAGCCCCAGTCGACCGGCTTGCCGCTCCGCGTATCCGTGCCGGAGAACATCGGCAGGTTGCCGTCCTTGCCGCTGCCGCCCATGACGCGCTCTGGCACGGCGTGGGCGAGCGCCTTCCACACCGCCTCCTGCATGGTATCGCCGGGCCCCACGGTGGCGAGCGCCGTGGACGCCGGGTACTCGGCGTTGCAGACGGTGCCCTTCGGCGCGTCCGCCGTGATGTGCCTGAGGCAGCCGTCGTTGTGCGGAATGGTCGGGTCGATGGAGCACAGCACCGGGATACCCGCCGCAGCCTGCATCACGCCGTAAGACGAGTTGTTCCCACTCGGGACCTGCGGATCCGAATTCGAGAAATCGATGTGCACGTTCTCGCCCCGCACCGAGACGCGGGCGCCGACCTGGATGTTCGTCATGCCATGACCGTCGGAATCGAGCCACGACATCCCGTCGTAGTCGCCGTCGGGAATCGCGCTAATTTCGTCAGCCATCCGCCTGTCGGAGTAATCGAGGATCGCCTCGGCGTAGCGCTCGATCGTGTCGTTGCCGTAGTGCGCCGCAAGCTCGACGAGGCGACGCCGGCCGGTCCAGATCGAGCCGAGCTGCGCCATCAGATCGCCGTAGAGCCACTCCTGCCAGCGCACGTTGGCGAGGTACATGCGCACCACGTCCTCGCGCCGCTGGCCCTTCTCGTAGAACTTGATCGGGGGCAGCTGCAGCCCCTCTTGCCAGACATCCCTGGCGGGCGCCGGCACGCTGGTCGGAATGTACGCGCCGCAATCGAGCTGATGGCCCTTCGCCACGCTCCAGAACATGTGCTTGCCCTGGTGGAACACCGGGCAGGCGGTCACGAAATCACCGATATGCGTGTTGCCGCTATAGGCGTCGTTGCAGACGATGACATCGCCGTCGTGAATGTCGCCCTCGAAGACCCGCGCGATCTCGCCCAGCACGACGTGCAAGGAGTTCGTGTGGATCGGCAGGGCATCCTGCATGCATATCTGCCGGGCCTTGGCGTCGTAGATGGCGCAGGAGAAGTCGCGCGCGAGCGCAATGATCGAGGTCCAGGCGGTCTTCTCCATTGTCAGTGTCATCTCGTTCGCGATGGTGGAGAAACGATTGAGGATGACGGAGAAGGTGATCGAATCGACGGCGCCTGCAGCCCCGTTGCCGCGCTTTCTCGCGGCCGTCCTGGGCTTGTTCTGGTCCTTGATCTGCCGCACGGCGCGGCGCGCTGTGGAGGTCGAAGCCATGTCTCACCCTGTCTGCGTGTGTTGTCTGCGCGCGTTTGTACTCACTGCGGCGCGGAAGGAACCGCCCGCCTGCCGCGCCCGCAGCTTGCCGTCGGCGGGTGCGGCGGTGCAAGGGGTCTTCTGCACCGGGGGCTCAGGGCCCTTTCCAGTGATCGTCGACCCAGCCCTTGGCGCTCTCGGCCCAGCCCTTGTCTTGGGGAGCGAAGTTCTTGACGTCGAGGACGATCTTCTTGATCAGCCAGCGCCCGTCGAGCTTCACGTACTCATCGTCATACGTGGCGAAGAGCCAGGTCGACTCGCCGTCCAGGACGCACGGCATAAACAGCCACCAGCGCCCGGTTGCGCTGTCGCCATTGACCTCGATCAGCTCGTTCGTGATGTAGTGGGCGGAGAAGCGGATTCGCTCGCCCGCGTCGCGTACCATCTGCTCGATCTGCTCCAGCCCCTCCTGGCGCCCGAAGGCATCGCCGCCATCCCATATCGCGTCCGGCGCGAAGAGCGCGGCGAAGCGCTCGGCGTCGTAGAGGTTGCCGTATTCGCAGTAGAGATAACGCAGGCGCCTGATCTCTTCGGCGTCCTCGATCCGTTGAACCCGTTGCTCCAGCGTGAGCTCGGCCATGTCCATCTCCCCTTGCCCTGGCTATCGGTTGCGGCGCGCGGCCCGGGCGCCCGGTGCCACGACCGATCATAGCGGCTTTGCGCCTAGAACATGTTCGTGTCCATCTCGGCACAGGTGGTATCGACCCGCGCGAGCAACGCGATGGTGGGCCTCATCCCGGCCAGTTCGTAGCGGAAGAAGTAACGGCAGGCCGCGAGCTTGCCGCGATAGAACGCTGCGGCGTCCTCACCTGCGCCTTGCCGGAGGGCGTCGTCCGCGGCGCGCGCCTGGCGCAGCCAGAGCCACGCGACGACGATATGGCCCAAGGCGTTGAGATAGAGGCTCGCGTTCGCGAGCGAGTCGCCGATCCGGCCCCCCGCGCGAGCGGCGCCGATGGCGGTCGTGGCGTTCTCGATCTCGCTCGTGGCCGCCGCCAGCGCGTCGCAATGCTCGGCAAGGGCGGGCAGGTCTCGCGCCGCGTCGATATCGGCGTGAATCTCCTCCATCAACGCCGTGAGGGCGGCGCCGTCCTGCAAGCGCGCCTTGCGCCCGAGCAGGTCGATCGCCTGAATGCCGTTCGTCCCCTCGTGAATCGCGTTGAGGCGGTTGTCGCGGTAGAGCCGCTCGACCGGAAAGTCCCGCGTGTAGCCGTAGCCGCCATGCACCTGGATCGCGAGGCTGTTGGCCTCCTGGCAGAACTCCGCGGGCCAGGCCTTGGCGATGGGCGTGAGAATGTCGAGCAGCAGGGCGGCCCGCCGCCGTTCGTCCTCGTCCGCCGCCGTCGTCATGTCGTCCAGATAGCGTGCGCAGGTCAGGCAGAGCGCGAGCGCGCCCTCGACGATGGCCTTCTGCTTGAGCAGCATGCGCTTCACGTCGGCGTGGCGCACGATGGGAACGGGCGGCTGCGTCGGATCCCGGTTATCGACCGGCCGGCCCTGGCGCCGCTCCCTGGCGTAACGGACCGCCTGCGTGTAGCCCGCATAGCCGATCATGGCGCCGCTGATGCCGACCCCGATCCGCGCTTCGTTCATCATGTGGAACATGCAGGCGAGGCCCTCGTGGGGGGCGCCGACCAGGTGCGCCTCGCACGCGCCGTTCTCGCCGAAGCTCAGCAGGCAGTTGGAGATCGCGCGGTAGCCCATCTTGTGATTGAGGCCGGCCACGGCGACATCGTTGGGGGCGCCGAGCGTGCCGTCGGCCCTCACGCGGAACTTGGGCACGATGAAGAGCGAGATTCCCTTCACGCCGGGCGGGGCGTCGGGGAGCTTCGCGAGAGCCAGGTGGACGATGTTCTCCGAGATGTCCTGATCGCCGCCGGAAATCCACATCTTGCTGCCGGAGAGCCGGTAGCTGCCATCGCCGGCGGGCACCGCCCGGCACCTTATGTCGCCCAGCGAGGAGCCCACGTCGGGCTCGGAGAGGCACATCGTGCCCATGAAGCGCCCCGCGTAGAGCGGCTCCATGTAGAGCCGCTTCTGCTCGTCGGTGCCGTGAACGTCGAGCAGATTGGCCGCCGCCTTGGTCAGCATCAGGTAGCCGGCCGTCGCCGTATCGGCCGCCTTCAGGACGCCGAGACACGCCTGCAGGAGAACCGCCGGAAGCTGCATGCCGCCCCGGTCGTAGTCGAGCGCGGCAGCAATGAAGCCCGCATCGGTGATCGCGGCCACGCTCTCATGAATGGCGGCGGGCACGCGCACCCGGCCGTTCTCCAGCCGGGGCTCGTCCCGGTCCCCGATCGGTGCGTTCGGCCAGAGCACCTCGTCCGCGATCTGGATCGCCAGATCGAGTGCGGCCTCCAGAGACTCGCGATCGTGGTCGCGGTAGCGCGTGCGCGCACACAGCGCGTCCGCGCCCAGGACCTCGAAGAGTTGAAACCGCAGGTCGCGCGGATTGACGACCGCGCTCTCCATCCTATCGGCCGACGAGCGGACTACTTAGGCGTCCAGGTGCCGTCCTTGACCAGCTCGTCGGTGACGCGATCCAGCGCGCGCTTGAACATCCCGAGCGCCTCGTCCACCTCGGCCTCGGTGATGACCAGGGGCGGGGAGAACGACACCGCATCGCTGAGCGGCAGTGCACGGATGATGAGCCCTTCCTCGATGGTGTACTTGCTGAGCGTGGGCCCGACGAGCAGGGCGGGGTCGAAGGACTCCCTGGTCTCCTTGTCCTTGACCAGCTCGACAGCCGCCAACAGGGCCTCGCCGCGCACCTCGCCGACCAGCGGATGGTCGGCGGCAACCTCGCGCAGCCGCCGCTGGAAGTAGCTGCCGACCGCGGCGCATTTCGCCGGCAGATCCAGCCGCTCCATGATGTCGATGTTGGCCATGGCCGCAGCCGCCGCCACGGGATGCGCGGAGTAGGTGTAGCCGTGCGCGAAGTAAGCGACGCCGGGCGCCCCCTCCTTGATGACCTGCCAAATCTCGTCGGAGATGATGCTGCCCGACATGGGCACGTAGCCGCTCGTCAGCCCCTTGGCGATGGTGATGATGTCGGGCTCGATGTCGTAGGTCTCCGACCCGAACCAGTTGCCGGTGCGGCCGAAGCCGGTGATCACCTCGTCGGCGATCATCAGCATGTCGTACTTGCGCAGGACCTTCTGGATTTCGGGGAAGTAGCCCTCAGGCGGGATGATCACGCCGCCCGCGCCCATCACCGGCTCGGCGATGAACGCTGCCACGGTCTCGGGCCCTTCGGCGAGGATCATCTCCTCCAGCTTCTGCGCGCACCACTTGGAGAAGTCGCGCTCGCTCATCCCCGGCTCGGCGTTGCGCCAGTGGTGCGGGGTCTCGGTATGGAGGACCGTCGGCAGCGGCAGATCGAACGCCGTGTGAATGCTCGGCAGCCCGGTCAGGCTCGCCGAGGCAACCGTGACGCCGTGATAGGCCCGCTTGCGGGAGATGATCTTCTTCTTCTCGGGCTTGCCGCGCAGGTTATTGTAGTAGTGAACCAATTTGACATTGGTGTCGTTCGCGTCCGAACCCGAATTGCCGAAGAACACCTTGCTCATGTTGCCGGGCACGAGGCGCAGGATGCGGTCCGCCAGGCGGATGGGCGCTTCCGTCCCCATCGAGAAGAAGCTGTGGTAGTAGGCGAGGTTCTCGGCCTGCTCGGTGATTGCGTCGACCACCTCCCGGTGGCCCCAACCGATGTTGACGCACCAGAGGCCGGCCATGCCGTCGATGTACGACTTGCCCGCGGCGTTGGTGAGACGCACGCCGCTGCCCGACTTGATGATATTGGGCCCGTTCTCGAGATGCGGCTTGAGAGCCGTGTAGGGGTGCAGAAAGCTCTGCTTGTCCATCTCCTCGAGAGAGAGGTTGTGGGCCTGTTCGATGTCCATGTCCGGTTCTCCCGCCGCTATCGCCCGTCGCTCGGTTGGCCGCCGCTGCAGCCCGTTCCTTCACCCCATACCGCGAACAGCTCGTCCTGAAGCTGCCGCTTGATGACCTTTCCGTTCGCGTTGACCGGCAGCGGCTCGGTCCGCACCTCGATCGTCGCCGGCACCTTGAACGCGGCAATGCGTGAGCGGCAATGCTCGATCAACGCCGCCTCGCCCACCGCCTGCTCGGCCGAGACCTGCACCACTGCCGCGACCTCCTGCCCGAGCACGGGGTGCGGTTTACCGATCACGGCCGCATCCTTGACCGCCGGGTGACTACAAAGCGCGTTCTCCACCTCGACGCAATAGACGTTCTCGCCGCCCCTGATCAGCATGTCCTTGGCGCGGTCGAGCAGGAAGAGCAAACCGTCCTCATCCAGCAGCCCGATATCGCCGGTGTGCAGCCAGCCGTCGCGGAAGGTCTCGGCGCTCGCCTCGGGCTGCTTCCAGTAACCCCTGACGATGTTGGACCCCCGCACGCAGACCTCGCCGCGCACGCCTGCGGGCACCGTCACGCCGCTCTCGTCGACGATCTTGATGTCGCAGGTGGGCACGGGAATGCCGGCGCTGTCGGGGTGGCGGCGATAGCTCTCGCCCGCGTTGTAGCTCACGAGGGAGGAGGCTTCGGTGAGGCCGTAGCCGTTCTCGGCCTCCGCCTGCGGCAACAGCTCCGCAATGCGGTCCAGCAGCCTGACCGATGGCGGCGTTCCGCCATAGTTGAGGCCGATCAGCGACGAGGTGTCGTGGTCGGCGAAGCCCGGCGATTCGAGCATCTGCAGGGCCATGCCCGGCACGCCGGTGAAATGCGTGACGCTCTCGTGCTCGATCAGCGCGAGCGCCCGCTCCGGGTCCCACCGATGCATCAGGACGAGCGTGGTGCCGCCGAAGACGGCCGGCGCCAGGATCGAGTGACAGCCGGTGACGTGGAAGAACGGCGCTGGAACCAGCACAGTGGGGTGCGGCACCGGCCCGCCGAGCCACACCGGCGTCACGCCGCGACCGAGCTGCCGCACGGCGCCGCGGTAGGCCACCGTCATGATGTTGGTGCAGATGTTGCGGTGCGTACCGACCGCGCCCTTGGGCGTCCCCGTGGTGCCGGAGGTATAGAAGATCGTGGCGTCGTCGTCGGGCTCGATCGCCACGTTGGGCAACGAAGGATCGTCGTCTGCGGCGGCGAGCACGTCGTTCCAGAGTGCAACGCCGTCACTGACTTCAGCCTCCTCGCCGCGCACGACGATCAGGCCCCGCAGGCCGAGGTCCTCCTCGCAAGCAGCGAGCAGCGCCGCGCGCTTGCCGTCCGCCACCACCACCAGCGAACCGGAATCGGTCACGCAGTAGGCGAGCTCGCGTGCGGTGAACCAGGCGTTGAGGGGCACCACGATGGCGCCGATGCCGGTGATGGCCCAGAACGCGACGGACCATTCCGTCAGGTTGCGCATCGCGATCGCGACCCGGTCGCCCTTGCGGATGCCGTAGCGCGTGCGCAGCGCCTGCGCCAACCGGCACGCCTGGCGATGGTGGTCGGCGTAGCTCAGGCGCTCCCCGTCGAGCACGAGACACGCTCTCTCGCCAAACTCAGCCGATGCGGCGAGGACAGTGCCAAGCGTAGGCGGCGCGTTCTTCCACGCGCGGACCGTGACGCCCCGGACCTCGATCTCTTCAAGCTCGAAGGGGAGCCCGGCGCCCACGAGGCGCTCGTGGGCCTCCACCCGGCTCAAACGACGGCCCATGGACTAGGCGGACCCTCCGTGCGCCGCGCGCAGCTTGCGCATCCCCCGGAGCCAGCGCTCGCGATCCGTGGCCTTGCGCTGCACGTAGCCCTGCACCTCGGAATGGGGAAGGATCAGAAACTCCTCCCGCTCCATCGCCTCAATCACGCTGTCGGCCACCTGTTCCGGCTCCAGCACGCCGTCGAGGCTGGCGACGCCTTCGTCCCGGCCCGTGAGCATCGCGGTGCGGACCGCCTGCGGGCAGAGCACCGAGACCCGCACTCCCTGGTCGCCGTAGGCGATGGAGAGCCATTCGGCGAAGGCCACGGCGGCATGCTTGGTCACCGAATAGGTCGCGGATTCCACGTGGCTGAGGAGCCCTGCGGCCGAGGCCGTATTGACAAGGTAGCCGCTGCCGCGCGCGGCCATCTTGGGCGCCACCGCCCGCGCCGCGTAGACGTGCGCCATCACGTGGATGTCCCAGTTCTGCCGCCACTCCTCATCCGGCGCATCGACGCCGCCCATGCGCGCGATCCCGGCGTTGGAGACGAACACGTCGATGGGGCCGAAGGCATCCTCCGCAGCGGCAACGAGGCGCTTGATGTCGGTCTCGTCCGCCACATCGCAGGGCACCGCCAGAGCGTCGATCTCGCCGGAGGCCTTCAACAGGGCGTCCTCCTGCAGGTCCGCCAGCGCGATGCCTCGCGCGCCCTCCGCCCTGAAGCGACGCGCGAGCGCGAGCCCGATCCCGCTCGCGCCGCCAGTGACGACGACGGACTTGTCCGCGATCTTCAACGGAAGCTCGCCTCGGGCACTAATACGTGAGGAAGCGGGTCGGCGTGAGCTCCAGCAGGACCCAGTCGTCCCTCGCCGACCACTCGGCGATGGCTTCCTCCCGCCGCGGGCTCTCGTAGTAGCGCTTGGTGAGCTCGAGTCCGAACTCCTTGCCGCCCTCGTCGAATATCTCGATCGTTCCTTCCACCGTGACCCACGCCTCGGGCGCGCCGACCGGGTCGGCCACAGTGAGGCAGGCACGTGGATCGCGCCGCAGCCGCTTCACCTTGCCGGTGTCCAGCATCGAGAACATGCGGGCCTTCTCGCCGTCCCACTCGTACCAGAGCGGGAGCGCGTTGGGAGAGCCGTCCTCGTTCAGCGTGCAGAGGGTGGCAATGCGGGTCTCGCGCAGAAACGCGTCCCGTTCCGCGTCGGTCATGTTCCTGGAATCTCCGCTTTGTCGGCTACTGCGGGTCGATCAGATAGTCGTCGCCCTGACGCAAGTTGCGCTGCACCCAGTCGCCCGCGTCGGGGCGATCGGGCCTGACGACGTCGATCGGACCCCGCGTCGCGCGCATCCTTGCGCGCAGCGAATCGGTTGCTGCCAGATCGACCGTCATGGTCGCGCGGTCGATTGCGACACCGTAAACGTCCTCGGCACTCTCGAGCGAGATCATGCCGTCGAGGACGCTCTCCAGCACGGCTTGGGGATCGCGATCCAATGGATCGCCTCGCCCCCCGCCGCCGGTGGAAAGGCCCACCCAGACTTCGTCCTCCCCGATGACCATGTTTCCCTTGGCGGAGCAGAAGGTGCGCTTGCCGGTGGAGAGGTTCTCCTTGTAGTTGCCGCCGCCGATGCCGGGCGTCCCGCCGACCGTGCCGTAGGGCGGGTTCATGTTGCCGTCACCGAATATGTTGCAGTCCATCACCCCGCTCATCGGGCGAATTCGGATATCGACGCCGGGGCCGCCAATGTCCTCCCCGTGGCCCATCGAATCGACGGCGATCTCCTGCTTGTCGAAGTGCATCGGATAGAGCATCTCGCTCACCTCGACGCTGATGATCTTCTGTCCGCCAAGGGCCGCGGGCGAGAGCATGATGGGCCAGCCGTCGGTGCCGACCCCGGCGCCCCCGCCGGGCGAGGCATTGAACACCATGCTGCCCCACTCCTTGGACTCGCCGTTGCGCTGGTCGGTGCCCGAGAACATGGGCACGCAATGAATGGCGGGCATGCCGCCGGTGGCGCGCTCCGGCATGGCCCTGGCCAACGCCTTCCACACCGCGATCTGCATGGTGTCGCCGGGGCAGATCGTTGCCAGCGCAGTCGAGGACGGGTGGTTGGCGTTGCAGACCGTGCCTGCCGGTGCCTCCGCCGTGATGTGCCTGAGACAGCCGTCATTGTGCGGAATGGTGGGGTCGATCATGCACATGATCGGGATGCCGGCCGCCGCCTGCATCACGCCCTGAGTGCTGTTGTTGGAGCCGGGCGTCTGCGGCGCGGAGCCTGTGAAATCCACGTGCGCCCTGTCGCCCTTGATCGTGACCTTGGCGTGAATCGGGATGTTCGTGCCGCCCTGGCCGTCGGTGTCGAGCCAGGCATCGCCGTGATACTCGCCGTCGGGCATGTCGCGGATCTCCGCCGCCATGCGCTGGTCCGAATACTCGAAGATCGCGTCGATATAGCCCTCCAGCTCGTCCTTGCCGTAGCGCTCCAGCATTTCGAGTATGCGCCGCCGGCCAGTCCAGATGGATCCGAGCTGCGCCATCAGGTCTCCGTAGAGCCAGTCCTTCCAGCGCACGTTGGCGAGGTACATGCGGATGATGTCCTCGCAGGGCTTTCCCTTCTTGTAGAACTTGATCGGCGGGAGCTGCAGGCCCTCCTGCCACACGTCTTTCGCCGCGGCCGGGACGCTGGTCGGCATGAAGGCGCCGCAATCGAGCTGATGGCCCTTGGTCACGCTCCAGAACAGGTGCTCGCCCTTGTAGAAGACGGGGCACGCGGTCACGAAGTCGCCCACGTGGGTGTTGCCGCTGTAGGGGTCGTTGCAGACGATCACATCGCCGTCGTGGATGTCGCCGTCGAAGACGCGCGCGATCTCTTTCAGCACAACGTGCATGGAGTTCGTGTGGATCGGCAGCGCGTCCATCATGCAGACTTGCCGGTCCTTGCGGTCGTAGATCGCGCACGAGAAGTCGTGCGAGAGCGCGATGATCGAGGTCCACGCCGTCCGCTCCATGACGAGCGTCATCTCGTTGGCGATCGTATTGAAGCGGTTGAGGATGACCGAGAAGGTGATCGGATCGATATCGGCGCGCCCGTTCGTCTTTCGGCTCCGGGCCTTGGGGCGCGCGGTGCGCGCCGTGCGACCGAGGGCCGCCGGGCGGCTCTTGCCATTGGTCTTCTTCGATCGTGCCATTCGCTTTCCTCCCGCCTCGTGCGGCATCGCTAGGTCTTGGCCGGCGTGAACACCGCGATCACGTCATTGGGTCCCTCGATCACCTTGTAGCCGTAGGAGGCTCCGCGCGGGACGTAGAAGGCGGTTCCCTTGCCCACCGTCTGCGTTTCGCCGTCGATGGTCAACTCCGCGGTGCCGCTCAGGACATAGACGATCTCGTCATAGTCGGCATAGACGCAGTCCGGGTCTTCCATACCTTCCTTCAGGGTCGAGACGTTGAGCGACATTTCTTCCGACCCGTGCGCGCGGCGGACGAGGCGACGGCTGATGACGGTCTCGTCCTCGTAAACCTCCGCGTCGCCCAAACTCATGACCTTGATGCCGCTCATCGGCTCCCTCCCAACCTCGACAATTGTTCGCAAATCCGGTGGCCGCGCGCTCCGCTCAGGCCGGCCTGTTGCCGCGCCCACCGTCAACATCGTAGATCGCCGCGGTGACGTATGAGGCCTCGTCCGAGCAGAGCCACAGTACCATGGTGGCGATTTCCTCGGGCTGGCCGATGCGCTTGAGCATGGAGCCGGTCTTGCCGAGCGCGATCGCAGCCTCGGGTCCGATGGAACGCTCCCAGATGTCGGTGAGGATGAGGCCGGGGCGCACGCAGTTCACCCGGATGCCGTGCTCGGCATATTCGTGGGCCAAGCCCTTGGTAAAGGAATCCACGGCACCCTTGGACGACGCGTAGGGAACATCGCTGGGCAGACCGCCATAGCGGGCCGAGATGGAGCCCACGTTCACGATGGAGCCGCCCTTGCCGCCGTTCTTGGTCGACATGCGCGTGACGGCCTCGCGCGCGATGACGAAGAGGCCGAAGACGTTGATGGCGAAGACGCGCTCCAGTCCCTCCAACGTCATGTCGGGGATCAACGTCTCGTAGTCGATCGCGGCGTTGTTGACGATGGCGGAGACCGGCCCGAGCTCGTTGTCGACCGATTCCAGCATCCGCAGGATGTCGTCTTCCTTGCCCATGTCGGCCTGGACGGCGATGGCGCGTTGGCCGGCCTTCTCGATATCGGCCGCGACCTCCTCCGCCCGATCCTTGGCCTGGGCGTAGTTGACGGCGACATCGTAGCCCTTGGTGCCGGCGAGCCGCGCAATGGCGGCGCCGATCCCGCGGCTGCCGCCCGTAACGATCATGACCTTGGACATACCCCTCCCCCGAACTATTCGGCTTTCGCCGCGAGATGCTTCACGCACAGACTGACGCGCGCCGCGACATCGGGCGCGGTCCCCTCGGGCACCAGCGCCTTCTCATGGACCACATCGAGCAATTGCCTGTCAATCCAGCTCGCCTCGGTCGCGAAGCCGCGCCCCTCATAGATGCTCGCTGGCTGGCCGCCCATGAAGCCCATCACCGCCCGGTGCGAGGGCGTCGCCTTCGCCGTTACCGCCGCGAAGCCCGCGCCGACGGCCCAATCGAGCAGATAATCCAAAAGTGCCACGCCGAGGCCCCGGCCCTGGTAGCGCGCATCCCGGTGCTCCGAATCGTCGAGCTGGCCCACGTGATAACAGAAGATCGAGAGGCTGTTGTCCGGCAGTGCGGGCGCGGCGTCGCCGAACTCACCCCAGTAGAGCGGGTCCCACAGGCCGTTCGGCGAGTGGCACGCACGGTCGTAGCGACGGAACTGGAGCTGCGCCACATGCTGGGCGCCGTCGAAGGCGAGGACGGCGGCGGAGCCTACGTCGGCGATCCGCGCCCCGAGCGCCGCTTCGTCGCCCTGGCAGCCGATCGGCACCCGCCCAATATCGTCTGCCGTCATGAGGCGGAAGCTGAATTCGCTCTCTGTGCCCCGGCTCATCCCCTCCCCCATCGTCCAATTTGTCCATCTCATGAACGCGCCGCCGGTTCAACCGCCGTCGATTGACGGGGCTCGGCAATGTCTCTAAAAGCGATGGCGGTTCTGACACGTAGGGAGATGGGAACTATGAGGAACACTAGGGGCATTCCCAGGCTAGCATTGTCGGCAGTTGCCGGTGCGGCCGCTTTGGGCATGGCCGTAACAGCCACCACCGAAACGGCATCGGCACAGGAGACGCTCCAAGTCGGTGCGATCCAGCCGCAGGCCGGCGATTGCGGGCAATGGGGGATTCCCATCACCCGTGGCATGCAGATCTGGGCGGATCAGCTCAACGCCGAGGGCGGTCTGCTCGCCGGCGACGGCAAGCGCTACATGATCGAGATCAAGGCGTACGACAACGTCTGTTACATCCCGGGCGAGGAGCTGAAGGCCGGCCGTCGCGCCATCCTGGACGACGGCATCAAGTTCATGCTGCAGACCTTCACACCGGGCAGCAGGCAGGCGATCGCCCAGATGACCACCGACCACCACGTGCTCACCACGTCCTACGGTGCGGGCTATCTGAGCAAGGATCATCCGTACCTCATCGGCGGCATCACCGGCTCGCCGGCGGCCTACATGCTGGTCGCGAGCCGCGCGCTCACCGCCAACCCGGACGTGAAGCGGGTCGCCATCATCACGGCGGACGCGTCCTACGGTCTCGCGGCCAAGGCCTATTTCGAGGCCGGCGTCGCGGCGCACCCGGACCAGGCGGAGATCGTCTACAACGAGAGCTATTCGCCTGACGCGACCAAGGACATGCTCGGCCTGCTGACGCCGCTGATGGCGTCCGAGCCGGACATGATCTGTCAGCTGGGCTTCGTGCCGGCGCAGCTCGCGATCATGGTCGAGACCGTCGAGCAGCTCGGCTTCAAGGGCGTCTACTGCGCCGAAGGCTTCACCATGCCGATCATCCTGAAGCGGGTGCCCGCCGAGGTGCTCGCCGGGCGGATGTACTTCGGCTACGCCTTCGAAGCCTCCGAGGCGTCCTTCAGCCCCAAGGGCCACGAGCTCTACACCACTTACGTGGAGCAGTTCGGCGAAGACCAATGGTCCCCCTACACCCCGATCGGCTATGCCGCGATCGGCACGATCGAGGCCGGCATCAGGATGTCGCCCAGCATCGACTCCGAGGTCGTGATGAAGACCCTGCTCGGCGCGGAGGTCGTCGATCACCCGATTTTCGGTCCCTCCAGGTGGGGCGGTGAGGAGATCTACGGCGCCAACAACCACCTGCTGACGCCGCTGCCGATCTACAACCTCGGTGCGGACGGCAACCTGGTGCTCGACCATCTCCTCGACCACGCCGCGTGGTGGGAGCAGCACATGGCCGTTGCCCTGCCCGTGCTCGAGGCAGGCGGTCAAGTATTCAGATAGGCCGCTCAAACGGCTGGTTTTGCGGGCCGGGAAGCGCGTCGCGTGCGGCGTCGTTCCCGGCCCGTCCATTTTCGATACCCGGCAGGCGCATACGGCGAGCGGCCGGCCCGCTCGGCCCTGCCGCGCGCGGCGACGGTGCTAAGACTTAGGCGGGCGTAGCGGCCAAGACGACATGCAAATCGTCGCCAACATCATCTTTCTCAGCACCTTCTACGTGTCCTTCGCTGTCGGGCTCGCGCTCGTCTTCGGCGTCATGCGCACCATCAACTTCGCGCATGGCGAGTTCTACATGTTTGGCGGCTACGCGCTCTGGCTGTTGATCAACGCCTTCACCGGCATCCTGCCTCCGGGTGCGACCTTCATTGTCGCGCTGATTGTCGCCGCAGGCGTGGTCGGCGTCATGGGGATTCTGGTTCAGCTCTCGATCTTCCATCGATTGCGGGAGCAGCCCTTCTCGATATTCATGGCGACGCTCGGGCTGTCCTATGTCCTCCAGGTGGCGGTGGTGAAGGCCATCGGCCCAATGGGGCAGTCTGTCCCGGCGCCGTTTCCGGGCTTCATCCTGTTCGAGGGCATGGTCCTGCCGATCCAAAGGCTGGTGGTCTTCGGCTTCACCGTCGTGATGATGGGCGGCCTCTATCTCTTCCTGATGCACACCGATCTCGGGCGCGCCGTCCGCGCGACCGCGCAGAACCGAACCGGCGCCATGCTGCAGGGCATCAGCATGAACCATATCGCGCTCACGACCATGTTCGTGGGCTCGGCGCTGGCGGCGATTTCCGGCGTGCTCATGGGCAGCGTGCTCATCATCAGCCCGTTCATGGGCGGCGAGGCGCTCTGGCGCGCCTTCATCATCATCATCGTGGGCGGCATCGGCAGCCTTTCCGGCGCCGTGGTTGCCGCCTTCCTATTCGGCATCATCGACACGCTGATGACGACGTTCGGCGCGGGCAAATTCGCGCCGATGGTCGACGCCATCATCATGCTGCTGGTGCTTTCCTTCCTGCCGAGCGGGCTACTCGGGGCGCGCGAATGATCAACCGCGCCGCCAACCGACAGGCCAACAGGATTTTCCTGCGGGCCTGCATCGGCACCGGCATCGCGCTGCCGCTGCTGGTGGCATTGCCCCACGCGCTCTCGGTCTACTGGCAGAGCGTGCTGGTGCTCTTCACCATCAACGCGGTCTCATTGATGGGTTACCGGCTGATCACGACCATGGGCGGCTGGTCGTTCGCGCATATATCGACGGCGGGCCTCGGCGCCTACACGACGGCGATCCTCACGACGCTGGAGACGCCCTGGTCGTTCTGGGCGACGTTCTTCCTCGGCGCGCTTATCGCCGGCGCCTTCGCGATGATCATCGCCTATCCGGTGCTGCGCACCCGGCACTACTACTTCTTCCTGAGCACATTTGCGGCGGGCGAAGCGCTGCGCCAGTGCTACGTGCAGTTCAGCGGGATCACTGGCGGCACCTACGGCATCTCGTTCATCCCGCGGCCCGAGCCCATCCTGGGGATGGATTTCGGCAACAGTGTCGGCTTCTACTATCTGGCGTTGGCGCTTGCCGTGGTCGTTGGCCTCCTGCTTTACCGCTTCGACCTCTCGCGCCTCGGCCACACGATCAAGGCGGTCGCCGCCAATGAGGAGCTTTCCGAATCCATCGGCATCAACACGTGGGCGCTCAGGACACTCCCCTTCGTCATGGGTTCGGTGGTCGCGGGCTTCAGTGGCGTGCTCTACGCGAACTTCAACGGGTTGATCAATCCGTTGGATTTCAGCGCGGTTCTCATGTTCAAGCTGGTGGCGGCGGCCATCGTCGGCGGCATCACCACCTTCTGGGGGCCGCTGGTCGGCCTGCTCTACCTGACCGCGCTGGAAGAGGTTTTCCGCGACTTCACGCAGTGGATTCCGCTGCTCTGGGGCATCAGCGTCCTCGGCGTCATCCTGCTGGCGGAGGGCGGCCTGGAAATGGTCATCATCCGACTCGCCCGCCGCGCGCGGCGCTGGTGGCGGAGCCGCGGCGACCGACCGCCGGACGGCGCCCGGCAGGGGCGGTGAGCGATGGCGATCCTCGAAGTCGATAACGTCGCCAAGCGCTTCGGCAAACTGGCCGCTGTGAAGGGGATCTCCTTCGAGATTCCGGAGGGGCAGATTCGGGGTCTCATCGGGCCGAACGGCTCCGGCAAGACCACGATGTTCCACCTGATCAGCGGATTCCTAAAGCCTACTTCCGGCGACGTGCGCTTCCAGGGCCACTCGATCAAGGGCAAGCGGCCGCACCAGATCGCCAAGCGCGGGCTCGTCCGCACCTTCCAGCTCACCAGCATCTACCGCGAGATGACGGTGCGCGAGAACGTGGCGATGGGCCATCACGTCCACGCCGGGCGCCGGGGGGCGAGGCCGCGGCCTTCCCTCGAGAATCTGCCTCATTTCGAAAGCGTGGATGAGAGCACCGAGTGGATCCTGGACTTCATGACGCTCTCGGACGATGCGGAGACGACCGCGCGCCTGCTGCCTGCCGGCATGCAGCGGGTGCTCTCCATCGCCACCGCGCTCGCGGTGCGGCCGACGCTCTTGATGCTGGACGAGCCGCTTGCCGGCCTCAATCCGACCGAGAAGATCAGCGTCGCCCAGAGGATCGCAAGCCTGCGCGACCACGGCATCACGATACTCCTGGTCGAGCACGACGTGCGCTCCGTGCTCAGCGTCTGCGAGCTCATCACCGTGATCGACTTCGGCGAGAAGATCGCCGAGGGCACGGCGGACGAGGTGACCAGCAACCCGGCCGTCATCGAGGCCTATCTCGGGAAGCAGTCGCGCCATGATGCTTGAGACCCAGGATCTGACGGTCAAGTACGACCTGATCTCGGCGCTCTCGGAGGTGTCGATCTCGGCGGAAGAGAGGACGATCACGACCATCGTCGGCAGCAACGGTGCCGGCAAGACGACCCTGCTCAAGACCATCTCGGGCTTGATCCGGCCGGAATCCGGCGAGATTCGCTTTCTCGGCGAGCGGATCGACGCGGCCTCGCCCACCGCCATCGTGCGCATGGGAATCTCGCACGTACCGGAGGGGCGCGAGCTCTTCCCGCGCATCAGCGTCTACGACAACTTGATGGTGGGCGCCTATCTGCGTAAGGACAGGAAGGCCATCCGCCGCGACCTCGACCGCATTTACCAGCACTTCCCCATTCTCAAGGACCGCCGGCGCCAGTTGGCGCGCGATTTGAGCGGCGGCGAGCAGCAGATGCTGGCCTTCGGCCGCGCCCTCATGTCGGATCCCAAGCTGCTGCTGCTGGACGAGCCCTCCATCGGCCTCGCGCCGGTGATCGAGCAGAGGATCATGGAGACGCTCCGCGTGCTCACGGTCGACGAGAACGTCGGCGTGGTTCTGGTGGAGCAGAATGCCGCGCTGGCGCTCAGCGTCGCCTCCCACGGCTACGTGCTGGAGCAGGGCTCGCTCGTGCTCCAGGGACCGGCCAACGAACTCATCAGGGACGACAACGTCAGAGCGGCCTACCTCGGCCTCTGAATGGGCCGCCGGCCGATTAGCCTTGCCGGTGCGACCGTGTAGTATGCCCCGCCCCTAGGTCGCGTATCCGCCCAACTCCGGAGCTCCTGCGTGCCCGGCATCACCGCCTACGGCGCCTACTTGCCGCGCCGACGTCTTCAACGCTCGGCAATAGCGGCCGCCAATACCTGGTTCGACGCCTCGCTCCGTGGCCTGGCGCGCGGCGAGTGCACCATGTGCAGCTGGGACGAGGACACGGTGACGATGGCCGTGGAAGCCGCGCGCGACATGGGCCCGGCTACGCCAGTCCAGGCGCTGTTCCTTGCCTCGACGACGCACCCCTTCGCCGTCCGCCAGAACGCCGGCATCGTCGCGGAGGCCCTGAATCTCGGGAGCGATCTGCGTACCATGGATGTGGCGGGCTCGCTTCGGGCTTCGACGACCGCGCTTATGAGCGCACTCGATGCCGCGGCGGCGGGGACGCAGGTCATCGTGGTGGCGGCCGAGAGACGCAGGGCCCGCGCCGGCAGCCCGATGGAAATGCTGTCGGGAGACGGGGCGGCCGCGCTCCAGGTGGGCGCCGAGGGAGAGATCGCGACCCTGCTCGGCTCCGCGACCGTCGCCGCAGACTTCATCGACCATTTCCGCGCGAGCGGCGATGCCTACGACTACGCCTGGGAAGACCGCTGGATTCGCGACGAAGGCTGGATGAAGCTGGTGCCGCAGGCGGTCGCGCGGGCTCTCGCGAAGGCCGGCGTCGAGCCCACGGAGGTCGATCGCCTGATCGTTCCCTGCCACCTGAGGCGAGTGCCGGAGGGTGTCGGCAAGGCGTGCGGCATCTCCGCCGAGGCCGTCGCCGATCCGATGATGAGCACGGTGGGCCAATGCGGCACGGCACAGCCGCTGCTCATGCTCGCGGCCGAGCTGGCGAGTGCTGAGCCGGGGCAGACCTTTGTCGTCACCGGGTTCGGGCAGGGCTGCGACGCGCTGGTGTTTCGCGTGACGGACGCGATCGGCGCGGCGCGGCCCAAGCGCGGCGTCGCCGGGTGGCTGGAGCGCAGGGTCGAGGAAACCAACTACAGCAAGTTCCTGACCTATTGTGGCGTGGTCGAGCGCGAGTACGGCAAGCGCGCTGAGCTCGACCGGTCGCCGGCGCTCACGGCGCAGTACCGCAACCGGGAGGGTGTGACCGGATTCGTCGGCGGCCGCTGCGTGCGCTGCGGCACGGTGCAATACCCGAAGGCGATCTACTGCGTGAACCCGAACTGCGGCGCCAGGGACACGCAGGAGCCCCACCCCATGGCGGACGTGCCGGCCACGGTGAAGACCTTTACCGCCGACCATCTCGTGTTCTCCATGGATCCGCCCGCCTACCTGGGCCTCGTCGAGTTCGAGGGCGGCGGCCGGACCATGGTGGAGTTCACGGAGGTGGATCCCGAGAGCTTCGACGTCGGCACGCGGGCGAGCATGCGCTTCAGAATCAAGCATGTGGATGAGCGGCGCGGGATGCGTCAGTATTTCTGGAAGGCGGCGCCCGACTAAGGCGCTGCAGCGCGGGGAGAACGAACATGGCCAGCGGAATTCGAGACAAGGTGGCAATCCTCGGCATGGGCTGCTCGAAGTTTGGTGAGCGGTGGGACGCCGAGCCCTCGGACCTGATGGCCGAGGCGTTCGAGGAGTGCATCGCCGACGCCGGCATCGAACGCTCGCAGATCGATGCGGCGTGGCTGAGTACGGCATTCGACTCGGTCAACGTCGGTCCGAGCGCGCTTCCGCTCGCGACCTCGCTGCGGCTCGGCTACATCCCGGTCACGCATGTCGAGAACATGTGCGCCAGCGGCACCGAGGCCTTTCGCGGTGCATGCTACGCGGTCGCCTCGGGTGCCGCGGACTTCGCGCTCGCGCTCGGCGTCGAGAAGCTGAAGGACACTGGTTATGGCGGCCTGCCGGCCCGGACCCGCGGTGTGACCAACGATCTGTTCTCCCCCAACGTCTCCGCGCCGGGCGCCTTCGCGCAGCTCGCGGCCGGCTATCGCGGCGCCCACGGCATCGACCGGGACGATCTCAAGCGCGCGATGGCCCACGTCTCGGTCAAGAGCCACGCGAACGGCGCGCGCAATCCCAAGGCGCACTTGCGCCGCGAGATCACCCACGAGCAGGCGATTGGAGCGCCGATGGTCGCGGAGCCCATCGGCCTCTTCGATTGCTGCGGCGTCAGCGACGGGGCTGCCTGCGCGATCGTCACCACGCCTGAGATCGCCATGACCCTGGGCGAGACGAACGTCGTGACGGTCAAGGGTTTGCAGCTCAGCGTCTCGAACGGCGAAGAGATCGGCTTCAACAGCTGGAACGGCGCCCACTTCAAGACCACACGCATCGCCGCCCAGCGTGCCTACGAGGAAGCCGGCATCGACGACCCGCGCAAGGAAATCAGTGCCACCGAGGTCCACGACTGCTTCTCCATCACGGAGCTGGTGACGATGGAGGACCTCGGCCTCGCCGACGAGGGCCAGGCCTGGAAGGCGGTGCTCGACGGTCGTTACGACGCCGATGGCGAGATGCCGTGCCAGATCGACGGTGGCCTGAAGTGCTTCGGCCACCCCATCGGAGCCTCGGGTCTGCGGATGCTCTATGAGATCTATCTGCAGTTTCACGGTCGCGCGGAGGAGCGCCAGATCGACAGCATGCGCTACGGCCTGACCCACAACCTGGGGGGCCATCCCGTCCAGAACGTGTGCAGCGTGGCGATCGTCGGACACTACGACGGCTGAATGGCCCGCCGCGCCGGCCCAATCTGCAGCAGAACCCTCACCTCATTGCGACGGCCGTGACCCACTCGCCGCGCCCCGAGCCTCCCGGGCCGTGAAATACGATGCGCTCATGGGCTTCGAGAGTCCCGAGGCCCGGCAGACCTTCGGTCCCCTCGACGCGGTGCGTTACGCGCTGTCAATCGGGCTCGGCCACGATCCTCTCGACCCGTGGCAATTGCAATTCGTGGATGACCACAAGGGCCCACACATCGTGCCGTCGTTCTGCTCGGTACTCGGCCATCCCGGCTTCTGGCTGGCCGATCCGCGCACGACGGTCGATGCGGGCCGCGTAGTCCATGCCGAGCAGGGGTTCTCTCTGAAAGCACCTATCCCCAGCGCTGGCACGGTCGTCGGCAAGACCCGGATCGTCGATATCGTCGACAAGGGAGTGCAGAAGGGCGCGCTGCTCTATCTCGAGAAGACGCTAAGCGACACAGACACGGGCGCGGTCATCGCGACCGAGACGCGCACGATCATGCTCCGGGGCGACGGCGGCTATGATGGCCCCTCCGGCACGCCGCGTCCCGCGCCGGAGGAGCCCGCCGGGGAGCCCGACCGCACCGTTGCCGTCGCGACACGCCCGGAACAGGCCCTCCTCTATCGCCTGAATGGCGATCCCAACCCGCTCCATCTCGACCCTGCAGTCGCGAAGAAGGCTGGCTTCGATCGGCCGATCCTCCACGGTCTCTGCACCTTCGGGATCGCCTGCCACGCCATTCTGCGCGCGTTCGCAGGTGACGATCCCGGATCGCTGCGGGGCATGTCCGCGCGGTTCTCGGCGCCGGTCTTTCCGGGCGAGACCGTCGAGGTGCAGATGTGGCAGAACGGCGCCTTTCGGGCGCGGGCCGTCGAGCGCGACGTTTTCGTCCTGAGAAACGGCCTCGCGACCTTCGGGTGACGCAATGATGGGAGATGAACGGTGAACGAGGGAAAGGTGGCGATTGTCTCCGGCGCTGGCGGCGGCATCGGCCGTGAGATCGCACTGGCGCTTGCACGCACCGGGGCCTCCGTCGTGGTCAACGATATCGGCGTCTCGGTCACGGGCGAGGGCGGCTCGGCGAACCCGGCGGAGGAGACCAAGCGGCTGATCGAGGACGCCGGCGGGACCGCCGCCATCGACACGCACAGCGTCGACAGCTGGGAGAGCGCGCGCGCCATCGTGGCAACGGCGCTGGAGGCCTTCGGGCGGATCGACATCGTGGTGAACAACGCCGGTATCCTGCGCGACACGATCTTCCACAAGATGACGGCCGAGCAATGGCTCTCCGTCGTCGGTGTGCATCTCAACGGCAGCTTCTTCCTGAGCCGCGCGGCGGCGGAGCACTTCCGGCGTCAGGAGTCGGGCGCCTTCGTTCACATGACCAGCACGTCGGGGCTGATCGGCAACTTCGGGCAGGCGAATTACGCGGCGGCCAAGCTCGGCATCTGCGCGCTCTCGAAGTCGATCGCCCTCGACATGAAGCGCTTCAACGTGCGCTCCAACTGCATCGCGCCCTTCGCCTGGAGCCGGATGACCAGCGAAATCCCGGCCGACACCGACGAGCAGCGGGAGCGGATCGAGCGTCTCAAGAAGATGACGCCCGAGAAGAACGCGCCGCTCGCCGTGTTTCTCGCGTCCGATGTCGCGCAAGGCATCACGGGGCAGGTCTTCGCCGTGCGCCACAACGAGATCTTTCTCTTCGACCCCTTCCGGCCCGCGCGCAGCGTCCACCGGAGCGAGGGCTGGGATGCGCAGGCAATCGCCGACCATGCCGTGCCAGCGCTGAAGGGCCACTTCGCCGCGCTCGACCGCTCCGGCGACGTGTTCAGCTGGGATCCGCTATGAGGTGAGGGCCTGCGAGTGCGGCCCGATTACTTGACCGTTGCTTACACACTCATGCGCGCGCGGCCGACGGCCTTTGTGCCTTCGACCTTGAAGCGCTGGATCGCGTTGTCCGCATCCATCAGTTCCTGAGGTCCGAGCACGCCGGCCTGATCGCCGGCGGTGCCGTTCAGGATGTCGTTCGGATGCTTGTGGTCGACGAACCCCAGGTTAACCGTGCCCAGGTCGTAGCCCATCAGGCACTGAAGTTGATGGGGGAAGGTCCGCGCCTCCTCCATCGGCACGGCGAGATACTGGTTCTCCTCCTGGCGCAGCCAGCCGAGCGCGTAGTGAAGCGCGACGCCGCAGCGAGCGGCGTTCGAGCGATTGGCGCCGGCGCCATGGATCACGCTGCCCACGTACATCAACAGCGAACCGGCCGGCATTTCCGCCTGCTTTATCTCGTCCGGCTCCGGTATGCGCTCGTCGGGCCAGCGGTGGCTCCCCGGCACGATGCGGGTCGCCCCGTTCTCCACCGAGAAGTCGCTGACCGCCCACATGGTCGCGAGCGTCAGCGGCGGCGCGGGGTTCTGGATGGGAAAGAGGCCCGTATCCCGGTGCATCGTTTGCACGGTCTCGCCGGGCTCGACGTGCATCACTCCGGTGTAATGGACCTGGTAGCGCGCGCAATACGGCCCGAGGACGCGGTCGGCGGTGTCCAGCACCAGCGGATGGACCACCATGTCGCGGCTCGTCGGGCAGCGTGAGAGCAACGCGCCGAAGCGCTTCGTCTTGTGCCCCATGAAGGCGTCGGGGTCGCCAAGCTCCGTCGCCTCCAGATGCGGGGTCAGCTCGCCCGAGAGCCGCGCAAGGGTCTCAGGATCGAGAAGCTCCCGCACGATCGCATAGCCGTCCTGCTCGATCGCCGCCGCCAACGAGTCTGCGCCGACGTCGGCATCGAATGTATTGAGCCTCGCCATGGCGTTGCTCCCGCTCATTGCGGATCGATCAGATATTCGTCGCCATCCCGGAGCCGCTTCGGAATCCAGTCGGAGGCCCCTGGCGTGGTCGGTACCACCACCTCCAATGGACCGCGCTCGGCCTCTATCTGCTCGCGCCTCGCCTCGGTCTTGTTCCAGTCGATGGTCATGGTCGCGTTGTTGATGACGACGCCATAGACCTCGGCCGCGCATTCGACCGTGAGCAGCCCCTCGAAGATGCTTTCCAGCACCGCCTCGGGATCGCGCTTCAACGGATCGCCGTAACCGCCGCCGCCGCTGGAGTGCGCCACCCAAACCTCGTTCTCCTCGATCATGAGGAGCCCCTTCGAGGAGCAATAGGTGCGCTTGCCCGTTTCCAGGTTCTCCTTGTAGCTGCCGCCGCCGATCCCGGTCGTGCCGCCCATCACGCCGTGAGGCGGATTGGCGGTGCCGTCGCCGAACAGGTGGCACTCGATCGGGCCGCCGATGGGCGTGATCTGAATTTCGACGCCGGGGCCGCCGTGATGCTCGCCGTGCCCCATGGAATCGGCGCCGATCTCCTGCTTGTCGACGCGCATGGGGTAGAGCATCTCGCTCATCTCGACGCTCAGGATCTTGAGTCCGCCCATGCCGGCCGACGTGATGAGGAGCGGCCAGCCGTCTTCCTTCGAGGATGCGCCGCCCGCCGGCCCGCCGTTGAAGAACATGCAGCCCCAGGAGCGGTCCTGGCCGTCGCGGGTATCGGTGCCCGAGAAGAAGGGCACGCAACTGACCCGGCCGTTGCCGCCGGTAACGCGGTCTGGCACCGCGTGGGCGAGCGCCTTGTAGACGGCGTCCTGCATGGTGTCGTCTGGTCCGATGGTGGCAAGCGCCGTGGAGGCCGGATACTGCGCGTTGCATACCGAGCCGAGCGGGGCCTCGGCCGTGATGTGGCGCAGGCAGCCGTCGTTGTGGGGGATCGAGGGGTCGATCGTGCAGAGGATCGGGATGCCAGCCGCCGCCTGCATGACGCCGAAGGAGGAGTTGTTGGCACCCGGCGTCTGCGGTGCGGAGCCGCCGAAATCGACGTGGACCCGGTCGTCCCGGATCGAGACGCGCGCGTTCACGGGAATGTCGGTGCCGCCCTGGCCGTCGGTGTCGAGCCAGGAGGTGCCCTCGTAGTCGCCATCCGGCATCTGGCGGATTTCTTCGGCCATGCGCTGATCGGCATAGTCGAAGATCGCCTCGATATAGCGCTCCACCTCGTCGTTGCCGTAGTGCGCCGCAAGCTCGATGAGCCGCCGCTTGCCGGTCCAGATCGAGCCAAGCTGCGCCATCAGGTCGCCGTAGAGCCACTCCTGCCAGCGCACGTTGGCGAGGTACATGCGGACCACGTCGTCGCGCCGCTGGCCCTTCTCGTAGAACTTGATCGGCGGCAGCTGCAGCCCTTCCTGCCACACGTCCTTGGCGGCGGCGGGCGTGCTGGTGGGGATGAAGGCGCCGCAATCCAGCTGATGGCCCTTGGTCATGCTCCAGAACATGTGCTTGCCCTTGTGGAACACAGGGCAGGCGGTGACGAAATCGCCGACGTGGGTATTGCCGCTGTAGGCGTCGTTGCAGACGATGACATCGCCGTCGTGGATGTCGCCCTCGAAGACCCGGGCGATCTCCTTCAGGACCACGTGCATCGAGTTGGTGTGGACCGGCAGCGCGTCCATCATGCAGATCTGCCGCGCCTTGGCGTCGTAGATCGCGCAGGAGAAGTCGCGTGCGAGCGCGATGATCGAGGTCCAGGAAGTCTTCTCCATGGTCAGCGTCATCTCGTTCGCAATCGTGTTGAAGCGATTGAGAACGACCGAGAAGGTGATCGGATCGACGGCCGCCTTGGCGCTCTTCTGGGGCCGCGTCCTGACCTGCCTCTTGGCGATGCTCCTGGTCTTCGGCCCGGTGCGGTGCACCGTGGATATGTTGGCCATGTCTCGCTCCCTCAGTTGATCGCGAGGACGAAATCGTCGTAGCGGTTGACCTTCAGGGTGTGCTTGGGTTGGACCACGATCGTCGAGTTCTCCTGCTCGACCACGGCCGGCCCTTCGATGGTCATGCCGTGGCGCACCTTGGCACCGTCGTAAATCTTGGTCCGGCGGTACTTCTTGAAAGCCCTGAAATAGACCATGCGCGTGCCCTTCTGCGCCTCGCTCGCGGGCTTGCGCGTGCGCTTCTGAATCGGTGTTTCGCGCTCCGGCAGCCTGCCCTCCGCCGTGATCCGCCAGTGGAACAGGTCGACCGCGCTCTCCCGCACGCAGTAGGAGAACATGCGCTCGTGCAAGCCGTGGAAGGCCTCGGCGATGTTGTCGATATCGGACTTCTTGATCTTGCCCTTCGAGGGCAGCGGGATCGTGAGCTCGTGAATCTGGTTGGAGTACTTGGCGTCCGCGAAGCGGGCGATCTTGATCCGCGAGCGGGCGAAGCCCTGCGCCCTGAGTTCGGCGATCGCTTCGGCTTCGAGCTCGGCGAAAATCTCGTTGGCGCGCGCGAGGTCGAAGTCGCTGGTGTTGGTGGCGAAGGCCTTGATCAGATCGTGCCGCACGTCGCTCGCGATCATGCCGTAGGAGCAGAAGACGCCGCCGTAGCGCGGAATGATCGCCTGCTTCATGCCGAGCTCCACGCCCAGCGCGCCGGCATGAATGGCGCCGGCGCCGCCGCCCACCACCAGGCTGTAGCCGCGCGGGTCGATGCCCTTCTCGACCGAGACCACGCGGATCGCGTCGACCATGTTGGTGTTGACGATCTGGAAGATGCCGTCGGCCGCCTGCTCGACGCTCAAGCCCAGCGGCTTCGCGATGGCCTCCTCGACAACGCGTGAGGATGCATCGGGATTGATGTCGCGCCGCCCACCGAGGAAGAAATCGGGGTTGATGTAGCCGAGGACCACGTTGGCATCGGTCACCGTGGGCCGGTCACCGCCCAGCTCATAGCAGGCGGGCCCCGGCTCGGCGCCGGCGCTCATCGGGCCGACCTGCAGCGCGCCGCCCTTGTCGATCCAGGCGATGCTGCCGCCGCCCGCGCCGATCGAATGCACGTCGACGGCCGCGACGCCCACCGGGTTATCGTGCACGCGCATGTCCTTGGTGAGCGCAGGCTCGCCGTCGGTCACCATGCACACGTCGAAGCTCGTGCCGCCCATGTCGATGGTGATGACGTTGTTGACGCCCACCCGCTCGGCGCAATAGAGGCCGGCCGCCGGCCCCGCCGCCGGGCCCGAGGCCAGGGCGTAGATGGGCCGCTCGATGATCTGCTTGACCGTTGCCGTGCCGCCGTTGAGCTGCATGACCAGCAGGTTCTGGCCGAAGCCGTTCTCCGAGAGATATTTTTCCAGCGCGATCATGTAGCTGGAGATGCGCGGCAGGATGTAAGCGCTGAGCACGGTGCTGGATGTCCGCTCCCACTCGCGGATCATGGGCAGCACGTCCGAGCTCAGGACCACGGGGACGCCCGGAAGCTCTTCCGCGAGGATCTCCTTGGCACGGACCTCGTGGCTCGAGTTCATGATGGACCAGAGCAGCGCGACGGCGACGGATTCGACGCCCTGCTCCTTAAGTGTCCGGGCCGCCGTTCGCACCGAGTCCTCGTTGAGCTCGATCAGCGGCTCGCCGCGATAGTCCATCCGCTCCGTGAGCGGCAGGCGCAGGTCGCGGCGAATAAAATCCTTCGATCTGGGCAGGCTGACGTTATAGCGGTCGGGCTTGAAGCCGTCGCGGAAGTAGAGGACGTCGCGGAAGCCCTCGGTGCAGAGCAGCGCCGTCTTGGGGCCGTTGCGCTGGATCACCGTGTTGGTGGCGATGGTCTGGCCGTGCACGAAGAGGTCGAGGCTGCCGACGAAGGAGTCGACCTCCAAGCCCTGAGCATCGGCGAGCGCCTCCAGGCCGCGCTGGACGGCGACCCCCGGATCGGCGGGCGTCGTCGCCTCCTTCCAAAGCGTGATGCCGCCTCGATCGTCGATCAGTGAAAAATCGGTAAAGGTGCCGCCGATATCGACGCCCATGATGTGGCGCATGAAGTCTCTCCCAACGCGTTCAACTGCCGCCATGTCTCTATCACATGACCCTTGCCGAGGTCATCTGTGGGCCAGCCGATATTTCCGTGGGACCGGCGATCCGCTAGAAATACTGCGCCTCCGGCAAGCGCTGCCGGGTTCCGTTCTCGACCAGACGGTCTTCGACCGGTTCTCACGATCCATCGACCCACCGGGACTAACGTGATGTGGCACGTCGGAATTGACGTTGGAGGAACCTTCACCGACCTCTTCGCGGCGAACGGGGAGAGCGGCGAGACGATTTCGGCGAAGGTGCTGACCACCGCCGGCGACCGCTCCGTGGGCGTGCTGAACGCGCTGGAGGCAGCCGCGATCGCCCCGGCTGAGATCAGCGTGCTCGTGCACGGCACCACGACCGCGACCAACGCCCTGGTCGAGCGCAGCTACCCGCCGGTTGCCATGGTCACGACGGAGGGCTTCCGCGACGTCATCGAGATCGGGCGCCAGCGCCGCCAGCACCTGTTCGCGTTGCGCCAGAAACGGCCCACGCCCATCGTGCCCCGGCGCCTGCGCTTCACCCTGGGATGCCGGCTCTCCGCTGCGGGCGAGGATCTGAGCCCCTTCGAAGACGAGGAGGCCCGCCGCGTCGCGCGCCAGATCAGGGAGCAGGGCGCTCAGTCGGTCGCGATCTGCTTCATCAACGCCTACGTGGACGGGCGGCACGAAGCCCGGATGCGCGACATCCTGCTGGAGGAATATCCCGACTGCCACATCGCCCTCTCGTCCGAGACGGTGAGGAAGTTTCGGGAGCACGGGCGTTTTTCCACCACGGTGGTGCGCGCTGCGCTGCTCCCGGTAATGACCAGCTATTTCAACCGTCTGGCGGCCGGACTCCGCGACAACGGCTTCACCGGCTCGTTGCTCGCGCTCAAGAGCAACGGCGGCATGATGGGCGTCGATCTCGCCATCGAGCGGCCGGAGGAGCTTGTGGAATCGGGGCCGGCCGGCGGCGTCGCGTACGCCCGCTACCTGAGCCAGACGACCGAGTTCTCGAACATCATCCACACCGATATGGGGGGCACGACCTTCGACGCATCGATCGTCGATCACGGCGAGGGGCTCCTCACCCACGACTACCAGCTCGAATGGGAGGTGCCGATCACCATCCCGATGCTGGACATCCGCAGCGTCGGGGCCGGCGGCGGATCGATTGCCTGGGTGGACAAGGGTGGCTCGCTGCGCGTCGGGCCGCAGAGTGCGGGCTCCGATCCGGGCCCCGCCTGCTACGACCGCGGCGGGGACGAGGCGACGGTGACAGACGCGAACTTCGTCCTCGGCCGGCTGGACGCCACGCTGGGCGGCAAGCTTGCGCTGGATGCGGACGCCGCAGAGCGCGCCGTGGGCAGGATCGCCGACCGGCTCGGCATCGACCGGCTGGAGGCGGCCGAAGCGATCATCTCGATCACCTGCGAGAACATGGCGCAGGCGATCAAGCTCGTGCTCACCGATCGCGGGCGGGATCCGCGCGACTTCGTGCTCGCGAGCTTTGGCGGTGCGGGCCCGATGCACGCCTGCCAGATCGCGCGCGCGATGAACATCCCGCGCATCGTGGTTCCGGCCCATGCCGGCGTCGCCTCGGCCTTCGGCGCGACCGCCATGGACATCCGCCACGACCTGGAGGAGTTCTACTACGCCCCCGTGGACGAGGCGGATTTCGACCGGCTCAACCAGATGTACACCGGGCTCGAACGCCAGGGCCGGGCGCTGCTCGCGCGAGACGGCATCGCGGACGCCGGGATGATGCTCTCGCGTCACGCGCAGATGCGTTACGTCGGCCAGTTCTGGGAGGTACTGACGCCGCTGGGTGACGGCCAGCTCTCGGCCGACCGGGCGCGGGACATCGCGGATGCCTTCCACGACGCGCATGAAGCCGAGCACGGCGTCAAGTCGCCGACCTTCCCGTCTGAGTTCGTCAGCATCGGCGTCACCGCCGCGGGCGCGTTCGCGCGCCCGACCATCCATGGAGCCGAGGCAGGCGCTGCTGCCGAGGTCGAGCGCGGCACGCGGCCGGTCTACTTCGGCGGGTCCTGGCACGATGTCGCGATCTACGCCGGCGAGCGGCTCTACCCCGGCGTCGCCATTACCGGCCCCGCCATTGTAGAGTACGATCATTCGGAGACCGTCCTGCCGCCGGGCACGCAGGCGTCGGTCGACCGCAGCGGCAACTTGTTGATCGCGTTGGATGGAGCCGCCTGAGCGCTCAAGGGATCAAGGCCATGGATGCAATCAAACGCAACGCGTCGGAGATCAGGGATCTCGATCCGGTCACATTCGAGGTCCTGCGCAGCCACTTCGATTTCTGCTGCGAGCGCATGAGCAAGGTGCTTCAGAAGACCGCGTTCTCGCCGATCCTGAGCGACATCCTCGACTACTCCAACGCCGTCTACGATGCGGACATCCGCCTCGTCTCCCAATCGCCGGGCTGCCCCATCCACATGGCGGCGATGCACTTCGCCGCCCAGGAATCGGTCAACAAGTACGGTAAGGAGGCACTTCGCCCCGGCGACGTGGTGGTCCTGAACGACCCGTTCCAGGGCGGCACGCACATTCCCGACACCACCTTCACGATGCCCATCTTCAGCGGGGACAGGCTGCTGGGCTTCGCCGTGAGCCGGGGGCACTGGCAGGACCTCGGCGGCGGTGCCGCTGGCGGGCAGTCCTTCGGCACACATATCGCCGGCGAAGGGCTGCGCATCCCGCCGCTCAAGCTCTTCAACGAATACGAGATGAACCAGGACCTGCTGGCGCTGATCAAGAACAACACGCGCTGCCCGGAATACATCGAGGGCGATATCCAGGCCCACATGGGCGCGCTGAAGGTCGCTGAGCAGGAGTTCAGCCGCGGGGTTGCGCGCTACGGCCTGGAGACGGTCGAGATCGCCATGCGCGAGCTGATCGCTTACACCAATCGCATCAGCCGCAGCCGCATCGAGGCGATCCCCGACGGCGAGTACGCGGTGACCGACTTCGTCGATACCGACGGTTTCAGCGAAGAGCCCATCAAGCTCGCTGTGAAGATTATCGTCGAAGGCGAGAAGATGACCGTCGACTTCACCGGCTCGGACCCGCAATGCGTCGGCGCGATCAACTCGCCGCTCGCCAACACGTTTTCGGCCACCTATCTGGCGCTGCGCTTCTACCTCTGCCCCGAAGCGCCGGCCAACGCCGGCCTGTTCGACGCGGTCGACATCGTGCTGCCGGACGACTGCTGGCTCAACGCCAAGTGGCCCGCGCCGACCATCGGCTGCACCACGGTGACCGCCGCCAAGATCAACAGCTCGATCTGGCTGGCGATGAGCCAGGCCATGCCGCAGGACGCCACCGGCGGGACCATGTCGGACGTGAACTGGCTGGTCTGCGCGGTGACCGACCCGGAGACCCGGCGTCAGACCGTGTTCTCCGACCTGCCCGCCGGCGGCTGGGGCGGCATGAACGACATGGATGGCGCGAGCGTCCGCTTCGACCCCACCGGCAACTGCATGAACCTCTCGGCGGAGGTGGCCGAGCTCTGCTATCCCATCGTCTACGAAGCGTTCGACCTGAGACAGGATTCGGCGGGGCCGGGTACCCATCGCGGCGGGCTCGGCGCCAGGCTGCAGTTCCGCTTCAACGGGAACGCCGAGCTCAGCATCGAGACCTCGCGGACCCTCGCGGGCAGCCCCGGCGTAGAAGGCGGGCAGGAAAGCAGGGCGCAGCGGCTCTGCAAGCTCCTGCCGGACGGCTCGGCGGAGGTGATCGGTGGCATGGCGGATGACGGCTCGTGGCACAACCCGCTGCTCGCCGCTTACCGCTTCGCGCCGGGCGAGGCCTTCCGCATCGAGACCGGCGGCGGCGGCGGTTGGGGCGACCCCATGGCCCGCCCGGTGGAGCAGGTGCTCGACGACGTGCTCGACGACTACATCTCGATCGACGAGGCGCGGACTGCCTACGGCGTCGTGATCGACGCCGAAGCGCGCGCCGTAGACCTCGCGGCCACCGAGGCGCTCAGGGGCGAGCGCCGCGCGGCGTAGTCGCGCCGGTCACAGGGAGACGCAGATCATGGCCACCGAACGAGTCCACGGGTTCTGCGCGCTCTGCTGGTCGCGCTGCGGCTGCATCTCCACGGTGGAGGACGGCTACCTCGTCGCGGTCGAGCCCGACCCCGAGCATCCCACCGGCAAGGCGCTCTGCGGCAAGGGCCGGGCTGCGCCCGAGCTGGTGCATCACCCCGACCGGCTGCTCCACCCGCTGAAGCGCACGCGCCCCAAGGGCGATGCCGATCCGGGATGGGAGCGGATCGGGTGGGACGAAGCGCTCGACACAATCGCCGACACGCTCAACAGGCTCGCGAAGGAATCGGGTTCCGAGACGGTCGCGTTCGGCATCACGACGACCGCCGGCACCGCGATGCAGGATGGCTTCGTCTGGGTCGAGCGCCTGCGCCGCGCCTTCGGCAGCCCCAACGCGGCCATCGCGATGGAGCTTTGCGGCTTCGCCAAGGAGATGGTGTTCCCCCACACCTTCGGTGTGCCGATGCCGGTGGCCGATCTTGCGCAGACCGATTGCTTCATCCTCTGGGGACACAACCCGAGCACGACCTGGCTCGCGCACGCGACGCGGATCGCGGACGCCAAGGCGCGCGGCGCGAAGCTCGTGGTGGTCGACCCGCGCAGCGCGGGTCTCGCGAACAAGGCGGATCAGTGGCTCCGCGTTCGCCCCGGCAGCGACGGCGCGCTGGCGCTCGGCCTCGCCGGCGTCATGATCGAGGAGGGGTGGTTCGACCGGGAATTCGTCACGCGCTGGACCAACGGCCCCTTCCTGGTACGCGACGACACCGGGCAACTCCTCACCGGCGCCGATCTGGACAAGGACGGCGATCCCGCCCAGCGCATCGCCTGGGACAACACGACGGGCGCGCCGCTTCGCTACGACACGCGCGCCGGCACCTACGAGCGGGAGAACGCCGACCTCGCTCTCGCCGGGCGTTACGAGATAGCCGGCCCGCACGGCACCATCGCCTGCCGGCCCGCCTTCGACCTCTATGCGGAGCTCTGCCGGCAGTACCCGCCCGAGCGTGTCGAGGAGATCACCTGGATCCCGGCAGCGCAGATCCGAGAGACGGCGCGGCTCATCGGCACGGCGGGACGGGTCTCGTTCTACGCCTGGGCCGGGCTTGAGATGCTGGCCAACGCGAGCCAGACCAACCGCGCCATCGCCCTGCTCTATGCCCTCACCGGGAGCTTCGACGCCGAGGGCGGTAACGTGGTGCCGGCGACCATCCCGACCAACGACGTGATGGCCACCGACCTGATGCCGGAAGACCTGTGGGGCAAGTCGCTCGGCCTCTCGGACCGGCCGCTCGGCCCGGAAACGCAAGGCTGGATCACCACGGACGCGCTCTACGAGGCAGTGCTGGAGCGCCGCCCCTACCCGGTACGGGCGCTGGTGAACTTCGGCAAGAACATCCTCTACACCCATGCCGACGGCGCACGCGGCGCGAAGGCGCTCAGCGAACTCGAATTCATGGTCCACGCCGATCTCTTCATGAACCCGACGGCGGCGTATGCGGACATCGTGCTGCCCGTGGCGTCCGCGTGGGAGCGTGAGGGGCTCTGCACCGACTTCCTGGTGGATCAGGAGGCGAGCGCCTACGCCCAGCTTCGGCCGGCGGTGGTCGAGGCGCGGGGCGAGACCCGCTCCGACATGCAAATCGCCTTCGCGCTGGCCGAGCGCCTGGGCCTCGGCAACCTGTTCTGGAACGGCGATCTGGATGCGGCCCACCGGCACCAGCTTGCGCCGAGCGGCATCACACTGGAGGCGCTGCGGGCCAACCCGCAAGGTGTACGGGCGCCGCAGCCCGTGCAGCACCGCAAGTACGCCGCGCCCGTTGACGGCCATCCCGCCGGCTTCGACACGCCGAGCAGAAAGGTCGAGATCTACGCCGAGCGCTTTCTGGAGCACGGCTACGAGCCCTTGCCCGACTACGTGGAGCCCGCGATCGGCAAGAACGGCGACACCGACGTGGCGGACGCCTATCCGCTCGTGCTCACCTGCGCCAAGTCGACGCACTACCTGCACAGCCAGAACCGAAACCTGCCCTCGCTCCGGCGCCACGAGCCTGACCCGCTGTTGGAGATCAATCCGGAGACGGCGGCCGCGCACGCCATCGGCGAGGGCGACTGGGTCACGCTGACCACGCCTCACAACACCCTGCGTGCGCGGGCCCGCTTTGCCGCAAAACTCCATCCCAAGGTGGTGAGCGCCACGCATGGGTGGTGGCAGGGCTGCGAGGGGCTCTCCCTCCCCGGCTACCCGGCCGCGGACAACACCAACTTCAATGCGGCGATCGGCAACGAGACCATCGACCCCATCGGCGGCTCAACGCCAAACAACGCCTATCGCTGCCGGCTGGAGCCCCAGACGGCATCCAGCGGTTAGAGCGCTCTACGGCCGAACAGAATCTTACCCGCCTGCATCATGGTCTCTTATTTCGCATGCGGTGCGGCTCAAGAATCCCCCCACCTCACCCCGACCCTCTCCGCCCCCAGGGGCGGAGAGGGAGAATTTGGCGGTGCCGTCTACGTCCCCTCTCCGCCTTCGGGGGAGGGGGACAGGGGGAGGTGGGAATAGTTGGGGCCGACCTGATATGGCAAGGTCGGAAAGTGCTCCAACTCAAAACGCCGAATACCCGTTGTCCACCATGACGTTGGCGCCCGTGACGGTGTCCGAATCGGAGGACGCCAGATAAACGGCGGTGCCCGCCATGTCGTCCGGCACCATCCACGGATTGCCGACGCCGAAGCGGCCCTGCAGCGCATCCATGAATTCCTGGAGTTCGGCCCGGTAGCCGGCGTTCATGTCGGATTCGACGCAGCCGGGCGAGAGGCTGTTCACCTGGATGTTGTGCGGGCGTAAATCGAGCGCGAGCGACTTGGTCATCAGCTTGATCGCGCCCTTGGTGGCGCAGTAGACGGCCGAGGCGGGAATTCCGGTCTCGCCTGCGATCGAGCCGATGTTGATGATCTTGCCGCCGCCGCGGGCCATCATCTGCGGCAGCAGCGCCTGGGCTGCGAAGTAGGCGCCCTTGACGTTGGTGTTCATCTGGTTGTCCCACTCGTCCTCGCTGGTCTCGCCCGGCATCGTCAGCAGATAGATGCCCGCGTTGTTCACGAGGATGTCGGCACCGCCGAAGGCCGCCGCCACGGCGTCCGCCATGGCGTTGCAGTCCTGCGTCTGCGCCACGTCGCAGCGGATGGCGGTGGCCTCGCTGCCGGCGGCCTTGACGTCGGCCACGACCTCATCTGCCGCCTCGGCCGCCGCCTTGTAAACCACGGCCACACGCGCGCCCTCCGCACCGAAACGGCGCGCGATGGCGGCACCGATACCGCGTGAGCCGCCCGTCACCACTGCCACCTTGTCGTTCAGCCTTCCCATCGTGGTCTCGTCCTCTGGTTGCGCCGGCGTGCCGGCCACTTCGCATTCTTGCCGAGCGGGTCAGTAGGCGGAATAGCCTTTGTCCACCATGATGTTGGCGCCGGTGACCGTATCGGAATCCGAGGACGCCAGATAGAGGGCGGTGCCCGCCATATCGTCGGGCGTCATCCACGGATCGCCCGGCCCGAAGCGGCCCTGCAGGGATTCGGCATAGCCCTCGATCTCGACCCGGTAGCGGGCGTTCATATCGGTCGCGACGCAGCCGGGCGAGAGGCTGTTCACCTGGATGTTGTGCGGGCGCAGGTCGAGCGCGAGCGACTTGGTCAGCAGCTTGAGCGCGCCCTTGCTGGCACAGTAGATCGCCGAACGCATGATGGCGGTCTCGCCGACGATCGAGCCGATGTTGATGATCTTGCCGCCGCCGCGGGCCATCATCTGCGGCAGCAGCGCCTGAGCGGCGAAGTAGGCGCCCTTGACGTTGGTGTCCATCTGCCGGTCCCACTGGTCCTCGGTGGTCTGGCCGAGGTCGGTCAGCAGGTGGATGCCAGCGTTGTTGACGAGGATGTCGGCGCCGCCGAATGCCGCTGCCACGTCCTCCGCCATGTCCGCGCACGCCTTGGTCTGCGCCACGTCGCAGCGGATGGCGGTGGCCTCGCCTCCGGCAGCCTCGATCCCCGCCACGACCTCGTCCGCAGCCTCGGCCGCCGCCCGGTAGACCACGGCAACGCGCGCGCCCTCCGCAGCAAAGCGGCGCGCGATGGCGGCGCCGATGCCGCGCGAGCCGCCGGTCACCACCGCGACCTTGTCGTCCAACCTTCCCATCGTGGTCTCGTTCCTTCGTTGTTGCGGCGCCCGCGCGCAGGGTCGCGCGCGGAGAGGAGGCGCGAGGCTCAGCCGATCGAGGTCGGCGCGAGGCGGGAGAGCTTGCGGGTCTCGGCGGTGATCACGTCCACCACCGCCGGCTGGCCTTCGCGCGTGGCGCAGATCGCGCGCTCCAGAGCGGGCCTGAGCGCCTTGGGCTCGGTCACTGTCTCGGCGTGGCAGCCGAGGCTCGCCGCAATGGTCGCGTAGTCGCCCTGCTGCCGGTTCGCCTCGAAGCGCGCCGAGGCCTCGGGGATGTTGCGGTCGTAGCCGGAGAAGATCGAATCGTGCTTGATCACGGTGAGAATCGGGATGTCGTTGCGCGACGCGGTCTCCCAGTCCATGCCGGTCATGCCCACCGAGGCGTCGCCCATCACGTTGACGACCAGCTTCTCGGGGTTTGCGAGCTTCGCGCCCATGGCAAGGCCGAGGGAGAAGCCGAGCTGCGAGGACTGGCCCCAGCCGAGATAGCTGCGCGGCGGGCCTGATTCATAGAAGACGCTCTGGATGTCCCGCGAGGCGCCGGACTCGTGGGTGAGCATCGTCGTCTCTGGATCGAGGACGGACCAGAGCTCGCGCATCATGCGGTAGCCGTTGATCGGCGCCGAATCGTCGGCGAAGAGCGGCTCGTACTCGGCGTGCCACTCGCCCTTGATGCGGGCGATGGTGTCGGCAGTCTCGGCGCGCTGTTCGGCGCGGCCATCGCCCACGTGGCGCCTGAGCTCGGCGGCGAGCTGCGCGAGGAAGAGCTTCGCGTCGGCCACGATGCCGACGGCGGCGGCATATTCCTTGTTGATGTCGATGGGGTCCACGGTCGCGTGGATGATGGTCTTGCCGTCAGGAAGCGCCGGCGTGAAGGGCGCGCGGGTCAGACTGGAGCCCACGGCGAGCACGCAATCGCTCGCCTGCAGGTAGTGGGCGGCCATGGCGGTGGTGGAGAGCGCGCCCACGCCCGCAGCCAGCGGGTGCGCCTCGGGGATCGCGCTCTTGCCCTGCAGTGTCGTCATCGCAGGCGCGCCGAGCAGCTCCGCGACCTCGCGTAGCTCGTCACTCGCCTCGGCCCAGAGCACGCCCTGGCCGGCCCAGATCAGCGGTGTCTCGGCGGCGAGCAGACGCTCGGCCGCCTCCCGCACCGCCCCCTCGTCGGCCGCGGAGCGCATGCGCCTGACCGGCGTGTACTCGGGCGCACCATTCACCTCGCCCGCGCACGCATCGCCCAGCAGCTCCAGCATCACCGGCTGCGGCCGGCCGGAGCGGAGCGCCGTGAAGGCCTGACGCAGCTTGATCGGCATGTGGTCGGCGGCCAGCACCTTCTGCGCCATCTTCGTGGTGGCGGCGTAATTCGCCTTGCTGTCGAAGGTGGGGGGCTGATCCACATAGGACGTGCCGGGGTGGCCGGGGAGGAACAGCACCGGCGACGAATCCGTGTGCGCCTGGGCAACGCCGGCAAACGCGTTCTCCGACCCCGCCAGCGCCTGAACCGTGAAGACGCCGATCTCGCGCCCGTTGGTGGAGCGCGAGACGCCATCCGCCATGTTGCCGGCGACGCGCTCCTGCCGCGTGGTGATGACGCGCAAGCCGGCGCGTGCCATGGCCTCGATGATCGGGGTCATGGGGAAGCAGAGGCACTGGCGGACGCCTTCCGCCTTCAGAATTTTCACCAAGAGATCGGCGCCGGTCATGCTGGCCTCCCCACTGTCCACCATTCCGATTTAGGCGCGCGCCCGCCGCCCCGGCACGGGGCGTGGCGCTGAAGTCGAGCGTTCAGAGCGTGGCGAGGGCCTCGACTGCATTCAGGTCCGGCGCCGTGCTGCCGTCGGGATCGAGGGGCTGGATGCAGACGTGGCTTGCGCCCGCGTCGAAGTGCTCCCTGATCCGCGCGCGCACGGCCTCGGGCTTGCCCCAGGCGACCATGGCGTCGAGGAAGCGGTCGCTGCCCCGCTCGCCCAGCTCGTCCTCGCCGAAGCCGAGGCTGAGCCAGTTGTTGCGGTAGTTCGTGAGCGGCATGTAGATGCCGAGGGTCTGCGCCGCCACATTGCGGGCCGTCGATGCCTCGTTGGTGACGCAGACCTTCTGCTCGACGCAGAGCCAGGCGTCCGGCCCCACGATCTCGCGTGCCCGCGCGGTGTGCTCCGGCGTCACGTTGTAGGGATGCGCGCCCCGCGTGCGCTCGGTAGCCAGAGCCAGCATCCGGGGGCCAAGAGCGGCGAGCACGACGTTCCGCTCCTGCGCAGGGATGGCCACCTCGGCGGCATCCATGGCGTCGAGGTAGGCGCGCATGGTCGCCACGGGCCTGTTGTAGGTATGCCCGCGGAAACCCTCCACCAGCGGCACGTGCGAGACGCCGAGCCCGAGCACGAAGCGGTCGCCATAGAAATGGTTGAGGGTATCGTGGCCGGAAATGGCAGCCACCGCGTCGCGCGCATAGATGTTGGCGATGCCGCTCGCGGCGCAGAGCCGCTCCGTCTCCGACAGCACGAAGGCGGCGAAGCTGAGGCTCTCGAAGCCCGTGCCCTCGGGATACCAGAGCGCGTCGTAGCCCAGGCCTTCCGCCGCCTGCGCAAAGGCCGCGACCTCGCGCGCCGATGGCGCATCCGGGAATATCCACACCCCACGCTTGCCCAACTCTTTCATGCCGCGCCTCTCCCACTCCGTCCCTGGCCCGATGCGCCGGAACCTAGCACGGATCGGAGCCAGATGACCCGGACGCGAGACGGGGGTTATCCTGCCCACCCGTTCACGACCGGGAGCAGGAGGCATGGCAGGCGAGACGGCCGCCCATCACGGCAGGGACAAGGTGTACCAGCGGCGCTTCGACAGGCAGCTGCGCGCGCATCTCAGGACCCTCATCACGCCGGCGCTCATCGAGGAGTACCGCGCGAGCCCGCTCGGCCAGCATTCGGGCGATCTGGAACGCGTACTCAACTACTTCCGGCGCGGGCCCTTCGAAGGCAAGTACGTGCTGTTCGAGCTTGAGGCCAATGCTAAGTACAAGATCGTGACCACCACGGCGCAGGAGGGCGGCCTGCCCCGGGACGTCGACGGGACCATCTACACCGACAAGAACGAGGCGCTCCACGCGGTCTTCCTCATGCGGGTGGACGCGCTGATGGCAAGCGACGCCTGAAGGCCTGGGGGACAGAGCGATGGCAGAGATTCACCTGGCGGGCTACTGCGACCGCTTCAGCGCACGGCCGGGCGAGCGGCTCGACATCATGGTGAACGCCGAGGGCACGGACCGGGTCGAGCTTCAGCTGGTGCGCCTGATCCACGGCGACGAGAACCCGGAGGGGCCCGGCTTCGTCGAGCGCGAGGTGGATGCGCCGGTGAACGGAACGCACGCCGTGGCTAAGCAACACACGCAGCTCGGGAGCTTCGTCCGCGTCGCGGACCCGGATGGCCGGCTTGCCACGAGCGGTCCCTTCACCCTCTGGGCCTACATCTGGCCCCGGACGCCTGACGATGGCCGCCAGGGCATCCTCACCCGCTGGTCCATCGCCGACGGTCGTGGCTACGCGCTCAGCATCGCAGAGAGCGGTGCGCTCGAGTTCCAGTTGGGCAACGGCGACATCACGGGAGTGCTCGAGGCCGACATTCCGCTGATCGCGCGCCAGTGGTACCTGGTCGCCGCCTCCTACGACCCGGCGAGCGGCGAGGCCACGCTCTATCAGGAGCCCATCGAGAACCGCTACAACAACCTCCTCTCCAAGATCGTGCCGCTGCCGCGCTCCTGCCACCTGAGCGCGCGGCTCGAAGTGAACCCCGCTGCGGCGGACGCTGACTTTTTCTGGGCGGCGACCCAAGACCGTTTCGGGGAGCGGGGCGCCTTCGCGAGCCAGCTCTACAACGGCAAGATCGACCGCGCGGGCGTCGCCGGTGCGGTGCTAAGCCGAGAGACACTCGACCGCGCACGGGAGGCCGGCGGCGCGCCGGCAACCGACGCGGTCATCGCGGCCTGGGACACCACGGCCGGCTACAGCGAGACCGGCATCGGCGACACGGTGGTCGACACCGGCCCCCACGGACTCCACGGCCAGGGCGTCAACCGGCCGGTGCGGGGCATGACCGGCTTCAACTGGAGCGGCCACGAGGATTGCTTCCGTTACGCGCCTCATCAGTTCGGCGGCATCGAGTTCCACGAGGATGCGCTGGCCGACTGCGGCTGGCAGCCCACCGTCTCCATGGAGGTGCCGGACGTGAAGAGCGGCGTCTACGCCGCGAGGCTCCGGGCGGGCGATGCGGAGGAGCACGTGGTCTTCTTCCTGCGGCCGAAGGAGCCCTCGGCGCCCATCGCGATGCTGATGCCCACCTGCAGCTACCTCGCCTACGCCAACGAGCGCATCGGCCTCGACACCGGCATGGCCCAGGTGCTGAGCAGCCAGGTGACGGTGATCCACGAATGGGACCTGGAGCTGCGCCAGCGGCGGGAATACGGCCTCTCCTGCTACGACAGCCACCGGGACGGCGCGGGCGTCTGCTACACCACCCGACTGCGGCCGATCTTCAACATGCGGCCCAAGCACCGCATGGCGCCCACGGTCGTGCCCTGGCAGTTCCCGGCCGACCTCTCGGTCATCTACTGGCTCGAGACCATGGGCTACGACTACGACGTGATCACCGACGAGGACCTGCACCAGGAGGGCCTAGCCTGCCTCGAGCCCTACAACGTCGTCATCAACGCCACCCATGCCGAGTACTACTCCGAGGCCATGATGGACGCGACCGAGGACTATCTCGCGTCCGGCGGCCGGCTCATGTACCTCTCCGGCAACGGCTATTACTGGGTGGTCTCCTTCTGCGCAGGCGACATGGACGTGATGGAGGTCCGCCGCCTCGACTTGGGCACGCGGTCCTGGAACGCCGAGCCCGGCGAGCACTACATGGTCAGCAACGGGGAGCGCGGCGGCCTCTGGCGCGGGCGCGGGAGGGCGCCCCAAAAACTCGTGGGCACCGGCTTCACCTCCGAGGGCATGGACGAATCCAAGCCCTACCGCAAGATGCCGGATGCCGAGAACCCCGCCGCCGCCTGGATCTTCGAGGGCATCGACGGCGACATCATCGGCGATGAGGGGCTGGCCGTGGGCGGCGCCGCCGGCATCGAGTTCGACCGCTACGACCTGGCGCTCGGCACGCCGCCCCACACGCTGATCCTCGCCTCATCCGAGGGCCATTCGGACAACTTCCCCCTGGTGGTGGAGGACATCCTCTGCAACTACCCCGGCATGGGCGGCACGCAGGATCATCGCATCCGCGCGGACATGACCTACTTCACGGCGCCGAACGAGGGCGCGGTGTGGTCCGCAAGCTCCATCGCCTGGGGCCAGGCGCTCCCCATCAACGGCTGCGACAACAGCGCATCGAAGGTGACCGCCAACGTCCTGAACGCGTTCATGAAGCCCGGCCCGTTGCCTGGGGGTGGAACGGGGTGAGCTCGCGCCTTTCCCACTTCATTTGACTAGCGTCGGCCGTCATACTTGACATTAGTGCCCCATTGGGGCATATATCTTTCATGCGGACGGTGGTCGAAACTCCGACATTCTCCCGCCAGGCCGACAAACTATTCAACGAAGATGACAAGCGCGAACTTATTGACCTCCTTGCGGTGAGCCCATTGGCAGGAGACGAGATTCCGGGGACGGGCGGCGTTCGAAAGCTGCGGTTTGCAGCCTCAGGGCGTGGCAAGCGCGGTGGCGCGCGGGTGATCTACTACTATCTTGATGACGCGATACCGGTCTACGCGCTGCTCGCCTACGCAAAGGCCGCGAAGACAGATTTGACGTCGAAAGAACGGCGCGCGGTCACGACCATCGCGGCTCAACTCAAAGCGGCAAGAAAGGGCATGAGATGAGCACGTTTGGTGACGATCTGATCCAGTCCCTCAAGGAAGCCGTAGCCCACGCAAAGGGCGAAGGCCCCGGTATCGTGCATGAGCCCGTTAGCCCGCGCACAGTGCGCGAACAGGCGAAGCTCACCCAGGCACAAATGGCGCCCCTGATGGGTATGAGCCTCTCCGGCTACCGAAAATGGGAGCAGGGAGCGCGCAGGATAAGCGGCCCGGCGGCCACGCTCTTGCGCGTAATTGAGAGGGAGCCGGAAGCCGTCAAGCGCGCGCTGTCGAACTGACGGATTTTGCGAGCGAAAAGGTGGGTTACGGAATCGGCTGACGCCCGCCCATCACCTGCTCCCCGCCCTTCCTTCGCCCAAACGTCTCAGGGCCTCGTTCATCAGGATCACCGGGCCGGTGCCGGCGAGCACGATGAGGAGTGCCGGCACCGCCGCCTGCTCCAGGAGCTCGTCCTTGGCGAACTGGTAGAGGTGGGTCGCGAGCGTATCGAAGCCGAAGGGGCGGAGCAGGAGCGTCATCGGCAGCTCCTTCATCACGTCGACGAACACCAGGAGCCCGCCGGCGAGGAACGAGGTGCCGAGCAATGGCAGGATCACGCGGAAGATATTGGCCGGCAGGCTCAGGCCCAGAACCCGGCCGGCCGACACCGTATTGGGCGGCAGGCGGTTCATGCCCGACGTCAGCGCGCCGTAGCCGATCGCCTGGAAGCGCACCATGCAGGCGAACAGCACGAGCCCGATCCCGCCGGTAAGGAAACCATCGAACGAAAGCCCCATCACGCCCGAAATCAGGCCGTCGAGCCCGCGATCCACCGCGCCGGCGAAGGTGACAACGCCGATGGCGAGGATCGTGCCGGGGAAGGCGTAGCCGGAGGACGCGATACCGGCCAGCGCCGTGAGCGGGCGGCTCGGCCGGTAGGCGACGGTTACCACCATCAGCGCCGCAGCCGCCATCACCAGAGCCGCCACGGCGAGCGCCACAACCACCGAGTTGAGCGTGACCGTCAGCACGCCGCCGTAATCAGGCAGCGCGTAACCCTTGACCACGAAGCTGAGAAGCACGCCCACGGGAATGAGAAATCCCACCGTCACCGGCAGCAAGCACGCGGCGAGGCAGGCTGCCGCCTGCGCCGGCCCAGCGCGCAGCCGCGCGAGGCTCCGCATGCGTCGGCCGGTGTCCACGTAGCGCCGGCGGCGACGTGACATCAACTCCAGCACCAGCATCGCGATGACGAAGAGGAAGCCCAGCGAGGCGATCTGCGCGGCCGCCGGCAGGCTGTTCATGCCGAGCCAGACGTTGAAGATGCCGAGCGTCAGCGTCTCCAGCGCGAAGTAGTCCACGGTGCCGAAGTCGGAGACCGTCTCCATCAGCACGAGCGCGAGGCCAGCGGCGATGGCGGGCCTGGCCAGCGGCAGGCCGACAGTGCGGAAGAGGCCGCGGTCGTGTACCCGCGCGATCTCGAAGAGCGTGTGCGGCGTCAGTTTGAAGGCCGTCCGCGCCATCATGTAGACGTAGGGGTAGAGCACCGCCCCCATCACCACGATAGCGCCGCCCATGGAGCGAATCTCGGGGAACCAGTAGTCCCGCCGCGTCTGCCAGCCGAAGGCATCGCGCAACGCGCCCTGCACCGGCCCGGCATAGTCGAGGAAGTCGGTGTAGACGTAGGCGATGAGGTAGGCCGGCACGGCGAAGGGCAGCACCAGCATCCATTCGAACACCCGGCGGCCGGGAAATTCGTAGCGCGTCACCACCCAGGCGGTGCTCACCCCCAGCACCAGGCTGAGCCCGCCCACGCCTGCCATCAGCGCAATCGTGTTCGCGACATAGCGGGGCAGTACCGTTGAGAAGAGGTGCGCCCAGAGCCCGCCGCTATCCCCGGTCGCGGCAGCGAGCACCGAGAGGATCGGCGCCGCCATGATCAGCGCGACCACGAGCGCAGCAACGAACCAACGATTCGGCCGGGCGAGGTAAGCCCGGCGCGCCAGCGTAGCCGTAGGGCTTACCACCCGGTGCGGTCGATCACGCGTTGAGCAGCGGGTGCGAGTTCGGCAATGCGCACGATCGGCAGCGCGTCTTCCTTGAACGTGCCCCAGGCACGAACCGCCGGGGCGGCCTCGACGGCGAGATTCACGGGAAACTCGAAGTTGACGGTGCCGTAGAGCTCCTGTGCGTCCCTCTTGGTCAGGAATTCGAGGAACGCCACCGCCGTCTCCTTGTTCTTCGAGTGCTTGGCAACACCGCCGCCGGAGATGTTGATGTGCGTGCCACGGTCGTCCTGATTGGGAAAGATCATGGTCATGGACGCGGCCCACTCCCGCTGCGCCTCGATGTCCGAGGACGAGAGCTTGCCGTAATAATAGCTGTTAATCAGGGCGACGTCGCAGAGGCCCTCGTAGATTGCCTTGACCTGCGCCCGGTCGTTGCCTTGCGGCCTGCGAGCGAGGTTGGCCACGAGGCCAGTGGCCCACTCCTCCGCGCCTTCTTCCCCATGAGCGGCGATCATCGAGGCCATCATGGCCCTGTTGTAGACGTGGCTGCCGGGCCGCGAACAGACGAGCCCGGCCCATTCGGGGTCCGCCAGGTCTTCGTAGGTCGCGATCGCACCGGGTTCCACGCGACCCTTGGAGACCGCGATCACCCGCGCCCGCTTGGACAGCGCAAACCAGCGCCCGCCGGGATCGCGCAGATGGGCCGGCACCGCCTCGGTCAGCACCGCGGACTCGACCGGCGCTAGCAGGTCCTTGTCCGCATAGATGGCGAGGCGCCCGATATCCACCGTCAGCACCACGTCGGCCGGGCTGTTCTTGCCCTCGGCCTGGAGCCGCTGGGCGAGACCCTTGGAGGCGTAGACCACGTTGACCTTCACCCCGGTCTCGGCGGTGAAGGCCTCCAGAAAGGGCTCGATCAGGAAGGGCTGACGGTGGGAATAGAGGTTGAGCTCGTCCGCCGCCTGCGCGCCGTCAGCGGCCCAGGCGAGGCCGACAAGGCCTGCGAGCATTCCCAACAAACCGACGCGGGCCGGCGACCGCACTGCGGCCCCGACGCGCGCCAGCCTCCCACGCACCGCGCGGGCCGTGCGCTCGCCAGGAGCAGCGACCGCAATCCCACGCATGGGCGTGCCTCCCTGTGGATCCATGCTGCAAACGCAAACGAGTTGCATGCGCATCGTAATCCGCCGCTCACCCCCTGACAACCCGGTTTGGACCAGTCCCGTACTTCGCGAGACGTCCCGAGTGCGCGGTCCACGCGGGGTGTGGAGAGTGAGATGGACCGGGCCGCTAGGCCCGGACGGCGCGACTGCGCCGCGCGCGTAGCGCGTAGACTAACGAGTGATTGTATCGTTAGGCATGTTCGAAAGGACATAAGGTGACATTTTGTGGTATATTGCAATGGTTTAGGAGAACACTGCGAAGCATTTCACCTTTTCGAGGCGACATGAGATGCCTTTCGGTTCCTTTCGCGTGTTGGGCTATGTGTTGACAGATGGCTGCCTCCATGATCCAATGACGCCATGAAGACGAAGCTCGGAAAACGCGTCGCCAAGACCAAGATTACCATCACCAAGCGCGCCGTCGACGCCCTCAAGCCCACCGACAAGCCCTGGATCGCATGGGATGACAGGCTCACAGGCTTCGGCGTCAGGGTGCACCCCACCGGCGCCAAGTCCTTCATCGTCAACTACCGTGCGGGCGACGGCGGCAGGAAAGCGCCGAACAAGCAGGTCGTGCTGGGCCGCTATGGCAAGATCGCGCCCGATCAGGCCAGGCGCCTGGCGCAGACCACACTCGGCAAGGTGGCCAGCGGCGAGGACCCGGCTGAGGAACGTGCGCAGGCGCGTGGGATGCCGACCCTGGCGGATGCGCTCAAGGACTACTTGGGTGCCAATCCCAACCGCTCCGAGAGCACCAACAAGCTCTACCGCTACGAGGCCGAGCGCTATCTCGGTGACTGGCTCAGCCGCCCACTCGATTCCATCACGCGGCGCGAGGTGGAGGCCCGCTTCAACCGTATTACCGTGGACCACGGCTGGTCACCGGCCAACCACGCGATGTCTCTGCTGCGTTCCGTCTACCGCCGTCCCTGCGTCGATCTCGAAGGTCTGCGCAACCCGGTCGACCTCTGGCTTGTCGCAGGCGGGAAGTTCCATCGCAAGACGCGACGCAAGATCTCCACGCCCGCCGAGGTGCTGCCCTGTTGGCGAACCGGCATCGAGGCCGAGGTCAAGATGCCGGCCATGAGTGACGCGCTGTGGTTCGGGCTTTACACCGGCATGCGGCTGAGAGAAGTCCTGACACTGCGCTGGGAGCGAGTAGACATGGCGTCGCTCACCTTCCGCGTCGAGCAGACCAAGACCGGCGTCCCTCTCGAGCTTCCGATCACCCGGCAACTGCAACTCATCCTCGAGAGGCGTCGGGCGGCGAGGGCGGCGGTGCCGGGCACCGTCCAGGACTGGGTGTTCCCCTCTCCGGCCAGCAAGTCCGGGCACGTCGAGGATCCGCACTATCTCTACCCGCGCATCACGAAGACGGGCGGTGCGAAGTTCTGGTTCCATGCGTTCCGCAACTGCTTCATCACGGTGGCCGAACGGGACTTGATGCTTCCCTCGCCGTTGACCAAGCGCCTTGTGAACCACGCCAGACCCAACGACGTGACGGAGGGCTATGCTGCGGACTGGACGATCGCCCAGCTCCGAGAGCCGGCTCAAAGGGTTGCCGATCGGATTGAGGCGCTGATGGGCACCGCGCCGGAGGTCACCGCCGAACAGGATGATATTCAGGTCGGCGCCGGGTCTGGCTGAGACGAGGCACGGCGACGGTTTCGACCGAGAAGCGTTGACCGAGAGAGGCAAGCATCACGAGAGGGCCGGAGGCATTTCGCATCGGGTTGCGGCGTTCGGGCGGCAATGACGGCCTGGCGAGGACGAACGATGACAGTCGAACTCGATCTGCGCGAAGACACTGCCATCTTCCGTTACCCATCGGGATCTCTCAACTACCCACTGTTGAGTCAGTTCCATGTTTGATCATGTCCAGGTCCTTCAAGGCACGGTAGGTGAGGGTGGCGTGTCGCAGGTAGACGTAGCCCTTCCAGAGCAGTTGGGTTCCCGGCAGGGGCTGCCGTTTTCGTGGATCGAAGCCGGCGAACCTGGCGACATCGATGACGAAGGTGCGGATGTCCGGGGGCTTGTCGGGCGGCGGACGGGCGCGAACCATGCCGTAGGCCATCAGCCTGATGTAGAGGATGGCGATTTCGTCGTCCGAGACGACGTGGTTGGCCGGGGTGTCCGGCTTGTCGCGCGCGATGCGTTCGAGATCGAAGACGTGGCAGGCGGTGATGGCATCGAAGGCGACACACTTTCGCAGGTCGTCGGCGTGGTCGAGCTTTCGGTCCTCGACGCGGGTGCCGGTCTTCAGAACCTTGAAGTACTCCTCGATGGTCCATCGGCGCTCGTACCAGGTGACGACGGTCTGGGCGGTCTCGGCGTCGGCGCTGCCCTCGGTGCTCAGCAGCAGCCAGTTGAGCGGGTCCTTGCCGGCGGGCGGGTCGGGTTCGGTCGCGGACACGACGAGCATGTCGACCGGCTCCCGGCTCTCGGCGTCGCGCGGTGGCGCCAGACTGACCCTGGCGGCGCGCAGCTCCAGCGTTGCCGTGCGCCTGGACCGCGCCCGCTTGCCGCCGCAGGCGCCGATCTCCACGGTCTTGCCGGCAAGGCGCGGGAGAGCGGCGACATGCTCCCACACGCTCTCCTCCTCGCCGCTCTCAAGGATCACCCGCCGCTGTGCCGACCGGCGCGCGCGCACCAGCAGCGCCGCGCCTTGCGATGCGGCCCTGGTGAGCAACGCCCAGATGTCGCCCTCCCGGTCGCAGACCGTGACCACCCGCGTCGCAGGGCAGGCGCGGGCCAACTCCTGCGCCCGCTCGTGCCCGCGCAGCCAGCGTTCACTCTCGATTTCCCTGTCGTCGCCGTCGCGGAAGCTCGCATCAAGGGCGAACACGCCGAGCGGCCGCCCGGCCGCGTTGAGCGCCAGACCCACATGCGCCACCAGTCCGCACGTGCCCTTGCCGCCGCCGCCCACCCCGACGAGGCCTTCGGTCGCTTTGAGCCCGTCGTAGTTCAGCGTGGTGGTGTCCTGGATCGCGAGAACGATGTCCTCAAGCTGGCAGCGCTCCACCATCGTTGCCCGGTGCGGCTCCAGGATGTGCTCCATGCTCACCTTCCCGCTCGACAGCAGCCGGTAGGCCGCCTTGCGCTCCGGCCGGGCCGGAAAGATCGCCGGGATCGCGGCCCCCGGGCGCTCCAGCCACGCCCGTCCCATGCGCTCGATCCGATCGCGGACCCGGCCGTCAGGATGCGTGCTGCGCGCATATTCCCGCCCCGCCCAGTCCGTGTCCTCGTCCATGTGCAACGCCGGCGCCGCACGGATGTCCCGGGCCGGCTCGGCGCACAAGATGGCCTGCCAATCCGCCGCCAGCGGCTTCATCCACACCGTCCGCGCCGCCCCGGCGGCGGACCCCGGCGGCTGGCCCGAGGTGTGCTGGGAACAGCACCGCCAGCCCGCCGCCCGGTAGCAGGTGCCGGCATGCTCGGGGCCGACATAGCTGTAGGCCAGGACCGGCCGCGCCCTGTAGGCCGTCTCCCAGTCCGCCGCCACGCGCCCGGCCGCCAGCTCCAGCACCCGCGAGGCCAGACCGTGGACGCGCACGCCGGGCAGAAGCAGGAAGCGATGGTTGTTGATCAGGAGCGGCAGGTTCAAAGCCCGCGCGTCCGCCGACCAGCCGATAAAGTCGTCGCGCGCCTTCTGGTGCCAGCTCGCGGCGCAAAACCCGATGCCGCCGAGGCGGCCGTGAAGCGAGGAACGCACCCAGTAGCGCAGCTGCCCGCCCGGAGCCCGCGCCCAGCCTTGCGGGTGGTGCGTCGCAATCATCGCTTGCCACAGTTGCCGCTCGGCATCGCCGTCGACCGGCTCCAGTGTCACCGAGCCCAGATCCGCAAGCCGGCAGCGAAGCGAAAGGTCGGGGTAGGCTTCGATGGGCGCACTCTCGCGACGCCCCCGGCCGAACGCCGCCCGCGCCGCCGGCAGCGCGAGCCCGAGCTTGTCCGCCAGAACCGGCAGAGCCTTGCGCGCGGACGCAAGACAGTGCTCGCCCCGATCGCCGGTCCAGTCCTCAAGCGCGCAGAGATCGCGGGCAAGAGAACTGCGAGTGCGGCCCTCCTCCAGGACCGCCTTGCTCAACCACTCGATCGTGTCGGCGTGAAACTGGTGAAGGCCAACTTGCATGGCACGACATGTAGCCCACACCACTCATTGAGTCAACTGTGGACCGGTGTGAGCATCGGGATACGACCGGATCGTCAATGAGCTGGACGGTCTACTGGACCGGCGGGACAGAGGAGAGCTCGCGGATGCCGGATACGTGAGCGGACTGGAGGATCTCGTTGCGCGCCACCCCTGGTTCATCGATGGCCACGCACACCTGGGAAGCGCACTTTACCGGCAGGGCGAGACCGAAAGTGCGCTGGATGCCTGCATGCGGGGCTATTCGCTGGGCACGGAACTACTGACGCCGGACATGCAGGAGCTTGTCGAATGGAGCCACCTGGAGAACCGTCCGTTTCTGCGCGCGGCCCACGGCGCCGCTCTCTGTCATTTGCGGCTGGGCGGGCGGGGGGAAGCCATATCTGTCATGGAGCGGATCCTGCTGTGGAACCCCGACGACAATCAGGGCATCCGCTTTCTGATCGGCTCGGAATACATGCGTACGGGCCAGGAGGGCCGTGCCGAGACGTTCTTCGAGACGGAGGCGCCGGGCTATCCTCCGTACTGGTACGAGAAGGCGCTTCTGTTTCTGCGCCAGGACAGGCATGTGGCGGCGGCGACCAGCCTGCGCCGCGGGTTCGTGGAGAACGGCTACATCGCGGAGATTCTTTGCGGGAACCCCGACCCTCGCCCGATCGGGATCTGGCACGGATGGGTCTTTGCCGAGCCGGAACTGGCGAAGAAGTATGCGGATTCGTATGGCGGCCTGTGGCACGAGACTGCGCACGCGATTTCCTTTCTGCGCTGGCTGCACATGCATCCCGTGATCATGTCCGAGCGCGCTGCCATCCTTGAGCTGAGCGAGCGTCTTCTCTGGGAGTTCGATGTCGAGCGGCGCGAGTCGATTTCGCGGATGCAGGATGAAGCATTGGCGCTGATCGACGACGAGCTGTCGGAGGAGATTGTGATCGATCGCGCCGACAGACGCGGGAGTGCGGTCTCTCCCTGGCTTTTTTCGTGAGGTTCCGGCAGACCGCGAGCCTGGGGCCGGCCGAGACAGGACGGGTTCGAGGCACGGCAGCGTCCCGCCGACCGTCAGCAGTGCGGTTCGATTATTCCGGTCGGGAAGGTCGCGAGCGAACTGCTTGAACCGGAAGCGGAGCGCAGCGAGACGGTCTTGGCGCCGGCGCACCGGCGTGTTATCGGACCGCCTCGGCACAGGATCGGAGACCCGCACATGGCGACTTCCCAACCCGGCATGTTGTCAAGCGCGCCTTGACCCGCCGCAATGCAGCAAGATCAATGGATTTCCGCGCCGATCGGCACCGAACCTACGCGCCGAACAACAGGTGACGGGAGGCAGCAGTGGATAACCTGGAAAGACTCGATTCTCTTCTTGGAGAATTCGACGAGTTGGGTCGGCATTCTGTGGGCTATCCCTGCAATCTGGATTTCGATTTCACAGCACTTCTGCCCTTCATGCAATACGCTCTCAACAACGTGGGCGATCCCTTCCACGACAGCAACTTCCAGAGCAACACACACGAGATCGAGCGCGAGGTCATCGGCATCTTCGCCGACTTGATGCACATTTCGCGCGAACAGGTGTGGGGCTATGTCACCTCGGGCGGCACCGAGGGCAACATGTACGGCCTCTATCTCGGGCGGGAACTCCATCCCGACGGCGTGGTCTATTTCTCCCAGGATACTCACTACAGCGTGGTCAAGATCATGAGCGTGCTGAAGGTGCGCAACATCATGATCAGGAGCCAGGACAACGGCGAGATAGATTACGACGACCTCCGCGAGACGATTCGCATCAACCGGGACGTGCCCGCAATCGTGTTGGCCAACATCGGCACGACGATGAAGGGCGCGGTCGACGACGTGAGCAAGATCCGTGGCATCCTGAGCGACCTCGCGGTGACCAGGTCCTACCTGCACGCGGACGCAGCGCTCAGCGGCATGATACTGCCGTTCGTGGACGACCCGCAGCCCTATGGGTTCGATGTCGGGTTCGACAGCGTGTCCATCAGCGGACACAAGATGGTGGGCTCGCCACTGCCCTGCGGCGTCGCGCTGACCCGGCGCGAATACGTGTCGCGCATCGCGCGCGCCGTCGAGTACGTGGGCGTGCTGGACACCACGCTCACCGGCTCTCGCAACGCCATCACGCCGCTGATGATGTGGTACGCGTTCGAGCAGAAGGGGCCGGACGGCTTCAGGCGCATCGTGAACGGATGCCTCGAGACGGCGGAATATGCGGTCACGCGCTTCAACGGCGGCGGCATCCCCGCGTGGCGCAACAGGAACTCGGTCACAGCCGTGTTTCCCAGGCCGCCGGCGGATGTCGTGCGCAAGTGGCAGCTCGCGCCCTACGAGGACATCGCGCACCTCATCGCCATGCCGCACGTAACGCGCGAGACCATCGACGCCGTGGTGGACGACTGCGTGGGGTAACAGCACTCCAAGACGAAACGGGGACAACCGCATGACCAGGATCGTCGTCATTGCAAACAACGAGGCGGGCGTTATCGCGGACATCGCCGGAGCCTTGGCCGAGCGCGACATCAATATCGAAACCATCAGTGCAGAAGCACTCGGGGAAAAGGGCTCGATAACGCTCACCGCGGACGATCACGACGGCGCCTTGCGCGCGCTGACGGATGCGGGATTCAAGACGGTATCCGACGAATCGCTGGTCCTGAGACTGCGCGACGAGCCGGGCGCGCTGGCCAAGCTGGCGGAGAAGTTCAAGCAGGCCGGCGTGAACATCCGGAGCCTGCACATACTGGACCGCCGAAACGGCTACGCCACGGTCGCCATATCCGCCGACGACCGCGCCAGGGCGGAGTCGCTGGTGGAGCCGAAGACGGCGGTGTAGGAGGGAAGAGACGGGACGCAAGCTCTGTGGCGGTGAAGGCGCTCCGGTCGGCTCCCGCTACTCCCGGCACTCCCTGATCCATCCGTTCTCGAACACCAGGCCGTCGCAGCCGCAGAATCGGGCGATGCGGGCGAGTTCGCGCCCGATGCGCTCCAGCCGCCCCTTGCCGTGGCGCACGCGGCGCTCGGGCCAGAGCGCCCGCACGCTGAGGCGCTCACCCTCGCGCCGGCACATGTCGATACGTCCGACCTGCCGGTCGCCCTCCAGCAGCGGGAAGACGTAGTAGCCGTATTCGCGCTTACCGCTTATGCACAATGCTCCGGTGAAACGCACATGTAGCGTCTGGCGAGCCTGGAACAGTCGACATTGGTGGCAGCATCGTGTGCCACCGGAGCCAAGTGCATAAGCGGTTCGCGCTTTTCCTCCGCCACATAGATCTCGATGCGATAGCGAAAGCCGAACAACCATTCGGCGCGCTTGCGGTCGCGCAGCAGCGGGTCGAAGGGGTTGAGCACACGCACGCCTGAGGCCGGCTCCGGCGCCCGTCCGGCCTGCTCGTATACGTCGGGACACGCGAACAGGCGGCGGGCTTCGCCGGGCCGCACACCTTCCACCGCCACCTCGACCAGTTCACCGGCGTCGCGGGCGGCACACCGGGACCGCGCCTCGTCGAGAGGGGCCGTGTCCCAGAAGGCCGCGATCTCTCGGGCGGATGCGAAGCCGAGCCCGTCGAGAGCGCTCGCGCATGCCCAATCCAGCGTTTCCCCGTCGTCCGGCACGGCAGTGCGAAAGGGGGCCGGGATCACGCGCTCGGCCAGGTCGTAAACCTTCTGGAACCCTTTGCGCCGGTCGATGGCGAGCGCGCCGGTGCGCCAGAGGAACTCCAGCGCCGTCTTCGACGGATGCCAGTCCCACCAGGCGGTTGCCTCACGCCGCCGGCCTCCGCCGAGCTCGCGCGCCATGACGGGCCCGCCCTCGCGAATGCGCTCCAGCACCTCGTCGAACCGCTCCTCGAACCCTCCCCCGCGCCATTTTCGCCAGCGCGCGCGCAGCATTTCGGCGTCGCGGCGGAACCGCAGCCGCCAATAGGGATAGAACGACATGGGGATGACCGACGCATCGTGGGCCCTTGGGGGAGCCTTCCGATGATCGCGCGGCTGCTGGGCCACTCAGAGGTGCAGACGACGGCGCGGTACGCTCACCTGACGCGGGAGGCGATGAACGCGTCTGCGGCGCGGGTCTCGGCCAGCATCGGCGAGGATATCCTTCGCAGCGGCGCCCGGCCTTCAACTCCCTGAGCGGCGGCGATTGCGGGGCCGCGCCCGCTCGTCACGACGCTCGCCGAGCGTCGGAACGAGCCGGGCGGCGGCCGAGCCATTCGTCGAGCTTCGACCAGCGCCGCCGGCCCGAGACGTTGCGCACCGCGATCGCCACCGCCTTCTTCTGGCCCACCAGCACCACCAGCCGCTTGCCCCGCGTGACCCCGGTGTAGAGTAGGTTGCGCCGCAGCATCGCGTAGTGCTGCGTCAGCACCGGGATGACCACGGCCGGGTACTCCGAGCCCTGGCTCTTATGCACGGTCGCGGCATAGGCCGGCACCAGCGTGTCGAGCTCGCCGAAGCCGTAGGCGTGATCGCTTCCCTCGAAGCGCGCGGTCAGCTCCCCCGCCCCGGGGTCCACGTCGACGACATGGCCGATATCGCCGTTGTAGACCTCCTTGTCGTAGTCGTTCTCGATCTGCATCACCTTGTCGCCGGGCGCGAAGGTCCAGCAGAAGCGCTCCACCTTGCGCTCGCCGGCAGGGTTGAGGGCGGACTGGAGCTCGATGTTGAGTGAGCGAGCGCCCGCGCCGCCGCGGTTCATGGGGCACAGCACCTGGATGTCGCGCACCGGGTCGAGGCCGAAGCGCTTCGGGATGCGCGTCTTCACCAGCTCGACGATCCTCGCGGCCGCGGTCTCCGGGTCGTCGGCCGGCACGAAATAGAAGTCGCTGTGGCTGTCGGGTCGCGAGAGATCGGGGATGGCGCCCCGGTTGATGCCGTGCGCGGTCGTGACGATCCGGATTCGCGCCGCCTGGCGGAACACCTCGGTCAGCCGCACCACCGGGACCGCGCCGGATGCGATGATGTCGGCGAGAACCTGGCCCGGTCCCACCGAGGGAAGCTGGTCGACGTCGCCCACGATCAGCAGCGCGGCCTCGTCGGGCACCGCCGTCAGCAGCGCCCGCATCAGCATGACGTCCACCATCGAGATCTCGTCGACCACCAGCAGGCTGCAGTCGAGAGGGTTGTCCCCGTCGCGTTTGAACCCGCCGTGCCGGGGATCGACCTCGAGCAGGCGGTGGACGGTCTTCGCCTCCAGCCCGGTGGCCTCGCTCATCCGCTTCGCGGCGCGCCCGGTCGGCGCGCACAGGAGAAGGTCGACGCCCTTGGCGGATAGGACCCGCAGGATGGCGTTGACGATCGTCGTCTTGCCGACGCCCGGACCCCCGGTGACGACCGTGACCTTGGACGTGAGCGCCAGACGGACCGCTTCGGCCTGACCGGCCGCCAGCGTGAGCCCCGTCTTCCGCTCGACCCACGGCAGCGCCTTCTCCGCGTCGATTGCGACCCAGGGCAGCTTGCCGGCCGCGATCCTGAGAAGCCGCTCCGCGATCGCCTGTTCCGCCCGGTAGAGGCCCCCGAGGAACACGCAGGGGGTGTCCTCCACCGTGTCCGCGACCACGGCGCCGTCGGCCAGCTCCAGATCGAGCGCAGTCCGGATCAAATCGTTGGTCACCTCCAGGAGGCGGGACGCAAGCGGCCCCAGCTCCTCCGCCGGCAGCCCGCAATGCCCCTCGTCCATCGCCTCGGCCAGCGCATACGAGATGCCCGCGCGAACGCGGACCATGGCCGTCTTCTCGATGCCGAGCTTCATCGCGATCGCATCGGCGGTCTTGAACCCGATGCCGCGGATGTCGCGGGCGAGCCGGTAAGGGTTCTCCGTCATGACCTCGACGGCGTCGGCGCCGTAGGTCCTGAAGATCCGCACCGCACGCGCCGTGCCCACGCCGTGGCTGTGCAGGAACACCATGATCTCGCGGACGACCTTCTGCTCCGCCCAGGCGTCGGTGATGCGCTTCGCCCGGACCTTGCCGATCCCCGTCACCTCGCGCAGCCGCTCGGGCGCCGCCTCGATCACGTCGAAGACCGTCTCGCCGAACGCCCGGACCAGCTTGCCGGCGTAGACCGGGCCGATGCCCCGGATCATGCCCGAGCCCAGGTACCTCTCGATGCCCTCGACGGAGGACGGCGTGGAGGTGCGCATGAAGCGCGCCTTGAACTGATGCCCGTGGGTGCGGTCGTTGATCCACTCGCCCGAAGCCGTGATCCATTCCCCGGCACCGACCATGGCGGCGTGGCCCACGACCGTGACCAGGTCGCGATGGCCCCGCGCCTTGGTCCGGAGCACGCAGAAGCCGTTCTCGGGGTTGTGGAAGGTGACGCGCTCGACCAGCCCGGCCAGGACCTCGCGATCCGAAGACTGCGCTTGCGGCCGGGCTCCCCGCGTCACGATGTCCCGAGCGCGGGAGCGAATAGCAACTCCCTGAGAAGACCCAGCTGCCGCGCCCGTTCGGCGATCGCCTTCGGATCCTCGATGCTCAACTCGGGGGCTTCCGCAGCAGCCTCTTCCTTGTCCCGCAACAGCCGCTCGAACCGGGTGAAATTGTCCTGCATCTCCTCCGCCGTGAACATGCGCCTCAGCCGCGACACGAAACCCGGCAAAGCCTGCGCGAACTCCGGGCGCTCCGCAGCCGCCTGCGCGAAGCTCACCAGCTTCTCGCCGACGATGTAGTCGAAGGCGGCCTCGACGCCGAAGCGGTGCATGACGGCCTCGGCGGCCTCGCACTGCTCCATCCAGATGTCCTGCCAGCGCCGCTCGGTCATGCGCCCGGTTCCCTTTCGACGGTGCCGTCCCACGCGGTCCATGGAACGCTGCTTCCGCTTCGAAAGCCAATCGATTCTTCCGCTCATTCTGAGGCGTCGCTGCGCGCCCGGCAACGACCTGCCTCGCGCCCTCGCCAGCGGCCCGGCCCGGCGCGGCCTTTTCGCCGCCGGCACAAGAATGCCCCTTGTTCCCCATGCCGCGCATGCCATGATCGACCGGCGGCCCCACAGGGGAAATAGCCCACAGAAGAAAGGAGCGCGTCGGTGTCGGACGCTCGGCTTCGTTCCCTTCTCAAGCAGCTCGGCAAGGCAGACGGCCCCGACGCCGCGATGCGCCTGGCGCGGGACCGCAGCACGTTGCTCCTGGGGACACCCGGTTCGGCCTCGGCGCTGATCTCGGGCGGCAAGGCGGACGCGGAAGCGCGGTTGACCCTGTTCACGCTGCTGCTCGACCAGGCGCGTATGAACAAGGAGAACCGGAGACGGCTGGGCGCCGGCTTTCTGTCGGAGGCGGAAGAGGCGATCGCCGCGCTGTGCGGGTCCGGCGGCCTGGATCTCGATGCGGGCGTTTCCCTGGCCCGGGCCTACGCCATTGCCGAGCTGGAGGTGCCGCAGGCCCTGGTGTCGGCTCTCATGACGGGCGCGGGGAGCGCAATCGAGGCTGAAGGGTTGCCGGACGACTTCGATGCACAAATCGACGGTCTCCGGCGCGAGGCGGACGGCGACGACTACATGCTGCACGGCTTTCTGAACGAGCTGCTGAGCGGGATGCCGCCGCCGTTGCGCCTGGCCTTCGTGCATCAGGTGGCGGGGCGTGACGAGGCGTGGTGCGGCCCCCTTGCGCTGTATTGGCTGCTGGATCCGGCGCCGGAGGTGCGCCGGGCGGCGGCGGCAGGCCTCGGGGAGCGGGCGGAACGGGGCAGCCTCGATGCTGCGGCCGCCTCGGCTCTGCCGTTGATCCGGACCTGGGTTCCGGCGGACGACGCCCGCGCGGCGTTGGACGCGGCTCTTCGGGGCGCGCGGCGGCACGAGTTGGCCGGGCCGCTCGAGCGTCCTGCGCTTCGGCCTGCCGGGCTTCTCGGATCGTTGCCGGACGGCTCGGGCAGCCAGAGCTTCGCGGTCTCGCTCGAGGGCGCGGACGGGCCTGCGGCCGCCCTGGTGCTCTTGAAGATCGGTCATGGGGTGAAGGAGGCCTTCCTGGTTCGGGGGGAGGAGGCGGGAGCCATGCTGTCGGGCCAGTTGGCTCAGACATGCAACATGGAACTGGCTTTGGAGGCGCTGGAGCCCGCGCTATCGGCGGCGCTTGCGGAGGGTCTGTCTGCCGGGAAGCCCGGTCCGCCGGGCCTGATCGACGTGGCCCGGGCCTGCGGCCTGGGCACGCTGAAGCCGCAGCCGATGACGGCGCAGGACTGGCTCTTGCACGTTGACCCTGCGGGCGAGATCGCGGGCTTGCGGCCTCGCGAGCGGGCGCGGCTAATCGAGCGGAGCGCCGAGTGGCCCTACGACCACAGTCTGGTGAAGACCTGGTACGAGGGCACGGCGATCGTGGACGAGGCAGTGAAGGGGATTGGCGGCCGGCGGCAAGCGACTGCGGCATTCCGGGCGGCGCTCGACAGGCGGCGCGACTACTGGTCGCTTCTCATTGCGAGAGCGGCACACGTGTTGAGTGCCGCAACGGGGGAGGGGGACTGGCGGTCCTTCGCCGCGACGGCGGCAGCGTTGATCGACGGCGCGGCGCTGCAGACGCTGCCGGTCATGGAGCATGTTCTCGACTCGAGTCTGGCCGCCTGGCGGGCGGAGGAATACGCTCTGGACGGCAAAGGGCGCTGACCGGAGCGGGCGGTCCGTTGGCGCGTGGCGAGGCCTCGGTTCTTTTCCCGATGCCGGCCGGGCGCGTACGTTTGCGCGCGGCCTTGGCACCGGCTTGCCGGCGTAGTATCCAGCCGCCCTCAGCCACACCATCGGAGGCTCAGGACATGGCGGTATCCCCTCCCCGCAAGGCCACCGCGCTCAAGAAGGCGATGACCAAGGTTAAGGGTTGGGCAGGCTCTCTCTCGAGAGCCTGCCCAACCCTTTTGAACGAAGCCGCGGGCCACGAGAGGCGAAGTTGAGCTATGTGGAAAGTGCGCTGATGTCAGCGTCAGGCGGCATCCACCGGCAGCAGAGTTGCGCATAAAATCGACGCTCGCGCCGGTCTTTCGGCAGGCATGCGGGCGCACGCTGCGAGGACTGAGCGGGGTGTGAGCCGAGGGCTGTCAGCCCGGCTCAAGCGGAGACAGGTTCGGTCGTGCGTCGGCGCTTTGGCGCCGTTGCGCGGGGCCGAAGCGAGCGGGCGTCTCACGGTTTCCCCCTGTGGGTCGGCGGCAGCGCCGGCGGGCCGCGCGTCGAGCGGGGCTCATGGCGGCGGCGGATTTCGCGGACGAGGCGCATGACGCCGCCGCAGTGGGGGCAGGCCACGGGCGCGGTGCCGATCTCGGGCTCTTCGTCGGGCTCGGCCCGAGCGCCGTCCACGCTTCCCTCGGGGGCGGCGCAGCCGAGGGCGCCGAGAGCCTGGCGTGCTCTCTCCAGCGTGCTGGCGCGGCAGCCGTTGGCGAGGATGCCGAAGTAGCGAATGCGGTGCATGCCGTCCGGCAGGACGTGCCTCAGGAAGCGGCGGATGAACTCGTCGGCGCTCACGGTGGCGATGCCGTAGCGCGGCTTTCTCTGCCCCGGCGCCTTGGGCTTTCGGTGGCGGAAGGAGACCGTCTCGCCGTCGAAGGAGACGATGCGGCTGTCGGAGATGGCGATCCTGTGCGTGTAGTGCGAGAGGTACCGGAAGACCTGCTCAGGCCCGCGGAAGGGCCGCTTGGCGTAGACCACCCAGTCCCTGGCCCGGGCGGCGGCAAGCGTGGCGTGGAACTCGCCGGGATTGGCGAGGTGGGCGAGGGTGCCGTGGAACTCCAGGTCCCCCCGGCCGTGGGCGCGGGCGAGCTCCTCGAGGAAGAGGCGGCGGAACAGGCTGCCGAGGACCTTGACGGGGGCGAGGAAGGTGGTGCTCCCCGTCTTCCACTCGCCACTGTCTACGTCGAAGCCCGCGTTGGGCACGACCACGTGCAGGTGCGGGTGGAAGCGGAGCTTCTGATCCCAGGTATGGAGGACCGCGGTGCCGCCGATGCGCATGCCGCCGTGGCGGGGATCGGCGGCGATGGTGCGCAGGGTCTCGGCGACGGCCCGGAAGAGGATGTCGAACACCACCCTGCGGTTGCAGAAGGCAATGGCGGCAACCTCCTTGGGCAGGGTGAAGACCACATGGAAGTAGGGCACCGGCAGGATGTCCCCGGCGCGCTCCTCGCTCCAGAGGTTGGCGGCGAGACCCTGGCAGGTGGGGCAGTGGCGGTTGCGGCAGGAGTTGAAGAGCGGATGCTCGCGCCCGCAGCCCTCGCAGGCGTACATGTGGCCGCCGAGCACGGCGGTGCGGCACGCCTCGATGGCGCCCATGACCTTGAGCCGGGCGGCGTCGATGCGCCCTTTGTGGCGCTCACGGAAAGCGGCGCCGGCGCGGCGGAAGATCTCCGCCACGCCCGCGCGTTCGGCCTCCACGCGCCGTCAGTTGCGCAACGCTGCGAAGCCTGAGATCGGGTGGTCGAGGCCCTCGAACATCTTGCCGGTGACGCGGGCGTAGTGACGGGTCGTGTTCGCGCTTCGATGGCCGAGCATGTCCCGGATCACCTCGATATCGCCGCCGCGCTCGAGGAGATGGGTCGCCGCCGAATGGCGCAGGCAATGGAAGGTGTAGCGTAAGCGGTATCGGGCCCCCATACTTCCAGCGGATCTGATTTCGGGGCTGACTCTCCGCCTTGACCACGAGCCACACAGGAGAGATCGCGATGACAGATTCGATTTTGGCATCTGGCGACGGTGTCGCTGTTGCTTCGGTTGAGATCCCAGCTTCTGAGGGAGCCGCCCCGGCTCCGTCTGAGCCGGCCCCCATGCGACGCTGGCCGGACGATGAGAAGGCGCGGATTGTCTCGGAGAGCTTTGAGCCGGGCTCTTCGGTTGCGGCGGTCGCGCGCCGCCATGGCGTCAGCGATACGACCCTGACCAAGTGGCGGCGGCGCGCGCGGGAGGGAACTCTTCCGGGCGCTCGGATTGGTGGCTCTGCACCGCCATTTGTTCCCGTGGTGGTTGATAGCGTGACGTCCGAGCGGACGGTGGCGATCGAGGCGCTAGGCGTGGTCGTTCGCCTTCCGGTGGAGAGCGCGGTCGATCGGATTGTTGCGGTGGCCTCGGGCCTGGGCCGGGCGTCGTCATGATCGCGGCCCCCTCGCTTCGCATCGTGTTGGCGACGCGGCCGGTTGATTTTCGTCGCGGCCACGACGCGCTTGCGGCGACGGCGGCGGGGGAGCTGGACCTCGATATCTATTCCGGGGTGATCGTGATCTTCCGCTCGCGCCGCGGCGACAGGCTCAAGCTCCTTGCGTGGGACGGCAGCGGTCTGGTGATGACCTACAAGCGTCTGGAGCAGGGCCGCTTCGCCTGGCCTCGGATCGAGGATGGTGTGATGCGCCTTACGAAGGGCCAGTTCGAGGCCCTCTTCGAGGGTCTGGACTGGCGCCGGGTGAAGGCCCGCCCGGTTCGCCGCCCGCTGGCGGCGGAGTGAGGCGGCACGCAGGCGGGGCCGCAGATTTCGGTCGCGGTCCCGCCTGCACTTTTCCCTGGTCATGCATTGGCGAATCGGATTAAGGGGTGGCCCATGCCGAAGGTCACGCCCTCACCCCTCAGCAGCGCCGGTTCGCCGTCGCCTGCGGTGGTTTCGGCGGCGCTGGCGGCCCTGCATGCGGAGCTTGACGACGAGCGCGCGGCGCGCCGGGCGACGGAAGCAGCCCTATGCGAAGCGTAAGCGGTATCGAGGCCCCATACTTCCAACGCATCTGATTTCGCGGCTGACTCTTGGCCTTGGCAAGGAGCCTTGGAGGAGGCATCGCGATGAAGGATTTGGATTTTCTGCGTGGCCACGAGTTCGGCGGTCACTCGGTCGAGGCGCGAGCGCCTGAAGAGGCCGCCCCATCTGCCGCAGCCCCATCTACGGCAACTGTTCCGGCTGATCACACTCGGCGGTCATGGTCCGCCGAGGAGAAGGCACGGATCGTCGCGGAGAGCGACAGGCCGGGAGTTGTGCAGAAGGAGGTCGCGGCTCGCCACGGCATCAGCGCACAAACTCTTCGTCAGTGGCGCAGTCGGTCAGCGGCTTCCGGGAAGCGGCGTGGCCGGCCTTGGCCGGCTGATGTGAAGGCGCGGATTGTTGCGGAGAGCGAGCGCCCGGATGCATCGATATCGGCAGTTGCCCGCCGTCACGGCATCAGCGAGAAGACGCTGCGCACCTGGCGTCGCCAGGCGGCGAGTGACGCTGGTGGCGATCGGCAGGGAGCCGGGTCTTCGCCCCCCTATATTCCGGTTGTAGTTGACGGGTCTGCGTCCGAGCGGACGGTCGCGATTGAGGCGCTGGGCGTCGTCGTTCGCCTTCCGGTGGAGAGCGCGGTCGATCGGATCGTGGCTGTGGCCTCGGGCCTGGGTCGTGCGTCGTCATGATCGCGGTGCCCTCGCTTCGCATCGTGTTGGCGACGCGTCCGGTTGATTTTCGTCGCGGCCACGACGCGCTTGCGGCGACGGCGGCGAGGGAGCTGGACCTCGATATCTATTCCGGGGTGATCGTGATCTTCCGCTCGCGCCGCGGGGACAGGCTCAAGCTTCTCACCTGGGACGGGACCGGTCTGGTGATGACCTACAAGCGTCTGGAGCAAGGCCGCTTCGCCTGGCCCCGGATCGAGGACGGTGTGATTCGCCTTACGAAGGGCCAGTTCGAGGCTCTCTTCGAGGGCCTCGACTGGCGCCGGGTGAAGGCCCGCCCGGTTCGCCGCCCGCTGGCGGCGGAGTGAGGCGAGACGCAGGCGGGTCCGCAGATTTTTGTCGAGGTCCCGCCTGCACTTTTCCCTGGTCACGCATTGGCGAATCGGATTAAGGGATCGGCCATGCCGAAGGTCACGCCCTCACCCCTCAGCAGCGCCGGTTCGCCGTCGCCTGCGGTGGTTTCGGCGGCGCTGGCGACCCTGCAGGCGGAGCTTGCCGAGGAGCGCGCGGCGCGCCGTGCGACCGAAGCAGCCCTATGCGAAGCGGAGCAGGCACGCGGCGCGGCGGAGGCGGCGAGGCAGACGGCGGAAGCGCGGGCGGCACGGCTGGAGGCCGAGAACGCGCACAGCGCGGAGCAGATCAGCCGGCTTGAGCATCTCAACAAGGAGCTCAGGAAGGCGCTGTTCGGTCCGCGCTCCGAGAAGCTCAACGAGGACGAGCGCCAGCTTACGTTCGAGGAGTTTTGGGCGGCGATCGCTGAAGCCGGCGGTCGGCCCGAGGCAGATGACCAGGAGCAGGACGAGGGGGCTGGCGGCAAGCGCCGGCGGCGCTCTTCCCGGGGGTCGCGCAGCGGGGTGCGCTTCGGGCCCCAGGTCGACCGGCGCGAGGAGGTGATCGAGCCGGACACGATCATGTGCCCCTGCGGCTGCGGCGAGATGACGAAGATCGGCGAGGACCGCAGCGAGCGGCTGGACTATGAGCCGGCGAAGTTCACCGTCATCGAGACCGTGCGCCCCCGCTACGCCTGCAACAAGTGCAAGGGCGGCGGGGTGGTGCAGGCGTCGGCGCCCGCCTCTCTGGTGGAGGGCGGCCTTCCCACCGAGGCTCTTCTGGCGCAGGTGCTGATCGCGAAGTACGGCGATCATTGCCCGCTCTACCGTCAGTCGCAGATTTACGAGCGCTCGGGGATCGAGGTTCACCGTGCGACGCTGGCGACGTGGGTGGGGCAGGCGTCGTTTCACCTGCGCCCCGTGGTCGCTTGCCTGAAGGATGAGCTGAAGAAGTCGGATCACCTGGGTCTGGACGAGACCACGATCCGCGTTCTCGACCCGGGCCGGGGCAAGACGAAGACGGGCTACATGTGGACCCTTGTGCGCGACGAGCGCCACTGGAGCGGCGCCGACCCGCCGGGCGTTGTCTATCGCTATGAGCCCGGTCGCGGCGGCAAGTATGGCGCCAGGCTCTTGAAGGGCTTTTCGGGGACGGTGCAGCTCGACGCCTACTCGGGCCACAACATCCTGGCGCGGCCGGACCGGCCCGGCGGCCCCGTGACGCGGGCTCTGTGCTGGGCGCACGTCAGGCGCAAGCTGAAAGAGGTGTACGACTCGAGCGCCTCGCCGATCGCGCTGGCTGGCCTGAAGCGGATCGCGACGCTCTATGCGATCGAGGAGAAGATCCGGGGCGAGCCGCCGGCGACGCGTCAGGCGATCCGCTGGGAGGAGTCGGCGCCGATCGTGAACGCCTTCGGTGTCTGGCTCGACGAACAGCGCTCGCGGGTCTCACCGCGCTCGCGTCTCGGCGAGAAGCTCACCTATATCGCCAACCAGTGGGACGGGCTGCTGGAGTTCCTGCACGACGGCCGCGTCGAGATCGACTCGAACCTGGTGGAAAACCGAATCCGCCCGCTGAAGCTCACCGCCAAGAATGCGCTCTTCGCCGGCAACGACGAGGGTGCGCAAGCCTGGGCCCGCATCGCATCGCTGATCGAGACCTGCAAGATGAACGGCGTCGAGCCTTACGCCTGGATGCGGAGCACGCTCGAGAAGATCGCCAAGGGTCACCCGCAGTCCAAAATCCAGGAACTGCTGCCGTGGAACTTCGAGCCCGAGACAAATTGACTCGCGCGCTCACGGCGCTCCTCAACAAGTCCCCCTCGTAGTCAACCCAGATTCCGGCATGGGGTCTGCGTAACGCTTACTGCGAAGCGGAGCAGGCACGCGGCGCGGCGGAGGCGGCGAGGCAGACGGCGGAAGCGCGGGCGGCACGGCTGGAGGCCGAGAACGCGCAGAGCGCGGAGCAGATCAGCCGGCTTGAGCATCTCAACAAGGAGCTCAGGAAGGCGCTGTTCGGTCCGCGCTCCGAGAAGCTCGGCGAGGACGAGCGCCAGCTTACGTTCGAGGAGTTTTGGGCGGCGATCGCTGAAGCCGGCGGTCGGCCCGAGGCAGATGACCAGGAGCAGGACGAGGGGGCTGGCGGCAAGCGCCGGCGGCGCTCTTCCCGGGGGTCGCGCAGCGGGGTGCGCTTCGGGCCCCAGGTCGACCGGCGCGAGGAGGTGATCGAGCCGGACACGATCATGTGCCCCTGCGGCTGCGGCGAGATGACGAAGATCGGCGAGGACCGCAGCGAGCGGCTGGACTATGAGCCGGCGAAGTTCACCGTCATCGAGACCGTGCGCCCCCGCTACGCCTGCAACAAGTGCAAGGGGGGCGGGGTGGTGCAGTCGCCGGCGCCGGCCGCTCTGGTCGAGGGCGGCCTTCCCACCGAGGCTCTTCTGGCGCAGGTGCTGATCGCGAAGTACGGCGATCATTGCCCGCTCTATCGCCAGTCGCAGATCTACGAGCGCTCGGGGATCGAGGTTCACCGTGCGACGCTGGCGACGTGGGTGGGCCAGGCGTCGTTTCACCTGCGCCCCGTGGTCGCTTGCCTGGAGGATGAGCTGAAGAAGTCGGATCACCTGGGTCTGGACGAGACCACGATCCGCGTTCTCGACCCGGGCCGGGGCAAGACGAAGACGGGCTACATGTGGACCCTTGTGCGTGACGAGCGCCACTGGAGCGGCACGGACCCGCCGGGCGTCGTCTATCGCTATGCGCCCGGCCGCGGCGGCAAGTATGGCGCCGAGCTTATGGAGGGCTTTTCGGGGACGGTGCAGCTCGACGGCTACTCGGGCCACAACATCCTGGCGCGGCCGGACCGGGCGGAAGGCCCTGTGACGCGGGCCCTCTGTTGGGCGCATGTAAGACGGAAGCTGAAAGAGGTATACGACTCGAGCGCATCGCCGATCGCGCTGGCCGGTCTGAATCGGATCGCGAAGCTCTATGCGATCGAGAAGAAGATCCGGGGCAAGCCGCCGGCGGAGCGCCGCGCGATCCGTTGGGAGGAGTCGGCGCCGATCGTGAACACCTTCGGTGTCTGGCTCGACGAGCAGCGCTCGCGCGTCTCACCGCGCTCGCGTCTCGGCGAGAAGCTGACCTATATCGCCAACCAGTGGGACGGGCTGCTGGAGTTCCTGCACGACGGTCGTGTCGAGATCGACTCGAACCTGGTGGAAAACCGAATCCGGCCGCTGAAGCTCACCGCCAAGAACGCGCTCTTCGCCGGCAACGACGAGGGTGCGCAAGCCTGGGCCCGCATCGCCTCGCTGATCGAGACCTGCAAGATGAACGGCGTCGAGCCCTACGCCTGGATGCGGAGCACGCTCGAGAAGATCGCCAAGGGCCACCCGCAGTCGGGCATCCAGGAGCTTCTGCCGTGGAACTTCCAGCCCGAGGCAAAATGACTCGCGCGCTCACGGCGCTCCTCAAGAAATCCCCGTCGTAGTCAAGCCAGATTCCGGTATGGGGTCTGCGTACCGCTTACGGTGTAGCTGCGGTCGAGCTCGGCAATGTCGCGCGCCCTCCTGAAGGCGGCCTGCAAGGTCTCCGTTGCGATGGGCCTGTCGAGCGAGACGCCGTAGAAGAGCCAGCTCGTCGGACGCGGCCAGATGTTCCTGTAGTAGACGCGCAAGTAGTGGATGACGATGTCCGGCAACGGTGCCATTCTCTCGGTGCCGCCTTTGCCGGAGGGGATGTGCAGCAGCTTCTTCTCCGACAGGATGTCGCCGACCTTGATGGCCAAGGTCTCGGAGATGCGGAGCCCGCCGCCATAGCCGGTGACAATGGCAGCACGGTGGCGGAGGTCGGGTGTCGCAAGGATGAGGTGCTCGACCTCCTGCTCCGACATGTAGCGCGGCAGCTTGCCGGGCTTCTTGCGGGAGCGCAGGCCGGCGACATGGTCAGGCCAGCCGAGTGTGTCGATGTAGAGGAAGTTCAGCGCGGCGAAGGAGACGTTGGTCGTGCCCGGACTGAGCCCCTTGTCGATCCGCCCCAGGTACCACTGGCGCACCTGCTCGGCGTCGAGCTCGTCCGGCGAGGCGTCGTAGTACCTGGCCAGGTTCTTGATCTCGCAGATGTAGGCCTTGGACGTGCTCGCGGCCAGATTGGCGATGCGGAGCTGCTCCTCCATGCGCTGGCGAAGAGGGGTGACGGTGTTCGTGTCGCACGCGGTCCCGGTCATTATCGATCTCCCTGGATCGCGACGGCGCGCCGCCGGACCGATCCGGCGACGGTCCGTCGCAGGGGTCGATACTAACCACTGGTGATCGGGAGGCTGCTGGGGATCCGCCACCCGACGGGCGGAGCGCCACTGACGCAACCGGGAAGCGAACGCACAGAACAAACGGCACCCGCGACGCCTCGGAAATGAATGAACTCTACGCCGCTAACTCCGCGTAGCGGCTTCGTTCAAGACGCAATTGGTGGCTTCGCTTTCCGAATCGACGGGGCTTCCGAAGAGGGACGTCTCGGCGGTGCTCGACGAGTTGGGGCTTCTCATCGAGCGCCACATCAAGAAACGCGCCGTCGGCACCTTCACGCTTCCCGGCCTGTTGAGGATCACACGTGCGCGCAAGTCCGCCAGGAAGGCGCGGACGATGGTCTCGCCGCGCACGGGGGAGGAGATCCAGGTGCCCGCCAAGCCGGCCTCGACCGCGGTCAAGGTACGGCCGCTCGCGGGCCTCAAGCGGATGGTCGAATAGGGCGCTCCTCTCCACCGGGCCCGAACGGCGCCCGCATTGGGGGCGCGCTCTCCCTTGCGATAGATGCGATGCCGGCCGCCGTCGGCGCCGGTACTGCCGGGCGGATGCGCATCGCACCGCTCGGATCGGTTCGACATCCGTCGCCTGGGGCCCGCGCGCTCCCTGCTCCACCATGAGGTTCACACGCTGGCCGGGCTCCAGGGCGCCCAGGCCCGCCCGGCTCAACATAGCGACTGCCCATCGGGTCCAGCGTAGACAAGCCGGCTATTCACAGCGGGGACAATTGCGGCTCTGTCGTTCAGATTGAGCCAAGACAATTCGACCTGACCTCGACGAGGGGGACCGACTCCGGCCCCCTGCCGAGCGGCGGAGACACTAATACTGCATTGTCATCACGGCGACGGTGGACGTGCCGTCGACGGTGACGGCAGCGGAGTCGAAGCTCGGCGGCCCGAAGGCAGCGCTCGCGTCGTTCCCGAACGCATATCCTTCCGAGGGGATCCCGCGTTCGTCCGTGTCGAGCTTGCCGTTGTCGTTTTCGTCATGGAACGCGGTCATCGCGTACCGTCCCGGAGCGAGGTCGTGCACCACGAATCGCACTGTCCCGGCGCGGGCGGGCTCGCGGAACCCTTCGACCGCATCGGTTGCGGCGGGGAAGGAGGCCTTCTTCTCCGGCCCGTGAACGGCGAGGTAGAGCCGTCCGTCGTCGGAGCGGATCCCGTGCACCTCGATGGAAAGGTCGGCGGCAGCGGCTTCAACGCTGACGAGTGCGGCCACGGCGGCGGCGGCGAGCAATCCGATCATCATGACAGCACCTCCTGTTTCGGGCGATCCGGCCGGCCGCACCCCTGTGCGGCCTCACAGCGCGTCCATGCTCGACGGCGAGGTCTGCCGCCCGCAATGGCAAGTTCGTGAAATTCAGGACTTCTTCGCGAACGGTTCCATGTGTGCGATTCGCGCTTCGCGAGTGGCGGGCGAATTCGCATGGGGACGAGCGGAAAAGATCTCCGCAGATGGGGCGGCGAGTTCGATGGGAAGGGAGCCATGAGGAGCGAAGACCCAGTGGCGAGCCTCGCGACACGGTCGGCGACGAACGGCCCGCAGGGTCAGGGGATGTGCACCCCTTGACGGCCAGATCGGAGAGCCCGATCACCTGCGCTCGTCGTCGCAGGCGCTGCCCGTGTGCAAGACGCATGATACCACTGGAGAGCCCGGTGCTCGAAATGGGCACGCCGGGTTCGCAGAGCGGGGACTGGAAACGCGGTCAGGGGAGCCGGAATGAGGCCCGGAGCGAAAGCAACGGACCAGCCACCGGACCCTACGGCTGGCGCGCCAGTCCTCGACTCTTATGAGGTGTTCAAAGTCAAGCCGGGAAGCCTGTTGCGTCTACCGCAGATCGTGTCCTCTCTGAGTTGGCGCGGTCGTCGGCTGGTCCTTCCGGGTCGGAACGCTTTTCGCATCGGTCGTGCGCCTGTGCCCGTACCCAACTCTTATCCGGGTGGTTGCCAGCGGCGGGGCGCTAGCCCCATCCCACTTGCTGCGGGCACAGCATTCCGGAGGTGGGGCCCTACTCTACCCTTTCGCGGTGTCCTCATTCTTTCCACGCTCAAGCGCGACGAATTGATCCGCGAAGGGCGTCAGGACGAGGTCGAAAGCATGGTGCAGGCGGGTAAGGAGACCCAATCGGAGCTGCTTTCCGCCGATTGAGCGACGGGTATGTGCCGGGCACCTCTCATATTGCCCGCTTCGCATCGGGGTCGGGGTTCCGGGATCGAGCGATTCGACAGTTCTGTCGGCACAGTTTAATCGGCCAGAGAACCTTGGTTGAGCTGGCCAGCGCATCAGGACCGGCATGCCGGTCCTAATGCAAACAAGTCGGGATTCTCTCGGATCCGGTGGTCCAATATCAGGGGCAAGTCCGATCCACCTCGTTCCATGAACAGCGGTGGACCAATCCAATAGGGGAGGGTCTGTTCGCTGCCACAGGATACGACCGCGCGTGATCAAGAAGCTCTGGGCGGCCCTCAGCCGCGAACGGTGACCGGATCGACGATGTTGAGGCGGGTGATGTAGCGTTGGAAGATCAAGGCCATGATCACGGGCGGGATGATCGAGAGTGTGCTCGCAGCCGCGAATACCACCATCGGGGTGAGCCCGAGCGCACCGATCGGCGACACCCCGATCAGCGCCGGCGACAAGGTTTGCCACTTGCCGCCGCCGGTCAGAATAATGGCGAACAGAAGCTCGTTCCAGGCGAACAGGAAAGCGATTATGAAGGCGGCGCTGATGCCGGGCGCCGCCATTGGCAGCATGACGTACCACAGCACTTTCAGTCTGCTGCAACCGTCCAATCGGGCAGCGCGCTCGACCTCGAGCGGCAGGGTCGCGAAGTATCCCATCAGCACCCACGCCAGGAGCGGGATGATGGCGGTCAGATAGGTGATGATCAGCGAGACCGGATTGCCGATCAAGCCGACTTGCCTGAACAGCGTGAAGTAAGGAATGAGGATCGCGACCGGCGGCAGGACGCGGGTCAGCAGCAACGCGAACAGGAAGCCGGTCTTGCCACGAAACTCAAACCGGCCAAACGCGTAGCCGGCCAGCGTCGCGATAGCCGTCGCGATGACCGCCGTCGGCACCGCCACAAGTAGGCTGTTGATGAAGCCAACGCCTACCGCCCTGGTTTGGGCGCCGAAGATCGCGTCGTACCCCTCATCGTCCCCGGCCAGCCCGACGACGCGACGGTAGTTTTGCAGCGTTGGATCCTCAAGCCACTTGACAATGCCCTGGTTCAGTTCGGCCGTCTGCATGAACGAGGCCCACAACAGCCAGAAGAACGGGCCGACCGTCCAGATGCCGACGATGATCGCCGCGATAATGATCAAGCGCTTCTGGCGGCCGTAGTCCATGCCGGATTCAGACGGCGGGTGCCGCTTTGACCTCGTCGACGGCGCGAGTCACGTGGCGGCGCCGCGACAGCAGAAAGAAGTATGCGCACGCGAGAATCGTCGCGATGATGATGAGAATGAACGAGGTCGCGGAGGCCAACCCGTATTGTGAGAGGTTGAAGTTGAAACGGTAGATCTGCATCGGCAGCACCAGAGTCACGGTCCCCGGCCCGCCGGCGGTGAAGGCGAACACCAGATCGAACTGGCGGAAGGCATCGACGGTCATCACCACCAGAACGATCAGCACCGCGTACCGGATATGCGGCAAGGTCACGTACCAGAAGCGCGCGATCGGACCCGCGCCGTCGATGCGGGCCGCCCCGTAAAGCGCTTTCGGGATGCTCTGAAGCGCCGCCAGGAAGAAGAAGGCGCCTAGCGGTGCGATGTGCCAAACGAAGGCGACGGCGACCCAGAACAGCGCCCAGTCCTCGTTGAGCCAAACGAAGCCCTCCTCGACGATGCCGAGCGGCACAAGGATGCCGTTGAACACGCCCCAACCGGGATCGATCATCATCGTCCACAGCCCAGCGGTCACGATCTCCGAGATCGCCCAAGGCATCAGCACCAGGGCCCGCAACAACCCGCGCAGCGGAAAGTCCATGTCGAGGACCAGCGCGATCGCGAGCGAGAGTACGAACGAGAGCACCGTCACTATTGCTGCGAACCACAGGCTGCGCCACGTGGCGTCGATGACGTCCTCGTTCTCAAGCGCCTCCTGCCACAGATCGAACCCGACGTATTCCTGAGACCGCAAGATGATGTTGGTCTCGTGCAGGCTGAGCCAGAAGGAATAGGCCAGCGGCGCTCCGATGATCAAGAGGTGGAAGGCCAGCACCGCTGCCACGATGGCGAACGCGAACTGGCCATCGGTCATGTAGCCGCCCCGCAGCGTCATTTGCCTGATAGAGGCCAAGGCTTGCCACCTACTGCGGATGGACCCGCCGTCCGACTGAATCGAACAGGTAGATCTTCTCCGCAGGCAGAACGAGCAGGATTGTTTCGCCGACCCTTACAACCCGGTCGGGCTGGGTACGGACCTTGAACAGCGTCCGTGATTCCCCGCCCGACTGATCGAACGAAATATCGAGAAACAGATCCGAGCCCACTGGCTCGGTTGCGAACACGATACCGTTGACCGCGCCATCGCCGCTCGGCGCCTCGATTTCCACGCTCTCCGCTCGGATGCCGAGAGTGACGGCCGGATCCGAGACCGCGTTGTAGAGGGATTCGGGCAGCGGCAAAAAGAACTCCGGAGCCTGGAACCCGTGGGCGCCATTGCACTCGGCCATTCGGCCCGCGATGAAGTTCATGCCGGGATCGCCAAGGAAGTTCGCCACCAACCTGTTGGCCGGGCGGCGGTAGACATCATCGGGCGAGCCATATTGCTGAATGCGCCCTGCGTCCATGACGGCGATGCGATCCGCCATCGTCAGCGCTTCGACTTGATCGTGGGTCACATAGATGAAGGTGGCGCCAAGGCGCTCGTGCAACTTCTTCAGTTCGACGCGCATCTCGACCCTGAGTTTGGCATCGAGGCTCGACAGCGGCTCATCGAACAGGAACACCGCCGGGTCGCGAACGACGGCCCGTCCCAGCGCAATGCGCTGGCGCTGGCCGCCCGAGAGCTCGTGGACGCGCCGGTTCAGCAACTCACCGACATGCAGCAGTTCGCTTACCTCCTGCACGCGTCGAGCGATCTCCGGCCGTGGCATCCGCGCCATCTTGAGCGGGAAACCGATATTCTGTGCGACCGTCATGTGGGGATAAAGCGCGATGCTTTGAAAAACCATCGCGATGTCGCGCTTGTCGGGCGGCACCCGTTCGACCGACCGCTCGGCGATGCGGATGGATCCCGCGGTCGGAATCTCCAGACCCGCGATCATGTTGAGCGTCGTGGTCTTGCCGCAACCCGAAGGCCCCAGCAAGACCACGAACTCACCGTTTCCGACCCTCAGGTCGATGTTGTCGACGGCGAGGGTGTTACCAAAGCGTTTGGTAACACCCTCAAGCGCTACCTCCGCCATTGCTGATCGCTGCGACGATTCAGGTGTACTTGCTCTGCAGCTTATCCCAGAGCTTGCGCAGTTTACGCGCAACCTCTTTTGGCGTGGCGTCGCCTTTCAGCAGGAGATCGTTCGAGATCATGTCATGCATCGGCAACATCCACTCCTCGAACCATGCTGCCTTCAGCATATTGCAGGCCATGGCCCGCGCCCGGCCCTCGTTTTGCCACTGGTACTGTAGCTCGCCGAGTTCGGGGTGCATCCATTTCATGACGGCCGCCTTGGCCTCCGGATCCTCATAAATGGACTCGAACGGCACCTGGAGATTAGCCTTCATCACCCACTTCTTGTGGGTATGGTACACACCCTCATGGTTCTTGTAGCCGAAGAACTGCGCCAGCTTCCACACCCGCAACAGGTCCTCTTCACTGCGCTCGCGATTGCGAATGGCAACGAAGGCGTGCCCGACTAGAACAGTGTCCTGGGTAGCACCGGGCATGACCGGGTTCATATTGTTGTAGGGGCCGACGGCGCCCGACTTGTCCCCGTAAGAGAACACCTGATAGTCCTGGAACGGATGGAAGGCGTGTTTTCCCGAGACCCAGGCATCATTCATCGGGCCTTCCTGCATGGTCAGGATGCCGCGCGGCACCAGACCCTCGTCCCACCACTGCTTCCAGTCCGTCATGACCTTCACGAACATCGAGTTCTCGTCGAAGGTGGCGTTCAGCCCGTCGTCGACCAGGTACTCACCCTCGGAATAGCAGTGTGAGAACAGGTTCCAGGGGATGCCGCCCCAGGCATTGTTCCAGTTCATCAAAAGCGGTTCTTCGCTGATCCCCCTCTTCTTGAGGTCGCGGCAGATATCGGCGACCTCTTCCCACGTCTGAGGATAGTCCGCGGGGTTCGTGGTGCCGCCATAACCGCCGGCGGCCAGCACCTTCTCGTTACGATAGAGGCAGCAGGGCCCGCCGTTGTAATAGGTGAGCGCCATGAACTTGCCGTCCGGCGCGCGCGAATCGTCCGCTACGCCCTTCTGCATCTCGGATTCGATCTGATCGAATCCGGGTAGATCATCGATCGGCCGGATCCAGCCTGCGGCGTACCACCGCGAGGCCTGACCGCGCCCCGTATAGAACATGTCGACCTGGGCGTTCGAAGCGAGCTGGGTCTCGACCACCGCCGGATAATCGCCGGTTATGACCCGCGCATCGACGTCCTCGCCGTAGGCCTCATTGAAGGCCTCGACGTTGCCAAGCACGATCTCGCTGCCGAACGGCCAGAACAGGAAAACCAGCCGATCACGGGCATGCGCGCGACGGATGAACGGTCCGGTGGACGCGGTGACCGCCGCCAGCCCTGCGGCACCTTTGAGAATACTGCGACGGGTCTTCCCAGCCGCCAGAATTTTGGTCTTGGGTTGTAAAATCTCCATCTGTGAGCCCTCCCGATTGCGCGCAGTATCCGGTGCGGTTCCCGCGCACGTCCCATAGTTCTTTGCGACCTTGCGCCGAGATTTTCAAGAAACCCTGCTCCCTTCGACTCGGGTTGTCAACGGCCCCTCGCGAGGCGTGCAGGACTATCCCACGCTCCAGAATTTGGGGCATGTGCCCCGATTTTCTCGCGCGTAGCGTTGCGCCCGTGCGGCCAGATATCGTCTGTTGGTCCGGGCGCGCGCGCTCTCACCAAGCAGATCGAGGCGCACGACCCAGCGCCGGTACCGCGCCCTCGCCGCTGGCCATGCGAAAGCTCAAGGAGGACGACTGATGTACCTGCGACACTTCGCCTTCGCCCGCCTACCCTTCGAGACCCCGGCGGAGACCGACGAACTCTTTGAACTCCAGCACCCGCCGCGAGGCCGAGGCCAAGCGCGGCCACCTCGTCGAATTGCGCGGCATCGGCATGCTCACAGGCGAGGTGGTGAGAGGGCAAGACAACGGGCTGCCGCAACCTCACCGCCTAGTGCCACCAGGGCCTCTACAGCGTCCACTAGGTCTCGCTTACCACACCCGGCAACTGGCCACCGCTCTCGAACGCCTTCGGGCGGAGGCGGGATACCCGGCGGAAGAACTCGAGGGCTGAGTGTTCCCGTCCCCGACGAGCGAACTGGGGTATATCGTGGAGCTTTTGCATCCCTACACCCGCATCAGCCGGGCGGCCGGAACGAATTTCTGGTTCCATGGCCTGTGCAACTGCTTCATCACCGTGGCCGAGCGCGAGTTGATGCTGCCGCGCTCGCTGACCAAGCGATTGGTCAACCACGCTTGGCCTTCTGACGTGACCGAAGGCTACGCGGCGGACTGAACCTTGGAGCAACTCCGTGAGGCCGCGCAGCGCATCGCCGGTCGCTCCGCAGAATCACGCCAGTGTCGAAAACCGGAGCGGAAATCCGTCGTCAAATAGCGTGCGAAACAACACTGGATCGGGCGTGAACAAGCCGGCTCGCACAGCCGCACCGAGCGTTGGCCCCGGCGATGGCCCGCCCCCGCCGGGTGAGAGCCGGGACGCTACACGATGGGTGCAAGGCCGGGCGGAGAGGTTCCGGGCGCCAGCTGGGCCAATGTCGGCTCATCGCGGGCAAGGCGCAGGAGGTCGAGCCCGGCTCGCAGGAGGTCGAAACGGCCGAATGGCAGCCTCGCGCGGCTTGCGCCGGCAAGCGGCGGCGAACCGGTCCAGGATGCGCGATGACGGGGTGCTCGAAATGGAGCTTTGCCCCGTCCGCACGCGAGGGAGCCGATGGAAGACGCAGAGGCGGTGTCGCCTGCTCGGGCGCCCGTGCGCCGGCACAGGCGCCGCTCCGCGATCGGCCTGCCGGCCGCGCTTCGAGCATGTCGATGCAGCCCCTAATATTGCAGCGTTCCTGTCAGAACGGGGCGCACCTTCCCACCCACGCGGAGCCGCTCGGCGACGTCCAGATACAATCGCGACGGGCGAGCGATCTCGAAACCCTGCTCCACGACAACCCGGCCGCTCCGGCCGAGCGATCGCAGATGCGCCGCGAACGCAGCGTTCGCGCTCCCCGTCGCAGGGTCTTCGTGCCAGGTCCCGTGGAAGGTCAGCATGCGGGCCGCGAAGTGCGCATCGTCGTTGTAGGGATCTTCGGCGAAGACGAACAGGGAGAGCCAGCCCCCGGCCGCCACGTCTTCGTACACGGCAGAATCGACCGCCGTCCGGCGCAGGGCATCGAGCGAGCGGACGCCGGTCAGCAGGAACCATGGTCCCACCGTGGCGAACCGGCACGGGTAGCGGCCGTCCAGGTCGGACACATCCAGACCGAGCAGCGCAGCGGCGCGCGGCCGGTCCAGCAACTCCCCCATCGCCACCGCCGGAGGTCGCATCCAGGCGATGCCGTCCTCGAAGGTCACCGGTACTCGCCCGGCGGCGAGGTCCAGCGTATAGGAACCTCGGTCGCGGCCCAGCACCCATGCGGTGCCCAGCGTCGGATGCCCGGCGAACGGCAATTCCCGGTCCTTCGTGAAGATGCGGACACTTGCCTCCCCGGGGCGCTCGTCGATGACAAAGGTCGTCTCCGAGAAATTCATCTCGCGGGCGACAGCCTGCATCGCCTCGGTGTCGAGGTGGGCGCAGCGGCGGATCACCGCCAGTTGGTTGCCCTCGAGCGGGCGCTCGGCGAATACGTCCACGATCGAGCAGTCCATCGCCGCCATTCCCCACTGCCCTGTCGGGACGGCGCTCCCGTTGCGGGCGCGTTCGCCCGTTTCGCAAGCCCTTCGCGCGCCCGAAGGCTCCGCGCCCGGCCCGGATCGCCGGCGGCCCGTCACCGGGATATCGTGCGCGCCCGCGCCCGCGCGGCGGTGCCCCGCCTCACAAGAGCTCTATGTCGATCGCCTGCGGGCCGCGCGCGCCCTGCGCCACCATCACACTCACCCGCTGGGCCGGCTCCAGAGCGCCCAGGCCCGCCCGGTTGAGCACATTCCCGTGCACGAACACGTCCCGGCCGCCGCCGTCTGGAACGACGAAGCCGTAGCCCCTGGCGGCGTCGTAGAACTTGACGAAGCCGCGACGCTCCTCGGCCGGCCCTGCCGGCACGTCATGGCCAACCCCGCGTTCGCGCGAACCATGCCGTGGCTCATCGCGCCCCGCACGGGGAGCCGGCGCCGTCGATGCGTCCACGGCCAGGATGGAGGACACGACCGGCCCCCTCCGTCCGTCCACCACCTCGCAGGTCACACTGGCGCCCTGCGGGAGCCTGTCGTAGCCCGCCCCTTCGACGACCGAGACATGACAGAACGCATCCGGTGAGCCGTCGTCGGGAGCCAGGAACCCGAAACCCCTCGCCGCAACGAACCATTTCACCGTCGCCACGAGACGGCGCGCGGCAGCCGGCACCCGCTCGCCCTGCACATGGCCGTACTCCCCGCGTATCGGCCCACCGCTCCCTGCCGGCGCGGTGGATGGAACCGGAGCATCGACGGCGTGGATCCGCCCGACCTGCGGACCTTGCCGGCCCTGCACCACCTCGCAGGTGACGCTCGCGCCCTCGGGGAGCGTGTCCCAGCCCGCCTGAGACACTGCCGAGGCATGGCAGAAGAGATCGCGCGAGCCGTCGGCAGGGGCCAGGAAGCCGTATCCCCTCACCGAATCGTACCACTTGACCGACGCAACGACCGCAGCGCCGGGGACTGCCTCTGAAACGATCTCCTGCATTCCGACCGACCTGCTTTCCGTGAACTGCCGAGCCGACCCCGCCGAGGGGTCCGCGGCGCCATGAAGATTCCGGCGGCTGGCCGCCGCCGGGCGGGCGCGCATCATATCGACCGCGCGCGGAGGGCGACAGGCTCCATCTGCCGCTCCGTCTCCTGTTCCGGGCTTCCCCGGATGGCGGCGCAGCGGCGTCCGCCGGCCCGCCGGCCTTGCGCCCCGCCGCACCCTCCGGCGCCTTCCGCTGCCCGCACGCCGGCGAGAGCCAGAGCCTGGCCGGGAGCGGGCGGGCGTTCCGGCGAGGGGATGCCCGCCGCGCGCAATCTCTGACCGGAGGAGGCCGGACGATGCAGACGGCTACAGCAACCGATCGCACCGCCAACACCTATCTCGTCCACCTGTTCGGTGCCGGGCTCGAGGACGAGCGCTACGAGGTGCAGCGCTTCCAGACCGCAGCGGACGGCGAGATCAGGCCCTGGCGCGCGGGCGCGCGGGCGAAGAACGGACGCAAGCAGGCCCGCAAGATCATGAGCCTGCGCTCGGTCCAGCGCCTTCGCCCCGACCGCAACGAGATCATCATTGCCAAGGGTGTCAGTGTCGGCGGCGGCATCCAGTACTGGGGCGAGTGGACGGTCAACTTCTCTGTCGATCGCAAGCATCGGTGACGCGCCGCCCGGCGGGGCCGCGCTGCCGCCGGGCCGTCCGCCCGCTCGACCTCATCGCAGCCGGGGAGGAGTTCGACCATGCCGCATCGGACCCGCGATGACCGGCGCGCCGGCGAGAGGCGCCGGTACGAGAGTTCGACCGCAGAACGGCGCGCGCACGGCTTGTGTGTCCGCTGCGGCAACGCCCCGCCTGCGTCCGGGCGCGCGAAGTGCGAGCCGTGCCTTGAGCAGCGTCGCCTCGCCGACCGGGCCAGATATGCCGCAGCCAAGGCTGAAGGCCGCCCATACGGCGGCAGAGACCCCGAGGCTCGCCGGGGCAATGCGCGTGCGAGGTCCAGGCGCCGCTACGAGGCGCGGCGCGCCGCCGGAACATGCACACACTGTGGCCAGCGCCCGCCTGTGGCGGGGCGCAGCAGATGCGAGCCATGCCTCGTCCGCCGCAACGCCAAGGAGCGGGATCAGTGGGCCAGGCGGTGCGCTCTCGGGCTATGCGGCAAGTGCGGCAGGCCGGCGGGCGGCGCCTCGCGATGCGGCGCATGCGCCGCCGCCCAGTCCTGCGATCCGAGGGTCAGGCGCGCCTCCGCGCAGCGCCGATACTGGCGTCGGCGCGCCCTCTCGCGCTGTACCGATTGCGGCGAGTACGCGGCCGGCGCATCGCGATGCGAGCCCTGTGCGCGCCGGTCATGGGCGCGCTCCGCCGAGCATCGCGGGCTGCCCGCGGGCCCGACCCGCTATCGCGTGCTGGAGATCGCAACCGGGGCTGATCACGGCCAGTGGGACTCCCTGGCCGAAGTGGCGGCTTGTCTGGCGTTCGCGAACCTCTCGCCCGAGGACGTCGTCATCGAGAGCGACGCCTCGCTCATGGCCTCGTTGACGGCATGGGCGTAAGGGGCGGCGGGACGGCGACGCCCCAGCCATCCCTCTGACGCCGGAGAGGCTGGCCAGGGAGAGTTGGAGAGTAGCTTGGAGGAGGGTGAACGGAGGAGATCAGGAGAGAGATCGATCCGTTCGACAACCTTCGTCAGCAACCTGGATGAACAGGAGACAAGACCATGGCATTCGGACTGAACAGAGCCGAAGTGATCGGCCGTCTTCTCGTGAATCCCGTTTTCTCAATTTATGCATCTGTAACACACTTACATTAGGCGGATAATTAGAGAGCTTGCCTAAGCAATGCTTCTCTCCAAATCACAGTCAACACATGGTCAACACGAAGGAGCAGAATCGACAATTTTCGATTTCGGCACGATCCACTAATATGACCCTGCCCCGTTTGCGCCGTCGCAAACAACGCAGGTCGGATCACAATGTCGAGCAATCCAAGCCGCGCGCCCCACGGCCGCACGATCAGAGACAGCAACGGATATGCCGCCTTCGCACCGGCACCGCTGCCTCCGCCGGTCGCATGGGACGACGACCTCGTGGCCGCTCTCTCCACGGCGGATCGGGCCATCGGCCGGCTCGCGGGCGAAGGCAGGCGACTTCGCAACCCCCATCTCTTCGTCAAGCCATTCGTGCACCGCGAGGCGGTGCTGTCCAGCCGCATCGAGGGCACGCGCACCACCCTAGGCGAACTGCTCGTGGCCACGGCTGGTGGGACCAGCGCTAGAGCCTCCGCAGATCTCGAAGAGGTCGCCAACTATGTCGCTGCCCTCGAGCATGGATTGGAGCGTCTGTCCTCGCTGCCGCTCTCCCTGCGCCTCATCAGGGAACTCCACGAACGCCTCATGCGCGGTGTGCGCGGAGACGCGGCGTTGCCCGGTGAGTTTCGGCGCAGCCAGAACTGGATCGGTCCACCCGGATGCAGCCTGAGCGAGGCCACCTACGTGCCCCCGCCCCCGACCGAGTTGATGGCGTGCCTCGATCCGTTCGAGCGCTTTCTCCATGACGATACGCTGCCCCCGCTGATCCATGCCGGCCTCGTCCACGTCCAGTTCGAGGCCATACATCCCTTCCTTGACGGCAACGGCCGCGTCGGCCGTCTGCTTGTCACGCTTCTTCTGGTCGAACGTGCCGTTCTTCCGTCGCCGCTGCTTTACCTGAGCGCCTACTTCGAGGCGACACGGGAGTTGTACTACGAGCATCTTCTGGCCGTGACACGGGATGGAGCGTGGGAGCGGTGGCTGTGCTACTTCCTGCGCGGCGTCAAAGTCCAGGCCGAGGACGCGGTCGAGCGCATGGAACAGATCGACGGCCTTCTCGAGGACTGGCGGGAAGAGCTTGGCGGCGCCCACTTGGGTCGACCCGGGGAAGTGTTGCGCCTGTTCGCCGAGAACCCGTTCCGGACCGTGAGGGGCGTTGCCGAGGAGTTGGGTGTCGCCTACACGACGGCCCAGCGCGCCGTCGAACGACTGCAGGTGGCGGGTATCGTCTCGCCGGTCGGCTCGGCGAAACGGAACCGCGTTTATTGCGCCCGGGATATGCTGGCAGTGCTGGAGGCGCCCCGCGCGGCGGCACGGTCGCTCCCGGAAGCGCTTCCCCCTCCAGAGACAGCATGAGCGACACACACTTGCCCTCGCCGACGATCGGCTGCCCGGCGCTGACCTACACGCTTGCATGCTCGTCTGGCTCGAACACGAGCTCCGGCACGACCACCTCCCAGGTCTCGCATCTCGCATTGTCCCGATACTTGGGCTCCGATGCCTCGCGGCTCCACTCGACGACGGCAAAAACCCCGGCCGATCGGCAGCCCGTGCCTGCCGGCGGCTCAAAGCCGCTGGCCATGCGGCCCACCAGCATGCCCGCCCCGTCCACCAACTCCATCCTTCCGCTCTGCGCCATGCGCGTTTCCAGCGGGTCTCCGGGCGAGAGCGCAGAGATCGCGCGGTGGACGGGATGACGGGCGCGGTGCCGTCCTGCGAACCCGAGGTCCACCTCGCCGAGACCGGCGCGCGCATGGCGGCGGTGGAGAGCCTCGGGCGCGGGAGGGAGCTCGACCCGCTCCCGCTGCACCACCGAGGGGTTGCCCGACAGCGCGTCCTGCAATCGATGAGGACCCTCGAGGCGGGCAAGCGTGAGAGTGTGCCGGGCACGGGTCATGGCGACGTAGTACAGGCGGCGCGCCTCGTCGGGGTCTTCGCCCTGTCCCAGCCGGTTCCAGCCGCCGTCCAGCACGGCGACATGGTCGAACTCCAGCCCCTTGGCGCGGTGCGCGCTCAGCAGCAGCAGGCCGTGCTGGCGGCGACGGACGTCGCGGCCCCACTCGGCGAGCCACTCGATGAAGCGGTCAACCGGCATCTCCCCGGCGCCGGCCTCCAGCGCAAGCTCCTCGACGGCCTGCCGAAGCAGGTCGTTCCATGGGTCGGCCGGCTGCGATGACATCCAATCCCGCAAAGCGCCGGCATCGATCAAGCGCGGCTGCCGGACGCGCGCCCAAGCGACCAGCGCCCGGGTCTCGCGCAGGCGCCAGAAGCTCGGGATGTCTTCGTTGCCCATCTGCGCCGGTATCCCGTGCAGCTCGCAGAAGGCCCGCAGCGGCGCGAGGTACTCCCATGTGCGGGCGATCGCAGCGCAGCGCGACCAGTCCCAGCCGGGCGCGAGCGCGGCGAGGCGCCGGAACTCCGCCATGACGCATTGCGCCTGCGAGACGGCGTCCCCTCCCGCCGGCAGGATCTGCACCCTGCCGCGGGTTACGGGGTCCATCCCTTCCCACGGACCGCCCGGCGGATCCTTGGCCCGTGCCCGGTCGATGCGGATGGGATGTCCCGCCTTCATCCTCTCCCGCGCCGGCGCGATCACCGCGTTGGCCGCCGCCACGATATGCCCGCTCGAGCGGTAGTTCGACGTGAGGTACTTCGGCCGGGGTCCGTAATCCGCCTCGAACCGGCGGATGAACTCGACGGACGCGCCGTTGAAGGCGTAGACGTTCTGATCGTCGTCGCCCACCGCGAACAGGGTGAGCCTGCCAGCATCGTCCCCGAGCGTGCGCCCAGCGAGCGCCGATATCAGCTCGTACTGCTCCGGCCCGATATCCTGGTACTCGTCCACCAGAATCCAGCGGAACCCCGCCAGCAGCCGCTCGCGGCGCTCGTCCGCTTCCTCCGGCGGCAGGCCCTCTCCGCGCAGGAGCTCGACTGCGCGGCGGATCACCTCGCTGAAGGTATCCTCGTCCGGAGGCTCCTCCCGTCCGCTGAAGCTGGCCCCGGTCAGCCGCATCGCCAGTCCATGGCAGGTCAGAACGGTCACGCCGCGCGCGTTGTCGCCGATCAGCCCGGCGAGGCGCCGGCGGATGTCGACCGCCGCGTGACGGTTGTACGCCAGCGCCAGGATGCCGCGCGCACTCTCCCGTTTCGCGCGGACGAGCCAGGCAATGCGATGCACCAGCACTCGCGTCTTGCCGGAACCGGGACCGGCCAGCACCAGCACATGGGCCTGCTCACGGTCGTCGGCGACGATGTCCTGCTGGACCGGGTTCTTCAGGCTCTCGACGATGGCGCGCCAGGATTCGGGCGTGGTCTCGCGGCCGATCTCCTCGTCCCGCCCGGGCAGCCAGCACTCGAGGAACTCGTCCTCGCTCAGCGCAAAGTAGTCCATGGCCAGGCGCAGCGCGTCGCCCATCGCGGCGAGGCCGCGCTGGGCGAACTCCACCATCACGTGGATCTGCAGCACCTGCCCCTTGTAGTGAAGCGCGAGCGGCTCGAAGTCGGTGCCGGCGAAGCCGCGCCGCTCCCGCTGCTCCAGGCGGATCGTCATCGCCGGGCGGAACACCGCCAGCCCCTTGTTGAGGCGGATCACGTCCAGCTCGTGTAGCCAGAGCAGCGCGCGGTCCAGCAGCCTGGCGGTGTCCTTGACGCCGCTCTTCAGCACCAGGTCCCCCTCGATCGCCTGCAGCAGGTTGCCGAGGGTGGTCTCCGCCAGAAGGTCCGTGCCATGGACGCCGGAAGGCAGGCAGCCGATGAGATGCTCCAGCAGGCGCACGGCGCCCTCGCGCCGGCGCCGCGCCGTCTCCTCCAGGGCTCCCCAGTCACGCTGCAGGGCAACCCGCACGGTCTCGGCATCGAGCTTCCTCACCGCCAGGCTTCCGCCTGCACCGTCCTCGCCCCAGCCGTCGTGGGCGATGCCCCGCACGATGCGCCAGAGCCGCTCCGGCAGAGGCTCGGGCAGGCCCCGGTCGCGCAGCACCTGGGCGGCGATGCGCAGGTGCAGGGATGAGGCGTCGCCCTTGCCCAGGTCCGGCGCCGCTTCGCGCATGTGGGAGATCAGCGCGGTCTCCAGCGCCGCCGCCTCATTCAGGCGCGTCGGCGAGGACCGCTCGACGCCCGCGTGCACGAACGCGGTCAGCGCCGTGTCGTTGCTGGCGATGCCGAGCCGCTCGAGATCGTAGAGCGCGGCGCGCACACCATCGGGACCGAGACCCGATGCCGCCATCAGCTCGTCGGTGGTGACGCCTTCGTCGGACGGGGCCTCGATCAGCGTCTCGGCGATCCGCAGCAGCTGCCCGCGATAGGGGTCCGCGATGTTCGCCCGCGCGAGCCGTCCCGCGGCTTGTTCAACCGAGTTCACGCGCAGCGAGGAGGGGAAAACCTCGACGAAGTTCTCCTCCCGGCTCAGCAGCTCCGCCTCTTCCAGCCAGGAGACGGCGGTGCGCACGCGGGTGTCGTCGGTCGCGCTGTCGCGCGCGAACGCCATGTCCTCGTCCTCGCCCAGGATCTCGCCCGCCGTCGCCACCACGTCCCCGCCGGAGCGCTTCTTCCGGTCCAGGTTGCGCAGCGCCCGCAGGATGCCGTGAATCTCCGCCCTGGTGAGCCGCGAGCGCGCCGACATGCCGAACTGGCGCTCCACGTCGTCCGCCGCATACAGCAGCACGCAGCGCGCCGACGCCCGGTCGCGCCCGGCGCGGCCCGCCTCCTGGAGGTAGTTCTCCAGGGACCCCGGAATGTCCGCGTGGATCACCAGCCGCACGTCCGGCTTGTCGATCCCCATGCCGAAGGCGTTGGTCGCGGCGATCGCGCGAAGCGCGCCGCCGATGAAGCGCCGCTGCACGTCCTTCTTGGTCTCCGGAGGCAGGCCGGCATGGAAGCGGTCCGCCGCCACCTCCTTCGATTGCAGGTATTCCGCGACCTCCTCGCTCTGCCGCCGCGTCGCGCAATAGACGATCGCGCCGCCGGGCGCCTCCGGCGGCAAATGCGTAATCAGCACGCGGTGGATGTCGGCAAACTTCTCGCCGGACGACGTCGGGATCACTTCGAAAGTCAGGTTGGTGCGCTCCGCCCCGCCGTCGAACACGGTGAGCTCGATTTCGAGCTCGTCCCGGAAGTAGCGCACGATATCGCCGGTGACGTCCGGCCTGGCCGTCGCGGTCAGGCAGAGCACGGGCGGGATCGGCCCCGGACCGGCCTTCTCCCGGATGAAGCGGCCCACGTAGCGGTAGTCCGGCCTGAAGTCGTGGCCCCAGCGCGACAGGCAGTGGGCCTCGTCCAGAACCCAGGCACCGATCTCGCGCTGGTCGAGCGCCCGGCGAAGCGTGCGGGCGCGAAGCTGCTCCGGCGAGATCAGCAATATTCCCGCGTCTCCCAGCCGTACCCGGTCCAACGCGTCGACACGTTCGGGCATCGACTGCAGGCCGTTCACGGTCACGCACGAGCCGATCCCGCGCGCCTCCAGACCCGCCACTTGGTCCGCCATCAGCGCGACCAGGGGAGAGATCACGACCGTCAGAGCGCCGGTCTTGTCGTAGCGGGAGAGCGCAGGGATCTGGTAGCAGAGCGACTTGCCGGTGCCCGTGGGCAGGATGCCGAGCACGTGCCTGCCCGCCAGCGCCGCTTCGACGATGGCCCGCTGCATGGGGCGTCCCTCGTCGTCCGCAGGCTCGGGACGGAAGCCGTCGAAGCCGAACCAGCGCTTGAGCTCCTTCCCGGCATCGTGCCGCTCGCGGCACCAGCCGCACTCCGAATCGGCGCAGGCCGCGTCCCTGAGGCGGCGCACCAGGCGCCCGGTCTCGGGGAACTGGTGGCGCACCCAGGGCGGCATGACGGAGTTGCCGCCGGCCACCGACAGCCATGCCAGCGCATAGGCCAACGCCCAGCCATGCTGTCGCGCTCGCGCCACCGCGTCGCGTCCGTGGGTCAGGCACGCGGCGCCTTCCAGCCGCCGGTACACGGCCGCCCCGGCCTCCTCCTCCGTGGGGCGGGGCGATCGGCGGAGATCTGCGAACGTCTCGTCCAGGGCGCGGTCGACTCCGGCGTGCTCCGGCGTGCCCAGCCAGTGCCACACCGTCAGCAGGTCGGCCGGAGCCTGCCCGAGCGCCCGCACCTGGTCGCCGAACACCTCCAGGGCGAGGCGGGCATCCAGCTCCGGATCGTTGACCCGGCCGCGCCTGAGCCCGCCGTCCTGATAGTGCTTGACCAGATGGTGATAGGGATTGCGCGGAAAGGCCAGGGGGCTGAGGCGCAAGGTGTCAACCGCCGGCAGCGTCAGCAGCTTCAGATCCGGCTTGGCCGCCGCGAGATGGGGCAGGTCGAAGGCGATCAGGTTATGACCCAGCACGAAGTCCGCCCCCTCGGCGAGGCCGTCGAGCTTCGCCAGCGCACGCGCCAGTCCCGCGCCCGAGTGGACCAGGCGTTGGCCGGTATCGGGGCGGACCGCCCCGAAGGCGCGGATGCGGCCGTGCCGCCTGCCGACCTCCAGGTCGAGGGAGACGCAGCGGGGCCGGAAGGTAGTGGCTTCGTTCGCCGCCGCATCCCGCTCGGCCTCGACCACGGGCGACTCACCCGCCAGCTGCTTGATCGCCGGTCCGGCGATGCCCCGCGGTTTGTCCTGGCCGTGCAACGCCGACCCTCCGACTCACCTAACAGGGCGCCCGGCGGCGCCGGCCGAGCCGGATCGAGCATCGCCCATGCCGGCCGGCCCCAAGGCCCGAACGCCGGGCCCGGCAGATCTCGCCGGCGTCGTCGGCCGTGCGGCGGGATGCCGATCCGCCGAGCCATTCGTCGAGCTTCGACCAGCGCCGGCGTCCCGAGACGTTGCGCACCGCGATCGCCACCGCCTTCTTCTGTCCCACCAGCACCACCAGCCGCTTGCCCCGCGTCACCCCGGTGTAGAGCAGACTACGCCGCAGCATCGCGTAGTGCTGCGTCAGCACCGGGATGACCACCGCCGGATACTCCGAGCCCTGGCTTTTGTGCACGGTCGCGGCATAGGCCGGCACCAGCGTGTCCAGCCCGCCGAAGCCGTAGACATGGTCGCGTCCGCTCGAAGCGTGCCGTGAGCTCCCCGGCCTCGGGGTCGACGTCGACAACCTGGCCGATGTCGCCGTTGTAGACCTCCTTGTCGTAGTCGTTCTCGATCTGCATCACCTTGTCGCCGGGCGCGAAGGTCCAGCCGAAGCGCTCCACCCTGCGCTCGCCGGCCGGGTTGAGGGCGGCCTGAAGCTCGATGTTGAGCGAACGCGCGCCCGCCCCGCCCCGGTTCATCGGACACAGCACCTGGATATCGCGTACCGGGTCGAGGCCGAAGCGCTTCGGGATGCGCGTCTTCACCAGCTCGACGATCCTGGCGGCGGCGGTCTCCGGGTCGTCCGCCGGCACGAAGTAGAAGTCGCTGTCGCCGTCGGGCCGTGACAGGTCGGGGATGGCGCCCCGGTTGATCCCGTGAGCCGAGGTCACGATCCGGCTCCGCACCGCCTGGCGGAACACCTCGGTCAGCCGCGCCACAGGCACCGCGCCCGAGACGATGATGTCGGCGAGCACCTGGCCGGGTCCCACGGAGGGCAGCCGGTCGACATCGCCCACGATCAGCAGCGCGGCTTCGTCGGGCACCGCCGCCAGCAGCGAGCGCATCAGCGGGACATCCACCATCGAGGTCTCGTCGATTACCAGAAGGTCGCAGTCAAGCGGGTTGGCCGCATCGCGCCTGAAGCCGCCGTGCCCAGGGTCCACCTCCAGCAGGCGATGCACCGTCTTCGCCTCCATCCCGGTGGCCTCGCTCATCCGCTTCGCGGCGCGCCCGGTCGGCGCGCACAGGAGAATGTCCACGCCCTTGGCCGAGAGGATGCGCAGGATCGCGTTGACGATCGTCGTCTTGCCCACGCCAGGCCCGCCCGTGACCACGGTGGCCTTGGCGGTGAGCGCAATACGGACCGCGTCGGCCTGGCCCGCTGCCAGGGCAAGGCCGGTCTTCCGCTCGACCCAGGGCAGCGCCTTCCCGATATCGATGTCCGGCCAGGGCAGCGGGCCGGCCGCGATCCGCAGAATCCGGTCCGCGATCGCCTGCTCCGCCCGGTAGAGGCCCCCGAGGAACACGCAGGGGGTATCGGCCACCGTGTCCGCGACCACGCTGCCTTCGGCCAACTCAAGGTCGAGCGCGCTTCGGACCAGGTCGTCGGGAACCTCCAGAAACCGGGATGCGAGCGGCCCCAGCTCTTCCGCCGGCAGGCCGCAATGCCCCTCGTCCATCGCCTCGGTCAGCGCATAGGAGATGCCCGCTCTAACCCGAATCGTCGCCGTCTTCTCGATGCCGAGCTTCATCGCGATGGTGTCGGCGGTCCTGAAGCCGATCCCGCGTATGTCGCGGGCGAGGCGGTAGGGGTTCTCCGTCATCACCTCGATGGCGTCCGCACCGTAGGTCCTGAATATGCGCACCGCCCGCGCCGTGCCCACGCCATGGCCGTGCAGGAATACCATGATCTCGCGCGACGCCTTCTGCTCCGCCCACGCGCCGGTGATGCGCCCGGCCCGGACCTTCCCGATCCCGGTCACCTCGCGAAGCCGTTCCGGCTCCGCCTCGATCACGTCGAACATCTTCTCGCCGAAGGCCCGCACCAGCTTGCCGGCATAGACGGGGCCGATGCCCCGGATCATGCCCGAGCCCAGGTACTTCTCGATGCCCTCCACGGATGACGGTGTGGACGTGCGCACGAAGCGCGCCTTGAACTGGTGCCCGTGGGTGCGGTCGTTGACCCATTCGCCCGACGCCGTGATCCATTCCCCGGCTCCACCATCGCGGCTCGGCCCACCACCGTGACAAGGTCGCGATGGCCCCCTGGCCTTCGTCCTGAGAACGCAGAAGCCGTTCTCGGGGTTGTGGTAGGTGACGCGCTCCACCAGGCCGGCCAGGACCTCCCGCTCCTCGGACGGCCGCTGCCGGCCGGCGGTCAAGCCGCGCCGGGCGCGGATTGCGCCGCCCGCTCCCCGTTGCGCGAGGCGGGCATGCGCGTGTCGTGCGCTGCCGCTCCGGCGTCCCTGCGGTTCAGCACGATGCCAGGGTCACCATGACCTCGTTCCTGCGGAGCATCGGGATCGTCCAGGGCGGGTTGTAGCCTGCCATACGCCAGTCCCCCGCATGCTCCAGATCGCGCGCTTCGATCCAGCGCTCAAGCCGCTGCCGCTCCGCCTCGCCCGCCTCGTTGTCCAGCTTGTCGCTGAAGCGGATGCTCGCGACACAGCGCGCGCCTAGGTCCCTGACCGCAACGCCGCCGTCCACCGGCGCCGTCGCGGCCGTGTACCCGTCCGGCAGGACGAAGCCGACCCGCCAGCCGCCGATGCCGGGGCCGGCCAGCGCCTCCGGACTCTCCCCGTCATCGGCGCCGAGGTCCGGCTCCAAGACCGTCGTGCCCGTGTTCACTATCGCAGGCGCTGCCAGCACCGGCGCGGTCATCGCGATATCGGAGCCGCCCGCGTTGGCCCCCGTGATGTACTCGAACAGCCGCCGGAAGCCGGCGCCGACCGCCTCGTCGAACGAGCCCGCCGCAGCGGTCCACGCCATCGCATGGCCGTCGTACTCGCGCATCTCGATGTCGCCGTCGGCAAGCACGATCCTGTACGGGGGTTCCTCGGCAGCCTTGCCGCCGAACACGGAACAGGCGCCCAGGAAGAACGGCCGTGCAATGGCGACCAATGCGCCTATCAACTTCGTTCGCATCGACATCGAACCCAACCTCCGCTCGGTGCGACCTCTCGCGCCGCGGCGATGCGCCTCAGTATATGGCCTCCCGGAAGCGTCGTCCTACCCGTGCGACTTCGGCAATAAACAGCCCCCGGTGCTCGGTCGAATCGCATGCCGCGGGGCGCGACCGCGCCCGGACAGGCAGGAGACCCGTTCCCGCGCGCATTCCTCATGTCGCAGCCGAGAGCTGGGCTCCTTCCGGCCCATGACGAACGTGCCATAATCCACTTGCGGCTCCGCCGCGAGCAGCATCCGCACTCGATGAGGCCGCGCGCCGTCGGCAGGTGTCAGGAAGCCGAACCCTTTCACCGGGTCGCATCACGTCAACCTCCTCATGAATGACCGAAGCGGCAGCCCCGACGACCTTGATGCCTGGCGCCCCGTCGCCGTCGTCGGCGTCTTTTCGCTGCACGCGCGCCGGAAAGAGAAAGAGCCAGCCGGAACGGGGCGGCGGGCGGGGCGTCCCGGCGAGGGGCGCGTCGTTCCTCGCCGTTCGGGACGATGGCAGGCGGTTGCGCTGCGGAGAATAGCCCCTACATTCGCCGCTAATCATGCGGAGTATGGACCATGTACATCTGGGAACACCCGCATTGGCCGCGCTTAGAGCAGGATCGGACCCGCCTCGCGGACGCTCTCGCCGAGACGCGCCACGCGCAGGGCAAGCTGCTCGGCCGCATGGAAGCCCTGGGTTTCGAGATGCGCAGCGAGGCCACCTTGCGCACCCTGACCGAGGACGTGGTGAAGACCAGCGAGATCGAGGGCGAGATCCTCGCCCCGGACCGGGTGCGCTCGTCCATCGCAAGCCGGCTCGGCCTCGATGCCGGCGGTCTGCCGGCTCCCGACCGCGCCGTCGACGGGGTCGTCGAGATGACGCTCGACGCCACGCGCAACTACGCCGAGCCCCTGACCGAAGAGAGGCTGTTCTCCTGGCACGCGGCGTTGTTCCCCACTGGGCGCAGCGGCATGCGTCGCATCCGCGTCGGCCGCTGGCGCGACGACGCGGACGGGCCGATGCAGGTCGTCTCGGGCCCGCTCGGGCGGCAGCGGGTCCACTACGCCGCGCCACCGGCCGAGCGCCTCGGCCGGGAGATATCCGCGTTTCTGAGGTGGTTCGAGGACATGCGCTCCACGGACCCGGTGCTCGCTGCCGGCGTGGCCCATCTCTGGTTCGTCTCGATCCATCCCTTCGAGGACGGCAACGGCCGTATCGCCCGGGCCGTCGCCGACATGGCGCTGGCGCGCTCCGAGGAGAGCCCCGAACGCTTCTACAGCATGTCGGCGCAGATACGCCTGGAGCGCAACGCCTACTACGACGTTCTCGAGGCGACCCAGAAGGGCGGGCTGGACATCACCGCATGGCAGCTCTGGTTTCTGGGCTGTCTCGGGCGCGCGATCGGAAACGCGCGCCGGACCCTCGCCTCGGTCCTCGCCAAGGCAGACTTCTGGGAGGCCCACGCCTCCGACGTACTGAACCCGCGCCAGGTGAAGGTGCTCAATCGTCTTCTTGACGGCTTCGAGGGCAGGCTCACGTCGTCGCGGTGGGCGCGGATGAACCACTGCTCCCAGGATACGGCGAACCGGGACATCCGCGATCTTGTCGAGCGCAGCATTCTTGTCCGCAGCCAGGCCGGAGGCCGCAGCACCAGCTACGAGCTTTCCGGCACGCGGGACTGACGACGAGCGGGGTGCGCACGGCGGTGCGACCGGCGCCTTGCCCGATCGCATTCCGAGGCGCGGCCCGGGAGTTTCCCGCACCCGCGACCGGCAACCTGCTGCCCATGCCGCCGCTCGCCTATCGGCCTGGGGCGAGGCACTAATCGTATCTTCACCCCCGCTCATCCCGCCTGCCACAAACGTCTTCGCCGTCACGCCGCCTGGAGGGAGAGCCTGGCCGTGACCGGGCCGGCGGGGCGGGCGGCCTGGCGGAGAGGACGCGCCTGCCGCTCGCGATCACGAACCGCGGGAGGGCAAACGATGAGCACGGCGAGAACGATCCAACGCGCTGCCAGCACCTACCTGGTGCACTTCTTCGGCGGCGGCCTCCAGGAGGAAGGCCGCTACGTGGTCGAGAGATATGAGACTGCCGCTTCAGGTGAGATCCGCCCGCTCGCTGCCGACGAGGAGAAGGGTACGGGTGGGCGCAAGCGGCGCACGACCCTGTCGTGCCGCGCCGTCCGGCGCCTGCGACCGGTGTCCAACGAGATTATCGTCGCTACCAATGTCAGCCGCGACGCAGGCATGCAGCTGTTCGGTTCCGCGGCCGCCGGTATCGCGCTGCGCGGCAAGTGGCGCTGCTGACCGGCAGCCTGGCCGGGGGTGTCGCCGCCGCCGGCCGCTCTCCAGGCAGCCGGCTACACCCATGTCTTCGAGGATGCCATGCCCGACAGTGACGAGAGCCCGCAGGAGCGCCAGCGCCGGCGTAATGCCGACCGAGTCGCCCGTGGCATCTGCACCCGGTGCGGAGCGTTCCCGCCCGAGCCCGGCCTCAAGCTGTGCCGGCGTTGCGGCGAGAAGCGGCGCGCCGCCGAGAAGGTCCGTCGCGCCAGGGCCCGGGCGGAGGGCAGGATCTACGCCGGTCGAGATCCGGAAACGACACGGCGCGCCGCCCGTGCCGCCGACAAGCGGCGGCGGAAGGCGCGGCGGGACGCAGGCTTCTGCACGTCGTGCGGACACCGCCGGCCCGCCGATGGCCGTTCCATCTGCGAGCCGTGCCGCGACGGTCAGCGCGCGATCGAGCGCAAGCGATGCGCTACCCGCCGTGCTGCCGGGCGATGCGTACGGTGCGGGAAACCGGCATTCGGCGGCTCGTCCCGCTGCGGCCGGTGCGCCGTTCTCGAAGCGGAACGCGCGTCGCCCGAACGCAGGAAGGCGGCCAGCAGGAAACGCTACGCCAGACGCAGGGCGCGGAGGGCTTGCGTGGATTGCTCGATTCCTGTTGCCGGCACTGCGCGTTGCCCGGACTGCGCCCGGCGATCCAACTCGCGCGCCCTCGACCCTCACCGCCTGCCCGTGCCGTTCCCCGAGTACACCGTGGTCAGGCTCGACACCGGCGAGACGATCGAGAGCTTCGAGACCGAGGCGGAAGCCGCCGCCTGCCTGGTCTTCGCCAAGCTCCGCCCCGACCAGGTGGAGATACGCGCCAACGTCCCGTTGATCGCGCTCTCTCCGCCATGAACGCGGCATCGCCGCGTGCAGGCATCCCGCAGGTAAAGCCACCCTCAGCCCCGGCGATTCCACGCCGACGCATCCCGCAGCGCCAGCATACTGATCGAACGTGCGGTCCGCCCGGTGGTCGTCCTCCCGGCGGGCGTCAGGGCAGGCGGCAGCCGGGAGGAGGAGAAGAGCTTTGGAGGAGTGAACGGGAGGTGGATCGAGAGAGATCGCCCCGTTCGGCAACCATCGTCAGAACTCGCACGTGAAGGAGCACGATCATGAGTTTCGGACTGAACCGCGCAGAAGTCATTGGCCGCCTGGGTGCGGACGTCACAATCAACAGCCTCGCCTCCGGCGGGCGCGTGGCCAATTTGTCGGTGGCGACCGACGAGGGGTATCTGGATCGCCAATCAGGCCAGAGGGTGGATCGGACAGAGTGGCACCGGGTGGTCAGCTTCCAGAGCGGGCTGATCGACATGCTTGAGAAACATACGGACAACGGATGGACACACATGCGCTAAGCTGCGTTGGAAACGACAGAAATATCATATATTCATTGAGTTACTGGAAACCTCGCCCGAAACCAGCTCGACATAAGACACGCTACTATGCGCACCGGTTTTCTTTCAGGTGTTGATAATCGTGTTGCTCGGCGCTATGCTCCGCACCATGAAAAATCAGAACCCCGGAAAACGCATCGCCAGGGTCAGGACCCACCTGACCAAGCGCGCCGTCGAGGCGCTCGAGCCCGGCGAGAAGTCCTGGATCGCCTGGGACGACCGCCTCACCGGCTTCGGTGTCCGTGTCCAGCCCTCGGGCACCAAATCCTTCATCGTCAACTACCGCCCCGGCGACGGCGGGCGCAAGGCGCCCAACAAGCGCGTCGTCATCGGACGCTTTGGCCGCATGGCCCCCGACGAGGCCCGGCGCAAGGCCCAGGACCTGCTCGGGCGTGTCGCCCGGGGCGAAGACCCGGCCGGCGAGCGGTCGGAGGCGCGCGGCGTGCCGACGCTGGCCGAGGCTTTCGAGACTTACATGAGGGCCAATCCAAACCGGGCGGTCAACACCGTCAGGCTCTACCGCCAGAACCTGAGGGTCAATCTCGGGGACTGGCTGAAGCGTCCCCTCGACGGCATCTCGCGGCAAGACGTGGAGGACCGGTTCAACTTCATCACCCGCAAACATGGCTGGGCGGGGGCGAACCAGACGCTTTCGATGCTGCGTTCGATCTACCGCCGGCCCTGCGTCGACCACGAGGGGTTGCGCAATCCCGTGGAGTTGTGGCTCGCGGCCGGCGGCCGCTTCCACCGCATGCGGCGGCGGCGGATCTCCGGTCCGGTCGAGGTGCTGCCGCGCTGGCGCGCGGGAATTGACGCGGTCGACCTCGATCCCGCGATCCGCGACATCTTCCTGATCGGGCTCTACACGGGCATGCGCATGGGCGAGGTCGTGTCACTACGCTGGGAGAGGGTGGACCTTGAGCGGCGCATTCTCAGGGTCGAGGAGACCAAGACCGGGGAGCCTCTGGAGCTTCCGGTGACCCGGCAGCTCGCCGCGATCTTCGAGCGCCGCCGGGCGCACGGCGGCGAGCCAAGTTCGGAGGCGGAGGGCTGGCTCTTCCCGGCCCCCAGGAAGGCCGCGTCGGGCCATGTCTCGCACCTTTCGCAGTTCTACCCCGACATCACCAAGGCCGCCGGAACCCGTTTCTGGTTTCACGGGCTGCGCAACGCCTTCATCACGGTGGCCGAGCGCGAGCTGATGCTGCCGCGCTCGCTGACCAAGCGGCTGGTCAACCACGCCCGCCCCCCCGACGTGACCGAGGGCTACGCTGCGGACTGGACCGTCGAACAGCTTCGCGAACCGGCACAGCGCGTTGCGGATCGGATTGACGAACTGATCTGAACGCGTCGTCAGCCGCCGCATGGGAGCGGATGGGATCGGCAAAGCACTGTATTCTCGACGTTCCTCCTCTTGGCGGGCACCCGCCTTTGGTGAGGGTCTGGCGAAGATCAGAAGGCAACTCGGCCGCTCGGGTGCTGGAATCACGCGGCTTGGTATGCGCGTCTCGGAGTCGATCCGCTAAAGTCTTCCACGAGCCGCACTGCCGATGTGGGGTCGGACAGGGGAAACAACCGTTGGGGCGGTGACCAGCAGATGGCGTCGTGACAAACTTGCATCGTACATATTTGTACGGTTACTATGACCGGTGACGAGTTCGTTCGGCGCGTCCGTCGTGTCGGGCGCGAGCGCGATGTCGCGGTGCGCTTGGAGACCCGCCCGGGCAAGGGAAGCCATGCACGGCTGTATTTTGGGGAGCGCTTTGCCACGATAAAGGACCGACGCAAGGAGATCGGCGCGGGGCTCTTGGCGGCAATGCTCCGGCAGCTCGGGCTCAACCACGAGGACTTGGGGTAACGGACGATGAAGGAAGGTGGGATGACGCAAGGGCTAACTTGGCCCGCAGAACTGGAGCAGCAGGAGGATGGTTCGGTCCTGGTCTTCTTTCCGGACGTCCCGGAGGCGTTGACCGAAGGGGAGACGGAGGCGGAAGCGCTGGCGCAGGCCCAAGACTGCCTTGTCGCCGCCCTTGGGGGATATGTAGGGGCGCGGCGCGCCATCCCCCGGCCGTCCCCGGCGCACGGGCGCGCCACGGTTCCGCTGCCGGCCCTCACCGCCGCCAAGATTGCGCTCTACGGCGCGATGCGCACCCAAGGTGTCTGCAACACCGCGCTGGCTGAGCGGCTGGGCCTTTCCGAAGGGGCGGTGCGCCGGTTGATTGACCTCGACCACCGTTCGCACATCGGCCAGGTCGAAACGGCGCTGAATGTTCTGGGGCAGCGGCTCACGGTTGCGACCCGGGCGGCGTAGAGTCTGCGTGATTAGGACAGCGAACCTGCGGGGAACGCACCCGTCCATGAGATGTGTGCATGGTGGATTTGGGAAAGGTGTCGATTCAATCGCACCGGGCAGCATTCAAGAAGTCATGAGATCGGTTTATCTCGACTATAACGGATCGACACCGCTTGATCCACGCGTGGCTGAAATCATGGTGCCGATTCTGATGGAGGGGATCGGGAACGCATCGTCGATACACCGCTTCGGTCGCCAGCAGAGCGTTGCGGTCGATGAAGCCCGCGAACACGTTTGCGCCATGGTCGGGGGCCGCTCTGCCAACGTGGTGTTCACATCCGGCGCGACCGAGTCCAACAATCTGGCCCTCAGAGGGGCGGTGGAAGGCGCTCCTGTCGGCCGGCCCCGAATTCTGATTTCCGCAGTCGAACATGCATCGGTTCGACAGACTGCTCGGTGGCTCGAGGAGCGCGGAATGACGAACCTCGGGGTCATTCCCGTTACCCGAGGTGGCTTCGTCGACCTTGATGCATTGGAATCTATAATCGGCACGGATGTGCTGCTGGTGTCGGTTATGGCGGCAAACAGCGAGACCGGTATACTGAATCCGGTGGAGAAGATCGCCGAGCAGGCTCACGCCTTTGGCGCCCTGCTCCACTGCGATGCGACGCAGCTCGTAGGCCGATTGTCGTTCGATCTTGAACGGATCGGCGTTGACCTCGTATCGGTGAGCAGTCACAAGATATGTGGTCCGACCGGTGTCGGTGCACTCGTGGGCTCACGACGCGGCTTGCGGCGGCTGCAACCGATCATCCACGGTGGCGGGCACGAACACGGCTTGCGGTCGGGTTCGCTTAATGTTGCCGGCATCGCGGGTTTCGGCGCCGCCGCGCGGATAGCCACCGAAGAACGAACGCGTGAATCGGCGCGAGTCGCGGAGGCGCGTGACCGATTGACCGCTGCGCTGAAGTCGCGGCTCACTGGTGTACACGAAGTCGGAGACGTCGCTCGGCGGCTCCCCAACACGGCCAACGTCCGATTTGAGGGTGCCGATGCGGAGGCAGTCGTAAGCAACATGGACCCTGTTGCCGTCTCGACAGGCAGTGCGTGCAGCTCTGGATCGATTGAGCCCTCAGAGGTTCTACTCGCCATGGGCATCTCACGCGAATCAGCGTTCGAGACGGTCAGATTCAGTCTGGGCCGATTTACGACGACGGAAGACATCAATCTCGCAGTGAATAAGACCGTCGACGCCGTGGAGCACGTTCGGAGCATGGCCAGGAGGAGTGCGTGATGCGTCCGCTCGACGCAGCCAAGCCGATGTTCGCTCGGCACGAGACGTTTCATCCTCGCTATGGCTGGTTCAGGAAGGCCTACAGATTTGCAGCTGCAGATCCCCAAATCTTCAGCAGAGACGATGCACCCGTGCGGATCGGGGTGGGCAAAAACATGGTCCGTGCGATTCGCTTTTGGGGGCTTGCTGCCAAGCTAATCGAGACGAAGGAGCGAACTTCCAACCTACGGGTTTCCGAGTTGACTCCCACGTCCTTTGGCGAGGCGCTCTTCGGTAAGTCGGGGTGGGACCGATACATGGAGGATCCGGGGACACTTTGGCTCTTGCACTGGTTGCTGCTGGCTCCTCCCTCGCTGTTGCCGGTGTGGTGGATTGCGTTCAACGACTTTCCCGCTGTGGAGTTCGACGACGACGATCTCGTGGCGGCAGTCACGACGCAGCTCGAGGCCATCGCGGAGTGGAATGTGCCCCATCCGTCGTCCGTGAAGAAGGATGTCGGCGCCATGCTGCGTACCTATGCACCGGCAGAGCGCGGCGGGCGCAACAGTATCGACGACATCCTGGATTGCCCGCTCCGCGAGCTGAACCTGATTGGCCGTTCGATCGGAACGAATCAATACCGGTTCGCGTTGGGAGCGAAGCCTAGCCTGCCGAGCGAGATCCTCGGTTATGCTGCCCTGGACTACTGTGTTCGTACTTCAACTGGAGGAAATACGGTCACGCTCGGTCGCCTTGCCCATGAGCCAGGCGCTCCTGGCAAGGTCTTCAAGTTGACCGAAGGCGAGTTTTATTCCGCAATCGAACCACTCGCGCGCGAAACGGATGCAATTGCCCTGACGACGAGTACGGGAGGCGTTCAACTTTCCTGGTCAGGCAAGCCGAACGAAATCGCGACTGGGATTCTCGACCGGTACTATAGGTACTTCGTCTCTGACACCCGATCAGATCGTGCTGATCACGTCGACGCCCATTCGCCGCCGACCGTATCGGCGTTGGGGCCATAAATGGCCGTGCTTGCCGACCATATCTCGGTTCTCGACCGTTTCGCCCGTTCGACGAATCTGGAGCGGGACGTAGACCGGCTTGAACCGCTCGATGGATACATCGTCACTGCACGTGCATTGGATGTTGTCGAGCGCGTCGCTGGTACTGCCGTAGCGGGCGCGGCTGGGGGCGCGTGGTCGCTGACGGGCCCCTATGGTTCGGGCAAATCCTCCCTCGCCCTGTTGCTCGACGGTGCGTTTGGTCCCGCCGGCCCGACGCGAACACGCGCCTTGAAGTTGATCGATGAAACGTCACCGGCAGTGGGGGAGTCCATTCGGTGTGCCCATGAACGTTACCGCACGATGGATTCCGGATTCCAGCGCGGTCTGATTACCGCTAGCCGAGAGCCGATCGGCGACACGTTGCTTCGGGCACTTCAATCCGCGGTCCTCCGGCGATACGGCAAGCTTTCATCATCCGAAAAATTGCCGGCGGCCAACACGCTCAGGCGAGGAATTGACGACGCGGTGGAAAACAACCCGCACAGAACCGGGCCCTCTGCGGTCGAAATAGTCGAAATCGCACGGTGCTTGGCAGAGAATTCGCCGCTGCTTCTGATCATCGACGAATTCGGTAAGAACCTGGAAGCGATCGGAGACAGCTCTGAAGCCGATCCTTATCTGTTGCAAATGCTTGCCGAGGCGGGACAGGGCTCGGGATTGCCCATTTTTTTGCTGACCTTACAGCATCTGTCATTCGAGAATCATCTGACTGGTGTTGCGGCTCCTCGACGCCGTGAGTGGGCGAAAGTGCAGGGTCGATTCGAAGACATTGCCTATGTTGACTCGTCCCGACAGTCCCGCGCGCTGATTGGAACTGTCTTCGCAGTCAGCAACGAGAACTTGCGGAAGCGGATCACTCGCTGGGCCCGACCCCACGCAAGGGCGATGCGATCGCTCGGCATAGCCGAAATGGCGGATCCGGAGGTCGTGGCCTCATGCTATCCCCTGCATCCTCTGGCCGCCATGCTTCTGCCGGAGCTCTGCAATCGCTACGGACAGCACGAACGGACGTTGTTCTCGTTCCTGGCCGGGCCGCACTCGGCTGGCGTTGCGTCCTTCCTTGCGAGCACCAAGCTACCGAGCCGCGGGGCGCTTCCGTCCCTCGGACTCGGAACCGTCTACGACTATTTCGTCTCCGGCGATGCGCAGGTGGAAATTGCATCGGATCGTCTGCGCCGATGGAACGAGATTGCCCTTCGGCTCCGCGATCTCCACGGCCTCTCCCCGCGAGAGACCCGTTTGGCAAAAGCCATTGCTCTGCTGAATCTGGTATCGGTCGGCGGAACCGTTCGGGCGTCTTCCGAGGTCCTGTCTCTCGTTGATGCCGATTCGGCCAATCTATTGGTGCGTCTCGATGCAGCGGGAGTTGTCACCTACCGGGAGTTTGCCGACGAGTACCGGATCTGGCAGGGGACGGACGTTGATATTCGTCGCCTCATGGAGCTTGCACGGCGGAAGGCAGGGCGGCAGTCGCTCTCCGAAATTCTTTCCGGCCTGGATGTGCCCGCGCCGGTAGTGGCCGCGCGACACAGCGCGAAGCACGATGTTTTTCGGGTGTTCGCCAGACGCTATGCTGACAGTGGCGAAGATGTCGAACCTCTGGATGCATTCGCTCCCTGTGACGGCGAAGTGCTGCTCGTCGTCGGAGCGGATCGGAGATTGCCGAAACTGGTCAGTCCGACGGCGGCTGCCAAGCCGACCGTGGCGGCAATTCCGGATGACTTGACCGCACTCGACAGAGCTGGCCGAGAAATCGCTGCGGTCACCGTTGTATTGAATGATCCTGTCGTCGAGTCCGATTGGGTGGCTCGGTGCGAACTCGCTGAGCGACTGGCGGAGTCTCAGGCCGCTCTTCGAGATGCCATGACCGTCACGTTCGGCGCTGGCGCATGCCAATGGGTCCTTATTGACGATTCTGGGGTGAGGGAGTTGCGCGCAGGACGAGGCAGCGCGGCATTGTCGGAGGCAGCCGATTTCGCGTATCCGTTCACTCCGGCGGTCGGCAACGAAATGCTAAACCGGACTGACCTCACCTCCCAGGGTGCCAAGGCCCGACGTCGCCTGCTCGAAGCCATGATCGAACGCCGTTCCGAGGCAAATCTAGGGCTTGAGGGCTACGGCCCGGAAGTGGCCATGTATCGCGCATTCCTGGCCAGGACGGGGCTCCACCTCCGTGTCTCCAATGGCGAAACCTATGATTTTGGCACACCAACAGACACATCGGTGCTTCCTGCCTGGAAGGCGCTGGAACGCGAATTCGCACGCGCCAAGACACTTCGTGTCAACCTCAAGGACATCCATGCCGTCCTCCTCCTGCCGCCGTTCGGAATGAAAGCGGCGATTGTTCCGGTGTTCGTGACGGCGGCGCTGCTCGCATTCAGAGATGAAATCGCGATCTACGAGCACGGGACCTTCAAACCGCTGCTGACTCCCGATCTGTCAGAACGGATGGTCCGAAACCCTAGCCACTTCGAGATCAAGCACTTCGCGAATGCCGCCGGAGCCCGTCGGCAAGTTGTCGACGCACTGGCAGAACGCCTCGGGGGGGTGACGCGGTTCGGCAAGCACAGGGTGGGGAATGTCCTTTCCGTGGTAGGTCTTATGGTGCATCAGGTCAGGAACCTCGACGGTTACACGCGGCGTACCCGCAATTTGGGAGCCGCCGCGCGAATGGTGCGGGATGCGATCGGGATGGCAGTTGAGCCAGACGAGTTGCTTTTCGATGCCCTCCCGAGTGCTTTGGGATTCCGGCCCGTGCCGACCGACACGAAGACATATGCGAAGGCTTGCGAGTACGCCGATGGCGTGGGTGTCGCGTTTGACGAGCTCGCTGGATGCCATGACGAACTTCTCGCCGATCTCTTTCAGTTTCTCCTCGACACAAGTGCGGAAAGCAGCCGACTCGCAGTGACCGGACAGGCGGCTGCCCTCGATAACGAAGTTCTAAACCCGTCAGTTAGAGCGTTTGTCAGAACGTTGGCCAATGACAGAGTTGATACGGATGCCGACTGGATCAGCGCCGTCGCCACGGTCGTGGCCGGGAAGGCTCCAATGGAGTGGGACGACGACGACCTGTCTCGTTTTCGCGGCGAGCTCCCCTTGGAAATTGCCGCCTTTCAGCGCCTTGTCGCGCTCCACGCCGAGCGACGGGCCGACGGCGGAGGCCCCTTCGACGCGCTGCGAGTTACCATCACCCGCCCCGATGGTAGCGAGCATGTTGGCTTGGTCGACATCGACCGACGCGAACGTGGCGTCGTAGACAAGGCCATTGGTGAAGTGCTGAAGGAGTTGGGCGAGACCATTGGTTCGCCTCATCGAGTCCACAAGGCATTGCTCGCCGCGCTCGGTGATCGGATTCTGTCCGAGCAGGCCAGAAGGGAGGATGAAGCGGTTCTTGTCCTCCCGAAAAGGAAATCTCGAAATGGATGATACGGTTCGCCACATCTGCGGTATCTCGGGAGGCAAGGACTCCAGCGCACTCGCCGTCTACCTGCGGGACAAGGTGCCAGGGATGGAGTATTTCTTCTGTGATACTGGCGCGGAACTTCCCGAGACGTATGAGTATCTGACCCGTCTCGAAGTGATTCTTGGCAAGCCAGTCATTCGACTGAACGCCCAGCGTGGCTTCGATCACTGGTTCGAGGTCTTTCGCGGGGCATTACCCTCTCCCCAGATGCGATGGTGTACCAAGAACATGAAGATCAAGCCGATCGAGGCGTGGATCGGCGACGCACTCGCTCTCTCCTATGTTGCGATCCGCGCCGACGAGTCGAATCGGAAGGGCTACATTTCTACGAAGCCAAATATCAGAACCCGCTTCCCTTTTATCGAGGACGGAATCGATCGCGATGGAGTAACCCAGATCCTCGAAGAAGCCGGTATCGGCCTACCGACCTACTACGACTGGAGGACGCGATCGGGCTGCTACTTCTGCTTCTATCAACGCAAGGCCGAATGGGTCGGTCTCGCTGATCGGCATCCTGAGTTGTTTCGGCGTGCGGTCGCCATCGAGCGGAAGGTGTTGCGAGACGCCGGTGTTGACGGCGATGCCGATTTCCGCAGCCAAGCCATGCGGGGTCGCCAGTACACTTGGTCCAGCGGGGAGACCCTCACGGAGCTGCTGTCCCGTCGGATCGAGATTCTTGAGCGGCATGAGGCTGCTAAGTCTCGTGCAGCCAAAGTGCCGGCGAACGTCCCGCTGATCGAAATACTCACTGAAGCACTCGACGAGGACGACGACACCATACCCTGCACCGTGTGCGCATTGTGAGCGGTATGGCGGTGGCGCCGCCCGGCGGACCGGGGCTCTCAGTTGCCCGGTTTCTCGATTCGCTCCCGGATCGAGATCTCAGAAGATTCTTGGAACCTGGTGTCCTGTCGGTGTTGGACGCACTCTTCGGCGGCCGTATAGACGGCGAGGATCTGCGGCGAGTCGCTCGGACCTTGGTCGATTTCGATATCCTGCTCGGAGAGCCAAATGGTCGGAAGCTTGTCCTAAGCCTCGTTCCTGATGAAAAGCGCGCCGAGTTGGAGGCCCGCGTCGGGCGGATCATCGCGGCGAGTCGCGTGAGCGAGTGGTCCGAATCGGAGGTACGCCGGCTCCGCGACTTCTTCGGTCTGGTCGAGGAGCGGATCCTGCCCCCGCCGACGCCATCCACGGACACGATCACCCCGGTCTACGGCCTGTTCGATCATCAGAGGAACGCCGTGTGCAGGCTGGCGCCGTTGCTGGCCGAGGATGAACGCCGAGCCGTTCTTCATCTGCCGACCGGGGTCGGAAAGACACGGACAGCCATGCACGTGGTGGCGGAAACTTTGCGAGCTAACGAGCCGTCAGTCGTGGTTTGGCTGGCCTCCGGCAAGGAGCTGCTGGAGCAGGCGGTTGTGGCGTTCAAGGAAGCCTGGATGCACTTAGGAGCGAGGCAGCTCCAAATCGGAACCATGTGGGGCGACCGAATGCCGGATCTTGATCGCTTATCCGACGGGTTTCTCGCGGTCGGGCTCGCAAAGGGCTGGGCGGCGATCTCGCGCACTGATCCAGATTGGGCAGTTCGGCTATCTCGACGGGTCCGGCTGGTAGTCTTCGACGAAGCCCACCAGAGCATCGCCAGAACCTATCGGCGGATCACCGAGGAGCTCACGCTGGACTTCAGGTGCGCGCTGCTGGGCCTCACTGCGACGCCGGGGCGGACATGGGCCGATATCGACAAAGACGGTGAGCTTGGCGAGTTTTTCGCCGGAAACAAGGTGACACTCGAAGTCCCCGGCAAGAATCCCATCGAATACCTCATCGAGAACGGATTCTTAGCACGGCCAAGCTTCCGGACACTCCTTTCGCGGCCCGGGCTCGTATTCAGTGAAGAGGAGCTTGCCCGCATCGCCGGAGGGTTGGACATTGCAGAAGAGATCGTGGTGGCCTTGTCGATGAGCGAGCAGTACGTGGCCGCGGTTCTGGATGCCGTCAACGAGTTGCTCGACGCTGGGCACAGGCGAGTGCTCGTCTTCGCCGCCACGGTGGACCACGCGCGGATATTGAGCGCGATTCTCGTCGCACGTGGCGTGCTCAGCAATGTGGTCACAGGTCTGACACCCGGGCGTGCGAGAGAGCACGCCATCAGGGCCTTCAGGTCCGATGACGACGTACCCATGGTCCTGGTCAACTTCGGCGTATTGACTACAGGGTTCGACGCCCCCAAGGCTAGCGCAGTCGTCATCGCCCGTCCCACTCGGTCCTTGGTGTTGTTTAGTCAAATGGTCGGTAGGGCAATTCGAGGTCCCAAGGCCGGTGGGACCGAGGCATGCGAAGTCGTAACCGTCGTCGATCCGAATCTGCCGGGTTTTGGCGATGTGGCGGCAGCGTTTCTGAACTGGGAGGACGTATGGCAGTGAGCACATCCGGGGTCCAACTGAGCTTTTCCATCATTGATTCCGAAATGACGGTCAAGGCGATGCGTGACAGCGGTTACAAGTCCACGACGCATGCGCTGGCTGAACTCATCGACAACTCGATCGAGAGTAACGCGACGGCTGTCGAGGTGTTCGGAACCAGTCGCAGGGATGCCCGCACCGGAAGATTCACCCTCACGACGTTGGCGGTCCTCGACAACGGTGAGGGCATGAATGGCGACACCCTGCGAGGGAGCCTTCGCTATGGTCACGGTACCCGCCGTGAGCGGAGAGGTATCGGCCGTTTCGGTCTGGGTCTTCCCAACTCCTCGATGTCGCAAGCGAAACGAGTGGATGTGTGGTCGTGGCAATCGGGTGCCACGAACGCTCTTCACACGCACCTGTCCCTTGACGAGGTGGAGGCCGGAGCGAGAGAGATTCCGGAGCTGGAACGGCTGGAGATCCCGAGCGTTTTTCGCGAAGCGAGCCGCTGCGTGTTCGGCGACTCTGGCACCCTCGTGGTGTGGAGCGACCTCGATCGTGTCGAATGGAAGCAGGCATCCACGACGTTTAAGCACACCGAGTTACTGATTGGGCGGATGTATCGGCGCTTCCTGGCGAAACAATCAGAACGTCTACATCGGGATGATCCGAGGGAATCTGAGATCGGATCACGACGCACCATCACCTTGATTCCCATTCGGGAAGACGGAGAAGTAACTAAAGTTCAGGAGGATGAAATTGTTGAGGTGAGGCCAAACGATCCCTTGTATCTAATGACAAGCACGTCTTGCCCGGAGAGCTTTGGCCCCGGCCCCATGTTCACGGAGCTTGAGGGAAGTCCGTTCCAGGTACCCGTGAGGTACCAGGGACGGGACTTCGAGGTTCGCGTTCGGGCGAGCTATGCACGCGCACACGTCCGGGATTCTTCCGCGCCCGAGGCAGATTGGCCCGAAGAGTGGGTCGGCAAGGACGCGGGACGCGCTCCGTGGGGAAAACATGCGGATCAGAACATGGGGGTCTCGCTGGTTCGGGCGCACCGAGAGATTCAGCTCGATGATTCCTGGGTCAGTGGCGACGACCCGAGAGAACGCTGGTGGACCGTGGAAGTCGACTTTCCGACAGCACTCGACGAAGTGTTCGGCGTGACCAACAACAAGCAGGGCACAATGACCTTTGAACGAAGCCGCTACGCGGAGTTAGCGGCGTAGAGTTCATTCATTTCCGAGGCGTCGCGGGTGCCGTTTGTTCTGTGCGTTCGCTTCCCGGTTGCGTCAGTGGCGCTCCGCCCGTCGGGTGGCGGATCCCCAGCAGCCTCCCGATCACCAGTGGTTAGTATCGACCCCTGCGACGGACCGTCGCCGGATCGGTCCGGCGGCGCGCCGTCGCGATCCAGGGAGATCGATAATGACCGGGACCGCGTGCGACACGAACACCGTCACCCCTCTTCGCCAGCGCATGGAGGAGCAGCTCCGCATCGCCAATCTGGCCGCGAGCACGTCCAAGGCCTACATCTGCGAGATCAAGAACCTGGCCAGGTACTACGACGCCTCGCCGGACGAGCTCGACGCCGAGCAGGTGCGCCAGTGGTACCTGGGGCGGATCGACAAGGGGCTCAGTCCGGGCACGACCAACGTCTCCTTCGCCGCGCTGAACTTCCTCTACATCGACACACTCGGCTGGCCTGACCATGTCGCCGGCCTGCGCTCCCGCAAGAAGCCCGGCAAGCTGCCGCGCTACATGTCGGAGCAGGAGGTCGAGCACCTCATCCTTGCGACACCCGACCTCCGCCACCGTGCTGCCATTGTCACCGGCTATGGCGGCGGGCTCCGCATCTCCGAGACCTTGGCCATCAAGGTCGGCGACATCCTGTCGGAGAAGAAGCTGCTGCACATCCCCTCCGGCAAAGGCGGCACCGAGAGAATGGCACCGTTGCCGGACATCGTCATCCACTACTTGCGCGTCTACTACAGGAACATCTGGCCGCGTCCGACGAGCTGGCTCTTCTACGGCGTCTCGCTCGACAGGCCCATCGCAACGGAGACCTTGCAGGCCGCCTTCAGGAGGGCGCGCGACATTGCCGAGCTCGACCGCAGCTACACCTTCCATTGCCTGCGCCATTCGGCGGCGACCCATCTCCTCGAGCGCGGCGGCGATATCGAGGTGATCCGGGACATGCTCGGCCATCGAAGCGCGAACACGACCCGTCACTACGCCCGCGTCACCGGCAAGATGTTCGAGGGCCTCGACCACCCGATCTCAGGCTTCGCAGCGTTGCGCAACTGACGGCGCGTGGAGGCCGAACGCGCGGGCGTGGCGGAGATCTTCCGCCGCGCCGGCGCCGCTTTCCGTGAGCGCCACAAAGGGCGCATCGACGCCGCCCGGCTCAAGGTCATGGGCGCCATCGAGGCGTGCCGCACCGCCGTGCTCGGCGGCCACATGTACGCCTGCGAGGGCTGCGGGCGCGAGCATCCGCTCTTCAACTCCTGCCGCAACCGCCACTGCCCCACCTGCCAGGGTCTCGCCGCCAACCTCTGGAGCGAGGAGCGCGCCGGGGACATCCTGCCGGTGCCCTACTTCCATGTGGTCTTCACCCTGCCCAAGGAGGTTGCCGCCATTGCCTTCTGCAACCGCAGGGTGGTGTTCGACATCCTCTTCCGGGCCGTCGCCGAGACCCTGCGCACCATCGCCGCCGATCCCCGCCACGGCGGCATGCGCATCGGCGGCACCGCGGTCCTCCATACCTGGGATCAGAAGCTCCGCTTCCACCCGCACCTGCACGTGGTCGTGCCCAACGCGGGCTTCGACGTAGACAGTGGCGAGTGGAAGACGGGGAGCACCACCTTCCTCGCCCCCGTCAAGGTCCTCGGCAGCCTGTTCCGCCGCCTCTTCCTCGAGGAGCTCGCCCGCGCCCACGGCCGGGGGGACCTGGAGTTCCACGGCACCCTCGCCCACCTCGCCAATCCCGGCGAGTTCCACGCCACGCTTGCCGCCGCCCGGGCCAGGGACTGGGTGGTCTACGCCAAGCGGCCCTTCCGCGGGCCTGAGCAGGTCTTCCGGTACCTCTCGCACTACACGCACAGGATCGCCATCTCCGACAGCCGCATCGTCTCCTTCGACGGCGAGACGGTCTCCTTCCGCCACCGAAAGCCCAAGGCGCCGGGGCAGAGAAAGCCGCGCTACGGCATCGCCACCGTGAGCGCCGACGAGTTCATCCGCCGCTTCCTGAGGCACGTCCTGCCGGACGGCATGCACCGCATTCGCTACTTCGGCATCCTCGCCAACGGCTGCCGCGCCAGCACGCTGGAGAGAGCACGCCAGGCTCTCGGCGCCCTCGGCTGCGCCGCCCCCGAGGGAAGCGTGGACGGCGCTCGGGCCGAGCCCGACGAAGAGCCCGAGATCGGCACCGCGCCCGTGGCCTGCCCCCACTGCGGCGGCGTCATGCGCCTCGTCCGCGAAATCCGCCGCCGCCATGAGCCCCGCTCGACGCGCGGCCCGCCGGCGCTGCCGCCGACCCACAGGGGGAAACCGTGAGACGCCCGCTCGCTTCGGCCCCGCGCAACGGCGCCAAAGCGCCGACGCACGACCGAACCTGTCTCCGCTTGAGCCGGGCTGACAGCCCTCGGCTCACACCCCGCTCAGTCCTCGCAGCGTGCGCCCGCATGCCTGCCGAAAGACCGGCGCGAGCGTCGATTTTATGCGCAACTCTGCTGCCGGTGGATGCCGCCTGACGCTGACATCAGCGCACTTTCCACATAGCTCAACTTCGCCTCTCGTGGCCCGCGGCTTCGTTCAAAAGGGTTGGGCAGGCTCTCTCTCGAGAGCCTGCCCAACCCTTAACCTTCAGCGTCTTGCCCGGTTTGACTGGAAAAGAGAATCGCTTCCCGATGAGGAATCGAGCGGTGATGTTCGCCGCCGGATGGAAGAAGAGGGAGATCACCGAAGCTACCTTCTGGATCTTCGCAAACAGATCACGAACGCGATCGAGCTACTCCGGCCTCGGTCCCGCCAAGCCAAGCAACCCCGTGGTAAGCGACACGTTCTCGATGAAGATCAGAAGGCCGACGCCAAGGCGACCGCTGCAATAACGCGCCGAATGCAAGAGGGCCACGAAGGCGAGTCCGACAAGGCGGGCGAATCAGGCTCCGCGGAGGAACAACGGGAAGCGCAAGTCGAATCCCTCACTGAGAAACATCATTTCGACCAGACGGACGCGCTGCAGGAAATTGATGAGACGATTCGGGCGGGAAACCGCGTACGCTGGATCCAATCGGCGCAGTCCAGTCCTGCGTTCTTCGACGTCGAATCGTTGCCCAATGTGATTCAGGTCGCTCTCAACACGGACCATCCGGTGCACTCGCACCTCTACGACATCATGCATCCAGATGTCGAGGACATGACCGACGACGAGGTTCGGGAACGACTCGCGCGAGCCGCCGCGGCGTTCCGCATCCTCATTTATTCGTGGGCACGCTACGAGGACGAGCAGACCGAACGGGACCGCCGCCGGGTCCGAAACGCCCGGTTGGAGTGGGGTAAGTACGCGGAGGAATTCTTCGACGAGGATGACGATTCGGTTCCCCCGACGGATCTCGTATAGGAATTCGTCGTGGCCGGCAGTGATCGTGATACTCAAGGTGCCCGAATCCGGGCCCTCTTCGAGCGTGCAGACGGCGAGGTCGCTGTGATTGCGCCATTCATGAAGGTCGACGCACTGCGCTCTCTGCTCGAAGTCATCCCCGCCGATTTGCATCTGCGTTGCGTCTCCCGCTGGCTTCCGAAGGAAATCGCCGCCGGAGTCTCGGACCCGGAAATCCTGGATCTGCTTGAGGCGCGTGGCAACTTCAGTCTCTTCCTCGTGGACCGGTTGCACGCAAAGCTCTACATCGCCGGTGACCGGTGTTTCGTGGGTTCGGCCAACGTTACCCATGCCGGGCTTGGAGAAGGCGGTGATGGCGGCAATATCGAGGTCCTCGTCGAGTCGACGGTCAACAACCCTGGAGTCGCGGCTACGCTTAAGGAGATCGCTCAAGCTGGGCGAGAAGCGACAAGGAGCATGGCGCGGACGGCTCGGCGGCTTGCCGACAGCCTTGCCGATTCGACGAGACCTGCGGTTGCGCCTGATGTCCCCTGGTTTCCCAGGAGTCGCCGTCCCGAGCAGGCGTACGGCTTCTATGCGCAGCCGCCGAACGGTTTCGTAGGCGCGGCCGATCACGTTCTTATCGCGGACTTGGCAGGCTCAAATCTACCACCGGGTCTCAACGAGCAGGAGTTTAAGGATGCGATTCGAGAGTTGCTTGCCGCTATACCACCCGCCGAAATCCTCCTTGAAGGTTCGGGGGACATGACGCTTACCCGAGCCGACGCGAGTTCCTGGTTGGAGACGGTCACCGGAGATGATTTCTCCACCAACGACTTGTGGATTGCGTTCGTCAACTGGATGGTGTGTTTCTTTCCTGACTGGGTCATGAAACAGGAGATATCGGAGGTCGCCCTCCGGCGCGCCCGGTTGCTGGGCTAGGATGAACTTCGCCGCAAGTGTTTACTCGGTGCGGTGGCTCCGCGCATATCTGAGAATCTTGTATTCGAGGAGGATCAGGGCGAAGAACATGGAGGCCTTGCCGGACTTTCGCGAGTGAGTGACCGTGTTCAAGGGACGCGCGTGGGACGCGCGGCCTTCGCCGTTTTCACCCACCAGCAATGTGTCGAATGGGTTCGTCAACATGATCGGGATGGCCGCTGGAGCCTGGAGCGGGTGGTTGACCTGGATCGGCACGAAATACGCAATGTGATCGGCCGATGCGCGGTGAGATGACCCCTTGTCAGTGTTATGGGTAGACGTCCTCCCGGTCCTCGCGATAGTCGCCGACGACCCATATGAAGCTCTGGATGTCGATGCGGTCGCGCGGATCGAGGTCTGACAATCGGTTCGCGGTCTGCTCGGTGAGTTCGAGAAGGGACGCATAGACGTCGAAATTGAGTTGGGCCTCGTAGACGGATGCGAGCAGGTGGCCCACCCGTGTCGCGAAATCCTTCGTCGCTTCCAGCTTCAGATACATGTGGACTTCGGGCCGCCAAAGGAACGGCAGGTAGGTCGCAACGGTTCACTTGGCGCGGTCGTTGGGCTTGAGCACCCTCTCGAGTTCGCGCAACGCAGGCTCTGTCCCGTCCTCGGCGAACCTGGCTGCGGCCCGGACGAAGGCATCGGCGTCCCGGCCGTGCATCAGATCCGCGACCCGCGCCTTCTCGAGCGGGGACAGCATGTTCGTGGCGTGGAACACCGAAAGCACCGCTTCGCCGAATCCGACGCCAGTCAGCGCGTCATCCAGCGGCGCGTATTCGTCCAGCTTTCTCTTCGCTACCACCTTGTAGTCGCGCTCCATTGACAAAAAACCGTCGGAACGGAAACCGTTGGGAAAGAACTTGAGGAACCGGATCCGCGCGCCGTCGAAGCCGAAATATCGTGGGTCGGCCTTGCCCGCATCTTCGTGAAGGCGCCGCTAGACATTCCGTCGACGCATCTCTGGCCATCGACGAGGCCGTAGAAATGGTGGTTCTTCTCGACGAGGCGCAGATTGCGCTTGCCCAGCCTTCCCTGCCGGACCCCTCGAGCGCTAGCGGCCATGTCCTGTCCTCATAATCGTGGGGTCATCCTACCGCGCCGATGGCCGGGTTGTGTACCGCGTTCCGGCCAGGCAGCTGCCGCCGAATGCCGAGCGGGATGGGAGTAGTCCGCGGCACCGGACTGCCTACGATTCGCGTTCGGGAGATTCTGCGCCGAGGGTCTCGGATAGCGCAAGTCTCGCATCCTCCACGGCGATGACAACCAGTCGTCCTCGCCAAGCTTGGCAAGCTCGTCGCACTTCCGGAAACGCCAGCAGGTGGACGCGGCGGATGGTGCCCTCGTTCAGGTCGGCCAGTTCCGTCGCGGCGGACCGGATCGGTGACGTATAGATTTGGGTCGCGTGCTTCGGACAGACCGGCCGGATGCGGTTCGTTGTCCGGCTCCGGCAATAGGGTGGAGATGAACTGCGGGATTTCGTTGACCTCGTGCTGACGATCACCCGCGATCAGGTCGCGCTCGCGGATGCGGGCGGATCGGAAGTGTGCCCCCGGGCCTCATGAAGCGCCGTCCCGAGTAGCTGCGGTGAAGGGCGGAATTGATTTCGGACTGTCTGGGTGCGGGACATCGGTGCAAATTCTCATTTGCGGCGCTGCGCACGGTAGCGCACTTATGTCGTCAATTGTTTGAAATCATTAGAATAAATGCGTTGCAACCTGCGATGGATCGCATTACCTTCCGGCCGAATCCGGGCCGGGAAGGCAGTGAATTCCATGATGACGGTGGTTCTGCAACGAGGCGCAGAGACCGCAGCGACGGCGATGCGGCGGTGGACGCGGTCCGTGCCGTCGGTAGCGGAACCGAGCGCGGTTGCGCGCCGGGGAGCACACCATGCCAGACCGGGATAGGTGGCTCGTCCAGCTCCTCGTCGCGGCGATCTTCGTTGCAGGGATGGCGGTTCTGGTCACCGCCACCGCGCTGGTGCTCGGCACCACCGGCCATGAGTGGTACGCCGCATGGAAACTGACGCTGGTCGAGGCGATGCTCGGCGTCGGCTTCGACCAGTACGGGACGGTCGAATACCGAACGGCGGAGGGCGCGACCGTGACGGTCGAGCGCTACCGTCTCGCCTATGCCATGGTTGAGCCGTGGCGGGCTCGCGACCACATCCTGTCGCTGATCGCTGACCGTGGCGTTCTGGGCGCTTGGACGGGCCTCGCTGTGTGCGTGCCGTGGCTGGGGGTCCGGGCGGCGATGTTCTCGCGGCGGTTCGGATCTGGGCGCGGCGCGGTCGTCGAGCCGGCGCCGCGGACCGGACCCGGATTCGCCGGCCGGATGCAGGACCCGGATTCGTGGAGCGACGGCGAGCTGATCGGGGCGCTTGTCCGGCGGAGCGGAGGGTTCGGGGTCCTGCTGGTGCCGGCGGCCGAGGTCGAGCGGCTGGCGGGCGGCCATGGCCAAACCAAAGGACAGCCCGCGAGGCCACCGGAAGCGCTATCGCCGTCGCCCGCGCCCGTCCTGCCCCCGTCCGGCGGCGCGGAGCAGGCCGGTGCCAAGGCAGGTAGGACCGTACAGCCGGTGGCTGCCGGAACGGTTGAGCGCCCGGGCAAGACGAACGCGGACAACCCAGGGAATAGCAGGGCGGTCGCGGGCAGGAAGAAGTCTGGCAACCGCGAGCGCCGATTCTGATGGTTGCCTCGATCGGCGCGGTGGCAAGCCCATCGCAAGGGGCGAGCTACTACGAGAGGGACGGATACTATGCGAAAGACGATCCCGAACATCGCGAGGCGAGCGCCTGGGCGGGAAAAGGCGCGTCCGAACTCGGACTCGAAGGACCGGTCGATCCGGACACCTTCAAGGCGGTGCTGGATGGCGAGGTGCCAGACGGGTCCGGGCGGAAGCTCGGGCGCAAGACCCGGGACGGCGATATCCAGCACCGTCCCGGACGCGATCTCACCTTCTCCGCGCCCAAGTCCGTCTCTCTCGCCGCGCTGATCGGCGGCGACGAACGCATCGTCGAGGCGCACGACCGGGCGGTCGGGCGCACGCTCGGATGGTTCCAGAAGAACGCCGCCGAGACCCGGATGCAAGATCCGGCGACCGGGCGCATGGTGCGCACCGGCGGCCAGAAGACGGTAATCGCCACCTTCAGGCATGACACCTCCCGGAACCTCGATCCGGCGCTGCACACCCATTCGGTGATCGCCAACATGCTGCAGGGCGCCAACGGCAAGTGGCGGACCATGGCGAACGAGAGTCTCTACGCCTCGAAAATGCTGCTAGGGGCTATGTACCGGAGCGAGCTCGCGGGCGAGCTTGCAAAGCTCGGCTATTCCATCGAGAAGACCCACGCGGACGGGCGCTTCGAGGTCGCAGGGGTATCCAGACACATTATAGATGCGTTCTCCACACGCCGGGCCGAGATCGAGGCGGCGATGGCCGAGCGCGGCCTCGGCGAGACGGCCGGGAACCAGCATCTCGCCCGGCGCGCGGCGCTGATGACGCGCGCGCACAAGCGGGAGGTCGACAAGGAGGCGCTGCGCGGGACCTGGGAGAAGCAGGCCGGGGAGCTTGGCTTCGACGCGAAGGCGCTCGCCGCATCGGCGATGGAACGGAGCCGGGACGCGGCCGGCAAGGGCCGCACCGGGGCGAGGGGACCGGGCAAGGACGGTCTACCCGGTGCGGCGCGCCAGACGGACCTGTTCGAGCATGCGGCGCAGGCGGACCACCCCGCACGCGAGGCCGTGGACTGGGCGCTCGCGCATCTCTCCGAGCGCGACGCGGTGTTCGCCTCGACCGACCTGCTCGCGGCCGCCCTCGCCTACAGCCCCGGCGCGGCCCCGGTCGGGGCCATCGAGCGGGCCGTGAATGATCTGAAGCGCGAGGGCCTGTTGCACGACGCGCCACTGCTCGAAGGCGGCGGCGGGCTCACCACCGACAAGGTCATCGCTGGGGAACGGGAAACGATCGCGCTGATGCGCGGCGGCGCGGGCCGGGGCAAGGCGCCGATGCGCGGTTGGATGGTCGACCGGCACCTGCGCAAGGGACCGCTCACGGCCGGACAGCAACAGGCGGTGAAGCTGATCCTCTCGGAGAAGGACCGCACCGTCGGAGTGCAGGGCTATGCCGGCACCGGCAAGACGCGGATGCTCAACCGTGCCCGCGCGCTCGCGGAGAAGAAGGGCTGGCACATGGTGGGGCTCGCTCCCTCGGCCTCGGCGGTGCAGACATTGGCCGCGGAGTCCGGCATCGAGAGCGAGACGCTTCAGCGGTTCCTCGCACGGAACGCGGGCGTCGTCGAGGGCAGACTCACCAGGAAAGGCGCGCGGGAGATGCGCGCCGCGTTTGCGAAGACCGTGCTGGTGGTCGACGAGGGTTCGCTGGCCTCCACCGTCCAGGCCCGGGATCTGCTCAGGATCGCGGGCGAGCTTCGCATCCCGAAGCTGGTGCTGGTCGGCGATGCGAAGCAGCTCGATGCCGTGGACGCGGGTAAGCCCTTCGCCCAACTTCAGCAGGCGGGCATGAAGACCGCGGTGATGGACGAGATCATGCGCCAGCGCAATCCGGACCTGAAGGCTGCGGTCGAGGCGAGCCTCGCGGGCGAGATCGGCAGGGCGTTCGAGAAGCTCGGCTCCAACGTCGCCGAGGTGAACCCCGATAACATCGCTGGCGCGGTCGCCGCGCGCTGGCTCGCCCTCTCCAAAGAAGAGCGCGAGCGCACCGGGGTGGTGGCCCCGAGCCACGAACTGCGCGAGGGGATCAACGCGCACATCCGCGAACGCCTCGCCCGCGAAGGACGGATAGTCGGGCCGACTCTCGAAACACAGCGCCTGGTCTCCAAGGGCTACACCAACGCGGAGAAGGCGCTGGCGGCGAACTACGCCCCCGGAGACGTGGTCGCGTTCCACCGCGCCTACAAGCGTCTCGGCGTCGAGAAGGGCGACGAGCGCCGCGTCATGGGCGTCGATCACGGGAAGAGGACCGTCCAGCTCGAAGGCCCGGACGGCTCGACCGTCGACTGGAAGCCATCGCAGATCGGCGGACGCAGGGGCGGCACGGAGGCCTACCGCGCCGAAACCATCGAGCTTCGCGCGGGCGACCGCATCCGCTGGACGCGGAACGACGCGGGGTTGAAGCTCGTGAACAGCGCCACCGCCGAGGTCGCCGGTGTCCGGAACGGGCGGGTGACGTTCGGGCTGGAGGACGGCCGGAACCTGACACTGACCCGAGGCGATCCCCAGTTCCGTCATCTCGACCATGCCTGGGCCTCGACCGTGCACGCCTTCCAGGGCCGCACGGTGGACAACGTGATCGCCGCGATGGAGGCGAACCACCCCCACCTGACGACGGGCAAGTCCTTCTATGTGGAGGTCTCGCGCGCCCGCGACCGGGCGGAGCTCGTCACGGACGACGCGCAGGCGCTGAGGGAACGGCTCGAGGCGGTGACCGGAGAGCGCATCTCGGCGCTCGAAGGGATCGGCGAATCCGTCCGGCCCGAGCACGGGAAGGACACCAAAGCCTCGCTCGACCGGGAGCGGAGGGACCGGGAGACCGCCGCGCCGCCGTCGCCGGACAAGGGCATCGAGCACGAGGCCGTGCCCAGCAAGGCCCCGGAGCCCGAGCCTCCGTCCCGTGGCAAGGTCGTCGAAATGGACATGGGGATGTAAGAACGCCCCCGTGGCCGCCACGTGTCTGTTCTGACCGGCGGCGGAAACACCGGAGCAGCCGTGGATCGCTTGTTATAGGCGCTTTATAGGCGCTGCCCCATGAATGGGTGGTTCCGCGTCACTGTTCGGGTCGCTCAGCAAGCCGGCGCACCTGCGTTGTTCCCCGTTGTTCCGTACAGGGTTGACATCGTCCGTTCGACCCCGCAGAATACATCTTGGAACAACTAGGAACAACGCTGTGATCGAGTTGAGCTACGCCGCTTCGCATCCCCCGGCACGGAGGCCAATCTGGACGGATGGCTTTCGCCATGCGCCGCGCGGACCACCACGTCATCGGCCAGGTGTTGGCCAAGAAGTTCGTCCGGACCGAACGATCCTTGCAGGTTCGGGCCGGCGGGATTACGGACACATGTTATCGGACTCAGGATCAAGACCATGACTGCAACTATATACACCGCATCGAAATCCCGATCGAACCGTCCGGGCTGGTCGGTTAGCTTTCGTCATCCGCTACGCAGTGACGCGAGAGGCAGGCCGGGCCTGAAAATGCGCAGGGGATTGGGTACGACGGACGAAGACAAGGCGGATCGGCTTGTCCAGGAAATGAACGTTCTTCTTTCTGATCGTGCATGGTGGAACGCGAACAGGCATGCCGATGCCGAGAAGCGGTTTTCACAGATCGTCGTCGATGCCTTCTACGACGAGATCCAGGCTGGTCGGGCAGATTCGGAGGCTCTCCGCGAAGAGTCGATACCGCTTCCCGGTCACGAGCAAGGCTTTTCCCGGGTTCTGTTCGTCGGAACGACGGGGGCCGGCAAGACCTCGCTACTCAGGCAGCTGATCGACTCTGACCCGGACAGGGACAGGTTTCCCTCGACGGCTCCGGCAAAGACGACGATAGCTGACATCGAGGTCGTGCAGAACGAGGGTGACTATCGGGCTGCTGTCACGTTCTTCACAGAGTTTCAGGCTCAGTCGAGTATCGAAGAGTGCATCGTCGATTCGTGCCTGGCCACTCTTGATCGGCAGCCCACTGACAAGGTAGCCGAACGATTCCTAAACCACCGGGATCAGAAGTTCAGGCTCAGCTACGTACTTGGCGGATGGAATCAAGCTTCCCCGTCGGGTGAAAGCGATGAAGACGAGTTTTCCTTCGACGCCGAAACAGAGACAACCGGCGGCGGGCAAGATGACGATGCTGTAACTGTATCCGAGCAATCCGCGAATCGCGAGGCTCTCCGAGGATTTCTTGAACGAATAGATGGACTGGTCGCGTCGGCGGAGCAGCGATTGTCGAACGACCTTGGGATTGATCCCGGCGATACGAGCGGCGGCGATCGCGAGGCGGCCAAGCAGCTCATGGAGGAGAACTTCGAGGAATACGTTGCCGGGGAAGAACTATTCCAGGAGCTAGTCCAGGACGTGCTCGACTGTGTGCGCGCGCGTTTCGATCTGATCACCGAGGGCAGTCTGGAGCGGTACCGCTCCGGCTGGCCGAAACGCTGGACGTTCGAAACCGCGGAGCGCGGCCAGTTCATTGCTCAAATTCGCTGGTTTTCCAGTAACGACTGGCGCCAGTTCGGCCGACTCCTGACGCCGCTTGTTGACGGCATCCGTGTGAGGGGTCCTCTTTTCCCGTCATTCGTCGAGACAGGGCCGCAGCTCGTCCTGATCGACGGCCAGGGGCTGGGTCATACACCGGATTCCTCGTCCAGCGTAACGACGCACATCACCAGACGGTTCGACCACGTGAACGTGATCCTGTTGGTGGACAATGCGCAACAGCCGATGCAGGCAGCGCCGCTTTCTGTTCTACGAACGGTCGCCCATAGTGGCCATAGCGAGAAGCTGGCAGTCGCGTTTACGCACTTCGACCAGATCAAGGGACCGAATCTGCGGACGTTGTCCGACAAGCGCGATCATGTGATGGCATCGGTTCTGAACGCGTTGTCGAATCTGCGCGATGATCTCGGAATGTCCTTCGTCAGGAGCATTGAGCACGGAATCGACGCTCGGTGCTTCATGCTTGGCGGGGTCGACCGGAACCTTGGGCGCTTGAGGAGTCGGGCAGGAGACTACATGCGTGATGCGCTCCGAGCGCTCGTCCAGTTCTGTGAGGACGCCATTTTGCCGCCGGAGCCGCCGGAGGCGAGCCCCGTCTACGATCCTTCCGGCATCCCGTTTGCCGTTCGAGAGGCGGTCTCGAACTTCCAGGCGCCCTGGCTTGCCCGCTTGGGACTGGCCTCTCACGAAGGAGTCAGGAAGGAGCATTGGACGCGGGTGAAGGCGCTGAACCGTCGAATTGCCGGCGAACTGGACGATGAGTACGACACGCTCAAGCCTGTTGCCGACTTGGTTGCTCGACTGAACGAGGCCGTTTCCCGCTTCCTGGACGTGCCCGTCGGATGGACGCGGGAACCGGCGGACGATCAGGAGCGTCAGGCTGCGATCGCAGGCATACAGAGGGTTGTGTCGTCTGAAGTACACGAACTGGCGCTTCGGCGTATCGTCGAGCGCCACCTCGCTGACTGGCGCACAGCTTACGATTTGCGTGGTAGAGGCTCGACGTTTGTGCGGGCTCGCGCCATTCGCGGAATCTATGACGATGCCGCTCCTTTGCTGGACGCCATTATGCCGCCGCCGTCAAAGCGGTTCCTCGCGGAAATTCGGCGTATCGTGGTCAACGCGATCAGGACAGGCGGTGGAGAGGTCAAATCGGATATCACACTGCATAACTAACGGAACGACGATTTCAGGCTGGGTGCGGACGCGGAGCCGCTCAGTCGCCCGGCCCTCGGCTTTCCGCGCGGCTTCGAGATCGCTCGTGTTTGTCGTCGGTTAGGCTCGCAACCGCGCCGTTGACGGGCCGAAGTCTGGCGTGCAGGGAATCGTCGGGGGTGCATGGCTTGGGTTGATATCGGAGCGATTGTTCACGAGTATCGTAGCACCCAATCCGTGCGGCGATGAGCCCGCCGTTCGAAGGCGCGATCACGCGGCACGGCGCCAGAAGGAGCGACGTCGGGTCCAGGTCCGGGGTGAGTTTCGTCCCATCGCAGGACCCGGCTTGCGTCGCCAGGCGGCTGGAGCTTCGCTGAACGATGCCGCGAACGGTTCACGCTGGGCCTTCATTCATAGTGTCGGCCATCGCACCGTGGGCCGCGCCGACGAGTTCGTCGAAGTCTTCCTGGCTCATCTGCTCCGTGTTGAGCATGGTCAGCATGTGGACGGCGCGGTAAATCGCTTCGATGAGCGCGATGTGTCCGGGCGACAAAGTGGCTGGCGGATGCTCGCCGAGCCGATCTTCGGCGAGAGCGGGCGCGCCCGAACGGACGAGCTCGCCGGCGGGAACAGCGTGCCGTGCTGCGGCCTGCTCGATCAGATCCCACTCGGAGTCGGAGAAACGGATGGAGTGAGGGTGGCGCGCACTGCCACGGTTTTCGCCGGACTGGTTGCTCGTTCCGCGAGGGAATCTATCTTTCCGGGTCAACTTTCCTGTTCCCTGTCGCTCGTCATCGGTTACGGGCTTGGCCCATTCCAGTCACGAAAGCCGTCCCGGGCCGCTCGGTTCCAGCCGAAAATCCCGTGTCCCGTGATGGTTAACCTGCCGGAGTCGGGGCCTCGGAATGGGGGTGTGGCGGCCACGGGCGGGGACCGCAACGCTGGGCCGAATCGCGGCGGCGCGTCTTGGAAAGGCCGCACTCAAACTGATTGTTCACGGTAACACGCCGTCTTACGCTCGGCAATCGCGTGCAGTCAGAATGAGTGTTTTCGCGGTCGGGCGCAGGCATGCGCCGACAGGGATGCGAAAGCGGCGTGTATGCGCTGAGACTACACGCGATCCGGCATAGACGAGGCGTTTCATGTCGTTGAGAGCGCACGGGGATGCAGGTCAGGCGCGCGCTGGGAGTTGAGGGCACCATAGGTGCGTTCCGGTGTGAGAACTGAACGCCGCAGGGCGTAGCGATAGCCTGGAATCCGAGTGAGAGCGATGAGGGAATCGCCGCCGGCGCAGGATGCGCTCGGGAGCCGCCGCGGCGCTTGAGCGGCGGGCGGTGCGGCCGGAGCCGCGGGCAGTCGTGCGCAGCACGCTGCCGAAGGCGATGGCGGTGGTGCCCGCACTGGTGCGGCCAGCGGTGGACGACGCAGTGCGGAGCGCGGTGTACGGCGAAGCCGTCACCGGCGACGCACGGAGTGCCGCGGCGACGAGCCGAGGCGCTGCCCGCAGCCGGCCAGGGCGAGCGAGGCGAGGTCGATGACGAGCGCGGCGCGCAGCGCCGGCGTGAGGATGACACGGCGGTGAAGACACCAGTGCCGTCGAACCTCGCAGCGAGCGTGTCGGCCCGGCAACGGCGGTGAGCGAAGCGAGCCGCCGGGCAAGCGGAGCGCGCAGCGACCGAAGGGAGCGGAGGCGCGAGGGATACCCGCCCGAAGGGCCGAGACCGCGCAGCGGGCTCGGCAGGGTAGCCCGGTCGCGAAGCGACGCGCCCAACACCGTCGAACGGAGACCTGCACACGCATCCATGTTCGGCACCAGCACCAGCATCACGGACACCAGCATCGGTGTTCGCATCGTTGCCGACGGCGACGGCGATGGCGTTGGTGAGCGTCCGTTGCCGCGAAGCGCAACGACGGCGGGAATACGCTCGCGCTGCCGATGGTGACACGCCGAGCTCGCGAGGCGGTGCAGGGGAAGAGCGGCGGAGCCGCCGCGGAGCGCGACGCCGCAGGCGGCGGACGCGGCGGGCGGCGAGGCGGTGGTGTCTGACCAAAGAGAGAGGGCCGCACCGCCGAGGCGATGCGACCCTGTGGTGGCGATGGCGCTCACGCCGCGCAGCGCTGAACCGGGATGCCGAGCGCGACGGCCTTGTCGACGAGGTTGTCGGTGATGCCCGAGCCCGGGAAGGCGATGACGCCCTTGGGCAGCAGGTTCAGCAGGTCGTCGTTGCGCCGGAACGGAGCCGCGCGGCCATGGGCGTTCCAGTCGGGCTTGCACACCACCTGATGGACGCCGTTGCGGTCCGCCCACTGGGCTGCGATGCGTTCGACGCCGGGGCCGCCGCCGTGCACGAGGACGAGGTCCGCGTACTTCGCCCGCGCCTTGTCGAGGCGTGCGAAGACGGCGTTCGCGTCGGTGACGTCCTTGCCGCCGGCGATGGCGACCAGCGTGCCCTCGGGCAGGTGGGCCTTCATCTCGCGGTCCTTGCGTGCGCGTAAGAAGTCGCGGGCGTCGATGGCGGCCGAGGTGAGCTTGCCGGTCTGGCTCGTGTGGCTGCCGTGCCTCGGGCGCCAGGTGTCGCCGGTCTCGCCGCGGTAGGCGTCTGCGGCGGCGTCGCGCAGTTGCTCGAAGGCGTCGCGGCGGTCGCCGAGGTTGCGCGCCCGGTCGGTCACCAGTTCGAGCTCGCGGGCGTTGATCTCGGTGCCGTCCTGGGCGCGCTGGAGGTCGCGGAGCTGGGGCGCGAGGCGGTCGACGCCGCGGTCGAGGCGCCGGACCTGGGCGTCGAGGCAGTTGACGAAGCCCCAGAGCAGGCTCTCGCGCTCGTCGGCGAGCTGGAAGCCGTCCGGCGCGACGCCTTCGGCGAGGACGCGGAACGCCTCGCTCACCGCGTCGATGGCGTCGTCGCGGTCCCAGACCTCGCGCGGGTCGAACTCGTCGCGCTCGGGGGTTGCGCCGTAGAGCTGGGCGTTCTCGCAGACGATGGCGGTCGGGGACTGCGCCTGGTGGGTGTCGATGCTGTCGAGGTCGTACATGAGTGTCTCCTGATTCGAGAGTGAGTGTTGAGCCTCGCGGCCCGTTGTCGCCGGAAGCGCGTCTCCCGACGTTGGCCTATTGGTTCACGCGCGCGCAGCGCAGCCACCGGGGCCGCAGGGCATGGCCCATCGGCGTGCGCGAGTGGTGCGGGCGCAGGGAGCGAAGCGACTGAGCCACGGTCGCGCGCGCCGATGGGACTAGGCGCGCCAGCGCCGTTGCCCTGCGAGTCCCGGCCGGAACGGAGCGAAGCGGAGTGAAGGACCCTGCCGCAGGCAGGGTTGGCGCAGTGAGCACGTGTGGGACAATGGGCCTACGTCGGGAAGAGAGCTCCCTCCCCTTGCGTGCTTTTCTTGGCAAGCGGAGCGCGCAGCGAGCTTGCGAGCGGAGGCGCGAGGGATACCCGCCCGAAGGGCCGAGACCGCGCAGCGGGCACGGCAGGGTAGCCCGGTCGCGAAGCGACGCGCCCAACCTTCTTCTTGATTGCGGCACCGCCCGCCGCGACTGTCGCGGTGACCGAACGCATTTCCGTCAACCCCACAGCGGATGCGAGTCCACCCGCTGCTGGACCACGTCGCGGATGCTGTCGCGGTCGCGAATGCGCACCGGTCCACGGATGTCCTCGTCGAGATGCGCGACGTAGACGCGCTGGCCGGGATGGAGGACGTCGTCGAGGCAGTAGAGGTCGCCGATGCAGTCCCCGTCCTGATAGATGCGTGATTCGCCCGGAGTGATGCGCTTGAAGGCGATGCGGCTCATGCGGCCCTCCTCGATTCGAGCTGCGAAGCGGCCCAGGCCGCGGCGCGGGCGAGCACGTGCCCGTGGCAGGGCAGTGGGTCGCACCAGCAGGCGAGCCGCATGCCGTCGAGCTCGGCGAGCGCCTCGAGCGCGACCTCGCCGGCGCGGATGCGCCGCCAGAGGTCGGCCCGGTAGCGCGCGATGACGTGCTCCCTCGTTCCATCGCGTCCGACCTTGAAGGGGTTCCCCCACTTGGTGCGCCGGTCGATGAGCACGGTGTTGCTGTGCACGTGCGCGTGCTCGAGCTCTTCCCTGAGCCCGGGCTCGTGCTTCAGATTGACGACGGCGTCCATGGCCTCTCTCCTCTACTCCGGTCGGCTTGCCCGACCCTCCGCTCGCCTCTTCCTCCCGCGAAGCGGAACAGGGGCGCGAGCCGGGCGGTGAGCGCGCCGGGCCCGAGCGCCACGAGGTCGTCGTTGAAGTCCCCGCCCTCGGGGACGACGACGAGAGCGGCGACGCCGGCGCGCGCGCAGCGCCGCGCGAGGCGTTCCGCCGCCTGCTCGCCCTCGGCGTCGCTGTCGCGGGCGATGACGAGGCGGGCGAGGCCGGGCGGAGGCGCGAACGCGCCGAGGCTCCCGGCCGAGAGCGCCGCCGCGGCGGTGGTCTGCGGCACGGCGGTGATGAGCGAGAGCACCGTCTCGATGCCCTCGCCGACCAGCAGCGACGCGTCGGGCCGTCCGAAGCGGACGGCGTGGCCGTAGATGCGCCCGAGCGCCTTGCGCGGATGGGCGACGCCCGCCTTGGCGGGCGAGCGGGGGTCGAGCCAGGTGCGCTGCACGCCGAGGATGGCGCCGTCGTCGCCGGTCGCGGCGGCGACCAGCGCCGGCAGGTGTCGGACGCTCGCGCCTTCGCGGTAGCGAAGCGCGGGGTGGAAGCGCAGCGCCGCGAAGCGGCAGCGCGCGAGACCCCGCGCCTGGAGGTAGCGCTCGGCATGTGTGCCGTCGATGGCGCGGCAGCCGCGCCAGAGGCGGCGCGCGGCCTCGCTCGCGTCGTAGGTCTCGCCCCCGTCCGTGGCCGGCGCAGCCGGCAGGGCGAGGAAGGCGCGCGCCTCGTCGAGCGCCGCGCGCAGCGTCGGCGCGCGGAGGCGGAGGCGGATGAGGTCGAGCAAGTCGCGTGCTTGCCGGTGGCCGATCGGTCCACTTCCCCGGTGTGCCGGGGCCTGCGAGGCGCACGTAGAGGGAGCGCCCGCGGGCGCCGTCGAGGTCGCCCGCGACCCAGTAGCGGCCCTGGCGGCGGCCGTGCGGCAGGTAGTGCCGGCACACGGCCTCGGCGCGCTCGCCGAGCGCGGCGGCGATGGCGGCGGCGTTCACGGCGCCGCTCCGGCGCAAGCGTTGCAAGATGACAGCATGGTTGGAGACTCCTCGGCCTGGCGGGGACGCCCCGATACCGGCCGCCCCTCCGGCTTTCGCCGGCGCCGGAGGGCGAACGCCACGCGCGAAGCGCGGGTGCGAGGCCCCGGCGAGGACGGACTCGAACCCGACTGCAAAGAAATTGGACCGACGCGCGAGGCGCCGGCCCGAGGTGGAGGGAGGATTGAGTGGACGAATCAGAACGGCAGGTCTTCGCCGGATTCCGGCATCTGTGCCGGAGCGCCGCCCGCCGGCATGGCCTCGCCGTTCGCGGGTGCGGTCTCCGTCGCGGCGGCCGCGCCGTTAGCGCCGTTCGCCTTGTCGAGGAACTGGATCCGCGAGCCGGGCACGAGCAGGATCTCGGTCGAGAACCGGTCCGAGTCCTCGTCGTCCTTGCGCCAGCGCCGGGTCTGCATCTTGCCCGCGACGTAGACCAACCGGCCCTTCCTCGCGTTCTTGGTCAGCATGTCGATGAGGCCGGGCTGGAAGGTCACCACCCGGTGCCACTCGGTCTTGTCGATGCGCTCGCCCGAGCTGCGATCCAGATACCCCTCGTCGGTCGCGATGCTCAGGTTGGCCACGCGGCCCCCCGAGACGAGATGGTTGACGACGACGTCGGCGCCGAGGCGGCCGATGACTTCCGCGCGATTCAATCCGAAGCTCATGGGTTTCTCCTTCAGGTCAGGTTGATGACGATGGGATGCGAACGGACGGGACCGGGAGACCTTTCTCCAGACCCCTTCTCCGTTCACCCTTCTCCTGCTTCCCTCCTTCTCCATGACGGGACCGGATGGTCGGGGCAGCGCCGGACGAGGTCGTCGGCGAGCGCTTCCCGGACGGAGGGGACGTCGAGCCCGAGGTCCTCGAGGAGCCGGGTCGCCGATGGATCGATGGGGTCGTGGTCGGTGTCGATGCCGAACATGGGATGCCCTCCGCTGCGCCGCGCCCGGCAAGCGAGGAAACCACTCCCTCCGTCCTTGCCGGGCGTTCGCCCGGCCCACGCCATGCTCTGTCTCCCGGACAGGCGGGACGCTGTCGGTGGGGGAAGCGGCGGAGATGCATGGGGGCGACGCGGGTCGCCGCGGCGCTACGAAGGCCCGGCCCGGGAAGCCTCGGCGCTACCGGCCCCCGGCTGCGGACGGCGGGGTGGGCAGCTCAATCGCCGCCGCCGTTGCAGGAGGAACCGGCGCGCCGGCGGTGGGCGGCGAAGGCGGTCCAGGATGCTCGGTCGTGGCCGAGGCGCCGGTTCAGGCGATCGCACACGCCGAGCAACTCGTCAGGGTTGAGCGCGATCATCGCCGTGGGAATGGTGGCGTCCATGCCCGCGACGGAGATCGCGACGCGGTGCAGGCCGTCCTCGGGGAGCTCCTCGACGAAGAACACGAAATCCACCTCGTCGGGCAGGGTATCGGCGTTCATGGATGAACTCCCTCGGTTGCGCCGGTGCGGGCCATCGACGGGCCGGCTGGCGGTAGTGGCACGGCGGCGGAGCGGATGCCCACCGGCGGCACGGGCGGGATGCCTGTCCTCCGCGTCCCCGGTCGGCGGCGGGACGGCCAGACGTCTGTCACGGGCGCCGGCCGCGGCGGGTATCCACCGGATCGCCGGGGCACGGCCGTTACTCCCACCCCGTCATCGACTGCATGGGCGAGCGGTCCACAAGCACCTCGACCTGGTCCCGGGTCAGCTTCTCGAAGGCGAGATAGGCTGCCACGTCCATTTCGTCGTCGAAGACGCCGAGCGGCACGTCGGAGTCGACCGGCACCACGGTGAAGGTCGGAGGATAGATCGGCAACCCCCGGAAATGATCCGATCGCTCGTAACTGCGGCGCGCGCACGGCGCGCACCTCGCCGCGCCCTGGCTCGGCGCATTGCAGTCCGTACAGCGCCCGGTCATTTTCCGCGCCCAATACCGCCGACGGGCCGCCTCGTTCTTTCGTTCGGCGGAACGGCCTTCGAATTCGAGCGCCGAACACGGTGCGCACCGCGAGGCGCCGTCGTTCGTCGGGCCGGCGCATTTCACGCACAACCCGGCGGACCTCCGGGCGGCGTAGAGCTCGCGGTCCGCCTCGCGTCTCGCGATGCGGCAAGGCTCGCAGGTCGTGCCGCCCTCGACGGGCGGACGGCGACCGCAACCGGTGCATAGCCCGGAATCGCGGCGGATGTTCTGGCGCCGCTTGCTGGCGAGGCGGGCGGCCCTGCGCTTGACCGCTACCGATCTGCCGCCGTACTTGAGCCCGGCACCCTTCGCCTTGCGGTATCGGATCCGGTCGGCCTCGCGCCTCTTCGCCAGACAGAGCTCGCACGTGCGGCGGCCGGGCTCGGTGGGATTGCGGCCGCATTTGCCGCACAACCCGGCCTCGCGCCGCTGTTCGGCTTCCCGGCGGGAGCGCTCGCGCTCGTACTGCCTTGCGCGGTTGGGGTCCCGTCTGGGCTGTCCCGCCGCGCGGAGACGCGCGTCGCGCGCCCGTCCGGCGGCGTTGGCCTTCTCGGCGCAGGCGCCGCAGACGGGCCGGCCGGGCACGGGTCGGCAGCGTCCGCACTTGACGCAAAGGCCGGCAGCGCGCCGTTTGGCAACCCGCCTGCGGGAGCGCTCGCGGTCTCTCTGCTTTCGTACCACCAAGTCTCGATATGCCACAGCGTCCTCCTGGCGTGTTCGGACTTCGGACCGCGGGCGCCCCGGCCGGCTTGCCGCCGGCGGGACGCCCGGGAGAACGCCGCTCAGCCCCTCTGGCGGCGGTCGTGGAACATCGAGGTCGCGATGTCCCCCCAGTACTGCCTGCCGCCGCGGGTGCGCAGCCCCGTGCAGATGATGATCTCCGTGCGCGCCGGGCGCATGGCTTCGGCCTCCTCGCGCGAGACCACCATGCGCTTCGCCCTGCGCCGGCCCTTGGTCCGCGGGGCCTCGGGCTGGATCGGGCGAATGTCTCCGTCGATCAGTGCCTTGAAGCGCTCGACCACGAAGCGGTCCTCGCCGTCGAGGCCGTTGCCGAAGGTGTGAACGAGATATGTCCGGGCGCCGCCCTGAAGCGCTTCGATCGTCTGCATAAGTGTCATCTCCGTCGTGCCGATGGTCGGGAACGGCGGCAGCGCCTCTCCCCTGAGCGCCGACCGCCGCCCCGCTTCCGACCGGACTCCGACTCTCGGCGGCGCGAAGCACGTCGGGTGGCGATAGGACGGCAAGGGGTTGCGGCAGCAAGACGGCGACGACGACTTCGGGGAAGGAGACAAGCCGCCGGCGAGGCCGATGGCGGGCGGTTCGTCGGGTTGGGCGGCAACCGTGCCGCGAGGCTTCCCGACGGCGCTGAAGCCGTGTCGGCGCTGCGATCGGCGACAGGCGGCGGCGTGCCGTCTACGCTGCGCATCCTCGGATCCGGCGGTGTCGACGATCCGGCATCCACAGCCGAACAGGCGTTTGTGCCCGAGCCGGCGGAACGCTGGAATCCGGGGGTGAGAAGTGAGGAGGGAGTGGAGAGCGCGGCGAGTCGGGAGCGGCTGACTGATGAACGCACAACAATCCAAGCCCGCGGCCTCGACGCACGGTTTCCTGTCCTACGGCTTCCGGCCCTTCTTCCTGTCCGCGGCGCTGTGGGCGCTGCTCGCCATGGCGTCTTGGGTCGCGATGCTTACCGGAAGGCTCGCGTTGCCGAGCGCTTTCGACCCGGTGTCCTGGCACGCCCACGAGGCGCTGTTCGGCTATCTCGGCGCGGTGCTCGCGGGGTTCCTGCTCACCGCCGTGCCGAACTGGACTTCCCGGCCTCCACTCGCGGGGTGGCCCCTGGCCGGCCTGCTCGCGCTCTGGGTCCTCGGCCGGGTTGCGGTCGCGGCGTCGGAATGGCTCACGCCCTTGGCGGTGGCGCTGATCGACCTGTCCTGCCTCGTCGTCCTTGGCGGCTACGTGCTGCGCGAGATCGTCGCCGGCAGGAACTGGCGCAACCTCGTGGTGATCGCGATGATCGGCGTGTTCGTCACGGGCAACGCGCTGTTCCATCGAGAAGCCGCCGACGGCGCGTACGCGGCGTCGGGCTACGGGCTGCGCATCGGCCTTGCCGCCGCGATCATGATGATCTCGATGATCGGCGGGCGGATCGTTCCCGCGTTCACGCGCAACTGGCTGTCGGCGCGCGGCAGCGATGGGCTCCCGGCGGAGTTCGGGCGTCTCGACGGCCTCGCCCTCGCGCTCACCTTGTTCGCACTTGCCGCGTGGGTGGCGGTCCCCGAGGCATCCGCGTGCGGATATTTGCTCCTCGCCACGGGCCTCGCGCAGGCCGCACGGCTCTCGCGCTGGTGCGGGCTGCAGACACGCCGCGAGCCCCTGCTGTGGATCCTGCACGTGGGATACGCGTTCGTGCCGCTCGGCATGCTGGGCGTGGGCGCGACAATCCTGTGGCCGGACACCTTGCCGCCCGCCTCGGCCCAGCATCTGTGGATGGCGGGCGCGATCGGCGTCATGACACTCGCTGTGATGACCCGCGCGACGCTTGGCCACGGCGGCCGGGTGCTGACCGCGGGGCCGGGGACGGCCGCAATCTATCTGCTGGTCGTTGCCTCGGTGCTCGCGAGGCTCGCCGGCGGCGTGCTCCCGGGCCATGCGATGGCGTTGTGGACGCTCGCGGGCCTCCTGTGGTGCTGCGGCTTTGCCGGGTTTATGCTTGCCTACGGACGGCTGTTGATCGGCGCGGCGCAGCGGTGAGCGGCGACGGCGGAAATGGCGTTCACGGCCGCCGCGCCGTGGCTCGCGAGGTACCGGCAAGGATCGCTCGGAAGATGACGACTGCCCGCGGTTACCGCCGACGACGGCCGAGATAGCGCAGGGATCGCATCTTGGCAGGAGTTCGAATTTACGACGGTGCTATCCGTTCGCCGGTCGAAGTGCTGGAACGTTATCTGGATCGGGGCGGCACGACCATTATCCGTGCTGCATTCGAGCATTCTTACTTCGTCCACCCGGACGAGGTCCGACGGAAAACGCCCCTCTATCCGGATCGGGCCCGTCTCAGTCGCGAGCACTACCCGGGATCTGACAGGGGTGACCGAGGCATGTGGAAGGGTCGGGAAGTCAAGCTGGGCGACAACTCCGCGGCTCAGAGGGCCTGGACGAGATATTCCGGCCGGAGCATCGAACGCTCTTCGGGCTACGGCGTTCGACATGTCTGGGGATACCCCTGGGATCCGGACGCGTTCACCGCCGGATGGAATCTCTGCTACATGCCCTTCTGGGCGGGGATGCTCACGGAGCGGCAACACCCCCATCCGGAACTGGAAGCGGCGATTCGCCAGGCGGCATGGGACCTCTTCTTCCGTCAGGACCCGGTGTGCGCCCCGCCGGAGTTCGTAAACGATCCCGGGATCGATCTGGACGCGCTCCTCGGCGGACAGCCCATCCTTGTCTTGGCTGGGGGAGCGGCCCGTGCCGACCGATGCACGCTGGCGTCCGGGGCCTCAGGCGATGAGATCGACGCACGCATAAAGGAGATCAGAAGAGCCTCCAGGCAGAGTTGGTCGAACCTGCGGAAGGCCGTGCGTGCGCTCCAGGGGAAGCCGCACGAGCCCTTCGGAACCCGGAACGTCCAGGCGACAGCGAAGAGCACGGTTCGGCGTATCCAACGCGAGACGGGGCTGGATCTGACCGCACTCGCGTGTCGGCTGACGAAGAATTGAGGGGTCGGTCGGGGGCATCCGGGAGATCTGGGACCCGGCGAGGTGGGTTGCGTGAGACATTTCGCAGGACTTGTCGCCGTGTTGCGATAGTGTTGACAAGCAGCTCGCGAGAACCGGCCCTCATAGAATTAATTCTCTAAAAACACTAGGTTATGACGTAGAAAATCTCCTGCTCGAATGTTCGAGAAGCACGCGAAGAAGGGCCGGCTGGTCTACGTCGCGGGCAAGATGCAGACCAGGAAGTGGCGCAAGGAGGGCGAGGACAGCGACCGGTTCTCGACCGAGATCCTGCTGGTGCCTGGTTCGCGCGTCCAGTTCTTGGATAAGCCTGCCGGCACCAACGGCAACGGTGCCCAGGCGCCCGACGGTGAGGCTGCGCCGGCCGGCGATGCCGCTACGGCAGGGACAGACGGCGTCCCGTTCTAGTTGCCCGTCCTCGCAGCGGGCGTCCTCAGCCCGCTCGCCCCAGAGCCCACCCCGCGTCCCTCCCGCGCGGGGTGGGCTTTTTCGTGCAGCCTGATCCGAGGCCACCGTAGGCCGGACGGCGGGGCTCGCGCTTCGCGCGCCGCCCGCCGTCCCGGCGCCGACGAGAGGCCGAGCGATGCCGGGACCGGGCACGTCCCATCCAGCGGCCAGCGAGGTCCCCATGCTCTCCATCTCCGGTCCCGGCTTCGCCGGTTCCCGTTCGATCCCGAAGGGCGCGCCATGAACGCGGCCGCCGTCGCCGCAGCGCTCGCCGAGCGCGCTGAGGAGGTCTGCCGCCGATACCTGCCCTACGGGCGGCGCCGGGGCCGGTATTGGGTCGCAGGCGACCTCGATGGCGGGCGCGGGCGATCCCTCTTCGTCCGCCTCGCGCCCCCCGGCACGCCCGGCAAGTTCACCGATGCGGCCACGGGGGAACATGGCGACCTGCTCGACATCGTCCGCCATCGCGTCAACGCGCCGACGCTGCGCGCGGCGCTCGACGAAGCGCGCTCCTTCCTCGCCCGGCCGGCTGCCCCGGCCGCAGGCTCGGGCGACGCCTATGACGCCACCGAGGCGGCCCGCCGTCTCTGGCAGCGCTGCCGCGCCATCGACGGCACCCATGCCGAGGCCTACCTCGAGGCGCGCGGTATTGAGCGCTGCCGCTTCGCGGCCCTGCGCTTCCATTCCGGCCTCTTCTACCGCGACGGCGGCGGCATGCGCCGCCTGCCCGCCCTGGTCGCCGCCGTAACCGCTCACGACGGCGACATCGTCACCGGTGTCCATCGCACATGGTTGGACCCTCGGCGTCCCGCGAAGGCCAGCGTCTCGCGCCCGCGCAAGGCGCTCGGGCGCATTTTCGGCCATGCCGTCCGCTTCGGACGCCCCGCCGACGGCGCTTCGCTCCTCGTCGGCGAGGGCATCGAGACCGTGCTGTCGCTGGTGACGGCCGTTCCGACCATCACCGCCGCCGCTGCGCTCTCCGCCGGCAGCCTGGGTGCCTTCTCTCCGCCTGCCGGCACAGCCCGCCTCGTCATCGCCAGGGACAACGACGATGAAGGCGAGCGCGCGGCTCTCCGCCTCGCCCAGCGCTGCGCGCGGGCGGGCATCGCCACCACGGTCATCTCGCCCAGGGGTGAAGATTTCAATGACGACCTCCTCGCGTTCGGCCCCGCCGCGCTTGCCGCCTGGACGGCGGCCGCGCTCGCAGAACGGGAGCCCGGGTGAGGGCAGCCAACGGGCGAGCCGCATGGAGAGCAGAGAAAGTCCTCTCCGCGCCGGCATCACGCTACGGGGGGAAGACCATGAGCAGCGATATCAAGTTCCGGCGGGTGAGCGAGAACGAGGCCCGCGTCTATCAGGACGGCGACTACGTCGGCGACGTCTTCCGCCAGGACGACATCCTCAACCGCGGCGCGGTGTTCCATGTGGTGCATCTCAGCGAAGACCCCCGCGGGCCCGTCAGGGTGCACGAGCGCCATCGCGTCCGCGAGGTCGCCCGACACCTCCTCGACACCCACCCGATGCTGTGAGCGGTGACGAGCGCCACCGGGAGCGGCTCGCCCTCGATCCCGTTGCCGGGCCCGCGGCCGGCACCGCGCATTTCATCGCTGCGGGAGGTGCCGCGCCGCTTGCGGGAAACAAAAACAAGGGGTCCGGTAGAGTAGGACGCGAGCGCCTGGTGATCCTCACGCACCACAGGTTTCTCGCGCCCTCTCTCAGAACCGGGCGTGCACCTTTCGTTATGCACCCGGCTCGCCAAAGGCTTTCGTGAAGGCAGGAGTTTTCATCCAATTGAGCTTGAACTGCATGACCGGAATCCGGCCCATTTGGTACAGCTCAGTGTCGCCATCGGCCCAGACCCGAGCGCCGGGATACTGCCGGCTCGGCCTCGACCAAGAAGCGTACACCCGTCGCGGGGAGGCGCCGTCGTGCTTACCCCGCATCCACAGCCAGAGCCGTCGCCACACATACCAGTCCAGACTGGACAGGATGCGCTTGGCCCCGATGCAGTGGCGGTAGTAGTGGCCCCACCCCCGGAGGATTGGATTGATTTCCTGGAGCACGCTTCTCAGCGAGCGCGTCCGCGTCCGCTGATTCAGCACTTGCTTGATCCGCCGGCAGAAGTCACTGATCGCCTCCTTCGGGATTTCGACCCGGCACATGTAGCCGTCATGGTCGTCCCCTTTGAGACGAACCCGGCATCCGAGGAACCGGAATCCTTCCGTCAGTCTGGTGATCCGCGTCTTCTCCTCCGATAGCGTCAGCCCCATCTCCTCGCGCAGCCAGTCCGCGAGCGCCTGCTTCTCAGCAGCCGCATCGTCGTAACCGCCCGCCACGAAGATCAGGAAGTCGTCGGCATATCGGACCGGGTAGAAGACCGTTCGCCCGGCCTCCCTGTCCCGAAATCGCCGTGTCGCGGCCATCCGCCTTCCGTCAGTCCGGATATTGGGATCATGCGGGTGCCTCACCCACCACCAGTACCGCTCCTCGATCGCGCTCAGCGCGATGTTGGCCAGCAGGGGAGACAGGACACCCCCTTGAGGCGTGCCGGTGGTTGTCGGATTGTAGTTGACGTCCTCCAATACCCCGGCTTTGAGGAACCGCACGATCAGCCTGTTGACCTTCCGGTCCGCAACGGATTTCCGTACGCGCTCCATCAGGTAGTGATGGCCGATGTTGTCGAAGCAGCCCTCGATGTCGCCTTCAATCACCCATTGATAGGGAGGGTCGCGAAGCTTCCCATCGGTTCTCGACTTGTGAGTCCGAGTGGTCAGCCGGATATGTTCGAGTGCGCCATGGCAGCCCCGTCCGGGCCTGAACCCGTAGGAGACCTGCCAGAAACGCGCCTCGAAAATTGGCTCCAGGATGTTCTTGACCGCGCATTGCACCACGCGGTCAGCAACGGTGGGGATACCAAGGGGTCGGAACTTCCCCGGCTTGCCCGGCTTCGGAATCCACTTCCGCCGGGCGGGCGACGGTCGGTAGCTGCCATCGCGCAGCGCCTCCCGAAGCTCGTCCAGAAAGAGCGGTACACCTCCATCGCCAGCGGCAATGCTCGCCACCGTCAGCCCGTCGACGCCCGGCGTTCGTCTGCCCTTGTTCTGGGCAATCGAGTGCCATGCACAGCGAAGATTGCGCGGATCGGTTACCCAGTTCCACACATCGCCGTAAGCGCCTTCAGGCGTCTCCTTACTCCACCGATACAACTTCCGCTGCACGTTGAGGAGCCAGGCCATGTCGGCCTGATTATCCGAGTCCACGGATAGTTCCTCCGTCAGTCGATAGCCGATCCACCTTCTGCCCCCCTTCGCCATGTATGCGGCTTTCCCGCACTCCGACTACTACGAGGGCTCCGCCCCCATGCGGCCCGTCTCCGTTCTCCGCGGCTAGCCCGGTTCCGTGCCGGGCGAACAGCATGGGTTCCTGTGTTCCGATGACAAACCTGAGACCCTTAGGCGGCACGCTATACCCCTTGCAGCTCTGGGGTTCGGGATAGAAGGGTTGACCCGTACCCGGGTGCGTTCAACACACCCGCCAGTCGGCAGACGGAAGACCAACCGGCTCTCACCGCGCTCCCTCCGCCCCGTCGGGCCATTGAGGGTTGGACATCTAAATAAAGAGGCTTCCGTCACGTGCTTCGTTCAACCTCGCCATAGGTCCTGTGGTAGCCCGGCCCGCGAGCGACGGCCCGCACCCGGTACAGTTCAGATCGCAGCTCTTTCGCCCCACCGTCGGAAACCGGCGGAGCTTAGCGATCCCCTTCCGCCCAACACCCCTCGTCAGGCAGGGTGGCGTTTCAGCCACCGGTCGATCATCAGCACTACCAAGTGTTTGGTTTACTTCATGCTTTCCTCCTACTTGGTATTCACAGCGCACTCCGTCGTGATGTCCGAGGATTTCACACGTGCTCGCGACAGCAACCCTGCGGGTCCTCCGGTCGCTCCGCTCCCTACGGCCTGACCCAAGGAAGTCTAAGGCGGGCCGTGAAGTTCGGCGACCGTGAAGATGGCTTGCGTGTAATTGCCAACCGCCTCGTCTTGCAGCGCGCCGGCCCCTGACGCGGGGCCGACGCGTCACGCTGCACCGCCTCAAATCCATTCGCGGAACCATTCGTCGCGGCGCCTAGACGCCGGGCAGGCCCAAGCGGGCCCGCCCGGCACGGCGCCGTAATGACCACTGGAATGGATTTGCTGCGGAGCACCGTTCCCACCGGCACGGCGGCGCCATCTTCCGCACCGACATCGCCGAACTTCCGCACCCAAACCCGCCCAAGACTTCCCAGGGCCAGGTGCTGCCGCTGCGCGCGCGTGAATCACAAAGGACATCACCACGGGGCACAGGGTCCCGGAGGTTGAACCAACAGGAGATCGTCATGATCGACACGACCAGCGCTACCGCATCAGCTTCTTCCACTGCCACGGTCTGCGAGGGCATGGCCCTCTACGGCGCAGCGCCCGAGCGCGGCGAGCTCGACAGCCGCGTCGTCTGGGACGAAGACGACGCCATCGATGCGCTGAACGAAGCCATCCGCGTCATCGTCGACGGCATCACCGTAGACGGCACGCAGATGGCCGACGAGCGCGAGCCCCTGATGTGGGGCCTGACCAACATGCTGCACAGCCAGGTCACACGCCTCGACCGCGCCGTCGACCGCATCACGCCCGAGATGCGCGACCTCGAGAAGGCGCAGGACGGATCGGAGGTGAAGGCATGGGAGCTGCAGACCATGACTGACAGGGCGCAGAACCTCGGCGACAGGCGCGACGCCTTCGAGAAGCTCCGCGACCTCGCCGCCGACGCCTACCGCGTCGAGACCGGCGACACATGGCGCCCGAGGCACGGCTCGCACACGAGCCAGACCGGACAGCTCACCTCCGCCGCCATCGACGCGCGCGACTTCCGCAGAGCTCGCAAGGACCGCGAGACGAGGGCGCACCTGCCCGAGGGCACCCTGGTCGCGATCACCGGCGGCAAGACCGTCGCCGATGCCGACGCGGTCTGGAGCACGCTCGACATGGCGCGCGCAAAGTACGGCGACATGGTGCTGCTACATGGTGGCGGTCCCGGCGTCGAGAAGATCGCCGCGAGCTGGGCAGAAGCGAGAGGCGTCAACCAGGTCATCTGCCGCCCGGACTGGAATGCGCACGGCAAGGCCGCGCCCTTCCGCCGCAACGACGAGCTGCTGAACTTCCTGCCCAAGGGCGTCATCGCCTTCCCCGGCAGCGGCATCACCGGCAACCTCGTCGACAAAGCTCGGCAGCTCGGCATACCGGTTATGCAGATAAAGGCCGCGTAAGCAGCGCGCGCCTCGACGAAGCGGCCGATCCCCGATGCGGGATCGGCCGCTTTCGTCGTGTTTCACGACGGGCATCAACGAGCGTCTGCCTGTGTCCCCCGCCAGACCGCGCACCGCCAACCCGAGTGCGCGCTCGAAGCCCGGCGACGCCGCGCTTCGCGCCGGCGCCGCTCGCGCTCGCTGCGGCGACCGTGCTTCCCCGCCCCTCCGCCGCCGCGCATCCGGCTCGGCGCTCGTGCGCCGTCGCCGGACGATGGCCTCGCAGCAGAGAGGCAGACCGCGGTTCAGTCCGCGAAGATCTGCCCGCAGTCAGGCAGCGCACGCCGTCGCCGGCCGTTGCAGCGGCGCCCCCATGGACTGCGCGTGCTCCCGCTTGTGCCGGTGAGGACGATCAGGGCGATGAACATGGCCATGGTGCACCGGCGAGTGCGGCCGCCGACATCGTGCCGCAATCCATCTTCGACCGCCGAACCGCAAGTCACGCGCGCGCCCTCGGTGTCAGCGCCGTCGCCGATGGCGACGAGCGCCTCCGCGGTTCGACGGACATTGATGCCGTCGTGCCTGAACGGCCCGACGTCACCACGTCCGACACTCGTGAAGATCATGGTGATCGGTCCACTGCGCCGACCATGATCGCATGCCCCGGTTCCGCCGCATTTCCGAACGCCGCCAAGCCAGCGAGAACATGCCCCTGCACGAGCTCGGCAGATCGATCCCCGAGTGCGTCCCGAGCCGTGCCGAGCGCTCCGGCATCGCCACACACGGACAACACAACCCAAGTTGGCACTTTTTCCGACCAGCCGAGCCTGTTCGAGCCAGTTTTGCGGCGCTGAACCACTAGATGTTGGGGTTGGAGGACACCTGAGACCCACATTTGCCATTCGTGGTCCTGGAAGCCAATTGTGGGGCCAGGACTTTGGAGTTGAGTCGATATCCCTCTTGCCAGATGCCGCGAACGCCGTGTATGCGAAACAGGCATCGCAGAAACGGCGCCGCCATGTACATCAAGGCAACCAGGACACACACCGACAAGGCCGGCCAGCCGGTCCGAAGCCATCGCCTCGTGCTCGCCCAGCGCGTCGGCGACAAGGTGCGCCACAGGACGCTGCTCAATCTCGGCACCGACTATCCGGTGCCGCGCGAGAAGTGGAAGGCCGTCACCGAACTCGCCGAGGCGCTGCTTCACGGCAAGCCGCCGCTGTTCGAGGGCGAGGCGGATGTGCGGGCCGCAGCCGAGGACATCGTCGCCAAGCTCAGGGCCAGGGGGTTCCGCGTCGAGGCGATGCAGGAAGAGGCGCGCAAGCCCGACATCGCCACCGTCGACCTCGATACCCTGGAGCACGAGAACCCGCGCACGGTCGGCTGCGAGCGCCTGTGCCTCAAGGCCCTCGACGCCCTCGGCTTCGCCGAAATCCTCCACGGCCTCGACATCAAGGGCCGCGACGGGCGCATCGCCAGCGCGCTGATCGTCGCCAGGATGGTCCATCCCGCCAGCGAGCGTGATACCAGCCGCTGGCTCCGCCACGACAGCGCGGCCGCCGAGCTCCTGGGCCTGGAGGGCGACCGCAAGGCGCTGCGGCGCAAGACGCTCTACCGCATCGGCGACCTGCTCTGGCGCCACCGCGCCGCCATCCAGCGGGAGCTGTTCAACCGTGAGCGCGCACTGCTCGACCTGCCCGAGACGATCGCCTTCTACGATCTCACCAACGTCCACTACCACGGCCACACGGGCGGCGAGCTTCCCAGGTTCGGGCGCTCCAAGCAGAAGCGCGACGACTGTCCCCTCATCACGCTGGCGCTGGCGCTCGACGGCGCGGGCTTCCCGCGCAGTTGCGAGATCCTGCCGGGCAACGTGAGCGAGCCGGGCACGCTGCACGAGGCGCTGGCGCGGCTCGAGGCGGTGTGCGGCGGCACGGCGCCGAAGCCCACGGTGGTCATGGACGCGGGCATCGCCACCGAGAAAAACATCGCGTGGCTGGGCGAGCAGGGCTACGACTGGATCGCGGTCAGCCGCGGTGCCAGGCCTGCGCCGCCCGAGGGCGGACCCGAGGCCCTGCTGATCACCAGCGCGCGCCACGAGGTGCGGGCCTGGCGGCTTGCCAGCGAGGACGGCGAGGCGCGGCTCTACGTCGTCAGCGAGGGCAAGAAGAAGGCCGAGAACGCGATCATCGGCCTGAGGCGGAACCGCTTCGAGGCGGCGCTGGAAAGGCTCCACGGCGGCCTCCCGGTCAAGGGCCGCCTCAAGCGCTACGACAAGGTGCTGGAGAGCATAGGCCGCCTCAAGCAGCGCTTCTCCGCCGTCGCCAGGCACTACGAGATCACGGTCGAGAGGGCGAAAACCGGCCCCAATGCCACCGCCGTGCGCTTCAAGCGCAGGCCGCGATACGACGAGGCCGATGAGGGCGCCGGTGCCTATGTGCTGCGCACCAGCCACGTCGACTGGGACATCGAGACGGTCCTGCGGACGTACTGGCGGATCACGGATATCGAGGCGACATTCCGGAGCCTGAAATCCGAGCTCGGCCTTCGCCCGATCTGGCACCAGCTCGACCGGCGCATCGCGGCCCACCTGCTGATCGCCGTGCTGGCCTACCACGCCGTGCATCTGATCCGTACCCGGCTGGCCGCGCGCGGCATCCACAAGTGCTGGGCGTCGATCCGCGAGAGCATGCGGACCTGGGTGCGGATCACCACGCGCCTGCGCCAGACCGACGGCACCTTGATCGTCAACCGCCAGGACACGCGCCCGGCCGCCGAGGTTGCCGCAATCTCCTCGGCGGCGGGCGTGGACCCCGCCATCCACCGCACGAGGACCCGTCTGATGAGCTGACAGAATCTCACAAAATGTGGGGCCATGTTGGAATCGACCGAGAAAAATATCGCGTTGAATCAAACCAATAGGGAACACAGGCAGCGGAAAAGTGCCAACTTGGGACAAGTCGCACCTTGTGTTTCCATGCAAGCGTGCCATAGGAATTTCCCGTGTTCTCCGGCAAACACACCCGAATTCTCGGATCCCTGGCCTCACCAAGCCTCCCCTCGCCCCATAAGTGGCTGGGCCTGATAGTTTTTCTGCGGACCCTTGGACCTGTCCTACGCCCTCAGGGCGCTTTTACCGTCACACCCCACGCGCCTGAAGGCGCAAAGATGTTTTCAGGCGACATAGCCTGTCATGGCCGGACACGAGAGGACAGAATCGTAGCGAATCCACAGGCAGTGGCGTTGGAACGAGCGAACTACATTGAAATACGGCCCCTAGCCACCTGATTGGACGCATGTCTTGACAGGTAGTAATACATTGAAATACGAAGGAGCTTTGCGAATCCAACCGGCGCGTAGTTCTTTGAAACACGCGACTTGCAGGGGCTGACAGGGCGACACATGTCCGCAATCCGGAGCACGAGAAGATGAACGCCCAGCGAGATCGCCTTGCGGGAGAACGCTAACGTGACGAACAAAAAACGGTCATGGCCAGCGGATTGGCCACCCCGTAGAATGAGAATTTAGACGCGCTCGGCGGAGGCCGACTTCGGGCCACATCGGGGAAGCCTACCGGTCGTAGCCACCCAGCCGGGCGCCTGTTGCCGACGGTGAGCTGGGCGACGCGGGATGAGCGCCAGCGTCGCAACAAGTTGGCTTGCGCCGATCCCCAGGCATTTTCACGGCAAGCAAGACAAGACCCCGCTCCAAATCCCAAGTCGATGAAAAACCGGCCGGGATTCGCTCGCCGAGAACCGTCAGATTCACAGATGCCGAGTGGGCGAAGGTCCAGCGAGCCGCAGCAGCAGCCAACATTTCGACCGCCACCTTCGCGCGCAACGCCGTCCTGAACGCCGTAGTCGAACCCACGGAAGCCTCCGACGGCACCCTTCCGCCCGGCATGCTCGAGCGGGTCAAGCGCACTTATCGCAGCGCCTACACCCTTTCGACGCTCATGCGGGACGACATGATCCGCGAAGGGCGGCAGGAACAACTCGAACGTACGGTTCAGGCGGCGCGGGATGCCGAGGCTCACGTCCTGGGCGACGCGTCAGAGTAGCCCCGTACCGCGCCTGCTCCGTTCCCGTCGCGGCAGGCGGCAAACGAGAGCTAGAGGAGGGCTTTGGGAAGAGTGAGCAGGGAGGGGGTCGAGAGAGTGTCCCCTGACCCACTCGTCACCCATCGTCAGCAACCTGGATGTGAAGGAGACGAACAATGGCCTTCGGTTTGTAACTGCCCAGGTTGTTTCTGGGGATGATTCCGCTGTTGGGGAGTTCTCGCCGGGTCGGCTCACGCGCACTTGACGGTGGCGATGAGTTGGTCCGATGGGCTCATCAGGGCTTCGATGATGTTCCAGCCCTGCTTTCTGGCGGTGGTGATGACGCTGCGCAGGATGGCGAAGTTCTCGGCCCCCTTCTCGGATCGGAAGCCCCCGGAGATCTTCTGGCGCAGCTTCATCATCCGAAGGTCGCGCTCGGCCTCGTTGTTTGTGAACCCGACCTCGAGGTCGGTCAGGAACCGGAGCACCGCGCACTTGCGGTCGCGCAGCCTCAAGGCCAGATTGTGACCGATCCGTCGTTTCCGGCGTTTCTTCCTCTTGCCAGGCGAGAACGGCGGTTGGCTCTCGTGGAAGGCCAACGCCTCGGCAATGATCTCGTCGTATCGGCGCTCGATCAGCGCCGCAAGCCTCGCCGGAACGGCGATATCCTTGTCCTGTGCGATCCGGGCGGCGCGATTTGCCCGGCGCAGAAGCTGCTGCATGTGGCGAGCCCAGGCCTCCCCTTCGATGTCCACCAGAGCCTGCAACTCCCGCAGGTGATGGGCGTTGCACAGGCTGTGCTCCACACCCTCCATCGTAAAGTACGGCTTCCAGTGATCGTGAACGACGATGCCGGAAACACCCGAGAGCAAGGCGCCGCGCCTGCCGCTGACCCGGTACGCCGCCAGATGCGGCGTGCAGATCACATGAAGCCACTGCGTCTGCCCGCCGATCCGGAACCCGGTCTCGTCCATGTGCTTCACCCGCGCCGTGCCCGCCGCCAGATCCTGTATGTGCGAGGCCACGTCCCGCAGCCGCTCTGCCGCCCTCTCGCTCATCGTCGCCAGCGTCGCAGCCGTCACCGGCGCGCCGAACAGCTCGGCCATCACCTGCGACAGCCGATCCTCCGGCAGGAAGTGGGCGTGCTGAAGGTAGACCGCCACGCCTGCAATGCGAGGGCCGTACTGCACCGGTGCCGACACCCCGTCGGGGAACGCCGCCCGCGTCACCGTCCCGCAATGCCCGCAGCACTTGGCATGCGCCCGGTGCTCGGTCACCTCCAGTGGGCTCGGCTCGGGCAGATCGAAGACCTGGCGGGCGACCGGCGTTCCCGCCTTGGCCGCGTCCGAAAGCGACGAGCCGCATCCCTTGCAGGAAGCCGGCATGTGGTCCTTCACCCGATCCGGGTGATCGCGGTGGCGCAGCGTCTTGCCCTCATGGCCGGGCTGCCCGCCGGGCTTGCGGCCCGATTTGCCGCGCAGGCTTCGGGTTCGCCGCTTCGACCTCGGCTTCTTCAGCCCATCGCTCGAAGGCGGCTTGCCACTGTTGCCGCTGTCGAGGCCAAGACGGCGCTCCAACTCCTCGATGCGCTCGACGAGACGCGCGACTTGCTCTTCCAGCCGCGCGTTCTGCTGCCGAAGCCAAGCGTTTTCCTCTCGAAGCCGGGTGTTCTCCTCTTCCAGATGGGCGATCTTCTGTGCGGGCGTTTCGGGCGCTGCCCCCGTCGAAGGGCCGCGCGGCGACTCGGGATTGCTCATGCCGCTGTTGAGTCATTTCCCGAAATTCCCGTCAACCCCTTTACGCCAAAAGGCTTATCCCCTTGACCCCGGTTTGACGACATCTTGTGTTTGGGTTGGCAGGGACGAGTTGTTCGTGTAATGTTCTCGCCATGCCGAGCCGCTGGAAGCACGACCGCCCGATGTCCCGCGCTGCCTTCGAGGCGCGCTTCCCCGATGAAGAGGCCTGCGCCAGACACCTCGCGGCAAAGCGTTGGCCCGACGGCTTCGTTTGCCCCGCTTGCGGCCATGACAAGGGTTGGGAGTTGAAGCGTCGCAGGGCGAGTTGGGAATGTGCGGGCTGCGGCAAGGAGACGTCGGTGACCGCGGGCACGATCATGCATCGCAGCCACCTGCCGCTGAAGACCTGGTTCACCGCCATCCATATGGTGACCAGCCATTCGAACGGCATCTCCGCCCTGCAACTCCAGGCCCAGCTCGGGCTCGGCAGCTACAAGAGTGCGTGGCTGCTGCTGCACAAGCTGCGTCGCGCCATGGTCGATCCCGACCGCAGCCTGCTTGAGGATCTGGTTGAGATCGACGAAGCCTCGTTGCCGCAGCGCACCGCGCAAGACCCGCCCACCGGCGGGCAAGGCCGCAGCGCGCAAGGCAAGATGCTCATCGCCGGAGCGGTCGAGCTGTCTCCCGAGGGTGAGCCGCGCCGCATCCGCCTCGCGCCGATCGTGGATTACTCCGCGCTCAGCCTGCACGCCTTCGTTGCCGCCACCTCGGCGTCGGGCGCGCTGGTGATCACCGACGGTTGGAGCGGCTATCCCGGCCTGTCCGGGCACGACCATGAGGCCAGGATCGTCGGCGACACGCCCGCCCATCTCGTGCTGAAGTGGACCCATCGCGTCTTCTCGAACCTGAAACGCTGGGCGCTCGGCACCTTTCACGGCCTGCGCCGCGCCCATTTGCGCCGTTACCTCGACGAGTTCGTCTTCCGTTGGAACCGACGCCGCCACACCGACGCCGCCTTCGACACCCTGCTCGGCATCGGCGCCGGCCTTCAACCCGCCAGCTACCGCGACTTCGTCGAACAACGCGCCTGATCCCACCGGCCGGTCAACACCGTGCCGCAGCCAGCCATTCCGGCTGTCTCGGAGTCATTATACCGAACTCCGGCACCGCGTGACGGGGCCGGGCAGCGCTCTCGCCAGTCCAAGATATCACGCGTGCGACGCGCGCCGATGCCGGCGACGATCAACATCTTGCGTCACCGGAACCAAGGGGAGAAGCCTTTACGCCAATTCCGCAGGACTATCCCACGCTCCCCAAATGCGGACGATCCGGGCTGCGTTCGGGCGATTTCGGGTGTTGCGGCTCCCGCGCGATAGCCCGATTCGCAGGCTCACGGTTCGGGCGAGACGTTGGCTTGGCCGCAATGGGCGTCAGGTGCTGACAGACCGGCGGTGACGAGGCTGCACACCGCCATTGTCCGCCGTCCGGATCGGCCGGCGTCGTAGCGCTCAGGGAGAAAGGATTGCTTCGAAGGCGTCCTCGCGCTGGAGCGCGAAGTGCCGGGTTGCCGAGGCGACGCTGTCGAAGTCGGTCTTGTGGATGATGAGCGCGATCGCGATGTTGGTGCAGAGCGCGTTGTTCTCGGGCGCGAACCCGGTGCGCGCGAGGCAGGCGTCCTCGGCGAAGAGCTTGTCCCTGACGTGGTGGTTGACCTCGACGGACCAGTGGCCGCGGTTCCAGGCGAGAAGGTCCTGTGGCGAGGCGCGCTCTGCCGGCACCGAGGTGATGCCGTAGGCGTGCTCGATGCTGGTCTCGCCTGTGCCGTTGCGCCGTGCGTCGGTGCGCTTGCGGGTGACGCGGAACATCTGCGCGACATGAGGGTAGTTGATCAGGCCTGGAAGCGGGGTCAGGGTCTCGATGCGGCGTTGCTCGATGCGGCCATGGGCCTTGGCGACATCTTCCTCGAAGTGTCCGCTCGCGTCGCGCTCCCAGTCGATGGAGGCGAGGGTCTCGCAGGTCTCGGGCGCGTTTTCCTTGACCGTCATGAGATAGTCGGCGCCGTGGGTTTCCTTGATGGTGCGCGCGGTGTCGCGGGTGGTGTCGCGGGTGGTGTCGCGGGTGGTGTCGCGGGTGGTGTCGCGGGTGGTGTCGCGGGTGGTGTGCACTAAATAACGCTATTGCTTAGTGCACGGGGGCTGACGCAGGGTTGCAGTTTCCTCCTTTATTAAAGTTATACTACAAAAGGTTATGTCTCAAGTCAAGGGTGATTGGAGCGGGGACGTAGGACACATTGGCTGATCCTGTGTCTCTCGGCAGTTGCATTCAGGGGAGCCGGCAAGTGGAATTCGTCGTGGAGTAGTGATCTGGTGGCTGTTGCGGGATCGGATCATTCGGTCAGGACACAAGTATGGCACAGGTTCTTGTGTGCGAGGAATGTCATAGGAGTTTCGTGATCTATTCTACATGCAGGGGTAGCCCCGTGTCCCGGTTGCAGCAGGTTCCTACGGGCGGCTGGGCCGCGATGAGGGAGGATACCGGCGGACGCCGCCAGCGCGCGATCATGGCCACCGATGCCGAGTGGGAGCGGAGTGCGAGACAATCCCGCCGCTACCGTGGACTAATTTCTCACCGCCGTTCACACTGTCGCGCCTGCTGAACGGCAAGGCGGGCGTATCGGCGAACATGGCCTTGGCGCTGGAGGATATCGGCTGGGGAACCGCCGAGCACTGGATGCGGATGCAGGCGAGCTACGAGCTTGCACAGGCGCGCCGCAACCGAGCCGTTGTCGAACGCCGCGCTGGCGCGCTTCAAGCTTGCCCGAGCGTCGTGCCAGCACTGCCGGACAGGGAGTTGTCCCGCATGCCGCCGGTCATCCGCTTCCTGACAACGGCAGGCTGCGACACGCCGCGCACCACGCGCGGCGCCGCCTGATGCGCCTGTCGTGGAACGAGGTCCGCCCGAAATCTTGGTGAGCAATTTCCGGACCTTCGAGCTTCACGATCTTGACTCGCGCATGGACGCAGCGATGATCGCGTCCACCTTTTTCGCCGCTTAGACGACATGCGCATCGGCAAGGTGAGCATAGCTCGCCATCGTCCGGTGCTGCCTTAGGAGACAGCCAGAATGCCGATTTACGAGAAAACCGTCAAGGAGCTGATGCACGAGTTCGCGGCCCAGGAATTGGGGCCAGGGAAGGTCTTCTCTCGTAAAGATGCGATTCGCTGGTTTGCCGAGCACTATCCGAGAATCAAGAGCAACACCGTCGGGTTGCATGTGGACGGCATGTCGGTGAACAATTTTACTCAACGTCGGCACAGCCCCCAGATAAAGCCGGACAAGGACTGGGACCTGTTCTACAAGGAGGGCCCGCGCGAATTTCGCTTATGGGATCGCGAGAACGATCCAGACCCCCGCTACAAGACCGATCTTGATGCAGATATTGGAGGAAGCGTTGCCAGGGCGGACGATATTGCCGGAGAGACCTCTGAGGAAGACGACCCCGGTTCGCGCAAGTTCGCGTTCGAGCGGGACCTTCAGAACTATCTCGTGCAAAATCTCGGACTTTTGGAACCCGGCCTGAAGCTCTACGAAGACGAGGACGGAGAATTCACCGGCGTCGAGTTTCCCGCAGGCCAGCGCCGCATAGACATTCTCGCGGTCGGTGGCGACAGCGCCTACGTGGTGATCGAGACCAAGGTGTCCCGCGCCTACGACCGAGTCGTAGGTCAGGTTCTCCGGTATATGGGCTGGATTAAGGAAAACCTCGCTGGCGATGCGCCGGTCAGGGGCGTTATCGTCGCCAGCGAGATTTCGGAGGACCTCATTCTGGCAACTTCCTCCGTCGAGAACATTAGGCTCGTTGAGTACGAAATTTCTTTCTCCCTTAAATCCGTTTTCGGGCAATGACCCGGCATGCCGGTATGTGGTGAAGACGGTCATCAACTGGTTCGCCAGCGCACAAACGCACGCCGGAACTGACGTTCAGAGCATCGGCACCGATTCCCATGGCTGCTGCGATAAAGCCTCCCACTTTCTCCGCCGCCGCGACCAAGTGCGCATCGTCAAGATGGGCGTAGCCTGCCGTGGTCCGGTGTCTCTCCGCCCTTGACAGTCTTGGGCGCAGACAGACAGCTCCGTCATTTCCGGGGCGTAACCGCCCCGGCCTCATTGAGGCCACCGTGAGCGTGTGAAGCAGACCTTCCGCGCGGCGATTTCCGGGGCGTCACCGCCCCGGCCTCATTGAAGCGCGTTGCCGATCCGGGTACGAGCGCGTCGAGTCAGTGGGACGAACTGGCCTCATTGCCACCGATAGCCCGCGCGATGGCCGCGCCGACGCGTTCTGCCGCCGCCTCGATCTCCCAGTCCCCGACATGGGCGTATCGTAGCGTCATGCTCGGGCGCTTGTGGCCGAGCAGGCGGGAGACGACCGGCAGCGGGATGCCCCGCAGCACGGCATGGCTGGCAAACGTATGACGAAGGTCATGCAGGCGCACGTCCTCGATCCCCGCTTCCCCGCGCACCGAGTACCAGAGCCTCAGATCGCACGAGAACGGCCGCCCGGGGTTCGACGGCGAGGGGAAGACATACGCGCACCCGGATCGTGGTTGCCGTTCCAGGATGGCGCGGGCCGGCGCGTTCAGGAAGACCCGTCTCGGCCCGGTCTTGGTGTCGCTCAAATTGAGCGTGTCCTCGTCCACATCCTGCCAGCGAAGGGTCCGGATCTCGCTCTTCCGGCAGCCGGTCAGTAAGAGAAGGCGGATGATGTCCGCCTGTCGAGCGTGTGAGGCCCGCGCGTCGGCGTAGCGGTCCAGCACGCGGTGAAGGCGGCGGATCTCCTCGCGCGACAGAAAACGAGTGAGTTTCGGGCGGGGGTTGCGCTTGATGCCACGCGCCGGGTTCGTCTGGAGATGGCCGTAACCGGCCGCATGGTTCAGGATCTGGCGAAGCAGGCTCAGCGCGCGATTGGCCCCGCCGGGCGCGGACCGGCTATACTCGTCGAACCAGCGGGTCACGCCGGCCCGGGTGATCCGGTCCAGGGGCAACGCCCCGAACGCTGGAAGCAAGTGTGCTCTCAGGATCCAGGCTGCGGTCTTTGCCGTGAAACAGATTCCGGCGAGGCACGCGTGGTGACGGTCCAACCCGCGAGTTGTGCGGAGTTGGCTGAGATCGCCGGCGTCGGCGCGGCAGTGACGAGCGGTGGACTTCCCCGATGTGGCCCGAAGCCGGTCCCGCGTAGCCGACAGGCGTGATGCAGGCTGCTCAGGCGACCTTGAGTTCCGCGTCCACGGGCTCGATGTAGCCGTAGCGGCGGAGCATGCGGATCCACCGAGGGGCGTTGCGCTTGACCATCAGCGCGTCGTAGTCGGCCGTGCGGTCGTAGTAGGGCCTGCCGGTCTTGAGGACGACATAGATGATGCGCAGCATCTTGTGTGCGCCGGCGACGATGGCGCGCTTGTAGCCGCGCCGGGCGGCGAGGGCGCGGTGGTGAGCCTCGAACTGGCACCCCTTGGTTCGGGCCGCGCCGTGGGCACACTCGACGAGGCAGGCGCGCAGGGTCTTGGAACCCATGCGGGTGCGCGCGTTGCGGCGCTTGCCGCCACTTTCGTTGTTGCCGGGGCAGAGGCCGGCCCAGGCGGCGAAGTGCTCCTTGGAGGCGAACGCCTCGATATCGGGGCCGATCTCGATCAGGATCGTGGACGCGGCGATGCGGTCGATGCCGGGGATGGTGGTCAGCAGGCGGAGCTGCTCCTCCCACGGGGTCATCTGCCCGTCGATCTTCTTGGTGTAGGACGCGATGCGCGCCTCGAGTGCGTCGTGCTCCTCCAGAAGATCGTTGAGCATGAAGCGATCGTTGTCGCCCAGGCTCAGGGAGAGCGCCTCGCCGAGCCCCTCCAGCTTGTTCGCGACGTGGCGGGTGAGGGAGGCGAGGATGACCTCCCGCTCCGTGCCTTGAGCCAGGCCGTCGAGGATCTTGCGGCCGTTGACGCCGAAGACATCGGAGATGATGCCGCCGATGCGCGCACCGGCACGGTCGATGATCTTCTGCACACGGTTGCGAACGGTGGAGCGCTGCCTGACCAGGACGCGGCGCTGGCGGCTCAGAGCGCGCAGCTCCCGGAACGGCTCAGGCGGAACATGGGACGGCGTGCAGAGCCCGAACTGGCACACACAGGCCAGCCACACGCTGTCGGCCACATCGGTCTTGCGCCCCTTCAACTGCTTCACCTGGCGCGCGTGCACCAGGATCGCCTCGATCCCGGCCGCCTCCAGGGCCGCGAAGGGCGCCTGCCAGTAGACCCCGGTCCCCTCCATGACCGCAGCCTCGACGCCGTGAGCGGTCAGCCATGCGACCATCTCCTCCAGACCGCTCGGCAGCGTGCTGAAGCAGCGCGTCTCCACCACCGGCTCGCCCTCGCCCTCGCAGAGGCGAACCGTCGCGGTGATCTCCATCTTGTGCACGTCCAGACCCGCCGCGCGCGGCCGGACGACGTGCAAGCCTTCCGTCTTCATCGCCTTCCTCCTCATTTGCGCTCTCGCCACGGCGGCGTACGATCACGCCGTGGCATCGCCACGGTGGAGGCGGGGACAGCGGTCGGAAGGACACGCATCCGCCGAGCGGGTGCGGTTCGATTTGCCGCGCGTCCACGGCCAAAGGCCGGGTACAATACGGGGTGCGGAGCCGACCGCCGGAAGCAGTTTTGTCATCGGGAACTACGTCACCGATATAACGACGCTCACACGTCCCCGCCTCCGCCAACACCCATCCTGACACGGCAGAACCAGTGCAGGCGTGAGAAAAACGTCAGCCCAAGCGCCCCTGTTTCATGCCACGGGGTGGCTCAGAACCGCGGGGACCATGACTGTTTTGTGTCGATGGTTTGCATCTGTCGAGACGCGCCCGCGCCGGACCTGCGGCGAATTCCGCGAAGGTCGGGACAGTTCCTCTTCTCGGCCTGCCGGACCGCGCTTCGGTCTCGACGGCGAGGCACTTGGCGCGCGCCTCCTCGACCCTCATCAACGCGGCAGACCCGAGCGTGATCCTGCGCGCGCCGCCCTCGCCCTTCCGGCAATAGACATAGCTCCGGTGCCCCGACGACCGAACCCGCACGCCGAGACCGGTCTGGCGCGTGTCCCAGACGGTGTGCACTACCTAAAGCGAACTGTTCGCGAACGAACCGTGACGCAGGGTTGCTCTTTCCTCCTGTATATGACTGACGCTACAGTGAGTTAGGATTCTTGTCAAGGGCGGATTGGGCGGAGATGGAGAACACATTGGCAAATCTTGTGTCTCTCAGGAGTTGCACGCGGGGAAGTGGGTTGTGGATATTGACGTAGAGCGCTGGTATGGCTTTTATCATGAATTGGGGGCTCTGCGAGGACACAATGGCGGCATATACTATCGCTCACGAGGAATGCCATAGGATTTTGGTGACATATTCCTCGTCCTCACGAAGCCACGTGTCCCGGTTGCAGCAGGTCCCTACGGGCGGCTCGCCACCATGAGGGAGGATGCCAGTGGGCGCCGCCAGCGCGCGGTCATGGCGACCGATGCGGAGTGGGAGCGGAGTGCGTCAGGCGAACTGGTGCGAGTGCAGTTGGTGAAAGTCTAACAGGAAGGAGAAGGTGAGCCACCACTTCCACCCCGAGTCATGGGCCGTTGTTCGCGAGGGCGAGGGTCAAGCGTTGACAGGGGCGCGTGTGGGCGGGGCTATTGAGCACCGAAAGAAAAACATCATCCGGGATGCCGAGGCTCTTTGCCGTGAAAATGCCCTCGGGTTCGGCACAAACACTCCCGCGCGACGCCGGTGTGCTGCTCCGGGGTCGCCGGGTATCCGCGACGAACGGTGCTCCTCTTATGAGGACTGCGACCGGTAGGCTACCCCGATGTGGTCCGAAGTCCGTCCGCGCGACGGGCACCGATTTTCATTCTACGGGGTGGTCCAGCACGGCGTCGACCATGATCGTTTCTTGACGGTGTAGGGGACGGTCAGCTTCCGTCCGCAGCGGCGGACTCGCCGTCCAGGCGGAGTGACGGGAGATTGTCGCGTGCGCGTGATGTGAGCCGAAGCCGTCGCGGCGCTTGAGCGACGAGCGACTCCCGTTCCCGACCGTGCACGCCTTGCTTCGTGATGTTCGAGGCGTTGCCTTCTCCGGAGCCATCTCGATAATGCCGGTCTTCAACGTTGCGCACGATCACGGCACGGACGGCTTGCCGCCGCGATTGGTGTCGTGGCGGCCATGACGGCGATTTCTCCTGGAGCATCCGACGCTAAACCATGCGGTGCGAACAGACCTGCCGGACGACCGACGAGGCGCCTGCCGAGGCGCCGCTGGTCGTCGATGTCGACGGCTCGCTGATCGGCGGCGATCTGCTGATCGAGGGGATCGCCCGGCTGCTCTCGGTCTCGCCGCTCAGCCTGTTCGCCCTGCCGTTCTGGCTGGCCGCCTCGATGGTGAGGGGACGCGCCGGGCTGAAACGCAGGATCGCGGAGGCGGTTCCGTTGCCGCCTGACACGCTGGCGTTGAACCCGGCCGTGCTGGAGGAGATCGCCGCGGCGCAGGCGGCGGGACGCGCGGTCTGGCTTGCCTCTGCCTCCGACGAACGCGCGGTGGCCCCGCTCGCCGAGACGGTGGGAGCGGCAGGCTGTCTTGCTTCGGACGGACGCACCAACCTGGCGGGCGAGGCCAAGGCGGCCGCTCTGGTCGCGCGCTTCGGCGAGGGCGGGTTCGATTACATCGGCAACGAGCGGCGCGATCTGGCGGTCTGGAAGCGGGGGCGACGGGCCATCGGGGTCGGTCTTTCGGCGGGCCTAGCGCGCAAGGTTCGGGCGCTGGACGGCGAGGCCCGGTTCCTGCCCGGGCTCGGCGGCGGTCCGCTCGACCGGTTCCGGGCGTTGCGGCCGCACCAGTGGATCAAGAACGTGCTGGTGTTCGTTCCCCTCGCGGCGGCGCACGAGACCGGCGCGGGGCCGTATCTGGTGGCCGCCGGGATGTTCGCGGCGCTGTCGGCCGTAGCATCGGGCACCTATCTGCTGAACGACCTGCTCGATCTCCCGCACGACCGCCGGCACCCGGTCAAGCGCCACCGCCCGATGGCTGCGGGGAGGGTGCCGCTGCTGCCGATGATCGGCATCGGCGCCGCGCTGGCGTCGGGCGGCCTCGCCCTGGCGTTCTGGCTGTCGACCGCGGCGGGGCTCTGGGTCCTTCTGTATCTGGCCGCGACCTGCGCCTACTCGCTGTCGCTGAAGCGCAAGACCTTCATCGACGTGGTGACCCTCGCCATGCTCTATGCGGTCCGTGTGCTGGCCGGCGCGGCGGCGGTGTCGGTCGCGCTGTCGCCCTGGCTGCTCGCCTTTTTCCTGTTCCTTTTCCTCGCCCTGGCCATCGTCAAGCGTCAGGGCGAGCTGCGCGCGCTGCTCGGGTCCGACCAGTCCGCGCCCAGCGGCCGGGCCTATCTTGCCGAGGATTTCCCCGTGATGGCGGCGCTGGGCGCGGCGAGCGGCGTGGCCTCGGTGGTGATTCTGACCCTCTACATCCAGAGCCCGGAGACGGGGGAGCGCTATGCCCGCCCGGAGCTCCTGTGGCTGATCTGCCCGCTGCTTCTCTACTGGCTGGGGCGCATGGCGCTCCTCGCCTGTCGCGGGGGGGGGGGGGGGGACTCAAAACGGGTACCGGGTAACGACGACCCGCTGATCTTCGCGCTGCGTGACCGGACGAGCTGGCTGACCGGCCTCGGCGTCCTGGCCGCGTTCGCGGCAGCCCTGTGACGCGCGCATGGTGCCGCCCGCGTCTCTCGGCCTGCGCTACGCCGCCTTCGCCGCGGCCGCGACGGCGGTCAACGCCGCAACCCAGTATATCGGCAGCACCCTGTACACGGGCCGCTACGAGCTGTACGCGGCCATGGCGGCGGGAACGCTTGCCGGGCTGATCGCCAAGTACGTCCTCGACCGCCGCTGGATCTTCCATGACCGGCCCGCCTCGCCGCGCGGCCACGCGGTCAAGTTCACCCTCTATTCGCTGACGGGCGTCCTGACGACCGTCATCTTCTGGGGCACCGAGCTTGCGTTCGCAGCGCTGGGCGATGCGCCCTGGCTGCGCTACGCCGGCGCCGTCCTCGGGCTCGCCGTCGGCTACACCGCGAAGTACCGCCTCGACCGGCGCTTCGTCTTCCGGGAGCGGGCCGCATGACGCTCTCCGGCTGGGGCCGGCATCCGGTGCTCGATTGCCGGCTGGAGCGCCTGCGCCGGCGCGAGGACCTGCCCACTCTGCTCCGGCGCGGCGGGACGCTGATCGCGCGCGGCAACGGGCGCTCCTACGGCGACGCCGCGCTCAACCCGGATCTGACGCTCTCGATGCTGGCGATGGACCGGATGTGGGCGTTCGACGCCGGGACCGGCCTGCTCGACTGCGAGGCCGGGGTGCTGCTCGCGGACATCCTGGAGACCTTCGTGCCGCGCGGCTGGTTCCCGCCGGTGGTGCCGGGGACCGGGCTCGTCACCGTCGGCGGCATGATCGCGGCGGACGTGCACGGCAAGAACCATCACCGCGACGGGAGCTTCGGCGCGCACGTGGAAGCGCTGACGCTCGCGACCGCGGACGGCGCGATACGGGCGTGCAGCCGCACGGAGAACGCCGATCTCTTCCGCGCCACCCTCGGCGGGATGGGGCTGACCGGGGTGATCCTGTCGGCACGCTTCCGCCTGATGCCGGTCGAGACCGCCTTCGTGTTGGCGGAGACCTGGGCCGCGCGCGACCTCGACGAGACGATGGCCCTGTTCGAGGAGTCCCGGGACTGGCCCTACAGCGTGGCCTGGATCGACAGCCTGGCGCGGGGCACGAGGCTGGGCCGCGCGGTGATGACGCGCGGCGCGTTCATGGAGCGCGGCGCGCTGCCGCCGCGGCTCGCGTCCGATCCCTTGCGCTTGGCGCATGCGGGCAATCTCCGGGTTCCCGCCGATGCGCCATCCGCCCTGCTCAACCGGGTCTCGATCGGTCTCTTCAACGAACTCCATTACCGGCGCGGGCGGGGACGAGCACGGGCCGGGGCGCGCCCGGTCCGTTTCGACCGCTTCTTCTTTCCCCTCGACCGGATCGAGGCGTGGAACCGCCTCTACGGGCGGCGTGGGTTCGTCCAGTACCAGTGCGTGCTGCCCAGGGGCGAGAGCGCGGCCGGGATCGCCGCGCTTCTGGAGCGCGTCGCCGCGTCCGGGCGGGGCTCGTTCCTGGCGGTGCTCAAGCTGTTCGGCCCCGCAGGCGAGGGGCCGATGTCGTTCCCCATGGAGGGCTACACGCTGGCGCTCGACTTTCCGATGCGCCGCGGCACGCCGGCGCTGCTCGATGCGCTCGACGAAATCGCCCACCGGCACGGCGGGCGCGTCTATTTCGCCAAGGACGCCCGCTGCGCGCCGGAACGGGTGCGCGAGGGCTATCCCCGGCTCGGCGCCTTCGAGGCGGTCCGCGCCGAGGCGGCCGGGGCGCCGCCCAGGTTCGCCTCCGCGCTCTCACGGCGGCTCGCTCTGTGACCTCCCCTTCGAGAGAGAGGAACGATATGTCCCGTCGAACGACGCGAGGCCCGTTGATCGCTGGCGCGCCCTTAATCGCACGGTGTCTGGATATTGCGGCGGAAGGCCAGATCCCGCCCGCTCCGTGGCGCAACGCGCTGTTCGCCCTGTTCATCGGCGGTATCCTCGCCTACGGGGCGGCGTTCGCCTGGTACATGCTCACCCATTTCGACCTGATCAACCTGATCCGCGACGTGAACAACGACGACGCCTTCTACTACTTCCAGATCGCCTACCACTTGGCCGAGGGGAAGTTCTCGACCTTCGACGGCGGCATCACGCGCACCAACGGCTACCATCCGATCTGGCTGTTTCTGATCACGCCGTTCTACTGGGTATTCGACAAGGAGACCGCGCTGTTCGCTATCAAGGCGTTCGAGATCATGCTCGTCGCGGGCGGCGTCGCCCTCATCACCGCAGCCGCCCGTCTGGCACGCCTGCCGTGGTATCTACTGTTTGCAGCGCTGCCGATGCTCTACCAACACCGCAGCTTGTTTTCGGGGTTGGAAGGGGCGGCGGCGTTGTTCATGCTGGGCCTGTTTTTCCTGGCGCTGTGTCTTTATGCGCGGGATCCCGCGCGATGGCGGCGGCCGCTGGCCGCCGTCGCCTTTGCGCTGCCCTGGGCGCGTCTGGAGTATGTCGCCATATCGCTGGCGGCGACAGGAGCGCTGTGCCTTGTCGAGTGGTCCCGGCAAGACCGCCCGCCCGGCGCGCCGCTCGGAGAGCGAGTTCGTTCCACACTCTCCGCCAAGGCGGTCGTTCCGCTCCTCTCCGGCTGCGCGGGCATCCTGGTGTATTTCTCCTACAACCGGCTCGTGTTCGGCGGCATCGTGCCGGTGAGCGCCGCGTCGAAGCAGGTCTGGTCGCAGACGCGATGGGAAAAGGAAGGCGGATACAGCCTGACGCAGAACTTCCGGGACGTATTGCAGATCGGCGTCTTCGACCTTGAGCTGCTGGTCGCGCTGGAGATCTGCGCCTACCTGCTGCTGGTCTGGTGGTTCGCCCGCCGCTCCCACAGCCGGGAGGACTGGTTGCTGCTTGTCTTTCTGGTGGGCGTGTTCGGCTTGGCGGCAGGTCACGTGGCCAAGTTCGCACAGAGCGTTCTCACCGTGCATCCTTATTGGGGGAGTTACTCTTGGTATTTCGTCCCGGCGTACCTGATGATGGCGATGATCATTCCAGTGCGATGTTATGTCGCCATTCACTTTGTTCGGCGTTTCATCGAGCCGCGATCGCATCGGGCGGCAAATGTTCTGTGCCTGGGCATTGTCGTTGCCGGCGCGGTCTTCCTGCTTGCAAGGGCGGATTTCACCTCTCCGTTCCGGTTTGTGGACTGGGCGAGCGGGTCAACCGACCGCGAATGGGAGGTTACTTCTCATATGGGTACGCTGGTCATGGATCGCCTGCTCCCCGAGGACAGCGTGATCGGGTCGTGGGACGCTGGCGTCATAGGGTACTTCTCGCGCTTTCCGGTGGTGAACCTGGACGGCCTGGTCAATTCCTACGATTACATGCACGCCCGCAAGGAAGGAACCGCAGCCACGTTTTACCGGCAGTATGGGATTACCCACTTCGCGAACGTCGACAATGTAAGAAACAACCGGCGCCTCATGCTGTTCGAAGGCCCGCCATATCTCCACCCATCGGGTGAACGCCGATTCAGGCTGTGGTCGAACGAGCAGCCACCGGAGGCGTCGCAGAGCGGATTCGATCGTTCCGCGAAGTTCTGGGAGAGAATGACGCCGCATTTCGATTACGTGTCGGAGTCAGTTGCAGTCATCGTCGACGGCAACATGGCGCAGGCAGTCGCCAGGGATTGCGTGCCGGCGGAAATACATGGCCAACTCCTGGTGTTTTCCTGGTTGACCGAAGGAGGCGAAACGGTTTCCCGCGCTTGGCGTCCGTGGAAGGACGCCGGCGAGAACAGCCTGGACTTTTGCGTGAACGCTTTCGAATTGCCCAACGATGCCCGCCCTCCCATTCGGATCGGAACGGCACCAGCCGGCAGTATCACGATTCACAGCGGCGACCATCTGTATCTTGGCGAGCAGGTGCTGGCGCGCTTCGAGGACGGCTTCGACGGCTGGCTTCTGGAAGGTGAAGCGGTCACGAATCACAGCCAGTATGGGCGCTACAGGGGTCAGCAGCCGATCAGCGGCAACGAGGGCCGAGGCTTCCTGACGAGTTACCATCCCGACAAGGGAGACCGGGCCACCGGACGGGCGCTCTCGCCGGAGTTCACCGCAGTGCATGGCCAATATCTCACATTCCTGATCGCCGGAGGCAAGGGCGGCGGTGTCGGGCTGCGCCTGTTGGCCGACGGCGACGAAACCGCGGTCTGGCGCGGCCGGAACACCGAACGGTTCGAACGGGTCGTTCATCCCCTGGCTGACGTCGCCGGCAAGCGTCTGCAACTGGAACTGTTCGACGGTGAATCCGGCGGCTGGGGCCACATCATGCTTGATCAGGTCATGCTGGTGCGCCGCAACGCAAACGATCTCCAATGAAAGGGAGTGCCCTCCGCAATGCGCGAGTAATCCTGCTGCATTTGCCGTGGTTGGCACTGCTGGGCTGGCTGGCCAGCGTGTCTTGGTTCCTGACGGACGACGCCTTCATCAGCTTCCGCTACGTCCGCAACCTTCTGGAGGGTCACGGCCTGGTATTCAACCCCGGCGAAATTGTCGAAGGCTATTCCAACTTCCTGTGGGTGTTGGAACTCGCCGCGATATGGGCATTGTCGGGAGTCGCGCCGGAGGTCGCGGCCCCGTGGCTGTCCGTCGCGTTCACCGCCGGCACTATCGCCGCAGTGATGTGGTGGATCGCTCGCCTGCCGGGGCTACGCCATCGGGGTCTGGTCGCATGGATGGCTCTCGGCCTCGTGTGCTCCAGCGGCACCTTCGCGGTGTGGACGTCCGGCGGCGGGCTGGAGACGCGGCAGTTCACCTTCTTCATCGTCCTGGCCGTGATGTGCCTGAGCCTTTACCGGGACAGCCGCCGAGGCCTGCTGGCGGCGTCGTTGAGCCTGGCCGCCGCCGCCTTGACGCGGCCCGAAGGCCCGCTGATAGCGGCCTTGTGTTTCGGCTGGTTCGTTATCCAGCGGATGGCAGACACGGGGCGCCTGAAGCCGGACTGGCGCTGGCTGGTCTGCCTGATCGGGCCTTTCCTCGTCCTGGTCTCCGCCCATTTTCTGTGGCGCTACGCCTATTATGGCGAGTGGCTGCCCAACACCTACTACGCCAAGCATGTGCGGCCGTGGTACGAGTCGGGCTTCCGCTATCTGTGGGCGGCGGCGGTTGAGACGGGGCTGTATCTGCTGATCCCCCTGGCCGCTGTCACCATGCGGAACCGCTGGCGAGCGTCCCGCGACGGGACAGGTGCCCTAGTGCTGCTATTGGTCGGCGTCCACATGGCCTATGTGATGCGTATCGGCGGCGACCATTTCGAGTACCGCCCGCTGGACTTCTACTGGCCGCTACTGGCTGTCCCGGCTTCCATGGGAATCGTACACCTCGGCTCGAGGATTGCCGCCGGTCGGTGGTTACGAAAGTCCCCCCCCCCCCCCCCGCGTTCGGCAGCAGGTATGCGGATGTGCGCAATCGCTCTCTTCGTGCCGGTGTTGTTCTACACCAGTACGATTCAGGGCACCCTGTTATTCGAGGGGGCCGCAATTCGCGAACGCATCCTGAAGTTGCACATAGAACTCGATGACGACAGCGCTGGGTGGTTACTCGCCGTGCCGGGGATGCCGATGCTTGTCGCCGTCTCAAACGACTTGCGCCGCCAAGCTGCCCAGCAGTCCGTCGCGTCGCCTTTTGCGGAACACCGCGAGTTCGCCAACTCGCAATTGCGGACATGGAAACCATACGAGAACATGGAGAGAGGAGTGATTCCCGATGACGCGCTGATGGCTGGCGGCGGGCTCGGAATCCGCTTCTATTATCTTCCCGACCTGAAGGTCATCGACATATTCGGCTTGACCGACGCGACGGTGGCGCGCAACCCGGTCACAAGACCCAACCACCAGCGTGTCATCGCCCACGACCGTCAACCACCTCCCGGATACCTCGAAGAACGGGGCGTCAACTTCACTATACACCCCGCAGCACCCAGCGCATCCAGGGCACTTCGCCGCGCGGCATACGCCGTGAGGGTCGGCCCGGATCTGTGGATGCCCTTCGACTCCTCCGACCGGCAGTGGGTCTTGGACCGTTTTTCCGGTCGAGACTTGCGCGCCCTCGTCTTCGACGAGCGGTTTCTCGGACGCTTCGAAGATGGCTTCGACGGCTGGCTTCTGGAAGGCGAAGCAGTCACGGTTCATGATCAACATGAACGCTACAGAGGCCAGCAGCCGATCAGCGGCAACGTGGGCCGAGCGTTCCTAACGAGTTACCATCCCGACAAGGGAGACCGAGCCACCGGACGGGCGCTCTCGCCTGCGTTCGCCGCCGAGTCCGACCAGTATCTTATATTCCTGATCGCCGGAGGCGTGGGCAGCGGCGTCGGGTTACGCCTGTTGGCCGACGGCGGCGAAGCCGCGGTCTGGCGTGGCGAGAACACCGAGCGGTTCAGGCGGGTCATCTTCCCCTTGGCCGACGTCGCCGGCCAGCGTCTGCAACTGGAGCTGTTCGACGACGAAACCGGCGGCTGGGGCCACATCATGCTCGACCAAGTCATGCTGGTGCGGCAACAATCCGAAGAGCCATCGGAGGAGCCTTAGTGTGCCCTCGCCTGATCGCGGCAACCGGCAGCGGCCAGCGGACACCCAGCGAGGACCACGCTTGGAGGAGCGGCTTCGATCTCGTCGAAACGGCGAGCGGCGCGAAAACCCTGCCATGAACAGCGCGGTCGAAACAGCGCTGGTGATCGGCGCCACATCGGACATTGGCCGCGCCATCGCTCACACGATGGCGGACGGGGGCTGCGCGTTGCAGCTCGCGGCGCGCGACCCGGCGCGGCTGGAGCGGGAAGCGCGTGACATCCGGGTGCGCAAGGGGGCAGCCGTAGCCGCGCACCACTGCGACGTGCTCGATGAAGACGGCGGCGTCTCGCTGCTCGATGAGCTCGATCCCCTGCCCGACGTGGCGGTGTGCGTCGTCGGGTTGCTCGGCGATCAGGCGGAAAGTCAGCGGGACGCCAACGCCGCCGGGCCAGTGATGCGGACGAACTATATCGGTCCCGCGCTGCTGATGGGGGCGCTCGCCGAGCGCTTCGAGCAGCGTGGCGGCGGCATCCTGGTCGGTGTCAGCTCGGTGGCCGGCGACCGCGGGCGTGCATCGAACTACGTCTATGGCTCGGCGAAGGCGGGGTTCACCGCGTTCCTCTCCGGTCTGCGCGGCCGACTGGTTGCCTCCGGCGTCCACGTGGTGACGGTCAAGCCGGGCTTCGTGCGCACACGCATGACCGACGGGATGGACCTGCCGGCCCGGCTGACCGCTAACCCCGAGGAGGTCGCCACGGTGGTCGTCGAAGCGATCCGCCGACGCCGCGACGTCGTTTACGTACGCCACGCCTGGCGCCCGATCATGTTCGTTATACGCGCTATTCCTGAGCGCCTGTTCAAGCGGATGAAGCGCCTGTGAAGAATTCACAATCCATCAGTCCATGGCGATTGCTTCTCGGCGGCGCTGCAAATTTGATCTCGAATTCCGACCATGTGGAGTTGGTCGCACCTGGGGATTGGACGTGTCACCCAAAGGGCTGGAACGCTCGGAGGAGCCGCCGAACGGCTTGATGCGTCGTAGCCGCAAGTGCCCAGTTCCACCATTGGTGGGTATCGCGAGGAAAGCTGCACCGATACTCGAAGCCATCAACAGTCTACGTTGACCCCACTGCAATCCAATGCGGACGCAATTGCCGCACCGATGCGTTCCGCCGCCGCCTCGGTCTCACGGTCGCCGACGTGAGCGTAGCGCAGCGTCATGCTTGGGCGCTTGTGGCCGAGCAGGCGCGAGACGACGGGCAAGGGGATGCCTTGCATCACGGCGTGGCTGGCGAACGTGTGTCGCAAGTCGTGAAGGCGCACGTCTTCGATTCCGATTTCCCTGCGCACTAGGTACCAGAGCGGCAGGTGGGACGACAGCGGCCGCGTCGGATCGAACGGCGAGGGAAAGACATACGCGCTTCCGGTTCGCAGCTGCCGCTCCAGGATGGCGCGCGCGGGCGCATTCAGGACGACCCGCCGCGGCCCGGACTTGGCATCCGCGAGATTGAGCGCGTCCCCGTCGATGTCCTGCCGACGCATGGTCACGATCTCGTTCTTGCGGCAGCCGGTCAGCAGGAGAAGGCGGATGATGTCCGCCTGCCGTGCGCGCGACGGCCGCGCGCCGGCATGGTGGTCCAGCGCGCGGTGAAGGCGCTGGATCTCCTCGCGCGAGAGGAAGCGGGTTAGCTTCGGGCGCGGATTCCGCTTCACGCAGCTGGCCGGGTTCGTGTCGAGATGCCCGCACGCGACGGCCTGGTTCAGTATCCGGCGGAGCAGGCCCAACGCCTGGTTGGCCCCGCCCGGCGCGGTCCGGCTGTACTCGCCGAACCAGCGGTGCACATTCGCGGGGGCGATCCGGTCCAGCGGCGACGGGCCGAAGGCCGGAAGCAAGTGCCTCCGCAAGACCCAGTTCGCTCTCTTCCGCGCCGAAGGCTTGAGATTGTCGAGCCGCGCCTTCACCGGACCTGCGACGAAATCCCCGAACGTCGGCACCGCTCCCCGTTCCGGCCGCCCGGACCGTGCTGCGGTCTCCAGGGTGAGGCACTTGGCGCGCGCTTCCTCGACGCCCATCAGGGCCGCAGGCGCGAGGGTCATCCTGCGCGCGCCGCCCTCGCCCTTCCGGCAATAGACGTAGCTGCGGTGTCCCGAGGGCCGGACCCGCACGCCGAGGCCGGCATGGCGGGTGTCCCAGACCGTGTACTCGCGCGCCGCCGGCGTCAGCCAAGCCACGTTGGCGTCGGTCAGACGCTTCCTCTTCCCGGCCATGCGTCAGCCCTCAAGGACAGCGCCGACGGCCTCGGCCGCCTCGCGCACCATGGCGTCGGACAAATGCAAGTATTTCAGCGTCGTTGCCGGATCGCGGTGCCCGAGAAGACAGCCGATGGTCAGCACCGTCGTAAGCGGTATCGAGGCCCCATACTTCCAACGCATCTGATTTCGCGGCTGACTCTTGGCCTTGGCAAGGAGCCTTGGAGGAGGCATCGCGATGAAGGATTTGGATTTTCTGCGTGGCCACGAGTTCGGCGGTCACTCGGTCGAGGCGCGAGCGCCTGAAGAGGCCGCCCCATCTGCCGCAGCCCCATCTACGGCAACTGTTCCGGCTGATCACACTCGGCGGTCATGGTCCGCCGAGGAGAAGGCACGGATCGTCGCGGAGAGCGACAGGCCGGGAGTTGTGCAGAAGGAGGTCGCGGCTCGCCACGGCATCAGCGCACAAACTCTTCGTCAGTGGCGCAGTCGGTCAGCGGCTTCCGGGAAGCGGCGTGGCCGGCCTTGGCCGGCTGATGTGAAGGCGCGGATTGTTGCGGAGAGCGAGCGCCCGGATGCATCGATATCGGCAGTTGCCCGCCGTCACGGCATCAGCGAGAAGACGCTGCGCACCTGGCGTCGCCAGGCGGCGAGTGACGCTGGTGGCGATCGGCAGGGAGCCGGGTCTTCGCCCCCCTATATTCCGGTTGTAGTTGACGGGTCTGCGTCCGAGCGGACGGTCGCGATTGAGGCGCTGGGCGTCGTCGTTCGCCTTCCGGTGGAGAGCGCGGTCGATCGGATCGTGGCTGTGGCCTCGGGCCTGGGTCGTGCGTCGTCATGATCGCGGTGCCCTCGCTTCGCATCGTGTTGGCGACGCGTCCGGTTGATTTTCGTCGCGGCCACGACGCGCTTGCGGCGACGGCGGCGAGGGAGCTGGACCTCGATATCTATTCCGGGGTGATCGTGATCTTCCGCTCGCGCCGCGGGGACAGGCTCAAGCTTCTCACCTGGGACGGGACCGGTCTGGTGATGACCTACAAGCGTCTGGAGCAAGGCCGCTTCGCCTGGCCCCGGATCGAGGACGGTGTGATTCGCCTTACGAAGGGCCAGTTCGAGGCTCTCTTCGAGGGCCTCGACTGGCGCCGGGTGAAGGCCCGCCCGGTTCGCCGCCCGCTGGCGGCGGAGTGAGGCGAGACGCAGGCGGGTCCGCAGATTTTTGTCGAGGTCCCGCCTGCACTTTTCCCTGGTCACGCATTGGCGAATCGGATTAAGGGATCGGCCATGCCGAAGGTCACGCCCTCACCCCTCAGCAGCGCCGGTTCGCCGTCGCCTGCGGTGGTTTCGGCGGCGCTGGCGACCCTGCAGGCGGAGCTTGCCGAGGAGCGCGCGGCGCGCCGTGCGACCGAAGCAGCCCTATGCGAAGCGGAGCAGGCACGCGGCGCGGCGGAGGCGGCGAGGCAGACGGCGGAAGCGCGGGCGGCACGGCTGGAGGCCGAGAACGCGCACAGCGCGGAGCAGATCAGCCGGCTTGAGCATCTCAACAAGGAGCTCAGGAAGGCGCTGTTCGGTCCGCGCTCCGAGAAGCTCAACGAGGACGAGCGCCAGCTTACGTTCGAGGAGTTTTGGGCGGCGATCGCTGAAGCCGGCGGTCGGCCCGAGGCAGATGACCAGGAGCAGGACGAGGGGGCTGGCGGCAAGCGCCGGCGGCGCTCTTCCCGGGGGTCGCGCAGCGGGGTGCGCTTCGGGCCCCAGGTCGACCGGCGCGAGGAGGTGATCGAGCCGGACACGATCATGTGCCCCTGCGGCTGCGGCGAGATGACGAAGATCGGCGAGGACCGCAGCGAGCGGCTGGACTATGAGCCGGCGAAGTTCACCGTCATCGAGACCGTGCGCCCCCGCTACGCCTGCAACAAGTGCAAGGGCGGCGGGGTGGTGCAGGCGTCGGCGCCCGCCTCTCTGGTGGAGGGCGGCCTTCCCACCGAGGCTCTTCTGGCGCAGGTGCTGATCGCGAAGTACGGCGATCATTGCCCGCTCTACCGTCAGTCGCAGATTTACGAGCGCTCGGGGATCGAGGTTCACCGTGCGACGCTGGCGACGTGGGTGGGGCAGGCGTCGTTTCACCTGCGCCCCGTGGTCGCTTGCCTGAAGGATGAGCTGAAGAAGTCGGATCACCTGGGTCTGGACGAGACCACGATCCGCGTTCTCGACCCGGGCCGGGGCAAGACGAAGACGGGCTACATGTGGACCCTTGTGCGCGACGAGCGCCACTGGAGCGGCGCCGACCCGCCGGGCGTTGTCTATCGCTATGAGCCCGGTCGCGGCGGCAAGTATGGCGCCAGGCTCTTGAAGGGCTTTTCGGGGACGGTGCAGCTCGACGCCTACTCGGGCCACAACATCCTGGCGCGGCCGGACCGGCCCGGCGGCCCCGTGACGCGGGCTCTGTGCTGGGCGCACGTCAGGCGCAAGCTGAAAGAGGTGTACGACTCGAGCGCCTCGCCGATCGCGCTGGCTGGCCTGAAGCGGATCGCGACGCTCTATGCGATCGAGGAGAAGATCCGGGGCGAGCCGCCGGCGACGCGTCAGGCGATCCGCTGGGAGGAGTCGGCGCCGATCGTGAACGCCTTCGGTGTCTGGCTCGACGAACAGCGCTCGCGGGTCTCACCGCGCTCGCGTCTCGGCGAGAAGCTCACCTATATCGCCAACCAGTGGGACGGGCTGCTGGAGTTCCTGCACGACGGCCGCGTCGAGATCGACTCGAACCTGGTGGAAAACCGAATCCGCCCGCTGAAGCTCACCGCCAAGAATGCGCTCTTCGCCGGCAACGACGAGGGTGCGCAAGCCTGGGCCCGCATCGCATCGCTGATCGAGACCTGCAAGATGAACGGCGTCGAGCCTTACGCCTGGATGCGGAGCACGCTCGAGAAGATCGCCAAGGGTCACCCGCAGTCCAAAATCCAGGAACTGCTGCCGTGGAACTTCGAGCCCGAGACAAATTGACTCGCGCGCTCACGGCGCTCCTCAACAAGTCCCCCTCGTAGTCAACCCAGATTCCGGCATGGGGTCTGCGTAACGCTTACGCACCGTCTCGCCCCGCACCAGGGCCGTGCTGGCGTACGTATGTCGAAGGTCGTGAAGGCGGACGTCGCACAGGTCCGCTTCCGCCCTCACGCGATGCCAAGACTTGCCGACACCGACCGTGTGCAGGAAGCCGTCGGACCGCGGCGAGGGGAAGACCCAGACGGACGTGCGGGGCAGGCCGTCGAGGATTGCGCGCGCGGCGGACGAGAGCCAGACCGTGCGCGGACCGGTCTTGGAATCGGGCAGGAACAGCTTGCCCTCGCGGTAGAAAGACCACTTCAGGGTGACGATCTCGCTCTTGCGGCATCCGGTGAGCAGCAGCAGGCGAATGATCGCCACGGCCAGCGGCCGGTCGGCCTCGTGGCGTGCCAGCACGGCGCCCAGCCGGCGCATCTCCGCGGCCGACAGGAAGCGCTCCCGCCCCTGGCGGCGGTACCGCCTGATGCCCGCGCACGGGTTGGTCCCCTCGGTCCGGTAGCCGTAGACCTCGGCTTGGCGCATGATGACCGAGAGGACTGGGGCCGAGCGGTCCGCCGCCACCGGGGTCACGTGGAGGGAGGCGAACCAGCGCTGGACGTCGTGCGCGGTGATGTCGGCGATCGGGCGCCCTTCGAAGCAGGGCAAAATCTGGTTGCGGTAGTAGTAGCGGTTGACCTTGAGCGTCGATGGTTTCCAGTTTCGGGCATAGCGGTGGAAGACTTCATCGGCGACCGTCTCGAACGGGATGTCCGGCGCCGCTGTGGCATCGCCGCCGTTGCCCTTGCGGACCGAGGCCACCAGGGTCCTGGCCCGGTCGCGGGCCTCGTCGGCGCCGATGGCCCCGGCCTGGCCGACGATCTTCCAGACCCGCCGGCCCTGGTGCTGGGTATGGACGAAGTAGCGTTTGGCGCCCGAGGGAAGGACCCTGACGCCGAAGCCCTTGAGATCGCGGTCGCGCACGTCGTAGGCGGACTTGCGGGGCTTGAGCGCGTCGACGCGGTGTTCGTTGAGGCGAACCGTCGCCATGAAACTCCTCCTGCGTTCTGTTGCAGCCGGGGAAGAACGCGGACCGATTCCGCGTCTTCCGGGCTTGACAGGAGGAAAAAAGCAACGCTATGTCAGTGCATTAGAACCGAAGGTGCGCCAGACGGTGTACTCGCGGGCCATCGGCGCCAGCCGGGCCACGTTGGCGTCGGTCAGACGCCGCCTCTTCACGGCCATGCCTAGCCCTCCAGGACGGCGCCGACGGTATCGACGGCCTCGAGCACTGTGAGGTCGGACATGTGTGTGTATTTCAGCGTCGTTGCCGGATCGCGGTGTCCGAGAAGACGGCCGATCGTGAGCACCGTCTCACCCTGCGCGAGTGCCATGCTGGCGTACGAATGCCGCAGATCGTGAAGGCGGACGTCGCGCAGATCCGCTTCCGTTCTCACGCGACACCAGACCGCGCCGACTGCCCTTGCGCTCAGGAAGCCACCTGTTCTTGGCGAGGGGAAAACCCAGGCGGCTTCGCGGGGCAAGCCGTCCAGGATTGCGCGCGCGGCGGACGACAGCCAGACCGTGCGCGGCCCGGACTTGCTGTCGGGCAGGAACAGCTTCCCCTCGCGGTAGAAGCGCCATTTCAGGGAGATGACCTCGCCCTTGCGGCAGCCGGTCAGCAGCAGCAGGCGTATGATCGCCATGGCCTGAGGGCAGGCGGCTTCATGGCGTGCCAGCACATCGCCCAGACGGCGGAGTTCGGCGGTCGACAGGAAGCGCTCCCGCCCCTGGCGGCGGTATCGCCTGATGCCCGCGCACGGGTTGCTTCCCTCGGGCCGGTAGCCGTAGATCTCGGCCTGGCGCATGATGACGGACAGGACGGGAGCCGAGCGGTCCGCCGCCACCGGGGTCTCGTGAAGGGATGCGAACCAGTGCCGGACATCGCGGGCGGCGATGCCGGCGATCGGGCGTCCCTTGAACCAGGGCAGAATCTGGTTCCGGTAGTAGCCCTGGTTGACCTTGAGCGTCGACGGCTTCCAGTTCCGAGCGTAGCGCCGGAACACTTCGTCGCCGACCGTCTCGAACGGAGTGTCCGGCGGTGCTGCGGCTTCGTCGTCGTTGCCCTTGCGGATGGAGGCCACCAGGGTTCTGGCCCGTTCGCGGGCCTCGTCAACGCTGACGGAGCCGGCGCGGCCGACGATCTTCCAGACCCGCCGACCGTCGTGCTGAGCATGTACGAAGTAGCGCTTGGCGCCCGAGGGCAGGACCCTGACGCCGAAGCCCTTGAGATCGCGGTCACGGACATCGTAGGCGGCCTTGCGGGGCTTGAGCGCGTTGACACGGCGTTGGTTGAGGCGAACTCTTGCCACAGATATTCCTCCTGCATTCACTGTTGCGGCCGGGGCGAAAACACGGACCGGTTCCGTGTTCTTCGGCCGAATCAGGAGGAGAAATGCAACGCTATGTCAGTGTGTTAGAACCGCAGGTGCGCCGGGTGGTGTGAAGCGCGTCGATGGTGATCACGCGGCCTTCGACGGGAACCTCGTCCAGCAGTGCGCGCACGGCGGCGATCTCGCCGCCGTCGTCGTTGAAGGCGAGGCTCGCGAGCGGCGCGCCGGTTGCGTGGTCGACCAGGGTCGCGGTCTCGTGGTGGCCCTCGCCGTTGCGGTTGGCGCCGCGAATGCGCTTTCCGTCGAGCGCGATTGCACGGCCAAGGTTCAGTCTCGGCATCGAGAAGCGTTGCAGCGCCGCCTCGATCTGCTCGGGGTCGAGGGAGGCGATGACCCGGTGCAGGGTCGACTTCGAGACCGGCACGTAGAGGCCGGTCTTCGGGTTCTTCCAGGCGCCGAGCGCTTCCAGTTCCCGCTGCGCCAGCTTGCTCGCATACTCGGCGGCGGCGACGGGACCGCGCATGTTGGCGAGCCTTGCGAGGATATAGACCGCGAGCGTGGTTGCGACGCTGTGCTTGCGCCCCTGGCCGCGCCGGAAGTCCTCGATCCCGTCGAGTTCCTGGTAGAGCGAGCGCAGTTCGCTCGGCGCCCTGCCGGCGTGGCCCTTGGGCTCCCAGCTTGCGGGCAGCGGGCGGGGCGCGCTGAGCCGCCGGCGGGCATCGCGGCGCAGGGGATAGACATAGAGCCGCTTGGGCTCGCCGTGGGGGTCGGTGTAGCGGCCGTTGTGGCGGGCAAAGCCCCTGGTGTCGCCGAGATAATGCCAGTTGGCGGCCTCGTAGATCGTGCCCTCGAAGAGCGCCGGGTTCACGAAGGTCTCCGCGATCAGAATCGGATGCCCATAACAGGACTGCCAGTCGTCGCCGAGGCGGCGCAGCATCGCGGCGATCGCGAACGAGGCAAGACACGGAAAGACGCGCTTCGCGCCGAGGATGACGAAGCGGGTGTTGTTCGCGATCAGATGCAGGCGCTGGAACTGCTGCGCCGCCGACCACCCGATCCAGCGGTCCCGGTGCCTGCTCTTGAAGGCGCCGGCCTGCCACCCGGCAAGCGCGATCCACAACCCGCACCATTCGACGATGTAGCGCAGGCCGCGTCCGGCGAAGCGCTTGAAGCCGAGGTAATGGTAACGCTCGACCGTCGCATCCCACTGCGCCCGTTCATGCGGCTCTGCGAGGCGGACCACGACATCGGCAAGCGAGAAGTCGGACGCGCGCTCGAAGAAGGGTCTGTCGTCCGCTCGGTGGCCCATGCCGCCATCACTAATCGAACCGGCGGCGAAAAGCCAGAGAAAAGTGCAACTACCTCGACTGGAAGCTCAAATCGTCAACAAAGCCTAGCGTGGGATGGCCCTGGCCAATTCCGACCGAGACACGCCTCAACTCACTGGCCCAAAATGACAAATCAGACGACCTGGGCAGTTACTTCGGTTTGAGAATGAGGAGAGAGGTCAAACCAGATAATTGGAATGATAATAAAAGGTTAGTGAAGTGGGACGAAGATCTGCAAAGCGAGAATCAACACCATGGAAGCACAAGGCGCAAAAACCGTGGCAGGACGCCGACGTGGGTCGTCCATGCGCTACCGGCGAAAGCCTTCGGAGGTGGGATGGCGGGTCAGGGGAAAGCGCTACACCGTGCCACGCACCTACGGTGCTAACTATCTGACAAAGGGTCGTTTTCTCTCCCTCATCTTGTTGCATCCGGACCCATGGGGCAACCCCCTGTTCCCCGGCTGCAACCGCAACCGGGAGACCGCGAATGACCAGACCCGCCCTCACCGACGCCCGCGTGAGCGCGCTCAAGCCCCGCAACGCCGCACGCGACCTCCGCGACGGCAAGCTGAAGGGCTTCGGCGTCCGTGTCCTGCCCTCGGGACGCAAGCGCTTCTTCGTCCACTGCCAGCACTGCGGCGAGCGGGTCTGGAAGATCATAGGCGACGCCGGCACCATGAGCGTGGAGAATGCGCGTTCGCGCGCACGCGAGACGCTCGCCGCCATCCGGCGGGGCGGGGACGCCCCCCGCGATCCCGCCGAGACCCTCTTCGAGGCCGTCGCCGAGACCGTGTTCGAGCGTCACCGGCGCCTCTGGAAGACCGGAACCCTCGAGGTCAACCGCTGCTACCTCAAGAACCAGATCCTGCCCCATTTCTCGGGACGGCAGATCGCCGACATCGACGGCAAGGACGTCCGGAGCTGGTTCGCCGCGCTCCGCGCCACCCCGGTCGCCGCCGACCGCTCGATGCCGGTGCTCTCCGTCATCATGCGCGAGGCCGAGGCGATGGGGCTCAGGCCCGAAGGCTCCAACCCATGCCGGGGCATCCGCAGATATCGCCGCAAGGGGCGGGAACGCTTCCTGTCCGACGAGGAGATCCGCCGCCTGTCGGCGGTGCTCTCGGCCCGTGAGGAGCGGTGCCCGGAGAAGGTCGCGGTCGTCCGCCTTCTTCTGCTGACCGGATGCCGCAAGAGCGAGGTCCTGACGCTCCGCTGGTCCGACTACCGCGAGGGGCTTCTGTTCCTGCGCGATTCCAAGACCGGACCCAGAACCGTCTGGCTGTCCACACCTGCCCGCAAGGTGCTCAATGCGCTCCAGCGAAAGGGCCGCTGGGTCTTCCCGGCGCAGCAGGCCGGAGGGCCGCGCAGCAAGAGTTGGCTGAACCGGTTCTGGTACGGGGTTCGCGCCGAGGCCGGTCTTCGCGACGTCCGGCTCCACGATCTCCGCCACACCAACGCGACCCTCGCCCTGAAGGAAAACGTCCCCGTCCTCGCCATCGGCCGGCTGCTCGGTCACCGCAACGCGGAAACAACGCTCAAATATACCCATCTCGCCGACGCCATGGTTGACGATGCCGCCGAGACCGTCGGGGCCGTGCTGGAGCGCTAAGCCATGGCCGGCAAGCGCGTCAGGCTCAGCGACGCCGCCATCGCCCGCCTCCGGCCGCGCGAGCGGGAATATACCCTCTGGGACGACCGCGTCCCCGGCCTCGGCGTCCGGGTCCGGCCCACCGGCGGGAAGACCTTCGTCCTCCTCGTCGATGACGGAGGCCGCTCCAGGCGGGTCTCCCTCGGGCCGGTCTCGACCATCGACGTCGCCGAGGCGCGCAGGCAGTGCCACGCGCGCAAGGCCGGTGGGGAGCCGGACGCGATTGCCCGCCCGGCGCGCACCGCCCCCCTGTTCCGCGACTTCGTCGAAGGCGAGTGGAAGGAGGCGCATTTCGGGGGGTACAAGCCATCGTCCCGCAGGACCGTGTCCAGTCTCCTCCGGGCTCGGCTCCTGCCCGCCTTCGGCGAGACGCCGCTCAACCGCATCGCCCCGGCCCGGGTCCGGCGATGGTTCGACGACTTCAGCCGCACCGCCCCCGGCAACGCCAACCATGCGCTCGGCCTGTTGCGCCGGATCATGAACTACGCGATCGCCCGCGGCCATGTCGACGCCAACCCGGCACGCGGCATCAGGGACAACCCCAGGCCCAGGCTCACCCGCTTCCTGTCGCGCGAGGAGATCGCGCGGCTTCACGCCGTCCTCGACGAAGAGGCCGGGCGGGGCGAACGGTTCAGGCCGCAGGCCGACATCATCCGTCTTCTCCTGCTCACCGGGTGCCGCAGGGGAGAAATCGTCGGGCTCCGCTGGTCGGAGGTCCAGGGCGGCGCGCTGATGCTGGCCGACAGCAAGACGGGGCCGAAAAGGGTCCCGCTCAATACCCCGGCACGGCGCGTCCTCGAACGACAGCCGCGCGAGGGAAGCCCGTTCGTGTTCCCCTCGCCGCGCGACCCTTCGCGGCCGCGCGGCCATGGCATCGCGCTCTGGTACAGGGTCCGCCGGGAAGCCGGCATCGAAGATGTCCGCCTTCACGATCTTCGCCATACCGTCGCAAGCCATGCGGCGATCGCCGGCGTGCCCATCCCGGTCGTCGCCAGGCTGCTCGGGCACCGCCGCGTCGGCGCCACGCTGCGCTACGCCCATCTCGGAGACCGGGAGATCGAGCAGGCGGCCGAGAAGGTCGGGCAGTCCATCGGCGAGATGCTGAACATATAGCCGTCGGTGGCAAGCCCCGGGACGGCGGGCCGGAGAAGACGTAGGAGCCGAAGCGGACCGAACGCGATCCCGGGCTGTGGCGGAGGGCCGGGTTGGCGCGAGGCCCGACCGGCAACAGGCAGAGACGGGGACGGGCGCCACCACCGCATCCACAGGATGGGGGAGACGCCGTGCTCGGCGGGTTCTTCGCCCGCCTCCCGGCGCTCACCTTCGAGGTCGAGCTCGAACGTCGGCCCGATCCCGAGGCGCCCGCCCAGGCTGTAGCGCCCGTCGCCACGGCCACCGGGGTCGTCAGCGCAGGGTGGTTGACGTTGTGCACCGTCACCGCCCGCGCCTTGGTCGGCGGCGGCCTCGGTGACGGAGTAGAACGTCACCTTGAACCACTAGTGTCCCAACGTTAGCGGAATAAATTCAAAAGGCTTATCCCTCGAGCCACTTGCAAAACTCCCAGGCGCGGTCTTCTTTTCCCGAAAGCCCGTCGTGAGGACATTGACGGTCGGAACGTAACATGAACTTCGGGACGAGCGGACGTCGCTGGCTGCCGCCGGGGCGCCGATTCGCGGCAAACCGATGCCCATGCGGGCGCATTCTGGACCCGCCGTCGCGATGCGGACATGGCTTTTTGCGCCTCCGCCGAGGGGAGGCGTGCCGGCGTGACAGGGACGGAGGCGCCCGCTCAGGCCAGGAGGCGCATCAACTGGTCGACCGTCAGCACCAGGATGCCGAACATCAGGTGGCAATGAACCTTGGCATGGCCGCGCACGCGGACATGGCGGCCCCCGCAGTTGTCCTTCAGCCCACCGTTGATGCGCTCGATGTTCGAGCGCTCGTTGTAGCGCTCGTCCGCCGGGTGGCGGTGACCGACGCCTCTCTGCGCCCGGGCCTCGCGCGCCAGTTCCTCCTTGTACTCCTTGTCGCGAGGGTTGATGTCGATGATCGGGACGTGGCCCAGCAGGTAGCTGTGCCAGCCGATCTCGGGCGCGTCATAGGCTGAGTCCATGAGGTCGTACAGATTGGTGACGCGGTCGGCGGTCATACTCGCCAGCGGGATCGCGGCCTGGCTGTCGTGCAGCGAGGCGGACGTCAGGATGCAACTGATCGGAATGCCGCCATCGGCGGCGTCGATGTGCAGCTTGTAACCGATCCACGATGTGGTATGGCCCTTGGCGTTCCGCTTGGTGCCGACGTCGCAGGCTTTCGGCAGGTCGTCGAGCATCTGGGGCAAGCTCATCGTGAGTTGGCGTTTCACGCGGCGCTCCTCCCTGGGCCGCTCCTCGCCCTTGCGCGGGCGGCCGCGCTTGCGCTTCGGCTTCTCCGCCCTGGGCTTGGGCTGAGGCTTCTCGCGCGCCTCGATCGCCGTCGAGTCGCGCGAGACGTGCCCGACCAGATGGTCTCCGAGGGTCTGCTTGATCAGCGCCTCATGCACGCGAGCGGGCAACGCACTCTCGGAGAACTCCGCAAACGCCCGCGAAAACGTCGCCTCGCTCGGGATCTCTGCGGCATAGGTCCAGCCGCAGAGACGGCGTAGCGTCTTGTCGTTCTCAAGGCGCTCGATCAGGGCGCGCGTCGTGGGTACGTCGAACACCGCCTTGGCGATGAAGGCGCGGGCCAAGGCCGCCCGATCCTCGACCGGCCGACCGGGCAGGCCATGGAAATGGGGAAGGAAGCTCTCGACCCGCGCAAGCTCAAGCACGGTGACGAAGCGCCGGTACCTCTCGCCGAGCGGCCCGAGCTCCTCCTCAAGCCACGGGAAAAGATCCGCTTGAATGTGATGCCAGAATCCGGATAGTGTCTGTCCCAGCGACATGGGGCCGCCCTCTCCGTCGACGTTGTCCGAAACCCGACAGGAACAGAGAGCGGTCCCGATTTCCAGGACAATCTGACCGCCACGGCGGCAAAATCCCGCTCAAATGCGGAATTTTGCAAGTGGCTCCCTCTGGCTCCGGTTCCCCAACATGTTGTACCGGCCGCCTCGGCGGCGGTATCCGACACGGTCGCAGTTCCTTCCGTGTCTCAACGGATTGCCCGTTAAGTGCCCAGCGATCCGGCACCCCACATATGGAGAAGCCGGATGTAAGGGGATAAGCCTTAAATTCAATTGGTTAGGGTGGTCTAGTTGGCCGATTTGCAGGTCCTCTGGGTCAAACAGTTGATAGAGAGGCGTTTTCTCGAACACCGTAAGGCTCAGGATCTGTAGAATTGTGTAGAGGCTCTGCTCCAGCTTCAGCCGCTTGCGGATGATGGCGACCAGGACATGGACCGACACCGCGATCCAGATCTGGGTCTTCACAGCGTTCTCCGAGGTGCCGAAGAAGGACTTGATCCGGAGGTGCTGCTTGATCCATTTGAAGAACAACTCGATGTGCCAGCGGGCACGGTAGAGTTCGGCGATCGTCAGAGCCGGCAGAACGAAGTTGTTGGTGAGGAAGACGAGGGTTTTGTCGCGCTCGGCATCTCGGTACCGGATCCGCCGTAGCTTGTCGGGATAATCGGTCGCGCTGTTGACGCCGCTTGGCCGTACGACCTGATCGCAGATGAGACCGCGGGTGCGATCGACAGGGCGGGAGTAGAGGCGGCGGAGCTTGGTGTTGGATTTCGCGCGCAGGACAAGGAAGCTGCCACTGTGATGCAGGTGATGGAGACGGCTGAAGTCGAGGTAGGCCCGGTCCATGATGTAGAAGGCTCCGGCCTCCGGCAGCAGCATGTCCATCACATTGACGTCGTGGAGTTTTCCGTCGGAGATGTGGATGAAGGCGGGGATGTGGCCGTGCAGGTCGAGCAGGGTGTGGAGCTTGACGGCGCCCTTTGTCTTGCGGAACGGAGCCCACGGGAACAGCGACAGGCAGAGGTCGATTGTCGAGGAGTCGAGGGCATAGACGGTGTTATCAAGATCAAGGCCGAGCGTATTGTCGTCGGCGTAGAGGTTTTGAACGAAGCCGCTACGCGGAGTTAGCGGCGTAGAGTTCATTCATTTCCGAGGCGTCGCGGGTGCCGTTTGCCCTGTGCGTTCGCTTCCCGGTTGCGTCAGTGGCGCTCCGCCCGTCGAGTGGCGGATCCCCAGCAGCCTCCCGATCACCAGTGGTTAGCATCGACCCCTGCGACGGACCGTCGCCGGATCGGTCCGGCGGCGCGCCGTCGCGATCCAGGGAGATCGATCATGACCGGGACCGCGTGCGACACGAACACCGTCACCCCTCTTCGCCAGCGCATGGAGGAGCAGCTCCGCATCGCCAATCTGGCCGCGAGCACGTCCAAGGCCTACATCTGCGAGATCAAGAACCTGGCCAGGTACTACGACGCCTCGCCGGACGAGCTCGACGCCGAGCAGGTGCGCCAGTGGTACCTGGGGCGGATCGACAAGGGGCTCAGTCCGGGCACGACCAACGTCTCCTTCGCCGCGCTGAACTTCCTCTACATCGACACACTCGGCTGGCCTGACCACGTCGCCGGCCTGCGCTCCCGCAAGAAGCCCGGCAAGCTGCCGCGCTACATGTCGGAGCAGGAGGTCGAGCACCTCATCCTTGCGACGCCCGACCTCCGCCACCGTGCTGCCATTGTCACCGGCTATGGCGGCGGGCTCCGCATCTCCGAGACCTTGGCCATCAAGGTCGGCGACATCCTGTCGGAGAAGAAGCTGCTACACATCCCCTCCGGCAAAGGCGGCACCGAGAGAATGGCACCGTTGCCGGACAGCGTCATCCACTACTTGCGCGCCTACTACAGGAACATCTGGCCGCGTCCGACGAGCTGGCTCTTCTACGGCGTCTCGCTCGACAGGCCCATCGCAACGGAGACCTTGCAGGCCGCCTTCAGGAGGGCGCGCGACATTGCCGCGCTCGACCGCAGCTACACCTTCCATTGCCTGCGCCATTCGGCGGCGACCCATCTCCTCGAGCGCGGCGGCGATATCGAGGTGATCCGGGACATGCTCGGCCATCGAAGCGCGAACACGACCCGTCACTACGCCCGCGTCACCGGCAAGATGTTCGAGGGCCTCGACCACCCGATCTCAGGCTTCGCAGCGTTGCGCAACTGACGGCGCGTGGAGGCCGAACGCGCGGGCGTGGCGGAGATCTTCCGCCGCGCCGGCGCCGCTTTCCGTGAGCGCCACAAAGGGCGCATCGACGCCGCCCGGCTCAAGGTCATGGGCGCCATCGAGGCGTGCCGCACCGCCGTGCTCGGCGGCCACATGTACGCCTGCGAGGGCTGCGGGCGCGAGCATCCGCTCTTCAACTCCTGCCGCAACCGCCACTGCCCGACCTGCCAGGGTCTCGCCGCCAACCTCTGGAGCGAGGCCCGCGCCGGGGACATCCTGCCGGTGCCCTACTTCCATGTGGTCTTCACCCTGCCCAAGGAGGTCGCCGCCATTGCCTTCTGCAACCGAAGGGTGGTGTTCGACATCCTCTTCCGGGCCGTCGCCGAGACCCTGCGCACCATCGCCGCCGATCCCCACCACGGTGGCATGCGCATCGGCGGCACCGCGGTCCTCCATACCTGGGATCAGAAGCTCCGCTTCCACCCGCACCTGCACGTGGTCGTGCCCAACGCGGGCTTCGACGTAGACAGCGGCGAGTGGAAGACGGGGAGCACCACCTTCCTCGCCCCCGTCAAGGTCCTCGGCAGCCTGTTCCGCCGCCTCTTCCTCAAGGAGCTCGCCCGCGCCCACGGCCGGGGGGACCTGGAGTTCCACGGCACCGTCGCCCACCTCGCCAATCCCGGCGAGTTCCACGCCACGCTTGCCGCCGCCCGGGCCAGGGACTGGGTGGTCTACGCCAAGCGGCCCTTCCGCGGGCCTGAGCAGGTCTTCCGGTACCTCTCGCACTACACGCACAGAATCGCCATCTCCGACAGCCGCATCGTCTCCTTCGACGGCGAGACGGTCTCCTTCCGCCACCGAAAGCCCAAGGCGCCGGGGCAGAGAAAGCCGCGCTACGGCATCGCCACCGTGAGCGCAGACGAGTTCATCCGCCGCTTCCTGATGCACGTCCTGCCGGACGGCATGCACCGCATCCGCTACTTCGGCATTCTCGCCAACGGCTGTCGCGCCAGCACGCTGGAGAGAGCACGCCAGACTCTCGGCGCCCTCGGCTGCGCCGTCCCCGAGGAAAGCGTGGGCGGCGCTCGGGCCGAGCCCGACGAAGAGACCGTGATCGACACCGCGCCCGTGGCCTGCCCCCACTGCGGCGGCGTCATGCGCCTCGTCCGCGAAATCCGCCGCCGCCATGAGCCCCGCTCGACGCGCGGTCCGCCGGCCGTGCCGCCGACCCACAGGGGGAAACCGTGAGACGCCCGCTCGCTTCGGCCCCGCGCAACGGCGCCAAAGCGCCGACGCACGACCGAACCTGTCTCCGCTTGGGCCGGGCTGACAGCCCTCGGCTCACACCCCGCTCAGTCCTCGCAGCGTGCGCCCGCATGCCTGCCGAAAGGCCGGCGCGAGCGTCGATCTCATGCGCAACTCTGCTGCCGGTGGATGCCGCCTGACGCTGACATCAGCGCACTTTCCACATAGCTCAACTTCGCCTCTCGTGGCCCGCGCCTCCGTTCAAAAGGGTTGGGCAGGCTCTCGAGAGAGAGCCTGCCCAACCCTTAACCTTGGGCGATGTGGATGAGATGTTGAGCGAAGTCGGCGTAGATCTGCCATTCGCGAACGGCGTTGGCATTGGCGAGGGTGTTGCGCGAGACCCTGCCGCGGATCCCCATGTGATAGAGCTTTGTGGGTTGAACGTTGTGGGTTGAACGCGCAGGCAGGTCTCGATGTCGCGCAAGCTGGCCCGATAAGTGAGCTGAGCGAAGGCCATGCATCGGTACTGATCCGCGCAGGTGAACGACTTGATCTTGCGGTTTCCGTTGTAACGGGCCACGCAGCGACGGAAACTGTGCCAGGGTAGGTGATCCATGATTTGCGCGAAGACCAGCTTACCAGAATACATCGGCCATCCTCTCCTGATACATGTTGGACAGGAAAAGCGTGCCGAACCGGCGCTACGATCTCAAGTCGGTGACTCCCTTGAACAGGATTTCTCGGACGAATATCAATCTGTTAACCGCATCAGCTTCGAAAACGTTGGGTAACTGCCCAGGTCTGCTTCCGCCGAGCACTCACGCGTGATGGACTGATGCCTCTGGCCTGGTGCCGCTGACGTGGAGCGGAGCGGCGGGGGATTTCAGAAGCGCAGTACCGGGATTAGCTGCATGGGATCGGGGTGCGCCAGGGTTTCGAGGACATTCCAGCGCTGTTTTCGAGCGGTGGCGATGACGGACCGCAGGTTTGCGAAGTCGCAGGCACCTTGCATCGAGCGGAAGCCGCCTGAGATTTTCTGACGCAGCTTGCCCATTCGCAGATCGCGCTCCGCCTCATTGTTCGAGAACGGGGTTCGCGGGTCGGTGAGGAAGCGCAGGCAGCCCTCCTTGTACTTCTGGAGCCGGAGCGCGAGGTTGTGACCGATGTGGCGCTTTTGTCGTCCGCGCTTTCCGGTCTGGAGCGGCGGCATCTCTTCGTGAGCGGCGATGGCACGTTCGAGGATGCGGTCCCAGGCTCGCGAGATGCGGGCGACCAGTGATGCGGGCACGTCGCGATCATTCTTGCGGGCGAAGCGGGCGGCTCTGTTGGCACGGGAGAGCAGCTGGTGCGTGCTCGTTGCCCAGTCTTCCTTCTCGATCTCGATCAGGGCCTGGAGCTCACGCAGGTGATGGGCGTTGCAGGCCCCGTGGCGCACGCCCTTGAGAGCGAAGTAGGTGGCATAGTCGTCATGGATGACGATGCCGTTGAGCTTCTCGTCGAAATGGCCGCGCCCGCTGGCGACGCGCAGGATGGTCAGCAACGGGGTGCACAGCACGTGGAGCCAATGGGTCCGGGCGGCGATGCGGATGCCGGTCTCGTCGAGGTGTTTGACCGGGGCTTCGGTGCGGATGATCTCTGCGACACGATCGAGGAAGCCCTCGAAGCGCCGGGCGGTGCGCCTGCCCATGGCGGCGATGGTGGCCGTTGAGATCTTGACCGCGAAGAGATCGCTCATGACCTCGGCGACGCGCTTCTCCGGAATGAACTGAGCGTGCAGCAGGTAGGTCACCCACGCGGTGATGCGCGGCCCGTACTGGACCGGGGCGCTCACGCCGTTCGGGAAGGCGGCTGTTGTCATGGTACCGCAGGCGGCGCAGAGGCAGCGATGGCCGCGATGCTCGGTGGCCTCGAGGGGCTGCGGCTCGGGCACATCGAAGACCTGCCGGCAGACGGCGGCTCCGTGACGGTCGGCGTCCGACAGCGGCGCGCCGCAGCCCTCGCAGGCGGACGGATCATGATCCACGACGTGGTCCGGGTTCTCGGTCCGCTCCAGGGTGGTTCCCTTGTGGCCCGGCTGACCGCCGCTGGGCCTGTCGGATTTGCCGCGCCGGCTCCGGGTGCGCTTCTCCTGGTCTCCGCTCTTCTTCTTCAGGCCGTCGCTGGCCGGTGGCTTGGAGCTGGTGGTGCTGTCGAGCGCGGCGCTGCGCTCAAGTTCGGCGATCCGCTCGCGCAAGCGGGCGTTCTCCCGCTCCAGCGCGTCGTTCTCCTTGACCAGCGCCGCGCTCAGGCGAAGCAGCCCCTGGCCCCATTCCCGGATGGCTTTGACGGCGGTCATCGCGAAGGATTGTGGGGTGAAAAGGTCCTGCAGGCACGCGAAAGCCTCGTCGTGAGCGGCGAGGTCCGTGTGCCAGCGCGACACTGTCACAAACCCTCGTCAGCCTCGACGGCCATGATCGCGGCCAGCACCGCCAGGCGTTCGCCCGCCGGCATGGCCTCGTAGCGCCGGCCCCAGTTGGCCGCCTTGCGCTTGATGCGCTGGCGGTCGGTGAAGTTGCGGCCCGCGCAGCTCGCCCAGTGCACCCGGTCGGGCGCGAAGTTGAACCACACCACCTCGGTCCGCACCCGGGCCTGGGTCGTCACCTGCAGCGCCAGCCGGCGCCAGCCCGCCAGCAACTCGTCATAGAGCGCAGACGGGTGGCCCGAGACCATCACCTGGCAGGGCAGACCCTTGAGCAGTTCGAGGAGCGCGACGTGGTCGGCCTCCTCGTACTCGAAGCGGTAGCGCTGCGACGAACGCCGGGTCGCGTGCAGATAGGGCGGATCGCTGTAGACCAGCTCCGGGCCCAGGAACGGGAACGAGGCCAGAAAGGAGTGGGCGCAGCCGTGCACCAACTCCACCGGGTAGCCACAGTCGAAGGACTCAAGCGCCCGCTCGTCGCGGTCAATCCCGATCGAGCGCACGGCCGCAGGCTTGCGCTTCATCAGCGCCCCGCCCCCCAAGTGGCTCTCAATATAGACAGGGTGCGGGGGCATCAGCGCAATCAGCGCCTGGCTCAGACCACTCGTCGCCTTCGATCCGAAATACCCCACCGGCTGCTCCTCTCATGCGAGAGAGCAACCCATAGGCGAGCGCGCCTATACAGTCAAGGGGCAGATCATCGACGCGCCGACGGCCAAACGGCACCGGCGGCGACCAACATCAGCACGCACTCAGATCTGGCGGCGGGGTACCTGGGTAGTTACAACGTTGGGACACTAGTGACCTTGAACTGCACCTTCAGCACCGGAACGTTCAGTGTCACCCCATCCCCCGCCTTCCGCCTTGTCATCGCCGGCATCATGGAGGCCGATGCCGTTGCGGCATTTCGGCGCCGCCGGGCCGCCCCGGCGCGTCACCCGAACGCTGCCCCGCGCTCGGCGCCCTTCCGCAGCGGCGCCGCGGCCGGCCGGGTGCTCGCCCTCATCGCAGACGAGGCGGCGCACGCGCACGCGCACGCGCCCATCTGCGCTGCCGCAGCCTCCGCCGCGCTAACCTCCCGAGCGCCCGCACCCCGAAAAGAGCGAGAGGCCTGCCGTGACGGGGCCGCGGGCGGGCATTCCCGAGAGGCGCGCATTGCGGCCGGCCTCTGCCGCCGGTGCGGCCGCCGGCCGCCTGCGCCCAAACGCACTTCGTGCGAGGAATGTCTCAAGCGCAAGCGTGTCGCCGACCGGGCCAGGTATGACAAGGGCAAACTTGCCGGCCTGCTCTACGGCGGGTTCGATGCCGAGGTTCGAAGGCGCAACGCCCGCGCCAGGTCGAAGCGGCGCTATGAGGCGCGCAGGGCCGCTGGAACATGTACCCATTGCGGCCACCGCCCTCCCGCAGACGGGCGAACCAGGTGCGAGCCATGCCTCAGCCGGCGCAGTGCCGCCGACCGGGATCAATGGGCAAGCAGACGGGAGCGCCGCCCCGGCGCCCGACGGTGCCGCGAGGTGCGGAACCTGCGCGGCGAAGCAGGCGGGCAGGCCGTCACGACGGGAATATGCCAGGAAGCAGTACGCACGGCGGCGCGTGCGAGGGGCATGCGCGGATTGCGGCGAGCACGCAGCCGGCGCCTCGCGATGCCCCACCTACGCACGCAGGTCGTGGCACCGCTCGACGGAACACCGCGGACTGCCCGCAGGTCCGCCCCGCTTCCGGGTCGTCGTCATCGACACCGGCGAGACCCTCGAGGGCGAGTGGGAAACCCTGGCCGAGGCCCGCGCCTCGCTGGCCTTCGCCAAGCTCGGTCCCGACGACGTCGAGATCGGCTGCGACATGCCCGGGATGACGACGCTGGCCTCGTGGTGATCGTCCTCGACGTGTCCACCCGACGCCGGGCAACTCCCTGGAAGAAGCGCGCGGGAGCCAGGACAGGGACTCGGATCGGCTCCCGCGCACCCAGCAGGGACAGCGCCAATGTGGGCGTGGCGAGCCCATATGCTCATGCCCGTGCCGCACAAGATCCGCGGCGTCAATCCCGTGCGGACAGCAATGTCCCAGCCTTCCCGGTAACCCGGCACTTCCCGCTCCAGCGCGAGAACGCCTTCGCCGCGATCCTTTCTCCCTGAGCGTCGCCGCACCGTCCGTCCGTCCGGACGGCGGACAAATCGCGTTGTGCAGCCTCGTCACCGCTGGTCTGCCAGCACTGACGCACATTGCGGCCAAGCCAACCTCTCGCCCGAACCGAGAGCCGCGAGCCTGCGAATTGGGCCATCGCGCGTGAGCTGCAACACCCGAAAACGCCCGAACGCAGCCCGGATCGTCCGTAATTGGGGAACGTGGGATGGTCCTGGAATGTTTACTGCTTGTTGAAGACTGCCCGGAGCAACTAAGCTGGCGGCGGACATTGGTCTGGCAATGTATGGATACAGAATGCCACGCTGGATAGACCTTGCTGCGCTCCTCACGGCGTGCGCTGACGAATCTCACGACGACGGCATCCGCATTGACAGCCATCTTGAACCGCTTTCCGGCGCCGGTGGCACGGTCAAGCCGGCGGTCTACAAGGGCGGGATATATCAGCGCGACCGGCGGTGGGTTTCTCCTGAAGATGAGGAACCGGCACAGGTCATCGTCATCGACAACGTCCCTTCGCAGGCCAACCGCCTTGAGGAAGCCTTGCGGCGGAACCGCGAATCCACGTCGATACCGGAGTTCGTGCTTGACCTTTCGGAACTGCCGCATCTTCCCGCGCACCTGCCCCGATCCATGTCGAGCCTCCAGTTCCCTCACCGCAATGCGGATGCATACCTGCGCGACGCGCAATTGGACGGGAAGGATTTCCTCAAGACCGAGATCGGCCAAGCGATCTTCGGCGCAACGGCTCAGACCTGCGGACCGTTGATCGCATGGTTCCCACAAGCACTGCTTTACGGCTTCTGGCAATCTCATCTGGGCAAGAAGCGCCAGAACACCAAGCACGCGCGTGCGTGGGTCTCGGAGATCATCGGCTGGCAGCCGGCTTCGACAGAGACAAAGGTTCTCGGGTTGAAGGGGGATGCCCTCAATCTGAACACGGACGACACCGTGACGTTCAATCCCGACGACCGCACGACATGGGAGGTCGGCAAGGGCGCGAGGGACAAGGGCGAGAAGAGCGACAAGCTCTCCGAGATCGGTCATGGGCAAGTGCCGTTCATGGGAAGCGACGCTTCGGCGGCGGCAGTGTCATTTGCGAAGGTGACGCAGCGCGCGACGGTGTCCTTTGCCCAGCTCCGGCGAGTGAGCCTGGGGAGCGATTCGGGGGACGAGGATGCGGCCGTCAGGGCGCTGCTGGTCGCGCTCGGACTGCACGCCCATCAGCTAGCCTTCGGCCGGGGATTCGCACTGCGGTCCGGCGCCGAACTCCGGCCCAGATCGACGACGGCGATCTGGCTTGGTGCGGGAGGCGACGAGCCAATCGACCTCGGCGGGCCCGAAATGACGAGCGCACTCCTCGAGTCGGCAAGAGAGCATGCGGCCTCCCAGGGAGTGCCACTCGACGGTTGGGGAGCGCCCGCAACGAGGCTTACTCCGAAACCGAACCTCAGCGCCGCAATCCGGTCGACCTGGCCCGAACTGGCCTGATGCTGGCGATCAGCGTCGAGTTCCTGCACGGGACCTTCCGCGGTGACCCGGATGGCACCGCGGTCACCGGAAGGCTGACCCGAGGCGAGTGGCCGCCGTCTCCGGCACGGTTGTTCGCCGCGCTCGTGGCGGCCGACGGAACCCGGCAGGCTTCGCGAGTCACGGATGGCCGCGAGCTCGTCTGGCTGGAAAGACTGCCGCCCCCTGCGATTCATGCGCAACCCGACCCCTGGCATCAGAAGCTTCATCCCAGGTATGTCGTCGAGCACGTTTCGCGCGGCAAGCCGACGAAGACAACGCATCATGAGTATGCTGCTCGAAGGGGCATTCTCTACCGCCCGGGCGTGCGGGTTGTGCCTCGCAATCCCCAGGTGGTCTACCGATGGGACGTCGAGCCGCCGAATTCGGTGATCTTCGACTCGATAGTGCGCCGCGCTGCGCGGGTGGGCTATCTCGGTACATCCGACTCCCCCGTGCGCGTCCGCGTGGTGACAGAGATGCCGCGCGGCGCGGCAGTCGAGGTGTTCGTTCCAGATCCGAAAGGCGGTGCCCGAATCGGTGTCCCAAGGTCGGGCGATGTCGATGCGCTGGACCGGATGTACGACATCTGGCAGGAACGGGGTGCGTCGGCGACGCGCTCACAGTTTGCGGCACTCCTCCACTTGGCAACCTACCGGTCGCCCGGCGATCGTGAAGAGACGAACCGCGGAGAGGTGGTGGCGTGGCTGCGACTGCGCCCGGCGATCTCGGGGCGAAGGATTTCTGCTGTTGCCGCGTTGTTCAAAGATGCCGTCCTCAGCCGCCACCAGCGCGTGCATGGGGAGCCGCCTGCAATTCTGCACGGTCACGGGTTCGCGCGCTCGGGTTACGACCTGGCCCGTTATCTGGCGCTGCCTGATGTCGGCTTTCCACGTTCGCGGGGCCGCATCCACGGCCTGGCCCTGTGGCTTCCGCCTGGGTCCGACCGCGTTCAACGCCGGCAGGCCCGCGATGCGGCTCTTTTCATCGACGCGCTCGTCGGCCGGGACATCAAGGCGTCCGTGGAACCGCATGGAGACGAGGAACGCCCCTGGGCCGCGAATCCACGCCGCTGGCAGGGGCCATCGGCGGCTTGGATAACGGCGTTCCCCGTGATTCACGAGAGGCGGGGCGTTCCCGGTCTCTCGGAAGCCGTTCGCTGGTGCCGTCACGCCGGCCTGCCTGAGCCGGTGGCCTTTCGTTCACTGCGCACCCCGCTGATTCCGGGCGCGGTCGATCTGGCGCCGGCGGAGGTCAACCGTCCGGGGCGTCCAGCGCTACCGTATTCTCACGCCGAGTTCCGCTTCGCCGAACCCATCACGGGACCGGTCGTCGTTGGCGCCGGGCGGCAGCGTGGTCTTGGACTCTGCGCGCCAGTCGATGAGTGGCGCGAGGTCAGCACCTGGCGGCTTGGTGCGACCGTCTGATCCCGCGCGGATTCCGCCATTGCCTACGTTCACGGAGTTCTACCGCGCCATCAATGGACGCGATCCGTTTCCATGGCAGGCGCGTCTGGCCCGTCACGTCGCGAGCAAGGAGCAATGGCCAACCGAGATCGGCATACCCACCGGGCTCGGCAAGACCGCCTGTCTCGACATCGCAGTGTGGTGGTTGGCGTCTCAGTCGGACCGCGTGCCGAAACGTCGCACCGCACCAACGCGCATCTGGTGGGTCGTCAACCGGCGCCTTCTCGTGGATTCGACGGCCGCGCACGCGAGGGATATCGCGAGCGCGCTCCGCAATCCCGCGTCGGTGGGGTCGGATACTATGGCGCGTGAGGTCATCGAGCGGATCGCCGAGCGGCTCCGTGCGCTTTGGGTCGACCCCGACGCGCCTCCACTGGACGTGATCAGCCTCCGGGGCGGCATTGCTTCGCGCACCCCCACGGACCCCGCACGGCCGACCGTTGTCCTCTGCACGCTGCCGATGTACGGCTCGCGTCTGCTGTTTCGAGGCTATGGGTCGAGTCGACGGCCGGTCGACGCGGCGATGGCCGGTACCGACAGCCTGGTGCTGCTGGACGAGGCGCACCTTGCGGGGCACCTGAGAACGTTGATCCCTGCTCTCGCCGCTTGTACTGCAACTGCGCGCGAGGTACTCGGTCCGGAGCGCTCACGGCCGACGGTCGTCTCATTGACCGCGACAGGGGAGTCCGCACAGAGCGAACGGTTCGATCTGGACGGCGAAGACCAGGCGCACCCGGTCGTTGGTCAGCGGCTGGACGCCCGGAAGCCTCTGCAAGTGAACATCGCAAATGGCGAGTTGGCGAGACGGCTCGCGGAGGCTGCCGTCGCGCTCGTTCAGAAGGCTCCCGCTCCCGCTGCATGTCTTGTGTTCAGCAACACGCCGAAGACGGCACGAGAGGCATTCGAATTCTTGCGCAAGATGCTGCCGGAAGCGGAGATCCTGCTCCTCACGGGGCGCGTGCGTGAACGCGAAGCGACGCGGACCCGTGCCCGAATTCTCGATCCGGAGACAGGGATGGCAACGGCCCGTGCCGCGGACGCACCGCGCGAGAATCACTTGATCGTGGTGGCGACGCAGACCTTGGAAGTAGGGGCTGATATCGACGCCGAATATCTTGTGACGGAGGCCTGCGGTGTCAGAGCGCTTACCCAACGATTGGGGCGGCTGAACAGACTCGGGCGTTTTCCCCACGCGCGTACAACTTACGTCCATGTGCCGCCATCGAGGTCTCGCCGAGTGAGTGGCTCGGCTACGGACATGGACACGTGGCCGGTGTACGGTCCGGAACCGAACACGGTACTCGATCGGCTGCAGAAATCGCGATCCGGGAGCGCTGCCGAGACCGTCGATCTTTCTCCTCGGTCGATTGCCTCGGTATTGGGGCCGCCGCTCGACGACTCTGGCCGTGCACCAGAAATCCTTCCGGGACTGCTGTATGAATGGACGAAGACGACAACGCCCCCCGAGGGCGAGGCGCCGGTGGAACCGTACTTCAGTGGCATCGCCGCCTCCCGGCTGTCGGTGGCCTTGCTTTGGCGCGCACACGTTCCGGCCCCGGGCCGGCGGCTATGGCCCCGGGGTACGGATCGCGAGGCCATCGAGGTGCCGTTGGTAGAGGCGCGCGAGGTTCTTGGGGAGGCTGTGATGTGCCGGTTGGCGCCGGATGGCGTCACGGTCGAGGAAGTATCCACCGGCAAATTGCATCCTGGGGACCGGATCGTCGTCGCCAGCGACATGGGACTCATGGACCGGTTCGGTTGGAATCCCACCGCTTCAGATCCCGTCCCGGACGCGTCTCTCGCCAACCTGGGTCTGCCGCTCGATGCTGTCGCAATCAGGCGACTGTGCGGCGCGAACCTTGGTGGGTTCGTCGACACCGCATTGGGTATTGTCGACGACGACCGCGACCTCGACGAGACGGAACGGTCAGAAGCGGTGTCCGACATCCTTACGATACTCAGAGATACGCCAGTGCCGGCCGGGTGGGAGGAGGCGGAGTGGACCGAATTCATCGCCCGGCTGCGCCCGCGCGTTCTCGAACCTCGCAACGAAGTACCACGCCTGCTTGTCGACCAGCCTGGCGACGAGGCCCTGAACGATGAGTTTGACGAATTGTCGCTGGGCCCCGTCGCCGTCGAACTGGACCAGCATGGTCACGCTGTCGGGACCCGTGCAAGGACGGTGGCGGAACGGATCGGCCTGCCCGATGACTTACTGGAAGTGGTCGAGCGCGCCGCTCGGCTCCACGACATCGGCAAGGCCGACGAGCGCTTTCAGCGGTGGCTGGACTCACGGCGCGAATCGGGGCCGCTTCTTGCGAAGTCGAACGCGCCACGGCACCGCTGGGAGGCGATGCGCGTGTCGTCCGGCTGGCCCAGGGGAGGGCGGCACGAGGATCTGTCCGCGCGGCTGGTAAGCGCGTGGCTGGCGCTGACGCCCGATTGGGGCACGCCCCTTCAACGCGACCTCCTGGTCCATCTGGTGATCAGCCATCATGGAAAGGGGCGCCCGCTGGTGCCGCCCGCGGCCGACGGTTCCACCGGTTCTGTGGGTGGAGTCGTGGAGGGAGTATCGATATCGGCGGACGCGGACCTTGCCATCGTCGACTGGGAGCAGCCAAGTCGATTTCGGCAGCTGCAGGACCGGCTCGGGCCTTGGGGACTGGCATTGCTGGAGTGCGTCGTCATCCGCGCCGACCATGCCGTTTCGGCCGGCGTCGACGGGACACTGGGGGACACCTGATGCATGCTCTCACCTGTCCGGGTCTACCCGCTTCGTGGGTCAATGCCTGGCTCGCGGGTATAGGTGCGACGGTGCTGGATTGCCGCATTCGACTGCACTGGACCGAAGAGGATGCGCCCGTGGCCGTGCTCTCATCGGTCGAGATCGATCCGGTTGCGGCGTTGGTCGAATCGTGGCCGGACGAAGCATTTCTGAGTGAGCTGCCGATTGCCGAGAACTGGCGCGTGGATGGCGAACTGAAGCGGAAGGTATCGATCGAGCAGTTCGTTGCACGAGTGCAGGGGGCGCGTGGAGATCCGCATGCCTGGACGCTCTCCTCAACAATGACGGATCTAAGTGTCTACCAGGACGGAGAGGTTGCTCACGCTCCCCTCGACCCCGCCGCTACCGGAACGACGAAATGGCTGCATCATCGGTTGCTGAAGGTTCACGAACTGATCGGGCCGGGACGCGAGGAACGTCTGCGTGATTCGCTGATCGGGCGGGCGCAGCGAGTCAAGAGCAACGGCCTTGGGTTTGACAGCACGCGGCTAGGGTCTTTGGCGGACTCATCGGATCCGTGGGTCGAACCCGTGATTGAGTTGCTGGCGTTCTTCGGTTTGGCGGTGTTTCCGGTACGAGGTCGGGGCGTGGACCGTCGGCTCAGTCGCTACGGTGATCCGGACGAGCGGCAGCGGGGGTGGCGGAGAGCGCCGGGTAGTAACGAGCCACGACGGCTCGTCTGGCCTGCATGGCACCAACCTCTTTCCGCTGCCGGCGTCGATGCGTTGCTGGATGTATGGAGACCCTTCTCCCCTAAGCAAGCTTGGGGCGTCCTCGGCGTCCACGCTGGTTGGCGGAGCGTCGAGTATGAAGCCAGGGCCAAGGCCGATCCCACGAGAGGCATCGGATCGGAAATGCTTTGATGCTCGAACCAATCATTCTTATCTCCGCGATAGAGCACTTCGTCTATTGTCCGCGTCAATGTGCACTCATCCACTGCGATGGCGTTTGGTCCGACAATGCTCATACCGTCCGGGGCTCGCGGGCCCACCGGCGCGTTGATGGTGGCCAGCACAGCGCGGTGCGGGGTCGTCGAGTGCTGCGCGGCATTCCTCTCTGGTCGGAGTCGCTGGGGCTGTCCGGGCGCGCCGATGTCGTCGAGATGGACGGCGATGCGATCCGGCCAGTGGAATACAAATCTGGCGTCCGGCACGGAGTTGCCGCTGATCTCCAACTCTGCGCGCAGGCCCTTTGCCTGGAAGAGATGCTCGGAGTTGCCGTCCCGTCAGGCAGCGTCTGGTACGGGGGGACACGACGGCGCGTGGAGGTCGAGTTCACCGGCGCATTGCGGGATCAGGTGTTAGTCGCCATCGCCTCTATTCGCGAGCAACTGCTCAAAGGGAAGTTGCCCGCCGCAGTGAACGACGACCGATGCAACGCGTGCCAACTCCTGCATCATTGTCTGCCCGGGGTGACCAATGCGACACGCAAGGTCCGGCGGTACCTGTCCGACGTCGTGTTCGAATGCGCTACCTGAGCACCCTGTACGTTCGCAACGTAAGCGGTACGCAGACCCCATACCGGAATCTGGGTTGACTACGGAGAGTTTTGGATGAGCGCCGTGAGCGCGCGAGTCACTTTGCCTCGGGCTGGAAGTTCCACGGCAGAAGCTCCTGGATGCCCGACTGCGGGTGGCCCTTGGCGATCTTCTCGAGCGTGCTCCGCATCCAGGCGTAGGGCTCGACGCCGTTCATCTTGCAGGTCTCGATCAGCGAGGCGATGCGGGCCCAGGCTTGCGCACCCTCGTCGTTGCCGGCGAAGAGCGCATTCTTGGCTGTGAGCTTCAGCGGCCGGATTCGGTTTTCCACCAGGTTCGAGTCGATCTCGACGCGGCCGTCGTGCAGGAACTCCAGCAGCCCGTCCCACTGGTTGGCGATATAGGTCAGCTTCTCGCCGAGACGGGAGCGCGGTGAGACGCGCGAGCGCTGCTCGTCGAGCCAGACACCGAAGGTGTTCACGATCGGCGCCGACTCCTCCCAACGGATCGCGCGGCGCTCCGCCGGCGGCTTACCCCGGATCTTCTTCTCGATCGCATAGAGCTTCGCGATCCGATTCAGACCGGCCAGCGCGATCGGCGATGCGCTCGAGTCGTATACCTCTTTCAGCTTCCGTCTTACATGCGCCCAACAGAGGGCCCGCGTCACAGGGCCTTCCGCCCGGTCCGGCCGCGCCAGGATGTTGTGGCCCGAGTAGCCGTCGAGCTGCACCGTCCCCGAAAAGCCCTCCATAAGCTCGGCGCCATACTTGCCGCCGCGGCCGGGCGCATAGCGATAGACGACGCCCGGCGGGTCCGTGCCGCTCCAGTGGCGCTCGTCACGCACAAGGGTCCACATGTAGCCCGTCTTCGTCTTGCCCCGGCCCGGGTCGAGAACGCGGATCGTGGTCTCGTCCAGACCCAGGTGATCCGACTTCTTCAGCTCATCCTCCAGGCAAGCGACCACGGGGCGCAGGTGAAACGACGCCTGGCCCACCCACGTCGCCAGCGTCGCGCGGTGAACCTCGATCCCCGAGCGCTCGTAAATCTGCGACTGACGGTAGAGCGGGCAATGATCGCCGTACTTCGCGATCAGCACCTGCGCCAGAAGAGCCTCGGTGGGAAGGCCGCCCTCCACCAGAGCGGCCGGCGCCGGCGACTGCACCACCCCGCCCCCCTTGCACTTGTTGCAGGCGTAGCGGGGGCGCACGGTCTCGATGACGGTGAACTTCGCCGGCTCATAGTCCAGACGCTCGCTTCGGTCCTCGCCGATCTTCGTCATCTCGCCGCAGCCGCAGGGGCACATGATCGTGTCCGGCTCGATCACCTCCTCGCGCCGGTCGACCTGGGGCCCGAAGCGCACCCCGCTGCGCGACCCCCGGGAAGAGCGCCGCCGGCGCTTGCCGCCAGCCCCCTCGTCCTGCTCCTGGTCATCTGCCTCGGGCCGACCGCCGGCTTCAGCGATCGCCGCCCAAAACTCCTCGAACGTAAGCTGGCGCTCGTCCTCGTTGAGCTTCTCGGAGCGCGGACCGAACAGCGCCTTCCTGAGCTCCTTGTTGAGATGCTCAAGCCGGCTGATCTGCTCCGCGCTGTGCGCGTTCTCGGCCTCCAGCCGTGCCGCCCGCGCTTCCGCTGTCTGCCTCGCCGCCTCCGCTTCGCACAGGGCCGCTTCGGTCGCACGGCGCGCCGCGCGCTCGTCGTCAAGCTCCGCATGCAGGGCCACCAGCGCCGCCGAAACCACCGCAGGCGACGGCGAACCGGCGCTGCTGGGGGGTGAGGGCGTGGCCTTCGGCATGGCCGATCCCTTAATCCGATTCGCCGATGCGTGACCAGGGAAAAGTGCAGACGGGACCGCGACCGAAATCTGCGGCCCCGCCTGCGTGCCGCCTCACTCCGCCGCCAGCGGGCGGCGAACCGGGAGGGCCTTCACCCGGCGCCAGTCAAGGCCCTCGAAAAGAGCCTCGAACTGGCCCTTCGTAAGGCGCATCACACCGTCCTCGATCCGGGGCCAGGCGAAACGACCCCGCTCAAGACGCTTGTAGGTCATCACCAGACCGGTGCCGTCCCACGCAAGGAGCTTGAGCCTGTCGCCGCGGCGCGAGCGGAAGATCACGATCACCCCGGAATAGATATCGAGATCCAGCTCCCCCGCCGCCGTCGCCGCAAGCGCGTCGTGGCCGCGACGAAAATCAACCGGCCGCGTCGCCAACACGATGCGAAGCGAGGGCACCGCGATCATGACGACGCCCGACCCAGACCCGAGGCCACAGCCACGATCCGATCGACCGCGCTCTCCACCGGAAGGCGAACGACCACGCCCAGCGCCTCGATCGCCACCGTCCGCTCGGACGTCACGCTATCAACCACCACGGGAACAAATGGCGGTGCAGAGCCACCAATCCGAGCGCCCGGAAGAGTTCCCTCCCGCGCGCGCCGCCGCCACTTGGTCAGGGTCGTATCGCTGACGCCATGGCGGCGCGCGACCGCCGCAACCGAAGAGCCCGGCTCAAAGCTCTCCGAGACAATCCGCGCCTTCTCATCGTCCGGCCAGCGTCGCATGGGGGCCGGCTCAGACGGAGCCGGGGCGGCTCCCTCAGAAGCTGGGAGCTCAACCGAAGCAACAGCGACACCGTCGCCAGATGCCAAAATCGAATCTGTCATCGCGATCTCTCCTGTGTGGCTCGTGGTCAAGGCGGAGAGTCAGCCCCGAAATCAGATCCGCTGGAAGTATGGGGGCCCGATACCGCTTACTTCGCAACCACCGCGCCCGAGTCCAGCACCGGCGGGGATCGTTGACGGTGTCGTCACCCGATGGGAGCCAACGTGTCCCACTTGAGGCGATCGACGCGTTGATAGTGCTGGGCGGGGCGCAGGTCACCATGCAGGCATTGGATGCATGTGTGCGGCGGGGCATACGCGTCGCGGCCCTCCACCGGAGCGGTGCCGTGCGCTTCCTCGTAAGCGGCGCGACCAAAGGCAACATTCACCTCCGCACAGCGCTCTTTGAGGCGGTCATGGATGAATCCCGCTCGCTCGAGTTGTCGAGGGCTATTGTCGCGGCAAAACTGCAGAATAGCCGGAGGGTCGTTGGCCGCTGGTCGCGTGACGAAAGGGATACGGTAAAAAGCAAGCGACTCGCCGACCGGAGCGAGCAGATTCGGCAACGAATTGCGCGACTGGCGGACGCGGTGTCGGGCGATTCCGTGCGCGGTATCGAAGGAGATGCGGCCCGGATTTACTTCCGGGCGGTGGAGCAGGTCGTGGCGCCGGCCAAACTGGGCTTCTCGTCGAGGTCGCGGCGACCGCCTCGTGACCCCGTCAATGCGATGTTGAGCTTCTGCTACGGGCTGTTGGTGACCGAGTGCTGCGGTGCGCTGGAGAGTGTCGGTCTAGACTACCAGATGGGGTTTTTCCATCGCCCGCGGGCAGGCCGTCCCTCCCTTGCGCTGGATCTGGCAGAAGAGCTGCGCGCGTTGACGGATCGGTTCGTGGTGTCGCTGGTACGCCGCCGGCAAATCGGACCTGCAGGCTTCGACTATACGCCTGGCGGCGGCGTTTACCTGAACGACGACGCGAGAACCGCTCTGATCGAGGCGTGGGAAGAATACAAGGAAACAGAAACTGCGCATAGAATACTCGGGCGACCAGTTGGACGATGGGCGATCCCCTCGGTCCAGGCAACACTGCTTGCGCGGCATCTACGCGGAGACCTCGCTGCGTATCCGCCATTTGTTCTCCCATAACCGATGGACGTATTGGTCACCTACGACATCGCAGATACGGAATCCACTGGAGCGTTGCGCCTTAGGCGGATCTCGGACGTGTGCGAGAAGTATGGGCAGCGGGTGCAGTTCTCGGTCTTCGAATGCCGCCTCTCCAAAGCGAGGCTGGTCCGGTTTGTCGGGGAGGTGGAAGACATCATCGACCGCGATCGCGACTCCGTGCTCGTCTACCGTTTCCCCGGTGGAATTGAGGCCGCGACGCTGCGTTTAGGTCGGCGTCCGGAACATGCTCTTGGCAAGCCTTGGATCCTATGAGACAGCTTGCGAACCTCCGGTGACTCTCGTTTCAGAGCGTCGAATTGGCGAATTGTGGCATGATCGGAAAGTGGGAGTGTCTCGCTATCCTGCGGCTTTGCGGCGGATGAGACAATTCAGCCACCCTCTCGGCGGTCTGACGACTGGATTGGGACGAAATTTCTCCGAGCAGACAGCAGTTCGCCGTGATTAGGGGTGTCGCCGGGGTTTCGACTCCGGCCTTCGTTGAGCGACGACGCATGTGCAATCCGGGACGGCGACGGTCGCGCGTCGCCGGGGTTTCGACTCCGGCCTTCGTTGAGCGACCGGGGCCTCCACCGATACCGACACCGTGTGGCGGTGTCGCCGGGGTTTCGACTCCGGCCTTCGTTGAGCGTCGCTACCCGCCATGGGAACTAGCTGGGGGCAGGGGGTGTCGCCGGGGTTTCGACTCCGGCCTTCGTTGAGCGAGCAGCGTGTCGGCGACGATCACGATGCGCTCGGCGTGTGTCGCCGGGGTTTCGACTCCGGCCTTCGTTGAGCGCACCTAGGGGACAGGGTGCTCACCGCGGACGGCAGGTGTCGCCGGGGTTTCGACTCCGGCCTTCGTTGAGCGTACCCGCGCCAGCGCGCTGGCCTGCCCGGCCGAGTGGTGTCGCCGGGGTTTCGACTCCGGCCTTCGTTGAGCGGCCCACGTCTGCGACGACGCGCGCGTCTACGGCGACGGTGTCGCCGGGGTTTCGACTCCGGCCTTCGTTGAGCGATTTCGGGCAGCGATTTGGTCCATCCCGGACCGCGAGTGTCGCCGGGGTTTCGACTCCGGCCTTCGTTGAGCGGGATAGCGGGGAATCGGAGGTACCGGACCCAGTCAGCGTGTGTCGCCGGGGTTTCGACTCCGGCCTTCGTTGAGCGCCCGTCGAGTAGTAGTTGCACGACGGACCGGGGTGGGTGTCGCCGGGGTTTCGACTCCGGCCTTCGTTGAGCGACGACGCGGGACGAGCGGCGGCGTATCTGGAGACGCAGGTGTCGCCGGGGTTTCGACTCCGGCCTTCGTTGAGCGCTGGCGCCGGTCGATACCTATACCGTGCCCACCATGGACGTGTCGCCGGGGTTTCGACTCCGGCCTTCGTTGAGCGAGGCGCGTATGTTGAGGTGGTTCATGTCACGTCTCCCGGTGTCGCCGGGGTTTCGACTCCGGCCTTCGTTGAGCGTCCGAGGTGGCGACTGCGACGGGCAACCGTTCACGGGGTGTCGCCGGGGTTTCGACTCCGGCCTTCGTTGAGCGGCCATGCAGGTCGGGCTGTACCGCAGGGTCGTCGGAGGTGTCGCCGGGGTTTCGACTCCGGCCTTCGTTGAGCGACGTAGAGGTCGCAGGCGTCAGGGCAAATTCGTCCATGGGGTTGGTAGGCTGCTGAGTTTTCGGTAGGCTCAATTCGCAAACCGTAGGCATGGCTTTGCCATCGCAGCCTCAAGGCAGGCTCTCGGCGATGGCTGATCGTCGAGTGCGATGAGATGGAACCACCTCAGATAGCTGTCCAGGTACTTGGTGGCGATGCCGCGGCGGATGCGCAGAAAGCCCTTGATCTGGCTGTGGCGGCTGTTGACCGTCTGGATGTGCACGGCACCCCGGACCCGCTCCCCTGCAGAGCCGTTGATGCTCTCGTGAGGGATGTCGAGCGCGGCTGCGACGGGCGGATAGCAGCGGTTGGCGTCGGAGACCAGCAGGGCATCCGGGGCGAGGACCGGCTCCAGCACCGCCTTCACGTTGTCTGCGTTCAGCGCGGGCAGGGTGTGGCTGAGGGTCTCGCCGCCACGGTCGGCGGCGACCAGAACCGGCACCTGCTCGCGCGAGAGGCCGCGCTTCTTGGCCTTGCCGCCGCGCCGGCGCGGCTTGCGGTCGAGCTTCCGCTGCCCCTTGCGGCTCTCCAGGACGAAGGTCTCGTCCGCCTCGACGATCCCGGCAAGCCGCTCCGGCGCCTGGCGGACCGCCGCCAGGAAGCGGTGGCGCCAGCGATGCGCCGTGCTCGGCGCAATCCCGCAGCGCGCGGCGGACGCCTTGATCGTCTCGCCCTCGGCAAGCGAGGCGCCAAAGGACAGCCAGCGCTCCTTGTGGTGAAGGCCCGACAGCGCCGTGCCCGTGAGCGCACCAAAGGTCCTCCCGCACTCCTTGCAGCGGAAGCGGCGAAGACCGCGCGCCTTGCCCCGCGACACAGCCCCGCCGGCGCCGCAGTGCCGGCAGCGCCGCTCGTCATCCACACCAAGCTCGATCGCCGCCAACGAGGCCGCGCCCTCCGGCGGGTCCGACAGCATCGCCGCCACTTCCTTGCGCTGCGCCGCAGTCAACTCATCGACACGCGAGAACCAGTCCCGAAACCGCTCGTGATCCATCTCTCTGACTCCATAAACGAATCCGGCATGATTCTACCATCACGCATACGATTCACGAATTGAGCTTTTCGGTAAGGGGCGTGCGGGTCTCGTTTCGTGCGGCATTTGCAGGCGCTTCGGCGCAGATCCGGCTCGGGGCGGCGGTTTCTCGCAGCATCCTGTGGGCGCGTCTTCACCAGCTCGACGATCCTGGCGGCGGCGGTCTCCGGGTCGTCCGCCGGCACGAAGTAGAAGTCGCTGTCGCCGTCGGGCCGTGACAGGTCGGGGATGGCGCCCCGGTTGATCCCGTGAGCCGAGGTCACGATCCGGCTCCGCACCGCCTGGCGGAACACCTCGGTCAGCCGCGCCACAGGCACCGCGCCCGAGACGATGATGTCGGCGAGCACCTGGCCGGGTCCCACGGAGGGCAGCCGGTCGACATCGCCCACGATCAGCAGCGCGGCTTCGTCGGGCACCGCCGCCAGCAGCGAGCGCATCAGCGCGACATCCACCATCGAGGTCTCGTCGATTACCAGAAGGTCGCAGTCAAGCGGGTTGGCCGCATCGCGCCTGAAGCCGCCGTGCCCGGGGTCCACCTCCAGCAGGCGATGCACCGTCTTCGCCTCCATCCCGGTGGCCTCGCTCATCCGCTTCGCGGCGCGCCCGGTCGGCGCGCACAGGAGAATGTCCACGCCCTTGGCCGAGAGGATGCGCAGGATCGCGTTGACGATCGTCGTCTTGCCCACGCCAGGCCCGCCCGTGACCACGGTGGCCTTGGCGGTGAGCGCAATACGGACCGCGTCGGCCTGGCCCGCTGCCAGGGCAAGGCCGGTCTTCCGCTCGACCCAGGGCAGCGCCTTCCCGATATCGATGTCCGGCCAGGGCAGCGGGCCGGCCGCGATCCGCAGAATCCGGTCCGCGATCGCCTGCTCCGCCCGGTAGAGGCCCCCGAGGAACACGCAGGGGGTATCGGCCACCGTGTCCGCGACCACGCTGCCTTCGGCCAACTCAAGGTCGAGCGCGCTTCGGACCAGGTCGTCGGGAACCTCCAGAAACCGGGATGCGAGCGGCCCCAGCTCTTCCGCCGGCAGGCCGCAATGCCCCTCGTCCATCGCCTCGGTCAGCGCATAGGAGATGCCCGCTCTAACCCGAATCGTCGCCGTCTTCTCGATGCCGAGCTTCATCGCGATGGTGTCGGCGGTCCTGAAGCCGATCCCGCGTATGTCGCGGGCGAGGCGGTAGGGGTTCTCCGTCATCACCTCGATGGCGTCCGCACCGTAGGTCCTGAATATGCGCACCGCCCGCGCCGTGCCCACGCCATGGCCGTGCAGGAATACCATGATCTCGCGCGACGCCTTCTGCTCCGCCCACGCGCCGGTGATGCGCCCGGCCCGGACCTTCCCGATCCCGGTCACCTCGCGAAGCCGTTCCGGCTCCGCCTCGATCACGTCGAACATCTTCTCGCCGAAGGCCCGCACTAGCTTGCCGGCATAGACGGGGCCGATGCCCCGGATCATGCCCGAGCCCAGGTACTTCTCGATGCCCTCCACGGATGACGGTGTGGACGTGCGCACGAAGCGCGCCTTGAACTGGTGCCCGTGGGTGCGGTCGTTGACCCATTCGCCCGACGCCGTGATCCATTCCCCGGCTCCACCATCGCGGCTCGGCCCACCACCGTGACAAGGTCGCGATGGCCCCCTGGCCTTCGTCCTGAGAACGCAGAAGCCGTTCTCGGGGTTGTGGTAGGTGACGCGCTCCACCAGGCCGGCCAGGACCTCCCGCTCCTCGGACGGCCGCTGCCGGCCGGCGGTCAAGCCGCGCCGGGCGCGGATTGCGCCGCCCGCTCCCCGTTGCGCGAGGCGGGCATGCGCGTGTCGTGCGCTGCCGCTCCGGCGTCCCTGCGGTTCAGCACGATGCCAGGGTCACCATGACCTCGTTCCTGCGGAGCATCGGGATCGTCCAGGGCGGGTTGTAGCCTGCCATACGCCAGTCCCCCGCATGCTCCAGATCGCGCGCTTCGATCCAGCGCTCAAGCCGCTGCCGCTCCGCCTCGCCCGCCTCGTTGTCCAGCTTGTCGCTGAAGCGGATGCTCGCGACACAGCGCGCGCCTAGGTCCCTGACCGCAACGCCGCCGTCCACCGGCGCCGTCGCGGCCGTGTACCCGTCCGGCAGGACGAAGCCGACCCGCCAGCCGCCGATGCCGGGGCCGGCCAGCGCCTCCGGACTCTCCCCGTCATCGGCGCCGAGGTCCGGCTCCAAGACCGTCGTGCCCGTGTTCACTATCGCAGGCGCTGCCAGCACCGGCGCGGTCATCGCGATATCGGAGCCGCCCGCGTTGGCCCCCGTGATGTACTCGAACAGCCGCCGGAAGCCGGCGCCGACCGCCTCGTCGAACGAGCCCGCCGCAGCGGTCCACGCCATCGCATGGCCGTCGTACTCGCGCATCTCGATGTCGCCGTCGGCAAGCACGATCCTGTACGGGGGTTCCTCGGCAGCCTTGCCGCCGAACACGGAACAGGCGCCCAGGAAGAACGGCCGTGCAATGGCGACCAATGCGCCTATCAACTTCGTTCGCATCGACATCGAACCCAACCTCCGCTCGGTGCGACCTCTCGCGCCGCGGCGATGCGCCTCAGTATATGGCCTCCCGGAAGCGTCGTCCTACCCGTGCGACTTCGGCAATAAACAGCCCCCGGTGCTCGGTCGAATCGCATGCCGCGGGGCGCGACCGCGCCCGGACAGGCAGGAGACCCGTTCCCGCGCGCATTCCTCATGTCGCAGCCGAGAGCTGGGCTCCTTCCGGCCCATGACGAACGTGCCATAATCCACTTGCGGCTCCGCCGCGAGCAGCATCCGCACTCGATGAGGCCGCGCGCCGTCGGCAGGTGTCAGGAAGCCGAACCCTTTCACCGGGTCGCATCACGTCAACCTCCTCATGAATGACCGAAGCGGCAGCCCCGACGACCTTGATGCCTGGCGCCCCGTCGCCGTCGTCGGCGTCTTTTCGCTGCACGCGCGCCGGAAAGAGAAAGAGCCAGCCGGAACGGGGCGGCGGGCGGGGCGTCCCGGCGAGGGGCGCGTCGTTCCTCGCCGTTCGGGACGATGGCAGGCGGTTGCGCTGCGGAGAATAGCCCCTACATTCGCCGCTAATCATGCGGAGTATGGACCATGTACATCTGGGAACACCCGCATTGGCCGCGCTTAGAGCAGGATCGGACCCGCCTCGCGGACGCTCTCGCCGAGACGCGCCACGCGCAGGGTGAGCGCATCGCTGCGGGGCTTTGCCCCAATTGCGGTGTCCATCCTCCGGTGCCGGAACGCCGGCTGTGTGCCGGCTGTGGCGAGCGGAAGCGCGCCGCCGAGCGCGAGCGCTACGCCCATCGCAAGGCCGAAAGCCGCTGTGTCCGATGCCGCGAGCCAGTGCCGACGGGCACCTCCTGCTGCCGACGCTGTGCAGCCATGGAGGCGTCGCGGCCGAAAGAGCGGAAGAATGCCGCCGATCGAAAGCGGTACGCTCGTCGGCGTGCCAGCCGGAGTTGTTCGCGGGCGCGTTCGCCGGATCGTCGCGGAGCGCCGGTGCCCGAGGCGCGCTTCACCATCGTCGAGATCGCCACCGGTCTGGCGTTGGACACATTCGAGACCGAAGCCGAGGCCATGGCCTCCCTGGCGTTTCCGGGCCTCGGTTCCGACGAGGTCGAGATTGTCTCGGATATCGACCCGGCGTTGACTGCGTGGGAGCCGGCCGAGACAGGGATTGCCGGTTCCCACGCTCTCCTCGCGGAGACCCGTCCGGGCGGCCCGAGGCTACATCCCGGTGTGGCGCTCCGGCAAGGCGCCGGCCACCCAGGCGGAAGACTCCTCTGGCCTTTGCTGCAGCTGCGTGCGCCTGCCGAATTCTCTCCACGGGGCATCGCTCCTTCGCGGCGCCTGGCCGTTCATCTCGTGCACCCGCTTCTGCTGCAATTGCCTGGAACCGTCTTGGTCTGTGGGTGTTATTCTGTCGGCGGATGGCCGTTTCGCGGTCCGCGTCACGCGGATCGGGGAGGCGCGTGGCGGCCGGCATTGCTGACGTGCCCTTCGCATGTCGGCATGAGAGGAGCGCGCCATATGAGTTCCACCAACAACAATGGAAACCAGTCCCCGCCGCCGGACGATGAGGATCGCAGTCTTCTGTTCGGCCCCACGAAGGCCGCAGCGGAGCGGGCTGGTGACAGGCAGAAGCCGCGCCGACCACATGCGGGTGCCGCGTCGCCACCACCCCCAATTCCCCGCCCGCGGCGGAGGCGGCCACGGACCCTGCGGGCCGGGCCAGGCCGGTCCCGTCATCGGACGTTGCGCCGACCGCGGTTGCGTCGACCGAGGTCGCGTCGTCCGACGCGGTTCTGCGTCGGATGCTCGCCCTGTTGGAGGATATGGACAAGAAGGTCGCGGTCTTGTCGGCTGGCGAGACCGATCTTGCAGGGGCAGCCCGGACCATCGCCGGGCAAACGGAGCAGGTCGGCGCGGCGACCGAGTGGGTCAACGACATCAAGGCGGCGATTTCGGAGATCCTGGCGTCGACCGGCAAGCAGATCGAAGGGCTGAAGAGCGGGAACAGGGATCTCGACGCGGCGCTGGCGCAGCTGAATGTGCTGAAGGAGGGGCTGGACAAGGTCGTGGCGTTGCTCGACGCCACGGCGAAGGGCCTCGACCGGAGATCGTCGGAGCTGGGGGCGGTCAAGCAGGAACTCGCCGGGTACTACCGGGAGTGGATCGCCGAGGCCAAGACCGGCCTGGGCGAGATGAGGGCGCTGTCGAAGCGTCTCGACGCGGGTGATCACATGGTGACCCGTCTGGAGAAGTCGATCGGCCCCTGGACCGAGCGCATGCAGGAGAGCATCGGGGCGAACAGCGCGGCGCAGCGCGATGCTGCGGCGAAGACCGCCGACAACGTGGACAAGCTCGCCATGACGGGCTTCAGGTTCCTGCAGGAATTCGGCACGGCCAGGGGGGAGGCGCTGAAGGAGGCCCGGCAGGAGTGGACGCGCATTCGGCGCTGGACGCTTCCGGCGCTGGCAATCGCGCTGGCGATCGCCGCGCCGCTGTTCGTGTTTGCGGGCGCGCTTGGGCAGAGCGAGTTCGGCGTATTCGCCCCCTACGACGACACCGGGGGCTGGAAGCAGGGGGTGTGGGAGCGTCACGGCCAGAAGGTCAAGGACTGCATGGTCAAGTCCTGGCGGGCAGGTGATGTCGTCAAATGCAGCTTCGACGTCCGACACCCGTGATCGGCGCGGCGAACGCGGCAGCTCTTGCCGCCAAGGGCCGAGAGGCATGGTCGCGAGCCTGAGCGATCTCGGCTCGAGCGCGATGACGGTGGCGTATTTCGAGCGCGAGGGCTACTACGCGAAGAACGACGCGCGGCACCGGCGCGCGAGCTTCTGGCACGGCGAGGGGGCGGCGGCGCTGGGCCTGCCGCAGCACGTCTCGCCCAGGACCTTCGAGCGCGTTCTTGCCGGCCACGTTCCGGGGACGGAGATCCGGCTCGGCCGGGCGCGCGGCGGGGAGCACGAGCACCGGCCTGGGCTCGACCTCACGCTGTCCGCGCCGAAGTCGGTGTCGCTGGAGGCGCTGCTCTACGGCAACCGGCAAGTGCTGAGCGCCCACGACGCGGCGGTCAGGTCGACGCTGGACTGGGTCGAGGCGGAGCTTCTGCAGACGCGCGGCTATGACCCGGCGACAGGGCGGCGCCCGCGGGTGGCGGCGGACGGCCTGGTGGCGGCGGGGTTCCGGCACCTGACGAGCCGGGACCAGGACCCGCAGCTGCACACGCACTGCATCCTCGCCAACATGACGCGCAACCGGGCGGGAGAGTGGCGGAGCGTGGAGCCCACGGAGATCCGCCGCAACGTGAAGCTGATCGGCGCCTGTTACCGCCACGAGCTGGCGCGGCGGCTGATCGATCTGGGCTACCGCACGGAGACGACGATGATCGGCGGGGTCCCGGGCTTCGAGATCGCGGGCTACCCGCGCGCGCTGCTGGACACGTTCTCGTCGCGGCGCCGCGAGATCCTTGCCTGGCTGGACGAGCACGGTCTGCCCTACAGCGCGGCGCTGACGCAGCAGGCGGCGCTGATCACGCGCAAGCACAAGGTCGACAAGGATATCGACGCGCTGAAGACGGAGTGGAAGGGGCGGGCCGAGGGGATATCTCATGACCGCAGCCTCTCCCGGCAGGATCGCGCGCAGGACAGGCGCCAGTCGCGAGAGACCCACAAGGGCCGGCCCTATGTAAGGACGGAACAGGAGCTGCGGCCCGACCACCAGGGCCTCAGCCCCCGCGAGATCGTCTGGCGGGCGGTGGAGCATCTTGCTGAGCGCGCGTCGGTGCTGCGGGAGAGCGATATCCGGGCGATCGCGCTGAGCCATGCGCCTGGCCGGCACGAGCTCGGCGAGATCGACGCGGCGGTGACGGGGCTGCTGGCTGACGGCCACCTGGTGGAGGCCAGGGTGCGGAGCGGCCGCTCCTTCGTGACGGGCGAGGCGCTGCGGTCCGAGCGCGAGATCGTGGTCCGCATGCGCGATGGCGTAGGTGCTGGGGACGCGCTGGCGGAGGAAGCGCGCGTATCGCATCGAATGGAACAGACCACCCTCACCGAGGGTCAGAGGGAGGCGGTGCGCACGATCCTGCTGTCGCGCGACCGGTTCGTGGCGGTGCAGGGCGCGGCGGGGACGGGCAAGACGACGATGCTGCGCGAGGCGCTGGACCTTATCGGCGAGCGCAAGGCGATCCTGCTGGCGCCGTCGGCGGCGGCGGCGCGGGTGCTGGCGGACGAGACCGGCGCCAGGGCGCGCACGCTGCAATGGTTCCTGACGCGCTACGGCGACATCGGCAATGCGCAGAAGATGGCCAGTGCAAGGCGCGAGCACGAGGGCTCGGTGCTGGTGCTGGACGAGTCGTCGATGACGTCGACGGCGCAGATGGAGCTGTTGATGCGGATCTCGGAGCGCCTGCGGGTCGCCCGGCTGGTGCTGGTCGGCGACCGCGGCCAGCTGCGCGCGGCCGGCGCGGGCGAGCCCTTCCGCGCCCTGCAGGATGCGGGCATCGCGATGGCGGAGATGGACGAGATCCTGCGCCAGCGCGATCCGGGCCTCAAACGCGCCGTGGAGGCCCTGCAGCAGGGCCTGCCGGCGGAGGCGGCGCGGGAACTCGAAGTGCGCGAGGTGGCACACGAGGAGCTGGGGGCGGAGGCGGCCCGGCTCTGGCTCGCGCTCGACGGGGAGCAGCGCGAAGGAACGGCGATCCTCGCGCCCACCCACTTCCTCCGCGCCGAGATCCACCGCGTGGTGCGCGAGGGGCTCGCCCGGGAGGGGGTCTTGCACGGCCGCGAGATCGAGTTCGAGCGCTACGTGAACCGTCACCTGACGGCGGCCCAGAGGGCGGACGTGCGCAACCACGAGCCGGGCGACGTGGTGATCTTCCACTCGCGGGTGCCGCCGCTCAGGGTGGACGATGGGGACGCCTGCCGGATCGCCCGCGCCGAAGGCGGGCTGGTCTTCCTCGAGCACCCCTCGGGGCGCACGGTCCACATCCGGCCGGACGACCACTGGGTGCGCTACCGCTTCGGGATCTACGAGACGGCGCGCATCCACATCCGGGCGGGCGACCGTGTCCGCTGGACCAGGAACGACAAGCGGCACGGGCTCGTCAACGGCGGGGAGGCGGTGGTGCTGGGGATCGACTCCCGCCGGGTGAAGTTCGACCTCGGCGGCGGAACGCGGCTGTCGCTTTCCCGCGACGACCCGCAGCTTCGCCATATCGACCACGCCTGGAGCACGACGGTGCACGGGGCGCAGGGCATGACGCGGGATGCGGCGATCGGCGTGCTGGATACCGGGCACGGCCGTCTGACCGGCCAGGCGGGTCTCTACGTGGAGGCGAGCCGGGCGCGGGACCGCTTCGTGCTGGTGACCGACAACCGGGAGAGCCTGGAGGAGGCGCTGGAGGAGAACGCGGGTATCCGCATGACGGCGCTGGAGGCCGTGGGGGACGACGATGCGCCCCCCGGCCCGGCTGATGCAACCATCGGGATGCTGCGCGAGCTGAGGGACGACTGGCGTGCCCTCGTGGCGCGGGCCGCGGCCGAGCGTACCGCGCTCGACCGGATTGACGGCTACGCCCGGATCGTGACCGGCGTACATGCCCTTGCTGCCGAAACGGATCTGCCGCCGGAGATGCAGGGCTTCGTCGACGAGGTGCGTGAGCGGGACGCCGGGATCGTGGAACGGCGGCGCGACGCGCTGGCCTTCGTGCACGAGGCGGAGATGCACTGCCGCCGGCAGCCTCTCCTCAAGTGGGCGGCGGAGGAGCGCGGCGTGGCGGTATCCGCGCTGCCGGAGCATGCGGCGTGGCGGGCCGAGGGCGCGGCGCTGGAGGAGACCGGTAGGCGGATGCAGGAGACCCCCGGCTTCATCGGGCGGATCGCGGCCGCTCTGGGGCGGATCGCGCAGGGCTTCCGGCTCGACGAGGGAGAACGGTTTTGCGAAGCGGTCGCCCGCCATGAGGCGGAGGCGCAGAGACTGGGGATCGACCCCGGCGGGATGGCGGGGGCGGCGGGGCTCGTGCAACGGGCGGAGGCGCTGGGGCGCCACGAGCTCCCCGAAGCCGTGCGCCGGACGGTCGCGGCGTGGGTCCCGATCACCGAGCCGTCTTCTCGGGAAACGGTGCAACGACTCACTCCGGATGACCTTGAGGCCGGCCGCCGCATCGAGGCGTTCATGCGCGACTGCCGGCAGTGCCTGGAGGCAGCCGTGCCTGCGGCGCAGGAACTGGACCCGCGGATCGACGCGGCTGAACAACTTCGCCGCGAGGGACTTCGGCTGCTCGGCGAGGGCGAGGGAGCGAAGCTCGACGATCCGGCGCGTGCGCGCCTGTCCCGCGCGGCCGACGAACGGATGAGGGTGCGCGATGCCGTGGACGCGCTGGGGGCGGAAGTTCAAGGGCTCCGTTCGCGGGCGTTCATGGAACTCAGCGGGACCGTCACCCGGCAGGGCCTTGAGGCGCGCTGCGATCCGGTCGACTTGCCGGCATGGGGGAACTTGCGGGATCGCGCCGAGGCGCTCCGGGGCGAAGCGGGCCTCGCGCCGGACGCGCGGGAGGCGGTCGATGCGGTGCTTGCCCGTTCTGCCCGCGTGGAGGCCGAGATCGCCCCCGTCAACGCGTTCCTCGAAGAGGGTACCCGGCACCTGGATCGGCGCGCGGCGCTGGACGAAGGGCGCGGCATCGTCGAGCCTCCATCCCCGGATGCGGTCCCGGTCTGGCGGGAACGCTCGCGGGAGCTTCGCGAGACCGCCCTGAGCCTTCTGGGAGAGTCGCCCGCCGACAACCGGCAGACACAGGCGGCGGCCCGGCTTGCCGACATGCCGCGGCTTCAGGCCAGCGTCCGGGAGGTGCTGGACCGGCTGGAGACCGTGGAGCTGGGCGACGAGGTCGCGGACTTCCGCAAGCTCGCGGCCACGGTCGAGGGGCGGGCCAGGCGGCAGGAAACGCTGCCGCTCCACGCCGAGGGCTACGGCCAGGTGACCGCGATGGCGCAATCCCTCTCCAGCAACGCGGTCTTGCCGGAAGCAGAACGCCATCAGGCGGCGGCGTGGCTCGACCGCGACCGGGACTGGAACGAGGAGCTCGCCGCGGCGCGGAAACTCACCGCGACGCAAGAGCAGGATGTCGACACGGCGGGCCTTGCCGAGGCCCTCCGCCAGGCCGCGCACCTGCCCGCCGCGAGGTCGGCCATCAGGCAGGAAACCGCCCTGCTCGCACGCTCGACGGCGCCGGAGCGGTGGACGGCGTGGACCGGCGACGCGCCGCTGGTCGCGGGCGACCGTATCGCCTGGCGCGCGCGCGGCACGGTGCACCAGGGGGCGGTGGCGTTCCCGGGGGAGACAGGCGGCGTGCGCGCGAGCGACACGCTGCTGGTGAAAATCGTGCAGCCGGCAGACGGCTCCGTTCTCGAAGACGCGGGCCAGATTGTAGAGATCCATGCTCAGGCCCTGCGGGACGTCAGATGCGTCCGCGCCGCGTGGTCCGACGAGGGGCTCAGGCAGCTGGAAGCCGCCCGGCAGTACTCGGTGCCCAGCGCCGCCTGCCGGCTCGCCTGTCCCGAGCCTGTCGCGGGCGACCGCATCGCCTGGACCGAGGCTGTCGGCCGGAACGAAGCGGTGCGGACGGTCGAGGCCGTGGTCGCCACACGGACCGAAGTCTCCGACGAGCACGAGTTGGGGCTGCGGGTGATCCACGCCTCAGGTCCCGACGCGCCGGAGCCCGGCGCCTCGATCCGGCGCACCGCAGACGAGGTCACCGCGCGCGGCTGCTACCGCGCCGCGTGGTCCGACGAGACCCGGCGCGAGGCCGAACTCGACCCGCAGAAGGAGGTGCGGGAGCAGACCCTGAAACAGGGCCTCGAGCACTCCCGCGGCGGGGGGATCGGCATGTGAGCCAGCCAAGCCTGCACCGCTGCCTCCAGAGAGAGCATGTTCGGATATCCCGTTCAAGCTGCTTGCCGGGGACGCGTCCGAGGATGATCGCAGCGTCGCTCAACCGAGCAGCGGCGGCTTGCGCGCCATCCAGTCCCGGAACTGCCGCTCGACCACCGGCCCGGCGTCCGGGCCGAACACCGCCACGAGCAGCGGCCCGAGCTCGTGCTCCCGGCTCTGCAGTACGAGGTCGTCCAACGTCGTCATGAGCAGCAGCTCGACCGACTGCCGCAGCCGTTCGATCGACCCTCCGGAGGCCGTCGACAGCATACTCTCGGCCAGGCGGTCCACACGGTCGAGCAGCCGGCGCTGTTCCGCCTCGCTCAGCGCCAGAGCCGGCGCGTTCGCCTGCGCGGGGTCTAGTGTCCTGATCCATAAGTTCGTATTACTGCATTGTTGATTGAAGCGAGGAGGCTCATTCCGTGGCGAGAACAGCGGTGGACATCATCCTGACAGATGAAGAGCGCAAGGAGCTGGATCGGCTGAGCCGGAGCCGCAAGTCGTGGCAGGCCTTGGCGCTGAGAGCGCGGATCGTGCTGGCGGCAGCGGACGGTCTGTCCAACAAGGAGATTTCGGCCCTTTTGGAGGTCACGGAGTTGACCGTCGGCAAGTGGCGCCGCCGCTTCGCCGAAGACCGCCTCGACGGTCTGCATGACGCGCCGCGTTCGGGCGCGCCCCGGCGCATCGGCGACGACGAGGTTGCCGAGGTCGTTCGCATGACGCTGGAGGAAACACCGCCCGACGCCACCCACTGGAGCCTGCGCTCGATGGCGCGCGCCACCGGTTACGGCGCCTCGACCATCCATCGCATCTGGCAGGCCTTTTCCCTGCAGCCGCACCGCAGCGAGACCTTCAAGCTGTCGGCGGACCCGTACTTCGTGGACAAGGTGCGCGACATCGTCGGCCTGTACGTGGACCCGCCGCAGCATGCCATGGTTCCCTGTGTGGACGAGAAGTCCCAGGTTCAGGCCCTCGACCGCACCCAGCCCTTGCTGCCGCTGCGGCCCGGCCAGGTTGAGCGGCGCACCCATGACTACAAGCGCAACGGCACGACCTCGTTGTTCGCCGCCCTCGACGTCGCCACCGGCGAGGTCATCGGCAAGTGTTTCCACCGTCACCGAAGCCGGGAGTTCCGCAAGTTCCTGGACCACATCGAGGCCAACGTGCCCGAGGATCTCGACATCCATATCGTCATGGACAACTACTGTAAGAGGGGCAAATCTTGGGAGCGCCAGGCTAACTCTGTCGTGGATAGCCGGTGAAAGTCCGGTGAAGGGAAGGACTAACGAACCACCCTTGCCTTGAGCCGTGCGTCGGCCTTCGCGAGGAGGCAGGCGAAGCGTCGGTAGAGGTGCGCGTGGGCAGGACATTGAGCACCGAAAATGCCGTCATTCGGAGTGCCGAGGCCATCCAGAAGGTCGAAGGCAACACCGGCCGCCCGCTTTCGTGAGGGCCGGCAGGGCTCCGCGGTGTCCAAGACCCCAGGCACGCGCGTACGTCCACACAGGGGACCTGGGAGGCCTCTTCATCACCCGTGCCTCAGAGTGCGGGTCGTGACGGGAAGGGTGGATGCCCATAGCCGTCGATGTACGATGGGGAGGAATCTGACTCGGTCGTAGTACCGTTGAAACGGGGGAACAAAGGGGCGTGACAACCTTGGCGGACTTCGTGGAGGAAAGGACCGGGGCCAACGGGAGATCGGGGACCTGAAGCATGTGCCGGGCACAGAACCGGGTAAGCATGTCACAGGAGGGTCTCCGAACACGCCGCCGTGCGAGACGTCGCAAGAGCGACGAGAGTGCGCCGGACGTCTGACCGGAGGCAGGAGCCGGATGCCTTAGCGGGCACGTCCGGATCTGCGCGGGGGGCGCTGGGTAACCAGCGTCCCTACCGCGAAGATGAAGCGGCGTGGTTCCGGCTTTGAGGTCCGGTTTGGGCAGGACCTCAGATGGCCTGCGGAGCGAGCACTGGGCCAGCGGTCGGTCGCTGGCGCGCGAGGTCGGGGAGCCAGGGGACACTTTCGGCACCTGGGATGCCCAGGCGGTCACCGAGGTAGTTCCAGAATGAGATGCCGTGGCGGGCACAGGTCTTCATGTGGGTGAGGAAGGCGTCGCGGCAGGCACGGCCTTGATCCGAGCGGGTTCCGCCCGAGACCTTGCGGCGGACGACACAGACGCGCAGGTCGTTCTCGGTACCGTTGGTGTGGGCCGGCACGTCGGGACGGTCGAGCACGGCGAGCAGCTTGTCGCGGTTGGCGAGGGTGCGCCCGATCTGCTCGTCGAGCAGGCGGTAGCCGGTGCCGGTCCGGAAGGTACGCGCGAAGCTGCGCTCGACGACGGCGCGTCTGCGCGGACTTGGCTGGCGGCAATAGGCACCGAGCAGCCGGTACGTCCGCCAGATGCCGCCGCGCACCTGATCGACGGCCGCACGGCTCGCGTCGCTCCAGACCGGCAACGTGCGATAGAGCCTCTCGGCATGGATCCAGCACAGGAACTGGTGCAGGCCGAGGTCGAACTGGCCGGCGTCGTCGCTCAGGATGGCGCTGTCCTCGCGCAGCAGGCCATGGGCGAACAGACAGCCGAGCCGGGCGCCCTCGGTGGCGAGGAGCCGGGCCCTGGGGGCGTCGATCCCGAGCCCGTCGAGGAACGCCATCCACAGGTCAGGCCCGTCAAACCGACCACCGGCATGCCCCCTCAACGCGTCAAGCGCCCGACGCGGCATGCTGTGGCTCTCCATGTGCCGGAACGCTTCATCGTTCAGCACGTACTCGTCGAGGGCGCCGCACATCGTGTCGAGGAAGCTCAGACGGCTCTTCGACCCCGTCGTTCCGAACCAGCCGAAGCAATCGTTGCCGATCGAGATGCAATAGCCGTTGCGCCCTTGATGGCGCGCGCCAGTGTCGTCGACCGAGATCCAGGCCGCCCCCTCAAGACCCGCCTTCAGTATCTCCGCCGCCTCGCCGACGAACGGTTCCCTGTTCCCGGTCAGCAGGCGCCGCACCTGACGCTCCGAGATGTCGAGGCCGATCGCATCGAGCAGGGCAGTGATGCGCGGGATCGTGCTCTGGCCCTGGTGGTAGAGCATCAGCACGAAGCGATGCAGCTCCAGGTTGAAGCCGCCGATCACGCCGTCGGGCAGCTCAGCGACGATGATGCGCCCATCCGGCGTCACCACGCGCTCGCGCTGAAAAACGACGTTGTGGACTTCGAGTTCCAGCAGTTGGGCGTGATAGTCCTGGTAATCTTTGTGGACCGAGCCCTCGGGCGCGTCCTCTACGCAGACGACCACGCGCTTCGCGTCCTTGCGGCCCTGCTTGGGGCCTCGCCGCTTCTTCGAGGCGCCCGAAGAGCGCCGGCCTCCCTCCAGGCCCTTGCCGCCCGAGCCCTTGCCGTCTCCGTCGCCCGCGCCCGGTTTGATATCCGGCTTGCCGGGCAACCTCTTGAGTTGGCGGATCTCGGCCTTGAGCATCTCGATCGTCTCGGTGTGCACTGCGACCGTCTCCTTGAGACGCTCGTTCTCGGCACGCAGCTCAAGGATCGTTTCCGCCTGCGCGGCGTTCGTCGCCCGCAGTTCCTCGATCAACCGAGCCTGGGTTTGAAGCGAATCGACCATGGACCCTCCGCGCGCAGGCTGTCCATAAAGCGCGCGAAGTCCAGCGAAAAATGCGCGCTCAACCCCCTGATCCGGATCGGCAACGCGGTCGCGTCACATGGCCGGGCCCATGGCCGCTGCACCCGGAACTGGAAGCGCGATGGCCAGGAAACGCTGAAGGTGGCCCGATGCCATCACCAAGGACTACCGTCAGCGCCGGGCGTAACAAACAGGTACCCCCAAGCGACATCACACCAGTTGCGCGCGCTCACCAAGTCCCCTGTGTGGACGTACGCGCTCACCTGGGGTCTCGGACACCGCGGAGCCCCGCCGCCCTCACGAAAACGGGCGGCCGGTGTTGCCTTCGACCTTCTGGATGGCCTCGGCACTCCGAATGACGGCATGTTCGGTGCTCGATGTCCTGCCCACGCGCACCTCTACCGACGCTTCGCCTGCCTCCTCGCGAAGGCCGACGCACGGCTCAAGGCAAGGATGGGTCGTCAGTCCTTCCCTTCACCGGATTTTCACCGGCTGTCCACGACAAAGTTAGGCTGGCGCTCCCAGGATTTGCCCCTCTTACCAACTACTCGACGCACAAGACAAAGGAAGTCCGCGCCTGGTTCGCCAAGCGGCCTCGCTGGCATGTCCACTTCACGCCGACCTCGGCGTCGTGGCTCAACCAGGTGGAGCGGTTCTTCTCCGATCTGACGGAGAAGCAGATCCGTCGCGGGGTTCACCGCTCGACCGTCGAGTTGGAGCAGGCGATCACCGCGTACATCGAGGCCGTCAACGAGGACCCCAAGCCGTTCCGCTGGCACAAGTCAGCCGACGAAATCCTGGCTTCCATCAAGCGCTTCTGCCTGAGAACCCTCGAACTCGCGCCAGCTCAATCATAGCTATGCGAACTTCGGAATCAGGACACTAGTGTCGTGTCCCACAGATACGCGTAGTATAATGATGACCTCTCAAGCGCCAGGAGGTCGTCATGCCGCGCGGACGCCAACTCCCGCCACTGGTTCTCGCTGCCGATCAACGGGATCAGTTGGTGACCCTTTCGCAATCGACCTCGATGCCGCACGGCCTTGTGCAGAGGGCCCGCATGATCCTGGCCTGTGCGGAGGGCCTGACCAACACCGCCGTGGCCGAGCGGCTGGATGTCTCGCTGTCGGCGGTCGGCAAATGGCGGCGCCGGTTCCTGGAGCAGGGGGTTCAGGGGCTACATGACGAACTTCGCCCGGGACGTCCCCGCAGCTATGGCGACGAGAAGGTGGCCGGACTGATCAACCGCGCCCTGCAGAAGAAGCCGGACAACGCCGACGCCTGGAGCGTCCGCCTGATGGCGGAAGCCGAGGGTGTGTCAAAGAGCACCGTGCAACGCTGGTTCTCGCTGTTCGGGGTCAAGCCGCACCGGAGCGACACCTTCAAGCTGTCCAGCGATCCGTTCTTGCCGTGAAACAGATTCCGGCGAGGCACGCGTGGTGACGGTCCAACCCGCGAGTTGTGCGGAGTTGGCTGAGATCGCCGGCGTCGGCGCGGCAGTGACGAGCGGTGGACTTCCCCGATGTGGCCCGAAGCCGGTCCCGCGTAGCCGACAGGCGTGATGCAGGCTGCTCAGGCGACCTTGAGTTCCGCGTCCACGGGCTCGATGTAGCCGTAGCGGCGGAGCATGCGGATCCACCGAGGGGCGTTGCGCTTGACCATCAGCGCGTCGTAGTCGGCCGTGCGGTCGTAGTAGGGCCTGCCGGTCTTGAGGACGACATAGATGATGCGCAGCATCTTGTGTGCGCCGGCGACGATGGCGCGCTTGTAGCCGCGCCGGGCGGCGAGGGCGCGGTGGTGAGCCTCGAACTGGCACCCCTTGGTTCGGGCCGCGCCGTGGGCACACTCGACGAGGCAGGCGCGCAGGGTCTTGGAACCCATGCGGGTGCGCGCGTTGCGGCGCTTGCCGCCACTTTCGTTGTTGCCGGGGCAGAGGCCGGCCCAGGCGGCGAAGTGCTCCTTGGAGGCGAACGCCTCGATATCGGGGCCGATCTCGATCAGGATCGTGGACGCGGCGATGCGGTCGATGCCGGGGATGGTGGTCAGCAGGCGGAGCTGCTCCTCCCACGGGGTCATCTGCCCGTCGATCTTCTTGGTGTAGGACGCGATGCGCGCCTCGAGTGCGTCGTGCTCCTCCAGAAGATCGTTGAGCATGAAGCGATCGTTGTCGCCCAGGCTCAGGGAGAGCGCCTCGCCGAGCCCCTCCAGCTTGTTCGCGACGTGGCGGGTGAGGGAGGCGAGGATGACCTCCCGCTCCGTGCCTTGAGCCAGGCCGTCGAGGATCTTGCGGCCGTTGACGCCGAAGACATCGGAGATGATGCCGCCGATGCGCGCACCGGCACGGTCGATGATCTTCTGCACACGGTTGCGAACGGTGGAGCGCTGCCTGACCAGGACGCGGCGCTGGCGGCTCAGAGCGCGCAGCTCCCGGAACGGCTCAGGCGGAACATGGGACGGCGTGCAGAGCCCGAACTGGCACACACAGGCCAGCCACACGCTGTCGGCCACATCGGTCTTGCGCCCCTTCAACTGCTTCACCTGGCGCGCGTGCACCAGGATCGCCTCGATCCCGGCCGCCTCCAGGGCCGCGAAGGGCGCCTGCCAGTAGACCCCGGTCCCCTCCATGACCGCAGCCTCGACGCCGTGAGCGGTCAGCCATGCGACCATCTCCTCCAGACCGCTCGGCAGCGTGCTGAAGCAGCGCGTCTCCACCACCGGCTCGCCCTCGCCCTCGCAGAGGCGAACCGTCGCGGTGATCTCCATCTTGTGCACGTCCAGACCCGCCGCGCGCGGCCGGACGACGTGCAAGCCTTCCGTCTTCATCGCCTTCCTCCTCATTTGCGCTCTCGCCACGGCGGCGTACGATCACGCCGTGGCATCGCCACGGTGGAGGCGGGGACAGCGGTCGGAAGGACACGCATCCGCCGAGCGGGTGCGGTTCGATTTGCCGCGCGTCCACGGCCAAAGGCCGGGTACAATACGGGGTGCGGAGCCGACCGCCGGAAGCAGTTTTGTCATCGGGAACTACGTCACCGATATAACGACGCTCACACGTCCCCGCCTCCGCCAACACCCATCCTGACACGGCAGAACCAGTGCAGGCGTGAGAAAAACGTCAGCCCAAGCGCCCCTGTTTCATGCCACGGGGTGGCTCAGAACCGCGGGGACCATGACTGTTTTGTCGAGAAGGTTCGGGACTTGACCGGTCTGTACCTGAACCCGCCGGACCACGCGCTGGTGCTGTGCGTCGATGAAAAGAGCCAGATCCAGGCCCTCGACCGCACCCAGCCCACGCTGCCCATGGGGCTGGGCTACGTCGAGGGCTACACCCATGATTACGTCCGTCACGGAACCACGACGCTGTTCGCCGCGCTGGATGTGGCGACCGGCAAGGTGATCGGTAAACGCAGCAAACGCCACCGTCATCAGGAGTTCCTCGCCTTCCTGCGGATCATCGACCGGGAAACGCCGCCCGAACTCGACATCCACCTTGTCCTGGACAACTATGCCACCCACAAGCATCCCAAGGTCTGCGCTTGGCTGGCCAAGCGACCTCGCTACCATCTTCACTTCACGCCCACCTCCGCCTCCTGGCTCAACCAAGTGGAACGCTGGCTCGGCCTGATCGGCCAACGCGCCATCAAGCGCGGCTCGTTCCACAGCGTCCCCCAGTTGGTCGAGACCATCGAGACCTTCATCGCCAGCTACAACCAATCCGCAGCCCCTTTCGTGTGGGTCGCAACGGCCGAGTCGATCTTCGAGAAACTCCAACGCCTATCCACGCGTATTTGCGGGACAGCACACTAGCTGCACGTTCAGCCCCGCCGAGATCACGTGGTCGTTGATGGACACGTCCCGGCTCTCCGCGACCTCGCGGATCCGCTCCCACTCCGATTCCAGGCACGAGATCGCAATCCGCGCCCGGGGCGTCGCGGGCTGCTCCGCCATCACGGGCCGCTCCGGCGCGACTGGATCGCGCGCTGCATGAAGGCGATCGCGCCGAACACGGAAAGGTCGGTGCCCGACAGCGACTCCCCCAGCGCGCGGCGCACCCGGTCCATCGCCTCCACCCGCTCGTACAGGGTCCGCTGCCGGTCTTCCGACAGCACCAGCCGCGGCTCGTCCCGGCGTGGCCCACCCGCATCCTCGTGCAGCGCGCAGGCGACCAGGTATCCCGAGACCGGCATGCCGAGCGCGGTCGCGCGTTCCCTGATCTCGGCCCTCTCCGCCCGGCTGCAACGCAGCGTGCGGCGCACCACGTTCCCCATCGCTCAGGGCTGCGGCACGGGGCCGCCCTCGGGATCGGCGCTCACCGAGACCGCGCGCAGCGTTCGGCAGTACCTGGATCGGTCAGCCGGTCGAGCTCCGCCTCCCGGTCGAGCCACGCATCGACGGCATCGCCGAGCGCCTTCCAGTGCTCCTCCAGCCCCATGTCAGCCATGCGCCGTTCCTCGATCTCCGCGAGCAGCAGAAGCTCGCGCACCGCGCGGCGCAGAACGGTATCGGGCAGCGGGTCTGCCACGGTCGCCCTGTGCACGATGTAGCGCGAGAGATCCATGCCTGCGTCGGCCGCGAGTTCGCGGATGCGTGCCCATTCGCTCGCGGTCGCCATCACCGCGTGCTGTGTGCGGCGCTCCGCCGGCCTGCGCCTCATGAGAGCGCCCCGGAGGCAGTGCGACAAGGCGTGACGCGCCTCGTCCGGCCCGCATTCCGGCCACAATCACCTATATTTCTCCATATAATGTCGATGACACGCTGCCATCCCGATACGCCGCGAGCCGCCATCGCCTTGTCGCCTCTATACAAGCATGTTTCCACCGCAACTCCTTCGCAACGACAGATCCGATCCATCAGACATACGGCTTTACTTCCCAGATTGCAACTGAGGCCCAGCGTCTCGAATTTTTATGTCAGACAAGAACCGCCACATTTTACTTGCGCCATCCCACAACCATCTGTAACATAACACATAACTGAGAGACAAAGCGACCCGCCCAAACGACTGAATCACTCCACCAAAATCAGTTAAGGACTCACACCGAGCCGGCCGAGCTAGGTCGAGACGCGGCAAACAGGCGTCTTGGATGCGCGCCGCTGCCACCGGGCTCGGCACGGGCTCCTGTGTCTGAATAGCCCGGCCACGGCTTGGAGTTGTCCGCAACCAACAAGAACTTTGGCTGGACGCCGCTTCTCTGAGCGATGTGATCCAAGAGCCCACCTGAGTCGAAACGGTCGTAGTTGCCGCCGAATCCGTGATCCTGAATCACCGCGAGAAACGGCGGTGGAGTGCCATCGTCCTGGCAGTACAGTGCGTCGTAGCTCGCAATACCGTCACCGCCGATGAACAGGATCGCAAGGTGTGAGTCCTTAACTGATTTTGCTGGAGTGATTCAGTCGTTTGTGTGGGTCGCTTTGTCTCTCCGTTATGTGTTATGTAACAGATGGTTGTGGGATAGCGCAAGTAAAATGTGGCGGTTCTGGTCTGATATAAAAATTCGGGGCATTGGGGGCCCAGTTGCAATCTGGGAAGTGAAGCCGTATGTCTGATGGACCGGATCTGTCGTGGCGGAGGGAATGCGGTGAAAACATGTTTCGATCGAGTACATAAGGCGGTGGCAGGCTTCGACGTATTTGGAAGGCATTGTGTGATCTGTATTATATGGAAATATGCAGGTACTGAAAGCCGAAATAGGGGCTTGGCGAGGCGCGTCACCCCGTGTTGCACTGTCATCGGGGCACCCTCATGAGCCAACGGCCGGCGGAGCGCCGCGCACAGCACGCGGTGATGGCGACGGCAAGCGAATGGGCGCGCATTCGCGAACTCGCTGCCGACGCGGGCATGGATCTCTCGCGCTACATCGTGCACAGGGCGACCGTGCCGGACCCGCTGCCGGATAGCGTTCCGCGCCGCGCGGTGCGCGAGCTTCTGCTGCTCGCGAAGATCGAGCAGCAGCGCATGGCCGACATGGGCCTGGAGGAGCGCTGGAAGGCGCTCGGCGATGCCGTCGATGCATGGCTCGACCGGGAGGCTGAGCTCGACCGGCTGACCGATCCGGGCGCCGCCGAACGCTGGCACGCGGTCTCGGTGAGCGCCGATCCCGAGGGCGGCCCCGCGCCGCAGCCCTGAGCGATGGCGAGCGTGGTGCGCTGCAGCCGGGCGGAGAGGGCCGAGATCAGGGAACGCGCGAAGGCGCCCGGCATGCCGGTCTGGGGATACCTGGTCGCCTGCGCGCTGCACGATGAGGTGGCCCCGGAAAATCGGACAGGTCGTTAAGGTGTATTCCACCGTCTGACGGAGGAATGCAGATGAGCGGCAAGCGACGCAGGTTTTCGGGGGAGCAGAAGGCGAAGATCGCGCTTGATGCGCTACGGGGCGATCGGACGCTCCAAGAGATCGCCTCGCGTCACCAGGTGCATCCGAACCAGGTCGGCGCCTGGAAGCGCCAGGCGATCGAGGGACTGGCGGAGGTTTTCTCGAACGGAGGCGAGCGCCGGGCGCGGGATCATGAGAGCGAGGTCCGCGAACTCCATGCCAAGATTGGGGAGTTGATCGTAGAGCGGGATTTTTTGTCTCGCGGGTCCGGTCGATGAGCCGGGCCGAGCGTCGGGCGATGGTGGTGCGCGACCATCCGTCGTTGAGCCTGAGCCGGCAATGCCGGCTGCTGTCGATCGGGCGCTCGTCGCTCTATTACGAGCCGAAGGGGGAGAGCGCGGAGACGCTGGCGCTGATGCGTCGGATCGACGAGCTGTTTCTGAAGTATCCGTTCTACGGCGCCCGCCAGATGGTTCGGCATCTGCGCCGCGAGGGGGTGCGGATCGGGCGGCGCCGGGCCGCTCGGCTGATGCGCCTGCTGGATCTTGAGGCGGTCTATCGGGCGCCGCGCACCAGCGATCCGCACCCCGAGCACCGGGTGTGGCCCTATCTTCTCAAGGGCTTGCGGATCGAGCGGGCGAACCACGTCTGGTGCGCCGACATCACCTACATCCCGGTGCGCCGCGGCTTCCTCTACCTGGTGGCGATCATGGACTGGGCAAGCCGCCACGTCCTGGCCTGGCGGCTGTCGAACACGCTTGAGCGCACGCACAATGATCGATGATGTCGCTTTCAGATTATTTGATGGTCGTGCTGCGGTACTTGGCTGATCCGCGACTGCCGTGGGCGCCTGGGGCGGTTCAGCACGGCCGGAGCAGCATCTCGATCCAGGGCAGGACTGCGGCGCACGACCCCAGCGTTACCCGTTACCGTTACCGTCGCTCCGTAGGGGTTGGAGGCGGTAACGGTTTTCGGTAACGGCCCCTCATCGCGTGCCGTTGGTGGTGGCGGCTTTGCGGAAAGTGCTACTTGGAAAGGAATGCTCGCTCGGTGTGTCGTTCCCGTTCCCGTTCCCTTCAACGCTTAAGCGTTTGCCCCGGGAACGGGCTCTGGAACATTTACTCAACTGGTTGGCATTGATGCTGTTGGCCCTGGTGGGGCTGCGGGCAGCTCTGGAGACCCGTATGGGGGTCTGCGCGGCTGAGCCTTTGGCGGCCGTCGGGAACGGCTGCGACCGCAGATTCGGCGCCGAAAGAGCGCATTTGCAGCCTCATGAGGGGAAGTGCGTTCACGGTAATTGCTGGGAATCGGGGCACAAAGAGGCGGGAACGAGAGGTTTTATTGTTCTACATCAGTCCACTACCGAAGAATTTCATGAATCTAAGCGTCACGATACGTGAGGGATTCCTCCCAGGAAATGCCTGTCCATCGACGACCGCGAACGCGACATCGCGTTCACAATCGGCTCCAGTTGCGGAGTCACGCACCTGCTTATGCAGAAAACCCCTTGTCGGGCTGCTCACGCCGCTCAACAGCAGCTTTCAGTAGGGCCGCATATGCTCGCAGTGATTGAGGGAGATAAAACACTTTCCATCAAGTAATTTGAGCGGATTCGACCGAAATTCCATCGATTATTGTGCGCCCTCTCACACGCTGGATGCGGGCTTCTGTGTCGAGGCGCTCGAGGAGGCCCTGGAGCGCTATGGCTCGCCGGAGATCTTCAACACCGATCAGGGCAGCCAGTTCACCGGCTTCGCCTTCACCGGGTGCCTGCAGGCGGCCGGTGAGCGCACGCACAATGATCGATGATGTCGCTTTTCAGATTATTTGATGGTCGTGCTGCGGTACTTGGCTGATCCGCGACTGCCGTGGGCGCCTGGGGCGGTTCAGCACGGCCGGAGCAGCATCTCGATCCAGGGCAGGACTGCGGCGCACGACCCCAGCGTTACCCGTTACCGTTACCGTCGCTCCGTAGGGGTTGGAGGCGGTAACGGTTTTCGGTAACGGCCCCTCATCGCGTGCCGTTGGTGGTGGCGGCTTTGCGGAAAGTGCTACTTGGAAAGGAATGCTCGCTCGGTGTGTCGTTCCCGTTCCCGTTCCCTTCAACGCTTAAGCGTTTGCCCCGGGAACGGGCTCTGGAACATTTACTCAACTGGTTGGCATTGATGCTGTTGGCCCTGGTGGGGCTGCGGGCAGCTCTGGAGACCCGTATGGGGGTCTGCGCGGCTGAGCCTTTGGCGGCCGTCGGGAACGGCTGCGACCGCAGATTCGGCGCCGAAAGAGCGCATTTGCAGCCTCATGAGGGGAAGTGCGTTCACGGTAATTGCTGGGAATCGGGGCACAAAGAGGCGGGAACGAGAGGTTTTATTGTTCTACATCAGTCCACTACCGAAGAATTTCATGAATCTAAGCGTCACGATACGTGAGGGATTCCTCCCAGGAAATGCCTGTCCATCGACGACCGCGAACGCGACATCGCGTTCACAATCGGCTCCAGTTGCGGAGTCACGCACCTGCTTATGCAGAAAACCCCTTGTCGGGCTGCTCACGCCGCTCAACAGCAGCTTTCAGTAGGGCCGCATATGCTCGCAGTGATTGAGGGAGATAAAACACTTTCCATCAAGTAATTTGAGCGGATTCGACCGAAATTCCATCGATTATTGTGCGCCCTCTCAGCCGGCATCCGCATCTCGATGGACGGCCGGGGCCGGTGCATGGACAACATCTTCATCGAGCGGCTGTGGCGCTCGCTCAAGTACGAGGCGGTCTACCTCCACGAGATCGCCGACGGCTTCACCGCCCGGCGCGTCATCGCCGAGTGGATCGGCTTCTACAACACCGAGAGGCCTCACTCGGCGCTCGGCGGGCGGACGCCGGCCGAGGCCTACCGGGACGGTGCGCCTGTGGATATGATGGACAAGCCGCTACGCGCCTTGCCCACAGATCCACAGGCGCAACAGCAGCAACGGGAAGATCGATTCAAGGGGATTCTGGCGGCCTGAGGAACAACCGGAAAGGCTTATCCCCTTACATCCGGCTTCTCCATATGTGGGGTGCCGGATCGCTGGGCACTTTACGGGCAACCCGTTGAGACACGGAAGGAACTGCGACCGTGTCGGATACCGCCGCCGAGGTGATCGGTACAACATGTTGGGGAACCGGAGCCAGAGGGATAAGCCTTCAACCGGAATACACCTTAACACGCACCTGCGGTGCTAACTATCTGAACAAGGGTTGTTTTTTCTCCCCCACATTGTTGCATCCGGACGGATCCGTCAACTCCCGGTTCCCTGGCTGCAACCGAAACTGGAAGAGGGGAGATGCCTAGAACCCACCTTACCGACGCCCGCGTCCGCGCCTTCAAGCCCCGCAAGACCGCATACGACATTCGCGACGGCAAGCTAAGGGGGTTCGGCCTCCGGGTATTGCCCTCGGGCGCCAAGCGCTTCTTCGTCCACTGCCAGCATCGCGGCGAGCGCGTCTGGAAGATCATGGGCGACGACGCCACCATGGATGTCCGCGAGGCGCGATCGCGCGCCGTGACCGTCCTCGCCGCGGTCCGCCTGGGGGAGAACCCGCCACCCGATCCTGCCGAGACCCTCTTCGAGGCCGTCGCCGAAACCGTGTTCGAGCGCCGCAGCCGGGTCTGGAAGGCGGGAACGCTGGCGGTGAACCGGGCCTACCTGCGAAGCCAGATCCTGCCGCACTTCGCGGGACGGCAGATCGCCGACATCGACAGCCGGGACGTCGCCAACTGGTTCGCCTCGCTGCGCGCCACCCCGGTCGCCGCAGACCGGTCGATGCCGGTGCTCTCCGTCATCATGCGCGAGGCCGAGGCAATGGGCTTCCGTCCCGAAGGCTCGAACCCGTGCAAGGGCATCCGGCGCTGCCGCCGTGAGGGGCGGGAGCGCTTCCTCTCGGACGATGAGATCCGCCGCTTGTCGGCGGCACTCACGGCCCATGAGGGGCTGCATCCGGAGCAGGTGGCGGTCGTGCGCCTCCTCCTGCTGACCGGATGCCGGAAGGGCGAAATCCTGACGCTGCGCTGGTCCGACTACCGAGAGGGGCGCCTGTTCCTCCGCGATTCGAAGACGGGCCCCCGAACCGTCTGGCTGTCCGAGCCGGCCAGGAACATTCTCGACGCCCTGGAGCGAAAGGGCCGCTGGGTGTTCCCCTCGTGCCGGACGGCAGGCCCGCAGGGCAACAACTGGCTGGACCGGTTCTGGTGGAAGCTCCGCGCCGAGGCGGAGCTGGACGACGTTCGTCTCCACGACCTCCGCCATACCCATGCCAGCATCGCCCTGCGCGAGGGAGAGACCGTGCTCGCGATCGGTCGGCTGCTCGGCCATGCCAACCCGGAGACGACCCTCAAGTACACGCACCTCAGCGACGTCATGACGATGGAAGGCGCCGAGACCGTCGGCGCCGTGCTGGAAGGAAACTGATCGATGGCCGGCAGGGAACGCATGCGGCTGACCGACGCAGCCGTCGAACGTCTCCGTCCGCGAGAACGGGAATTCACCGTCTGGGACGACCGTACCCGCGGCCTCGGGGTCCGGGTCCGGCCCGGCGGCGGGAAGAGCTATGTGTGGCTGCGGCGATCCGGCGGGCGCTCGAAACGCATCTCGCTGGGCCCGGTGTCGCTCAGGACCGTCGCCGAGGCGCGCAGGGAATGCCTCGCGCGGCAGCTCGCCCCGGAGCCCGACAGGGAGAGCGTGCCCAAAGGCCGCGCCCCCTCGTTCCGGGAGTTCGTCGAGGGCGAGTGGAAGGACGCGCATTTCGCGCGCTACAAGCCCTCCACGAAAACGGGTGTCCGCTCGCTCCTCGCGAGCCAGCTGATGCCGGAGTTCGGCTCGATCCCGCTCGACCGCATTGCCCCCTCGCGGGTCAGGCGGTGGTTCGACGCGTTCAGCCGGACCGCCCCGGTCAACGCCAACCGCGGCCTCGACGTCCTCCGCCAGATCATGAACTTCGCCATCGACCGCGGTCACGCCGGCGCCAACCCGGCCGCAGGCATCGAACCCAATCGCCGGCCGAAGCTCACACGCTTCCTCTCCCGCGAGGAGATCGCCCGCCTCCACAGGGCGCTCGACGGGCAAGCCGGGCGGGGCAACCGCCAGCAGGCCGACCTGATCCGGCTCCTGCTGCTGACCGGGTGCCGCAGGGGCGAGATCGTGCGCCTGCGCTGGTCCGAGGTCCAGGGCGACATGCTCATGCTGGCCGACAGCAAGACCGGGCCCCGGAAGGTCCCCCTCAACTCGCAGGCCCGGCGTATTCTCGAACGGCAACCTCGGGGAGAGAGTCCATTCGTGTTTCCGTCGGCGCGCGATCCGTCCCGGCCGCGCCACCAGGACTTCAAGCTCTGGTACCGGGTCCGCAAGGAAGCCGGCATCGAGGATGTGCGCCTCCACGACCTCCGTCATACCGTGGCTAGCCACGCAGTGATGAACGGTGTGCCGGTGCCAGTGGTTTCGCGGCTGCTCGGACACTCCAATGTGCGAATGACCTTGCGCTACGCTCACCTCGCAGATCGCGACATTGAGGCAGCAGCCGAGAGGATCGGCCAGGCAATCGTTAGGAGAATGGGACTGGACGCACAACTGCCCCCCTTGGGTTGAGCCCGGCAAACCGACCCCATCCGGGCTCAAGATTTGGGCGGCCCGAACACCATCGGCGCATGGACAGCCGCAAACAGCGCGAAAGCGAGAGACCAGGCGCCGGCGGTTGCCCACAGGAGACTGACCTCGTAAGCGATTTCGAAGGCTGCGCGCGTGAACACCGGCACCGTGGCCAAAACGTAGATCGCCACGACCCAGGGCCCGGCGTGGAGATCGCGTCCGGTGTGGCCGCGGATCGCACGCGTCATGACCGCGAGCGTCATGCTTGCCATCGCGCCGATGGTCAGCACGTGCAGTGCCATTGCCTCGGACAGCCACTCCCCGAGCAGGGAGACCCCAAGCAGGCCGAGGCCGATGGCGAGCCACAGATAGCCGACATGTAATATGGTCAGAAGCGGCTCGGCCAGCGTCCTCCAGCCGCGCCAGCGCGCGAGCCGCGCGAGGTGGAGCAGACCCGCTGCGGTCAGGAGACCGCCCGCAACCGGCGCCGGCGCCGATGCCACCCAGGTCGCCAGTCCCACCCCCGTCACGGCGAGCGTGACTTTGTCGAACCTGCCCATGGGCGCCGCGATCTTCGGGCCGTCCCGCTTCGCGAACCAGTTGCGCGTGAAGCTCGGCACGATGCGCCCGCCGACCAACGCCAGCAGCAGCGACGCCACGGCGATTGAAAGCCGAACGGCAACCTCCTCGAGGTTCGCCGCGTCCATCGCGGAGAGGTGGAACAGCACGTTGGCGGCGACCATCAGCCCGAGCCCGGCGAGGACCGGCAGGTTGCGCCAATTGCGGCCTGCGACGATCTCGTTGGCGACGAAGACCGCGAGCCCGGCCAGAAAGACGAGATCGAGGAGAGCCGTCGGAACCGGGCCGATTGCGTTGCTCCACCATATGGCGGCCCGGCCGGCGAGCCAGGCGAGCGCGAGCACGGCAAGCGGCAAGCCGCGCACGGGCAGGCGCCCGGTCCAGTTCGGCACTGCGGTCAGCACGAAGCCGCCGAGCACGGCACCGACATAGCCGAACATCATTTCGTGGGCGTGCCATGTTACGGGACCGAACCGACCAGGGTACGAAATCGCGCCCGTCCACACCGCGATCCATAGCGGTGTGGCGAGCGCTGCCCAGAGCCCGGCCATGAAGAACAGGGGCCGAAATCCTTCGCGCAGAAACTGCGGACCGGAATAGCGGCGGCGCCATTCGAGCCGTGTCTCGTTGGATATGTCTGTGCTCATGATCGCTTCGTCCCTCCCAATGGCAGACATGCCCTAACCCGAACTTCCTGAGCAGATATTGAGCTAAGTCGTTGCGGTGGCTTTCCAAACCACCGTTTCGCGGAGTCGCGTACTGGGTACGCTACAGGCTGACGCCGAGCAGATCGAGCGCCTGGCGCTGTACCGGCGTCGGCTTGGTGACCAGATCGAAGGGCGGTGCTCCGGCGAGTTTCGGTTGAACGCGGTTCCTGGCGATGGTCGCCAAATCATCGAGGAGCGTGCGGAAGCTGTGCACCGGCATCCCGTCTGGCGTGCGTTTGCCGGCGGCCTTGCGACGGGCGGAGGGCGAGGGCTTTGCCGGTGAGACGATGGAAGCGCGCGCGGCGTCCGCAGCGGCCGGGTCGTCCTCGTCGAACAGGATGGGGGCGAGCCTTTGGCGCATGTGCCATTCGACGTGGTAGGCGAGCATGCACAGCAGCACGTGGGCGCGCACGCGCTCGGGGAGGTAGTGGTGGATGGGCCGCACCTTGAGGTCGACGGTCTTGACGCTGCGCAAGGCGCGCTCGATGCGGCTCAATCCCTTGTAGGCGCGCACCGTGTCCTCGGCTCCGAGCTCGCCCTCGGGCACGCTGGTGCGGATGACGTAGAGACCATCGAGCGCCGCCTCCTCGGCGATCCGCTCCCGGTTGCGCTGCCAGGTGAAGCCGTCATCGGCGATCTCCAGCTCGAAGTGCCTGGCGACCTTGTGCCTGCCGATGACCTTGCCCACGCGCAGGCCGATCTTGTCCTTGCCGGCGAGGCGGCGCTTGGCGCTCGGATCTCGTCGAGGTCGCGCTCGGTGGCCTGGAGCAGGGCCTCGCGCTTGCGCGCCCTCTCGACGGCGAGCAGCGGGTTGCGGCAGGCGATCAGGCGTTCGCCGGGGAAGTCGGGATGATGGATCTCGGCCAGGTCGCGCTGGTCGAAGAGCGAGGGCTGCAGCGTTCCGCCGGAGGCCAGCTCCCGGATCGCCGGCGCCCGCAGCGCGCTGATCCACTCCAGCCCGGCCGGCTTCACTTCCTCGCGGATGCGCGCCTCGGTGAGCATGCCGCGATCGCCCACCAGCACCACCCGCGAGAGGCCGAAGCGCCGGCGCAGCTTGTCGATCTGGGAGCCCAGGGTGGCGGGATCGGCGGTGTTGCCCTCGAACACCTCCACCGCCACCGGGCAGCCCTGCGCGTTGCACAGCAGCCCGAACACGATCTGCAGCTTGCCGCGCTTGCCGTCGCGGGAGTAGCCGTGATGCGCCAGCGGGCAGCAGCGCCCCTCCAGCCATGTCGAGGTGACGTCGTAGAGTACCAGAGCGCCGTCCTCGAGGTGACGCTCGGCCAGACGCCGTTCGACCCTGCCCTGGCGCTCAAGCAGCCAGTCCATCGCCTGGTAGAGTTCGTCTTCGTCGACCTCGCCCAGGTCGAGGGCCTCGCCGAGGCCGCAGCTCAGGGTGTCGCCGCTGAGCCCGCGTGCGGTGGCGAGCTTCGAGCGCGGCGCCACGATGCGGGCGGCGATCATGGCTGGAGGTCCGCGCCGGTCCCCTCCCGGATGATGGTGAGCGCATGTCGCACCTCGGTCTCGCAGCCGAGCGCCCGCGCATCGGCCGCAAGCTCCTCCACCCGTTCGGACGCATAGTCGTCGATGTCCGCTCGCCCGATGCCGGAGTCACGGTCGCCGAAGAAGGCTAGGATACCGTAGCGCTGGGCGATCCAGCGGTCCTCCGCGACAATCTTGGTCAGCGGCTCGGGCGCCAGCGTCCCGTCGCGGTCCTGGCACGAGAGCCGGCGGATGAGGCAGGCATGGAGCGCCGCGATACACACCGCATCCTCAAGGCGCGTGCAGACGTCGCAGATGCGCAACTCCATCGTTGGATAGGCGTGGGAGGGGCGGATGTCCCACCAGAGCGCGCTGGCATCCGCGATGAACGTCCGCCGCCGGTACTCCGCGACGAGCGCGTCGTAGTCCGAGCGCGACTCCAACAGGCGGGCAGGCCGCCGAAGAGCGTGAGGCGGTAGGACTTGAAACCCGTCTCGCGCCGGGCAACGAAGGGCGAGGAGGTTGAAAGCGCATGGAGCAGCGGCAGATGCCGTCCGCTGCCGGCCGGGCTTCGCCTCCCGTCGGCGTGCGGGCAGCGGCGCGGCGCGAGGCGTGCCGGGGTGGCGGACGCCGCCGCTTCGTCATCCGGGGACGCTCGAGGCGGAGGACGGGTCGTGCGTCGGCCTGTCGCAGCGTTCCGGCCGTGGCTATGATGGCGACCCGGCGGCAGAGACCACTCCGCTGCAACCATTCGGCCGGTGGCCCGGCGGCGGGTAGGCCCGGCAGCTCAAGGAAGGCAAGTCGTTCGGAATGCGGGAAGGCGGTTCAGGATCGGCGCCCGGCGCCACGGTCGTTGCAACGGTCAAATGGTTCAATCCGGTGAAGGGGTTCGGCTTCCTGGCGCCCGCCGACGGCTCTCCCGACGTGTTCTGCCATATCTCGGCGGTGTCGCGGGCGGGCTTCGACACTCTGCCCGAGGGCGCGACCGTCACGTGTGAGGTCGAGCAGGGTCGTCAGGGTCTGCAGGTCTGGCAGATCCATGCCGTCGATACGTCGACCGCGACTGCGGGCCCGGCGAGGAGCGGCGTGCCGCCGCGCGGCGATTACGGACATTTGCACGGCGAGCGGGGTCCGGCTCCGTCCCGCCGCGTTGTGGCTGCCGTGAAGTGGTTCAATCCGGCGAAGGGTTTCGGCTTTCTGGTTCCCGACGACGGCTCGCCCGACGTGTTCTGCCATGCCTCGGCGGTCCGGGACGCCGGATACGACACGCTGCTGCAGGGCGCGAACGTGACCTGCGAGGTGGCGGAAGGCCAGCGGGGTCCGATGGTGTCGTCCATCGTGGCTGTCGATACCTCGACCGCCATCGTCGAACCAGCGGGCCGCGACGAGCCGTACCGGGACCGGCGTGAGCGAAGGTGGGACCGCGTCGAGCCGGCCGGGCCGGTCGAGGAGCGTTCCGGCCTGGTCAAGTTCTTCAACGCCGCCAAGGGATACGGCTTCGTGGTGCCGGACGACGGCGGGCCGGACGTGTTCGTGCCGGGCAGCGTGCTCGATCGCGCGGGTCTGGGCGGCCTGCATACGGGCCAGCGCGTGAGCGTGGTGGTGGAGCAGGGAGCGCGCGGCCTTCAGGCGAGGGATATCGAGCTCATCTGAGGCGGAACTCCGGCGCGCGCCGGTACGTCTCACATGCCGGGATGTACAGCCGGATCGAGGGCGCCGTTCCGGCAAAGCGGCGGGGAGCTATTCCACCATCCGCCTGAGGCCCGCCAGGGGCTGAAGCTTGACCGCCGCCGAGGCCGGCTTCGCAGGCACGTCGATCTCCTCCCCCGTCCGCGGCGAGATCATCGTCCGCGCCTTCCTGGCGGACTTGCGCACGCGCCTGATCCTGAGCAGACCGGGCAGCGTGAAGGTGCCGACGGCGCGCTTCCTGATATGGCGGTCGATGACGAGCCCGAGCTCATCGAGGACCGCAGCGACGTCCTTCTTCGGAAGCCCGGTCGACTCCGAGAGCGACGCCAGTAGCTGGCTCTTGGTCATCGCTTCCTTGAGCGCCGTGGCCTTGCGGGAACGGGATGTCGTCATGTGCTGGACCTCCGGTGATTGTGGGGCGGCTGCATACTACGCCGAGGAGCGGGCGCCAAGGACCGCCGCCCCATTCCGGGGCCTCGCCGGCAGTTTCCGGGTCCTCGAACCGGGTCTGGGCCGGCCGGCGGCCGAGCGGGCGGTCTCCACACGGTTCGGTCGGGCGCTCCCGCTTGCGCTCCGGCAGGCGTGCAAGCTCGTCCAGGAGATCGCCGCTGAAAGACTGCGCCCTCTCACCCAGGTGCGCCGGTCTCGCGGCTTGCCCGAACAATCCGTGTGGGTAGTTTGACGGGTAGAGGGGGCCAGCAAGCATGGCAGCGAGGACGGACAACGATCGGCCCACGGTCCGCATCGCCACCTGGAATGTCGCGTGGGCAGTAGCGGACAGCGAGCGGGGCACTCGGATTGCCGCTGCCCTGAAGGCGCCCGATTGCGACATCGTGTGCGTGACCGAGGGGTGCGCGGACATCCTCCCGGCCGGCGGCCATGCCATCGATGCCGGACCGGCTTTGGGCTACGGCCTCGAAGAGACGCAGCGCAACGTCCTGCTCTGGAGCAGGCACCCGTGGGCCGCCGCGGACATCGGCATCTCGAGTGCGCTCCCGGCCGGGAGGCTGGTGGCGGGGATCACCCTGACCGCACTGGGCCCGCTGACGGTGGTCGGGGTCTGCATTCCCCGGCGGGATGCGAACGTGCGCTCGGGCCGCAAGGACCGCAGCCAGTGGCAGGAGCACGAGGCGTGGCTGGCGGGGTTCGAGAGTCTGCCGTACCGGCATGCGAAGAGACGCACGGTCGTTCTCGGCGACTTCAATCAGCGGGTTCCGCGACGGTCGCAGCCGAAGGGGGTGCATGCGGCGCTGCTGCACGCGTTCGAGGGTTTCTGCTTCGCGACTGCCGGGGAGATGGAGGGTGCACCGGGCAGGGCGCTCGATCACATCGCCCATACGCCGGACATGGCGCTGGCCGGCGGCATCGGGTTGTGGCCCCGGGAAGACCGTCACGACAATCGCCTGTCCGGCCGCTTCGGAGTATGGGGCGACTTCGCCTTCGGCGCGACCGGCAGGCGGCTCGCAAGATGGGCTTGAGGATTGTCGCGTCATTGCCGGAGGGAGCGTGCCGGACCGGCGCGTCCGGTCGTGGCCGTTCCCGGATCGATGGTCACTTGGCGGGATGGCTGAATTGCGGGAGGAGAAACCGGCGGCTTCGCGTTGACGCGGCCGGTCAGCGCGAGACCGTCTTGCCCGGGATTTAGTCCTTCTGCCGGGCTTGAACGCAGTCGGGAATCTTCCCATCCTGACGAAGGATAGTTCCATGGTCGTCGGTCCGCGTCGAGCAGCGCATGCGCGCCGGCGGGCGACTGGAGTCTCGCACGGAGGAAAGGTCGATCCTGGTGCAACCCATCGCTTGCGTGCCGGAGGCGGCCGCGGAAGACGGCCTCCAGCCGGCGGTGCTGCCGGAGTTCGTGACGCCGGACTGGCTGAAGGAGAACCACCACCTGATGAGGGCCGACCTGCGGAAGCTGGCGTCGGCGATGGCGGAGGACTATTCGGACTGGCCGGCGGCGGTGGACGGCAGCGACGAAGGGACGTTCTGGCGCGCCGTTCACACCCTTGCGCAGCGCTGGGCGTGGTTCCTGTGGCTGTTCGAGGAGCGGATCCTCGAACTGTTCGGCCGGGTCAAGGGGCGCAAGAAGCAGCTCGGCCGGCTGGTTCTCAAGTCGGCCTCCGAGCGGGCGCAGGCGCTGCGCCCCGCCACGCCGGGCGTCTCCGAGGAAACGATGCTCGACCATCTCGAGACGCTCTGGGAGGAGGGGGAGCGCGAACTTGTCGCGCAATCGGTCTGGGTCCTGTGGTGCACCGGAGGCCCCGAGGCCCGCTATATGATGTCATCCTGGCTGGAGGAGCCCGAGATCGAGCGCCTGGTAGGGCATGCGGTCCATCGCAGCCGCTTCCGGGGCCTTGGCGATCGCGACGATCTGGTGGATCGGCTGGCCTGCGAGGCGGCCGGGCCGCATCTGGAGAGGCTGGCCGCGCGCGCCGACGACGACTGCGCCCTGCTGCGCAAGGACATGGCCGATGCCTACAGCAGGCTGAAGACGTATGTCACCGAGCATGACGAAGCGTCAGCGAGCCTTTTGTCGTACCTGGTTCTTGAGTTTGCAGCGCTCGCTGACGAGCTTGCCGAGATCGAGATCGCGCGGAACCTGGCCCTTGCGCGCAGCCGCCACGGCGCCCTGCGCACGCTGCTGGAGGGAGCCGTCGGGGCGGCGGGGCAAACGGCGCCTGCCGAGGAGGCGGGTGCGCTGACGGGGCGAATCGAAGCGCTGTTGCGGGACACCGCCCTGCCGCGCTGTATCCCCGACCCCGAGTGGGAGAACTGCCGTGAGCAGGCGGAGCGCTTCCGCAGCGCGATCGTCGAGCCGGGCGCGCACGAGCTTGCCCTGCGGGAGGCGTCCGGCCGCTACGCCGAGAACCCCAGCGCGGAGAACCTCGAGGCGCTGCACGCGGCGGCCTCGGCCGAGCGCGAACACCCGCGTTCGCTCGAGCCGGCGAAAGAGGCGCTGGACGAGGTCACCGCCTGTCTCGGCGATCTCGTGCAGCGTTTCGGTTCCCTGGCGGACCGCGACGGAGCGGAAGAGGAGGAGGTCGACGGCGGGGAGGCGTTCGGCGGCAGGACGCGTGATCACGAGCGCGCGCTGCGCGCCGAGATCGGCGATCTGAAGGCTGCGAACCGGACGGCGGAGGAGCGGATTGCAGCTCTCGAGCAGGCTCTCGCCGACGCCGGAGCGGAAAACGACGGGCTGCGGCGCGAGAAGCACCGGCTGCAGCAGCGGCTCGCCGCCATCGATGGCGCACGGGATCCCTCCCCGGCGGAAGACGAGACGGTGCCTGCGCTTGAGAGCTACGCCGATCTTCCGTCCTGGGCGGAGCGGCATTTTCAGGGGCGCGTGGTGCTCGCCGGACGCGCGCTCAGGGCGCTCAAGAGCGCGGGGTTCGAGGACGTGGGTCTCGTCGGCAGGGCGATCGAGGTGCTGGCAGGAAGCTACTGGCGGATGAAGACCGGCGGCGGCGGCAAGGCGCTGCGCGATGCCTTCGAGGGCGAACTGCGCGAAGTGCGGCTGCAGGAGACGAAGAGCATCAGCCGGGACCGGCAGGGCAAGGCGCGCGACGACTTTTCGATCGACTGGGACGGCCGCAGGCTCATGCTGGACCGCCAACTGAAGAACAACACGAAGACGCGCGATCCCAGGCACTGCCTTCGTGTGTATTTCACCTGGGACGAGGCGACCCGGCAGGTCGTGATCGGTCATCTTCCCGGACACATGAGAACATAACCAGGCACCGGCCTCCGATGACCGCAGCCCGATCGGCGAGAGCCGGCCGGCCCGGCTGGCATCCCCGTTGTCCTTTGCGCTCAGCAGATCCTCCCCGATGCTGGCGGCGATCCGCGAAGCAGCCTCGTGCACGGAGTCCTGCGCCAAGTGCGCGTGTCTGGCGATCGTCTCCACTTTGGGGTGAGCCGGCCGGCGTCGATGCGCCCGTCCCGGCGCTCACGGAAGGCGCCGCCGGCGCAGCGGAGGATCTCCGCCACGCCAGCGCGCTCGGGCACCACGGCGGTTCAGCTGCGCAGGACCGGGAAGCCCGAGAGGGGGTGGTCGAGGGCCTCGAACATCTTACCGGTGGCGCGCGCGTAGCCGCGGGTCGTGTCGGCGCTTCGATGCCCGAGCGCGTCGCGGATCACCTCGATGTTGCCGCCGCGCTCAAGCAGATGGGTCGCGGCCGAATGACGCAGGCTGTGGAAGCTGTGGCAGGGGGCGATGCCAACCCGCTCGCGGGCCTTCTTGAAGGCACGGTGCAGGGTCGCCGCCGAGATGTGCTCGTCGAGCGAAGCGCCGTAAAATGGCCAGCTTGCCGGCTGCGGCCAGGCCTCGCTGGCGGAGACGATCACCTGGCTGCCCGCCGTCGAGAACCGGGGCGAAGGCGTGTTCGTCTCGTTCAGGCAGGACCGGGTGGAGAAATGGCTGTCGCGACTTGGCGTTCAGGCGCGCGCCCGCCGGATCGAGGCCGGCTGGACGGCATGGGCCCGGGAGCGTCAGCGTCCGGAGGATGGATTCCCCGGAAAGGCTTATCCCTCTGGGTCCGGTTGCACAAGATGTTGGGGGGGGGGGTCTTTGCGAACGGGGTGGACGAGGCGCGGGGCTCACGGGCCTGGAAAGGCGCTGTCGGAGCCGTCCGGCGAGTTGGGAAGCCGCTGTGGCGGCGCCGATCGGATTGGCTCGGCGAGCGTCGTCGTCGGCCGGCCGCTGGGATCAGGCGCGTTGTTCGACGATGTCGCGGTAGCTGGCGGGTGGCACTCGGGTGCCGATGGCGAGCAGGGTGTCGAAGGCCGCCGCAGTGTGGCGGCGGCGGTTCCATCGGAACACGAACTCGTCGAGGTAGCGGGGCAGATGGGCGCGGCGCAGGCCATGGAAGGTGCCGAGCGCCCAGCGTTTCAGGTTCGAGAACACGCGATGGGTCCACTTGAGCACGAGATGGGCGGGCGTCTCGCCGACCACCCTGGGCTCGTGGTCGTGCTCGGACAGGCCGCCATAGCCGCTCCAGCCGTCGGTGATCACCAGCGCGCCCGGCGCCGAGGTCTCGGCAACGAAGGCGTGAAGGCTGGCTGCGGAGAAATCCTCGATCGGCGCCAGCCGGATGCGACGCGGCTCGCCCGCAGGCGACAGCTCGACCGCGCCGGCAATCGGCATCTTGCCTTGCGCGGTGTGCAACGGCAGCGAGGCTTCGTCGATCTCGACCAAGTCCTCAAGAAGGCTGCGCTCGGGATCGACCATGGCGCGGCGCAGCTTGTGCAGCAGCAGCCACGCACTCTTGTAGCTGCCGAGCCCGAGCTGGGGCCTGGAGTTGCAGGGCGAAGATGCCGTTCGAGTGGCTGCTCACGATATGCGCAGCCGTGAACCAGGTCTTCAAGGACAGATGGCTGCGGTGCATGATCGTGCCCGCGGTCACCGAGGTCTGCTTGCCGCAGGCCGCACATTCCCAACTCGCTCGCCCCCGCTTCAACCCCCAGCCCTTGTCATGGCCGCAGGCGGGACAGACGAAACCGTCGGGCCATCGCTGGGCCGCAAGGTGCTTCGCACAGGCTTCGTCGTCGGGAAAGCGCGCCTCGAAAGCGGCGCGGGACATGGGGCGGTCGTTTTTCCAGCGGCTGGGCATGCCCAGAACATTACACGAACACTCAGCCCCTGACAACTCTCATCTCAACATCTTGTCAGGGCTCGTTTTTTGTCCGACAAGGCGCGGCGTGGGCATGTTCAGCGACCCATTTTGGGACGCATTTTGTTGTCTGAGCGCCGGTTTGGGCCTCGTGTGAGGTAGAACCAACCGTGCCTATCCGCTTGTCACATACACCCGCTAGGGATGGGGTGTGGGCAGAATGGACGTGAGTGGACGCATCCTAGATGTAGTGGCTGTCTGCGCTAACCGGATAGGCACGGAACCAATTTCGCGGGCGGCCACTCCGCACTGATTCCTGGCACTCGATGACGACAAAAAATTGGTCCTGTCTCATCTCAGCATCTTGTGCAACCGGACCCAGAGGGATAAACCTTCCGTACTTTACGGCACGTGTTCTCGTGAGCGCCCCGTTCCCGGCAAGGAAGCGGCGGACTTCATCCTCGCCCACCGTGTCACAGTCCCTGTCCTCTCCGATCCGGCGACAGAACGTATCGAGGGTCTCGGCGCTTGAGCGGAACTTGGTGCCGTGGTCACGCTGCCACGCAACATAGCGGTCAACGGCCTCACGCAGCGTCATCGAGCAGCTCCTTCAGGCAGATGTCGGCGACCGGGCGAAGCGAGCGCGATTATCCCCTTGACACGTCAGCACGGGAATCCTTAGCATGACGGGATGCGTAAACATGCCGCTGTCGCCTCGGGAGAAATATCGGCTTTTTGGTGGAGGTGGAGTAGTGGAGGCCCTGGGAGTTTCTGTGCCCCTGGAGGCGTGGGCCGCTATGACAGCTATTGGCGTCGGGGGGTTGGTGGCTGTTTATGCGCGAGAGATGCAGGCGCTCGCGATGGGAATGTGGAGTGGTTTCCCGGACAGAAAATTCAAGGCTCTCCACGACGCCATTGTTGCAGAATTAGATCGGATTGAGAGAGGAAACCAAGAATCCGAGGCCGTGCGGATAGCCAAACGACAGGTTTTGGAAAGCAAGCTGAAGCGCCTGAAAATCCGCTGCCCCGCGCCGCAGAGCGAGGCCACATGGCGGATTTTCCTGATGCGCCTTTTGGTCTATTCGAACGATGGCGATGTGAAGAGCGCTCGTTCTTGGCTGGACAAGTTGGAGCAGCACATCGTTGAGCGCCAGATAATGAAGCGGGACGTCTAATGAATCCTGGTCCGATGCCACACGTTCACAGTGAGGACGATCAAAGCGGCGGGTGCGGCGCTTGCTACGAGCACGGTTGCAGCAAGTATCTCGCCGTAGCCTCTCATGGTGTTGATCCAGTGATAGTGAGGGACTGTCTTGGCACCCCGAACTGCCGGCAGACCTGTCAGTTCTCTCACAGCAACAAACAATTCGTCGATCAGAAAAATGGTCGCAAACCACCATGTCGATGCGGCGGCGAGACTGAACAGAAGGGTGATGAGCATCCTCGAAAACATCGCAGTGCTCCCCGTCAGTCACGGCCCGACGTGGTGTCGGGCCGTTGTCATCGCCATGCGTGAAGCACAGGGACCCCGCCTATTCGCCTTGACCCGGGGAGCAACCCCAGGTCCGGTACAGGCTCTTGTATTCAACGGGCGACCCGACGCAGCGGGACGCATGGCGATGACAGGGGAAATGGTGGACCGGCTGGGGCCGGCTGTCTACCCCATCGGAGGACAGGCATGACGGACGACGAAAAACGGGTCGAGACAGGTCGCCTCGTTGAGCGCTACGCGGAAATCAAGCGCACCATTGCGTGCTTGCGAAGCCGGCTCCGCGAGACGCAGCGCTCATTCGTTTCGATGGGGCAGGCTTTGAGAAATCCTGAAGAGATCGATCCGTCCCCTACAGCCAACGCCTATGATCTGATGGGGATGAGGGGCCAGCCTCGGGTCGTTATCGACGAGGCGCAGCTACGCGCCGATATCTCCGACCTCCGGGAGGCTCTGGATGAACGGGAGCGGATTGAGCGCGACCTGCGGCATATGAATCTCGGGGATGTTCTCGAATGAAGCCGGCTGACGTGCTGCCGCCCGAGATCGCGCGGCGCCGTTTCGAGGCGCTCCTGGAGGCAATGGTGGTCAGAGGTTCTCCACCAGATCGGAAAAAATTGCGTTGGGCCGCTTCCGGCGATTGTAGCGGTACTCGAACTCCTTCACGTACTTCGGAAGATGCTTCCCCGAAACGTGGACGTGAGTCCCGCGGATCGAGTTCTTCAGCCGGGCCCAGAAGCCCTCGACAGCGTTGACATGGCAGTCGTCGCGCACATATTCGCCAGCGCTGTGGTTCACGCTCTCGTGCGTGTAGCCCGAGGACGGCAGGCTCAGGTAGGATCGCAACTCGTCCGTGTGGACGGTGCTGCCGGCCTTGACGTTTTCGCGAATGATCGGCTCCAGAGTGCGCCGTTTCACGTTCGGAACGACCTTCGCCATGAGGTCGCCGCCGCGTTCGATCATCCCGAAAACCGTGGTCTTGTTCCCGCGATAGCCCCGGCCTTTGCCCTTCACTTTGCCGCCGACAAACGTTTCGTCTGCCTCGACCACGCCGCCCAGCGACGTCTCGCCGTCCACTTCGGCCATGAACTTGCGAATCTCGTGCGCCATGCGCCAGGCCGTCTTGTAAGTCACGCCAAGTTGGCGTTGCAGCTCCTTCGCGGAGACCCCGTGGCGTGTCGTGGCGAACAGGTGCATGGCGTAGAACCACTTGTGCACCGGCGTCCGAGAGCGCTCCATGGGCGTGCCGACGCACGGGTAAATGTGGTGTTTACAGTGCTGGCACAAGTAGGCGCGATCCCGCGTCAGCCGGTAGAACTTGCCGTGCGCTCCGCACTTCGGGCAGTCCAATTCAGTCCCGCCGTAGCGCGCTACCATGATATGCTTCAGGCACGCTTCATCGTCAGGAAACCGGCGCATGAACTCGAAAAATGTTGTCATCTTCCTTTCCCCGTCAGGAGCGGAACAGTGTCATGAGTGAGGTCAATGAACCGGGTCCAGAAGCTCCTGGGCTACGCGTTGAAGTTCTTGCCCAATTTGAAGTGCCAGAGCCGGCTCCAGGGGGTGGGCTTCTGGGATGGCGGATTGAGGGTGTGTAGATTCAATGGGTTAGGGTTACCCGGTTCGTGGGAATGCGGGGTTTGGTGACAATCTACCCGACTCGGGGGTGATCTTGTCAGGATGGGGGCCGCGCGGCATCGAGGGGTGGGAATGCTCCAGACCGCAAGATGCGGTGCGATGTCGTCTTCAACCCCAACACCAGGAGCATCCCCATGCCAGTGTTGCAGCCTTGTGCCCAGCCCTCCATCGCTCTGTCGGACTTGCCCGATCCCGCTGCTGAGGCGGTGAGCCGGGTGCTCGCGCTGTTTGACGAACACGTCGGATCCGGTGTGGGTCCCGACGACTTCGAGGCGGCCGAGCGGGATGCACTCAGTGCCATGAAGGAGGTCTGCTGCCTGCTGCTGCGCAGCGTCATCGAGAGCCGCGATGACGGCGCCGCGCGGATGGAGCGGGACGGGCAGGTCTGGTACCGGGTGGAGGAGACCGCCAAGACGGTGATGACGTCTGTGGGCGCGGTCGAGTATCTGCGCCCGCGCTACCGTCGGGACGGCATGTCGGCTTCGATCGTTCCGGTAGACGAGAGCCTGGGTCTTGTGAACGGCTGTCTGACCCGGACGGCGGCGCATCTCGGCGCTTGGCTGATGGGTCATTGCCCGGCCCGCGAAGCGGAGGCCTTTTTCCGGAAGATGGGGACCATGACCCCGTCGGCGAGCACCCTGCAGCGCCTGGTCAAGGCGGTGCACGGGAACTGGGAGACAATCAGCGGGACGGCGCTGGACGAGATCCGGGTTGCGGAGGGCATACCTGCGGCAGCGGTCACGGCGGCGGTCTCGCTTGACGGCATCATGGTGCCGCTGCGAGCAGGCGAGGACGGCCGCGCAGAGGCGGCTTGGCGCGAGGCGTCCTGTGGCACGGTCTCGTTCCACGACAGCGACGGCGAGCGGCTGCACACACTCTACCTGGGGCGCATGCCGGAAAGCGGCAAGGTCAGCCTCAAGGCCGAGCTCAAGGCCGACGTTGCCCATCTCCAGGCGTCCCGTCCCGACATCGCAATCGTCGCCATCGCAGACGGCGCCCCCGACAACTGGACCTTCCTGGAGACCCTCTCGCCCATGGAGGAAGCCGTCGACTTCTGGCACGCTTGCGAACACCTCGCGACGGCGTCTGACCATGCCCTCGCCCACAACTGGTTCGAGAAGTACCGTGAGATCTTGCGTCATGATCCCGACGGGGTGGAGAAGGTCATCCGCGCCCTGCGCCACCTGCTCGGCAGAGCGACCTCGGGGAAGGCCGAGATCGAGCGGGAACTCGCCTTCTTCCGCAAGAACCGGCACCGCATGCGCTACCGCGCGCTGAAGGATCGCAAGATGCCCATCGGCTCGGGCGTCGTCGAGGCGGCCAACAAAACCCTGGTGACGCAGCGTATGAAGAGGTCTGGCATGCGCTGGCGGATCGCCGGCGGGCAGGCTGTGCTCACCTTCCGCGCGCTCATCAAGTCGGGACGCTTCGAGCGGGCCTGGGACGCCCTGGTCGCCAACCTCATGGCACCCGCCAATGACAACCGCATCATTCACGATATGGCGCTGGCTGCCTGAGCAGAATGACCATCAAAACACAGTCCCGCCATACGAGACTTGCTCCCGCTCCAGGAGTTCGTCAGCGACTGGAGGCTGGTCAAGAGAAGGTCTTATTCGAAGCATCACTAGGCGGGAACCGTCTTCTCCGAGTGATTGGCCAACCTGAATGACGCTCATGATTTCACCTCCTTAGTTCCCAATATGGGGAAGGTGGGATGACGTGTCAAGGGGATAATCGCGCAAACTGGCGCAACCGCACCCTGTTCCACGGCGACAATCTCGGTTTCCTCCGGGCCATGAACTCGGAGTCGGTGGACCTGATCGCCACCGATCCGCCGTTCAACAAGGGCCGTGACTTCCATGCGACACCGGACAGTCTCGCAGCGGGTGCGAAGTTCCAGGACCGTTGGTCTTGGGAGCGGGACGTGCATGAGGAATGGGCGGATCAGATCACCGACGATTATCCCCGTCTCATGGAGGCGGTCGAGAGCGCCCGCTACGCACATTCGGACGGCATGGGAGCGTTCATGTGCTTCATGGCGGTGCGACTGCTGGAAATGCGCCGCGTCCTGAAGGATTCCGGCTCAATCTACCTGCACTGCGATCCGACGGCCAGCCATTACCTGAAGGCCGTCATGGACGCTATCTTCGGATGGCGGAATTTTCAAAACGAGATTGTTTGGTGCTACAAATCGGGTGGGGCAAGTCCAAAGCGACGTTTCAGCAAAAAGCATGACTTGATCTTGTGGTACTCGAAATCAAAACACTACGTATTCAATCCTCAAAGCGAAAAGTCATATAATCGAGGTTTGAAACCTTATCGATTCAAGGGTGTTCAAGAATTTTGCGATGAAATTGGGTGGCACACTGTCGTTGGAATGAAAGACTATTGGGAAATTGATATGGTGGGGCGGACCAGCAAAGAACGAATCGGTTATCCCACACAAAAGCCATTAGCACTTTACGAGAGAATGATCTGCGCTAGCTCCAATGAAGGTGACATTGTATGCGACCCATTCGCCGGGTGTGCCACAACCCTTGTCGCCGCCGAACGGCTTCAACGCCAGTGGGTCGGAATGGACATATGGGAACGCGCCCATGAGGTGGTGGTCGAGCGCCTTCGGGACACCACCGGCCTGTTCGGCAAGGTGACATTCACAGACAAATTGCCGCACCGGACCGATGACGGCGAAGAGGCCGCGCCGTTCCTACGGGTGAAAGTCCGCGTGAAGGAGCCGGAAGGCCCGCGTTGGACCCGCGCGGAGATGTACGAGCACCTGCTGGAGCAGAACGGCCCGCGTTGCCAAGGCTGCGATCGGACATTCGACGATCCCCGCTATCTGGAGCTCGACCACAACACGCCGCGCTCGGACGGCGGGCTCAATCACATATCCAACCGCATCCTGCTATGCGGGCCATGCAACCGGCTCAAGAGCAATACCTACACGTTGTCAGGGCTGCGGCGAGAGAACCGAAAACGGGGGCACATGCAATGACAGGAAAACCCGAATTGAACGAAGCCGCTACGCGGAGTTAGCGGCGTAGAGTTCATTCATTTCCGAGGCGTCGCGGGTGCCGTTTGCCCTGTGCGTTCGCTTCCCGGTTGCGTCAGTGGCGCACCGCCCGTCGAGTGGCGGATCCCCGGCAGCCTCCCGATCACCAGTGGTTAGCATCGATCCCTGTGACGGACCGTCGCCGGATCGGTCCGGCGGCGCACCGTCGCGATCCAGGGAGATCGATGATGACCGAGACCGCGTGCGACACGAACACCGTCACCCCTCTTCGCCAGCGCATGGAGGAGCAGCTCCGCATCGCCAATCTGGCCGCGAGCACGTCCAAGGCCAAGGGAAAAGATCGGCTTGAACGGCGTGCCAAAATCTGAATAGTGTCTGTCCCAGCGACATGGGGCCGCCCTCTCTGTCGACGTTGTCCGAAACCCGACAGGAACAAAGAGCGGTCCCGATTTCCAGGACAATCTGACCGCCACGGCGGCAAAATCCCGCTCAAATGCGGAATTCTGCAAGTGGCTCGATAGAAACAGTAAATGTTCCTGTTCAGACATCCAGTCTTGCTGCTGCGCCGAAGCGAGGCGCTCCAGACCGCGCTGATCGCGGTCGCGTTCTGGACGTTGGCTGTCATCGCTCTGACCAGCCTGCGGGATCTGCATGCTTGGGGGATGCCGCAAGTCGAACGCGTCATCGCACGGGCGAACATGGCATGCGTCGTTATCCTGGTGGGCCTGGTTGGAATTCGATGCTTGATTGCCTGGCGTATGTCCGGCTCACCGGTCTCTGTCCTGAACACGCTGTGCGGAATGCCTGGCGTGTTGTTGTTCGGCGCGGTGGCGTCCTATCTGACAATCGGCTTTAGCGGGATGGACGAGGCGGACTGGCGGCCGGGCACGGCTGAGGCACTGAGGTTTTCAGTGCTCGCTTTCGGCGTGCTCGTGGCTGCCGCAGTCGGTGGCCGCGCGGTGCTGGAACGAGTCGGCACCGACCGGTTGTTGCAGGGCGTGCTTGTCGTCCTGATTTCGAGCTGCGTCATCATTCTCGCTTCGCCGATTCTGCGCGATCTCGGCATCCTGCCGCCTTATAGAATTCCGTTCCGCCTGACCGGCGCTTTTGTCAATCCCAACGGCGCCGGCTTGATCGGCAGCATGACGGTGGGACTCGCCGCGGCGTTCCTGACCAATGGCGGGCCGCGCACGCTCGGTTGGCTGGGCCTAGCCGCCGGCGTCGCCGCAACCGTGGGATCGGCGTCCCGAACCGCGTTGGTCATACTCGGTGCGTTGATGGTCTTGTTCCTGTTGATCAACGTCAGCGGCAAACCGAGGGCCTTCGTCCTGGCTTTGGCGGCTACAGGATTGGTCGGAATTGCGGGCTTCGTCGGCGTTGCGGCTTTCTCCGACGGTCTGCTGTCCCAGTGGTCGATGTTGCGGAACGTTCCCGGCGACGTGTGTTGTTTCGCAGTTTAAGTCGATAGAAGGCCGGGCTTTTTGGTCACACTGATCCGACGGCGGATTTCCGGGGATGTTGGCTGAATGTGGGAAGGGCGCTGTCCGCGGCTCTTCTTTTGATCCTCAGCAATATCCTCATTGCTGTTGAAGCTGTGGAGCGGTGGGCGCGAGATCGGCGAGTGTGGTCAGGCGGTGGGCAAGCGCCAGCTTGTCCACGGGCTGTCCACACGGTCCGCAGGACGCCGATCGGTCCGCAGGACGCGTCCACGGCTCCACAGCTTGGCGGCGCCGGGGGGCGTCCGTAATCTCGGCCTCTCTCTGAACGACGAAGAGAGGCCCGGGGGACGGAACTCCCGCCGGGCCATGGCCGGTGCAGCTTCGGTATGAAAGGCTTATCCCGTTGAGCACGGCTTCTCAATATGTGGGGCACCGGGTCGCCCGCCATTCGGCGGGTAAGTCCTTGAAACAGGAAAAGAACCGGGACCATGACGAATGATTTCGCCGACGCGGCCGGTACAGCATCTTGGGAAGCCGGAACCAAAGGGATAAGCCTTCGGTATGAAACGGGGCTTACCGGCGAGGAATACGTTAGGGCCGAGGCGTGGCGCGATGCAAGGCTCGATCGGTGCCCGAATCATCCGCATGGCGGATGCTCTCTGGCCCATCACGGCACCTATGAGCGCAAGACGCCCGAGGGCACGAAGATTGCTCGCTGGTACTGCCGTGAGAGCCACACGACCATCAGCCTTCTGCCGGACTGTCTGGCGGCGCGGCTGCCGGGCACGCTCGATGCGCTGGAAGATGTTGTGGTGGCGGCGGAGGAGGCCGGCAGCCTGGAGGAGGCAGCGGACGAGGCGCGCTGCCCCGAGGACGATGACGCCATCGAGCTTCCCGGCGCGCTTCGTTGGCTGCGCCGGCGGCTGGATCTCGTCTACGACGCGCTTGCCCGTGTCATCGGTCTGATCCCCGAGAAGCTCGCGGGCTGCGCGGCCACCATGAGCGCGGTTCGCGAGCGTCTGAAGAGCGACAGCGCGTTGATGGCGCTGCGCGGCCTGGTCGCCGGGCAACTGCAGACGCTGCCCGCGCCTCTGGGCTTCCAACCCCACGGAATCGGCGTGATGAGTCGCAAATCTGCGTTCCAACAACGGGCGGGGCCGGACCCGCCGCCGGAGAGTTCGTAGCGTGACGATCCCGGGGCCAGGGAGCCCCACGAATGAGGATCGCACCATGAACAACTCAGACGACGACCTTCGCCAGGAGATCGCGCTCTTCCGATACACCGTCATTGCCGACCTGGTGCATCTGCCGGTGGGCGCGCAGGGCATCGGCGAGAAGCTGCGCGACAAGGCCAGCCGGACCTACACCATCCCCGGAAGCGACCGGACCCATGTCGCCGCCAACACCATCCGGGGCTGGGTCAAGCGCTACCGCTACCGCTACGGCGGCTTCGACGCGCTCTACCCCAAGCCGCGCACCGACCGGGGGCAGCCCCGGCGGCTGCCGCCCGAGGTCGCCGCGCAGCTTATCGAGCTGAAGACCGACAACCCGGCATGGTCGGTGCGCAAGGTCATCCAGAAAGCCCGCGAGGACGGTGTCGATCATCCGCTCGCCCCGTCCACCGTGCACCGCCTGCTGAGCCGCGAGGGCCTGTTCGACAAGAAGCCGCCCGACGGTGCCGACCGCCGCCGCTTCGCCTTCCAGGAAGCCGGCGAGCTGTGGATGAGCGACGTCATGCACGGGCCCAAGGTCCGGCACGGGCGCAGCCGGCGCAAGACCTACCTCATCGCCTTCATCGACGACGCCACCCGCGTCATCCCCTTTGCCGCCTTCGCCCTGGCCGAGAACGTCCAGGCCTTCCTGCCGGTGTTCAAGAACGCCCTTGTCCGGCGCGGCCTCGCAGCGCGCCTGTACGTCGACAACGGTGCCGCTTACCGCTCCCGCCAGCTCGCCCTGGTCTGTGCGAAGCTCGGCATCGCGCTGATCCACGCCAGGGCCTATCAGCCAGCCGGGAAGGGCAAGATCGAGCGCTTCTTCAGGACACTGCGGGCCGGCTGGCTGGCCCACCTCGAGCCCGAGGCCCTGGACAGCCTCGAGGCGCTCAACCGCAGCCTCTGGGCCTGGATCGAGGGGGAGCACCACAACTCCCCCCATCGCGGCCTGGACGGGCGCACGCCGCTCGAGCAGTGGGCGCTGGCCGGCGCAGGCGTGCGCTATCCCGAGCCCGCTCTCGACCTTGACGAGATCTTCCTCTTCGAGGTCGGGCGGCGCGTCCAGAAGGACCGCACCGTCAGCCTGGACGGCCGCCTCTACGAGGTCGATCCCCTCCTCGTCGGCCGCAGCGTCACCTTGCGCTACGACCCCGACGCGCCGCCGTCGCGCCCCCTCGACGTCGTCTGTGACGGAAAGCCTGCCGGGAAGGCAACCCGCCTCGACGCCTACGCAAATACCGCAGTGAAGCGCGGCCACTGCTCCAAGCAGATCGAGACCGACGACCCGGCGCCCGAGCCGCCGCCCTCGCCACTGGCCATGCGGAACCTCAGGAAGAAGCAGGAGGACGACTGATGTACCTGCGACACTTCGCCTTCACCCGTCTGCCCTTCGAGACCCCGGCAGAAACCGACGAGCTCTTCGAATCCAATGCGCGGCGCGAGGCCGAGGCCAGGCTCGGACACCTCATCGACTTGCGCGGCATCGGCATGCTCACCGGCGAGGTGGGCTCCGGCAAGACAACCGTCTGCCGCCACCTCACAGCCCAGCTCCACCCGGGCCTCTACCGCATCCACTACGTCTCGCTGACCACCGGCAACGTGCTCGACATGTACAAATCCATCGCATGGGAGATCGGCATCGCCGTCGAGCGCTCGCGATCCTCGGCCCACCATGCGATCAGGACCGAGATCACCCGGCTTGCGAACGAGGCCAAGCAGCTGCCCGTCCTCGTCGTCGACGAGGCCCACCACCTGCGCAACGACGTGCTTGAGGACCTCCGCCTGCTCACCAACTTCGCCATGGACGCGGAGCAGCGCATGTGCCTCATCCTCGTCGGCCTGACCGAGCTCAGGCGCAGGCTGTCCATGGCGGTGCACGAATCCCTCAGCCAGCGCCTCGTCGTCCGTCACCACCTCACCGGCCTCGATCGAGAGGAGGTCGACGCCTATCTCACGCACCGCCTCCGTCTTGCAGGGTGCGAGTTGCCGCTCTTCGAGGCGCCGGCCGTCGAGGCCCTGTTCCAGAGTGCGCGCGGACTGCCGCGCCAGATCAACCGCATCGCGCACTACGCGCTGGCCGCCGCCGCCCTCGACAAGGCAAGAACCGTCAACGCCGACCACCTCCAGCACGCCCTCGACGAGCTCAGGCCATGAGCATCGTCATCGACCTGCCCGACGAGATCAGCGACGAGACCGCCGCCAGGATCCGCGACGTCCTCCATGAACTCGGCGACGCCTTCTACCAACTCGGCAGGGCAGTCGAAACCAGGTACGCCGGCCAGATCAGGCGATACTACGAGCCCGACTGCCCGCCGCCCCTCGACGACGGGGAACAACTGCCGCTGTTCCCGGAGTTGGATACCCCGTTCTGAGACGCCCGCGCGGCCGAGGGCGCAGCAGTGGCCGGCACCGACCATGGTGCCGCCACCGCTCGTTCCCGTCCCCTGAAGCCCCTGAGCGTCGCGGGCAGCCTCGTCCCAACCAGCAGGACCAAACCATCCGTTCAACCCTCAAGGGGCGAACGGATATGCGTCGTCGCAGCTTGCTCATCGATCCGGAAAAGCCGGATCTATCCGAGAAATCCGCGCCTCCGGCGCTCAAATCAATCCGGCAAAGCCGTCGTCATATTGCGTGCGAAACAACAACGTGCTTGAGGGGAAGCTGTTCTGCGATCCTTCCCCGACCGACAGCCCTGGCACGGACTGCGCCATTCTGCTGGCAACGAGGGACATCCTGGCCGGAGACATTGCCCTCAACTGGAGCCGCACCGTGCCCGTCAACGGTTGGCGGGGCGTGACGGTGGAAGGCCCGGAGGGACGCGTCACCGGGCTGGATCTGGCGGGATTTGGATTGAACGGCCGTATCCCCCCGGATCTTGGCCGCCTGGACCGCCTCGTTTCGCTGTCCCTTGGACGCAATCGGCTTACCGTAAGCGGTATCGGGCCCCCATACTTCCAGCGGATCTGATTTCGGGGCTGACTCTCCGCCTTGACCACGAGCCACACAGGAGAGATCGCGATGACAGATTCGATTTTGGCATCTGGCGACGGTGTCGTTGTTGCTTCGGTTGAGATTCCAGCTTCTGAGGGAGCCGCCCCGGCTCCGTCTGAGCCGGCCCCCATGCGACGCTGGCCGGACGATGAGAAGGCGCGGATTGTCTCGGAGAGCTTTGAGCCGGGCTCTTCGGTTGCGGCGGTCGCGCGCCGCCATGGCGTCAGCGATACGACCCTGACCAAGTGGCGGCGGCGCGCGCGGGAGGGAACTCTTCCGGGCGCTCGGATTGGTGGCTCTGCACCGCCATTTGTTCCCGTGGTGGTTGATAGCGTGACGTCCGAGCGGACGGTGGCGATCGAGGCGCTGGGCGTGGTCGTTCGCCTTCCGGTGGAGAGCGCGGTCGATCGGATCGTGGCTGTGGCCTCGGGTCTGGGTCGGGCGTCGTCATGATCGCGGCCCCCTCGCTTCGCATCGTGCTGGCGACGCGGCCGGTTGATTTTCGTCGCGGCCACGACGCGCTTGCGGCGACGGCGGCGGGGGAGCTGGATCTCGATATCTATTCCGGGGTGATCGTGATCTTCCGTTCGCGCCGCGGCGACAGGCTCAAGCTTCTCACCTGGGACGGGACCGGCCTGGTGATGACCTACAAGCGTCTGGAGCAGGGCCGCTTCGCCTGGCCCCGGATCGAGGACGGTGTGATGCGCCTCACGAAGGGCCAGTTCGAGGCCCTGTTCGAGGGCCTTGACTGGCGCCGGGTCAAGGCCCTCCCGGTTCGCCGCCCGCTGGCGGCGGAGTGAGGCGGCACGCAGGCGGGGCCGCAGATTTCGGTCGCGGTCCCGCCTGCACTTTTCCCTGGTCATGCATTGGCGAATCGGATTAAGGGGTGGCCCATGCCGAAGGTCACGCCCTCACCCCTCAGCAGCGCCGGTTCGCCGTCGCCTGCGGTGGTTTCGGCGGCGCTGGCGGCCCTGCATGCGGAGCTTGACGACGAGCGCGCGGCGCGCCGGGCGACGGAAGCAGCCCTATGCGAAGCGGAGCAGGCACGCGGCGCGGCGGAGGCGGCGAGGCAGACGGCGGAAGCGCGGGCGGCACGGCTGGAGGCCGAGAACGCGCACAGCGCGGAGCAGATCAGCCGGCTTGAGCATCTCAACAAGGAGCTCAGGAAGGCGCTGTTCGGTCCGCGCTCCGAGAAGCTCAACGAGGACGAGCGCCAGCTTACGTTCGAGGAGTTTTGGGCGGCGATCGCTGAAGCCGGCGGTCGGCCTGAGGCAGATGACCAGGAGCAGGACGAGGGGGCTGGCGGCAAGCGCCGGCGGCGCTCTTCCCGGGGGTCGCGCAGCGGGGTGCGCTTCGGGCCCCAGGTCGACCGGCGCGAGGAGGTGATTGAGCCGGACACGATCATGTGCCCCTGCGGCTGCGGCGAGATGACGAAGATCGGCGAGGACCGCAGCGAGCGTCTGGACTATGAGCCGGCGAAGTTCACCGTCATCGAGACCGTGCGCCCCCGCTACGCCTGCAACAAGTGCAAGGGGGGCGGGGTGGTGCAGTCGCCGGCGCCGGCCGCTCTGGTCGAGGGCGGCCTTCCCACCGAGGCTCTTCTGGCGCAGGTGCTGATCGCGAAGTACGGCGATCATTGCCCGCTCTACCGTCAGTCGCAGATTTACGAGCGCTCGGGGATCGAGGTTCACCGTGCGACGCTGGCGACGTGGGTGGGCCAGGCGTCGTTTCACCTGCGCCCCGTGGTCGCTTGCCTGGAGGATGAGCTGAAGAAGTCGGATCACCTGGGTCTGGACGAGACCACGATCCGCGTTCTCGACCCGGGCCGGGGCAAGACGAAGACGGGCTACATGTGGACCCTTGTGCGCGACGAGCGCCACTGGAGCGGCGCCGACCCGCCGGGCGTTGTCTATCGCTATGAGCCCGGTCGCGGCGGCAAGTATGGCGCCAGGCTCTTGAAGGGCTTTTCGGGGACGGTGCAGCTCGACGGCTACTCGGGCCACAACACCCTGGCGCGGCCGGACCGGGCGGAAGGCCCTGTGACGCGGGCCCTCTGTTGGGCGCACGTAAGACGGAAGCTGAAAGAGGTATACGACTCGAGCGCATCGCCGATCGCGCTGGCCGGTCTGAATCGGATCGCGAAGCTCTATGCGATCGAGAAGAAGATCCGGGGCAAGCCGCCGGCGGAGCGCCGCGCGATCCGTTGGGAGGAGTCGGCGCCGATCGTGAACACCTTCGGTGTCTGGCTCGACGAGCAGCGCTCGCGCGTCTCACCGCGCTCCCGTCTCGGCGAGAAGCTGACCTATATCGCCAACCAGTGGGACGGGCTGCTGGAGTTCCTGCACGACGGCCGCGTCGAGATCGACTCGAACCTGGTGGAAAACCGAATCCGGCCGCTGAAGCTCAGAGCCTGGCCGGAAATGAATTGAGTGGAATCAGACACTTGTGATTCACTTCCTGTGCTTCACAACACGGGGAACCACAAGATGTGAATCGACGCCAACCGGGAGAAGTATGAGCGCGGGGGACTTCGCGCACTCGCCTAGCTCCTGATCGCCAGCATCCAGCCCTTCATCTGGAGACTCGCAACGCTATGAAAATAAACGATTCATTTCCGGCCAGGCTCTCACAGCCAAGAATGCGCTCTTCGCCGGCAACGACGAGGGTGCGCAAGCTTGGGCCCGCATCGCCTCGCTGATCGAGACCTGCAAGATGAACGGCGTCGAGCCCTACGCCTGGATGCGGAGCACGCTCGAGAAGATCGCTAAGGGCCACCCGCAGTCGGGCATCCAGGAGCTTCTGCCGTGGAACTTCCAGCCCGAGGCAAAGTGACTCGCGCGCTCACGGCGCTCATCCAAAACTCTCCGTAGTCAACCCAGATTCCGGTATGGGGTCTGCGTACCGCTTACGTTGTGCCGACGCCGATCCTGGATCGGGAAGTTGCCGAACGACCTGGCCCACTGCCTGTCTGCGGCAAGGCCGCGCTCATGGCGGCAGGAGCGCCATCAGCGGCGCGTTGGAGAGGAACTCGACCTGGTCGGGCCGCAGCTTGGCGAAGGCGAGGCAGGCGGCCGCCTCGGCCTCGGTCTCGAAGGTCCCCAGCTCCCGCGAGGTCTGCAACTCGATCACGGTGATCTGCGGCGGCCGGAGCGCCACCAGATGACGCTCGGGTGCGCGGGAGTTGGAACGATATGCGCAACGCGGACAGCGGGCTGCGCCGCCGGCAGGCGCCTTGCAGTCTACGCAGATGCTCTGCGCGCGCCTCGCGGCATAGCGGCGCTTCCCGGCGGCGCTCTTTTGCCCGGGACGGATGCGCTCCTTCTCCAGCGCGAGGCACCGGCCGCAGCGCGACAGGCCTCCGACCGTGGGCTGCGTGCAGCGTACGCAGCGGCCGGCAGCCTGGCGTGCGGCATAGCGCCGGCGGTCGCGTGCGCGCCTGGCCTCGCGGCACGGCTCGCAGACGGAGCGATCCTCCTCCGGTCGGCGGCGGCCGCACGACGAGCAAAGTCCCGCCGCCTGACGCGCCCGGCGGGCGCGCTCGGCGGCGCGGCGCTTCTCGGCGCAGCCTGTACACACCGAGCGGCCGGGTTCGGGCGGAACGCGGCCGCAGCGGGTACAAGTTCCGCTCGCACTTCGTTCGGCGTGGCGCTGACGGTTGCGGCGATCCCGCGCCTTCTTCTTCACAGGGTCCCTGAGCGGCACGGCCGGCCATCCCGGTCAGCGCGCGTAGCGGGCGGCGAACAGGCCCGTCGCATTCAAGCCGTAGAGCTGGATCCCGGAGCCTGCAAGCTTAACGCCTGTGCAAACGATGATCTCGTCGGATTCGGGCCGCATCTCACGAACGGCCCTGCGCGAGACGATCGTCCTGCGTGGCCTGCGACGGCTCTTTGTCTTGGGCTGCTCCGCCTGGATGGGCTCGATCCCGCCGTTGGGCTGCGAGCGGTATTTCTCGACAACGTAGCGGCTGTCCTCGAGGCCTTGCCCAAACAGGTGAACCAGAAACGTCTGCGCGTCGCGATGGAACATCCGGCCGGTCCGCATTGTGCCGTCTCCCCCGGTGGTGGTTGCCGACGGCGGGGACCCGCTCCGCAGCGCCGCCCCCGCCGCCCGCGTCACGGCCTGTCCTCCGCCTATCCCGGACGCGCAGGCACGACATGGCTGAGCGGCGACAGGCGAATGGCGCGTGACACGAACAGCGACCAGGCTATTGGCGTGAACGCCGCACCCGGCACGCTCATGGCCGGGAGGAGCACGCGGCGGCGCGATGGCCGGAGGGTGCATCCGGTTGATATGATGCAAACTATGCCCAGGCGGAAAGCGTGGACGGCGGCGGCGGGGGACGCTCAGCCGGACCTGTTCGCCGAAGGTTACCGGGTCCCTGCGCCCCCGACCGGCCGGGTGATCGTGCCTGCCGACGGCCTGGAGGCGGCCAGGAAGCTCGGCGACGAGACGTTGATCGCGACGCTTCGGCGATCGAGCCCGTCCAAGATCGAGCCTTTGTGCTCGGAGGTCGTGTCACGGTCTCTGGAGGGGGCGGTGCCGGTATTGGAGGAGCTGTGGCGGCGCTTCGTCGGTTTCGGCATCGACGTGCCGCTGCGGGAGCAGCGCGCCGTGTTGCGCACCCTGGCGCGACTTGACTGTGCCTCTGCCCGTGCGGCGCTGAAGAGGATCGTGTTGTGGAAGGGCTTGCCGGCTTCGCAGCTGCCGCTCGCGCTTCGGGCTGCGGCGGACGCCGGGCTCGTGCTTCCTGCCGCCTTCGTCGGCCCGCTGCTGGGCCACGGGGACGCGGCGGTTCGGGAGCCGGCGTTCGCACTAGGGCTGAAGGCCGGCGTCTCCGACCTCCTGCTTCGTGGCGGCCTCACGGACCTGTCGGTGCCGGTTCGCCGAGCGGCGGCGGTCGCGCTGGGCAACCGGGGCAATGCCGATGTCAGGGAAGCCTTGATCGCCGAGCTTGCAGCGGATCCGTCGCGGGCCGTGATCGAGGCGCTCGCGGCCATCGGCGGCGACGACGGGATCGTCCACCTGGGCCGCTGCGCCGAGCGCCACCCCGCGCTCGCGGGTGCCGTGGTCGTCGCCCTGCGCGACATGGAGAGCCCGCGGGCTGAACGACTGGCCGGGCGCCTGGAATCGCAAGGCCGGGTCCCGGGCGCCGATGGCGCCTGAGAGGCCCGTGGTCGCCCGCAGGCGGCCGGCGACGGGTACCCGGCCCTCTCGATGGTGGTGAAGGCGGCAGGCGCCGACAAGCGCCGGCGATCCGCCGCTGTGGATGCAGGCGAGCGGCCGGGCTATGCCCTGCCGTCCGACCTGGAAGGCTCGCTGCGTTACCTCTCTGACGGCGAGCTCGACCGGCTGTTGCGTGCGGTCGCCGGGGAGGCGCGGCGGCGCGGACGCCCGCTTGCCGGCGAGCCCGCCCCGCCCGCGGTCTCGGCATTGGAGAAACAGGCGGCGTCACCGGCAAAGGGCAGAACGAAGACGCGGCCTGTGCCGGTCCCACCGGGTCAGGCGAGGCTCATCCGCGCCGCCCATGAAGCGGGCGTGAAGCCTGGGGCCATCGCGCGGGAGCTGCGGCTGTCGCGCGCGCAGGTGGAACACGTCATCGGCGCACCGAGGCGAGGGAGGGGCTGAGCAGCGTCGCCACCGGTCCTGCGCTGCGACGCCGTCATCGCAGGCGCGGGTGCCGCCGCGCTCCCTATCCGGCGCCGGGCCAATGGCCCCCGTCCGGCAGGCCCAGGGCGAGACCGTACTCCTCCTCCTGCCAGGCCGCGATGCTGGCGGTGAGGATGTGCTCCATGATCGGCACCTTCTTCAGCGCCCGCCCGTCGAGCAGCGCCGCTGCCGTCGCCGCGAAGGACCGCCACTCCCCGGCCCCGCTGCCGGCCCTCAGGACGTGCGCGGTCCTCAGCATCAGAAGTGCCCAGTAGCCGCGCCGCTCCTCCAGGCGCGTCCACAAGGCCGCTTCCAGCTGCCGCGGGCCGGGCGCACGGTCGAGCGCCTCGTCCACCACCACCGTGCTCTCGCACCAGGCGACGATCAGCGGGTGATCGAGCGGCCACCCGGCGCTGCGGCGGACAAGCCCGTTCCGCTCGCGGGCCGAGAGCCCCGCAATCCCGTCTTCCGGATCGACGAGCGCCAGCCACTCCGCCGCCGCCATCGGCCGGGGCCGCAGGTCGCCCAGGCCGCAGGCGTCCGCCACGTCCAGAAGGCCCGCCGCCGGCGGGCGCCCGGCCTCGAGACCGTCCGCCAGCGCCGCCGAAAGCGCCGGCTCCAACGCCGGCCAGGCCACGGCGAAGCCGCCGGACTCGGCCACATGGCTCGGCACCACCTCCTCGATGCCCTCCCCCTGCGCCAGGAACGCCTCCTTCACCCCCTCGCCGCTCTTGAGCAGCACCAGCGCCGCAGCAGGGCCGTCCTCGCCCTCCAGCGAGGCCGCAAAGGTCTGGCCGCCCGTGCCGTCCGGCACCGTCTCGAACAGCTGCAGCCGCCGCAGGCCGCGCCCCTCCAGCGGACCCACAGGTCCGCGCCGCCGCGCCTCGCGCAGCGCCGTGTCGAGAAGAGAACGTGCGCCGTCGGCAGGAAGCCAGCTCCGGAGCGGGGGCAGCGACCCCGCAGTCCCGGAATCGAGGGCGCCACGGCGCGCCCGTTCCAGTAGTCCCCCGGCAGCAGCGTGGCGGACCTCCTCCGCACGGTCCAGCAGCCAGTAGAGCGCAAGGCGGCCGCACAACGCCTCGTCCCGCACCGCGACACCGTGCACGAAGCCGGGACGCTGCGGCGCGGGTATCAGGCTCAGCATGTCCTGCAGCGTCGCGTGCAGGCGGTGCGTGTCGTCCCCCGCCTCCCGCCGCAGGCTGTCGAGCTCGGCGACGAAGTCGCCCGAATACCCGTCGCTCGCAGCCTGCGCCTCGATGGCGCAGAGCAGGAACGAGGTCAGGGTCTCGGGCGCGTCGATCTCCGCGCGGGCGTAGGCCCGCCCGAGCGACAGGGCGGTCCCGGCGTCGAGGCCGCCTGACGCGGCCAGACCCTCGATCGTCTCCTGCGCCTCCGCCAGGAAGCCCGCGCCAAGGCGCCCCCCGTTCTCCCGGTCCAGGCCGGCCTGCCCGACCAGAGCCTCGAACAGACGCAGACGCCGCGCCGCGTCCCGCTGCGGGTCCAGAAGAAGCGTCCGCGCGATCCCCGGCGTTCCCAGCAGCGCAGGGGCGTGGCGCATCGCCAGGCGTATCGCGGCCGCAGAGCCGTTGCCGCCAAGCTCGTCGAGCCACTCGCCGATCCCATCGCCGCCGGGCAAGGGTCCCTTCCCTTCAGTCGGGGAGAGCGAGGGGAAGCCGGAGCGTCACCTGGAAGGTGCGCGCCATCGCGCCCGGCGGCGCTCGTCCAAGGTTAAGGGTTGGGCAGGTTCTCGAGAGAGAACCTGCCCAACCCTTTTGAACGGAGGCGCGGGCCACGAGAGGCGAAGTTGAGCTATGTGGAAAGTGCGCCGATGTCAGCGTCAGGCGGCATCCACCGGCAGCAGAGTTGCGCATGAGATCGACGCTCGCGGCGGTCTTTCGGCAGGCATGCGGGCGCACGCTGCGAGGACTGAGCGGGGTGTGAGCCGAGGGCTGTCAGCCCGGCTCAAACGGAGACAGGTTCGGTCGTGCGTCGGCGCTTTGGCGCCGTTGCGCGGGGCCGAAGCGAGCGGGCGTCTCACGGTTTCCCCCTGTGGGTCGGCGGCACGGGCGGCGGGCCGCGCGTCGAGCGGGGCTCATGGCGGCGGCGGATTTCGCGGACGAGGCGCATGACGCCGCCGCAGTGGGGGCAGGCCACGGGCGCGGTGTCGATCACGGTCTCTTCGTCGGGCTCGGCCCGAGCGCCGCCCACGCTTTCCTCGGGGACGGCGCAGCCGAGGGCGCCGAGAGCGTGGCGTGCTCTCTCCAGCGTACTGGCGCGGCAGCCGTTGGCGAGGATGCCGAAGTAGCGGATGCGGTGCATGCCGTCCGGCAGGACGTGCATCAGGAAGCGGCGGATGAACTCGTCGGCGCTCACGGTGGCGATGCCGTAGCGCGGCTTTCTCTGCCCCGGCGCCTTCGGCTTGCGGTGGCGGAAGGAGACCGTCTCGCCGTCGAAGGAGACGATGCGGCTGTCGGAGATGGCGATTCTGTGAGTGTAGTGCGAGAGGTACCGGAAGACCTGCTCAGGCCCGCGGAAGGGCCGCTTGGCGTAGACCACCCAGTCCCTGGCCCGGGCGGCGGCAAGCGTGGCGTGGAACTCGCCGGGATTGGCGAGGTGGGCGAGGGTGCCGTGGAACTCCAGGTCCCCCCGGCCGTGGGCGCGGGCGAGCTCCTCGAGGAAGAGGCGGCGGAACAGGCTGCCGAGGACCTTGACGGGGGCGAGGAAGGTGGTGCTCCCCGTCTTCCACTCGCCGCTGTCTACGTCGAAGCCCGCGTTGGGCACGACCACGTGCAGGTGCGGGTGGAAGCGGAGCTTCTGATCCCAGGTATGGAGGACCGCGGTGCCGCCGATGCGCATGCCGCCGTGGCGGGGATCGGCGGCGATGGTGCGCAGGGTCTCGGCCGTGGCCCGGAAGAGGATGTCGAACACCACCCTTCGGTTGCAGAAGGCAATGGCGGCGACCTCCTTGGGCAGGGTGAAGACCACATGGAAGTAGGGCACCGGCAGGATGTCCCCGGCGCGGGCCTCGCTCCAGAGGTTGGCGGCGAGACCCTGGCAGGTCGGGCAGTGGCGGTTGCGGCAGGAGTTGAAGAGCGGATGCTCGCGCCCGCAGCCCTCGCAGGCGTACATGTGGCCGCCGAGCACGGCGGTGCGGCACGCCTCGATGGCGCCCATGACCTTGAGCCGGGCGGCGTCGATGCGCCCTTTGTGGCGCTCACGGAAAGCGGCGCCGGCGCGGCGGAGGATCTCCGCCACGCCCGCGCGTTCGGCCTCCACGCGCCGTCAGTTGCGCAACGCTGCGAAGCCTGAGATCGGGTGGTCGAGGCCCTCGAACATCTTGCCGGTGACGCGGGCGTAGTGACGGGTCGTGTTCGCGCTTCGATGGCCGAGCATGTCCCGGATCACCTCGATATCGCCGCCGCGCTCGAGGAGATGGGTCGCCGCCGAATGGCGCAGGCAATGGAAGGTGTAGCTGCGGTCGAGCTCGGCAATGTCGCGCGCCCTCCTGAAGGCGGCCTGCAAGGTCTCCGTTGCGATGGGCCTGTCGAGCGAGACGCCGTAGAAGAGCCAGCTCGTCGGACGCGGCCAGATGTTCCTGTAGTAGGCGCGCAAGTAGTGGATGACGCTGTCCGGCAACGGTGCCATTCTCTCGTGGCCACCTTTGCCGGAGGGGATGTGTAGCAGCTTCTTCTCCGACAGGATGTCGCCGACCTTGATGGCCAAGGTCTCGGAGATGCGGAGCCCGCCGCCATAGCCGGTGACAATGGCAGCACGGTGGCGGAGGTCGGGCGTCGCAAGGATGAGGTGCTCGACCTCCTGCTCCGACATGTAGCGCGGCAGCTTGCCGGGCTTCTTGCGGGAGCGCAGGCCGGCGACATGGTCAGGCCAGCCGAGTGTGTCGATGTAGAGGAAGTTCAGCGCGGCGAAGGAGACGTTGGTCGTGCCCGGACTGAGCCCCTTGTCGATCCGCCCCAGGTACCACTGGCGCACCTGCTCGGCGTCGAGCTCGTCCGGCGAGGCGTCGTAGTACCTGGCCAGGTTCTTGATCTCGCAGATGTAGGCCTTGGACGTGCTCGCGGCCAGATTGGCGATGCGGAGCTGCTCCTCCATGCGCTGGCGAAGAGGGGTGACGGTGTTCGTGTCGCACGCGGTCTCGGTCATGATCGATCTCCCTGGATCGCGACGGCGCGCCGCCGGACCGATCCGGCGACGGTCCGTCGCAGGGATCGATGCTAACCACTGGTGATCGGGAGGCTGCCGGGGATCCGCCACTCGACGGGCGGAGCGCCACCGACGCAACCGGGAAGCGAACGCACAGGGCAAACGGCACCCGCGACGCCTCGGAAATGAATGAACTCTACGCCGCTAACTCCGCGTAGCGGCTTCGTTCAAACCGCGTCCGGCGGCCAGGATCGAGGGGCGAGACCGGTCCGCGTCGGCAAATGGCGGATCGTCTCGCCCCTCTCGTAGTCGGCGCAGGGAGATCGCGGGGGCCGGCGCTCAGCGTCAAACGAGCGCGGGACGGCTAGACGAGCTTGATGAGCGCGACGATAAGAGCCACCGCGCCCACCATCATCGCACCAAGGCGAATGGTCATGCGCTGCTCGAGCTCGCGCATCTCGCTTCGCACTGCCTTGATGTCGCCCCGTAGCGCGGTCTCGGTCTTCTCAAGGTCGCCCCGCAGCGCGGTCTCGGTCTTCTCAAGGTCGCCCCGCAGCACCTCAAGGTCGGCCTTGGTGGCCAGGGTCTCGCCCATGCCTTCGGCGAAGGTGTCGACGAGGATCGCGGCCTGCTTCTCGTCGAAGCCGCCTTCGTCGCGCAGCTTGCGCGCCGCCCTGAGCGTGTCGAACGCCACCATCATGACGCTCATCCTATCGCCGTCGCCGGCGGACGCAACCGCACGCACGCCACCATGCGCGCAGCGCACGTCGTCGCTCCGGCGCCGGTGTTTTGATTCCGGTTTCGGGGGCGCCGTCGGCGGGCTCGCGCGGCGTTCCGGCCCGAGTCGCTACGAGTCGCTACGCGGAGCTACGCTGGAGTTGGAATTCACTCGCTTCCGCAGTGATTACGGTGGGCGATTTCAGGAGCTGTCAGAGAGGGCTGATTAGGGAGCTAAGCGGCTGGATTGATGCAGGAAACTGAGGTTGTAGCCTTTATCCTGCGCCCAGGCTCTCCTTTGGTTCTAGGAGGCCTCAGCCCGAGGGCTCGCGTTGTCAAACCGTATGGCCGCCATCTTGGTCGTGACGACTCGGGAACTTAGCCGTACTCTAGCACTCCAGCACACGCTCACCAAGATGTCTACTCAGGGCAACGCAACCTAGCTGAAACCCCGCCCGAAGGAAACAACTGACAAGCAATCCGTCCCTCGCTCCCGAGCCCATCAAAAGGCTTCCGCCTCCCTGTCGATGCAGCCCTCCCGCACATCAGCGACGCATCCTCCATGCCGCACAACGTGCCGTCCCCAAATAGCGCCACAACCGACGCGCCTTTGCAAGCCCAAAATCACACTCCGCAATTCAAGTCCAGCCCCCGAGCCGCGACCGCCCTGCGTAGCCAATACGTCCGCAGCGTACCTGGACACCAGACCCTCCGAATTCGTCCGCCGGAAGCGCTCATGCACCCCAAGCCCATAGCATGGCGGAAGCGTGCGCGGCAGCGCCGACCGTCCCGAGCGGCTCAGGCTTCGGAGGGAGCACTCCAGGCCGCGACCTTGCCGAGCCTCTCGGCAAGCCGGTCCTGTTCCCGTTCAAGGTCGTACTGACTCTGCAGGCCCATCCAGAACTCCGCCGAGTTACCGAAGAAGCGCGAGAACAGCAACGCCGTCTCCGCCGTGACCGAGCGCTCGCCGTGAACGATCGCATGAACGCGGCGGGGGTCGACGCCGACCGACCGCGCCAGCCGGTACTGGCTGATCTTCAGCGGAACCAGAAACTCGTCCCTCAGTATCTCCCCCGGGTGGATGGGAGGCAGCTTGCGACCCCGTCCCCGCGTCGACTTGCCCAGGTCCCTGCGCTCCTCGCCCGGCATCCGCCTCACCATCAGTGGTAGTCCACGATCTCGACGTCGTACGCGTCTCCCCGCCTCCAGGAGAAGCATATCCGCCAGCGATCGTTGACCCGAATGCTGTACAAGCCCTTGCGCCCGCCCGATAGTGCTTCCAGCCGGTTTCCCGGAGGCACCCGCAGGTCGTTCAGACTTCTCGCGTTGTTCAGCATCATCAGCTTCGCCTGTGCGCGCCGCTGGATGTCCGCAGGGAACCGCCTCACCCGCTCCCGCTTTGCGACCGCCGCGGTCCCAACGTCTTTGTAACTCTTGATCATCTCGCAAATGGCACAACGCGCTAATAGCGTGTGGCGCCATATGATGTCAACCGGCGTCGCCGGCGCTCGAACGGCAAAGCCGACCGGTTGTGCTCATGGCAGAATGTCCTCTCCGATGCTGGCCGCAACCAGCGCCGCCGACTCCTTAACTGAGTCTCGCGCCAGGTGGGCATAGCGTGCGGTGGTCTGGATCTTCTTGTGGCCGAGAAGCTTGCCGATCATCGTGAGGTCTTCGCCCAGCGCCAGTGCCCGCGACGCGAAGGAATGACGCAGGTCGTGAAGCCTGACGTCGTCCAGCCCGGCGCGCTCCCTGACCCGGTACCAGTAATCGGCGATGTGCGTCTGCCGCGCGCCAGGCTTGCGGCCCGCAATGACCCACGGATTGCCAGGGGGGCGGGGAATGCCCGCGAGAACCCGCGCCGCCGCCGGCGACAGCGGAACGACGCGAGGACCGGTCTTGCTGTCGCGCAACCGAATCTCGTTCCGCTCCAACGCCACGTCCTCCCACCGAAGCGTCAGCACCTCGCCGCAGCGGCACCCCGTCAGCATCAGAAGCCGGAGCGCCGCCGCCGCATGAACCGGAAGCCGGCCCCCAGTCTCCAGCTCGTCAAGGGCGTGCCCGAGGCGTCCAAACTCCTCCTCCGTCAGGAAGCGCTCCAGCCGCCGCGTCCGGTACGGCGTGACGAAGCGGCAGGGATTGCTTCCCGCCGAAACCAGTCCCCACGCCTCCGCACGGTTCAGCATCCGCGACAGAGCGCCCACCGTGTCGTTCGCCGCAACCGGCGTCTTGCGCAGACGGTAGTGAAGCTCGGCTACGTGCTCACGGCCAACGGCGGCGATCGGCAACTTGCCCAGAGCGGGAAGAATGTGCCCGTCGATCATCTGGCGGTAGCCCTTCACCGTGAGCGGCTTGCAGCGGACCTCGACATGCTCTCGCAGATACCTCTCGGCGAGATCGGCCACCGTCGGCCCGTTCCCGACGCCCGGCTCTGACCCCGGCTCCTCGCCCGCCTTGATGCGGATCAGGAGCGCAGCACCCCGGCGCCGCGCCTCGTCCGCCGGGATCGTGCCGTGCCGGCCCACCGTGATCCGCTTCGAGCCTCTGGGGCCCCGACCCTGCACCAGGTATGTCTTCGCGCCGTTGGGATAGACCCGCACCCCGAAACCCGGAAGGTCCCGGTCCCAGTAGATGACCTCCTTGTCGCCTGCCCGCAGGCCGTCGACCACGCGGTTCGACAATGTCTTGCATTCCAGTCTCGCCATGGCGGAATTCCCTTCCCTAAGCCGGCGTGACCGGCGTCGATTCACGACCGTCGGCATGGGCGCTCTCCGCCCGCAGGACGTCAGCTTCGATGCTGTCGCCCACACGGGCCACAGCAATCTTCTCCGCCTCGCGCGAGAGATGGGCGTAACGGGCGGTGCTGCCAATGTCCGTGTGGCCGAGAAGTCGGCCGATCATCGGAAGCGCGAGGCCCAGCGCCAGAGCCCGCGAAGCGAAGCTGTGACGGAGGTCGTGGATCCGCACGTCCTCCACCTCGGCCCGCTCCCGCACACGATGCCAGTAGGGCCTGAGATCCGACAGATGGCGATCGCGCCTCTTGCCCGAGAACACCCAGGGGCTCCGCCTGACCCGCACGATCCCCGCCAGCACCTGTAGAGCGGTGGGCGTCAGCGGCACCATGCGCGCTCCCGTCTTCGCGTCGCGCAGGCGAAACTCGCCGGACTTGCGGTCGATGTCGCTCCACTTCAGCGTCAGCACCTCTCCGACCCGGCACCCCGTCAGCATGATCAGGCGCAACGCCGGCGCAGCCCGCGCCTGCGCGGGACCCTCCGCCTCCAGCTCGCGCAGCGCCTGGCCAACCCGGCGGTACTCGTCCTCCGTCAGAAAGCGCTCGCGCCGGCCCTCCTTGTAACGCAGCACGAAACGGCACGGGTTGCCTCCCGGCGGCGCCTGGCCCCACGCCTCCGCCAGCGAAAATATCTTCGACAACACCATCAGCGCCCGGTTCGCAGCCCGCGGCGTCTCGCGCAGACGGTAGTGAAATGCCGCAACCTCGGCCCGCCCGACGGAGGCCACCGCCATCGTGCCGAACGCGGGCAGGATGTGGTTCCTCAGAGAGCCCGCGTAGATCCCTTGCGTGTGCGCGTTGCAGCGCACCTTGACGTGGCCCTCCATGTAGCGCTCGGCCAGGTCGGCGACGGTGTGTGTGCGCTTGAGCGGCCTCGCCGAGGGGTCTTCGCCCTGCTTGATGCGGGCGATGGCGGCGGCGGCCTGCTTGCGCGCCTCCTCGGCGGTGATCGCTCCGTGTCGGCCGAGTGAGACCCGCTTGATGCCGTTCGGTCCCCGGCATTGGGTCACGTAAACCTTGCTGCCCGAGGGGTAGACCCTCACGCCGAAGCCCGGCAGTTCCCGGTCCCAGAACACGGCTTCCTTGCCCTCGACGGAGAGCCCATCGACGGATTGCTTCGAGATGGTCAGCTCGCCTCGTCTTGGCATCGGGCACCCCTCGAGTCGCGGTCGGATTCCGGGCCGGCGCGACTGTCGTAATCACCGTAATCACTTCGTAAGCCACCGACATCCAACTCCGGCGTATTGAAGCGTAGGTTTGTCCGGTCGTCAAGTGTCGTCAGGGAGTGTTGTGGTCACATCAACTTATTGTTACGACAAGAAATACATCCTTTTGTCGTTCTCCAGCGTACCGGAGCGTGCCAGAGCGTAGCCCTGTCATGGACTAGCCAATTTGCGCCCAAACAAGAGGAGAGCCTCAAGTCATGAAGAAGACGAAGCTGAAGAGCGGACTCGCCAGGAGCAGCGCGATTGCCCTCGTGTTGGCCGCACCCCTTGCGATCGCGGCATGCAACGGCGGCGATGTCTCCCAGGCGGAACTCGACGCGGAGAGGGAGGCGAGGCTGGCTGCGGAGGCCGAGGCTGAGAAGGCCAGGATGGAGGCCGAGCAGGCAGCGGCAGAGGAACGGGAGCGGGTCCTGACCGAGCAGGAGGCCAAGGACGTCCAACAGGCGATCGCGATCGCGGCCGCTGCGGTGGCCGCGCTGACCGATGAGTCCGACGACGATGCGATCGCGGCGGCGCTGGCTGCTGTTTCGGCCGCATCGGACGCGGTGCAGAATGCGGAGCGTCTGACCCAGGCGCAGATCGATATGTACACCTCGCAGGTCGTGATCGTCGGTCTTCGTCTTGCGGCGGCCGAGGCGAATATCGAGGCGGCGAGGAACCTGGCTCGCGCTGAGGAAGCCGAGGGCGACATCCAGGCGGTCGAGGATGCCAAGATGGCCGTTGCGACCGCCCTTACGGATCTTGGGGCGGCCCAGACGGCTAAAGCCGCCGCTCAGACTGCTCTCCAGGATGCCCTAGCCGCTCTCGATGCCGCTGCCGCGGCCTTGGGCACCACGGACGATCCCGAGGGTGAGGTCGCGGCGTTCACGAGCGCTCAGACTGCGCTAACGGCTGCGCAGGCGGACTACGCTGCCAAGACCGGTGCTTTGACGGCGGCGCAGCAGGCCCTTGAGGCGGTGTTGTTTCGCACGCAATATGACGACGGCTTTGCCGGATTGATTTGAGCGCCGGAGGCGCGGATTTCTCGGATAGATCCGGCTTTTCCGGATCGATGAGCAAGCTGCGACGACGCATATCCGTTCGCCCCTTGAGGGTTGAACGGATGGTTTGGTCCTGCTGGTTGGGACGAGGCTGCCCGCGACGCTCAGGGGCTTCAGGGGACGGGAACGAGCGGTGGCGGCACCATGGTCGGTGCCGGCCACTGCTGCGCCCTCGGCCGCGCGGGCGTCTCAGAACGGGGTATCCAACTCCGGGAACAGCGGCAGTTGTTCCCCGTCGTCGAGGGGCGGCGGGCAGTCGGGCTCGTAGTATCGCCTGATCTGGCCGGCGTACCTGGTTTCGACTGCCCTGCCGAGTTGGTAGAAGGCGTCGCCGAGTTCATGGAGGACGTCGCGGATCCTGGCGGCGGTCTCGTCGCTGATCTCGTCGGGCAGGTCGATGACGATGCTCATGGCCTGAGCTCGTCGAGGGCGTGCTGGAGGTGGTCGGCGTTGACGGTTCTTGCCTTGTCGAGGGCGGCGGCGGCCAGCGCGTAGTGCGCGATGCGGTTGATCTGGCGCGGCAGTCCGCGCGCACTCTGGAACAGGGCCTCGACGGCCGGCGCCTCGAAGAGCGGCAACTCGCACCCTGCAAGACGGAGGCGGTGCGTGAGATAGGCGTCGACCTCCTCTCGATCGAGGCCGGTGAGGTGGTGACGGACGACGAGGCGCTGGCTGAGGGATTCGTGCACCGCCATGGACAGCCTGCGCCTGAGCTCGGTCAGGCCGACGAGGATGAGGCACATGCGCTGCTCCGCGTCCATGGCGAAGTTGGTGAGCAGGCGGAGGTCCTCAAGCACGTCGTTGCGCAGGTGGTGGGCCTCGTCGACGACGAGGACGGGCAGCTGCTTGGCCTCGTTCGCAAGCCGGGTGATCTCGGTCCTGATCGCATGGTGGGCCGAGGATCGCGAGCGCTCGACGGCGATGCCGATCTCCCATGCGATGGATTTGTACATGTCGAGCACGTTGCCGGTGGTCAGCGAGACGTAGTGGATGCGGTAGAGGCCCGGGTGGAGCTGGGCTGTGAGGTGGCGGCAGACGGTTGTCTTGCCGGAGCCCACCTCGCCGGTGAGCATGCCGATGCCGCGCAAGTCGATGAGGTGTCCGAGCCTGGCCTCGGCCTCGCGCCGCGCATTGGATTCGAAGAGCTCGTCGGTTTCTGCCGGGGTCTCGAAGGGCAGACGGGTGAAGGCGAAGTGTCGCAGGTACATCAGTCGTCCTCCTGCTTCTTCCTGAGGTTCCGCATGGCCAGTGGCGAGGGCGGCGGCTCGGGCGCCGGGTCGTCGGTCTCGATCTGCTTGGAGCAGTGGCCGCGCTTCACTGCGGTATTTGCGTAGGCGTCGAGGCGGGTTGCCTTCCCGGCAGGCTTTCCGTCACAGACGACGTCGAGGGGGCGCGACGGCGGCGCGTCGGGGTCGTAGCGCAAGGTGACGCTGCGGCCGACGAGGAGGGGATCGACCTCGTAGAGGCGGCCGTCCAGGCTGACGGTGCGGTCCTTCTGGACGCGCCGCCCGACCTCGAAGAGGAAGATCTCGTCAAGGTCGAGAGCGGGCTCGGGATAGCGCACGCCTGCGCCGGCCAGCGCCCACTGCTCGAGCGGCGTGCGCCCGTCCAGGCCGCGATGGGGGGAGTTGTGGTGCTCCCCCTCGATCCAGGCCCAGAGGCTGCGGTTGAGCGCCTCGAGGCTGTCCAGGGCCTCGGGCTCGAGGTGGGCCAGCCAGCCGGCCCGCAGTGTCCTGAAGAAGCGCTCGATCTTGCCCTTCCCGGCTGGCTGATAGGCCCTGGCGTGGATCAGCGCGATGCCGAGCTTCGCACAGACCAGGGCGAGCTGGCGGGAGCGGTAAGCGGCACCGTTGTCGACGTACAGGCGCGCTGCGAGGCCGCGCCGGACAAGGGCGTTCTTGAACACCGGCAGGAAGGCCTGGACGTTCTCGGCCAGGGCGAAGGCGGCAAAGGGGATGACGCGGGTGGCGTCGTCGATGAAGGCGATGAGGTAGGTCTTGCGCCGGCTGCGCCCGTGCCGGACCTTGGGCCCGTGCATGACGTCGCTCATCCACAGCTCGCCGGCTTCCTGGAAGGCGAAGCGGCGGCGGTCGGCACCGTCGGGCGGCTTCTTGTCGAACAGGCCCTCGCGGCTCAGCAGGCGGTGCACGGTGGACGGGGCGAGCGGATGATCGACACCGTCCTCGCGGGCTTTCTGGATGACCTTGCGCACCGACCATGCCGGGTTGTCGGTCTTCAGCTCGATAAGCTGCGCGGCGACCTCGGGCGGCAGCCGCCGGGGCTGCCCCCGGTCGGTGCGCGGCTTGGGGTAGAGCGCGTCGAAGCCGCCGTAGCGGTAGCGGTAGCGCTTGACCCAGCCCCGGATGGTGTTGGCGGCGACATGGGTCCGGTCGCTTCCGGGGATGGTGTAGGTCCGGCTGGCCTTGTCGCGCAGCTTCTCGCCGATGCCCTGCGCGCCCACCGGCAGATGCACCAGGTCGGCAATGACGGTGTATCGGAAGAGCGCGATCTCCTGGCGAAGGTCGTCGTCTGAGTTGTTCATGGTGCGATCCTCATTCGTGGGGCTCCCTGGCCCCGGGATCGTCACGCTACGAACTCTCCGGCGGCGGGTCCGGCCCCGCCCGTTGTTGGAACGCAGATTTGCGACTCATCACGCCGATTCCGTGGGGTTGGAAGCCCAGAGGCGCGGGCAGCGTCTGCAGTTGCCCGGCGACCAGGCCGCGCAGCGCCATCAACGCGCTGTCGCTCTTCAGACGCTCGCGAACCGCGCTCATGGTGGCCGCGCAGCCCGCGAGCTTCTCGGGGATCAGACCGATGACACGGGCAAGCGCGTCGTAGACGAGATCCAGCCGCCGGCGCAGCCAACGAAGCGCGCCGGGAAGCTCGATGGCGTCATCGTCCTCGGGGCAGCGCGCCTCGTCCGCTGCCTCCTCCAGGCTGCCGGCCTCCTCCGCCGCCACCACAACATCTTCCAGCGCATCGAGCGTGCCCGGCAGCCGCGCCGCCAGACAGTCCGGCAGAAGGCTGATGGTCGTGTGGCTCTCACGGCAGTACCAGCGAGCAATCTTCGCGCCCTCGGGCGTCTTGCGCTCATAGGTGCCGTGATGGGCCACAGAGCATCCGCCATGCGGATGATTCGGGCACCGATCGAGCCTTGCATCGCGCCACGCCTCGGCCCTAACGTATTCCTCGCCGGTAAGCCCCGTTTCATACCGAAGCTGCACCGGCCATGGCCCGGCGGGAGTTCCGTCCCCCGGGCCTCTCTTCGTCGTTCAGAGAGAGGCCGAGATTACGGACGCCCCCCGGCGCCGCCAAGCTGTGGAGCCGTGGACGCGTCCTGCGGACCGATCGGCGTCCTGCGGACCGTGTGGACAGCCCGTGGACAAGCTGGCGCTTGCCCACCGCCTGACCACACTCGCCGATCTCGCGCCCACCGCTCCACAGCTTCAACAGCAATGAGGATATTGCTGAGGATCAAAAGAAGAGCCGCGGACAGCGCCCTTCCCACATTCAGCCAACATCCCCGGAAATCCGCCGTCGGATCAGTGTGACCAAAAAGCCCGGCCTTCTATCGACTTAAACTGCGAAACAACACCCATGCCAGTGTTGCAGCCTTGTGCCCAGCCCTCCATCGCTCTGTCGGACTTGCCCGATCCCGCTGCTGAGGCGGTGAGCCGGGTGCTCGCGCTGTTTGACGAACACGTCGGATCCGGTGTGGGTCCCGACGACTTCGAGGCGGCCGAGCGGGATGCACTCAGTGCCATGAAGGAGGTCTGCTGCCTGCTGCTGCGCAGCGTCATCGAGAGCCGCGATGACGGCGCCGCGCGGATGGAGCGGGACGGGCAGGTCTGGTACCGGGTGGAGGAGACCGCCAAGACGGTGATGACGTCTGTGGGCGCGGTCGAGTATCTGCGCCCGCGCTACCGTCGGGACGGCATGTCGGCTTCGATCGTTCCGGTAGACGAGAGCCTGGGTCTTGTGAACGGCTGTCTGACCCGGACGGCGGCGCATCTCGGCGCTTGGCTGATGGGTCATTGCCCGGCCCGCGAAGCGGAGGCCTTTTTCCGGAAGATGGGGACCATGACCCCGTCGGCGAGCACCCTGCAGCGCCTGGTCAAGGCGGTGCACGGGAACTGGGAGACAATCAGCGGGACGGCGCTGGACGAGATCCGGGTTGCGGAGGGCATACCTGCGGCAGCGGTCACGGCGGCGGTCTCGCTTGACGGCATCATGGTGCCGCTGCGAGCAGGCGAGGACGGCCGCGCAGAGGCGGCTTGGCGCGAGGCGTCCTGTGGCACGGTCTCGTTCCACGACAGCGACGGCGAGCGGCTGCACACACTCTACCTGGGGCGCATGCCGGAAAGCGGCAAGGTCAGCCTCAAGGCCGAGCTCAAGGCCGACGTTGCCCATCTCCAGGCGTCCCGTCCCGACATCGCAATCGTCGCCATCGCAGACGGCGCCCCCGACAACTGGACCTTCCTGGAGACCCTCTCGCCCATGGAGGAAGCCGTCGACTTCTGGCACGCTTGCGAACACCTCGCGACGGCGTCTGACCATGCCCTCGCCCACAACTGGTTCGAGAAGTACCGTGAGATCTTGCGTCATGATCCCGACGGGGTGGAGAAGGTCATCCGCGCCCTGCGCCACCTGCTCGGCAGAGCGACCTCGGGGAAGGCCGAGATCGAGCGGGAACTCGCCTTCTTCCGCAAGAACCGGCACCGCATGCGCTACCGCGCGCTGAAGGATCGCAAGATGCCCATCGGCTCGGGCGTCGTCGAGGCGGCCAACAAAACCCTGGTGACGCAGCGTATGAAGAGGTCTGGCATGCGCTGGCGGATCGCCGGCGGGCAGGCTGTGCTCACCTTCCGCGCGCTCATCAAGTCGGGACGCTTCGAGCGGGCCTGGGACGCCCTGGTCGCCAACCTCATGGCACCCGCCAATGACAACCGCATCATTCACGATATGGCGCTGGCTGCCTGAGCAGAATGACCATCAAAACACAGTCCCGCCATACGAGACTTGCTCCCGCTGTGGCGGTCAGATTGTCCTGGAAATCGGGACCGCTCTCTGTTCCTGTCGGGTTTCGGACAACGTCGACGGAGAGGGCGGCCCCATGTCGCTGGGACAGACACTATCCGGATTCTGGCATCACATTCAAGCGGATCTTTTCCCGTGGCTTGAGGAGGAGCTCGGGCCGCTCGGCGAGAGGTACCGGCGCTTCGTCACCGTGCTTGAGCTTGCGCGGGTCGAGAGCTTCCTTCCCCATTTCCATGGCCTGCCCGGCCGGCCGGTCGAGGATCGGGCGGCCTTGGCCCGCGCCTTCATCGCCAAGGCGGTGTTCGACGTACCCACGACGCGCGCCCTGATCGAGCGCCTTGAGAACGACAAGACGCTACGCCGTCTCTGCGGCTGGACCTATGCCGCAGAGATCCCGAGCGAGGCGACGTTTTCGCGGGCGTTTGCGGAGTTCTCCGAGAGTGCGTTGCCCGCTCGCGTGCATGAGGCGCTGATCAAGCAGACCCTCGGAGACCATCTGGTCGGGCACGTCTCGCGCGACTCGACGGCGATCGAGGCGCGCGAGAAGCCTCAGCCCAAGCCCAAGGCGGAGAAGCCGAAGCGCAAGCGCGGCCGACCGCGCAAGGGCGAGGAGCGGCCCAAGGAGGAGCGCCGCGTGAAACGCCAGCTCACGATGAGCTTGCCCCAGATGCTCGACGACCTGCCGAAAGCCTGCGACGTCGGCACCAAGCGAAACGCCAAGGGCCATACCACATCGTGGATCGGTTACAAGCTGCACATCGACGCCGCCGATGGCGGCATTCCGATCAGTTGCATCCTGACGTCCGCCTCGCTGCACGACAGCCAGGCCGCGATCCCGCTGGCGAGTATGACCGCCGACCGCGTCACCAATCTGTACGACCTCATGGACTCAGCCTATGACGCGCCCGAGATCGGCTGGCACAGCTACCTGCTGGGCCACGTCCCGATCATCGACATCAACCCTCGCGACAAGGAGTACAAGGAGGAGCTGGCGCGCGAGGCCCGGGCGCAGAGAGGCGTCGGTCACCGCCACCCGGCGGACGAGCGCTACAACGAGCGCTCGAACATTGAGCGCATCAACGGTGGGCTGAAGGACAACTGTGGGGGCCGCCATGTCCGCGTGCGCGGCCATGCCAAGGTTCATTGCCACCTGATGTTCGGCATCCTGGTGCTCACGGTCGACCAGCTGATGCGCTTTCTGACCTGAGCCCCGCCTTCGGTCCCGTCCCTGTCGTCCTCGCACGTCCCCCTCGACGGGGGCGCAAAGAGCCATGTCCGCATCGCGACGGCGGGTCCAAAATGCGCCCGCATGGGCATCGGTTTGCGGCGAATCGGCGCCCCGGCGGCAGCCAGCGACGTCCGCTCGTCCCGAAGTTCATGTTACGTTCCGACCGCCAATGTCCTCACGCCGGGCTCCCGGGAAAAGCAGACCGCGCCTGGGAGTTTTGCAAGTGGCTCTAATAGCGGGTAGTTGGCTTATGGGGCCCCTTGCCCTGCAGTTGCTTGGGCCGGCGCATGGGAAGCGTCACAAGGCCCCGAAAATGCTGTCGAATCAGCCCGTGCCGGCGTGGAACAAGCGTACCCCGCTGCTGGCGACAGTCTGGGATGCCTACGTTTCACGAAATGAGCCATAGGGATAGAGAACGACATGGGGATGACCGACGCATCGTGGGCCCTTGGGGAGAGCCTTCCGATGATCGCGCGGCTGTTGGGCCACGCAGAGGTGCAGACGACGGCGCGGTACGCTCACCTGACGCGGGAGGCGATGAACGCGTCTGCGGCGCGGATCGCGGCCAGCATCGGCGAGGATATCCTTCGCAGCGGCGCCCGGCCTTCAACTCCCTGAGCGGCGGCCGAGCCATTCGTCGAGCTTCGACCAGCGCCGCCGGCCCGAGACGTTGCGCACCGCAATCGCCACCGCCTTCTTCTGGCCCACCAGAACCACCAGCCGCTTGCCCCGCGTGACGCCTGTGTAGAGCAGGTTGCGCCGCAGCATCGCGTAGTGCTGCGTCAGCACCGGGATGACCACTGCCGGATACTCCGAGCCCTGGCTCTTGTGCACGGTCGCGGCATAGGCCGGCACCAGCGTGTCGAGCTCGCCGAAGCCGTAGACATGGTCGCTTCCCTCGAAGCGCGCGGTCAGCTCCCCCGCCTCGGGGTCCACGTCGGCGACATGGCCGATATCGCCGTTGTAGACCTCCTTGTCGTAGTCGTTCTCGATCTGCATCACCTTGTCGCCGGGCGCGAAGGTCCAGCCGAAGCGCTCGACCTTGCGCTCGCCGGCAGGGTTGAGGGCGGACTGGAGCTCGATGTTAAGCGAACGCGCGCCCGCCCCGCCCCGGTTCATCGGACACAGCACCTGGACGTCGCGCACCGGGTCGAGACCGAAGCGCTTCGGGATGCGCGCCTTCACCAGTTCGACGATCCTGGCGACCGCAGTCTCCGGGTCGTCCGCGGGCACGAAGTAGAAGTCGCTGTCGCTGTCGGGTCGCGATAGATCGGGGATGGCGCCCCGGTTGATGCCGTGCGTGGTCGTGACGATCCGGCTTCGCGCCGCCTGGCGGAACACCTCGGTCAGCCGCACCACCGGGACCGCGCCGGAGGCGATGATGTCGGCGAGAACCTGGCCCGGCCCCACCGAGGGCAGCTGGTCGACGTCGCCCACGATCAGCAGCGCGGCGGTGTCGGGCACCGCCGCCATCAGCGCCCGCATCAGCATGACGTCCACCATCGAGGTCTCGTCGACCACCAGGAGGCCGCAGTCGAGCGGATTGTCCGTGTCGCGGCGGAACCCGCCGTGCCGGGGGTCGACCTCGAGCAGGCGGTGGACGGTCTTCGCCTCCAGCCCGGTGGCCTCGCTCATCCGCTTCGCGGCGCGCCCGGTCGGCGCGCACGGGAGAATGTCGACGCCCTTGGCCGACAGGATGCGCAGGATGGCATCGACGATCGTCGTCTTGCCGACGCCCGGACCCCCGGTGACGACCGTGACCTTGGAGGTGAGTGCCAGATGGACCGCGTCGGCCTGGCCAGCCGCCAGCGTGAGCCCCGTCTTCCGCTCGACCCACGGCAGCGCCTTCTCCGCGTCGATTGCGGCCCAGGGCAGCTTGCCGGCCGCAATCCTGAGAAGCCGCTCCGCAATCGCCTGTTCCGCCCGGTAGAGGCCCCCGAGGAACACGCAGGGGGTGTCCTCCACCGTGTTCGCGACCACGGCGCCGTCGGCCAGCTCCAGATCGAGCGCGGTGCGGATCAGGTCGTCGGGCACCTCCAGAAGCCGGGACGCCAGCGGCCCCAGCTCTTCCGCCGGCAGCCCGCAATGCCCCTCGTCCATCGCCTCGGTCAGCGCGTAGGAGATGCCCGCGCGAACGCGGACCATGGCCGTCTTCTCGATGCCGAGCTTCATCGCGATCGCGTCGGCCGTCCTGAACCCGATGCCGCGGATGTCGCGGGCGAGCCGGTAAGGGTTCTCCGTCATGACCTCGACCGCGTCGGCGCCGTAGGTCCTGAAGATGCGCACCGACCGCGCGGTGCCCACCCCGTGGCTGTGCAGGAACACCATGATCTCGCGGACCGCCTTCTGCTCCGCCCAGGCGTCGGTGATGCGCTTGGCGCGCACCCGGCCGATCCCGGTCACCTCGCGCAGCCGCTCGGGCGCCGCCTCGATGACGTCGAAGACCTTCTCGCCGAACGCCCGGACCAGCTTGCCGGCGTAGACCGGGCCGATGCCCCGGATCATGCCCGAGCCCAGGTACCTCTCGATGCCCTCGACGGAGGACGGCGTGGACGTGCGCATGAAGCGCGCCTTGAACTGATGCCCGTGGGTGCGGTCGTTGATCCATTCGCCCGAGGCCGTGATCCATTCCCCGGCCCCCACCATGGCGGCGTGGCCCACGACCGTGACCAGGTCGCGGTGGCCCCGCGCCTTGGTCCGGAGCACGCAGAAGCCGTTCTCGGGGTTGTGGAAGGTGACGCGCTCGACCAGCCCGGCCAGGACCTCGCGATCCGAAGACTGCGCTTGCGGCCGGACGCCCCGCGTCACGATGTCCCGAGCGCGGGAGCGAACAGCAGCTCCCTGAGAAGACCCAGCTGCCGCGCCCGTTCGGCGAGCGCCTTCGGATCCTCGATGCTCAACTCGGGGGCTTCCGAAGCAGCCTCTTCCTTGTCCCGCAACAGCCGCTCGAACCGGGTGAAATTGTCCTGCATCTCCTCCGCCGTGAACATGCGCCTCAGCCGCGACACGAAACCCGGCAAAGCCTGCGCGAACTCCGGGCGCTCCGCAGCCGCCTGCGCGAAGCTCACAAGCTTCTCGCCGACGATGTAGTCGAAGGCGGCCTCGACGCCGAAGCGGTGCATGATGGCCTCGGCGGCCTCGCACTGCTCCATCCAGACGTCCTGCCAGCGCCGCTCGGTCATGCGCCCGATTCCCTTTCGACGGTGCCGTCCCACGCGGTCCACGGAACGCTGCTTCCGCTTCGGGAGCCAATCGATTCCCCCGCTCATTCTGAGGCGTCGCTGCGCGCCCGGCAACGACCTGCCTCGCGCCGGCGCCGGCGGCCCGGCTCGGCGCGGCCTATTCGCCGCCGGCACAAGATTGCCCCTTGTTCCCCATGCCGCGCATGCCATGATCGACCGGCGGCCCCACAGGGGAAATAGCCCACGGCAGGAAGGAGCGCGTTGGTGCCGGACGCTCGGCTTCGTTCCCTTCTCAAGCAGCTCGGCAAGGCAGACGGCCCCGACGCCGCGATGCGCCTGGCGCGGGACCGCAGCACGTTGCTCCTGGGGACACCCGGTTCCGCCTCGGCGCTGATCTCGGGCGGCAAGGCGGACGCGGAAGCGCGGTTGACCCTGTTCACGCTGCTGCTCGACCAGGCGCGTATGAACGAGGAGAACCGCGGACGGCTGGGCGCCGGCTTTCTGTCGGAGGCGGAAGAGGCGATCGCCGCGCTGTGCGGGTCCGGCGGCCTGGATCTCGATGCGGGCGTTTCCCTGGCCCGGGCCTACGCCATTGCCGAGCTGGACGTGCCGCAGGCCCTGGTGTCGGCTCTCATGACGGGCGCGGGGAGCGCGATCGAGGCGGAAGGGTTGCCGGACGACCTCGATGCACGGATCGACGATCTCCGCCGCGAGGCGGACGGCGACGACTACATGCTGCACGGCTTTCTGAACGAGCTGCTGAGCGGGATGCCGCCGCCGTTGCGCCTGGCCTTCGTGCATCAGGTGGCGGGGCGTGACGAGGCGTGGTGCGGCCCCCTTGCGCTGTATTGGCTGCTGGATCCGGCGCCGGAGGTGCGCCGGGCGGCAGCGGCAGGCATTGGGGAGCGGGCGGAACGGGGCAGCCTCGATGCTGCGGCCGCCTCGGCTCTGCCGCTGATCCGGACCTGGGTTCCGGCGGACGACGCCCGCGCGGCGTTGGACGCGGCTCTTCGGGGCGCGCGGCGGCACGAGTTGGCCGGGCCGCTCGAGCGTCCTGCGCTTCGGCCTGCCGGGCTTCTCGGATCGTTGCCGGACGGCTCGGGCAGCCAGAGCTTCGCGGTCTCGCTCGAGGGCGCGGACGGGCCTGCGGCCGCCCTGGTGCTCTTGAAGATCGGTCATGGGGTGAAGGAGGCCTTCCTGGTTCGGGGGGAGGAGGCGGGAGCCATGCTGTCGGGCCAGTTGTCTCAGACGTGCAACATGGAACTGGCTATGGAGGCGCTGGAGCCCGCGCTATCGGCGGCACTTGCGGAGTGTCTGTCTGCCGGGAAGCCCGGTCCGCCGGGCCTGATCGACGTGGTCCGGGCCTGCGGCCTGGGCACGCTGAAGCCGCTGCCGATGACGGCGCAGGACTGGCTCTTGCACGTTGACCCTGCGGGCGAGATCGCGGGCTTGCGGCCTCGGGAGCGGGCGCGGCTGATCGAGCGGAGCGCCGAGTGGCCGTTCGACCACAGTCTGGTGAAGACCTGGTTCGAGGGCACGGCAATCGTGGACGAGGCTGTGAAGGAGGGCGGCGGGCGGCGGCAAGCGAATGCGGCATTGTGGGCGGCGCTCGACAGGCGGCGCGGCTACTGGTCGCTTCTCATTGCGCGAGCGGCACACGTGCTGAATGCCGCGACCGGGGAGGGGGACTGGCGGTCCTTCGCCGCGACGGCGGCAGCGTTGATCGACGGCGCGGCACTGCAGACGCTCCCGGTCATGGAGCATGTTCTCGACACGAGTCTGGCCGCCTGGCGGGCGGAGGAATACGCCCTGGACGGCAGGGGACGCTGACCGGAGCGGGCGGTCCGTCGGCGCGTGGCGAGGCCTCGGTTCTTTTCCCGATGCCGGCCGGGCGCGTAGTTCGCGCGGGACGATCGCACGCGGCCTTGGCCTGCCGGAAGCGGCACGCCACGAGGCGGCGGCGTGGCTCGACCGCGACCGGGGCTGGAAGGAGGACCTCGCGTCGGCGCCGAAGCTCACCGCGCCGCAGGATCGGGATGTCGACATGGCCAGCCTCACCGAGGCTCTCCCCGAGACCCTTCGCGAAGCCGCGCTGCTAGCCGTCGTGAGGTCGGTCATCGGGCAGGAAACCGCCCGGCTCGCCCGCTCGCCGGCGCCGGAGCAATGGATGGCGTGGACCGGCGATGAGCCGCTGGTCGCGGGCGACCGCATCGCCTGGCGCGCAGGAGAGACGGCGCAGCAGGCGGCGGTGGTATTCCCGGGGGAGACGGGCGGCATGCGCGCGAGCGACACGCTGCTGGTGAAGACCGTGCCGGCGGCGGCCGGCGCCGCTCCCGGCGCCGCAGGCCGGACGGTCGAGATCGGCGCTCAGGCTCTGCATGACGTCAAGTGCGCCCGCGCCGAATGGTCCGGCGAGGGGCTGAGGCAACTGGAGGCCGCCCGGCAGTACTCCGTACCCAGCGCCGCCTGCCCGCTCGCCTGTCCCGCGCCCGTCCCGGGCGACCGCATCTCCTGGACCGAGGCCGCCGGGCGGGGCGAAGAGATGCGGACGATCGAGGTCGTGGCGACCGCGCGGACCGGGACCGCCGACGGGCACGAACTCGCGCTCCGGGTGATCCGCGCCTCGGGCCCCGGCACGCCGGAGCCGGGCGCCTCGATCCTGCGGACCAAAGAGGAGGTCACCGCGCGCGGCTGCTTCCGCGCCGCGTGGTCCGACGAGGCCCGGCGCGCGGCCGAACCCGACCCGCCGAAGCAGGTCCATGAGCAGACCATGAAGCACAGTGTCGGCCCCTCCTGCGGCGGAGGCATCGGCCTATGAGGTTCGGCAACCGGGGCCGGCGCCTCGCCCTCCGGGGACGCGTCCGGGGACGAGCGCAGCGCCGCTCAACGGAGCAGCGGCGGCTCGGCGGCCATCCACTCCCGGAACTGCCGCTCCACCGCCGGCCCGTCTTTGGGGCCGAACATCGCCACCAGCAGCGGTCCGAGCTCGTGCTCCCGGCCCTGCCGGACGAGGTCGTGCAACGTCGTCATGAGCAGCAGCTCGACCGACTGCCGCAGCCGTTCGATCGAGCCGCCCGAGGCTGCCGGCAGCATGCCCTCGGCCAGGCGGTCCACCCGGTCGAGAAGCCGGCGCTGTTCCGCCTAGCTCAGCGCCAGGGCCGGCGCTTCCGTCTGCGTGGGGTCGAGTTCCTCATTCAGCCCGGCGGAGATCATGTGATCGTTGATCGAGACGTCCCGGCTCTCCGCGACCTCGCGGATCCGTTCCCACTCGGACTCCAGGCACGAGATCGCAATCCGCGCCCGGGGCGCTGCGCTGCGCTCCGCCATCACGTGCCCTCCGCGCGCGACTGTAGCGCGCGCTGCATGAAGGCGATCGCCCCGAACACGGAGAGGCCGGTTCCCGAAAGCGACTCGCCCAGCGCGCGGCGCACCCGGTCCATCTCCTCCACCCGCTGGTACAGGGTCCGCTGCCGGTCTTCCGACAGCACCAGCCGGGGCTCGTCCCGCCCGCGTCTTCGTGCAGCGCGCAGGCAACCAGGTATCCCGAGACCGCGCCTTCGCGCGCTCCCTGATCTCGGCCCTCTCCGCCCGGCTGCAGCGCAGCGTGCGGCGCACTGTACCTGCCATCGCTCAGGGCTGCGGCGCGGGGCCGCCCTCGGGGCAGGCGCTGCCGGAGACCGCGCGCCAGCGCTCCTCCAGCCCCATGTCGGCCATGCGCTGTTGCTCGATCGTGGCGAGCAGCAGAAGCTCGCGCACCGCGCGGCGCAGAACGCTATCCGGCAGCGGGTCCGGCGCGCTCGCCCTGTGCACGACGTAGCGCGAGAGATCCATGCCTGCGTCGGCCGCGAGTTCGCGGATTCGCACCCACCCGCTCGCCGTGGCCATCACCGCGTGCTGCGCGCGGCGCTCCGCCGGCCGGCGGCTCATGAGCGCGCCCCGGGGACAGTGCAATACTGCGTGACAAACCTCGAAGGCCCCGCGTTCGTGCCGCAAACACCTGCATAACACCATATAAAACAGTTACGGATTGCCCATCCGCATACGTCACGGGCATCCACCGCCTTACCCCCTCTACAAGCGCGAATATCCATCGTGTGTTTCTGCGCAACGACAGACTCACCACTCCTGACATACGCCTTCACTTCCCAGATTGCAACTGATCGGTTCGACGCGTAAAATTTTATATCAGATAAAAGCCGCCACAATCCTCTTGCGAAACGACCCAATCACCTGTAATGTAATGCATATACAGGAGAGAAAACGACCCACTCCACTACCTGACGCACTCCAGCAATATCGAACTCAGGACCACACCTTAACTCAGCCGCCAGGCTGTCCGACGAACCGAGGCCACCTCAGTTCTCGTCGCGACGCAGGCGCCGAAATGCACCCGCAACGCTCATGCTTCGTGGAAAAGTACCCCGCCCGCGGCGCTCATGCGCGAGTCGACATGCACGCTCGCCCGATAGTTCACGCTATATTCGTGCCGTGCCCCTCCTCCTTTCCACCCCAGCCTCCCAACACAAACAGCCCGCGCACAGGACTTTGCAAGGGGCTCTCTTGAACACTGAAAGAAGTGATCGTGCATAGACGGCCGCTCAGATGCTTGAGTACAATGCTTGATAGCGCTGTGACATTCGTTCCGCCGAGTACTCCTCTATGGTTCGTTTCCTGATTTGGTCCCTCGGCAGATTCACGATAGTTGCCAAATAGTCCGTCAATCTACTTGCAACTGCATCGGGGGAATCGGGCAAGGAGAAAATCTCTACGCTTCCAGAGGGCATTTCATCCTTCAATTCGAGATGCGGCCCTATGTCGGAAAGCACACAAGGAAGCCCCATTGAAAGCGCCTCCAATACGGAATTCGGCAATCCTTCTCCTAAGGACGCACTCATGAAGAAATCGGAGTCGCACAAATACTTTTGCACATCATCTTTGCGCTGATGCCCGACAAAGGATATTCTGCTGCCCTCATAACCTGCAAGATCACTGTATTCCGGCCCGTCCCCAACAACGGTCAGTCGTGCAACGCCGTTATCCAGTCTCTTGAAAACCTCGCATAAATACCGAACATTCTTCCGAGGAATCAGTCGACTTACCGTCACACCCTTGAAGTACACCATTTCCTTTGTGCGCACACTGACGATGTCCCGGGACATTTCCACTCCATTCGGTATTGCCAGAGCGTCCTTCATAGCGTAGCGTTGTTCATATTCAGCTTTCATCGAATTTGAACAGCATACTACGTTATCGCATTTTTTCAAAGCCCTTACATGGCTTCTTGCCATGTATGTCCCAAGATACCTCCCGAACTCCAGGGGATAATCTATATCGGGTATGTTTCGGCACGTTGCAATCCAAGCGGTAGACCGATTCAATTTCGATACGAGAGAGTCGCTTCGCCAACCGGAGCTATGTATCAGGAGCCGCTTGCAAAACTCTGATCGACTCGGAGCGGCGCAAGAACACCCAAGCTAGCAGCGACGTCGGCGCACGGCAATTGGCGCGATTTTGATCGCGACCATGGTCGGATCAGCGTTGGCGCTGCCTCCGATTCGGTATTTTCGCCGAACTCCAGGCGCGTTTGGCCGCTCCGCCTCTCAGGAAGTGCGGCTGCGGTGATGGCGAAGGAGAGGAGCCGGACTAGATCGGCGGAACGATAAGGCGCATCAGCTGGCTGGCCGTCAGCACGGTCATGCCGAACATGAGGTGGGCGAGAACCTTGTCGTACCCGCGCACGCGGACATGGCGGCCGCCGAACTCATCCTTGAGCCGCCCATTGATCCGCTCGGACCCCGAGCGCACGACGTAACGACGCTCCTCGGGAAAGACGAGGCCGAGCGTGCGCCGCGCCTTCTTCTCCTGCTTCAACGCCTCTTGCATTTCGACCGAGCGGCGGGGGTTCACGTCGATGATCGGCTTGTGGCCCAGCAAGATGCTGTGCGCCCAGATCTCGATGGAATCATAGGCCGCGTCCATAAGGTCGTAGAGGTTCTCGACCCGCCCGGCCGTCAGGGTTCCCAACGGAATCGCCACCTGGGAGTCATGCGTCGACGCAGACGTCATGATGCAGCTGATGGGGATCCCGCCATCGGCGGTATCGACGTGCAGCTTGTACCCGATCCAGGAGGTGGTATGGCCCTTGGCGTTGCGCTTGCTGCCGACATCGCAGGCCCTCGGCAGGTCTGCCAGCATCTGCGGAAGGCTCATCGTCAGTTGCCGTTCCAGCCGGCTCGGCTCCTTCGCCCGCGCCTCTCCCTTGCGTGGCCGCCCCCGCTTGCGCCGCTTCGGCTTCGCTGCCTTCGGCTTCGGCTTCTCCCGCGCCTCGATCGCCGTCGCATCCCGCGAGATGTGCTCGACAAGATGGCCATCCATCGTCCGCGCAATCAACGTCTCATGCAGACGGTTCGCAAGACGGCTCTCGGCAAACTCGGAAAAGGCCCGCGAAAACGTCGCCTCGCTCGGAAGCCGGCCGGCACCGCTCCAGCCGCACAGCCGGCATAGCCTGCCGTCAACCTCAAGACGCTCGATCAGGCCGCGCGTCGTCGGAACGTCGAACACGGCCTTGGCGATGAAGGCGCGCGCCAGCGCCGCGCGGTCCTCCTCCGGCCGCCCTACCTGGCCGCGGAAGTAGGGCAGAAGAGCCTCGACCCGCACCAGTTCCAGAACCGCGACGAACAGCTCGTAGCGCTCGCCCATCGGGCCAAGCTCGCTCTCGAGCCTCGGGAATAACTCTTGTTGAAAGGCGTACCAGTAATCCGATAGCATCTCGCGCAGGGACACGGCTCCACTCCTCCGTGGTCATCATGCGGTGTTTTGCGCTAGCGCAGCACATGATACTCACGAGGGTGGGCCGGTCCCACCGCAAAGGCCTTCACTCAGGCAGAAGAGCAACTCGACTCAGCTATTTTGCAAGAGGCTCTCAGGTCTGGCTGGACTAATGAAATTACGTCTCGAAAGCGTTTCATCAGGAGGAATAGACCGAGCCTTCTACTCAGATTAATCGGGTATACCTTAACTGGTAGACGTTTAACTTGACCAACGAGAGAGTCATCGTTCCTTTCAGGAGAAAGAGTTATTATGGACACGTCAAATTTTGCATAATCGATATACCGCAAGATATTTGCCAGCTGAATGGATGGACCGCATCTCCTAAGTGTCGATGTGACATAGGCAACTTTGATTTTTCTGAGAGTATTGGAACGGGCTGTCATGGGCCTTACTGTCCGTTCTATGGTATAAGTGGCAATTCCGGCTGCTGGGTGGGGATTGTCTGTCGCGCTGCGGCGCGGAACGAGCGAAGCTGATTTGAGCGGCCACGCATGGCGAACCTGACACACCCTGACAGACTCCACAATCCGGCCTGGGACTTGTGCGGCATTTGTCGCGGGCAGTGACCCGGCCCATGGAGAGCGCGGCATGTGCGGCATAGCCGGTTTTCTTGGAAGAGGACCTCTCACGTCGGAGGTAGCGTCATCGATCGTCCATGAGATGGCGGACACAGTCGTGCATCGCGGTCCCGACGATGCCGGGATCTGGCTGGACCTTGAGGCGGGAGTCGCTCTCGCGCATCGCCGTCTGGCCGTCGTCGATCTATCGCCGGCCGGTCACCAGCCGATGCTGTCCGGTTCCGGGCGAAGGGTGATCGTCTTCAATGGCGAGATCTACAACCACCGGGACCTCAGACGACGGCTCGACACCCATCGTCAGAGCATCTCCTGGAAGGGGTATTCCGATACGGAAACGCTGCTGGCAGGCATCGAGTGTTGGGGATTGGAGGAGGCGTTGCGGGCATCCACCGGCATGTTCGCCTTTGCCCTCTGGGATCGCGGGGACAGGGCCCTCTATCTGGCCCGCGACCGGGTCGGCGAAAAACCGCTCTACTACGGTTGGCAGAACGGTGTGTTCCTGTTCGGGTCAGGGTTGAGGGCGCTCGCGGCGCATCCTGCGTTCGCGGGGGACATCGACAGAGGCGCGCTCGCCCTGCTCTTGCGCCACGGTTATGTTCCATCCCCTTGGTCCATTTACGAGGGCGTTCGAAAGCTGCCGCCGGGCACGTACGTCAGGATGGCCGTCGGCGCTTCAGGCCAGCGTGCGGGCGAACTGACGGAACCGCGGCCGTACTGGTCTTTGCGGGACGTGATGACCGCGGGCCGGGCCGAACCGTTCGAGGGCACTCCCGAAGAAGCGGTTGACGTCCTGAACGACCTGTTGCTGCGGGCGGTCCGCCGGCAGATGGCAGCGGACGTTCCGCTTGGCGCGTTCCTGTCCGGCGGGATCGATTCGTCGGCCGTCGTCGCATTGATGCAGGCGCAATCCACGCGGCCGGTGCGGACGTTCACCATCGGATTCGATGAAGTCGAATACGACGAAGCGCCGTACGCCAAGGCTGTGGCAAGCCATCTGGGAACCGAACATACGGAGTTGTACGTCTCGGCGCGCCAGGCGCTGGACGTCATTCCGCGCTTGCCGAATCTTTTGGACGAGCCCTTTGCCGATGCCTCGCAAATGCCCACCTTTCTCGTCGCCGGGATGGCGCGCCGGCAAGTGACCGTGGCCCTGTCCGGAGACGGCGGTGACGAGCTGTTCGGCGGCTATGATGATCGCTATTCTTTGACGTCACGAATATGGACGTCACGGTGCAGGCGCTGGATGTCCAACGTGCCGTTGCCGCTACGCCGCATCGGCGCGGGCGCGGTCCTGGCGTTCGTCGCCCCGGAATCGCACACCACGTTGCCGGGCCGCTTTCTTCGCCGGCTGCCCGCATCTAACGGGCGGCGCTGGACACCTGGCCGGGTCCGCAAGCTGGCGGCGCTGGTCACCTGCCGGACACGGGAAGAGTTTTATTGGCGCAGCCTCTCGCACTGGCTGAATCCGGCCGCGATCGTTCGCGGAGCGTCCTTACCCGAAACCGTTGTGAGCGAAGCTATAAGCTGCGTGGATGCGTTGGAATTCGCAGAGTGGATGATGGCAGCCGACACCCTGAGTTATCTCCCCGACGACATTCTGGTCAAGGTCGACAGAGCAGCGATGGCCGTCAGTCTCGAGACGCGCGCACCACTCCTGGATCACCAGGTCATGGAATTCGTCTGGCGTTTGCCGTTGTCGTTCAGGATCCGCAGCAACGAGAGCAAATGGATCCTGCGGCAGGTGCTCTTCAGATACGTGCCGATGCGGCTCGTCGATCGGCCGAAAGCGGGATTCGGTGTGCCACTCGCCTCGTGGCTGCGTGGTCCTCTCCGGGACTGGGCGGAAGCCTTGCTCGACGAACGGCGGCTTCGGGAGGAAGGGTTTTTCGATCCCGCCCCGGTTCGCCAAACGTGGGGCGCATTCCTGAGAGTGCACGATAGTGCGGAGCAACGCCTCTGGAACATCCTGATGTTCCAGGCATGGCTGGAACGTTCACCCGCTGCCGAGCGCGGCGCGGAATGCCCGCCAGGCGGAGACCGCGTCGCCGGGTCGCGGCAGCCAGATTGAGAGCCAGCCCATTCCAGTCGCTCTTCCGAACGCCGCCGCGAGAAGGACGAGACGGCAGCTCATGCCGAGGGTCAGCCCCCAGGCCGCGGCTTCGACGCCGACCGCCGGATAGAGCGCGGGAATCGCAATGAGGTTCGCTACCAAGCCCAAGGAGACGGCCCAGGAAACGACGCCCGGGCGGTCGATGGCCTTGAAATAGGTTCCAAGTATGCCGGCGCAGGCGTTGGCGAGCACTCCGAGGGCGATGATCCACAGCAGCGGGACCGCCGGCAGGAAGCCTTCCGAGAACAGGATCCGGACCAGCGGCTCGCTTACCGCCAGCACGGCGAGACTCGCGGCCGCGGTGCCGCACAAGACGACGCGCAGGCAGAGCGTCGTCAGTTCCGGGCGGCCGCTGCCGGCGATGCGGGGCAGCAGCGCGGTGCCGACCGCGTCCGAGATCATTTTCAGTCGGAACACGAGAGCGCTCGCGGTTGCGAACAGGCCGATTTCCGCTCGGCTTGCGAACAGCCCGAGAATGAGAACGGCCGCGCTCATCTCCAGCGCGCCGCCTACGCCCGCGGGATGGAACCGCAGGCCATAGCCGACGATACGCGCGGAAGGGGCGCGGAACGGATTGGCCAGAACCAGCCCGTGACGTCGCCGCAGGAACCGCGCGCACAAGGCTATCGTACAGCCATGCGCGGCAATGACCGCCGCGACGGCGCCGTCCACCCCGAGCCGCCCGGCCCAGAGGAGGACCAGCAGAACGAGGAAGTTCACGGCGACATGCAGCAGGGAGAACGCCGCGAGACGTCCGAAGCGCCGTAGCGCGGCGAGTTGGCGCTCCATGGCCATCGAGAACGCCATGACGGGAACCAGGGCCAGCGCCATGTAGAACGAGCGCGTCTCGGCCTGCTGGAAGAACGTCGTCTCGCTGTGGACGAACGGAGCGGCCAGTGCGACCGCGAAGCCCCCGCCGGCGAGGCAGATCGCCAGGGCGGCGCCGACGCCTTCCGAGACGGTCGCTTGCTTCGTCATGACGAAATACTGCGCGCCTTCTCGCGCCCCCGGCGTGAAGAGCACGCCGAGAACACTTGCGAACACGACGCACAGGGCGAAGCTGCCTCGTCCTTCCGGCAACAACGTCCAGGCTAGGAGACTCTGGATCGCGAGGCCGAAGATGACCTTGCCGACACCGGTCGCGAACACAATGGCTGCATCCTGCCCGCCGGTTGCGCGCGGGCCGGGTGGCGTTTGCGGTGTCATGGCTTCGACAGCACTATCGCCTCGCCAGCTTCCGGAACAGCGCCTCGTAGGCCTCGGCGGCCCTGTCTATGGAGAAGTCGGCGGCGCGGCGCGTAAGCGCTTCCTCCGTCGGGTGAGCGCCGCGCAGCGTCTCGACCAGTGCCCGCGCCAGCGCCGGCGCGTCGCCCACCGGCGGCAGGCCGCCCCACGCGCCCAGGATCTCGCGCGGGCCGTAGGGCGCATCGGTGCTCACTACCGGCGTGCCGCAGGCCAGTGCTTCAATGACCACCATCGACAGGCCCTCCCAGCGCGAGGAGAGCGCGAGCAGCGCCGCTCGCCGCATGTAGCGGAACGGGTTCTCGTCGAAGTCCAGGAAGCCGAGGTCCGCTTCCACGCCATGGCCCCGCGCAAGGCGCTTGAGCCTTTCGCGGTAGGCCGCCGACAGCTTGCCGAGGATAACCAGCCGCGCGTCCACCTCACGCCTCGCCAGCCCGAATGCCTCCACCAGGGTGGGGTGATCCTTCTGCGGCGCCTCGCGCCCGACGCACAGGATCACCGGCGGCTCGCCGTCCGCGAACCACGGGTGCGTGACTTCCTCCTGCGCCAGCTGCCGTATGCTGTCGACAGGAACACCGTTGTAGATGGTGCGAACGCACTCGGCGTCCACCCCCATCGATTGCCGCACGGACTCGCCCACGCCCCTGGATATCGCGACCACCGCATCGGCCAGCGGATAGAGGGTTCGGCAAGCGGCCAGCCATTCCGGCGTATAGTCGGCGGCGACGTTGGTGCGCACCGTGACCACCACCGGAACGGCCCGGTCCGTCAACTCCGCGGCGCAGACCGCGGCGGTGTCGGCACCCGGCAGCGCCGACACCAGCACATCAGGGCGCGCCTCACGAACGTACGTCGCGATCATGTATGCATACGCATAGACGCGGTGACGACTTCGAACGGGTAGGTTGAAGTCTTTCCCGGCGAGAGCCAGCCAAGTGCGGGCGACACCGATGGGGTTGACGGTCATCGCTTTCACCTCGGTTCCCGACCGCTGCACTTCCCGCAGCAGCTTCCTGTCGGTGCCGGGAAACCGCGCCCGCCAGACGCGCATTCCGCTGGGGACATCGGCCCAGTAGTCTCCCGCGAATTTGGGGATCACCAAGTCCGTCCGGTGCCCGCGCTCAACGAGCGACCGGGCCAATCGGAGAGTACTGCGCTCCGCCCCGCCGCCGTTCACGCTGGTCAGCAGGAAGCCGACTTGGAGCTTGTCCGACTTCACCGCGCGCGCTCCCTCACCAGCTTCTCGAACAACGCGACATAGGCGTCGGCGGCCTTGTCATCGGAAAATTCGGCGGCGCGCGCCCGCAGCGCTTCCTCTGTCGGCCGCGCGCCGCGCAGAGTCGCGACCAGCGCCAGCGCCAGCGCCGGCGCGTCGCCCACCGGCGGCAACTCGCCCCAACCCCCAAGGATCTCGCGCGGACCGTAGGGCGTGTCGGTGCTGACCACCGGCGTGCCGCAGGCCAGTGCCTCGATGACCACGGTCGGCAGGCCCTCCCAGCGCGAGGACAGCGCGAGCAGCCCGGCCCGCCGCATGTAGCGGAACGGGTTCTCGTCGAAGTCCACGAAGCCGAGGTCTTCCTCCGCGCCATGGCCCCGCGCCAGGGACTGGAGCCTTTGCCGGTAGGGGGCCGAGAGCTTGCCGAGGATAACCAGCCGTGCGGCCGCCTCGCGTCGCGCCAGCCCGAACGCCTCCACCAGCGTGGGGTAGTCCTTCTGCGGCGCCTCGCGCCCGACACTCAGGATAACCGGTGGCCCGCTACCCGCGAACCAGGGGTGCGTGACTTCGTCCTGCGCCAGGCGCCATATGCTTTCGGCAGGGATGGGGTTGTAGATGGCGTGGACACGACCGGCGTCCACGCCCACGAACCGCCGCACGGATTCCGCCACACCTCTGGACACCGATACCACGGCGTCGGCCAGCGGATAGAGCGTCCGGGCAGCGGCCAGCCAATGCGGCGCATAGCCCGCGCCAACGTTATTGCGCACAGTGATCACCGTCGGAACGGCCCGGCCCGTCAGTTCGGTGGCGCAGACCGCAATGGCGTTGGGGCCCATATGCGCCGACACCAGCACATCGGGACGTTCCTCGCGAAGGTAGCGGGCCAGAACATGGGCGTAGGGATAGATGGAGCGCATGCCGCCGCCGCGTATGACCGGTATGCCGGGATGCTTCCGGGCGAGAGCCAGCCAGTCGCGCGCGGCGCCGACGGGGTTGACGGTCATTGCTTCCACCTCGATTCCCGCCCGCTGGACCTTTCTCAAGAACGTCTTATCGGTACCGGGAATCCGCGCCCGCCAGACACGCATTCCACCGGGTATCGCCGCCAGATAGTCTCCTGCGAACCGGGGGATCACCAAGTCCACCCGATGTCCTCGTTCGATGAGTGACCGCGCCAAGCGGAGAATGTTGCGCTCCACTCCGCCGCCGGCCAGACTGGTCATCGTGACGCAGACATGGAGTTTATCCGATCTCACCGCGCTCGCTCCCTCGCCAGCTTTCGGAATAGTGCCTCGTAGGCGTCAGCGGCCTTGTCATCGGAAAAGTCGGCGGCGCGCGCGCGCAGCGCTTCCTCCGCCGGCCGCGCGCCGCGCAGCGTCGCGACCAGCGCCCCCGCCAGCGCCGGCGCGTCGCCCACCGGCGGCAACTTGCCCCAACCCCCAAGGATCTCGCGCGGGCCGTAGGGCGTGTCGGTGCTGACCACCGGCGTGCCGCAGGCCAGCGCCTCGAGGATCACTGTCGGCAGACCCTCCCAGAGCGAGGACAGCGCCAGCAGTCCGGCCCGCCGCATGTAGCGGTACGGGTTCTCGTCGAAGTCCACGAAGCCGAGGTCTCCCTCCACACCGTGGCCCTGCGCCAGGGACTTGAGCCTTGCCCGGTACGGCGCCGAGAGCCGGCCGAGGATGACCAGCCGCGCGTCCACCTCCCGCCTCGCCAGCCCGAACGCCTCCATCAGGGTGGGGTGGTCCTTCTGGGGCGCCTCGCGCCCGACGCTCAGGACCACCGGCGGCTCGCCGTCCGAAAACCAGGGGTGCGTGATCTCCTCCTGCGCCAGCCGCCATATGCTGTCGGCGGGAATGGGGTTGTAGATTGCGTGAATGCGCTCGGCGTCCACACCCAACGATCGCCGTACGGACTCGCCCACGCCCCTGGATACCGCCACCACCGCGTCGGCCAGCGGATAGAGCGTCCGGGCGGCGGACAACCATTCCGGCGCGTAGCCGACGGCAACGTTGTTGTGCACCGTGACCACCACCGGAACGGCCCGGTCCGTCAATTCAGCGGCGCAGACTGCGGCGGCGTCGGCGCCCCGCAGCGCCGACACCAGCACATCGGGACGCGCCTCGCGGAGGTAACGGGTCAGAATGTGGATGGAAGCATAGAGAGAGCGCTTGCGCCGGACCCGTATGCCAGGGTGCAGCCGGCCGAGAACCAGCCCGGTCCACGCGACCTTGACCGGGTTCACGCAGAGCGCCGTTACTTCCGCGCCCGAACTTTGGACTGCCCGCAAGAACCTCCTGTCGGTGTGAGGAAGCCGTCCCCGGTACAATCGCACGCCACGGGGAATTGCGGCCCGGTAGTCTCCCGCGAAGCAGGGAATCACCAGGTCAACCCGGTGCCCACGCTCGATGAGCGATTGCGCCAGGCTCAGAATGACGCGCTGCGCACCGCCCCCTTCCAGGTTGGGCAGCACGAACCCGACATGGAGTCTGCCGTCGGCCAACGGTCACACCTTCGCAGGGCGTCGGTCACCGGCGCCGCGCACCGCCCCTATCGCGACACTCAACCCGGCGAGAAACATGAATGCTTCCTCGCCGAGCAGATGCGCAAAGGTCATGCAGTACGGGACGATGACGATGACCCAGGCCACGGTGGCATCCCGGGCAAGCGACTTCGGCGCTACCCATTGCGTGCGCAGAAGCAAGACGATGGCGGACAGAAACAGAAGCAGAGGGACGATACCGGCCTCTCCCAGCAACATAATGAATAGATTGTGAGGGTCGGGCAGATCGCCGCTCCATGTGACGGGGGCGCCCTCCAGGTATTTCAGCGCCCTCAGACCGTGACCGAAGACGGGCGCCTCCATGGCCTTCTCGAATCCCAGCCGCCAAAGCAGCGGTCTGTCCTTCGCCAGGGCGGCGCAGATGAAGCCGTCATCGATATCGTGGCTGCGCAGACCGTACAGCTCCCACGGCATGCAGCCTTGGAAATCGTTACCCGCGACGGCCAGCGAGAGAAGCCTGATTCCGGCCAATTCGGGCGGGACGGAACCGGTGAGACGGTTGTCGGCCAGCCACAGTTGCCCGAGATTCGACAGATTGGCGATCTCCCGCGGGATGGGACCCATCAGGCGATTGTCGTCGAGCGACAGCATGGTCAGACGCGTCAGGTTCCCCAGTTCCGGTGGAATGGGGCCGGTGAGTCGGTTGCCGTCGAGCCGCAGCAGATGGAGATGGGCCAGCTCGCCCAGCTCCGGGGGGATCCGCCCGGTCAGGTTCATGTCCCGCAAGTCCAGTGCGATGATGCGACCCCCTCGACCGATGGTGACGCCCTGCCAGGACGCGACGGGGCGAGCGAAGCTCCAGTTCAGCGCCGCGTCGCCGGCCAGGGTGTCGCGCATGCGCATCAGACGCGCGCCGTCTTCGAACAGGCCCGGTTTGGTCCAGGGCGAAGGATCGCAGAGCAGATCGGCGGAATCCAGATCGTTGTGCCGTACCTGCGCTGCTCGCGCCGTAGCCGGAAGGCAGTCGGCAAACGCGTTGCCGCCCAGACGGAGGACCGCAAGATGAGCCCACCGGTCGAGAGCCTCGGGGAGAGCTCCGTGCAAACGATTGTTCTCGAGCCGCAGCTCCTCCAGACGCGACAGGTTGCCAAGCTGCGGATGGACGTTGCCCGTCAAGATGTTGTTCTCCAGCGCGAGCACCCGCAGACCGGTCAGTGTGGTCAGTCCCTGCGGGATGCCGCCAGTGAGTTCGTTGCCGCCAAGACGCAACGAAACGAGTGCCTGCAACGCGCTCAGTTCCGGCGGGATCTCGCCGGTCAGCGCGTTGTTTTCCAGTACCAGCGTCCGCAGCCCGGTCAGGGTGCCCAGTTCCGGCGGGATCGGTCCCGCAAGCCGGTTGTTGCCAAGACGCAGAACGGCAAGGGCGTCCAGAGCCGACAGCTCTGCGGGAATCCGCCCGTTCAGTCCCACGTGCGACAGATCCAGGGCGATGACCCGCGGCCCTTCCGCGGCCTCGCCGGCGATGTTGGGCATCCCGACGGTGACACCCCGCCAATAGCCGATGGGGACCGCGTCGCTCCAGTTTAGTTGGACGTCGCCGGCCAGCACGTCCCGAGCGGCCAACAACGTGGCGCAGTCGTCATACAGGCGCGGCAGTGCTTCGGGAAAGGATTGGCAGAACAGGTTCCGGTCGAGAACCCGACCGCGACCGCGACCCTGCGCCCGGAGTTCGCCAGCCGCATCGTCATAGTCCAGGCGCAACGCTGGCAGCGCGGCCACAGAGGGCGGTGCGGGGCCGCTCAGACGGTTCCCGCTCAGCCACAGGTCGGTGAGCCTCGACAGCTTGCCCAGTTCCGGCGGCACGGAACCGGCCAGGAGGTTGCCGCCCAATGCCAGCATGCGCAGACCGGCGAGGTTGCCGAGCTCGGGCGGGATGTCGCCGGCAAGCCGATTGCGGCCCAGGCGCAGAGAGGCGAGTCCGGCAAGCTGCCCCAACTCCGCGGGGATGCGTCCGTTCAAACCCATTTGCGTCAGATCCAGCGCCGTCACGCGGCCGTGCGAGCGATCCACCGCGACACCCTGCCAGTCGTCGACCGGCACATCGCGGCGCCAGTTGAGCGGCGCATCCCCGGCGAGGCTGTCTCTCACCGTCAGCAAGAGGGTGCAATCGGCGAGCAGGCCCGGATCGATTTTCTTCGGCCGGCAGAAAACCGGCCCGTCGAGGTCATGGTCGGCAATCTCGTGGAGCGCCGGCGGGAAGGGGCGGTTCAGGTCGTTGCCGGTGAGGCGCAGGAAGAAGAGATTGCCCAGTCCTTCCAGTTCCGGCGGTACGGGGCCGGCGAGCCGGTTATGGCTCAGGTCCAGAGCGACGAGGCCGCCCAATTCGCCGAGTTCCGCGAACAGGCGCCCGTTCAGTCCCGCGCGCGGCAATGCCAGTGCGGTCACGCGCTTCGGCGAGCCGCCGACGGTGACGCCCTGCCAGAACTCGATGGGGATGTCCTCGCTCCAGTCAAGCGCCGCGTCGCCGGCCAGGACGTCCTTGTTCGCCAGCAGAAGGCCGCAGTCGGCTTGCAGATCGGAAGTGACGCTGGAGGAGGGTCGACAGAACAGGCGCCTTACCGCATCCGGACGATCTCGGTTCATGCGGCGGTCCGCCGCCTGCGCCGCCTCTGCATCGTCGAGCGACCGACGACGGCGCAGATCGTGGAGGTCCAGGTCGTGGTTCGCGATCCGGTAGAGACGCCGCGGATAGGGACGTTCCAGATCGTTGCCGGAGAGACGTATTAAGGTCAGCTTCTCCAGCTCTTCGAGTTCCGGCGGCACGGAGCCGGTCAGGCGGTTGTGCTTCAGCCACAACTCCCTGAGATGCGACAGTTTCCCCAGTTCCGGCGGAATCGGGCCGCTCAAGGCGTTGAAGGAGAGCACCAGCCGCTCCAGGTCGGACAGCTCTCCCAGTTCGGGAGGCACCGGGCCGGTCAGCCGGTTGCGATTGAGATGCAGCGAAACAAGCCGGTCCAGTCGGCCCAACGCTGGCGGGATGCGCCCGTTCAGACCTGACCTCGACAGGTCGAGCCTCGTCACCCGCTCCGGCGAGCCGCCCACGGTGACGCCCTGCCAGAACTCGATGGGGATGTCCTCGCTCCAGCCGAGCGGCGCATCGCCGGCGAGGATGTCCCTCGCCGCCAGCAGGAGCGCGCAATCGGCGCGCAAACCGGGATTGTGGGCGGGAGCGGCGGGGCAGGGCGCGTCCCTGCCGGCGACCGCGCGCAGCTCGGGGGGGAGGAAACCGGTCAGGCGGTTGCCGCTCAGCCAGAGTTTCCTGAGGCTCGACAGCTTCGCCAGTTCCGGTGGGATGGGGCCGGTCAGGGCATTGTTGGCAAGCCCGAGCCTTTCCAGGTCGGTCAGTTTCCCCAGCTCGGGTGGAATGGCGCCGGTCAGCGCATTGCCGTCGAGCACCAGGGACCGCAAGCCGGCGAGATGCCCAAATGCCGCGGGTACGCGCCCCCTCAGCCCCGTTCGGGGCAGCTCCAGCGCAATGACACGACCTTCCGGACCGCCCACGGTCACACCTTGCCACAAGCCGATGGGAATCTCAGCGCGCCACTTGAGCGGCGCGCCGCCGGCCAGCGTGCCCTTCGCCGCCAGCAGCGTCGTGCAGTCCTCGAACAACGCGGGGCTGGTTCGAGGCGGCGGCAGGCAGAGCACGAGGCGGCCGAGATCGTGGTCAGGGACATCGAACAGCGCCGACGGAACAGGGACGGTCAGGCGGTTCTCTCTCAACCACAAGGCCCTGAGCCGGGGGAGTCGTGCCAGTTCCGCAGGGACGGTGCCGGTCAGGGCGTTGCGATCCAGGGCCAAGATGCGCAGGTCGACGAGTTGTCCCAACTCCGGCGGAATCGAACCGGTGAGCCGATTGTCGGCCAAGTTCAACAAGACGAGGCCGTCCAGCCTGCCGAGTCTCGGGGGAATGCGTCCGTTCAGCCCTTTCCCGGGCAGATCCAGCGCGATGACACGACCTTCCGGACCGCCCACGGTCACGCCTCGCCACAAGCCGATGGGGACCGCCGCGTGCCAGTCGAGCGGGGCGTCGCCGGCCAGCGTGTCCTTCGCCGCCAGCAGCGTCGTGCAGTCCTCGAACAACGCGGGGCTGGTTCGAGGCGGCGGCAGGCAGAGCACGAGGCGGCCGAGATCGTGGTCAGGGACATCGAACAGCGCCGACGGAACAGGGACGGTCAGGCGGTTCTCTCTCAACCACAAGGCCCTGAGCCGGGGGAGTCGTGCCAGTTCCGCAGGGACGGTGCCGGTCAGGGCGTTGCGATCCAGGGCCAAGATGCGCAGGTCGACGAGTTGTCCCAACTCCGGCGGAATCGAACCGGTGAGCCGATTGTCGGCCAAGTTCAACAAGACGAGGCCGTCCAGCCTGCCGAGTCTCGGGGGAATGCGTCCGTTCAGCCCTTTCCCGGGCAGATCCAGCGCGATGACACGACCTTCCGGACCGCCCACGGTCACGCCTCGCCACAAGCCGATGGGGACCGCCGCGTGCCAGTCGAGCGGGGCGTCGCCGGCCAGCGTGTCCTTCGCCGCCAGCAGCGTCGTGCAGTCCTCGAACAACGCGGGGCTGGTTCGAGGCGGCGGCAGGCAGAGCACGAGGCGGCCGAGATCGTGGTCGGCGACGGCATTGATTTTGGGAGGAATGGAGTCGAAGTCGTTGCCCGAGAGACGCAGGACGGACAGCCGGAGCTCTCCGATAGCGGCCGGGACAGGGCCGGTCAAGCGGTTGCCTTGCAACCACAACTCCTCGAGGTTCTTGAGCTTCGCCAACTCCGGCGGGATGGCCCCGGTCAAGGCGTTGAGGCCGAGATGCAGATACTCGAGGCTCGCCAGATTTCCCAGCTCGGGCGGAATGCGACCGGTGAGCCGATTGCGTCCAAGGGACAGCGAAACGAGGCGGTCCAGGCGGCCAAGATCCGGGGGGATACTGCCGTTCAATCCAAGTACGGCCAGATCCAGCCCGGTGACGCGTCCCTCCGGGCCTTCCACCGTCACGCCCTGCCAGCGGTTGACGGGCACGGTGCGGCTCCAGTTGAGGGCAATGTCTCCGGCCAGGATGTCCCTCGCCGCCAGCAGAATGGCGCAGTTCGCGCCAGGATTGGCGGTCGGCGAAGGGTCGCAGAACAGCTTCCTCTCAAGCACGTCGCCGGAAACGTTCCGCAACATCGACCACTGGGACAGACCGTCGGAGAAAGCCGCAACGCCGACGAAGCCTGCAATCCCGACAAATCCTGTGGCGGCCAAAGCCAGGACGAAGGCCCTCGGTTTGCCGCTGACGTTGATCAACAGGAACAAGACCATCAACGCACCGAGTATGACCAACGCGGTTCGGGACGCCGATCCCACGGTTGCGGCGACGCCGGCGGCCAGGCCCAGCCAGCCGAGCGTGCGCGGCCCGCCATTGGTCAGGAACGCCGCGGCGAGCGCCACCGTCATGCAGCCGATCAAGCCGGCGCCGTTGGGATTGACAAAAGCGCCGGTCAGGCGGAACGGAATTCTATAAGGCGGCAGGATGCCGAGATCGCGCAGAATCGGCGAAGCGAGAATGATGACGCAGCTCGAAATCAGGACGACAAGCACGCCCTGCAACAACCTGTCGGCCCCGACTCGTTCCAGCACCGCGCGGCCACCGACTGCGGCAGCCACGAGCACGCCGAAAGCGAGCACGGCAAACCTCAGTGACGCAGCTGTGCCCGGCAGCCAGTCGGCCTCGTCCATCACGGCAAAGCCGATCGCCAGATAGGATGCCACCGCACCGAGCAACAACACGCCGGGCATTCCGCCCACTGTGCTCAGGACAGAGACGCGTGAGCCGGACTTCCGCCAGGCAAACAAGCATCGAATTCCAACCAGGCCCACCAGGATGACCATGCATGCCATGGTCGCCCGTGCGATGACGCCTTCGACTTGCGGCATCCCCCAAAGATGCAGCTCCCGCAGGCTGGTCAGAGCGATGACAGCCAACGTCCAGAACGCGACCGCGATCAGCGCGGTCTGGAGCGCCACGCTTCGGCGCAGCAGCAAGACTGGATGTCTGAACAGGAACATTTGCTGCTTCTATCGGTCTGAGGGGCCGACGCTCAAAATGAACACTAACCCGACATTGAGGCGTGTGCGATGTGGTTTTCGACAGCGCGCCGCTGATCCAGCTAAAGCCCCATGATCGTGGCGACGGCCTTTCCGACCCTCTCGGCGGCGGCTTCGATGTCGCGGTCTCCGAGGTGGGCGTAGCGGAGCGTCATGCGCGAATTGGAGTGGCCAAGCAGCCGGGAGACGACAGGGACCGGCACGCCGTTCATCACGGCGTGGCTCGCCACGGTATGGCGCAGGTCATGAAGGCGCGCGTCCTCGATGCCGGCCTTGCGGCGGACCCGGTACCAGAGGGAGAGTTCGGACCCGCGCGGCCGCGACGGATCGCGCGGCGAAGGGAACACGAACCGGCTTTTTCCCCGCTTCTGGCGGTCCAGGATGCTCCTGGCCTGGGCGTTGAGGGGAACCTTTCTCGGCCCGGTCTTGCTGTCGGCAAGCATCAGCGCGCCGCCCTGGACCTCGGACCAGCGGAGCCCGGCGATTTCTCCCCTGCGGCATCCGGTGAGAAGCAGCAGGCGGACGATGTCGGCCTGCGGCCTGAACCGCTCTCCCCGCTTGGCCTCTTCGTCGAGGACGGCGTGAAGACGCGCGATCTCCTCGCGCGACAGGAAGCGCGTCATCGGCGGCCGGCGGTTGGGCGCGATGCCCTGCGCGGGGCTGCTGTCGAGGAGGCCGCGGGCGATGGCGAAGTTGAAGATCGAGCGAAGCAGCTTGAGCGCGTTGTTGGCGTTGCCGGGCGCGGCGCAGCTGAATGCGTCGAACCAGCGCCTGACCTGCGCAGGCGTCATGCGGTCGAGCGGGGTCGCGCCGAAGGCGGGGAGGAGGCGGGTATCGAGCAGGCAGGCATAGGACTTCCCGGTCGCGGGCTTGCAGCGCCCGAAAATCGCCTCCTTCCATGGACCCTCCACGAACTCGCGGAACAGGGGGGCGGCGGGCGCCGGACGGACGGGCTTGTCCGTCTCCGGGCTTGCCCTGCGCTCATGGCACTCCCGCCGCGCCTGCTCCACGGTCCTGGTCGAGACCGGGCCGAGGGAGACGCGCCTGGAGCGCCCCCCGGCGCGCTCCAGCAGAACCCAGGTCTTTGCGCCGCTCGGACGGACCCGGACCCCGAGGCCGGGCACGCTCTTGTCCCAGACGGCATACTCCCGCGCGCGGGGGCGGAGACCGGCGACGGCGTCGTCGGTGAGCTTCCTGCGTTCCCTTGCCGGCACGGCTCAGCTCCCCAGCACGGCGCCGATGGTCTCGGCGGCCTGCCGCGTCATCGCGTCGGCCGGGTGGGCATACTTGAGGGTGGTCCCCGGATCGGCATGTCCGAGCAGTCTGCCGATGGCGAGCACGGTCTCGCCCTCGCGCAGCGCGATGCTGGCATGGGTATGGCGGAGATCGTGAAGACGGGCGTCGCCGAGATCGGCCTCCGCCCGGATGCGCCACCAGAAGCTGTCCAGCCAGTGTTCGCAGTACGCGCGTCCGGTATGCGGCGACGGAAAGACCCAACGGCCGGTCCGCGCGATGCCGTCGAGGACGGCCCGCGCGGGCGCGGACAGCCAGACGGTCCGGGGGCCGGTCTTGGAGTCGCGCAGGAACAGGCGGCCCTCGCGGTAGTCGGACCAGCGGAGCGTCAGGATCTCGCTCTTGCGGCATCCGGTCAAAAGGAGCAGGCGGATCGCGGCGGCCTGCCCCGGACACGCCTCGGCGTGCGCCGCGAGCGCCCGGGAGAGCCTCCAGATCTCGTCGTCCGACAGGAACCGCTCGCGCCCCTTGCGGCGGTATCGCCGGACACCCCGGCAGGGGTTGGAGCCCTCGGGCCGCAGCCCCATCCGTTCCGCCTCGCGCATGATGACCGAGAGGATCGGCATGGACCTGTCGGCGGCGGCCGGCGTCGCGGCCAGCGAGGCGAACCAGTCGCGCACCGCGCGCCGGTCGATATCGGCGACATTGCGCCCCGCGAAATGGGGCATGATCTGGTTGCGGAGGTAGCCCCGGTTGACAGCGAGCGTGCGCGGCTTCCAGACCCGCTCGTGTTGTCGGAACACGGTTTCCGCGACGGCCTCGAAGAGCGTCTCCTCGGGACGGGGCGGCGCGGTGTCGCCCCGCCTGATCGCGGCCAGCATCCCGCTCGCGCGCGAGCGCGCCTCGATCACGCTCATCGCCTCGGCGTCTCCTATGATCTTCCACACCCGCTTGCCGCGATGCTGGCAGTGGACGAAGAAGCGCTTGCCGCCCGAGGGCAGCACCCGGACGCCGAAGCCCTTGAGCTTGCCGTCGCGGACGTCGCAGGCGGCCTTGCGGGGCTTGAGCGCTCGCACGCGGGCGTCGGTGAGGTTGGTTATGGGCATATCCTCTCTCCCGGTTGCGGTTGCAGCCGGGGAACCGGGGGTTGACCGATCCGTCCGGATGCAACAAGATGCGGGAGAAAAAGCGACCCAGCGTCAGATAGTTAGCACCGCAGGTGCGCCGCATGGTGTCTAGGCCCATGGTCCTCGTCGCCGCCCTTTCGGTTCAACGCAACAAACCATCCGAACGGCTCCACGAAACAGTCCCGGAAACGAGTGGAGTTCTTGGTTTCATCCGCAGAGACGTGCGGTGTCCAACCGCCCGGCCGTAATACATCCTCGGATATTTTCTCCTGATGGACGATCGCATACTCACGAAAGCCCTGCTCCTTGTCGTGCAGGCGTTCGAGAAGCGTGTCGCGGTCGACACCCTGGTCGACGTAGATGAAGGTGTGCGCGGCGTGTGACAGAGCGCAGAGCTTTACCGGCTGTAAGGCGGGCACGGACCGTGTTGGCGGAGACGCCGAGGAGGGCGGGCACCAGCGAGCCCTTCAGGCCGCTGTTGACCAGCCTGTCGAACAGGGAGGAGCGGAGGAAGACATCGTCGACCATCGCCTCGATGACCGGCTGCGTCTGATAACGCAGCAAGAGCTCCAGGATGGCAACATCGGTTCGATCGAGACCGGTCGTCTCCGCGAGGCGCTGGAGCCGCCGCGCCATCATGTCGGGCCGCGCTTGCCGCGTGGCCGCGCGCTCGTCCCGCAGCGCCTGGCGGAGTTCGCGCAACTGGTGCGCCGATATCCTGTCGTCGGGGTCGATGTCCGCCCGCTCCAGGCGGCAAAGGAGGCTCCTGCTCGCGACCTCCGGGTGGTCATTGGGGTTGATCAGCCAATCGGCCAGCGACGCCGTCGCCTTGTGCCGGTGATGAAGCCGCTCGGCGGCATTGGCGAGATAGGAGAAGATGAGATGTCGCTCGTATGCGCTCGGCATGGTTCTCTCCACTTCCGTGTCGTGAAGAGAAGCTGACACGGCCATGCGTCAGATGCGGTCGCACTCGGAAGAGCGCATATCGAAAAAATCCGCTCCCGGCGAGCGCGAGGTGGCCTACCCTATGCGGAAGCGAGCATGCGCTGAACGGCGGCGATCACGTCCCGGTCGTGGGCGCGGCCGGCAGCAATTGCGCTCTGCGACACGAGGAATGTTACCTCCTCTGGATCGACTCAGACGGTGCTAGCGGTTTCCGCTCCGAAGGGCTGTTGCGGCCCGAGCGGCGTCATCGGGAAGAACGCGGCGGGCGAGGTGTCGCCGCGGAAGGCGCCAGGCAGCACGCCCGCAATCCGCGCGCGATAGCCGGTCTCCTCGTAGACCTCCCGCAGCGCCGCCGCTTCAGCGCTTTCTCCCGACTTGGGTCGGCCCTGGGGAGCCGAGAGCGGAACGGCAGACGATCGTCAATCCGAAGCTTGACCCCCCGCTCAGTCCGAATAGTGTGCCCGCGGCGTTTGGCCAGTCATGGGGCCGCCGACTACATGTAGTCCTGCGTCGCGCAGAGATCGGACGCAGCGTTCGGTGGGATGATCGCGGATCCTGTCTTGCCGGACTCCGCGTCTGTGCAGGAACGGTGCAAGCAAGACATTGACCCACAACTGACTTTCGGCAGAGCGGGCAGTTCGGATTGGGAACGATCAGGAAAGACGACATACGGCGCGCGATCGGCGAGCCCTCCTTCGGGCGAGGGCAGAATTACTTCGAGCTCGGCATGGTGCGGTCTGTCGAATTCGAGACAGCGAGCCGAATTCATGGGAAGGTCTCCGGCAGCAGATCGAAGGTGTATGCCGTCACGGCAATACTCACGTTCCGAACCGACGGCACGATCGGCTCGGTTTACGGGTCTTGCGCGTGCCCGGTGGGTTTCAACTGCAAGCATGCCGCCGCTGTGCTTCTTGCTGCAGCGGAACGGTCGGCGCGCCGGGACGCCGATAACGGCGGGACGGCGCCCGACGCCATTGCGGGCGAGGTCGGCCAATGGCTCGATCTATGGCCCGGAAAGGCCGGCGCAACGGCAGCGCGCAAACCGCCGGGTCCTCCGGCGCGGGGGCAGTACCATCTGTTTTACGTCTTCCACCGGGACAAGAAGCGCCGCGCCTTCGTCGCGCCCTACAAGGCATACCTGAAGAAAGATGGAGAGATCGGCAGCAATTTCCGTGAGTTACACGACAGGAATTCGTCCTGGGCCGGGAAACATCTTTCCGTGGACGACGCCGGGATCCTCGCGAAGCTCGATTTCTACGCCGACGGCGGCTATACGCGGAACTTCGACTGGCCCGAGGGCGACGAGCTGATCGCCCTGGTCCGGGAGATCGTCGATACGGGGCGCGCCCGCGCCGGCGAGGTCCGCGGTTCCGCCCTTTCCTGGGCGCCGCCCCGGCGGTGCGAGTTCGTCTGGTCGAGCGCCGAGGCCGGCGAGCAGCATGCGGTGGCGCGGGACGAAAGCGGCTCGCCGATGACGATCCTGCCGTTTCCGACACCGCTTTTCGTCGACGCCGACGCCGGGCAGATAGGTGTTGCGGAAACGGCGTTGCCGCCCCGGATGGCGTCGTGGTTCGCCGCCGCCCCACCTGTGAGGCCTGGAGCGGCCGGGGCGGTTGCGGCGAAACTGTCGCGGATCGGCCAGCACGCGCCCGTTCCCCGGCTTCATCGTATCGAGGAGCGCAGCGATATCCTGCCTGTGCCGGTGCTGACGCTCTACGGCTGCACGCACGAACACCCGCGGCATGGCCACTTCGAATCCCTCCGCCGCGTTCGCGAAACGCCGTCGCTTGTCCATCCGTGCGCCCGCCTGGAGGTCTCCTACGAAGGCGCCGGGACAAGAGTGCGTGCCTGCAAGGGCGAGGCCATCACGGTCTCCGGTGAAGGCGGCATCGCGGTCATCCGGCGCGACTTCGAGCGCGAAGCCGCTTACCGGCGGGCGCTCAAGAAGGCGGCGAGACGTCATAGATGCATGCAGCCGGAATCGCTGTCTTTGGGCGATGTGCTGCCGAGAGAAGCTCGCGACGCAGACATCGTCTTTCCGCCGCTCGTCGACGGAGATGACGGAAGCGCCGCGTCCGGCGTCGGGTTCCTTGCGGAGACGGTTCCCACGCTCCGCGCCGATGGCTGGCGCATCAAGATCGAGAGCACGTGGCCCTTCCGCGTGTACGAGGGGCCGACAACGTTCTCGACCTCGCTTGAAGCCGATGACTCCGACTGGTTCTCGCTGTCCCTCACCCTGGAGGCAAACGGTCAGACACTGGACCTCACGCAGATCGTTCTTCAGCTCATCGAAACCCTGCCCGTGGACGAACTCGGTCGGCTTGAGGAAGGCTTCGATGTCGACGGCTTTCTCGCCGGCAAGGTATTCCATGTCCGTCTCGACGACGGCGCGTGCGTTCCGCTTGACGGCGCGCGGCTCGCACGGTTCGCCGAGGCCTTCCTGGAGGCGCAGGGGCTTGTCGGTTTTCATCGGGCCGAAGCGGGCCGGCTGTTCGAGCTGGCCGAGGCCCTGGAAGGCTGCGGCGCGCCGTGGAGCGGGAGCCGGGAGCTGCTCGAACTCGGCGCACGCCTGCAGTCTCTCGCCCAGGTGCCGGAAGTGCCGGCCCCCGCCGTGCTGCGTGGAGAGTTGCGTCCCTATCAGCGCGTCGGATTCGGCTGGCTCAAGGCGCTCTCCGACAGCGGCTTCGGCGGCGTGCTCGCCGACGACATGGGTCTGGGCAAGACCGTGCAGACGCTGGCCCTGCTCGCCTGTCGGCATCTGGAGGAGAATGCCGATCGCCCGAGCCTTCTCGTGGTCCCGACAAGTCTCGTCGGCAACTGGAGACGGGAAGCTGCCCGCTTCACGCCCGATCTGAAGCTGCTGGTGCTTCACGGACCCGGCCGCCGACGGCGCTTCCCGGCGATCCCCGATCATCACGTCGTCCTCACCACATATCCGCTGGTGAGCCGGGATGGCGAAATATTGTTCCGCCACGACTACGACACCGCCGTTCTGGACGAGGCGCAGACGGTGAAGAACCCTGCCGCCGCGATTTCGAAGAGGATCCGCGACATTCGGGCGCGGCAGCGCTTGGCGCTGACGGGGACGCCGGTCGAGAACAATCTCCAGGAGTTGTGGTCCCTCTACGACTGGTTGATCCCCGGCCTGCTCGGAAGCCGCAAGTCGTTCACGACGTGCTACCGCAGACCCATCGAGGCACGCGGCGACCGCGCGAAGCAGCGCCTGCTGTCCACCCGGATCAAGCCGTTCATGATGCGGCGTACCAAGGAACAGGTTGCCGGCGAGTTGCCGGAGAAGACCGTGATAGACGAGCTCGTCCCCCTCGAAGGCGAGCAGGGCGCGCTTTACGAGAGCATCCGCACGGCCATGGATGCGCGGGTGCGCGAGGCCATCGCGGAGAGGGGTCTGGCCGCATCGCGTATCACCATCCTCGATGCGCTCCTGAAGCTGCGGCAGGTCTGCTGCGATCCGCGTCTGGTCAAGCTCGACGCCGCCCGCAAGGTGATGGAGAGCGCCAAGCGGGCGCGGCTCCTCGCGCTGCTTGAGGAACTGGTCGCCGAGGGCCGGAAGGTGCTGGTCTTCTCGCAGTTTGTGGAGATGCTGCGCCTCGTCGAGGCTGACGTCGACGTGCGTGGTTGGGGCTATGCGATGCTGCACGGCGGCACGAAGGACCGGGACGTTCAGGTCTCGAACTTCCAGTCGGGAGGCCTGCCGCTCTTTCTGATCAGCCTGAAGGCAGGCGGCATTGGCCTCAACCTGACCGCCGCCGACACCGTGATCGTCTACGACCCGTGGTGGAACCCGGCGGTTGAGCGCCAAGCCATGGACCGGGCGCACCGGATCGGTCAGGACAAACCCGTGTTCGTTCATCGCCTGATCGCCGAGAACACGGTCGAGGCCGCCATTCAGCGGATGCAGGAGCGCAAGCAGGCGCTTGCGGACGCATTGTTCGAGGGAACGGGCCAGGGGCCGCTGGCGCTCACCGAAGAGGATATCGATGCGCTGTTCAGCATCGCCTGACCTGTGTTGAGAACTCTCTCCTCTCTCCATCCGCCCGACGCATTCGGGTACGGCTTCGAGTTCGTTTGACCTCCGCCCCGCTTTTCTCGACCGCGGTAGAGACTGGCGGTCTCACATCGGGCATTCGACCCCGAATGCTCGGTTCCGGCCGCGTCGCAATATGCGACACGGCCGTATGCTGTGGCTCCCAAAATTGTGGCTTTGTATCGAATTCCCAGCCGTTCGCAGCCAGTGGTGTGACGTTTGCTTAGATGCTCGATAGCGCACAAGTTGTTGTTCCGCCTGAAGGTAACTGGATGGTCACCCGGCACCTGCTCTGGAGCATACACTCGATCCGACACCGGTTCTTGAGAATTCGCTACACTTCTGACCTCTCCTGGCAACGGAACGCTTATTGCGCCAGGGTAAGCCCTGGAGAGGAGGATGCCATGAACTGAAACCTCTCGTAGCGATCCAGCGGGTTCGACTCCCGCCCGGCAAAGGCGCAGCCCGCCAGCCGGAAGCGAGTTTTGCATGGCGTGCGGCAACGCCCGTCGTGAAGCGTAGACAGCAGGTGATGAAGCGGTGGGGTAAACCTCGAAATCGGTGAAGCGATGACGCCTTCATTGTTAAGCGTTGTGGGGGCAGAACCGGAAGCGCCGCTATAGGCGAGGCGCAACGGGTCGTCCGGGGTCGTGGACCGGCGCAAAGTCACAGGATGGATCGCCAGAGAACCTGGGAGATCCTGCTCTTGCCCGTGGGCAAGGACGCTGGAAAGGGGATTGCCAGCGTGACCAACAAAGACCCCGGCCCGTCGCCGGGCCTGCACGGCGGCGGGAGCGCTCATGGCGGACACGAACCCCGGCAGGCGCCTGCGGAGCCGGCTGGCGAAACCAATAAGCCGAAGGCCATGCGGGGGCAGGAAGTCGTAGCGTCCTGATAGTGTGTGCTGGGCAGCGCCCAGATCAGGTGGGTTCAAGTCCCACTGGCGCTCGGGTAAGGGGCGCCATATCCAAAAGTGGGGGTAATTCGTCACTGGCCGGAGTGAGCCGATAAGCGAAACTCTAAACGGGCACGAAGCCGGAAACGGCGGAGACAGCCAAGGGAGGAGCTAAGTTGGTCCACTGTCGAAAGACAACCGGAAGGCAGGGTGTCCACCGCGAGGTGGAATCTGAAGGGCTTGCGGAGAAGTACCGGGCCGTAATCGAGGGGGCCACCCCATGATGAATCGGTCGGTGCGGCGCGACAAACAAGATGAGACAGCAGCGTCAATCAGGATGAGACGGGGGAGATCGGCGGCCAGGAATGTAGGGAGGGCGTAGCCCGACCGGAGTTCCTGGCCGCCGAAAAAAATCTTCCGAGGCCTCCTGGCATGGCGGCCGGTCGGGCAACGCTTGTGCTTTCCCGAGTCGAAGGAGAGCGCAGGGGTGCCCGGCCGCCACGTCACCGATTGCCAGAACCCATCTTTGCCACTTTTCGGTCCCGAAGGCCTGATTTTGGGTAGCCTTTGGGATCTAAGGCACTGATTTTGTTGGATTGTGTTTTGGGAAGTCCATTGTAGTGCCATAATCTTTGGTCTGTGGGCCGGCGCTCCTTGACAGTCCGCAAACTGTCCGTGACCCTGCCGCCATGTTCATTCGCAAAACCCTCACCGGTCGCGGAGACGGTGGCGAGCGCTATGCCACCTACCGCCTCGTGCGCAGCGAACGCATCGGCGGAAGGGTGCGCCAGGTCACGCTCCTCAATCTCGGCGCCGACTTCGGTGTGCCCGAGGAGCAATGGCGCGAATTGGCGCTTCTGATCGAAACCCTTCTCGCCGGCAGCGAGCCGCTGCTGGAGCCGGATGCCGCCTTGCGCCCCGTCGCCGAGGACGTCGTACGGCGGCTTCACGCCCGCGATCTCGGCGCGTCGCGGCCCGGGGACGAGAGCGACCTGGCCACGGTCCGTCTCGATAGCCTCTCCCACGAACAGGTCCGCTCGGTGGGCTGCGAGCGCCTGGCTCTCGCCGCGCTTGACGACCTTCGCTTCATCGAGACGCTGGAGAGGCTGGGCGCAAGTGAGCGCGACGCACGCATCGCGGCGGCACTGGTGGTCGCGCGCATGATCCATCCCTCCAGCGAGCGCGAGGCCTTCCGCTGGCTGAGCGCGAACAGCGCGACCCTGGAGTTGCTCGATGTCGACAGCGGCAAGTCGCTCACGCTCAGCAAGCTCTACCGCATCGGCGACCTCTTGTGGCGTCACCGCGCGGCGCTTGAAGAGGCGCTGTGCGCCCGGGAGCGCGATCTCTTCGGCATCCCCGACACCATCGTCTTCTTCGACCTGACCAACACCCATATGACCGGACGGCCCAGCTCCGCGCTGGCCCGCTTCGGGCGCTCGAAGCAGAGGCGTGACGATTGTCCGATCGTGACCCTGGCCCTGTCGCTGAACCAGGCCGGCTTTCCGCAGCACAGCGAGATCCTGCCCGGCAACATCTCCGAGCCGGCCACTCTCGCCGACGCCATCGGGCGGCTGGAATGCCAAGCGCGCGGCAGCAACGCCCCCAGGCCCACGGTCATCATGGACGCCGGCATCTCCACCGAGGCCAACCTCGCCTGGCTGCGGGCGGGCGGCTATCACTGGATCACCGTTCGCCGCGGCGTCTCGGCGCCGCCCGGGCGCGAAGCCGATGCCGCCTTCGAAACCCGGGCCGGCCACGATGCCCGCGCCTGGCGTCTCGCGGCAGGGGACGACGAAGCGCACCTGTGCGTCTGGAGCCATGAGCGCCAGCAGAAGGACGAGGCCGTGCTCGCCCGTCAGCGTCACAACTTCGAGGACGCCCTGCGCGCCCTGCATGGCGGGCTGTCGAAGAAGAACCACATCAAGCAGTTCACCAAGGTGATGGAGAAGCTGGGCCGGCTGAAGGAAAGGTACAGGCGCGTCCACCGTCAGTACGACATCGAGGTCGAGTCCGGAGAGAAGGGGCGGGCCAGTGCGGTCCGCTGGAGGCGCAACGCTCTCCATGCCGAGCGCGACCGCCAAGCGGGCATCTATGTGCTGCGCACCAGCCACGTCGAGTGGGATCTTGAAACCGTGGTCCGAACCTACTGGAAGCTCACAGAGCTCGAGGCCACCTTCCGCAGCCTGAAATCCGAAATCGGCCTGCGCCCGGTCTGGCACTCCAAGACCTCGCGCATCGCCGCCCACCTGTTCATCGCCGTCCTCGCCTACCACGCGGTTCATCTGCTGCGAACCCGTCTGGCGGCGCACGGCTTGCATGACCGCTGGAGTACGATCCGCGACAAGCTCGCGGGCTGGGTGCGTCTCACCTCCACCATCCGGGAGGTGGACGGAAACCGCATCGTCATCCGCCAGGATGCTCAACCCGACGCCGAGGCGCGCGTCATCGCGCAGGCGGCGGGCCTCACGGTGGATCCCCACAGGCGCCGGGCGGTGCTCCCGGGAGTGTCGCGATGAGCGCACAAACGTAGTGCCATAATCCCAGATGGGCCAGAAAATCAGCCCATCATCGCAACTACTTAGGTCGCAGGCGCGCGCCAAAATGGCAAAGATGGGTTGAGATCGCGGTCGCGCACGTCGTAGGCGGACTTGCGGGGCTTGAGCGCATCGACCCGGCGCTCGCTGAGGCGAAGCGTCGCCATTGACATTCCTCCTGCGTTCCGTTGCAGCCGGGGCGAAATCGGGGATCGATTCCGTGTTCTCCGGCTAAATCAGGAGAAAAAAAGCAACGCTGTGTCAGCATGTTAGCACCGTAGGTGCGCCGTCAGGTGTGCAGTGCCCCATCATCATCAGCCCGAGCTGCTCAGCTGGCGGCGTCAGGTAGTCCCCGTTGAGACCTAGGCTCTCGTCCACCGGCACCAACGACGCGCAGCTCGCGCCGTTGGGCTAGCGAGCACGCTGATAGGTCACAGGACCGAGCGTCGTCATGATCGTCTTCGGAGCCGCCGCCACCCGAAACCAGCTCTGTCCGTAACGCCCGATGCGGCTTGCACAGCCGTCCCGGCTCTCGGCATAGGATCCAAGGAGCTTGCAGCCCAGCCCGTTCATCCCGTCTCGCAGCCCCGTCGCAACCGTCCCGAACGCCTCAGCAGGCAGGTTCGACGCTGCCTGTTCGCGACAGAACGCCACCACCTGGGCGACCGCATCGGCCACTTCGGCAGGCAGGTCAGAAATATCGAGAGACGGGCGGGTGAGAGAATGCGTCACTGCCATGGGGACGCTCATAGTACCAAGTAATGTTGGGTTTTGGCGAGGCATCCTACCATATCTTGCGCTTCGGAGAGTTCCCACACACCACCGCTGGATGCCGTCGTGATAAAATTGAGCCCTATTGTCACGAAAGCCCGGATTTGGCTGTCCACAGACAACACTCAATCCAACCTACTCACTGACTTCCAAACTCCATGTCAGACCTACACCCCGCGCAAACCTTTCATACACGTTGACATCACCATTTGTTTCCTCCAACGTACTCAAACTACACATTTCCGTAAAACCTTCCCTGCTAACGTCCCTGATGGCCAAACCAAGCGCAAACCAAGAACAACAGCTCGATCACTCAACACTTTGCGCGCGATCTGAATTTCAAGGAGATGACGCCGTGGATCACGTCCTTGCGAAACTCGATGAGGAAAAGAGAATTCGACAAAGTTTGGGGGAACAGCGGGCTTATGCTGAATACTGTCGCATCGAAGTAGAATATGCCCTATCTTTCGTGTTAGGATATTTATGGAACAAGAATATTTTTGACACCAACCCCCTTGATGATGACGATTGCGAAACAATTTTTAACAATATCACACGCCCAAGCATTGGTACTATTGTTGACATTTGCAGAAGGCTCGATCTACGATGAGAAATATTTGGTAAGCCCATCGAACGGACTGCTACCAAATATGCTGAAATACGCAATAAATTCTTTGGACACGGGTTCCTGCATGACGACAAACTGGAGGATGTCCTGTCGTACTTGAATACTATTCAAGCCGGCCTTATTGGCGATAATAGTATACTGGCACGGCCAATCGACCTTGTGCAACCGATGACTATAGAGTCGAATACCGCATATGGAATTCGCTATTGTCCGAATATGAAAAGAGAACAATGGCAATGTTCACTCGACGTATGCAACTTCTTGAAGGGTAATGTATATGCGATGTTTGGCACCAACGAATATGTCCGCCTATCGCCCTTTATACATATTCAAGACGGAGAGTTTTACGTCTACAAGTCCGTGACGGATCTGATTACCGGAAGAACAATATACAACAAGCTCTTTCATACAGGTACGACGGTAACGCATTGGCCAGATTTTACCAAAGATAGGACAAATGATGGCGTGCGCAGAACAAGTCAAAATGGAACGGTACTTAATGTTTACCAAGAAAATTCTCGACGATATATTGATATGGGCTTTAAAAAGGTCATTAGAAATTTTTTGATTGATGATCGGTCCTCCGTGTGTGCTATTGTGTGGGGGCATGGAGGAGTAGGAAAAACGGCAACGGTTCAAAGTGTATGTAAGGATCTTTCCTTGGCAGAGAAATGTTTCGATTATAAGGCTTATCCCTCTGGCTCCGGTTCCCCAACATGTTGTACCGGCCACCTCGGCGGCGGTATCCGACACGGTCGCAGTTCCTTCCGTGTCTCAATGGGTTGCCCGTAAAGTGCCCAGCGATCCGGCACCCCACATATGGAGAAGCCGGATGTAAGGGGATAAGCCTTTCGATTATATCGTATTTGCTTCCGCAAAAGATCGAGCTTTCAGCTACCTTTTGGGAGACATATCTACAATCAATGATCCAATTGAATCCTACGAAAATCTGATAGAGTGCATAAACTCAACGATACGTGCGGAAGAGACCCAAGGCACGGATCAGATTAGGAGCTTTGAGGGAAGAATACTAATTGTCGTTGACGACTACGAAACATTTTCACCAGAAGATCGGCATCATATCCAGGCGTTCATTAGCGAGTTGGACACAAGCAAACACAAGGTAATTATTACGACTCGGGCAGCTGCCATTACGACGGGCGTACGAATTAACACTCGAGAGTTGGAGCTTGGAGAGACGATTAGGTTTCTAGAAGAGGTTTTAAAGCTCGACGAATTCGCCGGACGGGGAATAGGAAGCTCAATTGATCTAAAGGTTCCCGAGGTGCGGAGAAAAGTTTATGAGATAACAAGTGGAAGGCCATTGTTTATTTTTCAGTTCGCTCACACTCTAGCTCAGGCGGGAATGGAAAGCGCGTTAGCACAGGATTTTAAGAATCAGGAAGAAGCCAGAGAATTTTTGTACGGAAGAATATTTGAGTACCTGTCTCCTGAGGCCCACCTCATATTTTGCGCTGCGGGTCAACTCGTTTCTGAAAAGGACTTGACGAATCTTCTTAGTAAATTGCGATATGTGGTGAATATGGATGGGAATGAAGAGGGTTTTCGAAATTGTATTCGTGAACTTCTCGATTTGAGAATCATTGAGGTGGTACACGAGGAGTTCTTTAGTGTTTACTCAGTTGAGATATTGGGCATAATGAAGAAGCGGTTTTTGGATATTCATGCGTCAAAGAAGGGTGATATCATTCACAGGGTGCAGCAAGTCAAACCTGACAAGGCTCAGGATGTTGAACAAGCATTGCTGCGACGTGCAGATGAAGCCCGAACAACGAATAGTCCGCAGGATGTTGAAGCCATGTACAGAGAGATATTGAATCGTTCGCGTAGTCCGAAGGACATTCGATCTAAGGCGCTTCGAAATCTGGCCAGCTATTTCTGGTCTGAGAGAGACAATAAAGAGCGGGCAATTGAGTTGCTTGAGCAACACATTCATATGGAGGAGTTCCGTTACGAGCCGGAGTTAGCTAAGCTGTTGGCAAATCTACATTGGCAATGCAGGAATGGAGATAAAGCGATCGAAGTGTTGTACCAATATTTTGGTCCAAATATATGGGAAAGAGATGGCCGTGAGAGTAGCATGGAGTTGTTGGGGCTTTGGCTTATGTTTCGTTCGAAGCTGATAGTGGAGCGAAGCGAAAATATTGAGGCTAGGAGTAGGACAGAAAACTGGGATGAGCAAAGATATCACGGTCAATGCAAAAACGTGTTTCAAGATTTCCGAACCCTTTTCAATCGTTTCGGCCGTCCGTTATTTCATAGGGTTAGACAGAGTGGTCTAAAGGAGCTCGCCCCAGGTGAGCACCATAACATTATAACGGGACTCTATCATTTTAGCGGCGCTTGTTTAAGGTTTGAGGAAAGCGACTTGGCCATGGAGATTTGTGACTTTGCACTAAGGAACGGTAAAACGGGTACGATGACGCAGGAATTTCAAAGAAGAAGGAAGCTTGCCAGACAAGGCTTCAAGCCAAGCAGACGGGAAGGTGGTAGGGTTCCTCGCCTTAAAGGGCCGACGGCGATGTCAGAGGCCTTTGATAGGGCAGGACGCGGGCGAAGTCCCTGAGGTGCGACGCGGCCTTAGGAATGCGTTTTGGCGCTGTAGGGGTGCGCAGTGATAGAAGGGATAGCTGCTAAGGGTAGTTGTTTGTCATTTGAAGGCACGGTGGTGGCGTGGTCGACAGATTCAGCTGCGTGGGAGAAAGCTACGGCAAATGCGTCCCCCTACTGGAAGTCGAGCCGCAGTAGAGCACCGCGAATCCAGTCGCCTCAATCCATGGAAGGGTTGGCGGCCGATGATCAGACGCAGGCTCTAATCATGACTGCGAACTCAAAGAGGCCATTCTGGAGAAACTTGCCCTAATGTCGAGGAACTCAAGTGCGGGGAGCGTTACATTGGTCGTCGAGGGCTTAGGGTCGCGCACAATACCGGACAGAAGCCACGCACGCACCCGGTCGGCTTCGAGATCGTCCGGCGAAGCGTTTAGAGCTTGGTCAGATGCTAGAATTCGCAGTTGTAGATGATCTGCGTGGTCTCGGACAGATTGGCAATGCCCATCTGGTCCATCATCCGCTGGCTGAAAGGCGTCCCCTTTGTCGCGTCGGCTGTGTTGTCGGTCATGATGGATCACCGCCGTCGCAGGCGAGAGCGGCACCGGCGAGCTGGTCACCAGCTTCGAGCGCGACTACGTCTCGTTCGACCACGCTGGCGGAACGGTCACGGGCGGCACCTTGCGAGATACGACGACCGTCACCGGGAGCAGCGGCGGTCCGTTCGCGGTGGGCGAAAGCAGCCTCGTGGTGTGCCTCGCCTACGTGACGAAGACGGATGCCGGCATGGACCTCGAAGCGCCTTGCACGAACACGGACGCGTCGGGCGACACATCGTTCTGGAGGGCAAGGAGGACTGCGGGCGATACCGAGGCCGGCGGCGAGGAGCTGCGCGGGAGCTGCTTGGGGGCACCGGCAAGTATGCCGGCTTGAGCGGCGGTGTCGCGAATCGAAGCGGCGAACTACCAGGCGATGCTGACGTCGCATCTCGGCTTCTCGGTCAGGCGGGGCTATGTGGCGCTCGACGCCCGCGTGTCGGGGCGCACTTGGCGCTTCGTGAACACGCACCTGGAAGCGTTTTCGGGCGAGGTTCGGCAAGCGCAGGCACGGGAGCTGCTCGCGGCTCTCGCAGGCGAGGCCCTCCCCCTGATCCTGTCGGGAGACTTCAATTCCGACGCGGGCGCGCCGCAGGGCGATCCTTCCAGGACGGTCTACGACCTGCTGACGTCGCAGGGATACGAGGATGCCTGGCAGAACGGCGCCGGGACCGAGGCGACGTGCTGCCAGGCCTCCGATCTTCGCAATGCGGAGAGCGGCCTGTCGGTGCGGATTGACCACATCTTCATTCGCAATGCCGGCGGGTCGTCCGTCATTGCAGCGGGCACCGTCGGCGACCGGCCCTCCGATCGCCTTGCGTCGGGCCTCTGGCCTTCGGACCACGCCGGGGTAATCGTTTCGCTTGGCAACCCGTAGATGGTGCCCGGAACGGGCAAGCTTGGCGAAGAGGCAGGGGCAGGGCCACCGGCCCGGTCCCACCGACGACGAAGGCGAGCGCTTGATAGCCAAATTCTACCGGCTGCCAGACAAGGGATTGGAGGGGCCGGGGCGCAGCGCAATGGTTGCGCTGGTGCGTGGCATCTCCTGGCGGCAGCGCACCGGTGGCCTCCATTCCGGGCCGCCGTGGAAGGTGAGGCAGTGCCGCGCCGCAGGCCGGTGCCACCCGCGAGGAACCGGCTGCGTCGATCGCGCGGACTCTGCTCTGTTGGGGCGGACTTCGGCAAGTTTGCAGACATCTGGAAAATGCCGCGCAGGCAACTCCACCCATTGAATTGCGGAGCTGGCACGCGGGCGCCATCGGAATCGCGGCAACGATAGCGCCCGTCGGGCCTTGGCAGCATTGGGCTGGCGCCCGCCACAAGTTCTGTAATTCGAAAGTCATTATCGAATTTCGAGAGTGCTGAGGCGACGAGGGTACGCGGGAGTTCGACTTGAGGTGGTACCTATGTGGTATCTAAATTCTAGGGCAGAAACTGCATGAGGAAGCAGACGGGAACCTAACATATTATTATACATCATAAAATGCGATTATCTTACGCCGCCTTGAATGGTGAGGCACGTCGCGTCAGATACAATGGTGCGGTGCACGGCGCGCGGCGGGTGCGCCATCATCGCGCCATGACGTGCAAGAACGGACATGTCGCGACAGGCGGGATGAGCGTACGCGCCAGACGCCTATTCCGCGCGCTCGATCCTTCTTTCGCGCGCGGGACCTTACAGGCCCGCGCGACAATCCGCGCCGTCGCCACCGCAATCGGCCGTGGCTGCGGATCGAGAGAGGCCGCCTTGGGCCACTTTGGGCCGCTTTGGGCCGGAGTAGGCCGCCTAAAGAAACATTTTCCGGGTAACGACTCAGAGGATGAACTTGCTGAGGTCGGCGTCCTTGGCGAGGTCGCCCACATGGGCCTCGACGTAGGTCGCATCGATGGTGATGGTCTCGCCGGAGCGGTCGGCGGCCTCGAAGCTGATGTCCTCCAGCAGCTTCTCCATCACCGTGTGCAGCCTGCGCGCGCCGATGTTCTCGACCGCGCGGTTGACCTCGGCGGCGAGGTCCGAGAGCGCGTCGATGGCGCAGTCGCTGAAGTCGAGCGTCACGTTCTCGGTCTGCATCAGCGCGCGGTACTGGCGGATCAGGCTGTTCTCGGGCTCGGTCAGGATCTTCTTCAGGTCATCGCGGGCGAGCGAATTAAGCTCCACCCGGATCGGCAACCGGCCCTGGAGCTCGGGCAGCAGGTCCGCAGGCTTCGCAAGGTGGAAGGCGCCGGAGGCGATGAAGAGGATGTGGTCGGTTGTGAGCGCGCCGTGCTTGGTGGTGACCGTGGTGCCTTCGATCAGCGGCAGCAGGTCGCGCTGCACGCCCTCGCGACTCACGTCGGCGCCGAGGCGGTCGGAGCGGGCGCAGATCTTGTCGATCTCGTCGATGAAGACGATGCCGTCGTTCTGGGCGTTCTCCAGCGCGTTGCGCACGACCACGTCCTGATCCAACAGCCGGTCGCTCTCCTCCGCCATCAGGGTGTCGTAGGAGTCCTCCACGCTCATGCGCTTGATCTTCTTCTGCTCGCCGAACGCCTTGCCGAGCATGTCGCCGAGATTGACCATGCCCATCTGGGCGCCGGGCATGCCGGGGATATCGAAGGTCGGCAGCGACGAGGCGGCGGACTCGCTCACCTCGATGTCCACCTCCTTCTCGGCGAGCGAGCCGTCGCGCAGCATCTTGCGGAACTTGCCGCGGGTCTCCTTGGTCGCGTTCTTGCCGACGAGCGCGTCGAGCACCCGCTCCTCGGCGTTGAGCTCGGCTTTGGCCGCCACCTCTTTGCGCATGCGCTCGCGGGTCATGTGGATCGAGACCTCGACCAGGTCGCGCACGATCTGCTCCACGTCGCGGCCGACGTAGCCGACCTCGGTGAACTTGGTCGCCTCGACCTTGATGAAAGGCGCCTGCGCGAGGCGGGCGAGGCGGCGCGCGATCTCGGTCTTGCCGACGCCGGTGGGGCCGATCATCAGGATGTTCTTGGGCAGCACCTCCTCGCGCAGGTCGTCCGCCAGCTGCTGGCGCCGCCAGCGGTTGCGAAGCGCGATGGCGACGGAGCGCTTGGCGTCGTCCTGGCCGATGATAAAGCGGTCGAGCTCGGAGACGATCTCGCGGGGGCTGAAGCCGGTCATGACTCGATCTTCTCCAACACGATCTCGGTGTTGGTGTAGATGCAGATGTCGGCGGCGATGGCCATGGCGCGGCGCGCGACCTCCTCGGCGTCGATGCCTTCGATGTCGAGCAGCGCCCGCGCCGCTGCCAGCGCGTAAGACCCGCCAGAGCCGATGCCGATCAGCCCATCCGCCGGCTCCAGCACGTCGCCGGTGCCGGTGAGCACCAGCGAGACCTCGCTGTCGGCCACCGCCATCATCGCCTCCAGCCGACGCAGATAGCGGTCGGTGCGCCAGTCCTTGGCGAGCTCAACACAGGCGCGGGTGAGCTGGCCCGGGTGCTGCTCCAGCTTGCCCTCCAGCCGCTCGAAGAGGGTGAAGGCATCGGCCGTGGCACCGGCGAAGCCCGCGATGATGCCGCCCTCGCCGAGGCGCCGGACCTTGCGGGCGTTGGCCTTGATGACCGTCTGCCCGAGAGTGACCTGGCCGTCGCCGGCGACGACCACCATGTCCCCCTTGCGGACGGAAAGGATCGTCGTCCCGTGCCACACCGGCCCGCCCCGCCGCTCTTCCTCGGTCATGGTCCCCTGCCTCGCCCGCCTCGCTCGCACCATGTGGGCATTCCCCGCGTACGGTCAAGGGCCGGGGGGAGCGGCGCCGGCGCGGCCCCGCCGGCCTTGCCAATGCCGCGCGCGCGGTGCTAAGCCCGAGCGTTGGCGGCACGGGCGCTTAGCTCAGGGGGAGAGCGCTTGCTTGACATGCAAGAGGTCGCTGGTTCAAATCCAGCAGCGCCCACCAGGCCGCAACGACCGGCCGCGAGCACAGGCTGAACGGCGGGAGCAGGGCGCCCCGCTCCCGCCTCGTATCCCCATGCCAGCCGCCCCACTGAAGCCGAGCGCGCGACCGGTGACGCTGCACGAGCCAGAGCGATGAGGCGGCTACTCGACGAGTTCCGCGAGAACCGGCTCATGCTGCCGACGGTGCTGCTGCTGCTCGGCGGCATCTCATACGGCAGCCTGTTCACCGCCAACAAGATCGCGATCGACGCGGGCTTCCCCTTCATCGCCTATTCGTTCTGGCAGGCGCTGTTCGCGGGTGTGGTAACGCTGGTGCTGGCCGGGATCGTCTCCAAGCCGCCGTCGCTCGGGAAAGAGAACCTCCGGGTCTTCGGGCTGGTGGCGGTCTTCGGCTTTTTGGGCCCGCTTCTGGTCGTCACCTACGTCGCCGACCGCCTGCCGCCGGCGGTGCTCACGCTCTGCGCGGCGCTGATCCCGGCGACCACCTACTCGCTGACCCTCGTACTGAGGTTCGACCGCTTCCGCTGGCTCAGCGTCGGCGGCGTGCTCTTGGGTTTCGGCGGGATCCTGCTCATCGTCGTGCCCACGGGCAGCCTGCCGGAGTCAGGCGCCTGGGTGTGGGTGCTGTTCTCGCTGCTGATGCCGATGTCTGCGGCGGTGAACAATGTCGCGGGCGCGCGCTTCTCGCCGGTGGGTGTGAGTGCGTTCGCGCTCTGCGGCGGCATGATGATGGTGGCCGCGCTCCTGCTGCTGATCGTGATGCTCGCGCAAGGCGAGCTCTTCCTGCCGACCGACGCCGACTCCTCCGGTCTCTGGGGCCTGCTCTGGGCCACGGCAGGCCAGGCGATCACCTACAGCTGCTTCTTCGAGATCGTGCGTCGCGCCGGCGCGCTCTTCTTCGCACAGCTCAACTACGTGGTGGTGGCGGCCGGCATCTTCTGGGCCAGCATCTTCTTCGGTGCGGCGCTCAGCCACTGGGTCTGGGCTGCGGTCGCGGTGCTGGTGGCGAGCCTCGTTCTGATCAACGCCGGTACGGCGCGAGGCCTGCGCGAGCAGGCCGCCCGTTTCGAGGCCAAGCGGTCGGACCAATAACAGCGATAACGTCTTGCCGCGTCACGCAAATCAGCCTATCAACCGCGAGCATTTGAGCGACGACAGCGAACGATGGCGTTCGGCCTCCTGAAATACGGCCTCTCCCGGCGCCGGCCGGTGAAGCGCTTCCTCGCCGCCCGGCCGGAGCTTCGGCCGAGCTATGACGTGGCGATCATCGGCGGCGGCGGCCACGGGCTTGCGGCTGCCTACTACCTCGCGGCCAGGCACGGCGTGCGCAACGTCGCGGTGTTCGACAAAGGCTATCTCGGCGGCGGCAACACCGGGCGCAACACAGCCATCATCCGCTCCAACTATCTGACGCCGGAAGGGGTGGCTTTCTACGAGGAATCGATGCGGCTCTATCGCGGCCTCAGCGAGGAGCTCGACTACAACATCCTCTATTCTGAGCGCGGGCACTTCACGCTGGCGCATTCCGATTCCGCCATGCGCACCTCGCGCTGGCGGGCCGAAGTGAACAAGCATCTGGGTGTCGATTCCGAGGTCGTCGAGCGCGACGAGCTCGCACGCCTCGTGCCGCTGCTCAATATGTCCGAGGACGTGCGCCATCCGGTGCTGGGCGCACTCTATCATCCGCCCGGCGCGGTCGCCCGCCACGATGCGGTCGCCTGGGGCTATGCCGGCCGCGCCCAGGAGCTCGGGGTCGAGATCCATCAGGAGACCGAGGTCACCGGCATAAAGATCGAGAGCGGGCGCGTCGTCGGACTCGAGACCAGCCGGGGGCCGATCGCCTGCGGCAAGGCGATGCAGGCGGTGGCGGGCCTCAGCGGGCAGGTCGCGCGGCTCGCGGGCTTCACGCTGCCGATCCGCACCGTGCCGCTGCAGGCCTGCGTCTCGCTGCCGCTCAAACCCTTCCTCGACCCGATCATCGTCTCGGGCAGCCTGCACGTCTACATCTCGCAGTCCGACCGGGGCGAGCTGGTGATGGGCGGCGCAACCGACCCCTACCCGCGCTATCAGACTTCCTCGACCCTCGACTTCATGGAGGGGCTGATGGCGCACATCCTGGAGCTCTTCCCCTTCATGGTGGACGTCCCGGTGCTGCGCCAGTGGGCCGGCATGACCGACATGACGCCCGACTTCGCGCCGGTCATGGGGCTCACGCCGGTCGAGAACTACTACATCGATTCAGGCTGGGGCACCTGGGGCTTCAAGGCGACGCCGGTCTGCGGCACCACCATGGCGGAGATGATCGCGACCGGCCGCGTGCCCGAGTTGATCAAGGAGTTCCGCCTCGACCGCTTCCGCGACTTCTCGCTCCTGGGCGAGAAGGGCGCGGCCTCGGTCGGGCACTAGGGGCTCCGGGTGGCGAAGGTGCGGCCATGAAAATCATGCCCTGCCCCCTCAACGGGCCGCGCAATATCCAGGAGTTCATCTGCGCCGGCACCGTGGAGCCGCATCCCGATCCCAACCGGTGCTCGGACGACGAGTGGACCGAGTTCGTCTGGATGGAGGAGAACCTGGGCGGCGTGGTACGCGAGTGGTGGTGTCACGTCGCGACCGCCTACTGGTTCATCGCCGAGCGCAACACGGTGACCGACGAGATCCTTGCCACCTATCCGGCCAACCGGGTTTTCTCTGAGCGCGTCGAATTCGAACCTCTGCCACCGCCTCCAGAGCCCGCAGCCGCACCCGAGCCGCGGAAGCAGGCCGCACCACCGCCGCCACCTACACCGCCGGAAGCACCGCCACCACCGCCTGAGGCCGCGCCCACCGAGGCCACACAGGAGGAGCCCGCCGCGCCCGAGCCGGAGCCGCAATCCGAACCTGCCGAGGCCGCGGCGGAAACGCCGGAAGCTCCAGAACAAGCCGTGCCGGCCGACGCCGAAGGCGATACACCCGCCGACGAGGCGTCCACAGACGATTCATCCGCAGACGACGCGCCAGCAGACGATAAGCCTGCCGACGACGCGTCGTCCCGCGAGCCCAAGGATCCGGCCGCATGATGGCACGGCTGCCGGAGCCCGCAGGGCTGCTTCTCGATCGCACGGAACCGGTCTCGTTCCGCTTCGAGGGCAAGCAGTTTCAGGGCTATCGCGGCGATACGGTGGCGAGCGCGCTGGCGGCGAACGACGTCTCGGTGCTCTCGCGCTCCTTCAAGTATCACCGCCCGCGCGGCATCCATTCGCTCTCCGGTCTCGATGCGAACACGCTGGTCCAGGTCGGCCCCGCACCCAACCGCTTCGCGGACCGCGAGCCGCTGGTTCCCAATCTGGAGGTCACGGGCCAGAACTATTGGGGGACGCTGCGGCACGACCGGCTCGCGGTGTTCGGCCTGCTGCACCGCTTCTTCCCCGTGGGCTTCTACTACAAGGCGTTCTACAAGCCGCGTTGGACCTGGCCGCTCTGGGCCAAGATGATCCGCCGGATCGCGGGCCTCGGCACCGTCGATACCCATGCGCCGCACGGCTATTTCGACAAGCAGTACCTCTTCTGCGACGTACTGGTGGTGGGCGGCGGCGCGGCGGGGCTCGCGGCGGCATCGCAAGCGGCGGCCGCCGGTGCCGAGGTCATCCTGGTGGACGAGAACGCGGCTCTCGGCGGCAGGCTTCTCTACGGTCGCCCCGATGCCGGCGGCATCCGCGCGGACGAGGAGCGGGCCCGGCTCGTGGGCGATGTCGAGGGCTCGGATCGCATCTCGGTGATGACCGAAACCGCATGCCTCGGCCGCTACGCCGACAACTGGCTGCCGCTGGTGCGCGGCAACCGGCTCTACAAGCTCCGGACCAAGGCGCTGGTGGTTGCCACCGGCTCGCTCGAGCAACCGCTGGTCTTCCGCAACAACGACCTGCCCGGCGTCATGCTGAGCAGCGCGGCGCAGCGCCTGATCAAGCTCTATGGCGTGAAGCCCGGCCGCCGCGCCGTGGTCGCGACGGCGGACGACGAAGGCTACGGCGCGGCTCTCGACCTGCTGGATGCGGGCGTCGAGGTGGCGGCGGTGGTCGATCTCCGCATGGATGCGCCGCGCACCGCGATGAGCGACACGCTCGCGGCGCGCCGGGTGCCGGTCCACGTCGCTTCGGCGCCGTGGGAGGCCGTGCCCCAGCGCAAGGGGCCACGCCTCGCGCGCGTCCGCGTCGCCCGGATCGAGGAAGACGGCGTGTGCGCGCCCTCCGTGGACAGTTTCACCTGCGACCTGCTGGTCGTGAGCGGCGGTCACGCGCCGGCGGCCGCACTGCTGCGCCAGGCGGGTGCTACGTTCAGGTACGACAGCGCGCGCCACGCGACCACCGTCGCGGAGCTCCCGCCCGATGTCTTTGCCGCAGGCGACGTGGCCGGAATCAACGGCCTCGATGCCGCGATGGCCGACGGCCGCCGCGCCGGCTGGCAGGCCGCGCAGGCTGCCGGGCTCGACGCGGGGCCTGAGCCCGCTGCCCCTGCGGAGGAGGAGCCGGCGGCAGCGCAGGCTGCGTGGCCGATCTTCCCGCATCCAGACCACAAGGCCTTCGTCGATCTGGACGAGGACGTGCAGGTTCACGATCTGGAAGACGCGATCGCCGAGGGCTACGACCACGTCGAGCTGCTCAAGCGCTTCACCACCAACGGCATGGGGCCATCGCAGGGCCGCCATTCGTCGCTGAACGCGGTGCGCATTCTGGCACGGTCAAAGGCGCGGAGCGTCGACGAGACCGGCGTCACCACGGTGCGCCAGCCCATCGTGCCGGTCACCATGGGCCATTTGGCGGGCCGCAGCTTCGAGCCGGTGCGCTACACGGCGATGCACTTCCGCCATCTGGAGGCCGGCGCCACCATGATGCCGGCGGGGCTCTGGCTCCGGCCCGAGTTCTACGGCGACAAGGCGCGGCGCCAGGCGCTGATCCGGGAGGAGGCCAAGAACGTCCGCGACAACGTGGGCATCATTGATGTCTCGACCTTGGGCGGGCTCGACGTGCGCGGGCCGGACGCGGCTGAGTTCATGAACCGGATGTACACCTTCGCTTACCTCAAGCAGCCGGTAGGCCGCTCGCGCTACGTGCTGATGACTGACCTCGGCGGCGTGGTGGTGGACGACGGCGTCGCCTGCCGCATGCACGAGGACCACTTCTACGTCACGGCGACCACCTCTGGCGTCGACAACGTCTACCGCGAGATGCTCTGGTACAACGCCCAGTGGCGGCTCAAGGTCGACGTGACCAACGTCACCGCCGCGCTCGCGGGCGTCAATATCGCGGGCCCCAACTGCCGCCCGGTGCTGGAAACGCTCTGCGACGATGTCGACCTCTCGCCCGAGGGCTTCCCCTACATGGGCGTGCGGGAGGGCCATGTCGCCGGCATCCCCACGATCTTTCTCAGGGTCGGCTTCGTGGGCGAGCTCGGCTACGAGCTGCACGTGCCGGCGAGCCAGGGCGAGGCGCTCTGGGATGCGCTCATGGAAGCCGGCAAGAACCACGGCATCCGGCCCTTCGGCGTCGAGGCGCAGCGCCTGCTCAGGCTGGAGAAGGGCCACATCCTTATCGGCCAGGATACCGACGGCCTCACCACCCCCCACGAGGCGGACATGGCCTGGGCGCTCGCCAAGAAGAAGCCATTCCACGTCGGCATCCGCTCGGTGCGGATGCAGGCGGCGAAGGGGCTTACCCGCAAGCTGGTGGGCTTCGAGATGCCGGGCGTCGGAGTGGAACAGCCCAAGGAGTGCCACCTGGTGATCCGCGGTGGCGAGATCACCGGGCGGGTCACCTCGGTCGCCTACTCGCCGAACCTGGACAAGATCGTGGGCCTTGCCTACGTCGCGCCCGACCAGAGCGAGCCCGGCACCAAGATCGAGATCCGGGTGGACGGTGCGCGCATGGTGAGCGCGACCGTGGCGAAAATCCCGTTCTTCGACCCCGACGGCGCGCGGCAGGAGCTCTGACGGTGGCAATTCCCGCAGAGGAACGGCGACGCTCGCCGCTCTACCGCGCGCTGGAGGCGCACGGCGCGCGCTTCGAGGCGTTGGGCGGCTATGCGGTGGCCAGCGACTTCGGGCGGGAGGCCGCTGCCGAGGCAGCACAAGCGGAATCCCTGGGCCTTGCCGACCTCACGCCCTTTCCGCGCGTCGGCTTCAAGGGCTGGAACATCGCCCCCTGGCTCGCCGGCAATGGCGCCGAGATGGGCGAGGCGAGCAACCGGACCTATCCCCAGGCCGATGGCACCCGCATCGCGCGGCTTGCGCCCGGCGAGGCGCTGGTGCTCGCAGATCGCGGCGGGGCCGGCCCGCTGATCCAGACCCTCGATGGGGCGTGGAGCATGGCGGAGGCGGACGGCTGCTTCCGCGTCAGGCGGGACGAGACCAGCTGCTGGCTGCTGCTCACCGGCGCGCATGCGCCCTCGATGCTCGCCAAGGTCTGCGCCGTCGATATGAGGCCCCAGGTCTTCGCAGAGGACGCCATCGCCCAGACCAACGTCGCCCGCCTCAACGTGATCGTGATCCGGGGCGACCTCGGCCCAGTGCCCGCCTACGACCTGATCACCGACCTCGCTTCGGCGGTCTATCTATGGGGTGCGCTGCTCGATGCCGTGGCCGAGTACGACGGCGCGCCGATCGGCCTCGCCGCGATCCGCGCTCTATTGGATGGCGGCGGCGAGGAGGACGCGCCTAGCTCTTGAAGAGCGAGTCCGCCTTGCTCAGGTAGTCCGTCTTCGCGTGGATGGCGCCGCGCACCCGCTCCAGCTCCTCTTCAAGCTGCCCGGCATAGTGGTTGAGCGCCTCCACCGACATGTCGTCGAGCACGCGCGGGGACCATTCCTGCTCGCGCGGGATGCGAATTGGCTCCTCGTCCATGCCATTTCTCCTGCGTCGGCCGGGCCCGCTTGAGTATAGTCGCGCGCGCAAATCGTTTGGAGGCGTCATGGCAAAGTTGCCCAATGAAATGACCGTCGTCGAGATCACCGAACCCGGCGGGCCCGAGGTCCTGCGCCCTGCGCGCAGGCCGGTGCCCGAACCCGGCCTGGGCGAGGTGCTGATCGAGGTGGCGGCAGCCGGGGTCAACCGGCCGGACGTGATGCAACGTCAGGGCGCCTATCCGCCGCCGCCCGGCGCCTCCGATCTTCCGGGGCTGGAGGTTGCGGGCCACGTGGTGGCGAATGGCCCCGGTGCGCACCGCTACGCGGCGGGCGATGCCGTCTGCGCGCTCACCCACGGCGGCGGTTATGCGGAGTACTGCGTCGCGCCGGAGACGCAGACGCTCCCGGTCCCGGCAGGGCTCCCGGTGGTCGATGCCGCCGGCTTGCCCGAGACCTGCTTCACGGTCTGGACCAATGCCTTCGAGCGTGCCCGGCTCCGCGCCGGCGAACGGCTGCTGGTCCATGGCGGCAGCAGCGGCATCGGCACCACCGCGATCCAGATCGCGTCCGCGTTGGGCGTCCGCGTCTTCGCCACCGCCGGCTCGGCGGAGAAGTGCGCTGCCTGCGAAAATCTCGGCGCCGAACGGGCGATCGACTACCGCAACGAGGACTTCGTCAGCGTGGTGAAGGAGATAACCGGCGGCGAGGGGGTCGATGTCGTGCTCGACATCGTTGGTGGCAGCTACCTGCAGCGCAATCTCGCAGCGCTCCGGCCCGAGGGCCGGCTGGCGCAGATCGCCGTGCAGGAGGCGTCGAAATCCCAGATCGACCTTTTCGCGCTCATGCGCAAACGGCTCACCATCGTGGGTTCAACGCTCAGGCCCCAGAGCGTGGAGAGCAAGGCCCGCATCGCCGCAGCGCTGGAGGAGACCGTCTGGCCGCTGATCGAGGCAGGGCTGGTGCGGCCGGTCATCGACACGCGGTTGCCGCTCGACCAGGCGGCGGCGGCTCACGCCCGCATGGAGGCAGGCCAGCACATCGGCAAAATCCTGCTGGAGCGCACGAACGAGTAATGTCCGGTGAACTGCGGCTTTGCGCTCCCCACATCTAAGCGATATACCGACCGCCTCACACGTGGCTGCGGGCGATAATGCCGGCCGTGGCACAGTTGCGCGTGGGCAGCAGTGGAAGGAACCAATAAGATGGCCGAGTTGCTGATGCCCAAGGCCACGGCGGTGTGGCTGATCGACAACACCACGCTCACCTTCGATCAGATTGCGGCGTTCTGCGAGCTGCATCCGCTCGAGGTGCAGGGCATCGCCGATGGCGAGGTCGCAGTCGGTATTCGCGGCCTCGACCCCGTCGCCAACGGGCAGGTCAGCCGCGAGGATATCCAGCGCTGCGAAGAGGATTCCTCCCAGCGGCTAGAAGCCATCGGCCCGGCCCCGGAAGTGCCGCAGCGCACCCGACGCGCCCGCTACACGCCGGTCAGCAAACGGCAGGACCGCCCCAACGCCATCGCCTGGCTGCTCAAAAACTACGACGAGCTGAGCGACGCGCAGATCGGCAAGCTGCTCGGCACCACCAAGGCGACGATCAACGCCGTGCGCGAGCGGACCCACTGGAACACGCCCAACATCACGCCGCAGGACCCGATCCTGTTGGGCATCTGCACCGAGGCGGAGCTTCTCGACGCGGTGCGCAAGGCGCGCGCCAGGGCGGAGCGGGCGGCGGCGCGGGAGGAAAAGGCTGCCGAGGCGGCTGCAGCCGAGGCGTCTGCCGCAGCGGCCCAAGCGTCGCCAGCGCCGCCGCAGGTTGACGCGTCGCCGGTCCAGCCGGACGATGATGCGCCGCCAGCCGCCGCAGAAGCTGGTCCGTCCGACTCCGGCATGCCGGGCGAAGGCGGCGGGCCCGCAGACGAACTGCAGCCGGAAGCGGCCGACTGACCGCCGGCCACGACAGCCGCGCCGAGCGGGCCGCCTGGGCGGCCACGGCGGGCACCATTATCAATTGGGGAAATGACGGCCATGCTCATCGGCGTTCCCAAGGAGACCAAGGTCCACGAGTACCGCGTCGGCATCCCGCCCGGCGGCGTGCGCGAGCTCGTGCAGCACGGCCATCGGGTCTTGGTCGAGAAGGACGCCGGGACCGAAATCGGGCTCCTCGACGTGCATTACGAGCGCGCCGGCGCCCAGGTGGTGGATGACGCGGCGGAGATCTTTGGCGCGGCCGAGATGATCGTGAAGGTGAAGGAGCCTTCGCCGGACGAATGCGCCATGCTGCGGGCCGACCAGGTGCTCTTCACCTATCTCCACCTCGCGGCCGATGCCGCCCAGACCGACGCTCTAATCGATTCCAGCTGCATCGCCATCGCCTACGAGACGGTGACCGATGCGCGGGGCGGCCTGCCGCTGCTCGCGCCCATGAGCGAAGTCGCGGGCCGCATGTCGATCCAGGCGGGCGCCCATTGCCTTGAGAAGGAGCAGGGGGGTCGGGGCGTGCTGCTTGGCGGTGTCCCCGGCGTGCCGCCGGCCGACGTGGTGATCCTGGGCGGCGGCGTGGTGGGCACCCACGCGGCCCGCATGGCCGTCGGCATGGGCGCGCAGGTCACGATCATCGACCGCTCGATCCCGCGCCTCCGCCAGCTGGAGGAGATCTTCGGCGCCAGCGCCACGACCGTCTACTCCACCGTCCAGGCCATCGAGGAGACGGTGAACAACGCCGACCTAGTCATCGGCGCCGTGCTCATTGCCGGTGCCGCCGCGCCCAAGCTGGTGCGCCGCGACATGCTGGACGACATGCGCCGCAATGCCGTCGTGGTCGACGTGGCGATCGACCAGGGCGGCTGCTTCGAGACCAGCCGGCCGACCACCCATGCCGATCCCACCTACAAGGTGGCCAACGTCCTGCACTACTGCGTCACCAACATGCCGGGCGCCGTGGCCCGCACCTCCACCTTCGCGCTCAGCAACGCGACGCTGCCCTTCGTGCTCGCGCTCGCGGGGCGCGGCTGGCAGCAGGCCTTGCGCGACGATGATCACCTCATGCACGGGCTCAACGTCTGCCGCGGGCGCGTCACCCACGAGGCGGTGGCGCTCGACCTCGGCCACGACTACCTCGCGCCGGAGCGCGCACTCGCCGCCTGACCGGCACAAAGAACCGACGAGAATCGGGGGACTGTGATGACTGCAACGCTCACTCACTGGATCAACGGCGCCGCCCAGGCGGGCGCGTCCGGGCGCTTCGGCGATGTATACAACCCGGCCGCCGGCGAGGTGGTCGCGCGCGTGCCCTTCGCCAGTCCCGACGAGGTGGAGAGCGCCGTGCAAGCGGCGGCAGAGGCCGCACCCGGCTGGGCCGCAACGCCCCCCATTCAGCGCGCGCGGGTGATCTTCGCCTTCAAGGAGCTGGTCGAGAGCCGCAAGGAGGACTTGGCCCGAGTGATAACGCGCGAGCACGGCAAGGTGCTCTCGGACGCGATGGGCTCCGTCTCCCGCGGGATGGAGGTGCTGGAGTTCGCCTGCGGCATCCCGCACCTGCTCAGGGGCGACTTCACCCAGTCGGTGGGCACCGGCGTCGACAGCTTCTCCAGCCGGCAGCCCCTCGGCGTGGTCGCCGGGATCACGCCCTTCAACTTCCCGGCCATGGTGCCGATGTGGATGTTCCCGGTGGCCATCGCCTGCGGCAACACGTTCATCCTCAAGCCGTCGGAGAAGGACCCCACAGCCTCGATGATGCTCGCCGAATGGCTGGCGGAGGCTGGCTGCCCCGACGGCGTGTTCAACGTCGTTCACGGCGACAAGGAGGCGGTGGACGCGATTCTTGCTCACCCGGACATCGCCGCGGTGAGCTTCGTCGGCTCCACGCCCATCGCCGAGTATGTCTATCACACTGGTTGCGCCCACGGTAAGCGGGTGCAGGCGTTGGGCGGCGCCAAGAACCACGCGGTTGTCATGCCGGATGCCGACCTCACCATGGCGAGCGATGCCCTCATCGGCGCGGCCTACGGCTCCGCCGGCGAGCGCTGCATGGCGGTCTCGGTCGCCGTCGCCATCGGCGACAAGGTGGGCGATGCGCTGATCGAGGACCTCAAGCCCAAGATCGAGAGCATCAAGGTGGGGCCCGGCACCGACGGCGAGGCAGACATGGGGCCGTTGGTGACCAAGGCGCACTACGACAAGGTGCGGGGCTACGTGGACATCGGGGTCGACGAAGGCGCGGAGCTGGTGATCGACGGCCGCGACCTCTCGCTCCAGGGCTACGAGAACGGCTACTTCATCGGGCCCTGCCTGTTCGACCGGGTCACGCCCGACATGCGCATCTACCAGGAGGAGATTTTCGGGCCGGTACTCTCGGTGGTCCGTGCGCCCGACTACGACGCCGCGGTGCAGATGGTGAACGAGCACGAGTTCGGCAACGGGGTCGCCATCTTCACCCGCGACGGTGACGCTGCGCGCGAGTTCGCGAACAAGGTCGAAATCGGCATGGTCGGCGTCAACGTGCCGATCCCCGTGCCGGTCGCCTACCACAGCTTCGGCGGCTGGAAGCGCTCTCTCTTCGGCGACCACGCCATGCACGGCATGGAGGGCGTGCGCTTCTACACCAAGCTCAAGACCGTGACCTCGCGCTGGCCGACCGGTATCCGTTCGGGCATCGACCTCTCCTTCCCCATGATGTCGTAAGGCTGCGACGGCCGGGGTCGCAGGAGAGCCGGGAGCGATGAGCAACGACGACCTCTCCTACCTCTCGGCGACGGAGGCGGCCGCACTCATTCGGGACGGCTCGCTCTCGCCCGTGGACCTGGTGACGAACGCGCTCGCGCGCATCGAAGAGGTCAACCCGACGCTCAACTGCTTCTGCTTCACGTACCCGGCGGAAGCCATCGAGCAGGCACGGGCGGCGGAGCAGGCAATCGCTGCAGGCGCAGACGTGGGCCCCCTGCACGGCGTGCCCATCGCCATCAAGGACCTCACGCCCACCAGGGGCAAGACGACCACCTTCGGCTCCCACGCCTACAAGGATTGGGTGCCCGACTACGACGCCCTCGTGGTGCAGCGCCTGCGCGATGCGGGCGCCATCATGGTGGGCAAGACCACGACGCCCGAATTCGCCTTCTCCAGCCTCACCGACAGCCCGCTCTGGGGCATCACCCGCAATCCGTGGAACCCCGACCATACGCCGGGCGGCTCGTCCGGCGGCTCCGCCGCTGCCGTGGCCGCCGGTTGCGTGCCGCTAGCGGAAGGCTCGGACGCCGGCGGCTCGGTGCGCATCCCTGCCTCGCACAGCGGCTGCGTGGGGCTGAAGCCGAGCTCGGGCCGAATTCCGTTCGAATTCCTGCCGACCCAGTTCGACTACATGTGCTGCCACGGCCCGCTCTCACGGACCGTCGCGGACGCTGCGTTGTTCCTGAATCTCTGCCAGGGGCCGGACGAACGCGACCTCAACACGTTGACGCCGGCTCTCGTAATCAACGTGCCGCCGCCGAGCGACGTTCGTGGCCTCCGCCTCGCGCTCTCCATCGACCTTGGCTACTACCGGATCGACCCGGACGTCGAAGCGAACACCCGCGCGGCTGCCGAGGCCCTGGAACAAGCGGGAGCGAAGATCGAGCCCGTCGAGCTCGGCTGGAGTGCGGCCTTCAACGAGGCGTGGTGGGCCTATTGGGGCGTGTTCCAGGCCACGCACTTCGGCCACCACCTGGAGCGCTGGCGGGACAAGATGCACCCCTCCGTCGTCGCGTCGATGGAGGAAGGCCTGAGCATGACAGCGGTCGAGCTGATGAAGACCGAGACCATTTACACCGAGTCCTGGAACAAGCTCCGCCCCATCCTTGAGCGCTGCGACGCCCTGCTCTGCCCGACCGAGGCGATTCCGGCGCCGACCGTCGATTACGACGAACTCGGCTCCATGGGCGACGATGCGGACGGCCGGCACCAGAGCATGGACATGACGATGCAGTTCAACGCCCTCAAGCTGCCTGCGCTCTCGGTTCCCTCGGGCTTCTCCGCAGAGGGGCTGCCCACGGGCCTGCAGATCGTCGGCCGCCGCTTCGACGACCTGACTGTGCTGCGCATCGGCGCCGCGCTCGAAGAGGCGCGCCCCTGGCGCCAACACCGGCCGCCCTTGTAAGGAAACGAGTGCCTCGCACACCGTGGCCCTAGTAGGCGTTCCGGGCTAGGCTGCCGGCTTCGGTGTAGCGAGGGAGCGGCGGCGATGGCGACGGTGAAGGCCGGGCTCATCCAGATGAGCCTCAAGGGCGAGGTCGAGCACGACACGCCCGAGCAGATCAGCGAGAAGATGATCGCAGCCCACTTGCCCCTGATCGAGCAAGCGGCGAGCGAAGGCGTGCAAGTTCTGGGCCTGCAGGAGCTCTTCAACCTGCCCTACATCGGCGCGGTGCAGGACAACTCCTGGTACCGCACCGCGGAGCGGGTGCCCGACGGGCCCACGGTCCAGCGCATGCGGACGGAAGCCGCGCGCCTCGGCATAGCGATGGTGGTGCCTGTCTATGAGGAGGCGCAGACTGGCGTCTACTACAACACCGCCGCCGTGATCGACGCAGACGGGCGCTACCTCGGCAAGTTCCGCAAGATTCACATCCCCCACGTCGTCGGTTTCTGCGAGAAATACTACTTCAAGCCGGGCGACATCGGCTATCCGGTCTTCGAGACCGCATTCTGCAAGGTCGGCGTCTACATCTGCTACGACCGGCACTTCCCCGAAGGCTGGCGCGAGCTCGCCATGAACGGCGCCGAGGTGATCTTCAACCCGTCCGCGACCGCGCGGGGCCTGAGCGACCATCTCTGGAACCTGGAACAGCCGGCGGCTGCGGTGGCGAACTGCGTCTACATCGGCGCCAATAACCGCGTCGGCATGGAGGCGCCGTGGAACACCGGCTACTTCTACGGCTCCAGCTACTTCGTCAATCCGCGTGGCGAGATTCTCGACCAGGGGCCGGACGATCGGGATGCACTGGTCACGTCCGAGCTCGACCTCGCCATGATTGCCGAGGTGCGGGACGGGTGGAAATTCTATCGCGATCGCAGACCCGAGACCTACGGCGCAGTGGCGTCGTGGCAGGTCTGAGCGGGCGAGCGAGAGGAGGTTTTCATGCGCAAGGTCAAGGCAGCCCTCATTCAGATGAATCTGAAGGGGGATCCGGCGACGGACTCCATCGAGACGATCCGAGACAACATGATCGCTGCCCACTTAGCGCTGATCGAGGAGGCCGCGCGGCAGGGCGTGCAGGTTCTGGGTCTCCAGGAGGTCTTCAACGCGCCCTACTTCCCCGCCACCATCGACGACAAGTGGTTCGAGTCCGCCGAGGCGGTGCCGGACGGGCCCACCACCCAGGCGATGTGCGACGCGGCCAAGAAGCACGGCCTGGTCATCGTCTCGCCGGTCTACGAGCGCGATCACAATGGCAAGTTCTATAACACCGCCGCGGTGATCGATGCGGATGGCAGCTACCTCGGCAAGTTCCGCAAGATTCACATCCCGAAGATCGGGCCCTACGACGAGAAGTATTATTTCGCTTACGGCGATCTCGGCTACCCGGTGTTCGATACGGCCGTCGGCAAGGTCGGGGTCTATATCTGCTACGACCGCCACTTCCCCGAAGGCTGGCGCGCGCTTGCGTTGGGCGGCGCGGAGCTGGTGTTCAACCCGTCGGCGACCTTCAAGGGCCTCAGCGACCACATCTGGAACCTGGAGCAGGTGGGTGCCGCCATCGCCAACGGCATCTTCATCGGCACCAACAACCGGGTCGGCACGGAGCCCAGCTTCGGCAACCACGTGTTCTACGGCTCCAGCTACTTCTGCAATCCGCGCGGCGAGATCCTGGCGCAAGGCGGCGACCAGGACGACGAGCTGGTGATTGCCGAGCTCGACCTCGACCAGATTCGCGAGGTCCGCGACACGTGGCAGTTCTTCCGCGACCGCCGGCCCGAGACCTACCAGCACTGCGCCCGGCAACCGTGACACACCTGCGCGCTTAGAGCGTGTCTGTCTTAGACGGACACGCGCTAGGCCGCGATCAGCGCTGGTCAGACGCCACAGGCGGGGTCCGGGGGAATCGAGCTGGAGTCTGCGGCAGAAGCACCCAAGCGGGAGGCGGCCCGAGCCCGCGCGGCGTCTCCGAATGCGCCGAAGATCGCCGTCGAGAACGCATCCTCCGTCACCTTCCACTCCGGGTGCCATTGGACGCCGAGCGCGAATGAAGGGGCGTCGCTGACGCGTACCGCCTCGATCTGGCCGTCAGGTGCGACCGCCTCGATCGCGAGCCGGGGCGCGGGGCTGTTGATCCCCTGGGCATGCAGCGAATTGACCATGACCTCTGGCGCGGGCCAGAGCGACGCCAGCAGCCCGTCGGCAGTCAACGTCACTTCGTGGATCGACCCGTACTGCACGTCGCGGGGCTGGTCTTCGTCCGAGCGATGGTCCATCCGCCCCGGCAGGTTGTGAACCTCCTGATGGAGACTGCCGCCGAGGGCGACGTTGAGCTCCTGGAAGCCGCGGCAAATGCACAGAATGGGAATCCCTGCGTCGATCGCGCTGCGGATCAAGGGCAGCGTGGTGGCGTCGCGCTCCGGGTCGTGGAGCGTGCCGTCGGCGCTCGGTAGCCCATCGTAGTGGACGGGCTCCACATTGGAGGGGCTCCCGGTAAAGAGCAGGCCGTCGCAGCGGTCCAGCACCGCGTCCTGGTCCAGCGCCCCGCCGAGTGCGGGTACAGCCACGGGTAGCCCGCCGGCAGCGTCTACCACTGCTCGCATGTACTTGTCGCCGACGACGTGGAAGGGGTGGATGCCGATATCCCGCACGCAGGCGGGGAGGCCGATCAGGGGAACCGGCGGCGCGGTCATGCCGGCTCAGCTATCACGGGGCTCGCCGGCGGACAAGAAGCCGCCGCGCCGTTGGATGCCCAGATAGATGGCGCCGAGCCCCGCGCCCCGCACCACGTAAAGCAGCGTCATCGCGAGCCAGAGCCCGTGATTGCCTAGCGGCTCGCGCAGCAGCCAGGCGCAGGGTGTGAAGACCGCGAACGCCAGGATCATGTTGTTCCGCATGTGGGCGGTGCGCGTGGTGCCGGTAAACACGCCGTCGAGGAAGATGCCCCAGACCGCCACCAACGGCAGCGCAATCAACCAGGGCAGGAAGTCGTAAGCCAGGGCGCGCACTTCCTCGATATCCGTGAGCACGCGGATGATCGGTGCGCCGGCGAGGCCGTAGACAGCGACCGTGAGGAGGGCTAGCGCGAAGCACCACAAGAAGCAGGCCCGGATGGCTTGGGTTAGATCGTCCCGCCGCCTGGCGCCGAGGGCGCGGCCGGTGAGCGCCTCGACGGCGAAGGCGAAGCCGTCGAACCCGAAGTTGAGGAAGATGACGAAGTTGAGCAGCACGGCATTCGCAGCGAGCACTACGCCGCCCTGGCGTGCACTCAATGTCGTGAACAGCGCGAACGCCGTGATCACGAAGAGCGTGCGCAGGAAGATGTCGCGGTTGATGCCGAGGAATCGCCGCATGGCGGCAGCGTCGAGTACGAGGCGCGCATGCCACCGGCCGCCGTGGCGTTGGGCAAGGCGTGCGGTGACGACGAGGCCGAGGATCAGCCCGGAGTAGTCGGCGGTTACCGTGGCCCACGCGACGCCGGGGACGCCGAGCTCGTAGACGAGCACCAGCACCAGGTCTAATACGATGTTGATGCCGTTCACCGTCAGCAGCAGCGCGAGCGCCGCGCGGGTGTTCTGCATCCCGATGAACCAGCCGACGAGCGCGATGTTGGCGAGCGTGGCCAGCGCCCCCCAGACACGGATGAAGAAGTAGCGCATGCCCTCGTTGGCGACCGCCTCGCTCGGTTCGATCAGATAGAAGGCGAGCCAGCCGATCGGACCCTGCGCCGCCATGAGCACGACCGCGAGCACGAGCGCGATCAGGAGCGCACGAGCGAGCGTGGCGCGGGTCTCGTTCCGGTCGCGGGCGCCGAAGGCCTGGGCGGTGAGACCCGTGGTGCCCATGCGCAGGAAATTGCAGCCGAAATAGACGGTGTTGAAGATCAGTGCGCCGACCGCGACGGCACCGAGGAAGTGGGGCTCGGGCAGATGGCCGATCACCGCCGTATCGACCGCGCCGAGCAGCGGGATCGACAGGTTGGAGACCACCATCGGCCAGGCTAGGCGCCAGACCCGACGGTGCCAGGCCCACTCACTCATTGGCAGCGACCGCCGCTTCAAGCCCTGCCTCCGAACGGCCGGGCGGCCGCGTACTAGCGGTGCTGAGGACGCTTCGTGCGCGGATCGTCGAACACGAAGAGCCTGCGCGGCAGCCTGATATTGGTCTTGAGATCGTGCAGGGAGACGGTGGTCACGAGCCCCTGGGCATCGATCACCCGCCAATGTGTCAGGCGTAGCTGCTCGGTATCCAGGATCAGGGTCAGGCTCCCGCCCCTGGGATCGTCCTCGTGCACCACGGTGATCTCGATGCGCCCGTCGCGCTCTTCGACTGCGGTGACTTCCACGTCCTCGCCGAAGCGCGTCACTTCCCTGGTGAGCGCGCCGAGCGGGGTCTCGTAGATGAACCAATCGTTGACCTGGCCGAGCTCCTTGTCGTGATAGTGGATCCACAGCCCATCGCCCACGATCAGCACCGGCACCGGCGGTGCGTATTCCACGCGGAGCAGCCCCGGCCGGCGCATATGGATCACCCCTTCAGCGACCTCGCCCTTCGGCCCTACCTGCGTGAAGTCCGCCCTCAGCGTTTGGAGCCCGTTGAGATAGCGCTCGACGGCGGCGAGCGTCTCCTCCTGCGCCTCGTCCAAGACGACGGAGGCAGACTGCTGGGCCTGCGCCGGCTGGGCGGTGGCAAGCCACGCGGCGAGAATCGGGGCGAGGCAGAGGAGCGCGGCAGCGCGGATCAATATCGGCATGCCGTGGAATGTAGGGTGCGCGGGCAGCGCAAACAATCGTAGGCGACTCTGGACTTAGTCGGCCGAGTGGTCGGAGACCAGCACCTCGCGCTTGCCGACATGGTTGGCCTGGCTGACGACGCCTTCGCTCTCCATCCGCTCGATGATCCGGGCAGCGCGGTTGTAACCGATCTGGAGATGGCGCTGCACGAAGCTGGTGGAGGCCTTGCGCTCGGCCGCGACCAGCGCCACGGCCCGATCGTAGAGCGGGTCCTCGTCGCCACCCTCGTCGATCCCGACGGCGGTCGCTTCGGGCTCCTCGGTGATCCCCTCGATGTAGTTGGGACGCCCGTTGGCGCGCAGGAAGTCGGTCACCCGCTCGACTTCGGCATCGCTGACGAAGGGCCCGTGCACCCGCGCCACGCGCCCTCCGGCACCGAGATAGAGCATGTCGCCCTGGCCCAGCAGCTGCTCGGCGCCCGCTTCGCCGAGGATGGTGCGGCTGTCGATCTTGGACGTGACCTGGAAGCTGATCCGCGTCGGAAAGTTGGCCTTGATCGTGCCGGTGATGACGTCGACCGAGGGCCGCTGCGTCGCCATGATCAGGTGGATGCCGGCGGCGCGCGCCATCTGCGCCAGCCTCTGCACCGCGCCCTCGATATCCTTGCCGGCGACGAGCATGAGGTCGGCCATCTCATCGACGACCACGACGATGAACGGCATCGGCGTGAGGTCGATCTCGAATTCTTCGTGGATCGGCGCGCCGGTCTCGGCATCCATGCCGACGTTGACCCGCCAGGTGAGCTGCTCGCCCTTCGCGCGGGCTTCGGCGAGCCGCTTGTTGTAGCCGGAGATATTGCGCACCCCGAGCTTCGACATTGCCTTGTAGCGGGACTCCATCTCCCGCACCGTCCACTTCAGCGCGACGACCGCCTTGGCCGGCTCGGTCACCACCGGCGTAAGCAGGTGCGGGATGTCGTCGTAGACCGAAAGCTCCAGCATCTTGGGGTCGATGAGGATCAGCTTGCACTGGTCCGGCGGCAGCCGATAGAGCAGCGACAGGATCATGCTGTTGATCGCGACCGACTTGCCCGAGCCGGTGGTACCGGCGACCAGCAGGTGGGGCATGCGCGCGAGGTCGGCTACCACGGGGTTGCCGCCGATGTCCTTGCCGAGCGCGAGTGTGAGGCTGTACTCGGTGCTCTCGTAAGCGGCACTCGCCAGCAGCTCGCGCAGCAGCACGGTTTCGCGTTGGCCGTTGGGAAGCTCGATGCCGATGACGCTGCGCCCCGGAATCGTCGCCGCACGGACCGAAATCGCGCTCATCGAACGCGCGATGTCGTCGGCGAGCCCGATCACCCGCGAGGTGCGCGTGCCGGGCTGCGGCTCAAGCTCGTAGAGCGTGACCACGGGCCCAGGTCTGACCTGCATGATCTCTCCGAAGACTCGGAAATCCTCGAGCACGGAGACCAGCATCTCCGCGTTCTGCTTGAGCGCGTCTTCGCTCGCGTTGGGCGCCGCGTTGGCGCCATCCGCGTCGGCGAGAAGCGCGAGCGCCGGCAACGTGTATTCTGCGCTGTCCTCAAGATCGAGTGCGGGCTGACGCTCCTTCTTCTCCCGCTTGCCGGGCTTCACCCTGCGTCGAGGCTTCTCGACGATGCTGGGCTCGGTCGGCCGCTCCTCAATCTCCCCTGGCGCCGGCGGAAGCAAGCTCGGCTCGCGTCGCCGTGTGGTTTTCTCGGCAGATCGGGCGAGGCGGCGTGGTTTGCGTGCGGGGGCGGTCTCCTCGTCGTCCTCGACACCGGCCGCCCGATCGCCGCTCCTGCCGGAGGACCAGCGGAGAGCCCAGACGGCGCAGAGGACCACGCCGCGCAAGAGCCAATAGGCGCCCCGGAACAGCGCGCGCCATTCGCGCCACGGCACGCCGAGCGCGAAGACCAGAGCAACAGCGGCAGCGATCAGGAAGACCGCACCGACGCCGGCGGCGGCCATTCCGGAACCGCCTCCCAAATCGAGGCCGTCGAGCCCGAGTGGGCCAAGCGCGGAGAGCACCATCTTGCCGGCGGCCCCGCCGGCGCCAGCCGCAGTCGGCCAGTCGGCAATGCCCACCGATGCGCAGCCGATGGCGGCGAGCAGGATGGAGAGAGGCGCCAGGGCGAAGCGCACCAGCCGCCGGTTCAGCCCGCGGTGACTGAGCAGGGCCCAAGCCCAGGCCGCGAGGATCGCCGGCACCAGAGCAGCGGCAAGGCCGAACCACTGCAGTAAAAGGTCCGCACCGTAGGCACCGGGGCGGCCGATCAGATTGGCCGACGCGTTGCTGCTGGCGCTGTTAAAGGAGGAGTCGGCCGCAGAATAGCTGACCAGGGCGACCGCGATGACGGCGGCGAGGGCGATGAGCGCGAGCCCCGCCAGTTCACTCAAACGGCGGGCAAAGAACGGCCCCGAGCCCGAAGGAAGGAGAGGCGTGCGCGCATCGCGTGCGGCGGTCGCTACCAACGAGGGCTCCTGCAGACGTCCGGTACCGAATCAAACATCGCACACATTACAGAGGGTTATATAGTTTAGTTACAGAGAAGTCAAAGCTACAGCCGCGTGTGGACCAAACCAAGTACATGAAAGTGGACGATGCTCCATCCCGTCGTCACGCCCTGGGACCACCACGCCGCCCCGACCCTCGCCGGGCTCGCGGCCGGCAAGCACGTCCTGGTCGAGAAGCCTATGGCATCGACGGTGGAGGACTGCCAGCGCATGTGCGATGCCGCGCGCGATGGCGACGCCATCCTCATGGTGGGCCATATCTGCCGCTTCAACCCGCGCTATATCGCCGCCAAGCGCGAGATCGACGCGGGCCAGATCGGCAAGGTGGTCGCGATCAACGCCCGGCGCAACGTGCCGGCGCGGTGGGTGATCGATCAGCTCGAGACGATCGGCCCCATTCTGCACACCTGCTCCCACGATACCGACATGATGCTATGGTTGACCGGAGCGAAGGTCGTGAGCACCTACGCACAGACCGTCAACTCGCTTGGCTGTCAGTATGACGACGTGGCCCAGCTCATGTACCGCTTCGACAACGGCGCGAGCGCGCTCTACGAGGGTGCCTGGTGCATGCCGGACGGCTCGCCCTTCGAGCTCGACGAGCGCATGTCGGTGATCGGCACCGAGGGCTTCATCCACATCCAGGACACCTTCCCCAACATCGCCGTCTGCTCAAAGGAGGGCTTCAGGAGCCCGGACACGACCTATTGGCCGGAGCTGCACGGCGTTACGGGCGGTGCGTTGCACGAGGAATGGTCTTACTTCGCGCGCTGCGTCCGCGAGGGCACGCGCCCGGCGTTGATCACGCCGGAGGAAGCGATGGAGGTTGTGCGGACCGTGCTCGCGGCACATGAATCGGCGACCAGCGGCACGGTGGTGAGGCTGGAGTGACGCGCGGGCGGCCCCTCTGCAGTTGACGACCCGGCGCGTCCCATGTTGCGTGCCGGATCGGTTCCGGCACCGGTTTCCGCAATCGGGTAGCCACCGCTAAGATGCGGCAGAGAGACAGCACGACGCGCGAGGGGGAGATCATGGCACTGCATCCGCAGGTTCAGGAGTTCTGCGACGAAATCAACGCGATCGAGGTGCCGCCGCTCGCGGAACGGCCGCTCGACGAGGTACGGGAGGCCTTCAACGATCTGGTGATGGGCCTGCAGGCACCGGGCATTGACGTCGGCCGGGTCGAGGACCGCGATATCCCCGGCCCCAACGGGCCGATCCGCATCCGCCTCTACTGGCCCAAAGGGGCGGACCCCGCCACACCGCTACCCGTCTACGTCAACTACCACGGCAGCGGCTACGTGGTGCTCAGCATCGACACCCACGACGGTGTCTGCCGCGCGCTCTGCGAGGGGGCGGGCTGCATCGTGGTGGGGGTCAACTACTGCAAGGCGCCGGAGAACAAGTTTCCGAAGCCCACGGACGACGCCTGGGCATCGCTCTGCTGGGTCGCCGAGAACTGCGCCGAGATCGGCGGCGATCCGGCACGCATCGCCATCGGCGGCGATTCCGCCGGCGGCTGCATCACCGCCGTCACCGCGCAGCGGGCGAAGGCCGAGGGCGGGCCACCGCTGGTCTTCCAGCTCATGGTCTATCCGGTCACCGACACGGACGAAGGCCGCCCGTCCTACAAGACCTTCGCGGATGGCTACGTGCTCACCGCCGAGGCCATGACCTGGTTCTTCGATTGCTACTTCAACGACGACTCCGAGCGCTCGGACGTGCGCGCCGCACCGATCCGCGCCGACGACCTGAGCGGGTTGCCGCCGGCGATGGTGATGACCGCGAGCCACGATCCGCTCTTCGACGACGGCCGCGCATACGCCGATAGGCTCAAGGCGGCGGGCGTGCCCACCGACTACCGCAACTACGAGGGCCATATCCACGGCTTCTGGACCGCCACCGGGCGCTTCGACGTGACCGCCGAGGCGCACGCCACCGCCTGCGCCGCGCTGCGCGAGGCGTTCGGCACGAGCTAGAGGAGGGACGCAGGATGCTGCGAGTCGGGGTCGATACAGGAGGCACCAACACCGATCTCGTCGCTATCGACGAGGACGGCGGGATCGTCGTCGCCAAGCGGCCGAGCACCGCCGCCGCGCCTGAAATCGGGGTGCTCGACGCCCTCGACGGCTCCGGCATCGCGCCGGAGGCGGTGCGCCACTTCGTGCTCGGAACCACCATCGCGACCAACGCGCGCCTTCAGGGAACCGGTGCGCGCGTCATCTACCTCGCGACGGCAGGCTTCGAGGACATTCCGCTGATCGGCAGCATTTCCCGCCCCCATGCCTACGACCTGAGCTGGCGCCGGCCGGAGCCGGGCGTGGCGCGGCGCGACTGCCTGGGCGTGCGCGAGCGGATCGACTACCACGGCCACGTGATCACGGCGCTGGAAGACGCCGAGGTCGCCCGCGTCCTCGACGAGGTGGCGGCCGTGTTGGGCGAGAGCGGCAATGGTGCCAACGGCGCCGGCGCGGCCTGCTCCATCGCAGTCAACTTCCTGTTCAGCTATCGCAATCCTGTGCACGAGGCCGCGCTTGGCGCGGCGCTCCGCGAGCGCTTCCCCGGTCTCCCGGTCTCGCTCTCTCACGAGGTCGTGCCCATCTGGCGCGAGTACCACCGGGCGACCACGACCATCCTCGCCGCTTCGGTCCGGCCCATCCTGCAGAGCTTCATCACCGATCTCGAGCGGGAACTGGAGGCGCGGTCGCTGCCGGCCCGGCTCGCTATCATGAAGTCCAACGGCGGCCAGATGCTCTCGGAACGGGCGCCGGACCGCACCGCCGAGATCTTTCTCTCCGGTCTCGCCGGCGGTGTGATTGGCGGCCACTACTTCGCTGCCGCCGAGGGCGCGGAGAACGCCGTCACCTTCGACATGGGCGGCACGAGCTGCGACGTGGGCATGATCGAAGGTGGCGATTATCGCTCCGTGCCGCAGATCGACCTCGACTGGGGTATCCACGTCGTTGCCCCGCATATCGACTTCACCACCATCGGCGCCGGTGGCGGCTCGATCGCCTATGTGGGTCAGGACGGCCTGCTCAAGGTGGGGCCGCAGAGCGCCGGCGCGGAGCCCGGCCCGGCCTGCTACGGCAAGGGCGGGACGGAGCCCACGGTGACCGACGCCAACGTGGTGCTCGGCCGCATCGACCCCGACTATTTCCTCGGTGGGCGGATGCCGCTCGACAGTGCCGCGGCACGCGTGGCGGTGGCTACGGTGGCGGAGCCGCTCGGCCTCACGGTCGAGGAGGCGGCGCTCACCATCGTGGAGACCGTCAACGACAATATGGCGACGGCGGTGCGCCGCGTCACCATCGAGCGCGGCCTCGATTATCGCGATTTCGACCTGATCGCCTTCGGCGGCGCGGGCCCGGTCCACGGTGCCGAGCTCGCACGTGCGGTCGGAATGCGGCGGACCCTGGTGCCGCCCTATCCGGGGCTCTGCTCCGCCTTCGGCACCGTGGTCGCCGATGTCCGCGTGGAGAAGAGCCGGACGGTCGCGTTCCGCTCCGACACGATGGCTTTAGGCGACATCGCCGAAGCCTACCGTTCGCTCGAAGAGCAGGCCGTGCGCGAGCTGCTGGAAGAGGGGTTCGAGGGCGAGCCGGTGATCACGCGCAGCGCATCCGCCCGTTACCGGCTGCAGAGCCATGAAATCGAGCTGCCGGTGACGCCGAGCGTGCTGGCGGGCACGGCTGCGGAGCTGGTGGAGACCTTCCACGCCGAACACGAGCGACGCTTCGACTTCAAGACGCCGGGCCACCCGGTGGAGATCGTGCGGCTCACGGTGCTCGCGCTCGGCGCGTCGGCGCCGCCGCGGCTGCCGGGGCTAGAGCCCGGCGAGGCGCCCGAGCCGGCGACCAGGCGCGCGGTCTGGTTCCGCGGCGCGGGCGGGGTGGAGACGCCGGTCTACCGGCGGGATGCATTGGGCGCGGGCGTGACGATGGAAGGTCCAGCGGTCATCCTCGAAGAGGACTCCACGGTGATCGTGGCGCCCGACGACAGGCTGATCGTGCATGGCTCCGGCGTGCTGGAGATTGCGCCCGCGAGCGGCGCGCGCCGGGCACGGCTCCAGGGCAAGAGCGCGGCGGAGGACATGGTGACGCTCAACGTCATCCGCAACCGGCTCGATGCGATCTGCGACGAGATGGACCTGGAGGCCCTCCGTACCGCGCACTCGCCGCTGTTCAGCGAGTCCAAGGACTTCTCCTGCATGCTGTTCAACCGCGACCTGGAGCTGATCTCCCAGGCACAGAACAACCCGGCGATCATTTGCGCCGGCTTGAACACGGTGCCCTTCGTGGTCGAGGAGCTGGGCGAGGACTATTTCGAGCCGGGCGACGTGGTCGTGCACAACGACCCCTACCGCGGCTCCTGCCACATGCCCGAGCACATGCTGCTGGAAGGCATCTTCGTGGACGGCGAGCTGGTCGGCTATGCGGCGATTATCGCCCACATCGCCGAGATCGGCGGCATGGTGCCGGGCTCCTTCGCGGTCACGGCGAGCGAGGTCTATCAGGAAGGGCTGCGGCTGCCTCCGATCAAGCTGATGAAGCGTGGCGAGCATGTCGAGGAGCTGTGGAAGGTCATCCTCGCCAACCACCGCACCCCGGATGCGACCTTCGGCGACTTCCACGCCATGCTGGCGAGCCTCAAGGTGGCGGGCCGCCGTTTTCCGGAGCTGATCCGGGACTACGGCGTGGACACGATCGAGGCGGCGACCAAGGCGCTGATGGCGGCCTCCGAGCGCTGGATGCGCGAACAGATCAAGGCGATCCCGGACGGCACCTATTCCTTCGAAGACCGCTACGAGGACGATCCCCGGAATAGCACACCGCATGTCTTCCGCGTGGACGTGACGGTCGACGACGACGAGATTCTGGTCGACTACAGCCGCTCCGACAAGCAGGTCGACGCCGCGATCAACCTGACCTATGTGGCGACGGCGGCTGCCTCCTACACCGGTATCCTCCAGAGCATCAACGTGCGCGACGTCCCCCTCAATCAGGGCGTGTTCCGTACCATCACGATGATCTGCCCGCCGGGCAGCCTGCTCAATGTCGAGCATCCGGGCAGCTCGGTCGGCGGCAACTCCGATGGCCAGCCCAGGGTCATCAACGCGATCTGGGGCGCCATGTCGCAGGCCTTGCCTGAGCGAACCTGCGCCGCCGATGGCGGGACCAATTGCCTGTTGCCGATGGGCGGCGTGCATCCCGAGACCGGCGAGTATTTCGCCCATCTCCATCTCGAAGGCGGCGGCTGGGGCGCGCGGCACGACGCGGACGGCAACGCCAACCTGTTCTGTGCCCACGGCAGCACGATCGAGATCACGCCCATCGAGATTCTGGAGAGCCGCTTCCCGCTGCTTCATCACGCCTGCGCGCTGCGCCCGGATTCCGGCGGGCCGGGACGCAACCGGGGCGGCCTATCGGTCATGCGCCGGGTGAGCGTGTACGCCAAGGAGCTGACGGTAAGCGCGCTTTCCGACCGCCACTTCGTGGGTCCCTGGGGGCTGTTCGGCGGAAAGGAAGGCGGCACCCAGGCGTTCCGGGTCAAGCGCGTGGGCGACACGGAGTTCCGCACCTTCTCCGAGGCCTTCGGGCTGGAGAGCCCGACCAAGTTCGACAACGTCAAGGTCCACGAAGGCGACGAGCTGCTGCTGGAGGCGCCGGGCGGAGGCGGCTACGGCGACCCGCTGGAGCGGGCGCCGGCGCGGGTGCTTGCCGATGTGCTGGACCGCAACGTCACGCGCGAGGCGGCCGAGAGCGCTTACGGGGTGGTGCTCGCCGCCAGCAACGGCTCCCTCGCCGTGGACGAGGCCGCGACCGAGGCGCTCCGCACCCGGATGCGCGCCGCGCGGCCCGAGCCGCCGGCGGCGCCCGCGACCGTCTCGCCTTCCGCAGTGGCAGCCGAATAGGGGGCGGCCATGGGGCATTGGGAAGAGATCGAAAAGCCCTGGTACGAGGTAAAGATCGTCAACTGCTCGCTCTGCGGGCGCATGATCGCGCGCCGCCTTTGGGTGGTCGAGGAGCCGGAGCGACGGGTCTTCTGCGGCGAGAAATGCGCTCAGCTTGCCGAGCGTCGAGAGGGCGAGGCATAGGTCGCATTTCTCACCAGGGTCCCGGTCTGCGTCGCGCCCACCGCCCGCCGAGAGACCGCCCCTCCTCGCCCCGGCCCTCTCCTCCCGGGCGGGGAGGAGAGGGAGAGAGGGCGGCGCCACCTGCGCTCCCCCTCCGCCTTGTTAGAGGGGAGGGGGACAGAGCCAGCTGGAATAAGCAATGTGTTGAGACGCGCGCCGCTCATTTTTTGGGCGGGACTCGCCGGGATCAGCTGGGATTAAGTTGGATTCCGCAGGGTTCCACGGGTCCACCGGCACCGACGTGACGGTGCGGGGCGGAGGCGGGGGCGTGACGGTACGGGGCGGCGGTGGGGGCGTCGGGCCCTCCACCTCCGCGCGGATGATGGCGACGGCCTCCGGCGAGAGCCCGCCCTGGCGCTTGGCGCGCGCCATCTTCGCTGCCGCCTGCTCCCGGTCCGTGCGCAGCTTGTCGGTGCCCTCGATGCGCTTGAGGATAAGGGCGAGACGGGCGAGCTCCTGCGTCGACACGGGCTCTTCCCGGCCGCTGAGATCGGCCATGGTGGCGAGCACCATCGTCCGCAGGGTCTCGATGAGGATGAGCCCCGCCTGGCCCTCGGTGCGCTCGCCGAGCGCGTCTACCCACGCTTTGATCGTGCGGTCGGTCTCCTGCTGCTTGTGGATCAGGTCGCGCTCGTTCTTGACGTAGCGGCCGACGGCGGAGCGGGAGCATGTACCGCCTCCGTCCCGGATGCGGGCGGTGATCTGGTCGATTGTGTCGCCGTCCGCGATGGCCTGATCGACGGCCTCGCGCAGTTTGTGCGGCAGGCGCTTGATGGAGGAGCGGCTGAACGCCGCCGCCGGCGTGGTCTGTCGGGTTTCGTTTTGCATGGCGGGGATGTGCTCGCGGGCTGTTCGTTGGCTCATCCCGCGATGCTGCCCCGCGCCGCCCGCGCCTTCCACCGCACCATGTTGCGGGCTACCGGGTCCGAGTCCGAGCCCCGCGCGGCCTTGGACGAAGCGTCCGGCAAGAAAGGCCGGGCCGCAGGCCCGGACGGCGCGACAGCGCCGCGCGCGTATGCGCGGAGCGCACGATCGCTCACGGCAGCTGGCCTGGGGCCGGTGCCTCCGCGTCGCGTGGCCTAGAATTCCCATCAGGGGGCCGCGCGTCCTCACTCCGGCAGCAGGCCTGCCTCCTTGAAGGAGACGTGGCGGGAGCGTCCGATCACCAGATGATCGTGGACGGTCACGCCGAGCGTGGCGCCGGCCTTCGCGACCTCTTTTGTGAGCTCGATGTCGGCGCGGGACGGGCTGGGATTGCCCGAGGGGTGGTTGTGCACCAGCACGACGGCGCTCGCACCGTGCTCCAGCGCCCGCTTGATCACCTCGCGCGGATAGAGCACCACATGGTCGACCGTGCCGTGCTGCTGCTCCTCGTCGGCGATCAGCGCATTGTGGTTGTCGAGGAAGAGCACGCGGAAATGCTCGGTCTTTTCCTTGCCGAGCCGCGCGGTGCAGTAGTCCAGCACCGCCTGCCAGGTGGCGATAACCGGGCGGCCGATGATCGGCTCCCGCAGCGTGCGCACGCCGAGCGCCTCGACCAGTTTGAGTGTGTGGACCACCCCGTCACCGACGCCTGCCACCTCCTTCAACGCCCCCTTCTCGGCGCCGAGCACGCCGCCGATGGTGCCGAAGCGCTCGATCAGCCGCTTGGCGAGCGGCTTGACGTCGCGCCTGGGCAGCGCCTGGCAGAGCAGCAGCTCCAGCAGCTCGTAGTCGGGCAGGGCGTCAGCGCCCGCCTCGTCGAAGCGCCTGCGCAACCGTTCGCGATGGCCGTGAAAATGGGGCTTGTCCGCCACGGCAGCGGTACTCTCAACAGTTATAGGGCGGCTTGGTGAGCCCGAGCGGGGAGAGCGTGAATATCTCGTGACCATCCCCGGTCACACCAATCGTGTGCTCGAACTGGGCTGAGAGCGAGCGGTCCTTGGTCACTGCGGTCCAGCCGTCCCTGAGCAGCTTCACCTGCCAGCCGCCGAGGTTGATCATGGGCTCGACGGTGAAGAACATGCCGGGCCTGAGCTGGGTGCCTGTGCCGGGCTCGCCGTAGTGCAACACGTTCGGCGCGTCGTGGAAGATGCGTCCGATGCCGTGGCCGCAGAAATCGCGCACCACGGCGCAGCGCTGGCCCTCGGCATAGCTCTGGATCGCGTGGCCGATATCGCCCAGCCGGGCGCCGGGCCTCACCGCCGCGATGCCGCGCATCATCGCCTCGTAGGTGATGTCGATCAGCCGGCGCGCCTTCACGCTCGGCTGGCCGACGTAGAACATGCGGCTGGTGTCCCCGTGCCAGCCCTCGAGGATCACGGTCACGTCGATGTTCAGCATATCGCCCTTCTGCAGCCGCTTGTCGCCGGGGATGCCGTGGCAGACGACGTGATTGACCGAGGTGCAGATGGACTTCGGGTAGCCGCGGTAGCCGAGCGGAGCCGGCACCGCCCCATGGTCCACGATGTAGTCGTGGCAGAACCGATCGAGGGTGTCGGTGGTGACGCCGGGCTCGACCATCGGCGTCAACGCATCCAGCACCTCCGCCGCGAGCGTGCCGGCCTTACGCATTGCCGCGAAGGCGTCGGCGCCGTGGGTCTTGATGCTCCGCTCGATGACTTGCGCGCCGCCGGCAGTGGACACGGATGACCTCGCTCGCTGGTTACACGCGGCGAACACGACTCAACGCCGGAAATGCCAACCGCGCACAATCTAATCGGTATCGCTGGGCGTTCAATAGACGCGGGCTCTAAACAGGGTCGACGACGGGGAGCGGGCGGTCCACGGCGATGCCCGCTGTGCTCAGGCGGCAGGCGTAGGCGAGGGCCTCGACGCTTCTCGCGCGTGCGTCGGCGAAGGCCGCGGCGTAGGCTGGGTCGATGTCGGCGGCCAGCGTGAAGCGGTCGCAGTCCTCGCGCTGGACGATGTAGAGCATCACGGCGCGGGCGCCGCTCTCAGCCACCGCCGCGAGCTCGCGCAGGTGCTTCGTGCCGCGCGCGGTCACGCTGTCCGGAAACTCGGCGGCCGGGCCGCGCTTCAGGTGGACGTTCTTGACCTCGACGTAGCAGGGCGGGCGATCCGGCGCTTCCAGCAGAATGTCCACGCGCGAGCCCGCGCCGTAGGCGACCTCGCGGCGGACGGTCTCGTAGCCGGCAAGCGCCGGGATGACGCCGCCCGAGATCGCCTCCTCGGCAAGCCGGTTGGGCCAGCCCGTGTTGACGCCCACCAGCCCGCCGTCGGCCCGCACCATCTCCCAGCTGTAGGAGAGCTTGCGCTTCGGGTTCGCGGTGGGCGAGAGCCAGGTTTCGAGGCCCTCGCCCACGAGCCCGGTCATCGCGCCGGGATTGGCGACATGGGCGGTGACGGTGCTGCCGTCGTCGAGGCAGTGGTCGCTGAGGAAGCGCTTGTAGCGCTTGAGCAGCGTCGCCCTGTGGAGGGGCAAGGGAAATTGCATCCCGTCTCATAAGCTGCCTCCTGCCGCCTGCTCAAGGGGCACGGTGCCATCGCACCGTGGCAGCCTCGCACGCCTCGCTCTATGCTCTGCGCCGTCTCGCACTCGCGCGCATCAACGAGCATCGCCGCCATGTCGCAAGCCACCGTCACCGCCGCCCTGATCGTCATCGGCAACGAGATCCTCTCGGGCCGGACCAAGGACGTAAACGTCGCCTATCTCGCCCGCCAGCTGACCGCGCTCGGCATCCAGCTCGCCGAGGTCCGCATGGTGCGGGACGAGGAGCGCGCCATCATCGCCGCCGTAAACACGCTGCGCGCATCCCACGATTACGTGTTCACCACCGGCGGCATCGGCCCGACCCACGACGACATCACCTCCGAGGCAGTCGCCCGGGCCTTCAACCTGCCCTACCGGATCCACCCGGAGGCGAAGCGCATCCTCGAGGACTTCTACAAGGACACCGGTCGCGAGCTGAACGAGGCGCGGATGCGCATGGCGCACACGCCCGAGGGCGCCACGCTGATCGAGAACCCGGTGAGCCGGGCGCCGGGCTTCCGGGTCGAGAACGTCCACGTGCTGGCCGGCATCCCAGCGGTGATGCGCGCGATGTTCGAAAGCGTGGCGCCGACGCTGAGGGGCGGGCGCACGGTCAAGTCGCGCGAGATCGCCGTGCTGCTGGGCGAGGGCGACGTGGCCGCCCGGCTCGAAGGCCTGCAGGAGCGCTACCAGTCGCTGGAGATCGGCAGCTACCCCTTCGTCCGCGACGGCAACTTCGGCACGACACTGGTGCTGCGCGGCACCAACGAGGACGAGATCGCCCGTGCCGCAGACGAGCTCAGCACCATTCTGCGCGAGCTCGGCGGCGAGCCGGAGACGCCGCCGGCGCCCCCCGCGCACATCGCTTAGACGACGAAGCGGGGCCGGCGGGCGAGGCCCGGCTCCTCGTCGAGAGGTGGCACGAAGGCGTTGCCGCCCCGCTCGCTCACCGTGTTCCGATAGGGCTTGAGCTCGAGGCGAGCGATCTGGTTGCGGTGAACCTCGTCCGGCCCGTCGGCGAGACGCAGCAGACGCGCGTTGGCGTAGGCCTTGGCGAGGCCGTAGTCGGCGGTGATGCCCGCGCCGCCGAAGGCCTGCATCGCCCAGTCGATCACCGTGCAGGCCATGTTGGGCGCGGCCACCTTGATCATCGCGATCTCCTTGCGCGCGACCTTGTTGCCGACCGTGTCCATCATGTAGGCGGCCTTGAGCGTTAGGAGCCGCGCCTGCTCGATCATGATGCGGGCTTCCGCGATCCGCTCCTGCGTCACCGTCTGATCTGCAACGGGCTTGCCGAACGTGACGCGCATCTGCGTGCGCCGGCACATGCGCTCAAGCGCGCGCTCGGCGGTGCCGATCAGCCGCATGCAATGGTGGATGCGCCCCGGCCCGAGCCGCCCTTGGGCGATCTCGAAGCCCCGCCCCTCGCCCAGCAGCATGTTCGCCGCCGGCACGCGCACGTTCTCGAACAGCACCTCGGCATGGCCGTGCGGCGCGTCGTCGAAGCCGAAGACCGGGAGCATGCGCTTCACCGTGACGCCCGGCCACGGCAGCGGCACGAGGATCATCGACTGCTGCTTGTGGCGATCCGGGTTCTCCGGGTCGGTCTTGCCCATCACGATGAGGATGCGGCAGCGGGGGTCCATTGCGCCGGAGGTCCACCACTTGCGGCCGTTGATGACGTACTCGTCGCCCACGCGCTCGATCCGGGTCTCGATGTTGGTGGCGTCGGAGGAGGCGACCTCGACCTCGGTCATGGCGAAGGCGGAGCGGATCTCGCCGGCGAGGAGCGGGGTCAGCCATTCCTCGCGCTGCGCCTCGGTGCCGTAGCGGACCAGCACCTCCATGTTGCCGGTGTCGGGCGCCGAGCAATTGAAGGCCTCGGGCGCGAATAGGGAGCGTCCCATCTCCTCGCAGGCGGGCGCGTAATCGAGGTTGGAGAGACCGGCGCCGTAGTCGCTCTCGGGCAGGAACAGGTTCCACAGCCCCTCGGCCCTAGCCTTCGCCTTCAGCTCGTCGAGCAGCGGGATCGGCTGCCAGCGGTCGCCGTCGGCCACCTGCGCCAGCATCTCCTCTTCGTTGGGGTAGACGTGCGCCGCCATGAAGGCCGCCACCCGGTCGCGTACCTCTTTCGCCTTGTCGCCGATGTCAAAATTCATGGGCCCTTCTTCCGGAAATGCGTGATGGTCCTGGGGGTCCTAACGAACCATCAGGGGGCGCAGACGGCAAGCCTCGGGCGGCTGTCCTCGTCGGTGCAGCGCCGTCGATCACTGCCTCCGATTATCTGTCGGCGAAGATGTCGTCGATCATGGCTCGGTACATGGTGCTCGTTTCGGCGCCGAAGCAGGCGAACACGACCTTTTTGAGCGCACTGCCGCCCTCGAAGTGATCGCGAGCTTCTGTCACGGCGATGCGCGTCGCCCGGTCGAGCGGATAGCCGTAGACGCCCGTGCTGATTGCCGGGAACGCGATCGACTCAATTCCCCTCTCGCCCGCCAGCTCGTAGCAGCGGCGGTAGCAGCATGCCAGAAGCGCGGGCTCGCCGCTGCCGCCGCCCTGCCACACGGGGCCCACGGTGTGGATCACGAAGCGGGCGGGCAGGTCGTAGGCGCCGGTGAGCTTGGCATCCCCGGTCTCGCAGCCGCCGAGCGTGCTGCATTCCTCCTTGAGGCGCGGCCCGGCGCCGCGGTGAATGGCGCCGTCCACCCCGCCGCCGCGCAGCAGCGCGTTGTTGGCCGCGTTGACGATGGCATCGACCGCCAGCGTCGTGATATCGCCCTCGAAGACCTCGATCCGTTCGCGCATGTGGCTGCCTCGATCGTCAGTCGCGGGGGTCGCTTTCGGCGATGCCCGACAGCTCGACGGGCGGCCGGTCGGGAAACTTGGCGACGAGCGAGAGGCTGCCACCCATCGCCTCCACGGTCTTCCGCAGGGTGGAGAGCAGCAGATCGCTACGCTGCTCGAGCCGGGAGACGCCGTCCTGGCTGATGCCGAGCTCGGCCGCGACGCGCGCCTGGGTGAGCTGCCGGGCCTTGCGCAGCTCGCGCAGGGTCATTTCCTCGGCGATGAGCTCGGCCGCCCGCTCCTCGACCCTCCGCCGTGCGTCGGGGTCGAGCCGCGCGATCACGTCGTCCACATTGACGGGCATTACGATCCTCCTTCCTGCGCAAGTCGGGCTAGGTGTCTGTCGAAGCGCTCGTCAGCCCTGCGGATGAGCGCGCGATAGAACCGTCTGGCGTTGCCTCCCGACTTGTCGCCGGCAACGAGAAGCATGGCCCTGCGCTTCGGGTCGAAGGCGAAGGCGAGGCGCCATTCTCCATCCGCCGCGCTGAACCGTGCTTCCTTCATGTTTGCGTGTCGGGAGCCATTAAGCGTGTCCACTTGAGGCCTTCCTAATTGCGGCCCGAACTGCTGCAAGAGGCGCGATAGGGCCAAGATCTGGATTCGCACGTCTCTTCGTAGATTGTCGAACTCCGGCTGGAACTCGTCGGCAATTTCGACCGCCCATTTCTTTCTCATCTTATGTTTTCCATACCATATGGCGTCAAGTGCATGTTGAGACGCTCGTCGTGGTCGTGCCCACCCTCACCGGAAGTCCCGGGAGTTGGGGATCACGCGCTGGTTGCGCGGGTGGCGCGAAGGAGACGCAGCGAGCCGCCTGCCGCCGTGCCGACCGGCCCCGGCGCTATCCGGCGACGGCTGCACAGCGCCCTCGTCCGGCGTCAGCAGATCGAACCAGTGGGTCAGGTCCTCCAGGTGAGCAGCCACCAAGTGGACGATCTCGCCGGCCCGCTGGACCCGGCCCCGCACCATCGCGAGCCGTGCGCCCAGCACCGCCCGGCGGTAGCGCTCCAGCACGTTGGGCCAGACCACAACGTTCACCACCCCGGTCTCGTCCTCCAGCGTCATGAAGATCACGCCCTTGGCGCTGCCCGGCCGCTGGCGCACCAGCACAAGCCCTGCCGTCGCCGCCCGGTCGCCGTCCTGGGCGCGCAGGAGCGCCTCGGCCGGAAGCGCGCCCCGCCCCGCCAGCCGCTGGCGCAGGAAGGAGAGCGGATGCGCCCTCAGCGAGAGGCGGAGCGTGCGGTAGTCCTCCACCACCTGCTCGCCGTCGGCCATGGCCGGGAGCGCGACCGCCGGCTCCGGCCTCTCGCCGCGCTGGTCCGCCGCCTCGAAGAGCGGCAGCGGCGGCGCTTCGGCCAGCGCGCGGGCCTGCCACAGCGCTTGGCGCCGGTCGAGACCTGCGGAGCCGAAGGCATCCGCCGCCGCCAGGGTCTCGATGGCGGAGACCGGGATGCCGGCGCGGCGGTGGAGCGTCGCGATATCGGGATAGGGCGCATGGCTTTCGTTCTCCACACGCGCGTCTGTGATGCGCGTCGCGTCCTCCTGGCGCAGGCCGCCGATCTGGCGCAGGCCGAGACGGAGCGCACGGTGCTCCGCGCGGCGACCCTCCCCCGCGTCCTCCCCCACATCCTCCAGGCTGTTGTCCCATCCGCTCGCGTTGACATCCACCGGGCGTACGGTGACGCCGTGCTCGCGGGCGTCGCGCACGATCTGGGCTGGGGCGTAGAAGCCCATGGGCTGGGCGTTCAGCAAGGCACACGCGAACGCGTCCGGGTGGTGGCACTTGAGCCAGGAGGAAACGTAAGCCAGCAGCGCAAAGCTCGCGGCGTGGGATTCGGGAAAGCCGTAGTCCCCGAACCCCTCGATCTGGCGGAAGCAGCGCTCCGCAAGCGCGGGCTCGTAGCCGCGCGCCACCATGCGCCCGACCATCCTCTCCTTCAGCTGGCCGAGGGTGCCGCGCCGGCGGAAGGTGGCCATGGCGCGGCGCAGCGCGTCAGCCTCGTCGGGCGTGAACTGCGCCGCCTCCATGGCGAGCCGCATCGCCTGCTCCTGAAACAGCGGCACGCCGAGGGTCTTCTCCAACACTTGGCGCAGCTCGTCCGGCGGGCCGTGCTCGGGCGCGGGCGCCGGGTAGATCACCTCCTCCAGCCCGTCGCGGCGGCGCAGGTAGGGGTGCACCATGTCGCCCTGGATCGGGCCGGGGCGCACGATCGCCACCTCGATCACCAGGTCGTAGAAGCGGCGTGGCCTGAGCCTCGGCAACATGTTCATCTGCGCCCGGCTCTCGATCTGGAAGACGCCGACCGTATCGGCCCGGCACAGCATGTCGTAGACCGCCGGGTCGTCCTGCGGCACCGAGGCGAGCGTCAGATGCAGGCCCTTGTGTTGCGCCAATAATTCGAAGGCCTTGCGAATGCAGGTCAGCATGCCGAGACCCAGCACGTCGACCTTCATCAGCCCCAGCGCCTCCAGGTCGTCCTTGTCCCACTCGACAAAAGTACGCTCCTTCATCGCCCCGTTGCCGATGGGCACGATCTCCTCTAGCGGCCCGCGGGTGAGCACGAAGCCGCCGACATGCTGAGAGAGATGGCGGGGGAAGCCGATCAACTCACCCACGAGCGCCACAGTCCGGCGCAGCAGGGGATCGGCGAGGTCGAGACCGGCCTCGCCGAGCCGCCGCACGACGGCGACGACGCCGTCGTGGTGCAGATCCCGAGCTGCGTCGGCGAGCGCTCCGCATGTGTCCTCGGAGAGACCCATGGCCTTGCCGACGTCCCGCGCCGCGCTCCGCCCCCGGTAGCTGACGACGGTGGCGGCGAGGCCTGCGCGCGCGCGGCCGTAGCGGCCGTAGATGTACTGGATCACCTCCTCGCGGCGCTCGTGCTCGAAGTCGACGTCGATGTCGGGGGGCTCGCGGCGCTCGCGCGAGACGAAGCGCTCGAACAACAGGTCGACCCGGGCCGGATCGACGGCGGTGATGCCGAGGCAGTAGCAGACGGCGGAGTTGGCGGCGGACCCCCGCCCCTGGCAGAGGATGTCCTTCTCCTCGGCGAAGCGCACGATGTCGTACACGGTGAGGAAGTAGGGCGCGTAGCCGAGCTCGGCGATGAGCGCGAGTTCGTGCACCAGCGCGCGGCGGACCTTGGCCGGGATGCCGCCGGGATAGCACCGTTCTGCGCCCTCCCAGGTCAGCGCCTCCAGGTGCTGCTGCGGCGTAGTGCCGGAGGGCACCGGCTCGTCGGGATACTCGTAGGCCAGCTCGTCGAGGCTGAAGCTGCAAAGGTCCGCGATCTCCAGGGTGCGGGCGACGGCCTCCTCGTGGCCCCGGAAGAGCCGCGTTATCTCGGCCGCGCTCTTGAGATGGCGCTCGGCGTTGGCGGCGAGCCGATAGCCGGCCTGCGCCACGGTGGTGCGTTCGCGGATCGCGGTCAGCACGTCCTGCAGGGGGCGGCGTTCGGGCGCGTGGTAGTGGACGTCGTTGGTGGCGACCAGCGGCGTCTCGTGGCGCTCGGCCAGCGCCGCGAGGCGATTGAGGCGGCTGCGGTCGTCGCCCCGGTAGAGCATGTGGGCGGCGAGATAGAGGGGGCCCGCATGGCGCCGGCGGAGTGCGGCCAGTGCCGCCGCAAACGGCGCGCCGTTCCCCTCACCGGCCTCTTGGTCCAGGCGATCCGGCGGCAGCGCGATCAGCACCTGGCCCTCGGCGTGGGCCGTCACGTCGTCCCTATGGAGCACGCAGCCGCCCTTGGCCGCGCGCCGCTGACCGAGGGTGAGCAGGCGGCAGAGGCGGCCGTAGGCGGCGCGGTCGCGGGGATAGCAGAGAAGCGAGAGGCCGCAGGCGAGATCGAGCCGCGCACCGACCAGGAACCGCAGACCGACCGCCTTCGCTGCGACGTGGGCACGCACCGCGCCGGCCAGCGTGTTGCGGTCGGCGATGCCGATGGCGGCGAGCCCGAGTTCCGCAGCCCGCTCCACCAGCTCGTCGGCGTGGGAGGCGCCGCGCAGGAAGCTGAAGTTGCTCACCGCCTGCAGCTCGGCGTAGGCGATGTTCGGACCGTCAACCATAGAGCCCGTGGACGTACCAGCGGGGCGAGGCCTCGGCATCGCCGCCGTCATCGCCGTAGAGCCCGGCGCGGTAGAGCCAGTAGCGCCGGCCCTCTGCGTCCTCGACGCGGTAATAATCGCGCACCGCCTCGTCCCGCCCGCCGGCGCCAGCCCACCATTCCGGCTCGATGCGCTCGGGCCCGGCGGCGCGGGCGACCCGGCGGCGCACCCGCCGCCAAGTGAAGAGCAGGGGCGGGCCGTCCGGCACCTCGGCCATCACGTCTATCGGCTCGGGCCGGTCGAACAGGCGGAAGGGCCGCTGCGGCGCCGCAGGCGCTTCGGACACCGCGCGCCAGGGCGCAGGCTCCCGGCCGGGGGGCACCGCCCGCTCCGCCGTCTCCGGCCTGTGTCGGGCGACCGGCTCCAGCCGGCAGACGGCGCCGTCGCCGAGCTTTGCCAGCAGGCGATCGACCAGCAGGTCCACGCCGCCCTGCCGCCGTCTGTCCCCGGTGAGGGAAAGCTGCGCGGGCGCGAGCGGCTCGACGCGCTCGGCGTGGAGTGCCGCAAGATCGATGCCGAAGCCGGGATCGATGGTCTCCAGCGTCTCCCGGAAGAGGCGCAGCAGGTGATCGCCGTCCCTCGTCGCGCGCGCCGTTGCCACCGCGCGCCGCACCACGCCGCCGTCCACCCGGTAGCACCAGAGCGCGAGCCGGCGGACGCCGAGCCCGTCCCGCTCCAGGGACACGGTGAGCCCCGGCATGAGCCGGGCCAGCATCGCATCCAACCCCGCCCGGTCGATCAGGGGTTCCGGCAGGGACAGGCGCTCCAGGCAGGCGGGCGGCGGGGCCAGGGGCACGATCGGCTCGGCGAACCGGCCCAGCGCCCGGTCGAGACGCGCGAGCACCGCGCTGCCCCGCTCCCGGCTGGGGAAGCGGCGGGCGAGCGACGCGCGCGGCAGGCCGTCCACCGCGCCGATGGTGACCAACCCCAGGCGCCGCAGCAGGTGGGCGTCCTCGGCCGCGAGCCTCAGCCCCTCGACCGGGAGGTCCGCGATCGCCGCACGGGCCTCGCCGGGCGCGGCGATGCGTGCGTCCGGACGACCGTTCGCTGCCGGGCCGAAGCGAGCCAATGCCCAGGCGGCGCCCGGCGTGTCCGCGAGGCCCAGGCGGTTCTCGATGCCCAGGCCCGCGAGTCGCGCCGCGATCTCGTCCATGAGCGCCGCCTCGCCGCCGAAGAGGTGGGCGCAGCCCGTGATGTCGAGCAGCAGCCCGCCGTCGCCGCTATCGCCACAGCCGTCGTCGCTGCCGTCCACCGCGCACCAGGGCGTGAAGCGGTTGCACCACAGGGCGAGCCGCTCGAGCCCCTGCCGGTCCGCCGCCGCATCGGCGCGCGCGGTCACCAAACCGGCGAGCAGGGCGCGGGCATCGGCGAGGCGCATGCCGGGCCTCAGTCCCTTTGTGCCGGCCTCGCGGTTGACCGCCCACAGCACCGGCCCGCGCCGACCGGGTGCGACCAGCGCAAAGGGGACCGGTGTGGTCGAGTTTTTGTCGCTCACGGCGGCCGGCCTGCGGCCGGCGCCTGCCGCGAGGGCGCCGCATTCGCGGCGGGCCGCGGTCGCGGCCTGTCGCGAGCCCGTCAAGGACGGCCTCGCTCTAGCCTCAGCCGCCGGCGTGTGCGCGGCCTCGGGCTCGGCGCGGGGCCTCGATCTCGCTCGCGCTCGCTCGCGGCGTAGCCGGTCGATCGGCCAGCGCGGCAGCCATATGGAAATCACCCGTCTCACGGTTCCACTCCACCTCGCAGATCGCAGGCCGCCCGCCGCGCGCGCGCACAAGCGCGAGGCGCCAGCGGGGCAGGCCGGGCGCGCTCTCGTCGAACGGATCGGCGCGGCTCGGCAGCGCCGCCACCCGCCAGCGCGTGAGCGCCGCGCTCGCCGGGCCGAGCGCGTCGTGGCGCAGCAGCAGCGCCGGCGTCGCGCCTTCGGCCGCAGCGAGCGCGAGGCGCCGGCTGGCGACGAAGGGGATGCCCTCGGCCTCGGCCAGCACCGCCGTGAGCGCACCGCAGCGCAAGCCCTCCTCCATCGCCCAGGGCACGTCCTTCTCGCGGCGGGCGCGGAGGATCAGCAGGTCTGCCGGCTCCAGGCCGAGGTCGCGCCAGCCCGGCCCGTGGAGGCGGCCGAAGCGGGCGGCCCCGCCCCGGCTCTGGCAGACCAGCACCGCGCCGCGCTCGCCGGCGCGCGCATGCCGGGCCAGCAGTGCCGCGAGAAAGGCGGCGGCGGCCGGCCCGTCCGCAGCATTCGCGCCCGCGGCCTCGTGCAGGCCGTCAGGCGCGAGGCCGCCCTCCGGCAGGGCGCCGTCCAGGGCATCGATACCGAGCGGCCAGGGCCGCCCCGCCCGGCTTCCGACAGTGGCGCCCTCCAGCGCGGCCGGGCGGCGTTCGAGCGCCGCGATGCGCCGCCGCAGCGCTGCCAGATCGACAGTGCCGTTGCACGGGGACCCGACTCGCATCGGGGATATGGGGCGAGAGGCGCTCATGATTGTTCACTATTTGTTCTTTTACAAGACCTGTCAAGCCACGCGTGCCGCCCCATCGGTGGTGGGGCGGCATTTTGGAAATGTCACTCACGGTGAAGATTGCGGAATCAGGCCGGGCGGGGAAATGGGCGCAATATCAGCACTCTAGCGGCTGCCAGCGACAACGGACGGAGGCCGCGCTTCCTCAATTGTGGAATCGTGCCAATTCAGGCGGTTAGCGCATATTGAGGAATCCGATGGGGAATCGCTTCGCCGGATGGGACCCTGCCTGTTTCCCTCGCCACACCGCCCGTGCAAGGACCATGCAACCCATCTTTGCCATTTTGGCGCGCGCCTGCGACCTAAGTAGTTGCGATGATGGGCTGATTTTCTGGCCCATCTGGGATTATGGCACTACGTTTGTGCGCTCATCGCGACACTCCCGGGAGCACCGCCCGGCGCCTGTGGGGATCCACCGTGAGGCCCGCCGCCTGCGCGATGACGCGCGCCTCGGCGTCGGGTTGAGCATCCTGGCGGATGACGATGCGGTTTCCGTCCACCTCCCGGATGGTGGAGGTGAGACGCACCCAGCCCGCGAGCTTGTCGCGGATCGTACTCCAGCGGTCATGCAAGCCGTGCGCCGCCAGACGGGTTCGCAGCAGATGAACCGCGTGGTAGGCGAGGACGGCGATGAACAGGTGGGCGGCGATGCGCGAGGTCTTGGAGTGCCAGACCGGGCGCAGGCCGATTTCGGATTTCAGGCTGCGGAAGGTGGCCTCGAGCTCTGTGAGCTTCCAGTAGGTTCGGACCACGGTTTCAAGATCCCACTCGACGTGGCTGGTGCGCAGCACATAGATGCCCGCTTGGCGGTCGCGCTCGGCATGGAGAGCGTTGCGCCTCCAGCGGACCGCACTGGCCCGCCCCTTCTCTCCGGGCTCGACCTCGATGTCGTACTGACGGTGGACGCGCCTGTACCTTTCCTTCAGCCGGCCCAGCTTCTCCATCACCTTGGTGAACTGCTTGATGTGGTTCTTCTTCGACAGCCCGCCATGCAGGGCGCGCAGGGCGTCCTCGAAGTTGTGACGCTGACGGGCGAGCACGGCCTCGTCCTTCTGCTGGCGCTCATGGCTCCAGACGCACAGGTGCGCTTCGTCGTCCCCTGCCGCGAGACGCCAGGCGCGGGCATCGTGGCCGGCCCGGGTTTCGAAGGCGGCATCGGCTTCGCGCCCGGGCGGCGCCGAGACGCCGCGGCGAACGGTGATCCAGTGATAGCCGCCCGCCCGCAGCCAGGCGAGGTTGGCCTCGGTGGAGATGCCGGCGTCCATGATGACCGTGGGCCTGGGGGCGTTGCTGCCGCGCGCTTGGCATTCCAGCCGCCCGATGGCGTCGGCGAGAGTGGCCGGCTCGGAGATGTTGCCGGGCAGGATCTCGCTGTGCTGCGGAAAGCCGGCCTGGTTCAGCGACAGGGCCAGGGTCACGATCGGACAATCGTCACGCCTCTGCTTCGAGCGCCCGAAGCGGGCCAGCGCGGAGCTGGGCCGTCCGGTCATATGGGTGTTGGTCAGGTCGAAGAAGACGATGGTGTCGGGGATGCCGAAGAGATCGCGCTCCCGGGCGCACAGCGCCTCTTCAAGCGCCGCGCGGTGACGCCACAAGAGGTCGCCGATGCGGTAGAGCTTACTGAGCGTGAGCGACTTGCCGCTGTCGACATCGAGCAACTCCAGGGTCGCGCTGTTCGCGCTCAGCCAGCGGAAGGCCTCGCGCTCGCTGGAGGGATGGATCATGCGCGCGACCACCAGTGCCGCCGCGATGCGTGCGTCGCGCTCACTTGCGCCCAGCCTCTCCAGCGTCTCGATGAAGCGAAGGTCGTCAAGCGCGGCGAGAGCCAGGCGCTCGCAGCCCACCGAGCGGACCTGTTCGTGGGAGAGGCTATCGAGACGGACCGTGGCCAGGTCGCTCTCGTCCCCGGGCCGCGACGCGCCGAGATCGCGGGCGTGAAGCCGCCGTACGACGTCCTCGGCGACGGGGCGCAAGGCGGCATCCGGCTCCAGCAGCGGCTCGCTGCCGGCGAGAAGGGTTTCGATCAGAAGCGCCAATTCGCGCCATTGCTCCTCGGGCACACCGAAGTCGGCGCCGAGATTGAGGAGCGTGACCTGGCGCACCCTTCCGCCGATGCGTTCGCTGCGCACGAGGCGGTAGGTGGCATAGCGCTCGCCACCGTCTCCGCGACCGGTGAGGGTTTTGCGAATGAACATGGCGGCAGGGTCACGGACAGTTTGCGGACTGTCAAGGAGCGCCGGCCCACAGACCAAAGATTATGGCACTACAATGGACTTCCCAAAACACAATCCAACAAAATCAGTGCCTTAGATCCCAAAGGCTACCCAAAATCAGGCCTTCGGGACCGAAAAGTGGCAAAGATGGGGCAAGAGCGTTTTGCTCTCCTGAAACAGCTATCCGGCGCCTCCGTCGGGTGCGAGAGTGATTCGCCCGAGAGCCTCTCCGCTGGCGAAGGCGGGACGAGGCCGGGTGAGAACTCTCCGAAGCTGGAAGCGCCAGCGCTATGCGCTTGCTGCATGCGTGGCGTCCGTCGGGCCGCCCATGAGCGCGGCTATCCGGGTGCTGACCCGCCGGTCTCAGTCGACGCAATCAACTCGTTGGCAAGCGCAACGAGACGGGCCGCCCTCTCCTTGACCCAAGTTGGCACTTTTTCCGACCAGCCGAGCCTGTTCGAGCCAGTTTTGCGGCGCTGAACCACTAGATGTTGGGGTTGGAGGACACCTGAGACCCACATTTGCCATTCGTGGTCCTGGAAGCCAATTGTGGGGCCAGGACTTTGGAGTTGAGTCGATATCCCTCTTGCCAGATGCCGCGAACGCCGTGTATGCGAAACAGGCATCGCAGAAACGGCGCCGCCATGTACATCAAGGCAACCAGGACACACACCGACAAGGCCGGCCAGCCGGTCCGAAGCCATCGCCTCGTGCTCGCCCAGCGCGTCGGCGACAAGGTGCGCCACAGGACGCTGCTCAATCTCGGCACCGACTATCCGGTGCCGCGCGAGAAGTGGAAGGCCGTCACCGAACTCGCCGAGGCGCTGCTTCACGGCAAGCCGCCGCTGTTCGAGGGCGAGGCGGATGTGCGGGCCGCAGCCGAGGACATCGTCGCCAAGCTCAGGGCCAGGGGGTTCCGCGTCGAGGCGATGCAGGAAGAGGCGCGCAAGCCCGACATCGCCACCGTCGACCTCGATACCCTGGAGCACGAGAACCCGCGCACGGTCGGCTGCGAGCGCCTGTGCCTCAAGGCCCTCGACGCCCTCGGCTTCGCCGAAATCCTCCACGGCCTCGACATCAAGGGCCGCGACGGGCGCATCGCCAGCGCGCTGATCGTCGCCAGGATGGTCCATCCCGCCAGCGAGCGTGATACCAGCCGCTGGCTCCGCCACGACAGCGCGGCCGCCGAGCTCCTGGGCCTGGAGGGCGACCGCAAGGCGCTGCGGCGCAAGACGCTCTACCGCATCGGCGACCTGCTCTGGCGCCACCGCGCCGCCATCCAGCGGGAGCTGTTCAACCGTGAGCGCGCACTGCTCGACCTGCCCGAGACGATCGCCTTCTACGATCTCACCAACGTCCACTACCACGGCCACACGGGCGGCGAGCTTCCCAGGTTCGGGCGCTCCAAGCAGAAGCGCGACGACTGTCCCCTCATCACGCTGGCGCTGGCGCTCGACGGCGCGGGCTTCCCGCGCAGTTGCGAGATCCTGCCGGGCAACGTGAGCGAGCCGGGCACGCTGCACGAGGCGCTGGCGCGGCTCGAGGCGGTGTGCGGCGGCACGGCGCCGAAGCCCACGGTGGTCATGGACGCGGGCATCGCCACCGAGAAAAACATCGCGTGGCTGGGCGAGCAGGGCTACGACTGGATCGCGGTCAGCCGCGGTGCCAGGCCTGCGCCGCCCGAGGGCGGACCCGAGGCCCTGCTGATCACCAGCGCGCGCCACGAGGTGCGGGCCTGGCGGCTTGCCAGCGAGGACGGCGAGGCGCGGCTCTACGTCGTCAGCGAGGGCAAGAAGAAGGCCGAGAACGCGATCATCGGCCTGAGGCGGAACCGCTTCGAGGCGGCGCTGGAAAGGCTCCACGGCGGCCTTGCGGTCAAGGGCCGCCTCAAGCGCTACGACAAGGTGCTGGAGAGCATAGGCCGCCTCAAGCAGCGCTTCTCCGCCGTCGCCAGGCACTACGAGATCACGGTCGAGAGGGCGAAAACCGGCCCCAATGCCACCGCCGTGCGCTTCAAGCGCAGGCCGCGATACGACGAGGCCGATGAGGGCGCCGGTGCCTATGTGCTGCGCACCAGCCACGTCGACTGGGACATCGAGACGGTCCTGCGGACGTACTGGCGGATCACGGATATCGAGGCGACATTCCGGAGCCTGAAATCCGAGCTCGGCCTTCGCCCGATCTGGCACCAGCTCGACCGGCGCATCGCGGCCCACCTGCTGATCGCCGTGCTGGCCTACCACGCCGTGCATCTGATCCGTACCCGGCTGGCCGCGCGCGGCATCCACAAGTGCTGGGCGTCGATCCGCGAGAGCATGCGGACCTGGGTGCGGATCACCACGCGCCTGCGCCAGACCGACGGCACCTTGATCGTCAACCGCCAGGACACGCGCCCGGCCGCCGAGGTTGCCGCAATCTCCTCGGCGGCGGGCGTGGACCCCGCCATCCACCGCACGAGGACCCGTCTGATGAGCTGACAGAATCTCACAAAATGTGGGGCCATGTTGGAATCGACCGAGAAAAATATCGCGTTGAATCAAACCAATAGGGAACACAGGCAGCGGAAAAGTGCCAACTTGGGTTGAGAGTTCGCGCTTCGCTGTGCAGCGCAAGTGCGGTGTCTCTCACCGGCGAGCAGCCGGCGTCGGTAGCGCGAGAGGATGCGACAATCGCGGCGGCCAGGGCCTCGACTTCCGCCCTCAGGGCAGGCTCGGCAGCCATGCGTGCGTCGACCCGTGCCCAGGCGTTCACGACCGTCTTGCGGTCGCGGTCGCCGAATTCGCGGCCGATCTGTGTCGGCGCGTGCTGCGTCAGCTCGCGGCAAAGCCACATGGCGATATGGCGCGGGGCAGACACGTCCCGTGTCTTGCGCGCAGAATCGAGATCGTTGACCGTTACGCCATAGTGCTCGGCTACCCGCGCCTTGATCGCGGCGATGATTGGCTGGCCGCTCATGCGGCGCCACGCCCAGGGCCGTTACCACCGCGCGCCTTGCCCTTCTCCCGGTTGTTCATCGCCCGCAGGGCCCGGATGATCCGCTCCGCCTGGTGCTCGGTGACGAAGCGCAGCGCCGAGACCCTGAAGGTGCGCTCCAACCACCTGTTCAAGCCGCTTTCGCCGCCCTCCTCCGTGGCGTACGCACCCCACAGCTCGCGGATCAGCGTCACCTGGGCCGGCGTCGCCATGCCGTCCCGGTGCGTGTAGAAGGTCCTGGTGAAGTCGGAGCGGAAGCCCAGCGCCATCATCGCCTTCATGACGTACTCGAAGCCGGTCCGGTCCAGGTCCTTCGCGCTCTCCACGCCGGCCATCTTGCGCAGGATGAAGCGGTAGCGCTCGTCGCTGAGCCCGAGCTGCTTCCGGGCCACGTGGATCAGCGCGGTCTGCTTCCTGGTGAGCGCCCCGGATCGAGCGGCCTTCCGCCGCTCGCTCATTCGGCTCCTCCGAAGATGCCGGCGGCCTGCTTCAGGTGGACGAACCTGATGTCGCCATCGCCCGCCAGATCGCGCCCGACGTCCAGCAGCATTCCCGCTTGACGGAGACCCGACTTGCCTTCGTTCCATTTCTCCAGGAAGGCGATCGCCCTGGGCTCGTGCACACCGGCATGGCGCGCGAACGCGTCCAGGTCGGCCCCGGTCGATGCCTTGATGTAGAGCTTGGCTCCGATGCGCGAGGCCAGCTGATCGAACGCAGCGGCGCGCACGGTGTTGAAGCGGCTGCCCAGGCTCGCGTTGCCGAGGAAGACCAGGGGAACCCCGGTTTCGTCGTGGATGCAGCGCAGCTGATCGATGTTCCGCGCGTTCAGGTGCTGCGCTTCGTCCACCAGAAGCACCGTCACGCGGTCGTCCGCGATCGCGTTGCAGATGACCTCGTGGAGCTCGACGGTGCGGAAGGGCACCCTGCACGAATAGAAGGCCCCGCAGACCAGGCTCAGCATTCCCGCCATGGTGTCGTGCAGCGGGTCCATGACGCAGTAGCGCGCACGCCCGACACGCCTCGCATAGTCCCGCGCCGCCGTCGTCTTGCCGACTCCGGGCTCGCCGACCACGCTGCCGATGCACCCCAGCCGCTGCGTAAACTCGATCAGCCGCCGGATGTCGCCCACGGTCTGTGTCTCGCAGAGGGCAGGGCGCTCGTCGCTCTCGATCAGGTTCAGGGCTTCAGGCATGGAAGGACTCCGGGATCGACCGTTGGCATGCGGCTGCCGGCGCGGACGCTCGGCAGGAGGCGTGCGCCCTCATCCGTTCGCCCTCCGCCGCTGCAGGAGGGCGTCGATGGCCCGACGCCGATCGTCGCTCATGCCGCCGCTCTCGGCCGGCGCGGGACGATCCGGTGCCCGTTCACCACGCTTGGCGAGGGACTCGTCCTGCGCGTTGCGCGTTGCCTCCCGCCGGCGCTCCTCGCGGGCGGCCCTGGCGGACTCGAAGCTCTTGCGCCCGGCCGGCGTGCGCTTGGCTTCGCGGGCGATCTCCTCCAGGGTTTCGCCCATGCCGACAAGCGCACCGCGCTCCGGGATCGGGTTCGCCTCCGCCTCGGACACTGACGGAGCCATGAGCGCCTCCATGTCGACGTGCGGGGTCTCTTGCCGCAGGGTCTTCATCGCCGAGGTGGCCACGCGGCGGCGCCTGGCAGCCTCCCGCGCCCCGCGCGGATCGAGCGCGTCATAGGGTGTGTCGGCCTCCGCCATGCACAGGAACCCGCCACTTTCGTCGAGGACCGCGAGACGGTCCATGGGGCCGTACAGCGGAACGCGCACCTCCACCTTGCTGCGCGCCGGCACCGACCAGAGGGCCTCTGCCGTGTAGATTGCGCCTGCCAACCTGAAACGTCCCTGCCAGAGCGTGCGCGTCGCCGGCCGGCTGAACACGACCCGGAGCACGTCGGGATCTATGTCCGTGCGCGTCCATCCGTCATCGACGACGGCGGCGGCAAAGGCCTCGTCGGGAGACCGGCCACGCAGGAAGCCCTCTTGCGGTTGCCGGTTGTACCAGGCCAGCCCCTCGGCGACTCTGCGGGCGAACGCCTCGTCGTCGAGCGGGTTCGGTTCCGGCGCGCGGCCCACGTTGGCCGTCTTCTTGCGCATGCGGTTGCCGCCGATGTAACCGGGAAAGGTCGAGAACACGCCCCGGTCCAGGGCAGCGAACGCGCCTTCGATTGCCTTGGCGGCCGCGTTATAGGGCAGGGCCTTGATGACGGCGCTGGGACGCTCCCGGAAGCGGCTGGCAACCGCGTCGTCGTCGTCCAGATACCGCACCTTGCAGAGCTGCATGGCGTCGTCGACGAATTCGCTCCAGTTGTACTCGCCGCCGTTGTCCAGATAGAGAAGCTCGGGCATTCCCCATCGCGGGTCGCTCACCATCTCAATGAAGGACTCGATGACGTGCTCCTGCCGTATGCCCTCGCCCTTGCGCGGGTGGACGACGGAGCCACAGATGCGGTTCGTTCCCCAGTCGATCCAGCCGATGAGCTTGGCCGTGCAGGGGCTGCCGTCCGCGCGGCGCCTGTGGATATCCATTACCTTCACGTCACCGATCACGGCCTTCATGGGCCGCCAGTCCTCCCGGCTGCGGAGGATGCGGGGCATGCTCTCGTCGAACCAGCGCTTGTGGTCGTTCTCAAAGGTGTCGAGATGCCGCCTGGGCGCCGCGCGCTCCACTAGGCCGCGGCTTACCGTGCAGAGTCGCTTTAGGGAAAGTCTGAACAACCCCATCTTGGCGGCTTCGAGGGGGAGAGGGGGCTTGGATTTGAAGCTCGACGATATTGCCGGCAGGCCGGGGGCTGCTTTTGTCGCGGGATACGGAGCGAACGGGCGATATCCGCGTCGATCCGCCGCATTCCCCGTCGTCCCGCCGGCGGCGGGCGGACTGCTCCCCTGTCATTGCGTCGCGTAGCGGCCGGCGATCAGCAGGTTCGAGAACCCCAGCAGCAACGCGATGCGCTGCCTGTTCTTCGCCACGCCCCGGTAGCGCACCTTGGCGTAGCCGAAGTGCCGCTTCACGTACAGGAACGGATGCTCCACCTTCGCCCGCACCGACGCCTTGCGCGTCTCGGCCGCCGCTTCGGCGCCACCCCCGGCCAGCAGCCGGCGCCGCCCCGGCTTCATCGCCACACGCCACTCGACACCGCCATCCCGGTGCTCGGGACGCTTCTCCACCCCCTGGTAGCCCGCGTCGCCCCACGCCGTCGTCTCAGCGCCATGCAGCAGCGCTCCCGCCTGCGTCACGTCGCTTGCGTTGGCCGCCGTCGTCACCACGCTGTGTGCCAGACCCGACCCGGCGTCCACCCCGATGTGCGCCTTCATCCCGAAATACCACTGCTTGCCCTTCCTCGTCTGACGCATCTCAGGGTCCCGTGCGCGGCGCCGGTTCTTCGTCGACGACGGCGCCTCGATGATGCTCGCGTCAACGATCGTCCCCGTGCGCAGCCAATGGCCGCGCGACGCCAGGTGCGCATTGATCTCCTCGAACAGACCCTCGCCCAGGCCGTGCTTCTCCAGAAGATGCCGGAAGTTCAGGATGGTGGTCTCGTCAGGCAACGCCTCCGCCAGCCGCAGCCCCACGAAACGCCGCACCGACTCCACCTCGTAGAGCAGGTCCTCCATCCCCGGATCGCTCAGGTTGTAGAACAGCTGCACGCAGTGAACGCGCAGCATCACCGCAAGCGGGTACGGGCGCCGACCGCGCCCCGCCTTCGGATAGAACGGCTCGATCCGCCGTTCCAGCCGCTCCCAGGGAACCAGCTTGTCCATCTTCTCCAGGAACAGCTCGCGCCGCGTCCGGCGCTTCTTCAAGTCGTGCTCCAGTTCCGAAAAGCTCGCCTGTGCCATGACCCGATCATCCAATCTGCGACTCCTACGAAAATCATGGCACACCCGACTTGATCAGACCTTCCTTAGCTGCCTCGTGCCGGGGTTGAAGCCTGCCTCCGCGGTCTTCTTCGCCAGCTCGGCGCTGACGGCGCGGGCTATGCGGCGCCAGCCCCAATCCAAGCTCTCCGCGTAGATGGAGCCGGAAAGCTCAATTGCCCACGCTCGGAATGACGCCTTGACCTCGTCATCGAAGGGGACGGCGGCATCCCACGCACGCGAGATAAAGACGCCGGGTCGCCCCCGGTTCGGCCGGCTCGCAGGAAGCAGGCCGGCCAGGTCCTCCCGTTCGTAACCGGCCAGCCAGCGCCGGACCGTGCGCGACGAGCATCCGGCGGAGCGTGCCGCAGCATCGACCGCCTTTGCACGTTCAGGCGAGCCGGGCGCGCACTGCAGGATCGGGCGAATGATCTCGTAACGCTCGTGGGCCCTGGAGGTTCGCCAGCCCTTGTCGGCCAGGGCCGGCAGCGCTGCGGCGACAGTCCGAGGCGAATGACCTTGTGCCGAAGGCGCGCACGGGATGCGTGCCGGGAGAGCGGCGCCTCGATCGCTCGGCAGGGGCGCAGATGCAGGCGAAGGCTCCGGCAATGCCGGCGGCGCTGCGGTGGCTGCCTCGGCTGCCCGGAGAGCCTGTGCCAGCTCTTCCACACGATCCCTTGCACCCACCATGACCTTGCCGCCATTGCCGCCGGGCCCGCGTGACCAGCGCACGCCAAGCGGGATGCCGTGTAGCGGCTTTCCCTTCAGGTCGCAGCGGAAATAGTTTCTCGCCGTTCGGGTGGATACGCCCCAGATGCCAGCGGCGATCGACGAGGATACCCACTCCGCCGGCATCACGCGGCCTTGCCTGGCTCGTCCCCTGCCCGAGGCGCGGGGCGCGGGATGTCGGCGGGCCACTCAAGATCGGCGGGCCAGCGGGCGGAGATGCGTTGCACGATGCGCTCGGCCCGGCGCCCGGTGATATCGTGGCCGGCCACGAGGCGGGCGTACAGGTCGCCGCTGCCACTACAGCGCAACGACATCGTCGACGGCGCGCAACCGGCTGCCTCCGCCGCGCGCTCGATAAGGACGATCAGGTGTCGGTGCCACATATGACACGAAATGCCATAACTAGCAATTCATGTCAACCGTTGATGTGATGTGCTATTTCTAGCATCGTCATGACTCGCGCCATGGAGAGACTCCAGGCCTCGATCCGGAAGGCTCTGGACGAGCGCCGCACCAACCCGTCCAGCGTCGCTCGCACCGCCGGCCTGCCGCAACGTGCGCTCTACAACGTGCTTCACGGTCACGTTCCGTCGCTGGATCGGGCTGCCGAAATCTGCGAAGCCCTCGGTCTCGAACTGTACGTTGGGCTCCCGCCTGAGTCGGAGGAGGCCCAGGTCAAGCGCTTCGTAGGCAGTGTCATTCGCCAGACGAGCGAAGCTGCCACTGTCGATGACCTGAGACGGGACTTGCGCGGGTTACTCTCCGGAATCGACGAATTGCGCGCAGACATAGCGGCGCTGAGAGGCGAGCCGGCGCTTTCCGTTCTGGAATGGTCCAGCGACGAGAGCTTGCCACGCGGGGCGCACCCCGTGGGAGTGGTCAAGCTCGCCGCAATGGCCGGGGGCGGGGTGGATCAGGCGAGTGAGGACGTTACCGGCTGCATCTGGTTTCGCCGAGACTGGCTGGAAAGCCACGGCCTCGATCCCGAGCGCTGCGCGGTCATCGGAGTCAGAAGCGACTCGATGGCGCCGACGTTGCCGGACGGTTGCTCGATCCTGGTCGATCGTTCGAGCGTCGAGTGGCGGCTAGAACATGTGTACGTGCTGCGCACCGGCGACGGCCTCGTGGTGAAGCGTGCCGGTGCGCGGGAGGACGGCAGCCGCCTGTTGGTGTGCGACAATCCTGCGTCTGAGCCAGAGCCGTATCCCGACGACGCGGACATCTTCGGCCAAATCGTCTGGGCCGGACGGGCGATCATGGAGGCCATCAGCGAATAACGGGCTTGGTCTCGCTCCGTGGAGGCGGCCTGCTTAAGCTGGCTTGCGGGATCGAGGCGGACTGCAGACCGAGCGCCGTCTCTCACTCGAGAGAGGCTGTCGTGAACACCGCGCCGCCCAAGATCGAGCGCGTCGCCCCAGCACGCTGCATCGCCACCGCGAAGGGGTTGTCGCGGCAGGCATCCAGGATGATCAGACGAAGGCCCTTCGCCCGTTCCACGGCGCGGGAGAGCAGATCGAGCGGCACCGCCTCGAACTCCACGTCGGCATCGCTCAGGAGACGGGCGTCCACAGGGATCAGGAAGTTGCGCTTGTCCACCTCGATGCCGTGGCCCGCGTAGAACACCACCGCCATCTCCGAGGCGGATGCGGCGAGACTGAACTTCTGGAGACCGTCCCACAGCTCCACCCGGCTCGCGTTCGGGAGCTGAGTGACCGCGAAGCCGAGGCGCTCCAGGGAGGCACCGATGTCGGTCGCGTCGTTGAGGGGGTTCGCCAGCGACGGCGCATGGGCATACGACGCATTGCCGATCACTAGCGCCACGCGCTGGCCGGCCGAGGCGGGTGCAGTGAGCGCACACATCAGCAGGATCGCAGAGGCGACAAGAATCGGCCAGGGGCTCCGCCCGTGGACCCCGGAGGTAAAGAGGTAAGGACTCATGGGGTGAGCGTCCGGGAAACCCGAAACCCGACGAGGTCGCCGCGGACCTCGGTGGAAGCCTCGTTGCGGCCAGCTGAGCGGAGGACCCACGGATTGAGCCAGGAACCGCCGCGAAGAACGCGCTTCTCGCAATCACCTCCCGACACCCAAGCGCTTCCAGCGGTGGGCGCGCCCGCGTAGCTATCGTGCCAGCAATCCTCAACCCACTCCCACACGTTGCCGAGCATGTCCGACAGTCCAAACCCGTTCTCGCCGTAGCTGCCGACTCGCGCCGCATGGATCGAACCATCCCGACACGGTGCAGGCTCAGGCTCCCAATCGTAGTCAAATTCCGCCTTGGCCGTACGGTCATAGCCGTTGGCGTGATCGCATTGCGCCCCAACGTCGTCGCCCCAATAGCGAGAAGTGCGCGTCCCCGCCCGTGCCGCATACTCCCACTCCGCCTCCGACAGGAGGCGATAGCGCTCCCCGGTCTTCCGCGACAGCCAGCGCACATACGCCTTCGCATCATCCCAGCTCACGTTGATCACGGGACGCCGCCCCCGGCCCCAGCCTTGGTCATCCGGCCGATAGCCGTTGCAACCGCCCGCCGCCACGCACGCATCCCACTCCGCAAACGTCACCTCGTACTTGCCCACCGCGAACGGCGCCGGGATCGTCACCCTGTGCTGGGGGCCTTCGTCATCATCCCGCCCTTCCTCTGACGACGGCGAGCCCATCATGAACGAGCCCGCCGGCACCACCACCATCTCGGGGCACTCAGGGCAATCGCGGAATACCCGGCCCGGACGCATTGCCGCCTGCTTGCGCGACTCTTCCTCTCCTGCGGCCAGCAGCAGCTTGGCCGTCTCCGCGTCGAGATAGCCGGTCTCGTTACCGCCTTGGGACGATTGCCAACCGCCAATGGACGCGCGCGTGCGTTGCCCGAATAGCCCGTCCGCCGGACCGGGATCGAATCCCAGCGCAGCCAGCCCCTTCTGAATCTGCCGCCGCTCGTCGCGCTCCAGCCCCAGAGACGTCTCCACCATTTCGGGCGCGGGCGGCGCCGGCTCGGGCGATACCACCCGTTCCGGCTCGTCATGGGTCACCGCCACCTGAACGTCTGGCTTCTCATCTGGCGAGACAGTCAGCCGAGCGAGCCTGTTTCGCGCCAGAGCCTCGTAGGTGCCGCCGGGGAACTGCTCCAGATAGGCCCCGAAGTCGGCCGCGTGCGTGCTGTCCTTCACCGACTCCCAGAACACCCGTTCAGCGGCAAGTTCTTCCGCTGTCAGACGCCGGTCGTTGCCAGGGACCACTGGCTCCGGCTTGGTATCCTCGGGGTCTGGTTTGACGATTGTCTCGGGTTCTTGCGGCTCGGGCAGCGCCGCCAGATACGCCCCCTCGCTCGAAAGGGAGCCGTAGACGAATGGCTCCTGACGCCCGCCCGTCGCCGCGAGCACCGCGTCCCGCACCTTTCGGAACATCAGGCCTACCTCCAGCCCCGGCTCCTCCAGATGCTTCAGCAATGCCGAGGTGTAGGGGCTGTTGCGGCCATCGCCGTCCGCCGCGACCGTCCCCTCCTTCGCCGCATACGCCACCAGCGTCTCGCCCGAGGGCTCCACGCTCGCCAGACCCCGCCCGATCGAGCGCGTCGCGCCCGAGCGCTGCATCGCCACCGCGAAGGGGTTGTCGCGACACGCATCGAGGATGATCAGACGAAGGCCCTTGGCCCGCTCCACGGCGCGGGAGAGCAGGTCGAGCGGCACAGTCTCGAACTCCACGTCGGCGTCGCTCAACAGGCGCGCGTCCACGGGGATCAGGAAGTTGCGCTTGTCCACCTCGATTCCGTGGCCGGCGTAGAACACCACCGCCATTTCCGAGGCCGAGGCCGCGAGGCTGAATTTCTGGAGACCGTCCCACAGCTCCGCCCGGCTCGCGTTCGGGAGCTTCGTGACCGCGAAGCCGAGGCGGTCTAGCGCCGCACCGATGTCGGTTGCGTCGTTGAGGGGGTTGGCCAGCGACGACGCATGGGCATACGACGCATTGCCGATCACCAGCGCCACGCGCTGGCCTGCCACGGCAGGGTTCACTAGGAGTGATAACGACGCGACGACCATCGTCATCATTGCTACTGATCTGAACACCTGCAACATCAGCATTCCCTATATCAAGGCAGCCTCAAGGCAATAAATCGCCTCCCTTCCCGCCAGTAGTGGTGCAGTCATGCCACGGGAGCTCCACGGGGGCGTTCGTCCCTCGAATCATCGCGCGATCGGGGGTCCGCAATGGGATGTGTCCGAGCCAGACGAAGAACGTCGCTCTCATTAAAAGCCGCAGTCCTCTTTCGTTGTCGCGATCCATGCTCGCCCAACGCCCGACTTCGAAAAACAGCCGTCGGTCCAGTTACCCTCGTACCGGTCGCCAGACGCAGTCGCGTATACACCGGAGCCGTGCGGCCTGCCGTTGCGGTATTCGCCTTCGTAGCGGTCACCGTCGGGCCAAACGTAGGTCCCGTGTCCGTACTTCTTGCCATTGCGGAAACTGCCTTCGGACACATGCACTCCACTAGGCGTTCGCCAAACCGCGCGTCCTTGACCGGATGCCTTTCCGTTGACGCAGGCGCCGGACCACGTGACGACCTCATCTCCGGTCACGCCGGAGGAGTCCCATAGCTGACACGGCTGGTTCTCGGCGATAATCCAGTCGGGGCCGAACGGCTCGAGTGCCGCCTCCCCCGCTGCTAGCAGAGTCCTGGCGGCGTCGGTGTCAAGGTAGCCGGTTGCTACCATCCCTCGTGTTGACACCTGCCATCGGCTGATCGCTTCCCTTGTGCGTTGGCCAAACAATCCATCAGACGGGCCGGGGTCGAATCCCAGAACGGTGAGACCCTGTTGAATTAGTCGACGTTCTTCTCGATTCAGCCTCAGCCCAGCTTCAATGAAATCCGGCGTGGGAGCCAAGGGCTCCGGCGACACTTCCTGCTTAGGCTCTTCGGGCGTGACCGCCACCTGGACCGAAGGCTCTTCGTCTTGTGAATTGGTAGTGAGTCGCGCAAGCCGGTTCCGCGCGAGGGCTTCGTACGTCCCGCCGGGGAACTGCCTCAGATAGGCCTCGAAGTCGGCCGCATGTTCGCTGTCGTTGATCGATTCCCAGAACAGCAGTTCCTTCTCCGCCGAGATGCGCCGATCCACGACTTGGTCCGGGTCCGGCGCCTTTGGTTCCTGGCCGCCTTGCACCTTCACCGTCTCGGGTTCGGGCGTTGGCTCCGGCTCAGGCCTCGCGGTCAGATAAGCTCCCTCGCTTGAGAGCGAGCCGTAGACGAAGGGCTCCTGACGGCCGCCCGTCGTAGCCAGCACCGCATCACGCACCTTGCGGAACATCAAGCCCACCTCGAGGCCCGGCTCCTCCAGATGCTTCAGCAATGCCGAGGTGTAGGGGCTGTTGCGGCCCTCGCCGTCGGCCGCGACCGTGCCCTCCTTCGCCGCATAGGCCACCAGCGTCTCGCCCGAGGGCTCGACCCTCCCCAGCCCCCGCCCGATCGAGCGCGTCGCGCCCGAGCGCTGCATCGCCACTGCGAAGGGATTGTCGCGGCAGGCATCAAGGATGATCAGGCGCAGGCCCTTCGCCCGCTCCACCGCCCGCGAGAGCAGATCGAGCGGCACCGCTTCGAACTCCACGTCGGCGTCGCTCTGCAGGCGCGCGTCGACGGGGATCAGGAAGTTGCGCTTGTCCACCTCGATGCCGTGGCCCGCGTAGAACACCACCGCCATCTCGGAGGCCGATGCCGCGAGACTGAACTTCTGGAGTCCGTCCCACAGCTCCGCCCGGCTCGCGTTCGGGAGCTGCGTGACGGCGAAGCCGAGGCGCTCCAGGGAGGCGCCGATGTCGTTTGCGTCGTTGAGGGGGTTCGCCAGGCTCGGCGCGTGGGCATAGGACGCATTCCCGATCACCAGCGCCACGCGCTGACCGGCCAAGGCCGGGGCCGCGAGAAGGTGCAGGCCGAGCAGCGCTGCACCTGCCAACAACACGGCACTTCTGAGTGACATCTCCCGCCTCCCCTCTTATTGCGGAGGCTTCACGGCCTTGCCTGTCCGGCGTCGCCTCCGGATTTGGGCGTCAGGGAGTCAGTGCGCCCTGCCCGTGACGCGTTGGCGGTCACAACTGCCGCCGCTCTCACCAATTTTATACATATTATAATTGACTATATACGAATTTCAGATTTGACTAGTCGACGTGGCGTCGACGTCTTGGGGCGCCTTGCCGAACAAATGTAACGGCGAAGGGGCGGCGTCGAACGCACGTTAGCCACCGGGCTACTGCTTGCGCTGCTGCACAAGGCGCCCGGCCGGCGGGCGCAGCCACAGGCCGGGAGGCAAGGTGGCGATGTCGAGAATGGCAGCACCGGGACTGGTCCTGGCCCTCTCGGCGGCGCTCGCCGTGTCGAGTCTGTCGCGGAGTGCGCCGGCTGAGGAGGCGTACGACCCGGAAGACACCGTCTACGCGACCGGTGCGGTCTTCGAGACCGAAGACGAGCTTGCGGACGTGCCGCGCACGCCGCTCTTTCGCGCGTACCTTCCGCCGTCCGTCGATCTCAGTGGACGCTTCCCGCCGGCGGGCGATCAGGGCGAGCAAGGCTCATGCGTAGGCTGGGCGGTCGGCTACGCGGCGCGCTCCTACTATAACAGCCCTGCAGGGGGAGGGGGACGCCTCTCCGCACACGAGATCCCGAGCCCAGCCTACATCTACGATGCGATCAGGGATCCTGGAGACACATGCGACGACGGATCGCGCATCACCGCTGCCCTTGAGCTTCTGAAGACGGGCGCCCTAGCCTTCGCCGAATACCCCTACGACGAGAACCGTTGCCGGCGGCCGAGCGGCGGGATGCGTGCGCGCGCCTCGAAATTCAGGATCGCGGACTGGCAGGTGGTCGACACCGATCGCCTCGATCAGGTGAAGGGCGAGCTCGCCGGTAGGCATCCGGTGGTGATTGGCATGCGGCCCAACCGTGATTTTCATCGCTTGAGAGGCCGCAAGGTCTGGCGAGCGGGCTGGCCGAAAGCAGACGACGAAGGGGGCCATGCGGTTACCGTCGTCGGCTACTCGGAGCGGGGCCAGTACTTCACGGTCATGAACTCGTGGGGGCGACGGTGGGGCGAGCGCGGCTTCGGCCGCATCTCCTATGACACGTTTGGGAAGCGGGTGAAGTACGGCTTCTCGATGCGGCTTACCGAGCCCGAGCCGGTGCCCGAACCGCCTCGTCCCGAGCCGCCCGAACCGAAGCCCGAGCCTCCGATACCCGTTGTCCCCGAGCTGGTCCTTCCGGAGATCGGATGCGGACGCATCGCCATCGAGAAACGCGGCGAGGAGCAGGTCGTCGTGGGCTTCGTCGGCACCGCTGAGGATCTGGCGAAAATCCGGAAGGCGGCTACGGAGGCGAAGGCGCGTGCGGAAGTTGCCCTTCGCCCCTGGCCTCAGTGCGAGGCCCTCATGACCATCGAGAAGCCCCTGGCGCAACCGAGCACGCCGTCCATCTCGCTGCCCAAGTCGTCGTACCGGGACGACGAGACGCTCGCGTTCGAGGTGGCGATGGCGGACTTCCAGGGCTACCTGCACGTGGCCTACATCCAGGCGGACGGTAACGTGGTCAATCTGGTGGACTCCGATGCCTCGACGCTCTCCACGCTACCGCCGCAGAAGCAGCTCACGTTCGGCGACGGACTGGAGGGGCGGGCCAAGTTCACCGTCTCCGCCCCCTTCGGCAACGAGATGATCGTGGCCCTGGCCTCGAAGAGCCCGCTCTTCGCAGACGGCCGCCCGCTGGTGGAGACCGAGCGCGAGTTCCTGACGGCGCTGCGCAAGGCCATCATCGCCCGGCCCGATCCCACGCAGCCGGAGCGGGTCGTGAGCGCGAGCTTCGTGACCCTGGAGACGACGTCGGGAGACTAGCGCCATGAAGACATCCGGCATTGCCCTCGTTCTGGCGGCGGCAATCGCCGCGCCCGCAATCCTCGTGACCGGCGCTGCTGCGCAGACGACGCTGACGGAGCAGGACATCATCGACGCACTGCAGAAGCACGGCGATGAGTCCGACAAGTTTACCAATGTGCGCAGCCTTTCCGGCGACCGAGGCGTGACCGTCACCGGCGGCGAAAAGACCGTTCCCTCGATCGACCTGAAGGTGAATTTCGCGTTCGATTCCGCTCAACTAAACAACGAATCCCTGCTGACGCTCGACGTGCTGGGCCGGGCGCTCTCCAGCGAGGAGCTCAAGGGGCAGGCCATCGAGATCGTCGGCCATACGGATGCGAAGGGCACGCTGGAGTACAACGACGCACTGTCGCAACGCCGGGCCGCCGCCGTCGTGACCTACATCGTCCGGAACTTCACGCTGGACCCCGCCCTCCTCTCGTCGAAGGGCATGGGCGAACGCCAGCTTATGAACAAGGACAACCCGGAAGCCGCGATCAACAGACGGGTCGAGATTCGGAACGTGACCCAGACGCCGTAGATTTGGTCCCAGATCCTTTGTTGCAAGGGGGCGCTGTCCTCCTCTGTCCGTTCCTGCCGCCGGCTCACGTATGCGCTTTACTCGACGCGCACCCTCCGGCACGACGCCCGAGATCCCAAGGCCGCCTGTATCTCGCACACAGCCGCGTTGATGCGTTCCCCGTTTGTGGTACGTTGGGACGCAAGAGGAGAGAGCCCATGGCCAAGACAGAAATGATCCGCGCCCGCGTCGAACCCGCGCTCAAGCACGAGGCGGAAGCAGTGTTCTCCCGGCTCGGGCTCTCGGCGACCGAGGCGATCACGTTGTTCTACAAGCAGGTGACGCTGCAACACGGCCTGCCCTTCGCCGTGAAGCTCCCCAACGCGGAGACCCGCGAGGCGCTGACGCAGGCCCATGAGAACGAAAACCTGACCGAATACGACGATGTGGAGGACCTGAAGGCAGCGCACAGGTGAGCGATGCGGCTGCTGACGACGAGGCGCTTCGAACGAGACCTCAGGCGATCGAAGAAGCGGGGCAAGAACCTCGACAAGCTGTGGACCGTCGTCGACCTGCTCTTGCAGGAACAGCCGCTCGATCCTCGTCACCGGGTCCATCGCCTGTCGGGCGGGTGGTCCGGCTCCTGGGACTGCCACATCGAGGCCGACTGGCTGCAAGCCCGCATTTCTCACCACGGTCACGGCCTGCGTCACGTCCAGGCGTTCGATCCGCAAGGAGCGGACCGAAAAGCGTAGCGGTGCCTACGGTTGAGGTCCGCGACGACGCGGGCGGGCGCTTGGGCGCGACCCGAAGGGCGGCGCTCTCCGGCTCGCAGGCCGCGTCAAGACGCTGGCCCGATGTCCCCGCATCGCGCTGCGCGCCTTTCCTCACCTGCGGGCCGGACAGCGCCGCGCAGACCATGACCGTGGTAAGAATTGCGGGCTAATCTGGCACCGCCGTGACGATGCGCTGGTGCTGGTGAGAACCGGCACCCATTCCGACCTGTTCGGCTGACCGGCCCCGTCCGCGCGCGATACGTTCCGGGCGCCGGCGGTGCGCCCCGCCCCACCCCGCAAACCTCCCGAATTCCCGGCGCCGGGCCGGCGAACTCCCCGGAATACCCGCCTCAGCACGGGGTCGGCGGCTTCCGTCCCGGTCCGTGCCGCCGCATCCTGCCCTGTGTTCGGGCGGGGCGAGTCGCGCCCCGACACGGCGCAAGCACCGTTCATGAAGGAGCCCTCGCAATGCCGGCTGACGATCTGACCCTCGCGCTCCGCATCCGCGCCGACGCACAGCAGGCGGTGGACGCGCTGCGCGACGTGAACGCGCGCCTCGACGCCACCCAGGGGAGCGGCCGCCGCGCCGGGCGCTCACTCGGCGAGCTGAGGCAGGCCGCGCGCAGTGCCGGCGACGCGCACGAGGAACTGGGCGCACGCACCGAGGCCGTCTACGCCGCCATGGTCGAGAGCGCACGCGAGGCGGCGCAGGAGCAGGCGAAGGCCGGCGAGAGCTGGACCGAGAGCATGCGTGCAGGCCTGGAGCGGCTGCGCCGGGATGCCGGGGAGAGCGCCCACGAGACGCGCGCTGCAACCGTCGGCGCCTTCCGCGCCATGGAAGACGCCATCGCCGCGTTCGCGACCACGGGCAGGCTCTCGTTCGCCGGCTTCGTCGATTCCGTCATCGCCGATCTGGCCCGGCTCGCGGTGCGCCGCACGATTACCGCGCCGCTCGCCGATATCCTCACCGGTGCTCTGTCCGGCGTCACGGCCGATGGCGCGGGCGGCAGGCGCACGCTTCCACCGGCGCTCTTCGACGGCGCGCCGCGCTACCACTCTGGCGGTGTTGCCGGCCTCCGGCCGGACGGCGGCATCGCCGGGCTGCCGCCGGAGGAGGTGCCGGTAATCCTGCAGCGCGGCGAAGGGGTCTTCACGCCGGCGCAGATGCGCGCGCTGGGCACGCCCAACGTCACGGTGCAGATCGAGAACCGGGGCACGCCGCAGCGCGTGGTGAGCCGCGCGGTGCGCTTCGATCCGCGCGACCTGGTGGTCACCATCGTGACCGAGGATCTGATGCGCGGCGGGCCGATCCGCCAGACCCTCGCCCGGGAGGTGCTGGGCGGGGTCGGATGACGGGCGGTCGTGCGCGCCCGCACGGGTGCCAGACCGGGCTCGTTACAACCGAGGAGTCGACGATGCAGATGAATGTGGGGCTTCACCGGCTCGCCGAGAGGCTTGAGAGCACGCGCGGCTTCTCCGACGAGAAGCAGGCGCTGCGCGACGAATGGGCCGCCGAGACCGAGGGCGCGGTGCTGCCGGCGCTGGATGCGCTCACCGGCTCGCTCGCGACGCTCGCGCGCGAGCTGGACGCGGCCGAGGCGGCCGCAGGCGCGCTCGAACGCCTCGCGGCGGCGGTGGACGCGCTGGGCGATGCGCCGGAGAGCGCGGGCTACGTCGCGCCCTACAACGCCGCGCTTCAAGCCCTGGAGCGGCGGCTCGCCGACGACGGGCCGGTGGTCGACGCCGTCAACGCCGTGATCGGGCGGGTCGAGCCCGCCGGGGCGGAGGCGGAGGCCGAGATCGAACGGCGCTATCGCGAGGCGGCGGAGCAAGCGGCCGCGCGCAAGGAGGCCGAAGAGCGCCGGGAAGCGGAGGAACGGAAGCGTAATGCCCTGGCCGAGGCTGATGCCGCGCTGGCGGTGCTGGCCGGGTCGATCCCCGAGGTCGAGGCCGCGCGTGCGGCGGAACTCGCGCAGGCCGCATAAGCGATGACGGAGACCGTCTGCCTGGTCATGCCCGCCGCAGAGCTGGCCGCGCCTGCGCCGCCGCGCGCGGGCAACCCTTCAGGCGCGCGGGACGCAGCGGCATCGCTCGCCGCGGCGGAAGCCCGCCTCCGTGAGGTCGAAGTCCGCGCCCGTGCGCGGGTGGATACGCGGGCAGCCGCGTCCAACGAGGCGATCGTGGCGCACGCGCGCGCGTTGATGGCGGAGGCCGGCGGCGCGTTGACCGCGATCGAGGCCGTGGACCGGGCGCGGGCGGAGTCGGCAACTCTGGGATCGAGCGACAGAGTCAGGCGCGGGCAAGAGGCGATGGAGCGCCGCCACGCGCAGTGGGATCGCGTCGCCGAGGTGATCGAAGACACCGCCGATGCGTTGGAGCGCCGACTCATGAGCCACGCCCGCGAGCTGATCGCGGATGCGCGGCGCGTGATCGCCAGCGACCCGTTCGAGGCCCGAGAGCTCGCGATTCGCGCACGGGAGGCGATGGAAGCAATCAGCCCGTTGCACGGCAAGACGCCGGACCACGGGCCGGCCCGGCGCATCCTGGAGGGCGCGGGTCGCCGGCCGGCCTGACGCCCGCGAGCTGCGGTGCGATCGGGTGACGTGACCGCCCCGGACCTGGAGCGCGTCCTGTACGACGTGTCGGCGCTCGCGCGCCGTGCAAGCGATCATGCGTTGCGCTCGCCGGACTTCCCGGCCCACGAGGCCGCGGCCGTCCTGGAGGCGTTGACCGGCGCGCGTCTCGACCGGCGGCGGGCCGGCGAGCTCGGGCCGGAGCGCGCCGGCGCCGTGCACTTCGCCAAGGCCGTCGTCGTGCTGGCCTCCATGTTGGGGGCGCGGCACGGGCTCAGCATCGGCATGGCGGGCATCCTGGACGATCTGCGGGCGCCGGAGGGGGCGTGCGCCGGCAACGGCTACGATCCGGCGCGCCGGCTCTGCCTGCGCTGTCGGCAGCCGTTCGAGAGCGACTGGCGCGGGCACCGCATATGCGACGCCTGCGCCCGGACGATGGGAGTCGAGCCCCATGCGCCGCTCTGATGCAGCGCCGGTAAGCCCGGTGCAAGGACCTTGCACGGCGGGTGACGGCGGCTGGCAGGAGGCGGTTGCGACGCTCTCCCGCGCGGCCGGGCGCTACGGCGCTCTGTTGGCGGCGGCGGGCGGGGACCGGGCGGAGGCGGCGTCTCGGCTGTGGCTGCGGAGCCGCGACGATGCGGCGCTCCGCGATGACCTCGCCAGGGCCGCCTGTGCGCTTCTGGCGTTGGCGCCGGGCGGAGGCGAGACCACGAGGCCGGCCTCGAAGCCAGCGGGGCGGCGCCGGCCGGGGCGCCTGTCGCGCTTCGATCTGGACCCGGAGGTCGCGGCCTTCGTGCGCGAGCGGCTGGGGACGATGCCGGTCGTCAGGATCGCAGACGCGGCCCTGGCGCGGTTCGGTCCGGATCGCGCGCCGCGCAAGACCGCGATCTGCCGCTACTGGCACCGGCTCGAAGAGGGGCGCCGCGAGACGTAAGTTGGCGGTTCGCTCATGCACTGGACGCATGGCCAAGGGCAGCCCAGGCCGAAGTGCAGGGTTCTCATGGCGCGCCGGTTTGTGTTGCGCGGGGTGCGCTGAGGATGGCGGCGGCACTCGCAATCGGTGTGAGGCAGCCGGCCCATCCCATGGTATCTCACTCGATCCCACCCCATCCCTTCCGGCATAGTCCAGAAACTTCCAGCATCTTCCAGCCAAACTGGACCTGCCAGTGACAAACTAAAGAGTCCATTCCATCGGTGGGACGGTTGTTATCAAGCGTGGGAAATTGCCCCCATGGTCTGTGCCCATAATCACGCCCCGTCGTTGGGAAGACGGGGTGGGGGATCACCGGAACCTGCTGCAATCAGGGTCCTATGGACGCCGCAGGAGAGGCGGATCGCGTCGTCAAAGCTCGTTCTTGTGGAAGCGGCCGTCCTTCATGATGACCGGGATGTGGCGGCCCTGCTCCTGAAGCAGTCCTAGGTCGCTCAGGGGGTCGCCCTCCACCACCAGGATGTCCGCCACCGCGCCCGGCGCGATAGTGCCGAGCTCGCCCGAGCGCTGCATCAGCGCGGCGTTGATCGAGGTTGCGGAGCGCAGGACCTCTACTGGCGCCAGCACCTGTCCCCGGATCAGGAACTCCTGGCTCTGCCGGTCGTGCAGCGGCCCGACGAGATCGGTGCCGAAGCCCATCGGCACGCCGGCGGCGCGGCAGATGTCGAGCGAGCGCAGCCCGTCCTCGCCGAGGCCCTGGAGCTTCTCGGCAAAGATTTTGGGCAGCCCGAACTGGTCGCCGGACTCGATCATCGCGAAGAGCGTCACCAGGGTCGGCACCACGAAAGCGCCCGCCGCCGCCGCCTCCGCCGCCTCGGCGTCGATCAAGGTGCCGTGCTCGATCGAGCGCACGCCGAGCTCGGCGCAGCGGCGCACCGCACTCGCCGTGTGCGCGTGCGCCATCACATAGGTGCGCCGGGTTGCGGCTTCCTCCACGCCGACACGGATTTCCTCGTCGGAATACTGGTCCATCCAGATGGGGTCGGTTGGCGAGAGCACGCCGCCCGAGACCATCATCTTGATCTGGTGGGCGCCCTTGCGGAGTTCCTCCCGCACCACCTGACGCACGGCGTCGACCCCGTCCGCCACCTGGGTCAGCGGCCCGTGGTAGCCGGCGCAGCCGCAGGGCTCGAACCGGGTCTGCTTGCGCATGTCGCCGTGTCCGCCGGTCTGGCTCAGCCCGCGGCCCGCGAACAGGATGCGGGGGCCCGCGATCAGGCCGCGCTCCACGGCCAGCGCGAGGCCGAGGTCGGCGCCGCCCGCATCGCGCACGGTGGTGAAGCCCCGCCTGAGTGCGCCTTCGAGATTGTGCCGCGCGTGCTGGTGGAGCAGCGAGGCCGGCATGTCGTCGAGGGCCGGGATGTTGAGGTCGACCAAGAGGGCGTGGAAGTGCGCGTCGATCAGCCCCGGCATCAGCGTGCGGCCGCCGCAGGCCACGCGCTCCGCATCGGCCGACACCCGCACCGCGCCGTCGGCGACCTCCTTGATCCGGCCGTCCTCGACCACCACGGTCGCATTCTCGCGCGGCTCGGCCGAGACCCCGTCGAAAACCCGGCAGCCTTCAAAGACGATGGTCACGGTGCTACCCCCAGCCCAATCTGCTGTCTACCAGGCGAGCCCGTAAGCCGGCCGCCGCGGGTCCGCCCCGCCCGAGAGCGTGCCCCGCGCGCCGTCCTTGACCAGCACGCACATGGCGCCGGCCGGCCAGGCCCACTCCGGCCACCACTCGACCCCGTGGCCCCAGGCGGCGAGGGTGTTGCCGGCCTCCTCGGAGATGCGCGCCTCCAGCATCAGCTTGCCCGGATGGTACTCGTGCGGCTCGAAGGAATTGGGAAAGCTCATGGTCGCAAGGCGCGGCGCTTCCACCGCGGCCTGCGGGTTCATGCCGTAGACCACGATGTTCACGAAGGTCTGCAGCATCGCCTGGATCTGAACGTCGCCGCCCGGCGTGCCGAAGGGCATGGCGAATCCGTCGTCACCTATGGCGAGCGCGGGGTTGGGTGTGAGCCGCGGCCGCTTGCCGGGTGCCACGCTCGAGGTGTGCGCCGGATCGGCCCAGGACTGCGCGCCCCGCGAGGAGGCGCAAAGTCCAGTGCCCGGTATCACCGGTGAATCGAAGGAGATATCGCTCGGCGTCGCCGAGAACACGTTGCCTTCGCTGTCGATGGTACAGACGTAGGAGGTATCGTGCGCGGCCTCGACCGGCCCCGCTGCGGCGGCGCCCACTGACGCCCGGCCCGCGTCCACCGCGACGCCAAGGGGATCGCCCGCCGGCGGCATCTCGGGCCACGCTTCGCCGGGCCGGATGAGGGCGCGGCGGCGGGTGGCGTAATCGTCGGAAAGCAGCGCTTCAGTGGGCACGTCGACGAAGCGCGGGTCGCCGATCCAGCGCTCGCGGTCGGCGAAGGCCAGTTTCAGCGCCTCCGCCATCATGTGCAGCGTTTCCGGGCTGTTGTGGCCGTGCGCGGCCAGCGCCTTCGTGTCGAGCAGGCGGAGCGCCTGGAGCAGCGTCGGTCCCTGGCACCAGGGGCCGCAAGCATAGACGTCGATGCCCTCGATGGTGACCCGCTCGGGCGGCTCCACCCCCACCCTGAAGGAGGCAAGGTCATCCGCCGTGAGCAGGCCGCCGTTCTCCCGATGGTAGTTCACGATGGCCTGGGCGATATCGCCCCGGTAGAAGGCGGCGCGGGCGGCGTCGAGGCCGGCGGCGCGGTCGCCGCCGGCGGCGCGCTCCTCGTCCGCCATGTACTGGAGCGAGCGTCCGAGGTCGGCCTGCACGAAGACATCGCCCACGGCAGGCGGGCTGCCGCCGGGCAGATAGATCGCGGCGTTCGACTGCCAGCGGGCGTAGTTTTCCGCCTTCTTGGCGATGACGCTCGCCATCAGCGGGTACATCACGAAACCGTCCCGCGCGAGCCGGATCGAGGCCTCCGCCACCTCGCCGAAGGTCATGGTGCCGTGGCGTTCGAGCGCGGTGATCCAGGCGTCCGGCGCGCTCGGCACCACCGTGCGCAGCGGGCTCACCGGGATGTGCCCGTCGTGCTCGCGCACGAAGAGATCGGGAGTGATTGCGGCCGGCCAGGTGCCGAGGCCGCTGATGGTCTCCACCTGCCCGGTCTTCGCACTGTAGAGAATGATCGGGGCGACGCCCGCGACATTGACGAGGTCGCTGTGTACGACACCTAACGCGATGCCGGCTGCCACGCCCGCATCGATGGCGTTGCCGCCCGCTTCCAGGACCGCGAAGCCCGCTTCTGTGGCGAGGTAGTGCCCGGCGACGATTGCGTGCTTGTGGCCGCGGATCACCGGCCGCATGGCGTCGATCGCCTCCGGATCGAACAGTGCGTATTCGCTTCTGCGTTCGCTCATGGCTACTCCTGGTTGGCGAGATCGACGAGGCAGGCGGCCAGCGTCTGGGCGCCCGCAGCAAGGTCGGCCGGCGTCGCGTTCTCCGCCTCGTTATGGCTGACGCCCTTTTCGCAGGGCACGAAGATCATGCCCGTGGGGCAGAGGTGGTTGATGTGGCCCGCATCGTGGCCCGCGCCGGAGGGCATGCGCATGACCGGATGGCCAAGAGTCTCGGCGTAGCGCTCCACCATGTCGATCAGCGTTGGATCGAACACGAGGGGTGCATGCTCCATGATTGACCGGACCGAGACCATGCAGCCCCTGGCGTGCGCCTCGCAGGTGGGCGCGATCTGCGCGCTAATGCGAGCGATCAGGTCCGGGTCGGGATGGCGGAAATCGATGGTGAAGTACGCGCGGCCCGGCACGGTGGCGGGCGAGCCGGGGTGACACTCGAAGCGGCCCACGGTGAAGCGCACCGTGTCGCTCTCGTCGGCCATCAGCTCTTCCAGCGCGGTCACCATGGCGACCGCCGCCTTGAGCGCGTCCCTGCGCACCCGGAGCGGGGTGGTGCCCGCGTGCGCCTCGGCGCCACTCACCTCCACAGTGAACCAACGGATACCCTGGATCCCGGTCACTGCGCCGATGGTCAGGCCCTCGTTCTCGAGGCGCGGTCCCTGCTCGATGTGCGCCTCGACATAGGCCGCGAAGGGATGGCCGAAGGGGCGGTGCGACAGCCCCGGCGTGGATGCAAGCGTTTCGGTGAGCGCGTCCTCGAGTGTCACCCCCTGAAGGTCCACGAGGCCGAGCTGGTCTTCGAGCCTGAGCACACCGGAAAAGACGGCCGAGCCCATGGCGCCCGGCTGGAAACGCCCGCCCTCTTCGTTGGTCCAGGCGACGACGTCGATGGGCCGCGCGGTCTCGATCCCGGCCTGCGCGATGGCTTCGAGTGCCTCGAATCCGCCGATCACGCCATAGGAGCCGTCGAACTTGCCGCCCCGCGGCTGACTGTCGAGGTGGCTTCCTGTTACAACGGGCGCCGCATCCGCTTTGCGACCGGGGCGGCGGATGTAGAGGTTTGCAATGTCGTCGGTCGCGACCTCGAAGCCGAGATCGTCCGCCCACTCCACCATCAGGGCCCTGGCGCGCCGGTCCTCGTCGGAGAGTGCGGCGCGGTTGACCCCGCCGCGTTCGGTCGCGCCGATCTCCGCCATCGCCATCTGGCGGGACCAGAGCCTGGCTTCGTCCACCGCTGCCGCAGCGGCTAGCGCCTCGGCCCTTGCATCCATCGCCCACCTCCCGCCGCGCACCGTAGAGCATAGCGCTGTGCAAGCAAAGCTGGGGCGGGCCAACTAATAGATACGGCGAACAAAGGGGCCGGGCCGAAGGCCCGGACGGCGCGACTGCGCCGCGCGCGAAGCGCGGAGCCAAGCGAGCGGAACGAGCGCCCGGCGTCTGAGGGAAATGAAATTAACCTTTACGGCAGATGGTGAGGCCGTCGCCGATGGGCAGCATGACCATGGTCACCCGCTCGTCGCCCTTGATCTTCTTGTTCAGGGCATCGACCACGGCGCCCGACTCCTGCCAGCGGTCGGGCTCCGCGATCCGGCCCATGTAGAACGTGTTGTCGAGCAGGATCAGGCCGCCGGGGCGCACGAGGGCGAGGCAGTGCTCATAGTAGATGTCGTAGCCCGACTTGTCGGCGTCGATGAAGGCGAAGTCGTATGCGCCCTCAAGGCCCTCGGCGCGCAGAGCCGCGAGGCTCTCTCGCGCATCGCCGAGGCGCAGCTCAATGCGCTCGGCAACGCCCGCCTCGGCCCAGAAGCGCAGCGCGATCTCGGCATAGTCTGCGTTGATATCGAGCGCCGTGAGCCGACTGTCCGCGCCCATGGCGTCTGCCACGACCAGCGCGCTGTAGCCGGTGAAGACGCCGATTTCGAGTGCGCGCGTGGCCCCGATCGACTGCGCCAATAATGCCATCAGCGCACCCTGCTCGGGCGAGATCTGCATCCGCCCCATCTCGTGGCGGGCGGTTTCCTCGCGCAGGCGGCGCATCACCGCGCTCTCGCGCACGCCGTGGGCCAGCAGATAGTCGTGCAACGCGTCGGTGAGCGCGGTCGGGCGAGCGGACATGGCGTCTCCTGCAGGCGGCGGGTGTCAGCGCGCGGCGCGCCAGACGAGGCCGATCGCCTCGATCACGTCGAGGGTTCGCGCGACGTAGTGGTCGCGTACGGTGAAGCGGCTGTCGCCCTGCCCGGTCAACTCGCGCTCCAGGCAGTCGATCAGGCGCCTGAGGCGGCGCTGGTGCAGGCCCAGCCCACGCTGGATCGGGTCGGTGACCACGCCCGAGAACGCGGCGATCACCGCACCTGCCGCCAGGAGGCCGCCGGTGAGACCGATGCTGAGCGCGGCCGGCGCCGCGGCAGGGAAGACGCCGTACCAGAGCGCCCCGGCCCCGCTGCCCAGCGGGAAGCCCGCAATTGCCGCATGCTGCACCAGCATCTGGGCCGTCGCCGGGCCGAGCGACAACATCCCCGGCGTGAGTTTCTTGAAGGCCAGCGCGCCCACGCTGGCACTCACTGCCGCGGTAGTCAGGTCAGCCGCCGAAACCCGCGTCCCCTCGTAGGTGCTCACGGCGCCGGCGAGCCAGGCGCGGAACGCCTCCTGCTCGGCCGGCGACTGCAGGGTATCTTCGCTGCCGTGTGCAATGCGGGGATCGCACAGTATCTCCTCCGCCAGCGCGTCGCGTTCCGACACGCGCTCGCCCTGTCGGATGGGGAGCTCCAGAAGCTCGGTGAAGAGCCGCCATTCGAGCTCCCGCGCGACATCGGTCTGGAAGAAGTAGCGTCGGCTATCGAGCCAATCAGCCGCCGGCGCGAGGCCCGCGCGCCGCGCGAGCCCGGCGCTGACCCGCGCCGCAAGGTGGGGGGCGGAGAGAGCCAGGTTCGCCGGCGAGCGCGCCAGGTCCCAGCCGACCGCCCGGCGGTGGAGCCGGAGGCTGCCCGAGAGCGAGAAGGTGCGGTCCACGAAGTCGTCGATCTTCGCCCGCCGCGCGGCGCAGTAGCGCACCGCGGCCTCTTCGACGATCTGGCGCGCTTGCGCGTCGCCGTCGTCCGCCGGCGCTGCGGCAGGGGCGGCGGGAGTCCCGCTCATGGGCCCCTATGTGGCGCCTGCGCCGCCCTCGTCAAGGCAGGGGGCGCGGCGGAGGTGCCAGTCCGTCACCTGCTGATAGGCGTGGCCGACCCGGAACAGCAGCGGCTCCGCCCCCCAGGCGGCCTCCAGCATCATGCCGATGGGCAGACCGTCCGAGGAGAAACCGCAAGGGACCGAAAGGCCCGGAATGGACGCGAGCGCGCCGCCGTAGGTGAAGCGCGTCGCATCCTGGGTGGCGCGGTGGAGGCTGCGGTCGTCGGCGATGGGCGGTGCCGGCCGGGGCGTGGTCGGCGCCAGCAGCACGTCGACCGCCTCGAATACTTGCGCCAGCGCGCGACGCCACGCCTCGCGCCCGCGTATGGCCTCGGCGTAGTCCACGGCGCTGAACTCGCGGCCCATGATCATACGCTCGTAGACCGGCTTGGAGAGCGCGCCGGGGCCGGCATCGAGCCGTTCCTTGTGGTAGGCGCAGGCATCGGCGTAGGCCATGATCGTGGTCCAGCGCTGGGCAGTCTCGGCGCCCGGCAGGGTCACGTCAACGAGTTGCGCGCCCAGGGCCTCCAAGGTGCGGGCTCCGGTCCGGACCGCGGCCTCGACTTCGGAGTCGACGTTCCCGAAGAAGAAGTTGCGCGCGAGCCCGATGCGCACGCCCTCGATCCCGTCGTCGAGCCGGGGCAGGAAGTTGTCAAGCGGCACGTCCCGCGAGACCGGATCGAGCGGGTCGTAGGCGGCGAGCGCGGCGAAGAGGCGTGCGACATCCGCCACAGTGCGCGCCATAGGCCCGACGGTATCGTGCGCGACGCTGACAGGCGTGATGCCGCGGATCGAGATGCGTCCATGGGTGGGGCGCAGGCCGGCGACGCCGGTCATCGAGGCTGGAATTCGCACCGAGCCGCCAGTGTCGGTGCCGAGCGAGGCCTCGGCCATCTCAGCCGCGACGACGGCGCCGGAGCCGCCACTGGAACCTCCCGGTATGCGCGCCGGGTTCCACGGGTTGCGGCATTGGCCGACCACCGGGTTGGTCGAGACCACGCCCCAGGCCAGCTCCTGCATGTTGGCCTTACCGATCAGCACGGCGCCCTGCGCCTTGAGCCGGCCGACCACCGGGGCATCGCTGTTGGGGATGTGATCGGCAAGGTAGGCGGCGGCGCTGGTGGTGCGCACGCCTGCGGTCTCGATATTGTCCTTGAGCGCGATGGGCAAGCCGTGCAGGAGGCCGAGCCAGCGCCCCTCGGCAGCGGCCCGGTCGCAGGCGTCGGCTTCCTCCCGCGCCCGCTCCGCCGTGGTCGTGATCATGGCGTTGAGCGCCGGATCGAGCTGCTCGATCCGCGCGAGGCATCGCTCGACCGCCTCCCGCGCGGCGCCCGGCGCGGGCCGGTCGGGTATCCCCTCGCTCATGCTCGGGAGCTGCCTCTCGCCCGCGCGTGTCGCCGGCGCCTAATCGTCGCCATAGACCGCGATGCTGCGGATGGCGTAGTCGCCGCCGCTGTTGACCAGCGACAGGCCGCCGAATGGATCTTCAAGAGCGCTGCTCTTCACCCGGATAAGCTCTTCACCGTCGACGGATGCGGTCATCGTCCCGTCGCCGTCGCGCACCAGAGTGACCGCGTGACTGCGGCTGTCCTCAAGGTTCACATCGTCGCGGGAATCGCCGATCACCTCCGCGCCGCGCCTGCTGAAGCGCGAGAGCACCAGCCCAGGATCGCTGCCAGGCAGATAGGAGAGGCGATAGCCTGAAGTGCCGGCCCTGCCCTGAAACAGGTCGATCTCGAACTGAGCGTCCTTGTGCGTAATGCCCGACATCAGCTCCAGCTCGAGGGCGAAGGCGTTGGGAATGTCCGCTTCCAGGACGATCTCGGCGGGTTCGGGACCGGCCGGCCCGGTGTCCTCCTTCTCGTCCTCGTCGTCACCGCCAAAGAGGTCGTCGAGCTTCTTCTCGCCGCTCAGCAAGTCGCCGATCGTGTCCTTGCTCTTGTCAAAGAGTTCGCCGCCCTTGTCGAGCAGTTCATCCCCCTTGTCCCGGATGGTGTCGAGAGTAAGTCTCATTGCCTCCGCATCGGCCCCGCTCAGCGGAATCGTCGTGCGCAGGCCGAGCCTGCCATCGACCGAGAAGTCGCCGCTCACCACCTCCCAGCGAGGATCGTCCGTGTAATTGCCATCGGAAAAGTCGTCCCGTATCAGGGCCGTCCGAGGTCGGGAGTCAGCAACGTGCGTGGCGATCAGGTCCCGCAGGTCCTGGAGAAAACGCGGGTCAGCCGCCCGCGCATCTTCGGCCTGGTCGATCAGCGCCTCGAGCTCCCGCGCGAGCGCCTCGAGCGCGGCGGGGTCCGCGGCCTCGGCGCCCTCCGGTTGCCATTCCGAATAGCGCGACCCGTCATCAGCGGCGGCTGGCACAGCCATCGCACTGGCGAGAAGGGCGGGGACGAGGAGCCTGCGCAGCATGGAACGCCTCCGGTCAGATTGCATGGCCTCGATGCTCCGTGGTCTAGCCCGGATTTCCCGGCGTTGTCGAGCGACTGCGCCACGAATTGACCCAAATTCTCGCATTTCTTGACTCGTTGTGCTTTCGACGACGAGCCGGAAGGCGCTATAGTTCAGTCACCAGTAGGGAGGCGTGACATGAGGATCTTCAAGAGAAGCAGGGTCTCTTCGACAGGGCTCCGCCTCGCCGCAGTGGTGGGGCTCGCGGCGGTGCTTGGCGCGTGCCACGGAATGGAGCTCGAAGGCGTCAAGGATCTCGAGCCCCAGGGATCGGAATTCAACCAACAGCTTTTCGCCGGCTACGTCGAGCTGTCGGCAAGAGAGCGCGCGGAGTACGACTTTCGGGATTCGGATCGCTTTGCACTGAGAGCGGCAGCGGCGGCGAGAGGCGATGACGTGAGGCCGACCGCCGTCGACGAGCGCCTGGTTGCAGCCGACAAGCAGGAAGAGCTCTCGAAGGCGAGAGGCAGACTCATGGCGGCGCTGTTTGGAAGCGCTAAAGGCAAGGCGCCCGCCATCGCCGCCAGCGCCCAGATCAGTTACGAATGTTGGTTGCAGGAGCAGGAGGAAGGGCACCAGCCGGACGACATCTCGGATTGCCGCAACGCCTTCTATGGCCAGGTGATCGCCGCCGAGGTCGCAATACGGCCCGCGCCGCCCCCGCCGCCTGAGCCCGAGCCTGAGCCGGAACCCGAGCCGGTCTATGCGACCTATTACGTGGTGTTCTTCGACTTCGATAGTTCGGAGCTGTCGAACGCCGCGAAGCAGACGCTGGACGAGGCTACCGAAGCGGCGCTGGCGATGCGGCCCTACAAGATCATCATTCGGGGCCATACCGACCGCGCCGGTCCAGACAAGTACAACTTGGGTCTTTCTGAGAGGCGCTCTCTCTCGGTGGCGGGTTACATGATCGACCAGGGCGCAGGTCGCTTCGTGATCGACGCCGAAGGCCTCGGTGAATCGGAGCCGATCGCCAAGACTGCCGACAACGTGCGTGACGGCCGCAACCGGCGGGTCGAGGTCACGCTGAGTGAGTGATGGCGACGAGAGGCCGTAGAGGTCTCTATTCGTCGTAGTGGTAAGTGCGGGCGACCATTCTCTCCGAGTGGTCGCCCGCTTTGATTGGTTCGTAGCGCCACGGATTGTCCGGGCTGACGCAGGTCGGGATCGCCTCGACCTCCACGTCGTAATCGACGCCGAAGAACTGCACCAGGGAGTAGCGCCTGCCGCCTGAGGTGTTGATGACCCGGTGCATGGTCGAGACGAACGTGTCGTTGGTCCATTGCTGCATAAGATCGCCCAGATTGACGGCGAAGCTGCCGTCCACCGGCGGTACGATCAGCCACTCGCCCTCCGGGCTCAGCATTTGCAGACCTTCCCGGTCCTGCCAGACGGTGGTGAAGCACTCGTAGTCGGTGTGCGCGCCGAGCCCAATATGGGCGATGTCGAGGGGCTCCGGCTGCGGCTCGTAGTAGCAGACGCGGAGCCGGGCCAGCGGCTTGGTGTACTTGGCGGTGAAGTAGCCCTCCTCCACATCCAGCGCGTATTCGAACGCGCGGAAGATCTGTCGGCCTAGCTCGAGCTGACAGTCGAAATACGTACCGAGCGCCCAACGAAAATCAGCCGGTTCCGCCGGCCAGTTGTTGGGGCCGTAGAAGCGGATGCCGCGCACGTGGTCGGGATCGTCCGCCGGCAGGTCGTGCGCCATCTCGATGGCCTCCGAGATGTCGCTTGAGCCTTCGAGGCTGTGGTCGGCCGTGATTCCGCCCGCCGGCACGTAGCCCCGGTGATTGGGCCAGTCGAGGTAGTGGTTGCGCATCTTCCGCTCGACCGGGAGCGCGAAGAAGCGCTGCATGGCGGCCTGGGCCCGCGCGATCACCGCTTGCGGGAACTGATGGTTGACGATGTAGAAGAACCCCGGACCCGCACAGGCGGTGTGGATCGCCCGCGCCACGGCCTTGCGCTCGGCCAGGCTCGGCGAATAGAGCGCGCCGAAGTCCACGATGGGCACCTCTGCAAGCGAGGCGCGCCGCACCGCCGGCGCGTGCATGCCCTCCCTGATCTGAAACGGTGTTTCGGTGGCCATGGCGCGTCCCCCGCCGCTCTTCATTTCTGGCATGATAGTGTGAACCGGCTGTTCACGACGGCGTGCCTATACCCAAGTTGGCACTTTTCCGCTGCCTGTGTTCCCTATTGGTTTGATTCAACGCGATATTTTTCTCGGTCGATTCCAACATGGCCCCACATTTTGTGAGATTCTGTCAGCTCATCAGACGGGTCCTCGTGCGGTGGATGGCGGGGTCCACGCCCGCCGCCGAGGAGATTGCGGCAACCTCGGCGGCCGGGCGCGTGTCCTGGCGGTTGACGATCAAGGTGCCGTCGGTCTGGCGCAGGCGCGTGGTGATCCGCACCCAGGTCCGCATGCTCTCGCGGATCGACGCCCAGCACTTGTGGATGCCGCGCGCGGCCAGCCGGGTACGGATCAGATGCACGGCGTGGTAGGCCAGCACGGCGATCAGCAGGTGGGCCGCGATGCGCCGGTCGAGCTGGTGCCAGATCGGGCGAAGGCCGAGCTCGGATTTCAGGCTCCGGAATGTCGCCTCGATATCCGTGATCCGCCAGTACGTCCGCAGGACCGTCTCGATGTCCCAGTCGACGTGGCTGGTGCGCAGCACATAGGCACCGGCGCCCTCATCGGCCTCGTCGTATCGCGGCCTGCGCTTGAAGCGCACGGCGGTGGCATTGGGGCCGGTTTTCGCCCTCTCGACCGTGATCTCGTAGTGCCTGGCGACGGCGGAGAAGCGCTGCTTGAGGCGGCCTATGCTCTCCAGCACCTTGTCGTAGCGCTTGAGGCGGCCCTTGACCGGGAGGCCGCCGTGGAGCCTTTCCAGCGCCGCCTCGAAGCGGTTCCGCCTCAGGCCGATGATCGCGTTCTCGGCCTTCTTCTTGCCCTCGCTGACGACGTAGAGCCGCGCCTCGCCGTCCTCGCTGGCAAGCCGCCAGGCCCGCACCTCGTGGCGCGCGCTGGTGATCAGCAGGGCCTCGGGTCCGCCCTCGGGCGGCGCAGGCCTGGCACCGCGGCTGACCGCGATCCAGTCGTAGCCCTGCTCGCCCAGCCACGCGATGTTTTTCTCGGTGGCGATGCCCGCGTCCATGACCACCGTGGGCTTCGGCGCCGTGCCGCCGCACACCGCCTCGAGCCGCGCCAGCGCCTCGTGCAGCGTGCCCGGCTCGCTCACGTTGCCCGGCAGGATCTCGCAACTGCGCGGGAAGCCCGCGCCGTCGAGCGCCAGCGCCAGCGTGATGAGGGGACAGTCGTCGCGCTTCTGCTTGGAGCGCCCGAACCTGGGAAGCTCGCCGCCCGTGTGGCCGTGGTAGTGGACGTTGGTGAGATCGTAGAAGGCGATCGTCTCGGGCAGGTCGAGCAGTGCGCGCTCACGGTTGAACAGCTCCCGCTGGATGGCGGCGCGGTGGCGCCAGAGCAGGTCGCCGATGCGGTAGAGCGTCTTGCGCCGCAGCGCCTTGCGGTCGCCCTCCAGGCCCAGGAGCTCGGCGGCCGCGCTGTCGTGGCGGAGCCAGCGGCTGGTATCACGCTCGCTGGCGGGATGGACCATCCTGGCGACGATCAGCGCGCTGGCGATGCGCCCGTCGCGGCCCTTGATGTCGAGGCCGTGGAGGATTTCGGCGAAGCCGAGGGCGTCGAGGGCCTTGAGGCACAGGCGCTCGCAGCCGACCGTGCGCGGGTTCTCGTGCTCCAGGGTATCGAGGTCGACGGTGGCGATGTCGGGCTTGCGCGCCTCTTCCTGCATCGCCTCGACGCGGAACCCCCTGGCCCTGAGCTTGGCGACGATGTCCTCGGCTGCGGCCCGCACATCCGCCTCGCCCTCGAACAGCGGCGGCTTGCCGTGAAGCAGCGCCTCGGCGAGTTCGGTGACGGCCTTCCACTTCTCGCGCGGCACCGGATAGTCGGTGCCGAGATTGAGCAGCGTCCTGTGGCGCACCTTGTCGCCGACGCGCTGGGCGAGCACGAGGCGATGGCTTCGGACCGGCTGGCCGGCCTTGTCGGTGTGACAAACAAGAGGCGAGGATCACCAACTTGGTAGCTCTGTTTAGCGCTGCAGCATCCTCCTGATATTGTTTATCATACAATGGGTTGGCGGTGTCGTCAACGAGTTTCTGGTGGGGGCGCGGGGTCCATAAGGCAGAACCCTCGATAGCTCCATAGCTGCATTCGGGGAATTAACGTATTTCATTCGAATGTCGCAGGAGCACTTTGGTATCTCTCCGGTGAAAGGCAGTGATGAGCTCGATTTTGGGAGACATAACATATGTGTAATAGTGTCTCTTGTAGCTATGGGGCCTATAGGCGAGTCGTTGCCAGCGTTCGCGCGAATGTCGCGGCGTGTTTCGCGCGGAATTCGCTCATCTTGTGGCGCAGATGCGTGCGGGCGGAGCGATCATATCACGGGAGGCGGACGGCATGAACGAGACAGCGGAGAGGCGCAAACGGCAGCGGACAGTGATGGCCACGGATAGCGACTGGCAGGCGCTCAAGGAGCGTGCCGACGCTGCGGGAATGGACGTTTCGCGCTTTGTGTTGGAACGCCTGACAGCGCCTGTTGCGGTGCCGGATGATATGGACTTGAGGCGCGATCTCGCGGGAGCGGTTGCGCGCATCGAGCGCATGGTCAGGGTGCTCTACGAGGTCGAGAAAGAGCGCGTCGAGGGTTCCGCAGGGGCGGACACCTGGCAGGCTCTGGTGCGCCGTGCCGGGGCACGGACCGATACCGAGGAGGCGCTCGGGTGACGGCTATCGAGGGTGGTGGGAAGCGGGAGATTGCGCGTATTCGCAGCATCTACTGCTCGCCCGAGAACCGCGCATTGATCGGACGGCGGGCGAAGGAAGCGGGGATGAGCTTCTCGCGCTTCATGGTCGCCTGCGCGCTTCATGGCGCGGACGACGGCGATGACGAGGGTCCTCGTCTGGTCTTGAGCGAGGATGAGCAGCGGCAGCTGTACGAGCGCGTGGCGCTTCTGAACCGGTGCAACGAGGCGCTGCTTTCGCGTCTGCCGGGGACGGAGATATCGGCGCTCGGCGCACTCGCCTTCCTGGCCCGGGAGGCGGCCGCCAGGTCCGGCGGCGAGGGCGGGGACGGTTCATGAGGAGGCGTGACCGGACCCGGCCGAAGGCGTATTCGCTGTCATGCACCGACTCCGACTGGGGACGCGTGCGGGTGCTGGCCGAGCGGAAGGGCTTGTCCATCTCGCGATACATGGTCGAGCGCGGGCTCACCGTTAACCCGGAAATCGAGCCTGAACCGCCGCCCCGCCTCGTGCTGGACGAGGCGGAGCAGCGCACCCTTCTGGACCGTGTGGTCGCCATTGCCGAGCGCACGGCGGAGGCCGATTCAGAGGAAGCGCTGCTGACGCGCATCCGAAACTCTCTCTCCTTCCTGGTCGATGAGGCGATGCGAACCATGATGCGCGCGGGCCGCGAGGAGGAGCTGCGGGAGATGCTGACGGACCTCTTTGGCGAGCAGGTTGCGGCGGCAACCGTCGACCGGCTCCGCGCGCGCACGAGCGCCGAGAGTTCCGCCTCGCCATGATCGAGAGGCAGTCCGCCGCCGGTTGTGGGGGCCGGCTGCCGTGCCGGAAGTTCGTGCCAAGGACGATCGAAGGGCGGGCCGGCGGGACGAGTCACAGCTCGAGGCCCATGTCGATGTCGCGCTCCTTCGCCTTGCTGGCTTCGAGCTCCTGCTGACGGCGTTCGATCTCGGCCTTGTCCGATGCCAGGGTGGATTCGATCCGCGCGGAAAGGCGCCTGCTCTCGTCCTCCGCGCCCGGACGGCGGTCGAGATGCCTGCCGTAGGTCTCGGGGTCGTCCAGGATGCGGCGGCAGCCGTCGAGGGCGCGGAGGGCGCCATCGCGCCATTCGCCGTAGGCGGGATCCTCGGTGACATGGGCGCTGTTACTGGCAGCAATCGTCGCGTGCTCTTCGCGCTGCCGGATCGAGGCGGCGGCCGCTGACAGGGCGCGCTCCAGGAAGCGTTCCGCCGCCTTGCGGTTCTCCCTTTCCGCCTCGTCCAGGACCGTTGCCTTCTCCGCAGGCGGCATCGGCCAGTCGGTTTCCGGCGAGCCGCCGAACTGTTCGCCGATGGCCTTCAGCGCCGACATCTGCTCCGCAGGCGAAGTCTCCAGGGCCTCGATCAGCGCCTCGCGGTCGTCGGTCAGCAGCACCACGTTGTCGCGGGCGCGGGTGAGTTCCACATAGAAGGTCGCCTGGTCGGCAACTCCCCCGCGCTCGGTATCCAGGACAGCGATGGCCCGATCGCAGGTGATGCCCTGGGCAGCGTGCACGGTGGACGAGTAGGCGTGGTCCAGGTGGTGAAGCTGTGGGTCGTCGCGGGCCATGACGATCTCACTTCCGTCCTGGGTGCGTATCGTGACGTTCACCCGGCGGATGGACAGCACTTCCGCATGTTCGCCGTTGATCAGGCCGCGCGCAGAATCGTTGCGAGTCCAGCGCACCCGGTCTCCCGCCTTGAGCACCATCGGCCGGGTCTCGAAGAGGTCGAGGCGGTAGCGGATATAGCCGGAGGGGTCGATTGTGCGCTCCTTACCGCCGGGGAGGGTGAGCACGAGGCGCTCGTCTCCCACCTCCGTCACACGGCAGGCATCGCCGGCCTTCGCACGGACGCCGTAGACGTCGTGGTGGAATATGGCGACATCGCCCTCCCGGTAGTTGGCGATGTCGCCCTTCTGGGAGCGGGTCAGGTGGAGGTTGACGTAGCGCTCGATCTCGAGCTCTGGGCCGTGCAGCACCCCTTCGTCCTCCAGGCCGTGACGGACGGCGGCGTTGATCTCGGCCCTGAGCTCGTGCGTGGGCGCGAGGATGGCCGTTCCGGGTCGCAGGTCGGGATCGAGGTCGAGCCAGAGTTGTGCCGCCTTCCTGCCGAGTTCGTCGCTCGCCGTCTCCAGGACGCCGTTGCCGAGTTCCTCGACCGCAAGGCGCGGCTCGTCCGCCACCATGTGCAGCACCGCCTGCCGCAGGTCCGCATCGCGCTGGCGTACCACCTCCTCCATCCTGGCGGTGGGCAACCCTGCGTCCTGCAGCAGGGCGAAGGGCTGGCCGGCCTCCACGGCCCGCAGCTGCCTCCTGTCGCCGATCAGCGCGAGGCGCTCGACGCCGGTCTCGGCGGCGATCCGGGTCAACGCCCGCATCTGGGTGTTGCCGACCATCGAGGCCTCATCGAGGATCAGCACCGAGCCGCCGAGCGCCTTGCGCGCTTCCTCCGTCCTCTCGGGCGAGGCGATGCCGTCGCCCACGTCGCGATAGCGCGTGAGGAACCATTGCAGGGTGCGGGCCGGGATATCGGCTTCGCCTTCGAGCACGCGCGCGGCGCTTGCCGAAGGAGCCAGTCCGATAATCGGCCTCTCGCCAGCCAGCGCCGCCACCGTGCGCAGCATGGTGGTCTTGCCCGAGCCCGCGTGCCCCTGCACGCCCACGGTGACATGAGGCGAGAGCAGGATTCCGCGCACCGCGTCGCGCTGGCCGGGGTTCAGCCCGGCCGCGTCGAGCCTCGCCTCCACTGCCTCCGCCGGCGCCAGGCTTCGTCCGGCGTCCAGGCCGGCGCGCATGCCGGCGACAATGTCGCGCTCGGCGTTGCGCGCCTGGTCGGTGACGAAGGCCAGGTCGGCCCTTCGCGCCGTCACCTCGATCAGGTGTCCGTCGCGCCGGAGCCGGGCGATGCCGACGTCCAGCGCTTCGAGCGAGTGCCGGCCGCCCCCATGGGCCAGAGCCCAGGCGCGCAGGTCGTTGGCGGAGAACACAGTGCGCCGCTCCTCCAGGTGCTCGACGGCCTGCCGCACCACGGCAAGCGCCGACGGCTGCGCCCGCGGCTCGGGCATAGGGGTTGCCGATGCGCCGATCCCGTCGCGGCCCCTTGCGATGTCCCGGTCGCGCGCCGGGCCGAGTTCTTGCGCCCGTTCCTTCCATGTCCGGTGCAGGACCTGCCGATCCGGCTCGGCCTTGCGCTGCCGTGTGTAAAGCGCCGCCTGCTGTGCTCTCGCCGGCGTGTTCTCCCAGCCACGCTCCTGCATGTAGTCCAACAACTCGCGGCGGCGGGTCGAGAAGGCGTCCAGCATCGGCTTGCCGTAGCCCGCGATCTCGAACCCCGGCATCCGCCCCACAAGCGTCGGCACCGTGGCGTAGCCGATTTTTTCGAGCCCCATGCGCAGCTCGTTGCGGTAGTAGGCGCCGATCAGCAGCTTCGAGCGCTCCACCGCGGTGAACTCGGCGCTCCGCCACTCCCCGTTCCGGCCGCGCGTCATGTTGGCGATCACCGCGTGCGTGTGCAGCTGCGGGTCGAGGTTGCGGCTCGCGAGATGCCGGAAGGTCGCCGCCGCCATGCCGTCGGCCTCCACCCTGGGCCTGCGGCCGGTCTCGGGCTCGTAGCTCCGAGTCTGCAACAGCGCGGTCTCAATGAAGCCCAACGTGGCGCGCACCGCCTCGTCGTGCGCCCTCACCACCCGCGCGCCGGTCTTCGGCGCCGCGTAGATCAGCGCTTCCAGGGATACCGACTTGGGAGCGGAAAAGGTCACGTCCACGCCGGGCCTGTGCTGGTGCTCGCCGTCGCGGAGGCGGCCGAGGCGAATGTCGGTGCCGGGCACGTAGCCCGCAAGCAGGGCCTCGAAGCGTTTCGGCTTGACCGGCCCGTGCAGGCCCATCAACGCCGCTGCCTCGCCGTACCAGATGCCGTAATGGGGCGCGGCATCAACCGGCACCGTTGGAGCCTGTACCGATGACGGCGAATCGGGGTGTCGTTGCCCTTACACGCTGAGCGTGTCCACGGGGTCTTGCCGGAAGGCGCGCCCCAATTCCTCGAAAGGAAAGGGCAACGACATGGATGTCTATATCGGGCTGGATGTATCGCTGGCAAGCACGACAATCTGCGTGATCGGCGAGAAGGGCAAGATCGTGACCGAGGCGCAGATCGCCAGCACGCCTGAAGCGCTGGTCGTGTTCATGGGCAAGCTGGAGCACGAGATCGCGGCGATCGGTCTTGAGGCCGGTCCCCTGTCCCACTGGCTGCACAAGGGGCTGACCGACGCCGGCTTCGAGGCCGTGCTGATGGAGACCCGGCGGGTGAAGGCGGCGCTGAAGGCGATGCCGATCAAGACGGATCGGCGGGATGCCGAGGGCATCGCGCGTCTTCTGCAGATGGGCTGGTTCAGGCCGGTGCACTGCAAGTCGGTGTCGTCGCAGGAGATGCGCGCACTTCTGACCTCGCGCAGCTCCGTGAGGGACGCGCTCACCGATATGGAACTCTCGGCGCGCGGCGTGTTGCGCAACTTTGGCCTGAAGCTGGGCCAAGTCTCGAAGGGCCGCTGGGAGGCCCGCGTCCGGGAGTTGATCGCAGGCAACGCGATGCTGGAGGCCGCCGTCGAACCGATCCTGCGCGCGCGGTCGGCTCTGCGCCGCGAGCTGGCCGGCCTGGAGAAGCTGGTCCGCGACCTGGCCAGGGAGGATCCGGTATGCCGGCTCCTGATGACCATGCCCGGCGTGGGCGCGGTCGTGGCCCTGACCTTCAAATCGGCGATCGACGATCCCGAGCGGTTCCGGAGATCGAAGGATGTCGGCCCCTGGGTGGGACTGACGCCGGGACGGGACCAATCCGGCGAGCGAGATATTGTCGGCGGCATCACGAAGTGCGGCGACGCAGGTCTGCGGGCCGCGCTCTATCAGGCGACCACGGTGATGCTGAACCGCACCGCCGGGCCGAACTGGCTGAAGGCCTGGACGCTGCGTCTGGCGAAGCTCCGCGGCAAGAAGCGGGCGACCGTCGCCTTGGCCCGGCGCATCGGCGTGGTACTTCACCGGATGTGGCGGGACGGCACCGAGTTCCGCTTCACGCGCGAGGAGGCAATGGCGCTCCAGACGGCATAGGCGCGGCTGCATCCCACCGACAATCAGCAGCGAGAGGAGGAAAGAGCCGCGCCTGAAGGTGGCGATCCACCGCTATCCCCTCGCCGGGACGCGGTTCCCGATGATGCACGTGCGAGCGGCTGTTGCCGAATCGCTTCTTGGCATTCGAGCACGCATACCAGATCGGCACTCGGGAATCGTCTTGGACCGGGTATGAAGTTGGCAGCCGCTCTGCGCTGACCACGGACGGAAGCGAGAGCCTGGCGACGGGGACATATCCGGGGGTCCCGCTTCCTGCACCGTGCCGCGTCGACGAGCCCGTTAGCCGCCAAGGCAACCACCTGTGTCGATCATGCTGACCATGCCTGCGAGAGGCCCTGCCGCAGGCGACGGTGCCCCATGTTCGAGTGGCCGTGCCAGGCCGGAACGTTGTGAAGATCCCTGCTTGACATCAACCGCCCCATTACGGAAGCCGCTCGCCTTGCGGTGCTCCGGGTCATTTCTGGCGTAGTAGCCGTCCGCCTCGAAGTAGTGCACCGTCGTGGCGGCGGCCTTCAGGCGGATGACGGTCGCGACCATGGTTGCCTACCGGTCCGTCGTGCCGTCGAATTCCTCTTCGGGCGGCACCTTGGTCACGCCAACGTCAGGGTAGAGGGGGACCGTCAACTCCGGTGTGGGTCCCACGTGCATCTGGCACCTGACAAACTCGTCGAGTTGACGCGCCCTGGACGTGCAGGCGGCGAGCGTCGGGGAGTAGTGCTCCGCCACGAAATCGTTCCACGCGTACCGCGGATCGCCGAAGGACATGACGTTCGCCTCCCGCTGCAGCACCGCACCCAGCACGAAAAAGACGAACGCGGCGGCCGCCACTGCGAGACCGAACCGCCAGTGCCGCCACCGCAGTCTGCCGGAGATGCGGGACAAGTCGTTGCGGAGGGAGCGCAGCTGGTCGCCGAGCGCCGTCGCCGATTGGATCATGTCCTCAAGACTGTGGGCGGCCACGGCCGACTGCCGGTCCGTGGCGTGGATACGCTGGTCGAGGGCCTCGCCCTGCGTCTTCAGCGCGGCGGCGGCCCCGGCCAAGGCGCGCGCTGTCTCCGCCGCCCCGTCCCGGCCCGCGGCCAATTCTGCAGCCTTGGCAAGCGCGCGGCGCGCGTTGGCAACCGCCTGAGCCAGCGCCGCCGTCTCACGAACCAACTCCTTGGCCGTGTCGTGCTTCGGCAACCGGGCGTCCTGGAGTGCGTCGATGCGGGAAGCCGTCGCCCTTACCGTCGCGAGGATCTCGGCGATGGCGTTGTCGTGCGCATCGGGTTGCGGGGATGGCGCCGCCGCAGGTGCCTTCTCGACCGCATCAGCCGGCCGGCCTGCCGCCCCTTCCGGTCGGCCGACCAGCAGGTCGCGGCCATCAAATGCGTCTTTGCCGGATTTCGGACCGCTGCGCCTCTCCTCCGGCGCCATGATCGCCTCCCCGCTCAAAAAAACGTTGTTCGTGGTTTGCTTAGTGAGAGATATCGGAACCGGCAGGCCGAATGACAAGAGCCTCGGACGTTCAAGTCCGGGTCGGATGAGCCACTTGCAAAACTCTCGGGCACGGTGCGTTCGTCCCGGGAGTTCGATATGAGGGCAGCGGTTGGTCGAACGTAACGCGAACGATCGGTCGAATCGACGGTTCGACATGCCGCATGGCCACCGTCGGGGAGCCGATTTGTCGCGAGCGAGGGCCGTTGCGGTCACATTCGTGGCCCGGCGCCGGGATGCGGGCGCGGCTCACCGTGCCCCCATCGAGGGAGGCGTGTTCCGGCATGACAGGGACAGAACCGAAAGTGAGGTTCAAGTCAGAAGGCGCACCAATTGGTCTACCGTCAGCGCCAGGATGCCGAACATCGCGTGGCAGTAGACTTTGGCATGGCCGCGCACGTGGACATGGCGTCCACCGCAGTTGTCCTTCAGCCCGCCATTGATGCGCTCGACGTTCGAGCGTTCGCTGTAACGGTCGTCCGCCGGGTGGCTGTGGCCGATACGGCGCCGCGCCTTGGCCTCCCGCGCCAAGTCCTCTTTGAAGCCCCTGTCCCGAGGAATTGATGTCGATGATTGGGACGTGGCCCAACAGATAGCTGTGCCAGCCGATCTCAGGCGCGTCGTAGGCTGAGTCCATGAGATCGTACAGATTGGTCACGCGTTCGGCGCTCATGGTCGCCAGCGGGATCGCGACCTGACTGTCGTGCAGCGAGGCAGACGTCAGGATGCAACTGACCGGGATGCCGCCATCGGCGGCATCGATGTGCAGCTTGTAGCCGATCCACGACGTGGTGTGGCCCTTGGCGTTTCGCTTGGTGCCGACATCGCAGGCTCTGGGCAGATCGTCGAGCATCTGCGGCAGGGTCATGTCGAGCTGGCGCTCCACGCGGCGCTGCTCCTTGGGCCGCTCCTCACCCTTGCGCGGGCGACCGCGCTTGCGCTTCGGCTTCTCCTTCTTGCGTTTGCGCTGAGGCTTCTCGCGCGCCTCGACCGCCGTCGAATCGCGCGAGACATGCCCCACCAGGTGGTCGCCGAGGGTCTGCTTGATCAGCGCCTCGTGCAGGCGTGCGGGCAGGGCACTCTCGGAGAACTCGGCGAAGGCCCGTGAAAAGGTCGCCTCGCTCGGCACTTCTCCGGCATAGTTCCAGCCGCACAATCGGCGCAACGTCTTGTCGACCTCAAGGCGCTCGATCAGTGCGCGTGTCGTGGGTACGTCGAACACCGCCTTGGCGATGAAGGCGCGCGCCAGCGCCGCACGGTCCTCGACCGGCCGACCGGGCAGGCCATGAAAATGGGGAAGGAAGCTCTCGACCCGCGCAAACTCAAGCACAGTGACGAAGCGCCGATACCTCTCGCCGAGTGGCCCGAGCTCCTCCTCAAGCCACGGGAAGAGATCGCCTTGAAGGGAGTTCAAGAATCTGGTTAGTGTCTGTCCCAGCGACATGGGACCGGGGACCGCTCTCCCTGTCGATGTCTTCGGAAGCCCGACAGGAACAGAGAGCGGTCCCGATTCCCAGAACAATCTGCATCACATGGCGGCAAAATCCCGCTCAACGGCGAAACTCTGCAAGTGGCTCTCTCGTATGGTAATTTTGTGACAGGACATGGTCTTTGCCAATATCGATCACCTCTAGTGTCCTGATTCCGAAGTTCGCATAGCTATGATTGGGCTGGCGCGAGTTCGAGGGTTCTCAGGCAGAAGCGCTTGATGGAAGCCAGGATTTCGTCGGCTGACTTGTGCCAGCGGAACGGCTTGGGGTCCTCGTTGACGGCCTCGATGTACGCGGTGATCGCCTGCTCCAACTCGACGGTCGAGCGGTGAACCCCGCGACGGATCTGCTTCTCCGTCAGATCGGAGAAGAACCGCTCCACTTGGTTGAGCCACGACGCCGAGGTCGGCGTGAAGTGGACATGCCAGCGAGGCCGCTTGGCGAACCAGGCGCGGACTTCCTTCGTCTTGTGCGTCGAGTAGTTGTCCATGACGATATGGATGTCGAGATCCTCGGGCACGTTGGCCTCGATGTGGTCCAGGAACTTGCGGAACTCTCGGCTTCGGTGACGGTGGAAACACTTGCCGATGACCTCGCCGGTGGCGACGTCGAGGGCGGCGAACAACGAGGTCGTGCCGTTGCGCTTGTAGTCATGGGTGCGCCGCTCAACCTGGCCGGGCCGCAGCGGCAGCAGGGGCTGGGTGCGGTCGAGGGCCTGAACCTGGGACTTCTCGTCCACACAGAGAACCATGGCATGCTGCGGCGGGTCCACGTACAGGCCGACGATGTCGCGCACCTTGTCCACGAAGTACGGGTCCGCCGACAGCTTGAAGGTCTCGCTGCGGTGCGGTTGCAGGGAAAAGGCCTGCCAGATGCGATGGATGGTCGAGGCGCCGTAACCGGTGGCGCGCGCCATCGAGCGCAGGCTCCAGTGGGTGGCGTCGGGCGGTGTTTCCTCCAGCGTCATGCGAACGACCTCGGCAACCTCGTCGTCGCCGATGCGCCGGGGCGCGCCCGAACGCGGTGCGTCGTGCAGACCGTCGAGGCGGTGTGCGGCGAAGCGGCGGCGCCACTTGCCGACGGTCAACTCCGTGACATCCAACAAGGCCGCAATCTCCTTGTTGGAGAGCCCGTCCGCTGCCGCCAGCACGATCCGTGCCCTCAGCGCCAAGGCCTGCCACGACTTGCGGCTCCGGCTCAGCCGATCCAGCTCCTTGCGCTCTTCATCTGTCAGGATGATGTCCACCGCTGTTCTCGCCACGGAATGAGCCTCCTCGCTTCAATCAACAATGCAGTAATACGAACTTATGGATCAGGACACTAGCTCTGTATCGCCGAGGAATGCTGTCAGGTCTTCGTCGGACGTGTCGAGGACAAACTAGGAGAGGGAAGGCGATTGCACATGTTCCGGTTCCGGCTAGTCGCTTAAGGAGGCTCTGAACAGATGAAGCGAGAGGCAAATGTTCACCAATCCATAGGCCCATTTACGATCACGGTAGACCAACTGGAGCATCTTATCTTCTATGTAGAAAGCGAGCTAACGGGTGAATGTCTGAGGCTTTCCGACATTGAAATAAATTCGAAGGATACTAAACTCTCTTATGAAGATGTCACCGAGTTCAAAAACCACCAGCCATGGAACGATAGGATTGACAAATTTGCTGTTAAATTTCGAAACGATGATTTTTCGAAGTACATTTCCATTAGTGGAGGGACGGAGAATGACAACGACATTTATGTTTCTGGCGATGACGCTGCATGGGTGACGGGCGCATCTAAAGAGATACGGAATAAAATGAGAAGATATACAAGGTGGTACGGAGTATTTTTCAAAGACATTTTTTCGGGGTTTCTCTCGTTCGCATTCGCATACATTGCAATCTTGGCATTGATAATATTCATGTATTCTGAATTTGCAGAATCTGAGATCGTGAATAGGAACTACACGTCGGACAAAATATCATGGCCCGCCATATTGGTGTGGATAGCTCCTTTCCCAATTCTAATGTTGATGTTTCGTTTTGCTCCAAAGACATCGAAGATCGTTCAAGACAAGAAAAAACATAACGTTCTCGCAATATGGGGTCTATTGATAGGTCTCGGTGGGCTTGCGGTTGGCCTCGCAAAACTCTTCTTCTAATCCGCGTGGTTTCCTCTATGGCAGAGAGACTGACGATGACTGATCGAGAAGGGCGCGTACTGGCAGAAACGCGGTGTCCCCAAGTTCTTTGGCGCCCTCTTAGACCAGAGGCTCGCTCACCAACCATTTGGAAATGTCAGTCTCGAATCTCTGGCGAAGAGCGGCAAATGGAGCTTCTTGCTTCGGGTGTCGGGAAAAGGTGAGGAGTGTACCGCCGTAGTGGGCTGCATCTAGGCCTCGGACCGCGACGGTGAGGAGATCTTAGACCAGCCGCTCAATGTCGGCCTGGCCCCAACGGTATCAACGCTGCCAGCGGGGCACGACGTACTGGACCTGTCCGTTCAGGAGCTCCAAGAACTCGATGTGGTGGGCGTGCATGGGTTTACCATTTTCTGTCTACAGTGCACCATTTTCTGTCTACAGTGCGATCTCCGCGTCCGGGTCGCCGGCGGTCAAGGCGTTCATCCAGGCGAGGCATAGGTCGCGGGAACGGTAGGTGCCGTAGGCGGCGGTCTCCTCGCGCTCGACAGTTGGGAAGGTGGAATAGATGTAGCGGACTTCGTCGCGGTCGGTGACGCCGTAGAGGTAGAAGTATACGGCGTCCAGCTTCGCGCGCAGATGGAGGCGGCGTTCCTCGTCCCATGCAAAGGGCGGCAGCACGTTGCCAGCGGCATCGACATGGCCCATGTCGAGGGCGAAGGGGGCCATGTCGTAGGCCGTATAGGTGAGCTCCAGTACCGCCTCGCGCACGATCTCGCCCGCCACCTTCGGCCCAAAGCCGACATTCTCGTAACGGTCGGGTGGGACGACGGGGAGCTGTTCGACGGCGAAAAGACTAAGATGGTTAGTTTGCACTTTTTGACGTGTTACAAAGTCCATGGGAATGGCGTTTAGATTGGCTGAAAGCAGCCACTCGTTACGATCCGATGTTTCGGGAATAAGAATAGGAACAAGATCATTGAAGCCGACTGCCGGAAACAATGAAGCAATAAATGTTCGAATATTTGTAGTCGATGTGACCCTCTTAAATCCCAAAATCCACCTTGATGTCGGGGGGCAGATGCACCGAGACTCTGGAACCCAATACTGCGGGTCGGGAAGCCAGTGTGGATCTCTTTTCTGCTCTGGAGTTGACGGAAATGGCTGAGCAGGTCTGTGCAAATTTTCTGGGTTAATTTTCACACTTGCAGCGCGATGGTCAAATGCCTGCACCATCTTGCCTTCGTAGAGAGGCACCCAGTCGCCGGTCGGACTGGAAAAACGATTGCTGCCAATAGGCCATGCTCCCTCCGCATTCTCCAGCTCTTCGCGTGTACGGAACAAATGAGAGTCTTTATCGCTATCGAACATGCGAACATGTTTCAATGGCCACGCCTTCACTTCCTCACCAGACGAGCGGTCCACCAACACCGGCAGACGACTGTACATCACGGTGGCGAGCGCGGCGTCGCGCCTGCTACGAAAGATCGGGGCCGTACCTGTGTTGGGATTGACACGGGCGAAGGCTTCTGCCGTCAGCGGGAAGCGGCGCTCGGCGTCGTCAAGTTCAGCGACATCCTGAAGAAAGAAAGCACACTGCGCGGCGTCGGGGAGTGGGGACGGGCTGGCGACGAAGGCACAAAATTTGAAGCGGCTGTCGACGTCAGGGAAGAAGGGCGGTGCGTCGTAGCGCGTACGCCGGTTCTCGAAATCGTAAAGCGCCTTCAGCCGCCCTTCCGTAGCCACTCCCCTGAAGAAACGTGAGGCGGTTTTGCCTGATGCGACGACCGACGGTACAAGAAGACCGACCATGCCGTCGTGTTTTGCCAGCGTCATCGCGCGCTCGACGAAGAGCGAATAGAGATTCACATCGCGGCTGGAGAGTAGCGGATAGTCTCCCGAACACCGCGCCACGCGCGTGGCCATCACCTTCCGTTCGCTAGCCCACGCAAATTCCTGCGCAAGCGGATCGTCGTTCCGCTCCAAATCTGCGATCATGCGATCGCGTTTAGCGGGCCGTGGAGCCAGCGCGATCTCCGGTCGCCGCGTGGCGAACCACTCGACCTGTTGCAGCTTCATCCGGTCCCAGGGCGGATTGCCGATCACCGCGTCGAAGCCGCCTTTGAGGTAAGCGCTCTCCCAATTCGTCCACACGCCGGGGAACGCCGCCTGCCAGTTGAGAAAGCGCTCTTCCGCGATGAGGCGCCGGGCATCACCCAACAGTTCGATGAACGGTGCACTCTCCGCTCGCTCCGTCGATACCTCTACTCGGCCCAGCGCGATGTCGATGGGATCGCCAAGCAGGCCGCCGAAGAAGGATTGCAGTGCGGTCCTGCCCTCGTGGTCCTTGACCTCCAGCCAGTCGAGGGCGTGCACGAGGGAAAGGACGGCATTCAGCGGCGCCGTGGCCTCCTCCACTTCGGCGAAGGCTTCGGCGGATCGATGCGCCTCCGCGATCTCGGCATCCGTCAGGCCTTCGATCGTCTGCATCGATTGCGCGGCCCGCTCAGCCTCGGTAACGGAGCCGTGCAGGAGCAACGGGCTGCCATAGTCGGTCGCCTTGTCGACCCCACTGCGCGCCCAGGCGCCGAACAAGCTGTCGCCGCAGCGGAGGTGGTGATCCAGGAAGCTGAGCGGCGCGCCCACCGTGAAGGTGTGCAGCCAGAGCGCCACCTTGGCGAGCTCCACAGCCATCGGGTTCTTGTCGACGCCGTAGACGCAGCGCTTCAGCACCATGCGACGGACGATGTGGCGGTCGTCGAGCCGGTCGCGGTCAATGGTCCAGTTGCGCTCTTCCGCGTTTGCGACGATCCGCTCGCGGATGGCCTGAATGCGGCCTGCGAGCGGCGAGGCGTAACCCTCCACGTCCGCTTCCGCTTCTGCCATGGCCGCGATCACCCGGTCGGCGAGGTAATCCACCAGGCTGACCAGGAAGTGTCCCGACCCCATGGCGGGATCGCAAACCTTGAGGGAGAGGATCGCCTCGGCAGGGTCGTGTTCCGCTAGGCGCGCCACGGCCCGCTCGCGGGCGTGTCCTGCTCCGGGCGCTCGCCCGGCTCTTTCCATGAAGCCGTCCACGCGAGCCTGGACCAGGGGGCCGATGGTCTCCTCGACGATCAGTCCCACTAGGTCGTCGGGCGTGTAGTAGCTGCCCGAACCCTTGCGGGCGAAGATGTTGGGGCGCACGGCCACCGCGTCGCCTTCGCGGATGAGTTCATGCTCCAGCAAGCGCTCGTAGATCGAGCCGAGCTGGCGCACGCCGAGGTCGCGATAGTTGATGTAGTGGCGGCGCCCTGCCTCGTCCTGTTCGAACGAAAGCGCGTCGATGACGTCCGCCATCACCCGGTCGCCGAGCCGGATGCGGTCGAGCAGCGGCACGCGCGCACGGTCGAACAGGCCGCCGTTGTACGGCGGCAGCCCGATGGCGGCGTCGCCACGGTCCACGGCCCGGCAGAGATCGTCTACCGCCGACCAGTAGCGGGCAGCGTGTTCCGAGAATACGTCCCCGCGGTCCTTGCGGTCGCCGATATCGCCGCGCACCTTGTCGCGCAACCCGTAGTCGTCGTAGCGCTCGTCCCGGACCGGCAGCAGGTCGCGGTCCTCGGCATAGAGGATGAACAGCAGCCGGTAGAGCAGGATCAGCGCGGCCTCGCGCACCTCGGGCAGGGGCGCGTCCGGCGCGGCAGCGGCAATCGCACTGGCGAGTTCGGGGAAGACCTGGCCGAAGACCAGATCGGAGAGGCTGGCGGCAACACGCTCCTCGTAGAAGCGGCCTTCCTCGATGGCGCGCTGATGGAAGGTGCGCTCGTCTACCGCGCCGGGCAGGAAGGCCTCGCGCCGGAAGACCAGCGCGAACAGCTTGAGGCAGTGGCGCCGCTCCTCGACATCTAGGGCGAAGAGGCCGTCGTTGTGGCCGGGAAGGTCGAGGATCGCTGGGAGATCGACCTCGAAGAACTGTTCGGAAACCGAGCGCGCTCCTTGGTAGTAGAGCCGCCAGCGTGCGCCGTTGGTGAGAATGGCCCAGCGCAGCCTGCCAGTGGTCAGATCGTCGACACGCCGCAGATAGCGCAGCATCTGGGTCGATGGCGCCGTCTCTTCGCCAGCCCTGCCGGAGCGACGGTCGAGCGGGCGCCGCCAGCGCTTCGACTCCACCACCGCAAGACCGTGCTCGTAACGCCGCCACTCTTGGGCGAAGCGGTTGGCTCGGCCCTTCGCCGCATCGTCTGCGAACAGCAGGCCGTCCGGCACGTCGTCCCGCCTGATCGCGCTCAGATTCTGCTGCCGCAGGCTCGCCGTCCAGCCGATGGTCCTGAGCACGGGCCAGATCAGGTCGTCTTCGGTCTGGCTCTCGTTGGGTGCGGCGGCGAAGGGGAAGCCATCGAAAACGGTCCGCAGCGCGGCTTGGAGTTTGTCGAGCACAGCGTCGTCAATGGCTTCCCAATCAGCCGTCTCGGCAACGGAGTCGCACAGAAAGTCGTTGGCGAAGAGACTGCCCTGGAATACAGCGTCGAGGCTCATGCACCCATAGTCCGCGAATCGGCCCATCGTTTCAGCGTGACGCCATAAGCCTTCATCGCCATGGGAGGGTCAATAGCGATGCGATCCAACGAAATAACGAGCTGTTCGTTTCAACGGCGGCAGAACTGAAGGTCACGAATAATCCGGGGTAGCGGATGTTCTTCAGCAGGCAACCCGGCAGGGTGGGTACCCAACGCCGCCGAGGCCGAACTCTGACCAACCGCGGCGGGAACTCGACATATCGCTAGAGCATGCAAACCTCACGAACGAGACACTGAGATGGGCTCACCGCCATGCATTGCCCGCGCGACGGCAACGCCAATACGCTCCGCCGCCGCCTCGGTCTCGCGGTCACCGACGTGGGCGTAGCGCAGTGTCATGCTCGGATTTTTGTGACCCAGAAGGCGGGAGACAACCGGCAGCGGGACGCCTTGCAGGACGGCGTGGCTGGCGAACGAATGTCTGAGGTCGTGAATCCGCACGTCCTCGATCCCGGCTTCCCTTCGCACAGAACGCCAGAGCGGCAGGTGATGCGAAAGAGGACGACCGGGGTTCGACGGCGCAGGGAAGACGTAGGCGCTCTCCGAGCGCGACTGGCGCTCCAGAATGGCGCGAGCCTGCACGTTCAGAAAAACCCGCCGCGGCCCGGTCTTCGCATCGATCAGATTGAGCGTGTCCCCGTCCACGTCCTGCCAGCGCAGAGTCAGGACCTCGCTCTTCCGGCAGCCGGTGAGCAAGAGAAGACGGATGACGTCCGCCTGTCGCGCGCGCGACGGTCGCGCGTGATCGTGGCGATCCAGGGCGTGATGAAGTCGGCGGACTTCCTCGCGCGACAAGAAGCGGGTGAGCTTGGCACCGGGGTTCCACTTGATGCCACGCGCGGGGTTCGCCTGGATATGGCCGCAGACGATCGCATGATTGAGAACCCGGCTGAGCAGGTTCAACGCCTTGTTGGCCGCGCCCGGCGTGGTCCGGCTGCATTCGTCGAACCAGCGGGTCACATCGGCGCGGGTAATCCGGTCCAGCGGCAACGAGCCGAAGGCGGGCAGCAGTCGCACGGAGACGATCCTGGCAAAGACTTTCCGCGTCGACGGCTTGCCCCGCTCGAAACACGTCCGCCCCGGACCCGCGACAAATTCCTCGAAGGTGGGCACCTTGTCGCGCCGCGCCTGGCCGGATCGTGCGCCGCTCTCAATGGAGACGCACTGGCTGCGCGCCTCCTCGATCTTCATCAACGACGCAGGCCCGAGCGTGATCCTGCGCGCACTGTCCTCGCCCTTCCGCCAGTATATGAAGCTCCGGTGCCCCGACGGCCGCACCCGAACGCCGAGACCCGCATGGCGCGTGTCCCAAACGGTATACTCGCGGGCCGCCGGTACCAGCTTCGCGACACTTGCGTCAGTCAGACGCCTCCTCTTCACGGCCACGGATCAACCCTCGAGGGCTGCGCCGACAACGTCCACCGCCTCGCGCACCATGGCGTCGGACAGGTGGATGTACTTCAGCGTCGTCGCCGGATTGCGGTGTCCGAGAAGCCGGCCGATGGTCAGCACCGTCTCGCCCTGCGCGAGCGCCATGCTGGCATGCGTGTGTCGGAGATCGTGAAGGCGGACATCGTGCAGGTCAGCTTCTTCCCTTACACGATGCCACGCACCTTCGGTTCTAAGTGACTGATTCGATTGCAATGGTCTTCCGTTTCTATTGCCACAGGGCGCGGAATGCAAGCCCGTTCCGCACCCCGCTGCAACAGATCGGAGACGCGCGATCATGCCGACCATCCACCTCACCCAGCGCCGGGTCGACGCCCTTCGGCCCCGCCGCAAGGTGCGCGATGTCCGGGACGCCGAACTCAAGGGATACGGCGTCCGGGTCATGCCCTCCGGCACCAGGCGCTACTTCATCCACAGCCAGCACAGGGGCAAACGGGTCTGGAAGATCATAGGCGACGCGGCGGCGATCACCGAGCCCGAAGCACGGGCCAGGGCCAGATTGATGCTGGCTGCGCTGCGCGACGGTCGGGAGCCAGATGCGGCGGACGCCGGCGGCACCCTCTTCGAGACCGTCGCCGAGGAGGTCTTCGAGCGCTACGGGCGGCGCTGGAAGCCCCGCACCCTGGAAGTGAACCGGGCCTACCTGCGAAGGCAGATACTGCCTTTCTTCGCGGGCAGGCCCATCGGAGAGATAACACGGGAGGACGTGCGGGCCTGGTTCCGCGGGCTCCACGCGACGCCCGCCGCCGCAAACCGCTCGGCGCCCATCCTCTCGGTCATCATGCAGCAAGCCGAGGTCTGGGGATACCGCCCGGAGGACAGCAACCCCTGCGCCGGCATCCGTCGCTACCGGCAGGGGCGGTCCGAGCGCTTCCTCACCCCCGAGGAGTATCGCCGCCTCGCCTGCGTGCTCACCCGGCACGAGGCCAGCCGCCCCCTGCACGTGGCCGCCCTGCGCCTGCTGCTGCTCACCGGGTGCCGCAAGTCGGAGATCCTCACCCTCCAATGGTTCTCCTACCGGGAGGGGCGGCTCTATCTGCCGGACAGCAAAGTCGGCCCGCGCACGGTCTGGTTGTGCGAGGCGGCACGCGATGTCCTCGACCGCCTGCCCCGGTCGTCCGGATGGGTCTTTCCAGTCGGCGGTTTGCGCACCCCGTGGCTGTGGCTGGATTACTTCTGGCGCGGCGTGAGGGAGGAAGCCGGGCTGCAGGATGTCCGCCTGCACGACACCAGACACTCATACGCCAGCATGGCGCTGCTCTGCGGCGAGAGCGTGCGCACCGTCGGCCGCCTGCTCGGTCACGAGAAGGCGTCGACCACCCTGAAATACGCCCACCTGTCCGACGCCACAGTCCGCGAAGCGGTCGAGACCCTGTCTCCCGTTCTGTCGGGGAGGCAGGCGTGAAGGGGCGGAGGGTCCGACTGACCGACGCGGGCGTCGGCAGGTTGAAGCCGGGCACCACGGAATACGCGGTCTGGGACAGCGAGGTGTCCGGCCTCGGCGTGCGGGTGCGCCCATCCGGGCATCGCAGCTTCGTCTGGCACGGGCGCGTCCGGGGAGAGCCGGTCAGAGAGACCGTCGGCCCGGTCGCGCTCATGACCGTCGAGGACGCCCGGAAGGAGGCCCTGGCGCTCCGCCTGGGAACCGCCCCGCGCGCGGCGGAAGGACGTTCCGGCGTACAGCTGTTCCGCGACTTCGTCCTCGATGAGTGGTTGCCAGCGTACCGCCGCCGCTGCGCGCCATCGTCCTGCCAATTCGCCAATCGTGTGTTGGAACGGCAGCTGATCCCCGCCTTCGGCCGCCTCCCGCTGGACGCCATCCGGCGTATCGACATCGAACGATGGTTCGACGCCTACAGCCGCACCGCGCCGGGCGGAGCCAACAAGGCGCTCGAGATCCTCGGCCAGATCATGAACGCCGCCCTCGCCGCCGGCCATGTCGGGACCGCTCCCGTCAAGGGCATCGCCAAGAACCCCCGCCCGAAACTCACCCGGTTCCTCTCCGCCGAAGAGATCGAAAGGCTTCACCGCGTCCTTGATCGGCAGGTCAGTGAGCGGCCCTCCCGCCGGCAACAGGCCGACGTCATCCGGCTACTTCTGCTCACTGGCTGCCGGGTGGGCGAGATCCTGAAGCTCCGATGGTCCGAGGTCGACGGTGACCGCCTCGATCTCGCCGACACCAAGACCGGGCCGCGAAGGGTCTGGTTGAGCCAAGCCGCGCAGGCCATCCTCGCCCGCCAGCCGCGTGCCGCAAGCCCTTACGTGTTCCCGTCCCGGAGGCATCCCGACAAGCCGCTCTCGCACTCCCTGTGCCTCTGGCGCCGGGCACGGAGGGAGGCCGGGCTCAGCGACGTCCGCCTGCACGATCTCAGGCATACCGTAGCCAGCCAGGCCGTCGCCCGGGGCGTTCCCCTGTCCACCGTGGCGGGCATGCTCGGCCACGCCGATCCCACAATGACCCTGCGATACGCCCATGTCGCCGATCGCGACCTGCAGGCCGCCGCCGAGCGCATTGGAAAGAGCATTGAGGCCGCAATGGCGGGTGGCGAGCCGCCGGCAGAAGCGTCGTCCTGAAGACACGATGTGCGGGCAACAGTTCGACGTCCACGACCGTGAATTCAGCGTGTGTCAGAGAACGAATTCGGCACTTTCGTTGGAGCAGAGTGTCCGAGTCGAGGGCGGCAGTTTCGCCGAGCATGCTGACAGCGGTGGCGAAGCACACGGTATGCCCCTCCAGGACGGCGCGGTGACTGATATTGGCGGCGATGGTGGACTTAGGCTGCCGCCAGGATGCGCCGGAACAGGAAGGCGGCATTGCTACCGAACACAGCCTCGAGTGTCAATCGGCTTTCAAAATTGACCCCCTATCGGCGTCCAAAATTGACCCCCCTGAGTGGCACGTCGGAGGTTGTCCCGGTAGCCAATAGGGGGGACCCGCGCGGCTTCGCGTAGCGCTCGCCGCTACGCGGAGCGAAGCCGCGCGGGGGGTCCCTGTTGGCCCACCGGGGCAAGCGGGCCGCAGGGGAGGCCCGCGTTGGGGTCAGGAGCGGTTCTTGAAGCGCCAGCTCTCGTTGCCGGTCTCGATGATCTCGCAATGGTGAGTGAGACGATCGAGCAGGGCCGTGGTCATCTTGGGGTCGCCGAAGACGGACGGCCACTCGCCGAAGGCGAGGTTGGTGGTGATGATGGTGGAGGTGCGCTCGTAGAGCCGGCTCATGAGGTGGAAGAGCATCTGCCCGCCGGTCTGAGCAAAGGGCAGGTAGCCGAGTTCGTCGAGGATGACGAAGTCGCGGCGGCCGAGCTGGTCTGCGGTGCGGCCCTGGCGTCCGGCGCGGACCTCGGCCTCGAGGTGGTTGACCAGGTCGACGACGTTGAAGTACCGGCCGCGCGCGCCCTTTCGGATGCAGGACCGCGCGGTGGCTGTGGCAAGATGGGTCTTGCCGGTGCCGGTACCGCCGACCAGGACGATGTTGCGCTTGCTCTCCAGGAAGCCGCCCGTGGCGAGCTCCCGGATCAGGGGCTCGTTGACCGGCGAGGCGGCGAAGTCGAAGTCGGCCAGCTCCTTGGCGGTGGGCAGCTTGGCGGAGGCCATCTGGTACTTGATCGAGCGCGCCTTCTTGTCGGCGATCTCGGCCTTCAGCAGCGCACCGATGATCTGCTGCACCGGGTGACGGCGCTTGAGGCCGTCGGCGAGGATGTCGTCGTAGACGGCGCGCATGCCGGCGAGCTTGAGCCGGGTCATCATCTCCAGCACCTCATGACGCTCCATGACCGGCCTCCCTCAGGCTGTCGTAGCGCTGACAATCGGCAACCGGGGTGTGGCGAAGCTGCAGGCTCTCGGGCGTCGGAATGTCTGCCGGCGGCGCCGGCTCACGCTGCCGGGCGAGGATGTTGAGCACGACGTCGGCACTGCAGACACCATCGGCCAGCGCTTCGGCACAGGCCGCGTCTACCGCCTCCAGCCCGTCCTCCAGAACCGCTGCGAGGATCCTCACGATCTGCCTGTCGCCGTCGTCGCGGCCGGAAAGCCGGCCGCGCATGCGCCCCAGCGCGCCGGGCAGGTCCCAGTCCTTGAAGGGCGCGCCGTTGCGCAGCGCGCCGGGCTTGCGCTCCAGAACCGGCACGTAATGCCACGGATCGTAGGCGATCTCCCCGCGCCCGAAGCGCCGGGAATGTTCAGCGACGGTCTCGCCATCCTGGCGGATGACGATCCGATCGGCATAGGCCCGCACATCCACAGGCTGCCCCACCGCGCGGGCGGCGACGCTGTAGTGGTTGTTGTCGAAGCGCACCAGACAGGTCTTGGAGACAGACGCGCCATTGGTGGCATGGAAGCCGTCGAAGGGGCCGCGGTAGGCCATCAGGAAGCGCTGCTCCTCCTCGAACACCTGCCACACCGTCTTGCCCGCAATCGTCGGATGCGGCCGCTTCTTGGCGTCCTCGATGCACCGATCCATAAGCCAGGCGTTGATCTCGTCGTAGGAGCGGCCCCGCGGGCTGGGCACGAACATGCGGCCGCGGACGTGGTCTACCTGCTTCTCGACCTGACCCTTCTCCCACGCCGCGCCAGGCGTGCAGGCCACCGGCTCGACCAGATGATGCGAGCACATCTCAAGGAAGCGGCGGTTGAAGACGCGCTCCTTGCCCACGAACACTGTCTGCACCGCCGTCTTCATGTTGTCGTAGATGCCCCGGGTGCAGACCCCGCCGAAAAAGCGGAAGGCACGATCGTGCGCCTCGAACACCATCTCCTGACCTTCGCGGGGAAAGATCTGGACCAGATACATCCGGCTGTGGCACAGCCGGATGTGCGCCGCCTTCACCCGGGTCGTGGTGCCAGACAGAACCGCGTACTCGTGGCTCCAGTCGAACTGGTAGGCCTCGCCGGGATCGAAGACCAGCGGCACACAGGCCTCGGACGGCGTCAACAGCCGCCGCCGACGCCGCCAGGCCTTGGCATAGCGGCGTACCGCGTCATAGCCGCCCTCATAGCCCAGCGCCGCAAGGCCCTCATGAAGCCGCAGAAGAGACAGCCGATCACGGCGCTTCTTCTTCTCGTTGGCCTCCAGTTGCCGCTCAAGCTCGTCCACCCACGGCCCCAGCTTCGGCATCGGCTGGATCGCGCGCTCGTAGCTCGACGAGGTCTCGTCGCCGCGCAAAACCTTGCGCACCGTGTTCCGGGAAACCCTCAAATCCCGAGCGATCTTCTTGATCGGAACGCCCTTCACGAAATGATCCCGACGGATCCGTGCAATCGTCTCCACAGTCAGCATCTCCCCCTCGCCTCGTCCGTCCAACGACGAGGCGTGTTCATGGTCACCAATCCAAGGGGGGTCAATTTTGGACGCCGATCACCCCCAAGAGGGGGGCACTTTTCCACGCTTAACAACAGCCTCGAGGATGTGCGCTTCGTCCACGATCAGCAGATTCAGGCGCGCGAGGAACCGCTTGAAGGCGGGAACGGCGAGGTTGCGCATCAGCCACGCGTGACCGACATCTGGAGTGGCGATGACGATCCGCGCCCTCTCAAGCGCTTCCTTGCGATCCGGTTGCGGCACGTCGCCGGTGACGATTGCAATCCACTCCCCGGGCATCCCCGCCATCTCGAGAGCCCGCCGCCAGCTTACATCCTGGTCGGCCGCGAGCGCCTTGAGCGGATAGAACACCAGGATCCGGGCATCACCGTCATCCTGAAGCGTCTTGAAAGCCGCGGCCTGGAACACAAGCGACTTGCCAGACGCGGTTCCCGTTGAAAGCACCACGTTGCTGCCGGCCGCAAATGCTTCCAGTGCGAGGGCCTGATGCCGCCAGAGAGCGCCTTTGAGCGCGTCGTACGCCAGTAGCCAGCTGCTGACGGAGCCTCTCCGGCAAGTATCCGGGACTGGCAAGATCCTCTCTTCGCGCGCCGATAGCTCAAGCCGAGCGACGACGGAGTGACCCGCGTCCCTCAGTTGTCCCTCGAATACCTCAACCCAAGTTGGCAGTGCGCCGTGGAAAGGCGCTCTCTTTCAGCGGGTGCGAATCCCGCCCGACAACTGTCGCTCCGGTTGGTAGCAGCCAGGGCGGTTCATGGAGGTGACGACATGGGCTGAAGCACCTTGGTGGAAAAGGGCCACCATTGGGTGGCTCAGCGACCGTGCGGGCCGGAACGTGAGTGAACGCAGCTTAGCCAGGGGCCGCGCCACCACCGTCGAAGAGCACAAACCGAAGGCGCACCAACGCGCCGGCGTCGAGGCCACCCGCGCCCAGCTGGAGAAGAACGCGCGCGATATCGGGCCCCATGTCCACGCCTACATCGTCGCGCTCATGAAGCGGCAGAACAATCCGGAGTTCGGCTTCCGTGCCTGCTACGGCGTCCTCCGGCTGGCCAAAAGCTACGAGCAGGACCGCTTCGACGGCGCCTGCCGCTACGCGCTCGAACTCGGCACGCGGAGCTACCGCGGGCTCGAGAACATCCTGCGCACCGGCGCGGACCGCGCCGCCGCCGAGCAGGAACCCGAGACCATGCCCATCGATCATTCCAACATCAGAGGACCGGAGGCCTACCGATGACCGAAAACCCCGTCTCCCACCCGCTGGCCGAGCGCATCGCCTCGCTGCGCCTGCCAGGCATGCACGCCGCCTTCCTCGAGCAGGTGGCGCGCAACGACCTCGACGACATGCCCTTCGAGGATCGGCTCGCGCTGCTGATCGATCGCGAGATCGCCGAGCGCCGCTCCAGGGCCCTGCAGCGGCGCCTCAAGAGGGCGCAGCTGCGCCATCAGGACGCCTGCTTCGAGGATATCAACCTGAGCCGTCCGCGCGGCCTCGACCGCAGTCTCGTGCTCGGCCTCGCAGACTGCGCCTGGGTCCGCAACGGCGCCAACATCCTGATCACTGGACCGTGCGGCACGGGCAAGAGTTGGATCTCCTGTGCCCTTGGCCACAAGGCCTGCCTCGAGGGCCACATCGCCCAGTACCACCGCGTGCCCAGGCTGCTCACCGAGCTGCGCATCGCCCATGGCGAGGGCACGACCCCGAAGCTCTACCGCGACCTCGCCCGCATTGAGGTGCTGATCCTCGACGACTGGGGCATCGCGCCCATTGATGCGGCTCGCGCGCGCGATCTCCTCGAAATCCTCGACGACCGCTTCGGCCGGCGCTCGGTGATCGTCACCAGCCAGTTGCCGGTGGCCGATTGGCACCGCCAGCTCAACGATCCCACGGTCGCCGATGCCATCCTCGACCGCCTCGTCCATGGTGCCATCCGCATCGAGCTGCACGGCACGTCCATGCGTATCGACGACGCTGCCGCAGGGAAAAAGGCATGAACGCGACTACAGAGCGCCGCGCTGCGCGCGGCGTGATCGTCGCTCCGCTCCGGGGCGTCGGAGGGGCGGGACGGATGGTGCCAGGCATGGCGCGCGCGCCGCCAGACGCGTGAGATGTCTCACGCGCCGCGCGCGCACCATGCTCCACCGCCTTGCCACCGGGCCTTCGGCGGTGGTACCGATCACGGAGAAATCGCGGAGGGAGAACCGCCCACAAAAACGTAACCGCGTCGCTTCGCTCCGGGGTGGCTACTTTGCTGAGATCGGGTGGCTACTTTGGATGAGATTCGCCGGCTACTTCGGGTGAGATTCACCGGCTACATTGGTGAGACTGGGCAAACCCGCAGGTGCGGAAGAAGATTGAGGACGCTTATCCGGAACTCTGTGCAACAGGGCTGTACAAGAGCCGGAGTGCGTGGGCTTCGTAGTAGTCAACTGTGGAGCTTGGGAATCCGTCCATGCTCGAGCAACTCAAATGCTTCGAGCACGTAGCGCTGCGTCCGATACTCGCCGAAAGCCCGCATTTCGTTCTGCTTGAGGGATGGGAAGGATGAGCTTGGTGCCTGTGCATCCAAGATCCACTCGAGATCGGAACGAGTGATCCCGTACATCTGAGCAAAGATCGCATCCAATTCGCAGCGGAGACCGTGGCGGCGGTCATCATTCCAAGAAAATGGCGGCCCATCAAAACCAAGATCGTTGGCGAAGCTCCTAATTTCCTCGGATGTATAAGTCAATTCCAAAACCCGCGGAACTATAAGTTGGACGTACGGATGGCCGGTGCTGCTTTCCCTTAAGTACGCATTTGGCGGCAAGAGAGGAAGTTGCTTGAGAATGAAAAAATTCATGTGGACACCACCAACGGAAAAGCGTGCGGCCCAGTCGAGAGGGAGACTGTTCAGATTTGCCAGTATCAATGCAGATGAGATTGAGCGACCGAAGGCGTATTCTATCGTTGGGGCACTATTGCCCAAACCGCTTTTGGGCGCATTTGCTGTGACAAGAGTCCGTTCGTTTGTGGCGTTCGTAATGTCGCGAAACGCGTGAAACCACCTCGCAATTTCCGTTCGAACGAGGGGCCCTCCGTCGCTCACAGCTGCGGCTCGCAGGAAGGTGGCGATGGATGTTCGTTCGTTGGTTGCGTTTGTAACTTTCCTGAATACGAGGATCCAACTGTAATCACTACCGCTGTATTGCCCACTGCTGCAATCGGAATCATGGCTACGACCCCAGTCCGTTGGTCGGTCGCTCGGACGATATCCCGAAGAGTGAGTTGCGAGCCAGTTCCGTAAGAGTGTCGAATACAGCTCGGCTCGGCTCGGCTCGGCTCGGCTCAACAATTGCGTAGTGTTTCCGCTTATGTCAAGTCTTTCCGCAACTTCTTCTTCCGGAACCCAGTATCTCGGAGTGGCGACCGCGGACGGATCGGACTTCTCGTCCGCCGTCATCGGTCTGGCATTTCCGTTTCGGATGTCACGGTCGGAGACGCCGTCGAATGTGGCAAACCTGTGGTCGTACTGATGGAAGAGCTTCGCCTCATAGAGCGGCAGATATCTCTCGTCGCCTCGGACGAACACGTTATTGTCGAGTTCCCATCCTTCCTCCTCCATTTCCTGTCGGGTCTTGAACAGACCCGAGTCGTTGGACATATCGAACATACGCTGGAAACTCACGCCCCACGGGTTCTTTTCGGGCTGAGAACCGGTGGTTTCCTTCCAGAACACTCCGGCTCTCCGGTACATCTTGCGTGCGATGTCCATGTCTCGTCTCGTGCGGAAGATTGGGCAGGTCCGGGTGTTGGGGTTGAACAGCGAGAAGTCTTCGGCGCTGAGCGTGAAACGTCGCTCGGGTTCCTTTAATTGCTCCGCCTGATGCAGGAAGAACGCGAACTCGGCTTCAGGTACGGGGTTGCCCTTGCCGCTCAATGCGAGGAGGCAGAACTTGATCCTGCTATCAATGCCTGGGAAGACTTTCTCGCGGTTCTCAAAGTCATACAGGCTGACAAGCCGTGACTGGGTTACGGTGTGCTCGAAGAACGCCCTGGTGGAGTGGTCCGTGGCGATGCCCGTGGGCACGATCAACCCGGCCCGGCCCTGAGGCTTGACAAGCTGCAGGAACGTCTCGGCGAAGACGGCATAGGTGTTCAGGTCGCCGACGCCAGTGAGCGGGTATCGGCCTGCGGTCCGGGCAAACTGGGTCGTCGCCTCGGCTTCCCGCTTTGCGGCTTCAAACTCCTGGTACAGAGCTCTTTCCGCCGGGAGCGCGTCATCGCGATTCAATTGTTGGATGAGACGATCACGCGCAGCCTTGTTCGGCGCCGCTGCGATCTCCGGGGAACGAGAAGCGAAAAACTCCTGCTCCTGCAGCTTGATGCGTTCCCACGGCGGGTTTCCGAGAATAGCGTCGAATCCGCCGTCCTGCATGATCTCGGCGAACGCGAGATGCCAGTGATGAAAGCGGTAGGTGTGGCTGAGGTCTCGGACAAGGTTTTCGACACCGGGGCGCCGTGGGACGTTGCGGTCGAGGCGATCGATATCCTCGCTGAGAGGCACGATGTCGAGGCTGTCGCGCGTCTTTGGCGCGAAGTACGTCCCGACGAAGAGGTCGGCGCGCATGGCCTCGCGGGCGCGGGTCTCGTCGCGCAGCACGGCATGCCAGGTCGCGCGCTTGCGCTCCACTTCTTCCAGTGTTTCCTCGGGCATGGCGTCCAGGTCGAGGCTCGAGATGGCGACCTCCATGACGGCATCCTGATCGAAGAGGCCGCGTTGCCCCCGATGCCGGTTGTTCCTCTTGAGGTCCCTGCAGACGGCCTTGTCATCGCCAGTCAAGGGCTTGTATGCGTCAGGAGTAACGCCGTTCGCCATGATCTCGGGATCGAGAATGCCGACCAGGCTGTCGCCCTGAAGGATGTGGGGATCGAGGAACGTGAGCGGCTTGCCGGGCTCGACCGTCTCCATCCAGAGCGCAGTCTTGCAGAGTTCGACGGCGAGCGGGTTCCGATCGACGCCATAGATGCAGTGCTGGACCACCTCGCGCAGCGCGTGCTGGCGGGTACTTTCGTCCGACGTGTCCGCGCCGGACTCGATACGGGCGATCTCGGCGGCAAGGCGGCGGGCCGCAGCCAGCAGGAAATGCCCGGAGCCGCAGGCTGGGTCGACCACCTTCAGGTCGAGAATCGCGGCGCGCGGATCCTCGGGGCGTGCTTTGACGGCGTCCGCGATAACGGGGTCGAGCGTCGACTTGATGAGCTCGCTGACCAGCGACGGCGGCGTGTAGTAGGAGCCGGTGAGCTTTCGCTCGGACCCCTTGGCGCGTTCGCCATTTCCTTCACCGGTGAAGGCGAATGTCCAGGGCGAGGCGTCCACGTCGATGACCGGACGAAGCTCCAGAAGGCTCTCGTATACGGAACCCAACTCCTCCGTATCCATGTCCCGGTAGTTGACGCGGGCGAGGCTGTTGCCGGAACGGAAGAACGCGAGGGTGCGGACGGCTTTGAGAAGATGATTGTTGGCGATGGCGGCACCGTCGAGGTCGGGACATTCGCCGTCTCGGAACAGGCCACCGAGTGGCGGCAGCCCCAGTCCAGGAGCGCCCTGGGCTAGCGCGCCAAAGGTGATCTGAAGCCCTTGCCAGAGGTCGCGGTTCTCGTCGTAATGGCGGCGGCGCAGCGCGCGCTCGCGCAGCCGCGAGAGCGCGTAGCCGTTCACGAACACTGCTCTTTGTTCGTCCGCGGCGTCCGGCGCGTGAAGCAGGTTGCGCTCCTCGGCGGTGAAGAGAAAGAGCAGGCGATAGATGAGCCGAAGGAGCTGCTGGAAGTAGAGCTCCGATGAAAGCGCGCCGGTTTCGAGCGCTTCGCGCAGCTCGGTGTTCGCCGGATGGCGAAGGAACCCGTTTCCGATTTGACGCAGCGCGTCGGTGACGCCGTCACGGAGATTCTCCCGAATGCGTTCACCGGTCTCCTGCGCCTTGGCCCGCCAGGACTCGATGATGCAGCTCGACGGCTTGTCGTCGAGGGGCCGGAGGCGGCTTGAATGGGCGGTGAGCCAGAGGGCGGCGAAGTCGGGGTAGAGCTCTTCCGCGAAGACGAGGTCAAGGTCGGCCTCGATGTAGGACGGCCGGGTCAAGCTCGGATTGTCGCGCAGGATCCGGAGCTTGGAACCGTTGGAGATCATGCCCCACAGCGCAGCGTCCTCGGCATTGAGGTACTCCTGCATCATGCCCTGTGGCGCCTGCCGTCGGCCGTCGTGACCGAGACGCGGATCGGCCCTGTCGAGGTCAAAATCGTGCGTGACGAGCAGCAGCGGCACGGCGCCTTCGCAGGCGCGGTGTGTCAGCCGGAACACGCGGCCTTCCAGCACGACGCTGTCGGCCGCTATAAGATCGTCGTAGCCGAGGAGCGAACGCAGGAAGGGGACGAGCCATTCTTCGACGTCGACCTGGGGCGCGGTGAGATCCCGGCGGGGACGGCGCTCTGAATAGCGTCCGTAGAGATCGTTGGCGATGCGCCAGTAGCGGGCAAGCTCCTCCTTGATTGCAAGCGATTTCGAGAGGCCGTAGTCGGCGCCGGTCTGACGGGAGGCTTCCAGCGCGGCGACAGCGTGCAGGAATTCCGAGGGGAGGATGCCCCCTTCAATCTTCAGGGCCGTGAAGCCGCGGCTAGCTCGGACGTTCGCCATGGTCACAGGGATGCCATGGGCATGAAGACGTACACGCCGATTTTGTCGACGGGTAGTGCCGGAACGACGTCGTAGCGCAGCCCCCTGGCGTCGCTCGCCTCGCGGACGCGGCGATGGTCTGCGAGCAACCCGCGGGCCTGCTCATGGGCAACGCGTGCGAATGCGTCTTCCATCCCCGGCAACGCGTCGAGGGCCTGCCGTACGAGGTGGACCTTCTGGCCGTCCGCCATGTTTCGTCCGGGCTCCAGCGTGAGAAGCGACAACGCGTCGTCCTCGGTCATTATTTCGGGACTGGCGCCGCCCCGGACCGCAACGCCCAGACACTCCTCGGCGAGAAGTGACCTGAGCGGCGAGAAGCGGCCGTCCGGCCCGCGCCGCTCTATCTGGAGTTGGCAGCGCAGGCGCAGGAGATAGAGCACGGTGCGGGTGTCGACCGCGCGCGTGAACATCGCCCCCGCGCGGGCGCCGATTTTCGGATTGGTAGCGTCGAGCGCCTTCTCGGCGACATAGTCCGCCAGCACTGCCACAAGCGGATGCGCACGGTGGATATAGTCCGCACCGGCCGGGGCGGGCTGGGCGAAAGCGATCTTCGCCGATGCATCGAATCCGATGGCGTCGAGACGATCCTGAAGGGGCTTCGGGAAATGAACGACCGGCATCCGGCAATAGCCGTCCCGTCGGTCAATAGCAGCGCCCAGGCGCTCTGCGGACAGACGCACGAAGCGGTCGACATCGCTGGGACCGCCCAACACCGATACGGCTTTGCGCCATTCGGGAAGCACGTCGTCCGGGGTCAGGCGGCGCTGGGCGAAGACCGTGCGCGTCATCCGGTTGCTGGCCGTGCGCCATGCGTCGTCCACTTCGGTCTCGGTCTCGGCGAATTCGAAGGCCATTTGGTCGGCCCGGGAATGTCTGCCGCGGTGAAGCAGGACGGCCTTCATGATGGCGTCGATCACCTTGTTGTTGTCCGCGGGCAAGGGCACGGCGACGCCGAGTTCCTTGCGGATCTTTTCGGCCTTGCGAAGGATCACGCGGAGGACGGCGCCGTCGACGGGATTGTTCTCGCCGTAGAGCATGAGCGCGCGAACGGTGCGGGAAGCTTGGCCGAAACGGTCGGCTCTGCCCTCGCGCTGTTCGTGGCGGGTCGGATTCCAAGTGAGGTCGTAGTGGACCACGGCGTTGAAGTGGTTCTGGAGGTTGACACCTTCGGACAGGCAGTCAGTGGCAACCAGGACGGGCGTAATCTTCTCATCGAGTTCACCGAGCGCCTCGACCCGCTCTTCGCGTTGATCGGAAGTGAGCTCCCCGGTGACCACGGCGACATGGGCATTTCCGGCACCCAACGCCTGCTTCAGTTCGTGGCCAACATAGTGCGCGGTGGCGATGTAGCGGCAGAAGACGACGGGCCGGAAACCGTCGAGCACGAGCCGGCCGACCTCGTCGATCAGCGCCGTGAGCTTGGGATCGTTCCTCGGACCGCGCAACGAATCCGCCCGGTCGATGAGCTGGCGCAGGGCCTTGGCATCCTCGGCCTCGACGGTGCCGGCGGGAACGCTCTCGGTGAGGGCGAGTGAGTCGTCGGCCGTCTCGTCCATCACGGTTTCGCCTGCCTTCCGGTCCAGGTGTTCGACCTGCGCATCCTCCGTGTCGCCCTCGGTTGCCTGGAGACGGGTTCGAAGCGCGAGCGACGCGGCGGCCGGGCTTGAGGAAGCGCAGCGCAGCAGCGCGAGCGCGGCCCACCAAGACATTCGTTGCTGAAGCCTGGTCCCTTCCGAAGTGCGGTCGACCATGGTTCTTGCGTAGTCGAGGACGTCGTCGAACAGGCCGCCCCATTCGCCGGTCAGGCGGTAGGTCGCTTCCCGGCTTTCGCGGACCGGAAAGCCTGCCTCGTCCTTCCACTCGGCGATGTCGCCGCGTCGGCGCTGCACGAAATGCAGCGCGAGTTCTTCGCGCAAGCGGCGGCGCATCTCGCCTTCGGGTGCGTCGGCCAACGCCATGAATTTCGTTTCCAGCAAGCCAAGCAGGTTGTGAAAGGCGGTGTCATCGCCCGAATGCGGTGTCGCGGTGAGGAACACCATGTGCCGGCGCGGCTCGCTGCCCGCGAGGCCTTTGAGAAGCTGGTAGCGCTGGTGTCGGGTATCCGTGTTCGATCGCACGCAGGCGTGCGCCTCGTCGACGATGACGAACTCCGGGCAGGCGCGAAGGAAATCGCTGCGGCGCCGATCCGACTTGATGTAGTCGAGGGAGACGACCGTATAGGGATGCACCTCGAACACTGACTCATCCGGGCGAAGACCCCGCTCCAGGCGGGTGGCGGTGCCGGTGCGCACGACCTCGGCGTCGATGGCGAACTTCTCCGAGAGTTCCCGTTGCCACTGTTCGCACAGGTGGGGCGGGCAGATGACGGAAAGGCGCTCGATCTCGCCCCGGTCGAGCAGTTCCCGCGCGATCAGGCCTGCCTCAATGGTCTTGCCGATACCGACGTCGTCGGCGACGAGCAACCGGATGGTGTCGAGCTTCAGGGCCATGAGCAAGGGAACGAACTGATAGGCGCGCGGTTCGACATTAAGATTGCCGAAGCTGCGGAAAGGTCCCGCGCCGGCACGCAACTTGAGGCGAAGCGCGTCGCGCAACAGCAGCGCTGCCTGCTGGGAGCCTGGCGCGTCGGGATTGGGAAGATCGAACGTCGCGGGCACCGGCGCCTCGGGTTCGAGCGGAAGGTAGATGAGCGTCGCATCGTCTTCCGCGCCGCCGAGCGGACGAAGCTTGAGGAGATCGTCGCGCGGCTCGGGGAGGACCACCCACTCGCGGTGCCTCGCCCTGACTAGGTCTCCCGGCATGAAGGTGATCGCCGCGTCCATTTCCTGTCCTCCAGATCTCATTTCGGGGCCGACGACGCGCCCGGCCCGAAAACCCAAGCGTACTCGTCAACAACGCGGGCCCACGATGTCCGATCCTCGTCGAAGCGCACGACCGTGAGTCCGGCGTCGTGGAGGCGTCGGGTTACCTCGGCGTCGAGGGTCTGTTGGCGATCGCCTCGATGGTGAGGGCCGTCGATATAGACCAGGGTCTGATCAGCGGTGTAGGCGAAATCGGGCCGAGTATCGAATTCCTCCAGGTAGGGCTGCGCCCGGTCGGGGAGGCGGTAACCGTTGTCCTTGATGTAGCGCAGCCAAGCCTTCTCCAGAGCGGAGCCGGCGACGTTGTTCAGTTCCTCGAAGTCGTCGCCGGCGCTTGCGGAATGGCCGAGGCTCCTTCGCTCGCCGCGGGTCAGCCGGCATAGCAGATCGAGCATGGCTTCGTCGCGCCGGTCGATCATCGGATGGTCGGGCTGATTGTAGTAGCTCAGCAGGCAGCGGTAGCAACCAGCCTCGCAATCACTATCGCGGTTGTCGAGGTCATCCCATCCGGTCCAGCGTCCGGAGCGCGATGTGTAGTGGCAGACTTCGAGCGCCTTGCGGGCGATCCGGCCAAGCGCGCCGGGATCGCTGGCGAGACGCGTAAGAACGCCCGCGCCGCCTTCGGCGGACTCGTAGAACAGGATGGTGGTGCGGTTATCGCGGTCGGGCAGCGGCTCGGCGGCAAGCTCCGCTTCCTCAAGTTGAAACTCTTGCTCGATGCCACGCTTGATGGCGTATTGCAGGGAGACCATGGCCGTCTCGCTGAGATCGACCGTCGGACGAAGCACGAGGACGTTGCGGGTATCTTCGACGAAGGGGGTGATGCGCTGGACGCTTTTTCCGTCCCGCACGGCGTCGTCTTCCGCGTCGGTGGGCGCCTGCGAGTCTTTGGTCCATTCGCCGGTGTTGGCATCCACGCTGAAGCCGTAGACGGATTTCTCCTCGCGACGGCGCCAGCCGAGATTGATGCGCCAGAGCGTCGAGGCCGGGCCGTAGCGCAATTCCAGCAGGGTCTGGCCGCTTTCCTCGACGGCGAAACTCTCGACGCGGGCGCGGCCGTTCTCTTCGCTGTAGCGAAGCGTGGTAACCATTTCGTAACCTTGGCGCTGGCGTTCTTCCTCGTCCGAAGTGATTCGGTTCACCCGCTGGGTCGACACCTGTTCGATGCGGTAGAGATTGAGAATCGCTCTCCCGCCATCCAGACGCGCGTCGCAACTGACGCAGCGTTCATAGTCCTTCTGATCGCCGAAGTGGCCGTAGCCGCAGGCGGGACAGATGCGCGCGGCCTGAACCGGGAGCCTGGCCGACGCGGTCACGCCGGCTTCGTCGCGAATGGACAGGATGGCGCGGCGCACGCGGTAGGTGCTTCCCTCGTGATAGATGATGGACTGGGGGCCGAACTCGGTGAGGCCGAGAAAGCGGGGCCGGCTCAGGAACGAGTCGCGGGCCACCTTCTCGCGGCGGCCCGGAACGAAGGCCATCAGCGGCAGGCGCGGGAAGTTGTAGCCTGGCAGGAACCCTTCGGCGGCTAGATAGCGATAGGTGTAGAAGTCGGAATTCATCGTCGGCCTGCTGTGCAGAAGCAGGTTTTGCTGGGTGTACGCTTCGTCGTACCGTGCCTTGGCTTCGCGGCGCTCCTGTTCGGTCGAGGCGGCGTTGTTGACGACATCGTTGGCGAACTTCATCTGGTTCGCCGTCGCGCGAAACAGCGAACGCCAGCGGCCGAACGCGTCGTCGAAGCGACGATCGGCGGAATTCATCGCGTTGGCCAACCATGTGTCGGTGTACCAGGGGGCGGCTTGCCGCGAGAGATCCGGCGTGAGTGTTGAAAGAATGCGCTGCGCGCGGACGCTCGCATCGCTGACCGCCCGGGGGGATCGGATCTGCTCGGCGATCTGGTCGTGCAGGGGCAGCGTGTCAGGCTTTTCCCGGTCGAGCACGTCACGCACGGAGGAGCCGAGCATGATGCCGGTTTCCGCGAGCCAGACGGCCTGAAGGTGGCTGCGGATCAGGTCCTCGTTCGCGAGATCGATGTTCGGGGGATTGACGGCGCCAGCCACCATGCGCGTCGGGTCGGCGAAGAAGTATTGGTCATGCGGCGACTTCGCGGCGCAGTAGGTGACGACCAGCGCAGGCTGGCCGCTGCGCCCGGCCCGCCCGCTGCGTTGGGCGTAATTCGCGGGCGTGGGCGGCACGTTGCGCATGTAGACTGCGTTCAGCGTCGAGATGTCGACGCCGAGTTCCATGGTCGGTGAGCAGAACAGTATGGGCAGCCCGGCGGGTTCGAGACCCTTGCGGAAACGGAGCTCACGCTCCTCACGGGCATCGGTGTCGACCTGGGCGGTATGTTCGCGCGCCTCGAGCTGGTGGAGAAGGCGGTCGTCGCTGTTGAGGAGCACGGCCACGTTCTCGTAGAGGTTGCGGAAAAACACATTGGCCGCGCCCAGGTCCGCCGTGGCCTCTCCGGCGAGGCGCCATTCAAGCACCGAACCGTCGATGCGGTAGCCGGTGCGATCGCCGTCGAGGTCCTGTGGCTCGACATAGCCGTAGGTGGCAAGCACGCTCAGGAGGTCGTCGATGACGGTGTTGTAGACGTCCTCGTCGAACTTGGGCGGATAGCAGGGATTACCCTGCCCCCAAAATGACTGGGACTTCACCTTGCGGCCGAAAGCTGATCGGTGAGACATATGAAGAATGCGAAAATCCCGCCGGGGTCCGCGGCCGCCGGGTCTGGGCACCATGAAGGCATGAGAGAACAGGCGCTCTTCCTCCGATAGTCCCCACGGCTCCTTCAACTGGTTGAAGCTTCGGTTGCGTATCTGTTCTTGAAAGTTCGGATCGAGGTAAATGGTCTTGATGCACAGCGCTCTTCGCATGCGCTCAAGAAGGTCACTTACTAATTCGAAGCGGCGCGTGGGCTCGATGGAGCCGAGCAGCGGATGCCGTGCGCGCCATTCCTCTTCATCTTCGCAGCAATCCATGAGGCCTCGGTAGCCGATGTCCAGCAACTCCAGCTGCTCAAGATTGGGGTTGGTGATGCGCCAGCCGCGCTGCAAATCGAAGTAGAGCCGGTAGCCGAGTACGTCGCGAAGCGTCTTGATCGTGTTCTGGGCCTTGATGCCCTTGGCCTCGGCATTGGCTGAGTAGTCCCACGCGTCTAGGTGCAGGCGGGCGAGCACGGCCTGGGTCAGAACGTCGTCGGTGAGCAATCCGCCGGGCTCGGCCCGAATGGCAGAAAGGAGCGCGCCCCGCAGCAGCAGAATCTGTATGAAGTCGTTGAAGTGGCCGGCCTGGAGGCTTGCGTCCTGACGGTTGTCGGTGAACGCGAGTAGCTTCTTGGTCTGCTCGTCGAGGTCTGCGCCAATGAGATGCTTCAGCGAGGAGAGCGCCAGCACCGTCGTGGCGGAGCTCCGGCCCTCGCTAGAGAGCCCCGAGAGCTTGGTCATGTCGCTCCGAACGCTGCCGTCGTAGTAGGCGTCGCAATCCGGATGCAAGCAGAAGCGGAAGGGTCCCGGGATGAACCAGGCGGGCAGGCCGTCCACAGACACGGCACCTCGCGTATCGACCCGGACACCGAAGGGCCGGTAGCGGCGGAAATGGGACTTGAGCCGGGTCTCGTCGCCGCGGAATTCCAGCCAGTCCTCCGGGTACTGGTTCTCGGTGTCCGTAGGATCGAACAGTCCGAAAGGGTCCGGCATGAGATAGCCGAACTGGACGTCCTCGTCGTCGTTGGATCGTTCGGACAGGTCGCGGGGTTCGAAGGCGTGCGGCTGCTTGCCGACATGCTTCGCCCAGACCGGCAGGTATTCCTGGCCGCAGGCGCGGCAGAAGGCGAGGGAGAAAAGAGAACGGTCGCGGTCTCCGGGTTTGAATTGCTGCCCGTGCAGGGTGAGATACCGCTCGTCCGGCGCTTCAAGCGTCGTGTAGGCGTTCCAGGCGCCGCTGATGAACTGGTGCAGCCGGAAGGCGAAGAAGCTCTGGCCTCGCTCATTCCGGCTTCGGTGGGCGGTCAGGAGAAAGTTCGCTAAATAGTCGCGGCAATGCTGCGCGTCGAGTCCGCTGTCGACGGAAAGACGATCCGAAGCCTGGAGAACGGTCAGCGGACGCGAAATTCGCACGAGCTTGCCGCCTTGCTCTTCGAGCCCGAGATTGCGCTCCACCCAGGTCGCGGCCGGGTGGGCCGCGAGCGCTTGATGTGTCGGATTCGCGGGAACGCCCCGCTCGATGGAGGCGCGCAGATCGGAGCTGCTCAGGCTCGCGTCGTGGTCGGTGACCGGCCGTAAAGTTTCCGAAACGACATTGCCGGGATCGACAGTTGCACCGAACAGGCGGCTTGCGATGGCCGCAACGGCGGCGTTCCGGTCGTCGGGCGAGCCTTCGGAGGCCATCGTCGCCGAGGTGCCGATACAGAGAAGGCGCTCGTTGAACCTCTCCCGGACGCGTCGGACGAGCATGGCGACATCGGCCCCCTGCCGCCCGCGATAGGTGTGCAACTCGTCGAGAACCAGGAACCGGAGTCCCTTGGCGTGTTCGCGGATCGCCTTGTCAGTCTCGTGGAACCGCGTCATGACCAGCTCGAGCATGACGTAGTTGGTCAGCAGAATGTCAGGAGGGTTCTTTGCGATCCGCTCGCGTTCATCCTGCGATTCCTGCCCGGTGTATCGGGCGAACGTGACCGGCTCGCCGCCTTCGCCGTAACCGAGCCGCAGATACTTCTCCAGTTCCTCGCGCTGGCTGTTGCAGAGCGCGTTCATCGGATACACGACGATGGCGGTGATGCCCTTGCAGGCGTCGCCGGCACGCTTTCGCCGCAATACGTTGTCGACGATCGGGATGAAGTAGGCGAGCGATTTGCCGGAGCCGGTGCCTGTGGTCAGGACGTAGCTTTCGACCCGTCTAGCGATTTCGATGGCCTCAGTCTGGTGCCGGTGGAGCAGGAGTCGCTCGCCGAATGTGTTGTACCCACGCTTCAGCCGGAACACCTTCGCGCACTCAGCATCGAGCGTGCCGTCAGCGACCAGGTCGTCGATATATCCGCCGGGCTCGAAGTTCGGATTGAGCTGGATAAGCGGGGCGGGCCAGAAGTGGCCCTCGGCGTAGGCCGCATCGACTTCGCGGGAGATGTCCTCGGAGCGGATCCTGGCGAAGCTTCGGGAGAAACGCCCGTACTCGGCGACGAGTTCCTCCCGGAAGGCGAATACGTCCATCAGCGGCTCCTCGACCCCGCGTCGTTGGCGCGCGCCTCGATCGCGGCGCACCGCTCCATCAGCGCATCGCACGCTCCGGCGTCATCAAGCAGCATGCCATCGGCCAACATCCGTGCATAGTCATCGGCGAGTACGGCAAGCGCGGCGCCGGCGGGCACGAGTTGCAGGTCGCCGGATACCGCTGCTTCGTAGTAACTGCCCAGGTCGCTTACTGAGGTGATTCCGGTGTTGGGGAGTTCTTGCCCGGTAGGCTCACGCGCACTTGACGGTGGCGATGAGTTGGTCCGATGGGCTGATCAGGGCTTCGATGATGTTCCAGCCCTGCTTTCTGGCGGTGGTGATCACGCTGCGCAGGATGGCGAAGTTCTCGGCCCCCTTTGCGGATCGGAAGCCGCCGGAGATCTTCTGGCGCAGCTTCATCATCCGCAGGTCGCGCTCGGCCTCGTTGTTGGTAAACGCCACTTCGGGGTCGGTCAGGAAGCGGAGAACCGCGCATTTTCGATCGCGCAGGCGCAGGGCGAGGTTGTGGCCGATCCGCCGCTTCTTGCGTCCCCGCTTTCCGGGCTTGGGAGGCGAGAGCGGCGGCTGGCTCTCGTGGAAGGCCAGCGCCTCGGCAATGATCTCGTCGTATCGGCGCTCGATCAGCGCCACAAGCGTCGCCGGAACGGCGATATCCTTGTCCTGCGCGATCCGGGCGGCGCGATTGGCCCGGCGCAGGAGCTGCTGCATGCGTCCGGCCCAGCCTTCCCCTTCGATGTCCACCAGCGCCTGCAACTCCCGCAGGTGGTGGGCGTTGCACAAGCCGTGCTCCACCCCCTCCAACGTGAAGTACGGCTTCCAGTGATCGTGAACGACGATACCGGAAACACCCAAGAGCAGGTCGCCGCGCTTGGCGCTGACCCGGAATGCCGCCAGATGCGGCGTGCAGATCACATGGAGCCACTGCGTTTGCCCGCCAATCCGGAACCCGGTCTCGTCGAGGTGCTTCACCCGCGCCGTGCCCGCCGCAAGCTCCTGTATGTGGGTGGCAACTCCCCGCAGCCGATCGGCCGCCCTCTCGCTCATCGCCGCCAGTGTCGCAGCCGTCACCGGCGCGCCGAACAGCTCCGCCATCACCTGCGACAGCCGGTCCTCCGGCAGGAAGTGGGCGTGCTGAAGGTAGACCGCCACGCCTGCAATGCGCGACCCGTACTGCACCGGTGCCGACACCCCCTCGGGGAACGCTGCACGGGTCAGCGTGCCGCAATGCCCGCAGCACTTGGCATGCGCCCGGTGCTCGGTCACCTCCAGCGCACGCGCCTCGGGCAGGTCGAAGACCTGGCGGGCGTGCGACACCCCTGCCGTGGCCGCCGCCGACAGGGACGAACCGCATCCCTCGCAGGCAGCCGGAACGTGGTTCTCCACCCGGTCCGGGTGATCCGTGCGGCGCAACGTCTCGCCCTTGTGGCCGGGCTGACCGCCCGGCTTGCGCCCCGATTTGCCCCGCTGGCTTTGGGTCCGCCGCTTGGCCCTCGGCTTCTTCAACCCATCGCTCGACGGCGGCTTGGCGCTGTTGCGACTGCTCAGTCCGAGACGGCGTTCCAACTCCTCGATACGCTCGACAAGACGCGTGTTTTGTTCCTCCAGCCGCGCATTCTGCTGCCGAAGCCAGGCGTTCTCCTCCTCCAGGCGAGCGATCTTCTGCTCGGAACTTTCGGGCCGTGCCCCCGTTGAAGGGCCGCGCGGCGACTCGGGATTGCTCATGTCGTTGTTGAGTCATTTTCCGAAACTTCCGTCAACCCCCTCGTGTCAACTCCAAACTGGCCGTGCCTCAACCCCAAGGTTCAAAATGACAAATCAGACAACCTGGGCAGTTACGCTTCGTAGTTGATTCGCGTGCCGCTCGCGTCGTTTTCGAAGTGGATAAAATTCCAAAGTGTAACTGCCCAGGTCGCTTACTGAGGTAATTCCGGTGTTGGGGAGTTCTTGCCCGGTAGGCTCAGGCGCACCTGACGGCAGCGATGAGGCGATCGGAGGGGCTGATCAGGGCTTCGATGATGTTCCAGCCCTGCTTCCTGGCGGTGGTGATCACGCTGCGCAGGATGGCGAAGTTCTCGGCCCCCTTTGCGGATCGGAAGCCGCCGGAGATCTTCTGGCGCAGCTTCATCATCCGCAGGTCGCGCTCGGCCTCGTTGTTGGCAAACGCCACTTCGGGGTCGGTCAGGAAGCGGAGAACCGCGCATTTTCGATCGCGCAGGCGCAGGGCGAGGTTGTGGCCGATCCGCCGCTTCTTGCGTCCCCGCTTTCCGGGCTTGGGAGGCGAGAGCGGCGGCTGGCTCTCGTGGAAGGCCAGCGCCTCGGCAATGATCTCGTCGTATCGGCGCTCGATCAGCGCCACAAGCCTCGCCGGAACGGCGATATCCTTGTCCTGCGCGATCCGGGCGGCGCGATTGGCCCGGCGCAGGAGCTGCTGCATGGGTCCGGCCCAGCCTTCCCCTTCGATGTCCACCAGCGCCTGCAACTCCCGCAGGTGGTGGGCGTTGCACAAGCCGTGCTCCACCCCCTCCAACGTGAAGTACGGCTTCCAGTGGTCGTGAACGACGATACCGGAAACACCCGAGAGCAGGTCGCCGCGCCTGGCGCTGACCCGGAATGCCGCCAGATGCGGCGTGCAGATCACATGGAGCCACTGCGTTTGCCCGCCAATCCGGAACCCGGTCTCGTCGAGGTGCTTCACCCGCGCCGTGCCCGCCGCAAGCTCCTGTATGTGGGTGGCAACTCCCCGCAGCCGATCGGCCGCCCTGTCGCTCATCGCCGCCAGTGTCGCAGCCGTCACCGGCGCGCCGAACAGCTCCGCCATCACCTGCGACAGCCGGTCCTCCGGCAGGAAGTGGGCGTGCTGAAGGTAGACCGCCACGCCTGCAATGCGCGACCCGTACTGCACCGGTGCCGACACCCCCTCGGGGAACGCTGCACGGGTCAGCGTGCCGCAATGCCCGCAGCACCTGGCATGCGCCCGGTGCTCGGTCACCTCCCGCGCACGCGCCTCGGGCAGGTCGAAGACTTGGCGGGCGTGCGACACCCCTGCCGTGGCCGCCGCCGACAGGGACGAACCGCATCCCTCACAGGCAGCCGGAACGTGGTTCTCCACCCGGTCCGGGTGATCCGTGCGGCGCAACGTCTCGCCCTTGTGGCCGGGCTGACCGCCCGGCTTGCGCCCCGATTTGCCCCGCTGGCTTTGGGTTCGCCGCTTGGCCCTCGGCTTCTTCAACCCATCGCTCGACGGCGGCTTGGCGCTGTTGCGACTGCTCAGTCCGAGACGGCGTTCCAACTCCTCGATACGCTCGACAAGACGCGTGTTTTGTTCCTCCAGCCGCGCATTCTGCTGCCGAAGCCAGGCGTTCTCCTCCTCCAGGCGAGCGATCTTCTGCTCGGAACTTTCGGGCTGTGCCCCCGTCGAAGGGCCGCGCGGCGACTCGGGATTGCTCATGTCGTTGTTGAGTCATTCTCCGAAACTCCCGTCAAGCCCTTCGCGTCAATTCCAGGGCGGATTTGTACTTCAGCCTTTGGCCTGGCCGGCCAGCGAGTTGCCTGAAATAGCGGACTTGCTCCCCGTGTCCTGATATGAGTGCCGCGAGGCAGCCGTGGGGACTGGCAAGCTGTGGCAGCTCTATCGGAGGTGGTGGTCGACATCGTGGCGGCGGAGGACGAGGCCCGCTTCCGCGACTTGATGCAGACACACCACTACCTCGGCGCGGTGCCGGGGATGGGCGAGACCGTGCGCTATGTCGCGCACCATCGAGGGCGATGGCTGGCGTTGGCGGTCTTCTCGGCAGCGGCGCTGAAGTGCGGTGCGCGCGATCGCTGGATTGGCTGGGACCGCGGCCTTCAGTTCGGTCGTCTTCACCTGGTCACCAACAACTCGCGCTTCCTGATCCTGCCCGGTGGTCCACGCAATCTCGGCTCGCGGGTGCTCTCGCTGTGCACGCGCCGTCTGGTCAGCGATTGGCCGATCCGCTTCGGTCACGACGTGCTGCTGGCGGAGACGTTCGTGGACCCGGCGCTCTTCCGGGGCACGGTCTACCGCGCGGCCAACTGGATCGAGGTCGGGCGCACCCGCGGCTTCGCTCGCGGTGGGGCCGGCTACAGCGAGCACGCACGGCCCAAGCGCGTGTTCCTTCTTCCCCTGTCCCGCACCGCGCGGGCCCGGCTGCGGGCCGACGATCTCGACCCCCGTCTGCGACATGGAGTGCCGAAGATGACGCTCACCGCCGCACAGATGCGATCCCTCCCCGAGTTCTTCCAGGGCATCGACGATCCCCGCCGCCGCCAGGGCCGGCGCCATGCGCTGCCGACGGTACTGGCGCTCGCCGCCGCCGCGACGTTCTGTGGCATGCGCGGCTACAAGGCGATCAGCGAATGGGTCGACGACCTCAGTCCCAGGGTGCTGCAGCGCTTCCGCGTGCGCCGCCGCGACGGCCGGTACCGCCCGCCCAGCCTGTCGGCGATGCGCAGCCTGCTGATCCGCGTCGATCCGGTCCAGCTCGACGCCGCGCTCAGGGCCTGGCACGAGGCCCACGGCTCGGGCGACAGCGCGCTGGCCATCGACGGCAAGACCATCCGCGGCGCCATCGATGACGATGGCACGCAGGCTCATGTGCTCGGCATCATAGGCCACGACACCAAGGCGCCCTGGGGTCAAAAAAAGTCGGCATGAGGCCCGACGCCGACGACGGGGAGAAGCGCACCAACGAGATCGGCACCATCATCCCCCTGCCCGGACTTGATCCGGGTATCGAGACGGTGCCCGACATCGCGGGCCGCACCGTCACCGCCGATGCTCTGCTCACCCAGCGGGCGCTGGCCTCCTATCTGCGCGACCGCGGTGCCGACTATCTGTTCACCGTCAAGGGCAACCAGCCCACCTTGCTCGACGACATCCGGCTCACTCTCGACGAGGCCATCGCAGGCCGCGCGCCGGACTTCGCGGACGAGAGCCCCAAGCCCGAGCACGGCCGCCGCGAGCGGCGCTCCATCTGGGTCTCCAGCGAGCTCAACGACTACCTCAACTTCCCCGGCGTCGGACAGATCTTCGCCGTGCGGCGCGAAACCCGGCACGTCAAATCCGGCAAGAGGAGCTGCGAGACGGCTTACGGCGTCACCAGCCTGACCCCGCAGGCCGCATCGCCGGAACGCCTGCTCACCCTCAATCGCGGGCACTGGACCATCGAGGCGGCCCATCACATCCTCGACTGGAGCTTCGACGAGGACCGATGCCGTATCCGTTCAGGCTACGGTCCGGAGAACATGACCCTGCTGCGGCGCTTCGCCATCGGCGTTATCAAAGGGCGCGGGCTCGCTGTCGCCGAGACCATGCGCAATCTGGCCAGGAAACCGAGGCGGGTTCTCGACTTCCTGAAAATGACCGACAACGTCGCTCCGCGGACAGCGCCCAGCTGACCGCCCCCTCCGGGCCGCGTCCATCGCTGCGACGCCAACCTTCGGAACGCCGGGGGCGAGCGGTCATGTCCAGATGAAGCCGTGCTCGACCCTCGCGGCCAAGGGCAGCGCTATGCGGCGGCGCGATGACGGCCAAATCCGGTGGCCAGCCCCGCAAGGTCCTCAACGAAAGCGGGTGGAGCATGATTGAGTGCCGTCAGCCAGCGGCGAAAATCAGAACGAATTTGCCGTGGTCAATTCCCAGGGCTCGTTTTTTGTCGACCCGGCGGGCGGCGTGGCGTGCTCAGCGGTCCATTTGGGGGCGCGTTTCGTTGTCGGCGTGCCGAATTGAGCCTCATGGAGGTGCCGTCGACCCCGCCGCAGGCAACTTCGCAGTGGTCGCCGACACCCAATCACGACAAAAAATTGTTCCTGCGTCAATTCCTCGTAACTGCCCAGGTTGTTTCTGGGGATGATTCCGCTGTTGGGGAGTTCTCGCCGGGTCGGCTCACGCGCACTTGACGGTGGCGATGAGTTGGTCCGATGGGCTCATCAGGGCTTCGATGATGTTCCAGCCCTGCTTTCTGGCGGTGGTGATGACGCTGCGCAGGATGGCGAAGTTCTCGGCCCCCTTCTCGGATCGGAAGCCGCCTGAGATCTTCTGGCGCAGCTTCATCATCCGAAGGTCGCGCTCGGCCTCGTTGTTTGTGAACCCGACCTCGAGGTCGGTCAGGAACCGGAGCACCGCGCACTTGTGGTCGCGCAGCCTCAAGGCCAGATTGTGACCGATCCGTCGTTTCCGGCGTACCGCTTATGCACGAAGCTCCGGTGAACAGGGCGAATTTGTTCAAGCCTGATTTTTGAGTTCTGCGCTACGAGTTGACCTTGGGTCTGGTCAGCGCGCGCCAACCCTGCTATGGATTGAGGCGACTGGATTCGCGGTGTTCTGCTGCGGATCGGCTTCGAGCAGGGGGACGGTTTCTACGGTGGATCTTTCCGAGGTCGATGTCGCTGCTGTCCGGCCGCAGGACGAGGCCCGGTTCCGCGCGCTGATGGAGGGGCATCACTACCTGGGTGCGTCTGCGAAGGTGGGGGCGAGGGCGTGGTACGTCGCCCATCGGCGCGGCGAGTGGCTGGCGCTGGCCGTGTTTTCGGCTGCGGCGCGCAAGTGCCGGGCGCGGGACGAGTGGATCGGCTGGGACTTCCGCACGCAGCACGGGCGGCTGCATCTGATCGCGAACAACGCGCGCTTCCTGATCCTGCCGGGACGGGGTGTTCCGAACCTCGGCTCGCGGGTGCTGGGGCTTTGCGCGCGGCGCTTGGCGCGCGACTGGCCGGCCCGCTTCGGCCACCCCGTGCTGATGCTGGAAACATTCGTGGACGCGGCGAGGTTCCGGGGCACGGTCTACCGGGCGGCTGGATGGCTGGCGGTCGGCCAGACCCGCGGCTTCCGGCGCCACCGCTCGGGCTATGTCGCCGGCTCGACGCCGAAGCTTGTGCTGCTGCGCCCCCTGGTTCCCGACGCCTGCCGCCGGCTGTCCGCTGCCGGGCTGGATCGGGAGTTGTGGAAGAAAGGAGTTCCGAGAACCATGATCAGCGCCGCTCAGCAAGAGTCGCTCTACGCCTACTTCAAGGACATCGACGACCCCCGCACGCGCAAGGGACGGCGGCATTCGCTGCCCAGCGTGCTCGCGCTTGCGAGTGGCGCGACGCTCTGCGGCATGCGAGGCTGGAAGGCGATCTCCGAGTGGGTCGACGATCTCGGCGAGAAGGCGCTGGCCCGCTTCGGCGTGCGGCTGCGCGACGGGGTGCGCCGGCCGCCTTCGATGTCGACCATCCGCAATGTGGTGATCCGGGTGGACCCGGACCAGTTGGACGAGGCGTTGCGCAAGTGGCAGGAGGCCCACGGCTCAGGCGACGCGGCGCTTGCCATCGACGGCAAGACCCTGAGAGCCTGGCCGGAAATGAATTGAGTGGAATCAGACACTTGTGATTCACTGCCTGTGCTTCACAACACGGGGAACACAAGATGTGAATCGACGCCAACCGGGAGAAGTATGAGCGCGGGGGGCTTCGCGCACTCGCCTAGCTCCTGATCGCCAGCATCCAGCCCTTCATCTGGAGACTCGCAACGCTATGAAAATAAACGATTCATTTCCGGCCAGGCTCTGAGGGGGGCCATCGACGAGGACGGGACCCAGGCTCATGTCATGAGCGCGGTCGGGCACGAGACCAAGGCCACGCTCGCCCAAAAAAACTTCTCCTGAAAGTCGGGGCCGACGAGGAGACAAAGCGCACCAACGAGATCGGCACCGTGACGGCGCTGGTGGACCTGATCCCGAACATCGCGGGCAAGACGGTCACGACGGACGCGCTGCTGACCCAGCGCAAGTTCGCCCGCTACCTGCTCGACCGGGGCGCGCACTTCATGTTCATCGTGAAAGGGAACCAGAAGACCATGCGGGACGATGTGACGCTGCTCTTCGAAGAGGCGCCGGAGCGTGAGCCCGACTTCGAGGAGGAGGCCGCGCTGTCGCACGGACGCATCGAGCAGCGGGCAATCTGGACGAGCACGGAGTTGAACGGCTTTCTCGACTTCCCGGGCGTCGGCCAGGTCTTCATGATCGAGCGCTCCCGCCAGGACAAGAAGACCGGCGAGACCGGTACCGAGACCGCCTACGGGATCTCCAGCCACACGCCCGGCACGGCCAACGCGCAGAGCCTGCTCGCCCTCAACCGCGGCCACTGGTGCATCGAGAACAGCTCGCACCACTGCCTCGACTGGACCTGGGACGAGGACCGCAGCCGCATACGCACAGGCTTCGGCCCCGAGAACATGACCCGCCTGCGGCGCTTCGCCATCGGCCTGATCAAGGGCCGGGGGCTCGAGGTCGCCTCGACCGTGCGCAGGCTCGCCCGCAACGTCCGCGCCGTCCTCGACTTCCTGAAAATGACCGGGAACACCCAGCCGAGGACCGCAAAGCGCGCCGCGCCGGCCTGAACCCCGGCGCCCGGCAAGCCGGGCGCAAAGATCGTACCTGCCCTCGCTCCCGACCACGCCGGTGGCGCAATCCATCATGTCGGGGCACCGCCAAATCGCGTCGGCACCGCCCACACGGTAATGCCAGAACCCTCTGACCGAACCGGATGCTCGGCCAGACCCCGCCGCAAACCCCGTAACAAAGCCGATCCGCACAACCCGTGGCCAGAACTCAACCGCCTACCAGCCGCTTGGACAAATTTGCCCTGCGCGCTTGACCGCTCCGCCTTTCTGGAAGTGCGGCTGCGGTGATGGCGAAGGAGACGGACCGGATCAGATCGGCGGAACCATAAGGCGCATCAGTTGGCTGGCCGCCAGCACGGTCATGCCGAACATGAGGTGGGCGAGAACCTTGTCGTAACCGCGCACGCGGACATGGCGGCCGCCGAACTCATCCTTCAGCCGCCCGCTGATCCGCTCGGACCCCGAGCGCACGACGTAGCGACGCTCCTCGGGAAAGACCAGACCGAGCGTCCGCCGCGCCTTCTTCTCACGCTTCAACGCCTCTTGCATGTCGACCGAGCTGCGCGGGTTCACGTCGATGATCGGCTTGTGGCCCAGCAAGATGCTGTGCGCCCAGATCTCGATGCAATCATAGGCCGCGTCCATCAGGTCATAGAGGCTCTCGACCCGCCCGGCCGTCAGGGTCCCCAACGGAATCGCCACCTGGGAGTCATGCGTCGACGCAGACGTCATGATGCAGCTGATGGGGACCCCGCCATCGGCGGTATCGACGTGCAGCTTGTACCCGATCCAGGAGCTGAGTTGCGCCGCGCTGATTGACACCGCGCCGCCCTGCGTCGACAGCCAGGTACCCAACTCGAACCAGTTTCGGTTTTTCACCACGACTTCTCCATCGCCCCGTTATGATCTTGCGTCATGGTCGCGACGGTCCGCAACCTGACCTCTTCGTCTGCCACGTCGGAGTATTTCCGCCAGGACGGCGGCTACTACTTGAGGAAGGGCGAGGGCGCTGCCGACCTTCGCGCCAAACGTGCTGAGCACCGGAACGCGAGCACCTGGCACGGCGCGGGCGCGGTTGCCCTGGGACTGCATCCCGGCAAGCCGGTCGCGGCGGGCGCTTTCGAGAAGCTTCTTCAGGGCCATGTGATCGGGACGAGGGCTCGGCTCGGGCGGCCGCGCGACGGGCAGCACGAGCACCGTCCGGGCTTCGACATCACGTTCTCGGCACCGAAGTCGGTGTCGCTGGCGGCGCTTCTGCCGACGGAGGAGCACCCGCACGGCGACCGGATGGTGATTCGCGCACACAATGCGGCGGTGCGCGAGACGCTCGACTGGATCGAGGGGTCGCTGCTGGAGACCCGGGGCTGGGACCCCGCCACCGGCAGGCGGCCGCGGGTGAAGGCGCCCTGGATGGTGGCGGCATTGTTCCGCCACATCGCGAGCCGCAACCTCGATCCGCAGCTTCACACGCACGCCGTGATCGCCAACATGACCCGGGACGAGGAGGGGCGGTGGAAGAGCGTGGAGCCGACGCTGCTGCACCGCAATGCGAGATTGATCGGGGCGTATTACCGTGACCGGCTTGCGCGGCAGCTGATGGAGAGAGGATATACGATCGTGCCGGCGATGGTGGGCCGGCTGCCGAGCTTCGAGCTTGCGGGCTACGGCCGGGAGGTGCGGGAAGCGTTCTCGACGCGCCGGCACGAGATCCTGGCCTACGTGGACGAGAAGGGCTGGGACCGCAGCACGGACAGGATGCAGGCGGCGACGCTGGCGACGCGCAAGCGGAAGGCGGAGCCGGTGCGGGCGCAGCTGCAGGAGCGATGGCGGGTCCGCGCTCGGGAATTGCGCCTCGACACGGCGCTCGCGGAGGCACGCGCCGGGCAGCCGATCGTGCTGCCGGAGGGCCCGTCGGCGCTGGCGATCGTGCGCCGCTGCATGCGCCAGCTGGAGGAACGGCAATCGGTCTTCTCCGAACACGATCTCGAGGCGCTTGCTCTCGGCCATTCGCCGGGCCGGCATTCGCTCGGAGAGATCCGGGACGCGGTCGCCTGGCTGGTCCGCGACGGCCACCTGGTCGAGGCCCAGCTGCGGCGCGCCGACCGGGCCTTCGTCACCGACCGGGCGCTGAAGGCAGAGCGGTCCACGATCGCGATGATGAAGGCCGGGATCGGAGCCGGCGCGGCACTGGCCCCGGAGAAGGACGTGGCGGCCCGTCTCGACGGCGCCGGCCTCACCGAGGGACAGGAAGAGGCGGTTCGCACGATCCTGCTGGCGCGCGACCGGGTGGTCGGCGTGCAGGGCCGGGCCGGGACCGGCAAGACGACGATGCTGCGCCAGGTGCGGGCGCTTGCCGGGGAGAAGCCGGTGTTCGGGCTCGCGCCCTCGACCGCCGCGGCCGCGGTGCTGGGGCGAGAGACCGGCATTCATGCCCGCACGCTTCAGTGGTTCCTGGCGCGCCGCCGGGGGGCGGGCGCCAGCGGACAGGCGCTGGAGGCGTTGAGAGAGACCTTCGGTGGCGCGGTGCTGGTGCTGGACGAGGCCTCGATGGTGTCGACCGACCAGATGCGCTCTCTGCTGCGGGCGGCGGACGAGCTCGAGGTTTCCCGCATGGTGCTGGTGGGCGACAGCAGCCAGCTCCGCGCGGTGGAAGCGGGCCAGCCGTTCCGGCTGCTGCAGCGGGCGGGGATGACGACGGCGGCGATGGACGACATCCTGCGCCAGCGGAACCCGGAGCTGCGGGCGGCGGTGCAGGCGGTTCTGGCGGGCGATCCCGGCGAGGCGGTGGAGCTGCTCGGCAGCAGCGTGCACGAGGTGGCGCACGAGGAGCTCGGCGAGAAGGCGGCGCGGGCCTGGCTGGCGCTCGACCCCGCCACCCGCGACAACACCCTCCTGGTCGCACCCACCCATGCGCTGAGGGAAAAGATCAACGGAACCGTCCGGGAAGCACTGGCGAGTGAGGGGGTGCTCCGGGGGAAGGCGCTCGGGATCGAGCGCCTGGTCAGCCTGGGCATGACCCGGACCGAGAAGGGGGACGTACGCAACTACCGGGAAGGGGATCTGGTGGTGTTCCACCAGGACCTGGTCAACTACCGGCTGAAGAAGGACGAGATCCTGACCGTGACCGGTATCGACTACGACCGGGTGATGCTTCTCCATCCCGACGGCAAGCCGCGCTGGATCCGCCCGGCGGGCTCGGTCCGTTACCAGCTCGACGTCTACGAGACCCGTCCCATGGAGGTCCGCGCGGGCGACCGGATTCGCTGGACCCGGAACGACAGGAAGCGCTCGCTCGTCAACGGCGAGCGGGCCGAGGTGGAGGGGATCGCCAAGGACCGGGTGCGGTTCAGACTGGCGGACGGGCGGGGGCTGTCGCTGCGGTTGGACGATCCGCAGCTGCGGCATATCGACCACGCCTGGAGCTCGACGGTGCACGGCGCGCAGGGGAGCACGGCGGACGGGGTGATCGCGGTGCTGGATTCGAGCCACGGCGCGCTTGCCGACCAGTCGACCTTCTACGTCGAGATCAGCCGGGCACGGGACCGGGCGGTGGTGCTCACCGACAACGCCGAGGAGCTGGTGAAGGTTCTGGCCGACAACACCGGGGAGCGTCCGACGGCGATCGAGGCGATCGACGCACCGCTCGAGCTTGAGCCCGAGGAGATCGTCCGGCTGCTGGCGGAGAACGAGCCGGTCTGGACACTGCGCGCGGAATGGGAGGCGCTGGAACGGCGGGCGCAGCGCGAGGGTACGGTGCTGTTTCTGGTGGAGGGCTACGGGACGCTGATCGGACGCGCGCAGGAGCTCGCCGGGAAGCCGGACCTGCCGGCTGCGACCAGGGAGGTCGTGGACGGGCTGCTGGCCTACGACCGCGCCTGCCGCGAAGGGGACAGGGCGGCGGTGGAGTTTCTCGGGCTTCTCGATGGGCATGACGCGAGGAGGCGCGGGCTGGACGAGGCCGCCGGGTCCGCAGCGTGCCCGGTTGCCGAACTGGAAGACTACCTGGACTGGCGGGAGACGTCGGAGCGGCTCGCGGCGAACGGCAAGGTCCTGCTCGTGGAGCTGGGCGAGCGCGCGGGCGAGGCCGGCGGCACGATCTCCCGGCGCCTCGGGGAGTTCGCCGACCTGCTGGCGGTCGACGACGCGGTCCTCGAATTCGACACGCTGCGCCGCGAGGTGGCGGCGCGGGCCGCGGCGGAAGGCACGATTCCGTTCTACGCCGAGGGCCATGACGCTCTCGTCGAGCGGGCCACGACACTCGCCAGGCTGTCCCCCCTCCCGGCATGGGCGCTGGCAGCGGCCAGGGAGGTCCTTGACCATGCAGAGGCATGGGAAGAACGGAAGGCGGCAATCGTCGCGCTTCATGGAATGGCGGTCCGGCTTCTGGACGAGCGCACGACGCTGGAGGACCGCGCCCGCACGGCTGGCCCGCCCATGTTCACCCCGCCCACCGAACTGGCGGGCTATGCCGACTGGCTGGCGCGTTGCGGGGAGGCGGGCGAACGCTGGCGCGCCATGCGTGAAGAGCCGGATTTATGGCAATCCCATCTCGACCGGATGAAGGATGAAGCGGGTGAGATCGCGGCCGCCGTCAAACGGCTCGACGAACTCGGCGATCACGACCTGGCCTGGGCGGGGGTGTTCCAGAAGCGTCTGGCGATGGCGGAGCGGGAGAAGGCCGGGACCGTCATCGCCTTCTATCTGCCGGGCTGGGAGGAGCTCGTCGAGGCGGCCCGCGCGCTCGGCGAGCGGGAGGGCTTGCCGGACCAGGCCAGGAAAATGGTGGAGCGGGTGCTGGACTACGACCGCGAACGCAGCACGGAGCGCGCCACCGTCGACGGTTTCCTCGAGGGAGCCGAGCGACATGGGCAGTACTGGAAGGACCTGCAGGAAGAAGCGAAGCGGCGGACCGGGCAGGACCCGGACTTCCTCGTCACCGGCCTGGACGGCTATCGGTCCCTCAGAGACTTTTCGGCGAATCTGTTGACCACGGGACGCAAGATCCACAAGGACGAAGACAAGGACAAGGACAAAGACATCTATGCTCCCCATCTCGACCGGATACCGGGCGTCAGGGATACGCTGGCTGCCGCGCTGGAGCGGATGGAGAGTCACCATCTTCTCGACCGCTTCGTCTCGGTGAAGGCCCAGCTCGAGGGCGCGAAGCACAGCGCGCTCGAGAAGGGCATATCGCCCGCCGATGACGAGGGGTGCGGCAGGGCCATCGCCCGGGCGGAGCACCTTGCCAGGGAACCGGACCTTGACGAGGCGGCCCGGCGCTGGCTGCAGGCCGAGATCGACGACCATGCTGCGCTGTCAGCCCATTGGGCGGCGTTCCAGCGCCTGTTCCGGGAGGCGAACGAGCTGGACGAACAATACCGCCATCTCGAGGAGCGCGCGGCGCGCGAGGCACTGCCGCTGTCGCTGCTTGCCGAATGGCCGGCATGGCAGGAACGAAGCCGCGACTTCGAGGATGACGTCCGGTGGGCGCGCTACGACGACGACGACCGGGAGCGCTGGCAAGGCCGCCCGGACATGCTCGAGCGCATCGAAGAAGGACTTCGGCACGCAAGCGAGCGGAAGACCATTCCCGAGCGGGAGCAGGACCGGATCGCACGGATGGTGGGCGCCGAACTGGCCCGGCTCCGCGACCCCGGCGCCTCACATGCATTCACCGGACCCTGGACGGGGCAGGAGCCGCTGCTCGCGGGCGAGCGGATCAGTCTGCGGCCATCGGAGGACGGGCCGCGTCTCGAAGCGGTGGTGCGCCGGCCCGGACGGGCGGGTGGATGGACCCCCGACGACGTGGTGGAGCTCGAGTGGGTTGCGGCCGCGGCGGGCCGCATGCCCGAAGAGCAGGTGACGCGAATGTCCTGGCTGGAGCTCGCGGGCTGCAACGTCATTCAGGCGGAGTGGAGCGACGAGAGGCTCCGGCAGGCGGAACGGGAGCGCCAGCGGCCCGAACCCCCGGACCGCTATCCGCTCGCCTGCTCACGGGATACCACCAAGGGCGACCGGTTGTGGTGCAGCGAGGTCGGCGAAACGGAGACGGCGGCGCCGGAGAGCGCGCGCCTGGGCCGCCCGGCGGTCGTGCAGATCGAGCTGGAGGTGGTCGACAGAACGGCGCGGAAGACCGAAGCGGAGGACCTCTGCACGCTTCGCGAGCTCTCTCGTTCGGACGACGAGCCCTGTCAGGAACTCAGCCTTTCGCTCCACGAACTCATGGCGTTCGCGCGAGCGCGCGCATTCCGGGACGAGGACGAGCGCTGGTCCGAGGCGCTCGCCCAGAAGATGGAGCTGGACCAGAGACGGGCCATATTGCAACAGGATGGACCGCACTACGTCATGAAGCTCTAGAGAGCGATCCCGCCCGCACCGTCTGCCTCGACGAGGATTCTCAGGACCTGTCGCTCGTGTCTTGCACTCTTTGCCGTGAAGGAGGCCGGCGAGCATATGGAAAGCACTTTCTTGATCGCCGCGTTCGGGTCGCCGCACGTGCAGCGCCGCCGGCGGCCGCCTCCCCGTCGGCGACACGCTCACGTCTCGTCCCAGCCCGCCCGGTGCCTGGCCGCATCGCCGAAGAAGGCAAGGCAGGCCCGCGCCAGCGACCTCTGCCTCCCCGCCTCCGTGAGCACGGCGTGGAAGCTCCTGCCGGTCTCGACGAAGCCGCCCGCCTGCATCACCAGAGTGCCGGCCTCCACGTGTCGTCCGATCAGATGACGCCAGCCGAGCACGAGGCCGCGGCCGGCAACGGCCGCTTCCAGCGCCTGGGCGTGGCTCTCGACGACTTCGTGCCGGGGGGCCGGGGCCGGACGGCCGACGGCCTCGAACCAGCGCTCCCAGGACGCTCTGCCCTTGTCGGGCCCCGCGAGATCGAGAAGGGTCAGCCCCTTCCAGCCTGCCGCAGGTTCGTTCAGAACCTGCGCATGAGCGGCGGCGTAGCCGGGAGAGCAGAAGGCGCTGACGGCTCCCATGGCAATCGTCACGCGGTGACCGGGTGCGGCAGTCTCCGCGTCCCAGGTCAGCATCACGTCGGCGGCGGTCTCCGGCGGCGCGGGCGCCGCTGCGTTCGTATGGGCGAGAATGCGGATCCGGACGTGATCTCCAAGCGCCGCTTTCAGCGCCTCGTACCGCTGCATCGCGAAGAGATGCGACAACTCGCCCGGACAGGAAATCGCCACCTCCGTCCCGTCCTCGCCGGAGTGTTCCGCGATCTCCGCAGCACCCTCATGGAGAGCCTTGAGAGCCACAAGGACCGCTTCGTGAAAGCGCAGCCCCGCGTCGGTCAGGCTCACGCCTATCCGGGAGCGCTCGAACAGCCGTGCCGAGAGCTGGTCCTCCAGGCGCGCAATGAGCCGGCTGATCGCTGACTGCGAGGTGCCGAGTTCCCGCGCCGCATGGGAGAAGCTGCCGTGCCGCGCCGCGCTCTCGAAGGCGATCAGGGCGCTCATGGAGGGAAGCCGGTAAGGGATGCGATCGCTCAAGGGCGCGCGGGCGCGGCCAGAGCGCGCGTTCTCGTCCTCGCGCCGCGGCTCTACGTCCTCTGCCATGCATTCCTCCCCGGCACGTATCGCCGTGCGCGCCCGGCCTCTGCCGCCGCCAGGCGTTCAGGCCGCCAGAACCCTGCCAGGCCTCACTCCGCCTGCGCCGGCGCCACGCGCTTCGTCAGCGTCACCACGTTGCGTCCGTCCTGCCGGCGGTAAGCCACGCCGTCCATCGTCTTGCGTACCAGATAGATGTCGAGACCACCCATGGCGCGATCCTCCAGCGGAGCGGATAAATCAGGCGTAGGCGCCTGCAACGGGTCGAACGCCCATGCCGTCGTCCGCGATCTCCATCACCAGCGCTCCGCCCTCAAGGCGGAGGACGAGATCGACCCGATGCTCCCCATCGTCGTCGTAGCCGTAGCTGATCGTGTTGGTGACCACCTCACTCGCACGCGTCGCAGGCTTCCATCCCAGCAAGCGCCAACCCCTCCCCGGAACCGAGAAAATCTGGCAGGCATGGCAACGATACAAAGCCGGCATCGACTTCATCGACGCATGGATCGACATCGAATGAAAGAACCTTCTCAGCAGTGAGAGATTGAAAGGGCCTGGGCGGGTGCCGCCAGCACGTGCGAGCCCTGTTCGCGGCGAGCCCGCGTGCGCTCCCCCGAGTATCGAGGACTGCCGCCATCTCAGCCCCTCTTCACCATCGTCGAGATCGCGACCGGTCTGGAGTTGGACACATTCGAGACCGAGGCCGAGGCGGCGGCCGCGCTGGCGTTTACCGGCCTCGGCCCAGGCGACGTCGAGATAGTCTCGGACAACACGGCCGCGCTGACCGCGTGGTAGCCGCCGGTGTCGCATACGCCGTGCCGCGCGCCATCCCTGAACACCTTGCGACCTTGGCCGGCACCGCCGGCTTCAGGTCCACCGCCACAGGAGGTCCTTCGAGATCTGCCTCGCGATCCTGTCGCGCTGCCGCTCCAGGCCGTTGTGCGCCGACCCGAACTGTCGCCCCTCCAGCCGGATCACCCTGCCGATCCGCTTCATCAGGCGGTGGGCCTCTTCCTTCTTCTTCTCGTATTCCGCGTTGCCCAACCCCATGACCTCGATCACGTAGCGCACCTTGTCGCTGCCGTCGATGGAGCCGCCCGGGTGGCTAAAGGTGAGGAGGGCGTCCGGATGACAACGGCCGTCGCGCACCCGTATCGGGAAGAGCGGCTTCTCAAGCTCGACCCGGACGACACCGCCGAGCGCCTCCTGCGGCTCCTTGCCGCGCCGCAGATCCTCGACCAGTCGTGGAAGCGACAGGAGCGCCTGGCGCTCGTAGTCCGACTCCACCGGGATCGGCAACGCCGGCGAGGCAATCGGCTGCGCATACGCCATGCGGCACTCCCACCCGTGCATGTCTGCGGATCGCGCCAGCGCGCCCAGGAAGAGATAGGGCCCCTCCACCCTGTTGTTGTGGATGAGCCGGGAGACCACGGGAGACGTCACCCTCACATGGCCAGCGCCCCCGGTCTTGCCGTTGATCTCGTGGCCCTCCACATCGTGCGCGACCCAGCACAGGTAGCCGCAGGGCGGGGGATCTTTCGGCCAATGCCGCGCGCGCTCGTCCAGCCTTTCCCGGAACTCACCCGAGTGCCAGCTCGCGGGGTCCGTGCACAGCACCTCCGACGCCGGAACCCCCGGCGCGACGGGGAACGCAACTGCGGCGCGCCTGAGTTCCGCGAGCCAGTCCGCCGGTGACTGAAACCGCTCCGCGCCCGCCAGCGTGTGCAGCCGCGCCGCCCGGATGAAGCACTTGAGCATGTAGGCCACGACCGGGACCGACCGGCCCGTCCCGCTCCAGGGCTTGTGTTCCAGGTCGCGTTCTGCCGAGGCCTCGACGTCCCGCTCGTGCGACAACGGATTGAAGAAGAACCGGGAGGCGCCTTGCAAGTGTTGCAAGCGGAAGACGCAGTTCCCGGCATGCGGCACGGAAGCGTCGGGAAGGTTACCGAGACGTATGCTGCGCTTACCCCGGGCGGGCACGATGACAGGCTGCTCCAACCCCTCGGGCAGACAATCGCACAGGATCCAGCAATCCGCGTCGCAGAGGGCCCTGATCACAACGGCGTAGAGCATTCGCACCGCCGGGTTCGCCTTCCGGCGCCTTACGATCGCGTCCTTGCCCTCGCGCAGGGCGCACTCCTCGAGAAACTGGAGCCACCGGACGTGCTCCCGGCTGAAGGCCCTTATGACCTCGAGAGCCATGATCGTCCCTCCGATGCCCTCCGCTGCACTTCACCGACAGGAGCGCCGGGACGCCGGCGCCCGAAACGATCGCGGGAAGAGCGCCAGCGCCTGGCCTGGACCCGCTCGATGCAGCGCGGCGAGCGCTCCCGCCATTCGTCGACCGGCCCGATCCCCTCGGCCACGGCCTTCGCCTCGGTGATCAAGGGGCGTCATTGGAGGTGTCTCCGTCTTCTCAGCCCGACACCGTCGATAGTACAAGCCCGCTCGGGTCGACCTCGCCCCTTCTCACCAGACTGCCGCACGTGTTCGCCGATCTGCCTGCCCGCAATCAGAACAGCTCCTTCTGACCGGAGTCGCCGACCCTTTTCTTGCGGCGTGCCGGCTTCTTCGGTTTCTGCGCCGCTGCCGGCGCCGTCCGTACAGTCGGCATGAATGCGGCGGCGATGATCGCCGCCCGCTCGTCGCCGAACACTTGTCCAAGGAGCGCCTCGGCGTCACTGCCCCGGCCCTGCCGGACCATCGTCTCAAGCCGCGCCTTCAGCAGCGCGCCGAGGTCGTCCGTGACCTGCGAAGGCGCGTCGATGTCCGAGCGCAGGCTCCGGGCATGCTCGCTCACGGCCCGAGACACGGACTTCTGCTGTTTCTCGTCGAGCACCAGCCGGCGATGCTTCCGCGGAAGGAGGTCCACCGTCAATGCGCAATGGACCACCCAGGCCGACACCGACATTCCGGCCTGGTCCGCCCCAGATTGCACGTCGGCCCACTCCTCGTCGGTCGCGGAAATCGTTTGTTCGGTCCCCGTCCTGCGCACGCGCGGCTTCCTCATCACCCCCGTGCCTCTTCGCAGAGCAGCAGAAAGCGCACCACTTCATGGATCGCCAGGATCGCCTTCCCGCCGTCCTGCGCATCGACAACGATGCTCTTCGACCGGGCAAGAACGCGGCTGTCCTCGTAAAGGCGACGCTGCGCATCCTCGGCAAGCGCCAGCGGGTGACCGGGCGGCTCCGGAGGAGCGCCCGCGCTCGCAACCTGGCGGCAGCACAGAATGATCAGACGCGAGAGCGGCATCCCCGCCTTCTTGGCCCGCCGCCGCATCTTCTCTCGCTTCTCTGGGGAGCAGTAGATGCAGCGCTTCTTCGCGAGGTTCACGGCACCTTCCGCTTCATCCCAGATCGCCCTCGCCCTTGATCCAGGCGTCCACCTTGCCCACCGCCCTCTGCCACAGCTCTTCGCCCATCTCGCCGTCGTTCGCGAGCCGCAGCCGCTGCAGTTCTTCGAGGATCAATACCGCCTTCACCGCTCGCTGCAGCACCGGCGAGGGCAGACCGACATCGGTCGGTTCGGCCCGCGCCTTGCCGTCGAGGCAGCACCGGATGACGTAGTCGGAGTTCGACAATCCCGCCGCTTGCGCGCCTTCGCTGATCTCGGCCCACTCGGCATCGGTTGCACCGACCCAGCGCTGCTTCCGCTTTTCGCCCTTTTGTCTCGCCGGCATCGGCCCGTCCGCGTCGCTATGGAGAAAATCCGATATCGCCCGCTAATGCACCACTATAACCATACGTCTCGAATATCTACCTTCGGCCCTCATCCCATCAGCCGCAGAATACTGCGCACATGATGGCCTCTTCAACACCCGAGCGTCACGGTCGCAACAGGACAGACAATTCCTGCCATGGCGACATGACAGACAATTCCATGGTTGACTATACGATAACCCTATGATATACAACACGAGAAATGGAAAACCATCGCATATCGTGTCAGCCTACGAACCACCGATTCGTCGTTGAAAGTTTCTACACGATGCCAGACGCTGCCAACCGACGCTGCATGCAGGAGGCCGTTCCTTGGCGAGGGGAAAACCCAGACGGCAGTGCGGGGCAGGCCGTCGAGGATGGCGCGCGCGGGGGACGAGAGCCAAACCGTGCGCGGCCCGACCTTGCTATCCGGGAGGAACAGCTTGCCCTCGCGGTAGTAGCGCCATTTCAGGGTGACGATCTCGCCCTTGCGGCATCCAGTGAGCAGCAGCAGCCGAATGATCGCCACGGCCTGCGGGTGGTCCGCCTCATGGCTCGCCAGCACCGAGCCCAAGCGACTGACTTCGGCCGTCGACAGGAAGCGCTCGCGCCCTCGGCGCCGGTACCTCCTGATGCCCGCGCAAGGGTTTGTCCGCTCGGGCCGGTAGCCGTAGACCTCGGCCTGGCGCATGATGACCGAGAGGATGGGGGCCGAGCGGTCAGCAGCTACGGGGGTCTCGTGAAGAGAGGCGAACCACTGTTGGACATCACGGGCAGTGATGCCGGTTATCGAGCGTCCCTCGAACCAGGGCAGGATCTGCTTGCGGTAGTAGCCTTGGTTGACCTTGAGCGTGGACGCCTTCCAGTTCCGGGCGTAGCGGCGGAAGACTTCGTCGGCGACTGTCTCGAACGGGGTGTCAGGCACCGCCGCAGTCTCATCGGCTGTTCCCGTCCGGATGGAGGCCAGCATGGCCCTGGCCCGCTCACGGGCCTCGTTCACGCCGATGGTCCCGGCTTGGCCGAGCATCTTCCAGGTTCGTCGACCGTCGTGCTGGCTGTGGATGAAGTAGCGCTTGGCGCCCGAGGGCAGAACCCTGACGCCGAAGCCCTTGAGTTCCCGGTCTCGGATGTCGTATGCGGCCCTGCGGGGCTTGAGCGCATCGATCCGGCCTTGGTTGAGACGAAGCGTTGCCATAGGATTTCCTCCTGCACTTCCTGTTGCAGCCGGGGCGAAAACGGGGACCGAATTCGCCCTTGTCGGCCAAGAACAGGAGGAAAAAGCAACGCTAAGTCAGTACATTAGCACCGAAGGTGCGCTTGTCGGTGTGTGTCCTGGTTGCCTTGATGTACATGGCGGCGCCGTTTCTGCGATGCCTGTTTCGCATACACGGCGTTCGCGGCATCTGGCAAGAGGGATATCGACTCAACTCCAAAGTCCTGGCCCCACAATTGGCTTCCAGGACCACGAATGGCAAATGTGGGTCTCAGGTGTCCTCCAACCCCAACATCTAGTGGTTCAGCGCCGCAAAACTGGCTCGAACAGGCTCGGCTGGTCGGAAAAAGTGCCAACTTGGGTAGAGCGCAATTTGCCCGCCGATGCCTCATCCGCCGAACGGCGACACCATCATCGCTATTGGGAGACGAACATGGAGACTTCTCTTCAGGGCCGCCGCGCCCTGGTTACCGGGGCGGGAAGCGGCATCGGTGCCGCCATCGCCGAGGCCCTCGCGCGCGAGGGGGCGCATGTGGCGATTCACGCGCGCAGCGAAGAGCGCGCCCGACCGACCGTCGATGCGATCGAGGCGGCGGGAGGCCGCGCGTTCGCCGCCACGGCCGACCTCCGCGACCGCGCGGCTATCGCCCCGATGTGTGATACCGCTGTCGAGCGGCTCGGTGGGCTCGATATCCTGGTCAACAACGCGGGCACCTTCGTCCGCAAGCAGGTGGGCGAGATGGACCTTGCGAGCTGGGACGCCATGGTCGAGATCAACCTCACCGCCCCCTATCTGGTGACCCAGGCCGCGCTGCCTGCAATCACGGCGTCGGAGGCGGGCGCATCCATCATCTTCATCTCCTCGATCGGTGCGGGCGCTTTTTCCTCGGGCTGGGGCGCCTACGCGATGACCAAGAACGGCCTTATCGCCTTCATGCGCTGCCTCGCGGACGAGCTCGGCGGCGACGGCGTCCGCGTCAACGCCATCTGCCCCGGCTGGGTCGAGACCAGGATGGCGCAGGACACCCACCGGAGCATCGCGGCGGATCTCGGCGTCGACTACGAGACCTTCTACGCGGAGAACATGCGCGCCAACATGTTGGGCGCGCTGGTGACCCCCGACAGCGTCGCCGACATCGCCGTCTTCCTCGCGAGCGATTGCAGCCGCCACATCACGGCGCAAGAGCATACCGTTTGCGGGGGCTGCAGCCCCGGCAACAACGCCAAGCCGGCCGAGGAGACCGAGGCGTCCGAATAAGCACGGCACCGGCGACTCTGGGGCTGGAGGGGCGGGCTGGTGAGTGGCCCCACGCCCACCTCTCCCTGTGCTTGGGGGTTCGCTGCAAGTTAAGGATTGAGCAGGTTCCATGGAGCCTGCTCAATCCTTCAAGAGATTGCTCCCCTGCCGATGATCCGCTTTCACATGCGGACTACGAAGGACCTACCTGAATGCGTCGATTTGATCGCCCTCAAGGATTTGCTCGTAGACAGCTCCTCTTGTCCCGTCTTCCCATAGCTGTTGATATCTTCTCTCTCCCAACGAGACGAGCTTGTTGCAAAACACCGTTTGCCCGAATTTCTGCCTCATTTCAGGTAGTGTATCAGTTTAACTTTTCTGCGTGACTTTACCGGGACCTACCGCACTTGCGGCTCGTATCGGCGTTTCCACGGCTGAACCCCGCGCGCCACCAGATTCACAGATTCACGCGATATTCATAGAATAAACATAGGAAAGCCCCACATATATATGGATACGTCACATAATACCTCCCTCATTGTGTATAATATCGGCGGTTCAGGTGAGTCGAAGCCAAAACCTGTGGCCAACGCGCAGGCGAGCCTCACATGCAACGTCCCATCGCCATTATGCTCGCTTTTGTCCTATTCGCCTTCTTAGCGACCGACGCGCTGGCCCACGGTGGAGGTCTGGATCGCTACGGGTGTCACCGGGAAACGGCTACTGGTGGCTACCACTGCCACAATGACGAAGAGGAGGTTGATTGGGGTTTGGTAGCTGGAGTTGTAGGCGGTCTGATTACCCTAGTTTTCGTCCTTCGCTGGCTTCAGCCTGACAACCCGACCTATGGACTCCAGCTTTCCGTTGACGCTGATGGCACCACCGACATTGGCTACCCCATCGGGAATTCGCACCAGATAGGCATACGCTCGATACCCTCTACTGAGGGCGACAATACGGCGCTCACCTACTGGCGGCTGCGGTTTTGATTCAATGAAATGACCTCCAAATCCATAATCCTAAATCCCGCAGTTGGTTTCGGGGCCGATCACGAAAAAGCCTTGTAGGCTAGGGGCATGAGCGAATCGAAACAGGCCCTTGAGGCTCACCCTGCGGGTGATGGTCCCAGCACTGCGCGGGAGCTCGCCCGAGAGGCCGTGAAGGTGGACACCTTCGGCGGCACCGTCCACGTCGAATGGGACCCGGATGCGGCGGCCACACCGCTGGGTCATCTGGTGTTCTTCGCCGAATACCTGAAAGTCAGCGGCCGCTTCGACGCGCTGGTGGCGGACTGCCCGCTGCACTACACGAGCCCGAACGCGCCCTCGAAGCGGGACGTGCTGGGGACGGTGATGCTGTCGGCCCTCGCAGGACACTGGCGCTACGCGCACATCACGGCGCTGCGCGGCGACGGCGTCAATCCGTCGCTGTTGGGCATGACCAAGGTGGCGAGCGAGGACTCGGTTCGGCGCGGCCTGGGACGGATCGACGCGGAGGACGGCGCTTCCTGGCTGCACGGCCATCTCGACGACACGGCGCGGCCCTTGCTGAGCGAGCCGTGGGTTCTGGATTGCGACACAACGATCAAGCCGCTCTACGGCCACCAGGAGGGGGCTGTGGTGAGCTACAACCCGAAGAAGCCGGGCCGTCCGTCGCATGCCTACCATGCGTTCCTGATGGCGGGCACGCGCCTTGTTCTGGACGTCGATGTCGCGCCCGGGAACCGTCACCACTCGAAGAACGCGGCGCCTTCGCTGTGGGCCTTGCTCGACCGCCTCGGCCGTGAGAACTGGCCGCGGCTCGTACGGGGCGACAAGGACTGGGGCAACGAGGGCAACATGGCGTCGTGCGAGGGGGCGGGTCTCGACTATCTGTTCAAGCTGCGCCTGACCAAGGGCGCGCGCCGGCTTGCCGAGTGCCTGATGACGCGGGACGAGTGGACGGACGCGGGCCCGGGCTGGTCGGGGATCGAGGCCGAGCTTCGCTTGCATGGCTGGAGCCGGACGCGTCGCGTGGTGGTGCTGCGCCGTCGGCTTCCCGGGACGGTGGCGCTGACGCGCGCAGACGACGGTCAGGGCGATCTCTTCTGGGCCGACGCGCAGCCTGGCACCAAGGTGTGGGAGTTTGCGGTTCTGGCGACGTCTCTGGATCTGGAGGTTCTCTCGATCGCCCAGCTCTACCGGGATCGGGCGGACGCGGAGAACGGCTTCGACGAGTTGAAGAACCAGTGGGGCTGGGGCGGCTTCACCACGCGAGACCTGAAGCGCTGCCAGCACATGGCCCGGCTGATCGCGCTCATTTACAATTGGTGGAGCCTGTTCGTGCGCTTGGCGGACCCCGATCACCACCGCGAGGCGATCACCAGCCGACCGCTCCTGCTGCATGGGGTTGCCCGCCAGACCCATCACGCCGGTCAAACCCGGCTGACGGTGACGTCGAGCCACGGGCGGCGGGGGGCCGTGGTCGCGGCGTTGCGGCGGATCACCGGCTTCTTCCAGACTCTGCTGACAAGTGCGGAGCAGTTGAGCGCTGAGGATCGCTGGCGCCGGATCCTGGCGGAAGCGCTGAAGAAGTACCTCCGGGGCCGCCAGCCGGGTCGCCAGCCCTGGATTCCACCGCCTCGGCCTGCGCTGGCAGGCTGAAATTGAGCCCGGAAATCGACCGATCATCGCCCCCAACTGCGGGATTTAGGATAATGGCTCGCCAGAGCGGCAACCCCTTACGGACCGCGCGGAGCATTTAGCCTCTTCGTTGACACGCTCTGCCCCATATGCTCCGGTTGGGTACGGTCATCTAGCGGGGACAGACACCATGAGATTTGTGATCATCGGGCTCGCGGCCATCGTGCTTCTGGCGGTCAGCGTATCGCACGGCCCGGCTTTCTCTCACTCTGGCGGCACGGATTCCTATGGTTGCCACCACAACTGGGCCAATGGCAGCGGCGCTTACCACTGCCACTAATCGGGTTACCGGCGCCTCCACCGCCCGGCACCTCCTATCACCTAAGTTGAGATCATCTTCTTCTCGATTCCGACACCTGCCGCGATCGCGCGCTCGTATTCGAGCGGCAAAGTCGCGGAATCCTGAAGCGCGATTCCCGTCGAATCGAACAGCGTGACCTCGTCCGCCGAGGTTCGACCGGGGATCTTGCCCGTGATCACCTCGCCGATATCGCCGGCGACATCACTCTCCCGAAGCTCGCCCCTGGTCAGCGGCACGTTGATCTCGCCGTCGGTGATGCACTGGCGCATGTCGTCGACGATGATCCGCGAGCGGCGCAGGATTTCGACATCGAGCTCCTGCGTGCCCGCGAGACCGCCGCCGAGGGCCGCGATATGCATGCCGTCTTCGATCAGCTCGTTGCCGAGGACCGGCGTTTCGCCCGTCGTCCCGGTGACGATGACATCGGCGCCCGGCACCACGTCTTCGAGAACGGTGGAGGGCTTGATCGCGAGGTCGGGGTGCTGCGGCTGCTCGGCCGCCATGAACGCATCCAGCGTCGCCTGGGTCCGGCTCCAGACCCGCACCTCCTTCCACTCATGCGTGGCCACGCAGGTGCGGAAGGCGCCGGTGTTCACATCGCCGGCCCCGACCAGCGCCAGAACCGAGGAGTCTTCGCGCGCCATCCACTTCACGGAGACCGCGCCGGACGCGCCGGTGCGCATCAGGGTGTGATGGGTGCCGTCCACGATAGCCAGTGGAAAGCCGGTCTCGGGCTCGGTGTAGATCAGGATCGAGAACACGGTGGGAAGATTGAACTTCGCACGGTTCTCGAAGCGGATGGAGACCCACTTGCACGCAGCCGCGGCGGGTGCGGCCTCCGGCTCCTCGATGTAGGACGGCATGATCTCCCACTCGCCCGGATACTCGTCGAGCACGATATGGCCCTTGGGCTCCATGTAGACCCGCCCCTCGCCCATGCGCCGGAACGCGGTCTCCACGCAGCGGACGTACTCTTCGGGCTCCAGCAGGCCGATCATTTCGCTGCGGCTGAGAATCAGGGTCTTGCGATTGCGCCAGCTTGTGTCCGCCATGGCTTGCCTGCTCCTTTCTCGGCTCTCTTCCTCGGGTAGGGTTCCGGTCACTATACGGTCAACCGCGCGCGAAGGCCGTGGGAAGAGCCGGCAGGACGCGCTATAACCTGCCGAGGGTCGGGCGTGAGCCGGCCCGTGGGCTGCGAGGACCGCCATGCTGGCCGAGATTCTCGAAATCGTCGTCTACGTCCTGATGGGCGCGGTCGTGGTCGCGCTCGTTCTCGGGCTCGGCGCCATGTATTCCGGCGGCAAGAACAGCAAGAGCAATCTCTTCATGCGCTGGCGGGTCGGGCTCCAGTTCGCGGCGATCGCGCTGCTCGCGCTCCTGGTGTTCGTCGTCCAGAAGTAGGCAGTGGTCCGCCTCACCAAGATATATACCCGCGGCGGCGATGCGGGCGAGACCTCGCTCGGCGGCGGCGCGCGGGTGAAGAAGCACGACGCCCGCGTCGAGGCTTACGGCACGGTGGACGAGGCGAATGCTGCGATCGGCCTCGCGCGGCTGGAGACCGACGGCGAGGCGGATGCGATGCTGGAGCGCATCCAGAACGACCTCTTCGACCTCGGCGCGGACCTCTGCCGGCCCGGATCACTCGACGAGGGCCTGCGCATCGTCCAGTCGCAGATCGACCGGCTCGAGGGCGAGATCGACGCGCTCAACGAGCGCCTCAAGCCGCTCGAATCCTTCGTCCTGCCGGGCGGCGCGCGCGCGGCGGCGGCCCTACATCTCGCGCGCACGGTGGTCCGCCGCGCCGAGCGCCTGATCACGGCGCTGGCGGAAACCGAGCCGGTCAATCCGCTGGCGGTAATCTACGCCAACCGGCTCTCCGACCACCTGTTCGTACTCGCCCGCCACCTCAACGACGACGGCACGACCGACACGCTCTGGGTCCCCGGCGCCAACCGGTAGGGAGCACCAGAACGGCGCAAAGCCCCCGAGATCATGCGCTCGCGGCCGCTATTCAGGAGGGCCTTGAGAGCGGCGTGAGCGACAGGACCGTGCCCGACATCATGGAAGACGTCGAAGCACGGCTTCGCGCCGACGGCCGCTTACAGGATGATACGGAAGGCGGTTGACTATCTCGATAGGTAAGGAGGCAGCTGGCTACTCCGCGGCCTCCTGGTAGCTCTCCATGGGCGGGCAGGCGCAAATCAGGTTGCGATCGCCGTGCACCTGGTCGATCCGGTTCACCGGCGGCCAGTACTTGGCCTGCCGGAGGCCGTCGGCGGGGAAGACCGCTTCCGCCCGGCTGTAGCCGCGCTCCCACTCGGTACCGGCGATATCGTCCATGGTGTGGGGCGCGTTCTTGAGCGGGTTGTCGGCCGGGTCCGCGCGGCCCTCCTCGATCGCCGCGATCTCCGCGCGGATCGCGATCATCGCATCGCAGAAACGATCCAGTTCCTCCTTGGACTCGCTTTCGGTGGGCTCGATCATCAGCGTGCCCGCGACCGGGAAGGACATGGTCGGCGCGTGGAAACCGTAGTCCATGAGGCGTTTGGCGACATCGTCGACCTCGACGCCCGCGCTCTTCTTCAGGTGCCGCATCTCGATGATGCACTCGTGCGCGACCAGGCCGTTCGCGGCGGTGTAGAGCACCGGGTAGTGCCCGGCGACGCGCTTCGCGATGTAGTTGGCGCTGAGGATGGCGACCTCGCTCGCGCGCGTGAGCCCTGAGCGGCCCATCATCGCGATGTAGGCCCAGGAGATCGGCAGGATGCCGGCCGAGCCCCAGGGCGCAGCGGAGACCGGGCCAATTCCGCCCTCCGGCCCAGACTCCGGCACCACCGGGTGGCCGGGCAGGAAGGGCGCGAGATGCGCGGCCACGCCGATTGGGCCCACCCCCGGCCCACCGCCGCCGTGGGGGATGCAGAAGGTCTTGTGCAGGTTGAGATGCGCCACGTCCGGGCCGAACTGCCCGGGCAGGCTCAGCCCGAGCAGGGCGTTGAGGTTGGCGCCGTCCATGTAGACCTGGCCGCCGGCGGCGTGAATCACCCCGCAGATCTCGACGATGGATTCCTCGAACACGCCGTGGGTGGAGGGATAGGTGATCATCAGCGCCGCGAGATCGTCGGCATGGGCCTCGGCCTTCGCGCGCAGATCGGCGAGGTCGACGTTGCCGTCCTCGTCGCAGGCCACCACCTGCACCGACATCCCGGCCATCACGGCGCTCGCCGGATTGGTGCCGTGGGCGGAGCTCGGGATCAGACAGACGTTGCGTCCGCCTTCGCCGCGGCTCTCGTGATAGCGGCGGATCACCAGGAGCCCGGCGTACTCGCCCTGGCTGCCGGCGTTGGGCTGCAGCGAGACCGCCGCAAAACCCGTGACCGCGCTCAGCATCCGCTCCAGGCCTGAGACGAGCTCGCGGTAGCCCGCCACTTGCTCGGCGGGGGCGAAGGGATGGATCGCGCCGAAGCCCGGCCAGGTGATCGGTATCATCTCGGCGGTCGCGTTGAGTTTCATGGTGCAGGAGCCGAGGGGGATCATGGCCTGGTTGAGCGTGAGGTCCCGGCCCTCGAGGCGCCGCATGTAGCGCAGCAGCTCGGTCTCGGCGTGGTAAAGGTTGAACACCGGGTGATCGAGGAAGGCAGTCTGCCGCGTCAGGTCCGGCGGCAGTCCGCACCGGGCCTTGCCGTCCAGCGAGCCGGCGTCGAAGCCGGGCGCGCCGTCGGCGAACGCGCGCCATACCGCCTCGATGTCGGCCCGTGTGGTGGTCTCGTCGCAGGCGATGCCGAGACGGTCGCCGTCGATGGGCCTGAGGTTGTAGCCCGCCTCTTCCGCCCCCTTCAGGATCGCCTCGGCCGCGCCCGGCGCGTGGACCGTGAGCGTGTCGAACCAGCTCTCGTTCTCGATGGCTAAGCCGAGGTGCTGGAGTCCCGCCGCGAGGATGTCCGTGAGGCGGTGGACGCGCCGCGCGATCCGCGTGAGCCCTTCCGGCCCGTGGTAGACCGCGTACATGCCGGCGATGACGCCGAGCAGCACCTGCGCGGTGCAGATGTTGCTGGTCGCCTTCTCGCGCCGGATGTGCTGCTCGCGGGTCTGGAGCGCGAGCCGGAGCGCCTGGCGCCCGCGGCTGTCCACCGAGACGCCGACGATCCGGCCTGGCATGGCGCGCCGGTACTTGTCGTGGGTGGCGAAGTAAGCGGCGTGCGGCCCGCCGTAGCCGAGCGGCACCCCGAAGCGCTGCGAGCTGCCCACCGCGATGTCGGCGCCGAACTCGCCGGGCGGTGTCAGCAAGACGAGGCTGAGCAGATCCGCCGCGACCGTGACCACCGCGCCTTGCGCATGCGCCTGCTCGACGATCCCGGTGTAATCAGGTACCGCGCCGCCGGTCTCGGGATATTGCAGCAGGACGCCGAAGAACTGCCCCTCCGGCAGCCCGCCGCGGTGATCGCCGATCTCGACCTCGATGCCGATAGCCTCCGCGCGGGTCTGCACCACCGCGATGGTCTGCGGCAGGCAGGCGTCGGAGACGAAGAAGCGGTCACTGCGGTTCTTGGCGATGCCGTGGCTCATGTGCATGGCCTCGGCCGCTGCCGTGCCCTCGTCAAGCAGCGAGGCGTTGGCGCAGCTAAGCCCGGTGAGGTCCATCACCATGGTCTGAAAGTTGAGCAGCGCCTCCAGCCGGCCCTGGGAAATCTCCGGCTGATAGGGCGTGTACGCGGTGTACCAGCCCGGATTCTCCAGAATGTTGCGCTGGATGACCGGCGGCGTGATGGTGTCGTGGTAGCCGAGGCCGATCATGGAGCGCGCGACGCGGTTGCGCCCGGCGAGCTCCGCCAGCTCCGCCAGCACGTCGCGCTCGGTGCGGCTCTCCGGGAAGTCCGCCGGGATTTCGGCGCGGATCGAGGCCGGCACCGCCGCATCCATCAGGGCGTCGAGGGACTCGTAGCCCACCGCCTCGAGCATGGCCGCCACGTCCTCGTCGCGCGGGCCGATGTGCCGGCCGACGAAGGCGTCCGCCTGCTCCAGAGCCGTCAATGAACCATCGTGTACCGTCATCGCGGTCGTTCCTTCCCTGTCGGCGGGCGTCGGCTTATGGGTGCCGCGTCCCGCAAGCGCCTTGTCGTCGCCCCTGCAGGCGACGCGGTTAGTCGTCGCCGAGCCCGCTGACGTAGTCGGCGTAGGCCGCTTCGTCCATCAGCCCGTCCAGCTCGCCGGGCGCGCTGAGCCGGAGCTTGAGGAACCAGCCCTCGCCGGTGGGCTCGCCGTTCACCAGTGCGGGGTCATCCTCCAGCGCCTGGTTGACCTCGACCACCTCGCCCGAGACCGGCGCATAGACCTCGCTCGCCGCCTTGACCGATTCGACCACGGCCGCCTCCTCGTTCTGGGCGACCGTCCGGCCCACCTCCGGCAGCTCGACGTAGACCACGTCGCCGAGCTGATCCTGCGCGTAGTCCGAGATACCGACGGTGCCGATGTCACCCTCGACCCGCACCCATTCGTGGTCCTTGCTGTACTTGAGCCCGCTCATGGAATCCTCCGGCTCAGCCTCGATGATAGTTGTGGGGGACGAACGGCAGCTTGACGATGGTCGCCGGCCGGGGCTTGCCCCGCACCAGCAGCGACACCGGTCTGCCGGTCTCGGCGGACTCGGCCGCAACGTAGCCCATGGCGACCGGCCCACCTGCGCTCGGCCCGAAGCCGCCGCTGGTGACGATGCCGATTTCGTCGCCGTCCGCGTTCAGAATCGCCGTGCCCTCCCGCGCCGGGGCCCGGCCATCGGGCAGGATGCCGACGCGCCGGCGCCGGGGGCCCTCCGCCAGCTCATGCTGAATGCGCGGGGCGCCGGGGAAGCCGCCCTCCTGCCGGCGGCGCTTGCCGATGGACCACGCAAGCCCAGCCTGGACAGGCGAGGTGGTCTCGTCGATGTCGTGACCGTAGAGGCAGAGCCCCGCCTCCAGGCGAAGCGAATCGCGGGCGCCGAGCCCCACCGGCTCGACCTCGGGCTCGGCGATGAGCCGCCGCCAGAACGCCGCCGTCTCGTTTGCGGGCAACGATACCTCGAAGCCGTCCTCGCCGGTGTAGCCCGAGCGCGAGATCAGCGCGTCCACGCCGCCGATGGTGAACCAGCCGGCGGTCATGAAGCCGAGCCCGGCGCATCCCGGTGCATGGCGCTCGAGCACCGCCGCCGCCTTCGGCCCCTGCAGCGCGACGAGGCCGCGGTCGGCGAGCACCGTCATGTCAACGCCGGCATCGAGCCGGCGTTCGAGATGGGCGATGTCCGTGTCCTTACAGGCCGCGTTTACCACCAAAAGGAGCCCGTCGTCGGTGCGGGTGGCGAGCAGGTCGTCGAGGATGCCGCCGTCCTCGTTGGTGAACTGGGTGTAGCGCATGGCCCAGGGCGCGAGGCCCGCGATATCCCCCGGCACGAGGCGCTCGAGTGCCGCAACCGCGCCGTCGCCAGTGAGCCGCAGCTGGCCCATGTGCGAGACGTCGAAGAGGCCGGCGGCGGTCCGCGTGTGCGTGTGCTCCGCCATGATGCCGGCCGGATAGCGCACCGGCATGGCATAGCCGGCGAATGGCACCAGCGTGGCGCCGAGGGCACGGTGCTCGACGAATAGCGGCGTTCGGGCGAGGGCGTCGGTGCCGGCGTCGTCGCTCATGGCATCTCCCAGGCAAACAAAGGCGTCCGTCAACGATCCCGTGCGGGATCGTCCGGTGCCCCCTCTGTCTCGGAACCTGAGAGATTAACCGGGCGGCCGATTGCTCGGCGCCGGCTTACCCCGTCGGTGAGGCGGCGTGGCGTGCGCCGCCTGCTTTCCAGAGTTGCATCCCCCCGCGGTCCCTGGTGCCTGAGAGTTTCCGGGACGCTTGCTCCTTCGGCGCCGCGTGGCCGGGCCACGCGAACTCTCCCGCGGGGTTCATCTGCAAGACCGGTGCGGCAATACTACTGACTTAGCCGCGGCGGTCAACAGCGGTCGGACCATTGGCATGGAGAGGAAGAAATCGGGCGGGGCCGCCCCATCGAGAGGCGGCCCCGAAACGGCAGAGCGATCGGTCAGCCGATCGGGCCGCCGTCGTCGTGGGTGATCGCCACCACGGACGAGCGCGGCGCGGCATCGCCACCCTCGGGGAAATGGCTGTCCCCCTTCTCGCCAGGATGCTGGATGCCGATGAACATGGTCTTGCGGTCGGCGCTCCAGGTGATGCCGGTGACCTCGCATTCCCTGGGGCCCACGAGGAAGCGACGAATCTCGCCGGTGGCAGGATCGCCGAGCAGCATCATGTTGTTGCCCTGGCCGGCGAAATCGCCTTCGTTGGAGTACTTGCCATCGGTCTGGATCCAGAGGCGGCCTCGGCTGTCGAAGGCGATGCCGTCCGGCGAGTTGAACATGTTGTCGGCGTTCACATTGGCGGAGCCCGCACGCGCGTCGGCGTGGACCGTCGGGTTGCCGGCGATGACGTAGAGGTCCCAGGCGAAGGTATCGGCCGCGTGGTCGCCGCCGCCGGGCGTCCATCGCACGATCTGGCCGTACTTGTTCCGCTCCCTCGGGTTGGGGCCGCCGACCGGCGTCAGGTCGCCGCCCGCGTTGGGCTTGACGCCGCGGTTCTTGTTGTTGGTGAGGCAGCAGTATGCTTCGACCTTGTTCGGGTTGGCCGCCACCCACTCAGGTCGGTCCATGGTGGTGGCGCCCACTGTCGATGCCGCCTGGCGGGTGTGGATGCAGACCTCGGCCTGGGACGCCATGCCCGTGGTCTCAGGCGTGAGCGCGAGCCACGTGCCGGTGCCGTCCTCCGCGAACTTGGCGACGGAAAGCGAGCCGCTTTCCAGCAGGTCGCCATTGTCGCCGCCTTCGGCATAGACGCCATCGCTCACGAAGCGGTAGAGGAATTCGCCCCGCTCATCGTCGCCGAGATAGACGACGACCCGGCCGTCGGCGGCGAGCGTCACCTCCGCGTTCTCGTGCTTGAAGCGGCCGAGCGCCGTGCGCTTCTTCGGCGTGGCCGCGGGATCGAGCGGGTCGATCTCCACCACGTAGCCGGCGCGGTGCGGCTCGTTGGGGTGCTTGGAGACGTCGAAGCGCTCATCCGTCATAGCCCAGGCATATCCGCGGTCTTCCGCCTTGATGCCGTAGCGCTTGAAGCCTGCAGGCAGCACGAAGTCGGGATCGCTGGACGAAAAGTAGCCGTTGAAGTTCTCCTCGCAGGCAAGATAGGTGCCCCAGGGTGTGCGCCCGTTGCCGCAGTTGTTCCAGGTGCCAAGCGCGGTGATGCCGTCGGGGTCGGCGGCGGTCTTCACCAGGTCGTGGCCGCGCGCGGGTCCGGTGATTTCCATTGGCGTGTCCGGCGTGATGCGGCGGTTGTAGGGTGAATCCTGGATGATCCCCCAGGCACCGTCGTCTTGCGCGATCTCGACGACGGAGACACCGTGGCCGGCCTTGCACTTGCGCACGTCGTCCTCGGTCTCCGGCTTCCCCGACTCGCGGTTGGCGAACATGATGCCGAGGTTCACGTACTCGTTGTTCGCGGTGAGCACGCTCTTCTCGCCGTCGGAGAAGAGCGCCATTCCGTCGCAGTTGTCGCCGAAGGCCATCTCCTGGCTCTCGCCGGTGCCGCGCGTTGCATGGTCGAACGTGGCGCCGTTCGACCAGAGCGGGTCGCCCCAGCGGGCCACAACCTGCCAGCTGTAGCCGTCCGGCAGGGTGACCGTGTCGAGGCCGTTGGCGGCGACCGGCGTGAAGTCGAGGCCCGCCGCCCCGGCATGAGCCAGAGGCACCACCATGCCGCCGGCGCCCAGGACGAACGCGCTCACGCCGAATGCAGCGCCACCTTCCAGAAAGCCGCGCCGCGAGATCGCTCGCTCGGCGAGCCGCTCGAAGTCGGTTGGTAAGGCGTGCCGGTCGATCATGTCGCCGGGATCGTTCTGTGAGACCGCGTCGCGCGCGGCCACCGCGTCATCGCGCATGTCCATCTCCCGTGGTCGAAGTGTGGTTCTGCACCGAAACCCGCACCGCCCTTCCAGCGCTGCAGATGTAACCGGGGATAGCGCCAGCCGGTTACGGCCCGTCGTAACTCGTGTGACAGTCTCGTGACGCCGCGCGGCGCAGGCCGATGGCCCGGCCCGACGGCGCTCCCTTCGGGAAGGGAGCGCTTTGCGAGTCTTCCTCAGCCGCTGGCCTGCGCCCTCTTCTCGTCGAGAGCGCGGAGGACCACCTCCGGCGTCACCGGAATCTGGGTGATGCGGACGTCGAGCGCGTTGTTGATGGCGTTCACGATGGCCGGGATCGGGCCGTTGGTCACCATCTCGCCCACGCCCTTGCCACCGTAGGGGCCGCTCTCCGCCGGGTATTCCAGCACCTCGCAGGTGACCTCGGGCATCTCCGACGCGCCGGGCTGGAGGTAGTACTGGAAGTCGACCGGCGCCGGGTCGATAGCCGGATAGCCGGGCGCGGTGGTCTCGTAGAGCGCGTGGCCGATGCCCATCCAGGAGCCACCCACGATCTGGCCCTTCACAAGATCAGGATTCACCTGCTGGCCCACCTCGTAGACGCTCTTCATGTCGAGCACCTCGACCATCCCGGTCTCGGTATCGACCTCGACCTCGACGATGGTGCAGGCGTGGGCCTGGGTGGAATCCGGATCGCACTCCCCGGTCTCCGGGTCCATCGGGCTCGGCGGCTTGAGGTAGGCGCCGCGCCCGGCAATGGTCTTGCCGTAGCCGAAATGAGCGGCGCCCGCGACCTCGCCGACTGAGACCGACCTCTCGGCCACACCCTTGATGTGGACGTTGCCGTCGCCGTCGGTCTCCAGGTCCTCCGGGCTCGCCTCCAGCAGCTCTCCGGCGACCTCCAGCATGGCCTTGCGCGCCTCTTGCGCCGCCATCACCACCGCGTTGCCCGCGCGATGCGTGGTGCGGCTCGCGAAGGTGCCGGTGCAGTGGGGGCCGGTGTCGGTATCGGCGGTCTCCACCACGATGCTCTCGTAGGGGACGCCTAGTGTCTCCGCCGCGATTTGCGCGAGCACGGTCCTGAGACCCTGGCCGAGATCGACGCTTGCCATGGTGACGACGAAGTCGCCCGCCGGAGTCATGTGGATCAGCGACTGGGTGGGGTCGCCGCCCAGGTGCATTCCGGTCGGATAATTCACGGCCGCGAAGCCGGTGCCCCTTACCTTGGCCATCAGCTTGCCTTTCTGTCCCAGGAGGTCATCGCTTGGTAATCCGCCGGTAGCTCGTGACCTGCAAGCCTTGCCGCCGCCTGGATGGTCTCCACCATCGCCGCGTCCTCGTTCACCTTGCGGTGCGCCCGCATATCGCCGTTGCGGTAGGCGTTGAGCAGCCTGAGCTGCCACGGGTCCATGCCGATGGTCTTGGCGACCTTGTCCATCTGCAGCTCGATGGCGAAGGAGGCCGCCATCACGCCGAAGCCCCGCATGGCGCTCGACGGCGGCCGGTTGGTGAAGACCACCCGCGCATCGACCCAGACGTTGGGGATGGTGTAGGGCCCCGGCATGTGGCCAGCGTGCTTCATCGAGCCGTAGGAGCTGAAGCGCAGATAGGCGCCGGAATCCTGGTAGGAGGTGATCTTGCGGGCGACGATGCGCCCGTCGTCCATCACCCCGTCCTTGATGAAGAGCCGCCAGGCGGAGCGGGTGGAGCTGACCTGCATCTCCTCTTCCCGCGTGTATTTGAACTTGACCGGGCGCCCGGTCCTCATCGCGGCCAGCACCGAAATCGGCTCGACCGCCACGTCCACCTTGCCGCCGAAGCCGCCGCCCACGGTGCCGCCGAGGAAGCGCAGCTTGCCCGGCGCCAGTCCCAGGATGGCGGCGGTGTTGTCGCGGGCGAAGTGAACGGCCTGCGTGTTGGTGTGTACCGTGATGCGCCCGTCGCCGCCGGGCTTCGCGATGCAGCCGTTGGTCTCCATCGGCGCCTGCTCGATGGGGCTGGTTTGGTACTTGTCCTCGACGATGTGGTCGGCCTCGGCGAATCCCTGCTCGACATCGCCGAAGCGGATCTGCGCGGCCGCGTGGTCGTCCGGGTAGATGTAGTGGTTGTTCGGCCAGTGGGCGGTCAGCGCCGGCAGCGAGCCGGAAATCGCCTCCTCCACGTCGAACACGCCGGGGAGCGGGTCGTACTCGACCTCCACCTTGGCGGCGCCGGCGCGGGCGGCCTCGGCGCTCTCGCCGATGACGGCGACGATGGGCTCTCCCCGCCAGCGCACCTTGTCGAAGGCGAGGATCGGCTCGTCTTCCGGCCCGACGCCCACGGCGGCGAGGCCGTTCCACACCTTCTTGCCGGGCAGGTCCTCGTGGGTGAGGACGCAGACGACGCCGGGGCTCGCCTCGGCCGCGCTGGTGTCCACGCGCACGATGTTGGCGTGGGGCTCCGCGCTCCGGTGCATCTTGAGATGCAGCATGCGCGGGTAGTGGACATCCTCGTAATAGGTGGTCTGGCCGCGCGCGTGGCTTTCGAGATCGCGCTGCCCGACGTTCCGGCCGACGACGCCGAGTTCCTTCATCGACATTAGCTCGCCTCCTCCCCGGTATCCGAGAGCGCCTGTGCGGCCTGCTGCACCGCGCGGACGATGGGCGCGAACCCGGTGCAGCGACAGAGATTGCCCGAGAGTCCCTCCACGATCTCATCGCGGCTGGGCGCCGGGTTGCGGTCGAGCAGCGCCTTCGCCGCCACGACCATGCCGGCGGTACAGTAGCCGCACTGCGCCGCGTAGTTCGCGACGAACGCCTGTTGCAGCGGCACGATCGCGTTGGTCTCGTTGAGGCCTTCCAGCGTCGTCACCTCGGCGCCCTCGGCCCGCTCGGCAAGCGTGAGGCAGGAGAGGCGCAGCTCCCCATCCACCAGCACCGAGCAGCTGCCGCAGCCACCCTGGCCGCAGCCGCTCTTGACCGCGGTGAGCTCGAGGGTGTCGCGCAGGACGTCCTGCAGGGTCGCCAGCGGCTGGATTATCACGGCCTCGTCACGGCCGTTGACCGTGAGGCGTATCAGCTTGTCTTCCATCGTTGCCTCCCGCTCAACGTCGTCAGGCGAGTGCCGTCAGCACCCGGCCGACGAAGACGCCGGTCATGCGCCGGCGATACCAGTCGGTCGCGACCGCGTCGGTCTGGGGCGCGACCGCGCCTTCGGCCGCTCGGGCCGCTGCCGTTATCGCCGCCTCGTCCAGGCTGGAGCCGATTACCGCCTGTTCCGCCGCAGCGCAGCGCAAGGGGTGCGCGTGCGCGCCGCTCAGCGCGATCCGGGCTGCGGCGACCGTGTCGCCGTCCTTCACAACGCAGGCGGCGACCGTGACCACCGAGGGCGTCGAGTACCGCCGCCGCGCGCACTTCATGCAGGCGGCGTCGCCCGCCGGCGCGTCGAGCTCGATCCGGGTCAACAGGCCGCTTTGGGGCGGCGCGCCGTCCGTCCAATCGGCGTAGAAGTCCTCGATGGATTGTGTGGTCTCGCCGTCGGCGCTCGCGAAGACCAGCCGCGCGCCGAGGGCCAGCATTGCAGGCGCGAGGTCGCCGAAGGGCGCGCGGGCGAACAGGTTGCCGCCGACCGTGGCCATGTTCTGCACTGCGGGCCCGCCGATCTCGCGGGTCGCGGCCTGGAGCGCCGGGATAGGCACGGCGTCGCGCAGCACGCTCAGCGGGACCGCCGCACCGACCGACCAGCCGCCATCGCGCGATACCACCTTGTCGAGGCCGAGGCGGTCCACCCCGATCAGGTAGCCGCCATCCGACGGATAAGTCTCGCGCATCAGGCTCGTGCCGCCTGCGAGGACCGCAGCCGCGGTGCCGTGGCGCGCGATCAGATCGGCCGCCTCGTCGATCGAGCCCGGCCGAAGAAACTCTGGCATGGACGTCCCCCCCTCCGTCCGTTACTGAAGCGCGGGCCGGATATTAGCCCGCCTGTCTCACCAAGGTCACGGCCTGCGTCGCGTCGCGCGGAACGCGCGCGGAGCACGGAACGCGCGCAGGCGTTCGCTCCGGCCTTGCCGCGCCGCCGGCAAGGCGGCTATCGTCCGCCGCTCCATCGATAACGAGGCGCGATATGGCAACGAGGCCCGACCCGGTCGTCCGGAATCTCGACCTGGAGAGTGCGTTGGACGAGGTCACGGCGCGCTACACGAGCGCCAATCCCGCAAGCTGGGCGCAGTACGAGCGGGCGAAACAGAGTCTGCCCGGCGGCAACACGCGGACCGGCATGTTCTACACGCCTTTCCCACTCGCGATCGGGAAGGCGACCGGCGCGACGCTCACCGATGTCGACGGCCACACTTACACCGACTTCGTCGGCGATTTCTCCGCCGGTCTCTACGGCCATTCGCATCCCGTGATCCGCGAGGCCCTGATGGCGGCCCTCGATGATGGGATGGCCTACGGCTCGTCGAGCCCCTACGAGGAGCGGCTGGCGACGCTCGTCTGCGCCCGCTTCTCTTCCATCGAGCAGGTGCGGTTTACCAACTCGGGCACCGAGGCCAACACCATGGCGCTGGTCACCGCCCGCGCGGTCAGCGGCAAGGACCTGGTCATGGTGTTCGAAGGCGCCTATCACGGCGGCACCATCTACTTCGGCCGCAAAAGCGCGCCGATCAACATGCCCTTCCCCTTCCTCATCGCGCCCTACAACGACCCGGAGGAGGCGACGCGCCTGATCGCTGAGAATGCGGACCGTCTCGCCTGTGTGCTGGCTGAGCCAATGCAGGGGGCGTCCGGTGCGATTCCGGGCGATGTGGACTTTCTGCGGGCGTTGCGCGAGGCCTGCACCGCCCACGGCGTGCTGCTGATCTTCGATGAGGTGATGACCTCCCGGGTCGCGCCCAACGGGCGCCAGGGGCAGCTCGGGATCACCCCCGACTTGACGACGCTCGGCAAATACATCGGTGGCGGCATCTCCTGCGGCGCCTTCGGCGGCCCGGCCGAGATCATGTCGCGCTACGATCCGTCGAAGCCCGGCGCCTTCGTCCACCACGGCACCTTCAACAACAACGTGCTGATGCTCAGGGCTGGCGCCGCCGGGCTCGAGAAGGTCTTCACGCCGGAGGTGCAGGTCGCGCTCAGCCAGTCAGGCATTGCCTTGCGCGATGCCCTCAACGGCCTCGCTGCCAAGCACGGGGCGCCGTTTCAGGTTACCGGTCTCGGCTCGATCATGACGATGCACTTCCAGAGCGAGCCTCTGCGCTCCATTCGCGACATCCAGCCCAGGGACGAGCGCCTGCGCCAGCTCCTGCATCTCTACCTGATCGACAAGGGGTTCTTCACCACCCGGCGCGGCTACATGGCGCTCTCGCTGCTCATCACCGAGGCCGATTGCGCCGGCCTGATCCAGGCGATCGACGACTTCCTGGCCCACCACGGCCATCTGCTGGATGCTGTTCCGGAGAACGCTCCAGTCGACGTTTGGCCGGCGGCCGCCGGCGCCACCACTTAGTGAGGGAGAACGAATGAACGATAGTGAACGCCGCAATCTCGCGGTGATTACCGAGGTCTGCGACGCCTATAACCGGCACGACGTGGAGGGCATTGTCCGGCACTTCGCCGAGGACTCGTCCTGGCTGCTCTCGCGCGGCGTGCCGCCCGAGGGGGGGCGCGCAAGAGGGATAGACGAGATCCGCGCCATGGCGCACAAGCGCTTTCGTACCATCCCAGACATGTACTGGCACATTCGCAGCCACTGGGTCGGCGGCAACCGGGGCTGCTCCGAGTGGACCGTCACTGGCACCGAATCCAACGGCAACAAGATCAACTGGCTCGGCTGCGACATCTGGGAGCTGAACGACGACGGCAAGGTCGTCACCAAGGACACCTACTGGAAGTTTGCGGGCGAGGAGCCGCCGGAATAGGCACGGCGCCCTGTTGTTGACAGCGTTCCGACCGGCTCTGTAAACAGCAGGGCCGCGCCGGCGCGGGACACCGCCGGAGGGATGGCCGAGTGGTCGAAGGCGGCGGTTTGCTAAACCGTTGTACGGTGACAAGCCGTACCGTGGGTTCGAATCCCACTCCCTCCGCCATCTCTCCTGCTCGACTGTATCCAGGAGGCGCCAAAAAACATCTTAGAGTCCGCAGCTTACCTCGACTTATGCCGTTGTCTGTTCCCACCGCTTTGTATATGTTCCCAACATTGGTGTTGGCATGAATGTGGGGATGGGAAGTGTCGAAACTGACAGCTGCGGGGATACGGAGCCTGAAGACGCCTGGCATGCACGGCGACGGAGCCGGGCTCTACCTCAAGATCTCACGCACCGGCGCCCGGTCGTGGATACAGCGCGTGGTGATCTCAGGGAAACGGCGAGACATCGGTCTGGGTCGGTTCCCGGATGTCGGCCTTGCCCAGGCACGCGATAGTGTAACGAACAACCGCAGGCTGATCGCGGCCGGCGGCGATCCGCTCGCCGAGAAGCGCAGGGTCGCCACCCCAACGTTTCGGGAGGCCGCCGAGCGCACGTACGAAGCGAACAAGCCGCGCTGGCGCAACGGCAAGCACACGGTGGGCTGGTGGCAGTCGCTGGAGCGGCACGCCTTCCCGATCATCGGCGACTTGCCCGTTGACCAGATCGGCCGAGAGGACGTGCTGCGCATCCTTACACCAATTTGGCATGTACGCATGGAGACCGCGCGGCGCGTCAGGCAGCGCATCCGCACGATCCTCAAGTGGGCCATGGCTCACGGATATGTCGAGAACAACGTCGCGGGCGAGACGATCGACGGCGCGTTACCGCCCATGCCGAGGGTCAAGAACCATTTTCGAGCGATGCCTTACGGCGAGGTGCATGAGGTGATCGAGGCCGTAAGGGGATCGAGAGCCTCCCTGGCGTCCAAGTGGTGTCTCGAGTTCCTGATCCTGACAGCCGCGCGGTCAGGCGAGGCGCGCGGCGCTTGCTGGTCAGAGATGGATACGGACACCGCCACTTGGACCGTCCCGGCCGAGCGCATGAAGGCCAAGGTCGAGCACCGCGTACCGCTCTCGCCTCGCGCCATGGCAATCCTGGCGGAAGCCAAGTCCATCCAGCATTTCGCGAGCGACCTCGTGTTCCCGTCTCCTCTGCGGCCGGGCAAGTCGATGAGCGACATGACCCTGACCAAGCTGCTGCGCGATCTCGCATTCGCCGATCGCACCACAGTCCACGGATTCCGGTCGAGCTTCCGGGACTGGGCGGGCGAGTGCACAAACGCGCCGCACGCGGTCATGGAGCTCTGCTTGGCCCACGCGGTGGGCAGCGCCGTTGAGGCGGCCTATGCGCGGTCTACGCTGCTTGAGAAGCGCCGCGCTCTTATGGAGCAATGGGCGGCCTACCTGGAGGGCGAGGAAGGACGCGTCGTGCCGATGGTGCGCCACCTTGGATAGGCCACGTTGCCCCTGCCTGGAAGGGCGCTCTCCCCCTGTCCCTCCTCGCCTCCACGCCCTCGTCGATCAGGATGGCCCCTTCCTGATCGAACACAGCTTGGCGGACCTGAAGCAATACCTAAGTGAGAAAGATCGGATCGACCACTTCAAAGCGTGCCAAAGCTTGGTCGTTGATAATCCAAAACCTGATGACGGAGGGGATGATGATCCAGAGTTTGATCGGGGCTGGAATGTAGCGGCCACTGAAGAGAAGCGCTTTAGTCCATTCTTGGAGCCTGCGTCGAGAGATAGAGAGGCAGCGGAGAAGATCGACTCTCGGCGCGAGTTGATGGCCAGGCACATCTTGAATGTCGAGGACGGAATGCTAGCCGGATTGACCTACCAAGACGCCATTGTGCGCTACAAGGCTTTCGGCATGCTCGATGTCTACTACCGGTTTGGTGCATGTCTGCGATGCCGAAAGTGGGTGGAACAGGCCAAGATCGACCCGCGAGCCGACAGTTTATTGCGTCATCTCGTGGCTCTGATTGTCAGTTTGGGGGAGCCGATTCCGCCCAGTCTACGAAATTGGGCGGGTGCCGCACTGTTCACTGATCGTCTGGAGCGCCGACGGGGACCGAAACCGATGAAGTGGAGGCGCGACCAGAAGATTACTTTGGCAATCGATATCTTGACCAATCTGACAAACTCGAAACTGAAGGATGCGCTGGAGATAGTTGCAGAGGCGTGTCGAAAGGAAGGCCTCATCGATGCGGACCCGGAGACCATCAAGAAAATACGGGACCGGGTGAGGAAGAAGGCGAAGAAGAGGGAGGCGAAGGCAGACGCGGTCTCCTAACAGGGACACAATTCCGCGAATTCTGTCTCTCGTGCGGGCAGCAATTATTACCTATTCCTGGGCAAGTTCGATGAACAGGAGCGGGCCCATGGCCACAAATGGCACACCAGCAACCGACCTGATGGCGGACAGGCTGCTACGCCGGCCCGAGGTCGAGGAGATAACCTGCATGAGCACCTCGCGACTCTACGCCGCAATGCGAGAGGGGCGCTTTCCGCTTCCAAAGCGTATCGGGCCTGGGTCAAACGGCGCAGTCGCGTGGCGCCTCTCCGACATCCAGAAGTGGCTGGCAGATCTCCCCGATGCGAAGCGCCAGCACGCGGGCAAGTCATGATCCTATGGTTCGAAAAGGAACGCGCCCGCCTGGATGCAGGGTCCAGGACGGGCGCGGCGGATCTCATAATCGACACGAGACCGCAAATAACTTAGCCCGCACCCGCGGCGCTCGCAACAGCGCCACGGTCTACCCTGCCCGCAAGCCCGCATGCCCGACCTGCGGGACACCGCCGGCGACCAAGACTGTGCTCGAGGTGGGCGTCGAGCTGCAGGAGGTCCTGCCGAAGACCAAGCACGGCGAGAGCGGCGGCAAGAAGCCTAGGAGCTCGGACGTCGAGCGCCGGATCCGCGAGGCGCGGCGGTCCCACGATCCCTGTGTGGAGATCGAGCGGATCCGCCACGAGCAGGGCTACCCTGAAGGCTGGTTCGAGCAGATCGCGGGCCTCTGCGGGATCTTGCCCCCGTGAAGACGTTGCTCGACTACCTCCGCGAGGACGGCATCGAGCCGCGCAAGGAAGGCAGCCGGTGGGTGGCGCTCTGTCCCTTCCACCAAGAGAAGACCCCATCCTTCAGCATCGATCTCGAGAAGGGGAAAGGAGGCCTCTACAAGTGCTTTGGCTGTGGCGAGGGGGGTGATTGCGTCACCTACCTCGAGAAGGCCCGTAAACTCACTAAGAAGGCGGCCCTTCGCTTGCACAAAGGGTCGCCTTCTAATGGGGCACAACCGAGCCGTGAAGGCCTCGACCGCTCCCCGGATCACAAGGCCAACGCCAAGCCTAAACAACCTCCGTTCGTTACCGAGCTGCCCCGGAACGCGCTCGCGATTTGGGATTACGTGGACGCTGAAGGCCGGCTCAAGTTCAAAATCGCGAAGCTCCCGCCGGGCCCCGACGGCAAAAGGAGGTTCTGGCCCTACACGCGCGGCAAGAAGGGGAACAAACGCGGCTGGATCATCAAGAACCTCATGAAGAAGGATCGCCCGCTCTACCTTCTGCCCCGGCTCCTAAAGGCCCCCAAGGGCCAGCAGGTCATCGTCGTCGAGGGCGAGAAGTGCGTCCACGCGACGCTCGAGGCGTTTCCGAAAGCCTGCGTCACCACTTGGTCACACGGCACCCAATCATGGCGGCTCACCGATTTCTCGCCGATCTACGGCCGCAAGGTCCTGCTCGTCTCGGACGCCGACGAGACCGGGCGCGAGGCGATGACTGGAATCGTTCAACTTCTCGTGAAGCACGAGTGCAAGGTGCGCGTCGCGCTCCCCCTCGGCGAAAGCGGTGACGACATTGCCGACGAGTTCGAGAAGGGCGGCACCGAAGGCGCCGCCAACTGGCTCAAGGGCCTGGCGAAGGACTACGAGCCGCCGAAGCTCCAAGTCGCAGTTACACCGGGCTCGGGCGAAGCCGCGGACACGCCGGGTGCCGGCGGTACCGCAGACACGCCGGATGAGCGCGCGGCCCCAAACGCGCCGGACTCACCGGACGCAGGCGAAGCCACAGATACGACGGATATAGCAGACAGCACGGACTGGACTAAAGATCTCCTTAAGCGAGCGGAGAATGACCCCGGCGCTCCGTTCGAGCCGGAAATCGTAGAGAAGATAAGGAAACTTAAGCACACCAACATGGCCTCGTGGATGCGCCTTAGAGCCAGTCTGCGGTTCAAGGCTAAGGTGCCTGTCGGAGAGCTTGACAGAGAACTGAAAAAGAGGAGCCAAGATCTGGAACTCCTAGCCTCGCGAGGGCAGACATTGGAGTGGCCGGAGGATGAGCTCTGGCACGACAAAGTAAACGGTGACGAATTGCTAGGTGAACTGGCCGCACAGTTCAAATTCCATGTCGACATGTCGGAGGCGCAGGCCGATACCGCGGCACTATGGGTCATGTATTCGTGGTCACATAATCAATGGGAAATATCGACCTTCCTGAACATCACAAGCGCGACAAAGCGGTGCGGCAAGTCCCTGTTGGTGGAGGTGATTGAGGAATTCGCAATTCGCCCGCTGAACTTAAGCGGGCACACAACATCGGCAGCTCTATTCCGTACGATCGAGCAGCATCGGCCAACAATTCTTCTCGACGAGGCCGATACGTACCTTAGAGAAGATGAAAACTTGCGTGGCCTAATCAATGGCTCTCAACGCCTAAAGGGCGCTCAAGCATTGCGCATGGTCAAACTGGGAGACATTTGGCAACCAGCTTGCTTTGCCACATACTGCCCCAAGGTCATCGTCGGAATCGGCACTGTTCCCGGTACAATACTTGATCGCTCAATCGTGATTGAGCTGGAACGTCGCACGTCGGGCGCCAAGAATATGCCGTTCTGGGGGGACCGCAATAAGGAAGAGACGCAAGCCATCCGGCGGAAAATGGCCCGATGGACGAATGACAATGGCGCGTCGCTGGCTAAACCACGGCGTGATGTGGTCTTCCCGCCCGGCCTCCACGACCGGGCCCGCGACGCTTGGGCACCGTTGCATTCGATCGCCGAATGCGCAGGCGGAGAGTGGGCCGAGACAAACGGTCGCGCGTGGAGAGCCTGCATGGCCATCACGGCTGCTACCATCGATGAGACGGACATAGCAGAAATACTGCTGGCCGATATGCGGCAGGTGTTTTACGAAGCAGCGGATCCGCCGCATCTGCCAACCGGCAAACCTGACGCTGCTTACGACAATTTTAGTCCCGCCATCCTCCCGGCACTAATCGCAATGGAGGGGCACCCTTGGTCGGAATATTCACGCAATCGGCCACTATCTCCGCGTGGTCTGGCGAAGCTGCTCAAGCGCTTCAAGATCACGCCGTGCACGATCCGGCTCGAGGCGGGTGCAACGCCGAAGGGATACAAGCTCGAATCGTTCGTGCCGGTTTGGAAGCGCTACGACATTGGCAAGCCCGAGGACCCTCCCGATCCTATGGGCTGACACTCCTACGTACTCGATCCATCAGTGTCGAATACGGCAAACTCGTCTACGCTCGTTTCGTTATCGTCTCCGCCAGCGAGGCCTGCACGCCGCCGAGGTCCAGTTCGCCGTCCTTGTCCGGGCTGACCGCTTCGAACCGCGTGAACCCGAGCAACGAGACGACCTCGCGCAGCCGGTGCACCAGTACCAGCTTGTCGACGGTGCCGAGCAGTCCGTCCTCGCCGGAGTCCCGGGACCCACGCTCCGGCGTCTCGGCGTGAAATGTGGACCGTGGATCGTCCTCGCCGATTCGTGCATCGCCGTTGTCGAGGATTTCGAACTCGGCGGCCTCGATGGGGATGTCCTGCCGTTCCCCGCTTCCTGCCTGGCGCGTGAATTCCGAGATCACTATATCGTCGGCAACATCTTCGAAGGCCGCATCGAGCTCCGGTATCCTGCGGAAGTTCTCCAGCATCCCCAGATCGTCGGCCGCCTTGAGCCGTTCGTAGTGTCTCGATACCTTCGCGGCCAGCGCGGCATCGAACTCCGGCAGAGAGATGACGCGCATCGTCTGCGGGAAGTAGGCATCGCTCGCCGTGCGCACCAGAAGCCGATACGGCTCGCCGCAGGCTTCCCGGGCATACAGACCGATCCACGGCCGCTTCCCCTCGTAATGGCCGAGCGCCCCGGTGCCGGGGCTGGATGCTTCGTAGAGCGAACGTTCCTCGCCGCATTCGTACACGCCGAAGGTGTCGCCGATGTCCGCGCCGGTGCCGCACTCTTCCAACCACAGCGGCTATTCGCAGGTCCTGCCGCTCGAATGAACGAACACCCTCCAATCGAGATCGTCGATGTGGCCCTTGCAGCAGCCGCATACGAAGCGCACCGGGACCACCGGCCAGGGCTTGCCGTCCTCGTCCCGGAACCGGCGCTTGTCCAGGTGCTCCCATCGCACCAGACTTCGGTGGCGCCATTGCGGGTCGCGCCACGGGATGCCGCGCAGATCGACGGGGTCGAGCAGCAGCGCCCGGACATCGACGTACCCGCGGTTGGCGGCCGCAGCGACCTGCCTGGCGATTATCGATTTGGCCGCGTCGGGCGGCCCCCAGACTAAATGGTCGGCTGGCGGGCCTAGACCAGGAGAGCGAAGACGTCGGCGAGCTCGCTCGGGCGCAGTGTGTAGTCGGCGGAGATGGTCTCGGGAAGGGTCATCGGCATGCTCCGGATGGCAGGGAGGCGGCGCGGGCTCCCACCGGGTGCCCAACCGTCACCGGGACCTCAGCGGCCCTCTGCTCGTTGTGCTGCGGGGGCTTGTAGCCGGCACGCCATGCGGAGAGCCGGCGCCGGGCTGGCGTGTGCGGGCAGGCGCTGACCGGGCTGGCCAGGTTTTCGAAATCGCCGCCGGCGACCGGGGGAACGCCCGTCACCTCTGGAAGCGGCAGGAGCGTTGGCGACAGCGTGTGGCCGATGCGTCGCTCAAGCGCCGCGTAGGTGTGGTAGAGGTCGCGACGGAGGTTGGCCGCCCGGCGCAAATCGGCGCGTGATGCCAGGATGCAGAAGCTGCAACTCAGCCTCGACATGCCGGCGGAGTATCGATAGCCCTTTCTGCCGTGTGCCCCGGAGGTGGTGAAGGCGTCCGATTGCCGGCGTGGCGGCCAATGCCTGCCGAAGGCACCGCGGTCGCCGTCCGAGCCCGTCGCGCGGCAAATGAATTGAGAGATGGGCCGTGCGGATGCTACAGCTTGCGCCGTGCTCGCCACGGAACGGCCAGTTCAACACTAGCCGGCGATGGAGATGTCCGCATGATCGACGAAGCCGCCTTGACGAAAGGCCAGCTCCGAAAGCTGAATGCCCTGCGCAAGTCTGTCGGCCCTGCCATTGCCGACGAGGCATTTTCGAAATGGCTCGAACAGTCTGTCGGAGCGCCGAAGACGGACGAAAATGCCGAAATCATCTCCAATGCCTTGTGGGACATGATCCAGGAAGGCAGGCTTTCGATCCGACGCGGCGGTTATGTCGTTCGGCGGGGCCGGGGGCGCGTGATCGTCGAGCCCCGCGAGAACTGACGGCCCGGATTGCAAGAAGAGTCAGGGAGCGCTCAACTGAGCAAATCGGATCTTGTGCGACGTATCGTGGGAGAAACCGGACTGACCAGGCCGGATGCCGAGGCCGCCGTCAACTCCATGCTGTCCGGCATCGCCGCTTCACTCGCGCGAGGGGAGGCCGTCAGCCTTTCGGGCTTCGGGACCTTCGGCACCAGGAGCCGCCCCGCCCGCACGTGGCGAAATCCGAGGACCGGCGAGAGCCTGAAAATCGCCGCCTCGACCACGCCGACTTTCAAGGCCGGCAAGCCGTTGCGGGATGCCGTGAACGCAGGCGGGTCCTGATCGGCGTGGCCGCCGGCCGAGGACAAGCGGGGACAGGAGAGGCCGCATGTTGAATTCGGCTGCATTCCATTCGAAGACAGCGCGTGCTCCGGCGGAACCACCAGGCCGAGGGAAATCAAGCCGGGACAACGGGTTGATGCACGGCCACCGTCTCAGCTACTCTTGAGTAACTTCTCTCTAAGCCGTTGACATAGAGGCATTTGTGTTTTTGTTGTCGTCGTCGATCTCGACCAGTTGGAAGCCGAGCTTCTTGGCCTGTCGACGGAGCGAAGAGAACTTTCGGTCCAGGCGTCGGCTCTCGTAGACCTCCATCCCCTTCTCGGCATATTGCTGGCCGCGGGTCACCATCAGGTAGATCAGGCAGGCGAGTTCTCGGGCGGTGGCGACAACGGCTACGCTGGTGTCCATCCGGGCGAGGCGGCTGCGGTGCTTGGCGCCGATGAAGGTTTGGCTGGTGCGAGCGGTCATGGCCGCCATGCGCAGTGCCTGGCCAACGCGGTTGACCACCTTGGGCCCCCGGCCCGGCAACGGTTTGCCGCCGCTGATCCTGGTCCCAGGCGCCAGCCCCAGCCAGGAACTGAAGTGCTGTGCGGAGGGAAAGGCGGAGAAGTCAGGACCGATCTCGGCGGCGATCACCAGGGCAGTGTTGACGCCGACGGTGGGGATTGCGGTGAGATCGACCCCCATCATCTTATGCAGCGCCATAGCCATGGCCTTATCCTGCCCGCGGAGCGCCCTGCCGCTGCTGCTTGGGGTCTCGTTCGACGCCGTGCCCGATGATCCGACACTGGGAGTGTCCTCGGGCGTACCCTCATCCGTCGGATCGTCCGGCGGGGTCAGGTGCTCAACCTCCGCCATGATCCGCGCCTCGCAGTCCGCGATCTGCTGCTCCAGAAAGTCGTAGCGCTGCATCGCCTGCTCAAGCGCGAACAGGTGCTCCTCGCGCCAAGTGCCCTCCAGGCTCGCGGCAATCGTGTCGGCGCTGGCCTTGATCCGCCTGTCGCGAAGCGACGCCAGCCGCCCGGGGTCGCGCTCGCCGGCGATGATCGCCCGCAGGATGCGCTCACCCGTCTTCCCCATGATATCGCTGATCACCGAGTCCAGACGCACGTTCATCTGGGTCAGCGCCTTCTGCATATGCAGCACGCAGCGAGAGCGGTCCTCGATCAACTGCTTCGCCTGGCGCATGAAGGAGCGCAACGGGCAGATCGCGTCGCCCGGCCGGAAGGCGCCGCGCAGAAGGCCGTAGGACATCAGCTGCCAGATCCACTGGCAGTCCAGCACATCGCTCTTGCGCCCGCCGATCTGCTTCGTCATCCGGGGCGGCACAAGCATCACCTCGAAGCCGGCTCGATCCAGGACCTCGTAAACCGGGATCCAGTAGACCGAGGTCGACTCCATCGCCACCTTCGTCACACCGCACGACTTCAGCCACTCGGCCATCGCATCCAGGTCGCGCGTGAACGCGCCGAACTCCCTCACCGGTTCCTCGGCTCGCTCCGGATCCACCGCCACGAAGTGCCGGTCCTTGCCGATGTCGATCCCGGCGCAATTCGGGTGCACTACCTTGAGGCGCTGCCTCCTTCTCCGCTTGCGCGCCATCGAGAGCCCTCCCAAACTCCGTTGACGTTGCGGGTGGGGAGGAACCGCGGCGAAGTCTCAATCTCTTGAACGAGGTCACGGGCGAACCCGCGCCATCAGTGACAGAAGCCGATCACGGTTCGGGCCAAGCTTCCAAACGGGTGCCCTCGCACGCCACTGAAGGGACGGCCTCGTCTGCCCTACCCGCTACCACTTCACGCTTCAACCGTCGAAGACTCAACCCCAGTCGAAGACTCTACCCCCAGTTACTTCAGCGACTGAGCCGCTGCGCCGCAGTGGTGGTGGCTTCCAAGCTTCTGAAACAAGCAGTTAGGTGACTAAAGACATATCCCAGCGCATTCCCGGCCAGACACATGCGAGCCTCAAGTGGCCCCATATCGCGACGGCACTGCATTTGATTGGAATCGAGGCGTGAGAGGCACGCAGGACGATGGACAAGATTGTTAACTGGTTCCTCGACCAGGTACCGCCGCGGACAGGAGACTTGCCCGGGGGAAGTCGTAGACGACACCAACACTCACTTGCGGATCGAGCGCTCAAGTCGAATTTGAAGCGTTGCTTGGAATGGCACCGGACCAACTACCGGCCCTCGCCTTAACCATTTGGATCAAACAATTGAGCGAGTTCAGTTACAATTTCGTCTATGCTAAGAATTGAGGTGTTCAGCGCCACTTTGTCAGCCAACGTTGGGCTATATTGGGTAACCTCGTCCTTTGATATTTCATGCCAAATTGGGAGAATACGACTTCGGCCCTCAATTTCAAGATTTACCAAGCCATCCAACTCCCGCTGGGGCCACTTCTTTGCAATAAAATGTCGAGATATAATCACTATTCCAAAACGTGATTGGACTAGCCCTTGGTCAATTCTCTGTCGCAAACTATCCCCTATCTTTAGAGTGAACTCATCATACCAAACCCTTGCTCCTTTAGCTCGAAGAGCTTCCGCTAAAGCGTGAACAAAACTGTCTTTGTCTTCACTAGCATGAGAAATAAAGAAATCATAGCTATCTCTAGGTTGAGGAGCTAGTTGGCGTGACACAACCGGCGTGGATTGCAATGTTGCACGAGACCTTATTTCCCTAGTGATTCTTCTTTCGTGTTGTTCGCGCTCACGAATTTGCTTTTTCTCTTGGTCGGCACGTCTTTTTGCCTCCCTTTGCACTTCTTGTGAGTGTCGGTCCTGACATGAGTTCAAGCTTCTTGACTTATCCGATATTTTTCTGGAGATATCCGCTCTCCGCTTTTGAACATTCGCCAAATCTTTCATCGCGCGCTCGGCTTCTCGCGCCTTACTCTGAAACGTCGAGGAACTTCTTGTTTTGGAAGCAGCTTCGTTAGCACGGTTTATTTTCGCAATAAGGTCAGCTTCCCTTCTTGCTTCTCGAGCGTCGTTAGCACGGAGGTCCGCGATTTCCTTCGTAAAACGATTGATCTGGTTTTGGTTAGCGGAGGTCATTTTTCTCTTGGCGGAACTGGGAGCGCTGTTGCGCCGGAAGGAAAAATGTCGATGGCCCAGTCGCATTGCTGCGTCCGGCTATATCGGTACCGTGTTGAAGCCGCTCCGGGTGCAGAGGCCGCCTTCGGGTGTAACAGTCTCTGTACGACCGACCTTTATGAAGGATCTGATAGGCGACGAGGCGGTAATTGCTGACCGAGGCGGAGTTGCTGCTACAGTATCTTTCTTCGTTGAAGTAGATGTCGAAATTATCGTCGCTGCAGTCGGCAAGAGTGTGGGCTTGAATCGCGAACAGATCGATCGAGCAAACGCGGTTGAGGACGGTAGTCATGCGCGGCATCACTGCTTCGCCTTAGGAGTTGGCACGCCGCATGGGCTGGCTCAGGTCGTAGCCACAGTTTGCTCGGTTACGAAAGGCAGCTTCAATCAGAAATTTGAGAGTCTCGCCGTTTATTCGTTCCCAGGGAACGACGGAGATTGTGACATCGGATTTCATGAGGTTGTCGATGAGCCGGCTTGGCATGCGGGGATACCGACGCTCGTACTCCGCTCGTTTGTCGATTGTTGTCCATGACGTAATATTTGGATACAATAATCGCTTTTCTTGTTCCCCATAGGGTGCGTGAAAATAGTCAGAAATCCCAGGAAGATTGATAACTACAATGCCCGATCTCTTGTTGACCGAGCCATCGTACATGCTCGAATGAATTTCCCAATCGACGTGTTTTCGCCGTCTGGTCTCTGTACCGACCAAAACAACGGTGACCGTGGAGTCCCTGAGATAGCGGTCTCTGATTGCCCGACGAATTTGTTCATCGGTCCATGTGTGAGGAATATCTCCGGTATCGACAGACCTGTCGACAAATATTGAATAACGCTCGCCAAAGTCTACTAACGCTTCCTTGTACCTTTGATCGTTATCATGGTGATAACTAATGAATACTTTGTGCATAGCCATTCTTATTTGTAACGATTTGATGTAAACCACGGGATACGATGTCGACTGCCTCTTGGATATGAGGCGTCCGAGCTAGGACATAGTTTTCCTCCTGGGAGAGACCGTTGTGTAGATCGTCCGGGGAATAGTTGCGAAAACAGTCTCTTCCGGACCAATCCTCGCGCGAGCCTCCCCAGCGTTCGGAGAGCCCGAGTGTTTCCGCGATGTCGCGAGCGCAGCCGCCGAAGCCGCCCAGCAGGAAGACCGGCTGACCGGCGTCAAGCGAGAGGTATGTCTCCTCGGCGATACCCGGCATGGCGCCTTTGAATCCCTCGACTCTGCCGCCCAGAACGATCCGAGCAGATATGTCGGCGAGCATGACGGTTCGCATTGAGGTCAGTCCTTTCGCCCATTCATACTCCTGAGGTGCATGCGCAGGAAGGCTCATACGTTGTTCCCGTTCAAGACGTGCGCCGTCCAAGGAAAGGAAGACGAGGTGAGCGGCCGGCTCGTGGTCCGCAGAGAACGCTGCAAGTTCGTTCGAGGTCATGCTGATGTGCACCGGCCACGCCAGGTAGTCTGTCACGACTATGGTGCCGGCGTGCCGCGGATGACCCCGATAGCGTCCAACCAACTCGGCCAAGAGCTGGGTAAACCCGTGTTGTCGCAGATCCCCGCCGTATGCCAGACTAATTCCAGAAGCGAGCAAGCGCAGTGCAACCTCAGCCATGGCGTCGCGCAAATGTCCGTCGCTCAGGCCGAGGACGCGGAGGTCGGGGCTCTCTGAAATCGAGATCCCGACCGAGGGGGTTGTCTCCGCTTGGGGTGAGGTCATCGACGTTCCTCCAGCCAGTCCGTCAAGGTCTGTACGCGTACCCCCGGTGCGATTTCCCGGAACAGCCTCTCATCGTCGGCGCTTAGAAGGGGTTCAGGATATACGATCGTGTGAGCCGAGTCCTCGGCACCAAGTGGTACTGCAGCCAAAGCGATCAACTCTGGTGGGCGTGCCGTGAACAGGACTCCTGGAGCATCCGTCATATACGACCCTACACGGCAAAGCCACAGCCAAGTGCGGAAGACCTCATCCAGGAGGCAGCCTGCAACCGTCCCGATCCGGTCACTACGGTCCGGATCCATACGGACGACCGGAACGTTCCCCAGATAGGACATCCCGCGCGGATCTACATCTCGCACGCAATCGACCACGATCATGGGCACCAGGCGACGTTTCGCTTCGATGACTTCGCGCCGGCACCATTCGCGGGATGAGTACGAATCAGTATGGACCGCTAGGAGCGCGCCTGCCCCGATCTCATGCAGCAGTACGTCTCCGAACGAAAGCCCCGGCGGGATGTCATAGACATCGAAGAAGCTGTCGAGCGGGCTGTGCGTGTGGATCCAGTCGCGAATGCTGCGTCCCACGGATTCGCCATCGCCGTCATGCTTCGAGTGGCTGATGAAGACCCGAATCTTGTCCAGATAGCGTCCGAGCGTGTCGTCTCCAGCGCCGGCGGGCCGGAGTTGGTCGAGGCCATGTCGGAGCATTCGACAGAACTCGTGAGTGAGATCTGAGGTGAGGCGTCGTGCAGGGTCTACATCGGACGCGTCCCAGCGGTCCCACCGGAGGGCTTGCTGTGCGACCCCAAGGCCAAGGCCCCGGCGGTCCATTGTCACCGGGAAGAACCCGGCCGGAAGTCCTCGCCGGTGCGCGGCATCCGCGATGGCGGATGCGTAGTCGACCCACTCGCGATCTTCAACTAGGTTCGATTCCGCCAGAACCACAACGGCGGTAAACTGCGAGTCATCCCAGTGGATTGGCAAGGGAGTGAGCGCGCCTGGCACGGGCTGGCTACGCTCAAGGACGCTTACGGCACGCTCCTGCCCGACGCCCCGATAGAGATCACGACCAAAGTGCGTGCGGAGGAGATCAGCAATCTGCTGTCCTTCGCGATACGATGGATGCCACACCACGTACAGCGTGAACATCGGACCTGTCGATAACTCCATGGTGCTGAAAACCCAGTCTCACGTTCGTTCAGTAATTCGCTCATTCATTCGGCGCCGATCCCGATTGCGTTGGATGTTTGTGGAAAGCAGCCTCGGCTCCTCGTCCGGATACACGCAAGGTGGGATCAAAGGCGAACTCATGGTCACGGGTTTCTCCGTCATTGCAAGCGTCTTTCGCAGCTACTTGCATAGGCCTCGGTTCAGGCTCCCCACGTCTGGGCTGCGCAAGCCCGTCGTGGGCTGCCGTGTCGATATTCAGTCTGGATCCATTTGCGGCATCGGCACTTTCCTGGGGACGGCCTCGGTGCTGCCATGACGCCAAAGGCTATCGTTGTGGGCGCCCCACAGTGAAGTTGTCGGGTTGCGCCGTCTCGACTGGGATGATCTGCGGCCTGGTGAGGACGCTGAGGCTCTGGTACGTGGTCTCGTGGTGGCGGGTGACGAGATCGGCACGGTGCGCCGCACGGGCGGGAGGGGTTGCCCGAGAGGGCTTCACCGCCAAGATTCCAACCGTGCGCGGCTGGCGGGGTTGAATTTGGCGATCAGAACCCCAGATGTAGTGTTTTGGGCGAGGGAAGGCCATACCCGTCGTGTTCGGTGGATTTGGCCAATCAGGAGAATCCAAGTGTCGGAGAGCAGATCTCACAAGACAACGGCGAATCGTTTGGCGGCCCGGTACAACACCGAGTACAACCGTGGACCGGGGGCCGACATCAAGGCGGAGGGCATCACGATCGAGGTAGAGACACCCGACACGGTCGCTGACGCGGGCAGGCAGCTGAGCGGTCATCGTGGTCCGGTATATGTCGCGGGGACAAACCAGAAGGCGGTAGAGCAGGCGCTGGACCGGTACGAGGACTCGACCATTGGCGTTATGAACAATCGAGGAAATATCATCAAGCCGTCGACGCGGTAGCCTGCGGCGCTTTACGAATCAAGGTTCCGCAGACCCGCGATTGTCCGTTGCTCCAGCGTTCCATGCGCTATCCGGATTGAATGAGGCGTAAAGCTCATTCGCGGCTTTGCAACCTAGGGATCAGAGGAGACCGCATAGATTATGGCACGCTATTTTTCGGGCACGAGAAGCGAATTTCTCACGCTTGAAGCTGCATCGAAGAGGGATTTGACGTGGGATGTTTTTGTGTCCCATACCACCGAAGACGACGATGTCGCGGAAGAGGTCGCCGAGTGCATCCGGAGCTTCGGGCTGTCGGCATGGGTGGATTCCGACCATCTGGACAGTAAGCATGATGGACCGAGTATGGCGTCCATTATCCAGGGGGTGATCCGACGGTCATACTGCTTACTGGCTGTCGTGACGAGCGCGACGAACGAGTCGTGGTGGGTGCCGTTTGAAATTGGTGTGGCTTCCGACAGAAAGAGGTACCTGTCCACATTCGGGGACCCGCGAGTGTTACTGCCGTCATTTCTTGCGGCCTGGCCGCGCGTGAGGGATCACGCGGAGCTGCATTTGTGGTGCTCCGAGGTGAAGAAAAAGAAAGCAACGCATAGGCCAATAATCCATGAATCGTATGTAGAGGTGGCGAGCGCACAGCGCTCCAGCTACGCTAGTGACATGAGAGCAATGGCCCGAAGGTTCCCAGGGCTCCGATGGGGTGTAGGTCTGGCATGGCGATCGTAAGTCATTGATTTAGCGCGATTGGCGGGTGGCCGTAGGCAGCCAGAATCGGGTTTTCGTGACAATCGGCCGGTGCAGGGCCGGATTTTGTCACAACGGCGGCATCCAGCAGTGGTGGGTGGGAACGCTCCGCACCGCGAGATGCGGTAGGATGCCGCGCCGACAACCCAACATCAGACCCAACATCAGGAGCGTTCCCATGCCAGTGTCGCAGTCTCTCATCGCCTCGTCCATCGACCTTTTGGGCCTGCCTGCCGAAGTCGCCGAAGCGGTCGCCCAGGTGGTGGAGTTCTGTCGCGAACAGGCTGGGTCTGACCCGTCTGCCGAGACGTTCGAAACGGTTGAGACGGGGCTGCGGGACGCCATGAACGGCTTGGGTTGCAAGCTCCTTGGGGCCTTCGCCGAGAGCCGCGACGACGGTGCGAGCCGGATCGAGCGCGACGGACAGAGCTGGGTCCGGGTGGCGGCGACGCCGAAGACGATCATGACGACGCTCGGTCCCGTGACCTATCGGCGTGCGCGCTATCGCAGCGGCGCGAGCAGCACGTCGCTGGTGCCGGTGGACGAGAGCCTGGGCCTCATCGACGACTACCTGACGCGGCCGGCGGCGCAGCTCGGGCTGATGATGATGGGCCACTGTACGCCGCGTGAAGCGGAGGAGTTCTTCGCGAAAATGGGCGGAATGACGCCGTCGGTGAGCACGCTGCAGCGCCTGGCCCTGAGCATGCATGAGCACTGGGAGAGCGTCGCCCCGGAGACGCTGGCCAGCATCCGTGAAACCCAGGGCATACCGCCCGATGCGGTCACCGCGTCCGTCTCCCTTGACGGCGTCATGGTGGCGCTGCGGGCCGGCGAGGACGGCCGTGCCGAGGCGTGCTGGCGCGAGGCCTCTTGCGGCACGGTCTCCTTCCACGACGCCGAGGGCCAACGGCTGAAGACCCTCTATCTCGGCCGTATGCCCGAGAGCGGCAAGGCCGCGCTGAAAGCGCAACTTGCAAGCGAGGTCGCCCATATCCGCCGTGTGAGCCCGAAGATCAGGATCGGCGCCGTCGCCGACGGGGCCGCCGACAACTGGACCTTCCTCGAAAGCCTCTCGCCCGAGACCGAGGTCATCGACTTCTGGCACGCTTGCGAGCATCTCCGCGTGGCCTCTGACCATGCGGTGGCGCGCCACTGGTTCGAGAAGCACCGCGAAATCCTGCGCCACGACCCCCGCGGCGTCGACAAGGTGATCCGGGCACTGCGCTACCTCCTGGACAGGGCAAAGGGGGACCCGGCCGAGATCGAGCGCGAGCTGGCCTTCTTCCGAAAGCACCGCCATCGGATGCGCTACCACGCCCTGAAGGAAGAGGGCATCGCCATCGGCTCGGGTGTGGTCGAGGCGGCCTGCAAGACCCTCGTCGCGCAGCGCTTGAAACGCTCGGGCATGCGCTGGCGGATCGACGGCGGGCAGGCGGTTCTGACCTTCCGCGCCCTGATCAAATCCGGCCTCTTCGACCGGGCATGGGATGCGCTCATGGACGCCCGATCCGGACCAGCTAACGACAACATCAGCCCAACCGAAGTCCTGGCACTCGCTGCTTGACCAAAATGAACCAGCCCATATCCTTTAGCGCCATCACGACTGGCATATCGCCATACGAGAATCACACCCCTCCGATGAGCGAAGAAAAGAGCGATTTGGCAACACTGTTCGGCATCTACAAGATTCATGCCGAACTCGCGGAACAAGCTGCCAGCTCAAGAGAGAGCTTGAACAAGCTCTACTCCGGTATGGTCACGGCGATCGTAGCGGGTTCGGTGCTAATTCACCGTGTGGCCCCGGATTCCGATACGATGTGGGTATTGCCAGTTCTTGGAATTGCTGTATCCCTGTCTTGGATGATGTCGCTTCACTCAGCGACGGGACGGCTGTCCGCCAAGCACGCGGTTCTGTTGGAATTAGAATCTAAACTACCGTTTGCCTTCTTGAAGCGTGAAAATGGGTACTGGGTTGCTTTGAAAGATAGAAAGATAACGCCAGAAGTTACACCACTAATTTAGGAGGAAGAAGAATTCGGGGCAACAAATCAATGCCAACAAGAAAGCGCCTGACAAGGGCAGAGCGAAAAGCCAATAGACGGGGGACTAGAGAGTACTATAGAAAGCAGAAAGATAAGAAGCTGCGGGATAAACGCAACAAGCGAAACAGGAAAAGGTGAGGGTGCCGTAACTTTGACACCCTCGCCATCAAAATCACAATGATCTAATCTATGACTGGCACCTACAATCTTTACCGATCGGCTACTCCCTCATTGCCAAATCCGCCCTCAGCGAAAATATGCAAGGATGATGTGGTACTCCTTTTTGCTAGTGGGGCGGTATTGCCCCGGTGCCATGCAGCGGCACCGGGGCACCTTGGGCCGAGATCGAGTGCGGTACAAGTTAAATTTCGGTAATCATGGCAAGCCTTACTCAACGGCAACACCTATGGAAAGACAGCCGAATGTTGGTGGGTTAAGTTCTTTTATAATCTTAGAAACAGATCGGTCAAGAGAAAGCGGCGGGGCAGCGTTATTCTCTATTTTAATGTGGTTGGTTCCGGGGTGCAGTAGTTTCATATCATAGTCTGGATTCCCTTGACTATCATACGTAGAAAGTCCAACAGTTAGAAGATTACCCTCGTACACTAATCTTATAGTTGAACTGATCCAAATCGGCAATCGCGTCTCCGTGTTGTTGGTCAGCGTCATAGACATTGACCAAGAAATATATCTAGCTACACCACTATCCCCAAAGCTGATTTCTTCCCATACTTCGCTAAACGTGACATCTTCCACAAGAACATTTCCATCTTCATCAAATATTAATGACATGTTTTTCCAGTCATCACTTGTTCCACAAGTAAAGTTTTCTACGTGAAACAGGGGAGCTACCCCGATCTCGAAGCAAGGTTATTATATTCAGTGGGCGACCCGACCAGCGGGTTTCCCAAGAGAAAGTTTGCGCCATCATTGTTCACGCTTTCTTTGCTAGTGTCAAGGATCGCAGCAACACACTGGAATCGTTGATGAATTGATGAGTTGACCCCATCCTCTCTTGATGCGATGATAGACTAGGTCAAGTAATGACTAGTCTACAAGGAGGATGGGAAAATGAATCAGCTATCGAGGGAGAAGCGTAGACTTATATTACACTTGCTTGTGGAGGGAATGTCGATACGTTCTATTTGTCGAGTGCTAAAAGTATCTAAATCTGCGGTCACGAAACTACTGGTCGATGGCGGCAAGGCTTGTCAGAAGTATCACGACAAAAAGGTACGCAGGCTAAATTCACTGGTGATCCAGTGTGATGAGATATGGTCATTTATCTATGCCAAGGACAAGAACCTGCATAAATGTATAGCCGCTCCAGCTTGGGCAGGCACGACATGGGCATGGACCGCGCTGGATAGTGAGAGCAAACTAATAATCTCGTACATGGTAGGAGATCGGTCGGCAGATACCGCGATAGAATTCATGCAGGACGTAGAATCTAGACTGTTGAACAGGGTACAGATTACTACAGACGGTCATCCGGCCTATAGGGACGCGGTCTTAGAGGCGTTCGAGGGCGAAGTAGATTTTGCGCAATTGGTAAAGACATTTGACGATAATTGTCCCGGTATAAATCTAAGGGCCGTAGAAGGCGACCCGCAGGAAAACGATATTAGCACTAGTTTTGTAGAGCGGCAGAATCTAACCATGCGAATGGGCATGAAGAGATTTAGCCGTAAAACAAATGCGCACTCGAAAAAAATAGAAAACCACTGCCACATGATAAGCCTGTATTTCGTCTACTACAATTTTATTCGTATACACGAGACCTTGGGAATCACGCCAGCTATGGCTGCCGGTGTCAGTAAAAGAGTAAGAGACCTAGATTGGCTGGTTGGTTTGATAGATAAAAATGCACCGAAGCCTAAGCGGCCCAAGCGATATAAGAAGCGGAAAAAGAGAGATTGTAAATGAAGTGTATCGAGGAACTAATTTATCCCAAAGGGATAATCATAGTCAACTAGGTTTGCATACTGATATTATAAGTGCCCTCAAGCTGGAGGTTGGAAATCTCATGGACGATACCTTTATCCTTTGCCCAGTTAGCATCATACACCCGTTGAACGTCGAAAAATTCGCGGGCCTTGGAGCGTTCCAACAAGCTACGGCTGGAGATTATATCCCCAATCCTTGTATGGTCCGCTTCAACACTATCCAAGTACTCTCTGAACTGCCGACCGTCGAGCCTTGTAGGACTGTTGAAATCAAATCCTACACTGTGAAACAAAAATATCGAAGTGGGCGCACAATATCTTTTTTCCCCTGCCAAGAAAAGCACATTAGCGATTGAATCTATATGACCTACATTGTAAGTAATCAGGGTGATAGGTAATGACCTCATCATCGTATAGCAATGTATCCCAGCATGAACATTGCCTCCATTGCTGTTAATTAGCAAATGCACCTCTGCTGATCTGGTAGAAATTTCACGAAGAGTTATTATGAGTTCATGCATGGTTTGGTCATTTACGCCACGCGAAAACCATACGTACTCTGTCGGTTTTGTTGCCACTGCTTCCGCCTCGGGGTTGTGAATATTGTTTGCACGTAGCATACGTTCTATTGAACGTCAAGAAAAAGGATGGCATTATGAGGATAAGATGGTTTAATGGTACCCTGCTTATTAGAGCAGGTACAGATGAAGAGCATGAAATGTTAGTGAAAATGTATGACTTACTGGAGGGATTAAAATTTGGACGGGAGCTTGAAACCGGAATAATCAGCGATGTCGATGACGTTGAGCCTGTCGCCCTTGACGAATAGCTTTTTGCCATTGACCCGATGGGACAAAAGATGCTCTCTTATATCTTCAGCTGAAGTATTTTCCCAGCGTACAATCCATTGGGTCTCTGTAGCTTTCATGGCTTTGCGACTTTTACCATCACCTTTTATTTCTTTAGCAATCTTATTGTAGCTGTCTTTATCCTTATTATCCAAGTCAAAGCTGATCGAATAGAGATCGGCGTTCTTTGCTTCGTCGAAAATTTCTTTCATTACGCTTCTTGTTATTGATATCGGCTCTCTCCACCGGGGTTCCTCGCGGCGGGGAATTGTACCACACTATTATTTGAGCACAACTAGGGAGTTAGAAATGTATCTTTCAAAGCAACCCAGTACCCAGGGGAAGATTTCTCAAATACGACGTGCATGCACTCCCGGACTTTGACGCAGAATTTCCGGAAGAGGAGAGACTTCCACAGACATTTAGGATTGAAATCAAACAGCGGGGAACCGGAAAGTGCTACCTAAGGTGGAATGAAGTATTCATTGGGAACCCGTTGACTGACAATATAGAAGCTTCGGATGACTATCGTTTTCATGATGTATTTCACTTTGCGCATGCAGCCATACTGCACTGGTCGCCTACATTTCGCTCGCTCATTCGGCAAAAACGCAAGAGTGATGAGAAGTTCGACGAGAATCAGGACGGAGGACGAGCGATCGTAATTGAGGAAGGTTTAACAGCATATATATTTGCGTGTGCAAAGGAGTTAAACTTCTTCGAAGGTCAGTCGTCGATTTCCTTTGATCTCCTAAAGACGATTGGGAATTTCGTACGAGGTTACGAGGTGGAGCAGTGCCCTCTCAAGCTATGGTAAGATGCGATATTGCAAGGCTATTCTGTTTTCAGGTCATTACGTGAGAACAGTGGCGGCGTAGTTGTGGGCAACAGAGTAACGCGGACCATTTCTTACGAAGAGGAGGGATGATGGCTGTTACGAATCCATGGGGTATCGTATCCATGGTAAGGGATTTGAGATTCCCGAACACGTTCAATCCGTATGTCGAGCGGTGCGAGAAGTATGATAAGCCAAATGCACCGGAGATTAGAGCCTGTGTGCTTCTCGATATTTTGTGTGCGGCGGGTAAGGCCGACATTGATGCAATATGGATTGGTCGGGATCTAGGCCATCGCGGTGGTCGACGGACTGGCTTGGCACTGACTGACGATTTCTGGTTTTCCGCTCATACCAGACGATGGGGGGTGGACGTGGACCGACCCACACGTGGTCCGATAGTGCGGGAGAGGACCGCGACTATTGTGTGGGAAATGCTTGAACTGATCGAGGAAAATGTTTTTCTGTGGAACGTGTTTCCGCTTCATCCGTTTCCAAAAGATGATATGTACCGAGATCGCGCGCATATCGCGATTGAGCGCGACGCAGGCATGGTACTGCTACTCAGGTTGGTATCGTTCTTGCGGCCACGACGGATTATCGCAATCGGCAAGGACTCGGCACGAGCATTGGGCAACAAAACGGTGGAGGTGGACGTATTGGATGTACGACACCCCAGCTACGGGGGTGAGAGGCGGTTTCGCGAGCAAATCGCTTCGCTTTACGGCTTAGGGATTTGTGATTCCCGGCCAAGCCTTCAATTGTAGGATACGGAAGTACGAGTCGGAAGTCGGACTGGGGACGCCGGTGCGCACGTCTATGGATGGCTGCGTGTCAGGAATGGCCAACGCGTTCGATGAGCGCCGTCTTTATACAAGCTGTGGGAAGAAATTGGGGGAGGGCAAGGGATGACGTTGCTCAACTTGGGTCCGGCTGAGGCGATAGAGCACGTCGGCAGGTTGGTTCCCGCTGGATGCGACGAAAACGCGGTATACGCTAGGTCTCTGCGATTTGGAGAGGATGATTCTGGTGAGGTCGTGCATGTGCCGGCGGGAAAGAGGTTGGTGATCCGCGCCGGAGACCTGTCCATCGACTCGGATGAACTGGACGCGAAGAGCGCGAAGGGCCGAGGCGGGTACGCTCCGGTGGCGGATACCATTTGGACTTGGTATCGGATAGCAGGCGCAGGGGATAGCACACTTCTGATGCTGCTATTGGCCGCCGCCAGAAGGTTAGACGCTACACATGTATTTTGGTCAGGGACGATGGATGCTCTGGAAGAGGCGTGCACTCTGGCTGATAATTTGCGGAGGCCCACCCTATTCCGGGCTTTGGCCATGGCTGAGGTGACATTGATTTCTTTGTCTCGAGGGATGGAGATGATTTATCGGTTGGAGAAGGAATTCAGCTTAGGCCTTCAGATATCCGAAAAATTTGACACCAACGCGAAGTCGCTGCGTCGGATGCGGAACGCTTTGGAGCATATCGACGATCGGGCGTTGGGGCAGGCCAAAGATGGAACGGCGGACAGTGCCATGTCCATCTTCTTTCAACCGTATTTCGTGGACCACGGTGTTCTTACTTATGCCGGCGATGCGCTGTCGTTTGCCGAAGGCATTCCCAGGGTTCTGGGCGAGTGCCGGGAGCTAATCAAGAGTGTAATTGACCTTCGTCCACGTGGTTAGGTGATACGGCTTGCGCGTACAGACGGGTCGGTATCCGCCAGAGTCTCAAAGCCCAATGAAGAGGTCATGGAAGGCCACGCGAGGTCTAGAGTTTGATTCCATTCGCTTTCGGGACGAAGACAGGCGCCGCGCCTCTTTCGCCGGAGAAACCGAGGAATCAAGGATGTTCACCGGGTTGCGCGCACCCTCGCCGCATCGGGCCGCGATTCTGACGAAACAAGGGCATGTCGTGACTCTCGGCACGAGATCGTGACCTGCGGTCGGAGAGGCGAACGGTGTGCAACGTTGGCTTTCTCCCCGGGCTCGGGTTCGGGATCAAGGTGTCGACCAGGTAGCGGTCGATGCGCGAAGCTCAAGGTGAGCGATCGCACCTCATAGGAAGCCGTTATCCCGACCCGAAGAAAACGGTATTGGCGGCGGACCGGCGCCCGCCTCACCCGCGGCCGGTCCTGGTCTCCGGTTGCCGTCCCCGGCCCTTGTCGAACGAACACCCGGACCGGCGTCCGGGGCGGACCCGGCGGCGGCTTCGCCTCGCTCTGGGGCCGGGGCGCGATCTCTTCGTTCGACGGGCGCGAGGGCAACCTCACCCTGGACAGCGAGGTGACGACGGGGCTGATCGGCGCCGACTGGTCGTCGGACCCCCGGACCGGGGTCCGGGGCGCGCCGATGGACGGCGGGGCTGGCGATCGGCCATTCCACCGGCACGGGCGGCTACCGCTCGGGCGGCTGCGGCGAGGGCAATTGCGGCGGCGAATTCGAGGCCAGGGGTCGAGAGCTTGCTGCAATGGTGAAGGTGCTCGACGGGCTCAGGGCGGGCAAGTCGCAACGCAGCATGGCACGTGACATCTGGGGGGACGCGAGGGTGGCCGTCGAGCGGAGTTCCAAAAGCTGGATGCGCTCTCAGGTGCGGCGGTGGATCCCGAAGGTCAAGGCGATGGTCGACGGGGGCTGGCGCGATCTGGTGCCGCGCACCGTGCCGGAGGAGTGACGGGACGACGCGCAGGTCCGGGGGTCGTCCGGCGGGGCTGCGGTCGGGGAGGACGCGCGAAGAGCGGAAGGGGCGGAGGGTCGAATCAATCCGGTGACTGTTCGATTACGGAATCACGAAGGCGGGTGTGGGGTGGGTATTATCCGGGAATGCCGTTGCGGCTCCCCTCTTCTGCCGATGGCGTGGTCGGACGCCGCCAGCAATCGCCACCGATCCGGCTTCCCAAGTGGACAATCGGGAGCGCGGGGTGGAAAACATCTGATCCCGGCATGAAGATATACGAACAGTTATGACTTTAATCTTTTGCAATAAAATGATTAATTGACGACACTGAGCAAATGCAACACCAATGTCCTCGACGGCACCAGGGTGGTCGCCCAACGCCGCGCGTACGTTGCCTCTGTTAACAGCGGCGGAATAATGCCCCACGCGGAGCGGCCGGGCGGTCTGGTCGCGGCGGCGCAAGAATGCGCCATCCATGGTCCCTTGTCTGTGTGGACGCGGGGCGGGCAAAGAATTCGGCCCCGTGGCGAGCCGGAAACGGGGTAATTTTCGCAATACTCACCCTGGTGCCCCTTGGTCCCTCCTCCACCCCCGCGCGCGCCGACGGGCCTCCAGCCGCCTTCTGGAGCCATATCGGCTGTGACGCCATGCTGGTTGGCCGCCGCCCGTCGCCAGGAGTCCCTTTCGCTAAGAAATGGGGCCCACTCGCGCGCTCTCAGAACTGGGGTCCCCTATTCCGCTGCCTCGCAAATGCGGTTCCCTCTCCGTACCGGACGCCGGGGGCATACATATACAGAAGGGGCCCCGATCATGGGACCCGCAGCCCTCCCTCCCCCTCGCCTTTCGTCCGCGCGCCGGCGTGCCTCTCTTTTTCGCCCACCACGTGCACCCGCCGCCCGGCCACGAGCGCCCGCGCCCATCACCCAGCGCCACACGCACGCGCTCATCCAGGTCGAGATCATCGAGGCGCACGCGCTCGGCGTGGTGCGCCTGCGGCGCCGGGACCGGACCGACGCTTCGGGAGCGGGGGCAGGGGGCAAGGGCCTCGTCGGGTGGGCATGGATGTGGGCATGGGGAGGGGATGGCTTGGGAAAGTTGCCATTACCGGCGGTTTGGGTGCGAGGTTCGATAGTCTTCATGTCCGCCACGCGGCAAAATCGAGCCTGGACGGGTCTCAAGCCAGCCCTGAGATCGCCGGCGCTGGCCAGATCCCCTCGCCAGGCAACCCAAGGGCGCTCATCTCCCCCGATCGCCCGGCGTGAGGACCATCGTAGCCCCTCGCGCGCGCGCGCGCGCGTTTTTGGGCGCCCAACCCGTGCCAGAGGGCGGTAGGGCGAGCTGTCAGCGCTTCTGCCCTATCTATAGACGCATGGCGGGATACTAGCTCTGGATATTGGCTGGGCTGCGGGCGGGGTCTCGCCCCGTGGGGGTTGAGCGTGCGGCCTCGAGACGTCTGTGGCGGGCCTACCCGCGGTATCTTCGCAAGCGAGGCGCATACCGGACGGTCCAAGCGCTGGGAGCCAGCGATGTTCCGCCGCTGTTCTCGGTCTTGGCGTGGCTGCCTGGCGGGGTGCGCTTGCAGCCTCGACCCCGTCGAACAGGTGTTTTGGATAGAAGTCGGCCGAAATCCAGGCTCAGCGCGGGTTGTGGCGTTGTGGCGGATACAGAGGGGGTAGGAAGGAGGGATGAACGAAGGGGAATCGAAGGCATCGGTCGACACATCGGCTTTCAACGACTCTAGCTTGTGTCACACACACACTAAATCATTGACCGCGCGGGATTATCACCGACACACACCTTCATAATTCTTGCCTATAGAATAAGCTATGATCGATGTTGCTGTTCCGCAACATTTCAGGCTTATTAGACAGACACAGCTCCGCCCTGACCCCTTCTTTCGTTCACTCCCAGGAATTAGCGTTCTATCCGCCACAACCGGGGCAGCAGCGGTCTAGGCAGGTCGACCACACCCGGCGGTCTAGCAATCAGAACAACGACCTAGCCCATTTCCTCTCCCGCGCTGCCCTCGCCCAAATTGTTGCGGATAGAGAGCACAGCGTATCAGCGACGTGCCGCCCCCCTATCCGCAACACAGCCCGAGATAGGGACGCATCGGCTGCGGCCTCCTCGCCGTCGCTCTACCAGCAAGCCATCTACCGGATCGACCCGACCGTGAACCCAGCCGGCGTCGAGGGGTCCATAAGGTTGCAGTACGGCAACCTGGACCACCTGCCTCACGAGACCTTCGTCGCGGAGGTCGCCCTGGCCCGGCGGTGCGAGGAAGTAGCGCCGTGCTTCTTGCGCGGCGTCGCGGACAGCTACGGCATGACCGATCAATTCGACGCCTAGGAGACCATCAAGTGCCACCGCGAGATCATGCACGCGAGGGAGCGGTGCCGGGTCATCGACAGCTGCAACGAGAGGCGCCTGCACTCGGCGCTCGGATACCTAAGGAAGGTCTGAATAAGTGCCTCCTGCATTTCTCAGACGCGCAAGGCGGAAGCGCGCTTTCCGCTTTGCTCACATTTTCAGTGACTTACAGCCACCGAAAATGGTGGCACATCCCTGTGCCACGGGAACACCTGATAAATCAGAGGTTCCCTAAGCCCCATCCGCTTCGAGGAGGAACAGTCCCGCAAGCCGGTCAAAGCAGCCGCGTGAAACTGTCCGGCCCCAGGGGCCCACTCCATGCGGCGGCGTAAGAATGTACTACTGGCACGGCGCCGGCTTGTCCCTGTAGTGCACAGGGGGAGACCCACGCGGCTTCGTGTAGCGCCCTACGCTACGCGAAGCCGCGTGGGAGATTCCTGTTGACCCACCGGGGCAACCGGGCCGCAGAGGAGGTCGGCGCCGGGTCAGGATCGGTTCTTGAAGCGCCAGCTCTTGTTGCCGGTCTCGATGATCTCGCAGTCATGGGTGGGACGGTCGAGCAGGGCTGTGGTCATCCGATCCTGGATGATCTCAGCAAGTGCCCGCCGGCCAAGGGGGCGGTAGCCCTCGCCCCGTTTCAGGCCATCCGCCTGCATCGCGTTCACCACCTCGAAGGCCATCGGTAGACCCTCAATCGTTGCAGTTTCACTGTGGCATCGGGGTGCTCCTGCTCGTGGCTCTTGGACAACCACAGGGAGTACCCCCTCCTCACTGGCACATAATCGCGTCCGTCACCCACGAGTCCACGCGTCTTGACAGGCTCGATACTGGAACAAATAGTGAATAACCATAAGCACTTCCCGCCTCATGCCCCCGGATCGAGTCCCGCGTGCGCTCGCCGGCGGGGCCGGTGCGGCCGACGTCTCCCCCGATCTGGCAGCGCTGCGGCGGCGCATCGCGGCGCTCGAACGCCACCCGGCCGCGCTGGAGGATGCCGCTGACGGAAGCCGGATGGGGAGGCCCTGGCCGCTCGGCGTGGGTGCCCTGGATGGCGCGCTGCCCGAGGGCGGCCTCGCGCCGAACGGCCTGCACGAGACAGCGGGCGCGAGCGAGGTCGGGGCCCCTCGCCGGGCCCGCGCTCTCACCAACGGCGGTGGCTAGCCCGAGTTATTCATGGAGAACCTTGCGGTTGAGGCTCGGTTATCGGGTCGCGTCGTGGCCTGACGCGGTTTGGCGCCGGGATCTGAGGATGGTCGTTATTGGGTTGAGGGTTGAACGAGCCTGGGTGATTGGGGCACGCCGCCCCGTCGCTCAGGGGCCTGCTGCGGCGAGACGGCCTGCGAGCAGGCGGAAGAGAGCGGCATCCGGGCAGGCCGAGGTGAAGTGGATGCGGACGCGGGTGGCCTTCTCGACGACGCGGGCGCCGATCTTGAGGAGGCGCAGCCTCAGGGTTGCGAACTCTGCACGGGCGAGCGGCGCGGCGCTGGGGATGGCATCGCGGAGCGCGAGCATCAGCCAGTAGGCTGCGGTGTGCAGCACCAGCCTGAGCTGGTTGGCGCGCGGGCTCTGGCAGGAGGTTCGGTCCGAGGCGAGCTGGCCCTTGTGCATCTTGATCAGGTTTTCGGCCTGGCCTCGGGCACAGTAGATGTCTTCGTAGAGATGGCGAGGCTCGCCTCCGAGCGAGGTGACGACATAGCGGGTGTCGAAGCCGCGCGTACTCGCCTCCAGCCGGGCAACGACCCGGCGTTCGCGGTCCCAGGAGCGGGCGGCGTAGGCGGAGGCGGCGAAGCTGCGCATCCTGTCCGCGCCGGCCTTGGCGCGGCGCACCTTGAGATCGTCGGCCACCTCGTATGCAAGCGCGTGCAGCGCGCGATTGCCGGCGAGGCCGAAGATGTAGTCGACCCCGTTCTGCTCGCACCAGGCCATGGCTTGCGCGCGGCCGTAGTGGCTGTCTCCCCGGAAGACGATCCGAGTGTGCGGCCAGTGGCGGCGGATGCGGCGGACCAGATGCTTGATGAGGGTGCGGACTTCGGGCCCCGACGGCGTCTTGCCCGGGCGCAGGAGAACCGCCACCGGCTTGCTGCTTTCCACGTGATAGACGTGGATGGGGAGGAAGCAGCGCGTGTCGTAATGAGCGTTGAACAGCGAGAGCTGCTGGTCGCCGTGCACGGCATCGCAGGTGTCGTCGATATCGAGGGTGATGGCGGCAGGTGGGGCTGAGAAGGAGCGGCAGAAGAGATCGACCAGGGCGGCCGTCATGCGCGCCACCTCGATGCGAGACAGCGCGTTCTCCAGGCGGCTCATGGTCGGTTGAGAACACAGGTCGCGGCCGTTCTCCGGCGCCCGGCCTGAGGCCAGCTTGAACAGCGGGTCGGTGCGCAGCGCGTCGCAGTCGTCGGCATCTTCGTAGCCACACGCAATGGCCAGCATGCGAAAGCGCAGCATGGCCGAGATCAAGTGGACCACCTGCGCCTGATTGCGCCGATCGCGGATGCAGCCCGCCAGGGTCTCGGCCAGACGTAAACTGCGCTCCGCCTCGCGCAACAGGACCAAGCCGCCGTCCGACGAGATCAGGCCGCCGTCGAAGGCGGCGCTCACCTTCTTGCGTTGGACGCTTGGCAGATCGAAGGGGAGAAGGCTATCGTCGGTCATGGCGGGCGTGGCTTTTTCGTTGTTCGGAGAGGAAGACGCCTCGACAACGAATTCCTACCTGATGGCAACGGCTTACGCTACGTCCGCCACCCCAAAATCAGACCCGACAAGAATAATCCGGGCTAGAGCAAGGCCGTCCTTGACGGACTCGCGACGGGCCGCGACCGCGGGCCGGTGCTGTGGGCGGTCAACCGCGAGGCCGGCACAAAGGGGCTGAGGCCCGGCATGCTCCGTGCTCGCCGGTTTGGTGACCGCGCGCGCCGATGCGGCGGCGGACCGGCGGGGGCTCAAGCGGCTCGCCCTCTGGTGCAACCGCTTCACGCCGTGGTGCGCGGTGGACGCCAGCGACAATAGCGATAGCGGTAACGGCGGGCTGCTGCTCGACATTACCGACTGCGCCCACCTCTTCGGCGGCGAGGCGGCGCTGATGGACGAGGTCGCGGCGCGGCTCGCGGGCCTCGGTATCGAGGCCCGCCTCAGCCTCGCCGACACCTCCGGCGCCGCCTGGGCATTGGCTCACCCTTTGGGTGATGGTCCCAGCGCTGGGCGGGAGGTTGCCCGAGAGGCCGTGAAGCTGGACACCTTCGGCGGCACGGTTCATGTCGAATGGAATTCGGACGCGGCGGCGACGCCGCTGGGAGAACTCCTAGATCAGTGGGCAGCCTTCCTGACGAACTCGCTAGCAGATTAGCAGCGGATTGCCCGCAGGCATCCGCCGTAGGCTGCAGGTACTGCGGCCATGGCCTGTTGAACTTCCTCCTTCACGAGCAACGGGAGGAGGCTGTGCAGCCAGGTTTCCGGCAGGTCGAAGATGCAATGGAAGACGCAGGCGACACCCCACGGGCCCGATGCCTCCGTTTTGCAGTGGGTGAAAGGAGCCGTCAATGGTCGCCCCGCGCGACCAGGTCGGCCGTCTGCGGTTCGGGGCAAGTGATCTCAGCCGCGTCGCCGCTTGCAGTCTTATCCGGTCGGCCACGCCTCTGCCGATTCCCGAACGATACGCCAGAGTTTCTCCGGCGTCGCCGGCATATCGATGTGGGTAATGCCGAGCGGGGACAATGCATCGACGATCGCGTTCGTCACGGCGGCGGGGGAACCGATGGTTGCCGATTCGCCGCACCCCTTGACGCCGAGGGGATTGTGGGTACACGGATTGTCCTCATTTGTCGCGTGGTCAAGAGTGCTAATGAAGCCTGCTCTCGGCATGCAGTAATCCATAAACGAGCCGGCCAAAAGCTGACCCGTATCCTGATCGTAAACGGCGTTTTCCAGAAGCACCTGGCCCATACCCTGCGCGAGGGCGCCGTGAACCTGGCCCTCGACGACCATCGGATTGATGATCGTTCCGAAGTCGTCGACGACGACGTATCGCGCAATTTCCAGCTCGCCTGTCTCCCTATTTATCTCGACTTCGCAGACGTGACACCCGTTGGGGTAGGTCATGTTCTGCGCATCGTAGAACGCCGTCTCGTCCAGGCCGGGCTCGACCTCCTGGGAAGAGAAGTTTTGCGCTAGATACGCTTCGCCCGCGACGTCCTCGAAGCTCACCGACTTGTCGGTGCCCATGATCGTGTAGGCGCCCTCCCTGAATTCGATGTCGACGTCCCTCGCTTCGAGCAGTTGGGCCGCGATCCTCCGGCCCTTTTCGATAACCTTTTCGACCGCCAGGAAGGCCGATGATCCACCGAGCGCCATCGAGCGCGAACCGTAGGTGCCGGTCCCGTAGGGGATCTGATCGCTGTCCCCGTGGACGACTTCGATCTTGCTCAGGGACAGGCCCAGACAGTCCGCGACCACCTGGGCGAACGTGGTTTCGTGACCCTGCCCGTGCGAATGGCTGCCGGTGAATAATGTCACCGAGCCTTCGGGATGCACACGCACCTGCGCCGACTCCGGAAAGCCGACACGGGAGCCGAACGAGCCCAGCAATTTCGACGGTCCCATGGACCCGTTCTCGATGAAAGACGAGATGCCGAGCCCGCGCAGCCTGCCCCTCGCCCGGCTCTCGTTCCGGCGCTGTTCGAATCCCTCGTAATCGCTGATCTTCAGCGCTTCTTCCATCAGAGTGGCGAAGTCGCCGGTATCGTACTCGAGGCCGACCGGGGTCCTGTACGGCATCGCGTCCTTCGGGATGAAGTTTCGCCGTCGAATTTCCGCGCGATCGATCCCCATCTCGCGCGCGGCATTTTCGACCAAGCGCTCTATAACCAGCGCGCCTTCCGGTCGGCCCGCACCGCGATACGCGTCGACTGGAACCGTATTCGTGAACACGCCCCTTATCTCGCAATGGATTGCCGGCGTCGTATAGGTGCCCGACATGATTGTCGTAAAAAAGAAGGTCGGGATCGCCGGCCCGAAGGTCGACAGGTAGGCTCCCAGGTTCGCTGTGGTCTTCACCCGCAGCGCAAGAAAGGTCCCGTCGGCATCGAGAGCAAGCTCTGCGTGCGTGACATGGTCGCGTGCCTGCGAATCGGTGAGAAAGCTCTCCGACCGACTGGACGTCCACTTGACCGGACGATCCAATTTCTTGGCGGCCCATGCCGCGATACATTCCTCCCCATAGGCGAAACTCTTGGCACCGAACCCCCCACCTACGTCCGGCGCAATGACCCGCACTTTGGTTTCGGGCACATGCAATATGTCGATCGCCATAAGGCTGCGGGCCATATGCGGATTCTGACTCGAGAGATAGATCGTGTAGCGCCCGCTTATTCTGTCGTACTCGGCATTGACGGCGCGGACCTCCATGGGAACCTGCACGAGCCGGTTGACGACGAAATCAAGCTTCGTCACGTGGTGCGCGTTCGCGAAGGCGGCCTCGACCGCATCCCTGTCGCCGTTTTCCCAATCGAAGCAAACATTATCGGGTGCTTCCTCATGAAGCTGGGGCGCTCCCTTTCTGTCGGCGCCGGCCGTATCGGCGGCAACCGGCAACTCCTCGTAGTCGACTGCCACGAGATCGGCCGCATCCTGGGCCGCGTCGAGGCTTTCTCCGATGACGACGGCGACCGGATCGCCCACATGGCGGACCTTGTCGACTGCGAGAAGGGGATGGGGCGGCAATTTGATGTCCGAGCCATCCGCGTTCTGGAAAACCCAGACACAGGGAAGAGCCCCAATATTGTCGTGTTTCAGATCGACGGCGGTATAGGCTGCGATGATGCCCGGCGCCTTCGCCGCCTGCTCCGTATAGATCGACTTGAGGTGTGCATGGGCGTGTGGCGACCGGACGAAACAGGCGTAGGTCTGGCCGGGTCTCTTGATATCGTCGGTGTATCTGCCCTGCCCCGTCAGGAACCGGACATCTTCCTTGCGCCTTACGGCGGCGCCGATACCTTCGTCCACCATTCCACTAACTCCTCATCGCCTTCGCACCGGCCATTACGGACTTGACGATGTTCACGTAGCCCGTGCAGCGGCAGATGTTGCCCTCGAGCCCCTGGCGGACCGTCTCTTCGGAGGGATCAGGGTGGCGCGCGACAAGGTCGAGCGCGCTCATCAGCATCCCGGGCGTACAGAAGCCGCATTGAAGGCCGTGGCACTCCCTGAAGGCGGCCTGCATTGGATGAAGTTCTTCCCCCTTCGCGAGCCCTTCGACCGTGAGCACTTCCGCCCCTTCGGCCTGAACCGCGAGTAGGGTGCAGGACTTGACCGAGCGTCCATTCACGTGAACGACGCAAGCCCCGCATTGGCTCGTATCGCAGCCGACATGCGTCCCGGTGAGCCCCAGGTGCTCGCGCAGAAAATGGACGAGGAGCGTGCGCGATTCGACCGCGGCCGAGGCCTCTTCGCCGTTGACCGTCATTGACACAGACACGCTCATGGGCCCTCCCCCCACTTCCCCGATCCGGTTTTCTCCCTGGAGTGCTTTTCGACGGGCGCCGCGCGCGGGCTCGGCGAAAGCGCCGAGGAACGTGTTCGCCTCTTTCCGGGCCGTGCCATTTGGCAAGTGGGTACGCTCGCTCTCAAGATCCCGGGATCGCAGCGCGCCTTCCAGGCCTCTCCACGGAATGCCGGCGACCGGTGGTCTCCCCTAAGTTCGATTCCCGAACCGATTGATAAGCTCGAATTCACTATTTCAAAGCGCAAACGATTGGGCAAGTTCGTCGCCGGAACATGCGGTTGAAGCGGCCATGCCCGCGGCGCGTCTAGGATGGCTTCGTCACGGGAGACGGCGCAATGACGCGCCTTCGGCGCGAGTTGGTCGACGGGTTTTGCTGCTCCCATTGCGCTCCGCCCGTTCGACCCGCCTTCGAGGCTCGCCGCGGCGCCCCGCCCTTCCGTCCTGACCGGTCAAGGGCCGGTCGCTTCTCGTCAAACACCGGTAACAGTCTAAAATGACGAGCGGTACTAACCGTTGAGGCAGCCCGCTCCTTGCAGGAGACGTAGCAAGGGCAGTCCGATCTCATTCCGTAAAGCCTCCCGGCAGTTGGGATCGGGTACGAACCAGCTCGCAGCTAAACCGAGAAGGACACAGACTCATGAATACAATCCACAATCCGAAGACTATTCATCCGCCAGTCGGCGACATCTACAGTCACGGAGCCGAAGTGTCTCCGAACTCCCGGCTCCTGTGGGTGGCGGGCGAAGTCGGCATTACGCCCGCGGGCGACGTGGTAAAGGGTTTCGAGGCGCAAACGCGAACTGCTTGGGAGAACATAGCTGAAGTATTAAAGTCCGCTGGGATGAGTTACGGTGATATTGTCAAGATGGATTCCTATCTAGTCGGCCTCGAATATTACGAAGAGTACGTCGACCTCCTGAGAGAGATCTTGGGAGAGGCCAAGCCCGCATCCAAGGCCATCATCGTGCCCTCGCTCGTGCTTCCGGGATTGCTGTTAGAAGTCGAAGTGACCGCCGCCAGAGAGTAAAAACAGCGGCGGGTTCGGCGGCGACGAGGACCTAGCCTGTCGGGCCGCCCCTTTCATCGTGGCCGGGTGAACGCTCGGCGTGTTCGGATGCAAAGGCGTGGATATTGGCCGCCTCTGTGGACGGAACGGCGTGGTTGCATCATACTTGTGGCTTGGCGGGGCAGGACGATTGCCCTTTCCCGCGTGTTCTTGAGTTCGGACCAAGGAGGGCTACGATGCTGGACTTTCTGCAAGGCAAAGATCAAGGCACCTTGGAACCGTGGCCGGCGTTTGCTGATGCGGACTACGCAACTGTGCTCGAAGGCGATCCGAAGCAGGCATGCCGGCTCGACTTCGGTACCCTGGACGATCAACTGATGAGCGGCGTTTGGGAATGTACGCCTGGAAAGATGGAGTTCGTCTACCCGTTCAGCGAACTCTGTACCCTGCTCGAAGGGAAGGTCACGGTCACGGACTCCGCCGGCAGAGCGGTAACCTACGGGCCAGGAGATAGCTTTTACATTGCGCAGGGTGAAAAGGTTCTCTGGGAGGTACACGAACGCGTTCGTAAGTGCTTCTTCCTGCATATCAACAAATCGTAGCTCGACAGGCCGAGAATTACGGCTTGCATCGCGCAGGCCGGTGACTTCACCGGTGCCTGGTCCCGCTGAGGCCAGGCACCGATTGGTCAGGGCGCGCAGCGCGACGCCGAGCGAACGCCGGTCACGAACCCTCGCCGTTGAAGCGGGGCCGCGTGAGTCTCGATGGCACAGTGGGCTCGACTGCCGCAAACCGCGAGGGGACGGTGCTCGCCTGCACAGCCGGTTTGGCGAGCAACCTCGCCCCGCAGGTCATGCCACAGTCAGGCTTTCGGCGGCAGTGGCGGGAGGCCAATGAGATCCCAGCGCACCCCGTCTCCCGGGCAGATGGCGTAGAAGCAGACGGCCTTTCCTTCGGTTTCGTATATGAGCGGCGTGTCGCGCGGGAGCCAAATGGCATCGCCCGTATCGCAATCGAACTTCTCTCCGGCGACGATCACGCGCAACTGCCCATCGAGGATGTAAAGGATCTCGTCGTAGGTGATCGTCCACTCATAAGAGCACTTCTCGAAGACGACGATCCCTCCTCCCAGGGTTTTGCTCAACTCCGGCGTAACGAGGCGCGCAATCGTCGTGTTGTGTACCGGCAGCCCGCTCATTTCCTCGTAATGAAAATCCGATTTCTTGAAAATTGTGGCTTTTGGCATTTCCTTTTCCCTTTCGTTCTTTGTGCGGATGAGCCTCTTCATTCCTGGCTCTTGCGACTGGAAACGGAAAACCGTTTTAACTTGAAGCGTTGGAATTGATCAGGGAGCGCCACGATGCCTTTGGGCATGAACAAGATAATCAGGACGACGGCCAGACCGAGAAGAAGAAGACGATACTGCCCGACTTCGCGAAGCCATTCGTTGCCAATCGTCACGATGAACGCGCCCAGAATCACACCGGGAAATCGGCCTAGACCGCCTACCGAGAGCATAACCATAACAATCAGAAAGAATTCGGTTCCGAGAATCTTGGGCGTCACGACAATTACGTAATGAGCGTAAAGTGCTCCGGCCAACCCAGTAATCATTGCCGAGACTGTGAATACGACAAGCTTGTACCTGTAGTAGTTAACGCCGAGACTCTTGGCGAATTCTTCCGAGTCCCGCATGGCAACGAACGCTTTGCCCCATCGTCCGGGCACGATAATGAAATAGATTATGTAGATGGCGACAGCGGCCACGCATAGGGTGACGTAGAACCAGGCAAGCTTGTTCTGAGCGACGAGAGCGAAGTCGCCGATCTCGAGCGGCGGTACGCCCAAGAGTCCGGTGGCGCCGCCGGTCCCGATCGGACGCCCCTGGCGGATTAGCGGAGGCAGGGCGAGATGGACGGTAAAGGTAAAGAGGGCGATGAACTCGCCACGAAGACGCAGACACGGCAGGCCGATCAGCAGGCCGACGACACCGGCGCAACCCATCCCGACCAGGAGCGGCGTGATGGACGGGGCACCGAGACTCATGGCGGCCATAGACGAGCCGTACGCGCCTACGGCGAAGAACACGAGCTGCGCAAAGTTGACGATCCCGGCGTAGCCCAGCACGAGATCCCAGCCCGCGACAACCATGCTCCAGATAAAGCATAGGATCAAAATATGGATGAAATACTTGTCCCCGATCACGGCTCCCAGAACCGCAAGAACGCCGATGGCGATGAGGAAATAGACGCGATTCATGGGGGCGGCTCGCTTCCCGCCGTTCTCATTGTTGCGGTGCCCGATAATTCGGCCGCCGGGACGCGCGCCGTTCCACGAAGGCTGCGGGTTTCCCTCATGGTCATCGCGTCCAGCCGCCGAACAGTCCGCTGGGGCGAAAGATCAGGATCACGAGCAGGGTGATGAGCCACAGCGGTATGGTCCAGCTCGCTCCGATCCAGAACGTGGTGTAGGACTCGATAATCCCCAATATGAACGCGGCAACGAGCGTGCCTCGCGTGCTGCCGAGGCCCCCCAGCACGACGATCACGAAGGCCTTCAAGAACGGGACCCAGCCTACAAACGGGGAAATCAGGTGAATCGGTGCGAGCAATACCCCGGCAAGACCTGCTAGAACAGCCGAAAGTCCGAAGGCATAGCCGAAGATCTGATTGACGTTGATCCCGACCATGTTGGCGCCCTGCATGTCCTGGGCCACCGCCCGCATGGCCTGGCCATAGCGTGTCTTGCGCAAGAATAGTTCGAGCCCGAGCACGAATACGATCGCCAGCAGAAAGATGACGATCTTGTGGTACGAGAGGACAAATCCGAAAGCCTCGAGCTTGCCCGGCACGAGCGGCGGCAGAACCTTGTTCTCGGGACCAAACCCTATCAGGTTCGCATTGTCGATAAAGAACGCCAAGCCCAGCGTCACCATCATCGTCGTGATGTTCCAGCCCGGCTTCCAGCGCAGCGGGCGGATCACCACCCGCTCGAGCGCCATGCCCAACACGAAGAGGGTCGGGATCAGGATGAGAAAGGTCACCGCATAGCTCAGCTCCAGATACCCGACCGTCAGAACCCACGCGAGATATCCGCCCACAGCATAAATCGCGCCATAGGCGAAATTGAGGATCCGGGTGACGCCGTAGACCAGGGACAGGCCAAATGCCAACAACGCGTAGACGGCGCCCAGCATGATCCCGCTGATCAGGATTTCGATGATCTGATGCATTCACCAGCCATCCATTCCCTTGAACCCGAAACGCCTGCCCCGCCCAAAGTTGAAACGGGAACTCCCCGGCGCCCCCGGTTCTGACGATACCTGTCGTGGTCACGACCACGGGTTGCTCAGCCGTCTACGTCAAGCCCTGTCCTCTGTCCGTCGGTGCTCGAGGGACTGAAGCGGACCTTCATAGCTTGTCTTTCCCTCTTCCAGAAAATACACACGGTCGATGAAGGTCTCGAGTTGGGCAATGTTTTCCTCGACGAGAAGTACGGTAATTCCTTCCTTGTTGATCCGCGCAATCGTGCGCAACATGTTCTGCACGAGATTCGGGGCAAGGCCGAAGGAGGGCTCGTCGATTGCCATGAATTTAGCCGCCGACATCAGGCCCCTAGCCAGCGCGAGCATTTGCGCCTCGCCACCGCTCAGGGTCCGCGCCACCTGGCCTTGCCGCTCCTTCAATTGCGGGTAGAGCTCGAAGACCAGGTTCAGGTTCTCGCTTTTCCGTTTGCGGGCATGGGGCAAGTAAGCGCCGAGGTCGAGATTCTCCCGGACCGTCATGTCGGGAAAGAGCCTGCGATCCTCCGCAACATAGACCAGGCCCTGCTTGACGATCTCGGACACAGACAAACCATTGAGCCGCTTGCCCTGAAACGTCACGTCGCCCGACCGGATGGGAGTCAGGCCGCAGATCGCCTTCATCAACGTGCTCTTCCCGTGGCCGTTGGCTCCGATCAAAGCCACCGCTTCGTTCTCGGCCACGTGTATCGACACGTCGTGCAACACGTGGAATTCATCGTAAAAGACATTGAGATTCGCGACTTCAAGCAACGGACTCGGATCCCAAGTAGATTTCGACCACCTTTGGGTCGCGCATGACGTTGAGCGGAGCATCCAGGCAGATGCGCTGACCGTGATCCAGGATCATGATTCGGTCGGACATATGGGTCAGCGCCCGAACCTTGTGCTCGATGATCATGAAGGTAATATCCAGTCGCTCCCGCAGGTGCAGGATCAAGGCGACCATCTGGTCGATTTCGTCCGTCGTGAAGCCGGCGAGAGGCTCATCCATGAATACCAGCTCCGGCTTCGTCGCAAGCGAGGCGGCCAGCATCGTCATCTTGCGGGTCAGGAGATCCACCTTGCTGGCCATCATGTCGCGCCGTGGATCGAGACCGCATTCGGCGAGGATTTCGTCGCGGAATTCTCTCTTCGTCCGACCCTCGATGGACTTCTTGCCCAATCCAAAGAGAGTGCCGACAGCGACATTCTCATCCACGCTGAAAGAGCTGAAGATTTGCGGGATTTGAAAGGTCCGGGCCAAGGCTTTGTGACAGAGCCGATGCGGGGACCAACCGTCGATTCTTTCATTGTTAAAGAAGATTTTGCCCGAATTGGGTTTGAGCGCGCCGGTGCACACGTTCAGGAGCGTCGATTTTCCGGCCCCGTTGGGCCCGGCGACGCCAAAGATTTCGCCTCGCTCGATGTCGAACGACAGGTCGTTGAGAGCGACGAGCGCACCGAATGATCGAGTTACGCCCTGCACCGAAAGCAGCGGACCGGTCGTCGTAGCGGAGGACATCCTCAGCTGTTTCTGCGTGGCTGCACGGGTAGATGATACGCTGGTATTCCCAACGCGTGGCAGCGGCGCTCCCAGGAGGTGAGAGCCGAGCAAGCCGGCGTGGACACGCCTTCTGGATCAATCAAGCCGAGCCCACGCCCCTTGCGCCAGTTGTCGAGTTGACCCCCGCTCGGGTTCCCCTTGCGGTTCGATCCCAATCACCAGCTTATTCGTGCGATTCCCTCAGTCGTACCAATCAGGCTTCATGAAATCCGCGATCACGTTGGAGCCGATCATGAGCGTCACGAGCTCGCTGTTCTGGACCTGAAGAATCTGGGCCGGCGCGGCTTCGTCGGTCGAGGTTACGTGATGTCGGTCGTTAATCGTGAGCTTGCCCGTGATGCCGTCGTAGGTCATTGTCCGCATTTCTTCGTGGATCGCGTCATAATCGTCGACCGAACCAACCTTTTCGACGGCGGTCGCCCAAAACATGACTTGGTCGTAGATTTCGGCTGCGATACCGATTGCCGGGTCTTCGTCATAGGCCTCACGCCACCTTTCCACGAACACACGGCCTTTTTCGTCCGGCATGTGGGCCGAGGGCGTCATCCCCAGCACGCCGTCGGCGATTCCCCGCGAGACGACCTCGTTGAAGGCCGGGACGGCACCGGTGTAGCCGACGTAAAGGAGTGCCCCCTTGACTGGGTTGGTGTTGAACTGATCGACGAGGGCGTTCACGCCCGCCGGATCCAGGAACTCGGAGTAGATCAGGGCAGGTTGAGCCTCGTGGAGCTTGCTGAGGATCGGTCCCCACTCGCTGATACCGAAATCGACCTGCTCTGTCAGGGCGACCTCCCAGCCGAGCTCCTCGGCTGCCGCGATCGCGCCCCCCGTCATTTCGATTTCCCAATCGAACGGCCCCTGGATAATGGCCAGTTTATTGCTTGAGAATTCGTGGCCCATCTGCGTCAGCTGGCGAAACGTGATCCCGCCGTAATTCGCGGCCGTATCGATGAACATGTAAATATTTTTGCATCCCATCTGTTCCGCAAGATTGATCACGTACTCCGGGCCGTCAACGTGAAGATACGGCACATCGTACGGACAAAACGCCGGGATATCGGGCCCCATGCCGCCGTACCCGTTGATCAGGACGTGGACCTCCTCCTGTTCGACCAGATTGAGGGCCGCCGCCTGAAGCTTGTCCGGCGTGAGATCGCCAATGTCGTACACGATCATCTCGATCTGTCGGCCGAGCAGCCCGCCCTGCGCGTTTATGTCCGCAATGGCGAGCTTTTCCGCCTTCTCCATCACGAACCCGTCACTGGCGAAGGGACCGGTAATCGGAATGGGTGCGCCCACCTTGATGGGCTCGTCGCTGGCATGGGCTCCGGGTATGACGGAACCCATAATAGAGCCCGCCAAAACCAGGAATCCGGCGCAGATCAAAGATTTTATTTTTGCACGATACACCATTTTGAAGCCTCCCATGGTTAGCAATTCAACGGCGGTTTCGTGCTTGGTTCCTCCCCGCCGCCGTCCTGCGCGAGTCGGAACAACGGCTTAACCTCCTTTGATAGCGAGGAAAACACTGGCAGATCGCTGGTGCCGAGTCAACGAGTTGGCATTCCATGTCGAGAACAATCGGAACCGTGGAGTAGTCCCCTTGGGGTCGGACAGTTTCAGGTGGCCGACTTGACCAGAGTGCGGGACTGTTCCTCCTCAAAGCGGTTGGGACACAGGTATCCGAGAGCCGAGCGCAGGCGCCTGTCGGTGTAGTGAGGCAGGTGGCACGTGCCTCCTTCGGCGCTCTCGTGGGCCGCCTTCGGTTAAGGGTTGGGCAGGCTCTCTCTCGAGAGCCTGCCCAACCCTTTTGAACGAAGCCGCGGGCCACGAGAGGCGAAGTTGAGCTATGTGGAAAGTGCGCTGATGTCAGCGTCAGGCGGCATCCACCGGCAGCAGAGTTGCGCATAAAATCGACGCTCGCGCCGGTCTTTCGGCAGGCATGCGGGCGCACGCTGCGAGGACTGAGCGGGGTGTGAGCCGAGGGCTGTCAGCCCGGCTCAAGCGGAGACAGGTTCGGTCGTGCGTCGGCGCTTTGGCGCCGTTGCGCGGGGCCGAAGCGAGCGGGCGTCTCACGGTTTCCCCCTGTGGGTCGGCGGCAGCGCCGGCGGGCCGCGCGTCGAGCGGGGCTCATGGCGGCGGCGGATTTCGCGGACGAGGCGCATGACGCCGCCGCAGTGGGGGCAGGCCACGGGCGCGGTGCCGATCTCGGGCTCTTCGTCGGGCTCGGCCTGAGCGCCGTCCACGCTTCCCTCGGGGGCGGCGCAGCCGAGGGCGCCGAGAGCCTGGCGTGCTCTCTCCAGCGTGCTGGCGCGGCAGCCGTTGGCGAGGATGCCAAAGTAGCGAATGCGGTGCATGCCGTCCGGCAGGACGTGCCTCAGGAAGCGGCGGATGAACTCGTCGGCGCTCACGGTGGCGATGCCGTAGCGCGGCTTTCTCTGCCCCGGCGCCTTGGGCTTTCGGTGGCGGAAGGAGACCGTCTCGCCGTCGAAGGAGACGATGCGGCTGTCGGAGATGGCGATCCTGTGCGTGTAGTGCGAGAGGTACCGGAAGACCTGCTCAGGCCCGCGGAAGGGCCGCTTGGCGTAGACCACCCAGTCCCTGGCCCGGGCGGCGGCAAGCGTGGCGTGGAACTCGCCGGGATTGGCGAGGTGGGCGAGGGTGCCGTGGAACTCCAGGTCCCCCCGGCCGTGGGCGCGGGCGAGCTCCTTGAGGAAGAGGCGGCGGAACAGGCTGCCGAGGACCTTGACGGGGGCGAGGAAGGTGGTGCTCCCCGTCTTCCACTCGCCACTGTCTACGTCGAAGCCCGCGTTGGGCACGACCACGTGCAGGTGCGGGTGGAAGCGGAGCTTCTGATCCCAGGTATGGAGGACCGCGGTGCCGCCGATGCGCATGCCGCCGTGGCGGGGATCGGCGGCGATGGTGCGCAGGGTCTCGGCGACGGCCCGGAAGAGGATGTCGAACACCACCCTGCGGTTGCAGAAGGCAATGGCGGCAACCTCCTTGGGCAGGGTGAAGACCACATGGAAGTAGGGCACCGGCAGGATGTCCCCGGCGCGCTCCTCGCTCCAGAGGTTGGCGGCGAGACCCTGGCAGGTGGGGCAGTGGCGGTTGCGGCAGGAGTTGAAGAGCGGATGCTCGCGCCCGCAGCCCTCGCAGGCGTACATGTGGCCGCCGAGCACGGCGGTGCGGCACGCCTCGATGGCGCCCATGACCTTGAGCCGGGCGGCGTCGATGCGCCCTTTGTGGCGCTCACGGAAAGCGGCGCCGGCGCGGCGGAAGATCTCCGCCACGCCCGCGCGTTCGGCCTCCACGCGCCGTCAGTTGCGCAACGCTGCGAAGCCTGAGATCGGGTGGTCGAGGCCCTCGAACATCTTGCCGGTGACGCGGGCGTAGTGACGGGTCGTGTTCGCGCTTCGATGGCCGAGCATGTCCCGGATCACCTCGATATCGCCGCCGCGCTCGAGGAGATGGGTCGCCGCCGAATGGCGCAGGCAATGGAAGGTGTAGCTGCGGTCGAGCTCGGCAATGTCGCGCGCCCTCCTGAAGGCGGCCTGCAAGGTCTCCGTTGCGATGGGCCTGTCGAGCGAGACGCCGTAGAAGAGCCAGTTCGTCGGACGCGGCCAGATGTTCCTGTAGTAGACGCGCAAGTAGTGGATGACGATGTCCGGCAACGGTGCCATTCTCTCGGTGCCGCCTTTGCCGGAGGGGATGTGCAGCAGCTTCTTCTCCGACAGGATGTCGCCGACCTTGATGGCCAAGGTCTCGGAGATGCGGAGCCCGCCGCCATAGCCGGTGACAATGGCAGCACGGTGGCGGAGGTCGGGTGTCGCAAGGATGAGGTGCTCGACCTCCTGCTCCGACATGTAGCGCGGCAGCTTGCCGGGCTTCTTGCGGGAGCGCAGGCCGGCGACATGGTCAGGCCAGCCGAGTGTGTCGATGTAGAGGAAGTTCAGCGCGGCGAAGGAGACGTTGGTCGTGCCCGGACTGAGCCCCTTGTCGATCCGCCCCAGGTACCACTGGCGCACCTGCTCGGCGTCGAGCTCGTCCGGCGAGGCGTCGTAGTACCTGGCCAGGTTCTTGATCTCGCAGATGTAGGCCTTGGACGTGCTCGCGGCCAGATTGGCGATGCGGAGCTGCTCCTCCATGCGCTGGCGAAGAGGGGTGACGGTGTTCGTGTCGCACGCGGTCCCGGTCATTATCGATCTCCCTGGATCGCGACGGCGCGCCGCCGGACCGATCCGGCGACGGTCCGTCGCAGGGGTCGATGCTAACCACTGGTGATCGGGAGGCTGCTGGGGATCCGCCACCCGACGGGCGGAGCGCCACTGACGCAACCGGGAAGCGAACGCACAGAACAAACGGCACCCGCGACGCCTCGGAAATGAATGAACTCTACGCCGCTAACTCCGCGTAGCGGCTTCGTTCAAAGTGCTTTTCGTCAGGCCGCGCGAGAAATCAAGGAACAGGACGCCTTCATCTTTAACGAAGAGGCCGCCAGCCTCGGCAACCCTTACCCGCTACTCCCATCGCGATCAGGATAGCGCTGGCCGTTTGGCCACAGCCGCGTGCGCAGGCCGCACAGATTATCCGCGACCGGTGCCCGGTCTCGAGGAGGGTTCGCGCGAGGGCGAGCTCGCTGTCGTCCGTGGCCTGGGCCGCGAGAATGTTCCTGTAGTCGCGGTCGCGGAGGTCGCGAACGCCGTCGGGTCAGCGCTTGGCGATCTCGTCTTCCGACTTAAACTCCGCTAGCGCCAAGGTTGTCGCCGGAGCGTCCGCATGACCCGGCCGCTGCGCGTGGACCACCCTCGGGCCATCGTCAGCAAGGCCCACTTAGTGGGGGCAAACCAGGGCTAATAGCCAGCTTTGGCAAACCGATCCGTTTCGTTATTCCCTGCTCAGCCCTGGATCTTGCCGCCGCGGCCATAGACCAGCAGCATCACAATTATCACGCCGCCGTAGATGATCTGCCGCCCGGCCTCCTGCATCTGCATCACCGACAACATGCTGGAAAGGAGCGTCAGCAGCACGACGCCCATGACCGTGCCTGAATAGGTGCCGCGCCCACCCAGAATATGAGTGCCGCCCAGCACGACGGCGGCGATGGTGGGCAGGAGGTAGGGATCCCCCATCGCCTGGTAGGCCTGGTTGGCATAGCCCGCCAGCAGCATGCCGCCGACGGCGCTGCACGTCCCCGCCCAGACGAAACAGAAGACCAGCACCAGCCGGGTACGCACGCCCGAGAGATAGGTCGCCGTCTCGCGGTTGCCGATGGCGTAGATGTAGCGCCCCAGCGGCGTCATCTTGAGGATGAACACCGCGACGATGGCGACGATGGCCCAGACGTAGATGGCATTCGGGATGCTGAGCACGGCGCGCCCGACGCTGGCAGCCCGCATGAATTCCGTCGGCGCGCCCGTGGGCGCGAAGCCTCCAGTGTAGAACACCGAAATGCCGAGAATCAGGGCGTTCATGCCGAGGGTCCAGATCATCGACGGCGCGCGCAGGTAGGCGACGCCGAGGCCGTTGAGCAGGCCCACCAGGGCGCCGAAGGCGAGCCCCGCGGGCACCGCGGCGAGCGAAAGCGGGCCGGTGCCCTCGATGCCGGCAAGCGCGGTCGCGACGATCGCCGCCCCGGTGAAGGTCCAGGGTATCGAGAGATCGATGTGGCCGAGCAGGATCACCAGCATCGCGCCCGTGGCGAGGACGCCGAGGAAGGAGGCGATCTGAAGCTGCTGCAGCAGATAGGTCGCCGTCAGCACCTGCGGGAAATAGGCGCTGCCTGCGAAAATCAGGGCCAGGATGAAGCAGAACGCCACCAGCACCGGGCGGTCGACGCGCTTCAAGGCGGCAGACGCGGGCCCTTGCAGGCGGAGTACGCGCATCGCCTTAGTCCATGACCTCGAGGCGGTTGCGGATGCGCACCACGCGCAAGGCCGCAAGCGCCACCGCGCCCAGGAGTATGATGCCCTCGAACAAGGGCTGGGCCAGAGGCGGCGCACCTGCGAAGAACATCACGCCGTTGATGGTGCGCAGGATGTAGGCGCCGAAGATCGAGCCGATGACCCCGCCGATTCCGCCATAAAGGGACGTGCCGCCGATCACCACCGCGGCAATCGAGTTGAGGGTGTAGGGCACGCCGATCAGCGCATCGCCGCTGAATGTTTGAAAGCCGAGGAAAAGCCCGCCGATCGCCGCGAACAGGCCGGCGAGCGAGTAGGCTGCGAGCTTCGACCGGTCGACCCGCACGCCGGACATATAGGCCGCAACCTCCGACGAGCCCGCGGCATAGACGCCGCGGCCCAGCACGGAGTTCTTGAACGGAACCCAGATCAGCACCACGACCGCCACGATCAGCAGGAGCGAGGTCGGCACGACCCCGAAGGTTTCGTAGGTCATTGCCTCGCTCAGCACGTCGTCGATCTCGCCGCCCGGAATGGGGCGGATCAGCAGCGCCAGCCCAGTGTAGACGGCGCCGCTCGCAAGTGTGGCGATGATCGGCTGGATGCGGCCGTAGACCACGACGATGCCGTTAATCAGGCCGCAGGCGAAGCCCGTGAGCAGCACCAGAATGACTCCGAGCGCGACCCGCTCCGGCGAGCCGTTGACGACTTCCGAGGCAAGCGCATTGCAGAGCGCGAGGATCGAGCCGATTGAAAGATCGAGCCCGCCCGTGAGCACGGGCAGCGTCTGGCCCATTGCAACAAAGGCAAGCGCCGCGCCGGTGTTGGATGCCGTCGTCATGACGTAAACCGACGGCCCTCGCGGGTGGAGCGAGAGAAACACCGCAAAGAGGATGAGGAAAATCGTGATCGCGAGCACCGCGCCGTAGTTCTGACGCAGGTGAAGGAACAGGCCGCTCATCCGGCGGCGTCCTTGTGCGCCTCGTCCAGCGCCAGGTTTAGCGATGCGCGGACGATGTTGCGCTCGGTGATCTCTTCGCCCGCAAACACGTGCTGGACCGCGCCCTGATAGAGAATGAAGACGCGGTCGCACATGCCGATCAGCTCGTCATAGTCCGAGGTGTAGAAGAGGATAGTGGCGCCCTCGTCGGCGAGTTGGCGCATGAGTGCGTAGAGCTCTTGCTTGGTGCCGACATCGATTCCCCGGGTCGGGTCCATGAGCAGCAGGATTTTGGCTTCGGTGACCAGCCATTTGGCGATCACGACCTTTTGCTGATTACCACCGGAAAGGCTGGCGACGGCATCGCGGACATTGCCAATCCTGATATTGAGCCGCTCGACCAGCTCGTCCACGCGCGCGCCCTCGCGCTTGCGATCGATGACCACGTGGCGCATCATCTTGCTGAGACCCGCAATGGTCAGGTTCTCGCGCACGCTCATCGGTAGCATGAGGCCTTCGGTTTTGCGGTCTTCAGGGATCATGGCGATCCCGCTACGCGGTGCCTTTGCCTGGGCCGGGCTGGAGATCCGCGCTCGCCTGCCGCCGATGCGGACCGCACCGCGCACCCCCCTGAGCGCGCCGAAGAGCGCAAGCAGGAGCTCTCGCTGTCCTTGGCCATCGAGGCCGCCGAGGCCAACGATTTCGCCCGGCGCAGCTGTGAGCGAAATGTCGCGGAGGCGGTCCTGCCAAGTCAGCTCCTCAATTTCGAGCGCGGGCTGCCCGTCGGGCGGCGCCTTGGGCCTGGGCGGATAGACCTGGCTGATCTCGCGCCCGATCATCATGTGCACGATCTCGTCGCGTGAGCGGTCGGCCTGCGGAAAGGTCTCGATGTGGCGGCCGTTGCGGAACACCGAACACGTATCGGCGATCGCCTCGATCTCCGTCATCCGATGCGAGATGTAGAGGATCGCGAGCCCTTCATCGCGCAGCTCCCGCAGGATGCGAAACACGGCCGCCACGTCGCGCGCGGTGAGCGCGGACGTGGCCTCGTCCAAGATCAGGACCTTGGGATCGCGCGCGAGCGCGGTCGCAAGCTCCACCAGCTGGCGGCGCGAGAGCGGCAGGTTACGCGCGCGCTCCAGCGGATCGATGTCCTCGCAGCCGACACGGGCGAGCAAAGCCTCGGCGCGCCGGCGCTGGCGGCGCCGGTCGATGAAGCCCCATTTGCCCGGCGGGCGCGTGATAAAGATATTGTCTGCGACCGAGAGATCCGGAACCAACGACAGCTCCTGAAAGACGCAGACGATGCCCTGCCGCATGGCCTCGGGCGGCGTCGCGAAGCGGACCTCCTCGCCAGCAAGCCGCATCGTGCCGGCGTCGGGTCGGACGACACCGGCGGCGATCTTGATAAGCGTGCTCTTCCCCGCGCCGTTCTCGCCCAGCACCGCATGGATCGAATGGCGGCGGCAGGCGAAGTCAACGTCCTGTAACGCGTGCACGCCGCCATAATGCTTGGCGATCCCGACCATTTCGAGGAACGGCGCATCGGCACCGCCTCGATCAGACACGGAAAAATCCCGAAAGGCGGGTTCGCCCGCGCGTGGCGGGCGAACCGCGCGTCACCGAACTACTCGTCTTCCGCGGTCTCGGCCAGCACTTCCTCGGCAGTGAGCGCCGGGCCACAGGCAGGAAATCCGCTCCCCAGGTTGATCACGTCGGGAAGATCCGGGAAGTAATTGACACCCTCCTCCAGATCCTCGCTCAGCACATAGGGCAGCGGGAGCGCGATCATCGCCGGCAGCTCGTGGCCCTTGAGCAGCGCGATCGCAGCCTGCATGGCGATGGCTGACATCGCCGGTGCCTGGGTGACCGAGGCGCCCGGCACGTTGTGCTTCGCCATCAACTTGCGGGCGCCGTTTTCGCCGTCGCCACCGATCGGGACAATTTCGTGGCCAGCGTTGAGGATGGCGTTAATTGCGCCGACGGTGCCGTGTTGGAGCACCATGCCGTCGAAATGTCCGTGGGTTGCGATGGCGTCTGCCACGACCTTTTGCACGGTGCCGGTGTCCCAGTTGCCGATCACCGTGACCACCTCGACGTCCTCGATCGGGTCGAACACCAGGTGCATACCGATCGAGCGGTCGCGATCCACAGAGTTGCCGGGCAGCCCCCGCACCTCGAGCACCTTGCCGCTCTTCCTCACCATATGCTTGACCACAGCCCGCGCCTTGGTCCCTTCGAGCTCGAGCTGAGGCTCGTTGAGCTGCACCACCTCGTCGGTGTCGAGAATGTTGTCGAACGGCACCAGTATCGTGCCCGCGCGCTTGGCGCGCTTTATCACACCGGTGAACGCCGTCGGGTTGACGGCGATAAAGATGATCGCATCGAAGCCGGCCGCGATCATGTTGTCGATCGCCGAAATTTGGGCCGCCACGTCGGTGCCGGTGCTGACGATTTTGAGCTCGGCGATGTCCTTGGCGTTCTCCGGCCGTCTGGCCCACGCCTTGAGGCTCTGGATCATCTCGATGCGCCAGTCATTGCCGGCGAACCCGTTGGCAAGCGCGACACGGTACGGCCCCTCGCGCTCGGGGTAGCTGATCGTGGGCGTGTTTTCGTCCCACGGCGCGAAGCAGTCCGGCAACGGATTGGGCTTTTGCGCCAAGGCGTCGCCGGCGCCCACGGCTATGCCGAGGGCCAGTGCGGCGGCAGCAAGCCAGCGCAGCGGCTTCAGACGTTTCCCCGTCATCTTCCATCTCCCTGTCACGGCTGCGGTGCGGGACAATGGGTGCCATTCACGGATCCCGAATTCTCGGATATCCCTACCGGATCGAACCTCCCACACCGGAGAGCCTTATTGTCAGTTTGTTGGCACCGGCCCCCGGATGCGGAATGATCAGAGAAAGCAGGCCACGCGTCAACGCCGGGGGGCACGCGTCCAGATCACCCGGCCGCTTGGCGTGAAGCATTAATCCGCTTCCGTTAACGGCAGCTCTCTGGAGTGGGCACTGTCGGAGGGAATTTAATTCGGAGCTCTCTCTAACATGCTGAATCTTCTCTATCTTTTGGCTTGTTTTCCTGGCCGCTCCACACTTGGCCCGACACCATCGCTTGAGTCATTAGCACCCCCCTCCCCGAGCCAATTCTGCGCCCCGCCCAAACAGTTCAGTCGTGGTGCATTGCCGCTGCGCCCACGTAAAACTTTGAGGAGCCGCTAATCGGTACGCCGGTTCATCCCGTAGATATTTTCGCGGGGAGCGCTGATCGACTTGTCCACATCGCTCAACTGCAAGTGCGAGAGCCTCGCATTTCTCCGGAATTGTGGTCACCATCGCAATGTATGACATTGATCGGCGTGCGAGAGCCAGAGCGGCTCGGGTGCAAACAAAAAGACATGACAGGAAGCAAGACATTCAGGATTGCGTCTCTCCCGCCGCACGGATGCAGGCAGCGAACGGGGCGTGGATTCCGGTGAGATAGAAGGACTCGAAGTCGCCCGCCCCGGAGTTCTGGCAGAGCGTTGCGCTCACGCCGGAGGCTTCGTGGTGGCCCGTGCAGGTGGTATGGCCCGGTAGCTGGCCGATGTGGCCCTTGATATCGAGCCCGTCGATCGTGGACACCAGGATACCGTGGCCGTTCGCCGTGATCGGCGCGCCGGGGAAGCTCGCCTCCTTCAGATTGCCAGCCATTTCGTGAAGACGGGTATCGTCCAGTACTAGGCCTGCGAAGAGAGCATGGATCCAGCGCATCAGATCGCGCGGGGTCGCGACGATGTCGCCTGCCGCGTTGGCGCCCGAGAGCGGAAACCAGCCGGTCGAATCCCAGCAGCCGTCAACCGGCTCGCCGGCGCCCGCAATGTCCCACTGGCCGTCCTCGTCCTCCTTGTGGAAGTAGGCGCGCGTCACACGCGCGGCGGGGTAGGGCTCGTCGGTGCCGACCCAGGTGTCTTGGAGACCCAGCGGCTCGAACAGGCGTGAACGCAGTGCCTGGCTGAGCGTGCTGCCCGTCTCCTGCTCGATGATCATGCCGGCGAGGATGTAGCCGGTGTTGTTGTACTGCATCTGGCCCCAGGGCTCGCCCTGCTCCGTCATCTCGAAGGCGAAGTCCACGATTTCCTGCGGCGTCCAGACGCGGTCCGAGATCATCGGCATGTGGTTCTCGAACTCGGGCAGGCCGCTGCGGTGGTTGACGAGGATGCGAACCGGCAGGCGCTCCGCCTTGGGCAGGTCGGGGAACCAGCGGGTGATGGGCTCGTCGAGGTCGAGCCGGCCCTCCTGGGCGAGCTGCAGAAGACAGGCCGCGACATAGGTCTTGGTGCAACTCGCGATGCGGAAGAGATGATCGGGTGTCAGCGGCTCCTGTCGCGTACGATTGGCGAGCCCGCTCGCGATCAGAACTTCCTCCTCGTCCGGTGCTCGCAGCGCGAGCGAGACGCCGACAATCCCCTGCGCCACGTAGTCGTCCACAATCCCCTGCAACCGTGTCCTGAGAGTACTCATGGCCCGCTCCCCCAAATGGTCCTCGTTCCGTCCCATGGTCGCACAACGGCGCGGCAAGTGCCTCATTCCGTGCTTGCTCGTTGGTTTTGGCACGGCAATCGTCCATACTTTCCGGGACACGGGCCCATGGCGTGGAGACGGCTGTGTGTGACTCGTTCGTAGCGCTTGGCGATTCCACCGTGCGGGGTTCCGTGCTCCTGGCTAAGAGCGCGGATACCGAGGTCAACGAGGCCGAGCACGTCGTGCGTTTCGGGGCGCGGGACTATCCTCACGGCGCGCTCGTCCGCATCACCCATCTGAACATTCCGCAGGCCCGCCGCACCCACGAGATCATCCTCGGAAAGTCCTTCTGGAGCTGGGGGGCCGAGCTCGGCTGCAACGAGCATGGCGTCGCCGTCGGCAACGAAGCGGCGTTCAGCAACCAGAGCGAGGAGAAGGACGGCGTCGTAGTGCTCGATCTGCTGCGGCTCGCCGTCGAGCGCGCGCGCAATGCGCGCGAGGCGGTAGACGTGATCGGCCACCATATCGAGACCTATGGCCAAGGCGGCAACTGCCAGATGATGGGCAACTACGCCTTCGATTCGGGCCTGCTCGTGGCCGACCGGAACGAAGCCTATGTGGTGAACGGGGCGGGCCGGCACTGGGCCGCCCGGCGTGTGAGCGGCGTCGAGGCGATCTCCAACCGCTATCAGGTCCGGGACGACTGGGATCTCTCGTCGCTGGAGCCCGAGAACGGCGCGAAGCCGGACTTCCGCGCGCTGTTCGCCGAGGAGGCCTTGGAGGCGAGCTGCGGCGCGAGCGAACGGGAGAACGCCGCTCAGCGCATCCTGGAAGAGCGCCGAGGCGCGATTACCTTGAAGGACATGGCTGACATCCTCCGTCACGTGGGCGACGAGGACGCGTACGAAGTCTGCTACGAAGGCGGGCCGGACCGCTCGCGCGGAAATACGCGGGAATCCCGACGCTTTGGCGATTGTTTGGCGACCGGCCCGGCACCAGCCGGAGCCGCCAAACAGGGAGATCGCCATGAAATCGACGCTCTGCACCGTGGCCTTGGCCGCGGTCGCCACGCTTACGCTTGCCTCGTGCGGTGGAGGCGGTGGATCGCCAACCACGTCCGAGCAGCCTCCACCCCCAGAAGTCGGGGATCAGGATCAGGTTCCCGATCCTATGCCCGAGGTTCCTGGAAGCGACGACGCAACAGGCCAGATGCCGGACGATGACCTGATGGAGCCTCCACCGCCCCCAACGCCCGGCCTGGCAACGCTGACAGAGAGCTTGGAGACGTACAACAACTACACGTCGACGTCTCTTGCCATTGTAGGGGGGGATATCGTCGAGGTTCCCCGCACCTACATCGACATCGGGAACTGGGGGTACAGCGCCACAGCAGCGAATGGCACCCAACTCTTCACCGCAACGTCTCAAGCTTCGGGCTCGATCACCAACGGAGAGCCCGACTATCAGTCCTACTTCTCCTCGGTGATCGGCTCTTGGAGCTTCTCCAACCCTGTCGAGGCCGGAGGATTGGCAACATGGGCCGGCGGCGTGCGCGGCATCTCCGACGACTACAGGCGAGTGGAGGGCAAATCGAGCATCCGCTACCACTTCGGCGCCAATCTGGTTGATGTGACGTTCGACCAGTTTGACGACGGCCGTGCGGCAATGCAGTGGCTTGCTCTGCCTGTCCTCATCGGGGGGTTCAGCTATGGTCTTCAGCTCGACGGCAACTTCTACGGCACCAATCACGAGGGCGTTGCCGGCAAGTTCGATCGCGACGACTTGCGGGGCGTCTTCGGCGCGGTGCGCCAGTAGCACGATCACGGGGGCGGAGATCATTCTTCGCCCCCGTCGTCATCCTCGGTGGCGGGCGGCCTCTTCTTCACTTCCGGTGACAAATTGAGACTGCCCTCTAGGCCACCATCGAAATCAACCGAAAGGCGAACCGGGAGAGCAAGCCGGTAGCTGCCATCGGCCATCGACACGATGTTCGTCCCATCAGGTAGCTTGGCGTAGGTGTGACCGTCGCTAAGCGGACGTTGAGGGAACTGGCGAATGGTCCCCTTCAAGCTCCGCACAGTCTCTGCGTCTATCGCGTTCCGAAGATGACGCTCGTGTTCGGCCGCTAAAGGCGAACCGTGGAAGTTGACAGTCTGCGTGATGGACGGTGTTCGATTTTCTTTTTCTAAGGCGTCAAGCCTCGCAAGAAGGCGCTTGCGCCCACCTCTCCCCCAAAGGAGCGTGCTGATCACGCCCACCCCCAAGGCGATGATACCGCCCGCCAGATGCCAGCCGATTTTGACGAGAAAGTCGGCGGTTGCCGCGTCCGCAAGATGATCTTCCATCCCGTCATCATCGAGAATCCCCTCCCTCCCCGGGTCAACCTTTCTTTGTAATCCCCTTCGACTTTCTCGGCTTCACCCACGTGTGGGGACGGTCGCAGCGAGGCAGGACCGTCGTTCGCCAGATCACCGCCAAGGATCGCTTCACCCGCGCGCTGAGGGCGGTGCACCAGTGGTGCAAGGCCGATCGGCATCGCCCGCTCGATGAGCAGCAGCGATACCTTGCGCGGGTCATCCGGGGCCACTGCGGCTACTACAGTCTGACGGGGAACAGCAAACGTCTCAGTGACTTCCGCTATTGGGTCATCCGCCACTGGCGCAAAGCGCTCGCGCGCCGCAGCCGAAAAGGGCGCGTGACCTGGGATCGCATGAAGGACATCCTCGACCGCTATCCCCTGCCGCCGGCCACGGTCGTGCACTCGATCTATGCCGCCTGAGCGAACCTGACATGCGAGGAACCGAGTGCGGTGATCCCGCTCGCTCGGGTCTGTGAGGGGAGGGGCTCGGCAACGACCACTCCTACTCCGCCCGCGGTGTCACGTAAATCAATGAGTTAGCAGGCCGATTGGCGTCCAATCTACGTACCGATCAACAAGCGGCTACCACGAGGCTGGCGCAGGCAAGCTAGTCTCCCGCGGCCTAGGCCATCGCGAACCCGCCTTGGGGTTGCGGGATTGCAACAACACCCTGAGCCTGAGGAAAACCACGCGATTGCACTCCCGGCCTCGGTCGCACGTTCGAATCTGACAGGCATTCCAAATACCATCGTGGTAGGCTGCAAATCTGGTTTGGGAAGCTCGCTATGCTTCTTTCCGGCGTGTTGGGCCAAATGTGGGGCTGGCGAGAGTTTTTCCCAAAAGGGTATTTGACTTCTGTAGGTTACGGGAGGGTTCGAATCCCACTCCCTCCGCCACCCCTCTTCCGTAAGCTACTGTAATAGACGGGTTTGCGTTGATCGGGCTGCACGTCACCCCGTTCTTGTTCCCAAACTGAAGCCGGATTATTCGATATGTCCTGCCATCTCGCGGGGCGGTGACCAACGTCCCCGAAGAGTCTCGCAAGTCACCGAACGGGGTAGTGGATCATGACGGTAGTTGTGGAAACCCGAGCCGATCTCACGCTGGAGGCCGCCCGGCGGGTGGCCTGGGAGGGCGAAGGGGTCGAACTCGGCGAGAGAGCGCTCGCCGCCATGGCGCGGGGACGGGAGCGCCTGGAACGCATTATCGAGCACGATCCCGACGTCACCATTTATGGCGTGACCACAGGGCCGGGTCAGCTTGCCCGAAAGACGCTGACACCCGAACAGCGCGAGCGGTGGGCCGGCATGTCGCCGGCGCGGATCGCGGCCTCATGGGGCGATCCGTTGCCGGAGCGCGTGGTCCGCGCCATCGTGCTGGCGCGGCTGACCAACTTCGTGGAAGGTCATGCCGCAGTCTCGCCAGAGATCGCGCAGCGCGTCGCCACCATGCTCGACAAGGACGCGATGCCCATGGTCCCGACCAAGGGCCAAGGCGGCGCCGGCGAGATCCTGTCGTTGAGCCATCTGTTCATGGGCCTCGCGGAAGAGGCGGAGCCCGCAATCAAGGACGTGATGTGCCTGGTCAACGGATCGCCTGCGGCCACGGGCCTCGTGACAGATGCCGCGCTGGTCGCCGAGGGTCGGCTCGAGATCGCAGCACGGGTCTTCGCGTTCTCCTTCGAGGCCTTCAACGCGCCGCTCGACCACCTCGACCCGGCGCTCGGCGACTATTGGAACAACCCGCACGATCGCTGGGCGCTCGGGCACCTGCGTGAGCTGGTGGCGGGCGGTCATGGCGGGGACCGGCGCCCCTATCAGGCGCCCGTCAGCTACCGCATCCTTCCGCGAATGCTGGGTCAGGCCCGGCGCGCGGTATCACTGGCTGCGGAGGTCGCGGCTGAATCGCTCCAGGCGGTGACCGACAACCCGGTGTGGGCCGAAAGCGCCGACGACGATCAACCGTTCGGCCGCTTCGTCACGAACGGCGGCTACCACAACCCCCACGCGGTGCTCGCCATGGATGCGCTCACTGCTGCGTGCGTCAACCTCTGCGTTCTGGCCGAGCGCCACGGTGCGAAGCTTCTGGACGGTGCCGTCTCGTTGCTTCCCGACCAGCTGGCGGTTTCGGACGCCGACGGCGACACCCCGCGCCCTTACATGGGATGTCTGCCGATGGCCCAGACCGGCTACGAGGAGGAAGCCCGCCTTTACGCCCAGGCCACGGTGTTGCCCGGTAGCGAATCGGGCGGCTTCGGCCAGAACGACGTGGCGAGCCCGGTGTTCCTGGCATGGTCCAAGCAGGATCGCGCCGGCCGGTGCCTCGACATGGCGCTCGCCAGCCTCGTGCCGATCGCGTTCCGTGCCCTTGACGTTACCGGCCGCCCCGTCCCCGCGCCGCTGGCCGAGCTCGAAGCCGCAGCCCGGGAGATCGTGCCCGACCCTGTGCAGCGCCCGGCATTCGGCCCCGTGGTGGCCGCGCTCGCCGACGCCTTGCGCCGCGATATCTATCCGTCTTGACGGAAGTTAGAGAGTCGCCCGCTCGCACCCCTTTTTGGCCCCGCCCATTTGTCGCAATGTTTGCACCGGCAAATCGACTCTACATCGTCGTCAAACCGTCTTTTCCCGGTGCATCGGATCGACAGAATGTGATTTCTGGCTCTCGGCTTATCCACCGCTCCCTGACGCTTCTTAATTCTTTGCTTTCCACTTTCAGTTCTCCTGCCAGGTCGACGAGCACCGTCAGAAAACGTCTGGCACTGGGGTTCCTTTGTCCCGTCGTTGTCAGAAAAGCGTACAGGCCGCTTTTCGTCTGCAACCACTCATCACGAATTGGAATAAGACGGCCAGTCTCGAAATCGCTATTCAAATAGCCATTCCAACCCAGGGCGAGTCCCTGTCCCCTCGCCGCAGCGTCCGTCAAGTGAAAGTAAATTTCGTGTTTTTCGATCGGGGCCTCCGGGGGCCGGCAGTTCTGTGACTTGAACCATGTCTCCCACGTTGTCCAACTCGCTCCCGCCGCGGTCCAGTCCAAACGGGGCACGCCAAGCCATTGAGAGGGATGTTCGGCGAGCTCCCGCCTGAAGCGCTTGAAATAGGAGGGCGAGGCTACCGGAACGACTTCTTCATCAAGTAGCCTCTCCGAATGTTGATTGCGGCAAACGGTCGAATACTCGAAGAACACGTCGACACCCACCGGCAGCAGCGAGGGAAGCATGTCGTATTCGCAGTTCAGTATCCGGAGATCGATGCTTTCATCCAGATGCCGCTTCAGCCTCGCGTAGAGTGGAAGCAAGATCATCACCGAAACGGCCTGCGTACAGCCTATCGTCACGATTGTGTTTTCGGCGTGAAGTTTGTCACTTGCGGCACGCAGGCTTTGAATCGATGGCTGTACAGAGGAAAAATAGTCTTCACCGGTTCTGGTCAGTACGAGACCTCGGCCCTTTCGTTCGAATAAGCGAACGTTTAGCGCGTTCTCCAGCTTACCGATGTGACGGCTGATTGCGGGGGACGACACCTCCAGCTCCTCGGCAGCATGAACTACGCTACCGAGGCGAGCGGTCGCCTCGAACGCGAGTAGAGCGCTGGTAGAGGGAATGCCCGATTTGACGTCTTTCAAGGTGCCTCGCTGGTACTGTCCGATGTCGAGTCCTCTGAAGGCGTGTCGAACGCACCCCCCCAATTCGTTGGTTAAACCCTATTCGTCCGGGCGCTCTCTGCCGCCTCCCAATTAGGGGGGACTGCAAGAATTGTCAGTAGCGTGGACGAGAGCGGAACGTGCCATTGTGAGCAGGCTAGGGTGTCATTGCCGCGCCAGAGGGAGGTCTCCCAACGACATAACCATTTGCACCAGATCCAACTGACGGGAGATGCCCAGCTTTCCGAACATATGCTTGATGTGCCAGCGGATGGTGCCTTCGCTCCGCCCCGTCTCGATGGCGATTTGGCGGATGGTGTATCCCTGAGCCAGCATCACCGCCACGTGGCTCTCCGCCGGTGTCAGGCCGAGCAGAGCTTCCACCAGCGCCGGATCGATACGTGCCCGGCTCGCCGGGTCGACCACCAGCACGAGCGCGGCGACGCTGCTGGGACGCATGTCCGTCCGCTCGTCGCTTACGGGCATCGTGTGCAAGACGAGACCGGGCGAAACGACCGAGCGCTTCACCATCATCGTGCCGCTTGCACCTTGGCCACCGAAGCGCGGCAGTGCCCGACCCAATATTTTTGGAGAGCGGCGTCGTCTGCCGGTGTGCAGGCGCACAGAAGACCGTCCCGGTCTGACAATCCATCGCTCTTGCGCAGAATATCGCGGGCACGGTCGTTCGCGTCCACGATCCGCCCGCGCCGGTCAAGCTGGATGACTCCGAAACGGGTGTTCTCGAGCAACCCGATGACGGACGACCCCAGCGCGCGCGCGCTGACCAGCGACTGCCTGACCCGCACGAACTGACGAATGTGGGGCAGAAGACGCTCGATCGTCTCGATCCGGGCCGTCAACCAGCCGTCCCCGTCAACGGGGTCGGCAGTTTGCCAGCCGATGTGCGAACTACCCGGCCCGTCCAGACGTACGTTGAGGCCATTCTGGGTCTCGCCGAGCGGCATCGCCTCATTGAATGCCGGGGAGGTCTTACGCTCCTGGTCGGTGTAGAGCTCGGCGACACGGACCAGCCGGCTGTCGGGCAACTGCCTGAATCGAGGCATGCGTTCGTCGCTGGAGTGATAGACGTCGTAGTACAGCCGCTCGAAGTACTCGTTGCGCTCCCCGCGGTAGCAGAACCGTTTGAGGAGGATTTCGACTTCTTCCCGGGAGCGCCTCTCGCCGAACACCAGGAAGTTGCCCTTCGACCCTATGGCCTCGTCGATCAGGCCCGCAGTCGCCGGCCAGTGCGCGTCGTCGAGCGCTGCTTCGTGCAGCGATCCCAGAATGCGCTCAAACAGCTCTTGATCGCCCATGAGGGATCCGTTCTCACGGTCCATTTGTTGACGATGTTCTCTTGCCGACGATCTCCGGTCCGTCGGCTTTGGCGGGGGGCAACATTCAAACTTCGCTCTTGGCGAGCATCATTCTTCTCACCTCCGCCGGGCCGGCCAGCGACGCTCGCAGCCCCGGCGGCATGGGCCAAAGCCCTGCACCCGTATCGTCCCGTTGCCGGCGAACGGACACAGCGCTCCAACCATGATCGATGGCTGCGCGTCGGACCAATGGTAAGCGGGCGCACGACTAGTGCCGCCTCCCAAATGGGAGGGGAAACAGCCAAAATTGGGGGGCTGCAACTTCGGCACGGGGTTCGGAGTGAAGGGCGCGTGCCGGAGTGAACGGTCCCAGGCTCGGGCGTCTAGCCCGCATTTTTCACCACGGTCGCGGCCTGCGTCGCGGCCAGGCGTTTGAGCCGCCAGGAGCGGGCCGAAAAGCGTATCAGGGAATACGGTTGAGGCCCGCAACGCCGCGGGCGGGCGCCTAGGCGCAACCCGAAGGGCGGCGCTCTCCGTCCGACAGCGTGCGTCACGGCTCTTGCCCGATGTCCCCGCATCGCGCTGCGCGCCGTTCCTACCCTGTCGGCCGGACAGAGCCGCGCAGACCATGACCGTGGTGAGAAATGCGGGCTAGTGCGACATCAGCACCGGTACGGTCATCTGCCGCAGGATGTCGCGGGTCACGCCGCCCAACAGCACCTCGCGCATGCGGTGGTGGCCGTAGCCGCCCATGACGAGGAGGCCCGCTCCGAGATCGCTGATCTCGGAGAGAAGGGCGTCGCTCGCACCAAGGTCCGACGAACTGATCGCGTGCCTGGCATCTGTGCTGACGCCGTGACGCGCGAGGTAGGTGCTGACTTCGGCTCCCGGAATGTGCTTGCCGTCGCCGGTGTCGATACCGAGCACGATCACCTTGCTCGCCTGCTGCAAGAGCGGCAGCGCGTCGGCGAGCGCGCGCCTCGCCTCACGGGTGCCGTTCCAGGCGAGCATGACGGTCTCCGCATTCACACTGAAGGAGCCGGCGTAGGGCCAGACCAGCACCGGTCCCCCTGCTGCGAGCACCGCGCTGTCCGCCAGCCCTGAGATGCTGTTGTCGTCGTCAGGGTCGGTCTGGCCCACGATCGTGATGTCGGCGTAGTGGGCGCTCGTGGTGACGCCATCGACCGGGTCCCCCGTCAGCAGGCGCCATTCGGTCGGCGCCGTCGTCTTGGCCGTCCGCTGAGTGAATTGCCGCTCCGCCTCCTCGGCGCGCGCCCGTTGTTCGGTATCGAGCCGCTTATAGACCTCCGTGGAGAGCTCGAAGCTCGCGAAACCGGGGACGACGAGGCGAGGCAGCACGTAGACGCCGGTCACCCTGCCTTCATGCCGTTCGGCCAGCTCGATCGCCGCCTCCAGCCGCACCTGCGAGCGCTTATCCTGAGCCAGATGAACGACGATGTCCTTGTACGCCATGATCAAGCCTCCTTCTCCGTACCGGCTCGTGCGTGACACCCGAGCCATGGAGCGCAAGTCAGCCTAACGGGGTGACTGAGGGCGCGGTTTGACATGGGTCATTCCAGCCGTCGGCGCGCGCCTCATTCCTAGTGCGCCATCAGCACCGGCACGGTCGTCTCCCGCAGGATGTCGTGCGTGACGCCGCCGAACAGCCGCTCGCGCAGGCGGTGGTGGCCGTAGCCGCCCATGACGAGGAGGCCGATGCCGTGATCGCCGATCTCGGAGAGCAGGACATCGCCCGTGTGGATGCCCAAGGAGGCCCGCGTGTGCCGAGCCTCCGCCCTGACTCCATGGTGCGCCAGATGCGTGCTGATATCAGTGCCGGGTATGTGCCTGCCGTCGGACCTGTCGACCCCGAAAACGATTAGTGCCGGCGCGGGCTCGGCAGGGCTGACGCGGGCGCGTACGGCGGTCTGCGGACGCTGTCCGGGCGTCTGTCGCAATTGCCGCCCGGCTGTCATCTGCCGTGCCCTCTCATCGTCCTCTCTCTTTCCGACATGGTGAGAAGGGAACATCGGCGCAAGGCCGGGGCGATCAGGGTCGTGGTGAGTACACCGCCGGCTAGGCCGGTGCGTCGCGGGAGGGAACCTGGGCCAACGCCCGGCCGGCAAGCACGGTCCGCTCGGCGACGGAGCACGTGGTCTCGAACTCGACGCGCCGACGCTCCGGGATCAGGCGGTCCACCACCGCCCGTGCGATCACCTCGTCGCCGGGGCGGACCGGAGCCGTGAATCGGAGGGACTGCGAGAGGTAAATGCAGCCCGGCCCCGGCATCCGGGTGCCGATGACTGTCGAGATCAATGCTGCGGTGCACATGCCGTGGACGATCCGGCCGCCGAAGCGCGAATGTTCGGCAAAGTCGTCGTCGAAGTGGAGCGGGTTGGTGTCGCCCGTCAGGTCGGCGAAGAGCCGCATCTCCTCGTCGTTGATAACGCGCCCGTATTCTGCGCTCATGCCAATCTTCAGGTCCTCGAAGAAATAACCGAATCGGGCATCGCCCGGGGCCGCCTGGGCCGCCTGCTCCATGATCGAATTCCCTCCTTCCGGGTTGCCGAGCGCCGGATTGTGCGGTGCAACAGAGCGCCTGGCAAGCGCGCGCCCATGACCGGTCGCCGCCACCCTCCACACGCGGCTGCGGCCGCCTTGTTCGCTGGCGCGGGCGCGCGGTATATGTGGCGCTCCGGCAGGGGCTATATGTGTGGCGCTCCTGCAGGAGCGACGGCGCTCGCCGTCGGCGCGGCAATGAAGGGAGAAGAACCGATGGCCAAGTTTCCGACGGTGCGCACACCGACGATCGAGGAGGTCCTCGACATCGCCGAGGGCTACGGCATGACGATTACCGTGGAGGACGCGGAATCGTTCCAGGGCCTCATGGCGGGCACGATCGCCTCCTATCACCGGCTCGACGATCTCGACGAGCCGAAGCTGCCCGTGAAGTATCCGCGCAGCACCGGCTACCGGCCGCCGCCGGAGGAGAACCCCTACAACGCCTGGTACTGGAAGTCCGAGGTCAAGGGCGCCAGCAGAGGGCCGCTCAAGGGCAAGAAAGTCGCGCTCAAGGACAACATCTGCCTCGCCGGCGTCCCGATGATGAACGGGGCGACGGTGCTCGAGGGCTACGTGCCCGACATCGACGCGACCGTGGTGACCCGCATCCTCGATGCCGGCGGCACCATCGTCGGCAAGGCCGCCAACACCTATCTCTGCTTCGACGGCGGCAGCGCGACCACCGCCACCGGCATGGTCGATAACCCGCACAAGAGGGGCCATACCTGCGGCGGCTCGTCCGCCGGCAGCGGCGTGCTGGTGCTCACCGGCGAGGCGGACATGGCGCTCGGCGGCGACCAGGGCGGCTCGATCCGCATGCCGGCCTGCTGGAGCGGCATCTACGGGCACAAGCCCACGCACGGCCTGGTGCCCTACACCGGCATCTTCCCCATCGAGATGACCCTCGACCACACCGGCCCCATGGCGCGCTCGGTGAGCGACGTGGCGGCCCTGCTCCAGGTCATCGCCGGTCCCGACGGGCAGGACCCCCGCCAGATCGGCACCAAGACCCAGCGCTACACGAGCGCCGTGGACAAGGGCGCGGACGGCATGAAGATTGGCGTGGTCAAAGAGGGCTTCGGCCATCCCGAGAGCGAGGACGCCGTCGACAGCTGCGTCAGCGCGGCGGTCCGGCGCTTTGCCGAACTCGGCGCCACGGTGGAGGAGATATCGATCCCCATGCACCTGGACGGCCCGCACATCTGGAACGGCATCGCCGTCGAGGGCGCCACCGCGCTGATGCTGAAGGGCAACGCCTTCGGCACCAACTGGGAGGGCTACTACACCACCTCGCTGATGGACGCCTACGCGCGCGGCTGGCGCTCACGGCCGGACGATCTCTCCGAGACCGTGAAGTACGTCATGATGCTCGGCGAGTTCATGCACCGCGAGTACCACGGCCGCTACTACGCCAAGGCGCAGAACCTGAGCCGCCGGCTGCGCGAGACCTACGACGCAGCGCTCGCGGAATACGACGTGCTCGCGATGCCGACGCTACCGATGCTGGCGACCAAGCTGCCGGAGCCGGACTGCTCGCGCGAGGAGTACGTCGATGCCGCGCTCAACATGCTGGCCAACACCTGCCCGTTCGACGCCACGGGGCATCCGGCCATGACGGTGCCCTGCGGTAAGGCGGACGAGTCGCCGATCGGCCTGATGCTGATCGGCAAGCGCTACGACGACGCGACCGTGATCCGGGCCGGCGGCGCCTTCGAGAGCCTCGGCGTCTACACGGTCTCGACCGTATAGCCCGAACCGGGCAGCCGGCTCCGCCGGCCGCGCTTCTCAAGGGGCGCCTTCCAGCGCGGGCGGCGCCCCGCTTTCTTTTGGTGATTATATGGTTCGCATCACTAGGTGGCGCGGTCATTCGTCGGCCGACTGATCTTCGTTGGCTTCCTCAGTCGGCGCCTGGGGCTTCGCCAACTCACCAATGACGCGAGCGAATTCGTCCTTGCTCATGTCGGCGCCCGCCTCGCGGGCGGTTGCTGGAAGCGTTGAAGCTGAATGGGATCATTCGACTTCGCCATCGAACCGAACCCTGTGAATTGTCACTCGTTCATCGTCGTAAGAGTACAGCACCCACAATTCGCGGGTCTCCGCTACTTTGTTTTGAGGGAACACGTGCACCAGATACTTCGTAGCTTCGTGATGGTATCGAGGAGGTAACTGCCCAGGTCTGATTCCGCCGAGCACTCACGCGTGATGGACTGATGCCTCTGGCCTGGTGCCGCTGACGTGGAGCGGAGCGGCGGGGGATTTCAGAAGCGCAGTACCGGGATTAGCTGCATGGGATCGGGGTGCGCCAGGGTTTCGAGGACATTCCAGCGCTGTTTTCGAGCGGTGGCGATGACGGACCGCAGGTTGGCGAAGTCGCAGGCACCTTGCATCGAGCGGAAGCCGCCTGAGATTTTCTGACGCAGCTTGCCCATTCGCAGATCGCGCTCCGCCTCATTGTTCGAGAACGGGGTTCGCGGGTCGGTGAGGAAGCGCAGGCACCCCTCCTTGTACTTCTGGAGCCGGAGCGCGAGGTTGTGACCGATGCGGCGCTTTTGTCGTCCGCGCTTTCCGGTCTGGAGCGGCGGCATCTCTTCGTGAGCGGCGATGGCACGTTCGAGGATGCGGTCCCAGGCTCGCGAGATGCGGGCGACCAGTGATGCGGGCACGTCGCGATCATTCTTGCGGGCGAAGCGGGCGGCTCTGTTGGCACGGGAGAGCAGCTGGTGCGTGCTCGTTGCCCAGTCTTCCTTCTCGATCTCGATCAGGGCCTGGAGCTCACGCAGGTGATGGGCGTTGCAGGCCCCGTGGCGCACGCCCTCGAGAGCGAAGTAGGTGGCATAGTCGTCATGGATGACGATGCCGTTGAGCTTCTCGTCGAAATGGCCGCGCCCGCTGGCGACGCGCAGGATGGTCAGCAACGGGGTGCACAGCACGTGGAGCCAATGGGTCCGGGCGGCGATGCGGATGCCGGTCTCGTCGAGGTGTTTGACCGGGGCTTCGGTGCGGATGATCTCTGCGACACGATCGAGGAAGCCCTCGAAGCGCCGGGCGGTGCGCCGGCCCATGGCGGCGATGGTGGCCGTTGAGATCTTGACCGCGAAGAGATCGCTCATGACCTCGGCGACGCGCTTCTCCGGAATGAACTGAGCGTGCAGCAGGTAGGTCACCCACGCGGTGATGCGCGGCCCGTACTGGACCGGGGCGCTCACGCCGTTCGGGAAGGCGGCTGTTGTCATGGTACCGCAGGCGGCGCAGAGGCAGCGATGGCCGCGATGCTCGGTGGCCTCGAGGGGCTGCGGCTCGGGCACATCGAAGACCTGCCGGCAGACGGGGGCTCCGTGACGGTCGGCGTCCGACAGCGGCGCGCCGCAGCCCTCACAGGCGGACGGATCATGATCCACGACGTGGTCCGGGTTCTCGGTCCGCTCCAGGGTGGTTCCCTTGTGGCCCGGCTGACCGCCGCTGGGCCTGTCGGATTTGCCGCGCCGGCTCCGGGTGCGCTTCTCCTGGTCTCCGCTCTTCTTCTTCAGGCCGTCGCTGGCCGGCGGCTTGGAGCTGGTGGTGCTGTCGAGCGCGGCGCTGCGCTCAAGTTCGGCGATCCGCTCGCGCAAGCGGGCGTTCTCCCGCTCCAGCGCGTCGTTCTCCTTGACCAGCGCCGCGCTCAGGCGAAGCAGCCCCTGGCCCCATTCCCGGATGGCTTTGACGGCGGTCATCGCGAAGGATTGTGGGGTGAAAAGGTCCTGCAGGCACGCGAAAGCCTCGTCGTGAGCGGCGAGGTCCGCGTGCCAGCGCGACACTGTCACAAACCCTCGTCAGCCTCGACGGCCATGATCGCGGCCAGCACCGCCAGGCGTTCGCCCGCCGGCATGGCCTCGTAGCGCCGGCCCCAGTTGGCCGCCTTGCGCTTGATGCGCTGGCGGTCGGTGAAGTTGCGGCCCGCGCAGCTCGCCCAGTGCACCCGGTCGGGCGCGAAGTTGAACCACACCACCTCGGTCCGCACCTGGGCCTGGGTCGTCACCTGCAGCGCCAGCCGGCGCCAGCCCGCCAGCAACTCGTCATAGAGCGCAGACGGGTGGCCCGAGACCATCACCTGGCAGGGCAGACCCTTGAGCAGTTCGAGGAGCGCGACGTGGTCGGCCTCCTCGTACTCGAAGCGGTAGCGCTGCGACGAACGCCGGGTCGCGTGCAGATAGGGCGGATCGCTGTAGACCAGCTCCGGGCCCAGGAACGGGAACGAGGCCAGAAAGGAGTGGGCGCAGCCGTGCACCAACTCCACCGGGTAGCCACAGTCGAAGGACTCAAGCGCCCGCTCGTCGCGGTCAATCCCGATCGAGCGCACGGCCGCAGGCTTGCGCTTCATCAGCGCCCCGCCCCCCAAGTGGCTCTCGATATAGACAGAGTGCGGGGGCATCAGCGCAATCAGCGCCTGGCTCAGACCGGTCGTCGCCTTCGATCCGAAATACCCCACCGGCTGCTCCTCTCATGCGAGAGAGCAACCCATAGGCGAGCGCGCCTATACAGTCAAGGGGCAGATCATCGATGCGCCGACGGCCAAACGGCACCGGCGGCGACCAACATCAGCACGCACTCAGATCTGGCGGCGGGGTACCTGGGTAGTTACTCGAGGAGTTCCTTTTTCAGGACTTCTCGCAAGACGCCATTCTATGCCGCGCCAGTGGTCATCGAAGCGCGGCGTCTGTGCAGTCGCCTCGTCGACAAAACATTGCGCTTGCGGGTCCAGCGCAACGTCCCGATATACGGACCACTGCATTATCGGGCTGCGGCGCTCTCGATTTGCTCGACAGCAGCGTTGGCCCAGTCTCTGACTTCATCCGTTATGGCTCCCTTACCACTAGCAAGAGTGGCATATAGGGGAATTTCCTCGCCCTCAGCGGCTGCTTCCCAAATCTCTTCATGGGTAAGTTCGCTGATCTCGTTTGCAGAGTGGCTGCACACAAAATCAAGTACGATCTTGGCCCATGCCTGTTCCGCTTCCGACAAAATCCCGGAATCCAGCCGCCCGCGGAAAATGTATTTCCGCGTGTCATAATGATGCTCCGGTTCCTGGATGATAATTTTCTCGTCAGCCTCGAGCTCTGCCAACGTAGCAAGTATCGTCTTTGGAACAGGACCCTTCTTCCTCTTGACGTACGTTTCTCCGGTAATCGATACGCCATTCGCTTGGTAAGCGAGCATATCGGCAAACCAGAGTGCCTTGTTCAGCCTTATAGCTCCGAGGCGCGATGGGTTATGCCGGCATTCGTGCACCATAAAGTGCACTAGCGCCTTGAACTTTTCCCGTGACATGGGACGCTCCCTCGGTTGGTCAGGGTCTACATATGGCACTTGACACACCAAATGTCTAGTGTTAGGCGCCATGTCCGAACGGCGATTCGTATGCTCCATAAGGCTAAGTGCCTATCAATCAAGCATATTTTAGGCGTTTTCCTCTCACGCCACGAAGAACCTGAGGCGCTCGACCTTCATCCTCAGTATTCCTCGCGACTCGATGGCCCGCGTCGCGTGGGCGCATGAGACGGCTTCTCTTTCTCTTGGTGGGATTCGCCGGGATTAAGTGGGACAAGTGGGATTTCACGGGCGGACGACGGGCGTCCGCCTATCCTGTCTCCGCCTCCTGGAGCGTGCTTACCTTTAACCATCATCGTGCGATTGTGACGCGGGCGCCAAACGCTCTGCACCGCACTATGGTCCGGGGCGTCAGCCGATGACGGCGGTGGCCTCCACCTCGCAGCGGACATCGGGCGAATAGAGGGCCTGGACGCCCATCAGCGTCATCGAAGGCGGCGTGTGGCCCTCGAAGAGCTTCCTGTTGGCTTCGTTAACCACCTCGCCTTCCTCGAAACGGTAGTTGGCGACGTAGGTATTGAGCCGGACGATATCCGCCACCGTCCCGCCGGCCTCGGCGAGCACGCGCCGGATGTTCTCGTGCGCCTGGGCGAGCTGAGCCGCGAGGTCCGGTCCCACCGACTCGCTGTTCTCGTTCCAGCCGACCTGGCCCGAGAGATAGATGGTCTTGCCGCCCTCGGCCACCACCGCGTGGCTGAGACCGTAGGTCAGATAGTCCGGCACGTTGTCAGGGTTGATGTGGGTGAACTTGGCCATGGGGTCCTCCGTCGTTGCGGCCGGGCGCGCGGCGGCGCCTCAGGCTGTCTTCTGCTCCGCGAGGTTGAGTTCTTCGATCATGGTCTCGCGCATCTTGAACTTCTGGATCTTGCCGGTGACGGTCATCGGGAACTCGTCCACGAAGCGCACGTAGCGCGGCACCTTGAAGTGGGCGATCTGGTCCTTGCAGAAGGCCTTGATCTCGTCCGCGTTCGCGTCTTCCCCGTCCCGCAGCTTGATCCAGGCGCAAAGCTCCTCGCCATATTTCTCATCAGGGACGCCGATCACCTGCACGTCCTGCACCTTGGGATGGCGGTAAAGGAACTCTTCGATCTCGCGCGGATAGACGTTCTCGCCGCCGCGGATGACCATGTCCTTGATGCGGCCGACGATATTGCAATAGCCCTCGGCATCGATGGTGGCCTGGTCGCCGGTGTGCATCCAGCCCGCGCCGTCGATGGACTCGCGGGTCTTCTCCTCGTCGTTCCAGTAGCCGCGCATGACCGAGTAGCCGCGGGTGAGCAGCTCGCCGGTCTCGCCGCGCGGCACCACCTTGCCGTCCTGGTTCACGACCTTGACCTCGACATGGGGGTGCACGCGCCCCACGGTGGAGACCCGCCGCTCGATCGGGTCGTCGGTCGCCGACTGGAAGCTCACCGGGCTGGTCTCGGTCATGCCGTAGGCGATTGTCACCTCTTCCATGTGCATCTGGCCGATCACGCGGCGCATGACCTCGATCGGGCAGGGCGAGCCCGCCATCGTGCCCGTGCGCAGCGAGGAGAGATCGAAGCCCGCGAACTCCGGATGGTCGAGCTCGGCGATGAACATGGTTGGGACGCCGTAGAGCACCGTGCAGCGCTCCGCCTCCACCGCGCGCAGCACCTCCAACGGGTCGAAGGCCTCGCTCGGGTAGACCATGGTCGCACCGAACGCGGCCGACATCAGGTTGCCCATCACCATGCCGAAGCAGTGGTAGAGCGGCACCGGGATGCAAACCCGGTCGCGCTCGCTGAGCCCCAGTGTCACGCCGTTGAAGTAGCCGTTGTTCAGGATGTTGTGGTGGCTGAGCGTGGCGCCCTTGGGGAAGCCCGTGGTGCCGCTGGTGAACTGAATGTTGATGGGGTCGTCGAACTGCAGCATGTCGGCAAGCGCATGCAGCCGGTCGCGCTCGGCCGCGCCCGCGAGCCCCGGCACCTCGGCGAAGTTGTACATGCCGGCCGTGGTCTCTGTGCCCAGGCGCACCACCGTCTCCAGATGCGGCAGCGTCGCAGCTTTCAGCGCGCCGGGCCGGGCACTGTCCAACTCCGGCGCGAGCCGGCGCAGTATCTCGATGTAGCGGCTCGACTTGAAGGCTTCGGCCGTGACCAGCGCCCGGCACTCGACCTTGTTCAGCGCGTATTCAAGCTCGGCCAGGCGATAGGCCGGGTTGATGTTGACCAGGACCAGCCCGGCCTTCGCCGCAGCGAACTGCGTCACCGCCCACTCGCTGTTGTTAGGCGACCAGATGCCGATGCGATCGCCGGGCTCCAGGCCGAGCGCGAGCAGGCCGGCGGCGAACGCGTCCACCTTCTCCGTGAGCGTGCCGTATTGCCAGCGCACGTCCTGGTGCGCGACCACCAGCGCCTCGTTGTCGGGGAAGCGCGCGGCGGTCCGATCGAGCTGCGCGCCGATGGTGAGGCCGAGCAACGGCTGCCCGCTCGCACCGCTCACGTAGCTCATGCCCTGCGGCGTCATTGTCCGTCCCTACCTCGTCCGGGCTGCCCGCCGCCGCGGGCAGGGAGCGCCGGTGCCCAGGGGCGGAATCGAACCACCGACACGCGGATTTTCAGTCCGCTGCTCTACCAACTGAGCTACCTGGGCTTAGGCCGGCACGCGGGCCTGTGTATAGGACACGGGGCGGCGGCTGTCTACGCGCCGGGCGCGGTCGTGGACAGGGTCAAACGGCGAGGTACTGCGCGGCGACGAAGGCGGCATAACCGAGCAGCAGGAGCACGCCGAAGAGCCGTCCCAGCCTGAGCCCTGAGAGCATCGTCGCGATCACGAGGCCGGTGACCCCCGCAAGCACCCAGATGTCGAGATGCCTGATCTCGTCGGGCACCGGCAGCGGCGTCACCACGGTCACGACGCCCAGGATCGCAAGGATGTTGAACACGCTGGAGCCGATCACGTTGCCGATCGCGACTTCGGCGTGCTTGCGATAGGCCGCCACCACGGTGGTCGCGAGCTCCGGCAGCGAGGTGCCGACCGCCACCACCGTGATGCCGATCACGGTCTCGGTGATGCCGAGGCCGCGCGCGATGATCGTGGCGGCGCCGACCATCAGGTGGGCGCCGAAGCTGACGCCCGCGAGACCAAGCAACGCAGCGAGCACGGCGAGCCAGATGGGCTTGGGCAGGTGCAGGCGCTCCTCGGCCTCCTGGCTGTGGCGGCCGCCCGTCGCGTTGCCGAGCCGGCGCTCATGCCAATAGGAGGCGACGGTGAGCACCCCGAGCAGCACCAGCATCAGCGCGCCCTGCCAGGCAACAAGGGTGCCGAACGAGACGAAGACCACGAGCAGCGCCGTCGCCCCGATCAGCGTCGCGCCGTCCCGCACCGCCGCCTGCCGCGACACCATGACCGGCGTGATCGCGACGGCGAGGCCGAAGATGAGAAGCAGGTTGGCGATGTTGCTGCCGATGACGTTGCCGAAGGCGATGCCGGTCGAGCCCCTGAGCGCGGCTTGCAGGGTGACCACCAGCTCCGGCATCGAGGTGCCGAAGGCCACGACCGTGGCCCCGATGAGCAACGGCGAGACGTTCAACCGCCGAGCGAGCGCGACCGAGCCCCGCACCAGCGCTTCACCGCCCACGAAGAGCAGAATGAACCCGCCGATGAGTTGGATATGGGTCAGCGGGTCGAGCATCTGCCTCTGTGGCTTGCGGCGGCCGGCGTGCCGCCCCGCTCTAGCACGAAACGACCATGCGGCTGGGCCGGATCGGAAACGAGCGTGACCGGAATCCCGAGCCAACGCGCCAACGCGTCCTCACCGGGCGCGGCGAGCGCTTCCAGCAGCACCGGTGCAGCGCGGAGCGTCAAGGCCCGCGCGCCGCTCGCCGCCTCGCGCCGGGCGGCACCCGCCGCCTCGTGCGCAATGGCTTCAAGCCGCAACCTGCGGCCGCCGAAGCCGCCCGCCGGTTTGGTCAGCGCCTGACGCAGGCTCGGGCCGAGGCGCTGGCGGTTCACCTCGACCACGCCGCCGGCGGTGACGCCGAGCACGCGGTGGGGAGTCCGGTCGGCCGCGAGGGCGTTCTTCAGCGCCCCGATCTGCGCCTCGCGCCGGCGGGTGCCGCCGCGGCCCGCGAAGTCGATGGCGATCAGCCCGCTCAGGTTGCGCAGCACGATTTCGCGGCCCGCCGCCTCGGCTGTCTCAGCCGCCGCGGCATCGGCGGCCTGGCTCGTGTCGACATCGATGGCGCAGAGCGCGCGGGTCTCCTCGATCGTGAGCCGGGCGCCACCAGGGAGAGTCACCTCGGACTCCAGCGCCGCCTGGAGCTGGCCGGCACAATCGTACCGCTCGAAGAGCGGCGCCGCGTCCCGGCACACACCTTCATACGCAAGCACCGGCGCAAGATCGGGCGCCTCTTCCGTTGTCAGCGCTCTTGCCCGCTCGAGCACCGCGCGGTCGTCGATGGCGATGCACGCGGGTCCGGGCGCCGCGTCCCGCAGCAGGCGCCCGAGCAGACCGCCCGCGTGCCAGAGGCGCCGGGGGGTCCGGTCGCGCCTGGCCGCTGTCTCGATCTCCTGCCAGCGCGCCGCCAGCGCCGCGACGTGGGCCGGCACCGCGTCCGGGCACGCAACGGCGGCACCCCTGATCGTCAGCGCCCCGCCGTCCACCCCGGCCTCATCCAGCACCACGCCCAGCGCACGCTTGACCTGCAGATCGTGGAGACGGCGCGAGAAGGTGAGCCCGCTCCCGCCGGGGCGGAAGACGGCGTAGCGGCCGGCCAGCGCCGGCTTGCGCGTGACCCGCGCGCGCTTGCCTTCATAGGCATCGCAGACCACCTGCACGATCGGCGGCGCGTCGTTGGCATCGAGGCCGCGCGCGCCTTGCAGAAACGCCTCCTTGCCCCCGCCGATATCGACAATGCAGGCTTCGATGCCCGACATGCGGCCGAGCGGACGCGCCACGTGTACATCGCCGATGCGGCTCGGGCTCGCACTCCACTCGACGAAGAACGCGACCGGCCGCCCGCCCGCGACCGCCGCCGCCTGCATGCCATAGGGGCTCGCGGTGATGAGTAACTCGTCGCCCATCGCCTCGATCACATGGGGCCGGGCGGCCGGGGCGGCAAGCCGAGGCCGACCAGCAGCCGGTAGGTCTCGTGCAGCGGCAGCCCCACCACGTTGGAATAGGAGCCGCCCACGAAGCGGACGAAGGCCGCCGCTCTCCCCTGGATCGCGTAGCCGCCGGCCTTGCCCCGCCACTCGCCGCCGGCGAGATAGGCCGCGATTTCCTCGTCGGAGAGCCGCTTGAAGGCCACGGCGGTGCGCGCCAACCGGCTCACTGCGCGGCCCATCGGGTCGATCACCGTAACCCCGCCGTAGACCCGGTGGCGCCGGCCCGAGAGCAGCGCGAGGCAGCGCCGCGCGCTCTCCTCGGTCTCCGCCTTCTCCAGGATGCGCCGGCCGCAGGCCACCACCGTATCGGCGCCGAGGATGAAGGCCCCCGGATGGCGCGTCGCGACCGCCTCCGCCTTTGCCCGCGCGAGCCGGGCCGCGTGCGCCTCCGGCCGCTCGCCGGGGAGCACGGTCTCGTCGAGCGCGGCAGGCTCGACCGTATCCGGCCCATAGCCGATCTGCTCCAGCAGCGCGCGTCGGCGGGGCGACGCCGAGGCAAGCACCAGGGGCGGGCGCGGCGAAGGGCCGGCCATGCTCAGACCACCGGCGGGCGGGGCGCGCCGAAGCGCTCCGTGAGCTTCGCCATGAGCCCGTCCCGCACCTCGCGGTAGGCGAACAGCCGAGTCTCGCGGTTGCCCTCGACGATGCTGGGATCGAGGGTGTGCCAAAACTCGAGCTCGCAGTGCGCGGTGCGGGTGAGCTCGATCGCCCTGTGCTGGGCCTCCGGCGAGAGCGACACCACCATGTCGAAGGAGTCGCTTTCGAGATCGTCGAAGGTCTTGGGCCGATGGCCGCCGATATCGATCCCGATCTCCGCCATGACGAGAACCGCGAAGGCGTCACGCCCGCCGCCGCCGCGCACACCCGCCGAATCGACGAAGAGCCGGGTGCCGAAGAGGCTCTTCATGAGCCCTTCCGCCATGGGCGAGCGCACGGAGTTCCACGTGCAGGCGAAGAGGATGCTGCCGGGGAGTATGCCCATGGCGAGCGAGCGGGCTAAAGCCGGACATGCAGCGCGTGGACGAGCGTGAACAGCCGCCGCGCCGTCGTCTCGTCGATATCGATGGTGCCGGCGAGTTCGCGCCGGATGATCTCGGCGCCATCGTTGTGGCAAGACCGCCGGCCCATGTCGATCGCCTCGATCTGCGACCGCGGCGCGGTTCGGATCGCCTCGTGATAGGTGTCGCAGATTGTGGCGTAGTCGCGCAGCGTCTGGCGCAGCGCCGCAAGCAGCAGCACGGCCTGGACCTGCGGCACGCCCATGTCGTCCTCGACATCCAGCAGTAGTCGCCCTTCCTCGCGGCCAATGCGCAGCCGATAGGGGCCGCCCGACCCTTCGACCGGCGCGAAGCTGTTCTCCTCCAGCAGATCGTGGATGGCGATGCGGCGCTCGTGTTCGTAATCCGGGCCCCGGCGAAAGCCGGCGCTCGGGTCCAGTGCGACCTCCACCAGCCGGTCCGTCCCGGCCGGGTCCCCACCCATGTTCTCACTCCGAGCAGTCGCCGAGCCTGAGCGCCACCGAGAGGGCGTGGGCGTGAAGCCCTTCGGCTTCGGCGAGCGTGACGGCCGCCGGGCCGATTTGCGCGAGGCTCGCGGCGTCGCAGCCGACGAAGGTCGTGCGCTTGAGGAAATCTAGCGGCGAGAGGCCCGAGGAGAAGCGGGCGCTGCGGGCGGTCGGCAGCACGTGGTTGGGGCCGGCCACGTAGTCGCCGATGGCTTCCGGCGTGTGCCGGCCGAGGAAGATGGCACCGACGCTGGTCACCGCCTCGGCCAGCCGGGCGGGCTCCTCCACCGCAAGCTCCAGGTGTTCGGGCGCCAGCCAGTTGACCAGCGGCGGCGCCTCGTCGAGGGTGCCGACCACGATGACCGCGCCGTGGTCGCGCCAGCTCGCAGCCGCGATGTTGGCGCGCGGGAGCCGCGCCAGATGCGCCGCCACCGCCTCGGTTACCCGGTCCGCGAACGCCCCGTCGTCGGTGATCAGGACGGCTTGTGCGTCGCCGTCGTGCTCGGCCTGGGAGAGCAGGTCCGCGGCGACCCATTCCGGCTCGTTGGCGCTATCCGCGACCACCAGGATCTCCGACGGGCCCGCGATCATGTCGATGCCGACGGTGCCGAAGACCAGGCGCTTGGCGGCGGCGACATAGGCGTTGCCGGGGCCCACGATCTTGTCCACCGGCGCGATACTCTCGGTGCCGTAGGCGAGCGCGGCGACCGCCTGCGCCCCGCCGACCCGATAGATCTCGGTGACTCCGGCGATCTCGGCGGCGGCCATCACCGCCGCATCCAGCGCGCCATCCGGCGTCGGCACCACCATGGCGATGCGTCTGACACCGGCGACCCGTGCGGGGATCGCGTTCATCAGCACGGTGCTCGGATAGGCTGCGGTGCCGCCCGGCACGTAGAGCCCGACCGCATCCAGCGGGCGCCAGCGGGCGCCGAGTTGAACACCCGCCTCATCGCGGTAGTCGAGGTCGGTCGGCATCAGGCGGGCGTGAAAGGCCTCGATCCGTTCGGCCGCCTGCCTGAGCGCGTCGCGCACGGCCGCAGGTGCAGCGGCGGCCTGGCCGGCAGCCTCATCCGCCGAGAGCCGGATCGTCTCGGGCGTGAGCGCGATGCGGTCGAAACGCGCGGTGTAGTCGAGCAACGCCGCATCGCCGCCCTCGCGCACCCCTTCGACGATGGCAGCGGCCTCGCGGTCGACGTCCTCCGCCACGCCCCGCCGCGCAGCCAGCAGAGCGTCGAAGGCGGCGGCGAAGCCCGCGCCCGCGCTGTCGAGCCTATGCGCCATTCACCGCCTCGCCGAAGCGCTCGATCCAGGCCTGCAGCTCGCCGGCCCTAGTCTTGAGCGCAGTGCGGTTGACCACGAGCCGCGCCGAGATATCGGCGATATGCTCCACCTCGACCAAGCCGTTGGCCCTGAGCGTCGCGCCGGTGCCCACCAGATCGACGATCCGCCGGCAGAGTCCCAGCCCCGGCGCGAGCTCCATCGCGCCGTTGAGCTTGATGCACTCGGCCTGAACCCCGCGGGCGGCGAAATGGCGGCGCGTCACTTGCGGATACTTGGTGGCGACCCGCACGTGGCTCCAACGCGAGGGATCGTCCCCGGTCGCGAGTTCCGCCGGCTCCGCCACCACCATGCGGCAGAGGCCGATGCCAAGGTCGAGCGGCGCATAGATTTCGCGGTAGTCGAACTCCATCAGCACGTCGTTGCCGACCACGCCGAGCTGGGCCGCGCCGAAGGCGACGAAGGTGGCAACATCGAAGCTGCGCACCTGGATCAGGTCGAGCCCCGGATCCGAGGTGGCGAAGCGAAGCTGGCGCGCGTGCTCGTCCGCAAACGCGGCTTCCGGCTCGATGCCGGCGCGCGCAAGCACGGGCGCAAGCTCGCGGGAGATTCGGCCCTTGGGCAGCGCGAGCAGCAGGCCGGCGCTCATGCCCGATCCTCCTCCCCCTGCACCGCAGCCAGCCGCGGCTCCTCCAGGTCCTGAAACAGGCAAGCCAGGTGCCCGGTCTCGATCCATACCTCGGCACCGTCCTGGAACAGGAGCCGCACCACGGTCGTGGACCGGCCGGGCTCGGCGACCATGCCCGCGAGCTTGAGCAGCCGCGCGGGCTCGGCGCGGTCGATCCCGCGCAGTTTGACCGCAGAGACCGCATCGAAGTGGATCGCGGCCCGTGCCTGGCCCGCGGGTCCGCCCGCGGCCTCGCGGCAGCGGCGCACGACGATCGCTGCGAAGCGGCTGTCGGCGGGCTCGAAAGCCATCTCGCCCACCGCGAAGACGGCATCCTCAAGGCATGCGGAGATCACGGCGAGATCGCCGGCATCCTCCGCCCGCAGCTTGAGACGCGTGCACGCGGTCAATGATGGACCCGGTCGATCTCGGCGCCGCAGGCCGCGAGCTTGTCCTCGATCCGCTCGTAGCCGCGGTCCAGGTGATAGACCCGGTGCACCACCGTCTCGCCCTCGGCAGCGAGCCCCGCAAGGACCAGCGACGACGAGGCCCGGAGGTCGGTGGCCATCACCTGCGCGCCAGTGAGCGAGTCTACACCGCGCACCAGCGCGGTCGGGCCGCGCACGGCAATGTCCGCGCCCATGCGGCGCAGCTCCTGCACGTGCATGAAGCGGTTCTCGAAGATCGTCTCGGTGATCATCGCAGCGCCGTCGGCGACCGTCATGAGCGCCATCGCCTGCGCCTGCAGGTCGGTGGGAAAGCCGGGATAGGGCCGGGTCGTCACGTCCGTTGCGGTGGGCCGGCCGTTGCCGCGCACCCGGAGCCCGCGCGCCGTCACGGTGATGCTGACCCCGGTAGCCTCCAGATAATCGAGCAGCGAGCGCAGAAGGGCAGCCGGCGCACCGGCGAGCTCGACATCGCCGCCCACCATGGCAGCCGCCAACGCATAGGTGCCGGCCTCGATCCGGTCGCCCACCACGTGATGCTCGGCGCCGGAGAGCGCCTCCTTGCCGCGAATCAGAAGCTCGTCGGTGCCGATTCCCGTGATGTCGGCGCCCATCGCGTTCAGGCAAAGGGCGAGATCGGCGATCTCGGGCTCGCGCGCGGCGTTGCGGATGACCGTCTCACCGTCCGCCAGCGTCGCCGCCATCATCAGGTTCTCGGTCGCCCCCACCGAGGCGAAGGGCAGCCTGATCTCGGCCCCGCGCAGGCGCCCCCGCACATGCGCGTGGATGTCGCCGTCCTCGAGTACGACCTGGGCGCCGAGGCGGGTGAGCCCGTCGATGTGCAGGTCCACCGGGCGCGTGCCGATGGCGCAGCCGCCGGGGAGCGAGACGGTCGCGCGCCCCGTGCGAGCCAGCAGCGGGCCCAACACCAGGATGGAGGCGCGCATCCGGCTCACCAGCTCGTAGGGCGCCGTGGTGCTGGTGATCTGGCGGGCCCGGAGCGAGAGCACCCGCCCGGCGTTGCCGCCGCGCCGGGCGTGGCCGTCCATGCCGATCTCAACGCCGTGCTGGGCGAGCAGGTGCGCGAGCGTCGTGATATCGGTGAGGTGCGGGATGTTGGCGAGCGTGAGCGTTTCGTCGGTCAGGAGGCACGCCGCCATCAGCGGCAGGGCCGCGTTCTTGGCGCCAAAAATCTCGATCTCGCCCTCGAGCGGGCGGCCGCCCCTGATGCGAATACTGTCCATGAACCGCCCCTGGCGCCGGGGGCAGGGCGCCGCGCCGCCATGCGGCCGCACATGAGAATCGGCGCGGCCGCCCCGTCCGCTTTCGCGGCCGCACCATAGGCGAGCGGCGCCCGGCGGACAAGCGGCTGCTCAAGCCGGGCGATACTCCGCCATGGCGTCGAGCAGCCAGGTGGCGAGGTATACCGAGAACGAGTTGCGCACCGTGATCTCGTAGGAAGGTGCGTCGTCGGTCTGGTGCAGGATGACGGTTGCCTTGGCCAGCGCCGTCTGCACGCAGGTGCCGGGCTCGAACGCGCGCGGATGCAGGTCGAGCCGGCAGCCCTTCATCAGCACCTCGCGTGCGCGCGGGCCCGAGAGCGCGAGCGTTGCATACATGGCGCTCACGTTGGTCAACGCGTGGTGGCGACCGTCAAGGCGCCCCCGCAGCGTGTCTTCGAGCTGAGCGCCTTCCTCCGCCGGCCCGGTCACCAGCCACTCGTCGGGACCGAGCCAGAGCAGGGTCTTGCCGTTGACGGTGGTGGCCGCGGTATTGGGCGTACGCGGCAGCGACCCGCCGAGGATCGCGCCTGCGGCGGTGAGCGCGTCGGCGTCCTTGGGATCGAGCCGGAGGTTGAAGCGCGCACGCGCCGATCCGTCAGTCAGCGTCACGCCCTCGGCGCTCGCCTCCGCGAGTGCATCGGCGAGGCCTGCGAGCGGGCTGCGGGGTGCCGGCGCCTCAGCCATCCCGCTTGGCTCCTTCCGGGTCGTAGAATACCGGCTCCGTGATCTTGCAGGGCAGGAAGCCGCTCTCGGGTGCCGCGTAGATGGTCTCGCCTTTGCGCGCGCGGCCGCCCTTCACCAGCGCGAGCGCGATGGAGCGGCCCAGCGCCGGGCTCTCGTAGCTGGAGGTGACGTGGCCGATCATCGGGATCGGCGGGCGCCCGCGCTTCTCCACGAGCTGCGTGCCCTCGGGCAGCACCTTCTTGGGGTCGTCGGTAAGGATGCCGACGAGCTGCTTGCGGTCCTCGCGCCGCGAGTCCTCGCGGCTCCAGGCGCGCTTGCCCAGGAAATCGGCTTTCTTCTTGGAGACGATCCAGTCCATGCCGAGGTCGTGCGGCGTGGTGGTGCCGTCGGTCTCCTGGCCCACGATGATGAAGCCCCGCTCCGCACGCAGCACGTGCATCGCCTCGGTGCCGTAGGGGGTGATGCCGTGCTCGGCGCCCGCCGCCATCAGCGCCTCCCACAGGTGACGTCCGTGGTGCCAGGGCACGTTGATCTCGAAGCTAAGCTCGCCGGTAAAGCTGATGCGGAAGACGCGGGAATCCACGCCGGCGACCGTGCCCTCCTTCACGCTCATGAAGGGGAAGGTGTCGGCATCCAGCGCCATCTCCGGCGCCAGCGCAGCCAGCACGTCGCGGGCCTTGGGGCCGGCCAGCGCAACCGTCGCCCACTGCTCGGTGACCGAGGTGCAATAGACCCTGAGCTCCGGCCACTCGGTCTGCAGCCACTCCTCGAGCCACTCCAGCACGTGGGCCGCGTTGCCCGTGGTCGTCGTCATCAGATAGTGGTTCTCGCCGAGGCGCGCGGTGGTGCCGTCGTCGAAGACCATGCCGTCGTCGCCGCACATGAGCCCGTAGCGCACGCGGCCCGGCTTCAGCGTCGAGAAGGCGTTGGTGTAGACCATGTCGAGCAGGGTGGTTGCGTCCGGCCCCCTGATGTCGATCTTGCCGAGCGTCGAGGCGTCGAGAATGCCCACCGCGTCCCGCACCGCACGGCACTCGCGCGCGACCGCTGCGTGCTTGTCCTCGCCTTGCCGGGGATACCACCAGGGCCGGTGCCACTGGCCCACCGGCTCGAACACCGCGCCCGCGGCCTCGTGCCATTCGTGCATCGCCGTGCGCCGCACCGGATCCATCAGCGCGCCGGTATCGCGCCCGGCGAGCGCGCCGAAGGTGACCGGCGTATAGGGCGGGCGATAGGTGGTAAAGCCCACCTCGGGCACGGTCTTGCCCAGCGCATCGGCGAGGATGGCGAGGCCGTTGACGTTCGCCGTCTTGCCCTGGTCGGTGCCCATCCCGACCGTGGTGTAGCGCTTGACGTGCTCGACCGAGCGGAACCCCTCGCGCGCGGCGAGCCGGATGTCGGCCGCGGTCACGTCGTCCTGATGGTCAACCATGTGCTTGGCCTTGCCGTGGCCGAGCGGCTTCAGCCCCGGCGCGAGCCAGTAGGGCGCGATGGCGCCGGGCTCGGGCGCTTCGACCGGCGGTACCGGCGGCGGCGTGCCGTCGCCGAAGCCCGTTGCTTCCGCGGCGCGCGCGCCGGCGGCAGCGCCTTCTTCCAGGCAGGCGGCGAGGCCGAAGCTGCCGTTGGCGGCACCTGCGACCTCCAGCGCCTGCGTCGCCGTGCCGGGAATGAAGATGCCGCGCGCCTCTTCGTAGGTGAGCTTGCCGGCCGACTGGCTGAAGAGATGCACCGCCGGGTTCCAACCGCCGGAGACCAGCACGCTATCGCAGTGGATGCGGTATCGCTCGCTGCCGAGCCCGCCGTCCTTGCCGAGCTTCGCGACCGTGACCGAGCGCACCCGCTTCGCCCCGTGGGTGGCGGCGATAACCGATCCAGTGTGGAGCGCGACGCCGGCGCCCTTGAGCGCAGGCGCCAGCGGCGCCGCAGGGTCGGGCCGGCAATCGATCACCGCGCCGACCGTGCCACCCGCCTCGACGATATCGTGGGCTGCCTCGTAAGCCGCGTCGTTGTTGGTGAACAGCACCGCGCGCTCGCCCGGCAGCGCCGCGTAGTGGTTTAGGTAACGCTGCGCCGCCGAGGCCAGCAGGATTCCCGGGCGGTCGTTGTCGGCGAAGACCAACGGCCGCTCGTGGGCGCCGGTGGCGAGCACCACACGGCCCGCCTTGATGTTCCAGAGGCGCTGACGGCTCACGCCGTCCGGCGCGCGCGGCCCCAGATGGTCGGTGCGGCGCTCGAACGCGCTCAGCGAGTTGTGGTCGTAGTAGCCGAAGAGCGTGGTGCGGGTGACGACGCGCACCTCCTCCATGGCGGCCAGCCGGCCCGCCGCCGCCTCGGCCCAGGCCACGCCGTCCACGCCATCGATCCGGCGGCGGTGGCCCAGCAGCGAACCGCCGAGCGCGGCCTCGTCGTCCACCAGCAACACCCGCGCGCCGGCCTCACCGGCGGCGAGCGCTGCAGCGATGCCGGCCGGCCCGCCGCCCACCACCAGCACGTCGCAGTGGACGTTCATCTTGTCGTAAGAATCCGGGTCGGGTACCTCGGGTGCGCGGCCGAGCCCGGCCATGCGCCGGATTGCGGGCTCGTAAAGCGACTTCCAGAACGACGCCGGCCAGAGGAAGGTCTTGTAGTAGAAGCCGGCGGGGAAGAGCGGCGCGAGCTTCCCGGTCCAGGCGGCGAGGTCGCAGTTGGCGCTCGGCCAGGCATTGACGCCGGCAGCGGTGAGCCCGTCGTAGAGCTCCACCTGGGTTGCGCGCAGGTTGGGCTCGGTGCGCGCGCCTTCGCCGAGCTGGACCAGTGCCGACGGCTCCTCCGCGCCTGCGGTCAGGATCCCGCGCGGCCGGTGGTACTTGAAGCTCCGGCTCGTGAGGTGGGTGCCGTTCGCGATCAGCGCGGATGCCAGCGTGTCGCCGGCGAAGCCCTCGTAGCTCTGCCCGTTGAAGGTGAAGCGCAGGCGCTTGGTCCGGTCGATCCGCCCGCCTTCCTTGAGACGAAAGCGCACTATTCGCCCTCCGCCCCGTTGCCCGGCGGATCGGGCCGCGGCGTGCCCATGGGATAGATCGCGATCACGTCGTTGCTGACGGTATCGCGCAGCGCATTGAACCAGCGCCGGCAGCCTTCCCTGTGCATCCAGCGCTCGGCGTGGACGCCCTTGGGGTTGGTCCGCATGAAGAGGTAGTCGGCCCAGCCCGCGTCGTCGGTCGCCGCCGGGTCGGGGCGCGCGATATGGGCCTCGCCGCCGTAGCGAAACTCGGATTCGGGCCGCGCGCCGCACCAGGGGCAGTCGATCCAGAGCATCCCCCGCGTCCTCTAGTGCGCCACGGCCGCCGCCGCGTGCTCGTCGATCAGCGCGCCGGAGGTGAAGCGGTCGAGCGCGAAGGGCGCGTTCAGCGGGTGCGGCTCGCCCGTCGCGATGGTATGCGCCAGCACCCAGCCCGAGCCCGGCGTCGCCTTGAAGCCGCCGGTGCCCCAGCCGCCGTTGATGAAGAGGCCGTCCACCGGAGTCTTGCCAATGATGGGCGAGGCATCGGGGCACACGTCCACGATCCCGGCCCAGGAGCGCATCATGCGCACCCGGCTGAAGATCGGGATCAGCTCGACGATCGCCCCCATCTGGTCCTCGATGGTGTGGAGCCCGCCCCGCTGGCTGTAAGAGTTGGGCGGGTCGAGGCCCGCGCCGATCACCAGTTCGCCCTTGTCGGACTGGCTGACGTAAACGTGCACGCCGTTCGACATGATGACGCAGTGCAGCACCGGCTTCAGCGGCTCCGAGACCAACGCCTGCAGCGGGTGGCTCTCGATTGGCAGCCTGAAACCCGCCATCGCAGCCAGCACCGAGCTGTGGCCAGCAACCACGATGCCGACCTTCTTCGCGGCAATCGCGCCTTGCGTGGTCTGCACCCCGGTCACCCGGCCGGCCTCGACGTCGATGCCGGTGACCTCGCAGTTCTGGATGATGTCGACGCCGCGCGCGTCCGCCGCGCGCGCGTAGCCCCAGGCGACCGCGTCATGGCGTGCGTTGCCACCCCGCCGCTGCAGGGTGCCGCCCATGATCGGGTAGCGCGTCTTCGTCGAGGTGTTGAGGATCGGGCAGAACGCCTTGACGTCTTCCGTCGTCAGGAGCTCGGCGTCGACCGCGTTGAGCCGGTTGGCGTTGACCCGCCGGGTCGCCTCCTGCAGGTCGTGGACGTTGTGGATCAGGTTCAGCACGCCCCGCTGGCTGAACATCAGGTTGTAGTTCAGCTCCTGTGCGAGGCCTTCCCACAGCTTGAGCGCGTGCTCGTAGAGGGCGGCGCTCTCGTCCCACAGATAGTTGGAACGGATCACCGTGGTGTTGCGCCCGGTGTTGCCGCCCCCGAGCCAGCCCTTCTCCAGCACCGCCACATTGGTTATGCCGTGGAGGGCGGCGAGGTAGTAGGCGGTCGCCAGCCCATGCCCGCCTGCGCCGATGATGACCACGTCGTAAGCGGCCTTCGGCGCAGGGCTCCGCCACTGCTCCGGCCAGCGCTCATGATGACTCAGCGCGTTGCGCGCCAGGCTGAAGATCGAGAACTTTTTCATCTGCGGATGCCCGAATACAGGAACCGCGCGGCCGTGTCACTCGCTCCGGTTGGACGAATCCCCGTGCGCGTCTTGACGGGCTGCGGCCGGGGGGCTACTTGTGCGCCTCACGCACCCCCGACAGCCGCACGGATCTCTCACGATGGTCGATGTCGCGATCAAGTCGACGGACGGGCACCCGCTCGTCTTCCTGCCCGAGCACGACGGCTACGCCGACGATTACCTGCGCACCATCCTCCGAGGGGTGAAGACCTTCGCGATGGTGGGCGCCAGCACTCAGTGGCGCCGGCCCAGCTTCTACGCCATGAAGTACCTGACCAAGAAGGGTTATCGGGTGATTCCCGTCAACCCGGGCCGGGCCGGCGAGACGATTCTGGGCGAGACGGTCTACGGCAGCCTCGCCGAATGTCCTCACAAGCTCGACATGGTGGATATCTTCCGCACCTCGGAGGAGGCGCTGGATATCACCAAGGACGTCATCGCGAACAAGGACGAGAAGGGCATCGGGGTGCTGTGGATGCAGCTCACGGTGCGCAACGACCGCGCCGCGCAGCTCGCCGAAGAGGCCGGGCTCACGGTCGTCATGAACCGCTGCCCCAAGATCGAGTTCGCCCGGCTCTCGGGCGAGCTGAGCTATAGTGGCATCAACTCGCGGATCGTATCCGCCAAGCGGGCAAGGCCGCTCAACGCATGAACGAGATGCAACCCCTCAAGGCGGAGGCCTCCAAGGCCGCGCCGCAACACGAGTACGGGATAGAGACACTGGCGGTCCACGCCGGCGCGCGGCCCGACCCGGTCACCGGCGCCCGGACGACGCCGATCTATCAGACCGCGGCCTACGCTTTCGACGATGCCGACCATGCGGCCGAGCTCTTCAATCTGCAGACCTTCGGCTACATCTATTCGCGCATCACCAACCCCACCGTTGCCGTGCTCGAAGAGCGGGTCGCGGCGTTGGAGAACGGACGCGGCGCCGTGGCGGCTGCCACCGGCCACGCGGCGCAGTTCCTGGTGGGCGCGACGCTGCTGGAGAGCGGCGACGAGTTCATCTCGTCCAACAATCTCTACGGCGGCTCGGTCACCCAGTTCGGCCTGAGCTTCAAGAAGCTCGGCTGGACCTGCCACTTCGTTGACATGACGGAGCCCGAGAACGTCGAGAAGGCGATGACCGACAAGGTCAAGTTCGTCTTCTGCGAGGGGCTGGCGAACCCCGGCGGCATCGTGCTCGATCTCGAAGCGATCGCCGAAGTCACGAAGCGCCACGGCGTGCCGCTCATTGTCGACAACACGATGGCCTCGCCCTATCTCTGCCGGCCCTTCGACCACGGCGCCGACCTCGTGGTCCACTCGACCACGAAGTTCATCGGCGGCCACGGCAATACCATGGGCGGCATAGTGGTCGAATCCGGCCGTTTCGACTGGTGGCAGAACGACAAGTTCCCGAGCATGACCAAGCCGGACCCGGCCTATCACGGCCTCACCTTCGCCGAGACCTTCGGCGATTTCGGCTTCACCATGAAGATGCGCGCCGTGGCGCTGCGGGACTATGGCCCGAGCATGGCCGCGCAGGCGGCCTGGAACCTGCTGCAAGGGGTGGAGACGTTGCCGCTCCGCATGGAGCGCCATTGCTCCAACGCGCTCGCGGTCGCCAAGTATCTGGAAGACCATCCCAAGGTCTCCTGGGTTTCCTACGCCGGGCTGAAATCGAACCGCTATTACAAGCTCGCCCAGAGATACCTGCCGCGCGGTGCCGGTGCGGTCTTCACCTTCGGCGTCAAGGGCGGCTACGAGGCCGGGCTCAAGGTGGTCGATACCGTCAACATGTTCTCGCACCTCGCCAATATCGGCGACACGCGGAGCCTGATCATCCACCCGGCGTCCACCACCCACCGGCAGCTCACCGACGAGCAGAAGACCAACGCCGGTGCCGGGCCGGACGTGGTGCGGCTTTCGGTCGGCATCGAGAGTCTCGACGACATCATCGCCGACCTCGACCAGGCCCTCGATCAGGCCTGACGCATTGATCTAAGGGAAGATTTCTAAGGGCTTGGGGGCGCCTTGCCTTCGGGCTTCGTTGGCGCGCCTGCGCGGTCGCGGGCAGCGAGCAAACCGCGGCAGAGTGCGCCGTTGAATTCCATGGCGATGCGGACGCTCGCGAGCGTGCGCAGATGCTCGTCGAAGCCCGCTTCGGTGAGCGGTGCGCCTTCTGCTGTGACGAAGGCGCTGTCGTCCGGCCCGGCCGGACCGCCGACGCGACCCCTCATCTCCAGGTAGCGGCGCTTCAGGTCGCCCCTCTCGCCCCCGGCGACGGCGGTGCGTGCCAGTGCTTCGACGGTCATCGCCACCAATGCGGCCTTGCCGAAACCTTGGGCCAGCAGGGCGCGCAGCAGAGCCTCCTGCCGCCCCTGAAACGCCTTGCGCCGAAAGGTCGTACGCAAATTCGCCAGAGAATCGTCGTCGCCTGCTTCTCCGAAAGCGTCACCGAAGGCGAGGCCCTCGGCGACCCCTCGATTGACCTCGTCCGCGCACATGTGCTCCCGCAGGCGCGGAACCACGCGAGTCACCCACGGCAGTGAGGCAACGGCATCGCGCATGTCCTCGGCCATCATGTAGGCGAAGTTCGCGGCACACCAAAAGGTCGGCAGGCGGAAGTCGATGGAAACCGCGCCGTCCATACCGACCGTCACCTCCTCCACGAAACCCAGATCGGTCACCGGCTCGTCGAGCTCGGGGTCGGTGACCGTGGCGAGCCGCGCCAGAACCTCGGCCTCGCGCCCGGCCTCGGCCGCGCCGTCACGCGTACTCATGGGCCGCATCCGCCGCGCCGGCCTAGCTCCAGAGCTTCGCCTTGGCCGCGTCGATGTCGATGTCGTAGAGCCGGGCCGCGTTGAGCCCCAGAATCTTCCTCTTCACGTCGGGCGTCAGGTCGACGCCGCGCTCCTGCTTGATGTCCTCGGGCAGCTCGAAGGCCCAGAACTTCTCCACCAGCCACTTGGGCGTCCAGATGGCGTAGTCGCTCGCAAAAGTAAGCTTGTCCTCACCCACCCAGAAGAGGAGCTCGGCGATTACCTCCGCGAAATAGCGCGGGCGCGCGTGCATGAAGGGCATCACCACGGCGAGCCCGCCCCAGACGTTCTCCTCCTGCACGGCGATCCAGCAGAAGTCGTCGAGCCGCGGCAGGCCGACGTGCTCGACGATGAATTTGAGGTTGGGGAAGTCGGTCGCGGCGTAGTCCACGTCGTGGCAGTCGAAGGCGTCCTTAGCCAGCGGCGTGATGGTCGGCCCCTTGTGGACGTGCATGTTGGTGATGCCGAGCTTCTCGCAGAGCTCGAAGCAGCGATAGGCCTCGGTGTCGTTGAGCCGCCAGCCTCGCGAGGCGCCGCGCCATTCCGCCGTGTAGAGCTTCACGCCCCTGATGCCGTAGGCCTCCTTCAGCGCGTGAATGTGCTCCAGCGCAGCCGTGCCCTCGCGGGGGTCGAAGGAGCCGTTGAGGATGAAGCGGTCCGGGTGCGCCTGCGTGATGACGGCGTTCTGCTCGGTGGTGTTGAAGCCCTCGATATAGAACTCCTTGAGGTAGGTCGGCTGGATGATCGCCATGTCCACCGGCCCATCGACGAATAGGTCGCGGACCATCGTCTCCGCGTCGTACTTCTCGAACTTCTCCTTGGGCCAGACCTCCTGCTCGGGGCTGAGCGCGCTGTGGTAGGCGTAGAAGCAGTCGATGAACTGCTTGCCGTGGATGTTGCGCTGGTTGGCCGGCGCGGCATCCCAGAAATGGGTGTGCCCGTCGACGACGAACAGCTCCTCCCCGTCGCTGGTCCTGTACATCTTGCCCCCCTTCAACTGCGACCGAGGGCGAGGGTAGCCGGGCCCGCGCCAAACACAAGCCGCGATGCGGGAGGCGATATGGCGCGTACACGGCGCCGCTGATAAGCTTGCGGGAGCGCGGAACGAGAGGGGAGATCCGGGGATGGCTGAGCGGATGGTCGACCTGACGTTGACGCTGACCGACAACATGCCGGCGCACAAGCTCTTCCAGCGCCCGGTCATCGTGCCCCACTACACCCACGAGCAGACCCGCGAGCAGTTCTTCCTGGGCGTCGAGGACGACAGGCTCTCCTTCGCCACCACCTACATGGGCATGATCGACCACATCGGCACCCACGTGGACGCGTTCTATCACGTCAATCCCGAGGGCGCGCCGGTGGACCAGATGCCGCTCGACATGTTCATGGGCAAAGCGGTCTGCTGGGACCTGACCTACGTTCCCGATCTCGGCGACATCGACGTGGCGGACTTCGAGGAGGCGGAGGAGAAAGGCGGCGTGAAGGTGGATGGCCACATCGTGCTGCTCAACACCGGGCTCCACAATCGCCACTACCCGGACGTGAAGTCGGTATGGAGCAACCCCGGCATCACCGAAGCCGCGACCCACTGGCTGGCCGATCGCGGCTCAAAGCTCCACGGCGTCGAAGGCCCATCTACCGACAAGCCGTCGGATAACCTGTTTCCCAACCACCGCGTCTGCCGCGACCGCGGCATCGCCCACTACGAATGGTTGATCAACCTCGAAGAGCTGATCGGCAAGGGCGAGTTCATGTTCTACGGGCCGCCGATCAAGATCGGCAACGGCAGCGGCGCGCCGGTCCGCGCCTGGGCGATCCTCGACGAATAGATCGCGCGCCTGCGCCTGGCGCCGGGTGAGGCGCCGATGACCCGCATCGACGACCGCTCGGTCGACGCGCGCATCCCCATCACCCTGCTCACGGGTTTCTTGGGCGCCGGCAAGACCACGCTGGTCAACCGGCTGCTCAGCGCGCCGGACGCCGGCAAAATCGCGGTCATCGTCAACGAGTTCGGCGAAATCGGCATCGACGGCGACCTGATCGCCCGCGCCAACGAGGACATGCTGGAACTCACCAACGGCTGCATCTGCTGCGCGGCCCAAGGCGACCTGATGGACGGACTCAACCGGCTCTTCCTGCGCAAGATCGGCCTCGCCGAGCCCCAGGTGGACTTCGACAAGATCGTGATCGAGACCACGGGAATCGCCGACCCCTCCCCGCTGGCCCGGCTCTTCTACACCGACATGAAGCTCGACCTCACCTTCCGCCTCGACGCGGTGCTGACGGTGGTCGACCTGAAGCACGTGACCGGCCAGATCGCGCGCTCGCCGGAGGCGCAGAAGCAGATCGCCATCGCCGACAAGCTGATTTTCAACAAGCGCGACCTGGTGGACGACGAAGAGTTCGCGCACGCCGTGGCAGCGGTCGAGAGACTCAACCCCTTCTCGGTGAAGGAGGTCACCACCCACGGCGCACTGCCGGTGGACCGGCTGCTCGACCTCGACCTGTTCGAGCCCAAGCGGCGGGACGACATGGTGGGCGCCTGGATCGGCGCCGACCGACCAGATACCGATCACGCAGCCGACGATCATGCCCACGACGATCCCGTCCACACACCGGGAGTCGGTGCCGTCTGCCTGCAAACCCGTGAACCGCTGGAGTGGAACGCGCTGCTCCGCTTCTTCCTGGAGCTCACTGAGGAGAAGGGCGAGGACCTTTTCCGCGTGAAAGGGATGGTGCACTTCCAGAACGTCGAGAAGCCGGTGATCATCCAGGGCGTGCAGGCCACCTTCAGCCCGCCGACCTATGCCGAGGCGTGGCCGCGCGGTGAGGCTGAGACGCGGATCGTGGTGATCGGCCGCGACCTCGACCGGGCGACGATGGAAGCGCGCTTCGCGGCTTGCGTGGCGAAGCGCGAGACCACCCTCGACCGCGGCCTCGGCGCCATCTGAGCAGGAGCCATCCATGAGCTTTGCGTACATGACGGCGACCGAACTGACGGGCCTGCTGGCGGCGCGCGACATCTCGCCGGTGGAGCTGGTGGAGGACACGCTCAGTCGGCAGGAAGCGCTGGAGCCCGAGATCAACGCCTTCGTCACCCGCACGCCGGAAGTCGCGCTGGAAGCCGCACGCGCGCAGGAACGCGCGATTGCCGCAGGCGAAGCAGGCGCGATTGCCGGCCTCCCCACCTCGGTCAAGGACCTGGTGGCGATGGCTGGCGTGCCCTGGACCTTCGGCTCCCGGCCCTTCGCCGAAAACGTGGTGGACTTCGATGCGCCCGCTGTGGAGCGGGTCAGGGCGGCCGGCGGCTGCATCGTCGGCAAGTCCACCACCAGCGAGTTCGGCTGCAAGGCGGTCTGCGACAGCCCCCTCACCGGGATCACCCGCAATCCGTGGAACCTGGCGAAGACATCCGGCGGCTCCAGTGGCGGCGGGGCCGCGAGCGTCGCCGCCGGGCTCACGCCCTTTGCGGTCTGCACCGACGGCGGCGGCTCCGTGCGTATTCCCTCTGCGCTCTGCGGGCTCTTCGGCATCAAGGGGCAGTTCGCCCGGGTGCCGGTGCACCCGGTCTCGGCAGCGCCCACCCTCGCCCACGTGGGCGCGATCGCGCGGACGGTGCGGGACGCCGCGTTGCTGCTTAGCGTGATGGCGGGCCACGACCGGCGCGATGCCTTCGGCGTCGCCGAGCCCGTACCGGATTTCGTTGCCGCCTGCGAGGCGGGCGCAAAGGGAATGCGCATCGCCTGGAGCCCGACCCTCGGCTACGCCGAGCCCGAGCCCGAGATCGCGGCCCTTTGCGAGGTCGCTGCCCGGCGTTTCGAGGCGCTGGGGTGCGAGGTGGAGCTGGTCGAAGACGCGCTCGGCGAGGATCCGGTCGAGATCTGGATGGCGGAGTTTTACGGCGGCATCGGCACCAAGCTGAAGGGCGTGATGACGGAGCGGCCGGAGGAGCTGGACCCCGCCGTGGTTGCGACGCTGAGCGGCGGGCTCGACCGCTCCATGGTGGACTATTTCGGCCAGCTCTTCGCCCGCTACGAGTTCCGCGAAAAGATGCGCCAGTTCTTCGAGCGCTACGACCTGCTGCTCTCGCCGACGCTGCCGTGCGCCGCCTTCGACGTGGGCCACGACACGCCGCCGGGGCTGGAGGCGCGCAACATCGTCTCCTGGGTCTACTACACCTATCCCTTCAACCTGACCGGTCAGCCGGCGGCATCGATCCCGGCAGGCTTCACCGACGCCGGGCTCCCGGTCGGCCTGCAGATGGTGGCCGGCATTAACCGCGAGGTGGACATTCTGCGCGCCGCCGCCGCGTTCGAGGAAGCGGCACCCTGGGCCGACCGCCGACCTCCCCTGACTTGACCTGCAACGCTGGCCCGCCGCACAGCGCACAACGAGGGAGGCGGCGATGCCGCTGGATGACAAGGTTCGCCAAGCGCTCGACACCATCTTCTCCGGCGACTCCGGCCTCTATAAGAATCGCGGCTGGAACCAGCGCTCGGGCTTCGGCACGCGGCCTGCGCTCCTCAACATCGACCTCGCCAACGCCTGGACCCGGCCGGGCTATCGTTTCTCCTGCGACGACATGGACGATCGCATCATCCCTGGCGTACAGCGCCTGCTCGAAGCCGCGCGCGCCAAGCGGATACCGATCGTCTACACCACCACCGCATTCTGCAGCCGCTTCGACATGGGCGCCTTCCCACTCAAGAAGCCCTTCGAGGACCTGATGCTGGGCTCGCCGGCGACCGAGATCGACGACCGCGTGCCCCTGGAGGAAGGCGTCGACACACTGATTGTGAAGAAGCGGCCGAGCGCCTTCGCGGGTACCCATCTCGGCGGCATCCTGCGTGCCGGCGGCATCGACACGCTGATCTGCACCGGCGTCACCATGGCGAGCTGCGTCAGGCATACGGTGGAGGACGCGCTCGGCGAGGGCTTCCGCACCGTCCTGGTGCGCGAATGCGTAGGCGATCGCGTGCCCGCAGCCATCGAGTGGAACCTGTTCGACCTCGACATGAAGTATTGCGACGTCGAGCCGCTCGAACGTGTCCTCGCCTACCTCGCCGACCTGGAACCCTTCGAAGAGCGCTAAGCCGGCCCACGCGTGAGGGGGACGAAGGCCACCGGCAGCAGCGATTTCGCCTCGCTCGGGCCGTCCGAGCGCTTCTCGATGCGCTGCAACTGCTGGGTCGCGCCGGCGGGGCCGACGGGGATGACCAGACGGCCGCCGGGCCTGAGCTGAGCCACCAGCGCTGGCGGCACTGCGGGCGATGCCGCAGTCACGATGATGCCGTCGAACGGCGCCTCCTCCGGCCAGCCTGCATGGCCGTCCCCGGCGCGCACCGTGGCCTGCGCATGGCCCAGCGCCTCGAGGCGCGCCGCCGCCGCCGCCGCCAGCGGCTCGACGACCTCAACCGAGTGAACGATAGCTCCCAGCGCACAGAGGACGGCGGTCTGGTAGCCGCAGCCGGTGCCGACCTCCAGGATGCGCGCGCCCGGCTCGACATCGAGAAGCTCGGTCATCAGGGCGACGACGAAGGGTTGCGAGATGGTCTGGCCGTGGCCGATGGGAAGCGGCCTGTTCTCGTAGGCGAACGCCTTCTCCGTCTCGGGCACGAAGGCCGCGCGCGGCACGGTGCACATGGCCTCCATGACAGCATCGCCGAAGACCGGCCGTCCGGTCTTGTCGCCGGTCTCATACGCGTCGCGCGCAATCGCCTCCAGCATGGTGTCGGCGGTCGCGGTCGCTCCAAGCAAATTGCGCAGCATCGTCCGCGTGCGCCTTCGCTCCGCTAGCGGAGGTGAGGGATCACCTTGGTCGCGTACTCGGCGACCATTCGTTCCTGGTCTTCCGTCATCAGGTAGAGCGCGAACTGCGTGACCCCGGCCGCTTCCAGCGCCTTGATCTTTTCAATGTGGGCCTCGGCCGGGCCGATCAGGCAGAAGGATTCGGTGATGGCGTCGGTGACGTAGTGCACGTTGTCGGAGCCCGCGACCGCGTGCTTCTGATAGTCGTAACCCTCGTCGGCGCCGCGCCCTTGGCGCGCGGCGATGAACGCGGTCAGGCTCTCCGGCACTAGGTCCGTATCCGCACCGTGGCGCTCCACGATGTCGGCGACATGGTTGCCGACCACGGCGGGGAACCAGCTGGTCTGGGCGATGGCGGTCTCGCGGTCGCCGATCCAGGCCGGCGCGCAGGAGAGCACCCGGTATCCGGCCGCATCCAGGCCCGCCGCCTTGCGCGCCGCGAGCGCTTGGCCAGCCATCCACTGGCAGAGCCCCGGATCGGCCAGCTGGATCACCAGCCCGTCCCCGTGCGTGCCGGCGGCGGCGAGCGCGCGCGGCCCGTAGGCCGCGATCCAGATGGGCAGGTCGTAGGGGTCGGCCCAGTCGAGCTGGACCGGCCCGCTGGCGCCGTCGTATTCGCACGCCTCGCCCCGCAACATGGTGCGAAGCGCGTCGCAGTATTCAGTAAGCGTCTCGACCGTCGCGGGCCGGTGCCCCATGACGCGCACCGAGCTGTCGCCGCGGCCGACCGCCACGTCGACCCGGCCGTCGCCAAGCTGAACCAGCCGCGCGAAGATGCTGGCGGCCACCGACCAGTCGCGCACCCTGGGGTTAGTGACCAGCGGCCCGACCCGGATGCGCTTCGTGTGGTCCAGGCAGACCGCCATCTGGGTGTAAACGTCGGACCACAGGATGTGCGAATCCGCGAACCACATGTAGTCGAAGCCGGCGGCCTCGGCCTGGTGGGCGAGCGCGACGGTGCGGCGCACGTCGAGGTCGCCCTTGATACTGATGCCCAGCTCCATGATGCCCTCCCCGGCCAAGCCGGCAGGATGGCACAGTCGTGGTCGGCCCGCCACGCGCCGGGCCGGCGCGCCTGCCAAACGCCCGCCCGCCGTGCTAAACCCCGCGCAGGCGGCGCCCGGCGCCGCCCTCCCGCCCCGGTGAGCGACGACAGGCGACGGCGAGCATGAGCAAGCGGCAGATGGTCCTGGTGGGCTTCCTCCAGGCGCAGAACTGCTCCAACTACCCGGCGTCCTGGCGCCACCCGGAGTCTGCCACGGACTTCCTCACCGCCGACTACTACCAGCGCATCGCGCGCATCCTCGAGGCCGGCAAGTTCCATCTCGCGTTCTTCGACGACCGCCTCGCACTGCCGGACATCTACGGCGGCGACCATGCCGAAGCGGTGCGCAACGGGGTGCGGGTGGTCAAGATGGACCCGATCCCGATCCTCACCCTGATGGGGGCCGCAACCACGCGGCTCGGGCTGGGCGCGACCTGCTCGACCACCTACTACCAGCCGTTCCACGTGGCGCGCATGTTCTCCACCCTCGATCACATGAGCGGCGGCCGGGCGGCCTGGAACGTGGTGACGTCGCTCAACGATTCCGAGGCCGCGAACTACGGCGCGGACAGGGTGATCGAGCATAACGAGCGCTACGACCGTGCCGACGAGTTCATGGAGGTGGTCCTCGGCCACTGGGGTGCGTGGGACGAGGACGCCATCGTCCTCGACAAGGAGCAGGGCCTTTTCGCCGACCCGGCGGGGGTGCATCGCCTCGACCACGCGGGCCGCTTCCTGCGCTCGCGCGGGCCGTTCACCGTGCCGCGCACGCCTCAAGGGCGTCCCATCGTGATCCAGGCCGGCCAGAGTGGGCGGGGGCGCCAGTTCGCGGCGCGCTGGGCCGATGTGATCTTCGCGATCTACCCCACCCTGGAGTTCGGCCAGAAGGCCTACGCGGCGACGCGTGAGGCGGCCATCGCCGCCGGCCGCGACCCGGACTCCTGCCGCGTGGCGCCGGCGGCCTACGTCACGGTCGGCGAAACCCAGGGGGAGGCGGAGGAGAAGGCCGCCTTCATCGCCGGTCTCGCGCGGCCCATCGACACGCTGGCGCTGCTCTCCGAAGCGCTCAACTACGACTTCGCGACCAAGCCTGCGGGCGAGCCCTTCACCGACGAGGAGATGGCCTCCATCAGTGGCCTCCAGGCGATCCGCGACCGGGTGGTGACGCTGAGCGGCAATCCGCACCCGACGGTCGAGGACTTCGTGACCTACAGCAGGCGCGGCACGGTGAACGAGATGCCCCATTTCGTGGGCACGCCAGCGGCGGTCGCCGATCAGATGGCGGAATGGTTCGAGGGCGAAGCCTGCGACGGCTTCGTGCTCGCCGCGACCCACATGCCGGGCGCCTACGAGGATGTAGCCCGCCTCGTGGTGCCCGAGCTGCAGCGGCGCGGCCTCTACCACGAGGACTATGCCGGGCCGACGCTCAGGGAGAATCTGGGGCTGGGAAACACGCTATGATCGCCCGATGAATGTCAAAGATGGGGCCGCCCACCTGCGCGCGCTCGATAAGGACCGGGCGGTCTATCTCGACGGCGAGTTGATCACGCGCGTCGCCGACCATCCGGCCTTCGCTTCTGCCTGCCGCTCTGCGGCCGCCCTCTACGACTTCCAGGCGGCCGCAGAGAACGTCGAGCGTATGACCTTCGAGACCAAGACTGGGCGCCGCGCGAACCGCGCCTGGCAGATGCCGCGCAGCTACACCGAGCTGGTCGCGAGGCGCGAAGCGCTCACCGCCTGGGCCGAGCTTCATGCGGGCTTCCTCGGCCGCTCGCCCGATCACCTCGCCTCCTCCATCGCGGGCCAAGCGATGGGGATCGAGGTCTTCGAGCGCCACGGTGCGCGCCACGCCCATGCGCTCCGCGACTACTACGCCTACGCGCGCGACAACGACCTCTACCTCACCTACGTCATCATCAACCCGCAGGGTGATCGCTCCAAGTCGTGGGGCGAGCAGGCGAGCGAAGAGATGACCATGCGGGTCGTCGACGAGGACGCGGAAGGCGTGACCGTGCGCGGCGCCAAGATGCTCGGCACCGGCTCGGTCATGGCCGAGGAAATCCTGGTCGCGAACCTGCAGCCGTTGCAGCCGGGCGAGGAGCGCTTCGCCATCTCCTTCGCGCTGCCGCTCGATACCCGCGGCCTCAAGGTGCTCTCGCGCAAGAGCTACGAGGCAAGCGCCGTCAGCGCCTGGGACAACCCACTCTCCCACCGCTTCGACGAGAACGATTCCGTCGTCTATTTCGATGACGTCAAGGTGCCGTGGGAGCGGATCTTCGTCTTCGGCGATACAGACATGTGCCGGGCGCAGTTCCACGACACGCCGGGCCACGTCTTCCAGAACTACCAGTCGCAGATCCGCCTGGTGGTGAAGCTCAAATTCCTGCTGGCGGTCGCGCGCCGCATCGCCGAGACCATTGGCACCGCCAAGATGCCGCCGGTGATGGGGCAGCTCGGCGAGATGGCGTCCGAGGTCGCAGCCGTGGAAGGGCTGCTCTACGGCATGGAGAGCGCGGGCGGCATGGTGGGCGAGCACTACGTGCCGAATGCGAGCATGATGTACGCCGCACAGGTCCAGACCCAGGCCCTCTACCCACGCCTGATCGACGGGATCCGCTCTCTCGCCGGCGGCAGCCTGATCATGCTGCCGTCGTCTGTGGCGGACCTGGGCAACCCGGACATCGCGCCCCTGATTGAGCGCACCCAGGTCTCCTCGCGACCCGGCGAGGGTGCTGCCGAGCGGATGGCGCTGATGAAGCTTGCCTGGGATGCGGTGGGCTCCGAGTTCGCCGGCCGCCACACCCAGTACGAGATGTTTTACGCAGGCGCCAAGTTCGTCACCACCGCGCACTGCTTCAGGCGCTACGACTGGGCCGGCGCCGATCGCATCCTGGAGGGGCTGATGGCCGGCAACGAGGGCCCCGGCGCGCCGTGAGGGTCGGGGTCGTCAATCTCGGCACCATCGTCTCCGGCGACTGGCGCGAGCCCTTCGTCGAAGGCGACGCCCTCGTCGCCGCCGACGGCATACTGGAAGCCGTCGGCCAGGTGCCGCCGGCCGCCCTCGACGCCTGCGAGATCGTGATCGACGCCGGTGGAGCCACAGCGATTCCGGGGCTGATCGATTCCCAGGTCCACGTCACCTTCGGCGACTTCACGCCGCGCCAGAACACCGTGGGCTACCTCACCAGCTACGTTCACGGTGGCACCACCACGGCGATCTCCGCCTCGGAGGTGCACGTGCCGGGCCGGCCGAAAGACCCCGCCGGGGTCAAGGCGCTGGCGGTGGCGGCCTTCAAGTGCTTCGAGCATTACCGGCCGGGCGGCATGCGCGTGCACGGCGGCTCCATCATCCTGGAGCCCGGCCTCACCCGCGCCGATTTCGACGACGTGCACCGCGACGGCGTCTGGCTCGCAAAGGCGGGTTTCGGCGCGGTTGAGACGGCGCGGGATTACGTGGCACTGGTACGCCACGCCAGGGACGCCGGCCTGCTCACGACTCTGCACACCGGCGGCGCCTCGATCCCCGGCTCCTTCCCGATTACCGGCGCGGACCTGATCGCCATCGACCCCACGGTCTCCTTCCACATCAACGGCGGGCCGGTCGCCATCGAGGACCGTTACTTCGAGCAGGTGGCGGCGGAGACCGGGATCGCCATGCAGGTCTGCACCGCCGGCAACCTGCGGACCACGCTGCTCTGCGCCGAGATGGCGCGCAAGCACGACGCCTTCGACCGCTTCCTGATCGCGACCGACACGCCCACCGGAAGCGGTGTCATGCCGCTCGGCATGATCTACACCATGGTCCACATCGCCTCGCTCGCGGGCTTCGATCCGACCTGGATGATCGCCGCCTCCACGGGGAACGTGGCCGAGACCTACGGGCTGAACAGCGGTTTCTTGCGACCGGGGCGGGATGCGGACGTGGTCATCGTCGACGCCCCGCTCGGCGCTACCAGGCCGGATGCGCTTTCGACCATGAGTAACGGCGACCCGGTCGCCATCGGCGCCGTGATCACCGACGGCATCCCCCGCTTCGTCGGCCGCAGCCGCAACACCCCGCCGACCACGCGCAAGGTCGCCGTCGCCCGCTGCGAGATCCCGGCCTTCGATCCGGCTTAGGCCGAATTCTCCTCAGTCGATCTCGTCTTCGGGGACGATCCAGGGTTCTTGAAGCGCCGCGTCGCGCCATTCGACGAAGGCCGGGAGGGTGAGCACGGCGCGGCTGTAGGCAGCGCAGGTCTCGTCGAGATCGACCCCGTAGGTATCGAGCCGGGTGACGACCGGCGCATACATGGCGTCGGCCGCGCAGAAGGCGCCGAACAAGAAGTCGCCGCCGGCGCCGTAGCGGCTGCGGCAGTCCCGCCAGATCTCGCAGATGCGGGCGATATCGTCGTCGACCCCCGGCCCGCGGCCCCTCCCCTTGAGGTCGAGGCGACGCAGGTTCATGGGCATGTGGTTGCGGAGCGCGGTGAAGCCCGCGTGCATCTCATTGGAAATCGCGCGGGCCGTAGCGCGCGCATCACGGTCCTCGGGCCAGAGCCCCACGTCCGGGAACAGCTCGTTGACGTATTCGATGATCGCCAGGGTCTCCCAGATCGTGTGCTCGCCGTGCTGGAGAACGGGGACGCGCCCGGACGGCGAGACAGCGGCGATGGCCTCCTTCCAGTTGTCGTCGAACAGCAAGAGCAGCCGCTCCTCGAACGGGATTCCGGCGTGGCGCAGCGCAAGCCAGGGCCTGAGCGACCAGGACGAGTAGTTCTTGTTGCCGATGATCAGGGTGAGATCGCTCATGGTGTTACGCACCTGCGCTCCACGTCGCTCCGGGCGGCGAACTATAGCGCCGCCTTATGCGCCGGCAATGCCAGGCGGTCTAACGCGTAGCGTCGATGGTCTGAACGTGGCCGCCGGCGGCGTAGGAGAGGATGGCGAAATCGGCCGTGAGCAGCGGCGCACCGCACTGACGGGCGGTCGCGATAATGAGGCGATCAGCGGGATCGGCGCGAAACACCCCGGGCAGCCGCACGCTGTCGGCGGCGATCGCAGGCTCGATGGGCAGCAGCTTGATGCCAGGCAGGGCGAGCACCGCCCTGATCCACGCGCCGACCTCCTGCGCGAGCCGGAGGCGGCCCCGCTCCGCCAACAGAGCGATTTCCCACAGCGTGATGGCGGAAACGCCGATGTCGTCCGACTGCCCTGCCCCGGCGATGGCAGCGCGCGCCTCGGGTCCCAGCCGACGCTCGTCTTCGATGGCCCAGAGCAACACGTGCGTGTCGAGTACGATCACCGTGCGGCGTTCCAGTCGGCGGGATCGAGTGCCGGCAGGAAGGGATCGTCGTAGGACAACACCGATCCCTTCATGGCGCCGATGATGGATCGATCCTCGCCTTCGGGCCGCACCGGCGCGAGCACAGCGACCGGCCGGCCGCGATTGGTGATGGTCACCGGCTCGCCGTCTTCGCCCATCTCATTGATAATACGGAGACATTTCGCCTGAAATTCAGACGCCGCAATCGTCTTGCCCATGATTTCTGCCTGAAAAAATACACGTACGTGTTATATATACGTATTATCAAAGAACGTCAATCCGGCGAGGCCGGTCTGATCCCGAAGGGCTCAGTCGCCGGAATCGTCCTCGTCGGCGCCGCTCATCAGCTGGGAGAAGCGCACCGGCAGGATTTCCTCGGTCTCGAACCGACCGTCCCCGTCCTTGGTGACGAGCAACAGGCGCTGATCATCCTCCAGCCCGGCGGGGATCACCATGCGCCCGCCGGGCTTGAGCTGTTGCAAGAGTGCCGGCGGGAGCAGGTCGGGCGCAGCGGTCGCGATGATGCGATCGTAGGGCGCATGGTCGGGCCAGCCCAGGCTGCCGTCGCCGATGCGGAACTGGACGTTGCCGTAGCCCTGCTCGTCGAGCCGGCGGCGGCCGCTCTGGGCCAGCTCCTCGATCAGCTCGACCGTATAGACCTCGGCCGCGAGCTCCGCCAGCAGCGCCGCCTGATAGCCGAGCCCGGTGCCGATTTCGAGCACCCGGTGCTCCCCGCCGATCTCCAGCAGGTCGGTCATCAGCGCGACGATGAAGGGCTGCGAGATGGTCTTGCCGCAGCCGATGGGGAGCGGTGAATCGAGGTAGGCGTAGAGCGCCATCTCCACCGGCACGAATGCGTGGCGCGGCACCCGGCCGATCGCCTCCATGACATCGCCCGCGATAGCGTCGCGGCCGGTCTTGCCGCTGGCATGGTCGGCGTGAAGCGCCACCTGTTCGACCATGGTCCGGCGCAGGATCGCGAATTGGTCTTCGTTGGTATTCGCCGCCGTCATGGCTCGTTCCTGCGCCTCGGCGTACGCGTGCTCGCGGGCACCGCGCCCGCCCGTCGCCCCGAAGGGGCGCCACAGAGTGTCACCCCGATTGCTGCTATAAGTAACGCATCTACGCGACAGCCGCGAGCCCACCGGTGACGATCCTCTGCCCCGTCCGCCCTTGCGCGGGGAGACCGCCCCGCTCTGATGCAACCCGCCCAGCCGGGCGTCCGGCCCGCGCATGACCGGCTCGCTCGCGCTGCCGCTCTGGATTCTCGCGGTGGTCGGTGCACTCGCGCTCTGGGCCGCGCTTGACCGGATCCTGATGCCGAGCGCGCGCTGGTTCCTGCGCCGCCGCCTCAACCGCATGATCGAGGAGGTCAACACGCGGCTCGAGCTGCAGATCCCGGCGTTCCAGCAGACCAAGCGCCGGGTGCTGATCGACCAGCTCGCCTGCGACCCGCACGTGATGGAGGCGATCGAGGCCGAGGCCGAGGCCACCGGCACACCGCGCGAGGTGCTGAGCCGGCAGGTGGAGCGCTACGCCCGCGAGATTGTGCCTTCCTTCAACGCCTACGCCTACTTCCGCATCGGCTATCACCTCGCGCGACGGGCGGTGGAAAGCCTCTACCGCGTGCGCCTCGGCTATTCCGACGACGAAGCGCTGGCCCGCATCGAGCCCGGCGCCAGCGTCGTCTTCGTGATGAACCACCGCAGCAACATGGACTACGTGATCGTCGCCTACATGGCGGCGCATCGCTCCGCGCTCAGCTACGCCGTGGGCGAATGGGCGCGGGTCTGGCCGCTCAGGATGCTGGTGCGCTCGCTCGGCGCCTACTTCGTGCGCCGCGGCTCGGGCAGCCGCCTCTACCGCCAGGTGCTGGCCCGCTACGTGCAGGCGGCGACGGCCGGCGGCGTGGTCCAGGCGGTCTATCCCGAGGGCGGCCTCAGCCGCGACGGCCGCCTGCGCAAGCCCAAGCTCGGGCTCATCAACTACATGGTCACGTCCTTCGACCCGGAGGGGACCCGCGATCTGGTCTTCGTCCCCGTCGGAATCAATTACGACCGGGTGTTGGAGGACCGCATGCTGGTCCGCGCACCGGGCCCCGGCGAGCCCCGGCGCAGCCGGGCGCGGGTGCTCGCCACCGCGCTCCGCTTCGCCGCGCATAACGTGAGCCTGATGATCCGGCGGCGCTGGTACCGTTTCGGCTACGCCTGCGTGAACTTCGCCGCACCGATCTCCATGCGGGACTACGCCAAGGCGAACGGGCTCGATTTCCGCACGCTGGAGCTGGAGGCCCGCCACGAGGCCGTCGAAAAACTCGGCGGCGAGCTATTGGAGGCGATCGCCGCAGCGATCCCGGTGCTTCCGGTGTCCCTGGTGGCGACGGTGTTCGTGCGTGCGGACGGGGCCCTTGATTTGCTGGAAATCAAGGGGCGCACCCAGGCGCTGATCGACCGGCTGGAGCGCGAGGGCGCCTACGTCCACATCCCGCGCGCCGACCGCGACTACGCCGTTACCGTGGGGCTCCGCATGCTGACGCTCCGCCACTTCGTGACCGAAGCGGACGGACTCTATCGCGCCAACGAAGGCGAGCGCGACATGCTGCGCTATTACGCCAACGCCATCGAGCACTTCCTGCCCGAGCGGACGGACGACTAAGCGGGGGAGGGGACGCGCCGGCGCCAGGAGCCGCCGGCGCGCTGGATTACTCGATTACTCCACGCCTTCGACGAAGTAGACGCTGCTGTTGGAGGCCCGGAAGCGCATCGGCAGCACCGCCTGATATTCGGCGCAGTTGTACCACTCCTTCGCCCTTTCCATGCTCTCGAAGCGGATGATCACGATTCTGGGCGGCTTCGACATGCCGTCCATGTGAGCGACGTTGGTGGTGGCGGCGACCAGCTCCCCGCCGTAGGCCGCGACCGAGGGGCCGGCCTTCTCGGCGTATTCGTCCATGAGCGCTTGGTCAGTCACTTGCGATTCGGAAATCAGATAGGCAGCAGAGCCACTTGCAAAATTCCGCATTTGAGCGGGATTTTGCCGCCGTGGCGGTCAGATTGTCCTGGAAATCGGGACCGCTCTCTGTTCCTGTCGGGTTTCGGACAACGTCGACGGAGAGGGCGGCCCCATGTCGCTGGGACAGACACTATCCGGATTCTGGCATCACATTCAAGCGGATCTTTTCCCGTGGCTTGAGGAGGAGCTCGGGCCGCTCGGCGAGAGGTACCGGCGCTTCGTCACCGTGCTTGAGCTTGCGCGGGTCGAGAGCTTCCTTCCCCATTTCCATGGCCTGCCCGGTCGGCCGGTCGAGGATCGGGCGGCCTTGGCCCGCGCCTTCATCGCCAAGGCGGTGTTCGACGTACCCACGACGCGCGCCCTGATCGAGCGCCTTGAGAACGACAAGACGCTACGCCGTCTCTGCGGCTGGACCTATGCCGCAGAGATCCCGAGCGAGGCGACGTTTTCGCGGGCGTTTGCGGAGTTCTCCGAGAGTGCGTTGCCCGCTCGCGTGCATGAGGCGCTGATCAAGCAGACCCTCGGAGACCATCTGGTCGGGCACGTCTCGCGCGACTCGACGGCGATCGAGGCGCGCGAGAAGCCTCAGCCCAAGCCCAAGGCGGAGAAGCCGAAGCGCAAGCGCGGCCGCCCGCGCAAGGGCGAGGAGCGGCCCAAGGAGGAGCGCCGCGTGAAACGCCAGCTCACGATGAGCTTGCCCCAGATGCTCGACGACCTGCCGAAAGCCTGCGACGTCGGCACCAAGCGCAACGCCAGGGGCCATACCACATCGTGGATCGGTTACAAGCTGCACATCGACGCCGCCGATGGCGGCATTCCGATCAGTTGCATCCTGACGTCCGCCTCGCTGCACGACAGCCAGGCCGCGATCCCGCTGGCGAGTATGACCGCCGACCGCGTCACCAATCTGTACGACCTCATGGACTCAGCCTATGACGCGCCCGAGATCGGCTGGCACAGCTACCTGCTGGGCCACGTCCCGATCATCGACGTCAACCCTCGCGACAAGGAGTACAAGGAGGAGCTGGCGCGCGAGGCCAGGGCGCAGAGAGGCGTCGGTCACCGCCACCCGGCGGACGAGCGCTACAACGAGCGCTCGAACATCGAGCGCATCAACGGTGGGCTGAAGGACAACTGCGGGGGCCGCCATGTCCGCGTGCGCGGCCATGCCAAGGTTCATTGCCACCTGATGTTCGGCATCCTGGTGCTGACGGTCGACCAGCTGATGCGCCTCCTGGCCTGAGCGGCGCCTCCGTCGCTGTCACGCCGGCACGCCTCCCTCCGCGGAGGCGCAAAAAGCCATGTCCGCATCGCGACGGCGGGTCCAAAATGCGCCCGCATGGGCATCGGTTTGCGGCGAATCGGCGCCCCGGCGGCAGCCAGCGACGTCCGCTCGTCCCGAAGTTCATGTTACGTTCCGACCGTCAATGTCCTCACGCCGGGCTCTCGGGAAAAGCAGACCGCGCCTGGGAGTTTTGCAAGTGGCTCAGCAGGCATGAAAGGTCTCCTTGGGTTGTGTCGTTTCGGGGAGGATCAGAGCTTGCGGGCCTGGCGGTGGCCTTCGTAGACCGCCTCGTAAGCCGAGCGCGGCGCGTTGGCGTCGCCGATGGTCTCGACCGAGACGCCTCGCGCGGCGACCGCATTGTGCAGCGCGTTCTCGGAGCGCCGGCCGGTTGCCATGACGATCCAGTCGGCCTCGATCGTCCGCTCCGCCTCTTCGTGGTGGACATTGTAGAGCGTCACCTTGTCGCCCTCGATGCGGCGGACGAAGTGATCGACGCAAACCGTCACCCCGGTCTGGTAGAGCTTGGGCAGGATCCAGTCGAGATAGACGTCGAGGATGGTCTCCATGCCCACCATGGGCCAGCGAGTGACCAGCGTCACCTCGTCGGCCCCACCCTCCTTGCAGGCGACGGCGGTGAGCGGCGCCACCACGTCACAGAGGTCGTCCAACACCATTACCTTGCCGCGCGGCCGGGCCTGGCCCTGGGCGACCGTATCCCAGCCGACGCAGTTGCCGGTCTCCCAGCCTGGGAGCCCCTCGCTGGTCCAGCCCTGGAAGCCATCGACCGCGATTGAAGACCCTGTGGCCACGACCACGTGGTCGGGCTTCACCGTCTCCAGCGCCTGATCCAGATCTTCCTCCGTCACCGGTGCGCCGGTGACGATGCGGGTGCCGTTCTTCTCGGCCTGCGCCGCGAGCCAGCGGCCAATCTCGCCGTATTCGGCCCGGGTCGGCAGCAGCGACTGCACCCGCACGTGGCCGCCGGTCTCGCCCTCGGCCTCGTAGAGCGTCACGTTGTGGCCGCGGGCCGAGGCGACGCGCGCGTATTCCAGCCCGGCCGGGCCGCCGCCGATGACCAGCACCGACTTGGGATCGGCCACCTTGACCAGCGTGCCCTCGCCCCACTTTCCCTCTCGGCCCACGGTGGGGTTGTAGATGCACTGCACCCGGCCGCCCCGGCTCACGCTCTTCCAGCAGAAGTTCGCGGCAACGCAAGCGCGAATGTCGTCGGTGCGGCCCTCCTGCGCCTTCTTGGCCCAGTGGGGGTCGGTGAAGAGCTGGCGGGCGAGGCAGATGGCATCGCCGTCGCCGGCTTCCAGCAGCCGCTCGGCCACGTCCGGCGTGGTGATGCGGCCCACCAGCAGCACCGGCTTGGATGATATCTCACGGATCTTGCGGGCGTAGCCGCGCTCCCAGCCGGCCTCGAACTCCATCGGCGTGTGGATGAAGGCGTGATGCACGCCGGCCGAGACGTTGACGTAGTCGATGTCCGCCCGCTTCTCGATCTCGGCGACGATGTCCCGCACCTCGTCGATTTCCAAATCGCCCGGCCAGAACGAGGTCGAGTTGATGCGGTAGCCGACGAACCTGTCGTCGCCGGCGGCAGCGCGCATCCGCTTCAATGCTTCGAGGGGGAAGCGCAGGCGGTTGTCCAGCGAGCCGCCCCAGCGGTCGGTGCGCTTGTTGTAGAGCGGCGAGATGAACTGCCAGGGCAGGTAGCCGTGGCTGAGATGGAGTTCAACCCCGTCGAGCCCCGCCGCGAACGCACGGACTGCAGCGCTGCCGAAGGCCTCTAGCAGCTCCTCGATCTCGTCCTCGTCGAGCTCCTTGGGCGTGGACGCGCCGGGGAACTCGCCCAGGGGCACCTGGCTCGGCGAGACGGAGTACCAGGTCTCATCGGGGTCGTAGGTGGCCTCCTGCTTGAAGGTGGGGAAGCCCCGCACGCCCGAGTGCCAGAGCTGGATCGCGAGCTTGCAGCCTTCGGCGTGGACCGCGTCCGCGATTTTCGACAGCGGCTCGATCTGCCGGTCGTCGAAGAGCTGCGGCATGAGCAATGGCGCCATGAGTGAGCTCCGGTGGACATGGGTCCCGCCGATGATGATGAGGCCGACCCCTCCCTCGGCGCGTTCCCGGTAGTAATGGGTCGCCATGTCGATGAAGAGCCCGTTCCACGGGTCGGAGACCCAGCTCGGGCAGGTTGGCGGGAACACCACGCGGTTCTTGATCGTGGTGTTACGGATCTTCCATTCCGAGAAAAGCCGTGGATAAGCCGCCATGTCGCATTCCCCCCTGTCGCGGGCACCCCGCCGGCCGGGTGCCCTGTGCACAAACGCCACGGTCCATTACACTCGGCTTGGCGCGGGAATGCCAGTTTCGCGGCCTCGGGCCTGCTCAAACACGGGAGGGCGGCGATGTCCGACACCTATCTCGCGGTGATCCCCTACGAATCCCTCGATCCGTTGACCATAGGCTCGGCCGACGATCCGGCCATGGTCTATCGGGAGACCCTGACCCTCGACATTCCAGAGGCGAACCTGCTGGCGGCGCTCTACCCGGACGAACCCGCGCCCGTCGCGAACCCCACCGAGGCCTGCGCCGCCGCGCTGGAAGCGCCGCACTCTGGGCCTCGGTTCTCGGAGATGATCGGGCCGGACAAGAGCCTCGCCATCATCATCGACAACCAGTTTCGCCCGACGCCCACGTCAAAGCTGCTGCCGGCGGTGCTCGATGCCATCGAGACCCACGGCGTAAAGGACGCGCGCGTGGTCTGCGCCAACGGCAAGGTCTTCCCCATGTCGGAGCGCGACACCGAGCTCAAGCTCGGGCGGGAGAACCTCGCGCGCATGGAGCGGCTCGGCATTCCCTTCTTCCAGAACGAGCCGCGCGATCCTGAGCAATACGTCTTCATCGGCATGACCACGGGTGGCACGCCGGTCTGGCTGCACAAGGAGGTCGCGAAGTCCGACGTGACGCTCTCCATGGGCCAGGCGCAGTCCAACCACTGGGGCGCCGGCGGGGGCGGCAAGCTGATCCTGCCGGGCGTGGTCTCGGACGAGACCATCGAATCGAACCACTGCGCCTTCGTGATGTCGCCGAAGACCCATTACGGCGCCTTGGCCGGGCCGATGCGGACCGATATCGACGAGGCCGCCACCATGTGCGGGCTCTCGGCGACGCTCAACAGCGTGCTGGATACGCGGGGGCGGCTCTGCTTCATCAACTTCGGCGCGCACCCGGACGCGCACCGCGAGGCGATCCGCTACTTCAATGGCATCTACGCCTATGACCGCCCCGCCGGTGGGCCGGCCGACATCGCCATCTGCGGCGTCTTCGCGCCGACCGATCATCTGTTCTTCCACACCGGCTGGGGCTGCATGTCCTCCGACCTGCTGGTGAAGGACGGCGGCACGCTGATCTATTGCAGCCCGTCCCCCGGCGTGAGCACGCATCTCGGCGACTTCCCCGGCCTCGCGCTCATGGACCTGATGAAGCCCTACATGCCGCCCTCGCCGGCGAACCTGGAACGCGTCTACCGCGACATCCACAGCCGCACCATCGAGATGTGGGCGGGCTGCATCTGGGTGCCGATCTATGAGGTCATGGTGCGCAAGCACCTCCATGTGGTGACGCTGGAGGAGAACCTGGAGATGGCCGCCGATATCGGGATCGAGGCCGGCACGTCGCTGGAGAATGCCTTCGCCGCCGCGATGGCGCGTCACGGCTCGGCCGCCAAGGTCGCGGTGCTGCCCTTCGCGCGCTACCAGCTGCCGCGCGACGCGATCCGCATGCCGGCTGAGGTCGAGCCCATGGCGCAGGCGGCGGAGTAGGGCCCGTTTCCATGTCGTCCCCCGGCGCTTCGGCCGCGCCGATCACGGGATCGACCACCGTGGTCGAGTTGCTAGAGCGCTATCCCGGTGGCGAGGCGGCCGAGTTGATGGCAAGGCTCGCCTGGCCCTGCGCCCATTGCTCGGGCGCGCTGCACGAGCCCATCAGCATGGCCGCCAAGCGCCATGCGAACCGCGCTGGCCCCGTGGTTCGCGCCTTCCAGGCGCTCGCGCACGGCGGCCCGAGCGAGGCCGAGATCGCCGAGGCCGCGGCCAAGCACGAGAAGCGCGCCGACCCGGCGGCGCTCTGGGCCCGCTACACGCGTTAGACCGCGCCCGGCTGCGCGGCCGCGTGGCGCAGGTTATGACCTTGGTTCGAAAGCAAAATTAACCTCTCGTGACAATCTGTCATAACCTGGCGGATCGCGCACGATATCAAAGGACGTGCGCGACAACCTTTGAGTTATTATCACACTAACGCGCGACTTATCGTTTACACTCGATACGCTTTATTATAAGTTCTATACTCTCGATTTAATTTTGTGAGAGGCACGCGTTCTATGGCGCGGTGTAACGTATGCGGTCGCTCGAGGTTCAAGGCGGGTCCTGGAGGACGGATGGGCCGAGGCGGCAAGCGACCCGCCTGCGCATCCTGTGGGTCCTTGGAGCGGCATCGCACGGTTCGCGCCGTCTGGCAGCCGCTGGTCGGGACAGAGCTACGCCGCCTCAAAGCGATTCAGTTCAGTCTCGATCCGTCCGTAAACAAGGACTGGTTCGATTACTTGGAAGTCTCGATCTATGAAAGGAGAAACTCTCTTGACTTGGAGGACATATACCGCTTGTCCGGAAGTTATGACATTGTCATATGCAATCATGTTCTGGAGCATATCGAAGACGATCGTCGCGCGTTTCGGGAAATTATGCGCGTTCTAACGCCCTCGGGACTCTTCCAATTCACGGTGCCGCTTCCTTGTACACGCGCCGTCACGGAGGAGTGGGGTTATCCGGACCGTCCCCACGGGCACTACCGGTTGTATGGGAGAGACGTGATCGATCGTTTCGCCGAGGCCAGGCCGGGAACGCGGTTCCTGTGCGTTCCATGCGGCGATCCCGTTACCGGAGAACCCGATTTCGTGTACTTCGCATTTCCCAAAGAGCGCCGGCTGAGCGGAATTCACCGGGTGCTCGGTCAGGCGTTCCCGTCGCTGACGGTGGACGGGCACGGTGGGTCGAGTGCTTCGGCCAGGGTCCGTCACGCCGCAGATCGCTGAACGCTTGCAGTGTAGGCCCGCGGGGCGGATCGCCGCGGTGCAGCGGGATCGTATCGAAGCGCGGTCTCAGGCGACTTTGGCCTTGCTCGATCTCGCCGAAGGCGCGCGAGCGTATCATCTCTGGTACCTGCTCGCCTGGCAGGACATCCGTCGGCTCTACCGGCGATCGGTCCTGGGGCCCTTCTGGCTCAGCCTCAGCATGGGCGCGCTGGTGGGCGCGCTGGGAAGCCTCTACGGCATGCTGTTCGAGGTGGAGAGCGCGGACTACGTGCCCTTCCTTGCGCTCGGCTTCATCGTCTGGACGCTGATCTCCGGCGTCATCACCGACGGCTGCAAGGCCTTCATCACGGCGGAAAGCATCATCAAGCACGTGGGCTTGCCGCTCTCGATCCACGTGTATCGGCTGCTTTGGCGCCACCTCATCATCCTCTTTCACAATGCCGCGGTGTTCGTCGTTGTGGCCGCGGTCTTTGCCGTCTGGCCGGGCTGGACGGGCCTTCTCGCCCTGCCCGGCCTCCTGCTGCTCTGCTTGAACGGCATCTGGGCGGGCCTGCTGCTGGGCATCGTCTCGGCCCGATTCCGAGACGTGCCGCCGATCGTGACGAGCGTTGTGCGGATCTGCTTCTTCGTGACCCCGATCATCTGGATGCCGGAGCTCTTGCCGGCGCGCACCCTGGTGCTGGACGCCAACCCCTTCTTCCACCTGGTGGAGGTGGTGCGGGCGCCGCTGCTGGGTCAGATGCCGGGGCTGGCTTCCTGGATCGCGGTGCTGGTCATGACGGCCGCAGGCTGGCTCGTGACCTTCGCGTTCTTCCGCCGTTATCGGCGGCGGATCGCCTACTGGGTCTGAGCGCCGTGGTCAGCCTCCGAATCGAAGCGGTCACAGTCGACTTTCCCGTCTACAGCGCCGGCGCGCGATCTCTGAAGAAACGCTTGCTCCATCGCGGCACCGGCGGGCGCATCGTGCATGGTGCCGCCAATCGGATGCGAGTGCGCGCTCTTGAGGATGTGAGTCTCGCCATGAAACGAGGCGATCGGATCGGTCTTGTCGGCTCCAACGGCGCGGGCAAGACGACGCTGCTGCGCGTGCTCGCCGGCGCATACGAGCCCACGCAGGGTCGCATCGAGCGACGCGGACGGACTGCATCGCTGCTCAACGTCTCCCTCGGTATCGATTCCGAAGCGACAGGCTACGAGAACATCATGACCCGAGGGCTCCTCCTGGGCCTTCGGCCGGATCAAGTCCGCGTGCGCGTGGATGAGATCGCGGCATTTACCGAGCTCGGTGATTACCTGGCGCTGCCGGTGCACACCTATTCGGCGGGCATGCGGCTGCGGCTCGCCTTTGCGGTGTGCACCAGTTTCGATCCCGAAATCCTGCTCATGGACGAGTGGTTGGGCATCGGCGATCGGACGTTCGTTGAAAAGGCGAAACACCGGCTCGAACAGTTCGTGGAACGTGCGGGCATATTGGTGCTCGCCTCGCAGAATACCTCCCTGCTCCAGCGGATTTGTTCCAGAGGCGTTTTGCTCGACGAGGGAAGGGTCACGTGTTTCGGATCGATCGATGAAGTGCTACGCATGTATCGGGAGATCGCCTGATTGTAATGTTCTGAATTGCCGCGACTAATCGGACATATGATGCAAGTTTCCCAACTTAATATCTATTGACGATGCACTCCTATATCGTACACTGTCCGCGCTATATAACGTTTCTTCAGTCCTCGGAATAACATACCGTGAGTCCCCCCAGAAACGTTGAACACACCCTGGATGAGACTGGCTCCTGGTCCGCACTTCTTGCATTCGAAGCGCATCGATCCAGAGTCGGCGCCATTAGCGCTGCGCGGCCACGAGGGCGGAACGAGGGACAGGTGACGTGCGATGGCCATGAGGAGACGATCCATGCCCTTCGAGCGACAATCGAGTCTCACGAAGCCACCATCGAGGCTCGAGAGGCGACCATAAGAGCCCGTGATGCCACCATTCACGACCTTCTAAGTTCCACCAGTTGGAAAGCCACCGCTCCACTTCGCTCCGTGTCCCGAACCTTCAGATGGTATCGGCGCGCACTCCGCAGAGCCCCCAGACACCTGTATCGGCAGGGCAAGGAGCAATTCTCACGCGTCACAAGTTCCATGCGTTGTAACTACCCAGGTACCCCGCCGCCAGATCTGAGTGCGTGCTGATGTTGGTCGCCGCCGGTGCCGTTTGTCCGTCGGCGCGTCGATGATCTGCCCTTGACTGTATAGGCACGCTCGCCTATGGGTTGCTCTCTCGCATGAGAGGAGCAGCCGGTGGGGTATTTCGGATCGAAGGCGACGACCGGTCTGAGCCAGGCGCTGATTGCGCTGATGCCCCCGCACTCTGTCTATATCGAGAGCCACTTGGGGGGGCGGGGCGCTGATGAAGCGCAAGCCTGCGGCCGTGCGCTCGATCGGGATTGACCGCGACGAGCGGGCGCTTGAGTCCTTCGACTGTGGCTACCCGGTGGAGTTGGTGCACGGCTGCGCCCACTCCTTCCTGGCCTCGTTCCCGTTCCTGGGCCCGGAGCTGGTCTACAGCGATCCGCCCTATCTGCACGCGACCCGGCGTTCGTCGCAGCGCTACCGCTTCGAGTACGAGGAGGCCGACCACGTCGCGCTCCTCGAACTGCTCAAGGGTCTGCCCTGCCAGGTGATGGTCTCGGGCCACCCGTCTGCGCTCTATGACGAGTTGCTGGCGGGCTGGCGCCGGCTGGCGCTGCAGGTGACGACCCAGGCCCAGGTGCGGACCGAGGCGGTGTGGTTCAACTTCGCGCCCGACCGGGTGCACTGGGCGAGCTACGCGGGCCGCAACTTCACCGACCGCCAGCGCATCAAGCGCAAGGCGGCCAACTGGGGCCGGCGCTACGAGGCCATGCCGGCGGGCGAACGCCTGGCGGTGCTGGCCGCGATCATGGCCGTCGAGGCTGACGAGGGTTTGTGACAGTGTCGCGCTGGCACGCGGACCTCGCCGCTCACGACGAGGCTTTCGCGTGCCTGCAGGACCTTTTCACCCCACAATCCTTCGCGATGACCGCCGTCAAAGCCATCCGGGAATGGGGCCAGGGGCTGCTTCGCCTGAGCGCGGCGCTGGTCAAGGAGAACGACGCGCTGGAGCGGGAGAACGCCCGCTTGCGCGAGCGGATCGCCGAACTTGAGCGCAGCGCCGCGCTCGACAGCACCACCAGCTCCAGGCCGCCGGCCAGCGACGGCCTGAAGAAGAAGAGCGCAGACCAGGAGAAGCGCACCCGGAGCCGGCGCGGCAAATCCGACAGGCCCAGCGGCGGTCAGCCGGGCCACAAGGGAACCACCCTGGAGCGGACCGAGAACCCGGACCACGTCGTGGATCATGATCCGTCCGCCTGTGAGGGCTGCGGCGCGCCGCTGTCGGACGCCGACCGTCACGGAGCCCCCGTCTGCCGGCAGGTCTTCGATGTGCCCGAGCCGCAGCCCCTCGAGGCCACCGAGCATCGCGGCCATCGCTGCCTCTGCGCCGCCTGCGGCACCATGACAACAGCCGCCTTCCCGAACGGCGTGAGCGCCCCGGTCCAGTACGGGCCGCGCATCACCGCGTGGGTGACCTACCTGCTGCACGCTCAGTTCATTCCGGAGAAGCGCGTCGCCGAGGTCATGAGCGATCTCTTCGCGGTCAAGATCTCAACGGCCACCATCGCCGCCATGGGCAGGCGCACCGCCCGGCGCTTCGAGGGCTTCCTCGATCGTGTCGCAGAGATCATCCGCACCGAAGCCCCGGTCAAACACCTCGACGAGACCGGCATCCGCATCGCCGCCCGGACCCATTGGCTCCACGTGCTGTGCACCCCGTTGCTGACCATCCTGCGCGTCGCCAGCGGGCGCGGCCATTTCGACGAGAAGCTCAACGGCATCGTCATCCATGACGACTATGCCACCTACTTCGCTCTCGAGGGCGTGCGCCACGGGGCCTGCAACGCCCATCACCTGCGTGAGCTCCAGGCCCTGATCGAGATCGAGAAGGAAGACTGGGCAACGAGCATGCACCAGCTGCTCTCCCGTGCCAACAGAGCCGCCCGCTTCGCCCGCAAGAATGATCGCGACGTGCCCGCATCGCTGGTCGCCCGCATCTCGCGAGCCTGGGACCGCATCCTCGAACGTGCCATCGCCGCTCACGAAGAGATGCCGCCGCTCCAGACCGGAAAGCGCGGACGACAAAAGCGCCGCATCGGTCACAACCTCGCGCTCCGGCTCCAGAAGTACAAGGAGGGCTGCCTGCGCTTCCTCACCGACCCGCGAACCCCGTTCTCGAACAATGAGGCGGAGCGCGATCTGCGAATGGGCAAGCTGCGTCAGAAAATCTCAGGCGGCTTCCGCTCGATGCAAGGTGCCTGCGACTTCGCCAACCTGCGGTCCGTCATCGCCACCGCTCGAAAACAGCGCTGGAATGTCCTCGAAACCCTGGCGCACCCCGATCCCATGCAGCTAATCCCGGTACTGCGCTTCTGAAATCCCCCGCCGCTCCGCTCCACGTCAGCGGCACCAGGCCAGAGGCATCAGTCCATCACGCGTGAGTGCTCGGCGGAATCAGACCTGGGCAGTTACCATGCGTTTTGCTCTTGCAGAATCACCCGCAGGAGTTCACTCGAAGCGAAGCGCCTGGCCGATTGAAATCTCGAACTCTGTTTCGGAGATTATTCGCGAAAGCAGAATACAACATGTCGAAGGAACATCCCGAAATACTCAACGACGACCTGACAGGAAAGCCCTCAAGATAACGGTCATTGCGTGGGACTTGGCACACAATCCCTTGGGACGCGCGTACCTGCTAGCGGATGCGTTGCGACACGAATACGACGTCGAGCTTATTGGGGCGACCTTCCCCGACTTCGGCAACGACATTTGGAAGCCGCTACGCGATTGTAAGCGCGTCAAGATCAAGCACGTACCGGGCGCCTATTTCCCAGAATATTTCAGGACCATGAAAGCGATGGTCGAACACGTTGAGGGAGACGTCCTTTACGTGTCCAAGCCGAGGTTTCCGAGTTTGGGGTTGGCTGTTCTTGCCAAGATGAAAAGAAACAGACCAGTCATTCTCGACATAGATGACCATGAGCTCAGCTTCTTCGGTGCTCGAGAGCCCCTAAGTCTAGAGGAGTTGAGAGCCGAGCGAGGCATTCTGGATGTCGACGTGCCTTTTGGCGAGGCCTGGACCCGCCACTGTGAAACGCTGATTCCGCTCGTTGACCAAATCACCGTGTCGAATGAGACGCTCAAGGGAAGGTACGGAGGCATCGTTCTGCCCCATGTCCGTGACGAGTCGGAATTCGACCCGACCATATATCCTCGCGAGGAGATTCGGCGTGAGCTCGGCTTCGTACCGGAAGACAGAGTCATTCTGTTTGCGGGAACCCCACGCAAGCACAAGGGGCTCTCGCGGCTTATCGCCGCGCTGAGAGAGCTGGATCGACCGACGTACAAGCTCCTGGTTGTCGGTTCGCCGGCTGATGGTACCGTGACCAGACTGCTGCGGCGCGTCGACCCGAGCCGCGCAACGCTGGTTCCGGACGTACCGTACTCGGATCTACCCGGCTATCTTTGCGCCGCCGACCTCGTTCCTCTGCTTCAAGACGAGGCTGAACCTACGTCGGCATTTCAAATGCCCGCCAAATTTACCGATGCACTCGCCATGGGCATCCCCATCGTCGCGAGCAATGTCCCGCCCTTGGTCGATGCCGCGAACGACGGCCTTGTGGAATTGCTGGGAAACGCAACGCCGGCGCAAAAGATCAACGAAATCTTCTCCAACTACGCAATTCATAAGAAGCGAGCCACTGAAAACCGTGAGAATTTTCTCGGCAAATTCAGCTACGCAAGCAATTTGCCTAAAATAAAGCAAGTGGTGGAACGGCATGCCGACCACCCTAAGCCCGTCCCGCATGCCTTCCACGATCTCGTCGAGTATCAGGAGAGTATCTATTCCCAGACGGGAAAGCTGCGCATAACCGCTCCCAAGGTCATCATACCAAGCAAAGTCATAACAGCTCCATCCGTTGCTACCGCAGCATTGGCGCAGCGCAAGACTGAGAGGGCGCGGCTGCGCGCGCAGCGATCGTACGTCGACGACAAATTGGATGTGGTCTTTTTTTGGAAGCAAAACGACAGCGGGATTTACGGCAGGCGTCAGGACATGTTCGTCAAGTACCTGGCGCGCGATCCAAGGGTCAACCGCATCTTCCACTTCGACGCTCCGATGAATTTCTTTCGCTCTGTGGGCCTGGCGGCCAGAGCGGATTCCATGGGGCGGTGCAGCCATTCGCGACTGGTTGGACGCCAGACGCTGAACAGGAGGCTCGGACTCGCCAACAGGGGTAAGGTCAGATTCGACACCTTCATCCACGTCTCAAACCGTCGCGGCCCGAGGGTGCTCAAGCATATTCTTCCGGGGAAAGACGACTATCTCGAATTCCTAAGCCGCGTCATCAGACGTCATGAGATCGGGCAGCGGAGGACCGTTCTCTGGGCGTGCCCCGTCAACTTTCATTTCTTGAACATAGAGGATCATTTGCAGGCAGACCTCGTGGTCGCCGATGTCATCGACGACGAGCGAAAATGGCCGGTGAGTGAGGCATATAGAGATAAGCTGAGTCGCAATTATGAAGAGGTATTGGGGATTAGCGATCTCGTCATAACAAACTGTGAGAGTGTTTCCCAGAGCATGAGCGCCCTATCCGACAGCATCCATCTGCTGCCGAATGCCGTGGAACCCCTGGAAGAGGAGGCGAGGCACTGGCCTAAGCCGCGCGACCTCAAGCGTCTCTCGGGGCCGGTGATCGGATACGTCGGCAACTTGGATATCGCGCGCATAGACCTGGATCTGTTGAGGAGCGTGGTGAGTAAACGCCCTGGCTGGAATTTCGTCTTTATCGGCTCCATGCATAAGGGTGATGAGATCAGAGAGTTGGAAATATACGGCAATGTTCATTTCTTGGGAGTTCGAGTCTACGAGCAAGCGCTGCGCTATATCCGGCATTTCGATGTGGCCATTATACCGCATTTAGATAACGAACTGACGAGAAGCATGAATCCCCTTAAGTTGTACGTTTATTTTTCTCTGCTGGTGCCTGTTGTGTCGACAGAGATACAGAATATCGGGGATTTCAGCGAGTTCGTTCGCCGCAAGAGTTCGTGCGCACAATCGACGAATGTCTCTGCAACGATCCACTAGAAAATGAACTGCCGCGTCTTCGAGAGTTACTAAAGGAGAATTCATGGCCTGAGCGCGTGAAGTACGTGCTTGAGTTGATCGAGCGGAAATTCGCAGTGTGCTAGCAGCTTGGAGTGCATAGCAGTGAATTTCGCCAATGTATCGCTGTCTGAAGTAAAGATCATGAACCTAAAGAAGAACGAAGACAGTCGAGGTTTTCTGTCGGAGGTATACACCAGAAGAGCGTTTGAAGCAGAGGGGGACGAAATCGACTTCGTGCAAGACAACCACTCGTTTTCCGCCAAGAAGGGAACGGTGCGAGGATTGCACTTTCAGACGCCACCGGTTGCTCAGCATAAGCTAGTCCGTGTTGTGCGGGGATCGGTGTTCGATGTCGTGGTTGATTTGCGACGGTCGGCATTCAGCTATAGCCGGCATGTGAGTGTCGTTCTTTCGGCTGCAGCATGGAACCAAGTTCTCGTTCCCATCGGCTTTGCCCACGGGTTCATGACGTTGGAAGAGGATACCGAGGTTATCTACAAGGTAAGCGATTACTATTCGCCGGACCACGACAAGGGCCTTCTGTGGAACGATCCGGCCCTGGGTATTCAATGGCCAGTTCCCGCGAAGGAGGCCCTACTCTCCGAAAGGGATCGGGCACACCCAAGACTGGCGGAACTCGAGAGTCCGTTCGCATAGCGCGAACGGCCGCTGCCAGACTTCTGCGGAATTGGAGGAGGCGTGGAACGAATACTGGTGACCGGCGGGGCGGGCTTCATCGGCTCCTGTGCGGTGCGGCGGTTGGTGGAAGCCGGCAAGGAGGTCGTGACCCTGGACCTGCTGACCTATGCGGGTCACGCCGAGACCATCGGTGCGCCGCTGGATGCGCCGAACCACCGCTTGGAACACGCCGATATCCGCGACCGCCGCGCGGTACGTCGGGTCTTTGCCGTAGCGCGGCCGCATGCGGTGATCCATCTCGCCGCCGAATCCCATGTCGACCGCTCGATCGACAGTCCCATGGACTTCGTCACCACCAACGTGCAGGGGACGGTGACGCTGCTCGAGGCCGCGACCGATTACTGGAGCGGTCTGGACGGCGCGGCGCGACAACGCTTCCGCTTCCTGCACGTGTCGACCGATGAGGTCTACGGCTCACTCGGCGCCGAGGGCGCGTTCACCGAGACGACGCCGTACCTGCCAAACTCGCCCTACGCTGCGAGCAAGGCGGCCTCCGACCATTTCGCGAGAGCATGGCACCGGACCTTCGGCCTGCCGGTGCTGATCAGTCACTGCTCCAACAATTATGGCCCCTATCAGTTGCCGGAGAAGTTAGTCCCCGTCGTCATCCTCGCCGCCCTGGAGGGAAGACCGATCCCCGTTTACGGCGACGGCGCAAACGTTCGCGACTGGCTCTTCGTCGAAGACCACGCGCGCGCCCTGGAGCTGATCCTGGAGAATGGAACGCCCGGCGATCTCTACAACATCGGCGCGGACGCGGAGATGGCCAACTTGGACCTCGTGCGGGCGATCTGCGCTCGGATGGACGCGCTGATGCCCGGGAGCCCCCATCGTCCTCACGCCGAACTCATCGAGTTCGTTGCGGATCGCCCGGGACATGACCGCCGTTACGCCATCGATTCCAGCCGCGTGCGCCGGGAATTGGGGTGGCAGCCCACCGTCGATCTGTACGAAGGCTTGGATCTTACCGTGCGCTGGTATGTGGAAAACCGCTGGTGGTGGCAAGGGATCCGCGACGGGGGCTTCGAAGACCGCCGGCGTCAGGGTTTGCGGTTCGGGTGACCTGAAACGATGCGTTCGAGAGTGCTGCTGCTCGGGCCCTATGGTCAGCTCGGGCACGACGTTCGTCACGTGCACGCGCAATTGGGAGAGCCCTTCGACCTGGTTCCCATCCCGCGCGAGACGCTGGATCTGGCCGCAGCGGGGTCGATCGATCGTCTCCTCGGCAGCCTGCGCTTCGACGCTCTGGTCAACTGTGCGGCCTACACCCAGGTGGACCTGGCCGAGGTCGACGCCACAGGCGCGTTCGCGGTCAATACGCACGCAGTGCAAGCGATGGCGCGAGTCTGCACCGCCAAGCGAGCACGGCTCCTTCATATCAGCTCCGATTACGTGTTCGGTGGCGACGCGGCGCGGCGGCGCCCGCTCCGGGAGGACGATCCCGCCGCGCCGGTCAACGTCTACGGTGCCTCCAAGGTGATGGGAGAGAGGCGCGCGAGCCTCGCGGCCGACGATGTCGTCATCCTGCGCACCGCTTCCCTGTTCGGAGTGGCGGGAGCGGGAGGCAAGGGCGACAACGTCGTGGAGACCATGATTCGCACCGCCCAAGAGAAGGAGACCCTCCGCGTCGTTGACGATCAGAGGATGTCCCCGACCGCGACCATTGATGTCGCCCGCGTCGCGGTGCGGATGTTGAAGGACGGTTGCGCGCCCGGGACCTATCACGTCGTCAGCGCCGGCTCGGCGACCTGGTTCGAGTTTGCTTGCGAGATCGTCCGTCGTGCGGGGTTGGCAGCGGATGTTACGCCTTGCGCCTCCGAGGAATACTTGGTGCGAGCGCCTCGTCCGCGCTACAGCGTGCTCGACGGCGCCAAGGTCTCGGCAGCGTTCGGCGCCATGCCGGCCTGGCAGGAGGCGTTGGAACGCTACCTGCGCACCATGCAGCGGTTGATGCGGTAGGTGCGTAGGGCCGAGCAGTGGGATGCGCGAAACAAGAGTGAGGCGTTGGGAGGCGGAATGAAGGGCATCATCCTCGCCGGGGGCGACGGCACGCGGCTCTTCCCGATCACCAGTGTGGTCAGCAAGCAGCTCCTGCCCGTTTACGACAAGCCGATGATCTACTACCCCCTCAGCGTCCTGATGCTGGCGGGAATCCGAGACATCCTGGTGATCACGACGCCACAGCAGAGCCGAAACTTCCGAGACTTGCTGGGCGACGGCAATCAATGGGGCCTTGCGCTGCGTCATGCCGTGCAGCCGAGCCCCGACGGGCTCGCTCAAGCCTTCCTCATCGGCAAGGCCTTCATCGGGGACGATACCTGTGCCCTCGCACTCGGCGACAATATCTTTTACGGCTACGGATTGGGGAGGATGCTTCGCCGCGCGGCCTACCGGCAAAAGGGCGCTACGGTTTGAACGAAGCCGCTACGCGGAGTTAGCGGCGTAGAGTTCATTCATTTCCGAGGCGTCGCGGGTGCCGTTTGTTCTGTGCGTTCGCTTCCCGGTTGCGTCAGTGGCGCTCCGCCCGTCGGGTGGCGGATCCCCAGCAGCCTCCCGATCACCAGTGGTTAGCATCGACCCCTGCGACGGACCGTCGCCGGATCGGTCCGGCGGCGCGCCGTCGCGATCCAGGGAGATCGATAATGACCGGGACCGCGTGCGACACGAACACCGTCACCCCTCTTCGCCAGCGCATGGAGGAGCAGCTCCGCATCGCCAATCTGGCCGCGAGCACGTCCAAGGCCTACATCTGCGAGATCAAGAACCTGGCCAGGTACTACGACGCCTCGCCGGACGAGCTCGACGCCGAGCAGGTGCGCCAGTGGTACCTGGGGCGGATCGACAAGGGGCTCAGTCCGGGCACGACCAACGTCTCCTTCGCCGCGCTGAACTTCCTCTACATCGACACACTCGGCTGGCCTGACCATGTCGCCGGCCTGCGCTCCCGCAAGAAGCCCGGCAAGCTGCCGCGCTACATGTCGGAGCAGGAGGTCGAGCACCTCATCCTTGCGACACCCGACCTCCGCCACCGTGCTGCCATTGTCACCGGCTATGGCGGCGGGCTCCGCATCTCCGAGACCTTGGCCATCAAGGTCGGCGACATCCTGTCGGAGAAGAAGCTGCTGCACATCCCCTCCGGCAAAGGCGGCACCGAGAGAATGGCACCGTTGCCGGACATCGTCATCCACTACTTGCGCGTCTACTACAGGAACATCTGGCCGCGTCCGACGAGCTGGCTCTTCTACGGCGTCTCGCTCGACAGGCCCATCGCAACGGAGACCTTGCAGGCCGCCTTCAGGAGGGCGCGCGACATTGCCGAGCTCGACCGCAGCTACACCTTCCATTGCCTGCGCCATTCGGCGGCGACCCATCTCCTCGAGCGCGGCGGCGATATCGAGGTGATCCGGGACATGCTCGGCCATCGAAGCGCGAACACGACCCGTCACTACGCCCGCGTCACCGGCAAGATGTTCGAGGGCCTCGACCACCCGATCTCAGGCTTCGCAGCGTTGCGCAACTGACGGCGCGTGGAGGCCGAACGCGCGGGCGTGGCGGAGATCTTCCGCCGCGCCGGCGCCGCTTTCCGTGAGCGCCACAAAGGGCGCATCGACGCCGCCCGGCTCAAGGTCATGGGCGCCATCGAGGCGTGCCGCACCGCCGTGCTCGGCGGCCACATGTACGCCTGCGAGGGCTGCGGGCGCGAGCAATCGCGGTAGGGAAGCGGGTTGCCCCGCTCCCCCCGCGCAGATCCGGACGTGCCCGCTAAGGCATCCGGCTCCTCCCTCAGGTCGAACTGACGGCTAGTCGTTGATCCGGCCACGGGTGTCGGATTCTCAGCTTGGGCCAGTGTCGAGCTTTAAGTTTGTCGATGTCGGCCCATGTAAATCGGTCCTTTTGCGATCTGCGGCGTATAATGGCGAGCCACACCCGCTTTAGGCGGACGAGGAAGCGTTGTAAGTACCGGCTGCTGGTCGGGACGGCATAGTAGTTCAGCCATCCGTCCACCACTTTGCCCAGCCACCTGGCCGTATCCTCGATGTTGTCATGCATCCGCCTGCGTAGCACCTCTTTGATCCGCTTCAGGGTGCGGGCCATCCTCTTCGCCATCGGCCTGCGCCCCAGCATGAAGTACCCCCGTCTGGTCTTCGCGCAGTAGTGTGTGAAGCCCAGAAAATCGAAGGTCTCCGGTCTACCCTGCCCTCGGCCTTGGCGGCGCTCTATGGCGTGCCGCCCGAACTCGATGAGCCGGGTCTTGTCGGGATGCAGTTCCAGGTCGAAGCGTCCGAGCCGCTCCTTTACGGCCTCCAGAAAGCACTCCGCGTCCTGCTCGTGCTGAAAACCCACCACAGAGTCGTCGGCGTAGCGAACGATGATCGAGTCGCCGTTGACCTCGTGGCTGCGCCACTTCTTCTGGAACCAAAGATCGAGGACGTAGTGCAGATAAACGTTCGCCAAGATCGGCGAAATCACCGAACCCTGCGGAGTTCCCCGCAGGTCGTCACGCCACTCTCCAGCTTCCATGACGCCAGCGTTCAACCACTTGATAATCAGCCTGATAACCCGCCTGTCCCCTATCCGGTGCTCTAGAAACCGGACCAGCCAGTCCCTCGAAACCGTGTCGAAAAACTTGCGGATGTCACAGTCCACTATCCAGTTGATCTTGCGCCTTTCGATCCCGACCGCCAGCGCATCGAGCGCATTGTGCGCCCCACGCTCGGGTCGGAACCCGTAGCTAAACCCCAGAAACTCCGCCTCGTAGATCGGCGTCAGGATTATCTCCGCCACAGCCTTCTGGACGATCTTGTCCTCTATGGCCGCGACGCCGAGCGGTCGTGTGCCGCCATCCGGCTTCGGGATGTTCACCCGCCGTGATGGCGTCGCCCGGTACGCCCCCGAGTGCACTCGGTCGTGCAGGTCGGCGAGACGGCCTTCCAGCCCTTCCTTGTACATCCGCCACGTCAGGCCATCGACACCCGCCGCAGCGTCCTTCTTCAACTCGAAGAACGCCCAGCGCAGCGCAGCGCAGCGACCGTGACGTGATGGAGGAGCGTCGTGAGACGCACCCCAGGTTCCCTTTGTACAAACTGCCGTATCCGGTCAGCCGCTTGTGACACGCTCTCCCGGTCCTGCGTCCGGCGCGTGCTTTGGCCTTCCAGATTCCCCTTGGGCTCGGCCCTTGGCTCCACCGGCTCCGCCGGGGCAGGTGCCCCATTGTTCGCCGGCTTCATCGCTGTCGGGTCGGAGGAGGCGCCCCGCGAGGCTAGCCTCCGTCCGCCGCTCAAACGGCCCGTACGGTTTTCCCGTAAGCCGCTTTCACAAAGGTGTCTCAACGAAGGTTCAAGGACGGAACCAGTGAGATCAGGCGAACAAGCCCGTATTCGTCGATCAGCTTGCGCTCCGGCAACTGTTTCCAGCCAGCGTTGCGCCAGCGCTTGCGACGATGCGACCAGAGCCGCCGCACGATCCAGCCGTCAAGCTGGTGGAAGAGCCCGCGGACGTGGGCCTTGCAATAGTATTGGCCCCATCCCCGAATGATCGGGAAGGCTTATCCCCTTACATCCGGCTTCTCCATATGTGGGGTGCCGGATCGCTGGGCACTTTACGGGCAACCCATTGAGACACGGAAGGAACTGCGACCGTGTCGGATACCGCCGCCGAGGTGATCGGTACAACATGTTGGGGAACCGGAGCCAGAGGGATAAGCCTTTGATCGGGTTGATCTCGTCAATCAGCTCCTGCGTGCTGACAGGAGCCTTGCGCCGGGTACGCTGGCGAATCTGGTCCTTGAAGTGCCGGATGGATTTCTCACGCGGAACCGCGTAGCGCGCTCCCCCGCGAACCCCGCTCTTGATCTTGGAGGACGACAGCCGGAGAGGCCGCTCGCCCTGCTTGATCTTGTAGCCGAGGAACTCAAACCCGTGCCTGACATGGACAATGCGGGTCTTCCCGGCGTTGAGGGACACACCCAGCTTTGCCAGAATCCGCCTGGCCGTCTCCAGTGCTGCGCGGGCTTCCCCGCGTGTGCGGCACGTGATCAGCCAATCATCGGCGTATCGCGTTAGTCGATAGCCGCGACGACGCATTTCCCAATCGAACGGGGTCAGCAAGATATTGCTGAGCAGCGGTGAAACGATGCCGCCCTGCGGAGTGCCCTGTTCGGTCGGCAGCCTCTTACCGTCGGCCACCACCCCGGCCGTGAGCATCTGCCTGAGCAGACCTAATACCCGGCCATCCGAGACTCGCTGGTTGACGAGTTCGAGGAGCTTTTCGTGGTCCACGGACCCGAAAAAGTCTTTCAAATCCGCATCGAGAACCCACTCGTTGCCCTCGTCCAGTTCCCTCCATATCTTGCGTAACGCTCCATGGGCAGACCTTCCTTGCCGGTACCCGTAGTTGGCATCGTCGAACACCGGCTCGAAGATCGGTTCCAGCCGGTTCAGCAGCGCCTGCTGGCACACCCGGTCGTAGATTGTCGGGATGCCGAGCGGGCGGAACTTCCCCGGCTGGCCCGCCTTGGGGATCAGGCATTGGAGAACCGGCTGCGGGTGATACTCACCGTCCCGCAACTCCCGGTGCAGGCGATCGAGATTTGCATCCAGCGATGCCTCGAACGCCGCTAAATCCTCTCCGTCCACGCCACCGGCACCCCGGTTGCGCTTCACCTTTTCCCAGGCCACCTCAAGGTTCTTCCGCTTGTACACCTTGTCCACCAGTGAGTGGACCTTCCTGTCACCCGCCGGGTTGATCCAGTCGATGAGTCTCCTCGGGCCATGATGTCCGGGTCTTTCGCTCAAGGAACTTGTCCGCGTCATGGTCCTTACTCACTCATCGCTGTCTCTCGCCGACCACCTCTGCCAACCGCCTTCCCCGGCCCACACGGCCGCCGCTCGCGCGGTCACCCGGCTTTCGCCGGGCTTCAGGTACTATTCGGTTGTCCGATTGCTCGCCGCGCATCCTTTCCCATTTCGCCTTTCGGCTTATAGGGTCCGTTATCCCGGTGCCACCCGGGAACGCGGCGAGCCCTCCTGGGGTCACGTCCAGATCTTCCGTACCGTGCCGCTCGCAAACACCTTGGTGCGACGGGTGGGTAAGAACGCCTTCGCCGCCATAGTGCCGGCTCGACCTTGCCCCGTCTTTGGCCGACCGATTCATCATGGGGTGGCCCCCTCGATTACGGCCCGGTACTTCTCCGCAAGCCCTTCAGATTCCACCTCGCGGTGGACACCCTGCCTTCCGGTTGTCTTTCGACAGTGGACCAACTTAGCTCCTCCCTTGGCTGTCTCCGCCGTTTCCGGCTTCGTGCCCGTTTAGAGTTTCGCTTATCGGCTCACTCCGGCCAGTGAGGAATTACCCCCACTTTTGGATATGGCGCCCCTTACCCGAGCGCCAGTGGGACTTGAACCCACCTGATCTGGGCGCTGCCCAGCACACACTATGGCCGAGTCTGATTTCTCCATGTCGTTCATCTTCGGTTACGGACTCCTCCTTTCCTCAGCGTTCCCGCCACGACTCAGCGGGATGACATGGAGACCTCCCAGGTCCCGGTGCAGTGCGTACGTACGTGCGTGGGTTCTCTGACACCGCGGGATTCAGACCCCCCTCGCCATATCGGTGGGCCAGATGCGACCTTCGGCCAACGAAAGAGCCTCGGCATCCCGGATGATGTTTCTTTCGGTGCTCAATAGCCCCGCCCACACGCGCCCCTGTCAACGCTTGACCCTCGCCCTCGCGAGCGACGGCCCATGACTCGGGGTGGAAGTGGTGGCTCACCTTCTCCTTCCTGTTGGACTTTCACCAACTGCACTCGCACCAGTTCGCCTGGCGCACTCCGCTCTTCAACTCCTGCCGCAACCGCCACTGCCCCACCTGCCAGGGTCTCGCCGCCAACCTCTGGAGCGAGGAGCGCGCCGGGGACATCCTGCCGGTGCCCTACTTCCATGTGGTCTTCACCCTGCCCAAGGAGGTTGCCGCCATTGCCTTCTGCAACCGCAGGGTGGTGTTCGACATCCTCTTCCGGGCCGTCGCCGAGACCCTGCGCACCATCGCCGCCGATCCCCGCCACGGCGGCATGCGCATCGGCGGCACCGCGGTCCTCCATACCTGGGATCAGAAGCTCCGCTTCCACCCGCACCTGCACGTGGTCGTGCCCAACGCGGGCTTCGACGTAGACAGTGGCGAGTGGAAGACGGGGAGCACCACCTTCCTCGCCCCCGTCAAGGTCCTCGGCAGCCTGTTCCGCCGCCTCTTCCTCGAGGAGCTCGCCCGCGCCCACGGCCGGGGGGACCTGGAGTTCCACGGCACCCTCGCCCACCTCGCCAATCCCGGCGAGTTCCACGCCACGCTTGCCGCCGCCCGGGCCAGGGACTGGGTGGTCTACGCCAAGCGGCCCTTCCGCGGGCCTGAGCAGGTCTTCCGGTACCTCTCGCACTACACGCACAGGATCGCCATCTCCGACAGCCGCATCGTCTCCTTCGACGGCGAGACGGTCTCCTTCCGCCACCGAAAGCCCAAGGCGCCGGGGCAGAGAAAGCCGCGCTACGGCATCGCCACCGTGAGCGCCGACGAGTTCATCCGCCGCTTCCTGAGGCACGTCCTGCCGGACGGCATGCACCGCATTCGCTACTTCGGCATCCTCGCCAACGGCTGCCGCGCCAGCACGCTGGAGAGAGCACGCCAGGCTCTCGGCGCCCTCGGCTGCGCCGCCCCCGAGGGAAGCGTGGACGGCGCTCGGGCCGAGCCCGACGAAGAGCCCGAGATCGGCACCGCGCCCGTGGCCTGCCCCCACTGCGGCGGCGTCATGCGCCTCGTCCGCGAAATCCGCCGCCGCCATGAGCCCCGCTCGACGCGCGGCCCGCCGGCGCTGCCGCCGACCCACAGGGGGAAACCGTGAGACGCCCGCTCGCTTCGGCCCCGCGCAACGGCGCCAAAGCGCCGACGCACGACCGAACCTGTCTCCGCTTGAGCCGGGCTGACAGCCCTCGGCTCACACCCCGCTCAGTCCTCGCAGCGTGCGCCCGCATGCCTGCCGAAAGACCGGCGCGAGCGTCGATTTTATGCGCAACTCTGCTGCCGGTGGATGCCGCCTGACGCTGACATCAGCGCACTTTCCACATAGCTCAACTTCGCCTCTCGTGGCCCGCGGCTTCGTTCAAAAGGGTTGGGCAGGCTCTCGAGAGAGAGCCTGCCCAACCCTTAACCTTTCGCGTACCCGGTTCGCGATCCGGAGCGTTACGGCGTCGTCGCCTTCGACGCGAGTGGCCGCGCGACCGCCATCGAGGAGAAGCCCCGGCAACCGCGCTCCCGATGGGCGGTTACGGGGCTCTATTTTTACGACAACGACGTCATCCGCATCGCCGAAGAGATCGAACCGAGCGCCCGCGGAGAATTGGAGATCACCGACGTCAACCGGCGCTATCTCGATCGCGGCGACTTGCGAGTCGAGCAGTTGGGCCGAGGATTCACCTGGTTCGACACCGGGACGCACGACAGCCTGGTGGAGGCTTCGAGCTTCGTCCACACCATCGGGAAGCGCCAGAACCAGTGCATCGGCGTTCCGGAGGAGATCGCATACCAAAACGGCTGGATCGACCATACGGAGCTCGCCGCGCTCGGACATCGTCTGCGCCGGAGCAGCTACGGCCAACACCTGTTGCGGCTTGCCGGCGAGCTCGACGGGAGCGATGCCGCTGTCCCAGAGCCGTATTCCAACGCTCGATGACGGACCGGAGCCAGACTCCGCAAGAGGCTGCCGCCCCCTGCCATGACGATCCGCCCGGCGAGGTCAGCGTCATCATGGTCTCATACAGGACCGGGCCCGTGCTCGCGCCTGCCGTCGACGCGGTGCTTGCGCCCGATCAAGAGGGCGTTGGCGAACTGATCCTCGTCGACAATGGCAACCCGCCAACGGTGACGGCGACGCTCGCCAGCCGGACGGACGCGGACCCGCGGCTGCGCATTGTCAGCGGTCATGGCAACGTGGGCTACGCGCGCGGCTGCAACCTCGGCGCGCGAGAGGCGCGGGGACGCCACCTGCTGCTACTGAACCCGGACTGCTGCCTCAGGCCCGGCGCGGTTCCGGCGCTGCTGACGGAAGCTGCCGCGCTCGGCGACGAATGGATGCTGGGCTGGCGTGTGCGCAATCCCGACGGCACCGACCAGCGCGGGTCGCGGCGGGCGTTGCTCACCCCGCTCACCGCGCTTGTCGAGGCGTTCCGGCTCGACAGGCTCTCTCCCACGCTGTTTCAGCAACATCGGCTTAGCCAACACGAGACCGCGCTTCCCGAGGTTACGGCCCGCGTGCCTGCCATCAGCGGCGCCTGCATGATGCTGCCGGCCACCACCTATCGCGCCGCCGGCGGCCTGGACGAGGGCTACTTTCTGCACGTCGAAGATCTCGACCTCTGCCTGCGCCTGCACCGGGCCGGGATCCCCATCTACTTCGCACCCCACGTGGAGGCGGTTCATCACGCGAGCACCAGCCGCACGCACCCGCTTCTGATCGAGTGGTACAAGACCCGCGGCTTTCTCCGCTACTTCGGGCTGCACTACGGCAGGCTTCATTGGCTGCCCGTTCTGGTGCCGTTGGCGGCAGCGACCCTCGGCCGTTTGGGCCTCCGGGCCATGCTGACGTTTTCCGTCCTGCCGGGCAGCGCGCTGAAAGTCGTCGTCCGCCTCGCTTATTCCACCAAGCGCCCTGGATGGAGGCTTGACGGGCCGCGGTCGTGGTAAGAACTCCCGGCTAGAGGATCGACTGATCCATCGGTGCCTGGAAGCGCGGGGGAGTGCGATGAACGACCGGATCATCCTGATTACCAACGTGGAGCATTTCGTGGGCCGGCCGGTCGCCGCCGAGCTCGTCGCCCAGGGGGCGACAGTGGTCTGCCACGACAGGAGCTTCGCGGATTCCGCCGCAGCACGCGAATTCGAAGCAGGCAATCCCGCTCTTAGCGTCGTCCGGCCGCAATCGCCGGCGGAGATCGTCGCGGCCGCAACGGAGGCCTGCGGGCGAATTGACGTTGTCGTCTGCAACGACGCCGGCGCTGCGATCCGCGCGCCCATCGAGCAGGCGCGTCCGGGGGACTTGCGATCCGCGCTCGAGGAGATGGTGGTCTTTCCCTTCGAGATGGCGAGTGCCGTCGTGCCGCAGATGAAGGCCCGCAAGCGGGGCAAGATCCTGTTCATCACCTCAGCGACGCCGCTCAGGGGGCTGCCAAACTACTCGATGTACGTGACCGCGCGCGGTGCCACCAACGCGCTCACCGTGTCACTCGCGCAGGAGCTCGGTCGGGACAACATTCAGGTCAACGCGATCGCGCCCAACTACGTCGAGAGCCCGACCTATTTCCCGCCCGAGCTGGTCGAGGATCCCGAAACCCTGGCCAAAATGACCCGAAACATCCCCCTGAAGCGCCTCGGAAAGCCCGAGGAGGTCGCTGCTCTGGTGGCCTTCTATGCCTCGGACAAGAGCGATTTCATCACCGGCCACGTCATGCCGTTCGCCGGCGGCTGGGCTTGAGGACACCGCGAGCTGCAGCGTCGAGGACGCTTTGACTGCCTCGGCCCATGCTATGTTGAAGACGCACCGGGCGAGGAGGAGGCGCGTTCCGAGATTCGCGATCCCCCTAACGCCTCGTTGGCCGCCGTCGTTGGATGCAGCCCAGGAGCCGGCACAATCCAACGTCTGCGGCGGGCCACCGAACGGGCGCAAGCCACGAGCGAGGGCATGCACCATGAGCGACTACACCGTGAAGACGTTGCCCGATGTCGCGCTGACCGATCACTTGCGCTCGGTTCTCGACCGGCTCGACGCATCGACCGCCGACATCGAAACCTGCATCACACTGCCGAGAGAGGTCTACACCTCGGAGGCCTGGTTCGAATTCGAAAAGCGCGCCGTGTGGGATCCCGAGTGGGTGTGCCTGGGCCACATCGGACAAATCCCGGAGGTTGGCGATTACTTCTCAATCACCATCAACGACGACCCCTTGCTGGTGTTGCGGGACGAGACGGGCGAGGTCCGCGTCATGACGGCGGTGTGCCAGCACCGCGGCCACATCCTCGGCGAGCACGCCGGAAACGCGAAGGTATTCACCTGTCCCCATCACGGCTGGTCCTACGATCTCAGCGGCGCTCTGATCAGTGCACCAATGATGGACGCGCACGCCTCGCTGGATGAGCTGCGCCGGACCAGCTGCCTGCCGACGCTGCGCTCGGACATCTGGAACGGCTTCGTCTTCATCAACATGGACGGCAATGCGCCGCCGCTGAATTCCCGCCTCAGGCGGCTGACGGAGGAGATCGCCAACCACCATCTTGGCGATATGGGAGCGACACCGACGTGCGACTTCTCCGGCTACCCGTGGAACTGGAAATCCATGCAGGAGAATGCCGTCGAGCCGCATCACACGTGGTTCGTGCACAAGGGGCCACACGACTTCGCGCCGTCTCGGCTGGCCACGTTTGTCGAATGGGACGACGACGATGACGGGGCGGTCTATCACCCCACGGGATTTCTTTATAAAGACGGCGGCTTCACCGCCGGGTTTCAATCTCTGTTTCCGATCATCGAAACGCTGACCGACAACGAGCGTCAGCGGGTGATGTTCGCGAGCATAATGCCCAATCTCTTCATCGGCACGGTGCCCGACGGCTGCCTCTACTACATGATCCTGCCTGACGGGGCTAACAGCCTGACCCTGCGGGTGGGATACCTGTTTCCGCATTCGACCCTGGCCTTGGACAACTTCGACCTGACCTTCAAGGCCGTCGTCGACGGCATCGTCATCTATAACGACCAGGATACTGAGGCCAACACCGCCGTTCACAAGGGCTTGCGGTCGCGTTTCGCCAATCGCGGACGCTATGCGCCGTTGGAAGGGACTCTGCCGCAGATAAACCGCTGGCTGGTCAAGCGCTACAAGTCATACGCGGCGCAACTGGACGCGGGATCGGCCTGACGCTGTCCCCTACGCCCCTATTTCCTTGGCGCGGTTTTCCAGTGCCGCGATGGCGTCGGCGGCGGTCACGGCCCCGCCGGCGTTGGTCAGCGCCCGCATGAGCGTGAGCGCCGCGTCATGGCCCTGCGCACTGGTGCCGGCCACGCAGTCCTCCAGCACGTACACCCTGTAATCGCGCTGATAGGCGTCGCCCGTCGTCCACAGCACGCAGACATCACTGCAGACGCCGGCGATCAGGAGCGTGTCGACACCCAGGCGACGCAGGTTCATGTCGAGCTCGGTGCCGAGGAAGATGCTGAAGCGCCGCTTGAGAACACGGATGTCACCGGGCTCGGGCGCCAGCTCATCGACGATCTCGAAGCCCTTCGTGCCTTCGATACAGGGCGGTGCCGGCGGCTCTCCGGGCGCCGCGCGGGGGTGCTTGCCGGTAACCCAGCCGCTCCGCCCATCCCAGAGGAGGCGCCCGCCGTCGAGCCCGTCGGCGCGGTGCGCTTCCTGGCTGAACACGATCGGCACCCGCGCCTTGCGGGCCGCAGCGATTACCCGGCCGATCCGGGTCACCATGCGCTCCGCCCCGATCGCGTAGGAGCCAACATCGTCGTCGAGGAAGTCGTTCTGCATATCGACCACGGCGAGCGCTGGTTGTCCGATCTCCAGTCCGTCCATCCGTGCGTCCTCCGATCCTTTCAGCCCTGTTGGTCGGGCGGGGCAGCGCTTGTCTATTGTAGCGCATAAGTAATTTGCGCCTTTGTTGCGGCCCACCGCAGCGGCCGGTAGAGTGCCGTTCCAGCCGCAAGACGCGACCAAAAGCAATTGAGATAACGTCCGTCACTTATTGGAGGCGGATGTTCGCAAACAAACACTCTTGCGGAATTGAGGTTCGGCTTTCGCGACGATGGGAGGCGGAGCAATGGCCATTGGCAACTCTGTCAAGGAGACCGAGCGCTATCTCGACGCGATCGAGCGCTTCAATCCGGAAATCAATGCGGTCCTCACCAAGACCCCGGAGATGGCTCTCGAAATGGCTCACAAGGCCGACAAGGCTGCCGATGAAGGCGAGTGGCTCGGGCTTCTGCACGGCGTGCCGATGCTGATTAAAGACTGCCTCAACGTCGCTGGCACCCGGACCACGTTCGGCTCGGGAATGTATCGGGAGAACATCGCCAACTCGGATTCCGAAGTCGTCCGGCGGATCAGGAATTCGGGACCGGTGTTTCTCGGCAAGACCAATCTGCCCGAGTTCTGCTACGGCGCGACGACCCACAACGTTCATTACGGCAACTGCCTGAATCCCTGGGATACGACGCGGATACCCGGCGGCTCGAGCGGAGGCACCGCGGCGGCACTGGCGTCGGGCATGTGCCGCATTGCGTTCGGATCCGACACCGGCGGCTCGGTCCGGGGGCCGTCTGCCCTCTGCGGCATCTCGGGCATTCGTCCGACCGTCGGCCGCATCCCCAACACCAACGCTCTGGCGCTCACGATCCACGCCGACACGATCGGCATGATGGCGCGGACGGTGCCGGACGTCGCGCGAGGCTTTGCCACGATCGCCGGTCACGACCCCGAAGACTCACTGAGCGAAGACGTGCCCCTCGAAAACTTTTTGCCGACGCTGCGGGACGGCATCGAGAATACCAGGGTCGGGATTCCCACCTCCTTCTACTTCGAGAATTGCCAACCGGACGTCGTTGCGCGCGTCATGGAGGCCTCGAAAGTCATCGAAGCCTGCGGAGCCACGCTGGTGGATATCGACATCGAGGGCGCCGAAGAGGCGCGGGTCGCTGCGGGCCCCACCATACTGGCGATCGACATGGCGGACATGCACCGCGACGGCCTGAAGAATTACCCGGAGGAATACGGCGACGAGGTCTTGAGGCGCCTACGCGCCGGCGAGCCGTTCAAGGGAACCGATTATGCGAACGCGTTGAGAATTCTGATCCGGTGGAAGCATCAGTTCAAACGCATCTTCCAAGAGGTCGACATGCTGCTGACGCCGACGACACCGATCGTTGCGCCGAAGTGGACGGACGCGGAGGACCTGCAGAAATCGACCCACTCAATTCTGCGCAACTGTTTTGGCTTCAGTTACGCGGGCGTGCCCTGCCTTAGCGTTCCCGCCGGTCTCGATTCCCAAGGCATGCCGGTCGGCATGCAGCTAACGGCGAAATGGTTTCAGGAGCCGCTGCTGTTCCGCGCGGGCGTCGCTTACCAGGAGCGCACCGGGTTTCACAAATTGAGGCCGAAGCTTTCGGCCTAGAGCTCGTCCGTCGCAGACGAACGCGGGCTAAAGCCCGCTTTCCCCACCGACCGTGTTGTTGGATCCGAACGGCACGCGCCTGCGAAAGTCCGCAGCCATCTCCGCGTGAGTGACCATCCTGGCACCCTGATGTCTCAGAATATGGTCGGCGAGGCGTTCCAGCGCCAACATGACGTGGGGCTTCGACGCGGCGTCGGGATGCATCCCTAGTGGGTACACGGCGTAGTCGTGATTGCGGTAAATCCAGTCGAAGAAGTCGATCCAGATTTGGCCGATCTGTTGACCCGTGACCCAACCGTGGCTGTTGGGCGCGGTCTTCACGAACATTGTCGGCGGTGCATCGTCCAGGTGCCAGCTGAGGGGAATTTCGACGATGTCGACTTCCTTCCCCGGCACCCACGGCTTCATCCAGTCCGCGGCATCTCTCGTATAGTCGATCTTCGTCCAGCTATCACCGGTCCTCAGGTAGTACGGAAAGCAGTCTTCCTCCATCATGCTGTACTCGTGCGAAAAGCCGCGCTCGAGCAGCAAATCCACGGTGATGGAGGAGAATTCGGCCCACGGTGTCGCATAACCCCGTGGCCTTTCGCCGGTCAACGCCTGGCAAAGCTCGATACTCTTGTCGAGCACATCCCTCTCCTGTTGGGCGCTCATCGCGATCGGGTTCTCGTGTGAATAGCCGTGGACGCCGATCTCGTGGCCGTCCTTCGCGATCATCTCTGCCGCTTTGGGGAAGCTCTCCATCGAGTGCCCGGTAATGTGCCATGTCGTCGTGATGTTGTAGCGCCGGAAGAATTCCAGCAGGCGGGGGACTCCACGCTTCGCCGCGAAGACGCCGCGCGAAATATCGCAGGGTGAATCGGCGCCGCCAAACGAGCCGAGCCAGAGGGACACGGCGTCGAAGTGCGGATTGAAGCAAACCTGGATGTCCTTTTCTGCCATTTTGCTGTCCTCCCGAAGCACTCCGCGGATTGAAACGGCCGGCCAGCGCCGCGCGGATCACGATTCTGGTGAGGGCTCCGCGCTACAGCCCGGCTTCTCCGCCGACCGTGTTGCTTGATCCGAACGGCACGCGCTTGCGAAAGTCCGCCGCCATCTCCGCGTGGGTGACCATCCTGACGCCCTGATGTCTCAGGATGTGGTCGACCAGCCGCTCCATCGCCAACATGACGTGAGGCTTGGCCGCGGCGTCGGGATGGAGCGCCAAAGGATAAATCGCGTAGTCGTGGTTGCGGTAAATCCAGTCGAAGTAATCGAGCCAGATCTGGCCGATCTCTTGACCCGTGATCCAGCCGTGGCTGTTGGGCGCGGTCTTCACGAACATCGTCGGCGGCGCATCGTCCAGATGCCAGCTGAGGGGAATCTCGACGATGTCGACTTCCTTCCCCGGCACCCAAGGCTTCATCCAGTCGGCAGCATCTCTCGTATAGTCGATCTTGGTCCAGCTATCTCCGGTCCGCAGGTAATACGGAAAACAGTCCTCCTCCATCATGCTGAACTCGTGCGAAAAGCCGCACTCCAGCAGCAGGTCCACGGTGATGGGGGTGAATTCCGCCCACGGTGTCGCATAGCCCCTTGGCCTTTCGCCGGTCAGCGCCTGGCAAAGCGCGATGCTCTTTTCGAGAACGTCCCTCTCCTGCTGGGGGCTCATGGCGAGCGGGTTTTCGTGGGAGTAGCCGTGCACGCCGATCTCGTGGCCGTCCTTCGCGATCATCTCGGCCGCTTTCGGAAAGCTCTCGATTGAGTGCCCGGTAATGTGCCAAGTCGTTGTGATGCCGTAGCGCCGGAAGAAATCCAGCAGACGGGGGACACCGCGCTTCGCCGCAAAGACGCCGCGCGAAATGTCGCAGGGCGAATCAGCGCCGCCGAACGAGCCGAGCCAAAGGGACACCGCATCGAAGTGGGGGTTGAAGCAAACCTGGATGTCTTTTTCTGCCATCTTTCAGTTCTCCTTCGGCCATCACTCGCCGGCCGCCGTCTGCCCGTCGTCGCCGGCGCGCCGGGTACGCCAGATGCGTCGGCGCACGTTGAGTCCGCCGGTTCTGCTCAACTGGGCGAGCGACACGGCAATGATGAGTGCGCCGCCGTAGAAAAAGCTCTGCACAAACGTGGGCAGTCCGAGGATGGCGAGCCCCGTAATGCCGGTGACGAGGAAGTACACGGAGAGAAACGCGCCCCACGGATTGAACTGACCCGGCATGATCGTGGTGGAGCCGAGAAAGGCCGCAGCAAAGGCCGGCAGCAGCATCGTGAGCGCAGACGTGGGGTCGACGCCCCCGGCCGCACCCGCATACATGATGCCGGCAACGGCGGCCAACACGCTGCAGGACACGAACGACAGCGTCCGAACCCGCCCGACCGCAATGCCATTGAGCTTCGAGACTTCTCTCGATTTACCCACAAACAAATGCTGACGCCCAATGGGCGTAAATTCGAAGACGAGCCAGACAACCAAGCAAATTCCGACCGCAATGTAGAAGCTGAACGGAAGACCACCGATGTCGCGATTTGTTATCAGGACCACCAGCCAGTCGGACAAGCCGGTATAGGAGTTCGAATTACTGATCCACAAGACAATGCCGGCCAATATGGTCCCCATGCCCAGCGTCATGATGAAACTGTCGATGCCGACGAGGATGCAGAAGAAAGCGTTGACCAGTCCCACCGTGATTGCCATGCCAATGGCAATCCCGATCGCCGGCCCGATATCCATGCCGTACCTGATGTTAAGAACACCGACGATATTGCTCGACAGAGTCATCACGGCGGCCACCGACAGGTCGTAGTCGCCGCCCCTGAGTGTGACCACCGTCGCGATGGTGAGCACAACAATCGGTGCCGCAGACGCCAGAATCGAGGTCATCGTTCTCGGAACGAGGAACGCGTTGGGAGCCATCGCACCGAAAAATATGATGATCGCTATGAAGCACAGCGGCACGGAGAGCCGCCGCAGGAGTTGGCCGTAATCGAGGCGCGTCAGCTCCACGGTCGCACCACTGCACACAGGGTGGCTTGGCCTGCCACGCTCAAACCCTCGCTTCGACCGGCCGGTTCATCGAGGCCAGGCGCGAGCCCCATTCATAGCAGGCCTCGCCGATGGAGCGTTTGTTGACCTCCGCACCGCTCAGTTCCACCCGTATGAAGCCTCCACCGAAGACCAGAACCCGGTCGCAAATTTCGGCCAACTGTTCCCAGTCAGAGCTCGCAATGAGGACGGTGCCGCCTGCCCTCGCAAACTGGTCGAGCAATTCCAGAATGTCCTCGTGGGCCGCGATGTCGACCGCTTGCGTCGGCTCGTCGAGCAGAAGCACGCGCTTGCCCGCCGCGAGCCACTTTGCGACCAGCACCTTCTGGCGGTTGCCGCCGCTCAGCGTCTTGAGCAAGGCGTTCATGGCCGGCGTGATGATGCCGTACCGAGCAACCGTATCCCGCGCAGCCGCCCCGAGCTTCGGCCGCGAGACCCACGGATTGAGGCCTGCGCGCGGCTTGAGAAGCTGGACCGTGAGATTGTCCGTTACCGAGAGCTCGAGCGCTACGCCGGCCTTGTCCCGCTCGAGGGGCACCAGGCCCACCCCCATCCTGACCGCGTTCTCGGGACTATGGCGCTTGAGATTGGCACTTTCGCCTTCGACCCTGATCTCGCCGGATGCGTTCTCCTTGAGCCCGAAGAGCGCTTGATTGACATCGGCATAGCCGGAGCCGACGAGCCCGGCGAAGCCCACGATTTCGCCCGCCCTCGCCTCGAACGAAACGCCATCGAGCCCGGACGCGCTCAGATCGGTCGCGCTCAGGCGAGGCTCGCCGGCCGAACGTGCTTCTCTCGGTCCGGCCTTGTCGAGACTATGCCCCACGATCATTCGTACGATCTCGGAGGGCTCCGTCGACGCCGTCTCGACCCTTCCGGCCACTTCGCCGTCGCGCAGGACCGTCGCGACGGTGGTGACTTCCATGATCTCGTCCAGGTCGTGGGAGACAAGCATCAACGCATGGCCGGTCTCGGCAAGCGAGGCGAAGGTGCGGTAGAGATCGCGCTTCTCGTCCAGGCTCATGGCCGCAGTCGGCTCATCGAGAATGAGCACGCGGCGGCCATCGGAATTGGCCCGCCGGCCACCGGAGTCGGATCCGGATACCTCCCTGACGGCCCTCGCAATTGCGACCAACGCACGGTCTCCCAAACTGAGGGTCGAGACCGGATCTTCCGGTCGTCTGTCGATCGAATAGCGCTCCAGGACTTCTCTGGTCGCGCGGGCCATCTGCTTCCGCGACTGCTTCCGCCTCCCCGAAGCGATCTCAGAGACGAAGAGATTCTCCAGAATCGAAATTTCGGGGATGAGGGCCTTGTCCTGATGAACGAAGCTCAGGCCAAGGCCGCGCGCTTCCCCCGGCTTGAGGGGGAAGGAGAGCGGCGAACCCCACAGCGTTGCGGCCGCACCGGAGTCCGGCTCGTGGTAGCCCGAGAGTATCTTGATGAGAGTGGACTTGCCCGACCCGTTCGCGCCGAGCAAGCCGTGAATTTGGCCAGGGATGAGGTCTAAACCAACGTCCTTCAGAACCGTGTTGTTTCCAAAGGTCTTGGATAGACTCTCAATCCCCAGCGCGACTTCAGAAGCCGACGTCACGACCGATGTTCGCGGTCGAGCGTCCCACTAAAACCCGAGGCCTATTCCTCGAGCCCCCAAAGCTTGAAGAACCCTTGCCTGACCTTGTCGCCATAGCCGACCGAGTAGGCTGCGGGGGTGCCGGCTTCGGTCACGTTCGACGAATCCCAGATGCGCATCGGTATCTTCCGATCAACCGGGGGATTCTCTTCGCCGAGCAGAAGCCGAGCGGCCAGGTCAAGGAGCGACAGTCCGATGTGTTCGTTGCTCTCGCCCACATCCATCAGCACGTAGTCACCCTTGGCAATCTCATCGAGGACCGATGGCGTGCCGGCGTAAGTGACGACGTGTACCGTGCCGGGATCCGCCAGTTGCCTGAGCACCGGCACGATGTAAGGCGTTTCCGGGTCATAGAGCGGCAGGATGTAGTTAAGCTCCGGATCGGCCAGCATCGCGCCCCGCACTGCGGCAGGCACCGTGGTCGCCCATTGCGCTACGGTCGCGTTCGCAATCGAAACTTCACAGTTCGGACAGTACTTTTCCAGCCCGTCCACGATCGCCTTGGTCTGAACCGGCGAACCGGTGATTTCATCCGACTTGATGATCAGCACATGCGCGTTGCCCTCGGAGTGCAACGCGGTGTACGCCGCTTGCAGGAGGCCGCAAATCTCGTAGGGCGCCCCCACCGTCGCCTCGACATTGGCTGAGATACCCTGCGTGAGCCCGGACGCATGAGAATCCATCACCTTGATGCCGGCGGCCTTGGCTTCCGCGAGTTGCGGACCCAGGAGCCGCGGATCCGAGCCTCCCGTCAGGTCGATGACCGCAGCACCATCTGTGATGGCTTGCGCGATCCCCCGCTGATGTTCGGCCAGCGATCCCTGATTCTGCCAATCCTTGAACTGGAAGCCGATGATCGGCTCGAGCTTGCGAATGCTGGAGTAGATGCCTTCGGTGAACGGGTTGGCACTGGTCACCGAAATGCCATAGATCAACTTGCCACCGAGCGCCGCCTTGATGTCGATCGGGTCTCCCGGAGCCACAAAGTCCGGCTCGCCCCGGTAGCTGGCGATCAACTCTTCGAGTTCAGCCCTGAGTTCCGGCGTCAGGCTGGATTCTTCCGCCGTGCCATTCGACGAAAACCCAACCAACGCCACGGATGCCGCGAGCAGACCGACGGCGGCTATCCTCTTTGGTTTCAAAAAGTTCATTGTTAGCCTCCCATGAATTTCTAGTTAGTCTTTTGCGGCAATGAGATTTAGTTCTCATGCCTTTGCCGCGACCCGAGCCCGCCAATCCCACGGGATGGTGCGTTGCCATTCTCAAGCGCGTATCGAAAGATTAGTGAGAAATGTAGCGCGATCCCCCCACTCGTGCTCTGCCTGCCTTTCAACTCAACGAATCGGCGAAAACCACGGCGCGCGCATCGCATTCGATGCAGATCGGCGGCACGCTATTAGGCTTAGCAGATGGGGTGGAGGCCCACAAGACGAAAGGCTGGAGGACGCCGGGGAGCGAACAGGCGATGAGCCCTCATGGCAAATCGCAATGGGCGCATCAGCGAGGCAAGGCTGACTCCTCCGGCCGTACCGAGAGCTTTCCAGCCTCGGGACAGCGCGCCCGCTGCCGCAGCCGATCTTGGCGTCAAACCTCCGTCCGTACGGCGTCCGCCGCGAGCGGCGCAAGCCGCGCCGGACTGAAAGGCGCGAGGTCCACGCGGCTGCTTGCACCATCGGCGATCAGCTCAGCCACCGCCTCGCCCGTGGCCGGGGCGTTCAGCATCCCCCACACGCTGTGCGCGGTCGCCACATAGGCGCCTTGAATACCGGGGACGGCGCCGATGAGCGGCAACCCGTCCTCGACCACAGGGCGATAGCAGGCCTGCTCCGCCAGCACCTCCGCATCGCCGAGCGCGGGCGCAACCTGCGCCGTCATGGCGCGGAGACGGGCCGCGCCGCCTTCCTCCGGCGCCACGGCGGCAGGATCCACCGGCAACGGCGCCTCGCTGGAAAGGCCGCAGACATATGTCGTGCCGTCGGGGCGGGGATAGACCTCCGGCGAGGCAAAGTCGCCCGTCGCCGTCTCGAGCTCCACGAAGAGCGCGTAGGGCACCGGCTTGGGCGTGTAACGGAAGACCACGCTGTGACCCTTCAGGCCGTAGATCGCCGGCAGCGGCAGCCAGCGGCTCGCGAGCACCGACCAAGGGCCCATGGCGATGACGACCGCATCGCCCGCGACCTCCTGTCCGTCCACCACGGCGCCACGCACGCCGCCGCCCTCGCCGAACATGAGGCCGTTGACGCTGCCCATGAGCAGGCGCGCGCCCGCTCCAATCGCCGCGCGCATCATGGCCTTGGTGAAGTCCGCCGGGTTGACCTGGGCCGTGGTTTCGCTGGTGCCGAGCCGGCGGTGAACGGCCGAATCCTGCGCCAGCCAGCCGGGCCCGTCGAGCCGCCGGAAGGAACCCACGTCCCGTCGCGCGCTGGCAACCACGCCGAGCGTGTCGAGCCTGCGGTAGCCCCACTCGTCGTCGATCGTCACGGCAAGCTCGGCGTGCAAGGCGAAGCTGCGCCGCGCCAGGGGCTCGACCGGCGAGCCGTCGCACCAGTCGAGCGCCAGAAACCCGCCCGACTTGCCCGAGGCCGCGTTGGCGATGCCGGTGCGCTCAATCACCACGGGCTCGATGCCGCGCTGGCCGAGGAAGTAGGCGATCGACGTGCCGATCACGCCGCCGCCGCAGATCAAGACGCGCATCCGCGCCTCGCCGCGGCCGACCATCGCCACCAGCTAAACATTACGGCTTCCTCATTGGGCCTGAAGCATCAAACCCTGCGCTGGCCCTGCTGCGGTTGCAACAGCCAACTTGTCCGCTACAGTCGGCGCCCTTTTGACCCACGGATGGACAGACACTCATGCTCAACCGCGAGGAACTGATCGCCTTGGTCGAGGACGCCTACTTCTTCAACGTCGACAACAAGAACCTGGAGCCTGCGGTCGCGTGCTTCGCGGAAGATGCCGAGATCCACGTCCAATCGGCGCACGTGAGCCATGTCGGGCACGATCAGATCAGGCGCATGTTCAAAGACTTCATGACTGCGACCAAGATCATCTACCACGGCGATTTCAGCCACGTGGTGGACGTGGAGAGTCAGTGGATCGCCTCGCAGTTCGTCGCCCGCAATGACTATGACGACGGCCGCCACGTGGAGATGCGCAACTGCAACTTCTTCCAGATCGAAGACGACCGCTTCAAGCGCGTGACCATCTACATGACCGACGAGAACCCGCTGGTTTAGTTTTGCTCCGGTCGCCCTTCCTTGCGGCGATGGGCGTCATTCGCCAGACTCGCGGCCGGCACAGGTGAGGAACAGGCATGAGCGACCGCCCGCAGATCGACCCGCCCTACCTGCTCTTCCTCGGCGACGCGCGCGACGCGCTCGCCGCCAAGACCGCGCGCGGGGTGTTCGTCTTTCGGCCGGAGTGGTGCCTCGGCCAGCTCAGGCTGCCGGGCTGCAAACCCCGCCTCGATCTGCCCGAGATGACGGTCGAGGAAGCGGCGGCCAAGGGCGCGAAGTGCCTCATCGTCGGCGTCGCCAATGCGGGCGGCGTGGTCTCAGACAGCTGGACCGCCACCCTCGTGGCGGCACTCGAAGCGGGCCTCGACGTGGCGAGTGGGCTTCATGTGCGGCTCAGCGACCTACCGGCGGTGCGCGATGCGGCCGAGGCCAACGGCCGGCATCTCTTCGACGTGCGCCATCCGTCCCAGGAGTTCAAGGTGGGCACGGGCATCCGCAGGGCCGGCAAGCGCCTGCTCACGGTGGGCACCGACGCCTCGGTGGGCAAGATGTACGCCACGCTCGCGCTCGAAGCCGAATGGCGCCGGCGCGGCGTCCCCTGCACCTTCCGCGCGACCGGGCAGACCGGCATCTTCGTCGCCGGCCGCGGAGTCTCCGTCGATGCGGTGGTGGCCGACTTCATCTCCGGCGCCACCGAGTGGCTCACCCCCGAGAACGACCCAGATCACTGGGACCTTGTCGAGGGGCAGGGCTCGCTCCACCACCCCTCCTACGCGGGCGTGACGCTCGGCCTGATCCACGGCGCCCAGCCGGACGCCATCGTGGTCTGCCACGAGCCGACACGGACCAACATGCGGGGCCTGCCGGACTGGCCGCTGCCCGAGCTCGGCGCCTCCATCGAGGCCAACCTGCAGGCGGCGCGGCTCACCAATCCCGACGTTGTCTGCGCAGGTATCTGCGTCAACACCGAGGCGCTGGCAGAGGCGGAGGCGGAGGCGTTGCTGGCTGAGTTGGGCACCGCCCACGGCCTGCCCTGCGTCGATCCGATCCGCACCGGCGTGGGCCCGATCGCCGACCGCGTGATCTAGGAGCCGACGCCGGTGAGCCGGCGCCTCGCCGTTCGCCTCGAATCCTGGCCGCTCGCGAGTGCCTTTCGCATCTCCCGCGGCGCAAAGACCGAGGCCCACGTCGTCGTTGCCGAGATCGCCGATGGCCCGCACATCGGTCGGGGCGAGGCGGTCCCCTACCCCCGTTACAACGAGACGCCCGAGGGGACGCGCGCCGAGATCGAAGGCGTGCGAGACGCCGTGGAAGGCGGTCTCGTCCGCGAAGGTCTGCTGGAGATGCTGCCGCCGGGCGCTGCCCGCAATGCGCTGGACTGCGCGCTCTGGGACCTGGAGGCGAAGCAGGCGGGCCGCCCGGCCTGGGCGCTGGCGGGCCTGGAGGCGCCGCAGCCGTGCATCACCGCCGTGACGCTCAGCCTCGATACGCCGGAGAAGATGGGCGCGGCCGCCGCCCGCCACGCCACGCTCCCTCTGCTCAAGCTCAAGGTCACCGGCGAAGGCGACCTCGCGCGCATCGAGGCGGTCCGTGCGAACGCGCCCGGTGCCCGGCTGATCGTGGACGCGAACGAGGGCTGGACCGTGCCGATGCTGGAGGAATATTTGCCGGCCTTTGCCGACCTCGGGGTCGAGATGGTGGAGCAGCCGCTGCCCGCGGCGGACGATGCCGCGCTCGAAGGACGGCAGTTCGCGATCCCGCTCTGCGCCGACGAGAGCTGCCACACGCGCGAAGACCTAACGCGGCTCGCCGGCCGCTACCCGATGGTCAACGTCAAGCTGGACAAGACCGGGGGGCTTACCGAGGCGCTAGCGCTCGCGATGGAGGCGCGGACCATGGGGTTCGACATCATGGTGGGCAGCATGGTCGGCACCTCGCTCGGCATGGCGCCGGCGGCGCTGCTCGCCGGCTTCGCCGACTACGTTGATCTCGACGGCCCGCTGCTGCTCGCCCGCGACCGCTCGCCGGGACTGAGCTACGACGGCGCGGTCATGGCGCCGCCTGAGCCTGCACTCTGGGGGTAGCTCGCCTAAAATTCTTTACCGATTGATCTATAGTAAAGATTGAAATATGGTTTGTCTGAATTGGCCGCGCAAAAATAGGACGACCTCATGCCGCGCGTGAGCGCGAAGCGTCAGATTACGCTCCCCATCGATCAGTGCAGAGAAGTCGGGATCGGGCCGGGGGACGAATACCGCAGCTATGTTGCCGGTGGCCGCATCACCATCGTGCGGAAGACCGCTGGTGCCGCCAAGGGTTTCTTGCGCCATGTAGCCGGCGATCCCGCCGTCAGCGACGAGGAATCCCTGCAGGACGCGCTTGACGAGCCAAAGTCTTGATCGCCGTCGACACCAATGTCTTGCTTCGCTATCTGCTGCACGACGATGAGGCCCAGGCGGCGCGGGCGAACGCTGTTTTCGATGCTGCCGAAACCGTTCTGATCACGGACGTCGTACTTGCGGAAACCGTGTGGACGCTCTCCGGCCGCAAGTATCGGCTGGCCAAGGCCGAGCTGGCGGCGGTCCTCGAACGGCTGTTCAGCGAGCCGAATATCCGTTTCGAGGACGATCAGGTGGTTTGGCGCGCCTTGCAGGCGTACAAGAGCGCCGCGCCAGTGGACGAGGCCGGGTCGGGGAAGGGCGCCGGCTTCGTTGATGCGTTGATCGTGTTCAAGGCGCTGCGCACCGCATCGGGCTCCGGCGAGACGTTGAACGGCGTCTACACTTTCGACGCGGCCATGGGGCAGCTACCGCACACTGTATCGCTCTAGCCCCCAACTCTTATCGGGGCTGTAGCCTTGTTTCCGTGCACCCGATCTGAAATTCTGGCGGGGCAATCGGAAAGGCCCGGCCAGCACCGGGCCGGCACAGCGAGGAGGCGATGGGCCGCCTGTTGGACCTCGGGGAGCGGGTGGAGCTCGTCTCCATGGACCCGCACTTCCATGACATCAGCATCTCCCTCTACCGCGAGACCGGGGAAGGCGGCGCCTCGGGCTATCTCGCGCACAGCTACAGCGGGAAGGAAGGCACTACCGAGCGGTTGGCGTTCGTGATGCGGGCGATGGCTGTGATGGGCGGCATGGTGCCGGCGCCGGGCCAGCCGGGGCGCCTCGCTTTCGCGTGCGGCGAAGAACACCGGGCGGCGGTGAAGCGGCTTTTCCTCGAAGCCTGCAAGAAGGCGCCGGATTCCGAGGTCGCGGCACTGCCCATGAGCATCTACGACAAGAAGAACGACTTCACCATCGACGCCACAGCCACAGGCAGCGGGGGCTACCGGCTTGCTGTCGCAGGCGGTGAGGGCGATGACAAAGTGGCGCGGCGCGTGGACGGCGTGACCAGGGGGCTGATCAAGCTCGCCGAGATGGAGCCCGGCGCCGAGCTGGGCGAGGCCCGCTTCGCCTGCGGCACGACCCACGACGAGCTGGTGGGCCTCCTGCTCGGCCGGGCGCTCAACGTCCGCGCCGCCATGCGCGAGGCGGAGGCTGCGGCGGCGCGGGGCGTCCTCGCCGCGCCGAGCGCACAACAACAGACCTGAGGGTCGGGAGCGGAAGCGATGACGGCAGTACCCTCGATGACCAGCCGCGAGCGGGTGCTCGCGGCGCTGAAACGCAAGCCGGTGGATCGCACGCCCGTGTGCAACCCCACCTCGGTCGCGACAGTGGAGCTGATGGACCTGGTGGACGCGAACTTTCCGTTCGCGAACCGCGACCCGGAGCTGATGGCGCGGCTCGCCGCCACCAGTTACACCGAGCTCGGCTTCGACAGCATCATGCCGGTCTTCTCGATCATCCAGGAATCGTCTGCGCTTGGCTGCAAGATGCAGTGGGAGCAGAAGGACAACTGGCCAACCGTGCGCATGCGCGAGCCGATCTGGGAGGACGTCGACGACATCCGCATTCCCAACGACTTCCTCCTGCACCCGGACATGGCGTGCGTAATCGAGGGGATCCGCATGCTGCGCCGCGAGTTCGGCGACGAGGTCGCGATCATCGGCAAGACCATGGGGCCGTGGACCCTCGGCTATCACTGCTTCGGGGTGGAGCCCTTCCTGCTCATGTCGCTCGACGATCCGGGCAAGACCAAGCTCGCGCTCGACCGCATGAAGGAGGCGACGATCGTCTTCGGGCTGGCACAGATCGAAGCAGGCGCGGATGCGCTCACCGTCCCCGATCACGCCACCGGCGATCTGGTGAGCGCCGACTACTACAAGCGCTTCCTCAGGGACCTTCACATCGAGTTCGTGGAGCGCCTTCCGGTGCCGCTTATCCTCCACATCTGCGGGCGCACCGTGGACCGCATGGGCTATATCGCAGAGACCGGGATCGCCGCCTTCCACTTCGATTCCAAGAACGCACCGTCCGAGTCCATGGCGGCGATGGACGACAGAGTGTCGCTGGTCGGCAACATCAACAACCCCGAGACGCTGTTCGCCAAGGGGCCGGAGGACGTGCGCAAAGAGGTCTACGCCAATCTCGACGCCGGCGTGCAGGGGGTCGGGCCGGAATGCGCCATCCCGCTCCAGACCTCGGTCGAGAACCTGCGCGAGATTCCGCTGGCGGTGCGCGACTGGCATGCCGAGCATGGCAGCCCGCTCTAAGGCCTTGTGACACCCTGTCCGTTTTACCACTGAGTCCCCGATGGCCGAGCTTGCCGACATCGCCAACGCGGTGATCCGCGACGAGATCGAGGAGTTTCTCGAGCGCCCGGACGAGATCGAGCGCAACGTCGCGCTGTTCGCGCGCGTGCGGCCCGAGATGCAGGACATCGCTGCCGCGTTGATCGAGGGCGACAATCACACGGTGGACGCGCTCACCGCCAAGGCCCTGGAGGAGGGCACCGAGGCGCTGGAGATCATGGACGATGGTTTGATCGCCGGCATGGGGATCGTCGGCATCAAGTTCCGCGAGAATTTCATCTTTGTGCCCGAGGTGCTGGCGTGCGCGCGTGCGATGAAGGCGGGCATGGCCCATATCGAGCCGATCCTGTCGGCCTCGGGCGTCGAGCCCATCGGCACCGTGATCATGGGCACGGTCAAGGGCGACCTCCACGACATTGGCAAGAACCTCTGCATCATGATGCTTTCCGGCGCGGGCTTCGACGTGGTCGACCTTGGCGTGGACACGTCGGAAGACGAGTTTATTGCCGCGCTCGAGGAACACGGGGCGCCGATCATGGGCATGTCCGCGCTGCTCACGACGACGATGCCGAACATGGGCAAGACCATCGAGGCGCTGATCGACGCCGACATTCGCGACGACGTGATGGTAATGGTGGGGGGCGCGCCGGTGACCCAGGAGTTCGCCGACGACATGGGCGCCGACGGCTATGGCAAGGACGCGCTCTCCTGCGTGGCGCTCGCCAAGAAGCTGATGGAAGAGCGCGGTTAGGCCGGCCGTTGCCGAAGATCAGCCAAGAGGACTATCAGCAGCGACTGGATCGGCTCACCGAGATCTTTGCGGATATCGTGAGCCATGCCGACGAGCAGGCGACGCACCGCTGCCCCTACCGCGACGCCCGCGACCGCTGCACGGCGGCCTTCTCGTGCGGCAACCAGATTCCCGCCGTCGAGAAGGGCGCGCCTGCAACCTGTGGCCACGACGGCACCTTCGACTACAGCCTGGCGTGGGAAACGGATCCGGCCACCCGTGAGCGCGCGAAGACGAAGCTCGGCGCGATCAAGCAGGCCGCCGCCGCGCGGCGGGAGGGCGCGGCACCGCCGACGGGGCCGGGCACCGTCTCCCACGACGGCAAGACTCAGCCGCTCGCCATAGGCATGACGCTCTTCGACTGCGCCGACGAGCTTGCCGTCGAGGTACCCACATCGTGCCAGCGCAACGGCCGCTGCCACGAATGCGTGGTCGAGGTGAGCGCGGGCGAGGCCGCCCTCTGCGCCCGCACCGAGGCAGAGGGATTTCTGCGTGCGCCCTATCGCCTCGCCTGCCAGGCGATGATTGAGCGCGACGACATCGACGTGGCGTTCGCGCCGCTCCGCCGCCGACCGCGCATCCTGGTGCGCGCCCATGCCGACGCGGCCGGCGCGTCCGAGACCATCGATCCTCTCGTCACGCGGCGGGGCGACGAGGTGCTCTACGACGGCGAGGTGGTGGACCGCTACCGGGGACAGATGCTCGGGCTCGCGGTCGATCTCGGCACCACCACGGTGGTGCTCGACTTCGTCGACTTGGAGACCGGGCGGAGCGTGCACAGCGCTGCCTTCGAGAACCCGCAGGCCTTCGGCGGCAGCGACGTGATGCACCGCATCTCCTACGACCGCGACGACAAGGCCGGCGAGCTGCAGAAGGCCGCAGCGTCGGCCATCAACCGCGCCATCGTTGACGGCTGCGCTAGGCTCGGCACCAACCGCCAGGCGATCTACGAGATCGTGATCGCCGCCAACTCCACCATGCGCGACATCCTGTTCAAGCTGGACGTCCAGGGGATCGGCCAGAAACCCTACAAGTCCTCCATCGAGCACGCCTTCCTGGCCGGCGAGCGCGCGAACACGGCACTCAGCGCCCGCGCGCTGCGGCTTGGACTGCGCGCCAACCGCGCGGCCCGCGTCTATGGGCTGCCGTTGATCGCCAGCCATGTGGGAGGTGATGCGGCCGCCGCCTTGGTGGCGCTGGAAGAAGGCTTCGCCGACGCCGATACCGCGATGCTGGTGGACATGGGCACCAACACCGAGGTCGTGCTCAAGCACCGGGGGCGGATGCTCGCCGCCTCGTGCCCGGCGGGGCCGGCGTTCGAGGGCGGTCTGGTGCGCTACGGCATGCCGGCCTGCGACGGTGCGATCGAAGCGGTCCGCCTCGGCGCCACCGGCGAGGCCAGCTACGAGACCATCGGCGGCAAGGAACCGCTGGGCCTCTGCGGCTCTGGTTTGATCGATTTGCTGGCGGAACTTCGGCGGAGTGACGTGCTCACCGCCAAGGGCGTCTTCACCGCGGACCGCAAGCAGAGGGAGATGACCGTGGTGCCCGAGCAGGGGATCACCTTCTCCAAGGAGGACGCCAGCAATCTTGGTCAGGCCAAGGCCGCCAACTACTGCGGTCAGTACATCGTCATGCGCGCGCTCGGCGCCGATCCCGCAGACATCGAGAGCCTCTACCTAGCAGGTGGCTTCGCCAACTACGTGAACGTGCGCAACGCCCAGTTCATCGGCCTGCTGGCGCCGGTGCCGGAGGAACGCGTCGTCAAGGCCGGCAACGCGGCGGCGCGGGGCGCCCGGGCGATCCTGCTCTCGGCCACCCGGCGGCACGCGCTGGAGCGCGAGGTCCAGGCCATCGAGCATATCGAGCTGGAGACCACGCCCGATTTCTTCGACCTCTTCGTGGACGGCTGCCAGTTCAAGCCGATGCCAACGCACCTCGTGCCGGAAGGAACCGCCGCATGACCACCCCGCTGCTCATCGTCATCGGCGAGAACATCCATTGCACCCGCGTCGCGCTCCGCAAGGGCAAGCGCATCGCCGAACGCGACGGTGCCGAGGTGATCCTCTACGAGAGTGCCGAGGGCGAAGAACGCGCGCTGCCGGTCACGGCGGAGGCGAAGCGGACCAAGGACTACGAAGAGGGGCGGGTCAAGCACGTTCAGGTCGCGATCGAGACCGCGATGGAGACGGCGGCAGGTGATCCGGCCGAGGGCCTGCGCTATATCGAGGCGCAGGTCCGCCATCAGGAGCGCGCGGGCGCGGCCTTCCTCGACCTCAACGTCGACGAGATCGCGCCCAAGCTCAGCGTGCAGACCGGCGCCATGGCCTGGCTTGCCGAGACAGTCCAGGGGATGACCGACCTCCCGATTTCCGTCGATTCCTCCAGCGTCGACGTGATCCGCGCTGGCCTCGAGGCCATCGCGCCGGCAAAGGTGCGCCCGATGCTCAACTCCGCCTCGCTGGAGCGGTTGGACGCGCTCGACCTCGCCCGCGAGCACGACTGCCGCGTGGTGGTGACCGCCGCCGGCGAGAAGGGGATGCCGGATGGTGCGGACGAGCGGGTGGCGAACGCGTCCCGCATGGTCGAGGCGGCCCTGGGGCGGGGCTTCGCCGTCGGCGATCTCTACATCGACCCGCTGGTCTTCCCGATCTCGGTTGACTCCCGCTTCGGCAACCACTGCTTTGACGCGATCCGCGCCCTGCGCGCGCGCTTCGGCGGCGAGGTCCACATCACCGGCGGCATGAGCAACGTCTCGTTCGGGTTGCCGGCCCGCAAGATCCTCAACGATATGTTCGTCCTGCTCGCAATGGAGGCCGGCGCCGACAGCGGCATCCTCGACCCGGTGGCGAGCCCGCCAGAGGCGATCCTCGCCATCGACCGCACGGACCCCAACTACAAGCTCGCCGAGGACGTGTTGATGGGACGGGACGAGCACTGCATGGAATATATCCGCGCCTGGCGGAAGAGCAGGCGCAAGGCCAAGTGAAAAAGAGACACCCATGACCGAGACCGAGCGGCCGCCGCAAATCGAGCCCGCGCTTCGCACGCTGGCCATGCCCGCCGACGCCAACCCCAACGGCGACATCTTCGGCGGCTGGGTGCTGGCGCAGATGGACCTCGCCGGCGGCGTCGTGGCGGCGCGGCGCGCCGGCGGGCGCATGGTCACGGTGGCGGTGGAGGCCATGCGCTTCCACGCGCCCATCGCCGTCGGCGACCTCGTGACCTGCTACGCCCGGGTGACGAAGACCGGAACGACCTCGATCACCGTCGACATCGAGACCTGGGCGCGCCGGCGACGCGGCACCGAGGAGGTGAGAGTGACCGAGGGCACCTTCATCTATGTCGCCATCGACGACAACGGCCGTCCCCGCCCTCTGCCCGAAGAACCGCCGGAGCAGTGACGGCAGCGGCGCTCCAGCTGGTCAGGAGCGGGCGCTGACGGTGGGGTCGTTAGTCGGGTCCAGGCCGCGGATGACGGTGCAGGGCATCGGCGCGGCGCGGAGCACCTTGCACGCCCGGCTGGCGTCGTTCTTGTAGAGCCCGAGAAAGCGCGCTCGGTAGAGGGTGCCGCGTCCGTCTGCGAGAGGCACCAGGGTCGCCGTCGCATCGCTGAGGAGCGGGGCGCGCACCGATGCTCGGCGCATGGCGATTTCCGCCGCAGTGACCGACTCGTAGGCGCCCACCTGGATGGCCCAGGGGCCGCCCACCGCCGGTGCTGCTGCGAACGTCTTTGTCGGAGACGGCGCTGGGGTCGCGACCGCCGGCTGCGCGGCCTCAAGCGCGGCGACCTCTGGCGTCGCGGCACCGGGCTTCAACGGCGGGGGCTGGGGAGGCGGCGGGCCCGAGGCGATCTCGATCGGTGTCTCCGGTGCGCGCGGGGCCGGTGGCGGCTCCTCGGCGATCTTAATTGGCTCGGGCGGCGGCGCTGCGTCACCTTCGACCAGCTCGGGCGGCTCGGCCGCGGCAACCATAATGGCCACTGGCTTGAAGCGCGGCGCCGGCGCGGCGAGGCCGGAGCCTCCCGGTGGGCGCGGAATGCCCGCGTAACGCACGCGGCCGCGCTTGGCATCGTTCTCGGCGATCCGCGTGAAGCCGAGGTCAAGCAGGTTGGACATGTGGGCGTTGCGCGAGCGCGCCGTCTTGCCGCCGAAGACCACGGCGATGACCCGCCGGCCGTCCCGCTCCGCCGAGGCCACGAGGTTGAAGCCCGAGGCGCGGATATAGCCGGTCTTGATGCCGTCCATGCCGCGATAACGGCCGAGCAGCCGGTTGGGCGAGCGATGCTCGCGCCCGCGATAGCGGAAGCGCTTGTCGTCGAAATAGTGGTAGCGGTCCGGGAAGTCGCGCATGAGCGCCTGGGCGAGGCGGGCCATGTCTCGTGCCGTGCTGCGCTGCTTCCGGTTCGGCAGGCCCGACGCATTGCGGAAGGTGGTTCGGGACATGCCGAGCGCCTTGGCCTTCCTGGTCATCTTCCTGCCGAACTCGACCTCCGTGCCGCCCAGCGCCTCGGCGACCACCACGGCGATATCGTTCGCCGACTTGACGACCAGCGCCTTGATCGCGTCCTCGACACGGATCGTCGAGCCGGCCCGCAGCCCGAGCTTGGAGGGCGACTGCCCCGCCGCCCGCTTCGAGACCTTCAGCTTCGAATCGAGGCTGAGCTTCCCGTTGTCGACCGCCTCGAAGAGCAGATAGAGGGTCATCATCTTGGTCAGCGAGGCCGGGTACCGCCTTATGTCGGCGTTGCGTGAGCGCAGAACCTCGCCGGTTTCTGCGTCGATGACGATGGAGGCGTAGCGCGCGTGCGCTTCTTCGGCGGCGAAGACCTGCGATATGGCGAGAATGCAGAGCGCGAGTGCGAGACTGAGGACGATCGAGCCCGGACGCAAAGTTCTTCTTCTTCGCCGTGTTCCCACGCCCGCCCCGCCGCTGCCGCCAGCGAATCGACTGAACACTCTTTATGGGTTGTCGGTAGCACGCCCGTCAAGCACGAGCTGTGGGAAAAGGTCTGGAAGTGCTTGATTCAGTGCAATCTCTGCCTGGCCTGGGCGCCTGCGTATGCTGTGGACAACGCGGACTAGAAGTCGGGCGGCTCGACCCCGCTCGCCCGCAGCTGAGCCGCGAGATCCATCTTCATGCACTCCAGCGCTGCGGCGTCCTCCGCCTCGCAACGCGCCACCAGCATGGGCTGGGTGTTCGATGCGCGCAGCAGCCACCAGCCGTCCGGGCTCTCGGCCCTCACGCCGTCGATGGCGGTGAACGTCGCGCCCGCAGCCGTGAGCCGGTTTCCAATTTCGTCGGCGACCCGGAACTTGCGCTCGTCCGGACAGGGAAAGCGGACCTCGGGCGTGCTCACCAGTTGCGGCAGTTCGGCCCGCAAGGCCGTGGGCGAGCGCCCCTCGCCGGCGACCAGCTTGAACAAGCGGAGAGCGGCGTAGAGCGCGTCGTCGAAGCCGTAATAGCGGTCGGCGAAGAAAATGTGGCCGCTCATCTCGCCGGCGAGCGGTGCGCCGCACTCGGCCATCTTCGCCTTGATCGGCGCATGGCCCGTGCGCCACATCAGCGGCGTGCCGCCGAGGCGGGCGATCTCGTCGAAGAGGACCCGGCTCGCCTTGACGTCGCCGATGACGGTCGAGCCGGGCCGTTCGCGCAGCACCTCGCGCGCGAGCAGGGCCACCAGTTGATCGCCCCAGAGGATCGCGCCGGCCCCGTCCACGACCCCGATGCGGTCGCCGTCGCCATCGAAGGCGATGCCGAGATCGCAGCGCTCGGCCCGCACTGTCTCGATCAGCTGCGCCAGGTTCTCGGGCACCGTGGGGTCCGGGTGGTGGACGGGGAAGGTCCCGTCGACCGCATCGTTCAGCAGGATGTGGCGGCCCGGAAGGCGGCTTACCAGCGCGCCGAGCACCGCGCCGGTGGCTCCGTTGCCGGCATCCCACGCAACGGCGAATGGCTGTTCAACGACCTCGGCGAGAAGACGCGCGACATAGGCGTCGCGAACGTCGTCATCCTCCGTCGCCCTGCCGGCGCCCTCGGCAAACGTGCCCTCCTGCACGATGAGCGCCAGCGCCTCGATGTCGGCGCCATGAAACGGTCCGCCGCCCAGCACCATCTTCACGCCGTTGTAGGCCGGCGGGTTGTGCGAGCCCGTAATCATTATCCCGCCGTCGCACCGGCGGTCGTGGACGGCGAAATAGAGCATCGGCGTCGGGCCCGCGCCGATGCGAAGAACGTCGGCGCCAGCAGCGCTCAACCCCTCGATGAGATGGGCTTCCAGCTCCGGCGAGCTCAGCCGGCCATCGCGCCCCACACAAATCTTCGGCGGCCGATCGATGGTTGCACGTTGCCGCGCGATGGTGGCGAAGCCCCTGCCGATGGCTGCCATGTCGGCCCCGCTCAGCGTCTCGCCGACGATGCCCCTGATGTCGTAGGCGCCGAGGATCGCCGGATCGAGCGTATGCCCCGCGCTCATGGGGAGACCGCAGGCCGGCCGATGCTCACGTAGCGAAGGCCGGCGGCCGCCATCTCGGCCGGCTCGTAGATGTTGCGGAGATCGACCACGAGCGGGGTTCGCAACTGGCTCTGCGCGCGCTCCAGGTCGAGCGCCCTGAACTCGTTCCACTCCGTGAGGATGACCAGCGCGTCCGCGCCCGCCATGGCCTCGTAGGAGTCGTTGCACCACACCACGCCGTCGAGCAGGGCGCGCGCTTCCGCCATGCCGGCGGGATCGAAGGCGCGCAGCGTCGCCCCTCGCTCCATAAGCCCCGGCAAAATCACGAGACTCGGGCTCTCGCGCACATCGTCCGTGTTGGGCTTGAAGGTGACGCCGAGCACGGCGATGGTCTTGCCCGCGACAGAGCCACCGCAGGCCTGCACGATCTTGTTCACCATCGCCGCCTTCCGCGCGGCGTTCGTGCGAAGCACCGCGTCGACGATGGCGCTCGGCGCGCCGGCTTCCTCGGCGATGCGGACGAAGGCCGCGGTGTCCTTGGGGAAGCACGAGCCGCCGAAGCCGGGGCCCGCGTGCAGGAAGTACCGACCGATGCGGCCGTCGAGGCCGATCCCCTTGGCCACGTCCTGCACGTCCGCGCCGAGGCGCTCGCAGAGGTCGGCGATCTCGTTGATGAATGTGATCTTGGTCGCGAGGAAGCAGTTGGCAGCGTACTTAATGAGCTCCGCCGTCTCCAGCGTGGTGAAGAGCACCGGCGTTTCGATCAGGAAGAGCGGCCTGTAGAGCGCCCGCATGACCGCCTGCGCACGTTCGGACTCGACTCCGACGACGACGCGGTCGGGGCGCATGAAGTCGCCGATCGCCGAGCCTTCGCGCAGGAACTCCGGGTTCGAGACCACATCGAACGCGGCGTCCGGCCGACGCTCCCGGATGATGCGCGCGATCTCACGCCCGGTACCGACTGGCACGGTCGATTTCGTCGCGACGACGGTGTAGCCGTCGAGAGCGTCCGCGACCTGACCGGCCGCCTCGAACACGAACGAGAGGTCGGCATAGCCGTCACCCCGCCGGCTAGGCGTGCCGACCGCCAGCATCACCACGTCGGCCGCCGGCACGGCCTCGGCGATGTCGCCGGTGAAGGTGAGGCGGCCGGCGGTGACATTGGCGGCAAGCAGCGCCTCCAGCCCCGGCTCGTAGATCGGCACGCACCCCGTACGGAGCGCCGCAATCCTTTCCGGCTCGGCATCGACGCAGGCGACGGAGAAGCCGAATTCCGAGAAACAGGTGGCAGACACCAGACCGACGTAACCGGCCCCGATCATCGCGACGCGCATGGCGATGCTCCCCGAAAACGATCCCGCGCGAAGGGCCGCCCTACGAGGAGGGCGTCACCTCTCGCAGGAATGACAACAGCTCCTGCCTCAGTTCGGGCCGTTCCATGGCGCAGGCGATGGTCGCCTGAATGGCCCCCGTCGGGCTGCCGCAATCGAAGCGACGGCCGTTGAAGCGGACGCCATGAAACTGTTCCTCCCGCGCCATCGCAGCCATGGCGTCGGTCAGCTGAATCTCGCCGCCTGCGCCGGGCTCCTGCGTGGCAAGCCGTGCGAAGATGCCCGGTTGCAGGACGTAGCGGCCGATGAGCGCGAGCCGCGACGGCGCGCGCGGGGGGGCGGGCTTCTCCACCATACCCGCAAGCGGGAGGGCTCCGCCTTCATCCTCGCCCGCGACCTCGACGATCCCGTACCGGCCGGTCTCGCTCTGCGGCACCTCGGCAAGCGCCACGACGCTGCCGCCGGTCCGGCCGTGAACCTCGACGAGCTCGGCAAGGCACGGCGGGTCGTCGAGGAGCAGCTCGTCGGGCAGCAGCACCGCAAACGGCTCGTCGCCCACCAGATCGCGCGCGCAGAGAACGGCATGGCCCAGGCCCAGCGGTTCCTCCTGGCGCACGAAGGCGGCGCTGCCGGGCGCGAGCACGGCGCCCGCGGTCACCGCCAGAGCAGCATCGTCGCCGCGCGCAGCGAGATAAGCGTTGAGCGCTTCGTCATGCTCAAAATGGTCCCTGATCGTCGCCTCGCCCCGGCCCGTGACGAAGATAAATTCTTCGATCCCCGCAGCCTGTGCCTCCTCGACCGCATACTGGATGAGCGGCTTGTCGACTACCGGAAGCAACACCTTGGGCACCGCCTTGCTCGCAGGCAGGAAGCGCGTGCCCATGCCGGCGACGGGGAGCACAGCCTTCCTAACCCGCATTCCTCACCACGCTGACCTGGGTCGGTGGAGGCGGAGGTGTGCCACGGCGGCCGGAGCACGGCAAGCACGGCGGCACTCGCGGCGTCGCGCGACTCAGCCGCCCAGCAGCAGCTCCTTCGCCTGGTTGATCTTGGCCGCGAGGTAGTTGGAGCCGCCGTGATCGGGGTGGAGCTTGCGCATGAGCGTGCGGTGCGCCTCCTTGATCTCCTCCGCCCCGGCCCCAGGCTGGAGGCCGAGGATCTCGTAGGCCTCCTCGCGGGTCATCGGCGTGCGGGCGCCAGCGGCCCTCTTGCGCCCCCAGCCCTGCCCCGTGCCGGCACCGGCGCTTTGCTCCTGCTCCGCCCGCGCCTCGGCGCGCTCGCGCCAATCGGCGCCGAGAATCCGGTCCATATAGGCCTCGAGCAGCCGCCGGCCCTCGTCGTCCCGCAAGCTGCACTCCTGGAACAACTCGAGAAGCTGCGGCTCCGAAAGCTCGTCGAGGCGGGCCCCGGCATAGCGGCCCTGGAGCACCGTGCCCTCCATTTCGCCGCTGTCATGGTCCAGCGTCATGCGCAGATAGGGGGTCTCGACATCCGATTTCTGGCCGGCCGTGGGATGCGGGTTCATCCGACCCGCGGCAAAGCGGCTCATGAGCCAGGGCAGCCCGGTGATCGCGAGCGGCAGGAAGGCGAGATTCGCCTTGCCGGTCACGGCGAGGAAGATCGTGGCCGCAGCGCCGGCAGCGATGAAGCCCCACTTGACCCACTTCGCGAGGCTCGAGGGATTGGCCGTGGCGAACCAGCGGCTGAGAAACACGACCAGCACCAGGAGCGCGATCCCGAGGAGGACGTAGGTGATCATCGGAGGGCGGGGTCTAGCGAGCCGGGCGACGGAAGCGCAGGAGGGGCAGGCTCATTTGATCTGATGAGCGATCTGCAACACCGCCTCGCCGCGCTGGCGGCTGTAGTCCTTGAGCGCCTTGCGCCCGCCGGCGGCGTAGACCGCGACTGCGCCCAAGAGCTCCTTGAGCTGGCGCGCGCTCGACGCATCGAAGCGCAGATAGGCGCCGTTGGTGAGCCGCGCGATCTGGCGAAAGGCCAATGATGCCGACGGGTCCGGCCCCTCGTGGAACATGAAGGCGGGAACCCCGCGCAAGCCGAGCTCGCCGGCGATGGCGCAGAGCTCGTCCACGTTCTCTTCCATGGCGTCGCCGACGAAGACCAGCGCGTGGACCTTCTGGACCTGAGTCTCGTCCAGGGCGTGGCGCAGCACCTTGCGGATCTGGGTGTGGCCGCCGAGGCAACGGACGGCGGTCATGACGCGCACCAGCGCCCGCGAATCCCGCACCCACTTGCTCGCCTTGCACTCGCCGAAGCCGCGATAGTAGACGAGCTGCACCGAGAGCCCACCGAGTGAGGCCGTGGCGTCGAACATCTCCCCCTGGATCTGGCAGGCGCGATCCCAGGTCGGCTCCCGGCTCGCCGTCGCGTCCATCGCAAACATGAGGCGCCCGGTTTCTCCCTGCTTGACCGGCGGCGGGGTCGTCGCGACCCGGCGCAGGAAGGCATCCACGTCAGCGCTGTCGTTTTGGCCCTTCGTCGGCAGCTTTCGGTCACGGGTCATCGCAGGCTCCCCCTCCTATATGGGGGCGACCGGCAGCCGTGCCAGGCGCTCGGTCAGCATAGCGAAGAAGCCGTCGGCGTCGACCCTCTGCAGCACGTGGGCGTTGGCGGCAGCGCCGCTGCGGCCGTGCAGATCGCACACGGTCCGCCCGAAGCAGTGGCCGTTGCTCAACTCCACATCGACCCGCATGTCACGGCCCTCGAAGAGATCGGGCGCCAGAAGATAGGCGATCACGCAGGGATCGTGCATGGGCGCGCCGTGGTGATACGCCTCGATGTTCTTCTCGCCGTAGAGGTCGAGCATGCCGCAGACGGCAGCCCCCGGCGCCGTGCCCAGCGCGCGGATTGCCTCCAGCCTGGGCGGCGTCGCGATTGCCTGATGGGTGACGTCGAGCCCGATCATGGTGAGCGGCACGCCGGCCTCGAACACCACGTGCGCCGCATGGGGGTCGGCGTGGATGTTGAACTCGGCCGCCGGCGTGACGTTGCCGAGCCCAATCGCGCCCCCCATGGTCACGATTTCGCGCACGTTCGCCCGCATCGCCGGGTTCTTGACGATGGCGAGCGCGACATTGGTGAGGGGCCCAAGCGTCGCCAGCGTGATGGGCTCCTGCGCCGCCGTCAGCGTATCGACCAGAAAGTCCACCGCATGAGCTGCCTCGGCGGGGCGGCCCGGCTCCGGCAGGTCGGCGCCGTCGATCCCCGTCGGCCCGTGGATGTACTCAGCGGTCTCGGGTTCGCGCACCATGGGCCTTGAGCACCCGGCATAGACCGGCACCTCGGGTCGGCCAGCGAGGTCCCTGATTCGGCGCGCGTTGCTCTCGGTCCGGGCGAGCGGCACGTTGCCCGCGACGGCGGTGATGCCGAGCAGGTCGAACTCCTCGGGGGACGCGAAGGCGAGCAGCAGGGCGACGGCGTCGTCCTGGCCCGGATCGCAGTCGATGATCAGCGGTCGCGCGCTCATGGCAGCCCGGAATCATACCTAGCGTCGCGAGCGGCGGATAGTGCCTGCGAAGAAGAGTGTGCGTCGGTTTCCGCGTGGCCGTGCAACATCCGCGCGCGCAGCGGCGATCGGGATGGCGGTTCCGACGTGGCTAATCCCGGGGATCGCGCTGGTAGCGAGCAGCGGCGCCAGCGTCGTCGGTGCCGGAGGGTCCGTCGCCGCCTTCACTCCCGCGATCCGGCGCACTAGCACCAGCGCGCTGCGGATCGGCCGTATCGCGTGGACCCAAATCGAACCGATGCCCCTGGGTGTGGCGACTCCCGCAGTCGGCGCCACTCCACCAAGCATCGGCCGCCTCGCGCACGGCGCCCCAATCCAGCTCGAAGCCCAGTCCCGGACCGTCGAGAACAGGAAGCCTGCCGTCCTGCAACGTGAGGTCGGGTCGGCTGACGATGTCCCAGGCCAGAAAATTGTTCATGTACTGGTTGCCATCGTCCAGGTTGGGAGTCATCGCCGCCGCGTGGATCGCCGCCACGGTGGTTATCCCCGTCTCGTGCAGTCCGTGGATACAAACGTCGACGTTGGCCGCCTCGGCGACGTGGGCCACCTTGCAGAAGCGCAGCAAGCCCCCGGTCTCGTGCAGGCCGACGACGATCAAATCGGCAGCGCGCAGGCGGCAGACGTCGAAGGCGTCGCCCAGCGCGATGACACCCTGGTCCGCTGCGATCGAGATGGGACTCGCAGCCCGCACCCGCGCCAGCGCCTCGATGCTTTCCGCATCGATCGGCTGCTCCACGACTTCGATGTCAAACCGGGACAGCCTTCGCATCATGCGGGCGGCCCGGACGGGGTGCCAACGCCCGCTCGGGTCGAGGCGTAGGCGTTTGCCGGGTCCGATGGCGGCCCGGACCCGGGCGACGACCTCAGCGTCCAGATCGTCGCCCCGTCCGGCCTCGACGAAGATCACTTCGTGGCCCGAGGCCGCGAGCCGCGCCGCCTCGCCGGCAATTTCTTCGGCGGTTTCCCCTTGCGGGAAGCCGAAGTAGCGCACTTCGTCGCGAACCGCGCCGCCCAGCAGAGCGTGAACGGGGCGGTCCACAGCCTTGCCCATGGCGTCCCACAGTGCCATCTCCAGCCCCGCGAGCGCCTTGCCCGCGAATTTGGAGGCCCTGCAAGACTCCTCGCGACCGAACAGCGCGTGGTAGGCCTCGTCAATCAGGCGGGCGTTCTCGAAAGGACTACGACCGACGCAAAAGTCCGCCGCGAGCGAGATATGGGCGCGGATCGCCTCGACCGATGGCGTCGCAATCGACTCGCCATAGCCGATCACGCCCTCGTCGGTGTGGACCTCGACCAGGATTACCTCCGCGCCGTGGGTGACGCCCTGGGACCAGTGAAAGGGTTGCTCGTAGGGGATCCAGAGCGGTGTCGTGACAACCTCGCTAATCTTCATGCCCTCTCCTCCGGCGCTCGGCGCCTTCGGTCGCCCCAAATCGATTTAGCGGGCTACGCACCGCGTTCGATCCTCGCAAATGGGGGAGTGGACGCACACCGTCCAAATGGTGGGCTTGAGAAATCACGGGTGAGGTCCCTGATGGCCAGGACTCCCCGTGTTGGTCCAGTTTGATTGTTCCGAACCTGGTGTGGTCGAGCATCGCATCGTGCAACCACGCCTGGATGCGATCGAACGGGTCTCTTTCGCTCATGATGAGCTTGCGACCCTCGTTGTCCCGGTTGCTCCTCGGGCGAAGATCCTCGCTCCATGGATTCCGGCAAAGACCGTACCTTTGAGGGACTCAAGCGTCAGTTCTGGCCATCCTCACCAGACCTCCGTGGCAACGGGGGCCGCCAGGCGGGCAGCATTTGCCGAAGAGACGAGCCCCATCGGGTGGTCTATCTCGAATACTAGTTAACCGGTCCAAATAATGCCATATCTGAGATGACTATATGATCGATATAGAAATCGATATGTCTGTAGTGGCAGTTAAAGTGCCTTCTGGTGGGCGCGTGAGCAGCCTTATTGGCGGTGGCGCCGGCCGGGCGCCGGCACGATGTGCTATCGTGGGCCATGACCCGCTCCGGCGCCCGCGACGTGGCGCTCCTCGCCATCTGCCAGGCGCTCTTCCTCACCTCGATGTCCGCGGTGGTTGCCGCGGCCGCCCTGATCGGGCACCAGCTCGCCGATACCAAGGTGCTGGCGACGCTCCCCATCGGCATCCAGTTCGTGATGACGATGGTGGCGACGGTACCGGCATCGCTCCTCATGAAGCACATCGGGCGGCGCGACGGCTTCACCGTGGGCGCCACCATCGGGCTTGCTGGCGCGCTCCTGGGCCTCTGGGCGATCATGGAGGCGAGCTTCACGCTCTTCTGTGTCGGCCTCGCGCTGGTCGGCGCAGCCAACGGCTTCGCCCAGTACTATCGCTTTGCCGCGGCGGACGCAGCGAGCGAGGCCTTCAGGAGCCGAGCGATCTCGCTGGTGCTGGCGGGCGGCGTGATCGCCTCGATAGGCCCCCTGCTCGCCGACTGGTCCAAGGACCTCTTCGCGCCGATCGCGTTCGCGGGCGTGTTCGCCACCATGGCCGCGCTTTACGTGGCCACGCTCGTGGTCCTTCGTTTCATCACCATTCCGCCGCCGGACGAGGAGGAGCGCAGCACTTCGGGCCGACCCCTGCTCACGATCATGCGCCAGCCGACATTCATCATCGCCGTGCTCGGCTCCCTCGTCGGCTATGCGATGATGTCGCTGCTGATGACCGCGACGCCGCTCGCCATGAAGTACTGCGGCTTCGGCTTCTCCGACTCGGCGCAGACGATCCAGTGGCACGTGCTCGGCATGTTCGCGCCCGCCTTCGTCACCGGCCATCTGATCAAGCGCTTCGGCACGAAGACGATCATGGCCTGCGGCGCGCTGCTGATCGGGCTCTGCGCCGCGTCCAACCTCCATGGCGTCGCACTGCTCAACTTCCATGTCGCCCTGGTCCTACTGGGCGTGGGCTGGAATTTCCTCTTCACCGGCGGCACGACGCTCATAACCGAGATTCACAGCCCGGCGGAGAAGGCGAAGACGCAAGCGGCCCACGACTTCACCGTGTTCACCGGCGTTGCGGCGGCGGCGCTGCTCTCCGGTGCGCTGCACGAGGCAGTGGGCTGGCAGACGATGAACTACGCGGTGCTGCCGTTCCTCGCCGCGGTGCTGATCGGGCTCGTCTGGCTCGGGCTCAGCGGGCGAAGGGCCACCGCTTCGTCGGCGGCCGAATAGACGCCTCTCGGCGCCGAGCTAACCGCCGCCGATCCGGGGCAGGAAGCAGACCTCGCTCTCGGGCGCGACCGCTGCGAACAGGTCGTCCTGATGGATGTGGCCGTCCACCGCGACGGCCATGCCCTCCTCCAGCTCGCGCCCGATGCCCGCGTAGCGGGCCTCGAGCGCGCGGATCACGCCGCGAATATCGGTCGCCTCGACCTCTAGCTCGGTCACCCCGCCCGTGTAGCGGGCGAGACTCGAAGGCAGGACGACCCGCGCCAACGGGTCAGGCGCCGCCGTTGTCGAGCGCTTCGAGCAGGCGCGGCGGCGACATCGGCAGGTCGGTCATGCGTATGCCGGTCGCGTTCTCGATCGCGTTGGCGACCGCCGCCATCGGCGGCACGATCGGCGTCTCGCCGACGCCGCGCACGCCGTACGGGTGGTTCGGGTTCGGCACCTCGACGATGACCGCGTCGATCATCGGCAGATCGGAGGCCACCGGCATGCGGTAATCGAGGAAGCCCGGATTTTCGAGCCGGCCATCCTTGTCGTAGATGTACTCCTCGTTGAGCGCCCAGCCGATGCCCTGGGCGGCGCCGCCCTGAATCTGGCCCTCGACGTAGCTCGGATGGACCGCCTTGCCTGCGTCCTGCACCGCGGTATAGCGCAGTACGGTGACGCGTCCGGTCTCGCGGTCGACCTCGACGTCGCACACGTGGGTGCCGAAGCCGGGGCCGGCGCCTTGCGCGTTGATGGAGGCGGTCGCCGCGATCGGGCCGCCGGTCTTGCCCGCCTGGGCCGCGATCTCGGCCATGCTCATAGGCTCGAAATCACCGGCGTTGCTGCCCGAGGGCTTGGCATAACCGTCTTCCCACTCGACCGCCTCGACCGGGATGTCCCAGATCTTGGCGGCACGCTCGCGCAACTGCTCAACGACCTTGCCCGCCGCATCGATCGCCGCCATGCCGGTGGCGAAGGTCACGCGGCTGCCACCGGTGAGGAAGGTGTAGCCGATGGTGTCGGTATCGGCGACCAGCGGACGCACTCTCTCCGGCGGAATGCCGAGCGCTTCCGCCGCCTGCAGCTGGATGGAAGCGCGCGAGCCGCCGATGTCGGGGTTGCCCTCGATCACCGTCGCCGTGCCATCCTCGTTGACGTTGATGGTGGCGCAGGATTCGCCGCCGATGTTGAACCAGAAGCCGGTGGCGATGCCGCGGCCCTGGTTGGGACCGAGCGGGATACTGTAGTGCTCGCTGTTGCGCGCGGCCTCCAGGGTCTCGATGCAACCGACCGGGCCGAACTTGGGCCCGTAGAGCGCACGGGTGCCCTCCTTCGCCGCGTTCATCAGGCGGAACTCGGCCGGGTCGATGTCGAGCTTCTTCGCGATCTCGTCGACCACCCCTTCGGCGGCGAACTCGGAGATCGGTGCCCCCGGCGCGCGGTAGGCGGCCACCTTGGGCCGGTTCACCACCACGTCGTAGCCCTCGACCTCGGCGTTCTCGATGTCGTAGGGCGCGAAGACGCACATGCAGCCGGGCTGGATCGGCGAGCCGGGGAAGGCGCCCGCCTGATAGGCAAGCCACGCCTTGGCGGCGGTGATCTTGCCGTCCTTGGTGGCGCCCATCTTGATCGTCATGGCACCGCCAGAGGTCGGACCGCTCGCGCGGAAGACCTCCTCGCGCGACATCACGATCTTGACCGGCCGGCCGGCAAGCTGCGAGAGCCGGAGCGCGACGGGCTCCAGATAGACCACGGTCTTGCCGCCGAAGCCGCCGCCGATCTCCGACGGGGTCACGCGGATGTTGCCGATGTCGATGCCGAGCAGGTTGGCGCAGTAGGCGCGGACGGTGAACTGCCCCTGGGTGCAGCACCAGACCTCGCACTGGCCGTCCTCGCCGGCGCTGGCGACCACCGCGTGCGGCTCGATATAGCCCTGATGCACCGGCTTGGTGGTGAAGGTGCGCTCGACGATCACGTCGGCCTCGGCGAATCCCTTATCCAGATCGCCGCTCTGGAAGTGCACCTTCTTGAAGACGTTGGACGGCGTCTCCGGCGTGGGCTCCACGCCCTGGGTGAACATGTCGTCATGCAGGACGGGCGCGTCTGGCTGCATCGCGTCGCGCACGTCGATCACGTGCGGCAGCACCTCGTAGTCCACCTCGATCAGGTCCAACGCCTGCTTGGCGATGGCCGCCGTGGTCGCCGCCACTGCGGCAACGGCATGGCCGTCATAGAGCGCCTTCTCCCGCGCCATCACGTTCTGCGACATGTCGCGGTAGTTGACCTGCACCTCGCCCGCTGGCACCCACTGGGAGGGCACCTCGGGCATCTCGTCGCGGGTGACGACCGCCTTCACGCCGGGGAGCGCGCGGGCCTTCGACGCATCGATGGAGCGGATGCGCGCGTGCGCATGGGGGCTGCGCAGCACCCGGCCCACCAGCATGCCCGGCAGCGAGAGGTCCGCGCCGAACTTGGCCCTGCCGGTCACCTTGTCGACGCCGTCCGGGCGCCACGGCCGCGTGCCGACGTACTTGAGCGAGCCGTTGCCGTTACCGATCTCCTGCTTGGCGGTTGCCATGAGCTATTCTCCCCTCAGCTCCGCCGCCGTCGTCATCACGGCGCGGATGATCTTGTCGTAGCCTGTACAGCGACAGAGATTGCCGGCCAGCCAGTAGCGCGCTTCCGTCTCGGTCGGGTCCGGGTTCTCTTCGAGCAGCGCCTTGGCGGCGACGAGGAAGCCCGGCGTGCAGATGCCGCATTGCAGCGCGGCATCCTCCAGGAATTGGCGCTGCAAGGGATGCAGCGTGTCGCCGTCGGCCATGCCCTCGATGGTGCCGATCTCGCGCCCCTCGGCCTCGGTGCCGAGCATGAGGCAGGAGCACACCAGAGTGCCGTCCACGGTCACGCTGCAGGCGCCGCAGTCGCCGGTGGCGCAGCCTTCCTTGGTGCCGGTGAGCTCCAGCTCGTCGCGCAGCACGTCGAGCAGGGTCTGCTCGCCTGAGCAGAGGAACTCGGTCGGCTCGCCGTTGACGCTGGTGGTTACATGATACTTGGCCATCAGCCGTTGCTCCTCGCGCGCTCCAGGGCGATGAGCGCGGCGCGTCTCGCCAGCACCCCCGCCACCTTGACCCGGTATTCGATGGTCCCGCGCTTGTCGTCGATGGGATTGCAGGCGGCGCTCGCGGCGGCCGCAAGGTTGGCCAGCGCGTCGTCGTCCACCTTCGTGCCGATCAGCGCCTTGGCGCCGTCCTCGACCAGCAGCGGCGTGGGCGCAACCGCGCCGAGGCCGAGCCTTGCGTGGGTGCAGACGCCCGCCTCGTCGAGCGTGAGCGCGACGCCGGCGCCGACCACGGCGATGTCCATCTCGGTGCGCGGAATGAAGCGCAGGTAGGCATCGCCCGAACGCGGCGGCGGCTTGGGCATGACGAAGGAGACCACGATCTCGCCCGGACCGAGGCAGAGTTGGCCGGGCCCCGTGATCACGTCCTCCACCGGGACTGAGCGGGCGCCGTTCGGGCCCGCGACCTCGCACACGGCGCCTGCGGCGATCAGTGCCGGCACGCTATCGGCGGCGGGCGAGCCGTTGCAGAGGTTGCCGCCGAGCGAGGCGCGCCCCTGAATCTGGGTCGAGCCGATCAGCTCCAACGCCTCCACCACGCCCGGCCACGCGGCCTTCACGGTCTCGTTCTTGCCGAGCGTCGCGCCGGAGACCGCCGCGCCGACGCGAATATCATCGCCGTTCACCGTCACGTCCATGAGCGCCGGGATACGCTTCAAATCGACGATGAGGCCGGGCCGGACAAAATCGGTGCGCAGCTGAACCAGGAGGTCGGTGCCGCCGGCGAGCGGCATGGCCTCGCTGTCGGCATCGGCGAGGAGCCGGACGGCGTCCTCGACCGTCTCGGGCGCCTCGAATTGTAGACTGCTCATGTGCGGGGGGTTCCTCCTGTTGCCGCGGCACCTAGTGGGCGCCTACTTTTACCCGAAAAGGCGCAGCGGTTCACAGGGGCAAAATGGTGGCCACGACCGGCCCTCGTCCGTGCCTGCGCCTTGCGGCCGGCGGCCCCCGCCGTCTACCCTTGCGCGAAGGACACATGACCAAGGACGGGCACCTGGGAGAGTGGGAGCCCAGCCGCATGACTGACTCCATCGAAAAGACCGTCGCCGACTGGGAAGCCTTGGCTGCGGCTGAGCTCAAGGGCAGAGACCCGGAAGAGCTCGCCTGGGAGACGCCCGAGGGCATCACGGTCAAGCCGCTCTACACCGCGGCCGACCTGGAGGCGCTGGAGGACCAGCCGGGTTTGCCGGGCTTCGCCCCCTACACGCGGGGCGTGCGCGCCACCATGTTCGCCAACCGGCCGTGGACCATTCGTCAATATGCGGGCTTCGCCACCGCCGAGGAGTCCAACGCCTTCTACAAGCGCAACCTCGCGGCCGGGCAGAAGGGGCTCTCCGTCGCCTTCGATCTCGCAACCCACCGGGGCTACGACAGCGACCATCCCAGGGTGCGCGGCGACGTGGGCAAGGCGGGCGTCGCCATCGACACCGTGGAGGACATGAAGCGCCTCTTCGACGGCATTCCCCTGGGCGATGTCAGCGTCTCCATGACCATGAACGGGGCGGTGTTGCCGGTGCTGGCGGCCTACATCGTCGCGGCGGAGGAGCAGGGGGTCGGCGCGGGTAAGCTCGCCGGGACCATCCAGAACGATATCCTCAAGGAGTTCATGGTCCGCAACACCTACATCTATCCGCCCGAGCCCAGCATGCGCATCGTGGCCGACATCATCGCGTACACGGCCGGGCACATGCCGCGCTTCAACTCGATCTCGATCTCCGGCTACCACATGCAGGAGGCCGGCGCGACGCTGGTGCAGGAGCTCGGTTTCACGCTGGCCGACGGCCTCGACTACGTGCGCGCCGCGCTCTCGCGCGGCCTCGCCATCGACGACTTCGCGCCTCGGCTGTCGTTCTTCTTCTGCATCGGCATGAACTTCTTCATGGAGGTCGCCAAGCTGCGGGCCGCGAGGCTGCTTTGGGCGCGCTACATGCAAGGCTTCGGGGCTGAGAACCCGCGCTCGCTCATGCTGAGGACCCATTGCCAGACCTCGGGCGTCTCGCTCGCCGAGCAGGATCCGTACAACAACGTGGTTCGCACGGCCTACGAGGCGCTGGCGGCGGTGCTCGGCGGCACCCAGTCGCTCCACACCAACGCACTCGACGAGGCGGTGGCGCTGCCGACCGATTTCTCGGCCCGGATCGCGCGCAACACCCAGCTTATCCTGCAGCACGAGACCGGCGTGCCCCGCGTCGTGGACCCGTTGGGAGGCTCCTACTACGTGGAGGCGCTTACCGTCTCGCTCGCGCGCGAGGCGCAGGCACTGATTGACGAGGTCGAGGAGCTGGGCGGCATGACCAAGGCGGTGGCCGCCGGCATGCCCAAGCTCCGCATCGAGGAGGCCGCCGCCCGCCGGCAGGCGCGGCTCGACCGGGCCGAGGACGTGGTCGTCGGCGTCAACCGCTACCAATCGGAGGCGGACGACATGCCGGCGCTGCTCGATGTGGACAACGTCGCGGTGCGGGAGGCCCAGATCGCGCGGATTAATGACGTCCGCGCCGCACGGGACGAGGCGGCTTGCCAGGCGACGCTTGACAAGCTCACCGAGGGCGCGCGCGGCGACGGCAACCTGCTGGCGCTCTCCGTGGACGCGATCCGGGCGCGCGCCACGGTCGGCGAGGTCTCGGATGCGATGGAGGCGGCGTTCACGCGCCACCGCGCGACCGTGCGCACGGTCTCCGGCGTCTACGGCGCGGCCTATGCGCAGGACGACGCTTTCCAGACCATCCGGCGTGAGACCGCGCTCTTCGCCGAGGCCGAGGGGCGCCGGCCGCGCATCCTGGTGGTGAAACTCGGACAGGACGGGCACGACCGCGGCGCCAAGGTGATCGCGACGGCCTTCGCCGACATCGGCTTCGATGTGGATATCGGCCCGCTGTTCCAGACGCCCGAAGAGGCCGCCCGCGATGCGCTGGAGAACGACGTGCATGTCGTAGGCGTCTCCAGCCAGGCCGCCGGCCACAAGACCCTGGTGCCGGAGCTGATCGAGGCGCTGCGGGAAGCCGGCGCGGGCCACGTGGTGGTGGTCTGCGGCGGGGTGATTCCGCCGCAGGACCATGACTTCCTGCACGAGGCCGGGGCTGCGGCCGTCTACGGCCCCGGCACCAACATCCCGGCCGCCGCGCAGGACATCATGGCGCTGATCCGCCGGCCCGAGGCCGCCTGACGCGCGCCGGCATTTGATCCTCTCCCGCTTCGTGCTTATGTGACACGCGCACCTAACGCGCTCTGAGCCCCGCAAGCGGCGGGGCCAACGATCAGACTCACGACCCCATGGTTGCTCTCGATCGCGAGGCCCGCGTGCGGGAAGCGGGAGAACACTCGCACCTGCACACCATTCGCACGCTGCTGCCCTATCTCTGGCCGCGTGGCTCGCTGGAGATGCGGGGCCGCGTGGTGCTGGCCGTGATCCTCCTCGTCGGCGCGAAGGTCGCGAACGTGTACGTGCCGATCCTCTACAAGGATGCGGTCGATATCCTCTCGGGCGAAACGGCGGCGGTCATCGTCGTGCCGGTGGCGATCCTGCTGGCCTACGGCGCGCTCCGGGTGCTCACCGTCGCCTTCGGCGAGCTCAGGGATGCGGTCTTCGCCAAGGTCGGCGAGCGGGCGATCCGCACCGTGGCACTTCAGGTCTTCAACCATCTCCACGAGCTTTCGCTCCGCTTCCATATCGAGCGCCGCACCGGCGGCCTGAGCCGCGCCATCGAGCGCGGCGTCAAGGGGATCGAGTTCCTGCTCACCTTCATGCTGTTCAACATCCTGCCGACCCTGGTGGAGGTCACCATGGTCTGCGGCATCCTCTGGGTCCTCTACGGCGTCACGTACGCTGCGATAACCTTCGTCACCATCGGTTCCTTTATCGCCTTCACCCTCACGGTCACCGAGTGGCGGCTGAAGTACCGCCGGCGCATGAACGAGAAGGACAGCGAGGCCAACACCAAGGCGATCGACAGCCTGCTCAACTACGAGACGGTCAAGTATTTCGGCAACGAGATGCACGAGGCGCAGCGCTTCGACATCTCCCGCCGGCAGTACGAACGGGCGGCGGTGCAGAGCAAGACCAGCCTCTCGCTGCTCAACATCGGCCAGGGGATCATCGTCGCGACCGGGCTCACCGGCATCACCATCATGGCCGGCTACGAGGTCGCCGCCGGCACCATGACCATCGGCGACTTCGTGCTGGTCAACACATACCTGCTCCAGCTCTACATCCCCTTGAATTTCCTGGGCTTCGTCTATCGTGAGATCAAGCAGTCGCTCACTGACATGGAGTCGATGTTCGGCATCCTCTCTGTGGAGCGCGAGATCGAGGACGCGCCGGACGCGCCGCCGCTCCAAGTCACGGCGGGCACCATCGAGTTCGAGGACGTGCGCTTCCGCTACGAGGAGCGGCGCGGCATCCTCGACGGCATCACCTTCCGCGTACCGCCCGGCACCACCACGGCCATCGTCGGCGCGAGCGGGGCCGGCAAGTCGACCATCTCGCGCATCCTCTTCCGCTTCTACGACATCGAGGGCGGCAGCGTCAGGATCGACGGGCAGGACGTGCGCGAGGTGAGCCAGGAGAGCCTTCGCGCCGCCATCGGCATCGTTCCGCAGGACACGGTGCTCTTCAACGACACGATCTACTACAACATCGCCTACGGCAGGCCCGAGGCAAGCCCGGAAGAGGTGGAGGAGGCGGCGCGGCTCGCTCACATCCACGACTTCATCGCCGCGTTGCCCGACGGCTACGAGAGCATGGTCGGTGAGCGCGGCCTCAAGCTCTCGGGTGGTGAGAAGCAGCGGGTGGCGATTGCGCGCACGATCCTCAAGAATCCCCGTATTCTGCTGTTCGACGAGGCCACCTCGGCGCTCGATTCGCAGACCGAGAAGGAGATTCAGGCGAGTCTGCGGGAGGTCAGCCGCGACCGCTCGACGCTCATGATCGCGCACCGCCTTTCCACGGTCATCGACGCCGACCAGATCCTTGTGCTGGACGGCGGGCGCATCGTCGAGCGCGGGCGCCACGCCGAGTTGCTGGTGCGGGACGGCCACTACGCCGAGATGTGGTGGCGCCAGCAGGAGACTGCGGAGCTCAGGGAGGAGCTTGAGCAACGGCTCGCTGACGAGGAAGGCCGCGCCGCGGAGACGACGGCAGTGCCCGAGGAGACCCCGGCGCCATGACCGCGCGCCCGCACGGCCCCGGCCAGGTTCCGCCGGTGGCGGACATCCTCGCCGGCGACCGGCGAGCGCTGGCGACAGCGATCACGCTCATCGAATCCACGCGGGAGGAAGACCGCGCGGCGGCCGAGGACCTGCTCCAGGCGCTGCTGCCGCACGCCGGCACGGCCGTCCGCCTCGGCATCTCGGGCGCGCCAGGGGTCGGCAAGTCGACCTTCATCGAGGCCTTCGGCACGCGCGCCATCGCGGCCGGCCGCAGGATCGCGGTGCTCGCGATCGACCCTTCCAGCGAGCGATCGGGCGGCTCGATCCTGGGGGACAAGACCCGGATGCCGGAGCTCGCGCGGAACGACCAATGCTTCGTCCGTGCCTCGCCGACGGGCGGCACCCTCGGCGGCGTCGCCCGGCGCACGCGCGATGTCATGCTGGCCTGCGAGGCGGCGGGCTTCGACCTCGTGATGGTGGAGACCGTGGGCGTCGGCCAGTCCGAAGCCGCCGTCGCCGACATGACGGACCTCTACATGCTGCTGGTGCAGCCCGGTGCCGGCGACGAGCTGCAGGGCATCAAGCGCGGCGTAATGGAGCGCGCCGACATCGTCGTCGTCACCAAGGCCGACGGCGCCCTCGAAGGGCCCGCCGCCCACGCCAAGGCGGACTTCGAGGCGGCGCTCATGCTCCACGCGGGCGGAGGGCCGTGGACGCCCCGCGTCATCGCCTGCTCGTCGGTCGAGGGTACGGGCCTCGACGAGATCGCCGACGCGGTCGAGCGGCATCGGACGGTGATGGCGAAGGACGGCGCGCTGGAGGCCAAGCGGGCCGCGCAGGCGGGTGCGTGGCTCTGGCGCGAGGTCGAGGACTCTCTCGTGGCAGCGCTCCACGCCGACGAGCGACTGGCGCCCGCCGTCGCGGCGCTGGAGGCGGACGTGGCGGCGCAGACGCTCACCCCCGGCGCTGCCGCCCGCCGCATCGTCCAGCGCCTCCTGGAGCGCGACGCGTAGAGCGGCACCGATACCGATCGTCGCACCGAGCCGACCGTCCCGCTAGGTTGTACCGGAGAGAATGGGAGACGAACGATGGCGGGGTTCGAGGAATACACGTAGTACGACGGCTTGGGGTTGGCGGCGCTGGTGCGGCAGGGCGAAGTCTCACCTGACGAGCTGGTCGCCGCCGCCTTTGCTGCGCTGTCCATATCCCGGCCTTTCATCGGTGTCGGGCCGCTCAAGATAGCGGCTCTCTTGCGAAATTGAACGAAACGTTATATCATTTCTCTAATGCCTCACAAGTCGAGACAGACGATGACGAAACCGCCGACCCGCCCCCGGTCCTACACTGATCTGGATTGCCGCGGGCGGCACTCGGCACGCGAACGGGTCGCGCTCGCGGTATCCATTTGCGAGGGGCGCGGCGTAAACCCAAGTTGGCACTTTTCCGCTGCCTGTGTTCCCTATTGGTTTGATTCAACGCGATATTTTTCTCGGTCGATTCCAACATGGCCCCACATTTTGTGAGATTCTGTCAGCTCATCAGACGGGTCCTCGTGCGGTGGATGGCGGGGTCCACGCCCGCCGCCGAGGAGATTGCGGCAACCTCGGCGGCCGGGCGCGTGTCCTGGCGGTTGACGATCAAGGTGCCGTCGGTCTGGCGCAGGCGCGTGGTGATCCGCACCCAGGTCCGCATGCTCTCGCGGATCGACGCCCAGCACTTGTGGATGCCGCGCGCGGCCAGCCGGGTACGGATCAGATGCACGGCGTGGTAGGCCAGCACGGCGATCAGCAGGTGGGCCGCGATGCGCCGGTCGAGCTGGTGCCAGATCGGGCGAAGGCCGAGCTCGGATTTCAGGCTCCGGAATGTCGCCTCGATATCCGTGATCCGCCAGTACGTCCGCAGGACCGTCTCGATGTCCCAGTCGACGTGGCTGGTGCGCAGCACATAGGCACCGGCGCCCTCATCGGCCTCGTCGTATCGCGGCCTGCGCTTGAAGCGCACGGCGGTGGCATTGGGGCCGGTTTTCGCCCTCTCGACCGTGATCTCGTAGTGCCTGGCGACGGCGGAGAAGCGCTGCTTGAGGCGGCCTATGCTCTCCAGCACCTTGTCGTAGCGCTTGAGGCGGCCCTTGACCGGGAGGCCGCCGTGGAGCCTTTCCAGCGCCGCCTCGAAGCGGTTCCGCCTCAGGCCGATGATCGCGTTCTCGGCCTTCTTCTTGCCCTCGCTGACGACGTAGAGCCGCGCCTCGCCGTCCTCGCTGGCAAGCCGCCAGGCCCGCACCTCGTGGCGCGCGCTGGTGATCAGCAGGGCCTCGGGTCCGCCCTCGGGCGGCGCAGGCCTGGCACCGCGGCTGACCGCGATCCAGTCGTAGCCCTGCTCGCCCAGCCAGACGATGTTCTCCTCGGTGGCGATGCCCGCGTCCATGACCACCGTGGGCTTCGGCGCCGTGCCGCCGCACACCGCCTCGAGCCGCGCCAGCGCCTCGTGCAGCGTGCCCGGCTCGCTCACGTTGCCCGGCAGGATCTCGCAACTGCGCGGGAAGCCCGCGCCGTCGAGCGCCAGCGCCAGCGTGATGAGGGGACAGTCGTCGCGCTTCTGCTTGGAGCGCCCGAACCTGGGAAGCTCGCCGCCCGTGTGGCCGTGGTAGTGGACGTTGGTGAGATCGTAGAAGGCGATCGTCTCGGGCAGGTCGAGCAGTGCGCGCTCACGGTTGAACAGCTCCCGCTGGATGGCGGCGCGGTGGCGCCAGAGCAGGTCGCCGATGCGGTAGAGCGTCTTGCGCCGCAGCGCCTTGCGGTCGCCCTCCAGGCCCAGGAGCTCGGCGGCCGCGCTGTCGTGGCGGAGCCAGCGGCTGGTATCACGCTCGCTGGCGGGATGGACCATCCTGGCGACGATCAGCGCGCTGGCGATGCGCCCGTCGCGGCCCTTGATGTCGAGGCCGTGGAGGATTTCGGCGAAGCCGAGGGCGTCGAGGGCCTTGAGGCACAGGCGCTCGCAGCCGACCGTGCGCGGGTTCTCGTGCTCCAGGGTATCGAGGTCGACGGTGGCGATGTCGGGCTTGCGCGCCTCTTCCTGCATCGCCTCGACGCGGAACCCCCTGGCCCTGAGCTTGGCGACGATGTCCTCGGCTGCGGCCCGCACATCCGCCTCGCCCTCGAACAGCGGCGGCTTGCCGTGAAGCAGCGCCTCGGCGAGTTCGGTGACGGCCTTCCACTTCTCGCGCGGCACCGGATAGTCGGTGCCGAGATTGAGCAGCGTCCTGTGGCGCACCTTGTCGCCGACGCGCTGGGCGAGCACGAGGCGATGGCTTCGGACCGGCTGGCCGGCCTTGTCGGTGTGTGTCCTGGTTGCCTTGATGTACATGGCGGCGCCGTTTCTGCGATGCCTGTTTCGCATACACGGCGTTCGCGGCATCTGGCAAGAGGGATATCGACTCAACTCAAAAGTCCTGGCCCCACAATTGGCTTCCAGGACCACGAATGGCAAATGTGGGTCTCAGGTGTCCTCCAACCCCAACATCTAGTGGTTCAGCGCCGCAAAACTGGCTCGAACAGGCTCGGCTGGTCGGAAAAAGTGCCAACTTGGGTAAAGATGACAGAGCTGCGGAGGCGTGTCCTGGAGCTGCTTTGGGCGAGCGGTCGGCCGACGGGCGCCTACGAACTGATCGAAGCGGTCAAGCTCAGAGACTCGCGTCCGGTCGGGCCGCCGACCGTGTACCGGGCGCTCGAGTTCCTGATGGCGCAGGGCCTCGTTTCCAGGATCGAAAGCCTGAACGCCTACGTCCCGTGCGCCCATCCCGAGCGCGACCACGATTGCCTTTTCTTCATCTGCAGCGGCTGCCGGGCATCGGTCGAGCTCGAGGATCCGCGGATCGGAGGACTACTTGCCGAGGATGCCGCCGTCCTCGGGTTCGCCGCGACACGTCGAATGGTCGAGGTCCAGGGCACGTGTGCACAGTGCGCAGAAGCCGGCGCGGCGTAGGCGGAAACGAGGAGCTCCACCCAGGGAGAGCCGGTATCCGGATGGAGCGTCGCGGCGGCTGGACGCAGGCGCCGCCGCTCGGCGGGGAGCGCTGACATGAGAACGCGGTACACCCCTTCAATCCGACTGCTGCCGCTCGGCGCCGGCCCGCGGCTGCTCGGGGCGGCCCTGATCGTTGCCGCGCTCTGGGGCGCGTTCTTCTGGGCGACGTCCACGCCGGGGGGGCCGTGACCTACGCCCTCAAGTTTCAGGACCTGAGCCTCGGCTACGACCGGCATCCGGCCGTGCATCGCCTGCACGGCGAGATCGCCGAGGGCAGCCTGACGGCCATCGTCGGACCCAACGGGGCCGGTAAATCCACGGTGCTGAAGGGGGTGACCGGCTCACTCCGCCCGCTCGAAGGACGGATCGCCTTCGGCGGGGTCGCGCGGGACGACATCGCCTACCTGCCGCAGCAATCGGACGTCGACCGGTCTTTCCCGATCGTAGTCTCCGACCTCGTGGCGATGGGCCTCTGGCGGGAGATCGGCGGCTTTGCGGGCTTGCGGGCCAGTCACCGCTCACGCGTCGCCGACGCAATTTCCGCGGTCGGCCTCGAAGGGTTCGAGAAGCGGCCGATCGGGTCGCTGTCGGGCGGGCAGTTACAGCGTGCGCTGTTTGCCCGCCTGCTGCTGCAGGACGCACGGCTCGTCCTGCTTGACGAGCCCTTCACGGCAATCGACGCGAGAACGGTGGCGGACCTGATCGGCGTGGTGCGGCGCTGGCACGGCGAAGGCCGCACGGTGCTCGCCGTCTTGCACGACGTGGACACGGTACGGGCTCACTTCCCCCGCACGCTGATGCTGGCGCGCGAACTCGTCGCCCACGGACCCACGGCGCGGGTGCTGACGGCCGAGAACCAGTTCCGCGCGCGCCAGATGTGCGAGGCCTGCGTCGGCCCGCCGCATACTTGCGGGCGAAGCGCTGCATGATGTGGGAGCTCCTCGTCCAGCCCTTCGCCGATTTCGGCTTCATGCGGCGCGCGCTGATGGGCTGCATTGCGATCTCGGTCGGCGCGACACCGGTCGGGGTATTCCTGATGCTGCGCCGCATGAGCCTGACGGGCGACGCGATGGCCCATGCAATCCTGCCGGGTGCGGCAGTCGGGTTTCTCGTCTCGGGCCTCTCGCTGGGGGCGATGACCATCGGCGGGCTGATCGCAGGCATGGCCGTGGCGCTCCTCTCGGGCTTCGTGACCCGATTCACGGCGCTGCGCGAGGACGCGAGCCTGGCGGCCTTTTACCTGATCTCACTGGCGGTGGGCGTGCTGATCGTGTCCACCCGGGGCAGCAATGTCGACCTGATGCATGTGCTCTTCGGGACCGTGCTCGCGCTCGACGACGACGCCCTGACTCTGCTCTGTTCCATCGCGAGCATTTCGGTCTTCGCGCTCGCGGCCCTGTTCCGGCCGCTCGTGCTCGAATGCGCGGATCCGCAGTTCCTGCGCTCGGTGAGCGGGCTCAGCGCCATGACGCATTTCGCGTTTCTTGCTCTCGTCGTGCTCAACCTCGTGGCCGGCTTTCACGCGCTCGGCACGCTGATGGCCGTCGGCATCATGATCCTTCCCGCCGCCGCCGCGCGGTTCTGGGCCGTCGGCATCGGCGCCCTGATCGCCGTCGCGGTCTCGGTCGCGATGCTCTCGAGCCTGAGCGGCCTTCTGCTCTCCTACCACTTCAGCCTGCCCTCCGGGCCGGCGATCATTCTTGTCGCGGGTCTCGCCTACGCGCTGTCGCTGGTCTTCGGACCGGTGGGCGGTCTCGCCGGGCGGGCCTTCCCGCGTCGCCATCTCGAAGCCTGAAAGGAGTATCAATGCTCACCCGCAGAACGCTTCTGATATCCGCCACCGCCCTCTTCGCCCTGTCGCTCGCCGCTCCGGCCATCGCAGAGACCGACAAACCGACCCCGGTGGTCGCCACCTTCTCGATCCTCGGCGACATGGTGAAGCGGATCGGCGGAGAGCACGTCGCTCTCACGACGCTCGTGGGCCCCGACGGGGATACGCATGTCTACCAGCCGACCCCCGCCGATGCGCGGGCCCTCAGCGAAGCGAGGATCCTTGTCGTCAACGGGCTGCAGTTCGAAGGCTGGCTGGACCGTCTGATCGACGCTTCGGACTTTCGCGGTATCCGGGTGGTGGCGACCGACGGCATCGAGCCGATCGCGTTCGACGATGAGCACGGTCACGATGACGACCACGAAGAGCATGCGGAGGAGGTCGGGCATGACCACGATCACGATGACCAGGCCGAGGTCGATCATGATGATGAGCACGAGGAGCATGCCGAGACGGCGATGCACGATCATGACGACGACCACGATGACGAGGCGCATGCCGAGGCAGGCCACGACCACCATGACCATGGCGCTTTCGACCCGCACGGCTGGCAGAGCCTCGGCAACGCCGTAGCCTATGTCGACAACATCACTGCCGCTCTGGCTCAGGCCGATCCGGCGAACGCGGCCGACTTCTACCAAAGCCGCGCAGCTTATGTCGCCGAGATCGAGGCGCTCGATGCAGAGATCCGCGAGATCATGGCAGCCCTGTCGGCCGATCGCCGCATCGTCGTCACCTCGCACGACGCGTTCCAGTATTTCGGCGGCGATTATGGGCTGACCTTCATCGCGCCGCAGGGGCTCAGCACCGAGTCGGAGGCATCCGCAAAGGATGTCGCCCGCCTCATCCAACAGATCCGTGAGCGGGGCATTCGTGCCGTCTTCATCGAGAACATTGGCGATAGGCGCCTGCTCGAGCAGATCGCCAACGAGACCGGGGCCACCATCGGCGGCACGCTCTATCCCGGTGCGCTGTCCGGCCCGGACGGTCCGGCACCGACCTACCTCGACATGATGCGGCACAACGCGACGACGCTCGCGCAGGCGCTGGCTTCGTAAGGTTTGGCGCACAGCCTTCGAAAGCCGGGACGCCGGACTTCCAGGGACGAGAGGGACAGGTCGGCACACCACGCATGAGGTCGTGTCCCGAACAGCGCTTTCAGCCAGCATCTACGAACGGAGTAGAGGCCGCTGGGTGCGACTGAACGACTTCAAAGATTGAAGGAGACGGAATCCATGAACCAGATCCCCGTTACCGTTCTGACCGGCTATCTCGGCGCCGGCAAGACAACGCTCCTGAACCGCATCCTGACCGAGGAGCACGGCAAGAAATACGCCGTGGTCGTCAACGAGTTCGGCGAAATCGGCATCGACAACGACCTCGTGGTCAACGCCGACGAGGAAGTGTTCGAGATGAACAACGGTTGCATCTGCTGCACCGTACGCGGGGATCTGATTCGCATCCTTGGCGGTTTGATGAAACGGCAAGACGGCTTCGATGGAATCCTCATCGAGACCACGGGCCTTGCCGATCCCGCGCCCGTCGCCCAGACCTTCTTCGTGGACGAAGACGTTCGGCGACGGACCTGGCTCGATTCGATCGTAACGGTGGTCGACGCCCGCCATGTCGTCCGGCGGCTGGAAGACAGCCATGAGGCGCTGGAACAGATTGCCTTTGCCGACGTCATCCTTCTCAACAAGACGGATCTTGTGCCGGCCGATGAGCTGGCGCAGGTGGAAACGCGCATCCGTTCGATCAATGCGACGGCGGCTATCCATCGCACACAGCGATGCGAGGTGGGTCTCGACACGGTTCTGGGGCGCCGAGCCTTCGATCTTGATCGCATCCTGGCGATCGAGCCGGACTTTCTTTCGGAAGACGACCATGAACACGACGATGCCGTGAAGAGCGTCTGCCTGCGCACCGACCGGCCGTTGGACGGAACCCGCCTCACAGGGTGGTTGCAGCGCCTACTCGCCGAGCGTGGTCAAGACTTTCTGCGAACCAAAGGGATCCTGTCGATCGCCGGTCAGGACAAGCAGTTTGTCGTCCAGGCGGTCCATATGCTGATGGAGGGTAATTTCACGAAGCCGTGGAGCCCTAACGAGAAACGAGAGAGTCGCTTGGTCTTCATCGGACGAAACATCGATGAGCTGGAGCTGCGTCAGCAGTTCGACGCCTGCATCGCATGAGCTTGTCCGCTGAGCTGGACAAGACGTCGCTGCTCGATCGTATCGGCACCGGCCGCTCGCTCGACGCTTATGTGGTGGGCGTTGCGTTCCTTGAGGAGGGATTGCTCGCGGCTGCACTCGGGGACGGTCGGGTCGCGTTCATCGACAGCGAGAGCACGAATCCTCCCTCCTTCGTTTCGGTGCACGACGGGGCTTGTCTGTCGCTGGCCGTCGACTTGGGGCAGCAGCGCGTTCTGACGGGCGGAGACGACGCTCGGCTGGTGAGCACCGATACCGACGGCGAGACCACCGAAATCGCAGCCATTGCGGGGCGATGGGTCGAGCCGATTGCCGTGAGCAGGGCATCCGGACTATGCGCTGCGGTCTTCGGCAAGACAGTTTCCCTTTTCGCGCAAGATGGAAGAGCGGTTGGAGCGTTCGATCATGCGAACACGGTCGGCGGTCTGGCATTCGACCCGAAAGGGCGGCGGATCGCTGCCGCGCACTACGGTGGAGTCAGCCTCTGGTGGGCGAAGCCCAGCACGCAGAAACCCAAACGACTCAGCTGGTCGGGTTCGCACCTTAGTCTGACCTGGAGCCCGGACGGGAAATACATCGTCACCGCAATGCAGGAGAACTTGCTGCACGGTTGGCGTATCTCCGACAGCGCCGATATGCAGATGCCTGGCTACCCGACGAAGGTCAAGTCGATGAGCTGGCTGCCGAAGGGAAGGTATCTGGCGACCGCCGGCGCGGAGTCCGTGGTTTGTTGGCCATTCCACGGCAAGGGCGGCCCACTGGGCAAGGCGGCGCTCGACCTCGGGTGGGGCTTCGAGGGTGTGGTGACGGTGGTGGCTGCCCACCCCCGGCATGACGTTGTCGCCGCCGGATACGAGGACGGTGCCACCATCCTCGTGCAGATCGACCGCGATCATCCGGTTGTGGTCAAGCGACCCGGCAAGGGCGCTGTGACCGCACTCGCCTGGTCGGCAGATGGGCAGCATCTCGCACTCGGTACCGAGAGCAGCTTTGTCGGCCGAATTAGCCTTTCCGACTGGCGGACTCCATCATGAGCGCGAACAGAGGAACTCCAATCGAGGTTCTTCCATGAAACGGAGGGCAAAACGCGCGCAATCCCCATGCATCGACGTCTGCCGACTCGACCCGAAGACGGGGTGGTGCCTGGGCTGTGGCAGGACCGCCGCCGAGATCGGAGAATGGCGCAAGCTCACACCGTTCCGCCGAGGCCGGCTTGAACGGGAATTCGCGCGGCGCCTGGTGAAGCTCGGACAGCGCACGCCATTGGAACACGAATGAAACGGTTGGCGATCACTATTCACGATCCATGAACCCAGTTTCTGGCGGTTTTTGTGTGCGAGGCGTACCCCGGAGATAGCGATCTCAGAAGTGCCGATTTGGGTCGGGCTCGTTGGGCCGAAGGAGGATTCGAGAGCGCCGCCCGCGCCGGCCATCCGGCCGCGACGCTGTGCCCCGCGAGGACGAGGCGCGCGCGGCCGACGAGCTCGATCTGCTGCCGGACGGGTCTGCCATCGCCGAGATGCTGGGCGACCATGCGGTGATTCGGGAGCAGGCTCGGGCGTGCGCTGATCACAAGACCAGGTAGAGCCAGCAAGCCCGCATCGGCTCAGGAGAAGGAAGTCTGGCCCTCTATCAATTCGTGGGTGCAATCGAGCGGCGGAATACGCGCAAGGATGCCGCTTCGCATGCTCGGGGGCCGCTTGTTACGCTCCACGAACCCATCGCTTCGCGACAGCCACATCCGGACTGCTACGAGAATATCGTCGACGTGGCGTGCCGGATCCAGGTCGCCGAACAGGTATGTGAATCGGTCGCGATGAGAGAACGCAATAACGCAGGGGCGCAAACACTGACTCATGCAGCGTACGCGGCGCAGATTGAAAGGTGGCGGCAAAACTGCACCAAATAGGGACTGTTGCAATGCACTCGCCAGCACCGCGCCAGGGCGCTGGCGGTTTGCAGTGTCTGGCCAGCCCTGCGGTCGACAGCGCGTGCATACCGAAATGGTCGGTAGCTCAATAATCATGATAGCGGCGTCTCGTGTTCGACCCCTCTCGGCCACGGCTCCGGAGATGCGTCCGATCGCTTGTTGAGGGAGAGCAGCAATCGCGTGCAGCCAGTGCCCGCGATGGGCGGCGAGCGGTGCACGATTCCGCTGCCTGGTCCGGCGCAGTTTCCCTTGAATATCGCCACGTCGTTGCCACGGATGTGCTCTAGCGGCCCTTTGAACCGCTTCTGTGCGCGCAACGCCCGCTCGGCGTGGATCGATTGGACCCACTCGGTGCCGGGACCGCGGTACGTTGTCAGGAGGCGCGCCTCCACGTAGTCCCGGTGGAACTTCCAGCAGGAATCGTGGCTGACGCGCGCCAGCCTTACATCAACGAGATCACTCCGGGCGATGCCAGCAAAAGCCGAGACGAGATCATCGACGTCCCCGACCAGCAGGTCGCGCATGTCTCCGGCAGGCATACCAATTTCGTCCAAATGCGGTTCCACCGCACGTCGAAGGTCGCCGGGCCGGACAAGAATACGCAGGTCGGGAAGACACGAAGCATCCATTCGGTCGAGCCATGTCTGCAGGCACATGGGAAGCGCGCGCCGCCAGATCACGAGCTCCATGTTGGGCTTGTTAATGGCGGCGAGGCCTTCCGCTGCGTCGCACGTCGCGATGCCCACGCCCAACGTGGCGGAGGTCCTAACGGACTCACCTTCCAGGGATACCGACGGAACGGTCATGACGGCTCGGCCCGCTTCCAGACCGGGAATGGATCCTTGAGCTTTTTCCAGGCAGCAGGCTGCATGGCTTTGGCGTTGGCATCGCCGACAAGGCAGGCGTCGAGCCGGCGTCGGATCGCGGCCTCGTCCATGTCGGTGCCGATGAAGACGATTTCCTGGTGGCGGTCTCCGTAGACGGGATCCCAGGATTTGGCGATGTTCCGACGCCATTCCGGGTGATCGGGCCAATGTTCCTTGGGGGCGTTCGCCCACCAGAAGCCCACGGCCCTATGGCGGACAAGCGCGCCGGCCTGGCTCAACTCGCCGACCCATTCAGGACGGTTGGCCAACCAGAAGCGCCCCTTGGCACGAATGACCCCCGGCCACGACGAGTTGATGAAGGCGTGGAATTTCTCGGGATGAAAGGGACGGCGTGCCTGATACACGAAGCTGCGCACCCCATACTCCTCGGTCTCCGGCTTGTGCTCGGCGAAGCCGTATAGCTCCTTGAACCAAAGCGGGTGTTCCTGAGCCTTGTCATGGTCGAACCGGCCGGTGTTCAGCACCTTGTCCAGCGACACACGGGACATGCTGGTCTCGATGAGTTCCGCATCGGTGTTGAGCGACCGGATGATCTTGCGCGCGGCATCGAGCTGTTCGGGCCTTGCCGCATCGATCTTGTTCAGAATGATGACGTCGGCGAATTCGATCTGATCGACGAGCAGATTGACCAGCGCGCGGTTGTCGTCCTCGCCCAGCGCCTCGCCCCGGTCCTTGAGGAAATCGGTTGATGCGTAGTCGCGCAGGAGGTTTGCGGCATCGACCACGGTCACCATCGTATCGAGGCGCGAGACATCCTCCAGGCTCTCGCCCTCTTCCGTCCGGAAGTTGAAGGTGGCCGCTACGGGCAGCGGCTCGGAAATGCCGGTCGATTCGATGAGAAGGTAGTCGAACCGGCCATCCTGAGCGAGCCGACGCACCTCCTTGAGAAGGTCATCGCGCAACGTGCAGCAGATGCAGCCATTGGTCATTTCGACCAGAGTCTCTTCGGTGTGGCTCAGATCTGCGCCGCCGTCGCGGATGAGATCGGCGTCGATGTTCACCTCGCTCATGTCGTTGACGATGACCGCGACGCGCTTGCCTTCGCGGTTGTTAAGGATGTGGTTCATCAGCGTGGTCTTGCCGGCGCCAAGGAAGCCGGAAAGTACGGTGACGGGCAGAATGGGTCGTTCCAGGGGCTGGGTTGTCATGGCAATTCTTCAGAGCGTGATTGCGACGTCGGGGGCGCTGGGTGCGAGCGCCGCCTGGCTCGTTGGAGACCCTCAAAGCTGCGTCGGATTCGGCGCGTCACCGTAGACGTCCTTTGGATCAAAGGACCTCCGTGACTCCGCGAACACGAGTCGAACAGGTCCACCAGAAGGGCCGCCGAGCTCAACCGACCGGTAGAAGCAGGAACGGTATCCGACGTGACAACTGGCGCCCGAACCGGCGACCCGGACGCGCAGCCAGACGGCGTCCTGGTCGTCGTCGATGCGCATCTCGACAACCTCTTGGACGAGGCCGCTGGTTGCGCCCTTGCGCCAAAGGCACTGGCGGCTTCGGCTCCAGTAGTGCGCTTCGCCGGTCGCGATCGTTCGCTGCAGAGCCTCACCATTCATGTAGCCCAGCATCAACACTTCGCCCGTGTTGGCGTCGGTCGTGATGCAGGGGAGCAGTCCGTCGGCATCGAACTTGGGTGCCAAGGCGAGGCCTTCCTCGACCTGCTCGACCGTCGTCCGGGCAGCGAAGGCGGCGACGGCTGCTGGAACGGATTTGTCAGGAGCCATTGGAGCCGCTTCGGGGGCTTCCGATCATCGCGAGAAACTCCCGGCGGGTCGCCGGGTCGTCGCGAAAGGAGCCGAGCATGCGGCTGGTCACCATGCTGACACCCGGCTTGCGAATCCCGCGCGTGGTCATGCATTGGTGCGCCGCCTCGATGACGACACCGACACCGCGCGGCTTCAGCACCTCCTGTAAGGTATCCGCGATCTGCGACGTCAGCGCCTCCTGGATCTGCATCCGCTTGGCGAGCACCTCGACAAGGCGCGCAAGCTTGGAAATCCCGACGATGCGGCCCGCCGGCAGGTAACCGATATGCGCCTTACCCAGGATGGGAACCATGTGGTGCTCGCAGTGCGATTCGAGGCGGATGTCGCGCAAGACGATCATCTCGTCGTAGGCGGCGGTCTCCTCGAACGTCGTCGCAAGCAGCGCGACCGGATCTTCGTTGTATCCGGCGAAGAACTCCTCATAGGCCCGCACCACGCGCGCGGGCGTGCCTGCGAGGCCTTCGCGGTCGGGGTCGTCGCCCGTCCATTCGATCAGCGTCCGCACCGCCGCTTCCGCCTCGGACCGGCTGGGCCGTCGGCGCCCGCCCGAGCCGGTGAACACTGATTCTGTGGGCCGGCTTCCGACCACCGCTGTGTCCATGTCAAACCCTTTCCGGCGGCCACGCCCGGCTCTTGAGTAACTTCTCTCTAAGCCGTTGACATAGAGGCATTTGTGTTTTTGTTGTCGTCGTCGATCTCGACCAGTTGGAAGCCGAGCTTCTTGGCCTGTCGACGGAGCGAAGAGAACTTTCGGTCCAGGCGTCGGCTCTCGTAGACCTCCATCCCCTTCTCGGCATATTGCTGGCCGCGGGTCACCATCAGGTAGATCAGGCAGGCGAGTTCTCGGGCGGTGGCGACAACGGCTACGCTGGTGTCCATCCGGGCGAGGCGGCTGCGGTGCTTGGCGCCGATGAAGGTTTGGCTGGTGCGAGCGGTCATGGCCGCCATGCGCAGTGCCTGGCCAACGCGGTTGACCACCTTGGGCCCCCGGCCCGGCAACGGTTTGCCGCCGCTGATCCTGGTCCCAGGCGCCAGCCCCAGCCAGGAACTGAAGTGCTGTGCGGAGGGAAAGGCGGAGAAGTCAGGACCGATCTCGGCGGCGATCACCAGGGCAGTGTTGACGCCGACGGTGGGGATTGCGGTGAGATCGACCCCCATCATCTTATGCAGCGCCATAGCCATGGCCTTATCCTGCCCGCGGAGCGCCCTGCCGCTGCTGCTTGGGGTCTCGTTCGACGCCGTGCCCGATGATCCGACACTGGGAGTGTCCTCGGGCGTACCCTCATCCGTCGGATCGTCCGGCGGGGTCAGGTGCTCAACCTCCGCCATGATCCGCGCCTCGCAGTCCGCGATCTGCTGCTCCAGAAAGTCGTAGCGCTGCATCGCCTGCTCAAGCGCGAACAGGTGCTCCTCGCGCCAAGTGCCCTCCAGGCTCGCGGCAATCGTGTCGGCGCTGGCCTTGATCCGCCTGTCGCGAAGCGACGCCAGCCGCCCGGGGTCGCGCTCGCCGGCGATGATCGCCCGCAGGATGCGCTCACCCGTCTTCCCCATGATATCGCTGATCACCGAGTCCAGACGCACGTTCATCTGGGTCAGCGCCTTCTGCATATGCAGCACGCAGCGAGAGCGGTCCTCGATCAACTGCTTCGCCTGGCGCATGAAGGAGCGCAACGGGCAGATCGCGTCGCCCGGCCGGAAGGCGCCGCGCAGAAGGCCGTAGGACATCAGCTGCCAGATCCACTGGCAGTCCAGCACATCGCTCTTGCGCCCGCCGATCTGCTTCGTCATCCGGGGCGGCACAAGCATCACCTCGAAGCCGGCTCGATCCAGGACCTCGTAAACCGGGATCCAGTAGACCGAGGTCGACTCCATCGCCACCTTCGTCACACCGCACGACTTCAGCCACTCGGCCATCGCATCCAGGTCGCGCGTGAACGCGCCGAACTCCCTCACCGGTTCCTCGGCTCGCTCCGGATCCACCGCCACGAAGTGCCGGTCCTTGCCGATGTCGATCCCGGCGCAATTCGGGTGCACTACCTTGAGGCGCTGCCTCCTTCTCCGCTTGCGCGCCATCGAGAGCCCCCCCAAACTCCGTTGACGTTGCGGGTGGGGAGGAACCGCGGCGAAGTCTCAATCTCTTGAACGAGGTCACGGGCGAACCCGCGCCATCAGTGACAGAAGCCGATCACGGTTCGGGCCAAGCTTCCAAACGGGTGCCCTCGCACGCCACTGAAGGGACGGCCTCGTCTGCCCTACCCGCTACCACTTCACGCTTCAACCGTCGAAGACTCAACCCCAGTCGAAGACTCTACCCCCAGTTACTTCAGCGACTGAGCCGCTGCGCCGCAGTGGTGGTGGCTTCCAAGGGGGGCTGGGCGCTTGCAATCGATCAACGCAACGTTATAGCGTTGCATACTCAAAGCGCAATAGAGATCAAGCCGATGACGCTCCCGTCGACCCAGCCTCGGCACTGCACCGTGTTGTTAAGCACGCTTTGTTGACCCCCCACAATCCGGCCAGATCAATGGGTTACTGCGCCGATCGGCACCGAACCCGTACGCCAATCAACAAACTGACTGACCACGCCACTCAAACCGCCCCTCTGAAAGTGGTTATCACCCAAATCCACATAAGAGCGCTGGCTGACGGTCGTGCAACTCAGTCGGGCTTGCGGGCAAGGAAGCAATAGAGCGGAGTGAATATGCCCAATTTGCCGCCCGCGACATAGGCGTTCGCCGTGCGGTCCATCAGTTGGACAACGGCCGCTGAACCATTGGGAAAGAGCCGGAGCACCTCCGCCATCCGCAGACCCGCGAATATCGCCCTGCGACCCAAGGGCGTCCTGCGAAAAGCGTTGCCCAATGTCCCGCTCCGGCCTTCCATTGGCCGATGCCACGGTATGCCCTGGCCTTCCCTGTCGTCCCTGTTCGCTGCTTCGATGACGTCGAAGCCCGCAGCCTCAAGCGCGCGATTCACCTCCGAGAACGTGGCGATCTCTTTCAGGGCAATTCCCCGCTTGAGTTCATCCTTGATAGTGCGGTGACGGCTGTCGCTGGGGTCAAACTTTTCCGTCATGCACATCTCCTGACCCCACAGCAGGGCTCCCGGTTTGAGCACACGATATATCTCCGCAAACGCGCGCTCCTTGTCCGGCGCGTGGCAGGTCGACTCGATGGCATAACCCGCATCGAACGAGTTGGCCTCAATCGCACTCATATCCATGAAGTTGCATTTGATATACTCCGCCATATCGTCGAGCCCCGTCTCGATATTCCTCCGCTTGGCCTGTTCCAACTGCTGTTCGTTATTGTTGAGGCCGACAACCCTGGTGCCGCCTTCGCGGATGACCCGCCGCATGGGACCGCCCACGCCGCAGCCGACATCGACAACCACCATGCCCTCTCGTAATTCCAGCTTCTCGATCATCAGACGCTGATGGCGAACGACCGAGTCCTCCAGAGATTCCTCGCGCGTCAATGGCGCGAAATGCAGGGACTCGCCCCACCCGAATTGCATGATTCCGCTGCACAGCTCGTAGTAATCGTTCACCGTCTCGGTGAAGTCATAATCGCCGTCATCGGCATCGGCCCGCTCCATTCTGTCGAATCGATCACCGAAGCGTGCTACACGACCTCTGACGTCCCGGACTTGGTAAAGGATCCGCAGGTATCTGGACAAACTTGCTAACATGTGCTGCCTCGTTTATTGTCCATCTCGCAGTTTAGCTCTTTGGTAGCGGATGGCAACGACGCCGGAAGCATTTGCTAGTCTTACAGCGGCTTGTCTCCACATCACAAGGGAGGGATCCAGGCGAGGGGAGGCGCCCTTCGCCGCCGGCACCGGGGAAAAAACTAAGCGAAGCCGGTTGACGGCTGGTGCCGGGACCATCGACATGGCCCTGCTGTCGGGCTCATGCGCCGTCCATTTCGCTGACGAACTCAACGGTCGTTTCATTACACTAAAGGCGCCGAGCACGGGCCACTAGCAATGCAGGGGCCGTCGAGGCGACCCCAAAGACGTGACGGGTGGCGAAAACCGGGCTAAATTTCGCGCGACATGGTGAGAGGGGGCGCTTGTCTGGGAACGATCGGCCCCCATCTCAGCTCTTATGGGAGGCCTTGGCCCGATGCCCGACTCGGCCGCTACGGCCCAAGAGCTGCGTCTGCCCGAGGAGCTTATCCTGATGCTCCTCAACGAGCAGAACGGCTATTTCCACCAGGTCCCCGGCTGGAATCTGAACTGCGCGGTGGTGGGCGCGGTGCTCGCGGAACTCTCCCTGCTCTCGCGCATTGACACTGATCTCGATTCGCTGATCCTCGCCGATTCAGCGGAGACAGGCGATCCGGTGCTCGATCCCGTCCTAAAGGAAATCGCCGGGGAGTCCGTTCAACGGGACGCCGTGTACTGGATCGAACGGCTTGCCAGCAAGGCGGAGTCGATCATCGACCACACCCTCGAACGCTTGGTCGAGCTGAAGATCCTGGAGCATCACGACGGCGATTTCTGGACGCTGGCCGCCGCGACGTGGCGCGAGGAGTTGTCCGGTGGTTCCCAGGAAGGCACCGTTGGCCAGTTCGTAAAAACGCGTGTCCTCAAGGCGCTCTTCACCGAAGAGATTCCCGACCCCAGGGACATCATCGTCATCTGCCTCGTCAATACGTGCGACGTCTTTCGCTTCATGTTCGAAATCGACGACGAGACCCAAGAGCGGATCGATTTCATTTGCCGGATGGATTTGATCGGCCGTTCCATCGCCGCCGCGGTCGAGCACAACATCTCCAGCCCGTCGCTGCGGCCTTCGGCGCTGACTAAGAAAATACCCGTCGTCCCCCTGCACAAGCTCTTGCTGAACCCGCGTCTTCGGGGCGGCAACATCGCCGCCATTTTCGCGCACATCGCGGAAGAACACGGTCCGGTTTTCCAAATCCGTCCTCCGTTCCAGGAACCCACGACCTTCCTCGCCGGGCCCCAAGTCAACCGTTGGATACACCGGAACGGGCGCATGTATCTGCGGTCCAGGGACTATTTCACCGACATCGAGAAGGTTTATGGCGCGTCCGGGGTGATTGCCTCGCTCGACGGGGCCGACCATTTTCAACTGCGCAAGGCGATGCAGCCGGGCACTTCCCGCGGGAGGCTGGAGGATCGACTGCATGACCTCTACGGCCATGCTCGCGCGTTTATGGCGGACTGGAATGTGGGATCGTCGCTGCCGGCGACCAGCATGTGCCGACTGATGATCAACGCGCAGATATCCCCGCTGGTCATCAGCATTGATTCACAGGACTTCGTGGAGGACCTGATCAGATTCAAAGAGCGCGCGCTCACCACCCACGTGGCCAAAGTTCTGCCCAAGTTCATGCTGAACACCCCATCGATGAAACGTGCGTCAAGGGCCATCGACGTCGGGGTACAGCGGATCCTGGGCCTCCACACGCCCGCCCAGCGGGTCGGTTGCCCGCGGGATCTCGCCGACGACCTGCTCAGCCTCCACGCCAGTGACCCGCAGTTCCTGCCCGAATCGAACCTGGCCTTCGCTCTTTCGACGCCCATGCTGGCTAGCATGTATCTGGGAGACGCGTTCGGCTGCGCGCTCTACGCCATGGCGTCGCAGCCTACGCTCTACGAACGGATCCGTGCCGAAGCCGACGCCCTCTTCGAGAACGGCGATCCGGATGCCAAGGACTTCGCCGACGAGTCCATCGACGTTACGCGGCGCTTCATCTTGGAATGCCTGCGCATGTACCCCATCGTGCCCGCGTCCATCCGCAACGTCATGAATTCATGCGTTGTCGAGGGCCACGAGCTGCCCGTGGGGGCGCGCATCGCCATCGCCTCGACGGCGCCGCATTACATGAGCGACGTCTTCCCGGACCCCTTCACATTCGACATCGACCGCTATCTGCCGCCGCGTGCGCGCCCCGGTCGAGCAGGTAGCGGGCGAACTTGCGCTGGGTTAGCAGCGCGTCCGTCGTGACCGTCTTGCCCGCGATGTTCGGGATCAGGTCCACCAGCGCCGTCACGGTGCCGATCTCGTTGGTGCGCTTTGTCTCCTCGTCGGCCCCGACTTTCAGGAGAAGTTTTTTTGGGCGAGCGTGGCCTTGGTCTCGTGCCCGACCGCGCTCATGACATGAGCCTGGGTCCCGTCCTCGTCGATGGCCCCCCTCAGGGTCTTGCCGTCGATGGCAAGCGCCGCGTCGCCTGAGCCGTGGGCCTCCTGCCACTTGCGCAACGCCTCGTCCAACTGGTCCGGGTCCACCCGGATCACCACATTGCGGATGGTCGACATCGAAGGCGGCCGGCGCACCCCGTCGCGCAGCCGCACGCCGAAGCGGGCCAGCGCCTTCTCGCCGAGATCGTCGACCCACTCGGAGATGGCCTTCCAGCCTCGCATGCCGCAGAGCGTCGCGCCACTCGCAAGCGCGAGCACGCTGGGCAGCGAATGCCGCCGTCCCTTGCGCGTGCGGGGGTCGTCGATGTCCTTGAAGTAGGCGTAGAGCGACTCTTGCTGAGCGGCGCTGATCATGGTTCTCGGAACTCCTTTCTTCCACAACTCCCGATCCAGCCCGGCAGCGGACAGCCGGCGGCAGGCGTCGGGAACCAGGGGGCGCAGCAGCACAAGCTTCGGCGTCGAGCCGGCGACATAGCCCGAGCGGTGGCGCCGGAAGCCGCGGGTCTGGCCGACCGCCAGCCATCCAGCCGCCCGGTAGACCGTGCCCCGGAACCTCGCCGCGTCCACGAATGTTTCCAGCATCAGCACGGGGTGGCCGAAGCGGGCCGGCCAGTCGCGCGCCAAGCGCCGCGCGCAAAGCCCCAGCACCCGCGAGCCGAGGTTCGGAACACCCCGTCCCGGCAGGATCAGGAAGCGCGCGTTGTTCGCGATCAGATGCAGCCGCCCGTGCTGCGTGCGGAAGTCCCAGCCGATCCACTCGTCCCGCGCCCGGCACTTGCGCGCCGCAGCCGAAAACACGGCCAGCGCCAGCCACTCGCCGCGCCGATGGGCGACGTACCACGCCGTCGCCCCCACCTTCGCAGACGCACCCAGGTAGTGATGCCCCTCCATCAGCGCGCGGAACCGGGCCTCGTCCTCCGGCCGGACAGCAGCGACATCGACCTCGGAAAGATCCACCGTAGAAACCGTCCCCCTGCTCGAAGCCGATCCGCAGCAGAACACCGCGAATCCAGTCGCCTCAATCCATAGCAGGGTTGGCGCGCGCTGACCAGACCCAAGGTCAACTCGTAGCGCAGAACTCAAAATCAGGCTTGGACAAATTCGCCCTGCCGTCGGCCCCATGGCGGCTTGACTGGCCGCACGTAATGCAGAACCCTGCTGCCATGTTGATCCTCAGCGCTCCCACCGGTCGCAGGGACGGCAGAGGCAGGTATGACACTGGCGCCTCTTGCGCAGCGAACGCGTCGGCGGAAAGGTACGCTGAGTCACATCCTTCAAGCCAAGTACCGACCTCGCTGACGTTGCACGGTGTCAGCCAAGAACGGTGGAGAGGACACAAACGTAGTGCCATAATCCAGGGCCGAGAATAATTTAACGCCGCCTTTTCAACAACTTGGACCTCGCGCTCGGACTAAAATGGCGAAGATGGGTCAAGAACAAACGTCTCGTCAGCCTCGACGATCCCGGCAAGCCGGTCCGGCGCCTGGCGCACCGCCGCCAGAAAGCGGTGGCGCCAGCGATGCGCCGTGCTCGGCGCAATCCCGCAGCGCGCGGCAGACTCCTTGATCGTCTCGCCCTCGGCAAGCGACGCGCCAAAGGCCAGCCAGCGCTCCTTGTGGTGAAGCCCGGACAGTGCCGTGCCCGTGAGCGCACCGAAGGTCTTGCCGCACTCCTTGCACCGGAAGCGGCGAAGACCGCGCGCCTTGCCCCGCGACACCGCCCCGCCGGCGCCGCAATGCGGACAGCGCCGCTCGTCATCCACGCCCAGCTCGATCGCTGCCAGCGAGGCCGCGCCCTCCGGCGGGTCCGACAGCACCGCCGCGACCTCCTTGCGCTGCGACGCCGTCAACTCATCGACACGCGAGAACCAGTCCCGAAACCGCTCGTGATCCATCTCTCTGACCCCCAATGCGAATCGGGAGCGATTCTATCACGGTGCATACGTTTCACGAATTGAGCCTTAGAAAAAGGCACTAGTCTAGAGCCAGCAAAACCGGTGTGAAGCAGGAAGGTATAGACCCTGCTCGGGTGTAGTTCTCGTATGGCGATGATTGACTCGGCTTGATCCATGAGTTCCTGCGGTGCGGAGCATCCTCACCTCCCGGTGACGCCCACTGTCGTGACAAAAGCCCGCCCTGGAACGGGCGATTGTCACGAAACTACGATTTCGCCTGTTTGCCTCGACCCATGAACCACGTTGTATCAATGGCTTACGATTGCCATACGAGAACTACACCCCGTCGTTGAGCTTCGCGATGCCGATGAGGGTGTACATCACCGCCGCTTGCTCGCCGCCAAGATCAGAGCCGGCGCACAGCCAGGAATTGCGTCCGAGTGCAATACCGCGAAGCGCTCGCTCGCCCGCGTTGTTTGTCAGGCAGATGTGGCCATCATCTAGGAAGCGGGCATACCGACAAACCAAAGCCGCTGGCTGCCCTCGTTAGAGAGCAATCGCAGCCAAGAACATTATGCCGCCTTCGACGCGCTGTTGGATGGTCTGAAGCTTGGCGAAACCGTGCTTCCCGGCCGCACCGTGAGTTGCCTCGTTGAAGATGTGGAACAGCTGAAGAATGTCGTCGATATCCTTTTCGACGAACCCGAGTATTTCTGGCGAATCGACACCCTTCCGCTTCAGCAGGTAGCGAATCTTGGCGCGGCGCGATGGCCCAGTTCTATTGGGCGTAAGCTCGCAGTTAGGGTCGGCTTCCAAGACATCCTCGTTGTCCGCCCATTTGTCGAGAATCTCCGTGAAAACCTCTCGCGCACTGGTGCAGAAGTGCCGCCCGGCGTCCGGATTATCCGGATTGAGGGAAAAGAGCGCCCCACGCCAGCGGTCGCAAAGGTCCTGAGAGAACCCAGATAAGTACTCCAGGATTCCGGAGTCCTGAACGCTTTCGGAAACCTTTGTCTGTTCCACAATGAGGGCTTCAGCCACCGCCGCACTGTTGCTAGCTTCCTTCTCCGACGGGTGTGATTCTCGTATGGCGATATGCCAGTCGTGATGGCACTAAAGGATATGGGCTGGTTCATTTTGGTCAAGCAGCGAGTGCCAGGACTTCGGTTGGGCTGATGTTGTCGTTAGCTGGTCCGGATCGGGCGTCCATGAGCGCATCCCATGCCCGGTCGAAGAGGCCGGATTTGATCAGGGCGCGGAAGGTCAGAACCGCCTGCCCGCCGTCGATCCGCCAGCGCATGCCCGAGCGTTTCAAGCGCTGCGCGACGAGGGTCTTGCAGGCCGCCTCGACCACACCCGAGCCGATGGCGATGCCCTCTTCCTTCAGGGCGTGGTAGCGCATCCGATGGCGGTGCTTTCGGAAGAAGGCCAGCTCGCGCTCGATCTCGGCCGGGTCCCCCTTTGCCCTGTCCAGGAGGTAGCGCAGTGCCCGGATCACCTTGTCGACGCCGCGGGGGTCGTGGCGCAGGATTTCGCGGTGCTTCTCGAACCAGTGGCGCGCCACCGCATGGTCAGAGGCCACGCGGAGATGCTCGCAAGCGTGCCAGAAGTCGATGACCTCGGTCTCGGGCGAGAGGCTTTCGAGGAAGGTCCAGTTGTCGGCGGCCCCGTCGGCGACGGCGCCGATCCTGATCTTCGGGCTCACACGGCGGATATGGGCGACCTCGCTTGCAAGTTGCGCTTTCAGCGCGGCCTTGCCGCTCTCGGGCATACGGCCGAGATAGAGGGTCTTCAGCCGTTGGCCCTCGGCGTCGTGGAAGGAGACCGTGCCGCAAGAGGCCTCGCGCCAGCACGCCTCGGCACGGCCGTCCTCGCCGGCCCGCAGCGCCACCATGACGCCGTCAAGGGAGACGGACGCGGTGACCGCATCGGGCGGTATGCCCTGGGTTTCACGGATGCTGGCCAGCGTCTCCGGGGCGACGCTCTCCCAGTGCTCATGCATGCTCAGGGCCAGGCGCTGCAGCGTGCTCACCGACGGCGTCATTCCGCCCATTTTCGCGAAGAACTCCTCCGCTTCACGCGGCGTACAGTGGCCCATCATCATCAGCCCGAGCTGCGCCGCCGGCCGCGTCAGGTAGTCGTCGATGAGGCCCAGGCTCTCGTCCACCGGCACCAGCGACGTGCTGCTCGCGCCGCTGCGATAGCGCGCACGCCGATAGGTCACGGGACCGAGCGTCGTCATGATCGTCTTCGGCGTCGCCGCCACCCGGACCCAGCTCTGTCCGTCGCGCTCGATCCGGCTCGCACCGTCGTCGCGGCTCTCGGCGAAGGCCCCAAGGAGCTTGCAACCCAAGCCGTTCATGGCGTCCCGCAGCCCCGTCTCAACCGTTTCGAACGTCTCGGCAGACGGGTCAGACCCAGCCTGTTCGCGACAGAACTCCACCACCTGGGCGACCGCTTCGGCGACTTCGGCAGGCAGGCCCAAAAGGTCGATGGACGAGGCGATGAGAGACTGCGACACTGGCATGGGAACGCTCCTGATGTTGGGTCTGATGTTGGGTTGTCGGCGCGGCATCCTACCGCATCTCGCGGTGCGGAGCGTTCCCACCCACCACTGCTGGATGCCGCCGTTGTGACAAAATCCGGCCCTGCACCGGCCGATTGTCACGAAAACCCGATTCTGGCTGCCTACGGCCACCCGCCAATCGCGCTAAATCAATGACTTACGATCGCCATGCCAGACCTACACCCCAACGACGTCGACACCCAGGCGGCTCGAAGACATCCTCGATCGCATCGCCAATCTGCCTCAGACCCGGCTACACGAGCTCCTGCCCTGGCATTGGAAGGCTGATCGCGAACAGGCCCTAGCTGCATAGGCTGCGGCCTACGCCGGATGTTTACGAAGGACGGTACGAATCACCTTACTGAAGTCTACGTCGGCACCTCTTTCTTGCCGTCTAGCTTCACTTTCTTGCTTCGCGTGTTGAAGAGAAGGTCAGGAGACTCAACGTCCAGCAGACCTAGCCGCAGCTTCTATCCAAGATCCAATGTTCGTGCGACCGTCTTGGTTTACAAAATCATAACTTCGGCAGTGTCTGGATAGTGGCGTAACCTGGTTGGTGGTAGGTGCGCGGCACCAAAGGTCAGCTTCCGGTATTGCGCGAGTGTAGTCGGAATACTGCACCCACTTCCCGCCCTTTAGTTCGGCCAAGTATATTCGATCATTGGACTTATACAGGCCTACCTTCGACATTGGGTCGGACCCTTTCTGTGACGTTTGTTTTTTTCTATCTCTTACTCCATGAATGAAGACCGTTAGGAGACCATTACCCTTGATAATGCTACGAGCAATTTCGTAGCGTACCCATCGTCGTTCGGAAGTTCTTGCGCCGGTAAGTACGCAAGTGACAGACGTATTGTTCATGCCCTTGCGGAGAAAGGCCTTTAGTACATCATCGCTCTCTTTCTTGCTGGCTTCAAAGACACTGCTATCAAAGAAGCCCGAAGAGATTTGGTCTTGTGGTCTCACAATCCAACAGTTACGTACATTCCACGCACGCCAGGCATCGGGTCCGTAGTGGAAGGAAAAGAAAGTTCGTCTAGCCATCGAGAGTCCTATTTGATGCCGAGGCGTGGCTCGCTCTTGACCGAGCGCATGCGAATGATAAGTGTTGCTACGGCCCGTGATACTGTCAAGACGGAATCAGTTGAGGCAGCACAAGACCGGCGGGAAGAGGGGGCGCAACGCTTGAGTTGGTGTGCGCAGGGTGGGCAGAGCCGGACGGCCGGCTAGGCGAGGTGATCGCTTCCCGAGGCTGGGGCATAGCGCCTAGCTGGTACGGAATGCTCATCGAAGCTCTTGCGAGCATCCTTTGTGCCGGTTATCCGGTGGGTGCACGGCGCTGATTGATTCGAGCGGGAGTGGTGTGGAGGGTAGCTGTAATTTGGCCGCCGCGGACCGGAGTAGTTGAAACTCTCCGCCGGTGCGTGCAAAGGGCTGATGCCGAAGCGATCTGTGTAAGGGTTCGTTCGACGGTGGACGTCCAGATTGCGCGAGGCGGGGAATGACGGCTATGTCCGCAAACGCGGTAGTTGTGACTGTCCACTAATTACGAAGACTAGAGACACGGCTTCAATCAGGATTTGGTACGGGATAGAGATTTTTCAATCTTAGCTAAGGAATCGGCAATTTTTGAAAGAGGAGAGAATAGCGAACTGGTTGGAGGAATTCCGAGAAATTGACGTACATCCAAAGTGTACGCGTCTTCAAATGTTTTTCCTCTTAAGTTTTGCCACTTAACCACAACTTGAAATGGTCGCAATGCGTTCTTCGCTCGGTCTTCTCCTGTTCCAAACAATCTATGGTCGCCAAACAGCATCTCCGTTCTTTCTCCCTGAAGTAGGAAGCCATGGGGTTTTCGATTCGGCTCATTTCTCAGCACAATACGGTCGTAATGATGTTCCTCGAGAATAAGTTCGAAATCAATTTCTCTTGCGGGTCCACGCCCCACATTCGCCAACACGAGATTGGTAAAGGGCTGGAGTGGGTCAGCCGCCAAGTAAGCGACCACTTCGGGTTCAGTCCCCACTTTGGCCAATTTTCTGTTATCGCATATGAGGCGCCATGTCAGTACGGCCGTGACTACTGCCGATATCGCAATTATCGCCGTCGAGATGACTGTAACGAGTTGTGAGTAGGGCAAAAGGCAGGTCTCAACGGCTGCATTTATGTCCATCAGTAGTTTGTCTCCGGTTTATGCAACGACGCCACAGCTCTCGATATAGCTGGATGGTGTTGATCTAGCATTCGAGTCAGTGGTTGAGAGTGGGGACACACAAAGGCAGGTGGTCCGGTCGAGACGACGGACACAGCGGCCCACCCATGCCCTGTAGAAGATGCGGGGCTTCATCGGTGTCAGCTCTCTAGTATTTCGTCCTTACGAACATACCGATCGTGCCATAGCATTGATAGCCAGTCCGCTTATGTTTGTGCTTGTTCAATGTCGCATTGTAAATTCTCTTGTTGAAGATCTTCCCGCAAACGGTGCATTTGAAGACGTATGTTGGACCACTTGCAGCCCTGGAACCCACACTTCGGGGTGTTCTGCGTGCGGGTGAACGCCGCACGGTCCGTGCGCGGCCCGCACTCAATGTGCTTTCAGCGCTGGACCTTGATGTCCTCGGAATGCTCTGAGGCCCCCATGGCGTTAGCTCGATTGGGTATCGCGGCGCGAATGGCGTTTGGGTGGGTTTGACTCCGAGAATGCTGTCGACCAAATAGCTGCGCGGCTGGCCGCTGTCCGCGCGTACGGCCATGAGCAATACGTCTCCGGCCTGTGAGCGGCGGAGCGAGTAGGCTTCGATCGCGCGTGTCGAACGATTGCCCTGCTTGTCGCGGTAGTCGATCTCCACGAGAAGGCGGTTTGCGGCAGCAAAGCGGATCATTTCGATGAGACTCTGCCCTCGGCTGCCTGCGGGCAAATCGAGTACACGCTCGCGGATGAGCGTGTCGCCGGCGCCGACAGGCATCGCCGCAAGCGGCTGAGCGACGGCGCCTTGGAGCCAATCGAAGATTTCCGGGAGCGCGTCCCAAAACGTCGTGACCGGGAGCAGCGCGGGGAGCTGGTGCTCCAGCATGTGAATCCAACCAGTCTCAAGTTCCGCACGGTGCGGCTCAAGGTCGGTCATGCGCGGAATGCTGATGCCCTTGAATTCACACTTGGCGCGCAGGACTTCCATGAAGCGCTGCGATTCCGGACGTGCCTCGGTGTTCCGATACAGATGTACGACGTCATAGAGATCGCGTGGGCGCGTCCGTTCCGCGAGCGCTCTGAACTTCTCCGCGAACGCCTCCGTGTAATCGTAGGCCAGGACTTCGATGCCATCTTCCGGAGCATCGCTGTATGGATGGAAAATCTGCGCGTTGACCGGGGGGAGAACGATCCGCTCGTCGGCGGTCAAGTCAAGCTTGATGCGCGGGAGGGCGTGGGTCGATGAGACGGGGCCCTTGTAACTGATCTTGCCTTGGCACGAGAATTGACCCCGGGGGTTCTCGTAGATATCGAACTCCTGTTTGTCGGCCGGAATCTCAATGCCGGTTTGGTCGTAGATCCATTCACCAATTTCAGAAAATGCGCCCTTCAAGAAGCTGGCGTCGAGATGCTGCGGTTCGCGGAGCGTGAAGTCGAGATCCTCCGAGAATCGATAGGTCTCGAAGAAGCACTTTTTCAGGCACGTGCCGCCTTTGAATATCCAACTCTCCGCGAGATCCTTGTGCCCATAGATGCCGGCGAGCATCCAGCCGAGAACATAGTCCTTCTCCACGACGTGCGGCGTGAGTGATGTCTGCTGGGCTATAGCAAGGATTTCGCGTTTGTCGATCATTGCGTTTCCTTGAGAGCCCAGCGCTGCGGCACGCGCAGGCGCCATTTTGTCACGACGAGCGGCCCATCCTGGGCAGGATCGAGCTTCGCATGACCGCCGCTCAGATGCTGCTCGCAAAGCCGGCCCAGTTCAGCACCGCCAGGAAAGCGCTCGGCCAGAAACCCGAGGCGCTTGAAGACAGCGCCGTTGCCGAGGCGCACTGCGTGGTCGACGAGCTTCTCGTCGTCACGATCATCGCGTCGCAGATAGGCAGCGAGGCAGTCGGATATGTGCTGGATGCCGCCACCGATCGCCGGATCGTCGAGCATGTCGATGATCGTTCGGTGCACGTCGGAGACGGGCACTCGCGTCTGATGACGCCAGACATGCTTCGTGCCGAAGATCTTCCGCTCGTGGATGTGCTTCAGCGAAAAGAGCGTGCCGTGCCGCTCCTGGCGCTTCTGGCGCACCGGCTGTGCGGTCATCACGAAGATATCCTTGAAGATCTGTTCGGTCAGGTCCCAGTGCTCGGCTGCCGTGCGGCCGCCGATGTAGGCTGGAGCGAAGAGTGCGGGAACGAGCACCCAAGGGTCATCGAGGACGCGATCTGAGCCCATGGTGTCGATGGAAGCGGCGACATAGGCACCACGACCCACTCGTCTCAGCCATCCCTGCTCAACCCAGCGGGACAGACGTTGGGCGGCGCCGGTACGGTCGAGCTGGAGGGCAAGCACCACGTCATCGACATAAATCACGTCGCCGGCGGTGGACAGCACCCGGACAAGCTGCGCGCGTCCTCGGGGGAGGTGGGGCATGCTTTCTTCCATATCCCCAGCTTAGCGTAAAGTGCGAATTTTAACAATCAGAACAAAAGGAGTGGGCAATTCATTCGCTTTCAACAATTCGCAAAAATCGTGAATTAGGGTAATTCAGGAAATCCCGGACCGAAGCCAGCCTTTCTGGCTGCCGGGTTCACACTCAGTGTTGCGGTCGCCTAAAGATCATGAAGTCCAGTGTAGGGCATGTCGACATAAATGCTGTCACCATGCGCACGCGTGTACATTCCATTCTGGTTGAGAAGCCGTTCCAAGACTTCGATCAACGGATCATAGATTTTCAGGTCGCTCCATTCCTCAAGATCGAAGAATGGCTGGACTGCGTCTCGACAGGCATCAAGCACCCATCCCGAGGGGTAGCCAGCGAGATCCCTGAGCTTGGCGCGGTAGCGAGCTGCGAGTTCGGGATGATCGTCCGCGTTCGCCTCAACCCAGTCAGCATGACCGAGGCCATATCCGATCGCTTGGAATAGAAAGGCTCAATTCGTGAAACGTATGCACCGTGATAGAATCGCTCCCGATTCGCATTGGGGGTCAGAGAGATGGATCACGAGCGGTTTCGGGACTGGTTCTCGCGTGTCGATGAGTTGACGGCGTCGCAGCGCAAGGAGGTCGCGGCGGTGCTGTCGGACCCGCCGGAGGGCGCGGCCTCGCTGGCAGCGATCGAGCTGGGCGTGGATGACGAGCGGCGCTGTCCGCATTGCGGCGCCGGCGGGGCGGTGTCGCGGGGCAAGGCGCGCGGTCTTCGCCGCTTCCGGTGCAAGGAGTGCGGCAAGACCTTCGGTGCGCTCACGGGCACGGCACTGTCCGGGCTTCACCACAAGGAGCGCTGGCTGGCCTTTGGCGCGTCGCTTGCCGAGGGCGAGACGATCAAGGAGTCTGCCGCGCGCTGCGGGATTGCGCCGAGCACGGCGCATCGCTGGCGCCACCGCTTTCTGGCGGCGGTGCGTCAGGCGCCGGACCGGCTTGCCGGGATCGTCGAGGCGGACGAGACGTTCGTCCTTGAGAGCCGGAAGGGCGAACGGAAGCTGGAGCGCAAGCCGCGCCGGCGCCGCGGCAAGGCCCGCAAGCGCGGGCTCTCGCGCGAGCAGGTGCCGATCCTGGTCGCCGCCGACCGTGCCGGCGCGACCCTCAGCCGTACCCTGCCCGCTCTCAACGCAGACAACGTGAAGGAGGTGCTGGAGCCGGTCCTCGCCCCGGATGCGCTGCTGGTCTCCGACGCCAACCGCTGCTATCCGCCCGTCGCGGCGGCGCTCGACATCCCTCACGAGAGCATCAACGCGTTCGAGGGTTTCAGCTTCGCGACTGCCGGGGAGATGGAGGGTGCACCGGGCAGGGCGCTCGATCACATCGCCCATACGCCGGACCTGACGCCGGCCGGCGGCATCGGGTTGTGGCCCCGGGAAGACCGTCACGACAATCGCCTGTCCGGCCGCTTCGGAGTATGGGGCGACTTCGCCTTCGGCGCGACCGGCAGGCGGCTCGCAAGGTGGGCTTGAGGATTGTCTCGTCATTGCCGGAGGGAGCGTGCCGGACCGGCGTGTCCGATGGTGGCCGTTCCCGGATCGATGGTGACTTGGCGGGATGGCTGAATTCCGGGAGGGGCAACCGACGGCTTCGGGTTGACGCGGCCGGTCAGCGCGAGACCGTCTTGCCCGGGATTTAGTCCTTCTGCCGGGCTTGAACGCAGTCGGGAATCTTCCCATCCTGGTGCTGGATGGTTCTATGGTCGTCAGTCCGCGTCGAGCAGCGCATGCGCGCCGGCGGGCGACTGGAGTCTCGCACGGAGGAAAGGTCGATCCTGGTGCAACCCATCGCTTGCGTGCCGGAGGCGGCCGAGGAAGACGGCCTCCAGCCGACGGTGCTGCCGGAGTTCGTGACGCCGGACTGGCTGAAGGACAACCACCACCTGATGAGGGCCGACCTGCGGAAGCTCGCGTCGGCGATGGCGGAGGACTATTCGGACTGGCCGGCGGCGGTGGACGGCAGCGACGACGCGGCGTTCTGGCGCGCCGTTCACACCCTTGCGCAGCGCTGGGCGTGGTTCCTGTGGCTGTTCGAGGAGCGGATCCTCGAACTGTTCGGCCGGGTCAAGGGGCGCAAGAAGCAGCTCGGCCGGCTGGTTCTCAAGTCGGCCTCCGAGCGGGCGCAGGCGCTGCGGCCCGCCGTGCCGGGTGTCGCCGAGGATTTCATCCTCGACCATTTCGAGACGCTCTGGGAGGAGGGGGAGCGCGAACTGGTCGCGCAATCGGTCTGGGTCCTGTGGTGCACCGGAGGCCCCGAGTCCCGCTACATGATGTCATCCTGGCTGGAGGAGCCCGAGATCGAGCGCCTGGTGGGGCATGCGGTCCATCGCAGCCGCTTCCGGGGCCTTGGCGAGCGCGACGATCTGGTGGATCGGCTGGCCTGCGAGGCGGGCGGGCCGCATCTGGAGAGGCTGGCCGCGCGCGCCGACGACGACTGCGCCCTGCTGCGCAAGGACATGGCCGATGCCTACAGCCGGCTGAAGACGTATGTCACCGAGCATGACGAAGCGTCGGCGAGCCTTTTGTCGTACCTGGTTCTTGAGTTTGCAGCGCTCGCTGACGAGCTTGCCGAGATCGAGACCGCGCGGAACCTGGCCCTTGCGCGCAGCCGCCACGGCGCCCTGCGCTCGCTGCTGGAGGGAGCCGTCGGGGCGGCGGGGCAAACGGCGCCTGCCGAGGAGGCGGTTGCGCTGACGGGGCGAATCGAAGCGCTGTTGCGGGACACCGCCCTGCCGCGCTGCATCCCCGACCCCGAGTGGGAGAACTGCCGTGAGCAGGCGGAGCGCTTCCGCAGCGCGATCGTCGAGCCGGGCGCGCACGAGCTTGCCCTGCGAGAGGCGTCCGGCCGCTACGCTGAGAACCCCAGCGCGGAGAACCTCGAGGCGCTGCACGCGGCGGCCTCGGCCGAGCGCGAACACCCGCGTTCGCTCGAGCCGGCGAAAGAGGCGCTGGACGAGGTCACCGCCTGTCTCGGCGATCTCGTGCAGCGTTTCGGTTCCCTGGCGAACCGCGACGGAGCGGAAGAGGAGGAGGTCGACGGCAGGGAGGCGTTCGGCGGCGGGACGCGTGATCACGAGCGCGCGCTGCGCGCCGAGATCGGCGATCTGAAGGCTGCGAACCGGACGGCGGAGGAGCGGATTGCGGCTCTCGAGCAGGCTCTGGCCGACGCCGGGGCGGAAAACGACGGGCTGCGGCGCGAGAAGCACCGGCTGCAGCAGCGGCTCGCCGCCATCGATGGCGCACGGGATCCCTCCCCGGCGGAAGACGAGACCGTGCCTGCGCTTGAGAGCTACGCCGATCTTCCGTCCTGGGCGGAGCGGTATTTTCAGGGGCGCGTGGTGCTCGCCGGACGCGCGCTCAGGGCGCTCAAGAGTGCGGGGTTCGAGGACGTGGCTCTCGTCGGCAGGGCGATCGAGGTGCTGGCAGGAAGCTACTGGCGGATGAAGACCGGCGGCGGCGGCAAGGCGCTGCGCGATGCCTTCGAGGGCGAGCTGCGTGAACTGCGGCTGCAGGAGACGCGGAGCATCAGCCGGGACCGGCAGGGCAAGGCGCGCGACGATTTCTCGATCGAGTGGGACGGCCGCAGGCTCATGCTGGATCGCCAACTGAAGAACAACACGAAGACGCGCGATCCCAGGCACTGCCTTCGTGTGTATTTCACCTGGGACGAGACGACCCGGCAGGTCGTGATCGGCCACCTTCCCGGACACATGAGAACATAGCCTGCACCGGCCTCCGATGGGGGATTATATACTTGACTGAATGGGCGGCTGATAAATCAGCCGTCTCTTCTTAGGACAGAAGCCAGCCACCAACTCAATCGGTGAAAGAGCCGCCGGCGCTCGGTGAGGTGGTTGACAATCTTGCCGCGCGTCCCCGGCGCGCGGCGCACCTTCCCCTGGTTCGCCAAGTGAATACATTCTCCGTTCACGTGGTTGCGTCCCATGCCTCTCAACTACCCACTGTTGAGTCAGTCCCATTCTTGATCATGTCCAAGTCCTTCAAGGCACGGTAGGTGATGGTGGCGTGTCGCAGGTAGACATAGCCTTTCCAGAGCAGTTGGGTTCCCGGCAGAGGCTGGTGTTTTCGTGGATCGAAGCCAGCGAACCTTGCGACGTCGATGACGAAGGTGCGGATATCCGGGGGCTTGTCTGGCGGCGGGCGGGCTCGAACCATGCCGTAGGCCATCAGCCTGATGTAGAGGATGGCGATTTCGTCGTCGGAGACGATGTGGTTGGCCGGAATGTCCGGCGTGTCGCGCGCGATCCGTTCGAGATCGAAGACGTGGCAGGCGGTGATGGCATCGAAGGCGACGCACTTTCGCAGGTCATCGGCGTGGTCGAGCTTTCGGTCCTCGACGCGGGTGCCGGTCTTCAGGACCTTGAAGTACTCCTCGATGGTCCATCGGCGCTCGTACCAGGTGACGACGGTCTGGGCGGTCTCGGCGTCGGCGCTGCCCTCGGTGCTGAACAGCAGCCAGTTGAGCGGGTCCTTGCCGGCGGGCGGGTTGGGTTCGGTCGCGGACACGGCGAGCACGTCGACCGGCTCCGGGCTCTCGGCGTCGCGCGGTGGCGCCAGGCTGACCCTGGCGGCGCGCAGCTCGAGCGTTGCCGTACGCCTGGACCGCGCCCGCTTGCCGCCGCAGGCGCCGATCTCCACGGTCTTGCCGGCAAGGCGCGGGAGAGCGGCGACATGCTTCCACAGGTCCTCCTTCTCGCCGGTCTCCAGGATGACCTTTCGTCGCCGCGAACGGTTCGCGCGCACGAGGAGCCCGGCGCCTTGGGACACCGCAGTTTCGAGCAACGCCCAGATGTCGGCTTCCCGGTCGCAGACCGTGACCACCTGTGTCGCGGGACAGGCGCGGGCCAACTCCTGCGCGCGGTCGTGCCCGTGCTCCCAGCGCACGCTCTCCCTGTCCTCGTCATTGCCGTCGCGGAAGGTCGCATCGAGCGCGAACACGCCGAGCGGCCGCCCGGCCACGTTGACCGCCAAGCCGACATGCGCCACCAACCCGCAGGCGCCCTTGCCGCCGCCGCCCACCCCGACGAGGCCTTCGGTCGCCGCGAGCCCGTCGTAGTTCAGCGTGGTGGTGTCCTGGATCGCGAGAACGATGTCCTCAAGCTGGCAGCGCTCCACCATCGTTGCCTGGTGCGGCTCCAGGATGTGCTCCATGCTCACCTTCCCGCTCGACAGCAGTCGGTAGGCCGCCTTGCGATCCGGCTTGGCCGGAAAGATCGCCGGGATCGCGGCCCCCGGGCGCTCCAGCCACGCCCGTCCCATGCGCTCGATCCGATCGCGGACCCGGCCGTCAGGATGCGTGCTGCGCGCATATTCCCGCCCCGCCCAGTCCGTGTCCTCGTCCATGTGCAACGCCGGCGCCGCACGGATATCCCGCGCCGGCTCGGCGCACAAGATGGCCTGCCAATCCGCCGCCAGCGGCTTCATCCACACCGTCCGCGCCGCCCCGGCGGCGGACCCCGGCGGCTGGCCCGAGGTGTGCTGGGGACAGCACCGCCAGCCCGCCGCCCGGTAGCAGGTGCCGGCATGCTCGGGGCCGACATAGCTGTAGGCCAGGACCGGGCGCGCGGTGTACGCCGCCTCCCAGTCTCCCGCCACGCGGCCGGCCGCCAGCTCCAGCACCCGCGAGGCCAGACCGTGGACGCGCACGCCGGGCAGAAGCAGGAAGCGATGGTTGTTGATCGCCAGCGGCAGGTTCAAAGCCCGCGCGTCCGCCGACCAGCCGATAAAGTCGTCGCGCGCCTTCTGGTGCCAGCTCGCGGCGCAAAACCCGATGCCGCCGAGGCGGCCATGAAGCGAGGAACGCACCCAGTAGCGCAGCTGCCCGCCCGGAGCCCGCGCCCAGCCCTGCGGGTGGTGCGTTGCAATCATCGCTTGCCACAGGCGCCGCTCGGCATCGCCGTCGACCAACTCCAGCGTCACCGAGCCCAAATCCGTGAGCCGACAGCGAAGCGAGAGATCGGGGAAGGCTTCGATGGCCGCACCCTCGCGACGCCCCCGGCCGAACGCCGCCCGCGCCGCCGGCAGCGCGAGCCCCAGCTTGTCCGCCAGAACCGGCAGAGCCTTGCGCGCCGACGCAAGGCAGTGCTCGCCCCGATCGCCGGTCCAGTCCTCCAGCGCGCAGAGATCGCGGGCAAGAGAACTGCGAGTGCGGCCCTCCTCCAGGACCGCCTTGCTCAACCACTCGATCGTGTCGGCGTGAAACTGGTGAAGGCCAACTTGCATGGCCCGATATGTATGCTGGGCCGCTCATTGAGTCAACTGTGGACCGGTGTGAGGTCCCATGCTTAACCGCTCGGCGATCTCAGTCATCGTCGAGTCCGGGCCGGCGGCGCAACAGCTCAATGATCCGATCCGCATGCATCCTGTTGGGGCTCCTCGGTCAAACTATCAGCCTCCCCGTGATCGGCCTGCGGCTCGTGCCGCAAGAGCGCGCGGCCCACCATCTCGGGCGTTGCTCCCTTGTAGCAGTGGATATCGACCAACGAATTCGCCCGTCATGTGGCACCACGTTTTTCGCAGCCCGGTACCCGGACGGGAGGGAGAAGCCCGGACATCCGGGATTCTTTCAATCCGTGATCGTCAAATCAGCGACCAAACTGTTGAAGATGAGCCTAATGTCCGGTTCCCAGGGCTCGTTTTTTGTCCGACAAGGCGCGGCGTGGGCGTATTCAGCGACCCATTTTGGGACGCATTTTGTTGTCTGAGCGCCGGTTTGGGCCTCATGGAGGTAGCACCAACCTCGCAGGCGGCCACTCCGCACTGATTCTTGGCACTTGATGACGACAAAAAATTGGTCCTGTCCTGATTCCGAAGTTCGCATAGCTATGATTGAGCTGGCGCGAGTTCGAGGGTTCTCAGGCAGAAGCGCTTGATGGAAGCCAGGATTTCGTCGGCTGACTTGTGCCAGCGGAACGGCTTGGGGTCCTCGTTGACGGCCTCGATGTAGGCGGTGATCGCCTGCTCCAACTCGACGGTCGAGCGGTGAACCCCGCGACGGATCTGCTTCTCCGTCAGATCGGAGAAGAACCGCTCCACCTGGTTGAGCCACGACGCCGAGGTCGGCGTGAAGTGGACATGCCAACGAGGCCGCTTGGCGAACCAGGCGCGGACTTCCTTTGTCTTGTGCGTCGAGTAGTTGTCCATGACGATATGGATGTCGAGATCCTCGGGCACGTTGGCCTCGATGTGGTCCAGGAACTTGCGGAACTCTCGGCTTCGGTGACGGCGGAAACACTTGCCGATGACCTCGCCGGTGGCGACGTCGAGGGCGGCGAACAACGAGGTCGTGCCGTTGCGCTTGTAGTCATGGGTGCGCCGCTCGGCCTGGCCCGGCCGCAGCGGCAGCAAGGGCCGGGTGCGGTCGAGGGCCTGAACCTGGGACTTCTCGTCCACACAGAGAACCATGGCATGCTGCGGCGGGTCCACGTACAGGCCGACGATGTCGCGCACCTTGTCCACGAAGTACGGGTCCGCCGACAGCTTGAAGGCACATACCTCGAGAACGCGGCACGATTGACTTTCGGCGGGGCTGCTTGATACAAGGCCAAGGTCTGCGGGCCCCAGCGCACCGCGCATCGTCCGTCGCCAACGGGAAGCGGCCTTGAGGCGCCATGGCCTTCCTGCGCAACGCTTGGTATGTGGCCGCGTGGGCCGGGGATGTCGGCCGGTCGCCGATCCGCCGGACGGTCCTCGGCGAGAATGTCGTGCTGTTCAGGAAGGAGAACCGGGACCCGGTCGCGCTCGCGGATCGCTGCCCGCACAAGCTGCTCCCGCTCTCCAGGGGACGGCTCAAGGGGGATCTACTGCAGTGCGGCTATCACGGCTTGGCCTATGACGAGACCGGTGCCTGCGTCCACGTCCCCGGCCAGGACGCGATCCCGGCGGACGCCAAGGTCCATAGCTATCCGGTTTCCGAGAACATGGGGCTGGTGTGGATCTGGATGGGCGATCCCGCGCGCGCCGACCGGGCCGACATTTACGATCTTCCCGAGTACCACGATCCCGCCTGGGGCGTCTCCCACGGCGACACCATCCATCAGAGATCGGACTATCTGCTGCTGTGCGACAATCTGTGCGATCCGTCCCATGTGAGCTACGTGCATCCGACGACGCTCGGCAACCCCGACGGCGAGGGCGTTCCGGTCACCTTCGAGGAGCGGGAATGGGGCGTCACCACCTCGCGTTGGACACTCGACAGCGAGCCGGTCGGCTTGGTGAAGGCCTTCGACAGGTTCGACGGAAGGGTCGACCGGTGGCAGTTCTACCACATGCGTCTGCCGTCGATCGCGATCATCGACTTCGGCACCGTGGCCGCGGGCACCGGCGCGCCCGAGGGCAATCTCGACGATTGCTTCCGGCTCTACGCCTGCCACTTTCTCACGCCGGAGACGGCGACGACCTGCTTCGACCGCTGGCTGCACGTCCGCAATTTCGCGCCTGACGACGGGTCGGTTGGCGAGAAGATCAGCGAGATGTTCCGCGTGGCGTTCGCCGAGGACAAGGAGATCCTCGAAGCGATTCAGATCGAGGAGGACAACGATGCCGGCGGGCCGCGGGTCGGGCTCGACATCGACGCGCCGCCCTACCTGTTCCGCCGCATGGTGAAGCGGCGCATCCGGGCCGAGGCGCGCGCCGCCGCCGGATAGCGCGGGGTGTCTCCCCGCGCATGCGGGAAACGGCGGCGCGTGCCGGTCTTCCGCGCAACCGACCTCCGGGGCCGGGGCCCGGCGCATCGGATGGAGAAGAACGATGAAGACGATTGGCGGGCTGTGCGTTGCGCTGTCGATATTCACCGTGGGTTTCGCGGGCGGTGCATATGCCGATGTCGAGAATATCTGGCTCACCGAGGGCGGCAAATCGCATGTGAAGATCGAGCCCTGCGGCGAGAGGCTGTGCGGCGAGATCGTCTGGCTCAGGGAGCCCAACAGGGACGACGGCTCGGCAAAGCTCGACCGCAGGAACGAGGATAAGTCCCTTCGTGGCCGGCCGATACTGGGTCTCCAGGTGCTGACGGACTTCGAGGACGAGGGCGGCGGCACGTGGAGGGGCGGCGAAATCTACAACCCCGAGGACGGCAAGACTTACAGCTCCAAGCTGGAGCTCGTCGATTCGAATACCCTGGAGGTCAGCGGTTGCGTCTTCTTCGGCCTCCTCTGCAAGACGCAGACCTGGACCCGCGTCGAGTGAAGCGCCCGTTCGCTTTCGGCCAGTGCCCGGCATTCGTCGCGGTCGACGTCTCGCCGACGAGCTTCTGCCGGGGAAGGGAGGCCGTTCGTGAGGTTTGAAAGGAATGAAGGCATGGTTCCAAGAGGCTCGTCCCGGCTCGCGGCGAGACTCGGGGCGTGGGTCTGCGGCGCGTTCGTCCTGGTTGCCGCCTGTGCCTCCGGGTTCGCTGCGTTGCCCTCGGCCTGCACCACGGACGGGCGCGTCCTCGTTGTCGGCTTCTACGCATTCTTCGCGCCGGTGAGCCACAGCGCCGACGGCGACCCCGGGTCCGACGGTTTCGACACCCATCTCGGCTACGAGGCGGATCTGCTGACCGCCCTCGAGGCGATGGAAGGCGCGGGACTGTCGTTTTCCCGCCGTGGTATCGCGGTCTGGGAGAATATCTGGTTGCGTCCGGTCGGTTCGCACTACGACGTCGTGGGCGGCGGCATCACGATCCTCGACTCCCGGACCCGCGACGCGGCGGGCGAGAAGGCGGTCGTCTTCACCTCGGGTCATATCGCGTTTCGCCAATCGCTTCTGGTGCGCGCCGACGATGCCGGGCGCCTTGCAGGATATGACGATCTGACCGGCGATGTGCGCGTCGGCGTTCTGGCCGGAACGACGGGGGAGTTCCGCCTGTTGGAGTTGACGGGCCTCGTCGATGCGGCCGGCGTTCTGGCCACGGGGGCGCGCGTGGACACGCCGGGCGGCGTGGCGGTTGCCGACGGCAGCGTAGCTTACGTCATCAATGCCGCCGGCGCATCGCCGCAACTCGTGGGACGGCGGCATATCCACCCGCCATCGAACGCCATGCCTCAAGTAGTCTATCTCGGCGACGAAACCGGCGAGACGGAACTCCTCGAAGCCCTTCGCACCGGCGGGATAGACGCGGTGGCGAGAGGCGAGATCGGCAACCGCGACGCCGCGGTCGACGGCGCCTTCGCTGTCACGGCTCTCGATTCCCGGACCGAACATGGCGGCTTTGCGCTTGCTGCAACGGACGCGGCGCTGGCGGCTTGCTTCGACCGCAAGATCGACTGGCTGACCGATGGCGGGCGGATCGGGTATGGCGAGTGGCGCGGCGACTCCTCGGTCTTCATGCAGCGCGCCGAACGGTGGGACCTCGATCGGGAAGGTTGAGGGACGGAATCGCGCGCCGCCAACCACGGCGGCGGGATCGTCACGCCGCATCGCCTGAGACCTCGCGGGTTTGGGCGATCACGGGATCGACCGCGGAACGCAGGGCTTCGTCTTCCGTGCCCCGTCAGGGCGGCGGAGACGGAAACGGTCGAGCCGCCGGTCGCCGGTACGGCTTCATCAGAGAGGGCAAGCCAGGCAACTGCGGCTCTCGCGTGCGCAGGTCGAGCGGATTGTCGGCAGGCCGAAGCGTGTCGGGAGCTGACGCAGCCGACGGCCAAACGAGGGGCGGAGAGGGTCGCCTTCAGGACGGGAACACTGCGCACATGGCAGTTGACAGCCCGGCTTCGTGTCGAGGCTGAGGAGCATGTTCACGGCAGCCACTCGCGAAGCGCGAATCGCACAAATGGAACCGTTCGCGAAGAAGTCCTGAATTTCACGAACTTGCCATTGCGGGCGGCAGACCTCGCCGTCGAGCATGGACGCGCTGTGAGGCCGCACAGGGGTGCGGCCGGCCGGATCGCCCGAAACAGGAGGTACTGTCATGATGATCGGATTGCTCGCCGCCGCCGCCGTGGCCGCACTCGTCAGCGTTGAAGCCGCGGCCGCCGACCTTTCCATCGAGGTGCACGGGATCCGCTCCGACGACGGACGGCTCTACCTCGCCGTTCACGGACCGGGGGAGAAGGACTCCTTCCCCGCCGCAACCGATGTGGTGAAAGGATTCCGCGAGCCCGCCCGCGCCGGGACAGTGCGATTCGTGGTGCACGACCTCGCTCCGGGACGGTACGCGATGACCGCGTTCCATGACGAAAACGACAACGGTGAGCTCGACACGGACGAACGCGGGATCCCCTCGGAAGGATATGCGTTCGGGAACGACGCGAGCGCTGCCTTCGGGCCGCCGAGCTTCGACTCCGCTGCCGTCACCGTCGACGGCACGTCCACCGTCGCCGTGATGACAATGCAGTATTAGTGTCTCCGCCGCTCGGCAGGGGAGGGGGGCCGGAGTCGGTCCCCCTCATCGAGGTCAGGTCGAATTGTCTTGGCCCAATCTGAACAACGGAGCCGCAATTGTCGCCGCTGTGAATATAGCCGGCTTGTCTACGCTGGACCCGATGGGCAGTCGCTACGTTGAGCCGGGCGGGCCTGGGCGCCCTGGAGCCCGGCCAGCGTGTGAACCTCATGGTGGAGCAGGGAGCGCGCGGGCCCCAGGCGACGGATGTCGAACCGATCCGAGCGGTGCGCCGCGCATCCGCCCGGCAGTACCGGCGCCGACGGCGGCCGGCATCGCATCTATCGCAAGGGAGAGCGCGCCCCCAATGCGGGCGCCGTTCGGGCCCGGTGGAGAGGAGCGCCCTATTCGACCATCCGCTTGAGGCCCGCGAGCGGCCGTACCTTGACCGCCGTCGAGGCCGGCTTGGCGGGCACCTGGATCTCCTCCCCCGTGCGCGGCGAGACCATCGTCCGCGCCTTCCTGGCGGGCTTGCGCGCACGTGTGATCCTCAACAGGCCGGGAAGCGTGAAGGTGCCGACGGCGCGTTTCTTGATGTGGCGCTCGATGAGAAGCCCCAACTCGTCGAGCACCGCCGAGACGTCCCTCTTCGGAAGCCCCGTCGATTCGGAAAGCGAAGCCACCAATTGCGTCTTGGTCATCGCCTTCTTGAGCGCGGTGGCCTTGCGGGGAGGGGATACCGTCATGTCCTGAGCCTCCGATGGTGTGGCTGAGGGCGGCTGGATACTACGCCGGCAAGCCGGTGCCAAGGCCGCGCGCAAACGTACGCGCCCGGCCGGCACCGGGAAAGGAACCGGCGGGCCTCGCCACGCGCCGACGGACCCGCCCGCTCCGGTCAGCGCCCTTTGCCGTCCAGAGCGTATTCCTCCGCCCGCCAGGCGGCCAGACTCGAGTCGAGAACATGCTCCATGACCGGCAGCGTCTGCAGCGCCGCGCCGTCGATCAACGCTGCCGCCGTCGCGGCGAAGGACCGCCAGTCCCCCTCCCCCGTTGCGGCACTCAACACGTGTGCCGCTCTCGCAATGAGAAGCGACCAGTAGTCGCGCCGCCTGTCGAGCGCCGCCCGGAATGCCGCAGTCGCTTGCCGCCGGCCGCCAATCCCCTTCACTGCCTCGTCCACGATCGCCGTGCCCTCGTACCAGGTCTTCACCAGACTGTGGTCGTAGGGCCACTCGGCGCTCCGCTCGATTAGCCGCGCCCGCTCGCGAGGCCGCAAGCCCGCGATCTCGCCCGCAGGGTCAACGTGCAAGAGCCAGTCCTGCGCCGTCATCGGCTGCGGCTTCAGCGTGCCCAGGCCGCAGGCCCGGGCCACGTCGATCAGGCCCGGCGGCCCGGGCTTCCCGGCAGACAGACCCTCCGCAAGCGCCGCCGATAGCGCGGGCTCCAGCGCCTCCAAAGCCAGCTCCATGTTGCACGTCTGAGCCAACTGGCCCGACAGCATGGCTCCCGCCTCCTCCCCCCGAACCAGGAAAGCCTCCTTCACCCCATGACCGATCTTCAAGAGCACCAGGGCGGCCGCAGGCCCGTCCGCGCCCTCGAGCGAGACCGCGAAGCTCTGGCTGCCCGAGCCGTCCGGCAAGGATCCGAGAAGCCCGGCAGGCCGAAGCGCAGGACGCTCGAGCGGCCCGGCCAGCTCGTGCCGCCGCGCGCCCCGAAGAGCCGCGTCCAACGCCGCGCGGGCGTCGTCCGCCGGAACCCAGATCCGGATCAGCGGCAGAGCCGAGGCGGCCGCAGCATCGAGGCTGCCCCGTTCCGCCCGCTCCCCGAGGCCTGCCGCCGCCGCCCGGCGCACCTCCGGCGCCGGATCCAGCAGCCAATACAGCGCGAGGGGGCCGCACCACGCCTCGTCACGCCCCGCCACCTGATGCACGAAGGCCAGGCGCAACGGCGGCGGCATCCCGCTCAGCAGCTCGTTCAGAAAGCCGTGCAGCATGTAGTCGTCGCCGTCCGCCTCGCGCCGGAGACCGTCGATTTGTGCATCGAAGTCGTCCGGCAACCCTTCAGCCTCGATTGCGCTCCCCGCGCCCGTCATGAGAGCCGACACCAGGGCCTGCGGCACCTCCAGCTCGGCAATGGCGTAGGCCCGGGCCAGGGAAACGCCCGCATCGAGATCCAGGCCGCCGGACCCGCACAGCGCGGCGATCGCCTCTTCCGCCTCCGACAGAAAGCCGGCGCCCAGCCGTCCGCGGTTCTCCTTGTTCATACGCGCCTGGTCGAGCAGCAGCGTGAACAGGGTCAACCGCGCTTCCGCGTCCGCCTTGCCGCCCGAGATCAGCGCCGAGGCCGAACCGGGTGTCCCCAGGAGCAACGTGCTGCGGTCCCGCGCCAGGCGCATCGCGGCGTCGGGGCCGTCTGCCTTGCCGAGCTGCTTGAGAAGGGAACGAAGCCGAGCGTCCGACACCGACGCGCTCCTTTCTTCTGTGGGCTATTTCCCCTGTGGGGCCGCCGGTCGATCATGGCATGCGCGGCATGGGGAACAAGGGGCATTCTTGTGCCGGCGGCGAAAAGGCCGCGCCGGGCCGGGCCGCTGGCGAGGGCGCGAGGCAGGTCGTTGCCGGGCGCGCAGCGACGCCTCAGAATGAGCGGAAGAATCGATTGGCTTTCGAAGCGGAAGCAGCGTTCCATGGACCGCGTGGGACGGCACCGTCGAAAGGGAACCGGGCGCATGACCGAGCGGCGCTGGCAGGACATCTGGATGGAGCAGTGCGAGGCCGCCGAGGCCGTCATGCACCGCTTCGGCGTCGAGGCCGCCTTCGACTACATCGTCGGCGAGAAGCTGGTGAGCTTCGCGCAGGCGGCTGCGGAGCGCCCGGAGTTCGCGCAGGCTTTGCCGGGTTTCGTGTCGCGGCTGAGGCGCATGTTCACGGCGGAGGAGATGCAGGACAATTTCACCCGGTTCGAGCGGCTGTTGCGGGACAAGGAAGAGGCTGCTGCGGAAGCCCCCGAGTTGAGCATCGAGGATCCGAAGGCGATCGCCGAACGGGCGCGGCAGCTGGGTCTTCTCAGGGAGTTGCTATTCGCTCCCGCGCTCGGGACATCGTGACGCGGGGAGCCCGGCCGCAAGCGCAGTCTTCGGATCGCGAGGTCCTGGCCGGGCTGGTCGAGCGCGTCACCTTCCACAACCCCGAGAACGGCTTCTGCGTGCTCCGGACCAAGGCGCGGGGCCATCGCGACCTGGTCACGGTGGTGGGCCACGCCGCCATGGTCGGGGCCGGGGAATGGATCACGGCGTCCGGCGAGTGGATCAACGACCGCACCCACGGGCACCAGTTCAAGGCGCGCTTCATGCGCACCTCCGCCCCGTCCTCGGTCGAGGGCGTCGAGAGGTATCTGGGCTCGGGCACGATCCGGGGCATCGGCCCGGTCTACGCCGGCAAGCTGGTCCGGGCGTTCGGCGAGACGGTCTTCGACGTCATCGAGGCGGCGCCCGAGCGGCTGCGCGAGGTGACGGGGATCGGCAAGGTCCGGGCGAAGCGCATCACCGACGCCTGGGCGGAGCAGAAGGCGGTCCGCGAGATCATGGTGTTCCTGCACAGCCACGGGGTGGGCACGGCGCGGGCGGTGCGGATATTCAAGACCTACGGCGCCGACGCCGTGGAGGTCATGACGGAGAACCCGTACCGGCTGGCCCGCGACATCCGCGGCATCGGGTTCAAGACCGCCGATGCGATCGCGATGAAGCTCGGCATCGAGAAGACGGCCATGGTCCGCGTTCGCGCGGGCATCTCGTGTGCGCTGACCGAGGCGATGGACGAGGGGCATTGCGGCCTGCCGGCGGACGAGCTGGGACCGCTGGCATCCCGGCTCCTGGAGGTGCCCGACGACCTGATCCGCACCGCGCTCGACCTGGAGCTGGCGGAGGGCACCGTGGTCGCGGACACGGTGGAGGATATCCCCTGCATCTTCCTCGGGGGCCTCTACCGGGCGGAACAGGCGATCGCGGAGCGGCTTCTCAGGATCGCGGCCGGCAAGCTGCCCTGGGCCGCAATCGACGCGGAGAAGGCGCTGCCGTGGGTCGAGCGGAAGACGGGGCTCACGCTGGCGGCCGGTCAGGCCGAAGCGGTCCGTCTGGCGCTCACGTCCAAGGTCACGGTCGTCACCGGGGGTCCGGGCGTCGGCAAGACGGCGATCGTCAACGCGATCCTGCGCATCCTCTCGGCCAAGGGCGTGGACATTCTCCTGTGCGCGCCGACCGGGCGCGCCGCGAAGCGGATGAGCGAGGCCACCGGGATGGAGGCGAAGACGGTGCATCGCCTGCTTGAGGTCGATCCCCGGCACGGCGGGTTCAAACGCGACGGGGACAACCCTCTCGACTGCGGCCTGCTGGTGATCGGCGAGATCTCGATGGTGAACGTCATGCTGATGCGGGCGCTGCTGACGGCGGTGCCCGACGAGGCCGCGCTGCTGATCGTGGGCGACGTCGACCGGCTGCCCTCCGTGGGACCCGGCCAGGTGCTCGCCGACATCATCGCATCCGGCGCGGTCCCGGTGGTGCGGCTGACCGAGGTGTTCCGCCAGGCGGCGCGAAGCCGGATCGTCACGACCGCGCACGGCATCAACCGGGGCGCCATCCCCGATCTCTCGCGACCCGACAGCGACAGCGACTTCTATTTCGTACCGGCGGACGATCCGGAGACCGCCGCCGCGAGGATCGTAGAGCTGGTGAAGACGCGCATCCCGAAGCGCTTCGGCCTCGACCCGGTGCGCGATATCCAGGTGCTGTGTCCGATGAACCGCGGCGGCGCGGGCGCGCGTTCGCTCAACATCGAGCTCCAGTCCGCCCTCAACCCTGCCGGCGAGCGCAAGGTGGAGCGCTTCGGCTGGACCTTCGCGCCCGGCGACAAGGTGATTCAGATCGAGAACGACTACGACAAGGAGGTCTACAACGGCGACATCGGCCATGTCGCCGACGTGGACCCCGAGCGGGGGAGCTGACTGCGCAGTTCGAGGGAAGCGATCACGTCTACGGCTTCGGCGAGCTCGACACGCTGGTGCCGGCCTATGCCGCGACCGTGCACAAGAGCCAGGGCTCGGAGCATCCGGCCGTGGTTATCCCGGTTCTGACGCAGCACTACGCCATGCTGCGGCGCAACCTGCTCTACACAGGCATCACGCGGGGCAAGCGGCTGGTGGTCCAGAAGGCGGTGGCGATCGCGGTGCGCAACGTCTCGGGCCGGCGGCGCTGGTCGAAGCTCGACGAATGGCTGGACCGCCGCCCGGCTCGTTCCGACGCTCGGCGAACGTCGTGACGAGCGGGCGCGGCCCCGCAATCGCCGCCGCTCAGGGAGACGAAGGCCGGGCGCCGCCGCGAAGGATATCCTCGCCGATGCTGGCCGCGATCCGCGCCGCAGACGCGTTCATCGCTTCCCGTGTCAAGTGAGCGTACCGCGCCGTCGTCGGCACCTCTGCGTGGCCCAACAGCCGCGCGATCATCGGAAGGCTCTCGCGGGCCTCAAGCGGATGGTCGAATAGAGCCTTCCTCTGCCCGACCCGGCTTGCGCCCACCTCGCGAACGGAGATATCACCCACATACTTTCAATCGGCCTTCCCCTTGAAATACGCCCTTTCCCCGAGCGGCATGGCTGAGGTTGTTCTTGTTGGCCCGCCGGCACTTCGTCGCCGGGGTGGGCAACCGCGTCGCACCTTGACGCCATCCGCTCCGTCCCTCCACCGGCGCGCTCTGGCCTGATTGCCGTCGGCCATGCCACAGTCGAAGCCGTCATGAAATCCGATTCGTTACAGGATGAGCGGCTCGAGTCCGGCGATCCCTTGGCGGCGGACGATGAGACGACAGGCGGAAGCATCCTCGACCAGGGCCGCTGGGCATCGTGCACCACGCCGACCATCACGCAGGACCGGATGGGCGGCCCCGGCACCGGATACGGGCTGGAAAGCGAAGACCGCCCGGACGAGCTCGTCGACGGTCGTGTCGAGGACACGACAACCGAGCTGTCCAGGCCAAGCAGCTCCGTCGCCGAGGATGCCGAGGATGAGGCTGCGCAGCCGCCGGCAAGGGCGCCGGCGTCCGTTGCCGCGATCGCCGGAAACGACCCTGGGTCCCCCCGCGATCCGATGACGATGTACCTGCGCGACATGGGGCACGCGGCCCTTCTCACCCGTGAGGGCGAGGCCGCACTTGCCAAGCGGATCGAGGCGGGCCGGCGGGCCGTGCTGGCCGGTCTTTGCATGAGCCCGCCGGCCATGCGAACCGTGAGCGTCTGGCGGGACGCGATCCGGGAGGGCTCGCTAGCGTTGCGCCACGTGATCGACGTCGAGGCCGCCTATGGCGCCGTGCACGCGCTCGGAGACAGGCGCGAGGGCGCTGAAGGGAATGGAGCCGGCGAGCGGACCGACGGCGACAGGCCCGGGCTCTCCGCCATGGAAGACGCGGTCCGTCCCGGCGTCATGGAGAGCCTCGACGGGATTGCGGCGTCGTGGCTGAAGCTCCGCAGGCTCCAGGAGAAGCGTATCGAGCTTGCACGCAAGAGACGGGCGCTTACGGCGTCCCAGGCCGCCCGGCAGCGCAGGCTGATGCGCGAGCTTGCGGCGGCGATACGGAGCCTGCGGCTGACCGACGCCCGCATCGAGGCGCTGGTGGACGAGGTCCGGGGAGCGGACCAGCGCCTGCGGCGCTGCGACGGCGCGCTCATGCGCCTGGCCGTCGAGTGCGGCGTCCCGCGCGAGGCATTTCTCGAGCGGCACGAAGGGCTCGAGCTCGAGGCCGGCTGGCTCTCGCGCGTCGGCCGGCTTCGGGGCGAGGGCTGGCAGGCGCTCGCCAGCGAGAAGCGCTCCGAGGTCCTGGCGCTGCGCCGGGAAATCCTGGCGCTGGCCCGGGAGACCGCGACGGCGCCCGTCGAGCTCAGGCGGACCGCAAAGGCGGTGCTCGGCGGCGAGCGCGACGCACGGCAGGCCACGGACGAGATGATCGAGGCCAACCTGCGCCTCGTGATCGCGATCGCCAAGAAGTACCAGAACCGGGGCCTCGCGCTCCCCGACCTGGTCCAGGAGGGCAACGCCGGCCTGATGAAGGCGGTGAGCAAGTTCGACTACCGCCGGGGCTTCAGGTTCTCGACCTATGCGACCTGGTGGATCCGGCAGTCGCTTGCGCGCGCGCTCACGGAAAGCGGTTCCACCATCCGCATTCCGGTGCACATGGTGGAGACGGTCGCCAGGGTGCAAAGGACGTCCTGGCTCATGCGCCGGGAGCTGGGTCGCCCACCATCAGCGGAGGAGATCGCAGAGTGCATGCGCATGCCGCTCGACAAGGTGCAAAGGGCGTTGAAGGCGGCGGCGGCAGCGGACCCGCTCAGCCTGGAGACGCCGCTCGGCGGCGACGACGGGGACCTGCAGCTCGGCGACCTGATCGAGGACGAGGATGCGGTGCAACCCCTGGACGCGGCGATCGGGTCCGACCTGCGCGAAACGGTGACGCAGATACTCGGCACGCTGACGCCGAGAGAAGAGCGGGTGCTGCGCATGCGCTACGGCATCGGCACCGACAGCCCTTGCACCCTGGAAGAGGTCGGCCAGCAGTTCTCGGTCACGCGCGAGCGCATCCGCCAGATCGAGGCCAGGGCGCTCCGCAAGCTGAAACATCCCTCCCGCGCGCGCGTGCTCCACAGCTATCTCGAAGGGTAGGCGCCCTCACGCCCCGTACCGCGCCGTGTCCGTGCCGCGACAACGCCAGGGCGACGAGGCACGCATCCAACCGCCAACCCGGCTGCTACAACGTCACCCTGCCTTGGTGACGAAATCACCGAATAAGCGCACTTCTCGGCAGCCATCGACACCACTTGACGGCTCCCGCCGCGCCCAACCCTGGCCGGGCTCAGTGAAAATCGCGGCTGCGGAACAGCTTCTTCGCCTGCTCGCGCGGATGCCGCGCACCGGCGGCGTTGCGGACGGAGGTGCGTTGCGGCGCGACCGCAGCGGCCTCCTGCGCCGGCGTCCGGCCTTGTTCTCCGCCTCGGGCGGCGGCCGGTCGTGCGACATCGCCGGCGCCCGGACGGGCAGGATCCATGCCGGCGCCGTTCCGTCGTGAATCCCCGAGGGAGTCGAGCAGAACGGACAGGTCCTCGATTCTCGACGAGATCACGTGGGCGACGATACCCTCGCGCTGCAGCCTGCCGCGGATGCGCAGCAGCCGGCCGGCCATGACCTCCTTGCGGTGCTTCTCGAACGTCTTCGGCCAGACGACGATGTTGGCGACGCCGGTATGGTCTTCCAGCGTGATGAAGATCACGCCGCTTGCGGTGCCGGGACGCTGCCGCGTGATGACGAGGCCGGCAACGGTCATCCATCGGCCGTCCGGCGCATCGCGGATATCGGCGGCGCAGACGAACGGGCCAAGAGACGGCGCGAGCAACGAAACCGGATGCTCTCGCAGCGTCAGCCGCGTCGCGACATAGTCCTCGAAAACCTCTTCGCGCTCGGACATGGCCGGCAAGCGGGCGGGGACATCGGGCAGGCCCTCGCCGGTTTGCTCGAACAGCGGCAGCGGACGTTCGCCGCCGAGCCCCTTCCCAAGTTGGCACTTTTCCGCTGCCTGTGTTCCCTATTGGTTTGATTCAACGCGATATTTTTCTCGGTCGATTCCAACATGGCCCCACATTTTGTGAGATTCTGTCAGCTCATCAGACGGGTCCTCGTGCGGTGGATGGCGGGGTCCACGCCCGCCGCCGAGGAGATTGCGGCAACCTCGGCGGCCGGGCGCGTGTCCTGGCGGTTGACGATCAAGGTGCCGTCGGTCTGGCGCAGGCGCGTGGTGATCCGCACCCAGGTCCGCATGCTCTCGCGGATCGACGCCCAGCACTTGTGGATGCCGCGCGCGGCCAGCCGGGTACGGATCAGATGCACGGCGTGGTAGGCCAGCACGGCGATCAGCAGGTGGGCCGCGATGCGCCGGTCGAGCTGGTGCCAGATCGGGCGAAGGCCGAGCTCGGATTTCAGGCTCCGGAATGTCGCCTCGATATCCGTGATCCGCCAGTACGTCCGCAGGACCGTCTCGATGTCCCAGTCGACGTGGCTGGTGCGCAGCACATAGGCACCGGCGCCCTCATCGGCCTCGTCGTATCGCGGCCTGCGCTTGAAGCGCACGGCGGTGGCATTGGGGCCGGTTTTCGCCCTCTCGACCGTGATCTCGTAGTGCCTGGCGACGGCGGAGAAGCGCTGCTTGAGGCGGCCTATGCTCTCCAGCACCTTGTCGTAGCGCTTGAGGCGGCCCTTGACCGCAAGGCCGCCGTGGAGCCTTTCCAGCGCCGCCTCGAAGCGGTTCCGCCTCAGGCCGATGATCGCGTTCTCGGCCTTCTTCTTGCCCTCGCTGACGACGTAGAGCCGCGCCTCGCCGTCCTCGCTGGCAAGCCGCCAGGCCCGCACCTCGTGGCGCGCGCTGGTGATCAGCAGGGCCTCGGGTCCGCCCTCGGGCGGCGCAGGCCTGGCACCGCGGCTGACCGCGATCCAGTCGTAGCCCTGCTCGCCCAGCCAGACGATGTTCTCCTCGGTGGCGATGCCCGCGTCCATGACCACCGTGGGCTTCGGCGCCGTGCCGCCGCACACCGCCTCGAGCCGCGCCAGCGCCTCGTGCAGCGTGCCCGGCTCGCTCACGTTGCCCGGCAGGATCTCGCAACTGCGCGGGAAGCCCGCGCCGTCGAGCGCCAGCGCCAGCGTGATGAGGGGACAGTCGTCGCGCTTCTGCTTGGAGCGCCCGAACCTGGGAAGCTCGCCGCCCGTGTGGCCGTGGTAGTGGACGTTGGTGAGATCGTAGAAGGCGATCGTCTCGGGCAGGTCGAGCAGTGCGCGCTCACGGTTGAACAGCTCCCGCTGGATGGCGGCGCGGTGGCGCCAGAGCAGGTCGCCGATGCGGTAGAGCGTCTTGCGCCGCAGCGCCTTGCGGTCGCCCTCCAGGCCCAGGAGCTCGGCGGCCGCGCTGTCGTGGCGGAGCCAGCGGCTGGTATCACGCTCGCTGGCGGGATGGACCATCCTGGCGACGATCAGCGCGCTGGCGATGCGCCCGTCGCGGCCCTTGATGTCGAGGCCGTGGAGGATTTCGGCGAAGCCGAGGGCGTCGAGGGCCTTGAGGCACAGGCGCTCGCAGCCGACCGTGCGCGGGTTCTCGTGCTCCAGGGTATCGAGGTCGACGGTGGCGATGTCGGGCTTGCGCGCCTCTTCCTGCATCGCCTCGACGCGGAACCCCCTGGCCCTGAGCTTGGCGACGATGTCCTCGGCTGCGGCCCGCACATCCGCCTCGCCCTCGAACAGCGGCGGCTTGCCGTGAAGCAGCGCCTCGGCGAGTTCGGTGACGGCCTTCCACTTCTCGCGCGGCACCGGATAGTCGGTGCCGAGATTGAGCAGCGTCCTGTGGCGCACCTTGTCGCCGACGCGCTGGGCGAGCACGAGGCGATGGCTTCGGACCGGCTGGCCGGCCTTGTCGGTGTGTGTCCTGGTTGCCTTGATGTACATGGCGGCGCCGTTTCTGCGATGCCTGTTTCGCATACACGGCGTTCGCGGCATCTGGCAAGAGGGATATCGACTCAACTCCAAAGTCCTGGCCCCACAATTGGCTTCCAGGACCACGAATGGCAAATGTGGGTCTCAGGTGTCCTCCAACCCCAACATCTAGTGGTTCAGCGCCGCAAAACTGGCTCGAACAGGCTCGGCTGGTCGGAAAAAGTGCCAACTTGGGCCTTGACCGCCCAGAGCGCGTCCCTGCGGTCGAGCCCGTGTCCGGCGAAGGCGTCCGCCTCGGCGAGCCTGGCAAGGGCGGCGCGGTCGAGCCCCGCGCGCCGCCAGACCGCATCGATCTCCCGGTATCCGTTGCCGCGCGCGGCGGCGAGCCAGAGCCCGTCCTCCTCCCTGAAGCCCTTGATCTGACGGAACCCCAGGCGGACCGCCAAAGTTCCGTCTCCCGCGAGCTCCAGGACATTGTCCCAGTAGCTGCGCTCGACGCAGACAGGACGGACATCCACGCCGTGCTCGCGGGCGTCGCGGACGATCTGGGCCGGCGCGTAGAAGCCCATCGGCTGGGCGTTCAAGAGCGCGCAGGCGAAGACTTCCGGGTGATGCCGCTTGAGCCAGGCCGACGCGTAGACGAGCAGCGCGAAGCTCGCCGAGTGGCTTTCCGGGAAGCCGTATCCGGAGAAGCCCTCGAGCTGGCGGAAACAACTTTCGGCGAAGTCCCGGCCGTATCCGTTGTCGAGGCAGCCCTGAACGAACCGTTCCCTGAACGTCTCGACCGTGCCGGGGCCGCGGAAGCTGCCAAGAGCCCGGCGGAGCCGGTCCGCATCCGAGGCCGAGAAACCGGCCGCCACGACGGCGATCTGCATGGCCTGTTCCTGGAACAGGGGGACGCCGAGAGTCTTGCCCAGCACCGCTTCGAGGTCGGGCGATGGATACACAACCTCTTCCTCGCCGCGCCGGCGCCGGATGTAGGGATGCACCATGTCGCCCTGGATCGGGCCCGGCCGGACGATCGCGACCTCGATGACAAGGTCGTAGAAGGTGCGCGGGCGCATGCGCGGCAGGAAGCTCATCTGGGCACGGGACTCGACCTGGAAAACGCCAACAGTGTCGGCGGCGCAGAGCATGTCGTACACGGCGGGGTCTTCCTGGGGGATCGTCGCCAGCGTGTAGTCCAGCCCCTTCCATGTCTTGACCCATCTTTGCCACTTTTCGGTCCCGAAGGCCTGATTTTGGGTAGCCTTTGGGATCTAAGGCACTGATTTTGTTGGATTGTGTTTTGGGAAGTCCATTGTAGTGCCATAATCTTTGGTCTGTGGGCCGGCGCTCCTTGACAGTCCGCAAACTGTCCGTGACCCTGCCGCCATGTTCATTCGCAAAACCCTCACCGGTCGCGGAGACGGTGGCGAGCGCTATGCCACCTACCGCCTCGTGCGCAGCGAACGCATCGGCGGAAGGGTGCGCCAGGTCACGCTCCTCAATCTCGGCGCCGACTTCGGTGTGCCCGAGGAGCAATGGCGCGAATTGGCGCTTCTGATCGAAACCCTTCTCGCCGGCAGCGAGCCGCTGCTGGAGCCGGATGCCGCCTTGCGCCCCGTCGCCGAGGACGTCGTACGGCGGCTTCACGCCCGCGATCTCGGCGCGTCGCGGCCCGGGGACGAGAGCGACCTGGCCACGGTCCGTCTCGATAGCCTCTCCCACGAACAGGTCCGCTCGGTGGGCTGCGAGCGCCTGGCTCTCGCCGCGCTTGACGACCTTCGCTTCATCGAGACGCTGGAGAGGCTGGGCGCAAGTGAGCGCGACGCACGCATCGCGGCGGCACTGGTGGTCGCGCGCATGATCCATCCCTCCAGCGAGCGCGAGGCCTTCCGCTGGCTGAGCGCGAACAGCGCGACCCTGGAGTTGCTCGATGTCGACAGCGGCAAGTCGCTCACGCTCAGCAAGCTCTACCGCATCGGCGACCTCTTGTGGCGTCACCGCGCGGCGCTTGAAGAGGCGCTGTGCGCCCGGGAGCGCGATCTCTTCGGCATCCCCGACACCATCGTCTTCTTCGACCTGACCAACACCCATATGACCGGACGGCCCAGCTCCGCGCTGGCCCGCTTCGGGCGCTCGAAGCAGAGGCGTGACGATTGTCCGATCGTGACCCTGGCCCTGTCGCTGAACCAGGCCGGCTTTCCGCAGCACAGCGAGATCCTGCCCGGCAACATCTCCGAGCCGGCCACTCTCGCCGACGCCATCGGGCGGCTGGAATGCCAAGCGCGCGGCAGCAACGCCCCCAGGCCCACGGTCATCATGGACGCCGGCATCTCCACCGAGGCCAACCTCGCCTGGCTGCGGGCGGGCGGCTATCACTGGATCACCGTTCGCCGCGGCGTCTCGGCGCCGCCCGGGCGCGAAGCCGATGCCGCCTTCGAAACCCGGGCCGGCCACGATGCCCGCGCCTGGCGTCTCGCGGCAGGGGACGACGAAGCGCACCTGTGCGTCTGGAGCCATGAGCGCCAGCAGAAGGACGAGGCCGTGCTCGCCCGTCAGCGTCACAACTTCGAGGACGCCCTGCGCGCCCTGCATGGCGGGCTGTCGAAGAAGAACCACATCAAGCAGTTCACCAAGGTGATGGAGAAGCTGGGCCGGCTGAAGGAAAGGTACAGGCGCGTCCACCGTCAGTACGACATCGAGGTCGAGCCCGGAGAGAAGGGGCGGGCCAGTGCGGTCCGCTGGAGGCGCAACGCTCTCCATGCCGAGCGCGACCGCCAAGCGGGCATCTATGTGCTGCGCACCAGCCACGTCGAGTGGGATCTTGAAACCGTGGTCCGAACCTACTGGAAGCTCACAGAGCTCGAGGCCACCTTCCGCAGCCTGAAATCCGAAATCGGCCTGCGCCCGGTCTGGCACTCCAAGACCTCGCGCATCGCCGCCCACCTGTTCATCGCCGTCCTCGCCTACCACGCGGTTCATCTGCTGCGAACCCGTCTGGCGGCGCACGGCTTGCATGACCGCTGGAGTACGATCCGCGACAAGCTCGCGGGCTGGGTGCGTCTCACCTCCACCATCCGGGAGGTGGACGGAAACCGCATCGTCATCCGCCAGGATGCTCAACCCGACGCCGAGGCGCGCGTCATCGCGCAGGCGGCGGGCCTCACGGTGGATCCCCACAGGCGCCGGGCCGTGCTCCCGGGAGTGTCGCGATGAGCGCACAAACGTAGTGCCATAATCCCAGATGGGCCAGAAAATCAGCCCATCATCGCAACTACTTAGGTCGCAGGCGCGCGCCAAAATGGCAAAGATGGGTTGAGAAGATCGAAGGCCTTTCGGATGCAGGTGAGCATGCCGAGCGCAAGCACGTCGATCTTGACCCATCTTTGCCACTTTTCGGTCCCGAAGGCCTGATTTTGGGTAGCCTTTGGGATCTAAGGCACTGATTTTGTTGGATTGTGTTTTGGGAAGTCCATTGTAGTGCCATAATCTTTGGTCTGTGGGCCGGCGCTCCTTGACAGTCCGCAAACTGTCCGTGACCCTGCCGCCATGTTCATTCGCAAAACCCTCACCGGTCGCGGAGACGGTGGCGAGCGCTATGCCACCTACCGCCTCGTGCGCAGCGAACGCATCGGCGGAAGGGTGCGCCAGGTCACGCTCCTCAATCTCGGCGCCGACTTCGGTGTGCCCGAGGAGCAATGGCGCGAATTGGCGCTTCTGATCGAAACCCTTCTCGCCGGCAGCGAGCCGCTGCTGGAGCCGGATGCCGCCTTGCGCCCCGTCGCCGAGGACGTCGTACGGCGGCTTCACGCCCGCGATCTCGGCGCGTCGCGGCCCGGGGACGAGAGCGACCTGGCCACGGTCCGTCTCGATAGCCTCTCCCACGAACAGGTCCGCTCGGTGGGCTGCGAGCGCCTGGCTCTCGCCGCGCTTGACGACCTTCGCTTCATCGAGACGCTGGAGAGGCTGGGCGCAAGTGAGCGCGACGCACGCATCGCGGCGGCACTGGTGGTCGCGCGCATGATCCATCCCTCCAGCGAGCGCGAGGCCTTCCGCTGGCTGAGCGCGAACAGCGCGACCCTGGAGTTGCTCGATGTCGACAGCGGCAAGTCGCTCACGCTCAGCAAGCTCTACCGCATCGGCGACCTCTTGTGGCGTCACCGCGCGGCGCTTGAAGAGGCGCTGTGCGCCCGGGAGCGCGATCTCTTCGGCATCCCCGACACCATCGTCTTCTTCGACCTGACCAACACCCATATGACCGGACGGCCCAGCTCCGCGCTGGCCCGCTTCGGGCGCTCGAAGCAGAGGCGTGACGATTGTCCGATCGTGACCCTGGCCCTGTCGCTGAACCAGGCCGGCTTTCCGCAGCACAGCGAGATCCTGCCCGGCAACATCTCCGAGCCGGCCACTCTCGCCGACGCCATCGGGCGGCTGGAATGCCAAGCGCGCGGCAGCAACGCCCCCAGGCCCACGGTCATCATGGACGCCGGCATCTCCACCGAGGCCAACCTCGCCTGGCTGCGGGCGGGCGGCTATCACTGGATCACCGTTCGCCGCGGCGTCTCGGCGCCGCCCGGGCGCGAAGCCGATGCCGCCTTCGAAACCCGGGCCGGCCACGATGCCCGCGCCTGGCGTCTCGCGGCAGGGGACGACGAAGCGCACCTGTGCGTCTGGAGCCATGAGCGCCAGCAGAAGGACGAGGCCGTGCTCGCCCGTCAGCGTCACAACTTCGAGGACGCCCTGCGCGCCCTGCATGGCGGGCTGTCGAAGAAGAACCACATCAAGCAGTTCACCAAGGTGATGGAGAAGCTGGGCCGGCTGAAGGAAAGGTACAGGCGCGTCCACCGTCAGTACGACATCGAGGTCGAGCCCGGAGAGAAGGGGCGGGCCAGTGCGGTCCGCTGGAGGCGCAACGCTCTCCATGCCGAGCGCGACCGCCAAGCGGGCATCTATGTGCTGCGCACCAGCCACGTCGAGTGGGATCTTGAAACCGTGGTCCGAACCTACTGGAAGCTCACAGAGCTCGAGGCCACCTTCCGCAGCCTGAAATCCGAAATCGGCCTGCGCCCGGTCTGGCACTCCAAGACCTCGCGCATCGCCGCCCACCTGTTCATCGCCGTCCTCGCCTACCACGCGGTTCATCTGCTGCGAACCCGTCTGGCGGCGCACGGCTTGCATGACCGCTGGAGTACGATCCGCGACAAGCTCGCGGGCTGGGTGCGTCTCACCTCCACCATCCGGGAGGTGGACGGAAACCGCATCGTCATCCGCCAGGATGCTCAACCCGACGCCGAGGCGCGCGTCATCGCGCAGGCGGCGGGCCTCACGGTGGATCCCCACAGGCGCCGGGCCGTGCTCCCGGGAGTGTCGCGATGAGCGCACAAACGTAGTGCCATAATCCCAGATGGGCCAGAAAATCAGCCCATCATCGCAACTACTTAGGTCGCAGGCGCGCGCCAAAATGGCAAAGATGGGTTGAGTATGCCGAGCGCGTCGATGTCGTCCTTGTCCCATTCGATGATCGTCCGCTCTTCCATTGCCGCGTTCTCGACCGGGCAAAGCTCGTCGAGCCGGCCGCGCGTGACGACGAAGCCGCCGACATGCTGCGAGAGGTGACGCGGAAAGCCGACGATCTCCCGCGCCAGCTCCAGGGCCTGCCTGAGCCGCCGGTCGCCGGCGGCGAGGCCGGCGGCCTTCGCGCGGTCCTCGTCGATGCCCCGGCTCGAGATGCCCCAGACCTGGCTCGACAGCGCCGCGACCGCGTCCCCGGAAAGCCCCATGGCTTTGCCCACCTCGCGGATCGCCGCGCGCCACCGGAAATGAATGACCGTCGAGCAGATGCCGGCGCGGTGGCGTCCGTACTTCTCGTAGATGTGCTGAATGACCTCCTCGCGGCGTTCGTGCTCGAAATCGACGTCGATATCGGGCGGCTCGTTACGAGCCTCGGAGACGAAGCGCTCGAAGACCATCGAGATCGTCTCCGGCGACGCCTCGGTGACGCCGAGCGCGTAGCAGACGGCCGAGTTCGCCGCCGAGCCGCGGCCCTGGCAGAGAATGCCCCTGGACCGCGCGAAGGCGACGATGTCGCGGACGGTGAGGAAGTACCGCGCGTAGTCGAGACCGGCGATCATGCCGAGCTCTTTCTCGACGAGGGCGCGGACCTTCAGCGGAACGCCGCCGGGGTAGCGCTCGACAAGCCCGGCCTCGGTCAACCGCCGCAGGCGATCGTCGGGCTCAAGGCCGTCGGCGACCTCGTCGGGGTACTCGTATTTCAGTTCGTCGAGCGAGAACCCGCACTGCCCGGCGATGCGGCACGCGTTCTCGACCGCCTCGCCGTGCGCGTGGAAAAGGCGGCGCATCTCGAATTCGGACTTGAGGCGGCGTTCCGCGTTCGGCTGCGCCAGGCGGCCGAGCCGGTCGACGGTCGTCTTCTCCCGGATGCAGGAGAGCACGTCGGCAAGCCGCCGCCGGCCGCCCCGGTGCATCAGCGCGTCGCCGATCGCGGCGGCGGGAACGCCAGCGCGCGCGGCGATCCGGCGGCGCTCCGCGAAGCGGTTCTCGTCCTCGCCGTCGTAGCGCGGCGCCATGCCGAGATGGACGAAGCCCGGGAACGCGTTGGCGAGCCGCGCGGCAGTCCAGTGGAGGTCCCGGTCGCCGGCGACGACAAGCACGCTGCCCTGCGCCCATTCCAGGACGTCGTCGAGGCCGAGATCGCAGCGGCCCTTCACGGTGCGGCGCTTGCCGACCGTGAGCAGCCGGCAGAGCCTTCCGTAAGCCGGGCGAGCCGTCGGATAGGCGAGAATCTCGGCGCCGCATCCGAGCGCCAACCGCGCGCCGACGATGTAGCGGACCCCGAGCTCCTTCGCCGCGGCGTGGCCGCGCACGATCCCGGCAAAGCTGTTCGTGTCCGTAATGGCGATGCCGGCGAGGCCGAGTTCATGGGCGCGGACGACGTACTCGTCCGGGTGCGAGGCGCCGGTCAGAAACGTGAAGTTGCTGGTGACGGAAAGCTCGACGTAGCTCACGGGAACCTGCCTGCCACGAACCAGTCCAGCGGCCGTTCGCCGGGATGGCTCATCAGCCACAATCGCGGCCCGCTGCGCGTCTGGACCCGCCAGTAGTCTCGGATGCGGGGATCTCCCGCCTTCCACCATTCCGGCGCCAACCGCTCGGGACCTATCGCGCTCTTCGTTTCGTAGGTGCCGTTGCGCCATGCGAAGCGCCGCGGCGGCCGTCCCGCCTCCAGCGGGCGCACCGGTTCGGGCGGTACGAACAGGCGCACCGGCCGGCTCCTCGGCGTGCGCGTCCAGATTTCTTCGCCGCCAGTGGCCGCCTCGACCGTGTCGAACTCCCGCTCCGGCAGGTGACTCTCGCGGGCCGCAAAGCGGCGGACCCGGTCGAACCCCAAACTGTTCCCGAGCGTCGAGACGATGCGGTCCAGCGCCTCCCCGGACCCGGCGTTGGGGCCCATGACGGTCTGGACCGGACGGATCGGCTCCACATCCTCGGCGGCCAACCGCAAACGGTCGGCTCCATACTCGATCCTGAGGCGGCCGAGCGGATGAGAGAACTGCTCGAGGATCGGCTTGACGGCGGCGCAGGGACGGGCGAAACCGATCCTGATCTCATGATCGCCGCTATCGACGCAGCGCAGCGTGAGCACGAACCGCCGCGCGCCCGTGGCGTCCGCCCTCAACCGTTCGCAGACCGACTCCGCGAGCCGCGCGACGACCCGCTCCAGGTCGTCCTGCAGTCCGATCGGCTCGGGCAGCGTCATCCGCGCTGCATAAACGGCGGCCGGTTTCAACGGCGCGAACGGCTCCGGTGTCTGCCCGAGCGCGGCCGCGAGCGACCGGGCCGTCTCGATCCCGAACCGGCGCGCGAGTTGCGCGGACTCAATCTCGTAGAGCTGGCCGATGGACTCGAGTCCGACGCGGCGCAGATCGCCCGCGACCCGCAGCGGCAGATCGAGGCCGGCCACGGGCAGCGGGCTCAGCGCGTCGGCCGTCCCGCCGGGCGCAGCGATCACCACTCGAGCGCCTGCCCAACGCGCCAGCGCGCGGGCCGCGCCCTTCGTGTCGGCGATTCCGACCCGGGATTCAATATTCAGCGCGCCGAGAAGCTCGCGGCAATGGGCGCCCATTGCCGCCTCGCCCCCGAAGAGATGGGCGCAGCCCGAAATGTCCAGCAGCAGCCCGTCCGGCCCGTCGAGCGCCACCCTGGGCGAGAGGCGGTCGGCCCAGCGGACGAGCGCCGTCAGCAACGCCTGTTCGCGCATGACGTCCGCGGGCTCGGTCGCGAGGTCCGGGCAGATCGCCCGGGCATCGGCCAGGCTCAGCCCGACGTCGACGCCGGCGGCCTTCGCCGGCGCCGACACATGCGTTACGCGCCACGCATTCCCGGTCTCGGCGACGATCGCGAACGCGCCTTCCGTGCGCGGATCGCCGAGCCGCACGAGCCGGTCAAACGGAAGTTGGGGTAGCCAAATGCAGAGCACCCGGCCCATGGTCACTCTCCCGGCAGTCGATCCGCCACGCGCCCGTCTTCCCGCCCTTGTCCTTGATGAGCCGCAAGGTCCACGATCCGTCGTCCGATGCCTCGCAGAGCCAGCGGGTCTGGGCCGCGGAGGCTTGCGGTTGTCCCGAGATCAGAGCCAGGCCAAGGCCGCCGCCCTTTTCGGCGGCGATCTGCAGGCGGCGGCTTTCGCGCAGGTCCGGACCGCGCTCCAATTCGAAGATCACGCAAGACACGCCCGGCCGCCGCAGCACCTCCTCGGCAGCCCACAGTATCTCCGTCCGTGTCGCGGCGGCGACGAGCAGCAGCCGCGCCGGATCGATGAACTTCTGCAGGCCCGTCGGTGCGAGCGACCCGACGCCGCGCGCCAGCCCGATCCAGATCACCGGCCCCGCCATGTGCGCGGCCATCGCGGCAGCGAAGCCGTCGGCCGCGTCGCCGACGGCCTCGTGGAGACGGCCCAAGACCAACTCGAACCGGTCCGCGCTTCCTATGACGCCATCACTCTTCACGAAAAACCCTCTCCCAATGCCGCGTTCGGCCGCTCCTTCCCGGATCGTCCCGCGCCGAATGTTCTTATTACGTTCTCTAGGCGCGCACAAAGTCAAGGCGTTCGATGGGAGGAGGCCACTGCCATTCTCCTGGACTGGCTTCCGAACCATGGGCGTCATGCCCGCCGGTAGACGCTCATTGACTGCGCCGCCGGCGCCGGCCCCGTCTCCTCCGCACCCGCCGACGTTGCGCCAGCCTCAGTTGCAGGCGACGGCCTCGATGCAGCGCGGATCGTCGTTTGCCGTTCTGTTCACCCGGGTACTGACGGGGCGCAGAGTCATCGCCTCGGGCGGATACGGGCCAAGCGGCACCGCCTCTCCGGCGAGCCACGGACCGAACGCCTCCGGGAACAGGATCACCGGCATACGGTCGTGAACAGGAGCCACCGCGTCATTCGCGGTCGTGGTGAGAATGGTGCAGGTCTCGATCTCCACGCCCGCGTCCGTTTCTGCGAGCCATCCCTTGCCTTCGATCCCCTCGGGCACGGTCCAGCGTTCCCACAGACCGGCGAACGCGAAAATCGCGCCGCCCGTGAGCCCGAACAGCCAGGGCTGTTTCGTCCCCGCCCTATCTTCCCACTCGTAAAAGCCGTCGGCCGGGATCAGGCAGCGGCGCGCGCGGAAGGCGGCGCGGAACGCCGGCTTCGTACCGGCGGTTTCGGCGCGGGCATTGATGAGCCTGTAGCCAATGTTCGGCTCCCTGGCCCAGGACAGGATCAGACCCCATCGCAGCAACGAAAGCCGGCGCTTACCCTCGCACAGCCGCACCGCCGCGATGTCCTGCCCGGGCGCGACGTTGTAGCGCGGCCGCAGGTTCCGGGCCGGGCCGGTCAGGCTGAGAAATGCGTGGATTTCCTGCCACGCGTAGCTTTGTGTGAATCGACCGCACATTCGATCCAATTGCGTCGACAGTGTGGCTGGTCGCGAAGCACCACTCTCCGCTGGGTTGGACACCAGTCCGTCCAATCCGGTCATCCCGGCCACCATCACGCCTGCAACCCGGCTGGACGACTCCCTCCTCTCGGACGGCCCGGCGCTTCGGTTGCACCGCCCCACTTGGGCCCGCAAATCCCTCTGCACTGCGCGCCCCGGCTTATCGGTGAGCCATATCGGTGAGCCATGGCTTCGTTTGTATCCTCTGGCCGAACGGACCGGGGTGACGGAGAATGGTCTCAATGATGCGAACGGAGCACACGGTGAAGACCCTTCGCGATCTCCCGGGCCCTGGAGGATTGCCCGTGCTGGGCAACCTGCACCGGATCCGTTTCGACCGGCTGCACCTGACCCTGGAAGAGTGGGCCGCGCAGTACGGCCCCATGTTCAGACTCCGCATCGGGCCACACTGCATCGCTGTGATCTCGGACCGCTCGGCCATCCAACGCATCCTGGTTCAGCGTCCCGAGGGCTTCCGGCGCACCACCGCCCTTGCGGCAGTCGCCACGGAAATGCGCCTGAACGGCGTCTTCGCGGCCGAGGGAGAGGACTGGCGGCGTCAGCGCCGCATGGTGGTAGAGGCCCTGAACCGGGCCAAGCTCGAGACCTTCTTCCCGACGCTGGCTGTGACGGTCGGCCGGCTGCAACGGCGCTGGGAGGGGGCGGCGGAAACAGCACAGACCGTGGACCTCTGTGGCGACCTGATGCGCTTCACCGTCGACGTCACCATGCAGCTCGCCTTCGGTATCGATGCCAACACGCTGGAGACATCGGGTCCGGTGATCCAGCGCCATCTCGACAAGGTCTTTCCGGTGCTGCACCGGCGGGTGAACGCCGCCTTCCCGTATTGGCGCTACGTCCGACTGCCTTCGGACCGGGCGCTCGACCGCGCATTGGCCGCCCTAGAGGACGAGGTGCGCGCCATGGTCCGGGCCACCCGCGAGCGCATGGCGGCAGAGCCCGAGCGCTACCAGGCACCCGCGAACTTTCTGGAGGCCATCCTGGCGGCTGTGGAGGCAGAGGAATCGGGCTTCTCGGATGCGGAGATCTTCGCCAACGCGGGCACGCTGCTGCTGGCGGGCGAGGACACCACCGCCAACAGCATCTCCTGGGCCGTTCACTTTTTCATCGAGTATGGGGAGCACTTCGAGCGGGCGCGCGCCGAGGTCGACGCGCTGGTTGCGCCAGATCCGGCCATCGCAAAGCTGGAGCAGACCAAGGAGCTTCCCTTCCTCGACGCGTTTTGCCACGAGGCAATGCGCCTGAAGCCAGTCGCGCCGCTCCATGTATTGGAGCCCATAGCCGACGTTACGATCCTCGACTGCCTGATCCCGAAGGGGACACCGCTGATGCTGCTGGTCCGGCGCATGGCAACCCGGGATGAGAACTTCGGCGAAGGCTCCTGCTTCAATCCCGAGCGCTGGCTTGTTCCGTCCGAGGAGAGGCGCTTCCAACACGATCACCGCGCCTTCGTTCCTTTCGGGGCCGGCCCGCGCCTTTGCCCCGGACGAAGTCTCGCCCTGGTCCAGATCCGCACGGTGCTGGCCATGCTGTGCCGGAACTTCGAGGTCGAGCCGGTGAACACCGGCGACGAGGTGAAGGAGCACCTGGCGTTCACGATGATGCCGGCCAACCTGTCGGTGCGCTTCAGACGAAGGATGCTCACCTGATCCACAAGTTCGAGACGCTGGCAGCAGGCTGGCCGATCCAGTACGGACCTACCTGCCGTCTTCGATAACTGTCCACGTAACCGTTCGCTCAAACCGTGATGGCCCGGTTGGGCGGAAGCAGCGAACGGCCGCAATGGCCGGAAATAGGCCGGCTGCCCGCTCCGACGCCACCCGCCGGCCGGACGATTCCACGGCCTGAACGAACATTTACCTGTCCACCATGTGGGGGGGCCGACGGAAGTTGGAATGAGTCCTCTTTCAGTTTGATTACAAGGGTTTGACATGACAAGCGTGGAGATTGGGGCGGTGGAAAATAATGGCGTAAAAACATCATGTTATGTGCTGGTCGCACATATGACAGTGGGCGGGGTGTTAGAACTGGTGAGAAAAGCGGGAGAACACCCGCCCGCCGCAGGCTGGATATTCGCCAGGGCAGGCACTATGTAGTGTGCTGCGGCGCAGCATTGGCGCGCCGAAGCCGGGAGAACACTGAGCATGATGGATGATCCGATCGTCATCGTCGGCATGGCGCGCACGCCCATGGGCGGGTTTCAGGGTGCATTGAAGGACGCGCGGGCGCCCGAGCTGGGCTCCGCCGCGATCGAAGCGGCGCTGAACCGCGCGGGCATCGCTGCCGACGAGGTCGACGAGGTCATCATGGGCAACATCCTCTCGGCGGGTCAGGGGCAGGCGCCGGCGCGCCAGGCCTCCATCGGCGCCGGCATCCCTGAGGCCGTCGGCTGCACCACCATCAACAAGATGTGCGGCTCCGGCATGAAGGCCACCATGTTTGCGCACGACCTGATCGCGGCCGGCTCCGGCGATATTGTCGTCGCCGGCGGCATGGAGAGCATGACCAACGCGCCCTACCTGCTGGATCGCGCGCGCAGCGGCTACCGCATGGGCCACGGCAAGGTGCAGGACCATATGTTCCTCGACGGCCTGGAGGACGCCTACGACAAGGGCAAGCTGATGGGCCACTTCGCCGAGGAGACGGCGCGCACCTATCAGTTCACCCGCGAGCAGCAGGACGAGTTCGCCATCACCTCGCTCACCCGCGCGAAGACGGCGATCGAGGACGGCTCCTTCGACGGCGAGGTGACGCCGGTCACGGTCAAGCACCGCAAGGGCGAGACGGTGGTGGACCGGGACGAGCAGCCGCTCACCGCCGACCTCGACAAGATCCCGACGCTGCGACCGGCCTTCGCCAAGGACGGCTCGGTGACCGCCGCGAACTCCAGCTCGATCTCGGACGGCGGCGCCGCGCTGGTACTAATGCGTCGCTCCGAGGCCGAGCGGCGCGGGCTCACGCCGGTCGCGGTCATTCATGGCCACGCGACGCACGCGCAGGCGCCCGCCTGGTTCACCACCGCGCCGGGGCCGGCGCTCCGCAAGCTGTTCGAGAAGGTGGGCTGGGACGCGGAAGACGTGGACCTCTACGAGATCAACGAGGCCTTCGCGGTCGTCACCATGGCGGCCATGCGCGATCTCGACCTCGACCACGACAAGGTGAACGTGCACGGCGGGGCCTGCGCTCTCGGCCATCCGGTCGGCGCCTCCGGCGCGCGCATCATCATCACCCTGCTGGCGGCGCTGGAGAAATACGGCCTCGACAAGGGAGCGGCGGCGCTCTGCATCGGCGGCGGCGAGGCCACGGCGTTGGCCGTCGAGCGCCTGCACTAAGGCGCGGACGATGGCGGGCGCGCGCGAGACCATACCGGCCCGTCGCGGACGGGCTGTCAGGCTCCGCGCCGGCGAGCAACTTCGCCTCATCAACACCCACGGCACCCAGGTGGTGGACACCTGGGCCTTCAACGCGGGCGACATGGCCGAGTGCATGTCGATGGAGCATTCCCGCGTCGCCATCGGCGGCGTCTTCCCCAAGCCCGGCGATACCATGGTCACCAACAAGCGCCGGCCCATCCTCACCCTCGTGGAGGACACCTCGCCCGGCATCCACGACACGCTGATCGCCGCCTGCGACCGCTGGCGCTACATGCTGCTGGGCGCAGGCGACGATCACGACAATTGCGAAGACAACCTGCACGCCGCGCTGGCGGCGCTGGGCCTCAAAGCGCCGAAGACACCCTCGCCCTGGAACATGTGGATGAACATCCCGGTGGGCGAGGGCGGCTTGGTCTCCTTCGAGCCGGGCGTGGCGAGCCCCGGCGACTACGTCGTGCTGCAGGCGGAGATGGACCTAGTGCTCGCCTTCTCCTGCTGCCCGCAGGACATCCTCCCCATCAACGGCGTCGCGTGTAATCCGGTGGACGCCGCCTACGAGCGGCTCTGAGGGCCAAGGCCATGGCAGGGAACGGCATCTTCCTCACCGACGAGCAGCGGATGGTCCGCGACATGGCGCGCGACTTCGCTGCCAACGAGCTCGCCCCCCATGCCGGCCGGTGGGACCTGAACGGCGGCTACCCCGACGACATCCTCCCACGCATGGGCCGGCTCGGGCTCATGGGGATGCTGGTGCCGCCGGAGTGGGACGGCGCCGGCGCGGACCACGTGGCCTACGCGCTCGCCATGGAAGAGATCGCCGCCGGCGACGTGGGCACGTCCACGGCCATGAGCGTGAACAACTCGCTGGTCTGCGCGGGCATTCTCAGGGGCGGCTCCGAAGAGCAGAAGGAGCGCTTCCTGCGCCCGCTCGCGCGCGGCGACATGCTGGGCTGCTTCTGCCTGACCGAACCGCAGGCGGGCTCGGATGCCTCCAACCTGCGCACCCGCGCGGTGGCGGACGGCAACGGCTACCGGCTGAGCGGCACCAAGCAGTTCGTCTCCAGCGGCTCCAGGGCGGACCTTGCAATGGTCTTCGCCGTGACCGATCCGGATGCCGGCAAGAAGGGGATCAGCTGCTTCCTGGTTCCGACGGAGACGGAGGGCTACACGGTCGCGAGCCACGAGACCAAGATGGGCCAGCGCGCCCACGACACCTGCCAGATCGTCTTCGAGGACGTGCGGCTCACCCCCGACCTGATGCTGGGCGAGCCGGGGCAGGGCTATGCCATCGCGCTCGGCAATCTCGAAGGCGGCCGCATCGGGGTCGCAGCCCAGGCGACGGGCGCCATGCGCGCGGCCTACGAGGCTGCGCTCGACTACGCCAGGGAACGCACGAGCTTCGGCAAGCCGCTGATCGAGCATCAGGCGGTAGGCTTCCGCCTCGCCGACATGGCGACGGAGATCGAGGCGTCGCGGCTCTTGACGCTGCAGGCCGCGCGGCTGCGGGATGCCGGCGAGCCCTGCCTGAAGGAAGCCTCGATGGCCAAGCTCTTCGCTTCGGAGACCGCCGAGAGGGTCTGCTCCAAGGCGATCCAGACGTTAGGCGGCTACGGCTACCTGAGCGACTTCCCGGTGGAGCGCATCTATCGCGACCAGCGGGTCTGCACCATTTACGAGGGCACGAGCGACGTGCAGCGGCTGGTGATCAGCCGGGCGCTCGCGCGGGAGTAAGGCGATGAGCGACAGTCTCGACTTCTATTTCGATTTCTCGTCGCCCTACGGCTACCTCGCGTCCGAGCGCATCGACGGGATTGCGGCGAAGCACGGGCGGGGCGTCACCTGGCGGCCGATGCTGCTGGGCGCCGTGTTCCAGAAGATCGGCGGCAGCCCCCTGGTCAACCAGCCGATGAAGGGGCCTTACTCACAGCACGACATGCTGCGCTCGGCGCGCCTCCACGGCATTGCCTTCAATGTCCCCGACAACTTCCCGGTCAACAGCATCGCCGCCTGCCGCGCCTACTACTGGATGGCGGATGGCGACGCCGCAACGGCGCACCACTTCGCCCAGGCGCTCTATCGCGGCTACTTCGTCGAGAACCGCGATCTGAGCCAGCCGGAGACGGTGGTCGCGGCGGCGCAGGCGCTCGGCGTGGACGGCGATGCACTGGTCGCGGCAGTTCAGGATCAGGCGATCAAAGATCGGCTCCGCGTCGAGAACGATGCCGCGCTCGATCGCGGCGTCTTCGGCTCGCCCACCGTCTTCGTCGGCGACGAGATGTTCTGGGGCCACGACCGGCTGGAGCAGATCGACCGCTGGCTCGAAACCGGCGGCTGGTAGCTATCGAAAGGGGCGTGCGACCGGATCAGCTGCCCGCGCCGGCTCCCAGCTTTACCTCGTCGTCGTAGACCCCCTCCGGCAGCGGCAGGCCGTCGAGCTCGGCGTCGCCGAGGGGGCCGTCCGGCGCGATGCCGCGCTGCTCCAGGAGCACCATGAGCTGGCGGGCATGCTGGGCCGCGTGCCACGCCGTCCGCTCCAGCACGCTCTCCGTCGGGTGGATGTCGTAGTAGGTGTCGAGGGTGCCGAGGCGCCCCGCGTCGGCCGTGCGCCACCAGGATGCGAGCGCGTTGCGCACGGTCTGGCCGTAAGCCGAGACCTGGGCCGCGCTCCGCATCTCGGGCCCGGGCGTGCGCTCGAAATAGTCGAACGTGAGCCGTACGCCCTGGGCCGCGTCGATGAACGCCGCCGGGATCACGAAGATGTGGTAGCCGAGGTCGAGGATGGTGCGCTCGCGACCGGGCAGCCCTTCCTCCAGGTCGGCGGCCGGGAACTGGCCGAGATAGCGCTGGGTCGCGGCGAGGATGAGGTCGATCCGCTCAACCAGCTCCGCCGGCGGCAGCGCGTGTCGGTCGAACTCGACGCCGATGAAGCGCGCGAGGTCGCCGAGGTCCTGGGCGAAGACGAAGCGGCGCCCTTGCACGACGACTGGCACCGACTGGGCGCCGAGGTTCGCAAGCTCCTCCATCGCTTCCGGCCTCGCGCGGACGTTGATCGATTCGTAGGTGATCCCGCGCGTAGCCAGGAACTCCTTGGCCCGAAGACAACTGGAACATCCTGGCTGCCAATACACCTTGAAGTCGTCTGCCATGTCCGCTCTCCTCGGCGGGCGGCGCGCCTATTCCGCCGTGTAGCCGCCGTCGATCACCAGCTCGGTGCCGGTGACGAACTTGGATTCGTCCGAAGCCAGATAGACCACGCCGTTGGCGATGTCGTTGGGCTCGCCGACATGGCCGATCGGGTGCAGCTTGCCGAACTCCTCCGGCCCCGCGGCCGCGTTGCCGAACATGCGGGTCGCGGTCTCGTCCATCATCGGCGTGTGGATGAAGGCGGGGTGGATCGAGTTGACGCGGACGCCGCTGCCGTCGCGCGCGCATTCCAGCGCCACGCACTTGGTGAAGTAGCGGACCGCGCCCTTGGACGCGGTGTAGGCGGCGAGGTGCGCCGTGCCGACCATGCCGAGCACCGACGACATGTTGATGATGGAGCCGCCGCCGGAGTCTCGCATCGCGGGGATCGCGCTCCGGGTGCCGAGAAAGACCCCGTCGGCGTTGACCGCCATGATCTGGCGCCAGGTCTGCAGCGAGACATCGGCGATGGGCTCGGCGCGGGTGATGCCGGCGTTGTTGAAGAGAATGTCGAGTCGGCCGTGCTCCGCCACCACGCTCTCGACTGTCGCCTGCCAGGCGGCTTCGTCGATCACGTCGAGCGGCTGGAACCGGGCTGTGCCGCCCGCCGCGGCGATGGCCTCGACCACCTCCGCTCCGCGGCCCTCGTCTCGCCCCGTCACCAGCACCGCCGCGCCTTCCTCGGCCATGCGCACCGCCGAAGCGGCGCCGAGCCCGCTGGTCGCCCCGGTCACGATCGCTACCTTACCTGCCAACCTCGCCATTACCCGCCTCATACCCCGCAAGGGCATTGCATGTGCTGCGCCCCGCATATCGACGCGTATCGAATTGAGAGTAACATTGCAGACTATACCCGCGCAGGCGCTGCCTGCGTTCCAAAAGGTCGCGCACCCATGGCGGACGGGAACGGCGCTCTCGGCGACAACGTCTACCGGGCGGACCGGAATCTTCAGGCCCTCCTGCAGCGCAGCGCGCCCTGGCTCACCGACGACGACACCGAGCGGCTGAGCGGCTTCGGCGGCTGGGTAGCAACGGCCGTCGACGAACAGGCCGACTACACCAACCGCTTCGCGCGGCCGGTCCTCGAGACCCTGGATGAAGACGGCCTCCCCCGTTCCGTGGTCCGCCACAATCCGCTCTACGCCGCAGCGCACCGCGAGGTCTACGAGCGAGGCATCGTCGGGCTCAACTACGGCCCGGAGAGGCGCCCCTACACGCTGACCTTCGCGATGGGGTACCTGCTCGCGCAGTCCGACATCTCGATCCACTGCCCGGTGACTCTGACCGGCGCAGTCGCCCACGTGCTGGATCGTTTCGCGCCGGAGACGGTGCGCGACGCCTACTTGCCCCGGCTTGTGCGTACGGACGGCAAGGCGCTGACTGGCGGCACCTGGGTCACCGAGAAGCAGGGCGGCAGCGATGTCGGCGCCACCGAGACCGCGGCGCGGCGCACCAACGACGGCATCCGGCTCAGCGGGCTCAAGTGGTTCGCCAGCAATGTCGATGGTGGGCTCGCGCTTGCCCTCGCCCGGCCAGAGGGCGCCGCGGGCGGCGGCAGTGGGCTCGGCCTCTATCTGGTGCCGGCGCGAGCGCCCGACGGCGCGCTCAATCGCTACCGGATCAGGCGGCTCAAGGACAAGCTCGGCACCCGCGGCCTCGCCACCGGGGAGATCGAGCTGGAAGACGCCCATGCGGTGGAGGTGGCGCCGCCGCCGGACGGGCTCAAGACCATGATGGCCGCGCTCGGTTACAGCCGCATCCACAACGCCATGGCCTCTGCCGGCATCCAGCGGCGCGCGTTCGCCGAGGCGCTCGCCCACGCCGAGACGCGCAGAGCGTTCGGCCACCGCCTCACCGCCTACCCGATGGTGCAGGACCAGCTGGTCGAAATGCAGGTGCGTGTGGAGGCGAGCGTGGCACTGGCCTTCGCTGCGGCGCGCGCGTTCGACGAAGCGCAGAAGACACCGGCCGAGCAGCCCTGGATGCGTCTCGTCACCGCGCTCGCCAAGTATCTCACGGCGGAATGGGCAATCACCGCGACCAGCCGCGCGATCGAGATTCTGGGCGGCAACGGCTACACCGAGGAATACCCCACGGCCAGACTCTACCGCGATGCCCAGGTGCTCACCGTGTGGGAAGGGCCGCCCAACATCCAGGCGTTGGAGGTGCTGCGCCTCGCGAGTGCGGAGTCACCGGGGCTCGCCGCCTTCCACGCCAGACTCGACACCATTCTCAACATGCCCCTCGCTGCCAACCATTCGGCCTTCGTGCGGGCCCGCGCGCTGATCTTCCAGGCCCGGCGCGAGGTGGCTGCGCTGACGGCCCTGATCCGCGACGATGAGTCCGAAGGGCAGCGCCAGGCCCACAGGCTGATGGACCGCATGGCCAAGGGCTTGGCCGCGGCCCTATTGGTCGAGGAGGCAGCCGCCGATTGGGGTGCCGGCGATGCGCGCAAGGCAGTGGTCGCGCGCCTCTTCGCCGCGCAGGAGCTGGCGGCGCCGGAGCCGCCCAGGCCGGGCGAGAGCGAGGGCCAGCGATTCTTCGAGCCGCTCGCCCAATACGAGAAGATCGAGACGCCGCACCCGGATTGACCACATCGTCAGCCCGGCGGTGGAAAACGCCTATCCGGCCGCCGCCGCCGCGTGCTATGTGCTGGGCTTGCTAACGGAGCGGGCGCGCGTTTGCGGAGCGAAGGGATGGAGATCAACGGCAAGTCAATCGCGGTTGAGCAGCATGGCGACGGCGACGCGGTGGTCATGGTCCACGGCCTCGGCGGCACCAGCAACACCTGGTATCCGCAGGTGGGACCGCTCGCCCGATTCTTCCGGGTGATTCGGCCCGATCTCGAGGGCTCCGGCCGCTCGCCTGTCACGGGTGCCCTCTCCATCGCCTCCTTCGCCGCCGACGTGGTCGCGGTGATGGATGAGCTGGATATCTCGACCGCTCATCTCTGCGGCCACTCCATGGGCACGATCGTCTGCCAGCACATCGCCGCCGCGCAGCCTGAGCGGGTGAAGAGCCTCGCGCTCCTCGGTCCGTTGGCAGAACCGCCCGAGCCGGCGCGCCAAGCGATCCGCGACCGCGCGGCTGTCGCACGCGAGAAGGGCATGACGCCGATTGCGGACACCCTGGTGGAAGTCGCGATCTCGGCCGACACGAGAGCGCACTATCCGGCGTCGGCCGCCTTCGTCCGCGAGATTCTCATGGGCCAGGATGCGGAGGGCTACGCGCGCACCTGCGAGGCGCTTGCCGCAGCGACGAGCGCAGACCTCGCCAGCATCCGCTGCCCCACGCTGCTGATCACCGGCGACGAGGATGGCGTCTCGCCGCCGCCGGCAGTGAAGGCCCTGAGCAGCAAGATCAAGGGTTCCCGCGTTGCCGTGCTGCCCGGCTGCGGTCACTGGACCCCGATCGAGAAGCCGGCTCAAGTCAATGGGTTGATTCTAAACCTCTATTACAGCTTCAGTTAGGTAGGGCCATGGCGACGAGAAAGCAGGGCAATCGGGAGAGCGCACAGACGCGTTCCCGCAAGAGTTCGGGCAAAGCTCGGCCGCCCGCCGCCAGGCGATCCTCTCGCGCCGGGCGGACCGCGGCGTCGTCCGGCGCCGCGCCGGCGACCTTTTATGTCTGCCGCTCCTGCGTGTGGTCCGAAACCGCGCGGGAGCGCGACGGCAAGCGCCAGGGCACGTTCCTGCTGGAGGCGGTGCGCCAACTGATCGAGGACGAGCCGCTGCCGGAGGCGCTAAACCTGCGCGCGGTCTATTGCCTGAACGGCTGCAAGAGCCCGTGCAATGTGGGCTTCCGCTCTGCTGGCAAGCACCACGTGCGCTTCAGTCATTTGACGCCAGAGAACGCGGCGGACGTCATCGCCTACGCGCGTGCCTACCAGACGAACGCGACCGGCGAAGTCTCCGAGGACGAGACGCCGACGGCAATGCGCGGCAAGATGACGGTGCACACCCCGCCGATCGGCTAACGGTGCCTTTTAGTTGGGCCGGGTAGCCGCTTCGCCGGCATCGATCTCCTGCTCCTCCAGTGGGGCACCGGCATAGCGCCGGTTGGCCTCTCCCAAGGCACTGCGCAGCGCCGCTACGAGGCTCGCCCGCTCCTCCGGCGCCAGGAACGGGCCGATCACGAGCGAACGGCCGTGCGAGGTGAGCGTGATCTGGCTGTGGTGCTCCACCGGCTCATCGAGGGCGACACGGAGCCAGTAGGGGTTGAAGCGCCATTCCGTCGTGCGGCCGTTGGGCGCAATCCGCCTGACCACGACCTCGTCTGCGGTGACACGGATGGTCTCCCGCAGGCGGCCCGAGCGATAGCTCAGCCGGAATGCGAGATAAAGTAGCGCGATGTCGAGGCCGAAGAAGCCGAGCACCGGCCACGCTCCCTGAAGCAGGAAGAAGACGCCGAGCCCGACACTGATGACGATGACGCCGGCCATGACCGCGATGAAACCAGCGCGCCCCAGCGAACGATTGGGTGCGAGCTCCGCATCGAATATGACCGTTGCGCCGGTTGCCTCTCCGCCGGCTGATTCGACGAATGGGGGCGACGGGGATTGGCTCATGAGGCCAGCGTAACGGCTCCAGCGCGCGCCGGTAAAGCACGACCGCCAGTTTTCTCGACGCGAGGGCGATTATCAGGCCGCAAAGCCCCCTTTTTTGGGGTGAGGCCGCTTGACACAATTGGCCGAATCGCCGTCAACTCGGCAGCGACCTATTGGAGCCAGGAGGAGGCTATGCTCAAGAGATCGTGGGCGCTACGGATTGCCGTTGTCGCTCTTCCGTTGGCCGTCGCTGCAGGGTGTCAGTCCGCCGCCGAGCAGGAACAAGCGGCCGCTGCCATAGCCGGCGCCGAGGCGATGGCCACGGAAGCCATGCAAACCGCCAATCAGGCCCTGGTCGCGGTTGACGAGCTACGCGCCGCCGTGGACGCGGCCAACGAGAGCGCGGCGGCAGCGGCGGCAGCGGCAGAGGCTGCGGCCGGCTCGGCCGAGGCAGCGGCCGAGGCAGCGCAGGCGGCTGCGGACAAGGCCGACCGCATTTTCCAGAAGGGGATGCGCAAGTAGAGCCGGCAGGCGGCTCTCTCACGCCGCCTGGCCCTGGCTAACTGGGAGTCGCTGAGCGGTCCACGGTGACTTGGACAGGGACGCCGGACCGTTCTTCGAAAGCCTTGCGAATGAGGTGCCAGTCCAGACGGTCCTGGGCGGCACCGGCTAGAGTCTTGATCCGGAAGAGAGCGTCGGCGCGAGAGCGCGCGTCGACGCTCTCTATTTGCCCGGTCCATTCCAGCTCGTCCGCCTGTTCGGCCTCGGGGTGTGCCTCCACATAGAGCTCACCGCCGTACCAGCCGATCTTGATCGCCTGACTGATGACCTGAACCGGCGTGCCGACCGGCACCAGCTCGAACAGCCGGGCAATATCCTCGGGATAGAGGCGGATGCATCCGTGGCTGACCCGCCGCCCGACTCCCCAAGGCATGTTCGTGCCGTGAATCAGATAGCTTGGCCAATCGAAATAGAGCGCGTGGCTGCCGAGCGGATTGTGCGGGCCCGGTGGAACCGCCTTGGGCAGATGCGGCTTCTCGGCACGGATCGATTCCGGCGGGAACCAGATCGGCCTTTCCTTCTTGCGCACGATTTCGGTGCTGCCGAGGGGCGTGGCCCACCCCTCCTTGCCCACGCCGAGCGGGAAGGTCTGAGGTACGGTGCCGTCTGGCCCGAAGTAATAGAGGCGATGCTCCGCCAGGTTGACGACGAGGCCCCGCCGCTCGGCATCGGGCAGGACGTGCGCGGTCGGCAGAACGATCGGCGTGTTCTCGCCGGGAACCCAGGGGTCGATGCCCTGGTTGGCCGCTATCATCTCGACATAACCGAGGCCGTTGGCGCGCGCGAGGTCGAGCAATGTGTCTTCGTAGGCGGCGACGACATGGCGCAGCGTGCCGATCATGTCGCTTGACAGGCGCTCGTCCTCGGTCTCGAGCGCCGCAGCACCGCCGACTGCAGGCTCCGGCTCTTCGGCCCCGCTGGCCGCTGCCCACGTCAGTGCCGCCACCATGACAGTTACGATGGAGAGAGTGGTCTGTCGCCGCTTCATCGATTTCCGAGCCTAAGCGGGGCCACCGCTTTCCACTGGCGCGTCCGCACGACTCCCCCAATCGCTCCAGGAACCGTCGTAGACGGCGACCTCTTCGGCACCGATTGCGACGAGCGCCAATGCGAGCGTGCACGCGGTGATGCCCGACCCGCAGGTGGCGATGACAGGCCGGGAGGGGTCGACGCCGGCGTCGGCGAACGCGCGGCGTATGGCGGTAGTGTAGTTCAGCGCCCCGTCGTCATCATCAAGAACAGCGTTGAAGGGGACGTTGCGGCTGCCGGGAATGTGGCCGCGCGGAAGGTCGGGCCTCGGCCCCGGATCCTCGCCCGTGAAGCGGGCGGCGGCGCGTGCGTCAACGATCTGCGCGCTGCCTGTGCCAAGCGTGGCGCGGACCTGTTCGAACGAGCGGACCAGCGTGTCGTCGCGGCCCCGCGCCGTGAACGATCCCGGCGCGATCATAGGCTCGCCGCTCTCCACCGGGTGGCCTTCCGCCTGCCAGCGCGGCAGGCCGCCGGCAAGGATCGAGACGCGATCGTGTCCGAAGACGCGGAACATCCACCACACGCGCGCCGCGCTGTAGAGGCCCACGGTGTCATAGACGACGACGTGCGAGTCATCGCTGACGCCCAGCGCCGAGACGCTCTCCGCGAAAAGCTCCGGCGACGGCAACATGTGTGGCAGCGACGAGTCGGGATTGCAGATGCCGTCGATGTCGAAGAAGGCAGCGCCCGGAATGTGCGCCTCCAGGAACTCGGCGGCCGGATCGCGCGCCATCGTCGGCAGATGCCACGAGCCGTCCAGCACCCGCACCCGGCTACCCGCGCCACCCTCTGCGGCGAGCCAGCTCGATGTCACGACCAGCGGCGTTTCGTCTCCGCTCATGACGGGTCCCTAAAGGCGAGCGTGACGCGCCGGTTGTGCCGGCCCTTGTTCTCGATCTTGCGGACGATGACCGGCCCGATCTCGCCCGTGCGCGCGACATGGGTACCACCGCAAGGCTGTAGGTCGATCCCCTCGACATTGATCACCCTGACCTGGCCCTGGCCAGTGGGTGGCTTTACTCGCATGGTCTTGACCAGCTCTGGCTGCACTTCGAGTGCTTCGTCGCTCATCCAACGTGCCGCGACCGGAAGGTCGCGTGCGATGAGCGCGTTGAGCTCGTCCTGGACCACCGACTTCTCCAGCTTGGTATCGACATCGAAGTCGAGGCGCCCTTTCTCCGCCGAGAGTTGCCCGCCAGTCACCGGCGCGTCGATCACGGCGCTCAGCAAATGCAGGCAGGTATGCATGCGCATGTGGCGATAGCGGCGTTCCCAGTCAAGCTCGGCAACCACGCGGCTTCCCGGCGCCGGCGGCGGGGTGTCGGGATCGATCAGATGGAGGATGTCGTCGGCGCCCTCGCCCTTGCGCGTGTCGCGCACCGCGAACACGGTGCCGTCGTCCGCGCGCAGGACGCCGGTATCGCCGGGCTGACCGCCGCCTTCGGGGTAGAAGACCGTGCGGTCGAGCCTCACCGCATCGCCGTCAACCGCGCTGACTCGTGCCTCGCAGGTGCGGGTGTAGGGCTCGGCGCGAAACAGCAGTTCAGTCGGCGGCATCGGGTGCGTCGTCGAGCCAGGGCGGCACCGGCAAGTCGCGCTCGCGCAGGAACGCAGCGTTGAAGAGCTTGCTGAAATAGCGGGTGCCGTAGTCGCAGAGCACGGTGACGATGGTGTGGCCGGGGCCCATCTCCCTTGCCAGTCGGATCGCGCCAGCCACGTTGATCCCGGTCGAGCCGCCCATGATGTGGCCTTCGTTCTGCGCCAGATCGAAGATCACCGGCAATGCCTCTGCATCCGGGATCTGGAATGGGACGTCGATCGGCGCGCCTTCGAGGTTGTCGGTGATCCGACCCTGGCCGATCCCTTCGGTGATGGAGCTGCCCTCCGCCTTGAGCTCGCCGTGGGCGTAGTGGTTGTAGAGCGCGGCGCCCATGGGGTCCGCGAGGCCGATCGTCACCGAGGGCTTGCGCTCCTTGAGCGCGATGCCGACGCCTGCGAGCGTGCCACCGGTACCGACCGCGCAGATGAAGCCATCGATCTTGCCCCCGGTCTGCTCCCAAATCTCGGGCCCGGTAGTTTCGACATGGGCCTGGCGGTTGGCCACGTTGTCGAACTGGTTGGCCCAGACCGCGCCGTTCGGCTCCGTCGCGGCGAGCTCATCGGCAAGGCGCCCGGAATACTTCACGTAGTTGTTGGGATCGCGGTAGGGGACCGCCGGCACCTGGATCAGCTCCGCGCCGCAGAGCCGCAGCATGTCTTTCTTCTCCTGGCTCTGGGTCTCCGGAATCACGATTACCGAGCGGTAGCCGAGCGCGTTCCCCACGAGCGCAAGCCCGATGCCGGTGTTGCCGGCGGTGCCTTCGACGATGGTCCCGCCGGGCTTGAGCACGCCCCGCCGCTCGGCGTCGCGCACGATGAAGAGCGCGGCGCGGTCCTTGACCGAGCCGCCGGGGTTCAGGAACTCGCACTTGCCGAGGATCTCGCAGCCGGTGGCCTCGGAGGGGCCGTGCAGGCGGATCAGCGGCGTGTTTCCGATCAGTTCAACGAAACCCGGTACGGCTGTCATGGCACCCCACGCCCCCGAAGAAAGCGGCGCACCCTAGCCCGGATTTCTTACCGATGTCACGGCCTGCGACTGCGGCGCCGATCAAGCAGCGCCCTTGGGCAGCCTTGTTCGCTACCGGACACACCGCTAGAGTAACGTTCGTCAATCTGACCCCTGAGACTGTCGAGGCAGCCCACCATGAGCGAACCCGTCGTCGCCCAGGCGGAACCCTATGAAACCGAGCTTGTCGCCGGAGAGAAGTATTTCTGGTGCGCCTGCGGCCTGAGCGCGACCCAGCCCTTCTGTGACGGCTCCCACAAGGTGACCGACATCCGCCCGATCGTCTTCACCGCCGAAGAAAGCGAGACAGCGTGGCTCTGCGGCTGCAAGCAGACCGGGAGCAAGCCGCACTGCGACGGCACCCACAACACGCTCTGAAAACGCGTCCGCGCGCCGGACAAGCCGTGGGCAGCGAATCTCGCCATTGGCGCCGCGGCGCGGCAAGCGCGGGCGGGGTGCTCCTCGCTACAGCCTTGGTGGTCGCGCTCACCGGCTGCAATCCGTTCGCTGACCCGCCGCCCTGCCCCAGAGTCAGCATTCTGAAGGAAGCGCGCCTGCTTACCCTCTACGGCGACGGGCCGGGGCGCGAAGCGCCTGACGTGGCCTTCGACTTGGAGCTTCGCAACGTGACCTCCGACTGCGACTATGATCTCGACGACAGTGGCGGCGGCGTGGAGGTCACATTCGCGCTGCCGATCCGCGCACTGCGCGGGCCCGCGGCAGAAAGCGACAGGGTGAGCGTGCCCTTCTTCGTCGCGCTTACCGACCCGAGCCGGCAAATCGTCACCAAAGAGGTCTTCACGGCGGAGATCGCCTTCGAGGCCGACAGCACAAGTGCCCGGACGGTGGAGGAGATGGAGCAGTGGATCCCCCTCGGGCCGGGCGAAATCGGGGCGAGATACGAGACGCTGGTCGGCTTCCAGCTCACTGCCGTACAGCTCGAGGAATCTCAGCGACCCAAGACACAGTGAAGCGTGCGCCGCACGTTCGAGACGGTTTCGGATCGCAGTCGCCGCGCTGAACCGTGGCGACTGCCTTGTCACGCCAGCCGGCGCTTTCTACCATGCGCACGATCGCCCGGCGGAGAGGAGCCCACGCCATGACCAAGGCCCAGACTGCTGCGGCTGCAAGCCCGGCCACCCCGGAGCCGCCGTTCACCCTTGTCAGGAGGGATGACCCCACCTTCGTGCCGGGACGGCGCGACTTCATGACGTACCGCGACCTCGGCGTCACGGCGGCGAGCGACGGACGTATCCGGGCGCAGATCACCTCAGCCAAGGTGGGGCTCACGCGGCCCACCGGTTGGCACACACATATCTGCAAGGGGCAGATCGTCTACATGCTGAGCGGCTGGATCGACCTCGCCTTCGAGCACGAGACCATCCGCATCGAGGAAGGAGATTCGCTCTACATTCCAGGCGGCACGCCGCATAACGAGGTCGCGACCTCGGACAGCTTTGACCTGATCGAAATCTCCGTGCCCGCCGACATGGGCACAGAGCCCTGCGATCCGCCACCGAATTGGCGCGGGGACGAATAGGCAAGGCCGAGTCCGTCGCTCAGGCGTTAGTCAGCGTGAATCCCTCGTAGCCATTGGCGACAACCGCGTCGCACTTCTCGATATAGGTCGCGAAGCCGCCCGTGTAGGGCGTCACCGTGCAGGGCGTCACCGTGCGCGGCTTGCCGGGGACATTGGCGCCCACATACCACGAGTTGCAGGAGGGGAAGAGCGTCTCGGCCGCCACCTCCTCGTGGTGTTCCATCCAGGCGTTCTCCGCTGCCCGCGTCGCCTCGATGCGCGGCCGGTCGCAAGCGCGCGCGTGGGCGATGCAGTCGGAGATCCACTCGACATGCTGTTCGATGGTGGGAACCATGCTGGTGAGCACCGACGGGCTGGTAGGCCCGGTGACGGTGAACAGGTTGGGGAAGCCCTCGATCGCGACCCCGAGATAGGTCCGGGGCCCATCGGCCCATTTCTCCCGCAGCGACCGTCCGCGCGCACCGCGGATATCGACTCTGAGCAGGGGGCCGGTCATCGCGTCGAAGCCGATGGCGAAGACGATCGTGTCGAGCTCGTACTCCTTGCCGCCGGCGCGAAGGCCGGTGCGCGTGATCTCCTCGATCGGCGCATCGCTGATGTCGACCAGCGTCACGTTGGGCCGGTTGAAGGTCGCGAAGTAGTCGGTATCGAGGCAGATGCGCTTGCAGCCCATGTAGGAGTGCGGCGAAAGCAAATCCGCCACCTTGGGATCGCGCACCTGGGCCCGGATCTTGCCACGGATGAACTCGGTCGCGATGCCGTTCGCCTCGCCGTTGGCCAGCAGGTCGTCGAACACGCCGTAGAAGCTGAGGCCTCCCTTCTGCCAGCGGGCCTCCATTTCGCCCTCGCGCTCCTCCGCGCTCATCTCGGCTGCAGCCGCCGGGTTCGGATGCCACCAGGAGCCCGTCGCCGTCTGCTTCGCGCGCCGGCGCAGCTCTCCGTAGTTGGCCCGGACGGCGGCGTATTCCGCCTCGTCCAGAGGCCCGTTGCGGGCGGGAATTGTGTAGTTCGGTTGGCGCTGGAAGACGGTGAGGTGCTGCGCCTCCGCCGCGATCAGCGGGATCGACTGGATGGCGGAGGAGCCGGTGCCGACGACGCCGACCCGTTGGCCGACGAAGGAGACTTTCTCGTGGGGCCAGGCGCCGGTGTGGTACCAGGCGCCTTCGAAGCGGTCCAAGCCGTCGAAGGCCGGGCGGTTGACGGCCGAGAGGCACCCGGTGGCCATGATGCAGTAGGTGGCGGAGAGCCGCGCGCCGTCCTCGGTGGCGATACGCCAGCACCCCGCCGCTTCGTCGAAGACGGCCTCGGCGACTGTCGTCTCGAAGCGGATGTCGCGGCGGAGGTCGAAACGGTCCGCCACGTGCTCCAGATAGCGCAGGATCTCTGGTTGCCCTGGGTAGCGCTCGGTCCACCGCCACTCCTGCTGGAGCTCGTCCGAGAACTGGTAGGAGTACTCGACGCTATCGGAGTCGCAGCGGGCGCCCGGATAGCGGTTCCAGTACCAGGTGCCGCCGACCCCGCTGCCCCTCTCGAAGACCTGGACCGAGAGCCCCATCCCGCGCAGCCGATGGAGCATGTAAAGGCCGGCGAAGCCCGCGCCGACCACGACCGCGTCCACGTCCGTCGCGCCGTTGGCGTGCCGTCGGTTTTCGGCCTCATCTCGTGTCGCAGAAGTGCCCATGATCCGTGGCCGCTTGCCTGCGTATGCGGAGTTTAGCGCGGATCGGCAGGGCTTCGCACCCGGCTATCCGTCGCGCGCGGTCGAGGGCGGGTGGCGTTTACGCGGCGCTCAGCGAGAATCCCTCGTAGTCGCCGGCGGCAACCGCGTCGCACTTCTCGACGTAAGCCGCGAACCCGGCCGTGTAGGGCAACACCCGGCGCGGCTTGCCGTCGACATTGGCGCCGACGTACCAGGAGTTGCAGGCCGGGAAGAGCGTGCTACCCGCCGCTTCCTCGTGATTGGCGATCCACTCAGCCTCTGCCGCGCGCGTCGCCTCGATGCGCGGCCGGTCGCAGGCGCGCGCATGCGCGATGCAGTCGGCGATCCACTCCACGTGCTGCTCGATAGCGGGAACCATGCTGGCGAGCACCGAGGGACTGGTCGGCCCCGTGATCGTGAAGAGGTTGGGGAACCCCTCGACCGCGAGGCCGAGGTAGGTGCGCGGTCCGTCGGCCCACTTCGCCTGCAGCGTCCGCCCGCCTCTGCCGCGAATGTCGATGCGCAGCAGCGGCCCGGTCATCGCGTCGAAGCCGATGGCGAAGACGATCGTATCCAGCTCGTGATGGTCGCGGCCGGTGCGCAGGCCAGTGCGCGTGACCTCCTCGATGGGTGCGTCGCTGACATCGACCAGCGTGACGTCGGTCCGGTTGAAGGTCTCGAAATAGTCGGTATCGAGGCAGATGCGCTTGCAGCCGACGACGGAGCGCGGGGTCAGCAGGGCGGCGGTCTCGAGATCGTGGACCTGCGCGCGGATCTTGCTGCGGAGAAACTCGGCGGCGATGTCGTTCGCCTCGGAATTGACCAGCACGTCCTTGAAGACGCCATAGAAGCAGAGGCCGCCCGTCCGCCACCGGGCCTCAAGCTCGCGCTCACGCGCTTCGGCGCTCATCTCCGCGGCAGCCGCAAGGTTCGCCGACCACCAGCAGCCGCTCGGCGTTCCCCGCGCCAGGCGACGTAGCTCCCCGTACCGCGCCCGGATGGTGGCGTATTCCGCATCCGTTAGCGGCGCATTGCGGGCGGGGATGCTGTAGCTCGCCTGGCGCTGAAAGACGGTGAGATGGCGTGCTTCGGCCGCGATCACGGGAATTGCCTGAACTGCCGACGAGCCGGTCCCGACGATGCCGACTCGCTTGCCGGCGAAGGAGACCGTCTCATGGGGCCAGGCGCCGGTGTGGTACCACTCGCCGGCGAAACGGTCCAAGCCATCGAAGGCCGGCCGATTGGGGACAGAGAGGCACCCGGTCGCCATGATGCAATAGGTGGCAGAGAGGCCCGCGCCGTCCTCGGTGGCGATGCGCCAGCATCCCGCCGCCTCGTCGAAGGCCGCTTCGGTGACGGTCTTCCCGAAGCGGATGTCCCGGCGGAGGTCGAATCGGTCCGCCACATGCTCCAGGTACCGCAGGATCTCGGGCTGGGCGGCGAAGCGCTCGCTCCACCGCCACTCCTGCTGCAGCGCGTCGGAGAACTGGTACGAATACTCGACACTATCGAGGTCGCAGCGGGCGCCCGGATAGCGGTTCCAGTACCAGGTGCCGCCGACCCCGCTGCCCTGCTCCAAGACGCGCACCGAGAGCCCCATTGAGCGCAGCCGATGAAGCATGTAGAGCCCGGCGAAGCCCGCGCCGACCACGATCGCATCGAAGTCCGGTGCAACCGTGGCGCGCCGCCCGCGTTCGCTCGCCTGTCGAGCCGAAGAGTTGCTCATCACCCGAGATGCGTAGACCGCAGCGCCGGTGTCAAGCTGGGATCAACCGGGTCCTGAACCCGATGGAGATCAGGCATCGTTGAGCATCATCGCTGCAGCGCCCACCATGCCCGCATCGTTGCCGAGTGCAGCCTTGACCACGCGGATCGCGCCGGCAGGTGCGAGCACGGCGCGCGCGACGGCCCGCTCAGCGGCCTCGCGGTAGAGCGCGAAATGGCGCTCGCCCATGCCGCCCCCGATGAGGATCACCTCGGGCAGGAAGCTGTGGATGAGGCTCCAGACCGCCGTCTCCATGGCGTCCGTGCTGCGGACGATGATCGCCCTCGCCGGCTTTTCTCCTGCCTCGGCGGCATTGAAGACGGCTTCGGCATCTGCATAGCCGAACTCGGCACCCGCGCGCGCCAGCGCCGGACCCGCAGCGAGGGCTTCGAGGCAGCCGCGGCCGCCGCAGTAACACGCCGGCCCGGTCGGGTCGACGATCACGTGGCCGATCTCGGGATGGTCGCCGGCGGCACCCCGCAGGATCGCGCCGTCGATCAGCACAGCGCCGCCAATGCCGGTGCCGATGGTCAGCATCAGCGCGACGCGGGCGCCGCGAGCCGCGCCGGCCAGCGCCTCGCCCAGCAGCGCCGCATCCGCGTCGTTGATGAGCCGCACCCGCGTATCGAAGCGAGCGACGAGCGGGCTCAGGATATCGTTCCCCTCCCAGCCGGGAAGAGTGTAGAAATTCTCGATCCGCCCGCTCGCCTCGTCGAAGGGGCCTGGGCAGCCGAGGCCGATGCCCGTTAGCGTGGGTACATCGACGTTCGCTTCGGCCAGGGTCTCGTCGATGGCCCGGGTGAGCCGCTCAAGCCCTGCATCGAAGCCCGCTTCGGCGTCGGTCGCAATGGTCCGCCGCGCATGCACCGCACCGGCCGCATCCACCGCGCCGACCGCGATCTTGGTGCCGCCGATATCGACGCCCAGCGCGACGCGGCTCATAGCTAATCGTCGCCCAGTCCGGTGCCGGCCGCAGCGTTCCGGTCGCAGAGGCAGACGGCGTCCCCGTGGAGCCACAGGAACGATGCGGGCAGCGCCGGCGTGATGCGCCGGGCGGCAAGCTGCGCGAGCGGTGCCCGCTTGGCCTCGCCCGAAACCATGAGCAGGATTTGGCGCGCGCGCAGGATGTCGCCCAGGCCAAGGGTCAGGCCTTCGCGGACCGGGTCGGCGGTATCGGCCAGCATGGGGTGGCCACGCGATCGCTCGGCAAGGGTGGCGATGTGGCAGAAGGGATCGAAGCTTTCCGCCGGCTCGTTCAGCGCCAGATGCCCGTTCAGCCCAAGCCCCAGGATGCAGAGGTCGATGGGCCCGGCCGCTTCCAGGGCCGCTGCCACCCGCCGGCACTCTGCGGCCGCATCCGGTGCATCGCCGCGGAAGTCGATGCGTCGCTCCGGCGGCACGGCGAGCGGACCAAGCATCGTGCGCTGCAAGTAGGCGGCGCAGCTCGCCGGATCGTCGGGGCCGACGCCCGCCCACTCGTCGAGCTGGATGTAGCGCGCACTCGCGAGCCGCTCCGGCGCGCCGGTCAGCAGCGCATACATGCCGGTCGGCGTTCCCCCGCTCGCGAGGCAAATCAGCAGGTCGGGCTTGGCGCGGGCCGCCTCCCAGATGACGTCCGCCGCCGCCCGATCGAGCGCCTCCCGGTCCGGCAAGACGGTAAAGCGCACAGCGTCAGCCCGCGCCGCCCTGCCACAGATCCCAGGGCTTGGCTGCGTCGCTCCTGAACGGCAGCGCGACCTTGGCGCCGGTGCGGGCGGACTCGTAGGCAGCGAACAGCACCTCCTGCACGGCGCGCGCGTCCTCCCCGGTCACCAGCGGTTCCGTACCGTTCTGCACGCAATCCACGAAGTGGTCGAACTCGCCCCAAAAACCGTAGTTCCACTCCTCCTCGTAGATGGTGAAGCTCCACCCCGAGGTCTCGCCGCCCTTCTCCACTGCGTAGTCGTAGCCGCCGCGGCTGTAGGTCTCGATGGAGTTGCCGTGGAGCAGGTCGGCATAGGCGACACCCTCGGAGCCATGCACCTCGGCTCGGTCGTCCATGCCGCCAGGCTTGGTCCAGCTGGTCTCGTTGAGGAAGAGGCAGCCGCCCTCGAACTCGAGGATGAGCAGCGCGTTGTCCTCGCCCCTGGTCTTGTCGCCGTGCACCTGGGTCGAGAGTTGGGCGTAGACCGAGACGATCGGCGCGCGATCCAGCATCCAGCGGGCGAAGGCGATGCCGTGGCAGCCCATATCCGCGAGCACGCCGCCGCCTGCGCGATCCACGTCCCAGAAGTGGGGCGCGTGAGGGCCGTCATGCTTCTCGGACTGCTTGATGAGGGTTGGGCGCCCGAGGGCACCGGCGTCGAGCAGCGACTTCAAGCGCATGTACTTGGGCGCGAAGCACAGCTCCTCGGCATACATGAGGAGCACGCCGGCATCGGCGCAGGCGGCGATCATGCTGTCGGCCTCGGCCATGCTCAGGCACATCGGCTTCTCCAGCACGACGTGCTTGCGGGCAGCCGCGCAGTCCAGCACCAGCGGGCAGTGTGTGTCGTTGGGCGTGCCGATGACCACCATGTCGATATCGTCGCGCGCGAGCAGCGGGCGGTGATCGGTCCAATGGTGGGACAGGCCATAGGTCTCGGCGAAGGCCTCCGCGTGGCCCGGTGTGGGCGACGCCACGCCGATGAGGCTCGCATTGGGGTTGCGCACCAGCGCGCGGGCGTGAATCCCGCTGACGAATTGCGAACCAAGGAACCCGACACCGACCGGTTTCGTCATCGACAGCCTCGCTCTTGCAGGAAGTCGCGCGGGGCGTCACGCTCCCGTTGGCTTTCTTACTACAGGCGCCGGATGCACGTCCGCAACCGGCTGCCGCCGGGGCTTGAGGCGTGAGTAGCAAGGTACTGTAATCCTGCCACCTACATTATGCTTGACGTAACGCGTATCGGCGGCCTACGTTTGAGACGGTGGCCACGTACGTTCAGAAGCACGTTGATTGTCGGCTTTGCAAACAAGAGAACGGAGGACTTCTATCGTGGCCGCAGGGTCGCAGCCTTCTCTGGTTTCGCGCGCACAGCGTCACGCAAGCTGGACCAGCTCGACGCGGCCACGGGACTCCGAGACCTGATGCGCCCCGGCAACCGGCTCGAAGCGCTGAAGGGCCGCCGCAAGGGGCAGTGGAGCATCAGGATTAATGACCAGTGGCGCATCTGCTTCGAATGGCCGGAGGGAAGCTCTGGCCCGGCCAGGGTTGAAATCGTCGACTATCATTGAGAGGGACGCACGACATGGCTCGCGAAGCCATCCATCCAGGCGAGACGCTGCGTGAGGATCTCGACGCCCTCGGAATGAGCGCCGCAGAACTCGCGCGGCGGATCGACGTCCCGGTGAATCGCATCACAGAAATCCTCAATGGCCGCCGCTCCGTCACCGGCGACACGGCACTGCGGCTGGGGCACTTCTTCGGGACGTCGGGGGAATTCTGGCTCAACCTTCAGAAGCTCTACGAGCTGAGACGCGCCGAGCAGAAGCACGGCGCGAAAATTGCCCGCTTGCCATCGTTACATGACAGCGATCGGATGCAGGCTTCGGGTTGATCCACCCCCATCAGCACGCAGCCCTGGCGAGAAAAGCGGGGCAGGTATCGGTTCCACCGCCCAGAGGTGGCGCTGACGACCGCAGCGAGCGCCCGGCGACTGAGTGAAACGACCAAATTAATCAGAAGCCGTGCTTGGCGGCCTCCTCGGCGTACTTGGCCTTTTGCTCAGGAGTCGCCTCGGTCTGGAAGTGCTCCTTCCACTCCGCGTAGGTCATGCCGTAGACCAGTTGGCGCGCCTCCTCCAGGTCCATGTCCAGCCCCTTCTCCTCGGCGGCGGCGCGATACCACTTGGAGAGGCAGTTGCGGCAGAACCCGGCGAGGTTCATCAGCTCGATGTTCTGCACGTCCGTGCGCTTGCGCAGATGCGCGACGAGAGTGCGGAAGGCGGCGGCCTCCAGCTCGATCTGGGTCTTATCGTCCATCGTCCGCCTCCGCGGTGCCGGCCTCGGTCGCGGCCTCAGCCGCAGCAAGCCGCGCTTCCAGTCGTGCGACGCGTTCGGCCAGCGCCTCGCTCTCGCTTCGGGCGCGCGCTGCCATCTCCTTGACCGCGTCGAACTCGTCCCGCGGGACCAGGTCCATCTGCGCCAGGATGCCTTCGAGGCGGCGCTTGACCATGGCGTCGAGCTCGCCCTTGAGGCCGCTGGCGGCCCCCATGGCCCCGGTGGCGACGCGGGCCACGTCGTCCAGAATGTGGCTGTCGGTCTGCATCGGTAGTCTCCCGTCTCTTCGTCAGTATGCCACGGAGGCGTGCGCTCCCTGTAGCGTGAGATGAGTCGGGCCAAAGTGCTTTTCAAGCGGGATCAAACCGGCGACCATCGACGCATGGCAAGACGCGCGAGACGACAGAGGGGAGCGCGCCGCCCATGACAGCAGTTGCGGGTGTGTTGCTCGCCGGCGGCCTCGCGCGGCGCATGGGGGGCGGCGACAAGTGCCTGCGTCCGCTCGCCGGCGAGACCCTGCTCGCGCGCGTGATTGCGCGTGCAACGCCGCAGGTCGGCCCGCTAATCCTGAATGCCAACGGCGATCCCGCGCGGTTCGCGCCGTACGGCCTGCCGGTGGTAGCCGATGTGGTGGAAGGCCATGCCGGGCCGCTCGCCGGCATCCTGACCGCGCTCGACTGGGCGGCGGAGAATGCGCCCCACCACCCCCTGGTGGCAAGCTTCGCCACCGATGCGCCGTTCCTGCCGCTGGATCTGGTCGAGACCATGGTGGAGGCCCGCGATCTTGCGGGCGCCGACCTCGCCTGTGCCGCGTCGGATGGGCGGGCGCATCCGGTGTTCGGGCTCTGGCCGGTGGAGCTCCGCGCCGACCTGCGCGACGCCCTGGTGGAGCAGGGCGAGCGCAAGATCGACCGCTGGACCGCGAGCCACCGGCTGGTGGAGGTCACCTTCCCCTGCGCTCCCGTGGACCCGTTCTTCAACGCAAACCGCGAGGACGACCTGGCCGAGGCCGAACGCCTGATCGCGGAGCACGGCAACGCACTCTGAGCCCCACTGAGAGGGGCGACGCCGTCACTCCTCCGCGTGGGCGTAGGTAAGGTCGTGCGGCGGGCGGTCGCCGAGGGCCGGATCGGTGCCCGCCGGCTGATAGGGTGCGCCCAGCGTGCCGATGTCGAGCGGCACCGGCTGCTTGAGCAGGCTGCGTGCGATAACCAGCCGCTGGATCGAAGGCGTGCCCTCCTCCAGCATGTTGATCCGGCATTCCCGGTAGAGCCGCTCCAGCGGATAGGGGTAGTCGGTGAAGTAAGCGCGCCCGCCGACCACGTCCATCGCCTTGTCGGTCACCCGCATCACGGTCTCGAGCCCGAACAGCTTGGCGATAGAGGCTTCCACCGCGCACGGCTCCTCGCGGTCGATCTTGGCGGCCACGTCCTCAAGAATGAGGCGGAGCGCGTAGACGTCGCGGGCCATGTCAGCGAGCTCGGACTGCACCGAGGGGCGGGCGGCGATGGGCTTGCCGAAGGTGATTCGCTCGCCGGCAAAGTGGAGGGCGATCTCCAGCGCGCGCTCGGCGGTGCCCAGCGAGCTCGCAGCGACGAAGACGCGGCTCGGCTCCAGCTCGCCGAGGAAGACGTCGAGGCCGTCGCCCTCGGCGCCGACTATGCTATCTACCGGCACCGGGGTGTCCTTGAAGCGCAGGATGCCGTGGGGCGGGCCGTTGTTGCCCATCATGTCAGGCATGGGCTCGATGGTGAAGCCGGGCGCGCCAGTGGGCACCACCAGCGCGGTGAGCCCGCGTCGGTCGCCGCGTGCGCCGGTGCGGCAGCAGATCAGGTGGCCCGTGGCGAAGTCGGCATTGGTGATGTAGTGCTTCGCGCCATTGACGATCCAGTTGTCGCCCTCGCGCCTCGCATGGGTGCCGACATCCATCCCGCTACCTGAGTTGGGCTCGGTGATGGCGAAGGTGAGCGACTGCTCGCCGGTGGCGAGCGCCGGCAGCAGCGCCTTCTTCTGCGTCTCGGTGCCGTAGGCGACGATGGCGCGTGCGCTCGTGTTGTGGACGTGCAGTAGCACGCGGACGACGCCCGAGACCTTCGAGAACTCGGCGAGCAGCGGCAGGTACTGGGAGCAGCTTAGCGCGATGCCGCCGTATTCCTCGGGGATCACCGCGCCGAAGAGGCCATGATCGCGGAACTGCGGAAAGAGCGCGTCCTGCGGGAACGTGCCCGTGCGTTCCATCTCGCTGGCCTTGGGCTCGACCTCGTGCCAGAGAAAGTCGAAGACCCGCCTGCGGTAGGCCTCGTAATCGCTCGCCGTCTCAACTCCATTCACCATACCGTGACTCCTGCCGCTTTTGTTTGCCGCATCTCCGCGAGGTGCTATCTAACACACAAGGACGAGACGGGTATGAGGGCGAGATGACTGAAACGGCGATTTTCGGAGCGGGCTGCTTCTGGGGCGTCGAGGCCGCGTTTCGCCGGGTCGACGGCGTCGTCGAGACTGCGGTCGGATACGCGGGCGGCCACACGGCCGAGCCGGGCTACTACGACGTGTGCAGCGGGCAGACCGGCCATGCGGAAGTGGTGCGCGTGGTCTTCGATCCCGCGCGGGTGAGCTACGAGCGGCTGCTGGAGCTGTTCTGGCAGGTCCACGACCCGACCCAGGTCAACCGCCAAGGGCCGGATGTCGGCACCCAATATCGCACTGTCATCTTCTACGGCTCGGAAGCGCAGAAAGAGGCCGCAGAAGCGAGCAAAGCGAAGCTGATGGCGGCAGGGCACCCCATCGCGACCCTGATCGAGCCGGCGGCGGAATTCTGGATGGCCGAGGACTACCACCAACAGTACTTCGAGAAGAACCGGCGCATTCGCTCCGGCCTCTTCCGCATCTGACCGGCCGCGCCTGCCAGCGTCGCAAGAGTCAGGGCTGCGCCTCTCGAATCATGGGAATCGCCGAGGCGGGTGACTCCGCCACCCTGCTAGAGGGACTGATTGCGCGCGCCCGGCGGCTCGGCGCCGACGCCGCCGACGCTGCAATGCTGCGCGGCAGCGCCCTCGACGTGAGCTGCCGCCTCGGCGAGCCGGAAGAGGTCGTCCGATCGGAGGTGCACAGCCTCGGCCTGCGCGTCTTCGTCGGCGAGCGCCAAGCCATCGTCTCCACCACCGATCTTTCGGAAGGCGCGCTCGCGCCCCTCGCCGAGCGGGCGATTGCCATGGCGCGCGCGGTGCCGGAGGACCCTTACGCGGGCCTCGCCGATCCGGCCCTTCTCGCCCGGGACTGGCCCTCCCTCGACCTCGCCGATGCGGGGGAGCCCGGCCCGGACGACCTGATGGAGCGCGCGCTGACAGCCGAGGACACCGCCCGCGCCGTCGCCGGAGTCACCAACTCCGAAGGCGCCGGTGCCGGCTGGCGGCGGCGAGAGGTGACCCTGGTCACCAGCGACAGTTTCGCCGGCCAAACCGAGTCTGGCAGCCACTCGATCAGCGCAGCGGCCCTGGCCGGCGAAGGCACCGCGATGGAACGCGACTATTGGTGGTCGTCTGCGGTGTACGAGGCCGATCTGGATGCCGCCGCCGCAGTCGGCCGCCGCGCCGGCGAGCGCGCGGTGCGTCGCCTCGGCGCCCGCAAGGCGCAATCAGGCCAGGTGCCGGTGGTCTACGACCCTCGGATCGCCGGCGGGCTGCTATCCCACCTCGCGGGCGCGATCTCCGGCCCGTCCATCGCGCGCGGAACGAGCTTCCTGAAGGACGCGCTGGAAACTGTAGTGTTCGCCGCCGGTATTACCGTCGTGGACGATCCGCACCGGGTGCGGGGGCTGCGCTCGCGCCCGTTCGACGGCGAGGGCGTCGCCACGGAGCGGTGTGCGATCATCGCCGACGGTGTGCTGCAAACTTGGCTGCTCGACAGCCGCTCGGCCCGCCAGCTCGGCCTTGCCAGCACCGGCCATGCCGTGCGCGGGACCAGCGGGCCGCCGTCGCCCGCCTGTTCCAACCTTTGGCTGGAACCGGGCGCGGACGGCGCCGAGGCGCTCATCGGCGGCGTGGAGAGTGGCCTCTACGTCACCGAGCTGATCGGCATGGGCGTGAACCAGGTGACCGGCGACTACAGTCGGGGCGCTGCCGGGTTCTGGATCGAGCAGGGCGAAATCGCCTATCCGGTGAGCGAGGTCACCGTCGCGGGCAATCTCAGGGAGATGTTCCGCCACCTCACGCCAGCCAGCGATCTTGAGTTCCGGTATGGGGTCGATAGCCCGACCGTGCGCATCGACGGCATGACAGTGGCGGGCCGCTGAACGCTGACGGCGCTTCTCCACGGGGTATGCTACGGTTGGAGCCCATGCCCCGGCCATGCTATGGGGCTGATTTCAAGCGTTTAGGCGCTGGCGCCTGAACCGGGCGAAAGCCGTGGAGCGACCCGACCTGTCCCCTCGACCAGGCTCGACGAGGCACTTGCTGGTCCGCCTCGTGCGCGATCATGTCCGCCCCCACGTGGGCCGGCTCGCGCTCGCCGTACTCTGCATGGCCTTTGCCGCCGGCTCCACCGCGGCTTTGGCCTATCTCATGGAGCCGGTGCTGGACCAGATCTTCCTGGAGAAGGACCGCACGCTGCTCATCGTGGTGCCCATCGCGGTGATCGGGATCACGCTGATCCGGGGCGCCGCCACCTACGGTCAGGCGGTGCTAATGGCCTTCGTCGGGCAGCGCGTCATCGCCGACCTGCAGAGCCGCATCTTCGCCCACATCCTGCGATTCGACCTCGCGTTCTTCCAGGACACGGCGTCCGGCCGGCTGGTCTCTCGGCTCACCAACGACGTCAACATGATGCGCAACGCGGTCTCCAACGCGCTCACCGGCGTGGTCAAGGATACTCTGACCCTGCTGTTCCTGGTCGGCGTGATGTTCGAGAAGGACTGGAAGCTCGCCTTGATTGCCTGCGTCGTCTTTCCCATCGCGATCTACCCGATCACGAAGATCGGCCGGCGCATGCGCCGGGTCTCGACTTCGGCGCTCACGGAGCTGGGTCTCTTCACCGCGCGGCTCAACGAGACGTTTCAGGGCGCACGCCACGTCAAGGCGTACAACCGGGAGGGCTTCGAATCGGAGCGCACCGACCGCCTGATCGAGAGCGTCTTCCGCCTGATCTTCAAGCAGCAGCGCGTCCGTGCCGCCGCGACGCCGATCATGGAAACGCTGGGCGGCCTCTTCATCGCCGTGCTGATCCTCTATGGCGGCTGGCAGGTGATCGAAGGCGCGCTCACGCCGGGCGCGTTCTTCGCCTTCGTGACCGCCATGCTGCTCGCCTATCGGCCGCTCAAGGCGCTCGCCAACCTCAACGCCAGCCTGCAGGAGGGCCTCGCTGCGAGCCAGCGCGTGTTTGACCTGTTGGACACCGAGCCCCGCATCGCCGAGGCCCCGGATGCGCGTCCGCTCAAGGTCAGGGGCGGCGCCGTCGCGCTCGATCGCGTCAGCTTTACCTATCCGAATGGCGCCCCTGCGCTCCTCGATGTGACCTTGGACATCCCGGCGGGCGAGACGGTCGCCCTGGTCGGGCCCTCCGGCGCCGGCAAATCCACGGTGCTCAACCTGATCCCCCGGCTTTACGACGTGGACGAGGGAACGGTTAGCATCGACGGGACCGATGTCCGCGAGGCGACAATCAAAAGCGTGCGCGACGCTGTGGCGCTGGTGAGCCAGGAAGCGGTGCTGTTCGACGAAAGCGTCCGCGCCAACATCGCCTACGGGCGGATTGGTGCGAGCGACGATGATATCGAAGCCGCGGCCCGTGCCGCCGGCGCCGAGCGCTTCATCGAGGAACTCCCCAACGGTTACGATACGATCATCGGCGAGCACGGGGTCAAGCTCTCCGGTGGCCAGCGGCAACGGCTTTCCATCGCCCGCGCCATGCTCAAAGATGCCCCCATTCTGCTGCTCGACGAGGCGACGAGCGCGCTCGACGCCGAATCCGAGCGGCAGGTGCAGGACGCATTGCGGAGCCTGATGCGGGGCCGCACGACCCTGGTCATTGCCCACCGCCTCTCCACGGTCCGGGAGGCCAACCGGATCTATGTGTTGGAAAACGGCGGGCTCGTGGAATCGGGCACACATCGATCGCTGTTGGCGGCGAACGGCGTGTACGCGCGGCTTCACGCCGTGCAGTTTTCCGCGGGCATGGCCGCCGAATAGGCATGGCACTCGGCAAGCGCGTCGCGCGGAGCCGGATCGGGCGTGCCGCGCTCATCTGGCTCTACGCCCGCTTTGCGAGCTTGGTCTTTGCCACGACCCGCTGGCGGATTCACGGCCGCGACGACGCCGAAGCGCTGATACGCGCAGGCCAACCCTTCATCTGTGCCTTCTGGCACGGCCGGCTGATGCTGGCGCCCCACGGCTGGCCGAGGGGCACGCCGATTCACGTCATGATTTCCCGCCACCGAGACGGCGAGAACATCGCGCGTGCAACACAGCGCCTGGGCGTGGTGCCGATCCGCGGTTCGGGCACGCGGGGCGGCGCGGCGGCGGGCCGCGCCTCGCTCCGCGTGCTGAAAGAGGGCGGCTATGTCGCCATCAGCCCGGACGGGCCGCGCGGCCCCCGGATGCGCGTTCAGCCCGGAATTATTGCGTTGGCGCGCCTCTCCGGTGCGCCGATCGTGCCGATCACGTTTGGGGTTTCTCGCCGCGCAGTCGCGAACAGCTGGGATCGCTTCGTGATCGCGCTGCCCTTCGGCCGCGGAGCCTATCTGTGGGGACCGCCGCTCCATGTCGCCGCAGATGCCGACGAGGCGGCGAGGGAGCGCGCGCGCATAATCTTGGAGGAGCGGCTCAACGCGCTGACCGCCGAAGCCGACCGCATGGTGGGCGCGGAGCCAATCGAACCGGCGGGTGACACTGCCCGAACGCGCGAACACCGCGCCGGTGCGGCACCGGCCGCGGCACGCCAATGATCGAGGCCCTGATCACGCCGCGCAGTTATCGTTGCGCCAGCGTGCTTGCCACGCCGGTCGTCCACGCCTGGCTTGCCCATCGTCGGCGCCGAGGTAAGGAGGACCGCGACCGTTTTGGCGAGCGTCTCGGGAAGCCTGGCTTGCCCCGGCCCGATGGTCGGCTGGTCTGGATGCACGCAGTAAGCGTCGGCGAGAGCCTGTCCCTGCTGCCGCTGGTCGAGCGCCTTCGCGAAGCGCTTCCTGACGTTCACGTCCTGATCACGTCCGGCACCGTCACCTCCGCACGGCTGCTGCGCGAGCGACTTACGGCCGGCGTGTGTCACCAATTCGCGCCGGTCGACCGGCCCGGTGCCGTGCGGCGGTTTGCCGGGCACTGGCGGCCGGACCTCGCGGTCTGGGTGGAATCGGAGCTCTGGCCCAACCTCATCCTGGAGACCGCCGGGCGCGACATCCCCATGCTGCTGGTCAATGCGCGCATGTCTGCTCGTTCTGCCGAACGTTGGCGGCGGGCGCCGCACTTATGCCAACCTCTACTCGAGGCCTTCGCCGGCGTCCTGGCGCAGACGGAGACGGATGCGGTGCGCTTTCGCGCGCTCGGTGCGCGAAACGTCGCGGCTCGCGGAAACCTCAAGAATGACGCCCCGCCACTACCGGCGAATGCGCAGGACGTGGCGGCCCTCAAACGAGCCATCGGCAGCCGGCCCTGCTGGGTGGCGACGAGCACCCACGAGGGCGAAGAGGAAGCAGTCGGCGAGGCAGTCTGCGCCTTGCGCCGAACCTTCCCCGATCTGCTCACGATCCTTGCGCCGCGTCACCCGGAGCGGGGCGCGGCCGTTACCGAGATGCTGGAGCGCCGCAGTCTTGTCACCGCCCGGCGCTCGGCGAACGATACGATCACGTCGGCGACCGCTGTCTTTCTCATCGATACGCTGGGCGAACTCGGCTTGGTCTACCGTCTCGCCGGCACAGCCTTCGTGGGCGGCTCGCTTGCGCCCCATGGCGGGCACAACCCTCTAGAGCCGGCACGGCTCGATTGCGCACTCATTGCGGGCCCGTACACGGAAAATTTTGCGGAGGCATATGCCGCTCTGGAGGACGCCGGCGCACTCGACCGGGTGGGCGACGCGGATGCGCTCGCGGGCGCAGTGTGCGCCCTGCTCGAAGACGAGAGCGCGCAGTCTACGCGCGCGACCGCCGCGCGCGAGGCCGCGGCGGCGCTTGGCGGTGCGGCCGAGGCGGCTCTCGGCCTGATCCGAGATCACCTCGAACCCAGCGGCGACGATGCGCGCGCCGGCGTTCTGGACGGCTGAGCGCGGCGGTGTTGCCGCCGCCGCGCTGACGCCACTCTCCTGGCTTTATCGCCTCGGCGCGCGGAGCCACGCCGCTCTGGCTCGGCCGTCGAGGGCGGAGCGTCCGGTAATTTGTGTCGGCAACTTCACAGTGGGCGGTGCGGGCAAGACCCCCACCGTCCTCGCTCTCGCCGCGCTGCTGGCGGAGGAAGACGTCCGCCCGCACATCCTCACGCGCGGCTATGGCGGCAGTGAGCGAGGTCCGCTCAGGGTCGATCCCGCCCGCCACGGCACAGACGCGGTCGGCGATGAGGCGTTGTTGCTGGCGCGGGCGGCGCCGACCTGGCTTTGCCGCGACCGGCCGGCGGGAGCCGCCGCTGCGGCGTCCGCAGGCGCGGATTTGTTGCTCATGGACGACGGCATGCAGACGCCGGGCTTGACGAAGGACTTTTGCATCGCGGTCGTGGATGGCGGCGCCGGCTTCGGTAATGGCCGCCTGTTGCCTGCCGGGCCGCTGCGCGAGCCGCTCGCCTGCGGGATCAACCGGGCGCATGCGTTGGTTCTGGTCGGTGTCGACCGAGAAGGCGCACTCGCGGCGCTCGGTTCGCACGACCTGCCCGTGATTGAGGCTTCGCTGGTGCCTGGCGACGAGGTTCGGGCGCTCCGCGAGCGGCCGGTCGTCGCCTTCGCCGGGATCGGGCGGCCGGAGAAGTTCTTCGAGACGTTGGTCGAGAACGACTGCAACGTGATCGCGCGCCATGCCTTCGCGGACCACCACCGCTATAAGCCGAAAGAGATCGCGGCCATAGTCGACTATGCGAAAGAGCGGGACGCCGTGCCGGTCACGACCGAAAAGGACCATGTGCGGCTGCCGCCGGACGCGAGAGCGACAGTTCGCACGCTTTCCGTCACTCTCGCCTGGCGCGATCCGGCCGAACCGCGCTCCTTGCTGGCGCCGCTGGTGACGCGCTGCCGCCGTGGCTAAGCGGGGGCCGGCACGCGCAGCGCGGCACGTCTGCGAGGCCGCTACCGCCCATGTCCTTTTCGGGCTGCTGGGCGTGCTGCCCGTGGGATGGGCGTCGGCTCTCGGTGCCGTTCTGGGCGGCTCCATCGGACCCATGCTCCCGGTGCACCAGCAGGGCCTCGACAATCTCGCCCGCGCGTTGCCGGAGCTTTCGCCCGCCGAGCTCCGGCGTTGCGCCCGCCGCATGTGGCGTCATCTCGGCCGCATCGCTGCGGAATATCCGCATCTCCACCGCTTCTCCGTCGACGCGCCTGGCGGGCGGGTCGAGCTCGTCGGGCGCGACCACCTGGACGAAGCCAAGCGCTCCGCCACCGGCGGAATCTTTTTCTCGGGCCACATCGGCAATTGGGAGATCGCCGCGCTCACGCTGGAGCAGGGCGGAATCCCGGCAACCGTCGTCTACAGGGCGGCGAACAACCCGATCGTCGACCGCATGATCTCGCGGATCAGGGGTGCGGTCATGCAGCACCTCGTGCCCAAGGGCCACGACGCGACGCGGGAGCTGGTGCGCACGCTCGGCGCCGGCGGGCATGTCGCTCTCCTCGTGGATCAGAAGCTCAAGACCGGTATCCCGGTCCCCTTCTTCGGCCGCGATGCCATGACCGCGCCCGCCGTGGCGACACTCGCGCTGCGCTACGACTGCCCGGTGTGGCCGGTCAGAGTGGAACGGCTGGCCGGCGCGTCCTTCCGGGTCACCGTGTATCCCAAGCTCGCCATGCCCGAGGAGGGTATGCGGGAGGAACGCATCCGTGCGACCATGATCGCCATCAATCGCACTCTCGAAGACTGGATCCGCGAACGGCCCGCACAATGGCTGTGGCTGCACCGGCGCTGGCCCGAGTGAGAGACACCCCCACCCCCGATTGACACGGGGGACGCCCGGCCTATAGTGCGCCCGCTGCGGGGAGCGCCCCGCTCTCCCAACACGGATGGTTGCCATGTTCGCTGTGGTTCGCTCTGGCGGGAAGCAGTACCGCGTCGCGCCGGAGGACGTGATCCGGGTGGAACGGCTGAAGGCCGAGGCCGGTGAGGCGATCGAGCTCGGCGAGGTGCTGGCCATGAGCGACGGCGAGACCGTCTCGCTCGGACAGCCGCTGGTCGAGGGCGCGCGCGTGGCGGCCACGGTGGTCGAGCACACGCGCGGAGACAAGATCATCGTCTTCCGCAAGAAGCGGCGGAAGAACCATCGGCGCAAGCGCGGGCACCGGCAGGAGCTCACGGTGCTCCGCATCGACGAGATTCTGGCGGCTGGCCAGAAGCGGAAGGTGCGCCGGAAGAAGAAGGCCATTCCGGCGGAAGGCGAAGAGGCAACCGGCGCCAAGACCAAGAGGTCGACGCGAGCGAAGGCTGCTGCCAAGCCGAGGACGCGGAAGAAGCCGGACGCCAAGGCCGAGCCGGCCGAGGAGGCCGCACCCGCACCCGCCGAAGCGGCGACCCCGGAGCCGGCCGAGCCGCCGGTCGAGGAAGCCGCTGCGCCGCCAGCAGACGATGCAGCCGAGGCGCCGGCAGCCGAGGCGGCTGAGCCCCAGGCAGAAGAAATGACCGATACGCCGGCCGATGAGTCCCAGGCAAACGAGACGACCGACACGACGGCCGCAGAGACCGCGGACGCTGCTGCGGACGAGCCGGCGGAGGAGAAAAGCTGATGGCGCACAAGAAGGCAGGCGGTAGTTCGCGCAACGGCCGGGACACGGCGGGCCGACGCCTCGGCATCAAGAAGTTCGGCGGCGAGGCTGTGATCCCTGGCAACATCATCGCGCGCCAGCGAGGCACCAAGTGGCACCCCGGCGAGAACGTCGGGATCGGGCGCGATCACACGCTCTTCGCGCTGACCGGCGGCCATGTGCGGTTCGCGCGGCACAGCGGCGGGAAGACGGTCGTCTCGGTCGAGCCGAGCGCGTAACGCCGCGCTCACCCGCGCGCCCGGCCGCGGGCGCGCACCGCGCGAGGGACCCGCGTCATGCGGTTTCTCGATCAAGCCAAGATTCATGTGCAGAGCGGCGCAGGCGGTAGCGGCTGCGTCAGCTTCCGGCGTGCCAAGAACGAGCCGCGCGGCGGGCCCGACGGCGGCGACGGCGGCGACGGGGGCTCGGTCTTTGCCAAGGCCGTCGAAGGGCTCAACACCCTCATCGACTTTCGCTTTCGCCAGCACGTGAAGGCAGGCCGGGGCGAGCATGGCCAGGGCGCATGCCGGGCCGGCGCCCGCGGTGACGACGTGGTGCTCGCCGTGCCGGTCGGGACGGAGATATTCATCGAACCCGGCACTGCGCCGGTCGCCGATCTTGCCGAGGCTGGCGCCCGCGCCCTGCTGGCGCGCGGCGGCATCGGCGGGCGCGGCAACGCGCAATTCAAGTCGTCGACCAATCGCGCGCCGCGCCGCGCCGATGCGGGGGGCGAGGGCGAGGAATACTGGATCAAGCTGCACCTCAAGCTGCTGGCCGATGTCGGCCTCGTGGGCCTGCCCAATGCCGGCAAGTCAACGCTGCTTGCTGCCGTCAGCCGGGCGCGGCCCAAGATCGCTGATTATCCCTTCACCACCCTCGTGCCTCACCTCGGCGTCGCAGCCGTGGGCGACGAGGAACTGGTGCTGGCGGACATTCCGGGCTTGATCGAAGGCGCCCATGGTGGCGCGGGACTGGGGGACCGGTTCCTCGGCCATATCGAGCGTTGCGGCGTGCTGATTCACCTGGTCGACGGCACGCAGGAAGACGTGGCCCAGGCCTACCGGACCGTGCGCACCGAGCTTCAGGCCTACGGTCACGGTCTCGCGGCGAAGCCCGAGATCGTCTGCCTCAACAAGGTGGATGCGCTTAGCGAAGATCAGCGAGTCAGGCGGAGCGATTGTCTTGCCGCTGCGTCGGGTGCGGCGGTTCATCCCCTCTCGGGCGTTGCGGGCGAAGGCGTGCGCGAGCTCCTCGCCGCAGCCCACCGCGCCACCGGCGCGCCTGCCGGCCAGGATCTCGAGTGATGCAGCCCTCGCTCGCCAACGCGTCCCGCACTGTGGTCAAGATCGGCTCGGCGTTGCTCGCCGACCCGGAGACCGGCGCCCTCAACGAGGCCTGGCTCGACGGCCTCGCGCGGGACGTGGCCCAGCTTCGCGGGCGCGGCAGGGACGTGCTGATCGTCTCGTCGGGCGCAATCGCCATCGGGCGCCGCCACCTCGGACTCGCGCAAGGCGCGCTCAAGCTGGAGGAGATGCAGGCGGCGGCGGCCTGCGGCCAGATCCGGCTGGCTCACGCGTACCAGTCGGCGCTCGCCCGCCACGGCATCGGCGTCGCGCAAATCCTCCTGACCCACGAGGACACCGAGGCGCGCCGGCGCTACCTGAACGCGCGCAGCACCATCAACACGCTGCTCTCGCTCGGCACCGTGCCCGTGATCAACGAGAACGACACCGTCGCTACCAACGAGATCCGCTTCGGCGACAACGACCGGCTCGCGGCGCGGGTCGCGGTGATGATGAGCGCGGACCTGCTGGTCCTGCTCTCGGATGTCGATGGCCTCTACGAGAGCGACCCGCGGCACGATGCGGACGCACGCTGGATTCCCACGGTCGAGCGCATCACGCCCCAGATCGAGGCGATGGCGGGCGACATAGGCACGCCGAGTGCCGCTGGCGGCATGGTGACCAAGATCGCTGCGGCCAAGCACGCGATGGCGGCGGGCTGCCATATGGTGATCGCGGAGGGCGCGGTCGAACGACCTCTCACCGCGCTGGAAGGTGGCGCCCGTTCGACCTGGTTCGTGTCCACCGCGACGCCGCGCGCGGCCCGCAAGAGCTGGATCGCGAGCGCGCTGGAGCCGCGCGGCAGCCTCGTGATCGACGACGGCGCCTGGCGCGCGCTGCTCCAGGGCCGGAGCCTGCTGCCCGCCGGCGTGAAGGCGGTGGAAGGCACCTTCGAGCGCGGCGACGCGGTGGCGATTAGGGTCGGGCAGGGGCGCGAGGCCGGCCGCGGCCTGGTGGCCTATTCCGCCGCCGATGCAAGCCGGATCGTCGGCCACAAATCCCGTGAAATAGAACGGATCCTCGGCTACCGTGGCCGCGCCGAGATGATCCACCGCGACGATCTCGTGCTCGACGAGGAGCAAGGACCGTGAGCATGGCAGAGGCGGTACGGAGCCGCGAAACCGAACAGGACATCGCTGCCGAGATGGCTGCGCTCGGTGCCGAGGCGCGCGTGGCGGCGCGGGCGCTCGCGGCAAGCTCGGCCGGGGACAGGCGGCGTGCGCTCATGGCGGCAGCGGCGGCGATCCGCGGCGACGAAGCCGCCATCCTGGAGGCGAACGCCAAGGACATGGCAGCCGCCAAGGCGTCCGGGCTGAGCAGCGCTCTGCTCGACCGCCTCGCCCTCGATCCAGGCCGGGTCGAGGCGATGGCGGCAGGTGTCGAGCAGGTGGCCGCCCTCGACGACCCGCTCGGCCGCCTGCTGGGCGAGTGGCAGCGGCCCAACGGGCTTCGCATCCGCCGGGTCTCGGTGCCGATCGGCGTCATCGGGATCATCTACGAATCGCGGCCCAACGTGACCGCCGACGCCGGCGCGCTCTGCCTCATGGCGGGGAATGCGGCGATCCTGCGCGGCGGCTCCGAGAGCTACCATTCATCGCGCGCCATCGCGGCGTCGCTGCGCGCGGCCCTTGCCGAGACCGGGCTGCCGGCAGGCTGCATCCAGCTCGTGCCGACGACCGACAGGGCGGCCGTCGGCATTCTGCTCCGCATGGACGAAGCGCTCGACCTGATCGTGCCGCGCGGCGGCCGCTCGCTGATCGAGCGGGTGCTGGCGGAGAGCCGGGTGCCGGTGATGGCGCACCTGGACGGCAACTGCCACGTCTACGTGCATGCCGCCGCCGATCCCGAGAAGGCGCGCGACGTCACCTTCAACGCCAAAATGCGGCGGACCGGAATCTGCGGTGCGGCGGAGACGTTGCTGGTCGACGCCGCCGTGGCGGACAGGCTGCCCGCGATCCTCGAGCCGCTGTTCGACGCCGGTTGCGAGGTGCGGGGCGATGCGCGCGTGCAGGCGCTGGACACGCGGGTGGTGCCGGTCGACGACGCCGACTGGGGAACCGAGTACCTCGACGCGATCATCTCGGTCGGGGTGGTGGACGGGCTCGACGCGGCGATCGCCCACGTCAACGAGCACGGCTCGCACCACACCGACAGCATCATCACCGAGGACGCAGGCGCCGCCGAGCGCTTCATGGAGGCAGTCGATAGCGGGATCGTGCTGCACAACGCCTCGACCCAATTCGCCGACGGCGGCGAGTTCGGCATGGGGGCCGAGATCGGCATCTCCACCGGCAAGCTGCACGCGCGCGGGCCGGTGGGCGTCGAGCAGCTCACCACCTACAAGTACAAGGTCTACGGCGACGGGCAGGTTCGCCCCTGACCGCGCTCGTGCCCATGCGCCGCCGGCGGTCGCGGCCCGTGCCGGGCGGCACCCGGCCCGCGAGGCCTCCGGGCCGCAAGATCGGACTGCTGGGGGGCTCCTTCAATCCGGCCCACGAGGGGCATCGCCATATTAGCCTGCTGGCGCTCAAGCGGCTCGGCTTGCACGAGGTCTGGTGGCTGGTCTCGCCGCAGAACCCGCTCAAGCCCCGCGCCGGGATGGCGGCGTTCGACGAACGCCTCGCCAGCGCGCGGGCCGCGGTGGGCGACCGGCGGCTCCGCGTGAGCGATATCGAGCGCCGCCTCGGCAGTTGCTATTCAGTCGATACCGTCGCCCGCCTCAAGCGGCGCTTCCCGCAGCACCGGCTGGTCTGGATCGTCGGCGCCGACAACCTGCCGACGCTCGCAGAGTGGCGGCGCTGGCCCGCGCTCTTCCGGGCGCTACCCGTTGCGGTCATCGACCGCTGGCCTTACTCTCGCTATGCCAGTGTGGTTAAGCCTGCGAAACGATTCGCACGCCAAAGAATGGCGGAACGCCGAGCGACAGGGCTCGTGCGGAGCAAGCCGCCCGCCTGGATGGTCATCCATGGACCGTTGCATCCCGCCTCGGCGACAGCGTTGCGCGCCATGAGCGGTGCTGCGGGCCCATAAGGGGAGGCTGGAGGAACACCATAACGGTACCTGAACGACCTGTTAGGTCCACACGCCGGGAGTCGGGCAAGGCCGACTCCGCAGTGCTTCACCGGGCCGTCGCCGGCGCTCTTGCAGACGCCAAGGCGGAGGACATCGTCACCATCGACCTCGACGGCAAGACCACCATCGCCGATTTCATGGTCATCGCCAGCGGACGGTCGAAACGCCATGTCAACGCGGTGGCGGAGCGACTCCTGAAGCAGCTCAAGGACGACGGCACGCCGGCGCTCGCTGCGGAGGGCCGCGAGAACTCGGACTGGGTGCTGATCGATGCCGGCGACATCATCGTGCATGTCTTCCGGCCCGAAGTCCGCGCCCTCTACAACCTCGAGAAGATGTGGTCCGTCGAGGCCATCGGCGCGGCAGAAGAGCAGGCGCTTGCCGGTGAGGATTAGCGGCGCGGCCCGGCCCGCCGCCTAGCAGGAAGAGAGGACGTCCCGCAGCCGATGCGCCTTGTCGTGGCGGCAGTGGGCCGCGGCCGGGACGACCCGGCGCAACGGCTTTTCGAGGACTACCGCAAGCGCCTGCCGTGGCCGGTGGAGCTGCGCGAGATCCGGGCCGGCGGCGGCGGTAACGCGGGGCGGGAACGCGAGGCTGCGGCACTGCTGAAGGGGCTGCAGGCCGACGCCCATGTCGTCGCTCTGGACGGCGGCGGGAAGGCGCTCTCCAGCGAGGAATTCGCGACAAGGCTGGCGAACATCCGCGACGACGGTACGGCCATCATGGCGTTCCTGATCGGCGGAGCGGACGGGCACGGCGACCCCGTTCTCGCCCGCGCCGACTTGGTGCTGTCGTTGGGGCCGATGACCTGGCCGCACCTGCTGGTGCGCGCGATGCTGGCGGAGCAGCTGTGGCGGGCGGCGAGCATCCTCTCGAGCCACCCGTACCACCGCGGTTGAGCGGCGGTAGGGGTGCTCAGCGCGTCGGGACCGGCGTGCCCGTGGAGTAGTCGTAAAAGCCCTTGCCGGTCTTGCGACCGAGCCAGCCGGCCTCGACGTACTTGGCGAGCAGCGGGCAGGGCCGGTACTTGCTGTCCGCGAGGCCCTCGTAGAGCACCTGCATGATCGAGTGGCAGGTGTCGAGACCGATGAAATCGGCAAGCTCCAGCGGCCCCATGCGGTGATGGGCGCCGAGCTTCATCGCCGTGTCGATGGCCTTCACCGTGCCGACGCCTTCGTAGAGCGCGTAGATCGCCTCGTTGACCATCGGCATCAGGATGCGGTTCACGATGAAGGCGGGGAAATCCTCGGCCATGGCCGGGATCTTGCCCATGCGCTCAGTCACCGTGCGCGCGGTCTCGTAGGTCTCCTCTTCGGTCGCGATGCCGCGCACCAGCTCGACCAGTTCCATCATCGGCACCGGGTTCATGAAGTGCATGCCCATGAACTTGCCGGGTCGGTCGGTGCTCGCCGCAAGGCGGGTGACGGGCAGCGACGAGCTGTTGGTGCAGATGATGGTGTGCTCTGGCAGCGTGCCTCGCAGCGTGGCGAAGACCTCCTTCTTGACCGCCTCGTCCTCGATGACCGCCTCGATCACCATGTCGACGTCCTTGATGGCGTCGAGGCCGACGGCGGTCGCGATGCGGTCCAGCGCCGCCGCCGGCTGGTCGTCGGCGATCAAACCCTTGCGCGCTTGGCGGCCGAGGTTGGTGCGGATCGTCTCCAGCGAGGTATCGAGTTCGGCCTGCCCGAGGTCGATCAGCGTCACCTCGTAGCCCGCGAGCGCAGCGACATGGGCGATGCCGCTGCCCATGCGGCCCGCTCCGATGATTCCGATCGATTGCACCATGGCTGCGGGTCAGGCCTTGGAGATGCCCTGGCGGTCGAGCTCTTCGGCGAGCTCCGGAAGGGCCTTGAACAGGTCGGCCACGAGGCCGAAGTCGGCGATCTGGAAGATCGGCGCTTCTTCGTCCTTGTTGATGGCGCAGATCACGCGGCTGTCCTTCATCCCGGCGAGATGCTGGATCGCGCCGGAGATGCCGACCGCGAGATAGAGATCGGGCGCCACCACCTTGCCGGTCTGCCCGACCTGGAAGTCGTTGGGCACGTAGCCCGCGTCGACCGCTGCGCGCGAAGCGCCGACGGCGGCGCCCAGCCGGTCCGCCACCGCCTCGATCAGCGGGAAGTTCTCGCCGCTCTGCATCCCGCGCCCGCCCGAGATCACGATGCCAGCGCTGGTGAGCTCGGGCCGGTCGGACTTGCTGAGCTCGTGTTTGACGAAGCGGACCAGGCCCTGGTCGCCGGCGCCGGAGACTGCTTCGATCGCAGCGCTGCCGCCCTCGGCGGGTGCTGCATCGAACGCCGTGGTGCGCACCGTCACCACCTTCGTGGCATCGCCGCTCTCCACCGTCGCGAGCGCGTTGCCGGCGTAGGTCGGGCGCACGAAGACGCTGTCCGACACGATTTCGATAATGTCCGAGACCTGGGCCACGTCGAGCAGGGCCGCGACCCGCGGCATGACGTTCTTGCCGAAGGTGGTGGCCGACGCGATCAGGTGGCTATAGCCCTCCGCAAGGCCGACCAGCAGCGGCGCCAAGTTCTCGGCAATGCCATGCTCGTAGGCCGGATCGTCTGCGTGCAGCACCTTGGCGACGCCTGCGACCTGAGCGGCGGCCTCGGCGACCGGCCCGGCACCCGAACCCGCGACCACAACGTGAACCTCGCCGCCCACTGCCTGCGCGGCTGTGACCGCGTTGAGGCTCGGCCGCTTCAGCTCGGCGTTGTCGTGCTCTGCGATGACGAGGGTACTCATCCGATCACCTTGGCGTCGTCGCGCAGCTTCGCGACGAGTTCTCCGACGTCCGCCACCTTGATTCCCGCCTCGCGCTTGGGCGGCTCCTCCACCTTGTGGATCGCGAGCCTGGGGCTGATATCCACACCGAGCGCGTCCGCCTCCCGCCGGTCGATGGGCTTCTTCTTGGCCTTCATGATGTTGGGGAGCGAGGCGTAGCGCGGCTCGTTGAGTCTGAGGTCGGTCGTCACCACCGCCGGCAGATTGACGTTGAGGGTTTCGAGCCCGCCGTCGATCTCGCGGGTCACATCCGCCGTCCCATCCTTGAACATGATCTCGGAGGCGAAGGTCGCCTGCGGCCAGCCGAGCAGCGCAGCCAGCATCTGGCCGGTCTGGTTGCTGTCGTCGTCGATGGCCTGCTTGCCCATGATGACGAGGCCGGGCTGCTCTTCGTCTGCGATCACCTTCAGCAGGCGCGCCACGGCGAGCGGCTGCAGGTCTGCCTCGGTCACGATGTGGACGGCGCGGTCGGCACCCATGGCGAGCGCCGTGCGCAGCGTCTCCTGCGCCTTGTCGGCACCGGCGGAGACCGCGACCACCTCATCGGCACTACCGGCTTCCTTCATCCGCACGGCTTCCTCGACGGCAATCTCGCAGAACGGGTTCATCGCCATCTTCACGTTCGCGGTCTCGACCCCGGACTGATCGGACTTCACCCGGACCTTCACGTTGGGGTCGATCGTGCGCTTGACCGCGACCAAGACCTTCATGGGCCTACCCACTGGACGACAATACGAAGCTGTTGGTGCGTCGCAGCGATTACCCCGCCGCGCGCGGCGGCACACTATGACTGGCCTCAAAACCTGTCAACGCCGGTGCCTCAATTTACGTGCCAGTGTTGGTTGACGGCCGTGCCCGTCTGGACGCTGCCCGAGGCTGCGCGTAGAAATGGCTCGATGCCGCCGTCTGCGTCGGGGCACGCGGGCATCGAAGAGGGGAGGCAACGCTGTCGATCGCCGTCGGACTTGGGCTTAATGCGTTCCCGTTTTCGGGTGCGGGCGCGTTCTGGCGCTGGGTCGATCTCTGCGAGGAGGGCGGGGTCGATTCGCTCTGGCAAACCGACCGCCTCGTCTCCGACGAGCCCTTCCTCGAGGTGATGAGCGTGATGGCGGCGCTCGCAGGGCGAACCGAGCGCATCAAGTTCGGCATGAACGTCGCCTCGGTCGGGCTGCGCGACCCGCTGCTGCTCGCCAAGCAGTGCGCAACCATCGACGTGCTGAGCGAGGGTCGCTTGCTGCCGGCCTTCGGCATCGGCGCGATCCGCGCGCCGGACTGGGCGGCGACCGGCACGGACACCAAGGGGCGCGGCCGGCGCACCGACGAGGGGCTGGACCTCATCGCCCGGCTCTGGACCGAGGACTCGGTCGATTTCGAGGGTGAGTTCTATCGCTACTCGGGCGCGAGGATCGAGCCCAAGCCGGTGCAGGCGGCGCTGCCTCTCTGGCTCGGCGGCTCCAGCAAGCCTGCGATCCGGCGCACGGCGCGGATGGGCACCGGCTGGCTGGCCGGGCTGGAGACGCCGGAGCAGGTGGCGCCTGCCATCGCCGGCATCAAGGAGGCGCTCGCCGAGACCGGGCGGCGTATCGACGCCGACCACTATGGCGCGAGCTTCTCCTTCCGCTTCGGCAGCTGGGACGAGCCCCTGATGCAGCGCGTGGCCGAGACCTACAGAGTGCGGTTCCAGCGCGATCCCGAGGGCGGCATCGTCGCCGGCGATGCTGCGGCCATCATGGACCGGATAGAGGCGTTCGTCGCGGCGGGCGCGTCGAAGTTCGTGCTCTGGCCGCTCGGGAGCGACGACGACGACATCCTCGACCAGACGCGGCGCCTGATCGAGGAGGTGCAGCCAGCGGTCGAGGCCCTGAACCACCGGGTCGATGCCGCATGACACCGCTCGCCATCGACCAGGCGGTGGCGCTCTACGTCGCGGCACGGCATCGTCGGCAGCGGATCGCCGTGCTGCCCGAGGACTGCCGGCCGACCTCACTCGACGAGGCGTATGCGGTCCAGGCCGCTCTCAGCGAACGGCTTGAAGAGACGCACGGCCCCGTCTGCGGCCGCAAGATCGGCTGCACAACGCCGGTGATGCAGCGTTATCTGGAGATCGCGCATCCTTGTGCCGGCGCGCTCTACGAGCGCCGGACTTTGGGCGCCCCCGCGACGGTGCCCTATGCCGACCATTGGCGGCCGGGCGCGGAGTGCGAGATCGCGGTGCGTCTGGGACAACCGCTGCCGACGGACGCCGCGCCCTTCGACCGTGCCTCGGTCGCCGTAGCGGTCGAGGCCTGCATGGCGGCCATCGAGATCGTGGACGACCGCTACGACGATTTTCGGGCCCTCGACACGCCGACGCTGATCGCCGACGACTTCTTCAGCGCCGGCGCCGTGCTCGGCCCGCCTGTCGCCGACTGGCAGGAGGTCGACCTTGCAGCGGCCTGGGGTGCCATGGCGATCAACGGGAAGAACGTAGGCGCCGGCACCGGGGCCGACGTGATGGGCCATCCCTTCGAGGCGCTGACCTGGCTCGCGAACCACGCCGTCGCAAGCGGACGGCCGCTCCGGGCGGGCGACGTGGTGCTGACTGGCAGCGTGGTCGAGACCAAGTGGGTCGAGCCGGGCGATACGGTCCGCGTCGAAATCGAGGGCCTGGGCGAGGCCAGTGTCACGTTTGCGCGATAGGCGGAGCAGGCGCGTTGACAGGCGCGCCGCGAAGGGCCTGAATCGTCCCACCGCCACCACGGCCCGCTGGACGAGGCCGGGCAAGAGAGGACGAATCCCATGACCAAGCTGCCGCTGACCGCTGCCGCCGCTGCTGCTGCGCTTCTGGCCGCGACCACGGCCTTCGCCGAGGAGGAGGCCGTCGTCAACGTTTACAATTGGTCGGATTATATCGACGAGGAGATCCTGACCGAGTTCGAGGCCGAGACCGGGATCAAGGTCGTCTACGACGTCTTCGATTCCAACAACATCCTCGAGACCAAGCTGCTCACCGGCAGCACCGGCTACGACGTGGTGGTGCCGAGCGGGACCTTCCTCGCGCGCCAGATTCAGGCGGGTATCTTCCAGCCGCTCGACAAGAGTCAGCTTGCCAACCTCGGCAACCTGGACGAGACCATCATGTCGGTCGTGAGCCAATGGGACCCGGACAACCAGTACGCCATCAATTACATGTGGGGCACCACAGGCTTCGGCTACAACATCGACAAGATCGCCGAACGCGACGCGGAAGCGCCCACCGGCTCCTGGGGCATGCTCTTCGACCCGGACGTGGTCTCACAGTTCGCCGATTGCGGCGTCTACATGATGGACGAGCCGGACGAGGTGGTCCCGGCCGTGCTCAACTACATCGGCGAAGACCCCAACAGCCACGACACCGACGTGATCGCCAAGGTCGAGCCGGTGATGCTGGCGATCCGGCCGCACATCCGCCGCTTCCACAACTCGGCGCAGATCAACGATCTCGCCAACGGCGACATCTGCCTCACCATGGGCTGGTCGGGCGACATGCTGCAGGCTCGCGACCGCGCTTGGGAGGCCGAGAACAACGTCGAGATCGCCTATGTGATCCCGGACGAGGGTGCGCTCTCGTGGTTCGACATGATGGCGATCCCGGCGGACGCGCCGCACCCCGGCAACGCGCACACGTTCCTCGACTACATCATGCGGCCCGAGGTGATCGCCAAGGCGTCGAACTACGTCTACTACGCCAACGGCAACGCCGCCTCGACACCGCTGCTAGATGCCGAGATCACCGAGGACCCCGGCATCTACCCGACAGAGGAGGCGCGGAAAGGGCTCTACGTGACCAACCCCTATCCGCAGAAGGTGCAGCGCTTCATCACGCGGATGTGGACGCGCATCAAAGGCGCGGAGTAGGCGCGACGCGCACACCGCACGGGCACGGCGCCCGTGAGCCGGCGGCCTGAGCACGCCGGGGGAGAGGCACCGACCGCCCCCGGCGGCGAGGCCGCCTTCCTCCGCATCGAGGGCGTCAGCAAGAGCTTCGGGAGCGTCACCGCCGTCGACGACGTCTCGCTCGACATCGCGCGGGGCGAGTTCTTTGCCCTGCTCGGGCCCTCCGGCTGCGGCAAGACCACGCTGCTGCGCATGCTCGCGGGTTTCGAGACCCCGAGTGCCGGTGCCCTGCTGCTAGACGGCGCGGACCTCGCCGCGCTGCCGCCATACCGGCGGCCGGTCAACATGATGTTCCAGTCCTACGCGCTTTTCCCCCACATGAGCGTCGTCGGCAACGTCGCCTTCGGCCTGCGCCAGGATCGGGTGCCCAGGGCCGAGATCGCGGCGCGGGTGGCCGACGCGCTGGCGCTGGTGGAGCTCTCGCCGCTCGCGCGCCGCAAGCCGCACCAGCTTTCCGGCGGGCAGCGCCAGCGCGTGGCGCTCGCCCGCAGCCTGGTCAAGCGGCCCAAGCTTCTGCTGCTCGACGAGCCGCTCGCCGCGCTGGACAAGAAGCTCCGCGAGCAGACCCAGTTCGAGCTGATGGCGATCCAGCAGCGGGTCGGCATCACCTTCGTGATCGTGACCCACGATCAGGATGAGGCGATGACCGTCGCTGACCGAATCGCGGTGATGGAGGAGGGCCGCATCGCCCAGGTCGATACGCCGTCGGCGATCTACGAGGCGCCCCGCTCACGCTACGTGGCCGAGTTCATCGGTGACGTGAACATCTTCGAAGGACGCGCCCGCGCCGTAAACGGCAACGATCTCGCGGTCGAGCTCGCGGACGCACCGGATGGGCTCGCGGCACCGGCGCGCGCTGACGGCCCCGCAGCCGGCGATGCCGTGCTGCTCGCGGTGCGGCCGGAGAAGATCGAGATCGCCCCGGAGCCGCTGCCGCCCGGCACCACCAACGCGATGGCGGGTGAGGTGACTGAGATCGCCTATCTCGGCAGCGTCTCCACCTATCGCGTGCGTCTCGACAGCGGCAAGACGGTGGTCTCGACCCACACCAACCGCCTTCGCGACGGCGGCGCGGCCATCGACCGGGGCGCGCGGGTTCATCTCTCATGGCCGGTCGAGGCGAGCATCCTGCTCCGCTCATGAACGCGAAGCGCGAGCCGAATCCCCGCCGGCAGCGTGCGGGCCGGGGGCTGCTCGGGCGCGGCTCGGTGATCGCGAGCCCCTATCTCTGGCTGCTCTTCTTCTTCCTCGTGCCGTTCGTAATCGTGCTCAAGATCAGCGTGGCCGAGGTCCAGCTCGCGATCCCGCCTTACACGCCGCTCTTCGCCTGGCCCGAGGACGGCTCCCTGGAGCTCTTCGCCGTCGGCGACAACTACCTGCTCCTAATCGAGGACAGCCTCTACATCCGGGCCTACGCGAACAGCCTGAAGATCGCGGCGATCTCCACCGCGCTCGCGCTGCTGGTGGGCTTCCCCATCGCCTATGCCATGGCCCGCGCGCCCCGCGCCTGGCAGGCGACCCTGGTGATGATGGTGATCCTGCCGTTCTGGACCTCCTTCCTGATCCGGGTCTACGCCTGGATCGGCATCCTCAAGAACGAGGGGATGCTCAACGGGGTGCTGCGCTGGATCGGCGTGATCGACAGGCCGCTGATCATCCTCAACACCGACATCGCGGTCTACATCGGTATCGTCTACTCCTACCTGCCCTTCATGGTCCTGCCGCTCTACGCCAACCTGGTGCGGATGGACCGCTCGTTGCTGGAGGCCGCGGCCGACCTCGGCTGCCGCCCGGCCGGCGCCTTCTGGAAGATCACGGTGCCGCTGGCGCGGCCCGGCATCGTCGCCGGCTGCTTCCTGGTGTTCATTCCGGCGGTCGGCGAGTTCGTGATCCCCGACCTGCTCGGCGGCTCCGGCACGCTGATGATCGGGCGCATCCTCTGGACCGAGTTCTTCAGCAACCGCGACTGGCCGGTGGCGTCGGCGGTCGCCGTGATCCTGCTGCTGGTGCTGATCGTGCCGATCGTTCTGTTCCAGCGCCACCAGCAGCGCCAGCGCGAGGCGGACGCCTGATGCGGCGGGGGCTCAGCGGGATCAACCTGGTGGCGCTCACTCTGGGCTTCGCCTTCCTCTACATTCCGATCCTTCTGCTCATCATCTACTCCTTCAACGAGTCCAAGCTCGTGACCGTGTGGGCCGGGTTCTCCACCAAGTGGTACGCCGCGATGGTGCAGAACGAGCTGCTGCTCGACGCCGCCTGGATGACGCTGAAGGTCGCCTTCGTCTCCTCAAGCGTGGCGCTGGTGCTCGGCACGCTCGCGGGCCTCGCGCTGGCTCGGCTGGGGCGCTTCCCCGGCCGCACGCTGTTCTCAGGGATGGTCTACGCGCCGCTGGTCATGCCCGAGGTCATCACCGGCCTCTCCATGCTGCTGCTCTTCGTCGCGCTCTCCTGGGCGCGCGGCTACTGGACCGTGACGATCGCCCACATCACCTTCTCGATGGCTTACGTGGCGGTGGTGGTGCAGTCCCGCCTGCTCACCATGGACCGCTCGCTGGAGGAGGCGGCGATGGACCTGGGCGCGCCGCCGGTCAAGACCTTCTTCGCGGTCACGCTGCCGATCATCAGCCCGGCTCTGGTCGCCGGCTGGCTGCTGGCGTTCACGCTCTCGCTCGACGACCTGGTGATCGCGTCGTTCACCAGCGGTCCCGGCTCGACGACGCTGCCGATGAAGATCTATTCCCAGGTGCGCCTGGGCGTGACGCCGGAGATCAACGCGGTCTCCACGGTGCTGGTGGGGATCGTCGCCACCGGTGTCATTGCCGCCAGCCTTATCAACAAGCGCGCCATGGTCATCCGCGAGCGGGAGGCGCAGGCGGTGACGTCGTAGCGCCCGCGGACTCGGCCGCTACAGGCGGTCGCGGAGCGCTCCGTACGCGAGCGCGAGCGCGAGCGTCGGCCAGCGCATGAAGCGGCCGCCGGGGAAGGGCGGCTGCGGCAGGCGGGCGAAGACATCGAAGCGCTCCAGTGTGCCGGCGATGGCCTCGGCGATGAGAGCGCCGCCAAGCGTCGCCAGCGCCACGCCGTGTCCGGAGTAGCCCTGGCCGTAGTAGAGCCCGCTCTTGAGCCGCCCGATGCTCGGCATCCGCGTGCGCGTGATGGCCAGCGTCCCGCCCCAGGCATGGTCGACGCGCACATCGGCGAGCTGGGGAAAGATACGCAACATGCACCGCCGAACGAGCGGGCCGGGATGGGCAGGAAGGCGACTGCTCGTGGTCTCGCCACCGCCGAAGAGGAGCCGCCGGTCGGCCGAGAGGCGGAAGTAGTTCACCACGAAGCGCGTATCGACCACGGCAACGTCATTGGGGATCAAGGCGCGGGCACGCTCTTCGCCGAGCGGCTCCGTCGCCAGGATGAAGTTGTTGATCGGCATGACGCGCTTGCCGCAGCCGGGATCCAGCGCGTCGAGATAGCCGTTGCAGCCGAGCACGACCGCATCCGCGGTGACCGTGTGCGGCCCGGCCGAGATCGTGCAGGACGCGCCGGTCGCAAGCCCGGTGACGGGCGTCCCCTCGTAGATATCGACCCCCGCGTCTGCGGCAGCACGGGCGAGGCCGCGCGCATAGTCGAGTGGGTGCAGGTGGCCCGCGCCCCGGTCCAGAAGACCGCCCCAGAAATCTCCGGAATCTACTTCGGCGCGCAGCGCCGCGCGGTCCAACACCTCGATCTGGTCGTAGCCGTAGCGGGCACGGAGATGGTCCGCCTCACGGACCAGCGCCCGGGCATGGCGGGGCCGGTGCGCGGCGATGGCGATACCAGGCTTCAGGTCGCAGTCGATCCCGTGCCGGGCGATGCGATCGCGCACCAACGCCTTGGCCTCCTTGGCAAGTGACCAGAGGAGTCGCGCCCGCTCGTCGCCAAGCTCGCGCTCCAGCGTGGGCTGATCGCGTCGGTGCCCGCTGCCGAACTGCCCGCCGTTGCGGCCGGAGGCGCCGTTGCCGACGCGACGCGCCTCAAGCAGGACCACGCGATAGCCGCGCTCGGCGAGGTCAAGTGCGCAGGAAAGCCCGGTATAGCCGCCACCGATGACGCAAACATCGGCGCGCACGTCGCCGTCGAGCGCAGGCCAGGTTGGATTCGTCCGCGCGCTTACCTCGTACCAGGTGGGCGCGGCGCCGTCGTGCTGGGCGTAGCGCCTAGCCCCTCCCGCAGCGCCCATCACACGGCCAGCAGGAGGAACTTGCGCTCCCAGGAACTGACGACGCGCAGGTAGGCGTCGTATTCGGCGCGCACCACTTCGGTGAGGCCCTTGACGAAGTGCTCCCCGAACATGGCGTTCGCTTCGTCCGAGGACTCGAACTGCTCCAGCGCGGTCCTGAGGTCGAGCGGCAAGGTCTCGAACGCGCCGGTCTCTTCGCCCTCTACCGGCAGCGAGGGCTCGAGTTCTTGCGTCACGCCGAGATAGCCGGCGGCGAGCGTGGCGGCGATGGCGAGGTAGGGGTTGGTGTCCGAGCCCGGCAGGCGGTTCTCGACCCGGCGGTTATGCGGCGGCGCGTCCGGCACGCGTAGACCGGCGATGCGGTTGTCGTAGCCCCAGCCGACATTGAAGGGCTTGCTCGCGCCGAAGCGGAGCCGGCGGTAGGAGTTGACGTTGGGCGCCATGAGCGGCGTGAAGACCGGTAGGAAACGCTGCAAGCCACCAAGATAGTGGCGGAACGCTGCCGACTCAGCCCCTTCCGCGTCGGAGAATAGGGGCCGGCGCTCCGCGCCTTCGTAGACTGATTGGTGCACGTGCATGGCGCTGCCTGGCTCGCTCTGCATCGGCTTCGCCATGAAGGTGGCGTAGAAGCCGTGGCGTTGGGCCGTCTGGCGCACCGTGCGCTTGAAAACGAACACCTGGTCAGCAAGCCGCAGCGCGTCGCCGTGACGGAAGTTGATCTCGACCTGCCCGGCCCCGCTCTCGTGATTGAGCGTGTCGATGTCGAGCTCCTGGGCCTCGCAGTAGTCGTAGAGGTCCACGAAGAAGGGGTCGAACTCGTTGACCGCGTCGATGCCGAACTCCTGACGCCCAGCCTCGCGCCGGCCGGAGGCGCCGATGGGCGGCTTGAGCGGCTGGTCCGGGTCGGTGTTCTTCTCCACCAGGTAGAACTCGATCTCCGGCGCGATCACAGGATGCCAGCCGCGCTCGGCGAAGCGCTCCAGCAGGCTTGCCAGCACGCGGCGGGAGTAGAAGGGCGAATGACCGCCGTTGCGCAGCACGCAATCGGCGATCACCTGCGCGGTGGGCTCGTCGTACCAGGGCACCAGGGTGAGCGTCGCGGGATCCGGCTCCAGCACGAAGTCGCTGTCGCTCACGTCGATGGAGACGGCGCCCGGCGGCGGAAAGTCGCCGGTGAGCGTGTGGACGAGGACGTTCCTGGGAAGCCGGTGCTGGCCGCCGGCGAGCCCCTCGATGAACTTGTCCGTGGGCAGAATCTTGCCGCGCGGCACACCCGCGAGGTCTGGCACGATGCACTCGACCTCGACGATGTTCCGCTCTCTGAGCCAGGCCTCGATCGCCCGGTGTGCGTCATTCATACGTGCTGCTCCGCCCTCCATATTGGGTCGCGCAAGGCCGGAGTCTACCGCTCGCCTCGGTTGCCGAAGAGCATCGTCACGTTGATGCGTCGGTTCTCGTAGCCGGGGCGGAAGTCGAGATCGTCGGTGCGGTGGAACAGGTCGGAGTCAAAGATGACCACGCGGTTCCGCCGATAGGGCACGGTCACCGGCTCGTCGCCGGCTTCCTCCAGGAACTGCGCCATGCGGGCGCTGTCGGCATTGTAGGTGCGGAAGGCCCAGTCCGACGGCGCGTGCGCCTTGTGAACCACCAACCCACCCGAGGCCGGATCGCGGTTCGCCTCATCGGGGGTCACCCAGAAGTTGACATTGACGGCAGCGAAGTCAGCGTGGGTGGCGATCCCCTGCAACCTGGAATCATACTTGTAGGCCCAGAGCTGCTCCAGCTGGTGAGGCCCGAAGATACCAGGGAGCCGCACCCGCAGCTCGTCGGCGATCTGGAGTGCGAGCGCCGTGCCGAAGCCGTCCACCAGATAGGCGCCGAGGTAGCCGCGCTTCACCTGATACCAGACCGTCGCATCGAGGCAGAAGCACCACAGCCGCTCCAGGGCATCTGCGGTCAGGAAATCGTCGACGACCACGAGATTAGGCGTGCTCTCCCGATATGCGCGCTCGATTTCGTCCGTATCCAGGTCCGGGTTGACGGCACCGTCGGCCGCGGACGGAGCCGCGGGGAGATGAAGGGGGCGGTTGTAGGCGGGGGCGACGCGCCGCCACTCCCGATCGTCGAGAGTGATCGGTTCGTCCGGAGGGGTATCGGAGGGCAACGCCGCGAGCACCTGTTCGTAGGTGTCGGCAACCTTGTCGAACGACGAATCGATGCGGCCTTCGGCGCAGAGCCGGCGGATCTGCTCGGCGTCGTGCTGCAGCTTGAACGGGGCAACCGGGACTGCCGGCCGTTCGTCCCGCTGGGTCAGCAGGGCAGGTGTCAGCGGCGGGCCGTGGCGCCGCGCGGCCGCGCGGCCGAAGCAGCTGAGAGCCGCGTCAGCGTCGCCGCGGGCCACGTGAACCATGCCGAGATTGGCGCGGTAGGTCGCGTTCTCCGGCTTCAGCTCAAGCGCGCGCTCCAGGCTCGCGACCGCCTCGTCTTCGCGGCCGAGGCGCTTGAGGGCGTTGCCGAGATTGGCATGCGCCGCCGCGTACGCGGGATCGAGGGCGATGGCCTCGCGATAGGCTGCCTCCGCCTCCGCCATGCGGTGGAGGTCCTGCAGCACGTTGCCGAGGTTGGCGTGCGCCGCGGCAAGCTGCGGATCGAGGTCGATTGCGCGGCGGAGGCTGGCCTCGGCCTCCTCCAAGGCGCCAACCTCCTGCAATGCGTTGCCGAGGTCGGAACGCACGCTCGCCGCATTCTCGTTGAGCGCGACCGCCCGCTTGAGCGCGTCGACTGCGTCCTGGGCCCGGCCGATCTCCAATAGGGCGAGGCCAAGCTCCGACTGCGCCGACCTGTGATCGGGCTGGATCGCTAACGCCTTCTCGAACCACTCGACCGCTTCGGCTGGGCGGCCCGCAGCGCGCAACGCGTGACCGAAGTTGTAGCGGATGTCGGCGTTGCTCTTGTCGAAGGCGGCGGCGCGGCGGTAGTGCGCGTCGGCCTCGTCGAAGCGGCCCAATCCATTGAAGACGTTGGCGAGATCGTTCAGAAAGCCGGCGTGGCGCGGCGCCCGGCGCGCGGCCTTTGTCAGCAGCGGCAGCGCGTCCTCGAGCCGGCCTGCCTGGGCATGGAGCACGCCGAAGAGATGCAACGCATCCGCATGGCCGGGACTCTGGCGCAGGACCCGCTGGTAGAGCGCCGCAGCCGCCTCCACCCGACCCGCGCGATGATGGGCGAGCGCGGCGCGAAGCATGTCGTCGACAGGGTCGCCGGCGACCCGCCCCTTGGCTCGTCGTCGCTCGCGCCGCGCCATCACACCTTCATGGGAGTTGGAATATCCGGGGCCCGTCGCCGGGCGAACGCTTATCCCGCCGCGTTCAGAGCAAGCCCGGATTCGGCGTCGAAGAGCGTAATGCGGTTCGCGCGGAGAGCGAGACCGACCTGGGCGCCGATAGAGACCGGCTCGTGCACGTCCATGCTCGCCGCCACGTATTCGCGGTTGACCAGCAGGCCATCGGCACCATCGAGCGTGATGAACGCGATGATGACGCCGCCGTAAGATTCGGTGAACTCGATAGTCCCGTCGATGAGGCCCTCGCCCGGCGGATGCAGGATCACGTCCTCGGGCCGGATGCCGAGGACGATTGATCCGCTGCCCTCGGCGCTCGCGCCCTCCAGCGCGCGATTGGCGACCGTGACCCTGCCCTCGCTGAGCTCGCCCTTCAGAAAGTTGATACCGGGGCTGCCGATAAAGTCGGCGACGAACATGTTGGCCGGGCGCTCGTAGATCGTGACCGGATCGGCCACCTGCTGGACCTCGCCCTTGTTGAGCACGGCCACGCGGTCCGAGAGGATCAGCGCCTCGGCCTGGTCGTGGGTCACGTAGATCGTCGTCACCTTGTAGGCCTGATGGAGGCGCTTGAGCTCGGTCCGCATGTGCTCGCGCAGCTTGAGGTCTAGGTTGGAAAGCGGCTCGTCCATCAGATAGCAGGCGGGGCTCCGCACCATGGCGCGGCCGAGGGCGACACGCTGACGCTCGCCGCCGGAGAGCTTGGCCGGCTTGCGCTCGAGCAGCGTCTCGATATTGAGCAGCTCCGCCGTCTCGCGCGCCTTCTGCACCGCCTCGGCTTTGGACATGCCGGCGACCGTGAGGCCGAGGGTCATGTTCTGCAGCGCGGTCATGTGCGGATAGAGCGCGTAGGTCTGGAAGACCATCGCCACGTCGCGATCGCCCGGATTGACGTTGGTGACATCGCGCTCGCCGATCGCGATGGAGCCTTCGGTCGGCTCCTCCAGCCCTGCGATCAGGCGGAGCGTCGTGGTCTTGCCGCATCCCGACGGCCCGAGCAGGGTCAGGAACTCGCCCTTGGCAATGTCGAGGTCGATCCCCTTGACGGCCTCGGTGCCGTCTCGAAACCGCTTTACCAATCCCCTGAGCGTGACGTTCATGGCGGCCCTATTTCACCGCGCCGAGCGCAAGGCCGCGCGCGATGTGTCGCTGGAGGAGGAACACGACGGCGATCATGGGCAATAGCTGTATCACCGCGCCGGCGCTGAGCGAACCCCACAATACGTTGTAGAGGTCGATGGTCTTCTGCAGCGCGACCGGCATCGTCGTCGCCTTGTCGTAGGTGAGGAACAGCGCATAGAGATATTCGTTCCAACTGAAGACGAAGGTGAAGATGGCCGTGACCGCGATACCGGGCGCGGCCATCGGCAGAATTAATCGGAAGATAATCTGCAGCCAGCCCAGCCCGTCGAGCCGCGCCGCCTCCTCCACCTCCTTCGGCAAATCGAGCAGGAATCCGCGCAGAATCCAGACCGCGAACGGCAGCCCGAAGGCGACATAGACGACAATCAGCACGATTTGCGTATCGATCAAACCGAACCAGTTGGCCATCTTGAAGTAGGGCAGCACGACGACCACGCCTGGCATAAATCGCAATGAGAGTATTACAAGGGCCCAGGTATCGCCCCCCATGAGCCCCATCCGCGCAACCGCGTAGGCCGCAGGTAGCGCCAAAATCATCACGATCAGGGTCGAAACGCCGACCGTGATCAGGCTGTTCAAGATCGCCCGATCGAAGAGGAAGCGATCGAATATCTCGACGTAGTGCTCGCCGGTCGGCTCGAACGAGTAGAAGGTGGGCGTCGGGGCATTGATGACGTTGGTGGGCTTCACCGAGGTGAGCGCCACCCACAGCACCGGGATCAGCCAGACGACGACGACGAGCACCGCGAGGATATTGATCGCGCGCGTGTAGATCGACGACATCAGGGTTGGTCAGCGGCGCGCGCCGCCTTCTCCGTTCGGTAGAGCGTGTTGAGGAATGCAAGCACGACGATGTTGATCAGGATCAGGATGAGGAAGCCATAGGCCGCCATCAGGCCGAGATGGCCCTGCTCGAAGATGGTGTAGTCATAGACGCTCGCCATCAGCGTCGACGACCCCGGCCCGCCCTTGGTCATGATGAAGTTGAGATCGAAGATGCGGATCGAATCCACGAGCCGGATCAGGATCACCACCATGATGACCGGGCGGATCAGCGGAATCACGATGCGCGTATAGAAGGTGACGCCGCGTACCCGGTCGAGCCGTGCGGCCTCCGTGATCTCCGGCGAGATGCTCTGCATACCGGCGAGCAAAATCAGCGCGATGAAGGGCGTCCACTGCCAGCAGTCGACCAACATCAGCGTCATCAGCGCCGTATCCTTGTGCGAGAGCCAAGTCCACTTCTCGAGGCCGAAGCCGGTGTTGAGGATCCAGTTGGCGAGGCCAGAGACCGGCTCGAAGATGAAGCGCCAGGTAAGCCCCATGGCGATCGGCGAGATGAACACCGGGATGATGATGAGCGTGCGCAGGAGACCCGCGCCCTGCATCTTTCGGTCGAGCAGGACTGCGAGGAAGAAGCCGAGGACCATCTGGATCGAAACGACGACGACGGCCCATATCACCGTCAGCTCGATGCTGTTCCAGAAGCGGCGGTCCTCAAACAGGTCGTTGTAGTTGCGCCAGCCGACGAAGCGCGCCACGTCCGGGTTGTAAAGCGGGTCGACCTTGAAGGAGAGCGTGCCCGAGAAGATCAGGGGGAAAATTGCGAGCGCGAGCAGGACAATGACGCAAGGCGCGAGCAGCAGGTAGGCCGTGCGCCGTTGCTGGCGAGCGACGGCGCCGGGTCGCCCCTGTCGAGGCGGCCCGGCCGCTCGGGACGGCCGGGCCTCAAGGGTAAGAGCGGTCACGCCCGAGGCTCCGAGGAGCCCCTGGCCCTAAACGCTGCGGCTAAACGTAGCCGCTGTCCTCCATGATGCGCTGGGTCCGCTTCTCCATAGCGGCGAGCGCATCCTCGATACTCTGCTCCTCGTTGACCGCGTCGGCCACTTCTTCGCCCATCGCGCCCATGATGGCGTAGGCCTCCGGTATCACCGGGGCATTCACGACGCACACCGGATAGGCCTTCATCAGGCCCACGAAGAAGGGCTTGCGGTCGGACCAGCGGCTGAGCGTGGAACGCCGCGAGAGCTGGCCGCCGGCCCCCACGATCGCATCCGCGATGAGCTGACTGCCGCCCAGATCCTCGTTGTCGCCCGAGTTGAGGAACTTGATCCAGGCGAACGCGGTCTCGCGATTGCCGCCCCAGGTCGGCATGAACTGACCGAACCCGCCGGTAAGCGCGCGGTGCCCGCCCTTTTCCCCGGTGCCTCTCGGCGAGAGATCCATGTGCCAGTGCTCGTGCAGGTCGGTGTAGGTCGGGTCGTTGAGCACCGCCGTGCCCCAGGTCAGCGGGCTGTAGAGTGCCGTGCCTTGAGCGAACACCAGGTTCACTTCGTCCTCGCCGGCGTTGGCGGAGACCGGATGGGCGTACTTCTGGAGATCGACCAGCACCTTGAGCGCCTGGTAGCCCTCCTCGGTGTTGATCGCCACTGTCCAGTCCTCGGCGACCTCGTCCACGAAGACATCGCCGCCCATGCTGCGCAGAGATCCGTAATACTGGTAGCCGGCCCAGAAATTGCGCGCCATTGCCGCGCAATAGGCGTAGCGCTCGTTGGCCGGGTCGTGGATCTCCTTGCAGGCGTCGATCACGTCGTCCCAGGTCTCCGGCACCGGGATGCCGGCGCTCTCGAAGACGTCCTTGCGATAGAAGGTCATCATCGCGTTGCCGTCCGGCGCCAGCGCTGCGATGTAGCCTGGCGGTGCCGGCCCCTTGGGCAGGTTCCACATGTGCCGGTAGGCCTCCGGCACATCCTGCTCGTAGTCCGCAAGCCAGTCTGGGAACGGCTCCAGGTAGGGGCCGAGGTCGGTCAGCGCGCCCATCGCGTCGAGGGCTGCGAACTGCGCGTGGTCCTGCGTGATGACGTCGAACGCATCGCTCTTGGACCGCATGTAGGTGTTGATCTGGGTCAGCGCCTCGCTCATCGGCTTGGAGACAACCTCCAGCTCGACGTTGGGGAACACCTTGTCGAAGAGCGGCTTGACCGCCCTCAAGGAGTTCGCGAGCCGTTTGCCGGACGACGCGAAGTGAACGATGGTGCCGCCGACGTCGGCATGCACCTCCTTCGGCACGAACTGCGACGCCAGCGTTGCGCCCAGCGCCGTTGCGGCTGAAGCCTTGAGCACCTGGCGGCGGGTCAGCTCCCGCTCGCGAAAGTGCTTGATGCGCTTCATCGCGCTGTCGTAAGCCCTGCCATCGTGATCTGAATTCCGCATATGCGCCTCCCCTAGGGTGTCTGCGTCGGGCAGATGGAAGCCTCCCCATCTGCAAAAACGCTAGCACGGATGACTCACCACGGTCACGGCCCGCGTTCCTACCCATGCGCGTCTGTCCTTTCCGCACGCGGTGTGTAGACTGCGCGCCGGCACGCACCTTCACGATTCGGGAGCAAGGCCTTGTTCAAATCCAGATTGCGGCGGCTCTCGGTCTTTCTCGCGCTTGCCGTCGCGGCGGGGAGCATGATGACTGACCAGACCGAGACCCAAGCCGACGAGGGCACAAGCCCGCTCGTCACCTTCGAGACCACACACGGCTCGTTCTCCGTCGCGCTGGAGCCCGAATCCGCGCCCAAGACGGTCGAGAACTTCCTCGCCTACGTGCGAGACGGGCACTACGACGGAACCATCTTCCACCGCATCATCGCGGGCTTCATGATCTAGGGCGGCGGCTACGACGAGCGTTACCAGCAGCTGCCGACCCGCGCGCCGATCGAGAACGAAGCGCCGGACGCGCCCGGCAACGACCGAGGAACGATCGCCATGGCGCGCACGGCCGATCCCCACTCCGCCACGGCGCAGTTCTTCATCAACGTGGTGGACAACGACTTCCTCAACCATCGCGGCAAGAACCCGCAGGGCTGGGGCTACGCCGCGTTCGGCCAGGTGGTCGACGGCATGGAGACGGTGGACCGCATCGCCGCGCTGCAAACCGGACCCGGCGGCCCATTCCCGAGCGACGTGCCAAAAGAAGCCGTGGTCATCGAGAAAGTGACGGCGGGCCCCGGCTCCTGACCGCCAAGCGCTGAACCTCGACCAGCGGTCCGGGCGATGCAGACCGACCATCAAGCGGACTACATCGTCGTCGGCGCGGGCTCGGCCGGGAGCGTCGTCGCCGCGCGTCTCTCCGAGGACGGGCGGCAGCGGGTGCTGCTGCTGGAAGCCGGCGGTTCGGATCGCCGCCTCGCCATTCTCATGCCGGCAGCGACCATGCTGCTCGCGATCACCAATCCACGTTACGACTGGCGCTTCATGGCGGAGCCGGACCCCACCCGAAACGGCCGCGAAGATTTCATGCCGCGCGGCAAGGTGTTGGGCGGCACCAGCTCGATCAACGCCACCTCGTTCATTCGAGGAGCGCCGGAGGATTACAACGGCTGGGCGGCGCTCGGTTGTCGAGGCTGGGACTTCGACACCGTGCTTCCCTACTTCCGCCGGCTTGAAGATTACGAGGGCGGCGCAAACGAGTACCGGGGCACCGGCGGCCCGCTCTCGGTCTCCCACATCCGCTCGGTGCATCCGCTCTCCCGCGCCCTGATCGAGAGCTGCGTCAAGGCGGGCATGACGTTCCGGGAAGATATCAACCTGCCGCCACAGATGGGCGTGGGCTACATGCAGGCCAGCCAGCGCAAGGGCTGGCGGCACAGTGCGTCTCGCGCGTATCTCTGGCCGGCCAAGGGCCGCGACAACCTGCGCATCGTGACCCACGCGCAGGCACTATGCGTCACGTTCGAGGGCACCCGCGCCACGGGCGTCGAGTATCTGCGCCGGGGCAAGCGCCGGCGCGCAACCGCCGCCAAAGCAGTCATCCTTTGCGCGGGCAGTTTCGGCTCGCCGCAGCTTCTGATGCTCTCTGGCGTCGGCCCTGCGGCGCAGCTGCGCGAGCACGGCATCGAGGTCCGCCACGATCTCCCCGGCGTCGGCGAGAACATGCAGGACCACGCCGGGATCAGCCAGACCATGTGGGTCAACCACACCACCTACAACGTGCAGACCGGGCCGCTCAGCGCAATGGTCTACGGCGCCCAGTGGCTGCTGGCAGGCACCGGGCCCGGATCGACGCCCATCGCCCAAGTTTGTGGCTACAGACGCTGCGACCCCAGCAAGTCACGCAGTCACGTGCAATATCTCTTCTCACCGGCGGGCTACGATCTGACCGAAGATGGGCCGGAAGTCTTTGAAAGACCCGCGATCACGGGCCTCACTAACCTGCACCGGCCTTATTCGGCCGGGACCGTGCGCCTTACCTCGGCCGATCCGCTCAAGCAGCCCGCGATTCAGCCCAACCTCTTCGCCGACGAGCGCGACATCGAGACCTTGATTCTCGGTTCCCGCTTCTTCCGCACGGTGCTGGAGAGCGAGCCCATCGCGGGCTACATCGTGGGCGAGCACCTGCCTGGCAAAGACGTGCAGAGCGACGACGAGTGGACCGACTACATCCGCGCCCACGCCATGGGCGTCTATCACCCCGCCGGCACTTGCAAAATGGGGCATGACCCCATGGCGGTGGTGGACGACAGCCTCAAGGTGCACGGGTTGGAGGGGCTCTTCGTCGCCGACGCCTCGATCATGCCGACGGTCGTCAGTGCCAACCTCAACGCCACCTGCATTATGATCGGCGAGCGCGCGGCGGAGATGGTTCGCGCCGACACGTGATTATCGCCGCCGGAAAGAACCTCCAGGGAGGACCCCATGCCCTTTACCCTCGCCGCCACGCTCAGGATCAAGAAGAGGCACGTCGCCGAGTTCACCCGGCTGGTGAAGCGCCACGCCAACAACACCGTGACCAAGGAGCCGGGCTGCATCAGCTTCGAAGTGAGCGTCGACCGCGACGACCCGCGCCGCTTCATTTTCTACGAGGTCTACGTCGAGGAGGCCGATTTCGACGCCCATTGTGAGACGCCTTGGCTCAAGCGTCAGATGGAGCGGACGGCCCATATGATCGATGGTGAGGTGGAGATGGTGGGCTTCGGCCACCGCATCGCCGCGCCCAACAAGTAACGTCCCGCCCACTGCCGGCTGCAAGGCGCCGGCCGGGCCTCACTCCTCTGCGGCGAACTCCATGATGACTTGATCGGCGGCAAGGCTGTCGCCGACCTCGGCGTGGACGGTGACGATGCGCCCGTCACGTTCGGCGCGGAGCACGTTCTCCATTTTCATGGCATCCACGATGGCGAGCGGCTGACCTGCCTGCACCGTGTCGCCCTCCGATGCCGGTAGCGCCACCACCAGCCCCGGCATAGGCGAGAGCAAGAAGCGCGAAAGGTCGAGCGCCTCCTTTGCCGGCATGGTGGCGGCGAGCTCTGCGGCCCGCGGCGTGCGCACCCGGGCGGTGATCTCGCAACCCCGCCAGCGGAGCGTAAGCGCCGTGCCCCGGCGCTGGACCTGAACTGTAACGGGAGTGCCGGCCACGGTGCCGCTGAAGAGGCTCTCATGGGGCTGCCAGTCGCTTGCCACCGGGACCATCTGCTCGCCATCGGCGACGGTGAGCCCGTCGGCGCCTTCGTCGATCTGAACCTCGTGCCGGCTGGTGCCGAGGTCGACCACCCACGCGCCGGTGTGCCGCACCGGCGGCAGACCCTCGATCTGGCCCGAAATGCGTCCGGCACGGGCCGCAAGGCGGGCGTGCACCACCGCCGCAACCGGGACGAGCACGGCGCGTGCCTCGTCGGTGAGCGCCGCGGGGTCGAAGCGCTCACCGAATTCCTCCTCGATAAACGCGGTCGATAGCTGCCCTTCGGCGAAGCGCGGACGCTCGAGTACAGCGTTGAGGAAGCCCGCATTGTGGGCGACGCCGCTGATCTCGTAGCGGTCCAGCGCATCCTGCATGGCAGCGATCGCCGCCGGCCGATCGGGGCCGTGGGTGACGAGCTTCGCGATCATGGGATCGTAGAACATCGAAATCTCGGAGCCCTCGTCAACTCCGGCATCGACGCGGCAGGTCTTACTCGCCGCGGGCTCGCGGTAGCGCGAGAGGCGCCCGATGGAGGGGACGAAGCCCCGCGCCGGGTCTTCGGCATAGATGCGGCATTCCAGCGCCCAGCCGTTCCGCCCGATATCCTCCTGGCCAAAGGCCAAAGGCTCACCGGCGGCGATCCTGATCTGCTGCTCCACCAGGTCGATGCCGGTGACCAGCTCGGTGATCGGATGCTCGACCTGGAGCCGCGTGTTCATCTCCAGGAAATAGAAGTTCCGCTGCTGGTCGGCGACGAATTCCACCGTGCCGGCGGAGCGGTAGCCCACGGCGGCGGCCAGCGCGCAGGCCTGCGCGCCCATGGCTGCCCGCGTCTCCTCGTCGAGCAGCGGGCTCGGCGCCTCCTCGATCACCTTCTGGTGGCGGCGCTGGATTGAGCATTCGCGTTCGCCCAGATGGACGACCGTGCCGGCGCCATCGGCGAGCACCTGAATCTCGATATGACGCGGATCCACGATGAAGCGCTCGACGAAGACCCGCCCGTCCCCGAAGGCTGACACCGCCTCGTTGATGGCGGACGACATGCCCTCGCGCAGACCGGACTCGTCCCAGACCAGACGCATGCCCTTGCCACCGCCGCCCGACGACGCCTTGATCATCACCGGATAGCCGATCTCGCGCGCCGCCGCGATCGCTTCATCGGCATCGTCGACCGCGTCCTCGGTACCGGGAATGGTTGCGACGCCGGCCTCCGCCGCGATCCTGCGGGCGGCGAGCTTGTCCCCCATCGCCGCAATGGCGTCTGCCGGCGGGCCGATGAAGGTGACACCCGCCCCGGCCAACGCCTCGGCAAACGCCGCACTCTCGGAGAGGAAGCCGTAGCCTGGATGCACCGCCTCGGCGCCGGTTTCCTTGATCGCTGCCAAGAGGGCATCGATGTTCAGATAGCTCTCGGCCGCGACGGCAGGGCCGATGAGGACGGCTTCGTCCGCCATGCGCGTGTGCAGCGCGCCCTCATCGGCCTCGGAATAGACGGCGACGGTGCCGATCCCCAACCGCTTCGCGGAGCGGATCACCCGGCAGGCGATCTCACCGCGATTGGCGATCAGGATTTTGGAGAACAACGCCGCCTCTCGTCCTCTACAACGGGATGTTCCCGTGCTTCTTCCACGGGTTCTCCAGCCGCTTGGTGCGCAGAGTCTCGAAGGCTCGTGCGACGCGGGCGCGGGTCTCCTGCGGGCGAATCACATCGTCGATGAAGCCACGGCTTGCGGCGACGAAGGGGTTGGCGAAGGTGCGGCGGTATTCCTCCGTCTTGGCCTCGACGGCAGCGGGGTCGTCAAGCGAGCCGCGGAAGATGATCTCCACCGCGCCTTGGGGACCCATGACCGCGATCTCCGCCGTGGGCCACGCGTAGTTGAGGTCGCCACGCAGGTGTTTCGACGCCATCACGTCATAGGCGCCACCATAGGCCTTGCGCGTGATCACCGTGACCTTGGGCACCGTCGCCTCGGCGTAGGCGTAGAGCAGCTTCGAGCCGTGGGTGATGATGCCGCCGTATTCCTGGTCTGTGCCAGGCAGAAATCCCGGCACGTCGACGAAGGTAAGCAGTGGGATGTTGAAACAATCGCAGAAGCGGACGAAGCGCCCCGCCTTGCGCGACGATGCGATGTCGAGGCAGCCGGCGAGCACGGTCGGCTGGTTTGCGACGATGCCGATGGTGCTGCCCGCGATGCGGCCGAAGCCGGTGATGATGTTCTGCGCGTATGCCGGCTTCAGCTCGAAGAAGTCGCCCTCGTCGACCACCTTCGCGATCAGTTCCTTCATGTCGTAAGGCTGGTTGGGATTAGCCGGAACCAGCCTGTCGAGGGAGGGTTCCACGCGGGTCACGGGGTCGCTGGTGGGCCAGGACGGCGGCTGCTCGCGATTGTTGGCAGGCAGGAAGTCGATGAAGCGCCGGGTCTCGGCCAGCGCCTCGACATCGTTGTCGAAGGACTGGTCGGCGACGCCGGAGCGGCCGGTGTGGGTGCCCGCGCCGCCCAGTTCCTCGTGGGTCACCACCTCGTGGGTGACGGTCTTCACCACGTCCGGCCCGGTCACGAACATGTAGGCACTGTCCGCGACCATGAAGATCGCGTCGGTCATGGCGGGCGAGTAAACCGCGCCGCCGGCACACGGCCCCATGACGACCGAGACCTGGGGCACCACGCCGGAGGCCAGGACGTTGCGCTGGAACACCTCGGCGTAGCCCGCGAGCGAAGCCACGCCCTCGTGGATGCGCGCGCCGCCGGAATCGTTGAGCCCGACCACTGGCGCGCCCACCCGCATGGCGTGGTCCATGATCTTGCAGATCTTCTCCGCATGCGCTTCGCTCAGCGAGCCGCCGAAAACGGTGAAGTCCTGACTGAAGACGAAGACGAGCCGTCCGTTGATCGTGCCGCGTCCCGTGACGACGCCATCGCCTGGCACGCGCTGATCGGCCATGCCGAAGTCCGAGCTGCGGTGCTCGACGAACATGTCGAATTCCTCGAACGAGCCGTCGTCGAGTAGCAGCTCCAGACGTTCGCGGGCGGTGAGCTTGCCCTTGGCGTGCTGTCGCTCGATCCGCGCCTCGCCGCCGCCCAACCGGGCGCGGGCGCGGCGCTCCTCAAGCGTGCGCAGGATGTCGTCCATCGCCTCCCTTTTCGGTGCCGCGCGGGATTATGCGTCCGCGTCAGCCTCCGCCTCTTAGCACGAAACGGTCCGACCCGGCGACCGGACGGCGCGAGCGGACGCCGAGCCGGTCAGTTGCGCACGATGTTGTGCGCCGGTCCGTAGGGGAACCCGGTGATGTCCTCGGCACCGTCCTCGGTCACCACTAGGATGTCGTGCTCGCGGTAGCCGCCGGCGCCGGGCTCGCCCTCCGGAATCATGATCATCGGCTCCATGGACACCACCATGTTGGGCTCCAGAACGGTCGGCACGTCTTCGCGCAGCTCCAGGCCCGCCTCGCGGCCGTGGTAGTGGCAGAGCACGCCGAAGCTGTGGCCATAGCCGAATGTGCGGTTCGGGAGCAGGTCGTAGCGCTCGTAGATCGTGTTGAGTTCAGCGGCGATGTCGCAGCAGCGCACGCCGGGCTTGATGAGCGCGATTCCCGCCTCGTGCACGTCGACGTTGATGTTCCAGAGCCGCATGTGCGCGTCCGAGCACTCCTCGGCGAAGAGCGTTCGCTCCAGCGCCGTGTAATAGCCCGCCGGCATGGGGAAGCAGTTGAGGCTTAGGATGTCGCCGCGCTCGATCCGGCGCGAGGTCACTGGGTTGTGGGCACCGTCGGTGTTGATACCGGACTGGAACCAGGTCCAGGTGTCCATCAGTTCCACGTGGGGCTGGCGTTGGCCGATCTCGCGCACCATGGCCTGGGTCGCGTGGAGCGCCACCTCGTACTCCGGCACGCCGACGGCGATCGCCTCCACGCAGGCGGCGCCGCCGATGTCAGCGATGCGCGCGCTCTCGCGAATCCAGGCAATCTCCTCGTCGGACTTCACCATGCGCATACGCATGGTGGGCTTGCTCACGTCGATCAGCTCCGCTGTGGGCAGGGCACCTTGCAGCTTGCGCAGGTTTTCGACGCTGATGTGGTCGAACTCGATGCCGACACGCCAGCCATCCTGAATCAGCTGCTTAGCGGCGACGAAGTAGTTGTCCCGGTGCCAGTCGGTATAGACCAGATTGTCGCCAAAGGTGCGCCGCCAGGGCTGCCCGGCGTCGATGTTGGCCGAGATCGTGGTCTGGCTCTCCTGCGTGACCACCAGGCCGTAGTTTCGGCCGAAGGAGCAGTAGAGGAAGTCGCTGAAGTAGTTGATGTTGTGATACGAGGTGAACAGGCAGGCATCGATCTGCTTTTCTGCCATATGGGCGCGCAAGGCCGAGAGCCGGCGGTTCATCTCGTTTGGGGAGAATGTCGGCCTGACCTTCTCGCCGTTTTGGATCCTTTTCAGTTGCTCCATCGTCCTCACCTTGAACGTTGATAATGATCGTGCTGCGAGGCAGGCGACACCGTCAATGTTGCAGCACGCGCTGCGGCATGCAGACCGTAATTCTCAATACGGACGCAGGTTGCGCAAGGCTAGGCTGTGCCATCGTCGAGTCGTGACTTGCGCGTCGGTGTGTGTCTGTGCGTGCCCGCGCAGATGGCGCCAACCGCCTATACGAGGCCAAAGCCACACCGCCATTCTTCGCCGGAATGCGAATTTTTCCTGAGAATTGGTCAATCCAATTGAAGACTTTTGCCAACAGAGATGATATGGTCGCGAGACACGGTTCGTAACTTACAACCACAGAAGGCAAGTCGATGGCTCAGAACTCTTCCTCCCGGATTGACGAGAGCGCCCTGACCAAGGGACAGCGCCGCAAACTCAATGCGCTCAGAAAATCCGTCGGCGACGAGGTCGGGGAGCGCGCGTTTGCCGAATGGCTCGCGACACGACCGGTGGCAAAGTCCGACGAGAATGCTACGTTGATCGTCGATACGCTCTGGCCGCTCGTCCAACAGGGTAAGTTGGCAATCCCGAGGGGCGGCTATTTGCTCAGACGGGGTCGCGGCCGGATCATCGTGGAGCCGGCCAAGCAGTAACTCGTCTGCGCAATAGTCAGTCTACGTAATATGGAGCGGTCCCGGATCACATGGGACCGTTCCTGACCTCCTGAAATTGGCGTGCGCCGTGCGATAGTGCCGAGTGCCGATTGGCCCGGAATGCTCACCACTGTCGCGGCCTGTATCGCACAGATCATAAGATTGGTGAGAATTCCGGGCTACCCTCTACGCTAATCTTGCAGAAGAGCCGTCGCGCGCCCTTCTCCGAACGTCCAAATGGAATTTGATATAGCGGATGCGTAAGCAAGAAATCGATCGCGGCGTAACAGGATTACCGATCCTGCGATACCTATAGCGGAAGTACCATTACCGCCCGGTGAGTCAGGCTGGTGACGAGCGCAGGCGGCACGCTCAATATTTCGTGATAAGAGACACCCACGCCAAAGATGTTGCCGATGGGTTCGCTCAATTGGCAGGGTTCGGGTATTGCCACTTGACTGATTACGAAAAATACAGCGGAAACCTTAGGGTATGTCACCGCCCAGCGACAGGTCAGTTACCCTAGCCCGACCTATTCTTGGAGAGCCTTGCAGTTGAGTTTCGGTTGATGAATCGCGTCGGGGCCGGACGCCGTGTGGCGCCGGGATTTGGACTTTGTCGTTGCGGGGTTGGGGTGGAAGTGAGTTGGGTTTTCGGGGCACGCCGCCCCGTCGCTCAGGGGCCTGCTGCGGCGAGACGGCCTGCGAGCAGGCGGAAGAGAGCGGCATCCGGGCAGGCCGAGGTGAAGTGGATGCGGACGCGGGTGGCCTTTTCGACGACGCGGGTGCCGATCTTGAGGAGGCGCAGCCTGAGGGTTGCAAACTCTGCACGGGCGAGCGGCGCCGTGCGGGGAATGGCGTCGCGCAGCGCGAGCATCATCCAGTAGGCTGCGGTGTGCAGCACCAGCCTGAGCTGGTTGGCGATCGGGCTCTGACAGGAGGTGCGGTCCGAGGCGAGCTGGCCCTTGTGCATCTTGATCAGGTTTTCGGCCTGGCCTCGGGCGCAGTAGATGTCTTCGTAGAGATGGCGAGGCTCGCCCTTGAGCGAGGTGACGATATAGCGGGCATCGAAGCCGCGCGTACTCGCCTCGAGCCGGGCAACGACCCGGCGTTCGCGGCTCCAGGAGCGTGCAGCGTAGGCGAAGTCCGCGAAGCTGCGCATTCTGTCTGCGCCGGCCTCGGCCCGGCGCACCTTGAGATCGTCGGCCACCTCGTAGGCGAGCGCGTGCAGCGCGCGATTGCCGGCGAGGCCGAAGATGTAGTCGACGCCGTTCTCCTCGCACCAGGCCATGGCTTGCGGGCGGCCGTAGTGGCTGTCTCCCCGGAAGACGATCCGGGTGTGGGGCCAGTGGCGGCGGATGCGGCCGACCAGATGCTTGATGAGGGTGCGGACCTCGGGCCCCGACGGCGTCTTGCCCGGGCGCAGGAGAACCGCCACCGGCTTGCCGCTCTCGACATGATAGACGTGGACGGGGAGGAAGCAGCGCGTGTCGTAGTGGGCGTGGAACAGCGAGAGCTGCTGGTGACCGTGCACGGCATCGCAGGTGTCGTCGATATCCAGCGTGATGGCGGCGGGAGGGGCTGAGAAGGAGCGGCAGAAGAGATCGACCAGGGCGGCCGTCATGCGCGCCACCTCGATGCGAGACGGCGCGTTCTCCAGGCGGCTCATGGTCGGCTGGGAACACAGATCGCGGCCGCTCTCCGGCGCCTTTCCTGAGGCCAGCTTGAACAGAGGGTCCGCGCGCAGCGTGTCGCAGTCGTCGGCATCCTCGTAACCGCAGGCGATGGCCAGCATGCGAAAGCGCAGCATGGCCGAGAGCGAGTGGATCACCTGCGCCTGATTGCGCCGGTCCCGGATACAGCCCGCCAGGGTCTCGGCGAGACGCAAGCGGCGTTCCGCTTCGCGCAGCAGGACGAGGCCGCCGTCCGACGAGATCAGGCCGCCGTCGAAGGCGGCGCTCACCTTCTTGCGCGCGACGGCTGGAAGATCGAAGGGGAGAAGGCTATCGTCGGTCATGGCGGGCGTGGCGTGGCGTTGCTCGGAGAGGAAGACGCTCGGACAACGAATTCCTACCCGATGGCAACGGCTTACGCTACGTCCGCCACCCCAAAATCAGACCCGCTACGAATAATCCGGGCTAGCAGCCGCCTCAACTATTTGAACTACTTCCCAAGAACAACGTCACGATGGAGAGTTGTCTCGCAATAGACCGAACATTGTGGGAGGACCACTACGATATAGATTGCGACATGGGATAAGGGACTCATCGTTCGACAATCTGGTCGCATCCCTGTTTATGCGGGCATCGTGCTCATCGTTGAGCCGAAATGGGTGCCCCTTCGATGCTGGCTTGTGGCGCCTCGGGAGCCAACAGGGCTTCAAGAGGAGGTAAAAGCAGTCACGACCGCTGCAGCGCTATTGGTGCACTACCTGGGAGCCGCGCTATTCTCTCGCGTACTCGATGGGGCCGCGAGACGCGCGTCAGCAGGGAGACCGCGGCCGCAAGGAGACAACGATGCTCTCGATTCAGAAGGTGATACGGTCCGTCGTCGTGGGCGCGATGCTCGCGCGGGAACGCTGGCAGAGCGGCGTCGCGTACAACCCGCTGTCGAGGCAGACCGCGCAAGACCCCTATCCTGTCTATGCGGCGCTGCGCGACCGCGACCCGGTGCACCGCAGCGCCTTGATGAACGCGTGGATGTTCACCCGGCACGCAGATATTGACACGATCCTTCGTGACCACCGGCGTTTCAGCAACGACCCGCGCAAAGGCACCCTCTCTAGCCGGCAACGCGCCGGCCTGCCGGCAGACGAGGAATTCACCATGCTGTTCCTCGACCCGCCGGACCACAAGCGGCTCAGGGCGCTGGTCAACAAGGCCTTCACGCCCAAGGCGGTGAACGCGCTCGAACCTCACATCCGCAGCCTGCTCGGCACCTTGCTGGACGACATCGACGACCCCGCCGGCTTCGACCTCATGCAGGCGGTGGCCCAGCCGCTGCCCGTGATCGTGATCGCCGAGATGCTCGGCGTGCCGCCGGAGGACCGGGCGCAGTTCAAAATCTGGTCGGACCAGCGCGCGCGCACGCTGGAGCCGTCGATCGATGCGCGAGAACGCGCACTTGCCGAAGCGGCCAACAAGTCGCTCAACAGTTATTTCCGGCCGATCATTGAGGAGCGGCGCGCGGCACCCCAGGACGATATCGTGAGCGCGCTCGCGCAGGCGGAAGAAGAAGGCGACCGCCTCACCGAGCTTGAGATGCTGAACATGCTGCGCCTGCTGCTGATTGCCGGTAACGAAACCACCACCAACCTGATCGGCAACGGCGTGCTAGCGCTGCTGCGCAATCCTGATCAGATGCAGCGGCTCAGGGATGACCCGAGCTTGATTCCGTCGGCGGTAGACGAGCTGCTGCGCTTCGATTCTCCGGTGCAGACGGATTTCCGCCGCGCGCTCGAGGACTGCGAAGTAAACGGCTTTCCCCTGAAAAAGCGCGACAACATCGTCCTGCTGCTGGGCGCAGCCAACCGGGACCCCGACGTGTTCGACGATCCCGACCGGCTCGATGTCGGCCGTGGCGACCGCTCACACCTGTCGTTCGGGCGCGGCATCCACCACTGCATCGGCGCCCCGCTCGCGCGCTTGGAAGGGCGGGTTGTCCTCGAGATGCTGCTGGAGCGCTTTTCCCAGATCAGCCTGAGCGGCGAGCAGCCACGGTTCCGCAACAGCATCGTGCTGCGCGGCCTGGAATCCCTGCCTGTCCGCTGCGTCAAGGCTTGAGACAAGATTACGATACGTGACGCCGGAGTTCGGCTAACTCCGAACCGCGGCAAACCGGAAGGACCACACAATGCTCGACACCCCGCCGGCGCTGACCATCCGTCGCACTTTTCAGCGGCCGCACCGCGACGCTATCGCCAAGTTGGAGGGCGCGCTGACCGGCCAGGTGGCCGACGCCCTTGGCGGGCTCGGCGCGCTGGACGCGGCGATCAAGCCGATCGCGGGCGCGCCGCCTTCCATGCAGAGCTTCGTAGGCCCGGCCTTCCCTTGCATGAACAGCCCGGCGGACCAGCTCGCCCTGGTCGGCGCTCTCGCCTATGCAGAGCCCGGCGATGTGCTCGTGGTGGGCACCGAGGGCTATCTCGGCACCGCCGTGATCGGCGACCTGATGGCGGGCATGCTGCTCAACAGCGGCGCCGCTGCGCTGGTCACCGACGGCGCGGTGCGAGATACGCCGGGCATCATCGGGGTGGGCCTGCCAGTCTATTGCGCGGGCATCAGTCCCAACTCGCCGCAACGGAACGGCCCCGGCACGGTGGGCCTCGCCATCAGTATCGGCGGGGTCACCGTGAATCCGGGCGACGTCGTGGTGGGTGACGGGGATGGCGTCGTCGTCGTGCCCCAGGATGCACTCGACGCCGTCATCGGCGGAGTCGAAGAAATCCGACGCCAGGAGTCCGAGATGGAGGCCAAGGTCAAGGAGGGCCTCACCTACCCCGACTCCTGGCGCGCCTACCTGGAGCCGGGGGCCGCGCGCTTTGTCGACTGACCCCGGTGCCGTCCAGGAGCGGGCGGCGATTCTCGGGCGTGAGACGAAGGTTCTGATCTTCGACCTCTACGGCACGGTCGTCGACATGCAGGCGGGGCTGACCGAGGCCGCAACCCCCTACCTCAAGGAGAAGGGCTGGGACGGCGCGCCGCACCGCTTCGTCACCTGGTGGCGACGCACCCATTTCGAGAATTCGATGATCGACTCTCTCTGCGATCGGGGCCACACCTCCTATCGCGAGATCAGCCACCGCGCGCTCTCTTACGTGATGGACCGCTGCGACTTCCCCTACACGCAGGAGGAGGTTGTTCAACTGGTGAGCCAGATCGAAACGCTCAAGCCCTTTCCCGAAGTGCCGGCCGCGCTGGAGAGGCTCAGGGCAACCGGCTACACGCTCGCCATTCTCTCCAACGGCGATCGTGACATGCTGTCGGCCGCAATGCCGCACGTCGGCATCCCTTTCGACCATGTGATCTCGGTGCAGGAGGCCGGCGCCTTCAAGCCCCACTGGCGGACCTATGCCAAGGCCGCGGAGATCATCGGCGCCGACCGCACGGCCTGCGCGCTGGTCGCCAACCACGCCTTCGATTGCGTCGGCGCCAAGGCCTACGGTATGCGGACGGTCTTCATCGACCGTCGCAGCCGACCTTTCGGGGAGACCCCGCACGGCCCCGACCTCATCGTCGAGAACGTCACGGCGCTCGCGGCGGCGCTCGCCTGACGCGTCGGACCCGAAGCGGCGGCGGAATGCAGGCGGACTACATCGTCATCGGCTCGGGCTCTGGCGGAGCGGCGGTTGCAGCCCGCCTCGCGGAGGACCCGCGCAACCGCGTGCTACTCCTAGAAGCGGGGCCGAAGGACACCAACCCGTTCATCCACATACCCGCCGGCTTCACCCGCCTGCTTACCCACCCGACGCTCAACTGGCGGCGGCAGTCCGAGCCGGTGCCCGGCCTCGGCGGCCGGCGCATGCCCTTCCCCTCTGGCAAAGTGCTCGGCGGCTCCAGCGCGATCAACGGCATGCTCTACATCCGCGGCCAGGCCGAGGATTACGACGCCTGGCGCGACGCCGGCAATGTGGGGTGGGGCTGGCAGGATGTGCTGCCTTACTTCCGCAAGGCCGAAGACCAGCAGCACGGGGAGAGCGAGAGCCACGGTGTCGGCGGCCCCATCGGGGTGAGCGACACACAGCCAAGCAGTCCAGCCTCCGGCCTCTTTCTGGACGCCGCGGTGCAGAGCGGCATTCCACGCCTCAACGACCTCAACACCGGCGATCAGCACGGCATCGCGCTGGTCCAGGGTACGATCAGGAACGGCCGGCGCATGACCACCGCCGTGGGCTACCTGCGGCCGGCGGCGACGCGGGAGAACCTGCGCATCGTGACCGAGGCGCTGGTGGACCGCATCGTCGTGGAGGAGGGCGTCGCCACTGGCATCGTCTATACCGACAAGTCCGGCGGCACCGTCACCGTGCGTGCGGAGCGCGAGGTCGTGCTCTGTGCGGGCGCCGTGGCCTCGCCCCAGATTCTGCTGCAATCGGGGATCGGCGAAGCGAACCAGCTCAAGGCGCTCGGTATCGCACCGGTCCACCACCTGCCGGGTGTGGGCGAGAACCTCCATGACCATCTCTTCGTCTTCGTGCAACCGCGGCTGAAGAAAGGGGTTCCGACGCTCAACCGTCTGCTACGCAGCCGCCCGCGGCTCGCGGCGGAGGTACTGCGTTACGGCCTCTTTCGTACCGGCGCACTGTCGCTCACCTCTTGCGAGGTCTGCGGCTTTCTCGATTCCACGGAACGCGGCGGCCGGCCGGATATCGAGATCACCTTCCGTCCGCTCAGCTTCGACCTGCTGCCGGACGGCGGCTGGCGCCCGCACCCCTACCCCGGCGGCACGAGCTCGGTCTGTGCCACCCGGCCCAAGAGCCGGGGGCAGGTGACGCTGGTGCAGGACGGCAACGGCGCGCGCCGGGTGGCGATCCAGCCCAACTACCTCGCGCACGATGAGGACGTAATGAGCCTCGTGCGAGGCCTGCGCATCCTACGGCGCATCCTGGGGACCGAGCCTATCGCCTCTTGCGTCGTCTCCGAGCAGCGGCCGGGCCCGGATGTCGAGAGCGACGAGGCGCTGAGCCAATACGTGCGCGAGACAGCGAGCACGGTCTATCACCCGGTCGGCACCTGCAAGATGGGCAGCGATGGAATGAGCGTCGTCGACGAGCGGCTCCGGGTCCACGGCATCGCGGGCCTCCGCGTCGCCGACGCCTCAATCATGCCGGCTATCCCCTCCGGCAACACCAACGCGCCCACCATCATGATCGGCGAGAAGGCGGCCGACATGATCCGCCGCGACCACAATTAGAGCGGCCGACCGGCCCTCCGTTCGGCAAGATTTGTCACAGATTTGTCTCCGCTGGCTGCCTTGCTCCGTTCTGGGCGGAGCGGCATAGTGCGCTCATGGAATGGCGCCATGCAGCAGAAAGGGGAGCGCACCCGGAGGCAGAAGAGCCGCCGGTCCGCGTGTGCGAGCATCCCGACTGCGACCGTGAGGCCGACCACCGCGCCCCGCGGGCGCCCCACGATCTCCGCTCCTGGCGCTGGTTCTGCCTCGACCACGTGCGCGACTACAACCGCTCGTGGAACTTCTTTGCGGGCTGGAGCCAGCACGACATCGAGCGCTTTCAGCACGACGACGTAACCGGGCACCGCCCCACCTGGCCATTCTGCCAGGGCCCAGGCGGGCGCGGGCGGGAAGACCTGGAGGCGGCGTTCCGCGCCTTCTCGCGCGAATGGCTGAACGGCGAGGAAGCCCCAAATGGAAGAAGGCGGACGGGCGCGGAAACGATCTCCGAGGCCAGACTCGAAGCGCTCGCGCTCTTCGACCTCGCGCCGCCCTTCGACCTCGACGCGCTCAAGCGGCGCTACAAGTCCCTGGTCAAGCGGCACCATCCCGATGCCAACGGGGGCTCGCGCGAATCCGAGGAGCTTTTGAAACACATCAATCACGCCTATAACTACCTGAAGAAGGAGTGCTCATAGACGAAGGCGTTGTTGATCGGATTGGCGCAGGAGTGGCCGCCGATGGCGGCCTTATTCGTGCGGAGGGAAGCGCGCAATGCAAACTAGTGAGGTGGGGACGGCTGTCACCAATGACGGAGTGCCGGATATCCAGGTTTCCGTCAGCCAGACTTTCGGCATCGATACCGACATGGAGGTTCCGGCGTTTTCGGAGCCCACGGACCATGTGCCAGATATCGACACCGCGTATCACTTCGACCGCGACACCACGCTGACCATTCTCGCAGGCTTCGCACACAACCGCCGGGTGATGATCCAGGGCTATCACGGCACCGGAAAATCCACCCACATCGAGCAAGTGGCAGCGCGGCTCAACTGGCCCTGCATTCGCATCAACCTCGACAGCCACATCAGCCGCATCGACCTGATCGGCAAAGACGCTATCGTGATTCGCGACGGGGTACAGGTGACCGAGTTTCGCGAAGGCCTGCTGCCCTGGGCGCTGCAACACCCGACGGCGCTGGTCTTCGACGAGTACGACGCCGGCCGGCCGGACGTGATGTTCGTGATCCAGCGCATCCTCGAGGTCGACGGCAAACTCACCCTGCTCGACCAAAACCGGGTGGTGCGGCCGCATCCCGCCTTCCGCATCTTCTCCACCACCAACACCGTCGGCCTCGGCGATACGACGGGCCTCTATCACGGCACGCAGCAGATCAACCAGGGCCAAATGGACCGCTGGAACCTGGTCGCGACGCTGAACTACCTCCCCCACGACGATGAGGTGAAGATCGTGCTGTCGAAGGTGCCTTCCTACGAGAAGGAGGAGAAGCTCAAGCTGATCCACGCGATGGTGGAGGTGGCGGCGCTTTCCCGATCAGGCTTCATGGCCGGCGACGTCTCCACCGTCATGTCGCCGCGCACGGTCATCCACTGGGCCGAGAACGCCGAGATCTTCGGCGACGTGGGCTACGCCTTCCGCACGACTTTCGTGAACAAGTGCGATGAGATGGAGCGGCCGATCATCGCCGAGTACTTCCAGCGCTGCCTCGGCATGGAGCTTCCGGAGTCGTCGGCGCCGCTGCAGCCGACCGCCTGAGCCGGAGCACGCCGCGTGGCCCAGGAGGAAACCCCCGTCGAGACCTTCCAGCGCGCCGTCGGCTCGGCGCTGCGGGCCATTGCGGGCGAGGGGGGCGAGGAACTTCAGGTTTCCTTCGGCGCGGATCAGCCGCAAGTCGCGGGCGATCAGGTTCAGCTTCCCTTCCCCGCGCGCGATCTCAACGCGCTCGACGTGGAACTGGTGCGCGGCTCGGCCGATGCGCTGGCGCTTCGGCTCCGCTATCACGACCAGGGCGCCCATGTGCGCGAGCAGCCGCGCGGCAAAACGGCGCGGGCGATCTACGACGCGATCGAGCAGACACGGGTCGAGGCACTAGGCGCCGGCCGACTGGCCGGGGTGGCGGCCAACCTCGATTCAGCGCTGGAGCAGCGCTGCCGGCGCAAGGGCTACGACCACTGCACGGCGCCGGAAGAGGTGCCGGTCGCCGAAGCGCTCGCCATGATCATGCGCGAGAAGCTCACCGGCCGGCACCTGCCGCAGTCGGCGCGCCATATGGCCGACCTTTGGCGCCCCTGGTTCGAGACCAAGGGCGCCCGGCACACGACGCAGCTCGTGCGCGCAATTCACGACCAGGAGCAATTTTCCACTCTGTCCCGCCGCCTTATCAAGGAGCTGGATCTTCCCGACGAGGACGCCGAAGACCCGGACGACGCCGAGGACCAGTCGAGCCCCGAGCAGACCGACGACGACGACGCGAGCCAGCCCAGCGACGCGGAGCGCGGCGACGAGATGGATGCGGACAGCGACCGGGAGGCGGATGTCGACGCGGACGCGGATGCCGAGGCGCAGGAGGCATCCGACGAAGACGCCGACGCCTCCATGAGCGAGGGCGAGGACGACGAGGAGGCTGGCCGCCGGCGCCTGCAGCCGGGAGGGGGACCGGGCGCCAAGGAGCCGCCCTACAAGGCGTACACCACACAGTTCGACGAGGTCATCAACGCCTCGGAGCTTTGCGATGCCGAGGAGCTGGCCCGGCTGCGCACCCAGCTCGACCAGCAACTCTCCCAACTGCACGGGGTCATCAGCCGGCTCGCGAACCGGCTGCAGCGGCGCCTGCTCGCACGCCAGACCCGGTCGTGGGAGTTCGACCTCGAAGAGGGCCTGCTGGATACGGCGCGGCTCTCCCGCGTCGTCACCAACCCGCTCCATCCGCTCTCCTACAAGATGGAGAAGGAGACCTCTTTCCGGGACACGGTGGTGACTCTGCTCATCGACAATTCGGGCTCCATGCGCGGGCGGCCGATCATGGTGGCCGCCATGAGCGGCGACATCCTGGCGCGGACGCTGGAACGCTGCGGCGTTAAGGTAGAGATCCTGGGCTTTACCACGCGCGCCTGGAAAGGCGGCCAGTCGCGCGAGCGCTGGCTGGCGGAAGGACGCTCGCGCAATCCGGGGCGCCTCAACGACCTCCGCCACATCATCTACAAGAACGCCGACGAGCCCTGGCGCCGGGCGCGGAAGAGCCTCGGCCTCATGCTGCGCGAGGGCCTGCTCAAGGAGAACATCGACGGCGAGGCGCTGCTCTGGGCCCACGAGCGCCTGCTCGGCCGGTCCGAGGAGCGACGCATTCTGATGGTGATCTCCGACGGCGCGCCGGTCGACGACAGCACGCTCTCGGTCAACGCACGCAACTATCTGGAGCGCCACCTGCGCTCGGTCATCGACTGGGTCGAGACCTTCTCGCCGGTCCAATTGCTTGCCATCGGCATCGGGCACGACGTGACGCGCTACTACCGCCGCGCCGTCACGCTTACCGATGCGGAGCAGCTCGGCGGCACCATGACCGAAAAACTCGCCGAGCTCTTCGACGAGCAGCCGCGCGACGAGCGCGCCTTCGAAACCCGCCCGCGCCTCAGAAGCGCCTAGCCGCCGTCCTTCTCACATGAGGTGGGCCGCGAAGAAGTCCAGGGTGCGCTGCCAGGACAGCGCGGCGTCCTCCTCGTCGTAGCGGGCGCTGGTCGGGTTGGCGAAGCCGTGATCGGCCTCGTACCAGTGGTTCTCGGCGCTCTTGCCGGCTGCCGCCATCTCCGCCTCGAAGCCGTCTACCATCTCCTGGTTGATCCACCTGTCACGGGTGGCGAAGTGACCCAGCACCGGCCCAGCCAAGGAAGCGAGCTGCTCCCGCGTCCTCTTCACGTTGCCGTAGTAGACGATGGTGGCGTCGACCGGCGCCGCAAGCGAGGCATTGAGCGACCAGCGGCCGCCGAAGCACCAGCCCACGGTGCCGACTTTGCCGCTGCCGCTCTCGTGGTTCCGGAGCCAGTCGATCCATGAAGCGCAGGTGTCGGTGGCGGCCTGCGGCCGGACCCCCGTCGCCAGCTCCCGCGCCACGGCAGGATCGGCGGTGACGTTGCCGTCGTAGAGGTCGATGGCGAGCGCCAGATAGCCGGCGTCCGCCAGCGCGGCGGCGACCGACTTGATCTGATCGTTTAGCCCCCACCACTCGTGCACCAGCATGACGGCCGGCGCCGGCAGCGCGGCGGAGACGCCGAGTGCCGCCGAGACGGAGCGGCCGCCGGCGGTGGTGATGGTGACGGTCTCAAGGCTGTCGGCGGCGGCGCGGGCAAGCCGCCGGTCGGCGAGGACTGCCGCGAGCGGCAGCCCGGCGAGGCCGATGAGGAGGTCACGTCTTGCGAGTCCCATGGCGCGTCGTCCTCCGTTGCGATGTGAGAGCGATCATGGTCGGGCGCGCGCGGCTCCGACGCAAGGCGTTATCGGGACGGGCCCCTCGCTTTCTCCGCCGGACCGCTCCCTGTATCCTCGCGCGGCTTCAGCGGAGGAGGACCATGGCGAGCACGATCCAGGCGCGAAAGACCAGACGTCGGCAATGGGCCGGCGCAGATCCCGCGCAGCGGCGGGACCTGGCGAACCGCGCCTACACCGGCGGGGATGCGCTGGTCGCGACCCTTCTCGAACACGGCGTCGATACCGCGTTCGGCGTGCCGGGCGAGAGCTACCTCGCCGTGCTGGAGGCGCTGCGGGCGGTGCAGGAGCGGCTGCACTTCGTCATTACGCGCCACGAATCCGGCGCCACCTTCGCCGCCTGCGCCTACGCCCGACTGGCGCGCAAGCCGGGCGTCGCCTTCGTGACTCGCGGGCCCGGCGCCACCAATGGGTCCATCGGCATCCACACCGCGCGCCAGGATTCGGTGCCGCTCGTGCTCTTCATCGGCCAGGTCCCGTCGGATCAGCGGGGCCGCGAGTCTTTTCAGGAGATCGATTACCACCGCATGCTGGGGCCGATGACCAAGGCGGTGTTCGAGCCCCACACGCCACACGAGGTTGCCGCAGCAGCGGCGGAAGCCTTCGCCATTGCCGTCGACGGCAGGCCAGGGCCGGTCGCGGTGGCGCTGCCCGAGGACGTGACCGAAGGCGAGACCGACGATACACCGGTGCCGCAGCCCCGCGCGCGCCGCGCCGTGCTGCCAGCGCCGGACGACATCCGCGCTATCGCCGAGCGGATCGCGCAAGCCGAGCGTCCCGTCGCGATCGCTGGGGAGATGGTGGGGTTCGAAGGCGCCAACGAGGCGCTGGCCAAATTCGCCGAGGCCCATGGCGTGGGTGTGTTCAGCTCATTCCGCCAGCAGGGGGTGGTGCCGTGCGCGCATCCTGCCTTTCTGGGGACGCTCGGGCTTGCGCTTCCGCCTTATCAGGAGGCCCTGCTGGCCGAGGCGGACCTCGTGCTCGCACTCGGCACCCGGCTCGACCTCGCCACGACGGTCGATGACCGCGTGATCCACGAGGCCCGTTTCGTGATCCACGTCTATCCGGACGCGGACGCGCTGGCCGCCGCCGGAGCCGGCCTGCAGGTCTGCTCGGATATCGCGCCCGTGCTGGACGGCCTCGTCGCTGCCGCGCCGGAAGCTCCGCCTGCCTCCCGCAGCGCCTGGCGCGCGGCGCAGCGTTCGGTGTTCGACGGGTTCCGACGGGAGTCCGCCGGGTCCGCACTCGGCACGGTCGATCTCGCCGCCGTGGTCCAGACCCTCGCCGAGCGGGTGCCGCAGGACGCCACCATCGTCAACGACGCCGGTAACTTTGCAACCTGGCTGCTGCGCCACTTCCCCTACGAGCATCCGCTGGCCCAGGCCGCACCGTCGGTCGGCGCGATGGGTTACGGCGTGCCCGGCGCCATTGGCGCCCAGCTTGCAAGGCCCGGCAAGCGGGTGGTGGCGCTGGCCGGCGACGGCGGTTTCGGCATGACTGGGCAGGAGCTGATCACGGCGGTCGGCAATCGGCTCCCGATCGTCGTGCTGGTCTGCGACAACGGCATCTACGGCACCATCGCCATGCACCAGTACAACCGCTACGGAGCCGATGCGACCTATGGCGTCGCCCTCCACAGCCCCGATTTCGCGGCCGCCGCGCGCGCCTGGGGCGCGGACGCCTGGACGGTCGAGACCACCGAGGCTTTCGCGCCGGCCCTGGAGGGGGCGCTGGCCGCCGAAGGCCCGGCGCTGATCCACCTCAAGACCGACATACGCGACCTCGCGGCCTCGGGCGCCAAGATGCAGTGACCATGGCCGCCGGCCACGACGAGACGGACGACGCGACCGAAGATGGCGAGGATAGCCCGGCGACCGAGGGGGCGCCGGTCGAAGCCCATGTTCTAAGCTCCATCACGCAGGTGGATGCGGACGCCTGGGATCGCTGCGCCGGCCCCGACAACCCCTTCGTGCGCCACGCCTTCCTGTCCGCGCTGGAAGAGAGCGGCTCGAGCACGGGCGAGACCGGCTGGCAACCCCGGCACATCGTTCTCAAGACCCCGCAAGGCGCCGTCCTCGGCGCCGTCCCGATGTATCTCAAGAACCATTCCTACGGCGAGTACGTCTTCGACCACGGCTGGGCTGACGCGTTCGAGCGGGCCGGCGGGCGCTACTACCCCAAGCTCCAGGTCTCGGTTCCGTTCACGCCGGTGACAGGGCCGCGCCTGCTAACCCCGCCGGGACCGGGCGCGGAAGCGGTGCGGACGGCGCTGCTTTCCACCTGCGTCGGCATTTGCGACCAGATCGGCGTGTCTTCGGTGCACATCACCTTCCCCACCGAGGACGAGTTCGACCTGATGGGCGAGGCCGGGCTCCTGCAACGGACGGGCATCCAGTTCCACTGGCTCAACGAGGGCTATGGGAGCTTCGACGACTTCCTCGCGAGCCTCGCCTCGCGCAAGCGCAAGCAGATCCGCAAGGAGCGGCAGGCAGTGGCAGACTCCGGCCTCACGATCATGGCGCTGACGGGCGACGAGATCGAGGAGCGTCACTGGGACGCCTTCTTCGCCTTCTACCAGGCGACCGGCAGCCGCAAGTGGGGGGTGCCCTACCTCACGCGCGAATTCTTCAGCCTGCTGGGCGAGCGGATGTCCGACGCGGTGGTGCTGGTGATGGTGGAGCGCGAGGGCCGCCCCATCGCGGGCGCACTCAATCTGGCGGGCTCGGATGCGCTCTACGGCCGCAACTGGGGCTGTGTCGAGGAGCACCGCTTCCTGCACTTCGAGGCCTGCTACTACCGCGCCATCGACTACGCCATCGCCCACGGGCTCAAGCGGGTCGAGGCCGGCGCCCAAGGGCCGCACAAGCTTGCGCGCGGCTACCTGCCGGTGCCCACCTATTCCGCGCACTGGGTCGCCAACGAGAGCCTGCGCGATGCGGTCGCCCACTACCTCGATCACGAGACCCGGGAGATCGACCGCGAGATCGCCGTGCTGGAGCGGCACGGCCCCTTCCGCCAGAGCGACGACGCGGCCTGAGCGGGGGCGCCGCATCGCTTGCGCGCGGCACCGCTCAGCCCCAAGATCGCCCGCGCAATAACCGCCGCGCCTGAGGAGAAACCGGATGGACGCCCCCAATCTCGACGCGCTGACCCGCGACGCGCTCGACTACTACCTGTTCCCGCTCGCGACCAAGCAGGACATGCGCACGGACGGTCCGATGATCTTCTCCAGCGCCGAAGGGATGGAGATCACCGACGCAGGCGGCAAGACCTACCTCGACATGATGAGCACCCAGACCAGGGCGAGCTCGCTCGGCTACGGGCAGGAGCGCATCGCGCGTGCGATTTACGACCAGCTGATGTCGCTCCACTACGCCGGCACCTTCGCCAATGTCGCCGACACGACCATCCGGCTCTCGGCCAAAATCGCCGATCTCGCGCCCGGCTCGCTGACCGCGACGGTGTTCGCCGGCAGCGGGTCGGAGGCGAACGAAATGTCGATCAAGCTCGCCAAGCAGTATCACGCGGCCAAGGGCGACAAGCCGCGCGCGCACAAGATCATCTCGCGCTGGGACTCCTATCACGGCGCCACCATGGGCGTGATCGGCAGCACCGACTATCTCGGCACCCGCGCCATCACCGAGCCCGGCGTGCCCGGCTTCAGCCGTATCCCGGCGCCGAACCTCTACCGCACGCCCTTCGGCATGGACCCCTCCGAAGTCTGCGATTTCTGCGTCGACTACCTGGAGCAGCACATCGTCCACGAGGGGCCGGAGACGGTGGCGGCCTTCATCGCTGAGCCGGTGATGCAAGGCGACGGCGTGCAGGTGCCGCCCGACGACTATTTCCCTCGCGTGCGGGAGGTCTGCGACAAGTACGACGTGCTGCTGATCGGCGACGAGGTGATCTGCGGCTTCGGCCGCACCGGGCGCTGGTTCGCGCTGGAGCATTGGGGCGTCGAGTGCGACATCATGAGCACGGCGAAGGCGATCACCGCAGGCTACTTCCCGCTCGGTGCGTCGACGGCGAGCCGCAAGGTGGCCGACGCGCTCCCGGTGTTCACCCACGTGCAGACCTACAACGGCCACCCCGGCGCCTGCGCTGCGGCGCTCGCCACCATCGACATTCTGGAGAGCGACAACCTGATCGAGCGCGGGGCCGAGACCGGCGCTTACTTCCTCGACCGGATGCAGCGGCTGCTCGAGCTCCCCATCGTCGGCGACGTGCGCGGGCTCGGCATGTGGACCTGCATCGACTTCACCTGCGACAAGAAGACCAAGGCGCCGTTCACCGACGACACGGTGAAGGCGATTACGCGGCGCATGGCCGATCTCGGCGTGCTCGGCGGCGAGGAGGGCACGGCGATCGAGTTCGGGCCGGCGCTCATCGCGACGCGAGAGATGGTGGATCGCTGCGTCGATGTGGCGGAGCAGGCGATCCGTGAGGTGATGGCGGACCGCAACCTCGGCTGACCGAAGCCGGCCCACTGCGGCTTCAAGCCGCGGGGATCAATCCAGGATCACGCCGGGGTTGAGGATGCCCGTGGGGTCGAGGGCGCGCTTGAGCGTGCGCATCAGCGCGATCTCTTCCGCCGTGCGCGCGAGCGGCAGGTAGGCGCGCTTCATCACGCCGATGCCGTGCTCGGCGCTGATGCTGCCCGCACGGCCGTGTACGGCGCCGTAGATCGCGTCGGCCAGCGCGGACTCCATGGCGAGAAAGTCTTCGTCCGCGAGTCCAGGCTCTTGCGCCATGTTGACGTGAACGTTGCCATCGCCGAGATGGCCGAACAGCACCACCCGCACGCCCGCGAACCCCTCGGCCAGCGTCTCCATCTCGCCGAGGAAGGCGGGGATCACGCCGGGCGGCACCGTCACGTCGAACTTGTGGGTGAGCCCGCGGCGGCTCACGGCCTCGGTCGGCGCCTCGCGCACGCGCCAGATCGCCCGCGCCTGCGCCTCCGAGCCCGCGACCACGGCGTCGGCGATCAGCCCGTCGGCCAGCAGGCTCTCCAGCCCGGTGGCGAAGGCCTCGCCCGCCGCCTCGCCCGATGCGGATTCCTCCTCGATCACGACGAGGCTTTCGTGATCGCCGTCGAGCGGGATGCGCAGCTCCAGGTCTTCCGCCTTCACGTAGGCCACGGTCTTTCCGTCGATGAACTCCAGCGAAGAGAGGCGAGGGAAGCGCGCCCGCGCCGCCTGCAGCAGGGCGGGTAGGAGTTCGCGGCGGACGAGCCCGGCGAGCGCGGTCTGAAACGCCTCGGGCGCGGGCTGCACCTGCAGCACGGCGCGGGTGATAACGCCCAGCGTCCCCTCCGAGCCGATGAAGACCTGCTTGAGATCGAGGCCGGTGTTGTTCTTCTTCAGGACGTTGAGGCCGCTCACCACGGTGCCGTCGGCGAGCACGACCTCGAGGCCCCGCACCTGCTCGCGCATGTGGCCGTAGCGGAGCACCTTCACTCCGCCAGCATTGGTGGCGATCATGCCGCCGATCTGGCATGACCCGCGGCCGCCGAGATCCACCGGCATGTCGTAGCCGCGCTCGGCGAGGTAGCCCTGCAGCGTCTCCAGCACGACGCCGGCCTGGACCGTGACGGTGGCCGAGGCCTCGTCGAAGGCTTCGATGGCGTTGAGCCGCTCGACGCTCAGCACCACCTCGCCCGCGCGCGGCACGCCGCCGCCGACCATGCCCGTATTGCCGGCCTGTGGCACCACGGGCACGTCGAGCTCGGTGCAGGCACTGAGCACCGCCGCCATCTCCTCGGTCGAGCGCGGGCGCACCACCAGCGGCGCCGTGCCGACGTACTTGCCGATCCAGTCCCTGGCGTAGCGGGCCGTGTCGGCGGGGTCATCGAGATAGAGCGCCGGGTCGCCGAGCCTCGCCCGCAGCCTCTCGTGAGGTGCCGTCATCGCGCACTCCGTTCGGCAGGGGTGCGGTTTTGCGGCACTATGGCGCGCAGGTCAAACGGCGGGGGCGGAGTGGAACGGATGGGTGTCAAGGTGCTGTTTCTCGACTACGACGGCGTGATCGCCGACAGCATGGGGGCCAAGGCGGAGGCCTTGGCCGATGCCTTCGCGCCCTACACGGACGACCGCGCCGGGGTCGCTGACGGCTTCAGGCGCCACGCCGGGAGCGGCCGGGAGCTGATCTTCGACCGCATCTACGAGGACTTGATCGGCAAGCCGCTCGACGCGCCCACGCGCCAGCGCATCCTCGGCACGTTTCTCGACCGCATCGACGCGATCAACGCGGCCATCGGGCTCTTCCCCGGCGCCCACGCGTTTATCGAAGGCCAGGCAGCAAAGCGGCTCGTGGCGGTGGTGACGGGGGTGCCGCAGGAGGAGGCCGAGAGGCAGCTTGAGCGCCTGGGTCTCGCGCCGTTTCTCGCCTCGGTCCACGGAGCCACGCGCGGGACGCCGAAACACATCCACATGGGGCGATTCCTGGAGGCCCGCGCCATTGCGCCTGCGGACGCGCTCTTCGTCGGCGATTCTCATGCCGACATGCGCGAGGCGGCGCTGGCCGACATCCCCTTCGTCGGCATCGGCGAGGCGGCGTTCTTCGCTCAAGGTGCGCCGCTCGCCGTGGTCCCCAGCCTGCCCGACCTCGCGCCGCTCATCGACGGGTAACACCCGATTTCATGATCTGTCCCACAAAGAAATTTTGAACGAAGCCGCTACGCGGAGTTAGCGGCGTAGAGTTCATTCATTTCCGAGGCGTCGCGGGTGCCGTTTGTTCTGTGCGTTCGCTTCCCGGTTGCGTCAGTGGCGCTCCGCCCGTCGGGTGGCGGATCCCCAGCAGCCTCCCGATCACCAGTGGTTAGCATCGACCCCTGCGACGGACCGTCGCCGGATCGGTCCGGCGGCGCGCCGTCGCGATCCAGGGAGATCGATAATGACCGGGACCGCGTGCGACACGAACACCGTCACCCCTCTTCGCCAGCGCATGGAGGAGCAGCTCCGCATCGCCAATCTGGCCGCGAGCACGTCCAAGGCCTACATCTGCGAGATCAAGAACCTGGCCAGGTACTACGACGCCTCGCCGGACGAGCTCGACGCCGAGCAGGTGCGCCAGTGGTACCTGGGGCGGATCGACAAGGGGCTCAGTCCGGGCACGACCAACGTCTCCTTCGCCGCGCTGAACTTCCTCTACATCGACACACTCGGCTGGCCTGACCATGTCGCCGGCCTGCGCTCCCGCAAGAAGCCCGGCAAGCTGCCGCGCTACATGTCGGAGCAGGAGGTCGAGCACCTCATCCTTGCGACACCCGACCTCCGCCACCGTGCTGCCATTGTCACCGGCTATGGCGGCGGGCTCCGCATCTCCGAGACCTTGGCCATCAAGGTCGGCGACATCCTGTCGGAGAAGAAGCTGCTGCACATCCCCTCCGGCAAAGGCGGCACCGAGAGAATGGCACCGTTGCCGGACATCGTCATCCACTACTTGCGCGTCTACTACAGGAACATCTGGCCGCGTCCGACGAACTGGCTCTTCTACGGCGTCTCGCTCGACAGGCCCATCGCAACGGAGACCTTGCAGGCCGCCTTCAGGAGGGCGCGCGACATTGCCGAGCTCGACCGCAGCTACACCTTCCATTGCCTGCGCCATTCGGCGGCGACCCATCTCCTCGAGCGCGGCGGCGATATCGAGGTGATCCGGGACATGCTCGGCCATCGAAGCGCGAACACGACCCGTCACTACGCCCGCGTCACCGGCAAGATGTTCGAGGGCCTCGACCACCCGATCTCAGGCTTCGCAGCGTTGCGCAACTGACGGCGCGTGGAGGCCGAACGCGCGGGCGTGGCGGAGATCTTCCGCCGCGCCGGCGCCGCTTTCCGTGAGCGCCACAAAGGGCGCATCGACGCCGCCCGGCTCAAGGTCATGGGCGCCATCGAGGCGTGCCGCACCGCCGTGCTCGGCGGCCACATGTACGCCTGCGAGGGCTGCGGGCGCGAGCATCCGCTCTTCAACTCCTGCCGCAACCGCCACTGCCCCACCTGCCAGGGTCTCGCCGCCAACCTCTGGAGCGAGGAGCGCGCCGGGGACATCCTGCCGGTGCCCTACTTCCATGTGGTCTTCACCCTGCCCAAGGAGGTTGCCGCCATTGCCTTCTGCAACCGCAGGGTGGTGTTCGACATCCTCTTCCGGGCCGTCGCCGAGACCCTGCGCACCATCGCCGCCGATCCCCGCCACGGCGGCATGCGCATCGGCGGCACCGCGGTCCTCCATACCTGGGATCAGAAGCTCCGCTTCCACCCGCACCTGCACGTGGTCGTGCCCAACGCGGGCTTCGACGTAGACAGTGGCGAGTGGAAGACGGGGAGCACCACCTTCCTCGCCCCCGTCAAGGTCCTCGGCAGCCTGTTCCGCCGCCTCTTCCTCAAGGAGCTCGCCCGCGCCCACGGCCGGGGGGACCTGGAGTTCCACGGCACCCTCGCCCACCTCGCCAATCCCGGCGAGTTCCACGCCACGCTTGCCGCCGCCCGGGCCAGGGACTGGGTGGTCTACGCCAAGCGGCCCTTCCGCGGGCCTGAGCAGGTCTTCCGGTACCTCTCGCACTACACGCACAGGATCGCCATCTCCGACAGCCGCATCGTCTCCTTCGACGGCGAGACGGTCTCCTTCCGCCACCGAAAGCCCAAGGCGCCGGGGCAGAGAAAGCCGCGCTACGGCATCGCCACCGTGAGCGCCGACGAGTTCATCCGCCGCTTCCTGAGGCACGTCCTGCCGGACGGCATGCACCGCATTCGCTACTTCGGCATCCTCGCCAACGGCTGCCGCGCCAGCACGCTGGAGAGAGCACGCCAGGCTCTCGGCGCCCTCGGCTGCGCCGCCCCCGAGGGAAGCGTGGACGGCGCTCGGGCCGAGCCCGACGAAGAGCCCGAGATCGGCACCGCGCCCGTGGCCTGCCCCCACTGCGGCGGCGTCATGCGCCTCGTCCGCGAAATCCGCCGCCGCCATGAGCCCCGCTCGACGCGCGGCCCGCCGGCGCTGCCGCCGACCCACAGGGGGAAACCGTGAGACGCCCGCTCGCTTCGGCCCCGCGCAACGGCGCCAAAGCGCCGACGCACGACCGAACCTGTCTCCGCTTGAGCCGGGCTGACAGCCCTCGGCTCACACCCCGCTCAGTCCTCGCAGCGTGCGCCCGCATGCCTGCCGAAAGACCGGCGCGAGCGTCGATTTTATGCGCAACTCTGCTGCCGGTGGATGCCGCCTGACGCTGACATCAGCGCACTTTCCACATAGCTCAACTTCGCCTCTCGTGGCCCGCGGCTTCGTTCAAAAGGGTTGGGCAGGCTCTCGAGAGAGAGCCTGCCCAACCCTTAACCCTTTGGCGGCCTATTCCGGCCCACTCCGGCCCAAAGTGGCCCAAAGTGGCTCAAAGTGGTCCAAGACGGCTCCTCCCGATGCGGCTCATTCCGGCCCAAAGTGGCTCCTCCCGATCCACGGCCGTGGTGGGTTGCGCTGGCGACCGTACGAAGTGCGGCCGGCAAGCAACCGAACGACGGGCGCTCACCGCATTTGCCTCGGCCTGTCACGGCCTGTCCGCTCTCGTGGGTCATGGCGCGATAATGGCGCGAACGCCGTGCGCCGTGCACCGCACCATGGTCCGGGCTATAGGACTGGCACCGCCTGGCCAGAGCGCGGAGCGGTCAGGAAATCCAGATCGCAACCGCGATCCGCCTGCTCGACGTGGGCGAGATGCAGCGCGAGATAGCCGCGCTCGGCACCCGCCGGCGGGGGAGGGGGCTGCCAGGCCGCCCGGCGCGCATCCAGTGTCGCCTGCGGCACGTCCAGCGTGAGTGCACGGGCTGCCACGTCCAGCGTGATCGAATCGCCGCTCTCCACCAGCGCGAGCGGCCCGCCGATGGCGGCCTCCGGCGTCGCGTGGAGCACGATGGTGCCGAAGGCGGTGCCGCTCATCCGCGCGTCCGAGAGCCGCACCATGTCGGTCACACCTTGGGTGGCGAGCTTGCGGGGAATCGGGATGTAGCCGGCCTCGGGCATCCCCGGCGCACCCTTGGGGCCCGCGTTGCGCAGCACCAGCACGTCCTCCGGCGTCACGTCGAGGGCGGGATCGTCGACCCGTGCCGTGAGGTCGGCGACGGAATCGAACACCACCGCACGGCCGGAGTGCTGGCAGAGCGCGGGCGTCGCGGCCGATTGCTTGATGATGGCGCCGTCCGGCGCAAGGTTGCCGCGCAGCACCGCAATGCCGCCCTCGCGGTAGATGGGATCGTCGCGCTCCCGCACCACATCCTGGGGCCAGGCGTCGGGCGCCGCGGCGATCTCCTCGCCCAGCGTGCGCCCGGTCACGGTCATACAGTCGAGATCGAGTTGATCGGCCAGCGCGCGCAACACCGGCGTGAGCCCGCCGGCCTTGTTCAGGTCCTCCATGTAGTGCCGGCCCGAAGGCTTGAGGTCGACCAGCACCGGGGTCTCACGGCTCAGCCGGTCCAGCCGACCCAGGTCGAGGTCGAAGCCGCAGCGCCCGGCGACGGCGGCGAGGTGGATCACCGCGTTGGTCGAGCCGCCCACCGCGAGCAGCACCGTGAGCGCATTGGTGAAGGCGGCAGGGGTGAGGATGCGCTCCGGCGTCAGTCCCTCGGCCGCGAGCGCCACGGCGCGCGCCCCGCTCTCGCGTGCTATCCGCTGCCGGTCGGCGAGCACGGCGGGGATTGCGGCGCTCCCCGGCAGCATCATGCCGAGCGCTTCCGCCGCGCAGGCCATGGTGCTGGCGGTCCCCATCACCATGCAGGTGCCGGCAGACGGCATGAGCCGGCCGCCGACCTCGGCGATCTCGTCCTCGTCCACGCGGCCGCCCCGGTGGGCGCCCCAGTAGCGCCGGCAGTCAGTGCAGGCGCCGAGCCGCTCGCCCTTGTGGCTCCCGGTCAGCATCGGCCCCGTGACCAGCTGGATCGCGGGCACGCCCGCGCTTGCCGCCGCCATGAGCTGGGCCGGCACGGTCTTGTCGCAGCCGCCGATCAAGACCACCGCGTCGATGGGATGGGCGCGAATCATCTCCTCCGTGTCCATCGCCATCAGGTTGCGGAAGAGCATGGTCGTCGGGTGCATGAAGGGCTCGCCGAGCGAGATCGTGGGGAAGGTCAGCGGCAGCCCGCCGGCGGCCGTCACCCCGCGCTCCACTGCCTCGATCAGGGCCGGCACCGTGCCGTGGCAGCTCACGAGGCCGCTCGCCACATTCGCGATGCCGATGACGGGGCGGTCCAGCTCGGCCTCGGTGTAGCCCATCGACTTGGCGAAGGCCTTGCGCAGGAAGAGCGAAAAGCCGGGATCGCCGTAGTCGGTGAGCTTGCGCCTGAGCCCGGCGGGCTTGTCGCTCATGCTCGTCTCCGCAGGTGGGTGGGGAAGGCGCCGGCCGTCACTCGGGCACGAGCCCGCAGCTCACGCCGCCGTCGATGGTGAGCGCGATGCCGGTGACCCAGCACGCCTCGTCCGAGGCGAGGTAGACGAAGCCGCCTGCGATATCCGCCGGATCGCCCACACCGAGCGGGTGCAGCCGCGCGAGCCGCTCCTTGAACCCCTCCGGGTCGTCCAGCTGGGAGAGGTGATAGTCCACCATCGGCGTCTGCACCCAGCCGGGGCAGACGCAATTCACCCTGATCTGGTCCTTGGCACCGTCCAGCGCCAGGCACTTGGTCAGCGTGACCACCGCGCCCTTGGAAGTGGCGTAGGCCACCTGCCCCGGCGTGCCGATCAGGCCGGCGACCGAGGCGGTGTTGAGGATCGCGCCGCCGCCGCGCTCGCGCATGTGGCCCCAGACCGCCTTGGCGCCCCGGTAGATGCTGGTGACGTTGACATCCATCTGGCGGTCCCAGTCGGGGCGCTCGACCTCCTCCACGCTGCCGATCACGGCCTGGCCCGCGTTGTTGACGAGGATATCGACATGGCCGAGGGCCTCGATCGCGGCCGCCGCCATCCCCGTCACGTCGTCGTCCCGCATGACGTCGGCCTCGATGGCGACGGCGTTGCCGCCCGCCGCCTCGATCGCGCGCACGGTCGCGACGTTGTCGTCGGCGCTGAGCCCCGCGCAGGCCACCGCCGCGCCTTCCTTGGCGAAGCGGAGCGCCGTGGCGCGACCGATGCCCGAGCCTGCGCCCGTGACGATCGCGGTCTTGCCCGCAAGCCTCATGTATCTCCGCCCGTCCTCATGGCCGGCGCAGGATAGCCCGGCGCCCCGGAGCCCGCGAGGGTTGACTCCGCGCCCCGCCAGCCGATAGGCCGGGCCGTGAACGGGACGGGTTGGAGGCGATGAGGCTGGAGGGAAAGACCGCCATCGTGACCGGCGGCGGGCGCGGCATCGGGCGCGAGATCGGCCGCCGCTTCGCCGCCGAGGGCGCGCACGTGCTGCTCGCCGATATCGACGGCGACCGCGCAAAGGCTGCGGCCGACGAGATCGTCTCCACTGGCGGACAAGCGACGCCCTGCACCACCGACCTTGGCCTGCCCGAGGGCGTGGGACACATGTTCAAGGCCGCCCGAGACTGCTTCGGCGACCGCCTCGACATCCTCATCAACAACGCCGGCATCGCCCATCACGGCGCCTTCCTCGAGCTTTCGTTCGAGGATTGGGAGCGCGTGCTGCGCAACAACCTGACCAGCGCCTTCCTCTGCGCGCAGGGGGCCGCCCGGATTATGGCGGCGCACGGCGGCGGGCGGATCGTCAACATCGGCTCGATCTCGGGCCAGCGCGGCAGCTACGGGCGCACCGCCTACGGCGTCACCAAGGCGGGCATCCATCAGATGACGCGGATCATGGCGGTGGAGCTCGGCCCGCGCGGCATCGCCGTCAATGCCATCGCGCCCGGCCCCATCGACACCGGCATCACCAGCATGGGGCCGGATCAAGAACACCGATACCTGGAGCGGATCCCGCTGGAGCGTTTCGGCCATGCCCGCGATGTTGCCGGCACGGCTCTCTTCCTCGCGAGCGACGAGGCGGCGTATCTTACCGGCAGCGTCGTCAACGTGGACGGCGGCTTCGACGCCGCCGGCCTCATCTTCAGCTACACGGAACTCACCACGGTGAAGAGCGATGTCCGAGACTCCTCCAAGAGCGACTGAGCCGATGCGTATCAAGAATTGTGAGGCCTTCGTCACCGGCGGCGCCGGCGGTATCGGCACGCCCCTGGTGGCGACGCTGGCCGCGCGCGGCGCCCGGCGCATTTACGCCGCGGACTTGCCGGCGGCGCTCGCGAAGGCGAGGTTTTCGGAAGGTGCGGGTGTGGAGCCGCTCGCCCTCGACGTGACCGACGAGACGGCGGTTCAACGCGCTGCGGAGCAGTGCGCGGGCGTGACACTCGTCATCAACAACGCCGCCATCGTCGCCTGGGAGGGCGTGATGAGCGCGCCTACCCTCGCGACCGCACGCACCGTGTTCGAGATCAACTACTGGGGCTATCTGCACGTGGCCCGCGCCTTCGCCCCGGTGCTGGCGCGGAACGGCGGCGGCGCGATGGCCAACGTGCTTTCCGAAGTGGCGCGGGTCAACGCGCCCTTCTGCGGCTCCTATTCTGCGAGCAAGGCGGCGGTCTGGTCCGCCACCCAGTGCATGCGGGCCGAGCTCGCTGCCCAGGGCACCCACGTGCTCGCGGTCTTCCCGAGTTCGACCGACACCCCGATGATTGCGGGATTCGGCGGCGAGAAGCAGCCGCCGGAAGCGGTCGCTGAGGGCATTTGCGACGCGCTAGAGGAAGGCGTGGAGGACGTCTGCATCGGCGCCCATTCGCTCTATACCGAGGCGCTAATGCGGAACGATCCCAAGGCTGGGGAGCACGAGTTCGGGGCCATGCTGCCCGGCGCCGACGCGATCCCCGATTAGATTCGGCGTTTCGCGGGCGAGCGCCGGTTCCTTATTCAAATTTGAGGCCTAAAATTGAATAGCGTCGCGCGTTATCTAAGAAACTTGAATAAGGCGGTGGTAGCTCACCTGCCAGCGGTCGGCGACCTGGCGGACATTCCGGAATTGCTGGCGCAGCGGGCGGCGCGCTATTAAGTTTTAGCTGAAAAATCTTAATAATGCGGCGCGTCATTGAGCAAAATTGAATAAGGTGGGGGGGCGCCATGCAGCGTGGGGAGATCGGTAGGTACGAAATCACGAGTGCAGGCAGCGAGCAAGTTCGCGCCTTCGTGCCACTGCCGCTGCCGCCAAACCCTCCTCTGACTCTGGATGGCTCCCTGCAACGCACACTCGAGGCCGCGACCCTCGCCCTGGGGCGGCTCGACGCGATCTCGACCCTGCTGCCCGATGAGACAATCTTCCTATACACCTATGTGCGCAAGGAAGCCGTTCTCTCCTCCCAGATCGAGGGGACGCAATCCACGCTATCGGACCTATTGCTGTTCGAGTTGGAGGAGGCGCCCGGCGTTCCAGTCGAAGATGTCGTCGAGGTTTCGAACTACGTAGCGGCTCTCAATCACGGCCTCCATCGGTTGGAGGAGGACTTTCCGTTATGCAATCGGCTGATTCAGGAGATCCACGGTGTGCTGTTGTCACGCGGGCGGGGAAGCGACAAGGCGCTGGGTGAATTTCGCCGCCTCCAGAACTGGATCGGCGGCGCGCGGCCCGGCGACGCCGAATTCGTACCACCGCCCCACACCGCCGTGCCGGATTGCATGACGGCGCTCGAACGTTTCTACCATTCGGATGACGGGATGCCCTTCCTCATCCGCGCAGGACTGGCACATGTCCAGTTCGAGACCATCCATCCCTTCCTGGACGGCAACGGGCGTGTGGGACGACTGCTGATCACACTCCTGCTCTGCAATGCGGGTGTGCTACGCCAGCCTCTCCTCTACCTGAGCCTTTACTTCAAGCAACGCCGCAGCGAGTACTACGACCTGTTGAACCGCGTACGGCGTACCGGCGACTGGGAAGAATGGCTCGCCTTCTTCCTCGAAGGCGTGCGGGTCACGGCCGAGGGTGCGGTCACCACATCCCGCCGCTTGGTGGACGTGTTCGCGTCGGATCGGGCCGCTATCGAACGACATATCGGCCGCCGCGCGGGCTCGGCGATACGAGTGCACGATGCGTTGAAGGCGCGGCCAGTCGTGTCGCTACCCCAGGTTTGTGTTCAAACCGGCCTTTCGTTCCCGGCCGCATCAGCTGCGATGCAGTCACTCGTAGAACAGGGCATCGCACGCGAACTGACTGGCAGGACCCGCAACAGAAAGTTCGCCTACGACCGCTACCTTTCCATCCTTGCTGAAGGAACCGAGGTGCCCTGATGCTACGCATACCAAGACCATGACCGCGGCGAGAGGGAGTGCCATGATGCGGACCGTGAGATTGCCGGGAGGCGACGAGGTGGTGGCCCTCGGCCAGGGCACGTGGCGCATGGGCGAGCGCCGGGCGGCGCGCAAGGACGAGGTGGCGGCGCTCCGGCACGGCATCGCCGGCGGCATGACGCTCATCGACACGGCGGAGATGTACGGCTCCGGCGGCTCAGAGCGGGTGGTCGGCGAGGCGATCCGCGGGCAGCGCGACAAGGTCTACCTGGTGAGCAAGGTTCTGCCGTCGAACGCCGGGCGCAAGCGCATGAAGCGCGCCTGCGAAAAGAGCCTGAAGTGCCTCGGCACCGACTATCTCGACCTCTACCTGCTGCACTGGCGCAGCGGCACGTCCCTCGACGAGACCGTCGAAGGCTTCCTCGCGCTGCAGGAGGCCGGCAAGATCCGCCACTTCGGGGTCAGCAACTTCGACATCGACGACATGGAGGAGCTGTGGGAGACCCCCGGCGGGCAAGGCTGCCAGACCAACCAGATCCTCTACAACCTGTCGCGGCGCTGGCCGGAGGGAGCGCTGATGGACTGGTCCCAGCGCCATGACCAGCCGTTGATGATCTATTCGCCGCTGGAGCAGGGCAGGCTGCCGGCGGGCGGTGCGCTCGGCGCGATCGCCGCCGCCCGCGGCGTGACGACGATGCAGGTGGCGCTCGCCTGGGTGCTCCGGCACGAGGACGTGTTCGTCGTGCCCAAGGCGAGCCGCATCACCCATGTTGATGAGAATCTGGGCGCACTCGACATCGCGCTCACCGATGACGAGCTTGCCGCGCTGGATGAGGACTTTCCGCCGCCCGAGGGCGGTGCGCCCCTCGAAATCCTGTAGGGTGCGCTGCGGGAAGCGTCAGTCGCCCTGTCCGATCATCTTCATGATGCCGGAAAAATCGTCCGCCCCGTTGCCGGCGTTGCAGAAGAGGGTGTAGAGCGCCGCCGCCTCCGCGCCGAGCGGCGAGGCCGCGCCGGCCGAGGCCGCGGCGGTCTGGGCGAGGCGCAGGTCCTTCAGCATCATGGCCGCCGTGAACCCCGGCGCGTACTCGCGGTTGGACGGCGCGTTCGGCACCGGCCCCGGCACCGGGCAATAGGAGGTGAGCGCCCAGCACTGGCCCGTCGCCTTGGAGACGATGTCGAAGAGGGTCTGGCGCTCCAGCCCGAGCCGGTCCGCCATCCCGAAGGCCTCGCACACCCCGATCATCGAGACCGCGAGGATCAGGTTGTTGCAGACCTTCGCGGTCTGGCCCGCTCCCGATGCGCCGGCGTGGATCACGGCCTTGCCCATGTCGCCCAGCACCGCACGCGCGCGCTCCACTGCTTCGGCCTCGCCCCCCACCATGAAGGTCAGCGTGCCCGCCGCGGCACCGGCGACACCGCCGGAAACCGGTGAATCCAGCAGCGCCCAGCCGCCCTCGGCGGCCGTCGCGGCGACATCGCGCGCGGTATCGACGTCGATGGTCGAGCAGTCGATGAGCAGCGTGCCGGGCGCCGCGACCGAGAGGACTCCGCCCTCGCCGCGATAGACCTCGGACACCTCGGCGCCGGCGGGCAGCATGGTGATGACCACCTCGCGTCCTGCCGCGGTCTCGGCCACCGTGCTCGCCGTTGCACAACCTGCCTCTCGGGCCCTCTCCACGGCATCCGCGCTGATGTCGAAGGCGGAGACGGCGTGGCCGGCCTTCGCCAGATTGGCGGCCATCGGCCCTCCCATGTTGCCGAGCCCGATGAAACCCACGTCAGCCATGTCGAAATCTCCCTCCCGCATCCGTCAGCGGCGGGGGTGCCGCTGGCGGCCGCTCACCACGTCATGTCGCCCTTGGGCGGCTCCTCGAAATAAGCATCGACCGCTGCCGCCGTCACCTCCTCCAGACGCGCCGGGCGCCAGGCCGGATTGCGGTCCTTGTCGACGATCTGGGCGCGAATGCCCTCGAAGAAGTCGGCGCCGAGGTTACAGTGCATAGCGAGGCGGTATTCCAGTGACATGGCCTCCTCGAAGTCGCGCTCGCCGTACTCCGTGAGCTGCTTGAACGAGACCTTGAGGCTGGTCGGCGATTTCTGGAGGAGCGTCGCGAGCGTCTCCGCCGCCCAGTCCGAGCCTTCAGCCTCAAGCTTGGCGACGATCTCCTCCACGGAGCCCGCATCGAAGCAGCGGTCGATCGCTGCCTGATGCGCGGCGAGAGGGGCCGGGCCGAGGTCTGCGGCGCTCTCCGCCAGCATTCGGCCGACGGCCGCGTGCGCGTCGCCGCCGAGGTCCGCCGCCAGAAGGGTCTCGTCAAGCGCCTGCAGGGCGTCGCTCGCGACAACGTGGGTCGCGAGCCCGAGATAGAGCGAGTCGGCCGCGCCGATGCGCGCGCCGGTGAGCCCGAGGTAGAGCCCCGCCTTGCCCGTGAGCCTGGGTAGGAAGTAGGTCGCGCCGACATCGGGGAAGAGCCCGATGCCGGTCTCCGGCATGGCGAAGAGCGCGCGCTCGGTCATCACGCGGTGCGAGCCATGAATCGATATTCCGACGCCGCCCCCCATCACCACGCCGTCGATCAGCGCGACGTAAGGCTTGGGATAGCGGAAGATGACGGTGTTGAGCCGGTATTCCTGGGCGTAGAAGACCGTGGCGAAGTCGCGCTCCGGGTCGTCCCGCTCGCCGTAGAGCAGGCGGATATCGCCGCCGGCGCAGAAGGGCACGCGGCCGTCCTCCCGCGCCGCGCCGCGCACCACCACGGCGGCGATGGCGGGGTCCTCCGCCCATTCCCTGAGCCTCGCGTCGAGGTCCAGCACCATGGGTTGGGTCAGCGCGTTCAGCGCCTTCGGCCGGTTCAGCGTGACACTGCCGACCCGGCCCTTCCGTTCCAGGATGATCTCGTCGCTCACGGTCGCTCCACCCCGGTCAATTGCCGGCGCATCCTACGGATAAGCCCTCAGTGGGGAAACAGGCGCTTGGTGGTGGCCCGTCTCACTCCGCCAGCAGGCGGCGGGCGATGATGAGGCGCATGATCTCGTTGGTGCCTTCGAGGATCTGGTGGACCCGCAGGTCGCGCAGGTGCCGCTCCACGGGGAAGTCCATAAGGTAGCCGTAGCCGCCGAGAAGCTGCAGCGCCTGGTTGCAGACCTCGAAGCCCGTATCGGTGGCGAAGCGCTTGGCCATGGCGATGATGGCGGTGGCACCGTCCTCGCGCGCGTCGAGCGCCGCCGCGGCCCGGTGGATCATCAGGCGCGCGGCTTCGAGGTTCGTCGCCATGTCGGCGAGCGTGAATTGCAGCGCCTGAAAGTCGGCGAGCCTGCGGCCGAACTGCTCGCGATGGAGCAGATGATCGCGGGCGATCTCCAGACTCGCCTGGGCCGCACCGATCGAACAGGCCCCTATGTTGATGCGCCCGCCGTCGAGCCCCGCCATGGCGATCTTGAAGCCCTGGCCTTCAGAGCCGATGAGGTTCTCCGCCGGCACGCGGCAGTCCTCGAAGATCACCATCGCCGTCGGCTGGCTGTGCCATCCGAGCTTCTTCTCCTGGGCGCCGAAGCCAAGGCCCGGCGTGTCGCGCTCGACCGCGATGCAAGAGATGCCGCCTGGCCCCGGCCCGCCGGTGCGCACCATGCAGACGTAAACATCGGCGTGGCCGCCGCCGGAGATGAAGGCCTTGGTGCCGTTCAGCACGTAGTGCTCGCCGTCCCGGCGCGCGCTGGCCTTGAGCGAGGCAGCGTCGGAGCCCGAGCCCGGCTCGGTCAGGCAGTAGCTCGCGAAGTGTTCCATGCTCGCAAGACGCGGCAGGAAGCGCCTGCGCTGCGCGTCCCCACCAAAGGCGTCGATCATCCAGGACGCCATGTTGTGGATCGAGATGTAGGCGGCGGTCGAGGCGCAGCCCCGCGCCAGGCCCTCGAAGATCAACGCCGCGTCGAGCCGAGTCAGGTTCGACCCGCCGACGTCGTCGCCCACGTAGATGCCGCCGAAGCCGAGCGACGCGGCCTTGCGCAGCGTCTCCACCGGGAAGGTGCAGTCCCGGTCCCACTGGGGGGCGAAGGGGGCAAGCTCATTCTCGGCAAAGCTCTGGGCGAGCTCGCGGAACGCCTCTTGCTCTTCCGAAAGGGTGAAGTCCATGGGCCTAACTTAGCGAGCGCCGGCGCACCTGGGCGAGACGAAATATCAGGGGAGCCACGATCACGATCAGCATGATCCGCGCGATGTGATGGGTCGAGACGAAGGCGGCGGCGCTCCCCATGGTGAGCGCGATCAGGCTCATCTCGGCAAGCCCGCCGGGGGCGAACGCGAGGAACAGGACCGGACCCGACTGGCCCGCGACGGCGGCGAGGCCGTAGGCCGCGCCGGCCGTGACCAGCACCATCATCACCCCCACCAGCCCAGCCAGCAGCATGATTCGCCTAAGCTCGCCGAACGCCATGCCTACGAAGCGCGCCCCGATGGCGCCGCCGAGCACCACCTGGGCGGCAGCGATCAACTCGCCGGGCGGCTGCGCCGAGACCACCCCGCTCAAGTGCAGGGCGGCGCTCAGCACCATCGGCCCCACCAGTTGCGCCGCCGGCACCTTGAGCGCCTTCGCCGCCGGGTAGCCCACCAGCGCACAGGCGATCAGCGCGAGGATGTCGATCCAGTCTGCCGACTCGCCGGCGGGCACCGGCAGGCCCACCGGGGCGACCCCCTCGACCAGCCGGAAGTAGAAGGCGATCAGGAAGACGGCGACCAGGATGCGCGTGGCGTGGGTGAGCGAGATCGTGCGCCCGTCGCCGCCCATGCTCTCGCCGAGCACCATCATCTCGCTGAGCCCGCCCGGCATGGACGAGAAGTAGGCGGACACCCGGTCGTAGCCTCCCAACTTGCGGAAGACGACATAGGCCATGCCTGCCGCCAACGCCGTGGAGAGCACCACGCCCGAGAGCCCCACGTACCATTCCGCGATTCGGCCGAAGAGGTCGATGGTGAACTGGCTGCCCAGCAACACGCCGAGGATCGCGATCATGACGTTGCGGACCTGAGCGGGGACCATGATCGGCGCGCCGGCGAGCGCCGCCCCTGTCGCCACGGTCATGGCGCCCAGCATCCAGGGCAGCGGCAGCGCCAGAGCGAAAAAGATTGCTCCGCCGACGGTACCGAGGCCGACGGCGAGTGCGAAGCGCAAGCCGGCGATGCGCAGCCGCGCGGCCTGCCAGCGCGGGCCAAATGGGATGTCGAACGGTTTCACGGGCCGCACCCGGCTCGCCGCGCCGCACCCCTCAAGGGGTGAACTGCTCGGAGAGGATGCGCTCGGTGAGGCTGTGCTCGGGATCGAACAGGAGGTTGATCGCCGTCGCGTGATCGACCGCGACCTCGACCGACGCCACGTCGCGCACCTCGGTGTAGTCGGCGACCGCGCTGACCGGGCGCTTGTCGTGCTCGATCACCTCGAGCCGCACGGTGGCCTCGTGCAGCAGAAGCGCGCCACGCCAGCGGCGCGGGCGGAAGGCGCTGATCGGCGTAAGCGCCAGGATGTTGGCGCCGAGCGGGATGATCGGGCCGTGGGCCGAGAGGTTGTAGGCGGTGCTGCCGGCGGGCGTCGCCACGATCACGCCGTCGCAGATCAATTCCTCCACCCGCACGACGCCGTCCACGCTGATCCTGATCTTGGCGGCCTGGCGGGTCTCCCGCAGCATCGAGACCTCGTTGATGGCGAGCGCTTCCTGCGTATCGCCGTGGATTGTCTCGGCCCGCATGCTGAGCGGGTGCAGGACCGTGCTGTGCGCCTGCTCCAGCCGCGCCGGCAGGTCGTCGAGGGAGAATTCGTTCATCAAAAAGCCGACCGTGCCCCGGCTCATGCCGTAGATCGGCTTGCCCCGGCGGAGCAGGCGGTGCTGGGTTTCCAGCATGAAGCCGTCGCCGCCGAGGGCGACGATGACGTCGGCTTCCACCGGCTCGGTCAGGGAGTAGCGTGCGGCGATCTCGGCCAGCGCGTCTTGAGCATCGGCGGCGGTCGAGGCGACGGCGGCCATCCTCCGGTAGCGCATGGGGTCCCCCGATGGGTAGCGCCGGCACGGCGCTAAGCGTGGTCTGGGCGGCGGCGGATCAGCCGCCGGTCACGCTCATGTGGCGGCCGACCGCCGGGCCGGTATGGCGGCGGTCGATGATGAAGTCATGGCCCTTGGGCTTGCGCCCGATCGCCTCGTGGATCGCGTCGACCAACGCCTCGTCGCTTTCGCTCTGGCGGAGCGGGGTGCGCAGGTCGGCCGCGTCCTCCTGGCCCAGGCACATGTAGAGCGTGCCGGTGCAGGTGAGCCGGACCCGGTTGCAGGATTCGCAGAAGTTGTGGGTGAGGGGCGTGATGAAGCCGATCCGCTGGCCGGTCTCGCGCACCGTGACGTAGCGCGCGGGCCCGCCGGTGCGATGGTCGCTCTCGTCCAGGGTCCAACGCTTGCGCAGCCGCGCGCGGACGAGAGAGAGCGGCAGGTAGTGCTCGGTGCGGTCGCCGTCGATGTCGCCGAGCGGCATGGTCTCGATGAAGGTGATATCCTGGCCCTCGGCCGCGCACCACTCGATCAGGTCCTCGATCTCGTCCTCGTTGACGCCGCGCAGCGCCACGGTGTTGATCTTGACCCTGAGGCCCGCCGCACGCGCCGCCTCGATCCCCTCCAGCACCTGGTCGAGCCGGCCCCAGCGAGTGATCTCCGCGAATTTCGCAGGATCGCGCGTGTCGAGGGAGATGTTGATGCGGCGCACGCCGGCCGCGTAAAGAGCCTCCGCGTGGCGCGGCAGTTGGCTGCCGTTGGTGGTGAGCGTTAGCTCGTCGAGCGCGCCGGTCCGCAAGTGGCGGCCCAGGCTCTCGAACAGGCCCATGACGCCCTTCCGCACCAGCGGCTCGCCGCCGGTGATGCGCAGCTTGCGCACGCCGAGGCCGACGAAGGCGCTGCACAGGCGATCCAGCTCCTCAAGCGTCAGCAGCTCCGCCTTCGGCAGGAAACTCATGTGCTCCGACATGCAGTAGAAGCAGCGGAAGTCGCACCGGTCCGTGACCGAGACCCGCAGGTAGGTGACGTGGCGCTCGAATGGGTCGATCAGCATGGCTTCCGCTCCGCCGGCGCGCGGCGGCCCTTATGCCGCTCGGCGCCCCGCATATTACGCGAGGGTGCCGAATTTCTCCCGGAGAATCTGGGCATCATCGGGGTGACGTCAACCGTGCCGCTCGCACGGTAATGGAGGCTGCTGGTAGGATCGGGAGCGAAGGGCCGCGAAGTGGAGCGCGCAGAATGACGGAATCAGTGGTCCCGGTCATCGATATCGCGCCGTTTCTCGCCGGCGAGCGGGAAGACAAGGCGCGCGTTACCGCAGAGGTGGACGACGCCTGCCGCGAGATCGGCTTCCTCGTGATCGCTGGCCACGGCGTGTCCCAGGCGCAGATCGACGAGATACGCCACGTCACCCGCGCCTTCTTCGAGCTGCCCTATTGGGAGAAGCTGAGAGTCAAGATGCCGCCCGACCGCTATCGCGGGTTGATGACCGTCGGCAGCGAGGACGTGGCCTACAGTATGGACGCCGACGAGGGCGCGCCTGACTGGCGCGAGAGCTTCGTCACCGGGCCCTTCGATCACGCCTACGACGAATATCACTACGGGCCGAAGGGCTGGCGCTTCTTCGCAGCCAATCTCTGGCCCGATAAGCCTGCGGAGATGCGGCCGCTCTGGGAGGCCTACTATCGGGAGATGGAGCGGCTGGCGGGCGACCTGATGCGCATCTTCGCCTGCGCGCTGGGGCTGCCCGAGGCGTTCTTCGTCGACAAGATCGACCGGCACATCACCAACTTCATCGCCTCCTACTACCCGCCGCAGCCGACCCCGCCGCTGCCGGGGCAGCTCCGCTGCGGCGCCCATGCCGACTACGGCAGCCTCACCATCGTCTCCTCCGATTCCCCCGTGGGCGGCCTGCAGGTGCTAGGCAAGGACGGCGCCTGGGCCGACGTGCCCTGCATCCCCGGCACCTTCGTCATCAATCTCGGCGACCTGATGGCGGAGTGGACCAACGACCGCTGGCGCTCGACCCTGCACCGGGTGGTCAATCCGCCGCGTGAGGAGGCGGAGAGCAGCCGGCTCTCGCTGCTGTTCTTCCACCAACCCAACTACGACGCCGTGATCGAGTGCCTGCCGAGCTGCACCGATGCAGCCAACCCGCCGCGCTACACGCCCATCACGTCCGGCGCCCACGTCGCATACAAGATCGACAAGAGCCGCCGCCCGCTTCTCGAGGATGCCGAGGCGGCTGCAGGATAGCGGCGGCACCATCGGCCCTTGACTCCCCGCGCCTGAGACCGCGAATTCGGGCCGCCCGCACGGCGGGCGATGAAGGCGTGACGGAGAGGAGGCGGCGGTGGCCGACAACGGAGGGCAAGGCGCCCGCGATCAGGTAGAGGACGCACTGGCGCAGCTAGAGCGCGGCGGCATTCAACACGTTCGCTTCGAGCTGCCGGACATGCACGGCTCGGCCCGCTCCAAGCAGGTGCCGATCGAGCGATTTCCCGCCTCCGCCCGCGAGGGCGTGAACATGTATGGCGGCATCGTGGCCCTCGACACGGCCTCCCACGTGATCCCCGGCACCCTCTACAACGAGGAGGTCAAGTACAAGGACCAGACCCTGCGTCCGGACCTTTCGACCCTCGCGACCGTGCCGTGGCTCGACGGCATGGCCAAGGTCATCTGCGACACAGAGTGGGAGGACGGCACGCCGCTACACGCGGCACCCCGCGGTGTCGCTCGCCGGATGCTGGAGCGGGCGGCCGAGCTCGGCTTCGGCATCGAGAGCGCCCACGAGTACGAGTTCTACGTGCTCGACCGCGAGACCTATCAGCCGCTTTTCGGCGGCGTCCACATCTTCAACAATCTACGCAACGATCACCTGCCCGCGATCCGCGCGGTGGTCGACGGTCTGCGCGCGGCCGGCATCCCGATGCTGACCGCGAACGCCGAATACGCGCCCTCGCAGTACGAGCTGGTCTACAGGCATGCCGCGGGGATGGCGGGCCTCGACCAAGCGTTTACCTTCAAGAACGGGGTGAAAGAAATCGTCCAGCACGAAGGGCTCACCGCGACCTTCATGGGCAAGCCCTCGGCGGAGTCGGCGGGCTCCGGCTGCCACTACCACATCAGCCTGCTCGACAAGGAAAGCGGGCAGAGCGCCTTCTACGACCCCGATAACCCGAGCGAGATGACGCCGACACTCAGGCACTTCGTCCAGGGCATCATCGACCACGGCGCGGCTGCCATGGCGCTCTTCAACCCGACGCCCAACTGCTACCGCCGGCTCACGCCCCACACCTTCGCGCCGTCGAACGTGAGCTGGGGCGAGGAGGACCGGAGCGCGATGGTGCGCATCAAGCAGCCGGGCTCGCCTGGGATGCACGTGGAGATGCGGGCGTCTTCTGCGATCAGCAATCCCTATCTCTGCGCGGCCGGCACGCTCGCCTGCGGGCTGCTCGGGATGAGCGAGAAGCGCTCGCTGGTCGCGCAGTCCGACGGGCCGAGCGAGGACGACCCCAGCCTGCCGCCCTTCCCGGCCAATCTCGAGGCGGCGCTGGCTGCACTCGAAGCCGACGCGGCGATGGTCGATCTGCTGGGCGAGGAGTTCGTGACCGTCTTCACCACGATGAAGCGCGCCGAGCTCGCCCGCTTCAACGCCCACGTCACGCAGTGGGAGCGCGACGAATACATCGAGCTTTATTGAGCCGCGGTCAGTATTTGGTTTGGGTCGAGCAGCCGGTTTCTACCCACCTCTCCCTGTCCCTCTCCCCCCTGAAGGGCGGAGAGGGGACGTAGATGGCGCCGGCTAACACTCCCTCTCCTCCCCTCGGGGGAGGAAAGGGTCGGGGTGAGGAGGGGGTGCTTTCGATTAGACTTGGCGGTGCACTTCCTAACGGAAGTGCGGGAGCACGTGGTCGGCGTAGGCCGCGACGATCTGCTCCTCGCCGCCGTTGGTAAGGTAGATGTTGAACTGGGTCACGCCGGCCGCCTCCAGCGCACGGATCTTCTCCACATGGGCCTCGGCCGGGCCGACCACGCAGAAGTCCTCGGTGATCTCGGGCGAGACGTAGGCACTGTTGTCTGACTCCAGCGCGGTGTGCTGGCGATAGTCGTAGCCCTCGTCGGCGCCCACACCCTCGCGCTCCGCAATGTAGGTGGTGAGGCTCTTCGGCACGAGGTCGGTGCCGGCGCCGTGGTGCTTCACGATGTCGGCCACGTGGTTGCCCACCAGCGCCGGGAACCACTTGGTCTGGGCGATCCCGGCCTCGCGGTCGCCGACCCAGACCGGTGCGCAGGCCATGACGCGGTAGTCCGCCATGTCGCGGCCTTCGGCGCGGCCGGCGGCGCGCGCCTGGTCCCCCATCCACTGGCAGAGGCCGACGTCGCCGAGCTGCACGATCAGCCCGTCGCCGACGCGGCCAGCCGCCGCCAGCGCACGCGGCCCGTAGGCCGCGACCCAGACCGGCATCTCGTAGCCGCCGGTCCAGTCGAACTGCACCGGCTCCGGCACGCCCTCGTAGCTCACCGCCTCGCCCCGCACCAGCGCCTTCATGGCGTGGCAGAACTCCTCCAGACGTGCCACCGTCGCCGGCCGCTTGCCGATCGCCCGCACGGCGCTGTCGCCGCGCCCCACGCCCATGTCGAAGCGGCCGTCCGACTGCACCGCCATCGCCCCGAACAGGCTCGCGGCCACCGACCATTCGCGGGTCATCGGGTTGGTGACGCAGGGGCCGAAGCGCAGCCGCTGTGTGTGGTCGATGGCGACCGCCATCTGTGGGTAAAGATCGCGCCACAGCGCGTGGCTGTCGAAGAACCAAGCGTAGTCGAAACCCGCCGCCTCGGCCTGCCTGCAGATGGCGACGATGCGATCCTTTTCGAGGTCGCCGCGAAAGGTGATGGCGAATTCCATGATTGTCTCCTTTACCCGGCTTCCGGCCAGATCTGCACGCCCGCGTGCTTGAAGCCCGTCGCCTTCGACATATTGAGGCGGATCAGCAGCGGTGTCAGCGCCTCAATGCAGCGCGCGCTCTCGGCCGGGCCGCAGTTGTAGGCGCGGGCACCGATGGTCTCGACCAAGTCCATCACCGCGCGCTTCGCCTCCAGGTCATCGCCGCAGACGAGGATGTCGCAGTTGATCGGCTGATCAAGTGCGGCAAGCACGTGGGCGGAGACGTTGTGGAGAGCGCCCACCACGGCGACGCCCTCGCCCAGCATCGCCTGCGCCGCCTCGGTCGCCGAGCCCTCGGGTGGCATCGCTGCCTTGCGGGGATTGCCGTCGGCGAGCGGCACGGCCATGTCAACCAGGATCTTGCCTTGCAACGCCTCGGTAAGCCCCGCGAGGGTCGCCTGGTGCGCGCTCCACGGTACCGCCAGCACGACCACGCGCTCGGCCCGCGCCACCGCGTCGGCGTTGGCGGCGCCTTCGATCGACCCCGGTGCATCAGGCACGCCGGCTCTTAGATCGACGGCGATCTCCGCCGCGCGGGCGGCATCGCGCGAGCCGACCACGACGTCGATGCCGGCGAGTGCGCAGCGCTGCGCCAGCCCGCGGCCCTGAGGTCCGGTGCCTCCGATCACGGCGATTGCCATGGAATGGGTCTCCTGAGTGCGCCCGGCCGCAGCTACGCGTCGTAGGCGACGAGGGAGGTGATCGGCAGGTCGAGGCGTTGACGCCCGCCGAGGAAGCTCAGCTCAATGATGAAGGCCGCCGCCACCACCTCGGCACCCACTTGGCGCAGCAGCGCATGCGACGCGGCCGCCGTGCCCCCGGTTGCAAGCAGATCATCGACCAGGACAACCCGCTGACCCGGCGCGACGGCGTCGGCCTGCACCTCGACCTGATCGGTGCCGTACTCGAGCGCGTATTCATACGCCACGGTCTCGCCCGGCAGCTTGCCCTTCTTGCGTACCATGATGAAGCCACACCCGAGTGCGTGCGCCACCGGCGCCGCGACCAGAAAGCCGCGGGATTCGATCCCTGCGAGAAGATCGGGCTTGTGACTGCCGACCACATCGACGAGACGCTGCACCGTCTCGCCCCAGGCCCGCGCGTGGGCGAGCAGGGTCGAGATGTCATAAAAGAGGATGCCTGGCTTGGGAAAGTCAGGAATTTCGCGGATGTGGTCGCGCAGGTCGAACGCGGACATGGCTGCCCCCAATCAGCGCAAGAGGGCTTTGTCCTCCGCGATCACTCGGCGCCGGTGGCTTCCTTGAGATAGGCGATCAGGTTGTCGCGGTCCTTTTCCTTCCTGACCCCCTTGAACGCCATCTTGTTCTTCGGAATGTAACCCTTGGGATCGGCAATATAGGCTCTGATCGTCTCCTCGTCCCAGACGATTGCCGCGTCCTTCATCGCGTCCGAGTACTTCTTGAAGCCTTCGGCCGTGCCCGAGGTGCGGCCGAAGACGCCGTGGAGGTTCGGGCCCACCTTGTGCTTCCCGCCTTCCTTGACGGTGTGGCACACCTTGCACTTCTTGAAGACCTTCTTGCCCTTCTTCACATCAGCGGCAATGGCGGAGGCGCTTGCCGCCATCATGAAGGTGGCGAGGGCAACGGCGAGGACGTGTCGTGCGCGCACGGGTATCTCCTTAGGTCTGGTCCCGATCATGCGGTGAACGCGCGAACATAGGCCGGGTTCGCACCCGCGATCAAGGAGGCCATTCGGCCGGTGGCGCGCCGCTTCCGCGGAGCAGCGCGCCGCCGGCGGATGGCTACTGGACCCGGTACTCCTCGTCGAGGAAGAAGCGGCTGTCATAGTCCTCGACGCCAAGGTGGCACTCAGCGCAGAAGACGACGTTCTTGGCGCCCTTGCCGCCGGTCGTGCCGATCGTCCGGCCGCTCGGCATGATCAGCGTGTAGCGCCAGTCGCCGGTATCGGCGTCGAAGCCGGCTTCCATCTTCTCCATCAGGAAGAGCGGCCCGGCGCCGATCTTGCCGTTGGGTTTGACGGTGAAGCTGTCCTTGGCCAGAACGGTTCCGACGGGCGCTGGCCCCGCCTCTTCGAACTGGCTGTAATTGTCGGCGCCGATGTCGTTGGCGTAGTTGTTGACGTAGCGCGCGCCGTGGGTATCGGAGACGTAGGGTTGGGCCGCGACGTTCCGCCAATTCTGGTAGGACGCCGCCCACTGATTGCCCGACTTGGCGTATCCCTCGGCCATGACCGCACTGATGCAGGCGTAGGCGTCTCGGGCCTCGTCTGCGGTCAACTCGACCTCTTCGCCGGCCGCGCAGGGGTTGCATGGATTGCAGGCGCCGCACGGGCCGCAAGGGTTCGCCGCACACGGGTTGCAGGGGTTGCACGGTCCACAGGGGTCGCAGGGATTGGCCGCTGCGCACGGATTGCAGGGGTTGCAAGGGCCGCATGGGTTGCACGGCTCGCACGGGCTGCAGGGACCACAGGGGCTGCAGGCTGCGGCGCAAGGGTTGCAAGGCCCACAAGGGTTGCAGGCTGCAGCACAGGGATTGCACGGATTACAGGGAGCGCACGGTCCGCAAGGGCTACAAGCACTCGCGCAGGGATTGCATGGACCGCAAGGAGCACATGGCCCGCAGGGGCTGCCAGCGGCAGCGAGGCGCGGAACCACGCAGTCCGAACTGACCGCAGCGCCCGCCGCGCACGGGTTGCAGGCGCCGCACGGCCCGCAGGCGCCCGCACAGGGATTGCAAGGGTTGCACGGTCCGCAAGGGCCGCAGGCGCCCGCACAGGGGTTACAGGGCCCACAGGGGTTGCATGCAGCTGCGCAGGGGTTGCACGGATCACATGGATTACACGGTCCGCAAGCACCACAAGCGGCGTCACAGGGGTTGCAAGGATTACACGGCCCACACGCAGACGCGCAGGGATTGCACGGTTCGCACGGACTGCATGGTCCGCGAGGTCCGCATACCGCCGCGCACGGGTTGCACGGACTGCATGGTCCGCACGGGTTGCAGGAGGCGAAGAGCAGCACTCCCGGATCCTGATGCTGCGGGGTCGCCGCCGGGCTTTCGCCGGTGGATGTACCGGCCGTTGCGTGGCCGCCACTGGTGGCGACCGCGAGCCCGATGACCACAGGGACCACCGTTCCGGCAAGCAAGGTGTTCGAGCGTGGCATGTCGGGCCTCCCTTGATGGCGTGATGGCGGCACTCTGAGCGAATTGTCGGCGAGCGCATGGTGCGGGGCAAACCCCTTCGACTCAAATTTTTGTGATTCCCGTGCCGGGTGAGCGGCAGCTAGGCTGCTGCAATGGTTTTCTCCCGCGCACTTCTTGCGGTCTGTCTCGCGACCTGTGGCCTGGTCCTCGGGGGCGCTTCATATGCTGGTTCGGTGCCAGTTCCAGTCCTGGCGGAGGTCCCGGCCGGCCCCTTCATCGCGGGCTCCGACGCGGCCGAGCGGGAATACGCCTACCAGCTCGACGAGGCGGCCTACGGCCACTCCCGAACGCGGGAGCGCGGCTGGTACGATCGCGAGCGCCCGCGCGGAACCAAGTCACTGGACGGCTTCTTCATCATGCGCACGCTGATCACCAATGCCCAGTACGCGGCGTTCGTGGATGCCACGGGCCACCGCGTGCCCGATGTCGATCCCGAGACCTGGCGCGGCTACAGGCTGATCCACCCTTACGAGCGCACCCGCCGCCACGCGTGGACGGAGGGAGTTCCGCCGCCTGGGCGCGAAAACCATCCCGTGGTCATGGTCTCGCACGACGACGCCAATGCCTACGCGGCCTGGCTCTCGGCCGAGACCGGGCGCGCCTGGCGTCTCCCCACCGAGCTGGAATGGGAGAAGGCCGCACGCGGCACGGACGGCCGCAACTTCCCCTGGGGCGATACGTTCGACCCAGCGCTGCTCAACAGCCACGATGCCGGTCCCTTCGACACGCTGCCGGTCGGGAGCTTTCCTGCCGGTGCAAGCCTTTACGGCCTCCTCGATGCGGCAGGCATGGTCTTCGAGTGGACCGCCTCGCCCGGCAATACGGGGCGCTTTCTGGTGAAGGGCGGATCGTGGGACGACAGCGGCTGCGGCATCTGCCGCCCTGCGGCACGGCACGGCCGGCCGGCGGACATCAAGCACATCCTCGTCGGCTTCCGCCTCGTCGTCGATCCGGGCGCGGGGGGTTAGCCTCCTCGGTCTGGCAAGAGCAAGCCCGCGACACTATCTTTTCCTGGCGGCACAGCCAGCGAACGGGCGACAGAGCGGCAGAATGGCCCAGGCTTCAGCGGCGAAGAATGAGCGGCAGGAGGAGACCCGCCACCTCGACATGGCGACACAGCCGGTGAAGCGGCTGCGCATGATGCTCGCCGCCGGCGAGGAGGTGCAGGAGGTCGAGCGGGTGCTCGGCAGAACCGGCGATAATGTGGTGAGCGAGCTGCTGCGCGGGCGCGGGACGTTCTACGAGTGGGACCATTACCCGAAAGGGGACGTCTTCGACGGTCAGAGCCACTCCCAGTATTTCTACCACGCCCATCCCGGCGGCTTCCGGGATACCGAGCACGGGCATTTCCACACCTTCGTGCGCGCCAAGGGGATGCCGCGCGGCATGAAGCCCGTGCGCCGCAAGAAGCGCGACAAGTGGCCCATGGGTGACAAAGCGCTCACCCACGTCATCGCCATCTCGATGGGGTCGAAGGGTCAGCCTCTCAGGCTTTTCACCACCAACCGCTGGGTCACCGGCGAGACCTGGTATCGCGCGGATGACGTGGCAAAGGTGATCGGCCGCTTCGTCATCGACCACGCCCGCCCGTCATGGCCGACCAACCGCTGGGTCGGCGCCATGATCCGCCTCTTCTGGCCGCAGATCATCCTGCTGGTCAAGGCGCGTGATCAGGTGATCGAGAACTGGGCTGCCCAGAATCCGAAGCAGGATACCCTCGAAGATCGCCGCCTCGAGGTCGTCTCGCAGGCCGAGGTGGATATCGAGGCCCAGATCGCCGCAGTCAAGGCGGCCCTCGCCGCGAGAACCTGAGGCGCAGTCGGCCCGCCGCTGTCACGGCTCCCGTACCGCAACAAAGAACGCCGCCTCTCCCGAGGCGGCGCCCTTGGATACCGTTGTCGTTACTCTCAAACTTACTCGGCAGCACACGGATCGCACGGGTTGCAAGCCGCGCACGGGTCGCACGGGTTGCAGGCCGCGCACGGGTCGCACGGATTGCAGGCATCCGCGACAACGATGCGCTCGTCCAAGGAAGATTCGCACGGATTGCAACCGCCGCATGGGTTGCAAGCCTCGCACGGGTTACAGGCCCCGCACGGGTTGCACGGATCCTCGTGCGAGTCCGCAACGACGATCGGCTGCTCCCCAGCGGACACGGCCGACGGCGCAAGAGCGGCGCCGGCCGCCATGGTAACGATACTCACGGCGACCACTGTTTCCTTGATCATTTTCGTAGTCTCCTCCTCGCAGACGCGAATTTAGTTGGTTTGAATTGGGGCTTCGCGCCGCCTCGGCGGACTGTCGAACCATGCGAAGCCCATGTCATTGTGGTGTATATCGGCAGTGCGCAAAAGTGCTTTCGTTTCAATGACGCGAATTTGAACGCCGGAGACGACCGATGCCGGTCGCGAGCAGCGAAGATTACGCGAGGCTGGCGGCCACCGCGCGGCGATTGGCGCTGGAGGCCGGGCGGACTATCATGGTCTTCTACCGCGAAGGCACGCTGGTCGAGACCAAGGCCGATTCCACACCCGTGACCGAGGCGGACCGCGCCGCAGACGGTCTCATCGTCACAGGCTTGCAGGCCGCGACCCCCGACATCCCCGTGATTTCCGAGGAGAGCACAAGCACAGGCCCGCCACCCGCCGGCGGGCGCTTCTGGCTGGTCGATCCGCTCGACGGGACACGGGAGTTCATCGCACGCACCAACGAGTTCACGGTCAATATCGCCTTGATCGAGGATGGCCGACCGGTGCTCGGCGTACTCCACGCCCCGGTCCAGGGCGAGACCTATCTCGCCGACGGGCAGGGCGGCGCCGTGCGCATCGTTGGCGACGGGGCGCCGCAGCCGATAGGCGCGCGGCCGGTGCCCGGTGAGGGCCCGGCCGTGATCGCCAGCCGCTCTCACCGCGATGCCGAGACCGATGCGTTCATCGCGGGTCTGGGGCCTGCGCGGATCGAGAGCGCAGGCAGCGCCCTCAAGTTCGGCCTGCTCGCGCGGGGCGCGGCCGATGTGTACCCACGCTTCGGCCGCACCATGGAGTGGGACACCGCCGCCGGCCACACAATCCTCTCCGCCGCTGGCGGCCATGTCCGCGACCTGAACGGGCGCGAGTTGCGCTATGGCAAGGCGGGGTTCGTGAATCCGCCCTTCGTGGCCTGCGGCGTGGATGGGGCCCGATGACACCCCCCGACGCCCAGGCCGGCCCTCCGTGCCTCGCACCGACCCCCGATGTCATCGCGCAGGCCGCGCGGGTGATCAGAGACGGTGGGCTCGTCGGGCTGCCGACCGACACGGTCTACGGCCTCGCCGCCGATGCCGCCAGCGATGCGGCCGTGGCAGGCGTCTTTCGTGCCAAGGGCCGGCCGGTCGGCAAGCCGCTCATCGCCCTCATCGCCACGATGGCGATGGCCGAAGCATGTGGCGAATTCTCTACCCCGGCCCTGGCGCTCGCCGATGCCTTCTGGCCCGGCCCGCTGACCCTGGTGCTGCCGCGTGGCCCAGCCTCGCCCCTCTCGCCGCTGGTTCACCAGGGCGCGCCCGGCGTCTCTCTGCGCATTCCCGGCAACGAGACTGCGCGTGCCGTCGTTGAGGCCGCGGAGCGGCCGGTGACGGCGCCGAGCGCCAATCCCTCGGGCGCGCCGAGCCCGCTCACCGCACAAGAGGTGGCGACCGGCCTCGGGGCAGCGGTCGCGCTGGTGATCGACGGCGGCAGGGCCGCCGATAGCCTCGGCTCGACGCTACTCGACCTCACCGGGGACATCCCGCGTCTGCTCCGCGCAGGCGTCGTGAGTGCCCCGGCAATCGAGAGCGTGATTGGCCCTATCGTTCGCGCGGACTGAGAAACTGCGTTAGGCCGACGGTGCCGCTGCCCCTGCGCGCGGGCTGCTGTTGAGAATCGTGCGGGCGCCAGCCTGTAAGATAGAGCACCTGGAAGGTGGCCGGGATACGCCCGTCGCCGCTACCGAACATCTCCTGGTAACCGTCTGCGGCGACACGGAAAGTAGCCCGCCGGGCAAAGTGCCGCGCCCGCCCGCGAGCGGCGTTGGCCTCGCCCATGGCGCGGAGATCGCGCATCAGCGCGTCGGCGCTCTCGTAGGTGACCGTGATCCGATCGCTGTCCACCACCGGCAGCGCAAAACCGGTCCGCTGCAACAGGGCGCCGAGGGTCTGGACATCGGGGAAGGGCGAGACATGGGGCCGCGCGCCGCCTTCCTGCCCCGCTTCCGCTTGCAGGAACGCCTCGCGCAGTTCAAACAAGGTCTCGCCGCCCAGCATCGCCACCAGCAGCAGGCCGTCCGGCCTGAGCGCCTGCCTGATCTGGACCAGCGCCCCCGGCAAGTCGTTCACCCAGTGCAGGCTGAGCGCGCTCACCACGAGATCGAGCGAGTCCGCGCGGATCGGCAGCCACTCCTCGTCGGCGACGAGGCGCGCGGGGCCCGAAGCGCGCGCCACCATGGCCGGCGAGAAGTCCGCCTCGATGAGCAAGTCGGGCGCGGCCTGCCGATGTAGCATCGGCCCGAGCTGCCCGCTGTGGCAACCAAGGTCGAGCACGCGGGGGAAGCGGCGCTTGACGTCTTCGAGCCGGCCCACCAGCCGCTCGCCCACCTCGCGAACCAGGAAGTCGCCACGCCCCGCGAAGCAAGCGGCGGCGCGGTCGCGGTGGGCGCGCACGGCGGCACGGTCGAAGACCGCGGCGCCGTCGGGCTGAGCCGCGCGCTGGGTCATGTCGCCGGTTATGGCATGATGGACAGGAGGCTGGAAGCGCACGCGGGAGTCGGGCTAATGCTGAGCGGCGCGCACGGGTGGCCATTGGCGATGCTGGCGCGGGTGGCCGCAACGGGCGCCATCGACATGGTTCTGCCGCCTTCGTGCCTCGCATGCCATGCGGCGGTCAGCGAGGCCGGCGGGCTCTGCCCCGACTGCTGGAACCGCATCAGCTTCATCGGCCGGCCCTGCTGCGCGCGCTGCGGCCTGCCGTTCACGATCGAGGCAGCCCCGGACGCGATCTGCGGCGACTGCGCCCGCGTGCCGCCCGTCTTCGACCGGGCGCGCGCGGCCTTCCTCTATGAAGGCGCAGGCCGCGAGCTGATCCTCGCCTTCAAGATGGCCGATCGCTCGTGGCTCGCGCCCAGGCTGGCCACGTGGCTGCAGCGCGCGGCCGCGCCGCTCCTGCCCGAGACGGATTTGGTGGTGCCGGTGCCGCTGCACCGCTGGCGGCTGCTGGCGCGGCGATTCAACCAGGCGGCGGTGCTCGCCCGGCTCATGGCGCGCGAGGCGGATGTTGCGATGGTCCCGGACCTCCTGGTGCGGACGCGGCGGACGGCGACGCAGACCCGGCTCTCGCGCGTCGAGCGGCGGCGCAACGTGCGGGGCGCGTTCGCGGTGCGGCGCTCACGCGCGCCGCTGGTTGCCGGGCGCAATGTCCTCCTGGTGGACGACGTCATGACCACCGGTGCCACCGTCTCGGCCTGTGCTCGTGCGCTGCGCAAAGCGGGCGCTGCGCGGGTCGATGTGACCACTCTTGCGCGCGCCTTGCCGAGCCGTCCATGATGCCGGCCTGCACCGAGCATTGGGGGATACCATGACCAAAACCCTTCGGGTCGCCTGCGTTCAGCCCTCCAGCGGCCAGGACATGCAGACCAACCTCGATGCGGCCGGCGCCCTTGTACGCGAGGCCCGCGCCGCCGGCGCGGAGCTGATCGCGCTGCCCGAAAATATCGCCCTGATGGAGCACCGGACGGAGCTGGTGCAGGCGAACGCCCGCCCGCTCGACGCCCATCCGGCGGCGCGGTTCTTCAGTGCGCTCGCGGAGGAGCTGGAGGTTTGGCTGCTCGCGGGCTCGATGGGGGCGGATGCCGGCGACGGCCGAATCGCCAACCGCTCCGTCCTGATCGACCCGTCAGGCACCATCGTCGCCACCTACGACAAGATCCACATGTTCGACGTGGACCTGCCGAACGGCGAGGTCTACCGCGAGAGCGACGCCTTCCGCCCCGGTGGGCAGGCGGTGGTGGCGGAGACGCCCTGGGGCGGCCTCGGCATGACCGTCTGCTATGACCTGCGCTTTCCCCAGCTTTACCGGGCGCTGGCCCATGCCGGGGTGCGGCTCATCACCGTGCCCGCAGCGTTCACCAAGCATACGGGCGAAGCGCATTGGCACGTTCTAATGCGGGCGCGCGCCATCGAGAGCGGCTGCTTCGTGATCGCGCCCTGCATGTGGGGCAGCCACTCCGGCGACCGCCAGACCTACGGCCACTCGCTGATCGTCGATCCCTGGGGTGAGGTGCTGGCCGATGCCGGCGAGGGCGTCGGCATTATCACGGCCGATCTTGAGCTTGCGCGCGTGGAGCAGGTGCGCGCCGCAATCCCGGCGCTGGCGCACGACCGCGCCTTCTCGCCGCCGGCCGGTTCGGAACAGGAGCTCCGCCGCGCCGCCGGCTGAAATTTTACGTTTCCCTCAACGGCGGGCGCGCGCTCCGGACCGCTTCACGGTCCGGCCCTGTTACATTGCGGGCTTTATGGGCTTCCGGGCGCAGAGGTGCTGAACGATCTTGGGATTGGGCGGTGGGACTGCGTGGTGCTCGTAGGCGACGACTGTGAGACGGCCTGCGGCGAGCGCCAGCAGCTCGCCGCGCTGTAGCAGGTAGTCCGGGTTGCGCGGGCGGCCAAAGCGTTCGTTGCCGACGGCGAAGGTCTCGTAAAGGAAGACGCCGCCCGGCAGGAGGCAATCCACGAGCGGGACCAGAAGCGGGCGGAACAGATAATCCGTCACCACCACGGCATCGAACCGGCGTCCGACGAGCGGCTCGGCACCGGGGCGCTCCAAGTCCATCTCGACGATCTCGACCTGTGGGTCGTCTGCGAGGTCGGCGAGGCCCGAGGTGTCGATGTCGATGGCCGTGACCCGCAGGCCGTGCTCGCGTAGATAGCGCGTGTGCCGGCCGCCGCCGCAGGCGAGATCGAGCACGTGGCCGCCTTCGGCGATCAGGCCCGCATGGCGGACGATCCAGGCGGAGGGGACGGACGAGCGATGACTGTGCATGGCAGCAATAGCGGTGGGGACAGTTGAATCTTCGTATAGTTTCGGGGTTTTATGGTACGTTGCAGTGACCGTGACAGCGAGCCGGGCGCACCCACATGATCGTGTTCGACCTCAAGTGCGGCAAGGACCACGTGTTCGAGGGCTATTTCGCCGACTCCGCGACCTACGAGCAGCAGGCGGAGGCGGGCGAGATCGCGTGCCCCTATTGCGGCGACGTCGAGATCGCCAAGGCGCCGATGGCCCCCAACATCGCGGTCAACAACAAGGCGAGGGGCGAGCCCGAGCCTGCGCCGGAGAAGGTGCCTGCGCGCAAGCCAACGCCGCCGGAAATGGTCCGCGCGATCGGGACGCTGCGGCGCATGCGTTCCTACATCGAACAGAATTTCGACCATGTGGGCGAGCGCTTCCCCGAGGAGGCGCGCAAGATCCACTATGGCGAGGTCGAGCGCCGCAGCATCTATGGCGACGCCACCAAGGAGGAGGTCGGCGAGCTCGCCGACGAGGGGATCGAGGTCGGCGAGGTCCCCTGGGTCCCCCGCCACGACGCTTAGTTCACGGGCATCCTGACGCCGGTTTTACCCGCGCTCAGGCGGCGGGCTTGCGGGCGTGGACGATGTAGTTCACCGCAAGGTTAGGGCTCATCGTCCAGCCGCCGGCGAGCGGGTTGTAGACCATGCCCCGCATGTCGACGACGGTGAGGCCCTGGCGGCGCAGCAGGCGCACCATCTCGGCCGGGCGGATGAAGCGCGACCAGTCGTGTGTACCGGCCGGCAGCCAGCCGAGAATCCGTTCGCCCGCCACGATGGCGAGCGCGTAGGCCGCAAGGGTGCGGTTGAGCGTCGCCACAACGAAAGTCCCACCGGGCTTGACCAGGCTTGTGCAGGCGTCGGCGAAGGCATCGAGATCGGCCACGTGCTCGACGATCTCGAGCGCCAACACGGCGTCGAACAGCTCGCCGTCCGCCGCCAGCGCTTCCGCCGTGGCGTGGCGGTAGTCGATGGCGAGCCCCTGTTCCTCGGCGTGATGGCGGGCCGCGCGGACGTTGGCCTCCGCCGCATCGATGGCGACCACGTCGGCGCCGAGCCGGCAGAGCGGCTCGGTCATCAGGCCGCCGCCGCAGCCGACATCGAGGAGTCTCAAGCCCGTCAGAGGCTTGAGCGCCGCCGCACCCTCGGCGCAGACGCCGGCCTCTCTCCCGGCCACTAGGACATCCCGCACGTAGGCGATGCGCACCGGGTTCAGTGCGTGGAGCGCGCGGAAGGCACCGTGGCGGTCCCACCAACGCTCGGCGAGCGCGGCGAAGCGCTCGATCTCCGCCGGGTCGACGCTGGGGTCGGTCGCGGGCTCCGCGCCCGGCTCCGGCCCTTTCGGCTTGCTCCCCTCCTGGGCCATCATCGCGTTCCCCTCCGGCCAGGCCGCCCGCTTGCGCGGCCAAAGCCGAGCCAGTATGTAGGGCCGTCTCCACGACCGGCAAGCGTCGCCTCACCGACGCAGACGCGGCCCATCCGATGGCACTCATCGTTCACAAATACGGCGGCACGTCGCTGGCCGACCTCGACCGCATCAACGCCGTTGCCGACCGGGTGAAGGCGGCGTTCGATGCCGGCGATGAGATCGCGGTCGTGGTTTCCGCCATGGCCGGCACCACCGATCAGCTTGTCTCTTGGGTCCGGGCCGCGGCGCCGCTACACGACGCGCGGGAATACGACACCGTCGCTGCGGCGGGCGAGCAGATCACCGCCGGCCTGCTGGCACTTGCGCTGCAAAGCCGCGGGGTCACAGCACGCTCGTGGCTGGGCTGGCAAATCCCGATCCACACGGATGGCGGCCACGGCCGCGCCAGAATCGAGGGGATCGAGACCGAGGAGCTGCACAAGCGGCTCGGCAGACGCGAGGTGCCCGTGGTCGCGGGCTTCCAGGGCTTGGGCCCGCTTGGGCGGATCACGACGCTGGGCCGGGGCGGCACCGATACTTCGGCGGTCGCCCTCGCGGCAGCGCTAGGCGCGGACCGTTGCGACATTTTCACGGACGTGGAAGGCGTATTCACCGCCGATCCGCGCATCGTTGCGACGGCGCGCAAGCTGACTAAGATCACCTACGAGGAGATGCTGGAGCTCGCCTCCCTCGGCGCCAAGGTCTTGCAGATTCGCGCCGTCGAGATGGCGATGAAGCACCAGGTGCCGCTTCAGGTCGCCTCCAGCTTCACCGATACCCCCGGAACATTCGTGGTCGATGAGGACGACATCGTGGAACAGGAGCGGGTCAGCGGGATCGCCTACAGCAGGGACGAGGCCAAGATCACGGTGATGGGCGTCGCCGACCGCCCCGGGGTTGCGGCGGCCATCTTCGGGCCGCTGGCGGATGGCAACGTCAACGTCGACATGATCGTGCAGAACATCTCCGCCGACGGCACGACCGACCTCACCTTCACGGTGACGGAGGCCGATCTGGACCGCTCAATCGCCATCCTGGAGGAGGCGCGGAGCGTGGTCGCCTACGAGCGGCTGGTGGCGGACCAGGGCGTGGTCAAGGTCTCGGTGATCGGCGTCGGAATGCGCAGCCACGCCGGGGTGGCACAGACGATGTTCGCGGCGCTAGCCCAGAAGGGCATCAACATCCAGGTGATCTCGACCTCGGAGATCAAGATCAGCGTGCTGGTTTCCGAAGACTATACCGAGCTTGCCGTGCGCGCTCTCCACGCGGCCTACGGACTGGACGACCGTGAGCCCTGAGGCGATCACCCGCGCGGGAACCGTCGCGGGTGGGCCATGACTGAAGCGCGTGAGGGCGCGCTCCGGCGGCTCGATGCCTACTGGGCGCGGGGGCGGGCGTTCCTCGGCACCCGCTACGCAATCATGGGCGGGGCGATGTCGTGGGTCTCCGAGCGGAACCTGGTGGCCGCCATCTCCAACGCCGGCGGCTTCGGCGTGGTGGCCTGCGGCTCGCTGGCCCCGGATCAGCTCGCGGAAGAGATCGACGGCGTCTACGAGCGCTGCGACAAGCCCTTCGGGGTCAACATCATCGTCATGCACCCGGAGCTGGACGCCCTCGTCGCGACTTGCGTTGAGCGCCGCGTGGGCCACGTGGTGCTGGCCGGCGGCCTGCCGCCCAGGCGGACCGTCGAGACGCTGAAGCAAGCCGGCACCCGCATCGTCGCCTTCGCATCGACGCTGCCGCTCGCCCGCAGGCTCGCCAAGCAAGGCATCGACGCGCTCATCATCGAAGGCATGGAGGCGGGCGGGCATATCGGGCCGGTCTCCACCAACGTGCTCGCCCAGGAGGTGCTGCCCCATTTCGACGAGGTGCCGGTCTTCGTCGGCGGCGGCATCGGGCGGGGCGATGCAGTCGCGCTCTATCTCGCAATGGGGGCGGCCGGTTGCCAGCTCGGTACGCGCTTCGTCTGCGCGACGGAATCCATCGCCCATCCGCGCTTCAAGCAGGCGATGATCCGCGCGAATGCGCGCGACGCGCGGCTCTCGGTGCAGGTGGACCCTGATTTTCCGGTAATTCCGGTGCGCGCCGTCGCCAACAAGGCGACCGAGCGATTCGAGGCGTTTCAACGGGAGACCATCGCGCGCTATCGCCAGGGCGAGATGGAACTCGCCGAGGCTCGGCTCGCCATCGAGCACTTCTGGGCCGGTGCGCTGCGCCGGGCCGCAATCGAAGGCGACGTCGAAGACGGTTCTCTGATGGCCGGCCAAAGCGTCGGCATGGTGACATCGGAGCAGTCGACAGGCGAGATTGTCGCTGAACTGTTGGATCAGGCAGTAAATGCGCTCGCACTCAGCGCCGAACGCGGAGCCGCAGGCCTTGCTGACGGTAATCAACCGGCGCATCGTCCTCTGCCCGCCAGTGCATAACAGCAGCTTTACAATGCGTAAGTCTATGATTGCGCAGGATGACAGCCGATGATAACATCATAGGCCTGACTGTTAGTAACGGGGGACGGCTGATCGGGTCGCAGTCTTCTAGCGTCAGAAGAATAACTGGCGAAATGAGGCGGTGGCGCGAACACAATATGGAGCGGATTAGACGTTCGCAAACGGGTGCCTGAGCGCGCAACGCCGGCTGGGAGGGTGGTGTTCGTGCTCGCTGTTGCGGGACGCGAGTCATGAAGGAACCTCTGCGGGTGCCGTTCGAAGCATCCGAGCCTGATCTGGCCGGTCCGCGACTCGTTCACGAGACGAGCCGCGACGACCCACATGCCCTCCCGAGTTTCTGTGAAGAGCTGCGGGAAGCGCGGACCAGGGGCGGCTACAGCGTGGCCGACGCCGCTCACGTGCTGCGCATTCAAGAGCACTATCTTGAAGCGCTTGAGGAAGGTCGCTTCGACCAAATCCCCGGCACCACTTATACGATAGGGTTCTTGCGCAGCTATTCGGGCTTTCTCGGGCTCGATCCAGACGAGATCGTCGACGCTTTCAAGCGCGAGCAAGGGCTCGAAAAGAGCGAGCAGAGGCTGGCTTTTCCGTCGCCCACCGACAGCAGCCCCAAACCCAAATTCTGGCTCATCCTCCTCGTTCTGGTGCTGGCGGGCCTCGCCTACGGCGGCTGGCAGTATCAGTCGACCGGTGGACAGATTGCGACTGATCTCGTCGACGACGTTTCGACCCGGCTGACCGAGGCGGTGGGCCTGAGCGAGACCGTCGCTACCGAGGAGACGGCCGCCGCAAGCCAGACAGCAACTGCTGCGGCCGATACCACGCCTGCGGCCGAGCCCGCCGCGGAGACGGCTGCCGCGACCGCCGAAGCGGTTGTCGCGGAGGAGGCGACGCCCGCGCCGGCGGAACCTGCATCAACGGCGGCAGTCGAGCCGCCTCCCGCTCCCCCCGCGGTACGGCAGGAAGAACCTGTAACGGTAGATCCCGCTCCGGCGGCCCCCGACGCGACGGATGTCGCCTCGGCTGATCTCATCCCGGCGGCCGAGGTGTGGGAAGAAGCCGGGCCGGCTGAGGCGACGGAGGTGGCCGCGCTTCAGGGGTCGCAGCCGGAGGACGCACAAGCCCCGCTGTCACCTGCCACGGTCGAAGCGACGCCTGAGCCGACAGCGCAGACCGAGCCTGCTCCGGCGGCCGTGGTGGCCGCGCCGAGCGAGCCGGCCGTCGCGCCTGCGGAAATGCCTGATCGTGGTACGCCGATCGCGGCCCCGCTTGATCTCGCGATCGTCGCCACTGGCGGGACAAGTAGCCCCGCGACCGGCACTGACGTAGCTGTTGCGGGCGACGGCGCGGCGACCAGCGACGCCACCAGCGACGCTAACGCTGCCGACGCCGATGTCATCGTGACCGCCGCGCTGGAACCTGCATCGTCGGAGCCGACAATCGAGGCAGCGTCGGAGCAGACCGCCCCGCCCGCGGCTCCGGTGGCGGCTGAGCCCGAACTGCCGGTGGATACCGGCTACGTTCCCAAGGTCTACGGGCGAAGCAATCTCGACGCTCGCGTGATCATTACGGCGATCGACGATAGCTGGGTCCAGGTCCAAGGACCGGACAACGAGTTGCTGCTGACGCGGATCCTGCATGCAGGTGATTCGTACCGTGTGCCTGACAGGCCTGGTCTGCTCATGGTGACCGGCAACGCCGGCGGCCTTGAGATTCATGTCGACGACGCCCCAGCACCGTCACTCGGTCCGCTCGGTGTGGTCATTCGGAATATAGCCCTCGACCCGGATCGGCTCCTGGCCGGTACCGCCATCGGCGGATAGCCGCGCCGAGCGGCGCCTGCTGCTTGCAGTGACCGTCAATTCGAGTCACTAAACCCGCCACCGTCACGCCGGGAGCAGCACCGGCACCGTTCGGGAACCCAGACAGTGCGTAGAATTCAGCCGGTTCGTGGAACGCACGATCTCGCGGCGGACGAGATGCGCCGCCACCGCCACGTCATCGAGCACGCCCGCGCTCTTGCTGCCCGCTACGGGTTCGCCGAGGTGGCGACGCCGATCTTCGAGTTCAGCGACGTGTTCCGGCGTACTCTCGGCGATACCTCCGACATCGTGACCAAGGAGATGTACACCTTTGCCGACCGCAGCGGGGCGGAGATCACGCTCCGGCCGGAGAACACGGCGGGCGTCGCGCGCGCGGTGATCGGAGGCACCTTCGGAGAGCGCCGGCCCTTTAAGTGCTTCTACGCCGGGCCGATGTTTCGCTACGAACGGCCGCAGAAGGGCCGGCTGCGCCAATTCCATCAGATCGGTGTCGAGTTGATCGGCGCTGCCGAGCCGCTCGCCGATATCGAGGTGATCGCTCTCGGCGCGCACTTGCTCGAGGAACTCGGCGTGCTCGACCGGGTCACGCTCGAGATCAACACGCTTGCCGACGAGGCCAGCCGACGCGCCTACCGGGCGGCGCTCGTCGCCTACCTCGAGGCTCACGAGGATTCGTTGTCGGAGGAGAGCAAGCAGCGGCTCCAGCGTAATCCGCTGCGCGTCCTCGATTCCAAGGACGAGGGCGATAAGGCGGTGCTAGCGGACGCACCTGAAATCGATGCGCACTTGAGCGCGGAGGCCGCAGCGTTCTTCGACGGCGTTTGCGAAGGGCTGAGCGGGCTCGGCATCGCCTATACCCGCAATCCGCGCCTCGTGCGCGGGCTCGATTACTACTGCCACACGGCCTTCGAGTTCACGACCGAGGCGCTCGGCGCCCAGGGCGCAGTTCTCGCCGGCGGCCGTTACGACGGCCTGGTGGAGACCATGGGCGGGCCGCCCACACCCGGAGTCGGCTGGGCCGGCGGTATCGAGCGGCTCGCCGCCTTGGTGGAAGAGGTGGTGGGCGACGTGGCGGCGGCGCCGCGGCCCATCGCCATCGTGCCCCTCGGCCCGCGCGCCGAGGCCGCCGCACTCGGGCTCGCCCAGCGCCTCCGCCACGAGGGCTTCGCGGTGGAGCTGACCTATCGCGGCTCGCTCTCGAAACGTCTGAAGCGGGCCGACCAAGCGCATGCTATAGCGGCGGTCATCCTGGGCGATGACGAGATGGAGCGCGGCGTGGCGACGGTTCGCGATCTCGACAGCGGTGAGCAGGTCGAGACGCCTGAAGCAGAGCTCGGCACGCACCTCGCCCGCTACGCGCCCGGTCGATGAGCGCTGCAACCGGCTTCGAGGAGCGCCTTGACCGGGTGCTCGAGCGCCACGGGGAGCTCAGCCAGGCGCTCTCGGCGATGCCCCCGCCGCCGCCCGCCGAGCTCGCGCAGCTCTCGCGCGAGTACACCCAGCTTTCGCCCATCGTGGAGGCGATCACGGCGTTGCGCGCGGCCCGCAACGAGGCCGACGAGCTTCAGGCAATGGCCGAGGACCCCGAGAGCGAGCCTGAAATGCGGGAACTGGCGGAGGCCGAGCACGCTGAACTGATGGCCGCGATGCCAGCGAAAGAGGAGGCGCTCAAGCTCCTCCTTCTGCCGGCGGACGAAGCCGATGAGCGCAACGCCATCCTCGAGATTCGTGCGGGCACGGGCGGCGACGAAGCCGCGCTCTTCGGCGGCGATCTGCTCCGCATGTACCAGCGCTACATCGAGACGAAGGGCTGGCGCTTCGAGCTGATGTCGATGTCGGAAACCGGGCTCGGTGGGGTGAAGGAGGCCGTGGTCTCCATCGGCGGGCGCGGCGCCTATGCGCGGCTCAAGTTCGAGTCCGGCGTGCATCGTGTGCAGCGGGTACCGGAGACCGAGGCGAGCGGGCGCATTCACACCTCGGCGGCCACCGTCGCCGTGCTGCCCGAGGCGGAGGATGTCGATATCGCGCTGGACGAGAAGGACCTACGCATCGACGTCTACCGCTCCAGCGGGCCCGGCGGACAGAGCGTCAACACCACCGACAGCGCCGTGCGCATCACGCACCTGCCCAGCGGTGTCGTGGTGACCCAGCAGGATGAGAAGTCGCAGCACAAGAACAAGGCCAAGGCCATGAAGGTGTTGCGCGCCCGGCTCTACGACCGGGAGCGCGCGCTCCGCGATGCCGAGAGGGCGGCCACGCGGCGTGGGCAGGTTGGCTCGGGCGACCGGTCGGAGCGAATCCGCACCTACAACTTTCCGCAAGGCAGGGTGAGCGACCACCGCATCAACCTCACCCTCTACAAGCTCGACAAGGTGTTGAGCGGCGAAGCGCTCGACGAGGTTATCGATCCGCTGATGACGGCGGACCGCGCCGCCCGCCTCGCGGAGGCAGAGTGAGTGGGGCTACGGCGAGCCGGGCGGAGGCGCTCGGTGCTGCAACCGAGATGTTGCGGGCAGCAGGCGTCGATGCGCCGCGCCGCGATGCCCGCCTGCTGATGCAACACGCGCTGGGGCTCACGCCCGAGGCGTTGCTCGCGGACGACCACCTGCCGCTCGGCGAGAGCGAGGCCCGGCGGCTGACGGTGCTCGCCCGGCGCCGCGCTTCGCGCGAGCCAATCGCCTACCTCACCGGCAGGCGCGAGTTCTGGAGTCTCGACTTCGCGGTCGACAGTTCCGCGCTGGTGCCGCGTCCGGAGAGCGAGACCCTAGTGGAGGCGGTGCTGGCGCGCGCGGCGCGGCTCCCGGCCCGCCCGCGGTTGCTCGACCTCGGCACCGGCACGGGCTGCCTGCTGGTCGCGCTCCTCACCGAACTTCCCGGCGCGGTCGGCCTCGGCATCGATGTCAGCGACGCCGCTGTCTCGCTCGCGCGGCGCAACGCTTATCACCACGGTCTCGGCGAACGGGCCTCCTTCGCCGTTGCCGATTGGGGCGCACCACTCGCCGCTCGCTTCGATGTCGTGGTGAGCAATCCACCTTATGTGGCGGCGCCGGAGCTGGCATCGCTTGCGCCGGAGATTACCCGCCACGAGCCGCGAGCGGCACTCGCTGGCGGACAAGACGGGTACGCATGTTACCGGCAGCTCGCATCTGAAGTTGCACAACTCTTGGCACCAAGAGGGCTGGCTGCAATCGAGCTCGGTGCGGGGATGGCGGATGAAGTCGAGTCGTTGTTTGTTGCATCCGGACTCGTAGAAATCAGCCGTCGGCGTGACCTCGCCGGCATCGAGCGCTGCGTTCTGTTTGCCCACGATACCGACGCCGGGTTCTGACTCGAAGAGGGTAATATTATGCTGGCGGAACATGCCGGCTTGGAAAAAAGTTGTTGCAAACTGCGCACATATGGGTAGGGTTCGCGGGACTGGCGAACCTCGACCGGATGGACGGTCTCGCAGAGTTCCTCAGCGAAAGAAGCTGGCAAGCGTGCTTGGACGCAACGGAGTCGGAGCACGGCTTGTGGACGCCGACTAGGGGAGAAGGCGATTCGCATGAAGGGTCCCAACAACAAGCGCCCGCGCGGGTATAGGGGCAACGGACGACGCCCCGGATTTCACGGTCGCGGGTCGACCTTCGAGAGCAATGGTCCCGAAGGAAAGATCCGCGGAACCGCGTTCCAGGTCATCGAGAAATATCAGGCCCTGGCGCAAGATGCGCTCTCGTCGGGAGACCGAATCGGCGCCGAAAATTTCTTCCAGCACGCCGAGCATTATTACCGTGTTGTTGCAGCCAATGGCTGGGATCAACGCGGGCAACGCCAGCACGGTCAGCAGCCTCAACATTCGCAGCAACAGCCGCAACCTCAGCAGCGCGTCGAGCCCGAGAAAAACTCGGGCGGAGCGCAGGAACAGGCGGCAAGCGCCGAGCCTCAGGCCCAGGCGACGGCGAGCGAGGAAGCACCGGCGGACGCGACCGAGGAGCGCGCGCCCCAGGCTTCCTAATCCGGGCGCCAGACCCTACCCAGTCCTTTTCAGGTAAGTTTTCTTCCCAGTCGGCGGGCCCGCGCGGTGCGTGTTTTGCGCGCGCGGACGCATCATGTGTAAGGGATGGCAAGAGGAGCCACCCTTGCCGCGGTGCTGCCAGACCCCATATAGGGAACGGTTGCTCAGCGACCCGGCATCCGGCTGCGGGCCTCGTTCGAGGCCATGAGAGTGCGACCGTATTCGGCTCTCATCAGCGGATGGCCAACGAGGGATGACACATGGATTTCGACAAGTTTACCGAGCGTTCGCGCGGGTTCGCGCAGGCGGCCCAAGGCCTTGCAGCCGCGCGCGGGCACCAGCGCTTCGCGCCCGAGCATCTGCTCAAGGTCCTGCTCGATGACGGAGAGGGCCTCGCCGCCAATCTCATCCGCGCCGCCGGGGGGCGGCCGGAAGAGGCGTTGGAAAAGACCCAGGTGGCGCTCGACGCGCTACCCAGAGTCGAAGGCGACGGCGCCGGCCAGATCTACCTCGCGCCTGAGACCGCGCGGCTCTTCGATTCCGCTCTCGACATCGCGAAGAAGGCCGGAGACAGCTACGTCACTGCCGAGCGCCTGCTGCTGGCGCTTGCGCTCGCCAAGGGGACGCGCGCCGCGCGCATCCTTGGCGATGCCGGCGTCAGCCCGCAGACGCTCAACGCCGCCATCAACGAACTGCGCAAGGGGCGGACGGCGGACAGCACGTCTGCCGAATCCGGCTACGACGCGCTCAAGAAGTATGCGCGCGACCTGACTGAGGCGGCGCGCAGCGGCACGGTCGATCCGGTCATCGGCCGGGACGAGGAAATCCGTCGCATCATGCAGGTGCTCTCGCGGCGCACGAAGAACAACCCCGTCATCATCGGAGAGCCCGGCGTCGGCAAGACGGCGATCGTCGAGGGCCTTGCCCAGCGCATCGTCAATGGCGACGTGCCCGAATCCCTGCGGAACAAGCGGCTGCTCGCGCTCGATCTCGGCGCCATGGTGGCCGGTGCCAAGTTCCGCGGCGAGTTCGAGGAGCGTCTGAAGGCGGTGCTGACCGAGGTCAACGCAGCGGCCGGCGAGATCGTCATGTTCATCGACGAGCTGCACACGCTGGTGGGCGCAGGGGCGGCCGAAGGCGCGATGGATGCCTCCAACCTGCTCAAGCCCGCGCTGGCCAGGGGGGAGCTGCACTGCGTCGGCGCGACCACGCTGGACGAATACCGCAAGCACGTGGAGAAGGACGCGGGGCTGGCGCGGCGCTTCCAGCCCGTCTACGTGGCCGAGCCCACCGTGGAGGACACGGTGTCGATCCTGCGCGGCCTCAAGGAGAAATACGAGGTCCATCACGGCGTCGCCATCACCGACAACGCCATCGTCGCGGCCGCCACGCTCTCAAACCGCTACATCACCGATCGCTTTCTGCCCGACAAGGCCATCGATTTGGTCGACGAGGCGGCGAGCAGGCTTCGCATGGAGATCGATTCCAAGCCCGAGGAACTCGACGAGCTCGACCGGCGTATCATCCAGGTCAAAATCGAGTGCGAGGCGCTCAAGAAGGAGACGGACGATCGCTCGCGCGACCGGCTCGAAGCGCTCGGCGAGGAGCTTGCCGCGTTGGAAAGGAGCTCGGCCGATCAAACAGCGGTCTGGCGTGCCGAGAAGGAGCGGCTCGCCGGCGGACAACGGATCAAGGAGCAGCTCGATGCCACCCGGAGCGCGCTCGAGGTTGCGCAGCGGAATGGCGACCTCGCCCGCGCAGGCGAGCTCGCCTATGGCGTCATTCCTGACCTTGAGCGGAAGCTTGGCGGACTTGAGAACGCGGACCACGAGCCGCTCCTCGACGAGGCGGTGAAACAGTCCCACATCGCGGGCGTGGTCTCGCGCTGGACCGGCATCCCGGTGGACAAGATGCTGGAAGGCGAGCGCGAGAAGCTGCTCCACATGGAGCGCTCGCTGAGTGAGCGTGTGGTAGGGCAGGAGGAGGCGGTGGTCGCCGTGAGCAATGCCGTGCGCCGCGCCCGCGCCGGCTTGCAGGACGCGAACCGTCCCACAGGGTCGTTCTTCTTCCTCGGCCCCACCGGGGTGGGCAAGACCGAGCTCGCGAAGACCCTGGCGGCGTTCCTCTTCGACGACGAGGCGGCGATGATCCGCATCGACATGTCGGAGTATATGGAGAAGCACGCAGTCGCCCGCCTGATCGGCGCCCCGCCCGGCTATGTCGGCTATGACGAGGGCGGCGCGCTGACCGAGGCGGTGCGCCGCCGCCCCTACCAGGTGATCCTGTTCGACGAGATCGAGAAGGCCCACGGCGACGTCTTCAACTTGCTGCTGCAGGTGCTCGACGACGGGCGCCTCACCGATGGGCACGGGCGCACGGTCGATTTCCGCAACACCGTGATCATCATGACCTCCAATCTGGGCGGTGAGATCATGACGGCTCGGCCGGAAGGCGAAGACTCGCATGCCGTTCGCGAGCAGGTCATGGAGCTGGTGCGGTCGCGCTTCCGGCCCGAGTTCCTCAACCGGCTGGACGAGATCATCCTCTTTCACCGGTTGGGCCGCGCACAGATGGGCACCATTGTGGACATCCAGGTCGCCCAGCTCGCCCGACGACTGAGCGAGCGCAAGATCACGCTGAAGCTCGACAACAAAGCTCGTGACTGGCTCGGCGACGCGGGTTACGACGCGACTTACGGGGCGCGGCCGCTAAAACGAGTCATTCAGCGTACACTGCAGAATCCGCTGGCCGAGCGCATCATCGAGGGGAGCCTCCCCGACGACGAGGTCGTTCGGGTCACGGTGGGGCCCGACGGCCTCGAAATTGGGGTTGCACCCCCTGGCCTGTTTATCACTGCCGCGTAGCGGGAGGCGCGGGTCGCGCGCCTTTATTCCCGGGTGGCCAGGAGGATAGCGAGAACATTGTGCGGCCCTGGACGGGCCAACGACCAAGGATAATTTAGCGCTGGGCGACGCGCGTGACCGCCGGCACCTCGGCGATCAGGACCATGATCTTCTGCACCTGCGCCTGAAACTCTGCCAACTCGCTGCCCTTCAGCTTGCGGCCGGAGGGCAGCTTGAGCGTCATCGGGTTGATCCGCTTGTTGCCCACCATCACCTCGTAGTGGAGGTGAGGCCCGGTCGACATCCCGGTGGAGCCAACGTAGCCGATGACCTGCCCCTGACGCACGCGTTTGCCCCTCTTCATACCCTTCGCGAAGCCGCTGAGGTGGGCATAGCCGGTGCTGTAGGTACCGTTGTGCCGGATACGGATGTATTTGCCGTAGTTGCCATAGCGGCCGATCATGGAAATCTTGCCGTCGCCTCCGGCGTAAATTGGCGTGCCCGTGGGCGCCGCGAAATCGACCCCCAGGTGCTTCTTGTTGTAGCCAAGGATCGGGTGTCTGCGCATGCCGTAGGCCGACGAGAGCCGGGCGCCGTTGATCGGCGTGCGCATCAGGGCCTTGCGCACGCTGGCGCCTTGAGCGTCGATGTAATCCGCTGGCCCTTCCCCCGGTTCGTAGCGGAAGAGCTCGACCTCACGCTCGCCCACTTCCAGGTTCGCGTAGAGGATGGGACCATTCTCCACGAACTCGCCCGCCCTGTTGAACACTGCTTCGTAGAGGACCTCAAACCGGTCGCCTGGTTGGATATCCCACTGGAAGTCCACGTCGAAGCTGAAGATGTGCACCATCTCCATGAGCACTTGGTTCGGCATTCCTGCGGCGAGAGCGGAGACATAAAGACTGGAATCGATCGTTCCGACTGTCCGCTGCAGGACGCGGTCGAGCGGCCTGTCCACCACGCTGGGCAGGAAGATACCGTCATTGCTGCGGGTCACCACGACGTCGCGATCCGCCGCCACGTCGAGAGCAAGCGAGGCAAGCCGAGGGGCGCCGTTCGACCCGTTCTCCGGATCGAACGCCAGGGAGAGCGTCTGGCCGATCCGTAACTTGCGTGGATTGTGTACCTTGCGGAAGGCCACGATCGCGGCTTCCGCCTCCTCGCGCGTGCCGCCGGCCCGTGTCAGTGCTTTCGACAGCGTGTCGCCACGGCCAATGACCACCGCCTTGCGCACCAGGCCGTCGTCTCCGTCGAGCGGGGCGGCGGCGAGATCGCTGAAAGCACCGTTGATGGTGCCCTTGATGACGGGAAGGACAATCCCGTTGACGGCACCACTTTGGGGATCCGCCGCGCCTTGCGGCTCAAGGTTGGAGGAGACGGTGGCGATCGGCGCAGCGGCGGCGACGAAGGCGCTGGTCATCACTTGGCCGCGATGGGTCACCCTTGCCCGCTCGCGCTGCGGCTTGTCCTTGGGCGGCGTGGCGACTGTGGCAGTGCGCATGAGCGGGGCAGCCATGAGCCCGAGCCGATCGACCTCTGCCGCGTCGAAGTAACCGCTCGCGACACGGCTCACCTTGACATAGCGGTCGTCGCCAACCCGCAATGCAACGGCCTTAAGGGTATCGGCGCCGGTCTCGTCGACGCCGGTGACCAGGGTGATTTCCTGCCCGATGCTGAGCCGCCTGAGGTTGAACAGCTTGCGGGCCGCCTGAATGGCGCGGTCGGCCTCCACACGGTCGATCCCGTGCCGCCGCAGAATCGCCATGAGCGTATCGCCGGAGCGCACCGTGATGCGTGTTGCGGACGGCGGCAGGGTATCGTCTGGCGCGGCAGGCGCTGCAATCGGCGTCGTCCGCTCTACCTCGGCGGCGGCGGCCACCGCGCGCGGCTGGGCAGGCGTCGGCGGCTCCGTCGTGATGCGACTGGAGAAACGTCCTTTCTCCTCGCGCTCCACCACGATGTGCCGGCCTTTCGGGAGCTTGATGTCGAGCAAAGCGACGCGTGGCTCGAAGCCTTCCACCGGCTTCTTGGCTACACGCACGGTAACGCCGGCAGGAAGGCGCCGTGGGTTGAACACGCGGCGCAGGCTCCGCACGATGGCATCCGCCTCGGGTCTACGCACGTCCGCGTCGAGGAGCAAATCCATCAACGTGCTGCCCGACCGCAAGGTGCGGCTCAGCTCAATGAGCTCGGGCTCGACAGGGTGCTGGGGACCATCGTAGCGCGCGGTGTCGGCGCTGGTCTGATCGGCGGCCGCAGGAGCGGTGTCGGCAGTCTTGGGCGTGGGCTTTTGCGGTGGCGTTATAGCGACGTCAGCCAGCTGCATCGCGGCGTCGTCCGCCGCCGGCGCTGGAGCAAATGTTAACCCTGCGGTGCGGAGCGCGTCGGCAGTGGTGCGGCGTGCGGCGAAACCGCCGCCATCGCTGCGGACGACCGCTACTGCCATGTCGTCGTCGAGGTGGAGCGCGATGCCGCGCAGGAGGGGTGCGTCATTCGCGTCGCGCCCAGCCACGATTGTGAGGGTATGGCCTGGCATCAGGTTGCGTGGGTCGAAGGCTGCACGCAGCGCGCTCACGACGGCGTCAACGGTCACGGCGTCAACGCCGTGGCGTTGCAAAATGCCCGCGATCGTCTGATTGCGCCGCACGGTCACGGTGCGGCCGTCGCGCTCGAACGCCACTTCGGACAGAGGGACGGGCTGAGTGAGAGGAACGGTGGTGCGGCGCGCCCTGTACCCGCCTTTCTCGGTGCGGGTAGCTTCGACGTATCGACCGGGCCGCGTCTCGACGCTGACCGCAACCGGAATGCGCCGACGCTCGCCCTCCGCCTTGAACAGAAGCCTCACCTCGCGGCCGACCGACATGCGCCGCAGGTTGGTTTGCTTCTGAATTGCCCTGCTGATTCGGTCGACGTCAACGGCGCGCACGCCGGCCCTGGTAAGCAAGACGGAGAGGCTGTCGCCGCGTCCTAACTTGAGGGTCTCCAGCTCGGTCTCGATCTCCGCCGCAGCGAGTGCCGTCTGCATCGGCGCGGGCAGGACCACAGCAATCGCCGCGATCAATGCGAGCGCTGCAAGTCGGCCCATCCAACGGCGAGACTGGCGATCCATACTCCGAATCAATCAGTGAACCACGCGCACGCCCATCGATTCATTGGTCGGAATCGGCAAACGACTACTGACCCTGATGGCGCAAGGGCGTCATGTCAATCATTGCTTGAGCGACATGACCCGAAAAACACCTTGCAATTCGGCATGGTATGCCTTGTCGGCGCACACTCTAGGTCCAGGCGGCCTAGCGCCGACTGTGCGCTCCCGAGCGGCGGTTTTCACCTGCCGCCGCCGTCTGCAGCCGTGCGATCTCGTCCTTAACCTTGAGCTTTCGACGTTTCAAATGGGTCAGAGACAGCCCATCGGGTGCCGGCCGTCCGGCTTCTTCCTGGATAGCCCGTTCGAGTCCGGCGTGTCTTGCAGCAAGCGTGGCGAGATAGTCGTCGACCCCGATCTCAAAGGCCAGCGCGACAGGGTCGATCCGCGAATACATCAGTTGGTGGAGCTCACTGGGGCAATCTCGACAGAGGTAATCAGCAAGGCATGCCGGGGCATCTGCGGGTCTGTCGCTAGTATGTCATATCGCATGCACCGCCGCCACGCCGTATCGCTCATCGAATCGCGTGGAATGGCCGCATGTTATCAATATTGCTATGACTCTTTCGATAGTAGGCATGATGGGTGTCGTCGGCTCGGCGATCGGGCGTCGGTGCCCGGACACAGGAGCCAAGGCTGCCGCGAAGCGCTCGGAGCCGACGCGGGAATAGCGGGCGAAAGGCTGGTGATCGCGGAATGAGGGTTGGCGGTCGAGCGGCAGACACAGCGCCACGCCGAATGCAGTGAACCTTACCGCGTCTCTCGTAGCCGGCGGTGTGGGCTTCGCGGCGACGGCGGCGTTGACCGGTCTCGTGCGGGCGCTGCTACGGCGTCATGGCGTCTTGGACCGGCCCAACGAGCGCTCCAGCCATCGGGCCGCAGTGCCGCGTGGCGGCGGCATCGCCGTTGTCGGCGTCCTGCTTGCGGCATGGCTCGTGCTCTGGTTCACGGACGCCTCTGCAGGCAGCGGGACGCTCTTCTGGGTCGCGCTCGCAGGCGGGCTCGGGCTCGTCGCGGTCTCCTGGCTCGACGACCTAAGCGGTAGCGCCCCTATCTTCGTGCGCCTTGGGGTGCAGGTCGTGGCGGTCGGCGCCGGGATCGCCTCGCTCCCCGGTGACGGTCTCGTATTTCAAGGCACCGTGCCGGCCCTCGTCGATCACGCGCTGGCGGCGGTAGCCTGGCTCTGGTTTGTGAACCTGTTCAACTTCATGGACGGGATCGACGGGCTCAGCGGCGTCGAGGGCGCGAGCCTCGGGCTCGGCACGTTCCTGCTGGCGCTGCTGGGTGCCGCGCCGGCCTGGCTCGGGCCACTCGGGCTGACCCTCGCCGGTGTCTCTCTCGGTTTTCTGCTCTGGAACTGGCACCCCGCCAGGATCTTTCTCGGCGATGTGGGGAGCGTGCCGCTCGGGTACTTGGCCGGTTGGCTCCTGCTGGCGTTGGCGGCGGCGGGCGCATGGCAGGCGGCACTGCTGCTGCCCGCGTACTATCTCGCGGACGCGACGTTCACGTTGGTTCGTCGCCTGCTGCGCGGCCGGCGCGTGTGGCATGCGCACCGCGAGCATTTCTATCAGCGGGTGGTGGCGGCCGGCTGGAGCCACGGTCGCACTGCCGCACTGATCGCCGGCCATAATCTGCTGCTCGTGGGACTTGCGGTCGCCTCCCAGCAGGGCTCGGCCGCAGCTGCGGCGTCGCTTGCGGCGGGGGCGATGCTCGTCGTGGCGCTGCTGTGGTATCTTCACGCCGCCGCTCGGGCATCACGCGGCGCATCGGGGCAGAGTTGATCGTCAAACGCGCGTACATGGTGGCGGCCCGCGACGTGGCCATGGCAGGCGCGTCGTTCGCGCGCGCCCTGCTGCCCCGTTGCAGGCTCGGTAGCGTGGCGCGGCGCGGCGCCGGTGTCGACCGCGACATCGATGTGCGCCCGCTTCGCTCCGAAGACCTGCTCGGTCGCCCGGAGGCCGCGCCCGACCATGCTGCCATGCGCGCCCTGGTCAACGGCAGGCGAGTCTGCATCACTGGCGCCGGCGGCACCATCGGCGCCGAACTCGCACGGCAGATTGCCCAATACGCGCCTGCACACCTCACCCTGATCGACAACGCCGAGTACAACCTCTACCGGATCAATCTCGAGCTCGAGGAGGCGCAACCGGAACTCCCACGCAGCACTGTGCTCGGCGATGTGCGGGATCCGGACAGCGTGGCTTATACCTTCGCCTCCGCCTGCCCGGAGCTGGTTTTCCACGCGGCGGCGCTCAAGCACGTGCACATGGTCGAGGCCAATCCGGACGAGGGGGTGCTCACCAATGTCGTGGGCACGCGTAACGTGGCCGATGCCTGCATCTCGATCGGCGCCCGAGCGATGGTGCTCGTATCGACCGACAAATCGGTCGATCCCACGAGCGTCATGGGCGCGACAAAGCGCATCGCCGAGAGCTACTGCCACGCGCTCGCCCACTCGCAGGCGGCGGGGGACTTGCGGCTGGTGACGGTACGCTTCGGCAACGTGATTGGCTCCTCCGGCTCGGTCGTGCCGCTCTTCCAGCGTCAGATCGCCACCGGCGGCCCGGTAACCGTCACCGATCCCGATGTTGCGCGCTACTTCATGACGACGCGGGAGGCGGTGCAGCTCCTTCTCCAGGCGTCGGCGCTTGGCGTGGCCGAGGAGAGCGGCGGCATCTACGTGCTCGATATGGGCGAGCCCATCAAGGTCGTCAATCTCGCGCGGCGGATGATCCACCTCGCCGGGCTAACCCCCGATAGAGATATCGAAATCGTTTACACCGGACTGCGTCCAGGCGAGAAGAAGGGCGAGAGCCTGTTCCATCGGGCCGAGCCCATGGTCATCACCAAGATGCCCGGTATCCTCAAGGCGCGGTCGCGTCCCGCCGACATCGCCTTCATGCGGCGCCGGCTCGATCAGCTTGCGGCCGCGGCGCGCGACCGACGCACGCGCGACACGCTGGCGATGGTGGCGGCGATGGTGCCCGAGTACGAGCCGAGCGACGGTGCTCTCTCGGCGACGCCTGCTGCATCCGGGCTCGCCCTTTAGCCGGCCGCAACGCCCCAGCAGGAGTCACTCGATGCCCGACACCCCAGGCCGGCCCATTGCCCGTGCGCTGATATCGGTTTCGGACAAGACAGGCCTGGAGCCCTTCGCTGCCGCGCTCGCGCGATTGGGCGTCGCCATCCTGTCCACCGGCGGCACCGCACGGGCCCTGCGCAACGCCGGCATTGCGGTCACCGACGTCTCGGAGCACACGGGTTTTCCGGAGATCATGGACGGCCGGGTCAAGACCCTGCACCCGGCGATCCACGGCGGAATCCTCGCCCGCAGGAGCGATGTCGGCCATCGCGCGGCGCTGAAGGCGCACGGTATCGCGGGCATCGATCTGGTCGCGGTCAACCTCTATCCCTTCGAAGAGGCGGTGCGGGAGCGCGCCGCACTCGATCGGTGCATCGAGACCATCGATATAGGCGGCCCGGCGATGATCCGGGCGGCGGCCAAGAACCATGAGGACGTGACGGTGGTGGTCCAGCCCTCGGACTACGCGGCGGTCATGGAGGAGATGGAGACGATGGGCGGCGCCACCAGCCTCGGCTTGCGCCGACGCCTGGCTGCGACGGCGTTCGCGCGCACGGCCGCTTACGACGCTGCCATCGCCCGCCGGCTCGCGGCCGAGAGCGACGGCGACCCGCTGCTGCCCCGCTTTGTGTTAGGTGGTTCGCGGAGCAGGCTGCTGCGTTACGGCGAGAACCCCCACCAAGCCGCTGCTCTTTACGTCGACCCCACGGCCCCGCCGGGCGTCGCCCAGGCCGCGCTGATCCAGGGCAAGGAGCCGAGCTATAACAACTTGGCCGATGCCGACGCGGCGTATGGGCTGGTGCGCGAGTTCGGCCCGCCCGCCATCGCCATCATCAAGCACAACAACCCCTGCGGCGTCGCCGTCTGCGGCACCCTCGCCGAGGCATACGAGAAGGCGCGGGCGTGCGATCCGGTGAGCGCCTTCGGCGGCGTGGTCGCGGCGAACCGGCCGCTAGACGGTGCGACCGCACGGGCCATCGCGGGCCTCTTCATCGAGGTCGTGGTGGCGCCCGACGCGGACGACGAAGCGCGCGCCGCTCTCGCGGCGAGGAGCGGTTTGCGCCTCCTGCTCACCGGCGCAGGCGCCGATGACGGCAGCGAACGACTGATGGTCCGCACCCTCGACGACGGTTTCCTGGTGCAGACGCTGGATACCGCGCGGGTGACGGCAGAGGCGCTCGAAACCGTAACTAAGCGTGCGCCGACGGAGCAGGAACGCGCGGACCTCCTGTTCGCGTTCACGGTGGCCAAGCACGTGAAGTCCAACGCCATCGTCTACGCCAAGGATGGCGCCACGGTCGGCATCGGCGCAGGCCAGATGAGCCGCGTCGACTCCTCCCGGATCGCGGCGCAGAAGGCAGCGGACGCATCTGCCGCCGCCGGCGAGGCCCGCTCCAGGGCGGAAGGCTGCGTGGTGGCATCCGACGCGTTCTTTCCCTTTGCGGACGGGCTCTTGGCTGCCGCTGCGGCCGCCGCCACCGCCGTGATTCAACCGGGCGGATCAAAGCGCGACGCCGAGGTTATCGCCGCGGCTGACGAGCAAGGCCTTGCCATGGTCTTCACCGGCCTCCGTCACTTCCGCCATTAGGGAAGCGCGCCGATGATCGTCGTCTTCGGCTCGCTCAACGCCGATCTCGTGTTCGCCGTCGACGCCCTGCCGCGCCCAGGCGAGACGGTTCTCTGCCCCGGCCACCAAGCCGTGGCCGGCGGCAAGGGCCTGAACCAAGCGGTCGCCGCCGTCCGGGCCGCGACGGATCCGACGACCTCCGTGCAGATGGTCGGCCGCGTCGGCCCAGATGGCTTTGCCTCGCTCGCACTCGCGGCCCTGGAGGACGCGGGAGTCGGCACTGGGGCGATCACCGAGAGCGCACTGCCGACCGGCTGCGCCGCGGTGATCGTGGACCGCGTAGGCGAGAACCAGATCACCGTGGCAAGCGGCGCCAACACGGACCTTCCGCCCGAGGCGCTGCCGGACGACTGGCTCGGACCGGAGACGGTGCTCGTGCTGCAGATGGAGGTCCCGCTGGAATCGAACTGGGCAGCAGTCGAAAGAGCCAAGGCGCGGGGCGCGCGCGTGGTGCTCAATCTGGCCCCGGCAAAGCCCGTGCCGGCCGAACTACTTCCTGCCTTCGACCTCGTGGTGTTCAACGAAGTCGAGGCCGAGATGCTCGCCCGTGCGCGGGCGCTTGATGACGCCGCTGGCGAGGACGCGGCCCGCGCCATTACCGCGCGCTACGGCGTGACAACGGTGGTGAGCCTCGGCAGCGCCGGAGCCGCCGCCTTCACGCCTGACGAGGCCTGGCGCTGCGGCGCACTCGCGATCGAGCCCGTGGACACGGTGGGGGCGGGCGATGCCTTCGTCGCCGGCCTCGCACTCGGGCTCGAAGCGGGGGCGACGCTGTCCGCAATGTTGCACAGGGCGAGCGTCATCGGCGGCCTCGCCTGCTTGCGTGAGGGCGCGGCGCCCGCGATGCCGTCCGCAGCCGAGATCGAGGCGCGGCTCGGCGACCTTCCGCCAGCGCAGCCTATCCCGTTATGAGGAGGATGCCTCGGCGGCGCGGTCCGGAAACAGGGTCTGCAGGCCCTTCTGGGAGGCTTCGCACACGCCGCGATCGGTGATGAGCGCGGTCACGAGCCGGGCGGGTGTCACGTCAAAGGCATAGTTGGCGGCGCGACTGCCGGCGGGCGTGAGCGCCACCTTCGTCTCCTGACCCGCTTCGTCGCGCCCTGTGATCGTCAGCACTTCGTCCTCGTCCCGCTGCTCGATGGGGGTATCGGCGCCATCGGACAGGGACCAGTCGATGGTCGGATGGGGCAGCGCGACATAGAAGGGGACGTCGTTGTCGCTGGCGGCGAGCGCCTTCAGATAGGTGCCGATCTTGTTGCAGACATCGCCGCGGGCCGTCGTGCGGTCCGTGCCGGTGATGCAGAGATCGACCAAGCCAGTCTGCATCAGGTGACCACCGGCGTTATCCACGATCACCGTGTGCGGAACGCCGTGGCTGGCAAGCTCCCACGCGGTGAGCGCGGAGCCCTGGTTGCGTGGCCGGGTCTCGTCGACCCAGACATGGACCGCGATCCCCTTGTCGTGGGCCATGTAGAGCGGTGCCAGCGCCGTGCCCCAGTCGACCGTCGCGAGCCAGCCGGCGTTGCAGTGGGTGAGCACGTTGAGCGTGCCGTCCTTGCCCTCGGCCGCCTGCTCCAACAGGGCGAGACCGTACTCCCCGATCGCCCGGTTGATAGCGACGTCTTCGTCGCAGATCTCAGCCGCCCGCCGGTAGGCGGCAGCGGCGCGGTCTGCGGCAGGCAAGGGCCGCAGCCGGCGGCCGATATCCTCCAGCGCCCAGCGCAGGTTGGCTGCGGTCGGCCGCGTGCCGGCCAGGAGCGTGATGGCGTTCTCCAGGTTCGAATCGCCCGGGTCCTCGGCGAGCGCGAGGGCCATGCCGTAGGCCGCCGTCGCGCCGATAAGCGGCGCGCCGCGCACCACCATCGTGCTGATGGCGTGTGCGGCCTCCTCGACCGAGCGAAGCCGGCGCGTTCCGAAGTTGTGAGGAAGCCGCGTCTGGTCGATGACGACGACCGTGCGGCCGTCCTCGTCCAGCCAGATGCTGCGATAGGGCTGGCCGTCGATCTTCATGAGCCACTGCCCGCCTTCGTCATCATATCGTAGCGCACCCGGTCGTGGGCCTCCACCGGGTCAACACCCTGACGCACCGCCTCGATGATGCCCTCCTCGATATTCTTGAAGAGCGTGGCGTGCTCCAGCACCTCGGCCGCCCGCGCCAGGGGCACGACGCAGACCCCGTTCTCATCGGCGACGATGATGTCGCCCGGTTCGACCGGCACACCGCCGAGGTGCACGGGAATGCCGTAGCCCGCGCAGGCGCAGCGGTTGCGGATCGACTGCTGGATGAAGCCCCGCCCGTAGACCGGCAGGTTCAGTTCCTTGTACTCGTCGATGTCGCGGGTGACGCCGTCGATCACCGTGCCAACGAGGCCGAAGTGCCGGGTGGTGAAGCCCGCGACGCCGCCATAGCTGTTCACGTCCATCCGCCCGCCCTGGTCGATCACGAGAACGTCGCCGGGATTGCCCAGCTTCACCGCCTCCAGGGTGCCGAGCACCGGCGATTCACCGGCCTCGCCCACCGGCACCAGCTTCAGCGTCGCGGCAGGGCCCACGATCTTGCCGCAGCTATCCCAGAGCGGGCCGATGCCGTGCGGCGCGCCCGCGATCCCGGCCCGGTCGAGACCGTCCGAGACGTTGGCGGTGGAGAGCCGGCGGAATCCCTCGATGAGCCCCTTGAGGTCGGCGTCGGTCATGGTTGCTCCCGCTACGATCGCTGCGGCGTGTCGAAACCGGTCTCCTTGGCCCGGACCAGTGCCGAGACGAGCGTGTTGTAGGGCGCTTCCAGCCCGAGCGCCAGAGCCTCCGGCGGGATCGCGCCGTTGATCGCGTCGATCTCCGAACGTCGGCCGGCCATGTGGTCCAGCAGCATCGAGGGGCGGGCGCCGGGAATCTTGGCGCCGAAGTCATGCACGTACGCGACCGGGTCGTCGAAATCGAGGCGGATGCCCTTGGCGCGGGCGACCCGATAGGCCTCCGCCGCACAACCGGAGGCGATGGGCCAAGCGTCGGCATCCGCCATGATCTCGCCCACGGTGAGCCCCGTGAGTGTCGCCGTGCCGCTGTAGCAGACGTTGCAGATGAGCTTCTCCCAGACGAGCTGGTCGATATTGTCGAAGCACTTGACCCTGAAGCCAGACTCCCGCCAGAGCGCGGCGATACGCTCCAGCCGGGGTGTCACTGCGCCGTGTGCTTCGCCGAGCCGCACCAGCTCCATGCCGTTGTGGTGGGCGTGGCCCGGCGCCACGATCGAGGCGCCGAAGCCCCCGACCACGCCGACGATCACGCGCTGCTCGCCCAGGATGCGGGCGACCTTCGCGGCGCTGCCGAGGCCGTTCTGAATGGTCAGCACCGGGGTCTCGGGGTCGAGCAGGGCGCGGGCGCCGTTGGCGGCGGCTTCCACCTGTGGTGCCTTGGTCGCGATGATGACGAGATCGCAGTGGCCGACGGTCGCGGGGTCGCTGGTAGCACCCAGTGCCACCGTGCGGTCGCCACTCGCGCCCTCGAGCCGGAGTCCGTTGGCGACGATGGCGTCGACATGCGCCTGCCAGGTGTCGATCGCCCAGACCTCGTTGCCGGCATCGGCCATGAGCGCCGCGTAGACGCAGCCCATAGCGCCGGCACCGACAATTCCGATCTTCATGACTCGATGCTCCGTTGGTTTCAGTTGCTGGCGGGAGCGCCCTACCGCGGGCCGATGCGCGCGCCGTGCTCTTCGCAGGACGCTTCGGCCAGCGTGACGAAAGGCTCGGTCACTTCGTCCGGCGCAGGCAGCTTGGCCGGGTCCTCGCCGGGATAGGCGCGGCGGCGGAGCTCCGTCGCCACCGGGCCAGGGTCGAGCAGGTTGACCCGGAGCGCGCTCCGCCGGGTCTCCGCCGCGTAGCAGCGCACCAGCGCCTCCAAGCCGGCCTTGCTCGCCGCATAGGGACCCCAGAAGGCGGGTGTGTCCTCAGCAGCGGCGGCGGAGACGAAGATCGCCCGGCCCGCGGGCGAGGCCCGCAGCAGGGGATCGAGACTGCGGATCAGGCGCCAGTTGGCGCCGAGGTTGAGCCCGAGCGTCTGCTCCCAATCCTCGGGCGCGTAGTGTCCCACCGGGCTTAGCTGCCCCAATGTGCCGGCGTTGGCGACGAGGATGTCGAGGCGGCCGAAACGCTCGCCCAGAGCGCCGCCCAGCCGGTCGATCTGCTCGCCGTCGTGCAGGTCCATCGGCACCAGCGTCGCGGGCTCGCCTGCCGCGCGCTGCACCGCGTCATCCACCTCCTCCAACCCGCCCGTGGTGCGGGCGACGAGGATGAGCCGCGCGCCTTCGGCGGCGAAGCGGCGGGCGACGGCGGCCCCGATGCCGCGAGAGGCACCGGTCACGAGCGCGATCCGGCCTTCGAGACGCGGTGGCGCCACGATGCCGGCTAGCCCGATTCCGCGAGCAGAGAGAGCTGCGCCGGCGGCTCGCCAACCTGTTGATCCGAAAGCGGGATCGGATAGTCGCCGGAGAAGCAGGCGTCGCAATAGCGCGGCCGTGCCGGATCGCGCCCCGGCTCGCCCATGGCCCGGTAGAGACCGTCGATGGTGAGGAAGGCGAGGCTGTCGACCCCGATGGAGCGCGCCATGGCGTCCACGTCGTGACGGGCGGCCAGCAGCTTCTCGCGCGCCGGCGTATCGACGCCGTAGAAGCAGGAATGGGCGGTGGGTGGGCTCGCGATGCGCATGTGGACCGCCGCAGCGCCTGCCGAGCGCACCATCTCCACGATCTTGGTGGAGGTGGTGCCCCGCACGATGCTGTCGTCGACCAGCACCACCCGCCTGCCTTCGAGGACGTGGCGGTTGGCGTTGTGCTTGAGCTTGACGCCAAGGTGCCTGATCTGATCGGTGGGCTCGATGAAGGTGCGCCCGACGTAGTGGTTGCGAATGATGCCGAGCTCGAAGGGCAGGCCGCTTCGCGTGGCGTAGCCGATCGCCGCCGGCACGCCGGAGTCGGGCACCGGCACCACCACGTCCGCCGGCGCCGGCGCCTCTCGGGCGAGCTCGGCGCCAATGCGTTGCCTCGCCTCGTAGACCCCGATCCCTTCGGAGACGCTGTCGGGCCGCGCGAAGTAGATGTACTCGAAGATGCAGAAGCGCTGCGCGGTGGAGCGGAACGGCTTGATGCTCTCGACGCCGGCCTCCGAGATGATGACCAGCTCTCCGGGCTCGATATCGCGCACGAACTGGGCGCCGATGATGTCGAACGCCACCGTCTCCGACGCCAAAATCATCGCGCCGTCGAGCTGGCCCAGGACCAGCGGACGTACGCCGTAGGGGTCGCGGACGCCGATCATGGCGTCCTTGGTGAGGGCCACCAGGGAATACGCGCCGCGCACCCGGCCCAGCGCCTCGATCATGCGCTCGACCACGCGCTCGCGGCGGCTGATGGCGATCAGGTGGACGATCACCTCGGTGTCGGAGGTGGACTGGAAGATGCAGCCGCGCGAGACGAGATCGCCGCGGAGCGAAAGCGCGTTGGTGAGGTTGCCGTTGTGCGCGATGCTGAGCCCGCCGAAGGCGAGGTCGGCGAAAAGCGGCTGGATGTTGCGTACCTCCGGCGCGCCCTGGGTGGAGTACCGGTTGTGGCCGATGGCGGCGTGGCCCTCCAGCGCGTCGATCACCTCGCCCGAAGAGAAGATATCGCCGACCCGCCCGAGCGCCCGGTGCGAATGGAAGAGCGTGCCGTCTGTGCTGACGATGCCGGCGGATTCCTGCCCCCGGTGCTGCAGCGCGTGCAGGCCGAGCGCCGCGTGGGCCGCCGCGTCGGGGTGACCGAAGATGCCGAAGACCCCGCATTCCTCGCGCAGCTTGTCGTCGTCGGGCGCGACACCCACGGCCGCGTCGCCCGTCCAGGCTGCCGCCATCACTCGACGCTTTCGCTCAAGCCGTCGAGCTGGTTCCGCTCGCGGTCGCTGTAGCCGGTCTCGCCGTCCTCTTCGCTTCGCTCGGCAGGCACGGGCTCGGTCAGCTCCTTCACGCTTCGCTCCCGGCCATCTTCGAAAGTCTCCTCGATGTGCCGAGTGCCTTCCTCGGCGACCTCCTCCGGGACCACCTCCTGCAACGCGGCGACGCCCTGCTTGATATACGGCAAGGTTCTGGCCTCGTCGACCCAGGGCGGCCAGTCGCTTTGCGGCACCACAGAGCCGAACAGCATGTAGGCGATGCAGACCAGAGCCGCACCGCGCAGTATGCCGAAGATGAAGCCGAGAGTGCGGTCCAGCGCCCCGCCGCGGCTCCGCTGGATGCGGCCGGAGATGATCTGGTTGATGATCGTGAGGATCACCAGCACGACGACGAAGACCGCAACGCCCGCGACCACGTCGGCGATCAGCATGGAGTCCGGGATCAGGTCGCGGGCGATGGGCCTAGTGTGAGGAAAGGCGAAGAAGGTCGCGACGCCCGCGCCAACCCAGGCCCCGATGCCGAGAATCTCCCGCGCGGCCCCTCGCCCGAAGGCGAGCAGCGCCGAGAGGACAATGATCAGCGCCACCAGGATGTCGATCAGATTGACCGGCAGGTCTTCCATTCTGCCTCGATGGTCAGGGCGCGCGCCCGGCCTCCGGGGGAAAGAGCGCCACCAGGTCGTGCACATGGGTGAGCCGCCGCACCGCGATCCCCTGACCCTCCGCCTCGCTGCCCTGGGCGCGGTCCGGCACCGGCGCAAGCGCATGGGTGAAGCCGAGCTTGGCGGCCTCCTTGAGCCTGGCCTCGCCCTGGCTCACCGGCCGAATCTCGCCGCCGAGCCCGACCTCGCCGAAGATGACGGCGCCGTGGTCGAGCGCCCGGCCCGCCGCGGACGAGGCGAGCGCGGCCGCGACCGCAAGATCGGCCGCGGGCTCGGTGATGCGCAAGCCGCCGGCGACGTTGAGATAGACGTCGCAGACGCTGAGCCGAAGGCCCGCACGGGCCTCCAGCACCGCGAGCACCATGGCGAGCCGGCCGGCATCCCAACCCACCACGGTGCGCCGCGGCGAGCCTGCCGGCCCCGGCGCCACCAGTGCCTGAATCTCGACCAGCACCGGCCGCGAGCCCTCGACCCCGGCAAAGACCGCAGCACCGGGCACCGGGCCCCGTTCGGGATCGACGAACAGGCTGGAAGGGTTGGGAATTTCCATGAGCCCGCGGTCGGTCATCTCGAACACGCCGATCTCGTCGGTCGGCCCGAAGCGGTTCTTGATGGCACGCACGATGCGGAACTGGTGGCCGCGCTCGCCCTCGAAGTAGAGCACGCAGTCGACCATGTGCTCGAGCACGCGGGGGCCCGCGATTTGGCCCTCCTTGGTGACGTGGCCGACGAGCACCAGGACAGTGCCGGTGCGCTTGGCAACGCGGATCAGCTCCTGGGCGGAGCCCCGCACCTGGGCGACCGTCCCCGGTGCCGAATCCAGGTTGTCGAGGTACATGGTCTGGATCGAATCGATCACCACCATGTCGGGCGGCGACCCCTCCTCCAGGCTTGTCACGATATCGCGCACGTCGATGGCCGCCGCCAGCCCGATCGGCGCGCCAGCGAGGCCGAGCCGGGCGGCGCGCATGCGGATCTGCTCCAGGCCCTCTTCACCCGAGATGTAGGCGGCGGGACTGCCACCGCCGGTCAGCGCGGCCGCGACTTGCAGGAGCAAGGTGGACTTGCCGATACCCGGATCGCCGGCGAGCAGGACGGCTGAGCCCGGCACGAAGCCGCCGCCCACGACCCGGTCGATCTCTCCGATGCCGCAGGGCCGCCGGGTGAGCACGCCGCCCGGCCCGTCGAGGGGCTGAAAATCGATTACGCGGCCCTTGCCGCCGCCGAGGCCGCGCGGCGGTGCCTCGCGCGGCACTTCCTCCGAGAGGCTGTTCCACGCGCCGCAGGCGTCGCAACGGCCGGCCCAGCGCGACCGCGCAGCGCCGCAGTCGCTGCAGACGAAGCGCTTTTCTGCCTTCGCCACCGGTTCTCTCAGCGGGACCGCGGTGCGGGCGCCGCGCGCCGTTCAGCCGGCCGCGGCATGGGCGACCGCAAGCTGGATCGGGCCCTCAGCCCGGCCGTTGATGAACTGCTCCACATGCGCGTTCCCGCAGCTGTCGATCTCGGCGGCGGGTCCCTGCCAAACGATCGCACCGTCGTGGATCATGGCGATCCGGTCGGCGATCTTGCGCGCGCTCCTCATGTCGTGGGTGATGGTGAGCGCGGTTGCGCCGAGCTCGTGCGTGCAGGTGACGATCAGGTCGTTGATGACATCGGCCATGATCGGGTCGAGCCCCGTCGTCGGCTCGTCGAAGAGGATGATCTCGGGCTTGGTGGCGATGGCGCGGGCGAGCCCCACCCGCTTGCGCATGCCGCCGGAGAGCGCGGCGGGGTAGAGTTCGGCCGAGGCCGCGTCGAGGCCCACCTGGGCCATAGTCTCTATGGCGAGCCCGCGCGCCTGCCTGCGAGGCATGCCCTGCGCCTGGATCAGGCCAAAGGCGACGTTCTCCCACACCGACAGGCTGTCGAAGAGTGCTGCGTTCTGAAACAGCATGCCGATCTTGCGCATGGCGGCCTCGCGGGCCGTGCGATTGCGGGAAAGCTCCTCGCCGTCGACGGTCACGCTGCCGGCGTCGGGGCGGAGCAGGCCGAGCAGGCACTTGAGCATGACCGACTTGCCGACGCCCGAGCAGCCGATCACCACGACGGACTCCCCGGTGCCGATCTCGAGGTCGAGGCCGTCGAGCACCACCGCCCCGCCGAACGCCTTGCAGAGACCGCGCAGGGCGATCTTGGGCTGGTTCGCGCCCGGGCCGGTGCGGTCGTTCGCGGGCGCACTCATTGGGCGAAGAACGCTTCGGTGATGATGTAGTTGAAGATCAGCACCAGGATCGCGCCGGTGACCACGGCGTTGGTGGTGGCCTTGCCCACCCCCTGAGCGCCACCCCTGGAGTGGAAGCCGTGGTAGCAGCCCATCAGCGCGATCAGGTAGCCGAAGACGGCAGCTTTGACGAGGCCGGAGGCCACGTCCATGACCTCCAGATATTCGAGGGTGTTGTTGATATAGGCGTCCGGGTTGAAGCCGAGCTTGAAGACGCTGACCAGATAGCCGCCGCCGACGCCGATGATGTCGGTAACGAGAACGAGGAAGGGCAGCATGAGTAAGCCGGCGAGCAGGCGCGGCACGATCAGGTATTTGTGCGGGTTGGTCGAGAGCGTGGTGAGCGCGTCGATCTGCTCAGTGACCCGCATGGTGCCGATTTCCGCCGCCATCGCGGCGCCGACCCGGCCGGCGACCATGAGGCCCGCCAGCACCGGCCCGAGCTCGCGGGTGATCGAGAGCACGACGACGGTGGGGATCGTGCTCTCGGCGGAGAAGCGGGAAAACCCGGTGTAGCTCTGCAGCGCCAGCACCATGCCGGCGAAGAGGCCGGTGAGCCCCACCACCGGCAGGGAATAGAAGCCGATCTCCACCATCTGGCGCAGAAGCAGGCGCGGGTAGAAGGGCGGCCTCGCGCAGTGAGAGGTCGCTTCGAGCGCGAAGAGGGAGAGGCGCCCGACAGCCTCGAACAGCGCCAGGACGCCATGGCCGATCGCCTGTAGCGGAGGTCTCTTCACGCAGCGTTCCCGTCGATGACGCCTCCGGGCCGACCCGCCCAGGCCACGACTCGGCGCCAAGCGCGCGGGACTCTAGCCCGGATTTCTCGCCACGGTCACGGCCCGCGTCCCATTCAGGCGTTCGACCCGCGATGCGCGGCCCGATCCGCGCCTCACGGCCCCAAATTCAAGGCCTGAGATGTCGCGGATAGGCGAAAGGTCGGGTCAGCGGTCCGCGAGGAAGGCCAGAATCTCCCGCGCCGTTGCTTCCGGCGCCTCCTCGGGCAGGAAGTGACCGCAGTCGAGCGCTTGGCCCTGCACGTCCTCCGCTCGCTCACGCCAGCTCTCCAGCATGCTGAGCCCCTTGCCGGTCTGCCAGCCGGGGCGCTTGGGCATGGTGCCGGCCCAGAGCACCAGCATCGGGCAGGCGATCTTGCGGCCCCGGTCCGCCTCGTCGTGAACCAGGTCCAGCGCGATGGCGCGGTAGTCCATGCACATGCAATGGAGAGTCTCGGGGTCGCTGAAGCAGCGGAGATAGTCGGCATAAGCCTCGGGCGCGATGGCACCGTCAGCGGCGGTCCACTGGTCCAGCAGGAAGTCGAGGAAGAGCTGCGCGCTATTGCCGATCAGCGTTTCGGGAAACGGCGCTGGCTGACGCATCAGGTGCCAGTGGAACCATGAGAACGCCAGATCGCGGTCCATGTTCTCGAAGGCCGCCTGGGAGGCCACCACGTCGAGCGAGGTGAAGGTACGCACCCGCTCCGGGTGGTCGAGCGCCATGCGATGGCCGACGCGGGCGCCGCGATCGTGCCCCACCACGTGGAAGCGATCGAAGCCCAGAGCCCCCATGACCTCGACCTGATCCTGCGCCGAGGCGCGCTTGGAGTGGTCGTTGAAGTCGTCCGACGCCGGCTTGCCGCTGTCGCCGTAGCCGCGCAGGTCGGGCGCCACCACCGTGTGGTGCTCGGCGAATATCGGCGCCACTTTGTGCCACATCAGGTGATTCTGCGGATAACCGTGGAGCAGCAGAAGCGGCGGACCCTCGCCCCCCTTCACGAGATTGATCGTGATGGACGAGGTCTCGACCTGGGTCTTGGTGAAGCCGTCGAACATGCTTGGCTCATTCGTCGAATGACAACACGCGCCGCCGTCTGCCGCAGCAGCATAGCAGTTATGCCGAGCTGGGGGGGTTCGACCACGCCGTGGCCGGACACATATCGGAATCAGGACTGGTGTGCGGCGGATCGGGTATCGGCCGCCGCAACACCTTTGACACTCCGGAAACAGGAGGTGAGGACATGGTTCTTACACCCATCACCCGAGCGGTCCGGAAGTGGCGGGAGCGCAGCCGTGCGCGGCGGGAGCTCCAGCGCCTGACCGATCTCGAGCTTGCCGATATCGGGCTCAACCGGGGCGACATCGACGCGGTGGTGCGCGGCGATATCGTGCGGTCGCGACCGTCCGGCTTCTATAAGGTTCGGTAATAAGGGAGGCGGGGCCGGCCTGCGGGTCGGCCTCGCCACCCCGCCTGACTCCGGGTTGATCTGACCCAATACAGGGAGGAATGAGATGGGTCCCTTGAAGCAGGGGTGAATGTCCTGAAGCGGGACACGCCGTTGCCGCTGCGCCTGCGCTGTGGCAATGTCGCGCCCGCGCCGCCGTAGCTCAGGGGTAGAGCACTCCCTTGGTAAGGGAGGGGTCGGAAGTTCAATTCTTCCCGGCGGCACCGGCGCCCCCGTCGGACGCGACAAAACTCCCGGCTGCGCTTCCCGCCATAGGTCCACCTCGCCTATAATCGGCCCTGCAGCGAGACTGCGGGGGTAGTCATGCAGATCGCCATCACGGGCCGGCACGTCAGCGTCAACGAGAGCTTTCGGGACCAGGTTACGCAGCGCCTCGAATCGTCGGCGGGGAAGTTCTTCTCCACCGCCATCGATGCGCAGGCGGTGTTCGCCAAGGTGGCGCAGATGATCGAGACCGACCTTATGATCCATGTCGGTCACGGCATCAGGTTCCAGAGTCACGCGTCGGCCGCCGACATGACGGCGAGCTTCAGCATCGCCGCCGAGCGGTTGGAGAAGCGCATGCGGCGACACAAGCGCAAGCTTCGTGACCATCACAAGACCCCGCGCAGCGGTAGGGCCGCAGACGTAGGCGAGCCTTCGCCGCAGCCGGCCGACTGAGCGGCGCTGCGGCCGGGTGCAGGCCGCCACCAACTTCGAGCAAGCGCTGCCTCCAACGGCAATCAACAGAATGGCCGGGAAATGGAGATCGCGGACCTCTTGCCATTGAGCGGCGTCCTGGACGACGTGAGGGCGGCCAGCAAGAAGCAGGCGCTGCAGGAGCTCGCTGCCATCGCCGCGACCCAGACGGCGCAGGAGGAACGCACCGTTCTCGACCTGCTGCTCGCGCGCGAGCGTCTGGGCTCGACCGGGGTCGGTGCCGGGGTTGCGATCCCACATGGCAGACTCACCAGCCTCACGCGGCTCTCGGCGGTGTTCGCCCGCCTGCGGGAGCCCATCGAGTTCGACGCGGTGGACGGGAAGCCGGTGGACCTCATTTTCCTGCTGCTCGCACCGGACTCCGCGGGATCGGATCATCTGAAGGCGTTGGCGCTGGTCTCGCGCCTGCTGCGCGACCACCGCGTGTGCGCGCGCCTGCGCGGCGCCGACAACGCGGAGGCGCTTTATGCCGTCCTCACCGGCGCGGCCGGCACGTCGCGGGCGTGAGCACCCGGCCGATTGACAGCCGCCCCGCCGGGCCGCACGGTCGCGCCATGGTTCTGGTTCATGCCAGCTGCGTCGCCCTGGAGGGCAAGGGGGTGCTGCTGCGCGGCGCCCCCGGCGCCGGCAAGTCGGACCTCGCGCTGCGCCTGATCGAGGGCGGGGCGCGGCTCGTGGCGGACGATCAGGTAGCATTGACGGGCACCGGCGAGAGGCTGTTCGCGGCGCCGCCGGCGCGGATCGCAGGACTGCTCGAAGTGCGCGGGATCGGGATCGTCTCGATGGAATTCCTGTCCCAATGCCCGGTCCACCTCGTGGTCGATTTGGTCCAGCCCGACAAGGTCGAGCGCAGCCCGGAGGCCGCGACCATCGACCTCTGCGACCATCGAATCGCGCACGTGGCACTCGCCCCATTTGAGGCGTCGACGCCGGCGAAGGTCAGGCTCGCGCTCTCGCGCGCCGCTGCTGCCGGGCAGGACGTTCTAGCAACGCGCTCGGCCGGAAGATGAGCGCGGATCCCTCTGGCAGTCGTGCTCTCGTGCTGGTGACGGGAATGTCCGGCGCCGGCAAGTCGACCGCGCTCAAAATCCTGGAAGACCTCGGCTACGAGGCGATCGACAACCTGCCCCTCTCGCTGCTCTCGGAGCTGGTCCAGGCGCGGGGCGAGAACGGGCGGCCGGGCCCGCTCGCGCTGGGCATCGATTCGCGGACGAGGGGGTTCGATCCCGGCGACATCGAGCGCTATCTCGAGCCGCTACTTGGCGAGGGCGAGCGTGGTGAGATCGCGCTGCTCTTTCTCGACTGCGAGACCGGGGTACTGCGCCGGCGCTTCAGCGAGACTCGCCGCCCACACCCACTGGCGCACGACGAACCTGTCGACGAGGGAATTCGGCGCGAGCGCGCGCTGCTCGGCTGGGTCCGCGACCGGGCGGACCTCACCGTCAACACCAGCCGGCTTTCCGTCCGCGATCTGCGCAGCATCATCGCCGCACGCTTTGGGCCCGAGACCGGGCGGGCGCCCGCGATCTTCGTGCTCTCCTTCGCCTACAGCCGCGGTGTGCCGCCGGACGCCGACTTCGTGTTCGATGCCCGCTTCCTCACCAACCCTCACCATGTGCCGGCGCTTCGGCCGCTGACCGGGCGGGAGCCCGAGGTCGCCCGCCACGTGCGGGATGACCCGGCTTATGGCCCGTTCTTCGAAGGCATGGTCGCGATGCTCAAGCCGCTGCTACCGGCCTTTGAGCGGGACGGGCGCTCCTACCTCACCATCGCGCTCGGATGCACGGGCGGGCGGCACCGCTCCGTCGCCGTGGCCGAGCACCTGGCCGAGACGCTCGGCGGCGGGCGCTGGCAGGTCACGGTGCGCCACCGCGATCTCGACACCGAGCCCGCGGCACCTGCGATGCAAGCCAACGGATGACCCGATGATCGGACTCGTTCTTGTCACGCACGGGCAACTCGCCGAGGAGTTCGTTGCGGCGACCGAGCACGTCGTCGGGCCGCAATCCCGCACGCGCGCCATTTGCATCGGCCCCGACGACGACATGGAGCAGCGCCGCCAGGACATTCTCGACGCCATCGGCGCGACCGATGAGGGCGACGGGGTCATTGTGCTCACCGACATGTTCGGCGGGACGCCCTCGAACCTCGCCATCTCGGTCATGGAGAGCGCGAACGTCGAGGTCATCGCCGGCGTGAACCTGCCGATGCTGATCAAGCTCGCGAGCGTACGCTCGGGCAGCGATCTGCGGGGTGCCGTGGCCGCGGCGCAGGAGGCCGGGCGCACCTATATCCATGTCGCAGGCAGGCTGCTCGAGGGTGACGAGACATGAGCGCGGCGGCGACCGAGGCCGGCGACGGGAGCCACCGTCGCACATGCCTGATCGCCAACCGGCGAGGGCTGCACGCGCGGGCCGCCGCCAAGTTCGTCAAGACCGCCTCGTGCTTCAATATTGATGTCGCGGTCTCCTGCAACGGCACGCGGGTCTCGGGCCTGTCGATCCTGGGGCTGATGATGCTGGCGGCGGGGCCGGGTACCGAGATCGAGATCGAGACCGCGGGCAGAGATGCGGCGGTGGCGCTGGCAGCGTTGGCAAAGCTCGTGGACGGTGGCTTCGATGAAGACTGAAGCAAGCTCCGCTGTCGCGCGCCCGCAGGCCGTTGAGATCGCGGAGCGGCCTGAGCGGCACTTCAGCGGCCTCGGGGTCTCCGCCGGCATCGCGGTGGGACCCGCGCATGTGGTCGAGCGCGGCCTCATCGACGTGCCGGAGTACCGTATCGAGGACGACGCGATCGAGACCGAAATCGCGCGTTTTGGCGACGCCGTCACGCTTTCCGCATCGCAGATCCGCAACCTCCAGGCCCAGGCCGAGACTCTGCCGGAGGAGGTGGCCGGCCAGCTTCGCCACCTGCTCGATGCGCACCTGCTGATGCTGACGGGCTCGCGGCTCGTGCGTGGCGTCGAGGCCCGCATCCGGGACGCCCGCATCAACGCCGAGGCGGCAGTCCAGGTACAGCTCTCGGAAATCGCGCAGGCCTTCGCCGTGATGGAGGACCCCTACCTCGCAGGCAAGATCGACGACGTGCGCGAGGCCAGCGCACGCCTCGTGCGAAACCTGACCCGTGCGGGCTATCAGGCTTTCTCTGGCCTGCCCCCCGGTACCATCGTCATCGCCGAGGAGATCACGCCGGCCGATACCGCGCTCATGGACCCCGCGCGCATCGGCGGCTTCGCCGCAGCGCTTGGCGGCGCCGAGGGGCATACCGCGATCATGGCACGCTCGCTCGGGTTGCCGGCAGTGCTCGGGGTGGCGGACCTGGCCGGCGCCGTGCGCTCGGGCGACATCGTGGCGGTGGACGGTGTGCGCGGTGGGCTCGTGGTCAACCCCGACGAGACGACGATCGCGCGGCTCGAGCGCCGCCGCCGCGCGCTTGAGCGGCGCGAGCGCCAGCTCGCTCGGCTGCGCGAGGTCGCGGCCATATCGTCCGACGGCGCGCGCGTGACCCTGCAATGCAACATCGAGCTGCCAAACGAGCTGCCGCAGGCGCAGGAGGCAGGCGCCGAGGGCATCGGGCTCCTGCGCAGCGAGTTCCTCTACATGAACCGCGAGGAGCCGCCGAGCGAGGACGAGCAATACGTCGCGCTCAAGGAGATCGTCGCCGGCATGGAGGGAGCGCCGGTGACCGTGCGCACCCTCGATGTGGGTTCGGACAAGCTCGCCTACTCCCTCGGCGAGCACATCGCGCCGAGCGTCAATCCGGCGCTCGGGCTCCGCGCCATCCGCCTTTCGCTCAAGACGCCGGCACTGCTGGAGGCGCAGATCGCGGCGATCCTCCGCGCCGGTGCCCACGGGCCCGTGCGCATCCTCGTGCCGATGATCACCTCGGTGGAAGAGATCAGACATGTGCGGAAGGCCGTGGACAAAATGATCCGCCGGCTGACCCGAAAACGGGTGGCGATCGCCGATGCGCCGCCGCTCGGCATCATGATCGAGACGCCGGGCGCGGCGCTCGCGGCCGATGCGCTGGCCAACGCCTGCGACTTTTTCTCGCTCGGTACCAACGACCTCACCATGTACACGCTCGCGATCGACCGCGGCGACGATCAGGTCGCGCACCTGTACGACCCTCTCCATCCCGCAGTGCTCCGGCTGATCCGCTTCGCCACTGACGCGGCCCGGCGCGCCGAAATCCCGGTCAATCTCTGCGGCGAGCTCGCGGGCAACCCGCGTTTCACCGCGATGCTGCTGGGCTTCGGCCTGCGCGATCTCTCCATGGCGCCACCGAACGTGCCGCGCGTGAAGCAACGCATCCTCACGCTGGATGCCGGCAAGGCGGCAGGCCATGCGGAGGAGCTGCTGAGGCAGACCGAGGCGGGCCGTATCGCGAAGCTGATCGACGCCTTTCCCAATGGAGAGTGAAGCCCGTCCAGCGGCGGCCGGCTCGCGCGCTTGCGCCTGTTGTGAGCCCCCGGCGGCGGTGCTAAAAGCCGCGCCGGCAGCGGCGCGGACGCCGCTCCGGCGAGCAAGGAACCAAGAATGACGAACGGCGCCGACTACAAGGTGAAGGACCTCGCGCTCGCCGACTGGGGCCGCAAGGAAATCGCCATCGCCGAGACCGAGATGCCGGGGCTGATGGCGCTCCGCGCGGAGTTCGGCGAAGCGCAGGTGCTGGCGGGCGCGCGCATCGCCGGCTGCCTGCACATGACGATCCAGACCGCCGTCCTGATCGAGACCCTGAGAGCGCTGGGCGCGGAGGTGCGCTGGAGCTCCTGCAACATCTTCTCGACCCAGGATCACGCCGCCGCTGCCATGGCCGATGCCGGCGTGCCGGTCTTCGCCTGGAAGGGCGAGACCGAGGAGGAATACGACTGGTGCATCGGCCGGACCATCGAGGGCTCCGACGGCTGGCGCCCCAACATGATCCTGGATGACGGCGGCGACCTCACCAAGATCATGCACGACGAGCACCCGGCGCTGATGGCGGACATCAAGGGCATCTCGGAAGAGACCACGACCGGCGTGCTCCGGCTCTACGAGATGGAGCAGCGGGGCTCCCTGGGCGCGCCCGCCATCAACGTGAACGATTCGGTGACCAAGTCGAAGTTCGACAACCTCTACGGCTGCCGCGAAAGCCTGGTGGACGGCATCAAGCGGGCGACCGACGTGATGCTCGCCGGCAAGATCGCCGTGGTGAACGGCTACGGCGACGTCGGCAAGGGCTGCGCGGCCTCGCTGCGCGGGCAAGGCGCGCGCGTCTGCGTGACCGAGATCGACCCGATCTGCGCGCTGCAGGCGGCGATGGAGGGCTACGAGGTCTCGACCATGGACGACATGGCCGGCGTGGCGGACGTCTTCGTCACCGCCACCGGCAACGTCGACGTCATCACCATCGACCACATGCGCCAGATGAAGGACCGCGCCATCGTCTGCAACATCGGCCACTTCGATTCCGAGATTCAGATCGATGCGCTGGCCAACTTCCCCTGGCACGAGGTCAAGCCGCAGGTGGACGAGGTCGAGTTCCCCGACGGCAAGCGCCTGATCGTGCTGGCCAAGGGCCGCCTCGTGAACCTCGGCTGCGCCACCGGGCATCCCTCCTTCGTGATGAGCTCCTCGTTCTCCAACCAGGTGCTGGCGCAGATGGAGCTCTGGGAGAACCACGCGAACTACGAGCACCGCGTCTACACCCTGCCGAAGCACCTCGACGAGAAGGTCGCGGCGCTGCATCTGGGCAAGCTCGGTGCGAAGCTGACCGAACTCTCGGACAAGCAGGCTTCCTACATCGGGGTGCCGCAAGAGGGGCCGTTCAAGCCCGATCACTACCGATACTGACGATAGGGCGCCGGGCGCCACGGGGAGCGAGAGCGCGACACCGCGCGTGCCGCTGACCGTGCGCGCCGATGCGTTGGCGGAGACCGAGCGGCTGGCGCAGCGCCTCGCCCCGCACGCGGCGTCGGGCGACATAATCGGGCTCTGTGGGCCGCTCGGCAGCGGCAAGACCGCCTTCGCCCGTGCCTTCATCCGCGCTCGGCTCGGCCGCCCTGCGGAGGAGGTGCCGAGCCCCACCTTCACGCTGGTGCAGCTCTACGAGCACGCGGCCGGCGCGATCTGGCACTTCGACCTCTACCGCCTGAGCGCGCCGGAGGACGCCTACGAGCTCGGCATCGAGGATGCGTTCGCAGCCGCGATTTCGCTGATCGAATGGCCGGAGAAGCTGGGCGCCATGATGCCCGCCGACCGGCTGGAGGTGAGGCTCGCGCCGGCAGAGGACGAAGAGTCGCGGCGCATCGCGATCGCTGCTCACGGGCTGCGTGCCGGGAGGTTGGCCGTGGCGCTTGCCCGAGACCTGGAGCCTGGCGCGTGAGCGAGCGCGAGCGGCAGCGGCGGGCCTTCGCGGCGCGCGCGGGCTGGGGCGAGGCGGCGCACGCTGTGCTGGCCGGCGACGCCTCGGCACGGAAATACGAACGGCTGTCGCGCGGCGATGCGACGGCCGTGCTCATGGACGATCCGCCGCCGGGGCATTCCGTCGGCGCCTTCGTGCGGATCGCGCGCCTGCTGCGCGGCATGGGTTACAGCGCGCCGGTAATCCTTGCCGTTGACGAAGCGCAGGGGTTCGCCTTGCTCGAAGACTTCGGCGACGACAGTTTTGCGGCCCTGCTGGACGGGCCCGATGCTTCCAGCCTGGAACGCACGCTTTACGAGGCAGCGACCGACTTTCTGATCGATCTCCACCGCCGGCCGGTGCCGCCCGATCTTCCTCGGTACGATCCCGATTGGATGCTGAGCGATGCTGCGCTCTTTCTTGAAGCCGCCATCGCCGTCGAGGCGGAAACCGCGATGGCGGCGGAATTCGAAGCGGCGTGGCGAAAGCCGCTGGAAGCCACGGTGCAAGGGCCGGCCGTGCTTTGCCTGCGCGATTTTCACGCCGGCAACCTGATGTGGTTGCCCGAACGGGGCGATGCGGGTTGCGGCACGAGCGGGCTCGCCCGGATCGGTTTGCTGGACTTTCAGGATGCGCGCGCTGGACCCCCGGCTTACGACCTGGTCTCGCTGCTGCAGGACGCCCGGCGCGACCTTGGCGCCGGCCTCGAGGCTGCGATGGTGACGCGTTACCTCGGCGCATCGCCAGGCCTCGACGAAGCGGCGTTCCGCGCGGCCTACGCCATCCTCGGTGCGCAGCGTGCGGTGCGGATCATCGGCGTCTTTCACCGCTTGGCGCGGCGGGACGGCAAGCCCGCCTACCTCGCCCATTTGCCGCGGGTGTGGCGGCACCTCGAGGCTGACCTCGCCCATCCGGCGCTCGCCCCGGTGCGAGCCTGGTTCGAGCGCTGGGTCCCGCCCGACGCGCGGAGCTCCGCTCTGTGAACGCCCGGCCTACGCGCGCGATGGTGCTCGCGGCAGGCCTCGGCACGCGCATGGGCGCGATGAGCGAGACGATTCCGAAGCCGTTGGTGCCGGTCGCCAACAAGCCCCTCATCACCCACGCCCTGGAAAGCCTGGAACAGGCTGGGGTGGCGGAGATCGTGGTCAACACTCATCACCTAGCGGCGCAAATCGAAGCCTTTCTCGACACATATGCGGTGCGTCCCGGCGCGCCGCGCATCCATATCTCGCGGGAGGCGGAGCGGCTGGAGACCGGCGGCGGAGTCCGCCAGGCACTCCCGTGCCTCGGCGACGACGCGTTCTATGTCTTGAACAGCGATGTCGTCGTCGTGGAGCGAGACGCGCCGGCGCTCGCGCGCCTCGCCGAGACGTGGGATGAGCAGACGATGGATGCGTTGCTCCTCCTCTGCCCGCTGGCGCGTGCGGCGGGCTACGAAGGCGCTGGCGACTTCTTCTGTCATGAGGACGGGCGGCTCAGCCGGCGCGGCAGGGCGCAGACCGCGCCCTTCGTCTTCACCGGCACGCAGCTCCTGCACCCACGGCTCTTCGCAGACGCGCCGGCGGGCGCCTACTCGCTCAACCACCACTATGACGAGGCGCTCCTCGCCGGCCGTCTGTTCGGGCTGATGCATGGCGGGCACATGCTCCACGTCGGCTCGCCGGAAGGGCTTGAAGCCGCCGAGCGCTATCTCGCGGGCGACCCGGGCGGAGGAGCCGGATGAGCGCGGGCGCGCCCACCCTCTACACGGTGCCGCTCCATGTCTCGTTCGTGGATGCGCTGGCGGAGGGCCTGCTCGCCGGCCGGGTGACGGCGCTCGACCCGGACGACCCGCTGGCGCTGAGCCGCCTCACCATGCTGCTGCCCACGCGCCGCGCCTGCCGGGCGCTGGGCCTCGCCTTCCTCCATGCGGCACCGGGGCAGGCGCTGCTGCTGCCGCGCATTCGCCCGCTTGGCGACATCGACGAGGACGAAGCGAGCATCGGCGACGAAGCGGACGAAGCGCTGCCCGACGCCGTCTCACCGCTGGAGCGCCGGCTCATGCTTGCGCGCCTGATCCAGAGGCTTGGCGAGACGCCGGGCGGCGCGGCGCTCACTGGTGCGGGCGCCGTGGATCAGGCCGCCCGGCTCGCCAGCGCGCTTGCCAGCCTGTTCGACGAAATCCAGATCGCCCGACGCGACCCCAAGGGGCTCGCCGACCTCGCACCGGAGGAATACGCGGCGCACTGGCAGCAGGTGCTGCGCTTCCTCTCCCTCATCACCGACAACTGGCCCGCGATCCTGGCGGAGAAGGGCCTGATGGACCCGGCCGCGCGCCGCAACGCCCTGCTGGAAGCGCTCGCCGAACGGTGGGCTGAGACGCCGCCGGCGCATCCGGTGATCGCTGCCGGCTCCACAGGCAGCGTGCCGGCCACACGCGACCTGCTGGCCACCGTCGCCCGCCTGCCTCAAGGTGTCGTCGTCCTCCCCGGTCTCGATACGGAGGCCGACGATGCGACCTGGAAGGCGATCGGTCCCACCCATCCACAGTACGCGCTGAAGGGGCTGCTCGAACGCATCGGCGTCACGCGCAGCGAGGTCGCGCCGTGGCCGGGCGGTGAGGCAGCGGGCACCGCCGCCACGCGCGCCCGCGCGCGGTTGATCGCCGACGCCATGCGGCCGGCGGAGACCATTACCGCCTGGCGCGCGCTGCCCCCGCCGGCACCCGACGCGCTCCGCGACATGCACCGGATCGACTGTGCAAGCCCGCAGGAGGAGGCGGGCGTCATCGCCATCGTCATGCGCCGCGCGCTGGAGACTCCGGGCCGCACCGCCGCGCTGGTGACGGCGGACCGCGCCCTGGCCCGCCGGGTTTCGGCAGAGCTTAGGCGCTGGAACATCGACGTGGACGATTCAGCCGGTGAGCCGCTGGGAGAGACGGCGCCCGGCGCCTTCCTGCGGCTCACCGCACGCATGATTGCCGAGCAGGCCGCGCCGGTCCCGCTGCTGGCCGCGCTGAAGCATCCGCTCGCGGCTGGTGGCCAAGCGCCCGCCACATTCCGCCGCTCAGTGCGCGCGATGGAGACGGCGATCCTGCGGGGCCCCCGGCCTGCGCCAGGGTTCGCCGGCCTGCGGGTAGCGCTGAAGGAGCATGACGCGGCCATCCGCCCCTGGCTCGAAGGCCTGGAAGCTGCCGCCGCGCCTTTCGCCGCCCTCATGGCCCGGCCCGAGGCCGACGCGCGCAAACTCTTGCAAGCACATGTCGAATTCGCGGAATGGCTCGCGGCCACGGACGACGAGGCGGGGGCCGCGCGGCTCTGGTCGGGCGAGGCGGGCGCGCAGGCGGCGTGCTTCGTCGCCGGACTCTTGGAAGCGGCGCCGGCGCTGCTGCCGGTCGCACCTGCCCACTATCAGGCACTGCTCGACGCGCTGATGGAGGACCATGTGGTCCGCCCGCCCTATGGCCGCCATCCCCGCCTGCAAATCTGGGGTCCGCTGGAGGCCCGCCTGCAACATGCGGATTGCATGATCCTGGGCGGGCTGAACGAGGGCGTCTGGCCGCCGGCGGCTGCGGGCGACCCGTGGATGAGCCGTCCCATGCGCGCGGACCTCGGCCTGCCGCCTCCGGAGCTTCGCATTGGGCTCTCCGCCCACGACTTCGTTCAATGCTGCGGCGCGCAGGAGGTCTATCTGACGAGGGCGCGGCGCATCGAGGGCACGCCGACCATCCCGGCGCGCTGGCTCCAGCGTCTCGATGCCTTGCTGCCGAGTGGCTCCGAGGGTGCGGCGGCGCTGCGCACCATGGAGCCCGTGCTGCTCGCCTGGTGGGCGGCCCTGGACCGGCCGGCAGAGCCGCCCGGCCCCCGGCCTGCGCCGGCACCCGCGCCGCCTGTTACGGCGCGGCCCAGGCAACTCTCGGTCACGAAGATCGAAACCTGGATCGCCGACCCCTATTCCATCTACGCGCGGGACATTTTGCGACTCAAGGTCCTTGATCCCGTCGACGCGGACCCGAGCGCGGCGGAGCGCGGCAGCATCATCCACCAGATTCTGGATGCCTTCGTGCGCGAGCACCCGGACACGTTGCCCCCGGATGCCGAGGCGCGACTGCTGGCGCTGGGTCGGGCGCAGTTCGAAGCGGCCGGCGCGCGCCCCGGCGTGCTGGCCTTCTGGTGGCCCCGCTTCGAGCGCATCGCCCACTGGTTCCTGGAGACCGAACAGACCCGGAGACCTGCATTCCAACCGCTCGCGACCGAGGTGGAGGGCGCCCTCGACCTTGAAGCGCCGGCGGGCCCCTTCCGCCTCACCGCCAAGGCGGACCGGATCGACCGCACCGATGCGGGCGCGCTGGAAATCATCGACTACAAGACGGGGAGCGTTCCGAGTAAGAGCCACGTGAAGGACGGGCGCAACCCGCAGCTCGCGCTGGAGGCGGCGATCGCGGCCGCCGGCGGCTTCGCGGACGTCGACGCCGCCGAGGTCGCGGCCCTCGCCTACTGGAAGCTGAGCGGCGCCGAGACTGCCGGTGAGATCACCGCGATCGGCGACGATGCGAGCGCGCTCGCGCAAGCGGCGGCCGACGGCCTGCGTGCGCTGATCGCCCGCTTCGACGATCCGGCGACCCCGTACCGCCCCGTGCCCCGGCCGGCGCTGGCGCCTGCCTGGAACGATTACGCCCACCTCGCCCGGCACAAGGAGTGGTCGGTGCCTGGAGGCGACCAGTGACAGCCGCGCCCACGCCCGAAATGACGGCGGCCCAGCACAGGGCCTCGGACCCCGAAGCCTCGGTCTGGGTCGGCGCCTCGGCCGGCACCGGCAAGACCAAGGTGCTGACCGACCGCGTGCTGCGCCTGTTGCTGGGCGGCACCGCGCCGGAACGCATCCTCTGCCTCACATTCACGCGAGCCGCCGCCGCCGAGATGGCGCTCAGGATTTCGAGCGAGCTCGCGCGCTGGACCGTCGCCGACGAGGAAGCGCTGGCCGCAGCGCTGAGCGGACTGACCGGCGCGCAGCCGTCGCGGGCGACGCGCGACCGGGCGCGGCGTCTCTTCGCCACCGTGCTCGACGTCCCCGACGGCCTGAAAATCCAGACCATCCACGCCTTCTGCCAGTCGCTGCTGCGGCGCTTCCCGCTGGAGGCCGGTGTCTCACCAAATTTCGAGATCGCCGACGAGCAGATGAGCACAACGTTGTTGGGCGCGGCGCGCGCACGGCTGCTGCACGCTGCGCGGCCTGCGGTGGACGACGCCCTTGCGGCCAATCTCGTCACCATGACGGCAGTGGTCGGCGAGGAGGGTTTCGGTGCCCTGCTGGCGGACGTGAGCGGCGCGCGGGACCGCTTCGCCGCCCTGTTGGAGCGTCATGGCGACACCAGCGGTGCCATCGCGGCGCTGCGCGCCCGGCTCGGCGTGGCCGAGGGAGCGACGTCCGAAAGCGTGCTCGCGGAAGCATCGGTCGAGGGCGCCTTTGACCAGCTGGCGTTGACGAAAGCGGTGCGCGTGCTCACCGGCGGGACCGTGACGGACCAACGGCGCGCGCAGACGATCGCGGCGTGGCTTGACGCAGACCATGAGGGGCGAAAGGCATGGTTTGGCCCATACCGCCGCGCCTTCCTCCATGAGGACGGCAACGCGCTCCAGAGACTTATCACCAAGAAACTGGGCGATGCACACCCGGATGCGGCGGAGGCTCTCGGCCTAGAGCAGGAGAGGATCGGCGTGGTCGTCGAACGCTGGAACGCCGCCCGCGTGGCCGAGAGCAGCGCCGCCCTTATCGAGGTCGCGTCCCGCCATCTCGGCTTCTACGGGGCCGAGAAAGAGCGCCATGCCGTGCTCGACTACGGCGATCAGATCGCCATCAGCCGCGGTCTGCTCGCCCGTGCAGGCATCGCACCTTGGGTGCTTTTCAAGCTCGACGGCGGCCTCGACCACCTGTTGATCGACGAGGCGCAGGACACCAGCCCCGCGCAATGGGCGGTGATCGCGGCGTTGGCGGAAGAGTTCTTCGCGGGCGAAGGCGCCCGCGCCGCGCCGCGCACCCTCTTTGCGGTCGGCGACGAGAAGCAGTCGATCTTCAGCTTCCAGGGCGCCGACGCCCGTGCGCTGGCCGCCGCCCATCGGCGATTCCAGGGCCGGGCCGAGGCCGCCGACAGGCCGTGGCAGTCGCTCCCCCTGGCGGAATCCTTTCGCTCGACCGGGGCGGTGCTCGCCGCGGTCGATGCCGTGTTCGCCCGGCCCGAGGCGCGCGCGGGCGTCACTGCCGAGGCGGTGCCCATCCGCCACCAGGTGCATCGCGTAGGCGCGGGCGGGCGGGTCGAGCTGTGGCCGCCCGTCACGCCGGAGGAGCGGGAGTCGCCGAAGCCCTGGGCACTGCCGGTGGAGCGCGAGGAGGCCGACGACCCGGCGGCACGGCTCGCCGCGCTCATTGCGGAACGGGTTGCATCGTGGACGCAAGAGCCGGCAGCGGAAAGGAGCGACGGCTGGCTCGAGGCCCGCGGCCGCCCGATCCAGCCCGGTGACGTGCTGGTGCTGGTGCGCCGGCGCGGACCCTTCGTCGATCACCTGCTGCGGGCCTTCAAGGCGCGCGGCGTGCCGGTGGCGGGGATCGACCGCATGGTGCTGACCGAGCAGCTCGCGGTCATGGACCTGATCGCGCTCGGCGAGTTCTGCCTGCTGCCGGGCGACGACCTGTCGCTCGCCACGGTGCTCAAGAGCCCGCTGATCGGGCTCGACGAGGATGCGCTGTTCGCGCTTGCCTACGAGCGCGGCGACGCGAGCCTGTGGGCGACGCTCGGCCGCCGCCGCAATGAGAGCGCGGCGTTCCAGAGTGCGTACGAGGGCTTGGCTTCGCTCCGCAATGCTGCGGATACGATGGCGCCCTTCGAGTTCTACAGCGAGGTGCTGGGGGCGCGCGGTGGGCGGGCGGCGTTGCTCGGCCGCCTTGGCCCGGAATCGGGAGACGCCATCGAGGAGTTCCTGGCGCTCGCGCTCGCCTATGGCCGCGCACACCCCCCCTCGCTCCAAGGATTCCTTCACTGGGTCCGGGACGGGCGCGCAGAGATCAAGAGAGACTTCGAGCAGGGCCGCGACGAGGTGCGGATCATGACCGTGCACGGCGCTAAGGGGCTGGAGGCGCCGGTGGTCTTTCTGCCCGATACCACGCGCAAGCCCCGCAGCAGGGACCCGCTCGTCTGGCTCGAGGAGGAGGGAGCGGACGGCGCCGCCGGCGCGGTGGAGGGCCTGCTCTTCCCCGGCCGGGCCAGCCGCGAGGACCCGCTGACCCGCGAAGCCCGCGCCCGGGCCCGCACCGCCCAGGAGGAGGAATACCGCCGGCTTCTCTACGTCGCGATGACCCGCGCCGAGGACCGGTTCTATGTCTGCGGCTGGCAGGGCCGGGACACGCCGCCCGATGATTGCTGGTACGCGCTGGTGCGCTCAGGGATGGAGAGCCTGAAGGGGGTCGAGCCTTTGGTGATGCCGGAGGTCGGAGCGCCAGAGGGCGCGGGCCTCGCCTATGCCGAGCCCCAGACCGCGCCGCTCCCCCCACCGGCCGAGCCTACGCCAGAGGCTGATGCGCCCCCGCCCCTGCCGCCCGCACTGCTGACGCCGCCGGCCGAAGAGCCGCCGGCGCCTCGCCCGCTCGCGCCCTCGCGCGCGCTCCCGGACCCTGCGCCGCACTCACCGATCAACGTCATTGGTCAGAGCGCCCGTTTGCGCGGGATCGCCGCGCACAAGCTGCTGGAGCATCTGCCGGCGTTGGCGCCTGCGGACAGGCCGGCTGCCGCCCGCAGCCTGCTTGCGAGGCACGATCTCGACGACGGCGAGCGCGAGGCGCTGGGCGAGGCCATGATCGAACTCGTGGCAGACCCGGCGTTCGCCGCGCTCTTCGCGCCCGATGCCCTGGCCGAGGCGCCGATCAGCGCGGTCGTGGGCGACCGGGTGATCTCGGGCCAGATCGACCGGCTGCTGGTGGGCGAGCGGGAGGTGATCGCCCTCGACTACAAGACCGGCCGCGCCCCGCCCGACGACGATGCGGTGCCGGAGGCCTACCGGGTCCAGATGGAGAGCTACCGCGCGGCGCTGGCCGCCGTCTTCCCGGACCGCACGATCACCTGCGGCCTGCTTTTCGTCGACGCCCCCCGCCTGATCTGGATAACGGCAGACGAGTAATTCAGCCGCCGAAGCGGGGCTCGGGCAGGCCCTGCACGCCGAGGTCGGAGACCGCGAGGATGCCGCCGCCGTGGGGCTGGGGCTTGGAGGCCTCGCCGAAGATTTTTTGGGCCTCGGGGCCGAGGAAGTCGGTGCGGCCCATGGAGGTGAGATAGGCCACGTCGAGGTTGTCGCCGCCGAACATGATGCTGGTGATGGTTTTGGTCGGCACCGGCACGCGGCGGTCTACCGTGCCGTCCGGCGCGTAGCGCACCAGCTGGCCGGAGACGATCTGCGCATTCCAAAGATAGCCCTCGGCATCGATGGTCGAGCCGTCCGGAATGCCCGGCTCGTCGTGAGTGTTGGCGAAGACCCGCTTGTTGGAGATCGCGCCGGTCTCGATGTCGTAATCGTAGGCGTAGATCTCCTGCATGTAGGAATCGGTGTGATAGAAGGTCTTGTTGTCGGGGCTCCAGCTCGGCCCGTTGTTGCAGATGATGCCGCGCTCCAGCTCGTGCACGGTGAGGTCGGGGTCGAGCCGGAAGAGGCCGCAGATGGGCGATTCCGAAATCTCGTCCTCGCCGCCGGCGAAGAAACGGCCGCGGCGGTCCACCTTGCCGTCGTTGAAGAGCGTGCGCGGCTCGTCGGCGTCGACCAGGGCGATGAGCTCGGTCTCGCCGCTGTCGAGGTCCATGAAGTAGAAGCCGTCGCGCATGGTGAGCACGCCGCCGCCCTGCTCCCTGAGCGCGAACGCGCCCACGGTCTTCGGCAGCGTCCAAGTGCGGGTCTTGCCAGTGCGCGGGTCCAGGCGCCAGACCTCCTTGTCCAGCATGTCGACCCAGTAGAGGACGCCGTCCACCGGGTCCCAGACCGGCCCCTCACCGAGATAGTTGCCCGCCTCCACCACGCATTCGATCTTGACCATCGCGGCCTCCCTTTGCCTTCTGACGCTCCCTGCCCGCCCGCGACTGAGACAGGCGGACCGGGTGTCGGGACCGGGCAACTATACGCCCGAATGCGCGTGCGCGGAGTCTCCGTGGCTGCGGGTCAGCACCCCATGACCTGCACGTGGCCCTCCTCACCGTAGGCGAGCAGGCGGCGGTCGCGGGTCACCAGGGTGTAGCCGAAGGCCCGCGCGGTGGCGGCGAGGATGCGGTCCACCGGATCGGCCGGCGGCGCTCCGGGCAGCGCGCACGATGCGATCAGCACCGGGGGCGGCATCGCCGCGAGCGCCACCCCCGGCAGCGCGAGGACCCTGTCGAACCATACTTCGGAATCGAGCGAGAGCGCGATCTCGCCCTTGGCCACGAGCATGGCGATCTCCCACGCGGCCATCGGGGAGACGGCGAGGCCCCCGCCGTCGGCATTGGCCTGCCGTAGCGCGCTCGCGGCCGGCTCCCGCAGCGGATCGCCGTTCGCGATCCAGATGACCGCGCATGTATCGAGCAGGTAGACGGGCATCGCCGGCTACCCCGCAGCTTCCCAGTCCGCCTCGACCGGCGCGGTCAGGTCGGTCCCCTCCTTGATCGTCACCGTGCCCTTGAGGGCGCCGAAGACGAGAGAGAAGGACGCGGCCTCGGCGGGCGCGGCGTCCCGCAGCACATGGCTGCCGGTCTCCACTGCCGGCGGATACTGCGCAGTCTTGACGAAATCGAGCGTCTTGCCGGCCATATCCACGTTCTCCGTCTTGTACCCGGCCTTGAGCCAGGAATGGGTGATAACGCTGTTCGATGGGTTGTTCGACCACCAGGGCCGGTGCTTGAAGGCCGACGGGGGCAAGTCCGCGCCGATCACCCGCTCTATCTCGGCGAACGTCATGGTCACCGAATCCTGCCCGGATTCGCGCAGGTGGACCTCCAGGGCTGCGTACTTGGACATCCGGTTCGCTCCTCCGAGGGAGTAATGTTTGATGTGAGTATTCTAACTATTCCTAGTATTCCGTCAAGTTCGGTTTGAGCGGCGGCGGCCGTCGCGGGCTCAAGCCATTGCCCGCCCGAGCGTCTCGGGCGTACCTTGGCCGGCCAGTTCGCGCCGCTCTGCCGGCGGCGCCATTCCGGGACGCGACGCGATGACCGTTGAGGAGGCGCCCGGCCGCAGCCAGGCCCGCGTCATGGGGCTGATTGCACTCGCCCACGGCGCGAGCCACTTCTACCAGCTCGCCCTGCCGCCGCTCTTCCCTCACCTCAAGGACGCGTTCGCGGTCAGCTACACCGAGCTCGGCACCCTGATGACCGTGTTCTACGTGGCCTCCGGCGTCGCGCAGACCGGGGCGGGCTTCCTGGTCGACCGCTTCCCGGCGCGCACGGTGCTGCTGGGCGGGCTCGCACTGCTTTGCATTGCGATTCTGCTGATGGGGCTCGCGCCCGCGTTCTGGATGCTGTTCCCGCTTGCCGTGCTCGCGGGGCTCGGCAACAGCGTGTTCCATCCGGCCGATCTCTCCATCCTCACCGCGAGCATCCGGCGCACGCGCTACGGCCGGGCCTACGGCTTCCACACGCTGGGCGGCAATCTGGGCTATGCGCTTGCGCCCATCGTCATGGTGGGGCTCGCGCTGGAGCTCGGCTGGCGCTCCGCCCTGATCGTGGCCGGCGCGGGCGGCCTCGTGTTGTTTCTGATCCTGTTCTTCAACCGGCACCTGTTCCTCGATGCGAGCGACGAGGCGCCTGCGGTGGCCCGCCCGCGTGTTGACGAAGCCTCCGCGGCGGTCGCGAACGGGCGCGGTTGGCTCACCGCCGTGAGGCAGGGTGTCGCTCCCCTCGTCTCGGTCCCGGTGCTGCTCTGCTTCGCCTTCTTCATCTTCTTGAGCGGGGCCACCATCGGCCTGCAGTCGTTCTTCCCGGCGCTGATGGACCAGCTCTACGGCCTGCCGGTCGCCGAAGGCGCGCCGCTGCTCTCGGTCTTCCTCTTCGGCGCATCGGGGGGAGTCCTGCTTGGCGGCTTCCTGGCCGAGCGCACGAGTTCACGGCATCAGCTCGTCATCGGCGCAGGCCTCGCGTCGGCAGCGGCGTTCTTCGTCGCCATCAGCCTCGGTCTCTTCCCGGCCGCAGTTCTGGGAGTCCCCTTCGCGCTCGCCGGCATCCTGGTCGGCCTCACCTTTCCGTCGCGCGACATGCTGGTGCGCGAGACCGCGGCGGCCGACGCCAGGGGCCGGGTCTTCGGATTCGTCTATTCGGGGCTCGATACCGGTGCCGCCGTCGCGCCGCTGATCGTGGGGCTCCTGCTCGATCACGGCGACCCCCGCGCCGTGATGTGGCTGATCGCCGCGCTGCTGCTGCTGGGCGTCGTGGCCGCCGCCCTCGCGAAAGGTCGTCAAGGGTGAGCAAGCTGCGGCGCGCGCCATGCGCTACAATCCCGCCGCCCAGCCGCGCGGGTGCTCGTGTTCCCCTCTGCAATCGGTGAGTGGCATGGTCAGCTTCGGCTTGTTTTGTCTCATGGGCTATCGGGACCGCGGAAGTGCGGTCTCCGAGGTGCTCGGCAACGCGGTACAAATGACGCAATGGGCGGAGGAGGCGGGCTTCGAGGCTGCCTGGTTCGCCGAGCACCACTTCTCCAATTACTGCGTCTGCCCCTCGCCGCTTCTGATGGTCAATCACTGCGCGGGACATACGACGCGAATCAAGCTTGGCCCGGCGGTGATCGTGGTGCCGCTCTATCACCCGGTGCGGCTCCTCGCCGAGATCGGCATGACCCAGGCACTGCTCGGCGAGGATCGCTTCCTGCTGGGGCTCGGCAGCGGCTACCAGCCCTACGAGTTCGAGCGCTTCGGCGCAGACCTGGGTGATTCCAAGGCTCAGCTGGATGAGTTCCTCGCGCTTATGGACCGGGCCTATGCAAACGAGACCTTCAGCTTCGACGGCGACTTCACCGCCTTGCCGGAGACCAACATCAGCACACGCCCGCCGGGTGGCGTGCCGCCGATCTGGATTGCCGGCGATTCGGAATCGACACACAAGCTGGCGGCCAGGCGCGGCTTCGTGCCGATCATCACCGGTCGTTGGTTCGGCGCCGACTATCTGGCCGAGCAGCGGGAGCGCATCGACGCGTCCTATGCCGCCGAGGGCCTGGGCGGCCAATCACACGAGCTTGGGATTCTGCGCTTCGTCTGCGTGACCGAGAGCGATGAGGAGACGCGGGACTACCTCGTGCAAGCGCGCCAGCAGATGCGTTTCGCCGCCGCGCTCCGCAACCGGCAGGAGGCGATGAACGGCGGCATGCTCGTGGAAAAGCCGTTCTCCGGCGAGCCGCCGCTGGAGGAGATGGCGGCGAGCCTGCCGGTGGGCGACGTCGCCACGGTCGCGGCACGGCTCACCGCCGACATACGCGCCTCGGGTGCGAGCCACATGATGCTGAACATCCAGGCGGCGGGCTCCACTATGGCGCAGGCCGAGCGCACCATCCGAGCCTTCGCCAGCGAGATCAGGCCCGCCATCGAGCGCGCTCTAACAGAAGACCCAGGCGCCGCGGCTTAGGGAACCTCTGATTTATCAGGGGTTCCCGTGGCACAGGGATGTGCCACCATTTTCGGTGGCTGTAAGTCACTGAAAATGTGGGCAAAGCGGAAAGCGCGCTTCCGCCTTGCGCGTCTGAGAAATGCAGGAGGCACTTATTCAGACCTTCCTTAGCTCTTGCCCGCGCCCTCCGCCGGGGCGCCGATGCGGGCGGCGAGCGATGCCGCCAGGAACTGGTCGATGCCGCCATCGAGCACGGCGTCGGGGTTGCTGCTTTCGATCCCGGTGCGCAGGTCCTTCACCATGCGGTAGGGCTGCAGCACGTAGGAGCGGATCTGGTGACCCCAGCCGATATCGCTCTTCTGCTCGGCGAGCGCCTGCGCCTCCATCTCGCGCTCCTGCAGCGCACGCTCGTAGAGACGGGCGCGCAGCATCGACATGGCCTCCGCCCTGTTGCGGTGCTGCGAGCGCTCCGCCTGGCACTGCACGACGATGCTGGTGGGCAGGTGGGTGATGCGGACCGCGCTGTCGGTCCGGTTGACGTGCTGCCCGCCCGCGCCCGAGGCGCGATAGGTGTCGATCCGGAGGTCCTTGTCCGCGATCTCGATGTCGATGGTCTCGTCCACCACGGGATAGACCCAGACCGAGGCGAAGCTGGTGTGGCGCCTCGCGCCCGCGTCGAAGGGCGAGATGCGGACCAGGCGGTGCACGCCGCTCTCGGTCTTGAGCCAGCCGTAGGCGCTCTTGCCCGAGACCTTGAGGACGGCCGACTTGATCCCGGCTTCCTCGCCGGGACTTTCCTCGATCCACTCGACCTTGTAGCCGCGTTGCTCCGCCCAGCGGACGTACATGCGGAGCAGCATCTCGGCCCAGTCCTGCGATTCGGTGCCGCCGGCGCCGGCATGAACCTCGAGGAAGCCGTCGTTGCCGTCCGCCTCGCCGGAGAGCAGGCTCTCCAGCTCGCGCCGCTTCGCCTCCTCGCGGGTCGTGGCAAGCGCGGCTTCCGCCTCGCCGTAGGCGTCTTCGTCGGACTCTTCCTCGGCAAGCTCAGCGAGCGCGAGGCCGTCCTCCAGCTCCTGCTCCAGCCGCTGGTAGGTGGCGACCGCCGCATCGAGGCGAGTGCGCTCCTGCATCACCGCGCGGGCGCGCTCGGCATCGGCCCAGAGGTCTGGGTCCTCGGCCTCGCGGTTCAGCGCCTCCAGGCGATCTTGGGCGCCGTCGAGGTCAAAGGTGCCTCCTCAGCAGCGTCAGCGACTGCTTGATGTCATCGGCAAGCGACAGAATTTCGGCGCGCATCGACAGGGCCCTTCCGGTGGGGGCTCAATATACGGCGCCCAGCCCCTCGAACGGAACCGCACCTGTTTCGAGTGCGCCGTCCAGACCCTCGGCTGCCCGCAGAGCCGCCCGCTGCGTCGGCTCGGTGCCGGGCAGGAACGCTTCGACGATCACGTCGTCGCTGGCGGGACCCGGCAGCGCGCCGGAATCGCGCTCGACCCGCACGAAGCGGATGCCTGTGGGAACCCGGAAGGGCACGGCCGGCTTGTCAGCCAGGGCGCCGGCAAAAAAGTCCCGCACGATCGGCGCCGCAACACGGCCGCCGGACTCCTTCCACCCCAGCGATTGCGGCTGGTCGAAGCCGACGTAGGCCGCGGCCACGAGGTCCGGGGTGAAGCCGACGAACCAGGCATCGCGGAACTCGTTGGTAGTGCCGGTCTTGCCGCCAATCGTCGCGCCCAGCTTGCGAAGCGCGCGGCCGGTGCCGCGCTGTACGGCGCCCTCCAGCATCGAGACGACCTGGTAGGTGGTGCGCGGATCGGCGATCACCGGACGCAGGTCGCGCAGGATGGGCGGCAGCTGATGATGCCATTCGCCCGGCCGGCAGTGGTCGCAATCGCGCGCGTCCCGCCGATAGACCGTGCGCCCGTTGCGGTCCTGAATGCGCTCGACGAACGCTGGCTCGATCTTGCGCCCGCCGTTGACCAGCATGGCGTAAGCGGCAGCCAAGTCGAGCGGCGTGGTCTCCATCGAACCCAGCGCGGCCGACGGCAGCTCAGGCAGGTCCTCGTAGAGCCCGAAACGCGCGGCATAGTCGCCCACGGTCTTCATGCCGATGTCCTGGGCGACGCGGAGCGTCATCAGGTTGCGCGACTCCTCAAGGCCCACCCTTAGCGTGCTCGGGCCGTAGAATCGCTCGGTGTAGTTCGCGGGCTTCCACTTGCGCAGGTGCTCGCCCTGGTCGATCACCACCGGCGCGTCGAGCACGATGGAAGCCGGCGTGTAGCCGTGATCGAGCGCCGCTAGATAGACGAACGGCTTGAAGGCAGAGCCGGGCTGGCGCCGTGCCTGGGTCGCGCGGTCGAACTCGCTGGTGGCGAAGTCGAAGCCACCGACCAGCGCCAGCACCCGTCCGGTGTGCGGATCGAGCGCCACCAGGGCGCCCGAGACCGCGGGAATCTGGCGGAGCGCATAGGAACCGTCGCGGCCCTCCACCGGCGCGACCGGAACCACGTCGCCCGCGCTCAGCACTTGGTGCGCGGCGGTGACCTCCGGTCCGAGCCGGCCCTTCCCCCGCAACGCTCGCGCCCATGTAAGGTCGTCGAGCGCGATGGCGCCCACACCGCCGTCGGCGAAGCCGATTTCCGCGCGACCGGCCTCCACGGTCAGGACCGCCGCGAGGTGCCACGGCTTCGGCACCGGCGGCAGTTCCTCGGAGCCAAGTGCCTGCCGCCAGTCACCCGCCGGATCGACCTGCGCGAGCGGGCCGCGCCAGCCGCGGCGTTGATCGTAGGCGACGAGGCCACCCCTGAGCGCACCGTCGGCGGCCGCCTGGAGCGCCGGATCGACCGTCGTACGGACCGAGAGCCCCCCTTCGTAGAGCGTGTCGTCGCCGTAGCGCGCCTGGAGCCAGCGCCGCACCTCCTCGGCGAAATGCGGTGCCTCAACGAAGGTCTCGGGCGCCCGATCTCGGGTGCGGAGCGGCGCCTGCATCGCAGCCTCGGCGTCGGCTTCGCTCACCGCGCCGTTCGCAACCATCTGGTTCAACACCCAGTTGCGCCGGGCCACTGCGGCCTCGTGCTTGTGCACCGGGTGATAGTTGTTCGGCGCCTTGGGCAAAGCCGCCAGATAAGCAATCTCTTCGAGCGAGAGGTCGTTGAGCGAGCGGTCGAAATAGTTGAGTGCCGCCGCCGCCACCCCGTAGGAGCCGGCGCCCAGGTAAATCTCGTTGAGATAGAGCTCGAGGATCTGGTCCTTGGTGAAGGCGTCCTCGATCCTCATGGCGAGGATGGCTTCCTTGATCTTGCGCGAGAAGGAAAGCTCGTTCGAGAGCAGGAAGTTCTTGGCCACCTGCTGGGTGACCGTGGACGCGCCGACCGGCCGGCGTTCGCCGTTGCCGACCATGTTGACGAGGTTAGTGACCACCGCGTTCGCCACGCTGATGGGATCGACCCCGAAGTGCTCGTAAAACGCCTTGTCCTCGGCGGCGAGGAAGGCCTGGACCAGCCGCTGCGGCATTGCATTGACGGGCACGAACAGCCGCTTCTCGCGGGCGTGCTCGGCGAGCAGCCGGCCGTCGCCGGCGTGCACGCGGGTCATCACCGGCGGCTCGTAGGCCGCGAGCTGGTTGTGATCCGGCAGATCCCGGCCGTAGTGGAAGAACACGAAGGCGATGGCACCGCCTGCGAGTGCCGCGAGGAGCACGAGGCTGCCGAGGACGATGCCGGCGATTTTCATCTTTGGGCAGGCCGGACGGTCAGTGGAGTCGCGTTCGCCTCAGCGTAGCACCGATCGACCGGTGTCGGGACGGTGATGCCGGTGCGTACCCTCCTATCGGGCGCCAAACTTGAGGCGAGACTGCGGCGGAATTAGCACGGCTCGCGAAAGTAGGTGTCGAGTGCCTTGACGATCGCGCCTGCCAAATCGCGCCGGTGACTCTCGATCTGCAGCCGTTCCGCGTCCTGATCGTTGGAGAGGAATCCGAGCTCGACCAACACCGAGGGGATGTCCGGCGCCTTGAGGACGCGGAAGTTGCCGAAGCGGTGCGGGCGGCTGATCAACGGCGCCACGCGGCCGAGCTCCGGCAGCAGCGTCGCCGCCAGCACCGCCGAGCAGTTCATCGTGTTCTGCTGGACCATCGAAATCAGCACCTTGGTCACGTCTTCGTCGTAGCCCTCGGAGAGATCGACGTCGGCGACGATGTCCGCCTTGTTCTCGCGCGCAGCGAGCTCGGCGGTCTCCACGTCCGACGCCTCGTCCGAAAGCGTGTAGACCGAGGCACCCTGCACCTCGCGGTTATTCAATCGGTCGAGGTGGATGGAGAGGAAGAGATCGGCTTCGGCCTCGCGGGCGATTTCGACCCGGCGGTGCAGCCCGACCTTGTGGTCGCCATCGCGGGTCATCACCGCCTGGTAGCGGCCGGATGCTTCAAGCGCCGCCCGCAGCTCGCGCGAGAACACCAATGCCAGCACCTTTTCCCGCAGGCCGTTGGTCGCGATTGCGCCAGGGTCACGCCCGCCGTGGCCGGCGTCAATCGCGATCAGATGGCGTACACGCTTGGGCGCCGGCTTGAGCGGCGGCAAAGGCACGGGCTCGGCTGGGGGCGCTCGACGTGCCTGCGTGGCCGGCTCAGAGAGGCGAGACGGCCGAGCCGTGGCCCGAAACGCCGACTGCGATACCGGAACGAGATCCAGGATCAGCCGGTGAGAAACTGGGGTGTCCGCTCCCTGATCCAACAACTCTGCCCGCCGCACGGCGAGCGGCTGATTGAGGTCGAGCACGATGCGGGCAACATCCGGCCGAAACTGACCGAAGCGCAGCTGTGCCACGCCGGCGCGTCCGATGGCTTGGGTTCCCTCCCCCGCGCCCCAGCTTGCCGCCGTCAGGTCGATCACCAGGCGGTCGGGATTGGCGAGGGAAAAAACACTGAACTCCACCGGCTCCGTGAGGTCCACGACCAGCCGGGTCATGTCGGCGTACTTGCCGACCCGAACGTCCGTGACGGAGGGTGCGGCCTGCGCGCCAACAGTGAGGACTGCAGCCAGCAATGATGCGAGAGCCGCCACCGCGACCCGGCGCCGCCTAATCACCCCGCTGCTCCGCCCCATGCCGGCAACTGTCCCTCCTCGTACCGGCAATCGCGCCCCTTCATACAGTTTGGCCTCGAGTCTGGGCAACGCCGGACGCTTCGGCGGTCGTGCTATTCTCATTGTGCCAAGGAGGAGCGACGACATGGCGCGAAACGGGAGTGCGACGACGACACGCAAGCCGCGCCGCTCGCGCGCCGAGAGTCGCGCGCGGCGGGAACTCGCCGCCTGCTATCGCATGTTCTATCGGCGCGGCATGGACGACCTGATCTACACCCACCTCTCGGTGCGCATTTCCGATCGGCGTGATCGCTACCTTTTCATCGGCTTCGGCCAGCTCTTCGACGAGGTGACCGCATCGAGCCTCATGACCGTCGACATCGAGGGCAACAACGTCGGCCGGACGCCCGGCGAGGTCAACCCGTCGGGCTGGGTGGTGCACCGGACCGTCTTCGAGGCGGTGCCGGAGGCTGAGAGCGTGATGCACCTCCACACGGTGCCGGGCGTCGCCGTCTCGGCGCAGAAGGACGGGCTGCTGCCGATCAACCAGTTCGCGATCACCCATGCCGGCCAGATCGCCTATCACGACTACGACGGTCCCGGCCTCCGGCCCGCCGAGCAGAAGACCCTGGTCCGCGACCTCGGCGACAGGCGCATGATGCTCCTGCGCAACCACGGTACGCTGACCTGGGGCCGCTCCATCGCCGAGGCTTTCACCTTGATGCACTACCTGGAGCGCACTTGCGAGATTCAGATCGCGGCCCAGGCCGGCGGCCCACCGGTACTGCCGTCGAAGTCGGTCATCGAACGCACGGCGGCGATCGGTCAGGGAACCGGCAACGTGGAATGGGCCAGGATCGGCTTTGAGGCGCTGCTGCGCCGCCTGGACCGGGAGGACCCCTCCTACCGTCGCTAGTGTTTGGCGGCCTCCGCGCTATAGTGAAGGCATGGCTACGGTATTGAAGAACACGGACACACGGAGCGCGGTGGACGAGCTTGCCGCGCTCCTGGGCGACCGGCTCTCGACCTCGCGCGCGGTGTGCGAGCACCACGCGACCGGCGAGACCTACCACGCGCCGCGCCCGCCGGATGCGGTGGTCTTCCCCGAAACGACGGAGGAAGTCGCCGAGATCGTCCGCATCTGCGCGACTCACGGCGTGCCCATGGTCCCGTACGGAGTGGGCACTTCGGTCGAAGGCAACGTCTGCGCGCTGGAGGGTGGAGTCACCCTCGACATGGGGCGGATGAACAAGGTCCTCCGAGTGAGCCAGGAGGACCTCGACGTCACGGTCCAGGCCGGGGTCACGCGCAAGCAGCTCAACACCCACCTGCGCGATACCGGACTGTTCTTCCCCATCGATCCGGGCGCGGATGCGACCCTCGGCGGCATGACCGCGACGCGCGCCTCCGGCACCAATGCCGTGCGTTACGGCACGCTGAAGGAGAACGTGCTCGGCCTCACGGTGGTGCTGCCCGATGGGCAGATCATTACGACCGGCGGGCGCGCCCGCAAGTCGGCGGCTGGCTACGACCTGACTCGGCTGTTCGTGGGCTCCGAGGGGACGCTCGGTGTGATGACCGAGATCACGCTCAAGCTCTACGGCATCCCCGAGGCGATCTCGGCGGCGGTGTGTTCCTTCCCCTCGCTGGAGGCGGCGGTCAACACGGTGATCCTGACCATCCAGTCGGGCATCCCAATCGCCCGCGTGGAGCTGCTCGACGATATCCAGATGGACGCCTGCAACAAGTTCTCGAAGCTCGACTACGCGCCGAAGGACACGCTCTTCTTCGAGTTCCACGGCACTGAGCAGGGTGTCGCCGAGCAGGTGGAGCAGGTGCGCGAAATCGTCGAGGAGTTCGGCGGCTCAGACTTCCGCTGGGCGAGCAAGGCGGAGGATCGGAACGCGCTCTGGCAGGCGCGGCACGATGTCTATTACGCATGCCTCGCGCTGCAACCCGGAAAGTCGGGCTGGGCGACCGATGTGTGCGTGCCGATTTCGCGCCTCGCCGAATGCCTGATCGAGACCAAGGAGGAACTCGATGCCTCGCCCCTGCTCGCGCCGATCGTCGGCCACGTAGGGGATGGCAACTTCCACGTTTGCTTCCTGATCGATCCGGACGATCCGGCCGAGATGGCCGAGGCCAAGCGCCTCAACGAGAGCATGATCGACCGCGCGCTCGCCATGGGCGGCACCAGCACGGGCGAGCACGGCATCGGTTGCGGCAAGCTCGACTATCTGGAGGCCGAGCACGGCGCAGGTGCGGTCGACCTGATGCGCACGATCAAGCGCTCGTTCGACCCCCACAACCTGATGAATCCGGGGAAGGTGGTCGTCGTCTGATCGCGAGCCCCCGCGCGCGGCCCTGGGGGCGCAGGTCGCGCTCCTTTCAGAGAGCACCGAACAGCATTAGCTAAGGAGGGCACGGTCGCTGGAGGCAGGCACGCCTCAATCGAGCATCGTGCGCGGCAGCCACATGGCGATCTCGGGGAAGGCGATCACCAGCCCGAGCCCGATGAGCTGCAGGATCACGAAGGGGATGATCCCGCGATAAATCTGCTGAATGCGCACTTCGGGCGGGGCCACGCCCTTCATGTAGAAGAGGGCAAAGCCGAAGGGCGGTGTCAGGAACGAGGTCTGCAGGTTCACCGCCATCAGAATCGAGAACCAGTAGACCACCTCGAGCTTGGGCACGTGGTCGCCGAAGTCGAGTCCGGCCAGGATCGGTGCGAACACCGGCAACACGATCAGCGTGATCTCGATCCAGTCGAAGAAGAACCCCAGGAGAAAGGTCACGATCATCAGGATGAAGAGAATTCCCCAGGGGCCGACGCCGACGGAATAGACCAAGTCCTCGATCAGCTGATCGCCGCCGAGCGAGCGGAAGACGTAGGAGAACGCCGTCGCGCCGACGAAAATGAAGAACAGCATGCCGTTGGTGAGCGCCGTGCGTTCGACCACGTCCCGCAGCACCTTCCACGTGAGCTTGCGGTTGATGACCGCCAGCAGGACCGCGCCGAAGGCGCCGACACCCGCCGCCTCAGTCGGCGTCGCCCAGCCGAGCACGATCGAGCCCAGCACCAGCAGAATGAGGAAGACCGCCGGGATGAAGCCCCGCAGCAGCAGGAAGATCAGCTCACGCGTGCTTTTGGGCCCCATGTCCTTCGGTAGTGGAGGCGCGAGGTGGGGCTTAAACCGGCACAGCGTCAGTATGTAGATGAAGTAGAGGCCCGCCAGCATCAGGCCCGGGAACACCGCCGCGACGAAGAGCGTGCCGACGGAGCGGCCCAGCAGGTCCGCCATGATCACCAGCATGATGCTGGGCGGTATCAGGATGCCGAGCGTGCCCGACGACGCGATCGTGCCGGTGGCGAGCTCCATGTTGTACTTGCGCTGCAGCATGACCGGCAGCGCCATGAGGCTGATCATCACCACCGAGGCGCCGATGATGCCGGTGGTGGCGGCGAGGATGGTGCCCATCACCGTGACCGCGAGCGCGAGCCCGCCTGGCGTCCGCCTTAACAGGACCTGGAGGCAATAGAGCAGGTCGGCGGCGACGCCGGATCGCTCCAGCATCGTGCCCATGAAGATGAACATGGGGATCGCCACCAGCACCAAATTGTCGCCGATACCCCAGATGCGGAGCGGCAGGTTGAAGAACTGGATGACATGGAAGACGTCGAGGGCGGCCCCCAGAAAACCGAAGGCCAGCGCCACGCCGCCGAGGACAAATCCGACAGGGAAGCCCGAGAACAACAGGATCGCCAGCGCGCCGAACATGAACGCCGGCAGATAGTCCTCGATGTACATGCCCTACTGCTCCCGGCCCGGCGTGGTGGGCTCGGGACGTTCCGGCACTTTCGTACTGTCGTCGCTCAAGGCGCGACGGTGTTCGGGGGAGCCGAAGAGTTCGATGAACTTGCGCAGCAGCACCGCGACCGCGGCGAAACCCAGGAAGAGCATCCCGGCCGGCAGGAAACCCTTGATCGCCCAGCGGTAGGGCAGGCCGGTCGCGGAGTCCGAGGCCTCGTTCAGATTCCAGGAGCGCTCCACGAAATCCATCGCGAAGTAGAAGACGATGGCGCAGTAGGGAATGGCGAAGACCAGGCAGCCGATGAACTCGATCCAGCGCTGCGTCGTGGGGCTGAAGCGCTCGTGCACCAGGCTGATTCGGACATGGGCGTTCTTAAGGTAGGCGAAGCCGAGGCAGAGCAGGAACAGCACCGCGTGCAGGTGCCATTCGCCTTCCTGCAACTTGGTCGAACCCAGCACCAGGAAGCGGCGGGTGATGACGTCGAAGATGATGATGATCATCAGCGGTACCGAGATCCAGGCGCCAATGCGCCCGACCCAGGTCGCCACCGAATTGAGGACCGCCTCAATCCTCAGGAGATATCGCATGCAATCCGTTACCGCCGCCCAGCCGAGACAATAGGGGAGCGCCGGAGCGTGGTCTACACCCGCTCCGGCGCCCCTTGGCTAAGGAGAAGCCGTGCGCTGCCGCGCACGGCTTCAGATCGGACCTAGTTCAGGTAACCGAGATCGGCCCAGACCGCATACTCGGCACGATAAGCCTGATAGGACTCCCAGACCTTGGCGAAGTTCGCGTCGCGCGCCGCATCCTCGGCCGCGACCTCGTTCCACTTCTCCTCCAACGTATCCAGGATTTCCTGCGGCCAACGATGGATCGTGACGCCCTTCTCCTGGAGCTCAGCCAGCGCCCTGCCCTGGATCGCTTCGCCCTCGGCCAGCCCTTCGCGGAAGGCATCGCCGCAGGCGACCTCGATCTGCGCCTGCTGGGTGTCGCTCAGCGCATCCCAGGCTGCCCGGTTCAGGAGCAGCTCGAACACCGTCGACTGCTGGTGCCAGCCGGGGAAGTAGTAGTGCTTGGCGACCTGATAGAAGCCGAGATTGAGGTCAATCGCTGGCATAGAATATTCGGTCGCGTCGATGGAGCCGCGTTCCAACGCCGGGAAGATATCGCCACCGGCGATGAGCTGGGTAGAGACGCCTATCTTCTCCGCGCGTTGGGCTCGAAGAACTTGATCTGAATGTTACCGCCGGAGATGCGGTCCAGGCGGTCCACCATGCTTTTGCCGAGCGTGCCGAGCTGGGTCAGGTTGCTGGGAAACCAGCTAGCCATATTCCAGCGCACGCGCTCGTCCTCGGCCTGGGCGAGGCCCGCCGTAAGAATCGCGGCGCTCAACACGCCGGCAGCAAGGCCGGCCTTGATCGACTTGCCAATGTTCATTGCGTGCTCCCTCCAATCGTTTCGGTGCGCCCTGCAGAAGCGCATCGGCAGCATCCTGACTTAAGGTCCCGGCAACTTTGACCGGGGCGGCGGCGCCCGGTGTCGCGCCCTGGCGTCCGCCAAACCGCCACGCTAGAACAGGTGCACGGGCACGGCAAGCACCTCGGGAGCGAGCCTTGATCTATGTCAACCGGGTCGCCGTTGTCACCGGCGGGGCCAGCGGCATCGGTCGCGAGGTCGCGCGCGCATTGGCCGCACGCGGCGCGGCGGTCGCCGTCGCCGATCTTAACCTGGAGGGAGCCCGAGACGTCGCCGCAGCGTTAGCCGGTGACGGAGCACGGGCGGAGGCCATCGCCGTCGACGTCAGCCAGCCTGTACAGGCCGACGCGATGGTCGCTCGGGCGATAGAGGCATTCGGCAAGGTTGACATCCTGGTGCACAGCGCAGGCGTGGGCGTGGAGCGGAGCTTCCTCGACACCACGCCGGAGGAATGGCAGCGCATCCTCGATATCGACCTCTCGGGCACGTTCTATTGCGGGCAGGCGGCGGCGCGGCACATGGTGGAGCGCGGCTACGGCCGTATCGTCAATCTCGCGTCGACCGCCGGCGTGCGCGGCGGCACCGGGCGTGCGGCCTACGGCACCGCCAAGGGCGGCGTCATCGCGCTCACCAAAGTGATGGCAGTCGAGCTCGCGCCTTACGGCATTACTGTGAACGCGCTCGCGCCGGGCGCGATCGAAACCGAGCTGGTGGCCAAGATGCACTCGGCGGAGACGCGCACGGTCTACCGCGCCGGCATCCCGCTCGACCGCTATGGCACGCCGGAGGAGACGGCCACTGCGGCACTCTTCCTCGCGAGCGAGGAAGCCCGCTACGTCACCGGCCACGTGCTCGCGGTCGACGGGGGCTTCCTCGCGGCCGGCGTGATGCATCGTCGTTAGACGTAAGTCCAAGTCTGGAATCGCTCCAGTAATTTATCGCTCACGGCAGCCAGCCTACGGCCGGCGCCTCCGCGAGGGCGCCGCTGACGCGGCGGGCCGCGGTCGCGACCTATGGCACGTCCGTCTTCGACGGACGCGCTCTGGCTAAAGCGTGAGCCAGCGCTTGAGAGCAGCGCAGGCGCCCTCCACCTCTTCCGTCGCGCCAGCATAGGAGAAGCGGACGAAGGCACCGCCCCGCTTGGTGTCGAAGTCGATGCCGGGCGTCGCCGCCACCCCGCACTCAGCCAGCATGCGCTGGCAGAATTCCTCGCTGTCGTCGGTGAGTTCCGAGACATCGGCATAGGCGTAGAAGGCTCCGTCGCAGGGCGCGAGCGCGCCGAAGCCTGCGGCCGGAAGCGCCTCTTGGACGATGCTGCGGTTACGAGCGTAACGCGCCACGTTGGCCTCCAGCTCGTCCCGGCAGTCGAAGGCGGTGATTGCGGCCCGCTGCGAAAGCGCCGGCGGCGAGATGAAGAGGTTTTGCGTGAGCCGCTCCACCGCCCTGGCGAGGTCCTCGGGCACCACCATCCAGCCGAGGCGCCAGCCGGTCATCGCGAAGTATTTCGAGAAGCCGTTGATCACGACCGCGCTCTCGGAGAACGCGGCGACGCTGGCCGCCGGTTCGCCATAGGTGATGCCGTGGTAGATCTCGTCCGAGATCACCCGAATCCCCCGGTCATTACAATATGCCGCCACAGCTTCGAGCGTGGGCCTGGGCACCATGGTCCCGGTCGGATTAGACGGGCTGGCAACGATCAGGCCCCGGATCGGTTGCTCCAGCGCCTCCAGCATCGCCACGGTTGGTTGAAAGCGGGTCTCTGCCGTGGTCGGGAGTAGCACTAGATCGAGACCAAGCGCCTGCAGGGTGTTGCGGTAGGCGGGATAGCCGGGGTTGGCGAGCGCCACCCGGTCGCCCACGTCGAAGGCGGCGAGGAAGGCCAGAATGATCCCGGCCGAGCCCCCGGTCGTGACCACGATCCGCTCCACCGGCGGGGCGAAGCCGTAGCGCTCGCCGTAGAACGCGGCGATGCGCTCGCGCAGGGGCAGCACGCCGTCGGCCTCGGTGTAGCCGATCCTGTCGCCAGCCAAGGCCGCCTGCGCCGCTTCGAGCACCCGCTGCGGCGCGCCTGAGCCGGGTTCGCCGGTCTCCATGTGGAAGACCCGCGCGCCCGTTGCCGCACGCTCCGTCGCGGCCTTGAGGATTTCCATCGCGAAGAAGGGCGCGACCGCAGCGCGCTGGGATGCCGCCATCACTATGCCTTAGTTCGAGCGGATAGCGGCGATGGGCGCCCATTGACGGTGGCGTCCAAGCAACATATCCAAACTCGTCATCCTTGGAGCGAAACCGTTGGTCATCCGTCTCGCACGCGCAGCGGCGCTCGCCTGCTTAGCGTTCTCACTTGTCCTGGCGGCAGCGGCGCCGGCGTGGCCGCAGGGCATGTCGCTGATCCGCGACGCCGAGATCGAAGATACCATCCGGGCCTATGCCGCGCCACTGCTGGAGGCTGCGGGCCTCGGCGAAGGCGCGGTCCGGCTGCACATCGTCAACGACTCCAATATCAACGCCTTCGTCGCCGGCGGCCCCAATCTTTTCCTGTCGAGCGGCATGCTGACCGCCGCGGAGGACCCCGGCGAGATCATCGGCGTGCTGGCGCACGAGATCGGCCACATCGCTGGCGGCCACCTGGTTCGCACGCGGGACGCGATGGAGAACGCTTCGGCCGAGATGATCCTGGCGACGGTGCTGGCGGCCGGCGCCATCATTGCCGGTGAAGGCGAGGTGGGAAGCGCCATCCTGAGTGGAGGTCAGGCGATCGCGCAGCAATCCTTCCTGCGCTACAGCCGCACGCAGGAGCAGAGCGCCGACCAGGCGGCCGTGCGCCTGCTGGAACGCACTGGGCAGTCGGCTGCGGGCCTCTTGCGCATCTTCCAGCGGCTCGAGGAGCGCGAGCGCCTCGCCATCACCGAGGTGAACAGCTACGCGCGCACCCACCCGCTCACCCGCGAGCGCATCCGCTTCATCCGCGACCACGTGGAGGGGGAAGACCATGCCGCGGGCAGCGCCTCGGATACGCACGGCACCGCCCACCGCCGCATGGTGGCGAAGCTCAAGGGGTTCCTGGACCCGCCGGACGCGACCTTCCGCGCCTACCCGGACGAAGACGAGTCGACCGAAGCGCGCTACGCCCGCGCCATCGCGTACTATCGAATCCCGGACCTGGACCGCGCCCTCGCAGCGCTCGACGCCTTGCTGGCTGACCATCCGGACGACCCCTGGTTCCACGAGCTCAAGGGACAGGTGCTTTTCGAGAATGGTCGCGTGAGCGAAGCAATCGCGCCTTACGAGCGTGCCGTGGCGCTCAGGGACGACGCCGGACTGCTACGCCTCGGCCTCGCGCGGGCGCAGATCGAGAGCGGCGATGCCGCTTCGCTCGCAAGCGCGATAAAGAACCTGGAGGCGGCGACCCGGCTGGAGCCGAAATCGCCCCAGCATTGGTATCAACTGGGCATCGCGCGCGGCCGGGCGGGGAAACGCGCCGCTTCCTCCCTCGCCTTCGCCGAGGCAGCCTTTCTACGGGGCGATGTGGAACGAGCGCACTACCACGCGAGCGTCGCGGCGGAGGGCCTGCCAGAAGGCAGCGCGCGCTGGCTCCGAGCGGAGGATATCCGTAACGCCGCGGAGCAGGCCGCGAAGAAGAGGCGGTGAGCGCCGCGCGGCTTAGAGCGTTTCCGTCTTACGCGGAAACGCTCACGCCTTATTGTCGCCCACGGCAGCCGGCCTCCGGCCGGCGCCTGCGCGGGCGCGCCGCAGTAGCGGCGGGCCGCAGTCGCGGCCTGTCGCGCGTCCGTCAAAGTCGGACGCGCTCCTAAAGCTCTAAATGAGCCCGCCAAGCGGTGACGAGGGGTCGGCGTAGCGCTTCTTCGCCATGCGGCCGGCGAGATAGGCGAGCCGGCCGGCCTCCACCGCGTGACGCATGGCATGCGCCATCAGCACCGGATCCCTGGCACCGGCGATGGCGGTGTTCATCAGCACCCCGTCGCAGCCGAGCTCCATCGCCACAGCCGCGTCGGAGGCCGTACCAACGCCGGCATCGACCAGCACGGGCACACCGATGCGCTCGACGATGATGCGGATGCCGACCGGGTTCTGCACCCCGAGCCCGGAGCCGATGGGCGCTGCCAGCGGCATGATCGCGGCGCAGCCCATATCCTCCAGCCGCTTGGCCATGATCGGATCGTCACTGCAATAGACCATGACCTCGAAGCCGTCCTTGATCAGGATCTCGGCGGCGCGGAGGGTCTCCGGCATGTTGGGGTAGAGCGTCTCCTGATCGCCGAGCACCTCGAGCTTGACCAGCGACCAGCCGCCGGCCTCGCGCGCGAGCCTCAGCGTGCGGACGGCGTCTTCACCGGTGAAGCAGCCGGCAGTGTTGGGCAGATAGGTGTAGCGCTTGGGATCGACGTAATCGATCAGCATCGGCGCATTGCGATCGGTGACGTTCACACGGCGCACAGCAACCGTGACGATCTCGGCGCCGGAGGCATCCAGCGCTGCGGCGGTCTGCTCGAAGTCGCGATACTTGCCGGTGCCGACGATCAGCCGCGAGCGGAAGCGCCGGCCGGCGACCTCCCAGCTGTCGTCGTCCGACGCTACCGGCACGGGGTCGGCACCGCCGCCGATGAAGTGCACGATCTCGAGCCGGTCGCCGGCGGCAACGGCCGTCTGGTCGTAAGCGCTCCGGGGCACAATTTCGAGATTGCGCTCCACCGCGATCTTGCGCGGGTCGAGGCCCAACCCCGTCACGATGCTGTGGACCGACTGGGGCTCCTCGAACTCGCGGAGCTCGCCGTTTATCTGCACCTGCATGGATGTGCGTTCCGTACGCGTGCCGTCATTTGCCGCAGCACTGCGGCCTCACTTGGAGTATTGGTGAGGACTATGGCGATTTCAACAGGGGACGGCGGCATCGAACGCGCGGATTGAAGCCCGAGTCCCGGCCGTGTTAGACCCGTTATGCGGGCGAGCATCACGACCCGGTGCGGCCATGACTTACAATATCTTGATTTTGAACGGCCCCAACCTCAATATGCTGGGGTTGCGAGAACCTGAGATCTACGGGCACCAGACCCTGGACGATATCCGTGCGCTGTGCGAGAGCCATGCGGAGGGCCACGGACTCGCGGTCGATTTCAGGCAGAGCAACCACGAGGGCGAGCTGATTGACTGGATTCAGCAGGCGCCGAGGGCCCACGCCGGCATCATCCTCAATCCCGGCGGCTACACGCACACGTCGGTCGCCATCATGGACGCGCTGCGCGCCGTGGACCTGCCGGCCATCGAGCTGCATCTCTCGAACATCCACCGGCGCGAGCCCTTCCGCCGGCGCTCCTACGTGGCGCAGGTAGTGCAGGGTTCGATCTGCGGGTTCGGCGCCGATGGTTACCTGCTCGCGCTCGACGGGATGCGCGCGCTCTTGAAGGAGGAGTGACGCGATGGCAGTGAAACCTGTGCCGGATCCCCGGCCGGAGGAGCCGGAGCCAATGTTCGGACCCGACATCGAGCTGATCCGCGCGCTGGCGGCGGTGCTCGACGAGGCGAATCTCAGCGAGATCGAGATCGGCGAGGGCGAGAGCCGCATCCGCATCGCACGCCAAGCCACTGTGGCGGCGGCACCCGCGCCCGCTCCGCGCCCGGCAGCGGTCGAGCCCGTGCCCGCAGAGGAAGCGCCGCCCGCGCCGGTCGCCGACGACGCCTCCCACCCCGGCGCGGTGATCTCCCCGCTGGTCGGCGTGGTTTACGTTGCGTCCGAGCCGGGCGGGCGCCCATTCGTCACTGTCGGAGATGAGATCAGCGAGGGCGATACGCTCTTCATCGTCGAGGCGATGAAAACGATGAACCCGGTCCGCGCTCCCAGCGGCGGCCGTGTCACCCGAATTCTTGCCGAGAACGGCGCCCGGGTCGAGTATGGCGAGGTCTTGCTGATCCTCGAGTGAGACCGATGTTCGACAAGGTCCTGATCGCCAACCGGGGGGAGATCGCGGTCCGGATCATCCGTGCCTGCCGGGAGTTCGGCATCAAGACCGTGGCCGTCCACTCCACGGCGGACGCCGAGGCGATGCACGCCAGGCTCGCCGATGAGTCGGTCTGCATCGGCCCGCCGGCGCCCAGGGAAAGCTACCTCAACATCCCGGCGATCATCGCCGCCGGCGAGATCACCAACGCCAACGCCATTCACCCCGGTTACGGCTTCCTCTCCGAGAGTGCGGACTTCGCGACCATCGTCGAGGAGCACGGCTTCATCTTCATCGGCCCGAGCCCGACACACATCTCGTTGATGGGCGACAAGATTCGCGCGAAGCAGACCGCGGCCGAGCTCGGCCTGCCGGTGGTGCCGGGCTCTGCCGACGCGCTGGAGGACGCCGCCTCGATCGCCGAGGCGGCGGACGAGATCGGCTATCCGGTGCTGATCAAGGCGGTGGCGGGCGGCGGCGGGCGCGGCATGAAGCGGGTCGACAGCCGCGAGGAGCTGGCGATGGCTGCCGCCACGGCACGCGCCGAGGCCGAGTCCGCCTTCGGCAACGATGCGCTCTATCTGGAGAAGCTGGTTGCTGCACCCCGCCATATCGAGGTGCAGGTGCTGGCGGATCAGTTCGGCAGCGCGGTGCACCTGGGCGAGCGCGACTGCTCGCTGCAGCGCCGCCACCAGAAGGTACTGGAGGAGGCGCCCTCGCCGGCACTCGACGCGGAAGCGCGCGAGGAGATCGGCAGCCGAGTCAGCGCCGCAGTGCGCGAGCTTGGCTATCGCGGGGTCGGCACGCTGGAGTTCCTGTACGAGGACGGCGCGTTCTACTTCATGGAGATGAACACGCGCATCCAGGTGGAACACCCGGTGACAGAGATGATCACCGGGATCGACCTCGTGCAGGAGCAGATCAGGGTCGCGGCCGGCGAACCGCTGGCATTTGGCCAGGACGACATCCGCTTCGAGGGTCATTCCATCGAATGCCGAATCACGGCCGAGGATCCCGACACCTTCCGTCCCTCACCCGGCACCGTGAGCGGCTACCACACGCCGGGCGGGCCTGGCGTGCGCGTGGATTCCGCGCTCTATGACGGCTACCGGATCCCACCCTATTACGACAGCCTCATCAGCAAGGTGATCGCACAGGCCGGCAGCCGAGAGGCCTGCCTGATGCGCCTACGACGGGCGCTGGAGGAGTACGTCATCCAGGGTGTCTCGACCACGATCCCGCTGCACCTGCGCCTGCTTGCCAGCCAGGCATTCGCCGAGAGCGCCTACGACATCCACTGGTTCGAGCGCTTCGTGACGGAGACCGGCGCCGGCAACGACGCCTAGCGCGCGCACCATGTCGACGGTCGAGCTCACGCCGGCGCTGATTCTCAGGGCCTACAGCTGCGGGCTCTTCCCCATGGCAGAGAGCAAGGCGGAGCGTGACGTCTTCTGGGTCGACCCGGAGACGCGTGGCGTGATTCCGCTCGACAGCTTTCACGTGCCACGCAGGCTCGCACGCACGGTTCGCGGCGGGCACTTTCGCATCACCGCGGACCGGGACTTCCCCCGCGTCGTGCGCGGCTGCGCACGGCGCACCCGCCGTCGGCCCGAATCATGGATCAACGGGCCCATCTTCGAGGCCTACTGCGCGCTGCACAGGCAGGGCCACGCCCACAGCGTGGAGACCTGGCGCGACGAAACGCTGGTGGGCGGTCTCTACGGCGTGGCGCTGGAGGCCGCGTTCTTCGGCGAGAGCATGTTCAGCGTCGAGCGAGACGCCAGCAAGGTCGCGCTCGTGCACCTGGTCGCCCGCCTCCGGGCCGGCGGCTTCACCCTGCTGGATACCCAGTTCGTCACCGGGCACTTGAGCCAGTTCGGCGCGGTCGAGGTGCCGCGGGCCAGCTATCTGGAACGGCTGGCGGAGGCTCTCAAGCAGCCCGCGAACTTTTATCCGGCGGGTTTTTCAGACGCGGCGCTGTCGGCCGCCGGCGTGGCCTCCGAGCAGGCGAGCACCCAGATGTCGTAGACCGGGTGCTCGAGCGCGGCGAGGCCCGGCGTCGACGAGAACATCCAGCCGGTATAGAGGCGGGTCGCGCGGCCCGCGTGGTCGATCTCGTCGATTTCGAGGAAGGCGGCATTCTCCGGCGGCTCCTCGGGCGGCGCCGCGTGACAGGCGCGCGCGACGATGCGGAGCGTCCCAAACTGCACGGGCCGGTCAAGCGGCGCTTCCACCTCGGAGGTCCGTGCCACCACCTTGTCGAGCGCCTGCAGCACGGCGACCGAGCGGTCGGCTGCGATGGCGACGGCGCCATCGCCCCAGGCCGCGGCAAGCGCCGCGCCTGCAGCCAGAAGAAGAAACCCGCGCCGCAACTACTCGGTGCCGAAGGCGAACTTGCCGATCAGCTCCTCCAGTAGCAGGGAGGATTGGGTGTATGAGATGCGGCCGCCGTCCTTGATGAGGGCCTCTTCGGCGCCCGGCTGGAGGTCGATGAACTTGCCACCGAGCAGGCCGTCGCTGACCACCGCCGCAGTTGAATCTGTCGGCAGCTCCACCGACTCGTCGATGCTCATGCGGAGCACGGCGCGGAAGGTCTCAGGCTCAAGCTCGCGGTCGACCACCGTGCCGACCTTGATGCCGCCGATGCGCACATCGGAACCGTTGGTGATGCCGTCCACGCGGTTGAACGCCGCGCTCACCTCGTAGCCGCTGACCGTGGCGACGCCGCTCCTGGTATAGGCGAAGACGATGAAGCCGATGGCCACCGCCAGCACCACGGCGCCCAGCAGGGTCTCGACTAGGCTTCTCGACATGGCGATCTCCTTCCCGGCCTCTGGGATGAGGATTGCGGCACTGCCCCGGCTTGGCGGGGCGGAGTCGAGTCGCATTCTGCCACAGCGCGCCCCGTAGCGGGTAACGGCATGGGAGGGAGCTAGCCCACGATCTCGCCTTCGACCATGGCGATCGCCTCGATCTCGATTTCGAGCTCGGGCAGCGCCAACGACGTGATCTCGACGATGGTGTCGGCTGGGTATGGCGGCGTGAAGAACTTCTCCCGGAGCGCCACGATCTTGCCGAAGTTGCCCATGTCCTTGAGGTAGATGTTCACCTTGACGATCTTCGCGAGGCTGGAGCCGCCGGCCTCCAGCACCGCAGCCAGGTTCTTGAAGGTCTGCTCGGCCTGGGCATCGAAATTGCCGACGCCGACGATGGTGCCGTCGAGGTCGATGGCGGTCTGGCCGGAAACGAAGATCAGGTCGCCTACGCGGTAGGCCTGCGCCAGCTTGAAGGGCTCGTAGGGATCGGGGTCGGTCTTGATGCGAACGGCGTTCTCGACCATCGGTATCCTCCGTCGTGGGTGCTGTGACACGCCAGTCTCGCCCGCCGCCTCGCTTGATGCTAGGACGCGCCTTGCGGCGGCAACAGCACCAGCGGGAGGCTTGAGACATGAGCGACACGGTGTTGATCGAGCGGGCGGACGGCATCGCTCGGGTGACCCTCAACCGGCCGGAGGTGCTGAACGCGCTCAACGACGAGCTGTGCGACGCCCTGGTTGAGACCCTTGCACAGGTCGAGCGCGAGCCTGAGACCCGCGTCATGGTGCTGCAGGGTGCAGGCGGCTACTTCATGGCGGGCGGCGACCTGCAATCCTTCTACGGCCTGCTCGAACGGACGCCGGATGAGCGCAGGCGGCATTTCGAGACGATGATCGACCGCGTGCACGCAATCATCCGGATCATGCGGCGGATGCCGCAGCCGATCATCGCCAAGATCGACGGCGCCGCCGGCGGCTTCGGGCTGAGCCTGGTTCTCGCGTGCGACCTCGCGATCAGCGCCGCCGACAGCATCTTCACCATGGCCTATTGCCGCATCGGCACCAGCCCCGACGGCTCCTCGACCTGGTTCCTGCCGCGCACGGTGGGCGCCAAGAAGGCGATGGAGCTCGCGCTGCTGGGCGATCGCTTCGGCGCGCGCGAGGCCGAGCGCCTCGGCATCGTCAACCGCGTCGTCTCGCCCAATCGGCTCGAGGAGGAGACCGAAGCGCTGGCCCGACGCCTTGCCGCCGGCCCCGCCCGCGCGTTAGCCAACACGAAGCGGCTGCTCCGCAACTCGGGTCATGCCTCCCTCGAAGACCAGCTTCAGGCAGAGGCCGAGATGTTCGCGGACTGCGCCGCGAGCGCGGACTTCGCCGAAGGGGTCGCGGCCTTCGTCGAAAAGCGAAGACCAACTTTCACCGGGCGCTGAGCGATGGGCGGGCGCCTCGCGGAGAAGACCGCGCTGATCACCGCAGCGGGGCAAGGCATCGGCCACGCAACAGCTGTCGCGTTCCAGAAGGAGGGGGCGCGGCTCTGGGCCACCGACATCGACGAAGCCAAGCTCGCGGGTCTCGCCACGCTGGAAGGTGTCACGTGCCGGGCGCTCGATGTTCGCGACGACGGCGCCGTGGCGGCGGCGGCCGAGGAGATCGGCGCCCTCGACGTGCTCTTCAACTGCGCAGGCCGCGTGCCACACGGCACGCTGCTCGACTGCGAGCCGGCGGACTGGGAGGAGACGCTCGGCCTCAACGTGACCGCCATGTACCGGATGATCCGCGCCTTCCTGCCGGCGATGCTGGCAAAGGGTGGCGGCTCGATCATCAACATGGCGTCGGTGGTGTCGTCGGTGAAGGCCGCGCCCGACCGCTGCGCCTACGGCGCCAGCAAGGCCGCCGTCATCGGCCTCACCAAGTCGGTCGCGCTGGACTACGCGGCGCAAGGAGTTCGCTGCAACGCGGTCTGCCCCGGCGCGGTCGATACTCCGTCGTTGGAAGAGCGCTTCAACGCGCGACCGGACCCGGAGGCGGCGCGCGCTGCCTTCATAACACGCGCCCCGCTGGGGCGGATGGGATCGCCGTCGGAGATCGCAGCGCTCTGCGTCTATCTCGGCTCGGGCGAATCCGCCTTCACCACCGGCCAGGCGCTGGTGGTCGACGGCGCCTGGGGGCTGTAGAAGTTATTTCGCTCACGGCAGCCGGCCTGCGGCCGGCGCCTCCGCGTGGGCGCCGCAGGAGCGGCGGGCCGCGGTCGCGGCCTGTCGCGCGTCCGCCAAAGACGGACGCGCTCTATTCTCCGGCCGGCGGGCCCCCGTTCCCGGTCAGTGCGGTCATCATGTTGTCGATCAGCCGCATGCCGATGTTGTCGTCGAGGGAGAGAATCGATTCCGGGTGGAACTGCACGGCGGCGATGGGGCGTTCCCGGTGCTCCAGCGCCATGATGACGCCGTCGTCGGTCTCGGCGGTGACCTTGAGCAGATCGTCGGGAAGCGACACGCGCGCGGCGTAGAGCGAGTGGTAGCGGCCGACGCGGAAGCGCGCCGGCAGCCCCTGGAAGAGTGCGCTGGCCTTCGCCGTGACCTCCGACGGCTTGCCGTGGACCGGCTCGTCGAGCTGGCCGAGCCGGCCGCCGAAATACTCGGCCACGGCCTGAAGCCCGAGGCAAACGCCGAAGAGCGGCACGCCCTTCGCCAGCACCAGCTCGATGGTCTCGGCCGTGCCGAAATCTTCGGGCCGGCCGGGGCCGGGCGAGAGCACGACCAGATCGGGCGCGCCGTCCCGCAGCACTTCGCGCGCGGGCTCGGGCCGGAGCGTCTCGACCTGGGCGCCGGTCTGCCGCAGGTAGTTGGCGAGTGTGTGGACGAAGGAATCCTCGTGATCAACCAGGAGCACGCGTCTGGCAGCCCCCTGCTGGGCTGAGGGCGCGCGCACCGGCGCGGGCGCCGCCTCCGCCCTCACGGCGGCGAAGAGCGCAGACGCCTTGAGCCGGCATTCCTCGTCTTCGGCGTCCGGGTCGCTGTCATAGAGCAGCGTGGCGCCGGCCCTGATCTCGGCGATGCCGTCCTTCATGCGGACGGTGCGGAGCGTGAGCCCGGTGTTCATCGCCCCGTCGAAGCCGATGCGGCCGATGGCACCGCCGTACCAGCGCCGCGCCGAGCGCTCGTTCGCCTCGATGAAGCGGATCGCCCAGTGCTTGGGCGCGCCGGTCACCGTCACCGCCCAGGTGTGGCTGAGGAAGGCGTCCAGCGCGTCGAACTCGGGGCGGAGGATGCCTTCGACGTGGTCGACCGTGTGGATCAGGCGCGAGTAGAGCTCTACCTGGCGCCGGCCGATCACCCGCACCGAGCCCGGCTCGCAGATGCGCGACTTGTCGTTGCGGTCGACGTCGGTGCACATGGTGAGCTCGGCCTCGTCCTTGGCCGAGTTGAGGAGCTTCGCGATCTGAGCGGCGTCGCCGAGCGCATCCTTGCCGCGGGCGATGGTGCCGGAGATGGGGCAGGTCTCGACCCGGCGGCCCTCGACCCGCACGTACATCTCGGGCGAGGCGGCCACCAGGAACTCGCCGGCGCCCAGGTTCATCAGCGCGCAGTAGGGCGCGGGATTGAGGGTGCGCAGGCGGTCGAACACCGCGGACGGCGGGTCGGCGCAGGCCTCGCTGAACTGCTGGCTCAGCACCACCTCGAAGAGGTCGCCCCGGCGGAACGCATCCTTGGCGCGGTCCACCGCCGCCGGGTACTGGCCCGGCTCGTGGTCGTTGGCCGGCGGTTCGCTGCCGGGGGGCGCGGGCGCGTAGGCGTCCTCTCGCGGCGCGCGGGCCATGTCGCGCGTGTCCTCGCCGGGTGTGACGAAATCGTAGCGGTGCCGCACTGCCCGATCCGACATGTGATCGACCACCAGGATCTCGTCGGGCACGAAGAGCACCAGATCGCGCTGGTCCGCCGGGCGCTCTAGCTTGAGCGCCACCGGCTCGAACTGGTGGGCGAGGTCGTAGCCGAAGGCGCCGTAGAGGCCGAAATGCTGGTCCTCGTCGTTACCGAAGAGGTCGATGACCGCGCGTAGCAGGCTGAAGATCGAGGGCTGCCGGCTGCGCTGCTCCTCGGGCACGATTTCCACCGGCGGGTGAATGTGCCCGTGGAGGCGATCGCCGTCTGCTTCCAGCGCGGCGACGGCGGATAGCGGCTCGATGGCGGCGCGGATGGGCTCCAGCAGCACCCGGCCCCTTGGCTCGAGCGCCGTCACCTCGAAGTCCCGCCCGCGGCAGCTGATGGCGAGCGGCGGGGCGGCGAAGCCCAGGTCCCAGCGCGTGTAACGGCCGGGGAACTCGAAGCAGGACGACATGAAGACGCCGGGATAGCGGTCCAGACGCTCGACCAGGTCAGCGGCCGCAGGGCCGACCGCCGTCTCGCGGTCGCTGCGGTGGATGGCGATGCCGCCGCGGGTGCGATAGCGGCGATCGAGGTTCCCGGCGTCGCTCATGGCGCCCTTATGCCGCTTGCGGCCACCCCCTTGTCAAGCGACGCGGGGATTCAGAGGCGGCGCAGCTCCACGACCGACTCGTAGAGCGCGCTCCCGTTCGCCTTGCCGGCACGGACGCTGGACTCGACGATGCTGCTGCCGACCCGCGTCTCGCGGGGAACGTGAATGCCTGCCACCTGGAACCCGCGGGACTTGGCGATGGCGGCGAGGAATCGGTCGGTGGGAATCGGCACCCCCTGCAGGATGGAGTTTCCGATCACCACCAGGGCCGTCGTGCCGGGCCGCAAGCACCAGGCCGCGCCGTCGAGGAAGCGCGCGCAGTCGTTGAAGTAGCGCGCCGCGTAGTTGGCCCAGCCGTTGCCGCCGTAGAGTCCCTTGTCGGGGTTGCGCACACGCACCGCCTCGATGGCCTCCCGAATCGCGTCGTCATCGATGGAGAGGTCGAGGTCGATGCGCTCTTCGTCGCGGGCGTTCTGCCAGTAGGTGCCGACGTTGAGTTCCTCCAGCCGCTTCAGGTCGCGCGGCGCGGCGCAGAACCCCAGCCAATAGAGGTGTGGACGGGTATTGCGGTTGTAGTGGTAGTTGTTGAGGTAGGGCGGCGAGGTGACGAGCAGATCCACGCTTCCCTCGCCCAGTTCGGCGTAGCCCTCGAAGAAGGACTGTTCGAAGACGCGCCCGTCGTCGCGCTCAGGATTCGCCCGTGCACCGCCATACCAATCGATATCGTCCGCCATCTGAGAGAGCTTGGTTGCGATCACGTCGGCTACGTCGTCGTCTTCCACGTCCGCCCGCCCGACGGATGCCTTGCGACCCAGGCTCGGCTCATAGGAGTAGTTGGAGTAGCTCACCATGGTCGCGGCGAAGGCGAGGCGGAACAGCGCGGCGATGGGCGCATCCAGCGTGGCCATGAAATCGAAGGCCAACAAGACCTTGCGCTCCACCGCCGGGCTGTAGAACGGCGCCCGCGTGCGGAAAGCGGCGGGCGGCGACGCCTTTGGCGCACGGCTCTTGCGCTCGCTCTCCTCCATGAACGCGACGAAGTCCGCGATGCTGGCGCTGAGCCGCTCCGGCGCCAGCCGATGCGCCCCCAGCTTCGCCCGTGCCGCGAAGGCGGCGTAAGGATTGATTTCGAAGCCGATGGCGGCGTGGCCGGCGAGGTCGGCCTCGACCAGAGACGTGCCGACACCGGCGAAGGGGTCCAGCACGACGCCGGCCCCCGGCCCCGGCAGGTGCCTATCCAAGGCATCTTGGACGAACTGCCGAGAGAAACCCGCGATCCAGGGAACCCACCGGTGCACCGGTGTTTCCCGATTGGCCATGAAGGCGGGATCACGGAAGGCTCCGCGGCTCTCCTTCCGGCCGGCGGATGCGCTTACCGGCGGCTGCGGCATGCCGCCCCGCCGGCGATCAGGGGGTCAGGATGGTCGAGCCCGTGGTCTTGCGGCCCTCCAGGTCGCGATGAGCCTGGGCAGCCTCGGCCAGCGGGTAGGTCTGGTGGATCTCGATCTTCACGGCGCCTGAGCGCACCACATCGAAGAGCGCGCCGGCCGATTCCTCAAGCTCCGGCCGCGTGGCGTTGTAGCCGAAGAGCGTGGGCCGCGTGATGTAGGCGCTCTTGGGCGCGAGGCGGGCTAGGTTGAAGTCGGTAATCGGGCCGGAGGCGTTGCCAAAGCTCGCGAGCGTGCCTAGCCGGGCCAAGCTGTTGAGCGAGCCCTCCAGCGTGTCGGCGCCGATGGAATCGTAGACCACGGGCACGCCCTGGCCGTCGGTAATTTCCATCACCCGCGCGGCGAAGTCCTCGGTCCGGTAGTTGACCGGGTGGTCGCAGCCGTGGGAGCGGGCGAGCGCCGCCTTCTCCTCCGAACCGACGGTGCCGATCACCGTCACGCCCAGGTGCTTGAGCCACTGGCACTGGATCAGCCCGACGCCGCCGGCTGCCGCGTGCACGAGCACGGTCTCCCCGGCCTTCACCGGGTAGGTGCGGCGGATCAGGTACTCGACTGTCATGCCTTGCAGCATCATCGCTGCGCCCTGCTCGAAGCTGATGTCGGCGGGGAGCTCCACCAGCGAGCCTGCCGGCATCACGCGGGCCTCGGAATAGCCGCCGGGCGGCGGCGGGCTGGCGTAGGCCACGCGCATGCCCGCGGAGACATCGGTGACGGCCTCGCCCACGGCCTCGACCACGCCGGCACCCTCCATGCCGATGGTCCAGGGCAGCGAGGGCACCGGGTAGAGGCCGGTGCGGTGATAGACGTCGATGTAGTTGAGGCCGATCGCCTCGTGGCGCACCAGCGCCTCGCCGGGGCCGGGATCCAGCAGCGCCACATCCTCGTAATGCAGCACCTCGGGCCCGCCCGCCTCGTGCATCCGCACAGCCTTGACCATGGTTCTCCCTTTCCTGTCCGGGGCGCCCGCCCGGCCGCGCTCGGCTCAGACCGGAAGCTGCGGCGGAAGCGCGCGTTCCAATGCGAGAAGCTGGCGCTTGGTATCACAGCCGGCGCCGCCGGAGAACCCGCCGAGCGTGCCGCCTGCACCGACGACCCGGTGGCAGGGGATGATGAGGGGAATCGGGTTGGCGCCGCAGGCGCCGCCGACGGCGCGAGGGGCGCTGTCGAGCGCACGGGCGAGGTCGCCGTAGCTGCGTGTTTGACCATAGGGGATCGCCTGCATCGCCGCCCACACCTTGAGGCGGAAGGACGTGCCCGAGGGCGCGAGCGGTAGCGTGAACTCGCGCAACGTGCCGGCAAAGTATTCGGTGAGCTGGCGCGCGGCCTCCGCCAGCACGCCGCCGTTCGGGCGAGGTCCGCCGCCAAGGCCGAAGTCGACGGCGGTGATCGCGTTCTCCTCGGCCGTGATCGTGAGCGGGCCGACGGGGCTATCGATGGTGCAATAGGCGGCGGGCATGACCCTCAGCCCTCCTCCGGCACCTGCGCCGCCTCGCGGAGCGCGGCTTTAAGGGCCTGCGGTTCCGTCAACGGCAGGGAGCAGACCGGGCCCACGCACACGTAGGCCGTGGCCATCCCCTCCTGCTGCCCCTTGCCGAAGGCGGGATGTCCGAGCGGCAGCGCCTCCTTTGGCGCGAGCCGGGTCAGCACACGGTTGGGCAGGCTGGTCGCGAACACGGCGTCGAGCAGGGCCTGCGTCCCCCCGTCGGCGCGCGCGCCGCAGACCACCACCTGCACCGCGCGGCGCAGCACCTCGCTGTTGTTGGCAAGCGTGGAGAGCGGCGAGAAGTTCCGCTCCAGCTCGCCAGAGAACGCCGTGACCAGCGCCTCGGCGCGGTCGCGATAGGCCGCCTCGCCAGTGAGATGGTGGAGACGCGCGAGCACGCCGACCATGGTGCCGTTGCCGGCGGGCGTCGCGGCGTCGTGGGCAGTCTTGGTGCGGCTGATGCTCTTCTCGGCATCGTCGGGCGCGTAGAAGTAGCCGCCTTCGTCCGTGTCCCAGTAGTGGGCGTCGAGCACCGCGACCCAGCCGCGCGCGCGCTCCACGTAGGCGCCCTCGCCCGTGGTCTCGGCCAGCATCAGCGCCGCCCGCGCCATCTCGGCATAGTCGTCCAGGAACTCCACGTCCTTGGAGCGGCCGTGCCGCGCGGCGTGGCGGAGCCTGTCACCGGCCGCCATGGGCCCCGCGACGTAGTCGAACGCCTCGACCGACGCGTCGAGCCACGCCGGTGCGCCAAAGACCATGGCGGCGTTGGCGAGCGCTGCGATCATCAGGCCGTTCCAGTCGGCGAGCACCTTGTCATCCCAGCCGGGGCGCTCGCGGCCTGCGCGGCGTTCCAGCAGGATCGTGCGCATACCGGCGAGGCGGGCCTCGTCCGGAGCCCCATCGGTGCCGGGCGGCAGGAGCCGGTTGAGGATGGTCTTCCCCTCCCAATTGCCGCCGGCACCGACGTCGTAGACGGCCTTGAAATAGGCCGCGTCTGCCCCGAGCAGTTCGCCGATCTCGGCCTCGTGCCAGACGTAGAATTTGCCCTCTTCGCCCTCGGAATCCGCATCCAGCGCGCTCGCGAAGGCGCCCTCGCCCGTCCGCATCTCACGCAGCACCCAGGCTACGGTCTCGGCCGCGCGGGCGGCGAAGAGCGGCTCGCCGGTCTCCTGCCAGACATGGCAGAGCAGGTCGAGCAGCTGGGCGTTGTCGTAGAGCATCTTCTCGAAATGGGGCGCAAGCCAGCGCTCGTCGGTGGAGTAGCGCGCGAACCCGCCGCCCAGGTGGTCGTAGATGCCGCCCTGGCACATGCGCTCCATGCTCAGCACCACGGCGGTCTTCATCAACTGCGAGCCAGTACGCAGGTAGCTGCGCCAGAGCAGCTCCAGCATGGAACATTGCGGGAACTTTGGCGCACCGCCGATGCCGCCGTGGCGTCCATCGACCTCGCGCAGCAGCGAGAGTGCCATGTTCTCTGTTTGTGCCTCGGTGACGGGGTCGCCGGGCTTGCTTCGGGCGAGACCTTGCAGCGCTTCGACCAGCGCTGTTCTGTTTTTGTCCACCTTTTCGCGGTCGTTGCGGTAGGTCTGCTCGATCAGGCTCAGCACGTCCTTGAAGCCGGGCCGACCGAAGCGGGGCTCCAGCGGGAAGTAGGTGCCGCCCCAGAAGGGCTCGGCGTCGGGAGTGAGGAACATGGTGAGCGGCCAGCCGCCCTGTTGGCCCATGAGCGCGAGCGCCCGCTGGTAGATGGTGTCGAGGTCGGGGCGTTCTTCGCGGTCCACCTTGATGTTGACGAAGAGCCGGTTCATCAGCCGGGCGGTCTCTTCGTCCTCGAAGCTCTCGTGGGCCATGACATGGCACCAGTGGCAGGCGGAATAGCCCACCGAGAGCAGGATCGGCTTGTCGGCCTCCTTGGCTTCCGCCAGCGCCTCGGGCCCCCAGGGGCGCCAATGCACCGGGTTGTCCTGGTGCTGCAGGAGGTAGGGACTGGTTTCCGCGCGGAGCTGGTTCTCGCTCATGGCCGTTCCCGTCTGGTTCGGGCCGCGCGGCAGGGGGCGGCCTTGGGCGGGAGCATAGGGTGCCGGGGCCTAAGCCACCAGTCTTGGAGGCTGTTGCAGCCGACCGCAGAGAGAACCTGTTCATGGATCAGGCGGCGGGGTAAGGTCGCGCCCGTCGCCTGACCGCGGATTGTGCCGCGAGCGAGGGTTGCCATGAAGGTCAAGATCGAGATCGACTGCACGCCGGAGGAGGCCCGTGCCTTCTGCGGGATGCCCGACCTGACGGCGGCCCACGACGCCATGACAAAGGGCCTGGAGGCGCGCATGGCGGAGGCGATCGGCCAGATCGACCCCGAAGCGCTGCTGAAATCGTGGCTCCCCGGCGGCCTCAAGGGCTTCGAGTCCATGCAGAAAGCCTTCTGGGAAGGGTTTGGCCAAGCCAGCGGCGGCGCGCCCAAGGGCGGCAGCGGAGGCGGCGCGGGATGAGCCGGGCGGACCCGCCCCTCTACTACCGGCGCCACGTCTTCTGCTGCGTCAACACCCGCGCGCCCGACCATCCGCGCGGCTGCTGCGGCGCGAAGGACTCGGTCAAGCTGCGCGCCCACATGAAGGCCAGAGCCAAGCAGCGCGGGCTCTCTGACGTGCGCATCAACGCGAGCCAGTGCCTGGATCGCTGCGAGTTCGGGCCGACCATGGTGATCTATCCCGAGGGCGTCTGGTATGCGATCAAGACCGTGGCGGACGTGGACGAGATCATCGAGACCCACCTCGTGGGCGGCGGCCGGGTGGAGAGGCTGATGCTGATGCCCGACCAACCGTTGCCCGACGAGGCGGATGACTTCGGGGAGCCCAGCCGAGCGGCGGCGAGCGCCGCCTCCTGACCCGGCGCTGGCCTGCCGCAAGCTCTCGGGCGGCACCCTCTCCATAGACCATGAGCGGCGACACTATCTTCGCGCTGTCGAGCGGAGGCGCGCGCGCCGCCATCGCGGTGGTCCGGGTCTCGGGCCCCGCGGCGGCGGAAGCGCTGACGCGGATCGGCGGTGAACCGCTGCCTGCGCCGCGCCGGGCTGTGCTCCGGCGTTTCCGTGAGCCGGAAACGGGCGAGCCGATCGACCAGGGGCTGGCGCTCTGGTTCCCAGGCCCCGGCAGCGCAACCGGCGAGGACATGACGGAGTTTCACGTGCATGGCGGGCCCGCCGTCATCGCCGCGCTCTGCGATGCGCTCGCTGCGATCCCCGGCCTGCGCCCGGCCGAGCCCGGCGAGTTCACCCGCCGCGCCTTCGAGGCCGGCCGCCTTGACCTCACGGAAGCGGAGGGGACCGCCGATCTGGTCGCGGCCGAAACCGAAGCCCAGCGGCGCCAGGCGCTCGCCCAGATGGAAGGCGGGCTGCATCGGCTCTACGACGGCTGGCGCGACCAGCTCATGGCGCTCCGGGCCAACGTCGAGGCCGCCATCGATTTCTCGGATCAGGAGCTGGGCGAGGATCCGATGGCGGCGGCGGCGCCCGGTCTTGCGGCGCTGGAGGCCGAGATCGCGGCGCATCTCGACGATTCCCGCCGGGGCGAGCGCCTGCGCGAAGGCTTTTGCATCGCCATCGTGGGCGCGCCGAATGCTGGAAAATCCAGCCTTCTCAATCGTTTAGCCGGGCGGGACGCGGCCATCGTTTCGACGCGTGCGGGCACCACCCGCGACGTGGTCGAGGTGCGCCTGGATCTTGGTGGTTGGCCTATCACCCTCGCCGACACCGCGGGATTGCGCGAGAGCCAGGATGAGATCGAGAGCGAAGGCGTGCGCCGCGCCCTCGCCCGCGCAGCCAGCGCCGACCTCTCGCTGGTGGTTTTCGATGGCGCGCTTTGGCCCGAGGCCGATGCCCAGAGCCTCGCGCTGCTGGACGACGACGCGCTCGCCGTTCTGAACAAGACCGATCTCTTTTCCGCCCCCGTCCCTGCCGAAATTGATGGCCGCTCGGCGCTGGGGGTCTCTTGCCTCACCGGCGCCGGCATCGACGCGTTGCTGGAGACACTGGCAAACGAGATCGCGCGGCGTTACCCGCCCGGCGGCGCGCCCGCGCTGACCCGCGCCCGTCACCGGCAGGCGGTCGTGGAGTGCCGCGACGCACTCGCACGCGCCATCGCCGGGCCCGCGGACGAGCGGCTGGCGGAAGAGCTCCGGCTCGCGGCGCATGCACTCGGCCGCATCACCGGCCGGGTCGATGTGGAGGCGGTGCTCGACCTCGTATTCCGCGATTTCTGTATCGGCAAATAGGGCGCTTGGCGCTTTACGGACGGGCGCGCGTGTCCTATAGGGGGCGCCGTTCCCAATGAGCCGAGCCGCAGACTGGGCGGCCGGGAGGGCGGCCATGGGCCGCGAGCGCTTCGATGTCATCGTGATCGGGGGCGGCCACGCCGGGTGCGAGGCCGCGGCGGCGGCCGCGCGCGTCGGTGCCGCGACGCTCCTCATCACCCAGAAGCGCGAAACCATCGGCGCCATGTCGTGCAACCCGGCGATTGGGGGCCTCGCCAAGGGCACGCTGGTGCGCGAGGTGGATGCGCTCGACGGGCTCATGGGCCGTGTCGCCGACGAGGCGGGCATTCAGTTCCGCGTGCTCAACCGCAGCAAGGGCCCGGCGGTGCGCGGCCCCCGGGCGCAGCAGGACCGCGCGCTCTACCGCGCAACCATGCAGACGGCGCTTGCGGCCCAGGCGAACCTCACTATCCGCGAGGGCACGGTGGAGGACCTGGCACTTGATGCGACTGCGCAGGCCCGGCCCCGCGTGCGCGGCGTGGTGCTGGGGGACGGCGAGCTTATACCGGCACCGCAGGTGGTGCTGACCACCGGCACGTTCCTGCGCGGCCTGATCCACATCGGGGAGCGGCAGATCCCGGCGGGGCGCGTCGGCGATGCACCGGCGACGGGCCTGGCGTTTACGCTGGATCGGCTGGGCTTCCGTCTGGGCCGGCTGAAGACGGGCACCCCGCCCCGGCTCGACGGCCGCACCATCGACTGGGGCGCCCTGGAGGCGCAGGAGGGTGACCAGCCGCCGGAACCCTTCTCCTTCCTTACCGACGCCATCACGCGGGCGCAGGTGCGCTGTCACATCACCGCCACCGGGCCCGAGGGCCACGACGTCATCCGCCGCAACCTCGCGCGCTCGCCCATGTATTCGGGCGCGATCGGGAGCCGCGGGCCCCGCTACTGCCCTTCCATCGAGGACAAGGTGGTGCGCTTCGCCGAGCGTTCGTCGCACCAGATTTTTCTCGAGCCGGAGGGGCTTGACGACCACACGGTCTATCCCAACGGCATCTCGACCGCGCTTCCGGAAGACGTGCAGCGGGCACTGGTGGCGACGATTCCGGGGCTGGAGCGGGCGGCGATCCTGCGGCCGGGCTACGCCATCGAGTATGACCACGTGGACCCGCGCGAGCTGAGCCCCGCGCTGGAGACCGACCGCGTCGAGGGCCTTTACCTCGCGGGCCAGATCAACGGCACCACCGGCTACGAGGAGGCCGCCGCTCAAGGGGTCATCGCCGGCATCAACGCCGCGCGGGCGGCTGGCGGTGGGGAGCCGTTCACGCTCGACCGCGCGGAGGGCTACATCGGCGTGCTGATCGACGATCTGGTGACGCAGGGGGTGAGCGAGCCCTACCGTATGTTCTCGTCGCGGGCCGAGTACCGTCTGCGGCTCCGGCCGGACAATGCGGACCGTCGGCTCACGGAACGGGGCATCGAGGTAGGCTGTGTGGGCGGGAAGCGAGCGCGGCGCTTCGCCGCCAAGAGCGCGGCACTGGCCGAGACCGAACGCCTTCTCGACTCGCTCGACGCTACGCCCGACACGCTGCGCCACCACGGCATTGCGGCGAACCGGGACGGGCGCCGGCGCAGCGCCCGCGAGCTGATCGGCTATCCCGATGTGAGCCTGGAGCCACTTGCGATGCTCTGGCCGGCACTGACGGAGCTGGAGCCCGAGATCGTCCAAGCCCTGGAGAACGACGCCCATTACCGGGGCTATTTGGAGCGGCAGGAGGCGGATATCGCGGCCTTTCGCCGTGACGAGGCGCTCAGGTTGCCGGGGAACTTCCGCTTCGACAGGGTGGGCGGGCTCTCTCACGAGATGCGCCAGCGCCTCGCCGCTGCGCGGCCCGCGACCCTCGGCGCGGCCGGACGGGTGCCGGGAGTGACGCCGGCGGCGCTGACGGCATTGCTCGCCCATGTCCGCAAGACGGAGCACCGCAAGAGTGCGGCGGAGGCCGGGCGCGGCTAGATCGGATGGAGCCGGGCGAGGCCTTCCGGCGCGATGTTTCACGTGAAACACGCGAGCGGCTCGAGATCTACGAGACCCTACTCCGGCAACGGCAGCGACGCGTCAACCTGGTCTCGGCCGCGTCGCTGCCCGCGCTCTGGACCCGTCACTTTCTGGATTCAGCGCAGCTCGCCCCCCTGCTCGCCGACGATTCCGTGGGCCACACAGTCGATGTTGGCAGCGGCGCCGGCTTCCCCGGCATGGTGCTCGCGATCCTCGACACGGATCGCCGCGTCTCCTTGGTCGAGGCCAACGGCAAGCGCTGCGCCTTCCTGCGCGAGGTAGCGGCCGCCACCGGCACCGAGGTCTCCGTCATCGAAGGCCGGCTCGAGGCGCCGGAGGTCCGGGCCGCGCTTAGCCCCGCCGGCACGATCGTCGCCCGTGCCTGCGCGCCGCTGGTCGATTTGCTAGGTCTGGTTTTTCCCGTGCTGGACTCTCATACATATTGTATATTCCCGAAGGGACGCCGCTACCGGAGCGAGCTGGAGGAGGCCCGCTGCCGCTGGGATTTCGGGGCAGACATCGTCCCCAGCCAGACGGCGGCCGAGGCGCGGATACTGAGGATCAGCGATGTCCAACGGCGCTGCCGCTCTTGAGCCAGGCGCAGCGGGCGCGCCGGCCCCAACGGGCCGGCCTCGGATCATCGCAGTCGCGAACCAGAAGGGCGGCGTCGGCAAGACCACCACCGCCATCAACCTAGGCACCGCGCTCGCGGCTGCGGGACGGCCGGTGCTTCTCTTCGACCTGGACCCGCAGGGGAACGCCAGCACCGGCCTCGGCATCCCGCCGGCGGAACGCGCGCCCGGCTCCTACGGGCTTCTGCAAGGCGCACCGCTCGCTACGGCCCGGCGGCATACCACGGTGCCGGGGCTTTCCGTGGTGCCGGCGACCCGCGATCTCGCGGGCGCCGAGATCGAACTCTCCCAAGCCCCCAGGCCGCAGCATTGCCTGAGGGAGGCGCTGGCTCCGGCACTCGCGGACGAGAGCACGCTGTCCCACGTGCTGATCGACTGTCCGCCATCACTTGGCATGCTAACTGTCAATGCCCTAGTCGCGGCCGACTCGGTGCTGGTGCCGCTGCAGTGCGAGTTTTTGGCCCTGGAGGGGCTGAGCCAGGTGCTCAGCATCGTCGAGCGCGTGCGCACCGCCTTCAACCCGGCGCTCCACGTGCAAGGCATCGTGCTCACCATGTACGACAAGCGGAACAACCTCTCCGCCCAAGTGCGCGACGACGTGCGCACGCACCTGGGCGATGCGGTGTATGAGACCATCATCCCACGCAACGTGCGGGTTTCGGAGGCACCGTCCTACGGCGTTCCCGTTTTGCTCCACGATTTCCGCTGCCCCGGCGCCCAAGCCTACGCCCACCTGGCCGGCGAGCTGCTGCGGCGCGAGCGAATTCAGAAGGAGAGCGCAGCATGACAACCGATGCGAGCGGCCAGCCGCGCCAGCGCGGCCTCGGCAAGGGCCTCGCCGCCCTCCTCGGCGAAACCATGGAACCGGCCACGACCGGCACGCGGGAGGGCGCGCTGCTCTCCATCCCCATCGAGCACCTGGCGCCCCACCCCAACCAGCCGCGCCAGCATTTTGACGAGGTTGAAATCCAGAGTTTGGCCGACTCAATCCGGGCGCGGGGCATCGTCCAGCCCCTGGTGGTGCGGCCCGGCCCCGGCGGCGAGGACGGCGCGCCCTACCAGATCGTCGCCGGCGAGCGGCGCTGGCGGGCGGCGCAGCGGGCGGGGCTGCACGAGCTGCCGGCGGTGGTGCGCCAGCTGAGCGATCCCGAGAGCATCGAGACCGCCCTGGTGGAGAACCTGCAGCGCAGCGACCTTAACCCGCTGGAGGAAGCCACGGCCTACCGCCGCCTGATCCGCGAGTTCGACCACCGCCAAGAAGACGTGGCGACCGCGCTCGGCAAGTCCCGCAGCCACGTGGCCAACACGGTGCGCCTGCTCGACCTGCCCGAGACGGTGAAGGCGCTCATCGGTGACGGCACGCTGAGCGCGGGCCACGGGCGGGCGCTGCTGGCGGCGGCCGATCCGGCTGCGCTCTGCGACACGGTGGTGCGGCTGGGGCTCACCGTGCGCCAGACCGAGGCGCTGGTGCGCCGCGCGGGAGAGGGACGCACCCACCAGCGGAAGGCGAGCAGGGACGACCCCAATATCAGGGCGCTGCAGGACGATCTCAGCCGTGCGCTCGGTCTCAGAGTCACCATTGACCCCGCCTCCCGCGGCGCCGGCGGCCGCATGACCATCGCTTACAAGGAGCCGGAGCAGCTCGACGCGCTCATCGCCCGCCTGCGCGCGGGCCCGCAACCCCGCCCGCCTCTCAAAGCGGTCTAGGGCGCCAATTAAGCCGTAAAATCAGCGCCTTACGGGGGGTATAGACTTTTAGATGCCTTGCCAATGAATTAGTTGCGACTTGTCTCCGGGCGGTGGTCCGATAGCGGTCGGGGATCACGCTCCTCTGCGGCGCGCTCCTCCGCCAGCGCCGATTATCCAGATGCTCCTGCCCGGCAAAGACCACCTATCCTCCCGCCATCGTCACGGCCTTGTCGGCGTGGTCGGAGCTGTCATACGCCACGAGAATCGTCCTGAGCATCGATCGCTCTCCCATCTAGGCCACGGGTAACCAGCCCGGCGCACGTCCAGACCTGATGGCGTTCTATCTCTTCTCAACGCGTTGGGTTTGAGACAGATCAATACCCAAGATAACAAGCACGGCCATGCTGGCGCAGGCCCTGTGAACGCCGTGCAGGCCATAACCCTGACAAGAAATGCGGGCTAGACTGCTGCAAGACGTTTTCCTGTGCGCTCCACGACGGATCGAGGCCCCTCAATGGTGAGTCAATACCGCATCGAAACCCTCTTCCTGTCGCAGGAGGATCTTCTGCGCGCCGGTTGCCTGGACATGGGGATGGCGATGGAGGCGGCCGAACAGGCCATGCTCGCCTACCAAGAGGGCAACATCATGTTCCCCGAGAAGATCGTGCAGATCTTCAACCAGGACACCCAGGCCCGCATCAACTGCCTGCCGGCGACGCTGCTGCCGGAGAAGATCTGCGGCGTGAAGTGGGTCTCCGTCTTTCCCGAGAACCCCGAGGTCCATGGCATACAGAACCTCTCGGCGGTCATGATCCTCTCCGAGATCGAGCACGGCTTCCCCCTTGCCCTGCTGGAGGGGACGCTCTGCTCCAACATGCGGGTCGGCACCATGGGCGGGATCGCCGCCAAGCACCTCGCCCGCAAGGATTCGCAGAGCATCGCGTTCATCGGCGCGGGCGAACAGGCCAAGATGCACCTGGTGGCGATGAAGAAGGCGGTGCCCGCGCTCGCCGAGTGCCGCGTCGCCGCGAAGTACGCGCACGAGGAAGAGCAATTCGTGCGCGAGATGCAGCCGCTGTTCCCGGACCTCCTATTCGTCGTCACGGGGACGGACCTGCAGCAGGCGGCAGAGGGCGCCGATATCCTGGTCACCGCCACCAGCGCGCAAGCGCCCCTGCTCAAAGCGGCGTGGATGAAGCCCGGCGCGTTCTACAGCCACGTGGGCGGCTGGGAGGACGAGTACGAGGTTGCCCGCCAGTGCCAAAAGATCGTGGTCGACGACTGGGAGACGGTGAAGCACCGGACCCAGACGCTGAGCCGGATGTACAAGGACGGTGCGTTGGCCGACGGCGACATCCACGCGAACCTCGTCGACATCGTGGCGGGCACCAAGAGCGGGAGGGAAAGCGCGAACGAGCGGACCTATTTCAACGCGGTCGGTCTCGCTTACGTCGACGTGGCGATCGCCTATGCGATGTACCGGCGCGCCGCGGAGGCCGGGGTGGGGACGCGCCTCGCCATCCAGGACAACATGATCTTCCAGCACGAAGAGCTGGCGAACTGGATCCGGATGTAGTCCACGGGCGACGCGCCCAGCCGAGAGCGGATGCGGGCCACGCGGGCTTGCGGGACTCCTGATTTCGCGCGCAAGACTTTGTCGTACCGCGCGCGAGACCTTTCAGGCTCGCGCGACTCAGGCGTACGCGACTACGTATTCATCGAGGCGAAGAATTCCTCGTTGGTCTTGGTCGTCTTGAGCTTGTCGACCAGGAACTCCATGGCATCGACCGTGCCCATGGGCGAGAGGATGCGGCGCAGCACCCACATCTTGGCGAGGGTCGCGCGGTCCACCAGCAGCTCCTCCTTGCGGGTGCCGGAGCGGGCGATGTCCATGCTGGGCCAAGTGCGCTTGTCGGCGAGCTTGCGGTCCAGAATGATCTCGGAGTTGCCGGTGCCCTTGAACTCCTCGAAAATCACCTCGTCCATGCGCGAGCCGGTGTCGATCAGCGCGGTCGCGATGATGGTGAGCGAGCCGCCGTGCTCGATGTTGCGGGCGGCACCGAAGAAGCGCTTGGGCCGCTGCAGCGCGTTGGCGTCCACGCCGCCGGTCAGCACCTTGCCGGAGGACGGCACTACTGTGTTGTAGGCGCGGGCGAGGCGAGTGATCGAATCCAGCAGGATCACCACGTCGCGCTTGTGCTCCACCAGCCGCTTGGCCTTCTCGATCACCATCTCCGCCACCTGGACGTGGCGCGAGGCCGGCTCGTCGAAGGTGGAGCTCACCACCTCGCCCTTGACCGAGCGGTCCATGTCAGTGACCTCCTCGGGCCGCTCGTCCACCAGCAGCACGATGAGATAGGCCTCGGGGTGGTTCTCCTCGATCGAGTGCGCGATGTTCTGCAGCATCATGGTCTTGCCGGTGCGCGGCGGGGCGACGATCAGCGCCCGCTGCCCTTTGCCGAGCGGCGCCACGATGTCGAGGATGCGGCTGGTGGTGTCCTTCTTCTTGGGGTCGGCGACCTCCATGCTGAAGCGCTGCTCGGGGTAGAGCGGCGTCAGGTTGTCGAAGTTGACCTTGTGTCGCAGGTTCTCCGGCGGGTCGAAGTTGATGTTGTTGAGCTTGAGCAGGGCGAAATAGCGCTCGCCATCGCGGGGCGCCCTGATCTGGCCCTCCAGCGTGTCGCCGGTGCGGAGCCCGAAGCGGCGGATCTGGCTCGGGCTCACGTAGATGTCGTCGGGGCCGGGCAGGTAGTTGGACTCCGGCGAGCGCAGGAAGCCGAACCCATCCTGCAGGGTCTCCAGCACGCCCGAGCCGAAGATCGCCTGATCGTTCTCGGCAAGCTGCCGGAGGATCGCGAACATCAGGTCCTGCCGACGCATCGAGTTCGCGTTCTCGATCTCGAGCTCTTCGGCATAATCGATCAGTTGAGTCGGGGTTTGGGTCTTGAGCTCTTGCAGATGCATGACGGGAGCTGCCGTTGTGGAGCGGAAACCGCACCGCCGGCCGGCGGCACGCTGAGGGCGCAAACCTAGTGAGAACGGCGTGCGGCTATTTTTCCGAGAGAATGCGCCGAAGACGGGCAGGGAAGCCCGCCCGCTGCGGCGGACGCGTGCATTAGCCTATCGGGTGCCGTTCGGCCGTGTCAAACGAAGATTCGATGTCGCCATTCCCGTTGCTCATAGCGCCGGGGGCCGCTTGAACTGTTTGGCGAGCGCGAGGCCCTGGCGCTGGTAGGAAGAGCCGATGCCGTGCCCGTAGAGCTCGGCAGGGCGTTCGGTCAGCGGCTCGAAGAGGAGGCGGCCGATGGTCTGGCCGTCCTCAATGACAAAGGGCACGTCGTGGGAGCGGACTTCGAGCACCGCGCGCGTGCCGCCGCCGCCGGCCTCGTCATGGCCGAAGCCGGGGTCGAAGAAGCCCGCATAGTGTGCGCGGAACTCGCCGACCAGCGTGTCGTAGGCCACCATCTCGGCCGCATGATCCGGCGGGATGCGCACGGATTCCTTCGAGGCCAGGATGTAGAAGTCGTCCGGGTTCAGGATCACCCCGCCGCCGGAGGGGCGCGCTATGGGCTCCCAGAAGTCGCCGGGCTCGTAGCGGCCGACCACGTCGATGTCGATCAGGTCGGTGTGGCGCTTCGCCTTCCAGCCGACGAGACCGCCGCCGTCGCCGGCGAGATCGACGGAGAGGGGCAGGCCGCCGGAGAAGCCCCCGCGCGCAACCTCGCCCTCGACCAGCCGTCGCTCCGCATGCAGACGCTCGAGCGCGCCTTCGGAATAGCCGGAGTCGCCCCGCTTGAAGCGAACCTGGTTGAGCCGGCTACCGGCGCGAACCACGATGCTGAAGGTGCGGGGCGACACCTCAGTGTAGAGCGGGCCCCGGTAGCCGGCCTGCACCCGGTCGAACTCGTGCGCCTCGTCGGCGATGAGGCGGGTGAAGATGTCGAGGCGCCCGGTAGAGCTCTTGGGGTTGGCGTGGGCGGCCACGTCGGGCGCGAGCGCCAGACGCTCCATCAGCGGCACGATGTAGACGCAGCCGCGCTCCAGCACGGCGCCGGGCGCGAGGTCGATCTCGTGCATGCCGAGGCGCGCGATCTTCGCGCTCACGCTTTCGCGGCCCGGCAGGAAGCTCGCGCGCACGCGGTACGCCTTGGGCCCGAGCCGGAGATCGAGGCTCGCGGGCTGGATCTGCACCGCGCCGATGGGCTGGTCCGCCGAGACGCCGCCCTGCTCGATCGAGGCCGCGATGGCGGTGCTCGACAGGACCCCGGCTCGCTCGCTCATGGTTCGCTCCCAACCCGGCTCAGAAAGGCCTGACGATGACCATGATGACAATAGCGATCATGGCCAGCGTCGGCACCTCGTTCACCCTGCGATAGAAGCGGGCGCTGCGGTGGTTGCGGTCGGCGGCGAAGTCCCGGCGCCAGCGCGCAAGCAGCCCGTGGAAGGCCGCAAGCAGCACCACCAGGGCGAGCTTGACGTAGATCCAGATATCGCCCGACCAATCGACAACGCCGGGCTGGGCCAGCAGGGCGCCGCCGAAGCCAAAGCTCGCCACCATGGCCGGGTTGACGATGATCCGGAGCAGGCGCCGCTCCATGACCTTGAGCGTCTCCGAGAGCTCGGAGCCCGGCTCGGCGTCGGCGTGATAGACGTAGAGGCGGGGCAAGTAGAGCATCCCCGCCATCCAGGCGATCACCGCGATCACATGCAGCGCCCTGAGCCACGTATAGAGATCGTCCGCCATCAGCGCGCCGCCAGGGGACAGCCGCGGTGGGCCGCGGGGCAGATGCGTCCGCCATCCCCGGAGTCGACGCCGGCATCGCGCTGCAGGGCGCGACGCACCAGCCCCGCAAGCCCTTCGATGAAGGCAGGATGGGTTCCGAGCGCCGGCACGCGGTGATAGGCGGGGACGCCGGCAGCGCGCGCGTGGTCGCGATAAGTGACGTCGAGCTCCACCAGGGTCTCGCTGTGCTCGGAGACGAAGGCGATGGGCACGACGACCACGGGCACGCGGTCGCGCCCGGCCCGGTCGAGCTCGTCGACGGTGGCGGGCTCCAACCAAGCGAGTGGTCCGACCTTGCTCTGGTAGCAGACCGTCCAATCCAGGTCGTCGTGGTCGAGGCGATGGGCGATGCGCCGCGCCGTCTCCTCGATCTGCCACTGGTAGGGATCGCCGCGCGCGACCACGCGCTTGGGTAGGCCGTGGGCCGAGAAGAGCACGCGCGGCGTGCCGGCCTCGGCCGCAGCCGCCAGCAAGGGTTCGATCAGCGCCGCGTGGGCCGCGATCAGCCCCTCGGCCTGCGGGTAGCAGCAGATGGCGTGCGTCGGTGCCGCGATGCCGGCAGTGCTGGCAGCCTTCCACCAGGCGTCAAGCGACGAGGCCACGGTGGTGGTGGAGAACTGCGGATAGAGCGGCAGCAGCACGATCCGATCCGGCCGGAAGGCGGCAACCTGTTGCGCCGCCGCCTCGCTCATCGGGTGCCAGTAGCGCATCGTAACAACCACCTCGACCACACCGAGATCACCGAGAGCAGCCTGCAACGCCGCCGCTTGCGCTTCGGTCTCTTCGAGCAGCGGCGAACGCCCGCCGATCGTGCGGTAGATTTCGCGGGCTTCGGGGCCACGACGCCTGGCAATCAGCCGCGCGAGCAACCGGCGCACAGGCCCTGGCGCACCAATGATCGCAGGGTCTCGAAACAGATTGCGCAGGAAGGGTTCGACAGCATCGAGAGAATCCGGCCCGCCCAAGTTCATGAGGACGACGGCGGTGCGGCTCATCGCCCGTTCCCGCCGGCCCACGCGTGCACGAAATCGCAGAGTTGAGCGACGTGCTCGGGCGGAGTTTGAGGCAGCACGCCCTCGCCGAGGTTGAACACGAAGGGCTCATGACCGAGCGCATCCAGAATGCGGCTGGCCGCTTTCCGCAGCGCGTCGCCGCCGGCCAGCAGCGCCACCGGATCGAGGTTGCCCTGAACCGTGCAATGCGGCTGCAGACGTGCCGCTGCCCAAACGGGCGGCACGGTGCTGTCGATGGAGATTGCGTCCACGCCGGTCTCTGCTGCAAAGCGCTGGCAGGCGATGCCCACGCCACGCGGATAGCCGATAATCGGCGCCGCCGGGTGCGCCGCCTTCACGTCCGCCACGATCATCTTCAGAGGCTCGATGCACCAGCGGGTAAGCTCGCTCTCGGGCAAGGCTCCAGCCCAGCTGTCGAATATCTGAACCGCGTGGGCCCCGGCGTCGAGCTGGGCGATCAGGTGCGCCACCACCGCCTGGCGCGCGGTCTCGATCAGCCGTCCGAAGCTCTCGGGATCACGATAGGCCCAGCCCTTCGTGGCGGCGAAATCCCGGCTCCTGCCGCCGCCGACCATGTAGGTGGCAAGGGTCCAAGGCGCGCCAGCAAAGCCCAGCACCGTCGCGCCGGCAGGCGCCGCCGTCACGACCCGCTCCATCGCCTCGTAGACGGGCGCAAGATGACGCCTCTGGCGTTCCGCATCGAATTCGGGCAAAAGCCCGCCTTCTGGGATCGCGTCCAGGCGAGGTCCTTCTCCCTCCTCGAACCAGAGCATCACGCCCAAGGCTTCAGCAACCACCAGGATATCCGAGAACAGGATAATCCCGTCGAGGGGGAAACGACGCACGGGCTGAAGAGTCGCCTCCGCCGCCCAAACCGGGTCGTAGCAGAGATCGAGGAAGGACCCGGCCTTCGCCCGCAACGCCCGGTACTCGGGGAGGTAGCGCCCCGCCTGGCGCATGAGCCAGAGCGGTGGCGGGTGTTGCGCCTCCCCTCGAAGCGCCGAGAGAAGCGGTCTGCTATCCGTATCCACGGTCACGAGTCGGCTCTTGTCCCCGGCTTCGTCAGACTATCTTCATTAAATGACTCTTAAGTAAGAGTGGATGATGTTGTTGGTGTGGATGAGGGGATTGTGGCGTTCATCCCACGGGTCGGGTGAATGATCGCGCGGGTCGCGCTGTAGACGGGATCGACGTGAAAAAGCGATGAATGGCCAACGCAGCGGCACGTTTCAACGGTTGTGGAGAAACTAGCATAGTGTGGAAGGGCACCTGGCAGCACCGGTCATGAGAGAGTTATCCCCGTTTTGACGGTTTTGTGACAGGGATGATCGGATAAGCTGAGGATAGATTGGGGGTTGTCTGGCTGGGTGCCGTTGCCCACGGGTTCCCCACATGAAGGCGCTGAGAAGTCGTGCCGGTGCGGGCGCAGCGCGGAGGGTCGTAGCGGGTTCATGCGAAGGTTTCATCTGCATCTGGTCTCGGACGCTACCGGCGAGACCTGTATCACCATAGCGCGCGCGGCGGCAGCGCAATTCCAGGGCGTGGATGCAGTCGAGCACCTGTGGTCGCTGGTGCGCACCGAGAGTCAGCTGCGGCAAGTTCTCGCCCACGTCGAGGCGGAGCCCGGCGTCGTGATGTTCACCCTCGTCGACCCGCAGCTTCAAGCCCTCCTGCACGAGGAATGCCGGCGTATCGAAGTTCCGTGCATCCCACTGCTCGACACGGCGATCACAGCGTTGAGCGGCTTCCTCGGCATCGAGAGCCGCAATCAGCCGGGTAGCCAACACGTCATGGACGAAGCCTATCTCAAGCGCATTGAGGCGATGAACTACGCGCTCGCCCACGACGACGGGCACTCGCCGACATCGCTGCGGGAGGCGGATATCGTGCTCGTCGGCGTATCGCGGACATCGAAGACACCGACCTGTTTCTATCTCGCCAATCGCGGCCTCAAGGCGGCTAACGTGCCGGTGGTGCCTGGTAGTCCGCTGCCGCCGGAGCTTGCAGCACCGCAGGGTGCGCTGGTGGTTGGCCTCACCTGTCACCCGGAGCAGCTGATCGATATCCGGCGAAGCCGCATGCGCATGATCGGGGATATCGGCGAGACCGCCTACGTAGACCCCCTTCAGGTCGAGGAGGAGGTGCGGCAGGCACGACGCTTGTACGCAGAGGCGGGATGGCCGGTGATCGACGTGACCCACCGCTCGATCGAAGAAACAGCCGCCGCGATTCTTCAGCTATACGACCGCCGCGCCCTCTCCCCCTGAGCGGTTGGCGCGGCGCAGGAAGCGTATATTCTGCGGCGCAGTAAGAGCGAGCCGGGACAGGAAAGCGGACCTATGGCGATGGCTGAGGCGGACCCAGCCTTGCACGGAGAGGCCGGCGAACGGAATGTGGTGCTCGCCTCTCAGGCGGCGGTGCGGGCGGCGATGCTGCGGTCGGCAGGCGTCTCCTTCTCGGTCCAGCCGGCGCGGGTGGACGAGGGTGCGGTCAAGGAGGCCATGCGGGCCGAGGATCCCGAGGGCCACGGGACCGCACGGGCGCTCGCCGCTCTCAAGGCCCGCCGGGTCAGTACTGGTGTGCCAGGCGCCTTCGTCATCGGCGCGGATCAGCTCCTGGTCTGCGGCGACGAGTGGTTCGACAAGCCGGTGGATGTGGCCGATGCCAGGGGGCAGCTTCAGCGGTTGCGCGGACGGCGCCACACGCTGGTGACCGCGGTCTCCGTGGTCCGCGACGGGGCCGAGATCTGGGGCGACCTGGCGTGCCCGGCGTTGACCATGCGTCCTTTCTCCGACGCCTTTCTGGAGCGCTATCTGGAGCGTGCAGGCGACGGAATCCTTGCTTGCGTCGGGGGCTACGAGGCCGAGGGTCTGGGCGCGCAGCTGCTCGCGGAGATCGAAGGAGATTGGTTCGCGGTGCTGGGCCTGCCGCTGCTGCCACTGTTGGCGTTCCTCCGCGAGCACGGGCTGGTGGAGACATGATTCTCTCCGGCGCGGCGCGGCTGGCCGGGGTCATGGGCTGGCCGGTGGCGCATTCGCGCTCGCCGCGTATCCACGGTTACTGGCTCGAGGAGAAGGAGATCGACGGCGCCTACCTGCCACTCGCGGTCCGGCCCGAGAGGCTCGACGCGGCGCTCGCGGCGCTTCCTGCCCTGGGTTTTCGCGGGTGCAACCTGACCGCCCCGCACAAGGAGGCTGCGCTCGCGCGCATGGATACGCTGTCGGAGACCGCGCGCCGGATCGGTGCGGTGAACACCGTGACGGTCGGGGACGACGGGGCGCTGCACGGCGACAACACCGACGGCTATGGCTTTATCAGCCACCTGCGCCAGGAAGCGCCGGGCTGGGGGACTGGGGCGCCGGTGGCGGTGCTGGGCGCCGGCGGCGCGGCGCGGGCGGTGTTGGATGCTCTCTCTGCCGCGGGCGTTTCCGAAATCCGCCTGCTCAACCGTACGGGCGCGCGCGCGGCGGCGCTCGCGGAGGAGGCGGGCGAGACGGTGCATCCCCTGCCGTGGGACCGGCGGACCCACGCGTTGGCGGACTGCGGTTTGCTGGTCAACACCACACAGCTCGGTCAGGCGGGCAAGCCTGCGCTCGATCTCGCTCTCGACCGGCTGCCGGCCGATGCGGTGGTCTACGACCTGGTCTATGCGCCGTTGGAGACAGACCTGCTCAAGGCGGCGCGGGCGCGCGGGCATGTGGCGGTGGATGGGCTCGGCATGTTGATCCACCAAGCCCGGCCCGGCTTCGCCGCCTGGTTCGGGGCCGAGGCCGAGGCCACGGCGGCGCTCCGCTCATTTGCCGCCGAAGGGCTGTGACGGGGGCCGGCCGTGGTCATCCTCGGCCTCACCGGCTCCATCGGCATGGGCAAGACCACCGTTGCGAACGCCCTGCGCGATTCCGGCGCCACCGTCTTCGACGCCGATGCGGCGGTGCACCGGCTGCTTGCGGCCGGTGGCGCTGCGGTGGCGCCGGTGCTGGCGCGCTTTCCCGATGCCGGGATGGGCGAGGGTGCAGCGCGCGCGGTCGACCGGGGGGTGCTCGGCGCGACGGTCTTCGCGGATCCCGAAGCCTTGGCGGAACTCGAGGCGATGCTGCACCCCCTGGTCCGTGCGGGCGAGCGGCACTTCCTCTCGGCCAGCCAGCGCCGCGGCTGCCGTCTCGCGGTGCTCGACGTGCCGCTGCTGTTCGAAACCGGCGGCGACGCCCGTTGCGACGCGACGCTGGTGGTCTCGGCACCTGCCTTCGTACAGCGCGCGCGGGTGCTGGGCCGGGCCCGGATGACCGAGGAGCGGCTGGCCGCTATCCTCGCTCGTCAGATGCCGGACTGGGAGAAGCGCCGGCGCGCGGATTTCGTGATCCGCACGGGGCTCGACAGACGGGTCTCGCGGCTCGCCGCGCGGCGGATCGCGGCCCGCCTCTCCAGCGAGCGCGGCATCCGCTGGCCGCGCTGCTGGGCCGGCGCGCTGGTGCAGGCTGGAGGACGTGGCCATGCGTGAGGTCGTGCTCGACACCGAGACCACCGGCATCGATCCGGTGGCAGGCCACAGGATCGTCGAGGTCGGTGCGGTCGAGCTGGTCAACCACATCCCTTCCGGCCGGCGCTTCCAGCGTTATCTGGACCCCGAGCGTGACATGCCGGAGGACGCCGAGCGCGTGCACGGGCTCACCCGCGCCTTCCTCGCCAAGCACCGGCGCTTCGCCGACGAAGTTGAGGCGCTGCTCGCTTTCATCGACGATGCCAAGCTCGTCATGCACAACGCGCCCTTCGATCTCGGCTTCCTCAATGCCGAGCTGGAGCGCATCCGCAGGGCCCCGATCCCGGCGGAGCGGACGGTGGATACGCTCTCCATTGCGCGGCGCAAGTATCCTGGCGCGCCGGCGAGCCTCGATGCGCTCTGCAAGCGCTTCGGGATCGACCGGTCGATGCGGGAGAAGCACGGCGCGTTGCTGGATGCCGAGCTGCTCACCGAGGTCTATCTGGAGCTTACCGGCGGCCGCCAGCCTGGGCTCGAGCTGCAGCGGGCGGCGCCGGTGCGGGACGCAGCGCCCGTGCCCCGTGCCGACCGTGCGGCGCGTGCGCCGCGGCCGCACGAACCCACTGCGGAAGAGGTGGCGGCCCATGCCGCCTTCGTCGCCACCCTCAAAGACCCGATCTGGAACGACTGAGGGGAGGGGACCGGGGCGGGCGTGGCGCCGCCTCGACACCCTACCGGCAATGCGGCAGGATCGCGCGGCTGTTGCGAAGAGGGAGAGGCCGCCATGACCTACACAGTGCTTGCCAGCAATCCGGACACCGGCGAGATCGGAATCGCGTCCACGACAATCACGATCAACTTCAGCCGGACCTTCCCGGTGCACCGGCACCTCGTGCCCGACCTGACGGAGCGGGGGATCATCGTTGCCCCGATGGCGACCATCCATCCGCAGAACGGCCACCGGCTCTGCGATCTGCGGGATGCCGGGGTCGGCTGGGACGACATGGAGGCCGAGCTGGAGAAGCACGATGAGCACTGGAGCTGGCGGCAGATCGGCGCGGTGACGGCCACCGGCGAGACCTGGGTCCGCACCGGGTCTGACGCCTGGAACCACGCGAGCCATGTCGTGGCCGAGGGCTCGATCGCGATGGGCAACTACATGGATGGCCCCGGACCGGTGCAGGCGATGGCCAAGGCGCTTGAGGACAACCGGGGCGAGGCGATGGACGAAAGGCTGCTGCGCGCCATAGAGGCTGGCAAGGCCGCCGGCGGGCAGGGTCAGCCGGATCTCGGCCCGGTGCCGGAATCCTGGGCGATGATCCAGGTGTTCAACGGCAAGCAGCCGTGGCCGGCGGTCGACGTGCGGGTGGACTTCGACGTAGACCCGGTGCCGAAGCTGCGGCGCCTGGTCACGCAGCTCAAGAACATGGACAAGGTGCTGCACACGATGTCGTTCGACCCGTCGCGGACGTTCGACGTCTACGGCGTGGTCTTCGACATGTACAACGCCCAAGTTTAGCTCGGTTCCCCGGCTTCCGGGGCGCAGGCGAGCCTGTCAACCGATCCGGGCCATCACCCCGCCGTCGACCGGGAGCGCCACGCCGGTGATGAAGCGGCCGGCGTCGGAGGCGAGGAAGAGCGAGGCCTGGGCCACGTCCCAGGCGCTGCCCATGCCGCCCCTGAGCGGGCTCCAGGTGTCGCGGTCGGCGGCGATCTCCTCGCGCGGCTTGCCGTAGCGGCGGGCCTGCGTGTCCACCGCCATGGGCGTGTCCATGTAGCCCGGCAGGATGGCGTTCACGCGCACACCGTCGGGCGCGCAGTCGAGCGCAAGCTGTCGGGAGAAGGCGATCATCCCCGCCTTGCTGGTCTTGTAGGTGACCGACTTGTAGTCGACCACGGCTGCAATCGACGAGATGTTGGTGATCACGCCGCTGCCCTGGCCGCGCATGACCGGGACCACGTGCTTGCAGGCCATCACCGTGCCGCGCAGGTTGATCGCCATCACCCGGTCGAAGCTCGCCTCGTCGAGGTCGGCGAGCGGCGAATCCCCGCCGGTGTAAGCGACGCCCACGTTGTTCTGCAGCACGTCGATGCGCCCGTGCCGCTCGACGACCGAGCGGACGACAGCGAGCAGCGCCTGCTCATCGGTCACGTCGGCGACCATCGCCTCGGCGGCACCGCCTTCCGCCTGGATCATGGTGGCAGTTTCCTCGGCGGACTTCCGGTCGCGGTCGAGTGCGACCACGTGCGCGCCGGCGCGGGCGAAGAGCACGCAGGCGGCGCGGCCGTTGCCGATCACCGGCCCTGGCGTCTGGCCGGCGCCGGCGACGATCGCGACCCGGCCGTCGAGGCTCAGCGTCGGGCTTTGCCAGGGCGCCGCGATGGCGGCAGGGGAAGCTTCGGTCATGGCGATACTCAGGCGGTGGCGGAGGCAGCGCGGGAAGGCTGTGAGCGTGCCCGCAGCTTGTCAAGGCAGGCGGTTGCGCCGCGGCGCAGTGCGTGAGAGCGTGCGCCGCGCTTCACACGCCGCGATCAGACACCGAACCGGGAGCAGTTAGCCATGAAGATCGGCGCCGTCATCTTCGCCACAGACTATTGCATCGCGCTGACCGAGCTCGCGCCTGCGCTTGAGGAGCGGGGGTTCGACTCGCTCTTCGTGCCCGAGCACACCCACATCCCCGCCAGCCGGCGCTCGCCCTGGCGGGGCGGCGGAGAGCTGCCACGGGAATACTCCCACACGCTCGACCCGTTCGTGGGCCTCGCGGCGGCTGCGGCGGTGACCAGCACGCTCCGCCTCGGCACCGGTATTTGCCTCGTGACCGAGCGCGACCCCATCGTCACGGCGAAGGCGGTGGCGAGCCTCGATCTGGTCTCCGGCGGGCGCTTCGACTTCGGTATCGGCGCGGGCTGGAATGCGGAAGAAATGGAGCACCACGGCACCCGCTTCGAGACCCGCTTTCGGGTCATGGAGGACCGGGTCAAGGCGATGCAGGCACTCTGGGCTGCGGACGAGGCGAGCTACGAGGGCGAGTTCACGTCCTTCGAGCCGAGCTGGTCCTGGCCCAAGCCGGTGCAGAAGCCACATCCGCCGATCCTGCTGGGCGGCGAGTCCGTGCACACGATGCGCCGGATCATGGACTTCTGCTCGGGCTGGTTCCCGCGCGGCCCGCTTCTGCCCGATCCCGCAGACGGCATGGCCAGGCTCCGCGCCGCCGCCGAAGAGGCCGGACGCGACCCGGCCACGGTGTCAGCCACGGTCTTCGGCGCCAAGCCAGAGGAAGGCTATCTCGCGGCCTGCCGGGAAGCCGGGATGGACCGTGCGCTGCTGATCCTGCCGCCGGACGGACGCGACGGGGTGATGCCGGTCGTCGATCGCTACGCGGCGCTCATCGGCTGAGCGAACGCCGGCCGAGGTGGGCCGGAGTCAACGAGCGAAAAGCCTCTCTCGCAGCCTCGGCGCCGAGTGCCCCCCAGAGCGCGCCGCCGAGCACGGCACCCCCAAGCGCACCCCATGGCTTGCGATCCGCAAGCGGCTGCACGGCGCCGCGCCTGCCCTTGACGCGGACCTTGAAGGATTCGGCCGGCGCGGGCACGGGGAACTGCGTGGTCTTCAGGCTGTAACCAGCCCGGTCGAGGTCGAGGTCAACCTCGTGCAGGATGGTCGCCATAGTCGCGGCGATCTGCACCTCGGCGAAGCCGTTGCCGAGGCAGCGATGGGGGCCGAGGCCGAAGGGCGCGTAGACGTAGGGCTGCTTGTGCTCCGCCCGCTCCGGCGTGTAGCGGTCGATGTCGAAGCGCTCGGGCTCGGGGAAGTATTCCGGCAAGTAGTGCGGCACGGCGGTGGCGATGATCAACCGCTCGCCGGCGGGGATGCGATGGCCTGCGAACTCGAAGGAGTTGGCAGCGGTGCGGATGAGCATCGGGGTCACCGGATACATCCGCATGGTTTCCATGGCCGCGCGGTGCGTCGCGTCCATCTCGCGCAACGCCTGCTCGGCCGGCGCGTCGCCGTTGAGGAGGGCGTCGGCCTCCTCCCGCACCTTCGCCAGCACGTCCGGGTTGCGCAGCAGCGCGTACAGCATGAAAGCGGAGGTGCCCGCCACCGTGTCCAGCGCCGCGACGAAGGGGCCCATCGCTGCGATCTTCAGGTCCGCCTCGGGAAAGAACTTCGGGTCGGCGTCGTGCAAGTCCAGCAGGTCGTCGATCAGGTCCGGCTCCGCGCCGTGCCGCTCCCGCATCGTGCCCGTGTGGCACTCGATCACCTCGTGGTAGAGCTTGTCCACCTGCGCCGAGGCGCGGCGGAAGCGCGGCGACCAGCGCACATAGGTGCCGGGGACCAGGGTGGCCGAGAGCAGCCCGTGAACGTAGCGGACCAGGTCGTCGTTGTAGGGGCGGGGCGAAACGCCAGCCACCAGGGTGCCCACCTGGTCGGTAACGATCCGCTGCAGCGCCGGCACCGCAGGCATGGGCCGGTCGGCGGGCCATGCGTCGATCTCCCGGCGGGCGATGTCAACCAGGCCGTCGATGTGCTCCAAGGCGTACTCGCGGGAATAGCCCCGCCGTAGCGTGCGGCGAAATGCCGCGTGGTCGGGTCCGTCGGCGCTCAGCGTCGACCGCGCGGCGCCGAACCAGGCGTTGAAGCCGCTCCAGAACTCGAACGAGCGAACGTGCTTCGTGCCCTCCCGCGCGAGGAAGCGGTTGGCCTCCATCCCTGCCAGCACGGTGAAGCGCCGGTTGAGCAGCCGCATGCCGTAGACCGGCCCGAGTTCCAGGTAACTGTCGGTCATGAAGGCGCGTATGTCGCGCGCCATGTCGAAGACGCTGCCGACGACCGGCAGGCCCCGCGCCAGCGGAATCGTCGAAGACGCCATCTCCCAGCCCTCTGCGGTCGTGCCCCTGCCCCTTGTCCCGCGGGGCGGGCGGGCTACAGGGTACCGCCGCCTGCTCCTATCATGGGGTGGGTGACGACCGAATACCAGCACTTCCGCTATGTCGGAAGGCGCGCCCCGGTATGTCGCCGGCGGGCGAACCGGGTGGCGCGAGAACTCGGGCTATTCTGGCTTGTCGCTGCCTCTGTCCGGACTGTTCGGGGGTGCGCCGCCCGTGCTATAGGCGCGCGCCGACTTCAGGGAGAGAAACACGATGGACGTGACGGTCGAGCGGCAGGACAGCGTGTTGATCGCCCGCGTGAACGGGCGGATCGATCCTAAAGGCGCCGGGTCGCTGGAGACGACGATCACGGCGGCGCTCCAGAATGGCGACCATGCCATCATCCTGGACTTCGAGCAGCTCACCTATATTGGTAACGTCGGCGTTCGGGCGCTGCGGATCACCGCTAGGGTCCTGCGCGACCGAGACGTCCGCATGGCCGTCTGCGCGCCGCAGGGTGTCGTCGCCGCGGTCTTCTCAGGCGGCGGTGTGGACAGGCTCATCGCGGTCTACCAGACCAGGGCCGCGGCGCTCGAGGCCCTCGACGACTGACTGGGCGCCGCGGTCTTCTCGGCCGCCCGCCACAGCGAAGGGGAGGATGGCCGCCGAATTGCAGCCCCTCTGGTATGCCACTCGCGCATATGTGACTGCCCGCGGGGTTGGCACGCGCTATGATCGTTCGTATCGTTCCGCCCCGTCCGGTAGCAGGGACTGGGCGAGGACATGAGATTTCCCACGGGGGCCCAGAGCGGCGCCCGCCCTCCCAGGGGGTAGAGAGTGGACGCGGCACGTATCGTCATCGAGGTCCTGCAGTACTACGGCTATGTCGGGCTCGCCGTCACGGCCGCGTTTCTGCTCTATGGCATCGAGCGGGTGGATGAGGGCGCGCGGCGCTCCTACGCTTTTCGGCCGCTGCTCATCCCCGGCTGCATCGTGCTCTGGCCGCTGGTGATCTGCCGCTGGGTCGCGGCGGAACGGCAGCGCGGCTGAGCGGTCCCTCGCCATGCAGCGCCGCCACCGCACTGCCCATGCCTACATGTGGAAGGTTCTCGCGGTCTTCCTGCCCGCGATGCTGATCGCGGCGCTCGCCATTCGCCAGCACGGGCCGACGGAGAAATCCGCCGTCCAGATCGAAAAGCCCGGAGCGCAAGCCGAAGCGCCCGCCGCCACGGCGGACGAGTAAGGAGGCGGCTGAGCGATGAGCGTGCGTTACGCGCCGGTCGGCTGGAACCGCAACAAGACCGTCTACGACGTCATGGTGCTCGCCGCCGCCGTTGCCTACATCCTGCTCTACATCAAGATCGCGCCGGGCTTCCAGGACGTCACCAAGCCGACCAGCGGGGCGATCCTGCGGGCGCAGGCCTTCGGCACCTGTGCCTTCCTGATGCTCACGTTCATCCTCTGCATCGGGCCGCTCGCACGCCTGGATGCGCGCTTCCTGCCGCTGCTCTACAACCGTCGCCACTTCGGCGTGATCACGTGCGCCATCGCCTTCACCCATGCCACGCATGTGGTCAGCATCTATTACTCGTTCAGCCCGCTGAACAAGTACGTCGCGGTGCTGGCGAGCAACACGAGCTACGACCGCTTCCTCGGCTTCCCGTTCGAGACCTTCGGCATCTTCGCGCTCTTCCTGCTGCTGGTGCTCGCGGCCACGAGCCACGACTTCTGGCTCAAGTTCCTGACACCGCCGATCTGGAAGGCGATCCACATCTCGGTCTACGTCGCCTATGCGGCGATCGTCTGCCATGTGGCGCTCGGCTCCCTGCAGTCGAAGCAAAGCCCGCTGCTCGCGGTCATTGTGGGCTTGAGCGTGGTGGCGGTCACCGGCCTGCATCTGGTCGCCGGGCGTATCGAGCGGCAGAAGGACCGCAACACGGCGGAGAGCGCCGAGGAGAGTACCGACGAGGAGCCCTGGGTCGTCGCCGGCGATGTGGACTCCGTGCCCGATGGCCGCGGCATCGTCGTGCCGCTGGAGGACGGCGAGCGCGTCGCGGTGTTCCGCTACGACGACAAGCTGTCGGCGCTCGCCAACGTCTGCGCCCATCAGAACGGGCCGCTCGGCGAAGGGCGCATCATGGACGGTTGCGTGACCTGCCCGTGGCACGGCTTCCACTACCGGCCGGAGGATGGCTGCGCGCCGCCGCCCTTCACCGAGAAGGTCGCGACCTATCGGCTCAAGCTGGACGGCCGGCGGATCCTGCTCGACCCGCGGGCCAACGAGCCCGGCACCTATGTCGAGCCCGTGCGCATCGCTCCCCCGAGCGTGACGGAGGCGTAACATGGCAGGCAGGGCGCGTGATCCCGGCTTCTTCGTCGGCTACCTGAACAACGTGCCGCGCCCGCTCGCGATCTTCCTGGTGGTCGGTGCTGCCGTGCTCGTGGGCGGCATGGCTGGACTGGCCTTCGCTCTCGGCACCAACGTCAACGACCCCGGCGACGGCACGTTCGCCCGCAAGCTCGGAAAACAGGAGATGACCGGGGTTCTGCTGGAGAAGCCCTATCCGATCCTCCGCGTGCGCCCGGACGCGAAAAATCCCGAAGCCCGGACGATCATGCTCACCGTGCCCGGCAAGCGCAGCGTCAAGCGCCGCGGTCGCAAGCTCTTCGACCAGCTCGTCGACGTGAAGGGCTTCATGTTCCAGCGCGGCGACATCGACATGCTGCAGGTCCAGGGCAAGGGCGCGCTGAAGGCCGTGGAGGTCGCCGAAGGGGAGCCGCCGCCCGAATTCACCCCGGCGCCCGCAGAATCCCTCGGCCGCTGGCGCCTCATCGGCGAGATCTGCGACAGCAAGTGCCATCTGGGCGCCATGCGGCCGGGCGACGGGCTCGCGCACAAGGCCTGCGCCAATCTCTGCATCTCCTCCGGCGCACCGCCGATCTTCGTCACGGCAGACGAAGGCGCGGTCGAGGGCGAGACCTTCCTGCTGATGGCCGATCAGGACGGCGGGCCGCTCCCCGATCACTTCGGCGACTATGTGGCGATCCTCATTCAGCTCGAAGGCGAGGTCGAACGGCTCGACGATCTGCTGGTCTTCAAGGTCGATATCGACGCGGCCAAGGTGTTCTGAGCGATGAAGCGAGTCGCCTGGATTATCGCCGGCGCGATCGTAACCGCAGGCCTCGGCTACGCCTCCTACTGGGTCTATCTGGAGGTGCAGCAGCAGGTTCGCGGCACGCTCATTTCAGGCTTCGGCATCTTCGTCGGCGTCATGGGTGCCTTCGCCATGCTCGGCGTGGCCCACATCGTCTTCACCTACGCCGAGCGCCTGCTGTGCAAGCGCAAGACGCCCCCGGCCGAAGACAAGACTCCAGAGGGCGCGTGACGATCGAATAGACGCGGCACGCGAGCCGTTCAGTGGCGGGAGGCAGGGTCCCCATGAACAAGATCGCGATCAAGACGCTCGACGAGTTGGAAGACCGACAGCCGGCCTACGCGCTGGTCGGCGAGGTCGATCTCTGTGTCGTGCGCTACGACGATAACGTCTCGGTCTTCTACGGCCGCTGCCTGCACCGGGGCGCGCTCATGGCCGACGGCTACGTCGACGGCGAGAACCTGATCTGCGGCGTCCACTATTGGGACTACCGCCTCGATACCGGTGTCAGCGAATACAACAACGAGGAAATCCTGCCCAAGTTCGCGTCGTGGATTGAGGACGGCCAGGTCCTGGTCGATGCGGACGAGATCGGCGCTTGGGAGGAGGACCATCCGCAGCCCTTCAAGCGGGGCGAGTACCTCGGCCTCTACGCCGACACCCACCCCGCGGCCGAGGAGCCCCACGTTGGGCTGATCCAGGGCTACGCCAAGGACGGTCTCAGCAAGACTGGCCATCATGGCGTCGTGGTGGCCATGGGCGTGCCGCGCCAGGACCTGCCGAGCTGGGACGATATCCAGTTCATCACGGCGCAACTCCACCGCATGCCGCACCTGGATGACGAGCCTGTCGCCACCGAGGTGGTGATCGGCCCCAACGCCCAAAAACCGCTCACCCTCGGGATTCCGCTCCTGGTCTCGGACATGAGTTTTGGGGCGCTCTCGGAGCCCGCCAAGGTCTCGCTCGCGCGCGGCGCCGAGCTTTCCGGCACCGGCATCTGCTCGGGCGAGGGCGGCATGCTGCCGGAGGAGCAGCAGGCGTGCAGCCGCTACTTCTACGAGTATGCCTCGGGCCGCTTCGGCTTCTCCTGGGACAAGCTGGAGAACGTCCAAGCCTTCCATTTCAAGGGCGGTCAGGGCGCCAAGACCGGCACCGGCGGGCATCTGCCGGGCAACAAGGTGAGGGGCAAGATCGCCGAGGTGCGGGGGCTGCCGGAAGGCTCGCCGGCGGTCTCGCCGCCGCGCTTCCCGGACTGGACCGACTGGCGCCAGGTGCGGGACTTCGCCGACGAGGTGCGCAGCCATACCGGCGGCATCCCGATCGGCTATAAGCTCTCGGCCCAGCACATCGAGAAGGACATCGACGCTGCGCTCGAGGTCGGCGTCGATTACATTATCCTGGATGGCCGGGGCGGCGGCACGGGCGCTGCGCCGCTCATCTTCCGCGACAACATCTCGGTGCCGACCATCCCGGCGCTGGCGCGGGCGCGCCGCCATCTGGACGCGTCCGAGCGCCAGGACGTGACGCTGGTGATCACGGGGGGCCTGCGCAAGCCCGCCGATTTCGCCAAGGCGCTGGCGCTCGGCGCGGATGCGGTCGCGGTTTCCAACGCCGCGATCCAGGCGATCGGCTGCCTCGGCATGCGCGCCTGCCACACCAACAACTGCCCGGTCGGTATCGCGACCCAGAAGCCGAGTCTGACCGCGCGGATCGAGGTCGAGAAGTCGGCGCGGCGCCTTGCCAACTTCTTCGAGGCGAGCGTCGAGCTGATGAAGATCATGGCGCGTGCCTGTGGGCATTCGCACCTGAACCAGCTCGCGCTCGACGATCTCGAGACCTGGAAAGAGGATATGGCGCGGCTGTCGGGCGTCGCCTACGGCGGCGTCGGCGGCTAAGGGGGACCCACGCCCGCACTGGCAGGTGCCACAAACACCTCACGAACGCCTCGTTCGCAGTCGGAATCTCTGTACACTGCACTGCCGTTGCATCTAAAATCGAAGTCGCTTATTCATGGGTTGAAAAGCACGTAAATTTGCATTGTGTCATATGAGATAAAGCACAAACGAACCAGAGAAACATCCAATGACATGGAGTATACTGCACGTCCACTCCCGTAGATACTCGAGCGATGTCCGATCAAAACCAAATTGATGTAGACGAGTTAAGGAAAAGACGCGTACCTTGCGTTGTTTCTTTTCTGCACCCATTTCGAATTGTAAATGATTCTGAATCTCCCGACTGGTGCGTCTCGCTGGATCAAGTAAACACTGCGACATGGGATTATGTCGCTTTGCATGAGATGGTCGGCGGAATCGATGTCGGCCTTGAATCTCCGTATCATATGGTCGTGTGCCGCGATGGCGGCATTGCGCTGCCATTGATTCCCGAACTCCGGGAGAACCAAGCTGCCGTTGAGTTCTTCAATCGGTGTTTGGCCTCCATTTTGCTGGGAGGGGTCTATTGCGAGGCGATTACATCTGACGGTCTTGATTTCGGATCAGTCCTGGATTGGAAATATGTGCGTGTGGCTAGTTGCGCCTCGGCGGCTGCCAATCGATTCCACTTTCTGATTCGGGGTCAACATGCTTCTCCAGTGGAAGCGATTGCGCTCGAAGAGCCCAGACAGATTTCGATCGAAGAGCTTGCGAAGGCAGCGCACAAGGGACGCCTTGTGTTGGAAAACGCCCCAGGCGTTGGCGGCGAATTCTTGCTTAAGGGCGTTACAAGTTACGCGCGGAGAGACTGGGGAACAGCACTCGCCAATTTATGGATTGTCGTTGAGCAACTTACATCCCATCTTTGGTCTGAGAGAGTTATAGGACCGGCCAGACAGTCGCAAGTTATTGACGGTCGAATTGATGGCCTTAAAGATAACAGGACCTGGACGATCTCTACACGCCACGAAATGTTGTTTCAGACGAATGTTCTCGATGCAGAACTTTACGCGTCTCTTATAGTGGCGAGGAAATCGAGAAACCAACTATCGCATGACGGGAGGCATCCTAGCGAGAGTGGCGCTACCGCTGCCATATCTTCTGTGAAAAACCTACTACAAGTATTGCTTCCGGGTCTCGAAATCCCGTTTGTCGACATGGATCTAAGCGATCATGCGATTTCTGATCCCTTTAGGCCTATAGAAACTCCATTATTGAGTCCGAAATATTGGATGGATATAAGGAAGCTTCCTGGGGAAACTGAACTCGAAAAACTAGACCCAAGTTGGCACTTTTCCGCTGCCTGTGTTCCCTATTGGTTTGATTCAACGCGATATTTTTCTCGGTCGATTCCAACATGGCCCCACATTTTGTGAGATTCTGTCAGCTCATCAGACGGGTCCTCGTGCGGTGGATGGCGGGGTCCACGCCCGCCGCCGAGGAGATTGCGGCAACCTCGGCGGCCGGGCGCGTGTCCTGGCGGTTGACGATCAAGGTGCCGTCGGTCTGGCGCAGGCGCGTGGTGATCCGCACCCAGGTCCGCATGCTCTCGCGGATCGACGCCCAGCACTTGTGGATGCCGCGCGCGGCCAGCCGGGTACGGATCAGATGCACGGCGTGGTAGGCCAGCACGGCGATCAGCAGGTGGGCCGCGATGCGCCGGTCGAGCTGGTGCCAGATCGGGCGAAGGCCGAGCTCGGATTTCAGGCTCCGGAATGTCGCCTCGATATCCGTGATCCGCCAGTACGTCCGCAGGACCGTCTCGATGTCCCAGTCGACGTGGCTGGTGCGCAGCACATAGGCACCGGCGCCCTCATCGGCCTCGTCGTATCGCGGCCTGCGCTTGAAGCGCACGGCGGTGGCATTGGGGCCGGTTTTCGCCCTCTCGACCGTGATCTCGTAGTGCCTGGCGACGGCGGAGAAGCGCTGCTTGAGGCGGCCTATGCTCTCCAGCACCTTGTCGTAGCGCTTGAGGCGGCCCTTGACCGGGAGGCCGCCGTGGAGCCTTTCCAGCGCCGCCTCGAAGCGGTTCCGCCTCAGGCCGATGATCGCGTTCTCGGCCTTCTTCTTGCCCTCGCTGACGACGTAGAGCCGCGCCTCGCCGTCCTCGCTGGCAAGCCGCCAGGCCCGCACCTCGTGGCGCGCGCTGGTGATCAGCAGGGCCTCGGGTCCGCCCTCGGGCGGCGCAGGCCTGGCACCGCGGCTGACCGCGATCCAGTCGTAGCCCTGCTCGCCCAGCCACGCGATGTTTTTCTCGGTGGCGATGCCCGCGTCCATGACCACCGTGGGCTTCGGCGCCGTGCCGCCGCACACCGCCTCGAGCCGCGCCAGCGCCTCGTGCAGCGTGCCCGGCTCGCTCACGTTGCCCGGCAGGATCTCGCAACTGCGCGGGAAGCCCGCGCCGTCGAGCGCCAGCGCCAGCGTGATGAGGGGACAGTCGTCGCGCTTCTGCTTGGAGCGCCCGAACCTGGGAAGCTCGCCGCCCGTGTGGCCGTGGTAGTGGACGTTGGTGAGATCGTAGAAGGCGATCGTCTCGGGCAGGTCGAGCAGTGCGCGCTCACGGTTGAACAGCTCCCGCTGGATGGCGGCGCGGTGGCGCCAGAGCAGGTCGCCGATGCGGTAGAGCGTCTTGCGCCGCAGCGCCTTGCGGTCGCCCTCCAGGCCCAGGAGCTCGGCGGCCGCGCTGTCGTGGCGGAGCCAGCGGCTGGTATCACGCTCGCTGGCGGGATGGACCATCCTGGCGACGATCAGCGCGCTGGCGATGCGCCCGTCGCGGCCCTTGATGTCGAGGCCGTGGAGGATTTCGGCGAAGCCGAGGGCGTCGAGGGCCTTGAGGCACAGGCGCTCGCAGCCGACCGTGCGCGGGTTCTCGTGCTCCAGGGTATCGAGGTCGACGGTGGCGATGTCGGGCTTGCGCGCCTCTTCCTGCATCGCCTCGACGCGGAACCCCCTGGCCCTGAGCTTGGCGACGATGTCCTCGGCTGCGGCCCGCACATCCGCCTCGCCCTCGAACAGCGGCGGCTTGCCGTGAAGCAGCGCCTCGGCGAGTTCGGTGACGGCCTTCCACTTCTCGCGCGGCACCGGATAGTCGGTGCCGAGATTGAGCAGCGTCCTGTGGCGCACCTTGTCGCCGACGCGCTGGGCGAGCACGAGGCGATGGCTTCGGACCGGCTGGCCGGCCTTGTCGGTGTGTGTCCTGGTTGCCTTGATGTACATGGCGGCGCCGTTTCTGCGATGCCTGTTTCGCATACACGGCGTTCGCGGCATCTGGCAAGAGGGATATCGACTCAACTCCAAAGTCCTGGCCCCACAATTGGCTTCCAGGACCACGAATGGCAAATGTGGGTCTCAGGTGTCCTCCAACCCCAACATCTAGTGGTTCAGCGCCGCAAAACTGGCTCGAACAGGCTCGGCTGGTCGGAAAAAGTGCCAACTTGGGTAGAGGCGGAAGCAGGACGGAGAGGGCGCGAGCCTGGGGGCACACGCACCGAACAAGGGGCTCTCCTCGGTGGCGCAGGCCGGAACCGCGGCGGGTGACGGGCGCTAAAGGCTTTTCGCAAACTCTTTGTTTGCAGCCGGTATCTCGGGAACGGTCCCCAGGTAGGCGTGGCGGGACATGTCCGGCGAGTGCCTGCTCGCCGGCGGCTGGCGGCCGAGCGCTTCCGCCATGCTGCGGATGTGGTGAGGGGCCGCGCCGCAACAAACGCCGAGATAGTTGATGCCGAGCGCCTGCGCCTCTCTGGTGAACTCCGCGATCTCGTAGCGGTTGCAGGCGAGGTTATCGAGCCCGGTGGGGAAGGCGCATCCCTCGGGCAGGCAGGCGCAGCCAGGATCGCTGAGGGAGAGGAAGGTCGGCTCGTCCTCAGTGGTGCGATAGGCCACCGGCAGCGCGGAGACGTGGCAGCTCACCGCTTCGTGGATCGGGCCCAGCAACGGCAGCATGGTCGCGGGGCCGCGCACGCAGTTGAGGCCGACCACGTCGGCGCCCGCGTCCTCCAGTCGCTTGCAAGCTTCGGCCGGGGTCAGTCCCTCGCGGGTGTGCGGGTCGCGGAAGATGGCGAGGTTGATCACCGCCGGCAGCCCGGTCTCTTTGATCGCTTCGAGCGCGAGCAGAGCCTCGCCCACGTGGCTGATGGTCTCGGCGACGAAGAAGTCCACGCCCTCATCGACGGCCCAGCCCACCTGCTCATCGAACATGGCGCGCACAGTCCGCGCGGACTCGGGATCGCCTTCGACGAAGATGTTGGAATTGCTGACGTTGCCGGCGACCAGGGCATTGCCTTCCTCCGCGACCGACCGCGCAAGGCGGACCGCGGTGCGGTTCATTTGCTCAAGCTGGTCCTCCTTGCCGATCAGCCTGAGCTTCTCGCGATGGGCGTAATAGGTGAAGGCCAGCATGACGTCCGAGCCCGCGTGCAGGAATTCGCGATGCAGCTGGATTACGGCGTCAGGATGTTCCAGCACTGCTTCGGGCACGTAGGCGCCGGCGGTGAGATAGCCGCGGCGCTCAATCTCGAACAGATAGCCCTCGGCGCAAATGACGGGTCCTGCCGCCAGCCATTCGAGCAGACCCGATCCGATAGGCGGAGCAGCGCGGGTCATTGAGGCGATCTCCTTGTTCGCGATGGCCGCGCGGTCGGGAGCCCCGCGCGCGGGTGACAAGTGCTACAGGTTCTCCGCAAAATCCTTGTACACAGACGGGACCTTGTCCGAGGTGCCATAGAAGGCGTGTACGGACATGTCGGGCGAGTACTTGCTCCCCGGCGGGCGGCGGCCTAGCGCCTCCGCCATGCTGCGGATGTGGTGGGGGGACGTGCCGCAGCAAACGCCGAGATAGTTGACGCCGAGCGCCTGCGCCTCCTTGGTGAATTCCTCGATCTCGTAGCGGTTGACGGTGAAAGGATCGAGCGCGGTGGGGAAAGGCTTCTCCCGCGGCAGGCAGGCGCAATCGGGATCCTCCAGGGACTGGAAAGTCGGCTGGTCGGCGGTGGTGCGGTAGGCCACCGGCAGCGCCGCCACGTGACAACTGACCGCCTCGCGAATGGGGCCGAGCAGCGGCAGCATGGAGGCCGGACCGCGCGCGCAGTTGAGCCCGACCACGTCGGCCCCCGCGTCTTCCAGGCGCTTTGCCGCTTCGGCCAAGCTCAATCCGTCCCGCGTGTGCGGGTCACGGTGGACCGCGAGGTTGATTACCGCCGTCTGGTCGGCCGCCTTGATCGCTTCGAGCGCGAGCAGGGCCTCGCCGACGAAGGAAATGGTCTCGGCAACGATATAGTCCACGCCTTCATCGACGGCCCACTCCACCTGCTCGTCGAACATCGCGCGCACCTCGCGGGCGGACTCGGCGTCGCCCTCGACATAGATGTTGGAGTTGGACACGTTGCCGGCGACCAGCGCGTCGCTCCCGGCTGCGGCCTCTCGCGCGAGGCGGAGCGCGGTGCGGTTCAACTCCTCGAGCGCGTCTTCCTTGCCGATCACCCGGAGCTTTTCGCGATGGGCGTAGTAGGTGAAGGCGAGCATGACGTCGGAGCCCGCGTACAGGAAGTCGCGATGCAATTGGGCCACGACCTCCGGATGGTCGAGCACCGCTTCCGGCACGTAGGCGCCGGCGGAGAGATAGCCGCGGCGCTCGATCTCGAACAGATAGCCCTCGGCGCAGATGACGGGCCCTGCTGCCAGCCGCTCAAGAAGGTCCGCTCCGCTCGACACTGCGGAGTCAGTCATGGGGCAACCCTCCTTATTCGTATCTACCGGCCGGGCCGGGATGTAGCGGTGAATCCTTCACCCGCCAGAGAAAGCGCCGCACGATATCGCCGTAGCCAGCGAACAGGAAGGCGCCATTATCGGCGAGCACGCGCTCCCGCTCCGCCCTGTAGACATGGGGCAGGTCGTACCAGGCGATGCCGGGCCGCTCGTGATGGAGCGCATGAAAATTGTTGCCGAGGAAGAGCAGCCTCATCAGCAGGCCGGCCTCCACGATGACCGTGCGCTGGGCCTGCTCCGCCGCAGGTCGATGCTCGGTGTAGGAGCGTAGCAGGATCAGTCCGGTGCCCGGATAGACGTAGAGCATCACGTAGGCCCAGAGCGGGATGCCGCAGACGACCAGCACCCAGGCCAGCACCAGCGCCGTCAGCACCGCGTGCGTGGCCCAGATCTGAACGCATCCCGGCTCGCCGCGGATGAGCCGCGTGCCTTCCTCCCGCCAGAAGGCGAGAATCGTCAGCGCCGGACCGAGCAGCAGCCGGCCCGCCAGCGTGTTGTGGACCCGGAGCAGAGCCCTGTAGATCGGCCCGATGCGCTGCCAGCGCGCTGGCTCCAGGTAGAAGCTCTCGGTATCCGCCAGCGGGTCCGTGAGGTGCGGCGTGGCATGGTGCGAAAGATGACGGCTGCGGTAGAGGGGAAAGGGCAGCCAGAGCGCGAGCGGCGCCACGGCGAGCGCGGTGTTGACCCAAGGCCGGCGTGTGGGATGGCCGTGGATGATCTCGTGCTGCAGGCCGCCGTGCCAGCCGACCAACCAGCCGCCCAATGGCAGGACCAGCCACCAGGGCAGCGCATGGTGGTACCAGGTGAGCGCCAGCCAGCCGCCATAGACCGCCGCCGCCACGAGCCAAGTCGGCCCCTCGATGCGGCGCCAGAGGACAGGGAGGTCCGCTTGAGCGAGGGGATTGTCGAGGTTTCGTACCACGGTGACCCGGCTGTGGCGGCGACTTCGGTCTACTCTGTGACCCGTCTTGCGGTGAGACAACGTGGGAATTCACTCGCTTCGTCATACCGTGCGTCAATTCTCAAGAATTTGTGATAGTTTGCACTGAATGATGATTTTCTCCTCAATGTGGGGAATTAGCGCATGGATAGGCGTGACACGGCGCAACGGTTCCGTGAGCGGCTGCTCGAGGCCATGGAGAAGGGGCAGGTCAACCGGTCTACGCTCGCCGCGCGCATCGGCATCGACCGCTCCACGCTCTCGCAGCTTCTATCGGCCGAGGCCGACCGCCTGCCGCGCGCCGACACTGCCGCGGCGATCGCGTCCGCCCTCAACGTGAGCCTCGACTGGCTGCTCGGGCTCAGTCAGCACACCAAGCTCGTCGCCGATATTCTGCAGGAATCGGTTGAGGTGAAGCCGAGCGCGGACGAGCCGGCAGATGAAAGCCTCGCCGCCTGGTACGCCGAGGCCGCCGGCTACAAGATCCGACACGTGCCGACCAGGCTCCCGGACCTGCTAAAGACCGAGGCGGTGCTGGACTACGAGTACCGCGATTTTGCCGCGAGGTCGGCCGACCGGGCGATCGCCATTTCCCACGGCCGCCTCGCGTATGTGCGGCTACCGGAGACGGACATTGAGATCTGCATGTCGCGTCAGTCCATGGAATCCTTCACCCGTGCCGAGGGAATTTGGCGCGACCTTTCATTGTCGGCCAGGCACGAGCAGCTCGATCACATGATCGGATTGATCGACGAGCTCTACCCCACGCTGCGCGTGTTCTTCTTCGACGGCCTCACCCATTTCTCCGTGCCCTACACGGTGTTCGGGCCGCAGCGGACGGTGGTTTATGTCGGGCAGATGTTTTTCGCCTTCAACACGATCGAGCATATCCGCGTGCTTACGCGCCACTTCGACGCCCTGGTGCGGGCCTCGACCGTACCGGCCCATGTGGCCGGCGACTTCCTGCGCGAGTTGCGGCGGGAGCTGAACGGGAACTAACGCTCGCGCCGCCAGCGGATTTCGTCGAGGGCGAGGCGGGCGCGGACGCCCAGGTAGGTGATGGGTGCCGGCGGTAGCGGGTCCGGCTTTCCCTGCGCCTCCAGATCGGCGATGAGCGCATTGTCCTGCCCGGTCGCCATGTCCGCCGCAAGCACGCCCGAGATGGTGCCCTTGGTGACTCCCACCCCGTTCTGGCAGACGGCGGCGAAGGTGTGAGGCCCCACCTTGCCGAAGCCCGGCGCGTGGTTGCGCGAGAGGCAGACGTAACCGCGCCAGGTGTGCTCGATCTTCACCTCCGGCAGCATGGGGAAGCGTGCCTCGAAGGCTCGTTGATGGTCGCGGCGGATCGTCGCCATCTCGGTGTCCGACCGCCTCAGCCTGGGCGCGTAGTAGAAGCGCTGGCGGATCAGGATGCGCCGCTCGGTGGTGTAGCGCATGGTGACGCTGATGTGGGAGTTGGCCGGGGTGAGACCCCAGTCCTCCACGCCGCCGAGTGCCTGGTGCTCGGCCTCGGTCAGCGACCGGGTCAGGCTGCCGTGGGCGGCGAAGGTCAGCAGCTTGCCCTTGAAGGCGTCGAATTGCGGCGCATAGCCGTTGACCGCGAGCACCATGGCCTGGGCGTCCACAGTGCCGCCGGGGGTGGTCGCGCGAATGCCGTTCCGTTCCTCGATCTCCATCACCGGCGTGTGCTCGTGCAGCGTCACGTTTCCCGGCAGGGTGTCGGCGAGGCCCTTGGTCAGCCCCGCCGGGTTCATCAGCCGCCCGCCCGGCGTGTAGAGGGCCGACGTGTGATAAGACGTGCCGAGCTCTCGCTTGAGACTGGCGGCGTCAACCCAGCGATAGGGCTCACCCAGCGAATCAAGTGTGCGCGCGAAGGGCTCCAGGATTTTCTCGCGCCCGAGATCGGTGCGGGCGGCGTGGTACTTGCCGCGATGGGTGTAGGCGCACTCGATCCCGTTCTGCGCCACACAGGTGTCGAGATAGTCGATTGCCGCCCGGCTGAGGCGGATGTAGCCGTGCGCGCCGGAAAGCTCCTCGAACTCGCCGCCGACGTTGTGCGGCAGGTCGATGGCGAAGCCCGAGTTGCGCCCGGAGGCGCCTTCGCCCACCTCGTGCGCATCCAGCAACACGATGTGATCGTCGGGCCGGTTCTCGGCGAGCCGGCGCGCCGCGGCCAGGCCGGCGAAGCCCGCGCCAATCACCAGCCAGTCGGCCCGCACGTCGCCCTTGAGCGCGAGCGTGGGCTCCCGCGAGGGCAGGATGCGGCTCCAGCCGTTGGTGGCGTCTTCCTTGGGTAGAATCTTGACTGCCATGGGCTGGCCTCCGCGCGCGTGATCGTGCCCGCCCGCTTATCCCACTACGCGGGCAAATTCTAGTTCGCGTTAGGGATGAAGAGGCGCTCGCCGTCGATGGTGAAGCCGTCGATCGCCGCTTGGCCTGCGGGCGAGATCAGCCAGTTGGCGAAGCGCCGGGCGGGCTCGGCCTTCACGTGCGGGTGCCGTTCCGGGCTCACCAGGGTGACGCCGTACTGGTTGCGCAGCCCGGCATCGCCATCCACCAGAATGCGCAGATCGAGCCCGCTCCGCATGGAGAGCCAGGTGCCGCGGTCGGCAAGCGTGTAGGCCTCCATCATCGTCGCCGTGTTGAGCGTCGCCCCCATGCCTTGGCCCGCCTCGCGATACCAGGTGCCCGACGCGCCGGTGGGGTCCACGCCGGCAGCCACCCAGAGCGCGCGCTCGCGCCGGTGGGTGCCGCTGTCGTCGCCTCGGCTAACGAAGGGCGCTTCCACCGCCGCGATGCTGGCGAGCGCCGCCGCTGCGTCTCCCGTGCCAGCGATCCCGGCCGGATCGCTTGCCGGCCCCACCACCACAAAGTCGTTGTACATCAGGTCGAAGCGCGCGCTGCCGTAGCCCTCGGCAACGAAGGCCTCCTCGGACGGCCTGTCGTGCACCAGCAAGAGGTCCGCATCGCCGTTCCGCGCGAGCCGAAGCGCCTGGCCGGTGCCGACCGCGACAACCCGCACCTCGATCGCGGTCTCCGCCTCGAACAGCGGCAACAGGTGGTCGAAGAGGCCGGCGTTCTGGGTCGACGTGGTCGAGGCGACGGTGATGAATTCGCCGGCCCGCGCGCCCGGCGCTGCGAACAAGAGCGCGAGGGCGAACGCCGCGCAGAGTCGGAAGACGCGGCCTCGAGAACGGCCGGGCAGTCGCATGGGTAGCGTTCTCTGGGTCAGGCTCTGGGCGGGGTGAGCTCGCGGCGCTCCCACCACAAGAGTTCTCCGCGCAGGAAGGCGCTGGCGAGCTCGTTCTGGGGCCCCGCGAAGAAAGTGTCGGCCGCCGCGTGCTCCAACAGGCGACCGCGATGCAGGAACATCACCTCGTCCGCAAGCCGCCGCGCCTGGCCGAGATCGTGGGTGGTCATGATGATCTTGGTGCCCTCCTGGGCCATCGCCTCGATCACGCCCTCTATCACGTGGGTCGCCGCCGGGTCGAGATTGGCGGTCGGCTCGTCGAGGAAGAGCACCTGCGGGTGCAGCGCCCACGAGCGCGCGAGCGCGAGGCGCTGCTGCTCGCCGAAGGAGAGAACGCGCGCCGGCACCCGCGCAAAGGCGCCGAGCCCGGTGCGCTCCAGCGCGTCCGCGATGAGTTGCCGGCGCTCGGGCCGGGGGATGCGGCGCAGGCTGAGCGCGAAGTCGATATTGGCGGCGACCGAGCGGCGCAGCATCACCGGCCGCTGCATTACCATCGCCTGGAAGCGCAGCGGATCGCGGCCGGCCGCGCCATGCCACAGCACCTCGCCCTCGCTCGGTGCGATCAACCCGTGGCAGAGCCGGAGCAGGAGACTCTTTCCGGCACCGTTGGGCCCCATGATGATCGTCTTCGGCCCTGCGGCGACGCGGACCGAAATTGTCTTGAGCAGCCGCTGCCGGTCGCGCTCGAAGCTCACGCCGCGAAGCTCCAGCGGCAGAATCGAGGTGGTCGTCATCGCGGCCGTCCCTGCGCCAGCGTGCCGCGCAGCAGCGCGGCGGCGGCGCTCACCGCGATCGAGAGCGCCACCAGGACGATGCCGAGGCCAAGCGCCAGCGCCAGGTCGCCCTTGGAAACCTCAAGCGCGATCGCCGTGGTCATGACGCGGGTCACGTGGTCGATGTTGCCGCCCACGATCATCACCGCACCGACCTCCGCGATGGCGCGGCCGAAGCCCGCGAGTACGGCGGTAAGCAGGCTCACGCGCCCGTCCCAGAGCAGCGCCATCAGCGCGCGCCGCGGCGTCGCACCCAGCGAGCGGAGCTGCTCCTCGTACTCGACCCACAGATCCTCGATCACCTGCCGGGCGAGCGCCGCGATGATCGGGGTCACCAGCAGCACCTGGGCGATGACCATCGCGGTCGGCGTGAAGAGCAGCCCGAGCACGCCGAGCGGGCCTGCGCGCGAGAGCACGAGGTAGACCAGCAAGCCCACCACCACCGGCGGCAGGCCCATCAAGGCGTTGAGGATGACGACGATCGCCCCTCGGCCGGGGAAGCGGAAGAGCGCCACCGCCGCGCCCAGGGGCAGGCCGATGACGCTCGCCACCGCCACGGCGCCGACGCTGACCTGGAGCGAAAGCAGCACGATCTCGCCCAGGTCGCTGTCGAGGTGATAGACGAGGGAGAAGGCCGCCGCGAAGGCCTCGGCGATGTCGGTCACGCTGGCGTCCTACCGCCCTCTGAGGTGAGTGCCGGCCGCCGCGAGGCGCCGGTACATGCCATGGTCCCAACAGCGCGCGCGGAACGCAACCGCCCGCCGCCTCACCGCACTGAGGGCGCGCGGGCCGCGAATACGGCGAGCGAGCCGGGCTACGCGACCTTGGGCAGCACCTCGTTCTTGAGCAACGCCATGGACTGGTGCCAGTCTTCGTAGGGCTCCCAGTCGTGGCCCATGGCGAGCAGGGTGCCGAAGGGACCGATCTCGCCCCTGAGGTCGTTCAGCTTCTGCGCCACCTCGTCGACACTGCCCACGATGAAGACGTTGTCCACCAGGTAGTCGATGGTCACGTCGCTGTCTGCCATGTCCTGATCGTTCTTCAGCAACTTGAGCATGCCGACTTTAGGCAGGAGCCGGAAGAAGTAGTCGCGGAAATCGCGGGCGAGGACCCCTTCGCACGCGAGCTTGCGGGCCTTGGCGCTGGTTTCCGCCACCACGACCTCGCGGGCCACGCGCCACTCGCTGGCGTCGGGGGCGCGGCCCGCCTCCTCAGCGCCGTCGGCGATCGCGTCCCAATGGGTCTTGAGCAGCACCGGGGGCACGAGGTTGATGGACATGGGCATCCAGCCCTTCACCGCGGCCATCTTGAGCGTGGACGAGCGTGGCGAGACGCCGGCGACGCCGATCGGCGGATGCGGCTTCTGATAGGGGCGAACATGCGCACGCAGCCCGTAATCGGTAACGGTCTCGGGGATGAGGAAGCGAAAGCCGTCGCTCTCGTAGACGCCGGGCTCGGGGTCGGTCCACAGCTTCAGGATCGTGTCGAGCGCGGCACGGGTGTAGCTCTGGTTGTTGATGGCGGGGTTCTCGCCCCAGTAGCCGAAGACCTGCATGTCGCCGGGAAAGCTGCCGGTGCCGACGCCCCAGTTGAAGCGGCCCTCCGCCATGTGATCCAGCTGCGCGATCCGGTGGGCGAGCACGAAGGGATCGTGGTTCGGGATGCAGCTGACGCCTGTGCCCAGCCTGATCTGCTTGGTCAGCGGGATCGCCTGCGCGATGAGCAAGTCCGGCGCCGGGATGTTCTCCCACTCCGACGTGAAGTGCTCCCCGATCCAGACCTCGGCATAACCCAGCTCGTCGAGCTTGACGATCTGGTCCAGGTCCGCCTTGAGCGTCTCGGTGAAGTTCGCGCCCGGCGGGTGCAGCGGCATGGTGAAGAGACCGAGTTGCATCGAACACACTCCAACATTGAGGCTCACGGATGCACGCAGCATAGCGAGCGCGCCGTTGTGCCGCCAACCGGGGCGGCGTCAGCTCGGCGGCGGGGCGCCGGCCTTGGCGGCGATGGTCTCCCGCGCCACCCTGGCCTCGCGATAGGCGAGGTAGAGCGTGCTCACGAAGATGACGATGCCGCCGATCCAGACATAGAGCACCGGCACCTCGTTGAAGAGCAAATAGCCGTAGAGCGACGCCCAGATCAGGCGGAGGAAATCGACCGGGAGTACGACCGTGGCATCGGCCTCGCGGAAGGCCTGGGCGAGGCAGAGATGGGCGAGGGTGCCGAAGCTCCCCATCAGCGCGAACCAGCCGAGGTCTTCGAGCGAGGGCCATTGCCAGACGAAGGCCGCTGCGATCGACGAGAGCGTCGTGAGGAAGACCGCCATGTAGGCGGTCATCGTGAGACTCGATTCCGTGCGGGACAGCAGCTTGATGATGATCATCGCGCCGGCCCAGACGGCAGACGAGCCGAGCACCAGCAGCGAGCCGGGGTCGAGCGCCACCATCCCCGGACGAACAATGATCAGCGCCCCGGCGAAGCCCGCGATGAGTGCGACGATGCGACGGACGCGCACCACCTCGCCCAGCAGCAGCACCGCGCCCACGGTGACGAAGAGCGGCGCGGTGAAGCTCAGTGCCGCGACGGTGCCGAGCGGCGTGATCGGGACCGCATAGAAGAACATCATCATGGCCGAGACGTGGATCGCCCCGCGTGCGGCGTGGAGCGGGAGCTTCTGCGTGCGCAGGGCGCTGAGGCCGTGGCGCAGCAGAAAGGGTGCGATGAACAGCAGGCCGAAGAGATTTCGGAAGAACGCGATTTCGAAGGCATGCTGCTCGCTCGATGCGATGCGGATCACTGCGTGCATCGACGCGAAGCCGATGGTGGCCCCCAGCAGCAGCAACATGCCGCGCGCCGGCGGCGGCAGGGTGTAGTAGGCGGCGAGCAGCTGCGCGAGCGGCCCGGCCCGCGGAGGCTCAGCCCGCATGTCGGGTCATGGTCTGCGCGGCGTCGTCAGGCCGACAGAGCAGGAAAGCCGCGCAGCGCGATGTGGTGCATCGGGCAAGCGGTTTGACGCACTCTGTCGGCCTAAGGACGCCGCCCTTCGGGTCGCGCCCAGGCGCCCGCCCACGTCGTCGCGGGCCTCAACCGTATTCCCCGATACGCTTTTCGGCCCGCTCCTTGCGGATCGAACGCCTGGACGCGACGCAGGCCGTGACCCTGGTGAGAAGTGCGGGTTAAGGACGCGGCTTCTCCTCGGTCGGGCCGCCCGCCTCCTTCCACGCGCCGAAGCCGCCGGCGATGTGCGCAACTGGCGCGAGGCCCATGTTCTGCGCCGCCTGCGTGGCCAGAGCCGAGCGCATGCCGCCCGCGCAGAAGAAGACGAACTTCTTGCCGCTCGCGAAGAAGGGCTTGTGGTAGGGGCTCTCGGGATCGATCCAGAACTCGATCATGCCCCGCGGCACATGGCGCGCGCCGGGGACGGCCCCCTCGCGCCACAGCTCCCGAATGTCACGGATGTCGACGAGCTCGACGCCCTCGTCGTCCACCAGCGCGATGGCGTCGGCGGCCGAGAGCGTCTCGATCTCGGCCTCGGCCACGAGCTGCTTGATTCCCTTGGTAATCATGGCTCCTCCCTGCGGTGCCCTGGAGCGCCGCGATGATGGCCGATGCCGGCTGCCGGCACCAGCGCTGCGCACCTTCGGTTTGCGTTACGCCGCGTCTCCTGGCCTCGACGACGTCTCCAGTGCCGCCAGTAGTGCGAGAAGCCGCGTATCGCGCTCGGCCGCGAGCGTCGGGATCGATTGGCCGTCCAGCATGTCGTCCACCGCGTGGCTCATGGTCTCGATCGCGGCCTCATCAAGGCGCGGCGTGCCGGAATCCGCCCACCAGCGTTCCAGCCCCGGCCCGAAGTGGTTGAGCGCCCCGCGCGTGCCGCCCTCGCCGCCGGCTAAGTGCATGGTGAGGAACGGCCCCATGAAGGCCCAGCGGAGCCCTGGGCCGTGGGAAACCGCCGCGTCGATATCGGCGGCGCTGGCTGCGCCCGAAAGCAGCAGATGAAAGGCCTCGCGCAGGAGCGCTGCCTGCAGCCGGTTGGCGATGTGGCCCGGCACCTCGCGCTCCACCCGGATCGCCCGCTTGCCGTGGGCGTTGTAGAAGGCGAGCGTCCAGTCGACCGTGGCCGGGTCGGTGTCGCGCCCGCCCACCACCTCGACCAGGGGGACGAGATGGGGCGGGTTGAAGGGGTGGCCGACGACGAAGCGCGGGCCGCTGCGCAGGCCCTCCTGAAGCTCGCTGATCAGCAAGCCCGACGTGCTCGATGCGAGCACCGCGTCCGGCGTGAGCGCCCCGTCGATGCGCCGGTAGAGCGCGCGCTTGAGGGCCGTGTCTTCCGGCGCGTTCTCCTGCACGAAGACCGCGCCGTCCACGGCGTCCTCGGGGTCTGCGACCACGCGAACCCGGCCGGGATCGGCGCCATTCGCCAGGCCGAGCCGTTCCATCGCGGGCCAGGTAGCGTCGACGAAAGCGCGGAGGCGCTCAGCGGTGCCGGGCGCCGGATCCCAGGCCGTGACCGAGAAGCCGCGCGCCAGAAAATACGTCGCCCAACTCGCGCCGATGGTGCCGGTGCCGAGCAGTGCGATCGTGCTGACCGCCGCAGGTGCGGGCCGTGCCATGGGAGCCTCCTTCGCCTGCCGGCGGGACGTTCACGGAGTGGTTCAGTCGAATTAAGGGCTGGGCGCTGCCGCCCGGCGCTGTATATACCGATCGAGCCCGGCAATCGAGGGAACGGGGCGCGGCAGTGCGCTGCCGAGGGAGGACGTGATGGCGGACAAGGTGGTGAAGACGGATGCGGAATGGCGTGCGGCGCTGACCGAGGAACAGTATTACGTGACCCGGAAGGGGGGCACCGAGCGGCCCTTCACGGGTGCCTACTGCGACGAGAAGACGCCTGGCGAGTATGCCTGCGTCTGCTGTGGCGCCGCCCTCTTCAGCTCCGGCGACAAGTTCGATTCCGGCACCGGCTGGCCGAGCTTCACGAGGCCGGTCGATCCGGGGAACGTCGGCTCGTTGGAGGACATGAGCTACGGCATGCGCCGGACCGAGGTGGTGTGCAGCCGGTGCGACGCGCATCTGGGCCACGTCTTCCCGGACGGGCCGGCGCCCACGGGCTTACGCTACTGCATGAACTCCGCCGCGCTCGTGCTTACACCCAAGGACGACGGCGGGGCGGGAGGGACTTAGCCAAGCCGGGACTCAGGCGTCTCTCGACGACGCGGTCTCCCGCACGATTCCCCGGAAGCGCCCGAACGGCGAGAGGTCGTCGGAGGAGCGCCGCGACACCATTCCGGTGCGGTGACGATAGGTGCCGAACGTCACCGGCAGGGGCTTGAGTGGATGTCCGGGCAAACGCTCCAGGAAGGTCAGCGACAGCCAGGAGAGGTAGGGGCCTGCCGCCATCAGGAACAGTCCGGCGGAACCGGCGCGTGTGACGGTCTTCACCCGCTGGCCGGTTCTCTCGTAGAGCTGGTCGAGGACTCCGGCCAGCGAAGGCCGACCGTTGGCGGCGTCCGCCCGCATGGGTGCGTCGAAGTCGATCCACGGGTATTGGACAAGCGCGTCATCGCTCACCGTTCCGGAATGGAGCGGATGGTCCTTGTGGGCGACGATGCCCCACGTCATGTCGATGAAGCGTTCGCTCTTGAGGAACTGCGGCAAGGGTTCGTTGCTGTTGATTCCGCCGCAGTGGATGTCGCTATCGCCGTTGGCCAGGAGGCGAACACCTTCGGTCATTGGAAGGGTCTTCAGCTTGAGTTCCACGCCGGGGCAGGTCTCGTGGAACTTGGCGATCGCATCGGGAAGCACGGCCCGCATCCACATGGGGCCAGCCGTGACGCGCAAGCTGCCAGTGCGGCCCGCGAGCGTGGCGGTGATCTTCTCTTCGGCAGCTTCGATTTCGTAGAGGATATGGCGTGCCAGATCCGCGACGACGGCGCCGAGCGGCGTGAGCCGAACGCCCGTGGACATGCGGTCGAACAGCCGGCCTCCGAACTGGCGCTCGAGCCGTGCGACCACGCGCGAGAGGGCGGGTTGCGTGATGCCGAGCTTGTCGGCGGCGGAGAGGATGGCGCCTGTCTCGGCAACGGCAAGGAACTTGATCAGATCGTTGCGCTTCTCAAACATCTGTGGTCCGCGTCCTTCGCGACTTAGCTGCACATAACTCACCTATGCATGTGGCAACCATGGCAAAATTCGTCCAGAAAGGAATTCTAACGCTCTCGATAAGAAGCTCTTATGAATTTACCTGAGGTTACGGACATATTGTTTGATAATCTTCGCATAATAATGATCGAGTCCTTGAATTTCTGCATCGATAATGTCAGTCGGACGATTGGCATGACGACTTGGTAGGTTGGCATATCCGATTTGCGTGTAAATGGATATACCACTAATATTGTTTGATTTTTGACAATGATGCGTGGGAGTGAAGAGGAGGAATTCGACAGTTGCCGTGGCTTCCCGGGATCGATCTCGCAGAAAAATTTATGGTCTTGAACGTTAGAGATAGCTCAAGAGGCGTTCATGATAACGGGCACATGGTGAGCGGCTCCCAAAATCAAAACGTCGCTACTATGCTCATCAGGCATGTGCTTTTCTTAAGGGCGTATCCCACACACATCAACGGGGTGGTGCGCTTCTCGCCGGGCGCGCGCAAATATCATCTTGCATCGCACGTCGTCGACTTGGCGAAGATCCGGCGGCGATGTCTCGCGAGGGCAACCGGCAAGGAGCGGCGCGCCGCCCCGCGGTGCGTTCTACTCTTCGTCCTGGGACGACGCACTTTGCTCCAAGAACGAGAGACAGAGCCGTGCGATGGGTCTGACGCGACCCTGGTCCGTGAGCGCGGCGCAAAAGTGATTGTCGCGTTCGATATAGCCATCGCCGAGCGCGACCAGGGCGCCGGTTTCGAGATGCTGATCGACGAAGTTTTTCCAGCCGAGCGCGATGCCCTGCCCCTCGACAGCCGCCTCAAGCGAATAGACGTAATTGTCAAAGCTCACGAACCGAGGCGAGGGCTCGGGGCGCCCAGCGGCTTGAAACCAGTCCTCCCACGACGCCCAGTTCTCACTAGCGCTGCCAGGTTCGAGAAACGAGAGACCACTCCAGCCGCTCACGGGGCCATTCAGCGTATCCGAATGGGTTGCAGCGTATTCGGGGGCACAGACCGGCCTCACCGCTTCCGCAAAAAGCACCACTGCGCCTTCCCCTCGAATGGTGGCCTCCCAGTCCAGAACTACGTCGGGAACCGAATCGAGTGGCAGGTTCTGCGAGTAACGATGAAAAATTACGGTTTGAATTTGAGTGCGCTCGCCGAGTGCTTCGCGCAGCGCATTGTGTCGCGGTCTCAGCACGTAGTGCGACACCGGGTTGGAACACGCGATCACCACTCGTTCGCCCGATGAAGCCTCGGCGATCTCGGAGGTGGCCTTGTCGATCATACCGAGCGCAGGGGCGACGCCTGTATGGAAGCGCCGTCCGGCTTCGGTCAGCTTCACTCCGGTTCGGGATCGTTCGAACAGCTTGGCGCCATTCTTCTCTTCGAGGTTTGCGATATGGCGACTGATTGCGGGTTGCGATGTGCCCAGCTCCTTGGCCGCTCCGGCGAAACTGCCGGTCCGCGCGGCGCATTCGAAGGCGATGAGGGCCGCCGTCGGTGGGATTCGATAGGGACTGGACTTAGGCATAACGTAATCGATACAAGCATAATCCAAGAAGCGCAACGTACTTTGGGAAAGCTATGCTTGGGGAGATCAAATATATAACTAAAAATTATACACATACGTGAAGAAGAGCACCCATGAAATATGCTGAAATACATAGTAATATAACTTAAGTGAATGTATCCTGCGCAGACTTCTATACCGAGGCGATCGACATCCCCGTCCTGCCGATGCTCGCCAAGCGGCTCTTCTTCAAGTTCCACAGCCTGTACGACACGATGCGCCTGCCGGAGAAGCGTGCCGCCTGCTTCGCTTTCGTGCATGACGAGTTGGCCTCCGGCGCGTCGAGGCCGATCATCGACCGGACCTTCCCGCTCGAGCAGATCGCGGGTGCGCCTCGCTACATGGAAACCAACACGCAGCGCGGCAAGATCGTGGTTACGACCTGACCTGCGCCGAGACCCGTTCTCTCACAGCGGTCGCGGCGACAAGTCGGACGCGCTCTACGTCTCGAACGCCAGATCGGCGGGAGAAATCAGCACGCCGAACTGAATGCACCAGATGACGACGCTCGGATACTCCTTCAGATCGACACCCTTGGGGATGGGATATTTCTGGCTGCCCTCGAACGCGCGCAATTTGCCAAGGTCGATGTACATCGTCGACTTGACGTCGGAAGATTCACGGATTTCTTCGCGCGGGACGAGATAGACGTGAAAGGCGGGTCCCGGTCCAACTTTGAAGTCCTCCTCAAGGAATACCAGCTCTTCATAGACCGTAACCCGCCCCTCACCGTAGTGGATCGGGTCCGAGGGATTTGCGTGAATAAACGTGCCTTGAGCGACGACGTCGGTCTGCTCTTCGGCCGTGAGAGTCTCCATCGCAGGCGGCGGCGGAAACACGTAAGGAAATATGAAGAAGCCAACGGCCACGCCGAAGGCCGTACCCAAGACGCCCCCAATGAAGAAGGCGATAATCCATTTCCGCATCGTCACCTCCTGCGGTGATCGTTGCTACGGGTTCGCCCAGTTCGGCTCGGGCATTCAGCTAGATAGGCGCGCATGATAGGTCGTGATTGCCGAAGCATACAGGCAAGAGATCGTGCATGAATTGGTAACCGAAGATCACTCGTATAGAGAGTGGTTCTGCGCCTCTGCGCTTTCAAGGGGTGGCATCCCGCAGGCACCCTAGTTTCTGGTTGACTACCGGTCGCCGCCGAGGCTTCCTCGACTGGCACCCGTCGCCGCCTTTCGCCTCGCGCCCCGATCATCGCCCCGCCGATGTTGTTATGGGCATGATGCGATGCAGTGTCGCAAGCGCGGTGTTATTATCATCTTTGCCAGCTGCACCCATCCCGAGGTCCTTGTACGACCTGCTGCGGACCGCAGCGACGAGAGCGGCGGCGACTGACCGGGTTAATCGGTTTGCTGCGCCACGCCAGAGGGAGGACGACCAATGGACAAGACCAACTCGAAATCGAATTCTGTGCCACACCAGAAGCGCCGCGTGTCGCGGCGAAACGTGCTCAAGGGCGCCGCGGCGTTGACGGCCGCCGGATTCACCTGGAAGAGCATCGGTCCTTTCGTGCGTGACGCGGAGGCGGCGACGCTGGAGCTGCGCTGGCTCGGCTGGGAGCACTACAACGTCAAGAGCCTGACCGCCGAGTTCGAGAACCGGCACGACGTCAAGATCAGCGCCGGGTTTTTCGACGGCAATTCCGAAGCCTGGAACAAGCTGCGCGCCGGCGGCACCCAGGATTTCGACCTGGTGATGGCGGACGGCTTCTGGCCGCGCCTCTATGCCAAGCAGGGTCTGGTACAGGCGGTCGACTATTCGAAGCTGGACCTGAGCAACGTCTTCGACGACTTCGTGCCGCCAAAGTTCACGTTGCTGCGTGCCGAGGACAGCGAGGACATGATCGCCGCACCGAACTGCTGGGGCGGATATGGCTTCACCGTCAACACCGACAAGGTTGCGGCCGAGGATCAGGAATCGGTGAACCTCCTGTTCAACGAGAAGTACGAGGGGCATCTCTCGACCAGCGCGCGCTTCGAGGAGAACATCGCGCTGGCCGGCATCCTCGCCGCGCACAACATGGGCACGCAGGACAGCCCGCGGCCTGATGGCAAGAGCTTCAATCCTTACGTGCTATCGGATGAGGAACTCGAAGAGTGCAAGCGCCTCCTGATCAAGCAGAAGGGGCTGCTGGTCAATCGCTGGAACGACGAGGACACGCTGGAGCGGCTACTGCGCGCCCAGGTGGTGTGGGCATCGCCCGAGTGGTCCGGCATCTACCGGCGTATTCACTTCGACAAGCTGGACGGCAATTCGGATCTCAACATGCGTCACGTCCTCAAGCCTACGGAAGGTGGGCTCGGCTGGGTGGACCAGTGGTCCATCACATCGGGCGTGACCGACAGCGAGAAGCTGGAGATCGCGCACAAGTGGATCGACTTCCGGCTCGAGCGCGAGGCCATGAAGACGGTGGCGGTCGAAATCGGCTGGGCGCCCACGGTCGACGTTCGCGACATGCTGCCGGAGCGCTACGTTGACACCCTGTTCCTGAATGAGACCGAGTCAATCCACGGGCTCTATCAGTTCGATGCGCCCTCCTCGCCTGAGAAGTGGGAGCGCATCTGGTCGGCAGTGGAAGCGGCCTAAGCCGGAAAAGAATTGAGTGGAACGAACTCACCACAACACGGTGCAGAGGGATCGGACCCAACGGTCCGGTCCCTCTCTTGCTATGGTGGCACGTCTTGCCGGATCGCGGCCTAGGGACGCGCGGCGCATAGCAGCGCTGACGATAGCGGGAGTCTGGGCGGGATGAGCGACCAGGCAATCTTGCGCATCGAGGCGGTCGAGAAGTGCTTTGGCGCGGTTCGCGCGGTCGACGGCGTGAGCCTCGAGGTCGGCCGCCGCGAGTTTTTTGCGCTGCTGGGGCCCAGCGGTTCGGGCAAGACCACGCTGTTGCGCATCGTTTCCGGCCTGGAGGCGCCCGATCGCGGTCGGGTGGAGATCGGCGGCACGGACGTGACCAGGCTGCCGCCCTATCTGCGCCGCATCGGCATGGTGTTCCAGGACTTCCTTCTGTTCCCGCACCGCACGGTGGCGGAGAACATCACGTTTCCGCTCAAGATGCAGGGCCGGAACGCGGCCGAGCGAGAGGAACAGCTCGACTGGATACTCGGGTTTGTCCGCATGGAAGGGCTGGGGGACCGCTTCCCCCATCAACTCTCGGGCGGGCAGAAGCAACGCGTCGCGCTCGCGCGCGGGCTGGTCTCGCGGCCCGAGCTTCTGCTGCTCGACGAGCCGTTGGCCAACCTCGATCGCGAGCTGCGCAAGGAGATGGAAATCGAGGTGCGTCGCTACCAGGAGGAGCTCGGCATCCCCTTCGTCTACGTGACGCACAACCAGGAAGAGGCGCTCACCATGAGCGACCGCATGGCGGTGATGCATCAGGGCGTGCTGGAGCAGATCGGACCCAAGCTGGAGGTCTACAACGCGCCGGCTACGCGGTTCGTCGCCTCCTTCGTCGGTGCGCCGAACAAGCTCTCCGGGCGCGTGATCGAGGGCGAAGGCGCGCGCCTCTGCATCGACTGGGACGGCATCACGCTGATCGGACGTTCCGTCGGCGACGCCCGGCCGGGCGATGCGGTGGAGATTTATCTCAAGAGTGAACGGATCGCGCTCAGCGCTTCGGCAGATGGCATCCATCACGAGAACCGGATCGAAGGGACGGTGCGCGACATCATCTTCAAGGGCCAGTTCGCTGACTACATCGTGCGCGCCGGTAACGAGGCGGAGCTGGTCGTGAGCGGGCCGCCCAGCATCGCCGGCGTCGACCGTGGCTCCCCCGTGAGCCTGGGCTGGGCGGTCGAGGCGGCCGACGTGTTCTTGGCCGGGGACGGCGCGCCGTGAAGGGGCGTCGAGCGCTCCTGCTCGATCCGCGCGTCCGCTTTGCGACGCTGGTAGGGCCGGGCGCGCTCTTCATCGTCCTCTTCCTGCTGATACCGCTGCTCTCGATCGTGGTCTTCAGCTTCTGGCGGACCGAGAGCTACGAGCTGATTTCCGACTGGAACGTGAACAACTACGAGGCGGTCCTGGGCGAATGGATCTACCTCAAGTTCCTGCTGAAATCACTCGCCATGGCCGCCGCGGTCTCCGCCATCTGCCTCGTTTATGCCTGGCCCTGTGCGTACCTGATTGCCAAGCACGGCGGCCGCTACAAGCTGGTCCTCGTGCTCCTCACAGCAGCCCCGTTCCTGACGGGAATCCTGCTACGAATTACCGCGATGCAGCAGATCTTGGGGCCAATCGGGCTGGTCAACATGGCGCTGATGGAGCTGGGTGCGCAGCCGATCCAGGTGCTGATGTACACCAACATCGCCAGCGCAGTGGGTCTGATTTATCTCTGGATCCCCTTCATGCTGCTGGCGATCTACCTCTCCCTCTTCAACTTCAACTTCGAACTGCTGGAAGTGGCGAAGGTGAACGGCGCAAGACCGTGGCGGGCGTTCTTCGAGGTGACGTGGCCGCTCAACTGGATGGGAACTGCGATCGGGATCGTGCTGGTCTTCATTCCCACCTTCGCCGCGTCCGTGACGCCGCGCTTCCTGGGCGGGCCCGACGGCTCGATGTTCGTCAACCGTCTCGAACATCAATTCGGATCCGCCGGCACGTGGGCATTGGGCTCAGCCATGGGGGTGGTGATGTGCGTGGCCTCGCTCGCCGTCATCTTCGTGCTGTGGCGTACGGTCCGGCTGCGCCGGGCGGGATTCACGGGCGCAGGGGCCTGACATGGCCGCGGTGAATCCAGGCGCGCGCTTCGTGATCGGCGGCCAGACCGCGATGCTGCTGGCGCTCTACCTGTTCCTCTACTTCCCCATCTTCTACATCGGCTACCTCTCGATCATGGAGAATAACGTGTGGCCGTTCCCGCCGGTCTTCACCGGGGAGTGGTACGACCGCCTCATGATCATGAGCGACTTTCACGTGGGGCTTTTAAACAGCGTGCTCATCGGTGTCGGCACGGCCTCGCTTTCCACGCTGTTCGCCACGGCCGCCGCGATCGGAATCCTGCGCTATCCGATCCGGCGCCGGGGGGTGATCGTCGTCCTGTTTCTTGCGCCGCTCTTCGTCGCCCAGATCCTGATCGGGATCTCGACCCTGATGTTCAATCGCAACGTGCTCGGGATTCCAGGCAACATCGAATCGGCGATTGTGGCCAACACGGCCTACAGCGTGTCGTTCGCGTTCCTCGTAATCCTGGCGCAGCTCGTGCGCTACGACTGGCGCTTCGACGAGGTCGCCCAGGTGTTCGGCGCGCGGCCGTTTCGCACCTTTCGGGAAGTCACGTTCCCCAACATCTGGCCGGCCGTGCTCGGCGCCTTCATCATCAGCTTCATTCTGGGCTTCAACAACTTCGAGATCACGTTCTACAACGTGGCTGCGATCCCGACGCTCCCCACCATCGCCTGGGGAACGCTGCGCCACGGAATCGAGCCGGAGCTTTATGCGCTGGCCACCATCGTGAACGCGCTGGTCTTCTTGCTCCTTTTCATCATCTATCTGCTGATCCGCGTCGGCGCGCTCCGTCTCGGCGTGCCCGACGACTGAACCTTGTTGCTGGCTTACGCCGGCAAGCGATAGTCGCGGATGACGTCCGGGTCGGGCTCGGCACCGAGGCCGGGACCGGTGGGGATGCGGAAGTGGCCATTCTCGTCCGGTGAAACGAACTCCGGATAGAGCGTCGCCTCAAGCCGCGTATAGAAGCGCTCGGCCCAGCCCCCGCCGGGGCGCCCGGTGAGCGGCATCGCCCCGAAAAGCTGCAGGGTCGCGAGCCAGCCGGGGCCGAAGTAGGGCGAGTGCGGCATTACCGTCACGCTGTAACCCTCGGCCAGCGCGAGCACCTTGAGGAACTCGGTGATGCCGCCCACTTTGGTCACGCTGGGCTGCACGTAGCGCACCGCGCCGGCATCCAGCATCCGGCGAAACTCGAATGCGGTGCAGGCATTCTCCCCGCAGGCGAGATCGATGCCCGACTCCTGCTGCAGCCGCGCCAGCGCCCCAAAGTCCTCCGGTGGGAAGATGGGCTCCTCCAACCAGTAGAGGTCGTAGGGTTTGAACCGTTCCGCCATCGCGCGCGCCTCGGCCGGCGTCCACGGGCAGTTCGTGTCCGTGCAGAGCGGCATGTCGGCGCCCATTGCTTCGCGCGCCGCCGCGATCTCAGGCTCGCCCGTCTCGTGGAGCTTGATGGCGGGGTAGCCCTCGTCGAGGGCGGCGCGTACGGTCGCAGCGACCAGTTCCCGGTCCCGGTACTTGAGCAGGCTCGCGTAGCCGGGGACCAGCGGCGGTGTGGCGGGCCCGCCGAGGAGTTGTGCCAGCGGCAGCCCCGCCCTCTTGCCCGCGAGGTCCCAGAGCGCGATGTCGATGGCGGAGATGCCGAACATGGTGATGCCGTAGCGGCCAAAGAGATGCAGCGCCTGCTGCAGCTCTCGGTTGAGCGAGGCGATGCCCGTAGCGTCTCGCCCGATCAGGATCGGCGCCACCGTCGAGTCGATAACCGCCTGGAGCGCCGACATGCAGTTGTAGCTGAAGCCTTCGCCCCAGCCGGTGGCACCGTCCTCGGTCTCGACCCGCACCAGGAGGATGCTGAGCCCTTGCCACGCCTGCCCACCCCAGGCCGGCGGCGGGCCGCCGTGATCGTGGGGGATGGCGAGGGGGATGGTTTCGATGCGGGTAATCTTCATGGGTGTATCCCGAATGCGCGCTGTCGCGGTTGGTCAGGGCAAGTCGCCGATCAAGTCGCGGATGTGGCCCGGCGGCGGTGGCGGCAGCGCGACGCCGAAGCGGCGCTTCAGCGCGTCGGCAATGAGCTCGAAGCAGGCGCCGTAGCGCACGACCTCAAAAGTCTCCAAGTCGAGCAGAGTCGATGAGGCCCGATACAGGTGATAGAGGCGAAGCCCATGGTCGATGACGATGTCGGCGATCGCGATCAACTCGGGCTCGATGTCCTCGACCCGGAACTTCGTGCCGGAGAGCGAGAGGTTCGCCGACGAGCCGAACAGCGGATGCTGCGCCCCGCGACTGAGCCGCGTGATCGCCGCGTGGAAGGGGCCCGCGTTGAGCAGCATCAGCACGGTGCCGGCGCTGGTGGAGGCGGCGAGCGCGTCCGGCTCCATCTTGCGCAGGATGGGGTGATCCATGCGCGCTGGCGCAATGGCGCCGAGCGGCAGGTCAAGGTCTTCGATCAGGGTGCTGGCGACGTCCCACCCCTTCTGATCGAGCACGTGAAGCTCGCGGTGCAGGGCCATGTCGCCGAGCATCGCGTTCAGCTTCGACGGCGCGCGCCGCTTGGTCTCGAAGATCGTCTTCAGCGCCGCGGCCGACCCGCCGATGGCGGAATAGCCGACGCTCATGGGCAGAATGGCGATCCCACCCTGCTCCAGAACGGCGAAGGCCCGCTCGGCGTCGTGCTGAACGTCGGGTCTTCCCTCCACAGCCGGCATTGGCTCGCGCGTCGCGCGTGTTCAGCTCCCGTGCGTGCCCAACTCGATCAGCTCGACCTTGTAGCCGTCCGGGTCCTCCACGAAGGCGATCACCGTGGTCCCGCCTTTCACCGGCCCCGCCTCGCGCGTGATGTTGCCGCCCGCTTCCCGGATCCGCTCGCAGGTTTCGGCGACATTGTCCACGCCGAGCGCGATGTGCCCGTAGGCGGAGCCGAGGTCGTAGTCCGACACGCCGTGGTTGTAGGTCAGCTCCAGCTCGGCCTCGCCGTTCTTGTTGCCGCCGTTGAAGGCGACGAAGGCAAGCGAATACCCCTGGTCGGGCCGCTCGGTGGTGCGCAGCAGGTCCATGCCGACGACCTTGGTGTAGAAATCGACGGAGCGCTGCATATCGCCCACGCGGAGCATGGTGTGAAGAAGCTGCATGGTCATTCTCCCTGGATGGCGGCGCGGCAGAGTATGCGATCGGGCGTGCGGACCGCCAGCCCGTTTCGTCTCGCCAGGCTGTCTCGCTCCCGTGATGTCCTCAGTTTGCGTGCAGGACGGCGTTCAAGAACTGCTGCGTCCGTTCCCGCTCGGGGTTCTCGAACAACTTGGTCGGCGTTCCCTGCTCTTCAATAGCCCCGTCGAAGAAGAAGCAGACGCGGTCTGAGATTTCCTTGGCGAAACCCATCTGGTGGGTGACCATCAGCATGGTGAGGTTGTGGGTGTCCACCAGGTGCTTGATCACGCTGGTCACCTCGCTGATGACCTCGGGGTCCAGCGCCGACGTCACCTCGTCGAAGAGCATGACCTTGGGTCGCATCGCGAGCGCCCGGGCAATGGCGACCCGCTGTTGCTGCCCGCCGGAGAGGCGAGAGGGATGCTGATCGCGCTTCTCGATCATCCCGACCATGTCGAGCAGCTCGAGCGAGCGCTCCTCCGCCTCCTTGCGAGACAAACCCAAGACCTGTACGGGCCCCTCCATGCAATTGCCGAGCGCCGTCATGTGCGGGAACAGGTTGAAGTGCTGGAAGCACATGCCGATCTTGCTGCGGATACGGCGGAGGTGCGCCGAACTTGCCGGTACGAGCCGTCCGTTGCGTTCCATGTGGGTCAGCGGCTCCCCCTCGACGTAGATGACGCCGTCGTCGATGGTCTCGAGAGTCATCAACATGCGCAGAACTGTCGTCTTGCCGGAGCCCGAGGGGCCGATGATCGTGACCATTTCGCCGGCGGAAACGTCGATGTCGAGCTGGTTCAGGACGACGAGTGAGCCGTATCTCTTGGTCACGTTCTGAAACCTGACCATCGGGATGCCGTCGCCTTCCAGGCTCAACGGGTAGCTCTCCATGCTCACGCTCATTTCGTCATTCCCAGCGTCCGCCGCACCCATCTTTCGAACACGTTGATCGCGAAGGCGGACGGCAACGAGACTGCGAGGAAGATCGCGCCGACCATGGTGTAAGGCTCCAAGTACCTGTCGCTCTCGGCACCGACGGCCGTGGCCGTGTGCATCAGCTCGGCCACGCCGATCACCGACAGCATCGGCGTGTCTTTGAAAATGCCCACCAGATAGTTCCCCATCCCAGCCACCGCCGGCGGCAACGCCTGCGGGATGACGATGCGCCGATACGTGGTGACGATCGGCAGGTTGATCGCCTTCGCGGCTTCCCACTGGCCTTTGGGCACGCTCTCGATGCCACCGCGGTAGACCTCGGACAGATAGGCGCCGTAGTGCACCCCGATGGCGATCAGCCCCGCGGTCCAGGGCGAGAGCGTGAGCCCGAACTGCGGGCCGACGTAGTAGACGAAGAAGATCTGCAGGAGCAGCGGCGTCGAGCGAATGAGCTCGACGAATTCCCGGACGACCAGGGTCAAGGGGAGAAACGGCGTGCGCTGGGCCAGAACGAAGACCAGCCCCAGAATGATCGCGATCGTGTAGCCGCCGCCGGCGGCGATCAGGGTCTTCCCCGTCGCGTCGACGAAGCGCGGCGCGAGCTCCCACACCCAATCCCATCGCCACTCCACGGCGCTAGACCTTTCCGATCCGCCGATTCATCAGACGCTCCAGCCCCCGCATGCCGGGCGTCACGAAGAAGCGGGCAATCACGTAGTAGATGACGATGGCAGTGCCGAACGCTTCGGCCGAGAGGAAGGTGGTGATGTTGATCTGACGGACCTCGAACATCAGGTCGGCAACCGCAATCAGCGCCACCAGAGCCGTGCCCTTGAGGATTTCGATGATGAGGTTACCCCAGGGCGGCAGCATGATGATGAAGGCTTGGGGAAGGATGATTCGCCTCATCCGGTTATGGGGCGCCATGTTCAAGGCCAGTGCGGCCTCCCATTGGCCCTTGGGCACGGCGAGGACGGCGCCCCGCACAAGCTCAGCACCATAGGCGCCCATATTCAGTCCCACCGCGAGGAAACCGGCCGTGAACTTGTCCAGGGTGATGCCGAAGAGCGGCAGAACGAAGAAAATCCAGAAAAGCTGCACGAGCAGAGACGTGCCGCGAAAGAACTCGATGTAGGCGACCGCGACGGCGCGCACCACGGGGCTCCGCGCGAGGCGCATCAGCCCGAAGGCGAGCGCGGCGACGACCGCGACGAATGTGGCCAGGAAGAACTGGTAGATCGTGACGATGGTGCCGTCGATCAGCCGGCCGCCGTACACGTCCAGGAATTCAATGTATGTCATTGCGACGGGTCTTCGTTGCCCAGCGTCGCGCGGAACGGGAGGGGGACCGGCGCGCTTGGACGCGCGCCGGTTTCCCCGAGTCGGTGGCTAGGAGTCGGTTACCGGGCGATTGACGCAGATCCACTCTGTCGCGACATCGCCGGGAACATTCGACCGCGTGTAGTCATAGGGTGCGACGTTGGCCAGCATCTCGTCGGAGCCGATATAGCCTTCCATCGCCGCGTTGAATGCTTCGCGGAAGCCGTCGTCATCCTGATGGAAGCCGATGCCGACCCAGTTGAAGGTCCACTGGGGCAGGGCATTGGTGTCGGTCGCATCGATGTCGTCGGCTTCGCGAGCGATCTTGTCCGCCTCCGCCGACGTCATGGCGCCGGCGTCCGCTCGCCCTGCGCGGACCGCGGCAAGGGCTTCGGTGATACCGGGCACCTGCATGATCTTGTCCTCAGGGATGCCCTCGCTACGCGCCTCTTCGATATTGATGTAGCCGGTCACCCCGACCATCATGGCGCCGGCATTCTTGATGTCCTGGTAGGTTTGAATCCCCATGGGATTGCCGGCCGGCACGATGAAGGCGTTTCCGAACTGCCCGATCGGCTCGGAGAAGTCGATGTTCTCGCAGCGGGCCCTGAGGATGTACATGCCGCCGGTGATGATATCGACGCGCTCGGCGACCAGGCTGGGAATGAGCCCGCTCCAGTCCGTCACCACCGGCTCGACGTTGGTGTGGCCCATCCTCGCCAGCACATCGGTGGTGATGACGTTGACGAAGCCGAGCGGCGAGCCGTCCTCGCCCGGGTGCGCCCATGGCGGGGCGTTGGCGAAGCCGAGCCGAATGGGTTCGCCTGCGGCGACCCTGTCTTCAAGTGGGCCGGCTTGAACGGAGCCGACGGCCAGAGCCAGCGCGATGGCGACGGCGCCTGCGGTAAGTTTCCATTTCATTTGAAGTCTCTCCCTCTGTTTTCTTGCCGGCCCGAGCTATCCAAGTTTGGATGGCCGGACCTGGCGGCTTATGCCCGCTGCGCGTTTGGCGTCTTTTCGGGGGCAATGGGACGTCTTGCGTCTTTCCTCCGTCTTGATGGCGAATTCAGAACTTCAAAGGCCGCGTGCGCGGTGTGGCACTGTCAGAAGTTGCGTGTCCTTTAGGCACGGCGAATTCGGGCCTGATCACGACCCCGCGCTCATCGCAGGCTCTTCAGCACGAGCTCCTGGAAGCTTCGCACCGAGTCCTCCCACACCGGGGAAAGCACGCCGCCGTCGTCGGCGACGACGGACTCGCGTCCTTGCTGGAGCCGCTCGCAGATCACCTGGTCCTCCAAGTGCACGTCGCGCCAGAGCGCCGCGAGTTGCTCCGCCTCTTCGGCCGATGGCGGCTCTGGCTTGAGGCTGTAGACGGCGCGGCGCTGGAGCGTGAGGTCGGGCGCGAGCGGCACGTCCAGGTGCACGCCAACCTGATCCGGGTGGTAAATCCCTAGCGAGAAGTTGGGGAAGATCGTGAGGTAGCGGGAATCCGCCGAAAGCGTGTCGTCCCGCTTCGCCGTGCTGGAGACATCCACGGCGCAGCCCAGGCAGCCCGGCTCGTTCAGGGTGTAGTGGTCGGTCAGCGGCTGCTCGGTGGTCGTCGCGTGCACGAAGGGCACGTGATAGGGCTCGATGAAGTTCTCCATCAGGAGCTTCCAGTTCGCGGCGATCTCGCCCAGATCGACCGTGACCACGTGCTGCATCCGGTCGAGGTCGAGCCCGTTGAACTGGCTCCGGAGCGGGGCGACGATGTCTTCGAGCGGCGGCGCCTGACCGTCCAGGTTGACGAAGATCCAGTCGTGCCAGGTCGCCACCCGCACCGGGACCAGCCCGTGCTGCGCGCGGTCGAAGCCGGCCGGCACCGCGCGCGGGTCGTGCCCGCCGAAGTAGGGAGCGACGTGCAGCGCGCCGTCGAGCTTATAGGTCCAGGAGTGATAGGGGCATTGGATGGCGGGCCCCACGTTGCCGGGCCCCTCGACGAGCTTGAGGCAGCGATGGCGGCAGACATTGTGGAATGCCCGCACTTCTCGATCGTCGCCGCGCACCAGCAGCACCGGCTTGCCCGCCACGGTAACCGGCACCACGTCGCCCGGCTGCGCCAGCTCGTGCGCCAGGCCGGTGAATACCCACGATTCAGTGAAAATCCGCTCGTTCTCGAGTGCGAAGACGGCCTCGCTCGTATAGGCCGCTGCCGGCAAGCCGCGCGCCACAGCTCCTGGAGCCTCGAACGCAGCAAGCGCCTCCTCTCCCAGGATCGATTGCAGCGACAGGCTCATGGCGACCTCCGTCAAAGCGCCGGGCTAGGGCACGTTGCGCTTGAGCAGGAACTGGTTCTTGAACATGCCGAGCCGGGTCATGACCTCGACGTGCGCGATGTCGGGCTGACCGTGTATGTGATCGTTCAGGAAGTTCGCGAGCTCGGTTTCCTCGTCGCACACGACCTCGACCAGCAGGTCGAACCGGCCGCTGACCCACATGACGTAGACGACGGCTTCGTGAGGATCGAGCCGCTCGGCGACTGCGGTGGGTGCCACGCCCGGCGCGGTCTTGATGCCGAGCATCGCGTCGGACTCGTAGTCGACGGCCACCGGGTCGACCACCGCCACGATGCGGAGCATGCCGGCGTCCCGCATCCTGGTGACGCGGTTGCGGACCGTCCCGCCCGACACGCCGAGTTTCTGCCCGATCTCGTCGTAGGTGGCCCGCCCGTCGTCCTGGAGCAGGCGAATGATCTGCTGGTTGAGATCGTCGTGAGGCGAGGAGAGCGGCGAGACATTGCCGCCGTCATTCGCTGCCTGAAACGCCTGCTGCGTAGGTCGGGACATGCGCTCTGCTCCTGGCGCCGCTGGCTGGGGAGCGCGGCGGACGTTGCCATATCCTCAACGTAGCGTTTATGATGTGATGAATCCGCAGCAATGGTCAACCATAATTCATGAAATTTAAATCATAGAGATCGGTGCGTCGGATTCGTTATCGTCATCGATCGCCATGCAGGGAGGCAAGCACCCGATGACCGCGATACCAGGAAGCCTGGCCGAGGCACTGCCCGACGTCGAACGCGTCCGTGAGGAGAAGACGAGGCTCTTCGAGGCGGGAGTCCGCTACGTTTTCTCCTGTTGGATCGACATGCACGGCCTGCCCAAGACCAAGCCGGTGCCGATCAGCGATTTCGAGAACCTGTGCATGGGCAAGGGGCCGCAGTTTGCCGTGCATTCGATCTCCTTCGTGCCCGAGCTCGGCGCGGCGGACTCCGACCAGATCCCGGTGCCGGACCTCGACTCCTTGGTCATCTGCCCGTGGGATCGCACCTGCGCCTGGATGTTCGCCGACCTCTGGTGGGAGGACGCGCCCTACAACCTCTGTCCTCGTCTGGCGCTCAAGCGCGTCATCGACGACACCGCAGCGAAGGGATTTATGGGTTTCGCGGGCATCGAGCCCGAGTTCATCGTGATGCGCTGGCGCGACGGCCAGCCGGTCAAGGCATTCGACAACGACCCGCTCCCCGGCGAAGGCGTGCGGCCGAGACGCCAGGCGTTCGGCTACGACATCGAGTACACGATCGATTCCATGGGCTTCCTCGGCGCGGTCATCGACATCCTCGAGGACCTCGGCTGGGGGCTGAAGGATGTGGTGTGCGAGGGGGCGTATTCGCAGTTCGAGCTCGATTTCGGCTACACCGACCTCGTGGGCATGGCCGACCGGCTGGTGTTCCTGCGGGTGCTGCTGAAGGAGGTCGCCAAGCAACAGGGGCTCTTCGCCACCTACATGCCCAAGCCGACCACTGGCGACTGGCGCTCGGGCGCGCACATCAACTACTCGATGCAGCGAGTCGACAATCCGGGGGCGAACATCTTCGGCGATCACGACTCAGGTTGGTCGGATGCCGCGTACCACGCGATCGGCGGGCTGCTGCACCACGGCGGCGCGCTCACCGCCCTCACTGCCACGACCGTCAACTCCTACAACGGGCTGGTGGCCCGGGTCGGCGGCTTCGAGGGCGGCACCGTGACCTGGGCGCCCACTCACATGACCTACGGCAACAACAATCGCTCCGCCATGTTGCGCATGCCGCAGAACCGTTTCTGCATCGAGAACCGTGCGTCCGACCTGTGCATGAACCCGTACCTCGCCCTCGGCATGACCACTGCGGCGGCCGTCAAGGGCGTGATGGAAGAGATCGACCCCGGCCCGCCGCTCAACAAGGACCTCTACGACCTCACCCACGAAGAAATTGTTGCAAGCGGCGGGCAGCGCCTGCCGCGGCATCTGCTGGAAGCAACGGAGATCTTGCGCGACGACCCGCTGGCGGCCGAGGTGCTCGGCTCCCAGATGATGACCTCTTGGTTGCGTTACAAGGTCGACGAGTGGGAGCGCTACCACCAGACGGTGACGGACTGGGAAGTGCAGGAGTATCTCCGGCTCTACTGAGGGCCATTCATCGTGGCAGCGAACCACGAGATATTCGAGCTCGGCGACGTAACCCTGCAATCCGGCGTCACGCTGCCGGAAGCCAAGCTCGCTTACAGGACATACGGCTCGCTGAACACCCGTGGCGACAACGCGATCGTCATGCCCACCTTCTATACCGGCACGCACGTCCGCAACGAGGGTCACGTCAGGGCGGTGCCGGCGCTCGATCCGGAGCGTTACTTCATCGTGTCGATCAACATGTTTGGCAACGGTCTCTCGTCCTCGCCGAGCAACACACCGCCGCCTTTCGACGGCCCGCGCTTCCCCGCCGTCACTCTGCACGACAACGTCGCCTGCCAGCACAGGCTGCTCACCGAGGCGCTCGGCGTCACGCGCATCGCCCTGGTGTTGGGATGGTCCATGGCGGGCTGCCAGTCCTACCAGTGGGGTGCGCAGTATCCCGACATGGTGGAGGCCATCCTGCCGTTTTGCGCCTCGGCGCGCACCTCGCCGCACAACAAGGTGTTTCTCGAAGGGGTGAAGGCGGCGCTCCTGGCCGATAGCACGTTCGCGGGCGGTGACTACACCGCGCCGCCCGAGGCGGGCCTCAGGGCGTTCGCACGGGTCTACGCAGGCTGGGCGTACTCCCAGACCTTCTATCGCGAGCGGCTCCATTGCCAACTTGGCTTCGAGAGCTGGGAGGAGTTGCTGTTGGATTGGGAGCGCGATCATCTCGAATGGGACGCCAACGACCTGCTGGCCAAGCTCCAGACCTGGCAGTTGGGCGACATCAGCGCCAACGCACGCTATGAGGGCGACTTCGAACAGGCCCTCGGCGCCATCCAGGCGCGGGCGATCCTGGTCCCTTGCACGACCGATCTCTACTTCCCGCCCGAGGACAACGCCATCGAGGCCCGGCATATGCCCAACGCCGATCTTCGCCCCTTCGAATCGGCCTGGGGCCATTGCGTGGCATCGCCGAGCCGCGAGGGCAGCGGCTTTATGCGCCTCCTCAACGAGTGCGTCGCGGAGTTGCTCGCCGACTGAGCCCGTCCGCGTCGGCGACTGGATCGCGCGAGGCTTTCGTGGCCGCGTTTCCTTGCGGCACGTAGCGCGCTCTTGTAACTACCGCTCTCGCCAACCGGGAGAGCCGCAATGACCCCAACCCACACCCACAAGGGCGAGAACGCTCGCGGATACGCATGAGCGACGCGGTCCGGGTGGGGGTCGAGGTCGGCGGCACCTTCACCGATCTCGTCGCCTTCGAGAAAGACGGCGTGTGTATCACCAAGGTGCCGAGCACGCCGGCCGCGCCGCACCGCGGCGCCATCGCCGCGCTCGATGAGTCGGGCCTCGCGCTGGCCGCCGCCGGCGATCTCGTGCACGGCTCGACCGTCGCCACCAACGCGGTGCTGGAGCGCAAGGGCGCCAGGGTCGCGTTCTTCGCGACCGAGGGCTTCCGCGACCTGCTCACACTGCAACGGCAGAGTCGGCGCTCCATCTACGACATCCACTACCGCAAGCCCGAGCCGGTGGTGCTGCGCCGCGATACCTTCGAGATTCCCGAGCGCATCGGGCCGGGCGGCGAGGTTGTTACCGCCCTCGACGAAGAGACGGCACGGCATCGCATCGCCCAGGCGTTGCAGAGCGGAAGCTACGAGTCCGTCGCGATCTGCTTCCTGAACAGCTACGCCAACCCGTCGCATGAACGGCGGGTGGCGGCGATGGTGGCCGAGCGCTTTCCCGAGGTCGGGATCACCTGTTCCAGCGACGTGACCCGCGAGTTCCGCGAGTACGAGCGCGCCTCGACCACCACGCTCGCTGCCTACGTGCAGCCGGTCATCGACCACTACTTGAGCGCGTTCGAGCACGCGTTGGACGAGCGGGGTTTCGCGGGCCGCTTCAGCCTCATGCAGTCGAACGGGGGCAGGCTGCCGGCGCGCGGCATGGCCGGCAACGCGATCACCTCGCTCTATTCGGGACCGGCGGCGGGCGTGATGGGCGCGATACGGCAGGCGGGGCGCTCGGGCTACCGCGACCTCATCACCTTCGACATGGGGGGCACCAGCACCGACGTGTGCCTGGTGCGGGGCGGGACGCCGGTGCTCACCAGCGACGCCGAGATCGACGGTCTCCCCATCCGCATTCCGGTACTCGACATCGTGACTGTCGGCGCAGGCGGCGGCTCGATCGTCTGGCGCGACGACGGCAGCATGTTGCGGGTGGGCCCCCGCTCGGCCGGCGCCGAGCCCGGCCCCGCCTGCTACCGGCGCGGCGGCGCGGACCCCACGATCACCGACGCACACCTCGTGCGCGGCACCGTGCTCGCCGACACCTTCCTCGGCGGGCGCATGGATGTCGATCCCGAGCTCGCGCAGGGCGCCTTCGCGGCGTTGGCCGGGCAGTTCGGCTGCAGTGTGGAGCAGATTGCCGACGACGCGGTTCGGGTGGCCGAGCACAACATCGTCCGCGCCATCCAGCTGGTCTCGACCGAGCGGGGCCGCGATCCGCGCGACTACGTCCTGGTTCCCTTCGGCGGCGCGGGGCCGTTGCACGCAGTCCGGGTCGCCGAGGTGCTCGGCATTTCCACCATCGTCATTCCGCCCGCGGCCGGCGTGCTCTCCGCCTTCGGCCTCGTCGCCTCGGACTTCGTGCGCTACGAGAGCCGCACGGTGCGCTTCGCCCTCGACGAGGCGGGCGCCGCGGAGCGCGTGCGCGAGCAGTTCACCGCCATGCGGGCGGACACGGAGGCGGCCTTCGCGGCGCTCGGCCTCACCAGCGGACTCCGCTACACGCATACGCTGGAGATGCGCTACGTAGGCCAGGCCTTCGAGGTACCGATCCCGCTCGGCGAAGAGGAGATCGCGCGCCTCGACGCGGCGCTGCTGCGCGAGCGGTTCAACGAGGCGCATCACCGCATCTTCGAGTTCGACGATTCGCGTACCAACCGGCCCGAGATCGTCTCCTTTCGGCTCGGCATCGCGTCGCCGCCGCCCGCCGTCCCCGCGCTCGCCGGGACCGACGACGCCCCGCATACGGCCACCGTCGCGCTTTTCGACGGCGGCGTGCACATTGAGGCCCGCCGGCTCAACCGCAGCGCCCTCAACGATTCTGGAGAGTGCGAGGGGCCGCTGCTCATCGCGGACGACACGTCCACCGCCTACGTGCCGCCGGGATGGCGCGCTGGGGTGGACACGCACCATAATGTCATCCTGACGCGCTGAGCTCAGGACGGCGCGCGGAGAGCCACGAAGGACGAGCCCATGGCGCTCGATCAGGTCGACCAGGCGATCATCTCCCAGGCGTTGATCGCCGCCGCGAAGGAAATGGGGATCAAGCTCGTGCGCTCGGCGTATTCGCCAATCGTGCGCGAGGCCAATGACTGCTCCGCCGCGCTGCTCGATGCCGAGGGCAGCGTGGTGAGCCAGGCGGAGCTCATCCCGATGCAGCTCGGCCCCATCGGCACCACGTTCCGCCCCTGCGCCGAGCTCTATCCGCCCGAGACGCTGGAGCCCGGCGACTTCTACATCAACAACGACCCCTATAACGGCGGGCAGCATGTCCCCGATATCTTCATCTTCACGCCCATTTTCTTCGGTGACAGGCTGGTGGGCTTCAGCGCGACCGTCGCCCATCACCTCGACCTCGGCGGCGGCGCGCCGGGCCTCAACATGGCGGCCGGAGACGTCCACCAAGAGGGCCTGATCTTTCCGCCGAGCCGCTACAACGTGAACCGCGACTGGAACGGCGGCCCCTTCGAGCGCTTGGTGCGTGCCAACGTGCGCGTGCCCGAGAAGACCATCGGGGACTGCAACGCGCAGTTCGCGGCCAATGGGGTCGGCGCGCGGCGCGTGATCGAGCTCTGCGAGAAGTTCGGCGCGGACATGGTCACCGAGGCGATGCAAGGGCTGCTCGATTACGCCGAGCAGCGTATGCGCGCGGCCATCGCCGCCGCGCCCGACGGCGTTTACGTGGGCGAGGACCAGCTCGACAGCGACGGCGAGAACGACGAGCCGCTCCCGGTGCGCGCGCGGGTGGAGATCGCGGGCGATACCGTCTCGGTCGACTACGCGGGCACCTGCGACCAGGTGCGGACCAATGTGAACTGCCCCTTTGCATCGACCATTGCGGCGGGGCTCTCGTGCGTGAAGTCGGTGCTCACGAGCCCCGACATCCCCTTCAACGAGGGCGCGAAGCGGCCCATCAGCATCACCGCGCCCTATGGCTCGCTGCTCAACCCGCGGCCCCCGGCGCCGGTGCGTGCGCGTATGCTGTCCGCCTATCGCGCCTACAACGCGGTGATGAAGGCGCTTGCCGACGCGGTGCCCGAGCGGGTGATGGCGGCGGGCTTCGATACCACGCACGCGACCTGCATGTCCCACTTGGGTGAGGAGGGGTACGGCATCTATCTCGAAATCTTCGGCGGCGGCTATGGTGCAAGCGCCGTGGGCGACGGTTGCGACGCGGTGGACAGCCCGCTTTCCAACTGCTCGAACATCCCCATCGAGGCCATCGACATGGAGCACCCGTTCTTCCGGGTGTCGGAGTACGCGCTGGTGGCGGGCTCGGGCGGTGGCGGCGAACACCGGGGCGGACTCGGGGTCCGGCGCGTCTACGAGGTGCTGGCCGACGACGTCGAGTACCAGTCCTACTCCGATCGCTTCACGATCCCGCCCGAGGGGCTTTTCGACGGCGATGACGGTGGCGCAGCGTCGGTCAGCGTGCTGCGCGGCAACGAGAAGTTCGTGCTCGGCTCGAAGACGAGCTTCCGGCTGAAGAAGGGTGACCGCGTGGTGATGAGCACCGGCGGCGGCGCGGGCTACGGCGAGCCGGGCCAGCGCTCGGCCGAGCGGATCGCGCAGGACCGCGAGGGCGGCGCGCTCGCGGCGTCTTAGCAAAGAAATCTCTGAGGCGGAGTTTCGCGAATATCCCATAACTTAATTTTAGGGACTTATACGCCTAACTAGCCAATTTGTCATTGACCAGCCCGCCTATTTGTGACACTATGCTAGCCAAGATTGGAGGCTGGCATGACACAGAAGGCACCCGGACGCTCCCACCGCACTGGCATGACGGTCATGGAGCTGCTGCGGAAGTTCCCCGATGATGAGGCCGCCGAGAAGTGGTTTGAAGCCCAGCGCTGGCCCGAGGGCCGCTTCTGCCCCGATTGCGGGTCCACCAACACCGTGGCCGTCGCAAGCCGGAAGCCCATGCCCTACCGCTGCCGGGACTGCCGACATCACTTCTCAGTCCGCAAGGGCACGGTCATGCAATCCTCGAAGCTCGGGCTCCAGAAGTGGGCCATCGCGCTCTACATGATGACCACGGGCATTAAGGGCACGTCGAGCATGAAGCTCTATCGCGAGGTTGGCATCCGCCAGGCCACCGCGTGGTTCCTGATGCAGCGCATCCGCGAGGGTTTCATCGAAGGCGAGAACAAGCCCTTCCCCGGCCCCGTCGAGGTGGATGAGACCTTCATCGGAGGCAAGGAGAAGAACAAGCACGCGCGCAAGAAGCTGCGCGCCGGCCGGGGCGGGGTCGGCAAGACAGTGGTCGCAGGCGCCAAGGATCGCGCCAGCAAGCGCGTTTCAGCCGAGATCGTTCCCGATACCACCCGCCTGACACTGAGCGGCTTTGTGAGCGCCCATGCGGCGCCTGACGCCACGGTCTACACCGACGAGTCCAAGAGCTACTCAGGCCTGCCTCACCATGAGAGTGTCGTGCATTCACGCGGTGAGTACGTTCGCGGCGACGCGCACACGAACGGCATTGAGTCGTTCTGGAGCCTCTTCAAGCGCGGCTACCACGGCACCTTCCACAAGATCAGCCCGAAGCATCTTGATCGGTACGTCCGGGAATTCACGGGCCGCAACAATATCCGCGACCTCGACACCATCGACCAGATGGCAGCACTGGTGAGGGGCATGACGGGGAAGCGGCTGCGCTACCGTGAACTGATCGCGGACAACGGCCTGTCCAGCGGCGCGCGGTCGTGCTAGGCGCCACTTACTTGATCAATTTCAAACGCTGCAGGTCGCCTTAGACCCGTTCTTTGCAACCGGCCTGCGCGAGAACGCTATTCGCCGTCTTCTTGCTGAGAATCTTGCTCGGAACCGTGATGCGCTTCCCCGTCTTTCCATGCTCCCACCGCTCGTGACTGGATTTGCGGTGTCGAATCTTGGACCATCCGGCCTTCTTGATGAGGCTCTTGACCCCTCGCGCGTAGTCGGCCATGTCGGTGATCTAACCGCTGACCGCGTGAGCGTCCTCGACCATATAGCGATGTGGGCGCTGAATAGCTCGAGATAGCTGCGGCGCACCCCTCTTGGCGATGGCGGGCTGAGGCTCGGGAAACTGAACCTTCACGAGTGCCGCTTCACCCTCTGGCAGACCGATATTGTGGTCGATCAGGTGGGGTGCCTCTTGCATGAGGGCGTCAAGGAATTCCCCCTTGGTGGCAGCTTCCAAGGTCAGCCCGGGGATATCCTCACTCGTTCCGACATACACGCCCCCTTCCGGGCACCAGACCACGTCGACCACATACATCCGAGCATCACCGATGATGCTCGGATCATCGGTGGGCGTGGATCGGCGTTTGTCTTGCATGATGTCATGATCCTCTCATTCTAGTGCCGTCGAAGCTGGATGATCGGCTCGACGACGGCGGCTGCGGACGATGATGAATCTTCATCGTTCGCAAATAGACCCCACTAGGTGGGGTCTATCATCATCATGTCGACATGACGTCAGATCGTCAATCGGACGAAGCCGTGTCTTCGGTCGCGTCTTCGTCCGATGTAGCATTCTCGTCATCGGACGGATACTTCGGCGCCCGCCTGTCCGCCGCATCAGCGTGCGCCCGGCGCATCGCCAGGGTAAGCAAATCTGCCTCGCCGGTGGTCTTCGCCATGTCTTGAGTCCCGATGGTTAGCGTGACGCGCCGAACGCGGCGGTGAGATCGCTGCGCTCGAGCGTGCCCGCTGCGCCTTCGTGCGCAGCTCCGGTGAAGATGCCTGTGAGTGTACCATCATCGCCGCCAGTCTCGCGGAACGTGTTGCCGGTCACGGCGATGGTGTAGCCGAGATCGCCGTCAAGCCACGTCGTGCCGGTGCCTGCCGCGCCGGGGGCCATGCCGACATCCCACGATTCGAGCGCAGTGAAGTCCGCGCGACCCGTGAGCGTTGCGAGCTGCACGTCGATTTCTGCGTCACCGGCGACGGGACTTCGCCCGGAGAATCCGAGCAAGGTACCAGTCCACGTCGCCGATCCGCTCAGTGCCTGGTTGTTGGTGAGATCGCCGGCGCCCGGCCATGGACCATAGGCGTAGGGCTCGGCGTAGCCGTTCCGCAGCGCCACCCCGAAGCCCGCATAGGGCCCGTTGCCGTGGAGGTGTGTCGACGTGGCGCCCCAGGGGCCGAAGTCGGTGGGCGAGCCGCCGTACAGCACCCGCAGTGCCTCCCGGTCTGCCGGATAGAGGAGCGAAGAGGGCTGCTGCGCACCCTGCCTCAGACGGTACATGTCGCTGTTGTCGGCCATGAGGGTGTCGAAGTCGGGCGAGACGTGGCCCAGCCCGAGCGCGTGCATGAGCTCATGCGCTATCAGGATGACGGCTCGGCGATAGCCGCCGAAGAATGCCTCGTTATCGCTGAAGACGTTGGCCCCTCTGTCCAAGCGGATCGAGTGGGATGCTCTGGTGATTTCCCCTGCAGAGTTCCTTCTGATGTTGCCGAATGTTCTGCCGGCGGCGTTGCCCCCGAGTGTTCCCGCGCGGACGAACGAGACCGTGATGTCGGCGCGCCCGTCCGATCCTAGCAGCGGATCGAAGATGCTCATCCGAGCCTCGGGCGGGAGCGCCGCGTTGACCATCCGGATGGCGGCTTTGATCCAGCCGCGTTCCTGGTGTGTTGCCCCGTCAGCCATCATGACGGCGGGAGGTCGGTTGACGTAATTCCCTTCTGCCCGAGCTTGGTCGAGGTAGCGGCGCAAGGCGGTCTGCCCTACGCCATCGGCGACGGTGCCATGCCTCACCTCGATATCATCGCGAGTGGCGACAATCGGGAGCCCGCCGATGGCGCTGCCCTGATCCACACCGACGCGGAAGTAATCGGCGCCGAAGTAGACCGGGATGCGCCCGACATCTGCGGAGGCATTCGCCCTGTCGAAGAGGCTGTAGTGGAGGCTGGCGATGAACTCACCGTCGGAACTCTGACAGAAGGAATCGCACTCCACCTCGGGCAGCGGGAATGGGGGCCGCGCTGCGGCTCGTTCGGCTGCCTCGCGTTCGGCTTGTTCGCGGGCTTCGCGTTCCTGACGTTCCTGTTCCGCCGCTTCACGTTCGGCCTCTTCTCTAGCGAGACGCTCCCGCTCCAGGCGCTCCGCTTCCTCCTGGGCAAGCCGTTCGGCTTCCTCCCGCTCCAGGCGTTCCTGTTCTGCGGCGTCGAGTTCGGCCTGCGTGGGTTGATCTGTCGGCGTGACGGGAATGCTCCCGCCTCCACCGCCACACGCGGCGAGCGCGACCAAGGCCGCAGCGCACGCTACGGCGGTCAACGATGTTCTGATCATGGGTCCATCTCCCGTGGACCCGGCCAGCGCCGCGGTTGCGGCCCCTGGTGCCGGGCCGTTGCACCTATCCACGGAACATGGAGAGTCCCGCCTATTCGCCAAGCTCAGGGAGCTACCCCGAGCCGGGTTGAGGCTATGGTATTCAGCGGGCGGCCCGACAGAGCGGGCTCCGCAGATAGGTGCAGAGAGAACAGTGAACCATCCGTGTGGATGGCACAAGGAATATCACCAGTTGCCTAGCCAAATCTCGCGGCGTAGACTGCCCTGCGACATGATGGCTGGAGAGGGGCGATGACGAAGAAGCCCACCAACCCGCGCCCACGGGGTCGCCCGCCGAAGCCCATCCCGAAGATCGAGGCCAGCCCTGAGCGCGTGGCGCGCGCGATCTTCTCTGCGGTGAAGCCGCCGGACCCGTCAATCAGGGGGACAAAGACCAGTCCTCGCAAGCCGAAGTCCGGTGCATGAGGTGAGCGCACCGAACCGCATCCGCGAAGTCCGCGAGGCGAAGGGGCTGACGCAAACGCAACTGGGGAAGCGATGCGGTAAGAACCAGCAGTGGATTCAGCGGTTGGAGTGTGGCGTCCGCACGCTGACGGTGCCGAAGCTACAGAAGATCGCGGAACAACTGAAGTGCAGCCCGCTTGAGCTTCTCCCGGAGGACATGGTGCCGGCAGAAATGGTGGACACCGCCGCGCTGTACGCTCGCCTGTCGCCCGAAGATCGTGCGGTGGCCAAGCGGATAATCAAGAGCTTGGCTAGTTAGGCGTATAAGTCCCTAATTTTAGGCGGCCCATTCCGGCCTATTCCGGCCCAAAGTGGCCCAAGGTGGCTCAAGGTGGTCCGCCCAGGCGGTTCAAGGTGGCTCAAGTCCCGCACGCAGCACATGGGGTCGCGCTCGGCCGCGCTGCTCGTCCCAACCTGTTGGTTCTTGCGCTGCATGGGGCGATGTTGGCGCAACCGCTGCGCGCCGTGCACCGCACCATGGTCCGGTGAGTTGACGCGTGTCCCTCGTCACCAACCGTCGCGAGAAGCGCGGGTTAGAGGGGATGCCGGCTCGCCTCGACGAAGGGGGCGATGTCCGCCTCCGGGCGGGCGCCGTAGTGACCCACGATCTCGCTGGCCGTCAGCGCCGCGAGCCGGCCGCAACGGTCGAGCGCGAAGCCCCGCGCCAATCCCAGGAGGAAGCCCGCGGCATAGAGGTCGCCCGCGCCGGTGGTATCCACGACTTGGGCGACCGGCGCGGCCTCGATGGTGTGAACCGCGCCTTCGCCTGCGACCACCGAGCCCTTGGCGCTGCGGGTCAGCACGGCAATGGCGCAATCCGCGCGGGCGGCGGCGAGAGCCGTGTCGAAATCGCCCACCTCGTAGAGCGACATCGCCTCGTCCTCGTTCGCGAACAGGACATCGACGTGGCTCGCCACCAGATCGCGCAGCTCCGCCCGGTGGCGCTCGACGCAGAAGGAGTCCGAGAGCGAGAGGCAGACGCGCCCGCCTGCGGTATGGGCGATCCCGAGCGCCTTGCGGAAGGCCTCCTTGGCCGCCGGCGGGTCCCAGAGGTAGCCCTCCATGTAGAGCAGCCGCGCGCGCGCGATGAAGTCCGGGTCGATATCGGCAGGACCCAACTCGACGCAGGCGCCCAGATACGTGTTCATCGTGCGCTGGGCATCCGGGGTGACGAAGATCAGGCACTGTGCGGTCGCGGCACCGTCCACCGCCGCCGGGGTGGGGAAGGCGACGCCCGCGGCCTCGATATCGCGGCGGAACACGGCGCCCGCCGCATCGTCCCGCACCTTGCCGACATAGCCGGCGGCGCCGCCGAGCCGCGCCACGCCCACCATGGTGTTGGCGGCGGAGCCGCCGCAGACCTCGACCGCCCGGCCCATGCGCGGGCGGAGCGACCTGGCACGCTCGGCGTCGATCAGGGTCATTGAACCCTTGTGGAGGCTCTCTTCGGCGAGCAGCGCGTCATCGGCCTCGGCGACGGCATCGACGATGGCGTTGCCGATCCCGACGACATCCAGCTGAGACCCCATTCGACTCTCCTTCACGCGACCATGTCGCCGGCGCAACGGCGGCGGGACTATAGGGCCGCGGTCACCGGCGGCAAAGCCAGGTGCGGAACTCGTCGGGGTGGCATGGTGAGACGGCTTCCGCGATAGTCCAGTGATCATGACGGCAAGCGGCGAGGCAGAAAGAACCGCAGCCGGCGCGGACGCCGCCGGGCTACCCATGCTGCGCGCCGATCCCGCCGCGATGGCCGCCGCCCTCGACCGGGTGGCACACGAGGACGCCGCCGTGGTGCCGCTGCTCACGCCGGCTGAGTGCCAGGAGTTCATCGACGCGGGCGCGGACCTCGCCTTCCGCTCTGCCAAGCCGGTCATCGGCGAGGGCGAGCGCGCTGTCTATCAGGACTTCGACATCTGCCTTTCGATCCCACAGGCGCATCGGCTCTGGCAGCTGACCCAGGCGGTGGAGCGGCTCATCGCCGCCGCGCTCGGCATCATGGCGGAGCCGCCGCTGGAGACGCTGCCGCTGAACGACCTGGTGCTGCAGCGCTACCCGCCCGGCGCGCGCGGCATCACGCCGCATCGGGACCACGTGCGCTACGTCGGACTGGTGGCGATCGTTCAGTTGAGCGGGGACGGTCGCTTCGGCCTCTGCGACGACCGCAGCGGCGCCGGCGACCGCGTGCTCGACGCCGGGCCGGGGGACGGAATCCTGATGCGCGCGCCCGGCTTCGGCGGCAGCAAGCAACGGCCGTTCCACTTCCTCGACGGGATCACGGTCGAGCGCTACAGCCTCGGCATCCGCAGCGACAAGACGGCGGAACCGGCGGCCGATTGAGTACCACCCGCCCGGCGGGGCGGCAGGCAGGCCCGTGCTATAGTGAACGACTCGTCCCGCACCGTGGTCCATGAGCGAACCGTTCGATCCTGAGCCCGGCCTGCCCGCCGCGCCCGACACGCCGCCGGCTCGTCCGCCGGCGCCTGCGTCGACCTATCTCGACGGCCTGAACCCGGAGCAGCGCGAGGCGGCGGAAGCGCTCGACGGTCCGCTGCTGGTGCTCGCCGGCGCCGGCACCGGCAAGACCCGCGTGCTCACCACGCGGCTCGCCCACATCCTCGCCACCGGTCGCGCCCGGCCGGGGCAGGTGCTTGCGGTCACCTTCACAAACAAGGCGGCCCACCAAATGATCGGCCGGGTGGAGCGGCTGATCGGTCGCTCCTCCGCTGGTCTTTGGTTTGGCACATTCCACACGATCGCCGCGCGCATCTTGCGCCGCCATGCCGAGCTCGCCGGGCTCAAGCCGGACTACACAATCCTGGACACGGACGATCAGGAGCGCCTGCTCAAGCAGCTCATCCGGGCCGAGAATATCGACGAGAAGCGCTGGCCGGCACGGACCCTCTCGATCATCATTCAGCGTTGGAAGGACCGGGGACTCACGGTCGACAAGGTGACGGGCGCGGACGGCGCCGACTACGCCAACGGGCGCGCGCCGGCGCTCTACGCGGCCTATCAGGAGCGGCTTCGCGCCGTGAACGCCGCTGATTTCGGCGATCTTCTGCTGTACAACCTGACCGTCTTCACGAGCCATCAGGACGTGCTGGCCGACTACCAACGGCGCTTCCGCTACCTGTTGGTGGACGAGTATCAGGACACCAACGTCGCCCAGTATCTGTGGCTGCGGCTGCTGGCGCAGGCGCATCACAACATCTGCTGCGTCGGCGACGACGATCAGTCGATATATCGATGGCGTGGCGCCGAGGTCGGCAACATCCTCCGCTTCGAGCAGGATTTCCCCGGCGCGCAGGTGGTCCGGCTGGAGCGCAACTACCGCTCCACCGGGCACATCCTCGCCGCCGCCTCGGGCCTGATCGCCCACAACGCGGGCCGGCTCGGCAAGACGCTCTGGACCGAGTACGAGTTGGGAGAAAAGGTTCGCATTACCGAGGCTTGGGATGGACAGGAGGAGGCGAGGGTAGTGGGCGACGCCATCGAGGCGTTGCAGCGCGAAGGCGGGAGCCTCGACGACATCGCCATTCTGGTCCGAGCCGGCTTCCAGACCCTCGCCTTCGAGGAACGCTTCACCACCGTCGGCGTGCCCTATCGCGTGATCGGAGGTCTGCGCTTTTACGAGCGTCAGGAGATTCGGGACGCCGTGGCCTACATCCGGGTGGTGGTGCGCCCCGACGATGATCTCGCCTTCGAGCGCATCGTGAACCTGCCCAAGCGCGGCCTGGGCGAGGTTTCGCTACGCCCGATTCACGAGCTCGCGCGCACGAGCGACCTCTCGCTCTGTCGGGCGGCGGAACGGCTGATCGAGACCGACGAGCTGAAGCCCCGCGCCCGCTCGAGCCTCGCCGAGCTGATCGGCCAGCTTCGCGGCTGGCGCAGCGCTCTCGCCGAGACGCCTCATGCCGAGGTCGTAGGCAGGATGCTCGACGAATCCGGCTACACCGAGATGTGGCAGAAGGACCGCTCGCCGGCTGCCCCCGGCCGGCTCGAAAACTTGAAGGAGCTGGTGGATGCGCTCTCCGAGTTCGAGGACCTCGCCGGCTTCCTCGATCACGTGAGCCTGGTCATGGACCGGGAGGGCGAGGCGAGCGAGGAAATGGTCAACATCATGACTCTCCACGGTGCCAAGGGGCTGGAGTTCGATACGGTGTTCCTGCCGGGGTGGGAGGAAGGGCTGTTCCCGCATCAGCTCGCGCTCGCCGAAGCCGGCCATGCCGGGCTTGAGGAGGAGCGGCGCCTGGCTTACGTGGGGCTTACCCGCGCCCGTCGCCGCGCCCATGTGCTCTTCGCGACGAACCGGCACCGGCACGGGCAGTGGGTGAGCGCAATCCCCTCGCGCTTCGTCAACGAGTTGGCGCCGGACCATGTGGCGCTCGCCGAAAACGCGGGCATGCAAATGGCGCCCGGTGGGCTCTATCGCGGCCACGGCGGGACCGGCGCCGCCCGGCGCTTCGTGGCCGAGCACGCGAGCTACCGCAGGCGGGGGACGCCGCCCACCATCGACGCGACGCCCCTGCCCGTTAGCGGTGATGCAGCGCCTGAGGGCTACAACGTCGGCGATCGTATCTTTCACCAGAAGTTCGGCTACGGGCGGATTCAGGCGGTGGACGGCGACAAGCTGGAAATCGCCTTCGACAAGGCCGGCACCAAGAAGATTATCGACCGCTTCGTTCAGCCGGCCGACAGCGTCTGAGTGCCGATCAGCCGCGTAGGCGTTTGATGGTGCCGGTGGTGCTGTGGCCGGGCTCGATCTCGGCGATGAGCACGTTGCCGCCGTAGCCTTGCACGATGTCGGCGCCCACCACCTCCGCCACCGTGTAGTCGGAGCTCTTGACCAGGCAATCCGGTCGCAGCGCCTTGATCAGCCGCACCGGCGTGTCCTCGGCGAAGACCACGACCAGATCGACCGTCTCCAGCGAGGCCAGCACCTGCGCCCGCGCCGCCTCCCCCTGCACCGGGCGCTCCGCCCCCTTGAGCCGGCGCACCGAGGCATCGCTGTTGAGGCCGACGATCAGCCGGTCCGCCGCCTGCCGCGCCTGGCGCATTAGCGAGACATGGCCGGGGTGGAGCAGGTCGAAGCAGCCATTGGTGAAGCCGATGCGCTGCTCCCGCGCCCGCCAGCCGGCGGCTGCGTCCAGCGCCGCCGTCAGCGGCACGATCTTGGCTTGAGAGGCCGAGAGGTCGCCGGTGCGCACCGCGTGCAACAAATCGGCCGTGCTGACCGCGGCAGTCCCCGCCTTGCCGACCGCAACTCCCGCGGCAACGTTGGCAAGATGCGCGGCGGCGGCGAGGTCCACGCCATGGCCGAGGGCTGCGGCGAGCGTTGCCACCACCGTATCGCCGGCGCCGGAGACATCGAACACCTCGCGCGCCTCCGCCTTCAGATGGGCGACGCAGCCACCCGCCGAGACCAGCGTCATGCCGTCGCGACTGCGAGTGACCAGGATTGCGCCCAAGTCATGGCGGGCGATGAGCCGCCGGCAGGCGTCGACGATGGCATCGCCGGTCTCCAGGAATTCGCCCACCGCCACCCCTAGCTCGGCACGGTTGGGCGTCAGCACCGTCACACCGGCGTAGCGCCCGAAGTCGGGTCCCCGGGGATCGACCACCACCGGCCGGCTTGCGCGTCGGGCGGCCTCGATCAGGCGTGGCACCAGATCGGCGGTGAGCACGCCCTTGGCGTAGTCGGAGAGCACGACCACGTCGCAGCCCACGAAGGCCTCCCGCGCGAAGCCAAGCAGGCGCTCTGCCGAGCCGGGCGCGATCGGCTCGGTGGTCTCCCAATCGGCGCGCAAAAGCTGCTGGCCCTCGGCAACGAAGCGGGTCTTTTCGGTGGAAAGCCGTCCCCGCTCCACCAGCAGGCAAGGCTCGACCCGCTCCTCGCGCCCCACCAGGCCGGTTATCCTGCGCCCCGCTGCGTCGTCCCCGATCACCGAGAGCAGAGTGGCCCGCGCACCGAGGGAGACGAGATTGCGCACCACGTTGCCGACGCCGCCCGGCATGTCGACGTCGTGGTCGGTGCGCAGGATCGGCACCGGCGCCTCCGGTGAGGTGCGCTCGACCCGCCCGTAGACGAAGCGATCCAGCATCAGATCGCCGACACAGGCGACCCGGCTTTGACCAAGCAAATTGATGGAGGCGGTAATGGAAGACGGGTCGACCATGACCCCAACATCAAGGCGTTCCAACAAAACTGGTCGCACGGTATACGAATAAAGATATCAATAACAGAATTTCGTGTTGCTGAATCTTCCTGCCACGTCCTGTCGCTGCAACCTCAGCCACATGCGCTTGCCCGGCCCGCGAGCGCGCGCCAATATCGGCAGCACCGCCACCGACCGGAATCCGCCCATGACCAGCCGCTACGACGATATCTATGCACGCTCGCTCGCAGAGCCCGAGGCCTTCTGGGCCGAGGCCGCCGAGGGCATCGACTGGGAGAAGCGGTGGGACCGCGTGCTGGACGATTCCCGGCCGCCCTTCCTCCGCTGGTTTGTCGGCGCCGAGGTCAACACCTGCCACAACGCCCTGGATCGCCACGTGGCCGCCGGCCGCGGCGCCCAGACGGCACTGATCTACGACAGCCCCGTCACCGATACCGTGCGCAGCTTCAGCTACGCCGAGCTGCAGGCTCTCACCGCGCGCTTCGCCGGCGCGCTCGCGGCGCGGGGCGTGGGCCGGGGCGACCGCGTGGTGCTCTACATGCCGATGGTCCCGGAGGCCGCCGTCGCCATGCTGGGCTGCGCCCGCATCGGCGCGGTCCATTCCGTGGTATTCGGCGGCTTCGCGGCGAACGAGCTCGCGACCAGGATCGACGACGCCAAGCCCAAGGTCATCGTCTGCGGCTCCTGCGGCATCGAGGTGGACCGCGTCATTGCTTACAAGCCTCTGCTCGACGCCGCGATCGACCTCGCCAGCCACAAGCCCGAGTGCTGCATCGTCCTGCAACGGCCCGAGCTTGAGGCGCCGCTCACGGCTGGCCGCGACGAGACCTGGGCCGACGCGATGGCCGGGGCCGAGCCGGCGGACTACGTGCCCGTCGCCGCCACCGACCCGCTCTATATCCTCTACACCTCCGGCACCACCGGCGATCCCAAGGGCATCGTGCGCGACAACGGCGGGCATCTGGTCGCGCTCCATTGGACCATGAGCGGCGTCTACGACCGAAAGCCCGGCCAGGTGTGGTGGGCGGCGTCGGATATCGGCTGGGTGGTCGGCCACTCCTATATCGTCTACGCGCCGCTGATCTATGGTTGCCCGTCGATCCTCTACGAGGGCAAGCCGGTTGGCACGCCTGATGCCGGAGCCTATTGGCGGGTCATCTCGCAGCACGGCGTGAGCGCCATGTTCACGGCGCCGACGGCGTTCCGCGCGATCAAGCGGGACGATCCCGATGCGGCCCGCCTCGCCGACTACGACATCTCCTGCTTCGACACGCTCTACCTCGCCGGCGAGCGGACCGACCCCGACACCCTCGCCTGGGCCGAGAACCATCTTGAGCGCCCGGTCTACGACCACTGGTGGCAGACCGAGTCCGGCTGGCCCATGGGCGCCAACTGCACGGGCCTCGGCGCGCTGCCGGTAAAGCCCGGCTCGCCCACCAAGCCTGTGCCGGGCTATCGCATCGAGGTGGTGGACGAGGAGGGCGCGCAGGTGCCGGCGGGCGGCATCGGCTCGATCGTGGTCAAGCTGCCGTTGCCGCCCGGCTTCACGCCGACGCTTTGGAACAACGACAAGCGCTTCGAGGAGGCCTACTTCACGCGCTTCCCTGGCTATTACCTGACCGGCGACGCCGGCGTTCTCGACGAGGACGGCTATCTCTGGATCATGAGCCGCACCGACGACATCATCAACGTCGCGGGCCACCGGCTCTCCACCGGGGCGATGGAAGAGGTGCTGGCGGCGCACCAGGACGTGGCGGAATGCGCCGTGGTCGGCGTCGCCGACGCGCTGAAGGGGCAGCTACCATTGGGTTTCGTCGTGCTCAAGGCGGGCGTCAACCGGCCGTCGGACGAGATCGTGGTGGAGCTGGTGCGCATGGTGCGCGAGACCATCGGCCCGGTCGCCGCTTTCAAGCAGGCGGTCGTGGTGGAGCGGCTGCCCAAGACCCGCTCAGGCAAGATTCTGCGCGGCACCATGGCGAAGATCGCCGACGGCGAAGAGTACAAGACCCCGGCGACCATCGACGACCCGGCGATCCTGGGCGAGATCGCCGACGCGGTTCGCCCGATCGGCTACGGCGGTGGCGTGCCGGCTGGAGACTAAGCCAGCTCAGGCGCCGGTGAGAGAAATGTGAGCGTGGTTCTGCCGTAGCGGCGCTGGTCTTGCACCGTGAGCGTCGCCGGTGGCTCGAAGGGATCGTCCACCCCGTGCTCAACCACGACGGTCGCCTCATCGTCCAGCCAGCCGCCTTCCACCAGCGCGCCGAGCGCCGGCGTCGCGAGGCCGGAGCGATAGGGCGGATCCAGCAGAGCGAGATGGCAGACCGTGGCCGCCGGCGGCAGGCGGGTCGCGTCGCCGGCGACGACAGTGGCTCGGTCGGCGCAACCCAGGGCCTCGATGTTGGCGCGGAGCACCCCGCGCACGTCGGCCTCGCTTTCGACGGCGGTCAGCGCCGCCGCGCCGCGGGAGAGCGCCTCCAGGCCGAGCGCACCGGTGCCCGCGAAGAGATCGACGACATGGGCACCCTCGAGCGGCCTCGCCATTCCGCCGTGCAGCAGGATGTCGAAGAGGGACTCGCGCACTCTCTCCCCGGTCGGGCGCACGCGCACGCCGGCCGGCGCCCGCAGCCTGCGGCCGCTCAGGCTACCGCCGACGATCCGCACGCGCCGGCCCTCGCTTGCCGCCGAGCTGGTCGCGGAGCACGCGCGGCGGCACTTCTGCGATCTCTCCACGCGCAAGCCCGCCCAACTGGAAGGGCCCGTAGGCCGTGCGGATGAGGCGGCTCACGGGCAGGCCGAGGTGCGCGAGCACGATGCGGATTTCCCGGTTGCGGCCCTCGGCGAGCGCGACGGTGAGCCAGGCATTCTGCCGGTTCTGGCGATCGAAGCGCGCCTCGATGGGTCCGTAGCGGACGCCATCCACGGTAGTTCCCTGCCCCAGGGCGGCGAGCGCGCCTTCATCAGGCGCACCCCGCACCCGCACCCGATAGCGCCGCCGCCAGCCTCGCGACGGATGCTCCAGCTCGCGGGCGAGCGCGCCGTCGTTGGTCAGCAACAGCAGCCCCTCGGAGTTGAAGTCGAGCCGCCCCACGGAGACGACGTAGCCGAGCCGGTCTGCCACCTTGTCAAATACCGTCGAGCGGCCCTGCTGGTCGCGGTGGGTGGTAATGAGACCCGGCGGCTTGTGGTAGCGCCACAGTCGGGCGGGTGCGGGCGCCGGCAAGGGCGCGCCATCCACGGTGATGATGCTGGACTCATCGACGGTGGTCGCCGGGTCGGACACGACCGTGCCCCCGAGCGCGACCCGGCCAGCGGCGATCAGCCGCTCGGCGTCGCGGCGTGAGCAGAGCCCCGCCCGGGCGATCCGCTTGGCGATCCGCTCGCCACGCCGGGCTGCTTCCGATCGCGGCCGCTCAGCCGCCATGCCGCCATCCTGCATCGTGAGAGAGAACCGTGCCGCGCCTTGCACGCGCGACACGACCCGGTACCAGAGGGCCGATTATCGTGGCACGAGGCGCGGGAGCGATCCAGCAAGCGGGGCCTAATTTGTTTGCGCGGGCCGGGGTCTCGCTCTACTGTCACCATCCGGCCCCGAACCAGACGGCATCGCCTGCCTTTGCGGCCTTGATGGCGAGTGGAGTCCGCGTGCCGTCGCAAAGGAGCGGGCCGGAACCGCGAACAAGGCGCGGAGGGGAATATGTTCCGACGCAAAAGCGGGGATCAGGAAGAGGACAGTCGGGCTCAAGAGGGCGCCGAGGAGCGCCTCGCACCCAGCGTCGTCGTGGAATCGTCGCGACGCAATGTGCCGAACAAGACCGTCGTCTTTCACCCGGATGTGCCGCGCGGCGCACCCGATCCCGTGCCGGCGGATGCGCCGGGACGTGTGGAGAGCGACCCCAAGCGGCTCACCGTCGGGCGGGAGACGACCATCAGCGGCGGTACGGTGCTCGATTGCGAGCGCCTGACGGTCGAGGGCACGGTCGAAGCCTCGATGCCGGATGGACGCCTGCTCGAGATCGTGAAGGGCGGCACCTTCAAGGGCACCGTGACGGTGGACAATGCCGATATCGCCGGGGCGTTCGAGGGTGAGCTCAAGGTGAAGAAGCGGCTCTTCATCAGGGCGTCGGGCCGCGTTTCGGGCAAGATTCGCTATGGCCAGTTCGAGGTCGAGCGCGGCGGCCGCCTCGACGGCCGCCTCGAATACGACCCGGCGGACCGGGAGGCGGACCTGCAGCCCGTGGCGATGCCGCCGTCCGCCGACGCCCAAGAGCCGTCGGAGGAGGCTTCCGAACCCGACCAGTTGGAGTTGAGTTCGAGCCCAGTCGAGCTTCCGTCCGTTGCCGCGTCCAAGCTGCGCGCTGACTAAAGCGTTTCTATTTCACACGGAAACGCTTTAGCAATTTGTCGCTCACGGCAGCCGGCCTTCGGCCGGTGCCTCCGCGAGGGCGCCGCATAAGCGGCGGGCCGCAGTCGCGGCCTGTCGCGCGTCCGTCCAAGACCGACGCGCTCTAAGCCGTCTTTCCCTTATAGCGGCAGAGGTCGCGAACGACGCAGGCCGGGCAGTCCGGCGTCCTTGCCTTGCAGACATAGCGGCCGTGCAGGATCAGCCAATGGTGCGCGTGCTGCTTGAAGCGGTCGGGTACGACTTTGTTCAGGCCGTCTTCTACCGCGCGCGGCGTCTTCCCTGGCGCTAGGCCGCTGCGGTTTGCGAGCCGAAATATGTGGGTATCGACCGCGATGGTGGGCTCGCCGAAGACGGTGTTGAGCACCACGTTCGCGGTCTTGCGGCCGACGCCGGGGAGAGCCTCGAGCGCCGCCCGGTCGCTCGGCACGGCGCCGCCGTGTTCTTCGACCAACGCCTGGCTTAGCGCGATCACGTTCTTGGCTTTCATGTTGTAGAGGCCGATGGTCTTGATGTGCTCCTTGAGCCGCGCTTCGCCGAGGGCGACCATCTCCGCCGGCGTCTCGACCTCCTCGAAGAGCGACCTGGTGGCCTTGTTGACGCCCTTGTCGGTCGCCTGCGCAGACAGCACCACGGCGACCAGCAGCGTGTAGGGGTTTCGGTAGTTGAGCTCGGTGGTCGGCGCCTCGATGCACGCGGCGAGGCGTTCGAAGAATTCGGTGACCGCTGCCTTTTTCATGGCGCACGGAGAGTAACCCGCCGCGCAGCCGGGGCAAGGGGGAGGGCCGATCGCGGAAATTCGCCGAACGCCCGGCATACCTCCTTCCAGCGACAGGCATAATCCCGTACTCTAGAGCGCGACAGGGGCCCGCTTGACAAGCGGTGCGAACTAAACTAGAACATATGCAGACGGTTCCCCTTTTGTTCGATTTCGCGGAGTTTGCCGATGCTGACCAGGAAACAAAAGGAACTCCTGCTTTTTATCGATTCCTATCTTGATCAACGCGGCATCGCTCCTTCGTTCGAGGAAATGAAGGAAGCGGTCAATCTCAAGTCCAAGTCCGGTATTCACAGGCTCGTCAAGGCGCTTGAGGAGCGCGGATTCCTGCGACGATTGCCGCATCGGGCGCGGGCGCTGGAAGTATTGAGGCCGCCACCCTCTCGCGTTGCCGAGGTGCCGGAGCGGCAGCCGAGCCGGCGCTTCCGGCCGAGTGTCATCAAGGGCGATTTCCGCTCCGGGCGGGGCACCGAGCGCCCATCCGACGATCGGGCCACTGTTGCGCTGCCGCTCTACGGCCGCATTGCCGCCGGCACGCCGATCGAGGCATTGCGCGACGAGACCAACCAGATCGACGTTCCCGGCGGGATGCTGGGGGCAGGTGAGCATTACGCCCTCGAAGTCGACGGCGATTCGATGATCGACGCCGGAATTCTGGATGGCGACACCGCCGTGATCGAGCGCTGCGAGACCGCCGAGAGCGGCGACATTGTCGTGGCTCTGGTGGATGATAGCGAAGTCACGCTCAAGCGGCTGCGGCAGAAGGGCGAGTCGATCGCGCTGGAGCCCGCGAACACGCGCTACGAGACGCGGATTTTCGGTCCCGGCCGGGTCAAGGTGCAGGGGCGACTCAAGGGCATCCTCCGCAACTACTGAGCCTTTAGCGCGCGGGCGCACGCCGAGCGGTCCACGGCCGCTCACCGCGCGTTCCTGCAACGCTTCCGACGCGGGCGTGGTCTCCGTCCAACCATATGGCGTGGCTGCCGCCGCGCCAAAGGTCGAACCTGTCCACCACCGTCTCGGGACCTTCGCACAGACCCCAGGCGGGAACCGTGCTGACCACGAGGTCGGCGCGGCTGCAGTCCTCCTCGAACGCGCGCGGATCGCGCACGAACGCGATTATCTTTTCGCCGCGCCGCTGAATGCATCCCAGCGTATCGCAGCGAATCCCAGCGGCTGGTACGCCCTTGCCGCCTCGCGGCCAGGTGGGCGCTTCTGCCTGCCCGTCCCGCCTCAGCCACACGTCGCTCACGAAGCGCCCGCGCTGACGGGTCGAAATCCAGAGTCGTCCATCCTCGCCGCGCGTTGCCATCACGCGGGCGTCGCCATCAATCAGGATGTCCGGCCGTCGCTCCAGGGCGGCAAGCACGATCCCGCCGCCGATCACGACGATCCCGAGGAAGCGCCAGCGGCTGCGCCAGAGGCAGAGCCACAATCCGCCGACCGAGATCGCGAGCAAGGCCGCTGCCGGCATCGCCGGAACGAGGCTGACCGCACCCGGCTGCGCTGCGACCTGGCGCGCGATCCAGACCACCGCGTCGATTCCCCAGCCCATCGGGGCGAGGGCAATCCCTTCGAGCCCGAACGGCATCAGGATGAGCGCAACCAGCCCCCAGGGCATGATCCAGAAGCCGGTGATCGGCACCGCGCCGAGATTGGCGAGTAGCCCGTAGTCCGCGATGCGGTTGAAGTGGTAGACCGCGAAAGGGCCGGTGGCGATGCCAGCCACCAGGGAGGTGAGCGTGACGCCGGCCGCGTAGACCACGGGACGGAGCACGAGGCCGCCGCGTGCCACCATTCGGGCCAAGGTGCCCCGCGCCGCCTCGTAGGTCGCGATCAGGGCGGTGGCTGCGGCGAAGGACATCTGAAAGCTCGGCCCGAGCATGCTTTCGGGCGCGATTGCGAGCACCAACAGCGCAGCCCAGGCGATCAGCCGTATGGAAAGGCTCGCCCGGTCCAGCATGATCGCGACCAGCACGACGCCCACCATGACGAAGGCCCGCTGGGTCGGCACGCTCATGCCAGAGAGCAGCAGGTATGCCGCCGCACCCAGCAGGGCGCAGGCCGCAGCCCATTTCTTGATCGGCGCTCTGAGGGCCAGCGGTTCGACCAGCGCCAGGAGCCCCCGCGTGGCAAAGAAAATGAATCCGGCGATCAGGCCGACGTGGAGCCCGGAAATCGCCAACAGGTGCGCAAGGCCGGCATCCCGCATCGCCTTGAGCGCGGTCTTCTCGATGGCGCTGCGGTCGCCGGTGAGCAGCGCCGCCGCGAACGGCCCCGCCGAGGGCGACGTGTGCGCGAGGATCCGCGAGGAGACCCAATAGCGGACCCTCGACAGCAGCGAGAGCAGGCCGCCGCTTTCACCTTCAGGGGCGGCCATCGGCTCGGGCGCGCCGTAGACGAAGCCGACCGCGCCGATGCGCTGGAACCACGCCCGCCGCGCAAAGTCCCACGCACCCGGCTCCGCCGGCGTCGGCGGCGGCCGTAACGAGGCCAGCGCGCTCAGCCACGTCCCGGGCGAGGCCAGCCCGTCGGCGCCCGTGCGCCGCACGCTGAGGCGCACTTTCGCGGGCGTCTCCGCCGGGGCCAAGCCTTCGATCGTCACGCGATCGAGGAGGTAGCGCTGCGGACCGTCGCCGGCCCCTACCCAGACCACGCGCCCGGAGACGTCGACCGGGCCGGTGGGGTCCGTGAGCACCGGCGCGCTGACCCGGTCGGAGCGCCAGTCGGCGCAGGCGATGCCGGCAGCGAGAAGCGCCAGCGCCGCGAGCCCGAGGGCCGGTGCCGCGTGCCGGCGCATGAGCAGCGCGGCGACGGTGAGGAGCCCGGCCGCCGCTGGCGAGACCCAGCCGATCGGCTCCACCGGCAGCGTAAGGTAGAGGCCGCTGCCCGCGCCGAAGAGGACCGGCACCCAGAGGAACACGCGGCGACGCTCGGCGGCCCATACCGCGTCGAGATGGATGCGCAGGCCCGCCGCGCGCCTCAGCACGTGGGCGACATCCTGTGGCCATGCGGCCGGTGGCCGGCCGGTCGCCTGTCGTCGGGCGATATGCTAAACGCTCGACCGTTCAGACCCGTGGCGAACGGCCGGGTCGTCTGCCGGGGGTGAGACCGCACATGAGCGTCGTCACGCGCTTCGCGCCGTCGCCGACCGGCATGCTGCACCTCGGCGGCGCGCGCACCGCCCTCTTCAACTGGCTTTACGCGCGCCATCACGGCGGCACCTTCCGGCTGCGGCTGGAGGACACCGACCGCAAGCGCTCAACGCCCGAGGCGATCGCCGCGATCGTCGACGGGCTCACCTGGCTCGGTCTCGACTGGGACGGTGAGATCGTGCACCAGTCCGAACAGCGCCAGCGCCACGCTGACGTCGCGTATGACCTGCTCGCGGCTGGCGGGGCCTACCGCTGCTACTGCACGCCGGAGGAGCTGGAGACCATGCGCGCCGAGGCCCGTGCCGCCGGTCGCGCAGCTCTCTACGACGGGCGCTGGCGGGACCGCGACCCGGCGGAGGCGCCGCCCGGCATCGATCCCGTAATCCGCTTTCGGGCACCGCAGGAAGGGGAAACACTGATATCGGACTTAGTACAATGTAATATCGAAATAGATAACACAACTCTCGACGATATGGTACTGCTGCGCGCCGACGGCACGCCGACCTACATGCTCTCGGTGGTGGTGGACGACCACGACATGGGGATCACCCATGCCATCCGGGGCGACGACCACCTGACCAACGCCTTTCGCCAGACTCAGCTCTTCCGCGCCCTCGGCTGGGAGCCGCCGGCCTACGCCCACATTCCGCTGATCCACGGCCCCGACGGCGCGAAGCTCTCCAAGCGCCACGGCGCGATCGCCGTCGGCGCCTATGCCGAGCTCGGCATCCTGCCCGCAGCCATGCGCAATGCGCTGCTCAGGCTTGGCTGGAGCCACGGCGATGACGAGATCATCGATACCGCCCAGGCCGTCGCTTGGTTCGACCTCGACACAGTGAACCGAGGCGCGGCGCGCTTCGACATGCAGAAGCTGCAGAGCCTCAACGGCCATTACATCCGCGAGAGCGCCGATGCGGACCTGCTGGCCGATGTCGAGCAAAGGCTCGCCGCGCGCTATCCGGCGGCCGCCACGGACGAGGGACGGCGGCGGATCGCGGCCCTGCTGCCGGAGGCTAAGGCGCGAGCGAAGACGCTGGTCGAGCTCGCGGACAAACTGGCGTTCCTGGTTTGCGACCGGCCCCTGGAGATGACGCCCAAGGCGGCTCGGTTGCTCGGCGACGATGGTAGCGAAGCGAGGGCCCGCATCGCGCGTCTGAACGCCGCCCTGCAGGACAATGCGACTTGGGGCGAGGCGCACCTCGAAGCCGCCGTGCGCGGCTTTGCCGAGGGCGAAGGCGTCGGGTTGGGGAAGATCGCCCAGCCGTTGCGTGCGGCGTTGACAGGCGCGCACGCGTCACCCGGAATCTTCGCCGTGATGGCCGCGCTCGGCCGGGAGGAGACGCTGGCCCGCCTTGCGGACGCTGGGGGCTAAGGGAGAAGCGAACGATGACAGACGAGCGGGTCGACCTCGCGATCACGAACGCCCATCTCTGGCGGGAGGACGCGCCGCGCGATCTCTTCGTCAAGGGCGGCCGTTTCGTAGCTGCGCCCTCGGGCGGTGCAGCCGCGGCCGAGCGCACCATCGATGCCGGCGGCCGCCTCTGCGTGGCGGGCTTCTTGGAGCCGCACATCCACCTCGACAAGGCGCAGATCAACGACGATGTCAGGCCCAACCGCTCCGGCACCCTCGACGAGGCCATCGAGATCATCTGGGCGCGCAAGCGGTCCTACACCGTAGAGGAGATCACCGCGCGCGCGGTGCGCACCATCCGCGCAGCCGTCGCCTGCGGGGTCACCCGCTTCCGCAGCCATGTCGATGTAGACAGCATCGGCGGCCTTCGCCCGCTCGAAGGCGTGGTCGAAGCGCGCGAGCGCACCCGTGACGTCGCGGATGTGCAGATCGTTGCCTTCCCGCAGGAAGGCATCTTCGAGGACAAGGGCACCGACGATCTCATGTGGAAGGCGATGGAGGCTGGCGCCGATCTGGTGGGTGGCATGCCCTTCAACGAGAAATCACCTGCCGACAGCGCTCGCCATATCGCACTTGCCTTCGAGATCGCGAGGCACCACGACGCCGACATCGACATGCACGTGGACGAGACCGACGACCCAAACGCCAGGACGCTCGAAGTTCTGGCTGAGCAGACCATGCAGCACGGCTGGCAGGGGCGCGTCACCGCCGGCCACACCTGCGCGCTGGCGGGCTATGAGGAGGACTACGCCAACCGTGTCATCGGGCTGGTGCGCGAGGCCGGCATCCACATGATCGTGAACCCGGCGACCAACCTCATGCTCCAGGGGCGGGGCGATGCGCAGCCCAAGCGGCGCGGCATCACCCGCGTGAAGGAGCTGCTGGAGGCCGGCGTCAACGTCTCCTGCGGGCAGGACTGTATCCGCGATACCTTCTATCCCTTTGGGCTGGGCGACCCGCTGGAGGTGATGTTCCTCACGAGCCACGCCGCGCACATGAGCCGCCCGCACGAGATCGAGACGGTCTTCGACATGCAGACCGGCGCCGCCGCGCGCACCATGGGGCTCGACGACTACGGCGCGGAACCCGGCTGCGTCGCCGATCTGGTGATCATCGACGCGGCCGATCCGCTGGAGGCGCTGACCAGGCGGGCGGACCGCACCCACGTCATCAAGCGCGGCCGGGTCGTCGCCGAGACCGTGACCCAGCGGCGCACGGCCTGGTCCTGAGAGCTGCGAGGGAGAGAGGCATGGCCATCGACGTTGCAAAGGTCGAGATCAAGTCGGTCTCGGACGCCTCCGGCCTGGACGAGCTGATCGCGTCGGGCCGCATGGCGGCGGATGAGGTCGTGGCCGTGATCGGCAAGACGGAGGGCAACGGCGGGGTCAACGACTTCACCCGCATCCTGTCGGACACCGCCTTCCGCGGCGTCCTCCTCAGGCACGGCACGCGCGGCGAAGAGGAGGTCGGCGACATCCCCATGGTCTGGTCGGGCGGCTGCGACGGCGTGCTCACTCCCCATGCGACCGTCTTCGCCAGCAACGACGAGATGGGGCCGGCAGACGCGCTGCGCCTCGCCATGGGCACCGCCATGAGCGCGCCGATCCTGCCCGAGGACATCGGCCGGCCTGCGATGGTGGAGAAGATCGCGGACGGCGTGCGCGCGGCGATGGCCGACGCCGGGATCGGCGACCCTGCGGATGTCCACTACGTCCAGACCAAGACACCGCTGCTCACCATCGACACGGTGCGGGAGGCGCACGGGCGCGGCGAGACCGTGGCCTGCGAGGTCCACGAATCGATGGGAGTCTCCAACGGCACCACCGGGCTCGGCATCGCCGTCGCGCTCGGCGAGGTGAGCATGCCCAAGGCTGACGAAATCTGCCGCAATCTCGATCTCTACTCCTCGGTCGCCTCGTGCTCGTCGGGCGTCGAGCTCGACCGCGGCCAGATCGTCCTCTTCGGCAACGCGCCGGGGGCCGGCGGGCGCTTCCGCATTGGCCACGGCGTGATGCAGGACGCGCTTGACATCGACGGCATCTACGACGGCATCCGCAATGCCGGCCTCGACCTGCCGGAGCGCCCACGCGCCGCCGATCTCGGCGGCAAGCTGGTGAACTGCTTCATCAAGTGCGAGGCCGACCGCACCGCGCGCCTGCGCGGGCGCCGCCAGATCATGCTGGACGATTCCGACGTTCACCATCACCGCCATTCCAAGGGCGCGGTGGGCGGCGTCGCGGCGGCGGCGATTGGCGATCCCGCCGTGTTCGTCTCGGTCGATGCGATGCACCAGGGGCCGCAGGGTGGCGGCCCGGTGGTGGCGATCGTGGACGTGGGACCCTAAGGGTGCTCAGTCCGCGTCGGCCTCGACCGGCGGCGCCCAGTGACGGAGGGCGGCCGATTCGATGGTGCCGTCGGGCATCACGGTGCCGTCCAGATTGGCCTGGCCGAAGAAGGCGTCCGCCACCTCGGCCCCACGAAAGTCGGCGCGGATCAGGTCGGCCTCGCGAAAGTTCGCCTCGCGCAGATTGGCGCCGGCCAGGTCCGCCGTGGCGAGCCGCGCGCGCTTGAAGCTCGCGCCCGAAAAATTCGCTTCGCGCAGGTTGGCGCCGATCAGCACCGCCTCCTCCAGCTTGGCGAGGCGCCCGTCGGCGCGGCCGAGATTGGCGTCCTCCAGGTCGGCGAGGCGGAGGTCGGCGCAGTAGAGCTCGGCACGGCTGAAGTCGGCGCCCTGGCACTTGGCGCCCGCGAGCTCGGCCTGCGCGAGATTGCACTCGGAGAGAACGGCCCCACCAAGGTCGGCGACCTTAAGATCGGCGCTCCAGAGGTCGGCGCCCGCGAGCCGCGCGCCGCGCAGGACAGCACCCTTGAACGTCGCGAGGCGCAGGTTTGCTCCGGTGAGATCGGCGTCGGTGAGGTCGGCGTTCCACAAGTCGACCTCGCGCAGGATGCTGCCGGCGAAGCTTGCCCCGCGCAGGTCGGCCTGGCGGAAGTGAAAGCCCTGCAGGTCGAAGCGCGTGAGATCGGCACCGGCGAGCTTGCCGGCACGAATCTGGTCCCCGTTCGGCCGCCAGCCCGTCATTCCACCCCACCCGCCGTTTCGATACGGATCGGTGTTCCCACGCGGAGCCCGAGCAGACGGTCCGCCCGGCCCCGGTTGACCGCGATCTCGGCAAGCCCGTTGGCGTTCTCGTACCAGAAGGCCGCACCCGGCTCCGCGTCGGAGAACGTGCGCAGCCGCGCGAACCGCCGGGTACCGGCGGCAAGCGTCGCGTCCCCCGGAAGGCGGGCCGCGCGCAGCCCCGTCATCGCGTTGCCGTAAGGGTCGATGTAGACGATCGCGGCGCGATCGGCAGGCCAGTCGGCGCCGACCGTCGCCGCGCCGTCGAGCGGCGTGCCGGGCTCCGCCTCGCCGCGGGCGATCCGCGCCGCCACCGGCGCGAAGAGGTCGCGGCCGTGGAAGGAGGCGGAGAGGGCCGGCGGCTGCCAGGTGATCGTGAACCAGCGCGCATCGCGGGCGTGGTGGCCAACGATGGCGAGCAGGCCGTTGTCGGGGCCCACGTACCAGCGCTCATCGGCGTTGAGCGCGACCGGTGCCCGGTCGCTGCCGACGCCCGGATCGACCACGCAGACGAAGACCGCACCCGACGGAAACGCCGGCGCGAACGCCGCGAGCAGATAGGCCGCAGGTTCCGGATCGCAGGCCGGAAGGTCGTCCGCGAGGTCGATTACGGGAATTCCCGGCGCCTCGCGCGCGAGCACGGCCTTCATCTGGCCCGTGTAGGGCCCGCCCGGCCCGAAGTCGGTGAAGAGGACGATCACGCGCCGCCTTTGACGGTCGGCGGATCGTCGAGATTGTCCATGCCCATGTATGTGTCGAAGGCGCCGTCGACGCCGAGCAGCTGGCCCGAGATGTGGCGGCCGGAGTCGGAGCAGAGGTAGAGCGCGAGGTCGGCGATTTCCTGCTCGGCGATGCCGGTGCGCATGGCGATGTTGCCGAGGATCGCCGCCTCCATCTCCTCCACCGTGCGTCCCGCCGCTTCGGCTTTGGCGCGGATCACGCGTCTGCCCCGCTCGTTGAGGATGTAGCCTGGCAGGATGGCGTTGACGCTGATGTTGGCGGGGCCGAGTTCGATCGCCAGCGTCTTGGTCAGGCCGGTGATCGCGAACTTGGAAGTAGCGTAGGGAAGCCTGAGCGGGAAGCCGAGCCTGCCGGCGGTGGACGAGATATTGACGATGGCACCCCGGCCGGCTTGGCGCATGAGCCGGACCGCGCGGCGGGCACAATAGAACTGGCCGGAGATGTTGACCGCGATCGTGCGGTCCCAGTCCTCGGGCTCGATCTGCTCCACCCTAGCGGTCGGGCCGGAGATTCCCGCGTTGTTGACCAGGACATCGACGCCGCCCATGGCTTCCGCTGCGACTTCGAACAACCGGTCGACCTGAGCCGGGTTCCCGACGTCGGCCTCGATCGCACCGATCCCTTTGCCCCGCACGTCTTCGACTAGGCCGGGCTGGACGTCGCAGGTGAAGACCGCTGCGCCGTTGGCCGCCAGTGTCTCCGCGATGACGCGCCCGATGCCCGAGCCGCCGGCGGTCACAACCGCGCGGCGCCCCTTACACGATATCTCCATGATCCGCTCCTGCTGCCGAAGAGGGCGCAAGAGTAGCGGGCCGGGCTCGGCTTGCCGAGAGTGGCGAACACACACCCGCGGATGCGGTGCTGGGCCATTTCGGCTGCAGGGCGTGCTGCATAGAATGCGCGCCATGGAACGCTATGATTTCCTGGTCGTCGGTGCCGGCATGGCCGGGGCTTCGGCAGCCTACTGGCTTGCTGAGCGGGGCCGCGTCGTCGTGCTCGAACAGGAGGACGCGGCCGGCTATCACTCCACCGGGCGCTCCGCCGCCATGTACATGGAAACCTACGGCGGCCCGCTGACGCGGGGGCTGACCACCGTAGGCCGGGCCTTCCTCGCCGACCCGCCGTCGGGCTTCGCGGACTCGCCGCTGCTCAGCCCGCAGCAGGTGCTCTACATTGGCCGCGCCGATCAACTTGAGGCCCTCGACCGGCTCTACGACGAGAACAGCCCGCGCGTGCCGAGCCTCGCCCGCCTCGACGCCGCCGAGGCCCTTGGGCAGCCCGTGCCGCTGCGCGAGGACTATGTCGCCGGCGGGGTACTGGAGCCGGAGTCGCTGGAGATCGACGTCGCCACCCTGCATCAGGGCTATCTGCGTGGCCTGCGAGCCCGAGGCGGCAGGCTGTTGACGGAGGCGCGAGTGAGCGCGCTCGCCCGCAACGCCGACCTCTGGCACGCGGAGACGCCGGTGGGCGCATTTGCCGCGCCGGTCGTGATCAATGCCGCCGGTGCCTGGTGCGACGCCGTTGCCGCGCTTGCCGGTGTCGCGCCGATCGGCCTTGAGCCGAAGCGCCGGACTGCGTTCATCTTCGACGGGCCGGCGGATGGCGGTGTCGACCAATGGCCGATGGTGCACGACATCGACGATGCCTTTTATCTCAAGCCCGACGCCGGCCGGCTTTTGGCGTCGCCGGCCGACGAGACGCCCTCGGATCCCTGCGACGCGTATCCAGAAGAACTCGACATCGCCGTCGGCGCCGACCGCATCATGCAGGCCATGACCCTGGAGATCCGCCACATCCGAAACAAGTGGGCGGGCCTCAGAAGCTTCGTGCGCGATCGCCAGCCGATTGCGGGCTTCGACGTTGCTGCCGAGGGCTTCTTCTGGCTGGCAGGGCAGGGTGGCGCCGGCATCATGACCGCGCCGGCGCTCGGTGCCATAACGGCGGCAGTTGCTGCTGGAGACCCCGTGCCGGAGGACGCCGCCGCGCGCGGCGTCACCGCTGCGCAGCTCGGCCCCGGCCGCCTACTCTGAACTACACGACCGGCTCGGCAATCACGCGAATCTCTTCGCCCCGGACGGCATTGTAGAAGCAGGCCGGGCGATTGGTGTGACAGGCTGGGCCGGTCTGGTCGACCAGGAGAAGCAGCGCGTCGCTGTCGCAGTCGAAACGCAGCTCGACCAGCCGCTGGATGTGCCCCGAGCTCTCGCCCTTGCGCCAGAGTTGCTGGCGCGAGCGCGACCAGTAGCAGACGCGGCCGGTCTCCAGCGTCTCACGCACCGCGTCCGCGTTCATCCAGGCGAGCATCAGCACCGCGCGGGTCTCGTGCGATTGCGCGATCGCCGGGATAAGGCCCGCGTCGTCGAAACGCAGCCGCTCGATCACCTCTTGGGCCAGATCGGCGCTCGCCGTCATCTGCGTTCCCCGTGCTTGAGTGCGCGAAGCTAGTGCTCCGCCCGCGCCGAATCAACGACCCGTCCGAAGAAGACCGAGGCCAGCGCCGCGCCGCCGTGGCAGAGCGTGAAGAGTGCGAGCGCTGCGACCACGATCGACGGGCCGGACGGCGTATCCCAGGCGAGCGAGCCGTGCAGTCCCCCGGCCACCGCCACTGCCCCGATCGCACTTGCGAGCAGCGCCATCTGTTCGGGTGAGCGGGCTAGTCTGCGCGCCGTCGCCGCCGGGATGATCAGCAGCGACACGATCAGGATCAGCCCGATGATTTTCATGGCGATGGCGACCGCGAGGGCGATCAGGAGGGTGAAGACGATGCGGACGAGACCGGCCCGCACGCCTTCGGCACGCGCGAGCTCTTCGTGGACCGTGACGGCCAGCAGGGGCCGCCAGATCAGCGCCGTCGTCACGAGCACTGCGCCGCCGCCGCCGTAGATCCAGATCAGGTCGCGGCCGGTGATGGCCAGGATGTCACCAAACAGGTAAGTCATCAGGTCCACGCGCACGCTCTGGAGGAAGCTGATTCCGACGAGACCGAGAGCCAGCGTGCCGTGCGCGAGGATGCCGAGGAGCGTGTCTGTGGCCAGTCGACGCTGCTGCTGGAGCAGGAGCAGCAGCAGGGCCAGCGCGACACACATGAGGATGATGCCGCCGTTGAGGTCGATGCCGAGGACGACGCCGAGCAGAACACCGAGCAGCGCGCTGTGCGCGATCGAATCGCCGAAATAGGCCATGCGCCGCCACACCATAAAGCAGCCGAGGGGCCCGGTGGCGAGCGCCACGCCGATGCCGCCCGCGAGCGCGCGCGCAAAGAAGTCGTCGAACATTGCGCGCGGTTAGTCGGCCCGGTCGGGCTCGAGACCGGCGTCGGGTGGGCCGTCCTCGACCGGTGCCACCGCGATGGGGTGGTCGTGGCGGTGGGCGGGGTCGTGGGTGTAGACCGCGAGCGCGGCGGCTGCACCGGGCCCGAACAGCGAGATGTACTCGGGGTGCCGGCTCACCGCCTCCGGCTCGCCGGCGCAACAGACATGCCCGTTGATGCACACCACGCGGTCGGTCGCGCCCAACACCAGGTGGAGGTCATGGGAGATGACCAGCACGCCGCAGCCGCGCCGATTCCGCAGGCGGGCGATCAATTGGTGCATGGCAAACTGGCCCGCGAAATCGACCTGCTGGATCGGCTCGTCCAGCACCAGCAGGTCGGGGTTACGAAGCAGCGCGCGGGCGAGCAGGACACGCCTGAACTCGCCGCCGGAAACGTTGCTGAGCTGACGGTCGATCAGGGGCGCCGCCCCCACCTCGTCCAACACCGCGGCGATATCGGCGCGGGCGCGCCGCCCCGCCATCGCGAGGAAGCGGCGGGCGGTGAGTGGCAGGAGCTCCTGCGGCTCGATCCGCTGAGGGACGTAGCCCACCACGACGCCGGGCGCGTGATGAACGACGCCCGCATCCGGCTTGATGAGGCCGAGCAGGGCGCGCACGGCCGTGGTCTTGCCGGCCCCGTTCGGCCCGATCAGGCTCACTACCTCGCGGCGGCGAACCTCGATCGAGACCCGATCCAGCACCGTGCGGCCGCCGTAGCGCACGACCAGGTCGCGAGCCGAGGCGAGCGGCGCTCCCTCAACGACGTCCTGCGGCGGGCGGGTCAGGGGGTCGGTGGAAGCGTCGCGCAGCGCGGACATCTGCCGTGAAGCTCGATAATCGAGCGTGAGAGCGCAAAGCCGGAGTCTGCCGCCCGGTCGGCGACGGCACGGTCGATACTCGCCGCATTCAGCTCCGATACGTCACCGCAGCCTCCGCATATGAGGAATTGCGCGCTGTGGCGGTGGTCGGGCTGCGGGCAGCCGACGAAGGCGTTGAGGCTGTCAATTCGATGGACCAGACCCTGGGCCATCAGGAACTCGAGGGCGCGGTACACCGTGGGCGGCTTCGCCGCGCCCACCGCATCGCCGAGCGCCGCGAGCAGATCATAGGCCTTGACCGCCCGATGGCTGCTCCAGACCAGCTCCAGCACCCTGCGCCGCAACGGGGTGAGACGAACGCCGCGCTCTCGGCACACGTCATCGGCGCGGGCGAGCGCGTCCTCGATACAGGACTGGTGCTCGTGCCCGCCTTCGTGGAAGGCCGGCTTGTCGCCCCGCGTGGTGTTCATTCCTATCTCGATCGCGCCGCCCGCGGCCGTGACGCGCGGGGCCGGCAGGACGTTACACTATAGCAGAGCCGTCGTGGATTGTTCAGCGACCAAGGGCGTTGCGGACGCCGTCAGCGCGCCCAGATCGAAACGGTGCTGAGATAAGTGCGATTGTCGCGGTCGAGCGGATAAAAGATCGTGCTGTCGCGCCCGAACCAGCGCTCATAGATCTCGTCGTAGCGGCTGTTCGCGTCCTTGACGCCGGAGAACATGTCGATGATGACCCGGTTGACCGTGTCGCGCCACGGGCTGTCGTCCTGCGGCAGAACGCAGGCCAGCGTTTCCATGGCAAGCGCAAAGGTGCGCGGCAGCAGGACCACGCTGCGACGCGGTTCCTGCTTGGCTGCTAGCCCCAGCAGAGTGATGCCGATATTGGCGACTCCGCTCACCTCGCCTGCCGCAAGCGCGGTCATGGCGTCCTTCATGGTGGGGAAGAGACGCAGGTTGGCCGTGGGTAGCTGATCCTGGACGATCGTTACCGTGGTGGTGCCCTCGACCACTCCGATATCGAGCATTCCAAGGTCCACGCCACCCATGGTCTTTTCCCGATAAATCAGAATGCGCGTGCCGTCGCGGAAGAACGGCACGGAAAAGTCGACCAGCGCTTCCCGATCCCAGGTAGGCGTCGTGATGCCGCACACGATGTCGAGCTCGCCAGCCGCGACCCGCTCGAGCCGGTCAGCGGGCGTTACCTCGTGCAGTTCCAACGCAACGCTCCGCCCCACCTTCTTCTCTGCGGCGGCGCGAATGGCCTCCAGCAAGTCGACTGAGAAGCCCTCGAAACTGCCTGTTTCCAGCTTCCGGGCGAAGGGCGGTGCGCTCGCCCTGGTACCGGCGCGAATGACGCCCTCGGCTTCGATCTTGGCAAGGACGCCATCGGCGGCGGCGTGCGCCGGCGGTGCGAGTTGCGGCACGGCCAACGTCAGGAGAGCAAGCACAAGGCCAACGTATCGAACGGGCGACCAAGGGCGAGGCCGAGCGAGATATCGACGTTCACCGAAGCCGGTCATCACTACCCCCGAAGGTCTGTTGCCGCTCGCGAAGATTCTTGGTGCACACACTGGTACCGCGTGCAGGGCGAGCACTGGTAGAGCGACAGCAGAAACTGACTCCTCGCTACTACTACGATACTCTATTTCGCGATTTAGCCATATCGGATAGGCTTTCGACTCGTTGCGGCAAGGGGCACCGTGGCAATGGCCTGGAAGGCCATCGGCATGATCCGCCGATCTTTCCTTGGCCACGTCAAATCGAGTTGGCACGATGATTCACGCGACGATCATCGACATCCGACGCGCTGCGGCCAAGGCTTCTCGCCGGGCCTCCATGGTGAATACGGCTTCGGCGCGGACAAGGTGATGCGATCGCGCGCTCGAGTCTCGCGCTCTGACAGGGAGGTTGCCGAGGACGGCGGCCACTCCAACGACATTCCCATTCCCGAATCGGCAAATTTTCACCTGCGGGTTGGCGCATGAGCCGGCGTCTTTCCAAGTGGTGGCTCCTTCTCGCGGTCTTGCTCACCGCCTGGGCAGGCTTGGCCGTTCCCGCGCTCGCCGACCGGCTGCAGGAAATTCAGGACCGCGGCCACGTGATCGTCGGCGTCAAGGAGGACTATGCGCCCTTCGGCTTCCGCGACGCAGAGGGAACGCTGGTTGGCTACGACGTGGACGTGGCGCGCGGCTTCGCAGAGGCCATCGGTGTCGACGTCGAGCTGGTGCCGGTGACCAGCGCCAATCGCCTGCAAAAGGTAGGCCGGGGCGAGATCGACATCGTCGCCGCCACCATGGGGGATACCCGCAGTCGCCGCGAGCTGGTCACCATGATCGAGCCGCAATACTACGGCGATGGCGCCAACGTGCTGCTGCGGGACAGCGCCAAGATCGGCACCTGGGCCGACCTGCGCGGCCAGACCGTTTGCGGGCTTCAGGGCTCGCTCTGGAACCGGCTGGCCAAGCAGCGGCTGCTGCTCGACGTGACAGCATTCAACAGCACCCGCGAAGCCGCCCAAGCGTTGCGCAACGAGCATTGCGTCGGCTGGATCTACGACGAGGTCCTCCTTCTCCACGAGATCGAGACCGGCGATTGGGAGGGCTATAGCGTCTCCCTGCCGACGCGCTTCGTGCTGCCCTGGGCCGTCGCTATCGCCAAGGAGGAGGGCGGTGGATCGCTCGATCAGATACTTGGCGACACGCTAGCGCAGTGGCATCGCGACGGCTTCCTGCAATCGCTGGAAAAGAAGTGGGGCCTGCCGCCTTCTCCGTTCATCCGAGACGCGCGCACCACCTGGCAAGAGGTCGACGAGGCCGGCGAGTTGAAATGCCAGCGCAACGAGCAGGGTCAGTGGCCGCTGGAATGCCGCGAGGTTGCTCTCGTCACCGGCAGCGGTATCGGCGGCCTCTCGGGCTTCTCGCTGACCATCATGGAGGTGACGGGTCTCGACATCAGCATTCTGTACGACCCGCTCGACCGAGACGTATTCCTTTATGGGCTGGGACTGACGGCGCTTCTGTCAGTGATCACGGTGGTTGGCAGCATCGTCCTCGGCGTGCTGTTCGGCTGGCTGATGCACCGGCGAGTGCCCGGCGTGAGCCACTTCCTGCGGGGGTTCAGCGAGTTCATGCGCATGACGCCCCCGCTGCTCCAGCTCTATATCGTGTTCTTCGGCCTGGGCGGCGTCCTGCTGGCTCTCGGTTTCACCCTCGACGCCTTCCTTGTCGCCGCCGTGGTGCTGTCGCTCTACGCGGCGTCGAGCAATGCCATCGCGTTTTCGCTGGCGGCCGATGTTGCCGCTGCAGGCGGCCGCCGGCTCCGCCTCACGCCCAGGGACATTCAGCGGGGATTCGCGCTCTGCTACGCCGCGGTCATGGGCAACTCCGCCAACATCGTGAAAGCCACAGGGATGGCCAGTACCCTCGCGCTGCCCGAGCTCGTCCACGCCAGCACCTCCATCGTGGCCGAAAAGGGCAACGCCGACGTGATGATGAATCTGCTTCTGATCTGTTACTTCGTCCTGGTCATCATCACGGTCCAGCTCTTCCGGCGTTTCGAGCGGGGCAAGGCCGTCACGCGATGACCGCGCAGGAGACCGTCGACGTCCTGTGGGCCTGGTCGCCCTACCTGGCGGAAGGATTTGGCTGGAACATCATTGTTTCCTTGGTTGCCATGGCCGTCGGTACCATCGTCGGCCTGGGGCTGGCGTTGCTGCGGGGTGGCGCCCACTGGAGTGTGAGGCATAGCGGCAGCGCGGTGACGACGCTCGCGCGCAATGCGCCGACCTTCGTCATGTTGTTCTATCTCGCCTACATCATCCCCACCGAGTTCACTCTCTTCGGCGCCGCCGTGACATTCCCGGCGTGGATCAAGGCGTCGCTCGCGTTGGGCATCGCCGTCGCCGGTTACGTGTCCGACAACGCGCTCGCCGCCATACGGCATCTGCGCCGCCACGAGATCGCGGAGGCGCTGCTGTTCGTGCCGGCATGGACCAGCTACTTTCTGATCATCGTCATGGCCTCCAGCACCGCCTCGGTAATCGGTGTGCCCGAGCTCGTACGCCGCGCGGATACGGTGATCGGCGCGGTCGACAAGGTGGGGCTCGCGCTCTGGGTCTATCTTTGGGCCATGATCTGGTTCCTCGGGTTTAGCCTGCTGCTGACCTTCGGCATGAACCGGCTGAGCGGCTATCTCAGGCGGCGCGCACACCACCCGGAGACGGAGACCACGGACCTCACTGGGAGTCCGCTGCCATGACGGCGTCCCCCGCCCGGCGTCGGCAGTCGCTGGGCACCGTTGCCGACCGCTCCCTGTGACCCTTTCCAGACGACTGATCATCACGGTCGCCGCGTCCGTCGGCGTCGCGATCATCGGCGTCTCGCTGGCGATGGGCTTGCTCGCGCGCGATGCCTTGATCGAGCAGGCCGAAGATCAGGCGCGGCTCGTCGCCGGGCTGATCGCGAGCGAAGCCAACCGTGCGGAGCACACCGCCGACGAGATCGACCGAATGATCGTCGGGCAGATGGAAGCGCAGGCGCTGGCCATCGCCCGCCATCTCGATAACCGCGCGCATGGGACAGAAGACGAGGGCGCTCTCGGCATCTATTTCGCAAAGCTGACGGCGGACAGCGTTGTCGATGATGTCTGGCTGCTGGACGAAGCCGGTACGCCGCTGGTGCGCGCGGTCGAAGGCCTGAGCCAGAGCGATGCGCCGGATCTGGCGTCCGCCGGGATCGATCCCCGTGTCGTGGAGGCCTTAGTCTCGGGGCGGCGTTTTTCCGTCGCCTTCCAGTCGATGCCGCCGAAGGGGTTGGAAAAACCTATCAGGTACGTCGGCGTTCGCGCAGGCACTCGCGAGTCCGTGCTGGTCGGGACGCTGGCGGCGGACACCAGCGGTCCCGGCGAGGTCATCGGCATCGACGCGGCTCTGGACTCGCTGGCCGGGCGGGAAGCCGTCCAGGCGATCTGGGTGGTCAACGACTTGCTTCACCTCATCGGCATGGCCACCTTCGGGGGCAGAGGCGTCTCCGAAGCCGAGGCGGCGTTGTCGGCGGAGGACCAGGACCTTGCCACCCGCGCTCTCGGTATCGACGGCGCCGTCTCGTATCTCGGCGAGCATGCCCTCCATGTGGCGGCGCCGATCCTTGATCGCGGTGGGGTCGCCACGGGCGCCGCCGTAATCCACATGCAGCGAGACCATCTGGATCAGCTGTTCGCGGACCACATCAAGTACGGATTGATCGTGGCTGCGGCAGCCTTCGCCATCGGCTCGCTCATCGCGGCGTTCTCCGCGCGCCGTATCGTGCAGCCGGTCACCGCGTTGACCACGGCGGCAGCGGAGGTGGATACCGATACGCTCAGTTTCGCCCCGGAAACGCTGGACCCGGTGGCCGTTCGGCGGGACGAGCTCGGGACGCTGGTCCGCGTCTTTCAGAACATGGTGCGACAGGTCCAGGCGCGCGAGGAATACCTGGAAAGCATGGTGCGCGCCCGCACGCGCGAGCTGGAGGCATCGAACGCGCAGCTGGAAAAGGCCAAGCAGCGGATGGAATCCGAGCTCATGATCGCGCACGCCTTGCAGGGAGCGATCCTACCCAAGACGCTGCCGGAGAGTTCGAGCTATTCGGGGCACGCGGTCATGACGCCTGCGCGCGAAATGGGCGGCGACTTCTACGACTTCTTCACCCTCGACGACGGTCGCCTCAGCGTGGTCATGGCGGACGTTTCCGGTAAGGGCGTGCCGGCCGCGTTCTTTATGGCGATCGCGCGGACCGTCATGCGGGCCGCCGCGGCCCGGCATCCCACCCCGGGCCCATGCCTGGAGGAAGTCAACGACGCCATATGCGAGCAGAATCCCCAGGACCTGTTCGTGACGCTCTTCTACGGCATCCTGAATCCCGAGACTGGAGAGTTCGTGTACGCCAACGCCGGGCACAACCCGCCCTACGTGGTTCAGCATCCTGGCGCAGTTTCGGCGTTGCCAATGACCGGGGGCATGGCTGTCGGTGTCATGCCCGGATTGCCCTATGCCGAGGACGCGGTAAATCTGGCTCCGGGAGACACGATGTTCCTCTACACCGACGGCATCACCGAGGCCATGAACGTGGACGACGAGGAGTTCACCGAGGCACGCCTGGAGGAGGTCTTGGCCGAAGGTCGCGATCTGCCTGTCGATTCCATCCTTGAGAATGTCACCAGCGCGGTGGTTAACTTCGCTGCGGGAGCAGAGCAGTCCGACGACATCACCTGCATCGTGCTGCGCTATGACGGTACGGCAGATCACGGCGCCTCCGGCTGAGGGCGACTGGTTGTGCCATCGCGCAGCAACGTATCAAATGAGCGAAGACCATCTGAGGGTGAAGAAATCGGTAGCGGAAATTGCTCTTCCACGCTGTCATAAGAGAACACGTGTAGTGTGGAACCAGCGCAAACGACGTCAGTTCGAGGTTTGGCGTCAAAAATGAGTTTCCGAAGCGGCGAAACAGGGAGGCGATGATCATGAGCGGATACGAGAAAGTGCCCCCGTAAGAGCAGCTAAGGTGAAGGCGGCCGGCGATACCGAGGCGAAAGGGATCGTCGGCGGGACCAGGCAAGGGAGCCCAAATCACGCCAGCCGACGGAAGGAGAGTTCACGAACTCCACCGGCGGCCGAAGCCCCGGCGTTCCGTCGCGAAACCGCCGAGTTGGTCCGCTAGAACCGAAGCTGCACAGCCAATCCCACGCGTCCCAGCGGGCCCCTGAATTTTGCCAGAGGCCCGGGCGGGGCAGCTACAACAAGCCCGACCAGGCGAGATGGGTTCCCTGTCGCCTGGACGGGGCCAAACCTTACGGTCGAACGTTCGACGCCTCGACCTGGGACGGATGGGAGGTATCGGTGGATCCACCCCGGCCCCTATCGGTGGGCCGGCACAGCGCGACTCAAACAATTTCGACGTTGCGGTCGCGCCCTTAGGGATAGGCCATGCCCGTTACGTTGCGCCAGCTAAGATACTTTCAAGCACTGATCGAGCACGGCTCCTTCAGTCGCGCGGCAGAGAGCGTTCACGTCTCGCAACCGGCACTCTCGCTCCAAATTCGCGAACTGGAGGCCTCGCTCGGCGGGCCGCTGGTCGAGCGCGAGAGCCGCGGCATCCTCCTCACCCCCCTCGGGCGGGAGGCGCATGAGCAGACGCTCCGGATACTGGACGAAACGCTGCTTCTCGAAACCATGGGGCAGCGATTCGAAGCGGGTCCGCTCAGAGTCGCCGTTGGAGTCGTCTCTACGCTCGCGCCCTACCTGCTTCCAGGAATGCTGAGCCATCTGCCCGACGCTTCACCCCGTATCGAAATCGACATCCTGGAAGCACCGGGTCAGGCCCTCGTGTCCGGGCTCCTCGCCGGACGTCTCGACGCCGCCATCGTCTCGCTTCCGCTGGGAATGCTGGAGCTGCCCGAGCGCGAGCTGTTCGAGGACCGCCTCGTGCTCGCCGGTCGCGCCGAGCGTCTCGCCTCGATTCGCCGCTCTCTCGGCGACGACTTGCGCCCGGAGGACTTGGCCCGCGCCGACATAGGACCGCTCCTTACGCTCGGCGACGGTCATTGCCTGGCTGATCAGGTTCTGGGTGCCTGCCTGATGTGGCGCATGCAAGAGGTGCGCCGCGGAGCACAATCGCTCGCCACACTGTCGCGGCTCGTCGCAAGCGGTGCGGGATTGACGCTCCTGCCTGAGACGGCCGCGCTCGCCGAGAGCACGGCCACCCCGGAGCTGAGTTTTCTCCGTTTCGCTGCGCCTGAGCCCCTGCGGCGGATCGGCCTCACCCATCGCGTCGCCGCTCACGGCCAACGCTGGATCGATCTGCTGGCCGAGGCTGCGACGAGAGCCGGTCAGGCTCTCACGGAGGAAGCACAGAAGGAAATCGGATCGTGAGCTTAGCCCGCGGAAGGGCGATTGGGCTTCAGGCAGTCACCCGTCGACGGAGGCGAGTGCTTCGTCTCGCGACGCGTGGACCGGGATGATGGTGTCGAAGCCGCTCGTCTCGAAGACGACCCGGACCTGATCCGAAAGCGAGTGCAGCGCGAACCGCGTGTCGCGATTCGAAAGGCTCTTGGCGATGTTGAGTATCGTGCGGAGACCCGCGCTGCCAATGTAGAGCAGCCTCTCGCAGTTCACGATGACCGCGCGATCGCTGTCGGCGACCGCGGTTTCGATCGCCTCTCGGAACTCGAGCACGGTGGAGCCGTCAATGCGGCCTTCCACCCGCACCGATAGCACGCCGTCCTTCCGATCCATCGTTACGTCCATGGTGTGCTGCATCGCCACGAGCGCCCCTAGTGCGGCTCGACCCGCTTCCGCCTGGTGCGGCGTTCGCTTCGCTCGACCGGCGTCATACGACAGCGAGCCGCTCAAGCGCAGGCGGGCGCGGCCCTCCGGTCGCCCAGTCGAGCAGCTCGACCGTGTGCACCACCGGCAACGTGGTGTGCCCGGCGATCTGGACCATGCAGCCGATATTGCCTGCAGCCACGAGCGCGGCACCGGTGCCCTCGATCGCCGCTGCCTTGCGAGCGCCGAGTTCACCGGCCAAGTCGGGCTGAAGCATATTGTATGTGCCCGCCGAACCGCAGCAGAAATGCCCGTCCGGGACCGTTCGCACGGTAAAGCCGGCGGCGGCAAGGAGCGCTATCGGCTGTCGGTCGATCTTCTGGCCGTGCTGCAGCGAGCAGGCCGAGTGATAGGCGACGGGTGCATTCGTCGGCGGCGTCGCGGAGCCCGAGACGCCCAGTTCGTCGAGCACCTCGCTGACGTCGCGAGCGAGCCCTGCCACCTGCGCACCGGCTTCGGCGTGGGTCTCGTCGTCCTTGAGCAGGTGGCCAAAGTCCTTGAGCATCGTCCCGCAGCCGGACGCCGTGGCGACGATCGCATCGAGACCGCCCGGGGCTGCCTCGCGCGCGAATGAGGCCGCCGCACGTCCGGCTTGCGCGTGGCCCCGCTCCTCGTCTCCCAGATGGTGCGCAAGTGCGCCGCAACAGCCGGCGCCGCGCGGCACCACCACTTCGCAGCCGTGGCGGGTGAGCACGCGCACCGCCGCCTCGTTGATCTCCGGCGCCAGCACGCATTGCACGCAACCCGTGAGCAGCGCCACCCGCTTGCGCCGCTGCCCCTGGGCCGGGATGACCTGCGGTCGCTCGACCCAGCTCGGCCCGTACGACGGACGGCCCGCAAGCCTGAGCAGGGCGCCGAGCCTTCCACTGAAGAGCGGCGCCAGCAGCGCCGGCCCCCGTGCGGCGAGGAGCGCGAGACGCGCCAAACTAGGGCGGGGCAGCACAGCGCCAAGCAGGGTGCGAATCGCGCGCTCGACGAGCGGTCGTTCCCAGGTGCGCTCGATGTGGCCGCGCGCATGGTCGACCAGATGCATGTAGTCGACTCCCGCCGGGCAGGTCGTCATGCACGAGAGGCAGGAGAGGCAGCGGTCGATGTGGCGGGTGACCGTGGCGTCAGCTGGCGCGTCCTGCTCCAGCATGTCCTTGATCAGGTAGATGCGCCCGCGCGGGCTGTCCCGCTCGTCGCCGAGCAGCGCATAGGTCGGGCAGGTGGCGAGGCAGAGTCCGCAATGGACGCAGGTGCGGAGCACCTCGTTGGCTTGCGCCAGTGCCGGGAGCGCCAGCTGGCTCTCGGAGAACTGGGTCTGCATCGGCGCTAGATGCCCGCGTACATGCGCCCGGGATTGAGCACGCCTGCCGGGTCGAAGGCGCGTTTGATGCGCTCGGTCAGAGCCGCGAGGCCCGCCGCCTGGGGCTGGAATACCGCGCGCGCCGCCCGTGTCGGCGCATCGGCGCGGACCAGAGTCGCGTGCCCCCCCACTGCCGCAACGGCTTCGCGCACCGCGGCCTCGCCCGCATCCTCTGCCCCGTCGACCGCGAGCCAGACGAGCCCGCCGCCCCAGTCGAAGAGGGTACGCACGTCTGCCGCGTCCGCGACGCGGGTGGCTGCTGCTGCACCCGATGCCGGCGGCACCGAGAGGCGCCAGAGCGGCCCGCTGTCCCCGGCGAAGGCCCGGACGTCCCGAATTTCGCGCCAAAGCATCGCCGAGTTCTTCGAGTGAAGCTCCTCGACCGCGCCGAAGCGCCCGAGCAGCTCACGCAGCGCCTCGCAGCGCGCCTCGACCGAGGCGGGGAAGCCCTCGACCCGGACCGCGCTGACCGAAGCGCCCGCCTCCGCGACGTAGGAGACCGCCGAGCGCGCCGCCGCCTCGGCCGGCATGTGGGCCGCGCCCGAGACCTCGTGCGCGCTAGAGAGTGCAGCCTCCAAGGCGTCCATCGCCGCGGCCGGTTCCAGCCCATAGACCAGGACCGTGCGCGTCCGCTCCGGCGTGGGCAGGACCTTGACCGTCACCTCGTGCATGAGTGCGAGTGTGCCGTAGGAGCCCGCGAGCAACTTGCAGACATCGTAACCGGTCACGTTCTTGACCACGCGGCCGCCGGCCTTGAAGCGCTCGCCCCGCCCGCTTACCGCGTGCACGCCAAGAAAATGATCGCGCGCGGCACCCGCCTTGATCCGACGCGGGCCCGAGAGGTTGCAGGCCAGCGCGCCGCCGAGCGTCGCGCTGCCGTTCGTGCCCAACAGGGGCGCATAATCGGCGGGCTCGAACGCCAGCATCTGTCGTTCGGCCCTGATCGCGGCTTCAATAGTGGTGAGCGGCGTCGCTGCCTTGGCCGTCAGCACCAGCTCGGAGGGCTGATAGTCGACGATGCCGTCGAACGCGGCGAGCGAGAGGGTGGCCGCGCTCTGCACCGGCCGGCCAAAGTCCCGCTTGGAGCCGCCGGCGATGACCTCAAGCGGTTGTTCGCCTGCAACCGCCCAGCGCACGGCATCCGCGAGGCCGTCCGCGTCCGTCGGCGCCAGATTGTCGGACATCAGAAGCGGGGCAGGTCGGGGAACGGCGTCTCGCCGCGGTGGACGTGCATCTGGCCGAGCTCGGCGCAGCGATGCAGCGTCGGGAAGACCTTTCCGGGGTTGAGCAACTGGTCGGGATCGAAGGCGCACTTGATCCGCTGTTGCTGCTTGAGATCGTCCTCGCTGAACATCGTGCCCATCAGGTCGCGCTTCTCAACGCCGACCCCATGCTCGCCCGTGAGAACGCCGCCCACCTCGACACAGAGCTTGAGGATCTCCGAGCCCATCTCCTCGGTGCGCTGAAGGGCACCGGGGATGCTGGAATCGTACATGATGAGCGGATGCAGGTTGCCGTCGCCCGCGTGGAAGACATTGGCGACCGGCAGGTCGTATTCGCGGGAGAGCTCGCCGATCCGGGTCAGCACCTCGGGCAGGCGCGCGCGCGGAATGGTGCCGTCCATGACGTAGTAGTCGGGCGCCATGCGGCCTGCGGCGCCGAAGGCGGACTTGCGGCCGAGCCAGAAGCGCTCGCGCTCCTCCTCGCTCGTGCTCGCGCGGATCGTCGTCGCTCCCGACTTCCGGGCGAGGCCGCCGACGAGCGCGACGAGCTCGTCGACCTCGACCTCGGGCCCGTCCAGCTCGCAGATCAGGATCGCCGCGACGTCCATGGGATAGCCGGGCTGACAGAAGCTTTCCGCCGCCTCGATCGCCGGCTTGTCCATCATCTCCAGGCCGGCGGGAATGATTCCGGCAGCGATGATCTCGCCCACGCAGGCGCCGGCCGATGCGTTGTCGGGGAAGCCGAGCAAGAGCGCGCGCACCGTGGCGGGCTTGGGCAGCAGCCGCACCGTCACCTCGGTGACGACCCCGAGAAGCCCCTCGGAGCCGGTCACCACGCCAAGCAGGTCATAGCCCTCGGCATCGAACTGCTTGCCGCCGAGGCGCAGGACCTCGCCGTCCATCAGCACCAGCTCGACGCCGAGCAGGTTGTTGGTGGTGAGCCCATACTTGAGGCAGTGCACGCCGCCGGAATTCTCGGCCACGTTGCCGCCGATGGAGCAGGCGATCTGGCTGGAGGGGTCCGGCGCATAGTAGAAGCCGTAGGGGCTGACCGCCGTGCTGATGGCAAGATTGGCGACGCCCGGTTGGACCACGGCGCAGCGGTTGGCGGTATCGATTTCGAGGACCCGGTTGAGCTTGCCGAAGCCCACGGTGACCCCGTCGGCAAGCGGCAGGGCGCCGCCGGAAAGCCCGGTGCCGGCGCCGCGCGGCACGATCTTGACGCCGCGTTCGTGGCAGAGCGCCAGCACGCGGCTGACTTCCTGCGTATCGCGCGGCAGGACGACGACCATCGGCAGCGACCGGTAGGCGCTGAGGCCGTCGCACTCGAAGGGGCGCAAGCCCCGTTCGTCGTCGATCACGCAGTCCTCGGGCAGCAGCTTGCGCAGAGCCGCGACCAGGGACTGGCGCTGGCTGATGACGCCCGCGTCGGGCTCAGGCATGGCGATCACGGCAGCACCTTTCGGAGCCCGGCGAGGACCCTCCCTTGTGAGCGTGACGGATTGTCGGTGCGCACGTGCCGCCCGTCAATGCGAGGCGGCGGTGAGCCGGAGCAGCCCTGTGCGGTCAGCCCTGGCGCGCCTTGAAGCGCGGGTTGCGCTTGTTGATGACCAGCACGCGCCCCTTGCGCCGCACGATCTGGCAGTCCTTGTGGCGCTTCTTGGCGGCGCGCAGCGAGTTGAAGACCTTCATCTCATCCCCTCCCGGCAAGGCGGCGCACCATAGGGAGCGCCCTGGTCCCTGTCAATCGGCACTGCCTACGCTTGGCGGAGCGTCTGGCGCTGGCGGCCGAGGCCTTCGACTTCGAGCTCCATCACGTCGCCGGGCTTGAGGTAGACCGGCGGCTTCATGCCCATGCCGACGCCGGGCGGCGTGCCGGTCGAGATCAGATCGCCGGCGTCCAGCACCATGAACTGGCTGAGATAGTGCACGAGGTGGGCCATGCCGAAGATCATCGTGGCCGTGCTGCCGGTCTGGCGCACCTCGCCGTTTACCGTGAGCGACATGGCGAGGCTCTGCGGATCAGCGATCTCCTCGGGCGTGACCAGCCACGGCCCGGTCGGGCAGAAGGTCCGTGCCGACTTTCCCTTGATCCAGGTGGGGCCGCGTTGGAGCTGGAAGTCGCGCTCGGAGACATCGTTGCAGATGCAGTACCCGGCGACATGGTCGAGCGCCGCCGCCTCGTCGGGCAGATACTCGCAGGTGCGGCCGATCACCACGCCGAGCTCGACCTCCCAGTCGGTCTTCGTGCTGCCGCGCGGGATCAGCACATCGTCGTCCGGCCCACTGTAGGAGCTCGGCGCTTTGGAGAAGACCACCGGCTCCGTCGGAATATCCATCCCCGCCTCCTTGGCGTGGTCGGCGAAGTTGAGGCCGATGGCGATGATGTGGCCGGGCCGCGCCACCGGCGGGCCGATCCGTGTGCCGGGCTCGACGCTCGGGAAGCGATCCGTGCCCTCGCCCAAGGCTTTCGCCAGCCGGTCGATGCCGCCGCCTTCGAGCCAGGCACCGTCGATCTCGCCGACCGCGCTCGATACGTCGATGATGGTTCCGTCGTCCAGCATCACGGCCGGCCGCTCGGCGCCCGCCTCGCCAACACGCAACAGCTTCATCGGTTCTCTCCCGGGTCTGAAACCGCGCGCACTATACCAGCGGGCCCGGGCTGTACCAGTCCGGTGAGACGGTTGCGCTTGCCGCGCTCTTCTGGCACTTTCCGGCCCGCCGGCGGGGCCGCCCCGGCGCGCGCAGCCGCGTGCACCAAGTGCCTTCTTCCCCATCGCTCAACGAGGTTGCCACCATGTCAGCAATCCTTTGGTTTGCCGTGGCCAGCGGACTGGTCGCGCTCGCCTATGGTCTCTACGCCACCCGGTCGGTCTTGAGCGCGAGCGCCGGCACCGAGCGCATGCAGGAGATCGCCGGTGCCGTGCAGGAAGGCGCGCGGGCCTACCTCAACCGCCAGTACCTGACGATTTCGCTCGTCGGCTTGGTGCTGTTCGGCATTCTGACCGGCCTGCTCGGCTACCTGGTGGGCATCGGCTTCCTCATTGGCGCGGTTCTGTCCGGCGCGGCCGGCTATATCGGAATGCACGTCTCGGTGCGGGCCAACGTGCGGACCGCCGATGCGGCCAGAACCGGCGGGCTCAAGCCGGCGCTCGGCGTCGCTTTCCGCTCCGGCGCCATCACCGGCCTCCTGGTGGTGGGCCTCGGCCTGCTCGGCGTCGCGGTCTACTACGCGATACTTCTGATCGCGGATGTCGAGACCAAGACCGTGCTGGAGGCGCTCGTGGCGCTCGGCTTCGGCGGCTCGTTGATCTCGATCTTCGCGCGGCTGGGCGGCGGTATCTTCACCAAGGGCGCTGATGTCGGCGCCGATCTAGTCGGCAAGGTGGAAGCCGGCATCCCCGAGGACGACCCGCGCAACCCGGCCGTGATCGCTGACAACGTGGGCGACAACGTGGGCGACTGCGCCGGCATGGCGGCGGACCTCTTCGAGACCTACGCCGTCACTATCGTCGCCACCATGCTGCTGGCGGCGGTGTTCTTCACCGGAGAATTGCAGAAATCGCTCATGCTTTATCCGCTGGCGATTGGCGGTGCCTGCATCCTGGCCTCCGTGATCGGCACCTTCTTCGTCCGCCTCGGCAAGAGCCAGAAGATCATGCCTGCGCTCTATCGCGGCTTCCTGGTCTCGGCTGTGCTGTCTGCCGTCGCGTTCTATCCAATTACCGACTGGGTAGTTGGCTGGGACACCGAGTTCACCGTGAGCGGTGTGACGGCCTCGGGCCTCGATCTCTTCCTCTGCGGGCTGATCGGACTGGTGGTGACCGGCCTCATGATCTGGGTCACCGAGTATTACACATCGACCGAGTTCGGACCGGTGCGCGGCATCGCCAAGGCATCGACCACGGGCGATGCCACCAACATCATCCAGGGGCTTGCAGTCTCGATGCAGGCGACGGCGATCCCCGCGATCATCATCGCGGCGGGAATCATCCTCGCCTTCCTCGCCGCCGGCCTCTTCGGCATCGCGGTGGCGGTCACGGCGATGTTGGCGCTCGCCGGCATGGTGGTGGCCCTGGATGCCTACGGCCCGGTGACCGACAACGCCGGCGGCATCGCCGAGATGGCCGAGCTGGACGAGGACGTGCGCAAGACGACCGACGCGCTGGATGCGGTCGGCAACACCACGAAGGCGGTGACCAAGGGCTATGCCATCGCGTCTGCCGGTCTCGCCGCGCTTGTGCTCTTCGCCGCCTACACCGAAGACGTGGTGCGATACTTCCCAGGGGTGGAGCTCGACTTCTCGCTGAGCAATCCCTATGTGGTCGTCGGCCTCTTCTTCGGCGGCCTCCTGCCCTTCCTCTTCGGCTCCATGGCGATGCTTGCGGTGGGCCGCGCCGCGGGTTCCGTGGTGCTCGAGGTGCGCCGGCAGTTCAGGGAGATCCCCGGCATCATGGAAGGGACCGGCAAGCCGGAGTACGGCCGCGCTGTCGATCTGCTCACCAAGTCGGCCATCCGCGAGATGATTCTGCCTTCGCTGCTACCGATCCTGGCGCCAATCCTGCTCTACATCGTGATCTGGGCGATTGCCGGCCAGTCAGCGGGCTTCTCGGCGCTGGGTGCGGCGCTCATGGGCACGATCGTGACCGGGCTCTTCCTCGCCATCGCGATGACCGCCGGCGGCGGCGCATGGGATAACGCCAAGAAGTACATCGAGGACGGCAACCACGGCGGCAAGGGTTCGGACAGCCACAAAGCGGCGGTCACGGGCGACACCGTGGGCGATCCCTACAAGGACACCGCCGGGCCCGCCATCAACCCGATGATCAAGATCACCAACATCGTGGCGATCTTGCTGCTGGCCATCATCGCGAAGTTCGTCGCCGGTTGATGCACCGAAGCGCGGGAGGGGGAGCGACGGGGGAAGCCGCCCTACTGGCTTCTCGGAGCCGGCCGGCCGATGTTGCCGAAGAGCTGCTCCAGCAGGCCGAGCTCGCGGCCGCGCGTCGCGGTCTCCTCGTCAATCGGCACGACTGCGCGTGCCTCTTCGGTCGATACCGACGTGACCTCAGCCACGACGCCGCTCTCGTCGAAGGCAATCACGATGACGCTTTGGTCGACCAGTTCGGGCGCGTTGAACGCCTCCGTCTCCGTGCGACGGCTGATGTAGTACCAGCGCGCGTCGTCGAAGGTCCCCACCGCCGACGGCGTGCCCAGCAGGCGCGCGACCTCCGCGCGGGTCTGCACGCCGGGCTTGATCTCGGCCAAGGCTTCGGAATCGCTGACATGGCCTTGCTGATGGACGATCGGCGTGCAGCCGGCGACAAGCGCCGCCGCCAACGCGCAGCCCAGCAAGGCGCGTCCGCCGCGCCAGCCTGGCGCGCGCGCTGCGGCACTCACTGCGTGTCTGCGCCGGAGCCTCATGGGAACCACCTCCGCTCGCCGAGCCGCGCCAACCTGCGCGCGTTGTCGGGGCGTGTCAACGGCGCGCGCGGGGTATGGCGGAACGGGCCGTCATGGCGGTCGGGCGCGTCTGGCACCATCTGAAAGGGCGCAAGCGCCGGCGTGAGGCGGCCCGCCGTCTCTATACGGTAGCAGTACGTCAGGCGCGCGATCCGATCCTCTACACCGAGGGCGGGGTTGCCGACACGCTCGATGGCCGCTTCGACCTGATCGTGCTGCACGTGGTGCCGGTGATGCGCAGGCTGCGCCAGTGCGACGACGCAGGCCGGCAACTGAGCCAGGCGCTCTTCGACGTGATGTTCGACGACATGGACCAAAGCCTGCGGGAGATGGGCGTCGGCGACCTGCGCGTCGGCAAGCGGGTGAAACAGATGGCGCGCGCCTTCTACGGGCGCGCCAAGGCCTACGACCAGGCATTCGAGCAGGCGCCAGGGGCGGAACGCCGCCAAGCCATCGCCGAGGCGCTGGAGCGCAACGTCTTCAACAACGAACCGCCGCCCGCCGCCCGCGTGCTCGCGATGGCCGCCTATGTCGAGACGATTCTGGACGCACTCGATGGACAAAACGCGGAGACGCTGCTCGGCGGCGAGGTTGAGCTGCCCCTCGTGCACCCGCTCGCGGCTGCGGCGGAAGGCGGCCGGTGAGCGCTGACGCACGCGCCGGAGCCGAGAGCCGGCTCCTGGTCACGGCAGACGAGGTGGGGCGCTCCGGTCTCACTGTTGCGTTCGAGGCCGGCGAGGCGGAGAGGGAGGCGCTCGCGCGCCGCCTGGACCTGCTGGGGTTGGACGCGCTCACGGCAGAGCTCCGCTTCGCGCTGGCCAACGAGGCGGACGGTGCCATCCGTGTGAGCGGGGCGATCGACGCGCGGCTGGTTCAGCGTTGCGTCGTGACGCTCGAGCCCGTGCCGCGCTCGGTGAACGAGCCTGTCTCCGCCCTCTACGCGCCACCGCCCGCCGAGCAGCCCGAGCACGAGGTCGAAGTCTCGGCGGAAGGTGACGAGGCCGAGCCACTACCCGAGGACGGTATCGATGTAGGCGCGCTGGTGGCGGAGCATCTCGCCCTTATCCTGGATCCCTATCCGCGCCATCCCGATGCGCCGGACGGGCCGCTCACCTACGCGGCGGGCGAGGATGGACCCAAAAAGGGTGTGCCGGACGACGAAGGAGACACCGGACCCTTCGCGGCGCTTGGCCAACTCAAAAGCAAGTTGTAATGTGCGACTCTATTGTGTAGTGCCGGCGCAATTGGTGCGCTGCCGTTGAAGCGGCGGCGCGGTGCCCGCGCAGTCAAGCGATGAGAACCTGTCCATGGCCGTCCCAAAAAAGAAAGTGTCCCGCGCACGCCGCGGCAACCGTCGTTCCCACGACGCGTTGGCCAAGGTCAACCCGACGGAATGCCCCAATTGCGGCGAGCACAAGCTGCCCCACCACGTGTGTCGGGCCTGCGGCTACTACAGGGGCCGCGAGGTGATCGAGGGCGAGGTCTAGCCCCATACCAGGCCGACACGAAGGCCCGCAGATGAGCAACTCGGAGATCGTAATCGCCCTCGACGCAATGGGTGGCGATGGTGCTCCCGACGTGGTGATCAGGGGCGCCAACATCGCCCGCGTGCGCCATCCGCAACTCCGCTTCAAGTTCTTCGGCAAGGAGTCGGCCATCACTGCGGGCTTGGCGAAATTCAAGCGCCTGAAGTCGGTCAGCACCGTCCACCATGCCGAGAAGGTGATCGCCGACAACGACAAGCTCGTCCAGGTGTTGCGCCAGCGCCAGGCATCGAGCATGCGGCTCGCCATCGACGCCGTCGGGGAGAATACGGCGGACGGTGTGGTTTCGGCGGGCAACACCGGCGCGCTCATGGCGCTCGCCAAGGTCACGCTCAAGACCCTGCCGGGGATCGGGCGTCCCGCGATGGGATCGGTCTTCCCTACGGTGCGGGGCGAGAGCGTGATGCTCGACCTCGGCGCCAATATTGATTGCGATTCGGCAACGCTCGCGCAGTTCGCCGTGATGGGGGAGGTCTTCGCGCGCAACGTTCTCGGCGTGCGCGAGCCCACGGTGGGCCTGCTCAACATCGGCACCGAGGAGCTGAAGGGCTCTGAGACTATCCGCACGGCGGCCGCGACGCTGCGGGATTCCGGCCTGCCGATCAAATTCCACGGCTTCGTTGAGGCTGACGACATCGCCGCCGGCACCGTCGACGTGATCGCCACCGACGGCTTCGCCGGCAACATCGCGCTCAAGTCGGCGGAGGGCACGGCGCGCCTCTACACCGAGTACCTCAAGAGCGCCTTCCGGCGCTCACTGTTCTCGCGGCTCGGCTATTTGCTGGCGCGGCCGGCGCTCCGGTTGCTCCGGGAGCGGGTCGACCCCCGCGCCTACAACGGTGCCATGTTCCTGGGTGTAAACGGGGTCGTGGTGAAGAGCCACGGCGGCACCGATCACAAGGGCTTCGCCAATGCCATCGGCGTCGCCTTCGACATGGTGAGCCAAGGGATCAATCCCAAGATCATCGACGAACTGTCGCGCCTCCAGCTTGCCGCCCTACCGGAGCCGAAGAGGGCCGCGCTCTAGCCATGCGCCGCTCCCGGCTGATCGGCTGCGGCGCCTACCTCCCCGAGCGTGTGCTCAGCAACGACGAGCTCAGCACGCGCATCGACACCAGCGACGAGTGGATCAAGACTCGCACCGGCATCAGGCAGCGGCACGTCGCGGCCGATGACCAGCTGACCTCCGATCTCGCTTGCGAGGCGAGCCGGGCAGCGCTTGAAGCGGCAGGCGTCAGCGCGGACTCTCTCGACCTCGTGGTGTTGGCGACGTCGACGCCGGACAACACCTTCCCCGCCACCGCGACCAAGGTGCAGGCCAGGCTCGGCATGACCGGCGGCATCGCCTTCGATGTCCAGGCCGTGTGCGCGGGCTTTGTTTGCGCGCTCTCGGTGGCCGACAGCATGGTCCGAAGCGGCGCGGCCGACACGGCGCTCATCGTCGGCGCCGAAACCTATTCGCGCATCCTGGACTGGGACGACCGCCAGACCTGCGTGCTCTTCGGCGATGGCGCGGGCGCAGCCGTGCTGCGCGCAGATACCGGCGCCGGGACCACGGCCGACCGGGGCGTGCTTGCGGTCCGCATGCGTTCCGACGGGCGCCATTACCAGGCGCTCTACGTGGACGGCGGTGTCTCCTCCACCCAGACCGCCGGCTACCTGCGAATGCAGGGGCGCGAGGTCTTTCGCCATGCCGTGGCCAATCTGGCGGAGATCGCGGGCGAGGCGCTGGATGCCGCCGGCGTCGGCGCAGACGACGTCGATTGGCTGGTCCCCCATCAAGCCAACCGCCGGATAATCGATGCAACCGGCAAGAAGCTCGGAATTCCGGCGGAAAAGACGATCGTCACCGTGGACCGTCACGCCAATACCTCGTCTGCCTCCATCCCGCTCGCGCTCAAGGCCGGCATCGACGACGGGCGGATTACGCCGGGCGATCTGCTGGTTGTCGAGGCGATCGGCGGCGGGCTGGTCTGGGGCGCCGGTGTCATTCGTCTCTAAAGCGCTGTACCGGGTCAACAATTACGCATGGGCCCCGGTTCGGCCCGCGCATGACGGTTGACGGTCCGGCACCGAGGCAGTACCGTGGTGCGGACATAAAGGGAGGCGGGAGACAATGGCCGGGCGAACGGTCACCCGCGCCGATCTCGCCGAGGCTGTCTTCCGCGAAATCGGCCTGTCACGGAAGGAATCTGCTGATCTGGTCGAATCGGTCCTCGGCCTGATCGCCGATGCGCTCGCGCACGGCGAGCCGGTGAAGATTTCCTCCTTCGGCAGCTTCAGCGCGCGGATGAAGGGCCAGCGTATCGGCCGCAATCCCAAGACCGGCGAGGAGGTTCCCATCCTGCCGCGCCGCGTGCTGGTCTTCCGCGCCTCACACGTGTTGAAGGACCGCATCAATGGCTCGCTCGCGCCCGTCGAGGAGGACGAGGGCCTGGAAATAGTTCTGGATAGCGAACGGCCCGACGGGCCGGCCTCTTCCTAGGCGATGCCAGGCGCCGAGCCCGCAAGCGCGGGCGTTCCGAAATCGCCGGATGCGTTCCGCACCATCGGCGAGGTCTCTGAAGAGCTTGCCGTGCCGCAGCACGTTCTGCGCTTCTGGGAGACCAAGTTCCCGCAGGTCAGGCCACTCAAGCGGGGCGGCGGACGCCGCTACTACCGGCCCGAGGATGTGGCGCTGCTGCGCCACATCCGGCACTTGCTTCACGCCGAGGGATATACCGTGCGCGGCGTGCAGAAGCTGCTGCGCGAGCGGGCCTCGAGACCGGGCGCCCCACCTCTACTGCCCGATCGGATCGAGGAGGATAGCCCTCTCGCTCCCGAAGATCGCGCCAAAGCCGCCCAGGTGCTCGACGAGCTCTGCGTTCTCCGTGACCTGCTGCGCGGCCGCACCCGGTCCTGACACACTCTCCGCGCCAACACTCGGCTAGCCGGGGCGTCCGGTATTCCCGATTACCCGATCGCGGCGAGACCGGGAAAGGCTTCGAGCAGCCAGAAGGCGAAGGAGCTAAGGTAGCCGGTAATCAAGGCTGCCCCCATGGCCACCAGAATGACTCCGGCACCGATCTGCAGTGGCCTGCTGATCCTGCGGATGCGCCTCATGTGGCGGAGGAAGAATCCGGTGAACGCCGCCGCGATCAGGAACGGCACCCCAAGCCCCAGCGAATAGACTGCCAGCAGGCCGACGCCGAGGCCGACATCGGCGGAGGTCGCGGTCAGCGTGAGGATGCCGCCCAGCACCGGGCCGATGCAGGGAGTCCAGCCGAAGGCGAAGGCCGCACCCAGCAGGAAGGCGCTCGCCGGCTTGCCGCCGGCGAGACGGCCGGCGAAGCGCGCCTCACGTTCGAAGAACGGGACCCTGATCAGGCCCGTGAGGTAGACGCCGAAGACGATGATTACGGCGCCTGCGACATATTCGAAAATTGTCTTGTGCTGGAGCAGGAAACCGCCGACGGCGCTCGCGCTCGCCCCGAGGGCCACGAAAACCGCCGTGAAGCCGAGGACGAAGAACGCGCTCAGCATCAGTGCCGCAAGTCGCCTGCGGGAGAGTCCCTCCTCGTCCCTCAGCTCCTCGAGCGAGCCGCCAGCGACGTAGGAGACGTACCCCGGCACCAGCGGCAGAACGCAGGGCGAGAGGAAGGAGATCAGCCCGGCGACGAAGACCGAGACGATGCCGATGGCGGAGAGTTCCATGATCGCCGATCCCGCGAGGGGTGTGCCCGGGCCTGCGCCGCTACTCGACGATGTGGCGCACCAGCTCGATCACGTCCGGGTCGTCCCAGTGTCGATCGCCGAGCACGCGCGCGACCTCCGCGCCCTCGCCGTCAAAGAAGACCGTGGCGGGAATGCCGTGCACCCGGAGAGCGCGCCCCGCCGCCATTTTCTCGTCGATGAAGATGGGCAGCGTGGTGAGATTGTGGTCGTTGTAATACCTGCGCACGAGCTTGGCACCGCCGCGGTCGAGCGAGAGCGGAAGGATCACCAGGTCGTCCCCAAGCTCCCGCTGCAGGGCGTCCATCGTCGGCATCTCGGCGCGGCAGGGGAAGCACCATGTAGCCCAGAAGTGCAGGGCGATCGGCGTGCCGCGATAGTCGGTGAGGTTCTTCTCTTCACCGGCCTCGTCGATGAAGGCGATGGGTGGCGGCTCCATCGGCCCGTCGGTCACGACCAGATTGAGGATGGGGCTCCCGTCAATGCGTTTGTCGAGGGCGCGCAGCGTCTCTCCATCGGCGGCAAGCAGAGCGCCGCCGTAAAGCATTGCGCTGAGCACGGCGACGGCGGCGGTGAGGCGCGCCAAAATTCCAATTTTCTTCATGGCTGTCGCTCCATCTCTGCCAGCCGTCTGCTCGGGCATAGATAGTAACCTCAGAGCGCCCTGCCTAGCGCCGTTACGCGCGCTCACCATGATTTGAAGCGGTACTAGCTCCGGCGATTCCCTCCACAGCGGCGGTGAGCCGGGCGAGGTCATCGTCGCGCGAGAGGCGGTGGTCGCCGTCCTTCACCAGTTCGACCGTGACGCGCTCGCTCTCCACGAGCTCGGCGATTTGGAGCGCGGTGCGCCAGGGCACGTCCTCGTCGCGCATGCCCTGCAGCAGGTGAATGGGGCAGCCAATCGCGATTTGCGCGCGCAGCAGCAGGTGCTCGCGCCCCTCCTCGATCAGGCCCTTGGTGATGGGGTAGGGGTCTTCGCCATAGTCGCAGGGCATCACGATTTCGCCGGCCTCGGCGAGGGTCCGCCGCCCTTCGTCGTCGAGCGCGGACCAGATGGGGTCTTCGGTGAAATCGGGTGCCGCCGCGACGCCGACGAGTCCGGCGACGCGCTCGGGCCGCACCAGCGCGAGCAGTAGCACGATCCAGCCGCCCATGCTGGAGCCGACCAGGACTTGCGGACCGCTGGCGACGCGGTCGAGCACCGCCAGCGCGTCGTCCCGCCAGCCGCCGATGGTGCCGTCCCGAAACGCGCCGCCCGAGGCGCCGTGGCCGGCATAGTCGAAGCGCACGAAAGCCCGGCCGATGCGGCGGCAGTGGGCCTCCAGCGCCGTGGCCTTGGTGCCGGTCATGTCCGACATGAAGCCGCCGCAGAACATCACGCCCGGCGTACTGCCCGCCATCGCCCGGTAGGCGATGGTCTCGCGGCCGTCGCGCTCAAGCAGCGATGGCGGTGGGGGTTCTTGCATGGGTCTCTCGCTCGATCCCACCGTCGGCCAGATGGCTTTCCCTAGTGAAATTCGACGTAGCGGTAATCGAGCGGCTGGCCGTGGATGCCGCGCTTCGGCGGGGCGATCCAGCCGGCCATCGCGCCGGGCTCGGTCACCGAGTGCATCAAGGATTCGACGAAGGCGCGGTCCGCTGCGCTCGGCACCCACTCGTCCCGCTTCGCGGCCCACGTCCTCTCGTCGACGAGTGTGCCGTCGGGCGCCGCATGGATGCCGGCGAAGGCCCCGATGTTGCGGTGGAAGGCGCGGTGCGGCAGGCGCAGCTCGAAGTCGATATCGAACGAGCGGATCACCTTGTTGAAGCGGTTGAGGCCGCGCTGGCTATCGTCCACGTAAGAGTCGCGCAGGGTCTCGTTCATCGCCTTCAGCGCCGTCACCTCCCTGGACCCCACCTTGCCGCCCTCCATGGCAGGCACGGTGACGGTGCGGTCCCCGAGCACGTGATCGTCGTCGATCTTGGTCTCCTGGTAGCGGCCCTTCAGACCCATCGAGTAGTAGTTGGCGGCGTTGGTGGATTCCTCTGCACCGAACAGATCGAGACAGATCGAGTAGTGGAGGTTGACCCACTTCTGCAGCAGCGCGAGAGACACGGCGCCATGGGGGCCGACATCGTCGGTGTCGTGCTCGCGCATCTTCTCGCAGGTGCGCTGGACGATGCGCATGACTCCGGATTCGCCCACGAACATGTGGTGCGCTTCCTCGGTCAGCATGAAGCGGCAGGTGCGCGACAGCGGATCGAAGCCCGATTCCGCGAGCGCGCAGAGCTGGAACTTGCCATCGCGGTCCTGGAAGAAGGTGTACATGAAGAACGAGAGCCAGTCGTCCGTGGGCTCGTTGAAGGCCTCCAGGGTGCGCGGCTTGTCGGCATCGCCCGCGTGGCGGGCCAGCAATTCCTCGGCCTCCTCGCGCCCGTCCCGGCCGAAGAAGGCGTGCAGCAGATAGACCATCGCCCAGAGGTGCCGGCCTTCCTCGACATTCACCTGATAGAGATTGCGCAGGTCGTAGAGCGAGGGCGCGCTGAGACCCAGACGGCACTGCTGCTCGACCGAGGCAGGCTCCGTATCGCCCTGAATGACGATGAGGCGGCGCAGCTCCGCGCGGTACTCGCCGGGCAGCTCCTGCCACGCGGGCTCGCCCTTGTGGATGCCGAAGTTGATGCGCCTGTCGGGCTCGGGCTCTGCCAGGAAGATGCCCCAGCGGTAGTCGGGCATCTTGACGTAGTCGAAGTGCGCCCAGCCGTCCGTGTCGACACCGATGGCGGTGCGCAGGTAGACATCGTGCTGCAGCGCACCGACGGGGCCGAGCTCGCGCCACCAGTCCAGATAAGCCGGCTGCCAGCGCTCCAGTGCGCGCAGCAGGCGGCGGTCGTCGGCGAGGCTCACGTTGTTGGGGATGCGTTCGTTGTAATCGACCTGCATCGGTCTCCTCTTCCCGCGCTAGACGCGGTTGCGGTCGAAGGTTGGCTGCACACCCGACCCGTAGAGCTTGAGCGCTCCGTCGGGGCCGACGGTGTTTGGGCGCTGGAATATCCAGTTCTGCCAGGCGGAGAGGCGGCCGAAAATCTTGGTCTCGAGAGTCTCTGGCCCGGCGAAGCGGAGCGATGCCTCCATGCCGGAGAGCGCGTCGGGCGAGAACGCCGCGCGCGCCTCGATGGCGATACGCACCTCGTCCTCCCAGTCGATATCGTCGGGGATGAAGGTGACGAGCCCCAACGCCTCCGCCGCCTCGGCGTCGAGATCGGTGTCGAGGGCCGCGTGCGTTGCCGCAAGCGCTTCATCATCGTCGAGGAAGCGGCTGGCAAGGCGGGAGAGCCCGTTCGCCATTGGCAGCGAGCCGGCGTTCATCGCCGTGAGCCGCACCGTCGCCGGCGCCTCGTTCGAGCCCTCGAAGGTGCCGTCCAACATGAAGCTGCGATCACCCGCGAGTGCGAGCTCCAGCAGCGTGCCCGTGAAGCACGAACCGGGCTCGATCAGCGCGACGAGGCTGCGCGCGCTCACGTCGAGGCGTTTCAGGGTCCGCTTCAAATAGAGAGTGATCTCGCGTACCAGCCAGTCGCCGGCATTGGCTGCGAGCGCGGCATCCGCCGCCGCAACGCGCTCTGCCGCTCCTGTCGTCTTGAGAACCCAGGTGCCGAGCGCCGGCTCATTGAAGCGCAGGTGCAGGATCGCGTCGTCAAGCTCGCGCGCGAGCGCCAGCGGCCAAAAGTCCGCGCCGGCTGTGTGGATCGCGTCGGGCTCGGCAGACGGCGGCGCGTCCGGCGCGGCCACCGTGAGCGTCGCCGTTCCCTGCGCCCGGTCGAGCGCGACCTGGACGTGGCGGTAGGCCATGGCGTCCTCGCTCACCGTGCGCTCCAGCGGGGGCAATTTGATCCCGCGCGCATCGGCCGGCCGGTCCGATGTATCCGTCAAGGCTGCGGCGCGGGCGGCGACGGCATCGTCGAGCCGCGAGCGCGGCACCAATTCGTCCACCAGCTTCCACTCCAGCGCACGGCGCCCGCGCACGCCCTCGCCCGTGGTGCAGAAATAATCAGCACGGTCGCGCCTGACGCATCGCTTGTCGACGACGCGGGTGAGCCCGCCGGTGCCCGGCAGCACCGCCAGCAGCGGCACCTCGGGCAGCGACACGGCAGTCGAGCCGTCATCGACCAGAATGATGTGGTCGGTCGCGAGCGCGAGCTCGTAGCCGCCGCCCGCGGCGGTTCCAGCGATTACCGTCATCCAGCGCTGGCCCGCGTTGGCCGAGGCATCCTCGATGGCGTTGCGGGTCTCGTTGGTGAACTTGCAGAAATTGACCTTGTCGATGTGCGAGGAGCGGGACAGCATCGGGATATTCGCGCCGGCCGAGAAGACGCGCTCCTTCGCCGACGTCAGCACCACTGCCCGCACCTGCGGATGTTCGAAGCGGAGCCGCTGGGCGGCATCCGCGAGCTCGATATCGACGCCGAGATCGTAGGAGTTGAGCTTCAGCGCATAGTCGCCGCCGATGCCGCCATCCTCGTCCACGTCGAGCGCGAGCGTGGCGATGGCGCCGTCGATGGAGAGCCGCCAGTGGCGGTATTGGTCCGGATGGGTCCGGAAGTCGATCATCGTACCCGCCGTCTATCGGGCAGCGGCCAACGCGTCCCGACATCGATTGTTCCTTGCGGACTATATGGCGCGCCGCTCTCCGCCATCCACGGGAATCTTCCCGACAAACCGCTAGTCCTTGGGGCGCAGGTCGACGATACGCTTGGCCTTGCCGGCCGAGCGTTCGATCGAGCCCGGCTCTCCGACCGTGACTTTGCTGCTGATGCCGATCAGAGACCGAATGCGGCCGGCGAGATCGCGCCCAGCCACCCGTCGCGTCTCGTCATCGGCGGCGCCGGGCTTGGCCTCGACGACCACCGTCAACTCGTCGAGGCGGCCCGGCCGCCGCACTTCGAGGTAGTAGTGCGGCGTGAGACGCTGGTCTTCGAGCACGATCTCCTCGATGAACGGCGGGAACAGGTTGACGCCGCGGATGATCAGCATGTCGTCGTTGCGTCCCGTGACCCGCTGCATGCGCCGCATGGCGCGCGCGGTGCCTGGCAGCAGCCGGGTGAGGTCGCGGGTGCGGTAGCGAATGATGGGGCACGCTTCCTTGGTGAGAGACGTGATGACCATTTCTCCCGCCTCGCCGTCGGGCAGCACGGCGCCGGTCTCGGGATCGATGATCTCGGGGTAGAAGTGGTCCTCCCAGATGTGGAGACCGTCCTTGCTCTCCACGCACTCGATGGAGACGCCGGGGCCGATCGCCTCGGAGCACCCGTAGATGTCGATCGCCTGCATGGCGAAGCGGGTCTCGATCTCCTCGCGCATCGCTTCAGTCCACGGTTCGGCGCCGTGAATGCCGATCTGCAGCGAGCAACGCCGCGGGTCCAGCCCCAGGCGCTCGAACTCGTCGCCGATCGCCAGCATGTAGGACGGCGTGACGGCGATGACCCGCGGCTCGAAGTCGTAGATCATGCCCACCTGTCGCTCGGTGAACCCGCCCGACGCCGGGACCACGGTGCAGCCGAGCTTCTCGGCGCCGGCGTGAAGGCCGAGGCCGCCGGTGAAGAGCCCGTAGCCGTAGGCGATGTGAACCATGTCGCCGGGGCGGGCGCCGGCGGCGCGCAGGCAGCGGGCGACCAGGCCGGCCCAGGTGTCGAGGTCGTTCCTCGTGTAACCCACGACGGTGGGAATGCCGGTGGTGCCGCTCGAGGCATGGATGCGGATGATCTGCTCGCGCGGAACCGCGAACATGTCGAAGGGGTAGTTGAGGCGGAGGTCGTCCTTGACCGTGAACGGGAACCTGGCGAGGTCGTCGAGGGACGTGAGATCGGCCGGGCTCACGCCCGCTTCGTCGAAACACCTCTTGTAGTGAGGCACGTTGTCGTAGGCGCGCCGCAGGGTCGCTTGCAGCCGCGTGAGTTGCAATGCCGCGATCTCGTCGCGGCTCGCGGTCTCGATGGGGTCGAGCTCGTCCGGGCGCGGGGGGCGAACGGGGTCGTTCATGGCATCCCTCTTGCGGTGCCGCACCATAGCGCATCCCGCGCCGGCGGCATCGCCTGCGTTGACACGCCCCCGCCCTGAGCGGATAGTCCGGCGCCTGTCGAAGGGGCGCCGGTATCGGCCGCCCGCACCCGTCAGGCGCCTGCTCATGTCTCCATCGAATGTCTCAACCGACAGCGCCGGGCCGATCGAGGACCCGGCGGGCGTGATTGCCTTCCAGGGGGCGCCGGGCGCTTTCTCCGAGGCCGCCTGCATGGCCCGCTACCCGGCGATGACCACGCTCCCCTGCAAGACTTTCAGCGATACCTTCGCCGCCGTCGCCCAGGATCGCGCCGGGCTCGCCATGATCCCGATCGAGAACTCGGCGGCGGGCCGCGTTGCCGACATTCACCAGCTCCTGCCGGAATCCGACCTCCACATCGTCGAGGAACACTTCGAGCGCGTGCGCCACAACCTCCTTGCTTGCCACGGCGCCGACCCGTCGAAGCTCGAGACCGTGCGCTCGCACGTGCACGCGCTCTCCCAGTGCCGCAAGCTCATCGCGCGGCGCGGTCTCGTGCCGATCGTGCACGCCGATACGGCAGGCGCTGCCGCCGAGGTGGCGGCGACGGGCGACTCGACCCGGGCCGCGATCGCCTCCCAGCTCGCCGCCGAAACCTATGGGCTGGCGATCGTCGAGGCGAACATTGAGGACGAAGCCCACAACACGACGCGCTTCGTGGTGCTGTCGCGGCAGCCGGCCGATCCCGGCGCGGACGCCGGGCCAGTGATCACCTCCTTCATGTTCCAGTGCCGCAACGTGCCGGCGGCGCTCTACAAGTGCTTGGGCGGCTTCGCCACCAACAGCGTCAACATGACCAAGCTGGAAAGCTACATGGTTGACGGCAGCTTCTCAGCAACGGTCTTCTTCGCTGAGGTCGAGGGGCATCCGTCCGAAACCGCACTGGCGCGCGCCCTGAGCGAGCTTGACTACTTTTCGCGCGAGGTGCGGATCATGGGCGTCTACCCGGCCCATCCCTACCGCCGCGAGGCCGCCGCCATCAGGCGCTGATCGGGGCGCCCAGCAGAGGGATACTGGAGCTAAGCCGACATGCACGATCCCGCCCTGACGCCGCTGCGCTGGACCTTCTCGTGGCCCGTGATCCGCAACTCGCTGATTGTTGGCGCCATCGTCGGGACGATCCTCAACATGATCAATCAGGGCGATCACATCACCGGCGACGGCGCAATCAACTGGTTCAAGCTCGGGCTGACCTATTGCGTGCCGTTCTGCGTCGCCACCTATGGCGCCTTCGCCGCCGCGCGGCTATTCGCGAAGCAGATGCGCGCGAAGAGGGAGGGCAGCGGCGCCAATTGATGCGGGCACGCGCTTACTCCCAGCGCGGGTCGCGGCCCGCGCGGTAGGCCTCCATGGCCTCGGCGAAGTCCGGCGCGGCCACGGCGTTTCCCTGCAGCACCAGGTACTTGTGGAAGAAGGCCTCCCACCCGAGGTCGAAGCAATCCAGCAACATCTGCTTGGAGGCTCGGCAACCGGCCGAGTTGGTGCTGGCGTACTCGCCGATTAGGGCTTCGAATTCCTCCAGTGCCGTATCCTCGGCGACGAGGTGATCGACCATGCCGATGCGCTCGGCCTCGGCACCGTCGATCATGTTGCCGCGGATAATCAGCGACTTGGCCCGGCCGAGCCCGATGTAGCGCGCGAGGCGGAAGGTCCCGAGCCCAGGAATCAGCCCTTCCTTGATCGCGGGCAGGCCGAGTTGGGCCGAGGGCGTGCAGACGCGGATATCGCAGGCCAGCGCCAGTTGTAGACCGCCGCCGACGGCATAGCCGTGAATCAGGCACAGCACGAGCTTGTCCATCGTCTCGAACACCCGGAGCGCCCTGTCCCACATGTCGAAGTAGCTCGGCTCGATCTGCCCGGCGGCCAGATCCTTGAGGTCGATTCCGGTGGAGAACGCCCGGCCCGAACCGGTGATCGACACCATGCGGACATCCTCATCAGCGGCGAGGCGGTTGGCCGCGTCGAGCAGCTCCCGGGTGCCGGTCATGGCGAAGGCGTTGAGTCGCTCGGGCCGCGTCAGCTCAATACGGACGAGCCGGCCTTCACGCGAGAGCGTCATGGTCTCGTAGTCTGCGGTCATTGTGGGGTCCCTGGACTCTGTGCCTGCCAAACAGCCCGCAGTTTATCCGATCGGCAGCGTGACGCGTGGTGGTGGGCCGCCTGTTCGTTCCTCGTTGTGAGCGCTATCGTAGCCGCCGGCAGCCGTTATAAGGCGAGCGATGCGCAAGAACGCAGCGAGCCGGAGCCTGCACGAGCTCTATCGGGAGGATCCCGACAAGGCCGACCGCCTGCTGTTCGGCCGTGTCGCTCATCCCGACCGGCGCGGGTTTCTCAAGGGTGCCGGGCTTGCCGCCATGACGGCGCTGGTGGGTGGGACGATCCCCCTCCACCGCACCATGCCCACGCACTTCATTCCCGTCGCGCTCGCGAACGAGCCCGTCATTCAGGGCAAGGATGGCTTGGTCGTGCTCAACGACCGGCCGCTCAGCGCGGAGACCCCGGCGCACCTGCTCGATGACGCCATCACGCCGACCGAGAGGCACTTCATCCGCAACAACGGTATTCCTCCCGCGAGCGCGGATGCAGCCGCCTGGATGCTTACCGTTGACGGCCTGGTCGAGACCCCGCTGACGCTCGGCATCGCCGATCTGAAGCGCCGGTTCGATGTCGTCACCCGCGCGCTGACCCTGGAATGCGCCGGCAACGGCCGCGCCTTCTTCGACCCGCCGGCCACCGGCTCGCAGTGGACCTACGGCGCTGTCGGCTGTTCGGAATGGACCGGCGTCCGCCTCGCCGACGTGCTCAAGGCGGCAGGATTGAAGAGCGACGTCGTCTACACCGCGCATGAGGGCGCGGACACGCACCCCTCCGGCGCGGCGAGCGGGCTCCCGATCTCGCGCGGCGTGCCCATCGCCAAAGCTTTGGACCCCGACTCTCTCATCGCCTTCGCCCAGAACGGGCAGCCGATCCACTCCATGAACGGGGCGCCGCTCCGTCTTGTCATTCCGGGATGGCCGGGGTCGTGCTCCCAAAAATGGCTTACGCGCGTCTGGCTGCGCGACCGGGTCCACGACGGGGCGAAGATGACCGGCACGTCCTACCGCGTTCCGAGCCGCCCGGTGGCGCCGGGGGAGCAACTGGACGAGACGGAGTTCGTCATCATCGAGGCGATGCCGGTCAAGTCGCTGATCACGCATCCCGCCACCGGGCACAGGGCTGCGGCGCCGGCCCTGGAGGTGCGCGGCCACGCCTGGGCGGGCGAGCGGACCATCGACGCGGTCAGGCTCTCCATCGACTTCGGCGCGACCTGGACCCCCACCACGCTCGATGAGCCGATGAACGCGCACGCCTGGCAGAACTGGCGTGCTGCGATCGAATTACCGAGACCCGGCTACTACGAGGTCTGGGCCAGGGCGACGGATTCAGAGGGCGTAAGCCAGCCCCACGCCGTCGCCTGGAACCCGAAAGGCTATCTCAACAACGCGATGCATAGGGTGGCGGTCACGGTCGCTTAGGGACGGTATCGCCGCCCGTTAAATTCTTCCGGTGGCAGGCACAATTGTGTTGCTCACGTGGGCCCGCCTCCCCATGTCCGCATCGCCATGACCGCGACGCTTCGACAGCTTGCCGCGCTGCTGCTCAGCACGGCGATCCTCTTCACCGGCAACGGGCTGATCAACACGCTCCTGCCCGTGCGGGCGGAGATCGAGGCCTTCTCGACGCTCGAGATCGGTCTGCTCGGCACTGTCTACTTCGCGGGCTTCATCCTGGGCTGCCTCAACGTGCCCTTCGTGGTGCGCCGCGTCGGCCACATCAGAACCTTCGCGACGCTCTCCAGCATCATCGCCGCCACGGCGCTCGCCCATGTCTTCCTGATCGACCCCATCGCCTGGGGGGTGCTGCGTCTCTTCGTCGGCTTCGCCTTCGCCGGCCTCTACGTGGTGATCGAGAGCTGGCTGAACGACCGCGCCACCACCGCCAACCGCGGCGCGGTCATGTCGGCCTACACCTTCATCAGCCTCTGCGTGTTGATGGCAGGGCAGTTCCTGCTGACGACCTACGACCCCGCGGGCTTCGAGCTGTTCGCACTCATCGCCATCCTGATCGCAATCGCGCTGGTTCCGGTTTCGCTGACCAGGGCGCCGGAGCCGCCGCGGCCCGCGACCATCGGTCTCGACATCGTGGGGCTCTGGCGCCTCTCGCCAGTTGGCTTCATCGGCTGCCTGAGCGTCGGCCTCGTGAACGGCTCGTTCTGGACGCTCGGGCCGGTCTTCGCGAGCCGCAGCGGCCTCGACATCGACAACTTGGTCTACTTCATCGCAGGTGCCACGCTCGCCGGCGCCGTCGCGCAATGGCCGCTCGGCCTGGTCTCCGACCGCATCGACCGGCGCTTCGTGATCGTCGGGGCGACGCTCTGCGCGGCAGCCAGTGGCGTTCTGCTCAGCACCTGGGTGGAGCCATCGACGACCCTGCTCATCGGGCTCTCCGCCGCATTCGGCGGCTTCGCCATGCCGCTCTACGCAGTCTCGGTGGCGCACGCGAACGACCACGCCGAGGACACGCGCTTCGTGGCGACCGCCGGCGGGCTCCTGCTGGTCTACGGGCTCGGTGCCTCGCTCGGCCCGCTGATCGCATCGGCCCTGATGGGGTACTACGGCAGCGGCGGCCTGTTCATGTTCACGACCTCGGTCCACGCCGCGCTGGCGCTGTTCACCATCGTCCGCCTCGTGCAACGCCCGCGACCGAAGCAGGACGATCGTGCCGGGTTCGTGGCGGTACCGCGCACTTCGCCCACCCTCTACGAGCTGGACCCGCGCTCCGAGACGGAATCGGACGGCGACAAGTCGCCCTAATACGGGCATTCTTGCGCCCGATTCAGGCGGACGTCCCAGCGCGTCCCGGCCGATCTCGCAAATCGTGAGGAGGCCTCTTGACCACGATCCTGGGTTCCGGGCCCGATCGCGGCCGCGTCACGGGCCGCCTCTGGGTGCTCTCGGCCGGGCTCTGCATGAGCCTGGGCGGGCCGATCATCCGGCTCGCCGACGAGAGCACGCCGTGGCAGTTCCTGTTCTACCGCTCCCTCGGGGCGGCGCTGGCGATCCTCGTCTATCTAATTGTCACCGGCCGTCCGGTGCTTCCGACCATCCGCCGCGCAGGCGTGACCGGCGCGGTGGCGGGCCTGGGTCTCGCGGTCGCCTTCACCGGCTACGTGTGGGGCGTGATGCACTCCACTGTGGCGAATGCGCTTCTCCTGATCAGCGCGTCGCCGCTATTCGCGGCGTTCATCGGCTGGATGGTGCTGCGCGAGCGCGTCGCGCGCTCGATGTGGTTCGCCATGGCCGGTGTGATCGCCGGTGTCGTCATCATGATCGGAGAGGGTCTGGCCGAGGCCGACATCCTCGGCGATCTGGCGTCGCTCGCCTCGGCGGTCGGGTTCGCCGGCTTCTCAGTCGCCATCCGGCGCGGCCGGCACACCGACATGAGCCCGTCGATCCTGATCGCCGCCGCCATCACCATCGTGTTCAGCGGGATCATGGCGGCAGCCAGCGGCACCGGCCTCGCACCGCCGCTCGTGGATGTGGGCCTCGCCACCATGTACGGCGTGCTGGTCATCGGGGCCGGAATCTTCATGCTGACCATCGGCGCTCGAAACGTCCCCGCCGCCGAGCTGCTCGTCCTCTCGTTGACCGAGGTGGTGTTCGCGTCGCTCTGGGTGGCGCTCGCGTTCGGCGAGGTGCCGAGCATCCTCACCCTCGTCGGCGGGCTGATCATCCTTGGCAGCATTGGCGGCCAGGCCTTCGCCGGGATGCGCAGATAGCTTTGCCCGCTCACTCCACCTTGGAGGGGCCCTGACGCACCAGCTTGGTGCCGAAGCCGCGGCCCCTGACGATGGCGTCCTCTCCGAACTTTTCGCGCACCGCATCCAGAGCCTTGTCGATCTTCTCCTCCCCAGGTGCGGCACCGCTGAAGAGGTCGCCTTGGACGACTTCGGCCGCCGGGGCGAAGTCATGAGCGGCGATGCCGATCAGGCGGAACGCACGGCCATCGGCCTCGCGCGTGAGCAGCGGCTCGGCCGCGCGGAACATCTCGTCCGCCGATTGGGTGGCGGCGCCGAGGCGGCGGGCGCGGGTGAGGATGCGGAAGTCGGCGGTCTTGAGCTTCAACGTGACGCCGCCGCCGGCGAGGCCGGCCTTCTTCAGGCGCCGCGCCACCGTCTCGGTCAGCCGCCACAGGATCGGGCGCAGCGTCGCCGGGTCGGACAGGTCTTCGTCGAGGGTGATCTCCGAGGAAATGCTCTTGGTCTCGCGCTCGGGATTGACCGGGCGGTCGTCCTCGCCACGCGCGCACATGTGGAGCCGCTTGCCGATCTTGCCGTAGCGCGCGGTGAGCGTCGCCTCGTCGAGCCGGGCGAGTTCGCCGATCAGATTAATGCCGTCTTGCGCGAGGCGCTTCTGCATGGCTGCCCCCACGCCCCACAACAGCCCCACCGGCTTGTCGGCGAGGAAGGCGCGGGCCTCGGCCCGTCCGATCACGGCGAAGCCGCGCGGCTTGTCGAGATCGGAGGCGATCTTGGCCAGGAACTTGTTGTAGCTGAGGCCGATGGAGACGGTGATGGAGAGCGCCTCCTCCACCCGGCGCGCGAGGGCCGCGAGCGTCTCGGCCGCGCTCGCGCGGTGCAGGGCCTCGGTGCCGGAGAGGTCCATGAACGCCTCGTCGATGGAGAGCGGCTCCACCAGCGGCGTGCATTTCAGCATCATCGCGCGGACCTCGCGACCGACGCCCGCGTACTTCTTCATGTCGGGCTTGATGATTTCGGCCTCGGGGCAGGCCTTGAGCGCCTTGAACATGGGCATGGCCGAGCGCACGCCGTAGGTGCGGGCGATGTAGCAGCAGGCGGCGACCACGCCCCGGTGGCGGCCGCCCACGATCACCGGGCGGTCGCGAAGCTCCGGGCGGTCGCGCTTCTCGATCGCGGCGTAGAACGCGTCGCAGTCGAGATGGGCGATGGTGAGGTCGTGAAGCTCGGCGTGGCTCAGCAAGCGCGCCGACCCGCAGGCCGGGCAGGTGCCGGCTGAGCCGAGCGGCCGGTGGCCGCAATCGCGGCACAATGTCTCCACGGGGCGATCATAGGACTCGATCCGTGCCGTGCGAAGGCATAGGGGACGCGCGTCCAGATAGCCGTTACTCGAAGCCGCAGGCCGCCGCCGTCGTCCCGATCGAGGCCCACTGGCCAGTGCGCTCGCCGAAGCAGCCGTCGCGCCAGGCCCCCTCGAAGATGGTGCCGTCGGCTTGCGTGTATGTGCCTTGGCCGTGCGGCCTACCCTCGTGCCATCCACCCACGTAGCGCGCGCCGTTGGCCTGGGTAAGTGTCCCATGCCCGTGCTGCTTGCCGCCCCGAAGCTCGCCCTCGTAGCGGAAGCCGTTGGCCCAGTCCAGGACCCCGCGTCCGTGCATCTTGCCGTTCCGCATGGCGCCGTCGTACACGCCCTCGCCACCGCGAAAGACCAGGCGGCCACTGCCGGAGGCCTTGCCATCGGTGCACGCGCCCGACCAGGTGAGCGGCTCGTAGTCCGTGTTGCCGTAGTTCCATACCTCGCAGAGCTGGTTCTCCGCTATCGACCAGCTCGCGCCCGAGGGCTGGGGAGAGGCTGGTGTATCGGGGGCCGGCGTGGACGGCGTGCTTGGCGTCGCGCGCGGCCGTTCCGCCACCAGTCTCAGCAGCGGTCCGTAGATGTACGCCTCATCGCCGCTGCGCGGATATTCCACCCGCAACCAGTCTCGCCCCCGAACCTCGCCGGTCACGTGCAGCTCGTCGCCGGACATCACCGTCCCCACGATGTCGTAGTCGGGGCTGGGGCCGGTCCTGATATTGGCCGCTTCTCTCGCCGACATCAGGCGATCAACCGGCTTTACCCTGTGGCGTCCCCCCAGCGTGGTTTCCAGGACGGGCTCTTCGTCCTGTTCGCTTGCTGCGTCATCGACCCGGAGAGGGTCCTCGGCCCCGCACTTGGAGCGCTCGAACGAGAAGTGCCCGACGCATGCCCGCGCCTGGTCGCGGAACTTGGGCAGACAGTCGGCAAACTCCTGGTTTTCGACCTCGGTCGCGAACCGGGTGTTCTCCCAGCAAAGCGCAATCTTGCGGTCGATGGTACCGAGGCACTGCGCGCGTTGCGCGGGGAGGTCCGTGTACGTGTCGCCTTCGATATCGCCGTGCAGGGGCTTGACGATGCGCCCGTCGGCCGTCTCGCAATCGAAGGAGAAGCTCCGGATTTCCGCTTCCGCCGCTTCGGCTCCAGACCAGAACATCAGCGCGGCGAGCCACGCTGCTACCGCTGCAAAGATGCTTATGCCCATGCGGTGCTGCATGTCCTGCACCAGCCTCTGAGCCCGATCCGGTGGCCGCTTGGCCAAGGTATGCGCCACTGTGGCCTGAGTATAGTACAGGTGGCGGCGGCTCTGAATCCCAACGGGCATAGCCTCCGGGCCCGGAGAAGGAAGGCCGCCGATGGAAGCCGACGAGATCATCGCCCGCTACGAACTGACGCCCCACCCGGAGGGTGGCCACTACCGCGAGATTTTTCGGGCGCACGCCGAAGACGGTGGCCGCGGCGCGGTGACCTCCATCTATTACCTATTGCGGGCCGGGGAGGTCTCGGCCTGGCACCGGGTCGATGCGGTGGAGATCTGGCACTACCACGCCGGCGATGCGCTCAGACTCGAGATTTCGCTCGATAGCGTGACGACCACGAGCCATCGGCTTGGCGTGGGCGAGGGGGCCTGGCCGCAGGTCGTGGCACCCGTCAGCGCCTGGCAGAGCGCGCGTTCGGAAGGCGTCTGGACCCTGGTCGGCTGCACGGTCGCGCCGGCCTTTGAGTTCGACGGCTTCGAGCTCGCTCCGCCCGGCTGGCAGCCGGCTGGCTCGTAGCACTCGTGTGGGGAGGCCGGGTTAACCCCGCTCTGCTGCGAAGGCCGCCAGCCGATCCACGACAAAGCGGAGCGATTCTTCCGTCGTCCTGCGGCTGATGATGCCGAGGCGGACGGCCTCGGGCTCGTCGGGTCTCAACGCCTCGGCCCAGGCCAGCACGCCTTCGTCCCGCAGATGCTGGACCGCGTCGGCCGCGCTGAAGGCGCCGGCCCGCATCGCCGGGTGAACCGTACAGACGACCGGCAGCGGCGTCCGGTTGACGATCTCCCAGCCCGCCTCGCGCAACTGGTGCCGCAGTGTGTCGCCGAGCGCCGCTTCCCCCTCGATCCGCTGCGCCAGCGCTGCCGGCTGGAGAACAGACGTGAGCACCCGGAGCCCGCTGTTGGCGCGCGAGCCCTGGAGCGACATGGAGGAGAACTCATGCCGCTCCACCGGCCGGTCATAGATGTTGAACGCGCGCTCCACCGCCTCACGGTGGCGGCAAACGAACATGCCGCAACCGCCCGCACCGAGCGGCACCAGCGTCTTGTGCGGGTCGAAGATGAGCGAATCCGCGGCATCGAGCCCGGCGAGGCAGTCCTCGCGCAGTCGAGGTGAGAAAGCCGCGATGGCGCCCCACGGCGCGTCGAGGTGGAACCATGCCCCGTGCTCGCGGCACACCGCGCCGATCTCGGCGAGCGGATCGACGATCCCGGACGGCGTCGCGCCGACCGAACCGACGGCCATGAACGGCAGGAACGCCCCCGATGCGGCGTCCGCCGCCATCGCGTCTGCGAGCGCGCCCACGTCCATGCGGAGGTCGCCGTCCACGGGCACCGTGCGAATCGAGGCGGTACCGATCAGATTGCGCGCGTTCTTCTCGATGGAGAAGTGGGTCTGGGGCGAGACGTAGAGCGCCGGCCGCACCTTGAGCGGCAGCGCGCCGTGGCGCCAATACTCGTAAGCCTCCTCGCGCCCGGCCGCGTCGGTACAGAGCGCTTGGTCGTAGGCGGTGCAGCGCGGGTTGCGGTGGGAAAGCCGGTCGGTAAGCGCGACGATCATGGCGGTCTGGTTCGCCTCGGTGCCGCACGCGGTGAAGTGACCGGCCCCGCTCTCGGGATGGATGCCGAAGGTCTCCATGATCAGGTCGACGGCGTACTGCTCGATGGCGGCGGAGGCCGGATGCTGGCCCCTGACCACGATGTTCGCGCCGCGCCGATTGGTCTCGTCCATGGCGGCGATCGAGGCCGCATCGGCGTCGATGCAGAAGTAGCCCATGTTCAGCGGGCTGCTCACATCGGTGTCGTAGAGGTCGGCGAGCCGGCGGAAGACCTGCATGAGCCGGTCTACCGGTATATCACCGGCGCCGGGGTCGAGGTTCTCGCGCACGAGCGCATAGACCGTCTCGAAGGCCGGGGCGTCGCGGGTGGCGGGCGCCTGGATCATGGCATGAACTCCATTGCGGCAGGCCGCTGTGGGATACGAAACGGCCCTCCTCATGTAGCAATCAAGAGTAGTGCCGAAGATTCGCGTTTGACATTACAAGCATATCTTCAATATACTCACGATCACTATCGTGTCACCAATGGTAAAGAATTTGAAATGAGCGATCAGACAGAAAATCCCGGCTCGGACCATGACCTGTTACGCATGACTGCAGACGTGGTCACCGCATATGTCGGTAATAATACCGTGGCGCCGTCCGAGCTTGCGGAGGTCATTCGCACGGTCCATGCCTCGCTGCGAGAGGCCCAGGCCGGCGCGACAGCCGTTGCGGCACCGCCGAAGCCTGCCGTCCCGATCAAGAAATCGATCACGCCCGACTACCTGATCTGCCTCGAAGACGGCCGCGAGTTGAAGATGCTGAAGCGGCATCTGCGCACGACCTACAACATGACCCCCGACGAGTACCGGGCGAAGTGGGGCCTCGATGCCGACTATCCGATGGTCGCGCCCAACTACGCGCGGCGGCGCTCGGAGTTTGCCAAGCAGATCGGCCTCGGCCAGAAGCGACGGAAGGCCGAGACTTCCGAGAGCGACATGGCCTCGGTCGAAGGCGGCGCGTCATCCACGGCAGGCGGCGGCACCTATTAGGGGCCCGTCGAGCCTCGCTCTAGTCTTCTTTGTCTTCCCGCCGGCCGGTCGTGGTCACGAGGAAGAGCCCGGCGAACATCAGCACCACCGCGCCCCAGATATAGGCTGACGGCGCATCGCCGAAGAACCACATGCCGAAGCCCATGCCCGACAGCGTGGCCACGTAGTTGACGGTCGAGAAGATCACCGGGCCGGCGCGACGAATGACCTCGAAGACCAGATAGAACGACACGCAGTTGTTGGCCATCGCGGCGATCGTGGCCCAGTGGCCGGTGCCAAATGAACCGCCGAAGACCCACCACTGGCCGGTCGCAGCCATCACGATGAGCACGTAGCCGGCCGACGCCAGCATCAGGCCTGCGCCGAGCGCCAGCGAGGTGGTCTGCTGCGGGCGCCAGCGGGCGATCAGCACCGCATTGACCGCATAGGAGAGCGACGGCAACAGGCCGAGCGCCACCCAGCCGGCCATGCCGGGCGCCGGCAGGCTCGCCTGCGGCACCAGTACCAGAAGAATGCCGGCCAGCCCCAGCAGGATTCCGCCGAAACGGAGCGAGTGGAAGCGCTCCTGCCTCAGGGTCAACGCCAGCGCGTAAATCATCACCGGCACCAGCGCGAGGCCCAGAGTAAGCAGGCTCGCCGGCACCTTGTGAGCGAGGTAGGCAAGCAGCATGTAGGGAAACGAGAGATTCAGCGCCCCGGTGGAGAGGAAGATTCGTATGTGGGGGAAGTCGATAGGCGGCAAACGGCGCAACGCCGCGGCCAGGAGAAGAAGCGCGCCGCCGCCGCCCAGCGACTGCCAGAAGACATAGGGCAGGAAGGGCACGCCGCCGTCCGCCGCGAAGCGGTTGAGCGATATCGCCAGCGCGAAGGAGACGCCGAGCACGAACAGCATCCCGATCAGGAGCGAGCTCGGTCGGGTGGCGGGCATGGACGGAGCCTCCCACGGGTCGCGGCATCGCCGCCGGGTGCGGGCAGGCTTGGTACGCCTATGCCCGGATGCTAGAAAAACGCGTCGTCCAGGAGGGAATCATGGTCCAAACCGCAGCGGCCGCCAAGGCCGCACCGTCCCGCACGAAACCGATATTCCAGTGGGACGATCCGTTCCTGCTCGACGACCAGCTCGGTGAGGACGAGCGGCTGGTGCGCGACACCACCCGCGCCTACGCCCAAGAGCAGTTGATGCCGCGCATCCTCGAGGCGAACCGGCACGAGCGCTTCGACCGTGAGATTCTGAATGAGATGGGCGCCCTCGGCCTCTTGGGCTCGACCATCCAGGGCTACGGCTGCGCCGGCGTGAGCTACGTCTGCTACGGCCTCGCCGCGCGTGAGGTGGAGGCGGTCGATTCCGGCTATCGCTCCGCGATGAGCGTGCAGTCGAGCCTGGTGATGTATCCCATCGACGTCTACGGCACCGAGGCGCAGAAGCAGCAGTGGCTGCCGCGCCTCGCAACCGGCGAGGCCGTTGGCTGCTTCGGGCTCACCGAGCCGGACTCCGGCTCCGACCCCGGCAGCATGACGACGCGCGCACGCACGGTCGACGGGGGATTCCTGCTTTCCGGCGCGAAGAACTGGATCTCCAACTCGCCCATCGCCGATGTCTTCCTGGTCTGGGCCAAGAATGACAAAGGCACGATCCGAGGCTACCTGCTTGAGAAGGACATGAAGGGGCTGGCGGCGCCCAAGATCGAGGGCAAGTTCTCGCTGCGCGCCTCCGTCACCGGCATGATCCAGATGGACGAGGTGTTCGTACCGGCGGAGAACGAGCTTCCCGGTGCGAGCGGGCTTGCCGGCCCATTCCGCTGCCTCAACCGGGCCCGCTACGGCATCGGCTGGGGCGCGCTCGGCGCCGCCGAGTTCTGCTGGCGCGCCGCCCGCGACTACACGATGGACCGCCAGCAGTTCGGCCGGCCGCTCGCGGCCAACCAGCTGATCCAGAAGAAGCTCGCCGATATGCAGAGCGAGATCGCCATCGGCCTGCAGGCTTGCCTGCGCGTCGGCCGGCTCTTCGACGAGGGCAGGGCGACGCCCGAGATGATTTCGCTGATCAAGCGCAACTCCTGCGGCAAGGCGATCGAAGTTGCCCGCGAAGCCCGCGACATGCACGGCGGCAACGGCATCAGCGACGAGTTTCACGTGATCCGCCACGTCATGAACCTCGAGGCGGTCAACACCTACGAGGGCACCCACGACATCCACGCCCTGATCCTCGGCCGGGCGCAGACCGGCATCCAGGCCTTCGCCTGACGCCATGGCGCGGCGCGGCGGGAAGGGGTGGAAAACAAAGCTTCTGCTCGGCGCCATCGCCGACGACCTCACCGGCGCAACCGATCTCTGCAACACGCTGGTGGCGGGCGGGATGCGAACGGTCCAGGTGATCGGCGTTCCCCGTGCCGAGACCGCAGTGCCCGATGCCGATGCCGTCGTGGTCGCGCTCAAGTCGCGCACGGTGCCGCCCGCCAGAGCGGTGCGTGAGTCCCGCGCGGCGCTCGCTTGGCTCAGGAAGGGCGGCGCGCGTCAGATCTTCTTCAAGTACTGCTCGACCTTCGATTCAACGCCGCGCGGCAATATCGGGCCGGTGGGCGATGCGTTGCTGGACGATCTGGGGGCCGACCTAACCATTGGCTGCCCGGCCTTCCCGGCCAACGGGCGTACCGTCTACAGGGGGCACCTCTTTGTCGGCGACGTGCTGCTCGAGAACTCGGGCATGCGCAACCATCCGCTGACCCCGATGCGGGACTCCAATCTCGTGGCGGTGCTCGGCGCCCAGACGCCGCGCCCGGTGGGGCTGGTCGGGCACGAGACCGTGCGCAAGGGTGCCGGCGCCATCCGCGGGGCGTTCGAGGGGCTTCGGCAGGCAGGCACGCGCCACGCCATCGTCGACGCGATCGCCGATCCCGACCTCATGGCGATCGGAGCGGCCTGCGCCGATTTGCCGCTCGTCACCGGCGGCTCCGGGGTCGCCATGGGGCTGCCGGCGAACTTCCGGGAGAGCGGCTTGCTCGGAGAGGCGGAGGAAGCGGCCACGCTGCCGGGCGCAGCCGGCCACGCGGCGGTGATCGCCGGCAGCTGCTCGACCGCAACGCTCGGGCAGATCGAGCGCATGGCGGCCACGTGCCCGGCGTTCTTCGTCGATGCCGAGGCGCTCGCCGCGCGCCGGCGGGTGGCGGCCGAGGCGCTGGCCTGGGCGCGGCCCAAGCTCGCCGAAGGGCCGGTGCTGATCTACGCCAGCGCCGCGCCGGCGCGGGTCAGGCGGATTCAGAAGCAGCTGGGCCCAGAAAAAGCGGGCGCGATGATCGAGCGTTGCCTCGCGCGCATCGCCAAAGGCCTCGTGGATGCCGGCACAGGCCGGCTGGTGGTGGCCGGCGGCGAGACCGCGGGCGCCGTGGTCGGCGCGCTCGGGGTTCAGGCGCTCCGCATCGGGGCCGAGATCGACCCCGGCGTGCCGTGGACCATGAGCGTCGGCGAGCCCCGGCTCCATCTCGCGCTGAAGTCCGGCAACTTCGGCGCGCCCGACTTCTTCACCCGCGCATTCGAGGTCTTGCCGTGAGCGAGGCAGCGCTGCGCGAGCAGATCGCGCTTCACGGCGAGTCCCTGTTCACGCGGGGCTACGGCTGTGGCGCGTCGGGCAACATCAGCGCGCTGTTGGACGACGGCATGCTGGTCACGCCGACCAACTCCTGTCTCGGCCGGCTCGACCCCGCGCGGATCGCGAAGCTCGGGCCGGACGGCACCCTGATCTCCGGCGACCCGCCCTCGAAGGAGGCGTTCCTGCACCAGTCGATCTACCGGGCGAGGCCCGATTCCCGCGCCATCGTGCACCTGCACAGCACGTGCTCGGTCGCGGTTTCCTGCCTCGCCGACGTCGACCCAGCCGACGTGCTGCCGCCGATCACCGCCTATTACGTGATGCGCGTGGGCCGACTGCCGCTCATCCCCTACTACCGGCCGGGCGACCGGACGCTCGCAGACGCCGTGCACGACGCGGCCCGCACGCACCACGCGGTTCTGCTGGCCAATCACGGGCCCGTGGTGGCGGGGAAGGCGCTGGATGCCGCGGTCTATGCCGCCGAGGAGCTGGAAGAGACGGCGAAGCTGCACCTGCTGCTGCGCGGTGCGCCGGTCAGGCTGCTGACCGACGAGCAAGTCACCGAATTGAGGGAGATATTCCCGACCTGAGCCGGGCTCTGTGGAAGGGTTGGCGGCGAAGGCTCGCGGCTTACGCGGCTTCCTCCTCCTCTTCCTCCTCGTCGTCGCCCGGAACGGGGCCCGAATCCTTGCCCTTCTCGTCCTCGTCCCGATCGACCAGCTCGATGATCGCCATGGGCGCGGCGTCGCCGTAGCGGTGACCGGCCTTCAGCACGCGGGTGTAGCCGCCCGGGCGCTCGGCGTAACGGGGCCCCAGCGTGTCGAAGAGCTTGCGCACGACCGCATCGTCGACGAGATAGCTCAGCGCCTGCCGGCGGGCGTGGAGATCGCCGCGCTTGCCAAGCGTGATCATGCGCTCGACAACGCCGCGCAGCTCCTTCGCCTTCGGCAGCGTGGTCTCGATCTGCTCGTGCTTGAGCAGCGACGTCGCCATGTTGCGGAACATCGCGCGGCGGTGGCTGGACGTCCGGTTCAGCTTGCGGCGGCCATGTCGATGGCGCATGGCGTATCCCCCTGTAACGTGGCCTTGGGCGGGTCCGGTCCCTAGTAGGGCTCGTCCAGCCTCTTGGCCAGTTCCTCGATGTTCTCGGGCGGCCAGTCGGTGAGCTCCATGCCGAGATAGAGGCCCATGGCGGCCAGCACGTCCTTGATCTCGTTGAGCGACTTGCGGCCGAAGTTGGGCGTCCGCAGCATCTCGGCTTCGGAGTACTGCACCAGGTCGCCGATGTAGATGATGTTGTCGTTCTTGAGGCAGTTGGCGGAGCGGACGGAAAGCTCCAGCTCGTCCACCTTGCGCAGCAGGTTCGGATTGAACTCCGGCTCGATCGCCTCCTCGGCGCGCGGCAGCTCGCGCGGCTCCTCGAAGTTGATGAAGAGCTGGAGCTGATCCTGGAGGATGCGGGCGGCCAACGCGATCGCGTCCTCGGGCGAGACGGTGCCGTTGGTCTCGACCCGCATGGTCAGCTTGTCGTAGTCGGTCACCTGGCCCACGCGGGTGTTGTCCACCTTGTAGGCGACCTTGCGCACAGGGCTGTAGAGCGCATCGACCGGGATCAGGCCGATGGGCGCATCCTCGGGCCGGTTCTGGGCGGCAGGCACATAGCCCTTGCCGGTCTCGACCGTGAACTCCATGTCGATCTTGGTGTTCTCGTCGAGGGTGCAGATCACCACGTCGGGGTCGACGATCTGGATGCCGTGACCGGCCTGGATCTGCGCCGCCGTGACCTCGCCCGGCCCAGTCGCGCTCAGCGCCATCCGCCGGGGGCCTTCGCCGTGCAGGCGGAGCGCCAGCAGCTTCACGTTGAGGACGAGATCGGTGATGTCCTCGCGCACGCCCTGGAGCGAGGAGAACTCGTGCAGCACGCCGTTGATCTGCATCGACGTGACCGCGGCACCCTGCAGCGACGACAGCAGGATGCGCCTGAGCGCGTTGCCGAGCGTCATGCCGTAGCCGCGCTCGAGCGGCTCGGCCACGATGCGCGCGAAGCGGGAGCCGTCTCCTTCGGGCGTCACTTCGAGCTTGTGCGGCTTGATGAGTTCCTGCCAGTTCTTCTTCATGACACAGACTGTCCCGTGTGATGGGTTGTACGCCCGTTGAATGAACGAGGTGGCGCGCCGCGGCGCGCCGGTCAAGGTGCCGTCAGACGCGCCGCCGTTTCGGCGGCCGGCAGCCATTGTGCGGGATCGGGGTCACGTCCCGGATCGCGGTGATCACGAAGCCCGCGCTCTGCAGCGCGCGTAGCGCGGATTCGCGCCCTGAGCCCGGCCCCTTGATCTCGACCTCGAGGGATTTGACACCGTGCTCCGCAGCCTTGCGGCCGGCTTCCTCGGCCGCCATCTGGGCAGCGTAGGGGGTCGACTTCCGCGAGCCGCGAAAGCCCATGCTGCCGGCCGACGACCAGGCGATCGCATTGCCCTGGACATCGGTGATGGTAATCATCGTGCTGTTGAAGGTGGCGCTGACGTGGGCGATGCCGGAGGAAATGTTCTTCCGCTCGCGGCGCCGTGTGCGTGTCGGCTTCGCCATCCCCGCTGCCCTCTACTTCTTCTTGCCCGCGATCGGGCGTGCCGGCCCTTTGCGCGTGCGTGCGTTGGTGTGGGTGCGCTGGCCGCGCACGGGCAAGCCGCGCCTGTGCCGGAGGCCCCGATAGGTGCCGAGGTCCATGAGGCGCTTGATGTTCATCGCGACCTCGCGGCGGAGGTCACCCTCGACCACGTAGCTCTGGTCGATCACCTCGCGGATGCGGATGACCTCCGCATCGCTCAGCTGGCTCACCCGCTTCTCGGCCGGCAGGCCCACCGTCTCGCGAATTTGCCGGGCCTTGGTGCGCCCGATCCCGTGAATGTAAGTCAACGAAATCTCGACCCGCTTGTTGGTCGGGATGTTGACGCCGGCAATACGCGCCACGCTGGAGCCTCCTCATAGGGAAAGGGCGCGCGGCGATGCCTGCTGCGCGCGCCCTGAGTGGCACGTCGATTACACCTAGCGTGCGTCCGAGTCAATGGCGCGTGCCGGCTCGCGGCGCTTCGGCGGGAGCGGGGCCGTCCTTGACGGACTCGCGACAGGCCGCGACCGCGGCCCGCCGCCAATGCGGCGCGCCCGCGCAGGCGCCGGCCGTAGGCCGGCTGCCGTGAGCGACAAGTGGGAGAGCGTTTCCGCTGGGGCGGAAACGCTCTAGCATGCGCGCGCCTGCGAGGGGGGGCCGGTCCATGGCGCACTATCGAATTGCGGTAATTCCTGGCGATGGCATCGGCAACGAGGTCATGCCCGAAGCTATGAAGGTGCTGGAAGCCGCCGGCCGGCGCTTCGATATCGGTTTCGACTGGCAGCATTTCGGCTGGAACTGCGAAACCTACGGCCAGACCGGCCGAATGATGCCCGAGGACGGGATCGAAGTTCTGCGCCCGTTCGACGCCATCCTGCTGGGCGCGGTGGGCTTCCCCGGCGTGCCGGACCACGTTTCGCTCTGGGGCCTCCTGATTCCGCTGCGCCGGGCCTTCCGTCAGTACGTCAACCTGCGCCCGATCAAGCTGCTCAAGGGCGTCACCTCGCCGCTCGCGAACCGCACCCCGGCCGACATCGACTTCGTCATCGTGCGCGAGAACAATGAGGGCGAGTATTCGGAGATGGGCGGGCGCATCTACGCCGGCACCGAGCAGGAGGCGGTGGTGCAGGAGAGCGTCTTCACCCGCCAGGGCGTCGACCGGGTGATGCGCTACGCCTTCGAGCTGGCCCGCACCCGGCAGGGCCGCGTGGCCTCGGCCACCAAGTCCAACGGCATCATCCACACGATGCCCTATTGGGACGAGCGCTTCGCGGCCCACGCCGCCGAGTTCCCGGACGTGGAGACCGACAGCTTCCATATCGACATCCTGAGCGCCCACTTCGTGCAGCATCCGGACTGGTTCGACGTGGTGGTGGGCAGCAACCTGTTCGGCGACATCCTCTCGGACCTCGGCGCCGCTGTGGCGGGCGGCATGGGGCTCGCACCCGCCGCCAACCTCAACCCCGATCGCGACCATCCCTCCATGTTCGAGCCGGTGCACGGCTCTGCGCCGGACATCGCCGGCCGCGCCATCGCCAACCCGGTCGCGATGATCTGGACCGGCGCGATGATGGTGGACCATCTCGGCCACGGCGACGCCGCGCGCGCCATCGAGGGTGCGATCGAGACCGTGCTCGGCGAAGGCGCCCCGCTGACCCCCGACCTCGGCGGCAGCGCGTCCACCTCCGATGTCGGTGAGGCCATCGCCCAAGCGCTCTGAGGCTGGCACCGTCCCGCGTGCCGCGGCCCGAACCAAGCCCTGTCACGCTTGTGCTACAGCACAGCATTGTCTAGGTTACATGTAACCTGGGGTGACGATCCATGGCAAGCCCGCCGAAGAGCTCGAAGGCAACGCACGAGAAGGTTCGCCGGCATCGTGCGCGCCTGCGTGAGCAGGGGCTTCGTCCTCTGCAAATCTGGGTACCCGACACCCGGACACCGGGATTTTCGGAGGAGGCGCGTAGACAGTCGCTGGCCGTGGCCGCGAGTGTGCATGCCGAGTCCGACCAGCGGTTCGTCGACGCCATCAGCGAAATTGATATCGCGTGAAGCGGGGCGAATTGTGGGTCGCTGCGGGGGGCGGCGACTATACGGGCAAGCCGAGACCCGTCGTGATCGTTCAGGACGACCGCTTCGAGCATTCAAACTCGGTGACGGTCTGTGCATTGACCAGCGACCCGACCGATGCGCCACTGTTTCGCGTCGCTCTCTCCCCGAGCTCCGAGAACGGCCTGCACGAGACTTGCCGGGTCATGGTCGACAAGATCACCACCGTCCGCCGGGAGCGTCTGGGTCGACGGATCGGCGCCCTCTCCGCTAGGGATATGCGACGGATCGATCAGGCCATTCTCGTCTTCCTCGGCATTGCCTGACGGGATGTTCGCCCGACGGGCCGCTCGTAGACGCCCGCGCGTTTGCTTGACAGCCTTGCGGCGGGTGCTAGGGTCGGTGGCCTTAGAGAGGGGCAGGGAGCGGCACGATTGGCGGGCCGCGCGACCTCCAGCGAAGCCCCGACACACGGCGAGGCCGTGGCGAAAAAGCTCTACGTCAAGACCTTCGGCTGCCAGATGAACGTCTACGACTCCGCCCGCATGGCGGATGTCCTGGCGCCGCTCGGCTATCGCTCGACGGCGGCGATCGAGGACGCCGATCTGGTGGTCCTCAACACCTGTCATATCCGTGAGAAGGCGGCGGAGAAGGTCTACTCCGAGCTCGGGCGGTTGCGCGCGCTGAAGCAGACGCGCGAGCGGGGCGGTGGGGAGATGCTGCTCGCCGTCGCCGGCTGCGTCGCCCAGGCCGAGGGCGAGGAGGTCGCTGCCCGCGCCCCCTTCGTGGATATCGTGGTTGGCCCCCAAGCGTATCATCGCCTGCCGGGCATGGTGGCGCGCGCGAGGCGTGAGCGCCGGGCTGCGGTCGATACCTCCATGCCGGCGGATTCGCGCTTCGACCACTTGCCGGAGGAGCTGGCCGGCCCGCTGCCAGGAAGGGGCGTTTCGTCCTTCCTCACGATTCAGGAAGGCTGCGATCGCTTCTGCACGTTCTGCGTCGTGCCCTATACCCGAGGCGCCGAGGATTCCCGCCCCGCTGCTGATGTCGAAGCCGAGGCACGCCGCCTCGTCGTCGCCGGCGCCCGCGAGATCGTGCTGCTGGGCCAGAACGTCAACGCCTATCACGGCGCGGCCGGCGAGCCCGACGAGGGCGAGACGGACTTGGCGAGTCTGATCGGCCGCCTGGCAGCCATCGAAGGGCTGGAGCGGCTGCGCTACACCACTTCCCATCCGCGCGACATGACGCCGGCGCTGATCGAGGCGCACGGCGCGGAGCCGAAGCTGATGCCCTTCCTGCATCTGCCGGTGCAGTCGGGCTCGGACCGCATCCTCGCCGCCATGAACCGGGGCCACGGCGCCGAGCGTTACCTGCGTCTGGTGGCCGCGCTCCGGGCCGCTCAGCCCGAGATCGCGCTCTCCAGCGACTTCATCGTGGGCTTTCCCGGTGAGACCGAGGCGGATTTTGAGGAGACAATGGCGCTCGTGCGCGAGGTCGAGTTCGCGCAGGCCTTCTCCTTCAAGTACAGCCCGCGCCCCGGCACGCCTGCGGCAGAGCGCGACGACCGCGTGCCGGGCGAGGTCGCTGCCGAGCGTCTGAGCCGCCTCCAGCGCCTGCTCGACGAGCAGAAGCGGCGCTTCAACGCGGGCATGGTGGGGCGGACGCTCCCGGTACTCTTCGAGAGGCGCGGCCGCCACCCTGGTCAGGTCGCAGGCCGCACGTCCTACATGCAGTGGCTCCATGTGGCGGGCGACGAGAGCTTGATCGGCACCGTCGCAGAGGCAACCGTGACCGACGCTTCGCCCAACGGCCTCGCAGGTGCGCTGGCGGGTGGCACGGGCGCGCTTACCCAGGGCCGCGACGCCGGCTTGGGCGTTGCAGGAGGCGTTCCCGCGTGAGCCGCCCTGCAGCCGGGGCGCCGGGCGAGGCCGGCGCGCAGATCCGTTTCGATGACAACACCTTGCTGCCGCTCCTCTTCGGCGATCACGACCGCCATCTGGTGCGGATCGAGCACGCGTTGGGCGTGGTGCTGCGCTCGCGCGGCAACGAGGTTGCGATCAGCGGCCCGCCCTCTTCGGTCGCGGCGACGGAAGAGGTGCTGCGGACGCTCTACGACAAGCTGAAGCAGGGCCTGCCCATGGGCGGCGGCGAGGTCGAAGGCGCGATCCGCATGGCGACCGGGCCGCGCGGCGCCGGTGTCGCGGGCACGGCAAACCAGCGGGCCGAGCCTGAGCCTGCGCTCACGCTCCGCACCCGCAAGCGCCCGGTCAGTCCGCGCTCGCCGCGCCAGGCCGACTATGTGCGCGCCATGCAGAACAACGACCTGGTGTTCGGGCTCGGCCCCGCCGGCACCGGCAAGACCTATCTCGCGGTGGCGATGGCGGTCTCGCTCTATCTCACCGGCCGGGTCGAGCGCATCGTGCTCTCGCGCCCGGCGGTCGAGGCGGGCGAGCGCCTCGGTTTCCTGCCCGGCGATTTGAAGGACAAGGTCGACCCGTATCTCCGCCCGCTCTACGACGCGCTCTACGACATGCTGCCGGCGGACCTGGTGTCGCGGCGCATCGACTCGGCGGAGATCGAGATCGCCCCGCTCGCCTTCATGCGCGGGCGCACGCTCTCCCAGGCGTTCGTCATCCTGGACGAAGCGCAGAACACGACGCCGCTACAGATGAAGATGTTCCTCACCCGGCTCGGCGAGGGCTCGCGCATGGTCGTCACCGGCGACCTCACCCAGGTAGACCTCCCGGCTGGTGCGCAGTCGGGCCTGCGCCATGCCGTCAAGACACTGGAGGGATTGAGCGGGGTTTCCTTCGTCCGCTTCGGCACCGCCGATGTCATGCGCCATTCCCTGGTGACGCGCATCCTCGAGGCCTACGACGCCGAAACCCCCGGCGATGACCGAGATCGAGATCAGCCTCCGCGATTCGGCGTGGTCGACCGCTCTTCCTGACGCCGCCGCCGTGGCTCGCCGTGCCGCCTCCGCGGCCCTTGAGGCCGAAGCGGACCTACCCGGTCGCGTGGAACTCAGCGTGGTGCTGGCGGACGATGCCTTCGTGCGAATGCTGAACAGGGACTACCGGGGCCAGGACCGCGCGACGGACGTGCTCTCATTCCCGGTCCACGAGCCGCCGCGCCTCGACCCGCCACCCGGCGAAATGCCGCTCATGCTGGGCGACGTGGTGCTTGCCCGCGAGACCGTGCAGCGCGACAGCACGTCGGTCGGGGTGGGCCTTGCCGATCGGGTGAGCCACCTGGTCATCCACGGCGTGCTCCATCTGCTCGGCCACGACCACGACGAGCCGGATGCCGAGCGTCGCATGCGCGCGCTCGAATCCCGAACGCTATTGGCACTTGGCTTATCCGATCCCTACGTTAACCTGTGAGAGTGAGAGTTGCCCCGCGGTCACGGGCCGCGGAGCGGAACGATGAGCGAAGACGACAAACCTCCATCTAGCAGCGACAGTGTAGGCGGCGACCGAAGCGGGCGGGCTCGCGCGTCGGTTGTTGGGCTGATCGGCAATTGGCTGCGCAAGGGGCTCGGCCGCGGCAACGGCGGCTCCTGGCGCGAGTCCCTCGGCGAGATCCTCGAAGAAGAGGAAATCGCCGATCAGATCAGCCCGGACGAGCGCGACCTGCTGCTCAACCTGCTGCGCTTCGGCAGCCTGACCGCCGAAGACGCGATGGTGCCCCGCAACGACGTCACGGCGGTCGAGATCACGGCGCCGTTGGATGAGGTCGTCGCCATCATCAAGGAGGAGGGCCATTCGCGGATGCCGCTCTACCGCGGCAATCTCGACGAGATCGTCGGCATGATTCACATCCGCGATGTCATGGGCCATTGGGGCGGAGACGGTCCCTTCGACCTGGAGGCGATCCGGCGCGAAATTCTGTACGTGCCCGAATCCATGCCGATCCCGGCCCTGCTGAAGGAGATGCGCGAGACCCGGCTGCACATGGCGGTGATCGTCGACGAGTACGGCGGCACCCACGGCCTGGTGACGATCGAGGACGTGGTGGAGGAGATCGTCGGCGAGATCGAGGACGAGCACGACGAGATCGAGGCCCCGGCCCTGATCCGCCTGGATGACGGCGCGATGGAGGCGGATGCCCGCGTTCGGGTGGACGAGCTGGAGCGCCAGCTCTCGGTCCCACTGCTCGACGGAGATGAGGAGGACGCGGTCGATACCCTCGGCGGGCTCGTGTTCACCCTGGCCGAGCGGGTGCCCCGTGTGGGCGAGCAAATTTGCCACCCGGTCGGATTCACATTCGAGGTACTGGAGGCCGACCCGCGGCGAATCAAGAGGCTGCGAGTCAGCCGCACTGAGTCACACCCGGCGCACGGTCGTCCGTGACCGACTACGGGCGCCTTGCCGCCACGCGGTATGTGGCGCTGGCGCGTTGGGTCGGCGCCGCATCCGGTTGGCGCCGGTCGGGGATCGCCGCCGGCCTCGGCGCCGTCTCGGCGACCGCGCTCCCGCCGGGGCACGCGCTCCCCCTGCTGGTGGTCTCGTTCACGGGCCTGGTCTGGCTGATCCACGCCAGCCGCTCGCCGTGGCGAGCCGCCGTCGCGGGTTGGTGGTTCGGCTTCGCTCACTTCGTCTTCAGCATCTATTGGATCGGCGCCGCCATGCTGACCGATCCCTCGCGCTTTGGCTGGATGGTGGCGCCGGCGGTGATCGGGCTCTCCGCCGGCTTCGCGCTGTTCCCAGCGCTGGCTGCCTTCGCGGCGCGGCTACCACCGTTGCCCATCGCGGGCCGTGTGCTCGCCCTCGCCGTCACCTGGACCGCGGCCGAGTGGCTGCGCGGCAACATCCTCACCGGCTTTCCCATGAACCTGATGGGAACGGTCTGGATGCCATCCGTGGGCATGATCCAGTCCGTGGCGGTGGTCGGGGTCTATGGGCTGAGCTTCGTGACCGTGCTCGCTGCGGCGGCCCCGGCGGTGCTGGCGACACCCGGCACGGACGAACGCCCCCGCCGCCGGCGCTGGCTGTTGCCCGCCGTCGCGTTCGGATTGCTGGCGGCGATCTGGGTCGGCGGGCAGGCGCGCCTCGCGCTGGCGCCCGATCTGGCGCCGACCGAAGTCACGCTCCGCCTGGTTCAGGCCAATATCGATCAATCCCGGAAGTGGGAGGACGGCGCGCGCGAGGCGGGGCTCGCGCACCACGTCGTGCTCTCGCACGAGCCGGGGCTCGACGAGACCGACATCGTGATCTGGCCGGAGACGGCCGTGCCCTTCTTCATGGATGAGAGCGCGACGATCCAGGCATTCGTGTCGCGGGCCGCGCCCCCCGGCGGCTATGTGATCACCGGCGCACCCCGGCGCACCCGTTCGGCGGGGCGCACGATCGCCGTCTGGAACAGCCTGCATGCGCTAGGCCCGGCGGAAGCCATCACGGCGTCCTACGACAAGCACCACCTGGTACCGTTCGGCGAGTACATGCCCCTGCGCGGGATCATTAATCTGCGGGCAATCGCGGCGGCTGGAACGGTCGACAGCTCTCCCGGGCCGGGGCCGCGCACGCTCAGTCTGCCCGGCGTGCCGCCCTTCAGCCCGCTGATCTGCTACGAGGCAATCTTCCCCGGCGAGGTGGTGGCCGACAACGCGCCACCGGGCGAGCGGCCGCAATGGCTGCTCAACATCACCAACGACGCCTGGTTCGGGCACACGGCCGGGCCCTATCAGCACTTCCAGGCGGCGCGCCTCCGGGCCGTGGAAGAGGGCATGCCGCTGGTGCGGGCGGCGAACACCGGCATCTCCGCCGTCGTCGATTCCTACGGTCGCATGGTGGGCCGGCTCGGGCTGGGGGAGATCGGCGTCCTCGACGCGCCGCTGCCGCCGGCGCTCGAGCCGCCGCCGATGGCCCGGCTGGGCGACTGGATCCTGGCCATTCTCCTGCTTCTTGCTGCGGCCGCGACTCTCGCCATCGACGTCCAGCATTGGTTGCGCAGCGAGCGGCACGGTCAGGGTGAATAAGACCAGGGTGGCACTCCCCCACTAATCGCAGTTGCGAGGATCAACGCGAAGGCGGCGGCGGCGAACGAGTCGCCCCGGTCCAGAATGCCGCCGTGGCCGGGGATCAGACGGCCCGAGTCATCGGCGCCGACCCGCCGCTTGAGGGCGGACTCGGCGAGATCGCCCATTTGCCCAACGATCGAGCCAAGCACGCCGGCAACTGCCAGCACGGCAAGGCTCGGGCGTTCCGCCACCCAGCCGGCGAGCGGCATCAGCCAGCCGAGCAGGATGCTGGCGCCCGCCGCTGCCGCCACACCACCGCAGGCGCCGGCCCAGGTCTTGGCCGGGCTGATGCGGGGCGCGAGACGCGGGCCACCAAGCGTCCGCCCGGCGACGTAAGCACCGGTATCGCTCGCCCAGACCACGGCAAAGAGCCAGAAGACGGACGCGCGACCCGTCGTGTCGTCCCCGCGCAGCGTGAGCGAGGCGACGACGAGAAGGAGGATGATGCCGGCGCCCGCCAGTCCCGCCGCGCGCACGCGCAGCCCGCCACGTTCTGCGCCTGCGACGACGAGCGCGGCCGCCGCAGCGGCGCCGGCGGCGGCAACCGTTCCGATCACCGCGAAGAGCGCGCAGACCGCGGCCAGGCCCGCGATGCCGACCGCCGCGGCGACATCAATCGCCGGCCGGCCGAGCAGCCTGCGCCATTCGAGCCAGGCGAGCACGCCCGCCGCTCCCACTGCTGCGATGAAGACGGGGCCGCCCAGGTAGGCCGTGCCAAGCGCAACGGGCACGAGCACCGCAGCCGACGCTGCGCGCAGACCAAGGCCGCCCGCGCTGCCCCCCGCTTGCGGGTCCGTCATGCCCGATTCTGCCATATCAATGCCACATTCGACGGCCATATCGTCATGCGGGTGACGGTGAAGCGCTTCGTCCCTCCCGCTGTCTCCCAAACGACTGGTCGGTCCTCCAGCTGGGGCGGTCCTCGCGACCGCCCCAGTTTTTGGTCGGCATGGGCCGCCCATGCGTCTTGCGCCGGCGCCTCGGCTGGGGTTCGTGCGCGCCGTTCCGGCTATGCGGATGATGGGATAGCATGGCGCCCCTTTGCCGACCACGGGACATCGCCATGCCGATCACGCCGATCCACCATATCCCCCTCAAGCCGGAATACCGCAGCCCCTTCAGCGCCGCCTTCGCGGTCGAGGATGCGCGGCTGTTGCTCTTCTCCGGGTGTGGTCCGATCCCGATCTATCACGCGCACCCGCACGATCCGGTGGCCGAGGCCGAGTGGTTGGCAGGCGGCATCCGCGTGCAGACCGAGAAGACCTTCGCCAACATCGGCACCATTCTGGAGGCGGCGGGGGCCGACTTCTCCCAGATCGTCAAGCTCAACATCTATCTCACCGACATGTCGGGGCAGAACGTCGTGAACGAGACCTCCGCCCGGCACTTCGATCCGGCGAACCCGCCGCCGCGCACCCTCGTCGGCGTGACCGAGCTCGCCCACCCCGGAATGCTGATCGAGATCGAGGGCATGGTGGCGACGCCGCTCGAAAACTGAGAAATAGTCCGGCCGTTTGATCGGGTCTACGGGCAGCGGCACAATAAGCGACAAGAAAAACGAACAACGGCGGAAATCGTGCACCGCCCGGCGGGCGGACGGAGAACGGGAGGCGGTCATGCAGAACGGAGCAATCAAGGTGCTCGTGGTAGGCGTCGGCAACATGGGGCTCAGCCACGCGCTCGCTTACGACAAGATCGATGGCTTCGAGCTCGTCGGGCTGTGCAGCCGCAGCATTCGCGGGCGCAACGACCTGCCCGCCGAGCTGGCGTCGCTGCCGCGCTACGAGAACGTCGACGAGGCGCTCGCCGAGTCCCGGCCCGATGCGGTCTCAATCAACACCTATCCCAACACCCACGAGGAATTCTGCCTCAAGGCGTTCGATGCGGGCTGCCACGTCTTCGTCGAGAAACCGCTCGCCACCACCGTGGAGGGTGCGCAGGCGGTGGTGGACAAGGCGCGGGCGACCGGAAAGAAGCTGGTCATCGGCTACATCCTCCGCGTGCACCCCGCCTGGACGGAGTTCATCGCGCGCGCGCAGACTCTCGGCAAGCCGCTGGTCATGCGCATGAATCTCAACCAGCAGAGCCGGGGGCCGGCCTGGAACTGGCACCGCAACCTGATGGAGTCGCTGACACCGATCGTCGATTGCGGGGTCCACTACGTCGATGTCATGTGCCAGATGACCGGCGCCCAGCCGGTGCGCGTGCACGGCGTCGGCGCGCAGCTTACCGACCAGACCAAGGTGCAGAACTACGGCCACCTCCACGTCGAGTTCGACGACGGTTCGGTGGGGTGGTACGAGGCCGGCTGGGGCCCGATGATGAGCGAGGTTGCGTTCTTCGTGAAGGACGTGGTCGGGCCCAAGGGCTGCGTCAGCATCGTCATGCCGCAGGAAGGGCAGGATCACGCTGCTTCGGACGATATCGACTCGCACACAAAGACCAACGCGCTGCTCTGCCATTCGAGCGAGATCGACGAAGCCAACAACTTCGTGCACGAGGACGAGTGGGTCGACATGGCCGACGAGCCGACCCATCAGGAACTGTGCGATCGCGAGCAGGAATTTCTGCTCAAGGCGATCCGCGAGGACCTCGATCTTTCCGAGCACATGGATAGCGCGGTCAACAGCCTGCGTATCGTCATTGCCGCCGACGAGAGCATCAAGCGGCGGGAGGTCGTGCATCTCGGCTGAGGGGCACGGGGATGCAGCGAGGCACTTAAGGGAAGGCCCAGGGGAGGCACAACATGGCATCGGCAGATCTCGAGCTTTGCTATCTGACGGCGACCGAGGCGCTGGAGCGCTTCAAGGCGCGCACGCTCTCGCCTGTAGAGCTGCTGGACGCGCAGATCGCGCGTACGCAGGAAGTCAATCCCAAGCTCAACGCCATCACTTACGACTATTTCGACCGCGCGCGCGAGCAGGCGCAGAAGGCCGAGGCGAAGTACGGGAAGACTGATGGCCGGCTCCGCGCTCTCGAAGGGGTGACGGTGGGCATCAAGGACTTCCACCCGGTCAAGGGCGAGATCACGACCATGGGCTCGAAGATCTTCGAGGATTTTCGGCCCGACTACTCAGCGGCGACGGTGGACCGGCTGCTGCGCGCCGGCAGCATCATGCACTTGCGCACCACGACACCGGAGTTCGCCTATTCCGGCAATACTCACAGTCCGCTCTGGGGCGTTACGCACAACCCGTGGAACCTGGACTACACCCCCGGCGGCTCCTCCGGCGGTGCGGGCGCGGCGGTCGCCGGCGGCATGACCACGCTTGCCGATGGGACGGACGGCGGCGGCTCGATCCGCATCCCGTCATCCGCCTGCGGTATCTTCGGCTACAAGCCTCCCTTCGGCCGCAATCCGCTGGACCGCGACCATCCGCTGGAGACGATCCTGCATTACGGCCCCATGGTCCGCAGCGTCGCCGACGCCGCACTGATGCAGAACGTCATGTCCGGCCCGCATCCGGACGACCTGTGCAGCCTGCCGAACAAGATTCGGCTGCCCATGACGTACGATGACATCCGCGGCTGGAAGGTCGCCTTCTCCATGAACCTCGGCTACTTCGAGGTCGACCCGGAGGTGCAGGCGAACATGCGGCACGCGGCGGACGTGCTGCGCGACCTCGGCTGCGAGGTGGACGAGGTCGACGTCGGCTTCAACTGGGGCGTCCAAGATTGCTGGATGACCTGGTGGGAGGGTCTTTTCGCCGGGATCGCGGGCCACCTGCTGCCCCGCTGGCAGTACGAGATGGACCCCTTCGTGGTCAGGCTTCTGGAGAAAGGCATGACTCACAGCGCCGCGCGCCTCTACCAGTGCCAGGTGTTCCGCGGCTGGATGTGGGAGCAGTTGCAGCCGATCCTCAAGCGCTACAACTTCCTGATCTGCCCGACGCTGGCGGTGCCGTCGGTCAAGGCCGACCAGAACGACGCAGACCCCAATTTCCAGATCAACGGGGTGCGCGTGATGGCCTATGTCGGCTGGATCTGCACCAACCCCTTCAACCTGCTGAGTCAGTGCCCGGTGATGAGCGTGCCGACCGGCTTCTCCTCATTCGGGGTGCCGACCGGCATGCAGGTCGTGGGCCGGCCCTACGACGATCACTCCGTGTTCCGCGCGGCCGCCGCCTTCGAGGGCGCGACCCAGCCCTGGCAGAGCAAGCGGCCCGCGATCTAGGGCGCGTGCAGAACGGCCGCCGGCGGCGGGAAGGGTCGTGTACCGCGCGTGAGCGGCGGAGCCACAAGGCCGAGGACGGCGCGCGGCGATCCTGCGGCAGGAGGTGAGTCTTGGCATCGGCGGACCTGGAGCTTTGCTATCTCTCGGCGAGCGAGGCGCTAGAGCGCTTCAAGGCGCGCACGCTTTCGCCTGTCGAGCTGCTGGACGCGCAGATCGGGCGCACGCAGGCGGTCAACCCCAAGCTCAACGCCATCACCTACGACTACTTCGACCGGGCAAGCGAGCAGGCGAAGAAGGCCGAGGCGAAGTACGGCAAGACCGACGGCCGGCTACGCGCGCTCGAAGGCGTGCCGGTCGCGATCAAGGACTTCCACACGGTCAAGGGCGAGATCACCACTCTCGGCTCGAAGATCTTCGAGGATTTTAGGCCGGACTACACGGCACCGACGGTGGACCGGCTGCTGCGTGCCGGCGCCATCATGCACATGCGCTCCACATCGCCGGAGTTCGCCCACTCGGGCGCCACTCACAGTCCGCTCTGGGGAGTCACGCGCAACCCGTGGAACCCGGAGTACACCCCAGGCGGCTCCTCCGGCGGCGCGGGCGCGGTGGTCGCGGCCGGTATGGCGACGCTTGCCGACGGCACCGACGGCGGCGGCTCCATCCGCATCCCGGCCGCAGCCTGCGGCCTCTTCGGCTACAAGCCGCCTTTCGGTCGCAATCCGCTTGACCGCGACCATCCCTTCGAGACCATCCTGCATTACGGCCCGATCGTCCGCAGCGTCGCCGATGCCGCGCTGATGCAGAACGTCATGTCCGGCCAACACCCGGAGGATCACCGCTCCCTGCCGGGCCGGGTCCGGCTACCGGCCAGCTACGAGGGAATTCGCGGCTTCAAGGTCGCCCTCAGCATGGATCTCGGCTACCTCCAGGTCGATCCGGAGGTGGAGGAGGCGACGCGGCGCGCGGCGGCCCTCTTCCGCGAGCTCGGCTGCGAGGTGGAGGAGGTCGAACTCGGCTGGGATTACGGTGCACTCGACATCTGCGTGACCTGGTGGGAGGGCATCTTCGCAGGCCTCGTCGGCCAATACCTGCCCCGCTGGCAGTACGAGATGGATCCCTTCGTCGTGAAGCTGGTGGAGCGGGGCCTCAGTCTCAGCGCCGCCCGCCTCTATCAGTGTTACGAAGCGCGTGGCCGGATGTGGCAACAGCTGCAGCCGATCCTCAAGTCCCACGATATCTTGATCTGTCCGACGAATACGGTGCCGGCGGTCAAGGCCGACCATGACAATGCGAACCCGGATTTTCGGATCAACGGGGTCCGGGTCATGGCTTACGGCGGCTGGATCGCGACCTACGGCTTCAATCAGGTGAGCCAATGCCCGGTGATGAGCGTGCCGACCGGGTTCTCCGCTAGCGGCGTGCCGATCGGGATGCAGATCGTGGGGCGGCCCTACGACGACCATTCCGTGTTCCGCGCATCTGCTGCCTTCGAGGCCGCGACCCGGCCCTGGCAGAGCAAGCGGCCCGCGATCGGGGCGTGAGGCGCCGCAAGGCGCGACGGGGAGGAACGACAATGAAGCTTTACAGTTGGGGGGCTGCGCCCAATCCGCGCCGGGTGCTGATCTACATCGCCGAGAAGGGCATCGAGATACCGGTGGTGGAGGCCGGCGAGGGCGCGCATCTCACCGACGAGTACCTCGCCCGCTACGACGGGCGCATCGTGCCGATGCTGGAGCTCGACGACGGCACACAGATCGGCGAGGCGATGGCGATTTGCCGCTTTCTCGAAGAGGCCTATCCGGCACCGCCGCTCTTCGGCGTGAACCGGCGGGACCGCGCAATGGTCGACATGTGGGAACGCCGCGCCGAGAACGAAGGCTTCAACGGCGTGGCCGAGGTGTTCCGCAACTCCACCCCGGCGTTCGCGGGCCGTGGCCTGCCGGGCTTTGCCGAGCCGATCGAGCAGATCTCCGACCTAGTGGAGCGCGGCAAGAAGCGGCTCGCCCGCTTCTACGGCCGCATCGAGCGCCAGCTTGCGGACAACCGGTTCATCGCCGGCTCCCGCTTCAGCGTCGCCGACATCACCGCGCTCTGTATCGTCGACTTCGCGACCAGGGGAGCCAAGGTCGGGCTGCCGGAGGATCACACCAACGCCCGGCGCTGGCACGCCGAGGTCTCCGCCCGCCCCAGCATTACCGGGTAACCCAGCCACGCCCTGGGCCCTGCGGGTTGCCGCGCATCGGGTCACCACTTAGACTCGTTCCATGGGCGAGAGCGGCGAGAAGGACGGTGAGGCGCAGACCTTCGAGAGCGCGATGCGCGAGCTCGAAGGGATCGTGCACGAGTTGGAGGCCGGCGAGACCGGCCTCGAAGCGGCCATTGCGGCGTATGAGCGCGGCGTCAAGCTGAAGACGTTCTGCGAGGAGAAGCTCAGGCAGGCCGAGCTTCGCGTCGAGAAGATCGACAGCGATGCGGCCGGCGCCGCCCGCACGGAGCCGTTCGAGACCGGCTGAGGGCACCCGGTGAGATCGCTGGATGATGCGCTCCGCGATGCCGCGGAGGCCGTAGACGAAGCCCTCGAATCGCTGGTTCCCGCGCCTGACGGTGCCGACGGGCAGCTCTTCGAGGCGATGCGGTACTCCCTCTTCGCCGGTGGCAAGCGGCTCAGGCCCTTCCTCGTCCTCTCAGGCGCCGACCTCTTCGAGGTGCCACGCGCCTGGTCCGTCAACACCGCCGCCGCCATCGAGATGGTGCACACTTACTCGCTGGTCCACGACGACCTGCCGGCGATGGACGACGACAACCTGCGCCGCGGCAAGCCCACCTGCCATATCGCCTTCGACGAGGCGACCGCGATCCTGGTGGGCGATTCGCTGCTCACGCTTGCCTTCGAGGCGGTGACGACGCCGGCCGGGCATCCTGACGCTACCGTGCGCGCCGAACTCGCCTGCGCGCTGGCGCAGGCCGCCGGCGCGGACGGCATGGCCGGCGGCCAGGCGATCGACCTCGCGGCGGAGAGCCGGGAGCTCACCCTCGACGAAGTGGTCCGGCTGCAGCGACTCAAGACCGGCGCGCTGTTCGGCTTTTCCTGCGAGGCCGGCGCCATTCTCGCGGGCGAGGACGGTGCGGCCCGCAGGGCGCTCCGCGACTATGCCGCCTGCATCGGGCTCGCGTTCCAGATCGCCGACGACCTGCTCGACCACGAGGGCACGGAGGCCGCCCTCGGCAAGGCTGTCGGCAAGGACGCCGCTGCCGGCAAGGCAACCTTCGTCGGCTTGCTCGGTGCGGAGGAAGCGCGACAGCGGGCCGAGGCGCTGGTGGACGATGCCATCGCGGCGCTGAGCGCCTTCGACGAGAAGGCAGCCCCGCTCCGCGCCGTCGCCCGCTACATCGTGGAGCGTCGCCACTGAACCGCCGTCCGCCCGGCAAGGAGCGGCTCGACACTCTGCTGGTCGCACGCGGGCTCGCCGAGACCAGGACGAAGGCGCAGGCGCTGCTGCTGGCGGGCCGGGTATATTCCGGCGAGCGCCGGCTCGATAAGCCCGGAACGCAGGTCGACCGTGCGCTCCCGCTCACAGTCAGGGGCGCGGACCACCCTTGGGTCTCGCGCGGTGGCATCAAACTGGATCACGCGCTCACGCATTTCGGGATCGACCCGAGCGGGCTGACCGCGCTCGATATCGGGGCGTCCACCGGGGGCTTCACCGATGTGCTGTGCCAGCGGGACGCGCGGCGGGTCTACGCGGTCGATGTCGGCTACGGCCAGCTCGACGCACGGCTGCGCAACGATGCCCGCGTCACGGTGCTGGAGCGGACCAACGCCCGCCACCTCTCGCGGGAGCAGGTGCCGGAGCCGGTCGACCTCATCGTCTGCGACGCGAGCTTCATCGGCCTGCGCACGATTCTGCCGGCGCCGCTCGCACTCGCGGTCGCCGGCGCGCGCCTCGTCGCCCTGATCAAGCCGCAGTTTGAGGCCGGGCGCGGGCGCGTGGGCAAGGGCGGCATCGTCCGCGACCCCGCCGTTCAAGCAGAAGTCTGCGAAACGATCCGCGACTGGCTCTTGGCCGAAGGCTGGCCGGTGATCGGCCTCACGGAAAGCCCGATCAAGGGCCGCGACGGCAATACCGAGTTCCTGATTGCCGCGCGCAGGCGGTGATCGGTCAGGCGAGGGGCAGCAGCTCGGCGATCTCGCGCTTGAAGGGAACGCCGTCGCCCTCCACCGCCGGGCCGTCCAATTCCTCCGCGTAGCGGCGCCCGGCATAGACCGCGTGGGCGATGGTCGCCGGCGCGAGTGCGTCTCCGATCGTCGTGACCGTCTCGATCCCCGCGTTCCTCCAGTCGTCGGAACGTGCCGCAAGCTCGCGCGCGAGGCGGTCTTCCGGTGTGCGCGAGGTGACCAGCACCACCGCGTCCGCCTCGATCTCCTCCATGCGCCCGGTGAAGACGCAGGAGGCTGTAATGGAGCCTTCGGAGACGGCGTCGAGATTCGTGAAGCTCTGGATCGTTACGCCTTTCTCCAGGAGCCGTGCCTGGATGAAGTGCTGCTCCATGGTGTTCTGGGTCCATGTCGAGGCTTCAGAGGCCGGCGTCAGGTAGTGAGTCTTGCAGCCGTGGTCGGCGAGCAGTTCGGCGATCACGCCGCCCATGTAGTAGTGGTCGTCATCCCAGACCACGACCCGCGTCTCTTCCGACGGCATGGTGCCATCCATGATGTCGTTGGCAGTCAGCACCCGTGCGTCTGCGGCGATCGGCATGGGCCGCGCCCAGCTTCGGCCGATGCCGTCCGCCCGCCAGCGCGCGCCGGTGGCGACCACGACACGGGGCACGCCGAATTCCAGCACGGAGTCCGCGTCGAGGTCGGAATCGAAGTAGACCGCCACGTTGGGCAGCTGATGAAGCTGCTGCTCGCGGTAGTCGCGGACCCGGCCCCAGGCGGCGAGGCCCGGCAGCCGGCATTCCCGCGCGACGCGGCCGCCGAGCGCCGTGCCCTTCTCCGCCAACGTCACCTCGTAGCCCCGCTTGCCGAGCGCTTGCGCCGCCTCGAGGCCTGCAGGGCCGGCGCCCACAATCAGGACGGGCTTCTCCGACTCCCGCGGCCGGATGCGCTCCGGGTGCCAGCCCTTGCGCCACTCCTCGCCCATCGTCGGGTTCTGGGTGCAGCGGATCGGCGACATCGTGAAGTCGCCCGAGACGCAGATGTTGCAGCCGATGCACTCGCGAATGTCGTCGAGGCGCCCTTCCTCGATCTTCCTGGGCAGGAACGGGTCGGCGATGGAGGGTCGGGCGCAGCCGATGAAATCGGCGATCCCCTTGTTGACGACCGAGACCATTCGGTCCGGCGAGGTATAGCGCCCGACGACGACGACCGGCTTGGTGGTGAGCGTCTTCACGCCCTGGACGAAGGGCTCCTGCCCGCCTTCGGCGCCGAACCGCGATGTGCGGGAATCGTTGGGCCAGGCCGCAAGCGACAGGTCCCAAAGGTCCGGCAGCTCGGCGACGAGTCCGATCAGCTCCTCCACCTCCGCCTTTTCCAGGCCGTCCGCGCCGAGCAGCTCGTCGACGGCGATCCGGCACGGCACGGCGCAGGTGTCGCCCACGGCTTCCCGCGTATCGGTCAGCAGCTCCTCCAGCAGGCGCACGCGGTTGCGCGCAGACCCGCCGTACTCGTCGCTCCGCCGATTGTGATGGCGGGAGAGGAAGTGGTGCAGGATGGTAAGCGCGTGGCCGGCGTAGACGTAGATGAGGTCGAACCCGGCCTCACGCGCCCGAAGCGCCGCCGCGCGATGCCAGCGGCGGAGGTCGCGGATGTCCTGTTTGTCCATGGCACGGGCCTGTATCGGCTCGTAGCCAGCGGTCGTGACCGGGATAGCCGAGGCCGCCAGGGGCACCTCTCTCGCGTAGTGGTTGGCGGCGTGGGGGCCGTTGTGGGCAAGCTCGATCCCTGCCAGCGCGCCGAACTCGTGGATTCGGTCCGCGGTCCGCGCGAGCGTCGGGATGTCGCGATCGTCCCAGAGCCGGAGCTCGATGAAGGGGGCGACGTCCGACGTGGGGTGGATTTCCACCTCCTCGGTACAGACCACGGCCCAGCCGCCCTCCGCCTTGACCCCGCGCATCCAGGCGAGCGCGGTGGGGTCGCGGTGGCCCATGCCGTTGCAGTGCGGCACCTGGAAGAAGCGGTTCTTCGCGGTCACTGGGCCGATCGCAACCGGCTCGAAGAGCACGTCGAAGCGGGGGTCGCGCTGTGCGCCGCTGGTCATTCTCAATCTCCGTCAGTCGCCGAGGCGCAGCTTACGCCATCGCGGCCCGTCGTGAGACGGGAAGACGTAGTTAGCCCCCTGCCTCGGCGAGCAGCGACGCGTTGCCACCGGCCGCCGTGGTGTCGACACAGAGGTGGCGCTCCAGCACGTAGCGCTCGGGCGCTGACGCCTCCGCGATCAGCGGCAGGATGAGGCCGGGGCGCCGTGCGAGCGCGGTGCGCATCGCGGCGAGCACGTCGCGATCCGCGGCGCAGGCGACAGCGGCGATGCCCGACAGGGTAGTGAGTGCCCCTGGCACGACCTGGCCGTCGAGCACGACCACGCACGGATCGATGGCGTGACCGGTGAGCGCCGCGCTCGCGCCGTCCGCGACCGCCACCACAGCGTTGCCCGCGTCGCGGGCTGCCGCGACCTGCGCGCGGACCGCGTCGGCGCCTGGGCCGAGGCAGAGCACCACGCCACGGGGCGCGAACGAGAGCCGGTTGGATTCGCCGGTGGGGCCGGGGAGGTCCAGCGGTGCGAAGCGGCCGCCGTCCCCGCGATGCGCTCTGGCCGCGAGCACACGCCCGGCGTCAGCGATGGCGGCGGCGAGCAACGCCTCGCTGATTACCGCGCCGGAGGGCCGGCCTCCGGCGGGAGCGGCACCGACCATGAGGCGTTGTACGTAGTGGGGACCGCCGGCCTTCGGCCCGGTGCCGCTCAGGCCTTCGCCACCGAACGGCTGCGAGCCCACCACCGCGCCGATCTGGTTGCGATTGACGTAGATGTTGCCCGCGCGCACGCGATCCACGATGTGCTGAACGCGGTCGTCGATGCGGGTGTGCAGGCCGAAGGTGAGGCCGTAGCCAGCCTCGTTGACGGCGTCGACAACGGCGTCGATCTCGTTGGCGCCGAAGGTCGCGACGTGCAGCACCGGCCCGAAGATTTCCTCTTCGAGCGCCTCGATGCCGGCGACCCCGAGCACCGTCGGCGGTACGAATGTGCCGTCCCCCGGCGCCGCGAGCCGCTTGAGCAGGCGTCCCTCCTGTTCGGCCTCTGCGCAGTGTGCCTCGATGCGATCTCGCGCGTCTTGGTCGATCACCGGGCCGATATCGGTGGCAAGGTTCCACGGGTCGCCGAGGCGAAGCGCGTCCATGGCGCCGAACAGCATCTCCAGAATCCGCGCCTCGACCTCGCGCTGGATGTAGAGGATGCGCAGCGCCGAGCAGCGCTGGCCGGCACTCTGGAAGGCGGAGGCCACGATGTCCCGCACCGCCTGCTCGGGCAGCGCCGTGGAATCGACAATCATCGCGTTGAGCCCGCCGGTCTCTGCGATCAGCGGTGCATCGGGCGCGAGGTGTTCGGCCATTGCCCGGTCAATCAGCCGGGCGGTCTCGGTCGAGCCGGTGAAGCACACGCCATCGAAGCGGGGGTCGGCGACCAGCGTTCCGCCCACCGAGGCGCCATCGCCCGGCAATAGCTGCAAGGTGTCGCGCGGGATGCGCGCCTCGTGCATCATTGCGACCGCGCGCGCCGCGATCAGCGGGGTCTGCTCGGCCGGCTTGGCGACGACCGCGTTGCCCGCCGCGAGTGCTCCGAGAATCTGGCCCGAGAAGATAGCGAGCGGGAAGTTCCAGGGCGAGATGCAGGCGATCACGCCGCGGGGAGTGCATCGGCGCTCGCGGTGCGAGCTCAGAGCCTCGCCTGCGTAGAAGCGCGCAAAGTCGCAGGCCTCGCGCACCTCCGCCACGCAGTCTGGCAAGGTCTTGCCGGCCTCGCGGGCAGCGAGCGCGAAGAGTTCAGGTGCGCGCTCCTCGTAGAGATCGGCTACGTGGCAGAGCCGGCTTGCGCGTTCCTCGACGCTTAGCGTTGCCCACGTCACGGCGCCGTCTCGCGCCGCCTCGAGGGTTATTTCGATGTCGGCCCGCGCCGCTTGAGTGACGTAACCGACGATCTCGTCCGGCCGCGCTGGGTTCCGTACCGCCGCACGCCCGGCGCCAACGGCGTCGCCGGCGATCATCGGCCCGGCTTCCCAAACCTCGGTACGGAAGGGCTGGCGCGCAGCCTCGATCGCGTCGACGGTGAGCGGATCGGCGAGGTCCCACCCCTTCGCATTGCGGCGGGCTGGCATGAAGATATCGGGAGGTGCCGCGATGGCCGGGTTTGCGACCGCGACTCCGCATTCTTCCACTGCCGCCACGGGATCGCGCGCGATCTCCTCCGCCGTCACGCTCTCGTCCACGATCTGGTTTACGAAGGAACTGTTGGCGCCGTTCTCCAGCAGACGGCGGACGAGATAAGCGAGCAGGTCGTGATGGGCGCCCACCGGCGCGTAGATACGGCAGCGGAGGCCATGCGCCGCGCGCATTGCCGCATGGAGGGCTTCGCCCATGCCGTGCAGGCGCTGGAATTCGAAGTCCGTTCCGCCGCCCGCCATGTGCAGCACCGCCGCCACCGTGTGTGCGTTGTGGGTGGCGAACTGTGGATAGAGGCGGTCCGTCATTCCGAGCAGCTTGCGCGCGCACGCGAGGTAGGCGACATCGGTGCTCGCCTTGCGGGTGAACACCGGGAAGCCGGCGAGGCCCTGTATCTGGGCGCGCTTGATCTCCGTGTCCCAGTAGGCGCCCTTGACCAGCCGCACCATGATGCGGCGCCCGTGCAAGCCCGCGAGCGCGTAGGTCCAGTCGATGACGTGCGCCGCCCGCTTGCCGTAGGCCTGCACCACGACGCCGAAGCCGTCCCACCCTGCGAGCGCCGGGTCAACCAGCACCGCCTCGATGACATCGAGCGAGAGGTCGACGCGGTCCGCCTCCTCGGCATCCACGTTGAGGCCGATGCCGGCCGACTTGGCGAGCAGCGCCAGCGCGCCGAGGCGGGCCGTGACCTCTGTCAGCACCCGGTCACGCTGCGCAAACTCATAGCGCGGGTGGAGCCAGGGCGAATTTGTCCAAGCCTGATTTTTGAGTTCTGCGCTACGAGTTGACCTTGGGTCTGGTCAGCGCGCGCCAACCCTGCTATGGATTGAGGCGACTGGATTCGCGGTGTTCTGCTGCGGATCGGCTTCGAGCAGGGGGACGGTTTCTACGGTGGATCTTTCCGAGGTCGATGTCGCTGCTGTCCGGCCGGAGGACGAGGCCCGGTTCCGCGCGCTGATGGAGGGGCATCACTACCTGGGTGCGTCTGCGAAGGTGGGGGCGACGGCGTGGTACGTCGCCCATCGGCGCGGCGAGTGGCTGGCGCTGGCCGTGTTTTCGGCTGCGGCGCGCAAGTGCCGGGCGCGGGACGAGTGGATCGGCTGGGACTTCCGCACGCAGCACGGGCGGCTGCATCTGATCGCGAACAACGCGCGCTTCCTGATCCTGCCGGGACGGGGTGTTCCGAACCTCGGCTCGCGGGTGCTGGGGCTTTGCGCGCGGCGCTTGGCGCGCGACTGGCCGGCCCGCTTCGGCCACCCCGTGCTGATGCTGGAAACATTCGTGGACGCGGCGAGGTTCCGGGGCACGGTCTACCGGGCGGCTGGATGGCTGGCGGTCGGCCAGACCCGCGGCTTCCGGCGCCACCGCTCGGGCTATGTCGCCGGCTCGACGCCGAAGCTTGTGCTGCTGCGCCCCCTGGTTCCCGACGCCTGCCGCCGGCTGTCCGCTGCCGGGCTGGATCGGGAGTTGTGGAAGAAAGGAGTTCCGAGAACCATGATCAGCGCCGCTCAGCAAGAGTCGCTCTACGCCTACTTCAAGGACATCGACGACCCCCGCACGCGCAAGGGACGGCGGCATTCGCTGCCCAGCGTGCTCGCGCTTGCGAGTGGCGCGACGCTCTGCGGCATGCGAGGCTGGAAGGCCATCTCCGAGTGGGTCGACGATCTCGGCGAGAAGGCGCTGGCCCGCTTCGGCGTGCGGCTGCGCGACGGGGTGCGCCGGCCGCCTTCGATGTCGACCATCCGCAATGTGGTGATCCGGGTGGACCCGGACCAGTTGGACGAGGCGTTGCGCAAGTGGCAGGAGGCCCACGGCTCAGGCGACGCGGCGCTTGCCATCGACGGCAAGACCCTGAGGGGGGCCATCGACGAGGACGGGACCCAGGCTCATGTCATGAGCGCGGTCGGGCACGAGACCAAGGCCACGCTCGCCCAAAAAAACTTCTCCTGAAAGTCGGGGCCGACGAGGAGACAAAGCGCACCAACGAGATCGGCACCGTGACGGCGCTGGTGGACCTGATCCCGAACATCGCGGGCAAGACGGTCACGACGGACGCGCTGCTAACCCAGCGCAAGTTCGCCCGCTACCTGCTCGACCGGGGCGCGCACTTCATGTTCATCGTGAAAGGGAACCAGAAGACCATGCGGGACGATGTGACGCTGCTCTTCGAAGAGGCGCCGGAGCGTGAGCCTGACTTCGAGGAGGAGGCCGCGCTGTCGCACGGACGCATCGAGCAGCGGGCAATCTGGACGAGCACGGAGTTGAACGGCTTTCTCGACTTCCCGGGCGTCGGCCAGGTCTTCATGATCGAGCGCTCCCGCCAGGACAAGAAGACCGGCGAGACCGGCACCGAGACCGCCTACGGGATCTCCAGCCACACGCCCGGCACGGCCAACGCGCAGAGCCTGCTCGCCCTCAACCGCGGCCACTGGTGCATCGAGAACAGCTCGCACCACTGCCTCGACTGGACCTGGGACGAGGACCGCAGCCGCATACGCACAGGCTTCGGCCCCGAGAACATGACCCGCCTGCGGCGCTTCGCCATCGGCCTGATCAAGGGCCGGGGGCTCGAGGTCGCCTCGACCGTGCGCAGGCTCGCCCGCAACGTCCGCGCCGTCCTCGACTTCCTGAAAATGACCGGGAACACCCAGCCGAGGACCGCAAAGCGCGCCGCGCCGGCCTGAACCCCGGCGCCCGGCAAGCCGGGCGCAAAGATCGTACCTGCCTCGCTCCCGACCACGCCGGTGGCGCGATCCATCATGTCGGGGCACCGCCAAATCGCGACGGCACCGCCCGCACCGCCCACACGGTAATGCCAGAACCCTCTGACCGAACCGGATGCTCGGCCAGACCCCGCCGCAAACCCCGCAACAAAGCCGATCCGCACAACCCGTGGCCAGAACTCAACTGCCTACCAGCCGCTTGGACAAATTTGCCCTGCGGGTGGAGCGCCGAGAGCTTGACCGAAACCCCCGGCCGGTCGCGGATGGGTGCGCCCCTGCCGACATCCGCAAGCGCGGTGATAGAATCGGAATAGGCGAGGTGGTAGCGACGCGCGTCCGCCTCGGTGCGGGCCGCTTCGCCCAGCATGTCGTAGGAGAAGCTGTAGCCCTGCGCCTCCAGCTCGGCGGCACGGGCCATGGCCTCGCCCATGTCGCGCCCGAGCACGAACTGGTGCCCGAGCTCGCGCATCGCCTGGGCGACCGCCGCGCGGATGACCGGCTCGCCGAGCCGCTTGACCGCGCCGTGCAACGCGCCGGCGAGGCCCTCCTCCGTATCGCCCAGCACCTTGCCGGTCAGCAGCAACGCCCAGGTGGAAGCGTTGACCAGCGGCGAGCTCGATTGCCCCAGATGCGCCGCCCAGTCCGACGCCGCGATCTTGTCCTCGATCAGCGCGTCGATGGTCTCGGTGTCCGGCACCCGCAGCAGCGCTTCGGCGAGGCACATGAGCGCCACGCCCTCGCGAGACGAGAGCCCGTACTCGGCGAGGAAGCCCTGCATGATCGAGGCGCTGCCGCCCGCCCGGACGGTGCGGACCAGATCGGCCGCGCGCGCGGAAATGGCATCGCGGTCCGCCGGCATGAGGCCCGCGGTTTCCACCATGCAGCGCACCGCCAGGACCTCGTCTTCGAGAGTGGCGGCGCGCATCGCCGCCCGAATGTCGGAGAGACGCTGTGACTGCCGGCAGGCGCGGCTCACCGCCGTTGGCCGCCCGCGCTGATCCCGATGGCGGCGAGGATGACCAGCCCGGTGGTGAGGTCGCGGTAGAAGGGATCGGCGTTCAGGATGTTGAAGCCGTTGCTGATCAGCGCCAGCAGGAAGACGCCGCCGAGGCTGCGCCACACCGCGCCGGCCCCGCCGTAGATGCTGGTGCCGCCCAGGATCACGGCGGCGATGGCCTGCAGCTCCATGCCCTGCCCAGCCGCCGCCTGTCCCAGTGCCACGCGGGAGGTCGCGATGATCGAGGCGAGCCCCGCCGCAAACCCCGCAATGGCAAAGGTGGCGGTCTTCACGCGGTCCGTCCGGATGCCGGAGAGTACCGCCGCCTCCTCGTTGCCGCCGACGGCGAAGACCCGCCGCCCGAAGGCGGTCCGGGTCAGCGCGAAGGTCAGGATGATGGCGAAGACCGCCATGATCCAGACGGCGATGAAGACTCCGCCCGCCTTGTCGCGCCCGAGCCAGGTGAAGGTGTCCAGGCGGACGGAGATCAGCCGCCCGTCGGAGATGACGATGGCGACACCCTTGAAGATCAGACTCGTGGCGATGGTGGCGAGGAAGGAATGCACCCGGAGCGCATTGATCACCACGCCGTTCATGGTGCCGAGGATGAGGCCGATGAAGGGCGCCAGGAAGAGACCGAGATAGGGATCCACATGGAGCGCGATCCAGGCCGACATGACCGAGCCCATGGAGAAGATCGCCGCCACCGAGAGGTCGAACCCGCCTGCGATGATCACCAGCGTCATCGCCGAGGCCATGATCGCGAGCGGCGCGTTCTGGTTGAGTATGTTCAGCAGGTTGCGGGGCGTCAGGAAGTTCTCCGACAGCATGCTGAGCGCGATGACCAGGAACACGATCATGATCAGGACCGCGTAGGTCTGCAGGAAGCGACCGATATGGAAGCTTCCGATCATCACGCGGCCCCGCGCCGTTGGCTCTGGTGCTGGAAGAGCAGCGCGAGAAGGTCCGCTTCGCTGGACTCCTCCGGGATCACCTCTTCCACGATGCGGCCGCCATCGGCCAGATAGGCGCGATGGGCGAGACCCAGCACCTCCTCGATTTCGCTGGAGATGAGCAGGACGGCGGTCCCGCTCGCCGCGAGCTCCGCGATCGCGAAGTGAATTCGCTCACGGGCGCCCACGTCCACGCCGCGGCTCGGCTCGTCGAGAATCACGATGTCGGGATTCTCCATGAGCCACTTGCCGATCAGGACCTTCTGCTGATTGCCGCCGGAAAAGGTCGCGACGTTGCCGTTGGGGTCCGCCGGGCGCACACGAAAGTGCTCGATCAGGCTTAGGGCGCGCGAGCGTTCGGAGCGGCGTCGCATGACCCCAAGGTGCGCGAAGCGGCCGAGATGAGGCAAGGTCATGTTGGGGGAGACGCGCATGGTCAGGATGAGGCCCTGCTTGCGGCGGTCCTCCGGCGACATCACCATGCCCAGCCCGGCAGAGCGTCGGATGGAGCGTTTGCGGTAGCTCTCGCCGCGGAGCCGGACCTCGCCGCCCGTCGCCGGGTCCGCGCCGACGATGGCACGGGCGATCTCGCTCCTGCCGCTGCCCACGAGGCCGGTGAGGCCCACGATTTCTCCGCGCCCCACCCAGAGGCTCGCGCCGTTGGCGCCCTGCTCGCTCTCCAGGTCCTCGACTTCCAGCACGGGCTCAGGATTTTCGGGGCGGACCTTCGGCGGAAACGGAGTCTCGCTCTTGCCGCCGCCCAGCATCGCCGCCACCAGGCTCGACCGGGTCTCGCCTGCGGCCGGCGCCGTCTTCACGTGCTTGCCGTCGCGGAGCACGGTGATCCGGTCAGAGACCTCGAGAATGTCGTGAAGAAAGTGCGAGACGTAGATGATCGAGCGTCCTTCGTCCCGCAGCGCCCGCATCGCCGAGTGAAGCTGTGTCACTTCGTCCCGCGAGAGAGAAGACGTGGGCTCGTCCATCACGATGATCCGCGCCTCGCGCGCGAGCGCCCGGAGGATTTCGATCTTCTGCTGGTCGGCGATCGGGAGCCGGGACACGATGGCATTGGGGTCGAGCTGAAAGCCGCTCGCTTCCATCAGGTCGGAGAGGCGCTCCGCCTCGGTCCGGCGCAGCACGCCCCAGCGCTGGTCCTCCAGGCCGAGGAAGACGTTCTCGGCTACCGTCAGTGCCGGGACGAGCTGGAGCTCCTGGTGCATGATCGCGACGCCCTTGGAGAGCGCCGAGAGAGGATCCCACGCGCTCGCCCGCTCGCCAAAGACATCGAGCGTGCCCGCGCTCGCGGCGTAGTAGCCGCCGAACACCTTGCCGAGCGTCGACTTGCCGGCGCCGTTCTCGCCGATCAGCCCGTGGATTTCGCCCGGCAGGATGTCCACCGAGACGTCGCTGAGAACCCAGACGCCCGCGAAGGCGACGCCGATCCCGTTAGCTCGTAGCGCCGGCTCGTCAGCCATAACCGTGATCAGACGCGCGGCTGCGATCCCTCTTCGTCAACGACGAGGTCCGAGGTGATCCGGACGCCATAGTCCCTCCAGGCTCCTTCAGGAGAAACGTAACCCCGAAGCACGTCGCGCTGCACCTCCTCGAACGGGCGCGCCTTGGGAGCGCCGTTGCCGCCGCCGCCGCCCGTCCAGGTCTCGACCACCGTGCCGGCGGCGACCGGCCGCGCCCGCATCTTGAGCGGCCCTTCGGCCGACCCGTCGGGGTGGGTGATCTCGACCTTCGGGCCCCGTGCGTCTTTGCCGCCGTTCAACCCCCAGGCTGGCGTCAGCGAGCGCTCGAACCAGAGAGCGCAGTAGCAGTCCTCCAGCGTCTTGTAGCGGCGCAGGACGCCGCAGCCGCCGCGGTGCCGGCCCGGCCCGCCGGAATCGGGGCGGATGGCGAACTCCTCGAGGCGGACGGGGAACTTCGTCTCCATCACCTCGGCGGGGATGTTGCGGAAGCTGCCGTTCACCAGGTTGATCAGCGCGCTCTGGCCGTCGCCGTCGTTGCGGCCGCCCCAGCCGCCGGCGGTTGCCTCGATGGACATCCACTGGCCCCGCTTGCGGTCGACCGAGAAGAAGAGAGACACCATCGAATCCCCGTAGTGGGCGGCGGTCGAGCGCTCGGGGATCGCTTCGGAGAGGCAGGAGATGAAGAGGTCCGCGAGCAAGCCCAAGCCGGTGAAGTACCACTCGCAGGCCGCAGGCTCCTTGGCGTTGAAGAGGCAATCGTCCGGGATGCGGACGGTCATCGTCTCGAACGAGCCGCCGGTGATCGCGCGCTCCGGGTTGATCATCGTCTTGTAGGCGAGGCGGAGGAGCGACACGGTCTGGCTCGCACCGCAGTTGACCGAGCCGGGGACGATGCCCGAGGAGCCTGCGAGGTCGACGATCAGCTCCTCACCCTCGACCGTGAGCGTGAGCGCGACCTTCACCGGGTCGTCGCCCGCGCCGTCGCTGTCCAGATAGCCTTCGCGGTACCAGGTGCCGTCCTTGATCGCCGCGATCGCCTCGCGGTCCATGCGGCGGGCCTGCTCGAAGATGTTTTCGCAGGCGGCCCGGTAGGTTTCGATGCCGATGCGGTCGAGCAACTGGGAAAGCCTGCGCTCGCCGGTGCGAACGGCGGCGATCTGGGCGTCCAGGTCGCCGATGCTTGTGTCCGGCATGCGGGTGTTGAGCCGCAGCAGGTCGAACCATTCGCGGATGGGCTTGCCCTGCGCGACGATGCGGGTCGGCCCGAGACGCAGCCCCTCCTGGTAGATGTTCGTGGAGCCCATGACCGTGCCAGGGTCGATGGCGCCGATGTCGTTCCAGTGCGCGCGCGCGGCGCCAAAGCCGATCAGCTCGCCGCCGAAGAAGATGGGCCCGACCACCGACACGTCATGCAGGTGCGAGCCCTGCATGTAGCTGTCGTTCATGATGAAGACATCGCCTGGGGCGATGTCGTCGCCGTAATACTCCATCACGTGGTGGACGTTGGCGTCGATGGCGCCGATGAAGAGCGGCACGCCGCTGGACTGGCCCAGCATGTTGCCGTCCGCGTCCAGCAGCCCGACGGCGCTGTCCCGGCCTTCGTAGATCACCGCCGAGTGGGCGGAGCGCCAGAGCGAGGCATTCATGTCCTCCGCGCAAGAGACGACGAAGTTGCGCACGATCTCGGTCGTGACCGGGTCTGCGATGTTGCGCAGCATCGGGTCGTTCATGATCCCGCCTCCTTCGTCATGGAGAGGTGGCCGCCCTCGATCACCGTGGCGTTCCAGCCCGGCGGCACCAGCGTCGTCGCCGTCGACTCCTCGATGATCGCGGGGCCCGGCACGGCATCGCCGATTTCGAGCCCATTGCGGTCGAGCACCGGCGTCTTCAGCGGCCGGCCGGCGAAGATGACATCCCGCTCGCGCGTGGGCCGCGCGACCTCGCGCGCGGGCGGCGCGGAAGCCGGTCGCGCCAGCCGGCCGAGCGCGGCCAGGCGGATATTCGCCATCTCGACGCGGTTCTCCGGGCTGGAATGGCCGTACTGGCGGTCGTATGCCGCATCGAAGCTCTTGCGCACGGCATCCATGTCGATGGTCCCGTTCGGCACCTCTCAACTACCCACTGTTGAGTCAGTTCCATGTTTGATCATGTCCAGGTCCTTCAAGGCACGGTAGGTGAGGGTGGCGTGTCGCAGGTAGACGTAGCCCTTCCAGAGCAGTTGGGTTCCCGGCAGGGGCTGCCGTTTTCGTGGATCGAAGCCGGCGAACCTGGCGACATCGATGACGAAGGTGCGGATGTCCGGGGGCTTGTCGGGCGGCGGACGGGCGCGAACCATGCCGTAGGCCATCAGCCTGATGTAGAGGATGGCGATTTCGTCGTCCGAGACGACGTGGTTGGCCGGGGTGTCCGGCTTGTCGCGCGCGATGCGTTCGAGATCGAAGACGTGGCAGGCGGTGATGGCATCGAAGGCGACACACTTTCGCAGGTCGTCGGCGTGGTCGAGCTTTCGGTCCTCGACGCGGGTGCCGGTCTTCAGAACCTTGAAGTACTCCTCGATGGTCCATCGGCGCTCGTACCAGGTGACGACGGTCTGGGCGGTCTCGGCGTCGGCGCTGCCCTCGGTGCTCAGCAGCAGCCAGTTGAGCGGGTCCTTGCCGGCGGGCGGGTCGGGTTCGGTCGCGGACACGACGAGCATGTCGACCGGCTCCCGGCTCTCGGCGTCGCGCGGTGGCGCCAGACTGACCCTGGCGGCGCGCAGCTCCAGCGTTGCCGTGCGCCTGGACCGCGCCCGCTTGCCGCCGCAGGCGCCGATCTCCACGGTCTTGCCGGCAAGGCGCGGGAGAGCGGCGACATGCTCCCACACGCTCTCCTCCTCGCCGCTCTCAAGGATCACCCGCCGCTGTGCCGACCGGCGCGCGCGCACCAGCAGCGCCGCGCCTTGCGATGCGGCCCTGGTGAGCAACGCCCAGATGTCGCCCTCCCGGTCGCAGACCGTGACCACCCGCGTCGCAGGGCAGGCGCGGGCCAACTCCTGCGCCCGCTCGTGCCCGCGCAGCCAGCGTTCACTCTCGATTTCCCTGTCGTCGCCGTCGCGGAAGCTCGCATCAAGGGCGAACACGCCGAGCGGCCGCCCGGCCGCGTTGAGCGCCAGACCCACATGCGCCACCAGTCCGCACGTGCCCTTGCCGCCGCCGCCCACCCCGACGAGGCCTTCGGTCGCTTTGAGCCCGTCGTAGTTCAGCGTGGTGGTGTCCTGGATCGCGAGAACGATGTCCTCAAGCTGGCAGCGCTCCACCATCGTTGCCCGGTGCGGCTCCAGGATGTGCTCCATGCTCACCTTCCCGCTCGACAGCAGCCGGTAGGCCGCCTTGCGCTCCGGCCGGGCCGGAAAGATCGCCGGGATCGCGGCCCCCGGGCGCTCCAGCCACGCCCGTCCCATGCGCTCGATCCGATCGCGGACCCGGCCGTCAGGATGCGTGCTGCGCGCATATTCCCGCCCCGCCCAGTCCGTGTCCTCGTCCATGTGCAACGCCGGCGCCGCACGGATGTCCCGGGCCGGCTCGGCGCACAAGATGGCCTGCCAATCCGCCGCCAGCGGCTTCATCCACACCGTCCGCGCCGCCCCGGCGGCGGACCCCGGCGGCTGGCCCGAGGTGTGCTGGGAACAGCACCGCCAGCCCGCCGCCCGGTAGCAGGTGCCGGCATGCTCGGGGCCGACATAGCTGTAGGCCAGGACCGGCCGCGCCCTGTAGGCCGTCTCCCAGTCCGCCGCCACGCGCCCGGCCGCCAGCTCCAGCACCCGCGAGGCCAGACCGTGGACGCGCACGCCGGGCAGAAGCAGGAAGCGATGGTTGTTGATCAGGAGCGGCAGGTTCAAAGCCCGCGCGTCCGCCGACCAGCCGATAAAGTCGTCGCGCGCCTTCTGGTGCCAGCTCGCGGCGCAAAACCCGATGCCGCCGAGGCGGCCGTGAAGCGAGGAACGCACCCAGTAGCGCAGCTGCCCGCCCGGAGCCCGCGCCCAGCCTTGCGGGTGGTGCGTCGCAATCATCGCTTGCCACAGTTGCCGCTCGGCATCGCCGTCGACCGGCTCCAGTGTCACCGAGCCCAGATCCGCAAGCCGGCAGCGAAGCGAAAGGTCGGGGTAGGCTTCGATGGGCGCACTCTCGCGACGCCCCCGGCCGAACGCCGCCCGCGCCGCCGGCAGCGCGAGCCCGAGCTTGTCCGCCAGAACCGGCAGAGCCTTGCGCGCGGACGCAAGACAGTGCTCGCCCCGATCGCCGGTCCAGTCCTCAAGCGCGCAGAGATCGCGGGCAAGAGAACTGCGAGTGCGGCCCTCCTCCAGGACCGCCTTGCTCAACCACTCGATCGTGTCGGCGTGAAACTGGTGAAGGCCAACTTGCATGGCACGACATGTAGCCCACACCACTCATTGAGTCAACTGTGGACCGGTGTGAGGTTCGGCACCGGGATGGTGAGGACATATTCCTGCCCGTAGTAGCGGAAGTCGATGGCCCGCTCGAAGGCGATGGCGTCCTCGGCGATGCCCTCGGCCAGCAGGTGCTGGCGGCCGTTCTCCTCGAGCCCCGCGAACGCGGCTTCGAGGACCGCGAGGTCCATGAGGTCCCAGAAGGAGTAGAGCGTTTCCTTGTAGTCGCGCCGTACGTCCGTTTGCAGCATGCCCCAGGCGGAGAACGCGCCGGGGTGCACCGGCACGATCACCTCGCGGATTTGCAACTCCTCGGCGAGCGCGCCCGCCTGTGCCGGCCCGGCTCCGCCGAAGGCCACGAGGGAGAAGTCCCGCGGATCGATGCCGCGCTGCACCGTGATCGTCCTGATCGCATCCGCCATCTTGGCGTTCACGACATCCACGACCCCTTGCGCCATGGCCTCGGTCGTGAGCCCGAACGTCTCGCCGACCGTCGTGAGCGCCGCGCCCGCCGCGTCGCGATCCAGCGCCATTGCACCGCCGGAGAAGTTGGCGCCGTCAAGCCGGCCGAGCACGAGGTTGGCGTCGGAGACCGTGGGCTCGGTCCCGCCCAGCCCGTAGCAGGCCGGCCCCGGCATCGAGCCGGCGGATTGGGGGCCGACACGCATGGCGCCCGCCTCCTCCCACGCGATGGAGCCGCCGCCGGCGCCGATGACGTGGATATCCACCACCGACATCTGGACCGGCAGCCCCTCCAGCTTGGCATGGTTGGAGCCGGACGGCAGCCCGTCGATGATCAGGCTGGCGTCGAAGGAGGTCCCGCCCATGTCGATGCAGATGAGATTGGGCCGGCCGGTCGCGGCGGAGAGCGCCCTGCCGCCGATGGCGCCGCCGACCGGGCCGGAGAGCAGCGTCTGCAGCGGGGTCTCGCTGGCGGATTCCGCGGTCATCACGCCGCCGTTTGACTGCATGACGTGCAGGCCCCGGCCTTCCGGCAGGCGATCGCCGAGGCCGCCGATCAGTGTCTCCAGGTATCCCCGCACCACCGGCGCGAGGTAGCTGTCCATCACCGCGGTCGAGGTCCGCTCGAACTCCCGCCACTCGGGCGAGACCCGGTGCGAGAGCCCGATGGGGATGTCGGGCAGGCGGGCGCGCAGGTACTCGGCCGCCTCCAGCTCGTGCGCGGGGTTCTTGAAGGAGAAGAGGAAGGCGATGGCGATCGCCTCGAAACCCTCCTCCCTCACCGCAGCGACGAGGCGGTCGAGATCGCTCGTCTCAAGAGGCGTCACGGCCTCGCCGGTGGCCGCCATCCGCTCCCGCGCCGTGAACGTGTACTCCAGCGGCGTGAGCGGCTCGGGCTTGTTCCAGCGGATCGAGAAGATCTCGCCGCGGTCGTTGCCCTGGATCGTGTAGATGTCGCGGAAATTCTCGGTGGTGAGCAGCGCCACCTTGGCGCCCCGCCGGGTGAGCAGCGCGTTCAGCCCCACCGTCGTGCCGTGGACGAAGAAGTCGATTGCGGCTTCGGTCGGGATCGCCGCCTCGATACCCCGGAGCACCGCAAGCGCCGGGTCGTCCGGCGTCGAGAGAACTTTGGCAGCACCGCAGGCGCCGGTCTCGCAATCCTGATAGACGATATCCGTGAACGTGCCGCCGATATCGGCGGACACCCGGTAGTGTCGGGTCAAATCACCACCTCCCGGCGCAAAGGCGCCGCCGGGGCCCGAAGGCCCCGGCGGGTAACGTTGGTTACTGCTCCCACTCGCCCCTGAAGTCGGGGTTGGCGTCGAGAATGGCCTTGTCGATCATGGCCTGGAGCGGACCCGAGACGTCCATGTTGATGGCGTTGTCCACGGGCTTGCCCTCGATGGCGTTGGCGATCTGCTCCATGGCGAGCGCGCCCATGGTCTTGGGGAAGTAGGCGAGGGTTGCATCCCAGCGCCCTTCACGGATCGCCTCGATCGAGATCGCCGCGGCGCCGCCGCCGATGAGGTAGAGGTCGGCCACGTTGTAGCCCTCGGCCTCCAGCGCGATCTCAGCACCCACCAGGTGCTGGTCGGCGTTCGACAGCACCACGTGCACGTCCCGCGCCGCCTGCAGCATGTCCTGCATCGCCTTCAGCGAGGTATCCGGCGAATACCAGCCCTCGCCGACCCCCACCACCTTGATGTTGGGGTACTGGGCCAGAACCTTCTCGAAGGTCTCAAGCCGCAGATTGTCGAAAGGGAAGGTCTTGAAGCCGATGATGATGATGACGTTGCAGGGGTCCTTGTCAGCGCAATACGCCGCGGCGGCCTCGGCCTGCCAGGTGGCGCCGTCGACGGGCGGCGATGCGACGGTCGACGTGATGCCGGGCACCTGCGGCTCCAGAGTGGTGAGGTCCGGCCCGATGGGGAAGAGCACGGTCGCGATCGGCACACCGGCCTCGATCACCTGCTCGAACGCGCCGGAGATGCCGACGGGGTCGTTGGGCGCCACGATCATGCCCTCGAAGCGGCCGCTGGCGAGCACGTCCTCGATCTGGCTGTACTGGTGGATGGCGTCGAACTTGCCGTCATAGATCTCGGCCTCGTAACCGAGCTTGATGGCCATTTCCTCGACACCTTCGTACGTCGCCTGGTTGAAGCCGTTCTGCGAAGAGGCGGCGAAGAAGGCGACCTTCTTCGATTGCGCCATTGCCGGCGCGGCCAGCGCAACGGCGGAGGCGAGGGCGACGGCCCCAAGCAGCAGCGTGATGGATCGCGTCATGTCGATGTCTCCCTTCTGCGTCTTGACCCACACGTAGTTTATCACCTTGACTCACCCGTAGCATATTATTATGCAAACATAATGCAATCGTTCAAGGCGAGAATTTTGGCAGTCTGAGCCACGGCGCATGGCAGCGGAGATCAAGGTACGCCCCCGAAAGCGCGGGCGCCGCGGCGCTCTGCAGGTGTACGACGTGCTGCGCGAGGAGATCCTCTGGGTGCGCATCGCGCCGGGCTCCGCTCTGGACGAGACCGCCCTTGCCGCCCGCTTCGAGGTCTCGCGCACACCCATCCGGGAGGCCCTGCTCCTGCTCGCGGGCGAACGGCTGGTCCAATTCCTGCCGAACCGGACCAGCATCGTGGCGCACTTCTCGCTCGACAACACCGGCGACTATCTGGATACCGCGCTGATCATCTCCCGGGCCATGGCGCGGGCGGCGGCGCTCTCCGGCCGGGCCGAGGCGGCGCCGTTGAACGATCACGTGCACCGCTTCGTCCAGGCTGTGGAGGACGATGACTGGGAGGCGTCGCTCAAGAGCGAGTTGGCGGCGCTTCGACATCTGGCAGGGCTTTCCCGCAATATCTTCCTGATCAAGTTCTTCGATGAGGTGATCGATGCCGGCATGCGCATGCGGGTTCTCCACTACTATCCCAACGCGACTGCAGAGGAGCGCCGCGCCTCGGTCGGTCGCATGAAGGCGCTGGTCGGGGCGGTGCTCGCCGGGGACGCTGCCGCGGGCGACCGCGCGATCGAGCGCATGATTCTGGCGGACTTGGCGATCATCGTCCGCTCGCTAGAGCCCCGCTTCGGCGGGGAGATGCGGCTGGAGCGCTTCGGCCAGGGGCTCAGCGCGCTATGACGGGCCATGACCTGCGCCGCGACCGCGCAGCCGCGCTGATTCGGGGTGCGGGCCTGGATGCCGCCGCCTTCGTGCCGGGGCCGAGCTTTCAATATCTCACTGGCCTCGACTTCCCGCTGATGGAGCGCCCGACGCTGCTCTTCGTTACCGGGAAGGCCCAGATGCTCGCCATCATGCCCGAGCTTGAGCGCCTCAAGTGGTCGACCACCTTCCCCGACGCCGAGACCTTCTACTGGCAGGACAGCGACGGCTTCGAGCACGCCTTCGAGGCCGCGCTGCGCGCGTTGGGGGCTGCGGCCCTCGGCGTCGAAGGCGGGCGGATGCGCATGTTCGAGTACGATGCGCTGCGCCGGCATATGGGGAACGGCGAGGTGCGGAATGCCGACGCGGCCCTGCAGCCGCTCCGCATCGCCAAGGACGAGGACGAGATCGCGAGCCTCTCCCGCGCCATCGAGATCAGTCAGCTGGCGCTGGGCGAGACCCTGGACGAGGTCCGGGCCGGCGATACCGAGCGGGCCATTGCGGCGTTGTTGAAAACCCGGATGCTGGCGCATGGCTCGGACGGGTTCGGCTTCGAGCCCATCGTGCTCGCGGGCGCCAAGGCGGCAAACCCGCACGGCACGCCGGACGATGCGCTGCTCAGGCCCGGCGACGCGCTGCTGATCGATTTCGGCGCGAAGATCGACGGGTTCAGCGCCGACATCACGCGGACCTTCTTCTGCGAGCATGTGGACGACCGCCACGCGGAGATATACGAGACCGTGCGCGCGGCGAATGCATTGGGGCGCCGCATGGCCGGGCCCGGAGTCACGGCGCACGAGCTGGATACGGCGGTGACCGACGTGCTCCGCGCCTCGCCCTTCGCCGACATGATCGTGCACAAGACCGGCCACGGCCTCGGGCTCGACGTGCACGAGGCGCCGCAGGTCATGGTCGGCAACCACCGGACGCTGGAACCCGGCTTCGTCATCACCATCGAGCCCGGCCTCTACGGCGCAGGCGATGTCGGCATCCGGATCGAGGACGACGTGACCATCACCGAGGACGGCGCTCTCTCGCTCACCTCGTTCCCGCGCGAGCTTCGCCTGATCGGTTAGCTCGGCTCGACTGCCAGGGCCGGAGCGTCCCCGCGATTCCCCGGACCATGGTGCGATGCAAGGCGCGCGGCGAGCGCGTCAGGATCGCACCATGCCATGCGAGAGCGCGCCGCCCGTAGTCACCGCCGTCATCCTCGCCTGTCCCCATGGCTTCCCACCCATCTCGCCTAATCCCGGCGTGTCCCGCATGAAAATTGTTTGTCGGACGTGGGACGCGGAATCGGATCGCAAAGGCGGTGAGAGATGCAGACGATCAGTCGTCGCTCTGCCGGCGCTTGAGCCTTTCGGCGCCGGCGCGGAGGCGGGCCTGCGCCTCGTCGCCGGACCAAATCTCGACCTGGCGGGCGATCCGGGTAGGCATCTGCTCCCGCAGGTCGGCGCAGAACTTGCCGAGCCGCATGCGCTTGGATTCCACGAAGGCCTCCGGCGCGAGGTCGCGCAGGAACAGCAGGCGCTCCCACGCCATTCTCTCGATGTCTTCCTTGGGTCCGACGTCATGAACGAGGCCCAGCGTGCGGCCCTCCTCGACGCGGACCAGCTTTCCGGTGTAGATCAAGTCAGAGGCGACGAAATCTCCGGCGACGAAGCGCAGGAGCTGGTCGCCGTAATAGGGGTTGGGCACGCCGAGCAGGATTTCGGGCTTGCCGATCAGCACCCGCCCGGTGGCGGCGTAGCGGTAATCGCAGGCCAGGTAGATGGCCATGCCGCCGCCGATGGCGTGGCCCTTGATGGCGCCAACGATGGGCAGCGGCGATTCCAGCATGGCGAGGATCAGTCCCGCCAGCGTCTCGAACATCTCCTTGATTTCGGCGCGCGAGCAGGCGAGCGCCCAGTCGAGGTCGACGCCGTTGCAGAAGAATTTTTGGCCGCCGCAGAGCATGGCGCCGCGGGCCTCACGGTCGGCGTCTTCGACCGCGTGCGCGAGGTCCTGGATGACCGCCGTGGTCAGCGCGTTGGCGGTGCCGTTTTTGAGGCGGATACGGAGGCAGTCGTCCTGGCGTTCGCAGAGAATGCTGGCCATGACCCTCTCCCTCGGTGTTCCGCTCAATCCCGGCGCGGCCGGAAGCGCGGCAGCGTGAGCGTCTCCGTCACGCGGTCGAACGCCACCTCGACCGGGAGCCCGACCCGCAGCGAATCCGCCGGGCACTCGACGATGTTCGCGGTCAGCCGCACGCCCTCCGCAAGCTCGATTTGCGCCACCGCGTAAGGGATATCGGCCTTGAACGCCGGGAACCAGTCCTGATGAACCACGGTCCAGGTGGAGACCGTGCCGTGACCCTGCACCTCCTCCCAGCCGATCCGCTCGGAGAAGCAGGCGGGGCAGACCGGGCCGGGCGGCCAGTGCCACACGGCGCAATCGCCGCACCGGGGCAGGCGGAGCGCGCCCTCGTGCGCGCTCTCCCAGAAGCGCGCGTTGTCCGGGTTGATGCACGGCGTGGGCTTCTCGTAGGCGCTCATTGTCCGGCCCCGGCCGCGTCAGTTCCGCAGGATCACGGAATCGCCCCAGGTCGTTGCCCATTGCAGGGCGCGGGCGTCGGCGATCTGGCGCGGCCCGGCCTCGCCCCGCAACTGGCGCACCATCTCGCAGAGCGAGTTCCAGCCGGCCACATGAGCCTCCGAGAGCAGGCCGCCGGAGGTGTTGACCGGCAGCGCGCCGCCGGGGCCGATGCGGCCCTCCTGCACGAAGGCCGCCGCCTCCCCCGGCGCGCAGAAGCCGAAGCGCTCCAGCACGAACAGCACCAGCGGCGAGAAGGCGTCGTAGGTGTAGAGGCCCTGGATCGCCTCACGCGGAATGTCGGCGGAGCGGTAGACCGCGAGATCGCGGGCGGCCGGGCTTGCCGGGCGGGCGCTGCTCTGCTGATTGATGCCGAGACCCGGCGGCGCGAAGATGAACTCGTTGCGGCCCGCCGCCATGCCTTGCATCCCGGTGATGAAGACCGGGCGTTGCCTAAGGTCGCGGGCATGCTCGGCCGCCGTTACCAGAACCACGGCCGCGCCGTCGCTCACGATGCAGCAATCGAAGAGCCGTAGCGGGTCCACCACCATGCGCGAGGCCTGGTGGTCGGCGACGCTCATGGGCTTTCGCATCACCGCCAGCGGGTTGAGTCGCGCGTGAGCGCGGAGCGCCACCGGCACCGCGGCAAGCTTGCCGCCGGTCGTGCCGTAGAGCGCCATGTAGCGCTGCATGGCGAGCGCGGCGCCGCCCGCCGGTGCGGTGAGGCCGTAGTGCGGCGTCTCCGCGTGGGTGCCGCCGGTCTCGCGGTAGCCCTCGAAGTCGTGCGGCCCGCCGAGGATATCGCGCTCGCGGGTGAAGCTCAGCACGTTCACGCAGGCGACGACGTTCGCCATGCCGGTTGCGACCGCCATCGCCGCGGTCTGAAGGCTGCCGGTGACGAAGCGGCCGTGGGTCCAGGCCTGGTTGACGAAGTCGATCTCGAGGCCGAAGGCCTGGGCGACCTGGTCGTAATCGACGCCGAGCGGCCAGCCGATGTGGATGGAGAGTCCGTCGATGTCGCCCCGCTCGAGCCCCGCGTCCGTGAGTGCCGCCTTGAAGGCCTGAGCGGCGAGCGCGAGCTGGCTCTCGGGCAGGTGGCGGCCGAACCTGCTGGTGCCGATGCCGACGATCGCCGCCCTGTCGCGCAGCGCTTCCGACACTACGCCGAGTCCGTGTCGAAGAACTCGACGAGGCGGGCCTTTTGGAGCTTGCCGGTGGTGGTGAGGGGCAGCGCTCTGGCGGTGACGAAGCGAAATTCCCGCGGCACCTTGTAGGCGGCGAGGTGGGCGGAACAATGAGCGGTGAGCGCATCGGCCGTCGGCTGGGCGCCGTCGCGCGGCACGATGACGGCGGCGACCCGCTGGTCGCGCTCCGGGTCCGGCAGGCCGATCACGTAGGCGAGCTCGACCGCTGGCACTTCGGTCAGCACCGCCTCGACCTCCGCCGGGGAGACGTTGATGCCGCCGGTCTTGATCATCTCCTTGAGCCGCCCGCGGAAGTGCAGGAAGCCCTCCTCATCGAGCAGCCCGAGATCGCCGGTGCGGAAGTAGCCGTCGTGAAAGCTCCGCTCGTCCAGCGCCGGGTCCTTGTAGTAGCCGCAGGTGACGTAACCCTTGACCAGGATCTCGCCGACGGAGCCGGCCGTCAGCGGCGCGAGGCTTTCGGGGTCGGCGATGACGATGTCGACGCCCGGCAGCGCCCGGCCGACTGTGTTGAGTCGCTTCTCCAGCGGGTCGTCCACGTCGGTGACGTTGGAATTGCCGTAGGTCTCGGTCAGCCCGTAGATGTTGCAGGTCTCGGTGACGCCGAGGTCGATCAGGCGCTCGATCTGCTCCGGCGAGCCCAGAGTCGCGCCCGCGCGCAGCGAGGAGATGTCGCGCGCCCGCCGCTCCGGGTGCTGCTCCAGCGCGTGCACCATGTTGGGCGTGCCGTAGAAGACGGTGCAGCGCTCGGCCTCGATCAGCCTGAGCGCCTCGCCGGCGTCGAAGTGCTCCTGCAGCACGATGCAGCCCGCGTGGGTCATAACGGCGAAGAGCGCGTTCTCGCAGCCGAGGCCCCAGAAGAGAGAGACGGCCAGCCAGAGCCGGTCGCCAGGGCGCAGATGCAGGCGCTCGCCGATGTTCCACATGTTCTGGATCAGGGCGTAGTGCTGCAGCTGCACGCCCTTGGGCAGCGCCGTGGTGCCCGAGGTGTAGAGCAGGTAGGCGACGTCCTCGCCGCGCACGGCGGCCTGGGCGCTATCGATCACCGCATCGTCGACGGTCTCCGCCAGGTCCCACAGCGTCTCGAAGCGCCGCGCCGGGTGATCGGGCGGGCCGCCGACACGCACGATCCCCTGCACGCCCGCGAGCGCATCGCCTTCGCGGGCGAGCGCGTCGAGGGTCTCCAGGTAGTCGTACTTGAGGAAGCGGTCGACCGTGATAAGGAACTTGGTGTCGGAGTGCTTGAGCACGTGGGCGAGCTCGCGCGCCGTCGCCCAGGTGTTGATGGCGACCATGGCGCCGCCGAGGAGGGTAATCGCGAAATCCGCGAGGAGCCACTCGGGCCGGTTGCCCATGAGGAGGCCGACCTTGTCGCCGCGTCGGACGCCCAGCGCGTGGAGGCCCTTCGCCAGCCGGCGCACTTCGTCCCGCAGCCCGCGATAGCTGAGCCGGGTCTCACCGTCGACCAGCGCCTCGTGGTCTGGGTAGCTTGCCGCCAGCTCGTCGAGCAGGGCCGGAATGGTCTTCGCGTTGGGCGCTTGCATGTCGCTGCTGTCGCCAGGGATCGGTCGCCGGAGAATAGTCCGCGCGCGGGGGCGGGTGAACCGTCGCGCTCGGCGGTGTAGGTTAGCGATGGCGCGCGTCTTCCGGCCCTTCCAGCCTGAGCGACGCTCGCAGCCCGCCCGAACGTATTCCCTTTGCGCCCCGACGAGATCTCCATTCCGCAAGGTAGGACGCACGAAACAATGGCCAGCGACGTATCGACGATGCACCCCGACGACGCAGCCGAATGGCGCGCACGCAACGTGCCGGTCTTCAACGAGAACCGCTTCAAGCTCGGCGTCTTCGGGCAGAACTGCTCCAACGGCTGCACCATCACGCACGCTGAGACGACCTTCGAGCCGACCTACGAGCACAGCGTGAAGATCAGCCAGCTTGCGGACCGGCTCGGCTTCGAGTTGCTGGTGCCGGTGGGGCGCTGGCGGCACTTCGGCGGAACCATGCAGTTCAACGGCAACAATCTGGAGGTCTACACCTGGGCCGCCGCGATGGCCTGCCACACGACGGACATCATGGTCTTCGCCACCTCGCACGTGCCGACGGTGCATCCCATCTTCGCCGCCAAACAGGCCGCCACCATCGACAACATTTCCAGCGGGCGCTTCGGCCTGAACGTCGTCTGCGGCTGGTTCAAGCCGGAGATCGAGATGTTCGGCATGGACCAGCTCGACCACGACGAGCGCTACGTCATGGCGGACGAATGGCTCTCCATCGTGAAGCAGCTCTGGGCCGAGGACGACTTCGACCACGAGGGCACGTACTACAGGGTCAACCAGGGATTCCTGGCGCCGAAGCCGATCCAGCGGCCCCACCCGGTGGTGATCAACGCGGGCTCCTCGCCGGCGGGCCGCGAGTTCTCCGCCAAGCTCGCCGATTTCAACTTCCTCTCGATCACGACGATGGAGAAGGCCGCGGAGATCGTGAAGGACATCCACGCCCGCGCCGCGAAGCACGGGCGCCGCTGCGGCGTGATGAGCTACGGCCTGGTGTGCTGCCGCGATACCGAAGCCGAGGCCCAGGCGCTCTACCGGCGCATCGTCGACGAGGGCGACTGGGGCGCGACCAACACGATCATCGAGCTGATGCTCGGCGAGAACTACTCCTACGGTTCGAACAAGGAGCAGCTTCGCGCCATGGGCGAGCGCTTCATCGCCGGCTGGGGCGGCTACCCGCTGGTCGGCACGCCGGAGCAGGTGGTCGAAAAGATGCTCGCCATCGCCGACATCGGCGTCGAAGGATTCATCCTCTCGTGGCTCGACTACCACGAGGAGCTGAAGTATTTCGGCGAGAAGGTGATGCCGCTGATGCGACAGGCGGGGCTGCGCGTGTAGTCGCATAACTCTTGCCGCGCCTGGACCCCGCGGTACGGGTGACACCGGAACTTGTTCAGGTTCCGCAGTCGCGGCGGTATGGGATAGAGTAGCCGCCGCAAGCTGAACGGAGGGCAGAGGACGGGGCCCATGTCCGACTACACGACCGAGCTCGGATCGCTCGACGACTACCGCAAGGGCGGGGTCCACATCATCAACGACGATCCGCGCAACTACGTCTTCTCCAACGTGTTCGAGGTGGCCGGCAAGTCGGCGCCGTTCGAGCGCGTGTGCGTCGCCAAGAACCTGGAGTACGCGATCGAGATCATGCGCGTCGAAGGCGCCTCGCCCTGGTTCACGGCGGGCCACGACGAGTTCGCGCTCTGCCTCGACGGCCGGATCGAGGTCGAGCTGATGAAGCATGGCGGCGACGCGCCGGAGGGCGACGGCGCACACGCGCTCGATGGCGAGCCCGACGGCCCCCGCATGGGGCGCATCCGCGCCGGACGCGGCCACCTGACCCTGCTGCCGGCACAAGCCGCCTACCGCTTCTCGGCCGAGGCGCCGAGCGTGGTCCTGTTCCAGACGATCGACGGCCCGCTTACCATCGAGCGCTGGGCCGAGATCTGCCAGACCGGCGAGGAGTGAGAGCGATGTCCGCACAGACCGCACAGGCCGCCTACTCGGCCTCCGATCCCGACAACTACACCGGCTATCGCACCTTCCAGATCGGCGGCTTCGGCTTCCGCCGCGACGAGTATTTCGCCTACGTCTCCTGGCCGGACGGCTCGCATCTCATGCCGGTGGACGCCTTCCTGCGCGCGCTGGTGCGCGAGGTGGCGTGGAACTTCTTCTACGGCACCCTCAACTTCGACGACGTGTTCGGCACCACCAACCTCTACGGCCAGGTCGAGCTCTACATCGGGCGCTTCAACGACGCCTACCGTGACAACGGCCGCGACTATTCGGAGACCATCGATTCCGACGACCTGAGGGCGACCTTCCAGGCCATGCTCGACGACTGGACCAACGCCGGTTACGACCCCTTCACGGCCCCGCAGGAGACGGCGCAGCCCTTCGGCCGCAAGAGTGGGCGCAACCCCGAGGCCCTCGGCCGCGTGCGGGTGACGGCGAAGCGCATGGTCGGCCTGCCCGACGATGCGCCGCTGCGGACCGACGAGAGCGGCTACCCGGTCAACCGCATGTTCGCCGACGTGGCGCAGGACGAGCCGGAGGTCGAGATCGAGCCCGGCTTCGAGAACGAGGTGCAGTCCTTCAACCTCTTCGCCTACCTCTCGCGCTCGGACGTGACCTGGAACCCGTCCGTCTGCTCCGTGGTGAAGGACAGCCTGTTCTGCCCCACGTCCGAGGAGTTCATCCTGCCGGTGGAGCACGGCAACGACCGGGTGGAGTGGTTCATCCAGCTCTCGGACGAGATCGTCTGGGAGGTGAAGGACAAGCATTCGGGCGACCCCCGCGCGGTGGTGACCATGCGGGCGGGAGACGTCGCCTGCATGCCGGCGGATATTCGCCACCAGGGCTTCTCGCCCAAGCGCTCGATGCTGCTGGTGTGGGAGAACGCCTCGCCGGCGATCCCCGAGATGATCGCCAAGGGCGAGGCGCCGATCGTGCCCGTGCGCTTCTAGCCGCCCGGCGCCCGCTCCCCACCCGTACCACCGCGTTCGCGTCCCGGCACGTCCGGCGCATGACCGAGATCGTCCCGCTCGCCGACGCGGTGTCGTCGCTCATCCATGACGGCGATACCGTCGCTATGGAGGGCTTCACCCACTTGATTCCCCATGCCGCCGGCCACGCGGTGGTCCGCGCAGGGCTGAAGGACCTCACGGCGGTGCGGATGACGCCGGACCTGATCTACGACCAGCTCATCGGCATGGGCTGCGTCAAGAAGCTGGTGTTCTCCTGGGGCGGCAATCCGGGGGTGGGCTCGCTGCACCGCTTCCGCGACGCGGTGGAGAAGGGCTGGCCCCGGCCGCTCGAGATCGAGGAGCGGAGCCACGCCGACCTCGCCAACGCCTACGTCGCGGGTGCGAGCGGGCTGCCCTTCTCGGTGATCCGGGGCTACGTCGGCTCGGACCTGCCGGCGCACAACCCGATCATCAAGTTCATCACCTGTCCCTTCACCGGGGAGAAGCTCGCGGCGAGCCCTGCCATCTGCCCCGACATCGCGGTGATCCACGCCCAGCAGGCCGACCGCAAGGGCAACGTCATGCTCTGGGGCATCTCCGGCGTGCAGAAGGAGGTGGCGCTTGCGAGCAAGACGGTGCTCGTCACGGTGGAGGAGGTCGTGGACGAGCTGGAGCCCCGGCCGTGCTCGGTGCACCTGCCGCACTGGGTGGTGACCGCCGTCTCGCCCGCGCCCGGCGGCGCCAGGCCCTCCTACGCGCTCGGCTACTACAAGCGGGACAATACGTTCTACGAGGCCTGGGACGGGATCGCGCGGTCGCGCGAAGCGTTCACCGCCTGGATGGAGCGCCACGTGCTCGGCACCGAGGATTTCGCGGGCTTCGAGCGGAGCGTCGCTGCCGCGGCGGTTGCCGAGGGCGCCCGGCAGGCGTAGATAAGGCCCGCGCTGCCCATCGGGCGGCGGACCGCGGAGGGGTGCCGGAGTGGTCGAACGGGGCGGTCTCGAAAACCGTTGTACGCGCGAGCGTACCGTGGGTTCGAATCCCACCCCCTCCGCCACTTATTCTAACTAACATATTGATATATAACTATTTTCTGAAACAATGAAATGATGAGTCCCTCACTCATACCCTCACTGCGCTCGACATAGCGCCAGCCCGCCGTCCCGCTCGCCGTTCTCCTCCCACCGCAACCGCGCCGCCCGATCGACGGTCCGCCGACCTCCGGCAACCCCTTGCCGGGCGAGCCGCAATGCCGGTTCGACCCTCATGGCGCGACCCGACGTTACCGGCCCCTCCATGTCCGATCGCGCGGTCGCAATACGTCCGGGCGGAATCCGTCCCGGTGCCGCCAGGCCTCATGGACTATTCCGATCCGCCTGTCCGGCATCGTTGGGCGCCCCACCGGCACGCGGCAGCGACTCGAGCCAATCATCGATATCCTTGCGCCGCCAACCGATCGATTGCACGCCCAGCTTGAGCGGCCGCGGGAACGTGCCCTCGCGATACCGGCGATGGATCGTGCCCTTGCTCATTCCCGTCAGCCGCGCGACCTCCGGCAGTCGCAGGATCTTCGGCTCCGATTTGGCCATTCCAATTCCTTCCGTTTCGTTGATTCTCCGCGTTCTTGCATCCCGTCAGCGCTACGGCCTGCGCACGACCAGCGCGCAATCCACCTCGGCCTCCATCCGCCTCGCCTCGACCGCGCAGTCGACGATGGTCCGGCCGTGGGTCTCCCATATCCATCCGCTCCAGCCACCGCTCGGATCGTGCAAGGGGATCGGCTGGAACTCCTTCTGCACGAGCACGCCGAGCAGCAGGGCGGCCGGGACGGCGGCGGCCATCGCCGCCGTCTTCCAGCGTCGTTGCCAGCGCCGGTCCTCCTCCACCCACCGCCCCAGGTCGGCCCTGCAGCTTCCCAATTCGCCGGAGAGCCCCACCGCCGCGTCCACCGCCGCCTTGTAGTCCGGGTCCGTTTCGAGCAGCCGGCCCACCAGCTTCTTCGTGTCGCCCACGGTCTCGCCGATGGCGCCTGTTGCCTTGGCGAGCTTGTCGAACGCCCCTTTCGTCGGTCCCGGCGCCGGACACTTCTTCTCTTCCAGCCGCCTGTCGATGACTTCCAGCCGGGCCAGGATCTCGCCCATCACCGATGGACGGGCCTGCTCCGCCCCATCTTCCGGTCCGCCGTTCCCGGCGTCCCCGCCAGGCCCGCTTCGCTTGTTCATGCCCGGGTTGTCCGCACTCATGTCCTCTCTCCTCCCAGGAGCTTCAGCGGCCGCGCCTTCCGGGCCTCCCTGTTGCCTCGCCGATCCGCCTTCTGCTTGCGCAGCACGAAGGGGTTGGGATCGGCCAGACGGTCCGAATCGGGACGCCGCCAGTAGCACGCGTGGTGCAGGTGCAGCGCATCGCGCGGCAGGTCCTTCGCCGCCGCGATCACGTATTGCCGGTCCGGTCCCAGCGTCATCAGCGCGTCGGGCGTCACCACGCGCTCACGCACCAGGGACGTCGACTCGCCCGCCTGCCACTGGGTGTTGGCGGTAACGATGCGGCTCTCGGCGACAGTCCCCGACCGGCTCTCGGTCCTTCCCTCGAAAGTCGCGGTGCCGATCGCCTTCGAGAGCTCCTCCGCGCCCTCGGCGTCGGTGCGCGGGAAGCCCAGCACCTGGACCACCTCCGCCAGGTGAAGCAGCGTCTTGCGGTGCTCCTTTCCCCAGCTCGAATCCAGCGCCGAGATCGACTGGGCAAAGCACCAGAAGTGGACGCCCTTGCCGGCCGCCATGGTGTAGCCGTCCATCACCGGCTTGAGGAAGCCGATGCGCGGCATCTCGTCGATGACGATCAGCATGTCGCGCTGCAGCGGCTCGATGCCGGCGATCGCGTTGGGGATGGCGACCCAGAGCCGGAGCCAGCCCTTGACGTGCTCGACGGTCTCCTCGGGGGCGACCACGAAGAGGTCGGTGTGTCCGTCCGCCAGGCTCAGCGGGTCGAAGCTCGACCGCGCGGTGTTGGCGAGCAGCTCCGGGTAGTTGAGGAACGCCAATTGGTTGGCGACCGTGGTGAAGTTGGAGCCGCCTTCCTCCCTGCCGACCTGGGCCTGGCGTTCGACCGCGATACGCGCGAGGCCGCCCGCGAAGGGCTCCTCCTTCCTGAAGGCCTCGGCGAAGCCCTCGCGCGCCTCGGGCGAGGCCGACAGCATCTCGTGAACCGTCTTGAGAGTGCGTTTGTATGGCGGCTCCTTGAACCGCACCCACGCCGTGTAGCCGGCGACGATGGCGCGCGCGGACTCGTAGAAGTGCCGGGTGTTGTCGTGGGCCCCGGGACGGGGCGGTGTGAGCAACGCGTCGAGCAGCACGTTGATGTCGCGCACGGCGAGGCTGTCGTCGTCCCGAATGAACTCCAGCGGGTTGTAGGTCGCGCTGCGGACATCGGGCAGATGGCAGTCCTCGAACTCTCTGCCGTGCGCCTTCACTACCCCGAAGGGGTCGAGAAGCACCGCGCGGCGCCCCAGTTCCCGCCGCCGCCGCGACGCGATGCACCAGAGCTCGCCGCGCGGATCGATGGTAACGGTCGATCCGTCGAAGCCCCGCTCGTCCGGCGTGAGCAGGTTGAGCGCGATCAGCGCCCCCTTGCCGGTGCGGGGCGGGGCCACGGTGATGGCGGAGCCTTCGAGCGACCAGCCGATGAGCGGCGCGTTCCGGCCCGCGCCCCACTGCCCGAGCAGGATGCCCCGGCGCTTCGCCAGCCTGCGCAGGAAGCGGCGGCCCAGCAGGCTCGCATGTCCGTGCAGGTCCGACTCCGCGCGCCGCCGGCGCTCTCCCCCGCCGAGACGGCGCAGGCTCGCGAAGGCAACCTCGAACCAGAGCACGGTCAGCAGCACGACGGCCGGGCCGGGCACCACGAGCAGCACCAGGCTCACCCCGTCGAGCCGGTCCAGCCACGCCATCACGGCCCCGAACGAGGGCGCGTGCCGGAGCGGCCGCACGATGCCGGTCCAGAACGAAGCGGCGCCCACAGCGAGGCCTCCGCCGTAGAGCCCGAAGCGGACCCCGCGAAATGCGTCCTTGCGGTCGCTGGCGAAGTAGGCGAGCAACGACGCCCCCACGGCGAGGCCGAGGCCGGCAGCGGCGGCGTCTTCCGGCCGGTATCCGTTGACCAGCCACGCCGCCCAGGCCGATCCGGCGGCAAGCAGGAGGGCGCAGAGGCCCGGCTGGACGTATCTCATTGCGAAGCTCCTGTGGCGCCGAGGGGATCGATCCGTGGCATCGTCAGCCTCCGGTTCCGCTGCGCCCGGCGCGCGCACCCACTCGGACCGCGCCCAGCCGGGTCATGCCTGCGACCGCGGTCCCGCCGGTCCGCTCGCCGCCGTCCTCCCCGGCGCCGGCGCGTCCGCCGATCCAGTCGAGGACGGCGCCCGGCAGCAGGTCGATCAGCTTGAAGGACGCGTTCATCAGCCCGTAGGCCACGATCACGTAGAGCGCGAGCATGGCGAGGAACCCGACGGGGCCGAGCCCGGCGCTCGCGCCGGCGTCCCGCATCTGCGGCAGCCAGACCTGGTTGAACAGCCCGATCGCGGCCAGGAACACGAAGTAGCCGAGGATGAGGCCCAAGAGCATCAGCGCGGGCCGCAGCACCAGCGCCGGGAGGAACAGCCAGCCTTGCCGCGTGGCCTGTACGGTGAGCCGGTTCCCGTCCTCGCGGGTGACGTGGGCGGCTGCGAACACGGTGACGGCCAGAACCGCGACGGCCACGTTGAGGATCCAGCCGAGAATGCCGAACAGGAAGCGGATGAAGGGGAGCGCAGGCAGCACGTAGGCCAGGACGGCGCCCGCGACGATGAGGAGTCCGAGCAGGGTCGAGACCAGGGCGTCCGAGACCTGCCAGGCCGATTCGAAGACGTCGAGCCCCTTGCCGATGAAGGGGATGGATTCGAGCAGCCCCGAGCCGGTCGCGGCGCCCATGAGCGCCACGACGGCGGCGAGCGCGGCGTTCAGGAGGCCGTGGCCCAGCGCGGCCAGGTCGGCGATGGGGTTGCCGCTGTCGGCGAGGATGACGGAGTCCAAGTCGATGAACTCGAGCAGCCCCGACATCATGCCGCGGCTGTCGCCGTCCGACGAAGGGAGCGCGCCGGCGCCGGCGTTGGCGGCCGACAGCAGCATCGGGTGGTAGCGGCTGGAGCGGGCGAGCTGCGCCGCCACACCTTTGACGGCAGCGTCTGCCGAAGGGACCCACTCGTCGAGGCTCGGCACCGGAAGCGCCACCGAGGGCACGTTGTGGGCGGCGGCCTGGAAGAGGCCGACGCGATGCGCGATGGTGTTGAAGAAGGACGCGGCGGCCATCCAGGACGCCTCGCGCGCGTCCTCCGCCACCACCCGCGCGAGGGTCTCGCGCTCCTCCGAGGCGGCTTGCGTCAGCGCGTCGTCGAGCACCCTCGAATAGGCGTCGGCCAGGTCCTCACCTGCCAGCAGAGCGTCGATGTCGGGCAGCGGGCGGCCGTAGAGCGGGGTCCCGGGCACGTAGTGGGCGGCGAGGCCGGCGGCGATCGAGCGGATGGCCGGCAGCAGGCCGGTGAGCGCGCGGCGATGACCCTCGGCCGCGAGGCCCGGCGCGCCGTCCGCCTCGAGCCCTGTGAAGCGGATCGAACCGCACATGCCGTCCGGCATGCCGCGGCCGTCCCCGTCGTAGCCAAGCGTCACCCCGCCGTCGTCCTCATCTTCGTCGATCTCGACGTAAGGGTCGTCGCCGGCTTGGGCCGCGCTCTCGTTGGCGGCCCGGGCGCAGGTCTCGGCAATCAGGGTGCGGGAGATCGCGGCGCGCCAGAGCGCCTCGCGGGGGCGCGGCACGATCGGCCGGCTCTCGGCCAGCGCCTCTTCCGAGAACGGCTTCCAGACGGCGTTGGCGAAGTCGCCGCCGAGATGGGCGAGGCCCACCACCGCGTGCTGCGCCCCGTTGAGCCCGCCCGGCAGCGGCGCCATCAGGGCGACGGCCGCGACGATGCGCACGATCGCCCAGGCGCCGAAGCCGAAGCGGCCCTCGCGGGCGGTGTCGACGGTGCCCGCGGCGGCGTGCCAGACCAGCAGGAAGCCGGCGAGCACCAGCACGCCGGCGTTGAAGGCGAACAGCATGTCGCCCACGGCGGACGACCGGTCTCCGGCACGAGTGTCCGCGCCGAGACCGCCCAGGAAGGCCAGCACCTCGCGCGTCAGGCTGTCGGTGTCGGCAAAGAGGCCGCGATCGATGGTCTGTGCCGACGCAGGATCGGGCGGCGGGATCGCAGCCACGGCGAGACCCGCGGCAGCGAGCAGCAGGACGAGCCAGAGGAGGCCGGGACGGAACCGCCCGGTCCGTGGACCGGCCACGACGCGCGGATCTTCCGCTCCGTCACTGACGCCCGCCGCCGGGCCGCCGCTAACGGCCTCTCCTTCGTCTCCGGCGTCCGTCCCGGCAGGCGACGGCCCCGGCCGGCACGCCAATTCGATCAGCGCGCGCAGCACGGCCGCCGACCGCAGCACGGCCGCGAGCGGCCGGCCGAGCTCGAGGGCGAACAGGAAGCGGAGCGGGCGCATGGCGTTCAGTTGGCGCCCGCCGCCGGGTTGGCGAGGCCGGGCAGGCGCCGCATCTCTTCCACACCCAGCGCGAGCGCGGCAGCGTCGATGGCGCCCCGCCGCTCGTCGGTGCGGTAGCGCTGCCAGTCGAGCATGAGCGAAACCGCCTGGAGCGTGACCAGCTCGCGCAGCAGGTTCTCGGCCGACATCCCCTGGAGGCGCACGAACCAGTCGGGGTCCTCGAAGCGGCGGCTCGCGAGCAGCTCGAGGAGCTCGTAGCGGCTCACCGGGTTCCCGGCATCGCGCCGTGATATCCCGGCAACGGCCGCAGCCCATGCGCCGAGCGCGGCGCCGGGCGCCCTGAGCGAGCGGGCGCCGGCGAAGTAGTCGGCGGCCAGCGCCGTCCTTGCGTCCGCCGCGCGCGCGAGCAGCACGCGGCGGCGCTCGCGCTCGGTATCGGCGGAGGCGAGCGGCGGCGGGTCGTGCACCACGGGCGCGGCGAGATTGCGCGAGAGCTCGATCGCCGAGCGCAGCTCTTCCCCGCTCGCGAAGGTGCGGCGGTCGAACAGCGTGCCGGCCCTGAGATCCGCGCCGTGCATGGCGTGCACGCCCCGGCAGACACTCGTGCCGAAGAGCGCGGGGTCCTCGCCGGCGCGTGCCGCGTTGCAATAGGTCTGCGTGAGGGTCTCGAAGCGAGCGGCGTCGCCGGCCGCTGCGCCGGGACGGTCGACTACGGCCCGGTCGCCCGTGATCCGCCCGGTCTCGGTAATGGCGGCGCTCGCCCTGGCGCGGGCGCTTGCCGCGCCCGTCGCGGCGAGTCCCGCGAGTCCGGTGATCCCCTCGCAGGCGCCCCGGGCGGGGCGGCGCGCCCGCATGGCCTCGGTCTCGGCCGCCTCGCGCGCGATCTGCGCCTGCAGCCTGGTCTGCGAATCGAGCGCGCCGGTGATCGCCCTGGCGCTCTGGGCGGTGTAGCCCGAGAGCTGTCCGGTCTGGAGGCGGAGCGCCTCGACGATGGCGCGCTCCATCTCGTCGATCTCTTGCGTGAGATCCCGGATGACGCGGCTCGCCTCGCGGCGGTCGTCGTCGGTACGGTCGCAGGCGTGAGCCAATGCCTGTGCCGGCGCCAGGAGCGCAGCCCCCAGGAGCACGGTCGCGGCCAGGGCGGCCCCGGCCGACCCGCTGGTGCCGAGGCCCGAGGGTGTGTAACGTCTCGCGCTCATCGGCCGCCCTCCACCACGCCCCGGAACAGCTCGGCATCCGCGTCGTTCGCCCGAATGTCGTCGAGGACATTGCGCCTCTCCCAGTCGAGGTCGAGGCCGGGAAGTCGGCGGGCCGGCACGGTGTAGACCGATGCGTCGAGCCCCCTGCCCAGGTAGCGGCGGTAGGCATCGCGCGCCACCGCGCAGAGGCGCCGCCGCGCCAGATCGAGGATGTCGTCGAGCGCGCCCGCCGGATCGAACAGCACGTCGAAGGCGCGGTAGTCGAACAGGTCCCGGATGCAGGAGAAGTCGAAGATGGAATCGGGGTTGCGGATGCCCTGGTCGGGATGGCGGATAATGGCGAGATCGGCCTCGACACCGGCCTCGGCGCTTTTCGCCAGCGCCTCGGCCACCGCCGGATCGCACGCGTCAGCCTGCGCGTCAGCGTGGCCGACGGAAGCCTGCCCGCCTGGATCGCTGCTTGCCGCCGCCCCGCCGCCTGGCGGCGCCTGCGCGGAAGACTGCGCCTCCGCCGGCGCCGCCCACAGAAGCAGAACGAGCGCCGCCACAGGCGCGCGCCTGAACTTACTCATCGCCCGCCCCGTCATCGGCCCCCGGGTCCTCGGCCCGAGGGTCCTCGGCCCGAGGGTCTCCCGCCTCGGGTTCTCCGGCAGGCTCCCCGGCGCCGTCCGCATGGCCCGCGCCGGCCTTCGGCCTGAGCACGTTCACCACGCCCTGCGGGCCGGCGACGATGACCTCCGTCACCTTCCGCCTGATGCCCTTGCCGTCGTCGTACTCGCGGGTGGCGAGCCGGCCCTCGACCAGCACCGGGGAGCCCTTGCGCACCATGTCCTCGACCGGCTTGACCGCGCCGCCGTAGACGACGATGCGGTGCCAGTCCGTCTTCTCGACCGCAGCCCCGCCCTCGCCCTTCCAGCGCCGCGTGGTGGCAAGCGTGAACCAGGCGGTCCTCTCGTCCTCCGACAGCTTGCGCCCCTCGGGATCGCGGCCCGCATGGCCCAGCAGCGTGACCCTGTTCATGTGCAACATGTCCTGCCTCCTTTCGGCTCAGGGTTGAGATCGGGCCGGCCCGTTCGGGACCGGCCGGGGTGAATCCGATGTCTCGTGCGCGGCCGCGCGCGCGACCTCCTCCGCGAGCCGGTCGAGCACGGCCTCCTCCGACGCCGCACGTCCGGTGTCCGGCGAATCCGGACGCGCGAGCTCGCCCTCGATACGCGGCCGAGCGGTGCCCTCCGGGAACGCCCGTGCCAGCGCCGCCCGGGCGCGGGCTGGCGGCAACTGGCCGTAGAGCCGTCTCCGCAGCGCGACGTCCGCCGGGCTGGTGGTGAGCGCCCAGAGCTCGACCGGGCCCGGCGTGTTGACGACGAGCTGCTCGAAGCGCCCGCCCTGGCCGGCGGCGATCAGCAGCGCCGGCGCCCCGTCCCGTCCGGGTCCGGTGAGCCGGTAGCGGATGACGTCCGAGAGCGTGTCGCTCAGCCCGAAGGCGGCCGCGAGCGCCTCGGCTTCCTTCGCCTTGCCGCCGGAGCCCAGGATCCAGTATCGGTTGGCGAGCTCGGCGAGCGCGCCGCCGAAGTCGTCGAGCCGCTGCGAGGCGAGTGCGAGGCGCACCCGGAGCTTCCGGGCCTCGCGCACGTCGCGCTCGACCTGGGCGCGCGCGGCCGGCGCGCCGGCGGTGCGGTGGAACTCGTCGTAGCAGAGCCGCTTCGGCGATTCGCGGATGTCGCGCAGCCTGGCCGCGTGCCAATCCCGGTAAGGCTCCGGAATCGCGCCGAGCGCGTCCTCGCCGATCCACCAGTGGCGGGTCAGCGCGTGGCGCGCGAGCAGATAGAAGGCGGCGGACTGCCGGTCGGCCTCGGCCGAGCCCTGCGGCGCGACCTCGGCGAGATCGATCGCCGCGAGCCGCGCGCCGCCGACGTCGAAGGCGGTAGGAGAAAACATCACCGGCCAGTCGCCGGAGAGAGCCGTCAGGATGCGGATGAAGGCCTGGGTGACGCTCTCGCCGCCGCTGCCGTATCTCGCATCCCCCACCAGCCCCTGAACGGCGGGCTCGCGCGCGCTCGCCAGCAGGTCGGCGAGGACCGGCACCGCGTAGCGCTGCGCCCGCGCGGCCGCATCGATGGCGCCCGCCTCGAACAGCAAGTCCACCACCTCCCACCAGAGCGGGCTCTCGGGGAGGCGGAGGCCTGACGCCGCGATCGCGGCGTCCACGTCTGCGTCGCGGCCTTCCGTGTAAGCGTGGGGCTCGGCTCCGGCCACCTTGTCCGAGCGCATCTCGTAGGCGCCCGTCAGCGCCGGCCCCAGCAGCTCCCGCATGCCGTCCGGCACGCCGGCGGCGGAGCCTCGGGCCGGACACTCGTGCCGCAGACCCGCCGGCGTCACCATCAGGCCGAGCAGGTTCATCAGGAAGGCGCGCTCGGCAGGCAGCGGCGCGCGGCAGCCGAGCTGCGTGTCGCAGGGGTTGATCGCATGCTCGGGCGTCATGCGGAGCGGGAACCAGCCCGCCTCGTGGCGGCGGCCGGGCGGCAGGGCCTCGCGGACCAGCGAGATCAGCCCGGAGGACGACGGGCCGATGTCGATCACCGCGGCCAGCGGAAGGCTCGCCTGGCCGCCCTGCAGCGAGAACGCCAGGCCCAGGGCGTTCATCAACACCGACTTGCCCTGGCCGGGCAGGCCGTAGATCAGCTCGAAGCCATAGTCGCCGCCCTCTGCCGGGGCCAGCGGCAGAGGCTTGCCGTCGGGCGAGCGGAACAGGTGCGCGGCCTCCGCCCCGGAGGAGAGCCGCGAGAGCGGCGCGGGCCGGCTGACCGGGAAGAGGTGCAGGGCCTCGGACAGGGGGGCCAGGGCGGGTTCCGCGGTGGCGCCGCAGCAGAAGCCCGGGACCGAAGCGCAATAACTCTCCAGCGGATCGCCCGTGAGCGGCGTGAACACCGCCTCGCCCCAGCCCTCGGCCACCTGCTGCAGGCGGCCGAGGCGGACGGCGAGCGCCGTCTCTCCGTCTTCCGCGCCGACCCAGGTGAGGGTGCCTAAGCGCAGCCGGACGATGGCATGCGCGTCTTCGCCGAGCGCCGCGAGGTCCCGAAGCGCGTTGCGGGCGAGCAGGCTGTCCGACGACGAGAACGCGAGGAAGGAAGAGGCGACGCGGGAAACGGTCGTATCCAGGCGGTGCATGCCGCCGCCCTCGATCAGCAGCGAGAGGCGGCAGGGGAGGCCCGCGCCCGCGAGCCCCGCCATCAGCTCGGAGAACGGCCGGGCCCTGCGCGGCCCCAGCGACATGTCGAGCGCGCCGTAGAGGCGCCCGCCGATGCGGATGCCGCCGCCGGTCCGCTCGGGCTCGCGCACCAGCAGCTGCGGGGCGAGCGGCGGCGGGAAGGCGCCTGTGTCGGGCGGCTCGGTGAACCGCGCCGGCGCATCGTTGGCGCCGGTCACCGGGCGCCAGTCGGATGCAGTCGAGGCCGCGCCGTTCACCATGCGCCGCATGAGGCGAAGCGCGTCCTCCTCCGGCAGCCTCCGGCCTTCGATCCCGGTCTCCGCGAGCACAGCCACGACCGCGTCGAGCAGCGCCTCGTGACGCGCCCACAGTCCTTCGAGCGCGAGATGAGGGCACTGCGCCTCACCGGCCTCGGGCAGCCAGTCCCTGAGCTTCCTGCGGAGCCCCTTGCGGTCCCGCTCCAGGCGGTCGCGCGGCAGCACGGAGGGCCGGGTCCAGCAGGCCAGCACCAGGGTCTCGGCCGCGATCAGCGGGGCCAAACGACGCGCCCGCTCGACCAGCAGGTCGTCGAGGTCCAGCCCGAGCCGGCGGGCCTGTCGCCGCGCGGCCTCGGCATGCGCCTCGGCGAGACCCCCGGCTTCGTCGGGCGCGCGCTCGAACACCATGTGGAGCGCATGGCCGGGATGGGCGAAGGCGGTGTTGAGCCTGAGCGCGGCGACCTCCACGAAGCGGTCGAGCTCTTCCGCGCCCATCATCGAGCGGGTGCCGTCGAGACCGATCAGCGAGACCAGCGAGCCGTCGTGGCACACCAGCACGCCGCCGCCGCCTTCGAGGGGAACGGCCGCCTGCGGCGCCAGGAAACTCTCCAGCGGCTTGCGGCGCAGCGTCCAGCTCAGGCGCTGCAGGTCGTCGGCGGCGGCAGCCAGGGAGAGCGGCATGGCTCCTCCTACAGCCTCGGCTTGAGGACGGTGTGGCTGCCGCCGTCGATGCCGAAGGTGTCGCCCAGCGCATTGATGACGGCGGGTGCCGCGATCAGCGCGACGCCGATCAGGATGGCGATCAGGCCCGAACCGATGGTGGTCTGCTGGGGGTGGTCGACGTGGCGCTTCAGCTTCAGCAGTCCGAAGCCGACGATGGCGGCGCCGATGATGTAGAAGGCGATGGCGATCAGCCCCGGCACGGTCTCCAGGTCGCCCGCCGCCTCCTGGGCCATGTCCCCGAGGGAGACCGCCAGCGCCGGGCCCGTGCTCCAGACACTGGTGCCGGAGAGCCACGCCGCGCCCATCAGGGCGGCCGCGACGGGGCCGGGGGACGGAACCGCCCCCACACTCGGTGAACGGGGACTCTTCAACTCCAGCAGGATGCGCCGGACGTTTCGCGGGAGGGCTGCGAGGCTCATCGGATGTCCTTTCAGCGGATGCCCGGCATCCTTCGATGCTTCGCATCGTTCGGTGCTCCGCATCAGTCGATGCTCAGCACTTCGATGCCGAGGCTGGTCTGGACGGCGTCGATCACGGCGCCGAGGTGCCAGGCGGCGATGCCGCCGGCCATGTGGGCGAAGGCCCGGGCGCCGCCGGCGCCGGGCCTGCCGTCGGCAGCTGCGCGGAGCACGAAGGCGCCCCGGACGAAGGCGAAGAGCCCGACCAGGGCGACCAGGGCGAACACGGCCGCCAGCAGCGCGTCGTAGTCGGCGCCGCGCCCCCTGTAGCCCAGGCTCGCGGTGCCGGGCGGGTTCGCCGTGCCGAACAGGCTCTCGCTCGCCGCCCCGAGCCAGGAGGGGAGCGCCGCGAGCACGATGCAGATGACGAAGCTGAGCGCCGTGCCGCCGGCCGACGGCGCATGGAACTTGTCCTCCGAGGTCTTGAGCAGCCGCAGCAGCCCCTGGGCGAGCGCCATCAACGCGAGCAGGTAGCAGACGACCGCGACCAGGATCAGCAGGCCTGGCTCGAGGTCGCGGACCAGCGAGATCATGGCCCGGCCAAGGTCGTTCGACTCAGCCATCGGGGGAGTCCTTCGTACCCGGCGGCGCGGCGAACACCACCACCAGCTCGGTGTCGCGCGCGATACGCACGGTGGGCCGGTCCGGCGCGTTCTCGAGCAGCACGTCGCCGGCGGTGCGGGCCGCCGTGGCAAGCCCGGCATGGACCGCCTCGCGGGTCGACGACTCCAGACGCTCGTATCGGACGTCGTCCCCGATCACCACGGTCTGCGACGGCCGGGAGAGGGCGGTCAGGAAGCCCTCGGCGAAGCGCACGGCCGACGGCAGCAGCACGCGCTCGAACCAGTGGCTGTCGACCTCCCCGTCCACCCCGTAGCAGGCGCAGTCCAGCCCGGCGGCCCAGGCATCGATCGCAAAGCTCCGCCCCCTGTATTCGACGCGGCCGAGCCGCAGCACCAGACGTTCGCCCACCAGCGTGAACGCGCCGGAGGCGACGGCTCCCGCAAGCGGCGGCTCCAGTAGCTCCAGCAGCACCGGGCCGGGGTAGTCGGAGTCGACGGCATACATGGTGCGGGCGTAGAGCCCGGTCCCGGCCGCGATCCGCGGCAGACCCTCGGGCCGGAGAATGGACGCGGCCGCCGGCGGCTCCCGTCCGGCCTCCGGCAGAGGATCCCTGCCCTCGACGGCAGCGGGATCGCGGGCGGCCGCCGGATAGCGCACACGCACGATCTCGGGCGGCCGCGTCCAGGCCTCGATCAGCACGCCGACGAGACCCTCGGGCCGCGGGTCGCCGTGGCCCCGGTCCTCCCGGCCGGAAGCGGGAGCACTTTCGGGCCGGCGCCAGGCCTCGTAGGCCGGCTGCGGCGGAGTCGGCGCGCGGGCCGGCTCTCCTGCGGACCCGGAGGGCGCATCGGCACCGCGCGCCGTCGACGGCCCCTGGAAGACCGGCAGGAAGGTCTCGCCGGCCTCGCGGGCCGCATCGAGGCGCTGCCGGTCGCGCTCGTCGAGCGTGTCGCGGTAGGCCGGCGGCACGGCGTCCTCGGGGTCGAGCCTGAGATCGCGGTTGTCGGGGACCTGCGCCAGGCCGGGACCGGCGAGGCCCGCCACCAGCCATACGGCCAGCAGGACACTCATATGTATAACGCCCGACACGCCGCGCCCCCCGCGCCGCGTCCTTGCCTTCAGTCCTCATTGCCGGTCTCCCACCCTGAGGGTGTCCTGCCAGTCGGCATCCGTTCCCGAGTCCGAGAGCGCCAGCCGTTTCTCGCGGCCCCCGTCGCTCACCAGGACGAGAGGCGTGTCGGCGAGGCGGTAGGCCCAGCGGCCGCCGGGTCCGCGCTCCGCCGCCAAGGGTCCCGGCGAGAGCAGGTGGGCGCGGGTCAGCAGCAGCAGGTCGCCGCCCCGGCGCCAGGCGCGGTCCCCGGCCGTGCCGCCCTCGATCGCCAGACGCTCGGCATCCGCAGGCACGGCGCCGCCGAGAAGTGCGAGCAGAACCGGATCGCCCGCATGGAAGCCGCGCGGGGCGGCGAGAACGCCCGGATCGGCGTTGGGCCCGGGAACGCCGAGGCGGATCTCCACACGGAAGTCCGCGTCGGCGCCGGTGCCGCGCAGGCTGGCGACCACCGGCTCCGCGAGGCTCACGAGCTTCACCACCGCGTTGCCGCGCTGGTAGGCGGCGGCCGGCGCGAGATAGAGCAGATGGCTTGCCATAGGGCTGCCACCCGACACCTTCCCGCCGGTGTCGCTGTCTGCGCCCGGCGGCAGGAACCGGCGGTCGACCAGCGCCTCCTCGATCGGCCATGGCGCGCCGGTGGAATCGGTGAACGAGAGGACGGTGACGTAGCCGCGCCTGAGCGCGATCTCCGGGACACTCGTGCCGGAGATCCCGCCGCCCTGCGCGCCGTCCAGCCGCACACGGCGGATGCGCCCCTGCGGCGCCTCCCCCGCGCCCCTTGCCGTGGCTTCCTGCGTCTCGCGCAGGATGCGCCCCAGAATCTCGATCTGCTCCTGCGTGAAGGGCAGCGCCGCCCGGCCCTGGCGGGCCGCGTCATCGTCGGTGAGCGCATGGGCGGACCAGGCGTCGACCGTCCGCTCCAGCGGCACCCCTGGGCCCCCAGGCGCCTTGTCCTGCGCCGCAGCGGGAGACGCGGCGAGCGTAGCCAACAATGCCGCAAGCGGCAGGGACGAGAGCGTTTGCATCCTCATGTCCCCGCTCCGCGGCCCGAGGGTCTCTGGCCCGAGAGGTCTCTGGGCCGAGGCTCCCTTGCCGGCGATGAGCTGCTCGATGGCGATCCCGGCGGGGCGCTCGTCGAGCGGCACCCGCATCACCAGCACCTGCGCGACCAGCTCCTGGCTGACGCGGCGCGTTCCGGCCGAGAAGGTGACCAGCAGGGGGAACTCGACGGCCCAGCCGACGCGGCCCGCGAAGAAGCGCGTGTCCACGATCACAGGCGCGCCCTGGGCCACCGCCGAGGCCACCTGCAGGTTGCCGCGCAGCCGGTCGAGGAAGAGGCTCTCGTCGAGGCCCTTGAGGAACGACTCGTAGCCCGAGTCCGTAAAGTACTCGCGGATGCCCGACAGCCTGAGCCGCCAGTCGTGGTGGCCGAGGGTGAAGGCCTCGGTCACCGCCGACACGGTCCAGTTCCTGAGCGCCGCGTCCGACATGATCGGCTCGTCGAGCGGGGTGAGGCGCACCAGCCGCCCGTCCGGGGTCGCGGCAACCGCGATGTAGACCGTCGAGTGCATCCAGACGTAGCCCGCAAAGGCGCAGGCCGTCAGCACGTTGCAGGCGAGCAGCCAGCCGGCCGCCCGGCGCCAGCCGTGGTGCTGGTCGCGGTGGAACGCGAATCTCTTGGCCGCCGCGCGCACGGCCTGCAGGCGGCTACTCATGGCCGTCTCCCACCCGAGGGTCTCGGGGCCGAGGCTCTCCGGCACGAGTGTCTCCCACCCTGAGGGTGTCCTTGAGCCAGGCGCCGACGTCGTCGATGTCGCCGATCCGGCGTCCGACCGTGCCGTCCCTGCCGCGCCAGGCGATGAGCGGCACGCCGCTCGCGCCCCATCGGTCGAGCAGCGCGTTGTTGCGGGCGATCCGTTCCGCGCCGGTCTCCGGCCCGAGGGTCTCCGGCACGAAAGTCTCCGGCCCGAGTGTCCGGTCGGCCGTGCCGCCGCCCTCGAACCATGCTCGGGCCGGGTCGGGGTGTGCCGCGATCGCCACCGCGCGGCGCGCGGCGTCCGCGCCGAGTACCGCCACCGGCACGACGCGGAGCTGCAGCCGTCCTTCAAGCGCCGCCCGGCCGAGCCTCGCCGCCGCCGAGCGGGACCACGAACAAGTCGCATCGCCCAGCAGAACGACCACGGGTCCGCGTGTGCCGAGGGTGAATCCGAAGGCCGATGCGGAGCGCTCGAACAGCCCTGACAGAGAGACTGCCGGAGAGAGGCTGCCCGAGCTCTCGATCTCGGCATGCGCGCTAAGCGCCGCCGCACCGGATCTCTCCGCCGCGCCCCTGTCGACCCTGCGCCCGGCATCGACAGCGGGGCGGGCCGCCGCGAGCTGAGCGCCGGTGATCTCCGTCCCGTCCGGTCCGTAGAGCAGGCCCGCGACCGCGTGGCCGTCCCCGGTGACGTAGAGGCCGTAGCCGGTGCCCACCGCCGGCGTGACGAAGTAGCCGTCGAGCCCGCCGCGCGAACCGAGCGCGAGAACCTCCGCGCCGTTGGCGCGCAGCGCCGAGACCAGACCCTCGGGCCGGAGACCCTCGGGCCGGAGACCCTCGGGCCGGAGACCCTCGGCCTCGCCCCCGGCCGCGACCGCCTTTCCCGCCGCCACCGACGCGGCCAGGAAACCAGCCAACAAGATATGTCTGAGCCGGTCCTTCATGGCTTGCCTCCTCCTTCCGCCGGAGCCGGCAGCCGGTGGGTCACGACCAGCGCCGTCCCGCCCTCGGACCGTGCTGCCGCCGGCGCATGCGGCAGATGCGACAGGCCCCGGAACAACGCCTGCACCGCGTCCATGAACCCGCCCTCGAAGGCGGCCGCTCCGTCCAGGCGCCAGCCGCGGTCGGTCAGGAACAGCACCTCCACGTCGGCCCGAACGCCCCAGCGCGCCAGCACCTCGCGCAGCCTCTCTCCGGCATGCACACGCCAGACACTCGTGCCGGAGACACTCGTGCCAGAGACACTCGTGCCGGAGACATCCCGGCCGGGAACGGGGGCGGGCTCGATGTCCGCCGCGGCGGCGCCTGTGCTCCCGTCCCGTGCGTCCGCCTGGCGCGCTGGCACCTCCGCCTGCGCGGCGTCCGTCTCCGGCGGCACGTAGCGGAACCCGGCCGAGGCCGGCGCCGCCGACACCGCGAGAAGCAGAACCGTGAGTGCCGCCCCCATCACCCGAAGTCGGTGAAGCGGCGCAGGCGCGAGGCGTGGAGCGCCCGGCGGCGCCCGGCGCTCAAGCCGCGCAGCGCCCGCACGGCGGCGCGGAATCGGTAGCCCCGCGCTTCCGCCGCCCGGCAGCCCAGCATCGCCGCGACGACCGCCGCCGTCGTCCACCAGGTCGGCAGGAACAGCCACGGCACCGCCAAAACCAGCAGGCGGGCGTCGAAGACCCACGCCCTTACCGGGCGCATCGAATCCCGCCACGCCACAGGGGACCCTCGGGCCGGAGAACTCCCTGGTCCAGGGGACCCTCGGGCCGGAAAACTCCCTGGTACAGGGGACCCTCGGGCCGGAGAACTCCCTGGTACAGGGGACCCTCGGGCCGGAGAACTCCCTGGCACCTCGTTCGTCTTCATGCCGCTCTCCCTTTCTCATGCCCTGCTGCTCCCTCCGGCCTTGTCTGCTGCCACCCCGGCCCTCTCGTTGCCGGCGAGGATCCGCCTGAGCCCGTCCTCCGCGATCAGCCCCCGGTCGCGCGCCTTCCTGGCGGCCGCCGCGAGATCGTTGCCGGTGGCAGCCAACGCCGTGCCGATCGTCGCGGGCCATGTGGCCTGCGGGCTCTCCAGAAGCGCCGCCTTGAGGTGGGCGTCGAAGGCGAGCCACTCGCGAACGGCCGTGCGCCCGCCTTGCGGATTGGGCAGCAGCACCTGGGTCACCACGAGAGTCATGGCGTCGATCAGCGCCGCGCCACGTTCGGCCCGCTCGTGTGCGGGGAACTCCGCCAGCATGCGCCGCACCGTCGCCGCCACCCCGATGGTGTGGGCGGTGGAGAACACGGCAATGCCGCAGTCGGCCGCCCGCACCACGGCCTCGACCGTCTCCCGGTCGCGCGCCTCGCCCACGATCACGGCCGCGGGGCGGCGCCTCAGGCTCGACCTGAGTCCGTCGCCGAAACTCGGGAAGTGGCGGGGGATCTCGGCCGAGGACATCAGCGCGGTGTCCGTGGCGATTCCGTCGAAGACGTACTCGATCGGCGCCTCGTAGGACTGAATGCGCCCGGCGCCCCGCTCCAGCAGACGCCGCGTGCCGGCGGCGAGCAGGGTGGACTTGCCCGATCCCGGCACGCCGGTGACCAGGGTGAGCCCCCTGCAGAGGTCCCACGAGCGCACGATCTCGTCCTCGATGCCGAGATCGCCGAAACTGGGCGGCCTGCCGGGCAGCACGCGAAGCGTGATGTTGACCGCGAACCCGGCCGCGCCCTGGACGGGCGCGAGGTTGCAGCGGAAGCGCTGCGAGAGGCCACGCGCCAGCCGGATCGAGTGGGAGCAGTCGATGGCGCGGCCCGAGCGCAGGATGCCCTCGCCGGTGGCGTCGTAGAGGCGGTTGCAGAGCGCCCCCATGACCACGCCGTCCAGCGGCGCGGCGGTGACGCGCGAAAGCCGTCCATCGATCTCGAGGAAGGCGGGCGAGCCGGTCTGGAAGGCGATGTCGGAGGCGCCGCGGTCCGAAGCCCACAAGAGGAAGCTGTCCAGCCCCTCGGCCGGGAAGCCGTGCGCGGCTTCCGGCCACCAGGCCGTCCGGTCGCTCTGCGCGTCGGGCCACGGCCTCATCGGGCGCCTCCCGCCGGCGGCGCCCAGCGCCGGGCATCGAGTTCGAACCGCGCCGGACCGACGATGCGCACGGTCGCCGTGCCGATCCGCATCAGGCTCTCGTGGCCCGAAACCCCGGACCGCTCGATCTCGATGCCGGGCGCGGTGACCCTGGCGGCGCGGCGGAGCCGGTGCCAGAGAATGACGCCCTCGAAGGTGCGGCTGAGGCGGTCGAGATCGGCGGCGAAGATGTCGTCGGCAAGCGCGCGCCCTTGCGCCCAGCCATCGGCCAGCAGGCGGCGCCAGCGGGCGTCCTCGCCGCGATCGCGCGGGAACAGGACTGAAGCCGGCGGCTCGGCCGGCTGCCACGCACGCCGCAGCCAGTCGCGCCAGTCGGGCGCCGCACTCACCAGCCGGGCCGGCTCGACGATCCTGAGCATCCTCTCGGCGCTCGCCGCTTTCACCCCGGCCCGTTCCAGCCGGAAGGCCCGGCGGGTCTCGGCCACGACCGGCGGCAGCACCGTGAACCCGTCCTGGCGCAGCGCCAGGTCTCCGAAGCGGTAGATGGCGCCGAGCCTCGCGGCATGCCGGTCCAGCATCGCCTCGATCTCCCAGGCGCGGCGGGCCAGCCCCGCGCGCGAGCCGAACCCCAGTGCGGCAAGCCGCACGGCGGTCGCACGCTTCTCGGCGGCGAAGGAGATCTCGGGTCCGGCCTCCGGCACGAATTCCTGAAGCGACGCGAGGTCCATGGGCTCCGCTGTTGCTGCGCCGGCGGCCGGAACCGGGGCGGCCAGAACTGCGATGGGCACGAAGACCGCCGCGGCAATGAGCGAAGGGCGCCCCCGCATCACCCGTCCTCCCCGGGCGCCGGCACGGCTTCGGGTGCGGCCCAGTCGAGAAGGATCGTTTCGCGGGCAGCGTCCACCGTGAGCGTCGCGGCTGTGCCGGCGCGGAGCCCGGCGTCCCGCAGGACGGCGATCAGCGGCTTCCCGTCCGCCTCGACGGCGACGATCAGCGGCCGCGCCGGCGGGCGCCCGGCCACGAGAAAGCGGTAGCCCGCGCGGCGCGCCAGCGCCGCCGCCAGCGTCTCGAGCGGCCCGGCCCAGTCGAGCGTCACCGGCCGGCGCAGGGCCTCCGGCACGCTGTCGAGGCCGGGCAGTGCGGCCTCCGGGTCCGGCGCGGGCAGCGTCCGGGCGAGCGAGGCCAGCGCGCGCTCCGCGCGTTCCGCCGCCTCGACGAGACGCATCTCCGCCGGATCGACCGGCAGGGCCGCCGGCGCGGGCAGGGGCGCTTCCGGCGCCCACATGCAGCCCGCGAGCGCGGCCGCGCACAACGCCGGCGGCATCGCGGCGAGCAGCCTCACCAGCCGGCTCCGCCGGGGTCGTCCACCACCAGGTGGCGGTTCGCCGGGTAGGCTCGGGCCGAGAGCGTCCGGCGCGTCGCAGGACCGCTCAGCAGCAGGTCGGCGGCCTCCAGGAAGCCGCCCTCGAAGCGCGCCGCCGCGCCCAGGCCGTAGTCGCGCCCCGCGTTCCAGACCAGCGTCCAGCCCGCGCCGGCCGCCCAGCTTTCCAGCACGCCGCGCAGCGTCCCGTGCTTCTCCGGATCGACGGTCCAGCTCTCGCCGCCCGTGTCGGGCTCGCCGGCGGCAGGCTCATCGCCCGCGCCCTCTTGCGTGCCCGTCCTCTCGATGTCGGCACCGGCCGCCGGGCTGCGCTGCGCGAGGTCCCAGTAGCGGTGGAAGACCACGGCGCCGTCCTCAGGCACGAGTGTCTCCGGCCCCAGGGTCTCCGGCACGAGGGTCTCCCAGGACCAGTCGTAGCCGCTGAGCGAGGCGACGCGGTCCAGCAGCCCGGACAGCGGTCCCTGCCAGGCGAGGCGAAGCGGCGGGGGATCGTCGAGGACCGCGGCGCCGCCGGCGATGCGGGCCGGCCGCTCCTCGATCCGCATCTCGATGTCCGCGAGCGAAGACAGACGCCTCACCAGCGCCGGGAAGGGCAGGCTCTCGCCCCCTTCGAACGAGACCTCCCGTGCCCCGAGGGCGGGAGGCAAGGCCACCGGCACGGGCGCCAGCTCGGTCGCCCGAAGCGGTGCCGGTTCCCCGCTGCCGGGGACGGCCGGCCGGGGAACGGCCGTCACGTCCCGCGCGTCCGCGGTCCGAGGGTCACCGGCACGAGTGTCCCCCGCCAGGGCGACCCCGAAGTTCATGCAGAGGAACACCGCGGCGGCGCCCGCGCACATGCCCGGACCGAGCGGCACCAGGCCCTTGCGGAAGGGCCGGCCGCGCTTCTTCTGCATGCAGTATCGGTGAGCGAGCGCGAAGCCGGAGCCCAGCAGCATGGACCAGGCGAGGCCCGTGACGCCGAGCAGGAAACCCATAGCCCCCAGCATCATCGCGTCGCCCGGATAGAGCGGCCAGCGCTTGCCGCACCACTGCGCCAGCGCGATCGGCACCATCGCGGCGGCCACGCCCAGCGACGCCCCGAGCACGGCGCTCACCAGTCGCGGCCAGGCGCCGCCGGACTCGGTCCCCGCGCTTCCCAGGAAGCGCCACGCGGCGGCCGCGCCGAGCAACGCCAGCACCATGCGCGGATCCACCATGGCGCGGCGCGCGTCATGGACGGCGATTGCCGCCATCGCCGCGAGCACGGCGCCTGCGAGTATCGCGTCGGTCATGGCTGCACCTCTTCCGCCTGCTCGTCATCCGCCTCGGCCGCCTCCCCGAAGGTCGCGGGTAGCGCCCGGCACCAAGGCTTCACGGCCGGATCGACGCAGAGCTCCGCAGCCAGCACGGCAGGCCCGGCAGCGCCTTCGGCGCGCTCGCGGTTCCACGCCAGCAGCGCCGCCTGGGCCTGGCCGAGCCCCCGCAACAGGCGGATCTCCGCGCGCAGCCGTTCCAATTCGATGAACGCCCGCTCGCTGTCCCAGGCTTCGCCGCGACTCACCGAACTCTCGCTCTCGCCCCAGACCGGCAGCGGCCGTCCAACAACCGCCAACGCGGCAATCAGCCCGATCGCCAGAACCCGGCCCGCGACTCCCTTCACCGGCTTTTTCCGTGCCATGCTCATCACCGGCACCCCTGGCAGCGCCCGACGACGAGCCGGGAGAAGCCTGCGTTGTCGGCGTCGAGCCGCGTCCCCGCCCGGACCCGCGTGGCCGTGACGGAGGCGGCCGAGACCGAGTCCGCCGTCACCGCGGGCGCGGTCACCGACCCGGCATCGAGGCCGCCCAGCCGGGCCGTGCCGGCGGCGACGGCGCCTGCCGCCCCGATCGAGCCCGCTTCGACCGGCCCCGCCGCCTCGACCGTTTGAGCGCGCACGGCGCCCGTGACCGTCATTCCGCCGGCGGTGACCGGACCTTCGATCCGTCCGGCCCCTGCCGCGATCTCCCCGGCCGCCTCCACATTGCCGGCCACCCGCAGCGCCCGGCCCACCAGCAGGTCGCCGGTCACGGCGAGGTCGCCGCCGGCCTCCAGGTCGGTCTCGACCTCCAGCGCCGCCGCCTCGATGGTGCCGGCGCCCTCGATGGCGTTTCCCCCCATGTCGAGGTCCGCCTCCATCCGGTTGGCCTCCGCGAAGCCGGGAATGGCCACCCGGTAGAGCGCATCGCCGAAGACGCTCGAGTGGTCGAAGCGCCGCAGCGTGGCGAGAGCGCCCTCCGCCGGGGCGCCCGCGAAGGCCGCGCGGAAGGCGCCCACGTCGGCGTCCACCGCTGGACCCGAGAGCCGGGACGGGCCGGCCAGCCCCATCCGGGGACCCGCCGCCTCCAGCAGCGCCGCGGCCGGGCGCACCGTGTCTCCGGCCCCCACCGTCTCCGTGATGAGCAGGTCGAAGGCGTCGGAGCCGGCCGCGAGCACCAGCACCCGGTAGCCGCGCCCGAGCGCATCGGTCTCGGAGAATTCGGCGGTCAGCGAGCCGTCGGACTTGAGCGCCGCGAGCGTGAGTTCGGAAGGACCGCCCCGCGCCTGCGCCAGCAGGGCCGGGAAGCGGCTGTGCGCGTACGAAGACGCCGCCTCGGCGAGCACCGCGAGCTGCATCGCGGCCAGATGCCCGCGTTTCTCCAGCGCCCGGGTCTCGAAGAAGACCGAGGCCCCGAGCACCAGCATGCCCAGCAGCCCCAGCGCCAGCAGCGCCCCGAAGAGACTCAGTCCGCGACTCGGTCCGCGACCGAGCCGCAGCCGCAGTCTCCGGCTGGAAGCGCGGCGGCTGCGTATTCCTGGCAGGGTGCATCTCATGCCTGCCTCACTCACCTTCGCAGCCGGCGCAGGTGCCGACGGTGAGCAGTCCGGAGATCGTCGCATCGGGACCGTAGACGCCGCCCGCCGCCGTCCGCGACCCGCTCAGCGCCCCGGCGACGCTCAGCGTCTCGCCGGCCAGCCCCCGCGCCGCTGCGGCGCCCTGGACCGAGGCCGCGCCCGCGACAGACAGCGCCGCGGCGTCGAGTGACCCCGCCGTGTGCAGTGCGCCGGCCTCGAGTTTCCCCGTGGCGTTCACCCGGTCCGCTATGAGCCGTTCTGTGAGCGCCGCGCCCACCACGATCTCGGCGCTGACCGCAAGTCGCTGCGCCGCGAGCTCGCCGGCCTCGACGGTCTCGGCCGTCACGCCATGCGCCTCGGCTTCGCCTCCGATATCTGCCATGCCGCCGACCGCGATATCCGTCCCGATCTCCGCCGCCTCCGCGCCCACCTCGCCGGCGGCCAGCACGTGCCGCCGCGCCGGGTCGGCCGGGTCCGCCGCCCCGGGCGGAGCCATGCGGAGCGCCGTTTCCATACGGTTGAGCCAGGGCCGGCCCGGCTGGGCGCGGCGGTAGAGCGCGCGCTCCCGGTAGCGAAGCCCGAGGTCGGCGGTGACCCAGAGCGCGTCCTCGGCCATCGCGCGGCCCATGGCGGCCTCGATGGCCGGCCGGTGCGCCTCCATGAGAGGGCCGCCGCCCGGCGCGAGCGCGGCCAGCCCGCCTTCCAGGGCGCCCTCGCGGAGCGCCGTGGGCCGGGATGAAGGCGATGGTTCGAGGACGCCGAAGGCCATCGGCACCGGGGAATGCCCCGGTACGCCGCTCCCCATACCGTCTGCGATCACGCCCAGCGTCATCGCGGCATGGCGGCCCGGCCGCTCCCGCAGGTCCGGCGGGGCAGCGCCCAGCGTGCGCAGCCGGGCCACGGTGAGCAGAACGCCCACCTGCATCTCGAGCGCCGCCTCGAACGCGTCCGCGTGGAGCTGCGTCGCCCGGTGCGCCGCATGCACCCACGCGCCGAACACCCGGCCGGCGGCGCGGTCCAGCGCCGGCAGACGTTCGGCATCGCGCGCCTCGTAGTGCGCCGCGAGCGCAGCGCCCGCCAGCGAGGCCAGCAGCAGCACGCCCAGAAGCGCGCCCGCGCCCAGCAGGCGCCTCGGCGCCGGGGTCCGCAGTCCGGTCCGGTTCGCCGGGCCGGTCATGCCGGGCGCATTCATCCGAAGGTGAACCCGATGTCGTTGGCCGCATCGCCGTCGTCGCAGTTGGCGGTCACCTGCGCGTTGGTCACCGGCGAGGCCAGCGCGGTGCCGTTGACCGTCATCGAGATCAGGCCGGCGCGGGCGCGGCTGCGCCCGGCGAAGGCGTCGCCCAGCGCCGCGCAGATGGCGTCGTCCACGTCCTCGAAGGTGATCCGGAAGCGGTTGGTGACCCCGCCCGGCCCGCCGACCACCGTCACGGCGCCGCCGAAGGGGTGGCGGATCGCCGCGCTGTTGTTGACCAGAACCCGCGCCCCGCCGGGGATGCCGCCGCGCCGGTCGATGGCGGGCACCAGGTCGGCGTTGTTGCCGTAGCTCGGCGCCCCGGCGAAGGCCGCCTCGACGTTGGCGCGGAGCTGGCTCAGCAGCGTGAGCGCCGCCGAGCGGTTGGCGGACTCGCGGGCCGCGTTGTAGGTGCCGACGGCGCCGACGATCACCACGGCGGCCAATCCGAGGCCGAGCAGCACGCCGAACAGGCTGAAGCCGCGCCGATAGCGCCTCGCGGCGAGCCGCCGCATGGTTCTGCGGACGCCCTGGCGCGCCGCGCCGGAACGGGGGAGCGGGGCTGCGGGGACTGAAGCTTCGGTTCCTCTCATGTCGTCTCCTGTGGCGTACGTCAGGCCCGGCCGGCCTGCTGGAGGATCGAGAACATGGCGTCGATGCCGGCGGCGACGGCCAGGGTGACGAGGATCAGCAGCGCCGCGTTGAGCCCGGCGGCGCGGGTCCTGAGCAGGTCCTCCGAGCGGTCCACCCAGCGCGCCACGAAGCGCGCGAGCTTCGCCTCCCAGCCCGGCACGCCGTCGAGCGCCGCCACCACCGGCACCAGCGCCGGGTCGGGGAAGCCGTGGCCCGCGAGCGTCATGGCGCGCCCGAGGCCCGCGCCCCGCGCCATGTGGCGCTGGATGGCGCCGATGCGGTGGCGCGCGTAGGGCGCGGCGCGGCGCCTGAAGTCCTCGAAGGCGCGGTCGTTGAGATCCAGTCCGGCGCCCAGGAACTCCAGCACCACGAACAGGAAGGCCGAGCCCGTGACGGTGCGGTAGAGCGAGAAGGGCGCGACGCGGTCGAGCGCCGTCCGCCCCGGCCCGGTCCAGTGCACCATGGCGATGCCCACGGGCGCCGCCACGGCGGCGCAGAGCGCCGCGAACCCCAGCGGCCGCTCGTGGAGCCAGACGGATGCGGTGCGGAACACCGACGCCGCCGGCCCCCAGCGCTCGGGCGGCACCACGCCCTCCAGCACCGGCACGAACCAGCCGCCCGCCGCCCACAGCATGGTGACGACGGCGACGCCCAGCAGCAGCGGCATGGCGAGGGCCTTCCTCACCGCCGCCATCTGGCGCTCGCGCAGCTCCGCCACCCGCGCGGCGGCGGCGAAGAGCCGGCCGGCGTCCACCCTGCCGTAGGCCTCGAATATCATCGCCTCGGCCGAGGGCACCGAGGCCGCCATGGCCTCTCCGAAGCGCCCCTCCGGCAGCGCCCGGCGCCAGGACGCGATCAGGCGGGCGCGCGCGCCCCGCCCGGCGAGGGCCTGGCCGGTGACGTCGAGCGCGCGCTCCAGCTCGAAGCCGGCGTCCAGCAGATCGGCCACCGTCCGGAAGCAGTCGACGCGCGCCTTGCGCCCCATGACCAGCGCGGCATGGAGGCGGCGCAGAGCGGTGACGAACCGGGCGATCATGCGGACTCTCCGGCTTCTTCGGGCACCGGGTCGGCCTGGGCCTCGTGCTCCCCGGCGCCGCCCTTGAGCAGCGCGTCGAAGGGGTCGACGGCGCCCTGCCTCACCAGGGCGCGGATGCGCACTCCGATCGGGACGCCGCCCAGCTCGCTCCGCCACCAGGCCCACGCCCCGAGCGGGTCGCCCTTGCGCACGAAGCGCAGGTAGCCCGCGTCGGGGCGGATGGTCTCGCAGATCGCGGTCTGGCCGAGATAGCCGTTCCAGGCCCGGGCCGAGACCTCGCCGCCGTCCGCGCGCCGGCACTCGGGGCAGCCCTCGGCATTCCTGAAGCGCAATCCCTCGAGCCCGCCGAGGCGGGCAGCCAGCCCCTCGGGCACGGCGCGGCCGCCCGCCGGACGGTCCAGCGCGCAGGCGCCGCAGAGCCGCGGCAGCAGGGTCTGCTTCATCAGCAGCGCCACGTTGCCGGGCTTCGCCACCTCGGCCGCGCCCACCCCCATGTCGATCAGCCGGAAGGGGATGGCGTTGGCGTTGTGGACATGGATGGTGGTCCAGATCTGGTGCCCGGTGTCGACGCACTGCAGCACCTGCCGGGCGGCGTCGGCGTCGCGGATCTCGGAGACCATGCCCGACGCCGGATGCACCCGGCAGAAGTGCATCAGCGCCTGGCTGAAGTGCCCGGCGCGGGTCTCGCCGGCGCCGGCCGTCGGCACCGCGATCTGCAGCGCGCCGGGAATGCGGTACTCGACCGGGTCCTCCAGGGTGACCAGGTTGAGCTGGCCCGCCATCTCGGCCATCTGCAGCGCGAGGTTGACGGCGAGCGTGGTGGACTTGCCGTCGCCGGCGCGGCCGCCGATGAAGACACCGCCCTGCATCGCCATGCGGATCTCGGCGAAGAGCGCGGCCTCTTTCGCCGAGAAGCCGAGGCCCTCGAGCGTCGTGCCGGGGTCCAGGCGGTCCGTGTAGAAGAGGCGGGCGAAGAGATGGTCGGCGTCGGGGTCGTGGGGTCCGCGCTCGCAGCGCAGCGCCGAGATGCCGCCCGGCAGCGGCACCGGGCCGCCGGCGCGGATGGAGAAGCCCTGAAAGGAGGCGCGGCGGTAGCTGGTCTGGGACGAGCCCTCGTCCTTGCAGTGGAAGAGGAAGCCCATCGCCTGGCGGCCTTCCTCGGCGGTGAGCGGCGCACTCAGCGGCAGCTTGCGGTCGTTGACGATGGCGAAGACCCTGCAGGCGTCGCGGCCCTGCTCGAAGACCACGTCGCTCGCCTTCGCGGCTGCGGCGTCGGCGAGGAGCCGGCGCAGGCGGTCGGCCGCTCCGCCGCCGGCGGCCGTGTTCTCGCCTTCCTGCGCGCGCCAGAGCGCGGCGATCTCCTCCAGCGCCGCGCTCTCCTCGGCGAGCGCCGGCGGGATCGCGCCGGACTCGCGCAGCGCCACCAGGTCGAGGCGCAGCCGGTCGTCGGCCTCGTAGCCCTCGGCGATCAGGCAGCGCCCGTCGGTGAACACCGCACAGAGCCGCCGGAAGCGGGCATCCATCGCGCTGCTGCGGATCGGCAGGTCGGAGGCCCGAGGGTCTCCGGCACGACTGTCCGCGGCACGAGTGTCTCCGGCACGAGGGTCCGTTCTCGGCGCCGGACCCGTCAGCCCGGCCAGCGCCGGCCCGCCCCGGCCCCCGCCGAGCCGGAACATCGCGGCCGCGGCCTTCGAACGCAGGCGCGTGCGCATGCGGTTGCACCGGAGGCCGAGCCAACGGCCGAGCCGCCTCACGGACCGTCTCCCGGCCGCGCGCGGTACGGCAGCAGGGCCGCCTCGCCGCTCTTCCCGGCACCGGTCACCCGCATGCCGGGCGGGCGTCCGGCGATGGCCGCCACCGTGCCCGCGCCCGGCAGTGCGTCGCCCTCGCGCACGAACCACACACCCATCCCGTCGGTGACGCCGGCACGGAGCGCACCGGCGCTGCCGATGATCGAGAACCAGCCGTAGCGCGGGGACGGCGGCGCTTCCTGCGCCACCCCTTCCGGAGCCGTGAGCTCCGTGAGCAGCGGCGACGCCTCCATAGTCCGCATGACCGTCGGTTCGCGCACCGGTTCCGCGGCGAGCTCGGGGACCGCGTCGAGAGAGTTCATGAGTGTCTCGGGCGCCGGCTCGCGGGTGGCCTCACGCAGCTCCCTCAGCCGCGCCTCGGTCTCGAACAGCGCGGTGACGATCTCCTGGCGCTCGCGGCAGAGAGTGAGGATCTCCAGCTCGATCGCCAGCGCAGACAGCGCGTCCGCCTCGCCGGCCGCACCGGCCAGCAACCGCTTCAGCAGCCCGCGGGGGCAGCCCTCCGCCGCGAACACCGGTGCGGACGCGGCGGGCAAACCGGGCTCTCCCGCGACGATCCCCGACAGGGCCTCCAGCAGGCGGCTGCCGGCTGCCGAGGCGTCCGGCTCCGCTCGCAATTCGTTTGTCTGCTCGGTCGGCAAGCCGGACGTCGTCGCGCCGGCCACAGTCCCGGTCGATCCGTCCAGTCCGGCGGGCACGGCTTCGGCCATCCCGGTCACGGAGGTCCCGTGCCCGACGCCCGGTTGCTCCGCCGGCGGCTCTGCCTTGATATCGTCCAGGCCCATACGGGCTGAAGCGGCCGTTTCCGGTAGAGCCGAACCTTCGTGGGCAGGCGTGGATGACGCATCCGGCGCCGCCTCCAGCGAGGACGCCCCCGCCCCGTCCGCGGCGGTCTCCTGCGAGCCATCGATCGCCGCGCCGGGGAAGGGCATGAGCATTCCGTCCTCGGCCGCCGCCCCTTCCGCAGCCGTCAGTGCGGCGGCAAGCACGAGCCCGGCGACGCAGGCCGCCCGGTGACGCCCTACCCTCATCGCGCCGGCAATCCCGCCCGGCCGGCGAGGGCCCGCCAGGGATAGCGGGCCGTTCCCTCCAGGCCCTCCAGCGCCACCACCAGCTCGCCCCGCGACCAGCGCCACGTGCCGGCAACCGTCTCCGCGCCGCCGCCTCCGGCCGTCAGCGTCCCGTCCGGACGAAGCCGAACCACGGTACCGGGGCGTTCCCCTGTCCCTGCGCGCCCCGGGAAAGGAAGCGCCAACGGCGTGCCTGCCGCCGCCAGCCGGTCGGTGATGCGCATCGCGGCGAAGCGCTCGCCGGTGGGAAGGAAGGGAAGCGCGTCGCCGATGCGGTAGCGCGGGCGGATCGGCAGCCGCTCGTAATGGACCGCGATCTCCGTGCCGCCTGCCGCCGGCACCAGCCGGCCGGTGTCGGCCACGCCGCCGTCCTGATCCAGTAGCCAGAGCTCGTCGCCCCCGGCGCCCAGCACGAGCACGTGCCGCGCTCCGGCGGTGTCCGTCAGCACGAACCCGTCGTTCTCGGCGAGGAACCTCGCGAGGTCCGCGCCCGGCAGCCGGTCGCGGCCCTGCGCGGCCGCGACCCCGGTCGCACCGGGACCGCGCAGGTGCGAGCCGGGGGCGTTGCGCACCGGCGCCTCCGGGTCCTGCGCCATCATCGCCTCGAAGGCGGCTGCGGTCTGCTTCCCGTTGACCGGCAGCCCGGCGGGCAGGGCGAGGCCGGGACAGGCCTCCTTCATCGCCTTGGGCCAGCTCTCCTGCACCCAGCCGCGCGAGGCCACCGCCCACCGGCCGTCCCAGCGGGACGCCGCCTCGTTGTGAAGCCCTCCCGTGTCCGGATCGTAGAAGAGAGGGGTGTGGCCCCGGCGCCTGCCCGGATCCGGCTCCGCGCCCGGCTCGAGATAGTTGTAGAGCGACCTGAAGGCGCGGGACGGCACCACCCGCCAGCGCGCCCCGGCTCCCGCATGAGCGCCGCCCAGGTGGGCGCAGGCCAGCAGCGCGCCGTCGGGGCCGTGCCAGTGCGCCCATACCGTGCCCCGGTCGTCGGCCCGGGCGGCGTTGGGCCGCTCCAGCACCCAGACCCGGCCCGACAGCAGGTCCTCGAAGAACGCAGCCGAGTGGGAGCTCAGGTTGGCGCCCGGCGGGGCGGCCTGTCCCCAGGCGGCGTCCGCCGCAGCGAACAGCGCCGCAAGTCCTGCTGCCGCGGCAGCGCCCCGCATCGATGCCCGCCTCACGGCCGGCCCCCGGAATGAACCGACCCACGGCCGGCCGCCGGCATCCAGCGCTCCTTCAGCCGGCGCACCATCGAGACGTAGACCCGGAAGGCGCCGTCCCCGTCCCCCGCCGCGACCCGGGCCACGGCCTCGTCGATCCGTCCCGCGATCCATGACCACTCCGCATGGCCGGGCGGGATGGCGGCCACGATGCCGGGCGCGATGGCGTAGTACTCCGCCACCAGCGCCCGGCGCTCCGCCGTGCGCGCCATGTAGCCGTCGCGGAAGGCGCGCAGCGCCGTCAGCGTCGGCCCGTCGTCGGCCTCGCCGCGCAGCCCGGCGACCGCCGCGGTCAGGAAGCAGCCCCCGCCTCCGTCGCCGCTTCCGGGGCCGCCGCCTCCGCTGCCGTCGGTGCCGCAGGTGCCCTCGCCGGGGCCGTCGCCGCCCGGACTGGTGCCGCCGCAACCGTCGTTGCCAGGTCCGCCGTCGCCCGGCCCTCCGGCGCCGGGACCGCTGCCGCCGGGGCCGCCCCAGTCCGGCTCCTCCTCCGGCACGCAGTCGTCGCGCTCCAGCGCCCAGGCAGTGCGGATCGTCTGCGTCACCGGGGCCGCGTCCCAGGGGAACTGTGTCGAGCGCAGCGTCACCGTGCGCCGGTAGCCGAGGCTCCCCACGTGACCCGCCGGGCACGGACCCGTCCTCGCTTCCTCGTGCGACCTCTCGCTCACCACGGGTTCGGGCGGCGGGGGCAGGGCGTCGCCGGTCCAGCAGCTCGTGGACACGAACTCGGGCGGCCCCAGCGCCTCGCCTGCCGCCGTCACCGTCCTCTGCCGCCGCCACACCTCGCGGCCTTCCATGCGCCGGTTGTGGGGAGGACCGGCATCCCAGTGGCAGGCCAGCGTGTAGTGCTCCCACTGGCTGTAGTCGGCCCGGCAGAGGTCGATCGAGACCTCCCAGGCGCCTTCCGCGGGCTCGCCCACGGCGTTGCCGCGCCCGTCGTAGGACTGCGTCACCTCGCGGATCAGGGTGCGGCCGTCGCCGTGCTCGCCGTCGCCGCAGGGCTCATCCCTGCGCTCGCGCGTCACCCGCTCCGTCGTATGCGCGAAGGGATCGCGCACCGTGCCCGCCAGCGCGGCGCGTCCGGAGGGGAGCGGACCGCCCACCGCGGCCGACGACAGGCAGGCCGGCAGCGCCACCGCCGCGCGCCCCGCGCCGCCCCGAGCGATGCCGTTCTCCAGCCAGTGCAGCGCGGGATTGCGGCCGTCGCCGTAGGCGTGGGGCGCGGCATGGACCGCGCGGTGGTCCGGACCGACACCCTTCAGCCTCTCCGGCGCCAGGTAGACCAGCAGCACGTCGTCGCAGTAGCGGGCCTCGAGCCCGCGTTCCGTCCACGAGGCCTGCCAGCCGGTCCCGGCCGGCGGCACCGCGCCCGGCCATGCCGTTGCGGCAGCCGCCTCGTCCAGGATGAAGGTCTCGAGCCGCCGCCATGCGGTCTCCACAGCGTGCGCGTGCGCCAGCGCCTCCTGTCTGTAGACCCGGTCGTCCGGCGCGACCTGTGCCTGCGCGGAACCCGCCGAGACCATGACGAATGCGCCGATGCCGCCCAGCAGCCACGCCCGGTAATCGCGGCTTCCACGCTGCCGCCGCCTGTCCGTCGCCGTGCCCTCAGCTTCCATGCCCGTTCTCCTCTCCATCCTGGAACTCCGGCCCCATGCCGGAGTCCGGACCGCCCCCGGCGGCCGGTCCGGGCGTCTGCAGCCCGGACGCGGGGATCCGCACCGGCGCCGCCGGCCGCCCGTCCAGCCGCCACGGTCCTTCGGCCCCGCGCGAGAGCGCGGTGATCTCCAGCCCGTCGATGCCGCCCACCAGCGGCGCCAGGCGCGTCAGCGGACCCGGATCCTCGATCGCGATCCGCCAGCCGCCGTCCGCGCCGCGGGCGTAACCCACGGCGCCGCCGCCGGTGCCGAGCGCGCGGTCCACGTCGCGCCGAAGCGCCAGGAACGGGGGCGCCGGTGCGTCCGCGATGCGCAGCACCGGGCCGAGCGGGACCGCCGCCCAGGCCCTTGCGCCGGCCACCGCCGCCGCGTGCCAGCCCGAGAGGTGCCTCTCCGCGAGCCGACGCTGGATCGCCTCCGCGTGGCCGTCCGCCAGCCGCCAGCGCACCAGCAGCACCGCGCGGCCCGCGAGATCGGGAACCAGCGCCGAGAGCTCCGCGTCCTCGAAGCGGGCGACGCACTCGATGCGCTCGATGCGCCAGGCCGGAAGGAAGGGCGGGTGCTCGATCAGCGCCCGCCGGCAGGCCGAGATCAGCGCGGCCCCGTCGACCGAGACCGGCAGCTCGGGGTCCGGCGGCGGCTCCGCCGGCGCGGGCGCCGTTTCGGGCGCAGCGAGCCATTCGAGAAGCGCCTCGCCTTCGAACCAGACAGCGGCGACCGCCGCCAGAACCGCGAAGCCCAGCAGGGCCGGGACGGGCCGAAATCCCGCGCGCCGCGCCGCCGCGCGCTCCAGCGCGATCGATCCACCGGCCTTCGAGGCCGTCTCGCCGAGCGCCGCCGTGTCCAGCACCGCGACGTCCGCGCCCGCGATCTCCGCCCGCAGCCCCGGCGTGGCGTACAGCGTCCAGCCCAGCGCCCGCGCCCGTTCGAACGCCTCCAGCGCCGCCGCCCGGTCCTCGAACACCTCGTCGCCGTCCGCCAGCACCGCGCCGCCCCGCGCCTTCACCAGCGCATAGCGGCGTCCGCCGCCGGACGAGTCCGCGTCGGCCTCGACCAGCGCCATCCAGAACTCGCCGTCGATGCAGTCCAGCAGCGCGAGCGCGAGCGCCGGAAGGCCCTCCGGGTTGTCGGCCGGATCGCCGGCGGCGAAGCCGGTGCGCTCCCGGTGGTGGACGTACCAGGGCCGCCCGAGACGGCGGGCCGTCCGCGCGGTCGCGCCGGGGCCGCTCCGCTCCAGCCAATAGAGGCCGGCCGCGTAGAAGCGCCCGCCCACCGCGATCGCGCTCACAGCGGTTCTCCCGGGCTGCCGGGGCGTTCCCCTGTACCAGGGAGCTCTCCTGTACCAGGGAGCTCCCCTGTCTCGGCGATGCCCAGAGGCGCACCGATCTCGGCTTTCACCAGCAGAACCTGCTCGGTGCGCGACAGCGCCCCGCGCCGCGCGCCGCCGGGAAACGGCACGTCCTCGGAGAAGGTCCCGGAGCTCTCCGACTCCGCGCGGCGGGTCGAGAACCCGGTCACCAGCAGGGTCTCTCCCCGGCGTATCCGCTGGGTCACCTGCACCGCGCGGCTGGCGTAGGCCGGGAGCTGGATGGTGGTGCCGCCGCCGGAGACCTCGCGGAACGCCGGACGGTCCCGCAGGCTCGCGAAGAGCCGCACCAGCACCTCGCCCGGCCCGGTGATGCGCGGGATGTAGCTCGCGGCGAAGCCCGACGAGACCGTGCCCGGCACGATCTCGGTCTGCGCGATGCCGTCCCCGGCCGTGGTGCGCTGCTCCTTGACGTAGGCTTCCTTGTAGAGCTCGAAGAACTGCGCCGGCTTGCCGTTGAGCGAGGGGATGTCCGCCGACAGCACCCGCGACACCGTCCCTGCGCTCGACAGCGCCCGCACCGTTGCCGCGAGCGTATCGCTCACCGCGGCGGAAGGCCTGACGATCGCCACCGCTTCCGGCGTCACCGCGAGTTGAGCGGACGTGCCGAACAGCTCCTTCACCAATGCCGCCAGGCCGAGCCCGTAATCGGCTTCGCGCTCCATCCGCACCGCGTAGACGTGCACCGAGAGCGTGACCGGCCGCAGCACCTCTCGGTTGAGATACCTCAGGAAGCCCCGCACCCGGTGGATGTCGCGCGGCGTGCCCGTGACGAGCAGCGAGGCATTGGACGGCGCTGCCGTCACCGCCGCGCCCGGATCCACGAGGGCCGCTGCCTGCGCCTCGATCTCGGGCCAGGGGTCGTACTCGGTCTCGGCCGCGATCGACTGCCGGGTCAGCACGCCGCCGCCCTCCTCGCCGCCCGACGCCGCATCGTCGGTCGAGCCGGAAGCCCGGTAGCGCTGCGTGCCGGCGAGCGCATGGATGCGGAACACCACCGCCTGCCGGCGCACGATCTCGACGGCGCCGCCCTCGCCGTCGTAGCGCCAAACATAGCCGGGCGGTTCCGTCCAGGCGTCGAGCAGCGCATCGAGCGGGCCGGTCCAGACGCCGCCGTCGGGCGACAGACCGTCGACGCCGAAGCCGGCGGGAGAGTCCGCGGGGGAGGTATCGCCCCCCGCCGGAGGCGATCCGGCGAAGCGCACCGGAATCCCCGTCGCCGCCTCGATCCGCCGCGCCAGCACCGAAGCCTCGCCGATCCCGGCCAGCGGCAGAGTGACAGCATCCGGCTGCAGGAGCTGCGCCGGCAGGGTCGTCTCAGCCGCGTGCTCCTGCGTCGAGAGCCCGAGCCAGGGGCGTTGCTCGATCACCCGGATCGCGGAGAAGCGCGGCCGCTCCGGCGCCTCCCTCAGCGCCCGGACCTCGCGCGCCGCCGCGTCGGTCTCGCTGCGCGCTTCTTCCCGGACCGCCGATCCGCAGCCCGACAGAAGGACCGCGCAAAGGATCGTCAGCACCAGCTCCCGGCCCAGGCGCCGATGGCGGCAACCGAACCCGCGGCGGCCCGTCAATGGGGTCTCGATGAGATCGGAAAACCGCGCTGCCGACATCTCCGCATCGCCTCCTTCGGGCATCGAAGGCGCGCAAGAGAACCCGGAGAATCGCGGCTGTCAACGGATAAAAGTCAATGGAAACAATCGTCTAATCATACTCCAGACCACTCGGGACTACCCGGTGACACTCCAGACTACTCAGGACCACGACCGAAATTTTTTTGCCCCGGTCCCAATTGCCGCCACCCCGGCGTCTCATTCTTCCGTTTCCTCGGGTTCTTCGGTCTCTTCGGACTCCCCGGTCGACTCCGAATCGTCGCTCCCCTCCGGGGGCGAGCCCCGCTTGTGCCGCGCCATCCAGTCGTCGAGGTCGGCGCGGTCGTAGATCACCCGGCGGCCCCACCTGGCATAGGGCGGACCGTCGCCCGCCCAGCGCATCCGGTGCAGAGTCGTAGGACTGAGACCGACATAGGCGGCGGCCTGCCGCGTGTCGAGATAGCGGGGCGCGAGCTCGTTCATGGCGTCTCTCCGGCAATGGACCGGAGCGCAATGAACCAGCCTGCGGTCGCCGCCGGCAGGGGAGATTCCAGAGCCTCCCCGGAATCTCCCCCCGGCGGCGGTGCGGCGTGTGGCGGACCGCCGCCGGCCTATGCTTCCGCGAGGAGCTTCAGGTAGCCGCCGTTCATGAGCCAGAGGGACCTGGCGACGCGCCAGCGCACGCGCGCCCGTATGGGGCTGTCCGTACGCCACTCCTTCGCCACCTTCCTCTTCCCGTAGAGATCGACGGCGATCAGACGGTGGCTCTTGCCGGCGAGCCTGGCGTCGAGGACAAGGAGCAGTTCCTCGTCCGTTACCCGCCGGCGGCCTCTTTTTTGGTCTTCGCCCTGCCGATGGGCCACAGCTCGGCGACCCGCTGCAACCGCTCCTGCAGGTCGCTCGAGGGCGGCAATCGCAGCAGGTCGACTCCGCCGGCCGGATCGAACGCTGCACCGTCGGCGATCCGAATCTGCACGGAGTCCTCGCCCTGTTCGACCTTGACGATCATCGGTCCGCTCTTGAGGCGCAGCCCCGACAGCCTCACGTCCGGCACGCCCAGCAGCTCCGCAAGCGCCGGCGCCCCCGGCATCGGCATGGCCTCCAGCGTCGGCGCCTCCGTCCAGAACGGCGACGCCGGACCCGCCTCGTCCAGCGGGTCCTCCCAGGCGAGCAAGCCCCACGAGGCCGCTTCGAGATCGCCCTCTGTCTGCCGCCGCAACGGGAAGGGTGCCGCCTCGACCCGTGCCGGCTCCGCACATGCTCGCCGCGCTTCCCTGTAGGCAGGGTTCCGTTGCAGGAACTTCCAGGCTCTGGCCGCTTCGGTGTTGCTCATGATCTTTCTTCCTTTGGTTGCCGAGGATGAACTCGGGTCGGCGCCTCCTTGCGGGGCGCGCCGATTCCAGGGAACGGCGGTACGTCCGTGCCTGCGCCTTGCCGAGCGAAAGACGTCGCGAAGAAGCCGGCGTATGTTCCGGGCCGTTCATGTCCGGTGCGGCGGTGTGCACGCCACAAGGGACGCAACGACGATCCCGCTTCGCTCGGCGCTTGCACCTTCGCCCTGCTCCCGGACCGGCGTGCGTTTCGAGTCGGACCGCAGTATATTCCGTATCGAACGAGAAAACGCTCCGAATTGGACAGAGACCCATGTCCAACCAGATCGTCGACCGCAATGCGTTCGTGGCGCGCCACGCCGAGGCGCGGGTCCGCGAAGCGCTGACCGATACCCGGATCGTGGCCATCGTCGGCCCGCGCCAGTCCGGCAAGACCACGCTCGCACGCCACATCGCCGACGGCGACGGCCGCACCTTCATCACCCTCGACGACGACCAGTTCAGGCGCTTCGCCGAAGACGATCCCATCGGCTTCATGCGCGGACAGAACTCCCTCGTCATCGACGAAATCCAGCGCGCGCCGGGACTCGTCCTCGCCCTCAAGAAGGCCGCCGACGAGGATCCGCAGCCGGGGCGCTTCCTGATCACCGGCTCGGTCGACCTGTTCAGGGGCTCGATCTCGCCCGACTCGCTGGCCGGCCGGGTGGAAACCGTCGAGCTGCTGCCGTTCTCGCAGGCCGAGATCGCAGGCGCCGGCCCCTCCCGGTTCCTCGACCGCGCCTTCGCCGGCGACTTCCCCGCCCTCGCAGCCACGGGCGTGACCGAAGGTCTGATCGACCGGGTCCTGTCCGGCGGTTTCCCGCCGGCCCTGTCCCGCCCGTCGCCGGGGCGCCGCGCGGCCTGGCTGCGCGCCTATGCCCGCTCGCTCGCCGACCGCGACGTCTCCGACATCGCCGCCGTCGACAAGCGCGACGAAATGGCCCGCCTGATCGACCATGCGGCCGTGTCCGCAGGCCGGCTCCTCAACATGTCCTCCCTCGGATCGCACCTCGGCGTGGACAGCAAGACGGTCGACCGCTGGCTCGTCCTGCTCGAGCACATGTTCCTGGTCCGCCGCATTCGCGCCTGGCACCGCAGTGGGCTGAAGAGGCTCGTCAAGACGCCCAAGCTGCAATTCATGGACTCCGGCCTCCTCGCGGCCCTCCAGCGGGTGGGACCGGCCGACATCGCCAAGGACCGCCAGAAGCTCGGACCGCTCCTCGAATGCTTCGTCCATGCCGAGGTCGCCAAGGCCGCTGCGCTCGCCGAGGAACCGACGGCGATCGCCCACTACCGCGACAAGGACAAGGTCGAAGTCGACCTGGTCCTCGAGCGCCCGCCCGGCGCGGTCGTCGGCATCGAGGTCAAGGCGGGTGCGACGGCGCGGCCGGAGCAATTCCGGGGACTGGCGCGGCTGCAGGAAGCCACGGGCCGCCGCTTCGCCTGCGGCATCGTTCTCCACGACGGCGAGCGCGTGCAGCGGGCGGCGCCCGGATTGTTCGCCATGCCCTTCAGGATGCTCTGGCAGGCCTGAACCTCGAAGCCTCGCCTCGGCGTGGCCTTGGCCGAGGGGGTTTCCCACGCGGCAGGGGAGTCCGGCTCGCGCCCGGCGGAGAGGGGCCCATCGGGCGATCAGGCGGTCTTCCAAATCGGCGAAGGAGGACGTGCGCCGGCGGCGGCGGGGAGCAGGGAAGCCGGGCAGCGGTCGAACCGCCGGCATGCGCTTCGCGGCCGGTCCGGCCCGGTGCGTGGCCGGCCCTTCCGGCGGTTCGCGTCCCGCCGAGCGCGGGAACGCGGTTGCGGCGCACCTGACCCTCCCCTCCGGCATCGGCTTGGTAACCCCGGTCCCTTCGAACTATGGTGCGGGCGTGCGGACGGTCCGACACGGGAACCCATGCCCGCCGACCGCCGCGGGCACATCGCCGGTGAATTCGACCGAGTCGTTTCGATGATGAAGCTTGAGAGCATCCTTCCCGGCACCCGGCTCGCGGGCATCCTCGGCGACGGCGCGGTGGAGGTCGTCGCCACCCGCGCCTACGGACCCGGCGCCGTCGAGGTGACCTGGAAGGGGCCGGACGGGCTCGGCCAGCGGATTCTCTTCCGCGACGACGAGCCCCGGCTCGGGGAGGTCTCGCCGGGCCGCCGGTTCGCCTTCGACGGCGACGGCCGCCTGTTCCGGCTGGCCTCCGAGGCGCTGCGCATCCGCCTCGCCCATCTCTTCGATCCCCATGTCGCCGTCAATGCCTCGCGGATCGAACCGCTCCCGCATCAGTTGACGGCCGTCTACGGCGCCATGCTCGACCGCCAGCCGCTGCGCTTCCTGCTGGCCGACGACCCGGGCGCCGGCAAGACCGTTATGGCCGGGCTGCTGGTCAAGGAGTTGCTGATCCGGGGCAGCCTCGAGCGCTGCCTGATCGTCGCGCCCGGCAGCCTGGTCGAGCAGTGGCAGGACGAACTCATGGACAAGTTCGATCTCGCCTTCGACATCCTGAGCCGGGAGCAGGTCGAATCCTCGGCGACCGGCAACCCCTTCGCCGAACGGCCGCGCCTCATCGCCAGGCTCGACATGCTGGCCCGTAACGACGATCTCAAGGCGAAACTGGAATCCGCGCCCGAATGGGACCTCATCGTCTGCGACGAAGCGCACCGCATGTCCGCGAGCTTCTTCGGACAGGAGGTCAAGTACACCAGGCGCTTCCAGCTGGGTGTGCTGGCCGGCAGGCTCGCGCGACACTTCCTGCTGATGACGGCGACGCCGCACAACGGCAAGGAGGCCGATTTCCAGCTCTTCATGGGGCTTCTCGACGCGGACCGGTTCGAGGGGCGCTTCCGGGAAGGAGTCCACAAGGTCGATCCCTCCGACATGATGCGCCGGCTCACCAAGGAAGAGCTGTTCCGCTTCGACGGCAGCCCGCTCTTCCCCGAACGCCGGGCGTACACCGTCTCCTATGCGCTGTCGCCGCGCGAGGCCGCACTCTACGAGGCGGTCACCCACTACGTCCGCGAGGAGATGAACCGCGCCGACCGCCTGTCCGAAGACGGCTCCAGACGGCGGAACAACGTGGGCTTCGCGCTGCAGATCCTCCAGCGCCGCCTCGCGTCCTCTCCGGCCGCGATTCACGAATCGCTCAAGCGGCGCCTGTCGCGCCTCGAAGCGCGCCTGCAGGAAGAGAGGCTCGGGCAGGCGGGCGGCGGATCCGCCGGGCCGCTTTCGCGGCCGGAAGCCCCACCAGCGCTCGACGAGGACGACCTGGAAGAGGCATCAGGAGAGGAGCTGGAGGCCCACGAGGACACCCTTCTGGATCGGGCCACGGCGGCGCAGACCGTCGCCGAGCTCGAAGCGGAAATCGCCAGGCTCGGAGGTCTCGAACGCATGGCCGGCGCCCTCCGGCGCTCCGGCGAGGACACCAAGTGGCGCGAGCTCGACCGCATCCTCGACGATCCCCTGGTGCACGACCCCGCACGGGACATCGGGCGCAAGATCGTCATCTTCACCGAGGCGCGCGACACCCTGGAATACCTGGCGGGACGCATCCGCGGCCGTACCGGCGAGGCGGAGAGCGTCGCGGTCATCCACGGCGGCGTCCCGCGCGACCGGCGGCGGGCCACGATCGCCGCCTTCAACGACGATCCCGCGGTCCGCTTCCTGCTGGCGAACGACGCGGCGGGAGAGGGTGTCAACCTCCAGCGCGGCGCCCACCTCATGGTCAACTACGACCTGCCGTGGAACCCGAACCGCCTGGAGCAGCGCTTCGGGCGCATCCACCGGATCGGCCAGACCGAGGTCTGCCACCTGTGGAACCTGGTCGCGAGCGAGACCCGCGAAGGCGCGGTCTACCGTCGGCTCCTGGAGAAGCTGGAGACGGCGCGGGAGACCCTCGGCGGCAAGGTCTACGACGTGCTGGGCGAGCTGTTCGAGGCGCGGCCCCTGCGGGAGCTGTTCATGGAGGCGATCAGGTACGGAGAGCGGCCGGAGGTGCGCGAGCGCCTGTTCCGGGCGATCGACGGCGCGGTCGACGTCGACAACATCAACGACCTCGTCGCCCGCAACAAGCTCACGCAGGAAGGTCTCGATCCAACGACGGTGCGGAGCGTGCGGGAGGATATGGAGCGGGCGGCCGCGCGCCGGCTCCAGCCGCATCACATCCGCTCTTTCTTCGAAGCCGCCTTCGCCGAGGCGGGCGGTGTCCTGCGCCCGCGCGAGAAGGGGCGCTTCGAGGTCACGCGCGTGCCGCCGATCCTGCGCGACCGCGACCGCCTGATCGGGCGCGCCGATCCGGTGCTGCCGCGCTACCGGCGTATCTGCTTCGACAAGGAGCACATCTCAGGCCAGCCGCAGGCCGCGCTGGTGGCGCCGGGCCATCCCTTGCTCGACTCCCTGATCGACCTCACGCTGGAACGCTACCGGGACCTGCTCGCGCGAGGCGCGGTGCTGGTGGACGCGACGGACCGGCACGAGGGCCTGCGCGTTCTGATCGCGCTGCGCCATGCCGTCCGCGACGGCCGGACGACACGGCACGGCAGGCCGCAATCGATCTCCGAGCGGCTCCAGTTCGTCTGGCTCGACGAGGCCGGCAGGGCAATCGACGGCGGACCGGCGCCCTATCTCGATTGCCGCCCGCCGAGAGAGGAAGAGCGCGGCCGGTTGGCGGACCTGATGGAAGCACCCTGGCTCAAGGAGCCCCTGGAGGAGCGGGCGCGGACTCTCGCGGTCACCGGTCTCGTGCCGCGGCACCTGAGCGAGGTGAAGGAACGGCGCCTTGCCGAGCTTGACAAGATCGAGGCCGCGGTCAAGGAGCGAATGCGCCGGGAGATTGCCCATCTTCAGCACCGCGCCCTCGAGATTGAAGCCGAAGAACGGGCCGGCAAGAAGCCCCGGCTCAATTCCGAGAATGTCCGGCGCCAGGTAGAGCCCCTGACCGACCGGCTGGAGCAGCGGCTTGCCGAGATCGCGCGGCAGCGCGACATCGCTCCGCTGCCGCCGGAGATCTGCGCCGCGGCGCTGGTGGTTCCGGCCAGGTTGCTGGCTTCGGAGAATACCGACGAAGAAGCCGCTGCCGGTGTTGCCGATGCCGCCGACCCGCTCTCCCGCGCGGAGGTCGAGGCCATGGCCATGCAGGCGGTCATGGAGCGCGAGCGGAGCCTGGGCTTCGAGCCCCGCGACGTCTCCGCCGAAAACCGGGGCTACGATATCGAGAGTACCGATCCCGGGACCGGGCGGCTCCGCTTCATCGAGGTCAAGGGGCGGCGCGCCGACGCCCGCGCCGTCGCAATCACACGCAACGAGATGCTGGCGGCGCTCAACTCTGGCGACTCCTTCATCCTGGCCGTGGTGTTCGTCGACGGAGAGTCGGTGCATGAACCTCTCTATGTGCCCGACCCCGCTCCGGTGTTCGGCCCGGAGCCAGGCTTCAACGAGGTCCACCGCGCGATCTCCGTGGCCTCGATCGAGGCAGCGGCGCAACAGAGACGATCCGCAGGGAAGCGACCGTGATGACCATCCGGCGCAAGAAGCTCATCGAAGTCTCGCTGCCGCTCGAGGCCATCAACAGGGCATCGGCCAAGGAGAAGTCTATCCGGCACGGGCACCCCTCCACACTGCATCTGTGGTGGGCGAGGCGGCCGCTGGCGGCCTGCCGGGCCGTTCTGTTCGCTCAACTCGTCGACGACCCGTCCGCCTGGCCGGAGGAGTTCCCGACAGAGGATGACCAGGCGCGCGAGCGCAAGCGTCTGCACGGGATCATCGCCGAGATGATGCCGTGGGAGGCAGCCAACGACGAGCACATCCTCGCCAAGGCGCGGTACGAGATTGCCCGTTCGCTCGCTCGCGGCCAGGGCGAGCCGCCCCCGCCGCAACACGATCCGGAGGCGGTTCTGTCATATCTCGCCGAGCACGCGCCGCCGGTCTGCGACCCGTTCTGCGGCGGAGGCTCGATCCCGCTGGAAGCGCAGCGGCTCGGCCTGAAGGCGCACGGCTCGGACCTCAATCCGGTCGCTGTGCTGGTCTCCAAGGCGACCTGCGAAATCCCGCCCAAATTCGCCGGCCGCCCGCCGGTCAACCCCGACCGCGATCCTCATGTGGCGTGGAAGGGGGCGCAAGGTCTGGCAGAGGACATTCGGTATTACGGCCGATGGATGCGGGACGAGGCCGAATCCCGGATCGGGCATCTCTATCCGAAGCTCGCTTTCAACGAAGCGCTGGCGACATCAAGGCCCGACCTCGAGCCCTATACCGGCAAGGAGCTGACCGTCATCGCCTGGCTCTGGGCGCGCACCGTCGCCTCGCCAGACCCGATGATGCAGGGAGCGCATGTGCCGTTGGCGAGCTCTTTCGTCCTGTCGTCGAAGAAGGGCAAGGAGGCCATAGCGGTGCCGGAGGTGAATCGAGAGAATGGCACCTACCAGTTCACCGTGAAATCCGGCGGTATCGGTGCGGACGAGTTGGCGAAAGCCAGATCGGGAACGAAGGCCGCGCGCGGAGCCAACTTCGTCTGCCTCGTTTCGGGCGCTCCGATCTCCGGCGATCACATCAAGGCCGAGGGCATGGCGGGCCGCATGGGTGCCCGGCTGATGGTTGTTGTAGCGGAAGGCCAGCGTGGTCGCGTCTACCTCAATCCGGCCGAGGACATGGAGAAAGCCGCGCGCGCCGCAGAGCCGGAGTGGAGGCCTGAGCAACAACTGCCGAAGAACCCTCGCTGGTTTTCCCCGCCGGACTACGGCATGCCGCGTTACGCCGATCTCTTCACCGACCGGCAGCTGGTGGCGCTGACGACGTTCTCGGACTTGGTTTCGGAAGCGCGCGAGAAGGTGCTCGCGGATACGCTGTCTTCCGGCATGGACGCCGACGCGCCCCGCCTCGCCCACGGCGGCGCCGGCGCCGAAGCCTATGCCGACGCGGTGGCGACGTATTTGGGCTTGGGAATTGGCCGCGCTCTTGACTATTGGAGCAGCAACGCGACCTGGGTTAACAGCGGCGAATTCATCCGAAACACGTTCGCTCGGCAAGCTATCCCAATGGTCTGGGATTTCGCGGAAAGCAATCCGTTCAGTGGCGCGAGCGGCAATTGGGAAGACACGGCAATAGGATGGATTGACCGTGTGGTGGAGGCGCTAGGAATTTCCCACACTCCGGCTGCCGTCGTTCAGCAAGACGCCGCCGGCGAAACCCGACTGATTCACAACGCGATCGTCGCAACCGATCCCCCCTACTACGACAACATCGGCTACGCCGATCTCTCGGACTTCTTCTATGTCTGGCATCGCCGCACGCTGCGCAATGTATGGCCCGAACTGTTCCGCCGCGTGCTGGTACCCAAGGACGAGGAACTCGTCGCCACGCCATACCGTCACGGTGGAAGAGACGCCGCCGAACGGTTCTTCATGGAAGGCATGGGCAAGGCGCTGGCCAACATGCACGCTTCGGGGAGGGACGATTTTCCGGTCACGATCTACTACGCATTCAAGCAGTCCGAGATCGCCAAGGAAGGTCTGACCTCTCCGGGCTGGGCGACATTCCTGCAAGGCGTGGTGGATGCAGGCTATCTCGTTGACGGAACCTGGCCGGTAAGGACGGAGCGGACGGCTCGCTCCATCGGCATCGGAACCAACGCCCTCGCCTCGTCCATTGTCCTTGTCTGCCGTAAACGGGCCGAAGATGCGCCCGTCACCACGCGTCGTGAGTTCGTCTCCCGGCTGCGGGCCGAGCTGCCCGATGCGCTGGACAAGATCCGCGCCGGCGGCGTCAGCCCGGTGGACATGGCGCAGGCTTCGGTCGGTCCCGGCATGGGCGTCTTCACGGCTGCCTCGAACGTGTTGGAGCCGGACGACACGCCGATGACGGTGCGCACCGCGATCGCGCTCATCAACCAGGTGCGGGATGAACTCTCCGGAGAAGAGGCGACGGGTTACGACGCCGATTCCCGCTTTTGTATCGACTGGTTCGACATCTTCGGCATGGATGCCGGCAAGTCAGGCGATGCGATCACCATGGCTCAAGCCTACGGCATCGGGATCGACGATCTGGAAAACGCCGGCGTGTTCAGTGCCCGCGGCGGCTCGGCACGCTTGCTCCGCCGCGACGAGTTGCCGCCCGGCTGGAATCCCGAGACCGACAAGCGCCTCACCGACTGGGAATGCGCACAGCATCTGGCGCGGGTGCTGGACTCGCCCGCCGGCGGCCTCGACGCCGCAGCGAAGCTCTATTCGAAGATGCCGCCTGAACGGGGCGACTCCGCGCGCATGCTCGCCTACCGCCTCTACGACATCTGCGAGCGCAAGGACCGCGCCTCCGAGGCGCAGGTCTGGAACATGCTCGCCCAGGAGTGGCCGGCGCTGGAAGCAACCGCGTTGCGCCTCGAGACCGAGGCTCCGGCACCGACGCTGTTGTGAGCGCAGGGATCGAGAATTCGGTGAAGTCCGCCGGATCATGAAGACGACGCGATATTTCCGGGAGCAGGTTCTGCGCAAACGTCCCTATATCGACCCGGCATGGTGCGCGGTCGTCGCCGAGCCTCTGCGGCGCGAGGAGCAATCCGACGGCCGCATACGGTTCTGGGGAGAAGTCAGACGGGCCGGCGAGGACGCGCCTCGCATCCTTCGCGTCGTTACGCTGGACGACGGGGAAACGGTCCACAAAGCATTCCTCGACCGGGGTTTCGGAAGGGGAGAACGATGAAGCTGCACTACTATTGAAGCTGCACTACTATTGAAGCTGCACTACTATAAGGAGACCGACAGCCTGTACATCGAATTCCGGCCCGGACCGGGGGCCGAGTCGCGGGAGGTTTCGGACGGGCTGAACGTCGATCTCGACAGCGAGGGCGGCGTGGTCGGATTCGATATCGACCATGCCTCGCGGCGGCTCGATCTATCCACGCTGGAGACCGAGTCGCTGCCGCTGCATTCGATCAAAGTGGGATGACTGCCTGACGGCGATGCCCGAACCTGGCAGTTGGGGTGGGCGCCAATGCCCCGATTGCGGTAGCGGCAGCCTTTGACAGGCGCTTGCCCGCGGCACATATACAGGCAAGTCAGTATTACCGCGAATGTCGGGGAGGAGCGGGCCATGGCCGCGAACAGGGATCGGTTGGTCCGGGAAGCCGCCTCGCGCGGCAAGTACGCCCCGCTCTATCGCCATCTGGCCGCGAAGACCGGGCCCGACTGGCGCGTCTCTTTCGAGGAGATCGAAGCTCTACTCGGCTTCGGCCTGCCGGTCTCAGCGCGACTCTATCGGGCCTGGTGGGCGAACCAGAAGCGGGGCGCCGGGCACAGCCATGCGCTGTCCTGGTGCGCGGCGGGATGGAAGACGCGGGCCGTGGACCTCGAAGCGGAAACCCTGGTGTTCGAACGCACGGTAGCCTCGCCCGACATGGCCGGGCCAGCGCCCGGGAAAAGGAGATTCAACCTCGACACGATCTGGCCCGCGATCCCCGGCGGTTCCTGGCCCCCCGGCTTCACGGTCAGCCGCGAGCAGATCTACGACGAGGCCGGGCGTCTGACAGGCGGGCCGCAGGACGAGGCCGAACACGGCCGCTGAAGCATCGCGCATGTTCGTTGACACCAACGTCCTGGTCCGGGCGCGTTTCGAGGCGGCCCCGAGCCACTCCCTCGCCCGGCGGCGGATGCAGGAGGCCGGGGAGAGCGGCGAAGCGCTGCGCATCAGCCGGCAGGTCCTGCGGGAGTACCTGGCCACGGTGACCCGCCCGCAATCCTGGTCTCCGCCGGTCGCCATGGACGCGGCCTTGGCACACATTGCTTCGCTGGAGGGCGCGTTCGAGATCCTGGAGGACGGCCCGAGGGTGACGCAGACGCTCACGGGTCTGTGTCGTGAGGTTCCCGTCGCGGGGCGGCAGATCCACGACGCCAATATCGCGGCGACCATGCTGGCCCACGGCGAGCGGAGGTTGCTGACGTTCAACGCCGGCGATTTCCGCCGCTATGGCGAGCGCATCGAACTGATCGACATGGAGGGAGCGCCATGAGCGGCACGGACACGCGGGACGCGGCGCCCGCGGCCAAGCAGAGGGTCGAAAGGAGCCTGGAAGCGCTCCGGACCGGGCTCGGTCCCTATGTCGCCAGGCACATGCGCGACCGCCACGGCAACCACTGGCGCCACCACGCGAGCCGCGCGCAAGGTGACGAGGCCGGCGGGGAGCTCGACGTCTATGCGCTCCTGAAGACGGTGCTCGACAACTGGAACGACCTGTTCCGGCACGACGCCAAGCTCAGGAAGGCGCGGAGCTTCATTTCCCTTGCCATGGACGCGCGCAACAGTGCGGCACATTTCACCGGGGCGATGACCTCTCGCGAGGCGCTGCGATATCTCGACGCCATGCGGGAGCTGGCGGTCGCGGTGGCAGCCGAGCGGCAGGCGAAGATCGTCGAGAAACTCTACGACGAACAGCGGGCAGCGAACGGCGCCGGGCGCTCTCCGGAAACCCCGGCGCTGGCCCTCGACGAGCCTCCGGCACCGGAAGCGCTGCGCCCGTGGCGCGAGGTCTGCGAGCCCCACCCGGATGTGCTCGAAGCGCGCTTCTCCGATGCCGAGTTCACCGCAAATCTCGCACTGGTCGACCAGGGCGAGGGCAGCGAGGAGTACGTCGACCCGGCGGCGTTCTTCCGCATCACCTACGCGACCGAGGGCCTGCGGCGCGTGTTGACGGCAACGATCCTGCGTCTGGCTGGCAGGGGCGGCGATCCGGTGATCGGGCTTCAGACCAATTTCGGCGGCGGCAAGACCCACACCATGCTGGCGCTTCACCATCTGGCCGGCGCCGCCGACGCTGGTTACGAGGCGCACAGGCTCGCCGGCATGGCGCCGATCTTCGAGGCTGCGGGCATCGACACGCTCGACCCGGTCAAACGAGCCGTGTTCGTCGGCACTCACAAGGGCGCGGCCGAGGCGATGCATTCGGAGGAAGGCCGCGAGATCCGTACCTTGTGGGGCTACCTCGCCTGGCGCCTCGGCGGCTGGGAGGCGGTCGAGACCATCTCCGCTTCCGAGGCCGCCGGCACCAATCCGGGATCGGAACGGCTGATCCCGATCCTGCGCAACGCCGCGCCGTGCCTGATCCTGATGGACGAGGTCGTTGCCTTCGCGCGGCAGTTGCGCGGCCTCGAGTACGACGCCTTCCACGCCTTCATCCAGTCTCTGACGGAGGCCGCGGCGGCGGCCGAGGGGGTCGTCGTCGTGGGCTCGCTGCCGGAGTCCGGCGCCGAGGTCGGCGACGAGCAGGGCCGCGACGCGCTCCGGCGGCTGGAAAAGATCTTCGGCCGCGTGCAATCGGCGTGGACGCCGGCGAGCGGCATCGAGACCTTCGAGATTGTCCGCCGGCGCCTGTTCCAGCCTCTGGACGAGGCAGGAGAAGAATCCCGCGATGAGACCGTCCGGGCGTTTCGCAGGCTCTACCGCGACAACCGGGCGGACTTTCCGGCGGGGATGCACGACGCTGCCTACGAGGAGCAGATGCGCCGGGCCTATCCCCTCCATCCCGAGCTGCTGCGGAGGTTCTCCGGCGACTGGTCGGTGCTCGACAAGTTCCAGCGCACCCGAGGCATCCTCAAGATCATGGCGAATGCCGTCTATGCGCTGTGGAGCGGGGAGAGCAACGCGCCGCTGATCACGCCGGCGCTGCTGCCGTTCCGCGACGACAAGGTGCGCACCGCGCTGCTGGAGCCGCTTGACCGTGCGTTCGGGCCGATCCTGCAATCGGAGGTCGACGGCGATCAGTCGCTGACGGCCCGGATCGAGGCGCAGCGTCCGCGCCTTTCCAGATCGAAGGCGGCGACGCTGGCGGCACGGTCGGTGTTCTTCGCCACCGCGCCGCATGGCGGGGCCGCTCGAGGCGGCATGACGGGCGCCGAGCTTCGGCTTGCCTGCGCCCAGCCCGGCGACCAGATCGCCATATTCGGCGAAGCGCTGCAGGAGATCGCGGCGCGCTCGGCCCATCTCTACCGCGACGGCGAGAGCTACTGGTTCTCGCCCCAGCCGACGCTGAACAAGCTGGCCGCCGACCGTGCCCGGGACGTGAGCGAGGAACGGGCCGACCGGCGCATCGTCGAAATCCTGCGCGAGGAACAGCGCGGCCGCGCCGGGTTCCCCCGGGTGCATGCCGCGCCCGACAACCTGGCCGATATCGAGGACCGGCGCTCCACCGCGCTGATCATGCTGCCGCCGTCGGCGCCGCACGATGCCGGCGCAGGCCCCGGATCCGAGGCCGCCGCCTTGGCGCGGGAGGCGCTTGAGCGAAGGGCCGGCGGTCAGCGCCAATACTGCAACGCCCTGGTGTTCGTTGCCGCGGACGCGTCGAACGTCGGGGCGGCCCGCGAGAACGCTCGCCGCGAGCGCGCCTGGGATTCGATCGTGAACGACGCCGATCTGAGACAGAACCTGACACAGGCGCAATCGACCGACGCCCAGACGCAAGCGGGGCGCAGCCGCGAGGCCCTGCGGCAGAGCATTCGGGGAGCCTGGGTCCATGTGCTCTACCCGGCACCGCTCGGCGAGGGTGGCGGCACCCCGGCTGGGAACGCCCGTTACCTCATACGCTCGACGCGGCTGGTGAACCGCGGCGCAGCCAAGGGCATCCCCCAAGCGGTCTGGGATAAGGCCGGCACGGACGGCACCGTGATCGGAGAGATCGGGCCCGGCAACCTGATGAGAAGCCTCGATCCCATCTGGCCACCTGATCGACCGCACATTTCGGTCGATGAAATCCGGAAGTGGTTCGCGTCCTACGTCTACCTGCCGCGGCTGCGTGACGAGGCCACCCTTGATGGCGCGCTGCAGCGGCTGGTCGAGGACATGGCCAGCCCCTATGCCTACGCGTCGGCCTTCGATGAAGACACCGGCGCCTATGAGGGCGTGATCGACGGCAAGGCCCAGTTGCCTGGCGGTCTTGGCGACGGACTTCTGGTGCGCCGTGAAGCAATCCCAACGGAAGAGCGCGAGCCCGCTTCCGATGAAGGAGACGGCGCGCTCGGGCATCCTGAGGGTTCCGGGCCGAGCCCGGAGCAGCCCGGAGCGGAACCGATACCGGCCGAGCCGCTTCCGGGACGTTTCTTCGCGAGCATCCCGCTCGAGCCCGAGCGCGCCGGTCTCGAAGTCGCGCGCATCATGGACGGGCTCCTGGTTGAGCTCACCGGATCGCCAGGGGCGAACATTCGGCTCACACTCGAAATCGAGGGAACGTCAGCCGACCCGGGTTATCCCAAGGATGTCGTCGAGACGGTCAAGGCCAATGCCCTCGACCTGAAGCTGGATCCGGACTCGTTCGGCTTCGAGGAGAACTGATACAGATCGCAGGATGCCCACTGCACGCCCCGGGATCGCGATCCTGCGGCCTCCTCGGTCTCGACCGCACCGGATGCCGGGTCTCTCGACGGCCGCAGACCGGTGCGCTTGTTTGCCGCACGGAGCGCGCGCCGGTGACGACCAGCCATGCGGCGAACCCGTGACGCCGATTGCCGCGGTCTGCCAGCACCCGTCGGGCACTGCGTGACCTCGTCGCCATCGACGGGCGAAGCCGCCTCCGTCCAGGTTTACGTCGCGCGATGACGGCGTCGAGGCTTTCCGCCGCCGCCGTCGACCGACATGCATCCCGCCGTCTCCCGTCTCTCATGCCACCGCCAGGGCCGCACGCTGCCGAGAGCGAGAGTCTGGCCGGGAGTGGGCGCGGCGGGTCGCGTCCGGCGAGAGGGCGCGGCCGCCGTTTCTACCCACCAGCCAGCGGGAGGCGGCACAATGCGGACATCCGGCACTGTCCATCGAAGCGCCAGGACCTTTCTCACTCACTTCTTCGGCCGCGGCCTCGACGACGAGCGCTATGTCGTCGAGAGGTTCCAGTCCGATTACGAGGGCCAGATCCGGTCCTGGCGTCCCAGCAAGGAGTCGAACGGCGGGCGGAAGGAGGCACGAAAGGTGATGAGCCTGCGCGCCGTTCAGCGCCTGCGGCCCGAGCGCAACGAAATCATCGTGGCGACCGGGATCGAGCTCGCCGGCGGGGTACAGCTCTATGGCAACCTCGCCTGCGGTTTGTTCGCCGGCGGCAGGCATCGGTGATGCGTGCCGGGGGCGTCCACATAACGTGAATCTTCGCGGGATTGGGGGACGGACTGGTGCACCGCCGCCGGAAACCGCCCGGATAAGAGTTGGGTAGGTGCACAGGTGCGCGACCGATGCGAAAAGCGTTCCGACCTGGCAGGAGCCGGCGCCGAATCCACCATCTGAGGGAGGGCAGGAGATGCGGACAGGAACAGGGTAGATTTCTCGACGGAAACGGCCTCGTCCCGTGCAGGAATTACCAGGAAGGATTGAATGCTGCGAGACGGCGACGAAAATCAGAACGAACTAGCCGCGCCACCGGTGCCCCCACTCCATCAACGGCCTGATTTCCAGCCATAGCGTTACCGGAAGTCCCGGGAGTTGGGAATCACGCGCTGATTGCGCGGGTGACGGGCGGGTGCCCCGGCGAGCCGCCTGCCGCCCTGCGGCGCGGCGCCTTGGTCCGGCGTCAGCAGGTCGAGCCAGTAGGTCAAATCTTCCAGGTGGGCCGCGACCAGATGGACGATCTCGCCGGCGCGCTGCACCCGGCCCCGCACCAGCGCGAGGCGCCCGCCCAGCACCGCCCGGCGGTACCGCTCCAGGATGTTGGGCCAGACCACGACGTTCACGGTCCCGCTCTCGTCCTCCAGCGTCATGAAGATCACGCCCTTGGCGCTGCCCGGCCGCTGGCGCACCAGCACGAGCCCGGCCGTCGCCGCCCGATCTCCGTCCCGCGCGCGCGCCATCGCCTCGGCCGCAAGCGCGCCCTGGGCCGCGAGCCGCTCACGCAGGAAGGAGAGCGGATGGGCTCTCAGCGAGAGGCGGAGGGTGCGGTAGTCCTCGACCACCTGCTCGCCGTCGGCCATGGCCGGCAGCGCCACCGCCGGCTCCGGCTCCTCCCCGCACCGGTCCGCGGCCTCGAAGAGCGGCAGCGGCGGCGCCTTGGCCAGCGCGCGGGCCTGCCACAACGCCTGGCGGCGCACGAGACCCATGGAACGGAAGGCATCCGCCCCCGCCAGGGTCTCGATGACGGAGGCCGAGATCCCCGCGCGGCGGGCGAGCGTGCCGATATCGGGATACCCAAGTTGGCACTTTTTCCGGTTGCTCAATGCCGGTCTGCCCATATTTTGCGGACCGAAGTACCACATATTGGGGTGGCTCCGAGATGATGCCACTATATATGTAATTGAGACGCTGGAAGCGCGTTGTAGTGCCAGGAGTTGTTAGGTATTGACGATTTTCCCTTGACCCCAGACCCCAAGCCGACAAATCTTGGCCCCTCGCAACAATCTCGCGACGGGCGACATGTTCATCAGGGCAACCAAGACCCACACCACCGACGGCAAGCCCGTCCGAAGCCATCGCCTCGTACTCTCCCAGCGCATCGGCGACAAGGTCAGGCAGCGCACGCTCCTCAACCTCGGCACCGACTATCCGGTGCCGAAGGAGAAATGGCGCGAAGTGGCCGAACTCGCCGAGGCGCTGCTGCACGGCCGCCCGCCGCTGCTCCAAGCCGTCCCGGACGTGCAGGCCGCAGCCGAGGATATCGTCGCCAAGCTCAGGGCCAGGGGGTTCCGCGTCGAGGCGATGCAGGAAGAGGCGCGCAAGCCCGACATCGCCACCGTCGACCTCGATACCCTGGAGCACGAGAACCCGCGCACGGTCGGCTGCGAGCGCCTGTGCCTCAAGGCCCTCGACGCCCTCGGCTTCGCCGAAATCCTCCACGGCCTCGACATCAAGGGCCGCGACGGGCGCATCGCCAGCGCGCTGATCGTCGCCAGGATGGTCCATCCCGCCAGCGAGCGTGAGACCAGATGCCGTAATGGGGCGCGGCATCAACCGGCACCGTTGGAGCCTGTACCGATGACGGCGAATCGGGGTGTCGTTGCCCTTACACGCTGAGCGTGTCCACGGGGTCTTGCCGGAAGGCGCGCCCCAATTCCTCGAAAGAAAAGGGCAACGACATGGATGTCTATATCGGGCTGGATGTATCGCTGGCAAGCACGACAATCTGCGTGATCGGCGAGAAGGGCAAGATCGTGACCGAGGCGCAGGTCGCCAGCACGCCTGAAGCGCTGGTCGTGTTCATGGGCAAGCTGGAGCACGAGATCGCGGCGATCGGTCTCGAGGCCGGTCCCCTGTCCCACTGGCTGCACAAGGGGCTGACCGACGCCGGCTTCGAGGCCGTGCTGATGGAGACCCGGCGGGTGAAGGCGGCGCTGAAGGCGATGCCGATCAAGACGGATCGGCGGGATGCCGAGGGCATCGCGCGTCTTCTGCAGATGGGCTGGTTCAGGCCGGTGCACTGCAAGTCGGTATCGTCGCAGGAGATGCGCGCACTTCTGACCTCGCGCAGGTCCGTGAAGGACGCGCTCACCGATATGGAACTCTCGGCGCGCGGCGTGTTGCGCAACTTTGGCCTGAAGCTGGGCCAGGTCTCGAAGGGCCGCTGGGAGGCCCGCGTCCGGGAGTTGATCGCGGGCAACGCGATGCTGGAAGCCGCGGCTGAACCGATCCTGAGAGCACGGGTGGCCCTGCGCCGCGAGCTGGCCGGCCTGGAAAAGCTGGTCCGCGACCTGGCCAGGGAGGATCCGGTGTGCCGGCTCCTGATGACCATGCCCGGCGTGGGCCCGGTCGTGGCCCTGACGTTCACGTCCGCGATCGACGATCCCGAGCGGTTCCGGAGATCGAAGGATGTCGGCCCCTGGGTGGGACTGACGCCGGGCCGGGACCAATCCGGCGAGCGAGATATTGTCGGCGGCATCACGAAGTGCGGCGACGCAGGTCTGCGGGCCGCGCTGTATCAGGCGGCCACGGTGATGCTGAACTGCACCGCCGGGCCGAACTGGCTCTTATGGGGCTGTAGAATGTCAAACAAGAAATTCAGAACCAGCTACCACATGTGTCGGCCTCCCTGGGTTCGCAGGATCGGCGGCTACTCTTGCCAGGTCGGAACGCTTGTTGCACCGGTCACACGGCTTTGCGCGTACCCAACTCTTATCCGGGCGGTTGCCAGCGGCGAGACGCTGGCTCCATCCCACAATCCCGCTTGCTGCGGGCACAGCGTTCCGGAGGCGGGGCCCATCTGAAGGTCGGCGTCTTTCAGCCCGCCAGTTCTCCGGCCACACGCCACCCGGCCCAGCGCCGGCCGCGTCCGGCTGACGCAAGAACGGAACGGTCTCACGATTCAGGCGATCCTGGCGCCCGTCGGCACGAGACCGGTTTCAGAGAACCGCCACAAGGCGATGAGCAGCTTCCGGGCAAGTGCTACAACCATCACTCGACGGATGCGCCCGCGCCCGCCAGCAGTGCGCTTTTCGAACCACTCGCTAAGTGCACTATCGGGCTGATGGCGCAGCCAGCGCCACGCCATTTCGATGAGTTGAGATCGGACCCAGCCAGGGCCATCTCGGCCGATCCCTTGGTCTCGGTGCGTGTCACCGCTCGCCCACGGGGTTGGCGCCAGGCCGACCCAGCTCGCGAGTTCGCGGCGGTTTCGGAAGTCGCGATAGAAAATCTCATTGGTGAGCAGGGTCGCATCGTTTTTGCCGATCCCCTTGAGCCGGGCCAGCGTTGCGATCTTCGCCGCCGCCTGTTTATCGCTCCCCTCCGAGACATCCGTGATCGGGAGGTCGGCTCCCGACCGTGCGACCGCGTCGCGCTCGGCCTCGACATCTGCGAGCTGTCGTTCCACCAAGGACAACCTCTCCTTGAGCCGCTCGATCTCCATACGCGCCCGCGGCGGGAACGGTGAGCCGTACGCGGTCACCACTTCCGCGAACTCCTCCTCGAACTCCTTGGCTCGGGGGGCCAGGTCGAAGACCCCTTGCAGCTTGAGCAGCCCTTTGATCGAGTTCGTCAGTGAGGTCCGCTCTTTCACCAGCCGCCGACGCTCACGAAGCAGGCGCTTGCGGTCCTCTTCCTCCACGCTCGGCACCCGCACCCGGCTCAGCACTGCAGCGTCGCCTCGGTCGTGCGCCAGTAGCGCGCGCACCATCTTCTTCGCATCGATCCGATCCGTCTTGCGCTGCTTCGCTTTTCGGTTCACCAGCAGACTCGCCGGATCGAGCACCACTGTCTCAATGGACATCTCCTGATCTAACCAGCGCACAAGCCAGAAGCCCTGGTAGCCCGCCTCGTAGCAACACAGAACACGCACCTCTCGGCCGAGAGCCTGTTCAGCCTTGGCTCGCTGCTTCTCGATCAATTCCTTGAGCCCTTCGACCGTCGCCGCGTCCACTGGCCCCAGTGAATGCAGCCCGATCCGATCACTGGCAGGGCTCTTCACTCCCACCACCCAGCTCTTTCCGCTGATCTCGATGGCAACGTACAGCGTGCTATGCTCTGCGTTGACCGGCGCGGCGGTCTCGTTCGTTGGGGACATCTCTTGTCTCCTGATGAGGTCTGGCGAGAACGGCACCGTAGTGCCGGTCTCCGAGTCGGCCCCATAGGATCTGAAGGCCTGGACGCTGCGTCTGGCGAAGCTCCGTGGCAAGAAGCGTGCGACCGTCGCCTTGGCCCGGCGCATCGGCGTGGTACTTCACCGGATGTGGCGGGACGGTACCGAGTTCCGCTTCACGCGCGAGGAGGCGATGGCGCTCCAGATGGCATAGGCGCGGCTGCATCCCACCGGCAATCAGCAGCGAGAGGAGGAAAGAGCCGCGCCTGAAGGTGGCGATCCACCGCTATCCCCTCGCCGGGACGCGGTTCCCGATGATGCACGTGCTAGCGGCTGTTGCCGAATCGCCTCTTGGCGTTCGAGCACGCAGACCAGATCGGCACTCGGGAATCGTCTTGGACCAGGCATGAAGTTGGCAGCCGCTCTGCGCTGACCACGGACGGAAGCGAGAGCCTGGCGACGGGGACATATCCGGGGGTCCCGCTTCCTTCACCGTGCCGTGTCGACGAGCCCGTTAGCCGCCAAGGCAACCACCTGTGTCGATCATGTTGACCATGCCTGCGAGAGGTCCAACCGCAGGCGACGGTGCCCCATGTTCGAATGGCCGTGCCAGGCCGGAACGTTGTGAAGATCGGTGCTTGACATCAACCGCCCCATTACGGAAGCCGCTGGCTCCGCCACGACAGCGCGGCCGCCGAGCTCCTGGGGCTGGAGGGCGACCGCAAGGCGCTGCGGCGCAAGACGCTCTACCGCATCGGCGACCTGCTCTGGCGCCACCGGGCCGCCATCCAGAGGGAACTGTTCAACCGTGAGCGCGCGCTGCTCGACCTGCCCGAGACGATCGCCTTCTACGATCTCACCAACGTCCACTACCACGGCCACGCGGGCGGCGAGCTTCCCAGGTTCGGGCGCTCCAAGCAGAAGCGCGACGACTGTCCCCTCATCACGCTGGCGCTGGCGCTCGACGGCGCGGGCTTCCCGCGCAGTTGCGAGATCCTGCCCGGCAACGTGAGCGAGCCGGGCACGCTGCACGACGCGCTGGCGCGGCTCGAGGCGGTGTGCGGCGGCACGGCGGCGAAGCCCACGGTGGTCATGGACGCGGGCATCGCCACCGAGGAAAACATCGTCTGGCTGGGCGAGCAGGGCTACGACTGGATCGCGGTCAGCCGCGGCGCCAGGCCTGCGCCGCCCGAGGGCGGACCCGAGGCCCTGCTGATCACCAGCGCGCGCCACGAGGTGCGGGCCTGGCGGCTTGCCAGCGAGGACGGCGAGGCGCGGCTCTACGTCGTCAGCGAGGGCAAGAAGAAGGCCGAGAACGCGATCCTCGGCCTGCGGAGGAACCGCTTCGAGGCGGCGCTGCAAAGGCTCCACGGCGGCCTTGCGGTCAAGGGCCGCCTCAAGCGCTACGACAAGGTGCTGGAGAGCATAGGCCGCCTCAAGCAGCGCTTCTCCGCCGTCGCCAGGCACTACGAGATCACGGTCGAGAAGGCGGACACCGGCCCCAATGCCACCGCCGTGCGCTTCAAGCGCAGGCCGCGATACGACGAGGCCGATGAGGGCGCGGGCGCCTATGTGCTGCGCACCAGCCACGTCGACTGGGATATCGAGACGGTCCTGCGGACGTACTGGCGGATCACGGATATCGAGGCGACATTCCGAAGCCTGAAATCCGAACTCGGCCTTCGCCCGATCTGGCACCAGCTCGACCGGCGCATCGCGGCCCACCTGCTGATCGCCGTGCTGGCCTACCACGCCGTGCATCTGATCCGTACCCGGCTGGCCGCGCGGGACATCCACAAGTGCTGGGCATCGATCCGCGAGAGCATGCGGACCTGGGTGCGGATCACCACGCGCCTGCGCCAGACCGACGGCACCTTGATCGTCAATCGACAGGACACGCGCCCGGCCGCCGAGGTTGCCGCAATCTCCTCGGCGGCGGGCGTGGAACCCGCCATCCACCGCACGAGGACCCGCCTGCCGAACTGACAGAATCCAACAAAATGTAGTGCCATGTTGGAATCGGCCGAGAGAAATATCGCGTTACATCAACACGATAAAGGACATGGGTAGGACAAAAGGTAGAGTCGAGGACTGGCGCGCCTGCTGTAGGGTCCGGTGGCAATTCCGCCGCTTTCGCTGCGGGCCTCAATCCGGCTCCCTTGGCCGCGTTTCCGGTCCCCGCTCTCCGAACCCGGCGTGCCCATTTCGAGCACCGAGCTCTCCAGTGGGATCATGCATCTCGCACACAGGCAAAGCTCGCGACGATGGCGCACGTGATCGGAACCTCCGATCCGGTCGCAAGGGTGCGCTCCCCTCAACCATCGCGGTCCATTCGTCGTCCGCCTTGACCGCCGGGCCTGTCGATGCCCCGGCGGTGCCGCGCAGATTTGCTCCGGGCGGCCCCTTCGCTTCCATTTGCATGTGATGCCGCCGGGATCTCCGGCCATTCTCGGGGTTACAGGCTTAGCCACTCCCTGGCCCTTCTCCCTTCAAGGCACCCCTCCACGCCTGAGGCCCCTTTCCTCGGCCGGCATTACCCGGCGTCCTCAGTCTTACGGGCCTCTCCGCCACCCTGACGGCCCGGCCTGTCCCTCGCGGGCTTCCGGTTGATGTGCGCGCACCACCGTCAGGGCTTCCCGTGTTGCTGCTCTCTTCCTCTTCCGTGCGTGCCGGCGCCACTACCCCGGCGAGCCGCGATCGGTGCGCATGTCGCTCTCTTCCCGATCAGCGACGGTCTTCCCCTTTTGGCAGGAGGGTCGACACTCGCATTACCCGTTTCGAGGCCTGCTCAGCGTTCACTCACGTTCCGGCCCGCACGGTCGCTGAGCCACCCAACGGTGGCCCTTTTCCACCAAGGTGCTTCAGCCCATGTCGTCACCTCCATGAACCGCCCTGGCTGCTACCAACCGGAGCGACAGTTGTTGGGCGGGATTCGCACCCGCTGAAAGAGAGCGCCTTTCCACGGCGCACTGCCAACTTGGGGATAGGGCGCGTGCCGCCCGTCCACGATGCGCGCGTCCACGATGCGCACCGCGTCCTCCTGGCGCAGGCCGCCGACCTGGCGAAGGCCGAGACGGAGCGCGCAGCACCCCGCACGGCACCCCGCGCCCTCCTCCGCATCTTCTAGGCTGTTGTCCCACCCGCTCGCGTTGACATCCACCGGGCGCACCTCGACGCCGTGCTCGCGGGCGTCGCGCACGATCTGAGCGGGGGCGTAGAAGCCCATGGGTTGGGCGTTCAGAAGGGCACACGCGAACGCGTCCGGGTGGTGGCACTTGAGCCACGAGGAGACGTAGGCCAGCAGCGCAAAGCTCGCGGCGTGGGATTCGGGAAAGCCGTAGTCCCCGAACCCCTCGATCTGGCGGAAGCAGCGCTCCGCAAGCGCGGGCTCGTAGCCGCGCGCCACCATGCGCCCGACCATCCTCTCCTTCAGCAGGCTGAGCGTGCCGCGCCGGCGGAAGGTGGCCATGGCGCGGCGCAGCGCGTCCGCCTTGTCCGGCGTGAACCTGGCCGCCTCCATGGCGAGGCGCATCGCCTGCTCCTGGAACAGCGGCACGCCGAGGGTCTTTTCGAGCACTCGGCGCAGCTCGTCGGGCGGCCCGTGCTCGGGCGCGGGCGCGGGGTAGATCACCTCCTCCAGCCCGTCGCGGCGGCGCAGGTAGGGGTGCACCATGTCGCCCTGGATTGGGCCGGGGCGCACGATCGCGACCTCGATCACCAGGTCGTAGAAGCGGCGGGGCCTGAGCCTCGGCAACATGTTCATCTGCGCCCGGCTCTCGATCTGGAAGACGCCGACCGTGTCGGCCCGGCACAGCATGTCGTAGACCGCCGGATCGTCCTGCGGCACCAAGGAGAGCGTCAGGTGCAGGCCCTTGTGCCGGGCCAGCAGCGCGAAGGCCTTGCGGATGCAGGTCAGCATACCAAGCCCCAGCACGTCGACCTTCATCAGGCCGAGCGCTTCGAGGTCGTCCTTGTCCCATTCGACGAAGGTGCGGTCCTTCATCGCCCCGTTGCCGATGGGCACGATCTCCTCCAGGGGCCCGCGGGTCAGCACGAAGCCGCCGACATGCTGAGAGAGGTGTCGGGGAAAGCCGATCAGCTCGCCCGCCAGCGCCACGGTCTGGCGCAGCAGGGGATCGGCGGGGTCGAGGCCGGCCTCGCCGAGCCGCCGCGCGACGGCGACGGCTCCGTCGTGGTGCAGGTCCCGGATCGCGCCGGCGAGCGCTGCGGCGGTGTCCTCGGAGAGCCCCATGGCCTTGCCCACGTCCCGCGCCGCGCTCCGCCCCCGGTAGCCGATGACGGTGGCGGCGAGGCCTGCGCGGTCACGGCCGTAGCGGCCGTAGATGTACTGGATCACCTCCTCGCGCCGCTCGTGCTCGAAGTCGACGTCGATGTCGGGGGGCTCGCGCCGCTCGCGCGAGACGAAACGTTCGAACAGGAGGTCGATCCGGGCCGGGTCGACGGCGGTGATGCCGAGGCAGTAGCAGACGGCGGAGTTGGCGGCCGAGCCCCGCCCCTGGCAGAGGATGTCCTTCTCCCTGGCGAAGCGCACGATGTCGTACACGGTGAGGAAGTAGGGCGCGTAGCCGAGCTCGTCGATGAGCCCGAGCTCGTGCATCAGCGTGCGGCGCACCTTGGCCGGGATGCCCTCGGGATAGCACTGCCCGGCGCCGGCCCAGGTCAGCGCCTCCAGGTGCTGCTGCGGCGTTGTGCCGGCGGGCACCGGCTCGTCGGGATATTCGTAGGCCAACTCGTCGAGGCTGAAGCTGCAGAGGCGCACGATCTCCAGGGTGCGGGCGACGGCGTCCTCATGGCCCCGGAAGAGCCGCGCCATCTCGGCCCCGCTCTTGAGATGGCGCTCGGCGTTGGCGGCGAGGCGCCAGCCGGCCTGCGCCACCGTAACGCGCTCACGGATCGCGGTCAGCACGTCCTGCAGGGGCCGGCGCTCGCGCGTGTGATAGTGGACGGCGTTGGTGGCGATGAGGGGTACCTCGTGGCGTTCGGCCAGCGCCGCCAGCCGGTTGAGGCGGCTGCGGTCATCGCCCCGGTAGAGCATGTGGGCGGCGAGGTAGAGGGGGCCCGCATGGCGCCGGCGGAGTGCGGCCAGCGCCGCCGTGAACGGCTCGCCAGCCCCGCCCTTGCCACCCTCCTCATCCAGGCGATCCGGCGGCAGCGCGATCAGAACCTGGCCCTCGGCGTGCGCCATCGCATCGTCCAGGTGGAGCACGCAGCCGCCCTTGGGCGCGCGCCGCTGGCCCAGGGTGAGCAGGCGGCAGAGGCGGCCGTAGGCGGCGCGGTCGCGGGGATAGCAGAGAAGCGAGAACCCGCAGGCGAGGTCGAGCCGCGCGCCGGTCAGGAGCCGCAGGCCCGCCGCCTTCGCTGCGACGTGGGCACGTACCGCACCGGCGAGGGTGTTGCGGTCGGCGATGCCGATGGCGGCAAGCCCCAGCGCCGCCGCGCGCTCCACCAGCTCGTCCGCGTCGGAGGCGCCGCGCAGGAAGCTGAAGTTGCTCACCGCCTGCAGCTCGGCGTAGGCCGTGGATCGGCCGTCAACCATAGAGCCCGTGCACGTACCAGCGGGGCGAGTCCCCGGTGCCGGCATTGCCATAGAGGCCGGCACGGTAGAGCCAGTAGCGCCGGCCGTCTGCATCCTCGATGCGGTAGTAGTCGCGCACCGCCTCGTCGCGGTCGCCAGCGCCGGCCCACCATTCCGGCTCGATGCGCTCGGGCCCGGCAGCGCGGGCGACGCGGCGGCGCACCCGCCGCCAAGTGAAGAGCAGCGGCGGGCCGTCCGGCACCTCGGCCATCACGTTCACCGGCTCGGGCCGGTCGAACAGGCGGAAGGGCCGTTGCGGCCGTTTGGGTGTTTCGGTCGCCTCGGGTGCTTCGCGCCAGGGCACGGGCTCCCGGCCGGGCGTCACCGGTCGCTCGGCCTTCTCCGGCCTGTGGCGTGCGACCGGCTCCAGGCGGCAGACGGCACCGGTGCCGAGGCGGGCCAGCAGGCGGTCGACCAGCAGGTCCAGATCGCCCCGCCTCTGCCCGCCGTCGGTGAGGGAGAGCTGCCTGGGCGCCAGGGGCTCGACGCGCTCGGCATGGAGCGCCGCGAGATCGATGCCCAAGCCGGGGTCGACGGTCTCAAGCGTCTCCCGGAACAGACGCAGCAAGTGATCGCCGTCCCGTGTCGCGCGCGCCGTGGCGACCCCGCGCCGCACCACACCGCCGTCGACCCGGTAGCACCAGAGCGCGAGCCGCCGCACGCCGAGTTCGTCCCGCTCCAGGGACGCGGCCAGTTCGGGCATGAGCCGGGCCAGCACGGCATCCAGCCCCGCCCGGTCGAATAGGGGGTCCGACAGGGCCAGGCGCTCCAGGCAGGCGGGCGGCGGGGTCATGGGCACGATCGGCTCGGCCTGCCGGCCCAGCGCCCGGTCGAGGCGTGCGAGCACCGCGCTGGCCCGCTCGCGGCTGGGGAAGCGCCGGGCGAGCGACGCGCGCGGCAGGTTTTCTATCGCGCCGATGGTGACCAGCCCCAGGCGACGCAGCAGGCGGGCGTCCTCGGCCGCGAGCCTGAGCGCCTCCACCGGGAGACCCGTGATCGACGGGCGTGTCTCACCGGGCGCGGCGATGCGTGCGTCCGGACGACCGTTCGTCGCCGGGCCGAAGCGGGCGAGCGCCCAGGCGGCGCCCGGGGTATCGGCAAGCCCGAGGCGGTTCTCGAGGCCCAGGCCCGCAAGCCGCGCCGCGATCTCGTCCATCAGCGCCGCCTCGTCGCCGAAGAGGTGGGCGCAGCCAGTGATGTCGAGGAGCAGCCCACCGTCACCGTCATCGCAATCGCAATCGTCGCCGTTGTCCACAGCGCACCAGGGCGTGAAGCGGTTGCACCAGAGGGCGAGCCGTTCGAGCCCCCGCCGGTCCGCCGCCGGGTCGGCGCGCTCCGTGGCGAGGCCGGCGAGCAGGGCGCGGGCATCGGCGAGGCGCATGCCGGGCCTCAGTCCCTTCGCGCCGGCCTCGCGGTTGACCGCCCACAGCACCGGCCCGCGCCGGCCGGGCGCGACCAGCACGAAGGGGACCGGCGCAGACGGCGCGGTCGCCTTCGCCGCCTCAGCCGCCGGCGTGTGCGCGGCCTCGGGCCCGGCGCGGGGCCTCGACCTCGCTCGCGCCCGCTCGCGGCGCAGCCGGTCGATCGGCCAGCGCGGTAGCCATACGGAAATCACCCGTCTCACGGTTCCACTCCACCTCACAGGTCGCAGGCCGCCCGCCGCGTGCGCGCACGAGGGCGAGGCGCCAGCGGGGCAGGCCGGGCGCGCCCGCGTCGAACGGGTCGGCACCGCCCGGCAGCGCCGCCACCCGCCAGCGCGTGAGCGCCGCGCTCGCTGGACCGAGCTCGTCGTGGCGCAGCAGCAGCGCAGGTGTCGCGCCCTCGGCAGCGGCGAGCGCGAGGCGCCGGCTGGCGATGAATTCGATGCTCTCGGCCTCGGCCAGCACCGCCGCGAGCGCACCGCAGCGCAGCCCCTCCTCCATCGCCCAGGGCACGTCCTTCTCGCAGCGGGCGCGGAGAATCAGCAGGTCCGCCGGCTCAAGGCCGAGATCGCACCAGCCCGGACCATGGAGGCGGCCGAAGCGGGCGGCCCCGCCAAGGCTCTGGCAGACCAGCACCGGGCCGCGCTCGGCGGCGCGCGCATGCCGCGCCAGGAGCGCGGCGAGAAAGGCGGTCGCCGCCGGCCCATCCGCCGCGCTCGCACCCGCGGCCTCGTGCAGGCCGTCCGGCGCAAGGCCGCCCTCGGGCAGGGCACCGTCCAGAGCATCGATGCCGAGCGGCCAGGGCCGCCTCGTCCGGCTTTCGGCGGTGGCGTCCTCCAGCTCGGCCGGACGGCGTTCGAGCGCCGCGATGTGCCGCCGCAGCGCCGCCAGATCGGCGTGGGCGACCGCTTCGGCGCGCTCGCGCGAGACTCGCGTCGGGGGTATGGGGCGAGAGGCGCTCATATTGTTCACTATTTGTTCGATTATCGAGCTTGTCAAGACGCGAGGCATGTGCGCTTCCGTAATGGGGCGGAAGGCTTGCCCGTTCCGCTTCACGAGCGCCAGGTGGGGCGCGTTCAGCGAACTCCAGCCGCTCGCCGTGCCCATCCTGGCCGGCCCCTGGAGCTGCCCCACGTCCGAAAATCTTTACCAGGCCTGCAAGTTCCCGGCCCACCCCGACGTCCAGCAACACATCGCCGAGGCCCCGACGGCGAGGCAAGCCGCCGCCATCGGCCGCACCCCCGGTCTCGGCATCGACCCCGGCTGGAACGCGCAGCGTGTCGACGTCATGCGCCGGGTCCTGCGCATGAAGCGCGAGGCGAACGCGGCCGGGATCGACGCGGTGCTCGCCGAAACCGGCGTGCGCCCCATCGTCGAGATCTCGACCCGCGACCCCTGGTGGGGCGCGCGCCCCGTCTCGGACCGCTACGAGGGCCACAACGTCCTCGGCCGGCTCTGGATGGAATTGAGACAGCAGCTCCGCGAAGCCGATCCGGCCGCGTGCTCCGGCACCTGGACCGGCCGCATCCGCGTCGGCGGCCTCGCCGGCGGCACCCCTCTTGCGCATGCCGCGCCGGAGAGCGCCTGACCGTCTGTCCGCCACCTACGCCTCATCCATCACGCCGATTGCGTCCAAGCACCCGGAGGACGTGGCGCCCGGGCCTGGGGCGAGTCCGCAGACGTTCAGAGACGTCCGCGCCGTCTCCCCGCATTCAGGAGCCGCCCATGACCGACCCCGACACAATCTCCGCCGACTACACGCTGCGCCCCAGCGAACTGGCCGCCACCCTCAAGGTCCTTGTCGAAGCCAGGCAGCCCGTGATGGTCAGGGGATCTCCAGGCTGCGGCAAAAGCGAGCTCGCGCAGCAGGTCGCCGCCGAAGGCAGCCGCGGCTACTGCGACGTCCGGGCGCTGCTGCTCGATCCTGTCGACGTGCGCGGCATCCCCTGGCGCGACGCCGACAACCGCACCCGCTGGGCGCCCCCCGACTTTCTGCCGCCCACGGACAGCACCGACCTGTGGCTCGTCAACCTGGAGGAGCTCCCCTCCGCCGTACCCATGGTGCAGGCCGCGCTCTTCCAGCTCGTCCGCGACCGCAAGTGCGGGGAGTACGAGCTCCCGGAAGGCGCCTCGATCATGGCCTGCGGCAACCGCGAGGGCGACCGCGGCGTCACCCACCGCATGCCGACCCCGCTGGCCTCGCGCTTCGTCCACCTCGAGATCAAGGTCGATGCCTCCGACTGGTGCGCGTGGGGAGCCGCCAACGGAATCGCGCCCGAGACCCTGTTCTTCATCCAGCTCAGGCCGGAGCTTCTGAATGTGTGACAAACTACAAGCGAGGATTACCAAGTTGGTAGTTCTCTTTAGCGTTGCGAGCTCCTCCTTATACTGGTTATACTACAGTGGGTTGGAGGCGGCGTCAACGGAATTTTCGTGATGGGGTGGGGTCCATAAGGCAGACTCCTCGATAGCTCGATAGTTGCATTCGGGGACTTAACGTATTTCATTCGAATGTCGCGGGCGCAGTTTGGTATCTCTCTAGTAGAAGCCAGTGATTGGCTTGAGTATGGAAGCCATAACATATGTGTAATAGTGTCTTTGGACGCTATGGTGCCTGTAGGCGAGTCGTTGGCAGATGTCACGCGAATATCGCAGCGTGCTTCGCGCGACATTCGCTCATCTTGTGGCGTCGCTGGGCACGGGCGGAGCGATCGTACCACCGGATGCGGACGGCATGAACGAGGCAGCAGAGGGGCGCAAACGACAGCGCGCAGTGATGGCCACGGACAGCGACTGGCAGGCGCTCAAGGAGCGCGCGGACGCTGTGGGAATGGACGTGTCGCGCTTCATCATGGAGCGGCTGACGGCGCCCGTTGCGGTGCAGGATGATGTGGACTTGAGGCGCGATCTCGCGGGCGCGGTGGCGCGCATCGAGCGCATGGTCAGGGTGCTCTACGAGGTCGAGAAAGAGCGCGTCGAGGGTTCCGCAGGGGCGGAGACCTGGCAGGCTCTGGTGCGCCGTGCCGGCACACGGAGCGATGCAGAGGAGGCACTCGGGTGACGGCAATCGAGGGTGGCGGGAAGCGGGAGATTGCGCGCATTCGCAGCGTCTACTGTTCGCCGGAGAACCGCGCATTGATCGGACGGCGGGCCAAGGAAGCAGGGATGAGTTTCTCGCGCTTCATGATCGCCTGCGCGCTTCATGGGGTAGACGCCGAAGACGGCGAGGAAGGTCCTAGCCTGATTCTGTCCGAGGATGAGCAGAGGCAGCTGTATGAGCGCGTGGCGCTTCTTGATCGGTGCAACGAGGCGCTGTTTTCGCGTCTGCCGGGGACGGAGATATCGGCGCTCGGCGCACTCGCCTTCCTTGCGCGGGAAGCGCGCGTCAGGTCCGGCGGCGAGGACGGGGACGGTTCATGAGGAGGCGTGACCGGACCCGGCCGAGGGCGTATTCGCTCTCATGCACCGACACCGACTGGGGACGCGTGCGGGTGCTGGCCGAGCGGAAAGGACTCTCCATCTCGCGCTACATGGTCGAGCGCGGCCTCACCGTGAACCCGGAGACCGAACCTGAACCGCCGCCTCGCCTCGTGCTGGACGAGGCAGAGCAGCGCACCCTTCTGGACCGTGTGGCCGCCATTGCGGAGCGCACGGTGAAGGCAGAGACGGACGATGCAGTGATGACGCGCATCCGCAACTCCCTCGCCTTCCTGGCCGAGGAGACGATGCGAACCATGATGCGCGAGGGCCGCGGGGATGAGCTGCGGGAGATGCTGACGGACCTCTTCGGCGAGCGGGTTGCGGCGGCAACCGTCGACCGGCTCCGCGCCCGCACGAGCGCCGAGAGTTCCGACTCGCCATGATCGGAAGGCGGCCCGCCGCCGGTTGCGGGGGCCGGCCGCCGTGCCGGAAGACTGGACCGGGGGCGATCGAAGGGCGGGCCGGCGGGGCGAGTCACAGCTCGAGGCCCATGTCGATGTCGCGCTCCTTCGCCTTGCTGGCTTCGAGCTCCTGCCGGCGGCGTTCGATCTCGGCCTTGTCCGATGCCAGGGTGGATTCGATCTTCGCCGAAAGGCGCCTGATCTCGTCATCCGCGCCCGGACGGCGCGAAAAATGCCTGCCGTAGGTCTCGGGGTCGTCGAAGATGCGGCGGCAGCCATCTAGGGCGCGGAGGGCGCCATCGCGCCATTCGCCGTAGGCGGGATCCTCGGTGACATGGGCGCTGTTACTGGCAGCAATCGTCGCGTGCTCTTCGCGCTGCCGGATCGAGGCGGCGGCCGCTGACAGAGCCTGGTCCAGGAAGCGTTCCGCCGTCTTGCGGTTCTCCCGCGTCGCCTCGTCCAGGACCGCTTCCCTCTCTGGAGGCGGGTGCCGGGGAACATTCTCCGGCGAGGTCGAGACCGAGACCGAGGTCTCGAACTGCTCGCCGATGGCCCTGAGCGCCGACATCTGCTCTGCAGGCGAAGTCTCCAGGACTTCGATCAGCGCCTCCCGGTCGTCGGTCAGCAGCACCACGTTGTCGCGGGCGCGGGTGAGTTCCACATAGAAGGTCGCCTGGTCGGCCACTCCCCCGCGCTCGGTATCCAGGACGGCGATGGCCCGGTCGCATGTGATGCCCTGGGCGGCGTGCACGGTGGACGAGTAGGCGTGGTCCAGGTGGTGAAGCTGAGGATCGTCGCGGGCCATGACGATCTCGCGGCCGTCCACTGTGCGTATCGTGACGTTCACCCGGCGGATGGACAGCACTTCGGCATTCTCACCGTTGATCAGGCCGCGCGTGGAATCGTTGCGGGTCCAGCGCACCCGGTCGCCCGCCTTGAGCACCATCGGCCGGGTCTCGAAGAGGTCGAGGCGGTAGCGGATATAGCCGGAGGGATCGATGGCGCGCTCCTTGCCGCCGGGCATGGTGAGCACGACGCGCTCGTCTCCGACTTCGGTCACGCAGCAGGCGTCGCCGGCCTTCGCGCGGACGCCGTAGACGTCATGGTGAAAGACGGCGACATCGCCTTCCCCGTAGTTGGCGATGTCGCCCTTCTGGGAGCGGGTCAGGTGGAGGTTGACGTAGCGCTCGATCTCCAGCACGGGGCCGTGCAGCACCCCTTCGTCCTCCAGGCCGTGGCGGACGGCTGCGTTGATCTCGGCCCTGAGCTCGTGCGTGGGCGCCAGAATCGCCGTTCCGGGCCGCAGGTCCGGGTCGAGGTCGAGCCAGAGTTGCGCCGCCTTCCTGCCGAGCTCGTCACCCGCCGTCTCCAGGACGCCGTTGCCGAGTTCCTCGACCGCCAGGCGCGGCTCGTCCGCCACCATGTGCAGCACGGCCTGGCGCAGGTCCGCGTCGCGCTGGCGCACCACCTCGTCCATCCTGGCGGTGGGCATCCCTGCGTCCTGCAGCAGGGCGAAGGGCTGGCCCGCCTCGACCGCGCGCAGCTGCCTCCTGTCGCCGATCAGCGCGAGGCGCTCGACGCCGGTCTCGGCAGCAATCCGCGTCAACGCCCGCATCTGGGTCGTGCCGACCATCGATGCTTCGTCGAGGATCAGCACCGAGCCGCCGAGCGCCTTGCGGGCTTCCTCCGTCCTCTCGGGCGAGGCGATGCCGTCGCCCACGTCGCGGTAGCGCGTGAGGAACCATTGCAGCGTGCGGGCCGGGATGTCGGCTTCGCCTTCGAGCACGCGCGCGGCGCTCGCCGAAGGGGCGAGGCCGACGATCTGCCGCTCGCCTGCCAACTGCGCGACAGCGCGCAGCATGGTGGTCTTGCCGGAGCCCGCGTGCCCCTGCACCCCCACCGTCCGGTGAGGCGAGAGCAGGATCGCGCGCACCGCATCGCGCTGGCCGGGGTTCAACCCGGCCGCGTCGAGCTTAGCCTCAACCGCCCCTGCCGGCGCCAGGCTCCGCCCTGCGTCCAGGCCTACGCGCATGCCGGCGATAATGTCGCGCTCGGCGTTGCGCGCCCTGTCGGTGACGAAGGCCAGGTCCGCCCTCCGCGCCGTCGCTTCGATCAGGTGTCCGTCGCGCCGGAGCCGGGCGATACCGGCGTCCAGCGCGTCGAGCGAGTGCCGGCCGCCCCCGTGCGCCAGCGCCCAGGCGCGTAAGTCGTTGGCCGGGATCACGGTGCGCCGTTCCTCCAGGTGCTCCACGGCCTGCCGCACCACCGCAAGCGCGGACGGCTGCGCCCGCGGCTCTGGCACGGGGGTTGCCGATGCGCCGATCCCGTTGCGGCCCCTTGCGATGTCCCGGTCGCGCGCCGGGCCGAGTTCTTGGGCCCGTTCCTGCCAAGTCTCGCGCAGGACCTGCCGGTCAGGCTCGGCCTTGCGCTGCCGTGTGTAAAGCGCCGCCTGCTGTGCTCTCGCCGGCGTGTTCTCCCAGCCACGCTCCTGCATGTAGTCCAACAACTCGCGGCGGCGGGTCGAGAAGGCGTCCAGCATCGGCTTCTGGTAGCCCGCGATCTCGAACCCCGGCATCCGCCCCACAAGCGTCGGCACCGTGGCGTAGCCGATCTTCTCGAGCCCCATGCGCAGCTCGTTGCGGTAGTAGGCGCCGATAAGCAGCTTCGAGCGCTCGACTGCGGTGAACTCGGCGCTCCGCCACTCCCCGTTCCGGCCGCGGGTCATGTTGGCGACCACCGCGTGCGTGTGCAGCTGAGGGTCCAGATTGCGGCTTGCGAGATGCCGGAAGGTCGCCGCCGCCATGCCATCCGCCTCTACCCTCGGCCTGCGCCCGGTCGCCGGGTCGTAGGTCCGTGTCTGGAAAAGCTCGGTCTCGATGAAGCCCAACGTTGCGCGCACCGCCTCGTCGTGTGCCTTCACCACACGAGCCCCCGTCTTCGGCGCTGCGTAGACCAGCGCCTCCAGCGAGACCGACTTGGGCGCCGAGAAGGTCACGTCCACGCCGGGCCTGTGCTGGTGCTCGCCGTCGCGCAGGCGGCCGAGGCGAAGGTCGGTGCCGGGAACATAGCCCGCAAGCAGGTCCTCGAAGCGCTTCGGCTTGACCGGCCCCTTCAGGCCCATCAACGCCGCCGCCTCGCCGCACCAACCGCTCGCCTTGCGGTGCTCCGGGTCTCCCTTCGCGTAGTAGCCGTCCGCCTCGAAGTAGTGCACCGTCGTGGCGGCGGCCTTCAGGCGGGTGACGGTCGCGACCATGGTCGGCTAGCCCTCCGCTTCGGGACCGGCATGCTCATCGGGCGGTGCGGGACTCAGGCTCGCCTCTGGGTAGACGGGGATCGTCACCTTCCGCGTTGAACGGATGTTCAGCCGGCACTCGATGGGCCTGTCCTTCATGCGTGCCAACGATGCGCAGGGGGCAAGCCGAGGCGCGAAGTGCTCCACGACGTGCCGGTTCCACTCGTGGCGGGGATCGCCGAAGGAGACCACGTCAGTTTCGCGTTGCAGCACCGCGCCGAGTGCGAAGAAGACGAATGCCGCGCCCGCCACGGCGAGACGGAAGCGCCAGTGCCGCCAACGCAGACTGTGGGAGATGCGGAGCAAGTCGTCGCCGAGGGCGCGGAGCTGTTGGTTGAGCTCCATCGCCGACTGGTTCATGTCCTCCAGGCTGTGGGCGGCGATCGCCGACTGCCGGTCCGTGGCGTGGATGCGCTGGTCCAGGGCCTCGCCCTGCGTTTTCAGCGCGGCAGCGGCCCCGGCCAGGGCGCGCGCTGCCTCGGCCGTCTCGCGGGCCGGTTCTGGCTCGCACTGGAGCGCGTCGATACGGGAAGCGGTAGCCCGAACCGTCGCGAGGATCTCCGCGATGGCGTCGTCGTGCGCAGTGGGCCGGCCTTTCGGAACGTCTCAAAGGCCCAGCCACTCCTCGGAGAGAAACCAACTCCCCCTACTTGCGTGCTGCCCAAACCGAACACATCATATGGTAGCACAACCTTCCGACACTTCCTATTGCGCCCTCCGCCGTGCATGGGTTAGATTCGCATGTCCTCCTAGCTGGGCAGACTTCTGTACGCAACATGGGAGTTTTGCTCTATGCCGGGTGTATAGCCAGGCTGAAGTGAATTGCGCGACATTCTTCGCCGGATAACCGGGAGACCCCGGACCGGCGAGCTAGCCGGTCCGGGGTCTCCCGGTTATCCGGCTCGCTCCAGGTAAGAGGGCTCAGTGAGCCATCCGCTTAAGCATCCCAAAGGGGTAAACTTGCTAAAGCGGGTGGCCCACTCTTTCCGCTCAGATTCTACATACATCCTACCGTCCAGCGCGATCATATTTGTTTGCGGTGGTCCGTTGAATGAAGATTCTATGCGTCGCCGCTTTTCCGATTACGCCAGTTCGCATCTTCCTGAGCTGCGTCTGTTTCATGCTGAAGATGTAATGGAAGATTATAGCAGCCATGACGAGTCTGACTTTCAGAATGTTGCAGAGTTCGAAGACATCATGGCTTCGATTTCCAATTGCGTAATTCTTTTCCCAGAAAGCCCCGGCTCGCACGCTGAGTTAGGATATTTTTCTAGACATGAAGAACTACGCAAGAAGCTTCTCGTAGTGAACAATGCGAGTCTACAAAGCGCAGACAGCTTCATTTCTTTGGGACCAGTAGCGTTAATCGATCAGAATTCTGACTTTCGACCGTCTATTCAACTGTCTCCCGACGATCCCGCATTTGACCTTGTGAAGCAGCGTCTGCAGAAGCGGGCGATTGTGAAAAGAAGAAGGAGGTACTTAGCATCGACTTACAAAGAGTTGTCCGATCAAAAAGTGTTTTATGCAGTATTTGATCTTATACACATTTTTCGTATTCTCACATTCGAAGAGTTGGAACATGCGTTTCGCCGAATTTGGAAAAATGCTAGTCGCACAAACCTGCGGCGAGCTCTTTCCATTCTAGTGGCTGCGAATTATGTTTGGAGAAGAGGCGATGACAACAACTACTTCTGTAAGAACCCATCGATGCAACCATTTTTGGATTTGCAAGATTTGGATTCGGATCAAGTTACAATGGAAGCTCTAGACCTGTACGAGAAGAGCTTTCCAGAGGTGGTAGGTGTGTTACGAGGCGTGAAGTCGTGATAATTGATAAAATAGCCGGTGAGGCTGGTGTTGACAGTGCGCGTTTACTTGAAGTCGCTATGACCGCAGAACATCGGTATAGGACGTATCAGATACCAAAGCGCAAGGGCGGACTTCGGACAATTAGCCACCCAACGCCCCGCGTTAAATTCCTGCAACGATGGTTGAATAGGAATGTTTTCATAGGACTGCCTGTTCATCACACGGCATTCGCATACAGACGGGGGGTTGGAATCGCAGATAACGCGAAAAAGCATGTTGAAAATAGTTACTTGCTCAAAATTGATTTCGCTGATTTCTTCCCATCGCTGACGGCACGCGATGTACGAACGGTATTAAGGAACAATAAGGAAGGCTTCAGTTTCGGTCCGCTCGAGGATGAGTTGGAGGTAATTGTAAGTATCGTATGCAGAAAGGGCGCTTTGACCATCGGAGCACCGAGCTCCCCAATTCTGGCTAATGCAATTATGTACGAGTTTGACACATGTTTGTACGATTTCTGTCATACAAACGGTATAGTATACACAAGATATGCTGATGACATATTCCTTTCAACTAAACAACCCAACGTATTGTCGGGCGCTCTGAAATATGTGCGGCGTGACATAGCATCGCGAGAATCTCCTAGACTGTGTATAAATGAGGCGAAAACAGTGTTCACATCAAAGAAACGTCGCCGACTAGTAACGGGCCTGGTCCTGACGTCGGATGGAAGGATATCAATCGGACGAAGGAACAAAAGAAAGACAAGAAGTCAGGTATATTCATATCTGAAGGGCGGGCTTGATAAAGAAGATGTGCTATATTTGAAGGGGTATTTGGCATTCGCAGAGTCTGTTGAACCGGAGTTCGTAAGAGGCTTGTCGCTAAGGTACGGCGAAGACATTCTTGCAAAACTCCAAGAAGACTAGCTCAGCGTATTCCTTGCTCGGCGACTTTGGTGCTCGGTTTTATACAGCCAAACGACATATCCATCGCCCTCGCGCTCGATGATCGCGGTCAACTGCTTGTTCATGCCGTGTCTCCTATTCCGAACACCGTCCTACCGTTGCCTGTCAAGAACGGTAGCGACAGCGCTTCGATGGCGGTCTTGAGGGCGGCTTCCCTATTGTGCCGCTTGTCACGGTATCCTTGCCAACATCTGTTGCAGCCACCAAACCAAAACTGGCAGTATGGCGTGAGGTTGGCCGTGCGCGGGCGCATGCCTATGCACCTCCCGTTCGATCCGATGTCTCGGAACAGATCCGTGTCGTCTCCACCACTCGAGAACGGCACCGAGGACTATGGGCGATGACGGTGTGGCGTAGCGCGGCGTGGCGCGGCGTTTCTAGTTGCATCTCCAATTCACTCGTTACCGTGAGGGTGACCACTTAGGCAGACGTTCATCGAGAGGTTGTCGTCATTTGTCGACCAATGATAGGCGACACATTCACAGCCTCATAGCCATTTGCCTCCGTATTCTGTGCGAGGGAAATAACAAAAAATTCCTTTAACGGGTTGCTAGTGCAAATCCAAGCGACTTGCACAACGCGAGATACACGGGATTTCTCGCAAGCCCATCACGACAGCTCTTAACGATATCCGAGGTAATCTGTTTATTTCCTCCAAATTGAAGACTCTCCAATAGCAGCAAGTCAAGAGCCATAGATTCCATCCAATCTATGTCTTTTGTATACCCGCTTACTGCGCTGGCATTAGTTGTCTCCAGGAATCGCCCAGCAGCGTTACCAGACAGGTTCAATGTACTGCACGATGCAAAATGTATCAGACGATAGTTGCACCCACCCAACTCAGAGAGCTTCTCACCAACAGAAACAAAAGTCATCGCACTTCCAGTCTCGTCTTCGAATTCAACCTTGCCTGGTCGGCCGTGATAGCCCAAATATAAGATGGGAAACTCAGATGGGCGCAACTCTAGCCACTTACGTAGATTTAACTGGAATTCTCTTTTGGTTTGGGCAGTGCGATGAATAAAGGGAACTTGCAAGAAACTCGCCTCGAGGAGTTGCAACATGGGTCGTACTGATGTCTGGTCCTTAGTACCGAACCAAACCGTTTCAATGCAATAGATGCCGCGCCTCTTGCTCTTGGCCATGATCACTTCTCTCTTGTTCCTTTGTAGGCTGTGAGCGAAGTTTTAAGTCATCGTACTTCAGTTTCGGTGATGCGCCGCAACGGTCGTGCACATGTCCGCTAGACGCTGGCGAAGATGAGCGGGGTTTTCCACCGTGACGCTCTCGCCCCAGGTGACGAGGTGCCAGCACATCTCGTCGATGCCGCCGGCAGTGAAGCGCACCGTAAGCGTGCCGTCGGCGTTCTCCTGCATCGTCTGGCTGGGGTGGAATAGAAAGGCAGATGCGTCCCGCTTCGCCTCGGCCGTGAAGTGCAGCACAACGTCCACCGGCTCCTCCTGAAAGGTGCCGAAGGAACGCCTGGCGTAGGCCTCCAGGTCGAAGCCGGGGTCGCGCGTGAAGCTCTCGCTCGTGACGCGGGCCTCACTCATGTTGGCGAGCCGCCACAACCGCATGTCGTCGTTCCAGTCCGTCCGCCCCACCAGGAAGGGGCGGTTGCCGTAGAGCAGGCCGTAGGGCTCGATGCGCTGCCAACTTCGGCGCCCAGTCGTTCGGGCGAGATAGCGTAGCGCGACGACGCGGCGGGTGATGATCGCCTCGCGCAGGAGCGCGAGCAGGTCCTGGTCGAGTTGCGGCCTTGGGCCGGGTCGCATGGCCAGTCCTTCCGCCTGCACCAGCGCCTCGATGTCGGCTTCGATCCGCGCCAGCGAGTCGGTGTGCATGGTGGCCCGCAGCTTGACGTCCAACTCCTGCAGCGCCGCCCCGCGCGCTTCGAAGCCGGTGCGCTCCAGCGTCTCGGCCGCGGACCCAAGCTCCGCCAGTTCTTCGCCAGACAGGGGGACAAGGCGCCGGAGCGCGTCCGAGCGGAGCCGCCAGTGGTTCTTGTTGTCGTCGTGCTCCACCGATTCCAGCACCCCGAACGCCTCTTGGACCGCGTCGCGCATGCGCTCGGCCGTTCGTCGACTGACGCCGAACTCGGCCTCGATTTCGTCGAGCGTCATGCCGCCGCGCAGGCCCTGCATCCGGATCGCCAGCTTCACGATATTCGTCAGCCCTTCGTAACGCACCGGACACCCCTCTCCCGGCACTGCGGGTTCCGCGACCCTCACCCTAACCGGCGAGCACAGGGCGCGGAACCCGTGCACTGCGCTGCCTACAGTCCGAAGCCGACGGGCCGAGGCCGGTCCGGCTTGGCTGCGCATTCGGCGCTCAGCATGGCGGCCAGTGCTGCCGGTTCTTCCAACCGGCCGAGGAGCGCGGCCTTCCGCCGCACCACGGCGAAGTCGGCGGGGGTAAGGGCGGTTAGACTTGCGATCTCCGCCGGCGGGACGAGGCCGAAATAGGTGCGGAACGCCGCCTTCGCCTGCGCTGGCGAGAGATAGTCGAACGCGACCTTGAAGACGAAGCGGCGGAAGGTCGCCGCGTCCAGGTGCTCACCGAAGTTGGTGGTGCAGGCGAAGGGCAGGGGGTGGCTCTCCATCCAGGTGAGCATCTCGTTCACCCGACTCACCTCCCAGGATTGCTCGGCGCCGCGGCGGTCGGCGAGCACAGAGTCTGCTTCGTCGAAGATCAGGAACGCGCCCGCATCGCGCGCCTGGGCGAAGGCGGCGGCGATGTTTCGCTCCGTCCCTCCAACCCACATTGACATCAGGTCGGAGGACCGCTTCTGCATCACCTCCAGACCCATTCGCTCCGCGAGGTAGCGGACGAAGGCGCTCTTTCCCGTCCCTGGCGGTCCTTGCAGACAGAGCGAGAAGCGCCGCTCGCCGCTCGCCGTCAGGCTGTCCGCCAGCACGACTGGGTCGGTATCGGCCCGGATCAGCGCGGGGTCGAAGATCAGCGGTGCCCCTTGCGGCGGCGCCTCGCACGAAAGCACGCGGGAGAGGCCGCGCACTCCCAGCCGCACCGTCTCGATGCCTCCGCCGGCGATCCCCGCGGCCGCGGTGGCGCCCGCAGCCACGCCGGGGGTCGCAGTGAACTCCTGCGCCAGCGCGTGAGCCTCGTCGGGGCCGGCCTCGATTCCGTGGCGCTCAAGCTGGCGCTTCCAGACTTGTTCTCTGACCGCGGCGGTCGGCGGGCGAAGCTCCAGCGCAAACATCATGCGACGCAAGAGGGCTTTGCTGACTGCGCTCGCGTCGTTGAGCACCCAGAGCGTCGGCGCGGGCGCCCGCTCCAGCAGCCGATGCGTGTAGACCTTGGAGCCGCCGCTACGGGAATCGGAGAAAATCGGCTGCCCGAAGAGCGAGAGGCCGCCGCCGTCAGAGCCCGACAGCAGATCCTCCATCTCGTCGAAGAGAAGAAGAGCGCTACGGTTTCGCGACACAAGGCGCTGGGCGAGCCGGAGCTCCTGCAGCCTCTCGCGGCGGCTGGGCTCGTCGCCCCCGTCGTCCGCCTCGCCGATGCCGTAGAGAGTAACGCCGAGGCGTTCGGCGAGGACCTTGCACAGCTCCGTCTTGCCAGTGCCGGGCGGTCCATACAAGAGGACGTTCACGCCCTTCGCTCCGCTCTGGAGCGCACCCCGGATCAGGCGTTCGATGTGATCGCGGCCCTCGGCGATATGACCAAAGTCCGACCATTCAAGCTCGCTTGCAGGCGCGGCGTCCAGCAGCAGGCGATGCACGTCGAGGCCGGCGCTACCGGGCACCGTAGCCAGGCGCCGCAGCCGATCAACGATCGTCACGTCCCCATCGCTCTCGACGGAAAGAAGCCCCGAGCTCACCAACGGCGCGCTATCGGAAAGCCGGTCGCGGATGGTGCTGGCGGAAATGCTGAGAAGGGCGGGAACGATCGAGCCCTTGAGCGTGCGGGTGGCGAGCCTCTCGAACAGGGTCGAGCGGAGCATGACATCGTCGATCATCGACTCGATGACGGGCTGCGTGTGATAGCGCAGCAGCAGCTCCAGGATCGCGACGTCCGTTCGATCGAGGCCAGTCGTCTGTGCCAGGCGTTGCAGCCGCCGCGCCGTGAGGTCGGGCTTGGGTTGCGCCCCCGTCGCGCGTTCCTCCTGCAGGGCTCGCTGAAAGACGCGCCATTCGCTCCTGGACAGCTTATCGTCAGGATCGATGTTCGCCCGATCCAGGCGGGAGCGAAGGCGCCTGCTCGCGAAGGCGACGCCTTGCTCGTTCTCCATCACCCATTCGGCCAACGCATCCGCCGCCCTGTCGCGGTGACGGAGCCGCGCTGCGGCATTGGCCAGGTAGGTAACGATGAGATGTCGTTCGTAGTCGGTTGTCATGGCTCACTCCGTTCTTGGGGCTTGGATATAAGCTAGCGGAGGAGTACGTCAGATACGGTCGTATCCTAATCGAGAAGACAACGATTTCGTAGTGCCACTCGCAAGACTCCTGAATGAGAACGCCGTCGTCGCCGCCGGTCTCTCGTAACGTGTTGCCGTTCACGGCGATGGTATGGCCAAGATCGCCGTCAAGTCACGTCTCGCCAGCGCCGGCCTCGCCAGGAGGCAAGTTCGCAGCCCATGTCTCAGGCTGATGAGTGGATGAACAGGAGCCTTCGTCGCTGAGCCCGACACCGATACCTAAGAGTGTCAACGCAATTGCTGTGTGGTGACGTTCTGCCTGATCAGTTAAGCTACCAGTCAGGGAGACGAGTAGGCGAATCATCTTGGCGGCTCTTGCCATTCTGGACATTATAGGAATTGAAGCCGCTGAGGCCTCGCCTACCCGGCGCTTTAAGCATCCGAAAGAGTAAACCAAATGCAGCCCCCGCAACTCCCGGCAACCGACATCCTTTCCATACCACCGACGTACTTCGGCGGTCGTCAGGTATTCCCTGGTGGTCCACAGGCTTTGGCCGGCACTGCATGTCATGCGTTCTCATCAACCGCAATGCATCTTGGTGCACCGCTGCGCACACCAGCTCCACGTGTATGTTCCATAGTACGTTTTGTGATATTTCTTTGCGTGTTCGTGTTCTTTGTTGCATCCCAAGTCGAAGCATTCTCGTCGCTTCGTTATATCCCTCGCGTAACCGACGAAGTGTTCGACAAGCTTCTCGACTTATCAAAATCGACGGGTGGAACGAAGAAAGTTGGAAAACTTCATGATGAGACTTTGCCGTCTCAAGTGCTGGAATTATCCCCTCCAATTCGGGAGGAACTTCTGGCCGGGACTTTTCTACACTTGGCAGTCAGAAAGGGCGTGCTTCCTTCCGAAGAAGCAGTAGGAATGTTTTTCAGGCTGAGAGGCGTCAAGGGCTTTCGTGAAACCCTCAGAAAGATTGTGGGAGTCAGTGATTCGGTGATGAAGGGTCACTTGTACGAGCTGCGTCTTGCCAATGCTTCTTCGATACATGGATTCCGCGTCAAGCACATCAATGAACTCTATCACGACGGCCTAAAGAGGGGACCTACTGATATCGACTTGGTATTGGAGAGAGGCGACGCATTAGTGGCAATTGAAGCCAAAAGCTATACTCCCCCGCTCGATAAGCTGCGCGCAGACATGGATACACTAAAGGCTTACGTTGAGTCTGCTGCCCCACAACGGGTGATTCCCGTTCTCGCCATGCCCACGCCCAAGAATCAGAATACACGTCGTCTTGTGGATGAGGCAGCCAAAAGACGAGGCGTCGAGGTTATTCTAGGTTCTACAGACGATCAGGTTTTGCGTCTGAAGCATCTGACGTTTGCAGGTAATGCGCAATGAGCCTTAGCCGTAGACGGTTGCTTTCGTACTGTGCGCTCACTTGCGTTGTCATTAGTGTAGCTGTCGTTTCTGCACTGGTCTACGTGCAACCCGGCTACGCCATTTTAGGAATTGGTCAAGCGGGCGGAAGTTTCGAGAGTTTCTATACTACCAAGGGCCTTAGCTGGATCGACTGGGCGATAGCTGGACTTTCGACCTTAGGGTTGGGAGTGGTTGTATTCTTTACGGGTGGATTGGCAAGCCCGCTATTGGTTTTGGCTCCTGGGGTAAAGGTCATTGCGACGTGGATTGGTGGCTTGGGAACAAAGCTCGCCGGCACAGCGGCCCTAAACCACGGTCTTGCCCTGCTTGGCGGAGGCACCATTGCAGCTGGCGGTTTGGGGAAGGCGGGAGGAGCTGCAGTGCTATCTACGGTGCTAGCGGGCGCATGGGAAGCGCCTTTCTGGACCGCTGGGGAAGTGTATGACGCGCTGGTAGTTACGGAGGACAGAGACTACGACTATAATGGGCTTTTGCAGCAGAGGCGGAATTTTCTGGCGACATTGCCACTCCCGAAAAACCACTCGGGCCCGAAGGCCTATGAGGCAGGGATTGACGTTTTGGAAGAAATTGAAGACTTGAAAGATTTAAGTCGCGATGACGCACTATTGATTGTGCAGGAAAATCACCGCGTGCTAGTTGAGGCGATCCACGCGATACGATGGAACTTGAATTCGGAAAGTGAATTCCGAAAACGACTGGAAATGATTGATGACACATTGGAGCTGTCGTCGCCACTAAATCAAGAAATCATTAACACGGCCGTAGGGCACTTGCTCTATGACACATGGGCCGTTGAAGATCTGGCAGACGCGTCTTTGCTTTCTCTTTTGTACTTCATCTTGAATGATTATGAACGAGCGAAGCAATACTCAAGCCGAGCTGAAATTATAGCCAGATACGAAGCCGGTTCCGCGAGCGATATTGATGAAGGGGCAAACTTGGCGATATTTGTTGGCGCAGTGAGTTCCTTGTACGATGAAGACTTCGACTGGAAGGAGGTGCTCGATAGAGTTGAGCGCTCTGTTCTATCTGATCCTGAAAATGTTCTGATTCCTCTGCTGTTGGCGATTTTGCTGGATCGAGTAGAGTTGCGAATTAATGACGGTTATCTTGACGAGCAGGCGTTTGCACAAATACTCGAGATCATGGAGCAACCTGAAATGGAAGAGTTCAGGTTTAAAAACTTCGTGATATTACTTTCCCGGTATCTGAAGCGCCTAGAGGTGGAGCGCCAAACTATCGAGGTCCTAGTGCGAACCGAGAATGATACAATTCGAAGCAACCTAAAAACTCTGGAAACTGTTGAAGAGTCGCTGCGAGCGTACAAAGCTCTCTTGGACGAGGGTAGCTATGTTGAGAAGTGGATCACAGTGCTTCCACTAGAGGAAGAAGAGGATCGACGAAATGTGGTCAACGTTAGCAGCGCCTTCAGCCGGTACTCCTTCAAGACGCAGGAGCTTGTAGACTTGGTCGTCGGTCTTCGAGCATACCAAGCTAAGGGCTAAAGGGTCCACACATACCGCGCTTACAGGGGTTTCCGAGTTGCTGCGGCGTCGTTGGAGTTGGGGTGCTGGCATTTCAACCCCTTAGTAGCCGTGCGAGGCTCACTCCGATGCGTTCTGCCGCGGCCTCAGTCTCACGGTCGCCGACATGGGCGTAGCGCAGTGTCATGCCCGGATTCTTGTGACCAAGCAAGCGGGAGACCACTGGCAGGGGAATGCCTTGGAGCACGGCGTGGCTGGCGTACGTGTGCCGAAGGTCATGAATTCGCACATCCTCGATCCCGGCTTCCCTGCGCGCGGAGTACCAGAGCGGCAGATCGGAGCACTGCGGCCGCTCCGGATCGAGCGGCGATGGAAAGACGAAGGCGCTGCCCGACCGCGGCTGGCGCTCCAGGATGGCGCGGGCCGGCGCATTCAGGAACACCTGTCTCGGGCCGGTCTTGGCATCGGCGAGGTTGACGGTATCCCCGTCCACGTCCCGCCAGCGCATGGTCACAATCTCGCTCTTGCGGCAGCCTGTCAGCAGCAGGAGGCGGATGATGTCGGCCTGTTGCGCGCGCGACGGCCGCGCGCCGGCGTAGCGGTCCAGCACGCGGTGAAGGCGATGGACTTCATCGCGCGAGAGGAAGCGGGTGAGCCTGGGTCGGGGGTTGCGCTTGATGCCGTGCGTGGGGTTGGTGTCGAGGTGGCCGCAGTCGATTGCATGGTTCAGGATCTGGCGGAGCACGTTCAACGCACGATTGGCACCGCCGGGCGCGGTCCGGCTGTATTCGTCGAACCAGCGGGTCACGGCGATTCGGCCGATCCGGTCCACCGGAATCGGGCCGAAGGCCGGAAGCAGGAGCCCGTTGAGGACCAGGCGCACGCCCTTTTGCGTCGACGGCTTGCATGTGTCGAGCCGCGCCTGCGCCGGACCGGCGACGAAGTCCGCGAAGGTCGGGACCGCTCCCCGTTCCGGCCTGCCACCGTGCGGCGCGGTTTCGATTTTGAGGCACCGCGCACGCGCTTCCTCGACGCCCATGAGCGCAGCAGGTCCGAGGGTGATCCTGCGCGCGCCGCCCTCGCCCTTGCGGCAATACACGAAGCTGCGGTGTCCCGACGGGCGGACGCGGACGCCGAGACCCGCAAGGCGCGTGTCCCAGACCGTATACTCGCGCGCCGCTGGCGCAAGCTTCGCCACGTTGGCGTCGGTCAGACGCCGCCTCTTCGCGGCCATGCCTCAACCCTCCACCAGTGCGGCGCCGACGATGTCGGCCGCCTCGCGCACCATGGCGTCGGACAGATGGGTGTATTTCAGCGTCGTCGCCGGATTGCGGTGCCCGAGGAGGCGGCCGATGGTCAGCACCGTCTCGCCCTGCGCGAGCGCCATGCTGGCGTACGTGTGCCGGCAATCGTGAAGGCGGACATCGGACAGACCGGCTTCCGCTCCGACGTGGTGCCAGAATTTGCCGAGCGTCACCGTGTGCACGAAGCCGTCCGTCCGCGGCGAGGGGAAGATCCAGGTTGCCGTGCGAGGCAGTTCGTCGAGGACCGCGCGCGCGGCGGACGAGAGCCAGACCGTGCGCGGCCCCGACTTGGAATCGCGCAGGAACAGCTTGCCCTCGCGGTAGTCGCGCCATTTGAGCGAGACGATTTCGCCCTTGCGGCATCCGGTGAGCAGCAGCAGCCGTACGATCGCCACGGCTTGCGGATTATCGGCTTCATGGCGTGCCAGCACTTCGCCCAGCCGGCGCATGTCGGCGGCAGACAGGAAGCGCTCCCGGCCCTGGCGGCGGTAGCGCTTGATGCCGACGCACGGGTTGGTGCCCTCGGGCCGGTAGCCGTAGACCTCGGCCTGGCTCATGATGACCGAGAGCACCGGAGCCGAGCGGTCGGCGGCCACCGGGGTCTCGTGGAGCGAGGCGAACCAGCGCTTGACGTCGCTGGCGGCGATGTCCGCGATGGAACGCCCTTCGAACCAGGGCAGGATCTGGTTCTTGTAGTAGCCCCGGTTGACGTTGAGCGTGGACGGCTTCCAGTTCCGGGCGTAGCGGCGGAAGACTTCTTCTGCGACCGTCTCGAAGGCGACGTCCGCGGGTGCTGCGGTCTCGTCGCCGCTTCCGTTGCGGATCGCGGCCAGCAGGGTCCTGGCCCGGCTGCGGGCTTCGTCCAGGTCGATGTCCCCTGCCTGGCCGACGATCTTCCAGATTCGCCGCCCGTTGTGCTGGCTGTGGATGAAGTAGCGTCTGGCGCCCGAGGTCAGGACCCTTACGCCGAAACCCTTGAGTTCCCGGTCGCGCACGTCGTAGGCGGACTTGCGGGGCTTGAGCGCATCGACGCGGCGTTGGTCGAGGCGAAGCGTCGCCATCGGCATTCCTCCTGCGTTCCGTTGCAGCCGGGGCGAAATCGGGGATCGATTCCGTGTCGTCCGGCTAGATCAGGAGGAAAAAAGCAACGCTGTGTCAGTATATTAGCACCGTAGGTGCGCCTGATGGTGTTCGATCCTCAGTCGCGCGAGGCGGCGTTCGCATGTCCCCGCACCTGGGAGTTTGTCTCGAACGTCGTGAACCAGCGCGGCAGCCTCGACCCCGCCGCGGAGCGGGCGCTGTTCCGGGGCGCTGTCGGCGAGTCGGCGGCGGTCGAGTTCTCCGCCTTCCTCAAGGTCTGGCGCGAGCTGCCCCATCCCCGGGCCGTCATCGACGATCCCGAGAACGCGGACGTACCCGAGAACGCCAGCGCGCTGATCGCGCTCTGCGGCTCGCTCTACCGCATGGCCGACGACGTCAACCTCGGTTCGATCGTCAGCTACGCCATGAGGCTGAGGCGCGAGGTGGGCGAGTTCCTCGTCGGCTCGTGCGTGCGCCGCGAACCCGCGCTCCAGCATACCGACGCCTTCATCCGCTGGGCCGCCGCCCGGACCCAGTGACCCCCTGCCCATCGGGAGACTTCACCCATGAACCTCACCCACGACGCCATGCTGGTCAGCTTGCGCATCACCGCCTGGTCCGGCCGGCTCTACGACCGCCAGGCCTCCAACCACGTCGCGGCCCAGCACGACGCCTCCGCCAGCGCCGGGCGCTACAACAAGCGCCTGCTTCCCAAGGCCGCGTTCGCCGCGCTCACCGCCACCGTGAGCGAGGCGCGCACGCAGCACTATGCCAACTCCCTTCCCTGGGACGATCAGGGCTCGCGGCTGCTCACCGTCGCCAACTACGAAGCCTACACGGACCTGATGGACGGGCTCAGGGAGCGCATGGTGCGCGAGCGCGCCCGCTTCATCGAGGACTACGACGACAACATCGACCGCGCCCGGCTCGACCTGGGAAAACTCTTCCGCATCGGTGACTACCCCTCGAAGGAGGCGCTGCAGGGCAAGTTCGGGATCCGCTACCGCATCGTGCCGGTGCCGGACGCGGACCACTTCATGGCAAAGCTCGCGTCCGACGACACCGAGCGGGTCAAGCGCGGCATCGAGCGCGAGATCGAGGAACGCTTGCACGACGCCGTGGGCGATCTCTACCGGCGCCTCGGCGAGGCGGTCGAGCGGGTCTCGGAGCGCCTCACCGAGGACGGCGAGGGCAAGCCGCTGGTCTTCCGCGACACGATGATCTCCAACGTCCGGGACCTGGTCGACGTCGTGCCCCGGCTCAACATCTTCGGGGACGACCGGCTTGCCAGCCTCTGCCAGGAAGTGAAGGACAGGATCGCCCACGCGGATCCGGCGACCCTCAGGCCGTCGCCCAAATTCAACCCGAATGTGCGGCGCCAAGTGAAGCGCGACGCCGATGCGCTGGCGGAGAAGTTCGCGGGGTATTTCGGCAGCCCCGCCGTTGACCGGGAGGCCGCGTAATGGGCGCCCGCGCCCGCAAGGAGTCCGCCCGTCGCGTCAGCGACTGCGTGACCGCGCTGCTGCGCGACCAGCCCTTCTTCGGAAGCCTCGCGCTGCGCCTGCCCATCCGCCCCGACGCGGCCCGAGAGACGCTGGCGAGCGACGGGCGGGAGATCCGCTACTCGCCCGGCTGGGTCGCGCAGACCGATGCCGATCTCATAAAGACCGCGATCGGACGCGTGGTGCTGGCCTGCGCACTCAAGCACCACACGCGGCGGGGCGAGCGCGAGCCCGGGCGCTGGCAGCAAGCCTCCCAGCTCGTCACCCACGGACTGCTGCGCGATGCGGGCTTCAAGCTCCCGCCCGACGCCGAGGCGTGGGACGGTATCAGCGTGGAACAGGCTTACGACCGCCTGCCCGAACCGCAGGAGGGCGGCGGGGAAGGGAGCGACGGCCCGCCGTCGCCAGGCAACGGCGGCACTGCGGGCGGCCCGCAACCCGACACGGACGACAACGACGGCGGCGGCGATGACGGTGACGACGGCAACGGACCCGCCGACGCATCCGACGACGGCAATCCTGAAACCGACGACGACGGCGCCGCCGGTCACGGCGGTTCCGCCGATGACGGAGACCCGCAGCCCCCGGCCGATTCATCCGGCGACAGCGACTCCGGCACGCCGCCGAGCTGCGATCCATCCGGCACCGGCGAGGTGATGGACGCACCGGCCGGCAGCGGCGACGAGGCCGGCCCCGGCCAGGCACCGCCCGACTTCTCCGCCGAGGAGCAGGCCTGGGACGAGGCGATGCACCAGGCGCTCAACCTCGCCAAGGCGCAAGGCAAGGCGCCCGGCGCGGTGGAGGAGACCGTCCGGGACGCCCACCGCAGCACCCTCGATTGGCGCTCGCTCCTGCGCCGCTACATGACCGACGCAGCCGCCCGCGACTATTCCTGGAGCGTGCCCAACAGGCGCTTCATCGACTCCGGTCTCTATCTCCCCTCGATCCGCTCGGAGGGGATGGGAACCCTCGCCGTCATCATCGACACCTCGGGCTCTGTCGACAGCGACGCTCTCGCGTCGTTCTGGTCGGAGGTCCGCGAGGTCGCGGCCGAGATCGAACCCGAGCGCATCGTCGTGCTCCAGGTCGACGCCGCCGTGCGGGACGAGCAGGAGTACGCGCCGGGCGAGTTGCCCGAGCAAATCGTCGTCAAGGGACGCTGGGGCACCGACTTCCGGCCGGGCTTCGCCTGGCTCGACGAGCAGGGCATCCGGCCCGCCGTGTGCCTGTATTTCACGGACATGGACTGCGACTGCTACCCCGTGACGGAGCCCGGCTACGACGTAATCTGGGCTGATTACGGGGAGGGCGTCGGGCTCTGGTGCCAGCCACCGCCCTGGGGCGAGCACGTCAGGATCAGGGACTGACCTTCGGCAGTGGGGCGGCATGTCCGCCCTGCCAACGATCGCCAGTCCGAAACCGAAGGAAATCACGCCATGATGCCCACCGCCACCTGCCAGTACTGCGGCTGGAACGGGCCGGCAGACCGGTGCGGCCCGCTCAAGAACGCCGGGGAGCGAGTCGAGCCCGGAACTCCGTTGCCCGCCGGCGAGTGCCCGAACTGCAACGCCTCCGCGATGCTCGACGAGGCCAGGCAGGAGCCCAGCGTCACCATCGTCACCACGCTGGAGCCGGAACGCGCCACCAGGTTCGGCGTCCGCTCGACCGCCCAGGCCCTCGCCGACGTCATGTGGCTTGCCGCCAACAGGTACAGCTACCCCGTGCAGGATCTCGGCTCCTCCGGCTTCCGCGTCGCCGTCTGTCGCGAGACATCGAAGCGCGAGACCGTCCCGCGCGGCTACCTGCGCATCGAGACGGGTTGAGAACACGGACGCCTTCGGGGCGTGAGGCTCCGGAGAAAGTGTGAACGCGCGTCTTGCGCGGGAGTACCCGGAGTCAATTGGAGGGAACGACCTCGCGGGTTCGAATCCCGCCCGCCCCACCTTTCCCCCGCATTGCCAGGAGCGACTCCATGACGAAGGTAGAAACCGCCACTTGCCAGGACTGCGGCTGGCGGGGTCCGGTGGAAGAGACGAAGGAGTTCCGCAACGTCTGGGACCGCGTTCTGCCGGGCGACGTCATGCCGGCCGGCGAGTGTCCCGAAGAAGGCTGCGGCGGCGCGGCGATGCTGGACGCGGATCGCGACCGCGCGGACGATCTCCGCCCCCAGATGGTCGCGCTCATGCTCGGGCTCAACCGGCTTCGCGAGGACCTCCGCAACGGCGTGCTGCGCTCTCCGGTTGCCTTTCACCTCGAGGAGCTTGCCGGCTACGCGCGCAGGGCGCTCGCGTCCGGCCCGCCCGTTCGGCCCGTCTGCAACGCCTGCGGCGGCACCGGCGTGCGGGTGGACGCCTGGGCGAGCTGGGACGTCCACGCCCAGCGCTGGGAGTTGCACTCCGCCTGCGAGGCGGTCGCCATCTGCGCGGATTGCGACCTCGAGTGCAGCTACACGATGAAACCCGTCACGGAGGCGGCGTGATGCAGGAGAGAAGCGCGTTCGACTTCGGCGGCAACCGGATCGTCCGACAGTCCGAGCCGATGACGATCGGCAAGCACGAATGGCGGCTCACCCTCTACCGCTCCCCGCATCGCGAGCACCCGCTGATCGGCTACGAATGGCGCCGCGCCGACGGCGCGCCCATCCGCCGCACGTGCCCCGGCGGCGCCTACCGGCTCGACGGCTCCACCTGGATGCGCGACCGGGACTGGCCCTCCTACAACCACAACGACGGAGAGTGGGGCGGCATGCCGCGCACGCTGCGCAAGCTCTGGGAACGGTGCCCGTGGGCGCACACCCGCGAGACCCGCCCGGCCTGACCCTCCCCGATAGCGCGGCGCACCCTCGCCGGCAGCTCCACGGTCCCCGTCTCTCGCCGGCGCGAGTGGCGAAGCGCGCGCCCCGGGGCGACGGGCCGGGGCCATGGAGAGAGCCGATCGCTCCGCATCCCCGTTCCCGTCGCCCACACATCCGTCCCCGCGCCCACTGGCCTACCCACGGAGGCCTCGGCTCCACCCCTGCGGTGCGCGCCGATCCCGATCCGGCATCAACGAGGAATCGCAATGGACCCACGAACCGACATCGTCGCAGTCGCGGCGCTGCTGGTCGCCGCGCGCACCGTCGTGGCCGATCCCGCGCGCTGGTGCGCGTACCCGCACGCGCTCGATGCGAACGGCCACAGTTGCGAGGGGCGGGCGGGCAACGCCGTCTGCTGGGGCGCTGCCGGCGCCCTCGACCGCGCGGCCGCCGACGCGGGGGCCGCCGAGCACGACATCGCCGAGGCGCGCCGGCAACTGAACCAGGCCGCTCTCCGCGTCGCGAGCGGCTGGACGGGCACGGCTTGGCTTCTGGATCGCAAGGCCGCCCACGCCATGACCGTCGCCGGTTTCGACGACGCGATCCGCGCCATGCCCAGGCCGGAGACCACCGGTGCGGTCGATATCCTCAGCCTCGCCCGCACCCTCATCGCGCACCCCGGCCGCTGGGCGCAGGGCGCCATCGCGCTTGATCGGAACGGGCGGGCGCTGACCACCTTCGACGGCGGCTGCCGCTTCTGCGCCGCGGGCGCAGTGGGCCTCGCCGTCCATGTGCTGGGACAGGACGAAGCGGCCCGCCGCAGCATCGGCCCCACCTTCGATTACGTGGGCCGTCTGCTCGACTGCGCCGCCTGCAAGCTCGGTGAGTTCGAGAGCTACATCGGCCTCAACGAGCACGACAGCCACGCCAACGTCGTCGCCATGTTCGACCATGCCCTCGGCATGGCGCGCGCGGACTCCGCTCCCGACCCGGAGGCATCGTGACCATGACCGCCATCGCTCCCACGCCCCGCGACCTCCTCGTGGAGGCGCGCACGCTCATCGCCAGGCCCGAGGCCTGGACCCAGGGCGCCGGCGCGCGCGACGCCAATGGCGAGCCCGTCGGCGTCGAGCATGAGGACGCCGTCTCGTGGTGCGCCACCGGCGCGATCAACTGCGCCATGTACCGCCATGTGGATTCCCTAGAGGTCCCGCCGCCGCTGCAGCGCGCCCGCGAGCGCGCCAGCGCCATGCTCACCGACACGGTGCGCGCCCTGACCCTTGGCCACTACACGGAGGCCACCACTTACAACGACCGGACCAATCACGGCTGCATCGTCCATGCCTTCGACATCGCGATCGCCGACGCCGACAGGCGTTGCCGCAAGCACTCGACCGGCCGTGCCAGGGTTACGGAGCGCGCACGATGACCGCCGCCGCCCGTCTCCCCCGCACGATCCGGAATCCCTACCGCGTGCCGCTCCCTGCCGTGATCAGCTTCTCGGGCGGCCGCACCTCGGGATTCATGCTGAAAATGATCGTCGACGCTTATGGCGGTCGGCTACCCGATTCGGTCTCCGTGATCTTCGCGAATACCGGTCTTGAACGTCCCGAAACCCTGGAATTCGTGGAGGTGTGCGGCCGCGCGTGGGGGGTCGAGATCCATTGGGTCGAGTATCTGTGGGACGCACCGCACCGCACCCGCGTCGTCGACTTCGCCACCGCGTCCAGGAGCGGCGAGCCCTACGCGGCATTGATCGACCGCAAGGGATTCGTCCCGAACGTCAAACTCCGCGCATGTAGCAGCTTCTTGAAAAGAGACCGCATCGAGTCCTACGCCCGGCACCGGTTGGGCCTGAAACGCTGGCACTCGGTGATCGGGCTGCGCGCCGACGAGCAGCGCCGCGTGCTGAGGATGCGCGCCATGAACTGCGGCTCGCGCACCGGCGCCCACGCCGTGCTGCCGCTCGCCGATGCGGGCGCGCGCCAGGCCGACGTGCTCGACTGGTGGAGGCGCCAGCCCTTCGATCTCGGCATTCCCTCCTACGCCGGAAACTGCACGCTCTGCATGCTGAAGGGCCGGGCCAAGCTGATCCGCCTCATCCGCGAGGATCCGACCCTGGCGGACTGGTGGATAGAGCAAGAGGCCAAAGTCGCGAACCGAACCGGCCCGGACGGCCGCGCCTGCGACTCCATGAAGCGCTTCCGGCTCGGCGAGACCTACGCCGAACTCAAGGCCGCGGCGCTCGCCCACCGCGACCTGTTCGACGATGCGGCGGCGTCCCCCGGCGAGAGCGCCGAGTCCGACTCCTTCGACTGCCACTGCACCGACTAGCCGCCGGTCCATCCGACCCCGCCGGCACGGCCCGGAGAGGCCGAGCCCGGCGGCATCCCTCCGAGAGTCCCGGGCGCCCGAGAGAGCGCCCGCGGTCTTTTCCATCGACGCGCGATCGCACACGGCCGCGCGTCCCCCGTCCACTCGCCGCCTGCGTGCGGCCCATCTCCGGAGAAGCCGATGACCGAACCCGTCATCCGATCCATCCCGCTCCACCGCCTGGAGCCTTCGCCCGCCAACGTCCGCAAGACCGCGGCCGGCAACAACGCCTTCGCCGAGCTCAAGGCCTCCATCGCCGCTCTCGACGTGCTCGAGAACCTGGTGGTCCGCGACGTCGGACCCGCCGAAGACCCCGGAACGGGTCCGGGGCAAGCTCTTGGCGAGCGCTTCGCCGTCATCGCCGGCGCCAGGCGCCTCGCCGCGCTCAACGAGCTCGCGCAAGAGGGCGTCATCGAGGCCAACCACCCCGTCCCCTGCCGCATCGTCGCCAATGGCGCCGCCGACGGCGAGATCTCGCTGGCCGAGAACGTGGTCCGGGTCGCCATGCACCCGGCCGACCAGGTCCAGGCCTTCGGCGCGCTCGCGCTCGCCGGCGCGACTGTCGCCGACATCGCCGCCCGCTTCGGCGTCTCCGAGCGCACCGTCGAGCAGCGTCTCCGCCTCGGCCACACCGCGCCCGAGCTGCTGGATGCCTACCGGGAGAACGCCATCGACCTCGAGACGCTGAAGGCCTTCGCCGTGACCACCGACACCGCGCGCCAGATGGCGGTGTGGGAGCAGGTCAGGGACCAAGGCTACCGGCCCACCGGCTGGCAGATCAAGCGCATGCTCACCGACGACCGCATCCCCGCCGGCGCCGCGCTCGCCCGCTACGTCGGGGTGGACGCCTACGAGGCGGCGGGCGGACCGGTGCTGCGAGACCTCTTCGCCGACGAGCACGAGAACGGCGTCTGGCTGGAGGACCCGGCGCTCTTGATGCAGCTCGCCATGGACCGGCTCAAGGTGGCGGCGGACGAGCTCGCGACGCGGTGGAGGTGGGCCGAGGCCCGCCTCGACGTCGAGTGGTCCGACCTCGCCCGCTTCGGACGGGTGCGTCCCACTCCGGCCGAGCCCACCGACGAGGAGAAGGCGGAGATCGAGCGCCTGCATACCCGGCACGACGAGCTCGTCAACATGGACGAGGACGCGTGGACCGACGAGCTGATCGAGGAGGCCGAGGCGATCGAGCCGCGCCTCGCCGAGATCCAGGACGCCGTCAAGGCCCGCGCCGTCTTCAAGCCCGAGGACATCGCGATCGCGGGCTGCATCGTCACCGTCGGCGGCAACGGCGAGCTGCAGCTCGTCCAGGGGCTGGTGAAGCCCGAGGACATGCCGGCCGACGACACCGGCGGTGGCGACGCCGATGCCGCCGGCCAGATGCGGCACACCGGCGAGCAGCACGCTGGATCCGGCATCGCGGCGCCCGCCGTCTCCGGCCCGGCCATGCCGCCCGCGCGGCCCGACCCGGAAGCAGAGGCGCGCAAGGAGGCCGGTGTCGGCATCGGCCTCGCCGACGACCTCCGCGCCATCCGCACGGCGTTGGTCAAGACCCACCTCGCCGAGGACTTCGGGGCCGCCTTCGACCTCATGCTGTTCCAGATGGGGCGCGCGGTGTTCACCCCCGGCTATCACGACCATGCGCTCGACATCGCGGTGCGCGAGACCCGCGACCGCCCGCCGCTCCGCGTCAACGACGACGCCTTCGGCGACTGGAGCCCCGGCGAGGCCATGCTGGCCGACCGCTCGTCGCTCCCCTTCGACTGGCTGGAGATCGAAGACCGCCAGGAGTCATTCGCGGCGCTCCGGGCGCTCCCGGAGTTGGACAAGCGCCGCCTGTTCGCGGCCTGCGTCGCCCGCACGGTCAACGGCCAGCTCGCGTTCGAGGCGGACGCCCGGCCCGAGCTGGAAGCCACCGTCGCCCGCCTCGACATCGAGTTCGCGGCGCATGTCCGGCCCACCGCCGAGATGTTCTGGTCGCGCGTCCGCAAGGACAAGATGCTCGGCATCGCCCGCAAGGTCCTCGGCGTCGAGTGAACGCACGCCCACCGCAAGGACAAGAAGGCCACGCTGGCCACGGCGATGGAGACCGCGTTCGCCAAGGCCGATTCCCCTCCGCTCGGGGTCGCAAAGGAGGGCCACGCCGCCGCGCTCGCCTGGGCGCCGCCCGGCTTCGGAGCCTTCGACTCCGGCCACGTCGACGACGGCGAGACCGGCGAACCGGAAGCGCCACCTGCGGAGCTGCCCTCCCAGGACGCGGCGCCTTCGGACGAGGCTCAGTCCGGCGCCCGGCACGAGGACGCAGCGGAGCAGCCCGAACCCGCCGCCGACGCCGAGGCTCCCGAGGACCGGGCGCCCGATGCGGGCGACGTGGACCAGTCCGCGCCGCCCAACGGGACCCCTGTGCCGGACACCGCCGGATCGCCCGGCGCCCCACACGGGGAAGCCATCGCCCCCACCAGCCACGAGGCGATCGACGCCATGAACGCCGTGCCCGTCGCGGGCGGCGGACCCAGGGTGATCGTGAACACCGTGGGCTTCGAGAACGGCGGCGACGGCGACGCCGATGCGTCCACCGAAGACGTCCCGCCCGCGCCGCCGGTCCCGGGCAACGGCCACGATACCGCCGGCGCAAGCGGCGGCGACGGACTCGAGATCCCCGCCTTCCTGCGCCGCACGTAGGCGCCGCGTCACTTCCCCGCGCCCCGCCGTTCGGCGGGCTTCGGGTCGGCGGCCTTCGGGTCAACGGCCCTTGGACTCGTCCGGCGGGGCGCCTTTCCATCCACCGCTTTCATGGGAGACCGCCATGACCGATCCTTCCGATCTGCCCGCCACGATCCGGGCCCGCGTCCACGAGGGCGCCATCGACCGCGTCACGAGATTCTTCGATGCCGGGCTCGCCCAGGCGTTCACGGAGCTGATCCAGAACTCGCGCCGCAGCGGCGCCACCCGCATCGCCGCCGTCACGGAGGTCGTCAGCCAGGACGAGCCTTCCTGCGCCATCCGCGTCACCGTCAGCGACGACGGCGACGGCATCGCCGACCCCGCCGTCCTCCTCTCCTTCGGCGAGAGCGGCTGGGACGAAGACACGGCGGAGCGCGAGGACCCCGCCGGAATGGGGGTCTATGCGCTGTCGAAGCGCGGCTGCACGATCTCCTCGCGTGCGCGCGGGCCTCTGCTGGATCTCGCCCCCGGCTGGCGCGTCGCGCTCACCCCCGAGTGCTTCCTCGGCAAGGAGGAGGCCGCCGTGGTCGAGGGCCACGCTCCCTGGCCCCACGGCACGATCATCTCCTTCACGGCCCACGAGAGCCTCGCCACCATCGAGCGTGCTCTCGCGGACGCCGCCCGCTACTGTCCGTTGCCCGTCACCTTCAACGGGGAGGCCTGCAAGCGGAAGGCCTTCCTCGACGGCGCCGTCCATGCAGAGCGTTGGCGCGGCCTCGCCTTCGGCGTCTTCAGGAACAGGCTCGCCGGCTTCAACCAACCCGACCTCAACTTCCATGGCCTCACCCTCTCCGTGCGCCTGCCTTCGGTCGATCCGGTCGAGGGCGGCGCCTGGTCGGTGCGCGCCGACATCGAGGCCTGTCCCGAGCTGGAGCTGGTGCTCCCCGCCCGCCGCGAGGCGGTCGAAACCGAGTTCCTCAAGGAGATGCGCCACGCGGCGCGTCTCGCGATCTACCGCGCCATGGCCGCGGCCGATCCCGCGCCGCGCATCGCCTTCAAGGACCACAAGAGAGCCGCGGACGCCGGCATCGCGCTCCCCGTGCCGCCGGCCGAGCTCCGCCCCTGGCGCCCCGGCATCGCCGACATCGACGACTGGCGCGACACCCCGTCCTATGCGCCCGTCGACAGCCGCACGCTGGTCATGGCTGTCGATCCGGAGACGCAAGATCAGCAGGCGTTCTGGCGCGCGGCGGACAGGGCGGGAATCGTCGGCGCGGGATCCCTGTTCGAAGCCGACACGCGCTTCGAGGGATATGCCTGGTACGACGCGCTCGCACGGGTGACCGAGATCCGCATCGAGGTCACGGAGGCCGGCGTGACGCACGCCCTCGATGTGCTGCGCGAGGCCCCCGACCCTGTGACCGGCGTGTCCACCGCGCCGGGCCTGCCGGATACGCTCGCCCGGCCCGACGAGATCCACATGCACCTTCGCATCGAGCGGGGCGACGGGCCGCCCGAGACCATGACCGTCCCTGCCGACGTCGCCTTCGTCGGCGAGGACGGGGCCTGGATCGAGGACGCCCGCCCGCTGGTGACCAGGGACAGCAAGCTCACGCCGATGCAGCTCACGCGGCTGCTTCACGCGAGCTATTTCTCGGCCTCCGACGACGCCGACGCCGACAGCTACGACACCCAGTCCGCCCGCTTCGACCAGGACGCCACGCACATGGCGATCAAGCTGCTCGCCACGGAGGACGAGGCCCGCAAGCACACTATCGCGGAGGCCGTCTGGCGCGAAATCCTCTGGGTGATGCCGCGCGACCGCGAAGTCTCCATCAAGGTGCACGGCGGCAAGGTCGCGGTGGAGTTCGGGCCCGAAAACCCCGCGCCGCAGGAGGCCGCGGCATGACGTGGTATTCGGTGCAGGCAGGCTACGCCGCTTACTACGGCAACACGGTCTCGGTCGAGGCCGAGACCCTCGAAGAGGCGCTGGAGAAGGCCATCGAGGCCGCCAACGACGACCCCAACTGGAAGTCGCTGGACCATTGCGGCCCGACTCACGTCGATGCGTGCTGCATGGGCCGGGACGAGGGTCCGTGGGAGGACGGCAAGTCGCTGCCCGTGCCGGCCAGGTTCACGGAGCGCGGAGAGCCGCCCGTCGTCACCTTGACCGGTCCCCACCCGCCCGGCGGCGTGGAGGTCACGGGCGGCACGGTCCAATTGCGCATCGTCGACCGCGCCGCGACCGTCACCACGGAGGTTTCCGATCCGCCGCCGCCGCCCGGCAGCAAGCCGGTGGTGACGGTCCGGCCCCGCCCCGATCGCGCCCCTGAGGTCGAAGTGACCCGCGGCAAGGCCATCGTAAGGATCGCGGGTTGGGAAGGAGGCGACCATGCCCAATGAACCCGGCAACGCTGCCGCATTCGGCCCCGCGATCTCCACATACTCGCGCGCCCAGGCGATCGAGGACGGCATCCTCGTCGACGTCTCCGACACCGCGCGCGAAGCGGGCTTCAACATCCCCGTCGCGATCACGCGCACCGTCTGGAACCGCCTGATCGCCCTGCCCCAGCGCTACCGCGGCTTCCAGGACGAGCGCGGGCGCCTGTGGGACATGCTCTGGATGGCGCGCCACTACGCGCTCCGCGCCTCCGACCGCGACCGCGTGACCATGTGCGTGCTGGTGCGCGACATCCGCAAGGACCTCCGCGACAGCAACCGGCCGCCCCGCAAGCACTTCCCCATCGTGGCGATCGGCGCCGGCGACGAGGGTCAGGCCGCAATCACCATCATGTTTCCCGAGGACGACTGAGCGCGCCTTCGCCACACCGGTCTCTCCGGCGCCGCCAGCAGCAGGGCCGGGCGTCGGTCGGGCGAGCGGCGCGGAACCTGGAGGACTCCGGCGCCGCCTCCCGCTCTCCTTCGGCGCCCCGCCGCGGTCTCTCCTCCCGTGGCGGGGCGTTTCCATTCCCCGCCATGGAGCCGTGCCATGTCCCATTCGAGCGCCGCCCTCGCGATCCCCGACCTGCCGCCCGCGCCGCCCCCGGACCTGCACCCGATGGACCCGCGCCGGGGCGAGAGCCTCTCGCCCATGTTCGCGGCATTCCTGTGCTGGCTGTTGGTCCTGGAACCGATGACCGACCCGGCGATCACCGGCATCGCCGTCTCCGGCCGCTCGGTCCTCGCGGCCACGTCCGACGATCCGCTGTTCAACGCCCACATCGGCGCGCTGGAGGAATTCGAGCGCAACCTGCGCGGATGGGGCGAGGCCTGCGGGGCCGACCCGCACACGGTCGACGCGCTGGTGGCCAGGCTCCGGAGGGCCGGGCGATGACCTTCTCCGACGCTACTGCCCCCGGCCTGCGCGACGTGGCGCCGTTCCCTGCGCCCGCGGCGCAGCACCCCGCCGCCGACACCGCTCTCGACGGCCTGCGCGCCCGCCTTCTCCGCGCCGGGCGCGAGGCCGTCGACGACCGCGAGCTTCTGCAGCTCCTCCTGGCCGGGTCCCACTCCACCGCCGAAGCCACGCAGCTCGCAACGGTCCTGCTCGACACCTTCGGCTCGCCCGCCCGCGTCCTCGCCGCCCGCCCCGACACGCTGCGCGCAGTCACCGGGCTGGGTGAGGCCGGCGTCGCCGCCATCAAGACCGCAGAGGCGCTCGGCATCGCGATGGCGAAGGCCGCGCTGCCCGAGACCTTCCATCCGCAGCTCGCGACCTACGAAAAGGTGGTCGAATACTGCCGGTCGCTGACGGCGCACCGCGACGTCGAGGAGTTCCGCGCGCTGTACCTCGACACCAAGAACCGACTGATCCGCGATGAGTGCCTCCAGACCGGCACGGTCAACCACACCCCGGTCTATCCCCGGCAGGTCTGCGTCCGCACGCTGGAAGTGGCCGCAGCCGCAGTCGTCGTCTTGCATAATCACCCCTCGAACGACCCCACTCCGTCGAGGGCGGACGTCGAGATGACCGCCCGCCTGCGCGACGCCCTCAACCCAAGTTGGCACTTTTCCGCTGCCTGTGTTCCCTATTGGTTTGATTCAACGCGATATTTTTCTCGGTCGATTCCAACATGGCCCCACATTTTGTGAGATTCTGTCAGCTCATCAGACGGGTCCTCGTGCGGTGGATGGCGGGGTCCACGCCCGCCGCCGAGGAGATTGCGGCAACCTCGGCGGCCGGGCGCGTGTCCTGGCGGTTGACGATCAAGGTGCCGTCGGTCTGGCGCAGGCGCGTGGTGATCCGCACCCAGGTCCGCATGCTCTCGCGGATCGACGCCCAGCACTTGTGGATGCCGCGCGCGGCCAGCCGGGTACGGATCAGATGCACGGCGTGGTAGGCCAGCACGGCGATCAGCAGGTGGGCCGCGATGCGCCGGTCGAGCTGGTGCCAGATCGGGCGAAGGCCGAGCTCGGATTTCAGGCTCCGGAATGTCGCCTCGATATCCGTGATCCGCCAGTACGTCCGCAGGACCGTCTCGATGTCCCAGTCGACGTGGCTGGTGCGCAGCACATAGGCACCGGCGCCCTCATCGGCCTCGTCGTATCGCGGCCTGCGCTTGAAGCGCACGGCGGTGGCATTGGGGCCGGTTTTCGCCCTCTCGACCGTGATCTCGTAGTGCCTGGCGACGGCGGAGAAGCGCTGCTTGAGGCGGCCTATGCTCTCCAGCACCTTGTCGTAGCGCTTGAGGCGGCCCTTGACCGCAAGGCCGCCGTGGAGCCTTTCCAGCGCCGCCTCGAAGCGGTTCCGCCTCAGGCCGATGATCGCGTTCTCGGCCTTCTTCTTGCCCTCGCTGACGACGTAGAGCCGCGCCTCGCCGTCCTCGCTGGCAAGCCGCCAGGCCCGCACCTCGTGGCGCGCGCTGGTGATCAGCAGGGCCTCGGGTCCGCCCTCGGGCGGCGCAGGCCTGGCACCGCGGCTGACCGCGATCCAGTCGTAGCCCTGCTCGCCCAGCCAGACGATGTTCTCCTCGGTGGCGATGCCCGCGTCCATGACCACCGTGGGCTTCGGCGCCGTGCCGCCGCACACCGCCTCGAGCCGCGCCAGCGCCTCGTGCAGCGTGCCCGGCTCGCTCACGTTGCCCGGCAGGATCTCGCAACTGCGCGGGAAGCCCGCGCCGTCGAGCGCCAGCGCCAGCGTGATGAGGGGACAGTCGTCGCGCTTCTGCTTGGAGCGCCCGAACCTGGGAAGCTCGCCGCCCGTGTGGCCGTGGTAGTGGACGTTGGTGAGATCGTAGAAGGCGATCGTCTCGGGCAGGTCGAGCAGTGCGCGCTCACGGTTGAACAGCTCCCGCTGGATGGCGGCGCGGTGGCGCCAGAGCAGGTCGCCGATGCGGTAGAGCGTCTTGCGCCGCAGCGCCTTGCGGTCGCCCTCCAGGCCCAGGAGCTCGGCGGCCGCGCTGTCGTGGCGGAGCCAGCGGCTGGTATCACGCTCGCTGGCGGGATGGACCATCCTGGCGACGATCAGCGCGCTGGCGATGCGCCCGTCGCGGCCCTTGATGTCGAGGCCGTGGAGGATTTCGGCGAAGCCGAGGGCGTCGAGGGCCTTGAGGCACAGGCGCTCGCAGCCGACCGTGCGCGGGTTCTCGTGCTCCAGGGTATCGAGGTCGACGGTGGCGATGTCGGGCTTGCGCGCCTCTTCCTGCATCGCCTCGACGCGGAACCCCCTGGCCCTGAGCTTGGCGACGATGTCCTCGGCTGCGGCCCGCACATCCGCCTCGCCCTCGAACAGCGGCGGCTTGCCGTGAAGCAGCGCCTCGGCGAGTTCGGTGACGGCCTTCCACTTCTCGCGCGGCACCGGATAGTCGGTGCCGAGATTGAGCAGCGTCCTGTGGCGCACCTTGTCGCCGACGCGCTGGGCGAGCACGAGGCGATGGCTTCGGACCGGCTGGCCGGCCTTGTCGGTGTGTGTCCTGGTTGCCTTGATGTACATGGCGGCGCCGTTTCTGCGATGCCTGTTTCGCATACACGGCGTTCGCGGCATCTGGCAAGAGGGATATCGACTCAACTCCAAAGTCCTGGCCCCACAATTGGCTTCCAGGACCACGAATGGCAAATGTGGGTCTCAGGTGTCCTCCAACCCCAACATCTAGTGGTTCAGCGCCGCAAAACTAGCTCGAACAGGCTCGGCTGGTCGGAAAAAGTGCCAACTTGGGTCAAGACGATCGACGTCGATCTCCACGACCACATCGTCGTGACGCCGGGCGGCGCGTTCAGCTTCCGCGAGAAGGGTCTCCTTTGACCTCCCGCGCTGCATCGCGGTCCTCGCCGCGCTTTCGCAACGCCCCGTAGGGATCGGGCGTGCCGTGACCCGGCGGCGGCGCCTTGCCGAAGCACCGCATCCCGCAGAGCTCCAGGTGTTCCACGACTCTCTGCGCCACCGGCCGGAGCCGGTCGTGATCGCCGGGCACGCGTTTCCTCGGCCAGAAGCGCTCCGCCTTGAGCAGCGCCATCTCGACGGTGAACAGCAGGTCGCCCCGCGAGACCGGGCGGTCGTAATCCTCGTCCATCCGGCGGACACTGCCACAGGAACATTGCGAGAACAACATGACAGCCCGCCGCCGCTGCGGGTAGGTTCGCGAACATGTGCGGCCGCTTCACCCAACGCATGTCATGGCGGGAGCTGCACGAGCGGATGGACCTCATCGGCACGCCGCTCAACCTGCGGCCCCGCTACAACGTCGCGCCGGGCCAGGACGTCTCCGTCGTGCGCGCCGCCGAGGGCGGGCGCAGCCTCGCCATGCTGCGTTGGGGGCTGATTCCGGCCTGGGCGAAGGATCCCGCTATCGCCTGGAAGCTGATCAACGCCCGGTCCGAGACGGCGGCGCAGAAACCCTCCTTCCGCGCAGCCTACCGCCATCGCCGCTGCCTGATCCCGGCCGACGGGTTCTATGAGTGGCGGCGCGAAGGCAAGCCCCGCCAGCCCTGGCTGTTCGGGCTCACGGACGGCGCGCCCTTCGCCTTCGCCGGCCTGTGGGAACGCTGGACGGTGCCGGCGGGTGCGGCGCTTACGGGCTCGCTCGCGGAGCGCAGTCAGGGCGACGCGGTCGAGACCTGCACCATCCTCACCACCGCCGCCAACGAGACGGTGGCGCCTGTGCACGGCCGTATGCCGGTCATCCTGCCGCGCGATGCTTACGACCCCTGGCTCGCGGGGGAGGACGTGCCGCTCCCACCCTTCCCGGCGAACGACATGACCGCTTGGCCGGTGAGCATGCTGGTCAACCGGCCGGCCAACGACGACCCCCGCTGCGTCGAGCCCGTCGCTCCGGCCTGATCCCCGGCCGCCCGGCGGCCTGACCGCTTCCCTCCCCACGTCTCCGCGCCCCTCGCCGGCGAGAGTCCGGCCAGCCGGCGCCGGGTGGGCCGCCGGTGCCGGCGCGGGACGATCCGCCGCAAGCCGGACGCCCACGCCCTTCCAGCCCGGAGGCCGCCATGCTGCACAGGATCACCGGCCGCGCCGTCAAATGCGGCCCCGCCGCGATTTCCGCGATCGCCGGCGTGCCCACGCATGAGGCTGCCGCCGTCATCCGCCGACTGTTCGACCGTCCCGCGGTCAACGGCGTCTTCATCGACGAGCTCGCGGCGGCACTTCACGAGTTCGGCTGGACGCCCGAATGTGCGATCCGCCACCCCAACTATCGCGACCGCCGTTTCGCCCGCCGTGCGTGCGAATGGGAGCGCCTCTTCGCCGGCGTCCCCTCCCGCGTCCGCGCCGTGACCCTCGGCACCTTCCTCGACGCCGCGCCCGCCGGGACGTGGGCGGTTTCGGCGAGCAATCATTTCGTCGCCTGTGCGGGCGGCTTCGTCGCGGATTCCGGCGCCTGGTTCTCGCGCAAACCCGCCCTCCGGTCCCGCGCCGAGAACGGCCACGGCCGCGTCGCGCTCAGGCGCGTCCGGGAAGCCGTCCGGTTCGTCCGCGTTTCCCCCGAGAACGCCCGGCGCGGCCCAGACACGGAGGAGTGCTGACCATGCCCCGCATCGTCGAGACCACGGTCTACACCATCGAAGAGCTGTCCGAAGCGGCCAGGCAGCGCGCCCGCGCGTGGTATCGCGAGACCTGCCTCGATTACGAGTGGTACGACTTCGTCTACGAGGATTTCCAGGCCATCTGCGAGATCCTCGGCGTAACACTCCGCACCAGCCCCGTGTGTCTCCATGGCCGCGGAACGCGTCAAAAGCCGCACCTGTACTTTCGTGGCTTCGCCAGCCAGGGAGACGGCGCGAACTTCGAAGGCTCGTACAGCAACGCCTGGGGCGTCGCCAGAGCCATCCGCGCGCGCCGCAGGACGCCGAGCTGCACCGCATCGCGGACGAGTTGCAGGCGGTGCAACGGCGCAATTTCCATGCCCTTGCCGCCACGATCCGCCCACACGGCCGCTATTGCCACGAGTACACCATGGCGATCGACGTCGAGCGCCACAGCCCGCACTGGCAGCCACCCACGGACGGCGCGCAAGACACGGTGATCGAGGCCATGCGCGACCTCGCGCGCTGGCTCTACCGCCAGCTCCGGCAGGAGTACGAGCATCTGACCTCGGACGAAGCGATCGACGAAACCCTCGCTGCCAACGAATGGACCTTTACGGGCGGCGGCGAGCGCTTCGGCTGACCCGGCCCGGCTCCGTTCCCGCGGCATCCGCCATTCCGGATCGGGATTCCGGCCGCTGACCCACCGCGCGGCCTGACCGCCTCATCGCGCCACGCCCCGAGGAGCACGGGTGGCGGCGGCGGGACAGGCCGGACGGAGCGTTGCGGGAGAATTTTCCTGCGCCGCTCCGGTGCCGGCTTCCCCGCAGCCCCTCACCGGAGCCCTCTCATGCTCGACGCCCACCCGGCGCCGGCCGCGCCCGCGCGTCCGCCCACCGCCGCACTCCCCGCCACCGCGCCGCAGCCCGCCTCCGCGCCCACAGCCTTGCTCACCGCGGCCCGTACGCTGCTGCCCGTCCTGGAAGCCGGCCGCCCGCTCGATGCCCGCACGCTCCGCAATGCGATAACGGGGGCCTTCGGCGCTTCCGACGCGGACGGCGCCTGGCTCTGGAAGGATTCCTACGAGGCGGCCGAGGCCGCGCTGGTGCTGTTCCTCCAGCGCTACGGACGCGCCATGCGGCGCGAGGCCGGCGCCGGTCCCGGCGGCTCCGCCGCCATGCTGCGGATGCTGGAGACCCTGGCGGCCCTGGAGCCCTCGCAGACGCGGCGCTCCGAAGAGCAGCTCAAGTATCAGCAGTTCTCGACGCCGCTGCCGCTCGCCTACGCCGCTTTGCAGGCCGCGATGATCCGTCCCGGCGACGTCGTGCTCGAACCGTCGGCGGGCACCGGGATGCTGGCGGTGATGGCGCAGCTTGCGCTCGGCAACGCATCCGCCGGCGCGCTGCACCTCAACGAGATCGCCGCCACCCGCGCGGGCCTTCTCGCTGGGCTGTTTCCGGGTAACACCGTCACCCGCCACAACGCGGAGTCCATCAGGGACCGGCTGCCGGAACTGCGCCCCACGGTGGTGCTGATGAACCCGCCCTTCTCGGCGAGCCCGGGCGTGGACCGCATCCGCCACCACGCGGATCTCCATCACATCCGCTCGGCCTTCTCGATGCTGCCGCCGGGCGGGCGCCTGGTCGCCATCTCATCTTCTCATTGCGTCCCCGGCGATGCCGCGTGGCAAGACGCCTTCGCCTCCCTCGACCCGCCGGCCCATGCGGTGTTCACCGCGCCCATCGACGGGCGCGCCTACGCAAAGCGCGGCACCACCTTCGACACCCGCCTCACCGTCCTCGACAGGGGCGGGGAGAAGCCTTCGCGGGTCTATGCCGGCCATCCCGTGCGCGACGCCGGCCATTTGCTGCAGGCGGTCACCGGCACCGTGCTGCCCCGGCGCCCCATCGAGCCCGTGCCCGGAGCGGACCTGTTCGGCCAGGCGCCAGCACCGTCGAGACGGTCCCGGCCCACACGGGCCAGGCGCATCAGGACCGCCCCGGAAGAGGCCCGGCCCCACGACTGGGGCCCGGTCGCGGAGCTCGCATACGAGGCGGTGCCGGCCGGCGCCGGTTCCGCCGGGGCCGCTCATCCCTCCGGCCCCTACGCACGATGGCGGGCATCGTGCATCCACGTGCCCGGCGCGGTCGAGCACCCGACGCCGCTGGTGCAGTCCGGCGCCATGGCAGCGGTGCCGCACCCCATGCCGTCCTACCGCCCGATGCTGCCGGAGAAGGTGGTGACCGAGGGGCTGCTGTCCGACGCCCAGCTCGAGAGCGTCATCCTCGCCGGCCAGGCGCACGAGAAGCACCTCGCCGCCGAGTACCGCATCGGCGCCGGCTGGGAGACCGTACGGCGCGTCGACGCCGACAGCGACGGCGACAACGATGCCGCGCCGGAGTCAGACGACGACGGCAAGACCGTCGACGCGGACGAGCCGCTGTCCGATCCGGTCCGCTTCCGGCGCGGCTGGATGCTGGGCGACGGCACCGGCTGCGGCAAGGGACGGCAGGTCGCCGCCATCGTCCTCGACCAGTGGCTCAGGGGTCGCAAGCGCGCGCTCTGGCTCTCACAGTCCGACAAGCTGCTGGAGGACGCGCGCCGCGACTGGTGCGCCGTCGGCGGGCGCGAGGACGACGTCATCCCCCTCGCCAAGGTTCGCCAGGGGGCCGAGATTCCCCATGCGCAAGGAATCCTGTTCGCCACCTATGCCACGCTGCGCTCGCCCGCCCGGCAGGGCAAGCCGTCACGCCTCGACCAGATCGTGGGTTGGCTCGCGGACGGCGGCGACGAGGAGGAGCGCCACGCATATCAGGGCGTGATCGTCTTCGACGAGGCTCACGCCATGGCCAACGCGGCGGGGTCGAAGGGATCGCGCGGCGAGGTGAGGCCGTCGCAGCAGGGTCGCGCCGGCTTGCGGTTGCAGAACGCGCTGCCCGACGCCCGCATCCTCTACGTCTCCGCCACCGGCGCCACCACCGTCCCTGGCCTCGCCTATGCGCGGCGCCTCGGGCTCTGGGCCTCCGGCGAGACCCCGTTCGAGACCCGCACCGCCTTCGTCGCCGCCATGGAGGCGGGCGGGGTGGCCGCGATGGAGGTGGTAGCGCGCGACCTCAAGGCCCTCGGTCTCTACCAGGCCCGGGCGCTCTCCTACGACGGGGTCGAGGTCGACATCCTGGAGCACCCGCTCACGCCGGAGCAACGGCGCATCTACGACTCCTACGCGGGCGCCTTCAAGATCATCCACCAGAACATCCAGGAGGCGCTGAAGGCGACCGGGATCGTCGACGGGGACTCGACGCTCAACAAGAACGCCAAGTCCGCCGCGCTCTCGGCCTTCGAGGGCGCAAAGCAGCGCTTCTTCGGCCACCTGCTGACCTCCATGAAGTGCCCCTCGCTGATCCGCGCCATCGAGGCGGATTTGCAGGAAGGGCGCTCCGCCGTGGTGCAGCTCGTCTCCACCGGCGAGGCGCTGATGGAGCGGCGCATCGCCGAGATCCCGGCGTCGGAATGGGACGACCTCTCCATCGACCTGACGCCGCGCGAGTACGTGCTCGACTTCCTTGAGCACGCCTTCCCGGTGCAGCTGCAGGAGCCCTTCGAGGACGATGACGGCAACCTCATGTCGCGCCCCGTCTTCGACGCCGACAACAACCCGGTGCTCTGCCAGGACGCACTGGCGAAGCGCGACGCGCTGATCCAGAAGCTCGGTGCGCTGCCCCCGGTGCAGTCGGCGCTCGACCAGATCGTTCACCGGTTCGGCCACGACGCGGTGGCCGAGATCACCGGGCGTTCGCGCCGGGTGCTCAGGATCGAGGACGCCAGGGGCGAGCGCCTCGCACTCCGCTCGCGGCCCGCCTCCGCCAACCTCGCCGAGACCGCCGCCTTCATGGACGGGAGCAAGAGAATCCTGGTGTTCTCGATGGCGGGCGGCATCGGGCGCAGCTACCACGCCGATCTCGGTTGCCCCAACACCGAGCGCCGCATTCACTATCTACTGGAGCCCGGCTGGCGGGCCGACCAGGCGATCCAGGGGCTGGGCCGGACCCACCGCACGCACCAGGCGTCCGCGCCGCTCTTCCGCCCCGTCGCCACCGACGTGAAGGGCGAGCGGAGGTTCATCGCCACCATCGCGCGGAGGCTGGACAGCCTGGGCGCCATCACGCGGGGGCAGCGGGATTCGCAGACCGCCATGGGCGGCGGCGACACCGCGCTCTTCAGGGCGAGCGACAACCTGGAGAGCCTCTACGCCAAGTCCGCGCTCAGGCAGTTCTACATCGCGCTCTGGCGCGGCAACATCACGGGCTGGTCGCTCGCGGACTTCCAGGAGGCCACCGGGCTCAAGCTGGTCTACGAGGGCAACCTCAAGGAGGACCTGCCGCCCATGCCGCAGTTCCTCAACCGGCTGCTGGCGCTCCCCATCGACGAGCAGAACCAACTTTTTGGGGCTCTGGAGACGCGGATCGAGGCCAACATCGAGATCGCCGTCGAGGCCGGCACCTTCGAGCGCGGCGTCGAGACCATCGTTGCCGACTCGCTCTCCGTCGCCTCCCGCGAGACCGTGTTCACGCACGAGGGCTCAGGCGCCGAGACCGAGATCGTCGAGATCGCGCGCAAGGACCGGCTGGAACCGCTCGGTGCCGATGCGGCGATCGAGCTCCACGCGGCCACCTCCAGCAAGCCGCCGCTCCTCATCGTCAACGGCCAGTCGAAGCGGGCGGCGCTGGTCATGGACGCGCCGTCGCGCACGCTCGACGACGGCGACGTGCAGGAGCGTGTGCGCCTGGTGCGTCCCGCCATCCGCGAGACCGTCGCCCGCAATGCTCTGGAAGCCTCGCAGTGGCGCGCCGCCGACGAGGACCGCTGGCGCGCCCTCTGGGACGCGGAGATCGCGGGCCTGCCGTCGAACAGGGAGTCCCGGTTCTGGCTTGTCGCGGGCCTGCTGCTGCCCATCTGGGACCGGCTGCCCGACGAGAGCATGCGGGTCCGCCGCCTGCTCTGCGACGACGGGGAGCACCTGATCGGCCGCGTGCTCGGCCCCGCCGAGCTCGGCGACTTCCGCGCCGCGCTCGGTCTCGACGGCGGCCCCGGCCTCACCGCCGCCGAGGTCCACGACGAGATCATGGTGCGGGGCGCGTCCTTCCCCCTCGCCAACGGCTGGAGGCTCGCGCGCCGCCGCCTCATGGGGGCGATGCGCATCGAGGTCGAGGGACCCGCCGACGGCGATACCGACGCGCTCAAGCGCATGGGCTGCATCGCCGAGATCGTCTCATGGCGCACCCGCCTGTTCGCGCCCGACCGCGCAACGCTGGAGCGCATCGTCGAACGCTGGCCCGTCGCGGCGCCGGAGGCGTCCTGACCGTCCGCTTCCGGCGTCGATCCCACCGTCGGCGCACCTTGCCGCCCGCCTCCGCGCGGGCGGCTCCGCCCCACCGCAACGAGGACTCCTTCCATGGCCACGCACGAACTACCCGATGAGCCGGTCTTCGCCTTCGCGCCGGCCTACGAGCTGCCCGACCAGCCGCAGCAGATCCGTATCGTCTTCGAGGGGATGGACGGCTACATACCCACCGCGCTCGTTGCGCTCTCGCTCGCCGATGCGGAGACGCTTTGCGACAAGCTTAACCACCGCCTCGGGCTCGACCGAGAGGCGTGGAGCCAGCTTGTCGCGCGCTCCATGGCCGCCGGCCGGCGGGATGCCCCACTTCACTGAGATCCGCACCGCCACCCGTCACCCCGATGCACGCACGAGCGCCACGGTCGCCCCGCCCGTGCGATAAAGCGCATCGTTCGATTCGACCTCACCGCTGCAGGGATCGCCATGACCCGACACCGCGCCCGCACCGCCGCAGCGATCGCGCTCGCCATCGCGGCCGTCCTCGCCGCCGGCCACGGCCACGCCGCCGCCGAAACCTGGAACGGCCTCGCCGTCGCGCCCGAGCACCGCTGCGCGCCCTACGACCGGGGCGACTACCCCTATCCGCAGTCGGTCGAGGCCGAGATCGTCGCGTCCATGGGGAGCAGGATCTACGGTCCCTATACCGGGCGGCATTTTCGGAGTGCGCGCGAGACCGACATCGACCACGTGGTCGCGCTCTCGGAAGCGCACGACAGCGGCTTGTGCACCGCCGGCCCCACCGCCCGGCGCCGCTTCGCGTCCGACCTCCTCAACCTCACCCTCGCAGCTCCCGAGGTGAACCGCTGCGGCGCCGGCGGCAAGTGTGGCTATGACGCCGCCGGGTGGCAGCCGCCGATGAACCGGTGCTGGTTCGCCGCGCGCATCGTCGCGGTCAAGCGCAAGTACCGCCTGACCGTCGATCGCCGCGAGGCCGCCGCGCTTGAGCGAATCCTCGCAGGCTGTGGCTCCACCACGATGATCCTGACCGCGCCGGGCGGGTCCACCGCCACGCCGCGCGAGCCGGCCGCCACCGCCTCCGACGCCCTGTGCCTCTACGACGACAATCGGAACGGCCGAATTACCTGCAAGGAGGCGCGGCGCCACGGAATTGCTCCCGTGCCGCGCGGCCACCCGGCCTACCAGTTCATGCGGGATGGGGACGGCGACGGGGTGGTCTGCGAGTAGTCCCAGCCCGTCCGGGCTTCAGACGTCCAGCCCTCGGTGCCGGCGGCGGCGCGCGCACATCAGCCACGCCGGCAGGCTCGCCGCCGCCGCAACCGTCGCCACGGCAAGCGGCCCGAATCCCTCCAGCGCCAGCGTTCCCGCCACCGCCCCCGGCCCCAGCACGGCGAAAGCCGTGCAGGCAGCCCGCGTCCGGCCCCGCCGCCACAGCATCATGCACGCCAGCGCCAGCGGCACGCCTCCCGCCGCGAGCGCCGCCATGTGAGGCCACACGTCGGCATTTGCCGCCAGCACCATGCCTCCGGTCAGCGTCACTCCGAGGTGGAATCCGGCCGGCAGCCAGAGAACGCAGGCCGCGGCCGCGCCGATCCCCCGAAGCGGAAGCCGGACGCGCCGCCTGCCGCGCCTCCCGTCGAGGTTCCGCGGCGGGTAGCGAACCAGCGTGAGCGTGACCGGATCGGTCATTCCAACGACTCTCTCCTTCCCGGCCGGCCGCCGGCTGACCCCCATGTAGTGAGGCGGACGCCGGGCCGCACTGCCGCAACCGCCGCGCTCCCCCGTTCCCTCCCCATCCGTTGCGATTCCGCCACATGGCCGCCCCGCACAGCCTCGATTCCGACACCCACGCACCAGCAGGAGAGGTGGAGAGGGGCCTGGTTCGGGCGAGCCATCTCAGGGAGGAGAGCACCATGACACAGCTCGTCTATGCCGGCATCGGATCGCGCGCCACGCCGCCGCCCGTCCTCGAAGCGATGACCACCATGGCCGCCTGGCTCGCACGCCGCGGCTGGCACCTTCACTCCGGCGGGGCGGCCGGCGCCGACACGGCATTCGCGGCGGGAGCCCCTCCCGGGCACCGCACCGTGTTCCTGCCGTGGCCCGGATACCGCGGCTGCGGGGGACCCGACTGCCGCACCCTGCCGCCCGAGCGCATGCGCACCGGCCTCGCCATCGCCGCCGATCTGCATCCCGCCTGGTACCGCTGCTCGCCGGCCGCCCGGACTTTGCATGCCCGCAACACCGCGATCCTGCTGGGCGAGCAGGCCGACACGCCGGTCCATGCCGTGGTCGCGTGGACCTCCCAGGGCCGGATTGCCGGCGGCACCGGCCAGGGCATCCGCATCGCGCGCCGCTACGGCATTCCCGTGCTGAACCTGGGCTCCATACACCCGCGCGCGGCGTGCGAGCGGCTGGAGGAGATCCGCGCCGCCGCATCCCCGGTCGCCCCGTCTGGGTGACGGCGGACCCTTGCCGCCGCGGCGGACGATGAGCCCTGGACCGCGAGGCGGAGGGGAGCACCGTCCGGGCGAGTCCGAAGGGAGGAGAGAATGCCGAACATCGCGAACATGAGGGACCGGCCGGATCTGGTCCGGCTGCTGAACGGACGCACCCGGCACGGCGGCATCGTCCGCATCGACCGCCGCACGCGGTGGGGAAATCCGTTCCGGATCCCGCAGCACGGATCCCGCACCCAGGTCATCGAGCTCTACCGCCGCCATCTCTGGCAGCGCATCCGCGCCGGCGAGATCGCGCTTGAGCATCTGGCGGATCTCCACGCCAAGACCGTTTTTCTCTGCCACTGCCATCCGCTGCCCTGCCACGGGGACGTGCTGGCGCGGGCGGCCGCATGGGCCGCGGCCCGACTCGGGAGGACCTGAGCATGACCGTCTTCGACCACGGCGCCGCGCTTGTGCCCAACCTCGTTACCGCGGCCGAGGAAGAGCGCATCCTGCTGCGCATCGCCCAGGCGCCCTGGCTCACCGACCTCAGCCGCCGCGTTCAGCACTACGGCTTCAAATACAACTATCGCGGGCCCGCCAACGGACGCCACGACCCGGCGCCCGCATTTCCACGCTGGGCCGAGGTCGTCGGGGCCAGACTCGCGCCCTACTTCGACGGGGCCATGCCCGAGCAGTGCATCGTCAACGAGTACCGGCCCGGCCAGGGGATCGGCATGCACGCCGACCATGCGTCCTTCGGCGACGTGGTGGTCTCGCTGTCCTTGGGCGACGCCTGGACCATGAACTTCCGGTCCCGCTCGGCCCGCCCCTACGTCCGCGACGGGCTGGCGTCCGACGAGGTCGCGCTGCTTCCCCGACGCTCCGCCCTCGTCCTGCGCGGCGACGCGCGCCACCGCCACATGCACGGCATCGACCGCGCCGCCAACGCGCACCGGGCCGCCACGCGAATCTCCGCGACCTTCAGGACGACCTCGTCGTGATCTCCACCGACGCTGCCGTCCGTGCCGGCAGCAAGGTCATAGGCTACCCGGCAGCCATCGGGGCGGACGGCGAAGGAGAGGTTGAGGAGAGCTTTGAGAGGGGTGAACGGGGAGGGGACCGAGAGGGTTCCCGACCCGTTCGTCAACCATCGTCATAAACCAGGAAGCATAGGAGACGAATCATGGCTTTCGGATTGAACCTGGCCCAAGTGATCGGGCGGCTGGGCGACGACGTCAGCGTCAACCACCTGGCCTCCGGCGGGCGCGTTGCCAACATGAGCATCGCGACCGACGAAAGCTACATCGACCGGCAGACCGGCGAGCGGGTGGACCGGACGGAGTGGCACCGCTGCGTCAGCTTCCAGAACGGTCTGGTCGACATGCTCGAGAAGCACGCGAAGAAGGGCCGCCTGGTCTACGTCGCGGGCAAGCTCCAGACCCGGCGCTGGCGCAAGGACGGCGAGGACTCCGACCGGTTCTCGACCGAGATCCTGCTGGTCCCCGGCGGGCGCATCCAATTCTTGGACAAGCCGGCCGGCACCAACGGCAACGCCGCCCCGGCGTCCAACGGTGAGGCGGCCCCGACCGCCGCGTCCGGCACCGTGGATCCGTCCGAGGAGTCAGACCCTATCCCCTTCTAGCGGGTCCTCCCTCCCGCTGACCTGGGCCGGTGCCGCGTCCCTCCCGCGCGGCATCGGCCCTTCTTCTTGCAGCCCGTCCAGAGCCGCCCCCGCCCGGACGGCACGGCTCGCGCTTCGCGCATCGCCCGCCGTCCCGGCGCCGGCGGGAGCCGGAGAGGGGCCGAGACCGGGCGTCCCCCCGGCAGCCGCGAGCGAGGATCTCCCATGCCCCCCAGAATTATCCGTCGTCCCGGCTTCGCCAGTGCCGTCATGCGCGCCGGAGGCGCGCCATGAACGCCACCGCCGTCGCCGCCGCCCTCGGCGCGTGCGCCGAGGAGGTCTGCCGCCGCTACCTCCCCCACGGCCGCAAGCACGGCCGCTACTGGACCGCCGGCGACGTTCGCGGCGCCCGGGGGCGCTCGCTCTTCGTCCGCCTCGCGCCGCCCGGCGTCCCCGGCAAGTGGACCGACGCCGCGACCGGCGAGCACGGGGATCTGCTCGATCTCATCCGCATCGCCTCCGGCGCGGGCTCGCTCCGCGCCGCCCTCGCCGAGGCTCGCGCCTTCCTCTCGCTGCCTCCCGCTCCCGTAGCCGGCGGCTCCGACTCCTACGACCGGACGGAAGCGGCGCGCCGCCTGTGGCAGCGCTGCCGCGCCATCGACGGCACCCATGCCGAGGCCTATCTGCGCGCCAGGGCGATCCACCGCTGCCGCTTCCCGGCGCTCCGCTTCCATCCCGCACTCTTCTACCGCGACCGCGGCGGCATGCGCCGCCTGCCGGCGCTCGTCGCCGCCGTCACCGGCGCCGCGGGGGAACACCCCGGTCACGGCGCCATCACCGGCGTCCACCGCACCTGGCTCGATCCCTCGCGCCCGGCCAAGGCGCCGGTGGCGCGCCCGCGCAAGGCGCTCGGCCGCGTCCACGGCCTCGCCGTGCGCTTCGGCGCGCCGGCCGCCGGCACGCTGCTGGTGGGCGAGGGCATCGAAACGGTGCTGTCGCTGGTCACCGCGATGCCGGACACCGTCGCCGCCGCCGCGCTCTCGGCCGGCAGCCTCGGCGCGTTCGCGCCTCCCGCCGGCCTCTCGCGGCTCGTCATCGCCCGCGACAACGACCCGGACGGCGGACGGGCGGCGGAACGCCTCGCCCGGCGCTGCGCGCGGGCGGGCGTCGCCGCCCATGTCCTCGTTCCCGAAGGCGCGGACTTCAACGACGACCTGCTCGCGCTCGGCTCCGCTGCGCTACGCGCGCGCCTCGCGCCGCTTTCCCGCTTCGCGGGAGAGAGAGGAGAGCAGGAGTCGGTGTGAACAAGGGGCGGGATGGAGAGAGAGAACCCGCCCGCCAGGCACGAAGGGAGCACCCGGATGGGACGCTATCGCACCGACCTCACGTTCGAGCTCGCCACGCCCGACGAGGTGCGCATCTACCGCGACGGCGCGTACATCGGCGACATCTACAAGGACGAGGACGTCCTCAACCCCGGCCGGCACCACTACCTGATCCACCTCTCCGAAGACTGGCGCGGCTGGAAGAGGGTGACCGACCGCCGGGAGCTCCGCGTCGCCGCGGAGCACTGGGTCGACACCCACCCGTTGCTATGAGTCCGCCAAACCGCCTTGCGGCGGTCGCGGCCAGGGCCGCGAAGCGGCTGCCGCCGCTTGGGTGGAGGGGAGGGACTGCTCCCCGTCGTGAAGTCCGATCGTGTCACACGTGCTCGCTTCAGCAACCCTGCGGGTCCTCCGGTCGCTCCGCTCCCTGCGGCCTGGCCCAAGAAACTCTAGGGCGGGCCGTGAAAGTCGCCGACCGTGAAGATCGCTTACCTCCAATCACCAACCGCCTCGCGTGGGGCACGCCGGCCCCTGAAGCGCGGGGCCGGCGTGTCGGGCCGGCGCTGGCTAACCGCCCGGCGTCCGCTCCCCGGCGCCCAACGCCTCGCGTGAAGGCGCGGCCTCGCGATCGTCCCGCAGGCCCGTTCCTGGACGGGCGCCGGAGAGCGGACGCCTCGAAGGCCTACTCGAAACGCGGCCAGTCCCCACGGATGCGCGCCGGCCCTCCCCAAGCGGCACGAACGCGATCTTCCGCACCAAGATCGGCGACTTTCCGCACCAACTCCCGCCCAAGAGCTTCTAGGGCCAGGTGCTGCCGCTGCGCGCGCGTGCCCCGAAAGGACATCACGACGGGGCACAGGGTCCCGGAGGATACACAGAAGGAAATCGTCATGACCGACACTCACATCGACACCCAGACCGCATCGCCCACCGCCGCCGTCTGCGAGAGCCTCGCGCTTTACGGCGGAAGCCCGGAGCGCGGCGAGTTCGACAGCCGCGACGTCTGGGACCGCGACGACGCCCTGGATGCGCTGTCCGAAGCGATCCGCGTGATCGTGGACGGCGTCACCGTCGAGGGGACGCAGATGGCCGACGAGCGCGAGCCGCTGCTGTGGGGCTTCGTGAACACGCTGCACAGCCAGGTCGCCCGCCTCGACCGCGCCGTCGACCGCATCGTCCCCGAGCTGCGCGACCTCGAACGCGCACAGGACGGCACCGAGGTGAAGGCCTGGGAGCTGGAGACCCTGACCGACCGGGCGCGGAACCTCGGCGACCGCAGGGACGCGTTCGAGACCATGCGCGACACCGCCGCCGAAGCCTACCGCGTCCACACCGGAGAGGTCTGGCGCCCGCGTCACGGCTCGCACGCCAGCCAGACCGGCCAGCTCACCTCGGCCGCCATCGACGCCCGCGACTTCCGGCGCGCGCGGAAGGACCGCGAGACGCAGGCGCACCTGCCCGACGGCACGCTCGTCGCCATCACGGGCGGGAAGAACGTCGCCGACGCGGACGCGGTCTGGACCACGCTCGACCGCACGCGCGAGAAGCACGGCGACATGGTGCTCTTGCACGGCGGCGGCCCCGGCATCGAGAAGATCGCGGCGAGCTGGGCGGACGCGCGCGGCGTCGACCAGGTGGTCTGCCGCCCGGACTGGACCGTGCACGGCAAGGCCGCGCCGTTCAGGCGGAACGACGAGCTGCTGAACCTGCTGCCGAAGGGCGTCATCGCGTTCCCCGGCTCAGGCATCACCGGGAACCTGGTCGACAAGGCCCGGCAGCTCGGAATCCCGGTCCACCACGTCGGCGCCTGAGGTCGGCGCGCCTGCCACTCGCAAGGGCCGGTCCTTCGCTGCCGCGAGGGATCGGCCCCCTTTTTTGCGCCGTGCCCGGTGCCGCGCATCGCGGCGCGGCGCTTCGCGCCGGCGCCGCTCGCGCTCCCGGCGCCGCCATCCCGCCTCGCTCCGCCCGACCGGGCTTCGCCTCCGGCTCGGCGCTGACGCGCCGTCGCCGGACGCTCACTGCTGCTTCCTTCCAGCTACGGCTCCTCCATCCTCAGCGCGTCGGCTCGCCGTCCTGCGGACGGCTTGTCGCCGCCGCGCTTCGCGTGCCGCCACCGGCCGCTTCCTCGAGCCTCGCTCTTTCCGTCATCGCATCCGACGCCGCCAACAAGCGACCGCTTGCCTTCCTGTTCGGCGAGCCTTCGATCCCTACAGCCTCTCAGTCGTCTCCGTCCATGGTCGATGACGGCCCGGTATCGCCCGGTTTTCAGGTCAGATGGTAAGGGCGCCCGCCCGGTCCTTCGGACCGGTCGCCGGGCTCTGTTCCGCCGGGCGCGGCTCCGCCCCGCCCGGCTCCACAAGCCCGCTGCGCGGTCTTCGCCGTTCCGGTGACGATCCCTGCCGCCTTCGCTCCCTTCGGTCGCTGCGCGCTTCGCTTGCAGAACAAGGCGGCACGGTCCCGTCTTTCCGCCGCCACGGCTCGGTCGCTCCGCTCCCATCGCCGGCGGCTCTCCCGACCTCAGGGACTCGCGCTTCGCGGCGCTTCGCTTCGCTCCGCCCTCGCTTGCGCCCGCCTCGCCGCCTTTCGGCGCCTCGCGGTCCCCCACGGCGTCGCAACGTGCCCGGCGCTGTCGCGCCGTCACCGCTGCTCGCCCTCTCTCCACATCGGCTACGCCGAACATCGACCACGGCTCATCGCTCTTCGAGCGATATCGCCCTCTCGCGCCCGGCGCTTCGCGCCTGCGCGCTCAGAAGGGATCGCGTCCCGATTCCGTCTCCGCCGCCTGAGCCACGGCCTTCGCCGCCTTGCGTCCCGGCAGCTCCCCCTTGTCGAGGAACGCTTTGAGGCTCCTCTCTCCGATTTCGATTCCCCGCGTCTTCAACACTTCGTGCATCTGCGCCACCGTGACGCCCTTGGACCGTTGCTCGACCATACGGTCTCGCAGACGGTCCAGGACGTCCTTCAGGCTCAGCTTCGGCGGCGCCAGCTTCGCCAGGTCGCCGTCGATGGCCTCGAAGTCGATGTCCGTCTCGTTGAAGCGCCTCGCCGCCATTGTATCTCCCTCTCTCTTCGACCACTACATCTGGTGTGTCCGCATGATCGGCTGTCGGCCCCACCGTGTCAACGACGAGCCCTTATCGGGCTCGTATGGCGCCCGACTCGTCGTTCGGTCACCGCGATCCTGCTTTGGAATCCCCGTCTGACATGGTATCCTCGCTCGTAATGGCTAACTACGAGATAAGCCACTCTTCACACCTATGCACTACAGTGCCAGTTGCCGAGAAGAAAGGCCGATGATACAGTCGACGGCTGATGGATGTCACGAGTCTATTGGGTAACGATCTGAAGCCGATGGCGACTCCCTCATTCGCTCTTGCGGCTGCGGCGCTGCGTGCAAGCACGGTCGCCGCGTATCTGCCGGGCAGGGACACCGCAACATGGTAGCCACCCTCGCCCAGGCCGCCTCGGCCTCGTACTACCTGGAGAGCCAGCGCTCGTTCCGACACCCTAACGAGTACTACACGGCAGGCGAGGAGCCGGACGGGGTGTGGTTCAATCCCAAGGGCCTACTCGGCCTTGAGAACGGAGGCAAGGTCGACAGCGGCGACTTCCAGCGGCTCTACAATGGCTTCGCGCCGGACGGCTCCAGCAGGCTCACCAAGAACGCGGGCAGCGAGACGCGCTCGCCGGGCGTGGACATGACCTTCTCGGCCGACAAGAGTGTGTCCACGCTCTGGGCCCTCGCCGATCCGGCCCTGCGTGGTGAGATCGAGCAGGCTCACAACACCGCCGCCCGGGTGGCCCTGGAAGAGACCGTGTTCCGCTACTGCGCGTATACGCGGATCCGGGACAGGGAGGGGCGTATCAGGGTTCTGCCTGCCGATATCTCCGTGGCGATGTTCCAGCACGGCACCAGCCGTGAGAACGACCCGCAGCTTCATACCCACTGCGTGATCTTCAACGCGGCTCGCACGCACGAGGACGGCAAGTGGCGGGCCATGCACCAGTACCCGGTCTACAGCTGGGCCAAGGCTGCGGGCGCCGTCTACCGCAATGCCCTGGCCTGGAACCTGCGCGAGCGCCTCGGCATTCGCATGGAGCAGTACGGTCCCAATGCCGGGTTCACCCGCATCCAGGGCATGCCGGAGGACCTGCAGGTCTTCTGGTCGAAGCGGCGGAAGGCGATCGTCGCCAAGGCCAGAGAGCTGGGCATTCCCTCGCTCGGCAACGCCTCGCGCATGGCCGGCGTCAACAAGCTGACGCGGGCCGGCAAATCCCATGACAACGACCCGGAGGTACGTCACCGGCGCTGGATGGGTGAGGCGGAGGGTTTCGTCGAGCGCGAGGCGCTGATCGCCTCGGTGACCGGGCACGAAGTGAAGATCGATCAAGAGGCGATCCGGGAGCTGACGGACCGCCTCGACGATCTACCCGCTCACCTGGCTCGGGAAGAGGCCGTGTTCCGCCGTCCCGACATGGTGGAAGCGGCCGCGAATGCGGCGGCAGGCCTGATCGGCCCCGAAGCGCTGAAGACCTCCATCGAGCGGCTTCGCCGCAACCCCGAGATCGAGCGGCTGGAGCCGAAGAAGCCGACGGCAGAATCCCTCGCCGGCATGGTGCACACCGAGGTCTATTCCACCCGGCACAACCTCGGGCTCGAACAGGCCGTGAAGGACATGACGGCGGCCATGGCGACCGATACCGGCCACGGCCTGCCGGAAGAGGCGGTGAAGGAGAAGGTGGACGCACTGTTGGAGCAGGGATATCCGCTGAGCCAGGAGCAGTCGCTGGCCATCCGTCATGCCACCGTGAAGGGCGGCCGCGTGGTGGTGATCGAGGGTGCGGCGGGCTCGGGCAAGACCACCACGCTTCGTCCCATCACCGACCTCCACAAGGAGCGCGGCTACGAGATCGTGCCGACTGCAGTCGCCTGGCGCACTGCGGTGGCGCTCGGCGACGACTGTCACGCCAGGGCCTACTGCGTGGACAAGCTTCTCAAGCTCGCCGCCAAGGAGCAGGTCGAAATTGGCCCCAGAACCCTGATCGTGGTGGACGAGGCGGGGATGCTGTCCACCCGCCAGGCCCATCACATCCTGCAGCTCTCCGAGCGCCACGGCGCGAAGGTGGTGTTCGCCGGCGACACCCGCCAGCAGCAGCCGGTGGAGGCCGGCCCTGGGCTGCGGCTGATCCGCGACGTCGCCGGCAGCGTCCGCGTCGACCGCATCAGGCGCCAGAAGGCGGACCTCGAGGACGTGCTGGTCCATGTCCACAAGGAGACGCCGGAGCAGGCGCGCTTCAGGGCCGGGCTGACCAATCGGCAGGAGCGCGACGCAATCCTTGCTGAGTACGAAGCACTGGAGAAGAAGCCCCTGTTCACGCCGTGGCAGCTGGCGGTCTCGGAGGCGCTCAGGGACGGCGAAGCCGAGAAAGCCATCGAGGCGTGGCATGTGCGCAACCGGATTCATCTCTGCCACGACGAGGAGAAGACGCTCACGAAGCTGGTGGACGACTGGGAGCGCCACGTGCGCGCACAGCCCGGCACGTCCACCGTCGTGCTCTCGCGCACGAAGGCGGAGGGCCGGGCGTTGTCGTGGCTGATGCGTCAGCGCATTCTCGCGCGGACCCCCGACGCGAAGCGCGCGGTCATCGAGGTGAGCCGGGACCTGGACGGGCGCCTGACGGAGCCGCTGGAGATCGCGGTGGGCGACCGCATCCGCATCGGCGCCACGCAGTGGGAGAAGCAGCTCTTCAACGGCACCGTGGTCACGGTCGAGGACCTCGAAGTCAGGCCCGCAGAAGCTGCGGCGGTGTCGCGCAAGGCCCAGAACCGGCTAGCCGGCGGAGCCGCCGGGCGCACGGCGGAGCCGGACAGCGGCGCTCCCGAGCCGGAGTACTCCGTCCACATTACCGCGCGCACCGACGATGGGCGGCGCGTCACGTTCCGCCACGACGAGATCCGCGACTGGCACGACAACATCCGCCTCGACTACGGCTACGCCATGACCATCGCCTCGGCCCAGGGGTTGACCGTGGACAGGGCGTTCCTCCTGGTGGACGACCGGCCGGCGCGCGAGACGATCTATCCGGCCGCCACACGGCACCGCGAGGCGCTCGACATCTACGTAAACCGGGCGCCGCTCGCCTTCGACATCGCCGAGCACCGGCCGGAGGACGAGGCGGAGCGGCCCGTCCTCGACAGCGACGTCCGGGCGTATCTCGCCGAGCGCTGGTCGCGCTCGCAGCCCAAGGCGGCGGCTCTCGACTACGTCTCCGGTGGCATGTGGCGGGATGCGCGGGAGGACGCGCAGCATCACGAGCGCGATGCCGGAGACACGCGGCAAGGGACGGCCGAGTATCGTGGGCCGGCCAACGACAACGCGCTGATCCGCATCGCCCAGGAGATTCGGCACGCGGTCAACGGCTGGCGACACGGCACGGCAGTAGACGCGTTTGCGGCCGAGCGCAGCGAGGTTCTGGCGGCCTGGGACCGGCTGCGCGAGCAGGCGCGCGACGAGGGCGACGCGGTGGCGCTGAGCCCGGCCTTCCGCAAGACCCTGGGCAGGCACGGCGCCCTGATGAAGCAGGCCGCCTCATTCAGGGCCCGGCCGCGCATATTCGAACGGTTGCTGGCGGAGCGCGCCGGGATCGGTCAGGGGGAGCTGGAGGAATTGCGCGAGGTGCATGCCCGCGCTCGCAAGTACCTGCGCTCGGTCAGCGCCAGGACGACTTCCGCCACCCGGCAAGCCGCGCAGCCCGAGGAAGCAAGAACCGGGATCGTTGCGGCGGATGCCCCGGCTCACGTCCCCGAGTCAACCGTCGACGAGCACGCAAAGGTACAGCCGAGCCAGCCGGCCGCTCCCGATCCCAGGCACGACACCGAACCCACCTGGGAGACCCTATACGACCGGCTGGAGCGCGACTGGAACGAACATGTCACCGTCGCCAACCGGGCCGGACTGCCGCTCCCGCTCGTGCGCGGGTACGACGAACTGATCGGCCGCGTGCAGGACCTCGCCGAACATCCGCGACTCCCCTCGACGGAGCGGGAGGAACTGACAGGACTACTCGACTACCACCGCACGGAGACGGCCGCCCGCAGTGCCGTCCATGACTACGTCGCAGCGGCGGAGCGCCATGTGAAGGCCTTTGAGCCCCTCCAGCGCGATGCGGAAAGCCAGGGCGTACACGTTTCCGAGGTCGCCGGTTGGCCCGAGTGGCGCCACGAAGCGCAGCGTCTGGCAGAGGCCGGCAGAGCGATCCTTGCAGACGAGGGCACCTACGGTGCCTATCTTGACGCCCTTGCCGCCGGAAAGCCACGCGCTAGGCTTACGGTCGACCAGTTGCGCACCCGCATCGAGGACGGACGCGTCAAGGCAGCCAAGCCGGAGATACCCGAACCCCGCCGCGATTCCGCGGCCAAGCAGCAGGAGGGTATCGCGTATGTCCTTGAAGACCCCGCGAAGCTCAAGGAGCTCAGGGAGCAGCTCAAGAGGCGGGAGCGCCAAGTCGGTAGGCAACACAAGAGAAGCCGGGGCCTCAGCATCTGAGTCTCGACGTCGCCCCGATTCCGATTGATGGGGCACCACGAGCGAACCCGCGTTGCCCAGCGACCAAAACAGATGCCGTAATGGGGCACGGCATCAACCTGCACCGTTGGAGCCTGTACCGATGGCGGCGAATCGGGGTGTCGTTGCCCTTACACGCTGAGCGTGTCCACGGGGTCTTGCCGAAAGGCGCGCCCCAATCCCTCGAAAGGAAAGGGCAACGATGGAGTGGACGCCCCCTCCCGACGGCATCGAATCGTGCCAAGGTGGTGTCGTGTTGAACCACCTGAGGAAGGAGGCGTCCATGGAGAAAGTTACCATCATCGGGATCGACTTGGCGAAGAACAGCTTTCAGCTGCACGGGGCGCGGGATGATGGCTCCGTCGCATTCCGGAAGAAGCTAAGCCGCGGAAAGTTGCTCGACTTCCTCGCCGGCCAACAATGCTGTGTGGTCGCCATGGAGGCCTGCGCGAGCGCGCACTATTGGGGTCGCGAGGCCCAAGCGCTTGGACACGAAGTCAAGTTGGTCCCGCCGATCTACGTGAAGCCGTTCGTGAAGCGGCATAAGAACGATATGGCTGACGCGGAGGCGACCACCGAAGCGGCGCAGCGCCCAACCATGAGATTTGTGGCCGTGAAGACGGAAGAGCAGCAGGCCATGGGGATGCTGTTCCGCACACGCGATCTCCTGGTACGCCAGCGCACGCAAACGATCAATGCTCTGCGGGGTCACTTGGCGGAGTTCGGCGTCATCGCTCCGCAGGGGCCGGCTCATGTCAGTCGGTTGGAAGCAGCACTCATGGATCCGGGCTCGGGGCTACCGGAGGGGGTTCGTGAACTGGGTGGCCTTCTGCTGGAGCAGATCGCGGGCCTCAACTTGAAGATCGTCGGTTTGGAGAAGGAGCTCCGCGCCTGCGCGCGCCAGGACGAAGAAGCTTCGCGACTGATGACGATACCAGGCGTCGGGCCGATCACCGCAATGGCGGTTCAAGCATTCGCGCCTCCGATGGAGAGCTTCCGTCGCGGGCGCGACTTCGCCGCGTGGCTCGGGCTCGTTCCAAGGCAGCACACGACCGGCGGCAAGCCGAGGCTGGGCAAGATATCCAAGATGGGCCAACGTGATCTCAGACGGCTCTTGGTCGTGGGTGCCATGGCGGAGATCGCTTGGGTAGTTCGTCGCGGCACCACAAAGGATCCGTGGTTGCTCAGTATGATGGAGCGCAAACCGCGCAAGGTTAAGGGTTGGGCAGGCTCTCTCTCGAGAGCCTGCCCAACCCTTTTGAACGAAGCCGCGGGCCACGAGAGGCGAAGTTGAGCTATGTGGAAAGTGCGCTGATGTCAGCGTCAGGCGGCATCCACCGGCAGCAGAGTTGCGCATGAGATCGACGCTCGCGCCGGCCTTTCGGCAGGCATGCGGGCGCACGCTGCGAGGACTGAGCGGGATGTGAGCCGAGGGCTGTCAGCCCGGCCCAAGCGGAGACAGGTTCGGTCGTGCGTCGGCGCTTTGGCGCCGTTGCGCGGGGCCGAAGCGAGCGGGCGTCTCACGGTTTCCCCCTGTGGGTCGGCGGCACGGCCGGCGGACCGCGCGTCGAGCGGGGCTCATGGCGGCGGCGGATTTCGCGGACGAGGCGCATGACGCCGCCGCAGTGGGGGCAGGCCACGGGCGCGGTGCCGATCTCGGGCTCTTCGTCGGGCTCGGCCTGAGCGCCGTCCACGCTTCCCTCGGGGGCGGCGCAGCCGAGGGCGCCGAGAGCCTGGCGTGCTCTCTCCAGCGTGCTGGCGCGGCAGCCGTTGGCGAGAATGCCGAAGTAGCGGATGCGGTGCATGCCGTCCGGCAGGACGTGCATCAGGAAGCGGCGGATGAACTCGTCTGCGCTCACGGTGGCGATGCCGTAGCGCGGCTTTCTCTGCCCCGGCGCCTTCGGCTTGCGGTGGCGGAAGGAGACCGTCTCGCCGTCGAAGGAGACGATGCGGCTGTCGGAGATGGCGATTCTGTGAGTGTAGTGCGACAGGTACCGGAAGACCTGCTCAGGCCCGCGGAAGGGCCGCTTGGCGTAGACCACCCAGTCCCTGGCCCGGGCGGCGGCAAGCGTGGCGTGGAACTCGCCGGGATTGGCGAGGTGGGCGACGGTGCCGTGGAACTCCAGGTCCCCCCGGCCGTGGGCGCGGGCGAGCTCCTTGAGGAAGAGGCGGCGGAACAGGCTGCCGAGGACCTTGACGGGGGCGAGGAAGGTGGTGCTCCCCGTCTTCCACTCGCCGCTGTCTACGTCGAAGCCCGCGTTGGGCACGACCACGTGCAGGTGCGGGTGGAAGCGGAGCTTCTGATCCCAGGTATGGAGGACCGCGGTGCCGCCGATGCGCATGCCACCGTGGTGGGGATCGGCGGCGATGGTGCGCAGGGTCTCGGCGACGGCCCGGAAGAGGATGTCGAACACCACCCTTCGGTTGCAGAAGGCAATGGCGGCGACCTCCTTGGGCAGGGTGAAGACCACATGGAAGTAGGGCACCGGCAGGATGTCCCCGGCGCGGGCCTCGCTCCAGAGGTTGGCGGCGAGACCCTGGCAGGTCGGGCAGTGGCGGTTGCGGCAGGAGTTCTTATGAGCTCTCTCCGCAAGGCCCGGCTTCATCTACGTCAATGGCATTCGCAATCTCTCCACTCGAATCCGCGGCCGATGTCCAGGCAGAACGTCGTTTCCACGCAGCGATCCGCCACGCTGCTCAGCTCTTATCCGGTTCGGAACTCCGGCGCTTGCCGGCTCCGTGACCCCAATACCGCATCCAGGCGGTGGTGACGTTCCGGGAGGCGGGACCCATCTGTAGAACGGTGCCAAGCGGCGACCCAACTCTTGCCCGGTCACACGCCTTGCCCGGCATCCTCCGCGGCCGCGTCCGACCACGTCGGAACCTCCTGTATTTTCCCGTTCGTTCGGCCGGTGCCCTCAGGAGACGATGGCGCCCTCAGGCACCAGTCCTTGGGTGGCATAGCGCCACAGCGCGATCAGCAGCTTGCGCGCGACCCCCACGATCGCCCGCTTCCTCGCTCGCCGGTCCCTCCCGCCACCGGCATCCCTGGCGACGTAGGCGTGGAACCACTTCGTGATCGCGCTTTCCGGTTGCAGCTTCAGCCAGCGCCAAGCCATCTGGATCATGTGCTTCCTGACATGCGAGGGGCCGGCCTTGCTGATGCCAAGATCGTGGTCGACATCTCCGCTCGCCCACGGCACCGACGTCAACCCGGCCCAGCTGCCCAACTCCCGGCGATTGCGGAAGTCCCGATAGAACACCTCGCCAGCCAGCAGTGTGGCGTCATTGAGGCCGATGCCATGGATGCGCGTAAGCGCCGCGATCATCGCCGTCCCGTCACGATTGGTCGCGTCCTGGGCTTTCCGGCCAGCCTTCAGCAGGGCCCTCTTCTCGGCCTCGATCATCTCGATATGCTCCTCAACCAGGCGAAGCATCCCCACCGCCCTCTCAATCTCTGCCCGCGCACGCGGCGGCAACGGCGCCCCATAGCCCGTCCGCGCGGTCGCGAGGCGTTCGAGGAAGTCCGGCTTGCGCGGCGCCAGATCGAAGATGCCGTGCAACTGCAAGAGCCCTTTGATCCGGTTGTTGACGCGGGTACGCTCGCTGATCAGCGTGTCCCTCTCGCGCAGCAGGCGCTTGGCATCCTCCTGGTCCACATCGGGCACGCGCACCCAGGACATGGCCTCCGAATCGCCTTGGTCCCATGCCTTCAGAGCCCGAACCATCCTCCTCGCGTCGATACGGTCGGTCTTTTTCTTCTTGGCGCGCCGGTTCACCCGCAGGCTCGCCGGATCGTTCATGAAGATATCGATCTCCGCGTCACGGCGCTCGATATCGCGGGCAAGCCAGAACCCCTCGTAGCCCGCCTCGTAGGTCAGCATCACCCGAGGACGGGCGCCGAGCTCCCTCGCCACCCGTTCCCGCACCGACCCGACGAGATCCAACAGTCCCGCCGTGTCGGCAGCAGCCAGTGTGTGGATGCTGATGCTGCCACCCGAGGCATCCGGGCAATGCACGCCAACGATCCACGATTTGAGGCTGATCTCCACCGCGACATAAATCGTGCTACTACTTGCGCCTGTCAGCGCGGTCGTGTCTGGACCATCCGACATCCGTCCACTCCGTTGTTGACGATTCCGCTCGGAGAGAAGGTGCTGGCCTTCTCTCCGAGCTTGTCTAACCGCCAGAATCGATTCGGTGCCACCGTGCTCATGGTATCTGAAGAGCGGATGCTCGCGCCCGCAGCCCTCGCAGGCGTACATGTGGCCGCCGAGCACGGCGGTGCGGCACGCCTCGATGGCGCCCATGACCTTGAGCCGGGCGGCGTCGATGCGCCCTTTGTGGCGCTCACGGAAAGCGGCGCCGGCGCGGCGGAGGATCTCCGCCACGCCCGCGCGTTCGGCCTCCACGCGCCGTCAGTTGCGCAACGCTGCGAAGCCTGAGATCGGGTGGTCGAGGCCCTCGAACATCTTGCCGGTGACGCGGGCGTAGTGACGGGTCGTGTTCGCGCTTCGATGGCCGAGCATGTCCCGGATCACCTCGATATCGCCGCCGCGCTCGAGGAGATGGGTCGCCGCCGAATGGCGCAGGCAATGGAAGGTGTAGCTGCGGTCGAGCTCGGCAATGTCGCGCGCCCTCCTGAAGGCGGCCTGCAAGGTCTCCGTTGCGATGGGCCTGTCGAGCGAGACGCCGTAGAAGAGCCAGCTCGTCGGACGCGGCCAGATGTTCCTGTAGTAGGCGCGCAAGTAGTGGATGACGATGTCCGGCAACGGTGCCATTCTCTCGGTGCCGCCTTTGCCGGAGGGGATGTGCAGCAGCTTCTTCTCCGACAGGATGTCGCCGACCTTGATGGCCAAGGTCTCGGAGATGCGGAGCCCGCCGCCATAGCCGGTGACAATGGCAGCACGGTGGCGGAGGTCGGGCGTCGCAAGGATGAGGTGCTCGACCTCCTGCTCCGACATGTAGCGCGGCAGCTTGCCGGGCTTCTTGCGGGAGCGCAGGCCGGCGACGTGGTCAGGCCAGCCGAGTGTGTCGATGTAGAGGAAGTTCAGCGCGGCGAAGGAGACGTTGGTCGTGCCCGGACTGAGCCCCTTGTCGATCCGCCCCAGGTACCACTGGCGCACCTGCTCGGCGTCGAGCTCGTCCGGCGAGGCGTCGTAGTACCTGGCCAGGTTCTTGATCTCGCAGATGTAGGCCTTGGACGTGCTCGCGGCCAGATTGGCGATGCGGAGCTGCTCCTCCATGCGCTGGCGAAGAGGGGTGACGGTGTTCGTGTCGCACGCGGTCCCGGTCATTATCGATCTCCCTGGATCGCGACGGCGCGCCGCCGGACCGATCCGGCGACGGTCCGTCGCAGGGGTCGATGCTAACCACTGGTGATCGGGAGGCTGCTGGGGATCCGCCACCCGACGGGCGGAGCGCCACTGACGCAACCGGGAAGCGAACGCACAGAACAAACGGCACCCGCGACGCCTCGGAAATGAATGAACTCTACGCCGCTAACTCCGCGTAGCGGCTTCGTTCAAGGTCGTCGCCATCGCGTTGGCCAACCGCATGGCGCGCATCATCTGGGCACTGAACACTAAAAAGGAGCTCTACCAAGCTCCCGCCGCCGCCCTACAAGGGTGAATGGCGGGCAGCCGTTGGGGGGATGTGAGCAGGTCGGAGGATCGGTAAGGGCAAACGGTCAATGAGACGGGATCGGGAAAACCAGTTTCAATGTCAGAGTTTCGAACTCGGGGCAACGATATGGACTCGATCCTCGCATCTCCATACGGGCCAGCGGCGGCTGAATGCCGCACCAACAGGCCGGATAGACGACTGTACCTGACCACATGCACCAAGCCGTCCAAAAAAAGTGCTTGCATCACCGGGGGCGTCCATAGACGGTTTTCGCCTGTCCCGCTCGTCAGGTGAACTCCATGTCGCCGCAATGCGGCCAAGCCTTCACAGCGCTCGTATGAAGCCACCGGGCACGTTCTCCGATCGCGGCCTCGTCCCAACCGGAAGACCTCTCTGGCCGGCATCACACTCACCGACATCCGCGTCGTGATGCTCGCTCCACGTAGAATCTCCTGCGAAGCATACCGAATGCTGCACCGAAACCAGATCGAATTGGCAACAGGGCGGCCAGGACGTTACACATGAAGTAGGTGAAGAAGTACGTTCCTTCCAGTAATAGAGATAGATCGACCCGTGATATGCTACGGCTGTGCGGTCCGGCTGATGACGTCGCAGCGTCTCATCTGAGTCAACACCACGCAGTTGGGCAGCTTCTAACCCAATTGGAGGCACCGACGGAGGACTTGGACGATGTGTGAGCCGAAGCGTACCGCCGTGATTTATGATTTCGACGGAACGCTCGCCCGTGGCAATCTACAAGAGACCAGCTTCATTCCGAAAATCGATATGAGCAAAGAGGATTTCTGGACCGAGGTGAAGGCTCGAACCCGCAATCATGATGCCGATGAAGTTCTCGTCTACATGCACCTCATGCTCGACATGGCGCAAGAAAAGGGCGTCAAAGTGACCATCGAAGACCTGCGGCGACATGGCAAGAAAGCTCGGCTCTTTCCCGGTCTCTCGGACCGGTCATGGTTCGAACGCATCAACCAGCACGCCGCAACACGCGGCCTCGCCCTTGAGCACTACATCGTCTCCTCGGGCATTTACGAGATGATCGATGGATGCTCGATCCGCGATGCCTTCCGCCGAGTGTTTGCGTCAAAGTTTATCTATGTTGACGGTGTGGCGGCTTGGCCGGGTGTTGGTATCAACTACACGACAAAGACCCAATATTTGTTTCGGATAAACAAGGGCATCGATAACCACTGGGACAACGCCTCCCTCAACAGCTTCATGCCGGAAGACGAGCGCCCGATCCCGTTCGACCGTATGATCTTCTTGGGAGACGGAGATACCGATATTCCGACCATGAAAACGCTTACCTACATGGGTGGTCACTCGATCGGAGTCTATGATTCTAATGGGCACAGCCGCGACCTCACCAAAATCCACAGACTGATTTCCGATGGCCGTGTCGACTTCGTGGCACCTGCTGACTATGAGGAGAAGTCGCAGCTCGACATCATCATTAAGGGCATCCTCGGGCGCATCGCGAGAAAGTACGGATACAGGCCCTCAGCATGACGTTCAGATCGGCAATTACGAGCTAGTGTCGATCTTCAGGCGTCAATAATCGCCACCATGACTGTTCGACCCTTTCGGCACGGCTTCGATCCCGGAGTGCCGGAGGAGCTTGGAGGTCGTGCTGTCGCTGAGCGCCCGGCCGTGCGCCGACGGGAAGACCAGTCCCGTCTTGCCCGAGGGTTCCCGCGCTCCGTGCAGCCGGCGCGCGTGCGGAGAGCGGCACCCGTTGATCGCACTTTGCCTTCATGCGGCTCGCCGGCACAGTCCAGGTTTCGACTCCAGGTCCACCTCGCCCCATCTGGCGTGCCGGACTTTGACCGACAGGTCATCAGCACCAGGAACTCGAGCGCCAGGGCTGCGCTCTCGAACGCCCCTGACGCCTTCCTTCACCTTGTCGAGCGACCCGTCGACGTCGCTGCGGTCGGAGGGGGTCCCCGTGCTCGGCAACAGTGCGGCTGATCTTGCTGTGCCTATACGAAGCACATGTCCGGAGGCCGCGGATGAGCCCCATCGGCATCGCGATGGACCGACTGCCCCGCAGAGCCGATCTGGGCTCCCCAGGCGGGACGCGTGCCCCTCCTGTCGGAGGAGTTCACTGGACTGCGCCTGAGCGCCTTGGTAGGAACGAGTCGGATGACCTGCGTGGCCATGCCTGACCGCGAAGCTGACCATAATCAGTCGTGGACACCGACAACGCTGGTGAGTACCCTTGCCCATGCTTAGTGGACGCCATAGCTAATGTCCATCTAGCAACACTACAAGCTCCACTCTAGGGCTGAAGAATTCAAGATACATCGGTTGTGCCGGCCATTCAACACCAACCACTCCAATAGGCAAGCGCTGATGATTCACCCATCCATCGAGAGGAGAGACTCGATAACTCAAACGAACCCGAAGGTGGGCACCTCTTGCGCTTATCCAGCGGCGACATTTAAAACACTTGCTCTCTTCATCAATTCGAACGAAGATTACTAGGAATACGTGCTACAGGCTGACATACGGAATGAACTCCTATTACGATCTAATTGCTAAACCTACCTTGGCACCCGAAGCGTGGCATACTTCCTGCACCCATAGCGAAACGACACTACACCAACTGTCGCCATACATTGGTAAACTCAAGAGTTCGATCGCTAAAGACCTCATTTGCGCATACTCTAAACCGGGTGATTTAATAGCAGATGTATTTTGTGGCAGTGGCACAGTACCCCTAGAATCGCTCAACTTAGGCCGTCGGATTTTTGCATCCGATGCCGGGCTCTATGCGATAACGTTGACTAAGGGTAAGCTACATGCGCCACAAGACATAGACGCTGTACACACCGCTTTGGACGAAGTGCTACTGGACGCACGCTCAGTGCGGATAGATCTCCGTAAAGTTCCCAAATGGGTACGAACCTTTTATCACCCAAGAACTTTGAAGGAAGCATTAAGCATACTTGAAGAGTTGCGCATCCGTGACGACAACTTCCTATTAGCTTGTTTGTTGGGTATTTCTCACCATCAGCGACCGGGTTTCTTGTCATTTCCTAGCAGTCACCTTGTTCCATACCTAAGATCCAACAAGTTTCCAGAAAGCGACTTTCCTGAGATGTACACTTATCGTCAGGTAGAGCCGCGTATTCGGGCAAAGGTAGAGCGTGCTCTTAAACGAGGTGCCAATCTTGATCAAGAGCTAATTGTTGACATCCAGAGAAGTTCCGTTGAAGACCTATCTATACCCTTCCAGATAGACTGTTTTCTTACTAGTCCTCCCTATATGAATGCTCTAGACTACGGTCGGGACAATCGCCTTCGCAATTGGCTCCTAGGGTCCGACACTGCTGAGGGCGTCGACAACCGGCTATCCAGAGAAACCGGCTTTCGAAGTATGATTTCGGCGTTTGCGTTGTTAGTAGAGAAAACCTTAGCTACGCGGGGAACATGCGTGATAGTAGTCGGTGAAAAAACCGCGCGCAAATCTGATCGCTTCCCGTCAGAGGTAATATCTGATATCATGAGTGATTTGGCACCCTCAATCCAGCTCACAGACATAATAAGCGACCACATTCCTGACATACGCCGGTCGCGCCGGCATCTTTCAGGTGTTAAGAGGGAACATATTCTTATCTACAAGAGGATCGCCTAATATGCGTGAACACTTACCCGACGCTGCTCATTTTATGGGAAAGACGTTGCCCAATTTTCCAAATTATACAATTGTTGAGCACGTTGGGACCGGCTTTAATGGCCATGTGTATCGAGCGCATGCTAGTGAAATCAGTAGTGACCTGGCATTCAAATTTGTTCCAACTCAGAATGTGCCCTCCGACAAGAGGGGCACCCCAATCAATTTGAATGAAGCAAGAAAAGCTAACATTCTCGAGAACAGATGTGTGGTACGCTACGTGGACTTTCATATTTGGGCTGATAGCGAACTGGGAGAGAGCTTTGTCGTTTTCGTTTGCGACTATGTTCCCGGGTCGTCTTTGGACAAGTTTATATCCAAGAGACCTGAAGATGTAACTTTGGGATTCATTGAAACCTTTCTCCGTACGATACTTGACCTACTTTACGAAATGCAACAGCGAAACATGGAGCACGGGGATCTACACGCGGGAAACGTATTGGTTGCAGATTCAGCATTTACCCTTGATAGCGAAGCTTTGTTTCGGGTAACGGACTTCGGTATAAGGGAGATTACCAGCGGTCCCCACAATAGTGACTTCCTGCACCTCGCAGAAACACTGAAAAAGCTACTTAAATGCGTAGATTACAGGGCCGAAGTATCCCGAAATAGATACGCTTTTGAAGTACTTCGCCATGAATTTCTTGGTCGGCATCTAATTGAGACCGACCCGTTGGCAGACCCTCTAGCTCGCAACCCCGAAGGGCTACACAGAAAATTGCGCGCTTTGGATGACAATTTTAGAGAAAAGAACAGAGAGCACGCGTCGGCAAGTATGGTAACACCATTCGACTATCCTAATTGCGAGCAAATGGGGAACTCACATCTGCTGCTGCGAAATCTATATTCTAACAGACTTTTGGGACTGAACGAGATTATGGCACGCTCCAACCTAGTTCTAACTGGTCCCCGTGGCTGTGGTAAAACAACCGTATTTAGAGCTTTGAGCCTCGAGTATCTTTTGTTTGTGGAGTCATCGGATCTTAGTAACCTGGAGTTCATAGGAGTCTATTATCGATGCGATGATCTATATTTCTCCTTTCCACGATACAGATTGCCGGTGCGGGAGGAAGCAATAGACATACCGATGCACTTCGTGGTTGTCAGCTTAGCGATCGAAACGCTGAGATATTTGTCCTCATGGGCTGAACGTCAACACGTCAAAGAATTTCAGGAAAAGGAGGTAGAAGTAACAACAAAGCTTTGGGACGTCTTTGGATTGGCTCAACCGTCCGGCCCAGCTTCACAGAGGTTTGCTTACCTAGTTTCGAGGTTACTGAAGCAGCGTACACGGGCTGCGAAGAAGCAACGTTTTTGCCACGTACCAACCGAGCCGATAGAAGGATATGTTGGCCCACGAGCGTTGATGGAGTTTTGCGCAGTGTTGCGATCGGAGTTTTCGTTCCTGCAGGATCGGCCCTTTTTCTATTTCATTGATGATTATTCTACACCAAAGATCACAGGTGATTTGCAACAGTGTTTGAACCGGTTGTTTATGCATCGAAGCTCCGATATGTTTTTCAAGATTTCGACTGAAAGCCCAATTTCGTTTGAGCGGAGGGATATTGACGGAAAGGAGTATGTAGAGGAGAGGGAGTATAAGCTGTTGAATTTAGGACTTCGGTATTTGAGGAACGAAGGAGGACAGGTGGAGGCGTTTCTTGCTGATCTGTTTGAGAAGCGCTTTCGAGAGATCGAGGCGTTTCGTTGTGATACTCTGGTTGAATTGCTGGGAGAGAATAATCGAAACGAAAACGAGACAGCAAGACAGGTCCGTGCTGGCAAGGGTAACAACACTTTCTTTGGGATTCAAACAGTGACCGCAATGTGCAGCGGCGATATTCATTCCATGATCCGTTTGGTGGAGAAGATGGTAGAGGACGCAGGTGGCATGGGGTCCATCAGTACAAGCAGTCAAGTACCGCGTATAGCTGCCAACACTCAATCTAGCACGGTGAGAAGGGCTGCCGGCGAGTTTATGGAGTCTGTTCGAACGCTGCCGCAGAGGGGAGAAGGCCTTGCAAAAATTGTTAGTGCTATAGGTAATGTGGCTAGCTCCTACATGCGGTATCGGGATGCACGCAATGAAACGGGAAACCCTCCGCACCAGGCGTCTCGCATAGAACCTTACGAGCCTCTGTGCTTGTCCCAAGACGCCCAAGACTTGTTGAATGACTTAATACGGTTCTCAATTCTGTTGGTTGATCCACGGGGAAAAAGCCGGAGAGGAAATATTGTTCCGCGATTCTACCTGCGAAGGTACTTGATACCACATTTCAATCTAACCTTCAGCAAGAGGGACTCGCTGGAGTTGGAGAACGCAGAAATTGAGCTGCTTCTAGTCGACCCGGCGAAGTTTCAAGAGACGAAGCGGCTAAAGGAAGCCGGTACAAAAGAAAAGAGAGGTACCTCCGGGACTAGCGGCCAAAAGGAGCTCTTCGAAAGAGTTTCGGTAGCCAAGCAAGAAAACAAAGATGGTTAGGGACATGTTAACCAGGGTGGACGAGAGACTGCGTTCTGCCAAGTGGCCAGCGCTGCGACCGTTAGACCGTTTGGATATGGGTGAGAGGGACTGCCTGTTAGTGGTCGGCGGTTTCGAGGAAAGGGCGTTATCGGTGCTGCGATCTGCCGTTGAAGAATCAGACAGTTTTCGGGTTGTCCTTATCAAGTATCTTCCGGTGGTGACAGAGAACAGAGATGAAGAGTGTGTGAAATTGTGCAAAGATGCGTGCTTGCCTTTAGATCAGCTTGTGTATGACAGGGAGAATCCATCGAACGCAGGCGACAGCATAGCAGATTATCTATGTGGTTTCGACAACGTTTTTGTCGACGTGTCCGGTATGTCGCGGTTGCTGATTGTCCAAATAGTTGTGGCAATGATTGAACGTGGTAAGGCTTTTATTGTGCTTTACACTGAGGCAGATGTGTACCCACCGGAGGAAGATGAGTTTCTTCGAAAGCAACATGGAGAACGGGGAAGCGTATCTTTCATATCTAGCGGTATATTTGAGATTGTCTCTTGTCCCGAGTTGAGCTCAGTATCTATGCTTGGAGGTGCAATTCGTCTGATTTCATTTCCGTCATTCGATCCCGTACAGTTGTCTAATGTCGTACAAGAATTACAGCCAACCCATAATGATGTGATCAATGGGGTTCCGCCGGATCTAAGCATGGGGTGGCGGACAAATGCCATAAGTGAACTGAACAAAGCAAATATGAGCGCCCTGCAACGCGTCCGAGAGCATGAAGCAAGTACGTTCGACTATAGGGAGACGTTGGAGATAATATTAGAGCTGTATAAAATGCACTCTGTATATGACCGTATAGTGATAGCGCCCACTGGTAGCAAGATGCAGGCTGTGGCAGTTGGCATTTTACGTGGAGTACTTACAGACCTACAAATAGTATATCCCACGCCATTGATGTTTTTGGATCCTGCTCACTATACCGAAGGCTCAAAGGCTACCTTTCAGCTATCTATCGGTTCTGTATTGACAGACGTCGGAGATGTGTCCAGGTGACGATTCAGGACTAGGAGGTGACGAGTATCTTTAGTCGGGCATAGTTGAGAATTGGGGGGCGGAGTTAGCGTATGTTGCTGACCCGACGGGTCGACAACGAAAAGCTAAGAAACGAGGGTCGGCGGTGGAGGGGGCCAAGGCTTTCGCCGGGTAGGCAAAGGCATCCGGTGTGGGGACGCGAGCCGAGAATGCGGAGACTATGATGCCGGATGGCGACACGGAGATTGCCGATCTCAGGCTGATGGGTCTAGGCTGAAGTACTATCTGTACAGCTAGCGCTCGAAATACAGTCAGCGGCTTGTCAATCAGCAGATCGAGGAGTTCGTAGTGAGCGCATCGGTGCGCTGGGTGGTGTGCTGGGTGGTGTCGGAGCGTGCCGCGTGGTCGGGGCGAAGGAGGTAAAGGGGGGCTGAGCCACCCGGAGGCCCGCCCAAATTGCGGTACGCGCGCATCTTGCATGCTAGCGTGAGGCAGGTGCCGGCGCCGACGGCCTGCAGGTGTTGCGGCTAGGGCGAGCTGTGGAAAGTCGACGAGGACAGGGCCGAATCGCTAAAGGCGACCTTGCACCCGTGGAGAAGGAGACCCAGACCGTGGGCGAGATGTTCAGACCTCGAGCGATTTCACTGTTGCCAGTGCCCCCTTCAACCAGTGGACCAGTCTCCGACAAGCTGCCTACGGGCAATAGAGCTGGCGGAAGTCGACTCCGTGGTCTCGGCGTTCAACAGACAGGTGATGCAGGAGATCGACAACGACGATTTTCTGGAAGGCCAGCGCAAGCTGGTGTTGGTTGGCACCAACAGTGCCAGCCAGATCTATCTGGCAGTCGGTCCTGCACGTACGGGAGAACCTGGAAGTGCTGATGCAACACGGTCCACCTGGTCACCTAGCTCGGGGGTAACCCGCAAATCAAAATGCCGCTTAAGGGAACGAGCCTCCCAGCGTCGAACCGTCGTTGATCGATGACTTCACTGCGGGCATGGCTCATGATTAGCCCTCTTGCACTGGAACACAAGGCTACAGCCGATAGGATCCCACAATGACAATTGGTAGCGAGGAAAAGAGGCAACTCGATGCGGTGCGACGCCTCGAACAAGTCACACGACGTCCTGTCAGCAAGGGGTTAGAGGACCTTCTCCACCAGGTGCTGCCCGTCCTCGATCATGGCTTTGTTAGAGTCGTTGATTATATGGGTGACGACTCTTCTGTCGTACAGGCTGCCCGTGTCTCTTACGGAACCGGAACTCGAAAAAAACGAGAAGATCACAATCTAATCAACTACTTGATGCAGCACAATCATACCACGCCATTTGAAATGGCTGAAATAAAGCTTCATGTGAAACTTCCAATTTTCGTTGCACGTCAATGGATACGACATAGAACCGCGAGTGTCAACGAATACTCCGCACGCTACTCTGTATTAGATAGAGAGTTTTACGTACCGGATCCAGAGAATCTTGCCGCTCAATCACCATCAAATCGGCAAGGACGAGAAACCATTCTACACGGTGACGAAGCGCGCGAAGTCTTGCAAATGCTGCGTGACGACGCGGAAACCGCCTACGAACACTATCAATACCTCCTGAACGAGGACTCGAAGGGAAAGAAACGCGACGAAAAGAGGCAAGGCCTTGCTAGAGAACTAGCACGCTTGAACTTGAGCGTAAATTTCTATACGCAGTGGTACTGGAAAGTGGACCTCCACAATCTATTGAGGTTCCTTCAGCTAAGAGCGGATTCACACGCGCAGTACGAAATTCGTGTATACGCAGATCTGCTCCTAAATATTCTCGAATGTTGGGTTCCGCTGACTGCCCTAGCATTTCGAGAGCATCGTCTGGATGCCACTGTTTTATCTCGAACAGCAACAAACGTCATAAAAGAAAAATTGGCGGGAAAGTCGGTTTCTTTCGACGATAGTGGGCTGTCAAAACGTGAGTGGAACAATCTTACCAAAACACTTGGCTTATAGTGCCTCCACGCTTGGTTAAGACCTACCACCGCCTCGGCGGTCGCCGCTTTTGGCCGATCGCCCGACGAACCCCGACCATTCCTCCATCAACACCCGCCGTCGCTCGAACAGGTCGGTCCGCCGATACGCGGCCTCCACGCGATCTGAATTCACATGCGCGAGCGCGAGCTCGCAGACCTCGCGGGGCGCATCCGAGCACTCCGCCGCCCAGTCGCGGAAGGACGACCGGAAGCCGTGCGGCACGGCCTCGATGCCGAGCTCCCGGAGCAGCTTGGAGATCGTGTTGTCGCTGAGCGCCCGGCCCTGCGGCGAGGGGAATATCAGCCCGGACCGGTCCTCGAAGGCGCGCGCCTCCTCCAGGATCTCCAGCGCGCGGGCCGACAGCGGCACCCGGTGATCGCGCTTCGCCTTCATCCGGCTTGCGGGCACCGTCCATGTGCCCGATTCGAAATCGACCTCGTCCCAGGTTGCGAGCCGGACCTCGCCGGACCGAGTGGCCGTCAGCACCAGGAACTCGAAGGCGAGCGCGGTGAGCTGTTGCGCACCCGACGTCTTCACCTTCTTGAGCGCGGCACCGACCTCGGGGAAGGGGAGGGCGCGCTGGTGCCGGCGCACGCTGCCGTTCTTCGGCAACGCGGCGGAGATTGCGTCGCCGGCGGGATTGTCGTCGCGGTAGCCCTGTGCGATGGCCCACTTCATCACCGCGCCGATCCGCTGGCGCACGCGCCGCATGGTTTCGGTCTTGGTGTGCCAGTGCGGGATCAGGACGGCCATCACGTCGGCGGTGGTGATCTGGTCGACGCGCCTGCGGCCGAGCCGCTTCATGGCGTAGTCCCGGAGCGAGGCACGCCATTGCTTCTCGCTCTTGCCGGCGTCCTTCCAGCCTTCGCGGTGGATGGCGATCACGGTCTCGACTGCGTCCGCGAAGGTGGGCACGTCCGGTTTGCGCTTGAGCGCGATCGGATCGCCCCCCGCCCATGAGATCTTCCGGTACTCGAAGGCCTTTTGGCGGGCTTCGGCGAGGGAGACGTAGGGGAATGCGCCGAGGCCCACGTCGCGGCGCATGCCGTTGACGGTTCCGCGCCAGATCCAGTGTTTGGAGATCGACTTCCGTTTGCGCGACTCGTAGACTCGGAGGCGCAGTCCGTGCTGGTCGCCGTAGACGCCGGGCCGGTTGACGGTCTTGACGAATGCGGCGGTGAGGCGTCCTTTCTTTGGGACTTTGATGGCGGACGCGGAGGGAATCGAACGCGTTTCGGGCATGCTTTCCGGTACCCATAATGAGTCCCACAATGCGATCGATATTGGCTGAGAACTGTGTAGAACGCAAGGCAAGAGTTGGGCCGGTAACCCTTTGATCTTGAACAACAGTTACGAACGGTTGAGAAGCGTTGAAAACTCCCTTGGGCGGTCACCCCCTCCGCCACCCAATCCTCGAATGGAGGTTCTCACGGGCGGCGGCGGAGTTGCTCAAACTCCTCAGTAAAATTTGTTCGAGCCTAGCTCGTTGGCGGCGTCAATGCTCGGCTGAGTGATCCTCTCCGCTGGCCTTCTCAGCGACTTCAAATCGGCGCCCAAACTAAAACACAACGCGCAGGCCTACGTTCACCAGGTGGTCGCTGCGGGAGCCGTCGCCGGTGCGGCCTGAGTAGCCCAGGACAGCGCTCCCTTGCCCGCCGAGGCTCATGGAAACGCCGAGATCGACGCTCAGCCAGTCCTCGGGCGGCGCAAACCCCTCCACCGTGAACTGCCCGTTCATGGTGTTGGAGCCCGCCGTGACCGAGACGGGGTCGCCATGGAGCTCCTTGGCATAGGCGGCGGCAACGTAGGGACGAATGCCGAGGCTCTCCGAGCCCGCCTCGAACGAGAACCGGTAGCCGGCGCGGGCGACGAGGGAGCCGCGCTCGAACGCGGCAAAGTTCATGGCGGTGGAGGAGGTTCCGCTCTCGCGGTAGCCGTCCACCTCCTGATCGAGCCAGGAGAGACCGAGCGCGGGCCCGTGGCGGGTCCCCTCCGCCTCGCCCATCGTCCAGCCGAGGCCAAGATCGACGCCGACCTGACGCCCCGCCGTCGAGCCGCGCTCGGTGTTCACCGCCGGCCCGAGGGTCATGGAGCGCTCGATGTCCATACCGGTTCTGCCCAGGTTCACCGCGGCGCTGAGCTGCAGTCCGCCTTGCCGCCAGGTTCCGTGCAGCGAGCCGACGGCCGTCTCGCTCTCGAGGGAGGCACCCTCGACGCCGTTGTCGTGACGGCCCAGGCTGAGCGCCACGCCCCACCGGAAATCGCGTGACGCCCGCTGGCCGAAGCCGAGGGTCACGGCTTGCTCGTCGACCTGCGCCTCGCCGAGACGCGGCGGGGCCTCGACCGCGCGCCGGCCCGTGTGCGCAACCGCGTAGCTGTGCCAACGCCCGACGGAGTACTTTCGATCGGAAAGTTGCTCGGCCGCGATGACGCTGCGGTGTGCCGCCACCGCCGCCTCGCCCGCTTCGCCGGCGAGCGAGACCTGGAGCGGCGCCTTAAGGGTTGCCGTCACCACACTTGCGAGGATCGCGTGTGCCCCGCCGCTGGGGTGCTTGTCGTCCGCGAACAGGTGGCTTCGGTTGGTGCCGGGCTCATAGGTGACAGGCGAGCCCGAGCCCGCCGGGGCGCAGACGATCGAATTAATTTCCCGGCTGACCGGCGCGCATGCCGTCCCGGCGACGTCGGTGAAGCCGTACCGCTCTGGGGTCGCCAGAAGCGCGTTGAACAGGCCGAAGGCGTCGATCGGGACGATTCCGTCGTCGAGCGTGCCGAGGCCCGCGTTCAGCGTCTGGTTGTAGGCCGTGACAAGCGCGGTCAGCGTCGGCGGGAAGCTCGGATCGGGGATACTCTGGGCAAACGGAGTCTGTCCCGCATCCGGCAGGTTGAGGACCACGATATGGCGCGCGCCGGCCTGTTGCAGGCGCTGGATTTCGCCCACGTAGCGCTGTGCCGTCGCCGGAATGGCGGCCTGAGGATTGACCGGCTCGCCTGCCGCGACGGCCTCGAGAACGGCAACGAGGTCGTTGCTCCCGGCCCAGACGGCGTAAAGGTGGCTCGGATCGGCCTCCCCCTGGGCACGCATCAAGAGGTGCTGATCGATCTGTTGGTCGATCCTCGGCATTTCGATCCGGCCGAGCACCGGCACAGTGACGTGGCAAGGGATGTCCCTGTTCACGCAAGCGCCGCCGACAGCGAAGTTCGTGCCCCCGGTGAGTGATGATCCCCCCGGCACGCCGAAGGTCTCGGCCACGATTTCGGCCCAGATCGGGTCGGGGTTGGTGGTGAAGCTGCTTCCCGCCGGCAGCCCCAGCGGCAGCGCTTCGACCACGTTGCCGGAATCGCTCAGGCTGTCGCCGAAGATGACGATGGCGTCGTAGTCTTGTGCCCGAACGCCGGAGGCGCAGGCGACGATCGCGACGGCAACAAGGAAAGCGCGGATGTGAAGACGCATCAGATGGCTCCCTTACGGCACGTGGCCAGCGCCCGCGACGGCCAGAGGACCATCCGACACAGCGCTGACTCTCGGCCCTGTCTCCAAGCGACGAGCGCGTTCGCGCACCATTATCGACTCTCGCCGCCGTCTGCGCCACCGGCCGGCGTGCTAGGACGCGCCGGCCTCCTCGGCGAGCAAAGCGGCAAGGCCGGCGCGGTAGCTCGGATAGCGCAGCGTGACGCCCAGCTCGGCCTTGATGCGGGCGTTGGAGACCCGCCGGCTATCGGCATAGAAGCTCCGCGCCATCGGCGAGAGGTCCGCGTCCTCCAGGGGCGTGAGCGGCGGCGGCGCGACGCCCAGACGGGCACAGGCGTGCGCGACGACGTCCGCCGCGGGCGCAGGCTCGTCGTCGCACACATTATATATGGCGCCTGCGTGGGGCTTGGCGATGGAGGTCGCCAGCACCTGCGCGATGTCGGCCACGTGAATGCGCGAGAAGACCTGCCCCGGCTTCGCGATGCGTTTGGCCTCACCGCGCCGCACAGTAGCGAGCGCGTTGCGCCCCGGCCCGTAGATTCCGGCCAGGCGAAAGACGTGCACGGCGAGGCCGTGTTCTGCGCCGAGGGCGAGCCAACTCCGTTCCGCCTCGAGCCTGCGCTTCCCGCGCGCGCCGGTGGGCGCAAGTGGGGCGTTCTCGTCAACCCAGGCGCCGCCGGTATCGCCGTAGACCCCCGTGGTGGAGAGATAGCCGATCCATTCCAGGCCCTCGATGGCGGCGATATCGGTGCCGTGGCAGTCGAGCGCCGGGTCGCCGTCTGCGTCCGGTGGGATCGAGAGGAGGACATGGGTCGCGTCAGCAAGGCTCCGCACCGGATCCGCAAGCGGCGCCTCGCGCGAGAAGGGGACGGCATCGACGCCCGCATCCGCGAGTGCGCGGCAACCTTCGGGCGTTCGGCAGGTGCCGGTGAGGGACCAGCCGGCGGGGCCAAGCAGTTCGCCCAATGCCGAGGCGCTAAAGCCGTAGCCGAAGCAGAACAGCCGCTTGCCGCGCGCCGTCGTCATGGTCGGGCGCGGCCGGAAGCGCTTGCCGTGGGCTCGGCACCTCTCCATTCGGCCAACACCGCGGGGTCCGTCTCGGCTGGGGCATGGCGGGCACGGAGTGCGGCGAAATCAGCCGGTGGCGCGAGCCGCCGAGACGCCCAGACCGCCATGGCCCGCACCAACGGGGAGGAGTCGCTGAGCAGCCGTTTCGCAGACGGCAAGACTGTGGCATCCCTGCAGTTACCGAGGGCGATCAGCACGTTGCGCACGAAGCGGTCGCGCCCGGTGCGCTTGATCGGGCTGCCAGAGAAGACGGTTCTGAAGGTCTTGTCGTCCAGCGCCGCGAGGTCGGCGAGCCGGGGCGCGGTCAGCTCGGCGCGCGGCAGGAAGGCGTACTCTTGCGTCCGGCGGGCGAACTTGTTCCACGGGCAGACCGCGAGGCAATCGTCGCAGCCATAGATCCTGTTGCCCATGGCCGCGCGAAATTCGAGCGCGATGTGGCCCTTATGCTCGATGGTGAGGTACGAGATGCAGCGCCTGGCATCCAGCCGGTAGGGAGCCGGGAAGGCGTCGGTCGGGCAGATATCGAGGCATTGGCGGCAGGAGCCGCAATGGTCGGCCTCGGCCTCGTCGGGTGCGAGGTCGAGGGTCGTGAACAGCTCACCGAGGAAGAGCCACGAGCCCTGGCGGCGGGAGACGAGGTTGGTGTGCTTGCCCGGCCAGCCGATGCCCGCGCGGGCCGCCAGCGGCTTCTCCATCACCGGCGCCGTGTCCACGAACAGCTTTACCTCTGCGTCGAAGGTGCCTACGACGAAGCGCGCGAGCCGCCGGAGCCTGCTCTTGAGCACGTCGTGGTAGTCGCGGCCTTGGGCATAGGCCGAGACGATGCCCCGCGTTGGTGCGTCGAGCAGGTGCAGCGGATCATGCGCCGGACCGTAGTTGAGGCCCACCACCACAACGCTGCGTGCCTCGGGCCAGAGCGCGCGGGGGGCTGCGCGTCGCTCGGCGGTGCGCGGCAGCCACGCCATGTCACCGGCATAGCCCAGGCGCAGGAACTGTCGAAGTCCCTCGCCGTCCTCCGGCACATCGTCGGCACTTGCCACGCCCGCGGCCTGGAAGCCGAGCGAGCGGGCGTGAGTCAGGATCGCGTCACGCGAGGTAGCGGGGTCGGTGGGCTCGGGCGCCGCCGTCACTTTCTCCCCGCACCTTCGATCATCATGTCGAGTGCGGTCGCCACGGTTGCCAATCGCACCGCGCCGCGATCGCCCGGATAGACCACGCGCCGGTGAAGGACCGCGCCGCCTGGCCCTGCGCAGGCGTGGTGCACCAAGCCGACCGGCTTGGTTGTCGTTCCCCCGCCGGGCCCTGCAATGCCGGTCACCGCGACCGCGAGGGTGGCGTTGGAGCGTGCGAGCGCGCCTGCCGCCATCGCCCGTGCCACCTCCTCGCTGACCGCGCCTACGCGCATCAGCAGCTCTTCGGGCACGCCGAGCATGTCCCGTTTGGCCTCGTTGGCATAAGTCACGAAGCCGCGGTCCACCACGTCCGATGAGCCGGCAATCTCGGTGAGACACGCGGCGATCAGGCCGCCGGTGCAGGATTCCGCCGTGGCGACGCGCACGCCCCGCGTCCGGCAGAGCGAAAGTAGCCGCTCGGCACGCTCGGTGATGTCCGCAGGAAAGGTCACAGCCATATCCAGACGTTCCAGAGCAGGACCGCTGCCAGGGCGCCGGCGACAATGTCATCCAGCATCACGCCGAGCCCGCCCTTCACGCGCTTATCGAGCAGGCTGATGGGCCAGGGCTTTACCACGTCGAACAGGCGGAACAACACGAAGCCCACCGCGTAGAGGGCGACGGTCGGCGGCACCAACAGCAGGGTCACGAACTGGCCCGCGACTTCGTCGATCACGATGGCCGATGAATCGCGGGTTCCGGTGCGGCGCTCGTAGGCACCGGCCGCCCAAATGCCAATCACGATCAGCACGAGGGTGGCGATGGCGAGGCCGATCGTGCCGGTGTAGGTCCTGAGCAGCCACGCGAAGGGCAGCGCCAATGCCGACGCCACGGTCCCCGGCGCCCAGCGCACGAGGCCCACGCCGAAACAGGTCGCGATCAAGGTTGCCGGATCGCGCAGGTTGAGGCGGGCCGGCTCCGCTTCAGCGGTCATCGGCATCGTCTGCGGGCAAGCGGACCGTGGCGACCGCCTGCGCGGCGATGCCTTCGCCGCGCCCGGTGAAGCCGAGGCGCTCGGTCGTGGTCGCCTTCAGGCTGATACGCGCCGGGTCCAAGCCCAGAATAGTGGCAAGACGCGCCATCATGACCTCACGGTGCGGGCCGATCTTGGGCCGCTGGCAGATCACCGTGACATCGACATGGCTGAGGTGGCCGCCGCGCGCCGCCAGGAGCTTGAGCGCGTGGGCCACGAAGAGCGCGGACTCGGCGTCCCTCCACGCCTCGTCGGAGGGCGGGAAGTGGGTGCCGATATCGCCCGCCGCCATCGCTCCCAGCAACGCGTCGACGATGGCGTGGAGCACCACGTCGCCGTCGGAATGGCTGACCACGCCCTGCGCGTGCGGCACCACCACGCCGCCCAGCATGAGGTGGTCGCCAGGGCCGAAGCGGTGGACGTCGAAGCCCATCCCGACGCGGGTTTCGAATGCGGCCTCGGCCGCGGTAGCAACCTCGCGTTCGCCCTGCGTTGCCAGGATGCGCTCGGCACGGGCGAAATCCCGCTCGGTGGTAATCTTGAGGTTGTCCTCGTCGCCGGGGGTGAGGGCGACGGCGAGACCGGCCTGCTCGGCCACCGCAGCATCGTCGGTCAGATTATCGCCCGCCGCGGCGCGGTGGGCGTCGAGAATGGCAGGATAGCGGAAGCCCTGCGGGGTCTGGGCGCGCCAGAGTTCCTCGCGCGGCACCGCGCCCACGACCAGGGAACTGCCGGGCGCCGCCTGCTTGAGGCTGTCGCTGACCGCCAGCGCGGGGAGGGCGCCGTCGTGGCCTGCGAGCGCGTCGAGCGCCCCGTCGATCACGGCGGCGGAGACCAGGGGACGCGCGCCGTCGTGGATCAACACCAGGTCGGGCGGCGATTCCGCGAGGCTTTCCAGTCCGTTACGCACCGAGTCCTGCCGCGTCTCGCCGCCGGCGACCGGTGCGAGCAGCGCAGCGTCTGCCGTATCGCCGCTTTCGCGCACTGCGTCGTCGTAGAGCGGCCGGTCGGCGGGATTGATCACTACCCTGACCCGGTCGATGCGTGGGTGGGTCGCGAAGCGCTGCACGCTGTGGCCGAGCACCGCGCGCCCGGCGAGCGCGCGGTACTGCTTGGGCAGCGGGCCGCCGACCCGGTGGCCGCGCCCGGCGGCGACGATCAGGGCGGCGGCGCTGACCATGGTGGATCTGTGGCGCGGGTGGCGGCGTTCCGCGCCCCTCCTCGATTGGTGCCGGCGGCAGGACTCGAACCCGCAACCCCTTGATTACAAATCAAGTGCTCTACCAGTTGAGCTACGCCGGCCAATCGGCCGCTGCAGGCGCGCGCGATCACGGAAGGCCCGCTTTCAAGCGCGCCCTGCGGGCGGTGTCAAGCACGCTGCGCTCATCGCCGCGAAACCTCGTAGAGCGCGATGGCGGCGGCATTGGAAACGTTGAGGCTCGTCATCGAACCCGGCATGGGAATGCTCGCGGTCGAATCGCAGCGCTCGCGGGTAAGCCGGCGCATGCCCAGGCCTTCGGCACCCAGCACGAGCGCGAGCGGCGCCTTCACGGAGACGGCCCCGAGCGGCTCGGATGCGTCGGGGTCGAGGCCGAGGCACCAGAAGCCGAGTTCTTTCAACACGATGAGGGCGCGCGCGATGTTGACCACGCGGGCGAGCGGCACCGTTTCCAGCGCGCCCGAGGCGGCCTTGGCCAGCGCGCCGGCGCCCTGCGGCGAATGGCGGTCCTGCATCACCACGGCACCCACCGCGAAGGCCGCCGCCGAGCGCAGGATCGCGCCCACGTTGTGCGGATCGGTCACCTGGTCGAGCACGACCACAGTCCGCGGGCCCTCCGCCCCTTGCGCCACGCCGCGGCAGGCCGACGCCAGATCGACCGCCGGCAGCGGCGCCGTCTCCAGCACGATGCCTTGGTGCACGGCGCCCTCCGGCAACAGGGCGGCGAGGTCCTGGCGGGAGACGATCTGCGGTGCATCGAGTAGGGCGCGGGCGGCAAGTGGCAGCGCGCGCGCGTCCGCTCGCTCGGCGAGCTGCGCTGCGCCCTCCTCCGTCGCGATCAGCCGGTGGCAGCGGCGGCTCGGATTGGCGAGCGCGGCGGCGACTGCGTGGGCGCCGTAGAGCCGCTCGCGGCGGGGTCGCGCCTGGGCGCGCTGCTCCTGATGGGTGCGCCGGCGCCCGGTCCCGCGCTCGCGCGGGCGGCGAGAACTGTTGCGTGCCATGACGCACCCTATTATAAGACTTCCATCCCTTTTGCGAGACGCCCCGGCACACGGGCCGCCCGGCGCGCGCTGACGCCGCAGCCGCGGCGGCCAATGGCGCGGTGGGCCGTCACGGAGAGCTCCTTTGGGCGTTGACAATCGACCGCGGATGTCCATAGTGCGCCCTTCCGAGTCCCGGGCGCGTCCACCTCGGCGCGGAGGGGTGGCCGAGTGGTTAAAGGCAGCAGACTGTAAATCTGCCGACGTATGTCTACGTAGGTTCGAATCCTACCCCCTCCACCACACGGGTGCAGCACGTGCACGCGGGCTGCAGGGCGCGGGGGACTTGAGATCGAGCGGGTGTAGCTCAATGGTAGAGCCCCAGCCTTCCAAGCTGGTTACGTGGGTTCGATTCCCATCACCCGCTCCAGAGTATTCGGCCGACACCGCAGCAGCGGTGCGCGGCTTGTGACGTCCTTTTAACTGCCGCGAAGACGCGGCAGACGGGGAATAGAGCACCGATGGCCAAGGAGAAGTTTGAGCGTACGAAGCCGCACTGCAACGTGGGCACGATTGGTCACGTTGACCATGGCAAGACGACGCTGACGGCGGCGATCACGAAGGTTCTGGGCGAGGCGGGCGGCGCTGAGTTCGTGTCGTTCGACGAGATCGACAAGGCGCCGGAGGAGCGCGAGCGCGGGATCACGATCGCGACGGCGCACGTCGAGTACGAGACGGCGAACCGCCACTACGCGCACGTCGATTGCCCGGGTCATGCGGACTACGTGAAGAACATGATCACGGGCGCCGCGCAGATGGACGGTGCGATCCTGGTGGTCTCTGCGGCGGACGGCCCGATGCCTCAGACGCGGGAGCACATCCTGCTTGCGCGTCAGGTGGGCGTTCCTGCGTTGGTCGTCTACATGAACAAGGTGGACATGGTCGACGACGAGGAGATTCTGGAGCTTGTGGAGCTTGAGGTTCGGGAGCTGTTGTCCGCGTACGAGTTTCCGGGCGACGACATCCCTGTGATCCGGGGTTCTGCGCTTGCGGCGCTTGAGGGCGGCGACGCGGCGACGGGCCGAGACTCTGTTCTGGAGCTGATGGCGGCGGTTGACGACTACGTGCCGCAGCCCGAGCGTCCGAAAGACCAGCCGTTCCTGATGCCGATCGAGGACGTGTTCTCGATTTCGGGGCGTGGGACGGTTGTGACGGGCCGGATCGAGCGCGGCGTTGTGAAGGTGGGCGACGACGTGGGGATCATCGGGATCCGTGAGACGACGAAGACGGTCTGCACGGGCGTCGAGATGTTCCGGAAGCTGCTGGATCAGGGCGAGGCGGGTGACAACGTTGGCGTCCTGCTTCGTGGGACGAAGCGTGACGAGGTTGAGCGCGGCCAGGTGTTGGCGGAGCCTGGGACGATCACGCCGCACACGCGATTTGAGGCTGAGACGTACATCCTGACGAAGGACGAGGGCGGCCGTCACACGCCGTTTTTCTCGAACTACCGTCCGCAGTTCTATTTCCGGACGACGGACGTGACGGGGACGATTGGTTTGCCGGACGGGACGGAGATGGTGATGCCCGGCGACAATGTGACGATGCAGGTTGATCTGATTGCGCCGATCGCGATGGACGAGGGCTTGCGCTTCGCCATCCGCGAGGGCGGGCGCACCGTCGGCGCCGGCGTCGTCGCCAAAATCGTCGAGTAGAGCGCGGCCTCCCGCCGCGGCACACAGACAGAATAGGAGTGTAGCTCAATTGGTAGAGCGCCGGTCTCCAAAACCGGAGGTTGGGGGTTCGAGACCCTCCACTCCTGCCACCTGCGCGGGTAGGGGCGCGTGCTGACCATGGCTCGCACGCCGCCTCTCGAGTTTCTGCGCCAGGCACGCCAGGAGATCGGCAAGGTCACGTGGCCCACGCGCAAGGAGACGACCATCAGCACCATCATGGTGCTGATCATGGTGATCATCATGGCGGTCTTTTTCTTCCTGGTGGATCAGGTGCTCTCCATCGGGGTGCGGGCGATCCTGGGGCTCGGCGGATGACGGACATGTCAGCGGCAGGCACGCACATGGCAGACGATCAGGGTCCGGTGCGGCGCTGGTACATCGTCCACGTCTATTCCGGTTTCGAGAAGAAGGTGGCGCAGTCGATCCGCGAGCAGGCCAGGCAGCAGGGGCTCGATCACCTGATCGCCGACGTCATGGTGCCCTCGGAAGAGGTCGTCGAGATGCGGCGCGGCGCCAAGGTCAAGTCGGAGCGCAAGTTCTTCCCCGGCTACGTGCTGGCGCACATCAGCATGACCGACGAGACCTGGCACCTGATCAACAACACGCCGAAAGTGACCGGATTCCTCGGCAGTGGCGGCAAGCCGGTGCCGATCAGCGACGACGAGGCGGACCGCGTGCTGAAGCAGGTCAAGGAAGGTGTCGAGCGGCCGAAGCCCTCGGTCATCTTCGAGATCGGCGAGACCGTGCGGGTCTGCGACGGTCCCTTCACTTCGTTCAGCGGGCTGGTGGAGGAGATCGACGAGGAGCGGGCGCGCCTCAAGGTCGCGGTATCGATCTTCGGCCGGGCGACCCCGGTCGAGCTGGAATACGCGCAGGTCGAGAAGGCCTGAGGGTAGGGCGGGAGAAACATGGCCAAGAGAGTCACGGGGACGATCAAGCTGCAGGTGCCGGCGGGGCAAGCCAACCCGTCGCCGCCGATCGGCCCGGCGCTGGGTCAGGCAGGACTCAACATCATGGAGTTCTGCAAGACCTTCAACGCGCAGACCCAGAACCTCGAGCAGGGAATGCCGATCCCGACCGTGATCTCGGTCTATCACGACCGGACCTTCTCGTTCGTGACCAAGAGCCCGCCGGCCAGCTTCTTCCTCAAGAAGGCGGCGGGCATCGAGAAGGGCTCCGATACGGTCGGCCGGATCGACCCGGTGGGCCAGGTGACGCGCGCGCAGGTGCGCGAGATCGCGGAGAAGAAGATGGCGGACCTCAACGCTGACGACATGGATGCGGCCTGCCGCATCATCGAAGGGTCGGCGCGTTCCATCGGCATCCAGGTGGTGGGTTAGCGGCGATGGCAAAGATCGGAAAGAGGCTGCGGCAGGCCAAGGAGCAGGTCGACCGCGAGAGGACCTATGCGCTCGGCGAGGCGATCACGCTGGTGAAGCAGAGCGCGAAGGCGAAGTTCGACGAGACCGTCGAAATGAGCGTCGGCCTCGGCGTCGATCCGCGCCATGCGGACCAGATGGTGCGGGGCGTCGTGGCGCTGCCTCACGGCACCGGAAAGTCGGTGCGCGTCGCGGTCTTCGCCAAGGGCGACAAGGCCGATGCCGCGCGCGAGGCGGGTGCCGACTTGGTCGGCGACGACGACCTCGCGGCCGAGGTCCAAGGCGGCAAAATTGAATTCGACCGCTGCATCGCGACGCCCGACATGATGCCGGTTGTCGGCAAGCTCGGCCGCATTCTGGGCCCGCGCGGGCTCATGCCAAATCCGAAGCTCGGCACGGTGACGCCCGATGTGACCGAGGCCGTCCAGGCGGCCAAGGGCGGTCAGGTGGAGTTCCGGGTCGAGAAGGCCGGCATCGTCCACGCCGGCATCGGCAAGGCGAGCTTCGAGGAGAAGGCGCTGGCCGAGAATGCCCGCGCGCTGGTGGACGCGCTCAACCGCGCGAAGCCGAGCGGCGCCAAGGGAACCTACATGAAACGGGCGGCGCTCAGCTCCTCGCAGGGGCCGGGTGTGAAGCTCGACGTTGCCGCCCTGCAGGCGGAGATAGCGGCATCGTGACGGGCGGCGTGAGCGGCGCGCGTCTGCGCCTTGTGTCTGCCGGATAAGCCGGAGGAAGTCGTGGAACGGCTCAAGAAGGAAGAGATCGTCGAAGCCCTGCGCGGCATCTTCGAGAGCACGAATCTCGTCGTCGTGACGCAGTTCAGCGGGCTCTCGGTGGCGGAGGCTTCCGACCTGCGCCGCCAGATGCGCGCGGCCGGCGCCACCTTCCGCGTTACCAAGAACCGGCTCGCGAAGCGCGCGATCGAAGGCACGACCTTCGCCCCACTCGCGGACCTCTTCACGGGCTCCAGCGCGATCGCCTATTCGGACGATCCGGTGGCCGCGGCGAAGGTCGCGGTGGCCTACGCCAGGGAGAACGACAAGCTGATCATCGTGGGCGGCGCCCTCGGCGGCGCTGCCCTCGATAAGGGCGATGTGCGCTCGCTCGCCGAGCTGCCCTCGCTCGATACCCTGCGCGCCCAGCTGATCGGCGTCCTGAATGCACCGGCGACCAAGATCGCCGCCGTGCTGAGCGCGCCGGCAGGCCAGCTCGCGCGCGTCCTCAACGCCTATTCGGAACAAGGAGACACCGCTAGCAAGAGCGAACCATCCGGCGACTAATCGCCAACGCATACCAAGAAAAGCCCAAGCCCCCAGGAGACCAACGACATGGCTGATCTGGCCAAAATTGCAGACGAGCTTTCGACCCTGACGGTGATCGAGGCCTCCGAGTTGAGCAAGATGCTCGAAGAGAGGTGGGGGGTCTCCGCGGCCGCCCCCGTTGCCGTCGCCGCCGCCCCCGGTGCCGCGCCAGCGGCCGAGGAGGCCGAAGAGCAGACCGAATTCACCGTGGTGCTTACCTCCTTTGGCGAGAAGAAGATCAACGTGATCAAGGAGGTCCGCGCGATCACCAGCCTCGGCCTCAAGGAGGCCAAGGCGCTGGTCGAGGGCGTACCGAACGCGGTCAAGGAAGACGTGTCGAAGGACGACGCGGCAAAGATAAAGGAGCAGCTCGAAGCTGCAGGCGCGACCGTCGAGGTCAAGTAGAGACGATTGGCTATCGCCGGCGCACGCCCGGTCACGTGCCGGGTAGCACCGGCCCCGCCGTCGCGCCGTGGCGCGGGCGGGCACAATCACGCGCGGCCGTTGCTGCGCGGCGTGTGCCGCCGCACCGCACGTAAAGACTAACCCACGGCCCGCCGCGGCGCCTGAGCCGCGGCCGGGGCCGAGAGTCCGAGGGGTACCATGGTGCAGTCTCGCAAGGCCCACCGCAGGCTACGTCGCAGTTTCAGCCGCATTCCCCAGGTTGCCTCGATGCCGAACCTCATCGAGGTGCAGAAGCGTTCCTACGAGTTCTTCCTTCAGCGGGAGATAGAGGGCGACCGGCGCTCCGAGTCCGGGCTTCAGCGGGTCTTCAAGTCGGTGTTCCCGATCAGGGACTTTTCCGACAAAGCGTCGCTGGAGTTCGAGCGTTACGAGTTCGAGGATCCCAAGTACGACGTCGAGGAATGTCAGCAGCGCGGCATCACCTACGCGGCCCCGCTCAAGGTTACGCTGCGTCTCGTGGTCTGGGACGTGGACGACGACAGCGGGCTCCGCTCGGTGCGGGACATCAAGGAGCAGGACGTCTACATGGGCGACATGCCGTTGATGACCGACAACGGCACCTTTGTCATCAACGGCACCGAGCGGGTGATCGTTTCCCAGATGCACCGCTCGCCGGGAGTCTTCTTCGACCACGACCGGGGCAAGACACACAGCTCGGGCAAGTATCTCTATGCCGCCCGGATCATTCCCTATCGGGGCTCCTGGCTCGATTTCGAGTTCGACGCCAAGGACTTGGTGTTCGTGCGCATCGACCGGCGCCGCAAGCTGCCGGTAACGGTGCTGCTGCGCGCGCTCGCCATGGATACGGAGGAGATCTTCGATCATTTCTATTCCAAGGTGATGCACACCCGGACCGAAGACGGCTGGAAGGCGCCGATCGAGCCCGAGCGCCTGCGCGGCGTGAAGCTGCTCGACGATCTGGTGAACGCGGCCACCGGCAAGACGGTGGTCGAGGCCGGGCGCCGCGTGACCGCGCGCGTGCTCAAGAAGCTGAGCGACGCCGGCATGACCGAGCAGCTGATCAGCGCCGACAAGCTGATCGGGCAGTACGCCTCCGACGACATGATCAATACCGAGACCGGAGAGGTGTTGATCGAGGCGGGCGGTGAAATCGAGGAGAAGACGCTCGAATCCCTGGAGGAGTGCGGCATCGACCAGATCTCGGTCCTCGGCATCGACCACATCAATGTCGGCGCCTACATCCGCAACACCATCAGGCAGGACCGGACGACGAGCCGCGAAGAGGCGCTGCTCGAGATCTACAAGGTGATGCGGCCGGGCGAGCCGCCGACGGTCGAGACTGCCGAAAAGCTCTTCTACGACCTGTTCTTCGGCAAGGCCCGGCTGAAGGATGAATCGGTCGAGGCGCGCGCCGAGCCGGAAGCGAGCGCAGACGTGCTCGTTCGGCTGAAGCGGGCCGAGATGGGCGAGGTCTGGATCCTGGAGCAGGAGGAAGACTGGCTCAGGATTATCGTCCCGGCCGCCGACCGGCCCGACGAGATCGAGGCGCCGGTCTGGGTGCCGGCGGAGGCCTTCGCCACGCTCGGCTCCGAGCGTTACGACCTCTCCGACGTCGGCCGGGTGAAGATGGGCATGCGGCTCAATCTCGACGGCAACGACGAGCTCAGGGTGCTGCGGCGCAAGGATATCGTCGCAGTTGTCACGACCCTCGTCGCGCTCAAGGACGGCATCGGCGATATCGACGACATTGACCACTTGGGCAACCGCCGGGTGCGCTCGGTCGGCGAGCTGATGGAGAACCAGTACCGGATCGGCCTGCTCCGGATGGAGCGCGCAATCCGCGAGCGGATGAGCTCGGTCGATATCGACACCGTCATGCCGCACGACCTGATCAACGCCAAGCCGGCGGCGGCGGCGGTGCGTGAGTTCTTCGGCTCGTCCCAACTCTCGCAGTTCATGGACCAGACCAACCCGCTGTCCGAGATTACGCACAAGCGGAGGCTCTCTGCGCTGGGCCCCGGCGGGCTCACGCGCGAGCGGGCAGGCTTCGAGGTGCGCGACGTGCACCCGTCTCACTACGGGCGCATCTGCCCGGTGGAGACGCCGGAGGGCCCCAATATCGGGCTGATCAACAGCCTCGCCACCTACGCGAGGGTCAACCGCTACGGCTTCATCGAGAGTCCCTACCGCAAGGTAGAGGAGGGCCGCCAGACCGACGAGGTGATCTATCTCTCCGCGATCGAGGAGGCGAAGTACACCATCGCCCAGGCCAACGCGAAGACGGACGAGAAGGCCGCCCTCAGCGAGGATCTGGTGAGTTGCCGGCGCAACGGCGAGTTCGTGATGTCGGCACCCGACAACATCGAGTACATGGATGTCTCGCCGAAGCAGCTGGTCTCGGTTGCCGCCGCTCTCATCCCCTTCCTCGAGAACGACGACGCGAACCGGGCGCTGATGGGCTCCAACATGCAGCGCCAGGCGGTGCCGCTGGTGCGCGCGGAGGCGCCGCTGGTCGGCACCGGCATGGAAGAGGTGGTGGCCCGAGATTCCGGTGCTGCCATCGCCGCTCGGCGCACCGGAACGGTGGAGCAGGTCGACGCCACCCGCATCGTGGTCCGCGCCGAGGGCGAGCAGGGCGGCAATGCGGAGTCCGCCGGGGTCGACATCTACAACCTGTTGAAATTCCAGCGCTCCAACCAGAGCACGTGTATCACGCAGCGGCCGCTGGTGCGGGTCGGCGAACGGGTGGTAGCGGGCCATGTCATCGCCGACGGGCCCAGCACCGACTACGGCGAGCTTGCGCTCGGGCGCAACGTGCTCGTCGCCTTCATGCCGTGGAATGGCTACAACTTCGAGGATTCGATCCTGATCTCCGAGCGGCTGGTCAAGGACGACGTCTTCACCTCGATCCACATCGAGGAATTCGAGGTGATGGCGCGCGACACCAAGCTGGGCCAGGAGGAGATCACCCGCGATATCCCCAACGTCGGCGAGGAAGGCCTCCGCAACCTGGACGAGGCAGGCATCGTCTACATCGGTGCCGAGGTCCAGCCCGGCGACATCCTGGTCGGCAAGATCACGCCCAAGGGCGAATCTCCGATGACGCCGGAAGAGAAGCTGCTGCGCGCGATCTTCGGCGAGAAGGCCTCCGACGTGCGCGACACCTCGCTGCGCGTGCCGCCCGGTGGCATGGGCACGGTGGTCGAGGTTCGCGTCTTTAACCGGCGCGGTGTCGACAAGGACGAGCGTGCGCTCGCGATCGAGCGCGAGGAGATCGAGCGGCTCGCCAAGGATCGTGACGACGAGCGCGCGATCATCGAACGCAACATGTACGACCGCGTGCGTGCGCTGCTGCTGAACCGCATCGCAGCCCGCGGCCCCAAGGATGTCGCTGCCAACAGCAAGATCACGGGCCGGGTTCTCGACTCCCTCTCCCGAGGGCAGTGGTGGCAGATCGTGCCGGCCAGCGAGCCGATCCTCACTCGCCTCGAAGCGCTCAAGGAGGAGTTCGACGAGAACATCGGCCGGATTCAGGAACGCTTCGAGAGCAAGGTGGAGAAGCTGCAGCGCGGTGACGAGCTGCCGCCCGGCGTGCTCAAGATGGTGAAGGTATTCGTCGCGGTGAAGCGCAAGATGCAGCCCGGCGACAAGATGGCCGGCCGCCACGGCAACAAGGGCGTGGTCTCGAACATCGTGCCGGTCGAGGACATGCCTTATCTGGAGGACGGAACCAGCGTCGATATCGTGCTCAACCCCCTCGGCGTCCCGTCCCGGATGAATGTCGGCCAGATCCTGGAGACCCATCTGGGCTGGGCCTCCCACGGGCTCGGTCTCAAGATCGGCGAGATCCTAGATCAGGCTCAGGCCGCAGGCGGCACGGCCAACGGGGAGCTAAGGAGCCTGCTTGGCGAGGTCTACGACGGCGACCGGGAGTCCGACGGCCAGGTTGCGAAGATGTCGGACTCGGAACTGGCTGAGATCGGCGAGACCAGCAGGGACGGCATCCCGATGGCGAGCCCGGTGTTCGACGGCGCCCACGAGGTCGACATCGTCAAGATGCTCGAGCTCGCTGGCCTCGACGCGAGCGGCCAGGTCAGGCTGATCGACGGGCAAACCGGCGAGCCCTTCGACCGCCAGGTGACGGTCGGCTACATCTACATGCTGAAGCTGCACCACCTGGTCGACGACAAGATCCACGCCCGCTCGATCGGGCCCTACAGCCTCGTCACCCAACAGCCGCTGGGCGGCAAGGCGCAGTTCGGCGGCCAGCGTTTCGGCGAGATGGAGGTGTGGGCGCTCCAGGCCTACGGCGCCTCCTACACCTTGCAGGAAATGCTGACCGTCAAGTCGGACGACGTCTCGGGCCGCACCAAGGTCTACGAGTCGATCGTGCGCGGCGACGAGAACTTCGAAGTCGGAATCCCTGAATCGTTCAACGTCCTGGTCAAGGAGATGCAGTCCCTTGGCCTCGATATCGATCTCAGGACAACGAGCTGACGCAGAGCCGGCACGGCCACCCGGCATCGCGGCAGGTTCGGAGGACAGTCGATGAATGAGTTGATCAATCTCTTTGGTCCGGCAAGCACGGCCCAACAATTCAACCAGATCAAGATCTCCATCGCGAGCCCGGAGAAGATTCGCTCCTGGTCTTACGGTGAGATCAAGAAGCCGGAGACCATCAATTACCGGACCTTCAAGCCTGAGCGCGACGGGCTGTTCTGCGCCCGTATTTTCGGCCCGATCAAGGATTACGAGTGCTTGTGCGGCAAGTACAAGCGCATGAAATACCGCGGCATCGTCTGCGAGAAGTGTGGCGTCGAAGTGATCCAGTCGAAGGTCCGGCGCGAACGCATGGGCCACATCGAACTGGCATCGCCCGTCGCCCACATCTGGTTCCTGAAGTCGGTGCCGTCGCGCATCGGGCTCTTGTTCGACATGACGCTCAAGGAGATGGAGCGCGTCCTCTACTTCGAGAGCTATGTCGTCACGGAGCCAGGATTCACCTCGCTCAATCAATTCCAGCTTCTCACCGAAGATCAGTTCCGCCAGGCGCAGGACGAATTCGGGGCCGATGCCTTCGAGGCCGGTATCGGGGCCGAAGTGATCCGCAAGATGCTGGCCAAGCTCGATCTTGAAGAGGAGCGGGACACGCTGCGGGGCGAGCTCGCCACCACCAACTCCGAGGCCAAGCGCAAGAAGCTCGTCAAGCGCCTGAAGCTGGTCGAGTCCTTCATCCTCTCGGGCAACCGGCCGGAATGGATGATTCTCGAGGTCGTGCCGGTGATTCCGCCGGAGCTCCGCCCCCTGGTGCCGTTGGACGGGGGGCGCTTTGCCACTTCGGACCTCAACGATCTCTATCGTCGCGTCATCAACCGCAACAACCGCTTGAAGCGGCTGATCGAGCTGCGCGCGCCGGACATCATCGTCCGTAATGAGAAGCGCATGCTGCAGGAGGCGGTGGACGCGCTGTTCGACAACGGCCGCCGCGGCCGGGTGATGACCGGCGCCAACAAGCGCCCGCTGAAGTCGCTGAGCGACATGCTGAAGGGTAAGCAGGGGCGTTTTCGGCAGAATCTCCTCGGCAAGCGCGTCGACTATTCGGGTCGCTCGGTGATTGTCGTGGGGCCCGAACTCAAGCTGCACGAGTGCGGCCTGCCGAAGAAGATGGCGCTCGAACTCTTCAAGCCCTTCATCTACTCCAAGCTCGAACTCCACGGCATGGCCACTACGCTCAAGGCCGCCAAGCGCATGGTCGAGAAGGAGCGGCCCGAGGTCTGGGACTACCTGGAGGAGGTGATCCGCGAGCATCCGGTGCTACTCAACAGGGCGCCGACGCTGCACCGTCTTGGCATCCAGGCCTTCGAGCCGGTGCTGATCGAAGGCAAGGCGATTCAGCTTCACCCGCTGGTCTGCGCCGCCTTCAACGCCGACTTCGACGGCGACCAGATGGCGGTGCACGTGCCGCTCTCGCCCGAAGCCCAGCTCGAGGCGCGGGTCCTGATGATGTCCACCAACAACATTCTGAGCCCGGCCAACGGCAAGCCGATCATCGTGCCGAGCCAGGATATCGTGCTGGGAATCTACTATCTGACCTACAGCCGGGACGGCGAGCGCGGCGAGGGCATGGCGTTCTCCGATATCGGCGAAGTGCAAAAGGCGCTGGATTCAGGCGTGATCTCGCTCCATGCCAATATCACGTGCCGCAGGGCGGGCGAGAACGGGGCAGACGCCGTCCGGGTCGAGACCACGGCGGGCCGGCTAATTCTCTCGGAAGTGCTGCCGGAGAACGCCAACGTCCGCTTTGAGGCGATCAACCAACTGCTCACCAAGCGCGAGCTCAGCGCCGTGTTCGATTCCGTCTACCGCCATTGCGGCCAGAAGGAGACGGTGATCTTCGCCGACCAGGTGATGAATCTCGGCTTCCGCTACGCGACCCGCGCCGGCATCTCCTTCGGCAAGGACGACATGGTGGTGCCGCGCGACAAGGCCAAGCTGGTGGAATTCACCGACCGTGAGGTGAGCCGCTACGAGCGTCAGTACTCCGACGGCCTCATCACCCAGGGCGAGAAGTACAACAAGGTCATCGACGCCTGGTCGCAGTGCACCGACAAGGTGGCGTCAGCGATGATGAAGGGTATGTCGGACCTCACCGTGGGTGAGGACCGGCGGGGCGGGCCTGCGCTCAACTCGATCTACATCATGGCCGATTCTGGTGCGCGTGGCTCGGAAGCGCAGATGAAGCAGCTCGCGGGTATGCGCGGTCTGATGGCCAAGCCGTCCGGCGAGATCATCGAGACGCCGATCAAATCCAACTTCAAGGAAGGACTGACGGTGCTTGAGTACTTCAACTCGACGCACGGGGCGCGCAAGGGCCTCGCAGACACCGCGCTCAAAACCGCCAACTCGGGCTATCTCACCCGCCGCCTCGTCGACGTCGCTCAGGACTGCATCATCGTCGAGGACGATTGCGGCACCACCGCCGGGCTCACGATCAAGGCGGTGATCGAAGGCGGTGAGACCATCGCCACGCTCGGCGAGCGGGCGCTGGGGCGGGTCGCGTCGGAGCCGATTCTGGATCCGCTTTCCGGCGAGACGATCGTGGACGCCGGCGAGATGATCGACGAACGCACCGTCGACCAGATCGAGCGAGCCAATATCGAAGAGGTCAAGATCCGCTCGGTGCTTACCTGCGAGAGCGACGATGGCGTGTGCAGCCTCTGCTACGGGCGCGACCTCGCGCGCGGCACGCTCGCCAATATCGGCGAGGCCGTCGGCGTCATCGCCGCGCAGTCCATCGGCGAGCCCGGCACGCAGCTCACCATGCGTACCTTCCACATCGGCGGTGCGGCCCAGCGCGGGGCGGAGCAGTCGAGCGTCGAAGCACCGATCGATGCGACGGTCGAGATCGAGAACGAGAATGTGGTGAGCGACAGCACCGGCACATCGGTGGTGATGGGCCGCAATCTCGAGGTCGCCTTGCGCGACGAGCAGGGCAGGGAGCGTGCGCGCCACCGCATCCCCTACGGTGCCAAGCTCTATGTCTCGCAGGACCAGAATATCGAGCGCGGGCACACGGTCGCGTCGTGGGATCCGTTCACGCTGCCGCTGATTTCGGAGCGTGCGGGCGTGGTGCGCTTCTCCGACATGGTGGAGGGCCTCTCCTTCCGCGAGGTGGTGGATGAGCGCACCGGGGTCTCCAACAAGGTGGTGGTGGACTGGCGCCAGCAGCCGCGCGGCAGCGACCTCAAGCCCCGCGTGGGCCTTGCCGACGAGAGTGGCGAGATCATCACGCTCCCCAACGGGCGCGAGGCGCAGTACTTCCTTTCGGTCGACGCCATCCTCAATGTCGAGGACGGCGAGACCGTCCATGCCGGCGACGTGCTTGCGCGCATCCCGCGGGAATCGACCAAGACCCGCGACATCACCGGCGGCCTGCCGCGGGTGGCCGAGCTGTTCGAGGCACGCAAGCCCAAGGACCACGCGGTGATCACCGACATCACCGGCCGGGTCGAGTTCGGCAAGGACTACAAGGCCAAGCGGCGGATCGTGATCGTGCCCGACGACGGCGACGCCAAGCCGGCCGAGTACTTCATCCCCAAGGGCAAGCACATCAGCGTCCAGGAAGGGGACATCGTGCGCAAGGGCGATCCGCTGATGGACGGCAACCGCGCCCCGCACGACATCCTGCGCGTGCTCGGCGTCGAGGCGCTCGCGACGTACCTGATCGACGAGATCCAGGAGGTCTACCGGCTGCAGGGCGTGAAGATCAACGACAAGCACATCGAGGTGATCTGCCGCCAGATGATGCAGAAGGTCGAGATCGTGGAGCCGGGTGAGACCACCTTCCTCGTCGGCGAGCAGGTCGACCGGGTCGAGTACGACGAGGTCAACGAGCGCGTCGACGGCGATGCCGCCAACAGCATTCCCGTGCTCCAGGGCATCACGAAGGCGTCGCTGCAAACCCGGTCGTTTATCTCCGCCGCGTCGTTCCAGGAGACCACGCGGGTGCTCACCGAGGCGGCGGTCTCTGGCAAGTCCGACAATCTTCTCGGTCTCAAGGAGAACGTGATCGTGGGTCGCCTGATCCCGGCCGGCACGGGCAGCGTCGTCAACCGCATCCAGAAGCAGGCCGTGGAGCGCGAGCTGCTCAGGCAGGCAGAAGAGGCGGAGGCCGAAGCCGAAGCCGCTGCCATCGAGGATGCCGGCGACGCATTCGGCGACACGATGGGTGAGGCGGCGGGCGACGCCCTGGCGGTGGAAGAGGAGCACGTTTCCGTTCCCGCCGAGTAGGCGCGCAAGCGCATAGGGGAAAACGCAGAATGGCCGTGCGGGGCCGCCGCCTCTTCGCTGCGGCGACTCTCGCGGCCTTCGCGTTCGTCGCCGCGCCCACATTCGGGGCCAACGCAGCGGCCTGCCCGTCCGGCACCGAGCTATTCGCCGAATACAGGCTCTTCTTCGGGCGCAGCCAGGGCGAGGTTGAGGTGGTGAGCGACGAGGCTTGGCGCGCCTTCCTCGCCGAGGAGGTGACGCCGCGCTTTCCGGACGGCCTTACCGTGCTTGATGCTGCGGGGCAGTGGCGCGAGAGCTCGGGCACCATCGTGCGAGAGCGCACCAAGCTCTTGCTCGTGTTCGCTCCGCCGGGGAAGGACGCCATGCAGCGCACGGATGAAATCGCGGACGCTTACAGGCGTGCCTTCGGCCAATCCAGCGTGCTCCGCGTGGTGACCGAGGCCTGCGTATCGTTCTAACCGAGCCGGCAAGTACCGCGGGCTATTCTTCTGCGTCCCCGATAGGCGCCTCGACACGTGCCCGGATGTCGCGCAACAGACCGTCGATGCCCTTGCGGTTGATGACCGAACTGAACTCAACCCGGTGGGTGAGCAGCATGCTGATGCCCTCGACGTAGAGGTCCACGACCTTGTGGGTCCCGTCCCTCGTGCGTACGCGGAAATCGAGTTCCACAGGATCGGCGCCGGAGGGCCGGGCGACCCGCGCGCGGACGATCGTGTCGCCGCTCTCGTCTGCGATGGCGGAGCGCACCGTGAACTGCTCGCCCCCGTAGGAATAGGAATCGAACCGGCTCGCGTACACGCGTGCGAGGAAGTCGAGAAAGATCGCCGAGAATTCCGCTCGCTGCTCATCGGTTGCCGACTTCCAGTGCCTCCCGATCACGAAGCGGGTGACGAGCGGAACGTCGAAGCCCCGGACCATCACGTCACGGAACGCGGCCTCGCGCTCCGCAAACGTGCTGTTGTCCTTGTTCCCGAGGATGGCCACGACGTCGTCGCCGACACCTTGGACGAACGCGATCGCCGGGTCGTCGGATGCGGCCACTCGCTGTCCCCCGACTGCAACCACGAGGGCGGCAATCAAGGCGGTGGCCATCAGGATGCGTCGAGACAGGCCACTGTGTCTCTTCGGGTCCGATGTCGTCAACATTGTTGGCGTCCAATCCCGATAAACGTGTGGAGAGTGCCAAAGCCTCGTAGATATCACAAAGACGGTCTCAAGGAGGACCCGACCGCATCCGGCAAGGCAGTCAGGATTGCTGCTGTCCAACGAAGACGCGACAGACCTCTCCGGCCGGTCGGCGTTCTCGTGTTAATTCCAGTTTCTGCACTGCCAACCGAGCATTTTGGATCGACAAGTCCGGTCGGTTTGGGCTGCAGCTAATTGCGGCCATGTTGGTCGTCGGGTGGATAGAACTGTCTGCAATAGCGCCGATATCTGCCGATGGGGCCGTCGGAGCGGCACAAGCGGGGATGAGACCGGTAGCTCTTTCGGCTCCAAATCTCGACATCCTGGAGAACATCATGCTCCTGCACAGAAATCAGGATCTTGTTCATGATCCTGGTGCGCAGCTTCACAGGCAAGAATCCGAGGCCAGAAATCAGGCGCTTGGGCTTTCGTATTTCCCGGGTCTGTCCGACCAGAACCAGATCAATCAACGTGCCGTCAATCGGCGTCGCTAAAACCCACAGGCGAGTGTCTATGCCGATGGTGCGCTCGTGGATATCGACAAACGAATAACCCAGCCCATGAACGTAGGCGGTGGCGGAAACGTCGTAAGTGAGGTCGGCGACGCCGGCGATGCGCTGGCGACGCTTGAAGTCGAAACGACTCACGAGGCACGAGCCGTCCACCGTCGCCGTTCCGACGGCTTTCACGTTGTCGTAGCCATGCACATAACGCAAGTGACCCAAGTCTACTGAGTTTTCCGACGTCTCCTGCGGGTGACCGGGAAATCGGAGAGTCCGGATTTCCAGGTTGCTCCACTTACCTGCAGTCGATGGCTCTTCAGGAAGGCTCCATTGCGGCGGGCGTCTATCGATACCCCACCATGCAAAGACGAGGCCAAGAATTTCCCGCGTGTGGAAGACGTTCAGCCTCACGGATTTGGGGGACTCAGCAAAAGGCGTTGCAACGCAGGTGCCGGCGACATCGTAGGTGAAGCCGTGAAAGGGACAGACCAGATGGCCGTCGCGCACGCGTCCGCCCGCTTCAGGACCCAAGGAGGAGCCCAGGTGAGGGCACACCGACTCGGCAACGCAAGTGGTCCCCTCATCGTTGGACCAAGCAACAATATTCGTTCCGAGCCACTGCCTTTGGATTAATGTCTGCTTCAATATCGAGCGGCGGTCCGCAACGAAATACCATCCCTCCGGAAACGGGTGGAGAGAGAGAACATCGCGGCCCACGCCGAAAAGGTCTTCCACGTTTTGTGGAGTTTTCTGTCTAGGCAGAGGCTGCTGCATAGCAAAGTCAGTCAATCAAGAGCGCACGGCGTGCTATGTTCTTGGAGGTACAATACCCCTATCCGCGTCGCGCCCAATCATCGTGAGTGCGCAGCACGCTGTTATCGACAGCGAGCGTCTCGCTCGGTCCATACCATAAACCATTCCTAAGTTAAGGCCATTCTCCAGGGCACCCGAGCGGTGAGAGTTGCGGGCTAGTAATCGGCGCGGTCGTCCACCGCGTGGCCGCGCTTCGGCACCAGCACCGTGCGCTCGTAAGTCATGAAGACGGTGCCGTCTGACTTCTTGCCCGTCGTCTTGACCGTGACGATGCCCTGGGTGGGTCGGGAGCGCGACTCCCGCGTCTCCAGCACCTCCGATTCGGCATAGATGGTATCGCCGGCATAGACGGGCGCGGTGAGCTTGATGTCGTTCCAGCCGAGGTTGGCGATCGCCTTCTGACTGATGTCGCTCACCGACATGCCGGCGACGATCGCCAGCGTGAGCGCGCTGTTGACCAGCGGCTTGCCGAACTCGCTGTGCGAGGCGTAGTGGCTGTCGAAGTGAATCGGGTGGGTGTTCATGGTGAGCAGGGTGAAGGAGATGTTGTCGTACTCGGTGAGCGTCCGGCCCGGCCGGTGCTCGTAGACGTCGCCCACCACGAAGTCCTCGAAGTAGCGCCCGTAGGCTTCGCGATAGCGCTGCTCGGCCACCTCTTTACGCTCCACGGCCATGGTTCGATATCTCCTGTATTGCCGCCCATTTGCCGCCGGCGCGGCGGCCGCGACCTTAGGGACTCGCCCCAACGCGGTCAACGTGGGCAGGGCGCTTGCCGCCCGGACGCCATTGACTATAGTCATGGCGCGTTTGGCGGCGGTGTACGCCGTTCACGACGAGGGAGATGGAGAATGAAGGCGTTGAGAGCCGGTTTGATCTCGGCAGGCGTGGCATTGGCCGCGCTGACCGCAGCAGATGCGTTGGCGCAAGACGGGCACGTCACATGGCATGACGATGGGTCTGTCGACCTCATCATGGAGGATGGCGCCGTTATCAAGACCTCGCGGGATGAGCTGGGCTCCCTGTTCGGGCCTGGTGAGAAACCTTTCGAAGGCACCACGATCACGGTGCTGACCCTTGATTCGGGGCCGCGCGGCGGCATCTCGGGGCCCATTTTCAGCTTCCGGCCCATCTGGGAAGAGCTTTCCGGCGGCAAGCTGGAGATCGCGTTGACTCCGATCACCGACCTCTACGCGAAGATGATGCTCGACCTGCGCCAGGGCACGGGCCTCTATGACGGAATCATCGTCGGCGCCTTCTTCTATGGCGATCTGGTGGCCGGCGACTACATGCTCCCGATTGAGGAATTCATGGAGAGCGGCGAGCATCCGCAGTGGACCTACGATTCCATGCCGGACTCGCTGAAGACCCTGCACACCTGGGGGGACACCGGCTACGGCGTGCTCAACGACGCCGACGGCCAGGTGCTCTACTACCGCCGCGACGTGCTCAACGACCCCGAGCATCAGGCGGCATTCAAGGCGGAGAAGGGCTACGACATGCCGGTTCCGCCCAAGACCTGGCAGCAGCTCCTCGACATCTCGCAGTATTTCGACGGCAAGAACTGGGATGCCAACGACGACGAGCCCGATAGCGGTACCGTGCTCCACCTCAAGGTGGGCGAGCAGGGGCACTATCACTTCCAGTCGCTGTCTGCGTCCTTCGCCATGACGCCAGGCGAGGCAGTCACCCAGTATCAAAACGTCTACTGGTTCGACCCCACCGACATGACCCCGCTGATCGACAGCCCCGGTCACGTCGCGGCGCTCGAGTTCCTGCAAGAGCTGCACAAGACGGGGCCGGAGGCGCAGGTGGGCTGGAGCCTCGGCGAGGCGTGGGACTACTTCCTGCGCGGCAAGTCGGTGTTCGTGTTCAGCTGGGGCGATGTTGGCTCGCTTTGCCAGGATGAATCGCGGTCCAAGATCAAGGGGATCTGCGGTTCGGCACTCATGCCCAGCTCGGACAAGTACTGGGATCATGAGAATGGCACCTGGGTCGAGACCGATGACCCGCAGCCTGTTGGCAACACCACCGGCGGCTCGTGGCACGGCGTGATCTCGGCGTTCTCCGAGAACCCGGATGCCGCCTACTCGTTCCTCTCGCTGATGGCGATCAAGCCGTCGTCGAACTGGGGCGCGTATCACGGCTGGACCGGTGTCGATCCGGGGTACTACTACCAGTTCCTGGAGCCGCTGGGCGAGGCGAAGATCGAGGACTACGTGGCCGCAGGCTGGCATCCCGACGATGTCGCCGAGTACACGCAGGCCTACTACGACAACTTCACCGCGCCGACGATCCTCACCTATCTGAGGATCGAGGGTGCGCCCGAGTACTGGGACATCATGGACAAGAACCTGTCGGCGGCCATGAGCGACCAGAAGACGGCGGCCGAGGCTCTTTCCGATACCGCAGCGACCTGGGAAGAGATCACGGACCGTCTTGGCCGTGACAAGATTCTCAAGCAGTATCAGGAAGCGATCGGCTACGGCGGATAGACCGAGGCCATCCGGTAGGGTTTGCGGGGCGGTGCGCGGCTTGCCGTGCCCGCCTCGGGCCCTGCCGACTGCCGATCACGAAAATAGCTAGCCGGCCATGATCCGCTGGACCAAGCCGGTCAAGTTCGTCTTTTTGCTGCCGGCCGTCTTCTGGGTGCTGGCGTTCACCGTCTTTCCGCTCGGCTACTCGCTCTACATCAGCCTTCACGATGTCGATCGCAAGGTCGTCGTCACCGGGCGCGAGAAAGTGCCGGTGCTGAACGAGGCCGGCGAGCCCGTGCTCAAGAAGAGCGGGGAGCCGCGCACCAAGACGGTGGTGCATCGCGAGCTTCAGACCAATTTCACCTGGAACGGCTTCGCCAGTTTCATCCGCGCCTTCGGCGACGAGGAGGTGGGCTCTGCGGTGAAGGTCACCGCGATCTTCGTGTTCACGGCGGTGACCGCCGAGATTGTGCTGGGATTCCTGCTCGCCTTCCTCTTCCACCGATACATATTCGGGCGACCCGTGCTGCGAACGATCATGATATTGCCGATCTTCGCGACTCCGATCGCGGTCGGATACCTATTCTTTACAGTGTTTTACGAGATTGGCGGCCCGCTCGAATTCATGGGAATACCATGGTTATCCCAGCCCGATTGGGCTCTCGTATCAGTGATAATCGTCGACATATGGCAATGGACACCCTTCTGTTTCCTTGTGTTCCTCGCCGCCTTGCAATCCATCCCTGACGACCTGGTGGAATGTGCGCGATTAGACAGCGGCTCGGCATGGGATCTCTGGCGTATCGTCGTGATTCCGATGATGCAGCCGGTCATCATCATCGTGCTGCTGCTGCGCCTGGCGGAGGCGGTTAAGCTCTTCGACATCATCGCGACGCTCACCAAGGGCGGGCCCGGCATCGCCACCCAGTCGTACAGCTATCTGGCGTTCACCCGCGGCTTCAAGCTCAACGACTTCGGCTACGCCTCGGCCATGGCCTACCTGCTGCTGATCGTGGTGATGATCGTGGTCACGCTCTTCTTCCGCCGCCTGAGGCAAACTTATGCTTAGCGGGCTGGGCAAGTCGCTGTTCGGGCAGCCCGCCGGCGTCCCCCAGGCACGCGGCAAGCGCAAACGGCTGTGGTTCGCCGATGCCGGCTTCTCGATCATTGCGATTTTCGTCGCGCTGATCTTCTTCTTCCCGATCTACTGGGCGGTCTCCAACAGCCTGCGCGCACCGGCGGACACCTTCACGGTGGCCGGCCTCGGCGTCCCGTTCATCGACTTCACGCCCACGCTCGAGAACTGGATCTCCCAGATCTCGACGCCGGAGGCCTACAACGCCTTCGGCAACAGCCTGATCATCTCCGTCTGCTCGGTGTTGATCGCGCTCGTCCTCGGCCTGCCCGCGGCCTATGCGCTGGCGCGCTTCCGCTTCAAGCGCATCAAGAACAAGGACCTCACGATCTGGTTCCTGTCGCAGCGGGTGCTGCCGCCGGTAGCGACGGCGGTGCCCTTCTTCATCGTCTTCTCCTCGCTCGACATGCTGGACACCCACGCCGCGCTGATCCTGGTCAACGCCACCTTCATCCTGCCCTTCGTGGTGGTGATCGTGCGTCAGACCTTCCAGGACCTGCCGATCGAGCTGGAGGAGGCGGCGCTGGTGGACGGCGGCTCGCACTTCGTCGCGTTCTTCCGGGTCGCAATCCCGCTCGCGCTGCCGGCGATTGCGGCGTCCGCGCTCATTATGTTCGCGTTCGCGTGGAACGAGTATCTCTTCGCGGTGATTCTCACCATCAAGGAATCGGCGACCATGCCGGTCCACATTGCGGGCGGCGTGGATTCGCGCGGCGTGCAGTTCTGGTTCGTGGCTGTGCGCTCGCTCATCGCCATGGTCCCGCCGGTGTTGATCGCGCTCTTCGCGCAGCGTTACATCGTGCGCGGGCTCACCCTCGGCGCGGTCAAGGGATAAGCGGAGAAGACAAGCCATGGCATCGGTATCGATCCGCGAGGTCCACAAGTCCTTCGACGATACGGCCGTAATCCACGGCGTCTCGATCGACATCGAGGACGGCGAGTTCCTGGTCCTGGTCGGCCCGTCGGGCTGCGGTAAGTCGACGCTGCTCCGGATGATCGCCGGCCTTGAGGACGTCAACGACGGCGAGATTGCGATCGGCGACAAGGTGGTGAACCACATGGCGCCGAAGGCCCGCGACGTCGCCATGGTGTTTCAGAACTACGCCCTCTACCCGCACATGACGGTGCGCCAGAACATGGGCTTCAGCCTGCGGCTGCGCAAGGCGGACAAGGCCATGATCCGCGAGCGGGTGGATAGCGCTGCGCAGATTCTGGGCCTCACGGACCTGCTCAACCGCCTGCCGCGCCAGCTCTCGGGCGGCGAGCGCCAGCGGGTCGCCATGGGCCGCGCCATCGTGCGCGACCCGCAAGTGTTCCTCTTCGACGAGCCGCTCTCCAACCTCGACGCCAAGCTCCGGGTGCAGATGCGGACCGAGATCAAGGCGCTGCACCAGCGGCTGCGCACCACCTCGATTTACGTTACCCACGACCAGGTGGAAGCCATGACCATGGCTGAGCGCATCGTGGTGATGAATCTGGGCCGGGTCGAGCAGGTCGGCCGCCCGCTCGACCTCTACGACAGGCCCGCCAACCTCTTCGTCGCGGGCTTCATCGGCTCGCCGGCGATGAACCTGATCGAGGCTTCGGGCACTGCCGGGAGCGCCACGCCGGCCGCCGCCGCAGATGACGGCACGGCCCTGCCGCTGCCAGCGGACATTCGCGTGGGCGAGGGGCAGCCGCTGGTCTACGGCGTGCGGCCGGAAGACCTCGCGCTCGGCACCAACGGCGCCGGCGTCGAGGCCACGGTCTCGGTGGTCGAGCCCACCGGCTCGAGCACGCTCGTGTTCTGCCAGATGGCCGGCCAGGAGATCTGCGCCGAGTTCCAGGAGCGGCACGATTTCGACCCCGGCGAGACCATTCGCCTGATGCCGCGCCTCGAAACCCTTCACCTGTTCGACCGCGAGTCCGGCCAGCGCCTCAACGCTTGATAGCCGCCCGTGGCGGCCTTAACCCGCATTTCTCACCAAGGTCATGGTCTGCGCGGCGCTGTCCGGCCGACAGGGTAGGAGCGGCGCGCAGCGCGATGCGGGGACATCGGACAAGCGGCGTGACGCACGCTGTCGGCCGGAGAGAGCCGCCCTTCGGGTCGCGCCCAGGCGCCCGCCCGCGGCGTCGCGGGCCTCAACCGTATTCCCTGATACGCTTTTTGGCCCGCTCCTGGCGGATCTAACGCCTGGGCGCGACGCAGGCCGTGACCCTGGTGAGAAATGCGGGTTAATGGTCGTGGTCGCCGCCCCGGACCTCGACCGCCACCCCGGTCGTGATGGCGCCTGAGCGCTCGAAGGTGAAGGTGACCGGGATGGTTTCCTCCGCCATCAGCATGAACTTGAGACCGACCAGCATGACGTGAAGGCCGCCGGGCGCGAGCGCCACCGAGCCGCCCGCCGGCACGACGACGCCCTCCACCGCCTCCATGCGGTGGACGCCCTCTTCCATCGTGCTCCGGTGAAGCTCGACCTTCGTGGCCAGCGGCGTGCTGACGGCGACGAGGCGGTCGTCGGCCGTGCCCCGGTTGTGGATGTCGAGATAGATCACGCCGTTATGCCCCTGCGCCGCCGGCCGCGACCAGGGATGGACGATGGTGATGTCGCCGGTCTTCTCCTCGTGCGCCTGCGCCGGCACCGCCGTGCCGAGAACGGCCAGCACGCCGAGCGCGGCGGCAAGAACCCTCAACCGAACCATCCCGTTTCTCCTCGTTCGCCGTGAGGCATTAGACACCTGAAGCCGGCCCCGGTCACGGCTCGACAATCGGCGCGGCCTCGATGTCGGGCACGAGGCCCTGCGCCAGCGTCTCGCCGGGCACCTCGATGCGCTCGGCGGGGATTGCGAGGCGCCAGTCGTGATCGACCGGGACGAGCCGGGTGAGCCAGTCCTTGCCCAGCGTGGGCTTCCCGATGAGCCGGGCACCGGCGTAGCGGCGCAGGAGCGCCGCCAGCACCTCGGCGCTGCTCGCCGTGCCGGGGCCGATCAGCACGTCGATCTCGAACTCGCCGATGGCGCGGAGCGGCGCGGGCAACGCCACATCGCTCGCGCCCTCGCGGCCGAGCAGGCGGATCGCGCCCTCCATCGGCCCCGTGAAGAGGCTCGCGACCCGTCGCATCCGGTCGAAGTCGCCGCCGGCATTGGCGCGGAGATCGAGCACCAGCCACGCCGGTGCTGCGAGCGCATGGGCGGCCACGGCATCGGCGATCTCGCGATCGGCGGTGCGGCCGAAGCGGTCGAGCACCAGGGCGAGCGCCCCATCGCTGCGCTGCTCGACCGCGCTGACCGAGGGGACCGTGTGGGCGCGCCGGATCGTGTCGGTATCCGGGTGGTTCACCGGGACCAGGCGGGCTGCCGGCAGGCTGTCCGCGATGAGCTGCGCGGCGCATCGCGTCCCGTCCGCCGGGCAGCGCCGCTCGATTTCCGCGCCGAGCGCTGCGGGAAGCGCCGCATGACGTGCGACGGCGCCGAGCAGGCGGTCGCGCGGCGCGACCGACGACGCCTCGGCAGCGATCGAGGCGCCCAGCGCCGCGAGAGCCAGAGTCCCGGTGGCGATGCGAAAGGAAGCGGTCGTCGCGGTCCCCGGAACTCGTTTCGAACTTACCGGTTCAGAGCGGCCCCAACTGTTCCCACCTCCCCCTGTCCCCCTCCCCCCAAAGGGCGGAGGGGGGACGAAATGTGCACCGCCCGTTCTCCCTCTCCTCCCCGTTGGGGAGGAGAGGGCTGGGGTGAGGAGGGGAATCCTGGGCCGCACCGCGTGCGACACAAGGACCGTGCGCCAAACGGGTACGACCCCGTTCGCGCGGCTAGTGGTCCTTAGTGGCAGTAGTTGACTGCGCCGGCGATGTGCGCGCCCCAGGGCTCCTCGCCCACGCCCTCGATCGTCGCGGTCACGGCCTTCGCCTTCACGTCGATCACGGCGACCGTATTGGCATCGCTCAGCGCGACGTAGAGCTTGGTGCCGTCCGGCGTCACCACGCCGGTCTCGGGCGTGCCCGGCAGCGCAATCTCGCCGGCCGCCTGCATGGTTTCCAGGTCGATGATCAGTGCCTTGTCGTCGCCCCGGCTGATCACGTAGGCAAGCGTATCGAACCAGCCGGTGTTGACGCCGGTCATGTCCGCCGCGCCGGGCAGCCGCGCGACCTCGTCGAGCGTTTCGGTCGAGACCACCGAGACCGTCTCGTCGCCGTTGTTGGGGACGATCATGTAGCGGCCGTCGCTGGTGGTGAACGCGCGCCAGGGCGTGTCGCCCAGCGCCAGGTCCTTGAGCGTCCGGCCCGATTCGAGATCGATCACGGCCATGCGGTCGCCCTCGCCGTAGGCCGCGAAGCCGAGGCGCCCGTCGGGCGTGGCCGTGACGTTGATAATGCCCTGGTAGGCGGTGTCGTCGTCCTCGTGGTGCGCCAGCGCGCGGTCCGGCCCGATCACGATCTCGCCCGCGACCGTCGCCTGCGGCACGTCGATCACGCTGACGAAGCTCGCTCCCAGGTTGCCGACATAGAGGCGCTCGCCCGAGGGGTCGAAGGTCATGTTGTGGGGCTCGTGCAGCCCGTCCACGCGCGCGACCTCGTGCTCGGACCCGAGCGAGACCAGCGAGACCGTGCCGTCGCCGATATTGCCGATGGCGGCCACCGCGCCGGAGGGATCGAGCTCGATGTGCTCGGGCTCGTGGCCGAGCTGGATGGTGGCCGAGGTCCTGAGCGTTGCGAGATCGATCACCGTGACGGTGTCGTCGGCGGTGTTGCTCACGATCATCTTGCCGAGGCTCTGGGAGACCGCGACCTGGTGCGGCACCTCGCCAACCGGCACATGCGCCACCACCGCGTCGGTGCGCGTGTCGATCACCGCCACGTCCGCCGAGGCCCGGTTGGGCACGAACACGTAGTTCGAGAGGTCGTCCAGCGCGTGCACGCTCGGCGCCGTCACGGCCAGCGCGGCGAGCGCACCGAGGCCCGCTGTCAACAGCTTGTTCATTCCTTCCCCTCCTTGGGTTCGCGCGGGCGGTCGCCCGCCCCGCCGCCGGCGGCATGGACAGGCCGCCAGAATAGAAATCGCCGCCCGCAGGGGTCAAGCGCGCGTGCTGGCTCACTCCGAAATTCTCGCCAGGGTCGTGCTCCGCGCGGTCTCGCGCGCGCTCCGTGGGACGGGAAACTTAAATTTCATGCGGGACGCGCCGGGATTATGCGGGATAAGTGCGATGTCGCGCACGCGCGTCCCGCGAGCCAGAGTCGCGCAAGCCCGCAGGTTCTTGCGCGCAGCAATTGGGGTCTCGCGCGCGAAAGAAGAGGCCCGCGCGGCATCGAATCCCGCTCGTTCAAGGTTAAGGGTTGGGCAGGCTCTCTCTCGAGAGCCTGCCCAACCCTTTTGAACGAAGCCGCGGGCCACGAGAGGCGAAGTTGAGCTATGTGGAAAGTGCGCTGATGTCAGCGTCAGGCGGCATCCACCGGCAGCAGAGTTGCGCATAAAATCGACGCTCGCGCCGGTCTTTCGGCAGGCATGCGGGCGCACGCTGCGAGGACTGAGCGGGGTGTGAGCCGAGGGCTGTCAGCCCGGCTCAAGCGGAGACAGGTTCGGTCGTGCGTCGGCGCTTTGGCGCCGTTGCGCGGGGCCGAAGCGAGCGGGCGTCTCACGGTTTCCCCCTGTGGGTCGGCGGCAGCGCCGGCGGGCCGCGCGTCGAGCGGGGCTCATGGCGGCGGCGGATTTCGCGGACGAGGCGCATGACGCCGCCGCAGTGGGGGCAGGCCACGGGCGCGGTGCCGATCTCGGGCTCTTCGTCGGGCTCGGCCCGAGCGCCGTCCACGCTTCCCTCGGGGGCGGCGCAGCCGAGGGCGCCGAGAGCCTGGCGTGCTCTCTCCAGCGTGCTGGCGCGGCAGCCGTTGGCGAGGATGCCGAAGTAGCGAATGCGGTGCATGCCGTCCGGCAGGACGTGCCTCAGGAAGCGGCGGATGAACTCGTCGGCGCTCACGGTGGCGATGCCGTAGCGCGGCTTTCTCTGCCCCGGCGCCTTGGGCTTTCGGTGGCGGAAGGAGACCGTCTCGCCGTCGAAGGAGACGATGCGGCTGTCGGAGATGGCGATCCTGTGCGTGTAGTGCGAGAGGTACCGGAAGACCTGCTCAGGCCCGCGGAAGGGCCGCTTGGCGTAGACCACCCAGTCCCTGGCCCGGGCGGCGGCAAGCGTGGCGTGGAACTCGCCGGGATTGGCGAGGTGGGCGAGGGTGCCGTGGAACTCCAGGTCCCCCCGGCCGTGGGCGCGGGCGAGCTCCTCGAGGAAGAGGCGGCGGAACAGGCTGCCGAGGACCTTGACGGGGGCGAGGAAGGTGGTGCTCCCCGTCTTCCACTCGCCACTGTCTACGTCGAAGCCCGCGTTGGGCACGACCACGTGCAGGTGCGGGTGGAAGCGGAGCTTCTGATCCCAGGTATGGAGGACCGCGGTGCCGCCGATGCGCATGCCGCCGTGGCGGGGATCGGCGGCGATGGTGCGCAGGGTCTCGGCGACGGCCCGGAAGAGGATGTCGAACACCACCCTGCGGTTGCAGAAGGCAATGGCGGCAACCTCCTTGGGCAGGGTGAAGACCACATGGAAGTAGGGCACCGGCAGGATGTCCCCGGCGCGCTCCTCGCTCCAGAGGTTGGCGGCGAGACCCTGGCAGGTGGGGCAGTGGCGGTTGCGGCAGGAGTTGAAGAGCGGATGCTCGCGCCCGCAGCCCTCGCAGGCGTACATGTGGCCGCCGAGCACGGCGGTGCGGCACGCCTCGATGGCGCCCATGACCTTGAGCCGGGCGGCGTCGATGCGCCCTTTGTGGCGCTCACGGAAAGCGGCGCCGGCGCGGCGGAAGATCTCCGCCACGCCCGCGCGTTCGGCCTCCACGCGCCGTCAGTTGCGCAACGCTGCGAAGCCTGAGATCGGGTGGTCGAGGCCCTCGAACATCTTGCCGGTGACGCGGGCGTAGTGACGGGTCGTGTTCGCGCTTCGATGGCCGAGCATGTCCCGGATCACCTCGATATCGCCGCCGCGCTCGAGGAGATGGGTCGCCGCCGAATGGCGCAGGCAATGGAAGGTGTAGCTGCGGTCGAGCTCGGCAATGTCGCGCGCCCTCCTGAAGGCGGCCTGCAAGGTCTCCGTTGCGATGGGCCTGTCGAGCGAGACGCCGTAGAAGAGCCAGCTCGTCGGACGCGGCCAGATGTTCCTGTAGTAGACGCGCAAGTAGTGGATGACGATGTCCGGCAACGGTGCCATTCTCTCGGTGCCGCCTTTGCCGGAGGGGATGTGCAGCAGCTTCTTCTCCGACAGGATGTCGCCGACCTTGATGGCCAAGGTCTCGGAGATGCGGAGCCCGCCGCCATAGCCGGTGACAATGGCAGCACGGTGGCGGAGGTCGGGTGTCGCAAGGATGAGGTGCTCGACCTCCTGCTCCGACATGTAGCGCGGCAGCTTGCCGGGCTTCTTGCGGGAGCGCAGGCCGGCGACATGGTCAGGCCAGCCGAGTGTGTCGATGTAGAGGAAGTTCAGCGCGGCGAAGGAGACGTTGGTCGTGCCCGGACTGAGCCCCTTGTCGATCCGCCCCAGGTACCACTGGCGCACCTGCTCGGCGTCGAGCTCGTCCGGCGAGGCGTCGTAGTACCTGGCCAGGTTCTTGATCTCGCAGATGTAGGCCTTGGACGTGCTCGCGGCCAGATTGGCGATGCGGAGCTGCTCCTCCATGCGCTGGCGAAGAGGGGTGACGGTGTTCGTGTCGCACGCGGTCCCGGTCATTATCGATCTCCCTGGATCGCGACGGCGCGCCGCCGGACCGATCCGGCGACGGTCCGTCGCAGGGGTCGATGCTAACCACTGGTGATCGGGAGGCTGCTGGGGATCCGCCACCCGACGGGCGGAGCGCCACTGACGCAACCGGGAAGCGAACGCACAGAACAAACGGCACCCGCGACGCCTCGGAAATGAATGAACTCTACGCCGCTAACTCCGCGTAGCGGCTTCGTTCAAATGCCCCGGCTGTCGCGACCCGCTTGCTCTCGCACGTCATGACACAACGGTGGCCCGCCCGCCTCGCCCTGTGCACCGCACCATCGTCAGGTGTGCACTTACAGTAGCGAATTCCTGGCGAGCGCACCGTGACGCAGGGTTGCAGCTTCCTCCTGCATTAGAGTTATGCTACAGTGGGTTATGGACGATGTCAAGGGCAAATGGAGCGGGGCTGGAGGACACATTGGCTGATCTTGTGTCTCTAATTAGTTGCATTCAGGGAAGCCGGGATGTGGAGTTTTCCGTGGAGCGCTGGTACGGTCTTGACATCCAATCTGGCTCGCCATGTTAAGGACATAATAGAGACATAGGAGCGTGTCGGCGATGAATACCATAGGAATATCATGACATATTCTACGTCATCATGCAGCTGCGTGTCGCAGTCTCCACAGGCCTTGCCGGACGGATGGCCGCGATGAGGGAGGACGCCGGCGGACGCCGCCAGCGCGCGGTGATGGCGACCGATGCGGAGTGGGAGCGGCTCGGCCGGGCGGCGGCGGCGAGCGGCATGGACCTGTCGCGCTTCGTGATCCATCGCGCGCTGGACCGGGACCCTCTGCCGCCGGAGGTTCTGCGCCGGGCGGTGCGCGAGATGCTGGTGATGTCGAGGCTGGAGGAGAGGCGGCTGCGCGGGGCCGGCGCCGGCGAGGCCTGGGAGGACGCCTGCGACGCGGTGGACGAATGGATCGAGCGGGAGGGCACGCTGGACCGGCTGACCGATCCCGGCGCGGCGAACCGATGGAAGGCGGCGGGGCCGGCTGAGGAGGACGGGTCGTGACGGAGGAGGCGGTGCGGCCCGGCAGGCGTCAGCGGAGAAGACCGTGTCGCGCTATGTGCTGGAGCTCGCGCTCGCCTCGGTACTGGGCGAGGAGCGGGCGGGTATCGCTGCGGCCTCGGTCGCGGTCTCGACCGAGCCGTCGGCAGCGAAGCAAGCGGTCGCGCCTCAGGCCCGCGAGGGGGAGAGGGACCCCCATAAGCGCTAACTTGTTTGGTGGATCGATGTCACGCACCGTCGAATCCCCCTTGGAGCCACTCCGGGCGCCCGGCGAGAGGGCCAAAATTCCCGGATTCGTCCACCGAATCGCTCCATCGTTGCCAATTCCGGTTGTCGAAATGCGCAAAGACATGGCGCGAGCGAACAAGTTAGCGCCTATGAGAGGGACCCCCGCCAGGACCGGCTCTTCTGAGGCGCTCACCGTCTGCGCTGCCGGCATGAACGATGTGCGCGAGGTCGACCGAACGAGGAGAGGGATGGCGTGACAGCGGAAACAGAACATTTCGATGTGGCACGCCTGTCCGCCAATGTGGCCGATCATGTGTTGGCGTGAGCGTCTCGGCCACAGAGTGACATGCCATCGCGAACCTTCTATATTGGTCTCGGAGGCACAATGAAGTCAGCCAATTCGTTGAAAGGCTTATCCCGTTGAGCACGGCTTCTCAATATATGGGATACCGGATCGCCGCCATTCGGCGGGTAAGTACGTGAAACAAGGGAGGAACTGGGACCATGGCGAATGACTTTGCCGACGCGGCCGGTACAGCATCTTGGGAAGCCGGAACCAAAGGGATAAGCCTTTTCGTTGAATACATCCGCTAGGCCATTCGCTGGCGCACGCTCACCGAGCGATTCCGCGATAATAACCACCTAGAGCCGCTTCACCAGCGCAGTGAGGGCGATGCGCGTCCGATGCAAGAAGAGCCGACACAACCTCCACAGGCCGCAGAAAAGATGCTGCCATCTTGTGAGCGAGCGGTGCGAAGCCCATGGGCGCGCGCCCGAGCGGCAGCCGTCAACCTCTCTCTGGTGCTTTCGTCGCTCTTGGTGTGCCTCGCCGCAGGGGAAGGGTATCTGCGGCTTTTTTATCCGAAGTACGAGTACGCCGCCGAGTCCCAATACGATCTCGATAGCCGGCGCATCTGGGTGCGGCAAGCGCATTCGGTATCGAGCCGGGCACATCCCGACACCGGCGTGAGTCACGCCGTTATCCACAATAACCTGGCCATGAGGCAGCATCGGAATTTCAGTGACGGCGACATCGCAGGGGCCGTGAACCTAGGCTTTTTCGGCGACTCCTATACCGAAAACCTGCGCCTGCCCTCCCAATATTCGTTCAACGAAATATTGGACTTTCTATTGAATTCCCCCCCCCCCCCCCCCCCCCCCCCCGCGAAACACAGGGATAGATTCAACGTCCTGAATCTCGGCGTGGACGGTTATGGCACCGACCAGTCGTTTCTCTATTACGAAGACTTCCGGTACTCGGCCGAACTGGACGTAGTGTTCTACGTATTCTGCAGTAACGATCTACGGGACATCTACGAGAAAAGGCTTTTTCGTCTAAACGAAACTGGCCAGTTGGCGCGGAACCCGGCCATCGAGCCTACACCCTGGGTTTCGCTGTTGTCCCGATTTCATATGACTTACCTCGTTCTTGATGCGGCGAGTCGACTGCCGCTGCTTACCGGGGCACTTGAAGACGTCGCCGGCAGGTTCTTCGAAGCGGGCGAGCGCATCGATGCCAAGTTGGCAGAAGAATGGGAGGGCAGACGCAACGGGGCCAAGGCAATGGCCCTGGAAGCCGACGTCAGCGATGGAACGCCGGACAGCGAACGCGCAAAGGACACCGGCGTCATCTTCCAATCCCTGCTTCGCGCCTGGCAACAAGCGGTGCAAGAGCGGGGCGGACGATTTGTTGTCGTCATCCTGCCGATTCCACGGGAAGACCGGATGACCGCGCTGATTCCTTCAGAAATTGAAACTATGAACCTATTCGAGTGCTTCAACGAATACGACGCCGAATACGATTATTACAGAGATGTGCGGTTCGCGAACGACGGGCACTGGAACGAGCAGGGTAATATGCTCGCCGCCGTCTGCCTGTACAGGTTTCTCGAACGGAAAATGAACTTGTCTGTCCGCTCTGCCAACGAACTTCTTGAGGAATTGTACAGATACTACTCAGCCTTTCAGGCGTGGATGCCTACCGAAGAGTGGACAAGGCCGACTTCGGTGCATCCACAAGATTTGGTTGCTATTCGAAGCAAGTATTTGGCGGAAGGGCTATCGCGACGCGGCAGGTTGATTGTCCGCTCTACCTTCGACCTGTACCTCGACGGACGTCACCTGACCTATGCCAAGGCGCCTTGCGTCCCGGCGGACACCGAGGCGAAGTTTTTTTTGCACGTCTATCCTGCGGACACGAATGACCTGCCCCGTACCCGGCAGCAGCACGGTTTTGACAACCTGGATTTTAGCATCGATTCCACAGACGCGAAGTTTGACGAATCGTGCCTCACGACTGTCCGGCTTCCGCAGTACGGCATCGCCCGCGTCCATACCGGTCAATTCGTTGCCGAAACGGGACGGATTTGGCAGGAAGAGTTTACGTTCGGGGCTGACCCGACGTAGGACACGAGATCAGGAGTTATCGTATGGCTTCAAAGAGTCCTACACCATGAATTCAAATCGCGCCTTCGGCTTCGTCTTCGTCATCGCGTTCGGCGCGATCGCGCTATTTCCGCTGACCGGTGGCGAGCCACCGCGCTTCTGGGCGCTCGCCGCCATGGCGCTCGTGCTGGCTGCGGCGCTGATCACGCCGGATTGGCTGACACCGTTTAATCGCGCGTGGCTCCATGTCGGCCAATTCCTGCACCGCATCACCAGCCCACTGGTGATCGCGGTGATCTACTTCGCTGTGGTAACGCCGACCGGCCTCGTCATGCGCGCATTGGGCAGGGATCCGTTACGACTGCGCCGCGACCCGCACGCGCCAAGCTACTGGATTCGACGCGATCCCCCCGGGCCCGATCCAGAAACGATGACGAACCAGTTCTGAGGCTTTGCCGATGTCTTTTCTTCGCGAATTTGTGGCCTTTATGCGCGTGCGCAAGAGGTACTGGCTGTTGCCGGTGGTGGTAGCGATGCTGGTACTGGGCGGGCTGATCGTGCTTAGCCAAAGCGCCGTCGGACCCTTCATCTACGCCATCTTTTAGGGTCGTGCGCATCCTGGGCGTTTCCGCCTTCTATCACGACGCTGCGGCGGCGTTGATCGAAGGTGGCAAGATCGTCGCTGCGGCGCAAGAAGAGCGCTTCACCCGTTGCAAGCACGACGCCGGCTATCCGGCCAACGCGATTCGCTACTGTTTGGACGAAGCGGGGCTGCAACCCTCCGAAGTGGACCGGGTGACGTTCTACGACAAGCCCTTCCTCAAGTTCGAGAGGCTTCTCGAAACCTATATAGCGTTGGCGCCGCGGGGCTTCCGATCTTTTCGCTTGGCGGCACCGGTTTGGATCAAGGAGAAACTGTTCCAGAAAGACCTGTTGCGTCGCGAGTTGAAGAAACTCGACCCCGAGCTCGATTGGGCGACCAAGCTGCTGTTCGCCGAGCACCACCAGTCACACGCCGCGAGCGCATTCTATCCCTCGCCTTTCCGCGAGGCGGCGGTGCTGACGATGGACGGTGTGGGCGAGTGGGCCACCACGTCGGCAGCTATCGGCCGCGGTAATGAACTCACGATCGCCAAGGAGCTGCACTTCCCCCATTCCCTGGGACTGCTTTATTCGGCGTTCACCTACTACGTGGGTTTCAAAGTGAACTCCGGCGAGTACAAGCTGATGGGGCTCGCGCCGTACGGCGAGCCGAAATACGTGCAGACAATCCTCGACCGCCTGATCGATCTCAAGACCGACGGCACGTTCCGCCTCGCCCTCGATCACTTCGACTACTGCACCGGCCTTGCGATGACGAACGACCGCTTCGACGCGCTGTTCGGCGGTGCGCCGCGAAAGCCGGAGGAAGCTTTGACCCAACGCCACATGGATGTGGCCGCTTCGGCGCAGACTGTGATAGAGGAAGCGGTGCTGCGGCTGACCCGATCATTGCGACGCGAGACCGGCATTCGGCAGCTTTGCTTGGCGGGTGGTGTCGCGCTCAACTGCGTCGCCAACGGCAAGGTGCTGCGCGACGGCCAATTCGACGAAGTTTGGATCCAGCCAGCAGCCGGCGACGCCGGCGGTGCTTTGGGTGCCGCGCTAATGGCGAGCCACGGCTTGTTCGGCGAGCCGCGCCGCATGTGCGGTTCGGGGGAGATTCGAATGGGAGGAGCCGGCGACGCCATGCGCGGTGCCTTGCTCGGCCCGGAATTCGGCCTGGACGAGATCCAGCAGGCCCTTGATGCCTTAGGTGCCCATTACGAGACGCTCCCGGACGACGAACTGCTCGACACCACCGCTGCGGCGCTGGCCGAGGGTAAAGCCGTGGGCTGGTTCCAGGGCCGAATGGAGTTCGGCCCTCGCGCGCTCGGCAACCGCTCGATCCTCGCGGACGCCCGTTCGCCCTCCATGCAGAGCACCTTGAACCTCAAGGTTAAGTTCCGCGAATCCTTTCGCCCATTCGCGCCGAGTGTGCTGCGCGAGGACGTCGCCGAGTGGTTCGACCTCGACGGCGACAGCCCTTACATGCTGCTCGTCGCTAATGTGGCTGGGTCGCGGCGCAAGCGGTCCGTCAAAATGGATCCCGGTCTCGCCGGCCTCCGTCGGCTGCGCGAGGTGCGCTCGCAGATTCCTGCTGTGACGCACGTCGACGATTCCGCCCGCGTGCAGACCGTGCATCGCGAAACGAACCCCCGCTACCATGCGCTGCTCACGGCCTTCAAGGCAAAGACCGGCTGTCCGGTGGTCGTGAACACCAGCTTCAATGTCCGTGGCGAGCCCATCGTCTGTACGCCCGAGGACGCGTTCCGCTGCTTCATAGGCACGGACATCGACTGCCTCGCCATCGGCAACTGCTTCCTGCGCAAGGAGCAACAGGACCCGGCACTCAGAGTCGGGAATTATGAGAACTCATTCGAGCCGGATTGACGGGCCGGCGCCAGGCAAGGAATCTGGTAGAGTTAGCTGTGGGCTGGCGCGCCAGCATTGGGGTCCGGTGGCTGTTCCGTCGCTTTAGATGAACATTCTGGCGACAGGCCGATCCCGAACCCGCCTGAATATCAGTCACGTATATAAATCCCAACAGACCGTTTATGCACTTGGCTCCGGTGCCACACGATGTTGCCCCCAATGTCGGCTATTTCAGGCCCGCCAGACGCTGCATGTGGGTTTCACCGGAGCATTGTGCATAAGCGGTTCCCAACAGAACTGGGTTTCATACTTCCAACCGCGGAAGCCAATACACTAATCGGTTATGCAACAACCCCGCGGCCAACAATATCCGGTGCTTCATCATAGCTGATGCGGCGGTTGTTCAATAGCTGCGTTTGAATCGTCATCGGCGAGACATTGAAATGTTCAGCTGTATCATTCTGTTTTTCCTCCGAATAATCGCCTCCCAACATTTCGTCCACCGAAGCGAAGGGACTTAGTAACTCTGCAGCGAACGCGCGTTGCATCTTTTGCCGATAACTGTAGCTACGCGTCGCAGGGAAAAGCGGTTCTGCAGAACAGATCACTTGACTGCCAAACAGACGGTCTCCGACTAGGCGGGCGAGTTCGAACCGCCGTCCAGTCTCCCACTTGGACCTGAGAGACACGCGAGCCCCGCCGTCATCCTGGTCAAGCGCGAAAGACATGTGATCCGAGCGTCGAACACTTTCTGTGATAGCGTTCCGCGTCGTACCTGCAAATTCCGCGAGACGCTCATCCGAAATAGGCTGCCCGTCCAAGTGTTCTTGATCGCGAAGCGCTCGCGCGGCTCGTACCCCCATGCGCCAAGCCTCAACCTCTCCTGGGCTCGGCACGTCCGTTCGCTCATCTAACCTAATCACATCGTTAGGGTTGGCATCAAAACCGCTCCTATATGCAATAAGAGTAACGTCTTCAGCGGTTATCATCCTATCAGGGCTATGGCCTTGAAGAGCTGTGTCGGCGGCCATTTCGCCCAACGCCTCTTCCCCGAGTGTCGCCGCATCTCGGAGATGACGGAGTATCGAGTCCTCGTTAACCTCGTCAGGATCGCGGCCGAGTTGCGCTTCCAGTCGCCGGAAGCGCGCGAGCTCAGTGTCTTCCCGCTCCGCTTTTAGCTCGCTCCAAAGACGGTGAAGGTTAGTACCTCGACGATCTCGCCCCTCAAGTCTGGCTATAATATCTTCCACAAAACCATCGACAGCTATTTCCAATTCGATCGCCGGAACCGTTTCACGCCTAGATGCTCCAAAGTAACGGAACAGGACTTCGTCCGGATTTCGGGAAGGTTTGGAATCAAGAAAAGATCGTACTCCATCCGAAAAAATAGCTATATTTGGCCATGCGAACCCATCACCAACGCTTGAAAGCCGATGGGCAAAGTCCCAGCGGTGAGCAGCTTCCTCATTGGACGGATATCCGAGCTCCCATCTGATTCGCCACCAGTTCCAAGCAAGCCATTCAGCCAAAGGATAGCCGGACACATAAGGGCCATGGCGAAGTTCGTTGTGCTCAGAATCGATTCCCTCTGTTTGCAACCTGTCGTTCGCTGTAATCGCGAAAAGGCCAAAGGTTGCAGTCTCTTCCACCGAACCGGTGGACAGATACTCAACGGAAAGAGAAATTGTCAAGCGATGGGGCATCTTAGATTCCATTCTTTAACAACCAATTGCTGCATAGAATTATCATCGGAGCTCAGTTCGTATCCATGGTAATTCCGAGTGCCTCGTTCGATCTTTGCCTCGTAAGCGTGTCCTGGAGAATCGACTGCCCATACATACTTCGGCAGATTGCCCTCAAGGGACGTACTGATCATGCCTCGCCTTATTCCCTCAAGAAAAAGAGCCGTTGCCTCTTCGAGTGTAATGCATCGGCTACCGTCGCACAGTGACTTACCTGGGCGAGGGTTGGCCGGCGGGTCGAAGCCATAATCGGCAGGTATTCGCTTGTGATGAGCGCTGCCGGTGTAGTGTGCTTCGTTCATAAGATGTTCCAAATAGGCCGGGTCAAGCTCGTGTATCGGAGCAATTCTACGCTTCGGGTTGTTGCTCTGGCGTCTAGGCATTAAAGCACATACGTTCTAGATGTTCTTCAAGATTCGAGATGGTGATCGTCTTATACACTCCGACACCTACAGACATCCACGTCCGAATGGGTAGACAAGGAGAATTTTGAAACGAGCATATGCCACCGTAACGATCCACTGCCGATGAGTATCAATAACGAACCGCCCCAAACTCTGGTCACTTGTTGGGTCAGGTGGCAAATAAGATATCGGCTCGCCCGCTCAGGGTCAATGGCTCATCCGGCGACGTTGGCAATCCTGCTGGCGATACGATTGGCAGCCGACTTGACGGGATCGTTTGCAAGGTGGGCGTAGCGGGCCGGGGTCTGTACCTGGGTGTGTGTCCAAGAAGCTTGCCGATCATGGGCAGGCCTTCGCCGAGTAGCAGTCCGCCGCTCGCATACGGATGGCGGAGGTCGTGAAGGCGCACATCTTCGATCCCGGCGTATGCGCAGCAGTGGCCGGCACCGACCATGGTGCCGCCACCGCTCGTTCCCGTGCCCTGAAGCCCCTGAGCGTCGCGGGCAGCCTCGTCCCAACCAGCAGGACCAACCATCCGTTTGCCCCTCAAGGGGCGAACGGATATGCGTCGTCGCAGCTTGCTCATCGATCCGGAAAAGCCGGATCTATCCGAGAAATCCGCGCCTCTGGCGCTCAAATCAATCCGGCAAAGCCGTCGTCATATTGCGTGCGAAACAACAGCGTGGACACAGGCCGCGGGCGGTGCGTTCTGCAGTGAGCCGCCGGTGCCGTTCGCGGTCGAGCCCTTTCGCCACTTCGGAGTTTCGGTATGCCATGATCGCCTTTCTGGAATCGGGTGGTGCGGAGGACGGAGGCGGAGCGCTCCGGTCGTGCGCCCCGCCGGCGCGAGGCCGGCAGGGCGCCGCGGGAGGTCACCGGCACCGCGCCATGTGGCCCCAGACGGCGAGCGCCCCCCAGTACTGGACGCCGGCAGAGGCACGGTTGACGCCCGTGCAGACGATGATCTCGTCGCGCTCGGGCCGCAACTACTTGACGGTGCGCAGCGAGACGGTCTCGCGGACCGTGCGGCCCTTCTTCGCGGTCTTGCCGTCATGCCTAGGCGTGATCTGGCCGTCGGCGTGGGACTTGTATCTCTCGACCCTGTAGCGGTCCTCGCCGAGGCCACCGCCGAACAGGTGGATCAAGAAGGTGCAGGCGTCGCTGCGTGGTGTCCTGATCGAACTCATCGTGCCGTCTCCCGTGGTTGCCGATTGCGAGAACGGCGGGGGACGCCCTCTCCCCGGACGAGACCCGCCGCCCCGGTCCCGGCCAACCTCTCCCTCTCGGTGACGTGAGGGCACGGCGGGGGAGCGCTGCGATATCGGGGCGAGCGTAACCGGCCGGGACTGTCGCGGTGCTCCAGAATCATCGCGAAGGTCGGCCAGCCTATTCAAGAAGGCTCAATTAGCGAATCGTATGCTCTATCTCGTCACGGCGGCGGCGAGGCAGGCTCGATCATTGGCGCCGGGGGCGATGCCGACGAGGTGGAACCAGCTCAGATAGTTGTCCAGATAGCGGGTGGCGACGCCCCGGCGGGGTCGCAGGAAGTCCTTCCAGCGGCTGTGGCGGCTGTTCACCGTCTGCACATGCAGATCGCCCCGAACCCGTTCCCCCATCGACCGGTTGAGGCTCTCGTGGCTCACGCCGAGCGCGGCGGCGCACGGCGGGTAGCTCGCGCCGCCGTCGGAGACCAGCAGGGCGTCCCTGGCGACCACCGGATCGAGGGCGGCCGTGAGCACCATCGCATCGACCCTGGGCAGCACCGCGCTGAACGTCGTCCCGCCACGGTCCACCGCCATGAGAACCGGCACCTGCTCGCGCGAGAGACCGCGCTTCTTCGCCTTGCCGCCGCGACGGCGCGCCTTGCGCCCCAGCTTGCGCGTGCCCTTCCGGCTCTCCAGCATGTACGTCTCGTCCGCCTCCACAATGCCCTTGAGCACCCCCGAACCACCCCGCGCCGCCGCTAGAAAGCGGTGACGCCAGCGGAACGCCGTGCTCACCGCCACATCGCAGCGCTCCGCCGACGCCTTCACCGTCTCGCCTTGTGCAAGCGAGGCCCCGAACGACAGCCAGCGCTCCTTGTGGTGCAGGCCCGACAGCGGGGTGCCGGTCAGCGCGTTGAAGGTCTTGCCGCAGCCCTTGCATTGGTAGCGCCGCAGGCCCCGCGCCATGCCGCGCGAAACCGCCCCCTCGCGCGCGCAATGCGGGCAACGCCGGGCCTCGTCCACAGCGAGCTCGATCGCCGCCTTCGACGCCTCGCCTGCGCTCCGGCCGGACAGCACCGCCAGCGCCTCGCGCCGCTGTGCCCGCGTCAGCCCGCCCGCCGCCGAAAGCCAGACCTGAAAGTCCTGACTGTCCATGACCCAACCTCCTGTGATTCGGGCCATTCTACCAACAATGCATACGATTCGCTAATTGAGCCTTCAAGAAGACACGCCGAGGCTGCTCTCGGCATCAGCCAGATAGAGCTAAGTCCCTGTCCACGTAGGGTTCGGCGGCGCTCTTGATATGGACGACCCTAATAGAGCAGGGCGGAGACAGCCAAGGGAGGAGCTAAGTTGGTCCACTGTCGAAAGCGCTCATGGTCGCCGCGGTGCTGAGCCACCCCGTAGCCCATCTCGTGCTCGACAACTACAGCACCCACAAGACCGCCATGCTCCACCAATGGCTGGCCCGCCATCCCCGCTTCCATCTCCACTTCCACTTCCACTTCACGCCAACCAGCGCCGCCTGGCTCAACTTGGTGGAGCGCTGGTTCGCCCTTCTCACCGAGAAGCAGATCCGGCGCGCCACCCACCGCAGCACCGCACAACTCGAGAAAGCGATCACAGACTACCTCGACACCTACAACCAGAACCCCAAACCGTTCACATGGACCAAGACCGCCGATCAAATCCCCGAGGCGCTCATCATACTGTAAAGTCATTTCCGATACAGAACACTGGGCGTCGGCGAACCTGAGGGAGGTGCTGGCATGGCGACGCTGAAGCGGGCCGACTTGAGAGACGCGGTCCACCACGAGATCGGGCTGCCGCGCAACGAGGCGGCGGCGCTTGTCGATACCGTCATCGAGGCCGTCGCCGAGCGGCTGTCCGCCGGGAAGCCGGTGAAGATCTCCGGCTTCGGCAGCTTCGCCGTGCGGGCCAAGAAGGCGCGCATGGGCCGCAACCCGAAGACCGGTGAACCGGCTGCGATATCGCCGCGCCGGGTCGTGGTGTTCCGCGCGTCGCAGAAGCTGAAGAAGTCGATCGGCAACGGGCCGGCCGGGCTCATGCCCGGGCCGTCTCTGCGGTGAAGCGGCGCCCGCGGTCTGCGAACCCCCGTGTCGGGCATCGCGGATGCCCAATGACGGGATCCCGAACCAGCCGGCGGGCGGCGGCCGAAGGAGGGGGCGTCGGCGCAGCCGATCACCAGGAGCCAAGGGACGTGCATTCGGAGACGTCCTGGACGATCTTCACCCGGTCGGGCGCCAGCCGCGCGAGCGCCAGGCAGGTGAGAACCTCGGCCTCGGTCTCGTAGGCGCAGGTGCCGTGATCGATCCCGGTGTCAATTTCGATCACGGTGAAGCTCCGGTGTCTTCCTCTATCTGCGCATGCGCTAACGCGGCCGACGTATGCACGGTCGGCGCGGCCGGTCGCGCGGCGAGTGGAACGCGAAGGGACTTTCGCCTCGCGGCTACCGAGCCTGCATGCCCATGGTGTCCGCGATGGCCTTTCCGACCCTCTCGGCGGCGGCTTCGATGTCGCGGTCGCCGAGGTGGGCGTAGCGGAGCGTCATGCGCGAATTGGAGTGGCCAAGCAGCCGGGAGACGACAGGGACCGCCACGCCGTTCATCACGGCGTGGCTCGCCACGGTATGGCGCAGGTCATGAAGGCGCGCGTCCTCGATGCCGGCCTTGCGGCGGACCCGGTACCAGAGAGAGAGTTCGGACCCGCGCGGCCGCGACGGATCGCGCGGCGAAGGGAACACGAACCGGCTTTCTCCCCGCTTCTGGCGGTCCAGGATGCTCCTGGCCTGGGCGTTGAGGGGAACCTTTCTCGGCCCGGTCTTGCTGTCGGCAAGCATCAGCGCGCCGCCCTGGACCTCGGACCAGCGGAGCCCGGCGATTTCTCCCCTGCGGCATCCGGTGAGAAGCAGCAGGCGGACGATGTCGGCCTGCGGCCTGAAGCGCTCTCCCCGCTTGGCCTCTTCGTCGAGGACGGCGTGAAGACGCGCGATCTCCTCGCGCGACAGGAAGCGCGTCATCGGCGGCCGGCGGTTGGGCGCGATGCCCTGCGCGGGGTTGCTGTCGAGGAGGCTGCGGGCGATGGCGAAGTTGAAGATCGAGCGAAGCAGCTTGAGCGCGTTGTTGGCGTTGCCGGGCGCGGCGCAGCTGAATGCGTCGAACCAGCGCCTGACCTGCGCAGGCGTTATGCGCTCGAGCGGGGTCGCGCCGAAGGCGGGGAGGAGGCGGGTATCGAGCAGGCAGGCATAGGACTTCCTGGTCGCGGGCTTGCAGCGCCCGAAAATCGCCTCCTTCCATGGACCCTCCACGAACTCGCGGAACAGGGGGGCGGCGGGCGCCGGACGGACGGGCTTGTCCGTCTCCGGGCTTGCCCGGCGCTCATGGCACTCCCGCCGCGCCTGCTCCACGGTCCTCGTCGAGACCGGGCCGAGGGAGACGCGCCTGGAGCGCCCCCCGGCGTGCTCCAGCAGAACCCAGGTCTTTCCGCCGCTCGGACGGACCCGGACCCCGAGGCCGGGCGCGCTCTTGTCCCAGACGGCATACTCCCGCGCGCGGGGGCGGAGACCGGCGACGGCGTCGTCGGTGAGCTTCCTGCGTTCCCTTGCCGGCACGGCTCAGCTCCCCAGCAGGGCGCCGATGGTCTCGGCGGCCTGCCGCGTCATCGCGTCGGCCGGGTGGGCATACTTGAGGGTGGTCCCCGGATCGGCATGTCCGAGCAGTCTGCCGATGGCGAGCACGGTCTCGCCCTCGCGCAGCGCGATGCTGGCATGGGTATGGCGGAGATCGTGAAGACGGGCGTCGCCGAGGTCGGCCTCCGCCCGGATGCGCCACCAGAAGCTGTCCAGCCAGTGTTCGCAGTACGCGCGTCCGGTATGGGGCGACGGAAAGACCCAACGGCCGGCCCGCGCGATGCCGTCGAGGACGGCCCGCGCGGGCGCGGACAGCCATACGGTCCTCGGTCCGGTCTTGGAGTCGCGCAGGAACAGGCGGCCCTCGCGGTAGTCGGACCAGCGGAGCGTCAGGATCTCGCTCTTGCGGCATCCGGTCAAAAGGAGCAGGCGGATCGCGGCGACCTGCCCCGGACACGCCTCGGCGTGCGCCGACAGCACCCGGGAGAGCCTCCGGATCTCGTCGTCCGACAGGACCCGCTCGCGCCCCTTGCGGCGGTATCGCCGGATGCCCCGGCAGGGGTTGGAGCCCTCGGGCCGCAGCCCCATCCGTTCCGCCTCCTTCATGACGACGGAGAGGATCGGCATGGACCTGTCGGCGGCGGCCGGCGTGGCGGCCAGCGAGGCGAACCAGTCGCGCACCGCGCGCCGGTCGATATCGGCGACATTGCGCCCCGCGAAATGGGGCATGATCTGGTTGCGGAGGTAGCCCCGGTTGACACCGAGCGTGCGCGGCTTCCATGTCCGCTCGTACTGCCGGAATACGGTCTCCGCGACGGCCTCGAAGAGCGCCTCCTCGGGACGGGGCGGCGCGGTGTCGCCCCGCCTGATCGCGGCCAGCATCCCGCTCGCGCGCGAGCGCGCCTCGATCACGCCGACCGCCTCGGCGTCTCCGACGATCTTCCACACCCGCTTGCCGCGATGCTGGCAGTGGACGAAGAAGCGCTTGCCGCCCGAGGGCAGCACCCGGACGCCGAAGCCCTTGAGCTTGCCGTCGCGGACGTCGTAGGCGGCCTTGCGGGGCTTGAGCGCCCCGATGCGGGCGTCGGTGAGGTTGTTTTTGGGCATATCCTCTCTCCCGGTTGCGATTGCAGCCGGGGAACCGGGCGTTGACCGATCCGTCCGGATGCAACAAGATGCGGGAGAAAAAGCGACCCTTTGTCAGACAGTTAGCACCGCAGGTGCGCCGTCCGGTGTGCTACTCCGCAGGGCGCACGCGGGCGATCCTGAGCGCGTTGGTGGTGCCAGGCGTTCCGAAAGGCACGCCGGCTGTAATGACGATGCGCTCGCCCGGCGCCGCGTGGCCGGCGGCGAGCGCCTGGGCGCAGGCCTTCTCCACCATGTCGGTGAAGCCCGTGGCGTCGTCGGTGTGAACGCAGTGAACGCCCCAGAGGAGCGCAAGCCGGCGCGCGGTGCCGCGATCCGGCGTCAGCACGAGAATCGGCACCGGCGGGCGCTCACGCGCGGCCCGAAGCGCGGTCGAGCCCGAGGTGGTGTAGGTCGCGATGGCGGCGGCATCCAGGGTCTCCGCCACCTGGCGCGCCGCCGCGGTGATCGCATCGGCCGTGGTCGCCTCCGGGTCCTGCCGCTGCCAGTGGACGTGGCGCCGGTAGGACGGATCGCTCTCCACGCGCTCGACGATGCGGTTCATCATCGCCACGGCCTCGATCGGATAGCGCCCGGTGGCGGATTCGCCCGAGAGCATGAGCGCATCGGCCCCGTCGTAGACCGCCGTCGCCACGTCCGAGGCTTCGGCGCGGGTCGGCGACGGCGCGTTCATCATCGAATCCAGCATCTGGGTCGCGACCACCACCGGTTTGCCCGCCTCCCGTGCCGCGCGGACGATGCGCTTCTGCGCTGCTGGCACCTCCTCGGGCGCGAGCTCCACGCCGAGATCGCCGCGTGCCACCATGATCGCGTCGGAGAGCGCGACAACCTCCTCCAGGCAGTCGAGCGCCGCGGGCTTCTCCAGCTTGGCGACGATGGAGACACGATCCGGCACCAAGCGGCGGGCGGTCCTGACGTCCTCCGGCCCCTGGACGAAGGAGAGCGCCACCCAGTCGACCCCGAGCTCCAGGGCGAAGGCGAGGTCCTCGCGATCCTTCGGCGTGACCGCATCGATGGGCAGCGTCACGCCCGGCAGGTTGAGGCCCTTGCGGTCGGAGAGGACGCCAGCCGTTACCACCACGGTCTCGGCATGATCCGGCCCGCAGGCGGCGACGCGGAGCCGCACCCTGCCGTCATCGAGCAGGACCTCCGCGCCGGGCGCGAGCGCCGCAAAGATCTCCGGGTGCGGTACAGGCGCGCGGGTCTCGTCCCCCGGCTCTTGGCCGAGGGTGAGGGTGAAGCGCTGGCCCTGCACGAGCGCCACCTCGCCCTTCCCGAACGTGCCGATCCTGAGCTTCGGTCCCTGAAGGTCGGCGAGGATGCCGATGGGCCTGCCGACCGCATCCTCGACCGCGCGGACGAGGGCGTGGCGGGCCCGATGTTCGGCGTGGCTCGCGTGGCTGAAGTTGAGGCGGAATACGTCCACGCCGGTCTCGAACAGCGCGCGGACCGTCGCCTCGTCGGCGCTCGATGGCCCGAGGGTCGCGACGATCTTGGCGCTGCGGTGGCGTCGCACGACTCGTGCCCCTGCGGTCTACCCGCTCCTATATCGGCACGGCGCCGTCAGCGGTCAACGGCTGACGAGAATGGCGCGGAAGTCGTTCACGTTGGTGAGCGTCGGCCCGGTCATCACCAGATCGCCGATCCCGGCGAAGAAACCGTAGGCGTCGTTGGCAGCGAGCCGCGCGGCGGCATCCTCCCCGGCGGCGCGGGCACGCGCGAGCGTGTCGGGAGTCACCAGGGCGCCGGCGTTGTCCTCGGTGCCGTCGATCCCGTCGGTATCGCAGGCGGTGGCGAAGACACCGGGCGCACCGTCGAGGGCCGATGCCAGCGCCAGCGCGTACTCGGCGTTGGGGCCGCCGCGGCCTGCGCCGGTCACGGTCACCGTGGCCTCGCCGCCGGAGAGCAGCACCGTGCCTGGGGCCGCATCGCGGGCAAGCTGGGCGTGCTCGCTTGCCATTGCGCGCGCCTCGCCCTCCAGCGCATCGCCCAGGATCACGGGCTCGTAGCCGGCCTCGCGCGCTTCCTCGGCGGCGGCGGCAAGCGCCATCGCCGGCGTCGCCACGATCCGGGTCTCGGCGCCTGCCAGCCGGGGGTCGCCTTCCTTCGGCGTCTCGTCTGCACCGCGCTCCAGGTGCCGGATCACGGCGGCGGGTTCCGCGATCCCGTACTTCTGCAGCACGGCGAGCGCGTCCGCGAAGGTGGTGGGGTCGGGCACGGTCGGGCCCGAGCCGATCACGGCGGGATCGTCGCCCGGCACGTCGGAGATCAGGAGGCTCACGACCCGCGCGGGATGGTAGGCTGCGCCCAGGCGCCCGCCCTTGATGGCGGAGAGATGCTTGCGCACGCAGTTGATCTCGCCGATGGCCGCGCCCGAGCGCAGCAGCGCCCCGGTCATCGCCTGCTTGTCGGCGAGCGCGACCCCCGGCGCCGGCAGGGTGAGCAGCGCCGAGCCGCCGCCGGAGATCAGGCAGAGCGCGAGATCGTCCGCGCCCAGGCCCTCGGCCAGGGCGAGGATGCGGGCCGCGGCCTCGCGCCCGCCCGCGTCCGGCACCGGGTGCGCCGCCTCCACCACCTCGATCTTTGCCGTCGGCACGCGATGGCCGTAGCGCGTGACGACGAGGCCCTCCAGCGGGCCATCCCAATGGTCTTCCACGGCCCGCGCCATGGTCGCGGCGGCCTTGCCGGCACCGATGACCACGGTGCGGCCGGCGGGCGGCTCAGGCAGGTGCGGAGGCACGCACTGGGCCGGCTGGGCGCTCGCTAGCGCCGCATCCAGCAGGCGCCGAAGCACGAGCCTCGGGTCGTCGCTCATGCCTCACCATGCCAGAGCCGCCGGCAAGCGTCATCCGCCGCCCGGCAAGCGCTGCACGGCGCGACGCGCTACCATGCCGGCGCACGTCGCCCGGCAACGGCATGGTTCGGGTGATACGGGAGCCCGCCCATGACCCCTGCCCGCCGCGGCCTGCTCCTCGGCGCGGTCCTCGCGACCATCTCCGGCCTCTGCTTCAGCACCGGCGGATTCTTCGTCCGCTCGGTGTCAGTCGATCCCTGGGAGATCATCTCGGTCCGCTGCTTCTTCGCCGGGCTCGGCGTGCTCCTGATCCTCTTCGTGACCGAGCGGGGGCGGGTGTGGCCGGTGCTGCGCGCCTCGGGCTGGCCGGTGGTCGCGGTGGGCGTTGCCACCGCCTGGGGGATCATCGCCTACGTGCTCTCGATGCAGTACACGCTCGTCGCCAACGTGATCGCGATCATGACGACGTCGACCGTCATGGTGGCCCTGCTGGCGAAGCCGGTGCTGGGCGAGCCGGTGGCACTCAGGACCTGGCTCGCGCTGCTGGGCAGCCTCTGCGGCGTCGGTGTCATGTTCTGGAGCGACGTGGGCAGCGGCGGCATCATCGGCAACCTGCTGGCGCTCTCCATCGCCGCCGCCATCGCGCTCCAGACCCTGATCGCGCGGCGCTTCCGCACCGGGCGGATGGAGCCGGCGGTGCTGATGGCGGCGGTGATCGCCGGCCTCGCCTCGCTGCCGCTGGCGCTGCCGTTCGAAGCGACGGCGCGGGAAGTGGGGTTCATGGCCGCGCTCGGCCTGGTGCAGCTCGCCTCGGCGCTCACCCTGTATTTCTACGCCGCGCGCTACCTGCCCGCGCCGATCCTGATCTTCGTCGTGCTGATCGACGCGGTCTTCGCGCCGATCTGGGTCTGGCTCGGTTTCGGCGAGGTGCCCGGCACGCTGGTCTTCATCGGTGCCGTGGTGATCCTGGCCTCGGTGGCGGGCAACGCGCTCTTCGGGGTGTTCACCGCGCGCCGGGACCCGGACTAACCAGCGCGGCGTCCGTGCGTGATGGTGCCGAAGGTCACGCCCCTGAGCAGCTGATTCTGCAGCACGAACGTCACCACCACCACCGGGATCAGGAACAGCGTCTCGATCGCGGCCAGCCGGCCCCAGTCCACGCCGATGCCGCTGCCGAGGCTCCCCCCTATGCCCACCGGTACGGTCCGCGTCTCTGGCCCTGTGAGCAGCAACGCCATCAGGAACTCGTTCCAGGTAAGGATCAGGCCGAGCGTCGCGGTCGCGGCGATGCCGGCCTTTACCTGCGGCAGGCAGACGCGGAAGAAGACCCGCCACTCCGAGCTTCCTTCGGTGCGTGCGGCGTCTTCCACCGCGCGCGGCAGGTCGTCGAAGAAGCTCTTCATCATCCAGATGGCGAACGGCAGGTTGAAGGCGGTGTAGAGCAGGATGATGCCGAGGTAGCTGCCGGCCAGCCCGGTCATGCGGAAGATCACGAAGAGCGGGATGATGAGGACGATGGGCGGCAGCATTCGCGTGGTCAGGATGACGAGCAGATAGGTGTCGTTGCCGCGTAGGGGCCAGCGCGAGAAGCCGTAGGCCGCGCCGGCGCCGAGGATCAGCGCAAGCCCCACGCTCGCGCCCGAGATCACGATGCTGTTGACGAAGTAGAGCTCGAACCCCGTCTCGACCAGCGCGCCGCCCTCGTAGTGCACGCGGGCGAAGATGTTGGCGAAGTTGTCGAGGGTCGGCGTGAAGGCCAGCGTCGAGGTGAGGATATCGCGCGGGCTCTTGAACGCCGTCAGCACGATCCAAAGCACCGGCAGAAAGTAGACGAAGCCCACGACCGCGCAGAGCGCGGTGCGCCCCCAACCGGCTCTATCGATTGCGCGCCGCCTCATCCTCTTGCCGCCTCGCGTGCTCCGCATGCGGCGTCCGCCACTCTGCGCCAGAACGTCTCATCCCACCAGCGCCGCGCGGCGCCCGAGGTGGAGGGCAGCACGTGGATCGCGGTGTTACCGATGCGTTGCGGTTGCTCGCCGTAGTCGAAGGTCTCGGCACCGAGGAAGACGCGCGCCGCCCGCTTGCCGTTGAAGGCCAGGATGGCAGGCCGGTGTTGCGCAATCTTCGCCGCAAGCGCCGCCGCGTCGTCGGCCTCGCGGGAGAGATCGGTGTCCGCGCCCGATTCCGTCTTGCAGAGGTCGGTCAAGCCAACGCCGTAGCGCAGCACGGTGCGGAAGTCGGCCGGCGCGAGCAGGCGGGGCGTCAGCCCCACGCGGTGGAGCGTTGGCCAGAAGCGGTTGCCGGGGCCGGCATAGTAGGCGCCGACGCGGGCCGAGACCGCCCCTGCCGCGGAGCCGCAGAAGACGACTCGCAAGCCGGGGCCCAACACGTCGGGCAGAACATCCGGTGGGGTCGGGGCAGCCATGGGCCTGGCCATACCTCCTCTTGCGCTCGCCAGCGCGCTCTATCATAGACAGCTTGCGTTAGACGACAGCGACGGAGCGGCACGGTGCGGAACTTCAAGGTGGATGGCGATCGCCTGTGGGCGAGCCTCATGGAGATGGCGAAGATCGGCGCGACGGAGAAGGGCGGCGTCTGCCGCCTTGCGCTCACCGATGTGGACAAGGCGGCGCGCGACCTCTTCGTCCAGTGGTGCGAGGACGCCGGGTGCACCGTCAGCGTCGACAAGATGGGCAACATCTTTGCCCGCCGGGCGGGCAAGGACGACTCGCTCCCGCCGGTGATGACCGGCAGCCATATCGACAGCCAGCCCACGGGCGGCAAGTTCGACGGCATCTACGGCGTGCTCGCGGGCCTCGAAGTGATCCGCAGCCTCAACGACCTCGGCTACGAGACCGACGCACCCATCGAGGTCTCGGCCTGGACCAACGAGGAGGGCTCGCGCTTCGCGCCCGCGATGGTGGCCTCCGGCGTCTTCGGCGGCGTCTTCACGCTGGAGGAAGGCCTCGCCTGCGCCGATGTCGACGGCAAGACCATCGGCGAGGAGCTGGAGCGCATCGGCTACGCCGGGGAGATGGAATGCGGCGGGCGCGAGGTCGGCGCCTTCTTCGAAGCCCACATCGAGCAGGGGCCGATCCTCGAAGCGGAGGAGAAGACCATCGGCATCGTGCAGGGGGTGCAGGGCATCAGCTGGTTCGACGTGACCGTGACTGGTATGGAATCCCACGCCGGCACCACGCCGATGGAGCGCCGCAAGGACTCGATGGTGGGCGCCGCGAAGCTGGTCGCGGCGATCGATCAGCTCGCGCTGGACAACGCGCCCGACGCCCGTTCCACCATCGGCGTGATGCGGGTGAGCCCCAACTCCCGCAACGTGATTCCCGGCTCGGTCTACTTCTCGGTGGACCTGCGCCACCCCGACCCCGACACGCTGGCGGCGATGACCGCCGAGGCCCGGCGCCAGGCCGAGGTGCTTGCCGCCGAGCGCGGGCTAGAAATCACCTTCGAGGAGATCTGGCACTCGCCGCCCATCAAGTTCGCCGCCGATTGCGTCGGCGCCGTGCAGAACGCAGCGGAAGCCCTCGGCTATGCCAGCCAGCCGATCACCTCTGGCGCCGGCCACGACGCGGTCTACGTCTCGCGCGTCGCCCCCACCGGCATGATCTTCATCCCCTGCGAGGACGGGATCAGCCACAACGAGATCGAGGCCGCGACCCAGTCCGACATCGCTGCTGGCTGCGACGTGCTGCTCAATGCGATGGTCGCGCTCGCCACCCGCGACGAGGACGAGCCACGCGCGGACGCGTGATCCCGCTCTCTATCCGGCAACCTCGCGGCGGACGATGGCGGCGCCCTCCACCATCGCCTTGAGCTTGCCGAACGCCGTCTCCCGCGTGAGGTACTTCATGCCGCAGTCGGGCGCGGCGACGAGACGATCCGCCGACACCACCTTGAGCGCCTCGCGCAGCCGGGCCGCCACGGTCTCCGGTCGCTCGATGGCCGGATCGTTCATGTCGATCACGCCGTAGAGGATTTCCTTCGACGGCAGGTGGGCGAGGATCGCCGGATCGAGGCCCGGTTGGGCCGCCTCTATCGAAATCTGATCGACCTCTGCCGCCTCCAGCTCCGGCAGGAAGGAATAGCCGGTGGGCTTTTGCGTCTTTATCACGGCCGCGTAGCCGAAGCAGAGGTGCAGCGCGGTCTTGCCCGTGACGCCCTCCAGCGCCCGGTTGATCGCCTTCACCGCGTAGCCGCGCGCGGCCTCGGGCCGGGCCTGCACATAGGGCTCGTCGAGCTGCACGATGTCGGCGCCGGCGGCGAAGAGGTCCTTGATCTCCTCGTTCACAGCCTCGGCGTAGTCCATGGCGAGGCTCTCGTCGTCCGGGTAGTGGGCGTTCTCCGCCTGCTGGGTCATGGTGAAGGGGCCGGGCAGCGTGATCTTGATCGCGCGCTCCGTGTTGGCGCGCAGGAACTTGACGTCGTCCACCTCGATGGGGCGCTCGCGCCGGATCGGCCCTGAGACGAGGGGGACCGGCGCGGGATTGCCGGTGCGATCCATGTGCGTGCCGCTCCGCTCCCTGTCGATACCGCCGAGCGCGGTTGCGACCCGATTGGAGTAGCTCTCGCGCCTGATCTCGCCGTCGCTGATGACATCGACTCCCGCACGCTCCTGATCCCGGATCGCGGCCAGCGTCGCCGCCTCTTGCGCCTCTTCCAGATGCTCGGGCGGGATGCGCCAGATCTCGTGCGCGCGCACCCTGGGCGGCAGCCGGTTCACCAGGTTGTCCCGGTCGATAAGCCACTCCGGCTGCGGATAGCTGCCGACGACGGCGGTGGTCAGCACGGTCTCGCTCATGGCATCCGTCCCGGTCGTTGCTCAAGATCAGGCCGCCCCGGCGGCCTCGGCCACCACAGCCTACCGCTTGGGCACAGTATTGCCACATTGATCCTCTACCCCGAGGCTTGGGAATCCCGTTAGTCTGGGGCGGCGCCTGTGCGCGGCACAGCACGGAGTGAGGGGCGATGAAACTCTGCCTGATCCAGATGAACAGCACACCCGACCATGGGGAGAACGTGGCCCGCGCCGCCGGTTACATCGACCGGGCGGTCGCGGCCCAAAAGCCCGATCTCGTGGTCGTGCCGGAATTCTTCAACCACCCCTACGTCTTCCAGTACCGCGACTACGCGCACATCGACGAGGCGGAGGGCGAGGACGGCATCGCCATCTCGACCATGCGTGAGAAGGCTCACGAGCACGGCATCCACGTCATCGCCACCATCTTCGAGTCCGTGTCCGCCGGCGTCTGCTACGACAGCGCCATCGTGACCGATCCCTCGGGCGCGATCCTCGGGCGTTACCGCAAGGCGCATCCGGCGGCAGTGCGCAGCCTGGAGAAAATCTACTTCCGCTACGGCTCGCACTTCCCCGTGTTCCGCATCGGCGAATGGCGTGTCGGCATAAACATCTGCTACGACACGTTCTTTCCCGAATCCGCACGCTGCGCCGCGGTCAACGGTGCGGAGCTGATCGTGGTTCCCTTCGCTGCTCCTGCGGTCGCCTGCTGGCGCGAGACCATGCAGACCCGCGCCTTCGAGAACGGAGTCTACTTCGCGCCCTGCAACAAGGTGGGGCTGGAAGGAGAGTGGACCTTCGGCGGGCGCAGCATGATCGTCGCCCCGGATTCCGAGGTGCTGGCGGAGGCGGGCGACGACGGCGACGAGACGATATTCGCCACCCTCGACCGCGCCCGCGTCTTCGAGGCCCGGCGTGCCTGGCCCATGTTTCGGGACCGCCGTCCCGATCTCTACACCTCGATCACGACACCGACGGAAGACATTCCGCGTATCGACTGATCGTCGTGGCTTTGGTAATGAGAACCGGCAAGCGGCTTCTGGCGAGCGCCGTCCTCGCCTGTGCTCTGGCGTTTACCGCTGCGGTGCAGCCGGCCGCTGCCTCCCTCGACCCGGTGGAGGATGGCGCGCCCGCGCCCGCCGCGCGCGCCATCCCCGTCGCGCCGGTCGATCCCGGCAGCACCGCCGGGCGCATCGTCCTCGGCGTCGCCGACTGGCTGGAGCAGCGCTTAGGCTCAGGGTCGGAGGGCGCGCGGCTCGCGCTCGACGCCCCGATGTGGGCGGAGGAACGCGGCGACGCCGTCACCCTCCACCTCCCCGGCGCACGTCTCGTGGAGCCCTCCGTGCCCCTGGCGCAGTGGGAACTCGGCGACCTCGCCATCGTGGTGACGCCGCAGAGTGAGACCGCCTACGACTTCGAGACCGCCTTGCCGCCTGCGATCGACAAGGGTCCGGACCGGCTCGCCATCGGCCAAGGCACGGTCTCCGGCACTTGGCGATCGGATCTGGAGATCACGACCCGGCTGGAAGCCAACGCCGCCGACATCCGATTCCTGGAAGGCAAGGGCTCTCAAGCGGTGGAGACGGTGTCGCTCGGAACGCTTTCCGTCGCGGACGAGCTGGTCGAGGGCGATGACGGGCTGTGGGACGGCCGCTCCACCCTCACTCTTTCTGAGCTCGAGGCCGAGGGGTTCAGCCTGGGCCGGCTCGACGTCGCCGGCAGCTTCGAGGATTTCGACAGCGATCTGATCCTGCAGATGCGCGGAGACTTCGGCGCGTTCGCAGGCGGTGCGAGCAGCCCGACGGCGCTCGGCGACCTTCTGATGCCTCTCGTGGAGGGCCGCTGGGGGCGATCGGAGATGACCATCACCCTGCACGATTTGACGGCGACCGGCGACGACGCGGACCTGGGCGGCGGCGAACTCTCGCTCGGTCGGCTGGAATGGCGCGTCGGCGCCGACGGTCGAGGGGACTTCGCGGACCTCTCCACGCGGATTTCGGCCGCCGACGTGGTGCTCGGCGGGGCCGCCGCCTCCGAGATCCCGCCTGCGCTCTTGCCCCACGCCGCGACCGTCGATATCGCGCTGAGCCGGTTGCCCTTGCGGAGAATTGCCGACTCCCTCTCCGGACTCGCGAAGCGGGGAGAGATGGGCGGGCCCGGCGAAGAGTCGATGATGGAGGTCATTCTGGACCACCTGGATGCGGCGGACTCGTCGTTGGAGATTCGGGACATCCACGTCGTCACGCCCTCGTGCGAGCTCCGTGCCGAGGGCCGGCTCCAGGTCGAGCCGGCGAGCGTCTTCGGCATCATCGGGCGCATGGATGCCCGCGTTCGGGGGCTGAGCGCGCTCATGGCGCTGGCAGCGGAGGAGGGCGAGGAAGACATGGTGGCCCTGCTGATCGTGCTTCAGGGTCTCGGCAGGCCGGTCTTCGACGAGGGCGCCGACGAGCCCTTCTACGCCTACGAGATCGACCTGCGCCGCGACGGGGCCGTCACCGTCAACGGCATTCCCTTCGACATGCTCCTCGGCGACCTTTCGCTCCGATGAGCAGCCGCCCGGCTCAAGTTAATCGGCAAGGATGACGGAACGCGTGGCACAGCGCCCGCTGACGCTGAGCCGCGAGGCGCTCGCCTCGGGCGCGATCCGTCGCTTCGTCGAAGCGCATTCGCACATCGAGACACGCAGCCCGGCGGAGCTCGCGGCCTCCCTTCGTTCGGCGCTCGCCGGCCGTGATCTCTCCGGCGGCGTCTGGCTCTTCGCCTACGGCTCGCTGATCTGGAACCCGCTCATCGAAGTCGCCGAGAGGCGGCTCGGCACGGCCTACGGCTATCACCGGCGCTTCTGCATCTGGTCGGAGCTCGGCCGTGGCAGCCCGGAACGGCCCGGCCTGGTGCTCGCCCTCGACCACGGCGGCGCCTGCCGTGGCGTGCTGTTACGCGTCGCGCCGGAGCGGGTCGAAAGCGAACTGGACGTAATCTGGCAGCGGGAGATGCTCACCTCGGTCTATCGCGCGCGCTGGCTTCGGGTGCGGAGCGCGGCGGGCCCCGTCGAGGCGCTCGCCTTCACCGTCAACCGCGCCCATTCGCGCTATGCGGGGCGACTCTCGGAAGAGCGCATTCTAGACGCGATCGCCGCCGCCGAAGGGCCGATCGGGCGCTGCGCTGATTACCTAATCGAGACCGTAGCCTCCCTGCGCGCCCTTGGCATCTGCGAGGCAGGCCTGGCCGCACTTAATGATCGGCTGGCAGCGCGCGGGGGCGCATAGCCGCCGGAAGCGATCCACGCCGCCCCTTGCCAGGGTGCGACGGGAGCGGGATAGTCTTGCGGAAAAGGCCGGAGGCAACGGCATGAGTGAAGAGTTCGACTGGGAGATCCCGCTCTCGGCGCAGCCGAAACCGGAGCAGGTGTCCTTCGACCTCGACCGCGCGCTTGGCGCCGTCGTGGGCTTGCGCGCAACCATTCCGGAAGACGCGTTCACAGCCGGGATCCTGGGAACCGAGAGGACCGGCAACGGGGTCCTGATCGGCGCAAGCGGCCTCGTGCTCACCATCGGCTACCTGGTCGCCGAGGCGGAATCGGTCTGGTTGACGGCGAGCGACGGCAGCGTGCTCGCGGGTCACGCGCTGGGCTACGACTTCGAATCGGGGTTCGGTCTGGTGCAGGCGCTCGGCCGCTTCAACGTGCCGGCGCTCGATGTCGGCTCCTCGGCCGCCCTTGAGGTCGGTGATTTCGTCATCGTGGCTGGCGAAGGCGGCAGGCGGCGCTCGCTGAACGCCCGCGTCACCGCCAAGCGCGAATTCGCGGGCTATTGGGAATACGTGCTGGACGAGGCCGTCTTCACCGCGCCGCCGCATCCCAATTGGGGCGGGTGCGGGCTGATCGATCGCCACGGCCAGCTCGTCGGCATCGGCTCGCTGCTGGTGCGCCAGGCCGGCGCTGGCGGGGACGACACGCTCGACGGCAACATGATCGTCCCGATCGACCTGCTGAAGCCGATTCTCGACGACATGCAGACGCTTGGCCGCACTCAGCGCCCGCCCAGGCCCTGGCTCGGCGCCTACGTCACCGAGGTCGACGAGGCGCTCGTCGTCGCCGGGCTTGCGCCGGAGGGGCCGGCCGAGCAGGCGGAACTGCAGGTCGGCGATCAGGTGCTCGCGGTCAACCGGCAGCCGGTCGGCAGTCTCGTCGAGCTCTTCCGCAGCGTTTGGGCGGTGGGTGAGGCGGGCGTCGCCGTGCCGCTCACCGTGATGCGAAACGGCGAGCCCCACGAAGTCCGGGTGCTGAGCGCGACCCGCGACGAGTTCATGAAGGCCCCGCAACTGCACTGACGATGCCTGGCGTGAGCCAAGCCGCGCCGCGTAGGCCGCTCTCCGGCCCGTAGCGCGCGCGAACCAGCCGGGTGGCGGGCCGGGCCACGTTCGCGTGAGCGCCCCAGGCACCAGGCACCAGACGGTAAAGCGCGTCGATCTCCGAGAGGCCGCCGCCCAGCACGATCACGTCGGGGTCGAGCAGGTTGATAACGCTGGCGAGCGCCTGGGCCAGACGTTCGGCATAGCGGACGACGGTGTTCGCCGCGAGCGCCTCTCCCGCCGCCGCCCGCGCGCCGATCTCTGCGGCCGTGGTCTGGTCGCCCCCGAGCGCCGCATAGTCGCGCGCTAGCGCCGCACCGTTGAGCCAGGTCTCGACGCAGCCCTGGGCGAAGCGCCCGCAGGCGCAGGGCACGCCGGCATCCCCCGGCGTGGGCCAGGGGTTGTGGCCCCACTCGCCGGCGCTGGCGTTGGCGCCCACCAGGGCCTCGCCCCGCACCACCAGACCGCCGCCCACGCCGGTGCCGAGGATGACTCCGAACACCACCTCGGCCCCCGCACCGGCGCCGTCGGTGGCTTCGGAGAGGGCGAAGCAGTTGGCGTCGTTGGCGAGCGCCACCGGGCAGCCGAGCCGGGTCTCCAGGGCTTGGCGGAAGGGCCGCCCTTCGAGCCAGGGCAGGTTGACGATCATGCTGATCTCGCCGTCCCGCGTGATCACGCCGGGGAGGCTCACGCCCACGCCGGGTGCGTGCACGCCCGCGCTCGCGAGCTCCGCCACCATTTCGACCACCGCATCGACCACGCCGTCGAAGCTCCCCGGCACCGGCCGGCGCAGGCGCGCGCGCTCTGCCCCGCCGTCGTCGAGCCCGATGGCAGCGAGCTTGGTGCCGCCGATGTCGAAGCCGATGCGCATCGCTTTCTATCGAGCCTCCGGTGCGTCGCTGCGCTCCCCGCCGATCCAGGTGGCGCGGACGCCCAGCTTGTCGTCGAGCCAGACCAGATCGGCGCGGAGCCCCGGCGCGAGTCGCCCCCGGTTCTCGGCGAGCCCGAGGAAATCCGCCGGATAGGCGGCAGCCATGGCGAGTGCCTCTTCGAGCGGAATGCCGGCGTGGGCGACGCAGTTCCTCACCGCCTGCCCCATGTCGAGCAGCGAGCCCGCGAGCCTGCCGTCGGCCGTGCGCAGGCAGCCGTCCACCACACGCACGCGCTCGTCGCCCAGGCTGAACTCATCGAGGGCGGGCGCGCCCGCCGGGGCCATCGCGTCGGTGACCAGAAACAACTTGCCGCAGGGTTTGGCGCGCCAGGCGAGGCGAACCACGTCCCAGTGCACGTGGATGCCGTCGGCGATGATGCTGCAGGCGAGGTGGTCGCGGGTGAGCGCAGCCCCGATGGCGCCCAACTCCCGGTGGCCGAGCGGGCCCATGGCGTTGAACAGGTGGGTCACGCCCGTCAGTTCTGGCGCCGCCATATCGAAGGTAACGGCGTCGGCCTCGGTGTGGCCGGCGGCGACGATGACACCGCGCGCTGTGAGTCTCCCGATATTGTTCGACTCCACACTTTCGGGCGCCAGCGTCACGAGGGTGCGGCCCGCGCCGAGTGAGGCGAGCAGGTCGATGTCATCGTCGCCCAACGGGCCGATTTCGCGCGCATCATGGGCCCCGCGCCGCGCCAGGTTGATGTGGGGACCTTCGAAGTGGATGCCGAGGACCCCCGGCATCCCCTGATCGAGCGCCTCCCGCACCGCCTCAACCGCCCGCGCCATGTCGGCGCGCGGGCCGGAGATGAAGGTCGGCAGAAAACCCGTGGTGCCGAAGGCGCGGTGGGCACGACCGATCGTCCCGATGGTCGCCGCCGTCGGCGCATCGTTGAACATCACGCCGCCACCGCCGTTGACCTGGACGTCGATGAAGCCGGCGGCGAGCGTGCCTCCCGCGAGCCGCGTGACTTGCGCTCCGGCGGGTATCGCGTCCTCCGCCACGATGTCGCGGATAACGCCGTCTGCGAACAGCAGGGCGCGGCCGGAGAGAATCCCCTCCGGCGTGTGCAGCCGGGCGCCGGCTAGGACTTCCATCGTCGCCCTAGCGGCTCGCGCCGGGAAACGGGTTCGCCGGCGCGAGGCGGAATGTTAGTGTCGGTGCAAAGGTCACGAAACCGGGTGTAAGCCATGCTGCGCGCTGCCTCAATCGGGATGGGCTGGTGGTCCGACGAGCTAGCGGACGCCGCACAGGGTAAGTCGGACGTGATCCGCATCGTGACCTGCTTCACCCGGTCAAAAGAAAAGCGCGCGGCCTTCGCCGAAAAATACGGCACGGCCCAGCACGACTCCTACGAAGCGGTGCTTGCTGACGACGGCGTCGACGCGGTCATCCTGACCACGCCGCACTCGACCCATGCCGAGCAGGTGATCGCGGCGGCGGCGGCCGGCAAGCACGTCTTCTGCGAGAAGCCGTTCACGCTGACCCGCGCAAGCGCGCAGGCCGCTGTGGATGCGTGTGCCGAGGCGGGCGTGGTGCTCGCGATCGGTCAGAACCGGCGCTGGCACAGCGCGACCCGCGCGCTCAAACGCATGGTGGAGGGCGGTGACTTCGGCACGATCCTCCACGCCGAGGCGAATTTCTCCGTGCCGAGCGCCCTCAGCTACCCGCCGGAACTCTGGCGCTCCAACCGTGTCGAGAGCCCGGCCGGTTCGATCACCGGGCTCGGCATCCACATGATCGATGCGCTCGTCTATCTGCTGGGTCCCATCACGCGGGTGGCGGCGCAGGCCCACCGGCGCGCGGTGCCGGTAGATATCGACGACACGACCTCGGTGCTGTTCCTCTTCGAGTCGGGGGTCTCGGGTTACCTCGGCACGATGTTCGCCTGCCCCCACACCTCCTACATCAACGTCTACGGCACTGGCGGCAACGCCTTCGCCCAGATCGATAACAGCCAGCTCATCCTCCAATCTGCGGACGGGGTCAGGCGGGAGGAGCCCATCCAGCCGAACGACACGCTCAGGCTGGAGCTCGACGAGTTCGCCGCCACCTGCGCTGGCGAGGTCGAGTACACGGTGACGACCGAGGAGGCCGTGCACGGCATCGCCGTGATGGAAGCGCTGGTCGAGGCCACGACCACCGGCCAGTGGGTGGAGGTCGCTGGCGGGGGCGAGGCATGAGCGCGCGCCACACCTTCTTCTGCATCGACGGCCACACCTGCGGCAATCCCGTGCGTGTGGTGGCGGGCGGCGGGCCGACGCTCGCAGGTGCCACCATGAGCGAGCGGCGCCAGCACTTCCTCCGCGACCACGACTGGATCCGCCGGGCGCTCATGTTCGAGCCCCGCGGCCACGACCTGATGTCGGGCGCCGTGCTCTACCCGCCGCTCTCGCCCGACGCTGACATTGCGCTGCTCTTCGTCGAGACCTCCGGATGCTTGCCGATGTGCGGCCACGGCACCATCGGGACCGTGACCATCGCCTTGGAGCACGGCCTCGTCTCCCCCCGTAACGAGGGCACGTTGGTGCTGGACACGCCGGCGGGCCGGGTCGAAGCGCGCTACCGGCAGAACGGCGCGCGTGTCGAGGCCGTGCGCATCACCAACGTGCCGAGCTTCCTGGCGGAGACAGGTGTTGCCGTGGAATGCCCCGGCCTCGGCCCGCTCACGGTGGACATCGCCTACGGCGGCAACTTCTACGCGATCGTCGATCCACAGCCGGGCTATGCGGGGATGGAGGCGTTCTCGGCGGCCGAGCTGCTGGCGATGAGCCCTGGCCTGCGCGAGGCCTGCAACCGGGTGGTTGAATGCGTCCACCCCGATGACTCTTCCATCGCCGGCGTCAGCCACGTGATGTGGACCGGCGCGCCGCAGGACCCCGGCGCTCACGGGCGGAACGCCGTCTTCTACGGCTCCGGCGCGCTCGATCGCTCCCCCTGCGGCACCGGCAGCTCCGCGCGCATGGCGCAGTGGGCGGCCACGGGAAAGCTGGCGCCCGGCGATGACTTCGTGCACGAGAGCATCATCGGCAGCCTGTTTCGCTGCCGTGTCGAGAGCGCGACGAAGGTGGGCAATCACGACGCGATCGTGCCGAGCATCGAGGGGTGGGCGCGAGTCACCGGGCTCAACACCATCTTCGTGGACGAAGCCGATCCCTTCGCCCACGGTTTCCAGGTGACCTAGACCGGTTCGGCCAAAACATAAGGAAAAGTTATATCAATATAAGCAATCAATATTGGGCGGTATACGCCCAGCCGGGCAGTGTCGGGCCGTTTGGCTGGGTGCCGCAATGGAATGCAGCCCGGCCTTGGCAGATGGAGCATGTCGGTAGAGCGTGGACGACGCGCGTTCGGGGAGACAAGAAAACATGACCAGTTCCGCCATTCACAAGCCGTATCCCGCTCTTCGCGCGCGCGCGCATCGCGCGTCCACGCGCGCGGTCAGGCGTTGCCTCGCTCCGGTCTTCGCCGTCCTTCTCATGGGCACCCTCGGACTGGGGTGTGCGGCTTATGGCGATGCGTCGGACGACGTGTCGTCCGACCCGCAGGCAAGCGATCCCGCCGCCGGCGCCTCGGCGACCTATACCGTCACGTACACGGGCACGTGGACCGCGGCTGCCACCCCTGGTGGTCTTCCCGACGGTGCGCACTTCTCGCCGCTGATCGGCGGCGTTCACAATGCCGCCGTGGCGTTCCTGGAGGCTGGCGGCGTCGCCACGCCGGGCATTGAATCCATGGCGGAACGCGGGCGCACCGCCACCTTGACGAAGGAAATCGAAGCAGCCGGGGCGAATGCGCGGAGTGTGCTGCGCAAGGACTCGGGCTCCGGCGCAACGGAGTCCTCGACATTCGAGTCCGTCGTGCTCACCGCCGACCATCCCCGTATCACCCTGCTCTCGATGATCGCGCCGAGCCCGGATTGGTTCGTCGGCGTCTTCGGTCTCTCCCTGCTCGATGCCGAGGGCGGCTGGGTCGAGGCGCTGACGGTGGACCTCCACCCGTACGATGCCGGGACCGAGGAGGGGGAGGAGTTCTCGTTCGACAACCCGGCCACCGTGCCACAGGGCACCATCGCCAGCCTCCAGGGCACAGGTAGGTTCTCGTCGGACGCGCCGATGGCGACGCTGACCTTCACTCTCCAGTCGGCCGAATAGGGTGAGCGGAACCCCCGCAGCGGCAGTCCAGCATAGCGGCGCGACCGCCGCCGAGAATGCGCACAAGCACACCCTAAAGCGCCGCACGCCGCCGCTCGCCGCCCTGTTGTTCGCGATGGTTCTCGTCGCGGCGACGCTCGTGCAGGGTCCGCGCGCGGCTGCGGAGGAATACAGCGATGCCATGCTCGAAGCCTTCGCTTCCGCCGCCATCGAGGTCAGCAGAAGGATCGAGGCCTGGCGGCCACTCATCGAAAGCACGGCCGACGAAGACGAGCGCGCAGCCCTGATCGAAGACGCACAGGCGGACCTCGCGCGCGCCATCGAAGAAACGGAAGGCATCGACGAGGACGAGTACTACGCCATCTACGAAGCCGCGCGGGAGGACCAGGCGCTGCGCAATCGAATAAACGAGATCTTCTCCGCCCTCCTGCAGCGCCCGCAAGTCCCTCGCGCCGAGTGACCGCCTATCGAGGAACAGAAGGCCGATGAAGATCAGGAGCATCACGGCACGCTGGGTGCATGTGCCGATCCCCAAGGCGCAGCAGCACAAGAGCGACCTCGGCGTCGCCAACTTCTTCGATGCCACGATCGCGCGGGTCGAGACCGAGTGCGGCCTCGTGGGCTGGGGCGAGGCGAAGGCGTCGGTCGGCAGCATGGGCAACAACGCGGCGATGGCTGCGCTCATCAACCGCGACCTGGGCCCGGCGCTGATCGGCGAGGACCCGCGCAACCCGCGTCGGCTGTGGGAGATCGGCTACAACGGCAGCCGTGCCCACTTTGCGCTGACACGCGGCCAGGCCTTCCCTGCGCTGGACCGCCGTGGCAGCCGGATCAGCGCCATCGGCGCCATTGACATGGCCTGCTGGGATATCCTGGGCCGTTCCCTGGATGTGCCGGTTTGGCAGCTGCTCGGCGGCAAGTGCCGGGATGCCATGCCGGCCTACGCCTCCGGTGGCTGGGCGCCCGCCGAGGCCATCGGCGCACAACTGGAAGGCTACATCGTGCGCGGCGGCTTCGGCGCGGTGAAGATGCGGGTCGGCGCCGGCGACGGCGACGTCATCACCTCCGTGCGCCGGGTTCGGGCCGCGCGCGCCCATCTGGGCTGCGATATCCAGATCATGGTGGACTCCCACGGCACGTTTTCGGTCAAGGAGGCGCTCCGCTTTGTGCGGCTCGTCGAGGGCTGCGGCCTCGCCTGGTTCGAGGAGCCGGTGAATGTCGATGACCGGACCGGCATAGCAACCGTGCGGGCCGCGAGCGACATCCCCATCGCGGCCGGCGAGAGCGAGTTCACCCGCTTCGATTTCCGCGAACTGCTGGAGCATAAGGCCGTGGACTACTTCCAGCCCGACCTCGCCATCGCGGGCGGCATCACCGAGGCCATGCGGATCGCGGCTCTGGCCGAGAGCCACGGCGTCAAGCTCGCGCCCCACCTCTGGGGCGGCGCGCTCAACTTCGCCGCCGGGCTTCAGGTGATGGCCGCCTCGCCTGCGGCGGTCATCGCCGAATATTCTCTCGGCGCCAATCCGCTGCTCCACGATCTCGCCGAGGAGAGTTTTGAGGTGGTGGACGGCATGATCGCCATTCCCGACCGCCCCGGTCTCGGGGTGACCATCGACGAAGAGTTTCTCGCCGCCCACACGGTCGAATAGTCTGCGCGACATCGTCGTCTTCTGGGATTCGGCGGCCGGGCGGCTATGATGCGCGGCCGGCCGCGCCGGGCGCGGTCCCACCCGCCATTCAGGAGAGACGCCGCCATGCCCAACGAGATGTACGAGAAAGGCCTGCAAATCCGGCGCGAGGTGCTGGGCTCGGAGTACGTGGACCGCGCCATCGGCAGCGCCGACGACTTCAACAAGGAATTCCAGGAGATCCTGACCGAGTACTGCTGGGGCGCGGTGTGGGGCCGGCCGGGGCTGAGCCGCAAGCAGCGCAGCCTCAACAACATCTGCATGCTCTCTGCGCTGGGCCGCAGTCACGAGCTGGAGCTGCACCTCAAGGGGGCGCTCACCAACGGTGTGACCGTCGACGAGATCAAGGAGACGCTGATCCAGGTCGCCGTCTACTGCGGCGCGCCGGCGGCAGTCGAGGGCTTCCGCATCGCGCGTCGCGTCGTCGACGAGCACCGCAAGGCGGAGGCGGGCTGATGCCGACTTTAGGTTTCATCGGTCTCGGCAACATGGGCGGCCCCATGGCGCACAATCTGGCGGCCGCCGGCCATGAGGTGGTGTGCTTCGACACTGCGGGCACGGAAGCGCTGGCACCGCCGGGCGCGCCCACGGCCGCATCCGCGGCGGAGGTCGCGCAGCGGGCCCGTATCGTCTTCCTCTGCCTGCCCGACGGGCCCGTGGTGCTGCACGTGGCGCGGGAGATCGCCGACTGCCCCGACCGTGCGGTCAAGATCGTGGTGGACAGCACCACCGCCGGCATGCCGGACGCCCGGGCGGCCCACGACGTGCTGGCCGAGGCCGGCATCCGCTACGCCGATGCGCCGGTGAGCGGCGGCACGAAGGGCTCCAAGGCCGGCACGCTCGCCATGATGGTCGCCGCACCGGACGATCTCTACGCCGAAATCGAGCCCTACATCCGCCCGATGGCGGCGAACGCCCGCCATGTCGGCACCGAGCCCGGCCAGGGCATGGCGATGAAGCTGCTCAACAACTTTCTGTCGGCGACGGCGATGGCGGCGACCAGCGAGGCGGTGGCCTTCGGCGTCTCCCAGGGCCTCGACATGATGACGATTCTGGAGACGGTCAACGTCTCCACCGGGCGCAATACCGCGACCGAGGACAAGTTCCCCAACCGCATCGCCACCGGCGCCTTCGACGCCGGCTTCGCCACCAAGCTCATGGCCAAGGATCTCCGGCTCTACGAGGCGAGCGTCACGGCCACCGGCTCGCCGCGCCGCCTTGCCGGGCAGCTCCGCAAAATCTGGGACGGTCTGGAGGCCGCCCGCCCGGATTCCGACTTCACAGAGATCTACCAGTACGTGCGGGACGGCCAGTAACCGCACCGGCCGACCGAACAACCCCCACCTCACCCTGACCCTCTCCGCCCCCAGGGGCGGAGAGGGAACGCAGGCCGCGCCGCCTTCTCTCCCTCTCCTCCCCGCCGGGGAGGAGAGGGCTGGGGAGAGGAGGGGGACTGCTTCCGTCCTTCATGTTGGTGGACGGACGACTTGCCGCACTCCGTCGGGGTGATTAGCCTCAAGCCTATGGAAGACGGGGCGCCGACCCACTACGTGGTTGTCGAAGGGCTGGCGGGCGAGGACTCGACTTGGCGCGTCGTCCGGGCCGAGGAGCACGCGCGAGGACGCAGGCTCTATGCCTTCGTCGGGACGTGTCAGACCCGCCGCGCGGCGCTTTCCCTTGCTCGTGCGCTCAACGAGAAGCGTGCCGTCGACGAGGAAACGCTACGGGCCGCGGCCCTGCGAGGACAGGCTCTCGCTCCCGGCCGCGCCGACATCACGCCCGCACCCGACCCCTACAGGCTGAGGCCTTCCTGCTGAGACTCTTTGTCGCTCTCGGCAGCCGGCCTACGGCCGGCGCCTCCGCGCAGGCGCCGCATAAGCGGCGGGCCGCGGTCGCGGCCTGTCGCGGGTCCGTCAGAGACGGACTCGCTCAAAGGTCATCTACTCTTAAACCGAACTTCCGTTAGCATCTGATTGCCGATCTGGCCGGATTTTGCCTGTTTCCGCCCTTTCTGCGCAGTTTAGCGCCCGGTTTGGCGCGAAATTCCCGAAATGATCGCCGAAACCGCCGCGATTCGGCGCTCCAGCGCTGGATCACGCCGTCCCGGCGCATCCACCAAAACCTGAATACTAGTCAGTAGATAGTTTTCTCGTTACGATAATTGCTCCGCATTCCCAAGCCTTTCCGATATGATTGCCGCGATTCGCTAGGCAGATCGATATGCACATCGAAACCACCCGGTCCGGAAACTCCCGCTGCCACCTCCTCAGACAGTCCTACTGGCAGGACGGAAAACCCAAGAAGCGCACCCTGTGCAACCTCTCCGCCCTCCCGGAACACGCCATCGAAGCCCTCAAACGCGCCCTCAAGCGCGGACCCGCCCTCAATCCCGACAGCGCCGACGTCGAACTGCGCGCCAGCCGGGCGCACGGCGCCGTCAGCGCCGTTCTCGGCACCCTTCGCGACATCGGCCTCGACCGCGTCATCTTCCACCGGCCCGATCGCCGCAGGGCCCTCGTCATCGCCATGATCGTCGCCCGCCTGATCCGGCCCGGCGCCAAGCTGCGCGTCGAGCGCGAACTGGGAGCGGCCGGCACAACCACCCTCGCCGCCCTGCTCGGCGTCGAAGGCGTCAGCGTCGACGAACTCTACGCCGCCATGGACTGGCTGGGCGCGCGACAGGGCGCGATCGAGCGCAAGCTCGCCCGGCGCCATCTCGGAGAGGACGATCTCGTCCTCTACGACGTGTCCTCGAGCTACATGGAGGGCAACGCCTGCCCCATGGCGAAGCGCGGCTATTCGAGGGATCGCCGGGGCGACCGCCCGCAGATCGTCTACGGCCTCCTCTGCACCCGCGATGGCTGTCCGGTCTCGATCGAGGCCTTCGCCGGCAACACCGGCGACCCGATGACTCTGGCCAGCCAGGTGCGCAAGGTCCGCGACAGCTTCGGCATCCGGCGGGTGGTGTTGGTGGGGGACCGCGGCATGATCGCGCAGACCCGCATCGACCGCGACCTCGCGCCCAACGGCATCGACTGGATCACGGCGCTGCGCGCATCCTCGATCCGCAAGCTCGTCGACCGGGGGCATGTCACGCCCGGCCTGTTCGACACCTGGGGCCTCGCGCGGGTGACCACGCCGGACTATCCCGGCGAGAGGCTGATCGTCTGCTACAACCCGGTTCTGGCGGCCGAGCGCAAGCGCAACCGCGACGGGCTGCTCAATGCGACCGAGACGGACGCGCGCGATTTCGCCGCGCGCCACGCCGCCGGCGACATCGACCGCGACGAGTTGAACCGTCGGCTGGGAACCTTGCGCCGCCGCAAGATGGCCAAGCACTTCCGCTTCGAATTCGACGAGGGCAGCGGCACCTTCAGTTGCGAACGCGACCGGGCGTCGATCGACGCCGAGGCCGCCCTCGACGGTCTCTACGTCATACGCACCAACGTGGACGAGGACGAGATCGAGGACGTCGAGGCGGTCCGCGTCTACAAGAGCCTGTCACGCGTCGAGCGCGCCTTCCGCTCGCTCAAGACGGTGTCGTTGCGGATCCGCCCGATCTTCCACTGGCGCGACGACCGAGTACGGGCGCATCTTCTGATCTGCATGCTGGCTTGGTATGTCGAGTGGCACATGCGCCGCAGGCTGGCGCCGCTGCTGTTCGCCGAGGAGGACGGAGCGCCGCTGTCCGCGAACCCGGTGGCGCCGCCGGAACGCTCGGAAAAGGCCCGGCGCAAGGACAAGCGCCGAAAGACGGATGATGGACTTGCGGTGTGCGACTTCCGCGATCTCCTCGGCCATCTCGGCACGCTTGCTGCCACTGAGATCGCCACCGGAACCGACTTCGCCGTGCCCGCCCTGACCAAGCCGACCGAACTGCAGGAAAGGGCGTTCGCATTGCTCGGGCTGCGGCCCCATCCTGCGCCCGCGCTCACCGAAAAGGGGATGACCACCGCCAAACCTGTCCAGTAATCGTCGCTTCGAAACTCGCCGAAACCCCTGCCGCACAACGGTTCTTTGACTATCCCACACTGGAAGTTCGGCTTAAACGTTACGTTTCCTGATCTCGTCCAGATAGTCGAGCACCCGCTCGGACGAGACGATGTCGGCGTAGCGGCGTCCGACATCGCGCAGATTGTCCCGGTGCGGCCGCTCGTCGGCGTCGCCGACGCAGTCCTCCGGTACCATGGTGCGGTAGCCGTAAGAGAAGGAATCGATCACCGACGCACGGATGCAGCCGCTGGTCATGCAGCCCATGACGATGGTCGTGTCCACGCCGTGCTTGGTGAGGAAGGCGGTCACCGGGGTCTGGAAGAAGATCGAGGGGCCCGACTTGCGCAGGATGTAGTCGTAGTGGGCATCGGAGGTGCGGGGTTCCATCTCGGCGCAGGGGTCGCCCTCGAAAAAGCTCTCGCGCACGGGCGCGATCTTCCAGTAGGGCATGTCGCCCTCGGAGTGATAGGCGGTGTAGCAGTTGGCGACCGGCACCCGCGCCGCGCGCGCGGCCTCCAGCACCCGCGCGGTGTTCTCCACGGCGCGATGCACCAGCGGGCAGTTGCCGAGAGGAAATTCCGGCTGGGTGAAGCCGGTCTGGAAATCGACGACGAGGATACCCGGCCGCTCGCCGAAGCCGATCTCCATCGCGCCGTAGCCGATGTCCTGATAGGTGTCGTCGCTCATCGCCTTCCCCTCGCTCCTGCGGCCGCTCAGGCGATCGAACCGGCACCGATGCCGTAGGGTGCGGCCCAGTCCAGGCCCTCCAGCGTGCCGTCCTTGGGCCGGTATTCGCAGCCGATCCAGCCGTCGTATCCCGCCGCATCGAGCATCTCGAATAGGTAGGGATAGTTGATCTCGCCGACGTCGGGCTCGTGGCGGCCGGGCACGCCGGAGACCTGAATGTGAGAGATGATCGCGCGATGCTGCGCGAAGCCCGCGGCCAAGCTGCCCTCCATGATCTGGCGGTGATAGAAGTCGTACTGGAGGAGGAGGTACTTGCTCCCCACCGTCTCGATCACCCGCTGCGCGTGGCCAGCGGTCGACAGCAGATAGCCCGGATTGTCGAACGTGTTCAGCGGCTCGATCAGCGCGCGGATGCCCTCGCGGCCGAACGCGTCCGCCGCATGGGCGAGGTTCCCGATATAGGTGTCCTCGTAAGCGCGCGCGTCGGCACCTTCCGGCACGATAGCGGCCAGCACATGAACCTGGCGGCAGCCTAGCGCATCAGCATAGCGGAGCGCGTTGTCGACCGAACGGCGGAAGTCGTCCTGCCTGCCCGGCAACGCGGTAATGCCCCGCTCCCCGGCCTCCCAGCTCCCCGGCGAGAGATTGAAGAGCGCTTGGCTCAGCCCGTTGTCGTTAAGTCGGGCCGCGATCTCCGCCGGCGGCGCCAAATCGTAGGGAAACAGGAATTCGACCGCCTGGAAGCCCGCACGCCGCGCCGCCTCGAAGCGGTCGAGAAAGTCGTGCTCCTGGAAGAGGAAGCTGAGATTGGCGGCGAACTTCGGCATGGTCCATCCGGCGCCCGACGGCCCCGGCGAGGCTGAGCGTCAGAAGCAACCGAGCGCGGCGCCCGCACGCTCGATCCACATGACGAGATAGGAGTCGGTGACGCTTTGGTAGGCATCGGTGGCGAGCGCGTAGCAGGTGTCCGCGTGCGCTGCGACGAGGCCTGCGCCGAGTACTGCCGCCACCCCGATCAGGAGCCTGCGGCGTGCGCCACCCCGAAGTCTGCGTCGTTCGACCGTCACTGCCGACATCACGACGCCATTATGCGTCCCCGCGGCGGCGAATCCTATCCCTCACGCGCCGGGCAGGGAGCAGCCGTGGTGGGAACTCCGGGTTGATGGGATGATGCGGCGGATGAGTGTCGAACCAGCGCCACGGAAGGGAGCAACGCATGGGCACACGCGAGTGGTTGATGAGCGAGCGCAATCTGGCCGACGAGCCGGTCGAGAACCTCGGCGACATGAGCGAGAGCGAGCGGGCCAATCTCGCGCTCCTGGTCAGACAATGCCGGGGCTGGTCGAGCCAGAACATCGACGAGGTGGTGGCGGTCATGGCCGAGGACGGGGTCTATCACGACATCACCCTGCCGCCTGCGGTGGGCCATGACGCGATCCGCAAGTTCGGCGCCGGCTGGCTCGACGCGGTGCCCGACCTCTCGCTCTACATCGAGGCGTTCTGCGTCCAGGGCAATGTTGTCTGCGATATGGGCTGGATGAGCGGCACCATCACGAAGGACTACTTCGGCCTGGCGGGCACCGGCCAGCGCTTCGACTGCCAGTTCTCCCAGATCTGCTTCGTCGAGGACGGCAGGATCAAGTACCTGCGCGGCCTCTGGAACGCGCCCGACATGTACAACCAGGTGGGGTGGGACTTGGCCGGCCTGAAACGCTAGGCGGTTTCTCCGGTCTGCGCCGCGTCATCCGAGCTGAAGGCGGGGTCCCAGCGGGAGAAATACCAGGAGCCGTCGATCGCGGGATCGAGCGGGTCGCCGTCGCCGCGATTGACCCAGGCGTCGTATTTCTCCCGCTCCTCCCGTGCCCACGCCATCATGTCGGGGCGGAAGGCGGGGTCGTCGCCCTTTCGCATCCTGGGCCCGCGGATCAGCACGCCCTCGAGCCCCGTGGGATCGCTCGGGCGCTGCCAGCGCACGTCGATTGCCCAGCGCACCTGGTTCGAGCGGTTCCAGAGCCCGCGGTGCGGCATGTTCTCGTGGATGAACAGCACCGAGCCCTTGCGCATGGTGCAGGTCACCAGATCGCCGGGCGGCAGGTCGTCTTCGTCGATGTAGAGATACCAGGAGCGCGGATCGCCGATCACCTTCTCGACCTTGTGGCGGGCGTTGCCGCCAGGCCTGTGGCCGCCGCGCACCACCTGCAGGCAGCCGTTCTCCTCGCCCACGTCGAGCAGTGGGATCCAGCAGGCGGGCTGCACCGTGCCCTGCCCGTTCGCCGCGAGATAGCCGGAATCCTGGTGCCACGGCACCGTCATCAGCACGTTTTCCGGCACCTTGGGGCGCACGTTCCAGATCGCCCCGCCCTCGATGTCGGGGCCGATGATCGCGGCCACGATGTCGAGCAGGCGGTCCGACGACCAGAGCGCCGCGAGCGCCGGCCCCATGGGCGTCGAGATCTGCATGAGACCGGGCGCTTCGTCGTACTCGGCCGCGACCTTGGCCATGCGGGTGAAGAAGCTCTCGTCCGCATAGGCGCTCGTGATCCGGCCCGCTTCGAACAGGCGCCCGGCGAGAGAGTCGACGGCCGCGGCGATCTCGTCAATCACCGGCTGGAGGTCGTCGTCCGACAACAATCCCTCGACCAAGAGGAACCCGTCGCGCTGGTATAGCGCCAACTGTTCAGCACTGATCGTCACTTCGCTCCCTCCCGCTCGGCGACGGGCGCCGGCATCAGCGAACGCCCATCATGAGCTTGATGATCTCGTCCTGATCGGTCTCTCCGGTCTGCCGGATGCCCGCGAGCTGCCCCCGGTGCAGCACCATGATGCGGTCAGCCGTCGAGAAAATCTCCTGCAGATTATGACTCACGAATACCACGGCGACGCCGGTCTCGCGCAGGCGGCCGATCAGCTCCAGCACCTTGCCGATCTCGACCACCGCGAGCGCAGCGGTCGGCTCGTCCATGAAGATGAGCCGCGCGTCCCAATAGAGCGCGCGGCTGATGGCGACCGCCTTCTTCTGCCCGCCCGAGAGATAGCCCACCTGCGCGGTCGGCGACAGCGAGCCGAGGCCGAGGCTCTCCAGCAACTCCGCCGCCTCGGCGATCATGCGCCGCCGGTCGATGGTCTTGACCCGTGTACGCAGCAGCCGGCCGAGGAAGACGTTCTCCCAAACCTCCAGCTCGTCCACCAGCGCCATGTCCTGGTAGATGACCTCGATGCCGCGCTCGCGCGAATCCCGCGGCGTCGCAAAGGCCACCTCCTGGTCGGCGAAGACGATCTCGCCTGCGTTGGGGCGGTGGACTCCCGAGACCAGCTTGATCAGCGTCGACTTGCCCGCTCCGTTGTCGCCGACGAGGCCCAGCACTTCGTTGCCGTGCGCCTCGAAGCTCACGCCATCCAGCGCCACGACATGGTCGAAGCGCTTGGAGAGCCCGCGCACCTTCAGGAGGGCTCCGTCGGCGCCGACGGCAGGCGTCATGGTGTGCCGGTCCGCCATCGTTCCTCGAAAATCTCGGTGACGCGCCATAGCACGACGGCGGCGAGGATCAGCACCCCGCGCACGGCATCGACCCAGAAGCTGGAGATCGGCATGACGCTGAGCCCCGTCGTGATCACGCCCAAGAGCAGCACCCCGCCGAGCGGCCCCATCATGGTGCCCTTGCCGCCGGCGAGGCTCACCCCGCCGATCACCGCGGCGGCGAAGACCTCGAACACCATGCCCTGCCCGAGGTTGATGGTCACCGCCTGCAGCCGGCCGGCCAGCACCCAGGCCGCCAGCGCGCCCAGCATACCGGAAAGGATGAAGGCGGTGAGCGTGCGCCGGTCGACCCGGATGCCGGCAGCGAATGCCGCTTCGCGGTTGCCGCCGATCGCGTAGAGGTCGCGGCCGAAGCTTGTGTAGCTGAGAACGAACTGGCTGACCACGAACAGGCTGAGGAACAAGATCACCGACACCGGCAGGAGACCGCCGATGCTGTAGCCGCCAAGCGCGGCGAACGAGGGCGGCAGGTCGTACATCGTGTTGGCGTTGGTGAAGACGTAGGTGAAGCCCCGGAGCGCCAGCAGCATGGCGAGCGTCACGATGAAGGCGTTCACGCGGAGCTTGATGATGAAGAAGCTGTTGAGGCACCCGACCCCCGCCCCCATCCCCAGCATGAGGACGATGACCAGGGCCGGCGGTAGCTGCCAGCCCGAGCCGAAGAACGGGTTGGTGGACACCATCCATGCGCCGACGAGCGCGGTAAAACCCAGCGTCGATTCCGAGGACAGATCGAAGCGGCCGGCGAGCAGGCAGAAGATCATGCCGATCACCAGAATGCCGAGGATCGACGAGTGCTCCAGCACGTTGATGAAGATCCGCACCGAAAGCAGGCGCGGCTCGACCGCGACGAACGCGATTGTCGTGAACAGGAGCACGATCCAGACCGCGTTCCTGAGGAGGAACCTGGTCAATCCCGGTCGCCTCGCCGTGTGAAGCCGATAAGGGTCACAAGAGGCCGCGGCGTCTCGCCGTCAAGCCGCCGCGGCTCATCGCCGACTGCAGGAATCGGGCGGCGCACCCGATTCCTGCATGTTCGTCTCGCGGGTCTACTGGTACTTCTTGATCGCGTTACCCCAGAGGGTGGGGTCGGTGTAGTTCGATTTGTCCACCGGGCGGCTCGGCGTCTCGATTTGCCAACCCTCGGTGGCCTCGGACCAGCGCGCCTCGATTCCGTGATACGGCGCGCCCGGATTGTCGATGGGCCCGGCAGCGGTGATCCTGAAGCTGCCGTCGAGGTAGTGCTTGATGTAGTGGGCGAGGATCGTGCCGTAGCCCACCATGTCCTGCAGGGCGGAGGCATCCCACAGGTCGTTGCCGATCAGGTCGAGGATGCGCGGGTCGGCATCGATCCCGGTCACCACGATGTGGCCGGGCTCGCCGATCTTCTTGAGCTGACCGAGCGAATCCAGCGCGGCATCGACGCCCGGAATCACGTCGCTGCCCATGGTGATGCCGACCAGCTCGTTGGCGCTGGCGACCGACTTGGTGATGTCGAAGAACTCCTCCGGCGTCCAGTGCTGCAGCTTGCGGATCAGCTCGATCTTCGGGTGCTTCGCCAGCACCGCCTGGATCGCCTCCGACCGCTGGCGCGCGTTGACCTGGTCCATGGGGCCGTGCAGCTCGAGCACCTTGCCTGCGATCTCGCCACGCTGCTCCTCGATGCGCCTGACCAGCTCCTCGGCAGCGATCGTGCCGAGCGAGATGTTGTCGGCCCGCGCGATCAGCTCGACCTTGCCGCCCGCCGAGGTGCGGCCCAGCATGAAGACCGGAATGCCGGCCTCGTTGGCCTTCTTGACCGAAATCGTGGCGGCCAGGCTGTCCACCGGGCCGCCGACGATGGCGTCATAGCCAAGCGCGATCGCGGTCGCCCATTCGTCGGCCTCCCGCTTGGCGGAGATCTCCGCGTTCTTGATGACCGCATCCATGCCGAGGCTCTCGGAGACGTCCTGCCAGTTCCTGGCGATGACGATGTCGGCGGCGTTGTTGAGCTGTGGCGCGATGTAGATGACCTTGTAGCCCTCCGCACTCGCGCTCTGGCCGCCGACCGCGATGCCGAGCGCAAGCACTGCGGCGATCGCCGCGTGTCTCAGGATTCTCCCCGCCTGCATGACTTCCTCTCCCTTGTGTCTCCCGGCGGCCGCCCCGGTTGCACTGGTTTGACGTGGTTGAAGGCGACCGTGAGCACAGAATAGCGCGGCGCGGCCTGCCTCTGTCAAACAAGGCGGGCTGCGCGCCCCACGTCTGCTCCGCTGCGCGGCGATCCGGGGTAGGATGGGGCGGTCGGTGGACGAGTTCGGGAGCGGGACACGACATGGTGGCGGCCGAAGCTGGGGAACGGATCGAGGTCGATGTCGTCATCGCCGGCGGCGGTCTGGTCGGGCTTACCCTCGGTGTCGCGCTCGCCGGCGCCGGCATCGAGACGGCGGTGGTCGACGGCACGCCGCCGGCTGCGATGAAGGATGCTACGTTCGACGGTAGGGTCTCGTCCATCGCGCTCGGCTCCAGGCGGGTGCTGGACGGCATCGGGCTCTGGCCCGCGCTCGCGGCCAATGCCCAGCCGATCCTGGAGATCCGCGTCTCCGACGGCGATGTGCCCCTCTTCCTGCACTACGACCACAAGGCCGTGGGTGACGACCCGCTCGGCTACATCGTCGAGAACCGAAACATCCGCGCTGCGTTGCTGGAGCGGGCGGGGCGGCTCGCCGCGCTCCGTCACCTCGCGCCGGCCTCGGTGGAGGCACTTGAGCCCGCCGCCGGCGGCATCGACGCCCGGCTTGCGGACGGCCGCTGCGTGCGCGCCCGCCTCGCGGTCGCCGCCGACGGCGCTAACTCGGTCCTGCGCGCAGCCGCCGGGATCGAGACCGTGCGCTGGTCCTACGAGCAGACCGGGATCGTCTGCACGGTGCTGCACGAGCGCCCGCACCGGGGTATCGCACACGAGCGCTTCCTGCCGGCCGGGCCCTTCGCGATCCTGCCCATGACCGGCGACCGCTCCTCCCTGGTCTGGACCGAGCGGGCGGCGCTGGCGCCTGCTCTGATGGACGCGTCACCCGAGGTCTTCGCCAGGGAGCTTGGCGCGCGCTTCGGCGATTTCCTCGGCGCGCTGGAGCCGATCGGCCCGCGCTGGAGCTATCCGCTGCGGCTCACCCATGCGAAGCGCTATGTCGCGCCCCGCCTCGCGCTCGCGGGCGACGCGGCGCATGCGATCCATCCGCTGGCGGGCCAGGGCTTCAACCTCGGCATCCGCGACGCCGCGGTGCTGGCGGAGCTTGTGGTGGATCGTGCGCGCCTCGGCCTCGATATCGGGGGCGACGACGTGCTCGCGCATTATCAGCGCCGGCGGCGCTTCGACTCAGTGGTCCTGATCGGCGTGACCGACGGGCTCAACCGCCTCTTCTCGAACGACAATCAGGGCCTGCGTCTGGTCCGCGATGTCGGCCTCGCGGCGGTCAACGAAATGCCGCCGGTCAAGCGCTTCTTCATGCGCCACGCCATGGGGCTCGCCGGCGACCTGCCCCGCCTCGCCCGCGGCGAGCCACTCTAAAGCCACTCCACGTAGCGCGCGCGCTCGGTTTCCGGCACCTGGCGGCGGAATTCGTCGTACTCGTAGCGCTTGATCAGGGCGTAGTTGCGGCAGAATTCCTCGCCAAACCAGTCCTTGGCCCAATCGGATGCCTCGAACCTCGCAAGCGCTTCGCCCCAGTCGTCGGGCAGCCGGGTCACGTCCTGCTCGTCGAGATCGCCCTCCGCCGGCGGGCCCGGATCGGTCTTGTTGGCGACACCGTCGAGGCCTGCTGCGAGATAGGCGGCCAAGGCGAGGTAGACGTTGACGTCGCCGCCGCAGACCCGGAGCTCCGGTCGTGTTGCGGCGGGAGCCTCGTTGATCAGGCGGATCGCGGCGGTGCGGTTGTCCACGCCCCAGGCGAGCGAGATCGGGGCGAAGGCGCCGGGTACCAGCCTGCGGTAAGAATTGGAGTTGGGGAAGAAGACGGCGGTGAGCTCGGTCAAGCGGGCAAGCACACCGCCCATGAAGTGCCGGCAGGTGTCGTTGATGTGCTGCGGCTCGTCCGGCGCCGCGAAGGCGTTGTTGCCGTCGCCATCCACCAGCGACATGTGGATGTGGCAGGAGTTGCCGGTCATCTTGTCGAACGGCTTGGCCATGAAGGTGACGCGGCGGCCCATCTGCATCGCCGCCTCCTTCATGGTGGCGCGGAAAAGGTGCCCGTCGTCGCCCATTTCGCGCACCGGGCGGTGGCGAATGCTGACCTCGTACTGGCCGGGCCCCCACTCATAGTGGCTGCATTCGAGCTCGCCGTGGGCGGCGACCGCGTCGAGCAGCGAGTATTCCTCGGCGAGGAACTGGGTGCGCTTCTGCATCGAGTAGCACTGCAGCCCGGAATCGAGCCTCTCGTGCTCTTCATCGAGGAGGAAGAACTCGAACTCGGGCGCGCAGCGGGCGCCGTAGCCCATTGCCTCCATGCGATCGGCGACGCGGTGCAGCACGTTGCGGGGCTCGCCTTCCACCAGCCGCCCGTCAGGCCACACCATCTTGCCCATCACCAGCGCCGTGTCAGGCTCATGACGCAGAATGCGCATGCTGGAGAGGTCGGGCACGGCGATGAAATCGGCGTAGCCGATGTTCTCGCCGTAGTCGGTGCCGAGGACCACGTTGGCGCCGATGTCGAAGGCCATGACCGTGGCACAGAAGGCGATGCCGTGGTGCATCGTGCGCTCGAAGTGGGCGATGTCCATCGCCTTGCCGCGGGAAACGCCGCCATAGTCGCAATACTCGACGCGGACGCGCTGGACGCCGTTGGCGCGCAGCCAGTCGATGACCTGATCGCTCGTGCCCGTGAAGCGCACAGGGCCCGTTGCCGCCTCGCTCATTCCTCGACGCTCCCGTTGGTCGGCTCGCGGGGCCGTACCATACCGGCAGAGCTGCGGGCGCTCAAAGCGGGGGCTCGTTATCATCTCCCTCAAGCGCCGGGCGCTCGCTCCGCTCGCTTGGCTACGCGCCTATCGGTGCTATTCTTGAGCTTGGTTTATGATATGGCATTAGTCAGTAAAGTCATTACATTACAGATTATAGCCTCTCCACATGTAGCATTTTACACTACATTGCAAACACCGAGTCAACACATGCGTCGGACTCTGTGCGGCCGGGTGTGAGAAGGGTCGTGGCCGGGTAGGAGTAACCGTTCCGCCGCCTAGGGATTGCAGCGCCGGCAGCGGTTTTGACCTTCCCAGAGTAGCCTACGGCGGCGCGATGCGCTGGTAACTGTTCCGAGCATGCGCTAGCGTCGGGCGCATGTCGATGCGCGACGAGGATTTAGGCACGGCCCTGACGCTGGCCGAGGACGAGGCCGGGATTTGGTCGCCGTCGCAGACGCCGCCGGCGCGTGCGCCTCGCGACCATCGATCACCATATGAGCAGGAGCGCGCTCGGGCCGATGCGGCCGAAGCGCGTTGCGAGGAGTTGCGCCGGTCGGAGATGGCCTCTCGCTCCCGGGCGGGGTCTCTGAAGTCGCAGCTCGACGCCAGCCGGACCAAGCTGAAGGCGGCAGAGGACGAGATCGAGGAAGTCCGCCGCGCGTCGAAGAACGCCCTCGCCTTGCAGGCCGAAGTGACGCGGCTGGAGAGGCTGCTTTCGGGAGCCGGCGTTGAGTCGAGCAAGCGCAGCACGGTCATCCCAAGTTGGCACTTTTTCCGACCAGCCGAGCCTGTTCGAGCTAGTTTTGCGGCGCTGAACCACTAGATGTTGGGGTTGGAGGACACCTGAGACCCACATTTGCCATTCGTGGTCCTGGAAGCCAATTGTGGGGCCAGGACTTTGGAGTTGAGTCGATATCCCTCTTGCCAGATGCCGCGAACGCCGTGTATGCGAAACAGGCATCGCAGAAACGGCGCCGCCATGTACATCAAGGCAACCAGGACACACACCGACAAGGCCGGCCAGCCGGTCCGAAGCCATCGCCTCGTGCTCGCCCAGCGCGTCGGCGACAAGGTGCGCCACAGGACGCTGCTCAATCTCGGCACCGACTATCCGGTGCCGCGCGAGAAGTGGAAGGCCGTCACCGAACTCGCCGAGGCGCTGCTTCACGGCAAGCCGCCGCTGTTCGAGGGCGAGGCGGATGTGCGGGCCGCAGCCGAGGACATCGTCGCCAAGCTCAGGGCCAGGGGGTTCCGCGTCGAGGCGATGCAGGAAGAGGCGCGCAAGCCCGACATCGCCACCGTCGACCTCGATACCCTGGAGCACGAGAACCCGCGCACGGTCGGCTGCGAGCGCCTGTGCCTCAAGGCCCTCGACGCCCTCGGCTTCGCCGAAATCCTCCACGGCCTCGACATCAAGGGCCGCGACGGGCGCATCGCCAGCGCGCTGATCGTCGCCAGGATGGTCCATCCCGCCAGCGAGCGTGATACCAGCCGCTGGCTCCGCCACGACAGCGCGGCCGCCGAGCTCCTGGGCCTGGAGGGCGACCGCAAGGCGCTGCGGCGCAAGACGCTCTACCGCATCGGCGACCTGCTCTGGCGCCACCGCGCCGCCATCCAGCGGGAGCTGTTCAACCGTGAGCGCGCACTGCTCGACCTGCCCGAGACGATCGCCTTCTACGATCTCACCAACGTCCACTACCACGGCCACACGGGCGGCGAGCTTCCCAGGTTCGGGCGCTCCAAGCAGAAGCGCGACGACTGTCCCCTCATCACGCTGGCGCTGGCGCTCGACGGCGCGGGCTTCCCGCGCAGTTGCGAGATCCTGCCGGGCAACGTGAGCGAGCCGGGCACGCTGCACGAGGCGCTGGCGCGGCTCGAGGCGGTGTGCGGCGGCACGGCGCCGAAGCCCACGGTGGTCATGGACGCGGGCATCGCCACCGAGGAGAACATCGTCTGGCTGGGCGAGCAGGGCTACGACTGGATCGCGGTCAGCCGCGGTGCCAGGCCTGCGCCGCCCGAGGGCGGACCCGAGGCCCTGCTGATCACCAGCGCGCGCCACGAGGTGCGGGCCTGGCGGCTTGCCAGCGAGGACGGCGAGGCGCGGCTCTACGTCGTCAGCGAGGGCAAGAAGAAGGCCGAGAACGCGATCATCGGCCTGAGGCGGAACCGCTTCGAGGCGGCGCTGGAAAGGCTCCACGGCGGCCTCCCGGTCAAGGGCCGCCTCAAGCGCTACGACAAGGTGCTGGAGAGCATAGGCCGCCTCAAGCAGCGCTTCTCCGCCGTCGCCAGGCACTACGAGATCACGGTCGAGAGGGCGAAAACCGGCCCCAATGCCACCGCCGTGCGCTTCAAGCGCAGGCCGCGATACGACGAGGCCGATGAGGGCGCCGGTGCCTATGTGCTGCGCACCAGCCACGTCGACTGGGACATCGAGACGGTCCTGCGGACGTACTGGCGGATCACGGATATCGAGGCGACATTCCGGAGCCTGAAATCCGAGCTCGGCCTTCGCCCGATCTGGCACCAGCTCGACCGGCGCATCGCGGCCCACCTGCTGATCGCCGTGCTGGCCTACCACGCCGTGCATCTGATCCGTACCCGGCTGGCCGCGCGCGGCATCCACAAGTGCTGGGCGTCGATCCGCGAGAGCATGCGGACCTGGGTGCGGATCACCACGCGCCTGCGCCAGACCGACGGCACCTTGATCGTCAACCGCCAGGACACGCGCCCGGCCGCCGAGGTTGCCGCAATCTCCTCGGCGGCGGGCGTGGACCCCGCCATCCACCGCACGAGGACCCGTCTGATGAGCTGACAGAATCTCACAAAATGTGGGGCCATGTTGGAATCGACCGAGAAAAATATCGCGTTGAATCAAACCAATAGGGAACACAGGCAGCGGAAAAGTGCCAACTTGGGTCAAGGGTTTCGGCGTAAGGGTCCTGCCCTCGGGCGCCAGGCGCTACTTCATCCACAGCCAGCACAACGGGCGCCGGTTCTGGAAGATCGTCGGCCAGGCCGGGGACATCGGCCTGGACGAAGCACGCAGCCGGGCCAGGACCCTGCTGGCCGCGATCCGCAACGGAAGCGGCGACGAGACCGCAGCACCCGCGGACGCCGCCTTCGAGACGGTCGCCGAAGAAGTCTTCCGCCGCTACGCCCGGAACTGGAAGCCGTCCACGCTCAAGGTCAACCGGGGCTACTACAAGAACCAGATCCTGCCCTGGTTCGAGGGGCGTCCCATCGCAGACATCGCCGCGAGCGACGTCAGGCAATGGTTCGCCTCCCTGCACGAGACCCCGGTGGCGGCCGACCGCTCGGCTCCGGTCCTCTCGGTCATCTTGAGCCAGGCCGAGGTCTACGGCTACCGGCCCGAGGGCACCAACCCGTGCGCCGGCATCAAGCGCTACCGCCGCCAGAGCCGCGAGCGCTTCCTGTCTACCGCCGACATGCGCCGGCTGGGCGAAGTGCTGACGCGCCATGAGGCCGATAATCCGCAGGCCGTAGCGATCATACGGCTGCTGCTGCTCAGCACCTGCGCCAGCGACCGCAACGAGTTGGTGGCGGACATCGCGGCGATCGCGGCCGAGGTGGGCCGGCCCGAGACGGTGCTGGCGGACAACGGCTATGCCAACGGAGCGGAGGTGGCGGCGCTTGAAGCGCGCGGCATCGAGGCTCTGGTGGCGACGGCTTCGGAAGACCGGCGGCGGCGCCACGACTTCCGCCCGGCCGGGGCCGGGACGGCGGTGAAGGAAGCCAAGGCCGCCTGGCTGCGGGAGATGGCGATCAAGCTCGACAGCGAGGAGGGCCGGGCGCTATACAGGCTGCGTCGGCAAACCGTCGAGCCGGTGTTCGGCGTCATCAAGGCGGTCCTCGGCTTCACCCGCTTCTCGCTGCGCGGCCTCGACAAGGTGGCCGGCGAGTGGGACCTGGTGGCGCTGGCCCACAACTGCAAGCGCCTGCACAAGCTGACGCTGTCCATGGCGTCGTGACGGCGTTCCTGGCCCGACTCCTCGACGCAACCAAGTCGACACAGCCCAGCAGTACCCGAAATCGACGTTCCGGCGATCGCCCCAACCCCATCTCCGTCGTCTCATCCAACCTCGATCGTACCGCCGGCAGACAACGGCCAGATCACTCATAATCGCAAGCCCACCCCAAAGTCCGACAGACTGCCAGGGCGCGAGCAGCACCAGCACCTCTTCGTCCGCCTCGGTGAACCCGCCCGCCTTGGTGCCAAGGAAGAAGCTGCCCACGTGGACGCCCCGGTGGCGCATCGGCGTGCCTTGGAACGCGCCGCAGTCGATCGGGCAGGGCGTAGGGATCAGCGCGTTCACGAAGTCCGCGAGAATCACCAGCCGGAGCGGTGCGGCGAGGCCGGCGAGATGAGCGAACAGGCCCGGCCCGTCGGACCAGCCCTCCAGCGCCCGGTGCTCGTCCTCCGTCAATCCGGAGGTGACGAAGTCGCCGGGGCGTCCGGCGGCATCGACTGCGGATGTGGGTCATAAGTTACTATCAGGATACTTTAAGACGTAATTTAGCGATACACAAGAGATGTTATTCTACACTTGTCGGCTTTAATATCTCCCTGACTCATCCTTTGCGCAACGTCTTCCGCGACGGTCTTGTCATGCGTTACTATGCGAGTATGATGCGCGGCTTAGATTAAGGAAGAGAACAAGTTCACGGGGGGTTGGGCGATGCGAACGAGTTGGCCTGGACTACTGGGCGAGGCGCGGGCGGCCGGTGCGGACAGTGAGCGGTTGCCCCTGCAGGACTTCGTGATTCGTGAGTGCAATGAAGCGCCAATGCGCCATACTTGCGTGTTCAGCCATGAGGGCGCTCCGTCGGGCCGCGGCGGCGCCCTCATTCTCCGGCCGCTCCCGTTTCCCACGCCGGGACCGCGCCTCTGAGCCAAGCCCTTCCGGTTCGCGCCGCCCACCGCGCGGCGAGGCCGCTTCCCGCTCTTCCTCCCGTGCCGTCCCTGGACGCCGGTCCGGCTCCGCGCGCGTCCTTGCCGGAGCGTTCGTGCTGCTCGCCCTCGGCGTGCTCGCCGCTCCCCTGGCCGAGGCGCAGACTCTGCCTGACGTCGTCGTTCCTAAGGGGTCCCCGTACCCTGCCACGGAGGGGACCACAGTGGTGTACACCGTGGCGCTGTCTCCCGCCGGTACTCTGGCGCCCGCAGGCGGGGCAACGGTCAACCTGACCGTGTCCGACGCGACGACCGGCGGCGATTTCCTGGCGTCGGCGACCGAGGGCGCGAAGACGGTGACCATCGCCGCGGGTCAGACGTCCACCACGTACAGCGTCCCCACCGTCGACGATAATCAGGACGAGCCGGGCGGCAGTATCGCCCTAAAGATCGAGCCTGGCACGGGTTACAACAAGACGACCTTTGCGCACGAAAATTTGGTACTTGTGCGCGACAACGACCACCCGCCCGCGTCGCAGAGGCCTCGCGCGAAGGTCAAGGCGGGAACCTCGCCGGTGACGGAGGGAACGGCGGCGACCTTCACGGTGACGCTGACGCAAGCGGCGCCCACGGAAGGATTGCGCATAGGTTTGCTTGTTCGCGAAGCCGAGGGCACCGATTTCGTGGCGGAGAAAAACCAGGGCGCCGGCAAGTCGGAGACGGTTGCGGCAGGGCAGAAGACCGCTCACTGAATTGCGGCCCGTCTTTTGCCACCTTTCAGCGGGTCGCGAGGCCGGCGGGGAGTGCGAGAGCCCCCGCCGGCCGAACTCGCAGTGCGGTAAACGACAAAGTGTGTCGCAAGCCGAGGGGCGTATATACAGTTGGCAAACGATGCGACGTATATGCACGCCCCTGAATAGAATTCTGTCGCCATTCTCCGCTCTTGTCCTCACAACAGCGACAAGCGGGTGCGGGAACGATCCGAGGGCCGAAGCCATGGACTTCGATCAGTCAGATTTGTTGCGGGTTCTGGCCTTCATCGTCGTGGGCGGAGTTATCTATCTCGTGTTGCGGGCAGTCCCCAACGTCGCAAAGGAGATAGAAACCCCGGCACCCGTTCCGGGAGAAACAGCGCGGCAGCGCGATCCACCGCCGTCAAATCACGTCGGATTCGCCGTCAAATGTCGCCAGAATCTCCGTCAAGTACGCCAGAATAAGCAGTGGGGAGAACGGCTCGGTCCTGCCGCAATTGAACACCTTAAGGAAGTCGTCCAGTCGAATAAGGTCTTCTCTGACCAAGGTCAGGCGGTCAGACCGCACGCAGAGCCAAGTGCAATGCCGCAGCGACGCCGATCTGCAAGGATGGTGCTGCGTCCCATGATCCACTAAGCATCGAGGAACCGTAATTCATGACCAGAGACAGCATGGAGCGCAACCCGGCTGCACTCACGGCCGCCCGTCACCTTAGGGAGTTCGGATACACGGGCTGGCACCTGAGGCGGCGCAAGCATGATCCCAAGCCTCCCAGCGAGGTCGTGGACGGAACAGATCGTGTAGAGCGACAGTTAGTCCAGGCCGATCATCACGCTGCCGAGCAGTTCCCGGAGCGGGATGGCTCCGCAGTGTTCCTCATGATGGGCCGCCCGCGTCCTGAAGCCGGTGACGGGCTGATCGCACTCACGCGCTACTGGCTCATCGAGGAGGTCAACGTCATGCACGATGACAAGCACGCTCCAATCTACGCCGTGCTCTGCGCATGAGTCGACGGCAATGAAGGGATAGCCCGAGTGAGCCAAGAAGGGACTCTTCTCAGGCAGGATTTTCCCATCAGGGAGGCAATGAACGGAGCTACTCATTTGCACATCGGGCGCTTTCCGCAATTCAGTACTCAATGTTGGAGAGCGTTTCCAAGACACCTGGCTAAAGCTATTCCTCTGTCGCATTTGCAAATACAGCAACTCCATTGTCCTATCGAGTCCGACGACGTTGAAGTCGGGGTCACCCATTGATTGAACTTGAACTGAAAGTAGGAAGTCTTGTCCCGCTGACTCGCGAGAGATATGCGTTCGAGCAGGATGATGACGCGCGGTGCAGCGTGGCCGTGCAGCGCCGCTATAGCAGGCGTCGCTATGTGTGTCTGCGTGCTTACCATGTAGGCTGCAGCTTCCCCCGCACTTGACCGCCCAATCCGATTCCAATTGATCGCGATCTCTCTCAGTCTCAGTTTCCATTTTCTCATGCTATCGATCCGTTTGATTATCCATTGAGGGCTTTCTACTCGATTTATGAGAAATAATCGCTTGCCTTACGAACTTAAATCTCCTATTGATTGCTCAAATCAATAAACAAATGAAATGGGAGGATAGCGTGCTGGTTATAACAATCGGCAATGGCAAGCGGGAATCGCAATTCACGCACTGCCAGTCCGTCTCGGGCAGCTCACACAATGATGCCAGCCTCGCCAGACTCCACACGGTCGCTGCGGCAGGCCACTTACCCACAGCTACCACCGGAAGCTTCAGCTCCTACACCACGCGTGGGAACACAACCCCTGTTGCCGGCAACAAATATCCGGTGCTTGCCGGCGTTGACCGTGGCACCGTCGGCAATCGTCGCCGGTGACGGTCGGCTGCAATAGCTTGTCGGGTATCTCGCTAGCCGGAGACGCACACACCTGATGTTGATGACAGGATTTCCCGAGAGAGCAGGAAAAGTAACTTCCGGCTGAGCGTCTGCGCTTAGGATCGGTGGTGGCACTGACACCGAGCGGGACGTGCGCCGGTTATGCTGAGCGGTTACGCCCGCTGGACTGCGTGGTACGGCTGCTCGAAAGCGGACGACTTAGCGAGTGAACTCTCTAGTATCTAGAATCATTCTGGCAAGTTAGAAACAGAGACTTTCCTTGCAATAGAAACAGGCCATTAGAAGTGAATTACACCCCATCTCTCAACGCCCTCCGCGCCTTTGAAGTCGTTGTGCGTAGGGGCTCCATGTCAGCCGCGGCCGCAGAACTATGCATCACAGTTAGCGCGATAAGCCGCCATGTCAGAATTCTCGAAAAGCACCTCGGCACGGAACTTCTCTTGCGTGATCGCCGCGGCATACGTCCAACAGAGACGGGTTGCCGACTCCAACAAGGCCTGGAGGCGGCCTTTACCGACATCACGACTTGCGTGGAGATTGCAACCCTCCAGCGGTTGAGAAATCAGATCAACATTTTCGCTCCTCCGATGTTCGCAGCCTATTGGTTGATCCCGCGTCTAGACCGTTTCGAACAACTGTGTCCGGAGACCAGCATCTCCATTGAAGATAAGTGGACTTGTTCTCATGTAATTCCACCTGGTGCCGACTTGATTATCGAATACGGACGTCGGCCCGGCGATCGCGAGGATCATATTTCTGAGAGACTGACCGTCGAGGAGATCTTTCCCGTGTGTGACGTTGCTATGGGCCGGCGGGTTGCGGAGAACAGTGGTCTGTCGGGGATCACGTTGTTGCACCGCAGGGGCATCCCTCGTTCTGCCAACTGGCCAAGCTGGGTTGGTTTCGCCAAGGCCACTGGTCTCAACGGCATCGATGGCAGCCGGAGTTCTCGCTATTCTACGGCGCTGATTATGGAGGCCACTCGCGCGGGTCGGGGCCTGCTACTCACTAACACTACCGTGGCCCATGACGATCTCGCGGCCGGACGTCTGGTTCGCCCCATTGCCCAGAGCATGAGCAATGATTGTGGTTACTGGTTGCTGGCGGCGAGGGCCCAACTGAACATGCCAAGAGTTGTCTCATTCCGTGCTTGGCTGCTAGATGAACTTGCGGCTTGTTCTAGAGAATGAGGTGACCACCAGCGATCCACGATGAGACGTTTCATCTCGTCGTCCTTTCCCACAACGGGCGTCTCCGTACGGGAAAGCCACTTGGGCGAGGGTAGCATCAAGTAGCTGTAGAATATACGTGATAGATTTCAACCTACATGTACAGGAGTTTTGTGAGTTCGCTTAGCGAGTTCAGTGGAGACAGCCTGCCCTTCTGATTGACTCGACTTGAACGGCGAATTTGGATGGAACGAGCGGGCTTTCGAAAAACCCCTTGTGCGGATTCCTACGGACTTGCCGGCGGATCGGCCGAGTCGCCAAAAGCCCGCTATCTTCTGCAGCTGATCGCTCCGGCCTGAGCAAGACATCAGCGCACATTACACATACCCCGATGCCCGTACTCGTGGCCCGCACCTTCGTTCAAACCAGATTGACCAGGCTCTCGCGAGCCCGCTCAATCCTTAAGATTTCCTATTTTATTTGACCGCGAATCCTGGCGATTTGACCGCCGGGGCGGTGCCGGTTGTCAGTCTCTCCCGGGTGTTGCCGTAGGGTTTCTCCGTTGCTGGTTGGGGGCCGGCCGGAGGCCAGCCCGGTGCCATCAGTCCTGAGGAAGGGCCGCAGTGTCGAGGACACGATCGAGCACTTGCCGCACGGCGTTGCGGTAAGCTCGGCTCGGCGATCTCGATTTTCCCTCAGTGGCGGACGCATGAATGGCGGAATCAAAGGGAACTGCGACGTCGGGCTTCCGATCGCCGAGCGCATAGCGGATATGGGCCGACGTCAGTGCGCTTCGGGGCGTTCTAGGCAGACACTGCACCAGCGTCGCGGGGCGGTTTGTGCCCAGTAGCGCTAGACAGCGCACCGCCGCGCTCAGACTGGAGAGAGTGGGCTCATAGAGCAGCACACGGGCGTCAGTGTGTTGCATGACTTCCAGTTGCATCACAGGATCCGGAAAACCCGTCACCAGCACCAGATGCGTTCGGTTGGCGAGTTGCTCGAGTAGGCTGAGCACGGTAGTCGACGATGGCGATGCCGAAAGCGAAAGCGCGGCCTGGGGGGTGTAGGCGATCAGCGTTACATGCGTACCGGCCGGAGTGCATATGCCGTCGATCTGATCGGTGGCAGCGCTTCTCTCGGGATTGATAGACTCACCGGCGCCGAGGGCGGCAAGAAACGCGGGAAGACCGTCGGCGGGCTCGACGCCGAACAACCCCGGGAGGCGTCCTGCGACCGGATCCAGATCGACGACCGATATCGTGCGTCCGTCGGCCGCAATGGCGCGGGCTACCGCGGCGAGGAGGGTGGAGGTGCCGCTTCCGGCGCTGCCCGCGAACGCGATCACCCGTCCCGCGTAGGACCGCTCGGTCTGGTCGTCGGTTAGCGCTGCGCATGCCTCTCGGACTAGAGAGGCTGATATGGGTTTGAGCAGATAGTCGGATATGCCGTGCTGAAAAAGATTCCGCGTGCACTGCGCCGTGTCGGTCGAGCCGATGGCGATCACGTCGGTCTCAAAGGCGCACACCGCAGTCAGCTCCCTAGCCGCCCGGCCCGGCTCAGCGACGCCATCGAGGTCGACGAACAGGACTCTGGAAGCTGGTTCGCTTGCCAGGGTTCGCAGCGCCGCTTTGAAGCGCCCTCGCTGTATCCTGACCTTGCGGCCCGCAAGCCCCGCGCGAAGGGCGCGTAGGGTCCTGGCGTCGGCGGCGAACGCACGGGCGTAAAGGCTGTCGGGTGTCAGAGCCATGGTGGCGCTCATGGACGGCTAAGGGGCCCAATCCCACTTGCCGGGATCATGAGCCGCCACCGATCGAGGAGGCGGTCTCGGACGGTTTCGGCAGGGGGCGAACCCGGTCTTCGACCCATCGCCGGTAGCTGTTCAATGGGCCGCCATGCGCAGCGTGCGTTACTGTCGACGAGGTGCACAATTGCGATTGCGCTTCCTGACCCTGGGTCAATGCCGGCCTAGCGGTGTTCAAAGTGATGTCGCTCGGGGATGCGACATCCTGGGTTCTCTCGGTGCATCGAAGTCGAGCGGCCTGCAGGGCGCGGTGATAGCTCACCAAGTACTCCGCTTCCGAATCGGGGGAAGCACTCGAGCCACGCAGGGGCACAAAGTAGGCGTCTCTCTGAGCAAGTCGTTCTTGGCACCCGGCGGCTGCAAGCATAACGACCAGCATACCTACGACGATCCGAAAAAGGGAGGGCAGGAATTCCGTGTTTGTCACAGCTTGATCCCGTGCATCAAACATCGCACCATGGCTTGCTCCTTGCAGAGAGTGGGTGACTCGAGTTTTGCGAGACTGCGTCTGCCAAACGGACTTAGCGCTCATGACATAACTACTCCAATTCTAGATCAGCAAGATTTTGACTGAACTCTGAGACCAGGCCTACGCAGAATTCCCCAAGCGGAATTCATCGCGCTAGCTCGCGTCTTCTGCAGCCTTGCTCATGATATCCAGATTCCTGATGATCAGAAGAACCCGCGCAAACACATCCGCTGCTGACTTGTCTTTGGCTTGGCGTGACCCGCTGGCTGACAACTGAACATCGAGATGAACCTTGATTCTCGCGATTTCCCCAAGCAGGAAGTTCGTTGCATCGAGTACATCCGCCGGTGTTACCCCTTCAAGTGAAAAACTCGGTGCTCTGGATGCATCCATGCCCAATTTTGATTGCAGATTGATTACCTTGTTTGCCGCCCTCACGACTTGTTGCGCCACTGCCACGGACTCTTTCCCGCTTCCCAAAGCTGGAAGATCAAGGTCCAGCGAAACTCCGAGCGCTTCTGCAACCAGCAGCATTTCATCGTGAACCCGCAGCATGTGAAGATAGAGGTCGTTGGGAGTAGCAGGACGGCCCACGAGACCGTCCAGCAGAAGAGAGGCATGGGCAAGATTGTGGTACGTGAACGTTGATGTTTTTCCGCCGATAAAGGGAGCAGGTTCGATTGTCTCATTGACGACTACTTGCCGCTTGACCCTGCGTAGCTCCTCGATAATGATCTGGATTCTTTGAAGTAGGTCGTCCTGAGAGACGAAGTCAACTGGGATGTGACCAACCTCTACAGGAATCATGCCAAGCCGCTTCTGGAAACGGGCCGTTTTCTCCATAACTTCTAAAGACTTGGCAAAGACATGAATCGGGTCTCTATGTTTCAGAAGTGGGGCCTTACCCGGACTATCGTTGACGTGCATGGCCTTCCGCAAAATATCGATTTCCGAAACGAGATCCGCCGTCACTTGATATACGTGGCTGGGCGTAATGTAACCCCTATCAGCTTGGTCTCGCGGAAGATTGCGGCGCCCGAGTGGTTTTTTCGATGCGACATCGGCCCTGCTGGCCGCCAATTCCCGGATCTGTGCGTCTTCTGCGGCTGTATCCTGTGCCCGATCATGCCTCTCGGAGACACCTATCTCCTCTTTTTCCTTCGAGTCCCGACCTTCGTCCGTCTCGGTTTCCGCGGAATCGCCTCCAAAGAAGCCCACTATGGATGACACGAGACCGCCCCAGAAGCCCTCCTCATCGTCATGTGCATGGTGCTGGGTTGCGTTCCGGAAGACACGCCGACATGGTGCACGCTTCCGGGTCGGACACGCCGGAAGGCGACCGAGCTGATGGTCCGGCTTCCCTGCGCGCCTTCGCGCATCAGCCTCGGTGCAGAACGCGCACCCAACCGAAGGCACACTTAGTCCGATTGACGCACAGCGGGAAGTGTCACCGTCATCTCGGCGTACTCGCGTGGTACGGATTCGGAGGTGATCGTTCCTCCGTGTCCGCGAACGATATCGTGAGAGAGGCTCATTCCCAGTCCGGTTCCCTGATCGGCTGCCTTGGTGCTGAAGAACGGCGTAAACATCTTCGCCATCACGTCCGGGGTCATGCCGATTCCGTTGTCCCGAATGCTGATCTCGACGGCGTCATCCGTCCGCGCGGTCTTCAGGCGCAGGGCGGGCGCGAAGCCTTCGCCCTGCTTTCTCTTCTCCTCGATCGCCTGGCAGGCATTGCTCACCAAGTTGATGAAAACCCGCCCTAGGTCCTCAGGCACGGCGCTGATGTCGCCCGCGTCCGGGTCGAGCTCCTTCTGGATCTTCATGTTGAAGCCCGGGTTCTGGGCACGGACGGCGTGGAAGGCCAGCATGGTCTACTCGACTAGCAGTTGGTTGATATCCACCGGTCGGAATTCTCGCTGACCGTCGCCGCGCCTGAAGTCCAGCATGTCGGTCACGATGCGATTGGCACGCCCGCTGTGGTGGGTGATGCGGGTCATGTTTTCGGTCAGGTCGGCGGCGAGATCCGCAACTTCCGCCTGGATTTCCTCGCTGTTCAGCTTGTCAGTCTTGCCGGAGATCTCGGCCAGTTCTTCTACAATCATTACAGACGACTCAGCGAAGTTCTTGATGAATTGAAGTGGGTTGCGAATCTCGTGTGCGACCCCGGCCGACACCTCTCCCAGTTCGGCCAGCTTTTGCTGGCTGATGATCTGGTCCTGTGTCGTCCTGAGCTGATCCAGCGTGGACTTCAGGGTCTCGTTGCCCTTTCGAAGCTCCTCCGATAGTTCCTTCTGCGCGGTCTCGAGCTGCCGCGATCGGATTAATGCTTGGCGCAGCGCTTCGAGGACTCGCCCATACATCGAAATTTCGTCGCTGCCGGGCGTGTCTACGTGGAAATCCAGATCACCGGCGACCACCGCTTCACCCACTGTTGGAGAAACAATCCCCGTACCTGGATGACGGCCTGCAGGAGCGTGTGAGCGAGATCGATGACCAGTGCCGCGAGCGCGAGCGCCAGCAGCGTCGTGCTGCCGTAAAAGCCCGCGTAAACGGACAGCGCGATTAGCAAGCCGGATCGGCCCACGAGGAAGAAGACACTCTTTCCGCTGTAGGTGCGAAGGCTCAGCATGTTGGGCCATGCACGCGCTCACGACCGAAAACATCTTGCAATCGTAAGAGGGGCAAATCCTGGGAGCGCCAGCCTAACTTTGTCGTGGACAGCCGGTGAAAGTCCGGTGAAGGGAAGGACTGACGCCCCATCCTTGCCTTGAGCCGTGCGTCGGCCTTCGCGAGGAGGCAGGCGAAGCGTCGGTAGAGGTGCGCGTGGGCAGGACATCGAGCACCGAAAATGCCGTCATTCGGAGTGCCGAGGCCATCCAGAAGGTCGAAGGCAACACCGGCCGCCCGTTTTCGTGAGGGCGGCGGGGCTCCGCGGTGTCCGAGACCCCAGGCACGCGCGTACGTCCACACAGGGGACCTGGTGAGCGCGCGCAGCTGGTGTGATGTCGCTTGGGGGTCCCTGTTACGCCCGGCGCTGACGGTAGTCCTTGGTGATAGGCATCGGGCCACCTTCGGCGTTTCCTGGCCATCGCGCTTCCAGTTCCGGGTGCAGCGGCCATGGGCCCGGCCATGTGACGCGACCGCGTTGCCGATCCGGATCAGGGGGTTGAGCGCGCATTTTTCGCTGGACTTCGCGCGCTTTACGGACAGCCTGCGCGCGGAGGGTCCATGGTCGATTCGCTTCAAACCCAAGCTCGGTTGATCGAGGAACTGCGGGCGACGAACGCCGCGCAGGCGGAAACGATCCTTGAGTTGCGTGCCGAGAACGAGCGTCTCAAGGAGACGGTCGCAGTGCACACCGAGACAATCGAGATGCTCAAGGCCGAGATCCGCCAACTCAAGAGGTTGCCCGGCAAGCCGGATATCAAACCGGGCGCGGGCGACGGAGACGGCAAGGGCTCGGGCGGCAAGGGCCTGGAGGGAGGCCGGCGCTCTTCGGGCGCCTCGAAGAAGCGGCGAGGCCCCAAGCAGGGCCGCAAGGACGCGAAGCGCGTGGTCGTCTGCGTAGAGGACGCGCCCGAGGGCTCGGTCCACAAAGATTACCAGGACTATCACGCCCAACTGCTGGAACTCGAAGTCCACAACGTCGTCTTTCAGCGCGAGCGCGTGGTGACGCCGGATGGGCGCATCATCGTCGCTGAGCTGCCCGACGGCGTGATCGGCGGCTTCAACCTTGAGCTGCATCGCTTCGTGCTGATGCTCTACCACCAGGGCCAGAGCACGATCCCGCGCATCACTGCCCTGCTCGATGGGATCGGCCTCGACATCTCGGAGCGTCAGGTGCGGCGCCTGCTGACCGGGAACAGGGAACCGTTCGTCGGCGAGGCGGCGGAGATACTGAAGGCGGGTCTTGAAGGGGCGGCCTGGATCTCGGTCGACGACACTGGCGCGCGCCATCAAGGGCGCAACGGCTATTGCATCTCGATCGGCAACGATTGCTTCGGCTGGTTCGGAACGACGGGGTCGAAGAGCCGGCTGAGCTTCCTCGACACGATGTGCGGCGCCCTCGACGAGTACGTGCTGAACGATGAAGCGTTCCGGCACATGGAGAGCCACAGCATGCCGCGTCGGGCGCTTGACGCGTTGAGGGGGCATGCCGGTGGTCGGTTTGACGGGCCTGACCTGTGGATGGCGTTCCTCGACGGGCTCGGGATCGACGCCCCCAGGGCCCGGCTCCTCGCCACCGAGGGCGCCCGGCTCGGCTGTCTGTTCGCCCATGGCCTGCTGCGCGAGGACAGCGCCATCCTGAGCGACGACGCCGGCCAGTTCGACCTCGGCCTGCACCAGTTCCTGTGCTGGATCCATGCCGAGAGGCTCTATCGCACGTTGCCGGTCTGGAGCGACGCCAGCCGTGCGGCCGTCGATGAGGTGCGCGGCGGCATCTGGCGGACGTACCGGCTGCTTGGCGCCTATTGCCGCCAGCCAAGTCCGCGCAGACGCGCCGTCGTCGAGCGCAGCTTCGCGCGCACCTTCCGGACCGGCACCGGCTACCGCCTGCTCGACGAGCAGATCGGGCGCACCCTAGCCAACCGCGACAAGCTGCTCGCCGTGCTCGACCGTCCCGACGTGCCGGCCCACACCAACGGTACCGAGAACGACCTTCGCGTCTGTGTCGTCCGCCGCAAGGTCTCGGGCGGAACCCGCTCGGATAAAGGCCGTGCCTGCCGCGACGCCTTCCTCACCCACATGAAGACCTGTGCCCGCCACGGCATCTCATTCTGGAACTACCTCGGTGACCGCCTGGGCATCCCAGGTGCCGAAAGTGTCCCCTGGCTCCCCGACCTCGCGCGCCAGCGACCGACCGCTGGTCCAGTGCTCGCTCCGCAGGCCATCTGAGGTCCTGCCCAAACCGGACCTCAAAGCCGGAATCACGCCGCTTCATCCCAGGATTTGCCCCTCTTACTTGCAATCTCCCCCTTTATCCAAATTCGGAATGCCACCACCTCCGGCCGGTTGAGTTCAGTTCTGGGTATCAACAACCAAAAGGAGTCATCGACCGACATACTCTGGACGATAGGGCGCACGAGCCGACCTGAAGCTAGTTCGTCATGGGCCACGGTGGTGCTAATAAGTAAGACCCCCTTGCCCTGACGCACGGCGTCCAGGAGCAGCCCCGCAGCCAGGTGGGGACCGTCCACAGTATCGGCAGCGTCGAGGCCGATGACCTTCAAGAAAGTAGACCAATCCGGCCACTTCCAAGCGTTCTCGATGTTCTCGCGGTGCAGCAGAGTGGCGCCGGCAAGATTGTCATCCTGGCAGACTTCCCGCCGGCACACGGGGAATATCTTCTCGGAGTCGGTCAGTCGCTCGGCGACCGTCATCGCGTCGTCCTCGTAACGCCCCCAGCCGATGACCATATCGGCGTTCTTCGCAACCCTTACTCGCTCTGCCTTGTCGATGAGAATCACGTCGATTCCCGGGTGCCCCGCGCTGAAGTTGTCGAGGCGGGGAATGAGCCATGAAGACGCGAACATCGGCGGCACAAGGATCCGCAACTTGTCGTAATGCGACGTCTGACGAAGCCGATCGACGGCGGAGGCGATCTGGGCGAATGCATCCTCAAGGCCGTTTGCCAGGCGATGGCCGTCAACTGTGAGACGCACGTGGCGGCCGCTCCTGGTCAGAAGGGGGACGCCCAAGGCTTCTTCGAGGTTGCTGATTTGACGGCTTACCGCGCTGGGTGTGACGACCAACTCGGTAGCAGCAGCCGCCACCGAACTCAGACGCGCCACAGCATCGAATGCGCGCAGGGCATTGAGGGAGGGTTCATCCATCACGTTACATTCGTGCAATTATGGAACCATTTCGTAGCAATTTCTCCACAACTGAGCACACTCGGGAGCACGTATTGCCTTGCGACCAAGTGTCGAGCAGATTTTGAACTGACCGGCTTATGTGCCAGATGAGTTGACCGCTTCGGTTGGTGTTGTTGGGCCTTGTGGATAAGCGCTCCACGCCTGTCCACTTGTCCACAAGGCCCTCGACCGGTCGCGTCGAAGCGTCTCACGTGGCCCGACGGGTTGGGGTGTCGGTGGGCTCGTCCGTGGCTCGGTAGCGGATTAGGCAGCGAGGGTCGTATGAAGACGGCCAACATTCCCTAATACTAGTGCACCTGACCGTGGCCTTGACGTAGTGGCGGCGATGACGCTCAGCGGGGAGTCGGTGTGTTGTGTTGTGTTGTGTTGTCCGGTTGCAGTTGGTGCGGTCCTCCTGGATGCAGAGGATGTCGTCGAACGCGCCGGCGAAGCGGACGAAGGCTGAGCCTTCGGCTTCGGGGAGGGGGTACCCGAGCAGGGCGAATTTGTCCAAGCCTGATTTTTGAGTTCTGCGCTACGAGTTGACCTTGGGTCTGGTCAGCGCGCGCCAACCCTGCTATGGATTGAGGCGACTGGATTCGCGGTGTTCTGCTGCGGATCGGCTTCGAGCAGGGGGACGGTTTCTACGGTGGATCTTTCCGAGGTCGATGTCGCTGCTGTCCGGCCGGAGGACGAGGCCCGGTTCCGCGCGCTGATGGAGGGGCATCACTACCTGGGTGCGTCTGCGAAGGTGGGGGCGACGGCGTGGTACGTCGCCCATCGGCGCGGCGAGTGGCTGGCGCTGGCCGTGTTTTCGGCTGCGGCGCGCAAGTGCCGGGCGCGGGACGAGTGGATCGGCTGGGACTTCCGCACGCAGCACGGGCGGCTGCATCTGATCGCGAACAACGCGCGCTTCCTGATCCTGCCGGGACGGGGTGTTCCGAACCTCGGCTCGCGGGTGCTGGGGCTTTGCGCGCGGCGCTTGGCGCGCGACTGGCCGGCCCGCTTCGGCCACCCCGTGCTGATGCTGGAAACATTCGTGGACGCGGCGAGGTTCCGGGGCACGGTCTACCGGGCGGCTGGATGGCTGGCGGTCGGCCAGACCCGCGGCTTCCGGCGCCACCGCTCGGGCTATGTCGCCGGCTCGACGCCGAAGCTTGTGCTGCTGCGCCCCCTGGTTCCCGACGCCTGCCGCCGGCTGTCCGCTGCCGGGCTGGATCGGGAGTTGTGGAAGAAAGGAGTTCCGAGAACCATGATCAGCGCCGCTCAGCAAGAGTCGCTCTACGCCTACTTCAAGGACATCGACGACCCCCGCACGCGCAAGGGACGGCGGCATTCGCTGCCCAGCGTGCTCGCGCTTGCGAGTGGCGCGACGCTCTGCGGCATGCGAGGCTGGAAGGCCATGTCCGAGTGGGTCGACGATCTCGGCGAGAAGGCGCTGGCCCGCTTCGGCGTGCGGCTGCGCGACGGGGTGCGCCGGCCGCCTTCGATGTCGACCATCCGCAATGTGGTGATCCGGGTGGACCCGGACCAGTTGGACGAGGCGTTGCGCAAGTGGCAGGAGGCCCACGGCTCAGGCGACGCGGCGCTTGCCATCGACGGCAAGACCCTGAGGGGGGCCATCGACGAGGACGGGACCCAGGCTCATGTCATGAGCGCGGTCGGGCACGAGACCAAGGCCACGCTCGCCCAAAAAAACTTCTCCTGAAAGTCGGGGCCGACGAGGAGACAAAGCGCACCAACGAGATCGGCACCGTGACGGCGCTGGTGGACCTGATCCCGAACATCGCGGGCAAGACGGTCACGACGGACGCGCTGCTAACCCAGCGCAAGTTCGCCCGCTACCTGCTCGACCGGGGCGCGCACTTCATGTTCATCGTGAAAGGGAACCAGAAGACCATGCGGGACGATGTGACGCTGCTCTTCGAAGAGGCGCCGGAGCGTGAGCCCGACTTCGAGGAGGAGGCCGCGCTGTCGCACGGACGCATCGAGCAGCGGGCAATCTGGACGAGCACGGAGTTGAACGGCTTTCTCGACTTCCCGGGCGTCGGCCAGGTCTTCATGATCGAGCGCTCCCGCCAGGACAAGAAGACCGGCGAGACCGGCACCGAGACCGCCTACGGGATCTCCAGCCACACGCCCGGCACGGCCAACGCGCAGAGCCTGCTCGCCCTCAACCGCGGCCACTGGTGCATCGAGAACAGCTCGCACCACTGCCTCGACTGGACCTGGGACGAGGACCGCAGCCGCATACGCACAGGCTTCGGCCCCGAGAACATGACCCGCCTGCGGCGCTTCGCCATCGGCCTGATCAAGGGCCGGGGGCTCGAGGTCGCCTCGACCGTGCGCAGGCTCGCCCGCAACGTCCGCGCCGTCCTCGACTTCCTGAAAATGACCGGGAACACCCAGCCGAGGACCGCAAAGCGCGCCGCGCCGGCCTGAACCCCGGCGCCCGGCAAGCCGGGCGCAAAGATCGTACCTGCCCTCGCTCCCGACCACGCCGGTGGCGCGATCCATCATGTCGGGGCACCGCCAAATCGCGACGGCACCGCCCGCACCGCCCACACGGTAATGCCAGAACCGTCTGACCGAACCGGATGCTCGGCCAGACCCCGCCGCAAACCCCGCAACAAAGCCGATCCGCACAACCCGTGGCCAGAACTCAACTGCCTACCAGCCGCTTGGACAAATTTGCCCTGGGTACCCGAGAAGTGGGCGTTGTGCTGGGGCAGATAGACCTCCTTAGAGGAAGCGTGGAGGATCGCCCCAGTCATCATGGGGTTCAGGTCAGCCGGCTTCTGTATTGTGCAGCCTTTGCTGGCGCCGCCGCGGCCCGACGGAACGCCCTCATGGCTGAACACGCAAGTATGGCGCATTGGCGCTTCATTGCACTCACGAATCACGAAGTCCTGCAGGGGCAACCGCTCACTGTCCGCACCGGCCGCCCGCGCCTCGCCCAGTAGTCCAGGCCAACTCGTTCGCATCGCCCAACCCCCCGTGAACTTGTTCTCTTCCTTAATCTAAGCCGCGCATCATACTCGCATAGTAACGCATGACAAGACCGTCGCGGAAGACGTTGCGCAAAGGATGAGTCAGGGAGATATTCAAGCCGACAAGTGTAGAATAACATCTCTTGTGTATCGCTAAATTACGTCTTAAAGTATCCTGATAGTAACTTATGACCCACATCCGCAGTCGATGCCGCCGTTGCCCGAGAGGACGGGGCCTTGACGGAACGCGACGAAACGGCACGGGAAGCGGTCCCGGACCTGCCGTTGCCGGCTTTCCTGCGGCGCGCGAGCTTCCTCGACATGACTGCCGGTATCGTCGCCTGGCACGACCACCCGCTGTTCGCCGGAACCGTCACCCCGGAGGACCTTGCCCGCTACCCGTGGATCGACTTCGACTACCGTATTGGCCATCTTGGGCCTCGCCGACCGTCTCGCTCAGGCGACCGACCGCCGCGACGATTCCCTCGGACTGGACATCGACGAGGATCGACTGCCCAGGAAGGTGCAACCGCACACCACCAGGAGCAGAGGCCAGCCCGAATCCAGTGCGCTCACGCATAGCCCGGACCTTTCCGAGCGCATCCACACCACGTTTCCCGTGCTACACTCTTACCTTTCGGCCCACGATCACAGAAAGGTACGACCATGTCAGACGTCGCCACTCTCTCATCCAAGTACCAAATCTCGATTCCGAAGAAAATTCGGGAAGCTCAGAACTGGATACCCGGCCAGAAATTCGCGTTCCTTCCCCAAGGACACCACGTACTGCTTGTTCCAGTCCCCAAAGCCGAAGATCTACGGTAAGCATCCGGCGTGGGCCATTGTTTCCGGTCGCGCGGGTTTCGGCCGGGTGGTAGCTTGGCTCCCTGGACCTTGAGTGTTCGTGGCGGTCACGGATTACGACATGCTGGCACAGCAGATATCGTTGCTTCTCGAGTCCACCATTACTTGTCCGGCGTGCGGCCACTCCAAGGCCGAGACGATGCCGACGGACGCCCGTCAGTGGTTCTACGATTGCCGTCATTGCGGAGCAGTTCTCAAGCCTAAACCCGGGGATTGCTGCGTGTACTGCTCTTACGCCACGGTGCCCTGTCCGCCGGTGCAACGGGGTGCCTGCGAACGATAAGAGCCGCAGGCTACGCGGCGATTGCCTGCTGTCGTCGGGCCTCCCAATGCCAGGGGAGGAGTTCGTGCAGGCGGGTCTGCGGCAGCCCGGCGATGCAATCGAGGACGTCGGCAAGCCAGGCCTGCGGGTCGACGTCGTTGAGCTTGGCCGTGCCGATGAGGGTGTACATCACCGCCGCCCGCTCGCCGCCGCGATCGGAGCCGCAGAACAGCCATGATTTGCGTCCGAGACAGATGCCGCGCAGCGCCCTCTCTGCGGCGTTGTTGGTCAGGCAGATGCGGCCATCGTCGAGGAAGCGGGTGAAGCCGTCCCAGCGCTTCAACATGTAATCCATCGCCTTGGCCACGGCGGCGTGGCGCGAGAGCCCAGCGCGCTCCGTGCGCATCCAGTCCTCGAGCGCGGCGACAAGCGGCGCACTCCGCTCCCGGCGCACGGCAAGACGCCACTCGGCACTCTCGCCGTTGATCGCACGCTCGATATCGAAAATCGCGTCGATCCGCGTCACCGCCTCCAGCGCCAGCGGCGAGATCGGCGGCGCGCTCTTGCCGCGCCTCTTGCCGGCCGCGATGTCGGCGAGCTCATAGAACTTGCGCCGGCCATGGCTCCAGCAGAGCGCCTCGGACACGGATCCAGGAGAACGGCTGGGCTCGTAGAGCCGACGGTAGCCGGCATAGGCGTCGGCCTGCAGAATCCCGGCGAAGGTCCGGAGGTGCTCGACCGGGTGATCGCCCGAGCGATCCCGGGAATAGCGGAACAGCGCCGCCGGCGGGTCTGGACCGGCGAACGGCTTATCGTCGCGCACATAGACCCAGGCTCGCGCCGTGTCCGTCTTGCCCTTGGCCAGCACCGGCACAGGCGTGTCGTCTCCGTGCAGGCGTTTTGCCGCCAGCACGTGGGCCTCGATCAGGTCGTGCAACGGCTTCAGCGCCACGGCACACGCACCCACCTGGTCAGCCAGCGTCGAGGTGCTCAGATCGATCCCTTCGCGGGCGTAGCGATCTCTTTGCCGGTTCAGAGGCTGATGCTGCCCGTACTTCTCGAAGAGGATCGTCGCCAGAAGGTTGGGACCCGCCCAGCCGCGCGGCGTCGCATGGAACGGCGCCGGCGGCTGGGAGATCTTCTCGCACTCCCGACACGTGAACTTCTCCCGCACCGTCTGGATCACCTTCCACCGGCGCGGGATCACCTCCAGCGTCTCCGTCACGTCCTCGCCAATCTTCGACAGCCGCTCCGATCCACAGCAGGAGCAGGCCGTCGGCCCCGGCACCACCACCCGTTCGCGCGGCAGATGCTCGGGGAAGGGCTTGCGCGAAGGCTTGCGGCGGGCGAACGCCTTCACCTCGGTGGTCTGCGACGCCGCCTTCTCGGCCGCGAGATCGTCCTCTGTCGCGCTCGCTGTGAGCTCGTCCAGGGCAAGCTCAAGCTGGTCGAGCAGGCGCTCCTTGCGCTCGGACCGCTGCCCGTAGAGTGCGCGGCGCAGCTTCTCGATCATCAGCGTCAGGGAAGCGATCTGCGCCTCGGCCGCCGTCGCCCGCGCCTGCGACGCCGCAAGCGCGGCCTCAAGGGCTGCAATGTTACGTCGGGCCGTTCCGGTCATGGCGCGGGGAGCGAATCAGATTCGCCCGCTCCACCACGTATCGGATCCAAATGTTGGGCATCTGCCGCGGAATTTGGGTTGTTGAAGCGCACAGGGGGCAGATCTGCAAGACCCAGGACCGCTTCGGGGCGAATGATCTCACAATGCCCATCGACAACGACCAAGAATGCACGGAGAATGACGTGGTGATCGGCATGTTCGTGGGGAATGGATTGCGGGAAAGAGGTGCCCGGATGAGGTGAGCGCGGGAATGAGGGGCACGCCCGCGGGAATCGTGTTCTCGACGTGCGTGATCGTGCCGGGCCAATCGGCCTCGTCGAGACGTGCGCGAACTACAATGAGCTGATCTCGGGGAACGATGCGTGAGAGTAGAATCGTCATCGCCTGGCTGTCCTCGTTGCCCGAGGAGTTGATTGCGGCCAGGGCACTGTCACCAATCTGCTGCCGGCACTTTCAGGTTGATTCTCAGAGAGTCTTCCCGACGAAGTTTCTTGGGAAGGAATGAGCACACGGACGTTTGGTCGCTGGTCTTCGAAGGGCTGACGCAATATTGCGCGCCATACCGCCAACATTGCAGATGCCGACTCTGACTCCAGTGCCAGAATATTCGGCGACGTTTGCGGGTGGCGTTTCGTCGTCTCTTTGATGTAAGAACGCCCTAATTCGGATCGGACGGCAGCTTGGGGGAGAAAATTCATGGCCACGGCATCTTCGATCCATATCGATGAAAGCGCGCTTACCAAGGGGCAGCGTCGCAAGCTCAACGCCCTCCGAAAATCAGTGGGCAATGAGGTCGGCGAGAGAGCCTTCTCCGAGTGGCTGGCGCAACAGGATGCGGGGAAAGGGCAGTTGGACGCGAACGCGGCGCTGATCGTGGATACCCTCTGGCCACTGGTGCAACAGGGCACGCTCTCCATCCCGCGGGGCGGCTACCTGCTCCGGCGTGGGCGCGGACGCATTATCGTCGAGCCGGCACGGTCGTAGCCTCGGACGACGCGCCGCGATCCCCGGCGCCGGCCGCGGCACGGTCCGGATAGGGCGGAGCCCGCTTCAGTCGGCGCTGCTCCGACCCCGCGCTCCTCCCAGCCCGAGGATCGGGAACTCCCTGAAGACGATACGCCGGTCATCGTTCCGGCATTCGTGCCGTTGGATGGTGCCGCTCAGGCCCCCCGAGCTGTAGCCAGGTGTCCCCCGTCGAGCGTTGCCGGACATCGCGCCTGCCGTGCCCGATCCCAACGAGGGTCAGTTCGTTGGTGAGCATCCGGTGAAGGCCGCGCTGCATTCGGCATGGTTTTGCCGGCGCTGGACGCCCAGTCGGTCTCGAGTGGAGAGCGCCGGCTACGCGGCCAGGGCCTGCTGACGGTCGGCCTTCCAGTGCCAAGGGAGGAGTTCCGGCAGACGGGTCTGCGGCATCTCGGCGATGCGATCGAGGACGTCGGCGAGCCAGGCCTGCGGGTCGACGTCGTTGAGCTTGGCGGTGCCGATCAGGGTGTACATCACAGCGGCCCGCGCGCCGCCACGATCGGAGCCGGCGAAGAGCCATGACCTGCGTCCGAGACAGAGCGGCCTGAGCGCCCGCTCTGCGGCGTTATTGGTGAGGCAGATGCGGCCATCATCGAGGAAGCGGGCGAAGCCGTCCCAGCGCTTCAACATGTAATCCATCGCCTTGGCCACGGCGGCGTGGCGCGAGAGCCCGGCACGCTCGGTGCGCATCCAGTCTTCGAGCTCCGCGACGAGCGGCGCGCTCCGTTCCCGGCGCACGGCCAGGCGCCGCTCGGCACTCTCGCCGTTGATCGCACGCTCGATATCGAAGATCGCGTCGATGCGCTTCACAGCCTCCAAAGCCAGCGGCGAGATCGGCGGCGCCCGCTTGCCGCGCCTCTTGCCGGCCGCGATGTCGGCGAGCTCATAGAACTTGCGCCGGCCATGGCTCCAGCAGAGCGCCTCGGTCACGGGTCCAGGAGAACGGCTGGGCTCGTAGAGCCGGCGGTAGCCGGCATAGGCGTCGGCCTGCAGGATCCCGGCGAAGGTCCGGAGGTGCTCGACCGGGTGATCGCCCGAGCGATCCCGGGAATAGCGGAACAGCGCCGCCGGCGGGTCCCGACCGGCGAACGGCTTGTCATCACGCACATAGACCCAGGCTCGCGCCGTGTCCGTCTTGCCCTTGGCCAGCACCGGCACAGGGGTATCGTCGCCGTGCAGGCGTTTTGCCGCCAGCACGTGGGCCTCGATCAGGTCATGCAGCGGCTTCAGCGCCACGGCACACGCGCCCACCTGGTCGGCCAGCGTCGAGGTGCTGAGATCGATCCCTTCGCGGGCGTAGCGATCTCTTTGCCGGTTCAGAGGCTGATGCTGCCCGTACTTCTCGAAGAGGATTGTCGCCAGCAGGTTGGGCCCCGCCCAGCCGCGCGGCGTCGCGTGGAACGGCGCCGGCGGTTGGGAGATCTTCTCGCAATCCCGGCAGCTGAACTTCTCGCGCACCGTCTGGATCACCTTCCACCGGCGCGGGATCACCTCCAGCGTCTCGGTCACGTCCTCGCCCACCTTCGACAGCCGCTCCGACCCGCAACACGTGCAGGACGTGGGCCCCGGCACCACCACGCGCTCGCGCGGCAGATGATCGGGGAAGGGCTTGCGCGAAGGCTTGCGGCGGACGAAGCCCTTCACCTCAGTGGTCTGCGACGCAGCCTTCTCGGCCGCGAGATCGTCCTCGCTGGCGTCGGCCGTGAGATCGTCGAGGGCGAGCTCAAGCTGATTGAGAAGACGCTCCTTGCGCTCGGACCGCTGCCCGTAGAGTGCGCGGCGCAGCTTCTCGATCATTAGCTTCAGAGAAGCGATCTGCGCCTCGGCCGCCGACACCCGCGCCTGCGATGCCGCAAGGGCTGCTTCGAGGGCTTCAAAGTCGCAGCGGGCCGTACCGGTCATGGGGCGCGGAGCGAATCAGATTCGCTGACCCTTGGCAATTGCTAATCGCGATGGACCATCCAGATCGTGTTGCCGGGGCTCAGCCCGCCCGCGACGGCCGCCAGGTCCGCACCGGATTGCGCCAATCGATCCCCTCCAACAGGTAGCCGAGCTGCGCCGCGCTAATCGATACCGCGCCGCCAGCTGTCGACGGCCAGGGGAACCGTCCCCGCTCCAGACGCTTGGTGTAGAGCGAGGTGCCGACGCCGTCGTGCCACAAAATTTTGACGAGGTCGCCTCTGCGTCCGCGGAAGACATAGAGATCCCCCACATGGGGATCGCGTCCGAGGTCCTGCTGGACCTGCAGAGCCAGCGTGTTCATGCCGCGCCGCATGTCTGTCACGCCGGTCGCAAGCCACACCCGCACACCGCTCGGAACCGGGATCATCGCCGCTCCAGCACCGCGATCACACGCGCCAGTGCCGAGGCGTCGACCGCCCGATCGACGATCACCCGGCGATCGCCCGAAAGCACGATCTCCATTCGCCCAGAAGCCGGCGCTCCCTCCGCGACGTCATCGTCGGACTGCGGGCTCATCGCCGCAGCTCCCGCCTCATGGCTTGGTGCCCCCTCGACGACGACCGGGACAAACCGGGCGACCCCGCCGACGCGTTCAGCCTCGCGAAACAGACGCCGCCACCTGAAAATCTGATTAGCGTTGAGGTTGTAGCGCTGGGCCACCATCGGCACCGAAACTCCAGGCTCGTGGGTCTCCGCCACGATCTGCCGCTTCTGTGCCTCGCTCCACCGCCGACGACGGCGACCAACCGATCCGACGCCAGCCTCGCCCGCCTTCTCCTCGCCAACTGACATCAGCTAAGCGTCCAACTAAATCGAAGTGGACACTTACGAAGCACCCACTACCCGAGCGCTCAGCCTGCCAAAACTCCCCCGTTTCAAACAGACGGCCTACGCCGAATGGTTACGGAGCTCCGTCGCTTGGGCGAGGAACTCACACACCATGAGGCCAGCAGTCGCCAAGCCTTGGCAATCATACGGCTGCTGCTGCTCACCTGATGCCGAAAGAGCGCGGTACTCACGCTGAAAGGACGCTCTTACCAGGAAGGCAAGCTGTCTCTGCCGTCATCCACAGACCTCGAAGAATCGCATGACGAAACGATCCATCCGTGCCGCCATGCAGACGCCAACAACATTTTCCAGCGCTTTGCATCATCTGTACAATCAGTCGCTCCTGGAAATTGGCCCGCTCTTCTTACTTCGTCGGGATAGATCACTAGGCCGTGCAAGACCACCTTCAATCCTCAAATGAATTATTGGTATCGATGCATTGCCAATCTGTTTCAATATAATTCGCGTGCTACTCGCAGGTGGTTGTGGAGCGGTTGTTTTCCGCTTGCTATCCAATATGCATAGTACACCGACCCTTTTACCACTTGATACCACATACTGCGCCGTCTGATCAGCGAATTTTTCAATTGTCTTACTGTCAACTTCTCCTGATGGTATCGCTTTTAGCTCTACCCTTATCCGATGAAATGACAAATCACAAATGCCACGACCGGTCTGAGGATGTTTCTCTAGATCCTCTCCTATACTTGGCCATCTCCGTAATGATTTCACGGCCTCAGACTGAAATACATCCTCTCTTGTGCCTTCTGGGAACAAAGCATCCGACAACGCTTGGCCCGCCAAGTTGCCGAGGCATGCACACACTTCTAGCGCATTTGCCAAGTCAGCATCAGGAAGACCCGGAACAGCGCGCAACTCACTTCTAATGTCAAGTATCTTCTCATCAAACTCCGCATACCCACTAACCCGACCACTCCTATGATCCACGCTTTCGATCCGTAAAGTTCTCTGTCCTACAATATCCAACGCCTGTTCCGATCTGTCCGGTTCGAAGACACCCCGATATTTGAACTCAAAGGGTCGTGCGCCCAACGCCGCGCTAACTTTCAGTCGCAACCGTCCTACTCGGCGAAAGATAAACGGGCCCTTACCCTCAGGCGCATTCGGAGGAGTGATTGAAAACGTCGGCAAATCATAGCTATCCTCTGGTTCCATCGATACCGGCACAACAATGAGCCGCTTGGCATCGTTAGGCCATCTAGAGACTCTCAAGTCCAGGCCTACATCGTACGCCACGTTAGTACGAAGCGTGTTTATGTCCTTAGCCGCACATCCATTGATTTCGAATTTGATGAAAGCAATCTCAAGCCGCTTCTTCGATTTGCTTTGGGAATCGTCGACAGTTTCACCGGACGGGAAAACGTTCTGCGCCACCATACCGAAGAGCATTGCGGTTCTTAGCGTTCGTATCTTTAACTCCGCCACCTCACTTGGTTGTTGAAGCTCAGCCAATCCCCGCAACACATCTTGTAGCGCACACGCTTCTTCTTCCGATTGCTGCGCAAGTGATTCCTGCGCGCGTAGCCTACAAGCGTCTCGGAATCTGTGCGAATCTGCTTCGGCCGTACGAATCGCTCCAATCCAGCGCTGCGCCATGGCTAGACAATGAAGCGTGGTCGAAAACGCGCTCAGCTCGCTGCCGGGATGCAGTTTACCGAAATCGTCACCAATAAGCTTGATTTCAGCCGCTGACCGCTCAATGGCAACAGCATTACCTAGCTCTACTGCTGCTAGTGCAGAAAGTCTACTCGAGCCGCTTGCAAAACTCTGATCGACTCGGAGCGGCGCAAGAACACCCAAGCTAGCAGCGACGTCGGCGCACGGCAATTGGCGCGATTTTGATCGCGACCATGGTCGGATCAGCGTTGGCGCTGCCTCCGATTCGGTATTTTCGCCGAACTCCAGGCGCGTTTGGCCGCTCCGCCTCTCAGGAAGTGCGGCTGCGGTGATGGCGAAGGAGAGGAGCCGGACTAGATCGGCGGAACGATAAGGCGCATCAGCTGGCTGGCCGTCAGCACGGTCATGCCGAACATGAGGTGGGCGAGAACCTTGTCGTACCCGCGCACGCGGACATGGCGGCCGCCGAACTCATCCTTGAGCCGCCCATTGATCCGCTCGGACCCCGAGCGCACGACGTAACGACGCTCCTCGGGAAAGACGAGGCCGAGCGTGCGCCGCGCCTTCTTCTCCTGCTTCAACGCCTCTTGCATTTCGACCGAGCGGCGGGGGTTCACGTCGATGATCGGCTTGTGGCCCAGCAAGATGCTGTGCGCCCAGATCTCGATGGAATCATAGGCCGCGTCCATAAGGTCGTAGAGGTTCTCGACCCGCCCGGCCGTCAGGGTTCCCAACGGAATCGCCACCTGGGAGTCATGCGTCGACGCAGACGTCATGATGCAGCTGATGGGGATCCCGCCATCGGCGGTATCGACGTGCAGCTTGTACCCGATCCAGGAGGTGGTATGGCCCTTGGCGTTGCGCTTGCTGCCGACATCGCAGGCCCTCGGCAGGTCTGCCAGCATCTGCGGAAGGCTCATCGTCAGTTGCCGTTCCAGCCGGCTCGGCTCCTTCGCCCGCGCCTCTCCCTTGCGTGGCCGCCCCCGCTTGCGCCGCTTCGGCTTCGCTGCCTTCGGCTTCGGCTTCTCCCGCGCCTCGATCGCCGTCGCATCCCGCGAGATGTGCTCGACAAGATGGCCATCCATCGTCCGCGCAATCAACGTCTCATGCAGACGGTTCGCAAGACGGCTCTCGGCAAACTCGGAAAAGGCCCGCGAAAACGTCGCCTCGCTCGGAAGCCGGCCGGCACCGCTCCAGCCGCACAGCCGGCATAGCCTGCCGTCAACCTCAAGACGCTCGATCAGGCCGCGCGTCGTCGGAACGTCGAACACGGCCTTGGCGATGAAGGCGCGCGCCAGCGCCGCGCGGTCCTCCTCCGGCCGCCCTACCTGGCCGCGGAAGTAGGGCAGAAGAGCCTCGACCCGCACCAGTTCCAGAACCGCGACGAACAGCTCGTAGCGCTCGCCCATCGGGCCAAGCTCGCTCTCGAGCCTCGGGAATAACTCTTGTTGAAAGGCGTACCAGTAATCCGATAGCATCTCGCGCAGGGACACGGCTCCACTCCTCCGTGGTCATCATGCGGTGTTTTGCGCTAGCGCAGCACATGATACTCACGAGGGTGGGCCGGTCCCACCGCAAAGGCCTTCACTCAGGCAGAAGAGCAACTCGACTCAGCTATTTTGCAAGAGGCTCTACTCGAAAAAGAACGGTCGAAAAGATTGCCTTTCATTCCGTTCCGCCTCTTCATCCGCCGTGCGCTTTTGCAACGATGACCAGTTCATTCTTGCCTCAGCAACCGAAATTCCTTCTGAAGCACGCTTCAACTCGAACTCACACACCTGCCGAAGACCTTCGTAATGGTATTTCAACATACGTTGCCTCCGCGTATTGGGAATTTGGGAGAGTATTCGTACGCAAACATCAGTTGCCTCTTGCCAACATCCTACCTTAGCCAGAAGCGTGATAAGCGAGTTTGCAATGTATGGATGTGTTGTAGCGAATGCTAGCGCGGAATCAGCAATATCTTCTGAATTCGACTCTAGACTTTTCACAGGCACTTCGTCCAAGAGTTGTAATACTTGATCTCGTCCATTGTAGTCTACCATGCCATGACCGAGCGTTTTGATACAGAGTGGTACGATTCCCGGCGCATTCACTAGAGAGCCACCAAGGGAGTCCAATGCCTCCCGTGCATGGAGGCTGTCCATTTGATCAATCACAGAAACCACAAACTCTCCATGGCTTTCCGCTAGCTGCGTATCCGTTAGGCAGCCGTATACATACTTTCGAAGAAGATCAACCACAAAATCCGGGTCATCTTGAGTGCGTCGGTAGACTCGAATTAGAACAAGCAACGATAAGGCCACATCAACCTTAAGTCTCTCTGGAAAATCATAAATCTTCAAGGAGCGTGCGGCCGCCTTGTGGACATATACGTTAGGATCACTTAGAAGCACCAAATACACTTCGAACATGAGATCAGGCAGATCTCGCCTCACTTCATGAGACATTTCACCAACCGCGCGCGCAGCGTTACCCCGAATAAGTGCTTCTGGATCAGTCATCGCTCGGTAAAGGTGAGGAATAACGTCGCTGTAATGCGAAGAACTCTTCATCAAGACGGACAAGTGCTTAACTACATTGGCCCGCATCTCGACTTCCGTCTCCGGAAGTGCTTCGTAAAATGACAACGCCCGTTTGGTACTATGTATCCCCTCTTGGTCGCTTGCTTGGAATGCCCAGGCTATTAGGTTGCTTTGCAAGAGGTATATAGTGTTGCGTTTCCGGCTTCGCTCTAAATCTTCGAGACCCGTTCTCTCCGCCGCGTCTACCTTCGGTGGTTCGTGTCCACTCAGCTTGCTTGACAGTGTCGCCGCGGCGCCGAGTATGCCGTCAACGTGCTTCGCGGCTATAGGCAAAAGATCGGAACGGACATACGAAAAGAAGTGAGTAGCGGTATTATTAAACGAATCATATGGATTATCAACTGCCATCCAAAGGATTCTAGTAAACGCTCGTTCTTCCGCTTCTCCGGGAGTGATGGTTGACCTGCTCCATTCTCCTCTCAATACTCCTGAGTATATCAGTGCCGCTTCAGATCGAGCGGTTTCGCTGGCTCCCTCCAGCAGGAGCTGAAGAAGGGAATCTGCTTGCTCTGGAAAACAACGGAACAATCCTACCACGGTGCTTCGCAATACCTGCAGCCAATCAACTGTGCTGTCTTGCCCATACTCTGGAAGCAAATGATTTCGTCGTAACAACTTAGCTAGAACATCCCGCAAGAGCGGTTCTACAATGTCTGGGTGTGACTCTGTCACGACTGAAATGGCACGGAAGGCCGCGTCGATTAGCCCCGATTGCCCAGACTGCAGGCAGCTATTGAGAACATGTGTAGTATCTTCAGGATGACAGGCCGCGATAGCCAACAGTGGGCCTGAGTCGGTCTTACGTTCAAAATGTGGAAAGCTGGAGTATGGACGAGCAAGAAGAGCCAAATTGGGGAGTATGGCTGTGATTTCTTCTTGAGACAGGCGATGGGAGGATTCCTTCAAGTAGTTCGCGGCAACTTCATCAGTATTCTGGTTGGAGGCATTTCGCACAGCAAAATATTTCTTAATCTCATCTTCGACCGGAAGCTGCAATATTGTACGCAGAGCCGGGATCTCTAACTTGGCATTTTTGCTTTCCAGTTTCTCTTTTAGAAAGTCAATAATTTCAGTGGAAAATGTTTCTGGCGCAAGACATGCCAGCTCCACTAGCATGGCATGGTTCTTGGCATCATCTTGCTGTACAATGGAGACCAGCAAATCAACTATCTGATTTGTAAATTCATCTCCAGGAACACGTAGCCGTTCCAACTCTGCTAGTTCTTCGTCCTGTCGACGGGCTTCGTAGACTCTTTGTTTTGATTCGCGCTCACTACGCTCTTTCTCCCGTTCCTTGTACGCTTGAATCAATGGCTCAATGCTTTGACCCGTTCCAGGTGAACGCTTGTCGCAAGACTCGCAATGGGCGAGACAAAAGTTGATGGCTGCATCCTCGAGGTCCCAGCAATGCATGCCGGTATCGGGAGCATGGTCACACTCAATTCCCATGAGCCCTATGGGCACGCCCGCAATTTGCTCCACCAAGCCAATGCCGCCTGAGCGAGCAATTCGCGCATTCTTACACCAATTGGCGACTTGTCGAGCGATTCGTTCGTTTTTTTGGCCCTGCAGTACTAGCTCTTGAATTCGCTCTTCGCTTGAGTCTTCCATGTCTAGGGAGCGCCCCATTACCTGCTAACGCTCATATTGCAGTAGCGGTGCGTTACGCTTGAACAGTAATTGGCCGGCGTCGCGATCCGAGTTACACGATCAGCTTCGGTTTCGACAGTGACGTAAGGATCGGCGGCACTCGCATCGTGCGACGTCCATATAGAAGATTGGGTCAAGGCTGCCGGCAAACGTGGTTCCTTCAACTCAAACCGTCCAGTCTTAGTCGATTCTATCGGATCCCATCGGGCTCCGCACATAGCCCGAGAGCGTTTCGCTTTCCACGTACCGTTACAATTGTTTTGTCTGCCCCGATGATGGGATCTTGGAAGTGGGGATCGACACCGCCTCTCCGTACGCGAAGTAATCTGAGTGGATGCGGTCAGGCTCTTCGTCTCGGATATCCCGAGCCCGGCGGTTCGGACGGCCTCTTTCGCGGTTGATTCCACGGCGATTAACTTGAGCACGGCGTCGACCGCATCTTCGCGAGGTACGTCCCTAGCGCAATGCTCGAGAAGCCGACTGCCCTTCCCTTGTTGTCTCCTCTCGGATTCCGACCGAACTCGCGCTGAACAGCGCCCAATTCTTGAAGGGAATCTGCAACCAATTCGGAAGCGGCACCGTTCCCACCCCTCGCATCGCTGTCGTTCTTGACTTCAAGACGCGTACTGGCCCCGCCGCTCTTCGCGTCGCCGGCGGACACCGCTCTACGGCTCTGCACAAACTCGCTTCGTCGAGATGTGCGTGGCTGTCGGCGGCAACCACGCATCGATGTCCGAGCAGTCTTCCCCCATGTTCAAATTCTCGCCGCTCATGATCGCATGAGAAGCATGGCTATGTCTCAGATCGTGAAGCAGCGCATCGCAAAGCTCCGTGTCTGATGACATTGGCCACGGGCCGTGGCCCGAAATGCGTTCGAAACCGAGTCCCTGGAGGGTGCAATATATGGCCGGGTATCAGCTGTTGGCCAGCCAGCTTGACGTGACGATCCTCTCGGTCGCCGGCGGCCGTCCGGCCCGGAAATGGGCAACGCAGGTCCCGACCGGAACGGTCGAGGGACGAGTCCGGGACTGAGCCGGGACCAGTCTCCGGTCTTCGTGCAGCAGTCGCGCCATGCCATCATCGCCGACTGCCGCGTGTCTGTGGCTACCACCTTGCGGGACCCCTCAAGCCTTCGCCATGCCGATGTGCGATCTCATTCAGGCCTGTCTCACCGAACTCGACGCTTCAGACGACATGCGCGGACTTTGGCACGCCGCCAAGGCACGCGCCACGGCGCTGCTCGACACCCCTGGCGTCCCGTCCGCGCTCATTGCCGCCTTGCTCGACAGCATCAGCGCGGACCGGCACCGCCCCACCTTGAATTGTTCGAAGTCCTCGTGAGACAGGCGCATCTGGACGCCGAGAGCCGGGACCGCCTCGGCGAGCGGTTCCTGAAGCAGTCCGGCACCACGATAGAGGCAATCATCATCACCGGCGTCCTCGACCACGATACGGGGAACGACCTCACGCTCGCCTATGCCCGCGCCCGAGTCCGCCCGCCCGAGAGTCTCGTCGCCCTCGTCATGCCTCAGGTGACAGCGTTGGCGGACAGCGGGCGGTATACGGTAGTCCTTCCGGGCGATCCTTCTAGCCGGCCAGCAGCGGGCTTCATGCCGCAGGCCGGGTTACAGGCCGACGCGAGAGAGAACCCGATTGCGCCGGTCCGAACAGCGCATCGATATCGTCGTCCGTCAGCCCCAGCGGTCCCCGGCCCGTGCCTTCGAACAGCGCGTCCGCCAGGGCCTGCTTGCGCGCCTGCATCCGCTGGATCGCGGCCTCAACGGTATTCTCGGCAATCAGCCGGTGCACGAACACCGGCTTGTCCTGGCCGATCCGATGCGCCCTGTCCATGGCCTGCCGTTCCGTAGCCGGGTTCCACCAGGGATCGTAGACGATCACCGTGTCGGCGGCCGTGAGGTTGAGGCCCGTGCCGCCGGCCTTCAGGCTCGCCAGGAACAGCGGGAGATCGCCGGACTGGAAGGCCGCGACCTGGGCGTCGCGGTCCTTCGTCGCCCCGTGCAGCATGGCGTAGCCCCAACCTTGCGCGGCGATGTCCCGCTCGATCAGCTTCAGCATTTCCACGAACTGGGAGAAGACCAGCACCTTGCGCCCCTCGGCCACCAGCTCCTCCAGCAGCGCGAGAAGGCGCGCCCGCTTGGCGCTCGCGGTTACCTTGCGCGCGGCGTCGAGCTTCACCAGGCTTGGGTCGCAGCACACTTGGCGCAGCCTGAGCAGCGCCTCGAATATCGCCATCTGCGATGCCGCCAGGCCTTGCGCGGCGATCGCCTCACGGACCTGCCTGTCCATTGTCGTCCGGATGCCTTCGTAGAGCGCAGCCTGGGCGCCTTCCAGTGGGATCGTTTCGTCTATCACCGTCCTTTCCGGCAGCTCGGGGGCGACCTCTTCCTTGGTGCGACGCATCAGGAAGGGCTTCACCCGGGCCGCGAGCAGCCGTTGCCGGGCGAGGTCGCCGCGCTTCTCGATGGGGGTCCGGAAGTCGGCGGTAAACTTCTTGCGGTTGCCGAGCAGGCCCGGCACGAGCCAGTCGTAGAGCGCCCACAGCTCCTGGAGGCTGTTCTCCAGCGGCGTCCCGGTCAGCGCCAGGCGCTGGCGCGCGCGAATCTCCCGGATGCGCTTCGAGACCGCCGAGGCAGGATTCTTCACCGCCTGCGCCTCGTCCAGCACCGCGATCTCGAAGTCCCGGTCGAACAGCGCCTCGTGGTCCCGGTTGAGCAACGGATAGGTCGTGACGATGAGGTGGTGATCGGGGATTACCGGGAAATGCCGCCGCCGGTCGGGGCCGTGCAGCACCAACAGCTTCAGATCGGGCACGAAGCGCGCGGCCTCGCGGCGCCAGTTGCCGACCAGGCTGGTCGGCACCACCAGCAGGCTCGGCCGCTCCACTTTCTCCTCCAGATGCCGGTGCGCCAGCAGCGCCAGCGTCTGTACGGTCTTGCCGAGCCCCATGTCGTCGGCCAGTACCCCGCCGAAGCCGCTCTCCGAAAGCGCCTTCAGCCAGCCGTAGCCGGTGCGCTGGTAGGGACGCAGTTCGCCCCGAAGCGTGGCGGGTGGAGCCAGCTCCGGCGCCTCGGCAAGCGCCCGCAGCCGCGCTCCGAGATCGAGGATCTCCCGCCCGCCGGTCCAGGGCGCGCCGCAGCCTTCCAGCGCCTCCGCCAGCGCGAACAGGCGGCCCGTATCGGCCCTGTGGAATTCCAGAAGCCCGTGCACCTCCAGGAACGCCTCCGCGAACCGCGCGAAGCGGGAACCGTCCAGGGCGACCCAACTGCCGTCATCGAGCCGTGTGTGAAAAGTCCGGCCGGCCAGATGGCTCTCGATGTCGAAGCCTTCCTCCAGCCGGCCCCATTCGTCGACCGGTAGCTCCTCGACGATCTGGAGCACGATCGGTCCGATGTCGTACTTCCGGCCGTCCGCCTCCAGCGAGAGGCGAAGCGAGAACCAGTCCGTCTCGTCGGCTTCCAGCGAAGTCGAGAACGCGACCGGCCCTTCGTGCAGCCGGAACGGCCATGAGTCGTCGGCCTCGATGCGCCAGCCCCGGGCCCGCAGTCCCGGAACCGCCCGAACCGCAAACCCCAGGCCAGCCCCAGCCCCGTCATCCCGCCCGTCGCCGATCGGCGGGAACACCACTTCGGCGTCCCTCAGCTCCGGCGGCAGGTTCCGGTGGTAACGCAGCAGCTCGCGGTTTTCCCAGGCATGGGGCGTTGCCGCTTCCCGCAGGATTTCCAGGAGCTCCTCCTCGCGCGCGCGGTCGCGCCGGATGACCGCAAAGCCCTCGCTCCCCTCCGCCGCCAAGTCATCTCCCCGTCCGGCGCGCACCCGGTTCCCGGCGCCCGGGTAGGCGATCTCGAGCCGGGCACACGGATAGACCAGGACATCGCTGCCGCTCACCTCCACAATCCGCCTGCCGTCGTAGGCATGCCGCACCGCCCTGTGCTCGCAGCCGAAGAGCCCGAGCACCGGCTCCGGCATGACATCGCTGCGCTCCTCGACCCGGTGAAGCTGCGGCACGCGAGCGTGCTGGCCGGCACGGGACAGTCTCGCGGCGACCGCATCGATCGACCCGCGCTCGACCGGCGGTGCGGCCGCGAGCCAGGACGCCAGCCCCGCCGGCAGCCCGGTTTCAGCGACGCCGATCTCGCCGCTTTGCGGATCCATGAACATCGGCGTGGGGAAAGGCAGCAGCGTCAGCGGCGAACCCGCATCGTCATGCGCCGCGACCTGCTGCCGGCCCGCCTCGCCGACCTCCCAGGCGAGCACGCAGCGCCGCGGCTCCGACCACGAAAGCGCCATGCCCCGGATGTCGTCGGCCCGTGCGCGGCCGGTTTCGACGATGCCGCGAACCAGGCCGGTCAGCTCCTCGCCCTCGGGCCAGTCGTGGCGCCGGGGCCAGATGTCCCCCTGGTAATAGCCGAGCCTGCCGATCAGCGCGGCGTCTTCCGGGGTCAGGAACTTGCGCTGCGCGGACGCCGTCCCCTCGCGATACTCGCGGAAGTTCGTGCCGATCATGCCGTCCTTCTTCAGATAGGCCCGGTAGGGATCGATGCGCATGCCGCCCGTCGTATCGCGGTGGATGACGTAGAACAGATGGTTCCGGCCGGGCTCGGGCGGACCGCTTGGCCGGTCCTCCTGTCTTGCCGCAGCCGACCGGGGCCAGTCGTCCAGCCAGCGCCGCACGTCCCGGGACACGCCCCCGCGGGCGGAGACGGCAGCGCCGTCGACCGCTTCCGGTGAGACATGGCGGGCGGCGAGCAGGACGGCGGCCGTGTGCTTGCAGTTGTGGCCGACCGGGCAGGAGCAATGCCCCTCGACCGGAACCAGTGCTCCGTCCGCTCCGGACTCGTACTTGACCACGACTGCATAGGGTTTGGGCCGGCTACCCGAGACCTCCCCGAAGAGCCGGCCGTGCGGCCCGAAACTGACCGAACGCACCATGCCACGCTGGAAATAATCCAACCCTCGCAGGTAGGCGTCTTCCCCGACCACGTGCTCGATGTCGTACGTTTCGAAAGTCGCCAAGCCGGTCCGTCCGCCTTCCTTGCCCCGAATCCGCCGCCGGGACATCCGCTGTCCCGGGCGGGCGCGTCGACCGCCAACGCCCTGTCCGGGACTGCGACGGACCCTGCGCCGCCGGCTCCCGGCGCGCAAGCCCCGTGCCGTGCCGGGCATGCTTCTCGAGCATTCCGGTTGCAGTCGGAAAGCAGTATCGATCCCGCGACCGGAGCGTCGAGCGACAGGTCGGCCGCGAGCGCCCTCGGCGCCTCTATCGGGAGCCGGCAGAAGCCGCATGCGGTGGCTCTTTTGTCTGCGCCTTTGTCGGCGCCGATCCAGTGTCACACGCTCTCGGCTCCCGTCACGCCAGACCATCCCGCCTGGAGCCCGTGGCGTGAGGACTTCGCCCAGGTCGCCGTCGTGGCCAGCGCCGGCCCCTCGACATCCCCCGTTCGCCGCGGCGCAGTCGCATCTCTTGGCCGGCTCCGGTCCCACGCCGGCCCGAGTGAGCGGATGGCGTCCGGGTTCTCGATCCGGACCGGGGCTCGAGGAGTCCCGCGCCGCGGCACCTCACCCTTCGGAGCCCGCCAATGCACGATCCCGACACGATCTCCGCCGACTACACGCTGCGGCCCAGCGAGCTCGCCGCCACCCTCAAGATCCTTGTCGAAGCCAGACAGCCAGTCATGGTCTGGGGTGGTCCCGGAATCGGCAAGAGCGAGGTCGCGCAGCAGGTCGCCGCCGAGGGCGGCCGCACCTACTATGACGTCCGTGCCCTGCTGCTTGACCCCGTCGACCTGCGTGGCATCCCCTGGCGCGACGACGACAACCGCACTCGCTGGGCTCCACCCGACTTCCTGCCGCCCACCGACAGCGCCGACCTCTACCTCGTCAACCTGGAGGAGCTTCCCTCCGGCGTGCCCATGGTGCAGGCGGCGCTCTTCCAGCTCGTCCGCGACCGCAAGTGCGGCGAGTACGAGCTCCCCGAAGGCGCCTCGCTCATGGCCTGCGGCAACCGCGAGGGCGACCGCGGCGTCACCCACCGCATGCCGACCCCGCTGGCCTCGCGCTTCGTCCATCTCGAGATCAAGGTCGACCCATCGGACTGGTTGGAATGGGGAGCCGCGAACGGGATCGCGCCAGAGACTCTCTTTTTCATCCAGCTCAGGCCGGAGCTCTTGAATGTGTTCGATCCACAGTCGCGCGAGGCGGCTTTCGCGTGTCCCCGCACGTGGGAGCTATGTTGAGCTCAACATAGCTCCCATTGAACTGAGCCGCGTTCCGCGGCGGGGCGCCTCGGCCGCCGGGTGCCCAGAGTGATCTCCTTGCCGCGCGTAAGTTGAGTGTGGCCGTTCGCTCCAGCGTCTGGGCGCAGGGTCGAATCCTGTTTCTCCCTCGTTGATCGATGGTCGTCGACCGCCAAGCCGGCGAGCAAGAGCATGGGCGTGTCTTCGTGACAGACCAAACCCAGAGGGAGACGCCCCATGACGGCACTTCGCCAGCGCATGATCAACGACATGACGGTTCGCGGCTTCGCCGAGAACACCAGGAAGTCCTACCTCAACTCGGTCTCCGGGCTCGCGGTTCACTACGGTCGCAGCCCCGAGCACATCTCAGCGGAGGAAGTCCAGGAGTACCTCATCTTTCTTCACGAAGAGCGGGGGCTGGCTTGGCAGAGCTGCAACAGCGCTCGCCAAGGGATCCGCTTCCTCTATCGCATCACGCTGGGCTTGCCCGAGCCGCACTTCTATCTGCCCTTCGCCAAGACGCCTTCCACCCTGCCCGTACTGCTCAACCAAGACGAACTGGTGCGGCTGTTCAGCGTCACCATCAACCGCAAGCACCGCGCCTTGCTGATGACGGCCTATGCAGCGGGGCTTCGGGCGAGCGAGCTCGGCCGGTTGCAGATCAGCGATATCGACTCACAGCGGATGTGCCTGCGCGTCGATCAGGGCAAGGGCAACAAGGACCGCTACGTCCCGCTCTCGCCCCGGCTGCTCGACGAGCTGCGCGAGTACTGGCAGCGGGTACGGCCCGAGCACTGGCTGTTCCCCGGTCGGATTCCCGGCCGGCCGATGACGCGCCATGGGCCAGCACACGTTTACGATCGAGCCAAGGACAAAGCCGGGATCGCCAAGCCCGGCGGGATCCACACGCTGCGCCATTGCTACGCCACCGGGCTCCTCGAGGCCGGCGTCGAGCTGCATGTCATCCAACGCCGCCTCGGGCACACCTCAATCCGCTCGACCATGCGCTACCTTCACCTTGCTCACGACAAGACGTCCGCCACGCCGTCGCCCCTGGACCTGCTGGAGTTTCCGCGTCCTGCCCAGGCCTGACCGGTGGCTCATGTCGGCCACGCGGCGCCAGCCACACGGCCGGCGCTGGAGGTCGCGGACATCCTGCGCGAGCGCGGCGACGCCTATGGCGAGACACATCTGCTCTCGGCCCAGCAGCAGAGGGTCGTCGACGCGCTGGTGAACTGCCGCACCGCTGTGCTCGGCGGGTTCAAGGCAGAATGCGATCACTGCGGGGCGGTGACGATCCAGTACGCCTCGTGCCGGAACCGTCATTGCCCCAAGTGCCAGACCCTCTCGCAGACCAGGTGGGTTGAGCGTCAGTGCGCCGATCTGCTCGACATCGACTACTGGCATGTCGTGTTCACCCTGCCCCACGAGCTCAACCCCGTGGCCCAGGGCAATGCCGCGCTCATCTACAGGCTGCTCTTCAAGGCCGCCTCCCAGACCCTGCTCGAGTTCGGCCGCAATCCCCGCTGGCTCGGCGGCGAGCTCGGCATCACCATGGTGCTGCACACTTGGGGGCAGAATCTGGGACAGCACATCCATGTCCACTGTATCGTCACCGACGGCGGTCTGAGCCCGGACAGAGAGCGCTGGCTCACTCCCGCGCGCAAGGGCTTCCTGTTCCCCACGGTCGCGCTCTCGAAGGTCTTCCGCGGCAAGTATCTCGACTTCCTCGGCGCCGCGCACCGCGACGGCGAACTCCGGCTCAAGGTCGTCGGCGGTGGTGACGACAGCCGCGAGTTCGAGTGTCTGAAGACCGCGCTGCGGTCGAACGACTGGGTGGTCTACACCAAGGCCCCGTTCGCCGGCGCCGGGCACGTTCTGGCCTATCTCGGGCGCTACACCCACAAGGCTGCCATCGCCAATCATCGCCTCGTCGACTTCGACGGCGAGCACGTTCGCTTCCGTTGGCGCGACTACGCTGACGGCAACAAGGTCAAGGTGATGCGTCTCGACGTCGACGAGTTCATCCGCCGCTTCCTCCTGCACGTCCTCCCGCGCGGCTTCACCCGCCTGCGCCACTACGGCTTGCTCGCCAATCGCTGCCGGGCTCGCAAGCTCGCCCGCTGCCGAGACCTGCTCGGCCAGCCTGCCCCTGAACCGCGGGAGCCGGAAACGACGCAGCAGATGATGCTGCGACTGACGGGGATCGACATCACCGTGTGCCGCCAGTGCGGCGAGGCAACGCTGCGGCAAACCGTCATTCTTGAGCCGCAGCCCCAAGCAGCCATGCGGGCGACGAATACCCGACCGCCGTGACGATGCGTCAGAACCGACAAGGTCCGACAACAGTCCCCCCGGCCGCCGCGCCGCGACCGCTCCTGCGCCCGCTTCGTGCTGCCCGGCGGCGAAACATCGTCGCGAGCCCCTGCACAGCCGCGTCGCAACCTGATAAGTGGAGATTCAGAGTGCCGGCGCCGCCAGCGACACCAACAGGTTGCACCGCTTCGGCCTAATCGGCTCCCACCCAGCGGTTACTTTCCCCATAGCCCGGCACTACGGCCGTGCAGCGCGGCTCAGCTCAATGCCTGTATCGGTCCTGCTGCGCACGACCGATACAGGCCAATTCAATATCGCGACCTCGCAGATATGGCGAGGACGGGGCGACAGCCCCCGGAGCGCCTCCTCTGGCGGCTGGATCGCTCAACATATTTCTGGCCTCCTCTCTTGGCTTCGCCAAGACAAGAGGAGAGCCATCATGTCATCAACAGCAACGCGCCTGTCCGGGTCTCAGCTCACGCCTGAACCGCATCCCGAGGTATTCGACGAGTATCGCGATCACCTGAGGGGCCTCGGATTCACGGAAACGAGCGTCCGGGACCACGGTCGTTTCGTGCGGCATTTCCTGATCTGGCTGGATGCGGACGGCATTGCACTGGATTCGATCGACGGCAATGTTGTGTCGAGCTTTTTCGGTCACGATTGTGGCTGCGATCTACCCTTCTCCAAGGCAATCCCGTCCGACTCCGGATATTCGGTAGGGCCAGTCACTCGGTTTGTGCGCTTTCTTGAGGAGACCGGGCGAACCTTCCATCTCGAGGAACTGGACCAAAACCTCGGTCTACTGGATCAGTTTCTACAGCAGTCCCGAGAAAACGGATACAGCCACAGGGCACTTAACGTCTTTCGGTCGACAAGCCGCCACTTCATCGTCTGGCTGCACCATTTCCGTATCCCGCTCGGGCAGCTGGACAGTTCTACTCTGGAGTGCTTTTTCGAACACGACTGCTATTGCGGTCTCCCGGGAATATACACCGGTTGGCGCAAGAAGGAACGTGCCGTCTACCAACCGTCAGGCCTCACTCGGTTTATCGAGTTCTTGATTGACCGCGGCGAGGTCTCGGACGTCTTTCCATCGCCCACGGTAGCCGACGACGGCCTTGACGAGTTTCGTTCCTGGCTCCGGCAAAACCGCAACATTGGTGAGAAGACCATACGGCACTACACCGGAACAATAACCTCTCTCCGCCCAGACCTTGCAGAGAATCCCGATCAGTTTGACGTAACACAGATCCGGAACGCTCTAATGGACAAGCTCGAGAGCGCCTCTATCCGCCAAGCGAAACGAGTAACGTCCACGCTGCGCATGTACCTGCGGTTTATGGCCTCCACAGGTCGCTGCTCCGCGAGACTGGTGGGTGCTGTTCCGACCGTCGCAGAATGGAGTCAAACCACACTGCCTCGTTACTTGGCGCCTGAGATAATTGAACGGGCGATAGATTCTTGCGACCGAGCAACAGCGAAGGGGGTGCGCAACCGAGCAATAGTGCTCTTGCTCGCCAGGCTGGGCCTGCGTGCCGGAGAAGTTTCTCGCTTACGGTTGTGCGATATCGACTGGGAGAACGCACAGCTCCGGATCTGTGGAAAATCGGACAAGGAAACGGCCATTCCACTTCCGCAGGAGGTTGGAGATGCGTTGCTTGACTATATCACCAATGCCCGACCTCGCGCAGATGAGGAAAGGGTCTTTCTGACGGTGCTGGCACCGCACCGGCCGTTCAAGGAATCAAGCGGGATCACCTACGTCGCGCGCGTTGCGCTCGAACGCGCCGGTGTCGATCGCGCCAAGTTCCGGGGCGCACATGTCTTTCGACACAGCGCGGCTACCAATCTGCTGCGATCCGGCGCATCTCTCCGCTTCGTCGGCTCCTTGCTTCGGCACGAGTCCCTGAAGACCACCGCGCTATACGCAAAAGTCGATGCGCAGATGCTTCAAGAACTCGCGCAACCATGGATCGGGGGGAATACGAAATGACCCTCAAGACGCATGTGGAACGCTACATCGAACTCAAACGGCGCCTTGGCTACAAGTACGACGAAGCGGAAAAGCTGCTGCTCGACTACGCGAACTTTGCAGCGAAACGGAACGAGGACCTCATGCGGGTCGGAACAATGGTCGATTGGGCGGCCAAAGCGAGTTCACGCAACAGGTCGTGCACCAAGTTGGACGTCGTTCGCATTTTTGCGACGTTCCTACACGGAGAAGACCAACGTCATGAGGTTCCGCCGCGCGATGTCTTCGGAAGGAAGACAAAGACAAGACCCCGACCGCATCTGCTGAGTGAAGGTGAGATTCGGCTCGTGATGGACGCCGCGTTGACACTGCGGCCGTTGGGATCGATCACGCCGCACACTTGGCACTACATGATCGGGCTGATCGCCGTGACGGGTCTACGGGCGTCGGAGGCCCTAAACCTGCGACTTGCCGATGTTGCTGCGTACAGCCTAACCGTGCAGCAGACAAAGTTCGGGAAGAGCCGGAAGGTTCCGCTGCATGAGGAGACTCGTGCAGCGCTCGACAACTATCTCGACATGAGAAAACGACTAGGAGGAGTGTACGATCATCTCTTCGTACGGGCGGACGGCAAGCCGCCGACGTATGCCGTCGCGCGCTATGTGTTCCTCAAACTTCTTCGTCAAACCGGTCTTCGCGCTGGTGGCAACGTGCCGGGCCCGAGCTTGCACAGCTTGCGCCATTCCTTCGCCGTGAGATCGCTCGAAAACATACCTGATGGCGCCGATCATAGCAGGCACATGCTTGCCCTTTCGGTCTCCCTTGGTCATGCCCAGGTGACCCACACCTACTGGTACATGGAGGCAACTCCGACCCTGCTCAATCAGATCGCGGAAAAAACAGAAAGTGGATACATAGGGAGGATGCAAAAATGACAGCGCTGGCGACACATCTGAGTGAGTTTTTGCACCAGCACTTACCGAGAGACAGGCGGGCAAGCAAACATACAGCATCAAGCTATACCGCCACCTTCCGGCTACTAAACAGGTACATTAAGGACCAACTCGACGAGGAGGCCTGCTTAGTAGAAATCGAGCAACTTAGCCCGCAAACTATCCTGGAGTTCCTTGACTTCCTCGAGCAAGAACGGGGAAGTGGAGTACGCACGCGCAATGCAAGGCTCGTCGCTATCAAGTCATTCTTCCGCTACCTGGAATACAAGGCTCCAGCCTGTCTGGAGCAATGCCGGCAGGTTCGTGCAATTCCCGAAAAGCGCGCTGACGAGAAGCTGATAGATTGGTTGACCGGTGAAGAAATGGAGGTGCTTCTCGCGGTGCCGGACGTCAATACAATCTCTGGGCTTCGCGATCGAGCGATGTTGCTACTTGCGTATACGGCTGGCCTGCGCGTCTCTGAGCTCGTGTCGCTAAGGCTCGATGATCTCGATCAGCCTGATCTTGACACCGTGCATGTGATGGGAAAGGGACGTCGTGAGCGGATTCTTCCACTCTGGAAGATTACCAAAGAAGCCTTGGCCAGCTGGCTCGACGTCCGAGAGACCGGTAAAACCAATCACGTTTTTATCAATGCTCGTGGTCGCCCGATAACCCGCCACGGCTTCGCTCATCGCCTGGCGGTACATACCAAGACTGCTCAGCAGCGGATGCCGTCGATAGGGAGAAAAAACGTAACTCCGCACTCGCTTCGGCACAGTTGCGCGGTCCTCATACTCGAGGAGACGGACAATATCGGCTTTGTGTCGCTCTGGCTGGGTCATGCCAGCGCACAGAGCACAGCTATCTATCTGCGAGTGAATCCCAAGAAGGCGTTCAATGGGGTGGCAGGAGACTTGCCGTCAGAGATCAGGAAGGGCTCGTTCAAGGGCGCTCGCGATCAACTGGAGCAGATTCTCAAGCACGTACCCTGAGCCACTTGCAAAACTCCCAGGCGCGGTCTGCTTTTCCCGAGAGCCCGGCGTGAGGACATTGACGGTCGGAACGTAACATGAACTTCGGGACGAGCGGACGTCGCTGGCTGCCGCCGGGGCGCCGATTCGCCGCAAACCGATGCCCATGCGGGCGCATTTTGGACCCGCCGTCGCGATGCGGACATGGCTTTTTGCGCCTCCGCGGAGGGAGGCGTGCCGGCGTGACAGCGACGGAGGCGCCGCTCAGGCCAGGAGGCGCATCAGCTGGTCGACCGTCAGCACCAGGATGCCGAACATCAGGTGGCAATGAACCTTGGCATGGCCGCACACGCGGACATGGCGGCCCCCGCAGTTGTCCTTCAGCCCACCGTTGATGCGCTCGATGTTCGAGCGCTCGTTGTAGCGCTCGTCCGCCGGGTGGCGGTGACCGACGCCTCTCTGCGCCCTGGCCTCGCGCGCCAGCTCCTCCTTGTACTCCTTGTCGCGAGGGTTGACGTCGATGATCGGGACGTGGCCCAGCAGGTAGCTGTGCCAGCCGATCTCGGGCGCGTCATAGGCTGAGTCCATGAGGTCGTACAGATTGGTGACGCGGTCGGCGGTCATACTCGCCAGCGGGATCGCGGCCTGGCTGTCGTGCAGCGAGGCGGACGTCAGGATGCAACTGATCGGAATGCCGCCATCGGCGGCGTCGATGTGCAGCTTGTAACCGATCCACGATGTGGTATGGCCCCTGGCGTTGCGCTTGGTGCCGACGTCGCAGGCTTTCGGCAGGTCGTCGAGCATCTGGGGCAAGCTCATCGTGAGCTGGCGTTTCACGCGGCGCTCCTCCTTGGGCCGCTCCTCGCCCTTGCGCGGGCGGCCGCGCTTGCGCTTCGGCTTCTCCGCCTTGGGCTTGGGCTGAGGCTTCTCGCGCGCCTCGATCGCCGTCGAGTCGCGCGAGACGTGCCCGACCAGATGGTCTCCGAGGGTCTGCTTGATCAGCGCCTCATGCACGCGAGCGGGCAACGCACTCTCGGAGAACTCCGCAAACGCCCGCGAAAACGTCGCCTCGCTCGGGATCTCTGCGGCATAGGTCCAGCCGCAGAGACGGCGTAGCGTCTTGTCGTTCTCAAGGCGCTCGATCAGGGCGCGCGTCGTGGGTACGTCGAACACCGCCTTGGCGATGAAGGCGCGGGCCAAGGCCGCCCGATCCTCGACCGGCCGACCGGGCAGGCCATGGAAATGGGGAAGGAAGCTCTCGACCCGCGCAAGCTCAAGCACGGTGACGAAGCGCCGGTACCTCTCGCCGAGCGGCCCGAGCTCCTCCTCAAGCCACGGGAAAAGATCCGCTTGAATGTGATGCCAGAATCCGGATAGTGTCTGTCCCAGCGACATGGGGCCGCCCTCTCCGTCGACGTTGTCCGAAACCCGACAGGAACAGAGAGCGGTCCCGATTTCCAGGACAATCTGACCGCCACGGCGGCAAAATCCCGCTCAAATGCGGAATTTTGCAAGTGGCTCCCCTGTCCCTGAATATGTTGAGCGATTCAGCCTCCGGAGCAGGCGCTCCGGGGGCCGTCGCCTCGGCCTCGCCATATCTGCGAGGTCGCGATATTGGGAGTTCGTCTCAAACGTGGTGAACCAGCGCAGCAGCCTCGACCTGGCCGCGGAGCGGGCGCTGTTCCGGGGCGCGGTCGGCGAGGCGGCGGCGGTCGAGTTCTCGGCCTTCCTCAAGGTCTGGCGCGAGCTGCCCCACCCGAGGGCCGTCATCGACGATCCCGAGAACGCGGACGTGCCCCAGAACGCGAGCGCGCTGATCGCCCTCTGCGGCTCGCTCTACCGCATGGCCGACGACGTCAACCTCGGCTCAATCGTCAGCTACGCCATGAGGCTGAGACGGGAGGTGGGCGAGTTCCTCGTGGGCTCGTGCGTCCGCCGCGAGCCCGCGCTCCAGCACACCGACGCCTTCATCCGCTGGGCCGCCGCACGGACCCAGTGAACCCCAGCCCATCGGGAGAACACCGACCATGAACCTCACCCACGACGCCATGCTGGTCAGCTTGCGCATCACCGCCTGGTCCGGCCGGCTCTACGACCGCCAGGCCTCCAACCACGTCGCCGCCCAGCACGACGCCTCCGCCAGCGCCGGGCGCTACAACAAGCGCCTCTTGCCCAAGGCCGCCTTCGCCGCGCTCACCGCGACCGTGAGCGACGCACGCAGTTCACATTACGCCAACTCCCTTCCCTGGGACGACCAGGGCTCGCGGCTGCTCACCGTGGCCAACTACGAGGCCTACACCGAGCTCATGGACGGACTGCGCGAGCGCATGGTGCGCGAGCGCGCCCGCTTCATCGAGGACTACGACGACAACATCGACCGCGCCCGGCTCGACCTCGGCAAGCTCTTCCGCATCGGGGACTACCCGTCCAAGGAGGCGCTGCAGGGCAAGTTCGGGATCCGCTACCGCATCGTGCCGGTGCCGGACGCCGACCACTTCATGGCGAAGCTCGCGTCCCACGACACCGAGCGGGTCAAGCGCGGCATCGAGCGCGAGATCGAGGAGCGGCTGCACGACGCCGTCGCCGATCTCTACCGGCGGCTCGGTGAGGCAGTGGAGCGGGTCTCGGAGCGCCTCTCCGAGGACGGCGAGGGCAAGCCGCTCGTCTTCCGCGACACGATGATCTCCAACGTCCGCGACCTGGTCGACGTCGTGCCCCGCCTCAACATTTTCGGGGACGACCGGCTCGCCAGCCTCTGCCAGGAGGTGAAGGACAGGATCGCCCACGCCGATCCGGCGACGCTGCGCCCGTCGCCCAACTTCAACCCGAACGTGCGGCACCAGGTGAAGCGCGACGCCGATGCGCTGGCGGAGAAGTTCGCGGGGTACTTCGGCACCCCGGCCGTCGACCGGGAGGCCGCGTGATGGCCTCCCGCGCCCGCCGGGAGTCGGCCAGCCGCGTCAGCGACTGCATCACCGCGCTGCTCCGTGACCAGCCGTTCTTCGGCAGCCTCGCGCTTCGCCTGCCGATCCGCCCCGACGCGGCGCGCGAGACCCTGGCCAGCGACGGCCGCGAGATCCGCTATTCCCCCGAGTGGGTCGCGCAGACCGATGCCGATCTCATCAAGACCGCGATCGGGCGTGTGGTGCTGGCCTGCGCGCTCAAGCACCACACGCGCCGGGGCGTGCGCGAGCCCGGTCGCTGGCAGCACGCCTCGCAGCTCGTCACCCACGGGCTCTTGCGCGACGCGGGCTTCAAGCTTCCGCCGGACGCCGAAGCCTGGGACGGGATCAGCGTAGAGCAGGCCTACGATCGGCTGCCCGAGCCGCAGGAGGACGGTGGGGAAGGGACCGACAGTCCGCCGTCGGCAGGCGACGGCGGCGCCGCAGCCGGTCCGCAACCCGACGCGGACGATGACGACCGCGGCGGCGACGACGATGACAGCGAACCGCAGCAGCAGGAGATTCTGGGCGAGGACGACCCCAACGGCGATGGCGCCGCCGGCCAGGGCGATTCCGCCGATGGCGCGGACCCGCAGCACGGGGACGATTCATCCGGCGACAGCGACTCCGGCACGCCGCCGAGCTGCGATCCGTCGGGCACCGGCGAGGTGATGGACGCACCGGCCGACAACGGCGACGACGACGGCGCCGGCCAGGGCCCGCCCGATGTCTCCGCCGAGGAGCAGGCCTGGGACGAAGCCATGCATCAGGCCCTGAACCTCGCCAAGGCGCAGGGGAAGGCGCCCGGCGCGGTGGAGGAGACTATTCAGGGCGCCCACCGCAGCACCCTGGACTGGCGCTCGCTGCTGCGCCGCTACATGACCGATGCCGCGGCCCGCGACTATTCCTGGAGCGTGCCCAACCGGCGCTTCATCGATTCCGGCCTCTATCTCCCCTCGATCCGATCGGAGGGGATGGGCACGCTTGCCGTCATCATCGACACCTCGGGTTCCGTGGACAGCGATGCCCTGGCCGCGTTCTGGTCGGAGGTGCGCGAGGTCGCGGCCGAGATCGAGCCCGAACGCATCGTCGTGCTCCAGGTCGACGCCGCGGTGCAGGACGAGGAGCACTACGCGCCGGGCGAGCTGCCCAAGCGGATCGTCGTCAAGGGACGCTGGGGCACCGACTTCCGGCCGGGCTTCGCACGCCTCGCGGAGCAGGGCATCCGGCCCGCCGTGTGCCTGTATTTCACGGACATGGATTGCGACCGCTATCCCGAGACGGAGCCCGGCTACGACGTGATCTGGGCGGATTACAGCGCCGCCGACCGGCTGTCTCCGGAACCGCCGCCCTGGGGCGAGCACATCAGGATCGACGGCTGAAATCGGGGGAGCGGCGCCTACGCCCCTCCGCCGAGCGCCAGACCACCAATCAAGGAGCACGCCATGATGCCCACGGCCACCTGCCAGTATTGCGGCATCTGGAACGGGCCGGCAGACCAATGCGGCCCGCTCAAGAACGCCTGGGAGCGCGTCCAACCGGGAGACACGGTTCCGGCCGGCGAGTGCCCGAAGTGCAACGCCTCCGCGATGCTCGACGAGACGAGGCAGGAACCCAGCGCCACCATCGTCACCACGCTGGTGCCGGAGCGCGCCACGAAGTTCGGCGTCCGCTCGACCGCGTCGGCCCTCGCCGACGTCATGTGGCTCGCCGCCAGCAGGTACAGCTACCGCGTCGAGGACCTCGGATCATCCGGCTTCCGGGTCGCGGTCTACCGCGAGACACCGAAGCGCGACACCGCTCCGCGCGGCTACCTGCGCATCGAGACCGCGTCAGCACAGCGGCGCCATCGGGCGTGAGGCTCTGGAGAAATTGCGAACGCGCGTCTTGCGCGGGAGTACCCGGAGTCAGCTGGAGGGAACGACCTCGCGGGTTCGAATCCCGCCCGCCCCACCGTTCCCCCGCATCGCGAGGACCGACACCATGACCAAGGTAGAGACCGCCACCTGCCAGGACTGCGATTGGCAGGGCACCGTCACGGAGGCCGCGTGATGCAGGAGAGAAGCGCGTTCGAATTCGGCGGCAACCGGATCGTCCGCCAGTCCGAGCCGATGAAGATCGGTAAGCACGAATGGCGGCTCACCCTCTACCGCTCCCCGCATCACGAGCACCCCCTGATCGGCTACGAATGGCGCCGCGCCGACGGCGCGCCCATCCGCCGCAGGTACCCCGGCGGCACCTACTGGCTCGACGGCTCCACCTGGATGCGCGACGAGGACTGGCCCTCCTACAACCACAACGACGGAGAGTGGGGCGGCATGCCGCGCACCCTGCGCACGCTGTGGGAGAGGTGCCCGTGGGCGCACACGCGCGAGACCCGCCCCGCCTGACGCTCCCCGATAGCGCGACGCACCCTCGCCGCCTGCAGCACGGCCCGGCCTCTCGCCGCCGGGAGGTCCGGGCAGCCCCGCGCGGGGCGGCCGGCCGGGGCCTGGAGCGGGCAATCCCTCCCCGTCCCACCGGGCCGCACTGCCGCCCTGACGCGCCCCCTGCGCGAGCCACGGAGGAACTCCGCATGATGCCTTCGACCGAGACCCTCGGCCGCCACACCGTCCTTGCGGCCATTCTCGTCACCGCCCGCGCGATCGTCGCCGATCCCGCGCGCTGGTGCCACTACCACCACGCCAAGGACGCCAACGGCCACACCTGCGAAGGACGTTCGGACCGCGCCGCCGCGTGGGGCGCCGTCGGCGCCCTCGACCGCGCGGCCGCTGACGCCGGCGCGGCGCACGTCAACTTCCTCGACGCCCAGCAGCACATGAAGGACGCGTCCGTCATCGCCGGGCGCAAGTGGACCGGCACACCCTGGCTCCTCAGCACCGAGGCCGCACACGCCATGACCGTGGCGTGTTTCGACGAAGCGCTCGACATCCTGCGCAAGCCGCCCGCTCCCGGCCCGCTCCACGCCCTCGCCGTGGCCCGCACCCTGATCGCCCGGCCCGAGCGCTGGGCGCAAGGCGCCATCGCCCTCGACCGGCGCGGCCGCGCCCTCGTCACCTTCGACGGCGGGTGCCGCTTCTGCGCCGCCGGCGCGCTCGGCCTTGCCAGCCACGTGCTGACCGAGCGGCCCCCGGACGGCAAGCTCGCCGGGTCCCCCTTCGACCAAGCCGAGCGCCTGCTCGACTCCGCTGCCTACAAGCTCGGCGAGTACCAGAGCTACATCGGCCTCAACGAGCACGACACTCACGCCAAGGTCGTCGCCATGTTCGACCACGCCCTCGACATGGCGCGTGCGGACTCCGCCCCTAGCCCGGAGGCATCGTCACCATGACCGCCACCGCCCCCACGCCCCGCGACCTCCTCGTCGAGGCGCGCACGCTCATCGCCAGGCCCGAGGACTGGACCCAGGGCGCCGCCGCGCGCGACGTCGACGGCGAGCCCGTCGGCGTCGAGCATCAGGACGCCGTCTCGTGGTGCGCCACCGGCGCGATCAACTGCGCCATGTACCGCCATGCGGATTCCCTGGACGTCCCGCCGCCGCTGCAGCAGGCCCGCAACCAGGCCGGGACCATTCTCACCAGGACCGTGCGGGCGCTGACCCTCGGCCATTACACGGAGGCCACCACTTATAACGATCAGACCAATCACGGCTGCGTCGTACATGCCTTCGATATCGCGATCGCCGACGCCGACAGACTTTGCGGCAAGCACTCGAGCGGCCGCGCCAGGGGCACGGAGCGCGCACGATGACCGCCGCCGCCCGCCTTCCCCGCACGATCCGGAATCCGTACCGCACGCCGCGTCCCGCGGTGATCAGCTTCTCAGGGGGCCGCACCTCGGGGTTCATGCTGAAGAAGATCCGATCCTGGCGGACTGGTGGATAGAGCAAGAGGCCAAGGTCGCGAATCGCACCGGCCCCGACGGCCGCGCCGGCGAATCGATGAAGCGCTTCCGCCTCGGCGAGACCTACGCCGAGCTGAAGGCCGCCGCGCTCGCCCACCGCGACCTGTTCGACGATGGCGCGGCGTCCTCCGCCAACGACGGCGACACCGATACCTTCGACTGCCACCGCACCGACTGATCTCCGCCACTCCTCTTCCCGCCGCGCTCCGCCGAGAGGTCGAGCGGGATGCGTGACTTCCGGCGAGGGCCGGTGCTCGCGGAGCGAGTCCGGTCCTCTCCCATCCACGCATTCCCGGAGACCGTTTCATGCACGACCCAGTCATCCGATCCATCCCGCTCCACCGGCTGGAGCGCTCGCCCGCCAACGTCCGCAAGACGGAGGCCGGCAAGAGCGCGTTCGCCGAGCTCAAGGCATCCATCGCCGCCCACGGCCTGCTCGAGAACCTCGTGGCCCGCTCCATCGGTCCCGCCGAGGACGGCAGCGAGCGCTTCGCCGTCATCGCCGGGGCCAGGCGTCTGGCCGCGCTGAACGACCTCGCTCGCAAGGGCAGCATCGCTTCCGACTTCCCCGTGCCCTGCCGCGTCATCGAGAACGGTCTGAGCGACACCGAGCTTTCGCTCGCAGAAAATGTGCTCCACCCAAGTTGGCACTTTTCCGCTGCCTGTGTTCCCTATTGGTTTGATTCAACGCGATATTTTTCTCGGTCGATTCCAACATGGCCCCACATTTTGTGAGATTCTGTCAGCTCATCAGACGGGTCCTCGTGCGGTGGATGGCGGGGTCCACGCCCGCCGCCGAGGAGATTGCGGCAACCTCGGCGGCCGGGCGCGTGTCCTGGCGGTTGACGATCAAGGTGCCGTCGGTCTGGCGCAGGCGCGTGGTGATCCGCACCCAGGTCCGCATGCTCTCGCGGATCGACGCCCAGCACTTGTGGATGCCGCGCGCGGCCAGCCGGGTACGGATCAGATGCACGGCGTGGTAGGCCAGCACGGCGATCAGCAGGTGGGCCGCGATGCGCCGGTCGAGCTGGTGCCAGATCGGGCGAAGGCCGAGCTCGGATTTCAGGCTCCGGAATGTCGCCTCGATATCCGTGATCCGCCAGTACGTCCGCAGGACCGTCTCGATGTCCCAGTCGACGTGGCTGGTGCGCAGCACATAGGCACCGGCGCCCTCATCGGCCTCGTCGTATCGCGGCCTGCGCTTGAAGCGCACGGCGGTGGCATTGGGGCCGGTTTTCGCCCTCTCGACCGTGATCTCGTAGTGCCTGGCGACGGCGGAGAAGCGCTGCTTGAGGCGGCCTATGCTCTCCAGCACCTTGTCGTAGCGCTTGAGGCGGCCCTTGACCGGGAGGCCGCCGTGGAGCCTTTCCAGCGCCGCCTCGAAGCGGTTCCGCCTCAGGCCGATGATCGCGTTCTCGGCCTTCTTCTTGCCCTCGCTGACGACGTAGAGCCGCGCCTCGCCGTCCTCGCTGGCAAGCCGCCAGGCCCGCACCTCGTGGCGCGCGCTGGTGATCAGCAGGGCCTCGGGTCCGCCCTCGGGCGGCGCAGGCCTGGCACCGCGGCTGACCGCGATCCAGTCGTAGCCCTGCTCGCCCAGCCACGCGATGTTTTTCTCGGTGGCGATGCCCGCGTCCATGACCACCGTGGGCTTCGGCGCCGTGCCGCCGCACACCGCCTCGAGCCGCGCCAGCGCCTCGTGCAGCGTGCCCGGCTCGCTCACGTTGCCCGGCAGGATCTCGCAACTGCGCGGGAAGCCCGCGCCGTCGAGCGCCAGCGCCAGCGTGATGAGGGGACAGTCGTCGCGCTTCTGCTTGGAGCGCCCGAACCTGGGAAGCTCGCCGCCCGTGTGGCCGTGGTAGTGGACGTTGGTGAGATCGTAGAAGGCGATCGTCTCGGGCAGGTCGAGCAGTGCGCGCTCACGGTTGAACAGCTCCCGCTGGATGGCGGCGCGGTGGCGCCAGAGCAGGTCGCCGATGCGGTAGAGCGTCTTGCGCCGCAGCGCCTTGCGGTCGCCCTCCAGGCCCAGGAGCTCGGCGGCCGCGCTGTCGTGGCGGAGCCAGCGGCTGGTATCACGCTCGCTGGCGGGATGGACCATCCTGGCGACGATCAGCGCGCTGGCGATGCGCCCGTCGCGGCCCTTGATGTCGAGGCCGTGGAGGATTTCGGCGAAGCCGAGGGCGTCGAGGGCCTTGAGGCACAGGCGCTCGCAGCCGACCGTGCGCGGGTTCTCGTGCTCCAGGGTATCGAGGTCGACGGTGGCGATGTCGGGCTTGCGCGCCTCTTCCTGCATCGCCTCGACGCGGAACCCCCTGGCCCTGAGCTTGGCGACGATGTCCTCGGCTGCGGCCCGCACATCCGCCTCGCCCTCGAACAGCGGCGGCTTGCCGTGAAGCAGCGCCTCGGCGAGTTCGGTGACGGCCTTCCACTTCTCGCGCGGCACCGGATAGTCGGTGCCGAGATTGAGCAGCGTCCTGTGGCGCACCTTGTCGCCGACGCGCTGGGCGAGCACGAGGCGATGGCTTCGGACCGGCTGGCCGGCCTTGTCGGTGTGTGTCCTGGTTGCCTTGATGTACATGGCGGCGCCGTTTCTGCGATGCCTGTTTCGCATACACGGCGTTCGCGGCATCTGGCAAGAGGGATATCGACTCAACTCCAAAGTCCTGGCCCCACAATTGGCTTCCAGGACCACGAATGGCAAATGTGGGTCTCAGGTGTCCTCCAACCCCAACATCTAGTGGTTCAGCGCCGCAAAACTGGCTCGAACAGGCTCGGCTGGTCGGAAAAAGTGCCAACTTGGGTCCAGGCCGCAATGCATCCGGCCGACCAAGTGCAGGCCTTCGGCGCGCTCGCGCTCGCCGGCGCCACCGTTGCCGACATCGCCGCCCGTTTCGGCGTTTCCGAGCACATCGTCGAGCAGCGCCTCCGCCTCGGCCACGCCGCGCCGGAGCTGCTGGACGCCTACCGGGAGAACGCCATCGACCTGGAGACCTTGAAGGCCTTCGCCGTCACCACCGACACCGCGCGCCAGGTGATGGTGTGGTCCCGAATTCGATATTACTGGGGTGCGTCAGGTAGTGGAGTGAGTCGTTTTCTCTCCTGCGTATGTGTTACATTACAGGTGATTGGGTCGTTTCGCAAGAGGATTGTGGCGGCTTTTATCTGATATAAAATTTTACGCCTTGAACCGATCAGTTGCAATCTGGGAAGTGAAGGCGTATGTCAGGAGTGGCGAGTCTGTCGTTGCGGAGAAACACACGATGGATATTCGCGTTGTAGAGGGGGTAAGGCGGTGGGTTCCGGTGACGTATGCGGATGGGTAAGTCGTAACTGTTTTATATGGTGTTATGCAGGTGGTTGCGGCACGAAGGCGGGGCCTTCGAGGTTTGTCACGCAGTATTGCACCGTCCCCGGGGTGCCCTCATGAGCCGCCGGACGGCCGAGCGTCGGAACGAGCCGGGCGGCAGCCGAGCCATTCGTCGAGCTTCGACCAGCGCCGCCGGCCCGAGACGTTGCGCACCGCAATCGCCACCGCCTTCTTCTGGCCCACCAGAACCACCAGCCGCTTGCCCCGCGTGACGCCTGTGTAGAGCAGGTTGCGCCGCAGCATCGCGTAGTGCTGCGTCAGCACCGGGATGATCACCGCCGGATACTCCGAGCCCTGGCTCTTGTGCACGGTCGCGGCGTAGGCCGGCACCAGCGTGTCGAGCTCGCCAAAGCCGTAGGCGTGATCGCTTCCCTCGAAGCGCGCGGTCAGCTCCCCCGCCTCGGGGTCCACGTCGGCGACATGGCCGATGTCGCCGTTGTAGACCTCCTTGTCGTAGTCGTTCTCGATCTGCATCACCTTGTCGCCGGGCGCGAAGGTCCAGCCGAAGCGCTCCACCCTGCGCTCGCCGGCCGGGTTGAGGGCGGCCTGGAGTTCGATGTTGAGCGAACGCGCGCCCGCCCCGCCCCGGTTCATCGGGCACAGCACCTGGACATCCTGCACGGGGTCGAGCCCGAAGCGCTGCGGGATGCGCGTCTTCACCAGCTCGACGATCCTGGCGGCCGCGGTCTCCGGGTCGTCCGCGGGCACGAAGTAGAAGTCGCTGTCGCCGTCGGGTCGCGATAGATCGGGGATGGCGCCCCGGTTGATGCCGTGCGCGGTCGTGACGATCCGGCTTCGCGCCGCCTGGCGGAACACCTCGGTCAGCCGCACCACCGGGACCGCGCCGGAGGCGATGATGTCGGCGAGAACCTGGCCCGGCCCCACCGAGGGCAGCTGGTCGACGTCGCCCACGATCAGCAGCGCGGCGGTGTCGGGCACCGCCGCCATCAGCGCCCGCATCAGCATGACGTCCACCATCGAGGTCTCGTCGACCACCAGGAGGCCGCAGTCGAGCGGATTGTCCGTGTCGCGGCGGAACCCGCCGTGCCGGGGGTCGACCTCGAGCAGGCGGTGGACGGTCTTCGCCTCCAGCCCGGTGGCCTCGCTCATCCGCTTCGCGGCGCGCCCGGTCGGCGCGCACGGGAGAATGTCGACGCCCTTGGCCGACAGGATGCGCAGGATGGCATCGACGATCGTCGTCTTGCCGACGCCCGGACCCCCGGTGACGACCGTGACCTTGGACGTGAGCGCCAGACGGACCGCTTCGGCCTGCCCCGGCGCCAGCACCAGCCCTGTCTTCCCCTCGACCCAGGGCAGCGCCTTCTCCGCGTCGATCGCGGGCCAGGGCAGCCTGCCCGCGGCGATGTCCGACAACCGCTCCGCGATCGCCTGTTCCGCCCGGTAGAGGCCGCCGAGGAACACGCAGGGAGTGTCTGCCACCGTGTCCGCCACCACGGCGCCGTCGGCCAGCTCCAGATCGAGCGCGGTGCGGATCAGGTCGTCGGGCACCTCCAGAAGCCGGGACGCCAGCGGCCCCAGCTCTTCCGCCGGCAGGCCGCAGTGACCCTCGTCCATCGCCTCGGCCAGCGCATACGAGATGCCCGCGCGAACGCGGACCATGGCCGTCTTCTCGATGCCGAGCTTCATCGCGATCGCATCGGCCGTCCTGAACCCGATGCCGCGGATGTCGCGGGCGAGCCGGTAAGGGTTCTCCGTCATGACCTCGACCGCGTCGGCGCCGTAGGTCTTGAATATCGGGGTTTATATCCGAAGGTAACCGCGACCCATAAATAGGACCATGGACACTGAGACGAAACGTCAGATCATAGCCGAGCTGAGCGATAAGACGCTCAGGAGCTACCGCAAGAAGACAAAAGGCGACGATGACCGGTGGATCGGTCGAGCCATCGCGAAGGCCAAGATGACCGGCAAGGTCGATCCCAACGCGCGCGACGAGACCAGCGTGGAGATCGGCAGCACTGAGCGGGAAGCAAGGGCACGAAGGAAGGCGAAGAAGGCGCTACGGAGAGTCGTCAGGAACTTTCGCTCGCGTCGCGAGTCCTGACGCACTGGGTTTCAACCACGCCGGGTTCCCAGCGCGAGGCCAGAACAGTACAGGCGCCGCCATTCCCTTCTTTCTGTAGTCGTCGGGTAGCTTCTTTCTAACGTATCGGTCGAACGCGTCGCCGACGAAGACCTGTCTACCGACGAATCCGAACTTGTTCTTTCTCTCGTCAAGGGTACGACCTTCGGGTCGCCACGTACAGTCCTCGAACACGGCTACACAGGTCCCGTCGACTATCGCGAGTACGTAGTCCGCTCGATTCGCCTTATCGCACTTGATCGTCCAACAGCATCGAACGGCTTCGTAAACACTACCCCATCGGTTGATCGTTTGCTCCTTAGTCTTGATGAAGATAAGTCGATGATGCGGGTCCGGTTTCATTGGCGGTGGGGCGTATCGTTCCTCGAGTTGTTCGGCAGTCGCCGGACCTCGTTTTCTTGAGTCCTCTCCCGTTGCCAAGTTGGTCAGCCCGCGCATTGCGTCGATCAATGCCGCCTCGACTTCCTTCGCCGTTTCCTCGCTCATTCCGTGACGGTGCACCACGTGACCCGGTTCGAGACCGGCGAGTCGAATCTCGTGTATGATCTCTAGCTTTTCCGTAGGAGGATCGGTCTCCTCGTTCAGTACGAGATCCGCGTTCGCGTGAGCGTATACTCGATCACCTTGTCCTCTCCCAACGTAGAAGGTTTGACCGTTTCTTGGATCGATCAGTCGGTATACGTAGTGATCGATCTCTCTCGCGACGCCGCTGGAAAATGACTTTCGAACCTTGCCCATACCACACCCCACGTCCGTTCCGGCCCGGCCGTGGTGCCGGGCCGTTGCAGAAACGCACGCGAACGTGAGAAACCCCGCCTATTCGCCGGGCAAGGGTGGCCAGACCCAAGTCGGGTAGCAGGCTGTTCTATTCAGCGGGCGACCCGACGGAGCGGGTTCACGCGCGTTTCTGCGGGATCGAGGCTAGGACGGACGGGAGACGGGCGTCAAGCGACACCGGCGACTAAATAGCGGCGGTTCCGTAGCTCAGTTGGATAGAGCAGTTGTCTTCCACGCTTCAGGTTGCGGGTTCGAGTCCCGCCGGAACCGCCACGGCAGTATTTATCGAGACGATTCAATGATCAAGCGGCCCGCTTGACCTCGACCTCGACGAGCGATTCCTGATCGCGTTGATCGTCGAGCGTGAGGGTGTCCTCGATGGTCTCGACGGTCTCCATCGGTGCCTTGGGTCGCCCACGACGAGGCTGCGTCGTGCCGGGCACGAGGTCGCTCATCCTGCATCGGCGTCCGGTCATGCCCTTCGCCAGCTCGCCCATCGCGTCGATGGTGTCGAGTTCGCGAGCGTTGTGCCGGCCGGCGAACTCCCGAACGTACCGGTCCAGGTGCCGCTGACTCAGGTGGTGGAACGTTCCCTGGTACCCGCGCTTGAGTTGCGCCCAGAAGGACTCGATCCCGTTGGTGTGCGCCATCCCGCGGACGTACTCGCCGGCGTTGTGGTCCACCGCCTCGTGCCGCTGCGGGATGCCACCGTAGGCCCGCGCGCCGTCCGTGTACACGGTGGCGTCCTCGCTCGCCGCCTCCGCCACGAAGCCGTGCAGGGTCTTCCTGTCGGTGGACTCCACGACCCTTGCGCGCACCTTCCCGTCGTCCCTGCCACGCGCGCCCGCGACGACGGCCTTGCCGCCCGCGCCGCTGCCGTAGCGTTCCCGAAGTTCCCTACGCTTCCCGGCGCGCATGTTCTTGCGCTTACCGCCGACGAACGTCTCGTCCACCTCGACCCCGCCCTCGAACGCCTCGCGCTCGCGGTCTCCCCACGCCTCGCGCAGTCGGTGCCCGAGGTGCCAGGCGTGCTTCTGGGTGATGCCGAGGTCGCGGTGCAGCTTCATGCTGGACACACCCTTGAGACTGGCGACGTGCAGGTAGGTCGCCAGCGCCCAGACGCGGTAGCCCAGCTTGCTCGACCGCATGACGGTGCCCGTCCTGAGCGAGAACATCGGGCGCTTGGGACAGGCGCGACAGCGGTGGGTCATGGACGGGTGCCTGACCTCGACCACGTTGTCGCCGCCGCAGCGCGGACCGTTCGGCCAGTAGACGCTCTCGAACCACCGTTCGGCGGTCGCGTCGTCGGGGAACGCCTCGATCACCTCGACGAGGCTCATGCCCCTGCGGTGCGCCCTCCCGGGCGCTTTTCCTGCCATGACGAACCCTCCGTATGATGTTATGACAGTATAACATATCTTTGAGAGAAAGTCAAGGAAATCAGTGCGTTATTGGTTGACAACCCGCGTCGAACGGTTACGATGGACTCATGGTGTCGGTCGGATCATTACTCCTTTCCGGAGGAAGGCGTTAGGTTACCTTGTTCTCCGGTCGTGACTCTCCAACCGGCACCTCCCACGTGGAGACGTCGGGATCGAACGTCAAGCGACGGTCGTCATATCGTTTGAGACTAAAAACGACGAAATCGAGCAATCAGGAAGTCGTTGTGACTGATCGGAGGTCGCCGTCCTGCGGATCGTGCCGTCACTGGCTACGGGTGAACGAGGATAACGGGCAGTGCCGTCACGGTGAACCGATCGATGAGTGACCGGTCACCTGTCGGGACGACCTGTGCGGGGAGTACTCGGGACGGTGGCTGGACGAACCGGACGCCGTCAACGTTGACCGGGTCTGGCGGGGGGTCTAGGGTATGAGCGGTGGCGTCGAGGGCTCGCGGTCGGCGCGCCGGACGGGTACCGTAAGTCGTGCGACGGTCCCGGCCGTCGTCCAAGACCCTCGGCGTCACTGCTCGTCTCTATTTATAGATCGATTCGAGGGTCGCGGTTACCTTCGGATATAAACCCCATTTATCCTCTCTGTATCGACATGTTGGAATGAGGTGTCGATGAGATCGACATGTTCGGAACACGTGTCGAGAAAAGTAGGATACATCGACATGGTGTTCGATCCCAATCGCCCCTTCAATGACCTTCCGAACCTGCCGCCGGCTTCGGAAACCGAGACGAAGGCCATTCTTCGCAGCTGCATTGCCGCGCGAACGGCGCTGGCGGAGCTCCGCGTCTCCGGGAATCTCATCCCGAACCAGGCGATGCTGATCAACTCGATCCCCCTGCTCGAAGCGCAGGCGAGTTCCGAGATCGAGAACATCGTCACGACGGCCGACCGGCTGTTCCGCTATGCCAGCGACGCGACGGGTCGAGCCGACCCTGCCACCAAAGAGGCTCTGCGCTACCGCACCGCATTGCACCGCGGATTCGAGATACTGAACCGACGGCCGGTTTCGACCTCCGTCGCGGTCGAGGTCTGTCGAACGATCAAGGGAGTGGAGCTGGACGTTCGCAACACGCCGGGAACGGCGCTGGTGAACGACGCAACCGACGAGGTCATCTACACGCCGCCGGAGGGAGAGGACGTTCTCCGGAGCAAGCTTGCCAACTGGGAGCGCTACATTCACGAGGCCGAGGAGATCGACCCGCTGATCCGGCTTGCGGTCATGCATTATCAGTTCGAGGCGATCCACCCGTTCGTCGACGGAAACGGCCGGACCGGACGCGTGCTGAACCTGCTCTATCTCGTCGACAAGGGTTTGCTCGATATTCCCGTCCTTTATCTCAGCCGGCACATCATCCGGAACAAGGCGCTGTACTACCGGTATCTGCTGGAGGTGACGACCCGACAGGACTGGGAAGCATGGATACTCTTCATTCTTGAAGCCGTCAGAACGACGGCGGAATGGACGACGGCGAAGATCCGTGCGATCCGAGAGCTTCTCGACGAGACGGGCACTGCCATTCGGCAGAGGATGCCGAAGATCTACTCCCGGGAGTTGGCGGAACTGATCTTCGTGCATCCCTACTGCCGGATCGGCGATGTGGTCAAAGCGGATATCGCCAAGCGCCAGACGGCCGCCGTCTATCTGAAAGCGCTCGCAGCCGAAGGCCTCCTGGAGGAGATCAAGGCGGGGCGCGAGAACCTCTACATCAACCCGCCGCTCCTGGCGCTTCTGGCCGAGCGCGCATGACGAGAAGGGAAAGGATGCGTACCGGCTACTCAACGATTTGCGTTTTCGATGATCGGTCCAAGATGGACCGAGTAAAGCCCTGATGATTGACATGACACGCGCGAATCAAAAGCTCGATGAGAGACGCTTCGCCGAGGAGACAGCGCGTCTCCTGGGCACGGAGTGGAATCTGGTGACTCGCGAAGACGAATCGGACGGTGGCCCGGACTTCATCGTCTATGATGGAACAAAGAAGTTTGGACTCGAAGTCCTGGAACTCTTCAAGGGTAAGGTCAATGGTGCAGATGGTGCAACGCTCAAGAGCGAACAGTCGCTGACACAGCAAGTCATTGATCGCATACGTCAGCGGTATGAAGAACTCGAACGAAATGTACCTTTGTACGTGAAATTCCTGGGTGACGTCAGGGAAGAACATTCCAACTCTATAATCCAGACGCTCATTGATATGGGATTACGAGAAAAGGAATTTCCATATCACGAAGATCATGTGTTGCGACAAGACTCTGACTCGTTAAAGATTTTTGTCTCTCGATTGCCGGCCGGCTGGCCCGCCGATCGGCTATTGCGTCCAGATTGGTTCAGCATTTCAGACTCGGGTGGCTGGGTGGATACGAGTGCGCACATGATTCCGCTGGCGGTCAAGGTCAAGTCCAAGAAGATCGACAAGTACAGACAAAATGTCGCGAAGGAAATGGGTTTTCACCGTCTCGACGATGCAGATGTACGGCTTCTGCTGGTTGCGGATCGCATGTGGAAGTATGGTCAGATTTCGCCGGATCGCGAGACGATACAAGATTTGCACGGCTTCACCGCAGTGTATTTCCTCTCTTTCCCCGAGAAAGCGGCCATTCTTCAGGTCGAGTGACCGCTGCATCCATGTAAGCTTCGGCCTGGATTATGGTGCGTCGTCAAAGAGCGGAAGAGATCTTTGCCGTTCAGGATAGGATGTTGTCCTATAACCGTAGCTCCCCAAAAGTAACTGCCCAGGTCTGATTTCGCCGAGCATTGGGACGTGAGGGATTGTGGCGATCCGGCTTGGCGCCTGCGGATTTTCAGGTGCGCAGTTGCGGGACCAGTTGCATCGGGTCGGGATGGGCCAGGGTTTCGAGGACGTTCCAGCCTTGCTTTCGAGCGGTGGCTATGACGGCACGCAGGATGGCGAAGTCGTAGGCGCCCTGCAGGGTTCGGAAGCAGCCTGATATTTTCTGTCGCAGCTTGGCCATTCGGAGATCTCGCTCGGCCTCGTTGTTTGTGAACGGGGTGCGCGGGTCCGTGAGGAAGCGCAGGCACCCCTCCTTGTTCTTCTGGAGCCGGCGCGCGAGATTGTGACCGGTTCGGCGCTTTTTCGCCCGCGCTTCTTGGTCTGGAGCGGCGGCTGCGCTTCGTGGAAGGCGATGGCGCGGTTGAGGGTTCGATCCCAGGCCCGGGAGATTTGGGCGACCAGGGAGGCGGGCACGTCGCGGTCATTCTCACGGGCGAAGTGGGCGACCCTGCGGGCGCGCAAGAGGAGGCGGTGCATACTCGTTGCCCATTCCTCCTTCTCGATGTCGATCAGGGCCTGGAGTTCGCGCAGGTGATGTGCGTTGCAGGCACCGTGGCGGACGCCCTTGATGGTGAAGTAGGGGGCGAAGTCGTCGTGGACGAGGATGCCTTGGAGGTTCTTTTCGACATCGCCGCGTCCCTCGCCGATGCGCAGGACGGTGAGCAACGGGGTGCACAGCACGTGGAGCCATCGGGTACGGGCGGCGATACGCAGGCCGGTCTCGTCGAGGTGCTTGACCGGCGCCTGCGTGCGGATCGGATCGGCGACGTGGTCGAGGAAGCCCTCGAAGCGTTGCGCTGTGCGCCGGCCCATGGCGGCGATCGTGGCAGTGGAGATGGATACCGCGAAGATGTCGCTCATGAGTTCGGCCAGACGCTTCTCTGGCACGAACTGGGCGTAGAGCAGGTAGCTCACCCAAGCGGTGATGCGAGGGCCGTACTGGACCGGGGCGGTGACGCCCGGCGGGAAGGCGGCTCGTGTCAGCGTGGCGCATGCGCCGCAGAGGCAGCGATGGGCGCGGTGTTCGGTGACCTCGAGAGGCTGCGGCTCGGGTACATCGAAGACCTGCCGACAGGCGGGCGCGCCCTGCCGGTCGGCGTCCGAGAGCTCAGCGCCACAGCCGGATACCCGGAACAAGTCCGGGCAGGCGGGAGGGTGGTGATCGACGACACGGTCCGGGCTGTCGCTCTGGGCAAGTGTGGTTCCTTTGTGGCCGGGCTGGCCGCCGCTGGGCCTGCCGGACTTTCCGCGCTGGCTTTGGGTGCGCCTCTGGGCACCGTTTTTCTTCTTGAGCCCGTCGCTGGCGGGGGGCTTGCTGCTTGTGGTGCTGTCGAGGGCCGCGCTGCGCTCGAGTTCGGCGATGCGCTCGCGCAGGGCCGCGTTCTCCCGCTCGAGTGCGGCATTTTCCCGGACCAGCGCGGCGGCCAATCGCAGCAGCCCCTGGCCCCATTCCCGAACGGCAACGGTGACAGTGGTTGCGAGGGATGATGGCTCGAGAAGCTCTTTCAGGCAGGAGAAGGCCTCGTCACGGGCGGCGAGGTCCTCGTGCCAGTGCGACACCGTCACGTGTTTTCGGCCTCGACGGCCATCATGGCGGCGAGCACGGCGAGGCGTTCGCCCGGCGGCAAGGCCCGGTGGCGTCGGCCCCAGTTGGCTGCCTTGCGCTTGATGCGCTGGCGGTCGGTGAAGTTCCGGCCTGCGTGGCTGGCCCAATGCACCCGGTCGGGGGCGAAGTTGAACCAGACGACCTCGGTCCGCACCAGACCCTGGGTCGTGACCTGCAGCGCCAGCCGGCGCCATCCCGCCAGCACCTCGTCATAGAGCGCCGACGGATGGCCCGAGATCATGACCTGGCAGGGCAGAGCCTTGAGCAGTTTGAGAAGCGCGACGTGGTCGGCCTCCTCGTACTCGAAGCGGTAGCGCTGCGAGGAGCGGCGGGTCGCGTGCAGATAGGGTGGATCGCTGTAAACCAGCTCCGGGCCCAGGAACGGGAACGAGGCCAGGAACTCATGGGCACAGCCGTGCACCAGATCGACCGGGTAATCGCAGACGAAGGCCTCAAGCGCCTGCGCATCGCGGTCGATGCCGATCGAGCGCACGGCCGCCGGCTTGCGCCTCATCAGCGCCCCGCCCCCAAGGTGGCTTTCGATGTAGACGGAGTGCGGCGGCATCAGCGCAATCAGCGCCTGGCACAGACCAGCCGTCGCCTTCGAACCGAAATACCCCATCGACTCCCCCGTCACGCGAGAGGCAGTCCATAGTCCCGCAACTCTATAAGGTCAAGAGCCAATCACGGTGCCAGAACCAGACCCCCGCAGGGCTGATTTATTCATTCGAGAAATCTTCATAAAATCAACCGATTACCGTGAACGGCATCTTCTCTTCAAGAACCGACGCGCTCGTCCGAAAGCTGCTGTTGGATCAATGCAGTACCTGGATGGGGCTTCGATCTCAGCACCGAGAACGAATTTGCCGTGCAGACCCCCGCCACCGCTATAATCACCGGCGGCAACTCAGGATCGGGGTACCTGGGTAGTTACCCCCAAAAAAGGTTGTGGTGTATTCCACCGTCTGACGGAGGAATGCAGATGAGCGGCAAGCGACGCAGGTTTTCGGGGGAGCTGAAGGCGAAGTGAGGCCACCTCACCTGACCAGGATCGGTCTTGTTCCCGTCGGCGCTATCGCGGGCCGCGCTTCTTCGAGGCCACGCGTCACGCCGGGTGCCAGGCCTGGGGCATCTGCAACCACATGTACTTGTCGAACTGCCACGACGCTTCCCGGGAGGAGTACCGCGCTCTCAACGGGGACGTGATGCTGTGGTGCCTGAGCTTCGAGCGCATCGTCGAGATCACCGGGCCGGACGCATCGGACTTCACCAACCGGCTGCCCCCGCGACCTTACCAAGTGCGCCCTCGGGCAAAGCAAGTACGTGCCGATCGCTTTCGCCTTTCTTGTCGGCGAATTGGAAGATGATCGACCGGGCGATGTCTGGCTCTCCTATTACAAGGATCTGCGGCCCGAAGGCGGGCGCCTGAAACCGGGCTATGGCCCAGGCGGTCCGCCGGTGCTCAACGGAGCGAGTGTTGTGGAGCTTGTCGCACATATGCTCGAGCACCACTGCATCGATCCCGGCATCGTCAAGGCTAGACTGACTGTTCGGCTCGACTGATCGGGCCAAATCCGCTCATCTCTGCTGCATATAGCCGGGTGCTACGAGTTCTCTTCTTCATCGAGTGCATCGAAAGAGAAATAGGCGTCAGCGTAGCGCAACGCATTCCAGGCGCTTTCGGCGCGCTCGGTTAACCCCTTCAACTCCGTGACGGGCATGAGAAATGCCTTTCGGTCCGTCAAAATCTCGTAGCTACCCTCAAATGGATTCTGGTGGAAGTGCCCGTGCGCCAAATCGTTTCGGCGGCCAGCGAGGTGACGGAGTTCCCCAATCACGACTTCCCGCAACGCTCGCGGATGCGCCAGGGAAATCAGTTCCAGAGTGATTAGCTTCCTTTGGAACGAATCGCCCCGTACACGCTTCAGGAGGTCCTTCCTTTCTGCTCTCTCCAAAGCCAGAAAGATTATGTCGCTCACGATGTTCTCGACTTGAGTAAAGGCCACGAGAAACGCGCCGAGCGCGGCCTCGTAGTCTTTCTGAATCTGGGGATCGGCGGCGGGAATGTCGTCCCAGCCGGGAGGCATGTGGCTCTTTTGGTCCATGGCGTCGTTTCCCTGGGAGACTTTGTGCAGCAATCCTCACGAAGTCGGCGACCAGGCAGTGTCAAGAGTTAAGAAGCACCCTCACTTCGGAAATCCGCGGGAGCAACATGATCGATATCCATCCCAGCACTGCCACACTCGGTAAAGCACCCTGGGCCAGCCGGTGGTGCTCGGTCGTTCAGCTGCCCAAGTGTAACTACCCAGGTACCCCGATCCTGAGTTGCCGCCGGTGATTATAGCGGTGGCGGGGGTCTGGTTCTGGCACCGTGATTGGCTCTTGACCTTATAGAGTTGCGGGACTATGGACTGCCTCTCGCGTGACGGGGGAGTCGATGGGGTATTTCGGTTCGAAGGCGACGGCTGGTCTGTGCCAGGCGCTGATTGCGCTGATGCCGCCGCACTCCGTCTACATCGAAAGCCACCTTGGGGGCGGGGCGCTGATGAGGCGCAAGCCGGCGGCCGTGCGCTCGATCGGCATCGACCGCGATGCGCAGGCGCTTGAGGCCTTCGTCTGCGATTACCCGGTCGATCTGGTGCACGGCTGTGCCCATGAGTTCCTGGCCTCGTTCCCGTTCCTGGGCCCGGAGCTGGTTTACAGCGATCCACCCTATCTGCACGCGACCCGCCGCTCCTCGCAGCGCTACCGCTTCGAGTACGAGGAGGCCGACCACGTCGCGCTTCTCAAACTGCTCAAGGCTCTGCCCTGCCAGGTCATGATCTCGGGCCATCCGTCGGCGCTCTATGACGAGGTGCTGGCGGGATGGCGCCGGCTGGCGCTGCAGGTCACGACCCAGGGTCTGGTGCGGACCGAGGTCGTCTGGTTCAACTTCGCCCCCGACCGGGTGCATTGGGCCAGCCACGCAGGCCGGAACTTCACCGACCGCCAGCGCATCAAGCGCAAGGCAGCCAACTGGGGCCGACGCCACCGGGCCTTGCCGCCGGGCGAACGCCTCGCCGTGCTCGCCGCCATGATGGCCGTCGAGGCCGAAAACACGTGACGGTGTCGCACTGGCACGAGGACCTCGCCGCCCGTGACGAGGCCTTCTCCTGCCTGAAAGAGCTTCTCGAGCCATCATCCCTCGCAACCACTGTCACCGTTGCCGTTCGGGAATGGGGCCAGGGGCTGCTGCGATTGGCCGCCGCGCTGGTCCGGGAAAATGCCGCACTCGAGCGGGAGAACGCGGCCCTGCGCGAGCGCATCGCCGAACTCGAGCGCAGCGCGGCCCTCGACAGCACCACAAGCAGCAAGCCCCCCGCCAGCGACGGGCTCAAGAAGAAAAACGGTGCCCAGAGGCGCACCCAAAGCCAGCGCGGAAAGTCCGGCAGGCCCAGCGGCGGCCAGCCCGGCCACAAAGGAACCACACTTGCCCAGAGCGACAGCCCGGACCGTGTCGTCGATCACCACCCTCCCGCCTGCCCGGACTTGTTCCGGGTATCCGGCTGTGGCGCTGAGCTCTCGGACGCCGACCGGCAGGGCGCGCCCGCCTGTCGGCAGGTCTTCGATGTACCCGAGCCGCAGCCTCTCGAGGTCACCGAACACCGCGCCCATCGCTGCCTCTGCGGCGCATGCGCCACGCTGACACGAGCCGCCTTCCCGCCGGGCGTCACCGCCCCGGTCCAGTACGGCCCTCGCATCACCGCTTGGGTGAGCTACCTGCTCTACGCCCAGTTCGTGCCAGAGAAGCGTCTGGCCGAACTCATGAGCGACATCTTCGCGGTATCCATCTCCACTGCCACGATCGCCGCCATGGGCCGGCGCACAGCGCAACGCTTCGAGGGCTTCCTCGACCACGTCGCCGATCCGATCCGCACGCAGGCGCCGGTCAAGCACCTCGACGAGACCGGCCTGCGTATCGCCGCCCGTACCCGATGGCTCCACGTGCTGTGCACCCCGTTGCTCACCGTCCTGCGCATCGGCGAGGGACGCGGCGATGTCGAAAAGAACCTCCAAGGCATCCTCGTCCACGACGACTTCGCCCCCTACTTCACCATCAAGGGCGTCCGCCACGGTGCCTGCAACGCACATCACCTGCGCGAACTCCAGGCCCTGATCGACATCGAGAAGGAGGAATGGGCAACGAGTATGCACCGCCTCCTCTTGCGCGCCCGCAGGGTCGCCCACTTCGCCCGTGAGAATGACCGCGACGTGCCCGCCTCCCTGGTCGCCCAAATCTCCCGGGCCTGGGATCGAACCCTCAACCGCGCCATCGCCTTCCACGAAGCGCAGCCGCCGCTCCAGACCAAGAAGCGCGGGCGAAAAAGCGCCGAACCGGTCACAATCTCGCGCGCCGGCTCCAGAAGAACAAGGAGGGGTGCCTGCGCTTCCTCACGGACCCGCGCACCCCGTTCACAAACAACGAGGCCGAGCGAGATCTCCGAATGGCCAAGCTGCGACAGAAAATATCAGGCTGCTTCCGAACCCTGCAGGGCGCCTACGACTTCGCCATCCTGCGTGCCGTCATAGCCACCGCTCGAAAGCAAGGCTGGAACGTCCTCGAAACCCTGGCCCATCCCGACCCGATGCAACTGGTCCCGCAACTGCGCACCTGAAAATCCGCAGGCGCCAAGCCGGATCGCCACAATCCCTCACGTCCCAATGCTCGGCGAAATCAGACCTGGGCAGTTACGCCCAAGTATCGAATCCGGTAGATTCTCCAGCCCATTTGCAGTGGGACCATGTCACTTGTCCGCCAGCCTCGATATAGTTTCAACTCGCGTCGCCGAAGCTAGTCGTCGTCCGGCTCCCTCACCACTATCTTGGCTCCTCCGTCACTTCCTCCTCGTCAACGAAGGCGACGCGCATCCCGAACCCGGAGAAGACCCGGAGCATCGGGCCGAATGCGGCCATGTCCAGCTCCATGTCGTCGATCTGAATGATCGTGCCCTCCTCCACGTCTCCCTCGATATGGCACCGCAGCACTTGGCCGCGCGCCACCCACTGGTCGCTCCGTTCGCTTTACTCGATCTGCGGAAGACCCGGCGGAATCTCGGTCCACGTCGGGTCTACGCCCGCCGCGATCTCGGACTGCGCTTCGAGCATGTCGTTGAACAGTACCAGCACGTCCGCGTCGCTCATCTCCGCAAGCGATGGACCCACCTGCAGGTTCACGACCCGAACGGACGGGTCGGCGTATTCGATGACGGCGATTTCGCCCTCGCGGGTAATCCGTACCTGATCGGGCGAGGCCGGCCGCGGTCTCGTCAGTCTCATCCTTCCTCCGCCACAACTCGCCAGTTACCGCGACCGGCGCTAGGCTCCTACACCACGAGGCGGGACTCGATCCGGGCGGAACCCAATTGTCCCACGACTTCCCGGCGCAACCCGTTGCAGCATTACAGCCATCCCCGATCGCGGAATGCGTCGAGATCCACGCCGGGCGGCGCGTACCAGCCATCCGCCCCGTATCGGGCGCCCATGCTGAAGGCCACTTCCTTGTTTCCGTACGGAATCCGAAGCGGCGTCGGCGAACCCGCGCTCGTCCGTGCCGTGCCGGCCGCTGTTTCGTTCCGGACAGGCTCCGGCCCGGACGTCCGACGCGATCCTGTCGCTTTCGGCCTCTCCGTGTCCGTCCGGACTCCCCCCGCCTTGCCCGGAATCCCGCCTCGTGACGCGGCGCCGGCCGTCCCGCCGCCCGAATTCCCTCCCGCCTGCTGCCCAGCGTTCCGCCTTGGGGCATGCTCATTGAGGAACGCCCGGCAGAGCGCCACCGACTTCGTGTATCCGGCCGGCGGCTTGATCCCTTTGCTCCTCGCGATCGAGGCCGCGAACTTCCGCATCTTCGCCGTCGGCGGCCGATCCCCGCCGCTGCCGGCGGCTTCACCAACGTCCACGACCTCTCCATCCGCGCCGCGCTCCCCGAGCCGGCCGATGATGCGCCGCGCCGAGTCGCACACGGCGTCGATCGCCCCCGTCATCTCCTGCCGGCCGGTCAGCACGTCGTCGAGCAGGCACTCGAGTTCCGCCGTCACGCCCGGGTCCACCAGCGCGGGATCGGCACGCTTCAGCACGCCGAACAGCGCGAGGCCCTGGTCGGTCGGCACTATGTTCTTCCCCTGCGCAGTCAGGAACCCCTGCTTCTTCAGGCCCGAAATGATCTCCGCCCGCGTCGCCGGCGTGCCGATCCCCTTGGCCTCCCGCAGCCGTTCGCGGAGCGCCTCGTCCTCGACGAAGCGCCATGCGTTCTGCATCGCCTCGATCAGCGTGCCCTCCCGGTAACGGGGCGGAGGGCGCGTCTCCTTGTCCTCGATCGTGGGATCACGGAGACGCGCGGCATCGCCGTTCCGCAAGGGCGGCAGCGCCTGCGCCGCCTCGCCCTTCTCCTCGTCGGGCCGCCAGTCCGGAAAGGCGCCGCGCCAGCCGACTTCGATGGGCTGGCGCCCCGTCGCCCGGAACTCGAATCCCCGCACGTCCATGGTCACCGTGGTCTGGCGGTAGCGGTAGTCCGGCATGACCGAGGCCAGGTAGGACCGCGCGACCGCATCGAACAGCTTCTTCTCGTCCGCCGAGAGACGGGGCCAGACCTCGCGCAGGTCGCCAATCCTGTTCACGTTGGGGACGATCGCGTGATGGCTCGCGCCCTCCAGCCCCTTGTCGTGGAAGGCGCCGTTCCGGCCCTTGCGGATCGCCGGCGGCGACGGCACCGGGATATCCGCGTAAGCCCGGCCCGCGCACAGGCCCGCGACAATCTTCGGCACGTCCGCGGCGGCGCTCTCCGGCAGGTAGCGCACCTCGGCGCGGGGGTAGGTCAGGATCTTCTTGCCCTCCCCGTCGTAGAGCTCCTGCGCCACCTCCAGCGCCTTAGACGCGGACCAGCCGAAGCGCGAGCTGCACAGCTTCTGCAGCGAGGGCAGGTCGTGCAGACGCGGCGGACGCTGGCGCTTGTCCTCGACGCGCACGCCGAGCGGTCCCTCGAATTCCCGCGCCGCCTCGGCGACCGCCTCAGCCTTCGCGCGCTCGACGATGCGCTCCTTCGGCGCATGCCGCATCCTGAACTCGCCGCTCTCAGCGTGCGCCGTCGCCACCACCTCGAAATACTCCACCGGCACGAAGTCCCGGATCTCCAGCTCCCGCCGGCAGGCGAGCGCCAGCGTCGGCGTCTTGACCCGGCCGATCCCGATCACACCCCGCGAGCCTCGGCCCAGCGTCACCGTCGCGGTGCGGGTGAGCGACAGGTTGTAGATCTGATCCGCCTGCCGGCGTGCCACCGCCGCCTCGTAGAGCCGGGCGTGCTCGCCGTTGGGCCGGGCGCGCCGGAACGCCGCGCGAATGGTCTCCCCGTCCTGCGCCGTGAACAGCACCCGCAGCACCTCACCCCGGTAGCGGCAGTGTTCCAGGATTTCCTGGCCGATCAGCTGCCCCTCGCGGTCGCAGTCGGTGGCGAGCCACACCCGGTCTGCCGTCTTCAGCGCGGCCCGGATCGCCTTCAGCTTCGCCGCCTTGTTACCGCCGGTGGCCGGCTTGGTGCCGTAGAGCCCGTCCGGCTTGAGCAATGCCGTCGACCAGCGCTTCCAGGCCGGGTTCACGTCCTCGGGCTCGCACAGGTCCAGCAGATGGCCCTCCGCTGCAAGAACTGCGCCGTAGCGCGAGCCCACGGCGGCCCGCACGTCCTTCGCCTGGCTCGCCTTCTCGGTGATGACGATCTGGCGCGTCACGGCGCGCCCTCATGCGAGGCTCCGCCGACACCCTTCTCTGCCGGCGCGGCCGCGATGGCGGCCAGGAAGGGCACGGCGAACTCCTTCATCTTGGCCGCGCCCACGCCGTTGACCTCGGCGAACTCCGCCTCGGTGCGCGGCCGGCGGCGCACCATGTCGATCAGCGTCCGGTCCGGGAACACGATGTAGGCCGGTACGCCCCGCTCCCGCGCGATCTCCAGGCGCAAGGCCTTGAGGGCGCCCAGCAGCACCGTGTCTTCGCCGGCCAGGGCCGGTTCCCCGGCATCGCCGCTGGCCGCGCCTGAGTCCCGGGCCTTCGCGGGCGTGCGCGCGATGACGGTGTCCTCGCGGTAGAGGAATTCGCCGTCGCCGCGCAGCAGGCCCAGCCCCTTGTCCGTGATCCCGATCCCGCCGTAGCCCCCGATGTCGATCCGCAGGAACCCCGTCGCCACCATCTGGCGGATCAGCGAGCGCCACTCGTTCTTGCCGCGCTCCGCGCCCACCCCGAAGGTCGGTATCCGGTCATGGCCGAAGCGCGCGATCTTGTCCGTCCCCGTCCCCCGCAGGATGTCGATCAGGTGCGCGGCCCCGAAGCGCTGGCCCGACCTATAGGCGGCCCAGAGGGTCTTCCGCGCGTCCTCGGTCCCGTCGACGCGCTCCGACGGATCGAGGCAGACGTCGCAGTTGCCGCACGGCTCGATCCGCTCCCCGAAATACTCCAGCAGCGCAACCCGCCGGCAGGCCGGCGCCTCGCAGTAGCCCAGCAGGGCGTCGAGGCGCTTGTGCTCCCGGCGCTTGCGCTCCGGCCCCGCATCCTCGTCCTCGATGAACTGCCGACGCATCCTGATGTCCTCGAGGCCGTAGAGCATGTGCGCCTCGGCCGGGGCGCCGTCGCGGCCCGCGCGGCCGATCTCCTGGTAGTAGGCCTCGACGCTGCCCGGCAGATCGGTGTGGAAGACGTAGCGCACGTCCGCCTTGTCGATCCCCATGCCGAAGGCGATGGTGGCGACGATCACCACGCCCGGCTCGGTCATGAATATGTTCTGGTGCGCCTCCCGCTCTTCCTTCTCCATGCCGGCGTGGTAGGGGAGCGCGCGCACCCCGTCCGCCGCCAGCATGGCGGCGGTCTCCTCGGTCTTGCGGCGCGACAGGCAGTAGACGATGCCGCTCTCGCCCTCGTGACGGGCGATGAAGTTCCCGAGCTGGCGCTTCCAGTCGCGCTTCATCTCCACCGCGAGCCTGATGTTGGGGCGGTCGAAGCCGAGCACGAACTGCTCGGCCCGACTGCCGAACAGCTTGTCCACGATGTCGTTCCGCGTCACCTCGTCGGCGGTTGCCGTCAACGCCGCAATCGGGACGCCGGGGAAGAGCTCGCGCAGCCGGCAGAGGTCCTCGTACTCGGGCCGGAAGGCCGGGCCCCACTGCGAGATGCAGTGGGCCTCGTCGATGGCGAAGAGCCTGACAGGAAGGCGGGCGAGCGCGTCCAACATGCGCTCCGTCATCAGCCGCTCGGGGGCCATGTAGAGAAGCCGTGTCCGGCCCGCCGCCGCCCGGCGCCAGGCCGCGACGTTGGCGCCCCTGTCGTTCGCGGAGTTGATGCAGTCGGCGGCGACGCCCGCCAGCCGGAGCGCGGACACCTGGTCCTGCATCAGGGCGATCAGGGGGGATACCACCACCGTGAGCCCGTCCATGACCAGGGCGGGGATCTGAAAGCAGAGCGACTTGCCCGAGCCGGTCGGCATCACGGTGAGCGCATGGCGGCCAGCCAGGAGCGTCTCGATCACCCCTTCCTGACCGGGACGGAACTCTTCGAAGCCGAAGACCTCCCGAAGCACCCTGCCCGCAGCCCCCGGGGCCATCGCTCCGACGCAGGGGTCGTTCTTCCCGTTGCCCGTCTGCGCCGGCGGCGGACCGTTCGACACGCCCGGCGGCGTGCTCTCCGAGAGCGCCGCCGGGCGCCCATGCGCCCGGTCCATCAACCCAGCGTCTCCTCATGTCCGACCGTATGGCGCATGAAGACTCCTTATCACGAATCGGCGCATCGACGCGATTTCGCGGACCGCGCGGCGTCTCGCCGGCCGGGACTCTTCCACGGGTCCCGAGTGAACCCGTCCCCTCCCTGCAGCAGTGGAGTCCTGGCCGTATGCAGGCCGCCGCCGCGCACGCTCGGGCCCTATCGTCACAGGCATTGTTGGATCTCCCGGCCGGTCCTCGACGGACAACCGAGAAGCGTTCGCGATCCGTATCCATCGACCGAGACGCCATCAAGAGGGAGAAGTCCGTTCCCTACCCGCCGGTGGCGGTCCCCGTCCTGCCCTTCGCGTCAGGAGTTGCCTTCCGCGCCGTCTCGCCCGCCGCTGCCTTGCGCCTGATGTGGATCGCGTTCCCTGGCCCCTTGCGAACCTCGAAGCCGCCGGACTTCGTCGCCAGCGTGCTCAGGTTGGCACAGCCATAGGTGCGCGGATCGAAATCCGGCGCCGCGCCCAGGATGCGGCTGCCCACCGTGCCCAGATGCACCCAGCCGTCTTCGTCGTCATCCTCCATCGCCTTGGCGATGACCGGCACCGCCTTCTTCGGCGATTGCTTCTTCCGCCGCGATGCGCCGGCCTCGGCATCTCCCTTTTCCGCCCCCGTCTCCAGGATGTTCTCGAGGTAGATGAACCGCGAACAGGCATTCCGGAAGGCCTCCGGCGTCTTGCGCTCGCCAAAGCCGTAGACCGCCAGCCCGTGCTCTCGCAGGCGCTGCGCCAGGCGAGTGAAATCGCTATCCGAGCTGACCAGGCAAAAGCCGTCCAATCGGCCCTTGTGCATCAAGTCCATGGCATCGATCACCAGCGCGATATCGGCCGCGTTCTTGCCCTTGGTGTTGCTGCGCTGCTGATGCTGCAATATCGCAAGCGACTGGATTGCGGCGTCCCAGCCGGCCAACCGGCTCCCGGAGAAGTCGCCGTAGATGCGCCGCACGTTGGCCCCGCCGAGCTTGACGATCTCCTCGAAGAGCGCCTGCGCGTAGCGGGCACTGGTGTTGTCGGCGTCGATCAGCACCGCCAGACTCGGCGCCGCTCCGTCTTCCCGCATGTCCCCTCCCCAACGCATTTCCCGGACGGCCAAGCCCAGTCGCGACAGCTTTCCGCTTCCGCGCCTCGTTATCAATCTCGTACCGACGGTGCCACGCGTCGACACTCCGAACCTGCTTGCAGCCCTTGAACCCACTTCGGTTTGCAGGGAAAGGCTTATCCCGTTGAGCACGGCTTCTCAATATGTGGGGCACCGGGTCGCCCGCCATTCGGCGGGTAAGTCCTTGAAACAGGGAAAGAACCGGGACCATGACGAATGATTTCGCCGACGCGGCCGGTACAGCATCTTGGGAAGCCGGAACCAAAGGGATAAGCCTTTGCAGGGATTCTGCGGCTTGATCGTCCCGTCGCCGTCCCCCGGTTTCCTGGCCCGGGCGTGCCCGCGCACCGGGGCCGCGTTGCGAGGAGAAGCACGCCATTCCCGCACGACGCAAGCTCAACGGCCCGAAGCCGGCCGCCGCACAGAATCTTCGCCTTGCCGCCCTTCCGGAGTTCGTGACTCCCGAGTGGCTACGCGAACACCACCACCTGATGAAGGCGGATCTGCGCAAGCTGGCCGCCGCGATCGGCGAGGACTACACGGACTGGCCGACGGCGGCCGACGGGAGCGACGATGCCGCCTTCTGGCGCGCGGTGCACGAGCTTTCGCAGCGCTGGACCTGGTTCCTGTGCCGGTTCGAGGCTCGGATCCTGACGCTGTTCGGCGACGTCAAGGGAACGAAGAAGCAGCTCGCCCCGCGCGTCCTCAAGGACGCCGCGAAGCGGGCGCAGGCGCTGAACTGCACCACTGGAGACGAACCGGACCTGACCATCCTCGACGACCTCGATGCCTTATGGGAGGCGGGAGAGCACGGGCTGGTCGCGCAATCGGTGTGGGTCCTCGCCTGCCTCGAGGGGGAGGCTGGCCAGTACATGCTGTCCTCCTGGCTAGCGAAGCCAGAGGTCGAGAGGCTGATCGGCTCCGCTGTCCGCCGCGCTTCCATCTGCCCGAGCCCCGAGCGCGCCGATCTGGTCGAGAGGCTGATCCACCAAAGCGGCGGGGCGCATCTGGAAGGGCTGGTTGAGCGCGCGGACAAGGAATGCGAGGCCCTGCGCAAGGACATGGCCGAGAGCTACGGCAGGCTGAGAGACTTCGTCGCCGAGAACGACGACTATCGCCTGGCGGCGGACGTGCTGTCGTACATGCTTATCGACTTGGGAGTGTCCGACGACGAGCTCGACGAAATGGAGTCGGCGCGCGACCACGCACAGACCCGTTGCCGCCATGCCGCGCTACGCTCACTGCTCGAAGGAACCGTCGACGCGATGGGGCAGACGAGGTTTGCGGGTGAACAGGACGCGCTGAAAGGGCGGGTTGAAACGCTCCTCCGCGACGGCGGCTTGCCGCTCCACTTCCCGGACGCCGAATGGGAGAGTTGCCGCAAGCTGGCAGAGGACTTCCGCAGCGGCATCCTCGAGGCGGCGCCGCACGAGCTGGCGCTGCGCGAAGCCTCCCGGCGCTACGCCGAGGACCCGAGCGCTGCGAACCGCGACGCTCTCCACGCGGCCGCCTCGGCCGACCGCGCCGACGACGCTTCGGCCGAGCCTGCGGCGGCGGCGCTCGACGAAATCGCCGCCTGTCTCGACGGCCTCGTCGCGGGCTTCGGCTCCGTGGCGGATCGCAAGGATGCCGCAGAGGACAGCGGCGACGCGGAAGCCGCCGGCGGCGAGGCGCCGGATGCGGAGACCGCGCTCCGAGCCGAGAACGCCGCGCTGAAGGCGGCCAACCGGGAAGCCGAGGAGCGCATTGCGTCGCTCAAGCAGGCCCTCGGGGACGCCGCAGACGAGAATGACGGCTTGCGCCGGGACAGGCACCGCCTGCAGCAGAGAATCACCGCCCTCGACGGCGGCGAACCCGCCCCTGGCGACGACGCACCCGCCAATGACGAACCCGTGCCGCCCCTGCAGAGCTACGCGGACCTTCCCGCCTGGACGGAACGGCATTTCCCGGGACGCGTGGCGCTCTCCGGACGTGCGCTGAGGTCGCTCAGGAGCGCCGCTTTCGAGGACGTCGCTCTCGTCGGCAAGGCCATCGAACTGCTGGGCACCACCTACCACGAGATCAAGACGGAGGGAGGCAAGGTTTCGCGCGAGACCTACGAATGCGAACTTCGCGAGTTGCGCCTCCAGGACGCGCCCGGCCTCAGTCCCACCGCTCAGGGCAGGGCGCGGGACGATTTCTCGATCGAGTGGAACGGCCGCAGCCTGACCCTCGACCGTCATCTGAAGAACAACGCCAGGACCCGGGACCCCAGGCACTGCTTCCGCCTCTACTTCACCTGGGACGACGACGCCGGCCAGGTCGTGATCGGTCATCTTCCGGGACACATGAAGATATAGGCCAGGACTTGCTGCGCTCTTCATACCTCTTGGCACGGCGCCGAACGCAGGACGAAAGACCGAAATGAGCCAACCGTTGCAGGGCGCGGCCAAGGCCCTGCGGAGGTTCCGCACCTGTGGCCCAAGGGAGGCGGCAAGAGGCTTCGCCTGTACCTGGGGGCGCTGACCGAAGAAGAGGGAATGTCTGTCTGGTCCTACACGAATCCGGTCGACCACGCCGCGACCCTCATGGTGCTGCTCGCCGCGGCAGAGCACGAGTTCCCCGACTTCGATCCCGAGCGTCCGCCCAAGACCCCTGTGTCGCCCCACCTGCGGTGGGCAGTTCAAAGGCCTCTCGAGGACCATGCCCTGCACCGGATAGTCTGCTATCCGCGAGCGAAGTCGGTCTCGGTGCGGTGCAAAGTAAGCGGTATCGAGGCCCCATACTTTCAACGCATCTGATTTCGCGGCTGACTCTTGGGCTTGGCAAGGAGCCTTGGAGGAGGCATCGCGATGAAGGATTTGGATTTGCTGCGTGGCCACGAGTTCGGCGGCCACTCGGTCGAGGCGCGAGCGCCTGAAGAAGCCGCCCCATCTGGCGCAGCCCCATCTACGGCAACTGTTCCGGCTGATCACACTCGGCGGTCATGGTCCGCCGAGGAGAAGGCACGGATCGTCGCGGAGAGCGACGGGCCGGGAGTTGTGCAGAAGGAGGTCGCGGCTCGCCACGGCATCAGCGCACAAACTCTTCGTCAGTGGCGCAGTCGGTCAGCGGCTTCCGGGAAGCGGCGTGGCCGGCCTTGGCCGGCTGATGTGAAGGCGCGGATCGTTGCGGAGAGCGAGCGCCCGGATTCATCGATATCGGCAGTTGCCCGCCGTCACGGCGTCAGCGAGAAGACGCTGCGCACCTGGCGTCGCCAGGCGGCGAGTGACGCTGGTGGCGATCGGCAGGGAGCCGGGTCTTCGCCCCCCTATATTCCGGTTGTAGTTGACGGGTCTGCGTCCGGGCAGACGATGGCGACCGGCTCGCTCCGCGCCCTCGGATGGGAGGACGCCCGGTGCGACGACAACGGATCGGGCCCAGCCCGCGATGCGAAGTGCGGTCCGGTCCGCGCACCGAACCGTCGGCGCAACCGCGGGAGCGACAGAGGAGGAAGCGCCGGTGGAGGCCGGGAGCTTTTCGATCGCCGCTCTCGGCGGGTACATCCAGACCCGGCGTGGCATCCCACGTCCGGCGCCGGGGCGCCGCCGGGGCGCGGACGAGCGCTTTCGGCGCTTCCCGCGCTTGTTGCCGCCAATACGGCTCTCTACGAAGCCATGCGTGCGCCAGGCGGCGACCCCGCGCTCTCCGAACGGCTCGGTGTCGCAAAGGGCGAGGTCCGGCGCCTCATCGACCTGGATTATCCCTCGCCCATCGGCAGGTCGAAGCGGCTCTCCGTGCGCTCGGGCGGCGGCAAACATATCGTGTGTTGCCGACACGAATTTGCCGGGAGGTGTCGAGCACATTTTGAGTTGACCGGTCTATGTACCAAATGAGTTGACCGCTTCTGTTGTTGTGGTTGGCCTGTGGGGGGAAGTGGTCAGGCGCGGAGCGACTGTTCACTTGTCCACAGGCCCCTGGCTGGTCGCGTCGAAGCGTCTCACGCGGCCTGCCGGGTTGGCGTGTCGATGGGCTCGCCCGTGGCCCGGTATCGTGCCAGGCACCGGGGACCGTGGAAGACGGCCAGCGTGTCGTCGGGATACTCGTGCATGACAGTCGTCTCGATTCCCGATAGTGTGTGGGCGATCTCGTAACAGGAGCTGACTATGTGCCGCCTTGCGGCAATTGCCGTCGTTGGTGCCCTTCTGCTCCTCCCGTCTATTGCGTCCGCTGTCTGCGAGGGGCAGGACTTGCGCGAAACGCTGGCGCCGGAAGCGATGCGAGAGCTTCGCGCCCGCGCGGCGGACATGGCCTTCCACGAAGGGATCGCATTCGAAGCGCTGCGCGGCGAGAAGCGCCTGACACTGTTCGGCACGATGCACGTCACCGACCCGGGAGTCTTCGTCCCGGAGGAGATCGCCGCACGCGTCGAGGGGGCCGACCTGTTGTTGGTGGAAGTGCCGTCCGACGTGATGGCGGACTTCGACCGAACACTCGTGGCAGACCCGGCGCTACTGTTCGACGCCGAAGGTCCGGGCCTGAAGAGCCGGCTCACGGCCGATGAGTGGGAAACTCTGCGCGGGGCGTTCGCGGCCCTGGAGATTGAGTCTGAGGTGGGAGACATGATGCGACCGTGGTTCGCCTCCCTCATGCTCAGCCTCCCGGCGTGCGAAATGGCCGCCGTGGCGGCTGGCGCGAGAGTTCTCGACGAGCGCGTCGAGGCGCTGGCGCACGCCGCAGGTGTTGCGGTCGGTGGCCTGGACGACGACCCCGAGAAGGTCCTCTCCTTCTTCTCTGACCCTTCGGAAGAGGAACAGCTCGAGCTGTTGCGATTGTCGCTCGCGACCTACGCTCTGGCAGACGAATACGTCGTGACTCTCGTCAGCGCATGGAACGACGAGGAGACCGCTCTGGTCTGGGAACTGATCCGCGTCTCTGCCGTTGGGTTACACGCGGAGGACGCGGCATTGATGGATGTCTGGATGGATCGTATCTGGGAGATTCTCGTCGTTGCGAGAAACCGGAACTGGATGACGGCAATTCTCCAACGAAGCCACGAGGCGCAGGATGTCGTCGTTGCGATGGGCGCGTTGCATCTGCCCGGCGAGGACGGGCTGCTCCGCCTCCTCGAGCGGGAAGGCTTTGCGATACGCCGCCTGAGTGTCTTCTGAGGGCATCCTGGCGTGACGCCGCGCCGCTTGGCTGCAGTCGGGTTGCAGTCAGCGGTGTCCGTCATGCGTCGAATGCCCGGGTCCCTGGTCGTGGCGCGCACCATCGCGGCATGCGTCTCCGGCGGACGTGTCGAGCACAATCTGAGTTGACCGGTTTATGTACCAAATGAGTTGACCGCTTCTGTTGCTGTTGTTGGGCCTGTGGGGAAGTGGTCAGGCGCGGAGCGGCTGTCCACTTCCCCACAGGCCCCTGGCCGGTCCCGTCGAAGCGGATCGCGCCGGCGTTCCTCGCCGACTGCGCCGAACACTGGAAGCCCGCGACGCGGCGCGCGCACGCGGACGGCATGAACCGTTTCATACTGCCCGCCTTCGGCGATCGGTGCGTCGATACGATCGGCGCGAAGGACGTACGCAACTGGTTCGACGATCTCTCGGTCACGCGGGCGGGATCGGCGAACCGGGCGCTGGCGGTGCTGTCATCCTAAATCCCGCAGTTGGGGGCGATGATCGGTCGAAAGGCTTATCCCTCTGGCTCCGGTTCCCCAACATGTTGTACCGGCCACCTCGGCGGCGGTACCCGACACGATCGCAGTTCCTTCCGTGTCTCAAGGGGTTGCCCGTAAAGTGCCCAACGATCCGGCACCCCACATATGGAGAAGCCGGATGTAAGGGGATAAGCCTTTCGGTCGATTTCCGGGCTCAATTTCAGCCTGCCAGCGCAGGCCGAGGCGGTGGAATCCAGGGCTGGCGACCCGGCTGGCGGCCCCGGAGGTACTTCTTCAGCGCTTCCGCCAGGATCCGGCGCCAGCGATCCTCAGCGCTCAACTGCTCCGCACTTGTCAGCAGTGTCTGGAAGAAGCGGGTGATCCGCCGCAACGCCGCGACCACGGCCCCCCGCCGCCCGTGGCTCGACGTCACCGTCAGCCGGGTTTGACCGGCGTGATGGGTCTGGCGGGCAACCCCATGCAGCAGGAGCGCTCGGCTGGTGATCGCCTCGCGGTGGTGATCGGGGTCCGCCAAGCGCACGAACAGGCTCCACCAATTGTAAATGAGCGCGATCAGCCGGGCCATGTGCTGGCAGCCCTTCAGGTCTCGCGTGGTGAAGCCGCCCCAGCCCCACTGGTTCTTCAACTCGTCGAAGCCGTTCTCCGCGTCCGCCCGATCTCGGTAGAGCTGGGCGATCGAGAGAACCTCCAGATCCAGAGACGTCGCCAGAACCGCAAACTCCCACACCTTGGTGCTAGGCTGCGCGTCGGCCCAGAAGAGATCGCCTTGACCGTCGTCTGCGCGCGTCAGCGCCACCGTCCCGGGAAGCCGACGGCGCAGCACCACCACGCGACGCGTCCGGCTCCAGCCATGCAAGCGAAGCTCGGCCTCGATCCCCGACCAGCCCGGGCCCGCGTCCGTCCACTCGTCCCGCGTCATCAGGCACTCGGCAAGCCGGCGCGCGCCCTTCGTCAGGCGCAGTTTGAACAGATAGTCGAGACCCGCCGCGGGTGCAATTCTCGTATGGCGATGATTGACTCTGCTTGATCCATGAGTTCCTGCGGTGCGGAGCATCCTCACCTCCCGGTCACGCCCACTGTCGTGACAAAATCCTGCCCTGGAACGGGCGATTGTCACGAAACTACGATTTCGCCTGTTTGCCTCGACCCATGAACCGCGTTGTATCAATGGCTTACGATTGCCATACGAGAACTACACCCCCCGCCGCCTCGCACGACGCCATGTTGCCCTCGTTGCCCCAGTCCTTGTCGCCCCGTACGAGCCGCGGCCAGTTCTCACGGCCGAGGCGCTCAAGCAAGGCCCACAGCGAAGGCGCCGCGTTCTTCGAGTGGTGACGGTTCCCGGGCGCGACATCGACGTCCAGCACAAGGCGCGTGCCCGCCATCAGGAACGCATGGTAGGCATGCGACGGACGGCCCGGCTTCTTTGGGTTGTAGCTCACCACAGCCCCCTCCTGGTGAGAGGGCGCAGGCTTTCAGCGGGGGTCGGGGCCTGATCCGCTCAGATTAGTTGGTGTATTGGGGAGGGTGCCCCCCGGCGATCTTGCAAGAAGTTCGCCGAGGGGCTTTGTCTCGGTGACGGTGAATCAACCTGAGACGCCCCAATGTCGCACACCCCATGCATCGGCAAAGGCACACTTTAGAGCCTGGCCGGAAATGAATCGTTTATTTTCCTAGTCTTGCGAGTCTACGGATGAAGAGCTGGATGCTGGCGACCAGGAGCCACGCGAGAGCGCTCTCGATGGTCGCCTCGAAATCCTTCGCAAGACGGCGGCTGCGCCCGAACCATGCGAAGGTGCGTTCAACCACCCAGCGGCGCGGCAGCACAACGAACCCGTCCGCCGTTGTCGTCACGCTTGACGATCTCTACAGTCCAGTCGCCAATCTTCTTCAGCGCCTCGGCCAGTTTCGGACCTGCGTAGGCGCCGTCGGCGAAGATATGGCTGACCTCGGGAAACCATGCCCCCACCTCGGCAAGCAGCGAGGGCGCGCCGTCGCGGTCCTGGATGTCGGCCTCGTGGACCGCAGCGCCGAGCAGCCGGCCACCGGTGTCGACCAGGATATGGCGCTTGCGGCCCATCACCTTCTTGCCCGCGTCAAACCCGCGCGGACCGCCGCTTTCCGTGGTTTTCACCGACTGGCTGTCGATCACGCCTGCCGTCGCGCCGGCGGCACGGCCCTCGGCCTCGCGCGTGCGCGCCAGGAGCGCGCGGTTGGCTTCGTGCCACGTCCCGTCGTCCCGCCACTTGTAGAAATAGTACTGGACCGTGCCGCGCGGCGGGAACTCGCCGGGCAGCATGCGCCATTGGCAGCCGCTGCGGGCCATGTACAGGATCGCGTTCATCACTTCCCGCAGATCCGTCTTGCGCGGGCGGCCGAGCGATGACGGCGGCGCCAGCAACGGTTCCAGCACCGCCCACTCCGCATCCGTCAGATCGCTTGCGTAGCGAAGCCCGCTCCGCTCATACTTCTCGCGAGTGGCGTCAGTCCACATCTTGTGTTCCCCTTGCTGTGGAACACAAGAAGTGAATCACAAAGGACTGATTCCACTCAATTCTTTTCCGGCCAGGCTCTTAGGTGTTCATGAGGGTTGCGATGGCTTGCCCTACCCTCTCGGCCGCGTGCTCGACTTCCCGGTCCTTGAGATGGGCGTAACGCAGTGTCGTCCGCACATCGGAATGGCCGAGCAGTCGGGCGACCACCGGCACCGGCACGCCGTTCATCACTGCATGGCTGGCATATGTGTGCCGGAGGTCGTGAAGGCGAACGTCCTCAATGCCGGCTTCCCGCCGGGCGCGATCCCAGAACGCGATCTCGCGACTGCGGGGTCGGGCGGGGACTCCAGGCGACGGAAAGACGAACGGGCTTTCGCCGCGAGGCCGGCGCTCGAGAATGCGCCGGGCCTGGGTATTGAGGGGAACGATCCTGGGCCCGGTCTTGCCGTCGGCGAGGACCAGCCTATCGCGGTCTACCTCCGACCAGCGCAGCTGCAGTATCTCGCTCTTGCGGCATCCGGTCAGGAGCAGGAGCCGGATGATGTCCGCCTGCTCTCGGCGGCTGTCGTGGGTCTGCCTGTCCAGGACTCGATGGAGTCGAGCAACCTCCTCGCTGGACAGAAAGCGCGTGAGCATCCGTCTCGGGTTCCTGTCCACGCCCCGAGCCGGGTTGGTTTCGAGGTGGCCGCAGGCGATTGCGAAGTTGAAGATCTGCGTGAGAAGGTCGAGCGCGTGATTGGCGTTGCCCGGAGCGGTCCGGCTGAACCGGTCGAACCATTGTCCGACATGCGCCGGGGTAATCCGGTCGAGCGGCTTCGAGCCGAAGGCGGGCATCAACTGGCGGTCGAGCTGGGACTGAAAGCCCTTTCTCGTGGAAGGCTTGTATCCGTCGAAATGGGCTTCCTTCCAGGATCCCTCGACGAAGTCCCGGAACAGCGGAGCCACGTGCCTGGGCACGCCGACCGCTTCAGGTTCCGCCTTGCGCGCATGGCATTCCCGGCGGACCTCCGCGACGGTTTTCAGCGACACCGGACCAAGAGAGACCCGCCGCGACCGCCCGCCGGTGTCCTCCAGCAGGACATAGCTCAGCCCACCGCTGGGCCGGACCCGAACCCCGAGGCCGACGAAGTGACTATCCCAAACCGTGTATTCTCGCTCGCGGGGGCGGAAACGGGCGATGGCACGGTCGGTCAGCCGCATGCGTTCTCTGCCGGCCATGGGTCAGGCCTCCAGCGCGGCACCGATGGTCTCGGCGGCCTCCATTACCGTCTTGTCGGCGAGGTGCGTGTACTTCAGCGTGGTTTCCGGGTTCCGGTGACCGAGCAGCCTGGCGATGGTGAGGACGGTCTCGCCTTGGCGCAGGGCGATGCTGGCATGCGTGTGGCGGAGGTCGTGAAGGCGAACGCCGTGCAACCCGGCCTCGGCCCGGACCCTGTACCAGAACTTTTCGAGCCAGCCCTTGTTTCTTGGCCCCTTGCCGCGCGTCGCCGGAAACACCCATGGTCCGGTCCGGTTCAGCCCATCGAGAACGTTCCGGGCGGGCTGCGACAGCCAGACGGTGTGGGGCCCCGTTTTGGAGTCGCGGAGGAAGAGATGTCCGTCGCGGTAGTCGGACCAGCGGAGCGTCATGATCTCGCTCTTGCGGCATCCCGTCAGCAGGAGGAGGCGGACCGCGGCGACCTGCTGAGGGGCAGTCTCGGCATATGCCGACAGTCTTCCAGCCAAATGGCGTATCTCCTCGTCCGAGAGAAAGCGCGCGCGTCCCTTGCGGCGGTAGCGCCGGATGCCCAAGCAGGGGTTGGAGTCCTGCGGCCGCAGGCCCATGGCCTCCGCCTCCCTCATGATGACGGAGAGCACCGGCATGGACCGGTCGGCGGCGACCGGGGTCGCGCGCAGCGAGGCGAACCAGTCGCGGACATCCCGCCGATCGATGTCGGCGACTTGCCGTCCCTGGAAGCGAGGCAGGATCTGGTTTTTCAGGTAGCAGCGGTTCACATTCAGCGTTCGGGGCTTCCAGAGCCGCTGGTACCGCGCGAACACGGTCTCGGCGACGGCCTCGAAGAGGGTCTGGGCGGGATCGTGAGGCGGGTCCTCGCCGCGCCGGATCGCGGCGAGCGTGCGGACCGCGTCGGACCGCGCTTCGCCCGCACCCATGGTCGTAGCGTCGCCGACGATCTTCCAGACGCGTTCGCCTCGATGCTGGCAATGGACGAAGAAGCGCTTGCGGCCCGAGGGCAGAACTCGCACGCCGAAGCCCTTCAGCTTGGTATCGCGGACGGCGTAAGCGCTTTTGCGAGGCCGCAGCGCCTTGACGCGGGCGTCGGTCAGGATGACCTTGGGCATGAACCTTCTCCCGATTGCGGTTGCAGCCGGGGAAGGGCAGGTTGCCCAATCCGTTCCTCTGCAACAGTTTCCAGGAGAAAAAACGCCCCGTTGTCAGTTAGTTAGCACCGCAGGTGCGTATGGTGGTGTGGGAGCAGGTCAAGGACCAGGGCTACCGGCCCACCGGCTGGCAGATCAGGCGCATGCTGACCGACGACCGCATCCCCGCCGGCGCCGCGCTCGCCCGCTACGTCGGGGTGGACACCTACGAGGCCGCCGGCGGTCCCGTGCTGCGCGACCTCTTCGCCGACGAGCACGAGAACGGCGTCTGGCTGGAGGACCCCGCGCTGCTGATGCAGCTCGCCACGGACCGCCTCAAGGTGGCGGCGGACGAGCTCGCCACGCGGTGGAAGTGGGCCGAGGCCCGGCTCGACGTCGAGTGGTCCGATCTCGCCCGCTTCGGGCGGGTGCGCCCCACGCCGGCCGAGCAGACCTGCGAGGAGCAGGCCGAGATCGAGCGGCTGCACACCCGACAGGGCGAGTTCGCCGAGTTGGACGACGACGAGTGGACCGAGGCCCTGTCCGAGGAAGCCGAGGGCATCGATACCCGCCTCGCGGAGATCGACGAGGCCATCAAGGCCCGCGCCGTCTTCAAGCCAGAGGATATCTCCATCGCCGGGTGCATCGTCACAGTCGGCAACGACGGCACGCTCCAGGTCGTGCACGGTCTGGTGAAGCCCGAGGACATGCCGGCCGATCCCGACACCGCCACGTCGGGCGCCGCCTCCCAGGACGGTGTCGGTCAGGACGACGGCCGACAGGTCGGCTCCGGCATCCAGTCCCCCTCCGTCTCCGGCCCGGCCATGCCGCCCGCGCGGCCCGACCCGGAGGTCGAGGCGCGCAAGGAGGCCGGCGTCGGCATCGGTCTCGCCGACGACCTCCGCGCTATCAGGACCACGCTGGTCAAGGCGCATCTCGCCGACGACTTCGGGGCCGCCTTCGACCTCATGCTGTTCCAGATGGCACGCGCAGTGTTCACCCCGGGCTATCACGACCATGCGCTCGACATCGCGGTGCGCGAGACCCCGGACCGGCCGCCGCTCCGCGCCAACGACGACACCTTCCACGAGTCCAGCCCCGGCGAGGCCATGCTGGAAGATCGCTCCTCGCTCCGCTTCGACTGGCTGGAGATCGAGGACGGCGCGGAATCCTTCGCCGCGCTGAGGGCACTTGCCCCTAAGGACAAGAAGCGGCTGTTCGCCGCCTGCGTCGCGCGCACGCTCAAGGGCCAGCTCGCCTTCGAGGCGAATGCGCGACCCGAGACGGAAGCGACGGTGGCGCGGCTCGACATCGAGTTCGCGGAGCACGTCCGGCCCGGCGCCGAAATGTTCTGGTCGCGGGTGCGCAAGGACAGGATGCTCAAGGTCGCCCGCGAGACCCTGGGCATCGAGTGGGCGCACACCCACCGCAAGGACAAGAAGGCAGCGCTGGCCACAGCGATGGAGACCGCCTTCGCGGCCGGAGACGCAGTGCCTCTGGGCGTCCCGAAGGAAGGACGCGCGGCTGCGCTGGCCTGGGTGCCGCCCGGCTTCGCCGCTTTCGACACAGGCCACGCCGACGACGGCGATGCGGCGACTCCGGCCCAGGCCGAGGGCGCAGCGTCCGGTGAGACGGCGACGGAGCCCGCGCCCTGTGCGACCGAGGCCGACCCCGCGCAGGAGACTTCACCCGTGGACGCGGAACCTTCGGATGACGCGCAGTCCAGCGGACAGCAGGACGCCGCGGCGGAGCAGCCCGAGCCGGCCGCGGACGGCGAGGCCCCCGAGTGCCGGGCGCCCGATACCGCCGATGCAGAACAGGCTGACCCGTCCGAACCGCCCAACGGGACCCCTGCGCCGGAGACCACCGCATCGCCCGGCCTCCCCAACGCGGAAGCTGTCGCCCCTACGGGCCACGACGCGATCGAAGCCGTGAACGCGGTTCCCGTCGCAGGCGGCGGGCCCAGGGTGATCGTGAACACCATCGGCTTCGAGAACGGCGGTGACGGCGACGCCGATGCGTCCACCGAAGACGTCCCGCCCACGCCGCCGGTTCCCGGCAACGGCCACGATACCGCCAGCGTCAGCGGCGGCGACGCGATGGATATCCCCGCCTTCCTACGCCGGACGTAGGCGAAGCGTTCCTTCCCTGCGCCCCGCCGGCCGATGCGGCGGGGCGCATTTCCGCCCACCGCTTTCATGGGAGATCAACGCCATGATCGATCGTTCACGACTGCCCGCCACAATCCGGGCCCGCATCCACGATGGCGCCATCGACCGGGTCTCGAGATTCTTCAACGCTTCCATCGCGGACGCGGCGGCAGAGCTGATCCAGAACTCACGCCGCAGCGGCGCGACGCGGCTCAACATCGCCACCGAGGCCGTGCCCGAGGGCGGCACCGTCGTCACCGTCACGGACGACGGTTTCGGCATCGCCGACCCGGCCGTGCTGCTGTCCTTCGGCGAGAGCGGCTGGAACGCCGCGACCGCGCGCCGCGAAGACCCTGCCGGCATGGGCGTCTATGCGCTGTCGAAGCGCGGCTGTGTCATCTCGTCGCGGCCGGGCACCGCCGGGCGCGCACCCATGCCCGGCTGGCGGGTCGAACTCACGCCCGAGTGCTTCATCGGAAAGCAGGAGGCCCGGATCGTGTCCTGCGAGAATGCCCCGCTGCCCAGCGGCACCGCGGTCTCGTTCCGCGCGGAAGAGGGCCGGGAAGGCATCCGCGCCGCCTTCGGCGCCGCGGCGCGCCACTGCCCGTTGGCCGTGGCCGTCAACGGCGAGGTCGTCGAGCGCAAGTCCTTCCTCGACGGCGCCGTCCATGTCGAGCGCTGGCAGGGACTCTCCTTCGGCGTCTTCGACAGCAGATTCCCCGGCTTCAACCACTCCGACCTCAACTTCCACGGACTCACGCTCTCCGTATGCCTGCCCACCATGGACACCATCGACGGTGGCACCTGGTCGGTGCTCGCCGACGTCGACGCGTGCCCCGAGCTGGAACTGGTCCTGCCCGCCCGCCGCGAGGCCGTGCAGACGCCCTTCCTGGAAGAGATGCGCAAGGCGGCCCGTATCGCCATCTACCGGGCGATGCGCCGCGCCGACCGCACGCCTGCGCTCTCCCACGCCCGCTTCACCGCGGCCCGGAAGGCGGGCATCGACATGCCCAGTGCGCCTGCCGTGCTCCGCCCCTGGCGCCCGGCCATCGCCGATATCGACGACTGGCGGGACACGCCGGACCGTGAGCCGGTCCGCCCCGACACCCTGGTCATGGCGGTCGATGCAGAGACCCAGGACCAGCAATGCCTCTGGCGGGCAGCGGAACGGGCAGGGATCGCCGGCCGCCTGTTCGAGGCCGACGCGCGCCTGGAGGGCTACGCCTGGTACGACGCGCTGGCGCGGGTGGAGAGCGTGCGCATCGACATCACCGGGGCCGGCGTTACCCATCCCCTCGATGCGCTCCGCGACCTGTCCGAACCGTGCTCTGACGTCCCCACCGCGCCGGGCCTGCCGGATACGCTGGCGCGGCCCGAGGCCATCCAAATTCACCTTGACGTAGCGCACGGGGACGGGCCGCCCGAGACCATGGCCATCCCCGCCGACGTCGCCTTCATCGGCGAGGACGGGGCCTGGGTCGAGGACGCGCATCCGCTCGTCACCAGGGACAGCGACCTCCAGCCCTCGGCACTCTGCCAGCTCCTGCAGGCGGCGTATTTCTCGGCCTCCGACGACGCGGACGCGGACAGCCACGACACCCAGCGCCGCCGTTTCCGCGAGGACGCCACCCACATGGCGATCAAGCTGCTGGCCAGCGAGGAAGAGGCCAGAAAGCACACCATCGCGGAAGCCGTCTGGCGCGAGATCCTCTGGGTGATGCCGCGCGACCGCGAGGTCTCCATCAAGGTCAACGGCGGCAAGGTCGCGGTGGAGTTCGGACCCGAGAGCCCGGCTCCTCAGGGGGTAGCGGCATGACCTGGTACACGGTGCAAGCTTCTTATGCCGCCTACCACGCCAACACGGTCTCGGTCGAAGCCGAGACCCTCGAGGAGGCGCTGGAGAAGGCCATCGAGGTGGCCAACCAGGACCCCAACTGGAAGCCGGTGGACCACTGCGGGCCGAGCTTCGTGGATGCTTGTTGCATGGGCCAGGACGAGGATCCGTGGGACGACGGCAAGTCTCTGCCCGTGCCGGCCAGGTTTACGGAGAAGGGCGAACCGCCGGTTGTCACCCTCACCGGCCCCCGCCCGCCCGGCGTCGTCGAGGTGACAGGGGGCACCGCGCGGATCCGATTCGTCGATGCTGAGCCCGCGAACGCCACCGGTCCGAGAGAGCGGGCGAAGGCGACGGTCACCACGGAGGTTTCCGATCCGCCGCCGCCCCCCGGCAACAAGCCGGTGGTCACGGTCCGGCCCCGCCCCGATCGCGCCCCTGAGGTCGAGGTCGCCGGCGCCACGGCAATTGTCCGCGTCGAGGGTTGGGAGGGAATCGACCATGCCTGAACCCGGCAACACCGCCGCATTCGGCCCCGCGATTTCCACATACTTTCGCGCCCAGGCGATCGAGGACGGCATCCTCGTCGACGTCTCAGACACCGCGCGCGAAGCGGGCTTCAACATCCCCGTCGCGCTCACGCGCACCGTCTGGGAACGCCTAGTCGCCTTGCCCGAGGGGTACCGCGGCTTCCAGGACGAGCGCGGCCGTCTGTGGGACGTGCTCTGGATGGCGCGCCACTACGCGCTCCGCGCCTCCAACAGCGACCGCGTGACCATGTGTGTGCTGGTGCGCGACATCCGCAAGGACCTCCGAGACAGCAACCGGCCGCCCCGCAAGCACTTCCTCATCGTGACGATCGGCGCAGGTGATGCCGGAGAGCCCGTCGTGACGGTGATGTTCCCCGAAGACGACTGAGCGCGCCTTCCGCCTGGTCTCTCCGGCGCCACCAGGAGCGAAGTCGGGCTCCGGTCGGGCGAGCGGCGCGGAACCTGGAGGACTCCTGCGCCGCCTCACGCTCTCCTTCGGCGCCCCGCCGCGGTCTCTCCTCCCGCGGCGGGGCGTTCATTCCCTCCACTCCGTCACATGGAGCCGTGCCATGCCCCGTTCGAGCGCCGCCCTCGCGATCCCGGACCTGCCTCCCGCACCGCCCCCGGCGATGCACCCCATGGACCCGCGCCGGGGCCAGAGCCTCTCGCCGATGTTCGCCGCATTCCTGTGCTGGCTGCTGGTCCTGGAACCGATGACCGATCCCGCGATCACCGGCATCGCCGTCTCCGGCAACTCCGTCCTCGCGGCCACGTCCGAGGATCCGCTCTTCAACGCCCACCTCGGCGCGCTGGACGATTTCGAGCGCAACCTGCGCCGCTGGGGCCAGGTCTGCGGTGCCGATCCGCACATGATCGATGCGCTTGTGGCCAAAGTCCGGAGGGCAAGGCGATGAGCGTCTTCGATGCACCAGCCCCCGGCCTCCGCGACGTGACGCCTTTCCCCGCGCCTTCCGCGCAGCACCCCGGCGACACCTGCCACGACGAACTGCGAGCGCGCTTCCTCCGCGCCGGGCGCGAGGCGGTCGACGACCGGGAGCTTTTGCAGCTCCTGCTGGCGGGATCGCACCCTCCCGCCGAAGCCGCGCACCTTGCCGGGGTGCTGCTGGACACCTTCGGCTCGCCCGCCCGCGTCCTCGCCGCCCGTCCCGGCACGCTGCACACCGTAGCGGGACTCGACGATGCCGGCATTGCCGCCATCAAAACCGCCGAGGCGCTCGGCATCGCCATGGCCAGGGCCGCCCTGCCGGAACGGGTCCATCCACAGCTCGCAACCTACGAGAAGGTCGTAGAGTATTGCCGCACCCTCGCGGCCCACCGCGACGTCGAGGAGCTGCATGTCCTCTTCCTCAACACCAAGAACGCCCTCATCTGCGACGAGGTGCACCAGAGGGGCACGATCAACCACACCCCAGTCTATCCCCGTCAGGTCTGCGTCCGCGCGCTGGAGGTCGGCGCCACCGCCCTGGTCGTCGTGCACCAACACCCGTCGGGGGACCCTTGCCCATCGAGAGCGGACGTCGAGATGACCACCCGCCTGCGGGACGCCCTCAAGACGATCGACGTCGATCTCCACGACCATATCGTCGTTGCGCCGGGCGACGCGTTCAGCTTCCGCCAGAAGGGCCTCATCTGATCCTTCTCGCAGTCGCACCGACCGAGCGGCCGGCGCGCTCCCGCCCACCGCCTGATCGTCCGCCTGCGGACGTCACCGCTACCGCGGGTCGAACGGCTGCACGACGGTTCTAATCACGGCCAACAGCGGAGTGCCTTCGACGTCCAGCGTCCGCTCCCAACAGCCCGCGTCGATCGCGCCGTGGCAATGCTCCACCAGGACATCTCTCCAGTCGTTGCCGGATCCGAAGGGATTGCCCTTGTCCTCCATCTCCGCGGCATCCAGGAACCCCAGGTAGACCAGCACGACCGGCACGCCGAGCGTCGCCAGCTTCCAGGACCAGGCGAACCGGTTGGAGAGCTGGTAGTGGTGCTCCGCCGACAGCTCCCACGAACCGCCCGTCACCTCTCCAAGGCCGGCATTCGCTTCCGCAAGCGCGCGCTCGATACGTTTCCGGTTGGCCGGCGTGGCCCCGCATCGGTCCCGCTTCGACAATTCCTTCGAGTGCGCCTTCGCCTCCACCAGAAGAAGACCCTTCCTGCCGATCACCGTGCAGGTGCTCGCGATGTCCCAGTTGGGCGTCCTCGAGCTGCCCGCTGCGCTCGCCATCCACCACCTCCTCAACTGCAGCCGCGTTTCCTCCGGGAGCAGAGCGGCGCCTCCCGAAACCGCCTTGTCCAACTCGGCTTCCCTCACGTCCGCCACGCCCTGCGGTTGCCACTGGTCCCTGGCTGCGACCAGGACCTCCGGCCTGCCGACTATCCCCGTCAGCCGCGCAGCAACTCCGTCCCGACCTCCGTTCGTGAGAAGTACGCAGCGCGGCCGGCTGCCCCGGTTGTCCTTTCCCAATTCTCTCAGCCAGTCCATCGCCGATACCCGCGTTTTTCCCTCGCCAAAGCGTCCTCGCCGCCCATCACGGGCTGCGCGATGCCAGCCGCAGCCGAACTCTTAGTCCCGACTCGCAGCCGAAGCATCCCCCAACGCCCGCTCCGGCCCGCATGCGCAACCGCGCCCCGCGGCGCCGAGAGTACGGGTGGCGGAGACGGGGCAGGCCGGACGGAGCGTTGCGGGAGACTCTTCCCGCGCCGCTTCGGTGCCGGCTTCCCCGCAGCCCGTCTCCGGAGCCCACTCATGCTCGACGCCCGCCCGGCGCCGCCCGACCCCGCTCGTCCGCCCTCCGCCGCACTCCCCGCCACCGCGACCGACGAACCCGCCGCGCCGCAGCCCGCCTCCGCGCCCGCCGCGCTGTTGGCCGCGGCCCGCACCCTGCTGCCCGTCCTGGAAGCCGGCCGCGCGCTCGATGCCCGCACCCTGCGCGAGGCCATGACCTCCGCCTTCGGCGCCTCCGACGCGGACGGCGCCTGGCTCTGGAAGGATTCCTACGAGGCGGCCGAGGCGGTGCTGGTGTTGTTCCTCCAACGCTACGGCCGCGCCATGCGCCGCGAGGCCGGCGCCGATCCCGGCGGACCCGCCGCCATGCTGCGGATGCTGGAAACCCTGGCGGCCCTGGAGCCCTCGCAGACGCGGCGCTCCGAAGAGCAGCTCAAGTACCAGCAGTTCTCGACGCCGCTGCCCCTGGCCTACACGGCGCTGCAGGCCGCCATGATCCGCCCCGGCGACGTGGTGCTCGAACCCTCGGCAGGCACCGGAATGCTGGCCGTCATGGCGCAGCTTGCCCTCGGCAAGGACACCAACGCGCTTCACCTCAACGAGATCGCCGCCGTCCGCGCCGGCCTCCTCGCGGGGCTGTTTCCGGGCAGCACCGTCACCCGCCACAACGCGGAGTCGATCAGGGACCGGCTGCCCGAGCTGCGTCCCACCGTGGTACTGATGAACCCACCCTTCTCGGCCAGCCCCGGCGTGGACCGCATCCGCCATCACGCCGATCTGCATCACATCCGCTCGGCTTTCTCGACGCTGCCGCCGGGCGGGCGGCTGGTAGCCATCTCGTCAGCGCACTGCGTCCCCGGCGATACCGCCTGGCAAGACGCCTTCGCATCGCTCGACCCGCCGGCACACGCGGTGTTCACCGCACCCATCGACGGCCGCGCCTATGCGCGGCGCGGCACCACCTTCGACACCCGCCTCACCGTCCTCGACAGGGGAGGCGAGAAGCCTGCGCGGGTCTATGCCGGCCACCCCGTGCGCGACGCCGGCCACCTTCTTCAGGCGCTCACCGGCACCGTGCCGGCGCGGCGCCCGATCGAGCCGGTGCCGGGCGCCGACCTGTTCGGCCAGGCGCCAGCACCGTCGAGACGGTCCCGGCCCACGCGGGCCAGGCGCACCGGCACCGCCGCGCATCCGCCGGAGCCAAACGACTGGGGCTCTGTCTCGGAGCTCGCCTACGAGGCGGTGCCTGCCGGCGGCGGTCCCGCCAAGGGCGCCCAACCCTCCGGCCCCTACGCGCGGTGGCGGGCATCGAGCATCCACGTGCCGGGAGCGGTCCAGCACCCGACGCCGCTCGTGCAGTCAGGCGCGATGGCGGCAGTGCCGCACCCCATGCCGTCCTACCGCCCGATGCTGCCGGAGAAGGTGGTCACCGAGGGGCTGCTGTCCGACGCCCAGCTCGAGAGCGTGGTCCTCGCCGGCCAGGCGCATGAGAAGCACCTCGCGGCCGAGTACCGCATCGGCGCCGGCTGGGAGACACTCGTGCCTGAGACGGTGCGGCCCGTGGACGCCGATGCCGATGACGACGGCGATGAATCCGCTCCGGCTTCCGAAGGCGACATTCAGATCGTCGATGCCGACGAGCCGCTGTCCGACCCGGTCCGCTTCCGGCGCGGCTGGATGCTCGGCGACGGCACCGGCTGCGGCAAGGGCCGGCAGGTCGCCGCCATCGTCCTCGACCAGTGGCTCAGGGGACGCAAGCGCGCGCTCTGGCTCTCGCAGTCTGACAAGCTGCTGGAGGACGCGCGCCGGGACTGGTGCGCCGTCGGCGGGCGCGCCGAAGACGTCATCCCCCTCGGCAAGGTGCGCCAGGGGTCCGACATCCCCCATGCACAGGGAATCCTGTTCGCCACCTATGCCACGCTGCGCTCTCCCGCGCGGCAGGGCAAGCCCTCGCGGCTCGACCAGATCGTGGCATGGCTCGCGGACGGCGAGGACGAAGACGAGCGGCATGCCTATCAGGGCGTCATCGTCTTCGACGAGGCCCATGCCATGGCCAACGCGGCAGGCTCCAAGGGCTCGCGCGGCGAGGTGAGACCCTCGCAGCAGGGCCGCGCGGGCTTGCGCCTTCAGAACGCACTCCCCGATGCCCGCATCCTCTACGTCTCCGCCACCGGGGCCACCACCGTCCCCGGTCTCGCCTACGCGCGGCGCCTCGGGCTCTGGGCCTCCGGCGAGACCCCCTTCGAGACCCGCACCGCCTTCATCGCTGCCATGGAAGCCGGCGGCGTCGCAGCCATGGAAGTCGTAGCGCGCGATCTCAAGGCTTTGGGTCTCTACCAGGCCCGGGCTCTTTCCTACGACGGAGTGGAAGTCGACATCCTGGAGCACCCGCTCACGGACGAGCAGCGGCGCATCTACGACTCCTATGCCGGCGCCTTCAAGATCATCCACCAGAACATCCAGGAGGCGCTGAAGGCCACCGGCATCGTCGACGGGGAGTCAACCCTCAACAAGAACGCCAAGTCCGCCGCCCTCTCCGCCTTCGAAGGCGCCAAGCAGCGTTTCTTCGGCCACCTGCTCACCTCCATGAAGTGCCCCTCGCTGATCCGCGCCATCGAGGCGGACCTGGAGGAGGGCCGCTCCGCCGTGGTGCAGCTGGTCTCCACCGGCGAGGCGCTGATGGAACGCCGCATCGCCGAGATCCCGGCCTCCGAATGGGACGACCTTTCCATCGACCTGACGCCTCGCGAGTACGTGCTCGACTTCCTGGAGCACGCCTTCCCGGTGCAACTGCAGGAGCCCTTCGAGGACGATGACGGCAACCTCATGTCGCGGCCGGTCTTCGATGCCGACAACAACCCGGTGCTCTGCCAGGAGGCACTGGCGAAGCGCGACGCGCTGATCCAGAAGCTCGGCGCCCTGCCGCCGGTGCAGTCGGCGCTCGACCAGATCGTTCATCGCTTCGGGCACGACGCCGTGGCCGAGATCACCGGGCGCTCGCGCAGGGTGCTCAGGATCGAGGACGCCAGGGGCGAGCGCCTGGCGCTCCGCCCGCGGCCCGCCTCGGCCAACATCGCCGAGACTGCCGCCTTCATGGACGGGGAGAAGCGCATCCTGGTGTTCTCGATGGCGGGCGGCATCGGCCGCAGCTACCACGCCGATCTCGGCTGCCCCAACACCGAGCGCCGTATCCACTACTTGCTGGAGCCCGGCTGGCGGGCCGACCAGGCGATCCAGGGGCTGGGCCGGACCCACCGCACGCACCAGGCGTCCGCACCGCTGTTCCGTCCCGTCGCAACGGACGTGAAGGGCGAGCGCAGGTTCATCGCCACCATCGCGCGCAGGCTGGACAGCCTGGGCGCCATCACGCGCGGACAGCGCGACTCGCAGACCGCCATGGGCGACGACGACACCGCGCTGTTCAGGGCCAGCGACAACCTGGAGAGCCTCTACGCCAAGTCGGCGTTGCGCCAGTTCTACATCGCCCTCTCGCACGGCCACATCGAGGACTGGTCCCTCAAGGACTTCGAAGAAGCCACCGGGCTCAAGCTCACCTGGGAGGGCAACCTCAAGGAGGACCTGCCGCCCATGCCGCAGTTCCTCAACCGCCTCCTGGCGCTCCCCATCGACGAGCAGAACCAGCTCTTCGGTGCGCTCGAGACCCGGACCGAGGCCAACATCGAGATCGCGATCGAGTCCGGCACATTCGAACGCGGCGTCGAGACCATCGTTGCCGACTCGCTCTCCGTCGCCTCGCGCGAGTCCGTGTTCACCCACGAGGGCTCCGGCGCCGAGACCGAGATCGTCGAGATCGCGCGCAAGGACAGGCTGGAGCCGCTCACCGCCGACGGGGCGCTCTCGCTTCACTCCCAGACCTCCAGCGGCAGGCCCCGCCTCATGGTCAACGCGCAGTCCGGCCGCGCCGCACTCGTGATGTCCGCGCCGTCGCGCATGTTCGACGACGGCGACGTGCAGGAGCGCGTGCGCCTGGTGCGTCCCGCTGTCCGCGAGACCATGGCGCGGAAGGCCCTCGACGCATCGCAATGGCGGGATGCGGACGAGGATCGCTGGCGCATGGTCTGGGACACCGAGATCGCCGGCCTGCCGTCCCACCGCGAGTCCCGTTTCTGGCTGGTCGCGGGCCTGCTGCTGCCGATCTGGGACCGGCTGCCCGACGAGAGCATGCGGGTCCGCCGCTTGGTCGCCGACGACGGCGAGCACCTGATCGGCCGCGTCCTCGGCCCCGCCGAGGTCACCCAGTTCCGTGCCGCACTCGGTCTCGACGGCGGCCCCGGCCTCACCGCCGCCGAGGTTCACGACGAGATCATGAAATGCGGCGCCTCCTTCCATCTCTCCAACGGCTGGAAGCTGGCTCGGCGCCGGCTCATGGGAGCCTTCCGCATCGAAATCGAAGGCCCCGCGGACGGCGACACCGACACGCTCAAGCGCATGGGCTGCATCGCCGAGATCGTCTCGTGGCGCACCCGCCTGTTCGCGCCCGACCGCGACACGCTGGAGCGTATCACGGACCGCTGGCCCATCGCGCCACCGGAGGCGTCCTGACCGCCCCGCCTGCGGCGCCGGTCCGCCCGTCGCCTCACGTTGCCGCCCGCCTTCACGAGGGCGGCTCCGCCCCACCGCAACAAGGACATATTCGATGACAACGCACGAGCTTCCCGAGGAGCCGGTCTTCGCCTTCACGCCGGCCTACGAGCTGCCCGACGAGCCCCAGCAGATCCGCATCGTCTTCGAGGGGATGGGCGGCTACATCCCCACCGCGCTCGTCGCGCTCTCGCTCGCAGATGCGGAGCGGCTGTGCGACAAGCTTAACCGTCGCCTCGGGCTCGACCGGGAGGCATGGAGCAGGCTGGTCGCGCGCTCCATGGCAGCGGGCCGGGGCGATGTCCCGCTTCATTGACCCCGGTCTGCGCACCAATCACCCAATGCAAGACCCCCGGACACGCCTCCGGCGAATTCCCGGGCCTCCGCAACCGCCGCAGCGCGCCACCGGCTTGCCGTCGGCGCCGCCCGCCGGTAAGAATATCTGATATTCCAACTCATGCCGCGCGAGGCCGCCATGCCCCTGGTCACCGTCAAGTCGAAGTTCCAGGTCACCATTCCCGCCGGACTGCGAAAGGGCATCGATCTTCGCGAGGGCGACATCATGGAGGCCACCCTCATGGGTGACGGCATCCTCTTCCGCCCCAAGCAGGTGGTGGACCGCGACGCGGCCGCCGACCGCATCGCGGCCGCGCTCGCCTCAAGACCGCCCTTGCCCGAGGACATCGGACGCTCCGAAGACGAGATCATGCAGGACGTCATCGCCGATATCGACGAATCGCGCCGGGAACGCCGCAGCCGTGAGACATGAAGGTCGTCCTCGACTGCAACGTCGTTGTATCGGCGGCACGCATCGACGGCACCTGCCGGGCGGTCGTCGACAACGTGCTCCGGCACCACGATATCGTCCTCTCCGAGCCCATCCTGGCGGAGTATGAGTCTGTCGCCGCACGGACCAAACACGCTGCGTTCCGCGATGACTTAAAGGCGATGATCGGCGACATCGAGCGTGTTGCCGTCATCGTCGAGTCCGCCGATATCGCGTTCGGTCTGCGCGATCCCGACGACGAGATCTATCTCGCCACCGCGATGGCCGGCGGCGCCGTTCTGATCACGGGCAACACGCGCGACTTCACCGAGCCGCGATACGCGACGGTAGACGTGCTCTCTCCACGCGCCTTCCTCGATCGGACCGCGTGAACTGCTTCCGGACGGGCTGACGCCCCCTTCCTGCCAGACTCTGCCCGCTGCGCCCCAGTTGGTACGTTCATCCCGCACCTTCGCGGTCTCTTTCCTGCACGCAGGACACGCATTGCCGATCCGTGACCCGGCCGTGCCGTGCCGCACCTGTCCCACCAGCCGGCGACCGCTGCTCCCCTTCCCGGCGTTCCGACGAGCCCCGTCGCCGTTATCCCGGACCCGGGAGGAGAGTGGGTGACGAGCTTCCTTCGGGTGAAGCCATCCGAGGAAGGAGAGGACCCGTGACACAGCTCGTCTATGCCGGCATCGGATCGCGCGCCACTCCGCGGCCCGTCCTCGAAGCGATGACCACCATGGCCGCCTAGCTCGCACGCCGCGGCTGGCACCTTCACTCCGGCGGAGCTGCCGGGGCCGACTCGGCATTCGCTGCTGGTGCCACTGCCCGCTCCCGCACCCTGTTCCTGCCGTGGCCCGGATATCGCGGCTGCCGGGGGCCCGACTGCCGCACGCTCAGCGCCGACCACATGCGCACCTGCCTCGCCATCGCCGCCGATCTGCATCCCGCGTGGCACCGCTGCTCGCCGGCCGCCCGCAAACTGCACGCGCGCAACGCGGCGATCCTGCTCGGCCAGGACGCCGACACGCCGGTCCATGCCGTGGTCGCGTGGACTTCGCAGGGCCGCATGTCCGGAGGCACCGGACAGGGTATCCGCATCGCGCACGATCGCGGCGTTCCGGTGCTGAACCTGGGCTCTATGCACCCGCGCGCGGTGTGCGAGCGGCTCGAGGAGATCCGCGCCGCGGCGTCCCCCGGCACTCGTCGCGCTTGATCCGTTCCCTCCGCCTGGAAGATGGGAGCATGCCATGATCCGTTTCACGCACGGCGACCTCTTCGCCCAGCCCGTCGAGGCCATCGTCAATCCCGTCAACTGCGTCGGCGTCGCAGGCGCCGGCCTCGCTTTCCAGTTCAAGCGCCGCCACCCCGACGCCTTCCAGGCCTACCGCCGCGCCTGCGCCGAGGGCCGGCTGCGGCCGGGCCGCATGTTCGTGTTCGACACGGGTCGCGACACGCCCCGGTGGATCGTCCATTTCCCCACCAAGCGTCACTGGCGCGACCGCAGCGCGATCGGCGACATCGAGACCGGGCTGCGCGGCCTCGCCGCGACCCTTGCCGGCCACGGCATCCGCTCCGTCGCCATCCCGCCACTCGGGTGCGGCCTGGGCGGTCTCCACTGGCGCGCGGTGCGCCCTCTCATCTCCGCCTGTCTCGCGGACATGCCGGGCACGGTCATCGTTCTCGAGCCGGCGCCGGAGGCGGAGCCATGCGCAGGGGCGGGCGTCCGCTTACGGGAGGAGAGAGAGACCATGACCCGCGACACCACGAGCATCTTCGACCACGGCGCCACGCTGGTGCCCGACGTCGTCACCGAGCCCGAGGAGGAGCGCATCCTGCTGCGCATCTCCCAGGCGCCCTGGATGACCGACCTCAGCCGCCGCGTGCAGCATTACGGGTTCAATTACAACTACCGTGGCCCGACCAACGGCCGGCACGACCCGGCGCCCCCGTTCCCTAGGTGGGCCGAGGTCATCGGGGCCAGACTCGCACCGTACTTCGACGGGGCCATGCCCGAGCAGTGCATCGTCAACGAGTACCGGCCCGGCCAGGGCATCGGCATGCACGCCGATCACGCTTCCTTTGGGCCCGTCGTCGTGTCGCTCTCGCTCGGCGACGCCTGGACGATGAACTTCCGGCCTCGTTCGGCCCGCCCCTACGTCCGCGACGGGCTGGCGTCCGACGAGGTCGCCCGGCTGCCGCGACGCTCCGCACTCGTCCTGCGAGGACCTGCCAGGAGCGGATGGATGCACGGGATCGATCCCGCCGCCAACACCGGGCGCAGCGAGACCCGAGTCTCCGCCACGTTCCGGACCCTGGCCGCTTGATCTCCGCCGGTGTTTTCGTCCGTGCCGCAGGCAAGGCCGTCGGCCACCCGGCAGGCGTTGGGGCGGACGGCGAAGGAGAGGTTGAGAGGAGCTTTGGAGGGGTGAACGGGAAGGGGACCGAGAGGGGTTCCCGGCCTGTTCGTCAACCCATCGTCATCAACCAGGATGTGAAGGAGACGAACCATGGCTTTCGGAGAGAACAGGGTCCAGCTGATCGGCCGCCTCGGCGACGACGTCGCCATCAACCACCTGGCCTCCGGCGGGCGCGTTGCCAACATGAGCATCGCGACCGACGAGAGCTACATCGACAAGCAGACCGGCGAGCGGGTCGACCGGACGGAGTGGCACCGCTGCGTCACCTTCCAAAACGGGCTGGTCGACATGCTGGAGAAGCACGCGAAGAAGGGCCGGCTGGTCTACGTCGCGGGCAAGCTCCAGACCCGGCGCTGGCGCAAGGACGGCGAGGACTCCGACCGGTTCTCGACCGAGATCCTGCTGGTCCCCGGCGGGCGCGTCCAGTTCCTCGACAAGCCGGCCGGCGCCAACGGCAACGGCACCCCGCCCGCCAACGGTGAGGCGACGGCCACCGCCGACGCCGCCCCGTCCGACACGGACGACGGCTCCGGCATCCCCTTCTAGCGGGCTCCTCCCTCCCGCTGACCCTGGCCGGTTCCGCGCTCCTCCCGCGCGGGACCGGCCATTTTTTCTGCTGCCTTGCCCGAGACGTCCCCGGACGGACGGCACGGCTCGCGCTGCGCGCGGCGCCCGCCGCCCCGGCGCCGGCAGGAGCCGGAGAGGGGCCGGGACCCGGGCGTCCCCCCGGCAGCCGCGAGCGAGGTGCTCCCATGCTCTCCGATCCTGTCCGTCGTCCCGGCTTCGCCGGTACCGTCATGCGCGCCGGAGGCGCGCCATGAACGCCACCGCCGTCGCCGCCGCCCTCGGCGCGCGCGCCGAGGAGGTCTGCCGGCGCTATCTCCCCCACGGCCGAAAGCACGGCCGCTACTGGACCGCCGGCGACGTTCGCGGCGCCCGCGGGCGATCGCTCTTCGTCCGCCTGGCTCCCCCCGGCGTCCCCGGCAAGTTCACCGATTATGTTGCGCCGGTGGTTATGTTGCGGCCCGGCGCTGGGCGGCGCAGCTGCACGCGCTTTGCGGTTTCTCGGCAACATAACCTCAGTCCCGCGGGGAGGGTCGCGTGATGCCGCGCGACGCTTCCGAGCTGGCACGGCGCCTCGCGCGCGACGCCGAGGCGGTCTGCCGCCACTATCTGTCGAAGGGTCGGCGTCAGGGCCGCTACTGGATGGTGGGCGACGTGCGCAACACGCCCGGCCGGTCGATGTACGTGCGGCTGAGCGGGCCGGAGGCCGGCCCTGGGGCCGCCGGGCGCTGGAGCGATGCGGCCTCGGCCGAGCACGGCGACCTGCTCGACGTGATCCGCGAGAGCTGCGGGCTCACGGAGTTCCGCGAGGTCGCCGAGGAGGCGCGGCGCTTCCTGTCGCTGCCCCGGGCCGAACCGCCGGTCGCGTCAAGAGCGCCCGCCCCGAGGGGCTCGGCCGAAGCTGCGCGCAGGCTCTGGGCGATCGCCAGACCGATCGCCGGCACGCTGGCCGAGGCGTACCTGCGCAACCGCGGGATCGTACATCTGACGAGCTGCGAAGCGCTCCGCTTCCATCCGCGCTGCTGGTATCGCCCGGATGGGCATGCGCCGACCGAGACCTGGCCGGCGATGATCGCCGCCGTCACCGACCTCTCGGGCGCGATCACCGGCGTGCATCGCACCTGGATCGCCCCGGACGGGTTGGGCAAGGCGCCGATCGATACGCCGCGACGCGCGATGGGCGACCTTCTCGGCCATGCCGTCCGGTTCGGTGCGGCCGGCAACGTCCTCGCCGCCGGCGAAGGCATCGAGACGATGCTGTCGCTGCGATGCGCGCTGCCCGCCATGCCCATGGCGGCGGCGCTCTCGGCGAACCACCTCGCCGCCCTCGAACTGGCTGCCGGTCTGCGACGGCTCTACATCGCGCGAGACAACGATCCCGCAGGCGATACGGCGGTCGCGGTGCTCACCGAACGAGCCGAAGCGGCCGGCATCGAAGCGCTAGCCCTCGCTCCGCGCCTCGGCGACCTCAACGAGGATCTGCAAGCGTTCGACTTGGGCGCCGTCCGCGCATTTGTGCGCATCCAACTCGCCCCCGAGGACGCGGTTCGCTTCATGCGCCGGCGGACAGTTGGGACGGGGTGACCGAGGCCGGTGCCCCGTCGCCGCTTACAACGCCTTCAGGAAGGCCATGAGGTCCTTGTCCTCCTTCCATGACCGAGCGGGTCGCGGCTGGCCCACCTCGCACATCGCGACGGCGTTGGCCTTCAGCGTCAGGTCGATCTCGGTATAGATGTTGGTCGTGCTGATCGAGACGTGTCCGAGCCAGGCACGGATGGTGTTGATGTCCACATCGGCGAGGGCCAGGTGGCAGGCCGTGGTGTGCCGGATCACGTGCGGCGTCACCGTCCGATCGGCCAGTTCCGGGACCTGGGCCGCACACCGCTCGATCAGCCGATAGACGCCGAAGCGGGTGAACGGTGTCCCGAGCCGGCTGACGAACACCGCGTCATCGCCTGCGCGATCGCTGATCTCCTCCGCGAGTACGCGCTCGGTTTCCGGCCATAGCGGGCACTGGCGCGTCTTGCCGCCCTTGCCGTGCAAGGTGGCGAGATCGTGCCCGCCTTTCCGCGTTCCGATCTGCAGATCGCATACCCTCAGCTGGATGGCCTCGGACACTCTTGCGCCGGTGTTGTACAGGAAGAGCATAAGCGCGTACTCGCTCCGGCCCCGCCGGGTCTTGCGGTCGGGCGTCGCCAGCATCGCCTCCATCTCCGCCCGGGTCAGCCATCCGACCGGCGGCGGCACCGATCTCTTCGACGCGATCGCCCGGATATGACCGCACCATTCGACATGGACCGGGTCGCGGCTGCCGACGAAGCGCGCGAAGGCCTGGATCGCAGCCAGTCGCTGATTGCGAGTCCGGACGGAGCAACCTCGATCCGTCTCGACATGGGCGAGGAACTCCCGCACGCATCCGGATGTGATGTCCCATACCGCGAGCCGGTCTACGGGCTTGCGCACCTTTCGGCTGACGAAGGGCAACAACAGGCGGAAGGTGTCGCGGTAGCTCTTGCGGGTGTTCCTGGCCAGATTGCGTTCGGTGACGATGTGCTCGGTGAAGAACCGGCGGAGCCACGGGCCGAGGGTTGCGGGCTCAGGCATGCCGACCTCCCGCCGCATAGCGGGCGAACCGTAGCGACGCCTCTTCCAGGAGCTCCGGCGTCATCGACAGATAGATCTTCGTGCCCTCCAGATCGGCGTGACCGAGATAGGTGGAGAGCACCGGCAGCAGCCGTTGCACATCAGCGCCTTGCCGATACCAGCTCGTCAGGCGGTGGACGGCGAAGCTGTGCCGCAGATCGTGCAGCCGCGGGATCGTCCGCCCCGCCGCGGGACGGTGGACCCCGGCGAGGCGCCTCAGCGTGTCGAACGCGGCCAGCACCGTGCTACTGGCGAGCCGCGTCCCGTCCCGGTTCGCCAGGAGCAACGCGTCCCGGCCTTCCACCAGTCCGGCGCGCTGGCGCAGGGTCACGTGGCTTCCCAGAAGCGCTGCAAGCTGAGGGCCGACCGGGACCAGCCGGCTCTTGTAGAACTTGGTGGCCCGGATGGTCAGGACGGCGTTCGCCAGATCGACGTCGGCAAGGGAGAGGCGAGTCGCCTCCCCGAATCGTAGGCCCGCGCCGTACAAGAGCAGAAGCAGCGTCCGGAACGTCACCGCGTCCAGCTGGACTGCGCGGCGCCGGCTCGCTTCCACGGTCGCGGGGTCGAACAGGCGCGCAAGTTCGTCGCGCGAGTAGATGTAGGGCGGCGCTCGGACGGGCGATCTCGGTGCGTCGGCCGGCATCGGTGAGCGGGACGCATGGCCGCGGCTGATCGCATGGCGCCAGAAGCCGGCAAGCGCATAGTATCTGTTCTCGCAGTGGCGCCTCGACACGCCTTCGCCCGCGAGATACGCCCGTACCTGCCCGGCGTTGATCGCGTCGCAGGCGGCTTCGCCATCGGCATGGTGAAGGAAGCCGCGCAACAAGCTCGCGCCGCTCGTGAACTTCGCGCCGTGAGCCTGTCGCCAGAGCACGTAGCGTTCGATCGCTTCTCGCAGGTTCATACCAGGCCCTCCATGTCGAGAGCCGCTACTTCGCGAAGCGCAGCGAGGTCGACCTTGGCGTAGATGGTGGTGGAGGTCGGATCTCGGTGCCCGAGGAAGTCGCCGATCACCTTCATCGACGTGCCCCGATCCAGCAGATGCTGGGCTGCGGCATGCCGCAGGGCGTGAGCCCCGCGTCGCCCGGTGACGACGCCGATGCCAGCCAGCCGATCGCGGACGATCTTGCCCAAGGCCTTCCGGTCGAGCGGTCGGATCGGCGCGCGTGTTGTCAAGAAGAGACTGCGCCCGAAGCCGGACGGCCGCGCCTCCCTGATGTAGCACAGGATGGCGTGGCCCACGCCCTGCGACAGCGGCCACAGATGAGTGCGTCCCGGTTTCGGACAGCGGACCCGGAGCATCGCGTTCTCCCAGTCCAGGTCATCGAGCTGCAGCCCGCCGACCTCTGCCGTCCGAAGCCCGTATGCGATGAACAGCATCAGGATCGCCCGATCGCGCTTGTCGATGGCCCGGTCGCCCGTAACCGACGCCAGCAAGCGCACGACATCCTCGCGCGGCAGCCCCTTGGGCACGGCCTCGTCGGCCATGAAGCGGGGCGCCACGATGCCCGCGGCAAGGCCCTCTCGGCACCAGCCGCGCATCTCGGCGAACAGGAAGAACGCTCTCAGCCGCTGCGCATAATCATGCCGCGTCCGGCGGCTCCAGGCACCCCGCTCATGCTCCGCCGCCATGGCATCGTCGATGTCGGTCATGCCGACCGCGCTCAACTGCACGCCCTTGGCAGCCAGGTGCAGGAAGAAGTGGTCGGCCGCTTTGCAATAGCTCTGCACGGTCGCATCGGAGAGCCCGTGTTCCTCGCGCGACCATCGTGCGAAGGCCTGGACCTCGGCGTGATGCGGATGGCGGTCGTCATCGACCTCGTCGAGCCAGCCCAGGAAAGCGAGCCAGCGAACACCGTGGCTGACGAAGCGGTCGCGCGTCTTCGGTGTTGCGGCTCGGTCGCACCGACGACCTCCGGGCCGCGCCCATATCGTCGCGGCTGCCTCGATCCGCGACCGGTCCACCGGTTCGCCATCTTCGAGGTTGAGAAGACGCACCAGACTCAGCTGATCGTTGGCGCACTTGCGCAAGGTCGACCGTCTCGCGCCGGTCGCCTTGAGATGAGCGAGGTATCGCTCCCGCTGCTCCACCAGCGGCGCCTCTCGATACTTGTCGGCGGTGTAGGGGAAGAAGATGTCATCGAACATGTTGGCCTCCTTGTGGTTGGAGGCGCGAGTTTCCCGACGATGCAGGGTGATGGAAGCTATGTTGATCCCACGAGGGGCCTATCGGTCAGCGCGAGTTGGGTATGCAGGCGGCCACTCAGCACCTCGACGCCGAGCCGGCGCAGGTCGCCGTTGAAGTCGTCCAGCGCGGGCACGAGCGTCAGCGCCTCGACGCCAGCGCCCCGCGCGCGATCGGCCAGGGTTCCCGCCGCACGCCGTCCTGCGGGATCGTTGTCTCGCGCGATGTAGAGCCGTCGCAGACCGGCAGCCAGTTCGAGGGCGGCGAGGTGGTTCGCCGAGAGCGCCGCCGCCATGGGCATGGCGGGCAGCGCGCATCGCAGCGACAGCATCGTCTCGATGCCTTCGCCGGCGGCGAGGACGTTGCCGGCCGCACCGAACCGGACGGCATGGCCGAGAAGGTCGCCCATCGCGCGTCGCGGCGTATCGATCGGCGCCTTGCCCAACCCGTCCGGGGCGATCCAGGTGCGATGCACGCCGGTGATCGCGCCCGAGAGGTCGGTGACGGCGGCGATCATCGCCGGCCAGGTCTCGGTCGGCGCATGCCCATCCGGGCGATACCAGCAGCGCGGATGGAAGCGGAGCGCTTCGCAGCTCGTCAGATGTACGATCCCGCGGTTGCGCAGGTACGCCTCGGCCAGCGTGCCGGCGATCGGTCTGGCGATCGCCCAGAGCCTGCGCGCAGCTTCGGCCGAGCCCCTCGGGGCGGGCGCTCTTGACGCGACCGGCGGTTCGGCCCGGGGCAGCGACAGGAAGCGCCGCGCCTCCTCGGCGACCTCGCGGAACTCCGTGAGCCCGCAGCTCTCGCGGATCACGTCGAGCAGGTCGCCGTGCTCGGCCGAGGCCGCATCGCTCCAGCGCCCGGCGGCCCCAGGGCCGGCCTCCGGCCCGCTCAGCCGCACGTACATCGACCGGCCGGGCGTGTTGCGCACGTCGCCCACCATCCAGTAGCGGCCCTGACGCCGACCCTTCGACAGATAGTGGCGGCAGACCGCCTCGGCGTCGCGCGCGAGGCGCCGTGCCAGCTCGGAAGCGTCGCGCGGCATCACGCGACCCTCCCCGCGGGACTGAGGTTATGTTGCCGAGAAACCGCAAAGCGCGTGCAGCTGCGCCGCCCAGCGCCGGGCCGCAACATAACCACCGGCGCAACATAATGAATTGGCCTGTATCGGTCGTGCGCAGCAGGACCGATACAGGCATTGAGCTGAGCCGCGCTGCACGGCCGTAGTGCCGGGCTATGGGGAAAGTAACCGCTGGGTGGGAGCCGATTAGGCCGAAGCGGTGCAACCTGTTGGTGTCGCTGGCGGCGCCGGCACTCTGAATCTCCACTTATCAGGTTGCGACGCGGCTGTGCAGGGGCTCGCGACGATGTTTCGCCGCCGGGCAGCACGAAGCGGGCGCAGGAGCGGTCGCGGCGCGGCGGCCGGGGGGACTGTTGTCGGACCTTGTCGGTTCTGACGCATCGTCACGGCGGTCGGGTATTCGTCGCCCGCATGGCTGCTTGGGGCTGCGGCTCAAGAATGACGGTTTGCCGCAGCGTTGCCTCGCCGCACTGGCGGCACACGGTGATGTCGATCCCCGTCAGTCGCAGCATCATCTGCTGCGTCGTTTCCGGCTCCCGCGGTTCAGGGGCAGGCTGGCCGAGCAGGTCTCGGCAGCGGGCGAGCTTGCGAGCCCGGCAGCGATTGGCGAGCAAGCCGTAGTGGCGCAGGCGGGTGAAGCCGCGCGGGAGGACGTGCAGGAGGAAGCGGCGGATGAACTCGTCGACGTCGAGACGCATCACCTTGACCTTGTTGCCGTCAGCGTAGTCGCGCCAACGGAAGCGAACGTGCTCGCCGTCGAAGTCGACGAGGCGATGATTGGCGATGGCAGCCTTGTGGGTGTAGCGCCCGAGATAGGCCAGAACGTGCCCGGCGCCGGCGAACGGGGCCTTGGTGTAGACCACCCAGTCGTTCGACCGCAGCGCGGTCTTCAGACACTCGAACTCGCGGCTGTCGTCACCACCGCCGACGACCTTGAGCCGGAGTTCGCCGTCGCGGTGCGCGGCGCCGAGGAAGTCGAGATACTTGCCGCGGAAGACCTTCGAGAGCGCGACCGTGGGGAACAGGAAGCCCTTGCGCGCGGGAGTGAGCCAGCGCTCTCTGTCCGGGCTCAGACCGCCGTCGGTGACGATACAGTGGACATGGATGTGCTGTCCCAGATTCTGCCCCCAAGTGTGCAGCACCATGGTGATGCCGAGCTCGCCGCCGAGCCAGCGGGGATTGCGGCCGAACTCGAGCAGGGTCTGGGAGGCGGCCTTGAAGAGCAGCCTGTAGATGAGCGCGGTATTGCCCTGGGCCACGGGGTTGAGCTCGTGGGGCAGGGTGAACACGACATGCCAGTAGTCGATGTCGAGCAGATCGGCGCACTGACGCTCAACCCACCTGGTCTGCGAGAGGGTCTGGCACTTGGGGCAATGACGGTTCCGGCACGAGGCGTACTGGATCGTCACCGCCCCGCAGTGATCGCATTCTGCCTTGAACCCGCCGAGCACAGCGGTGCGGCAGTTCACCAGCGCGTCGACGACCCTCTGCTGCTGGGCCGAGAGCAGATGTGTCTCGCCATAGGCGTCGCCGCGCTCGCGCAGGATGTCCGCGACCTCCAGCGCCGGCCGTGTGGCTGGCGCCGCGTGGCCGACATGAGCCACCGGTCAGGCCTGGGCAGGACGCGGAAACTCCAGCAGGTCCAGGGGCGACGGCGTGGCGGACGTCTTGTCGTGAGCAAGGTGAAGGTAGCGCATGGTCGAGCGGATTGAGGTGTGCCCGAGGCGGCGTTGGATGACATGCAGCTCGACGCCGGCCTCGAGGAGCCCGGTGGCGTAGCAATGGCGCAGCGTGTGGATCCCGCCGGGCTTGGCGATCCCGGCTTTGTCCTTGGCTCGATCGTAAACGTGTGCTGGCCCATGGCGCGTCATCGGCCGGCCGGGAATCCGACCGGGGAACAGCCAGTGCTCGGGCCGTACCCGCTGCCAGTACTCGCGCAGCTCGTCGAGCAGCCGGGGCGAGAGCGGGACGTAGCGGTCCTTGTTGCCCTTGCCCTGATCGACGCGCAGGCACATCCGCTGTGAGTCGATATCGCTGATCTGCAACCGGCCGAGCTCGCTCGCCCGAAGCCCCGCTGCATAGGCCGTCATCAGCAAGGCGCGGTGCTTGCGGTTGATGGTGACGCTGAACAGCCGCACCAGTTCGTCTTGGTTGAGCAGTACGGGCAGGGTGGAAGGCGTCTTGGCGAAGGGCAGATAGAAGTGCGGCTCGGGCAAGCCCAGCGTGATGCGATAGAGGAAGCGGATCCCTTGGCGAGCGCTGTTGCAGCTCTGCCAAGCCAGCCCCCGCTCTTCGTGAAGAAAGATGAGGTACTCCTGGACTTCCTCCGCTGAGATGTGCTCGGGGCTGCGACCGTAGTGAACCGCGAGCCCGGAGACCGAGTTGAGGTAGGACTTCCTGGTGTTCTCGGCGAAGCCGCGAACCGTCATGTCGTTGATCATGCGCTGGCGAAGTGCCGTCATGGGGCGTCTCCCTCTGGGTTTGGTCTGTCACGAAGACACGCCCATGCTCTTGCTCGCCGGCTTGGCGGTCGACGACCATCGATCAACGAGGGAGAAACAGGATTCGACCCTGCGCCCAGACGCTGGAGCGAACGGCCACACTCAACTTACGCGCGGCAAGGAGATCACTCTGGGCACCCGGCGGCCGAGGCGCCCCGCCGCGGAACGCGGCTCAGTTCAATCGGTCTTATGTGCAGTTGAACAGTAAGCGTTACGCAGACCCCATGCCGGAATCTGGGTTGACTACGAGGGGGACTTGTTGAGGAGCGCCGTGAGCGCGCGAGTCAATTTGTCTCGGGCTCGAAGTTCCACGGCAGCAGTTCCTGGATTTTGGACTGCGGGTGACCCTTGGCGATCTTCTCGAGCGTGCTCCGCATCCAGGCGTAAGGCTCGACGCCGTTCATCTTGCAGGTCTCGATCAGCGATGCGATGCGGGCCCAGGCTTGCGCACCCTCGTCGTTGCCGGCGAAGAGCGCATTCTTGGCGGTGAGCTTCAGCGGGCGGATTCGGTTTTCCACCAGGTTCGAGTCGATCTCGACGCGGCCGTCGTGCAGGAACTCCAGCAGCCCGTCCCACTGGTTGGCGATATAGGTGAGCTTCTCGCCGAGACGCGAGCGCGGTGAGACCCGCGAGCGCTGTTCGTCGAGCCAGACACCGAAGGCGTTCACGATCGGCGCCGACTCCTCCCAGCGGATCGCCTGACGCGTCGCCGGCGGCTCGCCCCGGATCTTCTCCTCGATCGCATAGAGCGTCGCGATCCGCTTCAGGCCAGCCAGCGCGATCGGCGAGGCGCTCGAGTCGTACACCTCTTTCAGCTTGCGCCTGACGTGCGCCCAGCACAGAGCCCGCGTCACGGGGCCGCCGGGCCGGTCCGGCCGCGCCAGGATGTTGTGGCCCGAGTAGGCGTCGAGCTGCACCGTCCCCGAAAAGCCCTTCAAGAGCCTGGCGCCATACTTGCCGCCGCGACCGGGCTCATAGCGATAGACAACGCCCGGCGGGTCGGCGCCGCTCCAGTGGCGCTCGTCGCGCACAAGGGTCCACATGTAGCCCGTCTTCGTCTTGCCCCGGCCCGGGTCGAGAACGCGGATCGTGGTCTCGTCCAGACCCAGGTGATCCGACTTCTTCAGCTCATCCTTCAGGCAAGCGACCACGGGGCGCAGGTGAAACGACGCCTGCCCCACCCACGTCGCCAGCGTCGCACGGTGAACCTCGATCCCCGAGCGCTCGTAAATCTGCGACTGACGGTAGAGCGGGCAATGATCGCCGTACTTCGCGATCAGCACCTGCGCCAGAAGAGCCTCGGTGGGAAGGCCGCCCTCCACCAGAGAGGCGGGCGCCGACGCCTGCACCACCCCGCCGCCCTTGCACTTGTTGCAGGCGTAGCGGGGGCGCACGGTCTCGATGACGGTGAACTTCGCCGGCTCATAGTCCAGCCGCTCGCTGCGGTCCTCGCCGATCTTCGTCATCTCGCCGCAGCCGCAGGGGCACATGATCGTGTCCGGCTCGATCACCTCCTCGCGCCGGTCGACCTGGGGCCCGAAGCGCACCCCGCTGCGCGACCCCCGGGAAGAGCGCCGCCGGCGCTTGCCGCCAGCCCCCTCGTCCTGCTCCTGGTCATCTGCCTCGGGCCGACCGCCGGCTTCAGCGATCGCCGCCCAAAACTCCTCGAACGTAAGCTGGCGCTCGTCCTCGTTGAGCTTCTCGGAGCGCGGACCGAACAGCGCCTTCCTGAGCTCCTTGTTGAGATGCTCAAGCCGGCTGATCTGCTCCGCGCTGTGCGCGTTCTCGGCCTCCAGCCGTGCCGCCCGCGCTTCCGCCGTCTGCCTCGCCGCCTCCGCCGCGCCGCGTGCCTGCTCCGCTTCGCATAGGGCTGCTTCGGTCGCACGGCGCGCCGCGCGCTCCTCGGCAAGCTCCGCCTGCAGGGTCGCCAGCGCCGCCGAAACCACCGCAGGCGACGGCGAACCGGCGCTGCTGAGGGGTGAGGGCGTGACCTTCGGCATGGCCGATCCCTTAATCCGATTCGCCAATGCGTGACCAGGGAAAAGTGCAGGCGGGACCTCGACAAAAATCTGCGGACCCGCCTGCGTCTCGCCTCACTCCGCCGCCAGCGGGCGGCGAACCGGGCGGGCCTTCACCCGGCGCCAGTCGAGGCCCTCGAAGAGAGCCTCGAACTGGCCCTTCGTAAGGCGAATCACACCGTCCTCGATCCGGGGCCAGGCGAAGCGGCCTTGCTCCAGACGCTTGTAGGTCATCACCAGACCGGTCCCGTCCCAGGTGAGAAGCTTGAGCCTGTCCCCGCGGCGCGAGCGGAAGATCACGATCACCCCGGAATAGATATCGAGGTCCAGCTCCCTCGCCGCCGTCGCCGCAAGCGCGTCGTGGCCGCGACGAAAATCAACCGGACGCGTCGCCAACACGATGCGAAGCGAGGGCACCGCGATCATGACGACGCACGACCCAGGCCCGAGGCCACAGCCACGATCCGATCGACCGCGCTCTCCACCGGAAGGCGAACGACGACGCCCAGCGCCTCAATCGCGACCGTCCGCTCGGACGCAGACCCGTCAACTACAACCGGAATATAGGGGGGCGAAGACCCGGCTCCCTGCCGATCGCCACCAGCGTCACTCGCCGCCTGGCGACGCCAGGTGCGCAGCGTCTTCTCGCTGATGCCGTGACGGCGGGCAACTGCCGATATCGATGCATCCGGGCGCTCGCTCTCCGCAACAATCCGCGCCTTCACATCAGCCGGCCAAGGCCGGCCACGCCGCTTCCCGGAAGCCGCTGACCGACTGCGCCACTGACGAAGAGTTTGTGCGCTGATGCCGTGGCGAGCCGCGACCTCCTTCTGCACAACTCCCGGCCTGTCGCTCTCCGCGACGATCCGTGCCTTCTCCTCGGCGGACCATGACCGCCGAGTGTGATCAGCCGGAACAGTTGCCGTAGATGGGGCTGCGGCAGATGGGGCGGCCTCTTCAGGCGCTCGCGCCTCGACCGAGTGACCGCCGAACTCGTGGCCACGCAGAAAATCCAAATCCTTCATCGCGATGCCTCCTCCAAGGCTCCTTGCCAAGGCCAAGAGTCAGCCGCGAAATCAGATGCGTTGGAAGTATGGGGCCTCGATACCGCTTACGTTGAACATAAGACGGATGCGGCCACCGGCGAGCACGGCGACCTGCTCGACCTCATCCGCATCGCCACCGGCGCGGGCTCGCTCCTCGCCGCCCTCGCCGAGGCGCGCGCCTTCCTCTCGCTCCCGCCCGCGACCGCCACCGATGGCGGCTCCGACTCCTACGACCGCACGGAAGCGGCGCGCCGCCTGTGGCAGCGCTGCCGCGCCATCGACGGCACCCATGCCGAGGCCTATCTGCGCGCCAGAGCGATCCACCGCTGCCGCTTCCCGGCGCTTCGCTACCACCCCGCGCTCTTCTACCGCGACGGCGGCGGCATACGCCGCCTGCCGGCGCTGGTCGCCGCCGTCACCGGCGCCGCGGGGGAACACCCCGGTCACGGGTCCGTTACCGGCGTCCACCGCACCTGGCTCGATCCCTCGCGCCCGGCCAAGGCGCCCGTGGCGCGCCCGCGCAAGGCGCTCGGCCGCGTCCACGGGCTGGCCGTGCGCTTCGGCAGCCCGGCGCCGACCACGCTGCTGGTGGGCGAGGGGATCGAGACGGTGCTGTCGCTGGTCACGGCGATGCCGGACACCGTGGCCGCCGCCGCGCTTTCCGCCGGCAGCCTCGGCGCGTTCGCGCCTCCGCCCGGCACAGCCCGGCTCGTCATCGCCCGCGACAACGACCCCGAAGGCGAGCGGGCGGCGGAACGCCTCGCCCGCCGCTGCGCGCAGGCGGGCGTCCCCGTCCATGTCCTCGTTCCCGAGGGCGAGGACTTCAACGACGACCTGCTCGCGCTCGGCTCCGCTGCGCTCGCTGCGCGCGTCGCGCCCCTCTTCCGCTTCGCGGGAGAGAGAGGGGAGCGGGAGTCGGTGTGAACAAGGCGGGGGAGGAGAGAGAGAACCCGCCCGCCAGGCACGAAGGGAGCACCCGGATGGGACGCTATCGCACCGACCTCACCTTCCGGCGCATCACGCCGGAGGAATCCCGCATCTACCAGGACGGCACCATCGTAGGCGAGGTCTACCGGCAGGAAGACATCCTGAATGCGGGCGCGCACTACTACGTCATCCATCTTTCCGAAGACCATCGCGGCCCCTTCAAGGTGCACGACCGCTCGCGCATCCGCGCCGAGGCGCAGCGTCTCGTCGACACACATCCGTTGTGGCCGTGATGACTGCCCCCTCGACCATGCCATGCCCTCGTGGATTGTCTTGCGGCCTTCAAGGAAGACTTTGGGCGAGCCGCTTCGCGGCCGAGCTACCCTGCCGAGCCCGCTGCGCGGTCTCGTCCCTTCGGGCGGGTATCCCTCTCGCCTGCGCTCGCTGCCGCTCGCTGCGCGCTGCGCTTGCCAAAGACAAAGAAGGAGGGGCTTCCAACAAAGGCTCTTCCCGTCGTTTCGTCCAATCGTCTCACACGTGCTCGCTGCAGCAACCCTGCGGGTCCTACGGTCGCTCCGCTCCCTCCGGCCTGGCCCAGGAAACTCTAAGGCGGGCCGTGAAGGTCGCCGACCGTGAAGATGGCTTGCGTGTAATCACCGACCTTCCCGTCCTGCAGCGCGCCGGCCCCTGGCGCGGGGCCGCCGCGTCACGCTGCACCGCATCAAATCCATTCGCGGAACCATTCGTGGCGGCGCCTAGACGCCGGGCAGGCCCAAGCGGGCCCGCCCGGCACGGCGCCGTAATGACCACTGGAATGGACTTGCTGCGGAGCACCGTTCCCACCGGCACGGCGGCGCCATCTTCCGCACCGAAATCGGCGACCTTCCGCACCGACTCCCGCCCAAGAGCTTCCAGGGCCAGGTGCTTCCGCTGCGCGCGCGTGACCCGAAAAGGACGTCACGACGGGGCATACCGCCTCGGAGGACGAACCGAAGGAGATCGTCATGATCGATACCACCAGCGCTACCGCATCCGCTTCCGCCACCGCAGCAGTCTGCGACAGCATCGCGCTCTATGGCGCCAGCCCTGAGCGCGGCGAGCTCGACAGCCGCGAGGTCTGGGACGAGGACGACGCCCTCGATGCGCTGAGCGAGGCCATCCGCGTCATGGTGGACGGCGTCACCGTCGACGGCACCCAGATGGCCGACGAGCGCGAGGCCCTGATGTGGGGCCTGACCAACATGCTGCACTCGCAGGTCACCCGCCTCGACCGGGCCGTCGACCGCATCGCGCCCGAGATGCGCGACCTCGAGCGCGCGCAGGACGGCACCGAGGTGAAGGCATGGGAGCTGCAGACTCTGACCGACCGCGCACAGAACCTCGGCGACAGGCGCGACGCGTTCGAGAAGCTCCGCGACGTCGCCGCCGACGCCTACCGTGTCGAGACCGGCGACGTCTGGCGCCCGCGCCACGGATCGCACACCTCGCAGACCGGCCAGCTCACCTCAGCCGCCATCGACGCCCGCGACTTCCGCCGCGCCCGGCAGGACCGCGAGACCCGCGCGCACCTGCCGGAGGGGACGCTCGTCGCCATCACCGGAGGCAAGACCGTCAGCGATGCCGACGCCGTCTGGACCACGCTCGACTCCACGCGCGCGAAGTACGGCGACATGGTGCTGCTGCACGGCGGCGGCCCCGGCGTCGAGAAGATCGCGGCGAGCTGGGCGGATGCGCGCGGTGTCGACCAGGTCGTGTGCCGCCCGGACTGGAAGGCGCACGGCAACGCTGCCCCCTTCCGCCGCAACGACGAGCTGCTGAACCTACTGCCGAAGGGCGTGATCGCGTTCCCCGGCTCGGGCATCACTGGCAACCTGGTCGACAAAGCGAAGCAGCTCGGCATCCCGGTCATGAGCGTCGCCGCCTGATGGCGACGCTTCCACCTCAACACCGGAGCCGGTCGCTGCCTCAGCGGCGATCGGCTCCCCCCTTTTCGCCGTGCCCACCACCGCGCTTCGCAGCTCGGCGCATGCGCGCCTGCGCCGCTCTCGCTCACGCCGTTCACCCGTGGCGACCCGTCGTGCGCCGCCGGCTCGCGTCAGGCTCGGCGCTAGCGCGCCATCGCCCGACGCTCGCTCCGCCGGTTGTGCCGCCCGACCCGTCACCTGGCACCGCCGAAGTGCGGCACCCGCGCCGCACCTCGCGCTCACAACTGCGCCCTCAAGCGACGGACACCGCTCGTCCGCTACGCGTCCGGCTCGGCGCTTGCGCGCCGTCGCCCGACGCTCGCTGACCACACCGCGTCACCCGACGCGTCACTCGGCACCGTCGAAGTGAACGACCGCCGTCGCACTTCGCGCTCGCAACTGACGCGTTGCCTCGCACGATCTGTCGTGCTCGCGTGCGCTTCGCGCCTCGCTCGTGCGTCGTCGCCGCGTCCTGCGTGACGCAGTGCCGCGACGTCCCCCCCTCGCATCGATCACCCAAGCTGGGGCCTTGACCGTCTTCATGGCTGTCATAGGCCCCGGCTCTACGGCGGAGCCGCTTTGGCTCTCACACCTAACGCACCCAGGTGCAATCCGATGTCACCGATACTTACTACTACGCGGGGGATACGGTTATCTACGACAATTTGTCGCAATTCGTAGCTCTTACATGCCGGGAAAAGTTACCCTTTATGGGGAACAAATATTGGGCAGTGTTTTCAACATTCTACACTGAGATTACCCAAGAACGTCCCAAGACATACTCTATGACAAAACCTGAGTTTCCCAAAATATACCACGTATCTGGGCCCAATACCTGCTACAATGTGCCGCTCTAATCGCCTTGCACCTACCGGCGTAAACGTCACGAATCAATCATCTAACCTCAGTGTACGGCGTCCTTGTAACGGTCCCACAGATTGCTTTTCGTCCAGTCCCGTTCGGCCGTAACCAAGTTAAGGAAAACAACGCAGGAGCACCGGGTGATGGCAAAATCGGTTGATAGGCACATCCGGATACATCCCCGACACTGGAAGCGCATCCAAGACGTCGCAAGGGAGCGCGGCGTGCCAGCAAATCAGGCTTTGGTCGATCTTGCGTTGGAGGCACTCGACAGCCGCCAATGGCCGCGAGCCGGTCTCGAGATCCTCTTGTTGCGCTCATGCATGTTCACCGCGCAGGCCGTTGCACGTGACATGATCGCCGCCGGGCGCGAGAACGAGGTGAAGCAGATAGAAAAGAGCATCTCCACAGTCGCTCCCCAACTGCCGTCGGACCTGTAACTCCTACACCAAATCGTTCCGGTCTTGACGGCTATCGCAATCCTGATCCAGCTTCCAGTTTGTCGTATACCATTGTCTCTGGACGGGACGTCGTGTCTCTCGTCAGCGCAAGGTCGCGCCATCGATATGCTCTGGGCCCGATCTGCCGTGTGCAACAATGCTCGGACGCTCTCTGATTTCGTCGCCGGCACGCAGAGCTGTGTGCCGCCTGGTTTCAAAACCTAAGGATGGACCAATTCGACGGGGGAGAATCAGGTGGCTCAAGAGCACGGGTTAGGGAGTCTTCGGCTGCGCGAGACCGTACGATCGCGTCCGGGAGTTGATGCCGATGGTCTCCCCGGTGTCAGCGGCGGCAGGATTATGTACCGTGGGCCAATCTTCCAAGCCGGTCGAAAGATGGAGCAGCGACGGGCGCCATCACGCAAGACCAGGGGAGACGCAACGGTTCGACATTCAGACAGCTCAGGAGCACAGCCATGAGATTGAAGAGTATCGCGAGTGCAATCGCGGCGGCCGCAGCGCTGGCAGCGGCAGGGTCGGTGCAGGGCGAGGCAGCGACCCTCGACGACGTGATGGCCAAGGACGAACTCTCTTGTGGCATCAACCACGGCGTTGTGGGCTTCGCCTTCACCGACGACGATGGCAACTGGACCGGCTTCGACGTCGCCTATTGCAGGGCGCTGGCGGCCGCCGTACTGGGGGATGCTGACAAGGTTTCCTACACGAACCTGACTGGGAAGAACCGCTTCCCGGCGCTGGCTTCGGGCGAGGTCGATATTCTGTCGCGGAACACCACCTGGACCTTCTCGCGCGATACCGACCTCGGCTTCACCTTCGTCGGCGTCAATTACTATGACGGTCAGGGATTTCTGGGGCGCAAGGCGCTCGGCATCTCCAGCGCCAGGGAACTCGACGGCGCCTCGATCTGCATCCAGACCGGCACCACCACCGAGCTCAACCTCGCGGATTTCTTCCGCGTCAACCGCATGTCGTACGAGCCGGTGCCGATCGAAACCAATGCCGAGGCTCGGGCTGCCTATGAAGCGGACCGTTGCGATATCTACACGACCGACGCGTCCGGCCTGGCGGCAACCCGGGCGTCGTTCGCCGACCCGGATGCACACATGCTGTTTCCCGAGATCATTTCGAAGGAACCGTTGGCACCTCTGGTGCGCCAGGGTGACGACCAGTGGGCGGATATCGCACGCTGGGTGCTGAACGCTTTGATCACGGCGGAAGAGCTCGGCGTAACCCAGGCTAGTGTCATGGAGATGGCCGAGGGGACGGATCATCCGGAGATCAACCGGATGCTCGGCACCGAAGGTTCGCTCGGCGACATGCTGGGCCTCGATTTCCGGTGGGCCGTTCGGGCGATTGCGGCGGAAGGGAACTACGGCGAGATCTACGACCGATACATTGGGCCGGAAACGGCAATCGGTCTGCCGCGCGGACTGAATGCTCTTTACCGAGACGGTGGCATCCTCTACTCGCCGCCCTTCCGATGAAGTCGAGAGTGCGCGCATCATTTTTCGCACGCCTTGCGCATTCGCTGCCAGAAAGCAGGCGAGGCAGGGAGCGCCGGACATGTCGGAGCGCGACTACGAGCTGCTGGTCATAGGATCAGGACCCGCCGGCCATCGGGCAGCGATACAGGCGGCGAAGTTCGGCAAGAAGACGGCCGTGGTGGAACGCCAAGCGGTCGTCGGCGGTACCTGCATCAACACCGGCACCATCCCGAGCAAGACGCTCCGGGAGGCGGTGCTGCACTTCTCCGGCTACCGGGAGCGCAATATCTATGGTGCCTCATACCGGGTGAAGAGGGACATTTCGATGGCGGACCTGCTGGTCCGCACCGACAACGTCGTCGCCCACGAGCTTGACGTGAACCGCCATCAGCTGCTGCGCAACCGGTCGCGGTCATGAGCGGGTTCGATTGGATCAGCGCCCGCTCAACCTGCACGGTCAGCGGGGCGTTCAAGCAACTTGAGGAGGATGTCCAAACTGACTTGAGCGATTTCGCTAAGATGTCGGGGATTATATACCTAAGTGCCACGGCGCTGGACGCCCGGCACAATATCCGGTGCCGATTGACCGGTGGTGTCCTTGGTCAGCCGTCTCGTCGCAATATCAAGTTCCTCCCATCCATTATATATTCCGTATAGTTCAGACGCTGTTTGAGAGAAAACCTAGCTCTCCTTTCAATCTCCCTCTCCACTTCGCCCCGACTTTCAATATAGCTCTTTATAGCTGTGACATCTGCACCCCGTGATTCATAAAGAACATCATCCATTCGACTGCTTATCCGCTCTGTTGGCACCAAGCGCCTAGGAAGAAGTGCAATGAATATCTCCATGACACGCACGTGATTGTATTCCGGGTACAGTCTCGCCATGTCAGCCAGCACATAAAGGCCGCGCACGCGAGCTGCCATATTCTCACTGCGCACCAGTTCAACGGCCATTTTGAATCTCTCGTCAAGAAGACCTTGCTTCGCTGCGATTTGCTGCTTCTGCTCCGTCAAACCCCTGTAAACCGCAACCACCACGCCCAAAGCTGCCACGATGATCGTTACGATGAACCACCAAACTGGGGCCTCGATCACAAGCGCCTCTCCTCAGCTCACCGCGCGCTCACCGGCAGCATTGAGCGTGACGTACTTCGCCAGCTTCATGCCCTTATAGACTTCCGTCTTATGGGGGTCCGGCACGCATGACTGGCGGACGAGCTGAGGGACAGAGACCCCGCATCGCTCAATCTCGTCGGCATACTTGATCCCGAATAAGTGGACCATCGCCATGGCTTCACGATGAGGGGCATTGCGGTAGAAGCGGGAGAGGATGGCTGCGAGTTCGTCCGGTCTCATGATCTCTCCGCGCTCGCTGCTATCCCGTGAATCACGCTGACGGCCGGCTGGCTCAACAGCTCGCGGTTCTCCGCAATGTCCGCGTCGATACGGCACACCTCGTTATAGTCGCCGCGGTGAGCTGCCGCCATGCGAAGCACATCAAGGTCGTTCAAAATGCTCTTAGTGAATTCATCCGTGACAGGCTCCTGAATTGGAGCCCCGGCTTGACATCACCGTGCCGTGCCCATAGAGAAGACAAAGCCGAAGCGTGGCCAGCCGAGGCTCGCAGTTGATCAACAAGCGCCCGCAGTTCCCGCTGCGGGCGCTTGGCGTTCTAACAGGATTCGTCCGTCACTTCCATTCAGCAAGTGTCAGCGTTCACCCGCAAGAATTCGTCGACAAAGCGATCAACGAGCTCCGATACATTCGACAGGATGTAGCCTGCGTCCCCGCCGTGTGTACCGGTGCTGCCAGTTTCCCAGGTTCTGGCGAAACCTTCTCTGCCGGATACCGGGTCATTGAGCCATTTGTTGTAGGCTAAGCCGATGCTATTACGCTCGGCCCACTACAGCCACGTTCACATACACATATGTGAACGGAGCGTCGGCCTCATATAGCCGGGCCGCACGAAGCCTGCTGCGCACGGCAATCGTGATCGACTCCTTCGTCAACCCAATGTCAGCGGCGTCCTTGTGCAACCCTTCGATGACCAAGTCCGTGGGCAGACAGTATTGCCAGAGCTGAAAACGGTCGTAGTCACTCACCTCCTCGGCCGATGCCGGTGCGGTGGTGAGTGCGAGCGCCGCAGCGATCATGATGGAGGCTACTCGCATGGTGATCTCCTGATGGAGGCAGCTGGGCAGGGACTGTCGAGCCGGCCCACCGACCGTCTGCTAATGGCCAAGGGCCAAGAGGGCCGCCAATTCTATGAAAGCAATGATGCTGAATCCAAGCACATATCCGAGAAAATTCATCAGCTGATAGTTCCAAGATAATTCTACCGTGCACTGGATGTTGGGGCAGAACTCCGCAAACCCTGGGAGCGTCGAAGCGGCGCTTTATCCGGCCGGAATTAGGTTATCGTGGCCGGTTTCAATCCAGGCAGTCAACCAAGGCCGGAAGCATGCATCGTACGAAGCTGGCGATAGGAACTGCATTGGCGCCCGGCAGCGTCTGGAGCCTGCGCCGCGTACTCACAAATCAATTGCCGGTTAGAGCTCGAGCTCCAGTTCGGGCCCCTCCCGGACCTTCTCCCGCCCCGGCTTCCTGCCCGATTGCTCGGCCGTCGGCCCCGCCGGCGCCGGTTCCGGCATCTTCGGTTCCGACTTGCTTCGGCCGCCTTCGCGTGCGGGTGCCCGTCCCAATCCTTCTTCGACCGGCCTGTCGTGCTCGCTCTCGAGTGCTTCCAGCGCCGAAATGCGTTCGCCGGTCACCGCCTCCAGGCGCTCGCGCAGCGCGTTTCGATCGTCCGTGACCAACTCGGCGCTGTAGCGTGCTCGACTGATCTCCACATAGAGCGTCTTCTGTGTCGTCAGGTGGGGATGATTGGCCTCCATCGCGGCGATCACACGATCCACCGTACGACCCTGGAACGCATGCACGGTGGATGCCCATGCTCTGTCGATATGCCGCAGCTGCGGATCGTCCGCACGCAAGTTCAGCTCCCGTCCGCTTTCGAGCCTGAACGCGACCTTGCCGCCTTTCACATCGGTCACCTCTGCCGTGCCGCTGTTGACGAGCCGATGGTTCGCATCGTTTCGTGTCCAGCACACGCGGTCTCCCCGACGCAGCTCCAACGTGTCCGCGGCATAGACCTCGACCCCGCCCGTTCTTGCCGCCAAGCGTTCCGGCTCCCAGGACACCTTGTCGCCGTCTCTCGACTTCAGTTCGACCACGCCCGCCTTATGCTTGACGCCCGCCACGCGAAGCTCGTCGCCTTTCTCGACACCGAGACGTTTGTAGGATCGATGAAAGGCCACCACGTCGCCGACCGCGTAGTTGGCCGCCAGACACTTTTCGGCATTGGTGTAACCGCGAGAGACCAGGCGCTCCGCGTTCATTGCCGGTCCGACGATGGCACCGTCCCGTATCAATCTCTCCCGCACGATCTCGTTTATCCTCTCACGCAAGGCTTGGCTCGGAGCCATCAGACCCGCGTTGTCGCGCTCTTCGGCCGACAGCGCGAGCCATCGCGCCGCCGCCGCACCGGCGAGATTGTCCGGCTGAACCTCGGCCACATTCGAACCCAGCTTTTCGAACGCCTTGCGGACATCCCCCGCGAGGCTCGCTTCGACTGCTTCCTTCAGGGCCGGGTCGCGCTGACGCACGATCTCGTCCATGACCGCGGTTTTCATGCCCGCACCCTGCAACTGCGCGAACGGCTTGCCGGCATCGACGGCATCGAGCTGCTTCTCGTCGCCCACGAGGACCACCCGCGGCAATCGCAGCGTGTTGGCGATCTTCAGCAGACTTCGGGTCTGCGCTGTCGAAGCCAGAGAACCCTCGTCTACCACGAACACGGTCTTCGCGAACCTGGCCCGCATGTCGCGCTCGCCCCTGTCCGTCAATCTTCCCTCGGCGACACCGGCATAGCGTGCCAGGAACCGCTGCAGGGTCTCGCTCTCGATCCCGGCTTCGCCGGCAAGCGTTTGCGCGGCAGACGCGGACGGTGCCAGGCCCTTGACCTCTAACCCCCGCTTTTCGAGAAGCTCCCGCGTTCGCTTCAGCATGGTGGTCTTGCCGGTGCCGGCATAGCCCTGGACCCCCACCACGCGATCCTTCTCCGACACGATGAGCTTCACGGCCTCCTTCTGTCCGACCGTGAGCGGACCGTTTCGCAGTGCCTTCCCCACAGCACGTCCGCGCATCGGAGCGGGAGCTCGTCCCTGGCCGCGTTCCATGAGCGCGATGGTCTCACGCTCGTCCGCCACCGCCTTGTCGGTCGTGAACGACTCTCCAGGTACCGGGAGAGCCGCCGCGTGCAGCGTTCCCGCCCTCTCCAGCCGGGCGACGCCAGCCTCCGCCTCGCCGATGGTCACGACGCCCGGCCGCCAGGCGAGAGAGGCGGCAAGCAGCGACGTTCGGGAGAACACTGCCTCGCGCTCCGACAGGTGCGCCACTGCCCATGCGACGGCGGCGTCGGCATCGCGCTGCGCCGCCGACTTCGAGCCTTCCAGCTCATCGGACCGAGCGACGTTCTCACGCTCCGTCTTCCGTTGCGCCGTGCGCCGCGCAGCCTCGTCTGCGAGCCTGTCAACCTCCAGACCGAGATCGGCCGCCTGCCTCTGCCAGCTTGTCCGCAGCTCCTCCTTGTCCACATCTCGCTTGTGCGCGCGGGTCATCAGGGAGGCGCGCTGCGCCAGTCGCTGGTTCTCTGCCGGTCCCCCAAGACCCTGCGCCGCCATCGCCGCTTCGATTTCCGCCCTGCGTGTCGAGAACGCCTCGATCGTCATGCGCGCCACGCCCGCGATCTCGAAGCGTCCGTCCGCATGCGTCTTCTCGGTCGCGTAACCCAGCGTATCCAGCTCTCTCGCCAGCTCCGCGCGATACAGAGCGCCGATCAGCATCTTGGATGCATACAGCTTCTCGTTGGCCATGGTGCGCCACTTGCCGTCCTCGCCCTGCACCATGTTGGCGATCACGGCATGCGTATGGAGCTGGGGATCAAGATTGCGAGAGGTGTCATGGCGGAAGGTGGCGATCAGCGCCTTCTGGTCCCTGGCCCGGGTCATGCGGCCCGTCTCCGCATCCCTCAACCTGGTCTCGACGACGTTCTCCTCGATCCAGGCGAGCGTCCTCCGCACCGCCTCGTCATGGGCGGCGACGATACGGGAATCGCCACCGATCAGGGCTGCGATGGAAACCGACTTCGGGGCGGAGAAGGTGACGTCCCGCCCGGGTCTGTGACTGAACGTGCCGTCCTTTTCGCGCCGGCCCAGCCTGCGTCCCGATCCGTCGGGAACCGTGCCTTCCAGCACGCCCTGGAACGTGTCCGGATCCACCGCGCCCGACAGTCCCAGAGCCTCGGCTCCTTTGCCCGCCCAGGCACTGGCGTCCCGATGCTCGGGATCGTCCTTCGCGTAGTACCCGTCCTTCTCGTAGTAGGTGACTCCCTGGGCGGGCGAAGCCACTGCGCCGATCGAGGCGACCATCTCACAACCGGAGTACGGGCAGAGGCCGTTCTCCGTCCGCTACTTCTGCGTCGACGACGCCTTCGCCGGCTTCGCCTCGCTCAGCCACGCCTTCACCTGCTCCTGCGCCGTTCGAATCGCCTGCATCCTGCGCTTCGGCGCCTATCGCGGTTCCGGCGCCTTGGGAACGTCGCCGCTCGGGAAGGCCATCCATCGTTGCCACCTCATCGTCCCGCTCCCAAAGGGCCCATTCGTGCGGTGTCCACCCCTCTTCATGCCACCCCGCCGAATTCTCTCCATGGGAATCGTCCAAGCCCGTTTCCGCAATTTCAATTGCTCCATTCACGGTCCCCCCGGCTGGCATCGAATCCGCGACATCCGCAATCCTTGATGGAATCTCTCCACCGTCGTCGGCGGGTTCCGTGGCAGTGACGAACGTTTGCCCGCGCATCTCCTTCGAGCCCGCCCCATGCGATGGTGTCCGGGAGCGGTCACCGGCACCGCTCCGACCATCATTCCTGGGCACGAAGCGCTGCGCCACCGGGCTCCGCTCCTTGTACGTGAGCGCGATCCGGGCCACCGGCCAGGAGCCCGGGAACTTGAGATAGCCCGTCAGATTCTCGAGACGCGCCACCTCCGCCGGCAGCACCAGGGGGCGGAGGTCGCGGCGCGCGCTCAGCGTCACCCCGTCGCGGGGCGTGTCGTAGCTCACCCCCTCCGCGAGGGATTCCACCTCGACCCGCCCGAGGCTTTCCGCCGACCACTCGGACGTGTCCCTGTCGGGCGCCGCCAGCACCACACGGGTGCCGCAGAGGCCGGAGATCGTCTCCGCCCCGTCCCGGCCGTAGAGGTCCCGCAACGCCGAGAATACCTGGACGCCCAGCACGAAGCAGCCGCCGAACTGGCGGCTCTCGGCGAGGCCGGGACGGAGCGAGGGGAGCTGGTGAAGTGTCGGCAGCTCGTCCAGTATCAGCCAGGTGCGGCGCCCGTCCCGGCGGGGCAGCGAGAGCAGCGCGTTCACCGCGATCTCGAGCCAGGTCGAGATCAGGCCTCGCAGGCTTGCATGCTGGTCGCCCCGCGAGGTGAGGAACAGGAAGCCGGCACCCTCGCTCTCGACCCACTCTCGAATCGAGAAAGAGGGTCCCTCGTCGGGCAGCAGGTCCATGGCGCCGATGTTGGCCGTGAGCATGGCGCGCACGGAGAGCGCCGTCTTGGGGTTCTCGGGATCGACGATAGACTGGGCCACGGTGCCCTCCATGGCTTCCGCCAGCGCCTTGAGCTCGGTCTTGAGCAGGTGGTCGACCAGCACCCGGTTGCGGGTCTCTCCCCGCTGCCATAGCACAGCCGCGCCGTGGGAGAAGAGCTGGCGGGCCGCGGTGATCCAGAAGGGATCTGCCGCATCCTTCTGCCTGGGGATGAGGGCGGCCGCCATGGTGTCGAAGTCGCGTGCGGTACGGGCTTCGACGAACGGCGACCAGCGCGGCGCGCGGGCGTCGAGGGGGTTGAGGAGGACGTCTTGCGCGGGGTCGTAGAAGGTCTCGGTGTAGGAGCCCATCTTGTCGTAGACAACGCAGCGCTCGCCTCTCTTCCGGATCTGCTCCACCAGATCGGCGATGAGCACGGTCTTGCCCGACCCCGTCGTCCCGGAGACGATGGTGTGGCGGGTCTCGGCGCCCGAGGGCCAGGGGATGCCCGCGATCCGGTATGAACAGGGTTCGTTGCGCCGGAGCAGCCGGCGCGCGCGGCGGTGCAGGGGCAGCGCGCGCCACGCGAGTTCCCCCGACGTGACCAGCTCGCCGCCTCTGAGCCTTCGGCCCCTTCGGAGACTCCCGCCCACGATGCGCATCGCCACCAGGTAGACGGCGACGAGGGCGGCACCACTGCCGAAGCCCAGCATGGCGGCGTCGAGAGCGTCCCCTGCGACGCGGTCGCGCAGCCTGAGAATGGGCTTGAACGTGACGATGTAGGCCAGACTGCTGGAATAGACCTGCCCGTCCAGGTCCCGGATCTTCTTGCTCTTGTCCGGGTCGAACCCGGCAGCGAGCATGAACTCGCAGAGCGCGTAGACGCCCATGACGTGCCAGTCGTGGGAGCTGGTCTCGTCCCAGGTCTTCCAGGCTGCTGCGATGAGCGCACAGGCAAGAGCAGCGAGCAAGGCGCGCTCGACCACCTTGCGCCAGGTGCGCAGGCCCCGAGCGGCAACACGGACGCCGCGTCCGGTGTCGCCGCCCACCCCGGTCATCAGCTTTCCCCGGTGCTCGGGACGCCGCCCGCCCCCCCGGCGAGCTGACTGAACCGTTCCAGCCAGCGCTCCGCCGCCTGCTCGGGCGGCATGGGCCGGACCGTCTTTCGCGACGGCGGGAACGGCGCCCCGCCGCCGACTCCGAGGTCGCGGCGCTCCGCCGCATCGGTCATGCGAACCACCAGCCGCAGCAGTTCCTCCCACAGGGCAAATTTGTCCAAGCGGCTGGTAGGCAGTTGAGTTCTGGCCACGGGTTGTGCGGATCGGCTTTGTTGCGGGGTTTGCGGCGGGGTCTGGCCGAGCATCCGGTTCGGTCAGACGGTTCTGGCATTACCGTGTGGGCGGTGCGGGCGGTGCCGTCGCGATTTGGCGGTGCCCCGACATGATGGATCGCGCCACCGGCGTGGTCGGGAGCGAGGGCAGGTACGATCTTTGCGCCCGGCTTGCCGGGCGCCGGGGTTCAGGCCGGCGCGGCGCGCTTTGCGGTCCTCGGCTGGGTGTTCCCGGTCATTTTCAGGAAGTCGAGGACGGCGCGGACGTTGCGGGCGAGCCTGCGCACGGTCGAGGCGACCTCGAGCCCCCGGCCCTTGATCAGGCCGATGGCGAAGCGCCGCAGGCGGGTCATGTTCTCGGGGCCGAAGCCTGTGCGTATGCGGCTGCGGTCCTCGTCCCAGGTCCAGTCGAGGCAGTGGTGCGAGCTGTTCTCGATGCACCAGTGGCCGCGGTTGAGGGCGAGCAGGCTCTGCGCGTTGGCCGTGCCGGGCGTGTGGCTGGAGATCCCGTAGGCGGTCTCGGTGCCGGTCTCGCCGGTCTTCTTGTCCTGGCGGGAGCGCTCGATCATGAAGACCTGGCCGACGCCCGGGAAGTCGAGAAAGCCGTTCAACTCCGTGCTCGTCCAGATTGCCCGCTGCTCGATGCGTCCGTGCGACAGCGCGGCCTCCTCCTCGAAGTCGGGCTCACGCTCCGGCGCCTCTTCGAAGAGCAGCGTCACATCGTCCCGCATGGTCTTCTGGTTCCCTTTCACGATGAACATGAAGTGCGCGCCCCGGTCGAGCAGGTAGCGGGCGAACTTGCGCTGGGTTAGCAGCGCGTCCGTCGTGACCGTCTTGCCCGCGATGTTCGGGATCAGGTCCACCAGCGCCGTCACGGTGCCGATCTCGTTGGTGCGCTTTGTCTCCTCGTCGGCCCCGACTTTCAGGAGAAGTTTTTTTGGGCGAGCGTGGCCTTGGTCTCGTGCCCGACCGCGCTCATGACATGAGCCTGGGTCCCGTCCTCGTCGATGGCCCCCCTCAGGGTCTTGCCGTCGATGGCAAGCGCCGCGTCGCCTGAGCCGTGGGCCTCCTGCCACTTGCGCAACGCCTCGTCCAACTGGTCCGGGTCCACCCGGATCACCACATTGCGGATGGTCGACATCGAAGGCGGCCGGCGCACCCCGTCGCGCAGCCGCACGCCGAAGCGGGCCAGCGCCTTCTCGCCGAGATCGTCGACCCACTCGGAGATGGCCTTCCAGCCTCGCATGCCGCAGAGCGTCGCGCCACTCGCAAGCGCGAGCACGCTGGGCAGCGAATGCCGCCGTCCCTTGCGCGTGCGGGGGTCGTCGATGTCCTTGAAGTAGGCGTAGAGCGACTCTTGCTGAGCGGCGCTGATCATGGTTCTCGGAACTCCTTTCTTCCACAACTCCCGATCCAGCCCGGCAGCGGACAGCCGGCGGCAGGCGTCGGGAACCAGGGGGCGCAGCAGCACAAGCTTCGGCGTCGAGCCGGCGACATAGCCCGAGCGGTGGCGCCGGAAGCCGCGGGTCTGGCCGACCGCCAGCCATCCAGCCGCCCGGTAGACCGTGCCCCGGAACCTCGCCGCGTCCACGAATGTTTCCAGCATCAGCACGGGGTGGCCGAAGCGGGCCGGCCAGTCGCGCGCCAAGCGCCGCGCGCAAAGCCCCAGCACCCGCGAGCCGAGGTTCGGAACACCCCGTCCCGGCAGGATCAGGAAGCGCGCGTTGTTCGCGATCAGATGCAGCCGCCCGTGCTGCGTGCGGAAGTCCCAGCCGATCCACTCGTCCCGCGCCCGGCACTTGCGCGCCGCAGCCGAAAACACGGCCAGCGCCAGCCACTCGCCGCGCCGATGGGCGACGTACCACGCCGTCGCCCCCACCTTCGCAGACGCACCCAGGTAGTGATGCCCCTCCATCAGCGCGCGGAACCGGGCCTCGTCCTCCGGCCGGACAGCAGCGACATCGACCTCGGAAAGATCCACCGTAGAAACCGTCCCCCTGCTCGAAGCCGATCCGCAGCAGAACACCGCGAATCCAGTCGCCTCAATCCATAGCAGGGTTGGCGCGCGCTGACCAGACCCAAGGTCAACTCGTAGCGCAGAACTCAAAATCAGGCTTGGACAAATTCGCCCTGGTTCCTCCCACTCGTCCGGCAGGTCGGCAGCGAGCCCGGCAGCCTCGCGCACCGCCCTGTCGATGCGCTCGCCGTGGGTCCTGGCGCGCGCCGCCGCCCTTGCCGAGGCGGGGTCGGCGCCGTCATCGTCGCCGAGCCAGGCGGCGCGTGCGTTTCCCAGTAGCGCGTGCAATGCCATGGCACGCCGGTCCGCGTCCGGGACACCATCGAGGGCTTCGATCTCCTCGGAAACGGCGAGCGCGTGCTGCGCGAGGGAGAGGAAGCGGCGGGAGCGCCCGCCCCAGCGGCAGGTGTTGGCCAGCACATGGGCGACGGCCTCGAAGTCGACGCTGCCGGCCTCGATGTTCTCCGCATCGTCCGGCCAGGAGGGCGGGGGTCCTGATTGCGCGGCCGTCCGCCTGCGGCGGCGTTTGGCTCCGGTGTCCTGTTCCGTCATCTGCGTTGCCCCTTCAATTCGTATCTCCCTCCTGTTGGAGCAGCGGCGGGCCGTTCGTGTCGGCCCGCCGCTGCATTCCCGGAGGCGCGGCCGCCCGCCTGTGGCGGCCCTGTCCATTGTTCGGCCGCATGCCTGGAGTTGCGCTCCCTGCGGCGGCGCTTGACCGGCGTTTCGCCTTCTGTGATCTTTTCGTCAGTACCCATTTGCGCTCTCCTTTTCGTTTCGCGGCGCCGGCGACCGGCTGCAGGGATCGGCCCCCGGCGTTCCGCGTATGGGCCGCTCTTCGTCCGTCTCTCTTCTGCGTCGAAGAAGGCCTGGGCACCGAAGTTGCGGGTGCCTCCCTGCCGCGCTGCCTCAGACGGCGCTTGACGGGGCATGCGCCTTTCGGTCACCCTGCCGGTCCTCGTGAAGCATGTTGAGTTGTGCTCTTACGTGCCGGGGGGTGCCCGAGGCCTCTGGTCCAGGGGTGGTCCCCGGCATCGCGAGGGAAGGCGGTCGTCCGGATTCGGCAGTGCCTGACCGGCTTCCCCTGTTCCCTGAAAGCGTTCCGCTACCGTTTGCGATTTCCTTTCAGTTCAGAGCCTCTTCATGGTTTGTGCGCCGGGGGCCGCCCGAGTGAGGCGGCCCCCGGCAGCGCCTTCGCATGGGTGCCTGCAATCGCGGGCGGCCGGTTTCGGACCTCGTGCGTCGTTGCACTGCCTTATCCCCCGGATCCCGAGCCGCCGCGCAGCCGGCCGGTGAGCCGTCCGCTCCCGGCCCTGGCGATCCCGCCGGTGACCGCGCCTGCGAGGCGGCCCGCACCGTCGTCGTCACCGCCTGCACGCCCGCCGATCCAGTCCAGCACCGCCGCAGGCAGCAGGTCGATCAGCTTGAAAGCGCCGTTCATCAGCGCGTAGCAGATCATCACGTAGAGGGTGAGCATCGCGAGGAAGCCCACGGGCCCGAGGCCGTCCGAGGCGCCGGCGTCCCTGAGCTGCGGCAGCCAGATGGCGTTGAGCAGGCCGATGGCGGCGAGGAACACGAAGTAGCCGAGGATCAGCCCGAACAGCATCAGCGGCGGGCGCAGGATCAGGCCCGGCAGGAACAGCCAGCCCTGCCGGGTGGCGGGCACCGCCAGACCCCGGTCCTCGCCCCGCGTCACGTGCGCGGCGGCGAACACGGTGACGGCGAGCACCGCCTCGACCACGTTGAGCAGCCAGCCGAAGACGCCGAACAGGAAGCGGATGAACGGGAGCGCGGGGAGCACGAATGCCAGCACGGCGCCCGCGATCAGCATCAGCCCGAGGATGGTGGAGACGAAGCCGTCGGTAACCCGCCACACGGACTCGAAGGCATCCAGGCCCTTGCCGAAGAAGGGGATGGACTCCAGCAGGCCGGAGCCCACAGCGACGCCGGAGATCGCGGCGATGGCGCCGAGCGCAGACGCGATCAGGTCGTGGCCGAAGCCCGCCAGGTCCGCGATGGGGTTGCCGCTGTCGGCGATGATCGCGGCGTCGAGGTCGATGAATTCGAAGAGGCCGGCGACCAGGCCGCCGTCGCCGCCGCCCGCCGCCGGCAGCGTGCCGGTGACGCCGGCGCCTGCGGCGAAGAACACGGGCTGCCAGGTGCGCGAGGAGGCCAGCGCGCCCAGCAAGCCCTTGACCGCCGCTGCGGCCGGAGGCGACCACTCCTCCAGGCTCGGCAGAGGAAGCGCCGCATCCGGGACATTGTGGGCTGCGGCCTGGAAGAGGCCGGTACGGGACGCGATGGTGTTGAAGAAGCCGGCGGCGGCGAGCCAGGAGGAGCCGGCCGCGTCCGCCGCCACCGCTCGTTCCAGTGCCAATCTCTCCTCGGAGGCCGCGCGGCCGAGCGCGTCGTCGAGCACCGCCTCGTAGGATTCGGCGAGGCCGCGCGCGTTCATGGCGGCCTCGACGTCCGGCAGGGGCTGGCCGTGGACGGGAGAGCCCGGCAGGAAGCGGTCGCCGAGACCTGCCGCAAGCTGCTGCAATGCCGGGAACAGCCCCTCCATGGCGCGGCGATGCCCGTGCGCCGCGATTCCCCTGGATCCGTCGGCGTCGAGGCCGTCGAAGCGCACCGCGCCGCACAGGTCGCGCGGCATGCCCCGCCCGTCGCCGTCGTAGCGCAGCAGCAGCGCACCCTCGATACGCTCCTCGTTCACCTCGATGTAGGGGTCGTCGCCGATGCGCCGCGCGTTGGCGTTGGCGACATGGGCACACGTCTCGGCCAGCAGCACGCGGGCGATGGCCGAGCGCCAGGCGGCGGCCTTGGGCCTGGGCGCGATGGGATCGCCCCGTCCCAGCGCCTGTTCCGAGAAGGGCGTCCAGACCGCGCCGGCGAAGTCGCCGCCGAGGGTGGCGAGGCCCACCACTGCGTGCTGGGCGCCGTTCATGCCGCCGGGAAGGGGCGCCATGAGGGCGACGGCCGTCACGATCCGCACGATCTCCCACGCCCCGAAGCCCCAGCGGCCCGTGCGAGCGGTGTCGACCGCACCGGCCACGGTGTGCCAGAGCAGCAGGAAGCCCGCGAGCACCAGCACCCCGCCGTTGAATACGAACAGCATGTCGCCGAGCACCGCGTGGCGGGCCACGTCGACGTCGCTCAGGAAACCCAGCAGGTCGCGAGTGGCATTGTCGGCGGTGGCGAAGATCTCCGGGTCGATGGTCTGGGCGTCGGCCGGTGCCACCGCGAGGCCGGCGGCGCCGAGGCCCGCGAGGCCGCCGCCGAGAGCAGTAAGGCCGAGCCCGAGGAGGGCGCGGTGGCGACGCTCCCGCTCCAGCAGGCGGCGCCAGCGCCAACCGTCCTGTTGCATCCCGTCCGAGAGGTAACGGACGTTCCGTCCGAAGTGCCGCGCGGCCCGGTGCAGGTCGGCCAGGCTGCGGCCGAGCTCCGGCGCGAACAGGAAGCGCAGGACTCCCACGGCTCACTCCGGGGCTGCACCGGGATCGGTGAGGCCCGGCAGGCGGCGCATCTCTTCGGTCCCGAGCGCAAGCCGCGCCGCCTCCATGGCGCCCCGCCGCTCGTCGAGCCGGAATCGCTCCCAGTCCAGCATGAGCGAGATGGCCTGCAGCATCGCCAGCTCGCGCAGAAGGTTATCGGCCGACATCTCCTGCAGTTCCACGAACCGGGAAGGGTCGTCGAAGCGGCGGCTCGCAAGCAGTTCCAGGAGTTCGTAGCGACTCACCGGTCCGTCCCTGCTCCACGCGCCTTCTGGCGCGACTGCATCCTCACCGCCCGCACCTGCTACGGCATCGGCCCAGGCCCGGAGACCGACGCCGGGGACGCGCAGGCTCCTTGCGTACCCGAAATAGTCCGCAGCCAGCGACGTCCGCGCGTCCGCCGCACGCGCCAGCAGCACCAGGCGGCGCTCCCGGTCGGTCTCGGCGGACGCCAGGGGCAGGGGGTCGTGCACCACCGGGGCCGCGAGGTTGCGTGAAAGCTCCACGGCGGCGTGGAGCTCCGCCTCGTCCCTGAAGGTGCGGTTGTCGAGGAGAGTCGCGGGCTTGAGGTCTGCGCCGTGCCAGGCGTCGTCGCCCCGGCACGTATCCTCGCCGGCACGGGCCGGACTGCAGTAATGGCGCGTGACGGTATCGAAGCGGGCGGCGCCGTCGGCGGCGCTGCCCGCTTCGGCCACGACCGCCCGGTCGCTGACGATGCGCCCGGTCTCGACTTCTCCCGCAGTCCTAGCCGCGTTCTCCGCCGTGCTCCGCGCCGCTTCGAGCCCCGCGAGACCCGTGACCGTCGAGCACGCGCTGCGGCTCGGCGCATGCGCGCGCATGGTTCTCGTCTCCTCGACCTCGCGCGCGGTCTGCGCCTGCAGCCGCGTCTGCGCGTCGAGGGCCTGGATCAGGGCCCGGGTGCTCTGGGCGGTGTAGCCCGAGAGCTGGCCCGTCTGGAGCCTGAGCGCCTCTATGATGGCGCGTTCCATCTCGTCGATCTCGCGGGTGATCTCGCGGATCGTCCGGCTCGCCTCGGCGCGGTCGTTGTCGGTGCGGTCGCAGCGGTGCGCCGACGCCGGGTCCGCCGGCGCCAACAGCCCGACCGCCGCCAGCATTCCAATCCCGATGCGGCGGATGATCCGCCTCATGCGAGCGGTCATCGGCGACCTCCGACGATATGCCTGAAGGGCTTATCCCTCTGGTTCCGGCTCCCCAAGATGCTGTACCGGCTGCTTCGACGAAGTCATTTGCCATGGATCCTGTTTTCTAGCCCTTTCATAGCGTTAGCAACTGCAGGGTGGGCAAGCTGGCATTCCACATTTGGGCAAGCCGTGCTCAAAGGGATAAGCCTTATGCCTGAATTGCTCCGCACTCCCCCCTTGCACAGTTCCCTCCATCGTTCCGACCGGATCGAGGCCGGGGAGGACAACCGTGCGGGCCGCGTAGAAGGCCTGGTCCAGGGACCGGCCGATATAGCCGCTGTATGCCTCGCGCGCCGCCGCGCAGATGCGCCGCTGCACCAGCCCCAGCAGGTCCGCCATGCCGCGCCCCGGATCGAACAGGATGTCGAAGCGCCGGAAATCGAAGAGGTCGTCGAGGCACGAGAAATCCAGGATCGAGTCCGGGTCGCGGATGCCCTGGTCGGGATTGCGCAGGATCGCCACGTCGCGCTCGACGCCCGCACGGGCGCTCTCGGCCAGCGCCCGTTCGACTTCCGGCGCGCAATCGGCCTCGCCGCCGGCCCCGGCCGCTGCCCGTCCCGGCAGGAGGGCGAGCGCGAGCACGGCCGCGAGCAGGAGGCCGGGCCTATTCATGCCCCGAGGCGCCGTCAGCGGAGGCTGCGGCGTGTCGAGGCGCCGCTGCGGCAAGAGCGGCAACCGATTCTGCCGGGCCGTCCGCCCCGCGGCCGGGCGCAGCATCGTTGTCGGCCGGCGCCGACGATCTTGCACCGGCGTCCGCGTTGCCCCCGCCTGCATCGTCTGCAGACTCGGTCGCGCGCTCTGGGCCTCCGGCTTCGCCGCCGTCCAGCGCGGGCGAAGCAGCGGCGCTCTCCGCCACGGCATCGGCACCACCCCCGTCGTCCGCGGCGGCCGCGCCGCCGACAGCACCGGCGGCAGCCCCGCCCGGCGGGTCGCCATCTCCGCCGTTCCCACCGGCTTTCCTCTTGGAGAGCACGTTGACCGTGCCGCCGCGCCCGGCGACCACGATCTCGATGGCCCGCCGCTCGTTCCCGGCCTTGTCCTCCCAGGAGCGCGTGGCGATGCGGCCCTCCACCAGTACCGGATCGCCCTTGCGCACGCGCGTCCTCACCACCTCCGCCGCGGCACCGTAGGCCACGATCGTGTGCCACTGCGTGGCCTCGCCCACCGTGTCGTCCTTGCGCCGGAAGCGCTCGGTGGTGGCCAGGCTGAACTGCGCCACGTCGTCGCCCGACGGCAGCTTGCGCATCTCCGGATGCTTCCCGGCGAAGCCCAGAAGCGTCGCCCTGTTCATCGTCAACATGGTCGTGGTCTCCTTTCGTTGCGGTTGCGGTCGATGTCGTTGCTGTCAGGCCGCAATGGCCGGCCCCGCCAGCGCGTCGCGTGTGAGCTCGTCCGCGAGCCTGTCCAGCAGGTCGCGCTCGGAGCCGGCGTTGCGGGCGCCGCGCAGCTCCAGCCGGCGCAGAGCCGTCTCCAGCCATTCGCGTGCGCTGCCGGCTGGGAACCGCCTGGCCAGCGCGGCCCGTGCCGCGGCCGGCGGCAGCCTCTCGTGCAGCCGCTCGCGCAGAGCCGCGTCGCGAGGACTGGTGGTCAGCGCCCAGAGCTCCACCGGCCCCGGTGCGTTCACCACCAGCTGCTCGAAACGGCCGCGAGCGTCCGCGGCGATCAGCAGGGCGGGCGCGCCGTTCGGGCTCGGTCCCGTGAGCCGATGCGACACCGCATCGACCACTGTTCCGCTGAGCTCGAACACCTTCGAGAGCGCCTCGAGCTCGCCCGCCTTTCCGCCCGCCCCCAGCACCCAGATGCGGTTGGCGAGCTCCGCAAGGGCCTCGCCGAAATCGTCGAGGCGCTGCGAGGCGAGGCAGAGGCGCACCCCGTGCTTCCGTGCCTCGCGGGCGTCGCGCTCCACCTGGGCGCGCACGGCGGGTGCCGCGCCCGTGCGGTGGAACTCGTCGAAGGCGAGGCGCTTCGGGGTCTCGCGGATCTCCCGCACCCGCTGCCGGTGCCATTCGCGATAGCGCTCCGGCACCAGGTCGACGTCCTCCTCGGCGATCCACCAGTGCCGGGTGAGCGCGTGACGGGCCAGCATGTAGAAGGCGGCGGTCTGGCGGTCGGACTCCGCCGAGCCCCTGGGCGCCACCTCGCGCAGGTCGATGGCGGCGATGCGCGCCATGCCGGTGTCGAACGCGGTGGGCGCGAACATCGCGGGCCAGGAGCCGGCAAGCGCGGTGAGGATGCGGATGAAGGCCTGGGTGACGGTCTCGCCGCCGGCTCCATGGCGGGCGTCGCCCACCAGGCCCTGCACCGCTGGCTCGCGGACCGCTGCCAGAAAGTCGCCCGGCACCGGCACCGCGTAGCGCTGCGCACGGGTCGCGCTCACCGGATCGCCCACGTCGAACAGCGCATCGACCACCTCCCACCAGGGGACGTCCACCGGCTTGCACCCGGCCCGCTCCAGGGCCTCGTCGACCTCGGCGTCCCTGCCGGGCGCGTAGACATTGGGCTCCGCGCCCGCAATCGCGTCGGAGCGGAGCGCGTAGGCCTCGCGACGGTGGGGCCGATCAGCTCGCGCATCCCGTCGGGGACGCCGCCCGCGCCCGCAGGCGTCAGGATCAGGCCCAGCAGGTTTTCCAGGAAGGCGCGCTCCGCCGGCAGCGGCGCGCGGCAGCCGAGCTGGGTGTCGCAGGGGTTGATGGCCCGCTCGGCGCTCATGCGCAGCGGGAACCAGCCGGCCTCGGAGTGCCGTTCGGGCGGCAGCGCCTCTCGGACCAGCGAGATCAGGCCGGCGGAAGACGGGCCGATATCGATGGTGGCGGAGAGCGGCAGCTTCGACTGGCCGGCCTGGAGGAGGTGGGCCAGGGTGAGGCTGTTCATCAGCACCGACTTGCCCCGGCCGGGGATTCCGTGAATCAGTTCGAAGCCGTGGTCCTCGCCCTCCTCGCAAGACCAGGGCAGCATCTTGCCGTCGGGTGCCCGGAACACGTGGTTGACGGCCGCGCGCGCGAGCGGCGCCGGGCGGCACACGGGCAGCAGGCGGATCGTCTCCGAAAGGGGTGAGAGAGCCGGCTCGGCGGTGCCGCCGCAGCAGAAGCCGGGCACCGTTGCCGCGAAGGCTTCCAGGGGATCGCCCACCAGCGGCGAGAACACCGCCTCGCCCCAGCCCTCGGCCAGCTGCTGCAGCCGCCCGAGCCGACGCGCCAGCTCCTCCTCTCCTTCCTCGGGAGACACCCAGGTGAGCATGCCGAGGCGCAGGCGCACCACGGCCTGCGCCGCCGCGTCCTGTTCCGCCAGAGATCGCATGGCGTCACGCACGGCGCGGCTGTCCGGGTGGGAGAAGGCGAGGAAGGCGGACGATACCCGTGCCAGCGCCGCACTCAGGCGCCGCATGCCGCCGCCTTCGATCAGGATGGAGACGCGGCACGCGAGCCCGGCCTCGGCCAGCCGCTCCATAAACTCGGCGAAAGGACGCGCGCGCCTGGGCCCGAGGGTCATGTCGAGAGCGCCATAGAGGCGGTTACCGATGCGGACGCCGTTTCCTGCACGCACGGGGTCCCGGATCAGGATCTGAGTGCTGAGCGGCGGCGGGAAGGCGCCCGCCTCTGGCGGCTCGGTGGCCCTGGCGTGGGCGTCGTTGACGGCTGTAACCGGGCGCCAGTCCGGCGCGGTGCTGTCGGGGCCGTTGAGCAGGACCCGCATGGTCCTGAGCGCCGCGTCGTCGCCGAGCCGCTCGGCGACGATCCCCGTCTCGCCGAACAGCCCGCCCAGAGCATCCACCAGCGCTGCGTGGCGTGGCTCGAGGCCGTCGAGAACGGCATGGGGGCACTGGGACTCGCCCGCCTCCGGCGGCCAGTCCTTAAGCTGCCGATGCAGCCGTTTGCGGCCCCTCCTGGCTTCCGCTGCCGTCAGGCACGCGGGCCGGGTCCAGCAGGCGAGGACCGCGGTTTCGGCGGCGAGCAGGGGCGCGAGGAAACGCGACCGCTCGCCGAGAACGTCGCGCAACTCGAGGCCCAGCTTCGCCGCCTGGTTCCCGGTCCGCGCGCAGATGCGCTCCACGTGCGCCCCGGCCTCGTCGGGGGCCCGCTCCAGCATCAGGTGCAGCGCGTGGCCGGTACCGGCGAGGCGGCTGTTGAGGCGCCGGCAAGCGAGTTCGACGAAGCGCTCGAGCTCTTCGACCCCCGTCATCGAGCGCGCGCCGTCGAGGCGGAAGAGCGACACCAGCGAGCCGTCCCGGCATGCGAGCAGACCTTTGCCCGCTGCGGCCTCGGGCAGCAGGAAACTCTCCAGCGGCTTGCGCCGGAGCGTCCAGCTCGCCGCCAGCACGTCTTCGAGCGCGCGATGCATCGATGCGTCCTCAGAGCCTGGGCCGGCTAACGGTCTGGTCGGCGCCGCCCAGGCCGAAGGTGTCGCCGAGCCCGTTGATCACCGCGGGCGCAGCGATCAGCGCCACCCCGATCAGGATGGCGATGAGGCCCGAGCCCAAGGTGGTCTGCTGCGGGTGGTCCACGTGGCGCTTGAGCTTGAGCAGCCCGAACCCCGCAACGGCGGCGCCCACGATGTAGAAGCCGATGGCCAGCAGGCCCGGCACGGTGTCGAGGTCCGTCGCGGCCTTCTCCGCCATATCTCCCAGCGACACCGCCCATGCCGGCGAGACCCGCAGCGCCGACGCCCAGAGCGCCGTGCTCCCGAGGAGCGTCAGTGCGGTCCCCTTGGTCATATTCGTCTCCTCACGTGATCCGCAGAACCTCGATGCCGAGGCTGGTCTGCACCGCCCCGATCAGGCTCTCCGCGTGCCAGGCGCAGACGCCGCCCAGCATGTGCATGGCGGCTCGCCCGGCGCTGGCGCCCGGCTGGCCGTCGGCGGCCGCGCGCAGCACGAACACCCCTCTCAGGAAGGCCAGCAACCCGACCCAGCCGACGATTGTGAGCACGGCACCGAGCAGGGCGTCGTAGTCGGCGGCCGCGCTCCCGTGGCCGAGGCTCGCGGAGGCCGCGGTCCCCCCTGCGCCGAACAGGCTCTCTGTCCCGGCCGAGATCCAGGAGGGGAAAGACACCATGACTAGGCAGACCATGAAGCAGAGCGCGGTGCCGGCGGCGGAGGGGCCGTGGAAGCGGTCTTCCGAAAGCCGCAGAAGCCGCGCGCACCCCTGGAGGAAGGCCAGCAATCCCAGCAAGTAGCAGGCCACCGAGATCAGCCCCATCAGGGCGGGATCCAGGTCCCGCACCAGGGAGATCAGCGCCTCGCCGATGCCGGTGCCGTTCATCGGTTCTCTCCCGGCGGGGCGGCGAAGTGGCGAGCCACCATCACCACCAGAGGGGTGTTGCGGGGAATGTGGATCGTGGTCTCCCTGGGTGCGTCCACCGCAAGGATGTCGCCGAGTGTTCGCGTCGCCGCCGCGGCGCCCGCGTAAAGCGCCTCCTCGGTGCCGGCCTCTGCGCGATCGTGAAACACCGTGCCATCGTCGATCGTGACGGTCCTGGCGGGCATGGCCACGGCATTGAGAAACCCCTCGGCGAACCTTGCCGCCGCAGGCAGCACGACGCGCGCGAGGAAGTGCCGTTCCACCTCGCCCTCGATGCCGTAGCAGGCGCAGTTCGGATCCACCCCCCAGGCCTCTATGGGGAACGTCTCGCCTTGCCAGGTCAGGCTGGTGAGCCGCAGCACCAGGCGCTGTCCGGCCCGCTCGAAGCCACCGTGCGCCACGGCGCCCGCGAGCGGCGGCTGCAGCAGCTCCAGCACCACGGGTCCCGGATAGTCCGAGTCCACCGCGTAGAGCGTGCGGGCATAGAAACCGTCGCCCGCGCGGACCGGCAGCAGCCGACCGGCACCGTCGCCGTGTTCCGCCAGGGGGGCGTGGTCGCCGCCGGCCCGTGCCTCCGGTTGCACGTAACGCAGCCGCGCGATCGCAGGCGTGCGCGTCCAGGTCTCCAGAAGCACGCCCACCATCTCCGCGAGACCGTTGTCGCCGGCGCGCGGGTTCCCATGCACCGTCCTCTCGTAAGGCGTGACCGGCCGTTCCACCGGCACATCCTCTTCCCTCGACGGAGCGGCTGTGGCCGCTGCGCCGTGGTTCTCGGGCCCAGCTGCAGGCAGCACCGCGCGCGGCGCCCGGCCCGTGCCGTGGAACATCGGCATGAACGAGTGGCCTTCCTCGCGGGCATCGTGGAGGCGCTGGCGGTCGCGCTCGTCGAGCGTGTCCCGGTATGCCGGCGAGACCGGGTCCTCAGGGTCGAGCCTCACGTCCCGGTTGTCCGGCACCTGCGGCCAGGCCGCGTCCGACAGGCCGAGCCCCAGCAGCAGGGCGAACAGGGTGGCCGCAGGAAGCCGGCGGGTGCCGGCAGCGCCGGGATTTCTGGCGGTCCGCTCAATCGTCATCGCGGGTTCCTCCGCTCTCGGTCTCCGGGAACATCGAAATCTCTTCCCGTTCGTGGAACGCGAGGCGCGTCTCACTGCCGTCACGGGTCACGATCGCGTAGGGGGTGTCCGGCAGGCGGTAAGCCCAGCGTCCGCCGGCGCCGCGCTCCGCCGCCCAGGGAGCTGGGGAAAGAAGGTGCGCGCCCGTCACCAGAAGGAGCTCGCCGTCGAGGCGCCAGGCCCGGTCGTCCCGGCCGCCGCCCTCGATCGCCAGACGCTCCGCCCCCGGCGGCCCAATGCCGCCCAGCAGGTCCAGCAGCGCCCGATCGCCGGCATGGAAGCCCGCGACCGCAGGCGCTGCGGGGGCCGCGTTCGGACCGTGAAGGCCCAGCCTCACCTCGACCCGGAAATCCGCCGTAGCGCCGCCGCCTCGCAGGATGAGGGCCAGCGGCTCGGCCAGCCCGCGCAGCTTGACGACGGCGTTGCCGTGCAGAGCGCGCGCCTGCGGCGCCAGGTAGAGCACGTGACCCGCCTTGCCGCCGCCGTCGCTCCCGTCCGCCTCAGGCAGAACTGCCTCAGGCACAAAGCGGCCGTCCACGAGCACTTCCTCGATCGGCCAGGGAGCGCCTGTGGCGTCGGCGAAGGTCACCGCTGTCACGTAGCCCTTGCGCACCGCGAGCGCGGGGATCGCGCCGTCCCCCGGTACGCCGATGCGCACCCGCCGGATGCGCCCCTCCGGCGGCACGTCCGCCGCCCGCGCGATCGCGTCCTGCGTCTCCCGCAGCAGGCGGCCGAGAGCCTCGATCTGGTCTGTCGTGAACGGCATCGCCGCCCGCCCCTCGCGCGCCACCGCACCGTCCGGCGCCGCATGACCGGCCCAGACCTCGCCGGCAATCGGAGCGGCGTCCTGCGCCACGGCAGTTGCCGGCACTGCGCCCGCCATCAGAACGGCCGTCAGGAGGACGAGCGCCGGGCGCGTCGTCATTGCGAAGGCCTCCGCTTCTCTGCGAGCAACTGCTCGATGCCAATGCCCGCGGGGCGCTCTGAAAGCGGCACGCGCATCACCAGCACACGCGCGATCAGATCCTGGCTCACGCTCCGCGCCCCGGCGGCGAAGGTCACCAGAAGCGGGAACTCGATGGCCCAGCCAAGACGGTCCTGGAAGTAGCGCGTGTCCGTCACCACCGGCGCGCCTTGCGCCACCGCCGAGGCCACCTGCAGGTTGTCGCGCAGGCGGTCCAGGAACAGGCTCTCGTTCAGGCTCGCGAGGAAGGATTCGTAGCCATCGTCCGTAAAGCTCTCGCGCACCGAGGCGAGGCGCAGCCGCCAGTCGTGGTGGCCGAGGGTGAAGGCCTCGGTCACCGCCGCGACGGTCCAGTTCCTGAGCGCCGCGTCGGACATGATCGGCTCGTCGAGCGGCGTCAGCGGCACCAGCCTGCCGTCGGGCGTCGCGGCCACGGTGACGTAAATCGGCGCGTATAGCGCGAGGGAGACGCCGAGGGCGGCCAGCGAGAGTGTGTTGCAGAGCAGCAGCCAGCCCGCCGCCCGGCGCCAGCCATGGTGCTGGTCGCGGTGGAAGGCGAAGCGGTTCGCCGCCTGCCTGATCGCGCGCAACCGCTCACTCATGGGGCAGCCCCCCGAGCCAGGCCGCGATATCGTCGATATCGCCGAGATTGTGCGCGATGCGTCCGTCGCGCGCCTGCCAGGCGATGAGCGGCACGGCGCCGACGCCCCACTCCTCGAAGAGGGCGTTGTTGCGTTCGATCCGCCGCCCTCCCTCGGACCGGGCCGCCCCGGCGGCGCCTTCGAACCAGGCCAGCGCAGGATCGGGAGACGACGCGATGGCGGCGGCCTCCCGCGCAGAGGCGGCGCCGAGCACGCCCACGGGCACGACGAGGAGCTGCAGCTTTCCGTCCAGCGCCACGTGTCCGAGCCGCGCCACGGCGGAACGCGACCAGCGGCAGGCGGGGTCGGCGAACATCGTCACCAGCGGACCGTGGCGCCCCAGTGTGAACCCGAAAGCGTCCCTTGAGCGTTCGAATAGCGCCTCCGCGTTGCGGATCCCCGGACCCTTCTCGTATGCGTGCGCCAGGCGGGTCGTGCCGCTCATCGATCCACTGGAAGCAGCGCTCCGACCTCTCGGGTATTCATCTTCTGCGTGTCGAGCAGCCCTCGGTTCCCGATCTGCGCCGAGGCCTCCTGCGGCCGCGATCTGGCGGCCGGTGAGCAGCGTCCCGTCGGGTGCATAGAGCAGCCCGGCGACGGCGTGCCCGTCGGGTGAGAGATAGAGGCCGTAGGCGTCGCCTTCCCCAACCTCCACCAAGTAGCCCTCGAGCCCGCCCTGCCGGCCGAGTTCGATAATCCGTGCACCGTTAGCCTGCAGGGCCGATACCAGCCCCGATTCCTTGGCTTCCTCGAGGGCGGAGCGCTCGTGGCTCGCCGTCTGGGTGGTCTGCGATACTGCGGCGAGCAGGAACCCCGCCATCAGCAGGAGAGCCGTCGCCGCACCTCTCATTGCCCGTGCTCCTGGGTGCGCGCCCGGTGCAGCACAGCGAAGGTGCGACGATCCGTCCTGAGCTCGCCCACCGGCGGGTGCGGCAGGTAGGAGAGGGCGTGAAACAGCGCCTCCGAGGCTTCCTCGAACGAGCCTTGGAACAGCCGCGCCTCGTGCAGCCGGTAGCGCCGATCCGTAAGGAAGAGAACCTCGATGCCTCTACGCGCGCCCCAGCGGCCCAAGACCTCGCGCAGCGTCTCGTCCGCCCGGACGTGCCAGTGTCCGGCGTCGTGGACCGCTGGCTGCGCCGCGCGGTCCCGCGCATCCACCGATCTCCCGCCTGCGACGGTCACCGGCACCTGCAATGGAGGGGCGATTGCGCTGCTTGCCCGGTTGCCGATGCCGTCCTCGACCGAACGGACACCGGCTCGCCCCGCCCCGGTGCCGATATCGGAACCGCTCTCGAGCGTTGCGTCCCCGGCCGGTTGGTCCGGCGGCACGTACACGAATTCTGCGCGTGCGGCGGTCGACATGCACATGATGACCAATGCCATCGCGCCAGCCATCGAGACGGTCAGCCAAAGTCGACGAAGCGCCGCGCCCGTCTTGCATGCAGTGCCGGCCGCCGCCCGGCCGACCGTGCGCGCACCGCCCTGAGCGCCGCACGCAGCCGGTAGCCCCGGGCCTCCGCCACCCTGAGCGCCCCCAGGGCCAGTACCACGGCGGCCGTGGTCCACCACGTGGGCACAAACAGCCAGAACACCAGCAGTATCAGCAGCCGCGCATCGAACAGGTAGAAGCGCACCGGCCGCATGCTGTCCCGCCACAGGGGAACACCCTGGTGCAGGGGAACGCCCTGGTGCAGGGGAACGCCCTGGCGCAACGGGCCTTCCTGGCAGGGTGTTTCTTGCGCCCTCATGATCGGTTCCTGTCCTCACCGCCGGTTCTCCGTCGTCGTGCCGGGATCGATTGCACCGCCGGTCTGCGGCGGCGTGGCCGCCGCAGCGGCTTCACCCGGCGCCGGTCCGCCTCCTCGATTCGACCTTCGCGGAAGGCGCGCTCCGCCGCCGTCGCCAGATCGTTCCCGCTTCGCTGCAGCGCCTGTGTCATCAGCCCCGGCCAGCGTTCCTGCGGCTCCTCCATGAGCGCCTCCTTGAGCGCGCCGTCGAAGACGAGCCACTCCCCAAGTTGGCACTTTTTCCGGTTGCTCAATGCCGGTCTGCCCATATTTTGCGGACCGAAGTACCACATATTGGGGTAGCTCCGAGATGATGCCACTATATGTGTAATTGAGGCGCTGGAAGCGCGTTGTAGTGCCAGGATTTGTTAGGTATTGACGATTTTCCCTTGACCCCAGACCCCAAGCCGACAAATCTTGGCCCCTCGCAACAATCTCGCGACGGGCGACATGTTCATCAGGGCAACCAAGACCCACACCACCGACGGCAAGCCCGTCCGAAGCCATCGCCTCGTGCTCTCCCAGCGCATCGGCGACAAGGTCAGGCAGCGCACGCTCCTCAACCTCGGCACCGACTATCCGGTGCCGAAGGAGAAATGGCGCGAAGTGGCCGAACTCGCCGAGGCGCTGCTGCACGGCCGCCCGCCGCTGCTCCAAGCCGTCCCGGACGTGCAGGCCGCAGCCGAGGACATCGTCGCCAAGCTCAGGGCCAGGGGGTTCCGTGCCGAGGCGATGCAGGAAGAGGCGCGCAAGCCCGAGATCGCCACCGTCGACCTCGATACCCTGGAGCATGAGAACCCGCGCACCGTCGGCTGCGAGCGCCTGTGCCTCAAGGCCCTCGACGACCTTGGCTTCGCCGAAATCCTCCACGGCCTCGACATCAAGGGCCGCGACGGACGCATCGCCAGCGCGCTGATCGTCGCCAGGATGGTCCATCCCGCCAGCGAGCGTGATACCAGCCGCTGGCTCCGCCACGACAGCGCGGCCGCCGAGCTCCTGGGCCTGGAGGGCGACCGCAAGGCGCTGCGGCGCAAGACGCTCTACCGCATCGGCGACCTGCTCTGGCGCCACCGGGCCGCCATCCAGAGGGAACTGTTCAACCGTGAGCGCGCGCTGCTCGACCTGCCCGAGACGATCGCCTTCTACGATCTCACCAACGTCCACTACCACGGCCACACCGACGGCGAGCTTCCCAGGTTCGGGCGCTCCAAGCAGAAGCGCGACGACTGTCCCCTCATCACGCTGGCGCTCGACGGTGCGGGCTTCCCGCGCAGTTGCGAGATCCTGCCCGGCAACGTGAGCGAGCCGGGCACGCTGCACGAGGCGCTGGCCCGGCTCGAGGCGGTATGCGGCGGCACGGCGGCGAAGCCCACGGTGGTCATGGACGCGGGCATCGCCACCGAGGAGAACATCGTCTGGCTGGGCGAGCAGGGCTACGACTGGATCGCGGTCAGCCGCGGTGCCAGGCCTGCGCCGCCCGAGGGCGGACCCGAGGCCCTGCTGATCACCAGCGCGCGCCACGAGGTGCGGGCCTGGCGGCTTGCCAGCGAGGACGGCGAGGCGCGGCTCTACGTCGTCAGCGAGGGCAAGAAGAAGGCCGAGAACGCGATCATCGGCCTGAGGCGGAACCGCTTCGAGGCGGCGCTGCAAAGGCTCCACGGCGGCCTTGCGGTCAAGGGCCGCCTCAAGCGCTACGACAAGGTGCTGGAGAGCATAGGCCGCCTCAAGCAGCGCTTCTCCGCCGTCGCCAGGCACTACGAGATCACGGTCGAGAAGGCGGACACCGGCCCCAATGCCACCGCCGTGCGCTTCAAGCGCAGGCCGCGATACGACGAGGCCGATGAGGGCGCGGGCGCCTATGTGCTGCGCACCAGCCACGTCGACTGGGATATCGAGACGGTCCTGCGGACGTACTGGCGGATCACGGATATCGAGGCGACATTCCGAAGCCTGAAATCCGAACTCGGCCTTCGCCCGATCTGGCACCAGCTCGACCGGCGCATCGCGGCCCACCTGCTGATCGCCGTGCTGGCCTACCACGCCGTGCATCTGATCCGTACCCGGCTGGCCGCGCGGGACATCCACAAGTGCTGGGCATCGATCCGCGAGAGCATGCGGACCTGGGTGCGGATCACCACGCGCCTGCGCCAGACCGACGGCACCTTGATCGTCAATCGACAGGACACGCGCCCGGCCGCTGAGGTTGCCGCAATCTCCTCGGCGGCGGGCGTGGAACCCGCCATCCACCGCACGAGGACCCGCCTGCCGAACTGACAGAATCCAACAAAATGTAGTGCCATGTTGGAACCGGCCGAGAGAAATATCGCGTTACATCAACACGATAAAGGACATGGGTAGGACAAAAGTGCCAACTTGGGACTCGCGGATGGCGGTGCGCCCCCCTTGCGGGTCGGCCAGCAGCATCTGGGTCACCACGAGCGTCATGACGTCGATCAGCGCAGCACCCCGCTCGTGCCGCTCCTGCGCCGGGAACTCCGCCAGCAGGCGGCGGATGGCGGCGGCGACGCCGATGGTGTGGGCGGTGGCGAACACGGCGATGCCGAAGTCGGCGGCGCGCACCGCTGCCTCCACCGTCTCCCGGTCCCGCGCCTCGCCCACCACCACCGCCGCAGGCCGCCGCCTCAGGCTCGCGCGCAGTCCCTCCGCAAAGCTCGGGAAGTGGCGCGGAATCTCCGACGACGACATCAGCGCGCCGTCGCCGCCGATGCCGTCGAAGACGAACTCGATCGGCGCCTCGTATGACTGCACACGCCCCGCGCCACTCTCGAGCAGGCGCCGTGTGCCCGCAGCCAGCAGGGTCGACTTGCCGGAGCCCGGCACTCCGGTTACCAGCGTGAGGCCCCGGCAGAGGTCCCAGGCGGCGGCGATCTCCGCCTCGATGCCCAACTCCTCCAGGGTGGGTGGTGCGTCGGGCAAAACCCGCATGGTGAGGTTGATGCCGAATCGCTGGTCCGCCAGCACCGGCGAGAGGTTGCAGCGGAAGCGGCGGAACCACCGCTTGCCCGAGGCCACCGCATAGGAGCAGTCGATGGCTTTTCCCGAGCGCAGGATGCCTTCGCCCGTGTCGTCGAAGACCCTGGCACAGAGCCGGCCCATGACGACGCCGTCGAGGACGGCCCCGCTGGCCCGGCGAAGCACGCCGTCCACCTCGATGAATGCCGGCGCGCCAGTCTGAAAGGCGATGTCGGAGGCCCCGAGTTCCGCTGCCCAGAGCAGGAAGGAGTCCAGACCCGCGGTGGGAAAGGCGAAGGCCGCATCCTCCCAGAGGCCACTCATCGCCCGTCTCCCGCCGGCAGGGGTATCCAGTTTCCGGGTTTGAGCTCGAACCGGGCCTCTTCACCCAGGCTCGCGACCGTCTCGTCGATGCGCACGAGCCGTCGGTGGCCGCTCGTGGCGATACGGCCGGTCTCGAGCGTCGGGGCCGAGACCATCCCCGCCAGGTTGCTGCGCCGCCAGAGCACCAGGCCCTCGAACGCCCGGTTGAGCCGCTCCAGGTCGTCCGCGAAGATGTCGTCGGCGAGCGCAGTCCCCCGTGCCCAGCCTTGCCGCAGCCAGCGTTGCCATGAACGCCCCTCCGCCTCGTCGCGGGGGAACAGGATCGCGGGCGGCGACACGGCCTCCGGCCACTCCCGCACCAGGAAGTCGCGCCAGTCCGGGGCGGCGCTCACGATCCTCCCAGTCTCGACGATCCGCATCACGCGGCGCGCGCTCGCCGCACGCGTGCCGCCCCGGTCGAGCCTGAAGGCATCGTCCGTCGCTGCCAGCACAGGCGGCATAACGGTGAATTCGCCGTCCTCAATCATCAGGTCGCGAAAGCGGTAGATGCCGGACAGGTGTTTGGCGTGCCGCTCCAGCATGCGCGCGATTTCCCAGCCCCGCCGCGCCAGACCGCCCTGCGCTCCGAAGGCCAGTCCGGCCTCCCGCATTGCCGATCGTCGCGCCTCGCCGGCGAAGCCGCCGCCGTCTCCGTCTGCGAGCTCGGCCTCCGGCGGCTCGGTTTCCAGCACAGCCTCGAGCGTCGGCGGCTCTTCTCCACCGAAGGCGATGTCGGCGCCGAGACAGAGCAGCGCGATCAGCAGAATGCAGAAACGCATCACGAGCCTTCCCTCTGCGGCTCCGACCAATCGAGGCGTACCGCGCGGCGCGAGGCGTCCACGACGAGAGTCGCTGCACTGCCGGCCTGCATTCCGGCGTCCCGCAGGACTTCCACGAGAGGGGCGTTGCGTGCCGCGACCGTCACCATCACCGGGCGTACCGGAGGCGGGCCCGCCGCCACGAAGCGGTAGCCGGCATGTCCTGCCAGGGTCTCCGCCAGGGCCTCCACCGGACCGATCCAGTCAATGGTCACCGGGCGCCGCAGCGCCTGCGGCACAGGCGAACGCTCCGGTACGTCGAGAGGGAGGCCGGCAGGAGGTGGTGGAGTTTCCGCCGACTGGATCCGCGCCAGCATCGTCAGCGCCGCCTCGGCCCGCTCCGCAGCTTCCGCCAGCCGCAGCTCGGCAGGGTCCGGCCGACCCTCAACGCTCTCCTGGGGTCCCTCGCTGTTCCTGCCGGGCTCAATGCCCAGGGCGGCGCAGCCGCCCGCAAGCGACGCCATCAGGCCGACCGCAACGAGGGACACGATGCGCCGCCCGCTCATCGCACCGCGCCCCTCATCGGAGGGCTCCCCTCATTGGAGGGCTCCCGCCGCTTCGATCACCAGATGCCGGTTGGGCGCGTATGCGAGCGCCACCAGGGAGCGGCGCGTGGCCGGGCCGGCCAGCAGCAGGTCCACGGCGTCGAGGAAGCCGCCCCCGAACGACGCGTCGGCTCCGATCCGGTAGCTGCGTCCTGCCTTCCACACCACCGACCAGCCCGCCCGCGCAGCCCAGTCCTCGAGCACGTCGTGCAGGGTCGTGTGCCGCGCGCGGTCGACGAGCCACGGCCCGACTGTCCCGCCGTGCCTCCCCGTCGCCCCTTCGACCGGGTTACCGGCCGGGGCAGCCGCCTCTGGCGCGCGCTGCTCGATGTCCCAATGGCGGTAGAAGACGATGGTGCCGTCGGCCCAGGTCCAGTCGTAGCCCGCGCGGGCCGCCACCAGGTTGAGCAGTCCCGGCAAGTCTCCCTCGAATGCGAACGCGATGTCCGGGGGATCGGGCAGGGGCAAAGCCCCGCCGGCGACGCGTGAGGGCCGTTCCTCGACCTCGACCGGCGCCCCGGCCAGCGTGGCGATGCGCTCCGTGACATGCGCGAACGGGAGTGCGCCGGGTTCGTCGACCGAGATCTCCCTTGAGTCCAGCGGAGAGGGAAGGGGCAGGCGGACCGGCGCCATCTCGGTCGCCGCCAGCGAATCCGTTCCGCCGGCCTTCTCGATCGCATCGTCAGGCGGTGTCGTCGTCTCCGCACGCTCCGCCGCCAGCGCGCCGCCGGCATTGACGAACACGAACACCGCCATGGCGCCGGCCACCATGCCGGGGCCGAGAGGGCAATAGCCGCGGCGGAATGAGCGGCCCCGGCGGCGCTGGAGCCAGACGCGATGCAACAGGGAGAGGAATGCGCCCACCAGCAGCGACCACCCCAGCCCGAGGGGGCCGAGAACGAAGCCGAGGCCGCCCAGCATCATCGCATCCCCGGGGAAGAGCGGCCAGCGGTGCCCGCACCAGTGCGCCACTGCGATGGGCACCGCGACCACGACCATCCCAAGCGCGGCGCCCGCGCCTGCGTTCCAGAGCGATCCAGTGTCCACCGGCCCGTACAGCCGCCAGAACAGACCCGCGCCCACCAGAACCAGCACCAGGCGCGGATCCACGATCATGCGCCGGGCGTCGACCACCGCGATCGCCGCCATGGCGATCAGCACCAGGCCTGCGAGAAGAACATCAATTGCGCTCATGGCCGTTCTTCCCCGACGCGATCCCGAAGGTCGCCGGCAGCAGCCGGCACCAGGCCGCCAGCGCCGGCTCTTCGCAAAGCGTGCCCGGCAGGCTCCTGGACGCCGCACCCGTCTTCGCGCTTTCGAGGTTCCACGCGAGAAGCGCCGTCTGCGCCTCCCTGAGGGCCGTCAGCGTCACGATCTCCTCGCGCAGCATCTCCATCGCGTCCAACGCCCGTCGCCGGAGCTGCGCGGCGGAATCGTCCCCGGTCTTGTCCGAGGATTGCGCCGCTGCATCCCTGCCCGCGCCGGTCGGCGCCGGCGACCGGCCGTCCTCCGACGCATTCCCTGGCGGCACCGCTACCTGCGCGATGGCGCCGGCGACCCAGGGCCCGGCAGCCAGGGTCGCCGCCAGCGCCAGCGCAATCGCGGAGTCTCTCAACCTCAGCATCCCGAGCAGCTCCCGACGGTGAGCCGGCTGAAGCCCGCCTCCGCCGCGTCGGCGCGGCTCGTCGCCCGCACTGCTCGCGCCGTCACGCCGGCGGCAGACACCGACGTCGCCGTCACGCTGCGCGCCGTGATGCCGTCGCTCTGCAGATCGGCGAGGGAGGCGCTGCCTGCCGCCACCGTGCCGCGCACGCCCACGGAGCCCGCCGTTACCGCGCCCCGCGCCGTCAGGCTGGCGGCCCTCAGATCGTGCGCGACCGCCATCGAGGCGGCGGAAGCCGCTCCCGCGACAGTCGCGGTCGCAGCCGTCACGCTCTCCGCGACCTCGGCCGGACCGGAGACGTTCAGCGCCCGGCCCACCATCAGATCTCCGCTGACCGTCAGGCCGCCGCCCACCGCAAAGTCGCTCTCCAGCGTCAAGGTCTCGGCCTCGACGGCGCCCGCGCCGATCAGGTCGTTGCCGCCCAGATCGAGACCGGTCTCCATGCGATTGGCGTCGGCAAATCCCTGCACCGCCACGCGGTAGAGCTGATCGCCGTAAACGGCGTGGTGATCCAGACGCCGGATCGTGGCCAGAGCCCCCGCTGCGGGCGCACCGCCGAAGGCCGCCTGGAAGGCGCTCATGTCGGCGTCCACCGCAGGTCCCATGAGCCGGCGCGGCAGATCGGGAGCCACGATGCCCATCCTCGAGTCGCCCTGCGCCGTGAGCAGGGCGGCGGCCGGTACGGCGGTATCGCGGGCCGGCACGGTCTGGGTCACCAGCAGGTCCATCGCGTCTGCGCCGGCGCCCAGCAGCAGCACCCGATAGCCGCGCCCCATTGCGCTCACGTCCGAGAAGCCGGCAGGCAGGGCGCCGGAAGCACGCAGCGTCGCCAGGGTAAGCTCCGCCGAGCCGTTGCCGACCAGAGTCACCAACGCCGGAAAGCGGCCGCTCACATGACTCGCCGCCGCATCGGACAGCACGGTGAGCTGGCCGGCCGCCAGCCTGGCACGCTTCTCCAGCATCCAGGTGTCGAAGAACAGCGCCGCGGCCAGCACCATCATGCCCAGCAGCCCCAGCGCCAGCAGCGACCCGAAGAGACTCAGTCCCCGACTCAGCCCCCGCCTGAGCCGCAGGCTCCGTCCCCGACTGAGCCCGAGGCTCCGTCCCAGAGTGAGCCGAAGTTTCCTTCGCCGGCTCAGTCCTCGCCTCGGACCCGGGCCACGCCACGGTCCATGCGCCGTCAATGCGTGCACGGTCAGCATCCGCCGCAACTCCCGACACTGAGCGAGCCGATGGTCGCATCGGGGCCGTGGAGCCCGGTGGACTCGATCCGCTGCGCGCGCGCTTCCCCCTTCACGTCGACCATCTCGCCCGCCAGCGAGCGCGCGGAGGAGGCGCCGGTGATCACGGCCGTGCTCGCTACAGCCAACGTCTGCGCGGTCAGGGCACCAGCAGCGGTCATCGCGGTCCCTTCGAGACGGCCGCTCACCAATGCTGTTTCCGTCGTGACAGGTCCCGCCGCCGCGCGCCCGACCACCAGTTCCATCGATACGGAGAGGGAGGCCGCCGCCAGAGCGCCGGCTTCGAGCGATTCCGCTTCGAGGCGCGCCGCGCGCGCATCGCCCGTCACGGTCCCACCGCCCCCTGCCGTTCCGTCTTCCGACAGCGATGCCGTGAAGCCTTCCGCCGCAGCCACGCCCGTCACGTCGTTGCCGCCGGCATCCAGGACCGTCTCCATCCGGTTGAGGCCGGGACGGCCGGGCTGGGCACGGCGGTAGAGGGCCTGGTCGCGGTAGCGCAGCCCCGCATCGGCGGTCACGTAGAGCGCGGGCGCTGCCAGCGGCCGTCCCAGCCCCCTCTCAATGCCGGGAACGTGGGCCGCCATCACGGTGGCGGCGCTGCCCGCCTCCGCCAGCGCGGCAAGCCCGGCAGATATGGCGCCCTGCCTGAGCGCTGCTCCCGCCTCCGGGCCCGCAGGCTCCAGCACGCCGAAGGCCATCGCCACGGGGGAACGCCCCGGAATAGCGGTGCCGTCATCCATGATGCCGACAGTGAAGGAGACGTCTCTGCCGACATTCTCCGGCAAGCCCGGAGGCACCGCGCCGAGGCCCCGCAGCGCCCCAGGGGTCAGCACGAACGACGGCTCGACCGTGAGACGCGCCCCGAATTCTTGCTCCTGGCTCGCCCGGTGCGCCGCGAGCACCCAGGCGGCAAACACGCGGCCGGCCTGGAAGGCCATCGCCGTCTGCCGGGCCGCGTGCTGCGCCGCATAGTGGGCCGCAAGCCCGGTGCCGGCGATCGCCGCCAGCAGCAGCACCGCCAGGAGGGCCCCAGCGCCAAGCCGGTACCGGCGCCTCGGCCACACCGGGAAACTCCCCGGCGCAGGGGAACGCCCCGGTACGCCGGGCGCGCAGATGCCGAGCCTGCCCACGCCGTGTGCATTCATGCCGAGCACGATCGTCCGAAGCGGCCTCATCCGAAGCGGACTCATCCGAACGTGAACCCGATATCGTTGGCGCCGGCGCCGTCGTCGCAGTTGGCAGTCACCTGCGCCACGGTGACCGGCGACGCCAGTACTGTGCCGTTCACGGTGATCGAGACGATCCCCGCCCGTGCCCGGGTGCGCCCGGCATAGGCGTCGCCCATCGCGGCGCAGACCTCGTCATCCACGTCGTTGAAGGCGATGCGGAACCGGTTGGTGGCTCCGCCCGGCCCACCGGTGACCGTCACCAGGCCGCCGAAGGGATGGCGAATCTGCACGGTTCTCCCGTTCACCACGCGCGCGCCGTCGGGGATGCCGCCCCGGCGGTCGACGGTGGCGATCAGGTCGGTGTCGTTGCCGTAGGAGGCAGCACCGGCGAAAACGCTTTCGACGTTTGCACGAAGCTGGTTGAGCAGGGTGAGCGCCTGGGAGCGGTTGGCCGACTCCCGGGCGGCGTTGTAGAGGCTGACGGCGCCCACTATGGTCACCGCCGCAAGAGTCAGCGCCAGCAGCACCCCGAACAGGCTGAACCCCCGCCGGTAGCGTTTCTGGCGCAGACGCTGCCAAGACCCTGTCGGCACAGCCTCGACCACCGCGCCGGTAACGGAGCCGTCCCCTTGCCGCAGGCTGCTCGCAGCGTCGATGCGCGTCGCATCACCAATGTGTCCGTCCATGAGTTGTCCTCTCGTCACGGTCCTGCCGCACGCTCCAGGATCGAGAACATCGCGTCGATGCCCGACGCCATGACCACGGCCACAACGATCAGCAGGGTCCCGTTCAGCATCGCCGCGCGGGCGCGCAGCAGCGCCTCCGAACGCCCGACCCAGCGCTCCACGAAGCGCGCGAGCTTCCGCTCCCATCCCTGCGCCCCGTCGAGCGCCGCCACCACCGGCACCAGCGAAGGGTCCGGGAAGCCGTGTCCGGCCAGCACCATGCTCCGCCCGAGACCCGCGCCCCGCGCCATGAACCCCTGAATCGATCCGATCCGGTGGCGAACGTAGGGCGAGGCCGCGCGCTTCAACGCCTCGAAGGCGCGGTCGTTCACGTCGATGCCTGCCACCAGGAACTCCATCACCACGAACAGGAACGCCGAGCCGGAGAGGGTCCGGTAGAGCGAAAAGGGAGCGATACGGTCGAGCAGGACCCGCCCCGGCCCGGTCCAGGCCACTACCGCCCAGCCCGTGACGGCCATGAGGCCCGCGAGGATCGCACCGAACCCATCTTTGCCACTTTTCGGTCCCGAAGGCCTGATTTTGGGTAGCCTTTGGGATCTAAGGCACTGATTTTGTTGGATTGTGTTTTGGGAAGTCCATTGTAGTGCCATAATCTTTGGTCTGTGGGCCGGCGCTCCTTGACAGTCCGCAAACTGTCCGTGACCCTGCCGCCATGTTCATTCGCAAAACCCTCACCGGTCGCGGAGACGGTGGCGAGCGCTATGCCACCTACCGCCTCGTGCGCAGCGAACGCATCGGCGGAAGGGTGCGCCAGGTCACGCTCCTCAATCTCGGCGCCGACTTCGGTGTGCCCGAGGAGCAATGGCGCGAATTGGCGCTTCTGATCGAAACCCTTCTCGCCGGCAGCGAGCCGCTGCTGGAGCCGGATGCCGCCTTGCGCCCCGTCGCCGAGGACGTCGTACGGCGGCTTCACGCCCGCGATCTCGGCGCGTCGCGGCCCGGGGACGAGAGCGACCTGGCCACGGTCCGTCTCGATAGCCTCTCCCACGAACAGGTCCGCTCGGTGGGCTGCGAGCGCCTGGCTCTCGCCGCGCTTGACGACCTTCGCTTCATCGAGACGCTGGAGAGGCTGGGCGCAAGTGAGCGCGACGCACGCATCGCGGCGGCACTGGTGGTCGCGCGCATGATCCATCCCTCCAGCGAGCGCGAGGCCTTCCGCTGGCTGAGCGCGAACAGCGCGACCCTGGAGTTGCTCGATGTCGACAGCGGCAAGTCGCTCACGCTCAGCAAGCTCTACCGCATCGGCGACCTCTTGTGGCGTCACCGCGCGGCGCTTGAAGAGGCGCTGTGCGCCCGGGAGCGCGATCTCTTCGGCATCCCCGACACCATCGTCTTCTTCGACCTGACCAACACCCATATGACCGGACGGCCCAGCTCCGCGCTGGCCCGCTTCGGGCGCTCGAAGCAGAGGCGTGACGATTGTCCGATCGTGACCCTGGCCCTGTCGCTGAACCAGGCCGGCTTTCCGCAGCACAGCGAGATCCTGCCCGGCAACATCTCCGAGCCGGCCACTCTCGCCGACGCCATCGGGCGGCTGGAATGCCAAGCGCGCGGCAGCAACGCCCCCAGGCCCACGGTCATCATGGACGCCGGCATCTCCACCGAGGCCAACCTCGCCTGGCTGCGGGCGGGCGGCTATCACTGGATCACCGTTCGCCGCGGCGTCTCGGCGCCGCCCGGGCGCGAAGCCGATGCCGCCTTCGAAACCCGGGCCGGCCACGATGCCCGCGCCTGGCGTCTCGCGGCAGGGGACGACGAAGCGCACCTGTGCGTCTGGAGCCATGAGCGCCAGCAGAAGGACGAGGCCGTGCTCGCCCGTCAGCGTCACAACTTCGAGGACGCCCTGCGCGCCCTGCATGGCGGGCTGTCGAAGAAGAACCACATCAAGCAGTTCACCAAGGTGATGGAGAAGCTGGGCCGGCTGAAGGAAAGGTACAGGCGCGTCCACCGTCAGTACGACATCGAGGTCGAGCCCGGAGAGAAGGGGCGGGCCAGTGCGGTCCGCTGGAGGCGCAACGCTCTCCATGCCGAGCGCGACCGCCAAGCGGGCATCTATGTGCTGCGCACCAGCCACGTCGAGTGGGATCTTGAAACCGTGGTCCGAACCTACTGGAAGCTCACAGAGCTCGAGGCCACCTTCCGCAGCCTGAAATCCGAAATCGGCCTGCGCCCGGTCTGGCACTCCAAGACCTCGCGCATCGCCGCCCACCTGTTCATCGCCGTCCTCGCCTACCACGCGGTTCATCTGCTGCGAACCCGTCTGGCGGCGCACGGCTTGCATGACCGCTGGAGTACGATCCGCGACAAGCTCGCGGGCTGGGTGCGTCTCACCTCCACCATCCGGGAGGTGGACGGAAACCGCATCGTCATCCGCCAGGATGCTCAACCCGACGCCGAGGCGCGCGTCATCGCGCAGGCGGCGGGCCTCACGGTGGATCCCCACAGGCGCCGGGCGGTGCTCCCGGGAGTGTCGCGATGAGCGCACAAACGTAGTGCCATAATCCCAGATGGGCCAGAAAATCAGCCCATCATCGCAACTACTTAGGTCGCAGGCGCGCGCCAAAATGGCAAAGATGGGCGAACAGAATGCTGTTGCCGTAGAGCCAGAGGCAGACGCTGCGGAACACCTGTGCGCCCATGCTCCACTGCTCGGGCGGACTCACGGTCTCGATCACGGGAATGAAGTGGCCGCCCGCAGCCCAGAGCATCAGCACCAGACCCGCCGCCAGCACCAGCGGCACGGCCAGCGCCTTCCACACCGCATTCAGCTGCCGCTCGCGCATCTCGGCCACCCGCGCGGCCGCGGCGAACAGCACACCGGCGTCAACCTTCCCGTAGGCGTGGAAGATCATCGCCTCGGAGGCCGGCAGCGCGTCAGCCGCGGTCTCGGCGAAGCGGTCCTCCAGCAGCGCCCGCCGCCACGAGCGGATCACGCCTGCCCGCATGCTCTGGCCCTGCTCCTTCGCCGCCTGGGCCGCGACGCTCAGCGCGCGTTCCAGCGAGAACCCCGCTTCGAGCAGATCGGCGATCATGCGAAAGACGTCCACCCGTGCCTTGCGCCCAAGCACCAGCCCCGCCGCCAGCCGTTGCACGAGCCCGGTCATGCCAAAGCCTCGCGGTCGTCCCGGATCGTTGCCGGATCGATCGAAGACGCCTGGTCGACCCGTGCCCCCTTGCGCAGCGCATCGAAAGGGTCGGCCTTGCCCGCCGCCACCAGCGCCCAGATGCGCTCGCCGATGGGCCTGCCGCCCATGTTGTCGAGCCAATGCTCCCAGGCCCCTGCCGGGTCGCGCTGGCGCACGAACGAGAGATACGCTGCGTCCGGGCGGATGGCCTCGGCGATCGCCGTCTGGCGCGCATAGCCGTTCCAGGCCTTGCCTGCGACGGCGGAACGCGGGAATCCCCCGGCCCGCCCCGGCACCGCGCTCGGCTCATCGCGCTTGCAGGCCTCGCAACCCTCCGGGTTGCGAAAGCGCACCAGGGGCCAGTCGCCGAGATGCCGCGCCAGCCACGCCGGCACAGGGGAACGCCCTGACACAGGCGAATCACCTGCTGCCGTGCCTCCGCCCGCCGGCCTTTCGAGCGCGCATGCCTCGCACAGCCTGGACAGCAGGGTCTGCTTCATCAGCAGCTCGATGTTGCCGGGCTTGCACACCTCGGCCGTGCCCACCCCCATGTCTAACAACCGAAAGAGGATGGCGTTGGCGGAGTGGACGTGGATCGTGGTCCACACCTGGTGGCCGGTGTCGATGAACTGCAGCACCTGGCGGGCCGCATCGGCGTCCCTGATCTCCGAGACCATGCCCGAGGCGGGATGCACCCGGCAGAAGTGCATCAGCGCGTCCCTGAAGTGTTTGCCGCGCTCCTCGCCGGAGCCCGTGGTCGGCACTGCGATCTGCACCGCGCCAGGAATGGGGTACTCCACCGGATCCTCGATGGTGACCACGTTGAGCTGGCCTTGCGCTTCCTCCATCTGCAGCGCGAGGTTGGTGGCCAGCGTGGTGGACTTGCCGTCCCCCGCCGTGCCGCCCAGGAAGATGCCGCCTCTCAGCGACATGCGGATCTCGGAGAAGACCGCCGCCTCCTCCGCAGAGAATCCGAGGCTCTCCAGGGTCGTGCCTTTCTCAATGCGGTCGCGGTAGAAGAGGCGGGCGAAGAGGTGGTCCCCGTCGGGCTCGTGCGGGCCGCGCTGGCAGCGCAGCGCCGAGACCGTTGCGGGCAGCGGCACCTGGCCGCCGGCACGGACGGAGAACCCCTGGAAGGCGCTTCGCTGGTACGAGGTCTGGGCCGATCCCTCGTCCTTGCAGTGGAACAGGAACCCCATGGCCTCGCGGCCCTCGTCGGCCGGCAGGGGATCCGCCAGCTGGAGCTTTCGGTCGTTGACGATGGCGTGGACCCGGCAGAAGCCGCCATCGTTCTCGAACACGACGTCGCTGGCCCTGGCCGCCGCCGCCTCCTCGAACAGCATGCGCACCTTGCGCGCCGCCGGCGCCTCGCCGCTTTCCTCGAGATCGGCTGTCCGCCAGCATTCCGCGATCTCCTCGAGGCTGGCCGTCCGTTCGATCAGCCGCCCCGGCGCGCTACCGTGCCAGGAAGTTCCCTTGTCGCGGCGCAGCGCCAGAAGGGCCGCCCGCAATCGGCGATCGCTCTCGTAGCCTTCCGCGATCAGGCAGCGCCCGTCGGCATGGACCGCGCAGACGCGGCGCACCCACTCGTCCATGGCCGGATGGCGGATCAGAGCGCCGCTCCCCTCCGCGAGTGGAGGGCGGGAGCCCAGCTTCAGCCACGATGCCGCGGAACGATTCACCGTTCCTCTCCCGCACGGATTGCGTCGGCAGGCCGCACGCGGTACGGCAGCGACGCTTCCCCGGCGCCTCCAGCCAGCACGTCCCTTTGGGCGGCGACACCCCCTTGGGTGGTCACACCCCTTCGGGTGGTTACACCCCTTCGGGTGGTTACACCGGGGGGTCTCGCCGTGATCTCCTCGATGAGCACCGCGCCGGGGAGGCGGTCTCCCTCCCGCACGAACCAGATGAGCTCACCGTCGCTGACGCCGGCCTGCAGCGCGCCTGCCATGCCGATGATCGAGAACCACGAATAGTCCGGAGGCGTCGCCGCGGGCGCCGGCTCGTGCTTCGGCGACGCCGCCTGCGATGAAGCACCGCTACCCTCTTCGGGCATAGGCATCCGCCTGACCACGCGGACGGGCGCGGACTCCTTAACTATAGGGAGACTGGCGACGCCTGCCGCCGCGCCCCGGATCCCGGCAGCGTCGCCGCGCCATTCGCCGAGCAGCGCCCTGAGCTCGCCCTCCAGCGTCACGATGCCGGTGACGATTTCCTGGCGCTCGCGGCAGAGCGCCAGAGTCTCGCGCTCGATCGCCAGCGCCGAGACGGCGTCGTCGGTCTCCACCGCGCCCGTGAGCAGCTTATTCAGCAACTCTCGGGGGCAGCCATGCAAGACAGGGGAACGCCCTGCTGCAGGGGAATGCTCAGGAACGCCGCTAACCGCTCCACCGGCCGCGCCCGCACTGCGTTCCGAAGACCGGGCCACCGTCGTCGACGGCCGGACCGAAGCCGGCTGACCGCCACGCCCACTCAGGCTCCGTAGCAGGCGGCTGAGCGGCCGTGCTTCCGCTCCTGCATTCATCCCGACACCCGAACGCACCTCTGCCGGACCTTCCTCCCCGCCGGCGCCCTCGGGCACCCCCGCAACCGTGTCGGCGATCTCCATCACCGCATCGGGCAGGGGAGCAGGTTCGCCGGCAGCGGGGGAATCGCCCGCCAGCGCCGCGACCAGAATGACCGCGAGGGAAGCCGGACTGCGAACCGGGGTCTTCATTGCCCGCTCACTCCGCCTCCCTCCCGGTGCCGGGAACGTCAGCATTCATGCCGACGAACCCGGCCAGGGCCCGCCAGGGATACGCGCTGGTCTCGGGGATGCCGTCGAGTGCAACGTGAAGGTGGCCGCGCGACCACCACCAGCGGCCGCCCACGTCTCCGTCCACGGCGGCCGCCGACAGCGCGCCGCCTCCGCGGAAACGCACCGCGAACTCGCCGTGCCCGCCGAAGGGAAGAAGAACCGTGTCCTGCGCAGCGACGAGCCGGTCCGTCAGCAGAAAAGCCGCATGCCGCTCGCCCGTCGGGCGCAGCGGGAAGGGATCGCCTACCCGGTAGTCCTGCCGGCGCGGCAGACGCTCCCACTGCACGGAGATGCCGGCTCCGTCCGCCGCGGGCATCAGCGCCGCGGTGTCCGCCACCGCGCCGTCCGCATCCAACCGCCAGAGCTCGTCCCGCTCTGGCCCGAGCGCCAGCACCAGGCGCACCCCCGCCGGACTCTCAAGCACGAATCCGTCGTTGGCCATGAGGAAATGCGCGAGCTCGTCCCCCGTCACTGTCGGCGCGCCCGCCGCCAGCGCCAGTCCCGTGGAGCCCGGCGCCCGTAGCTCGGGACCCTGGACAGGAAAACTCCCTTGTCCAGGGGAAGGACGCGGCGCGGCGCGGAGCGCCGCCTCCGGGTCCTGCGCGACGGCCTCCTCCATGACCGTCGCGGTTTGCTTCTCGTTGACCGCAAGCCCCGCCGGAAGCTCGAGATCCGGACAAGCCTCCTTCAGCGCGCGCGGCCAGCTCTCCTGTACCCAGCCGAGCGAAAGAACGACCCAGTTACCCGCTGCGACACTTTCGCTGTGCAGCCGCCCGGTGCCGGGGTCGTAGAAGATGGGCACATGGCCCTTCTCGTTGCCCGGATCGGGCTCGCTGCCGGCCTTCTGGTAGTTGTAGAGGGCCCGGAAGCGGGGAGAGGGGACCACCCTCCAGCGACCCTCTCCGGTCTGCCAGGTATCGTCGAAATGAAAGCACGCGCGCGCGCTTCCGTCCGCCGCGTGATGAACGCCCCAGACCAAGCCCCGGTCCCCGGCCCGCGACGAGTTCGGTCGCTCGTAGAGCCAGACCCGGTCCGACAGCAGCCCGGCGAAGAACGTTGCGTCGTGGGAGCTGTAGTTGGCGGGCCCGGCCACAGTCGTGCCGCCGCCTGCGGCGGCCGCCACTACGATTGCGGCGAGGGCGCCCTCGATGATCCTTCGGATCCTCATGAGGCGGCTGCCGACGCAGCTGCGAGCCAGCGCCCCTCGAGCCGCCGCACCATATCCACGTAGATGTCGAAAGCCCGGTCGTTCTCGCCCACGCCGATCGAAGCGACCGCAGCTTCCACCCGCGCGCGGATCCACGCCCACTCGGCGTGGTCGCGGGGAATCGCGGCCACGATCCGGGGTGCGATCTCGTAGTAGCGCTCGACCAGCGCACGCCTCTCCGGGGTCTTCTGCATGTAGCCGTCCCGGAACGTGCGGAGCGCCGTCAGCGTCGGGCCGTCGTCGGCCTCGATGCCGCGATGGCCCACCACCGCCTCGGTGAGGAAGCAGCCGCCACCGTCTCCGCCGCCTGCGCCGGGACCGACCCCCGGTCCCGAGCAGGTGCCCTCGCCCGGACCATCGCCGCCGCCGTCTGAGCCATCGCCGGGCGTACCGCACGCCCCGTCGCCCGGGCCGGTCCCGATGCCGGTCGGGCCGCCCGGTGTGAACTTGTCGATGTGGATGATGGGGCGCACCACCCGCTGGCACCCGCCCTCATCGGCGATCCAGCTGCCGGGGATGTCCTGTACGGTCGGCTGCGCATCCCAGGGCCAGAGCGTGGAGCGCTCCGTCACCGTCCGCGTCAGCACCGCCGTGCCGCTGTGCCCCGGCGGACAGGCGCCCGTCGTGGACTCCGTCCGCACTGTCTCCGATATCTCGGCCTCGGGCAGCGCCGGCGTCCGACCTTCCCAGCAGCTCGTCGAGACAAACTCGGGCGTCCCCCACTCGGTGCCGTCTGCCGTTACCGTCTTCTCGCGCCGCCAGATCTCCTGCCCGGTCATCTCCCGGTCATGAGGCGGGCCCGCGAACCAGCTGCACTCCAGCGTGTAGTGCTCCCACTCCGTGTAATCGTCGCGACAGTCGTCGATCAGCACCTGCCAGGGGCCCTCGACGGGATTGCCAACCGGATCGCCGCGCCCGTCGTGCTCCTGGCGCACCTCGCGCGTCATGGTGCGTCCGTCGCCATGGGTTCCGGTCGGACAAGTCTCCACCGTGCGCTCGTGGGAGACTCGCTCGCTGAGCCGGAGGTGCGGGTCCCGCACCGTGCCCGCGAGCGCCACCCGCCCGGAGAGAAGGGGGCCGCCGAAAGAGGCATCCGACAAACAGGCGGGCAGGCTGACTGAGGCCCGCCCCGCCGTGCCCGTGGCCGAGTCTCCTTCCAGCCAGTGGAGCGCCGCGAGCTCCCCCGGCGCGTAGAGGTGCGGCGCCACCTGCACCGAACGCTGGTCGCGCCCCACCCCCTTGAGCTCCGCAGGCTCCATGTAGACCAGAAGCGTGTCGTCGCAGTAGCGCGCCCGCACGCCCCGCCCCGTCCAGGCAGCCAGCCAGCCCGTCGCCGCCGGCGGGATCGAGCCCGTCCAGACCGTCGCCGCGGCAGAGCGGCGCAGAATATGGCCTTCCAGCCGCCGCCAGGCTTCGGAGATGGCCCTCGCATGGGCCAGCGCCTCCTGGCGATAGACCCGCTCGGCCTCCAATTCCTGCGCTGCCACAGGCGATGCCGCCGGAATACCGGCAGGCACGACCGCGGCGGCCATGGCCAGCGCGCTCGCACCGGCCATGATGCGGGCGCGCAAACGTTGTCCTCTACCCATGATCCGAACTCCCTGTCTCCGAATGTGTGGCTGGCTGCGCCGCTGACGTAGTCGCTGGCCCTGCCAGTTCCTCGAAGCGCTCGCGCGGCATCGCCACCGGCGACACCCGGCGCCCTTCCAGCCGCCACTCGCCGGCGGCGCCCTGCCAAAGCCGCACCAGCTCCAGCCCCGGCACGGCGGCCACGGCGTCGGCAAGCCACGCCGGCGGGCGCAGCGTCGCGATGATCACCTCGATCCCGTCCGCACTCTGCGACGGGTATTCCAGGCGGCCGCCGTGCGTCCCGAAGTTGCGGTCCACCGCCTCGCGGAACTCCAGCAACGATGGAGGGGCGGCGTCGGAAAGCCACAGCACGGGCTCGAGCGGCGCCACCGCCCAGGCCCGCGTCCCGGTGACCGAGGCCGCGTACCATGCCGACAGATGCGCCTCGGCGATGCGCCGGTGCGGCGGCGCCAGGCGTCCCGTCTCGAGCCGCCAGCGCACCACCAGCACGGCGCGGCCCTCCAATTCCGGGCGGGCAGCGGCAAGCGCAGGGTCGTCGAAGCGCCCCTCGCAGGAGACCCGCTCCGTGCGCCATGCCGGCAGGTACGGCGGACGGTCTTCCAGCGCCCGCCGGCAGCCCGCGATCAGTGCGCCCGGGTCCAGCGCCGCCGACACCGGCGGCTCCACCGGAACTTCGGTCTCCGCCACAGGCTCGGGGCCCGTGACCAGACGCCACAGGCTCTCGCGGTACGACCACACAAGGGCCACGACCGCGACGCCCCCAGCCACGGCAAGCACCCGCGCGACGTTGGGCAGCTTCAGCCCGGCCAGAGGCGCGGCCACAAGCCGCATCGCGGGGTCGTCGGCGAGGGCCAACGGATCGATCTCGGAGACCCCTCCTTCGATCAGGCCCGGCGTCGCGTACAGCTCCCAGCCCACGTCACGGGACCGTTCGAACGCTTCCAGCGCCGAGGCCCGGTCGGGGAACACCTCGTCGCCGTCCGCCAGGAAGGCGCCGTCGCGCGCCTTCACCAGGGCCAGGCGCCCGTCGTCCGCCTCGACCAGCGCCATCCAGAACGGCGCGCCGATATGCACCTGCAACGACGCCGCGAGGCTCGGGCAGCCTTGCGGGTCCTCTTCGTCCGCCGCGTAGCCGGTCTGCTCGCCCCGGTGCACGTGCCACGGCCGGCCGAAGGATCGCGCGTTCCGCGCCACCGTGGCCGCGCCGCCCCGCTCCAGCCAGTAGAGCCCGGCCGCGAAGCGCCGCCCGCTCACGGTCACCACGCTCACAGGGGAACTCCCTGGTGCAGGGGAACTCCCCGATGCAGATCGACCCCGTGCAATTCGGCGATGCCGAGCGGCGCCCCGATCTCGGCGGCGATCAGCAGCACGCGCTCCTCGCGCACCAGCCGCGCGCTGCGGCCGCCGAAGGGCGCGGGAACGTCGGCATCGACGCTCCCCTCCCGGCTCGATACCGCGCCCCGATCGCTGAACCCGGTCACCACCAGGGTCTCGCCGCGCCCGATCCTGCGCGTCACCTGCACCGCGCGGCCGCCATATGCCGGTAGCTGGATGGTGTGTCCTGAAGAGGTGAAGGTGGTGAAGCGCGGCCGGTCCCTGAGACTCGCACTGAGGAGCACCAGGACCTCGTCCGGACCCGTGATGCGCGCGAGATAGCTCAGCGCGAACCCCGACGACACGGTGCCGGGCACCAGCTCGGTCTGCGCCAGGCCCTCGCCCGCCGTGGTCCGGACCTCCTTCAGGTAGGCCTGGTTGATAAGCTCCAGGAACTGTGCCGGCTTGCCGTTGAGACTCGGGATGTCGGCGCTCAGCACTCTCGATACAGTTCCCGCCCGGCTCAGCGCCCGCACCGTCGCCGCCAGCGTGTCTCCGGCGCCCCCGGCGTCCTCCGCGCCCCACGGCCTGACCAGCGACACCGTGTCCCCCGCCACGGCGACGCCGACGGAAGAGCCGAGGAGCTCGGACACGGAAAGATCCAACCCGTGATCGGTTTCGCGCTCGAAGCGCACCGCGTAGAGGTGCACCGAAAGCGTCACCGGGCGCAGCACCTCGCGGTTGAGCCAGCCGAGGAAGCCCCGCACCCTGTGCACGTCCTCGGGCCGGCCGCTCACCGTCACCGAGGCGCTGGAAGGGGAGACCGTGATCCTGGTCTCTTCTCCCACCAGCCCCGCGAGCTGCGCCTCGATTTCCGGCCAGGGGTCGTACTCGGTCTCGCTCTCGATCGACTGTTCGCTGAGGCTGCTCGATCCCTCCTCGCCGGCCTGGTCCTGGGTCGACGATGCAGTGCCGTGGCGCTCTGTGCCGGCCAGCGCGTTGACCCGGAACACCGCCGTGAGCGAACGCACAATCTCGATGCGGCCCTCCGCCTCGGCGTCGTACCGGGGAACTCCCCTGTAGCGCCATTCGTGGCCCGCGGCCTGCGCCCAGGCGTCCAGCAGACGATCCAGCGGGCCGGTCCAGACGGCGCCCGTCGGCGATAGTCCGTCCGGGACCCGGAACACCGCACCATCCCGCGCAGGTGCTGTGCCGATGAAGCGCACGGCAAGTCCCGTCGCCGCCTCGATTCGCGCAGCCAGCACCGCCTCGTCCTCTGCCCCGGCGAGCGGCAGGGTCACCGCGTCGCCCGTCAGGAAGCGTTCGGGCAGCGCGCCCCGCCGGTCCTCCTCCACGAGCGCCAGCCCCACATAGGGCAGGTCCACCCGGCGCACCGTTACGTAGCCGGAACCGGATACGCTCTCCCGTTGCGCCGCTGCCTCCCGCGCCACACGGTGCGCCTCGTCGCGCGCGTCCTCGACCGCCGTGAGTCCGCAGCCGGACAGCGTCACCAGCGCGGAAAGCGCGACCGCCGGCAGCTGCAGGCCAAGCGCCGGGTTCCGGGTCACTGATCGCCCTCCTCGAAGCCCGACGAGGGCTCCGGGCCGCATTCGTCCACGCTGCTGTCGGAAGCCGGTGTGCCGCCGCTTGCCGGACCGGAATCCCGCCGGCCCGATGCGATCCACACCTCCACGTCCGCGCGGGCGTACAGCACCTGGCCGTCCACCTTCTCGAAGGCAGGCCCGATTCCCTTGGCCCGGTAGCGGTCGAGCGTCCGCCGGCTCACATGCAGCAGCGCCGCCAGCTCGCGCACGCTCAAGTGGCCCGTTGCGATCCCATTGGTCTTGCCGCCAGGTGCGGCAGCCTGTGGAGCCTTGCCGTTCGCTCCCGCCGACCGCCGGGACTTGCGCCTTCCCCGTCGCGGGCCGATGATTCGGTCAACCTGCTCTGGCCGCCCCTGCCGCGTGCTGCCGCCGACGCCTTCGTCGGAAGTCGAGCGCCGCCGCCGGGCAATCGCCCAGTCGTCCAGGTCGCTGCGCAGATAGTGCACGCGGTTGCAGTAGGTCAGGAACGGCGGACCCCCACCCGTCACCCGGTAAGTCTCCAGGGTGCGGGGGCTCAGCCCCAGGATCGCCGCTGCCTGCAGCGTGTTCAGATAGCAGGCGGGCGTCTTCTCGCCCATGACGGTGTCTCTCCCTTGCATCCGACGATCGCGGTGCATTGGAGCGACATCCCGGTCCCCCGGGGATGGTCGATCTGCTCTGCAGAGCAAGTCGACCACTTACAAACCGGGAACATCGGCGCCTGGAAATCCCCGCCGCGGCCGCCCCGCTGCCATCCGCCGGGACGGCACCGGTCGGCATGGTCAAGAGCTCGCGGCAACGGCCGCCACAGCCTCGCGGCTGCAGCCAGCCGACGCGAACCGTCCGGTCTTCCAGGCCCGGCCAGCCGACCCCTCGGGCGGATGAAGGCGCCGGCCAGTCCGCCTACCCTGCCGTCACAAGGTCGCGGTAATCGCCCTCCATCAGGGCGACAGCCCGGCCGATGCGTCGGCGCACCAGGGATCTGAGTCCGCCGTCCGCATGCCACTCCGCCGCCACCTTCGCGGCACCCCGAAGATCCCTCGCGATCTCGCGCGGCTTCTTGCCGGAAAGGTGCCCATCGAGAGCCACGAGAAGCTCGCTGTCGGGCACGCTCCGCCTCAGGGGCGTTTTTTCCCCCGTGAGCCGAGCGGCCAGAGATCGGCCGCCCGGCGCAGCCGGAGCCTGAGGTCCAGCCCCGCCGGAATGCGCAGCGCGATGCCGCCGGCGGGATCGAACGCGTCTCCGTTGACGATCCGCAACTGCACCGCTCTCTTGCCTTCTTCGATCTTCAGGATCACGGCGCCGCTCTGCAGACGCAGACCCCGCAGCCGGCAGTCCGGGGCCGCCAGAAGCTCGGACAGCAGCGGAGCGTCGGGCGCCGGAAACGCCTCCAGCATCTCCGCCTCCGCCCAGAACGGCGACGCCGGGCCGTCGTCCGCCAGCGGGTCCTCCCACGCAAGAAGTCCCCACTCGGCAGCCGCGCCGTCCGCCTCTGTTTGTTTCCTCAACAGGAACGGCGCCGGCTCAACCGGCGCCGCCGTCTCGGTCTTCCGCCAGGCCTCGATGTAGGCCGGGTTGTGTCGCAGGAACTGCCAGGCGCGTATGCCTCCTTTGTTGCTCATCAGGCTCCTCCTCCCTCCGGTCCGGCGGCAACGCCGATGACGCGCGTTGCCGCGCTCATGGCATCGAAACCGTCGTTGGGGAGAAGGACCGGCACCCGCCGGCTGCCCTCGCCCGTGCCCGGGGACGAACCCCCGGATCACTCCCTGACTGCGCGCACATGCGCGCAGCGTTTCGCTTTCCCGATAGTCACCACCAAGCCGAGACCCTCATGCCGGTCGTGTCGAAGGAATCGCCGTCGACATTGGTCGCAATTCGGTGCAAGCCTTCGAAGCGGAACTCGAAGGCGTTCTGTTCCGCGCCTTCCGGAAGCCAAGCCTGAGCCTGTGGGCGGGTGCCGCTGGTCCGGGCTTGCCGGCTTACCGTATCCGCTCCGCCAACATCCGTCGGATGGATCCTGTCCGTCGAGGCTCTCAGGAAAATGTTGCCTTAGGAGTGTGTCGAGGGCCGGAACAGTCGCCCGCCGTGCATGGAGCATCGTCGAAGGCTGTTGGACGGGTGTCGCCGACGCGGCGCGAGGCGGGTGAGGCCGTCTGTCCCCGACCTCGCCCCGCGCCCACGCTTTCCCCTTACCACCGGGCGATGAGGCCGACGCCGATGCAGTGCTCGGGCGCGCCTACCCCGGAATTGTTCGCGGCCTCGCGCCGGGCGCCGTCGAGATGGACCTCGAAGCCCCCGGCGTCGCCCTGCCGCGCCGACCTCAGCCGCCAGCGCATGCGGTACTCCCGCACCTTGTCCGGCAGTCCGAACCCGACATGGGACGTGCCCGTGAAGTCGCCACCGAACATCGCGATTGCGAAGCCCAGTTCCCCATCGAGCCAGCTCGACAGCTGCGCGTCCTCGTTCGCCGCTGGCCCGGACGCGCCCGGCAGCATCCAAAGCCGCCCGGGTCCGCCCCGTAAGGCGGCGTGAGCGACTCAGACAGGCCGCGCCCCGCGGGGAGCACGCCTTGGGCGAGCAGCGCCGCCGCAGCCCGGCGAGGCGCCCTCGGGGCTGAAAGCGCAGGTTGGCGCTTGGGCGCAGGGACTCTAGCGGGGCCACGGTTCGACTCATTTTCCGCACACGCCTTGCCGCCCGGCAATCCAGACCGACTCGTTCGCATCGCCCAATTCCCCGTGAACCCGTTTCCACCTGAACCCGATCTCGTATCATATGCATAATGTAATCAATAGCAAGACTGCATGGGAAGACGTTGCGTAATACGATGAAATAAAGCTGTATGAGCCGATAGACTTTCGACAAATACCTCTTTATAATATCCATATTGTGTCATAAAGTATCCTGAGAGTGACATTCGGTCTGCATCCACAGGCGATGCGGCCGTTACCGGGGAGGACGGTGCCTTGACGGAACACGACGAAACGGCACGGCAGGAGGATGACGGCGGGCATCCGTCCGCGCTCAGCGCAGCGGTGCTGCGCATCGGCGCGAGCCTCGACCTCGACACCGTGCTCACCGAGGTGGTCGACGCCGCCCGCGCGCTCACCGGTGCGGGCTGCGGCGCCATCGCCACCGTCGACGAGTTGGGGCGCCCCGGCGATTTCGTCACCTCCGGCCTGACGGAGGACGAGCACCGGGCGCTGGAGGGCTGGCCCGACGGGCCGGATCTCTTCGCCCATCTCGCCGGCCTCGCCGCGCCGCTCCGGCTGGCCGACCTGGCGGAGTTCGTGAATGCGCTGATCCCCTCGCCCTGCCCGATCGACTGCGGCGCCTTCCAGGGCACGCCGATGCGCCACCGGGGCGTCCATGTCGGCAGCTTCTTCCTCGGCACCAAGGAGGGCGGGTTCACCGATTCCGACGAGGAGGTGCTGGTGCTGCTCTCCGCCCAGGCCGCCGCCGCGGTCGCCAACGCGCGGGCCCATCGCGAGGAGCGGCGCGCCCGCGCCGACCTCGAGGCGCTGGTCGAGACCTGCCCGGTCGGCGTGGTGGTGCTCGACGCCGCCACCGGCGCGCTCGCCTCGCTCAACCGAGAGGCAAGGCGCATTACGGCGGGGCTGGTCTCGCCCGAGCTCCCGGTCGAGCGGCTGGCCGGCGCGATGACCTGCCGGCGCGGCGACGGCCGCGCGGTCACCCTCGACGATCTCGGGCGCGGCGAAACGGTGCGCGCCGAGGAGGTGGAGCTCTCGGTGCCGGGCGGGGCGAGCGTGCGCACCCTGCTCGACGCCACCCCGATCCGCGCCGAGGACGGCGCGGTGGAGCGGCTGGTGGTGATCTTGCAGGACCTCGAACCGTTCGAGGCCCTGGCGCGATCTCGCGCCGAGTTCCTCTCCACGGTGAGCCACGAGCTGCGCGCGCCGCTGGCGGCGATCAAGGGCTCGGCCGCGGCGGCGCTGGAGGGCGCGCGCGAACCCGACCGCTCGGAGTTGCGCCAGTTCCTGCGCATCGTCGGCGAGCAGGCCGACCGCATGAACGGACTGATCGGCGACCTGCTCGATGCCGGGCGCATCGGCGCCGGGGTGATGCTGGTCGATCCGGAGGCGCAGGATCTGGCCGGGCTGGTCGAGCGGGCGAGGACCGCGTTCGCGGGCGCCGGCGGCAGGCACGTCGTCGTCGTCGACCTGCCCCCGGACCTGCCGCGCGTGATGGCGGACCCGCGCCGCATCGTGCAGGTGCTGGACAACCTGCTGGCCAATGCCGCGCGGCATTCCCCGGAGGCCGCTCCCATCCGGGTGGCGGCGGAGCGCGACGGCGCGCACGTAGCGGTCTCGGTCGCCGACGACGGCGAGGGAGTTGCGCCGGAGCGGCTGGTACACCTCTTCCGCCGCCACGCCGGCATCGACGGGGGCGTGGGCGGCGGATCCGGCCTCGGACTGGTCATCTGCCGAGGCCTGGTGGAGGCGCATGGCGGGCGCATCCGGGCCGAGAGCGCCGGGACGGGCCGCGGCACCACGGTCACCTTCACCCTGCCCGCCGCGGAGGACGCTCCCGCCGCTGCCGTCCCCGCGTCCGTCTTCCCGGACCGGCGGGGCGGGACCGCCATCCTGGTGGTGGACGACGACCCGCACGCGCTGCGCGGGATGCGCGACGCGCTGGCGGCGGCGGGCTACGAACCCGCGATCGCCGCCGGGCCGGGCGAAGTGGCACGCCTGGTCGAGACCCGGCGGCCCGCGCTCGCGGTGCTCGACCTGGTGCTGCCCGGGGCCGACGGCATCGAGCTGATGCGGACCCTCCCGGCGCTCGCCGACCTGCCGGTGATCTTCGTCTCGGCCTACGGAAGGGGCGAGACCATCGCGCGGGCGCTGGAGGCGGGCGCCGCCGACTACATCGTCAAGCCCTTCTCGCCGGCCGAGCTGGTGGCGCGGGTGGGCGTGGCGCTCAACCGCCATGCTGCGCCCGGGCCCTTCGTGCTCGGCGACCTCGCCATCGACCGCGCGACGCGGCGCGTCACCGTCGCGGGCCTGGCGGTGCGGCTCACCGCGATCGAGTACAGGATCCTGCACACGCTCTCGCTCGACGCCGGCGGGGCGACGACCTACGAGACGCTGCGGCGCCGGGTGTGGGGAGACCGGGGCGGCGCCAACCGGGAGACCATACGGAACGCCATCCGCAAGCTCCGCAGCAAGCTCGGCGACGACGCCCGGAACCCCAGGTACATCCTCAGCGAGCGCGGCTTCGGCTACCGCATGCCCGGGCCGGATGACGGATGACCGGCCGCATCCCCGCATCAGGCAGCGCGACTCCCGTGGCCCGCCGAAGCCGGGGCGCGGGGACGGAGTCGATCGAGTGGACGCCGCCACTCCGGAACGGTCGCGTTATCCGCCGCTCCGACGATTGGGCGTCCAGGGATCCGGGATAAGCGAAGACCGATCCCCCCATCCCTTCGACTTCGACGCCTACGCGCCGGCGGAGATCGCGCGGCGCGTCGAGTCCTCCGGCGTCGCCAAGGCCAACCTGCCGCTCCTGCAGACCCTGGCTCTCGCCGTGCTGGCCGGCGCCTTCATCGCGTTCGGCGGGACGAGCTACACCGTCGTCGTCACCGGCTCCGAGCTCGGCTTCGGCCCGACCCGCCTTCTCGGAGGCGTCGTGTTTTCCCTCGAATTGGTCCTGGTGGTGATCGGCGGCGCCGAGCTCTTCAACGGCAACAACCTGATCGCGATGGCCTGGGCCGACCGGCGGGTGACGACGGGCCAGCTGCTGTGGAACTGGCTGCTCGTCTATGCCGGCAACGTCGTCGGCGCGCTCGGGAGCGCGGCCGCCGTCCTCCTGTCGGGCATCCTGGATACCGGCGGGAGCCTCCACGAGACCGCCGCCGCCATCGCGCAGGCCAGGATCGCGCCGGGCGCCTCGGAGGCCTTCTTCCGCGGCATCCTGTGCAACGTGCTGGTCTGCCTCGCCGTCTGGCCGTGCTTCGCCGCCCACACCGTCACCGGCAAGATGCTGGCGATCGTCTTTCCAGTCTCGGCCTTCGTGGTGCTTGGCTTCGAGCACTCCATCGCCAACATGTACCTGATCCCGGTCGGCCTGTTCGCGGGCGGCGCGGCGCCCGCTGCCGCCGACCTGGCGGCGATGGCGCAGAACATCGCCGTCGTCACCCTCGGCAACATCGTCGGCGGCACTCTGCTGGTGGCACTCGTCTACTGGCTCGTCTACCTGCGCCACCGGCGGGACTGAACCACATGCCGCGGCGCACGGCGGCCGAGAGCGGCCTTCGTCGCAGCCGGATGCGGCAATGCCGGTTCGCCCGCGCGCCATGATCGTCGAGGACTAGGCCGAGGTCGTGGACTTCCTGTCGACGGCGGTAGCCCACGGCACCGGCGAGGCGGTGCGCCGGATCGAGACCCACCGGGCGATCGTGTTCCTTTCGGGAGCGAGCGCGATCAAGCTCAAGCGCGCGGTTCGCTTCGACTACATGGACTACTCCACCGTGGCCCGGCGCCGCGCCGCCTGCGAGGCGGAAGTCCGCATCAACCGCCGCACGGCGCCCTCGATCCACCAGCGCGCGCGGGCGGTCGTGCGCCGGCCCGACGGACGGATCGGCTGGGACGGGCCGGGCGATGTCCTCGACTGGGTCGTCTGCATGGTGCGGTTCGACGAGAGCAACGTCTTCGACGAACTCGCGCGCCGCTGCGAGCTCACGGCCGACCTGGTCGACGGCAGGCCGACCCTGTTCGATGCGATCAAATTCAGCGAGAGCTTCGCCTGTATCGACGTCTTCTACGACTGGCCTTCCTGCTCATGGATCTCCGGCATCGCGGGCTGCGGTAGGAAGCCGACCGGGTGCTCAACAGCTCAACAGGTATCTGTGGTGGCGCGACGACCTCGACGGGCTCGGGGCGTTGCCGCTCTTTCTCTCCTGCCGTGCGGCCATTCGCGCCCACGTGATTGCCGCCGCGCGCGCGAGCTCGTCCCGGCCGGTTCGCAAGGCCGATAGGCAGCGCGACGAAGCGTGCGACTATCTCGACCTCGCAAGGGCTTGCCTCGAACCGCGGCCGCCATGTCTGATCGCCATCGGCGGCCTGTCGGTCACCGGCAAGTCGACTGTCGCCAGGCTGCTTGCGCCGCAACTGGACGCCGTGCCGGGCACGCTCCGGTTCCAGAGCGACGTCGTGCGCAAGCGGCTGTTCGGCGTCGACTCGGAATCCCGCCTGCCCGACAGCGCGTACTCCCCTTCGGCGAGCCGGCGGACCTACGCCGCGCTTCGCGACGGCGCCCGTTCGGCGCTCGCCGCCAGCGCCACCGACGTCGTCGATGCGGTGCACGCCCGCCCCGAGGAGCGTAGGGAGATCGAGGCGGTCGCGACCGGGGCCGGCGCCTCCTTCGCCGGTTTCTGGCTCGATGCGCCCCGGCAGACGCTCCGGGACCGGATTGCGCTCGGCGAAATCTCCTGGCGGCGTTTCGACTCCCGCCGCGAAGCCGCAACCCTCGCGGAGCGCGTGCGCGAAACTGCCATCGACACCGCCTGTTTGTAGACGCCCCCGATGCCACCGGCTGTCTGCGCGACGATGGGGGTCAGCACTTGTCGGAGGAGCGGCGCGGGACAGAGCGAGAGGGGCGCCCGCGCTGAACCATGCCGACGGACTTGTCGTCTGCGACCGCCTCGACCGGGAGCTCGGACTCGACCGCGACGCCTGGACCCCGCTGGCCGGGCGCTGCCTGCCTGCCCGCGGGATGACGATGTTGGAACCGGCCCTACCCCGCGTTATCGTTTGGCCGGGCGCCTCCTGGTTCCGCGTCGTCCCTGTTGTCGGGGCGGATCCGCCGCCGCGCCCGCGACCGGGCGGTTTCTCGGGGAAGTGGACATGCGAAAGCCTCTTGCGACGTTGTTCATTCTGGCCATCTCGATGAGCCTGGCGGCCTGCGCCGACAACGACCGGATCACCGTCCGGGAGCTCGGAGACCGGGCCGGGCTGTCGGCGCCGGTCGAGTCGGCGGCGGAACAGGCCCTGCGGGCAACGGGCATCGTCGAGCGAAGCGACTCACTGATTATGTCCACGCACTTTGTGGAAACCGACAACCCCGACATTCCGCCATCCCGGATCTGGACGGATTGCAGCGGAGACAGCTGCACGCTGACCGATTCCCTGTCCGGCGCATCCCATACGGTCAGCCTCACCGATCTCGAGATCATGGCCGACGCCTCCGAAGCCCTCGGCACCAGGCACGGCGTCACCCTGACATGGGACGAATCTCGCCACGATGGCGCCGACGCGACGGCGCTCGGCGCTTGGATGGATCACGGCGCGTTCCTGCTCCAGACGAACATCGCGCGCACCGAGGAAGCCGACCTCGACATCCGCTCCGCGATAGTCGTAGGCAATGCGACGGACATGCCGCTCACCGGCAGCGCGACGTGGCTCGGCCTCATGGCCGGCACGCCGGTTGCCGGCGAGGCCCGCGGCAACCGGCTGATAGGGACTGCGGCCCTGAACTACGACATGGACGCCGGCGGCGGGCTTGATGTCGCCTTCAGCGCAATCACGGATGTCGACCGGAATCGGCCGCACACGACCGCGACGATCCTGTTCCCCGACGTGCCGCTCGTCCCGGGCGGGACGTTCGAGACCGGCCGCACCGGCGACCGCATCCACGGCGCATTGAACGAAGCCGCTACGCGGAGTTAGCGGCGTAGAGTTCATTCATTTCCGAGGCGTCGCGGGTGCCGTTTGTTCTGTGCGTTCGCTTCCCGGTTGCGTCAGTGGCGCTCCGCCCGTCGGGTGGCGGATCCCCAGCAGCCTCCCGATCACCAGTGGTTAGTATCGACCCCTGCGACGGACCGTCGCCGGATCGGTCCGGCGGCGCGCCGTCGCGATCCAGGGAGATCGATAATGACCGGGACCGCGTGCGACACGAACACCGTCACCCCTCTTCGCCAGCGCATGGAGGAGCAGCTCCGCATCGCCAATCTGGCCGCGAGCACGTCCAAGGCCTACATCTGCGAGATCAAGAACCTGGCCAGGTACTACGACGCCTCGCCGGACGAGCTCGACGCCGAGCAGGTGCGCCAGTGGTACCTGGGGCGGATCGACAAGGGGCTCAGTCCGGGCACGACCAACGTCTCCTTCGCCGCGCTGAACTTCCTCTACATCGACACACTCGGCTGGCCTGACCATGTCGCCGGCCTGCGCTCCCGCAAGAAGCCCGGCAAGCTGCCGCGCTACATGTCGGAGCAGGAGGTCGAGCACCTCATCCTTGCGACACCCGACCTCCGCCACCGTGCTGCCATTGTCACCGGCTATGGCGGCGGGCTCCGCATCTCCGAGACCTTGGCCATCAAGGTCGGCGACATCCTGTCGGAGAAGAAGCTGCTGCACATCCCCTCCGGCAAAGGCGGCACCGAGAGAATGGCACCGTTGCCGGACATCGTCATCCACTACTTGCGCGTCTACTACAGGAACATCTGGCCGCGTCCGACGAGCTGGCTCTTCTACGGCGTCTCGCTCGACAGGCCCATCGCAACGGAGACCTTGCAGGCCGCCTTCAGGAGGGCGCGCGACATTGCCGAGCTCGACCGCAGCTACACCTTCCATTGCCTGCGCCATTCGGCGGCGACCCATCTCCTCGAGCGCGGCGGCGATATCGAGGTGATCCGGGACATGCTCGGCCATCGAAGCGCGAACACGACCCGTCACTACGCCCGCGTCACCGGCAAGATGTTCGAGGGCCTCGACCACCCGATCTCAGGCTTCGCAGCGTTGCGCAACTGACGGCGCGTGGAGGCCGAACGCGCGGGCGTGGCGGAGATCTTCCGCCGCGCCGGCGCCGCTTTCCGTGAGCGCCACAAAGGGCGCATCGACGCCGCCCGGCTCAAGGTCATGGGCGCCATCGAGGCGTGCCGCACCGCCGTGCTCGGCGGCCACATGTACGCCTGCGAGGGCTGCGGGCGCGAGCATCCGCTCTTCAGATACCATGAGCACGGTGGCACCGAATCGATTCTGGCGGTTAGACAAGCTCGGAGAGAAGGCCAGCACCTTCTCTCCGAGCGGAATCGTCAACAACGGAGTGGACGGATGTCGGATGGTCCAGACACGACCGCGCTGACAGGCGCAAGTAGTAGCACGATTTATGTCGCGGTGGAGATCAGCCTCAAATCGTGGATCGTTGGCGTGCATTGCCCGGATGCCTCGGGTGGCAGCATCAGCATCCACACACTGGCTGCTGCCGACACGGCGGGACTGTTGGATCTCGTCGGGTCGGTGCGGGAACGGGTGGCGAGGGAGCTCGGCGCCCGTCCTCGGGTGATGCTGACCTACGAGGCGGGCTACGAGGGGTTCTGGCTTGCCCGCGATATCGAGCGCCGTGACGCGGAGATCGATATCTTCATGAACGATCCGGCGAGCCTGCGGGTGAACCGGCGCGCCAAGAAGAAAAAGACCGACCGTATCGACGCGAGGAGGATGGTTCGGGCTCTGAAGGCATGGGACCAAGGCGATTCGGAGGCCATGTCCTGGGTGCGCGTGCCCGATGTGGACCAGGAGGATGCCAAGCGCCTGCTGCGCGAGAGGGACACGCTGATCAGCGAGCGTACCCGCGTCAACAACCGGATCAAAGGGCTCTTGCAGTTGCACGGCATCTTCGATCTGGCGCCGCGCAAGCCGGACTTCCTCGAACGCCTCGCGACCGCGCGGACGGGCTATGGGGCGCCGTTGCCGCCGCGTGCGCGGGCAGAGATTGAGAGGGCGGTGGGGATGCTTCGCCTGGTTGAGGAGCATATCGAGATGATCGAGGCCGAGAAGAGGGCCCTGCTGAAGGCTGGCCGGAAAGCCCAGGACGCGACCAATCGTGACGGGACGGCGATGATCGCGGCGCTTACGCGCATCCATGGCATCGGCCTCAATGACGCCACACTGCTGGCTGGCGAGGTGTTCTATCGGGACTTCCGCAATCGCCGGGAGTTGGGCAGCTGGGCCGGGTTGACGTCGGTGCCGTGGGCGAGCGGAGATGTCGACCACGATCTTGGCATCAGCAAGGCCGGCCCCTCGCATGTCAGGAAGCACATGATCCAGATGGCTTGGCGCTGGCTGAAGCTGCAACCGGAAAGCGCGATCACGAAGTGGTTCCACGCCTACGTCGCCAGGGATGCCGGTGGCGGGAGGGACCGGCGAGCGAGGAAGCGGGCGATCGTGGGGGTCGCGCGCAAGCTGCTGATCGCGCTGTGGCGCTATGCCACCCAAGGACTGGTGCCTGAGGGCGCCATCGTCTCCTGAGGGCACCGGCCGAACGAACGGGAAAATACAGGAGGTTCCGACGTGGTCGGACGCGGCCGCGGAGGATGCCGGGCAAGGCGTGTGACCGGGCAAGAGTTGGGTCGCCGCTTGGCACCGTTCTACAGATGGGTCCCGCCTCCCGGAACGTCACCACCGCTTGGATGCGGTATTGGGGTCACGGAGCCGGCAAGCGCCGGAGTTCCGAACCGGATAAGAGCTGAGCAGCGTGGCGGATCGCTGCGTGGAAACGACGTTCTGCCTGGACATCGGCCGCGGATTCGAGTGGAGAGATTGCGAATGCCATTGACGTAGATGAAGCCGGGCCTTGCGGAGAGAGCTCATAAGAACTCCTGCCGCAACCGCCACTGCCCCACCTGCCAGGGTCTCGCCGCCAACCTCTGGAGCGAGGAGCGCGCCGGGGACATCCTGCCGGTGCCCTACTTCCATGTGGTCTTCACCCTGCCCAAGGAGGTTGCCGCCATTGCCTTCTGCAACCGCAGGGTGGTGTTCGACATCCTCTTCCGGGCCGTCGCCGAGACCCTGCGCACCATCGCCGCCGATCCCCGCCACGGCGGCATGCGCATCGGCGGCACCGCGGTCCTCCATACCTGGGATCAGAAGCTCCGCTTCCACCCGCACCTGCACGTGGTCGTGCCCAACGCGGGCTTCGACGTAGACAGTGGCGAGTGGAAGACGGGGAGCACCACCTTCCTCGCCCCCGTCAAGGTCCTCGGCAGCCTGTTCCGCCGCCTCTTCCTCGAGGAGCTCGCCCGCGCCCACGGCCGGGGGGACCTGGAGTTCCACGGCACCCTCGCCCACCTCGCCAATCCCGGCGAGTTCCACGCCACGCTTGCCGCCGCCCGGGCCAGGGACTGGGTGGTCTACGCCAAGCGGCCCTTCCGCGGGCCTGAGCAGGTCTTCCGGTACCTCTCGCACTACACGCACAGGATCGCCATCTCCGACAGCCGCATCGTCTCCTTCGACGGCGAGACGGTCTCCTTCCGCCACCGAAAGCCCAAGGCGCCGGGGCAGAGAAAGCCGCGCTACGGCATCGCCACCGTGAGCGCCGACGAGTTCATCCGCCGCTTCCTGAGGCACGTCCTGCCGGACGGCATGCACCGCATTCGCTACTTCGGCATCCTCGCCAACGGCTGCCGCGCCAGCACGCTGGAGAGAGCACGCCAGGCTCTCGGCGCCCTCGGCTGCGCCGCCCCCGAGGGAAGCGTGGACGGCGCTCGGGCCGAGCCCGACGAAGAGCCCGAGATCGGCACCGCGCCCGTGGCCTGCCCCCACTGCGGCGGCGTCATGCGCCTCGTCCGCGAAATCCGCCGCCGCCATGAGCCCCGCTCGACGCGCGGCCCGCCGGCGCTGCCGCCGACCCACAGGGGGAAACCGTGAGACGCCCGCTCGCTTCGGCCCCGCGCAACGGCGCCAAAGCGCCGACGCACGACCGAACCTGTCTCCGCTTGAGCCGGGCTGACAGCCCTCGGCTCACACCCCGCTCAGTCCTCGCAGCGTGCGCCCGCATGCCTGCCGAAAGACCGGCGCGAGCGTCGATTTTATGCGCAACTCTGCTGCCGGTGGATGCCGCCTGACGCTGACATCAGCGCACTTTCCACATAGCTCAACTTCGCCTCTCGTGGCCCGCGGCTTCGTTCAAAAGGGTTGGGCAGGCTCTCGAGAGAGAGCCTGCCCAACCCTTAACCTTCTACGGCCCCGGCCACGCCGAGGCGGCCGGCGTTTTCGAGCGCTCCGGCATCGTCGGCGCATTCGGTGCGAAGCGGCAGTAAGGGGCCGATGCAGGGACGCCGGAAGGGCAGGCGCGTCCGGTTCGGAGGATGGGCCTGTCCCTCGGAAAAGACTCGGGGCGAACTCTCAGCCGGTGACATCATGCCCTTCCGTCACCGCGTGACCGAACGAAATCCCGTCCACGCCGTAACCGCTCGGGTCCCGGGGGACGGAACACACGCGGTCGCTACCAAGGTGACGCAGTCCCGAGGGAACCCGACCGCCGGCGATTCCGTCTCGATTCCCGCCGACCTCGCGCCCCTGATCGAGCGAACATTCCGCTACACCTACATGCTCGCCACCAGGATGCGCGACGAAATGGTCGACAACGGACAGGCCGAGGAGCTCGACAAGCTGGTGAACGAGGCGCGTGCGTCGCAGGCCGACCTCCGCGCGGCCGACACCGACTGAGCCTGCCGACCGGAACCCGGTTCGCCGCCGCGTCCAAGCCGAACTCCCGCCCGCTTACCGAACCTCCCGACGGAATCCAGGCCATGCCCCCTCTCGTAGACCGTGAGCGCTTGCCGGAAGAGTGGCCCACGAACGCCGGTTCTCCCGCGTTCTGGGAAGAGCTCGGAAGAACGGTCGCCGCCTTCGGCCACCTCGAAGACATGCTGGCGCGGGCCTTCTTCGGCCTTACCGGGAGCCGCGAATTCGCTGACATGGAAGAGGCGGAGGCGGCATATCCCCAATGGGAGAAAGCCCTCAAGGAGACGTTGACCGACACCCTTCACGCGCTCACCGCAAGACTCGAGAAGGCATTCAAGGACGACGACCGCGTGTCCGACGACATCGCCGAGCCAGTCGTCGCCCGCCTGAAGGCCCTCCGGGTCTGGCGCAATGCCCTGTGTCATGGGGCATGGCAGGGATTCGCGGCAGACGGAACCTCCTCGCTCCGCTACTTCAGAAAGTCCGCCGTCGGACCCGAGCTCCTGGAAAACAGTCTGACCATCGACGACAACTCTTCCATTCGCGCCGAGACTGCCGCCCTCACGCTCGACGTCGTGGACATCGTATCCGGCCCTGGCGTCCGCTTTCCGGGCACCGCGCTGCCCGGCATTGACCTGGCCGAGTACATAAGAGAGTCGCGAGACTGATCTCTACACTTCCGGCTGTCGATAAGTTCGCTGTCCCGACGAGATCGGGATACGCGTACGGCCGGCCCAAATGGCCACCGTCTATCGACAATACGGCCTTCGATTGAACGGAACGGCGAGCATCCACACGCCTTCAGCGCCTTCCCCATCAATCCCGCTCGTCGGACTCCGGGTCGCCTCGCACATCCATCACCAGCATCCGCGACAGGCGCAGTGCCCGAAGCCGTTCCGCGTCCCGACGCGCCATCTCCCTTCCGTTTTCCGTATCCGGCTCCACCCGCGCCCGGTCTTCCTCGGTCGTCTCTCCGACGCCGATCCGATCGAACTGCCGGCCCGTGTCTCCGTTCAGATCATCGACCGTGGGCGCCTTCCATCCCGAACCGTCCGCCGGCTCTTCCAACCCCTCGATCACGACCGCATACGATCGCGGTTGCCTGATTCCCACAAACTCGATGAGATCACCCGCATCCACTTCGAAGTACTCGAATTCTCCAAGCGTCAGAATGCCCGGCAAGAACAGATGGTGCCAGGGCTTGCACTTCTCCTCGATCTCGATGAGCCTTTTCGTATCCTGGGGCACATCCTCAGCACCGGCCAGCAAGCACCCGGTCTCGAGACTTCTGAAGCCTGGCAACGCCTTGTCCTGCTTCCAGAACTCCCGCTGACCCTCCGTACAGTAGATGCAGTAGACGGGTTTCATTCCGGCCGCGAGCGCGCCGGCTCTCAGCAGCTGGCGCTGCTGCTCGCCGGAAGACTTCACTTCGTGCTTGATTTTCAAGACCTCGTCGCGCTGAACCCGCTTCGCCTGCACCCGCATCTTGAGGGTCCGCCTTCGCCCGACGATGTGCCATTCCCAGTCGGCGCCGTTCCGGGACTCGGCGTGCTTGGAGAAGGTGTGAAGATGGACGTGCTCCGGATGCCGCCGCCTGATTTCCAGAAGATTGGTCTCCGTGATGGTCTCTTCGCCGTAGCTCACCCCGACGCCTTCCCCTTGCGAATACGCCAGGTTGCGCGATGTCGCGTCGCCCAATTCGACGAAGGTGGCGGCCATATCGAACTTCAACGGGCGTCCTCCCTTCCACCGGTCTCTCTTTGCGACCGGGCAGCGGCACCGGGTTCGGCGCGCCTTGCGCTCGGGTTCCCGGCGTCCGCCGCCGCACCCCATTCACCTGGCGGACCCTCGCGCAGCAGCTTGAACAGCGACTGCCGCGCAATGTCGAAGCCGTTGACGAACGCCGAATGAACTCTATCCGGGGTCAGCTTGTGCAACCGGTTGTGAATGATGTCCGATCGCACGCCATGGAGCTCCCGCACGTCGTCACGGATTCTGTTCTCGCTCACCGCATCCGTTCCCAGAAAGCGCGCCGCGCGGTTGCGCAACTTGCGTCCGATGTTGTTCTCATCCAGCACATACATCCGCTCCAGCGACATCGCCACATCCAGCAACCTGTCAGCGACCGCGAACCGCCCGCTCCGGGAAAGCGCCTCCGACAGGCGCGTGACGATCGGCGCCATCCTCTGGTAATGTGCACTCTTGCGGCCGCGGAAGGCCTCCTGCGCTACCGCCAGCGCCGCCGGATCTATCGCCGGGCACTCGTCGAATCCGCTGACGCCCTCCGCCGACCAGCTCCGATAGAAGCCCCGGCTTTGGGTCTCCCGGCCCAGGAGCCGTCCGGCCGAACCGTCGATGCGGTTGGACAATGTCGCGAGCGGTGCGACCCGCGTTGCGTGACTCACCGCCAGCAAGTCCAGGAACACTGCTGCCTCCTGGAAGAACGGCGGGGGCGGCGGCCCCAGCGAACCGTTCAATCTGCCCCTTCGGCGGAATTCAGGCCGCCACCGGAACGGCCGGGCCACCGCTCCCACCGCCCGCCAGCCGTGGAATCCCGCACCTGACGGAGCAAAATCCCCGACCAGGTCCTCATCCGCGAATCGCAGCACTTCTTTGTACGGCAGCAGTACAATGCCGTCCGCTACCTCGATCCTCTCGGACAGGGCGAGGCCATGGAACAGGAACATGTCGCAAGCCTCGTAGAGACTGCCGAGCGCCTCTGCCGCCGCCCCGTCTCCCGCAGGCGAAAGGAATGCGTTCAGCTCCCGCAAGGGCCTGCGAATGCGGTCATCCGGCAGCTCCGCGGCGCGCGCCATCAGCCCCGCAATCAAGGTCCCCGCGTAGATATCCCCGCCGGAACCGGGGATCTCCATCGAGAATCGGTTGTCGCCGATCAAGCGGCCCGTTACGGCCACCCGTTCGAGCACCGGGTGGGCCAGCAGCGCGTAACGCGCGAGATTGAGAGCCGCGCGCAAGGGCGCGTAGTACGCTTCCAGGCCCCAGCGCCTGGCGTTGCGAACCTCGTCGTAGAGCAGGCGAAGATCGTCCAGCGGGAAGGGCGGCGGTTTGCCGTCCCTCAGGTCGATCACGCTCGCATGCCGTTCCTGGTATTCGCGAAGATAGGGCTCCTGCACCTCCGCCAGCGGGGGGAGCAATCGCGCCAGGCGCTCGATCCAGTCCTCGACGTCGAATTCCCGATCGGCCGGCATCGCCGCCCCCTTCCGCGCTCTCCCTGCGCACGCACGCACCTGCGCGCTGCGCCCGGACGCAGGGCATGCTTAAGGGTTTCGCATCGGTGACGCCATGGCCCGGCGCAACCCGGGCAACCTTCCGTGCAGCCTTTCGCAGCCGGGCTTCTCTCTCCCGATGCACTGTCAGCGCTTCGCGTGTCGCTTCCACGCGGGATCGAACGCACGCGTCCGAATTCCCGGCGCGGCGCGTCCTCGCACAAGAGCCATCCCCGCTCGTGGAATGCTTCGAGATTCACGCCGCCAGCGCAGGCCGGTTTATGGACGCGCCGACAATCCAGACTTACACCGTCGAGGACTATGTCGTGGGATGGAAGCTCGAAATGCCGAAGGCTGCATAGAAGAACGACACTCGCCATATACCTTGACGGCCTGATTGCCTCGCTCCGTCCGCTGGCCGAACGGTGTTGGCTGCGCGAACGCACCTCCTCGGCCGGGCGCTGCCGCCCCCACCGAGGGGATGGCGAATAGTACGCGCGCCCGCCTAAGCCGGCTCCCCGAAGAGGGCGATCCTATCAACGCAATTGGCTACCGCGTCGCCGACTTCTCCTGGGCCACGCTCAAGAGCCGGAGCCGTGAGCGCCGGGTCGTCGCCAAAGTCGAGTGGATGCCGGGCCGGGACGCCAACCCCCGCTTCGTCGTCGCCTTGCTCGTGCCCGGCCGGATCGGGCCACAGGACCTCTACAAGCAGCTCTACTGCGCCCGCGGAGACATGGAGAACCGCATCAAGGAGTGCCAGCTCGACCTCTTCGCAGACCGCACCTCGGCGGCCACCAAACAACACAACAACGGGCGCTCGTGAGAAGTTCGGCTTGGCATCGATCCCTTTGAGGGTCTGTTGGCGGATCGGTCCGGCGGCGCGCCTTCACGATCGAGGAGATCGATGATGACCGGATAACCGGCCGGCGCCGCGAAGGACAGACTTATGTGCGCGCACTCTCGGTTTCATCGGAACGGCGGCGAGTAGAGGATGCCACCGTCTCGGTAAAGCGCATTCAGCCCGCGCGGCAGACCGATTGCCGTTTCCGGTCCAATGAATCGGTCGTAGATCTCGCCATAGTTCCCTTCTGCCGCAATCGCCCGAACGGCCCACCGGAAATCGAGGCCCAGCATGTCGCCGAGCGAACCTTCGGTGCCGAGCATCCGGTTGATCTCCGGATGATCCGTCCCCTCGGCCATCTCCATGACACTAGCCTGGGTTACGCCGAGCTCTTCCGCCGTGATCAAAGCGTTCAGCACCCAGCGTGCGATATCCGCCCACTGGTCGTCACCCTGGCGCACCAGAGGTGCCAACGGTTCCTTCGAAATGATCTCGGGAAACAGCATGTGTGCATCCGGGTCGGCGAACGACGCCCGGGTTGCCGCCAGGCCGGACGCGTCGGTCGTGTAGATATCGCAACGGTCCGCTTCATAGGCAGCCCGAGCCTCGGCATTGGTTTCGATCGGCACCGGCTCGTACGACATGCGGTTGACGCGGAAGAAATCCGCGAGGTTGAGCTCGGTGGTGGTGCCGGTCTGGATGCAGATCGAGGCGCCGTCGAGTTCCCTGGCGCTGGAGATGCCGAGCGCCTTGCGCCCCAGAAATCCCTGACCGTCATAGTAATTGACGCCGACGAAGGTGAAGCCGAGGTCGGTATCGCGCGAGAAGGTCCAGGTGGTGTTCCGCGACAGAATATCGACCTCGCCCGAAGCCAGCGCCGGGAAGCGGTTCTTCCCAGTCAGGTTCGTGTAGGAAACCTTGTCAGCATCCCCCAGTACGGCGGCCGCCAGCGCCCTGCAATAGGCGACGTCGAAGCCGGTCCAGTTGCCATCGTCGTCGGTGAAGGCGAAGCCCACAACGCCGTGGTTGATGCCACAAGAGAGTTCGTCCTTGGCCATCACGTCGTCGAGGGTCGCTGCCTCGCCCTGCACCGACCCTGCCGCTGCCAGCGCTGCGGCCGCCGCGATTGCACTCGCGATACTCTTCAATCTCATGGCTGTGCTCCTGAGCTGTCTGAATGTCGAACCGTTGCGTCTCCCCTGGTCTTGCGTGACGGCGCCCGTCGCTGCTCCATCTTTCGACCGGCTTGGAAGATTGACCCACGGTCCAAAATCCTGCCGCCGCTGACGCAGAGGAGACCATCGGCATCAACGTCCGGACGCGATCGTACGGCCTCGCGCAGCCGAAGACTCGGCAATCCGTGCTCTTGAGCCACTTGATTCTCCCCCGTCCGATTGGTCCATTCTTAGGTTGTGAAGCAAGGAGTAGCACGCGGCTGCGCGTGTGCCACCAACTCAAGAAGGAAGGCGCTGCGGACCTCGTTACATGCCATATGGGTAGCGGGCATGTTGTAGCCGAAAAGCCACATGCCAACGTTGAATTCATTGTTGTCCCAGTCGTAGCTTGCCCATGCTCACCCACTCTCGGCTCGAGAGCTAATGAATGCCTTTCTCGCCTCCTCTACTCTCATCTCCAATTAATCCATGCCCCTGTCCCACAGGGTGACGAGCGTAGTCATCAGCCATTGACCGATCGGCCCAGGGTCCGCGCGCACGTCGTCTGCGCTTGAGACCAGCAGCACCGAGGCTGCAGCGACGAACCACTTCCGAAGCGTCCTCACTGTCGACTCTCCATCCTATGATATCGGGCAAGTCGTCGTCTCTCAGTCCAGACAATCGACCAAGGTCGACAGCATGGCGATCGGCAGGTCGTAGAAATTCCCGAGCCCCTTGGTGTACACTCGGAAATTCCTGCTGCTGCTCGTGGCGTTGTAGGACACGTTGATTACGTCCGCTTTGCGGAAGCTCCATATCGCCGTCGAGGTGCCGGCGGTCACGAACTCATTGCCGCAGTCGAAAATCGCGTCCGGGCCTCTCAACGCCTCGGGTGTGAGCGGCACGATGGGCGGTTCGGCTGCCGCCTGCGCCGCAGTTGGAGCCGCCAGCATGATGGTTGTGAGCATGGCGTATAGTGCTCTCATCGCGTGCTCCTGATGAGAAAGAAGACCCGCGCGCCGAAGAAGCCAGGACTGCGCGCGGGTCCAAGTTCATCCCGTTTTTACACATGGGCTCTCGCACTCCATGCGTCGCGCTGCGGGACGGATGTTAAGGCCCACGTGCGATGCGCGACACACGTGGACCCTGAGGCACCTTGAGCCCGCACAGTAGGGCTCACGAGGACAGGGATCAGGTGCCTCAGCTGCAGCACCACTTTCCCTTGCGGTTCCATTCAGACAATCAGATTGGCTGCTACGGCCACGCCGACGATGATGCCGACCACGAGCGCTGCCAGTGTCATCAACACGCGGTGCTCTGAGCGCCGCAGTTCGTCCTTGGTGGCGTAGTCTGCCCGATTATTCGGCGGCCAGCGCTCCATCTCAATCAGCTTCTTCTCGATGTGCGGGTCGGGATCGCGGCCCTTGAGGATCTGCTCCTCGCGCCAGCACAGCCAGATGTGGTCCAGAAGGTGCAACCACGGGGGCGAAGGACGATCATCGGTCATTGGGTGAAGTCGGCGGCGTCCGTCGTTCCCATCGCCCAGCCCCCAGCGAACCCGTTTCCTCTCTATTCGAGCGGTGTATCATATTCATAACGTAATCCATGGCAAGGAATTGGTGAAATAATCGACGCTTCGAGACAAAAAACTGTATCACACGGCCGAAGAATATCTCTTCAGCATCTCTTATCTTTGAGCTAAAGTATCTTTGTAGTAACCTTCTACCAGATCCTCAGGCGGCGCGGCGGCCGACAGGGAGGATCGAGCCTGGACGGAACGCGGCGAAGCGGCGCCGCGATGGGTTTCGCATCCGCGGCGCCATGGCCCGGCGCAACCCGGGCATCCTTCCGTGCAGCCTGTCGCAGCCGGGCTTCTCTCCACGGCGGCCCGGTCCATCACCGCCCCAGGTCGAGTTCCCGGCCCGAACTCCTTTGCCGCGAGAGCAGTTTCGGCTCCCTGGCAGGCGCCTTCGTGCGCTGACGATCCTTCCCCGCGCCGTCCGGGGCGCCGCGTTTCGGCCCCTTCTCGCGGCGCGGCACGGGCTCCGCCGCCTTGCCGGACGCCGCGCGTTTCATCTCGCCGATGGCTTCGAGCGCCGCGATGCGCTCGCCGGTGACGGCCTGGAGCTTCGTGCGAAGCTCGGCCGCGTCGTCGGTCACAGCTCCGCGCGGTCGCGCGCGCGGCTGATCTCGACGTAGAAACTCTTCTGCGTGGTGAGATGGGCATGCCGCGCCTCCATGGCGGCGATCACGTTGTCCACGGTGCGGCCCTGGAAGGCGTGGACGGTGAACGCCCAGGCATGGTCGAGATGGCGCAGCTGGGGATCGCCCTTGCCGAGTTCCAGCATCTTCCCGTCCTCCAGGCGGAACGCCACCCGCCCGTCTTTGATCGCAACCACCTCCGCCGCCCGGCTGTTGACCAGGCCGAGGTCGGCGTCGTTGCGGGTCCAGCGGATCCGGTCGCCGGCCCGGAGCACGATACCCTCGGCCCGGTAGACCTCGCTGCCGCCCCTGCGTCCGCCGATTTCGGTCGGCTTCCAGGCGACCCGACCGCCGTGGCGATCGTCGAGCAGCACCGCGCGGAACCTGTGGTCGACGCCGATCACCCGCCGCTTGTCGCCCTTCTCGACGCCGACCCTCTTGTAGGGACATCGGCAGCGCAGTCCAATTCCGGCCGCGCGGTGAGGAACAACTCTTCGACCGTTCGCGGGCCTGGGAGGGGCTCGGTGTCTACCGGTCGAGAAGGTCGCGCAGCACCCGGGCCCGCGTGGGATGCTTGAGCCTCCGCAGCCTTGCCTTCGATCTAGCGGATACGCTCCCGCGTCATCGAGAACTGCTCGCCCACTTCCTCGAGTGTGTAGTCACGCTTCGTGCCGATGCCGAAGCGCATGCGCAGCACCCGTTCCTCCCTCGCTGTCAGGTTGCCCAGCGTGCGGGTGATCGTCTCGCGCAGGTCGGCACCCATCGCCGCGTCCACAGGCTGCTCCGCTGCTTTATCCTCAATCAGATCGCCCAGACGCAGGTCCCCGTCGATTCCGAGCGGTGTCTCGAGACTCTTCGGCTTTGCGGCCGCCGCAGCCTTCAGTGCCTGGTGCACCGTGTCGAGCGACATGCCGGTACGTTTGGCGAGCTCCTCCGGTGTTGGGGCACGCCGGAGCTCGCGGCGCAAGAGCCAGGACGCACGCCTCAGCTTCGTGACAGTTTCCACCATGTGAACCGGAACTCGGACCGTGCTTGCGGTGTCCGCGATCGACTGCCGGATCCACCAGCTGGCGTAGGTCCAGAATTTGAAGCCCTTACGGTAGTCGAACTTGCCCACCGCCCTCATCAGGCCGGTGTCGCCTTCCTGAATCAGGTCCGGCAGCGCCAGCTCCCGGTTCTGGTTGAGGTACTACCTGCGAGACGACGGCACCAACGTCCAGAAGGACCAAAGCGGGAGGTCTGCTGGTGGCCCGCCGTCGCATCCGCTAGTCATGACGCGTCCTATTCGTAGGCTCGACTGCTGAGTAACCGTTCGTCGCTTCTTCAAAACCACGCCAGCCAATCCAACACCGGATAGCCGAAGGCTTTCCGGTTCCTGCGGCTATTGCCAGCCCTCCACACCCGCCATGTCCGGAAGGCGATGGGCGATTCCCTTGTGGCAGTCGACGCAGGTCTTCTCGCCCGTGAGCAGGAAGGTCTCGTGCGCCTCGGCGGCCCGCGCGCTCTGGAGGCTGATGTCCATGGACTCCGACGAGTGGCAGTTGCGGCATTCCAGGGAGTTGTTCGCCTTAAGGCGAGACCACTCGCGGGTGGCCATGGCCAACCTGTGCGCCTCGAATTCCTCGGGCGTGTCGATGACTCCGAAGATCGTGCCCCAGAGCTCCTTGGTCGCCTGGACCTTGCGGGCGACCTTGTCCGTCCACGCGTGGGGAACGTGACAGTCCGGGCATGACGCGCGCACGCCGGATGCGTTGGCGTAATGAACGGTCGTCTGAAGCTCGGCGTAGACATTGTCGCGCATCTCGTGGCACGAGATGCAGAAGCCCTCGGTATTGGTAAGCTCCAGCGCGGTGTTGAATCCGCCCCAGAAGACGATCCCGGCAACGAACCCGCCGAGCGACAGAAGCCCTAGGCTGAAATACTTGCTGGGGCGCCGGATGGTCCTCCAATAGGCCCGGAGCGGCTTGAACATCCCGTCAGTCCGAAGTTTCTTGGGCGCCGGCGCGCAGAAGGGTATCGATGTCGATGAACTCGTTCTCGATCATGAGCTTCACGTCGCGCTGCGCGACATGGCACTGGGTGCAGAAGTAGCGCTGTGGCGTGATCGCCGCGCGGAACTGGTTGTCGCGGTCCATGAAGTGGGTGATCGAGACCATCGGCGCGCCGCTTTCGCCGGTGCGGGCGCGGGCGTGGCATGACAGGCACCTGTTGGAGCGGAGGTCGATCCGGTAGCCCTCAATGTCGTGCGGGATGACCGGGGGCTGCTCGGGATAGTTCCGCACCTCGCGCCGATCGCTCTCGTGGAAGCCGGTCATGAGCGGGGCCTCGGATTCCGCCGTCAACGGCGTGCCGCCGCGCAGGGTCGCGATCGGATCGGCCGCCCAGACAGCGGGGGTCGACGCGAGCACCGCAATAGCGGCGAAGGCGAGAAGTCTTCTCATCTGTCCGCCTCCCCTACGCCGCTTCCAGGCGCACGGCGCACTTCTTGAAATCCGTCTGCTTGGAGATCGGATCGGTCGCGTCCAGCGTCACCTTGTTGATGAGCTGGCTGGCATCGAACCAGGGGACGAAGACAAGGCCGCGCGGCATCTTGTTGCGGCCGCGCGTCTCGACGCGCGTGCGGATCTCTCCCCGCCGGGAGATCACGCGCACCTCGGAGCCGCGCCTCAGGCCCAGCTCCCTCGCGTCGTCCGGGTGCATGAAGCAGACGGCGTCGGGGAAGGCGCGGTAGAGCTCCGGCACCCGTTCCGTCATCGAGCCGGAATGCCAGTGCTCCAGCACGCGGCCGGTGGTGAGCCAGAAGGGGTATTCGTCGTCGGGGCTTTCCGCTGCCGGCTCCCAGGGCAGCGCGAATATGCGCGCCTTGCCGTCCGGCTTGCCGTAGAACTCCACGCCGGCGCCGGGGGTGACGTATGGATCGTAGCCTTCCCGGTAGCGCCAGAGCGTCTCCTTGCCGTCGACCACGGGCCAGCGCAGCCCGCGACTCGCGTGGTAGCTTTCGAACTCGGCGAGGTCGTGAGCGTGGCCGCGGCCGAAAGCGGCGTATTCCTCGAACAGGCCCTTCTGCACGTAGAAGCCGAAGTACTGGGATTCGTGGTTGGCGTACTCGGCGCTGGTCTCCTCCAGGGGAAAGGCGTCGACCTGCCCGTTGCGGAACAGCACGTCGAAGAGCGACTTGCCGCGCAGCGCCGGCGCCTTGGCGATCAGCTCCTCGGGCCAGACGTCTTCCACCGTGAAGCGCCTGGAAAACTCCATCACCTGCCAGAGATCGGAGCGCGACTCGCCGGGCGCGGGGACCATCTCGTGCCAGAACTGCATGCGCCGCTCGGCATTGCCGTAGCCGCCCTCCTTCTCCACCCACATCGCCGTCGGCAGGATCAGGTCCGCGGCCTCCGCCGTCACCGTGGGATAGGCTTCGGAGACGACGATGAAGTTGTCGGGGTGGCGGTAGCCGGGATGGGTCTCCTCATTCATGTTGGCCGCGGCTTGCAGGTTGTTGTTCACCTGAATCCAGTAAGCGTTGAGTTCACCGTCGCGGAGCTTGCGGTTCTGCAGCACGGCGTGGAAGCCGGGCTTGCCCGGGATCGTGCCCTCGGGGAGCTTCCAGATCTTCTCCGCGACTGCCCGGTGCTCCGGGTTCTTCACGACCAGGTCGGCAGGCAGCCGGTGCGCGAAGGTGCCGACCTCCCGCGCCGTGCCGCAGGCGGACGGTTGCCCGGTGAGCGAGAAGGGCGAGTTGCCGGGCTCGGCGATCTTCCCGGTCAGCAGGTGGAGGTTGTAGATCAGGTTGTTGCACCAGACCCCGCGCACGTGCTGGTTGACCCCCATGGTCCAGAACGAGGTCACCTTGACGTCCGGGTCCGCGTAGAGCGCGGAGAGGGCCTCCAGGCGGTTCTTCGGCACGCCCGAAACCTCATGCGCGCGCTCGAGCGTGTAGTCGGCCACGAAGGCGGCATACTCCTCGAAGGACATGTCCTCAGAACCGCCCGCCTTGCCGGCATTGGCAGCCGCCTGCTCCAGGGGATGGTCCGGCCTGAGCCCGTAGCCGATATCGGTGTTGCCGCGCCGGAACATGGTGTGCCGCGAGACGAAGTCCTCGTTCACGGCGCCGCTCTGGATGATGCGGTTGGCGATGTAGTTGAGGATCGCCAGGTCGCTCTGCGGCTCGAACACCATCGGGATATCGGCGAGGTCGAAGCAGCGATGCTCGAAGGTCGACAACACCGCGACCTTCACATGCGGCGCGGAAAGCCGCCGGTCGGTCACCCGCGTCCACAGGATCGGGTGCATCTCGGCCATGTTGGAGCCCCAGAGCACGAAGGCGTCCGCATGCTCGAGGTCGTCGTAGCAGCCCATCGGCTCGTCCATGCCGAAGGTGCGGATGAAGCCCGCCACTGCGGACGCCATACAGTGACGCGCGTTGGGCTCGATGTTGTTCGAGCGGAACCCCGCCTTCATCAGCTTGGCGGCGGCGTAGCCTTCCCACACCGTCCACTGGCCGGAGCCGAACATGCCCACCGCCGTCGGACCCTTGGCCTTGAGCACGGCCTTCCACTTCTCTGCCATGACGTCGAACGCCTGGTCCCAGGTGACCGGCGTGAACTCGCCCTCCTTGTGGAACTGCCCGTCCCTCATGCGCAGCAGAGGCGTCGTCAGACGGTCCTCTCCGTAGAAGATCTTGGAGAGGAAGTAGCCCTTGACGCAGTTGAGGCCGCGATTGACCGGGGAGAGCACGTCGCCATGGGTCGCCACCACCCGGCCGGCCTTGGTCGCGACCATCACCGAGCACCCTGTCCCGCAGAAGCGGCACGGCGCCTTCGACCACTTGAGCCCGGTGCGGTCGGCTTCGGTCACCAGGTTGGCGGCCTTGGCGGGGAGGGTAATCCCGGCCACCGCCGCGGCCACGCTGGCCGCCTTGGCCTTCAGAACGTCACGCCGGGTGAACTTTGCCTTCAGCATCGTGCGTATCCCCTTCGCTCCTCCGGCCAGGATCGGCGACACCTCGTGCCGGATCGGAGTGGTGAAAGACGAGATTGACGCTGAGCACGCCGGGAAACGCGCCGATCCGGTCGACGATGCGGACCAGCTCCGCGTCGCTTGGCGTCTCGATCACCACGACAATCTTGCCGGCGCCGGTGCTGGCGTGAACCTCGGTCCCCGGGAGAGAGGAGATCGCCTCCTCCAGCCGCCCGTGATCTTCCATGCGCGCCTGCACCAGAAGGCTGGAGATGGTGAGGCCGTCGGCTTCGCAGTTCGTGGACACCCGCCTTCTTCCCTCGCTAGCCCAGTGCGATGGCGTCCGCCGGACAGGCCCGTACGCAGTCGCCGCATCCGGTGCACCGTCCTGTATCCACGAGGATTCGTGCGCTGCCCCCGAGGGTCGGCGTCGCGCGAAGGGCGGCCGCAGCGCAGGCATCGGCGCACGAGCGGCAATAGACGCCGCGCGCTGCCAGACAGCTCTCCGATATCGTGGGTGTGGATGCCCCGCTCGGGGCCCGGCGCGCGCCTCCAAGGAAGCCGCGTCGCGAAATCGACTGTGTGCCGGGCTCGCGCTGCATCAGACCGCCGGCCCCTGCGGCCCTCCGAGCAAATCGGCGATCCAGATTCCCAGCCCGAGGGCGCCCACGATCGCGATTGAGATCGCCGGCAGGAGAACGATCACCAGGAAGAGAAAGGACCGAAGCTCCCGCGCTCGCTCCAGCTTGATATCGTCAGTCCCGGGTTGATCCGACCCCACGTCACCTCCCAACACGTTCTCTGCATGTCCAAGAGTTGAACGACTTCATCCTCTCGCTGTTGCGGATTGTAGAATGAGGCGTGTGGTTCCCTTTGACATGCGTCAATGCCTGCCCCGGACAATCGGCGTCTCGCCGCTCCGGTGACTCGGGCGGACCCTGGCGTTACACCGCACCCACAGCATCGCCTCCAAACGCTAGGTTCTTGTGCAGCGCCGCGCCGGCGGGACGCTCCACTGCCCTGCACGCTCGACGGAGACGAAGTGGGTGTGGGAGGTGACTGGTCGCACAGCCAGCCCGATAAAATGCGGCGAGGATCGTCGCGAGGCCATTGAGACTCTCCGCGCCATGCGTCGGGTTACGTGGAAAGCGCGCCTGAATGCTTGCGCCGCCATGACAGGGCCGTGCCGACACTCTCGGAGATTGATCTGTCGCAAACCTGAAGGATCGAGAATTTCATAAAGTAAGTCAGATGGGGCACCGCTCTAAGATAATCGCCCATGACCCAGATCGGAGAGTGATCGATGTTCAAGACGATTCTCGCAGCGTATGACGGCTCCGACCACGCCGATAAGGCGGTGACGATGGCGGGAGACCTGGCCGCGAAGTACGGTGCGACGCTCCATCTCGCCAGGGTGGTGGACCACAGCCATGCACCGAGAGAAGTAGCGGAATTCGCCGCCCAGGAGCATGTCGAGAGTCCCGATCGGGTCGAGGAACACGCCGTGGAAGAGCGCGAGTTCCAACCGCTCGCGGATCGACTGCACTCGGGCGACTTGAACGTCGAGTGCGTCGTGCTGAGAGGTGAGCCGGCAAGCGCACTGATCGGATATGCGAACAACGTCGGCGCCGATCTCATCGTCATGGGGCGCCGCGGCCGCGGCCGCATGGAGGGTCTCGTCATCGGCAGCGTCTCCGCGAAGCTGACGAGCCACGCAAACTGCGCGGTGCTGACAATCAAGTAGGAAGGGCCGCGTGACGGATTGGACGGCCGCTCGCGAGCGACAGGAGCGCCGGCGCTCGGAACTGCGCGAATCGCTCGCGCACTATCGGCGCGATCTGCGGACCGCCCGCAGCGCCGACTGGGAGTAGCGGGCGGTCGAAGCCCAGGGCGATGAGGTCCTCTAAGGTCTGGAACGTCTGCACTGCGCGAGATCGAACAAATCGATGCTGCCATCAAGAGAATCGAGCTCGGGACTTGCGGCGAATGCCGGGTCTGAGGTGAGCCCATCGGCAGGCGGCGGCTCGACGCTCTGCCCTATGCCGTAAGCTGCATCCGGTGCGCCGGCTCCGCCGCCCGCGGTTGAGCACGAAGCTCGATAGCGCACGTCTTCAGTCCGGGCGGATTGCCACAAGGCGATGAGCGGCTTGCAACGAGGGCCGTGGAGCTATGCACCGGCGCGGCTGGAGGGGTCGCCGGTCACGACTAGCCATCGCATGGCGGCTCGGCGCTCTTGATCGAGGTCAACCATCCGAACGTTCGATCGGGTAAGAACTTACGCACTGACTGAGATGCCGCCGTGCCCAGGCTTGTCGTGTACTAACGGCACGCGGGTCAAATCCCGATGGAGACGGGATCGAGCTTTGGCTAGCATTGACTGGAGTCGGATCGAGACCGCTCGGTTATCAGGTTCCGATCGGCGGACGTGCAGGGGGTAGCGTGGCAGACACCGACGCCATTGCCGGCGAGCGCTACAACGAGACGGTGGTGCGGTGCTGCACCGTCGCCACGGTGTTCTGGGGCGTGGTCGGCTTCCTGGTCGGCCTCTATATCGCGCTGGAGCTCGCCTTCCCCGTCCTCAACTTCGACCTGCCGTGGCTGAGCTTCGGGCGCCTGCGCCCGGTGCACACGTCTGCGGTGATCTTCGCCTTCGGCGGCAACGCGCTGCTGGCGACGTCGTTCTACGTGGTCCAGCGCACTTGCCGGGCGCGCCTCTGGGGCGGGCCGCTCGCGATGTTCGTCTTCGTCGGCTACCAGATCTTCATCTGCCTCGCCGCCAGCGGCTACCTGCTGGGCTACACGCAGAGCAAGGAATACGCCGAGCCCGAGTGGTACACGGACGCCTGGCTCACGCTGGTCTGGGTGGTCTACCTCGCGGTCTTCCTGGGCACGCTGATCAAGCGCAAGGAGCCGCACATCTACGTCGCGAACTGGTTCTTCCTCGCCTTCATCGTGACCGTCGCGATGCTGCATATCGTGAACGGGCTGAGCTGGCCGGTCTCCTTCCTCGGCACCAAGAGCTACTCGATGTTCGCCGGCGTGCAGGATGCGCTGACCCAGTGGTGGTACGGCCACAATGCCGTGGGCTTCTTCCTGACTGCAGGCTTCCTCGGCATGATGTACTACTTCGTGCCGAAGCGCGCCGAGCGGCCTGTCTATTCGTACCGGCTCTCGATCGTCCACTTCTGGTCGCTGATCTTCCTCTACATCTGGGCGGGACCGCACCACCTGCACTACTCGGCGCTGCCGGACTGGGCGCAGACGCTGGGCATGACCTTCTCGGTCATGCTCTGGATGCCGTCCTGGGGCGGGATGATCAACGGCATCATGACGCTCTCCGGTGCCTGGCATAAGCTCCGCACCGACCCGGTGCTGCGCATGATGGTCACGGCCGTCGCGTTCTACGGCATGAGCACCTTCGAGGGGCCGCTCATGTCGATCAAGGCGGTCAATGCGCTCAGCCACTATACCGACTGGACCGTCGGCCACGTGCATTCCGGCGCGCTCGGCTGGGTCGCCTTCATCACCTTCGGCGCGGTCTACATGCTGGTGCCGGCGCTCTGGAACCGGCCGCGCCTCTACTCGATGAAGCTCGTCAGCGTGCACTTCTGGATCGCCACCATCGGGATCGTCTTCTACATCTCCGCGATGTGGGTCTCCGGCATCATGCAGGGGCTGATGTGGCGCGCCTACGACAGCCTGGGCTTCCTGCAGTACTCCTTCGCCGAGACCGTGGACGCGATGCACCCCTTCTACGTGATCCGTGCGCTGGGCGGGCTGCTCTTCGTGATCGGCGCGCTGGTCATGGTCTACAACCTCTGGCGGACCACGCGCGGCGACATCCGCGCGAGCGAGCCCCTCGAAGCGCCGCGTCCCGCCCCTGTCGCCGCCGGCGCGCCGGCGTGAGGGGGCGGCGATGAGCCTGCATCGGGTCATCGAGCGCCACTCCTTCCTCATGCTCGTGCTGATCCTCGTCACGGTCGCCATCGGGGGGATCGTGGAGATCGTGCCGCTGTTCACGCTTGAGAGCACGGTGCCCAAGGTGAAGGGGGTGCGCCCCTACTCGCCGCTGGAGCTCGCGGGCCGCAACATCTACGTGCGCGAGGGCTGCTACGTCTGCCACAGCCAGATGATCAGGCCCTTCCGCGACGAGGTGGAGCGCTACGGCCACTACTCGCTCGCGGCGGAGAGCATGTACGACCATCCGTTCCAGTGGGGATCGAAGCGGACCGGCCCCGATCTCGCGCGCGTCGGCGGGCGGTACTCCAACGACTGGCACGTCGCGCATTTTCTGGATCCGCGCGCCGTCGTGCCGGAATCGGTCATGCCGGGTTACGGCTATCTCGCGGAGTGGGAGCTCGGCTACGACGACATCGCCGCGCATCTGGAGACCAACCGCAACGTCGGCGTGCCCTACACCGACGAGATGATCGCGACTGCGGCCGACGACCTCGCCGCCCAGGCCGATCCCGACGGAGACCACGACGACCTTCTCGAACGCTACCCGAAGGCGGTCGTGGGCGACTTCGACGGCGACCCCGACTTCCTGAGCGAGATGGACGCGATCATCGCCTATCTGCAGATGCTCGGCACGCTGGTGGACTTCACCAGCTACCGGCCCGAGTATCTGGACGCGGCGGCCGAGCCGGAGCCGAACGAATGATCGAGGCCCTGCAGGCTTGGTGGTCGGTCGTCTTGCTGGTGGTTTTTCTGGCCATCATCGGCTGGGTCTTCTGGCCGCGGCACAAGAAGCGGCTGGAGAATCACGGCACGATCCCGCTGCGCGATGGCGCTCCGCCGGAGGAGCGCTGAGCCGTGGCGGACGAGCGCGAGAGGGACGAGGTCACCGGGATCGAGACCACCGGCCACGAGTGGGACGGGATCAAGGAGCTCAACAACCCGCTGCCCCGCTGGTGGCTCTACATCCTCTACGCGACCATCGTCTTCGCGCTGATCTGGTGGGTACTGTTCCCCGCCTGGCCCACGGTCGAGACCTATTCCAAGGGCGTGCTCGGCTGGTCGCGCCACCAGCAGTTCGACGAAGAGGTAGCGACGGCCCGCGCCCGGCAGGCGACCTACCTCAACCGCATCGCCGAGCTGGAGGTCGGCGAGATCGCAGAGACTCCGGAACTCAGGGCCTTCGCGATGGCGGGCGGGCGCTCGGCCTTCGCCGTCAACTGCTCGCAGTGCCACGGCAGCGGCGCCGCCGGCGCGCCCGGATACCCCAATCTCAACGACGACGACTGGCTCTGGGGCGGCGAGCTGGAGGCGATCGAAGAGACCATCCGCTACGGCATCCGCTCGGACCATGACGACGCCCGCTTCAACGACATGCCGGCCTTCCTCGTAGACGAGTGGCTGAGCGAGGAGCAGATCGACGACGTCGCCGAGTACGTCCTGGCTTACACGGAGCGCTCGGGCGATGCCGAGGCGGCCGCGCGCGGTGCGCTTATCTTCGAGGAGGAATGCTCCCTCTGCCACGGCGAGGAGGGCGGTGGCGATTACGACATGGGCGGGCCCAGGCTGAACGACCACATCTGGCTCTACGGCGGCGAGAAGGAGGACATCGTGCGCATGGTCTCGTACTCGCGGGGCGGCGTGATGCCGGCCTGGGAGGGCCGCCTCGATGACACCGTGATCAAGCAGCTCGCCGTCTTCGTGCATGGCCTCGGCGGCGGGGAGTGAGGCCCGGCGGAGCCGCCATGGCTTCCAGCAACCAGGCGCAGATGAGCGCCGTCCCCGTCGAGGATGTTGCGGCCGTCAACGCGCGTAAGAACCGTCCGCTCTACAAGAAGAGAGAGCGGATCTATCCGCGCATCCCGCGCGGGCGCTACCGCACCGTGAAGTGGATCGCCATGGGGGTCACGCTCGCGATCTACTACCTCCTGCCGTGGGTTCGCTGGGAGCGTAGCGCTGGCGCGCCGGACCAGGCGGTGCTGGTCGATATCCCGGCGCGGAAGTTCTACTTCTTCGCCATCGAGATATGGCCGCAGGAGATCTACTACTGGGCCGGCCTGCTCATTCTCGCGGCGCTCGGGCTCTTTCTCGTCTCGAGCCTGCTGGGGCGGGTGTGGTGCGGCTACGCCTGCCCGCAGACCGTGTGGACCGACCTCTTCATCCACGTCGAGCGCTGGATCGAGGGCGACCGCAACGCGCGCATGCGCCTCGACAAGGCGCCCTGGCGGGCGGCGAAGATCGCCCGCAAGGCGGCGAAGCACCTCGTCTGGATCGCCATCGGCGTCGCGACCGGCGGCGCCTGGGTCTTCTATTTCGCCGACGCGCCCACGCTCTTCTCGCAGCTTCTCAGCTTCGAGGCGCCGATCTCGGCCTATGCCACCATGGCCTTCCTGACGGCGACGACCTACCTCTTCGCCGGCCACGCGCGCGAGCAGATCTGTACCTACGTCTGCCCCTACGCCCGCTTCCAGGCGGCCATGTTCGACGAGAACACCATGATGGTGAGCTACGACACCGCGCGCGGCGAGCCGCGCGGCAAGCACAAGGCGGGCCAGTCGTGGGAGGGCCGGGGCGACTGCGTCGATTGCAAGCTCTGCATCGCCGTCTGCCCGGCCGGCATCGACATCCGCGACGGCCAGCAGATGGAGTGCATCAACTGCGCGCTCTGCATCGATGCGTGCAACGGCGTGATGCCCAGGGTGGGGCGGCCGCGCGGGCTGATCCGCTACGATACCCTGCGCAACCTGGAGGCGCGGGCCGCAGGCGAGGCCGCGCGGGTGCGCCTCTTCCGGCCGCGCACGGTCGTCTACGCGGTTTTGCTGGTCGGTGCCGCGGTGTTGATGATGGGCACGCTCTTCACCCGCGCCGACCTCGACGTGGCGGTGCAGCGCGACCGCAATCCGTTGTTCGTGCAGCTCTCGGACGGCAGCATCCGGAACGGCTACACTCTCAAGGTCTCCAACAAGTCGCACGATAGTCGCGTGCTAACGCTCTCGCTTTCCGGCATCGCGGGCGCCCTCATCGACATGCCGGTCGAAGGCGTGGAGGCCGCGGCCCAGGCGCCTCTGACGGTGGCGCCGGACTCGCTCGGCACTTTCCGCGTCTTCGTTCGTGCGCCGCGCATGGCGCTGGACGGCAGCTCGACCGACCTGGCGTTTTCGGTGGTAGACGAGGGCTCGAAGGCGGCAGTCTACGACACGGTGTTCAGGGGGCCGGAGCCGTGACTGCACAGGAACGGGCGGAGCCCGCCAAGAATTGGTGGCAGTCGGGACGCTGGATTCCGTGGACCTTCGTCGGCGGATTCGGCGTGGTCTTCGGCGCCAACGTCGCGCTGATCCTATTCTCGCTGGGCAGCTGGACCGGGCTGGAGACCACGGACGCCTATCGCAAGGGGCTGGCCTACAACGACGTCCTCGCCGCGGCGGAGGCGCAGGCGGCGCGTGGGTGGTCAGCCCAGATTGTCTACGGTGACGGACGCCTGGAGGTCCGCCTGAGCGACGCGGACGGGCGCGGGCTGGAGGGGCTTGCCGTGACGGCAACCTTCGTGCGGCCCACGCATGAGGGCGACGATGTCACAGTTCTGCTGGCGGCCGAGGGCGCCGGGCGCTACGGCGTCCCGGTCGCACTGCCCAACGCCGGCAACTGGGATGTGAGGCTGAGGGCCGAGGGCATCGGCAAGCCGTGGTTCGCCAGCCAGCGGATATGGGTCCGCTGATGGCGTTCGCCGAATCCCATGCCGCCGCACCCAGCGCCGCTTCCGACGCCGAGGCGAGCGGCGCTTTCGACCCCTACATCGAGACGCGGGACGGCCGCCACACGTTGCGCTTCCTCGTTGACGGCATCCACTGTGGCCAGTGCGTGTGGAAGATCGAACAGGCGCTCACGCGTGAGCCGGGCGTGACTGCCGCACGGGTCAACCTCTCGACCAGGCGGCTCGCGCTCACCTGGCGGGGCGCGGCGAGCGATGCATCGCGCCTCGTCGATGCGGTGGAGCGGCTCGGCTATCGCCTCGTCGCCTACGACCCCGCTGCGCTCGACAGCGGCACAAGGCAGGAGGAGCGCGCCCTGCTGCGCGCCGTCGCCGTCGCCGGCTTCGCCACGGCCAACGTGATGCTGCTCTCCATCGCGGTCTGGGCCGGGGCGGTTCAGGACATGGGTCCGGCGACGCGGGATCTGATGCACTGGATCGCGGCGCTCATCGCGCTGCCGGCAGTGGCTTACGCCGGGCGCCCCTTCTTCCGCGCGGCGCTCGCCGCAATCTCGCACCGGCAGCTCACGATGGAGGTGCCGATCTCGCTCGCGGTGATCGCGGCAGCCGCCATGAGCCTGTTCGAGACCGCGTCCGGCGGCACGCACGTCTACTTCGATTCCGCCTGCGCGCTGCTCTTCTTCCTGCTCATCGGGCGTTATCTCGACCGCCGCGCGGTGGGCCGCGCGCGCTCGGCGGCGGAACAGCTTCTCGGGCTGAGAGCGCACGCCGTCACGGTGATCGACGCCGACGGGCACGAGCGCCGGGTTGCGCCGGAGCAGGTCCGCCCCGGTATGCAGGTCCTGGTCGCTGCAGGCGAGCGGATCGGGGTGGACGGCACGGTGGAGGGCGTAGCCGGCACGGTCGACACCAGCCTCATCACCGGCGAGGCCGGGCCCGCAACACTCGCGCATGGCGCCGCCGCTTACGCCGGCATGATCAATCTCGCCGGGCCGCTCCGGCTCTCGGTGACGGCGGTGGGCAACGATACGCTGTTGGCGGAGATCGTGCGCCTCACCGAGGCGGCCGAGGCGGAGCGCACCCGCTACCAGGCCCTCTCCGACCGCCTGGCGAGCCTCTACGCACCCATCGTGCACGGGCTCAGCGTGGCGAGCTTCCTCGGCTGGTATCTGATTGGCGGCGTCGACTGGCAGGCCGCGCTGCTCATCGCCATCGCCGTGCTCATCGTCACCTGCCCCTGCGCCTTTGGGCTGGCCGTGCCCATGGTGCAGGCCGTGACCAGCGGGCGCCTGATGCGGCGGGGCGTCATCGTGAAGTCCGGCACCGCGCTGGAGCGGCTGGCCCGCATCGACCAGGTGGTCCTCGACAAGACCGGCACGCTGACCTGCGGCACGCCGGTGCCCGACTTCGACGGTATCAAGACCGCCGACCTCGAGATCGCGGCATCGCTCGCTGCGGCGAGCCGCCATCCCCTGGCCCAAGCGCTCGCCCGTGCTCACGGCGCCGCGCGTCCGGCGCAGGACGTGACGGAAACTCCGGGGTTCGGACTAGAGGGCACGGTCGCTGGCACCCGCGCGCGCCTCGGCAGCCGGGCCTGGTGCGGCGTGGCGGAGGACGACGAGGCCGAGGGGCCCGAGCTCTGGCTCGCGCGCGAGGGCCGCGCGCCGGTGCGTATCCCGTTTTCCGACACCCTGCGGCCCGACGCCGCTTCTGTGGTCGAGCGGGTGCAGGCGCTGGGCCTGCCGGTCACGCTTCTCTCCGGCGACCGGCCGGCGACGGTCGAGAGGGTGGCGGCGACACTCGGTCTCGATCGCTTGCGGGCGTCGTGCAAGCCCGACGACAAGGCGGCGACGCTCGCCCGACTCACGCGCGAGGGCCATCGCCCCCTCATGGTCGGCGACGGGATCAACGACGCGCCGGCGCTGGCAACGGCCTTCGTCTCCATGTCGCCGGCGAGCGGCGCGGACGTGAGCCAGGCAGCCGCCGATCTGGTGTTCCAGGGCGAGAGGCTTGCGCCCGTGGCCGAGACCATCGCGCTTGCCCGGCGCGCGGCGAGGGTGGTGTTTCAGAACTTCGCGCTCGCCTTTTCCTACAATGTCATCACCATTCCGCTGGCGATGGCGGGGCTGGTGTCGCCGCTGGTCGCGGCGATCGCGATGTCCGCGTCTTCGCTCGCGGTCGTGCTGAACGCCTTGCGCCTCGGACGGGAGGGCGCCGCATGAGCATGCTCCTCTATCTTATCCCCGCCGCGGTGTTTCTCGGCCTCCTCGGCCTCGGCGCCTTTCTGTGGTCCGTGCGCTCGGGCCAGTACGACGACCTCGACGGCGCGGCGCACCGCATCCTCTTCGACGACGAGACGCGCGAGGAGCGCGAGGAAGATCAGCCATGACGACGGATCAGACGGCGACGGGATTCGGGCTCCCGTCCGAGAAGCGGATCGGCTTCGACCATCCGTGGGCCTGGCTCGCGGCCGGCTACCGCGACATGAAGAAGTCCCCCCACGTGAGCCTCAGCTACGGCGCGCTCTTCGCCGCCATGGGGTGCCTGCTGACCTACGGCCTCTACGAGCTGGACGCGGTCTACGTCGCGCTGCCGCTGGCGGCGGGCTTCATGCTGATGGGGCCGCTGCTCGCCGTCGGGCTCTACGAGGTGAGCCGCCGCCATGCTGCGGGCGAGAAGGTGACGCTGGGAGCGGCGTTCGGCGCCTGGCGGCGCGATCCCGGCGGCGTGTTCGCGCTCGGCTTCGTGCTGATGCTGGTGTTCCTGCTCTGGATCCGCATCGCGACGCTGCTCTTCGCGCTCTTCTACGGTGTCGGCGAGTTCCACGCCGAAGCGTTCGTCTCCGAGACCTTCTTCTCGTTCAAGACAATCTGGTTCCTGATCACGGGCATCGGCATCGGCGCCGTGTTCGCGACCATCGTCTTCTCGATGAGCGCGATCGCCTTCCCCATGATCATCGACCGGAAGTCGGGCGCGACGGTGGCCATCCTCTGCAGCCTGCGCGCGGTCGCCCACAACTGGCGCCCGCTGGTCCTCTGGGCCGGCCTGATCGTCGCCTTCTCGATCGCAGGCCTCGTGGTCGTCTATATCGGCCTGATCGTCACCCTGCCGCTGATCGGCCACGCGAGCTATCACGCCTACCGCGACCTGGTCGAGTAGCGGCGACAGTCAGACCGGGCACGGACCGGACAAGGTTAAGGGTTGGGCAGGCTCTCGAGAGAGAGCCTGCCCAACCCTTTTGAACGAAGCCGCGGGCCACGAGAGGCGAAGTTGAGCTATGTGGAAAGTGCGCTGATGTCAGCGTCAGGCGGCATCCACCGGCAGCAGAGTTGCGCATAAAATCGACGCTCGCGCCGGTCTTTCGGCAGGCATGCGGGCGCACGCTGCGAGGACTGAGCGGGGTGTGAGCCGAGGGCTGTCAGCCCGGCTCAAGCGGAGACAGGTTCGGTCGTGCGTCGGCGCTTTGGCGCCGTTGCGCGGGGCCGAAGCGAGCGGGCGTCTCACGGTTTCCCCCTGTGGGTCGGCGGCAGCGCCGGCGGGCCGCGCGTCGAGCGGGGCTCATGGCGGCGGCGGATTTCGCGGACGAGGCGCATGACGCCGCCGCAGTGGGGGCAGGCCACGGGCGCGGTGCCGATCTCGGGCTCTTCGTCGGGCTCGGCCCGAGCGCCGTCCACGCTTCCCTCGGGGGCGGCGCAGCCGAGGGCGCCGAGAGCCTGGCGTGCTCTCTCCAGCGTGCTGGCGCGGCAGCCGTTGGCGAGGATGCCGAAGTAGCGAATGCGGTGCATGCCGTCCGGCAGGACGTGCCTCAGGAAGCGGCGGATGAACTCGTCGGCGCTCACGGTGGCGATGCCGTAGCGCGGCTTTCTCTGCCCCGGCGCCTTGGGCTTTCGGTGGCGGAAGGAGACCGTCTCGCCGTCGAAGGAGACGATGCGGCTGTCGGAGATGGCGATCCTGTGCGTGTAGTGCGAGAGGTACCGGAAGACCTGCTCAGGCCCGCGGAAGGGCCGCTTGGCGTAGACCACCCAGTCCCTGGCCCGGGCGGCGGCAAGCGTGGCGTGGAACTCGCCGGGATTGGCGAGGTGGGCGAGGGTGCCGTGGAACTCCAGGTCCCCCCGGCCGTGGGCGCGGGCGAGCTCCTCGAGGAAGAGGCGGCGGAACAGGCTGCCGAGGACCTTGACGGGGGCGAGGAAGGTGGTGCTCCCCGTCTTCCACTCGCCACTGTCTACGTCGAAGCCCGCGTTGGGCACGACCACGTGCAGGTGCGGGTGGAAGCGGAGCTTCTGATCCCAGGTATGGAGGACCGCGGTGCCGCCGATGCGCATGCCGCCGTGGCGGGGATCGGCGGCGATGGTGCGCAGGGTCTCGGCGACGGCCCGGAAGAGGATGTCGAACACCACCCTGCGGTTGCAGAAGGCAATGGCGGCAACCTCCTTGGGCAGGGTGAAGACCACATGGAAGTAGGGCACCGGCAGGATGTCCCCGGCGCGCTCCTCGCTCCAGAGGTTGGCGGCGAGACCCTGGCAGGTGGGGCAGTGGCGGTTGCGGCAGGAGTTGAAGAGCGGATGCTCGCGCCCGCAGCCCTCGCAGGCGTACATGTGGCCGCCGAGCACGGCGGTGCGGCACGCCTCGATGGCGCCCATGACCTTGAGCCGGGCGGCGTCGATGCGCCCTTTGTGGCGCTCACGGAAAGCGGCGCCGGCGCGGCGGAAGATCTCCGCCACGCCCGCGCGTTCGGCCTCCACGCGCCGTCAGTTGCGCAACGCTGCGAAGCCTGAGATCGGGTGGTCGAGGCCCTCGAACATCTTGCCGGTGACGCGGGCGTAGTGACGGGTCGTGTTCGCGCTTCGATGGCCGAGCATGTCCCGGATCACCTCGATATCGCCGCCGCGCTCGAGGAGATGGGTCGCCGCCGAATGGCGCAGGCAATGGAAGGTGTAGCTGCGGTCGAGCTCGGCAATGTCGCGCGCCCTCCTGAAGGCGGCCTGCAAGGTCTCCGTTGCGATGGGCCTGTCGAGCGAGACGCCGTAGAAGAGCCAGCTCGTCGGACGCGGCCAGATGTTCCTGTAGTAGACGCGCAAGTAGTGGATGACGATGTCCGGCAACGGTGCCATTCTCTCGGTGCCGCCTTTGCCGGAGGGGATGTGCAGCAGCTTCTTCTCCGACAGGATGTCGCCGACCTTGATGGCCAAGGTCTCGGAGATGCGGAGCCCGCCGCCATAGCCGGTGACAATGGCAGCACGGTGGCGGAGGTCGGGTGTCGCAAGGATGAGGTGCTCGACCTCCTGCTCCGACATGTAGCGCGGCAGCTTGCCGGGCTTCTTGCGGGAGCGCAGGCCGGCGACATGGTCAGGCCAGCCGAGTGTGTCGATGTAGAGGAAGTTCAGCGCGGCGAAGGAGACGTTGGTCGTGCCCGGACTGAGCCCCTTGTCGATCCGCCCCAGGTACCACTGGCGCACCTGCTCGGCGTCGAGCTCGTCCGGCGAGGCGTCGTAGTACCTGGCCAGGTTCTTGATCTCGCAGATGTAGGCCTTGGACGTGCTCGCGGCCAGATTGGCGATGCGGAGCTGCTCCTCCATGCGCTGGCGAAGAGGGGTGACGGTGTTCGTGTCGCACGCGGTCCCGGTCATTATCGATCTCCCTGGATCGCGACGGCGCGCCGCCGGACCGATCCGGCGACGGTCCGTCGCAGGGGTCGATACTAACCACTGGTGATCGGGAGGCTGCTGGGGATCCGCCACCCGACGGGCGGAGCGCCACTGACGCAACCGGGAAGCGAACGCACAGAACAAACGGCACCCGCGACGCCTCGGAAATGAATGAACTCTACGCCGCTAACTCCGCGTAGCGGCTTCGTTCAAACACATCTGCAGTTGGGCGCGTCGATCCAGCCGATGAAGGCGCGCTGGACAGGTTCACCGTTCGTGTCTTGGGAGTCGCTATTGCGCAACCGACAACACCGCACGTCGAAGGCGACCAGATCAGGGACGAAGGCATGTCCCCCAATCCGTTCGAGATCGACGCCTACCCGCCGTCACAGGTGGCGCGGAACTCCTCACTCGAAACAATCTCATCACCGTGGCCTGGGTGTTGTTCGGCACGCAGTTAGGGCGCCGATCGGCGTTATAAGGTGTTGATGTGCTTCGATTCAGAGGGGTCAAACGGCGATGCTTAACAACAGATTACCCGCGCCGAACAACATCAGAGCCGGGCGACGGTCTCGGAGAAGCGGTCCCGCTTGAGCAGCCGGCCGCGGCCGGGCTGACCCAGCACTCGACCGCGGTCCACCACAACCTCGCCGCGCGAGAGTGTCAGGCGCGGCCAGCCTTCGACCTCCCAGCCCTCGAAGGGGTCCCAGTCGGCCGCTGAGTGCATGTCTTCCGCGCGGATGGTCCTTTTGGCCTTGGGGTCGAACGCCACGATGTCCGCATCGGCGCCGATGGAAATGGTACCCTTGCGCGGATAAAGCCCGAAGAGCCGCGCCGGGTTGGTCGCCGTGACCTCGACCATGCGGTTGAAGCTGAGCCGCCGCCTCAGCACGCCCTGCGAATAGAGCAGCGGGACCATGGTCTCCAGTCCGGCCATGCCGGCAAGAATCTCGTCAACCTTGTCGAAGGTCTTCTTCTGCTGAAACGACCAGCCGTCATGGTCCGTGGCGACGGTCTGCAGGACCCCGCTCTCCAGCCCCTGCCACAGGATATCCATCTGGTCCGCCTCGCGGAGCGGCGGCCAGCCGGCATAGAGAATGCCGTCCTCTTCCTCCATCCGGGCGTGCGAGAAGTGGAGGTAACAGGGCCGGGTTTCGCCGTAGACGGTGTGGCCCCTGCCGCGCGCAATGGCGAGGCTCTCCAGGCTCTCCTCACAGGAGAGATGGACCAGGTAGGCCGGGACCTCCGCCACCTGCGCCATGCCGATGCCCCGCATGGCGGCGATGCCTTCCGCAGCGCGCGGCCGCGAATCGGCGAAGTACCGGGCGCCGTATTTCCCGTCCGCGTTGAAGAGCCGCGCCAGGTACTCGAGGCAGCAGGCGTCCTCGACGTGGAGATTGACCAGCCCGCCGTGGCGGCCGACCTGCGCCATCATCCGCATGAAGCCGTCGATGTGGTGCTCGAACGTCCCCATCATGAAAATCTTGAAACTGGTGTGGCCGTCGGCGATGACATCCGGGATCTGCTGGATCGCGGCGTCGTCGGGCTCGAAGACGGCGACATGAAAGCCGTAGTCGATGACGGCCTTGTCGCGGGCCTTGCCGTGCCAGGCCTGGATCGTCTCCTGCGGCGTCTGGCCGGGGCCAGGCAAGGCATAGTCGATGAGCGTGGTGACGCCGCCGCAGGCCGCCGCGACGGTGCCGCTATGAAAATCCTCGACCGATTGCAGGCCCTGGAACTCCACGTCGACGTGGGTGTGCACGTCGACGGCGCCCGGCAGCAGGTAGAGGCCCGAGACGTCGAGTGTCCGCTGCGCCGGGCCGAGGTCGAAACCTAGGCGTGCGATCCTGCCGCCCTCGATGCCGATGTCGGCGTCGAAGGTGTCGCCGGCCGTCACCACCCTGCCGCCGCGCAGGATCAGGTCCATCTCAGGCCCTCCCTTCCGGCGGTTTCCGTTCAGGGGTCGAGGCGGACGACACCGTTCTCCACCAGCACGCGGTCATCGAGGCGGACGGTCGGGCAGTAGATGACCATGTCGAGATGGACGGGACAGCGCACCGTGCCGCCGTAATAGATATTATCGCCGAAGGCGATGTGGACGTTGCCGCGCGCCTTCTTCTCTTCCTGGAAGCTGCCGTTACGGAGGCACACGCCGTTGAGGCCGATGCCGAACTCGGCGATGTTGTCGGCATCGGGCACCGTCTCCAGTATGTGGCGCAGATGCGCAGCCTCGGGCCCCTCGCCGCTCACGCTCACGGCCCGACCGCCCCGCACCTCAACCCGAATCGGGGTTGCGGGCCGGGCGATGCCGGTGCCCGGCCCGTCAATCACGATTACGCCCTCGGCCTCGCCCTCCAGCGGGCGAGAGGAGACCTCGCCGTCGGAGAAGGCGGCGTTCTTCCCCGGCGCGGTCGCGTAGCCGCACTCTACGACTACGGTGTCGGAGCCGATGGGCGCGGCGATATCGGTACCGGCTTCCGTCGTGATGCGCATGGTATGCCCGGCGGCCCAGAGTGCCGCCAGCGCCTGTCCTTCGGCGTAGAGCGCTCGGTAGTCGGCCAGCGCGCCGCCGCCGGTGAAGTTCGAGAGCTCGCGCATGACCATGGACATGGTGCGGATGCGCTTCTCCGTCAGCAGCTCCTTGACGCGGGCGGCATAGGCCGGCGCGCCGCCGGAGCCGGTCAGGCTGATCAGCACGTCGGTCTTCTCGAACGCGGCCTCGACCATCGGGCTCAGCTGGTTCTTTCGCTCCGGCGGGCGCGAAGGCTGATGGAGGATGGCCCACTCCGCGTCGGCCGAGGCCGCGACGTTGGCAAGCGCTCGGACCATCTCCATCGCGCTGTGATCGTCGACGACGATTGCCACGGTCTCGCCGGGCCTAATGGCGAGCAGCTCGCGCCCGACGAGGCGGGCGCTCTCGGCCACGTCGATGGTCGCCGGCGCCATGAACCTTCTCTCTTGCCCCTACCCGCCATTTCGGAGGGCATTAGTCGATTTGACTCGAGATTTCTGTTGCCTAGGCTGCACAAAGTGGCACGAGGCACAACACTTGTCCGTCGCACCGGCGGAAGAAATAAACCATATGTTGAAATGCTCGGAGCATCCCACCTCGCGGACATTTGGGCGGTCCCGGCTACATCATCCGCGCTGGACCACAGGATAGACCGAAAGCCCAAAATCAGAATCTCTGCCTGTCAGGTTGAGGTTCCCTCAACCACCACCGCCGCAGAGTGGGACGGGCATCTGGATCGCGTAGCCGCGAAGATTCGGATGTACCTGGAGCGCGAGCACCACGAGAGCGACGACCACGTGGCGCTTGCCGTTGCGGTTTTGCAGCAGGCGGGGCGATGGACGCGGTCTTCAGACCCTTTGTCGCTGCTCACTCCGATATGGATGATGATCCAAGCCCCAGCCCGTACGTAACCGTTCGCTCAAACCATGGAGAACCGGATTGGGAGAGACAAGAAACAGCCGCGATTTCAGCGAACCAAGCGGCTGCGCGCGCCTACGTCACTCGTCGACGGGTCGGGTCCACGGTCTGAGCAAACGGTTACGCCCGTACCGGCTTGGCCGAACCTTTACCTCCCTGCGTCGACCAGAGTACGCATCAGATCGAAATGAATCGGTACCTATTTGGTATCTGGAGATTGAGGCTGAAGCCAAATATGGAAAGAGGGTGATACATAACATGCTGCCAAATAACGATTAATCGGATCAGCCTATAGTGTGTGCTGGGCAGCGCCCAGATCAGGTGGGTTCAAGTCCCACTGGCGCTCGGGTAAGGGGCGCCATATCCAAAAGTGGGGGTAATTCCTCACTGGCCGGAGTGAGCCGATAAGCGAAACTCTAAACGGGCACGAAGCCGGAAACGGCGGAGACAGCCAAGGGAGGAGCTAAGTTGGTCCACTGTCGAAAGACAACCGGAAGGCAGGGTGTCCACCGCGAGGTGGAATCTGAAGGGCTTGCGGAGAAGTACCGGGCCGTAATCGAGGGGGCCACCCCATGATGAATCGGTCGGCCAAAGACGGGGCAAGGTCGAGCCGGCACTATGGCGGCGAAGGCGTTCTTACCCACCCGTCGCACCAAGGTGTTTGCGAGCGGCACGGTACGGAAGATCTGGACGTGACCCCAGGAGGGCTCGCCGCGTTCCCGGGTGGCACCGGGATAACGGACCCTATAAGCCGAAAGGCGAAATGGGAAAGGATGCGCGGCGAGCAATCGGACAACCGAATAGTACCTGAAGCCCGGCGAAAGCCGGGTGACCGCGCGAGCGGCGGCCGTGTGGGCCGGGGAAGGCGGTTGGCAGAGGTGGTCGGCGAGAGACAGCGATGAGTGAGTAAGGACCATGACGCGGACAAGTTCCTTGAGCGAAAGACCCGGACATCATGGCCCGAGGAGACTCATCGACTGGATCAACCCGGCGGGTGACAGGAAGGTCCACTCACTGGTGGACAAGGTGTACAAGCGGAAGAACCTTGAGGTGGCCTGGGAAAAGGTGAAGCGCAACCGGGGTGCCGGTGGCGTGGACGGAGAGGATTTAGCGGCGTTCGAGGCATCGCTGGATGCAAATCTCGATCGCCTGCACCGGGAGTTGCGGGACGGTGAGTATCACCCGCAGCCGGTTCTCCAATGCCTGATCCCCAAGGCGGGCCAGCCGGGGAAGTTCCGCCCGCTCGGCATCCCGACAATCTACGACCGGGTGTGCCAGCAGGCGCTGCTGAACCGGCTGGAACCGATCTTCGAGCCGGTGTTCGACGATGCCAACTACGGGTACCGGCAAGGAAGGTCTGCCCATGGAGCGTTACGCAAGATATGGAGGGAACTGGACGAGGGCAACGAGTGGGTTCTCGATGCGGATTTGAAAGACTTTTTCGGGTCCGTGGACCACGAAAAGCTCCTCGAACTCGTCAACCAGCGAGTCTCGGATGGCCGGGTATTAGGTCTGCTCAGGCAGATGCTCACGGCCGGGGTGGTGGCCGACGGTAAGAGGCTGCCGACCGAACAGGGCACTCCGCAGGGCGGCATCGTTTCACCGCTGCTCAGCAATATCTTGCTGACCCCGTTCGATTGGGAAATGCGTCGTCGCGGCTATCGACTAACGCGATACGCCGATGATTGGCTGATCACGTGCCGCACACGCGGGGAAGCCCGCGCAGCACTGGAGACGGCCAGGCGGATTCTGGCAAAGCTGGGTGTGTCCCTCAACGCCGGGAAGACCCGCATTGTCCATGTCAGGCACGGGTTTGAGTTCCTCGGCTACAAGATCAAGCAGGGCGAGCGGCCTCTCCGGCTGTCGTCCTCCAAGATCAAGAGCGGGGTTCGCGGGGGAGCGCGCTACGCGGTTCCGCGTGAGAAATCCATCCGGCACTTCAAGGACCAGATTCGCCAGCGTACCCGGCGCAAGGCTCCTGTCAGCACGCAGGAGCTGATTGACGAGATCAACCCGATCATTCGGGGATGGGGCCAATACTATTGCAAGGCCCACGTCCGCGGGCTCTTCCACCAGCTTGACGGGTGTAGGTCTGGCATGGCGATCGTAAGTCATTGATTTAGCGCGATTGGCGGGTGGCCGTAGGCAGCCAGAATCGGGTTTTCGTGACAATCGGCCGGTGCAGGGCCGGATTTTGTCACAACGGCGGCATCCAGCAGTGGTGGGTGGGAACGCTCCGCACCGCGAGATGCGGTAGGATGCCGCGCCGACAACCCAACATCAGACCCAACATCAGGAGCGTTCCCATGCCAGTGTCGCAGTCTCTCATCGCCTCGTCCATCGACCTTTTGGGCCTGCCTGCCGAAGTCGCCGAAGCGGTCGCCCAGGTGGTGGAGTTCTGTCGCGAACAGGCTGGGTCTGACCCGTCTGCCGAGACGTTCGAAACGGTTGAGACGGGGCTGCGGGACGCCATGAACGGCTTGGGTTGCAAGCTCCTTGGGGCCTTCGCCGAGAGCCGCGACGACGGTGCGAGCCGGATCGAGCGCGACGGACAGAGCTGGGTCCGGGTGGCGGCGACGCCGAAGACGATCATGACGACGCTCGGTCCCGTGACCTATCGGCGTGCGCGCTATCGCAGCGGCGCGAGCAGCACGTCGCTGGTGCCGGTGGACGAGAGCCTGGGCCTCATCGACGACTACCTGACGCGGCCGGCGGCGCAGCTCGGGCTGATGATGATGGGCCACTGTACGCCGCGTGAAGCGGAGGAGTTCTTCGCGAAAATGGGCGGAATGACGCCGTCGGTGAGCACGCTGCAGCGCCTGGCCCTGAGCATGCATGAGCACTGGGAGAGCGTCGCCCCGGAGACGCTGGCCAGCATCCGTGAAACCCAGGGCATACCGCCCGATGCGGTCACCGCGTCCGTCTCCCTTGACGGCGTCATGGTGGCGCTGCGGGCCGGCGAGGACGGCCGTGCCGAGGCGTGCTGGCGCGAGGCCTCTTGCGGCACGGTCTCCTTCCACGACGCCGAGGGCCAACGGCTGAAGACCCTCTATCTCGGCCGTATGCCCGAGAGCGGCAAGGCCGCGCTGAAAGCGCAACTTGCAAGCGAGGTCGCCCATATCCGCCGTGTGAGCCCGAAGATCAGGATCGGCGCCGTCGCCGACGGGGCCGCCGACAACTGGACCTTCCTCGAAAGCCTCTCGCCCGAGACCGAGGTCATCGACTTCTGGCACGCTTGCGAGCATCTCCGCGTGGCCTCTGACCATGCGGTGGCGCGCCACTGGTTCGAGAAGCACCGCGAAATCCTGCGCCACGACCCCCGCGGCGTCGACAAGGTGATCCGGGCACTGCGCTACCTCCTGGACAGGGCAAAGGGGGACCCGGCCGAGATCGAGCGCGAGCTGGCCTTCTTCCGAAAGCACCGCCATCGGATGCGCTACCACGCCCTGAAGGAAGAGGGCATCGCCATCGGCTCGGGTGTGGTCGAGGCGGCCTGCAAGACCCTCGTCGCGCAGCGCTTGAAACGCTCGGGCATGCGCTGGCGGATCGACGGCGGGCAGGCGGTTCTGACCTTCCGCGCCCTGATCAAATCCGGCCTCTTCGACCGGGCATGGGATGCGCTCATGGACGCCCGATCCGGACCAGCTAACGACAACATCAGCCCAACCGAAGTCCTGGCACTCGCTGCTTGACCAAAATGAACCAGCCCATATCCTTTAGCGCCATCACGACTGGCATATCGCCATACGAGAATCACACCCAGCTTGACGGCTGGATCGTGCGGCGGCTCTGGTCGCATTGTCGCAAGCGCTGGCGCAACGCTGGCTGGAAACAGTTGCCGGAGCGCAAGCTGATCGACGAATACGGGCTTGTTCGCCTGATCTCACTGGTTCCGTCCTTGAACCTTCGTTGAGACACCTTTGTGAAAGCGGCTTACGGGAAAACCGTACGGGCCGTTTGAGCGGCGGACGGAGGCTAGCCTCGCGGGGCGCCTCCTCCGACCCGACAGCAATGAAGCCGGCGAACAACGGCCCCTCGGGGCCGGCGGAGCCGGGGGAGCGAAGGGGCGGACCCAAGGGCAATCCGAAAGGCCAAAGCTCGCGCCGCGCGCAGAAGCGGGGAAGCGAGTCACAGGCGGCCGACCGGATACGACAGGCTGCAAAGAGGAACCCGGATGAGTGTCTCGTGGCGCTCCTCCACCATGTGACGGTTGACTGCCTGCGCGACGCGTACCATTCGCTGAGAAAGGACGCGGCAGCGGGGGTGGACGGCGTCACGTGGGAGGCATACGCCGACGGGCTGGAAGATCGCTTGGTCGACCTGCACGGGCGTGTGCACAGGGGGGCGTATCGGGCGCCGCCGTCGCGGCGGGTCTACATACCCAAAGAGGACGGGGGACAACGACCGCTCGGCATCGCCTCGCTGGAGGACAAGATACTCCAGCGGGCGGTGACGGATACGATTCTGGTGCCGATCTACGAGACGGAGTTCCTCGGCTTCAGCTACGGCTTCCGGCCGGGGCGGGGGACGCATAACGCGCTCGACGCCGTGGCGGTTGGAATGGAACGGCGGAAGGTCAACTGGGTCGTTGACGCCGACATCCGCGGGTTCTTCGACAATCTCGGGCGGGACCACCTGGTCGGGATGCTCGAAAGGCGCATCGGAGACACGCGGGTCATGCGGCTGATCGTCAAGTGGCTGAACGCCGGCGTCATGGAAGGGACCGACTGGACGGACACCGGCAGGGGCGTTCCGCAGGGTGGGATAATCTCACCCTGCCTCGCCAACGTTTACCTGCATTACGTGCTCGACGACTGGTTCCACAACACATGGCGCAAACGGACGGCAGGAGGCGACACAATCATCGTGCGATACGCCGATGATTTTGTGTGCGGCTTCCAGCACGAGGGCGACGCGAAGCGTTTCCTCCGGGACCTCGGCGAGAGGCTGGCCCAGTACGGACTGGAACTGCATCCGGGCAAGACCCGGCTCATCGAATTCGGCCGCTACGCGAAAGCGAACCGCCGGACACGGGGGCAGGGCAAGCCGGAGACGTTCGACTTCCTTGGCATGACGCACTTCTGCGACCAGTCGAGGAAGGGACGGTTCAGGGTCGGCCGCAGGCCATCCCGGAAACGGGTCAACCGCACTCTGCGGGGGATCGCGGAAAGGCTGCGCAAGCGCTGGCACGACAACCGGCACGAGACAGCGAAGTGGCTGGGAAGGGTCATCGACGGCTGGCTCAACTACTACGGCGTACCCGGGAGCGGCCGCTATCTGGTGCGGTTCGTGCACCAATGCAAACGGCTGCTCATGCGTGCCCTGCGGCGAAGGTCCCAACGGGACCGCACCGCGTGGGAGGATATCAATCCCCTCACTGCTGCCCACTGGCCCAAGGCCAGCATCCGTCATCCGTGGCCGAACCAGCGGCTTGTCGTCAGGACCTGAGGGAGGAGCCGGATGCGAACAGCGCCCGTCCGGATCTGTGCGGGGGGACCGGGGCAACCCGGTTCCCTACCGCGATAGACTTGAACAAGTTTATCGAAACCTCCAAATGTGTTGTTGTATATGGTAACTGATGTATAATGCACATTTCTTTTTCTTGAGAGAACTTCACGGAACCTCCATCATGCATTTCCACCAATGTCTTGAGCAAATTCATTCCAATACCGGTTCCCTCAGGCGTTACCTGCCGTGCATGTCGTCCGCGGAATCCCGAAATGAATATTCTTTCTACCTCATCCTCCTCCACAGATGGTCCCACCGAGCTCAAATGCACATGCACACGATCAGAGTTCTCTGAGAAATGAATCTCCACACTTGTATTCGGGGGAGCATACTTAATGGCGTTTTGGATCATTAAGTAAGGAATGACATCAAACAACGCAATACCGTCGACTCGCCCCGTGCTTGAGCCAGTCAATTGAAGCCTTACATTTTCGGAGGAGGCCGTGGGCGTCAAACTTCTAATCACGCGATCAAAGGCACGGTAGATTGGTATCAAACTTCTCGCTGCTTTTAGCAGAGCTGGATTAGACACTACATCGAGAACATCGGTTCGAGTCTTTAGGATTTTCGATAGCTCCTCTATATTTCTCACGGTATTGAGATACCTCTGATGAATATAGCCATCTTCTTGCAAATCTTGCTTCAGACGATAAACGGCGTTGTATATGTCCGTGTTGATACTACGCACTTCATGAATGTTTGTTCTCATAACTAGGAGCAATTTTTCTTTAGATTCTGCAAGAGCCGCGATTGTTCTTTTGACGTATGATTCCACGTTTTCCGCGTTCATTCTTATCGATAGGGTTTGCTCACGCCCACGAATGGAGCTAATCCCCACAACTTTGAGACCATGCACGACGAGCCATACTTGTTCGTCGGTCGACAACGAAGACACATATGCCGCGTATCCAGACGGACAGCATGTCCAACCGTGCCGCACCCGCAATAGATGATCCAATTCCTCTTTCGTTTGTGCGGTAGGAGAGAGGGGAAACAGTGCTCCATCACCACGAGCAATCAACAAACCAGTACTGTTGCGCAATAGCCATGGGAATGGAAATCCTAAGAAAAATTCCTGATCTATCATACTGCTGACAGAGTTATGCGATCAAGGCAAACAACGCGTTAGAGACCAAAGAGCCAACGATTGCGCGTATATCGGGAGACAAATTCAGCCTCGCAGACTTCAGTTGTAAGCTTTGGGGAACTGTCGAAGGGTCCGCTAGTAGCGAGCGAACTAATGTATCCTCCAGGCACGCCAACTGGAAGGGTGTTACACCCTTATCCAACAATCGAGAGCGGTTTTTTCTCCATACTACCGCGGGGTGAATCACTGCTAGTGTGCCTTCGTCCAACAGCTCACACCAATCTTCAATGGATGTGTCCTTTTGCGTGAACTTGTCTGCGGTTTCGACGCTAGGAACCAGCAGGTCGGGAGCCGCGCCTCCAGTATACGCAATAACGTATTTTTCTGGAAAGTGTGCCTTTATTTCTCGAATCAAATGGGCTCCTTGTTGTCTGGGATTCAGCTCCCTTCCGACTCCTTGAAGGTCGACGAGCACAACAGGGTAATCCCGAACCGTGTCAATAGTCGACAAGTCCCGTAAGTGAGCAATATTGAATTGGTGCTTCTGAAGACTTTGGAGCGGTGAAAAATCTTTATCATCTATTACAACTATTCGAACAGACCTTCGAACCTCTTGAAGGTTTTTCTTGGGAAAGAGGAGTTGAAGATCCTTATCGACCTCCTCGATACTCTTCAGTTCCTTCCAAATTACTCTCATTTCTGAGCCGCGTAGGCGGGTTCAACATCTGGGTGCATAGTGGGAGAGGTCTGGTATTGCGGGGAAGAGCGTTTCCGCCTGATGTTCCTTCTGCCCAGGCACCCAGCACCAGACTTGCCCGTCCCGCTCAATACGCGTGGTGCCATCATCCTGCCCCCGGATACTGCACGGCCGCCATCTTAGCAGGATTCCGACCGAGTCGGGTATTCTGTCACGCGAACCTGCATTCAGACGACCAGGGAACGCCTAAGCCATTGATCTCAATACGCTCAATCTGCCATCCCAAGATCCCATTCTGGGTGTCACGAGGGAACCTGCGCCAAAGATGCACGAATCTTCGAAGCCGTCAGTCTGAGTTGGCGCCATTGCAATCCATGATGGCTGCGACCGATCGCCCGATCCGCTCGGCCGCTTCCTCGATGTCGCGGTCTCCGAGATGAGCATAGCGAAGCGTCATGCTCGAATTGGAGTGGCCGAGCAGCCGCGAGACCACCGGCACCGGCACGCCGTTCATCACCGCGTGGCTGGCGTGCGTATGGCGCAGGTCGTGAAGGCGAACGTCCTCGATGCCGGCCTCGCGGCGGGCCCGGTACCAGAGAGAAAGCTCGGACCCGCGTGGCCGCGAGGGATCGCGTGGCGAGGGGAACACGAGCGGGCTTTCTCCCCGCGTCTGGCGGTTGAGGATACTCCTGGCCTGGGCGTTGAGGGGTACCTTTCTAGCACCCGTCTTGCTATCCCCGAGCATGAGCATGTCGCCGTGGACCTCGGACCAGCGCAGCCGGACGATCTCGCTCTTGCGGCAGCCGGTCAGCAGCAGAAGCCGGATGATCTCGGCCTGCGCCGCGCCGCGTCCGCCGGATTGCCGGTCAAGGACCCGGTGCAATCGGGCGATCTCCTCGCGGGATAGGAAACGCGTGAGCGGCGTGCGCCGGTTTCTCTTGATGCCGCGCGTCGGGTTCGTGTCGATGTAGCCGCAGGCGATGGCAAAGTTCATGATCTGCCTGACAAGCTTCAGCGCGTTGTTAGCGTTGCCGGGCGCGGTGCGGCTGAACGCGTCGAACCAGCGCCTGACCTGCGCGGGGGCTATGCGGTCGAGCGGCGTCGCGCCGAAGGCGGGGAGGATGCTGCCTTCAAGCACGTAGCGGACGCCCCGTTTCGTCGATGGCTTGTATCGCTTGAAATGAGCCTGCTTCCACTCGCTCGCGACGAAGTCGCGCAACTGCGGGACGGCCCGCGTCGGCGCAGCCTCCCTGTCGGGCTCCGGGACGGCCTGCCGCGCGAGGCACTCCCGGCGGGCTTCGGCGATGTCCATCGCCGTCACCGGGCCGAGGGAGCGGCGCATCGACCGGCCCCCGGCATCGCGCAACAGGACATAGCTGCGCCCACCAGTGGGCCGGACGCGGACGCCGAGGCCGGCGACGCGGCTGTCCCATACGGTATACTCCCGCTCGCGGGGACGGAGGCGGGCAATGGCGGCGTCGGTAAGCCGCGCGCGTTTCCTGCCGGCCATGACTTATCCCTCCAACGCGATGCCGACGGTCTCGGCAGCGTCGCGGATCATGGCGTCGGCAAGGTGGGTATACTTGAGCGTGGTCTCCGGGTTGCGGTGTCCGAGCAGGCGAGCGATGGCGAGGATGTTCTCTCCCTCTCGCAAGGCGATGCTGGCATGGGTATGGCGGAGATCGTGAAGGCGGGCGTCGCCAAGATCGGCCTCGGCGCGTACCTCAGCCCAGAACTGCTGCAGCCATGTCCCTTCGCGCGGTGCTCCGGTCCTGGGCGCCGGAAAGACCCAGCGGCCGGTCCGCTCCAGCGCGTCGAGGACGTTCCGTGCCGGCTGGGAGAGCCACACTGTTCGGGGACCGGTCTTGCTATCCCGGAGGAAGAGACGGCCCTCGCGGTAGTCCGACCAGCGCAGCGTCAGGATCTCACCCCCGCGGCATCCCGTCAGGAGAAGCAGGCGGACGGCGGCGACCTGGAGCGGACGGCGGCTGGCATGTGCGGACAGGGTTGCGGCCAGTCTTCGAATCTCGTCGTCGGACAGGAAGCGCTCGCGCCCCTTCCGGCGGTATCGCCGGATGCCCCGGCAGGGGTTGGAGCCCTCGGGCCTGAGGCCCATCGCTTCCGCCTCGGTCATGATGACGGAGAGCACCGGCATGGACCTGTCTGCGGCGGCCGGCGTGGCGCTGAGCGCGGCGAACCAGTGTCTGACATCCCGGCGCTCGATATCGGCGATGTCTCGTCTCGCGAAGTACGGCAGGATTTGCCGACGCAGGTAGACCCGGTTGACGCTGAGCGTTCCCGCCTTCCAGACCCGTTGGTAACGCACGAACACGGTCTCGGCGACGGCCTCGAAGAGGGTCTCGCCGGGATCGCAGGGCAGACCCTCCCCGCGCTTGATTCCAGCCAGCGCTTCGACGGCGCAGGAGCGGGCCTCCTCGACGCTCATGGTCTCGGCGTCGCCGACGATCTTCCAGACGCGCTCGCCGTCATGCTGGCAGTGGACGAAGAAGCGCTTGCGTCCCGAGGGCAGGACGCGGACGCCGAAGCCCCTGAGCTTGCCGTCGCGGATGTCGCGAGCGGTCTTTCGGGGCCTGAGCGCGCTGACTCGGGCGTCGGTGAGGATAGTTCTGGGCATGCGTCTTCTCCCGGTTGCGATTGCAGCCGGGGAAGAGACGGTTGCACGATCCGTTCCCCGGCGGCGGGCTTCAGGAGAAAAAGCGACCCTGTGTCAGTTAGTTAGCACCGCAGGTGCGCCCCATGGTGTATCTGGCAGAGCTCTTCGTCGGCCGCGTGCGCGGTGGGCTGTCGACGGCGGCGGTGATCGCGAGCGCCATCTTCGGCTCTATCTCCGGCAGCGCGGCGGCGACGCTGACCTGCATCGGCTCCGTGCTGCTGCCCCGCCTGCGCGCGGCCAACTATCCTGAAGGCTTCTCGGCCTCGCTGATCGCCAATGCGGCCCCCCTGGGCCTGCTCATCCCGCCGAGCTCGATCCAGATCATCTACGCTTGGGTGACGCGCCAGTCGGTGCTGAAGTGCTTCCTGGCAACGGTCATGCCGGGCCTGATCCTGATCATCCTGCTGTGCGCGCTCAATCTGATCCTGATGGCGCGGCGCAAGGAAATCGTGATGGAGCCTCCGCCCGAGAAGTTCTCCTGCGAGGCGGCGCGGCGCGGCACCAAGGCCTTCCCCGCGCTGATGATGCCGGTGGTCATCCTGGGCGGCATCTACGGCGGCATCATGACCCCCACGGAGGCCGCAGGCGTCGCCGTGCTCTACGCCATTCCCGTGGGCTGGTTCATCTACCGGGGCCTCAACCGCAAGACCTTCGTCGAGGCGCTGGTCGAGAGCGGCACGACCACCGGCGTCGTCATGGTGATGTTCTTCACCGTGATGATCGTGAGTCGGCTCCTGATCTTCGAGGATATCCCGGGGCTCGCGGAGCAGCTGATCTTCTCGGTCTCCGCCAACCCGGTCGTCGCGCTGATCATGATCAACATCGTCATCGTCATCATTGGCATGCTGATGGACGATGTCTCGGGCGTGCTGCTGGCCTCGCCGCTCCTGCTGCCGATCGCCATGAAGCTCGGCGTGGATCCCATCCACTTCGCCGCCATCATCGGCGTCAACCTCGGGATGGGGAACGTCACTCCGCCGACGGCGCCGCTGCTCTACCTCGGCGCGCGGGTGGCGAACACGCAGGTGAACAAGATGCTGTGGCCGACCACGCTGATGATCCTGTTCGCCTGGCTGCCGACACTCATTGTCACGACCTACGTGCCGGCTGTATCCCTCTGGCTGCCGAATCTGGTCTTGGGCCGCTAAGCGCTGGAGGAAGAGACGTGAGAATCAGCGAGATCGTCACGACGCCGCTCTGGATTCCCTACAAGCAGCCCTATCACTGGGCCCAGGGCATCACTCTCGGCGCCGGCGTGGTGTTGGTGGAGGTCCGTACCGACGAGGGCGTGACCGGCTACGGAGAGTCGATCGCCACGCCCTCGGCTGACGGGATCTGCGCCTATCTGTCTCTCGCGGCCGATGTCTGCATCGGCCGCAGCCCGTTCGAGAACGCTCGGCTGATGGGCGAGGCCTACCACACACTCTTCCAGTTGAAGGGCACCTGCAGCGCACCGCGCTTCGCGGGCCAGGTGCTGGCCGGCCTGGAGATGGCGCTCTGGGACGTCATGGGCAAGGCGGTGGGCCGTCCCGTCCATGAGCTGCTGGGCGGAAGGGTGCGCGACGAGGTTCGCTACTTCGGTTTCCCCCAAGGCGAGACCGCCGAGGAACTGGCCACCCAGGCGGCTCGCTTCGCAGAGGCCGGTTGCGACGTGATCTACGTCAAGGTAGGCCGCGGCGACGAACTCGATGCGGAAATCGTGGCGAAGGTGCGGGACGCCATCGGGCCAGAGAGGCGCTTGAGGGTGGATCCCAACGAGCACTGGTCACCCGCACGGGCTGTTCGCATGATCCGCAAGCTCTCAGCGTTTGATATCGACCTCGTCGAGCAGCCGACGCATGCGGAGAGCATCGACGCGTTGGCGCAGGTGCGGGCCCGTAGCCCCGTCGCGGTCGCGGCAGACCAGAGCGTCTTCACGCCGCAGGAAGCCTTTCACGCCTGTCGCCAGAACGCCGCCGATCTTATCGTCATCGGCCTGCATGAGACTGGCGGCCTGCGGCGCTTCTGCGAAGTCGCCCACGTCGCCGCGGCGGCGAATGTCGAGGTCTGCATCCACGGCCTCTATGAGACCGGGATCACCACGGCGGCGGCGAACCAGGTGGCGGCGGTAACCCCCAACCTCGACGACGGCAACCAGTACATGATCGACTTGCTGGCCTGGGACGTCGCGAAGAGCCCCGACCTGACGCTGCAGCGCGGCACGCTGCCCGTACTGGACGGTCCGGGACTGGGCTTCGAGCTCGATGAGGACGCCGTCGCCCGCGCCGCCCAAGCGTGGAATGACAGGAGCTGAGAGCGCCCACCGTCCTAAACCGTGTCGGTGTCCCCATCCCACGTTGGGCGAGGCGGCATCTCGGTTCTCCCCGAGTAGACTGCTCCCTATGCCTCTCCGCCGCCGGCGTCTTCGTTGGTTGGCTCCGCCGAGGAGTCCTTCATCATCTTCCTGGTGCTCTCCCTGTCGAACACCGACACGGAAAGCATCAAGGCATCCTCTTCGCCCAGGGCGACGAACCCGTGGGGCATCAGGCTATCGAAATGGACCGAATCGCCCTGCTCCAGAACGGTCGGGCTGTAGGGCTCCATGTAGAACCGCACGCTGCCACGCAGGATGTAGATGATTTCCTCGCCCGCATGGGTGCTCATGGCTGCCGGCTCGCCTCGTCCCGCCGGCACCCGAACCACCGCAGGCTGAAGCGCCTTCATCGCGATTTCGCTGCTCAGCGCCTCGTATTCACCCAGCGGTGTTTCGTAGCGGACGCCCCCGCCCGCCCGCGTGATCGTCCGGGCGCCGTGCGCAAAGGTGTAGAAGCTCTCGCCCAGGAGCGCGAGGAGGTCGAGGCCGAGGCCGTCGGCAAGGCGGGTTAGCACGTCGAAGTTGGGGGATGACTGGTTGTTTTCGATCTTCGAGAGGGTCGAGATCGCGACGCCCGTCTTGGCGCTGACCGCCGCAAGGGTCAGGTTGTTGTTCTTTCTCAGGCGTTGCAGCGCCCTGCCGATGTTGTTCCGCTCGTGCCGCTCAGCCGCCATGGGAGCCTCGAGTCCGCTCGTGTCTCGTCGCGAAAACAGTACCACCGACCTGCGCTGATGCCAGCGGCCGTCGTTCACCTCACCGGCGAGCCGGCCCTCGTGCTGCCCCGGCGCCCGCCGGATCAGGCCCGAGCCACCGGCGGGATGTAGTCCTCCAGGTCCTCCTCGCCGAAGCGGACGGTGCGCCCCAGCTCGGCGGAGCGATAGAGCGCCATGAGTATCTCGGTCACGGCGAGACCGTCGCGGAAGGTCTCCGTGGGCGTCGTGCCGGTGCGGAAGCACTCCACCATGTGGCGGTTCTCGCTGGTGTAGCCGTAGACCCCGGCCTCGTCCTCCAGCGCCGGCATCAGGCCCTGCTCGGCGTTCTGCTTCCCTCGCCGGCGGCACCCTTGACCGCACGCGAGATGAAGACCTTGAGCCCGGTGCCGAGGGAAGAGAACTCCATCGAGTATTCCGGGCCCAGCAGCTCAAGCTGGATGCGCAAGCCGGCGCCGACATAGGCCCAGGACGTGGTGGTCTCGATCATTGCCTCGTTGCCGTCCGGATCCTCCAGAACCAGCGTGCCGCGCGCGAAGTCCTCGGCGGGCCTGCGGCCATAGTCGACCTCTCGCCCCATCTCGCGCTTGAGGCGCCGCACGTAAGCCGGCCGGGTCCACTTGAGGTTGGCGATGGTGGCGTTGGCGCTCACCACCCTGAGCGTGTCGCGCGCCTCACCCGGCGCGGTCAGCAGGTGGCGCGCGACCTCCACTGAGTGGCACATCATGTCCGACAGCACGCCGCCGCCCTGCTTCTCGCCCTGCCAGAACCAGGGCATGTGCGGGCCGGAATGCTCCTCGGCCGCGCGCGCGAGATAGGGCCGGCCGGTGAGCGGCACGGCGCGGCGCCAGATGATCTCCTTGCCGCGCTCGACCGCGGTCGAGAACACCTGGTTCTCCAAGTAGCCGGTGGCGAGCCTGGCGTCGTCCGCAAGCCGGACCATGGCGCGGGCCTCGGCCAGATTGCGCGCGAGGGGTTTTTCGCAGGCGATGCCGCGCAGCCGCTTGCCGCCCTTCACCGCCTTGTGGATCGCCTCCATCGTGGCGACGCGGGTGTCGTTGGGCGAGAGGATCCAGAGCGCATCCACGTCCTTCGCGCGGATCAGCTTGTCGAGCGACGAATGAGCCGTGCAGGGGCCGAGGTCGAGCTCGTTGGCACGCGCGGCGAGCGCGCTGCGGCTCTCCTTCGTCGGGCTGTAAACCCCGGTGATGGCGCAGTTGCGCACGCCGGTGAAGGATTCGAGGTGGAAGCGCGCTATGAAGCCCGCGCCGATCATCCCGATACGCAGCGTCTTCAGCGGCTTGCGCTGGGCCATGGTCTCTTCCTCCTCGTGCCGTCGGCGTGGACCGGCATTATGGCACTTGATCCCTGGACGCCGAACCACGCCGGAGCGCCCATGACCGTGGCAGGACATCCGCGTTAGAGTACGGGTGCGCGCAAGCGACACCGTCGGGCCGATTGCCGCTTCGGGAGGCAGCGTCATGGAACTCGGCATGCTGATGATGCCGTTGCACCGGCCAGAGCGGCCGTTCCTCACGGTGCTGCGCGAGGACCAGGAGGCGATCGTGCTCGCGGACGAGCTGGGCTTCAGCGAGGTCTACGTCGGCGAGCACTATTCCAACAAGCCGGAGCAGATCACCTCGCCCTTCATCTTCCTCGCGACCCTGATCGAGCGCACCAGGCAGATCAAGTTCGGCACAGGCGTCATCAACCTGCCGCAGCAGCACCCGGCCATCGTCGCCGCCCACGCTGCGATGTTCGACCAGCTCACCGAGGGCCGCTTCATATTCGGCATCGGTCCCGGCGGCTCGCCCGGCGACTTCGAGATGTTCAAGCTGAACAACCCGCCGGACCGGCCCAGGATGATGCAGGAGTCCATCGAGACGATCCTGAAGATCTGGTCGCAGGAGCCGCCCTACGAGTTCCCCGGCGGCTACTGGGATTTTCGGATCAAGGACGCCTACCGCAGCGATCTCGGCGTGGGCGTCATGGCCCGGCCCTACCAGACACCGCACCCGCCCATCGCCGTCTCGATCATGAGCCCGCGCTCCGGCAGTGCGCGGACCGCCGGCGCGCACGGCTGGATACCGATCTCCGCAAACTTCACCCCGGCCTGCCACGTCAAGACCCACTGGGAGGCCTATTCGGAAGGCTGCGAAGCGGAGGGACGCGAGCCCGACCCTGCGATCTGGCGCGCGGCCCGCAGCATCCTCGTGACCGAGAGCGACGCCGAGGCCGAGGACTACCTGGCCGACCCCGACAACACGCTCGCCTTCTACTTCAACTACCTGCGCACGGTGCTGCTCGACGCCGACTTCGGCGCGCTGCTGAAGGACGACCCCGCCATGTCGGACGAGGCGGTCACCACCCGGTACATGCTGGATGCGATGGTCGTGGCCGGCAGCCCCAGAACCGTGACCCAAAAACTCGTGGCCTTTCGCGAGGAGGTCGGCGACTTCGGCACCCTGATCGCGACCGCGCACGACTGGGACGACGAAGCTCGTTGGCGCCGCTCCATGCGTCTGCTCGCCGACGAGGTCGTCCCGCACCTCTAGCGGGGACGCACGATGGCTTCCACCGACTACGATCTCGTGATACGCGGCGGCACAGTGGCCACGGCCGCCGACACGGTCGCCTGCGACGTGGGCATCCGCGGCGGCCGCATCGTCGCGTTAGCGGAGGGTCTAAGTGCCGGCGCTGACGAGATCGACGCCCGCGGAAACCTCGTGCTGCCGGGCGGGGTCGACAGCCACTGCCACATCGACCAGCCATCGTCCATGGGCGCCACCACGGCCGACGACTTCCGCTCCGGCTCCATCTCCGCCGCCTGCGGCGGCACCACCTGCATCATCCCCTTCGCAGCGCAGCACCGGGGGCAATCGCTCCGCGCCGTGGTCGAAGACTACCACGCGCGTGCCCGCGGCAAGGCTGTGATCGATTACGCCTTCCACCTGATCGTCTCGGACCCGACCGAGCAGGTGCTCGGTCAGGAGCTGCCGGCGCTGATCAAGGACGGCTACACCTCGTTCAAGATCTACATGACCTACGACGCGCTCAAGCTGGACGACCGCCAGGTCCTCGACGTGCTGGCAGCGGCGCGGCGCGAGGGCGCCATGGTGATGGTCCACGCCGAGAACCACGACGTCATCGCCTGGCTCACGGAGCGGCTGATCGGCGCCGGCCGTTCCGCCCCCCAGTTCCATGCGGTGGCCCATGCCGCGGCGGCCGAGCGCGAGGCCACTCACCGGGCGATCACGCTTGCCGAGATCGTCGACCTGCCGATCCTGATCGTGCATGTCTCGGCGCGGGCGGCGATGGAGGAGATCCGCGTCGCCAAGGCACGGGGGCTCAGACTCTACGCCGAGACCTGCCCGCAGTATCTCTTCCTCACCGCCGCCGACCTCGACCGCGAGGGCTTCGAGGGCGCCAAGTACGTCTGTAGCCCGCCGCCGCGCGATGCGGCGAACCAGGAGCACGTCTGGCGCGGGCTGGAGGGCGGCGTGTTCGACGTCTTCTCGTCCGACCACGCGCCTTATCGCTACGACGATCCGGAGGGCAAGCAGATGCACGGCAAGGGCGCGCCCTTCAACCGGATCGCGAACGGCGTGCCGGGGCTCGAAATCCGCCTGCCGATGCTGTTCTCGGCCGGCGTGGGCTCGGGACGCATAAGCCTCAACCGCTTCGTCGACCTCTGCTGCACCCGGCCGGCGAAGCTCTACGGCCTCTATCCGCGCAAGGGCTCCATCGCGGTGGGCGGCGACGCCGACATCGCGATCTGGGACCCCGAGCGGCGGGTGACGATCTCGCAAGACATGCTGCACGACAATCTCGACTACACGCCCTACGAGGGCCGCACGGTCACGGGCTGGCCGGTGACCACGCTCTCCCGCGGCACGGTCGTCTGGGACGACGGCGCGGTGCTAGGCGAGCCGGGGCGCGGCGAATTTCTGCGTTGCGACCTGCCGGCCGCCGCACATCCGCTCGGCCGGCGGGTCCACGGCTTTGCGCCCGAGAGCGGCGACTACGACGCCCCATGGGTGGGGGAGAGCGAAACATGAGCCGGATCGTCACCGTCGCGGCCGCGCAGCTCGGCCCCATCGCGCGCGACGAGCCGCGGGCTAACGTGGTCGCGCGCATGATCGCCCTGATGCGCGAGGCGGCAGAGCGCGGTGCCGACCTCGTGGTCTATCCGGAGCTTGCGCTGACCACGTTCTTCCCGCGCTGGCTGCTCGACGACGCGGAGGCGGACGCCTTCTTCGAGACGGAGATGCCGGGCCCGGAGACCCGGCCGCTCTTCGAGGAGGCTGCCGCCCTCGGCGTCGCCTTCCACCTCGGCTACGCCGAGCTTGCGCGGGAGGAGGGGGAGACCCGCCGCTTCAATACCGCCATCCTGGTAGACAAGACAGGCGCGATCGTCGGCAAATACCGCAAGGTCCATCTGCCGGGCCACGCCGAGCACGAGCCCGAGCGCGAGTTCCAGCACCTGGAGAAGCGCTACTTCGAGGTCGGCAATCTCGGCTTCCCGGTGTGGGAGGCGCTCGGCGGCCGCGTCGGCATGCTGATCTGCAACGACCGGCGCTGGCCCGAGGCCTTCCGCGTGCTCGGCCTGCAGGGCGTCGAGCTGGTGCTGATCGGCTACAACACGCCAACGCTCAACGGCCTCGCCTTCGAGCCGCCGCACCGGCGGGCCTTCCACAACCACCTCTCCATGCAGGCCGGCGCCTATCAGAACGGGGCCTGGGTGGTGGGTGTCGCCAAGGCCGGCCGGGAGGAGGGCGTCGACATGCTGGGCGGCAGCGCTATCGTCTCGCCCAACGGCGAGATCGTGGCGCAGGCCCGCTCTGAGGACGACGAGGTCGTCGTCGTCGCCTGCGACCTGGACGACGGCGCGTTCCTGAAGTCGAGCACCTTCAACTTCGCGGCCCACCGCCGCACCGAGCATTACGGCCTGATCGTCGAGACCACGGGCCTCGTGCCGCCGCGCGGGAAGGCACCGTGAGCGCCCGCATTCTCGTCATCAACCCGAACAGCAGCGCGACGGTCACCGACGATATCGCGCGCGCTGTGGATGGCCTGCGCTTCGAGGGCGGGCCTGCAATCGACTGCTTGACGCTGGCCGAAGGTCCGCCCGGCATCGAGACCCAGCGCCATGTCGACGAGGTGGTGACGCCGCTTTGCCGCACCATCGAGCGGGAGAGCGCGGACGCGTTCGTCATCGCCTGCTTCTCCGACCCCGGCCTCCATGCGGCGCGGGAGGCGACCGGCACGCCGGTCTTCGGCATCGCGCAATGCGGCCTGCTGGCGGCGCTCGCGCGGGGCGAGCGCTTCGGAATCGTCGCCATTCTCGAGGGCTCGATCCCCCGACACCGGCGCTATATCGCGTCGCTTGGCCTGAGCGCACGCATGGCCGGCGAGCGCGCCATCGGGCTCGGGGTTACCCAGCTCGCGCAGGAAGAGGTCGTCGCCGCGCGCATGACCCAGGTGGCCGAGCAGCTCCGCGACGAGGACGGCGCCGACGTGATCGTTCTGGGCTGTGCCGGCATGGCCCGCTACCGGGCACCGCTCGAGGCGCATCTGGGCTGCCCCGTCATCGACCCCTCGCAGGCCGCGGTCGGCATGGCGCTCGCGATGCTCCGTAGCTCTCCCTGACTTTAGGCTTGACATCACCGATAATGTGACATCATATACGATGCGATATGTGTTAGACACCAACGTCGTGGTCGCAGGGCTGCGCAGCCCGAGCGGCGCCTCCGCAGCGCTGCTCGACCATGCCTTGAGTGAAAGGTTCACGCTCTTGCTGTCCGTGGCTCTGACCTTGGAATACGAGGCGGTTTGCCGCGATCCCGCGCAGCGGATCGCGTCGGGATTGAGCGAAGAGGAGGTCTCGACCATCGTCTCGGCGCTCTGTGCGGTGTGCGAGCCGGTCGATGTGCGGTATCTGTGGCGCCCCCAGCTCCGCGATCCCGCCGACGAGATGGTGTTCGAGACTGCCGTGAACGGCAGAGCCGATGCTCTGGTGACGTTCAACCGGCGTGACTTCGGCGATGCCCCGGCGCAGTTCGGAATCGCGCTGCAGACGCCCCGGGAAGCCTTGAGGAGCTTGTGATGGCGAAGAAGGAGACCAGCACCTACCCGCTGCGGCTGCCCAAGTCCTTGAAGGAGGCCGCCGCGCACATCGCCAGGGAAGATGGCACCAGCTTCAACCAATTCGTGGCGACCGCTGTCGCCGAAAAGGTTTCCGCCATGAAAACCGCCGATTTCTTCGCCGCCCGAAAAGCCGACGCCGACATCGAGGCGGCGCGCCGCCTGCTGCGCAGGGAGGGCGGCCAGCCGCCGGAGCCCGAAGACCGGTTGCCATAATCGGGTTGAGAAATCCGGAGTATCACGAAAATTTGACGGTGACTCCCGAAGACTGGCAGCATACGAGTCGCGATTGAGTGCATACATCCTGTTCGAGGACGCAGGATGTTTGACGGAAGAATGGCAGCGGCCGCCAAGGCTGCGGAACAGATCGTGGCCGACGCGACACCATCGGCTCACCCGCATGGGCCGGAACTGCCGGACATGTCCGGCAGCTACGGCCGCTATATCTCTTCGGGCCTCTACGACCGGCGGTACCCGCGCCCGAACCGGCGCACGCTGCGCAAGATGAAACGGTGCCTGGTCGCCGGTGGCCGGTTTCTCGACGTCGGCGCCGGCACCGGGCGCTACACCCTGCCGCTCCTGCAAATGAGCGGGACGCGCTGCGTGGCCCACGACATCAGCCCGGTCGCGCGCGAGACGCTGTCGGAGCGCCTGCGCGGCTTCGTGAGCGACGAACGCCTGATCATCCGGGGGGATGACCCCGACGACCTGGCCGCCGAGCTACCGCAGGCCTTCGACCTCGCGTTGCTGGCTTTCGGGGTCCTGGCACATGTTGCCCGGCGCAAAGAGCGCTTGCGCCTGCTGCGGGCCATCCGCACCATGCTGAAGGCGGAAGGCACGCTGATCCTCAGCGTGCCGAACGCGAGACGCCGGTTCCGCGCCGAGCAGCGCGATGCGGAGCCTCTGGTGCGCGAGGGCACGCTCGAGCCGGGCGACGTCCTTTACCAGCGCAACCAGGCCGACGGTAAGATTCGCCTATTCTACCACCTCTATACGCTCGACGAGGTGCATCGCGACCTTTCGGAGACTGGTTTCCGGGTGGCGAGCGTCGGGGCCGAGAGCCTGCTGTCCGAGCGGAAGGTCGTCAGTTCCCGGCCGATCGGCTGGCTCGACGCGCTGGCCTGCCAGTTCGCGCCGACGGAACTCGGCTACGATCTCCTGGCTGTTGCCCAGCCAAAGACTGCAGGCGACGTATAAATGTTTTTCATAGCCCTCCCAGAAAAATTCTATTGGCAATTATCGTCCGGCGGTGCCATCTCTGAATAGCCGCCCACTGGCCGATCTTGCATAGATTTGGCGGAACGCGCGTCCAACTCCGCCAAGAACGGATCGCAAGGCAGGTTCCGGCCGGGAGGGGCGGGACCGGGTTCCTCCCTGCCCGCAGCTCCCGCCCCTTGGCCGCCGGCGACGGCCTACGCTGCCGCCGGCGGCCAGCGGTGTCTACAGCTCGCTCCCAATGCCTCTCCCCGGTGCTTTCCGCCATGACCCTGCCAAGACATGCGGTTTACGATAGGCACAAGCGCGACGGCCCCCCACGGCATGAGGGAGAATGACCCATGGCGACCGTGCTTCAGACAGACTTCGCCTGGCCCGACGTGAGCATCGAGCGTGCGGTGATCGAAGACGCCGGCCACATACTGGTGGCGGGCCCTTCCGAGCCAAGCCCGGCGGAGGCGGTCGAAGCCATGGTGGATGAACACGACCCCGCCGCCATCCTCACCTGCTGGGCCCAAATCTCCGCCGCCGCGATCGCACGCCCCTCGGCACTCAAGATCGTGCAGCGACTGGGCGTCGGGCTCGACAACATCGCGGTGGACGCGGCGACCGCGCGCGGCGCTTGGGTCGCCAACGTGCCGGACTATTGCGTAGAGGAGGTCTCGGACCACTCGGTGGCCATGGCCTACGCCTGGTTCCGCGGCGTCGTTCACTTCGACCGTGCCGTGAAGACGGGCGAGTGGGACCCCTCCGGCGCCCGCCTTCGCCGCGGCGCGACGCTGACCGCCGGCATCCTCGGCATGGGGCGCATCGGGCGCTGCACCGCGCGGAAGCTGGACGCGCTCGGCATGACCGTGCTGGGCCACGATATCGCCGCACCGCCGGAGGCCGTGCCGGCGCAGATGGTCGGGCTCGACCGGCTCGCTGCGGACTCCGACATCATCGTCGTCCACCTGCCGCTCACCGACGCGACGCACCACCTGGTGGACGCGGCGTTCCTCGCCGGCGTCAAGCCGGGCGCCTTCCTCATCAACGTGAGCCGCGGGCCGGTGGTCGACAACGATGAGCTGATCGAGGCGTTGGAGGCCGGCCGGCTCGCCGGCGCCGGCCTGGACGTGGTGGAGGGCGAGCCGAGCCCGCCCGCCGCGCTCGTCGCCCGTGCCGACGTGATCGCGACACCGCACGTGGCCTTCTCCTCCGATGCCTCGCTGGCGGAGCTCAGGCAGCGGGGCGCGGAGGAGGTGGTGCGGGTGCTCGCCGGCGACGCGCCGGTGAACGCGTGCAACCGGATTGACTGACGGGCCAGGGCGCTCGTATCGCGCACCGGCAAAGGAGGGGCCGATGACCGTGCCTGGGCCAGCCATCGTCGATCAGGCCACGCTCGATTGGGAGGGGGGAGAGGACGCCAACCTCGCCACGGGCAGCGGCATCCGCTGGAAGCTGCTGATCGCTGGTGAGAGCACGCAAAGCGTCGGTCTCATCACCGGGATCGCGGAGATCACGCCCGGCGCCAAGCTCATGCGCCACCACCACGAGCCCGCCGAGACCTACTACATCATGAGCGGGCGCGGGGAGATGGAGATCGAGGGGCGCACGCAAGCGGTGGGGCCCGGCTGCGCCATCTACATCCCGCCGGACGCACGCCACGCCATCCGCTGCACCGGCACGGAGCCATTGGTCTTCGTGTTCTCCTTCCCGCGCGATCGCTTCGACCAGATCGTCTACCACTTCGATCATTAGCACGTGAAGTTAGGCCGCGCGCGTTGACTCGGTTCCGCCTCCGGGGCTAAATCTCAGGCGCTGATACGGCCCGGCTCAGGGCCGGATTTCGGGGGTGAATTCGTGGCAGATCAATCAAGCGGTGGCGGCACCCGCGCGCGACCGATCTCGCCCCACCTCACCATTTATCGGCCGCAGCTCACCTCGGTGCTCTCGATCCTGCACCGCATGACCGGCGTGATTCTGGCGTCCGGCGCCGCGATGCTCTGCGCCTGGCTGCTGACCGCCGCCGCAGGCGAGCGCTATTACGACTGGACCGCGTGGTTCCTCACCTCGTGGCTCGGCTACGCGCTGCTGGCCGCCTGGTCCTGGTGCCTGTTCTATCACCTCTGCAACGGCGTCCGGCACCTGTTCTGGGATGCCGGGATGTGCCTCTCGCTCCGCGAGACCTACGGCTCGGGCATCGCCGTGGTCGTCGCTTCGTTCGTGCTGACCGGGCTCTCCTGGGGCCTCGGCATCGCCTGCAATCTGGCCGGCTGAGGCGCGTCGTGGCTTTGCAAACTCCGCTCGCCAAGGTTCGCCACCTGGGCTCCGCCAAGGAAGGCGTCAACCACTGGTGGTGGCAGCGGCTGACCGCGATCCTGCTGGTGCCGCTCTCGCTCTGGTTCGTGGGCTCGCTCTGGTCGCTCATCGCGGCGGGCGCGGACCGCGACGACTTCGTCGACTGGCTCTCCGGCCCGGTCGCGGCGGTGCTGATGCTGCTCTTCCTGGGCGCGACCTTCTACCACCTGAAGCTCGGCCTGCAGGTGGTGATCGAGGACTACGTGCACGGCAAGTGCAAGTGGGTGCTGCTGATTCTCAACACGTTGCTCTGCCTCGTGCTCTGCCTCGCCTCGCTCTACTCCGTGATCCTGATTGCGGTGCAGGGGTGAGCGGATGACGTCGGCCTATCCCATCGCCGAGCACCACGACGACGTGGTGGTGGTGGGCGCCGGCGGCGCCGGCCTGCGCGCAACTCTCGGCCTGGCCGAAGCCGGGCTGCAAACCGCCTGTATCAGCAAGCTCTTCCCGACCCGCAGCCACACGGTGGCGGCCCAGGGCGGCATCTCGGCAGCACTCGGCAACATGGAGGAGGACGACTGGCGCTGGCACATGTACGACACCGTCAAGGGGTCGGACTGGCTCGGCGACCAGGACGCGATCGAGTACCTGTGCAAGGAAGGCCCGCGCGCGGTCATCGAGCTGGAGCACTACGGTGTGCCCTTCTCGCGCACGCCGGACGGCAAGATCTACCAGCGCGCCTTCGGCGGCATGTCGCTGAACTACGGCGAGAAGCAGGCGCACCGCACCTGCGCCGCCGCCGACCGCACCGGCCACGCCATCCTGCACACGCTCTACCAGCAGTCGCTGCGCCACAAGGCCGCGTTCTTCATCGAGTATTTCGCCCTCGACCTGGTGATGGACGAGGAAGGCGCCTGCCGCGGCGTGCTCGCCTGGAACCTGGACGACGGCACGCTGCACCTCTTCCGCGCCCACATGGTGATCCTGGCCACCGGCGGCTACGGTCGCGCCTACTTCTCCGCGACCTCGGCCCACACTTGCACGGGCGACGGCAACGCCATGGTGCTGCGTGCAGGACTCCCGCTGCAGGACATGGAGTTCGTGCAGTTCCACCCCACCGGCATCTACGGCTCCGGCTGCCTGATGAGCGAGGGCGCACGCGGCGAGGGCGGCTATTTGATCAACTCCGACGGTGAGCGCTTCATGGAGCGCTACGCGCCCAACGCAAAGGACCTCGCCTCGCGGGACGTGGTGAGCCGCGCGATCACCATGGAGATTCGCGAGGGGCGCGGCTGCGGGCCCGAGAAGGACCACATGCACCTGAAGATGGACCATCTCGGCGCGGAGGTGCTGAACGAGCGCCTCCCCGGCATTACCGAGACGGCCCGCATCTTCGCCGGCGTCGAACCGTTGGAAGAGCCGGTTCCGGTGATTCCGACCGTCCACTACAACATGGGCGGCATTCCCTGCATTTACACTGGCGAGACGGTGACGGTGCGGGACGGCGACCCGGATTCCGTGGTTCCCGGCCTGATGTCGGTGGGCGAGGCGGCCTGCGTCTCGGTCCACGGCGCCAACCGCCTCGGGTCCAACTCGCTGCTCGATCTGGTCGTGTTCGGCCGCGCGGCGGCGCAGCGCTGCGCCGAGATCGTCGAGGCCGGCGCGCCGCACAAGCCGATGCAGAACGGCGTGCTCGACAAGAGCCTCGACTGGTTCGACCGGCTGCGCCACGCCAAAGGCGCCACACCCACGGCGGCCATCCGCCTCGACATGCAGCGCACCATGCAGGAGCACGCCGGCGTCTTCCGCACCCGCGACATCATGGAGGAGGGCGCGCGCAAGCTCGACGGCGTCTGGGACGGGTTCCGCAACGATATCGGCGTCGCCGACCGCTCGCTGATCTGGAACTCCGATCTCGCCGAGACCATCGAGCTTGACAACCTGATGCGGCAGGCGAGCGTCACCCTGCACTCAGCGCTCAATCGGGAGGAAAGCCGCGGCGGCCATGCGCGCGAGGATTTCCCGGACCGCGACGACGAGAAGTGGCTCAAGCACAGCGTCGCCTGGCTCGACGACGACGGCGCGACCAGGCTCGACTACCGGCCGGTGCACATGCATACGCTCAGCAACGAGGTCGAGACCATTCCTCTCAAGGCACGGGTCTACTAGGGCCCCGGCAAGGTCGGTCACCGATGGCGCAACTCACACTCCCGCAGAACTCCAAGGTTGGTAAGGGCAAGCACTTCCCTGCTGACGGCGCCCCGAGCAAGAGCCGGCGCTTCAAGATCTACCGCTACGATCCGGACAGCGGCGAGAACCCGCGCACGGACACCTACGACCTCGATCTCGACCACTGCGGGCCGATGGTCCTGGACGCCCTCATCAAGATCAAGAACGAGGTCGACGCCACGCTCACCTTCCGCCGCAGTTGCCGCGAGGGGATCTGCGGCTCCTGCGCCATGAACGTGGACGGCACCAACACGCTCGCCTGCATCAAGCCCATCGACGAGGTGAAGGGTGAGGTGCGCATCTACCCGCTGCCGCACATGCCGGTGGTGAAGGACCTGGTACCCGACATGGCGGATTTTTATGCGCAGTACGCCTCTATCGAGCCCTGGATGAAGACGGATACCGCGCCGCCGTCGTCCACCGAGCGGCTGCAGGCGCCGGAGGACCGCGAGAAGCTCGACGGCCTCTACGAGTGCATCCTGTGCGCCTGCTGCTCGACCAGTTGCCCAAGCTACTGGTGGAATAGCGATCGCTACCTGGGCCCAGCGACCCTGCTGCAGGCCTACCGCTGGCTCGCCGACAGCCGCGACGAGGCGACCGGCGAGCGGCTCGACGAGCTGGAGGACCCGTTCAGGCTCTACCGCTGCCACACCATCATGAACTGCACGCGCACCTGCCCGAAGCACCTGAACCCGGCCAAGGCGATCGCCGAGATCAAGAAGATGATGGTCGCCCGCCGCTGACGCTGGCGACACCGCAACACCACAAGGACTCCCCATGGCACGCACCAAGATCGCGCTGATTGGCGCGGGCAACATCGGCGGCACGCTCGCTCACCTCGCCGCGCTCAAGGACTTGGGGGACATCGTGCTCTTCGACATCATCGAAGGCGTACCGCAAGGCAAGGCGCTGGACCTCGCGCAGAGCGGCGCGGTGGAGGGTTTCGACGCGGCGCTTGCCGGCGCCCAGGACTACGCGCCGATAGAAGGCGCGGACGTGGTGATCGTGACCGCCGGCGTGCCGCGCAAGCCCGGCATGAGCCGCGACGACCTGCTCTCGATCAACACCAACGTGATGAACCAGGTCGGCGCCGGCATCCGCGATTATGCGCCGGGCGCCTTCGTCATCTGCATCACCAACCCGCTGGACGCGATGGTCTACGTGCTGCGGGAGGCCTGCGGTTTGCCGCACGCCCGCGTGGTGGGCATGGCAGGCGTGCTCGATTCCGCGCGCTTCCGCCACTTCATCGCGGTCGAACTCGGCGTCTCGGTGGAGGACGTGAGCGCCTTCGTGCTCGGCGGCCACGGCGACACCATGGTGCCGCTGCCGCGCTATTCCACCGTCGCCGGCATCCCGCTCACCGATCTGGTGACCATGGGCTGGCTCTCGGCGGAGCGGCTGGAGGAGATCGTGCAGCGCACCCGCGACGGCGGCGCCGAGATCGTGGGCCTGCTCAAAACCGGCTCGGCCTTCTACGCGCCGGCGTCAGCCGCGATCCAGATGGCCGAAGCGTACTTGAAGGACAAGAAGCGCGTGCTGCCCTGCGCCGCCTGGCTCGACGGCGAGTACGGGGTGGACGGCCTCTACGTCGGCGTGCCGGCGGTCATCGGCGCGGGCGGGGTCGAGCGCATCGTCGAGATTGCCCTTGACGACGACGAGCAAGCGGCCTTCGCGCACTCCGTGAACGCCGTCCGCACCCTCGTGGACGCAGTCGCCGCGCTCTCCACGTAACGTACACGACACATGCTGTTATGCAGGATGACGAGTTATGAAATCTCTCACGCCTTGCAAGAATAGTGCGACCTGATCTTTAGTATATTCAGAATAATGGCCATGCGCTGCTTTATTTCTTAGATCTAGCCAAGCAGTTACGTTTTTCTGGTCTAGTTTAGAATACGCCGCTTGCTTGGCTAACTCCGAATTTAATTCATCTGTTTTCCTAGCTTTGCCACCACGCTCAACGCTAATGTTGTGCTTGTTACACAAGTTTCTGATATGAACTTCGAGTGTGCTGCCGGTTATTACAGCGGCGGCATCTTTGTACTTGTTATCCAACAAATGCGTGGCCATTTCTAGGTAATCACCAAACACATTGCCATGTAATAACTCCTCCACCGACTGAAGGTAGCCATTGCGGATGTCAGAAAGAAGTGCTTTTGCTACTCCCCCATCTCTTTCTCCAAATATATCACATCTCGATACTGTTTTTTTCTGAACTCTACGATGCTCATGTAGTACGGAGAATTTGAGCCCGAAGCTCTTTCCACTGCAGCAACACACCGAGTTCGCAGGTCGGCAATTTCTGTACGATTGGGAGGGGCCGGTTGAGCAAGGCGCGTTTGGTACTCAGAGACAATGTCTGTCAATTGCTGTTCGAAGACTTGTGTCATTAGCGTTCCATGCTGTTAGACGATTTCCTTGTTCCCTAACCCGCTGCTTCGAGCCAGTGGCGGGCGATTTCCTCGCGCGTTGCGAACCAGACGCCCTCGTGCGCCTGCGCGTGCTCGATGAAGCGGCTGAGCCCCGCGATGCGGCCGGGGCGGCCGATCATGCGAGGGTGCAGGCCGATGGACATCATCTTCGGGCAGGTCGCTGATTCCGCATAGAGCGTGTCGAAGCTGTCCCGCGCGTATTGATAGAAGTGCTCGGCGGTGAGGAAGCCGGGCGCCGTCCAGAAGGAGAAGTCGTTGATATCGCACGTATAGGGCACCACCAGATGGCGCTTGCCCGAGACCTCCACGAAGTAGGGCAGGTCGTCGTTATAGGCGTCGGAATCGTAGATGAAGCCGCCGTCCTCCACCACCAGCTCGCGGGTGTGGACCGAGGGCCCGAAGCGGCAGTACCAGCCCACCGGCCGCTTGCCGCAGGTGCGCTCGAAGGATTCGATGGCGAGCCGGATGTGCTCGCGCTCCTCCTCGCGCGAGAGTCGGAACACTTCCTCCCAGCGCCAGCCGTGGCTGCACACCTCGTGGCCGCCGGCGACGACCGCGCGGGCGACCGCTGGGTTCTGTTCGAAGGCGACGGCGCAGGCATAGAAGGTGGACTTGATCCCAGTCTCGTCGAAGAGGCGCAGGAGGCGCCAGACACCGGCGCGGGAGCCGTACTCGAACATCGATTCCATGGCGAGGTTGCGGTAGCTCTCGGGCAGCGAGTAGTTGCCGAACTCGGTGAGTCCTTCCTGGTGCGCATCGCCCATGGCGTGTGAATACTCCGAGCCTTCCTCGTAGTTGACCACCACCGAGATCGCGAGCCGCGCCCCGTTCGGCCAGGGGATCGCCGGCGGGTTGGCGCCGTAGCCCACCAGATCGCGTCCGCCTGAAGATACCTCCACCATGATGCTCCTCCGTTCCCCTGCTGCTCCCGCCGAAGCGTTTCCGTTTTACACGGAACCGCTCCGGCAGTTTTTCGCTCACGGCGGCCGGCCTGCGGCCGGCGCCTCCGCGAGGGCGCCGCTAACGCGGCGGGCCGCGGTCGCGGCCTGTTGCGAATCCGTCAACGACGGCCTCGCTCCCGTCATCATAGAGCGTTACGGGGCGCCGTCGTAGTAAGCCTGGAGGATGGCGACCACGCCATCGCGGCTGTATTCGGGCGGGATCGCCTCGCCGCCTGCGAACATCTCGCGCAGCCGGGTGCCCGAGATGCGGAGCTTGCCGTCGTCGCTCTGGCGGCAGGGCCGGCCTTCGGCATCGCCGGTCGCCACCGCCGCCACCGCGCGATGGCGTTCATCCTCGGCTGGCGGGTTCGTCCCGCCGTCGGCGGCAAAGCACACGTTCCCCGTCGCCATGCCCTGGCAGTCGAAGCAATGGAAGGTGTCGTCGATCTTGAGCGGCCGGATGGCGAGGCTGCCGGCGCCGATCTCGTCGAAGATGCAGTGCGCGTCGTAAGGCCCGTAGTAGCCACCGAGCCCGGCATGGTCGCGCCCGATCACCAGGTGCGAGCACCCGAAATTCTGGCGGAAGAGAGCGTGCAGCAGCGCCTCCCGCGGGCCGGCGTAGCGCATCTCGATGGGATAGCCGGCCTGGATCACCGTCCCTTCCGCGAAGTGGTTGGCGACCAGCCAGTCGATGGCGCGGACCCGGACGTCGGCCGGGATGTCGCCCTGCTTGAGCGCGCCGAGCACCTGATGAATCAGCACCCCGTCGCACACCTCAAGTGCAACCTTGGCGAGGAACTCGTGACTCCGGTGCATGGGGTTGCGGGTCTGGAAGGCGGCGACCGTGGACCAGCCCTTCTCGGCGAAGAGCGCCCGGGTCTCGGCGGGGCGCAGGTAGAGCCCCCGGTAGGTCTCGGGAAAGTGGCCTTCCGAGAGCACCGAGACCGAACCCGCGAGGTTGACGGCGCCCTGCGCCATGACCTTGGCGACGCCGGGGTGGGCCTCGTCGGAGGTCCGGTAGACCTCGCGGCATTCGAGGGCCTCGTCGATGGCGTATGTCTCGCTGACCGTGAGGACGCCAAGGATCTCCCCGTCCGCGTCCGTCAGTGCCACCTCGTCGCCGACGGCCACGGCGAAATCCTCGTCGCAGGAAACCGTGATGGGCAGCGGCCAGAAGAGCCCGTTCTCCAGGTGCATCTCCAGGCATGCGCCGCGCCAGTCGGCCGCGCCCATGAAGCCTTCGAGCGGCGTGTAGGCGCCCATGGCGAGCATGAAGAGGTCCGAGACCTCGCGGGTGGAAAGCGGCAGCCGCTTCAGGGTGCGCGCCCGCTTCAGGGCCTCGTCCCGCTCCTCTCCGGGCAGCAGCAGGGGCTTCAGGGCGGCGTCGCCATGCGGGGGGATCAGCGTCGACATGGGGCGTCAGCGCCGGTTGGCGACTTCCTTTCGAATCTCCTTCGACTTGGCTTCGGGCAGAACCCAGATTGCGCCGGCCATCAGCGGCCCCAGGGCGAGGGTCACCCAGCGCACGATCCCGGTGCTGTCGTCGAGGAAAAACACCGCCACGCACAGCGCGAGGGCGAGCACGGAGACGAGAATCTTGTAGTTGCTGGGCATCGCTCAGGTCCTTCGCAATCTCAGGTGGAGTCGAACGCGTCGATTGCTGCGGCCACGTCTGCGCTCGTCATCTCCCACGTGTTGTCGAAGTTCGCCACGACGCCGCGCATGAATGGCTCGACAAGCTCGAGGGCGCGGGCCTCCTCGCCCGCACCGAGGTGATCGGCCAGGATCGCGAGCGCGAGCTGACGCGACTGCGCGCCTTCATAGGTCCACTCGAAGCCGGTCTCGCTGAAGCGCCGTATGTCGAGCCTCTGGTCCAGGAGCTCGCCGTCAACGGTGACCACGAGCCCGTCGATGGTGCGATCCCCGGCGTATCTCTTCATGGCGTTGCTCCGAAGCGGGGCTGATCGTCGCCCATCGTAGAATCGTCCGCGCCACACACGCCATGGCCGCGGTGAGAATGGCGGGCTAGCATACCGGCATCCGGGCAACCGGGACGCGCTGCCGCAATCGTCGAAGCATCCCATTTCCGAACATGCTTTCGCGTATCGGAGCCGCACTTGAGCGTGAGTGAGAGAGAGTCGGATGCGGGCCTGCGCACGGACCCGGACCGCAGCCTCACGGACCAAGCATACGTCGCGCTCGAGGAGATGATCTGCACGCTCAGGCTCGAGCCCGGCGAGGTGCTCTCCGAAGGTGCGCTTTCGAAGACGCTGGGCATCGGACGCACGCCGGTGCGCGAGGCGTTGCAGCGCCTGGCGCGGGAAGGGCTGGTCACGGTGCTCCCCCGGCGCGGTGTCCTGGTCTCGGAGTTCAACGTGGGCAAGCAGCTCCGGATGCTGGAGGTGCGCCGCGAGCTAGAGCGGCTGATGGTTCGCTCTGCCGCGTCTCACGCAACGACCGAAGAGCGCGCCCGCTTCGCGGCTATCGCCCGCGCGATATACGAGAGCGCCGATGCGGGCGACGACATCCGCTTCATGCGCCTCGATCGCGAGTTCAACGTGCTGGTGAGCCTGGTGAACCGCAACGAGTTCGCAGCCGAAGCGATCTCGTTGATGGCCGGCCTTTCGCGGCGGTTCTGGTTCATGTACCACCGCCAGGACGGCGATCTCTCGTTGATTGCTCGACTCCATGCCGACATCGCCAACGCGATCGCGGCGGGAGACGAGGCGGCGGCGGCAATGGCGAGCGATGCCCTGCTCGAATACATCGAATCGATCACCCGGGCGGCGGTGGATTGGTGAGCGGCATGGCGATGCCGAAGCCTTCGCGCCTGCACGCCGCAATACCCTCGATCAGAGCTGCAGCATCCTTGTTTTGTCGTTGATATTCGACTAATATATTACTCTCGGAATGCCTTGGCGCGCCGGCGCTCAAGCACGGGGGCACAGGGGACACAACCATGGAACTCGCGAACTCACCGATGGACGAGCGCCAGCGGATCTACCGTGAGGTCTACCGGGAGCGCATCGCGGCCTGGTACAACGGCTATCTGCACGTCGCGATCATCTACCTCATCGGCGCCTGCGCGCTCTACGTCTGTCTCTCCCATGTCGGGACCATGCTGTGGTGGGAGTGGCTCACGATCCCCGTGGTGCTGCTGGCGAGCAACATCTTCGAATGGCTGCTCCATGTCCAGGTGATGCACCGGCCGCGCAAGTGGAAGGGGTTCCGCGCCATCTACACGCGGCACATGCTCATGCACCACCAGTTCTTCACCGACAAAGAGATGCGCTTTGCCGGCCAGCATGATTGGCGGGTGACCGTCTTCCCGCCCTACGCGCTTGTCGTGTTCATCCTCATGTCGACGCCGCCGGCGCTGATCGCAGGCTTTGTCATCTCTGCGAACGTGGGTTGGCTCGTCATCGCCACCACGACCAGCCTCTATCTGCTCTACGAGTTCATGCACTTCTGCTGTCACATCGGCGAGAACCGGTTCGTGCGCTACTGCCCGTTCGTGAACACGATCCGGCGCCACCACGCGGCGCACCACAACCAGTCGATCATGATGGAGCGGAACATGAACCTGACGTTCCCCATCGCCGACTGGATGTTCGGGACGTCGGATCTCGATCGCGGCCTGCTCGGGCACCTCTTCAATGGCTACTCGACGAAGTACGTCAAGTCCGACATGCGCAAGAGCGCCCGGACCCCGAAGGTGAAGGCTCACTCTCCGGCCGATGCGACGGCGGCCAGCCCCGCCTGAGGCCGACGCGCCCACGGGCGCCTGAAGACGGACACGCATGACTCGCGGCGGCGCCGGATACCGGTGCCGCCGCAGCGCGTTTCCGGGCGCGGCACGGACCGGTTTCCACCCGAACGCAGCTGCCATGCACGCGACCGGGTCACGCCAAGGACCGCTTTCGGCAAACTCTGGTAACGTGCCTCGCAGAGCACCGCGAGCAGGGAGAAGAGCCATGACCAGCCACGCGACCGGGGACGGAGGCATTCCGCCCAGAGATGCGGCGGCGCGCGGGCTGAAGCGGGTCATGACCCTGGGGGGTGCCTACGGCACCCGCAACTACACCGTGAAAGACCTGCGCGATCAGAAGGGAAAGCGCGCGCTGGTGGAGACCCTGCCGTTCTCCCCGGAGGAAGCGGCGGCCGCCGAGGAGGCCGGCATCGATACCATGAAGGCGCGCTTCGATCCCCGCCAACCCGATCTCACGGCGGCGATCCGGCGCGCAGCCCCCAACACGTTCATGGCCTTTTCCGTGCCGCTCGTTGCCGCCGCGAGCGAGGTCGAAGCGGTCCGCATCGGCTACGACGCGATGGCGCTCGGGGCGGACGCGATCATGTGCCAGTGGAGCCCCCGCTTCGTGGCGGCGGCGGCCGACGCGGGCATCCCAATCCAGGGCCACGCGGGGCTGGTCCCCCGCAAGAGCACATGGACCGGGGGCTTACGCGCGGTCGGGAAGACCCTCGACGAGGCGATGTGGGTCTATCGCGAGATCAAGGCCCTCGAGGACGCCGGCGCCTACGCGGTGGAGGTCGAGGTCATCCCCGCGCAGCTGCTGGTCGAGATCAGCAAGCGCACGCGGCTGCTCACGTCGTCCATCGGGGCGGGCAGCGGCGGGGATATCCAGTTCCTGTTCGCCGACGACATCCTCGGCAACAACCCGCCTCCCTACCCCCGGCACTCGAAGCAGTACCGCCACCTCTACAAGATGAAGCAGGCGATGCAGGCCGAGCGGCTGGCCGGATTCCGGGAATTCGTCGCCGATGTCCGCGAGGGCCGTTTCCCCGGACCGGAGCACATCGTCAACGCCTCGGACAACCTCGTCGATTCCTTCGTCGATGCGGTCGAGTCCGCCAGTTGAACCGCCCCCGACCCCGTTAACGCAGGAGACGATCCGTTGAGCGAAGCGCAGACAACCAAGGGGCAGGCATTCAAGGACCTGCATCTGGCCGACGGCATATTCGTGATGCCGAACGCATGGAACGCCGGTAGCGCCTACATGCTGGAGGCAGCGGGTTTCCCCGCCGTCGGTACCAGCAGCGCGGGGATCGCATTCTGCCTCGGTCTCCCCGACTACGAAGGCGTGCTCACCCGGCAAGCCGCGCTGGAGGAGACCGAACGGATTGCAGGTGCGCTCCGGATACCCGTCAGCATGGATGCGGAGAACGGCTACGGACATTCGCCGGAAGAGGTGGCCGAGACCATCCGCCTGGCGGCCGAGACCGGCGCGGTGGCGGCCAGCATCGAAGACTATGCCGCCGCTTACGGCACGGGCGATCTCTATGATCGGACGCTATCGGTGGAGAGGATCGAGGCTGCGGCGAGCGCCGCCGCGTCCCTGCCGTTTCCGTTCACGCTGACCGCGAGAGCCGAGTGCTACCTCATGGGGCATCCAAACCCGTTCGAGGAGTCGGTGACGAGGGTCAACCTGTATCGGGAAGCGGGGGCGGACTGCCTCTACGTCCCCGGCGTCAAGGACCCCGAGACCATCGGTCGGCTGGTGAGGGAGGTCGACGGGCCGGTCAACGTGGTTATGGGCCTTGCCGGCAGTCCGATGAGCGTGAGCCAGCTTGAGGACCTGGGCGTGAAGCGGGTGAGCATCGGCGGCTCGCTGGCTCGGGCCACGTTCGGCGTCATACGTCGGGCGGCGGAGGAAATGCGTGACCGCGGCACCTTTACCTATTCCGAAGGGCAGGTACCCAACGGCGAGCTTTGCCGATTCTTCGACGAGCAGCGGGGCTTGTGAGCCCCACAAGCGGCCGCGACCGTGGTGAGTAATCCGGACTATTCGACGATGTGGTAGACGGGGGCCTTCTCCATGGCCCATTCGCCGGAGTCACGATCGTAGCGAGACAGCGTGAAGCAGTGCCAGTCGGCGTCATCCAGCTTCGGATGATCGCCCCGGTAGTAGTATCCCGGCCACCGCGTCTCGGTCCTGTACATCGTGTGGTGGGTCACGGCCTCCGAGGCCAGGACCCGGTGGTGAAGCTCCCACGCCCGCTGTAGCTGGTGCAGGTCCTCGGCCCCCAGGTGGTCGAGGTCCTCCTTAAGCATGCCGAGCAGCTCCAGCCCGCGCGTGAGCATGGGCTGGTTCGTCGTGTAGGCGGCGCTGATGCCGCCGACGTACTCGTCCATGATCTTCTCAAGGCGCTGAAGGCCGTGAAGCGGCAGGATGTAGCTCGGCGAGACCGTGCCCGCGACGATCTCGTTGCGATGGACCCGGTAGGTCTCCAGGGGCTGGAAGATGACCGTCTTGAGGTCCTCGTACTCTTCCTCGCTGACTTGCGGCTGCTCGCCCTTCAGGTCGTTGACGTAGTTGACCGCCGCTTTGCCGGCGATCCGGCCTTCCGTGTAGGAGCCCGACGAGAACTTGTGGGCTGAGCCGCCGATGGTGTCGCCGGCGCCGAACAGCCCGTCGACGGTCATCATCCGGTTGTAGCCCCACTGGTAGTCCGCCGGCGCGCAGTCTTCCGGGCCGCTCGCCCAGGCGCCCGAGCATGTGGCGTGCGAGCCCATGACGTAGGGCTCCGACGTGGTCAGCTCCGGATTGGTGTGCTTGGGATCGATGTTCTGGGAGGCCCAGACCACCGCCTGCCCGATGGTCATGCCCAGGAAATTCTCCCAGCCGACCTGCTCCTTGTGGGGGTCGGCGAAGGCCTCCTTCGTCACCATGCGGATCGGCCCTCGGCCCGCCTTGACCTCCTCCAGGAAGGCGTGGTTGCGCAGGCACGTCGGCACCGGGTGCATGTCGATGTAGTCGCCCACCAGCGCCTTGGTCTGGTCGTACCACTTGGACTCGTACTCCTCCCCATAGGCGTTCTCGGTGTAGGTCTTGAGGTGGAGGAAGTAGGCGCCGACCGGGCCGTAGCCGTCCTTGAAGCGGGTCAGGACGATCCGGTTCTCCATCTGGGTCATCTTGGCGCCGACGAGAATCGGCAGCGCGTAGGCGGACGCGCTGCTCCAGGGCGCGTACCAGGTCCGCCCCATGCCTTCGCCCACCGCACGGGGCTTGAAGATGTGCGACGCGCCGCCGGCAGAGACGATGACGGCCTTCGCGCGGAAGACGTAGAACTCCCCGCTGCGGACGTTGAACCCGACCGCGCCTGCAACCCGGTTGGGCTTGGCTCGGTCCGTCAACAAGTGGGTCACCATGATCCGGTTGTAGACTTCCGTGGCGGCCTTGCGCGCGGCTTCCGCGACGATGGGCTTGTAGCTCTCGCCGTGGATCATGATCTGCCACTTGCCTTCCCGCTGATAACGCCCGGTCTCCGGGTCCCGCATGATGGGAAGGCCCCACTCCTCGAACTTGTGCACCGTGGAATCCACGTGCCGGGCGATGTCGTAGCCAAGGTCCTCCCGCACCAGCCCCATGAGGTCGTTCCGGGCGTAGCGGACATGGTCCTCGGGCTGGTTCTCGTTCCACTGCATGCCCATGTAGCAGTTGATCGCGTAGAGGCCCTGGGCCACGGCGCCGCTGCGCTCGATGTTCGCCTTCTCGGCGCAGACCACCTTCAGGTCGCGCCCCCAGTAGCCGGCTTCGTAGGTCGCCCCGCAGCCGGCCATGCCGCCGCCGATGACGAGGATGTCCGCGTCGACGAAGACCGTCTTGCGGCGCGAGAACAGGCCCACTAGAGGAGTCCCTGCTTGAAGCGCTCCGGTGCCATCGCGGGCAGCGCGTCCACGTTGAGCGCGTCCGGCTCGTGCGCCAGCTCCTGGGATTTCATCGCGTCCGCGGTGGGCGCCTCGTAGTCGGCCGGCGGCTTGATCGAGCCCCAAGGCGTGGTCCGGATGGGAGAAACGAAGTCCTTCTCCTCGCCGTCCCGGAACTTGATCTTCCAGGAAATGGTGCCCTTCGCCTCTTCCCTCAGCGCCCGGACGCTGTGCCCCATGGGCGCGAAGTCGGCATAGCCGCGGCAGTCGATGGCATGCTGCGGGCACGCCTTCACGCAGGAGTAGCACTCCCAGCACATGTTGGGCTCGATGTTGTAGGCGCGCCGGTAGGTCTTATCGATGTGCATGATGTCGGACGGGCAGATGTCGACGCAGTAGCCGCAGCCGTCGCACCGGGTCATGTAGACGAAGGTCGGCATGGGGTTCGGTACTCTCCTCTATCGAAGACCGATGGTGGGCCGATCAGTAGTGCCGGGGCCGTTCGCGGGCAATGCCGAGCGTTTCGGGCTCGTCGGCAGGGGCCGGCAGGTTGCTCCTCGAACCGGCCGCCTCCGACACCCGCTTCTCGAGGGCCGCCGCTGGCTTGAAGAACATGTGCGAGAACTTGGACCACGGAACGGAGCCGAACAGCACCGTCGTGGCGATGAGGTAGAGCACGAGAACGATGTACGTCCCCCAGCTCTCGACCGACTGCAGCGCAGCCCAGATCAGCCCCAGCGACGTGGTGGCGAGAAGCGAGAGGATGAAGAGGTCGGCGCGCATGATACGGAAGGGCTTGTGGCCCTCGGCCGACACGTCCACCCGAATGAAGAACCAGAACCAGTAACCACCGAGGCAGACCAGCAAGGCGCCTGCGATCCAGAGCTGGGGCAGGACGGCGGGCGTCGCCGCGGCGGGGCAGAACACCATGACGACGGTGGTCACGACGTAGAGCAGGAAGCCGTACATGGTCAGCAGGTGGGCGACCCGGCGGCGCCCGAGACCGAATTCGGCGGAGGTCAGGACCTCCACCAAAGCGGTCTGGATCGCGAGCGACAGTATTTTCCCGCCGCCGACCTTCTGTGTGCCCTTGCCCCGTGAGTTCCGCCAACTCGCGAAGAAATAAGCGGCGCTCCCCTTGTGCCAGACGTCGAACAGGGTGCCGCCCACGACCAGCGCGATCATGACGCCGACGTAGGCCTGAATCGCGGAGGACGGTATGGACTCCGCAAGCACGGCAAAGGGATTACTGGTGAACACGTTATTCCCCCGGTCGGCCTGGTCCGTTCAACGCCGGGCGCGACTGTATCGATTCATCCGGTGGAAGGGTAACATATATCCTATGTAACCGGTTACAAAGGCCAGTGCGCCGGTCAGCCATCGGCGTCCAGCGCTGGCACGGGCAAGCCACTCGGCACGCTCTCGGGGACGATGAGGGCGCGGCTCTCGGCCTGGGCATCCTCCAGGCTGTGCAGGAAGGCGAGGAGGCTCGCGCGCTCGTCCTCGCTGAGCGCGATGCCGCGCCTGAGCATGGGTGAAAAGCTTTTGCGGCGCAGCGCGTCGGCCTCGGACTCGTTCGGTGCCGCCGCGGGCGGGGCAAGATGGAGCGCGATGGCGTCGGCCAGGCTCGTGACGGCCCCGCTGTGGAAATAGGGCGCGGTCAGTGTGACGTTGCGGAGCGGCGGCGTGCGGAACTGATACAGGTTCCGGGGAATTCGCGTCGCCTCGAAGCGCCCGCGGTCGTCGCCGCTTTCGTCGATACCGGGGCCGATCTGGGGCACGGCGAGGGAGTGGAACTGGAAGTCGCTCAAGAGCGGGCCGCTGTGGCAGGCGACGCAGCGGCCCTTGCCGTAGAAGAGCAGCGCGCCCCGCTTCGCCGCGGCGTCGAGCGCGCCCTTCTCGCCGGCGAGGTAGCGGTCCCACGGCGTCTCCTGCGTGACGAAGGCCAGTTCCTGGAAGTGACCGAGGGTGTTGGCGAGGTCGCCCATGGTGACGGTGCCGAGCAGCGTATCGGGAAACGCCTGGGCGATGAGCCGGCGGTAGGCGATCTGCCAGTCGGCGAGCGTCGTGCCAGCCTGGCCGAGCAGCCGGCGCATCAGCGCGTCGTGGACCGCGACGAAGCGCTGCGGCTCGAACTCGTCGAAGCCCGCCGCGGCCCGGGCGATCTCGTTGGGCTTGTCGCCGTGGCCGCCGGGAAGGTCGGGCGCCGAGCGGTCGTGCGGCAGGCCCAGCATCTCCTCCTCGCCGGCGAGCGGGAAGAGCGCCTGCGCCGCCAGCACGCTCTCGATCCCATCCGGCAGGTAGTCCATCATCGGGGTCTGGAAGCGGCTCACCGGCGCCTCGATCTCGCTCACGCGCCCGTCCCAGAACATATTGCGCACGCTCGGGTGGCCGCGATTCCAGATATCCATCGTGTTGCGCGGGTGCACCCGCTCCGAGTCGAGCGCCCGACGCTCCTCCGCGAGGCCTGTGGCGCGGACGCCCAAGGAGAGCGCCACGCCGTCCGACGTGCCGCGCCCCGGCAGGTGGCAGGTGGCGCAGGCCACGTCGCGCGTGCCGCTGAGGATGGGGTCGAAGAAGAGCAGCTGACCCAGGCGGAACTTGGGCGTAACCACCAGCGGCGGCGCCTCCAGGGGCTCGAGCCCGCGTGCGGCGATAACGCGGTCGAGCGCCGCGTCGAGGTCGTCGTCGGCCGCCAGTGCCGGCGTCGCTGCCACGCCGGCGAGGCAGAGCCACAGACAGAGGCAAAGCAGCACTATTGCAGGCCGAAGCGGCCGCATGACGGCAGTCTCTCAACCCATTCGGTCTAGGGACAGAGCTTAGCCCGGTTTTCCGGGCACGGTCATGGTCTGCGTCGCGCGGAACGTGCGCCGGGCGCGTGTCGCGCGGACTATTGGGCGGCGACGCCTCCCATGGCGAGGGAGCTGGAGGCGCGGAAATCCACGTCCTTCGGGTGGCCGTCGAGGGCGCGGCGGATGGCGCGGTCGAGGCGCTCGGTGAAGGCTTCGATCTCCGCCTCGGTCACGGTGAGCGGCGGGCAGATGCGGAGGAAATTCTTCACGCAGATCACGATCACACCGCCCAGTGCCGCATTGAGGCGGATGCGCTCGGCCATCGCGGGGTCGGGCGTGCGGGTCTCCTTGTCGCTCACGATGTCGAGCATCTGATAGAGCCCCTGGCCGCGCACGTCGCCGATCACCGCGTGGGCGTCGCGCAGGCGCTCCAGCGCGGTGCGGAGCACTTGGCCCATTGCGGCGGCGCGCTCGTCCAACCTGTCGCGCAGCACGATCTCCAGCTGCTTGTCGGCGACGGCGGCCGGCAGCGGGTCGCCGGAATAGGTGCCGGCCCACGGGAGCCCCGCCTTGCCGCGCGCCTGCTCCGCGATCTCGTGCGTGGTGACGGCACCGCAGATCGCAAGACCCGCGCTCATGCCCTTGGCGAAAGTGACGATATCGGGGGTCACGTCGTAGTGCTGGAAGCCCCAGAGTTTGCCCGTGCGCGCCGGCGCGAGCTGGGCCTCGTCCAGAACCAGCAACGCCCCCTCGGCCTCGGCAAGCTGTTTGAGCCGGGGCAGCCATTCCGGCGGCGGCACCACCATGCCGCCCGCGACCAGCATGGTCTCCGCCAGCACCGCGGCGATGTCGCCCGAGGTGACGTGGTCGATCAGCTCGCGCGATTGCGTGAGGCAGGCCACGTCGCAGGCGGGGTATTCGAGGTTGATCGGGCAGCGGTAGCAGAAGGGCGCGTAGATCGCGGGCGCGTTGGCGGGCGCCAGCAGGGGCCCGAGATGGCGCCGCCGGGCGCCGCCGATGGTGGTCACGGATTCGACCGCGAGGCTGCCGCCGTGAAGGCCCCGGATCACCGAGAGGATGTCGTGCTTGCCGGTGACCGCGAGCGCCATGCGCATGGCGACCTCGTTCGCCTCCGAGCCCGTGACGGCGAAGTTCACCACCTCCAGCCCGTCCGGCAGGGTGCTGCCGATGCGCTCGGCGAAGCGCACGAGATTGGGGTTCGAGTACCAGGAGTTCTCGTGCCAGAGCTTGCCGGCCTCTGCGCGCATGACCTCCACCAGCTCGGGGTGGCAGTGGCCCAGCACGTTACACATCATGCCGGCGGTCAGGTCGTAATAGCGCTTGCCGTCGACGTCGTAGAGCCAGATGCCCTCGCCGCGCTCGAACTGGATCGCCGGTTGGTAGCGCCAGCCGTAGACGCGCGCGGCATCCCGCGCCATCAGGTCGGCGTGGGCGTTAGAGGGCGCGTGGGAGGGCGCGGCGTCAGCCATCGTGCGCGGCCGGGATGGCGATGGAAATGTCGCGCAGGATCGGGTCGGTGGCGACGGCGATCTCGTTCTCGATCTGCGCGCCGCAGCCGGGGCAGCAGAACAGCCGGAACTCGACGGGATCGTCCACGAAAAGGGAAGGATCGCCGATCAGCGGGTTCGACTCCGAGACCGGCCGCACGTCCTGCAGGCAGGCGTCCTTGTAGTTGGCATCGAGCGGGCCGAGCGACGCCCCGCAGTCACCGCAGGCCCAGTAGGCGCCTGAAGCATCTTCGCGTATGTCGAGGGAATCGGTCGCACGCAGGCGCAGGTCGCCGTTGCGCTCAGGCTGCGGCGTCGCGCCGTTGGTGAGGCGTGCGAGGCGGTCGGCCTTGATCGCGGCCCGGTTGCGCTCGGTCGCCTCGACAGCGACGGTGGTGTCGTCCTCGCCCAGCACGGCCCCAAAAATCGCCCGAGCCGCCTCCGGCGTGACGTTCTGGTGCAGGAGGTCGTGCTGGATCTTGGCGGGATCCCGCCGCATGGGATCGCCGAAGCCGCCGCCGCCGGACCAGCGCACCGCGTAGACATCCGCCGGGTTCTGGTCGAAGTTCTCTTGCCGCAGCTCCAGATGCTCGGGCCGGCCCGAGACCTGCGAACAGTCGTCGATCAAGCGGCTCTCGGCCATGCGCTCCAGAATGTCGCTCTCGCGGATAAACTGGTAGGCGTTGGTGGTGGAGGGGAAGCCCCCCATCATCCCCGTCGATGTCGGCGTCGCGTTGCCGGATGACAGCGTGTCCTGGGTGATGCGGTCGGTGTTGTGGGGGATGAAGCAGGTCTCGGCGGAGAGCCCGCCGCGGTAACGGCCGGCGCCGCCCGAATCCGGCAGCTCCTTGCGGTAGAGCACGAGCAGCGGGAAGTTCTGCTCGTTGTGCTCGACGTTGGGGAGCTGGCAGATCGGCGTGCGCGCCTGGCCGCCGGTGTTGATGCCGTCGGCGTGGGCGAAGGCGCCGATGGAGCCGCCGATGGGGTCGATCAGCAGGTAGCCGTAGCGCTCGCCCCACTGGTCGATGCCGCGGAAGAGCGTCGCCGGCCACTGACTGGTGCCGCCGATGCCCATGATGTCGCCGCGCAGCTCTTCGTCCGAGAAGAGCATCTTGGAGATGGCGTTGTAGGCGGGATAAAGCGATATCTCCATGGACTGGGTGGGCGCGGTGGACACGCTGGCCGGGAAGTCGGCGCAGTTGAGCGTGCCTGCCGTCGGGTCGAAGTCGATGTGCCTGAGCGCGCCGCCCACCGCGAAATACTGGTCCCACGCGAGCAGTTCGTTGATCGCCACCATGACCGAGCCGCGCCAGCCGGAATAGGTGGCGTTCATGGCGCCGTCCTGCGGCGCGGTGCCGTCGTTGTCGAAGATCAGCCGGTTGCCCTTCTTGGTGACGGTGATCTGGACCCGGTGGGTGCGCCGGTCCCCCGGCCGGCAGGCCTCGACGTAGGTGCGGTCGCTCCAGGCGCCGTCGGGCAAGCGCTCCAGCTTGGCGAGGAAGGCGGTCTCGGCATTGTCGATGATGCGCTTCATCACGCCCTTGACCGTGCGCGGCCCGTAGCGGCGGACGAGCTGCAGCAAGCGCTCGCGCGCGCTCATGTTGCCGGCGAGCTGCGCGCGGAAATCGAGCGCCACCATCTCGGGCTTGCGGGAGGAGCGCAGGTAGAGCTCCTCGATATCGCGGCGGACCACGTCGTTCTCGACGATCTTCACCGGCGGAATAAGGATTCCTTCGTCGAAGGCGCTCTCGGCCGCCGGGCAGAAGCTCCCCGGCGTGATGCCGCCGATGTCGTACTGATGCAGGCAGTTGGTGATCCAGCAGAAAAGCTCGCCCTCCCAGAACACCGGGCAGATCACCATCACGTCCATCTGGTGTGCGGCGCCGACCCAGGGATCGTTGGCGAGGAACATGTCGCCCTCGCGGATGCCGGGGTTGTCGCTGCGGTTCTCCAGGATCCACTTCACCTGCGTGTCGGTGACGCCCGACATGTACTGCATGTAGGGGCCGAAATAGACGAACTCGGCGTCCTCGGTGAGGATCGAGGGGTTGAGGTCGAGCGCGTAGATCGCGACCGGCGAGCCGGAGATGCGCTGGATCGTGGCGCCGTGCTCCTCGTTGATGTTCCAGAGATTGTGGCGAATTACCTCGTAGGTGACGGGATCGATTTGAGTTTCCCAGTCGCGGTGGAGGGTGAGCTTGTCGGAGATGCTGAGCTCGCGCGGCGGCACGTAGGGCTTGGCCACGCCGTCGAAGCTGGTCTCCGTCATCTCGCTGATGCGCCGCATGGTCGCGACCTGTGGGCCGGTATTCATGGTTCCGCCTCGTTCAGTCTCGTCCAGCTTAGACGTGAATCGCCCGCCCGGCGACCGCGAGTGCCGCCTCCTTCACCGCCTCGTTGAGCGAGGGATGGGCGTGGCAGGTGCGCGCGATATCCTCCGCCGAGCCGCCGAACTCCATGATCGTGACCGCCTCGGCGATCAGCGTGCCGGCGTCGTGGCCGACGATATGGACGCCGAGCACGCGGTCGGTCTCGGCATCGGCCAGCACCTTGACGAAGCCGTCGGTGGCCGACATCGCCCGCGCGCGCCCGTTGGCGGCGAAGGGGAAGCGGCCCACCGTGTAGTCGATGTCGGCCTCTTCCAGCGCCTCCTCGGTCTGACCCACCGCAGCCACCTCGGGTGCGGTGTAGACGACGCCGGGGATGGTCGCGTGGTTCACGTGCCCGCTGCCGCCCGCGATGATCTCGGCGACCGCGATGCCTTCCTCTTCGGCCTTGTGCGCCAGCATCGGCCCCGCGATCACGTCGCCGATGGCGTAGACGCCGGGGACGGCGGTCTCGAAGCGCTCGCCCACCTCGATGCGGCCTTGGCCGTCCAGCGCGATGCCGATGCCGTCGAGGCCCAGGCCTTCGGTGTTGGGCCGGCGACCGACCGCCACCAGCACAACGTCCACGTCGAGGCTTGCGGTTTCCCCGCCCGCGACCGGCTCCATGCTGAGCCTGACGCCCTCGTTGGTGCGCTCGGCGCCGGTGACCTTGGTGCCGAGCTTGAAGGCGATCTTCTGGCGGCGCAGCAGCCGGTGAAGCTGAGTCGCGACCTCGCCGTCCATGCCCGGCAGCACGCGGTCGAGGAACTCGACCACCGTGACCTTGGCGCCGAGCCGACTCCAGACCGAGCCCATTTCGAGGCCGATGTAGCCGGCACCGATCACCGCCATGCGCGCCGGCACCTCCGGCAGCGCGAGCGCGCCGGTGGAGGTGACGATACGCTCCTCGTCCACCTCGACACCCGCAAGCGGGGCGGAGACGCTGCCGGTCGCGATCACCACCGCGCCGGCCGTGACGGTGCGCGGCTCCGGGCCTTCGATCGCGACCGTGCCGGGGTCGGTGAGGCGGGCGTGGCCCTGCAGATGGGTCACGTCGTTGTTCTCAAGCAGGCTTGCGACGCCCTTGGTGAGAGCGCCCACCACCTTGTCCTTGTGCGCCATCATGGCATCGAGGTCGAGCTCGACGCCCGATACCTTGATGCCGTGGCGGGCAAGCTTGGACTTGGCGTGCGCGTATTCCTCCGAGGTGTGCAGCAGCGCCTTGGACGGGATGCAGCCGACGTTGAGGCAGGTGCCGCCGAGGGTGGGCGTGCGCTCGACGCAGGCCGTGCGCAGGCCGAGCTGAGCCGCACGGATGGCGGCGACGTAGCCGCCGGGGCCTGCGCCGATCACCAGGACGTCGAAATCGTGTTCACTCATGGCGGCTCCGGCAGGACATACGGGCTAAAGATCGAGCAGGAGGCGCTGAGGGTCCTCGATGCATTCCTTGATGCGGACCAGGAAGCTCACCGCCTCGCGGCCGTCGATGATGCGGTGATCGTAGCTCAGCGCAAGGTACATCATGGGGCGGATTTCCACCGCGCCGGCGACGGCGACCGGGCGCTCCTCCACCTTGTGCATGCCGAGGATCGCGGACTGCGGCGGGTTGATGATCGGCGTCGACATGAGCGAGCCGAAGACGCCGCCGTTGGAGATGGTGAAGGTGCCGCCCAGGAGGTCGTCCAGCGCGAGCTTGCCGTCCCGAGCCTTGGCGGCATAGGTGCGGATCGCCTGCTCGACCTCGGCGAAGTTCATCTGCGCGGCGTCGCGCAACACAGGCACCACCAGACCCTGGGGGGCGCTCACCGCGACGCCGATGTCGTGATAGTGCTTGTAGACGATGTCGTCGCCCTCGATCTGCGCGTTGACCGCCGGGTATTCGACGAGCGCGGCGACCGATGCCTTGACGAAGAAGGACATGAGGCCGAGGCGGACGCCGTGCTTCCGCTCGAACGCCTCGCCGTGTGCAGCGCGGAGCGCATTGACGGCGCTCATGTCCACCTCGTTGAAGGTGGTGAGCATCGCCGCCGTGTCGAGCGCGAGCTTGAGGCGCTCTGCCGCGCGCCGTCGCAGGCGGCTCATCGGCACGCGTTCCTCATGCCGGCGTTCAGCGGGTGCTGGGGCCGCTGACGGCTGTGCCGGAGCGGGCTCCGCCACGGGAGCGGCAGGCGTCGGCGCTTCGGGTTCGGCGGGTTCAGACGGCGGCTCGGGCGCCGGCGCCGCGGCCGAGGCCGCGCGCGCCACCACGGCGGCGAGCACGTCGCTCTTCAGCAGGCGTCCGCCCTTGCCGGTCCCCTCGATCTGCGCCGGATCGAGGCCGTGCTCTTCGAGCAGGTGACGCACGGCGGGTGAGGGCGGCGGCACGCGTGCGGTCGCGCGAACGGGCACCGTCTCGCGCGCGGCGGGTGAAGCGGGCTCGGCGGCGCTTTCATCTGTGGCCACGGCAGCCGCCTCACCGGCCTCCAGGCGGCCGAGCAGCGCGCCAACCTCCACGTCCGCGCCTTCGCCGGCGACGATCTCCGCGAGGGTGCCGGCGGTCTCGGCCGTGACCTCGACGGCGATCTTGTCGGTCTCCAGCTCCACCAGGGTCTCGTCGAGCGCCACCGCCTCGCCAGGCGCCTTGTGCCAGCGCATGACGGTCGCCTCGGTGACCGATTCGCCGAGTGCGGGGACGGTGATGTCGATTGTCACGAGCCTGTCTCGGCGCCGAGCGCGTCATCGATCAGCGCCCGCTGCTCGCGCTGATGGAGGACGAGGAAGCCGGTGGCGGGCGAGGCAGCGGCTGCGCGCCCGACGTAGCGAGGCCGCCGCGCCGCACCGTCGAGCTCGGTCAGCACCTGCTCGATGCGGGGCGCCACGAAGGTCCAGGCGCCCATGTTCTCGGGCTCCTCTTGGCACCAGACCACCTCGGCCTCGCCGTACTTCGCGATTTCCACCATGAGGCTCCGGCCGGGGAAGGGTGCGATCTGCTCCAGCCTGAGCAGCGCCACGTCGTCGATGCCGCGCTCCTGCCGCGCCGCCAGCAGGTCGTAGTAGACCTTGCCGGAGCAGAAGACGACGCGGCGCGCGCGCTCGGGCGCGATGGCGGGGTCCGTCTCGCCGATCACGCGGTGGAAGCGGGCGCCGCCGCTCATCTCTTCCAACTGGGACATGCAGCGCTTGTGGCGCAGCAGCGACTTGGGCGACATCACGATCAGCGGCTTGCGGAAGCTGCGGCGGAGCTGGCGGCGCAGCACGTGGAAGTAGGATGCGGGCGTGGAGCAGTTCACGACCTGGATGTTGCCGTCGGCATAGAGCTGCAGGTAACGCTCCAGCCGCGCCGAGCTGTGCTCCGGCCCCTGCCCCTCGAAGCCGTGCGGCAGCAGCATGACCAGGCCCGACATGCGCAGCCACTTGGCTTCGCCGGCGGCGACGAACTGGTCGATGATCACCTGGGCGCCGTTGGCGAAATCGCCGAACTGGGCCTCCCAGATTGCGAGCGCGTTCGGATCCGCAATGGAATGACCGTACTCGAAGCCGAGCACGCCGGCCTCGGAGAGGAGACTGTCTGCGAGCTTGATCCGGGCCTGGTCCGGTCTGATGTTGTTGAGCGGGATGTAGCGGCTCTCGTTCTCCTGATCGATCAGGCCCGCATGGCGCTGGGAGAAGGTGCCGCGCGAGCAGTCCTGGCCCGAGAGCCGTATCGGCTTGCCCTCCAGCAGCAGCGAGCCGAAGGCCAGCGCCTCCGCCGTCGCCCAGTCGATCGGACCGCCCGCATCCAGCGCCTGGCGCTTCTGCTCCAGCTGGCGGCGGATGCGGGGGTGGACGGCGAACTCCGCCGACACGCGCGTGATCGCCCGGCCGATCTCGGCCAGCACCTCGGGCGCCACCGCGGTATCTCCCGGCCGCTCGTCGCGGGGCGCCGCCTCGATGTCCGCCCAATCGCCTTCGAGCCAGTCCGCCTTGTTGGGGCGATAGCTCTTGGAGGCTTCGAGCTCGGTTTCCAGCTTGGCGCGGAAGGTCTCCATCATGCTCTCGGCGCCGTCCACCGTGAGCACGCCCTCGGCCACCAGGCGCTCGGTATAGATCTGCCGCGTCGTGGACCGCTCGCCGATCGCGCGGTACATCGCGGGCTGCGTGAAGGCGGGCTCGTCGCCCTCGTTGTGGCCGTGGCGGCGGTAGCAGAAGATATCCACCACCACGTCTGCCTTGAAGTGCTGGCGGTAGTCGGCCGCGATCTGGCAGACACGCACGACCGCCTCCGGGTCGTCGCCGTTCACGTGGAAGATCGGCGCCTGGATGATCTTCGCCACTTCCGACGGATAGGGCGACGTGCGTGCCTGGGCTGGGCTCGTGGTGAAGCCGATCTGGTTGTTGATGACGATGTGGACCGTGCCGCCGGTGCGGTAGCCGCGCAGCTGCGAAAGCTCGAAGACCTCAGAGCAGGTCCCCTGGCCGGCGAGCGCGGCGTCCCCGTGAATCAGCAGGCCCATGACCCGCTCGCGGGCCTTGTCGCCGCGCATCGCCTGCTTGGCGCGCACCTTGCCCAGCACCACCGGGTTGACCGCCTCCAGGTGCGAGGGGTTGGGGGTGAGCGAGATGTGGAGCGAATGGCCGTCTTCGAGCACACGGTCGGCCGAGGCGCCCAGGTGATACTTGACGTCGCCGGAGCCCTGGACGTCGCCCGCCGCGGTCACGCCACCCTGGAACTCGGAGAAGACCGCGGCGTAGGACTTGCCCATGATGCTGGTCAGCACGTTGAGCCGCCCGCGGTGGGCCATGCCGATGACAATTTCCTCGACGCCCTGCCGCGCTGCCTGCGCGATCACGGCCTCCAGCGCGGGGATGACGCTCTCCGATCCTTCCAGCGAGAAGCGCTTGGCGCCCGCGTACTTCACGTCGAGGAAGCGCTCGAAGCCCTCCGCCTCGTGCAGGTGGCGCAGGATCTCCGTCTTCTCGCCGCGCGAGAGCGACTGCCGGTTGCGCTCGCCCTCCATCATCCGCTGCACCCAGGCCTTACGATCCGGGTACTGGATGTGCATGAACTCGACGCCGATGCGCGCGCAGTAGGTCTGCTTGAGGATCGTCAGCACCTCGCGCAGCGTCGCGTGCCTCAGGCCGAGCACGCCGTCGACATAGATCGGGCGGTCGTAGTCCGTCTCCGAGAAGCCGTAGCTCCTGGGGTCGAGCTCGGGGTGATGGCGTTCCCCCTCCAGGCCGAGGGGGTCGAGAGAGGCGATCAGATGGCCGCGCACCCTGTAGGCTCGGATCATCATGAGCGCGCGGATGGAATCGATGGTCTCCGCCTGGACCGGGCCATCGGTATCGCCGCTCACGCCGGGCGGGCCGACCGTGGGGCGGGGCTCCGGCAGCCCGAGGGCTTGGTCGTTTTCTTCCCGCGTCTCTATGGGCCGGCTTATCGTCCCCGCGTCTTCGCCCTCGAATATGCGGCGCCAGCTCGGATCGACGGAGGCGGGGTCGCGCAGATACTGCGCGTGAAGCTGCTCGATGACGGCGGGGTCGGCGCCGCCGAGAAAAGAGGAGGCCCCGTCGAGGTCGTTGCTCATGCCGCGTGCCCTGCGCGGCGGCGGCCGTTCAGCACGTCGAGCACCGTGGTGCCGATGGCCGCCGGCGATTCCGTCACCGTGATGCCGGCGCTCCGCATGGCCTCGATCTTGTCCTGGGCACCGCCCTTGCCGCCTGAGATGATGGCGCCGGCGTGGCCCATGCGCCGGCCGGGCGGCGCCGTGAGCCCGGCGATAAAGCCGACGATGGGCTTGGCAAGCCTCTCCGCACGCACGAAGTCGGCGGCCTTCTCCTCCGCGCTGCCGCCGATCTCGCCGATCATGACGATGGCCTCGGTCTCGTCGTCGCGTGCGAAGAGGGCGAGGCAGTCGATGAAGTCGGTGCCGGCGACTGGATCGCCGCCGATGCCGATGCAGGTCGATTGACCCAGCCCTGCGGCGGTGGTCTGCCCCACCGCCTCGTAGGTCAGCGTGCCCGAGCGGGAGACGATGCCGACCCGCCCGCGCCGGTGGATGTGGCCCGGCATGATGCCGATCTTGCATTCGTCCGGCGTGATGATGCCGGGGCAGTTGGGGCCGATGAGGCGGGTCCCCGAGCCGGCGAGCGCGCGCTTGACCCGCACCATGTCGAGCACCGGGATGCCCTCGGTAATACAGACCACGAGCTCGATGCCGGCGTCGATGGCCTCCAGGATCGCGTCTGCTGCGAAGGGGGCCGGCACGTAGATCACCGAGGCGTCGGCGCCGGTGGCGGCGCGGGCCTCGGCCACGGTGTCGAACACCGGCAGGTCGAGGTGGGTGCTGCCGCCCTTGCCGGGGGTGACGCCACCCACCATGCGCGTGCCGTAGGCGGTGGCCTGCTCCGAGTGGAAGGTGCCCTGGGCGCCGGTGAGGCCCTGGCAGATCACCCGTGTGTCGCGATCGACGAGGACCGCCATCAGCCCGCTCGCCCTATTGCCTGGACCACCTTTGCCGCCGCATCGCCGAGGTCGTCGGCCGCGATCAGGTCGATCCCCGCGCCATCCAGGATCGCCTTGCCCTTCTCCACATTGGTGCCCTCGAGCCGGACCACAAGGGGGAGGTCCAGCGATACCTCGCGCGCAGCCGCGACGATGCCCTCGGCGATGACGTCGCAGCGCATGATGCCGCCGAAGATGTTCACCAGGATGCCGCGCACGTTGGGGTCGGAGAGAATGATCTTGAAGGCCTCGGTGACCCGCTCGCGGGTAGCGCCGCCGCCGACATCGAGGAAGTTGGCGGGCTCGGCGCCATGAAGCTTGATGATGTCCATCGTCGCCATGGCGAGGCCCGCGCCGTTGACCATGCAGCCGATGTTGCCGTCGAGCTTGACGTAGCTCAGCTCGTGCTCGCCGGCGGCGCGCTCCGCCGGGTCTTCCTCGTCCGGATCGCGCAGCGCGGCGATCTCCCGCTGCCGGTAAAGCGCGTTGTCGTCGATGCTCACCTTGGCATCGAGGGCGATGAGCGTGCCCTTCGAGGTCTCGATCAGGGGGTTGATCTCCACCAGGCTGGCATCGGTGCCGAGCACCGCGTCGTAGACCGCGCGCCCGAGCCTGCCTGCTGCCTTCGCCGCCTCGCCGGAGAGGCCGAGACCGAAGGCGAGGCTGCGTGCGTGGTGGGGCTGGAAGCCGCTCGCGGGATCGACCGGCACGGTCACGATGGCCTGCGGGTTCTCGGCGGCGACTGTCTCAATCTCGACGCCGCCCTCAGCTGAGGCGATGAGCGCGACGCGTCCGCTCTCGCGGTCGACCACGGCGCCGAGGTAGTACTCGTGGGCGATGTCGGCGCCTTCCTCCAGGTAGACCCGGCGCACCTCGCGGCCGCCGGGTCCGGTCTGATGGGTGACGAGCACCTTGCCGAACATGGCGCTGGCCGCCGCGACCGCCTCGTCGCGGTCCTTGCACACCTTGACCCCGCCGGCCTTGCCGCGCCCGCCGGCATGTATCTGCGCCTTGACCACCCAGACCGGGCCGCCGAGCTCGTCCACGGCAGCTTCGATTCCGTCTGGCACAAGCACCGGCACGCCGCGCGGCACCGGCACGCCGAACCCTGCCAGCACCTGCTTGGCCTGATATTCGTGGAGGTTCATGGGGCCGTCCCGCCGCGCGAGGATCGAGGGCGGGCCGTTATAGCACTCCCCCGCCCGCCCCGGCTATCGCGACGGCCCGCGTGAAAGGGACCCGAACGGGGACGCGTTCGGGTCGTGGGGTGCCCCGCCGGAACTTGGTTCGGCGGGGCCTACCGTGGTAGCGCGACGATTACCGGTCCATTCAAACTTTCGAACTTATGCCCGTGCATCACGCGTTTTAGTTTTCGCTCTGTCTCACGAACAAATTCATGTGTTTCAGGAATCGTGATATTATTTTTTTAAAATACTCCGATTTATATTGACAAATATACCGAATTAGAGACTCTCGGAACAAGGCTTATGCGCTTGATCGAACAGAATGGTATGCGCGCTCGAAGCATCAACGACGGGACGGATGCGCAAGATCGATGTCCGGCAGTCGCTGTGGAGGAGACGCGTTGGTTGGTTGGCGATGTTGGGGCACCAGGGGTGGAGTTCCATTCGGTTCGCTGACACGGTCGTTTGGAGATAGCGATGCGCGTGGAATTCGGCGAAGGAATCGACATCTTGACACGGGCTTATCCCAGGCTCAGTCGTCAGCTCAAGAAGTCTGCCGCCTATATCATGGAGCATCCGAGCGAGGTTGCCACGTTCTCCATGCGCCGGTTGGCGGCGAGGGCAGGGGTGCCTCCAAGCACCATGAACCGGCTCGCCAAGGAGGTTGGCTTCCGAACTTACGAAGAGTTTCGCGCGCTCTTCCGCGATAGTATCAACGACCAAGCGACGGTTTATTCCCTTCAGGGCGGCCAAGTACATGTGGCCGCCCGCGAAGACAAATTCGACCACTATCTCAATGCCTTTCAACAGGCGGCGCTGACCAATATCCATGCCTTGTTCGACCACATCGATCGCGCGGCCCTGGAGCGGGCGGTGCAGGCGTTGGCGGACGCGCGCACCGTACTCGTGATCGGGCTGTTCACATCCGAGTCATCCGCCAACTACCTGCACCATGTGGCGGCCACAGGGTTTCACAACTGGCACCTGCTGGTGCCCAATAGCGCCGAGTACTTTCAACTGTTGGGAGCCTTGGCGCCCGGCGATGTCGTCGTCTGCATCGCCGTCGAGCCTTGCGCGTCCGAATCCATCAAGGTTGCCCGGCACGCTCGGGAGGCGGGTGTGCGGGTCATCGGCGTCACCGACCGGCGCACGTCGCCCTTGGCCGCAAGCGCGGACGACATCCTGCTGATCTCGGTCCACAGCCCGAACATTTTCCCGTCTCACGTCGGCGCCACCGCCCTCGTGGAACTGCTGGTCGGTATGATCGCGGCGCGCGACGAACGCTCGGTTGCGGAGAACGTGGAAAATACGGAGCGTTCGCGCCGAAAGATGGGTGACTATTGGAGCGAATGATCCGAGACTTTTGCGATCCGAATGAGTGAAAGCCTCGGTTTAACCGGCTCGTTCGTTCCATTCCGAAGTGCAGCGTCGCCGGCGACTGGGAGAGATAGGCGGTCCCGAGCCGCACCTCCTGCACTTGGTCGCCCGAGGCCGTCCGCACCGTGACCCGCGCGCCGATGGCCAACGGGTTGGCGTGCTGGCCTGCGAGGTCGATCGCGAGCCAATGATGCCCGCTCTCGAAGACGTTGCGATAGGCCGTGGGCGCAGCGCCGTGACTGGCGATGAGAATGTCCACCCGGCCGTCGCCGTCGTAGTCGGCGGCGGCCATCGAGTAGACTGAGCGGTCGGTTCCAGTGCCGAACGGGGTGGGCATTGCCACGGACCGGCCTGCCCACAACTTTATTTGTAACTACCCAGGTACCCCGCCGCCAGATCTGAGTGCGTGCTGATGTTGGTCGCCGCCGGTGCCGTTTGGCCGTCGGCGCATCGATGATCTGCCCCTTGACTGTATAGGCGCGCTCGCCTATGGGTTGCTCTCTCGCATGAGAGGAGCAGCCGGTGGGGTATTTCGGATCGAAGGCGACGACCGGTCTGAGCCAGGCGCTGATTGCGCTGATGCCCCCGCACTCTGTCTATATCGAGAGCCACTTGGGGGGCGGGGCGCTGATGAAGCGCAAGCCTGCGGCCGTGCGCTTGATCGGGATTGACCGCGACGAGCGGGCGCTTGAGTCCTTCGACTGTGGCTACCCGGTGGAGTTGGTGCACGGCTGCGCCCACTCCTTTCTGGCCTCGTTCCCGTTCCTGGGCCCGGAGCTGGTCTACAGCGATCCGCCCTATCTGCACGCGACCCGGCGTTCGTCGCAGCGCTACCGCTTCGAGTACGAGGAGGCCGACCACGTCGCGCTCCTCGAACTGCTCAAGGGTCTGCCCTGCCAGGTGATGGTCTCGGGCCACCCGTCTGCGCTCTATGACGAGTTGCTGGCGGGCTGGCGCCGGCTGGCGCTGCAGGTGACGACCCAGGCCCAGGTGCGGACCGAGGTGGTGTGGTTCAACTTCGCGCCCGACCGGGTGCACTGGGCGAGCTGCGCGGGCCGCAACTTCACCGACCGCCAGCGCATCAAGCGCAAGGCGGCCAACTGGGGCCGGCGCTACGAGGCCATGCCGGCGGGCGAACGCCTGGCGGTGCTGGCCGCGATCATGGCCGTCGAGGCTGACGAGGGTTTGTGACAGTGTCGCGCTGGCACGCGGACCTCGCCGCTCACGACGAGGCTTTCGCGTGCCTGCAGGACCTTTTCACCCCACAATCCTTCGCGATGACCGCCGTCAAAGCCATCCGGGAATGGGGCCAGGGGCTGCTTCGCCTGAGCGCGGCGCTGGTCAAGGAGAACGACGCGCTGGAGCGGGAGAACGCCCGCTTGCGCGAGCGGATCGCCGAACTTGAGCGCAGCGCCGCGCTCGACAGCACCACCAGCTCCAAGCCGCCGGCCAGCGACGGCCTGAAGAAGAAGAGCGGAGACCAGGAGAAGCGCACCCGGAGCCGGCGCGGCAAATCCGACAGGCCCAGCGGCGGTCAGCCGGGCCACAAGGGAACCACCCTGGAGCGGACCGAGAACCCGGACCACGTCGTGGATCATGATCCGTCCGCCTGTGAGGGCTGCGGCGCGCCGCTGTCGGACGCCGACCGTCACGGAGCCCCCGTCTGCCGGCAGGTCTTCGATGTGCCCGAGCCGCAGCCCCTCGAGGCCACCGAGCATCGCGGCCATCGCTGCCTCTGCGCCGCCTGCGGTACCATGACAACAGCCGCCTTCCCGAACGGCGTGAGCGCCCCGGTCCAGTACGGGCCGCGCATCACCGCGTGGGTGACCTACCTGCTGCACGCTCAGTTCATTCCGGAGAAGCGCGTCGCCGAGGTCATGAGCGATCTCTTCGCGGTCAAGATCTCAACGGCCACCATCGCCGCCATGGGCCGGCGCACCGCCCGGCGCTTCGAGGGCTTCCTCGATCGTGTCGCAGAGATCATCCGCACCGAAGCCCCGGTCAAACACCTCGACGAGACCGGCATCCGCATCGCCGCCCGGACCCATTGGCTCCACGTGCTGTGCACCCCGTTGCTGACCATCCTGCGCGTCGCCAGCGGGCGCGGCCATTTCGACGAGAAGCTCAACGGCATCGTCATCCATGACGACTATGCCACCTACTTCGCTCTCGAGGGCGTGCGCCACGGGGCCTGCAACGCCCATCACCTGCGTGAGCTCCAGGCCCTGATCGAGATCGAGAAGGAAGACTGGGCAACGAGCACGCACCAGCTGCTCTCCCGTGCCAACAGAGCCGCCCGCTTCGCCCGCAAGAATGATCGCGACGTGCCCGCATCACTGGTCGCCCGCATCTCGCGAGCCTGGGACCGCATCCTCGAACGTGCCATCGCCGCTCACGAAGAGATGCCGCCGCTCCAGACCGGAAAGCGCGGACGACAAAAGCGCCGCATCGGTCACAACCTCGCGCTCCGGCTCCAGAAGTACAAGGAGGGGTGCCTGCGCTTCCTCACCGACCCGCGAACCCCGTTCTCGAACAATGAGGCGGAGCGCGATCTGCGAATGGGCAAGCTGCGTCAGAAAATCTCAGGCGGCTTCCGCTCGATGCAAGGTGCCTGCGACTTCGCCAACCTGCGGTCCGTCATCGCCACCGCTCGAAAACAGCGCTGGAATGTCCTCGAAACCCTGGCGCACCCCGATCCCATGCAGCTAATCCCGGTACTGCGCTTCTGAAATCCCCCGCCGCTCCGCTCCACGTCAGCGGCACCAGGCCAGAGGCATCAGTCCATCACGCGTGAGTGCTCGGCGGAATCAGACCTGGGCAGTTACCTTTATTTGCCGATTTCCTCCAAACGGGGGACGCACAAACTCGTCCGACTCGCCTAACTTTACTCTCCCGCGAAACTGTGGAAGCGCGGTCGGGTACCCGACGTCCAGCCCGACCCGGCCCGCCGCCTCAAAACCGCGCCGTCAGTCTGAACCCGATCCCGTGCTCGGGAAGGGCAGTGCCGTTGGCGCTTTCGCGCCGGTGCGCCTCCAGCAGGAACTCCAGCGACCCCGGCCCGGCTCCGGCGCGGGTCAGCCGCCAGCCTAGGCTGTAGTCGCGGCCCGCCTCCGACAGGCCGAGCCCGAGCTCCGGCGTGACGGTGAACCGGTTGCCGAACATCGCCGACCCGTAGCCGAACCGCGCCTCCAGGCGGCGCCGCCGCAGATCGTCGCCGTCGTCGTTGGCCGCGAGCCCCGCGAGTGTGCCGTGCTCGAGCAACGCGTCCTTGCCGCCCGATCCGCCCGTCCCGAACGTCTGGCTCAGCGTCAGCATCGGACCCCGGCCGTTCGAGGGCGGCGGATTCCAGGCGAGCGTTCCGGCGATCCCGCGGTCCCTCAGGTCCGCCGCCTCGTGGGTCAGCATGCCCCTTCCGTCCAGCGAGACGGTCAGGCCCTGCGCCGGCGACGCCAGCTCGACGCCGCCGCTGATATCCACGCCATGGCCGGTCTCCGCATCGCCGCCGTCTTGGCGCACCCCGAGCCCCAGGCGGGGCGTCATCGTCGCCCCGTCGCCGAGCGCCAGCGGCCACGAGCCCTCCAGGCCAAGCCGCAGCCGGGTCACCGACGCCTGCGCTGCGGTCAGGTTGCCGGCGGACGACGATACCCGCGCCGTCGTCGTCCGCACCCAGCGCGCATCCGCCACCGCATCGAGGCCAGGACCGTCGCCGCCGACCAGCGTGCCGCGCGCGCCCGCCGCCGCCAGCGTCATCCCGAGATCGGTCTTCAGCGCCGTCCCGTCCGCCTGCGTCAGCGTCAGCTCGCCCGAGCCGTAGCCCGCCGCGCCCCACACCGACAGATGCTCCGTTAGCGCATAGCCCGTCCAAGGCGTCACCGCCGTCACACCGGCCTCGATCTCGCCGGAACTCCCGCCCCGGTAGCCGCCCTCGCCGGTGCTGTGCGAGAGCACCAGGCCCGTCGTCCAACGGTCCCAGGCGTAGTCCGCGCCGAGAAGCGCCGTGGTCACGTCGCCGTCCAGGCTGAGCGTTCCCTCGCGGCCCGCGAAGCGCGTCTGCGCCATCCGGCCCCAGAGCCCGGCAAAACCGCCGCCGTCCGTCTCCGCCGCCAGCGAGAAGGACGAGCCCAGCAACAGCTCGCGCGGGGTCATCGACCAGGACCCGGGGTGCGACGCGTCCCCTTCCGGCGTCTCCCCGTTCAGCCACTCCGCCATCGCCACGAGCCGCGCCGCCTCTTCGGCCTCGGCCGCGCCGCCGAACGGCGAAGCCGAAGCCGCGCTGGAGCCGGGATTCTCAACCCCGGAGGAATTCTCGCCGGAGCGCGACCCCGCCGCAGGCGGCGCAACGCCGATACGCTGACCGCCCACGCCGATCTCCACCCCGGCCGAGGGCGCCGTGCGCAGCCGCCCCTCCACTGCATCGATCACCTGGTCCGCCACCGTGCGCCCGAACCGCGCCAGCCACGCCTGCGGCAGCGGATCGGAGTTGTAGATGGTCCCCGTCGCCTCCCCTCTGGCGATGGTGATCGTCCGCGACGCGTCGTTGCACAGCCGCGCGTTGCTGATCTTCACCTTCACCGTCTCGCCGTTGTCGTTGACGTCGTCGTCCACCATCCACACGAACTGTTCCTGCTCGGTGGCCCTGGGCCACATCCACTGCGTCGACTTCGGGCGCGCGAGATAGTCGTCCCCCAAGTCCGCCGTACCCGTGGTCAGGGTCTCGAAGTCGTAGCAGACGTAGTCGGACAGCCCCCGCGAGAGCCGCACCGGGAAGTCCATCCCGCCGTCGCCCTCGTTCCCGGTGGTATCGAGGATCCGGATGTCCACGTCCGGCACCGCCGTCGTCGTGGTCGAGGCTGCGTTGATGGTGCCCGTCGCCTGGGCGTCCGTGATCGTCACGCCTCCGAACTCGGGCCCCGCTGCCGCGATGACCCGCGCGTTGCTGATTTCGCCCAACACCGTCTCGCCGTCGTCGCTCACGGTATCCGCAATCAGCTCGACGGCGGCTGGCTTCTCGCTCTCCCCCGGCAGGAAGAGGATTCTGTGGCGTGACCTCCAGTAGTCCGCGCCCTCGGTGGCGGTGCCGCCGGACACGGTCTCGAAGTCGACCGCGATGGTCTGTTTCGCCGGCTTCGACAGGTGCACGTCGAAGGCCAGATACGCGTCGTTCTCCCGCGCCGTCGTGTTCTCGATCGAGACGCTCGGCAGCATGTCGGTGTTCATCGCGAGGGTGTCGTAGTGCAGGGTCAGCTCCGGCGAACTGGTGATCCGGGCCCCGCCCCCGGTGCACAGCGCGCCCCGCGCACTGCAGGGCCGGTTGCCCCGCAGCCGGACGGTGACGGGCTCCCGAGCCTCGATGGGAAGCACCGTCATGCGCCACTGGGCGCTGTCGCCGCCGATGCGCTTCGCCTTGACCATCCGCCCGTTCGTCACTTCGAAGGCGTGATCGCGTATCTCGCCGTGCGGGGTGCTCACGGCCTCGGTAAGCGTGAGGTCGAACCTGTAGGTCAGGTCCGCGTAGTAGTCCGCGTGCTCCTGGACGTAGAACTCGGGCGAGGCGAGCGTCGCTGTGACGGATGTTTTGGCCGTGCCCTTTATCTGCATCTGGAACGCGCGTGCTCCTCCTCCTGCCGACCAAGACGAGGTGCCCCTGGCAGCTTGCTTGTATCTCTGGTTAATGCGCCAACCGGCCGCGTTGCCCGGATCGATGCCGGTGCTCAGCAACGTTCTCCACCAAGTCGGACCACCGTTAGAGGAACTGTGGCTCGCCACCACCCAATAGGTGCTGCCGGCGTCCAGGGAGGCATTCGACGGCGCGGAGAATTCGTTCAGCCCGCTCAACAACGACGCGGGGTTCGTCAGCGTGTACAGCACCGTTCCGCTCGGGTTGCCCGAGTCGTTCTCGCGTAACGTGAGGGTCAATGTGCCGCTAGTAGGCGCGCTGTTGAAGTCCAGCACGATGCTGTCGAGCGTGTACCCATCGGCGTTGCTCCCCGTGCGGAAGGGCTGGGCATAGTCGCTACCACCGGGATTACGGGACCCGCTATCTGCTCGCCCGGTATTCGATACAAGGACCGTGCTCTGTGCCTGCGCCTGCATGGACACCGCGCAGAGCGCGGCGAAGGCCAGCAGAATTCCGGCTGCGGCGCACAAGCCCCGGCGTGCCAGCGCGCGCACCGCCGCCCCGGAGCAGTGTCCGCGCGCAGCCCCGGAAGGACTCCGCGCCCCAGGCCGGGCCGCGTCGCCCTTGCCCGCGCCGAAAAAAACAAGAGGAACAAACACGCTGCTATAGCGGTGCACGACGTGCCTCCTCTCCGACCACGTTTCCTCCATTTTGCGAGAAAGTTAGGCGAGTCGGGCAAGTTTGTATTTCCCCCGTTTGAGGGAGATTGGCAAAAAAACTTATGAGCAGGTATGCCCTTCGGGCGTCGTTCTAATCCGGGCGCGCATACCCTGCACCGCTTCGACGTCGGAAGCCGCCAGACGGGCCTTTCGGGGCCGTTTGGCCGCTCCGCGTAGAGCGCTGTTCCGCCGCCGTCAACAGCCGGAGCGCAGGTGGATCTTCGCGCGGCGGGACAGCCTGCCGCAGCGAGGAGGAGCGCGTGGCATCCCCCAATTGGAGGATTGCGCAACCAATTCCTTCTACTACGCTTGGGCTACCGCAACTGGGGTTAAGGGTGAACGACTTCGCGCCGCAAGCCATATCCGCAGCCCTTGCGTATCCGCCATGAGTGGCACCGTCGCCGCAGGGCCGCACGGGCGCCGGGGGCGGCATCGGAGCAGAACCGGACGGGGCCGATCGAAACGACGATATCGATAGCGTGCGGGTAAAATGCGCGAGCCCGATGCATTCGAACGGATCGTGGACTCACTCAACGAGGCCATGCTCGACGACGCCCACTGGCCGCACGCCTCCGCGCTCATCGAGGAGGCCTGCGGGGCGAGGGGCAACTTTCTGACGTTTGAGGACGGGTTCCCCGCGGACGACATCCGGTTCTTCTTCGCGAAGACCTACATTCGCGGGGAAGACCGCGCACCATGGCTGGAAGAGTACCTTCGGACCTACTACGCCGTGGACGAATGCCTCCCGCGATGGAGGCAGCTCCCGGACAGCAAAATCGTTCACATTGCCAATCTGTTCAACGAAGAGGAACGAAGAACGTCGATCGCCTACAACGAGGCGGCGCCGCGTTTCGAGTACGAGAACGGCCTGAACGTGCGCCTGGACGGTCCCGGCGGTTCACGCATCCTCTGGGGAGTGGGGAACCCCATCGACTCGAGCGGCTGGGCCACCTCCCGGCTCGACATGGTCGCGCGGGTTCTTCCCCACCTGCGCCAGTACGTTCGGGTGCGCTCCGCACTGGTGGATGCGGGCGCACTCGGCGCGTCCGCCACCGAACTCCTCACCAACACCCGCACCGGAATCATCCAGCTCGACCGGCGCGGGCGGATCGTGGAGACCAACGACGGCGCGCGGGACCTGCTCCGCCGAAACGACGGGCTGTCCGACGCGGACGAAGAGTTGCACGCCACCTGGCCGGACGACGACGAAAGGCTCCAGGCGCTGCTGGCCGGGGCGTTGCCGCACCGTCTCGAACAGGGCGTGAGCGGCTCGATGCTGTTGAGGCGACAATCGCCGCTGCCGCGGTTGGCGCTGCACGTGAAGCCGGTGTCGAGCCGGGACGCGGCCCATCGCTCCCGGCGCGTGGCCGCGCTCGTGCTGATCGTCGACCCGGTGAGCCGGGCGCGCATCGAGCCGGATCTGGTCGAGGCGATGCTGGGGCTCACGCCGACGGAAACCGAGATTGCGGTGATGCTCGCCCAGGGCCAGACCCTGCACCAGATTGCTGCGGGAACCGGTCGCGGATACAGCACCGTGCGCACGCACCTCAAGCACATATTCGCCAAGCTCGGGGGATCGCGGCAATTCGAGGTGACGCAGGCGGTCCTTGCGCTGTCGAGCCTGCCGAAGACGAAAGACTAGGGGCTGGCAGGCGTGCGTGCGCGGAGGCTGCCGCCGCATGAGTGAAAGCCCCGGTTTAACTGGCTCGTTCGTTCGATTCCGCCGCGTGATGGCAGCACCGCGCAAACCGCGACTGGCGGGGAATGCCGGCTCGTGACACCATGGCGGCACGGCTCATTCGGACGAGAGGCGCCGCCATGACCCCGGAGCAGGTGCTCGCCCATCCCCCCAAGGTGCTGACCGACGCGCAGCGGGAGGCGTACTTCCGCGACGGCTACCTGCTGCTGGAACGCTTCGTGCCGGAGGACTGGCTCGCCACGCTGCGCGGGCTCAGCGAGCACTTCATCGACGAGAGCCGGAGCCGGGCCGCCTCGGACGACAGGTTCGACCTGGAATCCGATCATTGCGCGACAGCGCCCCGGCTCAGGCGCCTGAACCAGCCGGTGGCGCAGCACCCCGATTACTGGCGCTTCGCAAGCCGCTCCTGCATCACCGACCTGGCCGAGGACCTGCTCGGGCCCAACGTGATGTTCCACCACTCCAAGCTCAACTTCAAATGGTCGGGCGGCGGCGAGGAAGTGAAGTGGCACCAAGACATCCAGTACTGGCCCCACACCAACTACAGCGTGCTCACCATCGGCGTCTATCTGGAAGACGTGGACGAGACCATGGGGCCCATGGGCGTGATTCCCGGCGCGCACGAGGGCGAGCTGTTCGACCTCTATGACGGGAACGACTGCTGGGCCGGCGCCATCAGCGAGCAGGACCTCCCTCGGGTGCCGGTGGAGAAGGCGGTCTATCTCCAGGGCCCGGCGGGCTCGGTGACGGTGCACCACTGCCGCATGATCCACGGTTCCAAGCCCAACGCCCACCCGGCGCGCTCGCGGCCGCTGCTGCTCAACGCCTTCTCGTCCGCCGACGCACTGCCGGTGACGGCCTACAATTATCCCTCGACGCATAACGGGGAGCTGGTGCGGGGCGAGCGCCCGCGCTGGATCCACTTCGACCCGAGGCCCTGCCTCCTGCCGCCGGACTGGTCGGGCGGCTACACCTCGATTTTCGCGCTGCAGCAGGGCGAGGAGCAGGAGCCCCAGGCCGAAGCGGGCTAAGCCATAGTGCCCCAATCCAGACGTTTGACCTCGTCGACGAGGTGCCCCTCCTACGTCATGGCCGGGCTTGTCCCGGCCATCCACGTGTTTGCCCAGCGTTCAACGGGTCTGGCTGAACGAGATGCCCGGAACAAGTCCACTGCTGTCCGGTTTAGCTTGGGTAGACAAGGTGCATGGCTTGGATTCAACTTGGTTTTTGCAAGACCTGTTGAATCGAAGCTCGCAATGGAGCCCAAGCCATGCCCTACCAGGATACGGTTTTCGGCGAACTGATGAAGGCGTTTCCGCGCTGGCGCTTCGACAAGCTGGCAGAGCGCCACGGAGCGGACTACCGGGTCCGGCGCCTTTCGTCGTGGAGCCAGTTCCAGGCGATGGTGTTCGCCCAGCTGTCGGGCTCGCGCTCCTTGCGCGAGGCGGTCGGTGCGCTGGAACGCTTTCCGGGCGTCCACGCCCATCTGGGTCTGGCGCCGGTGCGGCGGTCTACGCTCGCGGATGCCAACCGGGTACGTCCGGCGGCCCTGTTCGAGGACGTGCTGGAAGCCCTGGTCGCCCGGCTGGGCGCATCTGCGGGCCAGCGCGGGCGGGAGATGCTGCGCCTCGTCGATGCGACCCGGGTCCTGGTTGGCAAGCGGATCGAGAGCTGGGAGGCCGACGGTGCCGTCAAGCTGCACGTGGTCTACGACCCGGACGCAGATGCGCCTGTCTGCTTTGCCGTGACCTCGGCCAGGGTCAACGACATCACGCCGGCCAAGCGCCTCCCCATCGAGCCCGGCGCGACTTACGTCTTCGACAGAGGCTATTACGACTTCACCTTCTGGGCAGACATCGACGCCAAGGGGAGCCGCTTCGTCACCCGCCTGAAGAAGAACTCGCCCACAAGCCTGATCGAGACCCGCCCGGTCAAGCCGGACGGCCCGGTCGTGGCCGACCGCGTCGCCTTGCTGTCGAAGCGCCTGGCGGCGAGCCGCAAGAACCCCTTCGACAAGCCGGTGCGTCTGGTCGACGTGCGCATCGACAGCGGCAGGGAGATCACGCTGGTCAGCAACGACCTCAATGCCCCGGCCGAAGAGATCGCGGCGCTCTACAAGCAGCGCTGGCAGGTCGAGCTGTTCTTCAAGTGGATCAAGCAGAACCTCAAGATCAGACACTTCCTCGGCACCAGCGAAAATGCCGTGCGCATCCAGATCGTCACCGCGCTGATCGCCTACCTGCTGCTGCGGCTGGCGCAGATCGGAACCGGAACCGGGCTCGGCCTCCAGGCCATCGCCCGCCTCGTCGCCAAGACGACCTTCCAACGCCGGGCCCTCACCGACCTCTTCGAACCACCGCCTGACACACCGCAAGCCCATGGCCAGCTCCAAATCCCCTTCGCCAAAATCTAAACCGGACAGCAATGGAACAAGTCCGAGCATGACGAGAGAATTTACCGGGTCGAGGAGCCTGCGCAGCCAACCCAAATTATGCGAACATCGGAAATAGGACTCTAGGCCTAGGCCCCGCCCTCCGGTGAGAGGCAGTTGCTGAACGATGCAGCCATGTTGCGGAGCAGCGTGAAGTAGAGCTCCGGCCCGTCCTCGATCGTGGCGCCGATGGGATCCACGGTGCCGGTCTTCACGTCGCTGCCTTCGATGACGGTCCTGACAATGCGCTGGTCGAATTGGGGCTCGTCGAACACGCAGACCACGCCGAGCGAGTGCAGCTTGTCTTGAAGTTCGGCGATGCGCCGCGCGCCGGGCGCGCGCTCGGGGCTGACGACGACCGAGCCCGCAGCGGTAAGCCCGAAGCGGTCCTCGAAATAGCGGTAGCCATCGTGGAAGACGATGAACGGCACGCCGCGAGCCGGTGCCACTTCCTGGGCGATCTCCCCGGTCAAGTGGTCCAGGCGGTGGAGCAGGGCGTCGACGTTGGCCTCGTAGGTGGCGGCGTTGGCAGGATCGACGCCGGCCAGGGCGCCGCCGATCGCGCGCGCCAGGGTCCAGCCGTTGATCGGATCGAGCCAGACATGCAGGTCGAAGGCGCCGTGGTCGTCCATGTCGTCGGCATGGTCATCGTGGTCGTCATGCCCGTGGCCATGGCCGTGATCGTCGTGACCCGCGTCGTCGTCCATACCCCCGTGGCCGTGGCTGCTGTGGTCGTGGTCCTCGAAGGCGCCGCCCTCGCGCATCGGCCTTCGCACCAGCCCCGCTGCGTCGATCAGCTTGACCACGTGGGCGTTGTCGGCGAGCGCGTTCACCGGCTCAACGAGCGCGGTCTCCATCGTGTCGCCGATCATGAAGACGATATGGGCCTCCTCCAGCGCCGCCGCGTCAGAGGGGCGCATGGTGAAGGTATGCGGCGACGAGTGGCCCCGGATGATCAGGTGAGGCTCGCCCACGCCCGCCATCACGGCGCTCACCAGCGAATGCACCGGCTTGATCGAGGCGACCACCCGCAATTCGTCATCGGCCGTTGCGGGGCCTGCGGCCCCCCAGCCGAGGAGTGCCACTGCGGCAAGCGTAAGGGGTAAACGTCGAAGTGCGATGCGTGGACGATCCATGGTCGCGTCTCCGTCGATCAGGCGGGTATGGTTTGGAAGATGTTATAATGTAATGTTGCGCTTGTACACTGGCCCTCGGAAGCCGGGCGTCAGCCGAGCGGCGTGTTGAGAAAGGCGATGAACGAGACCAGGCCGACGAGGGTGACCAGGGCAGCGCCCGCGTAGTTCATGCCTTGGCGGAGCGCGTTGGCCCCGCCGCCCGAGCGCTCCATGACCCGCATCGCGGCCTGCCTTGCGAGGATCGCGCCGACCCCAAGCACGCAAATGCTAGAGCCGATGCCGAGCGACATCGCCGCGACCAGCAGGGAGCCCGGAACGATCATGTCGTTCGCCACCGCGTAGAGCATGATCAGCACGGCGCCGGGGCAGGGGACCATACCGGCCGCGAGCGCCAGGATGCCGCCTTCCGCCTTGCCGCCGTGGCTGTGGCCATGATGGTGCCCGTGCGCATGGGCGTGATCATGGTCGTGGTGATGACCATGTCCTCTGTGGCCGCGCGCCCTCAGCGAGGCGCGGACGGCCTGGTAGAGCATGTAGAGGCCGATGCCGACGATGATGAGGAAGCTCGCGGCGCGCACGCCGGGCACGTCCGAGAGCCCCAGCCCGAAGCCGCCGCGCAGCACGAGGTCGGCGAGCCAGACAATGACGATGGCAGCGATGACGTGGACGATGGCGATCTGCAGGGCCATCACCACGCCGCGCATCACCCGCGCCTCGCGCCCGAGGAAGTATGACACGACGACGAACTTCCCGTGCCCCGGCCCAAATGCGTGGATGGCGCCGTAGGCGAAGGCGACCGCAAGGGCCAGGAGGAAGGCGCCGAGATTCTCGCCCCGCTCGATGGCGTTCATGTGGAAGGCCACCTCGGCGTTGGCGCGGCGCTGGAAATCCATCAGGAAGTCCGATACCCCGTCGAACAGGCCGCCGCGCTCCTCGACGATCTCGACCTCGACGGGAACGGGCGCCGGCGCTGCGGAGTCGGTCTGCGAGAGCGCGAGCGGCGCCGCGAACAGGCTCGTCAGAAACAGCACGCACACCAGACCCAGCAGCGCGAGCGGTCTGCAGAGGCGGCGTCTGCGGGGCATGTGACTCATCGGGGCCTATCCCTCGCAGGCGAGCGTGATGGGTTGAGGATGGCCGGATTGCGCGCCCTCGCCGCGCGCAAGGCGGAACTTGCATCCCGGCGTCATCTCGCCGCTCACCAGAAGGAAGGGGGAATCGGAAAAGCTGAAGTCCACGAAAACCTCACGATCGAACAGGCTGACGGTCACGGGTTCTGCTTTCGGGTCGAGGGGCGGCGTCAGGCCCACGGAAAACTCGTAGACGAGTTGCGTCTGCTCGATCCGCGCCGCAAACCGATCCACGTCGAAACCGTCCTGCTTCTCCTCTCCCAACCAGATGTGCACGAAATAATCGGCTGGTGAGAGCGGATCGAAGGTCTCGGCGCGCAGGTTTCTGACCTCAAGCGGATTGAGGCTTCCGTCGCCATCCAGATCGTAGGTCTGGATGGTGTGGGCGCTGTAGAAGTCGTCGAACGTCCACGAAAAATCCAGGCCACTGACCCGCTGCTGGTCGAACGAGACGGTGATCGTGGTCTCGACCCATACGTCCGGATTGGCGCGCGCCTCGGTCGCCGCCAGCGCTGCGGTCAGGGCGACAACCAGCGCCCGTAGCCTGAGCATCGTCGCCATGGAGGGACGTTGTGACATGTCGTGTGACATGTCAAGAGTGTCGTTGTAATGGCGAAGGTCGCGGCCCCGTCGCCGCGACGTGGCTCGCCCGCATTTCTCACCACGTTCATGGTCTGCGCGGCGCTGTCCGGCCGACAGGGTAGGAACGGCGCGCAGCGCGATGTGGGGCATCGGGCGAGCGGTTTGACGCACTCTGTGGGCGGAACAGCGCTGCCCTTCGGGTCGCGCCCAGGCGCCCGCCCGCGTCGTCGCGGGCTTCAACCGTATTCCCCGATACGCCTTTCGGCCCGCTCCTGGCGGGTCGAACGCCTGGGCGCGACGCAGGTCGTGACTCTGGTGAGAAACCATAGTGACTTACTGCGCCTCCTGTTGTCCTGAGATGCCTGGAGAGGCTTGGAGGTTCATTTTGTTGTGGTATTGAAATGATCTATCCGGCCTGGAGCGGACTGTAGGTCCCCCGAAGGGTCCTGAGGTTACTTCCATGTGTTGTAGTAGGTGTTGATTTGATATGCCCCGACATGCCACAATCCATGCATGTCAAACATATCCGGAAAGCGCGTCGCGCGCGTCAAGCTCACAATCGCCAAGCGCGCCATCGACAGCCTCAAGCCCGCCCACAAGCCATGGATCGCATGGGACGACAAGCTCACGGGCTTCGGCGTCCAGGTCCACCCGTCTGGCGTCAAGTCCTACATCGTCAACTACCGCCCCGGCGCGGGCGGCAGGGCGGCACCCAACAAGCGCCTCGCCATCGGACGCTGCGACAGGATGGCGCCGGAGCAGGCGCGGCGCGAGGCCCACAGGCTGCTGGGCATGGTTGCCGTGGGCGAGGACCCGGCGACGGACCGTGCCAGGAGCCGGCGCATGCCGCCCCTCGGGGAGGCCTTCGAGCAGTACATGGCGGCCAATCCCAAGCGCAGGGCGAGCACGACCGAGAACTACCGTGACCGGTTCGAGCGGCCCCTCTCGGACTGGCTTGGCCGTTCCCTCGACAGCATCACGCGCAGCGACGTGGAGGACCGGTTCAACCGCATCACCGAGAAACACGGATGGGCGACGGCCAACCAGTGCATCTCCCTGCTGCGCTCGGTCTACCGCCGGCCCTGCGTGGACCACGAGGGGTTGGTCAATCCCGTCGATCTCTGGCTGGCTGGCGGGGGCCGGTTCCACCCCAAGCCGCGCCGCAAGATCCCGCCTCCCGCCGAGGTCCTGCCGTGCTGGCGCAGGGGCATCGAGGCCGTGGTGAGCAACCCGGCTCTTCGAGACGTGTTCTGGTTCGGCATATACACGGGCATGCGGCTCGGTGAGGTGCTGCCGCTCAAGTGGGAGCGTGTGAACCGGGAGGCGCTGGTCTTCCGTGTGGACAACACCAAGACGGGTTCGCCGCTGGAGTTGCCCATCACCCGGCAGCTCGCAGCCGTTCTCGATCGCCGCTGGGGCGAGAGCGGTCACCTGAAGGGCGGCTGGGTGTTTCCCTCTGCCGCCAGTCGCACGGGCTACTTCGTGAAGCTGACGTATTTCTATCGCCGGATCAGCGAGGCCGGTGGCGCGAAGTTCTGGTTCCACGGGATGCGCAACTGCTTCATCACGGTGGCCGAGCGCGAGCTGATGCTGCCGCACGCCCTGACCAAGCGTCTGGTGAACCATGCGCCGCCCCGCGACGTCACCGAGGGGTACACCGCCGACTGGACGATCGGGCAGTTGCGCGAACCCGCTCAGCGTATCGCGGATCGCATCGAGGCGTTGATGGGAGCTGAGCCCAACTGCGTTGTCGGGGGAATGGAGACGCCGGGAGCTACATAGCCTGAAGGCCTCAGCTTCAATTCCCGCCCCCGCGACCACGGAAAGTCTTTGAAAAAATGTAGTTTTCTAGGACTTTTCATCCTAAATCCGGCAGTTGCAGGCTGCGGGCGGCGGGTTTTCGGGGTCGATTTCAGCCCGCGAGCGCGGGTCGAGGCGGCGGCAGCCAGGGCTGTCGGCCCGGCTGGCGGCCACGCAGGTACTTCTTCAGCGCTTGCGCCAGGATGCGGCGCCAGCGATCCTCGGCGCTCAACTGCTCCGCACTTCGCATCAGGCTCCGGAAGAAGCCGGTGATGCGCCGCAATGCTGCGACCACCACCCGCCGACGCCCGTGACTCGACGTCACCGTCAACCGCGTCTGACCAGCATGCTGGGTCCGGCGGGCAATCCCGTGCAGCAGAAGCGGCCGGCTGGTGATCGCCTCGCGGTGATGATCGGGATCGGCCAAGCGCACAAACAGGCTCCACCAGTTGTAGATGAGCGCGATCAGCCGGGCCATGTGCTGGCAGCGCTTCAGGTCGCGTGTCGTGAAGCCGCCCCACCCCCACTGGTTCTTCAACTCGTCGAAGCCGTTCTCCGCGTCAGCCCGGTCCCGGTAGAGCTGGGCAACCGAACGGACCTCAAGATCGAGCGACGTCGCCAGAACCGCGAACTCCCACACCTTGGTGCCCGGCTGCGCGTCGGCCCAGAACAGATCGCCCTGGCCGTCATCGACACGCGTCAGCGCCACCGTCCCGGGAAGCCGCCGGCGCAGCACCACGACGCGACGCGTCCGGCTCCAACCCCGCAGGCGAAGCTCGGCCTCGATACCCCACCAGCCCTGGCCCGCGTCCGCCCACTCGTCACGCCCCATGAGGCGCTCCGCAAGGCGACGCGCGCCCTGCGTCAGGCGCAGCTTGAACAGATAGTCGAGACCCGCCCCCTCGCACGACGCCATGGTGCCCTCGCTCCCCCAGTCCTTGTCGCCCCGGACAAGCCGCGGCCAGTGCTCACGGTCGAGGCGCTCAAGCAGGGCCCACAGCGAGGGTGCCGCGCTCTTCGAGCGGTGACGGTTGCCGGCCTCGAGAGCGAGACGGCCGTCGGCTCGCTGCACGGAACCTGGCGGCAAGGCGGGCTGCAGCTCAGCGGCGCGGTGAACCTGGGCAGAACCGGTGTGGACATCGAGCGCTCGACGATGAGCCTCGGCGGGCAGGCGAGCGCTGTCCTGGGCTACTCAGGCCGCACCGGCGACGGTTCCCGCAGCGACCACCTGGTGAACGTGGGCCTGCGCGTCGTGTTTTGATTGGGGCGCCAAAATACATCCCGGCGGAGGAAGAGGTGCCACATAGTGCTCTGTGAGACCCGCAGACCGTGCTCGTCTTCCAGATGGGCGGCGGTCTCCGAAAGCGTGAAGTCCGGGGTCTCGTCCACCAGCGAGAGGACCACCCCTGTCCGTGCCTCGATCCGCTGCGAGCGCCTGTCGCCGCCTTGCGCTCTGGGGCGATAGCTGCCCGCGCGGCGCCAGGCTGCGACCCACTTGATCGCCGTCGACGGCTCGATGCCGAACCGCTTCGCCGCGCTCCGGCGGCTCATGTCGCCATCTACCACCGCCGTCACCACTTGGCGGCGCAGATCAATCGAAAGAGGTCGTGTCATGCAGGTTGGCCTCCTTCACCAGCCCGCATCCTAAATAACAAATCCAAGCGATTGAAAATTCTAAAGATTCTCTGTGTCCGAAGAATGCTCTAACATTCGCACTGGCTCGCTCCTTCGGGGGCCAGTCGACCGGACTCGGTATCGTCTGGGCCTCATTGCCTGTGAGCTCACATACTGCGCGGCAAGGATGATTGGCAACCAATATGCGGAGGAACGAAAATGGAGCGTGAGGCTGGCGGCCTCGAATTTCAAGACTTGACTGCTTTGGTAAAGAAGCTGATAGCCGAATCCTGCGACGTTGCGCACGTCGGTATGTTCGACCTGAATGCCACCTTCCGTGAGCGCCGGGTCAGGGTAGCCGATCTCACCAGGGTATTCGGACCAGGCGGAACATTCGTCAACGTCGTGCACGAATGGGACACCGGAGAGCAGGTGTTCGGTGCCGGTCCGTTTGTCGGCGAGCCAATTGCGATCGACCCCGCGTCGCTCCGTCCCTACCCCTTCGAGCCCAATGCTTGCGCCCTTGTCGCCGACTACATCGGCCCCTCCGCCGAAACCTCGCCAAGACGCTTGCTGGAACACCTGGTAGCGAAAGCCCACAACCAGGGTTTGGGTGTGCGAGCCGCCTTCGAATTCGAGTTCCTGGTGCTCGACGATGATGCGGAATCCTTGAGGGAATCGGGGTTTTCGACCCTCAAGACATTCGCGAAGGACAACCGTTGTTGGGCCGGAGAGAGTGCAGCGATTTACGCGGATTTCGTGACGGAGCTGGAGCGGATTCTCGTTCAGGCCGATATCGACATGTTGGCGCTCGGCCTAGAACTTGGACCGGGATGCTTTGAAGCAACTCTCAGTCATGGAGACCCGCTGCGTGCCGCTGACAATGCAGTCTTTTTCAAGCTCCTGACGAAGGCGTATTGCCGCCGGCAGGGCAAAACGGCGTCGTTCATGGCGCAGCTCGGCGGTCAATTTCCGGGCCTCTCGGGCCACATCCATTTGTCGTTGACCGACCGCGAAACGGGCGAAGGCCTGTTCCCCGACCCAGCCGATGAAAAAGGCATGAGCCGGATCTTCCGGTCTTTCGTGGCGGGGCTGGTCGCCCTGGCTCCCGAAGCGATGCCGCTGACCCACCACACGGCCAATGCTTACCGCCGCCACGCCCCTCAGAATTGGGCGCCGAAGACGGCATCCTGGGCCGTGCAGAACTATGCAGCCGCGGTCCGCGTGGTCCCGCAACCGGCAGACCGATGCCGGCTCGAATATCGGCTTCCCGGCTCCGATATCAACCCGTTCCTCGCCTTGGCCTTTGTGCTGGGCGCGGGTCTCTGGGGCCTCGACTCCAATGCCGAACTCCCGCCCGAATTGACCGGCGGGGGCCCGGGTCTTACGGTCACCGGGGGGGCGGCGTTGCCCCACGATCTCTTCGAAGCCATCGACCGTCTTGCCCGCTCCGAACGCGCGAGCGACATCTGGGGAGAGACATTCGTGCAGCATCTTGTGGAAGCCTGCCGCCAGGAGGTGGCCGCTCTATCCCGCGAGACCAGCGCCGCCGAGCGCGCCAGGTATCTCGAAGTCGTTTAGCGCGCGCAAAGATTATGAGTGATCTGCAGGACTACTTGAACGATCCCGCTCGCGACGGATTGGTCGCCGAGGTTCGCAAGAGGATCGACGCGCTCGAAATCGACGCGATTTACTACCAGTATATTTCGATCACCGGCCGCATCATGGGCAAGATGATCCCGGTCAAGCACTGGGAGCGCGCGGCCCAAGAGGGGATGCAGACCTGGATCGGCGGCATCACCAACGTCTTCGCTGACAGGGACGGAAACCTGATCGGGTTTCCCCCGAATGCCTCCGAGCTTCTGGCCCTCCCCGACCCCGAAACATTCTGCCAGCTTCCCTGGAACAAACGCGTCGCCAGGGTCTTCTGCACCGTGTTTTTCAGCCGGGAGGATCCGGACCGTCCCGAAGAATTCCTTGACTCGGATTCACGGGGAAATCTGCGGCGCATCCATGACGCCTTCCGGCAGGATCACGACGGTCTACACATGAGGGTCGGCTGCGAGCCGGAAATGCTTTGGCTGAAGCCGGGCGACGGGGAGAAGCCCTATTACGAGACGACCAAGCCCTACGCCTACCACATCGATCAGTTCGAGCAGCTCCAGGAGGTCTGGCTGAAGCTCTACGAGTACGGGACCGCGATGGGCCTCGACATGATCCAGGCGGATCACGAGGACGCGCCCGGCATGATCGAGATGAACTTTCAGTATGACGACGCGTTGCGCACCAGCGACCGCCTGACCACCTACCGCCAGCTGTGCGCGCAGGTTGCGCGCGAATGCGGGCTCATGGCGGTGTTCATGTCCAAGCCTTACATGAGCCTGTCGGGCAACGGCTGCCACCACAACCTCTCGCTCTGGCGGGGCGGCGAGGACACGGTGCAGTCGTTCGGACGCCAGGGCCAGCCGGCGATGGACGACGTCTTCGCCTACCGCAAAGGCGGCACCAACGAGATCGAGAACCCGAACCACGCCTGGATGCCCTCGGAGCTCGGGCGTCACGCGCTGGGCGGCATGCTCGCGCACCTCAATGCGTTGGTCGCCATCGGCTCGTCCACCGTGAACTCCTACCGGCGGCTGAACGATACGGGTCTGTGGGCGCCGGTCGGCGCGGGGTGGGGCCTGCAGAACAGGTCCTGCGCCATTCGCGTCTCGAGCCCGGACCGGCTCGAGTTCCGTTGTGTGGACAGCATGGTCAATCCCTACCTGATGCAGGCGGCGCTGCTGAAGGCCATCGACGACGGCATTAGGAACCGGATCGATCCTGGGGAGCCCGAAGACCGGAACTTCGTGGATCTGTTGAATGCGGGAGAGGCGATCGAACGTATTCCCACCACGCTGCGCGACGCGCTCGACGCGCTGGCGGATGACGGTGTGGTCAAGGCCGCCCTCCCTGGGGACCTTTACAGGGTCTACGATTGGTACAAGCGCGACGAATGGAACAAGTTCATCTGGCAAGTCTCCGACTGGGATGTGAACATGTACCTGGACTGCTTGCCCTAGCGGGGTGCAGGAGAAGCGCGTATGGCATTCGATCTCACGCCCGCGCAGATAGACCGGTTCAACGAAGACGGCTTTCTGGTCGTCGACAAGCTGATCGATGACGAGACGGTCGAGGCGGTGAGCGAGCGCTACGAAAAGCTCTTTCGCGGCGAATTCGAAACCGGAGTCCTGCCGGACGAAGTCAACTGGCAAGAAGGCGAGAGCGATCCTTCCCTGACCCGGCAAATCTGCAACGCATGGAAGGCGGATCGGACGATCGCATCGGTGGTCATGAGGGCCGACCTGGGCAAGGCGATCGCCACACTCGGCGGCTGGCCGGGCGCGCGCTTGATGGTGGACAACGTGCTGTGGAAGCCGCCCGGCACACGGCCGCTGGCTCTTCACCAGGACAACGCCTATCTGCATTGGTTCCAGCCGACGGAGTTGCTGAGCTGCTGGATGGCGCTCGACGACACCAGGGCCGATGCAGGGACGCTCGAGTTCGTGCGCGGATCGCACCGGTGGCACCACTCACTCCCCGAAGGCGAGTTCCACGGCCCCAAGGACTACCGCAAGTACATGGAGAAGGCGGCCGCCAAGGAGGGAGTCGAGCCGGAAATCGTCCACGTGGAGGTGCCCAAGGGCGGCGGCTCCTTCCATCACGGCTGGACCTGGCACGGCTCGGGCGACAACACCGCGACGGTCCCCCGTCGCTCTCTCGTGCTGCACGCCATGCGGAGCGACACGCGCTACGTCCCTGAGTGCTTGGGGCAAGGTGTCGGCTCCATCTACAGCCGCTATAAGCGGCTCGGCGACAACACCATCGATGAGAACTACTTTCCGGTTCTGTGGACCCGCGACGGCTATCGAACCCCCGATATCGACACGTTCCTGAATGGTGCGGGCACCTGATCCTGCGCCGGCCAAGCGCCCGGAGCGTCTTGGCTTGTGTGGCGACGGTAGATGCGCGACAACAACCCGACCCGATCATCTGGAATGATCACAACACGTGCTGGAGAAGAGAGACATGTCTGCCGCGGACAAGTTGGGCGGATATGCCAGCGGTTTCAGCGGCTTGAACGCTGAGGAAATCGCCGCAAACGTGACGGACGACTACAAGCTTCTGGACAAGGACGGAGCGGTCTACGGCAAGAGCGACCTGCCGGGCTACATCGCCGAGCTGAGAAAGATCGGCGACAGGATGGACATCACCGATGTCGTGGTCGAGGGCTGCACCGCATGGTGCAAGTGGCAGGTCGGCGACATTGTCGGGGCCGGCTTGATCAGCTTTGGAGATAAGGGCGTCACGCAGGAGCAGCTGTTCTATTTCTGACGTGTAACGGCGCCACGCCGCGCGATCGGCACCGGATCGAGAACCGGACGTCGCGCGGCGCTGAGTTGGCACGTGCTTGCCTGCCAATTCGAAGCCACTTAAGCTGCCGAACAGAAGTTATGCCGTGCGCCGGTCTGCCGGTCTGTAGGGAGTGTAATCATGGCGCGAGACCCCAAGTACGACGTCCTCTTCGAGCCCATCCAGTTCGGCCCGAAGACGATGAAGAACCGCTTCTACCAGGTTCCGCACTGCAACGGCGCGGGTTCGGAGCGGCCAGGCACACAGGCCGCATTTCGGGGCATGAAGGCCGAAGGCGGATGGGGCGGCGTCTGTACCGAGGCTTGCTCGATCGACCACGAGGCCGACACCTCGCCGGGCGTGCTGGCCTGCCTCTGGGACGACGGCGACATCATCAATCTTCGGCATATGTGCGACAGCCTGCACAAGTGGGATGCGCTCGCCGGTGTCGAGCTTTGGCATATGGGCTCGGCGTCGGCGAACCTGGAGACGCGAGCCGCTCCGTCGTCTCCCACGCAATCGACCTCGGATTGGTCGATCGGCACTTACTCGCACGAGCCCGACGAAGACGAGATCATCGAACTCCAGGACATGTACGTTGAGTCCGCGAAACGGGCCGTGCAGGCCGGCTTCGACATCGTGTACGTCTACGGCTCGCACGGCGTCTTGCCAGTGCAGTTTTTATCTCGCTTCTACAACAAGCGGACCGACAAGTACGGCGGTTCCTTCGAGAATCGCGCGCGCTTCTGGCTGGAGACCATCGAAAAGGTGAAAGAGGCAGTCGGCCATGAATGCGCGATCGCCGTGCGAATTTCGATCGATCAGATCATGGGGCCGGACGGCGTGCAGGCGGAGGATGACGGCATTGGGTTTATCGAGCTCGCCACCCAGCGCGGCCTGGTGGATCTCTGGGACGTGAACGTTTCCACGTTCAGCGAGTGGGGCGAAGATGCCGGCCCGTCCCGCTTCTACAAGGCGAACCACCAGGCGCCGTTCACGAAGCACGTCAAGAGCGTCGCCAAGGTGCCGGTGATCAACGTGGGGCGCTTTACCAGCCCGGATGACATGGTCCACGTGATCAGCTCCGGACAGGCGGACATCATCGGCGGCGCGCGCCCCTCAATCGCTGATCCCTTCCTGCCCCAGAAGATCGAAGAAGGACGGCTCGAAGATATCCGCGAGTGCATCGGCTGCAATATCTGCATCTCACGATGGGAGCGGGGCACTGCGCTCGTTTGCACGCAGAACCCTGTCGCCAACGAGGAATATCGCCGCGGCTGGCACCCGGAAAAATTCGATCACGTAGAGGACGCCGGATCGGTTCTCGTGGTCGGCGCAGGGCCCGCCGGGACCGAGGCCGCTCGCGTTCTAGGCCAGCGGGGCTACGATGTGCACGTCTGCGAGGCGGAATCCGAAATCGGCGGGCATATCCGAGACGTCATGCGCTATCCGGGCATGGCGGAATGGGGCCGAATCACCAGCTACCGGCAGGCTCAGCTCGACAAGCTCAAGAACGTCGAGGTGCACACGAACGCCCGCCTCGAATCGGACGACGTGCTGACGTACGGCGCCGACAAGGTGGTACTTTGCACCGGCTCCCGGTGGGCGGTGGACGGCTTCAGCCACATCACGATGGCGCCGGTTCCGGGCATCGATGCAGCGGCGCCCCACTTCGCAACGCCCGAGCAGGTCATGGCGGGCAAGGATGTCGGCGAGCGTGTCGTCATTCTCGATGCCGACGGGTACTTCACTGGCGTCAGCATGGCCGAGATGCTGGCCGACCGGGGCAAGCAAGTGTCGATCGTCACGCAGTTCTCCGAGGCCGCACCGTTGATGGAGTACACCCTCGAGGCTCCCAACCTGCATCGCATGCTGCACGAAAAAGGCATCACCCAATATGGCGGCACGTGGGTCGAGGAGTGCGATCCGGGCAACGTGGTGAAGGTGAAGCTCTTCAGCCTCTCTCGGGACGGCTACAAGCGCACCATCGAGCCGAGGCCCGGCGAGCATGTACGCAGGATGGGCGGGGAGACCCAGACCATCGACGCAGATACCGTGATTCTGGTCACGGCGCGGCTCGCGAACAGCGAACTCTACAAGTCGCTATGGGAGCGTCGCGAAAAGTGGGAAGAAGAAGGAATCGCGGGCATCTACCAGGCCGGCGATTGCTATGCGCCGCGGCTCACCGGCGATGCGATCTTCGACGCACACCGCCTCGCCCGAGAGTTCGAATCGGAGAATCCGCGGCGGCCGCAACCCTTCCTCCGCGAGCGCATGATCTGGGGACGAGACGATCCGTCGGTGACGGTGAACTGATCGTGATCGACGTTCCGAAAAGAGTTGGCGCGCGCGAATGATGTCGGGAACTTCCGTTGTTGGACGAGCGATCCGCAACGGCGCGTATCTTCACAAATGTCGGTAAACACAGGAGGTCTTGCTCCATGAAAACGAACATCACACGACGCAAGTTTATGGCAGCAACGGGTGGCGTTGCCGCGGGCTTGACTGCCTTCGGCGCGACGCCGTCCAAGCTTTTCGCTGACGAGAAGACGGTCAAGATCGGATTTCTCGCGGCGCTCACCGGCGATGCCGCGGGCTGGGGTCTTCCAGGACTCTACGGGGTCGAGATCTGGGCGGAACAGATCAACGCTGCCGGTGGCCTCGACATGGGCGGCGAGAAGTACAAGGTCGAGATCATCTCCTATGATGATGAGTTCGACGCCGTTAAGGCGACGGTCGGCGCCAAGAAGCTGCTCTTCGAGGATGAGGTCTCGATCGTCCTGATGCTCGGCGTCACGCCGGTGCTGGCGGTGAAGGACTTCATGACCCGCAACAAGATGCTGACGACGACGCTGGTGCCGACCGACATCAGCGAGGACGCGCCGTATCTGTTCGCGCCCGTCGAGGTCCATCCCTTCTACAACGTGACCGCCGTGGACTACATCGCGCGCAACATGCCGCACATCAAGACGGCAGCCATCGCGACGCAGAACGACGAGCTGGGCCTCAGCTCGCTCGCGACCTACCGGGCCGCGTTCGAGGTCGCCGGCATCGAGATCGTCGAGGAGAACCTGTTCGGCTTCGAGGTGACCGACTTCGCGCCGGTGGTATCGAAGCTAATCGCCGCGAACCCCGACGTCATCACCTGGGACACGGCTTATCCCGATTACGTCAACCTGCTGACCGAGCAGGCATACTTGCAAGGCTACAAGGGTCAGTTCGTGAACTGCACGCTCGACCAGTACGATCACATCCTGAGCAAGACCAGCAAGGAGTTCCTGGAGGGATTCCTTTGGCAGTTCCCGGATCTCGACGACCCGATCATGCAGGGCCCCGACACCCATTTCGATAACGCGGCGTCCTTCTATCAGACCTACGCCGAGCGTTATCCGGGTGCCTGGACGGCGGTGTCGTGGGAATATGCCGCGGCGCTCGAGATGTGGCGCTCCGCCGTGGCCCAGGCCGGCACCTTCGATCCGCCGGCGGTTGCCGACGCGCTCCGTGCGCTGAGCCCCGTGCCGCACGCGTTCGGCGACGCCGAATGGTGGGGCGAGGACTTCTTCGGCGTGAACAGCGCGGCGCTCGGCAAGTGGCCCGTCGTTCAGATGCAGAACGGCAAGGCCGTCATCGTCGAGATGGGCGACGTCAGAGCCTGGTGCGACCAGCATCTCGACGTTCTCAAGAAGCACTTCATAGAGCTCGGCGTCCCGCTCGCCGGCTAAGCGAACCTCAGGTGTTGTGCCCCGCTCCGGCGGGGCACACTCTTTCCTCAGACAGACACTGGCGATCGGCCGGAACGGGCCTTAGCGAGACATGACGGATCTGGAACTCATCCTTCAGACCATCATGAACTCGCTGATTGCAAGCAGCTTCACCGCGATATTCGCGGTCGGCCTGGTGCTGATTTTCGGCATCATGCAGATCGTCAATTTCGCCCATGGCGCTCTCTATATGGTGGGCGCGTACGCGACCTGGTACCTCTACGCGGAACTCGGAATCCCGTTCTTCGCCTCGATCGTGATCGCGACGCTCCTGACGGTGGCCATCGGCCTCCTGATGGAACGCGCGCTGTTTCGCCCGATGCGCGGCAACCTGTTCGGCGGCCTCATCGTTTCCGTCGGCATGATGTTCGTCCTCGAGGTTCTCGTTGTGTATCTGTTCGGCCAGGGGCTCATGAAGAACATGACGCCCTATTTCAGGGAATCGTGGCATGCCTTCGGCATCGAGAGCGTCACGATTTCCCACTCGCGGCTGTTCGTCTTCGCGATCGCGGCATTCATCCTCGTTGCCTTCTGGCTCTTCATGAGCCGCACCAGGATCGGCTGGGCCATGCGCGCCTGCGCCCAGAATCCGGAAGCGGCGGCGCTGCAGGGCATCGGCATCGGCAAGATTTCCATGCTGGCGATGGTGATCAGCGCGGCAATGGCGGGCATGGGTGGCGCGGTCATGTCGCCGCTCGTGCGCATCACGCCGCAGATGGGCCATCCGGTTCTGGTCACCGCCTTCATCGTCATGATCGTGGGCGGCATGGGCAGCATCGAAGGCGCTCTGATTGCGGCCGTCGTCTACAGCTTCTTTCACACGTTCGTCACCACCTACATAGGCGGTGAAATCGCGACGATCCTGGGTCTGGCGTTGATGCTTCTGGTGCTGATCGTCAAGCCGACCGGGATCATGGGAGCACGCGAGAGTGTTTAGCCGGACGCACCGCAATCTCGCCGGAATCGCCGTCGTCCTGGCGGTCGTCTGCGTCCTGCCGTTTGTCCTGCGGCCGTATCAGCTCGATTTCCTGATTTTCATGTTCATCAACATCATTCTGGTGGTGAGCTACCGTTTCATCGCCATCACCGGCGAGTTTTCGCTGGCCCATGCCGTGATCATGGGCGTGGGCGCCTATGCGAGCGCGCTTCTCGCGGCGCTTCCTATCTCACCGTGGATATCCATGCCGCTTGGCGGCGTGGCGGCAGCCGCCATCGCCTACGTTCTGAGTTTCCCGCTTTTCCGCATGAAGGGGTTCTACTTCCTCATTGGCTCCTTCGCTGCCGCCGAGGCAATCCGGCTGTGCTGGGTTCAATTCAACGATCCGTTCGGCGGCTTTCGCGGCCTGCGGCGCATCCCGGTTCTGGAAATCGATCTGGGCGAACTGCTCTATATCGATCTCGGCGCCCCGGTGCCCTACTACTTCTTCGCGGTGATCGTGGGGCTGATTTGCCTGTTCGTCATGTACCGTATTGAGCATTCCCGCTACGGCTTCGTCTTTCACGCGGTGCATCACAAGGACACGCTGGCGCAATCGGTCGGAGTCGACGTGCGCCGGTTCCGCACCATCGCATTCGTCACCGGCGGATTTTTCGCGGGCATCGCGGGCGCCATGGTGGCGCACTACGTCACAGCGATTAATCCGGGTCTGTTCGGCCTGAAGCAGATGCTCTTCGTCCTGGTCTGGGTGCTGGTGGGCGGCATGGGCCACTTCGCGGGTCCAATCATCGGCGTCACGGTGCTGTCAATCATCGACGAATCCCTGCGCGGCCTGGATGAGCTGCGGCCCGGCTTCTACGGCCTGGTGCTGATCGCGACGGTGCTGTTCCTGCCCGAAGGCCTGGTCAGTCTGCCCAGAAAAGTTCTGCAGTGGTCGACCTGGCTGTGGAACCGTGGAGGGGGGACTCTCGTCAAGCGGGAGTAGGGGGCGTACCGGCACGACGGCACGGTGGCGCGAGGTAAACCGCCGCCGTTAACTTTCGGGTGTCGGTCATTTTCCGCCAACGCTTCCTGCGAAAGTCTTCGATCCCGGCATGGAACGGCTCGGCATCGATCTCGCGCGCCCGGGCCCGAGGCTCTTCCGCTTCGTTGTGCCGCCCGGCTTCTTCCAGAAGGTCCGCCAGATTGTCGCAAATGATCGCCACCCCGGCTTCACGGTGGCTGAGGGACTTCGCTCGCATTTCGCGCGCTTGACGGTAGAACGGCTCCGCTTCGTCGGTTCGCCCCATCGTGTGCAGGAGTTCCGCGAAGTTGTTCAGCGTCGCTGCGAGGCCGCCCTCGGCGAGGGTAGTGTTGATGCTGCGCTTGAGCTTGCGCAGTTCTTCCGTCCGTTTCATCTCGAGGCGGATGTGCATCGAGGCGCTTCGCCCGGTGAACTCGACATCCATCTGCGAGACCCATTCGGGCACCCGCTCCCAGGCGGCGATGGCATCGCGATACCGCGCCTCGGCGTCCGCCGTGTCACCCGCCTCGCGCGCGATCGCTGCGAGGCAATGGAGACTCGCCGCGCGCCGTGGATCCGCTTCGTCGAAAGCCTGACTCAGCGTGGCGCCGGTTCGCCACAACGGCTCGATCTCGACGCCTGCCTCGAAGGAATCAGCGGCCTCCTCGGCGAACTGCTCCCACAGGAAATCGACGAGCAAGCAGGGCCGCATGGGTTGAGGCTTGTCTGGTATCGGCGCGGACGCTCAGGCCCCGAGATAGGCGTGGCGAACGTGATCGTTCTCGTGCAAATCGTTCGCCTTGCCTTCGAGCGCGATGCGGCCGGTTTCCAGCACGTAGCCATAGCTCGCCAGCATGAGGGCCAGCTCGGCATTCTGCTCGACCAGGATCACCGGAACGCCCCGACTGTTGATATCGCGGATGATTCTCGCCACCTCCTGCACCATCACCGGCGACAGGCCCAGCGACGGCTCGTCCATCAGGATCAACCGCGGATTGGACATGAGGGCGCGGCCGATCGCGACCATCTGTTGTTCGCCGCCACTGAGCGTCTTGGCTCGCTGATTGCGCCGTTCCCTGAGCACCGGAAAGCGCTCGTGAACGTCTTCGAGGTCACGCGCAATACCCTGTCTGTCCTTCCGCAGGTAGGCACCGGTATGAAGGTTCTGATTGACGCTGAGATCGGGAAATACCTGCCGCCCCTCCGGCACATGGGCGATGCCCATGCGCACGATCTTTTCCGGCGCCAAGCGATCGATGCGCTGACCGTCGAACCAGACGCTGCCCTTCGTCGCGCGTTTCAGCCCGGATATCGTGCGAAGCGTGGTGCTCTTGCCGGCGCCGTTGGCGCCGATCAACGTGATGATCTGGCCTTCGTCGATCGAGATCGAGATATCCGAGACCGCCTGAACGCTCCCGTGGTGGACGGTGATGTCCTTAACTTCGAGCAGCATTGAGGCCGGTTCCCAAATAGGCTTCGATGACGTCCTTGTTGTCCTTGATTTCGTCCGGCGCGCCTTCCATCAACAGCTGACCGAAATTCACCACGGTAATTCGTTCGCAGAGGCCCATCACCGCCTGCATGTCGTGCTCGACCAGCAAGATAGTGATGCCGCTTTCGCGCACCTTCTGGATCAACTCCATCATGCTGCGCGTCTCTTCCGGGTTCATCCCGGCGAAGGGCTCGTCCAGTAGCAGCAGTTTGGGCTCCGTCGTGAGAGCGACGGCGATACCGAGGGCGCGCTGCAGGCCATGCGGCAAATTGGAAGCAAGCTCGTCCTTGCGCTCGGCGAGGCCGAGGAATTCCAGCACCTCGAGGGTCTTCGCGTCGCTCACCCGCTCGCTCGCTCGCTGGGTGTTGAACAAAGCCGAGATCATGTTGCTCTTGGTGTGGAGATAGCACCCCATCAGAGCATTCTCGAAGGTGGTGAACTCCCGGAAGAGCGTCGTCTCCTGGAATGTGCGGACCAACCCCTTGGCGGCCACCTGATGCGGCTGCAGACCGCCAATGGACTCGCCCTGGTAGAAGATCTTGCCTGCGGTCGGCCTATAATAGCCGGTGATCACGTTGAAGACGGTGGTCTTTCCCGCCCCATTCGGGCCGATGAGCCCGTGAATGGCACCCTCTTTCAGTTCGAAACTCAACCCGTCGATGGCGGCCAAGCCACCGAACCTCTTTTGCAGCTTCTCGACTCTGAAAAACGCCTGCTCGCTCATCTCGACCGGCCCGAGGTGATGTGCGCGTCGCTCACCGAGGCGCCCCTATAGGTAATGATGTCAGGTCCTTGCGCTGGTCCACGAGGCATTCGGCGACGCTCACTCTGTATAGTAATCTACGGCCTCGGACACAAATACCCGACAACCGGTTTCGTCGCCGGCCGCGCTCGCACAGGAGAAGAAGCGCACTCCGGGTGGACAGGCCCGGCACAACCACTGGCAATAGAGAGAGAATGGGATGGGAAAGAAGATCGCGGTGTTCCCCGAACCCGGTGCTATCGGTCCCGTAATGAACCTAGTGGGCATTTGCCAGGGCCTGCGGGATATGGGCCACGAACCTGTCTTCGTGCTCGAGCCCGGTCTCAAGGGTTCTGTCGAAAGCTATGGCTTCGACGAGCGCTACGTCTCCTGCATGGAGCCGATGAGCCCGGAGGCGCAAGCGGCCTACTGGGACGATTTCATGATCCGATACATGCCGACCTTCAAGACTTCGGCCTACGATCAGATCGCCACTTACGTGAAAGGCTGTTGGGAGGCGATCATCTACACCTCCGAATGGTCGGTGAAGAACGGGCTCGACAAGGTCTTTGCCGAGATCGCTCCCGATCTGATCATCAACGACAATGTCGCGCTCTACCCCGCCACGCAGCAGGCAGGCTGCCCTTGGGCGCGCATGATTTCGTGCTCGGAGAATGAGATTATCGACCCAGACATTCCGCCTCATCTGTCCGGTTGCGGCGAGAACGACAAGGAATGCTTCGCGGCCTATCGGGCGGAGTTTGAGAAAGAGCTCAAGCCGGTCCACGACGGGTTCAACGACTTTCTTGAAGCCCAAGGGTGCGAGCGACTGCCGTTCCCGGAGTTCGTGCTGCCGTCGCCATATCTCAATCTGCTGCTTTATCCCAAGCCGTTGCGCTTCACACGGCGGAACCCTCTCGATCCCGAGAAGTTCGTCTATCTCGACGGCTGCGTGCGGGAGGAAAGCGAGCCCTATGAAGTGCCAACCTTCAGGGCGAACAACGACAAGCCGCTAATCTATTTCAGCTATGGCAGCCTTGGTGTCGCCGATGTCGACCTCATCAAGCGCATCATCGGCGTGCTCGCCAACGCGCCTTATCGCGTCCTGGTCAACGTGGGAGACTACGTCGAGCAGTACGACACCCCGCCGGACAATGTGCAAATCGCATCATGGTACCGGCAGACCGCGGTACTGCCCCATGTCGATGCATTCATCCAGCATGGCGGCAACAACAGCTTCAACGAGAGCCTCTATTTCGGTATCCCGCCCATCGTGATGCCGTTCGTCTGGGACGGCCACGACAATGCCCAGCGCGCCAATGACACCAATCACGGCATCGGGATGCACCGCTACGACTGGACCGACGCGGAGCTTCTGGCGAACATCGAAAGGACTCTGACCGACCAGAAAATGCGGGCCAACGTCGCGGCGACCAGCGAGTACATGCAGGCACAGAACGGCCGTATGCGTGCCGCCAACGCCATCAACGAATTGCTGGAGCGCCCATAGCGATGCCCGCGCACGTGTTGGCGAATGCCGCCTCGCTCGATCCGGCATCCTTCACCGACTGGGGGGAGGTCGCCAAGCCGATCGGCGAGCCGGTATCTCGCGCGAGTGGCCTGATCCTGTTTCGGAACGAGGATCGTTCGTCGGAGATGGGGCTCTGGGAATGCACGCCGGGGTGTTGGCGCTGCGAGGTCGAGAGCGACGAGTTCTTCCACGTGCTCGCCGGCCGTGCGGTTTATACGGAGGACGATGGCACGGTGACCGACATTGCCGCCGGTATGACCTGCGCCTTCCCCGCCGGCTGGAGGGGCTCGTGCGAGGTTGTCGAGACCGTGCGCAAGGTCTACATGGTGCGGTAGCAAAACTCTTTGCCATTGAGACGGCACGCGCGGCGTGCTCCGGTCGACGGGGCGGGAAAGTTGCGCAACGCGATGCAAGGAAAACGGCTTCGCGCGCCGCGGGGCACGTCATCAATTGCTGACGATCCTGGTCACGGTGCGGCCCTCGAGAACGTCCGCAACGTCCACCGCCTCCAACGTGCCGTGTTCCAGAAGAGCGGTGGCGAGACTGTGAAGCTGCCCCTTGCGACTGTTTAGAATGTCGCGTGCACGGCGTTCCGCATCACTCATCAAGAGGCGCACGCCTGCCTCGGCCTCCGCGACCGTAAGGCCGGCCTCGGGACCGCCAAGCAAGTCGTATGCGATCCTTTCCGCCGCCTTGATGTCGGACGTCATCGCCTCGGTCATCGCGTCATCGCCGCTTGCGATCTCCTCGGCGATCAGACCGCCCAGAGCAATGGCGAGCTCCGCCTCCTTGCGTGCTCGCCGTGCTTCGTCGTCCAGATCGCCATCCGCTGGAACGCGGGTCACGCTGCCAAGCACGCCCCAGCGCGAGACGATGGTCACTTGCAGGATCTCCCCGCCCGCCGGGAGAGTGGCGGCGATCAGGGCATGACCGGCCTCGTGATAGGCGGTCAACCGCCGGTCTTCATCGCTGATTTTCGGGACGCGGTTCTCGGAGAGAGGGTCGATCGTGGCGGCGGCAACCAGCCCGGCCAGCAACGTAAGCACCGCAATGCCGCTGATGTTGACTTGAACGAAGCCGCTACGCGGAGTTAGCGGCGTAGAGTTCATTCATTTCCGAGGCGTCGCGGGTGCCGTTTGTTCTGTGCGTTCGCTTCCCGGTTGCGTCAGTGGCGCTCCGCCCGTCGGGTGGCGGATCCCCAGCAGCCTCCCGATCACCAGTGGTTAGCATCGACCCCTGCGACGGACCGTCGCCGGATCGGTCCGGCGGCGCGCCGTCGCGATCCAGGGAGATCGATAATGACCGGGACCGCGTGCGACACGAACACCGTCACCCCTCTTCGCCAGCGCATGGAGGAGCAGCTCCGCATCGCCAATCTGGCCGCGAGCACGTCCAAGGCCTACATCTGCGAGATCAAGAACCTGGCCAGGTACTACGACGCCTCGCCGGACGAGCTCGACGCCGAGCAGGTGCGCCAGTGGTACCTGGGGCGGATCGACAAGGGGCTCAGTCCGGGCACGACCAACGTCTCCTTCGCCGCGCTGAACTTCCTCTACATCGACACACTCGGCTGGCCTGACCATGTCGCCGGCCTGCGCTCCCGCAAGAAGCCCGGCAAGCTGCCGCGCTACATGTCGGAGCAGGAGGTCGAGCACCTCATCCTTGCGACACCCGACCTCCGCCACCGTGCTGCCATTGTCACCGGCTATGGCGGCGGGCTCCGCATCTCCGAGACCTTGGCCATCAAGGTCGGCGACATCCTGTCGGAGAAGAAGCTGCTGCACATCCCCTCCGGCAAAGGCGGCACCGAGAGAATGGCACCGTTGCCGGACATCGTCATCCACTACTTGCGCGTCTACTACAGGAACATCTGGCCGCGTCCGACGAGCTGGCTCTTCTACGGCGTCTCGCTCGACAGGCCCATCGCAACGGAGACCTTGCAGGCCGCCTTCAGGAGGGCGCGCGACATTGCCGAGCTCGACCGCAGCTACACCTTCCATTGCCTGCGCCATTCGGCGGCGACCCATCTCCTCGAGCGCGGCGGCGATATCGAGGTGATCCGGGACATGCTCGGCCATCGAAGCGCGAACACGACCCGTCACTACGCCCGCGTCACCGGCAAGATGTTCGAGGGCCTCGACCACCCGATCTCAGGCTTCGCAGCGTTGCGCAACTGACGGCGCGTGGAGGCCGAACGCGCGGGCGTGGCGGAGATCTTCCGCCGCGCCGGCGCCGCTTTCCGTGAGCGCCACAAAGGGCGCATCGACGCCGCCCGGCTCAAGGTCATGGGCGCCATCGAGGCGTGCCGCACCGCCGTGCTCGGCGGCCACATGTACGCCTGCGAGGGCTGCGGGCGCGAGCATCCGCTCTTCAGATACCATGAGCACGGTGGCACCGAATCGATTCTGGCGGTTAGACAAGCTCGGAGAGAAGGCCAGCACCTTCTCTCCGAGCGGAATCGTCAACAACGGAGTGGACGGATGTCGGATGGTCCAGACACGACCGCGCTGACAGGCGCAAGTAGTAGCACGATTTATGTCGCGGTGGAGATCAGCCTCAAATCGTGGATCGTTGGCGTGCATTGCCCGGATGCCTCGGGTGGCAGCATCAGCATCCACACACTGGCTGCTGCCGACACGGCGGGACTGTTGGATCTCGTCGGGTCGGTGCGGGAACGGGTGGCGAGGGAGCTCGGCGCCCGTCCTCGGGTGATGCTGACCTACGAGGCGGGCTACGAGGGGTTCTGGCTTGCCCGCGATATCGAGCGCCGTGACGCGGAGATCGATATCTTCATGAACGATCCGGCGAGCCTGCGGGTGAACCGGCGCGCCAAGAAGAAAAAGACCGACCGTATCGACGCGAGGAGGATGGTTCGGGCTCTGAAGGCATGGGACCAAGGCGATTCGGAGGCCATGTCCTGGGTGCGCGTGCCCGATGTGGACCAGGAGGATGCCAAGCGCCTGCTGCGCGAGAGGGACACGCTGATCAGCGAGCGTACCCGCGTCAACAACCGGATCAAAGGGCTCTTGCAGTTGCACGGCATCTTCGATCTGGCGCCGCGCAAGCCGGACTTCCTCGAACGCCTCGCGACCGCGCGGACGGGCTATGGGGCGCCGTTGCCGCCGCGTGCGCGGGCAGAGATTGAGAGGGCGGTGGGGATGCTTCGCCTGGTTGAGGAGCATATCGAGATGATCGAGGCCGAGAAGAGGGCCCTGCTGAAGGCTGGCCGGAAAGCCCAGGACGCGACCAATCGTGACGGGACGGCGATGATCGCGGCGCTTACGCGCATCCATGGCATCGGCCTCAATGACGCCACACTGCTGGCTGGCGAGGTGTTCTATCGGGACTTCCGCAATCGCCGGGAGTTGGGCAGCTGGGCCGGGTTGACGTCGGTGCCGTGGGCGAGCGGAGATGTCGACCACGATCTTGGCATCAGCAAGGCCGGCCCCTCGCATGTCAGGAAGCACATGATCCAGATGGCTTGGCGCTGGCTGAAGCTGCAACCGGAAAGCGCGATCACGAAGTGGTTCCACGCCTACGTCGCCAGGGATGCCGGTGGCGGGAGGGACCGGCGAGCGAGGAAGCGGGCGATCGTGGGGGTCGCGCGCAAGCTGCTGATCGCGCTGTGGCGCTATGCCACCCAAGGACTGGTGCCTGAGGGCGCCATCGTCTCCTGAGGGCACCGGCCGAACGAACGGGAAAATACAGGAGGTTCCGACGTGGTCGGACGCGGCCGCGGAGGATGCCGGGCAAGGCGTGTGACCGGGCAAGAGTTGGGTCGCCGCTTGGCACCGTTCTACAGATGGGTCCCGCCTCCCGGAACGTCACCACCGCTTGGATGCGGTATTGGGGTCACGGAGCCGGCAAGCGCCGGAGTTCCGAACCGGATAAGAGCTGAGCAGCGTGGCGGATCGCTGCGTGGAAACGACGTTCTGCCTGGACATCGGCCGCGGATTCGAGTGGAGAGATTGCGAATGCCATTGACGTAGATGAAGCCGGGCCTTGCGGAGAGAGCTCATAAGAACTCCTGCCGCAACCGCCACTGCCCCACCTGCCAGGGTCTCGCCGCCAACCTCTGGAGCGAGGAGCGCGCCGGGGACATCCTGCCGGTGCCCTACTTCCATGTGGTCTTCACCCTGCCCAAGGAGGTTGCCGCCATTGCCTTCTGCAACCGCAGGGTGGTGTTCGACATCCTCTTCCGGGCCGTCGCCGAGACCCTGCGCACCATCGCCGCCGATCCCCGCCACGGCGGCATGCGCATCGGCGGCACCGCGGTCCTCCATACCTGGGATCAGAAGCTCCGCTTCCACCCGCACCTGCACGTGGTCGTGCCCAACGCGGGCTTCGACGTAGACAGTGGCGAGTGGAAGACGGGGAGCACCACCTTCCTCGCCCCCGTCAAGGTCCTCGGCAGCCTGTTCCGCCGCCTCTTCCTCAAGGAGCTCGCCCGCGCCCACGGCCGGGGGGACCTGGAGTTCCACGGCACCCTCGCCCACCTCGCCAATCCCGGCGAGTTCCACGCCACGCTTGCCGCCGCCCGGGCCAGGGACTGGGTGGTCTACGCCAAGCGGCCCTTCCGCGGGCCTGAGCAGGTCTTCCGGTACCTCTCGCACTACACGCACAGGATCGCCATCTCCGACAGCCGCATCGTCTCCTTCGACGGCGAGACGGTCTCCTTCCGCCACCGAAAGCCCAAGGCGCCGGGGCAGAGAAAGCCGCGCTACGGCATCGCCACCGTGAGCGCCGACGAGTTCATCCGCCGCTTCCTGAGGCACGTCCTGCCGGACGGCATGCACCGCATTCGCTACTTCGGCATCCTCGCCAACGGCTGCCGCGCCAGCACGCTGGAGAGAGCACGCCAGGCTCTCGGCGCCCTCGGCTGCGCCGCCCCCGAGGGAAGCGTGGACGGCGCTCAGGCCGAGCCCGACGAAGAGCCCGAGATCGGCACCGCGCCCGTGGCCTGCCCCCACTGCGGCGGCGTCATGCGCCTCGTCCGCGAAATCCGCCGCCGCCATGAGCCCCGCTCGACGCGCGGCCCGCCGGCGCTGCCGCCGACCCACAGGGGGAAACCGTGAGACGCCCGCTCGCTTCGGCCCCGCGCAACGGCGCCAAAGCGCCGACGCACGACCGAACCTGTCTCCGCTTGAGCCGGGCTGACAGCCCTCGGCTCACACCCCGCTCAGTCCTCGCAGCGTGCGCCCGCATGCCTGCCGAAAGACCGGCGCGAGCGTCGATTTTATGCGCAACTCTGCTGCCGGTGGATGCCGCCTGACGCTGACATCAGCGCACTTTCCACATAGCTCAACTTCGCCTCTCGTGGCCCGCGGCTTCGTTCAAAAGGGTTGGGCAGGCTCTCGAGAGAGAGCCTGCCCAACCCTTAACCTTGGGCAATGTCCAACCGGCGCGGCACGCTCGTCTCCGGAAAAGCTCGATCCGCAGCGCAGCATACTACCTCCGCTAAACGCAGGGCACCGACGAGTCTCGGACCCCACCGACGAACACGAGTCCGGCCATGACGTGGCAGCGGGCACCGCGTCAACCCACTCGAACTTCTCGATCAGAGCACTAGAATGCAGCGCTGTTGTCGCATCGCGCTTCACCACGAAGGGAGAGTCTGCCGTGACGAAGATGTGGGGCGGTGAGCCCTATTTCGGATTGTCCTATGACTTCGATCCACAATGGTATCTGACCGATGAGCAGAGGGAGATTCAGGCCCGGCTGATCGAACTCTGCCACTCGACCATCGCGCCACATGCCATCGAATGCGACCGCGACAGCATCTTTCCGCGCAAGAGCATGGAAGCGCTCGCCTCCCAGGACCTGCTCGCCCTTCACGTGCCGAAGAAGTACGGCGGCATGGGGCAGAACCACGTCTGCGTGGCGATGGTGCTGGAGACGATCGCCCGCTACGGTTGTGCCAGCACGGCGCTGGTCTACACCATGCACTTGCTCGCGGTCAGCGCATTGCTGCTCCGCGCCGGCGGCAACCCCGAAATACAGAAGACCCTGCGGCGCATGAACCGCGACGTCTTCATCGGCACCGCGTCCTACTCCGACCCCGAGACCGGCTCGCACTTCTGGTATCCGATGGCGTCGAAGGCCGAGAAGATCGACGGTGGCTGGCGGGTCAACAAGAAGTCCTCATGGACCACGTCAGGCGGGTTCGCGGACTTCTACGTGGCGCAGACCACCAGCCCGGACTTTGACGGCGACTTCTCCGATCTCTCCGTGTTCCTGATCTACGCCGACGAGGTCGTCGCGCACCCCGCGAGCTGGGATGCGATGGGCATGCGCGGCAATCAGTCGGGGCCGATCGAGATCACGGACGTGGAGGTGCCGGCCGATCGCATGGTGGGACCGCCCGGCGACGGCGCCCGCTCGAATGACGAGGGACTGGACCCGATCGGCCTCTTGATGCTCGCCGCGTCATACAACGGCCTCGGCATGGGCGCGATTGACCTCGCCAAGCGGCAGGTGACGCGCACGACCCATGCGGACGTGGGCATGCGCGTCTGCGACTATCCGTCCATCCAGGACTATTTCGGCGATGCCATCATGGATACCCAAGCCTCGCGCGTTTACACCTTCGCCGTCGCCCAGCAACTCGATGCCGTCACCAACAACTGCGACTGGACGATCCACGAGGACGATCTCGACCTGCTGCCCCGGTCGGAGTTCCTGACCTGGAGCTGGAAGGCGAAATACATCGCGAGCAAGAGCGTCTACACGGTCGCCGACCGCATGCTGAACGCCTGCGGCGGCACCGGCTACAAGAAGAGCCTCGTCGTCGAGCGCGTGGTCAGGGACGCGAAGGCCGGCTGGATCATGGGGCCGACCAACGAGGTGCTGCGCCAGTTCGTCGGCAAGTGGGCGCTCCTCGGGTTCGAATCGCTCGATTACTGGAACCAATCGGTCAACGAGCGCGCCATGAACAACGAGTTGAAGAAGCTCGACGATGATGCCAAGCGTGCCCTGATCGAGAGGCTTAGTGCCGAGCTTGCCGAAGCCGAAGCCGCCGAGTAGCGGAGGGCTGCTCCTTCCAACCGTTAGCAGTGAACGTCCTCGTCTTCGGTGAGCACGCGAGCGATGTGCTCATCTGGGCCGTCTCTTGCGCGGCTAAAGCTCAGCCATCGACCGGCTCGTCTCTCTCAAGCGTGCGGAAGCCGCCGCGAATGAAGACTGCGACCGTGCAGCCGGTGTGCGAGACCGAGAAATGTTTGGAGCCGGGCTTGAGGGACACGAGATCGTTCTTTTTGTAGATGGTGCCGTCGCAGTCCTCGATCTCGCCGTCGAGAACCATGAACTCCTCATAGCCCACATGCTCGTGGGGAATCGAGGTTCCGCCGGGCTTGAATCGGATCAGGAAGCAGCCGCCGCCCTCCGCCTCGTCGTAGCTGACATTGCACCAAGTCAGGTCGGACTGCTCCGACCCTTGCAGCCCGTACGGCACGAACTCCGCCGTGTCGAGGTTGACGATCCGACGTTGTGAATCGAGGGTGGTCGACATTGTCTTGCCTTCCCAAATTTGACCTAGCCGCAGCAGCGGGGCGCGTCCTTATTCGCCGAAACAAGGTTACGCCGGCGCCAGACCAACCGGCAAGACTCCGTCGTCTTTTCCGCCGGGATCGTGTGAAAAAGAAATACTTGTACGGGCTCCGCTGCTCGCGCATGCCACCTTAGCCGACAAGCAACCCGCACTCGGTGGTCTCGGATGCACGCCCGCGTCAGTGCCTGCTCGGCTCGCCAAGCGTCGCAGCCTTGAAGACGAAGGTATCGTCGACATACTCGCCGCCCTCCGAGGCCGCCGGCATGACATCACTGTAGCGATCTTCCAGCACGATGTGGGGGTCGTGCCCCTCGACCCACCCCAGGAAGAAGTCGTGCAGGTGGTAGCCGATCAGGTGCTGCACGTCCTCGCGCAGGTCTTTTGCCACGGCCGGAGGGACGGCGAGGTACTGGTTCTCCTCCTGACGCAGCCATCCCAGGCTGTAGCCGGTGATCGCGCCGGTGCGCCACTCGTCCTCGGTATTGTTCTGGCCACCGCCGTGATAGACCGAGCCCAGGTAGATCAGGCACGAGCCGCGCGGCATGACGGCATAGGCCCTCGGAGTGTTGTCGTCGGGATAGGTGTCATCGTCCCAGACATGGCTTCCCAGAACCACGTTGGTGGCACCGTTCTCGTATGTGAAGTCGGTAAGTGCCCACATCGTGTTGCACAGGCACTGCGGCCCGGGATGGCGGAAGGGCATCAGCGCGTCGTCGCGATGGATGATCTGCAGTCCCTGACCGGGGCCGATCCGCACCGCTTGGGTGACGTGAAGCTGGTAGCGTTCGCAGCGCGGCAGCAGAAGGCGGTCCATTACGCCAAGGATCTGCGGGCACGTGGCGAGCTCTTCACCGTAGCTCTTGGACTTCGCGACCAGAGAGCTGACCCGCTTCGTCTTGTTCCCCCAGAACTCGCCCTCGCCGTAGTAGGCGCGTGACAGGAAGGGTTCGAGCTCGGCGTTGACTCTGTCGACCACCTCGTCATCGACGACCTGACGGTAGATGACGGCACCATCCTCTTCCAGGATCGCCATCGCCTCGTCGGCCGACGCAGGCCGGTCGATGGAACGCACCGTGTTCATGGCTGCCTCCCTCTGCTCGGTTGTACGATTCTAGCCCGGAACATTTGCCACGGTCACGGCCTGCTGGACCGGCGCTCAAGGGCGTTCGGCGGGTTCAGGCAGTCGGGCTACGGCAAGGGCAAGGCGCACCACGCGCTGGAGAAGTTCCGCGAATGCAAGAACACCTGGATTGAGCTATCGGGCTGACCGCGCCAGCAAATTCTCCTCTCGATCAAGCGACCGCGCTCTCGAGGCGAACGTACTCCACCTTGTAGGGCACGTCGGCGACCGCGCCGGCGTCAAGCTCGCGCGCGAACTTGTGGCCCTCGTAGACAGCATGTTGGATCGTGCCGGCGGCCACGCAGTCGCCGACGCGGGCGAGCGTGGTAATCCCGGCCTTCTCCAGCTTCTCCGGTTCCGCCGCAAGCTCCCGGTAGAGCGTGTCGTTCGGCAGGCGCGAGGTGGTGAGCACGAGAGACTGATAGCCGAGATGCTGCCGCTTCTCCTCGTGATAGACGTTGTAGATCTCGATGCTGTTGTCGCCGATGTGGGCGATGTTGTGATCGGTGATCAGCTCGATCCCCATGGAGAGGACCTGGCTCATGATCTTCTCCATCTCCAGGGTGTATTCCGACCAGCGCGAGAGTTCCATCAGCGGGGTGACGATGGTCACCTCGTGACCGGCGGCCCGGAGCTTCTCGGCAATGACGCCGCCCATGTAGTAGTGGTCGTCGTCGAACACGACGATGGGACCCTCCAGCGCTTTCCCGTCCATCACGTCATCGGGAGTGAAGACCTTCTTGCCGTCGCTCCCTGGGATCGCATGCGTGTTGGTGTAGGCGGCGCCGTCGCCGCGCCAGCGCGACCCTGTGGCGACGACCACGGTCTCGGCGCCGTAGTCGAGCACATCTTGCGTCGACAGGCGCGAGCCCGTGTGCACCTCGACATTCTTCATCTTCGCGATCTGGCCGACGCGGTAATCGCGCACGCGGCCCCATGCGGCGAGGCCGGGGAGCGTGCTTTCGCGTGACACCCGGCCGCCTACGTCCGGTTCCGCCTCGACGAGGTGAACCGTGTAGCCCCGCTCTCCGAGCGCGCGCGCACACTCCAGCCCAGCCGGGCCGGTACCGACGATGAGCACACCGCTGTCGGACCCTTTCGGCTCGATCGTCTCCGGGTGCCAGCCACGCCGCCACTCCTCGCCCGCGGTCGGGTTCTGCGTGCAGCGGAACAGGCTGGTGGTGTTCTCCGAGGCCACGCACATGTTGCAACCGATACACTCGCGGATGTCGTCGTTCCGCCCCTCCTCGATCTTCTTCGGCAGGAAGGGATCGGCGATCGAGGGGCGCGCCGCGCCGATGAAATCCGTAATCCCGCGGCCGATCTGGGAAATCATCGTGTCCGGCGATGTGTAGCGCCCGACCGTCACGACCGGCCTGTCGGTCTTCTGCTTGACGAAGGCGACGTAAGGCTCCTGGAAGGCTTCATCGGTGAACCGCGACGTGGCGGAATCGTAGGCCCAGTCGCTGATGTTCACGTCCCAGAGGTCGGGCAGGTCGGAGAACATCTCGACCACCGCCTGGCCCTCTTCCTGCCAGGTAATGCCGTGCTCGCCCCGGTTTTCGTCGACCGCGAGCCTCAGCGCCACAGCCGCCCTGTCGCCGACGGCCTCCTTGGTGTCCTCCAGCAGTTCGCCGATCAGGCGGGCGCGGTTTTCGACGCTGCCGCCATATTCGTCGGTGCGGTGATTGGTGTGCGGTGAGAGGAAGTGCTGTGGCAGCGCGATGTCGTGGGCGGCATAGACGTAGACGATGTCGTAGCCAACGTTGACCGCCCTCTTCGCCGCCTCCACCTGCCAGCGCCGGAACTCGCGGATGTCGGCCTTGTCCATCTCGCGGCCCATGATGGGATCCCAGTTGTAGTGCACCATGTTGGGCGAGGGTCCCAGCGGGAACTCCTTCGTCTTGCGGTTGGAGAAGCCGAGCCCGTTATGGACCAGCTCCACGGCGGCGAGCGCGCCGTATTCGTGCATGGTGTCCACCCATCCGCGAAGCTGCTCCGCGTACTCGTCGTTCCAGAGCCGGCGTTCACCATAAGGGGCGGCGCAGGAGCTTGGATGGATGCTGCATTGCTCGGTGCAGATGACGGCCCAACCGCCTTCGGCCTTCATGCGCCGATGCGCGACATCGCCGTGGTGCTCGCCGTAACCCATCGCATTGCAGTGAGGCACTTGGTAGAAGCGATTCTTGGCGATCTTCGGGCCGATCTTGATCGGCGTGAACAGGATGTCGTAACGGGGATCGCGGGCCATTGTTACCTCCCTGCACCGTATATGGGCAGCGCCTCGGCGGCGCGCCCTCATGCATGCACCAAACGACCATGCAGCGGCGGGCGCGCCACGCGCATGAGCGCACGGCGCGGCGCCGCCGGGATGTGAGAGCCCGCCTAGGCGGCGAGCTGCTCGGACTCGGGATCGTGAATGAAGAAGACCTTGCGGACGGTCTCCTCGATGACCCAGGTCACCTTCTCGCCCTTGTTCGTGTAGAAGATGTCGCCGGCGGTATAGGTGTGGGTGGTGCCGTCCTGTTCGGTCACATGGATCTTGAACGAAGCCGCTACGCGGAGTTAGCGGCGTAGAGTTCATTCATTTCCGAGGCGTCGCGGGTGCCGTTTGTTCTGTGCGTTCGCTTCCCGGTTGCGTCAGTGGCGCTCCGCCCGTCGGGTGGCGGATCCCCAGCAGCCTCCCGATCACCAGTGGTTAGTATCGACCCCTGCGACGGACCGTCGCCGGATCGGTCCGGCGGCGCGCCGTCGCGATCCAGGGAGATCGATAATGACCGGGACCGCGTGCGACACGAACACCGTCACCCCTCTTCGCCAGCGCATGGAGGAGCAGCTCCGCATCGCCAATCTGGCCGCGAGCACGTCCAAGGCCTACATCTGCGAGATCAAGAACCTGGCCAGGTACTACGACGCCTCGCCGGACGAGCTCGACGCCGAGCAGGTGCGCCAGTGGTACCTGGGGCGGATCGACAAGGGGCTCAGTCCGGGCACGACCAACGTCTCCTTCGCCGCGCTGAACTTCCTCTACATCGACACACTCGGCTGGCCTGACCATGTCGCCGGCCTGCGCTCCCGCAAGAAGCCCGGCAAGCTGCCGCGCTACATGTCGGAGCAGGAGGTCGAGCACCTCATCCTTGCGACACCCGACCTCCGCCACCGTGCTGCCATTGTCACCGGCTATGGCGGCGGGCTCCGCATCTCCGAGACCTTGGCCATCAAGGTCGGCGACATCCTGTCGGAGAAGAAGCTGCTGCACATCCCCTCCGGCAAAGGCGGCACCGAGAGAATGGCACCGTTGCCGGACATCGTCATCCACTACTTGCGCGTCTACTACAGGAACATCTGGCCGCGTCCGACGAGCTGGCTCTTCTACGGCGTCTCGCTCGACAGGCCCATCGCAACGGAGACCTTGCAGGCCGCCTTCAGGAGGGCGCGCGACATTGCCGAGCTCGACCGCAGCTACACCTTCCATTGCCTGCGCCATTCGGCGGCGACCCATCTCCTCGAGCGCGGCGGCGATATCGAGGTGATCCGGGACATGCTCGGCCATCGAAGCGCGAACACGACCCGTCACTACGCCCGCGTCACCGGCAAGATGTTCGAGGGCCTCGACCACCCGATCTCAGGCTTCGCAGCGTTGCGCAACTGACGGCGCGTGGAGGCCGAACGCGCGGGCGTGGCGGAGATCTTCCGCCGCGCCGGCGCCGCTTTCCGTGAGCGCCACAAAGGGCGCATCGACGCCGCCCGGCTCAAGGTCATGGGCGCCATCGAGGCGTGCCGCACCGCCGTGCTCGGCGGCCACATGTACGCCTGCGAGGGCTGCGGGCGCGAGCATCCGCTCTTCAACTCCTGCCGCAACCGCCACTGCCCCACCTGCCAGGGTCTCGCCGCCAACCTCTGGAGCGAGGAGCGCGCCGGGGACATCCTGCCGGTGCCCTACTTCCATGTGGTCTTCACCCTGCCCAAGGAGGTTGCCGCCATTGCCTTCTGCAACCGCAGGGTGGTGTTCGACATCCTCTTCCGGGCCGTCGCCGAGACCCTGCGCACCATCGCCGCCGATCCCCGCCACGGCGGCATGCGCATCGGCGGCACCGCGGTCCTCCATACCTGGGATCAGAAGCTCCGCTTCCACCCGCACCTGCACGTGGTCGTGCCCAACGCGGGCTTCGACGTAGACAGTGGCGAGTGGAAGACGGGGAGCACCACCTTCCTCGCCCCCGTCAAGGTCCTCGGCAGCCTGTTCCGCCGCCTCTTCCTCGAGGAGCTCGCCCGCGCCCACGGCCGGGGGGACCTGGAGTTCCACGGCACCGTCGCCCACCTCGCCAATCCCGGCGAGTTCCACGCCACGCTTGCCGCCGCCCGGGCCAGGGACTGGGTGGTCTACGCCAAGCGGCCCTTCCGCGGGCCTGAGCAGGTCTTCCGGTACCTCTCGCACTACACGCACAGGATCGCCATCTCCGACAGCCGCATCGTCTCCTTCGACGGCGAGACGGTCTCCTTCCGCCACCGAAAGCCCAAGGCGCCGGGGCAGAGAAAGCCGCGCTACGGCATCGCCACCGTGAGCGCCGACGAGTTCATCCGCCGCTTCCTGAGGCACGTCCTGCCGGACGGCATGCACCGCATTCGCTACTTCGGCATCCTCGCCAACGGCTGCCGCGCCAGCACGCTGGAGAGAGCACGCCAGGCTCTCGGCGCCCTCGGCTGCGCCGCCCCCGAGGGAAGCGTGGACGGCGCTCGGGCCGAGCCCGACGAAGAGCCCGAGATCGGCACCGCGCCCGTGGCCTGCCCCCACTGCGGCGGCGTCATGCGCCTCGTCCGCGAAATCCGCCGCCGCCATGAGCCCCGCTCGACGCGCGGCCCGCCGGCGCTGCCGCCGACCCACAGGGGGAAACCGTGAGACGCCCGCTCGCTTCGGCCCCGCGCAACGGCGCCAAAGCGCCGACGCACGACCGAACCTGTCTCCGCTTGAGCCGGGCTGACAGCCCTCGGCTCACACCCCGCTCAGTCCTCGCAGCGTGCGCCCGCATGCCTGCCGAAAGACCGGCGCGAGCGTCGATTTTATGCGCAACTCTGCTGCCGGTGGATGCCGCCTGACGCTGACATCAGCGCACTTTCCACATAGCTCAACTTCGCCTCTCGTGGCCCGCGGCTTCGTTCAAAAGGGTTGGGCAGGCTCTCTCTCGAGAGCCTGCCCAACCCTTAACCTTGCCCTGGAGCAGGGTGCAGATCTCGTCGCCCGGATAGGTGTATTCGAAACTACCCGGCGTGCACTGCCAGACACCGGCCATGGTGCGCATGCCGAAGCCGCCCAGATCGAAACGCCCCTCGTGCACCGGGTTGCCGTCGAGCACGTTCACGAACGGCAGCTCCTCCAGCGGCGGCCACGGCTCCAGCCCGCCCTCGTCCTTCAGCGTCACATAGTCGAGCATCTTCTCCCTCCACTCCCTCATCGGCCAGTGAGTTGAGCCATCGTTGGCATCGCAGAAGCCTGTCGGCGCGATACTAGGACATTCTTCACCGATCAGGCGACCCGCTTTGGAAACGTTTCGTGCCCCCAGACTTGGCGCTCGCGGATCCACGGCAGCGGCTGTTGCGGATCGTCGGATTCGAACTCGCGCGCGAGCCTGTGGCCGTCGAAGATGGCGTTGGCGATGATGCGCGGGGCGTGACAATCGCCGACCCGATAGACCGCCTGGATGCCTTGGCCGGCCCACTCCGCGTTGCGCGCCTTGACCTCGCGGAACACCTTGTCATTGCTCAGCCGTGACGTGCACAGGACGACACTGTCACACTCGAGTTCAGTCATCTCGGTACCAGCACGGCGCGAATACTCGCCCTTCTTTGGCGTCAACGTCCGAACATAACCGTCCCGATAGAGGTAGAAGATCGTAAGCTTAACTGCATTACCTATCTCAAGTTTATCTGCCCAATGCAGCGTATGTTGCTCGATGTTCTTTTCGTGCATCATGCGGCGAATATCGTGAATCTCCTCGGTATAGATGCAGTGAGACGCGACGTTATCGAAGTTGGTGACGATGCTGACGTCCTTGCCTTGATCGGCAAGCAGCTCCGCCATGCTCACGCCGGTGTAATAGCCCTCGTAGTCGAGCACGACGACGCGCTCGCCGGTCTCCTTGCCGGCCATGATCTGCTCGGGGGTACTAATTTCCGGTAGCGACGCATCTGCGCCGCCGAGCGGGGCCTGCGTCACGCCGCCGAGGCCGTTCGTCGACCATCGCGCACCGGTGGCGAAGACCACCTTGTCGGCGCCGTATTCCAGAACGCTGTCGGCGCTCATCTCGCCGACCCCGGTGTGCACTTCGACGTTCTTGAGCTTGTCCAGCTGGCCCTGTTTGTAGCTGATGACGCGGCCCCATTCGGCGAGATGGGGGTAGCGCATGATGTCCTTCATGCAGCCGCCGATTTCGTCCGACGCTTCGCGCAGGTGGACGTCGTAGCCCCGCTCGCCGAGGACACGCGCGCACTCCATCCCTGCAGGGCCGGCGCCGACGACGAGAACCGAGCACGGATCCTCCGCCCGCTCGAACTTCTCGGGGTGCCAGCCGCGCCGGTATTCCTCCATCGACGTGGCGTTCTGTGTGCAGATCAGGGGTGTCGTCTGCCACCACTTGGAGAGGCACATGTTGCAGCCGATGCATTCGCGGATGTCGTCGGTCCGGCCTTCGTCGATCTTGTTGGGGAGGAAGGGATCGGCGATGGAGGGACGCGCGGCGCCGATCAGGTCGGCCTGCCCGGACTTGACGATCTGCACCATCTCGTCGGGGCTGGTGACACGGCCGGCGCTGACCACCGGCACGCTGCAGGCCTTCTTGGCTTCCCTGATCCAGGGCGCCATGTAGTTGGAGGCCGTGGAGCGCGAGGCAGCAATTTCCAGCGCGAGCTCGGAGTAGCGGCCGACCTTCATGTCCCAGACGTCGCACAGGCCTTCCCTCTCATGGAGCTCGATGAAGCGAATGCCGTCCTCCCAGACCTCGAGGCCGTCCGGCCCGTCCATGGTGTCGACCGAATAGCGATAGCCGACCGCACACTCATCGCCGACGGCCTTTTTGGTCGCCTCCGAGACTTCGAGCGCAAAACGGGCGCGATTCTCCATCGAGCCGCCGTACTTGAACGAAGCCGCTACGCGGAGTTAGCGGCGTAGAGTTCATTCATTTCCGAGGCGTCGCGGGTGCCGTTTGTTCTGTGCGTTCGCTTCCCGGTTGCGTCAGTGGCGCTCCGCCCGTCGGGTGGCGGATCCCCAGCAGCCTCCCGATCACCAGTGGTTAGCATCGACCCCTGCGACGGACCGTCGCCGGATCGGTCCGGCGGCGCGCCGTCGCGATCCAGGGAGATCGATAATGACCGGGACCGCGTGCGACACGAACACCGTCACCCCTCTTCGCCAGCGCATGGAGGAGCAGCTCCGCATCGCCAATCTGGCCGCGAGCACGTCCAAGGCCTACATCTGCGAGATCAAGAACCTGGCCAGGTACTACGACGCCTCGCCGGACGAGCTCGACGCCGAGCAGGTGCGCCAGTGGTACCTGGGGCGGATCGACAAGGGGCTCAGTCCGGGCACGACCAACGTCTCCTTCGCCGCGCTGAACTTCCTCTACATCGACACACTCGGCTGGCCTGACCATGTCGCCGGCCTGCGCTCCCGCAAGAAGCCCGGCAAGCTGCCGCGCTACATGTCGGAGCAGGAGGTCGAGCACCTCATCCTTGCGACACCCGACCTCCGCCACCGTGCTGCCATTGTCACCGGCTATGGCGGCGGGCTCCGCATCTCCGAGACCTTGGCCATCAAGGTCGGCGACATCCTGTCGGAGAAGAAGCTGCTGCACATCCCCTCCGGCAAAGGCGGCACCGAGAGAATGGCACCGTTGCCGGACATCGTCATCCACTACTTGCGCGTCTACTACAGGAACATCTGGCCGCGTCCGACGAGCTGGCTCTTCTACGGCGTCTCGCTCGACAGGCCCATCGCAACGGAGACCTTGCAGGCCGCCTTCAGGAGGGCGCGCGACATTGCCGAGCTCGACCGCAGCTACACCTTCCATTGCCTGCGCCATTCGGCGGCGACCCATCTCCTCGAGCGCGGCGGCGATATCGAGGTGATCCGGGACATGCTCGGCCATCGAAGCGCGAACACGACCCGTCACTACGCCCGCGTCACCGGCAAGATGTTCGAGGGCCTCGACCACCCGATCTCAGGCTTCGCAGCGTTGCGCAACTGACGGCGCGTGGAGGCCGAACGCGCGGGCGTGGCGGAGATCTTCCGCCGCGCCGGCGCCGCTTTCCGTGAGCGCCACAAAGGGCGCATCGACGCCGCCCGGCTCAAGGTCATGGGCGCCATCGAGGCGTGCCGCACCGCCGTGCTCGGCGGCCACATGTACGCCTGCGAGGGCTGCGGGCGCGAGCATCCGCTCTTCAGATACCATGAGCACGGTGGCACCGAATCGATTCTGGCGGTTAGACAAGCTCGGAGAGAAGGCCAGCACCTTCTCTCCGAGCGGAATCGTCAACAACGGAGTGGACGGATGTCGGATGGTCCAGACACGACCGCGCTGACAGGCGCAAGTAGTAGCACGATTTATGTCGCGGTGGAGATCAGCCTCAAATCGTGGATCGTTGGCGTGCATTGCCCGGATGCCTCGGGTGGCAGCATCAGCATCCACACACTGGCTGCTGCCGACACGGCGGGACTGTTGGATCTCGTCGGGTCGGTGCGGGAACGGGTGGCGAGGGAGCTCGGCGCCCGTCCTCGGGTGATGCTGACCTACGAGGCGGGCTACGAGGGGTTCTGGCTTGCCCGCGATATCGAGCGCCGTGACGCGGAGATCGATATCTTCATGAACGATCCGGCGAGCCTGCGGGTGAACCGGCGCGCCAAGAAGAAAAAGACCGACCGTATCGACGCGAGGAGGATGGTTCGGGCTCTGAAGGCATGGGACCAAGGCGATTCGGAGGCCATGTCCTGGGTGCGCGTGCCCGATGTGGACCAGGAGGATGCCAAGCGCCTGCTGCGCGAGAGGGACACGCTGATCAGCGAGCGTACCCGCGTCAACAACCGGATCAAAGGGCTCTTGCAGTTGCACGGCATCTTCGATCTGGCGCCGCGCAAGCCGGACTTCCTCGAACGCCTCGCGACCGCGCGGACGGGCTATGGGGCGCCGTTGCCGCCGCGTGCGCGGGCAGAGATTGAGAGGGCGGTGGGGATGCTTCGCCTGGTTGAGGAGCATATCGAGATGATCGAGGCCGAGAAGAGGGCCCTGCTGAAGGCTGGCCGGAAAGCCCAGGACGCGACCAATCGTGACGGGACGGCGATGATCGCGGCGCTTACGCGCATCCATGGCATCGGCCTCAATGACGCCACACTGCTGGCTGGCGAGGTGTTCTATCGGGACTTCCGCAATCGCCGGGAGTTGGGCAGCTGGGCCGGGTTGACGTCGGTGCCGTGGGCGAGCGGAGATGTCGACCACGATCTTGGCATCAGCAAGGCCGGCCCCTCGCATGTCAGGAAGCACATGATCCAGATGGCTTGGCGCTGGCTGAAGCTGCAACCGGAAAGCGCGATCACGAAGTGGTTCCACGCCTACGTCGCCAGGGATGCCGGTGGCGGGAGGGACCGGCGAGCGAGGAAGCGGGCGATCGTGGGGGTCGCGCGCAAGCTGCTGATCGCGCTGTGGCGCTATGCCACCCAAGGACTGGTGCCTGAGGGCGCCATCGTCTCCTGAGGGCACCGGCCGAACGAACGGGAAAATACAGGAGGTTCCGACGTGGTCGGACGCGGCCGCGGAGGATGCCGGGCAAGGCGTGTGACCGGGCAAGAGTTGGGTCGCCGCTTGGCACCGTTCTACAGATGGGTCCCGCCTCCCGGAACGTCACCACCGCTTGGATGCGGTATTGGGGTCACGGAGCCGGCAAGCGCCGGAGTTCCGAACCGGATAAGAGCTGAGCAGCGTGGCGGATCGCTGCGTGGAAACGACGTTCTGCCTGGACATCGGCCGCGGATTCGAGTGGAGAGATTGCGAATGCCATTGACGTAGATGAAGCCGGGCCTTGCGGAGAGAGCTCATAAGAACTCCTGCCGCAACCGCCACTGCCCCACCTGCCAGGGTCTCGCCGCCAACCTCTGGAGCGAGGAGCGCGCCGGGGACATCCTGCCGGTGCCCTACTTCCATGTGGTCTTCACCCTGCCCAAGGAGGTTGCCGCCATTGCCTTCTGCAACCGCAGGGTGGTGTTCGACATCCTCTTCCGGGCCGTCGCCGAGACCCTGCGCACCATCGCCGCCGATCCCCGCCACGGCGGCATGCGCATCGGCGGCACCGCGGTCCTCCATACCTGGGATCAGAAGCTCCGCTTCCACCCGCACCTGCACGTGGTCGTGCCCAACGCGGGCTTCGACGTAGACAGTGGCGAGTGGAAGACGGGGAGCACCACCTTCCTCGCCCCCGTCAAGGTCCTCGGCAGCCTGTTCCGCCGCCTCTTCCTCGAGGAGCTCGCCCGCGCCCACGGCCGGGGGGACCTGGAGTTCCACGGCACCCTCGCCCACCTCGCCAATCCCGGCGAGTTCCACGCCACGCTTGCCGCCGCCCGGGCCAGGGACTGGGTGGTCTACGCCAAGCGGCCCTTCCGCGGGCCTGAGCAGGTCTTCCGGTACCTCTCGCACTACACGCACAGGATCGCCATCTCCGACAGCCGCATCGTCTCCTTCGACGGCGAGACGGTCTCCTTCCGCCACCGAAAGCCCAAGGCGCCGGGGCAGAGAAAGCCGCGCTACGGCATCGCCACCGTGAGCGCCGACGAGTTCATCCGCCGCTTCCTGAGGCACGTCCTGCCGGACGGCATGCACCGCACTCGCTACTTCGGCATCCTCGCCAACGGCTGCCGCGCCAGCACGCTGGAGAGAGCACGCCAGGCTCTCGGCGCCCTCGGCTGCGCCGCCCCCGAGGGAAGCGTGGACGGCGCTCAGGCCGAGCCCGACGAAGAGCCCGAGATCGGCACCGCGCCCGTGGCCTGCCCCCACTGCGGCGGCGTCATGCGCCTCGTCCGCGAAATCCGCCGCCGCCATGAGCCCCGCTCGACGCGCGGCCCGCCGGCGCTGCCGCCGACCCACAGGGGGAAACCGTGAGACGCCCGCTCGCTTCGGCCCCGCGCAACGGCGCCAAAGCGCCGACGCACGACCGAACCTGTCTCCGCTTGAGCCGGGCTGACAGCCCTCGGCTCACACCCCGCTCAGTCCTCGCAGCGTGCGCCCGCATGCCTGCCGAAAGACCGGCGCGAGCGTCGATTTTATGCGCAACTCTGCTGCCGGTGGATGCCGCCTGACGCTGACATCAGCGCACTTTCCACATAGCTCAACTTCGCCTCTCGTGGCCCGCGGCTTCGTTCAAAAGGGTTGGGCAGGCTCTCGAGAGAGAGCCTGCCCAACCCTTAACCTTGTCCGTCCTCTTGTTGTAGTAGGGCTGCAGGAACTGGTTCATGATCATCGAGTCCGAAACTAGGTTCTCGATGATGTCGAAGCCTGCATCCCGCGCCCGCTTCGCCGCATCGACGTGCATCTGGATGACGGCGCGGATGTCGTCATCATCCATTTCGCAGGTGCTCGCCAGGGGAATCGCCTCCGACGGCGCTTGACTGGGCGCACGGCTGATCGCGCGGGATTCACCGCTCTGAGAGTGCAAACCGGCGTAGTAGAGTTCGACGCCGGCCAGCGCGCCGTGCGCGTGAATGCTGTCGGTTACGTGCCGCAGGCTGATAACGTCGCCTTCGTCCCAAAGGCGCGCGGACCAATGCGGCGAATCATCCGATTCCGGGTGGATCGCGGTGTACTCGATGAAGACAGTCCCCCAACCGCCTTCGGCCTTCATGCCGCGGAACGCGGCCTGGGTGCCGGGACGATCGGAGCCCGCGCTGTTGCAATGGGGCGTCTGCCAGAACCGATTCTTCGTTGCTTTTGGACCGACTTTGACCGACTCAAACAAAACGTCGTGTTCTGGATTTCGCGCCATTGTTTACCCCCTCCCCTTACACAATTGCGCTTCAATACATTTGTACCTTGTTGGCAATTTAATCTTACACAGAAGAAGCTATCACGCAAGATTCATCTTTGGCGGTGCGAGTGCTGACTATTCAATTTGACATCGTCATACGGTCCCAATGGGCACACGCTGTCAGGGACCGTCCGGGCGGCCAGCGGGGTGGAGCGAGATCATAAGGCCAGCGTAGCGACACGGCCGTTCTCAGCCTCGGCGCTCGATGGTCTGGGCTACCACGAGTCCGGCCTCGAAAAGGGAGCTGCTTCGGATTTAGCCCGGATGACGGAGTTCGCAATTCGAGTATTCTGTTGAGGGAAGGCCGCTCGCGCGCGCCGCGCGCGACAACTCTATACGCCTCTCAAGAGTGACGAGTTCGACGCGAGAGATGAAGATTTCGGCGCCCGGCATCCTTGAGGGGCTGCAGCCGCAGCCACGCTTCCTCGCAATCTGGATCGCTCTGGCTGTGCTCATCGTTATCAGTGCGATCTTCGTGCCGCGAAGCCTGATGGCCACGTCGATCCTCGCCATCATTCCGTTTGCGGCGTTCCTCTGCATCGCGTCCATGGGCGAGGCCCTGGTGCTAATGGCGCGCGGCATCGACCTCTCGATCCCGGCCGTCATCACGCTCTCCAGCAGCCTGATTCTGGGCATCTCCGGCGGCCAGGACGCCGCGCTCGGCCAAGCGATCGTCGTTGCGCTCGCGGTCTCGGCCGGTGTTGGCCTGATCAACGGCGTTCTGGTCTCGAACTTTCGGTTGAATCCCCTGGTCGTCACGCTCGCCGTCGGGACCATCATGATGGGCGCGGCGATCTGGTACCGGGAAGGCATCGCCCAGGAGGCGCGGGTACCGCCGATCCTCGCGGACTGGGGCGAGACCCGCTTCCTCTCGATCAACTTCTCGGTCTGGGTGGCGATGGCCCTCGTGCTCCTCTCCACCTTCCTGCTGCGCTTCACCCTCTACGGGCGGCGCTTCACCGCCGTCGGCGCCAACCCCGTCGCCGCCTGGATCAGCTGCATCGGCGTGAACCGCTACCGGGTTGCGGCCTACGCCGCGGCCGGGTTGCTCTACGGCGTCGCGGGCATCCTGCTCGCGGCCTTCATCCGCAATCCCACCCTCGATGTCGGTGCCGCCTATCTGCTCGCACCCATCGCCGCCGCCGTGCTGGGCGGCACGGCGATCGGCGGCGGGGTCGGCAGCATGATCGCGGTGGCCGGCGCGGCGCTCTTCCTGACCCATCTCGGGCAGATCCTGAAGATGATGGGGCTGACCACGGCCATCCAGTTCATGGTCTACGGCGGCGCCATCGCCGTTGGCATGGCGCTCGCCGGCGTTCGATTCTCCGACCTGCGCGGTGCGTGGGATCGTTGGCTCGGTCGCACCGCCGCGCGCGGAGCCGAATCACGGTAGGACGCTTATGCCAAAGTCGAGGGTCTGGTATCTATAGCACTTACGCACGATCAACCCGTTTGCGGGAACAGGACCTGCCCGCCATCAACATCAACGACACACAGCAAAAGGAGAAACGAACATGAGTCGTATGCACTGGATGAGAAAGACGGCCGTCTCGGCGGTGGTTGCCGGCGCCGTGGCGTTGGGCGCCCACAGCGGCGCGCGCGCCGAGGCCAATCCCGAACTGATGCTCAAGGCGCTCGGCACCACCGAAGGGATCGGCCCGATCGTCACGGCGACCTTCGAGCGCGCGAGCGCGGCGCTCAGCGAGGAAGACCGCGCGCTGGCGCTGAAGTGCTGGAGCGAGCAGGTGTGCGAGACCGGCCGCGGCGATCTCACCGTGGCGCTCGCCGACGGCTTCGGCGAGAACGTCTGGCGCCGCGTGACGCACATGGAGTTCGTCATGCAGGCGCTGAGCTATCCCGAGGTCAGCAAGATCATCTATACCTCGGCCCGGGGCGACGCCAGCAAGGCGATCTCCGACATGCGGAGCCTGATCGCGCAAGGCGTCGACATCATCGTGACCTTCCCCGATGCGGGCCCCGCGCTGCTGCCGACCGCCCAGGAGGCAACTGAGTCCGGCATCACCGTAGTCCCCTACATCGCCGGTCTCGGCGGCACGGCGGGCGAGGACTATCTCACCTTCGTCGCTGAGGACCTGTGCGAGCTGGGCCGCCAGTTCGTCCAGTTCGTGGCCGGCGCCAACAGCGAGGAGAGCATCGAGATCGTCGAGCTGGGCGGCACGCCCGGCAACCAGCTGAGCGCCGCTTGGCAGGCCTGCTCCGAGGCCGAGATGGAGAACAACGCGGCAATGACGCTGCTCGGCAAGGCGGACACCAACTGGACCCAGCAGGGAACCTTCGAGGCGATGTCGGGCTTCCTTTCGCAGAACCCCGATATCGACGCGGTGCTCTATGAGTATGCCGACGGCTTCCGCGGGGGCGTGCGCGCCTATGCTGCAGCCGATCGCGCCATGGACGTAATCGTCACGCTGCGCACCGACGAGCAGGGCCTGTTCTGCGATTGGGAAGAAGTGGGAAACCCGAACTTCCGCATCTTCTTTTCCTCGGGCGGCACCTTCCAGGTGCGCATCGCGCTGACCGCCGCCATGGAGGCAAGAGGCGGTGCCGAGATCGGCGCCCATGTCGACGTGCCCTTCAAGATGAAGGAAGTGCAGCAGGGCATGTGCGATAAGGCGTTGCCGGATCAGATGCCGGTTTCCACGCTCGTGGACACCGACATGCTGAACGCGATGTTCAAGGAGTAGTAGCCGAAGCGAACGGCTTGACCGCCGGGCGGAGCGGAAGACGCCGCACCCCGCCCGGCGGTTTCATTTGAACGACCGCAGATCGCCGCCGAGAGAATGACCGACCCGTCGCTCCGCCTCACAGGGATCTCCAAGCGCTTCCCCGGTGTCCAGGCGCTCCGCGACGTGAGCCTGGAATGCGTGGCCGGCGAGGTACATGCTGTGCTTGGCGAGAACGGCTCGGGCAAGAGTACGCTGCTCAAGATCGCGAGCGGCGCGCTGACGGCGGACGACGGCACGGTGGAAATCCTGGGCAATCGGCTGACCTCGGCCGACACGTCGCAGGCCCATCACTTCGGGCTGGCCACCGTTTACCAGGACAACTCGCTCGTGCCGGAGCTCACCGTCGCTCAGAACCTCTATCTGGGCACGATGGGCGAAGCGCTGGCCTATCGCAGGCTGGAAACCTGGGCCGAGGAGCAGCTCGCCCCGTACGATCTCGCGATCGATGCCTCCGCGCGCGTCGCCACTCTCTCCCCGGCTCAGAGACAGTTTCTGGAGGTGGTGAAGGCGCTGGTTTCGAAGCCGAAGGTGCTTCTGCTCGACGAGCCGACCGCGTCGCTCGACGTCAACGACGTGGAGACCTTGCACCGCATCGTCCGTCGGATCGTCGCTGAGGGCACGACGGTCGTCTACGTCAGCCACCGTCTGCCAGAGATCCTCGACCTCGCCCAGCGCGTGACCGTGCTGCGCGACGGCGAGGGACAGGGCACCTTCGAGACGCAGGCGCTCTCCGAGGACGACCTCATCGCGCTCATGGTGGGCCGGCCGATCGAGGCGGAGTTCCCGCCCAAACGAGGCGCCGAGGTTCTATCGAGCGACATCTGCCTTTCGGTGCAGGCGCTCTACGGTGACGCGTTCAGCAACGTCGCCTTCGAAGTGCATCGGGGCGAGATCCTCGGCCTCGCCGGTGCCGAGGGCAACGGCCAACGCGAGGTGCTCCGCGCCATCGGCGGCTTCGAGGACGGGTCCGGCGCCCTCTCTTGCGAGGGCCGGCGCATCCCGCTTGCAGCACCGCAGCGCGCGCTCGGCGCGGGCGTGATGATGCTGAGCGGAGACCGGGCCGTCGAATCCATCTATCCGGCTTTGAGCGTGCGCGAGAACATCACGATCCAGGTCCTCAAGGACTTCGCGACGGCGAGCGTAATCTCCGGCCGCAAGGAGCGCACGCGCACGCGTGGGATGATCGAGGAGCTCGACATCGTCACCGCGAGCCTCAATCAGTCCATCGTCTCGCTCTCCGGCGGCAATCAGCAGAAGAGCATGCTGGCGCGGAGCTTCCTGCACGGCGCCAGGGTGGTGCTGATCGACGAGCCGACCCAGGGCGTGGACGCCGCCGCGCGTTTCGACATTTATCAGGCGGTGAGAGCCAAGGCCGATAGCGGCACCACCTTCGTCATCAAGTCGTCGGATGCGTTGGAACTCGCCGGTCTTTGCGACCGAGTGCTGGTGTTCTCCCGCGGGCGCCTCATCAAGGAGCTGGTGGGCGATGAGGTGAGCGAGGAGAACATCGTTTCATCGTTCCTGACCTCGCGGGTGGCGCGCACGAGGGAAGCCACCGCCGCTCCGACCGCGTCCGCTGTGCCTGCAGGCTTCTCGCTCGCACGGGACATGGGACGCCTCGCGCTCGCCCGCGATCAGTGGTGGACGCCGCATGGCTTTCTCATGTTGCTGATCGTCCTAGTCGGCGCCTACGCCTCGAGCCAGTCCGACGCCTTCCTCTCCCCGCTCAACGGGCGGCACCTGCTGTTGGCGACCGCACCGCTCGCTCTCGTCGCGATGGCTCAGCTCAACGTGCTGCTCGTCGGCGGCTTCGACATGTCGGTCGGCTCGCTCATGAGCATGACGGTGGTCGCAGCGTCCTTTCTGATCGGCATGGGAGTGGATATTCCCGTGCTGTTCGGGGGCACGCTCGCCTGCCTGGCCGCCGGTCTCGCGGTCGGGGTCATCAACGGCACGATGGTGCGGCGGCTCCACATCAACCCGGTCATCACGACCATCGCCATGCTGAGCGTGCTGCAGGGCGTCGCGCTTCATTTCAGGCCAGTGCCGACCGGTCTCGTGGAGCCAGACTTCATGTCGGCGCTGCGCACCCGCATCGACTTTCTGCCGGTTTCCTTCCTCGGGCTTATCGCGATCGCCGTTCTCGGCGATCTCTGGCTCTACCGCACCAAGAGCGGGCTCAGGCTCCGAGCCGTGGGCTTTCACGAGGAGGCCGCGCGGCGCAATGGCATCAAGACCGGCTTCGTGCACTTCCGCGCCTACGTGATTTCGGGCGGCATCGCGGCGCTCGCCGGGCTCTTTCTCAGCACCGAGGTGGGCGTCGGCCACCCGACCGTGGGCGCGACCTACACGCTCACCAGCATCGCCGCTGCGGTGCTGGGCGGTGCCGCGCTCTCCGGCGGGCGCGGGTCCTTCTCGGGCGCGCTGCTGGGCGCGATCTTCTTCACGTTGATCGTCAACATCATGCCGTTCCTCGCGGTCAATACCGCGCTCGGCGTCATCGTCAGTGGTGCATTGACTCTGCTGGCCGTCCTTCTCTATTCCGGGCGTCTGCCGACCGGCCGCGTGGGTCACCTCCTGCGCGTCCTTGCCAGTCGCCGCTCCACCCCAACGCAACGGGTATGAGGTCATGACAGAGCTTTCGCCGATCCCGCAACGCGAATCAGCCCGCCCGGCCGCCGCGCGCGGCCCTTATGACGGCGCCTTCGACATCGTCTGCGTCGGCGCAGGCGCCGGCGGCCTAGCGACAGCCCTCTTCTCGCGCTGGCTCGGCAACAGCGTGCTGATCCTGGAGAAGGCGCCGGAGGTCGGCGGCACGACGCGCAAGGCCGCCTTCTGGTACTGGGTGCCCAACAACCAGGCGATGCGCGACAAGGGCATGGAGGACCCGCGCGAAGACTGCTTGCGCTACATGGCGCGCCTCTCGCGACCCGAGTGCTACGACCCCTCGGATCCCCACCTCGGTATGCCCGCGTGGGAGTACGCGATGTTCGAGGCGATCTACGACAACGCCTCGACAGCGACCGAGCTCTTGAAGGAGAAGGGCGCGCTCGACTACCGGCATTGCGACTTCGTGCCGGACTACTGGGCCGAACTGCCGGAGGACAAAGCGCCCACGGGCCGCGTCCTGGTCCCGGTGGACGCGAGGGACACGATGTCCGACGGCGGCCTGCGCGCGGTGGAATCGATGTCGCGTGCGGCTACCGAGGCCGGCGTCGATATCCGCACCGGGCATCGGGTACAGCGCGTCATCCGCAACCTCGCGGGGGATGTCGTCGGTGTCGAGGCCAGCGCCGGCAACGGTGCAGCGCGGCGCTTCCACGCCCGCAAGGCCGTGGTCTTCTGCACCGGCGGCTTCACCCACAACGTAGAGATCCGCAAGAACTTCCTGAACGTGCCGATCTACGGCGGCTGTGCCGCGAAGACCAACGAGGGGGACTTCATCCCGATTGCCGGCAGCGTGGGCGCTCAGTTGCGCAACATGAATTACGCCTGGATGTGCCCGATCGTGCTGGAGAAGGCGATTGCCGGCGATCCCACGTTGATCGGCACCTTCTCGCCCTCGGGCGATTCCATGATCTACGTGAGCAAGCAGGGCCACCGGGTCGCCAACGAGAAGCTCGCCTACAATGAGATGGCGCAGAAGTTCTTCGAGTGGAGCCCGACGGCCGGGGAATATCCCAACCTTGTGTTGATCGCGGTCTGGGACCAACGCAGCCAGGACCACTGCGCGAGCGACGAGTACGGTCGCTTCATCGTGCCACCCGGCGTGGACGATGCCCATGTCATCAAGGGCGAGACCCTGGGCGCGCTAAGCCAGGCCATCAGCGAGCGGCTCGGGCGTTACGAGGCCGAGACCGGCGGCATCCGGCTCTCAGCGGACTTCGAGGCAAACCTCAAGGCAGCGATTGTGCGCTTCAACAGCTTCGCCGAGACCGGCAAGGACCTGGATTTTCGTCGTGGCGAGCGCCAGGTCGAGCAGCTGTTTAACGGGCCGGTGGCGGAGGAGCCGTCCGCGCCCAACCCAACGATGTATCCGATCAGCGGCGAGGGACCCTACTACGCGGCGCTGCTTTCCGGCGGGACTCTCGACACCAAGGGTGGAGCCAAGGCTGCGCCCACCGGCAAGATCCTCGACGACACCGATACGCCGATTACGGGGCTCTACGGCGTCGGCAACTGCGTCGCGTCCGCTTCGGCCCGCGCCTACTGGGCCGGTGGCGCCACCCTCGGGCCGATTCTGGCCTTCGCCTATCTGGCCGCGAACGAGGCCGACCGCGAAACGCCGAAGCTCACCAACTAGGGCTCCCGCCCGGACACCTGAAAGAGACTGAACGCACAAGGAGAATCAACATGGCGCTTTGCACGCAGACGATGACCGACGAGCAGCGTAAGTCGGTTGCCCTCGAGTACCTCAAGGCCTTCGACAACGGCGGTGTGACGTCCACCGGCGGCAGCATCCTCGACCTGTTCGCAGACGATGCGCAGGTCTACTTCCCGAAGTGGGGCATCGCCACCGGCAAGGAAGAGATCGGCCAAATGTTCACGGACGTGGGCGGCACCATCAAGTCGATCTTGCACCACTATTCGCATTTCAACTACATCTTCTCCGGCAGCGACTATCTCGTGGTCGAAGGCACCAGCCACGGCGAGCACCGCGACGGTCCCTGGCGCGCCGGCGTGCCCGAGCACGGCGCCGGCCGCTGGTGCGATGTGTTCGAGATCCGCGACTGGAAGATCCAGCGCTGCTTCATCTACCTCGACCCCGATTACGCCGGCGGCGACAACGGGCGCTACCCCTGGCTCGCCGACAGGTAGGCGTGGGCGGGCGCCCCGAGGCTGGGCTGGTCCTTCCCCATCGGATTGGTCCAGAATTCAGGTAGCAGGTCACGGCTTCTCGGCCAGGCGCGGCGGCCGGCGGAGTGGGACCGGGGCGGTCGAGCCCGTTCTGCTGAGCGGAGGCTTGACCCAAGTTGGCACTTTTTCCGACCAGCCGAGCCTGTTCGAGCCAGTTTTGCGGCGCTGAACCACTAGATGTTGGGGTTGGAGGACACCTGAGACCCACATTTGCCATTCGTGGTCCTGGAAGCCAATTGTGGGGCCAGGACTTTGGAGTTGAGTCGATATCCCTCTTGCCAGATGCCGCGAACGCCGTGTATGCGAAACAGGCATCGCAGAAACGGCGCCGCCATGTACATCAAGGCAACCAGGACACACACCGACAAGGCCGGCCAGCCGGTCCGAAGCCATCGCCTCGTGCTCGCCCAGCGCGTCGGCGACAAGGTGCGCCACAGGACGCTGCTCAATCTCGGCACCGACTATCCGGTGCCGCGCGAGAAGTGGAAGGCCGTCACCGAACTCGCCGAGGCGCTGCTTCACGGCAAGCCGCCGCTGTTCGAGGGCGAGGCGGATGTGCGGGCCGCAGCCGAGGACATCGTCGCCAAGCTCAGGGCCAGGGGGTTCCGCGTCGAGGCGATGCAGGAAGAGGCGCGCAAGCCCGACATCGCCACCGTCGACCTCGATACCCTGGAGCACGAGAACCCGCGCACGGTCGGCTGCGAGCGCCTGTGCCTCAAGGCCCTCGACGCCCTCGGCTTCGCCGAAATCCTCCACGGCCTCGACATCAAGGGCCGCGACGGGCGCATCGCCAGCGCGCTGATCGTCGCCAGGATGGTCCATCCCGCCAGCGAGCGTGATACCAGCCGCTGGCTCCGCCACGACAGCGCGGCCGCCGAGCTCCTGGGCCTGGAGGGCGACCGCAAGGCGCTGCGGCGCAAGACGCTCTACCGCATCGGCGACCTGCTCTGGCGCCACCGCGCCGCCATCCAGCGGGAGCTGTTCAACCGTGAGCGCGCACTGCTCGACCTGCCCGAGACGATCGCCTTCTACGATCTCACCAACGTCCACTACCACGGCCACACGGGCGGCGAGCTTCCCAGGTTCGGGCGCTCCAAGCAGAAGCGCGACGACTGTCCCCTCATCACGCTGGCGCTGGCGCTCGACGGCGCGGGCTTCCCGCGCAGTTGCGAGATCCTGCCGGGCAACGTGAGCGAGCCGGGCACGCTGCACGAGGCGCTGGCGCGGCTCGAGGCGGTGTGCGGCGGCACGGCGCCGAAGCCCACGGTGGTCATGGACGCGGGCATCGCCACCGAGAAAAACATCGCGTGGCTGGGCGAGCAGGGCTACGACTGGATCGCGGTCAGCCGCGGTGCCAGGCCTGCGCCGCCCGAGGGCGGACCCGAGGCCCTGCTGATCACCAGCGCGCGCCACGAGGTGCGGGCCTGGCGGCTTGCCAGCGAGGACGGCGAGGCGCGGCTCTACGTCGTCAGCGAGGGCAAGAAGAAGGCCGAGAACGCGATCATCGGCCTGAGGCGGAACCGCTTCGAGGCGGCGCTGGAAAGGCTCCACGGCGGCCTCCCGGTCAAGGGCCGCCTCAAGCGCTACGACAAGGTGCTGGAGAGCATAGGCCGCCTCAAGCAGCGCTTCTCCGCCGTCGCCAGGCACTACGAGATCACGGTCGAGAGGGCGAAAACCGGCCCCAATGCCACCGCCGTGCGCTTCAAGCGCAGGCCGCGATACGACGAGGCCGATGAGGGCGCCGGTGCCTATGTGCTGCGCACCAGCCACGTCGACTGGGACATCGAGACGGTCCTGCGGACGTACTGGCGGATCACGGATATCGAGGCGACATTCCGGAGCCTGAAATCCGAGCTCGGCCTTCGCCCGATCTGGCACCAGCTCGACCGGCGCATCGCGGCCCACCTGCTGATCGCCGTGCTGGCCTACCACGCCGTGCATCTGATCCGTACCCGGCTGGCCGCGCGCGGCATCCACAAGTGCTGGGCGTCGATCCGCGAGAGCATGCGGACCTGGGTGCGGATCACCACGCGCCTGCGCCAGACCGACGGCACCTTGATCGTCAACCGCCAGGACACGCGCCCGGCCGCCGAGGTTGCCGCAATCTCCTCGGCGGCGGGCGTGGACCCCGCCATCCACCGCACGAGGACCCGTCTGATGAGCTGACAGAATCTCACAAAATGTGGGGCCATGTTGGAATCGACCGAGAAAAATATCGCGTTGAATCAAACCAATAGGGAACACAGGCAGCGGAAAAGTGCCAACTTGGGTGGAGCAACATCAACCTCACCGCAGACGACGATGGCGAGCGGGTCTGGTTCGTCGACTGGGAGTTCGCCGGGTTCACGGTGGATCTGTTCGATCTCGGGGTGCTGGCCATGAACATCGAGATCAGGCCGGACGAGATCGACCCTTATCTCGAGACCTATTTCGAGACGCCGGCCACCGATGAGCTGCGCCACCGCTTCGCGGCTGCGACGGTCGTTTCCGCCATCCGCGAGACCACCTGGAGCTTCGTCTCCGAGGTGATGGACAAGCCCATCGACTTCGACTTTCGCATCTACTCCACGATGAACGCGGAGCGTTACGAGCGCATGTACGCCGAGTACTGCGACACCTACGACGCCTCGGGGTAGCGGAGGAACCGATCGATGAGCGAAGAGAGACAGCCTGACGAGACCTGCCGCGTCGCCGTGGAGGGCGGCGAGGTGGCCGTCTACAGCTTTGGTGAAGGCGAGCGGGTGCTGCTCATTCTTCACGGCGGCCCCGGCCTGCCCTGCGATTATGTGCGGGACAGCCACTCGGTAATGGCGGACCACGGCTGGCGTGTGGTGGCCTACGACCAGCTCGGCTGCGGCGAGTCGGACAAGCCGGGCGACACCTCGCTCTACAACGTACCCCGCTACGTTGACGAGGTCGAAGCGGTGCGGAGCGCACTCGGGCTGGGCCGCGTCCACCTTCTCGGGCAATCGTGGGGAACCTGGCTGGCGACGGACTACTGCCTGAAACACCAGGAGAACGTCGCGTCCTATGTGATCGCCAACGGCTCGGGCTGCGTGCCGCACACGGTCGCGGAGATGAAGCGCCTGCGCGCTGCCCTGGGGCCCGAGACGGTGGCCATGATGCAGCGCCACGAGGCGCAGGGAACCACCGACCACCCCACTTACGAGGCCGCCATCACGATCCTGTACCACAGGCACCTGTGCCGGCTCGACGCGTGGCCCGCGCCGCTGCAACGCTCGCTCGACGGCATCAACATGGATGTCTACGGCACGATGTGGGGACCCAACGAGTTCTGCTGCGTCGGCACGCTCAAGGATTGGGACCGGCTCGCTGAGATGGGGCGCATCGCGGTGCCTTGCCTGATCGTGAGCGGCCTCCACGACGAGCTCACGCCCGAAGGCGCCATGCTCATGCAGGACGTGCTGCCGAACGCGACGAGCATGGTCTTTCCCAACAGCTCGCACACGCCGTTCTTCGAGGAGCCCGAAGCTTACTTCGCGGCGCTGCGCGACTTCCTCGATCGCCAGTCCGGCTGACCACCGTCGCCGTTCAGTGGATGCTCAGGCCGGCGCAGACGTTGATCGCCTGGCCGGTGACGTAACGGCCGGGATCGCCGGCCAGATAGACCGCCATCTCGGCGATCGCAGTCGGCGGGATCAGGGCGCTCAGCATGTTGGTGCGCATGCTCTCGTCATAGACCTTCTCGTAGGGCTCGCCGAGATCGCGCGCCATGTCCTCGTGCAGCGCCACCGCCATCTTGGTTTCGATCCAGCCGGGACAGATGGCGTTGACCCGGATGTTGTGCTCGCCCACCTCGGCGGCGAGACAGCGCACGAAGCCGACCAGGCCGTGCTTGGTCGTGTTGTAGGCGGTCCACTCCGCATCCGCCGTCTTGGCGTTGGTGGACGCGTTGAAGAGCTGCACGCCGCCTGCGCCCTGCTCGATCATCGCCGGCAACGTGTGCTTGGAGACCAGGTACGGCGCCTTCAGGTTGACCGCCATGATCCAGTCCCACATGGCCTCGTCCATGTCGACGACCTTCTTGACGTCGGCGACCCCGGCGTTGTTCACGACCACGTCGATGCCGCCGAGCCGCTCGACGGCGGCCTTGCACATCGCCTCGATGGCCGCGGCGTCGGTCAGATCGGCCGGCGCGGCGAAGGCCTTGCCGCCGGCATCGGCGATAGCGTCGAGTGTCTCCGCCGCCCGTTCCTCGCTCCGCGCGTGGACCGCGACCGTCGCCCCTTCTCGCGCGTAGGCCTCAGCGATGGCGCGCCCGATGCCGCTTGCCGCGCCAGTAACCAGCGTCCGCTTACCCTCCAGACCGACTTTCATGGCTTTCTCCCCGAAGCTGCCGACATCGCGACCAGCTTAGCCTAAGCGACGCCGAGATAGGTGTGCTGCACCTTGTCGTTGTCGCGCAGGTCGGACGCCGGGCCCTCGAGCACGATCCGCCCCGTCTCCATCACGTATCCCTTCTGGGCCAGCGCGAGGGCGAGGCGGGCGTTCTGCTCGACCAGCACGATGGTCCGCTTCTCGGTGTGCAGCGCGCGAATGATGCGCGCGATTTCGCGGCACATGATGGGCGAGAGTCCGAGTGACGGTTCGTCCATCAGAATCACGTTCGGCTTCGACATCAGCGCGCGTCCCATGGCGAGCATTTGCTGCTCGCCGCCGCTGAGCGTACCGGCGAGCTGACTGGCGCGCTCCTGCAATCGTGGAAACCGCCTGAAGACATCCTCGAAGTCGGCCCGCAACGCGTCTCCGTCCTTGCGCAGGTAAGCGCCCATCTCCAAATTCTCGCGCACCGTCATCATGGGGAAGACGCGCCGTCCTTCGGGCACGTGGGCGATGCCAAGCCCGGCGATCTTCTCCGGCGAGGCGCCGTCGATGCGCTTGCCCTCAAGGCGGATTTCGCCGCCGCTCAGCCGTTCCAGGCCCGAGATCGCCCGCAATGTGGTGGACTTGCCCGCGCCGTTGGCACCGATCAGGGTGACGATCTCACCCTCCTCGACGCCGATGGTAATTCCCTTTACGGCCTCGATCTTGCGATAGCGGACCGATACGTCCTCGATCTCAAGCAGCAAAGTCGTCGTCTCCCAAGATGTCCTCGGAGCCGAGATAGGCCTCGATCACCTCCGGGTTCGAAACGATCTCCGCCGGCACACCCTCCGCAAGCTTCTTTCCGAAGTTCAGGACCGTGATGTACTCGCAGAGCCCCATCACGGTCTTCATGTCGTGCTCGACCAGAATGATCGTGATGTTCCACTCGTCCCGCAGCTTGCGAATGATGCCGGTCATTCGTTCCGTCTCGGCAGGGTTCATGCCGGCGACCGGCTCGTCCAGCATGAGGATGTGCGGCTCGGTGGCGAGCGCCATTGCGACGCCGAGCGCTCTCTGATGGCCATGAGAGAGGTTGGGCGCGAGTTCGTCCCTGAATGCGCTCAAGCCGATGAATTCGAGGATTTCCAGTGCCCGCGCCTCATTGGCCTTCTCCATGCTGCGCGCCGTGCCGACGATCGCGCCGAACAGGCTCTCGCGCGCATGCAGGTGCCGCGCGATCGACACGTTCTGCAACACGGTGAAATCGCTGAACATGGCAGAGCGCTGAAAGGTGCGCACCCCGCCCTTGCCGGCAATGCGGCTCGGGCGCAAGCCGGTGAGCTTGTCGCCGTTGAGAAAGACGTCGCCCGAGGTCGGCTTGTACGTGCCCGAGATGACGTTGAAGAGCGTGGTCTTGCCCGCACCGTTGGGTCCGATGATCCCGCGGATTTCGCCTTCCTCGACTGTCATGTCGAGATCGGCAATGGCGAGCAGGCCGCCGAAGCGCTTGCTCAGTTTCCTGACTTCGAGGAGCGACACGAGACCGGCCCCTACGTTCGCGATGCGAAGGTCGTGAACCAGGTGCGCAGACGCTGGAATTGATGCCCCGGCGGCGTGCGCAGTGCACTGCCGACCTTGGGAAACAGGCTCTCCAGCCCGCCCGGCAGGAAGATGAGGAAGAAGATCAGGACGGCGCCGAACATCAGAGGGCGCCATTCCAGCAGCGGCCGGCTCCATTCGAAGGCGATGGTCACCACTACCAATCCCACGATCGGCCCCCAGAAGGTCGCCGTTCCGCCGACTACCACCCAGATGATCAGATAGATCATCGTTGTCAGGTCGAAGTTTCGCGGATCGATCGACCCCATTCTGTACGCCAGCAGAGCGCCGGCGATGCCGGCGAAGAACGCGCCCGTAATGAAGGCGAGGCTGCGGTACCGCGCAACGTCGATGCCGACACACTCGGCGAGAAGATCGTCGCTGTGGATCGACTTCCAGGCGTTGCCGATCCGCGATTTGTCGAGCCTCCACATGATGAAGACGGCGGCGAGCATGACGATGAAGCAGGTGAAGTAGAACGGCACCGGCGGCGACAGCCTGAGCCCCACGATCTCCGGCGACGGAATGTTGATGATGCCGCGCGTGCCGCCGAAGGGGAACTGCACCTTCACCCAGATGAGCCGCACCAGCTCACCCATGGCGAAAGAGGCGATGAAGAAGCCAAAGCCTGCCGTTCGCAGCAGCGGGATGATGAAGGCCGCGCCCACGATCGCGGCGGTGATCCCGGCCATCGGCACGACGACCCCGAAGGGCAGGCCGGCATGCTTGGCGATCAGCGCCGCGCCATAGGAGCCCGCGCCCATCAGCACGACATGGGCGAAGCTCCAGTCCCCGGTCGTGGTGATGAGCCGATAGCTCGTCACCATGATGACGTTGATGAAGAAAACGATCGCGAGCTCGCGGTGGTAGGGCTTCAGCTCGAAGCCGAGGACGCACAGGACGGCAAGCACCGCGGCGAGGAGCAGCAGCGGCGCGAACCGCCGCAGTGCGGTCGCGGATGCCAGTCCGGTGTTCGCCGCCTCGTCAGGCGCGCTCACGGCCGAGGAGCCCCTGTGGCCGGACGATCAGGGTGAGCGCCATGAAGCCGACGCCAACCATCGTTGCGATCAGATTGTCGGTCACCGTCGTGACGAAGGTGTGGATGAAGCCGAGGATGACGGCCGCCAGGATCGCGCCTTCGATGCTGGCCATGCCGCCCACAATCACGACCACGAAGGCGATCAGGATGACTCCATGGCCCATGTAGGGCGTGACGGAATGGACGGGCGCCATCAGCGCGCCGGCGAGCCCCGCCGAGGCGCCGGCGAGCGCCATCGCCAGCGCCGTCATGCGGTTGGTGCGGATGCCCTGCAGTGCGGCGATTTCGGGATCCTGCGCACAGGCGCGCAACGCCTTGCCCAGCTTGACGCGGTAGAGGAAGAAGCGCAGCGCGAGCAGCATCGCGAACGCGCAGGGGATGACGATCAGGCGCTGCCAGCCGATCGTGGCGTCGCCCACGTCGGCGGCGCCCATGTAGGGCGTGGGAATGCTCTTGGCGATGCCGACACCCCAAATCTGCCCCGCGAGTACTTGCAGGATAAACGCGAGCCCTGCGGTGGCCATGAATCCGGCCAGGATGTTCTTTCGCGTCGGTCGGAAGATCAGGCGCTCCGCCACCAACCCGAACAGTGCCACGATCGGGATCGCAAGGATGACTGCGAGCGGGAACGGTAGACCGACGAGCGCGTAGAGAACGTAGACGCAGTAGGCGCCGACCATGAAGAACTCGCCATGTGCGAAGTTCGCCATCTTCATGACGCCGAACGCGAGCGCCAGCCCCACCGCCACCAGCGCATAGATCGACGACGCCACAACCGAGTTCAGCAGCGTCTGAATCAGGGTAACGGTGTCCATACGACCGGACTCTGAGCAGCGGTCTCCAGACTATCCGGAGACCGCTGGACCGTACACTATCGTGTCCGATACGGAAAAGCGGGGCGGGCGTTCATGTCGTTGATTCGCCCGCCCCTTTCACATGCTTACTGGCGCTGATCCCACATCTGACCGCGATCCCGCACGTGGGCGATGATCGACTCCTTGTGGGCGTCGAACCAGGGCTCGAAACGCATCATGGAGACGATGCGCTTGCAGTTGCAGTCAGCGTCGAAGACGTTGGTCGGGATCGGATGCGACATCATGTTCTTGATGCCCCACATGTCCTCACCCGAGATCAACGCCGGCCCCTCGATCGTCATGATGGCCTTCTCGGCGCGGATGGCCTCCAGCACCGCGTCGGGATCGAAGCTGCCAGCCTTCTCCAAACCGTGCAGGTAGACCTGAACGATCGGCATGTAGAGCCAATCGATGCCGGTCATCGGCGCGTTCACGTCTTCCGGCGCACCGTCGCCGAAGCGGGCCTGCCAATCGTCAACGAACTGGCTCTGCATCGAGGGGTTGCCCCACCAGGGGTCGTCCATGGTGGGATAGCTGTCGTAGCCGCCAACCTTCGCGGCCCACTCCGGCGGCACCTTCTGCAGCACCGATTCCCATTCGATGTAGTTCGCGTTGATGGGTCCTTCGAAGCCCTGCAGATAAAGCTGCTCCATCACCAGCGGAATGAAATCGGGCCAAGTGATGTTGAGCGCCACGGCATCCGGCTTGGCCGCGAGCAGCGCGGTGACAACCGGCGCGAAGTCGGTGGTCTCGGGCGAGAAGTGCTCGTCGTAGACGATCTCCCAACCCGCCGCCTTCGCCGCGCCGACTTCCCAGGCTTGGCCGACGAACGTCACCGCGTCTTCCTGCGCGATGACCCCGTAGGTCTTGAGCTCTGGATAGACGTTCTTGATGTAGAGCGGGCGCATCATCTCGCCGCGTGGGAACGAGTCCTCGCCGGCGATCACGTAGGGGCGGTTGGGGTTGATGTCGGTGGACGCAAGCGGCGCATAGAACACGCCGTTGTCCATCAGGAAGGGGATCTGGGAGTCCCCGGTCGTGCCGCCGACACCCAGCACCATCTTGACCTCGTTCTCGAAGACGAGCTGCTTCGCGCCCTGTAGTGCCTTGCTCGGTACATACTCGTTATCGAACTGGTGGATCTCGATCATATGGCGCGTGTCACCGACCAGGAGCCCGCCTTCCGAGTTGATCCAGTCGGCCAGAATCTTCAGGCCGGTGAGCCCGGGAAGACCCCAGCCTGCCACCGGACCAGACAACGGCGCATTGAAGCCGATGCCGATGGGATCGCCGACAAGGCTTATCCCCTTACATCCGGCTTCTCCATATGTGGGGTGCCGGATCGCTGGGCACTTTACGGGCAACCCATTGAGACACGGAAGGAACTGCGACCGTGTCGGATACCGCCGCCGAGGTGGCCGGTACAACATGTTGGGGAACCGGAGCCAGAGGGATAAGCCTTTCGCCGACATCATCTTCCGCCTTCGCGGCTGACAGTGTGCCGAGCGCGAGAGCGCCGGCGCATGTGAGGATTCCGACGCCGCGGAGCACTGTTTTTCCTAGAGACTTCATGTTGTCTCCCTTTCCCTCGTTGGGTCTTCGCATCAACCAGAGATCCACACCCAACGCGGAGCATAGCCGCGCCAAAACGGGCGTTCAAGCCGACCACGCCCGCCGCCAAGTGCCGATACGCCCCGTGAAGGAAGATGTCTACGGCCGGACGTTCTCGGGAAAGCAACCGCCGCGCGCCGTTGCATAAAGCTGCACGCTCCGACAACCCGACGTTCGAGAATGCCTCGGCCTTGCTGTTGACAACCCGAATACGAGTGCCTCGAGTCAGGCGTTTGAACCGATCGCACTACCATCCAAGATTAGGTTCCATACTGCACCTCAATACTCCGTTGGTCGGCAAGATCGGAGAACGTCCCTGTTCCGGGCTTCGTCCTGGTTGGTATGGTTGGCGGTGGATCGGGGATTTGGAACAGGTGTTCGGGTCTGTCGTTGTAGGCGTGTGCGCGCAGCAGTCCGGCCCTGTGCCATCTGCGTACCGTGTCGTCGGACACTCCGAGCCGGTCGGCGGCTTCCAAGGCTGTCAACAGTCCGCGCTCGCGCAGCCGGTCACGGCGGGTCTTGAGAGCGTAGTCGACCCGGACCACCTTCACCGATATCGGGTCGAAGGCGTGGCCGTGTCCGGTTCGGTACTCGCGCTGGTTGAGGATCGCTGCGATCTCGCCCTCGGTGTGATCGTTCATCAACCTGTCGACCTCGGCGACGACCTCGTCGCTGGTCTTGATGAGCTGGGAAGGGTGAGGGTCCGGCGTCCAGGCGATCCGTCGGGTCGCGCCGCCGCGCAGCCGCACTCCCAGGCTCCGCGTGGCCTTGGTCAGGGTCACGTCCTCGATCAGCAGCCGCGCCATCCTCTTGCGCTCGCGGTGCAGCGTCCCCGGATCGTTCCACAGGCGCAGGAAATCGCTGGCCAGGGCGAGGATTCGCTCGCGTTGCGCGTCGTCCAACCCCTGGCCTGGTTCGGCGCGGCTGCGCTCGAGCTCGCGCTGGGCCTCGTCGAGTGCGCGAAGCTTCACGTTCCACTCCGCCTCCAGCACGTCGGCCACCATCCGGTTGTCGGGATGGGTCTGCATGAACCGCGGGCGCTCTAGGGAACCTCTGATTTATCAGGGGTTCCCGTGGCACAGGGATGTGCCACCATTTTCTGTGGCTGTAAGTCACTGAAAATGTGAGTAAAGCGGAAAGCGCGCTTCCGCCTTGCGCGTCTGAGAAATGCAGGAGGCACTTATTCAGACCTTCCCTAGGTCGGCTTCCTCGCGGGCGCGCTGCACCCGCTGGGCGCGCCACAGATCCGCCTCTTCGGCGCGCGCGGCGAGTTCGTCCTGCACCTGCAACGCGATATCCAGCGTGAGCGGTGTCATCAGCTCGACCAGCAGCGCGCCAACCGCCCGGTCAATGGCGCCGCCGGATATGGTCTGGCAATTCTCCGCGCTCGCCGTCTCGACCCTTTCGCGATTGCACAGGTATTGGGGGCTTTGTTGCCCTTTTGCGGCTCGGTAGCGCACCGTCATGTTCCTGCCGCGCACGCCGCAGATCGCCAGGCCCTGCAGCAGCGCAGACCCTTCGCGCGGGGCGCCGCGTCGCTGCACCGTGGCGTGCGCCTGGGCATTGTCCCGGAGCTGGCGCTGATTCTGCTCGAAGCGCTCCCAGGTGATGTAGCCCGGGTGGGCATCGCGCAGCAGCACCGTCCATTCCTCTCGCGGAACTCTTCTGGTCTCGACACCACCGCCGGGACGCCGCCGGCTGCGGCTGCGCCCGTACGCGAAAGCGCCGGCGTATCGCGGGTTGTGCAGAAGCCCGCACACGCGCGAGAACCTGAGGGGCTTCCAATGCAGCTCACCGCTGTGGGGCCCGCCCTGAAGACGGTACGGAAACAGCAGCTTCTCGTTGTTGAAATGCCTGACCGTGGCGCTGGCCGAGCCGGTCCGCGCGAAGGTGTCGAATATCAAGCGCAGACTGTGCTGCACTTGCTCGTCGGGGTCGAGCACCACGTTGCCCAGCGGGTTGTAGACCAGCCCCACCGGCAGCGACACCTTCAACTCCCCGCGCCTGGCCTTGGCCAGCACTCCGCCACGTAGCCGGAGGCGCATCATGTGCAGCTCCGCTTCCGACATGGTCCCTTTGAGCCCGAGCAGGAGCCGATCATTGAAGTCGCCGGGGTCGTAGACGCCGTCCTCGTCGAGGATCAGCGTCTCGCTCAGCGCGCAGATCTCGAGCAGGCGGTGCCACTCGGTAGAGTTGCGCGCGAGGCGGCTGACCTCGAGCCCGAGCACGATCCCGGCCCGGCCCATGCCGACCTCGGCGACCAGGCGCTGGAATCCCTCGCGGTCCCTGTCGGCGCCGGAGAGACCGAGATCGCTGTCGATCACGACGATGCTCTCGCTCGGCCAGCCCAGCGCCACCGCCCGCTCCCGCAGCGCGTACTGGCGGCGCGTACTGGCGGCGCGTGCTCTCGCCATGCTCGAACACCTGACGCGGGGTGGACTGACGCACGTACAGGTAGGCATCGCGGCTCAGGTGGTTCGCGGCCACCTTCTGGTGAGCGGGGTTCATGCGGCTTCCCTCCCCATACGGCCCCTGAGCATCGCGAGCAGAATGTCGATCACCGGCCTTTCGACGTCGGCGGGCAGCGGCTCCGGGGAAGCGCCGCCGCAAACGGCGGCCGGCGGGGCGGGCAGTTCGGCGAAGGCATGCAGCAGGCCGCGACGCCGCGCAGCGCCACCACGGCGAGCCCGTGGCGACCGTGGCCGGCGCCGGGTTCGACGGCATGACGGCGCATCCGCTCGTAACCGTGCCCGTAGGCGGAATGCTCCGCCGCGGGGAGCGCGGCGCATGGCGGCGGGCTGTGCATCGTCATCGTTTTTTTCCCCGCGCGAGGGCGCGATCGATGCTGCTGCGATGGATCGAGACGCCGAAGCGTTCGCGCACGAACTCGACCAGCGCGGCGGCGGTCAACTCCGGCTGTTCGCTCTTCGCCGCCTGCAACGCCTCGACCACCTCGTCGCTGAGCTTGTGCGGCCGGCGCGGACCCGGCCGATCCGGTAGCAGCCCCGGCAGCCCGCCGGCGTTGTAGGCGCGCTGCGCCTGATACCAGGTGGGCCGCGAGACGCCGAAGCTGGCGGCGGCGTGGCTCACCGTCACGCCGTCCTCGCGCACCCGGCGCAGCATCTCGTACCTGACCTGGAGCAGGTCGCGCGGGTCGAAGAACTCGTTCGACAGGAACAGCTCGTCGCGCACCGACTCCGCGCGCGGGTTCAGGCAGCCGTGCTCCTTGAGGGAGCGGGACTTGGCGTCGGCGGGGCGTTTGGCCATGGCGCGGGCTCCATCGGGAAAGAAATGTAAATATAAATATACATATTCTCAGCAACGCATCAAGCCCTTCCTTCGCCTCCATGGCTGAAAATAGGCTGAAATTCCACATATAAACGCCAATCATTGCCGCCCCATCGCCCCCATGATCCTGTGCCTCCGCAACTCATGCGCAAAAACGTTCTTATATACTCGGCAAAATCTCCTCGGCAGTCTCCGCCCCGCCGTCGCTCTCCCGCATAGTGCGGGCGTCCCTGTCCAGGCTGTCCAGCAATGCCGCCAGCGCAAGCAGGTCCGAGACGCGGAACGCCGACCGGCCCGCCGCTACCCTCACAAACGGATCCGCCGCCGCGGCGCTCGTAAACGCCTGACGAATCGTCCGCAGCGTTCCGTCGTCAGCCGTGTAATGAACCAGCCCCACCCCCAGCACCGACGTGGTCTCGATCAGTTCGAACTCACGTCCGTGAAGCGGATGAAACGGGTGCGTCACCCGGACGAGCTGCCGCTCGACGCATCCGAGGGGTGCACTTGAGTGCCCAGTCCCAGTGCCCGCGCGATGGCCGCGCCGATGCGATCTGCCGCCGCCTCGGTCTCCCGGTCACCGACGTGGGCGTAGCGCAGTGTCACACTCGGCCGCTTGTGGCCAAGCAGGCGCGAGACGACCGGGAGCGGGATGCCCTGCAGCACGGCGTGGCTCGCGAATGAGTGGCATAAATCGTGTATCGATGTGCCGTTTTGCGGCTGCTGGCGCCTGAGGTGCGCTGATGTATGATTAATGCCGCTAAGACAGTGTGTTATCAAGCCTCATCCTGCCTTCGAGAAGCTTGCATTGGCGACTGAGATGCGCTAACAGTCGACCACTGTTGGGACCGGTTGGTTCCTGTTTGCTTACGGAATTCGGGCCGGCCAAGAACGCGAGTGCCGAGCGATGGAAAGCGTTCGGTCACGCGGTGATGAGAGTGGTGGATTCAACGATTGAGCGTTCGCTTCCAGTCCTTGCGGAGGGGTCGCAACCAGATGTCCTTTTGGGGCTGGGCCCGTTTCGTGTGCCTGTCATAGCGTCCTCTTCCCTGGGCGCAGATTTCATTATCGATCCCCTCAACAAGACACTGGTAACGCCGCCGGCGATTCGATATCGTCGTGCGCATGGCGATGCGCGACGAGGAATTCGGAGCGACCCCGACGCTGACCGAGGCGGAGGGCGGGTTCTGGGCGCCGCTCCAGGCGGCGCCGGCATCGGAGCCGCGCGACTGGCGGTCTCTGTGCGAACAGGCGCAGTCCCGCGCGGAGATGGAACGGGCGCGGGCGGACGCGGCGGAAGCGCGCGTCGAAGAGCTGGTTCTGGCGGAGAGGGACGCCCGTTCGCGGGCGGGTTCGCTGAAGTGGCAGCTCGACAAGAGCCGGGACAAGCTCAAGGCGGCCAACAAGGAGGTCGAGGAGGTTCGCCGCGCGGCCAAGGATGCGCTGTTCTACCAGTCGGAAGTGGCGCGTTTGGACAAGCTGCTCTCGCAGGCCGGTGTCGAGTCGAGCAAACGCAGCACGATCATGTCGCTGCGCATGGAAGTCTTTCAGCTGCGCGAAGCCTTGCAGACGTTGCAGGCCGGCAAGGATACGGCCGCCCCTGCATCCGTAGAGAAGATCAAGCTGCCCAGGGGTGCGCCAGCGCTGAAGCCGTCCCAGGAGCAGAAGGACGAGGTCGCGGCGTTGCGCAGGAAGGTCGAGGCGCTCCGTCGCAGGCTGAAACGGGCGGCAGAGTCGTCGCCGCCCCGGAGAGCGGGCACCCAGCTGCGCAAGGCGCTGGAACGCGCGCGCAAGCAGAAGGACACGATCAAGGCGCTGCGCGGGCAAGTCGGTTCTCTGCGCCGGGAGACGCGCCGGCTGAACCGGGAAGCTCGCCGGCTGCGCCGCGAGCAGGAGCAACTGCAGAGCCTCAAGGCGACCCTGCGCCAGACGACCGCCGAGGCCAAGATTCTCCGCGGGGCTCTGGCCGGGTTCTACGATCAGATGGACCTCATCAAGGAGCAGCAGAGCCACATCATCGGCCTGCGCGTGGCCCTGAGGACATCGGCCATCAAGAACGAGAAGCTGGAGGCCGAGCTTGCCGAACGTCCCCTGCTGAGCGCGGTCTTCATGAAACTGCGCGAGCGGAACAAGACCATCGAGGCGCTGCGCAAGGAGATCGCCCGGCAGCGCAAGGCGAACGGGCGGCTGGGCAGCAAGATAAAGTCCCTGCACGCCCACAGAGCGAGCCTGCAAGCCCGGATTGTCCAGCTTCGCTCGTCCCGCGCGGTCTTGTCGAAGGCGGTCTTCGGGGGCCGGAGCGAGCGGCAGGAGACGCCCCGCTCGGAGCGCAAGCGCGGCCAGCAGCGCGGCGCGCCCGGCCACGGCCGTACCTCGCGGCTTGCGCTCAAGGAGAAGGAGGAACGGCGGGAACGGCCGCCGGACGCGCTCATCTGCTCGTGCTGCGGCAAGCCCTATGTCGCCAACGGCGAGCGTTCCTCGTCCGTCATCGAGATCGCGGTCAAGGCCCACATCCGCAGGATCGTCCGTCCGCGCTACCGTCGGGGCTGCGGCTGCCCGTCCTCGCCCCCGGAGGCGGTCGCGCCCCCGCCGGCGCGGCTGTTCGCCAGGACGCCCTTCGGGATCAGCGTCTGGGCGCGCATCCTCTACGAGCGCTTCGCCTGCTTCCGGCCCCTGCGTCAGGTCGCGGCGTGGATGACCGATCAGGGGCTGGCGATCGCGCCGGGGACGATGGCCGACAGCGTGCGCCGCTTCCAGCCGCTGTTTGCGCCGCTCGCCGAGGCGATCCTCGCCCGCCAGAACGAGATGGCGGTGCGCCACGGCGACGAGACCGGCTGGCGCATCCAGGCGCTGAGCGAGACCGGGCGCTCGCGGCGCGCGTGGCTGTGGATCTCGGTCGGCAAGGACGCCGTCTACTACCGCGTCGACCCCTCGCGCAGCGCCGAGGCCGCGATGAAGCTGTTCGGCTCGGTCAAGGGCACCGTGTTCCTGGTCTGCGACCGCTACGCCGCCTACATCAAGATGGCGCGGGAGCTCGACGGCAAGGTGATCCTGTGCTGGTGCTGGATCCACCAGAGGCGCGACTTCATCGAGTGCGCGGCTGGCCAGGTGAAGCTGAGGCAGTGGTGCGAGGGGTGGATCGAGCGGTTCGCGTCCGTCGTCCGGCTGAACAAGGAGCGGCTGAAGCATTACGACCCCGCTCTCGCTCTCATACGACAGACGCCGGCGTTCGACGCGGCACAGGCCGCGCTGAAGAAGGCGGTCGACGAGCTGTTCGCACAGGGCGAAGCGGAGCTGGCCGACCTGCCGGCCAAGGCGCGCCAGGCCAAGGCGTTGCGCTCGCTGCTCAAGCATCGCGAGGGACTGAGCGTCTTCGTCGACAATCCCCAGGTGCCCATGGACAACAATGTCGCGGAGCGCGAGTTCCGGAGGGCCGTTATCGGGCGCCGGTTATGCTTCGGTTCGGACAGCGAGGACGGCGCCGACTTCACGGCGGCGATGTACTCGGTCCTCGGCACCCTCGCCCTGAACGGCATCGATGTCCTGCGCTGGCTGGAGGCGTGGCTCGAAGCCTGCGCGGAGAACGATGGCCAGCCGCCCGACGACCTGTCGCCCTGGCTGCCCTGGACGATGAGCGAGGAGCGCAGGCGCGAGTTCACGGCGCCGGAATGACCGGCGCGATCGAGTGCCGCTACTACGGTCGGGACTTCACCGCTGACGAGATGGCGCTGCTGCGCGTCCTGATCGCCGCCGATCCGCAGCCCACCCGAGCTGCCCTGTCCAGAGAGTTCTGCCGGCGTATCGGTTGGCTCAAGCCTGACGGCGGCCTCAAGGACATGATGGCGAAGGTGACCATGCTCGCCATGCACCGCGACGGCGTCATCGTCCTGCCGCCGCCGAGAGGGCGCCAGGGGCGGCCCAAGCCCATCGTCTTCGGACCGGACACCGAGCCGCCGCTGTTCCCCGCTCCGACCACCCTCGACCAGGTGCGTCCCCTCGACTTCCGCACCGTCGTGCGCAACACCCGGGAAGGGAAGCTCTGGAACGAGTTCGTCGCCCGCTACCACTACCTCGGATACAAGACCCTGGTCGGCGCCCAGATGCGCTACGCCGTGCATGACCGCAACGGCTGGCCGCTGGCCATGCTCGGCTTCTCCACCGCCGCATGGAAGCTCGCCCCGCGCGACCGCTTCATCGGATGGTCGCCCCAAATGCGCGAGAAAAACCTGCCGCTGGTGGTCGACAATCCGCGCTTCCTGATCCTGCCGTGGGTCGAGATCCCCAACCTCGGCTCGCACATCCTCGCCATCGTGCGCCGCCGCCTGCCCGGCGACTGGACCGAGCGCTACAACACCACGCCCGTGCTCATCGAGACCTTCGTCGAGACCCCGCGCTACACCGGCGCCGTCTACAAGGCCTCGGGCTGGACCCACGTTGGAACCACCCAGGGAAGAGGACGCTATGACAGGCATACGAAACGGGCCCAGCCCCAAAAGGACATCTGGTTGCGACCCCTCCGCAAGGACTGGAAGCGAACGCTCAATCGTTGAATCCACCACTCTCATCACCGCGTGACCGAACGCTTTCGCGATGCCGAAACGGAACGCCATCCGGATTTCCAAGCGGTCGGTCGAACGCCTGGCGGTGGAGCGCGGCGACGCGCTGTTCTGGGACCGCGACCTCACGGGCTTCGGGGTCAGGGTCTATGCGACCGGGCGCAAGGTCTACGTGGCCCAGACGCGCGGGCCGACAGGCCAGTCCAGGCGGGTGCCCATCGGCGTGCATGGCGAGATCGCGCCGGACGAGGCGCGCGGCAAGGCGGCGGTCGTCATCGACCGCATCGGGCGGGGCGAGGATCCGTTCCCGCCGGAGCCCGCCCCGCCGCCGACGATGGCCGACCTGGCCGAGCGCTACGTCAAGGGCCACCTCGAAGTGAACTGCCGGCCGAACACGGTGAAGACGTGCCGGCGGGTGCTGGATCTCCACATCCTGCCCGCGCTGGGGCATCTGCCGGTGGCGTCTGTCGAGCGCTCGCATGTGTCCGAGCTCCATTTCAGGATGCGGGACAAGCCCGCCCAGGCGAACCAGGCGGTGGAGGTGCTGTCGAAGATGTTCCGGTTGGCCGAGACCTGGGGCATGACGCCGCCCCGGCGCAGTCCCTGCCGGCGGGTGCGGGCCTACAAGAGGGTCCGGCGGGAGCGGTTCCTGACGCCGGAGGAGTATCGCCGTCTCGGACGCGTGCTGGACGAGGCGGAGGCGGCGGGCGGGTTCCTGCCGTCCGGCATCGCCGCGATCCGGCTGCTGCTGCTGACCGGTTGCCGCAAGAACGAGATCGTCACCCTCAGGTGGGACGACATCGACCGCACGGCGGGCGAGATCCGGATTCGCGACGCGAAGACCGGCGCGCGGCGCATCCCGCTGACGCGGGCGGTGGAATCCGTGCTGGCCGGCATTCCGCGCATCGAAGGCAATCCCTGGGTGATTACGGGGAAGCTGCCGGGCGATCACTTGAAGAACCTCGACCAGGTCTGGCTCAGGCTGCGCCCGCGCGCCGGGCTCGACGGCGTGCGCATTCACGACTGCCGACACTCTTACGCGTCCCGCGCGCTGGCGATCGGCGAGGGCCTGCCGATGATCGGCAAGCTGCTCGGTCACCGCAAGGTGACGACGACGGCGCGCTACGCCCACCTGGTGCGGGACACGGAGAAGGCCTCGGCGCGCAAGGTCGGCCGCAGCATCGGGGCGGACATTCTGGGCGGGGACGCGGAGGAAGGCCGCGCGGCCTGACGGGCGGCGCGCGGCGGAATCGGAGGACGGGCATGGCCCGGTTCAGGACGAAGACGATATCGAAACGGACGGTCGACGCGCTGAAGGTGGACCGGGACACATTCTTCTGGGACAGCGAGCTCGCGGGCTTCGGGGTCCGGGTCCATCCCACGGGGCGGAAAGTCTACGTGGTGCAGACCCGGGCGGGCGGCGAGGCGGCGAAACGGGTGACGGTCGGCCGGCACGGCGTCATCACCGCCGAGGAGGCCCGGCGGCGCGCGGCGCAGATCATCTCGCGGATCAAGGCCGGCGAGGACCCGGTGCCGGAGCCGGCGGCGGTCAGGCTGGCCGCCAGCCCGACCGTGGGCGATCTGGCCCGGCGGTATCTCGAGGAGCACGTCGCGGTGCGCTGCAAGCCGAAGACGGAGGCGACCTATCGGCTGGTGGTCGAGAAGCACATCCTGCCCCGGCTCGGCAAGCTCCCGGCGCTGGCCGTCGGGCACCGGGAGGTCACGGAGCTGCATCACGCGCTGCGCGCTACGCCGGTGATGGCGAACCACGTCGTCGATCTGCTGTCGCGCATCTACAACCTGGCGGAGGACCGGGGCGAGATCCCGGAGATGAGCAACCCCTGCCGCCTGGTCGCGAAGAACCGCGAGCGCAGCCGCGAGCGGTTCCTGACCGAGGAGGAGTTCCGGCGCCTCGGGCGGGTGCTGGACGAGGCGGAGACGAGCAAGGGGGTGTCGGCGCACGCCGTCGCGGCGATCCGGCTGCTGCTGCTGACCGGCTGCCGCAAGGGCGAAATCCTGAACCTGCGGTGGGACCAGGTTGACCTGGAGGCCGGGGAACTGAACCTGCCCGACACCAAGACGGGGCCGCGCACGATCGTGCTGTCGCCGGAGGCGGCGTCGGTGCTGCGGCGGATTCCCCGGCTGGCGGACAATCCGCATGTGATCCCGGGGAAGATCAGGGGCAGGCCGATGCGCAACCTGAACGACCCCTGGGAGATCGTCTGCGAGCGCGCCGGGCTCAAGGACATGCGGCTTCACGACTGCCGGCACTCTTACGCGTCCAGGGCGCTGGCGCTCGGCGAGAGCCTGCCGATGATCGGGCGCCTGCTCGGTCACACGCAGGTGGAAACCACGGCGCGGTATGCGCACCTGGCGCAGGATTCGGTGAACCCATCTTTGCCATTTTGGCGCGCGCCTGCGACCTAAGTAGTTGCGATGATGGGCTGATTTTCTGGCCCATCTGGGATTATGGCACTACGTTTGTGCGCTCATCGCGACACTCCCGGGAGCACCGCCCGGCGCCTGTGGGGATCCACCGTGAGGCCCGCCGCCTGCGCGATGACGCGCGCCTCGGCGTCGGGTTGAGCATCCTGGCGGATGACGATGCGGTTTCCGTCCACCTCCCGGATGGTGGAGGTGAGACGCACCCAGCCCGCGAGCTTGTCGCGGATCGTACTCCAGCGGTCATGCAAGCCGTGCGCCGCCAGACGGGTTCGCAGCAGATGAACCGCGTGGTAGGCGAGGACGGCGATGAACAGGTGGGCGGCGATGCGCGAGGTCTTGGAGTGCCAGACCGGGCGCAGGCCGATTTCGGATTTCAGGCTGCGGAAGGTGGCCTCGAGCTCTGTGAGCTTCCAGTAGGTTCGGACCACGGTTTCAAGATCCCACTCGACGTGGCTGGTGCGCAGCACATAGATGCCCGCTTGGCGGTCGCGCTCGGCATGGAGAGCGTTGCGCCTCCAGCGGACCGCACTGGCCCGCCCCTTCTCTCCGGGCTCGACCTCGATGTCGTACTGACGGTGGACGCGCCTGTACCTTTCCTTCAGCCGGCCCAGCTTCTCCATCACCTTGGTGAACTGCTTGATGTGGTTCTTCTTCGACAGCCCGCCATGCAGGGCGCGCAGGGCGTCCTCGAAGTTGTGACGCTGACGGGCGAGCACGGCCTCGTCCTTCTGCTGGCGCTCATGGCTCCAGACGCACAGGTGCGCTTCGTCGTCCCCTGCCGCGAGACGCCAGGCGCGGGCATCGTGGCCGGCCCGGGTTTCGAAGGCGGCATCGGCTTCGCGCCCGGGCGGCGCCGAGACGCCGCGGCGAACGGTGATCCAGTGATAGCCGCCCGCCCGCAGCCAGGCGAGGTTGGCCTCGGTGGAGATGCCGGCGTCCATGATGACCGTGGGCCTGGGGGCGTTGCTGCCGCGCGCTTGGCATTCCAGCCGCCCGATGGCGTCGGCGAGAGTGGCCGGCTCGGAGATGTTGCCGGGCAGGATCTCGCTGTGCTGCGGAAAGCCGGCCTGGTTCAGCGACAGGGCCAGGGTCACGATCGGACAATCGTCACGCCTCTGCTTCGAGCGCCCGAAGCGGGCCAGCGCGGAGCTGGGCCGTCCGGTCATATGGGTGTTGGTCAGGTCGAAGAAGACGATGGTGTCGGGGATGCCGAAGAGATCGCGCTCCCGGGCGCACAGCGCCTCTTCAAGCGCCGCGCGGTGACGCCACAAGAGGTCGCCGATGCGGTAGAGCTTGCTGAGCGTGAGCGACTTGCCGCTGTCGACATCGAGCAACTCCAGGGTCGCGCTGTTCGCGCTCAGCCAGCGGAAGGCCTCGCGCTCGCTGGAGGGATGGATCATGCGCGCGACCACCAGTGCCGCCGCGATGCGTGCGTCGCGCTCACTTGCGCCCAGCCTCTCCAGCGTCTCGATGAAGCGAAGGTCGTCAAGCGCGGCGAGAGCCAGGCGCTCGCAGCCCACCGAGCGGACCTGTTCGTGGGAGAGGCTATCGAGACGGACCGTGGCCAGGTCGCTCTCGTCCCCGGGCCGCGACGCGCCGAGATCGCGGGCGTGAAGCCGCCGTACGACGTCCTCGGCGACGGGGCGCAAGGCGGCATCCGGCTCCAGCAGCGGCTCGCTGCCGGCGAGAAGGGTTTCGATCAGAAGCGCCAATTCGCGCCATTGCTCCTCGGGCACACCGAAGTCGGCGCCGAGATTGAGGAGCGTGACCTGGCGCACCCTTCCGCCGATGCGTTCGCTGCGCACGAGGCGGTAGGTGGCATAGCGCTCGCCACCGTCTCCGCGACCGGTGAGGGTTTTGCGAATGAACATGGCGGCAGGGTCACGGACAGTTTGCGGACTGTCAAGGAGCGCCGGCCCACAGACCAAAGATTATGGCACTACAATGGACTTCCCAAAACACAATCCAACAAAATCAGTGCCTTAGATCCCAAAGGCTACCCAAAATCAGGCCTTCGGGACCGAAAAGTGGCAAAGATGGGTGAAGGAGTCGGCGGACCGGGTGGCCGACAGCATTGCCGGCGATCTTCTTGCGGAGTACGCGGGCTCAAGAGGCCGCGGATCCGTTTCCCCGATGACCCCTCGGAGCGGAACCGGATCGACATGAAGGCGGCGCATGCGCCGCCGACAGACTTCTCAATGCGACGGACCGACTGGCGGACTCCACAGCCAAAATGATTGTGCTCTCGGCTCAAGCCTATGATTTGGACCTTTCAGGATGGCGGATCACGATTGTTACTCTCAACGATTATGTGGTCACGCTCGAATTCTAAGGGACCGCCGCCCTGACGGCCGCTCTCCGATCCCTCAGGGTCCATCTCGCCGCGCCGAGCAATTAAGGAGCGTTGCAATGGCTGACCTGACGATATTGGACAAAGCATCAGGACATCGCGCGGACTTCAATGCTCATCACAACGTAGCCCGCAATGTCGCTGTACTGCGCGCAGGTTTGCAATCCCTATATGACGAGGTGAAAGGTCTGGAAAAGCACTTGCCGGAACATGTCCACAGCATCATGAACTTCGACGTAAGCGGCGAATTCGCGTTGATGGCTGCGAAATTCGACTGGTTCAGCATCAGCATGGTGAATCTCATGCAGGGCGTCAGCTTACTTGACACGCTTTCGCGCCATGCACCGGGAATGGGTTATGAAGAATTTTCTTCGATGGAAGGAAAGATGAGGGTGATCGCCGATGAGGCAAAGCAATACGTCCCCACTATACCCGAGGCTCATGCGCTGTTGCTGTGGAGGCACAAGGTAGCGGCGCACCGATCAGGCATTTTTCCTCCGCCTCGTAAGCAGCAGGACGACGAAGCAACACGCCTCATTTCCCTGTTTGGCATTCAGGTGATGATTCAGAACGGGAAATACATCGCCCCGGGAATGAAGCCGGGCGAAACAGAACAACTGCCGGAATGGTCTCTGACAGAGATCTGGGAAACCCTAGAAGCCAGTCGGTATGAATGGCTGAACGATGGCAGCTTCTTCGAAGGCATCAGCGGTGTGAGATTGATCTAGGATCGGGCCTCCTGTCGCCCCCCTAACGATCGCTCTGCGACCCGTCCGGGTCCATCTCCCCCCGCCGGGCTGGGCTTCGGCGCCGGCGCGATTGCGCAGCCGGTCACCGCCTTCCACCGGGCCTTCGCCGAAGAACATCTCGCGCGCCTGGTTCGGGTGTGGACCGGCCCGCCCGCGGCCTGCAGCGCCAGCTCCACCTGCATCCCGAAATCGCCGGCGATCAGGTCGCGCTCGTTGAACGTCACCTCCGCGCCGAGCGCGTGGGAGGACTTCTGCGCGATGTTGCGCGCGAGCGGCAGCAGCGCGTGCTAGTCGGCTGCTGGTGGCGCGCCACCGTGTTCGAGAACTTGGTGTCGGAGCTGCCGCCGACGGCGAAGGGCGGCACGCGAACAGCGCCTCGATCTCGCGGATGAGTTGAGCGTACGCAGAATATCTGCCGGGGAGTCGAGCGATTTCGCTCGCATTATTTGATGTGTGGGGGCGGGTGCCCCCGGCGATCTTGCAAGAAGGCCTCCGGGGGGCTTGTCTCGGTGACGTGGCAATCATCCGGGACGCCCTGGGGGCGGTCGGCCGGCAATGGGGGATCCCGGTGCCGACGCGGATCCCCATGCCGCGGGGCCGGCTTCGCGGGACCCGCCTCCCGCCTCACCCGTCATCCGGCCCGAGCATGCGGTATCCGAGGCCGCGCTCGCTGAGGATGTATCTGGGGTTCCTGGCGTCGTCGCCGAGCTTGGCGCGGAGCTTGCGGATGGCGTTGCGCATGGTCTCCGGGTTGGCGCCGCCCCGGTCGCCCCACACCCGGCGCCGCAGCGTGTCGTAGGTGGTCGCCCCGCCGGCGTCGAGCGAGAGCGTGTGCAGGATCCTGTACTCGATGGCGGTGAGCCGCACCGGTTTGCCGGCGACGGTGACGCGTCGCGTCGCGCGGTCGATGGCGAGGTCGCCGAGCACGAAGGGCCCGGGCGCGGCACGGCGGTTGAGCGCGACGCCCACCCGGGCCACCAGCTCGGCCGGCGAGAAGGGCTTGACGATGTAGTCGGCCGCACCCGCCTCCAGGGCCCGCGCGATGGTCTCGCCCCTTCCGTAGGCCGAGACGAAGATCACCGGCAGGTCGGCGAGTGCCGGCAGGGTGCGCATCAGCTCGATGCCGTCGGCGCCGGGCAGCACCAGGTCGAGCACCGCGAGCGCGGGCCGCCGGGTCTCGACCAGGCGGGCCAGCTCGCCCGACCCGGCGGCGGTGACCGGGTCGTAGCCCGCCGCCGCCAGTGCGTCGCGCATCCCGCGCAGCGCGTGCGGGTCGTCGTCCACCACCAGGATGGCGGTCCCGCCCGGCCCGTCCGGGGAGACGGACGCGGGGACGGCAGCGGCGGGAGCGTCCTCCACGGCCGGCAGGGTGAAGGTGATCGTGGTGCCGCGGCCCGGCCCGGCGCTCTCGGCCCGGATGCGCCCGCCATGGGCCTCCACCAGGCCCCGGCAGATGACCAGCCCGAGACCCGACCCGCCGCCCACGCCCCCGTCCATGTCGGCGTGGCGGCGGAACAGGTGAGGAATCCGCTCCGGCGCAATCCCCTCGCCGTCGTCGGCGACCGAGACCGCCACGTGCGCGCCCTCGCGCTCCGCCGCCACCCGGATGGGAGAGGCTTCCGGCGAGTGCCGCGCGGCATTGGTCAGGAGATTGTCCAGCACCTGCACGATGCGGCGCGGGTCCGCCATCACCCGGGGCAGGTCCGGCGGAAGGTCGACGACCACGGAATGCTTGCCGCCGGCGCCCGCGAACGCGGTCCGCGCCCGCTCGACCAGCCCGGCCAGATCCTGCGCCTCCGGATCGACCGGCATCACCCCGGCGCCGATGCGCCCGGCATCCAGCAGGTCGCCGATCAGCCCGTTCATGCGGTCGGCCTGCGCATCCACGATGCGCAGGAACTGGCGCAACTCCGCACGGTCGGGCTCGCGCGCGCCCTCCAGCGCCGCCGCGGCCGAGCCCTTGATCGCCGCCAGCGGCGTGCGCAGCTCGTGGCTCACCGTGGAGAGGAAGTCGGCCCGGGACCGCGCCAGCGCCTCGAACGGCTCGAGGTCCTGCAGGATCACCACCAGCCGTTCCACCGCGCCGTCCTCGGCACGGATCGGGGTGGCGTCGAGGAGTGTCCGCACGCTGGCCCCGCCGGGCACCGAGAGCTCGACCTCCTCGGCGCGCACCGTCTCGCCGCGGCCGAGATCGTCGAGCGTGACCGCGCGCCCGTCGCCCCGCCGGCAGGTCATCGCGCCGGCCAGCCGCTCGACCGGGAGCTCGGGCGAGACCAGCCCCGCCACGATGCGCCTTGCCTCCCGGTTGAGCGAGGCGAGCGCGCCGGTGGCGGCGTCGAGCACCACCACGCCGACCGGGCAGGTCTCGACCAGCGCCTCGAGGTCGGCGCGGGCGCGCCGCTCCTCGCGATGGGCGCGCGCGTTGGCGACCGCGGCGGCGGCCTGGGCGGAGAGCAGCACCAGCACCTCCTCGTCCGCCTCGGTGAACCCGCCCTTCTTGGTGCCGAGGAAGAAACTGCCGACATGAGCGCCCCGGTGGCGCATCGGCGTGCCCTGGAACGCCCCGCAGTCGATCGGGCACGGCGAGGGGATCAGCGCGTTCACGAACTCCGCCAGGTCGGCCAGGCGGATCGGCGCGGCGAGGCCAGCGAGATGGGCAAAGAGGCCGTGCCCGTCGGGCCAGCCCTCCAGCGCCTGGTGCTCGTCCTCCGTCAGGCCGGAGGTGACGAAGTCGCCGGGGCGCCCCAACTCATCGACGGTGGCGATGGCGCCGCAGCCCGCGCCGGTGAGCGCGCGGGCGGCGTCGACCACCTCGCGCAGCACCGTGTCGAGATCGAGGCTCGCGCCGATGCGCAGCACCGCCGCGCTGAGCGCGCTCGGATGTGCGCCGTCATCCCCTTCCCGTGCCGTTTCGTCGCGTTCGGTCAAGGCTTCGTCCTCCCCGGCAACGGCCGCACCCCTTGCCGATGCGGGCCATAAGTCACTGTCAGGAGACTTTAGAGGACGTTTTGACGATATACAAGAGACTATGTTGTTCGTTTATCTGCTTCAAGATCTCCTTGACTTGCCGATTACATCACGTCTTCCGCGATAGTCTTGTTATGGATTACAATATGCATACGATATGCGGCTCAGGTTGCGAGAGAACGGCTTCATCGGGGGGTTGGGTCATGCGAATCGGTTGGTCTGGAGCGTCGGACGGCAAGGCATGTGTTTCGGGTTCGGACAGCGAGCGAGTCCCTTCCGGCTCGCGCCTCGGCCCGCGCGGCGGTGCCGCTTCCCGCTCTTCCTTCCGTGCCTTCGCCGGCCTCCGCTCCGGCGCCGCGCACGCCCTCGCCGGGGCGTTCGTGCTCCTCGCCCTCGGCGTCCTCGCCGCCCCGCAGGCCGAGGCGCAGTCGGCCACTTACGTCGCCGTCATCGATGGTATTACACCTGGTCGTGGGTCGGAGGGGACGACGTTCGCGTTCCGAGTGCGGCTGGTTGACCCATCCGTAGGGTTCGTCGGGGCTCCCCCGGGCGGGCTGACGGTCAACCTGACCGTGTCCGACACGACGACAGCCGGCGCCGATTACGTGGCGCCGCAGAACGAGGGCGCGAAGACGGTGACGTTCAGGGAAGGCCAGTCGGAGGCCACGTACCGCGTCCCCACCGTCGACGACAACCAGGACGAGCCTGACGGCACCATCAAACTCGCGCTTGCAGCCGGCAACGGCTACACGGTGAGTGAATCTCAGCCCTCTCAGACGCCGACCGTGACCGACAACGACACGCCGGTACCCAATCTGACCGTCAACCCGGTCTCCGGCAACGGCGACAAGCTCAACGTGTCGTGGAGCGCGCCGACCGGCGTCAGTTTCACCGGATACAGTGTCCTGTGGAAGACCAGAAGCCAGACATACCTCCGCGGATCCCGTACCGGCTCCGCATCTTTCCTGGCCTCGACAACGAGCTATCAGATCACCGGCCTGACGCCCGGCACCGAATACGACGTCCTGGTCAACGCCCTGACCCCTTCTTTTCGCGTTGTAGCCGGCTCCGGAACCTCCGCCACCACCCATTCGAACCGGGCGCCGGCGTTTTTGGCGCAGTATTACTTCTTCGAGCTGGCGGAGAACGACGACGGGAGCACGACGCCGGTGTCGCTGGGCAGCGTGTTGGCGTCGGACGCGGACGGGACCACGGTGAGCTACAGCATTACGGATGGCAACCCGGGCAACAAGTTCGCCATCTCCTCCACCGGCGCGATCACCTACACCGGCAGCGGCGAAAACTACGAGAGCTTCCGGCGCAACCGCGCGGGCTTCGGGACCCCGGACATGGCGTACGTCCTGACGGTGGAGGCGACCGATGCAGGAGGGGCGAGCGGCGCCGCGACGGTGCAGATAGAGGTGACGGACGTGGACGACCCGCCGGCCGCGCCGGCCGCGCCGACGGTGTCGCCGACGCAGTACACGACCACGAGCCTGGACGTGAACTGGGAAAGGCCGGCCAACGGCGGCCCGCCGATCACGAGCTACGACCTGCGCTACAAGAGGAGCGCGGACACGGGCTGGACGAGCGGCCCGCAGGACGTGACCGTCCCGGTTACGTTTACCAGGATGTCGGCCAGGATCACGGGGCTGACGGCGGGCACGGCGTACCAGGTGCAGGTGCGCGCGAGCAACGAAGAAGGCGACGGCCCCTGGTCGAATTCAGGGACGGGGACGACCACCGCCACTCCGCCCTCCGTAGTCGACGGCGTCACCGGGATCAACCTGACGCTCAACAGGAACAGCATCGACGAGGGCGGACAGGCGCAGTGGATCACGGCCACGGTGAGCCTGATCGGCCAGACCCGGTCGACGGCGACGAGCGTGACGATAGACGGTGAAGGCATCACGACAGATCTCGACATCCTCACGTGGGCCATCCACAAGACCATCACCATTCCGGCCAACGCCCGTCGCGTGACGACCACCCTGGGCATCACGCCGTACGACGACTCGTACCATGAAGGCCCCGAGACTTTCAGGATCATCGCCGCCGCCGCCATCGGCGGTTATGAGCTGATCGACAAGGAGGTTGTGACCATCATCGACAACGACCTCGGGAGGCTGATCGGGCTGACCGTTACCCCGGTCCCCGGCACCACCGACTCGCTCAGAATTTCCTGGAACGCGTTTCCGGGCGCAAACGACTACCGGTTCGAGTGGAAGAGCGGCAACGCGGAATACCATCCCTCCAGCACCACAAGACTTCTTAGCGCCAACACCTCTACGACTCACTCGGGCCGGTCGCCTGGCACCACCTACACCTACCGGATCACCGCGCTGGACACGACGACCAACCCCCACACCGAGCTGGCGCAGGCCGAAGCCAGCGGGACCACCGCACTTCCGGCGATCACCAACTTTACCGTCTCGCCGGTCGATGGCGACGGGACGAAGCTCAGACTTTCCTGGGATGCGGTGCAAGGCGCAAACAACTACCTTCTGGAGTGGAAGAGCGGCAACCAGGAGTACGCCACCACCGGCCGCCGCTCATTGGTTGGGAACGTCACCTCTGCGACGCCAACGGGCCTGTCGCCGGGCACGACCTACACCTACCGGCTCACCGCGCTGAACACGGCTACGAACCCCGACACGAAGCTGGCGCAGGCCGAAGCCAGCGGGACGACCTACGCACCACTCCCGACGATCGCCAACTTTACCGTCTCGCCGGTGTCTGGCGAGCCGACGAAGCTCAGCCTTCGCTGGGATTCGGTGCAAGGCGCCGGCAAATACCGCCTGGAGTGGAAGAGCGGCGACCAGGAATACAATAGCGTTCGTAGCTCAAGTGTTACCATCACCTCTGCGACGCTAACGGGCCTGTCGTCGAGCACCACCTACACCGTCAGGGTTACCGCGCTGAACACGGCCACCAACCCCGACACCGAGCTGGCGCAGGCCGAAGGCAGCGGGACCACCGCACTCCCGACGATCGCCAACTTCACCGTCTCGCCAGTGATGGGCGACGGGACGAAGCTCAGACTTTCCTGGGATACGGTGCAAGGCGCAAACAACTACCTTCTGCAGTGGAAGAGCGGCAACCAGGAGTACGTCAACACCGGCCGCCGCTCATTGGTTGGCAACGTCACCTCTGCGACGCCAACGGGCCTGTCGCCGGGCACGACCTACACCTACCGGCTCACCGCGCTGAACACGGCTACGGACCCCGACACCGAGCTGGCACAGGCCGAAGCCAGCGGGACCACGGTGGCTGCCACCGGCACGGGGCAGGCGCAGATCACGGTCTACCACGACCCGCGCCCCTCGGATGCGTCGGCCGCGGCGGGGAGCCGCTACGACTCAGGCGTAGCGCTGCTCAAGGCGGCCAGCCGGTCCTACGCGGTGCGCACGGTGACGGGCACCGGCACGGTGGACGACCTCGCCGGGGTCGAGAACTCGGTGCTGCCGCGCTTCTTCCTGGGCGACCCGACGGAAGAGGGCTGGGGTCCCTCGGAGCCGGGGGTCAACAACGGCGGCCTGAAGTGGCTGCGGAAGGTGCTCGAGGAACAGCAGGAATCGTCGCCTCCGCCCGCGCCGACGGTGACCGTCGAGGCCGGCGCGGCGGTGGACGAGGGGACGGCGGCGTCGTTCACGGTGACGTTCTCGCAAGCGGCGCCGGCGGACGGGCTGACGCTCGCCTACACCGTGTCCGAGGACGGCGCCTTCGTGGCGGCCTCTGACGAGGGCGCGAAGACCCTCGCCATCGCCGGAGGCGCGACCAGTGCCACGCTCAGCGTGGCGACGGCGGACGACGACGGGGACGAGGCGGACGGCAAGGTGACGGTGACGCTCGATGCCGGCACCGGCTACGAGGTCGGCGACCCCGCGAGCGCGTCGGTGACGGTGCGCGACGACGACGAGCCCGTGGCGGCGCCGGCCGCGTTCACCGTCTACCACGACCCGAACGCCGGCGCCGCGGCGGTGACCCGCTACAACACGGCGCTCACGCTGCTCAAGGCGGCAGGCCGGACCTACGCGGTGCGCACCGTGTCGGGGACGGCCAAGGTGGACGACCTCGCCGGGGTGTCCGGCTCGGTGATGCCGCGCTTCTTCCTGGGCGATCCCGAGGCGGAGGGCTGGGGACCGGCGCGGGCCAAGGTCAACAACGGCGGCCTCAAGTGGCTGCGCTCGGCGCTGGGGCAGACGCAGGCGGCCTCGGCGTCCGCCGGGACGGTGTCGGTGTCGGTGGCGGACGCCTCGGCGCGCGAAGCGTCCGGCTCGATCGCGTTCGCGGTGACCCTGTCCGCGGCGGCGCGCGAAGCGGTGTCGGTGGACTGGGCGACGCGGGACGGCACGGCGACTTCGGGCACGGATTACACGGCGGCAAGCGGCACGCTCACCTTCGCCACGGGCGAGACGCGCAAGTCGGTAACCGTCACCCTCCTCGACGACGTGCATGACGAGGGCACGGAGACCTTCTCGCTGGTGCTGAGCAACCCGCGTCCGGGGGACGCGGCGACGCTCGCGGACGGGACGGCGACGGGCACGATCTCGAACGCCGACCCGCTGCAGAAGGACTGGCTGGCGCGGTTCGGCCGCGCGGTGGCTTCGGATGCCATCGCCGCGGTGACGGTGCGGCTGGAGGTGCCGCGGGACGCGGGCTCGCACTTCACGCTGGGCGGGCACCGCATGGCGCTCGACGGCTCCGGGGGGGAACCCGGCCTGCCGCCGGCGCCGGCGTTCGGACCCGGCACCGCGTCGTGGCTCACCTGGTCCGGCGACCCGGCCGGGGACCGCTCGCGGACGATGACCACGCGCGAGCTGCTGCTCGGCACGTCGTTCCGCGCGGTGCTCGGGCAGGGCGCGGGCTCGCAGTTCACGAGCTGGGGCCAGGGCGCGTCGGTGTCGCAGTTCTCCAGCGCCGGTACGGGCCTCAGCCTGAGCGGCGAGGCGGCGACCGGTGCCATGGGCATGGACTACGAGCGCGGGCGCCTGCTGACCGGGTTCGCGATGACGCACAGCGTCGGCGAGGGCACGGCGCAGGGCGCGGGCCGGGTCTACGCGATGGGGAGCTCGGTGACGACGATGCTGCCCTATGCGCGGCTCAGGCTCTCCGAGCGCCTGTCGGCCTGGGGTCTGGCGGGGACGGGCAGCGGAAGCCTCTCGCTGGAGCTCGACGGCGGTCCGGCGGAGCGCTACGGCACGGACCTGTCGATGACGCTGGCCGCGATGGGCATGCGGGGCGAGCTGGTGACGCCTGCGGAGGCGGACGGGTTCGCGCTGGCGCTCAAGGCGGACGCGTTCTGGGTCCGGACGGAGTCGGACAGGGCCTCGGTGCCCGGCGTGGGCAACCTCGCCGGCGCGCAGGCCGAGGCGAGCCGCGTCCGGGCGGTGCTGGACGGATCAAGGAAGTTCGCGCTCGCTGACGGCGGGACGCTGACGCCGTCGGCGACGCTGGGCTTGCGCCACGACGGGGGCGACGCGGAGACCGGGACGGGCGTGGAGCTCGGCGCCGGCATCGGCTACGCCGACCCGTCGCGGGGCCTCGACATGGCGCTCCGGGTGCACGGTCTCGCGGCGCATGCCGCGGACGGCTACTCGGAGTGGGGCGTGTCGGGGTCGATCCGGCTGGTGCCGGGCGGCGCCGGACGCGGCCTGTCGATGTCGCTCACGCCGTCTCACGGCGTGGATCCGGGCAGCAAGGAGCCGCTGTGGATGCTGTCGGACGCGTCGGGGCTGGCGGCGAACGACGACGCGCCGCTGTCGAGCCGGCTCGATGCGGAGCTCGGCTACGGCATCGCGCTGTTCGGCGGGGGCTTCACGGGCACGCCCAATGTCGGGTTCGGTCTGTCGGACACGATGCGGGAGTACCGCATGGGCTGGCGTCTGAGCTCGGCGCGGCCGGGCGACGCCGGGGGCTTCGAGCTCAGCCTCGACGCCGCGCGGCGCGAGGCCGCGAACGACCCCGGAGCGAGCGAGCCCGAGCACAGGATCGGCTTCGGTCTCACCGCGCGCTGGTAGCGGCCCGGCGCCGGGAAGGCCGGTCCGCCGGTGAGGCCGATCCGCGATGGACAGCGGGACGCGCACATGGAAGCTGCTGTGCGGGCTTGAGGCCTACCGGGCGGCGTACGAGGCGCACGCGGCGCCTCCGGGGTTCGAGAGGGAGACCGCGTTCCCGGTGCGTGTCCAGTCGAAGGCGGACCTTGCGGCGCGGGATCCCTGGCGGATCGAGGCGTGGGAGAACCCGTTTGCGCGGGACGGCCCGGCTTCGCCGTTCCTTGCCGGCGAAGCGATGCTGGAGGCCGAGGGCTCGGCGCGGGCTTCGCCGCTCGTGCCGTTTCTCGCGGCCGCGGGCGCGCGCATCGACGGGCTCAGGCTTCTGGACGGGACGCTGATCGTGAAGGTCGAGCAGGCCGGGCGGGCGGTGCAGGTCCGGGTGACGAACGAGGGTCCGCTGCTCGCCGGCGGGGGCCTCCGGCTCTATCACGACTACGGGCTGGAGCTGCCCATGGAGATCGCCCGCCTGGAGGACCTGTGGAGCGTCTCGGGGGGACCGGCCCCTCGGCGAGGGCGGGTTCGGTGGGCGAGGAACGGGAATTGTTGATACTGCTGGCGGCAAACCGGGCGAAGATGACGTCGCAGCGCGAGATCGCGGTCGCATACTGGGGCCTCGAGGAAGTCGCGAAGCACTGGGACACGGCCGACTGGATGCGCGCCCGGGTGCGCTACCGGCTGGACGTGGCGCGCGGGATCGAGCGCCGGCGCCGGGCAGACGGCGGCCCGGAGGCGGACGGGGGCTGACCGCGCCGCTGCCGGCGCGGTTGTGGAATCCCGGAACGATCCGCACGGCGGGGGTTGTTTCCTCGCGGACGCGCCCGGCGGCGGAGTGGCGAGGCGCCGGCGGCAACCCGACTGCGTGGCATCGCTCCGGGGTGGCCGCCTCGGGTGAACCCGCCCGGCCGCGCCGGATGAGCTGCGTCGGCTGAAGGGGCGGTATCCGGCTCAGGCATCCCGGCTGCCGGTCATCCCCGGCGTATCCCGGTTCTTCTTCCGCTCCGCCTGCCCCGGGTCGCGCAGCTTTTGGACTTGGAGCCGCCCCCTGTACCTCTGACGGCGGCTCGGGCGCGGCGCTCGCGCGACAGCGATGCGCCGCGGTCCCGCAGCGCGCCGCATGGCGCATTCCGGATCCGCACCGCCCGGGCGGATGCCGCCCTCTCTCCCGATTCGCCCCGCAGGCCTTCCGTCAGGACCGCGAACGCGCTTCTGCGGCCCGTCCGGTGCGCGAAACCGTCCGTCGGTCCGCCGGGGCGCGTTCGTAGCTCAGGCGGCCTCAGGCGTCGCGAGGCGCCGTGAGGCGCCGTCTGCCGGGGGGAGAATTTCGGCCCCCGTTTTTCTCCGTGTCGGCAAGCGCCCGCTTTCGCTTGGATGACCGCGCATGGGCGCCCGGCAGCTCGCGGGCGCCACGGGGTTCGGAGATCCCGGAACGGGTCCGGGGCAGGAGGAGAACACGATGGCGGACGAGAAGAAGTACCTGTCGACGCGCAAGGCGGCGAGGCATCTGGGCCTGTCGCCGCGCACGCTCGACCGCTACCGGGTGACGGGCGGCGGGCCGGTGTACCACCAGTTCGGCACGGCGGTGCGCTACCTGGCCGAGGATCTGGACGAGTGGTCCAGGACGCGGCGGCGGCGCTCGACGTCGGACGACGGGTCGCTCCCGCGGCCCGCGCCCGCGGGAGCGGGACAATGAGCGCCCGGGGCCGGGGATGGACGCGCGCGGGCCTCGGCATGGCGGCGTTCGCGGCGGCCACCGTGCTGGCGGGAGCGGACGCCGCGTTCGCCACGACGGACACTACCTTCGACAATCCGCTCGACACGGTGGAGGGCATCGTGGGCGGCACCGGCGGCCAGCTCGCCGCCGCGCTCGCCGTGGGCGCCGCGCTGGTCGGCTCGGTGCTGCGCTTCAACGCCATGCAGCTGATGGGCGCGGTCGGCGTCGGCATCGCGGCCGGCGCCGGCACCGGGATCGTCACCGGCCTGGTCGGCACGGCGATCGTCTGATGAACGACGCGGCCCGCCACACCATCCCGCGCCGGCTCGACGACCCGGAGCGCTGGCTGTTCTGGACCGTCGACGAGGCGGCCGCCCTGATGGGACCCGCCCTGCTCGGGCTGGCGGCCAACCAGTTCGTGCCGGGGCTGGTCGCGGGCGTCGGCGGCTGGCTGCTGCTGCGGCGCGTCAAGCGCGGCGGCGGCGCCAACATCGCGCGCTACGCGCTTTACTGGTTCCTGCCGGACTTCGTGCTGCGTTTGAAGGCGACGCCGCCGAGCCACCTCCGGCGCTTCGTCGGCTGAGGCGGGCGATGCGGCGCATCGAAATGGACTCCGCCCTCCGCCGGGTGCGGGACGTGCGGCTCGCGCTGGCGGGCCTGCTCGTGCTGTCGATGACCGCCAACCTGATGCTCACGATGAGCTTCGCCGGGCGCGAGACGGTGACCGTGCTGGTGCCGGCGGCGGCGGGTCCGGCGTGGGAAGTGAGCGGCAGCGGCGCCGGCGCGGGCCTGGCGGGCGCCCGGTATCTCGAGGACATGGCGCGCACGGCGGCGGTGACTCTGCTCACGCTGACGCCCGAGAACGCAACCCATGTGCGCCTCGCGGCCGCGCGGCTTGCCCACGCCTCGGCGCGGGGCGCGATCGGCGCGTGGGTCGAGGCCGAGGCGGACCGCATGGCCGGGCGCGACATGGCGAGCGCGTTCTATCCCGCGGAAATCCAGGCCGACCCCGAACGGCTCAGCGTGGAGATCGCGGGCGAGCTCGTGACCTGGATCGGGCGCGAGGAGTCCTCGCGCGAGGACCGGCGCTACCGGCTGGCGTTCCGCGTCGATGCCGGGCGGATCGGGCTGCTGCGCTTCGAACAGATGGAGAGTGAAAAATGACGATTATCGGTTCGCGCCCGCGCGCGGCGCTCCTTGCCCTGCACATCGTTGTCATGGGCGCGCTCGCGACGCCGCTTCCCGCGCTGGCGATGCAGATCCTCGATGCGGCGGACCATGCCGAGCTCGCCGCGGAAATCTCCGCAACGGGCGTCAACCGGATCGCGCTGGCGGGCGACCGGATCGTGAAGGTGGTGCGTGCCCCGGACGGGTTCGCGGTCGAGCACGACGCCGCCTCGGGGGACCTCTATCTGAGGTCCGCGCACCCCTCGCCGTCCGCCGAAACGTCCGGGCATGAGCCCGTCACGCTGTTCATCGGCACGGAGAGGGGCTTCACCTACCGGCTGACGCTGACCCCGGCGGACCGCGCATCCGCGCAGATCCTGATCCGCAACGCGGCGGCCCTGCCGGGGCCCGGCGAAATCTCCGGTGCCGGCGCTCCGGTGGCGACATCCGAGCCTCGCGTATCGGCGCTGCTGCGGCTGGTGCGCGCGGTGGCGCGCCGCGAGCTGCCGCCGGGCCACGCAATTGTCGTCGCGGACCAAGCGGAGGCATCCGGGCTGAGGCTCATCGAGACCTGGCGGGGTCCGCGCTTCGCGGCGCTCGTCTTCGAGGCCGCACGTCCGGCATCGGTCGGTGCGGACGGGCTTGCGGGCCTCGCCGGGACCATCGGGAGCCTGCCGGGCGCCGGCCGGGTCGCCGCGCTGTGGCTCGCGGCGCCCCGCACCGGGCCGTCCGGCGGGCGGCTGGTCGTGGCGGTGACCGAAGCCGCCGGAGGCCCGCGATGAGCGCCCGCGCCGATACCGGCGATCCCGCGGCAGTGCGCCGTCGCCAGCTGCTGCTGTTCTCGGTCGTCGCGGCCGTCGTGCTGGTCGCCGTCGCCGCCTGGCTCGGGATGGGCGGCGGCAAGGAGCGCGCGCCGGAAAGCGGCATCGAGGCGGAGATCGCCGGGCCGGACGCGGCCGAGAAGGTCTGGACCCGGCGCTCGGAGGCGCGGCTCGGCGGGATCGAGACGCAGATCCGCGAGCTCCGGCAGGAAGCGCGGACGCTCCGCGCCGACAACGACCGGCTGCGCGCCAGGCTGGAGACCGACGCGGCGGACGCGCGCAGCGTCATCGACCGTCAGGCGGCCGTGATCGACGAGCTGAAGCGCGGCATGCAGCCGCCGCCGGGCGACGCGGGGACCGGGGCGCCGGCCCCGGGCGAGTACTTCCGGGCGCAGGGGAACACGCCGTCCGGCGGGCAGACGCAACCGACCGCGCCGCTCGCGCCGACTCCCATGATCGAGACATTCGACCTGGAAGGCGCGCCGCGATCTTCCGCGGCCGATCCCCGGTCCGGCCCCGAGCTGGTTGCCGACGCTGTGGCGAAGCCGGTGTCGGTGTGGCTGCCGGCGGGCGCCCATGCCGAGGCCGTGGTGCTGGCCGGCGTCGACGCCTCCGCCGGGGTCTCGTCGCAGGGCGATCCGCGCCCGGTGCTGTTCCGCATCGTGGGTCCCGCCTGGACCGCCGCCGAGGACGGCACCGCCCTGCAGGTGGACGTCGATGGCTGCACGGTCACCGGCGCGGCGCATGGCGACCTCTCGTCGGAGAAGGTCTACGCCAGGTTCCGCACCATGACCTGCGCCGGGCCGGAGCCGGGCACGGTGGTCGAGACCGACGTGGCGGGGTTCGTGGCGGGCTCGGGCAAGACCGGGGTGCGCGGCCCGGTGGTGAGCCGCGAGGGCGCGCTCGTCGAGAAGGCGTTCCTCGCCGGCCTGGTCTCCGGCGTCGGCCAGGGCGTGAGCCAGGCGTTCCAGCCGCAGGCGGTCGCGACCGGCGGCGGAGCGGCGGTCGCCAACACCGGGCTGGGCGACATCGGACGGGCCGGCCTCGGCGCCGGGGCGTCGAGCGCCGGGCAGAAGGTCGCCGACTACATGATCCGCCGCGCCGAACAGTACCAGCCGGTGATCCAGCTCCAGGCCGGAACGAAGGTGACGCTGGTGTTCCTCGAGGGCGCCCGCATCGACGGCCGCGGCCCCGTCCTGACCGCGCAGAAGGGAGACTGACATGACGCTTGCCACGAAATACCCGCGCCGCATGGCGCTTCCGCTTGCCGCGATCGCCGCGCTGCTGCTGGCCGGCTGTTCGTCGGGCAATGTCGGCGAAAGCTGGCAGTGCCCGCTGGCCGACGCCGGGACCTGCGACAGCGTCGCCGCCGCCGATCCGGCGGTGCCGCATGCGGATGCCGCCGGCAATGTCGTGCTCGGCGAGCCGCTCTGGCGGGTGCGGGCGAGCGACCGGTACGAGGCGGCGCCGGAGAGGCCCTGCGAGGCCGATTGCGGCGGGTTCGATCCCTTCGACTGGCTGGCGCGGCTGTTCGGGGTTGAGGAGGACGATTCGGGCAAGGCCGATGGGGCGCCGCAACCGCTCGCCACGAAACCCTCGACGGCTGCCTCTCCGGCAACGGCCTCGCCGGTCAATCCGCTTCCGGGAGAACCGGCCCCGGCCCTTCTCCCGGCCGAACCCGGTCCGGTGCAGGACGAACCCGACGCCGGCGATCTCCGCACCGACGAGGTGGTGGCGCGGATCTGGATCGCGCCCTTCGTCGATGCCGACGGCGTGTACCGGGAGGCGTCCTGGGTCCGCGCGGTGCTGAAGCCGGCCGGCTGGAGGCTCGGGCGGTGAAGCGGCTGCTGGAACTGTTCGAGGGGCCGGAGGCGCCCGGCCCCTGGGCGCCGCCGGAGATGCCCGCAGCGCTGCACGCGCTGCTGCCGTGGCGCGCCTGGGACGAGTCCAGCGAGCTCTACGTCAACGCAGGATCGGTGGGGTTCGTCGTCGAGCTGCCGCCGTTCGCCGGCATCGATGCCGAGACCCTGGGCGCGCTGGCGGGCACGCTGGCCGACGCGGCGCCCGAGCGCTGCACCGTGCAGGTGATCCACTGGGCGAGCCCGCGTTTCGGGGCGGCTTCGCGCGCCTGGGCGGAACCGCGCAGCGATGCGGGCGGGGCGCTGGCCCGGATGGGTGCGTGGCGCCGGGACCTGCTGACCTCCGGCGGCTGGCGCCGGCTGCATGCGGGCGGACCGCCCTTCACGCTCAGCGACTACCGGGTGTTCGTCACCGCCTGCCTCACGGCCCTGCCCGGCCCGGCCGCCGAGACCGCGCTCGGCGCGTTCCGCCGGGCGCTGGAGGGCACGCTGGCCTCGGCCGGCGCGCAGACCCGGCGGCTGGAGCCGGATGCGCTGCTGTCGGTCGCGGCCGAGCTGGTCGCACCGGACATCGGCGGGGTTCGAGACGGCGGGACCGACCGACCGAGCCGCCGCTGGGCGCCGCGCGATCCGCTCCACGAACAGTGCATCGCGCCCGGCCGCGCCCTCACGGTCCACCCGACCGGGCTGACCTTCCACCACCCCGACGATCAGGACATCGCCGTCCGGGTTCTCAGCGCCATCGCCTTCCCGGAGGTCTGGCCCGGCTGGCGCGGCAACGCGCTGATCGGCGATTTCCACCGCGACTTCCTGCAACCGGGCTGCCCGGTGCTGACCTGCCTCACCGTGACCACCGGCGACGAGGCGGCCGGCGAGAAGGCGTTCCTCAAATCCGCCCGCGCGACCCAGCAGGCCGGCACGGGCATTGCCAGATACCTGCCCGGCCTGCCCGAGAAGGCGCGCGACTGGCAGGCGGTCACCGAGCGGATCAAGGACGGCGAGAAACTGGTCCGGGCCTGCTACATGGCCGCCGTCTACGCGCCGCTCGACGCCCTCGACGAGGCCGAGCAGGCGGTGCGCGCGATCTATCACGGCCAGGGCTGGCGCGTGAACGCGGAACGCTACATGCAGCTCCCCTCCTGGCTGGCGTGCCTTCCCATGGTGTCCGCCGGGGGGCTCGACAGCGACCTCGAACGCATGGGGCGGATGAAGACCCTGCTGACCTCCAGCGCGGTCAATCTCTCCCCGCTGCACGGCGAGTGGCGCGGCCAGCCCGCCAATCCCGACAATCCTCCGGCGCTGTTCCTGATCGGGCGCCGGGGCCAGCCCGCCTGCTGGTCGCCCTTCGCCAACGAGGCCGGCAACTACAACGTCGCGGTGACGGGGAAATCAGGCTCCGGCAAGTCGGTGCTGATGCAGGAGCTGGTCACCGGGCTGATCGGCGCGGGCGGCGAGGCCGTAGTGATCGACGACGGCCGCTCCTTCCAGCACACGGCCGAGGCGCTCGGCGGCGCCTTCATCGCCTTCGGCAAGGACCCCGCCTGCCTGAACCCGTTCGCCATGATCGACTCAGGCACCGCCGAACATGACGGCGACTACCGGGAAGAGTGCTTCGCCATGCTGGCGGGCGTCATCGGACGGATGGCCAGGCGCCGGGGCTCCATCGACGACATCGAGGCGGCGCTGATCGCCGAGGCCATCGCGGCGGCCTGGGACGAGGCGGGCAACGACGCCGATCTCGGCACGGTCAGGAAGAACCTCGACGGACGCGACGACCGCAGGGCGAAGGACATGGCGACCTCGCTCGGCCCCTGGTGCCCGGGCGGCGCCATGGGCCGGTTGTTCGCGGGTTCGAACGTGCCCGACCTGGAGAACGCGCTCACCGTGTTCGAGCTCGCCGAGCTCAAGGGGCGCGGCGACGTCCAGGCGGTGGTGCTGATGCTGGTGGTCTTCCTTTCGACCCAGCGCATGTATCACGGCCCCCGAACCCGGGCGAAGGCCATCGTCATCGACGAAGCCTGGGACCTCTTGTCGGGCGAGGACAGCAAGGCGTTTCTCGAAGGCGCGGCAAGAAGAGCCAGGAAGTATCGCGGCGCGCTGGTGACCGGCACGCAGAGCGTCAACGACTACTACGCCAACCCGGCAGCGCGGGCCGCCTGGGAGAACTCGGACTGGGTGATCTTCCTCGCCCAGAAGGACGAATCCGTCGAGCTGCTCAAGCAGGAGAAGCGCATCCACTGCGATCCCGGCATGGAGCGGGCGCTGAAGAGCCTGACCACGGCGGACGGGCGCTACGCCGAGCTGGTGCTGCATGGCCCCGACGGCTGGCGAGTAGCGCGCCTCGTGCTGGACGCCTGGTCGGTGGCGCTGTTCTCGTCGCGGGGGCCGGCGTTCGCGGCCGTGGAAAAGCTCAAGGCGCAGGGCCTCACCACGGTCGAGGCCATAGATCGGCTGGCGGGCGACACCCCCGCCGCTGCCGGCCAATCCGAACAATCCGAAACGGAGGAAGTTGCATGACCGCAAAGACCGCCGCCGCCCCCGGATCGAAGTCCGGGGCAGGCGAACGGCCGCTCAACTGGCCGGACGATCCGGAGACCGTGACAGCCGCCGACATCGACTTCGAGGCGCTGGCCCATGTGCTGGCCAACACCTGCCGGCGGGGCGGCTGCCTGCGCCAGTATCACTCGGTCGCGGCGCACGCGGTGGTCGTGAGCGAGGAGATCGAGGCGCTCGACGGGCTCGGGGACGAGGACCGGCGGCGGCTGGCGCTGCACGCGCTCATCGCGAACGCGCCGTCCGCCTGGCTCCGGGGGCGCCTGCCGGACTCGCAGCGTGCGGCGGACCGCTCCGGGAAGCTCGCCACCGGGATCGAAACCGCGGTGCGCGAGGCGGCCGGCCTCGATGCGGTGATCGACGAGGAACAGGCGGAGCTTCTGCGGTTCGTCACGCGCATGGCGGCGGCGGCCGAGAGCCGCGACTTGCTCGGCGGCGATGCGCCGGCGGGTGCCGGCGTCGCCTTCCCGCCGCTGAAGCGCCGCATTCGCAGTTTCCCTCCGGACAAGGCGGCGGCGGCCTGGCTCGCCCGGTTCCGGACGCTGGCAGGGCCGGACGCGGAGCGACGCGGGCGCATTACCCGAACGGACGGGGCGGATGCCGCGCAAGGCTGACATGACGCGATCCGACCCCGGCTGGCCGGTGCTGCTGTCCGCCGTGCTTCTCTCGGGCGCCGTGGCGGCGGCGGTCGCGGCGGCGACGCTCCGATATGGCGTCGAGCCGGCGCCGGGAATCGCCAGCGTGCGGCTCGGCGAGATGACCGCCGCATACACCACCCGCGCCGCCGCGGACGGTGGGACGCCGGAGGACGTTCGGGCCTGGGGCGAGGCGCTGGAAGCCGCGCTCGACCGGGTGGCGCACCGTCATCGCGTCGTGCTGCTGCCGGCGCGCGCGGTCGCCGCCGGGGCGCCGGACCTGACGGCGGAGGTCGAGGACACGCTCGCGGCCATCCTGGCGCGGGATGGTGCGGCGGGGATCGCAACGCCGCCGGAGGACGGAAGGTGACCGCGCGGCCTTCGATATTCGGTCCGAGGATGGCCGCGTTGCGCCGCCGCCATATCGCCCTCGGGGTGATGATCGCGCTGGCGGCGCTCTGGCTCGGCGCGGCCTCGCGCGTTCACGTCAATGCGAGCTGGTCCGACGAGAGCTGGGGTTACGTCGCGTTTCCGCTGTTCGGCGAGGTGCCGGAGCTTGGCGACCGGGTGCTGTTCGAGCCTCCCGAGGCGGTGGGATCGAAGGTGCCGTATCTCAAGACCGTTCGCGGCGTGCCGGGCATGCGAATCGAAGTCGGTGAGGACGGGAGGGTCTTTCTCGACGGTACGCCCGCCGGCTTGGCGAAGACTCATGCCCTCGACGGGCGGCCGCTCGCGGCCATCGCGCTGGGGATCATCCCGCCGGGGCACTTCTACCTGCACGCCGATCACGTCGACAGCCACGACAGCCGCTATGCGGAGATTGGGCTGGTGCCTGCCGCGCGCATCCTCGGCCGGGCGATCGCCATGCCGGACGTGCCGTGGCTGGGCCTGAAGGGACCGCTGGTCGGGCCGGTGGACGTGGGCGACGATGAGACGCCCGAGGCGCGGCCATGACCCGTTCCGCCGCCATCGTGTTCGCCGTGACCCTGACCGCCCTGCCGGCCGTCGGCGTTCCGTCCGCCGCATCCGCGAAGGACCTCGGCGTGCGCGGCGCGACGTGGGCCATCGCCGAATCCGACCTGCTCGAAGAAATCGAAACGCGCCTGCTGGAGATGCAGCGCTCGGGCGAGCTGGCCCGGCTGGAAGAGGAAGCCCGCGAGCGCGCCCGGCGACAGCTGGATGAGCCCGCGCCGGTTCCGGGCATCGCGCCAGCCACGCGGGAACGCAGCCGCCTGTTCGACCCCGCCATCGTCGTGGCGCGCGACATCCGCACGCCGGACGGAACGCTCATCGCCGCCGCCGGGACGCGGGTCAACCCGCTGGAGCGGATGCCGATGACGCGGGACCTGCTGTTCGTCGACGGACGGCGGGCGGCGGAGGTCGGATGGGCGCTCGCCCATGACAGGCCGGCGAAGATCGTGCTGCTGGGGGGCAGGCCGCTCGACCTGATGCGCAGGCACGGGCGGGCCTTCTTCTTCGACACGGGCGGGACGCTCGCGGCGCGGTTCGGCATCGCGGCGACGCCGAGCCTGGTCGAGCGGGCCGGAACGCGGCTGCGCATTACCGAGATCCCGGTCGAGAGCCTGTGCCCCGGACCGGTTCCGGGGACCGGGAGAGTGCCAGTGATGACGAGGAGGACTGAAGGATGCTGAACATGAACCGCGCCAGCCTGCTGGGCCATGCCGGGCGCGATCCGGAGATCCGCGATCTCGCGAACGGCGAGAAGGCCGCGACCTTCACGCTGGCCACCACCGAGAAATGGAAGGACCGCGAGGGCCAGCCGGTCGAGGCGACCGAATGGCACAGGATCGTGGTCTACGGCCCGACGGTCGCGGTGGTGGAGACGATGGTCAGGAAGGGCGATGCGGTGCTGGTCGAGGGCCGGATCGCGACGCGCGAATACCGCGACCGGGAGGACGTGGCCCGCACTGTGACCGAAATCGTCGTCGCCGGCAGGCAGGGCGTGGTGAACGTGCTGTCGGCGCGGCGGGGGGACCCCGGATCGGGGTCCGGGGCAGGCTCCGCGGGATGACCCGCCGTTGCGCCCTCCTCGCGGCACTGGCGCTCCTGGCCGTCCTGTGGTCGGCGCCGGCCTCGGCCCAGACCTGCACCGGGCGGTTCGTCAACCCGATCTCGGACGTGTGCTGGGAGTGCATCTTCCCGATCTCGATAGGGCCGATCACGATCGGCAGCGCCACCGGCGCGCCCGACACGCCCAACCCGTCCTCGCCGATCTGCCTCTGCGGCTCGCCGATTCCCCGCATCGGCCTCTCGCTCGGGGTGTGGGAGCCGGCGCGGCTGATGGACGTGACCCGCGTGCCCTGGTGCTTCCCGAACCTGGGCGGGCTCACGATAAATCCGGGACTGCACGCGGCACGCGGGCGCACCGGCTCCTCGGGTGGCGACGGGTCCGCAGGCTCGGTCTGGCATGCGCACTACTACATGTACCCGCTGCTCTCCTGGATCGGGGTGCTGCTCGATCTGGGCTGCCTGGAGGGCGGCGGTCTCGACATCGCCTGGGCCTCCGAGCTCGACCCGGCCTGGCTCGACGACGAGCTGACCTTCCTGCTCAACCCGGAAGCGGCGCTGTTCGCCAACCTGCCGGCCCAGGCGGCGTGCGCCGCCGACTGCGCCGCGTCCTCGGCCGGCCTGCCGCTCGACCCTCTCTTCTGGTGCGCGGGATGCCAGGGCGGGATGTATCCGCTGACCGGCAACGTGGCCGCCCATGTCGGCGGGGGTGCAGGCGTCGCTGCTGGCGGCGCAGCGGCTGGTCTACCGCCTCCACCGCGCCGGGATCGCCTGGGGGACGTCGGGCTCCGCCGCGCTCTGTGGGCGCTATCCCATGCCGATCATGAAGAAGAGCCAGTACCGCTGGCAGATGACCCAGCCGGTGCCGGCGACGAGCCCCATGACCGGCTGCAACCCGACCGGGCGGTCCTCGGTGCTGTGGGAATCCCTCCGAGAACTGCCGGTCTCGGGCGAGAGCTTCGGCTACCTGCTGTGGCGGAAGCGCTCGTGCTGCCTCTTGTGAGACCCCCGACATGACGCGCAATCCCTGCGTTCGAACCGCCTTCATCGTGGCCGCCACGCTCTTTCTCGCGGGGTGCTGCCGCCCGGCTTTGGCCCAGCAAACGCCCTCTCTCCCGGACGCGACCGCACGCGATCTCGCGGCCGAAGTGATGCGCAGGGCCGGCGGGGACAGCGCGGACCTCGCTTGGCGCGTGGTCGCGCTCGGTCATCGACCGCGCGCTGGAACGGGCCGGCGAAGTCACGCGGCAGACCCTGCCGGGATCTCCCGGAGAGGCCTCCGCTCCGCTTCCGGCCGAACGCCATGCGCCATCGCTCGCGGCAGAGCGCCCGCCAACGGCCGAAATCCTCGTCTTCACGAGCCTTTCGGTGCCGGCGGCGAGTTGGCGCCAGTGGGCGCGCGAGGCGGCAGGCATCGGGGTTCCGCTGGTGCTGCGCGGCGTGTCGCAAGATGGACTGCCAGCTACCGCCAGGGAAATGAGCGTTCGCCTCGGCGGCGCGGAAGCCGGGGTCGCCATCGACCCGCGCCTGTTCCGCCTGTTCGGCATCACCCGTGTCCCGGCGGTGGTGGTCGTGCCGGGCGGCGTGCCGGCCTGCCGAAGCCGGGGCTGCGCGGACGATCCCGCGCCGCCCCACGACCTCGTGACCGGCAACATCGGATTGGTGGCGGCGCTGGAAGCGGTCGCGGACGAGGGCGCGGTCGGACGTGGCGCGGCACGCGTTCATCTGCGCCGCCTGAGAGGGGAACACCGGCCATGACGGAACAATCCGATCATTCGCGCGATCGCATCGAGGTCGCGCTGGACCGCGGGACGCGCATCGTCCGGCTACTGACCTGGACCGCGATGTTCGTGCTGGTGTGCCTGATGCTCTGGTTGGTCTCAGGCATGGTCGCGAAAGCGGAGGATCCCAAGGCCGCGGCCCGCGCCATCGGCAATGCGGGCGCGGCGGCGGCCGGCGCGATCGCAAGGGACGCATCGAAAGCGGCGACGGTGCCGGGCTATGCCGGCACGAATCTTCCGGAACGGAACATCGGAGCGGAGGACCTGGAGGATGAGGGCCGGGCGCGGCTCGCCGATCCGGACGACCCCGGCGGCGCGGCCGGCCGCGCGGTGGTGGAGGGGGTGACCGTCCGGCCAGCCGAAAACGTGTCGGCGGGCGACCCTGTCGTCACGCGCTCGGAAGGCATCGCGGGCTCGCCGCAATCGCCGGCGCACCGCGCGAACGGGCTCGCGTCCGGCAGCACCGAGAACTGTGGCGCGGAGCTGGATGACGCGCAGGACGGCGGGTCGTGCGGGCGGGTCACGTACTGCGTCGGCGCCGGCTGCGAGACCGTGCCGAGCCAATCCAACACCGGCTTCGTGGAAGCAACCACCCGGCTCAACATGGCGGTGGAGCTGGGCGGCGACGAGTTCGACCGGGACGACATGCGCTTCTTCACCGGCAAGCGCCGCGCCTGCCACATCCATTTCGGGGGGCTGGCCAACTGCTGCAGGAACAGCGGGCTGCTGGTCGGGCTCGCCAACTGCTCGGCGTCGGAGCGCGAGCTGGCCGAGGAGCGCCACGCCGGCAACACCCACTATCTCGGCCGGTACTGCTCGCGGCGCACCCTGTTCGGCATCTGCATCCGCCATTCGCGCGCCTGGTGCGTGTTCGGCTCCAAGCTCGGGCGCATCCTGCAGCAGCAGGGGCGCGCGCAGCTCGGTATCGGCTGGTCGAGCTGCCGGGGTCTCACGGTTGCGGAGATCGAGGGCATCGACTTCGCCCGGCTCGACCTCTCGGAGTTCACCGAGAACCTGATGGACGGCTCGATGGAGCCGTCGGTCTCGCTGCCCGATGCGGGCGACACCGGCGAGACGATGCGCGGCCGCATCCGCGACTTCTACTCCCGGGGCCAATGATGCCGCGCGCCGTCAAACGGGCGCTCAAACGTGCCCTCGCTGCGACGGTCGTGTGGACGTCGCTCGGCGCGCCTGCGGCGGCCGCCGAGTGGCGGTCGTGGTGTGCCGATGAGGATTCCGGCGCCGCGCTCGGCTGGCACTTCTACTGCGACCGGCAAGAGGAAGCGCAAGAGGCCGAACCGGCGCCCGTGCCACCGACGCGGTCCTCTCCCGACACCGCTCAATCTGCGATGGAACGTATCCAGGCGATGCGCAAGGCTCTCGAAGAGGCACGGGCGGAGGCGATCCTGAATCCGACCACCGCGAACGTCACCGCCTATCTGCGCCTGCAACAGGAGACCCTGCAACGCGCCGCTACTTTCTCCGACGCCTTCCGGCGCACGGTGTGGGCGACGCCGGAGCTCGACTACACGCTCCGCCGTCCGGTTGGCGCGCTCGCCAAGCAGGTCTGGTCGGACGGGCGGCGGCAGGCCCGGGACCGGGCCCTGGCAACTCTCGGGGACCGCTACGGGCTGATCTACCTGGGCCATGCCGGCTGCGCCGGCTGCAAGGTGTTCGGCCCGCTGCTGCGCGCCTTCGCACAACGCCACGGCCTCGACGTGCTGGCGGTCTCGCTCAGCGGCGAGGCGCTGGAGGGCTGGCCCGAGGCTGTGGCGGATCAGGGGCGCGCCGCCCGGTTGGGCCTCGCGGGTGCGCCGGTTCCCGCCCTGGTGCTGTTCGACACGCAGACCAAGCACGTGATGCCCGTCGGCTTCGGCGTCATGGCCGAGGACGAGATGGCCGAGCGGATCTTCGCGCTCACCGCCCTGGAGCCCGGCAATGATTACTGATCTGAAGAAGAGCGCGGCTGGCGCTGCGCTCGCGGCGATGTTCGCGCTGGGCGTGGCGCCGGCCCATGCCGACGTCCTCTCGGAGATGAACCGCTTCTGGCAGGGCGCGGCGGTCAACACCACCGGACCGACCGCCTTCCAGGGCCAGGCGTCGGGCCACTGGACGCTCGGCAATCTCTATCTGAGATCGCCGGTGCGCTCGGAACAGATCGCTACCGTCAGCCTGCCCAGCTTCAGGGCGGGCTGCGGCGGCATCGACGCGTTCGCGGGCGCGTTCTCCTTCATCAACTCGGACCAGCTGATCGCCTTCGGCCGCGCGGTCGCCCAGAACGCCGCCGGCTTCGCCTTCGAGCTGGCGCTGGAGACCATCTCGCCCGTCATCGCCGAGACCATGGCCAAGCTCAGGGCGCTGGCGCAATGGATCAACAACCAGAACATGAACAGCTGCGAGACCGCGCAGGCGCTGGTCGGGGCGGTGTGGTCGAAGAACGACCGGGCGAGCGCCGCGATCTGCGCCGCGATCGGCACCAGCCAGGGCATCTTCTCCGATTACGCCGCCGCCAGGCACGGCTGCGGCGCCGACGGCAAGCGCAACTCCACCCTGGCCGCCGCCTCCGGCGCGATGGCCGACCAGGTGCCGGTCAACGTCAACTACGCCTGGAAGGCGATCCGGGCCTCGTCGTTCCTGTCCGGGGACACGCAACTCGCGGAGTTCGCCATGGCGATCACGGGCACGCTGATCGTCACCGCGCCCACCGGCGACGGCGACACGTCCGGGCCGCGGGTGCGCATCCTGGAGCCGCTGGCGCTCGACCGGCGGGTCACCGAGACCCTGATGGAGGGCGGCGGCGCCCTTCCCGTCTACGCCTGCGACACGCCGGACGCCTGTCTCAACCCGACGCTCGGCACCGCGACCGTTCCCGCCGACAGCGGCTTCCGGGCGCGGGTCGCCGGGCTGCTGCTCGATCTCGTGGACGCGGTGCGCACCGACACCGCCCCTCCGGCGGCGGCGCTCGGTCTGGTCAACCTCACCACCTTGCCTGTCTACCGGGTCGCCAACGCGGCCGCGGCCTACCGGGGCGCGGTGATCGACCAGGAAATGGACGCGCTTGCCGAGGCCGTCGCGCTCGACGTGATGCAGGTCTGGATCACCGACCTGCACCGGACGGTGGAGGAGCGCGCCGGGACGCTCGACATCGCGGACGGCGAGCAACTGCGGCGCTGGCGCGAGGGGCTGAGGGCCAACCGCATCGCGCTGGCACGGCACCGCCACCAGGGGCTTCAGCGCCTCAACACGGCGCTCGCCGTGGTCGAGAAGCTGCGCCTGATCGAGACCGAGCTGGCGGGCGCGCTGTCGGCGGACCTGCGGGCGGCGCTCGCCTGGTCGCGCGGCGGCGCCGGCGCGGCGGGCGCGCAGTAGGCGCCGGGGCCTCCAGCCCGTGTTCGAGATCTTCACCCTCGGCGGCGGCGCCTACCTGGTCGACCTGCTGAACGCCGTCGCGGCGATCACCGGCGGCGGCGCCTACGTGACGCTCGCCCAGCTCGCCGGCGTGGCGGGGCTCGCCTGGATCCTGTTCCGCACCGCCTTCGGCGGCTCGTGGAAGGACAACGCCAAGTGGGTGCTGCTGTTCGTCGCCGTCTGGGGCGCGATGATCGTGCCCAGGGCGACGGTGCGGGTGGTCGATCGGCTCGACGCGACGCTCGCGCCCGCGGTCGTGGCCAACGTCCCGATCGGGCTCGCGCTCTTCGCGTCGTTGACCTCCCAGGTCGGCGACGGGCTCACAAGGCTCACCGAGCAGGCCTTCACCCTGCCCGACGATCTGCGCTACCAGCGCCACGGGCTCATATTCGGGGCGAGGCTCGCGGCGGCCGCGACCCGGCTCGAGGTGACCGACGCGGTGTTCGCGCGCAACCTGCGCAACTATGCGAGGCAGTGCGTCTTCCACGCGCTGCTGCTCGGCCATATGACGGCCGACGATCTGCGCGAATCGACCGACGTCTGGACCCTGGTGACCGCGGTGGGCGCGCCGTCCGCCGGGGCCTCGCCGGCGCGCATGTTCGAGTTCGCCACCCGGGGCGCCACGGCGGGCACCGGGGCGACCACGCTCACCCGCGAGATCGTCACCTGCGCCGACGGGGCGGGGCGGCTCGACGCGCTGTGGACGGCCGAGCTCGCCCGCGCGGGCGACATCTTCGGCATGCGCCTCTTCCCCGACGCCGCGACCGACGCCGTGGCCCGCACCGAGCTCACCGCCGCGCTGCCGGCCGCGCACGACTTCCTGATCGGCGCCGCGCGCACCGCGGGCGAGATCATGCGCCAGCAGATGGTGCTGAACGCGCTCCACGCCGCGGGCGAGCAATGGTCGGCGGAGGCCGGCAACGCCGCCGCGCTGCGGGCCTATACGGAAGCGAGGGCCGAGGCCCAGACGGTCTCGGCCTACCGGGCGATCGGCCGCCAGGCCGAGACCTGGGTGCCGCTGCTCCGCATCGTGTTCGAGTGCCTCTATGTCGGCGCCTTCCCGCTGGCGGTGCTGCTGATGCTGACGCCGGCGGGGCTCACGATATTCCGGTCCTACGTGACGGGGCTGATCTGGCTCCAGTCCTGGGGGCCGCTCTACGCCGTCCTGCACCGCATCTCGATGGGCGAGGCGGCCGAGCGGATGAGCGCGGCGGCGGCGATGCCGGGGGGCGAGGCCGGCATCTCGCTGGTCGCCCAGGCCGGCATCCGGGCGGTCGCCTCCGACGTCGCGGTGATGAGCGGATACCTCTCCATGTCGGTGCCGTTCCTCGCCGCCGCCCTCGCCTACGGCCTGTCGAAAGCCACCGTGCTCGCGACCTCGGTGCTGGCGGTCGGCCAGGACGCGGCCTCGGCGGCCGCGCACGAGGGCACGACGGGCAACCTGTCGCTCGCCAACACCGGCTACGACACGCACCGGTTCGCGACGCTGGAGGGGCGCCAGATCCGCACCTCGGCCCATGTCGACACCGACCGCTATGTGGGATTTGCGCCGGCCGGGGCGGGGTTCGTCGTGACCGGCGACGGCACGGCGGTGGTCGACGCGGGCAGCGCCACCAGCCGCATTCCGGCAGCCGGGGTCAGGCTCTCGGAGGCGCTGGCGACCAGCAACGAGACGCGCGCGGCGGAGGCGGCATCGATCGCCCGAAACTGGGACGTGCAGGTGGGCATGGCGAGGAACGCCGCCGTGACCGATGCGACGAGGCTGGTCGAGCGTTACAGCCACGACGTGAGCATCGGGGAGGCGCACGCCAGGGGGGTGACCGAGAGCGAGAGCGCGCAGGTGCAGGCGCTCGAGTCGCATTACGAGAAACTCGCCGAGATCGGCGGCATCACGAAGAACCAGGCCGCGGTGCTGACCGGCGAGGCGAAGATCGGCGGCGGACTGGAGAAGATCGTCGAGATCGGTGCGAGCGGGAGCGCGACCTGGCGCGGCGAGACCATCGAGAGCGAAGCGTGGAACCGGATGCGGGAATACGACCGCCAGCACGGGGTGACGGATTTGTGGTCGAGGGTCTCGGAGGCGTCGCGGCGCTACTCGGCGGCGACCGGCGAGAGCGAGGCGGCCGCGCTGGAGGAGAGCCTCAACGCCAATCTCACCCGGATGCGGAGCTTCGGCGAGCGGGCGTCACTGGCGCGGCAGGAGTCGGAGATGTGGACGGAGCAGGCGGCGCAGGTGCGTTCCGACGCGCAGGCCATCGACCGTGACCTCTCCCAGCCCTTCTTCGCCTGGCTGTCGGAGCGCGAGGGCGCGGACGGCAGGCCGATCGGCGCGGCCGGGGCGAGCAGTCTGATCTCGGTGCAGACGCCGGAGGACGCGGAAGCGCTCCGCGAGCATGCGGCCCGGTTCATCGCGGAGAAGTTCCCGGCGCCCGCCGGGCCCGATCGGGCGTCGGTCGGCGGTGTCGCGGCGTACGAGGGCGCCGCCGGCGAGGTGCGCGAGGCTTATGGCCGCGAGACCGCGGCGGCCCACGGGGGCTGGTCGGCTGCGGTGCGGGACCGGGCGGGCGCGGCCGGAACGCCGCGGCCGGGCGGCGTGCCGGAGGCTGCGATCCGGGAAGGCGCGCGGGCGGAGACCGACATGATCGTGCGCGGCAGCGCGCGCGAGGCGAAGACGGAGGTGACGCGGGAGGACGCGCTGGAGGGCCGGGCCGGTGTCGCGGCGGAGACCGGGAAGCCCTTCGAGCACCATGCCACCGAGAACCTGCCGTTCATCGGCGGCTGGCTCGCCGGCAAGCTGTTCGGGACCGCGCAGAACGCGGCGCCGGACGGGGCCGGGGAGCAGCCGCGGACGATACCGACGCCGGACTGGCGGGACCAGTCGCCGTGATGCGTAGGGTGCGTTCAGTGCCCGCGCATCAGCCGTTCGTGCTCCTCATGGATGCGGAGCCAGGCGTAGCGACCGGTCTTCGTGCCCCAGTCGAAACTGTCGCCGTTGTCGCGCGGCAGCCGGTAGCGGCGGAACGGCGACCAGTCCCGGTGGCGGAGGCCCTGCCACAGGGCGGCGGCGACGCTGGCCGCAACCGTCCACGCGATGGCCGCCATCCAGACGGGACCGATCGCCTCCGTGCCGGACCCGGCCGCGAGCGACGCGGCGGTGTAGAGGGCGGCCAGGGCGAGCCCGCCGAGCACGAAGAGGCGCTCAGCACCCGTGCTTCTTGGCCTCGCCGGCACGCCGGAACGTGCATTCGATGTTCTTGGCATGTTCATGTCCTCCGATCATAGCGGCAGCGGTGCGGAATGGAATCCCCACCTGCTCCCCCGGCTCGGTGGCCGGGGCAGGCTCCCCCCGATCCGGGGGCGCCGCGCGGGGCGGCCCTCCTCCATCCCGGCCTCTTCGCCCGCCCTCCGCTTCGCTCCGCCTCCGGGCGGTGACTCACGCAACTTGAAGGAGACCGGCCATGCGCGGTATCGGCGGCAGCACGCTCAGGGGCGGCCAGACGGTCTTTCACGGGCTGCGGATGTGGGGCCAGCTCTTCCGGGCGGCGATGTTCCTCGCGGCCGTCACCACCGTGACGGTGCCGGCCTGGACGCTGTGGCACCGCACCACCGGGGCGGAGTGGTACGCCGCCGGCATGGTGACGCTGGCCGAGGTCAAGCTCGTCCTCGGCTACGACCCGGAGTCCGGCCAGGAAATCCGGTTCGCCGACGGCACGCGGCGGGTGATGAGCATCCGCGACATCGCCGCGTCCGTTCCGGCCAGGGCCGCGCGGGAGCGGATCAGGGACGAGATGTTCGCGAGCGCGGCGCTCGGGGCGATGGCGGGCGCCGGGCTGATCGGGCTCTTCCTTGCCGTCTTCTGGGTCCGGGGCGCGCAGCTGGGCCGCCAGAAGCGCATCCGGGGCGCGGAGATGGTGACGGCCGCCGAGCTGCGCCGGCGGGTGCAGCCGCCGCATCACCGCGCGCTCGCGAGGCTGCCGGGCGGCAAGCGGCTGCGGCCCTACTCGATCGCCGGCATCCCGTACCCGGAGAGGACGGAGACGCAGCACACCATCGTGCGCACCTTCGGTGCTAACGTACTGATATAGCGTCGCTTCTTTCCTCCTGATTCAGCCGCTGGAGGCGGATTCGATCCCCGATTTCGCCCCGGCTGCAACATGAAGAACGGGAGGAATGCCAATGGCGACGCTCCGCCTCAACGACCGCCGCGTCGAGTCGCTCAAGCCCCGAAAGTCCACCTACGACGTTCGCGACCGCGACCTCAGGGGCTTCGGCGTAAGGGTGCTGCCCTCGGGCGCCAAGCGGTATTTCGTACATGCTCAGCACGAAGGCCGGCGGATCTGGAAGATCGTCGGCCGCGCCGGGTCCATCGGCGCGGGCGAGGCCCGCGAACGGGCCAGAACCTTGATCGCCGCGATCCGGAATGGAAACGACGACCAAGCCGCTGCACCGCCGGACACCCCGTTCGAGACGGTGGGCGACGAAGTCTTCCGGCGCTACGCCCGAAACTGGAAGCCGTCGACCCTCAGGGTCAACCGGAACTACTACCGAAACCAGATTCTCCCCTGGTTCCAGGGACGCCCCATCGCCGACATCACCGCCCGCGACGTCAAGCAGTGGTTCACATCCCTTCACGAGACCCCTGTCGCCGCCGACCGCTCGGCTCCCGTTCTCTCGGTCATCATGCGCCAGGCCGAGGTCTACGGGTATCGGCCGGAAGGGACCAATCCGTGCGTGGGCATCAAACGGTACCGCCGCCAGGGGCGGGAGCGCTTCCTGACGGCGGCGGAGCTCCGCCGCCTGGGCGCGATGCTGGCCCGCCACGAGGCCGGCCGCCCGCAGGTCGTGGCGATCATTCGGCTGTTGCTGCTCACCGGGTGCCGCAAGGGCGAGATCATCACGCTGAAGTGGCGCTACTACCGCGAGGGCAACCTGTTCCTGGCGGACAGCAAAGTCGGGCCGCGCTCGGTCTGGCTCTCGTCCGCCGCGCGCGAGGTTCTCGACAGCGTACCCCGCAGCCCGGTCTGGGTCTTCCCCTCGCCGCAAACTGACGGATGCCTGACCGTGGCCACACTCGACCGGGCCTGGCAGCGCATCAGAGCCGAAGCGGACCTGCGCGATGTCCGTCTTCACGATTGCCGGCACACGTACGCCAGCATGGCGCTGGCACAGGGCGAGACGGTGCTGACCATCGGCCGGCTGCTCGGACACCGCGATCCAGCAACGACGCTGAAATACACACACATGTCCGACATCATGGTGCACGAAGCCGCCGATACCGTCGGCGTCGTCCTCAAGGGCTAGGCATGGCCGTGAAAAGGCGGCGTCTGACCGACGCCAACATCGCGAAGCTGGCGCCGAAGGCCCGCGAATACACGGTGTGGGACACGCGGCATGCCGGTCTCGGCGTGCGCATACGTCCGTCGGGGCACCGCAGCTTCGTCTACTGGCGGAAGGGCAAAGGCGGCGCGCGCAGGATCACCCTCGGGTCTGCGGCGTTGATGAGCGTCGAGGAGGCGCGCGCCAAGTGCCTCGCCGTCGAGACCGCAGCCCTTGACGGCCAGCCGGAACGCGGAGAGGTCCCGACGTTCGCGGAGTTCGTCGCCGGGCCGGAGCGAGTCTTCTTCAACCGGGGCAAGCCGTCGACGCGGAAGGAGGCGAACCGGATGATCAACGCGCGTCTGCTTCCGGCCTTTGGATCGCTGCCGCTGGACCGGATCACCCGCGCCTGCGTGACCCGCTGGTTCGACGAGTTCAGCCGCACCGCGCCGGGCGGAGCCAATCATGCGTTGAACCTGCTCGGCAAGTTGCTGAACCACGCGATCGATTGCGGACATCTGCGGACGAACCCGGCCCGGAGCGTGAGGCGCAACCCCCGCCCCAAGCTCACCCGCTTCCTGTCTCGCGAGGAGGTCCGCCGTCTTCATCGTGCGCTCGACCGCCACGCCGTAGCACGGCCATTGTGCGCGCAACAGGCGGATATCATCCGCCTTCTCTTGCTGACCGGCTGCCGCCGGAGCGAGATCCTGACGCTGCGCTGGCAAGATGTGGAAGAGGACACGCTCAATCTCGGCGATGCCAAGAGCGGGCCCAGGCGGGTCTTTCTGAATGCGCCGGCCCGCGCGATCCTGAAGCGGCAGCCGCGATCCGCTTGCGCTTACGTCTTTCCTTCCCCGAAAAATCCCGGACGACCGCGTTCGCACAACCTGGCGCTCTGGCGTTCGGTGCGCAAGGAGGCCGGGATCGAGGATGTGCGCCTGCATGACCTCAGACACACGTACGCCAGCCACGCCGTGCTGCAAGGCGTCCCGTTGCCCGTCGTCTCACGCCTGCTCGGCCACAGGCGACCAAGCATGACGCTGCGCTATGCCCATGTCGGCGACCGCGAGACCGAAGCGGCATCGGAACGTATCGGTGCAGCTATCTCGCGAGCATTGGATGGCTGATTGCCTCACACCCGATCCACTTGCAAACTCCTGAGCGGATGCTGCAAGTGCTGGGCTCGCGGCCGGCACCGCAGCGGCCGATATGAAGAAGGTCACGCTCGGTACTGAGGGCGCCTACCCGCCCTTCAATTGGATCGACGAGAACGGCGACCTCCAGGGCTTCGACCTCGAAATCGGCAACGCGCTCTGCGCGGCGGCGAACCTGGAGTGCACCTGGGCGGTGAGCTACTTCTTCATCCTGCTCTCGCGCTTCATCGAGCACCGCCTCTCCGGCCACATGCGCGAGCGCCCGGCAAGCAGCAGCTCAATGTGCCGCGGCCGTCCGCTAAACCGCCATTGAGTGTTAAATCACAGAAGTGGGAGTTCGCTTTCGACCCGCCCCCCGATATTATGACACAGGAACCGCTGGAGCCCCGGAACCAATGGAATCGTGGCAACTGCTTGCAGACATCTGGGATAACGATGTCGCCCGGGCATTCTCTATCGCCATTGTCGTCATCCTTGCCCTGAGTCTACTCGGCTTGCGCTCCCTTGGCGCGTTAGCCGCCTTCTCTCAACACGGCACCACACTCTGCACAACGCTCGGCGTCCTAGGAACATTTACGGGCATCTTTCTAGGCCTTCTGCAATTCGATGTCGCCGAAATTGATGCCAGCGTGCCGGAACTCTTGGCGGGCCTCAAGATCGCGTTCTCCACCAGTATCGTGGGGTTAGGTGCGGCGGTGCTCCTCCGAGCCATCCGATCTTTTGTTCCAACTCGTTCCGAAGGCGCTACAGAGACAACGCCAGAAGCCATTCATCAGACGCTACGAGAAATCAACAACTCGATTACCCAAGCTTCTAGAAACCAAGCCGAGGCTCTAACCCAGGTCAGAAGCGCAATTTCAGACGATACTGATAGCAGCCTGGTAACGCAGACACAAAAGCTGCGGATAGCTGTTGAAGACGGCAATCTCCAACTGATCGAGCAGTTTAAGCAGTTCGCTGAAAGAATGGCGGAAAACAACTCTCGTGCACTAATCGAAGCACTGGAACAGGTGATCAGGGACTTTAACGGTAAGTGGGGCAAATTCTGGGAGCGCCAGGCTAACTCTGTCGTGGATAGCCGGTGAAAGTCCGGTGAAGGGAAGGACTAACGAACCACCCTTGCCTTGAGCCGTGCGTCGGCCTTCGCGAGGAGGCAGGCGAAGCGTCGGTAGAGGTGCGCGTGGGCAGGACATTGAGCACCGAAAATGCCGTCATTCGGAGTGCCGAGGCCATCCAGAAGGTCGAAGGCAACACCGGCCGCCCGCTTTCGTGAGGGCCGGCAGGGCTCCGCGGTGTCCAAGACCCCAGGCACGCGCGTACGTCCACACAGGGGACCTGGGAGGCCTCTTCATCACCCGTGCCTCAGAGTGCGGGTCGTGACGGGAAGGGTGGATGCCCATAGCCGTCGATGTACGATGGGGAGGAATCTGACTCGGTCGTAGTACCGTTGAAACGGGGGAACAAAGGGGCGTGACAACCTTGGCGGACTTCGTGGAGGAAAGGACCGGGGCCAACGGGAGATCGGGGACCTGAAGCATGTGCCGGGCACAGAACCGGGTAAGCATGTCACAGGAGGGTCTCCGAACACGCCGCCGTGCGAGACGTCGCAAGAGCGACGAGAGTGCGCCGGACGTCTGACCGGAGGCAGGAGCCGGATGCCTTAGCGGGCACGTCCGGATCTGCGCGGGGGGCGCTGGGTAACCAGCGTCCCTACCGCGAAGAGCGCCAGGCTAACTCTGTCGTGGATAGCCGGTGAAAGTCCGGTGAAGGGAAGGACTAACGAACCACCCTTGCCTTGAGCCGTGCGTCGGCCTTCGCGAGGAGGCAGGCGAAGCGTCGGTAGAGGTGCGCGTGGGCAGGACATTGAGCACCGAAAATGCCGTCATTCGGAGTGCCGAGGCCATCCAGAAGGTCGAAGGCAACACCGGCCGCCCGCTTTCGTGAGGGCCGGCAGGGCTCCGCGGTGTCCAAGACCCCAGGCACGCGCGTACGTCCACACAGGGGACCTGGGAGGCCTCTTCATCACCCGTGCCTCAGAGTGCGGGTCGTGACGGGAAGGGTGGATGCCCATAGCCGTCGATGTACGATGGGGAGGAATCTGACTCGGTCGTAGTACCGTTGAAACGGGGGAACAAAGGGGCGTGACAACCTTGGCGGACTTCGTGGAGGAAAGGACCGGGGCCAACGGGAGATCGGGGACCTGAAGCATGTGCCGGGCACAGAACCGGGTAAGCATGTCACAGGAGGGTCTCCGAACACGCCGCCGTGCGAGACGTCGCAAGAGCGACGAGAGTGCGCCGGACGTCTGACCGGAGGCAGGAGCCGGATGCCTTAGCGGGCACGTCCGGATCTGCGCGGGGGGCGCTGGGTAACCAGCGTCCCTACCGCGAAGGACGGATTGATGCGCCGTCTCATGTAGACGCTGGTGTGATGGCGCTTGGGGGTACCCGTTACGCCTGGCGCTGACGGTAGTCCTTGGTGATGGGCATCGGGTCACATTCAGCGTTTCCTGGCCATCGCAATTCCAGTTCCGGGTGCAGCGACCATGGGCCCGGCCATGTGACGCGACCGCGTTACCGATCCGGATCAGGGGGTTGAGCGAGCATTTTTCGCTGGACTTCGCGCGCTTTATGGACAGCGTGCGCGCGGAGGGTCCATGGTCGATTCGCTTCAAACCCAGGCTCAGTTGATCGCGGCTCTGCGGGCGACGATCGCCGCGCAAGCGGAAACGATCCTTGAGTTGCGTGCCGAGAACGAGCGTCTCAAGGAGACGGTCGCCGTGCACACCGAGACAATCGAGATGCTCAAGGCCGAGATCCGCCAACTCAAGAGACTGCCCGGCAAGCCGGATATCAAACCGGGCGCGGGCGACGGAGACGGCAAGGGCTCGGGCGGCAAGGGCCTGGAGGGAGGCCGGCGCTCTTCGGGCGCCTCGAAGAAGCGGCGAGGCCGCAAGCGGGGCCGCGAAGAGGCGAAGCGGGTGGTGCTGTCCGTGCCGGACGCGCCCGAGGGCTCGGTTCACAAGGATTACCAGGACTATCACGCCCAACTGCTGGAACTCGACGTCTGCAACGTCGTCTTTCAGCGCGAGCGCGTGGTGACGCCGGACGGGCGCATCGTCGTCGCTGAGCTGCCGGACGGCGTGATCGGCGGCTTCAACCTGGAGCTGCATCGCTTTGTGCTGATGCTCTATCACCAGGGCCAGAGCACGATCCCGCGCATCACTGCCCTGCTCGATGCGATCGGCCTCGACATCTCGGAGCGCCAGGTGCGGCGCATGCTGACCGGGAACAGGGAGCCGTTCGTCGGCGAGGCGGCGGAGATCCTGAAGGCGGGTCTTGAAGGGGCGGCCTGGATCTCGGTCGACGACACCGGCGCGCGCCATCAAGGCCGCAACGGCTATTGCATCTCGATCGGCAACGATTGCTTCGGCTGGTTCGGAACGACGGGGTCGAAGAGCCGGCTGAGCTTCCTCGACACGATGTGCGGCGCCCTCGGCGAGTACGTGCTGAACGATGAAGCGTTCCGGTACATGGAGAGCCACGGCATGCCGCGTCGGGCGCTTGACGCGTTGAGGGGGCATGCCGGTGGTCGGTTTGACGGGCCTGACCTGTGGATGGCGTTCCTCGACGGGCTCGGGATCGACGCCCCCAGGGCCCGGCTCCTCGCCACCGAGGGCGCCCGGCTCGGCTGTCTGTTCGCCCATGGCCTGCTGCGCGAGGACAGCGCCATCCTGAGCGACGACGCCGGCCAGTTCGACCTCGGCCTGCACCAGTTCCTGTGCTGGATCCATGCCGAACGGCTCTACCGCACGTTGCCGGTCTGGAGCGACGCGAGCCGTGCGGCCGTCGATGAGGTGCGCGGCGGCATCTGGCGGACCTACCGGCTGCTCGGCGCCTATTGCCGCCAGCCAAGCCCCCGCAGACGCGCCGTCGTCGAGCGCAGCTTCGCGCGCACCTTCCGGGCCGGCACCGGCTACCGCCTGCTCGACGAGCAGATCGGGCGCACCCTCGCAAACCGCGACAAGCTGCTCGCCGTGCTCGACCGCCCCGACGTGCCTGCCCACAACAATCAGCGCGAGGGCGACCTTCGCGTCTGTGTCGTCCGCCGCAAGGTCTCGGGCGGAACCCGCTCGGATCGAGGCCGTGCCTGCCGCGACGCCTTCCTCACCCACATGAAGACCTGTGCCCGCCATGGTATCTCATTCTGGAACTACCTCGGTGACCGCCTGGGCATCCCAGGTGCCGAAAGTGTCCCCTGGCTCCCGGACCTCGCGCGCCAGCGACCGACCGCTGGCCCAGTGCTCGCCCCGCAGGCCATCTGAGATCCTGCCCAAACCGGCCCTCAAGGGCGACTATCACGCCGCTTCATCCCAGGATTTGCCCCTCTTACGCTCCAAGTCTTGATTGACTGAACATGCGCCAACAACGATCAAGGTCAACGCAAGCATGGGCCACTTCATTGTGTTCTCCTGATTTTATCTACTGCGGAGGTTGCACTCCAATCGGGGGCAGGAGTTCTCGCATCCCCGTTAGCTGTGGACAATGGGCTCGCCGGGGTCCGAGATCAACGCCGCCATCCGCCGCGGCCTCGAAGACGAAGGGGTGCTGCACGGCCCAGAGCTGGGTGTTGTGCGGCGCGAAAGTGCGCCGAACAACACCTCAGGCTTGTGAGACTTTCTTGCCATCGTCGATCCTCCTCTTTCCATAACCTAAGGCTGGACCAATCTCATGGTGGAGGATCACTCTGCCTTACATTCGAGACTACTACTAATTTTCAATTCCTGGAGATCTATTTCGGTTTGAGAGTATACAGAAGTATCGCAACTGTAAATCGTGTAAACGTCCTTTGCTACGAGATGGTGGAAATCTCTGGGGCCTCACCTTCTCCCACAATCACTAATTTCGCGGTAAGGGGAACAGTTCTCTGTTGGTTCGTTATATGGAGCATTCCGTCGAAAGTGATGTTTTTGCGGTAGGAACGCCGGTTACCCAGCGCCCCCCGCACAGATCCCCGCAGGCCCGTTAGGGCACGAGGCTCCTACCTTGAGTGGTTGACGGCAAATCGCTGGTTTGGCCAAGGGTGGCGGATGCTCAGTGGCGGCCAAAAGGCCCGCGCCAGGGCGCCGACCTTGGCCAGCGTGAAGCGGTCCTTTTGGGATCGGCGCCGCAGCACGCGACGCCATAGCCGCACGAGCCGGAACGTGAACTGCTTGAGGTACGGGAAGGTTAAGGGTTGGGCAGGCTCTCTCTCGAGAGCCTGCCCAACCCTTTTGAACGGAGGCGCGGGCCACGAGAGGCGAAGTTGAGCGTAAGCGTTACGCAGACCCCATGCCGGAATCTGGGTTGACTACGAGGGGGACTTGTTGAGGAGCGCCGTGAGCGCGCGAGTCAATTTGTCTCGGGCTCGAAGTTCCACGGCAGCAGTTCCTGGATTTTGGACTGCGGGTGACCCTTGGCGATCTTCTCGAGCGTGCTCCGCATCCAGGCGTAAGGCTCGACGCCGTTCATCTTGCAGGTCTCGATCAGCGATGCGATGCGGGCCCAGGCTTGCGCACCCTCGTCGTTGCCGGCGAAGAGCGCATTCTTGGCGGTGAGCTTCAGCGGGCGGATTCGGTTTTCCACCAGGTTCGAGTCGATCTCGACGCGGCCGTCGTGCAGGAACTCCAGCAGCCCGTCCCACTGGTTGGCGATATAGGTGAGCTTCTCGCCGAGACGCGAGCGCGGTGAGACCCGCGAGCGCTGTTCGTCGAGCCAGACACCGAAGGCGTTCACGATCGGCGCCGACTCCTCCCAGCGGATCGCCTGACGCGTCGCCGGCGGCTCGCCCCGGATCTTCTCCTCGATCGCATAGAGCGTCGCGATCCGCTTCAGGCCAGCCAGCGCGATCGGCGAGGCGCTCGAGTCGTACACCTCTTTCAGCTTGCGCCTGACGTGCGCCCAGCACAGAGCCCGCGTCACGGGGCCGCCGGGCCGGTCCGGCCGCGCCAGGATGTTGTGGCCCGAGTAGGCGTCGAGCTGCACCGTCCCCGAAAAGCCCTTCAAGAGCCTGGCGCCATACTTGCCGCCGCGACCGGGCTCATAGCGATAGACAACGCCCGGCGGGTCGGCGCCGCTCCAGTGGCGCTCGTCGCGCACAAGGGTCCACATGTAGCCCGTCTTCGTCTTGCCCCGGCCCGGGTCGAGAACGCGGATCGTGGTCTCGTCCAGACCCAGGTGATCCGACTTCTTCAGCTCATCCTTCAGGCAAGCGACCACGGGGCGCAGGTGAAACGACGCCTGCCCCACCCACGTCGCCAGCGTCGCACGGTGAACCTCGATCCCCGAGCGCTCGTAAATCTGCGACTGACGGTAGAGCGGGCAATGATCGCCGTACTTCGCGATCAGCACCTGCGCCAGAAGAGCCTCGGTGGGAAGGCCGCCCTCCACCAGAGAGGCGGGCGCCGACGCCTGCACCACCCCGCCGCCCTTGCACTTGTTGCAGGCGTAGCGGGGGCGCACGGTCTCGATGACGGTGAACTTCGCCGGCTCATAGTCCAGCCGCTCGCTGCGGTCCTCGCCGATCTTCGTCATCTCGCCGCAGCCGCAGGGGCACATGATCGTGTCCGGCTCGATCACCTCCTCGCGCCGGTCGACCTGGGGCCCGAAGCGCACCCCGCTGCGCGACCCCCGGGAAGAGCGCCGCCGGCGCTTGCCGCCAGCCCCCTCGTCCTGCTCCTGGTCATCTGCCTCGGGCCGACCGCCGGCTTCAGCGATCGCCGCCCAAAACTCCTCGAACGTAAGCTGGCGCTCGTCCTCGTTGAGCTTCTCGGAGCGCGGACCGAACAGCGCCTTCCTGAGCTCCTTGTTGAGATGCTCAAGCCGGCTGATCTGCTCCGCGCTGTGCGCGTTCTCGGCCTCCAGCCGTGCCGCCCGCGCTTCCGCCGTCTGCCTCGCCGCCTCCGCCGCGCCGCGTGCCTGCTCCGCTTCGCATAGGGCTGCTTCGGTCGCACGGCGCGCCGCGCGCTCCTCGGCAAGCTCCGCCTGCAGGGTCGCCAGCGCCGCCGAAACCACCGCAGGCGACGGCGAACCGGCGCTGCTGAGGGGTGAGGGCGTGACCTTCGGCATGGCCGATCCCTTAATCCGATTCGCCAATGCGTGACCAGGGAAAAGTGCAGGCGGGACCTCGACAAAAATCTGCGGACCCGCCTGCGTCTCGCCTCACTCCGCCGCCAGCGGGCGGCGAACCGGGCGGGCCTTCACCCGGCGCCAGTCGAGGCCCTCGAAGAGAGCCTCGAACTGGCCCTTCGTAAGGCGAATCACACCGTCCTCGATCCGGGGCCAGGCGAAGCGGCCTTGCTCCAGACGCTTGTAGGTCATCACCAGACCGGTCCCGTCCCAGGTGAGAAGCTTGAGCCTGTCCCCGCGGCGCGAGCGGAAGATCACGATCACCCCGGAATAGATATCGAGGTCCAGCTCCCTCGCCGCCGTCGCCGCAAGCGCGTCGTGGCCGCGACGAAAATCAACCGGACGCGTCGCCAACACGATGCGAAGCGAGGGCACCGCGATCATGACGACGCACGACCCAGGCCCGAGGCCACAGCCACGATCCGATCGACCGCGCTCTCCACCGGAAGGCGAACGACGACGCCCAGCGCCTCAATCGCGACCGTCCGCTCGGACGCAGACCCGTCAACTACAACCGGAATATAGGGGGGCGAAGACCCGGCTCCCTGCCGATCGCCACCAGCGTCACTCGCCGCCTGGCGACGCCAGGTGCGCAGCGTCTTCTCGCTGATGCCGTGACGGCGGGCAACTGCCGATATCGATGCATCCGGGCGCTCGCTCTCCGCAACAATCCGCGCCTTCACATCAGCCGGCCAAGGCCGGCCACGCCGCTTCCCGGAAGCCGCTGACCGACTGCGCCACTGACGAAGAGTTTGTGCGCTGATGCCGTGGCGAGCCGCGACCTCCTTCTGCACAACTCCCGGCCTGTCGCTCTCCGCGACGATCCGTGCCTTCTCCTCGGCGGACCATGACCGCCGAGTGTGATCAGCCGGAACAGTTGCCGTAGATGGGGCTGCGGCAGATGGGGCGGCCTCTTCAGGCGCTCGCGCCTCGACCGAGTGACCGCCGAACTCGTGGCCACGCAGAAAATCCAAATCCTTCATCGCGATGCCTCCTCCAAGGCTCCTTGCCAAGGCCAAGAGTCAGCCGCGAAATCAGATGCGTTGGAAGTATGGGGCCTCGATACCGCTTACAGTTGAGCTATGTGGAAAGTGCGCTGATGTCAGCGTCAGGCGGCATCCACCGGCAGCAGAGTTGCGCATGAGATCGACGCTCGCGCCGGCCTTTCGGCAGGCATGCGGGCGCACGCTGCGAGGACTGAGCGGGGTGTGAGCCGAGGGCTGTCAGCCCGGCCCAAGCGGAGACAGGTTCGGTCGTGCGTCGGCGCTTTGGCGCCGTTGCGCGGGGCCGAAGCGAGCGGGCGTCTCACGGTTTCCCCCTGTGGGTCGGCGGCACGGCCGGCGGACCGCGCGTCGAGCGGGGCTCATGGCGGCGGCGGATTTCGCGGACGAGGCGCATGACGCCGCCGCAGTGGGGGCAGGCCACGGGCGCGGTGTCGATCACGGTCTCTTCGTCGGGCTCGGCCCGAGCGCCGCCCACGCTTTCCTCGGGGACGGCGCAGCCGAGGGCGCCGAGAGTCTGGCGTGCTCTCTCCAGCGTGCTGGCGCGGCAGCCGTTGGCGAGAATGCCGAAGTAGCGGATGCGGTGCATGCCGTCCGGCAGGACGTGCATCAGGAAGCGGCGGATGAACTCGTCTGCGCTCACGGTGGCGATGCCGTAGCGCGGCTTTCTCTGCCCCGGCGCCTTGGGCTTGCGGTGGCGGAAGGAGACCGTCTCGCCGTCGAAGGAGACGATGCGGCTGTCGGAGATGGCGATCCTGTGCGTGTAGTGCGAGAGGTACCGGAAGACCTGCTCAGGCCCGCGGAAGGGCCGCTTGGCGTAGACCACCCAGTCCCTGGCCCGGGCGGCGGCAAGCGTGGCGTGGAACTCGCCGGGATTGGCGAGGTGGGCGAGGGTGCCGTGGAACTCCAGGTCCCCCCGGCCGTGGGCGCGGGCGAGCTCCTTGAGGAAGAGGCGGCGGAACAGGCTGCCGAGGACCTTGACGGGGGCGAGGAAGGTGGTGCTCCCCGTCTTCCACTCGCCGCTGTCTACGTCGAAGCCCGCGTTGGGCACGACCACGTGCAGGTGCGGGTGGAAGCGGAGCTTCTGATCCCAGGTATGGAGGACCGCGGTGCCGCCGATGCGCATGCCGCCGTGGCGGGGATCGGCGGCGATGGTGCGCAGGGTCTCGGCGACGGCCCGGAAGAGGATGTCGAACACCACCCTGCGGTTGCAGAAGGCAATGGCGGCAACCTCCTTGGGCAGGGTGAAGACCACATGGAAGTAGGGCACCGGCAGGATGTCCCCGGCGCGCTCCTCGCTCCAGAGGTTGGCGGCGAGACCCTGGCAGGTGGGGCAGTGGCGGTTGCGGCAGGAGTTGAAGAGCGGATGCTCGCGCCCGCAGCCCTCGCAGGCGTACATGTGGCCGCCGAGCACGGCGGTGCGGCACGCCTCGATGGCGCCCATGACCTTGAGCCGGGCGGCGTCGATGCGCCCTTTGTGGCGCTCACGGAAAGCGGCGCCGGCGCGGCGGAGGATCTCCGCCACGCCCGCGCGTTCGGCCTCCACGCGCCGTCAGTTGCGCAACGCTGCGAAGCCTGAGATCGGGTGGTCGAGGCCCTCGAACATCTTGCCGGTGACGCGGGCGTAGTGACGGGTCGTGTTCGCGCTTCGATGGCCGAGCATGTCCCGGATCACCTCGATATCGCCGCCGCGCTCGAGGAGATGGGTCGCCGCCGAATGGCGCAGGCAATGGAAGGTGTAGCTGCGGTCGAGCTCGGCAATGTCGCGCGCCCTCCTGAAGGCGGCCTGCAAGGTCTCCGTTGCGATGGGCCTGTCGAGCGAGACGCCGTAGAAGAGCCAGCTCGTCGGACGCGGCCAGATGTTCCTGTAGTAGGCGCGCAAGTAGTGGATGACGCTGTCCGGCAACGGTGCCATTCTCTCGGTGCCGCCTTTGCCGGAGGGGATGTGTAGCAGCTTCTTCTCCGACAGGATGTCGCCGACCTTGATGGCCAAGGTCTCGGAGATGCGGAGCCCGCCGCCATAGCCGGTGACAATGGCAGCACGGTGGCGGAGGTCGGGCGTCGCAAGGATGAGGTGCTCGACCTCCTGCTCCGACATGTAGCGCGGCAGCTTGCCGGGCTTCTTGCGGGAGCGCAGGCCGGCGACGTGGTCAGGCCAGCCGAGTGTGTCGATGTAGAGGAAGTTCAGCGCGGCGAAGGAGACGTTGGTCGTGCCCGGACTGAGCCCCTTGTCGATCCGCCCCAGGTACCACTGGCGCACCTGCTCGGCGTCGAGCTCGTCCGGCGAGGCGTCGTAGTACCTGGCCAGGTTCTTGATCTCGCAGATGTAGGCCTTGGACGTGCTCGCGGCCAGATTGGCGATGCGGAGCTGCTCCTCCATGCGCTGGCGAAGAGGGGTGACGGTGTTCGTGTCGCACGCGGTCCCGGTCATTATCGATCTCCCTGGATCGCGACGGCGCGCCGCCGGACCGATCCGGCGACGGTCCGTCGCAGGGGTCGATGCTAACCACTGGTGATCGGGAGGCTGCTGGGGATCCGCCACTCGACGGGCGGAGCGCCACTGACGCAACCGGGAAGCGAACGCACAGGGCAAACGGCACCCGCGACGCCTCGGAAATGAATGAACTCTACGCCGCTAACTCCGCGTAGCGGCTTCGTTCAAGCTGGTTGGGACGGCATAGTATCGAAGCCATCCGTCCACGACCCTCCCAAGCCATTTTGCAACCTCGTACCGGTCATGGTGCATCCTTCGGCGCAGTTCGGCCTTGATGCGCTTGAGGGTTCGGTTGACCCGGCTTCGCATCGGTTTCCGGCCCAGACCGGGACGTCCGGTCCTCGTGGTCCGGCAGTAATGCGTGAACCCGAGGAAGTCGAACGTTTCGGGACGCCGCTCGCCTCGCGCCCGCCGGCGTGCGATCGCCCGCTGGCCAAACTCGATGAGCCGCGTCTTGTCCGGGTGGAGGTCGAGCGAGAACAAAGCCAGCCTCGCCTTCAAGTCGCGCAGGAACCGTTCCGCGTCGCTCTTGTGCTCGAAACCGACCACAAAATCATCGGCGTAACGCACGATGATCGTGTCGCCGCAGGCCGTCCGCGAACGCCATTTCTGGAACCACAGGTCGAGCACATAGTGGAGGTAGACGTTCGCGAGAATCGGCGAAGCCACCGCCCCTTGCGGGGTGCCCACCAGCGTGTCTGACCATGCGCCCTCTTCGATGACGCCCGCGTTGAGCCACTTGGCGATCAGCCGGAGTGCCCGCCGATCCCCGATGCGATGGCCCAAGAACCGGAGCGTCCAGTTCCTGTCCAGGTTATCGAAGAACCCACGGATGTCGGCGTCAACGATCCAGTTGACCCGGCGTCGGTCGATCCCGTACGCCAGAGCATCGAGCGCGTCGTGCGCCCCACGCCCCGGACGGAACCCATAGCTGAACCCGAGGAAGGCCGGCTCGTAAATTGGCGTCAGGATAATCTCCGTCACCGCCTTCTGGACGATCTTGTCCTCTAGCGCGGCGACGCCGAGCGGTCGTGTCCCGCCGTCTGGCTTGGGTATCTCTACCCGCCGGACCGGCGGCGCCCGATACGCTCCGGTCTGTACGCGACGGTGAAGGTCGAGCAGCCGCTCTTCCAGCCCCTCCGCGTACTGAGCCCATGTCATGCCGTCTACCCCCGCTGCGGCGTCCCGCTTCAGCGCGTGGAAGGCCCAGCGCAGCGCGTCCGGCGTGACATGATGCAAGAGCGCCGTCAGCTTCTCCCGCGGCTTCCTCGTTGCAGTTTGCCGTATCCGCTCGGCGGCCTGGGACACGCTTTCCCGGCTCTGCGTCCGGCGCGTGCTTTCGCGTCGCGGATTCCTCTCGGTTCCGGCCCTTCGCTTCATCGGCTCCGCCGGACCTCGCGGCCCCTTGTTCGCCGACTTCATCGCTACTATGGCCGAATCAGATTGCTTCGACTCGTACATCTTCGATTCGGATATCCTCCTTTCTTCCGCGGCCCCGGTACGACCACCGGGGCAAGTCGAAGCCCTCCCGAGTCCCGGCACAGGGGTGTACGTGCGTCCATGGATTCCTCAGACAACGCGGAGCCCCGCAGTGCCTCACCAGAGCGGTCCTGCAGGTGTCGCCTTCGGCCGATGAGAAAACCTCGGCACTCCGGACCATAACATTTTCGATGCTCAATCATCCCGGCCACACGCGCCGCTACCGACGCTTCGACCGCACCCTCACGGATGCCGCCGCACGGCTCGCGGTGGAAGTAGTGGTTAGCCTTTCCTTCCCGTCGGACTCTCACCGACTCCCCTGCGCCAGTTAGCTCGGCGCTCCCCATCTTGGATTGAACTCATTTCTGTTGCGGTAAGTGTGGAGAATATCGAATTTCCGCCGTGAGAACGAACGGTGTCAACAGTGACGAATTTACCGTCAGCGACTGCATAAGTCGAACTCGCAACCATGGCGGTTGTCAGCATTCCGAAAGCAATATTGCGGAAGGTTTTCATTGGAAGTTTCTCCTTTCGTGGTTTCAGCGGTGATGTTCTCATTAGCCCGAATTATTTGTGTCTGGTTTGATTTTGGGGTGGCGGACGTAGCGTAAGCCGTTGCTATCAGGTAGGAATTCGTTGTTCGAGCGTCTTCCTCTCCGCACAACGAAAGTGCCACGCCCGCCATGACCAACGATAGCCTTCCCCCCTTTGATGTGCCAAGGCCAGGACCGGGGGCTGGCTTGATGGCCGGAACACCGGGAGCCGCCGCCATGCGGCCCGCGCCAAGCGAAGGCCCTGCGCCTACATCGACATTGAACGAAGCCGCTACGCGGAGTTAGCGGCGTAGAGTTCATTCATTTCCGAGGCGTCGCGGGTGCCGTTTGTTCTGTGCGTTCGCTTCCCGGTTGCGTCAGTGGCGCTCCGCCCGTCGGGTGGCGGATCCCCAGCAGCCTCCCGATCACCAGTGGTTAGCATCGACCCCTGCGACGGACCGTCGCCGGATCGGTCCGGCGGCGCGCCGTCGCGATCCAGGGAGATCGATAATGACCGGGACCGCGTGCGACACGAACACCGTCACCCCTCTTCGCCAGCGCATGGAGGAGCAGCTCCGCATCGCCAATCTGGCCGCGAGCACGTCCAAGGCCTACATCTGCGAGATCAAGAACCTGGCCAGGTACTACGACGCCTCGCCGGACGAGCTCGACGCCGAGCAGGTGCGCCAGTGGTACCTGGGGCGGATCGACAAGGGGCTCAGTCCGGGCACGACCAACGTCTCCTTCGCCGCGCTGAACTTCCTCTACATCGACACACTCGGCTGGCCTGACCATGTCGCCGGCCTGCGCTCCCGCAAGAAGCCCGGCAAGCTGCCGCGCTACATGTCGGAGCAGGAGGTCGAGCACCTCATCCTTGCGACACCCGACCTCCGCCACCGTGCTGCCATTGTCACCGGCTATGGCGGCGGGCTCCGCATCTCCGAGACCTTGGCCATCAAGGTCGGCGACATCCTGTCGGAGAAGAAGCTGCTGCACATCCCCTCCGGCAAAGGCGGCACCGAGAGAATGGCACCGTTGCCGGACATCGTCATCCACTACTTGCGCGTCTACTACAGGAACATCTGGCCGCGTCCGACGAACTGGCTCTTCTACGGCGTCTCGCTCGACAGGCCCATCGCAACGGAGACCTTGCAGGCCGCCTTCAGGAGGGCGCGCGACATTGCCGAGCTCGACCGCAGCTACACCTTCCATTGCCTGCGCCATTCGGCGGCGACCCATCTCCTCGAGCGCGGCGGCGATATCGAGGTGATCCGGGACATGCTCGGCCATCGAAGCGCGAACACGACCCGTCACTACGCCCGCGTCACCGGCAAGATGTTCGAGGGCCTCGACCACCCGATCTCAGGCTTCGCAGCGTTGCGCAACTGACGGCGCGTGGAGGCCGAACGCGCGGGCGTGGCGGAGATCTTCCGCCGCGCCGGCGCCGCTTTCCGTGAGCGCCACAAAGGGCGCATCGACGCCGCCCGGCTCAAGGTCATGGGCGCCATCGAGGCGTGCCGCACCGCCGTGCTCGGCGGCCACATGTACGCCTGCGAGGGCTGCGGGCGCGAGCATCCGCTCTTCAGATACCATGAGCACGGTGGCACCGAATCGATTCTGGCGGTTAGACAAGCTCGGAGAGAAGGCCAGCACCTTCTCTCCGAGCGGAATCGTCAACAACGGAGTGGACGGATGTCGGATGGTCCAGACACGACCGCGCTGACAGGCGCAAGTAGTAGCACGATTTATGTCGCGGTGGAGATCAGCCTCAAATCGTGGATCGTTGGCGTGCATTGCCCGGATGCCTCGGGTGGCAGCATCAGCATCCACACACTGGCTGCTGCCGACACGGCGGGACTGTTGGATCTCGTCGGGTCGGTGCGGGAACGGGTGGCGAGGGAGCTCGGCGCCCGTCCTCGGGTGATGCTGACCTACGAGGCGGGCTACGAGGGGTTCTGGCTTGCCCGCGATATCGAGCGCCGTGACGCGGAGATCGATATCTTCATGAACGATCCGGCGAGCCTGCGGGTGAACCGGCGCGCCAAGAAGAAAAAGACCGACCGTATCGACGCGAGGAGGATGGTTCGGGCTCTGAAGGCATGGGACCAAGGCGATTCGGAGGCCATGTCCTGGGTGCGCGTGCCCGATGTGGACCAGGAGGATGCCAAGCGCCTGCTGCGCGAGAGGGACACGCTGATCAGCGAGCGTACCCGCGTCAACAACCGGATCAAAGGGCTCTTGCAGTTGCACGGCATCTTCGATCTGGCGCCGCGCAAGCCGGACTTCCTCGAACGCCTCGCGACCGCGCGGACGGGCTATGGGGCGCCGTTGCCGCCGCGTGCGCGGGCAGAGATTGAGAGGGCGGTGGGGATGCTTCGCCTGGTTGAGGAGCATATCGAGATGATCGAGGCCGAGAAGAGGGCCCTGCTGAAGGCTGGCCGGAAAGCCCAGGACGCGACCAATCGTGACGGGACGGCGATGATCGCGGCGCTTACGCGCATCCATGGCATCGGCCTCAATGACGCCACACTGCTGGCTGGCGAGGTGTTCTATCGGGACTTCCGCAATCGCCGGGAGTTGGGCAGCTGGGCCGGGTTGACGTCGGTGCCGTGGGCGAGCGGAGATGTCGACCACGATCTTGGCATCAGCAAGGCCGGCCCCTCGCATGTCAGGAAGCACATGATCCAGATGGCTTGGCGCTGGCTGAAGCTGCAACCGGAAAGCGCGATCACGAAGTGGTTCCACGCCTACGTCGCCAGGGATGCCGGTGGCGGGAGGGACCGGCGAGCGAGGAAGCGGGCGATCGTGGGGGTCGCGCGCAAGCTGCTGATCGCGCTGTGGCGCTATGCCACCCAAGGACTGGTGCCTGAGGGCGCCATCGTCTCCTGAGGGCACCGGCCGAACGAACGGGAAAATACAGGAGGTTCCGACGTGGTCGGACGCGGCCGCGGAGGATGCCGGGCAAGGCGTGTGACCGGGCAAGAGTTGGGTCGCCGCTTGGCACCGTTCTACAGATGGGTCCCGCCTCCCGGAACGTCACCACCGCTTGGATGCGGTATTGGGGTCACGGAGCCGGCAAGCGCCGGAGTTCCGAACCGGATAAGAGCTGAGCAGCGTGGCGGATCGCTGCGTGGAAACGACGTTCTGCCTGGACATCGGCCGCGGATTCGAGTGGAGAGATTGCGAATGCCATTGACGTAGATGAAGCCGGGCCTTGCGGAGAGAGCTCATAAGAGCCGGCAAGCGCCGGAGTTCCGAACCGGATAAGAGCTGAGCAGCGTGGCGGATCGCTGCGTGGAAACGACGTTCTGCCTGGACATCGGCCGCGGATTCGAGTGGAGAGATTGCGAATGCCATTGACGTAGATGAAGCCGGGCCTTGCGGAGAGAGCTCATAAGAACTCCTGCCGCAACCGCCACTGCCCCACCTGCCAGGGTCTCGCCGCCAACCTCTGGAGCGAGGAGCGCGCCGGGGACATCCTGCCGGTGCCCTACTTCCATGTGGTCTTCACCCTGCCCAAGGAGGTTGCCGCCATTGCCTTCTGCAACCGCAGGGTGGTGTTCGACATCCTCTTCCGGGCCGTCGCCGAGACCCTGCGCACCATCGCCGCCGATCCCCGCCACGGCGGCATGCGCATCGGCGGCACCGCGGTCCTCCATACCTGGGATCAGAAGCTCCGCTTCCACCCGCACCTGCACGTGGTCGTGCCCAACGCGGGCTTCGACGTAGACAGTGGCGAGTGGAAGACGGGGAGCACCACCTTCCTCGCCCCCGTCAAGGTCCTCGGCAGCCTGTTCCGCCGCCTCTTCCTCGAGGAGCTCGCCCGCGCCCACGGCCGGGGGGACCTGGAGTTCCACGGCACCCTCGCCCACCTCGCCAATCCCGGCGAGTTCCACGCCACGCTTGCCGCCGCCCGGGCCAGGGACTGGGTGGTCTACGCCAAGCGGCCCTTCCGCGGGCCTGAGCAGGTCTTCCGGTACCTCTCGCACTACACGCACAGGATCGCCATCTCCGACAGCCGCATCGTCTCCTTCGACGGCGAGACGGTCTCCTTCCGCCACCGAAAGCCCAAGGCGCCGGGGCAGAGAAAGCCGCGCTACGGCATCGCCACCGTGAGCGCCGACGAGTTCATCCGCCGCTTCCTGAGGCACGTCCTGCCGGACGGCATGCACCGCATTCGCTACTTCGGCATCCTCGCCAACGGCTGCCGCGCCAGCACGCTGGAGAGAGCACGCCAGGCTCTCGGCGCCCTCGGCTGCGCCGCCCCCGAGGGAAGCGTGGACGGCGCTCGGGCCGAGCCCGACGAAGAGCCCGAGATCGGCACCGCGCCCGTGGCCTGCCCCCACTGCGGCGGCGTCATGCGCCTCGTCCGCGAAATCCGCCGCCGCCATGAGCCCCGCTCGACGCGCGGCCCGCCGGCGCTGCCGCCGACCCACAGGGGGAAACCGTGAGACGCCCGCTCGCTTCGGCCCCGCGCAACGGCGCCAAAGCGCCGACGCACGACCGAACCTGTCTCCGCTTGAGCCGGGCTGACAGCCCTCGGCTCACACCCCGCTCAGTCCTCGCAGCGTGCGCCCGCATGCCTGCCGAAAGACCGGCGCGAGCGTCGATTTTATGCGCAACTCTGCTGCCGGTGGATGCCGCCTGACGCTGACATCAGCGCACTTTCCACATAGCTCAACTTCGCCTCTCGTGGCCCGCGGCTTCGTTCAAAAGGGTTGGGCAGGCTCTCGAGAGAGAGCCTGCCCAACCCTTAACCTTCCCCGGTCCCGGCTCATTCGCAGGGCGGCCTGCTTTTCCTGTTCCTGCGCGACCCTGTTGCGGATCTCCTCTTCCCGCTCCCGAACTACATCCGGGCCTGCGCCGGCGGCGCCCAGATGGGCGGCGAGTTCGTGTTGCGGCATTTCCTTCCTGATTGCCGCCGCCTCGTCGAGAACCTCCTTCTCCTTCTGCCCGCAGTCCTGCCGGGCCTGTCGACGCTCCTCGAACGAGTTGGTCGTGACGTCCATCTGCGTCAGAGCGTTCCGCGCGCGCTCGAACTCCGCGGCCCGTTCGAGGAACGCATGGACCCGATCCCGGTTGAGCGCCCAGCGTTCGTCCCTGGCGAGAAGGCCGTCGACCGTGTCGCGCAGCCTCTCCGGCAGATGCGGCCTGGCATCGAGCGAGCGGGCGCGCTCCATCAGCGCGGCATAGGCGCGGCTGTCGAAGCCGATCCCGCCCGTCTTCTCCGCCCACTGCTGCACGACCGAAGACAGCACGTCCGTCTCCCGTGCCTCGACCTCGATCAGCGCGCTGTCGAGGCGGTCCGTTCCCTCGGCCAGCGCCTTGCGCTCGGCCGGTAAGGCGGCGAGATGGGGCGCATGAGGGGCGTCGTTCGCCAGCATCGCGCGGGCCTCGGCGAGCAGGGGCTCCGCCTGCCGCCGCCAGCCGGTCAGGGCGACGAGCGTCGCGGGACGCTCGGGGCAGTCCGCCGTCAGCGCGTCAAGCCGTGCGGGCCATTCCCGGATCTGCCGGCAGACCGGTTCGCACCGGGCGTGATAGTCGAGCCATGAGGCGACAACCTCCTGCGTGCGCGCCGGCAGCGCCGCCTGCGCGGAGAGCGCCTCGGCCCGTGCCATCAGCTCTCCGTAGCGCGGCACGTGGAACGCCTCGGTCCCGGTCTCGCGCTCCTGCCGGTTTACCTCCTTCGTCAGCCACCCGAATGCCCGGTAGCTGTCTTTCCTTAGCGCATCGCTGATTTCCTCCGCCGCCTCCCGGACAGCTTCGCGCCCGCCCGGCTCGGCGTCCAGGTAGGGCGCATGGACATCTTCCGGGCGCAGCATGTCCCCGGCCATGGCCTCCAGCTTGACCCCTTCCTCGCGCCAGGACTGCCGCGCGGGATGGTCCGGATCGAGCCCGCCGGGCTCGTCCTGCGGCAGGTCCGCCGCCTGCCACGCCGCGATACGGCCGGGCAGGGCGCGCACCTCGTCCGCCAGCGCCGTCTGCGCCGTATCGACCTCCCGCCATTCCGCCACCCCGCGCTGCGCCTGCGCATCGAGTCCCTCGGCGACCGCGAGCCTTTCGCCAAGCGCCGCTACCTGCCGATAGCCCGGCGCGCAAATCTCCGGGACGACGCTCTCAGCCGCCCGTTCGCGAAGCGCGTGCCACGCCCGTTCGAACCGCCCGGCATCGTCGAGGAGGCGCGTGCGTTCGAGCATATCGACGGCGTCTTCCAGACCGGCGCGTCCGCCCGGCATGGCATGGAGGTGTCGGGCCACATCGCGATGCACCACCTCATGGTGTGCCGCCACGCGGTGGGCCGCTTCGCCGTCGGCCTCCACCAGACTCCGGCCTGCCTGTAGAAGCGCGGCCCCTTCATCGCGCCAGGCAGCATGTTCGGGGAGTTGCTCCACCGGCACTCCTTGCGAGGAGGCCGCCCAGCTGAGCTCCGGCCAGCGCCGCCAATGGTCCCGGATGCCCTCGACGAGACCGCGTACCTCGCGGTCGTGCGCGAGATGCTCCTCGTGTTTCGCCAGCATGGTGTCGGTGAGGCGGCGCATGTCCTCCGGCAGGTCCTCGATCTGCGCGAGCGCAGCAGCCTGGGCCATCGTGTCCCTGTAGCCCGGGAGGAGGAACGGAACGGTGTGCGTTGCCTCGCCCTCCTGCAGAAGCGCCCGCCAGTCCGCAGCCAGCGCCGCGAACTCTTCGGGGTCCACCACGGGGGGCTCGGACAGGTCGATCCCCAGCGCCTCCAGCGCCCCGTCCTCGCTCCGGTCGTATGCCATGCTCTCGATGAGCGCGTCGCGGTCGTCGGTCAGCAGCAGGAACTCTTCAGAGACCCGGCTGATCTCGACATGGAACAGCTCGCGGTCGACCCAGCCGCCCGCGTCCAGCACCGCGATCGCCGCACGCGCCGTCCGGCCCTGCGCAGAATGCACGGTGGAACAGTAGGCATGATCGAGATGGCGCAACTGCGGGTCGGCAAGCGCGAGACCGAACTCCCGGCCGCCCTCGCGGAAGAGCACCCGCCTGTAGCCGATCTCCACGATCTCCGCCTCGCCGCCATTGACCAGGTCCGGCCCCCGGGGATGCCTGCCGCGGCCGGGCGGGGCCTTGCGGTTGCGCGTCCAGCGGATCATATCGCCAGCGCGCAGCTCGATCCGCTCGGTGTCGCAGACGCTCAGATAGCGCGCCGCATTGCCCGAGGGCCGGAACCGGCGCTCGCCGTCCGCATGGGCCAGCACGACCCTGCCGTCGTCGTGGCCCATGACGGTGCAGACGTCGTTCGCGCGGCAGCCGAAGACGTCGCGGTGGAACACGACGGTGTCGCCGGGCTCGTAGCTGCGGATATCGGAAGCCAGCGCACGGGTGAGCCGCCGGTCGACCAGGCGGTCGACGGCCAAGGTGCGGCCCCGCAACACGCCTTCCTCCGCGAGCCCTTCGCGCACCGCCTCGTTTGCCTGCCGGCGGATTGCGTGCGTGGGGGCGAGGATCAGGGTGTCCGCCCGCTGCTCCGGCGCCAGCGTGAGCCAGCGCCGCGCCGCCTCGATGCCGAGCTCCTCGCGGGGCGCCTCGCGCACCCGGTTGCCCAGCGCCGCGATCGCCGCGCCCGGCTCCCCCTCCCTGACGCGGCCTACCGTCGCGCGCAGCTCCGGGTCGCGCTGGCGCAGCACCTCGTCCATGGTCGCCGTCGCCATGCCCGCCTTCTGCAGCAGACGGAAGGGCTGGCCCGCATCCACCGCCCTCAACTGCGCGGTGTCGCCCACCAGCGCGACCCGCGCCACGTCCAGATCGCGCGCGATGCGCAGCAGCGCCTCCATGCGCACGGTGTCGATCATCGAGGCCTCGTCCACCGCCAGCACCACGCCCCCGTACTCCTCCCGGCCCCGCGCCAGCCGCGCCGGGTCGGAGAGGTCGTTGAAGCGGGTCAGGAAGTGCTGCAGCGTCCGTGAGGGGATGTCCGCCTCTCTGGCGAGAACCCGTGCGGCGGCGGCCGAGGGCGCAAGGCCCTGTATCGTCCTGTCCCCGAGAAGCGCCTTCACCTCCCTCAGCATAGTGGTCTTGCCGCTGCCGGCATGGCCCTGCACGCCGACCGTGAAGTCGTCCGACAGCAGCACCGTGCGGACCGCCTCCCCCTGGCCCTGCGTGAGACGCGACGCCCCGAGCCGCGCCTCCACGGCATCCGCGCCGGCCAGCGCCATTCCCCGTGAGCGCCCCGCCCGCATCGACGCCAGCACCTGGCGTTCGGCCTTCACCGCGCGGTCGGTGACGAAGGCCCGGTCCATGCCCCGGCGTTCCGCCTCGATCAGCTCGCCGCCGGACACGAGCCGCGCGATCGCCGCGTCGACCTGGGCCAGAGTGTAGCGCCCCGGCGCGTGACCCAGCGCCACCGCCCTGATCTCGGCCTCCGGGACCGCGGTGCGCCTCTCCGCAACATGCGCCACCGCCCGCGCCACCGCCTCCAGGACTCCGCGCTCCGGTTCCTGCGACAGCTCCGCCGGTGCCGGTGAGCGAGGGGGCGTGGGATTCACCCCCGCCGACGCGGCAACGCCGTCGCGGGGCTGCCTCGGCAGCGCCGGCAGCGCCGGCGCGCGCTTCAGGCTGCGGATCTCGTTGGGAGGCAGGTCGGGCGCAGGCACGCGCGGCACTCCAACCCGCTCGCCGGTCACCGGGTCGAGGGGCCGGGACGGCGTGAGGGCCGTCTTCTCCCGGACCAGACCCAGTGCCCGCGCCCGTTCGCGCCATTCCGGCACCAGGTCCGCAAGGCCCTTGTCCTCCTTGCGCCGGCGCGTGTGAAGTGCCGCCATCTGCGTGTGCTTCGCCGTGTAGGACAGGTCCTGGCGCTCCAGGTACGCAAGTATCTCGCGGCGCCTGCCCGAGAACGCGTCCAGGAAGGAGCGGTCGTAGCCCGCAAGCTCGAACCCCGGCACCCGTCCCACCAGGCTCGGCGAGACGGCCATGCCCAGCGCCTGAAGACGCAGCGCGAGCTCGTTCCGGTAGTACGCCCCGATCAGCTTCTCGCTGCGCCGGATCTTCGTCGGCTCCACGCTCCGCCATTCCCCGGACGCATTGCGCGTCATGTTGGCCAGCACGCAGTGAGTGTGCAGCTGCGGGTCCTGATCGCGGCTCGCGAGATGCCGGAACCCCGCCACCACCATGCCCTCCGCCTTCACCCGGGGACGGCGCCGGGTCGCGGGGTCCCAGCCCCGGGTCTGAAGGAGGTCCGCTTCCACGAAGCCCAGCGTCGCCCGCACCGCTTCGTCATGAGCCCGGATCACGCGCCGGTCGCCCATCACCAGCGCCTCCAGCGATACCGACTTGGGCGCCGACAGGGTGATGTCCCAGCCGGGCCGGTGATCGTGCTCCCCTTCGCGCATCCGGCCGAGACGCAGGTCCGTCCCCGGCACGTATCCCGACAGCACCGATTCGAAGCGCGAGGGACGCACATGGGCCTTGAGCCCCAGCGCCTTCGCCGCGTCCCCGTACCAGAAGCTGGCCTGGCGGTGCTCGGGATCGTTCTTTGCGTAGTAGCCGTCGCGCTCGTAGTAGGTCACCGCCATGGCGGACGAACGAAGCTCCACCACCGTGGCTACCATCGGCTCAGCCCCCGATTACGACCGCGCCGGGACGCCGCCGGATCAACCGGACCATAGCCATCCGTAGAGGACGTGTATGCGGCTCTCGATCAGCATGCCGAAGACCAGGACGATCAACCATACGAGAACCGTCTTCAGGCCGAACTTCGGGCCGGCCGTTTGCATGAGGATGTCATAGAGAAGCCCGCGGATCGGACCGGACTGCTGGATGACTTCGGAGCGCGTCGCCGCGAGGCCCTTTTCGATCCTGGCCGCGGCCTCCCCGATCTCGGCCGCAACCCGGTCCGCGGTGGTTTCCATACCCCGGTCGACGCGGTCTGCTGCCGCTGCCGCCTTCGCCGCCGCTTCCTCGATCCTGCCGGTTTGTTCTGCGACCGCCGCCGCCGCGTCGTCCTCCCCCGACGCGGCTTCTGCCTGCGCAGCCTCGGCGACACGGGCCACGAGTCCGTCGCCGAAGGACTCGAGCGCCTCCTGAGTCAGTGGCGCAGGCACTGCCTCAGGCTCCGGCGCTGACCGTTCCGTCGACACCGCTTCTCTCAGACCGGCCACCTGCTCCCGCAGGTTCCGCACCCCGGTCAGCAGCTCCTCGATCGCGGCCGGATCGATAGTGGGCGCCGGCGGCGAAGCGGGCGGGCCGTCCGCAGGCAGGCTCGCCAGAAGGTCCGGCCGGCTCGTCCGTCCGCTCTTCCCGTCGCTCTCCGCAGTCACGGCAATTGTCCCTTCTTGCGGTCCACCTCGTGCACCTCATTCATGCCGGCAGCGCACATGGAGTCCGCCTCACGAAAACCTTTCCCGGCGGGAATCCGTCTCCCCTTCGCAGGCCTGTGGCGTGACCCTTTGCTTCTGCAGTCGCGTCCCGCTGTCACGCCATTTCTCTCCCCGTTCGGTCGACCTTCGCCCACATCGTTCGTGCCGGCAGCGCACATGGTGAGCGCCTCACAGAAGCCGGTCCTGGCGGGAATCCGTTTCCCCGGCGGAGGCCTCTGGCGCGACCTCCGGCTTCGCTGCCGGCGGCTCGGTCGGGACCGTGACCGAGGTCACGACCGAGGCTGCAGCGATACGTGCCCGCTCCTCGCCCAGCACCGAGGCGAGCGCCAGCCGCAGCTCTTCCGAGCGGCCCGACCCGGCCATCGCAGACGCCCACGCGGCGAACATCACCGCGATCCTCTCCTGCATGTCGCGCACAAGGGGACCCGCATCCTCCCCCTCCAGCATCAGCGCGTGAACCTCCCGCAGCGCCTCCAGCTGCTCCCGCTGCTCGTCCTTTGCCAGCGCCAGCGCGGGCCACTCGTGCCGGGGACCCGCGTCCTCTTCCGATGCGTCCCGCTCCACCAGCCCCAGCAGGTAGCGCGCGATCGACAGGCCGCGCCGGTCGGCCTTGTTGCGAACGGTCTCCCACTCCGCGTCCGTCGCCGAGATCGAGATGTGCCTGCTCGGCCTGCGCGCCTTCCGCCGACGCCGCACCCGTCTCACGGCGCACGCTCCCTCGCAAGGACGGAGATCGCGCTCAAAAGGCTCAGCCCGCTGCCCCCCGGAAGCTCGCGCCGGAGAGCCCGCACGAATGCCTGCAACTCCCGAACCCCGTCCCGCTGTTCCACCTGTTCCTCTTCCGTGAGCACCAGAGGATGGCGGTCCGGATCGTCGGCGAGCGCGAGATCCAGAATATAGCGCGACACGGTCTTCTCCGCCGCCGCCGCGCGCTCCCGGATCATCGCCTGCTCGGCCGGCTTGCAGTGCAGGCTCCGCTGACGCCTGCCGGGCCGCGCCGCCGACTCCGTCACGATCCTTCCTCCTCAGCCGGCACCGCCGCCTTCCAGCGGTTCGCAGCGCCTGGATCGGTGAGCCGGTCCAGCATGCCCTCCCGATCGATCCATTCGTCCACCGCGTCGCAGGCGTCCTCCCAGGCCGCACCGGCGCCCGCCCCGCGCAGCCGCCTCTCCTCCAGCATGGACATCACCAGCATCTCGCGGACCGCCCGGCGCAGAACCTCCGGCGGCAGAGGGTCCCGGTCCAGCGCGCGATGGATCACGAAGCGCGACAGGTCCATGCCGCTCGCCGCAGCCGCCCGGCCGATGCGTTCCCACTCCGCATCGGTGGCCATGACCGCGCGCTGGCGCCGTCCGCCGGCATCCTCCCTCATGGTGGCCAACCGCCCGACAATACATGCCGCGACCGGGACACGCGTCCCCTAGAGCATGCAGAATATATGACGAAAATCCTATGGCATTCCTCGCGACCGCTAGTATATGCCGCCATTGTGTCCTCGCAGAGCCGCCCACACTAGTCACAAGACCATACCCGAGCTCTACGCCGATATCCACAACCCACTTCCCCGCGTGCAACTCCTGAGAGACACAAGATCTGCCATTGTGTTCTCCAACTCCGCCCAATCCGCCCTTGACAAGCATCCTAACCCACTGTAACGTAGTCCACATACGGGAGAAAAGAGCAACCCTGCGTCAGCCCCGATGCACTGTTAATTCGCCTAGTATAGAGCACACCAGCGTCTCGGGCACCACCGGGTCCGGCAAGACGGTGCTGATCTCGGACCTGGTGACGCAGATCCGGGCGCGCGGTGAGCGCTGCGTTCTCTACGACAAGATGGGCTCCTACACCCGGTCCTTCTTCGACAAGGACCGGGACGTGCTGCTCAACCCGCTCGACGCGCGCGCGCCGCGCTGGTCGCCGTTCCTGGAGGCGAGGAACCCGCGCGACTTCGACATGATGGCGGCCGCGCTGATCCCGCAGCAGAAGGACACGGTGGACCCGTTCTGGGTGACGGCGGCGCGCCAGCTCTTCGCCAACGGGGCGGGCGTGCTGCGGGGCAAGGGCGAGACGCGCAACAAGGTCCTGGTCGACCACCTGCTCAAGACCGACCTGACGGCCCTGGCCCAGGCCATGGAAGGCACGGTTGCCCAGTCGATCGTCGATCCCGAGAACCCCAAGACCGCGCTCTCGGTGCGCGCCATGCTGACCGCCAACCTGGGCGCATTGGAGTTCCTGCCCGACGAGGGCAAGCCGTTCTCGATCCGGGAGTGGATATCGGACGAGGAGCGCGAGGGGTTCCTGTTCCTCACGTCGCGGGGCGACCAGCACGCCAGCCTGCGCGGCCTCATATCCACCTGGCTGGAGATTGCCGTCAACGCGATGCTCTCGCTCGCCCAGGACGACGGCCGGCGCATCTGGGTGATCCTCGACGAGCTGCCGACGCTGCACCAGGTGCCGTCGCTGCAGCCGGGGCTTGCCGAATCCCGCCAGTTCGGCGGCTGTTTCGTGCTGGGTGTCCAGGTGGCCTCGGCGCTCCGCGACCTCTACGGCCGCAACGGCGCGGAGACGATCTCGGGGCTCTGCGGAACCCGTGTCGTGCTGGCGGCGCCGGACCGCGACACCGCGCAATGGTCGGCCGACAGCCTGGGGCGCAGCGAGGTCGAGGAGGTGTCCGAAGGGGTCAGCTACGGCGCCAACACCATCCGCGACGGGGTGAGCCTGACGCCGCGCCGCGAGCTGCGCGCGCTCGCGCTCCCTTCCGAGATCATGCGGTTGGAAAACCTCGCGGGCTATCTCAAGTTCCCCGGCCCCTTCCCGGTCGCCTCGATCCGCCTGAAATACGTCGCCCGGCCGAAGGCTGCCGAGCGGTTCGTGCCGCGCGAGGGGGATGGCCCGGCGCCCGCCGGGCAGCCGGGCGGTGTCGTGATTCCTCCCGAAACCGGGGATGCAGCGTCCCGCGGGGAGGACGGCATGACGATCCCGGAGCGGGTGGAAGCAAATCCGTCAGCCGGCGTTGCGCTCCCGGCGCCGGAGGGCGGGCGGACATCCGCCGCGCGCCAGGGTGAGCTCGACCTTCCGCCGCTGCCGGGAGAGGCCGGGAGCGCGGAAGCGGAGCCCGAGGGACCCGGGAATCGCGGTTCCGGAAAGAAAGACGGCCGGGGCCAACCGCAGGCCGGCGTGGTGACGGCCGCGGCATCGGAGGCGGACGGGGAAGCTGCGACGGCGGAAGACACGCCGCCGGACGACGGGCTGGAAGCGCAAACCCAGCCGGCCGGGGCGCCCGCGACGGAGGAGGAAGGCGCGGCGGGGCCGGACGCGGGCCGCGCCTCCGACTGGGCCTGACATGCTCTCCATCGGCGCGCTGTCCTCGGCCGCCCAGGGCGCGTCCTATTACGAGCGCGACGGCTACTACGCGAAGGACGACCCCGAGCACCGGGAGGCGAGCGGCTGGGCCGGCAAGGGGGCGGAAGAGCTCGGACTGGAGGGTCCGGTCGACCCCGGCACGTTCAAGGCGGTGCTCGGAGGCAAGGTGCCGGACGGCTCCGGCACCGAGCTCGGCCGGCGCGGCAAGGACGGCGAGATCCTCCACCGCCCCGGCCGCGACCTTACCTTCTCGGCCCCGAAATCGGTCTCGCTGGCCGCGCTGGTGGGCGGCGACAGGCGCATCGTCGACGTCCACGACCGCGCCGTCGCGGCGGCGCTCGACTGGGTGGAGCGGAACGCGGCGGAGACCAGGATGAAGGACCCGGAGACCGGGCGCATGGTGCGCGCCGGCAACCAGAAGATCGTCGCTGCCACCTTCCGCCACGACACATCCCGCAACCTCGACCCGCAGCTCCACACCCACGCCGTGCTCGCGAACATGGTCAAGGGCGAGGACGGCAAGTGGCGCTCGATGGCGAACGAGAAGCTCTACGGCTCGAAAATGCTGCTGGGCGCGCTCTACCGGAGCGAACTCGCGCACGGGCTGAAGGACCTTGGTTACGACATCGAGAAGACCCATGCCGACGGGCGCTTCGAGATTGCGGGCGTCTCCCGGGAGGCCATCGAGGCGTTCTCGAGCCGTCGCGCCGAGATCGAGGCGGCGATGGAAGAGCGCGGGCTGGGTGCTTCGGGCGACAATCCGCGCATCGCGGAGCGGGCCGCGCTGATGACGCGAGCGAAGAAGCGCGACATCGACCGCGACGAACTGCGCGGCGTGTGGCAGCGCCAGGCCGCCGATCTCGGCCTCGATGCGGGCGCGCTGGTCGCCGGGGCGGTGGAACGGTCGGTCTCGCCGGAACGGGAATGGGCGGTGGAACCGGGCACCGAGCCCGGCGGCCCCCGTGAGCCGGAGGCGCCGGTGCTGCCGGACGTCGAGAATGTACGCGACGGAAGTGCTGCCGCGACCCACGCACCGCCGGAAGAGCGAGCGCCTGTCCGGGAAGATGGAGGCGCGCCGGAACGCGCCGCCGCCGCCGACACGGCGCCGGGTTCGCCCGCCGCGAAGGCCGTTGCCTGGGCGATGGCGCACCTTTCGGAACGCGCGGCGGTGTTCTCGCGGGGCGACCTCTTCACCGCCGCGCTCACCCAGGCGCCGGGCGCGGTCCTGGTCGGGGACGTGGAACGCGAGGTGGCGGCGCTGGAGAAGGCCGGCGCGCTGCACGCCGTCGACATGCCGGGCGCCGAGAACTCGCTCGCGACGGAGAAGACCGCCGGCGAGGAGCGCGAGACGGTGGCGCTCATGCAGACGGGCCAGGGCCGGGGGCGCTCGCCGATGCGCGGCTGGCAGGTGCAGGGGCACCTCAACAAGGGGCCGCTCACGGCCGGGCAGAAGGAGGCCGTGAAGCTCATCCTCGGCGCGAAGGACCGGACGGTGGGCGTACAGGGCTATGCCGGGACGGGGAAGACCACCATGCTCGACCGCGCGCGGACGCTGGCGGAGAAGAAGGGCTGGCGCATGGCGGGCCTCGCGCCATCGGCCTCGGCGGTGCAGACCCTGGCCGCAGAGGCCGGCATCGAGAGCGAGACGTTGCAGCGCTTCCTCGCGAGGAACGCCGGCGTTGCCGAGGGGCGACTGACGAACAGGGGCGCGAAGGAGATGCGCGCCGCCTTCGCGAAGACCATCCTCGTGGTGGACGAGGGCTCGCTCGCCTCGACCGTACAGGCGAGAGACCTGCTCCGGATCGCGAACGAGTTCCGCATCCCGCGCGTGGTGCTGGTGGGCGACGCGAAGCAGCTCGACGCGGTGGACGCCGGCAAGCCCTTCGCCCAGCTCCAGGCCGCCGGGATGAAGACCGCGGTCATGGACGAGATCATGCGCCAGCGCGATCCCGAGCTGAAACAGGCGGTCGAGGCGAGCCTCGCCGGCGAGATCGGCAGGGCGTTCGACAAGCTTGGGAACAATGTCGCGGCGGTGAAAGCGGACAATATCGCCGGCGCGGTGGCCGCGAGATGGCTCGGCCTCTCGAACGAGGCGCGGGAGAACACCGGCGTGATGGCGCCCTCCCACGAGCTGCGGCAGGCGATCAACGGGCATATCCGCGAGCGGCTTGCCCGCGAGGGTCGGCTCCACGGTCCCGCCATGCAGGCCGAACGGCTGGTCTCGAAGGGCTACACCAATGCCGAGAAGTCGCTTGCCGGCAACTATGCGATGGGCGACGTGGTGGCGTTCCATCGGCCGTACAAGCGGATCGGCGTCGAGAAGGGGGACGAGCGCCGCGTCGCGGGCGTCGATCACAAGGCAGGCGCGGTGATGCTCGATGACGGCAAGGGCGGGAAGGTCGCGTGGAAACCGGAGGAGATCGGCGGGCGCCGGGGCGGCAGCGAGGTCTACCGGGCCGAGGAAATCGAGCTCCGGGCGGGCGACCGCATTCGCTGGACGCGCAACGACGCCGGCCTCGGGCTGGTCAACAGCCGCACGGCGGACGTGATCGCGGTGAAGGACGGCCAGGTGACGTTCCGGCTGGAAGATGGGAAGACGCTCGAACTTGGCAAGGGCGACCCGCAGCTCCGCCATCTCGACCACGCCTGGGCCTCGACCGTGCACGCATTCCAGGGGCGCACGGTGGACAACGTGATCGCCGCGATGGAGGCTCGGCACCCGCATCTCACCACCCAGAAGAGCTTCTACGTCGAGATCAGCCGCGCCCGGGACCGGGCCGAGCTGGTCACCGACGACGCGGCCGAGCTCCAGGCCCAGCTTCAGGCCGTGACCGGCGAGCGCATCGCGGCGCTCGAAGGCATCGGCGAGATGAAGCGCGAGGCGGCGGACAGGGCCGCGGACGCGGCCCTGGGCGCGGAGCACGGGACGGATCGCGGAGCGGGGTCGGGCACGGCGAAGGATCGCGGGACAGAGACAGCCCCGTCGAAATCGCCCGCGAAGGAACCCGAAGCGCCGATCCGGGACCGCGGGAAGGGAGGCATGGACCTTGGATTGTGACGGGATCGACGTACGGCACGGGTCCGGCCACGGGCGTCTGGCCGTGCTGATCGACGCGGAAAACGCCAGCGCGCGGCATGCGCGGGTCGTGTTCGAGGCCGCCAGGAGGCTCGGCGAGGCCACGGTGCGGCGCATCTACGGCGACTTCTCGGGCGGACGCCTTGCCTCGTGGAACGCCGCGATCGCCACGTATTCGATCGTGCCGTGCCATCAGCCGGCCCATGTGCGCGGCAAGAACGCTGCCGACATCGCGCTCGCGGTGGACGCGATGGACCTGATGTACAGGGAGCGGCTGGACGGTTTCGCGCTGGTGACCAGCGACAGCGACTTCACCCGGCTCGCCCAGCGGCTGCGCGAGGGCGGGCTCGCGGTCTTCGGGTTCGGGGAATGCAAGACGCCGCGGGCGTTCCGCGCCGCCTGCAACGGCTTCGAGATCCTCGGGAAGGCCCGGAACGGGGCGCGCGAACCGGGGCAGCAGTTCTTCTAGGAGGCCGCGGAGATGAGTGAAGAGGTCCGCAACGAGGCCGCCGCGGGCGAAAATGCAGCCGAAAAGTCGGGCGACGTCCGCAAGACGAGGGGCATTCGCTTCTCGGAATCGGAGTGGGAGGAGGTCAAGAAGGCCGCTGCCGCCCATGAAATGCCGGCCGCGGAGTTCGTCCGCGAGCGGATTCTCGCTCTCGCGCGGGCGCCGGCGAGCGTCGAAATGGGCGCGGTCGCGGGTTCGATGGCGCCGCTGGTCGAGCGAATGTTCCGCTACGTCTGGTTCCTGGCGACCGAGAAGCGCGACGCGATGGTCCGCGAAGGGCGCGAGGACGAGGTCGACCGGCTGATCGCGGAGGCCCGCGCCTTCCAGCAATCGCTCCGTAAGCGCTGCGAGCGCCCCACCCTGCTTTTCAGCTTGACGCCGGGTCGAAGTTCCAGGGCAGGAGTTCGTCGATTTTGGATTGGGGGTGGCCGGCGGCGATCTTCTCCAGCGTGCTCTTGAGCCAGGCGTAGGGCTCGACCCCATTCATCTTGCAGGTCTCGATCAGCGAAGCGATCCGGCCCCAAGAGATAGCGCCTTCGTCGTGGCCGGCGAACAACGCGTTCTTGGCCGTGAGTTTGATCGGACGGATTCGGTTCTCGACGAAGTTGCTGTCCATCTCGACGCGCCCGTCGTACAGGAACTCCAGCAACCCCTCCCACTGGTTGGCGATGTAGGTCAGCTTCTCGCCGAGGCGCGAGCGCGGCGAGACCAGCGAGCGCTGCTCGTCGAGCCAGACGCCGAAGGCGTTCACCAGCGGCGCGGACTCGGTCCATCGAACGAACTGGCGCGTCGCCGGCGGCTCGCCCCGGATCTTATCTTCGATCCTGTAGAGCTGAGCGATGCGCTCCAGACCGGCCTTGGCGATCGGCGAGGCGTTGCTGTCGAACACCTCCTTGAGGCCGCGCCTGGCGTGGACCCAGCACGCCGCGAGCGTCAGTGCTCCTCCGGATCGATCCGGCCGGCGCAGCCGGTTGTGGCCGGAATAGCCGTCGACCTGCACCGTTCCCTTGAAGCCCGCGAGCAGCTTCTCGCCATGCTTGCCGCTGCGGCTGGGCGCATAATCGTACACCACGCCCGGCGGATCGGCCCCGCACCATGCCCGCTCGTCGCGCGCCATCGTCCACATGTAGCCGGTCTTGGTCTTGCCCCGGCCCGGGTCGAGAACCCGAACCGTGGTCTCGTCCAGGCCGAGGTTGCTCGACGTCTTCAACTCCCCCTTCAGGCAGTCGAACACGGGCCGCAGGTGGAACGACGCCTTGCCGACCCACTCGGCCAGCGTCGAACGGTGCAGCTCGATGCCCGAGCGGGCGTAGATCTGCGATTGCCGGTACAGCGGGAGGTGGTCCGCGAACTTCGACACCAGCACGTGGGCGAGCATGCCCTCGGTGGGCAGCCCGCCCTCGATGAGGTGCGCCGGCGCCGGCGCCTGGGTGACGCCTTCCTCGCAACTGCGGCAGGCGTACTTCGGCCGGATCGTGACGATGACCTGAAGTTGCGCCGGAACGATGTTGAGCCGCTCGGTGCGGTCCTCGCCGATCTTCACCATCTCACCGCAGCCGCACGGGCACAGCCTGCTCTCGGGCTCGACAACCTCGTAGGTGCGCGGCAAGTGGGCCGGCAGATGACCGATGTTGCGTTCCGCAGCGGGGCGCTTCGCGCGCGGCGGCCGCGTCGTGCTCGCCGGGGTCTCTTCCTCGGCCTCGGCAAGCGCGCCTTCGAGCTCCTCGAAGGCGAGCAGGAGCTGGTCGGGATGGAGCTTCTCGGACTTCTTCCCGAACATCGCCCGGCGCAACTCGTTGAGCAGATGTTCAAGACGCTGGTTCTGCTCGGTGAGCGAGGCGACCTTGGCGCGCAGGGTCTCGACCGCCGCTTCCGGGTCTTGCTCCTCGAGACGGCGGTTGCGAGCGCTCAGCGCCGCATTCTCGGCGCGAAGCGCCTCAAGAGCCGCCTGCTGCGCCTCGAACAGCGCCCGGTAGGGGCGTGCGAGCGCGCCGAGATCGACGTTGCCGGTGCCCGTCTCCATCGCAGAATACTATCACGGAATCAGCTACTTAGTAAAGAAGAGAGAGCGCAAAAGTGGGCTGTGCCGCCCCTGCATCACGCCGCCGCAAGCGGCTTGCGCGCCCGCCGGCTCCACACCCGGCGCCAGTCCAGGCCCTCGAACAGCGCCTCGAATTGCGCGCGCGACAGACGCATCGTGCCGTCGCGAACCGTGGGCCAGGCAAAGCGGCTCTCCTCCAGACGCTTGTGCGCCAACACCAAGCCCGTGCCGTCCCACCACAGCACCTTGATCCGGTCCGCGCGCTTGCAGCGAAACACCACGACAAGCCCCGAATAGGGGTCCAGACCGAGATCGCTCGCGACGATCGCAGCAAGCCCGTCGTGCTGCTTCCTGAAATCAACCGGCCGCGTCGCCACCACGATCCGCAGGCCGGAGCCCGGAACGATCATCGAAGCGCTCGCAACGCCGAGGCGATCGACGTGATGCGCACCGTGCTCACGTCGCCGTCGAGGCGTACCGTCACGCCGCGTGCCTCGATCGAGACCGAGCCCACATGGGCAGGTGCGGGGGCAGACTCCACCTCAACGGTGGCAAACGGTCCCTCGCTCGGCGCCGCCGGGGGAACCACGAGCTCGCCCTTGCGAGCCAGCTTGCGCCAGTACGAAAGCCGACGAGGGGGTACCCCGTGGCGCTCGGCCACCTCCTCTACGGTCGTCCCCCGCTCAAAACTCTCTTGAACGAAGCCGCTACGCGGAGTTAGCGGCGTAGAGTTCATTCATTTCCGAGGCGTCGCGGGTGCCGTTTGTTCTGTGCGTTCGCTTCCCGGTTGCGTCAGTGGCGCTCCGCCCGTCGGGTGGCGGATCCCCAGCAGCCTCCCGATCACCAGTGGTTAGCATCGACCCCTGCGACGGACCGTCGCCGGATCGGTCCGGCGGCGCGCCGTCGCGATCCAGGGAGATCGATAATGACCGGGACCGCGTGCGACACGAACACCGTCACCCCTCTTCGCCAGCGCATGGAGGAGCAGCTCCGCATCGCCAATCTGGCCGCGAGCACGTCCAAGGCCTACATCTGCGAGATCAAGAACCTGGCCAGGTACTACGACGCCTCGCCGGACGAGCTCGACGCCGAGCAGGTGCGCCAGTGGTACCTGGGGCGGATCGACAAGGGGCTCAGTCCGGGCACGACCAACGTCTCCTTCGCCGCGCTGAACTTCCTCTACATCGACACACTCGGCTGGCCTGACCATGTCGCCGGCCTGCGCTCCCGCAAGAAGCCCGGCAAGCTGCCGCGCTACATGTCGGAGCAGGAGGTCGAGCACCTCATCCTTGCGACACCCGACCTCCGCCACCGTGCTGCCATTGTCACCGGCTATGGCGGCGGGCTCCGCATCTCCGAGACCTTGGCCATCAAGGTCGGCGACATCCTGTCGGAGAAGAAGCTGCTGCACATCCCCTCCGGCAAAGGCGGCACCGAGAGAATGGCACCGTTGCCGGACATCGTCATCCACTACTTGCGCGTCTACTACAGGAACATCTGGCCGCGTCCGACGAACTGGCTCTTCTACGGCGTCTCGCTCGACAGGCCCATCGCAACGGAGACCTTGCAGGCCGCCTTCAGGAGGGCGCGCGACATTGCCGAGCTCGACCGCAGCTACACCTTCCATTGCCTGCGCCATTCGGCGGCGACCCATCTCCTCGAGCGCGGCGGCGATATCGAGGTGATCCGGGACATGCTCGGCCATCGAAGCGCGAACACGACCCGTCACTACGCCCGCGTCACCGGCAAGATGTTCGAGGGCCTCGACCACCCGATCTCAGGCTTCGCAGCGTTGCGCAACTGACGGCGCGTGGAGGCCGAACGCGCGGGCGTGGCGGAGATCTTCCGCCGCGCCGGCGCCGCTTTCCGTGAGCGCCACAAAGGGCGCATCGACGCCGCCCGGCTCAAGGTCATGGGCGCCATCGAGGCGTGCCGCACCGCCGTGCTCGGCGGCCACATGTACGCCTGCGAGGGCTGCGGGCGCGAGCATCCGCTCTTCAACTCCTGCCGCAACCGCCACTGCCCCACCTGCCAGGGTCTCGCCGCCAACCTCTGGAGCGAGGAGCGCGCCGGGGACATCCTGCCGGTGCCCTACTTCCATGTGGTCTTCACCCTGCCCAAGGAGGTTGCCGCCATTGCCTTCTGCAACCGCAGGGTGGTGTTCGACATCCTCTTCCGGGCCGTCGCCGAGACCCTGCGCACCATCGCCGCCGATCCCCGCCACGGCGGCATGCGCATCGGCGGCACCGCGGTCCTCCATACCTGGGATCAGAAGCTCCGCTTCCACCCGCACCTGCACGTGGTCGTGCCCAACGCGGGCTTCGACGTAGACAGTGGCGAGTGGAAGACGGGGAGCACCACCTTCCTCGCCCCCGTCAAGGTCCTCGGCAGCCTGTTCCGCCGCCTCTTCCTCAAGGAGCTCGCCCGCGCCCACGGCCGGGGGGACCTGGAGTTCCACGGCACCCTCGCCCACCTCGCCAATCCCGGCGAGTTCCACGCCACGCTTGCCGCCGCCCGGGCCAGGGACTGGGTGGTCTACGCCAAGCGGCCCTTCCGCGGGCCTGAGCAGGTCTTCCGGTACCTCTCGCACTACACGCACAGGATCGCCATCTCCGACAGCCGCATCGTCTCCTTCGACGGCGAGACGGTCTCCTTCCGCCACCGAAAGCCCAAGGCGCCGGGGCAGAGAAAGCCGCGCTACGGCATCGCCACCGTGAGCGCCGACGAGTTCATCCGCCGCTTCCTGAGGCACGTCCTGCCGGACGGCATGCACCGCATTCGCTACTTCGGCATCCTCGCCAACGGCTGCCGCGCCAGCACGCTGGAGAGAGCACGCCAGGCTCTCGGCGCCCTCGGCTGCGCCGCCCCCGAGGGAAGCGTGGACGGCGCTCGGGCCGAGCCCGACGAAGAGCCCGAGATCGGCACCGCGCCCGTGGCCTGCCCCCACTGCGGCGGCGTCATGCGCCTCGTCCGCGAAATCCGCCGCCGCCATGAGCCCCGCTCGACGCGCGGCCCGCCGGCGCTGCCGCCGACCCACAGGGGGAAACCGTGAGACGCCCGCTCGCTTCGGCCCCGCGCAACGGCGCCAAAGCGCCGACGCACGACCGAACCTGTCTCCGCTTGAGCCGGGCTGACAGCCCTCGGCTCACACCCCGCTCAGTCCTCGCAGCGTGCGCCCGCATGCCTGCCGAAAGACCGGCGCGAGCGTCGATTTTATGCGCAACTCTGCTGCCGGTGGATGCCGCCTGACGCTGACATCAGCGCACTTTCCACATAGCTCAACTTCGCCTCTCGTGGCCCGCGGCTTCGTTCAAAAGGGTTGGGCAGGCTCTCGAGAGAGAGCCTGCCCAACCCTTAACCTTGGACGATCCACGCCTTCTCTTCGTCCGACCACTCTCGCTGACGCGCGCCGTCCTGCGAACCCTCCGAGGCCTTGCTTGCCTCGTCCTCGTCGCCAACCTCTTCCTTCGCTTGTCGCGGAACCGACCCACGCAGAATATCGAAACCATCCATCGCATGATCCTCCACAGCCAGAGGATCATCGAACCTCATCACAGAGAAAGCCGTAAGGTGGGGCGCTCGCAGCGCTTACATCGCTCCGCCGGAACGCCAAGGACTGAGCCCGGCGGGCACCCGCGCGGGCGCATTGGTCCACCGCGCGAACCGATCTCCGACGAACGGCGGGCCTCCAGCGAGAGCTGCCAGGGCCGTCAGCCGGGCATCCCCTCCGCAATGCGCGTGTATCGGTCGTATGCCGGTCGGTGTTCGAAGCGTGTTTCGGCGTATGTCGGTCCGTGTATCGGTGGACGCATGCGGCGCCTGACGGCGCCCCAGGCATGACAAGCCGCGTGTATCGCACCGATACACGCTCGATCCAACAACAGTGAGGCGCCCGCAGGCGCCGTGAGGCGGACGTGGCGCACGCAGGGCGCCGCAAACGCGCGCAAGCGCCACCAGCATCATCGATGCGTCGGGTGTGAAAACCGAGGCCCGCCCCGGCGGGTCGAAAGCCTGATTCGCGCTGAACGGGGGATCGGGAAATCGACGCCGGGGAACCCGGCGGAGGGGAGCCGCCGCGGCGTGTGAGCGGACGGCCTCGGCGTCGCGAGCGAGGGCAGCGGTGCGAAGCACCGTGCCGAGCGGGCCGGCAGCACCGTCGGCAGTCATGCCGGCGGTGCTGCAACGGCGAGTGACGCGACGGCGGAACGGCGCGGCGACGGCGCCGAAGGCGGGAGCGCGCAGCGGGATGCCGGAGGCGTCCGGAGCGGTGCGAGCGGAAGCGAACGCACCGGCGAACGGCGAGCGACAGCGAGCCGGAGCACGAGCGCGGCGCGAAGCGCGCGCGAGGTGTCGGCGGTGCCGCGCGACCGATGTGCGAACGGGAAACGGGCCGCGCCGCCGCCGGAGCGACGACGCGGCCCGCGATGCGCTGCGGTCAGGCCGCGATGCGCTGGACCGGGATGCCGAGCTGCCGCGCCTTGTCGACGAGGTTCTCGGTGATGCCGGAGCCGGGGAACGCGATGACGCCCTTCGGCAGGAGGTTCAGCAGTTCGTCGTTGCGGCGGAACGGGGCGGCGCGTCCGTGGCGGTCCCAGTCCGGCTTGCAGACGACCTGGTGGACGCCGTTGCGCTCTGCCCAGCTGGCCGCGATCTTCTCGACGCCGGGGCCGCCGCCATGCACGAGTACCATGTCGGCGTACTTCTCGCGGGCCTTGTCGAGGCGGGCGATGACGGCGGCCGGGTCGGCAACGTCCTTCCCGCCGGCGATGGCGATGAGCGTGCCGTCGGGGAGGTGCGCGGTGGTCTTGCGGTCCTTGCGGGCGCGCATGAAGTCGCGGGCGTCGATGGCGGCGGAAGTCAGATGCCCGGTGCGGCTGGCGTGCGAACCGTGGCGCGGACGCCAGACTTCGCCGGTGCGGGCACGGTAGGCTTCTGCGGCGCAGTCGCGGTAGATCTCCAGCGCGTCGCGGCGGTCGCTCATGTTGTGCGCCTTGTCGGTCAGCCGCTCCAGCTCGACGGACTTGACCTCGGAGCCGTCCTGCGCGCGCTGAAGGTCGCGAAGCTCGGGCTCCATCCGGTCCAGGGCGCGGTCCAGCCGCTGGGTCTGGGCGTGGAAGCAGTTGACCAGGCCCCAGATGAGGCTCTCGCGCTCGTCGGCCAGCTTGGTGCCGTCCGCGCACAGCCGTTCGGCGGCAAGGTCGACGATCTCGTGCAGGATGCCGGGCAGGTGCGAGTCCTCGAACGCGGCGTGGAGGTCGGGCACGTCCAGCGGGTCGCCGGGATGCAGGTTGGGGTCCTGATCGCTGCGCACCTTGTACGCGATGCGCCGGGTGCGCTTCTCGGCGAAGGTCAGCTCGCCATGGGGCCGGGTCTTGATGCGCTCGGGGGCTTCCCACAGGGGCCGGTTGTCGAACTCGTCCGGGCCGGGGGTCATGCCGAACAGCTCCGCGTGCTCGCAGGCGGTCGCGGTGGCGGACTGCCCGCCGGTCTCCATGGTGTCGATATCGAAGGTCATGTCGATCTCCTTTGCGATCGGTTTCACGTCCGGGGCCGATCCCCGATGTGATGTCCTTTTGGGGCACGCGCGCGCACCGCAGCCACGCGGGGTTGGTGGAGCTTGGCGGCGGATCGGGGCGATGGTGCGGGCGCAAGGCCCTATCGGAGCTTAGGTTCGCGCTTGCGCGGGCCTTAGCGGAGGTTGGGTCTGAGCCACGGTCGCCCCGATCCGTTGCCTAGCGGAACCTCCCCGCGCCGCAGCGCAGCGGAGGACCCCGCCGGAGGCGGGGTTGGCGGAGGGAGCACGTGTAGAAAAAATGGATACGAGAAAGTGGTTCTATACTGCGATTCGATATGCGATGGTCGTTCGTTAAAAAGTCAGTATATGAGAGGTTTATGCATATGACAACTATGGAGTGAGAATTCTGAGTGCTATGGTGTGAGAGGCGTGTCGTGTTGATATCGTGACACTGGGGTGTTGAAAGAGAACGTGTAGAGGTTGTAAGCTGTGCTATATGGGATGCTGTCGTGATGCTGGATATGATAGGCATACGGTTGAACTACCTTATAGGGCGATATAGTGACGTTTCTTCCATAGGGAGGCGAACGGGCAGATGGCGGCAAGACAAAAGGGCGAAAAGCGCAAGCAACGCTGGGTCGGTGCGACGGATGCCGAATGGGCTGAAATCAGCGAAGGCGCGCGAGCGGCAGGTTTGTCGAATTCCGACTACGTCATCCGGCGCCGCCTCGACGACAAGGCGCGGGCCGAACCGACCGATGTCGGTCTGCCCCCGCCGGTGCTGCACCGCGCGGTGAAGGCGGTGTTGATCCTCGAGGAACTGCAAAGGCTGCGTCTCGTGAACGATGGCGAGATGGGCGAGGCGGTTTGGCAGAAGGCGGTTGCCAAGGTGGACGCCTGGATGAAGGGCGAGGGCGGTCTAGGATGAAACGGCAGGGGCCGTGATCCTCGCGAAGAAGCGCTGCATCTACTGCTCGCCCGAGAGCTGGGAGAAGATACGGCGTCGGGCGAAGAAGGCGGGCATGAGTATTTCGGCCTTCGTCATTCTGTGCTGTCGCCAGGCGGCGAGCGCGAGCGCTCCTCCAGAACCGCCCGGTCATCCGCTGGCGCTTTCCGAGGACGCACAGCGTGGTATTTACGAGGAGAGCCGCCTCCTCGCCCGGTCGACGAAAGTCGTCATCGATGTGCAGGGAGACGGGAAGGTGACTCTGGCGCTGCACGAAGCGATGAGCATTTTGCTGCTCTGCGAAGAAGAGCGGGGGTGATGAAGAAGCCGCGCGCGCGCAGGAAGGGGATGGAACACACGATTTCCGCGACCAACGAGGAATGGGACGACGTCCAGTCGGGGGCGGCCCAGGCCCGGAAGTCGGTGTCGGCCTGGGCCGCCCATTGCGGGCTGACGGTGGACCCCTTGCCGCGGAAGCATCGCCGGCTGGTCCTCGACGAGAAGCAGCAGAGGTCCATCCCGCGGGCCGTGGGCGAGCATGCCCGGAGCCTGATTGCGGACATCGACGCGCCGTCGCAGTTTGCGGACGATCTCGGTGCACTGGTGAAGGCGCGGCTCGAGACGATGGTCCGGGAGGGCCGGTGCGGCGAAGTCGAGGCGATCCTTCGAAAAGTGCTCGGCGACGAGCGGGCGGCAGCCATCGCCGCCGCTCTCGCGGCGAACGCACCGGCGGAGACCGCATCGACGAGGACCGCGCAAAAGAAGGCGCCCCGCGAGAAGAAACCCCGCCACAAACCGGGTCAGGGCAAGTTGTTCGGATAGCTGTCAGGCTGACAAGGTGAACACGTGTGGCGGCGCGGAAAGAGGATTATCGGGTTCAACCGGAGGGTGCCTCTGCTCTCGCCTGGATCGGACTCGGAATATGGGGACGCCTCCGGTGATGACCGTTGACCGACGGTACAAAGGCCGGGGCCGAGGGGATCCGGCCGGTCGACGAACGGCCGGAGCGCTCGCCGCGCTGCACCGAGCTCGCGCCTGGCCCGGGCGCTGGAACGGCGTCCTGGCCGCCACCACGGTGGGCGGCGGCCTCTCGCCGCTCCTATAGCTCCAGTGAAGCGGAGGGCATCGGCGGGACAATCATGGCTCTCGAAGTCGTAAAGGCGTTCAGCCGGGAGCACGTCGGGTGGCTCACCCCTCTCCAGGAATGGGCCCTGCGCGAGGTCAAGGGCGCAACGGTAGACGACAGGAAGGCGGAGCCGGCGGCGCGAAGGATCTACGACCCCTTGACCGAGGACATCCGCAACGGGAACTGCTGGATCCTCTGCAATTGCCTTCCCCATGAGCCGGAGCAGCCGGTCATCGTGCCCTCCCGGAGACCGTACGGTATCCGTCTCGGCAACCTGCCCGACGCTCCGGTGCCGCATGACAGGAATTGCGTCTTCCGCCGGCGCGGACACTCGATAGACACCTCCGGGTACATCGTCAATCCGCTGTCGTTCAACCGGCAGGACGTGGCTTTAGGGGGACCCGGCCCGGAGCGCGAACCCCGGCTCCGGACGGGCCGGAGGGAGCCGACCGTCGCCAACGTGCTCAAGCGCTTCATCCGGGAGGCGCGGCTGCACACACTGGCGGGCGCCGAGCGGTTCCCGTCTCCAGTGGACTGGCTGGCGGAACTCAAACGCGCCGCGGGCGCGTTCTCCGTTGCGCCGAACGTTCCGGCGTCGGAGGTGCTGTTGACCGACCCCGAGAGCTGGCGCTCGGGCGAATTCCGGGAAAGCCTGGATGAGCGCGCGCAGAATTGGCCGAAGGGTTCCCCGCCTTGCGGCTTCCTGTGCTGGGTCGCGCACGAGGTGGAGGACCACGAGATCAACGGCAAGACCAGGGATGCCGGCCACGTGAGGGTGACCTCTCGCGTGGGCTCTTCGCCCGTCTACGACGACAGGGTGGTGGGACCCTATCTCTTCCTGGGCGCGCTGGAACAGTCTGAAGACCGGTCCGGGTGGGAGTGCTGCATGGCCTATGCACATCCCATCGCCGCGCTGGAATTGCCGATCCCGGTCGACTCGGACTACGAGCGCCAGGCGCTCCTGTCGCTTCCACAACTGGTCCGGGATCTTCAGAGCGACACGAAGCTCGAGGAGGCGCTCGGCGGGGTCGTCGGGGTCGCGCTCCAGAAGCCGCTCTTCGAGATAGGGGTGCGCGAAGGCCGCTGTCGACCGGACGTTCTTCTCACCGTGACCCGCCCTGGCGGTCCGGTCCCCCGTGTCCCCGGCGATCCCTTCGACGACAGCGACAAGGTGCGCTACGTCATCGAGGTCATGGGGTTCGGCGACGAGAAATACGAGAAGCAGAAGGAAAAGACCCACCGCTGGATGAGGCGGCTCGGCCGGGTGATCCGCATGGAGGGACGGCAGTTCAGCTCCACTCGCAACAGCCTGGAGCAGCAGCGTGACAGGATCGCCTTTCGGATCTCAAAGGATCTCATCCGGCGATGGAAAGGAAGCTGACGGTTCCTGTTCCCGCGGCGGGCCCCCGGCCCCCTGAAATCGCCGAACCGGCGGCGCGTCGGAGATGCCGTCAGTCGCAGGAACCGCACCGGGCTCCGCGACGGCCTGGAGCGCACATGGTAGGGCACACTAACATGCCGGATCGGCTTCCCGGGAATACGACGAAAGGCTTATCCCCTTGACCCCGGTTTGACGACATCTTGTGTTTGGGTTGGCAGGGACGAGTTGTTCGTGTAATGTTCTCGCCATGCCGAGCCGCTGGAAGCACGACCGCCCGATGTCCCGCGCTGCCTTCGAGGCGCGCTTCCCCGATGAAGAGGCCTGCGCCAGACACCTCGCGGCAAAGCGTTGGCCCGACGGCTTCGTTTGCCCCGCTTGCGGCCATGACAAGGGTTGGGAGTTGAAGCGTCGCAGGGCGAGTTGGGAATGTGCGGGCTGCGGCAAGGAGACGTCGGTGACCGCGGGCACGATCATGCATCGCAGCCACCTGCCGCTGAAGACCTGGTTCACCGCCATCCATATGGTGACCAGCCATTCGAACGGCATCTCCGCCCTGCAACTCCAGGCCCAGCTCGGGCTCGGCAGCTACAAGAGTGCGTGGCTGCTGCTGCACAAGCTGCGTCGCGCCATGGTCGATCCCGACCGCAGCCTGCTTGAGGATCTGGTTGAGATCGACGAAGCCTCGTTGCCGCAGCGCACCGCGCAAGACCCGCCCACCGGCGGGCAAGGCCGCAGCGCGCAAGGCAAGATGCTCATCGCCGGAGCGGTCGAGCTGTCTCCCGAGGGTGAGCCGCGCCGCATCCGCCTCGCGCCGATCGTGGATTACTCCGCGCTCAGCCTGCACGCCTTCGTTGCCGCCACCTCGGCGCCGGGCGCGCTGGTGATCACCGACGGTTGGAGCGGCTATCCCGGCCTGTCCGGGCACGACCATGAGGCCAGGATCGTCGGCGACACGCCCGCCCATCTCGTGCTGAAGTGGACCCATCGCGTCTTCTCGAACCTGAAACGCTGGGCGCTCGGCACCTTTCACGGCCTGCGCCGCGCCCATTTGCGCCGTTACCTCGACGAGTTCGTCTTCCGTAGGAACCGACGCCGCCACACCGACGCCGCCTTCGACACCCTGCTCGGCATCGGCGCCGGCCTTCAACCCTCCAGCTACCGCGACTTCGTCGAACAACGCGCCTGATCCCACCGGCCGGTTAACACCGTGCCGCAGCCAGCCATTCCGGCTGTCTCGGAGTCATTATACCGAACTCCGGCACCGCGTGACGGGGCCGGGCAGCGCTCTCGCCAGTCCAAGATATCACGCGTGCGACGCGCGCCGATGCCGGCGACGATCAACATCTTGCGTCACCGGAACCAAGGGGAGAAGCCTTTACGACGATACTGAGGCATCTAGAGGCGCATGTGCTTGCCATGGTGCCGTCCATGTTGCTGGTTCAGTTCGACCCGTCTCTGCTCGAGCTCCATCTCCTGGGCTTGCGTCTTGGACCAGCGCTCTTCCTCGTCATCCCGGAATGCGCGCCATCGCGCGAACGCGGTGAGTTCGGCCAGCGAAAGGCCGAAATTCCGGCAGGGCTCGTCGTCCGAACGCCAGAGTTCGCGAAGCGTGCAAATGTCCTCCGCTTCGGTCTTCCCCGCCGTTCTGTCGACCACCTCCAGCTCGACCTGCACGACCGTCGGGCGGCTCAGGCGCGAGCTCTCCGGCGCAGCCGTTTCCAATCGGCCGACCTCGCTGCACCGCAACCGGTCGCCGCTGGTGAGATCCCGTGAGCAGTCGAGCGGATAGCTGTCCGGGGGTTCGGGCCACTGGCGCGCCCGCTCTGCCTGCCAGAGCCTCTCGTCGCTCCACTCCGCCCGAAGGACGTCGCAGCCCACGAGCCTCAGCGCGGCCATTCCTGTCACCGGCTCTTCGGCTGTGCGCCCCGTCGCCGCCGCAACCCATTCGAGCTCCACCACGTCGTTGTGGGCGCATCCGCCGGTCCGTCCGGGCTGGAGCACCACCGCTTCGCGTTGCGGCCCATCGTCCGATAGCCGCAGCGTTATCCGCTCGCCCGCGAGCAGCGGTTCCTGCCCCCTCCAGGGTCTGGTGAATGCATGTGAGGCGCCGGGGTCACGAAGCCGTGCCAGCTCCGCGTCCACCATCTCCGCGATCCGGTCCTCCTCCAGCCCTGGAATGGCTTTCCGCTCGCTTGCGTGCCGAAGTCCTTGCTCGATGCGGTCAAGCATATCCGGGCGGTCTTGCCAGCGCTCCCGGGTGTCCTCGTCCAGTATCCATTGGACGTCTTCCTCGAACCGGAGGCTCCGTTCCTGCCACGCCGGCCATTCCGACAGCAGGGAGCGGGGAACGTCCTCGCGCGTCGCGCGTTCCTCGAGCCGGCGGTATTGCTCGTCTACCCGGTTCGCTTCCCGGAACAGGCCTTGGAATGTCATCCATTCGGCTGACAGGGCGGCATGCTCGTCGATCTCGGCCTGCAGCCGCCGCCGGGCCGCTTCTTCCAGGTCCGGTTCCCTGGCCAGGTGCTCCGCTCGGGCGATGGCCTTGCCGTACCCCTCGTCACCCACGGGCGAGAAGCCCTGCGCCAGCGCATTGGGCTTCGTTTCCTCGATCCGGTTCATCACCGAGACGAAGCGGTCGAGCAGACGGTGTCTCTCCATCCGCTCCAGCGCGGCAGTCAGCGTTTCCCTGCCCTTCGGGATCCGGTCGAGATGGGGAGCGTAGGTGTCTTCGTCCTCCTGGATCTTGCGTCCCGCGGTCAGCAGCTTCGACGAAAAGTCGGTTAGGGACCGGTAGCCGGGCAGGTCGGTGACGAGGAAGTCCGGGGCCTGCCGGGCGTGCCGCCTGGCTTCTTTCTCCAGGGTGTCCCAGTACTGCCCATGTTGCCCGGCTCCCTGGAGAAAACCGTCGAGGGTGGCGCGCTCCTTGCCGAGCCGGCGGTCGTAGTCCAGCACCCGCTGCGCCATCTCCCGGGCCTGGTCCGGCAAGCCCTGCCGTTGGCCAAGCGCGCGGGCCTCGTCGACGAACTCTTTCCAGCCCGGCAGATAGAAGGCGATGACGGTCCCGGCCTTCGCACGCTCCGCCATCGCCAGACGCTCCTGGAATACTCGCGTCCAGGCCAGATCGTGGTCGCCGAGTCGGTCGAACCGTTCGACGGCGGTCGCGATCTTCCCCGCTTCCTCCTTCAGCCGGTCGAGATGGGGCCGCCACAAGTCCGGATCTTCACGCTTGGACTCCGGCTCTTTACGCATGGCGCGCCAACTTTCGCCTACCTCTCCGCAACGCGCCAACCAGTCGGCATAGCCTGTAAGTTCGGTGGGCGGGGTGAACTTGGGCGGGCCAGCCGAGCGGGCGCGGTCCTCCAGCGTCGTCCGCTCGTCCAGAAGCCCGGCCGCAGAGGCATGAAGCGCGACGATTGCCGCCTTCCGTTCTTCGTCTGCCTTTGCCTGGTCGAGGACCTCCTTGGCCGCTGCCAGTGCCCATGCCGGAAGGGGGGACAGCCTGGCGAGTGTCGTGGCCCGCTCGACGAGATCGTCATGGCCTTCGGCGTAGAACGAAATCGTGCCGTCCTCCGCGGCCTGCGCCGCCACCTCGCGGCGCCGCGTGTCGAATGCGAGGACCGCGTCGTCGACCGCCAGGAGGTCGGCCAGCTCCCCGAGGCGCTCGGAGATCGTGCCGCCGGCCTCGCCCGCACGCTCGCCCAGCTCGGCGAGCAGGACCTTGCCGTTCGCCGACAGACGCCCCGACATCTCCCGCCACTCCGGGTAGTCTTCCAGCCCGGCAACCGGGCTCTCCGCTGCCGCCCCTTCCAGGTCGCGCCTCCTTGCGTCATGCGCATCGAGCAGCCCGAGAAACTCCACTGCCGCCCTGTCCCCTTCCCGGCAGGCGTGGTCATAGGCGAGCAGCCCGTCCACGACCTCCCTGGTCGCGGCCGGCAGGTCCGGATTCCCGGCAAGCTCCCGCGCGCCCTCGATCAGCGCCCCGTAGTCCTCCATCAGAAACACCACCGTGCCCTCGCGCCGCGCCCGCCGTTCCAGCGCCTCCCATCCCTCGCGCAGCGTCCAGACCGGCTCATCATCCGCCAGCAGCCGGACAATCTCCTCGGGCTCGAGCTCGAGCGGCGCGTCGATCGCCTCGAGCGCCGTCGGCCGCTCCCCGGTGTTGTCGGCCAGAACCTTCACCAGCTGCTCGGCGTTGTCGGTGAGCACCACCGCCCGGTCCCGCGCCCGGCTGATCTCCACGTAGAAGGTGGACTGGTCGGTGAGCGCGCCGTAGCTCGAATCCAGCACCGCGATCACCCCGTCCGCCGTGCTCCCCTGTGCGCCGTGCACGGTCGTGCTCCAGGCGTGGTCGATATGCCGCAGCTGCGGATCGTCCAACCGCAGCGACAGCCGCCGTCCGTCCGCCAGCCGGAACCGCACCCGGCCCTTGCCGATCCCCTCCACCTCGGCCCGCTCGCCGTTGATGAGGGACCGCTTCCTGTCGTTCCGGGTCCAGCGGATCCGGTCGCCCGCGCGGATCTCGATGGAACGGGTCTCGTAGACGTCGAGCTTGTAACGGATCGAGGTCGTCGGGCGGATCGAGCGCGGCTTGCCGTCGGGATGCAGCAGCATCACCCGGTCGAAGTCGAACCCGGTCACCGTCAGAATCTCGTCCTTCTCCAGGCGGTAGTTCTTGAGAGTCTGGCTGAACACCACCAGGTCGCCCTCCCGGTAGTTGCGCCGGTCGCCCTTCTCGGCCCGCGTCATGCCGAGGCTGACCAGGCGCTCGATGCGGAGCGGCTTCCCCCGCAGCACTCCCTCATCCGCCAGCGCCTCCCGGACGGTCCTGTTGATCTCCTCCCTCAACTCGTGGGTCGGCGCGACCAGCAGGGTGTTGTCGCGGGTGGCAGGGTCGAGCGCCAGCCAGGTCCGCCCTGCCATCTCGGCGAGCTCTTCGAGCGCCACCTCGTGCACGCTGCCGCCCAGCAGCTCCACCGCCTCGCCGGGATCGCCCGCCACAACCGCCTGCACCGCCGCCCGCAGCTCCGGGGTGCGCTGGCGTTGGATGTCGTGCATCGCCGCCGTCGTCATTCCCGCCCGCTGCAGCAGACGGAACGGCTGGCCCGCCTCCACCGCGCGGAGCTGGCCGATGTCGCCCACCAGCACCACGCGGGCAACGTCGAGCCTGCCCGCGGCCCGCAGGAGCGAACGCATCTGGTCGGTCGACACCATCGAGGCCTCGTCCAGCACCAGCACCGCGCCGCCGAAGCGCTCCTTCAACCTTTCCAGCGCTTCTCCCTGCAAGCCCGCCGCCCGGCACCGCGCCAGGAACCACTGCAGCGTGCGGGCATGCATGCCGGTCTCGCGCCCCAGCACCGCGGCCGCCGCAGTCGAGGGCGCTAGTCCGAACACCGGCTTCTCCCCGGCAAGCGCCCGGACCTGGCGCAGCATGGTCGTCTTGCCGGTCCCGGCCCGGCCCTGCACGCCGACGACCCGGTCGTGCGCCAACAGGATCGTGCGAACCGCCTCCTCCTGTCCCTCGGTGAGCCCGGCGCCGTCGAGACGGGCCGCAACGTCCTTCTCCCCGGCCAGCGCCTCGCCGGCACCGATCCCCGCCTTCATCATGGCGATCGTCGACCGCTCCGCCTTCAGCGCGCGGTCGGTGACGAAGGCCCTGTCGGCGCGCCAGAGCTCGGCCGCGACCAGGTGGCCGTCGCGGACCAGCCAGGCGACCGCGTCCCGGATATCCCCGAGCGAATGCCGGCCCGGCGAATGGCCCAGAGCCAGCGCCTCGAGCGCGTGCTCGGAGAAGACCGATTGCCGCTCCTCAAGCTGCCGCATGCAGCGGCGCACGATCGCAAGCGCCGACCGGCCCTCCGGTAGCACGATCGGCTGTCCGGAGCGCGCCACCGCGGGTGCCATGTCGAGGCTCAATTCCCGTGCGCGCTCCCGCCATCGCTGCTGCAGCTGCGCCCGCACCGGCTCCGCCTTCCGCTTGCGTGTCGCCAGCGTCGCCACCTGCATCCTGTCCGTGCTGCGGTCCCAGCCCTTCTCGTCCACATAGGCCAGGATCTCGTGCCGGCGCGTCGAGAACGCTTCCCGCAACTCCCGGCCGTAGCCCGCGAGCTCGAAGCTCGGCAGACGGCCCACCATCGCCGGCTCGATCGAATAGCCCTTCGCTATCAGCTGCCGCGCCAGCCGGTCGCGGTAGTACGCCCCGATCAGCCGCGCATTGCGGTGCAGCAGCGTCGGCTCCACGCTCTTCCACCGCCCCTCCCGGTCCCGGGTCATGTTGGCGATCACGGCGTGAGTGTGGAGCTGCGGATCGAGGTTGCGGCTCGCGATGTGGCGGAACAGCGCCGCCACCATGCAGGGTGCCTTCACCCGCGGCCGCCTGCCGGTGGCGGGGTCCCAGCCCCGGGTCTCCAGCAGCGAACCCTCGATCCAGTCGAGCGTCTCGCGCACCGCCGCATCGTGCGCCCGCCTGACCGCCCGGTCGCCCAGCGGGTGCTCCTTCGTCGGCAGAAGCGCCGCCAGCGACACCGACTTGGGAGCCGAGAAGGTGATGTCGAAGCCCGGACGATGCTCGTGCTGCCCGTCGCGCAGGCGCCCCAGCCGAGTCCTGGTCCCGATCACATGGCCCTGAAGAAGCCTCTCGAAGGCGCGCGCCCCGACCGGCTTGCCGGGATGCAATCCCAGGACGACCGCGCCCTCGCCATGCCAGGTGCTGGCGTTCCGGTGCTCGGCCCGCTTGGCCCGAAGGTCCGCCGCGCCCTCGCCCGGCCTCAGATAGTAGCCGGCGTCCTGGCGGAAATATTCCGAGGTGGCAGAGGAAGACGTCAGGTTGCGGACCGTCGCGACCATGACACGCGATCATAAAGGTCTGCGGGTGAAGTCGCGGTCAAAATACGACCATGGTCGTGAGTGGGGCCCTGGGGTTGACCCTGGCCGAGGTTTGGAAGATGCGTCCCGAGGGTGTTAACCCGTGCCGGCATGTCCGGCCTCAGCCTTCGGGTGCTACCCGGGTTCAAGCACGGTACTCACATCCGTTCTCCCAGTGCGAGCCCGGCTCGATGAATACAGTCCGGGCATCGCGTCCGAGTTGCGGATGGTGCCCGTCGCCGCGCCGTCCTCGATGCGCGCGCCCGAGGGGTTGGACAGCACGAGATCGAAGGTCTCGCCGCCGTCGTCGTGGGCGTCGTCGAGGATGGGCACCCGCACAGTCTTCGAGCGCTGCCCGACGGTGAAGCTGAGCGTGCCCTCGGTCGCGGTGTAGTCCTCGCCCGCCGTCGCGGTGCCGTCCCGCGTCTCGTAATCGACGGTGATGGTCTTGAGCGCCGCGCGGTCGAGCGAGACGGTGAACGCCATGTGCGCGTCCGTGCCCTCGGTCGCCTCGGCGTCCGCGACCGAGATCGCCGCCTGGCCGAGGATCTCGATCGCGAGGCTGTTGGAGAGCACCTTGGCGCCGCCTTCCGTACAGAGCACGGCAGACTTCCTGCCGGCGCAGGTCCCGCCGCCCCTGAGCTTGAAGGTCACGGCGCCGTGGCCAGAGGGTTCGACGCGGAAGAACCAGAGGTCGCTCTTTCCCTCGTGGCGCCTGGAGGCCGTCACCTCCGCCCCCGTGGTGCCGCCGGCGGCCAGGTAGACATGGGTGTAGCTGTTCTCGATCTCCTCGCTGAAGGCTACCCGCACCTCGAAGGGCTGGCCGTCGTGCTCGGCCGGGAAGCCGTGGATGCGGGCGGCGAGCGGCGTGGCCGCGTCCTCCGACGCCGGTCCCGGCACTGTGAGGGTATACCGGGAGTTCCCTGCCCCCAAACTCCTTTCGGCTTGCGTGCCGTCCCCATCACTCATACGCTCGTTCTCGCTAACGACCACGGGTGCCCGCTGCGTCGGGCCGCCCGTCGAATACAACAGCCGATCCCGGTGCGGGGTAGCTCCCCGTACCTAGGTGAATAGGCGGGGACCTCACACACCCGTGTGTCGTTAGCAACGGCCCGGCACCCGCCGGGTCGAGCGAACCGACGCGGAGGGTGTCATGAAAATCAGACATATTTCCATGCTGGCGATCCTGTTGGTCGCCTTGTCGGCGTGCAAAGCCGTCACGCTCGAGGAAGCCACCGTGACCCAGCCCACGTTCGGCATTGAGGCCGAGGACTGGGGCGTCCCTGCGACCGACGAGCTCCGTCAGGGTGCCTATCACGCCCCGACACCGGCGACGCACCCGGTGGCCGCGGTCATCAACACACAGGACCTCCATGCACAGCTCATCGGTCCCAACCCGCCGGTGACGATCAACGTCCTGTCCGGCAAGAACCGGATTGCGTCGATCCCCGGCTCGATCTGGCTGCCTGCCGCAGGTCAAGGTGGTACGTTCGACGATAATATCCAGACGTACTTGGCGTCGACGCTCGGGAACCTCACCGACGACGATCTCGCGCAACCGATCGCGGTCTACTGCTTGGACGCCAACTGCTGGCTGTCCTACAACGCCGCCCTGCGTCTCCACGCGCTCGGCTACGAGAACCTTTACTGGTATCGCGGCGGCATCGCCGCATGGACGGCAGCAAATCTCCCCGCCCGAATGACCACGGCGTACAAGCAATAGTCGGGTTCACCTGAACTTGCGATCCGAAAGAGACAAGGAGGCATGCCATGAAGGTTCTTGCAGTACTGGTGACGGCGACCGCCGTGGCAATGGGGTGGTCGACGGCCAATGCAGGGGACGTAGAGATCGAGCCATTTGGATTCGGCTGGATAGTCGTGGAAAACCAGCCCTGCCAAGTTTGGAACGGCGACCCCGAATACAAGATTGAAACAGCCGCCTGGACGGGCACCTGTATGGACGGCAAGGCCTCAGGTGAAGGGGAGTTGAATTTTGACCGAGGCAAGTTCATCGGCAAGGGCATCATGCGGACTGGCAAGATGCACGGGCTTTGGAGAATGAAGTCTTTCAACGGTTCTACGGCAGTTGGGGAGTATCACGAAGGTCTTCCTCACGGTCGTATCGCCTCCACCCTTCCGAACGGACAGACCCACGAGTGCGAGTTTGAACACGGTGTTGTCGATCTCCTAAGCTGTAAGTTCTACACTGGCCCCCCGTGGTGGGCAACAAAGTAGGGCAACGAGTCATTGGGGCCCGGCTGAATAGTGGTGGAGAATCAGCCATGCCACACGTGGTCGCCAGGCGAGAATTCAGAGATCACGGTTACTTGGCAAGGCGATTGCGTTAACGGAAAGAACTCCGGCGAAGGGCGAGAAGCTTGGAGCAGTCCGGTTGGCAAGTGGGTGTACGAAGGCACCATGTGGGCTGGAACACCGCACGGGCGGGGGACTTCTGTGGGACCAGACGGTATCTCCGGCCGCCAAAGATCATCGGCACGCCATCGAAAAGCGCCACAGTGCACACGCCTCCCGCTCTCTTGGCATCAAACCGCCCCTTTACGGAAGATCGCCTTGAATGGAGTGCCAGATTCCAGATAGTGTCCCAACGACATGGCGCCACTCTCCCCGTCCAAGTTGTGGAAAGCCGGACAGGATCAGACAGCGGTCCCGATTTCCAGGGTAGTCTGCCTCACTCGGCGGCAAAACCCCGCTCAGCGCCGGATATCTGCAAGCGGCTCAGGCGTCCATCGGGTGCTTCTGCCTCAGACGCTTCGAAATCGCTAAGGCCGCAGCCTCAGAACGGCACAAATTTTGGAATCAGGACGTTGGGCGCTAGAATGACATACGAATCCGCGGTATCTTGGTGAAAGACCATTTGGGTATTCGACCATGAAACAATCAGCCTCACTGCAGCGGTACATCGGTATTTTCCGCATGTCTCCTAGCCAGCTGGAACAACTTGCTGACGAAATTACCGCCAGTCAGTCTTTAGATCGGCCGGTACACCTGTCCCAAGTTAATATTCGCACCAGAAACACCCGCGAGAGCTACGATAGTATTGAAGAGTTGCGGCAACATAGAGTATGGAAAAGGAAAATTGTTGATATCGAGATCACCTTTTCCGAAAACTACGACGCACAATGGAGCGAGCCTAGACGTATTTTTGTAAGCAGCGGGAAACATTTCAACTACGTCAGTGTTTCAGGCGACGACGTTGACTGGGTTGAAGGAACCATGGACGTAGTTGTAAAGAGAATAAGAAAACACTATGTATGGTACCATCTGTTTGCCGGCAACATTGTCAAGTCATTGATTGCTGGAATTCTTGCAAACGTGGTAGGCGGTGCTTTGGCATATTTCGTTATGTCGGAGTTTATTGTGACTGCTTTTGGATTGGAGCCAACAATGGAGAAGTCTTACCGCTATATCGTTAGCGGACCTGTGATATTCTTCGGCTTTGTGTGCTTTTTCGCAGCATTCTCTATCTCGGATAAATCTAGAATAGTCGAAGATAATGTTGGCCGAAAGGTAACTACTTAGGTGCCCCACCAGCTCTGAGTGCGTGCTGCTTTTGCCGGAGGGACGGACATGCGGTCTGCGCGACCTCCAGGTTCCGGACCAGGAGGTAATCGAGGCTGCCGTGCCGGAGGGGTCGGCCGCGCTGGTTTCGGAAGATCGGAGCATCCTGCTCGTCGCCGTATTCCTTCAGCCACGCGTCGAGGGCCGCGACCGAGTCCCTGCGCAGCGGGATGCAGCGCTCCTCAAGTCCTTTGCCGTGACAGCGAAGATGGGCGCCATCACCGATGTGGATATCAACACGCCGCAGGGCGATGATCTCCGAGGCCGGACCGCTGTCCGGTCGGCTCTCTGCGATAGCTCGCTGGGCGAGCTGCGGGCAGCGCGGAAGTCTCTCGGTGCTTGGCGGACACTGCATGTTGGTAGGGTGTAACGTTGACGAGGCGGCGGATGTCCGAGTGGCCGGTTTCGGAGAAGCGCTAAAGAGCTCGGTGGATGCGGCGGGCCGTCGCGGGATGGAGGGAGAGAATGTTATTTTCGGCGCGTGGGGTCCAGGTCAGTCGCCACGTCGTAGTCCGAGCTTATGGCGAATTATGTCATCCGAAATGCAGCGGCCGGCGGCGATGTCGCGATGCCCTTCGTCGATGGCTTTGCGGTCCTCATCGCTGAGAGGTTCGTCGTCGACGGGAGCGGAATGCATCGCACGGAAGACGGGATCGTCCTGGTTGAGGAGAGAGCGTAAGTAGCATTCGGCTGCTTCCACCTGGTCTTCGGATAGCTCGTCGACGAGTTCGTGAAGGCGCATCTTGGGTGGTGGATTCATGGAAGTGGATCCGTGGGCTGCGGTCATGGCGAACTTCGCCGAAGTTAGGGAGGAACAGGGAGCCCGTCCAGTGTCGTTGGATGGGGGATCGGGTTTTAGTGAAGGGTGAGGAGGATGCCCCTCGGCGCAGGGAGGAATGCGGCGAGGCATCGGGAAGAGAGTGCGCGAAAGATGCAGGAGGCTCGATGCTATCGCGAACCGCGCCGGGGTGTGAGCCCTGAAACAGGTCAAGAGGGCGTTCGGGTTCTATCCCGGGTGCTCAGTCAGAAAGGATCACGACCATGGGAGCCACCCACGTCACCGTCACCATTCGCAATCCGGCTGACCCCGACAACGTCTGGGAAGGCCTGTTCCTCGTCGATACAGGCGCCATCGATTCCCTCGTCCCAGGCCCGCACCTTGACGCCATCGGCCTGAAGCCCGAGGGCAGGCGAGTTTACGAACTTGCCGACGGCAACGAGAGCGTCATGGACATCACGACCGCGGAAATCGAGTTCATGGGAGAGATCGTCGGCGGAACGATCCTGTATGGAGCCCCGGATGCCGAGCCACGCCTCGGCCTTGCCGCCCTGGCATCGGTCGGCATCGAGGTCGATCCCGTGAGCAAGCGCCTCAAGAGGCGCCCAGCCGTCCGCCTCAAGAGCCCTGGCACTTGTGTCGGGACCTGAATACCGTTCCTCTCCGACATCTCCTCACGACTCGCCAGGACGGCACCCTCGTTCCCTCGGCGCCGGCAAATCCGCGTCAGCGCCCACCCCACATGGCGGCGCTCGACGCGCCCGAGCCCGAGTGAAGCCACCGCGAGGCAAGCCGCGGACAGGGCGAGACCCGGCTGTATTCCCCATGGCGTGCGCCTCGTAGAAGACGATCACACGTGAGAGAGTCCGTAAGCGATGGAGTGGACGCCCCTCCCGGCGGCATCGCGATGTGCCATGTTGGCGGTGGTGTCAACGCCAAGAGAGGAAAGGGGCGTCCATGGAACAGGCTACCATGATCGGAATCGATCTGGCGAAGAACAGCTTTCAACTTCACGGTGCGCGAACCGACGGATCGGTCGCGTTCCGCAAGAAGTTGAGCCGCGGGAAGGTGCTGGAGTTTCTGGACTCGCATCCACGGTGCGCGGTGGCGATGGAGGCTTGCGCCAGCGCTCATTACTGGGGCCGGGAGATTGGCGCTCTGGGCCACTCGGTGAGGCTGATTCCCCCGCAATATGCCAAGCCTTACGTCAAGCGTCAGAAGAACGATGCAGCGGATGCCGAGGCGATCTGCGAGGCGGCGGCGCGTCCGACGATGAGTTTCGTTGCGGTCAAGACGGCGGAGCAGCAGGGTCGGGTAATGCTGTTCCGGACACGCGATCTGTTGGTGCGTCAGCGCACCCAGACGATCAACGCGCTGCGCGGCCATCTCGCGGAGTTCGGCGTCGTTGCGGCCCAGGGTCGGGTCCATGTCAACCGCCTGGCGACGGCGCTTGAGGATCCTGACTCAGACCTGCCTGATGCGGTCCGCGAGCTGGGCACGCTTCTGCTTGAACAGATCGCCGGGTTCAACGCGAAGATCGAGTGCCTGGAGAAGGAAATCCACGCGAGCGCGCGGCAGGATGCAGAAGCACGGCGCCTGATGAGCGTGCCGGGGATCGGCCCGATCACCGCGATGGCGATCCAGGCCTTCGCACCGCCGATGGAGACCTTCCGGCGCGGCCGGGACTTCGCCGCCTGGCTCGGCCTGGTGCCGCGCCAGCACTCGACCGGCGGCAAGCCGCGGCTGGGCAAGATATCGAAGATGGGCCAGCGCGATCTCAGGCGTCTGCTGATCACGGGCGCCATGGCGGTCGTCCGCTGGGCGGTTCGGCGGGGCCGGACGAGCGACCCGTGGCTCGCCAGGATGCTGATGCGCAAGCCGAGGATGCTGGTCGCCGTGGCGTTGGCCAACCGGATGGCGCGCATCGTGTGGGCGCTGATGACGAAGAAGGAGAGTTACCGGGCTCCCGCAGCCGCCTGAGAGAGCGGCAAAGCGGGTAACTGTCGGGGACGCGGGCAGGTCTGAGGAAAGGCAAGGGCAAACGGTCAATCGAGACGGGATCGGGAAAACCAGCTTCCGGATGCAGAGCTTTCGAGCTCGCGTAAGCGATATGGACCCGGTCCGCGCATCTCCATGAGGGCCCGCGGCGTGTGACGTGCCGCATTGAGAGGCCGGACACACGACAGCACCTGACCGCATGCGCTGAGCCGACCGAAAAAATGCTTGCGTCAAACGGGGCGTCCACACACATCCGGCGGGGGCCGCCGCCGCGCAGGCCCTGCATCCGGATCGCCAGCTTCACGATATTCGTCAGTCCTTCATAGCGCACCGGACTTTCCTCTCCCGACCCCGCGGGTTCCGCGCCTCTCACCCTAGCGGGCGACGGCGAGGCGCGGAACCTGCAGAACCCGGCATGGCCAAGCATACGGCCGGAAGCCGACAGGCCGGGGCCGGTCCGGCTTGGCGGCGGATCGGTTGGTCGCCGTCGTCGGCGGTGGAGCGAGGCGCAGAAGCGGCAGATCGTGGCGGAGACCCACGAGCCGGGGGTCTCGGTGCCGATGGTGGCGCAGCGCTACAACCTCAACGCCAATCAGATATTCGGGTGGCGGCGTCTGTTTCGCGAGTCTGAGCGTGCCGGCGTGGCCGGCCGGTTCGTGCCGGTGGTGGTCGAAGCAGCACCAGGGCAGGAGGCGGACGCGGCGACGATGAGCCCACCATCGGAGAGTGTCGTCGCGGAGGGCCAGCCTGCGACGGGCCGGATGGAGATCGTGCTTTCGGGCGATCGCCGGGTGATCGTCGATCGGGCGGTCGACGGGGCGGCGCTGTCACGCGTGATCGCTGTTGCTCGGCGCGCGTGTTGGACGCCGATCGGCGTGGTAAGGTGTTGATCTGCCTTTATTCCGAGGGTCAATCTACGACGCCGAGCAACACTACGTCTTCTGCGGCGATCATCTGCTGGCCGCCAAGCTGAGGCGGGCTGACATCGACGCCAGCGCCGGCGCGACAGACGAAGTGGCGCGTATCGTCGCGCGCATCCGCGCCCGCTGGCCCGCCGTCGAGATCGTGCTGCGCGCGGACTCCGGCTTCGCCCGCGAGGAACTGATGGCCTGGTGCGAGGAGAACGGGGTGGATTACGTCTTCGGGCTGGCGCGGAATGTCAACGGCGGCGGGATTATGCGCCAGAGCGGCGGAGTAAAATTGTACCACTGGCACGGCGGTAGCTTGTCCCCGTAGTCCACGGGAGGGCCCCGCGCGCGGGGCGACGCGCCCTCGGCGCGGTTGGCTTCTTCTCCAGGAGCGACAGATAGTGCAGCGGGTCGTAGACCACATCGCCGCGCAGGTAGGAGCGCCGGTGGCGGGCGACGATCTCGGCACCGAGCGCGATCTCGACCCGGTCGACATAGCCCTTGACCGCCACCTTCTTGTGGGCGTGGACCGCCGGCGCCGAGTAGTCCACCAGCCGGTAGCGCACCAGGGCGGTCGACGAGACCTGGCCCGGCACATGCTCGCAGGCCTCGAAGGGAACCGCCGGCAGATCGCGCAGGGCGTCGAGATCGGCGAGCAGCGCCGCCGCCTTCTCGCCCTGCTCCAGCGTGTCGAGACGCTCCAGGCAGCGTGCCATCAGCCGCTCGTTCAGGGCATCCAGGTCCCTCACCTTCGGGACCGGCACCATGAACGTGCGCCGCGCTGTCTTCACCAGGGCCTCGACCTTGCCCTTGTCGTTGCCCTTGCCGGGCCGGCCGAAGCGGTCGCGGAACACCGGCTCGACGGTTTGCCGACGCAGCCTGCAGAGCGCCCGGCCCTCCTCGCTGTCGAGCTTGTGCGCCATCTCCCGCAGCCACGCGGCCTTAGCAGTCTGTCGGACTTTGGGGTGGTGTTCAGTTAGAATTCGGCTATGAGCAGATTCGTGGACTGCGGTCGGGACCAAGCTTTCTTGCTTCCGCCCGATCTTCGGGATTGGATCCCGGAGGACGATCTGGCGCACTTCGTGATCGAGGCGGTCGAGCGCGTCGACATGGGCGCCTTCAAGGTGAACCGTCGCGGCAGCGGCTCGGCGCAGTATCACCCCCGGATGATGCTGGCGCTGCTGATCTACTGCTATGCCAACGGGATCTTCTCGAGCCGTCGGATCGAGCGCGCGACCCGTCGCGACATCGGTGTGCGCTTCGTTGCCGCCAACAGGCATCCGGACCATGACACGATCGCGACCTTCCGGCGCGAGAACCGTGGGGCGATCGCCGAGAGCTTTCTTCAGGTTCTTCTTCTGGCCAAGGAGTTGAAGCTGGTGAAGGTGGGGGTGGTGAGCGTGGACGGCAGCAAGTTCGATGCCGCTGCGAGCAAGCATCGCTCGGTCAGGTATGACCGGGCGGGGGAGCTGATCGAGCAGTTGCGTCTGGAGATCGCCGATCTGATGGAGCGTGCCGAGGCGGCGGACGCCGGCGGCGGCGAGGATGCGCAGGCGCTGCCCAGGGAGATTGCGCGCCGCGAGGCCTTGTGTGCGCGCCTGGAGGAGGCGCGCCGGCGTCTTGAGGCTCAGGCCCGGGCGCGTGCCGAGGCGGAGCGAGCGGCCTACGAGGCCAAGGTATTGGCACGCGCCGGGCGCTTACAACTGCAAGCGCCTGCACAGGCTGACGTTGTCCCTGGCGTCATGACGGCGTTCCTGGCCCGACGTCTCAATGCAAATGCGTCGACACAGCCCGGCAGTGCCGGAGAACGACGTTCCGGCGATCACCCCAATCCCATCCCCGCCGTCACATCCAACCCCAAGCGTGCCACCGGCAGACGACGGCCAGATCACTCATAATCGAAATCCGACCCCAAAGTCCGACAGCCTGCTAGCTCAAGTCTTCCCGGTTCAGCGGCTCACTCACGCGAGGCATGTTTCGCGTCGGGAAGGAGCAGCAGCAAGGATTGAATGATTTCAGCGACGAATTCGGCACGTCCGCTGACCCCGGCCTTGGCGTAGATGGCTGTAGCCTGCAGCCGGGTGGTGTTTTCCTTCACTCCGCGCGCCTCGGCGATTTCGGCGAAGCGATACCCCTTGATGATCAGCCAGGCGACGTCTTTCTCGCTGCTTGTCATGCGCCACTCGTCCATCAGCTCGGCGATGCTATCCGCAAGTCCTTGGGAAACCGCCCGGTTCCGTTTCTCCTCCACGTCCAGTCGGGTACGCAGTCGACCCAAGTCGCGCGCACCAAGAAGAAGCGCCATCGAGACGCCGAGAAACACGATCAACTCGATAATGAAGTGGGTCGTACCGAGTTCATCGTCGATGACGATGTCCACGATGAGATCGTACAAGAAGAACAATATCGCGATCGCAAGCGCCCCTAGCGCAAGTAATCGCCGCTGAACGATCTTTCTCGATGAGTCACGCATTTGACCGGCAATCCCCCATGATGGCGCCACACCGCGCGTGGACCCTCCACCGACCTCACCTCAAGCGTCCGCGGCTGAAGACTCGACAGCGAGGCCGGTGCGCCGGCGGCGCGCAGCGTTGCCGGGCGAGGTGCAGGTCCACGACGACGGCACCTTGGTCCATATAGCAGTCCGCCGTGCCCCTAATTATATAACAATCCACATATGCGGGGCGCCCAACCTTACAACAAACCGGTCTAGCGGCCGTTCCAACAAGCGATTTGACTTGGCGTCCGACCCACATCGAGGGGAACTGTCGTCATGAAGCCGCACGCCGCCTTCCGTCCCGCAAGCCGAGGGGTGCCCCGCCAGCGCTCCCGGCTGGCGTCAGTCCTGCTCGGCACCGTGATCCCGCTGTCTCTGGTGATGAGCGAGGAGTTCCCGTTTCATTTCGTTCCGGAAGCTCGTGCCAGCGGAATCGGTGATTACGACGACGGTATTCTCGCCTTCAGCGAAGACGAGGGCGACGAGGGCGACGAGGACGACGGCGACGAGGGGGATGAGGGGGACGAGAACGACGAGGGCGACGAGGGGGACGAGAATAACGAGGGCGACGAAGGCGACGAAGGGGACGAGAACGACGAGGGCGACGAGGGGGACGAGAATAATGAGGGCGACGAAGGCGACGAAGGGGACGAGAACGACGAAGGCGACGAGGGCGACGAGGGGGACGAGAACGACGACGGCGATGAGGGCGACGAGCACGACGAGGGCGATGAGGGCGACGAGGGCGATGAAGGCGATGAGGGCGACGAGGGGGACGAGCACGACGAGGGCGATGAGGGCGACGAGCACAACGAGGGGGATGAAGGGGACGAGAACGACGAAGGGGACGAGGGCGACGAGCGCGACGACGGCGATGAGGGCGACGAACACGACGAGGGGGATGAAGGCGACGAGAACGACGAGGGGGACGAGGGCGACGAGGGCGATGAGAACGACGAGAACGATGAGGGGGACGAGGGGGACGAGAACGACGAGGGCGATGAAGGGGACGAGGGCGACTACAGACGGACCCTGTTGCAGACCACGGCCGAGTGGGAACAGGCACGGCAGCAGGCCGAAACTGCAGTCGAAGAGTCCGAGCAAGCGTTGGCAGAGGCGAAAGCGGATTTAACAGAAGCACAAGACACTCTGAATGCGACGATCAAATCCTTCATCGCGTCTCTTGCCGGTGCCCCGCCAGGCGAAAATGACGGTGCAGCCAGTACAAACTGGTCCGATGTAGTTGATGCTTTCAATAACCAAACCGCCTTGAAGGCCGAACACGAGCGCAAGTTGTCCGAACTCGAAGAGGCGCAAAACAGACTTGAGCACGCAGCTCTCGTCGTCGAGCAATTGGATAACGATCTGGAGGCCGAGTCAGACCTGTTTGCGATCAGAAACGAGATAACGGATTGCCAAACGAGCGCTTGTTCGGCAGACGATTTTCTGACGACCGAGCGGTTTACCGTGTTTCAGCCCAATGTCCTGGAAACGGTTGGCGTGCATTACGCATATGCAAGGGGTCTCACGGGAGCCGGTGTGCGGATCGCCATCGAGGACGATATCGTGAACTACACGCTCCCCGAATTCGCGGGGCGAGTCTCGTTCGACGGTGCCGTGCTCACGCATCCCATAACGGATGGGGACGACTCCTCCTCGGATGCAAGGCGGTGTGAACAGGCCAGCGAAAACACACGCGCGTCTCTCGGTTGCAAGGTGATTTCGCACGACTCCGAGGACGATTTGCGTGAAACACTGACCGTTCGAGCAGCTATCGCCAGCAACGGTTGGCCGCAAGAGGGAGAGCGGTGGTTCGTGAGAAACGACCGCTACGAGGAAGGCAGCCTCGCTCGATGGTCGGAAATTCCCCATGCCACAAGCCAGGATCGGCATGGAACCGCCGTTGCCTCGGTTGCAGCAGGCCGCGATTTCGGTATTGCCCCGGGCGCGACGATCGTGCCCGTCGCCAGAAGATTTGCGCACGACGGGCAGAGCGAGGAGGAGGACGTCTCTCGCGTCGTCTTGGACATGATCTCGGAGATGTCGTCTTCGGAACGGGCGGCGTTGGACTCCGCAATGGCCGACGGCGTTCTGGACGATTACGCGCATTACGACATCATCAACCGCAGCTATGGTATCGGCGTGTTCGATCCCGCTGAGGTTCGGGAAGTCCTGGATGACGAGACGAAATGGTGGGGCGACCATTTGCGCCAGCTTCTACCCATGACGTGGCGCGCCTTCATGCAAACCGAAACGCACCCCGATGATCGCACGGTGGTGGTATACGCGGCAGGAAACGACTCGGAGGAGTTCGGAGCCCTGGAAGCGAACATCCCTTACCACGAGCCGCACGTGCGGGGGCATCATCTGTCCGTGATGGCGGTCGACCATGACGGCAGCCATGCGGCCTACACCAACTTCTGTGGGGCGCTTCCCTCCGATTGGGACACGGAGCGCTGGGGACGACACTTCTGTCTGGCGGCGCCGGGAACGGTCAACGCGGCCGGCAATGTGGGCAGGGGGCACGTCTTTCACGAAATTGAGGGAACGTCATTCGCCGCTCCCGTCGTCAGCGGCGCGATTGCGCTCCTGATGGAGCATTTCCGGGGGCAGCTTGGAAACAGCGCAATCGTCAAGCGGGTTGTCGATACGGCCGACAACAGCGGGCGCTATGCCCAGCTCGAGATTTACGGCGCCGGGTTGCTCGATCTGGAAGCGGCGTTGCAGCCTGTGGGGACCACGACGACGGGGACACCGTCGGCGCGTGCACCCGCAATGCGATCTGCGGCAAGCGTGCCGCCCGCCGTAGGAAACTTGGGCCGGCGGCTGGCGCTTCAGGGTGTGGAGGTGACGTCCCTCGATAGCCTGGGGGCACCGTTCTGGTCTTCGCCGGCAGCCTACATCAGGCCAATAGACAATCCGGTGTCACCGATTCCTGACTTTTCCGAACCGGAAGATGAGAACGGCGGACAACTGCATCTTGGGTTCTCTCCGGAAACGATCGCTGGGCCGGCGGACGATCGTGGCGTGCGTCTCCTGGCGGGCGCAGACAGGGTCGGTCTGGAGCGAGCGCCCGTGGACGGCTTCAGATGGGGCATTCTCGGAGATGCAGCGTCTTGGCAGGGGGGCGGTGTTTCCGGCGCCTTCGGCGAAGGGGTCCGGTCGATGACCGCGTGGGTGGGACACGACGCCAGGGTCGAGCTGGACGATGCGTGGGCCCTGAGAGCCTCGGCGACGCTGGCCCTGGGCCACGCGTTCCACGAACCCGGAGCAATGCTCTCCATCGACGCTCACACGCTGTCGACATGGGATGTCGGCTTCGAGCGTGGAGAGCGCGGTCGAGGCATATGGTCTAGGATCGCGCTGTCGCAGCCCCTTCGCTCCGAATCGGGCGACGCGACGTTCACTTATCTTGCCGGGCTTGAGGACGGAGCTCCCGCCTACGATAGCGAGACGCTCTCGCTGGCGCCGGCGGGCCGGGAGCTGGAGCTTGCGCTCACGCATGAGGCGCCGATCGGTCTGGGACGAGGCGCAATCGAGGCGGCGCACGCGTGGGATGCAGGGCACGAGTCCGGTGAGACCCGCTGGCGAATCGGCGTAGCATATCGGCTGCAATGGTGATGAGACGGATTGAGTGTTTGGGTTCTCTTGCCGTGGCCGGCCGCGAACCGCGATGTCGGCCGGCAGAGTCCCTAATCGTGTCGACGGGAAAATAAAGTGACAGGCGAAACTCCGAACCCTTTGGCCTCAGAGTGCGGCTCGGTGACCGGTCTGTCCAAAGATGCGTTCAAGGTGGCACGCTATTTTCCGACGCTCATTTTTTCGGTGAAAGTTCCGGGCAGCGAGGTTCTGAACGCCCACCTGATCGAGGCGATCTACGCCGAACGAGAACGCGACAAATCAGGTGTGCGCAAGTCCAACTTCCCGGAGCTGGGGGGGTGGCACAGCCACGTCAAGCTGCACAAGGACGGCACGTATGCGGGATTGGTGAAATGCGTCGATGAGGCCGGGGCCATGATGTGCCGCGAGCTCGGATATCACAGGTCCTATAGACTGAGAATCGGCACCATGTGGTCGATCATCAATCCACCGGGGGGCTTGAACCGGGCCCATATCCATCCCGGCTGCATTTGGAGCGGCGTCTACTACGTCCAGGCACCCAAGAATTCGGGTCGAATCGAGTTCATCGATCCGCGCACCCAGAACCTGATGAGTGCTGTCGAATACATCCCCAAAACCAAGCGCCCACGAATGTGCTGGACGAAGGTCCAATACAAACCGGTGGCCGGCACAATGCTGATCTTCCCCAGTTGGCTGTACCATAGCGTGGATCCCAATCGATCCAAGGCAAAGGGGAAGGATGCCGATCGGATCATCGTGAGCTTCAACCTGTCTCAGGCGAGGCGGAGATAGCCTCGCACGCCAACTGAGGCAAAGCGACTAGGGCCTATTCACACCTTAGCGACCTGTCCGACTTTCCGGGGCCACCTCAGTTGGCGCCGTGTCCCAAATTATGGAGAGATCGAATGGAGATCGCGCTCATATGGATCGTCGCTGCCCTGGTGGTTGCCTTCATGGCCTTTTCGTGGGGTCGGCGCTTCTGGGCGTGGTTCTTCTATGGTCTGCTGATTTGGCCTATCGCTCTCATCCATCTGCTTGTGGCGGGCCGCACTGAGAAAGGTAGGCGAATGAAGGCGATTGATGAGGGCCGCAGGCGCTGTCCGCATTGCGCCGAGTTCATCAGACTGGAAGCGCGCGTATGTCCATTTTGCCGCACGGAGTTGCACAAGAAAGCGCCGGACGCAGCCCAGGCAAGCCATGAAACGCGCCCTGTCCCCAAGCATCCCTGGGCCGCAGACTAGGTCGTTGACTCGCTGGCTCACAACCAAATGTGAACTATGTCGATTTCTCGGTCATAGCGAGATGGTCGGCGGCGAGCATTTCGTAGCGCGTTGCGATGCGTCGGAACTGTTTGAGTTTAGCCAACAAACGCTCGACCCGATTGCGCTGGCGATATAGATCGCGGCTGAAGGCATGGAGCGCGGTAGCGGTGCTGCGGTCCGGACTGAACGGTACGGCTTACTGCGTCTCGATCGTCGCTCTGATCAAGACTTGCCCCACCCAGCGTGCCTTCATGACGATGCTGTTGCTGCCGACTCGCCGTCCGCCATTGCGGCCTCGATGGCCTTTCCAATGCGCTCGGCGGCGGCCTGCAGGTCGCGGTCGCCGACATGGGCGTATCGCAGGGTCATCACAGGGTCGGCGTGCCCGAGCATGCGCGCGACGGTGGACAGGGGAACGCCCCGGGCGACGGCCTGGCTGGCAACGGTATGCCTGAGATCGTGCAGGCGGACGTCGTCGAGACCGGCTTCCTTCCGCGCCCGATGCCACAGGTGCAGTGTGGGTGAAAGCGGTTTGTCAGGATGCCACGGGGACGGGAACACGTAAGGACTTGTGGCACGCGGCTGGCGGGCGAGGATGGCCTGTGCGGCCTGGCTCAGCCAGACCGTTCGCGGTCCGGTCTTGGTGTTGGCGAGGTTGAGGCGGTCGCCGTCGACCTCCGACCAGCAGAGCTTCAGGATCTCGCCCCTCCTGCAGCCGGTGAGCAGGAGCAGCCGGATGATATCGGCCTGTTGCTGGCGGGAGGGCCATTCCGCGACCAGCCGATCGAGGACGCGGTGAAGCCTTTCGATCTCTTCGTCGGAGAGGAACCGGGTGAGCTTCGGGCGGGGATTCTTGGCGATGCCCTTGACGGGAGCGGTGTCCACATGACCAGCAGCGGAGGCGGCGTTCATGATCTGGCCGAAGATCTCGAGCGCCTTGTTGGCTCCGCCCGGAGCGGTGCGGCTGTAGGCGTCGAACCACCGTTCGACGTCGATCCGCCGGATGGCGTCCAGCGGGAGGCGGCCGAAGGCGGGGATCAGCTGCCGTTCGAGCACACGATTGGCGAATCGGCAGGACGTCGGGGCGCAGCGGCGGCGGTAAGCCGGCAACCACTCGTCAAGGATGAAGTCGCGGAACAAGGGAGCGCCGGAACGTCCTTCCGCCTTGCGCGGGACGGTTCCCAGACGGAGTTCCAAGGCTTCCTTCCGGGCGTCCTCAACGGTCATGAGCGCGGCCGGGCCGACAGTTCTCCTGACCGGCTCCCCCTGGACGCGCCCGTGCCAGACGAAGCTGCGATGCCCGGACGGGCGCACTCGCACGCCAAGGCCGGGCACCTCGCTGTCCCAGACCGCGTATTCCGTCGTGCCCGGCTTCAACCTGCCGACGCCCGCGTCAGTCAGACGGACCCTCCGCCCCTTCATGGCCGCCTCCCCGACAGGACGGGAGACAGGGTCTCGACCGCTTCGCGGACCGTGGCGTCGGACAGGTGGGCGTATTTCAGGGTGGTCGATGCGTTCTCATGACCGAGCAGGCGGCCGACGGTGCGCACGCTCTCGCCGCAGAGCAGCGCCATGCTGGCGTACGAATGCCTGGTGTCGTGCAGGCGAACGTCCTGCAGCCCGGCTTCCTCCCTCACGCCATGCCAGAAGTGATCCAGCCACTGCCAGGGGGTGCGCAGACCGGCGACCGGGAAGACGAACCCGGACGACCGGGGCAGGCTGTCGAGGACGCCGCGCGCCGCCGCACACAGCCAGACCGTGCGCGGGCCGGTTTTGCTGTCGGTAAGAACCGCTATCCATCTAACTCACCTAAATACAACAATTATTCTCTTTCCTGACCTGATCCGAGATCAAACCGAAAGCGGATTCAATAGTATTGCAGCGCGCCAGAGCGTATCTGCCCGTCACGCGACCGCCCCAAGACCGTTCTTGGCGACCAGTGTCAGCAGCTTGAGCGAGGTGCCCCGGGGGCGCTTCTCGCCGCGCTCCCACTGGCTCACCAGACCCGTCGTCACGTTGAGGTAGCGCGCGAACACCGCCTGGCTCGCATGCTCGCGCAGCCGAAGCTCGCGAATGTCCTCCGGCGTCATCTCCTTGACGGGCGTGAGGCACATCTCGTCGAACTTCCGCATGGTCCGTTTCGACATCAGGCCCGCCTCGGCCAGGCCGAGCGCCGCCTCGTGCGCAGCCGCGAGCGCCTCACTCTTGTATTGCTTGGTCATCGCATTCCACCTCGATTATCGATCCAGTCGCCTGCGCGGCCGCCAGGCCCTTCCTGTCCAGCGCCAGATACCCGTCGGCCAACAGCCTGTAGGTCTCGAGCTCGTCCCGGCGCAGGTTCTCGCGGTCGCTCTTGGCGAAACCGTAGACGAAGAACGCCAGCGCGCCCCGGCGGAACAGCACGATCGTGCGGAACCCGCCGGACCGGCCGCCTCCCTTGCGGGCGATGCGCTGCTTGATGACGCCGCCGCCGAGGTCGGCGTCGATCAGCCCTTCCCCGGCGCGCCGGACGGCCTCGCACAAGGCTGTATCCTCCAGCCCTTCGCGGTCGGCGAAACGGGCGAAGGCCTTGGTCTTGAACGTCTGCAACCCGACCCTCGCGCGCATCCGCCTTCATGGCTCCTTTTATGATACCCGGTGTGGCTTTTCAACTCGCGCCGTGCCCCTGCCCGCTACGCAGCCATCCTGCCGTCGTCTCCACCTGCGCGCCTCTCGCCGGCAGGAGAAGAGGCTTGGCCGTGAGCGGGGCGGCGGTCGGCGCTTCGGAGGGCGGGGCGCTGCCGCCGATTTCCACCACGGCACGATGGAGACGGCATCATGAGCGCAGCGATCGCATTGCCCGGCAACACGGCGGCGACCTTTCTCACCCATTTCTTCGGACCCGGCCTGGCCGACGATCGCTATGCGGTCGAGAAGTTCCGGGCGATGGCGGACGGCGAGATTCGGCGCTGCCCCGATCCGGCGCCGAAGGGTGGCAGGAACCGCAGGGCGAAGGTCTTCACCGCCACGCTGAAGGCGGTCAAGGAGATGCGGCCCGCTCCCAACGAGATCATCGTCTGCACCGGCCTCAAGAGCCGCGGCGGGGTCCAGTACTGGGGAAGCGTATCGACGTCCTTGTTCTGCGACCGCCGCCAGAAGGGCTGACCCCTTCCTCCCTGGGACGTCCAGCCGGCCCGCCGTCCCCGGTTCGGGGGCATGGGCAGCCGGCCGGACGTCCTCCGTCCCGAATTCCACATCGGCAGGGAGAGCGCCGTCATGGCATACAAGGATGTCAGCGTTAGACGCGAGCGCGACCTGGAACGCTACCACCGGCGGACCGAAGCTCGCCGGGCGGCCGGCCTTTGTCTCAAATGCGGCCGGACCGAGCCCGAACCCGAGCGCACGCTCTGTGCGCCCTGCGCCGAGAAGCGCAACGCCGCCGACCGCACCCGGTCCGCCAGGCTGCGCGCCGAGGGAAAACCGAGGCGTGATCCGGCCAGGGCAAAGCAGTACGAACGCGAGCGCGGACGCCGGCTGCACATCGAGAGGAAGGCCGCCGGCATCTGCACGAAGTGCGGCCGCGCCCCGGCACGCCCGGACCGGACGACCTGCGAGCCCTGCGCGGAGCAGCATCGCGCGCGCGACCGCGCCCGTCATGCCCGCGCCAGGGCCCGGGGCCTGGCCTATGGCGGCCGCGATCCGGAAGCCAAGCGGCGGGCCGGCCGGAAGCGCAGCCGCCGGCGCGCCGAAGCCCGCCGGGCCGCCGGCATCTGTATCCGCTGCGGACATGCCCCGCCCGCGGAGGGCCGGTCCATGTGCGAGCCGTGCCGCGAGGACCGGCGGGCCGCGAAACGCGCGCGCCATGCCGAACGCCGCGCCGCCGGATTGTGCGTGAAATGTTCAACGCCCACGCCCGGCGGGAAGGCCTATTGCGCTCCCTGCGGCGAGGCCCGGAACAAGCGGCGGAAGCGCAACCCGGAAGCCAGACGGGAGGCCGACCGGCGGCGCTATGTCGAGCGGCGCGCCAGGGGCGATTGCACCACCTGCGGAAAGCCCGCCAACGGGGCGGCCGAGTGCCGCGCCTGCTGCGACGCCGCCCGCGAGCGCTACCACGCCCGCCGCGCCGCCGGGGTCTGCGTCAAGTGCAAGACCCCGGCATTCGGCGGCACGGCCTATTGCGCGCCCTGCGCCGTCGCCAAGAACGAGCGCCGAGACCGCGAGGCGGAGTATGTCGAGCGGCGCCGGCGCTATGCCGACAGGCGCGCCAGGGGCCGATGCGTCGAGTGCGATGCGCCGTCGCCCGGGGTGGCGCGCTGCGAGCCCTGTTCGATCAGGCACCGTGAAGGATCGGGGGCGTTTCGCGGCATCCCGGTCCATGAGCCGCAATACACGGTCGTCGAACTCGAGACGGGAATCGAGCACGGCACTTATGACAGCATGGCCGACGTCGTCCTCTGCCTCGCCTTCGCCAAGCTGTCCGCGGAGCAGGTCGAGGTGATCCGCGACGCCCCGATCACCGGCAGCTTCACGGCCTGGGCGTGAACGATGTTCAATCGGGCGGGGCCGGTCCGCCGCCGTCGCCCGGTACGTACTGCCGGCCCGGCGTCCGCCGATACATATAGCCGGCGGGCGGGCGGACCGTCCCGGCGGCCCACAGGGAGACGAGCACATGAGCAACGCCACGATGCCCGACAATCCCGTCTACGCCTTCGTGCCCGTCGAGGACCCCGACACGGGGTTCCAGCAGATCCGCATCGTCGTCGACGGGATGGACGTGGCCATCGGCACGTCGCTGATCGTTCTGGGCATCGACGAGGCGATGGAAATCGCGGACAGGCTGAACCGGCCGCTCGGCTGGACACGGGAGAGCTGGACCGCCTTCGCCGCTGAGCGCCTGTAGCGCCGGGCCGGCGGCGGGGGCAGGCCATGCGGCCCACGGTCCGCCCATTCCGGCAGCACCGCCGCTCCGCGCATGCGGCGGGCGAATGCGTCCCGCGTGGCGTCCCCTTCGCGGAGTTGGAGAAGAGCGCGCTTCGGGCGATCGCCCGGAGAGCGGAGGGAGCGGTTTCCCTCGCCGGCGCCGGGCAGGCCAAGGGAGGCTCCGGCCATGTTCGACCCCGATACCCATTTCGACGTCCCCACCGGCGACCTGCTCGCCGAGATCGGCATCGACCCCGCCGCCGCGAGCGAAGTCATCGCGGAAAACCGCGCCAGCCGCTGTCCCGGCAGGGAGCAGGTGCGGCCCGACCCGGGGACCGCGTTCCTCGACGTGGTCATGCCGCTCGACGGTGCCCTGCGCGGGGCGGCGCCGACGGATATCCCGGTCCCGCTCCCGTCGCGCCGGCAGGCCGATTGGAGGTGAAGGGAAGCCTGGAGAAGTTGAACGGCGGGGGGCCGGGGGGAGATCGACCCGGCCTCCGTCGTTCGCAACCCATCGTCATGAACGAGAACTGAAGGAGCATCGTCATGAGCTTCGGCATGAACCGCGTGGAATTGATCGGCCGCCTGGGCGCCGACGTCACCGTCAACCACCTGATGAGCGGCGGCCGTGTCGCCAATCTCAGCATCGCCACCGACGAATCGTTCATCGACAAGACCGGCAACCGGGTCGACAAGACGGAGTGGCATCGCGTCGTCACCTTCCAGGACGGCCTGATCGACATGCTGGTGCGGCACGCGAAGAAGGGCCGCCTGGTCCACGCCGAGGGCAAGTTGCAGACCCGGCGGTGGAAGAAGGACGGCGAGGACTCGGACCGCTTCTCGACCGAGATCCTGATCGTGCCCGGTCACAAGATCCAGTTTCTGGACAAGCCGAACGGGGCCAGCGGCAACGGCGCGCAGGCCGCGGCGGAGCCCGCGCAGGCGCCCGCGAGCGGCGAGGCGATGCCGGCGGGCGCCCCGGCGCAGGCTGGCAGCCTGGACCCGGACAGCGACCTCCCGTTCTGAATCGTCAACTGTCTCTCCTCGCCTCGGGGGCGGTGCTTCGGCGCCGTCCCCGTTTTTCGTGCAGCGGGTCCGGAGACCGAACCCCCGATCACGCAGGCCGCGCCGGGCGGCCCGGTCACGGAGTGGAGGAAAGCCAAGAGTGGGCGAACGCCGCGAGGAGGGAGGGAGAGGCCCCTGCCTCGCGCGGCATCGGACAGGGAGCACCACATGACCGACATCGCCTTCAAGCGCATCACGCCGGAAGAGTCCCGCGTCTATTTCGACGGCGACCTCGTCGGCGAGGTCCATCGCCAGGACGACATCCTGAACCCGGGATCGCACTTCTACGTTGCGCATCTGTCGGAGGACCCCCGCGGCCCGGTGCGCATCCATAAGCGCTCGCGCATACGCGAGGTGGTCACGCGGCTCGTCGTCACCCATCCTCTGTGGAACTGATCCGCGATGGCAGGCGCGGTCAGCCGGGTCGCGCGGTCCACGCGCCGCTTGCCTACGCCGTGCCCGCCGCGAGGCCGTGGGGCGGTGCGGGTGGAGAGAATGGGCGGGGCGACGTGATCTCCCATTGTGACCCACGTGCTCGCGCAAGCAACCCTGCGGGTCCTCCGGTCGCTCCGCTCCCTGCGGCCTGGGCAAGAAGCTCTAGGGGCGGACCGTGAAAGTCGCCGACCGTGAAGATCGCGGAGCGATCTTCCGCACCACTCGACGACTTTCCGCACCACTCCGCCCCAAGAGCTTCTAAGCCCAGGTGCTTCCGCTGCGCGCGCGGTTCCCAACAGGACATCACGTCGGGGCACACGCTCCGATCCGTGCAACTTCAGATCGGGAGAGCGTCATGACCACCATCGAGAACATCGACACCATCGAAGCGCGGGACGCGTCCATCACCGCCACTGTCTGCGACAACGCAGCGCTCTACGGCGCGGCTCCCGAGCGCGACGAGTTCGACACCCGCGAGGTCTGGGACGAGGACGACGCCATCGAGGCCGTCCTCGAATCCTTCCGCATCCTCAGCCAGGGCGTCGGGCCCGACGGCTTCCAGCTCGCCGACGAGCGCGAGAGCCTGCTCTGGGGCTTCGTCAACATGCTCGACAGCCAGACCAAGAGGCTCGACCGTGCCGCCGACAAGCTGACGCCGCAGCTGCGCGACCTCCAGCGCGACCAGGACGGCACCGAGATCAAGTCGCTCGAACTCGAACTCCTCACCAGCCGCGCGCACAACCTCGGCGACCGCCGCGACGCCTTCGAGCGTATGCGCGACGAGGCCGCCGACGCCTATCGCGCAGACACCGGCAGCGTGTGGCGGCCGCGCCGGGGATCGCACACCAGCCAGACCGGCAGGCTCACCTCCGCCGCCATCGACGCCCGCGACTTCATGCGCGCGAGGAAGGACCGAAAGACCATGGCGCATCTGCCGCAGGGAACGCTGGTCGCCATCGCCGGCGGCAAGGACGTTGCCGACCCGGCGGCGGTGATCGCCAAGCTCGACCAGGCCCGCGCCAAGTACAGCGACATCGTCATCGTGCATGGCGGCGGCCCCGGCGTCGAGAAGATCGCCGCAAGCTGGGCCGAGCGCAACGGCGTCCACCAGATCGTCTGCAAGCCCGACTGGGACCGCCACGGACGCGCCGCACCGTTCCGCCGCAACGAGGAACTGCTCAACCTCCTGCCCAAGGGCGTCATCGCGTTCCCCGGCAGCGGCATCACCGAGAACCTCGTCGACCGCGCGCGGCAGCTCGGTATCCCGGTCCTCAAGGCGGCCTAGACCGCAACGCATCGCGGGCCGCGTCGTCTTCCCGGCATCGGGACGGCGGCGCGGCTCGTTCTCTTCGCACCGACCGTCTCGCGTCTGTACCGACCACCGCGCGCGCGCTTCGCGCGGCGCTCAATGCGCAGCCTGCCCCGGACTGCGATCCGGGGTCTCGCTTCGCTCGCTGTCGGCGCTGCGTTTCGCGTCCATGTCACGCGCTGCCGCACCGCTCGGCACGGTGCTTCGCACCGGTGCCCTCGCTCGCGAAGGCCGGATCGCCCGCATCAATCGCCGCGGCGGCTCCGAACCTCATCGCTCGGCGACGAAGATTCCCACATTGCTCATGCTGCACGAATTGACCGCTCCTACCGCCGGAGCGGTCTGGTTCGTACACCCGACGCATCACGATGCAGGGGGTGCCGGAGCTGCGACTGCCTGCGAGGAGCTGCGACCGGCTACCATAAATCGTAGCCGAGTGTATCTCTCGCGTGCCGGGAAAAGACGGCACGAATCGCGACCAGGGGGCAGCGAACCGTAACGCGCAGATAGTGTTTCATTATCAACAGGTTAGAGACGGCACCGTAACACTGGACACCGCCCGAGTTTCCGCGCGGTGTAGGCAATCCCCTGCATGGTCGCGATCTGTGCCAGGCCCCATCGCCCGCCCGACCTCCCGAGTCGACGAGATACGCCCGCCAACCGGTCTCGCCGCGGACCGAAACGCGGTAGTTTTCCTTCCCGAAAGAGCTGCCTGCCTTGCGCGAATTGCGAGAAAAGTGGCTCATCTAAGCCAGAAGGCCGAACGGAATCGAGACCGGGCCATGACCGACACGACCGACAAAGCACAGCACAGACGCATCCGCGTGCTCCCCGAGCAGTGGGCCCGGATCGAAAACGCCGCCCGAGGGACGAGCCGCACGGCGAACGAGCTCGTGATCGACCTCGCATTAGAGGCGCTCGACAGGCGCGAATGGCCGCGTACCGAGGCGGAAATCCATCTTCTCCGTTCCGCGATGTTCACCGCCCAGGCGATCATCCGGGACATGGAGAAGGACGGCCGCCACGACGAGATTGAGGCGATCAGCCGCACCATCTCCGAAGTCGCACCGGAATTGTCCAGCGAGGTCCCGCGGATTCGAAACTGATAGCCGAGCGCCTTCCCCCCTGCGCGAAAATGTCAATATCCCTTCGCGGTGGAGTGATTCCGCCAACGGTCATACCCGCCGAATTTGCGATAGGACCCCCTATGGCTCTCATGGGCCCGGTCCAATAGGGGCTATTGCTCCCGTACACGGTTCCATCGGGCGGAAACGCCGTGCCCTCTGGACGCCGCTAGCCCGAGCTCTCTCAATCGAGCCAATGCCCTCTTGACCTGACGGACGCTCACCGATGCGGGCAAACGCGCACGTATTTCGCGGAGCGCTAGAGGACGGTCAGCTTGGTCCAGAAGACCGAGGATGTCCCGCTGCCCCTCACTCAATTTCGGCAATTGAGAATTTGCTTCATCGGTAACAGCAATATGCTCTCTGACGATATGCTCTCTGACGATGACATGGACCGGCGCCGTGGAGTGGCGGAAACGCACCGTCACGCATCCCCCGGCGTCCTCGATTTCGGGCTGTGGCAGTCCGGCCGCGATTGTCACTTCCGCCATCTTCAGAGTACCACGGCCCCAGCGCTCGATGATGCCGCGCCGGTAGAAGGCATCGGCAATCAGCGGATTCCAAGGTATAGACTCGTGCGGCGCAAACAGCTTTTCGGGCGTCAGCCCGAAATGCAGCATCCCCGTCGACGTGATTTCCAAACGGTCATCGTAAATCGCCACACCGATGGAACCTCCGCCGATCGAATAGTCGCGATGGCAGAGCGCGTTCGCCAAGGCTTCGCGCGTCGCCAACGGAGGAAAGAGCGGTTCGTCGATGCGCTCAATGCGGCCCTCCTCGATGCGACCGGCAATGGGCAGGCTATCACGCAGGAAGCGTTCGGCGGCCCGGAGCAAGGAGAATGTGTTGCCGTGGAATTGCCGGTTGTCGAGAAACTCCGTCCTGTCGATGCCCCTGAACCGAGCAACCCGAAGAAGGCACTGCGGCATGTCGAACCCAATCCGGTCCTCGTTGCCGAACAACGTGACCGCCGCACGCCACAATACTCCATCCCGAAACAGCCCTAGACCGCGAAGTAGGTCGTGAGTGTCGCGCGTACCGGGATCCTCCAGCCGACCCCGGCGCACCGCCTCTTCCACAGTGGCGCGGATTTCATTCGCATCCAAGTCGTTGATCGACCATCCCTCGGCGGGCTGGTTCTCCCAGCGCCGCTCGCTATGCATGCGCTCGAATAGCAATCGTCGGTATTCATCCGCGCGCATTTCCACCGTGGTGTTGCCCACGCGCCGATACGCGGTGCCTCGATACATGTATGGACCCGCTTGCCCTCGTCCGACGGTGACGGCGACAACTTCATGGCTTTCGTCGACCTGCATCCGTTCGATCGCCGGAAAGGCGGGTGGGTCAATCCTCGCAAGTTCGGCGCTAATTTGCTCGATGGTGCGTTCGCTCACCTGCTGGCCGACCACCCGCCCTTCCGGGGCAACGCCAAACAGAATCTGTCCTCCCTGCTGGTTGAGCATGGCGCAGACGGTCATTGCCGCTTCTCGGCGCGTACCCGTCGTGCTCTTGAACTCGAGCGTTTCGGATTCGCCCGCCGCAATCATCCGCGCGATCCGCTCGACAGTCATGGACGTTCTCCACCCGGCCGCTCCTCCGGTGCGGAAAAGGGGCAAGGAAGGCGAGCAACGATGGCCACAGTTTCCACGCTGACGTGGACGATCCGGCGGAACGCCGCGATCAAATCGCGCGGATCGTCGAACCAGCGGTTCGGGTCGTTGATGATGCCGCTCCGGTTGTCCCGCACGATCCGGTAGCGGTCGATGAACCATTCCAGGGGCGTTCGTCCGTTGACTTGGTACTCGTGAGCCCGCGGCGGGATACCTTTGAGGCGCAGGTATTCGTTAACAGTAAGGACCGTTCTTTCATCGTCCTCGAACCGCATTGCCCGCGCTCCGATCCTGAAATGTTCGGGTTCCGGTTCGCTCGGCGAGAGGAATTCCAATTCGAGCGGGTGTTCCGGACAGGTCTCGTAGCCGAGATGCAGCTCGGCCAGTCGACGGCCCGCTTCCGCAAAGGCACGAAAATCGTCGGCGAGCGGGACGCGCGGCAATTCCTTGGCGAGGTCGTTGGCGAAGCGTTCCCGGTAGTCCGGCGCATGCAGGACGCCGTAGACATAGTCGAAGATGGCGTCCTTTGTTATCGCGTTGTCACCATAGCGCACCCGGAACGCACGGAGCGCAGTGTCGGAAATGTTGTCGATTCGCTCCGGCGGCGGTCCCATGCCGGGCAAGCTCTGCTGGCCGCTCCGGCGCTCGTAGCGGTATCGGGGGAAGCATTGGCAAGCTTCTTCCACGAAGTGGAGGTCTGGCATTGTATCGACCACGAGGGCAGCAAAGGGCCTTCTTGAGCCAACCGCCGGCACGCAGATGGCACAGTTCTCGCTGTCGCCTTCCGGGAAGATACTGTCCAACTGGTACTTCCTCTGCGCGAACAGATGGTCGACATAGCAATGCTGTTTAGCAAAAGGACGGTATTGCGCGCTCCAAAGCTTGTCTTGGGAATATTCGACGGGTTCTTGCCGAAGTAATCTGCTCTTTAGCTCGCTATCCCATCGGAGATTGGACGAATGCCGTTGTGTGATGTCATCGACGACGGAACTCAATTCAACTTTTGACTCGGGATTCTCCTTCCACTCGTCTAACGCTTCTTTCAACTCCTCCAACGCATCCACATAGTTGTCTACCATCTTCCGGGCAATCTCGGCGCACACCTCTCGGGGGGTGTAGTTCTCGTATGGCGATGATTGACTCGGCTTGATCCATGAGTTCCTGCGGTGCGGAGCATCCTCACCTCCCGGTGACGCCCACTGTCGTGACAAAAGCCCGCCCTGGAACGGGCGATTGTCACGAAACTACGATTTCGCCTGTTTGCCTCGACCCATGAACCACGTTGTATCAATGGCTTACGATTGCCATACGAGAACTACACCCCTCTCGGGAATAGTTGTAGACATACGTATCGCGACCAGTCTTGTAGCCGTTGCTGAATAGTCTGAAGATGGGCTCGTCCGTCCTTCCAGCCTTGGCCTCCTTCGAGCCCATCGCATAGAGTGACCGGAACGCCTCGTCGCGCTGGCCGATCCAGTCATGGTGCCGATCCGGGACAATCTCATCCCAGCTCTCGATGCCAGCAACCGAACTCCACTCGCGCAGCATCTCGAGCTTGTCCTCGCGGGAAAGATAGTCGCCGATGTCGCGATACAGGATGCGGCAGCCTTCATGCGTCGCATCTGGGTTTTTCGCGAGGATCGTGATTGCGACCGGCGCGCGGGAGCCTTGGCCGAATACCTTGCCGCCTTCCCGGCGCGAGCGCTCGCCTTGTGTCCGTTGGTTTCCCCGAAGATTCACGACGTAGATCGAGCTGAACTCCTCCGCCAGACAAGCCCGCACGCCGGAGTCGACACTGCCGTATAGCCAGTAGCCATTGGTTACGAACGCGATCACGCCCCGGTCGCCGATGCGATCCGACGCCCAGCGGATCGCCATCTTGTACGTATCGTACAGGCTGTTCTTGTTGGTTGATGTGGAATGAGAAGCATAGGTATCCGCCACACGTGCTTCGAGTTCGGGATAATCCACGTTCGGATTGTCGTCGGCCGAACTCCTCTGCCCTGCCGACCAGGGTGGGTTGCCGACTATGACCTGGATGGGCAGCTTCTGCTGACGTTCGGCGCGTTCGCTGTTGTCCGGGAGCCAGTCCTTCGGGAACCCCGCGCGGCCGGAGTGCAGGTTGAAGGTGTCGGTGAGCACGATTCCGCCGAACGGCTCGTAGTCACCGTCATCGCCTGCTCGGCCGTGAAACGCCTCTTCTATATGGATGGCAGCGATATAGTAGGCGAGCAGGACAAGCTCGTTGGCGTGAAGCTCCTCCGAGTACTTGCGTTTAAGGTCAGCGTCGCGAATCAGTGCTGACTGCAACAGCCGAACAAGGAAGATGCCTGTTCCAGTGAAGGGGTCGAGCACATGGACTCCTTCGTCGGTCAGACCCCGGCCGAACTCCGAGCGCGCCACGTGATCGGCGCTGGCCAAGATGAAATCCACGATCTGGACCGGCGTGTAGACGATGCCGAGCCGATCCGCGTCCTTCTTCATCGCAGTGGAGAAGAACTTCTCATACAACTCCATCAGCACGCGCTGGCGCGCGGCAGGGTTGTCCAGGCCACGTGCACGGAGTCGCACACTTTCATAAAACCCCTCCAGATCGCGGGTTTCGTTTTCCAGCCCGAACTCCCCGAAATCGCGCCGCAGCGCATCGAGCGCCCGGGCAACCGGATTGCCGCCGGCGAAGTCGTAGCCCTCGAACAGCGCCTCGAACACCGGACGGGTCAGAATGTGCTGCGCCATCATGTCGATGGCGCTCTCGGTTGTGATGGATTTGTTGATCGACACCTTGAGTTCGGCGTGGAATGCCTCGAACCATTCGCTCAGTGTCTCGTTGCCGGGGTCGGCAAGCAGGCCGCCGATGCGCGTCACCAGGCGCGAGAAGATGTCCGCGACATCCTTCGCCCAGCTCTCCCAGTATTTCCGGTCGCCGCACTTCTCGACGATCCTCGCGTAGATTGCGCCCGGTGGCAGATCGAGCGGGGGGAACGCAAGCTCGGGCGAGTCGGGGATGGTCTCCCCGTTGACGCCATCCCGGCTGAAGATGATCCGGTCCGTCGGTCGGTCATTCAGATCGATCTGATTAATCTCGGCATCGAGGCGGTCGTCATGCGAGCGAAGCGCGCGAACAACGCTCCAAACGACGTCGAACTCCTTGCCGCTGTCGAGGACCAGCGCCGGATCCCGCCCCTCCGGCACCGCGATCGGGAGCACAATGTATCCGTAGGTCTTGCCTTCGGCCCTGCGCATGGCGCGCCCGACGGCCTGCACGATATCGACGATGCTCTTGCGCTCGGTCATGAAGATCACCGCATCGAGCGCCGGCACGTCGATTCCCTCCGAGAGGCACCGCGCGTTGGACAGGATGCGGCAGGCGCCTCCAGTCGTGCTCTTCAGCCATTCGATGCGCGCTTTGCGGTCGAGCGCGTGATGCTGTCCGTCCACATGCCGGGTCTCGCACCGGAACGCCGTGGTGCGCTCGCCCTCCGGCAACAAGGCCGCGGCTTGCTCGACAAGGCCGCCCCAATGCTTCGCCAGGAGTTCCGACGACTTGATTCTGTCCGTGAACGCGATCGCACGCTGCAAGGGTCGGCCGGGTCCGTCTTCCGGCCGTCGATTCTCCGGGTTCTGCAATGCCCGCCAGCAGCCGACGATGCGGGCGGCGTCGCTGAGGTTGATCGCACCCCCGGAGGAAGCCAGATGGGCCTGCAAGGCCCTGTCCACATGGCTTTCCGACAAGGCGAGAACGACGACCTTGTAGTCTGACAACAGGCCCTGCTCGACGGCCCGCGAGAATGGTAGCCGATGGAACTCGGGCCCGTAGGTCGCCTCGTCGTCCATCGAGAACACCTCGACGCCGTGTGTTGCGGCCCTTGTCTTCGCCCCCTCGGCATAAAGGCGCGGCGTCGCCGTCATGTAGAGGCGTCGCACGGCTAGTATGCGCCCGGCGTCATGCACGAGGACGAACGGCGACGTCTTGTCACCGGGGCGTTCGATCCCCGTCGTCCGGTGCGCCTCGTCGCAGAGAATGAGGTCGAACGCCGGTGCGCCTTCGTCCTGCGCCCGCTCGACCAGACCGAGCGAGTGATAAGTGCAGAACACGACGGTCATGGTATTCGAAGGCACCCGCAACGCCTTGCCGATCATGGATGCATCGGTCGTGACGGGGATTTCCAGTTCGAGAAACGAGGCGTCCTCGTCAGTCCGTCCGGCGCGAGTATCCGAGCAGATGCCGACGTAGCGGTGCGCCAGTTCGCGCTGTTCCGCCCATTCGCGCATCGATTGCTGGAACAGGGAGATCGAGGGAACGAGGTAGAGCACCCTGCCTCCCTCGCCAGCGATCGCTTCGGCGATGCGCAACGCCGTGAAGGTCTTGCCGGTGCCGCATGCCATGACCAGCTTGCCGCGGTCGCGGTCCGCGAATCCCTTCAGCACATTTTCGAACGCCCGTCGCTGGTGTAGCCGCAGGCTGAATGGCTCACGCCGAAAGGCCAGGTCTTCGGGTTTCTCGCGAACCAAGTCCGGCCAGTCGAACGGGCGGCTCGCTAGATCGCCAAACCGGAGCACGGAACACGCAGGCTTCAGTCCGGTGATCGTCTTGACCGCGTTCGTCCCCCATTCGTCTCCGGTGTCTACGACGATTCGCGCCGTGAACGGTTCACGCGCCGACGCAGCGATGAAGGAATCGAGCTCGGCCTTCGAAATCCTCGTGCCCGGTGCGTAGCACTTGCATTGAATGGCGCAATGGCCGCCTCCCCGCTCCTCGGCAACGAGATCGATGCCGGTGTCGGCACCGTCGAAATCATGTCGGGTGGCGGCCCATTCGGACCACAATTCCACCTGATCGAACCGGTCCCGGTAGAGCGGATCCTGCTCGAAATACGCCTTCATCAACCGCTCGAACAGGCGGCCCTTCTCGGCCTCGGTCCCGGCGATCGACCGAATGTGGTCGAGGACGCGCTGGAAGCCGTCACTCATTCAAAGATTCCGTTCAAGCGGCGGTAGGGACCGGGTTGGCGGGTGGTGCATGTTCGTTTCTCGCTTGTCCGCGGTTTGTAAAGCACTTCAGTTCTTTGTTGTGTCATGTCAGGGCCGTTATTGGCCTTCTGATAGGACGGAGTATCGCTGCCCCGTCCGGGCGGACGATGTCTTCAGACTGCTTCCGATAGTCAGTCACAGAGTGGCCCTATGCTCCCTTGGAGTGACGTCGGTGGCTGCTGGCGAACAACCCTCCACCCTTGTGCATGGTGCTGCCGATCGCGAGCGGCCCCGCTAGCGCCGTAGCGAACGTAATCCTTAGTCGGCCCGATAGACCGCCCCGCGGGCCACATCGGACCGACAGAATCTCGACAGTATCCGGTTCCGGCCAGCCGATGCGGGTCAGTTCGGCCACGACATCCGTCCTCAGCGCTTCTTTGGCCGTCGTTCGGCGACGATGCCGGGTTACGCGATAGTCGGATATGCTTTCCCAGATCTGCGAGGGCGCGAACAGGGGGTCGCCTTCCGCCTCCAGCGCTGCAGGTGCGAGCGTCAGACGACCGGCAGGGCCTGCGCGCAGCACGTTCATGCCTGCGAGGGCATGTTCGAGCCGGACATGGTCGCCGGCTATCTCCCGCCACCCCAAACCGCCGCGCTGTAGCAGGTTTGGCGCAACGAAGAGAAGGCGTCGGCGCGGCAGGTCGGGCATTACCGCGACATGGCGGTGGGTGCCGCCGCGGGCGGGGTCGCCGTTGTCCTCGTGGCCGCTAACATAGCGCGGTACGGACTGACCGCCGGGCAGGGCGGCCTGCATCCGGGCCAGCATGGCGCGGCGCGCGGCGCGGGCGACATGGGCCGGGTCCGCGTCCCCGGCGAGACCTCCCTCGATCGCGAACGCCAGCACGCCCGGCATTGGATCGACCGGACGCATGAGGCCGAGGCCGAGATAGCGACCGTCGCCCAGCAGCAATGGCCCGCCAAGCGGCGCGGCAAAGGTCAGCGAAGCATGCCACAGCGCCTCCTTGGGAAAGCGCGTGCCCGTGGCGAAGGCCTCGGCCCGTTCGCCGTGACTGTCGAACGGCTCGCGTTGTACATGTACCGAAGTCGACGACATGCGGATTTCCGCGTGGCGCAGGGCCTGGCGCACGGCGTGAACGGCGCGGACCTCCTCACGCGCCCGCTCAGCAGCATCCTTGGTCTCGTCCCTTGTACGCGCGGGATCAATGCGCCGCCGCCGTGCAGTCGAGAGTGCGAGCGGAGTCACGCTGCGCCAGCATCGGCCGCTGCACTCATAGCGATCCGCCATGGCGTCATCGTCCACGGGCTGCAACTCGTCGAGAATCACGCCGTCAGCATCGGTCCAGGCGACCTGCGCGAGGGCCCAGGCGACATCGTCCGCGCGCAGCGGGCAGGTTTGCGGCACATGGACTGCGAGGCGCCGGATTGTCATGTCGGCATGGGGATGGCCGATCGATGGTAGCGGCACGATCCGCACGCGCGCGGCCTTGTCCGCGTCCGTTGCGCCCCGGCCGGCCAGATAGCGTTCGATATCGTCCGCCCGCGCAGGTATCGTCTCGCACAACCGAGCTGCGGCCTGATCGCGCGCCGCGGCAACGAGCGCCGCCGCTTCGCTCAGCTGCCGCGGGGCGAAGCCGCTTCTGGCATCGGCCCCGCGCAGCGCAAAGACCAGTCTTTTGGGCGGAGCATCGTATGCGACGCTCGCAAAGAGCGGCTTAGCTGGCTGGATAAAGACGCGAACCGGCTTGCGGTTACTGCCGCCTCGGCGAAAGCGGGTGCGCGTCCCCTCGAAGCGGGCTTCGAGGCTCCGGCCGGTTCCCGGTTGCGGACAGGGCAAATTGCGTCCCCACCCGCTGCCCGCCGACGGGCGGTAGACGATGCCGCCGTGTTGGGAGACTCGCTCCTGCGCCTCGTGCGCGTCGAGCACGACCGCTTCTGCCCACGCCATGTCGATGCCGCGGCCAAGCTGGTAAAGATATTCCGCTAGTTCGCACAGCGCCGTTGCTCGCACGTCGTCGCCGTCGAAAGACCAACAGTAGAGCACTGGCGCGGCATCATCGAAAAGGATGGGACGGACGGTCTTGCCTACGCGGACGGTTGCCACCGCGTCCTCAATGTCGGAGGCGTTCTTCCGGGAAAGCGCGGCGTCGAGATCGTTGTTAGGCACGAATCTGGTGTAGCCTTGGCCCGGCACGCCGCGCGGGGCTGCGACCGCCGGAGGCGACAGTCGCTCCAGCCAGTCCAGCGCATCCCGCGCCGCGTCCGGCACCTTGGCACCCTCAGCCGCACCAGCCATCAATGCCTGATACAGCCGCGCCGGCGCGGGTGGCCAGCCGTCGGCGCCGTGATAGCGGCCTTCATGAAACCTCACTGCGACGAGCAGTGCGCGTTCCATGGTTCAGGCCTTCTTCGTGGCGTCGGCCTTGGCCCGGTCCTTGTCGAACGGGACGGTACGACTCTCGCGCACACCAAAAGCCGCCGCGGCTCCCTGCGCAAAGGTGAGGGCGACGTCCGCATCCAGCGCCACCGTTTCCCGCGCGCCGTCGCGGGCGACAGCCGTCCACGCGGCCTGCGTATCGGGATCGGGAGTCAGCAGACAGCCTTGGCGCAGAAATCCGTCGAGCGGCGCGGTCGCCGCTACCAGCGCAAGCCCCAACACGTATCGGCGTAGCGACGGCGCATCGTCGCCGCTGAGGCGGCGCAGCGCCACCAGATTGACGGTCACGGTGCGGCGGATTTCGCCATGGACCGCGATCCCGCCGTGTTCTCCCGTTGCCGGGACGTGCACGAAGCCGCGCTGCGCGAGCAGATTCTTCGTGTTTCCTTCCTGCTTCTTTTGTTCGGCTTCGGTGAAGGTGCCAAGTTCGGCATAGTCGACCGGCGGGGTGTACTGCGCCGATCGCGTGAGGCGATCCACGTCCCAGGCGCGGATGACCGATTGCACGATGCGCGGCAGCTTCGCCTGCGTGTCGCGTGAATCCCAGACACCGAACACCAGCGAGGTCGGCGCCAGCCGCGCGATCGGGGCAGCATCGCCGGCGTCGAGAAACGTGGTGAAGGCGGCATTGGCCTCGTCGGCGAGCGACGTGGAGCGCACGAGTGCATCGCCCAGCCGGTGTCCGGCTCGGAGCATGGAGATTGACTTGTCATTGCCGTAGGTAATCGTCACCTGCGGTACCAGAGCGGCGTAGGGTTCCTCCTCGAAAACCGGCTCCATGCGGTTCGCCTGGGAGCCCACGCTGTCGATGGTCGCGACCTTGGTGCCGTCTGAGAGATCGTCGATGTTGTAGCCGATGTCTGCGTATGTGGGCGGGAAGATCACGGCATCGCCGCCTTCCACGGGCAATAGGCTCTGCTGCAGTGTCAGTGCCACCGGGCCGGCGCGGTCGTTGGCGCAGCGCTCGGCAAAGGCGGTATCGAATTCGGTCATGACGGCGGTGTCTCCTCGATGACTTCGGTAATGCAGCGGGCCTGGCCCTCCTGCCCGGGCCAGTCCAGCCGCATGGCGAACAGGCGGAACGGCATCCCCGGAAAAGGCGGTTTCTCCAAGCCGAGGGCCGCGCGCAGAAAGATCGGGTCGTATAACTCGTCGCCCGCCATGCCGGCGACTCCATAGCTGTACTCCAGCCTTTGGCGCCGCACGGGCCGGGCATTGGTCAGGCCGATGGCCGCCAGCAACTCGACGATCGGATACCCCCTCATCACCATGTGGGCATGAGCGTTGGGCGAGAAGCCGGCATTGATCGGCACATAGTCGCGCCGCCAGTCGAAACGGAAACTGCTGCTCTGTTCGGCGCTCAGCGAGAAGGGATCGCGGGCATGGGCGGTCGCCCGACCGCGAATCAGGTCAAGCGCATCGCGCGCCAGACCTGCTCCCGGATAGCCGCCGGCGCCGGCCCAGAACTTCACCCGGTCGCGGCCGATATGCCCCTGGTCGCCCCAATGATCTATCGCGATGCTCTTGCCGCTGCCGTCACTCAGGCGCGCCGGCAGGACATCCGGCCCCGTGTCCCTGAACGGAAATGCACCGGAACTAATTGTAATTGTCTCGATCTTCCACTTGTCGGTGTTGTGGGGCGATCCCATGGGCGCAGCGGTCGTGACCGTGGCCTCGTCGAGAAAGCGCAGGACGCGCACGGCCGGATCGTCGTCGCCGCGTGCGGCGAGGCAAAAACGCAGATCGGCGGGATTCCGCCAGTCGAAACCGCCGCGGGCCTCGCCGAGCAGTGTACCGGCGACTTCGAGAAAACCAAGGCAGGCGAATACCTGACCGGGGTTGGTGAGGTCGATAGGAATCGACGCTTCGGCCATCACGAGGCTGCCTCATCGAGTCGCCGCGATGCGGCTTGGTCTGCGGCGCGCAGCAGTGCCTCCCACCAAGCGAGGCCCCAGGGTCCCCACTCGCGCTGCAGGCGCGCAAAGCGCATGGCGATCGCGTGGGCGCCAGATTCCGCCTCGCTTGGCGGCAGCTCGTCGTACCCGTCGACGCTGATCGCAGGCCTGGCATGACCGTGATGCGCGGCGATCAGGTGCAGCGCGAGATCGAAGCGCGCATCGGCGCGACCGACCGCGTCGAGACCGTTCTTCTCCGCATCGAGCACCGATTTGAGCTCGTGCCTGAAGCCGTTCAGAACATGCTGGTTCGGAGCTTTCGTCGTCTTGGCGTAGGGACCGCCTTCCCGCATTGCTCCGAAGGCCCGCTGCCAGCGCGGAGCCGCCTTGCCGTCGTCGTGATGGCAGGCGGCGGAAATCAACATGGCTTTGTCGGTCGATCCAAGGCCGAGCGCGTCGGCGATGCGTGCCGCTTCCTCGCCCGCCCACTGTCGATGCTCGTCGAGGCGCTGCGCCTTGCAGGCCACCGCCCTGGCGTCCTCGCTCTCGCCCGCGGCGCGCCGCTTGCTCACGATCAGCCAGGAGACGGTGTCACCCTCCGGCGTTTCGCCATAGGGTGCCGCCAACACCGATTGCCAGCCATCGGAGGCCTGCTCGCTGTCCGAACATGCATCGACCCTGAGGGTCCAAGCGTGCAGGTCCGGGTCATCGTCCGGCTCGCCCCAATTGTCCTCGATCGTGGGAACCTGTCCGTCGGCATCGCCGTCCAGCAGACCTTCCGTCAGTCCGCCGTAGCGCGCATCCACCACGAGCCGCCTGCCGACGAGGGTTGCGTACAAGTCCTGAGTATTCCGTTCGCCGATATCAGCAAGACTCAGGGATTCCACCGGTCGGTTGGCGCCGTCAAGCAAGAAGGCGACGGGGCCATTCCCGGTTGGCGGTGCCAGCAGATTATGGCTTTCAATAATCCCGTCACCGACCTCTTCGGAGATGGTCGCGGTGCGGGTTACCTTCCCATGATTCGTCAAGTGCTTGCGTGCCCGTTTCCTGAGCCACTCCACCACGCGCGAAGTTTCCGTCTCCAGCAGCTCGGCCGTTTGCGGCGGCGCCGCCGCAAAGAATACGTCGGCATCCCGCGCCGGCACAGCCTCCAGGTCATCGCTGTTCGCCCGGAAGTACAGCGGCAGGTAGCGACGCCAGGCGACAGCGGTTTGCGGCTCGTCGTCCTCCATCCACCCGCGCAGCCACGGCGCGATCTCAGGCCGGCTGGCGCGATCCTCCAGCGACGTCATCGCCCAGGCATCGACCAGCGGGCGGGTAAGCGGGGGATAGAGCGGCATTCGCGTCGTGGCGTCAATTATCCGCGCGCTGTGGGCAGGGTCGGCGGCGAGCTTTAGCAGGGTGCCGGGGCCAGCCTGTCGTGCGCCGGTCTCGTCCTTCGGCAACGCTTCGAGGAGGGTACGCACGGCCTCATGGCGGGCGACAGCATGAGTGCCTGCCTTCTTCGCCGCGGGTGGGCCCTGATCGACCACCATTACTCTGGCTACGCCCAGACCGCGCCGGTTCACCCGGCCGAGCCGCTGCACCATGCGTTCCCACGAGACCAGATCGCAGACCATATGATCGGCATCGAGGTCGATTCCGACCTCGCCGGCTGAGGTCGCGACGAAGAACACAGGCTCGCTGCGCGTTGCTTTCGTGTCGCCGACAAGACCGAACTCTTGCAACTCCTCGGCGGCCTTCATTCGTTCGCGCACCCGCCGGCCGCCGACGAAGAGAATTACATGGGGCCGGAGATTCTCCTTGTCGACCCTCTTGCGGAGATTGCCCGCCACCTTCTCGGCGTCCTTGCGGCTGTAACTGTAGACCGCCACCGCTGGCGGAGTCGCGGCGGCTGCGGACTCGGCCTGCATCAGGTCCCAGGCCCGCTCGGCAAGCGCCTGGTCGAGCCTCGAACCCGACGCGAGATCTTCGACCGTCAGGCTCTTGCGCGCCTCCAGCCGCTTGCGGACGGTGTCGTCGGCCCGGTCGCCATCGTTCAGACAGAACGGATTCCCAGCGGTATCGAGGCCCAAAGTGGCCGACAGGGGCAGCATGCGGAACGGCGGGGGAAGCCTATCGTGTGCCTCCAGGCCGGCAAACGCGCTCGCGTCCGCCGCATTCGTGGTCCGCGGCCGCTGCCCCTCTTCGATCGCCTGGAGGAGGCGCTCGAACGGACGGGCGAGATGCGCCTCGTCCAGCATCAGCAACGTATCGCATCCCAGCAGCCCCGCCGCGTAGGGTCGCATCCGGCGGGACAGCCCATAGCCTTCGAACAGCAGCCGCGAGCCCACCATGTCCACGGTGCCGACGATAATCGCCGGTGCCGCCGGATCAGCCATCCACTCCCGGTTGTCGGCATGCCGGCCGCGCAGGGTCGAAATCGGCAGCGGGCTGTCGCCGAGACCGAGGGCACGCCGCACCGGCCCGAGTTCCTCGTTTTCCTCCAGTCTTTCCTGCAATTTCTCGGCGAATCCCGTCGCCTGGTCGACCACGGCACGCCGGTCGACGACATAGGCCAGCCGCCTGGGCAATGGCGCGCCCGCCGCACGTGCCAGCAGCCAGATTGCCATGACGGCGGTTTTTCCCAAGCCTGTAGGGATATCCACCGCTGGGGGTAGTGCGCCGCACGCAAAATGGTCGTCGTACAGTCGCTGCTGCCACGGAAACGCGCGATATCCGGTTAGAGCCTCGAACGCGTCCTCAAACTGAACGTGCAGCGTCACCGCTCAAACTCCGGCATGGGGCATGGCATGGGCCGTAGACCTTGGTGCTGACTGCTGACTTGGGGCAGTGACCGATTCCGTGTTTGAATCTGCCTCTTCAAATGGTCGTTCATTTCAAAGCGAGGGGGAAGTTTTCGCGTCTTCAATCTCGATGGAAGTCCGTTGGGCTTCCAGACGAAGAATCGCTCGGGTGATCGGAACGTTCATTCTGGAGTATCGTTCTTGTCAGCTTGTCGCATCCTGCAAAGGTCATACAGCGTTTCAGTGCCCGGCAACAGCCAGCAGAGAACCGACAACTGGATTGCCGTCACGTCCCTTGCTGAAGCGTTGAAGCCGAGAGGCTCGAGTGAACTGAGCGACACTGCACCGTACTGTCTTCGGCCCGGCCGCTTTGTGTGCTGCGATGCCAAGGCATCGTGAATGGACCGGAACCGGACGTTTCCCAATGGCTCTGCAACAACTCGAACTCCATCTTCCCGCACCGTCGGCGACTGGCGAGCATCCGCTGGTCCCGGCAAGGATGGTGAACGAATTCGTCTATTGCCCGCGCCTCGCCTATCTCATGTGGGGCCAGGCCGAATGGGCGGAGACCGGCGACACGGTGGACGGGCGTCGGGTGCATACTCGGGTCGACCGACCCAACAAACCGTTGCCCGATCCCGAAGCTCTGGAAACCGACGATGACAGGGTTGTCAGCCGCTCCCTGACGCTTTCGTCTGAGAAGCTCGGTGTTATCGCGAAAATCGACATCGCCGAGGCCGAGGACGGCGCGGTTACGCCGGTCGACTACAAACGCGGCAAGCGGCCCCATGTGGCGAAGGGTGCCTACGAGCCGGAGCGTGTCCAGGTCTGCCTTCAGGCGCTGCTGCTTGAAGAGCACGGCTACAAGGTCGAGGAAGGCGCCATCTGGTACGCCGAAAGCCGCGAGCGCGTCCGAATTGCCATAGACGATGAGCTCCGCCTCGCCGCGCGGGAGGCGGTGAGCCGGTTGCGCCTGACGGTCGCCCACGGCCGCATTCCGCCGCCCTTAAGCGACAGCCCGAAATGCCCGCGCTGCGCGCTCGTGTCCATCTGCCTGCCGGACGAGATGCGCGCGCTCGGGGGCTCCGACCTGGCGCCCCGCCCCATCGCCATCGGGGCGGACGAAGCCCTGCCATTGATCGTCCAGTCGCAGAGGGCGCGGGTCTCGAAGGAAGGCGAAACCCTCAAGATCGCCGACGAGGAACAGGGCGATACCACCGTGCGGCTGAACGACGTGTCCGACGTGGCACTGTTCGGGAACGTTTCGATCACAACGCCCGCGCTCGCCGCGCTCATGGACCGCGAAATCCCGGTCGCCTTCCACAGCCATGGCGGCTGGTTTCGCGGCATCGCCCACGGAATCGGCCATCGCAATGTGGAAGTCAGAACGGCGCAGTATCAGCGCAGCTTCGACCCGACCTATTGTCTGGCCTTCGCCCGCGATCTGGTCGCCGCCAAGATCGTGAACCAGCGGACCATTGTGCGCCGAAACTGGCGCGGCGATCGCGACCCGCGCAAGGCCGTGCTGGACCGGCTCAACGCCGCCCGGAGATCGACGAAGCGCGCAACTGCGGTGAGCGCATTGCTCGGACTGGAAGGGGACGCGGCAGCGACATACTTCCGTGCGTTTTCCGATCTGCTGGCGCCGCCGGGCGCCAAGGAATCGGCGGAAGCCGGGAATGCCTTGGCGCCATTCCGTTTCGACGCCCGCAACCGGCGTCCTCCGACCGATCCCGTAAATGCCATGCTGTCGCTCGCATACGCCATGCTGACGCGCCACCTGACCGTCGCGCTCGCCACAGTCGGCCTCGATCCGTATCGGGGCTTTTTCCATGCGCCGCGATACGGAAAGCCCGCGCTTGCCCTCGACGTGATGGAGCCGTTTCGGCCGATCATCGCGGATTCGGTGGTTCTGTCGGCGGTCAACACCGGCGAGGTCTCGCCGGGGGACTTCGTGAGCGCTCCGACCGGCACGTCTCTGACACCAGCAGGGCGCCGCCGTTTCGTCGGCGCGTTCGAGCGACGGCTCTCTCAGGAAACCACACATCCGCTGTTCGGCTACCGGCTCAGCATGCGACGGCTTCTGCTGCTCCAGGCACGCCTGCTGTGCCGCCACCTGCTGGGCGACCTGCCCGATTATCCGCACTACCTTCCCCGATGACAGGTGGTCACCATGAGCGATGAGCGCACCTACATCGTCACCTACGACATTTCCGACACGCGACGCTGGCGGCGCGTTTTCAAGACCATGCACGGCTTTGGAGAATGGCTCCAGCTATCGGTGTTTCAGTGCCGCCTGTCCCGTCGGCGCCGCGCCGAACTTGAAACGAAGCTGCGCGAACTCATCAAGGCGGGCGAGGACCACGTTCTGGTGATCGATATCGGCCCAGCGGACAAGACCGATATTGCCGTCATGAGCATTGGCAAGACCTTTTCAGCGATCGAGCGTCAGGCGGTTGTTGTATGATGGTGTACCCGTCTCAAGGGATTGCGATTCCGATGCCTGACACCGAAATCAGCCGTTCGAGTTCTGCCAAATCGGTTCGAGTGGTGAGGCAACGCAGAATTATCGGGAATCGCTCGATACTGTGTAACATATTGATTCCTAGGAGATTCGGGGCGTTCGCCAGGACACGCGAGGTACCGAAAGGGTGCCTGCGACAAGGAAATTCCCGAACCGCTCGAAATCGACCGGATTTTGTCTCGGCCGCCAACAGGTTGTATGGTGCCTGCATCCGGGGCGCGCGCGCCCCGGCCTCATTGAAGCCGCAGGGTACGACTCAAGACCAGCAGCATTGGGCAGGCATCCGGGGCGCGCGCGCCCCGGCCTCATTGAAGCCTCATGAATATCCATCAGATGGAAATGGATCGGGAGAGGGCATCCGGGGCGCGCGCGCCCCGGCCTCATTGAAGCAAAATCCGCACCGGCGCGTCATGGAACATCGTCATGATAGCATCCGGGGCGCGCGCGCCCCGGCCTCATTGAAGCGGCTCACTGGGAGGTACTGACTACAGCAATCGTGCGGCATCCGGGGCGCGCGCGCCCCGGCCTCATTGAAGCCTGGTGAATCGGATCCGGCGACTCCTCGGGGAGACGGAGCATCCGGGGCGCGCGCGCCCCGGCCTCATTGAAGCTAGTAGACGCCGAGCTGCTGCGCCAGCTCCGACTGGCATCCGGGGCGCGCGCGCCCCGGCCTCATTGAAGCTTGCAGAACGGCAGCGTCTACAACCGGATCAACGTCGCATCCGGGGCGCGCGCGCCCCGGCCTCATTGAAGCCGGGGAGGAGGACCAGGCATCATCCGTATTTAGAGGCGCATCCGGGGCGCGCGCGCCCCGGCCTCATTGAAGCAGCCAATTCGCCGAAACCGCCTGCCTCGATCTGACGTGGCATCCGGGGCGCGCGCGCCCCGGCCTCATTGAAGCGTTATCGAGGTGCCGATGGATAGCAGCGCCGAGGCAAGGCATCCGGGGCGCGCGCGCCCCGGCCTCATTGAAGCCTGGCCATCTCGGCGTAGGCGATCGGGCCATCAATCAGCATCCGGGGCGCGCGCGCCCCGGCCTCATTGAAGCTACGCCGCGTCGGGCGCCGACGGCCGGCCCGACGCGACCGGGCATCCGGGGCGCGCGCGCCCCGGCCTCATTGAAGCCGAGTAATATCAAGGCTTGATTGTTTGAGGGGACGGGTGCATCCGGGGCGCGCGCGCCCCGGCCTCATTGAAGCCGTACTGGAGCTGCCTGGACGAAATGTTGAGCTAAACGCATCCGGGGCGCGCGCGCCCCGGCCTCATTGAAGCATAGGCGACGGGCGATATCTCGTTGACAAGCTCCATGCATCCGGGGCGCGCGCGCCCCGGCCTCATTGAAGCACGGACGCCGACGAGACCAAGCTCGATGGGATAGAAGGCATCCGGGGCGCGCGCGCCCCGGCCTCATTGAAGCAGTTCGGTGAACATGTGGGAGACACGTTCCGGGTTGCATCCGGGGCGCGCGCGCCCCGGCCTCATTGAAGCTGCACGTAAGATATTGCGTAACTGCCCAGGTCGTCTGATTTGTCATTTTGGGCCAGTGAGTTGAGGCGTGTCTCGGTCGGAATTGGCGTAAAGGGGTTGACGGGAATTTCGGGAAATGACTCAACAGCGGCATGAGCAATCCCGAGTCGCCGCGCGGCCCTTCGACGGGGGCAGCGCCCGAAACGCCCGCACAGAAGATCGCCCATCTGGAAGAGGAGAACACCCGGCTTCGAGAGGAAAACGCTTGGCTTCGGCAGCAGAACGCGCGGCTGGAAGAGCAAGTCGCGCGTCTCGTCGAGCGCATCGAGGAGTTGGAGCGCCGTCTTGGCCTCGACAGCGGCAACAGTGGCAAGCCGCCTTCGAGCGATGGGCTGAAGAAGCCGAGGTCGAAGCGGCGAACCCGAAGCCTGCGCGGCAAATCGGGCCGCAAGCCCGGCGGGCAGCCCGGCCATGAGGGCAAGACGCTGCGCCACCGCGATCACCCGGATCGGGTGAAGGACCACATGCCGGCTTCCTGCAAGGGATGCGGCTCGTCGCTTTTGGACGCGGCCAAGGCGGGAACGCCGGTCGCCCGCCAGGTCTTCGATCTGCCCGAGCCGAGCCCACTGGAGGTGACCGAGCACCGGGCGCATGCCAAGTGCTGCGGGCATTGCGGGACGGTGACGCGGGCGGCGTTCCCCGACGGGGTGTCGGCACCGGTGCAGTACGGCCCTCGCATTGCAGGCGTGGCGGTCTACCTTCAGCACGCCCACTTCCTGCCGGAGGATCGGCTGTCGCAGGTGATGGCCGAGCTGTTCGGCGCGCCGGTGACGGCTGCGACGCTGGCGACGATGAGCGAGAGGGCGGCAGAGCGGCTGCGGGACGTGGCCTCGCACATACAGGATCTGGCGGCGGGCACGGCGCGGGTGAAGCACATGGACGAGACCGGGTTCCGGATCGGCGGGCAGACGCAGTGGCTTCATGTGATCTGCACGCCGCATCTGGCGGCGTACCGGGTCAGCGGCAGGCGCGGCGCCTTGCTCTCGGGTGTTTCCGGCATCGTCGTTCACGATCACTGGAAGCCGTACTTTACGATGGAGGGTGTGGAGCACAGCCTGTGCAACGCCCATCACCTGCGGGAGTTGCAGGCTCTGGTGGACATCGAAGGGGAGGCCTGGGCTCGCCACATGCAGCAGCTTCTGCGCCGGGCCAATCGCGCCGCCCGGATCGCACAGGACAAGGATATCGCCGTTCCGGCGAGGCTTGCGGCGCTGATCGAGCGCCGATACGACGAGATCATTGCCGAGGCGTTGGCCTTCCACGAGAGCCAACCGCCGTTCTCGCCTGGCAAGAGGAAGAAACGCCGGAAACGACGGATCGGTCACAATCTGGCCTTGAGGCTGCGCGACCACAAGTGCGCGGTGCTCCGGTTCCTGACCGACCTCGAGGTCGGGTTCACAAACAACGAGGCCGAGCGCGACCTTCGGATGATGAAGCTGCGCCAGAAGATCTCAGGCGGCTTCCGATCCGAGAAGGGGGCCGAGAACTTCGCCATCCTGCGCAGCGTCATCACCACCGCCAGAAAGCAGGGCTGGAACATCATCGAAGCCCTGATGAGCCCATCGGACCAACTCATCGCCACCGTCAAGTGCGCGTGAGCCGACGCGGCGAGAACTCCCCAACAGCGGAATCATCCCCAGAAACAACCTGGGCAGTTACGATATTGCGGCCTCAAAGGTCTGCGGCCCGGGCATCCGGGGCGCGCGCGCCCCGGCCTCATTGAAGGGGAATTATATAGGCTCAATTCGCAAACCGTAGGCATGGCTTTGCCATCGCAGCCTCAAGGCAGGCTCTCGGCGATGGCTGATCGTCGAGTGCGATGAGATGGAACCACCTCAGATAGCTGTCCAGGTACTTGGTGGCGATGCCGCGGCGGATGCGCAGAAAGCCCTTGATCTGGCTGTGGCGGCTGTTGACCGTCTGGATGTGCACGGCACCCCGGACCCGCTCCCCTGCAGAGCCGTTGATGCTCTCGTGAGGGATGTCGAGCGCGGCTGCGACGGGCGGATAGCAGCGGTTGGCGTCGGAGACCAGCAGGGCATCCGGGGCGAGGACCGGCTCCAGCACCGCCTTCACGTTGTCTGCGTTCAGCGCGGGCAGGGTGTGGCTGAGGGTCTCGCCGCCACGGTCGGCGGCGACCAGAACCGGCACCTGCTCGCGCGAGAGGCCGCGTTTCTTGGCCTTGCCGCCGCGCCGGCGCGGCTTGCGGTCGAGCTTCCGCTGCCCCTTGCGGCTCTCCAGGACGAAGGTCTCGTCCGCCTCGACGATCCCGGCAAGCCGCTCCGGCGCCTGGCGGACCGCCGCCAGGAAGCGGTGGCGCCAGCGATGCGCCGTGCTCGGCGCAATCCCGCAGCGCGCGGCGGACGCCTTGATCGTCTCGCCCTCGGCAAGCGAGGCGCCAAAGGACAGCCAGCGCTCCTTGTGGTGCAGCCCAGACAGCGCCGTGCCCGTGAGCGCGCCGAACGTCCTCCCGCACTCCTTGCACCGGAAGCGGCGAAGACCCCGCGCCTTGCCCCGCGACACCGCCCCGCCGGCACCACAGCGCGGGCAGCGGCGCTCGTCATCCACGCCCAACTCGATCGCCGCCAGCGCGGACGCGCCCTCCGGTGGGTCCGACAGCACCGCCGCCACATCGTCGCGCTGCGACGCCGTCAACTCATCGACACGCGAGAACCAGTCCCGAAACCGCTCGTGATCCATCTGTCTGACCCCCAAGGCAAATCGGGAACAATCCTATCACAATGCCTACGATTCACGAATTGAGCCATTATATAGCTGACTATGCGCCGGTCCTATTTGACCGTACCGCCCGCCAGTTCTCGTTGCGGTTTCGGGGGTAGACGGAGCACGGCCTTGGCCAGCGCCTCGGCGCGGTGGTGAACCTCCTCGGGGATCGGGTCGTCCTCGGTTAGTTCATCCGCCTGTTTCTCAATTGTCCCCTCGGACGGGTTCGGTCGACTCGTCATCCGGTCACCGTGCCATCGGTCCCGCGCGTCGTCCAGTCCTTTCACGACCGCTTGACCGCATATCAGTCCCGCCCCTACCCTCATCTCCGCAACTGTCAACGTACGTCCCGCTTGCCGGGTCGCCCGCTGAATAAGCCCGAGACCCGGTGCGGGGTAGCTCCCCGCGCTTGGTGAATAGGCGGGACCCCTCGCGTTCGCGCGTTGATGGTTGCAACGGCCCGGCACCAGCCGGGACCGGGGCAACGGAGCGGGGGAATGTCATGGGAGTCGTCTACGTCCTGACCAACGAGTTGATGCCGGGTCTCGTCAAGATCGGTAACACCAGTCAGTCGGTCAGAGACCGGATAAGGTCCCTGAACGGCACCGGGGTGCCTTGTCCGTACGACTGCGTCGCCGCGTGGGAGTTTGGGGATGCGAAGGGGGCGGAGCGCGCGATCCACCGGGCGTTCGCGGATCGACGCGTTAGCAAGAAGGAGTTCTTCAAGATGGACCCCGAACGGGCGGTGGCCATCCTGGAGCAGTTCGGACGGAAGGATGTCACCCCGCCCAAGGCGAGGGGGACCGGGTCGGAGGGCGCGGGTTCCCCGAAAACGAAGCGCAAGTTGTTCCGGTTCTCGATGGTCGGCATCGCGCCGGGGGAGACCCTGACCTCGGTCTGGGACGAGAGCGTGACCTGCACCGTGGTCGACGACCGGCGGGTCAAGTTCGAGGGCGAGCCGATGACCCTCTCGGGGGCGGCAAAGCGCGTCATCCGGGGCCGGGGCAAGAACTGGAAGTCCGTGGCGGGACCCGATTCGTGGTGCTACGGTGACCCGCCTTTGACCCTCAACAAGATACGGGACAAGAAGCGGTGAGCCTCCTTCCCGAATCCCGCTGGTGGCACTGGTTCGTCTACCCCGTGGCGGGGATAATGGTGGCCATTCTTCTGGTGGGGGCAGTCATCGTGGTAGCCTTGGGGTGACCAGCCTGCGAGGAGAACATGCCCCAATCGCCGTCAGAGAACATGAACATCATCCCCGATCCGCTCGCCGTCGAGATATTCATGCGGGCTGCGGCCAAGGCGATTTACAAAATTGACAAATTACCGCTAGAACAACGGACTACAAAGGGGATTCTTGTCTGCATCGATGAAGAAATTCAACGAGAGAAGGTCCTCGTTTCTCTTCAGGGGCTGGATCCAGGTCGTGAAACTCTTGAGATTCGCTTATTTTTCGGAAATGTTCTTCGAGATCTTCAAGAGTCCGAAGAGCGAGAATCTCTTCAAGGGTAGGGTTATAGGACTTCATACCCCTACTTAGTCGCCCTCGCCCCACTGTCCAGCCCGTTATCGGCAATCAGCGCCTCGTAGGTCAGTCGCTTACCGATCATGCGCGCGACGGTCTCGGCCATCATGACCTCGGTGTCCCGCGGCCGCATGTTGTGCCGGGTCGCGAACTCGTTGACGTATCGGTGCAGGTGCTTGGGGCTGATCTTGTGGAAGGTGCCGTGGTACCCGCGCTTCAGGACCGCCCAGAAGCTCTCGATGCCGTTGGTGTGGGCCTGGTCCCGAACGTACTCGCTGGTGCTGTGGCACACCGCCTCGTGCTCGTAGCCCGGGATCCCCTTGTAGGAGCGTGACTCGTCGGTGTAGAGGGTGGCCCCCGCCGCGGCCCGCTCCCGCACGAAGCCCTGCAGCTCGTCCTTGCCGGTACCCTCGACGACCTTGACCGAGACCCGGTTCGACCCCCGGTCCTTGATCCCCGCGACGGCGGTCTTGCCTACGGACCCCCGCCCCGTGTCGGCAAGCTCCCGGCGCTTGGCGTTACTCATGTTCTTGCGCTTGCCCCCGAAGTAAGCCTCGTCGGCCTCGACCGGACCGGACATGGACTCCGGGGTGTCGGACCACGCCTCCCGCAGCCGCTGGACCATGAAGTAGGCCGACTTCTGCGTGATGTTCAGATCCCGGTGCAACCGCATGGACGACACGCCCTTGAGCGACACCGACCAGAGGTAGATCCCGATGGCCCACTTCTGGTAGCCGATCTTGGAGCGGTGCATCACGGTCCCCGTCTTGACGCTGAAGTTGCGCCGGCATTCACCGCACCAATAGGGCAGCGGACGACGGGAGGGAACCGGCTTCACGCGGTCCGTGCCGCCGCAAAGGGGGCAATAGGAGGGGACCCCGGCCTGACCCCACCGCTGCTCCTCGAACCAGGACTCGGCGGCCTTGTCGTCGGGGAACCGCCGAAACAGGTCGATGAGGCTGATGCCTTCGCGGTGGGACTTACCGGGCGCTTTCGCCATGTGCTGTGTCCTTCAAGCCATTGATCTTGAAGGGGACTCTAGCACAAGGCGGGTGCATAGTCAAGTATATAATTCCCCATTGAAGCCTACTCCACATTATCTTGCCTCTCATATTCCCAGATCATGCTCGAACCGTTTCGGCGCCGGCGTCTTCTCCAGCCCCCGCCCCGACGCACGCCCTGGCGATTGCGCGCGATCCTGCCCCGCGTCCTTCGCGGCATCGCGGCCTGCGCCGTCCGTAAGCCCCACTGCTTCAAGCGCGGCGATGCGCTCGCCGGTCACGGCTTCGAGCTGCTCCCTGAGCGCGTTCCTGTCGTCGGTGACGAGCTCGGCGCGGTCGCGCGCGCGGCTGATCTCGACGTAGAAGGATTTCTGCGTCGTCAGTTTCGCGTGATTGGCCTCCATCGCCGCGATGACGTTGTCGACTGTGCGGCCCTGGAACGCATGCACGGTCGCGGCCCATGCGCGGTCGACGTGGCGGAGCTGCGGGTCGTCGGGGCGGAGATCGAGCATGCGCCCGTCCTCGAGGCGAAACGTCACTCGTCCATCCCTGACGGAGGTCACCTCGGCGATGCCGCTGTTGAGCAGCCCGAGGCCCATGTCGTTGCGGGTCCATCGGATGCGGTCACCGGCGCGGAGCTCGATCTCCTCGGCGCGGTAGACCTCGACCCCGCTGGTGCGGGCCGCGAGACGGTTGGGGTCCCACGAGACCGTCCCGCCGCCCTTCCCCTGGAGCGTCACCGTGTGGGCCTTGCGGTCGACGCCAAGGACGCGGAGCTCGTCGCCCTTGTCGACGCCGAGCCGCTTGTAGGGGCGGTGGAACACCACCACGTCGCCGCGCGCGTAGTTGGCCGCCAGCGTCTTCTCGGCGTTCGTATAGCCGCGCGAGACCAGCCGTTCTGCGTTCATGGCCGGCCCGTGCACGGCGCCGTCGCGCACCAGGCGCTCGCGCACGATCTCGTTGATGCGCTCGCGGAGCCCGTGGCTCGGCGCCATCAGCCCGGTCCTCGCGCGCTCGTCCGGAGACAGCGCGAGCCACCGCGCGGCGGCGGCGCCCGCGAGGTTGTCGGGCTTCACTTCGGCGACGTTCGGGCCGAGCTTCTCGAACGCTCGTCCGATTTCGCCGGCGAGGCTCGCCTCGACGGCTTCCTTCAGCGCCGGGTCGCGCTGACGCATGATCTCGTCCATGACGGCGGTCTTCATGCCGGCGGCCTGGAGCTGGGCGAAGGGCTTTCCGGCATCGACGGCGTCGAGCTGCTTCGCATCGCCCACCAGCACCACGCGGGGGATGCGGAGCGCGTCGGCGATCCTGAGCAGGTCGCGGGTCTGGACGGTCGACGCGAGCGAGCCCTCGTCGACCACCAACGCGGTGTTCCTGAACGCCGCGCGCATTTCGCGCGCGCCCTTCCTTGTCATGCGCCCTTCGGCGACGCCGGCGTAGCGCGCGAGGAAGCGCTGCAGCGTCTCCGATGCGATGCCGGCTTCCGATTCGAGCGTGCGGGCGGCCGAGGCCGAAGGCGCGAGGCCCCGGACCTCGTAGCCCTTCTTCTCCATGAGCGCGCGGGCGCGCCTGAGCATGGTGGTCTTGCCGGTGCCGGCATAGCCCTGGACGCCCACGGTGCGGTCGTTCGCGGACAGGATGAGCTTCACCGCCTCCTTCTGCCCATGGGTGAGAGGGCCGTTGCGGAGCGCCTTGTCGACGGCGCGGGCGCGCATCGGGACGGCGCCGCGCCCCTGTCCGGCCTCCATGAGGGAAGCGGTCTCGCGCTCGTCGGCGAGGGCGCGATCGGTGGTGAGCAGGCCGTCCATCCCCGGCAGGCGGGCGGCGTGCAGGGCTCCGGTCTTTTCCAGCGCCGCGACCTCGCGCTCGATCTCTCCCGCGGGCGCGGCGCCGGGGCTGAAGGCGAGCGCGGCGGCGAGCAGGTCGGTACGAGAGAACACCGCGTCGCGCTCGGCGATGTGGGCGACGGCCCATTGCACGGCCTCGGCCGCCACGCCCTTCGCTCCCGCCGCATCGGACGCGGCGTCCGCTTTCTCCGTGGCGATCCCGGCCTTCGCGTCATCGACAGGGGCCGGTCCCGCCGCGCGGACGGAGCCGTCGGCCCGGCCGGCCTCATGCGTGGCCTCCCTGCCCGCCGTCCTGGCCGCCGCTTCTGCGGCGAGCCCGCGGGCATCGAAGCCCAGCGTCGCCGCCTGGTCGAGCCAGCTCTCGCGGAGCGCGGCGCGGTCGACGTCGCGCTTGGCGGCGCGGGTGAACAGCGCCGCGCGCTGGGCCAGGCGCTGGTTCTCCGCCGTGCCGCCGGCCCCCTGCCGGGCGAGTTCGGCCTCGATCTCGGCGCGCCGCGTCGAGTAGGCCTCGATGACGGCGCGCGGGACGCCGGCGATCTCGAACCGCCCGTCGGCATGCGTCTTCTCGATGCCGTATCCGAGCTTCGCGAGCTCGCCCGCGAGCTCGTTGCGGTACATGGCGCCGAGCAGCATCTTCGAGGCGTAGAGCCTCTCGTTCGCCATCGAGCGCCATTTTCCGTCTTCGCCCCTCACCATGTTAGCGATGACGGCGTGGGTATGGAGCGCGGGATCGAGATTCCTGGATGCGTCGTGCCGGAAGGTGGCGATCACCGCCTTCTGGTTTCCGGTGCGCGCCATGCAGCCCGTTACGGGGTCTTTCATCCGGGTCTCGGCGGCGTTCCGCTCGAACCAGTCGAGCGCGCGGCCGACGGCGCGGTCGTGGGCGTCGATCGCGCGCGCGTCGCCGCCGACCAGCGCTGCGAGGGAGACGGATTTGGGGGCGCTGAATGTGAGGTCGCGACCGGGACGGTGATGGATTCCGCCGTCCCCGCCGCACCTGCCGAGCTGCCTTCCGGAGCCGTCCGGCACGCGGCCTTCGAGGACCGCCCGGAAGGTGTCGGGGTCGACCGGGCCTTCGAGACCGAGTTCCGCCGCGCCGTGCCCGGCCCAGGCGCTGGCTTCCCGGTGATCGGGCGAGTCCCGGGCGTAATACCCGTCCCTTTCGTAATAGCTCGCCCCCTGCGCCGGCGCTGCCACCGCCCCGATCGAGGCCACCATGTCAGGGTTGCCTCAGGCGGTCACCGCCCGGCGCCTTCTCCCCGGTCTCGTCGCCCGCCGCGTCCGCGCCGGCGTTATCGCCGGGCGGCGAGGTCGCCGCACCGGACTCACCCGTCCCGGATTCCGCACCGTCCCGCGGCTCCGCCGCCGCCTGGTGCGGGGACCCGAGCGCCAGCTCGCCCTGTCCCGCGTCGCCATCCTGCCCCGCGCCTTCGCGCGATCCGGCCGACTGCCCGGCCTTCTCCGCCTCGGGCGCGTGCGCATCGCGCCGCGCCGCGAAGCGCTCCGCCCGCTTCGGCCGATCGACGTAGTCGAGCGCGATCGTCGCGGCCGGCAGCGGTCCGGGGAAGCGGAGATAGCCGTGCAGGCTTTCGAGCCGCATGATCTCGGACGCCAGCGCCAGCGGGCGCAGCTCGCGCCGCGGCGTGAGCGAGACCCCGTCGCGGATGGTGTTGGCGCCGTAGGAGAGCCCCTCGACCGCCTCCTCGACCTCGGCCCGCCCGAGCGAGGCCGCCGACCAGCGCGCGGTGTCCTCGTCGGGAGCGGAGAGCACCGCGCGGGTGCCGCAGAGCCCGGAGATGGTCTCCGCGCCGTTCCGGCCGTAGAGGTCGCGGAGCGCGGAGATAACCTGGATGCCGAGCACGAAGCAGCCGCCGAACTGGCGGGACTCGGCGAGCCCCGGCTGGAGCGAGGGCACCTGGTGCAGGGTGGGGAGCTCGTCGAGCACGATCCAGACCCGCCGCCCGTCGTCCTGGTCGAGGGAGAGGAGCGCGTTGACCGCGATCTCGATCCAGGTGGAGATGAGGCCGCGCAGGCTCGCGTGCTGGTCGGCGCGCGAGGTGAGGAACAGGAAGCCGCCTCGGTGGCCGCCCCGGTGGCCGCCGCGGTTCTCGTCGGCGATCCAGTCGCGGATCGAGAACGGGGTTCCCTCGTCGGACAGCACTTCGAGCGCGCCGAGATGGGCGGTCAGCATGGCGCGGACCGAGAGCGCGGTCTTGGGGTTCTCGGGATCGACGATGGACTGCGCGACGGTGCCCTCCATGGCCTCCGCCAACGCGGCAAGCTCGGTCTTGAGCAGGTGGTCGACCAGTACGCTGTTTTCCGTGACGCCCTTCTCCCGCAGCACGCCCGCCCCGTTGGCGAAGAGCTGGCGGGCGGCGGTGACCCAGAAGGGATCGACGGTGTCCTTCTGCTGCGGGATCAGCGCCGCCGCCATGGTGTCGAAGTCACGCGGGCTTCTTGCTTCGTGGAAGGGCGACCAGCGGGGCGCCCTGGCATCGAGCGGATTGAGCAGCACGTCCCGGTCGGGATCGTAGAAGCTCCGCGTGTAGCTCCCCATCTTGTCGTAGACGACGCAGCGCTCGCCGCGGTCCCTGATCTGGGCCACCAGATCCGAGATCAGCACGGTCTTGCCCGATCCGGTGGTGCCGGAGACGATGGTATGGCGGGTCTCGGCCCGGTCCGGGAAGGGCACGCCCGCGATCGTGTACGGTGCGGGGCGTGCGAACAGCGCGTCGCGCAGCCGCCGGTGCGCGGGCCGCACCCGCCGGCGGAGCTGCCGCGCGGTGGCGAGTTCGGCGCCCCGGATGCGCGTCGCCCGGTTGAGCCGGCGGCCCCGGAACCAGAACAGCGCCAGGATCAGCGGCATCGCCGCCGCCGACGCCAGGGCGCCGTCGCGCGCGCCCGCGAACACCCGGTCCCTCAGCCTCTCGCGGGTCCGGAGCGCGTCGGTCGAGGCGGCGAGGTCGAGGATGGACATCGTCTCGTACCGCCCGTCCCGCATCTTGACCTCCTGGCCGGAGGTCTCGCTGTAGCCGAGGGCGAGCTTGGCCTCGGCGAGGGTCGCCATGCCGGACGCGTACCAGTCGTACCATTCGGTTTCGCGGTAGGTGTTCCAGGCCGGGAAGGCCACCACGCAGAGCGCGGTCACGAACAGCGCGGGGCGCACCATCTGGCCCCACATGCGGAGCCCGTGGAAGAAGGTCTGCCCGCCGCGCAGGGTATTGCTGCCCACCTTGCTCATCGGCCGGCCTCCGCGCCGGAGGGCGGGGCCGGGGGCGCCGGCTCCCCGGCCCGAGGGTCTTCGGCTCGAGAGTCTCCGGCCCGAGGGTCTCCGGCCCGAGGGTCTCCGCCTTCGTCGTCTCCCTTGCCGTTCGAACCGCGGCCTTCCGCCGCCGGAGCCTCCGCCGCATCCGTGCCGCCCGCGGGCCTGGGTGAGAGCACGTTGACGATCCCCTGCGGGCCGGCGACGACGATCTCGGCGATTTGCCGGTCCCGGCCCTCGCGGTCCCTGAACTCGCGGTGCGCGAGACGGCCCTCGACGAGCACCGCGGCGCCCTTCCTCACCATCGCCTCGACCGGGTCGACGGCGGGGCCGTAGACGGCAATGCGGTGCCACTCGGTGCGCTCGGCGCTGCCGCCGTCGGCGCGCTTCCACCTCCCGGTCGTGGCCAGGCTGAACGCGGCGGCGCGGCCGCCGTCCGGCAGGGCGCGGATGTCGGGATCGCGCCCGGCATGGCCCGGCAGCGTCACTCGGTTGATGTGCAGCATCGTTCTGTCCTCCTCCTGGTTGAGACGAACCGCGCCGGCCCTGCCGGCGTGGGCGTAATGGGTGCGCGAAGGTCGCGGGCAACGCTGCCGCGGCGGACCGTCGCGATCGTTCGGGGTTTGCCGGCGGGCGCCGGCAGGAGGCCGAGCCGGGCCGGGAGGGGGCGAAGGGGCCTAGGCGGGAGAGGGAGCGGCGCTCCCGGCTCCAGGCCTTCCGTCCCGCCCCGCACCCCGCAACGGAGATCTCCGTCATGGCACGCAACTCCCGACGCGCGTCCCGCCGTCCCGAACCGGATGAGCCGCCGCGCCGCGCCGCCTGGCGCGAGCGCGCCGTCGTGCTGGGCGGCCTCACGCTTGCCGTGCCTGCCACCCCTGTCTCGTTCGCCCTCGGCGCGGACGGCGGGATCGTCGGGTTCATGTGGCTGGTTGCCGTTGCCTGGACGGCACTCGCCAGCCTCGCCTGCGCGCTCCGGAGCGGCTTCCTTCACGGGGACTGGTCCGCTTTCAGCGGCGGCGGGCGCCGGCACGGGTGCGTGCCCGACATCCGTGGAGAGAGCTTCGACTGGAACACCCGGACCGGCGCGTTCGCGTACATGCGGATAGCCGACGGCCGCGAGCGCCTGCTCGGCGACGACGGGCTCCGCAACCCCGACCAGGATCCCTGAGCACCGATTTGTCACCGCGCCTCTCCCCCCGCCGCGCCCCGGTCGTGGGCCGACGGGTCGTCGGCCGGCCGGCCCTCGACCCCGTCCGGCGCGGCATTTTCGGCGGTGCCGAACAGCTTGTCGGCGAGCCAGCCGCCGATCAGCGGCACGCTCTCCGTGGCATGGCGCTCCAGCGGCTTGTCGGCCTCGACGCCCGTCGCCGCCTGGCCCTCGCGCGTCCGTTCCCGCGCGATCCCGGTGCGCGCCTCGCGCCCGGCCTCGCTCACCGTCATGTCCGCCTTGGTCGCCGCGCGCTCGCGGATCGCGTCGCTCTCGACCTCACCCGGCCCGGGCGCGCCCGCCGCGCCGGCGCGCTCCCGCGCGTCCCGGCGCCAGCCCTCGCTGGCTCCGGAGATCTCGCGGACGTTGGACTCTGCATACCCGTCCCGCACCGCGTCGTACTCGGCGCGCCCGCCGATCTCCGCCGGGTCGGGGCCGGCAGGAGCGGGGAAGCGCTCGGCGACGAAGGCTGCCGCATATTCGCGCAGTACCTGCGCGTCCTCGGGCGTCTGGACCTCGCCGATGCGGATCGCCCCGGCCGTGCCGATCGGCCTGCCGTCCGCGCCCGGACGATCGGCGAGCCAGACGAAGAAGGCCTGGCCCATGTCGCGGTCGACCGTCTGCGCCCGCGCCTCGACCCGGGCGGACTGCTCCGACCAGCTCTCGGCTTCCGTGTGCGCCATCGAGGCGCGCTCGCTGAAGCTCCGCATCCGGGTGAGGTTGGCCGAATAACTCTCGTCCAGGCTCGCCGCCTCGCTCTCTCCGGTGCTGGTGGAGTAGCGCCTCGATGCGTCCATCACCCGGGACCAGAGGTCCGTCACCTGGCGGCTCTCGGCGTAGTCCTTCACCCGGTTCCAGTCGTCGGACTCGATGGTCTGGCCGCGCCAGGTGGCGGAGCCCCCGGCGCCCAGGCTCACGATCTTGTCCCAGCTTCCGCCGATCTTCGCCTCGCCGGTCAGCATCAGCGCCTGGCTCTTCGAGATCCCCGCCGTCTCGGCGAGTTTCTGCATGTGCGATTCGAGCGCCTGCGCCTGCGCGCTCTCGCTCTCCGTGACGCCCCTGGCGAAGGCTTCGCCCGTACTCACGTCGTGGCTGTAGCGCTCGACCAGCGCGGTAGCGTCGGTGACGGCGGCGTTGCGCGCGCTACCGGCCTCCATCGACAGGTGCCGCGCGAGGGTGCGCGCCTCGCCGGCGCGCTCCTCGAAGTGCGTCGTGAGCGACTCCGACATCCGTATGCCGGCGGCGGGGATGCGGCTGGTGGCGCTTCCTGCGTCGACGACGACGGTGCCGTCGCCGGTCACGGTGAACAGCGCCCCGCCCGGGGTGTAGCCGGTATGGCGGTCGGCATCGACATGGGCGGAGGTGCGGACCTGGCGACCCTCCAGCGTCGCATAGCGGTGGACGTCCGTCGCCGTGCTGGCGAGCGAGATGTTGCCGGTGGTGCCCTCGTGGGCCGCCGAGGACGCCGCGTCCTGGCCGACCGCCAGCACCGAGGTGGCCAGCACCGTCGCCTTGGAGAGCCCGTAGGCGAGCGCGGCGGCGAGGAACGGCACCGACATGGAGAGATAGCCCGACATCACCGCGACGTCGGAGGCGAGCGCCCTGATCCCGGCCTGGGCGACCAGCGAGATGCCGATATCGCCCCCCGGCATCAGGGCGGCGGCCTGCATGCGCTCCGCCGCCTCGCCCATGGAGATGCGGTGGAGGATGGCGTAGAGCGGCCCCCAGGACTGGAGCCAGATCAGCCCGGTGACGTACGACCGGAATATCGCCGCCCCGGCCGGCGTCAGCATCAGCAGCACCGCCATCGGGAAGGCGCCGACATAGAGGCACTCGAACACGATGCGCAGCAAGGGCACCCAGGTCTCCGCCTGCCTGCCGATCGCCCGGTAGGCGGAGACGGTCTGGGCCTCGGCCCGCGCCTCGGTATAGGCCCGGAGTGCGGCGGCGTTGCCGGCCTCGGCCGCCCACTGCTCGCCGGCGTTGTGGACCGCGTTCAGCACCATCTGCTGGCGCATGATCTCGGCGGCCGAGCGCGAGGCGCCGATAAGGAAGCCGTGCGCGGCGGGAAGCGCGGCCAGCAGCTCGGCCCGCGCCAGCGCGTCCGTCCTCGCGTCGGGGAAGATGCGCCGCCCGAACACCGTGCCGGCCCGGTTCATCTCGGCGGTCCATTGCGCGTTCAATCGTCCCGCCGCATCGCGGCAGGTGACGATGGCGCGGTCGATGGGCGTCGCGCCGGTGCCCGAGGCCGCCTGCCGCGTCGCGAACTCCATCATGCGCGCGGGCGAGGCGCCGGCGGACGGCGTGCCCGCCGCGGTCACCAGCGACCAGAGGTCCGTCGACTCCCTCAGATCGTCGGCCGAGACGTGCCCCAGCAGCAGCGCGTGGAACACGCACTGCCTTGCGTAGTTGCGCATGTTGCGCGCGAACACCGCGTCGGTGATCTCGAGCCGCGTCGCCTTCGCCGCGAGCCGCGCGCCGAAGATCAGACCGTGGCGCCGGTAGGCGAGGTCGTTCGGCAGCGCGAACGCCTGCTCGGTCAGCCTCGTGAGGCCATCGCCGACCTGGCTGGTCACCGAGGCGAAGAGCGCGAGACCCATGGGCACGTTGGCCACCACGGCCGGCGCCAACGCCGGGTCCAGCCGGTCGACCACGCGCACGGTCGCCTTCGGCACGATCATCGCGCCCCAGACGGCGACGAACAGGAGGATCCATTTCGCGTTGTCCTTCCACGAGCCGCCGAAGGCGGTGCGGAACAGCACCCAGGCGAGCCCGGCGACGCCGGCGAGCTGGGCCAGAAGCACGTACGCCCCGCCGCCGGTAATCGCTACGACCGCGTTCAGCAGGTCGACCAGGTAGGTCCCGCCGCCGAGGGTGACGAGCTCGAACATTTCTATCTGGCCCCCGCCCCGGCACCGCCGCGAGAGAATGCGAGCGCGGCCCGGAGATCGGCACTGAGCGCGCCCGCGAGCTCGGTCTCGATCAGGCGCAGCTTCTCGATGACGCCCAGCGCGACATTGAAGCGCCTCAGCCCCTCGCTGCGATGCCGGGACAGCGCCGTGCGGTTGGCGCGCAGGCCCTCGCGCCAGCGCCGCAGCTGATCGCCGTCGGCGATGTCGAGGGCGCCCGCGCGCTCCTCGACCGTGCGATGGAGATCGGAGAGCCAGACCTGGAGAATGTCGAGCGCCACGGCTTCCGCGAGCGCGTCCATCTCCTGGTCGACCACCGCGCCGCGGTAGGCGGCGGCGACGTTGGCGATGCGGTAGACCGGGAGCGTGGTGAGGTTGACCAGACCGAGCGCGGCGGGCGTGGGCGCCGTGTCGGCCCTCACCGCATCGACGAGGTCGCGGAGCAGGGTTGCGACGCGACCCCGGAAGCCGTCGCCCGCGGGAATGTTCACCCGCCCGAGCGTGGGGTTGAGGCAGAGATCCGCGGTGTCGCAGCGGTAGACGGGGAGATCGCCGCCGCCCTCCATTAGCACCTCGGTGATGCGCCGGTCCAGCGCGAGCGGCTCGAGGATGCGGACCCTCGGGCCCGACGCGTCGCCGTCCGAGGTCGGCGCGGTGACGATCACCGTGCCGGTGATCGACATCGCGAACTCGGCGAGCTCCGTGTCGCCCGAGAGCAACGACGACGCCCGCACCGCCTTCCAGGCGTAGTTGACGTTGACCGGCACCTGGTCGGCGATTTCCCCGGAGGCCGAGGCCAGCGTCGAGTTCCTCTTGCCGTCGGCGCCGCAGCCGTGCTTGGCGGCGGCATAGTCCGAGAAGATGCCCTGGCTGGTCCCGACGGCGGCGCAGATCGCCGCAGACGCCCGGTCGTTCTTCGACCACGCCGCGCCCACCAGCGCCTGGGCGGTCTCGCAGCTGTTCAGGTTCTGGCTGTTCACCCATTGCGCCAGCGCGCGGAGCTTCGACATGGTCTCGGCGATCACCGGCGAGATGGTTTCCAGGGCGAGCTCGAAGGCGAAGCCGGCGGCGTTCTGCGCGACCGCGCGGGCGAAGGCCACGAGCTGGTCGGAATCGATGAACGAGAAGGCGCCCGCGAAGGCGTCGATGCCGCCGCAGCCGGCGCGAAAGGAAGGCAGGTTGACGGTGGCGATCTGCTCGGAGCGTACAGGCGCCCGCATGTAGAGGTTGCCGAGCGTCCAGTGACCCGAGGCCTGGCCGTCGAAGGCGGTCGGGCCGGTCACGTTCGAGACCGTGCCCTGCCAGAAGGACTGCATCTCCGAGAGAACGTCGGCGCGGCCGGGCACGGAGGCGGTCAAGGCGAGCGACATCGCCGCCGCGACGATCGCGGTCTTCCCTGCATCAATAGTCATCGCCGGTCTCCAGTCGCGTCAGCACGAAGATGCGCTCCGCCAGCTGGTCTTCCGCGAGCACGCCGTAGCCGACCGGCAGCGCCCGCTTCGTCCTGGTGTCGAACAGCGCGACGGCGGGGAGCGGCGAGCCCGAGAGCCCGAGCCGGGCGGCCCGCCCGTTGTCGGGCACCGCTTCGGGCCAGCCCTCGAGCGGGCCGCCGGTCATCGACACGGCCAGCACGTCGAGGCCGTGGCGGAGGCTGAAGGCGCGCAGCAGTGGCCCGAACACCCGGCAGCCGCCGCAGTCGGGATGGCCGAGATAGATCAGCCCGTAGCGCTCCCCGAGCGTCGCCAGCGCGTCGGCGATCTCACCCCGGCGCTCGTCCGACCAGAACCGCTTGGCAAGCGCGCCCACGGGACGCGTCAGCGTGTAGTCGAGCGCGGGCGTCGCCCACACCGTGCGGCGGAAGGCGTCCGAGAACACGGCGGCGCGCTGCAAGGCATCGCGCTGGAGCGCGAGATAGGCCGCGACCTTCTCCGGCGTGGGGTCGAGAATCGCCTCCGCGCGCGCCTCCTCCAGGCGTACGCGCATCGTCGCGATCCGCGCCGTGGCGGTCTTGGACGCAGAGGGCGGTGCGGACAGAACGGGCGCCTGTTCCTCGTCGCGCTCCTCCTCGCGGTCGCAGTAGAAGTGCCAGCCGAGCGACGGACCCTCGCCCGGCGCACCGCCGCACCAGGGGCGCCACTCCCCGCCCGCCGCGGAGGCTCCGAGCGCGGCCCAGACGCCGAGCGCCGCGAGGATCCGTGGGAGGGCGCGCATGACGGCCCGTCCGGGAGCGAACGCCATCATTGCCCCCTCTCGTAGAAGTCGCGCACCCGGTCCCGCATGAAGGTCTGCGTGCCGCCCTTGTCCGGGAGAGAGATCGACGGCTCCATCGATCCGTCGATCAGGTTCTCGGTGAACTCGGTGAGGTCGAGCCGGTCGAAGTCGATGCGCTCGATCTCGGCCACCGAGAAGCCCCGGCAGCTCGACCAGCCGAGGCCCAGCTGCGGCCGCGCCTGCTGGTGCAGGATGCGCCCGAGCTTCGAGCCGAACACGCACCAGGCGCGCGAGCGGCGGATACAGACGCCGAAGAGGGTGCGCTTCGAGCAATACTTGCCGAGATAGTGGGTGTTGCCGGCGTGGCGCTCCTCGGCGAGCTCGCGCTCGGAGGCCGAGCAGTTGGCGAGTCCGACCAGCAGGCCGGAGTTGCTGCAGCAGTCGGCCAGCCCGAACAGCTTGATGTGGCAGGCGCGGCGCTCGCCGGAGAAGAAGCGGAGATTGCCGCGGTCGAACTCGTCCGTGCCCATCTCCAACGCCATGTTGAGTCGCGCGGCGGCGTCCACGAACCCGGTGTTGGCCTCCGGCGCGACGCTCTCGCAGCCGGCGCCCACGCAATACGACACCCGCCCGCAGGACCCACCGCGTTCCGCATCGGCCACCCGCGCCGTGCAGTCGGCGACGCTGCCGGAGGCAAGCCCGGAGGCGCCATGGCCGGGAGCCTGTGGAGTATCCGCGACGGCCTCCGCGCGCACCGCAATGGGATCGTTCGCGGCGACGGGGATATCGGGCCGGACCGTCACGCCCTCGATCACCGCACGGCCGGCCGCGCCGCCGGGATCGTTCGGGTCGGCGAGGCGCGCCCGCGCCGCGTCCTCCATCTCGTTCGCGCCGACGTTGCGCTCGGGCACGTTCGTGCCCGCATGACCCGGCACCGCCGCGGCGCTCGATGGATCCCGCGCGATGGCCGAGGCCGCCGCCGTGCCGGCCTGGCCCATTGCCCGGGCTTCCGCCTTGGGATCGCCCGCCCACGAGGCGCCTGCGAACAGCAGCCAGATCAGGGCGCACCAGACACTCGTGGCGGGGAGCGCAAGCCTGGCGGTCCACGCCAGCAGGCAGGCGAACCGGGTCATGCGCTCCACGGCAAGGTCAGCTCGGGTCGACCGGGAGTGCGTCGGCTTCATCATGTCCGTCATCGCTCTCCGTCGAGGCGTTCGAGCATTTGCCGCGCGGCGCCGCGCCCGGCGTCGCCCTCGGCGGAGATGATCTCCAGCGCAGCGGCGAGGCCGATGTTTCCGGTGACGAGATCGTGCGGCGGAGCGGGATCGTTCGCGCAGCCCCGGCTCGTGCAGGGCGGCACGCCTCCCGGAACCGCGACCACCACCGGGACGCGCTCGACGCCGAACAGGCGGAACAGACGCGGGTCGATGGCGACGCCCGCTTCGAGATCGCCGAGGCGTTCGCCGACCGCCTTCACGATCTCCCGCAATCCTCCGTCTCCGACGCCGCGCAGCACCAGCGGCGCTCCCGCCCGCGCGGCGTCCCGCGCCCACTGCCGCCAGCTCTCCGGCGGCACGGCGAGGCTCATGAAGACGAGGATTTCCGGCGTGTCCGGGCGGCCGCCGATGCCCTCGGCGATCCGCGCCGCTTGCCTCTCGGCCGGGAGCGGCGGGGCGGCGGTCCCCATTCCCGCAGTCGTCTCCCGCGCGGCCGCGCCGGCCCGCTCCAGGGCGCGGTCGACGATCGAGCGGGTCCACGCGCCGAGACCGCCATTCCCGGTTTCGCGGATGATTTCGGCGGCTAGCTCGCGCGCCTGAGATTCCGGCGAGGGCTCTTCGGCAAGCACGGCGCCGGCGCAGAGCGCCAGCGCCACCACCGCGGTCAGCCCGCCTCGGGCAAGGGCAGCGGCACGAGTGTCTCCGGCACGGGTGTCTCCGGCGCGCTGTCGGAGGTTTCCTACAAGATGCAGCACGTGCGTTTCCTCCACAGCAGGTACCCAAAACTCTCGCCCGAGACGGGCACCTCCCGGAGCGATTCCCAGAGCACCGAGGAGCGCCCCGTGGGGTTGCAGCCGGTCATGGGTGTGGTCGCGGGCACCGGCTGGGTCATCTGCCAGCGGTACTGGCTCTTCTTCATGATCGGCATCGGGTAGCGCCCGCAGAGCGCGGCCGATCCCGACGTGCCCCAGGCGAGCCCGGCCCGATGCAGGCGGTAGACCAGCCGCTGGGCCGCCAGCAGGGAGGCCTGGACGCCGCCGACATGGGCCGCCACGTTGCCGGTCAATGGATACATCCCGCCCTGGCAGCCGGCGCACCAGAACATCGGATCGAGCGGCAGTCCGGCCGAGGCCGCCGCGCAGTCGGCGGCGCAGGCCGCCTGCGCCGGCAGGTTGGCGAACAGCGCCGCCTCCGGGTTCAGCAGGAACGACAGCTCGTCGTCGAGCCAGGCCGGGTCGAGCTCCGAGGTCCAGGCGATGTCGAGCGAGCCGCCTTCGAGGCAGCCGAGATCGAGCAGCGCCCCGATCCACGACAGCAGCGGGTACACATAGTAATGTACGTGCCAGACCGAGCCCGCGGCGCCGTCGCCGCCCGAGGACCCGGTGCGCCCGCGCGCGGCGGGCAGCCCCGGGTCGATGGTGAGCCCGCCGAGATTGGGGAAGCACCACGGCGTCCTCGTGACGTCCACCAGCCTTGCCGGCTCCCACACCCCGAGCGAGAGCCCGATCCGGGGGATGGGCGAGCCGCAGAGGCAGATCGGCGAGGACGGGTTCGGGGTATCGGGCGCGCCCGATACGCTCCCGATGCGGATCGGCCCGATCGAGATCGGGAACAGGCATTCCCAGCAGACGTCCGCGATCGGATTGACGAAGCGCCCCGTGCAGGCCTGCGCCGAGGCAGGCCCGGCCGGCAGGAGGGCGAACAGCGCGGAAACAAGCAGGAGAAGACGGACGGTTCTCATTGCCTGCCCCCGACACGAGTGTCCCTCCCGTCCACGACGGCGTCGTCGAGCGCGATCTCCGTGATGCGCAGATGCGCGCCCGTGCGCGTGACCAGCGACGGCGTGAAGCGGAGTCCGAGCCGCGCGGCGAGCCGTCCGCCCTGGTCGAAGTGGAAGGGCCGCCCATGGCGCCGCGCGAGATCGAGCGGCCGCCCCGCCAGCAGGACGATCTTCGAGGGCCGTCCGTGCGCCAGCGCCCAGGCGATCTCGGCGTCGCGCCTGCCGTCGACGAACAGGAGGTCGCGGCTGAGCGGCACGTACGCGAACGGGTCGATGCGTGTCTCGGCGGCGGCGATTAGCGTGCCGTCGACGGCGCGGATGTCCCGGGCCACCGTTATCGAGGGGTCGAAGGTCCACGAGCGCGCCTGTCCGGCCGGCGCGATGCCGGGCACCGGATTCGGCTCCTCCAGCATGCCGCTCGCCCGCTCGCGCGCCTCCGCCTCGAAGCGGGCGAGCTCGCCGGAGCGTTCCATCTCCGCCAGCCGCACCTCGATCTGCTTGAGAAGATCGGGCTCGGCGACAGGCCAGGTCGCGCCACGCACACCCAAGTCCTTCGCGGAGACCGACGCGGAAGGCCCCGCGGCAAGCATTGCCAGGAGGCAAAGGACCGCGAGGGGCCGAAAGGACAATGGCGGAAAGCGCGTCATCGCCGCGTCTCCGCCGGCCCGATATCGTCCGGCCCCACCAGCGGCCCCGCGAGGCCGAGCCAGGGGAGGTCGGGGAGCGCCAGCGCCCGCCCGAGAATGCGGTCGCGGGGGACCGGCCCGACCTCCGCATAGCGGCTGTCGTGGCTGTCGCGATGATCGGCGTGGACGTAATAGTGCCCCTCGGGAACGGCGCCCGGCCGGATCGCTTCAAGCGGCCGTCCGTCGAGGGCGTGGCTCTTCGCGCGCGCGACAGGCGCACCGTCGAGGCGCACCGTCCGGTCCGCGTCCACGGTCACGGCCGCGCCCGGCAGGCCGCGCACGGTCTTGAGCCACGGAGTCCGCGCGCCGAGCGCCGGCGGCGGCTCGAACAGCACCGCGTCGCCGACGGCGGGCTCGCCGATGGGCAGCACGAGATAGCCCCAGGCATCGTCCGACCAGCTCGCATTGACGTGCACGCGCGAGGCCGCCGCCAGCCACAGCGAGGCGAGCACTGTCATGAGCGCGAGCCCGATCCAGGCGCGCTTCCCGCCGCGCCCGCGGGCGGCCAGGATCGCCCGACCCGTCACGGCCGGTCCTCCCGGCCGGACGTGGCCTGTTTCATCCTGTCCTCGATCATGGAGCGCACGACATCGGTCACGTCCGGCGCGCCGGCAGCGACTGCGCGCGAAGGCAGCAGCACCACGTCCCGGCGCCCGACGATGTCGCCGAGCGTCCGCTCCAGCGCCGCCGCCCAGAGCCGGGTCGAGGTCTGAATCTCGTCGGCTGAAGCGCCCCTGTGCGCGGCCCTCTCGGCATGCTCCGCCGCGAGCTCGGCGAGGCGGACGCTCGCGATGCGCGGTCCTTCGTCCACGGACAGGCGCACCGCGCCGGCGGCGACCGCCGCAGCAACGCCGGCAGCGAGCAGCATGGCGGAGAGGACCACCCGGACCTCGCTCACCGCGCTTGCTCCGCGGCCCGCTGCCGGGCCGTCATCGAGACGTACGAACGCGTGTCTCGGTGCTTGAACCAGGCGGTGCCGTCCTCGTCGTGGAACATGTAGAGGTAGTGGCCCGCCCAGTCGCGCTTCGAGCGCTCGGCGGACAGCACGCCCGCCAGGATCGCCGCGCGGAACACCTCCTCGGCGTCCCGCACCACCCGGATGCCGGGGGCAATGCCGCCCCGGTTCTCACGCCGCCTGCCGCGCCGCGCCATGGTCCGATTCCTCCGTTTTCCGTTCGCCGGCACGAGTGTCCGCCTGCATGCCTTCGTCATCGCCGGTCCCTCCCTTCATTTCTCCGGTTGACGTTGTTCCCGTCGCCGCGCCGGTCTGCCGTGGCGGCTCGGAGAGCGCCTCGAAGCGGGCGAGCCAGAGCCTCGCGGCCCGTCCTGGTCCCACTGCGCGGATGCGCCGCCTCAGCGGCGGGAACGCCGCGCCCGAACCGGCATCGGCGTCCGCGAGGTCGCGGCGCTCCGCCGCCGCCGTCATGCGGAAGACGAAGCGGAGCAGCTCCGCGTGGTCCTCGCCAAGCACGGGATCGAGCCCCGCCGCCTCGCGCACCGCGCGTTCGATGGCGTCGGCGAGCTTCGCCGCACGCTGGGACGATCCCTCTCCTCGCAGCCACGCCGATGGCGCGTCCGCGATCAGCGCGCAAAGCGCGAGGTTCCGCCGCTCGTCGGCGCCGAGCCCGTCGAGCGCCTCGATCTCCTCGCTGGCGATCACGGCGTGCGCCGCCAGCGAGTGGTACTGCCGGGTGCGTCCGCCGAAGCGGCAGGTGTTGGCCAGCACGTGCGCCAGCGCCTCGAAGTCGATATCGGCGGGGGTCGCGCCCTCCGGATCGCCAGGCCAGGCGAGGCGCCCGCCGGCAGCCCCGGCGGTGGCGAGGGTTCCCCGCTCGTCTTCCGCTCGTGCGTTCATTCGCCGTCTCCTTTCTTGTCCGCATGTTCGATGTCGCCATCGGCGCCGGCGCTGTCGTCTCCGCCGGCTGTCTCCTGGATGCCGGTTTCGCCGCCGGTTCGGCCGGAGCCGTCCCCAGGCCTCGCGCCGTCCGCGACGGGAGCGTCCCCCGCGAGCCGGTCGATGGCCTCGACGGTGGAGAGCCCCTCGGCCTTGAGCCGCTCGACGGCCGCGAATGCGGGTCCGCGCGAGGAGAACAGCGCCACCGACCAGAGATCGAGCACGAGGCGCGCCACGCGCCAGCCGTCGGGACCGTGCAGCAGCAGCTCCGCATGGCGGCCCTCGGCGGTGGTCAGGCTCTTCAAGGCCCGCTCCATGCCGGGATCGCAGTGGATGCGCTTTTCCTGCTTCAGCAGCTCGACGGATTCGTCCTTCTGGGCGAGGAAGATCGTCCAGTCGGAGTTCTCCCAGGCCGCCTGCGCCGCCGGGTTGGCGTAATAGTCGTTGACCGACTGGGTGCCGGTGATGAGCGAGCCGCGGTATTTTCTGGCCCTGCGCGCCGCGCCTTCGAGGAAGGCCCGGCTGTTCTCGCCGGAGAGCAGGTCCCAGGCCTCGTCGATGACGATGGCCTTCGCCCGCGTGCGCTCCCCGTGATACATGCGCTGGGTGGCGAGGAAGACCACCAGCATCAGCACCACGGCCTGGACGTCGCCCCGGCCCTTGAGCTCGGCCAGCTCGAACACGGTGAGCGCGGCATCGAGCGCCGGCGTCTCCGCGCCCGCGAACAGCCGTCCCATGGCGCCGCCGGGGCACCACGGACCGAGGGAGGTCGCCATGTCGGCGGCGCGGCGGTCGCCGCGGGCGTCGAGATGCCGGCGTACGGTGCCGAGATCGGCGTCGTTCCCGGCTTCGTCCCAGGCGGCCGCAATGGCCTCGGCGATCAGCGCCGCCTCGATGTCGTCGATCGACCCTCGCCTGCGGCACATGCGTCCGATGACGCCCGCCAGCATGGCGAAGCACTCTTCCCTGTAATCGCCGTCACGGTGCGCCGTGGCGGCGTCGATCATGGCGAAGGGATTGAGGCAGGCGGGATCCTTGCCGAAGGCGATGAAGGCGCCGCCCAATGCTTCCGCCGTGTGCTGGAAGGACCGGCCGTCGTCGATCACCACGGCCTCGCCGCCCGCGCCGACGATGCCGGTGACCAGCTCCTGCATCAGCACCGACTTGCCCGAGCCGGATTTTCCCGTCACGGCGACGTTGTAGTTGCCCGCCTCGTTGGCAAACGGCGACCAGCCGGCCGGCTGGCCGCGGCGGCCGATCAGGAACAGAGCCGGCGGGTTGTCGAGATTGACGGGCTGTCCCCGCCACTCGCCGTGCAGCGGAGCCAGGTTGACCGCCGAGGAGCTCAGCAGGGTCTTCACGCGGCCCATGCGCGCGAGATCGCCGTTGAGCCCGCCCGCCGGGACCATCGGCAGGCAGGAGAGCCAGGAGGGGAGCTGGACGTAGCGCTCGGCGCTCACCCGCCAGCCCTGGCCGTGATAGATCGCGCGCACCGCCTGCTCGGCCTCGTCCAGCGCATCGAGCGGCGCGTAGACCGCGGCGAAGTAGCAGGCCTTCACCAGCCGCTCGCCGTCCTTGAGGCGCTCGGTGACGAACTGCCAGTCCCGTGCCTTCTCGGGCAGCCCCGGCAGGTATCGCGCGATCCCGGTGCCGGCCTGCTGGGTGGCGCGCGCGGACTTGAGGAACGCCTTCTCCCCGTCGGCCGCCTCGCCGGTCATAACGGTGAGACAGGTCAGCACCGGACATCCGGGCTGCAGGAAGTCGCGGTGGAAGTCGCCGATCAGCGCGTTGCCGCGCCAGCCCGGCCACACCTCGGGAAAGGTAGCGGCCGTCAGCACCCGCACCGCAACGTCGCCGGCACGCGTGTCGCTGCCGCTCCCTCCGTGGAATACCAGGCCCGTGGGCGCGACAGTGAGCGCGCGGCCGGGCGCGGCGCATTGCAGGTGAATGGGATCCCTCGGAGACCAGCGGCGGCGCGGCCGGTGGAGCGGGGTGGCCGTGCCCGGTTCGGCATCGGGCGCGATCGCGGGCGCGATCAGCTCGGCAGCGAGCGACAGCAGCGCATCGGGACCGAGCCTCCGCGCCACGGCCCCGGCCGAGGCGAGCGTCCCTTCGAGCGCCCGCCGGAAGGCCGAGAGCGCGGTCTCGGGAGCCGGGCCGGGAGGACCCGCCAGCGAGGCGCAGACGAAGGCCCGGTAGTCCGACAGCGTGAATGGCGGCCCGCCCGGATGCAGCGCCCGCCAGCCCGCGCCGCCGAGGAGACGAAGCCTGCGGCGCGCCATGCCGGCCTGGACGGGACCCGCGTCCCCGCGCGGCCCGGCCCAGGCATCGAGCGCCGCGCCGAAGCGCGGGCTCGCCCAGTGGATCACCTGCACCGTGCAGCGCTCGGGCGCGGCGTCGGCCAGCGTGCCCGCGAGCGCGCCGAGCGTCTCGGCGTCGATCCCGGCGAAGGGCGGGATCTCGACAACGAACCCGACCGAGCCCGCGTTGACATAGAGCTCGCCCCGCTCGTCGAAGGCGCGCCAGGGCAGCAGCTCGCAAAGCGCCGCGCCGGTCTCGGGCGGCGACCAGGGCTCCAGCCCGGCCGGACCCTCGAACAGGTCGAGCAGGCGGCGCGCGATGCCGGAGCCGGCGCCCGGCGGCGTCACCGCAGCCTCCATTCGGCCGGCGCGATCACCGCCCGCACGTAACTCCCCTCGCGGTAGATGCCGTCGGCATCCACGAAGGGCGCGATCCAGATGCGCGCCACCACCTCGCCGGTACGGAACGCATCCGATGCGGCCGGATCGGGCGCGTTATCGGCGCGGGCATCGCCGGCCGCCTCGCCCTCGGCCGTGGGCGGCGCATCGTCCGGGACCGGCGGCGCGATCGCGGCCGAACCGGCTCTCAAAGCACCGGACGCGGAATGGCCGGTAGCGGCGGAGGAGTCCCGGACGGCGCCCGCTACCGGCGCGGCGCGACTTACTCTCGGGCCGGCGGTCGCATCGGTCGCGACATCGTTATTTCGCCGGGAGAGGCCCGTTTCCGAATCCGCGTCACCGGCATCGCCGATGCCCGAGAACAGCGACCCGAGCCAGGCGAACGGATCGCAATCCGATTCGCAGGCCGGTTCGTCGGCAGTCCCGGCCGACAGGCCCGCAACGATGCGACCGCTGCCCTGTCCGTGGCGCGGGATTGCACCTGCGAGCCTCGTCCCATCTCGCGTCTCCGGCACGAGTGTCTCCGGCACGAGTGTCTCCGGCGCGCGCGTCTCCGACGCGCGCGTCTCCGACGCGAGTGTCTGCGGCACCGCCGGGTCGGCGGCGAAGACGGACGCGCACACCTTTCCCTGCGCCAGCGGGCATTGCCAGTCGTCGCCCACATGGGTCGCCGAGCAGCCCGCCAGCGCCAGCGCGGCAATCAAGGCCGCCCCCGCTGCAGGCGGCCGGTTCCTGCGTTCAGTCATTCCTCTTCCCCTTTTCGGTCCTTCCGTCGAGCCACGCGCCCTCGATGAACACCACCGTCACCCGGGTCCCGGCCTGGAGCTGGATCACCGGCTGGTACTGTTCGGCGCGCCGGATCAGGTAGTCGGCGACCTTGCGGCCCGCCGACGAAGCCCCGGAGCCGAGCCCGGCCCGGCCGATATCGTCGAGACCGGTATTGGCCATCGAAGCTCCCGTGCCGGTGGCGACGGCCTGCGGCGCGAACGCGCCCGAGACACCCTCGCCGAGCCCGGAGACGAGGCCGGCCAGGAACGCCTTCTCGACCAGCGCGCCCTCGCGGCTCACCACGGGGCCGCGCACACCGGTCTTGCCGGCGCCGGCGACGAACCCCGCAACCTGTGTTTCCAGCACCGTGCCGGGGTGTTCCCCCGTGCCGGGCTCGTCTCCGACGCAGGTGAGCGTCCTGAGCCTCGCGTAGACCTTCTCCGACGAGAGGTCGCCATGGGCGGCGCCGGTCACGGTGCAGCCGTCGATATCGACGGCGAGCGCCCTGCCATCGACCGCCGCGGTCCATGCGGGACCGACGATCCTGAGCAGCACCGGGCGCGGGTCGCCCTGCGACGAGACCCCCGCCGAGGCGTCGACGCCCGCGAGCACGATCGCCTCGGCGTGGCTCCCGGCCGGAAGCCAGGCGCCGATATCCCTGGCGGGGGGCGCGTCGAACGGCTCCTCCGAACCGTCGAGCCGGAAGGTCTCGATCAGAGACCCGGTCTCCGGCACGGCCCCGGACGCGGCATCGCCGGCCGTCGGGGCTGTCCGCCGCCCCGCGCCCCGCTGGAACAGCTCGCCCTTCGGCGCGCCCTCGGCCGGGGCGGCTTCTGAGCCCGCCCCCGCGCGCTCCATCTCGGCGATCTTCGCCGCGAGGCCGTCGATGACACGCTTCGCGTCCTGGGCATTGGCGGTAAGCTGGGTCCGGAGGCGCTCATTCTCCTGGTTCACGCGATTCGCCCTGGTCTCCATGTCGCGCAGCCGCGCGTCCATGTCGCCGAGTCGGGCTTCAGAGCGCCGCGTCCAGCTCTCCTCGGCCGTCCCCGGCGTCGCGAGCTCGGCATCGATGCGCGCCTCCGGCCGGGGCGCATTGCCGCCGCCCGCCGCGAGCCAGAAGGCGAACACCATCAGCACCGCCGCCGCGATCACCGAGAACAGCACCAGCTGCCGGTTGCGGGCGCGGCGCGACTCGCCGTCGCGCGCCTTCGCGGTGCGCGCGCTCACCGTGACTCTCCCGCGTGCGGCGGATCGGCAACCGGACCGTCTCCGGCGCGAGTGTCTCCGGCACGGGCGTCCTCGTACACCGCCACCGCGAGCCTGCCGCCCGAGGGGCCGGTGCCGGGCGCCGCCAGCCAGAGAGCGGCGAGGCGGCCGATGCCCGCCAGCCCGCCGATGGTCTCCGGCACGCGTGTCTCCGGCACGAGTGTCTCCGGCACGAGTGTCCCGGCGAGGCCCGCGGCGCCCTCCGCGCCCCCTGAGGCCGAAGGGCCGGCCTCGAACACGAACGCCGAGAAGCGCGATCCACGCCAGGTCTCGATGACCTTCAATCCTGAGACACCCGTGCCGGGGACACTTGTGCCGACGACCGCGCGCCCGGCATGGACCGCATAACCGGCAAGCGGCTCGCCCCGCGCCGCCGCGCGGATCAGGCGCACCAGCGCGCCGATGCGATCGTCGCCGGCCGCCGCCGTTCGATCGGACGTGGATGCGGTCGCAGGTGCCGGCGAAACGACCGCCGGGTTGCGGATCAGGATCTGCGTCGCGCCCACGGACACGGGCGTCAGAGCGAGCCGGTAGGTGAAGCCCCGCTCGGTGCCGATGAACAGCACCTCGGGCCCCGCCGCCGCCGCGCCGTCGCCCCCGAGGGGGCGCAGGTAGAGATCGCCGCTCGCCGGGTCGTGCTCGACGCGCAGGCCGCCGGGCGCCCGGATCACCTTGGCGACGCGGTCGCCCGGCAGCGCGATGCGAACAACCCCGGACATGGAGATGTCCGCCGCAAGCTCGGCATGATCCGCCGCCTCCAGGACACTTGTGCCGGAGACACTCGTGCCGGAGACACTCGTGCCGGCGGCATACGCGCACGAGGCATCCATGGCGGCGGCCACGGAGCCGTACGCCATACATATAAGGAGTGCCGCCGCCATCGCCGCGACGCGGCCGAAGCGCGCCATGGAGTGCGGTCCGGCCGTCACCGATCCTGTATTCATCCTCAGTCCTCCATCTGCTCGAAGCGCAGCAGAGCGAGCCGGCCCGCGTCGATGCGGAAGGCGAGGCGGTAGCGCCGCTTCTGCCGCGAAGCCTCCTCGCGCCCGATCCAGGTCACCAGCTCGCCCGCGATCTCGGCGCTGAGTTCGCGCCCGTCGCTCTCGATGCTCCTCGGGTAGAACGCGGTCGAGAGGTCGCGCCGGGCCATCCGCTCGGCTTCCGACGCCACCCAGGCGCCGATAGCGCCCCGGGCCTCGGCATGGGCGAGGCGCGCGACCGCCTCGCGCACATGGGCCGCGTTTTCGGGCGTGAGCGTGAGCAGCGTCACCGCTGCGGTGCGCGCCGCATCCTCCAGGTAGCGCCGCCCCGCCCAGCTCTCCCCCACCTCCCAGGCGGGACCCGAGACGGCGGGAACCAGCACGGTCACCCGTTCGCGGCTGGTCAGCCCGTGCGCCAGCACCAGGTTGGAGAGAACCGCGAGCGCCAGCAGCCCGGCGAGAACCGCCCGCGTGTCCCGCGCCCGGCGGCGCTCCGCGTCCATCGCCTCGCGCCTCATCCGAAGTACCGCCTGACATGGCTTGGCGGGGTGCCACGGAGCCGCAGCACGAACTCGGGCAGGAACCAGTAGAGCGCGTAGAGCGCGATGTTGGCCCCGCCGCCGCGCTTGACGCGGCGCAGCAGCAGCCAGCCGGCGATGCCGGCCACCAGTCCCGCGACGAACTGGTTCGCCGCGAGCCCGAGCACCGCCGGTCCCAGCAGTGCCGCCGCCTCGTCGAAGGTCCAGAACAGCCAGCGCTCCGGGTCGTCGAGACGGCGCGGGATCGCATGGCGCGCGGTGTCGTTCACTGTGGCCTCTCAGACGATCGCCGTGCCGACCAGGCCGGTCACGATGCCGGTGCCCGCGCCCGCCGCCACGCCGACGCCGACCGCGCCGAGAAGCTGCATCGCGTTGAAGCGCAGAACCGAGCCCACCAGGGCCGCGCCCACCGCGAGCGCCGCCGCGAGCTGACCGCCGGTGCCGGACACCATGCCCGTCACCGTGTCCAGCGGATCCGTGAAGGTGGTGTCCGTCGTCGCCAGCGCCGCATCGATGCCGAGCAGCGCCAGCGCCAGCGCGACGATCGCGCCCACGGCGATGCGGAGTGCGCGCTTCCTGCGGTCGTTCGAGATTGCAGTCATCACCTGTCCTCCTTCCCGGTGTCGTCCCTGTCCGGCGGCGAGGTCGCCGCTCTCTCCTCGCGCTCCTTCTCGTCGGCCTCGGTGGTCGAGCGCGCCTCGCGCGCGGCCGCCCACTCCGCCACCTTCGAGCGCAGATAGCGCGCCCGGTTGCCCATACGGCTGAACGGCGGTCCCTTGCCGCTGCCCCGGTAAGCCTGAAGCGTGCGGGGCGACAGTTTCAGGAACTCCGCCGCCTCCTCGGTGCTCATGTAGCCGTCCTCGGTCATCTCCATCTCCTCATTGCCTTCCTTCCCCACCGGAACCGCCGGCGCCCCGTCCTCGACCGCCGCCCTGATCGCCTCGCGCTGGGCCGGGTTCGTATGCTCGGCCATGACGGCGTCCGCCTTGTCCATGGTGGCGAGCCGGGGCAGGCCGCCATCGAGCAGCCAGGTCGCAAAGGACCGGTTCCTGTTGACGTCGCGGCTGAACTCCGAGCGCTTTATGCCGGTGACCGCCAGGAACGCCCTGACCTCGGCCACGAAGCGGTCCCCGACCGGTTCGCGGCCCATCCCGACCAGCAGCTTGTCCACCGTATCCAGGCGCGGATTGCGCCCCTTCTTCTTCACCCGAAAGACGAAGGTGGGATCGCGCATCGTCTCCCGGCCGAAGCGGCTGGGGGACATGTCGTGACGCTCCATATGGGCGTCGATGGCGCCGAGGAAGTGGGTGCGGTATCGGGTCATGGGCCGGAACGTAGGTGGAACATTCCGGCTTGACAATATATTTCAGTCTTCAATACACTACTGTTCTACGCAGCAGATACGAGCCACGACCATGCAAAGCGACCCGCTACGACAAAAAATCAGGGATCTGCTATGGCAGCGCGGCCTCACCATGAAGGAGGCCTCCGCCGCCATCGGCCGCAGCCCGAGCTACCTGAACCAGTTCATCGCCCGCGGCACGCCCAAGGCGCTCGGCTATGCCGACGCCCAGAGCCTCGCGAAGCTGCTCGGCTGCGAGGCGTCCGAGCTGCGCCATCCCGAGCCGCCCAGGCGCAGGCCGCAGAAGCGCCGCCGGCGCACCGCGCCCCCTGCCGGCGCGCCGCTCGTCGCCATCCCCGAGGTGGCGGTCGAGGCCGCCGCCGGGCCGGGCGCGCTCAACGAGGAGTTCGTCGACGAGAAGGCGCGCTGGTACCTGCCCGAGGGCATGATCCGCCACGAGGGCGACGCCGACCCCGGCACCCTGCGCGTGCTCCGCGCCCGCGGCGACTCCATGGAGCCGCTGGTCTCCGACGGCGACCGGCTGCTGGTCGACCTCGCCCGGCGCACCCCCGGCACCGGAGAGATGGCGGTGCTCTGGGACGGCTCGGGGCTGGTGGTCAAGCGGGTCGAGGTGATGCCCCATGCCGAGCCGCCGAGGCTCCGCCTCCACTCCGCCAACCCCGACTACGAGCCCTACAGCTGCCTCGCCGAGGAAGCCCACATCGTCGGCAAGGTCGTCTGGACCGTGAGGAAATGCTGACGGGTGCGGCGCACGGCGCCGGCGGCGGGTTCGGCCGCGACCCGGCGGGCGCGCCCGCGGCTGAGCCGGGAAAATGCACGACGGAGCGCGGTCCGGCGCGCGACAATCTTCGGCATCGGCCCCGGCAGCACCGTATCTCGCTCGCCGCCGCCTCCCTCGCCATCGGCAGGAACAAGGCTTGGCTCCAGCAGTATCTCGCGCGCGGCATCCCCCGCGTCCTCTCCCGGAGGGAATGGCCATTCACACCGGTGCGGCGTTCCTCTCGGCCGACCTTCGAAGGTCCCTGCCAAACGAGTATCGTTCCGAAGCCGCGGACCCGCACGATGGCGTCGTCGCCGCAATTGGCGCGCACCGTATTTGGTGCCCCGTCATCCTCTCCTCGTTTGGTGATCGTGCCGCTCGACATGACGCAACGTGCGCACCGATCCGCAGGAAAAGCTGGCCTCGGTGGCGACGGGCGGCCGAAAGTCGCAGTCTTGGCAAAGCGATCACGCCGATTCTCGCATGCCTCCAGAAGGCCGCGTTCGATGTCAAGAACGCACAAGAGATTGGTGACGTCTCTCCGAGTTGCCTCCGGCCGGTAGAATCATCTGATTCAGGTCTAGGGATTCCGCCAGAACCTGAATACCCGTCGGTGCTTTGCCGGTTTCAAAGACCTTTTCCCAGAAGTCCAGATTCTGCTTTGGCCCGAACACCGTCGTACTCAAGTTCCTGTCGCACCAGCAGGGAAGATTCGCCAGGCTCACGAGGAAATTCCGCATGTGATCCCAGAGCGCATCGGGTAGCGGTCGATGCAGCAACCGGTCCTTGTCATACATTTGAGCCGTAAAGGCGAAGTAATGTTCAATGACAAGCCGAAGCCAGCGCATCACATTTGCCAAGACTTCCTCCCGCGCCACACGCCATGCTCGCAAATGATCGTCCTGGATCGCGTCGCCCGCCTGTATCCGGGTTTCGATTCTGCGGCCCCCGGTTTCCGGGTCCCATTTTCCAATGAAGAAAACTTCGGCGAAGAGACTCATGATGCGGACGAGTTGTTCACGCTCGAGCTGACGCGGATTAGTGCCCTGCTCAAACTCCTGATCGATCGGCGTGCCAAGCGCCTTCTTGTATAGGAACTCTTTGAAGAAGGACCGCTCGATGGCGTTGTAGGAGAGCGGTCGATCCGCACCCTTTCCGGCCCACTCGACAAATTCTAACAGGCTATTTGCGGACGCATGCATAACCGCGTCGCGCTGTGCATCAACGATGTATCGCTCCATCTCGCGGCGCTCACCACGGAAAAATCGCACAAGATCTTGCTCTGAGAACGAGTAGTCATCGTCAGAGAGACCTCGCAGATTTCGATATTGGTTGAGGCGTTCAGCGTAGAGGGTGCTTCCCAAATGCCGCATCACGGCCGTGTCGAACGCGACTTGGCGCAGTTTGCCGCCAGCGTTGGTGTTGGCCTGGAGCAGAACGTTCGTGTCAGGATCGACGAAAATCCGTACGGGCAACTCGCGCACGCCCAAGAGAATTTGTGCTGCTGCCTTGTGCTGCCCATCGAACACCCTGATCTCGCCCGCCCCATCGCCCGACGCTTTCCACCAAGCGAGTGCTATGTGGAGCTGAGGGCGGGAATCCTTGAATTCTTCGATCAGACCGCGAATGTTCGAGCCGATGCTTCGCGGGTTGATGCGATCGTCGTGGTGCAAGTATTCGAGAGGAAGCGATGTGAAGAAGGATCGCATGCCACTCAGCTTGTCGTGAAGGAGCGGAACACAGCGGATTTCGTTCCGGTCAACATCTGGAAGGCTGAATTCAGCATTCTCATCCTGGCATCGGATTCGCAACCGTGCCTTGGCTCCTCCGTGACGTTCCAGGATGTCGCCGAGATTCGCGCCGCGCTTCCCGGCTTGACGCGCCTGTTCCTGGAGCCGCTCAAACTCAGCTAGGCGACGAGCCACTTCTAGGTTCGAGGCTCCTTTTTTCCGATTGCATGAAGAATGGGTCAGCGCGAAGTTGTTCTCTGCATCCAAACCGTCCTTCACCAGCGGATCGATATGGTCGATGTCGAGTTGTCCCTTGTGCAGTATCAAATCGATCGCCTCGTTGCATATGAAGCACAGCATGGTCTGTCGGTTATGCAGCCGCTGCTCGAGCTGTTGACGTTGCTCATCGGTCAGCGATGACAAGTATTGAGAGCGTGGCATCCTCGATGTCCTCTTGGGAGGTTTCGAAACTCGGGTTGAAGTGGCTGCGGACGATGGGCCTGCCATATCTGCCCAACTGCGGACCTATAATACATCCGCGGCGATGCCGTCCGCGATCCGGGCCGCCGCCTCGTGCACCGACTCGCGCGCGAGATGCGCATAGCGCGCCGTCGTCTCGACCTGACTGTGGCCGAGCAGCTTGCCGATCATCGGCAGGGACTCCCCCAGCGCGAGAGCCCGAGAAGCGTAGCTGTGACGAAGGTCATGAAGCCGCACGCCGCCGAGCCCGGCGCGCGCCCGGAGCGTCTGCCAGGCGCCGTCGATATCGCGCATGTGCGTGCCCGGCTTGTGTCCCGGAATGACCCAGGGATTGCCGGGCTTGCGGGGCAGCGCCGCCAGCAGCCGCGCCGCCGACGGCGGGAGCGGCACCGCGCGCGGGCCAGTCTTCGCATCCGCCAACGCCAGCTCGCCCGCGTCGAGGTCCACGTCCCGCCAGCGCAGGCTGAGGATCTCGTTCTTGCGGCACCCGGTCAGCATCAGCAGCCGGATCGCCGTCACCGCGCCCGCCGACGCGCCGCCCCGCGCCTCCGCCTCGTCCAGCACCCCGCCCAGCTTCTCGAACTCCGCGTCGGTCAGGAACCGCTCGCGGCGCTTCGACGGATACCTCGCCACCGACCCGCACGGGTTGACCCCGTCCGCCACCATGCCCCAGCCCTCGGCCAGACGGTACATGTGCGACAATGTGGCCACCGTCATGTTCGCCATCGCGGGTCGGTCGCTGAGACCGTGATGCAGCTCCAACACGTCGCGGGGCTCGACCGCCGCCAGCGACAGACCGCCGAGCCTGGGCACGATGTGCCGTTGTACAATGCTGCGTGTCGTCCTCGCGGTCTTCGGCTTGCAGCGCACCGCCACATGCTCCTCGAGATAGCGCGCCGCGAGATCGGCCACCGTCGGCCCCTGCGACAGCTTCGCCGCCAGCGGCTCGGGCACCGGGTCCTCGCCCGCCTTGACCCGCGCGATGATGAGCGCCGCGCGCCGCTTCGCCTCCTCGGCGTTGAGCACCCCGTGACGCCCCACCGTGACGCGCCTCGGCCCCTTGGGCCCCCGCGCCTGGACGACATAGACCCTGCCGCCGCCGGGATAGGCCCGTACCCCGAAGCCCTTCAGCTCGCGGTCCCAGAACACCGTGTCCCACTCGACCTCCAGCGCCGCGACCATGCGGTTGGAGATCGTCCGCCTACGCGTCCCCTTCATGCCGCGCTCCGCTCCGGCGCCACATGGACGCCTATGCTGTCGCCCACCCGGCCCGCCGCCGCCCTCTCCGCGTCGCGCACCAGATGCGCATAGCGCGCCGTCGTCGCCACCCGGGAATGGCCCAGCAGCCGCCCGATCATGCTCAGGCTCTCCCCCAGCGCCAGCGCCCGGCTCGCGTAGCTGTGACGGGCGTCGTGAAGGCGCACGTCCTTGAGACCGGCTCGCTCCGCGACGCACTTCCAATAGTAGTCGAGGGTGGCTAGGTGGGAGTCCGGCTTGCGGCCGGGCACGACCCACGGACTGCCGTCCGTTCGGTCGATGCCGTCGAGCACCTTCAGCAGCGGCGGGGTCAGCGGCACCATGCGAGGCCCCGACTTCGCGTCCCTCAACCGCAGCTCGTTCGCCACCCGGTCGATGTCGTCCCACTTGAGCGTCAGGATCTCGCTCTTGCGGCAGCCGCTCAGGATCAGGAGCCGGATCGCCGCCACCGCCTGCGGCCACGGCGCCGATTTCGACGCCGCCTCGCGAAGCGTCACGCCCAGCCGGCGGTATTCCTCCGGCGTCAGGAAACGCTCGCGCGTGTGCTCGCGGTAGTAGTACAGCAACCGGCACGGGTTGGACCCGCGCGGCACCAGCTCCCAGCTCTCCGCCAGCTTGTACATCTTCGACAGGACCGCCGCGGCGGTGTTGGCCATGTAGGGGGTGTCGCGCAGCCGGTGGTGCAGCTCGGCCGCGTCTTCCCGCCCCACCTCCCCGAGCGCCTTGCCGCCCAGCGCCGGCAGGATGTGCAGGTCCAGCGCCGTCCGGTAGAGTCCCGCCGTCTTCGGCTTGCAGTGCATCGCCACATGCTTCTCCATGTAGCGCTCCGCCAGCCCGGCCACCGTGAGTGCCGGCGCCGGAGGCGCCGGGAAGGGATCCTCGCCCCGCTTGATCCGGTCGATCGCCGCCGCCGCCCGCGTTCTCGCCTCCTCGACGGTGATATCGCCATGCTTGCCAACCCTGGCGCGCTTCAGCCCGCCCGGCCCCCTGGATTGCACCACGTAGACCTTGCGTCCGGTGGCGTGCACGCGTACGCCGAAACCGGCAAGATCGCGGTCCCAGAAGGTTGCGTCGCCGCGATCGACGCGGAGCGCATCGACGGTGCGCTTGGCGATCTTGAGGGTACTTCGCTTGGGCATTGGCTTCATCCCGTGATCAAACCGCACATGTGCGGCATCGAACCGAGGCGTATTCAAGCGTATTCTCCGCGCAGGTGCAAGAGGGTCGTGTCGCTAAAGAATCAAGAATAAGGTAGTTTATATAATGCTTTATGTCTCGACAGCGTAGCAGACCGTATGACCAGCGTAGCTGTCGAAAAGTGCCCCTGTCTTTCTGTCCGTCAGATAGAGCCGCCCCTCCCGGTAGGAGCGCCATTGGAGGGTCAGGATCTCTGACTTGCGGCAGCCGGTGAGCAGCAGCAGGCGCACGGCGGCCACGTGCAGGGGGCGGCTGGCCTCGTGCCGGCCCAGCACGCAGGCGAGGCGGCGATACTCCTCGGGGGTCAGGAAGCGCTCGGACCGCCCCTGCCGGTAGCGGCGGATGCCGGCACAGGGGTTGCTGTTCTCCGGGCGGTATCCCCACGCCTCGGCCTGCTGCATGATGACCGAGAGGATCGGCGCCGAGCGGTTCGCGGCGGCGGGCGTCGCGTGCAGCCCGCGGAACCAGGCCCGCACGTCCTCCCTGGTTATCTCTCCGATGGGCCTGCCCGCGAAGAAGGGCAGGATCTGCCGATGGAGGTAGTCGCGGTTCACTTGCATGGTGCGCGGCTTCCAGCGGCGCCCGTAGCGGCCGAAGACCTCCTCGGCGATTGTCTCGAAGAGGGTGCCGCCGGGGTCCGCCGCATCTGGCTCCCGACCGTCGCGCAACGCGGCGAGCATGGACCTGGCCCTGGCCCGCGCCTTGGGCTCGGTGATCGCCGTCGCGTCGCCTATGATTTTCCAGACCCGTTTGCCCCTGTGCTGGCTGTGGATGAAGTAGCGTCTGGCGCCGGAGGGCATGATCCGGACGCCGTACCCCTTCAGCTCGGCGTCTCGGACATCGCGCACCTTGCGGCGGGGCCGAAGGGCATCGACGCGGCGCTGGGTGAGGCGGATGGTTGGCATGATCGCGCGTCTCCGATCTGTTGCAGCGGGGTGCGGAATGGGCTTGCATTCCGCGCCCGGTGGCACTAGAAACGGATGACTATCGCAATCGAATCAGTCACTTAGCACCGAAGGTGCGTGAGCACGTGTGACACAATGGGACATCACGTCGGTGGCGCCTTTAACTCCCCCCAAGCGGCGCCAGCCGCTTCGCGGCCGAGGACGGGAGCGCAGACCGCGAGCGCGCCGGAGCGGAGGGCCGGGAAGTGGTGCGGCCCGCAGCGAAGCGAGGACACGGTTCCCGGCCTGGAGCGGACAGCGCGTTGCCGAAGGCCGAGCGGTCGAGCACCCGCCCGCAAGGCCGCGACCGCCGGAGGCGGTGGCAAGCGCAGCGCGCAAGGAGCGCAGCGACTGGAGGCGCGAGGGATAGGAGCGGTTATCGGAGCGAGCGCCAGCGAGTGGAGATTCGAGCGGATAGCCCGGTCGCGAAGCGACGCGCCCAGAGTCCCCCACCGCACTCGATGGGCTGCCGATCGGAACTCTGGCATGGCCACTCAACCCCATAGCGGATGCGAGAGGACCAGGCGCTCGGTCACCTCCCGGATCCGGTTGCGGTCATGGACGCGGCAGGGACCGCGCGGGTCTTCGTCGAGATGCACCACGAAATACCGCGCGCCCTCGCGCAGCGGATCGTCGAGCGCGTAGACGTCGCCGACAGGGTCGCCGTCCTGGTAGATGCGGGATTCGTCCGGAGCGATGCGTCGGAAGGCGATGGCGCTCATGACGCGCCCCCGTCGACCCGCTCCGCCAGTTGCTGCGAGGCCCAGGCCGCCGCCCGCGCGAGCACATCCCCATGACAGGGGAGCGGTTCGCACCAGCAGGCGAGCCAGCAACCGTCGAGCTCGGCGAGCTCCTCCAACGCGATGTCGCCCGCCTGGATGTGGCGCCACAGGTGCGCGCGGTAGCGGGCGATCACCTCATCCCTCGAACCGTCCTCGCCGATTCTGAACGGATTGCCCCACTTCGTGCGGCGGTCGACCAGCACTGTGTTGTTCACGACATGCGCATATTGAAACTCGTCGCGCAGCTCCGGCGCGTGCTTCAGGTTGATGACGGCTCTCATGGACTCCCTCCTCCTTCCGGGTCGGCTCGCCCGACCCTCCGCTCTTCTCTTCCTCCCCCGATGTCGCGGTCGAGGCAGCGGGGGTTGTCGCACCAGGGCTCCATGCCGAGCGCATCGGCGGTTTCGCAGTCGTGGCAGTAGTCGTCGCCGGGACCGGGAACCGGGGCGGGTTCGGGTACGTGCATCGCGTCGTCTCCTTTGCTGCGCCATTGCCGGGGTCTCCCGCGACCTCCGGCCTTCCACCCTTCCCCTTCTTTGCCTTGACTCCGGAGACGCGGAAGCGGACGCGCGGTTACGCGCGGCCGCGGAACAGCGGCGCGAAGCGGGCGCGGAGCGCCGCTGAGCCGAGTGCGACCAGATCGTCGTTGAAATCGTTGCCGGCGGGCACGATCACTGTCGCGCCGATGCCGAGCCGCGCGCAGCGCCGGGCGAGGCGTTCGGCCGCGAGTGCGCCGTCCTCGTCGTTGTCGCGGGCGATCACGAGGTGCGCGAGGTCGAAGGGAGGCGCGAACGCGCCCAGGCTCCCGGCGGAGAGCGCGGCGGCGGCCGTGATCTCGGGCACGGCGGTGACCAGCGAGAGCACCGTCTCGATGCCCTCGCCGGCGACGAGCGGAGCGAGGCCGGAAGGGGCGCCGAAGCGCACCGCGAGGCCGTGGATGCGGCCGAGCGCCTTGCGCGGCGCGGCGACGCCCGCCTTGGCGGGTGCGCGCGGATCGAGCCAGGTGCGCTGCACGCCGGTAATCGCGCCGTCGCCGCCGGTGACGGCGGCGACCAGCGCCGGGAAGCGGCGCACCGACGAGCCTTCGCGATAGCGAAGCTCGGGATGGAAGCGCAAGGCCGCGAAGCGGCAGCGCGACAGCCCCCGGGCGTGGAGATAACGCTCCGCGTGGCTGCCGTCGATGGCGCGGCAGCGCCGCCACAGGCGGCGCGCCGCTTGCGCTCCGTCGTAAGGCGCGTCCGGCGCTGCCGCCGGCGAAGCCGGCAAGGCGAGGAACGAGCGCGCCTCGTCCTGCGCCGCGCGCAGCGTCGGCGCGTTGATGCGGTAGCGGATGAGGTCGAGCAGGTCGCCGTGCTCGCCCGTGGCCGCATCGGTCTTATGTGCAGTTGAACATAATGAATTGGCCTGTATCGGTCGTGCGCAGCAGGACCGATACAGGCATTGAGCTGAGCCGCGCTGCACGGCCGTAGTGCCGGGCTATGGGGAAAGTAACCGCTGGGTGGGAGCCGATTAGGCCGAAGCGGTGCAACCTGTTGGTGTCGCTGGCGGCGCCGGCACTCTGAATCTCCACTTATCAGGTTGCGACGCGGCTGTGCAGGGGCTCGCGACGATGTTTCGCCGCCGGGCAGCACGAAGCGGGCGCAGGAGCGGTCGCGGCGCGGCGGCCGGGGGGACTGTTGTCGGACCTTGTCGGTTCTGACGCATCGTCACGGCGGTCGGGTATTCGTCGCCCGCATGGCTGCTTGGGGCTGCGGCTCAAGAATGACGGTTTGCCGCAGCGTTGCCTCGCCGCACTGGCGGCACACGGTGATGTCGATCCCCGTCAGTCGCAGCATCATCTGCTGCGTCGTTTCCGGCTCCCGCGGTTCAGGGGCAGGCTGGCCGAGCAGGTCTCGGCAGCGGGCGAGCTTGCGAGCCCGGCAGCGATTGGCGAGCAAGCCGTAGTGGCGCAGGCGGGTGAAGCCGCGCGGGAGGACGTGCAGGAGGAAGCGGCGGATGAACTCGTCGACGTCGAGACGCATCACCTTGACCTTGTTGCCGTCAGCGTAGTCGCGCCAACGGAAGCGAACGTGCTCGCCGTCGAAGTCGACGAGGCGATGATTGGCGATGGCAGCCTTGTGGGTGTAGCGCCCGAGATAGGCCAGAACGTGCCCGGCGCCGGCGAACGGGGCCTTGGTGTAGACCACCCAGTCGTTCGACCGCAGCGCGGTCTTCAGACACTCGAACTCGCGGCTGTCGTCACCACCGCCGACGACCTTGAGCCGGAGTTCGCCGTCGCGGTGCGCGGCGCCGAGGAAGTCGAGATACTTGCCGCGGAAGACCTTCGAGAGCGCGACCGTGGGGAACAGGAAGCCCTTGCGCGCGGGAGTGAGCCAGCGCTCTCTGTCCGGGCTCAGACCGCCGTCGGTGACGATACAGTGGACATGGATGTGCTGTCCCAGATTCTGCCCCCAAGTGTGCAGCACCATGGTGATGCCGAGCTCGCCGCCGAGCCAGCGGGGATTGCGGCCGAACTCGAGCAGGGTCTGGGAGGCGGCCTTGAAGAGCAGCCTGTAGATGAGCGCGGCATTGCCCTGGGCCACGGGGTTGAGCTCGTGGGGCAGGGTGAACACGACATGCCAGTAGTCGATGTCGAGCAGATCGGCGCACTGACGCTCAACCCACCTGGTCTGCGAGAGGGTCTGGCACTTGGGGCAATGACGGTTCCGGCACGAGGCGTACTGGATCGTCACCGCCCCGCAGTGATCGCATTCTGCCTTGAACCCGCCGAGCACAGCGGTGCGGCAGTTCACCAGCGCGTCGACGACCCTCTGCTGCTGGGCCGAGAGCAGATGTGTCTCGCCATAGGCGTCGCCGCGCTCGCGCAGGATGTCCGCGACCTCCAGCGCCGGCCGTGTGGCTGGCGCCGCGTGGCCGACATGAGCCACCGGTCAGGCCTGGGCAGGACGCGGAAACTCCAGCAGGTCCAGGGGCGACGGCGTGGCGGACGTCTTGTCGTGAGCAAGGTGAAGGTAGCGCATGGTCGAGCGGATTGAGGTGTGCCCGAGGCGGCGTTGGATGACATGCAGCTCGACGCCGGCCTCGAGGAGCCCGGTGGCGTAGCAATGGCGCAGCGTGTGGATCCCGCCGGGCTTGGCGATCCCGGCTTTGTCCTTGGCTCGATCGTAAACGTGTGCTGGCCCATGGCGCGTCATCGGCCGGCCGGGAATCCGACCGGGGAACAGCCAGTGCTCGGGCCGTACCCGCTGCCAGTACTCGCGCAGCTCGTCGAGCAGCCGGGGCGAGAGCGGGACGTAGCGGTCCTTGTTGCCCTTGCCCTGATCGACGCGCAGGCACATCCGCTGTGAGTCGATATCGCTGATCTGCAACCGGCCGAGCTCGCTCGCCCGAAGCCCCGCTGCATAGGCCGTCATCAGCAAGGCGCGGTGCTTGCGGTTGATGGTGACGCTGAACAGCCGCACCAGTTCGTCTTGGTTGAGCAGTACGGGCAGGGTGGAAGGCGTCTTGGCGAAGGGCAGATAGAAGTGCGGCTCGGGCAAGCCCAGCGTGATGCGATAGAGGAAGCGGATCCCTTGGCGAGCGCTGTTGCAGCTCTGCCAAGCCAGCCCCCGCTCTTCGTGAAGAAAGATGAGGTACTCCTGGACTTCCTCCGCTGAGATGTGCTCGGGGCTGCGACCGTAGTGAACCGCGAGCCCGGAGACCGAGTTGAGGTAGGACTTCCTGGTGTTCTCGGCGAAGCCGCGAACCGTCATGTCGTTGATCATGCGCTGGCGAAGTGCCGTCATGGGGCGTCTCCCTCTGGGTTTGGTCTGTCACGAAGACACGCCCATGCTCTTGCTCGCCGGCTTGGCGGTCGACGACCATCGATCAACGAGGGAGAAACAGGATTCGACCCTGCGCCCAGACGCTGGAGCGAACGGCCACACTCAACTTACGCGCGGCAAGGAGATCACTCTGGGCACCCGGCGGCCGAGGCGCCCCGCCGCGGAACGCGGCTCAGTTCAAGGTTAAGGGTTGGGCAGGCTCTCTCTCGAGAGCCTGCCCAACCCTTTTGAACGAAGCCGCGGGCCACGAGAGGCGAAGTTGAGCTATGTGGAAAGTGCGCTGATGTCAGCGTCAGGCGGCATCCACCGGCAGCAGAGTTGCGCATAAAATCGACGCTCGCGCCGGTCTTTCGGCAGGCATGCGGGCGCACGCTGCGAGGACTGAGCGGGGTGTGAGCCGAGGGCTGTCAGCCCGGCTCAAGCGGAGACAGGTTCGGTCGTGCGTCGGCGCTTTGGCGCCGTTGCGCGGGGCCGAAGCGAGCGGGCGTCTCACGGTTTCCCCCTGTGGGTCGGCGGCAGCGCCGGCGGGCCGCGCGTCGAGCGGGGCTCATGGCGGCGGCGGATTTCGCGGACGAGGCGCATGACGCCGCCGCAGTGGGGGCAGGCCACGGGCGCGGTGCCGATCTCGGGCTCTTCGTCGGGCTCGGCCTGAGCGCCGTCCACGCTTCCCTCGGGGGCGGCGCAGCCGAGGGCGCCGAGAGCCTGGCGTGCTCTCTCCAGCGTGCTGGCGCGGCAGCCGTTGGCGAGGATGCCGAAGTAGCGAATGCGGTGCATGCCGTCCGGCAGGACGTGCCTCAGGAAGCGGCGGATGAACTCGTCGGCGCTCACGGTGGCGATGCCGTAGCGCGGCTTTCTCTGCCCCGGCGCCTTGGGCTTTCGGTGGCGGAAGGAGACCGTCTCGCCGTCGAAGGAGACGATGCGGCTGTCGGAGATGGCGATCCTGTGCGTGTAGTGCGAGAGGTACCGGAAGACCTGCTCAGGCCCGCGGAAGGGCCGCTTGGCGTAGACCACCCAGTCCCTGGCCCGGGCGGCGGCAAGCGTGGCGTGGAACTCGCCGGGATTGGCGAGGTGGGCGAGGGTGCCGTGGAACTCCAGGTCCCCCCGGCCGTGGGCGCGGGCGAGCTCCTCGAGGAAGAGGCGGCGGAACAGGCTGCCGAGGACCTTGACGGGGGCGAGGAAGGTGGTGCTCCCCGTCTTCCACTCGCCACTGTCTACGTCGAAGCCCGCGTTGGGCACGACCACGTGCAGGTGCGGGTGGAAGCGGAGCTTCTGATCCCAGGTATGGAGGACCGCGGTGCCGCCGATGCGCATGCCGCCGTGGCGGGGATCGGCGGCGATGGTGCGCAGGGTCTCGGCGACGGCCCGGAAGAGGATGTCGAACACCACCCTGCGGTTGCAGAAGGCAATGGCGGCAACCTCCTTGGGCAGGGTGAAGACCACATGGAAGTAGGGCACCGGCAGGATGTCCCCGGCGCGCTCCTCGCTCCAGAGGTTGGCGGCGAGACCCTGGCAGGTGGGGCAGTGGCGGTTGCGGCAGGAGTTGAAGAGCGGATGCTCGCGCCCGCAGCCCTCGCAGGCGTACATGTGGCCGCCGAGCACGGCGGTGCGGCACGCCTCGATGGCGCCCATGACCTTGAGCCGGGCGGCGTCGATGCGCCCTTTGTGGCGCTCACGGAAAGCGGCGCCGGCGCGGCGGAAGATCTCCGCCACGCCCGCGCGTTCGGCCTCCACGCGCCGTCAGTTGCGCAACGCTGCGAAGCCTGAGATCGGGTGGTCGAGGCCCTCGAACATCTTGCCGGTGACGCGGGCGTAGTGACGGGTCGTGTTCGCGCTTCGATGGCCGAGCATGTCCCGGATCACCTCGATATCGCCGCCGCGCTCGAGGAGATGGGTCGCCGCCGAATGGCGCAGGCAATGGAAGGTGTAGCTGCGGTCGAGCTCGGCAATGTCGCGCGCCCTCCTGAAGGCGGCCTGCAAGGTCTCCGTTGCGATGGGCCTGTCGAGCGAGACGCCGTAGAAGAGCCAGCTCGTCGGACGCGGCCAGATGTTCCTGTAGTAGACGCGCAAGTAGTGGATGACGATGTCCGGCAACGGTGCCATTCTCTCGGTGCCGCCTTTGCCGGAGGGGATGTGCAGCAGCTTCTTCTCCGACAGGATGTCGCCGACCTTGATGGCCAAGGTCTCGGAGATGCGGAGCCCGCCGCCATAGCCGGTGACAATGGCAGCACGGTGGCGGAGGTCGGGTGTCGCAAGGATGAGGTGCTCGACCTCCTGCTCCGACATGTAGCGCGGCAGCTTGCCGGGCTTCTTGCGGGAGCGCAGGCCGGCGACATGGTCAGGCCAGCCGAGTGTGTCGATGTAGAGGAAGTTCAGCGCGGCGAAGGAGACGTTGGTCGTGCCCGGACTGAGCCCCTTGTCGATCCGCCCCAGGTACCACTGGCGCACCTGCTCGGCGTCGAGCTCGTCCGGCGAGGCGTCGTAGTACCTGGCCAGGTTCTTGATCTCGCAGATGTAGGCCTTGGACGTGCTCGCGGCCAGATTGGCGATGCGGAGCTGCTCCTCCATGCGCTGGCGAAGAGGGGTGACGGTGTTCGTGTCGCACGCGGTCCCGGTCATTATCGATCTCCCTGGATCGCGACGGCGCGCCGCCGGACCGATCCGGCGACGGTCCGTCGCAGGGGTCGATGCTAACCACTGGTGATCGGGAGGCTGCTGGGGATCCGCCACCCGACGGGCGGAGCGCCACTGACGCAACCGGGAAGCGAACGCACAGAACAAACGGCACCCGCGACGCCTCGGAAATGAATGAACTCTACGCCGCTAACTCCGCGTAGCGGCTTCGTTCAAATCTCCGATGGTCAGCGGCGGCGTCCCGCCATCGCCCTCTTGTCGCGCCACGAACCAACTCAGCTGGCTCTCCTGTGGGTAGGTCGGAAACCAGAACGAGTCGGCCAACACGTTTGCCCGCCAATACTGCAGTTCGAAGCCGTCTGCGCAGGGCTGCAAGTGAAGCCCATCCGCCTTTCGCGCGTAGAACACCGTCTCGGGCAGCGTTCGAAGACGTGCCGAGATGCGCGCTCGTGCTTTTGGAAACAGCGTGGAGAAGCGCTCGCGGGCCGACGCGATCTTGTCATTGTCCCAGAACCAAACCATGGCCACGCCGCCGGACCACACGGCGTGATGGCCGGTGTGCTCGAAGGGACTCCAGACCGGAAGCTTGAACTCCAGTGCCGCGCGGCGCCGGCTGCGGGGAACGGCACTGAAGTCCTCGCAGCGAAACATGCAAAGCCCCCGGCCCACGATCCAGTTGGGCGTGGACGACCGCAAGGGCAGCCGGCGGGCGCCGGCCTGGGTCTGGATCGCGTTCGGTCTACCGAAGAAGAGGCGTCGCAGCTTCGAGAGGAGGATCACTGGGAATGCCTGAATCTTCGCGCTGGGGAGCAGGTTCCGAATACCGGTAATCTTTTCGCCACGGGGCTATGTCGCCGAACGGCGTCAATTCGATGCCGACAACCGAGCGCGGGCCCACGGTCTCATGCCAGACCGCCAACTTCATGAAATTCGACGGTAACACGGCCACTTCCATTTCGTCGATGTCCAGATGTTTCCCGCTCAGCATCGCAAGCTGGGTCCGCCGAGACAGCGGCCCCTTTTTCCGTTCCTCCAGAACGCCGCGAACGCCGTACGCGTCAAGCTCAAGTACAGCCGCCAGGATCTCGGGATGCATCGTGTTGAAATTGTAGTTGGACACGGGACGCATCGTGAGCAACGGCCGCAGCTGCGGCCAGCTTTGAGGAGGAATCAAATCCTCGACACCAAGAACCTCACCCAGCTCCATTGGGCTCGACATGATCCAATTGAGCGGTGGCGCTTTGCCTTGGCGCCGGTAATCGTGATGTTCCGCGCCACCCACATTGATGGCGTCGTCGGTGTCGATGTAGTCGTCGATCCGGGCGATGACCTGGCGTGTATCCTCTTCGGCAAGCCCGATGCGTTCCAGAAAGGCCGCGAATGGTGGAAAGCGTGGCGCGTTGACCGAAATCAGTCCGCCCTCGTCCTGGATGGAGAAGCGGGTTTCTCCAAGGCCGGCATAGGCGGCGCCGGTGACCTGCAACTCTCCTCGAACGTTGAAAGGAGACGGCGTCTGGTTGCGCCTCGGATCGAAGAACTGCTGCTCCTCTTCCAGGATCAGAGCGTGATGGTTCATGCGTCCGGTGGCGAGAAGGTAGATCAACGTCGACTCCGTACTGCGCCGTTCGAGTTCGGCCTGGAAGGCACGCTTTTCTTCGATGGCGTGGTCGACGTCGGTCGCCACCACATGGTTGATATAGGTGGCGAGCAGCCCGAGCGCTGCCAGCGCCCATAGCGTGACGACCAGCACGAAACCGTTCGCGTTTGCGCGACCGACCATCAGAATTCCTCCCGGTAGTTGGGGACCGGCTCGGGGTAGAGGTCGAAGTGCGCGAGCCAGAGGGTCCGGCCGTCGGCCGACAACAGGCGGACCATGCGCGGGATGTGCTCCCGGCTCCCCTCTATCGGCCACCGCTCGAGCCACTGCCTCGATGAATCGGCATACTGAAAGCTGAGCCCGCTGCCTTGCTCGCCGAGAATGGTCCAGGGCTCCGCGCCGTATTCGCTATAGAGGACGCGGCCGCCCTCGATGGACCAGCGAACGTGCAGCGGCCGGCCGGCCGCGGCGGCCAGCGGCTGCAGAGTGACGCCCTCGAAGAACGTGCCGTCGCCGACGAAGCGTCTCGCTTCCTGTCGGGATGGCAGGATGGCCTCGACGGTCGAGGCGAACCAATGATCTCGGAGATCGGCATGGGCCGCCTCGCGGTGAACGCGCTTCACCGTTGCGAACTGGCCGAGGAAGAAACCCGTACCTTGGATCACGAGAGTGCCCAGGAGCGAGACCAGAACCAGGACGACGAGCATTTCCACCATGGTCAGCCCCCGGGGCGCAGCCTGGGTTGTCCTCCTTCGGCGGCGACGCGTCACGGCACCGGCTCCCGCACTTTCCTGTAACCGGGGACCCGCAATCGCCAGGTGCCCAGCGACCGTCCGTCTTCACGCGGCTCGAACAAGATCTCGTAGAGGCCAACCTCGAAGTACCCGCGCTCTGCGGTCACGGTCTGGCTCTGGCGCACCGGCTCCAGCAGCGTCGCGGACCAGACGATGTCGATCCCATCCACGCTTATCTGCCCCGCGCGCTCCTCATGCGGATTGATGCCGGCGAGGTATTCGACCGCATGATGGGCCGCCGACATCTGTCGCGACGCGTCGTGAGCGCGTCCCAGCGCGATCAGGTTGGTGTTGAAGAGGCCGTAGAGCGCCGTTGCGGCGCCGGCGAAGATCACCATCGCAACCATGGTCTCCAGGATCGAGAAGCCTGCAGACAGTGACCCTGCCGAGGAAGGCTGGCTAGGCATGCGCCGCGACGTGGCAGTAGGGCGCTTCGAGAGCGAGACGCGCTTCGATCCTGCCTTCGTGAAGCAGGGTGACCTCGGCCCCGAAGCAGACACCGTTCGCACCGATCACGAGGGGCCGGTCAAGGTCGATGGTCCAACCCTCCGGCAGGTCGATGACATAGGGCTTGGTATCCGCGTGGAACGGCGGGGCGGCGCGCGCTGCCGATGAGGCTGCGGCCGCCTCCGGCCCATCGGGTGCGGGGGGAGAGACCACATAGGCCTGACCGTGACGTAGGGCTATTCGGCCGAGGCTCGCGAACTGGTCCAGGATGTATTCGCGGTCCGTCTTGCCTGCGATGCTTGCGTAAAGGCGCTCCGTATTGGGCGCCACCAGCGCGGTGATCATCGCCACGAGAAACAGGACGAACAGCATCTCTATCAACGTGAAGCCGCCCGCTGCACGAGTGCGGCTCGATCGGCCGGAGCGGTGGCGGTCGTGCGCAGTCTCCGCCGCATCACCACCGTCATGCCCGAACATGCCCGGACCCGTTCCGGGTATCCGGGCATCCACGTTCTTTGTACCGACCGCAAAAATAACCCGCGGGTGGCCGGGACAAGTCCGGTCATGACGTGTGGAGTGCGGCGCAAACGGATAGAAACGTCTCGAACGGGTCACTAGCGCGACTGCGGCTCTGTCGGAAGGTAGCCGACATCGGCATCGGTGCCGTCTCCACCATCCTGCGAGTCGGCGCCGAGCGAATAGAGAGCGAAGCCCTGAAGGTTGTCTGCCGGATAAAGGTATCGATAGGGCGCGTTCCACGGGTCTTCCGGCACCTCGCCGTCGAGATAGGGTCCGCTCCAGAAGTCTGTGGCCTCCGGCGGGGGGCGGACCAGGGCGGCGAGCCCTTCCGCAGTGGTGGGATATCTGCCCACGTCCAGGCGAAACGCCTGCAGGGCGCCACGCAGCATTTTGACTTGAGTCTCGGCCGTCTTCACCTTCGACGTGTCGATCCTGCCGAAGAGTTGTGGTCCGACCAGCCCCGCCAGCAGGCCGAGTATGACGAGAACCACCATGAGCTCGATGAGGGTGAATCCTGCATTGGGGGAACCTGCGACCGCCGCCTTGGATGCCCGGCGTCCCTTGCCCGGGCGCGGCCGGCGCGGCGTTGCTTTCCGGGTCCCCCGCTTGCGCGTTGACTGCGGTTCTGTGCCGGGCATCGCGGATCTCTCCGTCCGGTCAAAACGCGATATCGTTGACACTGGTGATCGCAAGAATGATTCCGATCATGATGACACCGAGGAATCCACCGACCAGCACGACGGCCAGCGGTTCGATCAGGGTGAGGAACCGCTTCATGCGCCGGCGGCTGTTCTCGTCATAGAGCGTCGCGAGCGCCCTCAGCATCTCGGCAAGCTGCCCCGATTGCTCGCCGACGCGAAGCAGGCTGTAACCGGTGGGCGTGAGCGCGCGGCGCTTCTCTAGTGCCGCCGAAAGCGAGGCGCCGCTGCGGACGTCGCTCGTCGCCTGCTCCAGCATTGCCTTGCGTCGGGTGATTCGCACGCTGCTTGCGGCAAGGCCCAGCGCGTCCAGGAGACCCACCCGACTCGCCAGCATGGCGCTCATGAGTGAAGCCCACTTTGCGGTATCCGTCTCGGTAAACCAGTCGGAAAGGATCGGCAGCGTGGAGAGGCTGTCCCGGACTCGCTGACGGACACCTTCGCGCCGTACGAGCAGAGCAATGGCAAGGGTGATGACGGCAAGAGCTGCTGCCAGCTGCCAGCCGTTGGCATTGAACCAGAGACCGGTGTGCATGACGGCTTCCGCCAGCACGGGCAGTTCATTTCCGGTCTCGAGCAAATTGGCGAATTGAGGGATCACGAAGACAAAGACGAGGAGCACTGCCGCGCAGCCGGCGACGATCAGGATCGACGGGTAGAGCAGCGCGCCGCGCATCTCCGTGGCGACCCGTTGATCGTACTGCATCTGATCGACGGCCTGGCGCAAAGCCCCCGCGAGCTGACCGTTCAATTCGCCGGCCTCCACCAGGCGATAAACGTAGTCCGGAAGAGCCAACTGTCCGGCGCGCAGGGCTTCGAGAAAGCTCTCTCCGCGCATGAGCCCCCTGGACATGGCCTCGAAGGCCTGGGCCAGCGAGGGATGCCGGGTGCCGCTGACTTGAGCCTGCACCGCATTGCCGAGCGAGACACCCGATTCAAGCAGTGTCGCCAATTCGTGAAGTGCCATCATCTGGTCTTGGGCGCCGAGCCGGCGGCGCAACAGCGGAGGCCGCGTTGCGCGGGGCTCCGTCACCTCGACCACGGTATGGCCCTCGGCACTCAGCTCGCGAACCAGGTCGGAAACAGAGGCGGCCTCAGCGACTCCCTTCACCACTCGACCGCTGCGATCGACGATCTCGTACTGATACTCCCGCATCGTGGATCACTCCTCGAGCGTGAGGCGGGTCACTTCTTCCGCAGTGGTGCGACCATGGGAAGCCTTGAGCAGGCCGTCTTCCAGCAGGGTTCGATGACCCTGCTGCAAGGCCAGCGTCTTCAGTTCATTGAGTTTCGCCCCTGAAACGATGAGCTCCTGGAGTTCGCCGGTCACCGGAACGAGTTCGTAGATGCCGGTCCTGCCGGTGTAGCCGGTCCGTTCGCAGGCGTCGCAGCCGTGGACCGTCACCCAGCGGTCGCCGAGCAAGTCCGGAGGGATTCGCTCGAGGCTCTCGCCGAATGCGGAGGGCGGATCGATGGGCTCCGAGCAACGCGGACATGCCCTGCGCACGAGCCGCTGCGCCTGGACCCCGCGCACCGATGCAGCGACCAGAAACGGCTCCACGCCCATGTCGATCAGTCGCGTGAAGCTGGACAGCGCGTCGTTGGTGTGGGCCGTGGACAGCACCAGGTGGCCAGTCATGGCCGAACGGATGGCGATTTCCGCCGTCTCCAGGTCGCGGATCTCGCCGATCATGATGACGTCCGGATCCTGACGCAGAATGGCGCGCAAGGCGCGGGCGAAGGTATAGCCGATCTCCGCGTGCGTCTGAATCTGGGTGATGTTGGGCATCTGGTGCTCGACCGGGTCCTCCACCGTGATGAGCTTCTTGACGCCGTCGTCGATCTCCGTGAGCGCCGAGGCAAGCGTCGTGGATTTCCCCGACCCCGTTGGTCCGGTCACCAGAATGATGCCGCTGCTGGTCTGGAACCAGCGCCGGAACTGGGAGAGATGATCCGCCTCCATGCCCAGATTCGTCAGGACAAGGTCCGCCCGCTCCTTCGCCAGCATCCGCAAGACCACGGACTCCCCGAAGGCGCAGGGCACCGTCGACACACGGATGTCCATCTCCTGGCCGGCAATCCGGGTCGAGATCCGCCCGTCCTGGGGCAGCCGCCGTTCCGCAATGTCGAGGCCCGATACGAGCTTGATGCGGGATGCGACGGCCGGAAACCGCTCGACCGGTTGCGTCTGCTTGGTTTGCAGCACGCCGTCGACGCGCATGCGAACCAGGAAATGCTCCTCCGTCGGTTCGATGTGGATGTCCGAGGCCTTCACGTAGACGGCCTGCGCAAGAAGATTGTTCACGAACTCGATGATCGGCGCCTCTTCGGCCATTTCCGTCAGCTGCCTGGTATCGTCGCCGGAGTAGGGAGCCTGGCTCGCCCGCTCCTTCTTCACGAACTCGAGAAGATGGTCGATCTGGTGGCCGGTAGCGAGACAATACTTGACCGTTTCGTCCGGATAAAAGTAGCTGAGAACGGCCAGAACGCCATGATCCATGATGTCCCGCGCGATACAAAAGAGCTGGCCGTTGCGGCGCCACATCAGCACGCCATTGTCGAGAAACCACTCCTTCTTGATCGGTGCCTCGGAAATGAACTCATAGACGTCTTTCTTTCCGGGAAGCTCCTCCGCGTTGCGGAGATATTCCGCTCCCTGTATTTCGGCGATTCTTTGAAGAAGAAGGTCTTCGGAAATGGTGCCGGTCCGCAGAAGTACGGCGTCGAGCCTGCCGCCGATCGAGCGTTGTATCTGCAGGGCTTTGTCCATGTCGGCCTGCTGAACATCGTTTCTCTCAACCAGCAGTTCGGCAAGGCGCTGCCCGGAATACCCGCCCGATGTTGCGGCGTCCGACACGCGTTCCGGCGACTTGGGCATTGGCGGTTGGACTCCAGCGTCTGGTGTCGGTTCACATACCGTAGCAATTACGCCTGCGTCTGACGAGAGGCGCGCGCTCGGACGGCACGGGGATTCAAGCATCTACCACTCCCACACACCCGTCGATTTTAGGCCCCAGAGCAGCAGGGCCACACCGCCGAGATAGGCGCCGAAGGCGACCCTGCTCGTCGCGGGAACCCCGGTTCCCCGGCGCCAGGACTGCAGCAGAACGACCATGAGTCCAGCCACGGCAGCGATGAGGACCAGGGGCGGCAGCCAAGCCGGGCCGAGCCAGGCGCCCAGTCCGGCCATCAACTTCACATCGCCCAGGCCGAGCCCCTCGATGCCGCGGTAGCGGAAATAGAGGAAGCGCAGCAAGAAGAAGCTACCGCCGCCGATCGCCGCTCCGATCAGCGCCTCGGTGAAGCCCGGTGACGGCAGGAACAGCGCCGCCAGCAAGCCGCTCGCCAGCACTGTTGCCGTCAGGCTGTCTGGTAGAATTTGGTGCCGCAAATCGGCGATCACCAGCAGAACGAGCAGCCATCCCAGGAAGCATCCTGCCGCGGCTTGTGCATCGTCTCGCACCAGCACAGCGGTGACGATCACCACAGCGATCATCGCGAATTCCAGAACCGGAACGACGGGCGAGATTTTCGCGCCACAATGAGGGCATCGGCCGCGACGCATAAGCCACGGGATCAGAGGCACCAAGTCAGGGGATACGAGCCTGAAGCCCGAGTCCTGGCAGCAATAGCGCGCGCTAATCACGGCGGTTGTTCCGCCACACGGCACAGCCGGCATCCGACCTTCGGGCTTACGGTCGGCTCACTGCTCGGGCTCTGAATACCCCTTGTCATCCGGAGCATTCCTCGAGCATAGAGCCGTGTCTGGCGGAGCCCATCGATCACCGGCTCGGAGGCACAACGTACGGCGAGAGGCCAACACTCTCAGCAAATAGAATTTGCGCACCAGGAAAATGCGTCGCACCTACCACACGTCCGAAGCGGAAATTACTGACCACCAGGCAGGAGCGGCGGTCCAGGATCGTCGGCGATAAACGAATGCAGGTCCAGACGGTCTCGGATCTGCCGCGTCAGCTCCCAGCCCTCTTCGTGATTGGTGATCACGTACGGCGTCACCATGATCAGCAATTCCGTTCGATCTTCCTGAATGGAGTCGGCACGAAATAGCTGGCCAATCCCTGGCAGTTGCCCGAGGATGGGAACGCCAGTTTCGCCTGCACTTTGGCTGCCGGAAATGAGGCCGCCGAGCAGCAACGATCCGCCGTCCTTGAGCGTCAGGCTGGTGCTGATCTGACGGTTCAGGATTGTGGGAGTGCCCGCTAGGCTCGTCGCTGCGGTCGGCCGCGCTTCGCTGAGTTGCTGCGAAATCTGCAGGTCGACTAGCCCGTTGGCCTGTACAACCGGCTTGATCTCAAGTTGCACGCCGGTCTTGCGGTAGGTGACGTCCTGCAGGATGTTGACTGAATCGACGGTCTGACGATCCTCTTCCGAAATTCGTGTGATTATAGGGATCTCGTTGCCGACATCGATCGTTGCAGTCTCACCGCTCTTGACGAGAAGGCGCGGCCGAGACCGGATTACGACCCGGTCGTCCCTGTAGAACAGGTTCAACGCCGCGCGCGTCTCTCCGGCATTGTCCAGAGTCACCGTCAAGCCTGAGCCGCCAAGACCCAGGCCGCCCAGCGTGCCGGCAAGACCATAGTCATCGACGCTGCCCCTCAAGAGAAACTCGATACCCGATTTCTCCTGATCGGACAGCGTGACTTCCGCAATCAGCACTTCGATCAACGCCGACGGCACGGACCTGTCGAGTTTTTCGATCACGCTTCGAATCTCGGCCCACTCCTTGCCGGAGCCCCGGAAGAGCAGCATGTTGCGATTCTTGTCGACGACGATTCTGGCGCTGGCCGGTTGCGCCTCGGTGGGCCGGGACCCCCGTTCGCCTTCGCCTGCGGCCATCGCGTCCGGCTGAGGTTCGCCGGCCAGACCGGAGCCGAACATGCGGTTCAGGGTATCGGTCAGCTCTTCTGCCTGGGTATTGAGAACCTCGTACGCAAAAACCGCCGAATCGATCGACTCCTTGCGGCGGGAATCCAGAAGACGCGCCCATTGCTCGACGTGGTCGAGCGTGGCCTGGTCTGCCGCGAAGGCGACCATCTTGTCCACCTCCGTCAAGGCGAGAAGTATAATCGAACCGCCAACTCCGCCGGTGCCGATGCTCGCCTGATACCCTTCGGCGTTGAGAACTTCGTTCAGCGCCCGTGCCAAGTCCTGGGACCGCATGAAGACGGGTTCGATAATGACGCCGTAGCGCCCGCGCAGTAACGGCTGGTCGAGCACCTCGATCATGGCGAGAGCACGCGCAAGCATGTCGCTGTTGCCCTTGAGCAGCAGGGCATTGCGATCGGGGTCCTCGATGACTTCCAGGTCCTGGCGGTCGAATGCCGCACTCAACCATCCCCGGACTTGCGGACCGCGAACCACCTTGAGCTGCACCAACTGGAAAATCACGCGATGGCTGGGCGGAACATCCGGCAACGCACGACCGCTGACGAACAGGGGAACATCGCGCGAGGCGATGTCCTGGCTCGGAACGAAGGTTAGGATACCTTCCTCTGCCGCTACGATGTCGACGCCGTACTCGCGCAGAACCCGACGGGCCGTCGCAAAGAGCTGGCGCGGCGGCAGTGGCTCCGTCAACTTGAGAGTCACGAGATCCGACTTGCGTCGCAAGCCCGGTGAAATCAAGAACGACATCCCCAGCTCTTCACCAAAAATTTCGTTGATGAAGGGCACAAGAGGAATGTTGTGAAAGCTGACACGGATGGGATTTCCGGAGAGATCTTCGCCCAGCCGGTCGGTAATGCCCTCAGCCACCGAACGCTGGATCACCACCCCCGGGGTTCGGGACGTGCGCAACTCCTGCTCCACCGGTGTCTCCGCCGGCACTGGCTCCTCCTGCGCCGCGGACACATATTCCTTTGGCGGGCGGATCGGTTCCGGTAACGGGTCAACCCGAAGTTCCGCACATGCCGACAGTAGCCCCATCACCACCACCAGCATGGCCGAAAAAATGGCGGGACTAGGAATTCTCACCTCGCCTCCCCAACATCTTGGTCATGTGCCTCGGTTCTCCCAGCCCGCTGTGCGTCATTCGCGATGGAGGGGAACAACAACAGCTCCTCTTCCGGAAGATCCTCCGCTTTGATCGTGAGACTGTTGTCCGTAACGGAGACCAGAACGCGGCCATCCGGCAGTGTATCGCCGGCGACAAATCTCTCAATTCCGACGTTCGGAACGGCAAGCAACACTGTGCGCTGATCCTGCACGGTAATCAACCCAACAAAGTTCATCTTCAGGAGTTCGGGATTGATCCTCGGAGCAGATTGCGGGTTCGACGTGCTCGGTTCGACGGGCTCTTTCGATGACGGCTGAACATTGCCCCAGCGCCGGCTCGCGAGCAGGGACCCAAGATCTTCTCCGGCTGCCAGAGCGGCAACGTGGCTGGACAACGCGTCGACGGGCGCCGAGCGAACCGTCACATCGACTTCCGGCACGTGAACGGGCGTAGCGTACGCCGCCGCGATGGTGGCGCAGCAGGCCAAACCCGCAAGAAGCCAGCGCCGCCAGCCCGATAGTAGCCAGTTCATTGTACTCCCCGCGGCGGCGATGAGATCCGGGACAGCCGTCGCATGTACGCCACGGCGATCGGCAGAGTTGCCTGTGCTTAAGTTTTGCCGCAAGTATAGACGACACTTCAACGACGGGAAGCAATTACTTGGCTCAACGGTCGGCCAACTGATCAATTCGCAGGCGTCTTCGCGGCCCTCCCTCCTAAAATACGCAGCGGTTTGCTACGACCAAAGCAATGGGGCTTTCGATATCACGTCGGGTGTGTTTCGTCGCGTATGGCACGCAGCCCGGCAAACCCTGCCGTCACACGGGGAAATCGACGCTTGTTTGACCAAAGTTGGTTGGGACAAGGTTCAACATTCCGATGGAAAGGTATACCTGTCTGTGCCGGGTATGGAACTGGATTTCGGAGGCGTTGTGAAGGAATACGCCGCCGATGCGGCCGCCGTTCTCGCCAGACAACTCGGTATTCGCCATGGTCTGATCAATCTCGGCGGCGACATCTGTATCGTCGGTCCGCAGGCGAGTGACGAGCCTTGGCCGATCGGCATCGTTCATCCGCTGAAGACGAACTCTCCAATTGCCACGGTTTGGCTCTTGGAAGGTGCGCTCGCGACCTCGGGCGGATATGAGCGATTCATGGAAATAGAAGGACGACGGTACAGTCACCTGATCGATCCCCGGACCGGCTGGCCCATCGACGGGCTGTTGAGCGTCAGTGTTGTTGCGGCCCAGGCGGTTGTCGCAGGTTCCATTGCTTCGGTGGCGTTGCTGCAACAGCAAGGGAACGGCTTGGAATGGCTTGAGCGATGCGACACGCCCTATCTTGCCATCGACTCGGAGCTCTCTTGCCATGGCCACCTGGTTGACAGAGTGACGACATGAGACGGCATTACCTGGGGAACGTTGAGAATATGTTCAGTTGACGATGACTGCCAACGTGCCTACTCGCCAACGGGATTACACAGCTTATTTGACTGTCAGGCGCCCACGACTAATCAGACGAAGAACGCAAAGTCTTCGGTATTGTTGAGTGGGAAGCGCACGGCACCCGCCGAGTGCTCGACGCCGAGGTAGCGGCGCAGCGCCTTGTGCACGTGCTTCGGGTAGATGATCGTGCCGTAGGTGTCGTCGCGGCGGAGCGTCGCCGGGTCGATCTTGTAGGCGAAGTGCAGGCCGTCCGTCTCGCCCACCGCGCGCCCGGTCCATGACCGGTTCTTCTCCATGACCGCGTAGCTGCCGATCGGCCAGTGATCCTTGCCGTTCACCGAGTTGTAGAAGTTGGTGCGCCCGAAGTCCGAGCCGATCACCACCACCATGCGGTCGGCCACGCCGTGCTCCTCGGCGTAGTCCCAGAGGTAATCCACCGCATCGGTGAGGTTCTCGAACAGCCATTCGTGGAGGGGATCATGATTGGAGTGGGTGTCGAAGCCACCGAGCCACAGGTCTGCGCTGACCGCGACCCCGGTCTTGAAGGCCAGCACCGTGAGCTGCGCCTGCCGGCGCAGGGAGCTGCGGTTGTCCTGCGTTTCCACCGGCTGCTCGAGTTGGTCTTCCGGCGGGATGGCATCGGCATAGGCCTTCAGGCCCTCGGCAGCAAAGGACGAGCCATAGAAGCCGAGATGCATCTCGTCCCCCGGCAGCAGGTCCGGGGCCGCAGAAAGACGTGCCACCGTCGCCGCCCGGTGCGATGCCATCGCCTCCCAGTCCTCGTCGCTGAAGAACGACCCCATGTCGTCGATGGGAGAGGCGATCTCGTGCAGCAGACGCGGATCGTCGAGGCGGGTGAAGCGTGTAAGCCCCGCGGTGTTCGAGAAGCCGCCGAAGCTCAGATAGGGCACCGGAAGCGTCGGCGCATAATGGGCGGCGCAGAGTGCGCCCAGCGTCGGATAGCCCTCGGAGTTCCGCCCGCTCCAGTTGTGGACGATGCCGACCGAGTGCGCGTTCGTCTGGGCGTCGACGCCGTTGATGACCAGCATCATGCGGTGATACTTCTCGAAGAACACTTGGTTGCCGGCGAAGGGGGCATAGGGGATGTTGCCGGCTTGGCGGATCTCGTCGGTCTCCGCCCAGTGGTTGATGACCTTCTCGCCCGGTGTATTGGCCTTGGGGTCGCAGAAGCTGGTGGGGTCCCAGCCGCCATCGGCCTGCACGAAGACGAAGAGCTTGCCGGAATGGTCTGCGGCATGGACCAGCGGCAGGCGGAAGCCCGGCGCCGCAGCTGCGAGGGCCAGCAGACCCTTGAGCACGGAGCGTCGGTTCATCCCCGGCCTCCTACAGATAGAGATACCGGTAATCCATCAACAGATACGCCAGAACCACGACCCACGAGTAGGCGGTATAGTGAGTATCCTCGAAGTCGGTACTCTGCATGAAGGAATCTTCACGATCCCAATCTAGTTCATAGTAGAGGTTCCCGTTTTCATCAAATTTCTCCAATATGATATCATCCAATATTCCGTCAAAGAAATGTATGTCGTCATATCCACATTCCCACCAAAGAAAGTAATTCATTTCTGAATCTTGTCTACGTTCAGCGATATCAAGAAAGAGCTCGAATGCGGCGTCTACGTCCGGGGAGTAAGGCGTAACTTCAATGCCCAAGAGTTTGTCATACAACTCAACCATCTTGCCCCTGATCGCCTGGGCGCCGCTGCCGGAATTCGTTGCATTCAGCACGACTATATCCAGCCGGGGAAGTTCATCTCCGGCCTGATTGGCCCATGCGACGACCTCGATCGTGTATCGTCCTGCCGTCGGCACGCTGATCGGGACATCCAACGAGCCTTCACAGTGAAGCGAGAAAGTTTCATCGAGTGGACGGTTGCAGTCATCTATCGGCTCCATTGTTTCGAGCTCGTAACTGGCAACGATTCGGCCCGCTGCGTTGCGCAGATCGAGGCGATCGAGATGAACACTGCGATCCGTCGCAGAACTAACGCCATAATAGTCGTTCAGGTAGCTCAATCTCACCGTGTGAGAACCTTCGGCGAGCGAGCCTTCGAGCGACAAGGTCTCTCTCCCCGTATGGGAGGCAGCCTCGATCTCGAACGATGCACCAAAATTCAGGTCCGGTCTGGTAGAGCGGTCGATGCCCCCAAACAGGCGGCGCCCCTTATCTGGCAACAGATAAAGCTCGCGCAGTACGACTGGACAACTGGTCTTCGCAGCGTGTCTCTTAGCCACACCGGCCATGACCGACGTCGCGTTCCGCGCGCGTTCAGTGATCCCGTCCGAGTCGATACCGCCATAAAGTAACTTGAATTCTCTATCGAGGCGGCGGGACTGAGCAGCACAATCTTCCCTGCAATCGGTTCTGATATACCGGCCCCACTGATAGCCGGTCAGGGCGGCGGTCTTGCTCGCCAACTCTTCTGGCGTCAGCAGCCGGCGTGCACCGGCATCGCGCAGCGCAACCCCGCGCACAGGATCGGCGAGGCCGAGCGCATCCGCCCTGAACCACTTTGAGAGCACCATCTCGACCAGCAGGTCCTTGAGGTTGTAGCGCGCTCCAAAACGGAAGCCCTGCCGGAACCCGTCCGCCAGCCGCCTCACCTCGGCGCCCTGGGCATTGGCAGCGAGAAGCTGGCCATCGAAATCGGCGTCGCCTTCTTCCGCCGGCGGCTCCGCCACCTCGCTCCCCATGACCGCCGGCCACCAGAACTTGACCGTCGCCTCGGCGAAGCGCGGGTCAGCGACGATCTTCCGCGCCAACCACTGCAGACTGTCCTCGCCCTCCGGCGCCTGCTCGCCGCCGAAGCCGGGGATTCGCATGTCACGATACCACGTGTCGCCCTGTTCATACGGATTGGCGATGAGCGCCAGCCTGGCATACCCATCGTCGCCGTACCGCACATCATGCCCGGTCGACCAGGCAACCACTTCGGCGCTGAAAACACCCGACTCCGGAACATTGATGTCGATACGCAGCGCGCACTCGTCGCCACCCCAATTCAGTCTGAGGTATTCCCCGTGCCCGGTGGCAGAATTATTCGGCTTATCCGCACAATGGGCCTCCCAATCCTCCCCTGGTGGGAGCGGCGGATCCAAGTCCTCGAACTCCACGCTTGTAACCCGTCGTCCCTGATCATCGAGCACGTCAAGACGGTCGAGATATACGTGACCTCGGTAGTGGGCTTCTCCGTCGTCGTAGTACCAAGGGTTCGTGTAAGTCGCCTTTATCGACTGGGTGCCGGCCGACAGCGCCAGCGGCCAAGTCAGCGTCTCCCTATCTTGCCAGGATGTGGCTTCGACATTCTGTTGGGTTCCAAAATCATTCTTGTAGAGTTCATGAAGCGAATCCACGCCGCCACGCTGATCCTTGTAAAGTCCTTCGTCGCCATAGTCCTGGAACGCCCCTGCGACGGGATCCATGACGGTGTGGCAGACGGTGCAGGCCGGGTTGCGCATGGTTGGATTGTTCGTGTCCGCCAGTGCGACCGCGTCCATGGTCCGCGAGGCGGAGTTCTCGATATCCACGCCGAGAAAGTGATAGTAGGTCCAGCGCGCCCGCGCCCGGTTGCGGTTGGTGGCCGTCGTGGGATAGCGCTTGAGGAACGTCGTCGTATTGAGAATACCGGCGTGTGGATAATTTGTGCGCAGGGAACCCGGATCAGTAATGAGTGTTGCGCCAATTATGGGATCATATTCATGTATGAAATCCTCACCTTCCCGATAGTAAGAGACTATTTTTGACGGCTTGAACTCTCGGGGATCATCAGCATCGTCGAACGTCGTCGAGGCACCGTAGGCTTTCGCCGAATACGGGTTGGCCATGATGTAGTCGGCTGTCAGGATTTCCGTGTAGGGACGGTCGTTCTCTACTACATACGCAATCAACTCCAGAGGCGCTCGGCGCGCACCATGCTGCACTCTTCGCGCCCAGTGGCCAAAAATGTCATCGTTTCCACTCGCTTGAGCTGCCTTCTTTTGACGATATTCTTCTCTGATATAATCGACGAACTGGATGCCGCCGATGATTCCCCCGTCGTCTCTATCAGTGAGCAGCCTGTCGTTCGCACCTCTGATGATGAACTCGTGGAACTCGGGCCCTGTCATGAGGTTGCGGATGGTTCTGCGCAGCGCCGTGGGGCCGGTGTAGATCGAGGCGTACTCCGCCTCCGTCGGGATGCGGCCCGCGAATATCAGCGCCGCCCGGCGCAGCGTCTTGCGCAACGACGCCATCCGCACGGGATCGAACAGCGTCTCAACCGTGATCGCCGCAGGTACGACGTCCGCATCCAGCTTCCCCAGGAAGCGCTCCATCTGCGCGAACTCCGCGCTGTCTGCCGGCACCTGTGCCCCGCCTCCGTGCGACACCCCCTGGATCTTGCTCAGGATGAGAGACGCCCCGCTCTCGACCTCCGACAGGTAGGTCTCGAAGGCCGCAAGGTTCAGCGCCTCGTGGTCCGCAGTCGTGGACGGCGCGAACACCAGGCGCGTGTTGCCCGACACGCCGCCTTCCACATGGCAGGCGATGCACTTCGACTGCACCACCGCCTCCGAGATGTGCTGGCCGAACAGCGCCGACGGGCCGTCAAGCTTCCCGAGGAAGCGCTCCACCTCCGCAAATGCCGCGCTCCCCGCCGGAACCGGCGCCCCACCCCCGTGCGACACACCCTGGATCTTGTTCAGGATGACAGAGGTCCCGCCGTCCACCTCCGACAGGAAAGTCGAAAAGGCCGCAAGGTTCAGCGCCTCGTGGTCCGCCGTCGAGGAACGCTCGAACACCAGGCGGGTATTGCCCGACACGCCCCCTTCCACGTGGCAGGCGATACAGAGCGACTGAACCACCGGCCCCGAGATTTGCTCACCGAACACCGCCGCCGCCGTCGCCGTGTCCCCGGACCCTCCCGACGCATCCGCCAGTGCGCCAAGGCTGGCGTTCGGTGCCGTGGAGAGATTGGCAAGATGCCCGCTCGGGCCGGACAGCAGGCTCATCACCTGCAGACGCCGGTTCGCCGTCACCCCCAGGTGCCATTCACCCTCGCCATCGCCGAACGAGCCCGAAAGCCCCGTCCCCGTGCCCTCCTCAAGCTCCGATACCGTCACCTCGCGCGACGCGCCTGCCGCCAGCGTCATCTGCACCGCGCCGCCAGCCATCGCGCCCGTGCCGTCAACGCCCCGGATGGTGATCCCAGCCTCCGTCGCCGACGGATTGATCAGCCGGAGCGTCCCCGTCTGCCCCGGTGTCTCCGCCGCGTCCAGAAGCGTCACCTGGTGACCCCACGCCCGGCGCGGCACCAGGTCGTGCATCGCCGACAGAAGACCGTCCTGAACACCCAGCGGGTGGACATAGGAGAGAACCGCAATGTCGAGCGAGGTGCTCAGCCGCAGCCGCCAGTCCCCGCTGCCCGCGCCGGTGCCCACGGAAAGACCCTTCGCCGCACTGCCCTCCTCGAGCTTGCCGGAGTTGATGACGAGGCTTTCCAGCGCGCCGATCCAAAGCGTCACCGGCCCGTACGACGTCCCCGTGTCGTCGATCGCCTCGATGCTCACACTGCCGAACTGGTTCGTGCGGTTGACGATGCGCAGCACGCCTTCGAGGTCCGTGCGCGAGGCCGAGGGGAACAGGCCCACCGTGTGGATCGTCGTCGCCCCGTCGCCGCCGTCCACCGCAGCAACCGGACCGCTCGACAGGTTGCTCATCGCCCCGCTGCTCGAACTCGCCAGCAGGTTCATCACCGCGATCGGCCGGTCCGCCGTCACCACCAGACGCCACCGCCCCGATCCATCGCCGAGCGACCCGCTCAGACCATCGCCGTCCCCCGTCTCAAGCTCGGACGCCGTGACCATCCGCGACGCCCGTGCCGGTAGAGACAGGCGCACGGCTCCACCCGGCGAGGCGCCCTCATCATCGATCCCCTCGACGGTCACCGCCGCCGCCATAGCGCCGGGGTTGATCAGGCGCAACCGGCTCACCTGCCCGGTGGCGCTCGCGGGATTGAACAGGGCGATCCGGTAGCCCGAGCCCCCCTGCCGCACAACGTCCTGCATCCCGCTCACCAGACCGGCCTCGGTCCGGGCGTAGGAGAGGACCTCGATATCCAGCGTGCTGCTCAGCTCCAGGCGCCAGGCACCTGTGCCTGCGCCGGTGCCTGAGCGGAAGCCCGTCTCCGTATCCCCTTCCTCGAGATCGCCCGCATCGAAATGCACCGTCTCGCCGGCGCCGATGGCCAGCGTCACCGGCCCATGGCGCAAGCCCGTATCGTCGTAGGCCACAATGCTGACCGTGCCTGCCGCCATCGCGTGATTGATGACACGCACATGGCCGACGCTGCCCGTCGCCGTCGACTGCGTGAGAAGCGGCACCGTGAGCGTAGAGGACGCACCGGTCGAGGTCGTCGCCGTGCGATCAACCGCGCCATAAACAAACGCAGCGGACACGCAAAAAACTCCGGCGAACACCACAGGAATCGCCAGAGACTTGCGCAGGCCTCGTATCAGTCGCCGCGGATATAGCCCCGCGACCGCAGCCAGCCATGTTCTTGCCAGCATCCTAACCTGCCAGAATCTCAACCGACCCGGCCCATAAAACCACTAGACCCAAGTTGGCACTTTTTCCGGTTGCTCAATGCCGGTCTGCCCATATTTTGCGGACCGAAGTACCACATATTGGGGTAGCTCCGAGATGATGCCACTATATGTGTAATTGAGGCGCTGGAAGCGCGTTGTAGTGCCAGGAGTTGTTAGGTATTGACGATTTTCCCTTGACCCCAGACCCCAAGCCGACAAATCTTGGCCCCTCGCAACAATCTCGCGACGGGCGACATGTTCATCAGGGCAACCAAGACCCACACCACCGACGGCAAGCCCGTCCGAAGCCATCGCCTCGTGCTTTCCCAGCGCATCGGCGACAAGGTCAGGCAGCGCACGCTCCTCAACCTCGGCACCGACTATCCGGTGCCGAAGGAGAAATGGCGCGAAGTGGCCGAACTCGCCGAGGCGCTGCTGCACGGCCGCCCGCCGCTGCTCCAAGCCGTCCCGGACGTGCAGGCCGCAGCCGAGGACATCGTCGCCAAGCTCAGGGCCAGGGGGTTCCGCGTCGAGGCGATGCAGGAAGAGGCGCGCAAGCCCGAGATCGCCACCGTCGACCTCGATACCCTGGAGCACGAGAACCCGCGCACCGTCGGCTGCGAGCGCCTGTGCCTCAAGGCCCTCGACGACCTTGGCTTCGCCGACATCCTCCACGGCCTTGGCATCAAAGGCCGAGACGGGCGCATCGCGAGCGCGCTGATCGTCGCCAGGATGGTCCATCCCGCCAGCGAGCGTGATACCAGCCGCTGGCTCCGCCACGACAGCGCGGCCGCCGAGCTCCTGGGCCTGGAGGGCGACCGCAAGGCGCTGCGGCGCAAGACGCTCTACCGCATCGGCGACCTGCTCTGGCGCCACCGGGCCGCCATCCAGAGGGAACTGTTCAACCGTGAGCGCGCGCTGCTCGACCTGCCCGAGACGATCGCCTTCTACGATCTCACCAACGTCCACTACCACGGCCACACCCACGGCGAGCTTCCCAGGTTCGGGCGCTCCAAGCAGAAGCGCGACGACTGTCCCCTCATCACGCTGGCGCTGGCGCTCGACGGCGCGGGCTTCCCGCGCAGTTGCGAGATCCTGCCGGGCAACGTGAGCGAGCCGGGCACGCTGCACGAGGCGCTGGCGCGGCTCGAGGCGGTGTGCGGCGGCACGGCGGCGAAGCCCACGGTGGTCATGGATGCGGGCATCGCCACCGAGGAAAACATCGTCTGGCTGGGCGAGCAGGGCTACGACTGGATCGCGGTCAGCCGCGGTGCCAGGCCTGCGCCGCCCGAGGGCGGACCCGAGGCCCTGCTGATCACCAGCGCGCGCCACGAGGTGCGGGCCTGGCGGCTTGCCAGCGAGGACGGCGAGGCGCGGCTCTACGTCGTCAGCGAGGGCAAGAAGAAGGCCGAGAACGCGATCATCGGCCTGAGGCGGAACCGCTTCGAGGCGGCGCTGGAAAGGCTCCACAGCGGCCTCCCGGTCAAGCGCCGCCTCAAGCGCTACGACAAGGTGCTGGAGAGCATAGGCCGCCTCAAGCAGCGCTTCTCCGCCGTCGCCAGGCACTACGAGATCACGGTCGAGAAGGCGAAAACCGGCCCCAATGCCACCGCCGTGCGCTTCAAGCGCAGGCCGCGATACGACGAGGCCGATGAGGGCGCCGGCGCCTATGTGCTGCGCACCAGCCACGTCGACTGGGATATCGAGACGGTCCTGCGGACGTACTGGCGGATCACGGATATCGAGGCGACATTCAAGAGCCTAAAATCCGAGCTCGGCCTTCGCCCGATCTGGCACCAGCTCGACCGGCGCATCGCGGCCCACCTGCTGATCGCCGTGCTGGCCTACCACGCCGTGCATCTGATCCGTACCCGGCTGGCCGCGCGCGGCATCCACAAGTGCTGGGCATCGATCCGCGAGAGCATGCGGACCTGGGTGCGGATCACCACGCGCCTGCGCCAGACCGACGGCACGTTGATCGTCAATCGACAGGACACGCGCCCGGCCGCTGAGGTAGCCGCAATCTCCTCGGCGGCGGGCGTGGAACCCGCCATCCACCGCACGAGGACCCGCCTGCCGAACTGACAGAATCCAACAAAATGTAGTGCCATGTTGGAATCGGCCGAGAGAAATATCGCGTTACATCAACATGATAAAGGACATGGGTAGGACAAAAGTGCCAACCTGGGTAGAGAAGAGCCACTTGCAAGGTTAAGGGTTGCGCAGGTTCTCGAGAGAGAGCCTGCGCAACCCTTTTGAACGGAGGCGCGGGCCACGAGAGGCGAAGTTGAGCTAAGTGGAAAGAGCGCTGATGTCAGCGTCAGGCGGCATCCACCGGCAGCAGGGTTGCGCATGAGATCGCGCTCGCGCCCGTCTTTCGGCAGGCATGCGGGCGCACGCTGCGAGGACTGAGCGGAGTGTGAGCCGAGGGCTGTCACCCCGGCTCAAGCGGAGACAGGTTCGGTCGTGCGTCGGCGCTTTGGCGCCGTTGCGCGGGGCCGAAGTGAGCGGCCGTCTCACGGTTTCCCCCTGTGGTTCGGCGGCAGCGCCGGCGGGCCGCACGTCGAGCGGGGCTCATGGCGGCGGTGGATTTCGCGGACGAGGCGCATGACGCCGCCGCAGTGGGGGCAGGCCACGGGCGCGGCGTCGATCTAGTCACCTGAATCTAAACCCAAGTTGGCACTTTTCCGCTGTCTGTGTTCCCTATTGGTTTGATTCAACGCGATATATTTCTCGGCTGAATCCAACATGGCCCCACATTTTGTGAGATTCTGTCAGCTTGGCAGGCGGGTCCTCGTGCGGTGGATGGCGGGGTCCACGCCCGCCGCCGAGGAGATTGCGGCAACCTCGGCGGCCGGGCGCGTGTCCTGGCGGTTGACGATCAAGGTGCCGTCGGTCTGGCGCAGGCGCGTGGTGATCCGCACCCAGGTCCGCATGCTCTCGCGGATCGATGCCCAGCACTTGTGGATGCCGCGCGCGGCCAGCCGGGTGCGGATCAGATGCACGGCGTGGTAGGCCAGGACGGCGATCAGCAGGTGGGCCGCGATGCGCCGGTCGAGCTGGTGCCAGATCGTGCGAAGGCCGAGCTCGGATTTCAAGCTTCGGAATGTCGCCTCGATATCCGTGATCCGCCAGTACGTCCGCAGGACCGTCTCGATGTCCCAGCCGACGTGGCTGGTGCGCAGCACATAGGCGCCCGCGCCCTCGTCGGCCTCGTCGTATTGCGGCCTGCGCTTGAAGCGCACGGCAGTGGCGTTGGGGCCGGTTTTCGCCTTCTCGACCGTGATCTCGTAGTGCCTGGCGACGGCGGAGAAGCGCTGCTTGAGGCGGCCTATGCTCTCCAGGACCTTGTCGTAGCGCTTGAGGCGGCCCTTGACCGGGAGGCCGCCGAGGAGCCTTTCCAGCGCCGCCTCGAAGCGGTTCCGCCGCAGGCCCAGGTTCCCTTTGTACAAACTGCCGTATCCGGTCAGCCGCTTGTGACACGCTCTCCCGGTCCTGCGTCCGGCGCGTGCTTTGGCTTTCCAGATTCCCCTTGGGCTCGGCCCTTGGCTCCACCGGCTCCGCCGGGGCAGGTGCCCCATTGTTCGCCGGCTTCATCGCTGTCGGGTCGGAGGAGGCGCCCCGCGAGGCTAGCCTCCGTCCGCCGCTCAAACGGCCCGTACGGTTTTCCCGTAAGCCGCTTTCACAAAGGTGTCTCAACGAAGGTTCAAGGACGGAACCAGTGAAATCAGGCGAACAAGCCCGTATTCGTCGATCAGCTTGCGCTCCGGCAACTGTTTCCAGCCAGCGTTGCGCCAGCGCTTGCGACGATGCGACCAGAGCCGCCGCACGATCCAGCCGTCAAGCTGGTGGAAGAGCCCGCGGACGTGGGCCTTGCAATAGTATTGGCCCCATCCCCGAATGATCGGGTTGATCTCGTCAATCAGCCCCTGCGTGCTGACAGGAGCCTTGCGCCGGGTACGCTGGCGAATCTGGTTCTTGAAGTGCCGGATGGATTTCTCACGCGGAACCGCGTAGCGCGCTCCCCCGCGAACCCCGCTCTTGATCTTGGAGGACGACAGCCGGAGAGGCCGCTCGCCCTGCTTGATCTTGTAGCCGAGGAACTCAAACCCGTGCCTGACATGGACAATGCGGGTCTTCCCGGCGTTGAGGGACACACCCAGCTTTGCCAGAATCCGCCTGGCCGTCTCCAGTGCTGCGCGGGCTTCCCCGCGTGTGCGGCACGTGATCAGCCAATCATCGGCGTATCGCGTTAGTCGATAGCCGCGACGACGCATTTCCCAATCGAACGGGGTCAGCAAGATATTGCTGAGCAGCGGTGAAACGATGCCGCCCTGCGGAGTGCCCTGTTCGGTCGGCAGCCTCTTACCGTCGGCCACCACCCCGGCCGTGAGCATCTGCCTGAGCAGACCTAATACCCGGCCATCCGAGACTCGCTGGTTGACGAGTTCGAGGAGCTTTTCGTGGTCCACGGACCCGAAGAAGTCTTTCAAATCCGCATCGAGAACCCACTCGTTGCCCTCGTCCAGTTCCCTCCATATCTTGCGTAACGCTCCATGGGCAGACCTTCCTTGCCGGTACCCGTAGTTGGCATCGTCGAACACCGGCTCGAAGATCGGTTCCAGCCGGTTCAGCAGCGCCTGCTGGCACACCCGGTCGTAGATTGTCGGGATGCCGAGCGGGCGGAACTTCCCCGGCTGGCCCGCCTTGGGGATCAGGCATTGGAGAACCGGCTGCGGGTGATACTCACCGTCCCGCAACTCCCGGTGCAGGCGATCGAGATTTGCATCCAGCGATGCCTCGAACGCCGCCAAATCCTCTCCGTCCACGCCACCGGCACCCCGGTTGCGCTTCACCTTTTCCCAGGCCACCTCAAGGTTCTTCCGCTTGTACACCTTGTCCACCAGTGAGTGGACCTTCCTGTCACCCGCCGGGTTGATCCAGTCGATGAGTCTCCTCGGGCCATGATGTCCGAACTTGTCCGCGTCATGGTCCTTACTCACTCATCGCTGTCTCTCGCCGACCACCTCTGCCAACCGACTTCCCCGGCCCACACGGCCGCCGCTCGCGCGGTCACCCGGCTTTCGCCGGGCTTCAGGTACTATTCGGTTGTCCGATTGCTCGCCGCGCATCCTTTCCCATTTCGCCTTTCGGCTTATAGGGTCCGTTATCCCGGTGCCACCCGAGAACGCGGCGAGCCCTCCTGGGGTCACGTCCAGATCTTCCGTACCGTGCCGCTCGCAAACACCTTGGTGCGACGGGTGGGTAAGAACGCCTTCGCCGCCATAGTGCCGGCTCGACCTTGCCCCGTCTTTGGCCGACCGATTCATCATGGGGTGGCCCCCTCGATTACGGCCCGGTACTTCTCCGCAAGCCCTTCAGATTCCACCTCGCGGTGGACACCCTGCCTTCCGGTTGTCTTTCGACAGTGGACCAACTTAGCTCCTCCCTTGGCTGTCTCCGCCGTTTCCGGCTTCGTGCCCGTTTAGAGTTTCGCTTATCGGCTCACTCCGGCCAGTGAGGAATTACCCCCACTTTTGGATATGGCGCCCCTTACCCGAGCGCCAGTGGGACTTGAACCCACCTGATCTGGGCGCTGCCCAGCACACACTATGGCCGAGTCTGATTTCTCCATGTCGTTCATCTTCGGTTACGGACTCCTCCTTTCCTCAGCGTTCCCGCCACGACTCAGCGGGATGACATGGAGACCTCCCAGGTCCCGGTGCAGTGCGTACGTACGTGCGTGGGTTCTCTGACACCGCGGGATTCAGACCCCCCTCGCCATATCGGTGGGCCAGATGCGACCTTCGGCCAACGAAAGAGCCTCGGCATCCCGGATGATGTTTCTTTCGGTGCTCAATAGCCCCGCCCACACGCGCCCCTGTCAACGCTTGACCCTCGCCCTCGCGAGCGACGGCCCATGACTCGGGGTGGAAGTGGTGGCTCACCTTCTCCTTCCTGTTGGACTTTCACCAACTGCACTCGCACCAGTTCGCCTGGCGCACCCCGCTCCCACTCCGCATCGGTGGCCATGACCGCGCGCTGGCGCCGTCCGCCGGCGTCCTCCCTCATCGTGGCCAACCGCCCGTAGGGACCTGCTGCAACCGCGACACGCGGCTACCCCTGAATGTAGAATAGATCGCAAAACTCCTATGTTATTCCTCGTGCCTGATATTATATGCCATTCGTGTGTCCTGATCAAGTGATCCGCTTCCGCCACAACAGCCATGTCCCCTCTCCACAGGACAATCCACATCCCGGCTTCCCCAAATGCAACTCCTTAAAGACACAAGATCAGCCGATGTGTCCTCCACCCCCGCTCCATTCGCCCTTGACGTCAGCCATAACTCATTGTAACATAGCTCTAGTACAGGAGGAAGCTGCAACCCTACGTCACGGTGCGCTCGCCAGATATTCGCCACTGTAAGTGCACACCTGACGCTCCGCTGCCGTTGCTGCGGCATTCGCCGGCGCATTCGCGCTGCTCCTTACGACAGGCGCGCCATCCGCAACCGCCGCGGACGTCTACACCCCGGCGCCGCCCGAGCCCGGAACGGACATTCCGACGGCGGAGGTCAACTTCGGCATGCGCCCCTATGCCGACAACACCTTCTACGTCATCGCGATGAAGAAGGGCTGGTTCGCGGACGCCGGCATCACCATCGGGCCCGAAGAGCTCGGCCTGAAGGTCACCGATACCAACGTCAACGCGCTGCTCCTCAACGGCCAGCTCGACATCTCGAGCCAGTACTGCCCGTTGATGCTGCCGACCTACAAGAGCGCGAACACGCTGAAGTGCATCGCGTTCACCGACAACTTCCTCGGCACCGCGCTGCTCGCCAACCCCGAGCTCGGGCTGAAGAGCTTCAAGGAGTACATCGCCGAGGGCATGGGCTTCGAGGAGGCAATCACGGCCTCGTTGGCGCCGATGAACGGCAAGACCCTCGTGGGCTCGCCGGTGCTGAGCAAGCGGCCGTTCGAGGAGGCCGTCTCGGCGTTCTCAGGCGCGACGTGGGATCTCGACCTGATGGACGATGCCAAGTCGCTCGTGCTGGCCAAGGCCGGCCGCATCGACTTCGTCAATCCCGAAGGCGCGCCGATCGTCTACACCCTGATGAAGGCGGGATGGACCAACCTCATCGATGTGGGCGATCTCTACAACTACGGGCCCGGCGGCCTGGATTCGCCGATGCAGAAGCTGGTGACCATCGTCGGCATCGCGTCGAACTCGAACTACATAAACGAGAACCAGAACACGATCCTGCGCTTCCTCTCCGTGGCGTGGCGCACGCTCGCCGCGGTCGACGAGGATCCCTCGCTCTACGAGCTCCAGGCGCCCTATCTGAACAGCGTCGCGGGAACCGACCTGGATGCCAAGGGAGTGGAAGAGACGGTCGCCATCCTGCATCCCTACTCGTCGTTCGAGTACAACGAGAAGTACTACCGCGACGAGTCGAGCCTGCTCTACTACCTGAACGCCTGGCCCGCGATCATCGCGGATTGGGCCGAGAAGGGCCTGCTGCCTGCGGATGCGGTCACGGCCGAGCAGTTCGTCTGGGGCGCGGCGATCTGGGAGCAGATGAAGGACTACCAGGCGAAGTCGGCGGCGATGATCGCCGACCTCGAAGGCCAGTCCCTCGATGCCGACAAGCAGGTGTTGCTCGGCCGCGCGAAGCAGTACTTCGAGTGGTTCAACTACCTGGATGCCTACCGCATGGCCACTGCCGCGTCGTCGTAGGCACGGGCGTTTGACCCTCGCCTGACGAGAGGCGCAGGGAATCAATTCAAGGCCGGCCGGCGCGCAACGTCAGCCACGACTCGCGCGCCGGCCGTGCCGTCCCCGCCGGGGGCGGTGCAACGGTCTGGAAGGCCCATAATGAAGCCGGCATAGTTCGGTGATGGCGCAGCGGTTCGACGTTCTCGGCCTGATCGGCCTCGTGCTCCTGGTGGCCGTCTGGCAGTTGCTGACGTTCGCCATCCCGCTCATAGCGCTGCCGCATCCGGCCAACGTGGCCGAGCGCATCGGCGAGGACTTTATCGTCGCAGACTATCTGCTGTTCTACGGGCTGCCCGAGACGGGCCTCCTCGACAGCATGATCTACACGACCCAGAACGTCCTGATCGCGGTCGCCCTCGGGGCCACCGTCGGCACCGTGTGCGGCCTGGTGACGGCGCGCTTCGATCTGATCCGAGCGGTCATCGATCCGGTGCTCTTGGTGCTGGGGACAATCCCCATCCTCGTGCTGGCGCCGTTCTTCCTGATCTGGTTCGGCACTGGCAGGACCAGCGCGGTGCTGCTGGTGGCCATCTACGTGGCCGTGATCCTCTATATCTATGCCCAGCGCGCCGCGAGCACGCTGAATCCGGTCTACGAAGACGCCGCCTACACGTTGGGCGCAAGCCGCCGGCGTGTCGTCTGGGACGTGCTCATCAAGGGCACGGTGCCGCAGATTCTCGGCGGCATCCGGATCGCGCTTGCCGGCGCCTGGGGCCTGGAGGCCATCGCCGAGCTGCTCGGCGCACAGCAGGGCATCGGCAAGATCGTCCAGGTCCTCGCCGGCTCGACTGACATGGAGGGCATCTTCGCCGCTCTCCTGGTGCTCGGTATCCTGGCGGTTGTGTTCGATGCCTTCACCGCCCGATTCTTCTCCTACGTCTCGGCGTGGAGCGTCGAGGCCCGCACCGGCGGAGGGTGAACCAGTGGCAAGGGCGGCAGACGGCAGAGACGTCATCGTGGCCAGCAATCTGTCGCGAACCTTCCGGCGCGCGGACCGGCAGATGGTGACGGCGCTCGACGACGTGACCTTCGGGATCGACCGGGGCCAGTTCGTCTGCCTGGTCGGGCCGTCCGGCTGCGGCAAGTCGACGCTGCTCAAGCTTATCGCCGGGCTCATGCTGCCGTCGTCCGGCGCGCTCGAAGTGGAAGGGGAGAGCGTCACCCAGCCGGGCCCCGAGCGCGGCATGGTATTCCAGCAGGACAGCGTCTTCCCCTGGCTGCGCGTGATCGACAACGTCGAGTACGGGCTGAGGTGCCGGGGCGTCGGCAGGGCCGAGCGGCGCAAGAGCGCCGAGTTCTACCTGGAGCGTGTGGGTCTCTCGCACGTGGCGCGGGCGTGGCCGCGCGAGCTCTCCGGCGGCATGCTGAAGCGGGTCGCCGTGGCGACGGTCTTCGCCAACGGCGCGAACGTGCTGCTGCTCGACGAGCCCTTCGGCGCGGTCGACTACGTCACCAAGCGCAATCTCCACGACGTGCTGCTCGCGCTGTGGACCGAGGCGGGCTCGACCGAGCGGCGCACCGTGGTTTTCGTGACCCACGACGTGGACGAGGCGCTGATCCTGGCGGACCGCATTCTGGTCATGCACAGCGGCCGCATCGTCGACGATCTCGCGGTCACGGCACCCAGACCGCGCACGACCGACGGGCTCATGGAGCCCACCATGGTGCGGCACAAGCACGTCCTGCTCGCGCACCTCGGCCTCGAGAACCGGCAGGGCGCCGCAGAGACGCCGGCGGGCGGGGAGGGGACTGAGCCATGACGTGGCTGATCGCACAGCTCCGCCGCCGCCTCGTCTCGATCCTGGTGCTGCTCGCGATGGCCGGAATCTGGCAAATTCTGTCGACGATCTACACTGTGGAGGCGGTTCCGGGCGAGCCCATGGTGCCGGGCTGGCAGATCGTGTTCAGCCGCACGCTGCTCTCGCTCTCGGACTACTGGCAGGGCGGCCTTGGCGTCCCGTCGGTCGCCGAGGGCGCACCGCAGAGCTACCTCGCCGCACTCCTCTCCATCCTGGACCACTCGGTCGACACCATCGTCCGGCTCTACGTCGGCCTTCTGATCGGCGGCCTCGTCGGCTCGCTGCTCGGCATGGCGGTGTCGTGGTCGCCGTGGACCCGCCGGATCGTCGACCTGCCGGTCCAGCTCCTGCGCACCCTGCCGCTGCTCGCCATGGTGCCGATGTTCCAGCTCTGGTTCGGCATCGACTTCGTCGGCAAGATCGCCTTCGTCGGCTACGGGGTCGGCGTCATCTTCTTCGCGGGCGTGGTGAACGCGGTGAAGAACGTGCCGCAGATCTACATCGACAATGCGCGGACGCTCGGCGCCTCGCGCCTGCAGATCTATCGCACCGTGGTTCTGCCGGCGATCTTTCCCGAGATGCGGGGGACCATCCTGCTCAGCCTCGGCATCGGCTGGGCGGCGGTGCTCGGCGCGGAATACCTGGGCGCCCAGTCCGGGCTCGGCTACGTGATCATCTACTCCGAGCAGTTCGCCTATCTGGACAGGATGTTCGTGGTGGCGCTGATCTTCGTGTTCTACGCCTCGATCAGCTACGCCATCTTCGACCGGCTATCGAGACGGCTGCTGCAGTGGACGCCGCAGGCGGGGCGCGTGGTCGCCCACGGCTGACGCCGTCGCGGAACTTGCGAAACAGCCAGCGGCGACATCGAAGGGAGTGAAGGCATCGTGAGCGAATTCGATCTGGTGATCCGCAACGGCAGGATCGCGACGGCAGCGGACGTCTTCACTGGCGACATCGGCATCGTGGACGGCAGGATCGAGGCCATGGCGTCCACCCTCAGCCGGGGGCACAAGGAGATCGACGCCGCGGGCCGGACCATCACCCCCGGCGGCATCGACGGGCACATCCACCTGGAGCAACGCCTGCCCGACGGCGCTGAGATCGCCGACAACTTCTATACCGGCTCGCGCTCGGCCGCATGCGGGGGCACGACGACCATCATCCCCTTCGCCTTCCAGGACCACGGCGCATCGTTGAGCCAAGTGCTCGCCGATTACCGCGAGAGCGCCGAGGGGCGCTGCTTCATCGACTACGCCTTCCACGCCATCATCACCGACCCCACCGCGCAGGTGCTGAACCAGGAGCTGCCCTCGCTCGTGCGCGAGGGCTACACCTCCTACAAGCTCTACATGACCTACGAGGGCCTGCAGCTCACCGACCGACAGGTGCTCGATGTGCTGACCGCGATGCGCCGGGAGCAGGCGATCAGTATGGTGCACGCCGAGAACACCGAGTTCATCGAGTGGCTGACCGAGCGGCTGGTGGAGAAGGGCCTGACCGCGCCCAAGTACCACACCAGGGCGCACCCCGTGATCGGCGAGCGCGAGGCCACGCACCGCGCGATGTCCATGTCCGAGCTTGTGGGCGTGCCCATCGTGCTCGTGCACGTGTCCGCGCGCGAGGTGGTGGAGCAGATCGACTGGGCCCGTGCCAGGGGCCTCGCGATCCATGCCGAGACCTGCCCCCAATATCTGCTGCTGACCGAGGATGCCTATGACGTGGAGGGCTTCGAGGGGGCGAAGTTCATCTGCACGCCGCCGCCCCGCACCGCCGACGATCAGGAGGCGATCTGGGCCGCGCTCGCCCGCGATGTCTTCGATATCGTCTCCTCGGACCACTCACCGTTCCGCTACGCCGACCCCAAGGGCAAGCAGATCGCCGGAACCAACGCGGGCTTTCACAAGGTGCCGAACGGCGTCCCCGGCGTGGAGACGCGGATGCCGCTGCTCTACTCAGAAGGCGTGCTCAAGGGCAGGATCGACGTCAACCAGTTCGTCAGGATGACGTCCACCAACGTCGCCAAGCTCTACGGGCTCTACCCGCGCAAGGGGGCGATTGCCCTCGGCGCCGACGCCGACTTGGTGATCTGGGATGAGGACACGCCGGTCACCGTCACCAACGACCGGCTGCACCATGACTGCGACTACACGCCCTACGAGGGAATGACGCTCCGAGCATGGCCTGCCATCACGTTGTCACGGGGCCAGCCGGTATGGCGCGACGGCGCGCTCTGCGTGGACGCCGGGCACGGAGAGTTTCAGGCCTGCGAGCGCCCCGCCGTCGCGCGCGCGCCGCGCCCGACCCGGATCCCTGAACTCATTCAGTAGGCAGCCTTCAGCAGGGCCAGGCGACTCTGCGAGCATCACTCGCCCGCCCAGAATCGTCCGATCGGAATTCGCGTATCTCAACCCAAGTTGGCACTTTTTCCGGTTGCTCAATGCCGGTCTGCCCATATTTTGCGGACCGAAGTACCACATATTGGGGTAGCTCCGAGATGATGCCACTATATGTGTAATTGAGGCGCTGGAAGCGCGTTGTAGTGCCAGGAGTTGTTAGGTATTGACGATTTTCCCTTGACCCCAGACCCCAAGCCGACAAATCTTGGCCCCTCGCAACAATCTCGCGACGGGCGACATGTTCATCAGGGCAACCAAGACCCACACCACCGACGGCAAGCCCGTCCGAAGCCATCGCCTCGTGCTTTCCCAGCGCATCGGCGACAAGGTCAGGCAGCGCACGCTCCTCAACCTCGGCACCGACTATCCGGTGCCGAAGGAGAAATGGCGCGAAGTGGCCGAACTCGCCGAGGCGCTGCTGCACGGCCGCCCGCCGCTGCTCCAAGCCGTCCCGGACGTGCAGGCCGCAGCCGAGGACATCGTCGCCAAGCTCAGGGCCAGGGGGTTCCGCGTCGAGGCGATGCAGGAAGAGGCGCGCAAGCCCGAGATCGCCACCGTCGACCTCGATACCCTGGAGCACGAGAACCCGCGCACCGTCGGCTGCGAGCGCCTGTGCCTCAAGGCCCTCGACGACCTTGGCTTCGCCGACATCCTCCACGGCCTTGGCATCAAAGGCCGAGACGGGCGCATCGCGAGCGCGCTGATCGTCGCCAGGATGGTCCATCCCGCCAGCGAGCGTGATACCAGCCGCTGGCTCCGCCACGACAGCGCGGCCGCCGAGCTCCTGGGCCTGGAGGGCGACCGCAAGGCGCTGCGGCGCAAGACGCTCTACCGCATCGGCGACCTGCTCTGGCGCCACCGGGCCGCCATCCAGAGGGAACTGTTCAACCGTGAGCGCGCGCTGCTCGACCTGCCCGAGACGATCGCCTTCTACGATCTCACCAACGTCCACTACCACGGCCACACGGGCGGCGAGCTTCCCAGGTTCGGGCGCTCCAAGCAGAAGCGCGACGACTGTCCCCTCATCACGCTGGCGCTGGCGCTCGACGGCGCGGGCTTCCCGCGCAGTTGCGAGATCCTGCCGGGCAACGTGAGCGAGCCGGGCACGCTGCACGAGGCGCTGGCGCGGCTCGAGGCGGTGTGCGGCGGCACGGCGCCGAAGCCCACGGTGGTCATGGACGCGGGCATCGCCACCGAGAAAAACATCGCGTGGCTGGGCGAGCAGGGCTACGACTGGATCGCGGTCAGCCGCGGTGCCAGGCCTGCGCCGCCCGAGGGCGGACCCGAGGCCCTGCTGATCACCAGCGCGCGCCACGAGGTGCGGGCCTGGCGGCTTGCCAGCGAGGACGGCGAGGCGCGGCTCTACGTCGTCAGCGAGGGCAAGAAGAAGGCCGAGAACGCGATCATCGGCCTGAGGCGGAACCGCTTCGAGGCGGCGCTGGAAAGGCTCCACAGCGGCCTCCCGGTCAAGCGCCGCCTCAAGCGCTACGACAAGGTGCTGGAGAGCATAGGCCGCCTCAAGCAGCGCTTCTCCGCCGTCGCCAGGCACTACGAGATCACGGTCGAGAAGGCGAAAACCGGCCCCAATGCCACCGCCGTGCGCTTCAAGCGCAGGCCGCGATACGACGAGGCCGATGAGGGCGCCGGCGCCTATGTGCTGCGCACCAGCCACGTCGACTGGGATATCGAGACGGTCCTGCGGACGTACTGGCGGATCACGGATATCGAGGCGACATTCAAGAGCCTAAAATCCGAGCTCGGCCTTCGCCCGATCTGGCACCAGCTCGACCGGCGCATCGCGGCCCACCTGCTGATCGCCGTGCTGGCCTACCACGCCGTGCATCTGATCCGTACCCGGCTGGCCGCGCGCGGCATCCACAAGTGCTGGGCATCGATCCGCGAGAGCATGCGGACCTGGGTGCGGATCACCACGCGCCTGCGCCAGACCGACGGCACGTTGATCGTCAATCGACAGGACACGCGCCCGGCCGCTGAGGTAGCCGCAATCTCCTCGGCGGCGGGCGTGGAACCCGCCATCCACCGCACGAGGACCCGCCTGCCGAACTGACAGAATCCAACAAAATGTAGTGCCATGTTGGAATCGGCCGAGAGAAATATCGCGTTACATCAACATGATAAAGGACATGGGTAGGACAAAAGTGCCAACCTGGGTCAAGGCAGTTCGCATCAGCCGCCCGGTGCTAAGGGAAAGGGCAGGAATGAACGCGTACGGGTGAGCCAGGCAACACGGCTGCTCTGCGGACGCGTTCGCCGCCGGTGCACGCCGGCATCTCGCTCGCAACGGCCGCTACTCCCACGACTACAAATTCACCGAGGCTGCCCTGGAGAACTGCAGGGAAATGGCGCCCACCGCATGGCGGGACCGGAATTTCGCCGCTTCGGTGGCATACTTCACAGGGTCCGCAACGGCGCCGAGCCCCGTTGCTCAAGAGGCGCTGCAGTTGCTGGGGTAAGGAGAACCGACACTGAAGGGCGGCTGCGCCTGCGAAGCCTGAGGCGAAGACCTGCGGCGCCGGCCACTAGACGAGCAAGGTCCAGAGGCGGCGCCGCAGCCAACCCGTGCGATAGTGTCGCGAGCTCACCCGCCGGAGGACCGCCGCCAATGTCCCGATTGCCGCTCGCCGATCCGCAAGACCTGCCGCCCTTCCTCAAGGCCATGCACGACGGTGCTGGTGCGGAGGACTGGTCGACGCGCCATTGCGCGCGCGCCTTCGCAGCGCACCCGGACATCCTGGAGCGTTATCTCGCCTTCTACTATCCCTTCCACGCGAGCGAGCCGGGAAGCCTTCTCGATGGGCGCATCAAGGAGCTGGTGCGGCTGCGTATCGCAACTCTCAACGGCTGCAAGACCTGCAAGGCCGCTCGGCTCGCGCCGAGCGACGTGAGCGAGCGGGAAGCGGCAATCGGGGTCGACGACCCGGCCGAAGCAGAGTTCTCCCCGAGGGAGCGCGCCGCGCTCACCCTCGCTGAGCAGATGGCGCTCGATCACCACGGCTTCGACGACGGGGCGATGCGCGCGTTACGTCAGCACTTCTCGCAGGCCGAGACGCTGGAGCTCATGATGATGATCGGCCAGTACATCGGCTTCGGTCGGATGCTGGCGATGCTCCAGCTTGAGGAGACCCAGTGCCCCATCGGCCCGGAGGGCAATGCTTAGCCCCAGACCGCGGGGTCCTTGAGGTAGTCATGCACTACGCGGCCGAAGTTCAGGTCGAAGTCGACCACGGCGAAGAAGCCGCCGAGGATGCGCACGGGCGCCAGTTGATGCCATGAATCGGCGGCGGTGCTCGAGAGCGTGAGCGCGGCGCGTCCGGCATAGAGCTCGGGGCTGCCATCCCCGCTCTTGCGCAACGCGCCCGTCACATCGAGGCGCACCAGCTCCGAGACGCTGGGCCGCTCGGCCGTCTCCGCACTCGGGATGTGGCGGTAGGAAAGCACGGGCGATTCGGCAAGCTCCTCGGGCGATGCCTTGCGGTCGCACACCATCGAGGCCGTCATCAGCCGCTGCCCGCGCGGCCGCTCCACCGTAAGCAACAGTTGCTCCATATAGGGCATCACGTCGCCGCCCCAGTTGTGCTCGATCACGGCGATCTTCTTGGCGTAGCCCCAAATCTCGCGGCCGGCGCCGAGGGGGATGTCGTTATCGACCAGGATCGACGGCTGATACATGTAGCGCGTGCCGTGCAGCATCACGTCGACCATGACGAAGGCCTCGTGATAGGGCCCGAACGCCGAGAACGGGACCCAGCGCGCCCACGAGGTGCAGATTACCGGATCGTCTGCCGGCTCCACGTGGGGCGGCAGCAGCTCCATCACTGCGGCGCTGTCAGCCTCGTAGCGGATCATTAGGTCCTGTACGCCGCGGAAGGGGTATGGCGGGGCCTCATACATCGGGCCACCGAGCGGCATGCTGAAGTGGCGCTTGAATGTGGCGATGTCCATGGTGGATCTCCCTAGCGCGCGAGCCTAGCCGCTCTCCGTATCGAGCGCGGACCAATCGTCGAGGCGGCCGTAGAGGTAGGGCACGAATTCATCGGCCGGCAGGCGGGCCAACGGGCGGCAGGTGGAGAGCAGATCGCCCTCGATGTAGGAGGCGCCGCGCACCTCGCAGACCTCGATGTCGGCCAGCGGATCGTGCGCTGTCGAGCGCAGCGCGAGCGTGCCGGTCCCCTCGCGTCGCACCGTCAGATGATTGTCGAACTCGGCGAGCGTCAGCACGGGATCGTCCTCAAGGCCTGTACCGGTGCAGGACGGCAACGCCTTGATGTTGAAGTTGGCGCCCGTCTCGCGGCCAGCCTCACGCTCATGCGGCAGCGTCGCCTCGATCTCGATCACGCGTGTACCGAGCCGCTCGATATAGCCGTGCATGGCATTGCCGCGGCGCTGCAGGCGCGTCGTGGCTTGCTTCTTCGGCTCGCCGAAGAGGTCGCGCCCGAAGATGATCGCGTGGTCCTGATCCATAAACATCGAGAGCACGTAGGGCGCCTCGATCTCCCCGTGCCGGGCCATGACGTAGATCGCGCCACCAGTGAAGTCAGCAACACAGTTGGAGCGCCAGCGGCCCACCATCGCGATCACCAGCGGCTCCGCCACGGGCTCCAGCCCCGGCGGCAGGACCTCGGCCACGATCTCAGTCCGCGTGAGGAAATCGATCATCAGCATCTCGGCACCGACGAAGCGCGGCCGCTTCATCACTGCCTCGATGCGCTTTACCTCCTCGGGCGTTTTCACGAAGCCCATGGCGCGATCCTCCTGTTTCGGCCGGCGAGCGTCCCTCAGGCGCCCAGATAGGCGCGGCGCAGCCGCTCCGAATCCCTGAGCGCGTCGACGGTGCCGCTGAAGCTGACCTCACCGCCGGAGATGACGGTCCCGTTGTCGGCGACCCGGAGCGCGAAGTCCGCGTTCTGTTCAGCGACGACAATGGTGAGGCCCAGAGATTTGAGCGCGCGGAAGGTGTCGACCAACGTGTTGATGATGGCGGGCGCGAGGCCCAGCGTCGGCTCGTCCACCATGAGTAGCCTGGGCTGCGCCATCAAGCCGCGCGCAATGGTGAGTTGCTGCTGCTCTCCGCCCGAGAGCGTGCCGCCTGCCTGCCGGGCGCGCTCCTTGAGGATGGGGAACATCGCGTAGTTACGCTCGATCAGCTCGCGCGTCTTCGCCCGTTCGCGGATGTGCACCGTGGCGCCCACCAGCAGATTGTCGAGCACGCTCATCTCCGGGAAGATGCGCCGCCCCTCGGGCACATGGGCGATCCCGTCCAGCACGATCCGGTCCGGCGATCGCCGGAGAAGCGACTTCCCTTCGAAGTCGATCTGCCCTGCAAGCGGGCGCATGAGGCCGCTGATCGCCCGCAGGATCGACGTCTTGCCCGCGCCGTTGGGGCCGAGCAATGCGCAGACTTCCCCCTGATCCACCGACAGGTTGAAACCGCGCACCACGCGGTTCACACCGTAGGCGAGCGTCAGGTCGTCGATCGCCAACATCTCAGTGCTCGCCGCCGAGATAGATGCTGACCACCTGCTCGTTTGAGCGGATTTCGTCAGGTGTGCCCGAGACCAGCAGCGCGCCGTGATGCATGACGAACAGGTACTCGCACACGTCCATGACCACTTCCATGTTGTGGTCGATCAAGAGCGTGGTGAGCCCGCCTCGCTGGCATTCGCGCAGGTGCTCGATCAGGTCGAAGGACTCCTCCCGGCTGAAGCCGGCGAAGGGCTCGTCCAGCAGGAGCACCTTGGGGCCGAGCGCAAGCGCCTGCGCAATCTCGGCGCGCCGGCGCAGCAGGTGGCTGAGATCGGTCGGCAGGTCGCCGCGCACGGCTTCCAGTTCGAAGAACTCGAGCAGCGCGTCGCAGCGCACGTCCTCGTCGCCGGTGCAGCCGGGGTAGCTCAAGTCGCGGCCGCCGTGCCGGCCGCCCCAGATCATTGCTGTCCTGATGTTTTCCTTCACCGACTCTTCGGTGAAGAGGCGGTTCTTCTGGTAGGTGCGGCTGAGGCCGCTGCGCGCGACCTTGTAAGACGGCAGGCGGTGGATCGGCTTCGAGTCCAGCGTCACCGTGCCCGCATCGGGCGCCGCATGCTTGGTGACGAGGTTGACGAAGGTGGTCTTGCCGGCGCCGTTGGGCCCGATCAGGCCGACCAGCGCGCCGCGCGGCACGTCGAAGCTCACGTCGCGCACGGCTTCGACGCCGCCGAAGCGCTTGCTCAAGTTGCGGACCTCGAGGATCGCGTCCATCGGCCGCTACTGTCCCCTCGCGCCGCCGCCGAGCGCCTCGGCCACTCTCTGCCTGATGCCGGCGGACTCGAGGGCGAAGCGCCAGAGCAGATTGGCGCCGCCCCAGAGGCCACCGCGGAAGAACAACACCGTGACCACAATCAGGCCGCCGAGGACGATTTGGTTCCACTTGCCGAAATCCTGGATGAACTGATCGAGAACCACCAGGAAGACGACTCCGATGGCGGGTCCCAACAGCGTGCCGGAGCCGCCGATGATGACGTAAATCACGTACTGAAAAGAGCTCCAGATGGTGAACGAGCTCGGATCGATGGCGATCTGCATGGAGGCATAGAGTGCGCCGGAGAGGCCTGCGAAGCCGGCGGCGAAGACGAAGACAAGCTGCTTGTAGCGGAAGACGTCGAGGCCGCGCGCAGCCGCAAGGTCCTCGTCCTGGCGGATCGCGCTGAGGGCGCGCCCCACATGGCCGCGCGCGAGCCACCACGAGGAGAACGCCGCGATCACGAGGAAGAAAAGCACCACGATGAGGAAGCGCGCATTGGTGACGAAGGCGTAGTCGCCGAGCGCGGGCCGCGCAATGCCGGCTGTGCCGTGCGGGCCGCCGGTGAACCACTCCCAGCTGTCGAACATGATGTAGAGAAGCTGGCCTACGGCGAGCGTGCCGATGGCGAAGTGGTAGCCGCGCAGCCGGAACAGCGGATAGCTCAGCAGATACGCGAGCGCGCAGGTGATGATGATGGCGCAGGGCAGCGCGGCCCAGAAATCGAACTCGAACTGCTGCACCGTAAGCACGCCCACGACATAGGCGCCGACGCCGACGAAGCCGCCCTGGCCCATGGCGAGGTAGCCCATGTGGCCCATGAGCAGCCCGAAGGGGATGACCGCGATCATCGCCGTGCCCGCCCCCACGAGCAGGCGCAGGTGGTAGTTGTTGTCGACCGTCGCCCAGAGGACGCCGAGGAAGGCGAGCAGGACGAGCCAGCCGATCACGGCTCGCGTGCGGCGGTCTCGAAGCGATATCTGCGGGGCTCGCAAGATCGTCATGCGTTGCGGTCCGGCAGACCGAAGAGCCCCTGCGGGCGGATCATCAGAATCGCGAGCAGCACCAGGAAGGGCACCAAATCGCCGAGCTTGGAGCCGACGTAGAAGACCGTGAGGTTGTAGAGAATACCGAGGATGAGGCCGGCGACGATAGAGCCCGCGATGCTGCCCATCCCGCCGAAGATGATGATGACCAGCGCCATGAGCAGGGGCTGGAAGCCCATGTCCGGCCGCACGTTGAACAGCGCGCCGAGCATGGCACCGGCAGCACCGCCGAGCGCGCCGCCGAGGAAGAACACGATCGCCGCCACCCGACGCTTCTTGATGCCCATCAGGGCGGCGGTCTCCTCGCCCTGGGCAGTGGCGCGCATTGTGCGTCCGAGGTGAGTGCGGTAGACGACGAAATAGAGCAACGCGAACAAGACGAGCGTGATGGCGATGGTGACCAGTCGCGCGCCGTCGATACGGATGTCGCCTGCCGTCAGCGCCCAGTCCTCTCCCGGCATGGCGATCGGCCGCGCCTCGAAGTCGCCCCAGATGCGGAGCGCCGTGGTACCGAGAACCATGTAGAGGCCGAGCGATGCCAGCAGCTGGTCGGTCAGCGGGCGGCGCTGGAGGAAGCGGAAGACCGCGTTCTCCAGCACGATGCTGAGCAGCCCCATGACGATCATGGCGGCGAAGAAGCCGACGAAGAAATGGGTACCGAGCTGCGTCGCGACCACGTAGGCCACGAAGCCGCCCAGCATGATGAGCTGGCCGTGGGCGAGGTTGATGACCCTGTAGACGCCGAAGATGAGGGCGAGGCCCGCCGCCGCGACGGCAAGGTTCATGCCATAGGAGGCGCCGTAGATCAGCTGCTGGGCGAACGCGGTCACAGCCGAGGCCGCTCCGGCTGCGCGTCAGCGCCCAGCGATTGAGGGCAAAAGAGAGGCGGCGCGCACCCTCCCGGGCAGGTGCCGCCCCAGCGTCTGCTCAACCTGCGGAATCCGGCCTAAACCGTCCCCGCGGCGGAGTTATTTCGGCAACTTGTCGCCGTACACGTACGGCCCGTAGAAGAGCTCGTCGCGATAACTGATGCCGGTGTACCAGACCTTCTCGTCTGCGACGCCGATGATGTACTCGGTCGCGAAGAGCTGGCCGGTTTTCTCGCCGGTATCGGGCCGGGTGAAGAACTCGTTTGTCGGACCGCGCAGGCCGTTGATCTTCAGGTTGCGCCAGGCTTCCACGATCTTGTCGTTGTCGGTGTGGTCGCCCGAGGCCTGCACGCCGTAGAGGAACCAGATGGCGGCGTCGTAGGCGCCGCGATCGAACGGGCTCGAGTTCCCGACCTCAGTCTCGCCGTACTTCGCGTTGTAGATCGGCACGTATTTCTCGACGCGCGCTAGCGTGGCTTCGTCCTGCGCCGGGTTGTGCTCTTGCCAGCCCCAGACGTAACCTGACGACATGTTGATGCCTTGATCCTTGGCCACGTCGACGAAGATCTGGAGCATCAGCACGTCGTTGCCCAGCAGGATGATCTCGCCGGTCTCGTAGTTGAGCCCCTGCTTCTTCATCTCATTCATGATCGCCAGCATGTCGGGGAAGATGTAGGCGTCCATCAGGACGATGTCGGGGTCCTGTTCCGCGAGCTTGGCGACGTGGGGCGCGAAGTCCGTGGTGCCGAAGGGATAGAGCACCGCCCAGTCGTGCTGGTACTCGTACCGGCCGCCGCCCTTCTCCACCGCTTCCTGCCAGCCGATGGAGCCGTGCACGGTGTAGAGCTCGTTGCGGCCGATGAAGCCGAGCTTCTTGCGCCCATCGAAGAGGGCGGGATCGATACCGTGCTCCGCCAGCCTCTCGGGCGATTCGTGAATGAACTCGCCCATGGCGTGCTTCTCGATCACGCCGGTGTCGGTGATGTCGTGGCCGTACTTGCGGCCTACGGTCATCGCCGGGCTCGAGCAGATCGCGCAGATGCTGATGATCCCTTGCGGATCGAGGATCGACGCGGCCGACAGCAGCGCCGAATTCATCCGGGGGCCCCAGATGGCGCGGGCTTCGTCCTGCTCGACCAGGCGGATGACGGCGTCGATCGACTTCTTGTCTTCGGAGACGTCGTCATAGGCCGTCCACTCGATGGGGATGACCTTGTCGCCGATCTTGAGGCCGCCGCCCTCGCACGGCTGCGGTGGTACGGCTTCGACGATGCAGTCGCCCTTCATGAACTGCTCGACGGCGAGCCTCACGGCTGCTTCCTCGAAGAGCCCCAGGAACGAAGCCGGACCCGACAGCGTGAAGACGCCGCCAAACTTGAAGGTGTCTTCCGCCTTGGCCAGTTGCGGGCCGGCCACGAGCCCCGCACAGAGCGCCGCACCCAGCAGCCCTGCCCGAATTACGCCAAAGGATGATGCCATCTCCCTCTCCCTAAGTTCCGCGCTGTGCGCGCCACGATAAACCGCTCAAATTCGGTTCCGGAGTATGGTGAGCGCCCCAAATGGTGTCAAACGACGCTCCGGTCACAAGCCGAACGCCTCGGTCAGGGGACCGCGCCACCCGTGATTGGTCATGTCCAGTTGGATCGGAGTCACCGATATGGCGTTCTCGTGGATCGCATGGAGATCGGTCCCGGGGTGTTTGCCCCCGTCCTTGTAGCTGATCTCGACCCAGAAATAGGGCACGTGGCGCGTGTCGATCCGCCCGTCGATGGTGAAGGAGCCCGGCGGACGCTGCCCCTGCGTCGTGATATGGACACCGCTCACCGCTTCCGGTGGCGCATCCGGGAAGTTGACGTTGACCAGCGTGCCCGAGGGCCAGTCCGGCAGGCGCACGAGGGTCTCGATCACGTCAGGCGCGAAGGCTTCCGCCGTGGCCCAGAGCGCTTCGCCCCCCATGGTGAACACTTGGCTGAGCGCGATCGAGGGGATGCCGAGCAGAGTTCCCTCCATCGCCGCGGCGATGGTGCCCGAATAGGTCATATCCTCCGCGAGGTTCGCGCCGCGATTGACGCCGGAGAGCAGGACCGTGGGCGGGCTTTCGGTCATCAGTTCGTGGATCGCCATCAGCGCGCAGTCGGTGGGCGTGCCGTGCACCGCATAGCGCTTCTCCCCGATCTGGCGCAGGCGGATCGGCGTGTGCATCGAAATGGAATGGCCGGCGCCGCTCCGCTCGTGATCCGGGGCGACGACCCAGACGTCGTCCGTCAGGCTTCGCGCGGTCGCCTCGAGTATCTTGAGTCCCCTGGCGTGGATGCCGTCGTCGTTGGTGACGAGGATGCGGTGGTGGGAGAGATCGCTCTCCGCTGCCATGGCGGGGGTCCTTTGGGCGCTCGTGTCAGGGGCCGCAGTCTCTTCGGGGCGTCCGTCGGGTGCAAGATCGATAGCCAGATTGACAGCCGAGAGGCCAATCCGCATGTTGGCGCCTCCGTTCCGGCGAGCCTGCCCTGGGGGAAAGTGTGGCCAAGCTTTACGTGGACACGGACAAGTACGGCGACCAGGCACACTCGCCCACCGTCGAGGCCTTCCACAGCGCGATCAAAGACCTGGTAAGGCGCCGCCTCGACGAGAGCGGGGTCGACTGGAACAGCTTCGTCTTCGACAAGTCCTACGATCTCATCACCGCGGCCGATTTCGAGGAAATCGAGAGGAAACTGCTCGACGCCGGGCACCGCTACGACTTCTCGGCCGTGATCTCGGTGAACGAGCGGCCCGAGGCCTACAAGCCCGCCGAAGGCATCCTGGGCGACGACCCTGACTGGACCATGGAGCATCCGGACGCGCCCTCCGGCGAAGCCGATGCGGAGGGCCGCGCGCTCTGCGGCGTCGGTGACAACGTGATGCGCGTCTCCGAGAATACCGTGGGCACCGCGCGCTACGTCCGTTCCAGCAGCCAGGTCATGCACTACCTCGGCGACGGCGTGCCGCCGGAGACCATCGCCATCATCGACGACTCCGGCGGCACACTGACGGCGCCGATCCTGGAGCAATTCACCGGCATCATCTGCATGGGCGGTACCGTGCGCTCCCATCTCGGCATCTTGTCGCGGGAATACGGCATTCCCTGCTTCATGAACGCCAAGATCACCGGGATCAAAGAGGGCCAGCGGGTGGAGATGGAAACGGCGGCGGCGGCCAAGACGGCTGAGGCCTACCAGAAGGGCGAGGAGATGACCGCCAACATCTGGAAGCTGGTCCGGGAGGCTTCGTGATGGTCGGCGCGCCTCGCCTCTCCTACGCCCAGCTGCTGGAAACCAACAACCTCCTGCAAACCTTCACGGACGAGACCTACTGGCTCTGCGTCACGCGCACCGTGCAGGAATCGAAGCTCTTCCCGGTGCCGCCCTACATGCTGCTCTCGTACCTCAACGCGTTCTACCGCTATCCCTCGCTCTTGCGGAAAGTGGAGAGCGTGATGACGGCGGAAGAGATCGGCGACCGCGCCCGAGCAGGGCGCCCGCCCGGCAAGAGCGCCATGGGCTGGGGGATGCCGGGCTTCTACCTGCTCGGCCGCGAGTGGCTCATCAACATGGGCCTGCTGCGCCCGCAGGACGCTGCCGAGGACGTCGTCTACCTGATGGATTTCTGGAAGCGCCTGCAGCTTTCCTGGCACCGCAACGACGGCCACATCACCAACAAGGAGTTCGGCCACCGCTGCCAGGTCCTGCCTGAGCGCAGGCTTCAGGTGTTTGAGTCCGACGCCTACGGCTGCGAGGCAGGCGATCCGCTGCACAGCGCGGCGACGCAGTTCATGGCTTCTGCGGCGCAATACGGATTTCTCGTGAGCTGCGAGAGCCGCATCAGCCTGCTCAATACCGGGCCCTACAAGCTGGCCGACGGCAACGAGATGATCGTCCGCGAATTCATGGACCTCGGCGAAGGCGACTTTCCCTGGCTCGACGACGTGGCGGCCGACATCCCCTACAACAATCTCACCGTCCCGATGCTGGTGAAGGACTGCCACTTCTACTTGGTCGACGACTGGGGAAGCTTCGAATCCGAGCCCGAGTTCCGGGCCGAAAACATCGTCGGCGTCGGCCTCTACACCTCCGACCCGCTCACCGACGGGCACATTCCGGTGGGAATGGAGAGTCGTGAGGCCCTGACCGAGACCTTCCGCACGCTGGACGGGCTCTTCAAGGAGGCGACGGCGCGGCTCTGGAAGCGCATCGCGGGCTGGAGCCGCGACCAGATGCTCGACGCGGGCGCGCTCACCTATTTCGGCATCTGCAAGGACCTCGCCCACGTCGCGGGCGTCTACGCCCAAGAGGACTGGATGCTGATCGACGAGCGCGCCGAGCGCTTCCGCCCCCTGCTCAACGACGAGTTCAGCCGCGACTGCCTGGGCGAGCTGGTCGGGCTGCTGACGCTGCCCAGCCATCGTCTGTCCTCCTACAGCATGATGCAGCATGGCAATGGCCCAACCCGCATGTACACACCGATCCCCTACGCGGTCCTGGACGGCGAGGATTACGTGCCCACCTGCGGCCCGGTCTATCCAGGTGCCACCACGCTTCCGGCCAAGGCCGACCGCTACTGCACCAGCCAGGGCGTGTTGACGCTGGAGGAGTACAACGCGCGGGTTCGCGCCTTCACACCCCAATCCGGCCGGTATCGTTTCCTGGACGAGACCTGGCTCAAGTACAACCACGACACAGCGCGGGCGGACGAGATGTACCGGCACGAGCAGGAGCGAGCGCGGAAGCTCCAGGGTCGCGGGGCCTCGCTCGGCGCTGCGGAGCTGGCGGCGCTCCCCCGCGACTAGGCGCGCGCGCCTCTCCCCACGCATCCGGACGACCTGACCTCATGCAGATCGGTGAGTACATCCGGCGCGCAGCGCAGATGTTCGGCCAGGCGCCGGCGCTGACAGAGGGCACACGCACGCTGAGCTTCCGCGAGTTCGATGCGGCGACGGACCGGCTCGGCAACGCGCTGCTGGCGCAAGGCTTCGAGCCGGGTGACCGCGTCGGCGTGCTGCTGCCCAACGGGATCGATTGCCTGATCGCATACTACGCCCTCGCCAAGTCGGACCTCGTGCGGGTCTCGCTCAACGTCCGCGAGACAGCGGCGGATCACCGCTACAAGCTCGGCGACAGCGGTGCGCGCGGCCTCATCCACGACGATGTCGACGGCGCCGAGGGCTTCGGCGCGCCGATGGTCTACGGCACCCATGCGTTGCGCCGTCTCATCGACGACGGGCCGGCCGGTGCCTGCCGCGTGGACCGCGACCTTGAGGCCCCCTTTCGCCTGGGCTTTACCGGCGGAACCACCGGCGCGCCCAAGGCGGTCACGCTGACCACGCTGGGCGAGACCGCGGAGCTCGCGGCCTTTCTCATGGACCTGGTGCCTGATCTCGCACCGGGCGACCGCTTCCTCCACGCCGCTCCCATCGCGCACGCATCAGGCGCCTTCTTCCTGCCCTCCCTGGTGCGGGGCGTGCACCAGCTAATCATGCCGCACTTCAACGCCGCCGGCCTCATCGCCATGGCGGCGCAGGCGCGCGCGACCCACACGTTTCTGGTGCCGACCATGCTGGCCATGATCATGGAGGAGCCCGCGCTGGAGACCGCCGACCTCGGCTTCAAGCGCATCTGCTACGGCGCCTCGCCGATCGCGCCGAGCCTCTTGGAGCGTGCCATGGCTCGTTTTGGACCGGTCTTCGCCCAGACTTACGGCCAGGCGGAATCCCCCATGGTGATCACCTTCCTCCGGCCGGAAGACCACGACCGCGTGGGCTCGTGCGGGCGGCCCTATACCACCGTCGACGTGGCAATCTTCGACGATGACGACAGGCCGGTGCCCGCCGGCGAGCAGGGCGAGATCGTCTGCCGCGGCACCCAGCTCATGGCCCGTTACTGGAACCGCCCGGAAGAGACCGCCAAGGCTTTCCGCAACGGTTGGCTCCATACCGGCGACATCGGTCGCATGGACCAGGACGGCTTCGTCTACATACTTGATCGCAAGAACGACATGCTCATCAGCGGCGGCTACAACGTCTATCCCCGCGAGATCGAGGATGTGCTGCTGGCCCACGAAGGCGTCGTCGAGGCTGCGGTCGTAGGCTTGCCGGACGAAAAATGGGGCGACCGCGTCCACGCCGTGGTCGCCGGACGGCCCGGCCTGGACCCGGAGACGGTGCGGCAGTTCTGCCGCGAGAGACTCGCCGGCTACAAGTGCCCGAAGAGCGTCGAGATCTGGAACGCGCTGCCCAAGAGCGGGGCCGGCAAGCTCCTGCGTCGCGCGGTGCGCGACCGCGTTATCGCCTCCGCCGACGCAACGCCTGAGCGGCAGAGTGCCTGAGCAATGACCGACGCCTATCTCGTCCTGCACGGCCTCGCGATCAAGAAGCACGCGGACGCCGCGGCGGTCGCCGCCGCGCTTGGACTCGCCGAAGACGAGGTGCGCGCCATGCTGGAGGATGCAGTGACGAAGGGCCGTGCAGCGTGCGCGGGCGAGGCATATTCGCTCACACCCGTCGCCCGTGTGGCGCTCGACGGGGCCTATTCCAGGCTGTTCGCCGCGCAACGGACCGATGCAGCCTTCGCCGCTGCCCACGAGCGCTTCGAGGCGATCAATCGAGAGCTCAAGGCACTGATGACCGCGTGGCAGACCATCGAAATCGATGGCGAGAGCGTGCTAAACGATCACTCCAACAAGGACTACGACGACAGACTGATCGATCGCCTCGGCGCCCTGCACGAGCGGGCCGAGGCGATCCTCCGGCAGCTCACCGCTGGTTTGCCGCGCCTCGCAATTTACGCCGAGAAGCTCGAGGCCGCGCTGGAGAGGGCCGAGGCCGGCGCTATCGAGTGGATCAGTGGCGCTAAGATCGAATCCTATCACACCGTGTGGTTCGAGCTTCACGAGGATCTGCTGCGGATCCTCGGCCGCACGCGGCAGGAGTAGGCATGGCTGACCTCGGCCGCTGGGTCCTTCCCCTCGATGGCGCCGCGCTGCCCGACCGCGCGCTCATCGGCGGCAAGGCGTGGGGTGTCGCCGTCATGCGCCACGCGGGCCTGCCGGTGCCGCCTGCCTTTGTGGCGACCACCGAGGCCTGCCGCGCCTACCTCGCCGAGGGCCAGTTGCCGGACGGCCTCCTCGACGAGCTTTACGCCGGCATCACCATGCTTGAGGCCGAGACCGGGCGTCGCTTCGGCGTGCTCGAGCGCCCGCTGCTGCTGGCCGTCCGCTCCGGCGCCGCCGTCAGCATGCCGGGCATGCTGGACACGGTGCTCAACCTGGGAATGAGCGAAGAGATCGAGGCGGCTCTAGCGCGGGAGAGCGGCGACACCGCCTTTGCCCGTGACACGCATCGGCGCTTCCACGAGATGTATTCGCGCATCGTGCTCAAGGCGGGGATCGACGGTCTGCCTCCCGAGGGGAGCGTGGAGACATGGCGGGCGGCGGTAGCGGAGGCGGGGGCTGCGGGAAGCGTGCCGACGGACCCGCGCGATCAGCTTCTGGGCGCGGTCCGTGCCGTGTTCGACTCGTGGAACGGGCGGCGCGCGAAACGTTATCGCCGGCATCACGGGCTCCCGGACGACGGGGGGACTGCGGTGACGATACAGGCCATGGTGTTCGGCAACCTCGGCGAGAACAGCGGGACCGGCGTCCTCTTCAGCCGCAATCCGCTCTGCGGGGCGCCCGAGCCATACGGCGAATACCTTGCCCGTGCCCAGGGGGAGGACGTGGTCTCCGGCCAGCGGACGCCGCAGGGACTGGATGCGCTGGCATCGACCCTGCCGGACGCGCACGACGCGCTGATCGACGCCGCCCGACGGCTCGAAGCGCTGAACCGGGATGTGCAGGACATCGAGTTCTCGGTACAAGAAGGCGCGCTCTACCTGTTGCAGACCCGTGCCGCCGCGCGGGCTCCCGCCGCGGCCGTCCGCATCGCGGTCGATCTGGTGAACGAGGGAACGATCTCCACCGACGAAGCTCTCGCCCGCGTCAGTGCGAGCCAGGTCCGCACGCTGCTCATGCCTCGTCTCGCCGATGGCGCCGCCGAGACCGCCCCCCTTCTCGCGGAGGGAGAGGGCGCGAGCCCCGGCGTCGGCATCGGTGAGGTCGTGCTGGACGCCGATACAGCCGAGGCTCGCGGTGCAGCCGGCGAGGACGTGGTGCTGGTGCGGCCGACGACCAGCCCGGAGGATGTGCACGGCATAGTCGTCGCCCGCGCGGTCGTGACGGCGACCGGGGGTGCGACCTCCCATGCCGCCGTGGTCAGCCGCTCCCTCGGCGTCCCCTGCGTCGTCGGCTGCGGCGCCCGCGCGAGCGATGCCCTCGCAGGCAGGGAGGTGACGGTGGATGGCAAGGCGGGACAAGTGTTCGACGGCGCATTGCCGGTGAGCGCACCCGCGGAGACGGACGATCCGCACCTGTGTCAGATCACGGACTGGGCTCGCGCGGCCGCGCCGCTCGCGGTCTACCGCGCAGATGAGGCAGCGCCCAGCGATGCGCTCGAACTCGACCGCCTGCCCGGCGGCGAAGACACCGAGAGGTTGCTGGGGCTGTTACGGGGGGTATCGGGTGCCAGCGGGGGCGCACTTGCCAGTGATGCGGGCGTCGCGGCCGCTGTTGCCGCCGGTCTCGACTTCATCGTCGTCCGCCACGCCCTGCCGGCACTGCTCGCGGCCTGTGGCGCTGCGCGCGCGGAGCCGCCCGCATGAGCATCGACCGCAAGGAGGTCGAGGCGCTGGTCCGCCTCTTCGAGCGCTCGGACTGGCACGAGCTCCGGCTCGAGACCGACGGCTTGAAGCTGGTGCTGTCGAAGGACGCTGATGCGGCCCCGATCGACTTGGCGGCGGAGGCTGCAGGAGCTTCGGCGGAGCAAGCCCAGCCGGTGCCGGCGCCCGAGGAGGTGCCAGCCGACGGGCTTGTCCCGATCACGGCGCCTAATCTCGGCACCTTCTACCGCGCGCCGAAACCGGGAGTCGCGCCCTACGTGGAGGTCGGCCAGCAGATCGGCGAAGCGACCGAAGTATGCCTGATCGAGGTGATGAAGCTGTTCACGCCGGTGCGGGCCGGGATCAGCGGCCGGATCGCCAAGGCCTGCGTCGAGGACGGTGAGATGGTGGAGTTCGGCGCGCCGCTGTTTCTGGTCGAGCCGGAGGCAGAGACGGCCGAGCCTGCGTGATGGCCCTCTCGCGGGTCTTCGTCGCCAACAGGGGCGAGATCGCCGTGCGCATCGTTCGCGCATGCCGCGCGCTCGGCCTTGAGAGCGTCGTCGGCGTCTCCGACGCGGACCGCGAGGGCTTGGCGGCGGAGCTCGCGGACCGAGCGGTCGTGCTGGGTCCGGCGCCGGCACGGGACAGCTATCTCAATGCCAATTTGGTGGTGCACGCGGCGAAGGCGACCGGGTGCGATGCATTGCATCCGGGCTACGGCTTCCTCTCCGAATCGGCGGCGCTTGCCGGGCTGAGCGAGCGGGAGGAGATCGCGTTTGTGGGACCGCGGGCCGAGACCATCGAGCGGCTCGGCGACAAGCTCACCGCCCGCGCCATCGCTGCCGAGGCGGGCGTGCCCATCGTTGCCGGCTCGGGTGAAATCCGCTCGGCGGCAGACGCCCGCAGGTTCGCCGCGCAGGCCGGCTATCCGGTGCTGATGAAGGCCAGCGCCGGCGGCGGCGGGCGGGGCATGTTCGTTGCGCGGACGGAGGCGGACATCGACGACGGCTTCGAGCGCTCATCGGCGGAGGCCGAGGCTGCCTTCGGCGACGGGGCGCTCTTCGTCGAACGCTTCGTCGAGGACGCGCGCCACGTCGAGGTCCAGATCATGGGGGACGGCGCCGGCGCGGTCGTCCACTTCGGCGAGCGGGATTGCTCCGTGCAACGGCGTTTTCAGAAGATGGTGGAGGAAGCGCCGGCGGCCGCGCTGCCGGCCGAGGCGCGAACGCAGATTCACGACGCCGCCTGCCGGCTCGCGCGCCATCTCGACTACCGGAGCGCGGGCACGGTCGAGTTCCTCTACGACGTGGCGCGCGGCGAGGCCTACTTCATCGAAGCCAACGTGCGTATTCAGGTGGAGCATCCGGTGACAGAGGAAGTCACCGGCATCGACCTGATCGAGGAGCAGCTGCGCATCGCAAGCGGCGGCGGGCTCAGCGTCGCGCAGGAGGACATCGCGCTGAGCGGCCACGCCATCGAATGCCGGATCAACGCCGAGGCGCCGGAGCGGGACTTTGCGCCATCGCCCGGCCTGATCGCCGCCTGGTGCGCGCCGAAGGGCCAGGGCATCCGTATCGACAGCCATTGCCGCGCCGGCGCCTTCGTTCCCCCTTTCTACGACAGCATGATCGCCAAGCTGATCGTGCGCGCCGACGATCGCGCCGAGGCGGTGACCCGCATGGGCGGTGCGTTGGAGAAATTTAGGATCGACGGGATCGACACGAACCTTGCCTTCCAGGCGCGCCTGGTGCGGCACCCTGATTTCGTGGCCAACAGGCTCAACACGCGCTGGCTGGAGGATGTCTTCATGCCCTCGCTGACGCACTGAGCGGAGCACCGATGGCGCACATCGAATTCCTCGACGAGACCATGCGGGACGGGCAGCAGAGCCTGTGGGGCATGCGCATGCAGGCCGGCATGGCGCTCCCCATTGCCCCGGTGATCGACCGGGTCGGCTACCGCGTGGTGGACCTCACCGGCTCCAGCCTCTTCGAGGTGCTGATCCGCCATTGCCGCGAGAACCCGTGGGAGGGCCTCGACCTCTTGGTCGACGCCATGCCCAACAGCACGATTCGCGGCGGCATGCGCAGCAACGCGAGCGTCACCTTTGGCGTAACGCCCGATGCGCTTATGGACGTCTGGATGCGGCAGCTCTGCGTGCACGGCTGCCGCAGCTTCTGGATTTACGACGTGCTCTTCAACATCGACAAGACCCACCGCCTCGCCAAGGTGGCCAAGGAGTTCGGCGCGGAGGTGGCAGGCGCCATCATGTTCACGCTGAGCCCCGTGCATACCGACGACTACTACGCCGACAAGGCAGACAAGCTCTCAGCCTCGCCGGATATCGACACCATCCTGCTTTACGACACTGGCGGTGTGCTGGAGCCCGACCGCATGCACACGCTGGTGCCGGCCATTATGGCGAAGGCGCGCGGCAAGCCCATCGAGTTCCACTCGAATAATCTGCTGGGCGCCTCCGGCCGCGCCTACGTTGAGGCAATCGAGCTCGGCATCCACATTCTGCACACCGCCTGCGGGCCGATGGCGAACGGCCCGTCGGTCCCCTCGGTCGAGGTGATGACGCGGAACGTCGAACACCTTGGCCACACCCACAACATCGACTGCTCGCTGCTACCCGAGATCGCCGAGCACTTCGAGCGCGTGGCCGGAGCTGCGGGTTTCTCTATCGGCGTGCCCCAGGAATACGATCTCTTCTCGGTGCGGCATCAGGTGCCGGGCGGGATGATGGGCACGCTCAAGGCGCAGCTCGTCCAGCACGAGATGGCGGACCGGCTCGACGACGTGCTGGAGGAGACCGGCCGCGTGCGCCGCGAGCTCGGCTACCCCGGTATGGCGACGCCCTTCTCCCAGCTCGTCGGCACCCTCGCTGTGCTCAACATCGTAAGCGGCGAGCGCTACGCCGTGATTCCCGACGAGGTGATCCAGTATGCCGGCGGGCACTACGGTGAGCCGGTAGCGCCCATCGACGAAGACGTGCTGGACCGGATCATGGCCGCACCGCGTGCCAGGGAAGTGCTGGCCGAGCCGCCGGAGCAGCCCACGGTTGCCGAACTGCGCAGGCGCCACGGCACCGACGATGACGACGAGCTGATCCTGCGCGCTCTGGTGCCGGCGGCAGACCTCGAAAGGATGCGGGCCGCTGGCCCGGTGAAGCGGGACTTCCCGATCCTGTCCACGCCGGAGCTCGAGCACGTGCGCAAACTCATGATGCTGTCGACCTCGAAGTATGTCGAGGTGCAGACCGCGACGCTCTCGGTCTCGCTGCGACGGGCGGGCTGACGTGCGCCGCGCCTGTATCGTCGATGTCGTCCGCACCCCCTTCGCCAAGGGGCGCGAAGGGGGCGCGCTGAGCGCGGTTCACCCGGTGGACCTGCTCGCGAAGACGCTTGAGGGCCTGGTCACGCGCACGGGCATCGACCCCGGCGCGGTCGACGACGTGATTGCGGGTTGCGTCATTCAAGTCGGCGAGCAGGCCGCCAACGTCGGCCGCCAGGCCTGGCTCGCCGCGGGCTTCCCCGAGGGCGTTCCCGCCGTCACCATCGACCGGAAGTGCGGCTCGGCCCAGCAGGCCATGGACTTTGCGGCCCAAGGCGTGATGGCGGGCGCCTACGATCTCGCCGTCGCCTGCGGGGTCGAGATGATGAGTCGTGTGCCGATGGGCAGCAACCGGCGCGGCAAGGACCATCTGGGGCCGATGCTACGCCGGCGCTACGCCGACGGCCTGGTGCACCAGGGCATCTCCGCCGAGCTGATCGCGGCCCGCTGGGGGCTCGCGCGCGCCGACCTCGACGCCTATGCGCTACGCTCGCACCGGCACGCGGCGGCGGCCGAGGATCGCGGGCTGTTCGCCCGCGATATCGTGCCCATCGACGGGACCTCGACGGACGAGGGCATCCGCCGCAACACGAGCGCCGAGAGGCTTGCCGCGCTGGAGCCGGCGTTCGTGGATGCCGACACGGCCGAGCGCTTTCCCGGAATCGGTTGGGTGGTGACGGCGGGCAATTCGAGCCAGGTCTCCGACGGCGCATCGGCGATGTTGATCGCATCGGAAGCGGCGGCTGAGCGGCTGGACCTGACGCCGCGCGCTGCCATCACCCACTTCGCGGTCTGCGGAGACGATCCCGTGCTCATGCTGACCGGGATCATCCCGGCGACGGAAAAGCTGCTGGCGCGGAGCGGCCGGACCCTCGACGATATCGACTGCTTCGAGGTCAACGAGGCCTTCGCCTCCGTCGTCCTGGCCTGGACGGAATCGTTGGGAGCCGCTCTCGACCGCGTCAACGTCAACGGCGGCGCGATCGCCCTGGGTCATCCCGTCGGCGCCTCGGGCGGGCGGCTTACGGCCAACCTGATCGGTAGCCTGGAAGAGACCGGCGGACGGCTCGGTCTTCAGACCATGTGCGAGAGCGGCGGCATGGCCAACGCGACGCTCATCGAGCGCTTGGGTTGAGGGCGCCGCCTACGCTGCCAGGTAGTGGCCGCCGTTGACGAAGATGGTCTGTCCCTGGACGAACGCGGCCTCCGGGCGCGCGAGGAAGCGAATCACGCTGGTGTAGTCCTCGTCCTGTACGCCGCGCCCGCTCGGGTTGGTCTCGGCGGCGTGCTTCACGATCTCGTCCGCCCGATCGCCGAACAGCGCCCGCACCGCATCGGTATGGACCACGCCCGGCGCGACGCAGTTGATGCGGATGCCGCGCGGCGCGAGCTCGCTTGCGAGATAGCGCACCAGCGATTCCGCAAGTGCTTTGGCGACGCCGATGGCGGCGTAGTTGGGCACCACGGTGCGTCCGCCCCGGCTTGTGAGGAAGAAAACGGTGCTGCCGCGCACGAGCAGCGGATCGGCCGCCTGCACGAGGTAGAGCAGCGCCGTGCCGTTGAGGTTGACGGCGGCGGTGAAGTCGTCCGCGTCGCAGTCGAGCGCAGGCTTGGGAATGGCTCGGACGGCGCAGTGCACGAGCTGGTCGAGCGTGTCCGTCCGCTCTGCCACCGCGGCGAGCACGGCACGGGCCCCCTCCGGCGTGCCGACATCCCGCTTGATTACATGACAGCGCGCGCCCGCCGATTCGACCAGGGACCGGGCCTCGCCCGCCGCATCGTCGTCGCCCGCATAGTTGAGAAACACGTCCACGCCCGGTTCGGCGAAGGCGAGCGCGATGGCGCGTCCGATGCCCTTGGTCCCGCCGGTAATCAGGATCGACATGACGCCCTCACTCTACGCTGCACCTTCGGACAAGCCGCCCATAAGTGTTTGATGCTACCACGCAATAGTATCGACTGCGCTGCTTGACGGAGGCCCTTCCGTCGATAGACTGCCGCCCTCCCGGCGAGTCGCTCAAGACCATCCCGCTGGCGGCGCCCGGCATACTGATCGGGCGCGGCGTGCGCTGGCGCTGGACCGCGTGAGGGGATTCGACACATGACCGTGAACACCATCGGCGTGGTCGGCGCCGGCATGATGGGCTCGGAGATCGCGCTCGTGATGGCGCTCGCCGGCAAGTCGGTGCTGCTGAGCGACCGCGATCGGGCGCTTCTCGACAAGGCAGCGGCCAAGCTCGACGGCGTGCTCGACAAGGGCGTCGCGCGCGGCCTGTACAGCGCGGACGATAAGGCCCGCGCGCTGGCCAACCTGCGCACCACCCTCGATCTCGGCGACTTCGCCTCCTGCGACATGGTGATCGAGGCCGTGTTCGAGAACGAGGAGGTGAAGGCCGGCGTCTATCGGGCGCTTGGCGAGGCTCTGGCGCCGAAATGCCTGATCGCGAGCAACACGTCGAGCATCTCGATCAGCGTGCTCGCCTCCTACCTGGAGGAGGCGCGCAGGCCCTTCTTCCTCGGCACCCACTTCTTCTCTCCGGTCTCGCGCATGAAGCTTGTCGAGGTGATTCCGGGGCTGGAGACGGCGGACGAGACCGTCGCCGCCGTGACCGCCGTCTGCGAGGAGGCGGGCAAGACGCCGGTGCCGATCAAGGATGTCGTCGGCTTCGCGGTCAATCGGCTGATCCACATCTTCTGGATCGAGGCGATTCGCTTGGTGGAGGAAGGGGTGGCGACGCCGGAAGATATCGACACCGCCTGCAAGCTCGGCATGGGACTCCCGGTCGGACCCTTTCGGCTTATGGACGCAGTGACCAACAACCTCAGCCTTGACGTGCAGGAGATCCTGCACGAGGCCTACGGGCCGCGCTTCATGCCCCGCCCCCTGCTGAAGCAAATGGTAAAGGCGGGCTACAATGGGCGGAGCACAGGCAAAGGCTGGTATCGCTACGACGAGAGCTGAGCCGGGGCAGCGTGCGCGCTCGACCGGATCGAGGAGGGAGAGGCATGGAAGCAGCGGTGTTCAAGGGCGTCGGCAATCCGCTATCGATCGAGCAGGTGGATGAGCCGTCCGTCCGCCCCGGCGACCTCCTGATCAAGGTCGAGTTCTGCGGCATCTGCGGCTCCGACCTGCACGCGACCGAGGCGGGCGCGCTGGTGGTGCCGGACGGCCAGATCCTGGGCCATGAGTTTACCGGAACCGTCGTGGAGACGGGTGCGGAAGTGGGCGGGGACTGGAAGGTCGGCGACCACGTGACAGCCGTGCCGGTCAACGCCTGTGCGGAGTGCGGGCGCCAGTGCAAGCTCGGCATGGGCATCCACTGCCCCAACAACATCATCACCGGCTTCGGTGCGCCGGGGGCTTATGCCGAGTACATCCGCGTCGATGCCGGCAACGCGCTCAGGCTGCCGCAGGGCCTCGGCTTCCGCGAGGGTGCGACGGCGGAGCCGCTCTCGGTCGGCCATCACGTGATCGACAAAGCCGGCATGCGGCCCGGCACCAATGTACTGGTGATCGGTGCCGGCCCCATCGGCCTCTCGTGCACGACCTTCACCCGCTTCTCCGGCGCCCGCCACGTCGTGGTGAGCGAGTTCGCCGCGAACCGCCGTGAGCGCGCGCTCGCGATGGGCGCGACCGCGGTCATCGATCCCAACGCGGGCGACGTGGCCGAGCAGTATGCGGCGATCGCCGGCGGTCCGCCCGACCTCGTGATCGAGTGCGTGGGCGTCCCCGGCATGCTGGGGCTCTGCATCGACCTGGTGAAGCACCAGGGCAAAGTCATGGTCTGCGGCGTCTGCACCAACGAGGAGAGCTTCATCCCGCTCGCCGCGCTGGCGAAGGAGGTGTGCCTGCAGTGGGCGCTCGGCTACAAGCCGCGGGACTTCGAGGTGGTGCTCGAGCTGCTCGCGAGCGGGCGGATCGACCCGGCGCCGCTCATCACCCATGTGATCGGCTTCGACGATCTCGCCGCGCGCTTCGAGAAGCTCAGGACGCCGACCGAAGAGTGCAAGGTGCTGCTGCGCCCCCAGCGGGACTGATGGGAGAGGACTCATGACAGGACGGGTTGACGGCAAGATCGCGCTGATCTCGGGCGCCGGCACGGGCGTCGGGCGCGCCTGCATGGTCCTCTTCGGGCGCGAGGGCGCCAAGGTCGTCGGCTGCTCGCGCACCCAGGCGAACCTGGACGAGACGCTGCGGCTCACGAAGGAAGCGGGCGGCGACGGCTTCGTGGAGGCCCACGATCTGGCCCAACCGGAACGCGCGGAGGCCCTGATCCAGGCCACCATGGATGCCTACGGGCGCATCGACATCCTCGTGAACTGCGCGAGCGTCGGCTACAGCTGGCTGGAGAAGAGCCCGGACTCCATGGGCGACGTGGTCAACACCACGCCCGAGAAGTGGCAGGAGGTGATGGGGATCAACCTCGATTCCTATTTCTTCCTCTGCCGCGGCGTGATCCCCATCATGCAGAAGCAGGGCGGGGGCGCGATCGTCAACGTGGCCAGCATCTCGGGCTTCCAGGGCCTTCCCGTCGCGCACACCTACACGGCGGCGAAAGGGGCGGCGATCAACCTGACGCGGTCGCTCTGCGTGACCTATGCCAAGGACAATATCCGGGCCAATTGCGTCGCACCGGGCTTCATCGACACGCCGATGGTGGCGCCCGTCCTCAACCTCTTCGACGATCCGGACATGGCGGACCGCCTCACGCCGATGCTGCGCCCCGGCACGCCCGAGGAGATGGCCTACGGCTGCCTCTATCTCGGCTCCGACGAAGCGACCTACTGCAACGGCACCGTGCTGACCATCGACGGCGGCACCACGGCACGGCAATAGGCGCTGGGGCCTATCCTTCGGCCACGGGCCGCCGGCCTTGCGGACTCGACGCCCTGGTCGATTCGGTTCCACCCAACTGTCCGTCAACTGGGACCCCACGCCACACCTCGGGGAAATCCGGCCAGGCCGGGCAAGAGTCCGGACCACGAAGAGGCTCGGTGGCCTTGAACTGCGTTTCTCTCGCTATTTCAACGTATTGACGTGAAGGTGTCATCGCCGACCGCGCTGAGCCGGGCGGACGCGCGTCATTCAATCGTCAAGATTCAAGATACGGTCATGCCACCGCAAGTCGTGCCTCCCACAATGCCGCGCAACAGCACGGGCGGCGGTCCCCGGCAGAAGTTGTTGTCCGCGACCTGACGAAGACATTCGGCTAGGACCGGACGGCGCTTGCGCGGGCCGACATCGCCCGGCGTGCGAGCCAGCGGGCGGCTGCTCTTCCAGCCGAAGAGAGACATCTGGCTTCGACCACTCCGAAAAGATTGGTAGCGAACTCTCAACCGATGACATCATGCCTGTCCATCACGGCGTGACCGAACAGATTCCTCCCGCATGTGCTCTCCAATGGTCTGGAGTTTCCTTTTTTGTGCTTACTTGGTGTGTATTTTCCTCAATCCGGTGTCTCGGTCACGCTCGTGCGGTCTTCCAAGCTATTGAGTTGCAATGCATATTCGCGTCGGCGCAGTAGACCGTGCTAGTGGTGAGAAATGCGGGCTAAGGCGTGAGGTCCACAGGCCCGAGAGCGATCTGCGCCGGAGAGTCGGTCAGCGCTTCCATCACCTTCCTCTGGCTGCCGCGCAGCGCTTTCTCGGTCAGTTCCGCGGCCCGCTCGCCATCACCCTCGATCAGCGCGTCGACCAGATCGTCGTGGAAGTGGTGGAACTCGTGCTCCCGCCGCTGCATGGCGAGCCCCAAGTGCACGATGCGCTCGTGCTGCTCCATGAGGCCGACGACCAGGGTGACCAGGCGCTGGTTGCCGGTGCACTCCGCGACGTAGCGGTGGAACTCGCGGTTGGCCCGCAGATAGGCCGCCTGGCCGGCCCTGTCGCCTTCCGGATAGGTCGCGTGCGCGGCCTCGTTCAGCGCGCGCAGGCGGACCGCATCCACCTTGCCGGCGGCGAGCCTCACGGCGGTGACGTCAAGCACGAGGCGGAGCTGAAAGATCTCCTGAATGTCGCGCAGCGTGACGGGGGAGACAGCGTTGCCCTGCCGGCCGCGTGAGACGATCAGCCCTTCCTGGCGCAGGCGCATCATGGCGCTGCGGATGGGCGCCTTGCTCATGCCGTAGCGCGCGACCAGCAGGCCCTCGGAGATTTCCTCTCCCGGCTGAAGGGCGCAGGAGATGATCTCGTCCTTGATCGTCGCGTAGGCGGTGTCGTTCAGGTTCTGCACGCCCGCCTGCTGCGGATTGACGGAGGCCGGGACCTTACCAGGCTCGCTTGTTGGCATGGATGCTCGGGCCCTTGCCGGCTGACCAGCGCGCTGTTTGCTCCGAGCGTAACGCATGTGCTTGCCGGCTACGAGGGGCGGCAGCATGTTGACACCCTTTGGGGCGTCGCGCGGTTCTAGCCGGCGCCCCTTGCGCTCACGCATTGCGGCTCGGCAACCGGCGCCGCTTGCTTCAGCATACTGATCGTCTAGGCTCGGCCCCCCACTCCAAGGGAGAGCCCCGATGAGCCAGGCCGCCGCTTCCGTCACCCGCATCTCGGCGCCAAGTGCCCACCCCTTCTCGCCGCCCGATATCGTGCTCGCGACCGACCCTGAGGACGAGCGCATCTGGGTGCCGCTGAAGGAGGGCGTCTGGCTGCGCCCGCTGATGTACAACACCGTGCAAGGCGGCTGGTGCGAGGTGGTCAAGGTCACGGGCGGCGGCTTCGTCTCGCGCCACCGGCACCCGGCGCCGGTCCATGGCCTCGTGCTCAAGGGCGCCTTCCGCTATCTCGAGCACGACTGGATCGCCGATCAGGGCACCTACATCTACGAGCCACCGGGCGAGGTGCACACCCTCGTGGTCGACGACGACTGCCCCGAGATGCACTGCTTCTTCGCGATCTCGGGCTCGGTCAACTATGTGGACGAGGAAGGCCAGGACGTCCGCGCCGAGGATGTCTTCCACCGCCTCGACCGCGCGCGTGAGCACTACGAGGAGGTCGGCCTCGGCGCCGACTACGTGAAGAACTTCGTGCGCTGAGCACGTGCCGGGGATCGCTTGCTCAAGGCATCGGGAGGCGGAGGCATCGCAATGCAAGAGGGGTTCGCGGCGGTCGTAAAGCAATCCGGTCCCTGGTGGATCGGATGGATCGAAGAAATTCCCGGTGTCAATTGCCAGGGGCGCACCAGAGAAGAGCTGCTGGAAACGCTTCGGGTAACCTTGCGTGAGGCATTGGAGCTCAATCGCCGTGAGGCCATCGAGGCCGCCGGGCACGATTATGAGGAAGCAACGGTCGTCATATGAAACGCCGCAAACTCGTGCGGCACCTGCGACAACATCACTCGTGTCACGCCCTCACTTGCGGTAGTGCATGGCAACGCCTGCCGCACCTATAATGCGCCGCCGGTGAGCGAGGGGGAGCAGCCACCATGTATCCAGCACCGATCGACGAGTATGTGCGGCCGGCGACGGTCGCGGACGCGCTCGCCGCACTCGGCCGCTACGACGAAGGCGACGCGGTCTTCGTGGCCGGCGGCCAGAGCCTCATGCAGGCGGTCAAGGCGCGGCTGGTCCGCCCACGCTGCCTGATCGACCTCCAGGCGGTGGATGGGCTCGCCGGCATCGATGTCGGCACGGACGGGGTCCGCATCGGGCCGATGACCCGCTACGCGGAGATCGCCCGTGACGAGCGCCTCACCGGCGCCTGCGCCGCGCTCCGCGACGCGGCCCAGCGCGTTGGCGACCGGCAGGTGCGCAACCGGGGCACCATCGGCGGCAGCCTCTGCTGGAACTATGTCGCCGCCTGCATGCCGCCCACCGTGATCGGGTTGGGTGCTGAGCTGGAACTGACGGCGGCCGACGGCGGCACGCGCACCCTCGCAGCGGAAGACTTCATCGGCGGCCCGCTGGAGACGGCGCGGGAGGAGAACGAGATCCTCACGGCCATCACCATCCCGGCGGCCAAGGGGAGCGCCGGCAGCGCCTACAAGAAGTGGGGCCTCGTCACCGACGCGCTGCCGGTGATCGGGGTCTGCGTCGCGTTGGAGGCGGCCGACGGGCGCTGCACCAGCGCGCGCGTCGCTGTCGGCGGGCTCGCGAACGGGCCCACGCGCTCGGGCGCTGCCGAGGAGGCGCTGGTCGGCGTCGCCGCCGGCGATGGAGACGGCATCGCGGCGGCGCTCGCCAAGGCCGCAGACGAGATCGAGACCCAGGAGGATCTCTGGGCCGATAGCGACTATCGCAAGCAGTTGATTCGCTCGCTGGGTGCCGAGGTCACGGCCACGGCCTTCGCGCGAGCGGCGGGCTAGGAGCGGGGAGAGGAATCCAGCAATGAGCACCACCACGATCACGGTGACGATCAACGGCGAGGTCTTCGAGGAGACCGTGCCGGTCCGCATGCTGCTGGTCGACTTCATCCGCGAGCGCGCGGCGCTCACCGGCACCCACATCGGCTGCACCTACGAGGGCGTCTGCGGCGCCTGCACGGTCCAGATCGATGGCGAGGCGGTGAAGTCCTGCCTGATGGTCGCCGCCCAGGCCGACGGGCACGAGATCACCACCGTCGAGGGTCTGGCCCAGGGCGGCGAGCTCTCGCCCCTGCAGCGCGCCTTCAACGAGCAGCACGCCCTGCAGTGCGGCTACTGCACGCCGGGCATCCTGATGAACATGGACGAGTTCCTGCGCGAGAACCCGGACCCGACGGACGACGAGATCCGTCACGGGCTGGTCGGCAATCTCTGCCGGTGCACCGGCTATGCGCACATCGTCGACGCGGTCCGTCAGGCCGCGAAAGAGACCAGGTGACGGAGGCGAAGCGGATGACCGGGACAAGCGAAGGCTGGGTCGGCAGCCACTTCCACCGCAAGGAAGACCACCGCCTCATCACCGGCAAGGGGCGGTTCCTGGCCGATATCGCGCGGCCGGGCGCGCTCCACATCGTGTTCAAGCGGAGCGATCACGCGCATGCCACGATAAAGAGCGTCGACGTGAGCGCGGCCGAGGCGATGGCGGGCGTTGTCGCGGTCGTCACCGGCGACGACATCAAGGACGAGATACTGCCCATGCCGCAGCCGGTGGTGCAGCCCGCGCTGCCCGCCACCTACCCAAAGCACTGGCCGCTCGCGGTCGGCAAGGTGAAGTGGCACGGCGAGCCGGTGGCGGCGGTGATCGCCCGCGATCCCTACGTCGCTGCAGACGCGGCCGAGGCCATCGAGGTCGATTACGACCCGCTGCCCTACGTCGGCGATGCCGAGAGCGCGCTCGCGGACGGCGCCACCATCGTCCACGAGGACTGGCCCGACAACATCATCTTCCAGATGGATTTCACCGGCGGCGCCGACGAGGAAAGCCAGCGGGCGCACGAGGCCAAGGTTCAGGAGGTCTTCGACGGCGCGGATATCGTGATCAAGCAGCGCTTCACCTGCCACCGCTGCGGCGTAGCGCCGATGGAGACCAGAGGCGCGCTCTTCGAGTGGGACGAGTCGGATGGCCTGACCGGCTGGCTCACCACCCAGCGGCCCCATATCGACCGCCTTGCGCTCTCGGACATCCTCGAAATCCCCGCCGAGAAGATCCGCATCATCGCGCCGCGCGACCAGGGTGGCGGCTTCGGCGTCAAGGCGCCGTTCTACCGCGAGCCCATGCTGATCGCTTACATGGCGAAGAAGCTTGGCCGTCCGATCCGCTGGATCGAAACCCGCCAGGAACACCTGATGGCGGTGAGCCAGGAGCGCGACCAGATTCACGATCTCGAGGTCGCGGCAGCGAGTGACGGCAAGCTGCTCGCGATCCGCGATCGCGGCCTCGCCGACTGCGGCGACGGCTGCGAGGGGGTCTACTGGGGCTTCCTGATGCCCTTCCTCGGCGCGGTCGAGCTGCCCAACGCCTACGACTGGCCGATCGGCGACATCAAGGTGAAGGTCGCCATCACCAACAAGTCGGCGCTCTCGCCGGCCCGCGCCTTCGGCGAGTTTCCCACGCGCTTCGCCATGGAGCGCGCCATCGACATGGTGGCCAAGCGCTGCGGCATGGAGCCGGCGGACGTGCGCCGCAAGAACCTGGTCGCCACGCTCCCCCACATGTCGATTACCAACGAGTATTTCGACAGCGGCGACTTCATCAAGGTGTGGGACAACCTGATGGCAGAGGCCGACCTGCCGGGCTTCCGCGCGCGCCAGGCGGAGGCGCGGGCCGAAGGCCGCTATCTCGGCATCGGCTTCGGCCTCGGCGTGGAGCTTTCGGGCGTCGCCTCCGAGCTGTTCGTGCCGATGGAGAACCAGCCGGGCTATGGTGCGGCGACGGTGCGGCTCGACCCGCGCGGCAAGGTGCTGGTGTTCGAGGGCGACGCGCCCGGCGGGCAGGGGCACGAGACCACGGTGGCCCAGGCGGTCGCCCACAGCTTTGGCATCCACCCCAACGACGTGGTGGTGACCACCGGGGACACGGGCACCACGCCTTTCGGCTCCGGCACCGTCGGCGCCCGCGCCGGTTCCTACTTCGTCAGCGCCGCGGTCCAGGCCTGCGACTTCCTGAAGGACAAGATCGGGCGCATCATGGCCCACGATCTGGCCCTTGCGGACACGTCGCCGGCGGACTTCGAGTTCAGGGACGGCTTCGTCACCTACCAGAAGGACGCGAACATCAAGAAGACGTTCCGCGAGGCGGTGGAGCGCGTCATCATGGCGCCGATCAACCTGCCTGAAGGCGAATCCGGCGGCCTGGAGCATACCGCCTTCTTCGAGGCCGAGAAGCCGATGATCGCCTTCAACGCCGATGTCTGCACGGTCGAGGTCGATATCGAGACCGGCCAGTTCAAGATCCTGAGCTGGACCACGTCGGAGGACGTGGGGCAGATCATCAACCCGCAGATCGTCGAGGGGCAGATGCAGGGTGCCATCGTCCAGGGGCTGTCGAACACCATGTTCGAGGAGTTCGTCTACGACGAGAACGGCCAGCAGCTCACCGCCGATTTCGAGAACTACAAGCTCGCGACTGCGGCCGATGTGCCGGACATCAAGGTGACCCATGCGCCGACGCCCTGCCCGTACACGCCGCTCGGCAGCCGCGGCATCGGCGAGGGGCGGCCGTCCGACGTGCCGGGCACGCTCTGCAACGCGATCTGCGATGCGCTTGAGCCTTTCGGCATCGAGATCACGGACCTGCCGCTCAGGCCGGATTCGCTCTGGCGCAAGATCCAGGCGGCGCGCGGGGCCTCCTAGGCCGTATCCCCCTGCCGTGCCGCGCGGATAGGGGCGATGGCGGGAGACAGAGTACGGATCGGCTCCGGCGCGGGCTTCGCCGGCGACCGCTGGGAGCCGGCGGTCGAGTTGGTCGAACGCGGCGGCATCGACTACATCGCCTTCGAGTGCCTGGCCGAGCGCACCATCGCGCGCGAAACCCTCGCGCTGCGGCGGGGGCAGGGGAGCGGCTACAACCCCCAGCTTGAGGACCGTATGCGCGCGGTGCTGCCGCCGGCCGCGACGCAGGGCGTGCGCGTGCTCAGCAACATGGGCGCCGCCGATCCGCTGGCGGCGGGCCGCAAGACGGCCGAGATCGCGGCCGAGCTCGGGCTCGACGATCGCCGTTGCGCGGTGCTGCTGGGCGACGATGTGCGGGGCGCCGTCACCGCCCGCCCCGACCTGCCGCTGATGGAGACCGGCGCGCCGCTGGAGAGCATCCTGCCGCGTATGGCGTCTGCGAACGCCTACTTGGGGGCCGACGCGGTGACGTCGGCGCTGGAAACGGGGGCGCCGGTGGTAGTGACCGGCCGGGTCGCCGACCCCTCGCTCTTCGTCGGCCCCATCATCCATGCGCTGGGCTGGGATTACGACGACTACGTCAGTCTCGCGCAGGCCACGGCGACGGGTCACCTGCTTGAATGCGCGGGCCAGGTGACCGGCGGCTACTTCGCCGACCCCGGCGTCAAGGACGTGGCCGGCCTCGCGCGCCTCGGCTTCCCTTTCGCCGACGTGAGCGATGCAGGCTCGGTCACCATCGGCAAGTGCGCCGGCTCAGGCGGGCGCATCGACGCCGCCACCTGCACCGAGCAGCTGCTCTACGAGGTCGACGATCCGTCGGCCTACGTCACGCCCGACTGCGTGCTGGACATGACCGGCATCGCCTTTCGTGAGGTCGGGCCCGACCGCGTGGCGGTCTCAGGTGCGCGGGCGCAGCCGCGCACCGATACCTACAAGGTGAGCATCGGCTATTTCGACGGCTACCTGGGCGAGGGACTGCTCTCCTACGGCGGACCCAACGCGGTCGCTCGCGCCCGGCTCGCTGGCGAGATCGTGGCCGAGAGGCTGCGCCTGCGCGGCTTCGCCTACAACGCGTTGGATGCCCGCCTGATCGGGATCGACAGCCTGCACGGGCCTGGCGCGGGCCGGCCCGAGCCCTACGAGGTCAGGCTCCGCGTCACCGGCCGCACGCAGGACAGGAAGGCGGCAGAAGCGGTGGGCTTCGAGGTCGCGGCGCTTTACACCAACGGGCCGGCGGGCGGGGCAGGGGACGCGGCGAGCGTGCGCGAGATCCTCGCGGTGCAGTCCGTGCTGCTGCCGCGCCATCTGGTCACGCCCCGCGTCGAGGTGGCGGACGCCGGCTGATGCTGATCGTCCACGACCTCGCCCACGCCCGCGCCGGCGACAAGGGGCATTCCGTCAACGTCTCGGTGACCGCCTATGACGAGGCGGGCTACGAGCGGCTCAAGCGCGAACTGACCGAAGCGCGCGTGGCGGCGGCCTTCGCCGCGCTCGCGGACGGCCCGGTGCGCCGCTACGCCCTGCCGGGGCTCGGGGCGTTCAACTTCGTCATCGAGCGGGTGCAGGGCGGCGGCGTCACCGCGACCGGCGCGCTCGACATCCACGGCAAGAGCCTGTCCTCGCTGATGCTCACGATCCCGCTGCCCGGCAACGAGCCGGAGGGCGAGACGCCGGGCTGACTCGAGAATCTCACAAGGGCCAGGGTCTGCCCGGCATGCGAAGCCCCACGCCGCGCTCTGGTGGGATCTTAGGGACGCCTGTTGTTCTTGAGGCTACGCAGTCTTTGGCGGTGCACGCCGGCTCGCATTCCTCGTATACCGAACACACTTCGTAACGCACATCAAGTCTTTCATGAAGAAACTCATCGAACCGCTCAAAAAGTGGAGGATTAACTGTCTCTGGTTCGACCCTAAGAATAACTTTCTGTCTTCCCACACCCAGATAACTGCCGAACGATAAGTCGATGTAACCCGGAGGCGTATTTCCTACAATTAAGCCCTCTTCCTGCATCTTCTTGACAACCGATTCCATATCGCTCGTCTGCCCGTCCAACTCTACAGATTTGTAGTTGATCTTAGCGGGGCCGGAGCCTTCATTCATCAGGAGAATCCCCAACATTTCACGCCCTGTATCACTCGTGATCACGGGCAATACCCAAGGTGTAGCTGTCAATCTATGATGCTCTCTGGTCTCGATGCTTGTCCAGACCAGAGCCGCCGCAGTTACAATAGAGACCACGAGACCGGCCCATGCTATCAAGTTCTTTAGCTTCATGAGTTTTTTCCTTCGGCCTTAGTCCTGACCGCTTGCTGAAACGGCGGAGAGCTACAGTATCTCGCCGCGTCGGAGGTGCGACGATTTTGTCCCTCCCGCGTTGGAGCGTCCACAACGGAGGAATGTTCGCATACTCCGCCTGTAATGCTATCGATTGCGGCGACACGAACGACTCCCACCTCCCCCTGTCCCCCTCCCCCGAAGGCGGAGGGGGAACGTAGGTGGCGCTGCCTACTTTCCCTCTCCGCCCCTGGGGGCGGAAAGGGTCGGGGTGAGGTGGGGGTTTCTCGGGCCGCACTGCATGCGAAATGAGGAACAGTGCGGTAAGTGGGTGCGAACCCGTCCGGTCGGATGGCGCTCCAGGCGCGCCGCTAAGCGGCCGTATCGAGCCAGATCGTGACCGGGCCGTCGTTGACGAGGTGGACCTGCATCTCCTGCCCGAAGCGTCCGGTCTGGACCGGCACGCCGTGCTCGGCGAGGGAGGCGGCGAAGAGCTCGTAGAGCCGCTCGCCCTCATCCGGCGGGGCGGCGTGGGAGAAGCCCGGCCGGTTGCCGCGGCTGGTGTCGGCCGCCAGCGTGAACTGGCTCACGACCAGGGCGCTGCCTTCGCTCTTCAGGATCGAGAGGTTCATCTTGCCGGGCTCGCTCTCGAAGATGCGCAGGTTGGCGGTCTTGCGCGCAAGGAACTGCGCCTGCTCGTCGCCGTCGCCCTGCATCGCGCAGACCAGAACCAGCATGCCGTTGGCGATCTCGGCGACGGTCTCGCCTGCGATATCGACGCGGGCTTGCGAGACCCGCTGGATCAGCGCCCTCATGTCTCGATCGGCGCGTGGTAGGTGCGCACGGGCGCCTCGGCAAGCAGGGCCAGGAAGTCATCCAGCGCACCGGCCTCCTCCAGGGAGGCGAGGGAGGCCTTGTGCGCCTCCGCCGAGGTCCATTCCTCGACGATGATCAGCCTGTCCGGCGTGACGGCATCGACCACGAGCTCGACGCGAGAGCAGCCCTCCAATCCGGGGTTCTCGCCCACGAAGGGCGTGAGCATCTCGACCACCTCCTGTCGCTTGCCCGGCTTCGCGGTCGCGCGCACCAGCACCAACACGCTCATCTCTCTCCCTCCCTCAAACGGCAGGCGCATGGAGGCCGGGGCTGCGCGCCCCGGCCCCATGTGCCTCGGCTACAAGGCTATATGGAGTGGAGTCCTGTCAAGTTAGCCGTAATAGCCGCCGTCCTCCATCAGCCGCCTGGTGCGGTCGTCCATGGCCTTGAGTGCGGACTCGATATCCTTCTCGCCGTTGACGAAGTCGGCGCACTCCTCGCCCATGAGCGCCTGGATGGCGTTCGCCTCCGGGATCTGCATGAGATAGGGCACCGTGTACGGGAAGGCGCGATAGAGGCCCGCGAGGAAGTTGTGGTCCTGATTGCGCGCCAGGATCGAGGCGCGCGCCGGCTGCGCGCCCGCCGCAACCTTGGCGTCGCCGATCGCGGGATCGGTGTAATCGCCCGAGTTGAAGTACTGCATCCAGGCGAACGCGGCCTCCTTGTTCTCCCCGCCCGAATTGATGAACTGGCCGAGCCCGCCCATTTGCGGCTTGTGGCCGCTGCCCTCGCTCTGGCCCTTGGGCGGCAGATCGACATGGATCACCTCGTGGAACTCGGTGAAGCCCGGATCGTTCAGCACCGCCGTGCCCCAGTTCAGCGGGCCATAGACCGACGTGCCATTGGCCATGGACTTGTTCACTTCGTCCTCGGTGGCGTTGGCACTGACCGGATGGGCGTACTTCATGAGCTGCTCAATGACGCGCATCGCTTCGTAGCCCGCGTCGGTCGCGAAGGCCGGGTTCCAGCCGCCCGGCTCCATCTTGTCGAACCACCAGCCGCCGCAGGTCGCGTGCACGCCCCAGAACACGGTGCCGGCCCAGGCGCCGCGCTGGAAGCAGGAGACGAAGCCGTACTGGTCCTGATCCGGCGCGTGCAGCTCCTGCGCCGCGCTGATCGCGTCGTCCCAGTTCATCGGCAGCGCGATGCCGGCGGCATCGAAGACGTCCTTGCGGTAGAAGGTCGTCATGACGTTGCCATCGTCGGTGAGCCCGTGCAGCTCGCCGTCGCCCGACGGAATGCGATAGAGGTCGCTGACCTGCTTCGGCACGTCGGTGAGGTAGTCGTCGCGCCAGCCGGGATCCTTGGCCAGGTGATCCTCGATCGAATCCATGGCACCGGTGGCGTGGATGGCGGGGAAGCGCCCCCAGTCGATATAGGTGCAGTCGAAGTCCGCCGACTTGACCGCCATGCGCGCGATCACGGTCTGGAAGAAGTCCGAGATCGGCTGCCCGGCGAAGTTCACCTCGACGTTGGGATAAACCTTGTTGAAGAGCGGCTGCACCGCCCGCTGGGTGTCGCCCCAGCGCTTGCCCTCGGCGAAATAGAGGGTGATCTGGCCGCCCACGTCGGCGAAGACCTCCTTAGGCTGATAGGTCGCCGCGATGGCGCCGACCGCCGCCGCCGTGCTCGCTTGCAGGAACCGGCGCCGGGTCAGCCAATTCTTGCGATCGGCCGCAACCTGCGCCTCGATGGATTGCCGCGCCTCATGATCACGATCGTTCATGATCCGCACTCCCTGGTTCTCGGTTATCGAGTTTCTTGTGCCGGGAGGCGCTCTCGGCGTCCTTCGCGACGCCGTTCAACCGGAATGACGTAAAACGGCTCTCCCGGCTTGATGGCTGGAACCGTAGCACGGGGCGCGGGAAGGTGGCGAGCGCACAGGGCCGCCTACCAATTGCGACCCGAGAGCCACCGTGTACCATCTGCGCCGCCAAGGGTGAGTGGAGGGGGAGTGTGACGAGACCATCTGCGCAGGCAGACGCTGCGACCGGCGCGACGCGCCGGCTCGGGCGCTGGGTCGCCGAGGCGCCGCGCATGTGGAGCGAGGACGCAGAGCGCCGGGCCGCGAGCGCCTTCGTGGACACGGTCGCCTGCATGCTGGCGGGCGCGGACGATCCGGCCCCGCGCGCGGCCCATGCCGGCGTCGCACGCTGGGGCGCGGGCGGCGCGACGGTCGCGGGGACGGCCGTCGCCGGTACGCCGCACCGGCTTGCCGCCCCCTGGGCCGCGCTGGTCAACGGCACGGCGGCCCATGCGCTGGACTACGACGACATCCTGGAGATCAGCAACGCCCATGTCAGCGCGGTACTGGTGCCCGCCCTGCTCGCACTCGGGCAAGAGCGGGACGCCGACGGTGCGGCCTGCGTGGACGCCTTCATCGTGGGCGTCGAGGTCATGGCCCGGCTCGGCGAAGCGCTCAACACGGCCCACTACTTCAGGGGCTGGCACACCACGTCGACGTTGGGCGCGCCCGCCGCTGCCGCCGCCTGCGCCCGGCTGCTCCGCCTCGATGCGGCGAGAACGACCGCCGTGCTCAGCCTCGCCACCAGCCTCGCCTCCGGCAGCAAGCGGCAGTTCGGCACCATGGCGAAGCCGCTCCACGCCGGACTCGCGGCCAAGAACGGGATCATGGCGGCGGCCCTCGCCGAGTCCGGCGTCACCGCCGCGGCGGACGCCTACGAGGGCGCGCGCGGCTTCGCCGACCTCTTCGCCGGCGTGCCGCGCGAGCGAATGGAGGCGGCGGTCGCGGATTTCAGCGTGCCGCCCGCGATCGAGCGCCACGGCCTATGGCAGAAGGTCTACCCTTGTTGCGGCAGCGTCCATCGCCCCCTCGATGCCCTGCTCGATATGCGGGGGGACGGCGCTTTGCGGCCGCAGGCGGTGACCGCGATCGACGCGCTGGTGGCGGAGATCGAGACGCATAACCTGCCCTACACCGCGCCCGCCGATGCCATGCAGGCGCGCTTCAGCCTGCCCTACCTGCTGGCGAGCGCGCTGGTCGACGGCCGGCTCGCGCTCGACGCCTTCGCCGGCGATGCGCTGGCGCGGCCGGACGTGCGCACGCTGATCCCCAGGATCCGCATGCGCCCGGACCCGGATCAGCCCGGCGGTGCCAACGCCGGCGCGGTGACGCTGCGGGCGACGGTCACGGTGCGGCTCGCGAGCGGGGATGAGCGCTCGCGCACGGTGCAGGAGCCGAGGGGCCATCCGTGCCGGCCGCTCGGCCGCGACGCACTCCGCGCCAAGTTCGTGGACTGCGCGGCGCGCGCTTTGCCGGCGGCGGAACACGAGGCTGCCTTCGAGGCGCTGGACGGTCTCGCCGGCGCGCGCAGCCTGGATGCGGTCGCCACTCAACTGGGAGCGGGACATGCCCAAGGCTGAAATGGGAGCGGCCGATGCTGTCGCCTTCACCCAGGCGGCCACGGTGTTCGACTGCCTCGGGCTCTTCTACGTGCTGGACGAGCCCTACGCGACCCGCTGCCTGGAAGCCGGCGTCAATATCTGCAACGTGACCTTCGCGCTGGAGAGCACCTGGGACCAGACCATGAGCGCGGTGGACGAGGGTTTTGGCAAGATCGAGGCCAGCCCCGTGCTCGCGCTTGCCCGCAATCGGGCGGAGATCGAGGCGGCGCTGGCGGCCGGCCGGCTCGCGGTGGTGCCCGGCACCCAAGGCTCCAGCATGATCGGCAAGGAGCTCGCGCGCGTGGGCGTCCTCGCGCGCCTCGGCTTCCGCTTCTTCGGCCTCGCCTACACCGGCGCCACCCTCTTCGCCGACGGCTGCGGCGAAAAGCGCGACGCGGGCCTCAGCTTCCTCGGCGAGGAGCTGATCGCGGCGGTGAACGAGACGCCCATGATCCTCGACCTCTCTCACACGGGCCACCGCTCCCGCGCCGAGGCGGTGCCGCTCGCCCGCGCGCCGGTCTGCACCCATTCCAACGCCTGGCACCACGTGCCCAACGACCGCAACACCAAGGACGAGACGGTGCGCGCCATCGTCGCCAAGGGCGGCATGATGGGCGCCTGCTGCCTGCCGCTCTCGGTGAGCCCGGCGGACCAGACCCTCGACCACTTGGTCGACCACATCGACCACTTCAAGGCGCTGGTGGGCTGTGAGCACGTCGGTATCGGTCTCGACTTCACCGAGGCCTACCAGGAAGCCAAGACCGTGCTGCCGGAATCGGTCCGCTGGCGCACGCTCCGCCCCGACATCTTCGGTCCGGTCGAGGCCTTCGTGACTCAAAGCTATCCGGAAGGCCTGAGCGGAATCGCCGAGTTGCCCAACCTCGCGGGGCGCCTGTTCGAGCGCGGCTACGGCGAGGACGAGGTGGCCGGAATCCTCGGGGCAAACTGGCTCCGCACGTTCACGAAATTTGTCGGCTAAACTCTGTGCACGGCGCCCTCAACTCGTCATGGCCGGATTTATTCCGGCCATCCACGTCTCGCCGCCGCACCGGGTTGACATGGATGCCCGGATCAAGTCCGGGCATGACGACGTAGTGGCGGTTCAGCCCCGCGCAGCGCTGGCCTGGGCCGGGCGTTCGGGCTGCTTGAAGCGGGGCATGACCTCCTCGGCGAAGAGCCGCATGTTGCGCAGCACCTTCTCCTGCGGCATGCCGCCGAAGCCCATGAAGTTCATGAGCTGCCCGACGCCGCCCTCGTCCCGCATCCAGCGGACCTTCTCGGCGACCGCATCGGGCGTGCCGAACATGCCGAGGTTGTCGTAGACCTCCTCGAAGGGCACCACGTCGAGCCATTCCAGGATGTCGTTGTAGTTCGCGTATTGCGCGGCGACCTTGCTGCGGTCGCGCTCGCCCCAGATCTTGGCGGCGGTGCGGATGTACCACATGACACAGTTCTCGATGTCGGCCTTCACCGCCGCGTCGCTCTCGCCGACGTAGACGAACTCGTTGTGGGTCATGCGCAGGTCGGTGCGGCCGGACTGGGCGCAAAGCCGGTGCCACACGTCGAAGTAGTTGGTCTTTAGGGTCTCGTAGGGGCAGAGGTAAGGGCCGATCAGGCCGTTGATGCCCCGGTCGATGACCTTCTGCACGGTGTAGTCGCTGAGCGCCGCCTGCCAGAGCGGCGGGTGCGGCTTGGTCAAGGGCTTGGGCAGGACCTCGATCTCGGGGAAGCGCCAGAACCGGCCCTCGTAGGCGAAGCGCTCCTCGGTCCAGGCGCGCCTGAGGATGTCGAGGGCCTCGCTGAAGCGCTGCTCGGCCTCGTCCATCGGCACGTCGAAGCCTTTGAACTCGGCCGGCTGGTTGCCGCGCCCGATCCCGACGTCGACCCTGCCGCCGGAGAGGTGATCGAGCGTGGCCCAGTCCTCCGCCACGCGCAGCGGGTGCTGAAACGGCAGGACCACGACCGCCGTGCTGATGCGGATGCGGGAGGTGCGCTCGATCGCCTGGGCCGCGAGCACCGGCACCGCCGCTCGGCCGTACTGGCTGAAGTGGTGCTCGGTGAACCAGACCGCGTCGTAGCCGAGCTCTTCGGCGACCTCGACCTGCTCGATGAGCGTCTCGAAGGGCTCGGGATCGCTCTCGCGGACCGCCGGCACGAGAATCAGCGAGAATTCCATGAACGCCTCCCGGATTCGGTGCTGCCGCGCACCTTACGCGGTTGACCCGCCGCCCCCTTGTGCCTAGATGCCAGGAGAGCGGCCGCGCTGCCCGGCAGAGCATGGCGATGCGCGTCGCCTGAGGCAATGGCCGGCAATGCCGGGGCAGCGGCTGGCGGGCCGGCGCCGGGCTGGTTATGGTCCGCGCCGCGCGTGCAGCGCGCAGATTTGCAGAGGAAGTCATGGTCGACCGTCCAGGCGCCCTCGGGCGCTATCCCCAAACCCGCATGCGCCGCAACCGGCGCGAAGACTGGTCGCGCCGCCTCACGGCGGAGACGGTGCTCACGGCGGGCGATCTGATATGGACCGTCTTCGTCTGCGAGGGCACGGGCCGGCGCGAGCCGGTGGGCTCCATGCCAGGGATCGACCGGCTCAGCGCGGACGTGCTCGCCCAAGAGGCGCGCGCGGCCTACGACCTCGGCATCCCGGCGCTCGCGGTCTTCCCGCAGACGCCGCAGGCCGCCAAGAGCCCCGACGGCGACGAGGCGCTCAACCCGGACAACCTGGTCTGCCAGGCGGTGCGCGCGGTCAAGGCGGCGGTGCCGGAGATGGGCGTGGTCTGCGATGTGGCGCTCGACCCCTACACCAGCCACGGTCACGACGGGCTTATTCGCGACGGCTACGTGGTCAACGACGAGACCGTGGACGTGCTCTGCCGCCAGGCGCTGGTGCAGGCCGAGGCCGGCTGCGACGTGATCGCGCCGTCGGACATGATGGACGGGCGCGTCGGCGCCATCCGGCGCGCGCTGGACCAGGCCGGCTACGAACGGGTGCGCATCCTCTCCTACGCGGCGAAGTACGCGTCGGTCTATTACGGGCCGTTCCGCGATGCCATCGGCTCCACCGGCAATCTTGCCGGCGGCGACAAGCGCACCTACCAGATGGACCCCGCGAATGGCGACGAAGCGCTGCGCGAGGTCGCCATGGACATCGAGGAGGGCGCCGACATGGTGATGGTCAAGCCCGGCATGCCCTACCTCGACATCGTCTACCGGGTGAAGGCAGCGTTCGGCGTGCCTACCTACGTCTATCAAGTGTCAGGCGAGTACGCGATGCTCAAGGGCGCAGGCGAGCGCGGCTGGCTCGATGGCGACGGGGCGATCCTGGAGGCGCTGCGCGGCTTCAAGCGCGCCGGCGCCGACGGCGTGCTGACCTACGCCGCCCTCGACGTCGCCCGGCGCCTGCGGGGCTGATCCCCCTCCCATTTGCGGGGCCCGCAGCGGCCGCCGCGTGTATACTCCCGAACCCAGACAGGGAAGCATCGCGATGACCGTGGACGGACCGCTCAACGGCGTCACCGTAATCGACCTGACGCGCGTGCTCGCCGGGCCATACTGCACCCTGGTGCTGGCCGATCTCGGCGCCCGCGTGATCAAGGTGGAGACGCCGGGCGGCGGCGACGATTCCCGCGCCTTCGGCCCCTTCGTGGGCGGAAAATCCGCCTACTTCATGTCGATCAACCGCGGCAAGGAGAGTATCTCCCTCAACCTCAAGGACGACGGCGACCGCGCGGTCTTCGAGGAGCTGCTGGCGGACGCCGACGTGGTGATCGAGAACTTCCGCGCCGGCACCATGGAGCGCCTCGGCTACGGCTGGGAGGCGTTGCACGAACGCTACCCGCGCCTGATCTACGCGGCCTGTTCGGGCTTCGGCCACACCGGGCCCTACGCCGGCCGGCCGGCCTACGACGTAGTGGTGCAGGCCATGGGCGGCATCATGAGCCTGACCGGCCAGCCCGGCGGGCCGCCCGCGCGGGTGGGAAGCTCCGTCGGCGATATCGTGGCCGGGCTGTTCACGGCGATCGGCATCAACGGCGCGCTCTACCGGCGGACCATGACGGGCGAGGGCGTGAAGCTCGACGTTTCCATGCTGGATTGCCAGGTGGCGATCCTGGAGAACGCGCTCGCGCGCTACTTCGCCTCGGGCGAGGTGCCGGGGCCGCTGGGCACGCGCCACCCCTCGATCACGCCGTTCCAGGCCTACGCGACCGCCGACGGGTACGTGGTCATCTCCGCCGGCAACAACACGCTGTTCGCGACGCTTTGCAACGCGTTGGAAAGGCCCGACCTCGCCGAAGACCCGCGCTTCGTCGACAACCCCGCGCGCAACGCCAACATTGACGCGCTGGAGCAGGAGTTCGAGGCGATTCTGACGGCGCAGCCGACGGCGCACTGGCTCACGGTGCTGGAAGAGGCGGGCGTGCCGTGCTCGCCGATCAACCGGGTGGATGACGTGCTTGCCGACCCGCAGGTCGCGGCACGCAACATGGTGATCCGGGCCCAGGACCCGGTCGCAGGGGAGGTGCAGATGGCAGGCAATCCGATCAAGCTCTCGGGCTATCCCGACCCGACCGAACGGCCGCCCGCGCCGGAGCTCGACCAGCACCGGCAGGCGATCGTCGACGGAGACCAGTGATGCGCGCCGCGGCCTTTGACAGGGCAGGTCGGCGGCAGGGCATCACATTCAGGCGGCTTCGACCGTACTGCGCGGCGGCCGGCGCGCTGGCGCTGCTCGGCGTGCTGCTCGCGGCGGGCTCTTGCTCCTGGTTCGCGCTCCCCTCCTACGACGACGCCGAGGAGGTCTCCGGCCTCGATGCGCCGGTGGAGGTGGTCCGCGACGCCCATGCGATCCCCCACATCTATGCCCAGTCGCCCAGGGACGGCGCCTTCGCCATGGGCTACGTCCACGCGCAGGACCGGCTCTGGCAGCTTGAGCTGCAGCGCAGGATCGGCCAGGCGCGGCTCGCGGCGGTGGTGGGCGAGCCCGGCATCGAGACCGACAGGTTCCTGCGCACGCTGGGCCTCTACCGCGTCGCCGAGCGCAACTTCGAGAAGCTGGAGCCCGAGGTGCAGGCGATCTACGAGGCCTATGCCGCCGGCGTGAACGCCTATCTGGAGACCCGCTCCGAGATGTTGCCGCCCGAGTTCGTCCTGCTCGGCCACGAGCCCGAGCCCTGGCGGCCGGCTGACAGCCTGGTCTGGCTCAAGATCATGGCCTGGGACCTGGGCGACAACTTCAGCGACGAGCTGCTGCGCGCGCGCCTCGCCGGCAAGCTCGACCGGGCACAGCTGCAGGACCTCTGGGCCCAGCATCCGGACGATCCGCCCATGGGGCCGCATGGCGAGGCGCCGGCCTTCGACCCCGCCGGCATCGATTACGCGGCGCTGGATGCGGCCGTGGACGGCGCCGTGCCGGCGCTGCGTGCCTCCGGCCTCGGCTCCAATGCGTGGGTGCTGAGCGGCGCGCACACGGAATCCGGCAAGCCGCTGCTGGCGAACGACCCGCACCTGCGGCTGGAGATCCCGAGCGTCTGGTACCTCGCCCACGTCTCGACGCCCGAGTTCGAGGTCGTGGGCGCGACGCTGCCGGGGCTGCCCTTTCCGCTGCTGGGCCGCACCCAGCATCTCGCCTGGGGCTTCACCAACACCGGGCCGGACGTGCAGGACCTCTTCATCGAGCGGCTCGACCCCGAGGACTCCGCGCGCTACCTCGCGCCGGAGGGGAGCCTCGCCTTCGACGTCCGCACCGAGACCATCGAGGTGAGCGGCGGCGATCCCATCGAGCTCACGGTGCGCGAGACGCGCCACGGGCCGGTGGTCTCCGACGTGCTGGAGGATACCGAGGAGTACCTGGAGGCGGGCCACGAGCTCGCGTTCTCCTGGACCGCGCTGGCGGACGACGACAAGAGCGCCGAGGCGCTGGTGAATGCCACCGGGGCGGAGGACTGGGAGAGCTTCGTCGAGGCGGTGAGCGACCTCAGCGTGCCGCAGCAGACCATGGTCTTCGCGGACGCCGACGGCAACATCGGCTACGTGGCGCCGGGCCACGTGCCGATCCGCGCCTCGGGCCAGGGCCACATGCCGGTGCCGGGCTGGACCGGCGAGCACGACTGGGTGGACCGCGTGCCCATCGATGCGCTGCCGGGGGACCACAACCCGCCGTCGGGCCGCATCGTCACCGCCAACAATCGGATGGTCGCCCCCGACTATCCCTATTACCTGACCGACGACTGGACCCCGCCCTACCGCGCGCAGCGGATCGAGGCGCTGCTCGACGCCCGGCCCAAGCACGACGTGGCGAGTTTTTCGGCGATCCAGCAGGACCTGGTCTCGCTCGCTGCGGCGCGGCTCACGCCGGTGCTGCTGGGGCTCGCCGAGCCCTCGAACGACACCATGCGCACCGCGCTCGCCATGCTCGGCGATTGGGACCACGGCATGCAGCCGGATCGCACGGAGCCGCTCATCTACATGGCGTGGGTCCGGGAGCTGATGCACGTGCTCTTCGCCGACGAGCTGGGCGACGTGTTCGAGGACTACTGGAAGATCCGCACCGAGGTGATCCACCGCGCGCTCGGCGAGCGCCAGGCGTGGTGCGACGACGTGAGCACCGCAGGCGCGCAGGAGACCTGCGCAGACGCCGTGAGCCGGGCGCTCAAGGTCTCGCTCGAATACCTCGCCGTCACCTACGGCCACGACATGGAGGACTGGCGCTGGGGCGAGGCCCACGCGGTCCACATGAAGAGCCGCATCCTGGGCGAGGTGCCGGCCATCGGCTCCTGGTTCGAGGTCAACATGCCGACGGGCGGCGAGAAGGAGACGGTGAAGGCCGGCGGCTTCGACGTGGACGACCCGGAGCGCCCGTTCGCGCAGAACCACGGCGCGGGCTACCGCGCGGTCTACGATCTTGCGGAGCCCGAGAACTCGGTCTTCGTCATCAGCACGGGGCAGTCCGGCAACCCGCTCTCGTCCTACTACGAGGACTACGCTGAGCCCTGGCGTGACGGGGAATACCTGCCCATGCTCACCGACCGCGCGGCCGTGGAGGAGGACGCGCTGGGGACGCTGGTTCTAAACCCGAGGTAACTACCCAGGTACCCCGCCGCCAGATCTGAGTGCGTGCTGATGTTGGTCGCCGCCGGTGCCGTTTGGCCGTCGGCGCATCGATGATCTGCCCCTTGACTGTATAGGCGCGCTCGCCTATGGGTTGCTCTCTCGCATGAGAGGAGCAGCCGGTGGGGTATTTCGGATCGAAGGCGACGACCGGTCTGAGCCAGGCGCTGATTGCGCTGATGCCCCCGCACTCTGTCTATATCGAGAGCCACTTGGGGGGCGGGGCGCTGATGAAGCGCAACCCATCTTTGCCATTTTGGCGCGCGCCTGCGACCTAAGTAGTTGCGATGATGGGCTGATTTTCTGGCCCATCTGGGATTATGGCACTACGTTTGTGCGCTCATCGCGACACTCCCGGGAGCACCGCCCGGCGCCTGTGGGGATCCACCGTGAGGCCCGCCGCCTGCGCGATGACGCGCGCCTCGGCGTCGGGTTGAGCATCCTGGCGGATGACGATGCGGTTTCCGTCCACCTCCCGGATGGTGGAGGTGAGACGCACCCAGCCCGCGAGCTTGTCGCGGATCGTACTCCAGCGGTCATGCAAGCCGTGCGCCGCCAGACGGGTTCGCAGCAGATGAACCGCGTGGTAGGCGAGGACGGCGATGAACAGGTGGGCGGCGATGCGCGAGGTCTTGGAGTGCCAGACCGGGCGCAGGCCGATTTCGGATTTCAGGCTGCGGAAGGTGGCCTCGAGCTCTGTGAGCTTCCAGTAGGTTCGGACCACGGTTTCAAGATCCCACTCGACGTGGCTGGTGCGCAGCACATAGATGCCCGCTTGGCGGTCGCGCTCGGCATGGAGAGCGTTGCGCCTCCAGCGGACCGCACTGGCCCGCCCCTTCTCTCCGGGCTCGACCTCGATGTCGTACTGACGGTGGACGCGCCTGTACCTTTCCTTCAGCCGGCCCAGCTTCTCCATCACCTTGGTGAACTGCTTGATGTGGTTCTTCTTCGACAGCCCGCCATGCAGGGCGCGCAGGGCGTCCTCGAAGTTGTGACGCTGACGGGCGAGCACGGCCTCGTCCTTCTGCTGGCGCTCATGGCTCCAGACGCACAGGTGCGCTTCGTCGTCCCCTGCCGCGAGACGCCAGGCGCGGGCATCGTGGCCGGCCCGGGTTTCGAAGGCGGCATCGGCTTCGCGCCCGGGCGGCGCCGAGACGCCGCGGCGAACGGTGATCCAGTGATAGCCGCCCGCCCGCAGCCAGGCGAGGTTGGCCTCGGTGGAGATGCCGGCGTCCATGATGACCGTGGGCCTGGGGGCGTTGCTGCCGCGCGCTTGGCATTCCAGCCGCCCGATGGCGTCGGCGAGAGTGGCCGGCTCGGAGATGTTGCCGGGCAGGATCTCGCTGTGCTGCGGAAAGCCGGCCTGGTTCAGCGACAGGGCCAGGGTCACGATCGGACAATCGTCACGCCTCTGCTTCGAGCGCCCGAAGCGGGCCAGCGCGGAGCTGGGCCGTCCGGTCATATGGGTGTTGGTCAGGTCGAAGAAGACGATGGTGTCGGGGATGCCGAAGAGATCGCGCTCCCGGGCGCACAGCGCCTCTTCAAGCGCCGCGCGGTGACGCCACAAGAGGTCGCCGATGCGGTAGAGCTTGCTGAGCGTGAGCGACTTGCCGCTGTCGACATCGAGCAACTCCAGGGTCGCGCTGTTCGCGCTCAGCCAGCGGAAGGCCTCGCGCTCGCTGGAGGGATGGATCATGCGCGCGACCACCAGTGCCGCCGCGATGCGTGCGTCGCGCTCACTTGCGCCCAGCCTCTCCAGCGTCTCGATGAAGCGAAGGTCGTCAAGCGCGGCGAGAGCCAGGCGCTCGCAGCCCACCGAGCGGACCTGTTCGTGGGAGAGGCTATCGAGACGGACCGTGGCCAGGTCGCTCTCGTCCCCGGGCCGCGACGCGCCGAGATCGCGGGCGTGAAGCCGCCGTACGACGTCCTCGGCGACGGGGCGCAAGGCGGCATCCGGCTCCAGCAGCGGCTCGCTGCCGGCGAGAAGGGTTTCGATCAGAAGCGCCAATTCGCGCCATTGCTCCTCGGGCACACCGAAGTCGGCGCCGAGATTGAGGAGCGTGACCTGGCGCACCCTTCCGCCGATGCGTTCGCTGCGCACGAGGCGGTAGGTGGCATAGCGCTCGCCACCGTCTCCGCGACCGGTGAGGGTTTTGCGAATGAACATGGCGGCAGGGTCACGGACAGTTTGCGGACTGTCAAGGAGCGCCGGCCCACAGACCAAAGATTATGGCACTACAATGGACTTCCCAAAACACAATCCAACAAAATCAGTGCCTTAGATCCCAAAGGCTACCCAAAATCAGGCCTTCGGGACCGAAAAGTGGCAAAGATGGGGCAAGCCTGCGGCCGTGCGCTCGATCGGGATTGACCGCGACGAGCGGGCGCTTGAGTCCTTCGACTGTGGCTACCCGGTGGAGTTGGTGCACGGCTGCGCCCACTCCTTTCTGGCCTCGTTCCCGTTCCTGGGCCCGGAGCTGGTCTACAGCGATCCGCCCTATCTGCACGCGACCCGGCGTTCGTCGCAGCGCTACCGCTTCGAGTACGAGGAGGCCGACCACGTCGCGCTCCTCGAACTGCTCAAGGGTCTGCCCTGCCAGGTGATGGTCTCGGGCCACCCGTCTGCGCTCTATGACGAGTTGCTGGCGGGCTGGCGCCGGCTGGCGCTGCAGGTGACGACCCAGGCCCAGGTGCGGACCGAGGTGGTGTGGTTCAACTTCGCGCCCGACCGGGTGCACTGGGCGAGCTGCGCGGGCCGCAACTTCACCGACCGCCAGCGCATCAAGCGCAAGGCGGCCAACTGGGGCCGGCGCTACGAGGCCATGCCGGCGGGCGAACGCCTGGCGGTGCTGGCCGCGATCATGGCCGTCGAGGCTGACGAGGGTTTGTGACAGTGTCGCGCTGGCACGCGGACCTCGCCGCTCACGACGAGGCTTTCGCGTGCCTGCAGGACCTTTTCACCCCACAATCCTTCGCGATGACCGCCGTCAAAGCCATCCGGGAATGGGGCCAGGGGCTGCTTCGCCTGAGCGCGGCGCTGGTCAAGGAGAACGACGCGCTGGAGCGGGAGAACGCCCGCTTGCGCGAGCGGATCGCCGAACTTGAGCGCAGCGCCGCGCTCGACAGCACCACCAGCTCCAAGCCGCCGGCCAGCGACGGCCTGAAGAAGAAGAGCGGAGACCAGGAGAAGAAGAGCGGAGACCAGGAGAAGCGCACCCGGAGCCGGCGCGGCAAATCCGACAGGCCCAGCGGCGGTCAGCCGGGCCACAAGGGAACCACCCTGGAGCGGACCGAGAACCCGGACCACGTCGTGGATCATGATCCGTCCGCCTGTGAGGGCTGCGGCGCGCCGCTGTCGGACGCCGACCGTCACGGAGCCCCCGTCTGCCGGCAGGTCTTCGATGTGCCCGAGCCGCAGCCCCTCGAGGCCACCGAGCATCGCGGCCATCGCTGCCTCTGCGCCGCCTGCGGTACCATGACAACAGCCGCCTTCCCGAACGGCGTGAGCGCCCCGGTCCAGTACGGGCCGCGCATCACCGCGTGGGTGACCTACCTGCTGCACGCTCAGTTCATTCCGGAGAAGCGCGTCGCCGAGGTCATGAGCGATCTCTTCGCGGTCAAGATCTCAACGGCCACCATCGCCGCCATGGGCCGGCGCACCGCCCGGCGCTTCGAGGGCTTCCTCGATCGTGTCGCAGAGATCATCCGCACCGAAGCCCCGGTCAAACACCTCGACGAGACCGGCATCCGCATCGCCGCCCGGACCCATTGGCTCCACGTGCTGTGCACCCCGTTGCTGACCATCCTGCGCGTCGCCAGCGGGCGCGGCCATTTCGACGAGAAGCTCAACGGCATCGTCATCCATGACGACTATGCCACCTACTTCGCTCTCGAGGGCGTGCGCCACGGGGCCTGCAACGCCCATCACCTGCGTGAGCTCCAGGCCCTGATCGAGATCGAGAAGGAAGACTGGGCAACGAGCACGCACCAGCTGCTCTCCCGTGCCAACAGAGCCGCCCGCTTCGCCCGCAAGAATGATCGCGACGTGCCCGCATCACTGGTCGCCCGCATCTCGCGAGCCTGGGACCGCATCCTCGAACGTGCCATCGCCGCTCACGAAGAGATGCCGCCGCTCCAGACCGGAAAGCGCGGACGACAAAAGCGCCGCATCGGTCACAACCTCGCGCTCCGGCTCCAGAAGTACAAGGAGGGGTGCCTGCGCTTCCTCACCGACCCGCGAACCCCGTTCTCGAACAATGAGGCGGAGCGCGATCTGCGAATGGGCAAGCTGCGTCAGAAAATCTCAGGCGGCTTCCGCTCGATGCAAGGTGCCTGCGACTTCGCCAACCTGCGGTCCGTCATCGCCACCGCTCGAAAACAGCGCTGGAATGTCCTCGAAACCCTGGCGCACCCCGATCCCATGCAGCTAATCCCGGTACTGCGCTTCTGAAATCCCCCGCCGCTCCGCTCCACGTCAGCGGCACCAGGCCAGAGGCATCAGTCCATCACGCGTGAGTGCTCGGCGGAATCAGACCTGGGCAGTTACAACCCGAGGTGAATTTGCGTCTCTCGACGCGACTGCATTCGACCGTCCCGCACCAAACGCAAATGCCTCCCGCACACTCAGACAAATGTGATTGCCCAACAACCAACCATCATTCTGTTTCCTGACCGGTGGAACGATACTGATCAAGTTTGGCAACTAAGTTGGCAATGTCTTCCGGAATCTCTTCCTTCCGGTATGCTGACGCTATTCGCATATCACTTATAGTAACCTTATATTTCCTCTGAAGTGCGTTTCTTAACGACTTGAGAACCTTCTTGCCTGATACAATCCCTAGTCTTGAATCTAACTTGGCCCACTTCCCATCAAAAATTTCCAGTGCCTCCGATGTCAACCCTGCTCTATCCTTGCCACTATCACTGAAAAAATCGCAGTACCTACTAACGTACTGCCCTCTACAATGTGCCTTAAGCTTCCGCGTAATTTGAGCGAGCAACGGGCGCACATCGACTTCGACTGCGGGCTCTTCACCCGTACGGCGAGCTCGCTCCCTAACTGCATGCAACACCACTCGATTAAGCACTTCAGGCAACAAAAGATAGTTTTCGATTTCCTTTTGCTCATGAAAGTGAGCAAACTCAATCTTTCTCTCCAATTCTTGCGTCAATGATCTGGATTCCTCCTCGCAACGATAGTCTCGGTCATAAATCGCTGCTATCCGCAGCTTGGGTCCAAGCGCCTTCTCAAGTCCCCATGCCAACGCCTCCACCTTGGGCCAAGATTCGAAACCACCCGACTCTAACGCGGTCAGTCCACTGCCCGACGCTAAGTCGCCGTAATCTAGAATCCTGGCAAATCTTCTGACAATTTTGAAGTCGTCAATACCCTCTACAAACAAGATACGGCCGTTGCGTGCCAACTCCGTCAAAGTTATATTCTGAATCGATCCAATATTGTCGATAGCATGCTGGACACCTTCAATATCATGGAGACGCCGGGCAGAACGACGTGACTTGTTTACCAACAGAATTTCACTAGGATCTGCCTCACTCATTATTTCCACTGAATGTGTGGCCAATAATATGTCAGGATGCTGGTCTCGGAGAATTCCAAGAAGCTGCCGTTGAACTTCCGGGTGTAGGTAGACTTCAGGTTCATCGACAACGAGCAGATCGGAAGTACTACACCGCGAAATATGAGTAAGCAACTGACACCAGACCTGAAAGCCGGATCCTGCCCAGAATAGCGCTCGGTCAATTCGATTTTCCGAGACGAACATAGTAAGGCGGGGTTCCATCCCGGTGATTATTTTGGGGCGCGCTATCGACATGCCCGGCCATGTTTCTTCTACTAAAGAGCTGAATTCCTCAAATCCATCAGGATTCTTTATCCAGTAGTTGCGAAAGTGTCGACTTGCTCGCGGCGTGCCAGCCGCCCTCCTTACCGTTTCATCAGTAACAGGAACTTCATCTTGCTCGATCGGACCAAGAACAGGTATCACCTGTATCTTGACGGGGAAGGAACGCTTGAAAGCCGATGACGTCGCAATGGGCCTGCCAGCTGTGTCCCAGTACATGGTTACACTCCCGGCGGTAGGAAAATAGAGAAAAAGGAGATTGCCGTTGGAGTAACGAAATTCAAGCCGAGTATCATCGTCATCATAGTTGTAGTGTACATTGTCCAGAGAAAATGGCAGGTTTGTTGCCGAAACGAAATACCCGGCAGAGTTATTCTCTGAATGGGTTAATACGCGTGCCGGACGACGGTTCCCAGTGATTCTCAGGGCGTGTTCAAGAATGCGAAATGCGTTCAATATAGTAGACTTGCCACTGTTGTTGGGGCCAACGAGGATATTGGTGCTGCGCAAAGAGATAGAGTACTCTTGGAATGCTTGAAAATTCCGGAGTCTGAGAAACGTTATTGGCATGTGTTGGCATCCAAATCGATTGGAAGAGCGTTGCTTGCGCTGGTTGGGTTATTAGGCCCGAAAGCGAAAGGAGAAATGATGACATGTATGAGCGCTGAAGCGCAATAGTGATCCATTTGGTGAGATGGGTGTATACGGATACGATAATCGTCGGACAGTGGCGAACCGGCTGTCAACTTGGGGCTGATAACATTCACTGCGACTATTGCTCCCGTTGCCGAAACAAGCCGAGCGTGCTGTAAATTGAAATTGGGAGAAAGCGTCAGAGGGCCCCGTGGTGATTTGTCGGCATCAGGTTAGCGAAGGGTGCGCTTGGGGTGACTGCCGCGTTCGACGATGCGAGCCGCGGCTTTCCGCGCCTGATCGCGGTCGTGGGGCATGGGGACGAGGCGTGCAATAGGCTTACGGTGGCGTGTGATGGTCAGGCTTTCGCCCCGGTCGGGCAGTCGGGGCAGGTGCCTTTCGGCCTCGGAAGCGCCGATCCGTTCCATCGTGAGCCTCGGTTCAGTGTCGGGCGAGATATAGGTGCGCTCTGAGCAGGCGGCAAGCGGCGCAACCACTATGACGTCATGGCTGCACTTGTTGCGGCCACCCACGCGAGTACCGCGGAGAAAGATGCCCGGAATAAATCCGGGCATGACGAAGTGGGGGAGTGGGGGTGCGGCGGCGCGGCTTCTGTGCCGCGGTTGCGGCACTAGAAGCGTGCGCGACGTGGATGCCCGGAACACCCCCGGACTTGATCCGGGGGCCGGGCATGACGAGGTGGGGGAGTGACCGGGGCCGAGCGTAGAGGGCCCCGGACCATGGTGCAGTGTCTTGTATCATATGATAGGGGTACGCTGACGTACGATTAATCACTCTAAATCAGTGAATTGTCGTATTCTCAGCGCGATGAGCTTAGTCTAGAATACGCGCCTGTACGCTTCCTTCAGGTACCTATTTGGTTCCCCAAACTGCCTCTTGGAAAAAGGTTAAGGGTTGGGCAGGCTCTCTCTCGAGAGCCTGCCCAACCCTTTTGAACGAAGCCGCGGGCCACGAGAGGCGAAGTTGAGCTATGTGGAAAGTGCGCTGATGTCAGCGTCAGGCGGCATCCACCGGCAGCAGAGTTGCGCATAAAATCGACGCTCGCGCCGGTCTTTCGGCAGGCATGCGGGCGCACGCTGCGAGGACTGAGCGGGGTGTGAGCCGAGGGCTGTCAGCCCGGCTCAAGCGGAGACAGGTTCGGTCGTGCGTCGGCGCTTTGGCGCCGTTGCGCGGGGCCGAAGCGAGCGGGCGTCTCACGGTTTCCCCCTGTGGGTCGGCGGCAGCGCCGGCGGGCCGCGCGTCGAGCGGGGCTCATGGCGGCGGCGGATTTCGCGGACGAGGCGCATGACGCCGCCGCAGTGGGGGCAGGCCACGGGCGCGGTGCCGATCTCGGGCTCTTCGTCGGGCTCGGCCCGAGCGCCGTCCACGCTTCCCTCGGGGGCGGCGCAGCCGAGGGCGCCGAGAGCCTGGCGTGCTCTCTCCAGCGTGCTGGCGCGGCAGCCGTTGGCGAGGATGCCGAAGTAGCGAATGCGGTGCATGCCGTCCGGCAGGACGTGCCTCAGGAAGCGGCGGATGAACTCGTCGGCGCTCACGGTGGCGATGCCGTAGCGCGGCTTTCTCTGCCCCGGCGCCTTGGGCTTTCGGTGGCGGAAGGAGACCGTCTCGCCGTCGAAGGAGACGATGCGGCTGTCGGAGATGGCGATCCTGTGCGTGTAGTGCGAGAGGTACCGGAAGACCTGCTCAGGCCCGCGGAAGGGCCGCTTGGCGTAGACCACCCAGTCCCTGGCCCGGGCGGCGGCAAGCGTGGCGTGGAACTCGCCGGGATTGGCGAGGTGGGCGAGGGTGCCGTGGAACTCTCGCCGTCGAAGGAGACGATGCGGCTGTCGGAGATGGCGATCCTGTGCGTGTAGTGCGAGAGGTACCGGAAGACCTGCTCAGGCCCGCGGAAGGGCCGCTTGGCGTAGACCACCCAGTCCCTGGCCCGGGCGGCGGCAAGCGTGGCGTGGAACTCGCCGGGATTGGCGAGGTGGGCGAGGGTGCCGTGGAACTCCAGGTCCCCCCGGCCGTGGGCGCGGGCGAGCTCCTCGAGGAAGAGGCGGCGGAACAGGCTGCCGAGGACCTTGACGGGGGCGAGGAAGGTGGTGCTCCCCGTCTTCCACTCGCCACTGTCTACGTCGAAGCCCGCGTTGGGCACGACCACGTGCAGGTGCGGGTGGAAGCGGAGCTTCTGATCCCAGGTATGGAGGACCGCGGTGCCGCCGATGCGCATGCCGCCGTGGCGGGGATCGGCGGCGATGGTGCGCAGGGTCTCGGCGACGGCCCGGAAGAGGATGTCGAACACCACCCTGCGGTGCGCGCATGCAGAAGGCAATGGCGGCAACCTCCTTGGGCAGGGTGAAGACCACATGGAAGTAGGGCACCGGCAGGATGTCCCCGGCGCGCTCCTCGCTCCAGAGGTTGGCGGCGAGACCCTGGCAGGTGGGGCAGTGGCGGTTGCGGCAGGAGTTGAAGAGCGGATGCTCGCGCCCGCAGCCCTCGCAGGCGTACATGTGGCCGCCGAGCACGGCGGTGCGGCACGCCTCGATGGCGCCCATGACCTTGAGCCGGGCGGCGTCGATGCGCCCTTTGTGGCGCTCACGGAAAGCGGCGCCGGCGCGGCGGAAGATCTCCGCCACGCCCGCGCGTTCGGCCTCCACGCGCCGTCAGTTGCGCAACGCTGCGAAGCCTGAGATCGGGTGGTCGAGGCCCTCGAACATCTTGCCGGTGACGCGGGCGTAGTGACGGGTCGTGTTCGCGCTTCGATGGCCGAGCATGTCCCGGATCACCTCGATATCGCCGCCGCGCTCGAGGAGATGGGTCGCCGCCGAATGGCGCAGGCAATGGAAGGTGTAGCTGCGGTCGAGCTCGGCAATGTCGCGCGCCCTCCTGAAGGCGGCCTGCAAGGTCTCCGTTGCGATGGGCCTGTCGAGCGAGACGCCGTAGAAGAGCCAGTTCGTCGGACGCGGCCAGATGTTCCTGTAGTAGACGCGCAAGTAGTGGATGACGATGTCCGGCAACGGTGCCATTCTCTCGGTGCCGCCTTTGCCGGAGGGGATGTGCAGCAGCTTCTTCTCCGACAGGATGTCGCCGACCTTGATGGCCAAGGTCTCGGAGATGCGGAGCCCGCCGCCATAGCCGGTGACAATGGCAGCACGGTGGCGGAGGTCGGGTGTCGCAAGGATGAGGTGCTCGACCTCCTGCTCCGACATGTAGCGCGGCAGCTTGCCGGGCTTCTTGCGGGAGCGCAGGCCGGCGACATGGTCAGGCCAGCCGAGTGTGTCGATGTAGAGGAAGTTCAGCGCGGCGAAGGAGACGTTGGTCGTGCCCGGACTGAGCCCCTTGTCGATCCGCCCCAGGTACCACTGGCGCACCTGCTCGGCGTCGAGCTCGTCCGGCGAGGCGTCGTAGTACCTGGCCAGGTTCTTGATCTCGCAGATGTAGGCCTTGGACGTGCTCGCGGCCAGATTGGCGATGCGGAGCTGCTCCTCCATGCGCTGGCGAAGAGGGGTGACGGTGTTCGTGTCGCACGCGGTCCCGGTCATTATCGATCTCCCTGGATCGCGACGGCGCGCCGCCGGACCGATCCGGCGACGGTCCGTCGCAGGGGTCGATGCTAACCACTGGTGATCGGGAGGCTGCTGGGGATCCGCCACCCGACGGGCGGAGCGCCACTGACGCAACCGGGAAGCGAACGCACAGAACAAACGGCACCCGCGACGCCTCGGAAATGAATGAACTCTACGCCGCTAACTCCGCGTAGCGGCTTCGTTCAAACGCGCCATGCCCAAAATCACCAAGAGAGCCGTGGATGCCCTGCTCCCTGCCGAACGCGAGCGCATTGTCTGGGACGACGACATCAAGGGCTTCGGCGTCCGCGTCCACCCGACGGGACGCAAGGTCTACATCGTCAAGTACCGGCACGAGGGACGCTCCGTCAAAGTCACCATCGGGCCCCACGGGCCCATTACACCGGCCGCCGCTCGGGCCAAAGCCGCCGAGATCGTGACGCTCGCAAAGACCGGAAGGGATGTGGCAGGGAAGACGCCCCACGCAAGAGGGAGCGCCACCATGGCGAAACTCGCCCAGCGCTTCTTGGAGGAGTATGCGCCTGCCCATCTGAAGCCCAGCACTGCCCGGCTATACCGAAAGGTCATCGACAACCGCATTCTCCCTCGGCTCGGCAAGCGCCGCGTCAGCGATATCGGCAAGAGCGATGTCGTTGCCCTCCATCACGACATGCGCGACGTCCCCGACCATGCCAACCGTACGCTAAGCGTTCTCTCCCGTATGCTGACGCTCGCCGAGGTCTGGGAGATGCGCCCCGATGGCGCAAACCCGTGCCGGCACGTCAAGAAGTACCCCGAGCACAAGCGCGAGCGGTTTCTCTCGGACGACGAATACCGGCGTCTCGGCACCGCCCTGCGTGACGCGGAGAGAGAGGGCTTTGTTTCTCCGGCGGCTGTTGCTGCCATCCGCTTGCTGATGCTGACCGGCTGCCGGAGCGGGGAGATTCTGGCCCTGCGTTGGGACTACGTCGATCTGGAGACGGGCGAGCTTCGGTTGCCCGCCTCCAAGACCGGCGCCAAGATCGTGCATCTGGGCGACCCGGCCATCGCGGTGCTGCGCGGCATTCCTCGCAAGGAGGGCAATCCGTGGGTATTCCCGGGCGTGAAGTCGGGTCGGCACATGACCTACCTGCACGACTCATGGCGTCGCGTTCTCAACCGTGCGGGGATCGAAAACCTGCGCATCCACGATCTTCGGCATTCGTACGCGAGTGGCGGTCTTCTGGTGGGCGAGGGATTGCCGATGATTGGAAAGCTCCTGGGTCACAGCAAGGTGCAGACCACAGCCCGCTATGCTCATCTGGCCAACGATCCTCTGAAGGCCGCTGCCAACCGCATCGCGAGCCGCTGGAGATCCTGCGCAGCGGCGACGGGCTGCTCGACCGCGCCGGCACCCTAGACGCCTCGCTGCCGGCGGACCGCGCCCGCCTGCGGAAGCTGCTGGCGCACGCGCTGCCGGACTGGCGGGGCGAGCCCCCGGCCGGCGGCTCGATGACGGTCCAGCGTCCCTCGGGCCAGTCGCGGCTGGCGCTGCACGTCATGCCGGTGGGCGACGCGGAGGCGGACTTCGGCGGGCGCCGGGTGGCGGCACTGGTGCTGATGGTGGACCCGGCGCGGCGGGCGCGCATCGACCCCGCGCGGGTGGCGGCGGCGCTCGGCCTGACGGCGTCGGAGAGCCGCATGGCGGCGTTGCTGGCCGAAGGCGTGCGGGTGCAGGAGATCGCCACGGACCAGGGCTGGTCGGAGGAGTATGTGCGCTGGCTGGTCAAGCGGGTGTACCGGAAGCTCGGCATATCGGGGCAGCAGGTCGAGCTGGCACGGCGGGTCCTGGCGGTGGACGCCCTGCCGCGCCGCTGAGGGCCGCCGGCGCCGACTCTTCCGTTGCCACCCCCGTCGCCTCGCCGGGCGCGGTCCCGATACCACCAGAATTGGAGGATTCTACAGGCGTTCGGGGCCGTTTACGCTTCCACGATCAGGAATCCGTCGCGGCTCGGGGGACCGGCCGGCCCCGGCCCGCGTGGTGCAGCGGGGGAATGGATCGATGGCCGCGATCCTTCTTGAGATCTCCGTTCTTGAAGACGGTCCTTGCAGCACGATGCTGCGTCGGGCGTCTCAATGGCGTCGGTCGCAGATGCGGATCGGCAATCGCGATAACGCCCTCGGCGCGGCCGGCATCCGGGTCCGGCGGGCCGTAGGCCGGTTCCCTGGCGGCGCCCCGGCGGACGCTGCGTCCATCGTGAGGGCCGATGGGGCTTCCTCGACAGCGTGGCGGGCGGCGAATTCGGACCCGCGGGGCGGCCCGCGAAGGGGTATTCCCGGTACGCAATGGACCGATCAGGTGCCGACGACGCCCATGGGGCGCCGGAGCGGGCCCTCGGGACCGAAAATACGTGGAACGACAACGATTTGCGCCGACATCGGGGCGGCGCAGGGCGGGAGTCCGCCGAGCCGTTTTGTGCGCGATAGCTTTTGCTATCGAGCACTATCTTGTCAATAGGAAGTTGCTCCACGCCATTGTCGGCAGCAGCCGCATGGCACGAGATTCCGCTGCCGCCGGACATCAAGCCATTGCGTTGCATGGGTTTTCGGAGGAACGAACAAGGCCGTGCGGGCGGCGTAGCCAGGATACAGGGTCTGCCGACCCCGCCCAACTTTACGCTCGATAGCACTTTCTGAATTCACGCCCGACCGGCGCTCGCGGCCCGTCTTTTGCCTCATTGCCGTCGCCAACCGCACCGGCCGTCGCGCTATCTTAGCTCGACGGCCGTCTCGGCACACTCCCGGCGCCGCTCAGGCGGGGCTCAGGTCCGCCCCTGCATCTTGGCCAACTGCGCCGCGCCACTGCGCCGCGCCAGAAGCCGCTCGCCGTAGCGGCTTACCATGCCGATGCACTTCCACCGCCCGGCGTGGAGGATCGCGGGCAACTCGATGTCGGCGGCGACCATGTCCTGAGCGGCGCCGACCCGCGCGCTGTGTCCCGAGAGCCCCTTCACCACCGTTTCCGGCAGGCCGGCCTTGCGCGCCATCGCCTTGAAGATGCGCGGCACCTGGCAGGGATGAAGCCGCTCGCCGACCCGCCCTCCCTTGCCCACCGAGCGGAACAGCATTCCCTCCACGATCCCGGCGCGGTCGAGCCAGGCCCGCACCAGCCGGACGGTGTCCGGGCCGACCCAGACGACCTCGCCCACACCCTCGCAATCGGTCTTGGACCGGCGTACCAAAAGACTGCCGTCTCCCTGTAATTCCACCATCACCCAAGTTGGCACTTTTTCCGGTTGCTCAATGCCGGTCTGCCCATATTTTGCGGACCGAAGTACCACATATTGGGGTAGCTCCGAGATGATGCCACTATATGTGTAATTGAGGCGCTGGAAGCGCGTTGTAGTGCCAGGAGTTGTTAGGTATTGACGATTTTCCCTTGACCCCAGACCCCAAGCCGACAAATCTTGGCCCCTCGCAACAATCTCGCGACGGGCGACATGTTCATCAGGGCAACCAAGACCCACACCACCGACGGCAAGCCCGTCCGAAGCCATCGCCTCGTGCTTTCCCAGCGCATCGGCGACAAGGTCAGGCAGCGCACGCTCCTCAACCTCGGCACCGACTATCCGGTGCCGAAGGAGAAATGGCGCGAAGTGGCCGAACTCGCCGAGGCGCTGCTGCACGGCCGCCCGCCGCTGCTCCAAGCCGTCCCGGACGTGCAGGCCGCAGCCGAGGACATCGTCGCCAAGCTCAGGGCCAGGGGGTTCCGCGTCGAGGCGATGCAGGAAGAGGCGCGCAAGCCCGAGATCGCCACCGTCGACCTCGATACCCTGGAGCATGAGAACCCGCGCACCGTCGGCTGCGAGCGCCTGTGCCTCAAGGCCCTCGACGACCTTGGCTTCGCCGAAATCCTCCACGGCCTCGACATCAAGGGCCGCGACGGACGCATCGCCAGCGCGCTGATCGTCGCCAGGATGGTCCATCCCGCCAGCGAGCGTGATACCAGCCGCTGGCTCCGCCACGACAGCGCGGCCGCCGAGCTCCTGGGCCTGGAGGGCGACCGCAAGGCGCTGCGGCGCAAGACGCTCTACCGCATCGGCGACCTGCTCTGGCGCCACCGGGCCGCCATCCAGAGGGAACTGTTCAACCGTGAGCGCGCGCTGCTCGACCTGCCCGAGACGATCGCCTTCTACGATCTCACCAACGTCCACTACCACGGCCACACCGACGGCGAGCTTCCCAGGTTCGGGCGCTCCAAGCAGAAGCGCGACGACTGTCCCCTCATCACGCTGGCGCTCGACGGTGCGGGCTTCCCGCGCAGTTGCGAGATCCTGCCCGGCAACGTGAGCGAGCCGGGCACGCTGCACGAGGCGCTGGCCCGGCTCGAGGCGGTATGCGGCGGCACGGCGGCGAAGCCCACGGTGGTCATGGACGCGGGCATCGCCACCGAGGAGAACATCGTCTGGCTGGGCGAGCAGGGCTACGACTGGATCGCGGTCAGCCGCGGTGCCAGGCCTGCGCCGCCCGAGGGCGGACCCGAGGCCCTGCTGATCACCAGCGCGCGCCACGAGGTGCGGGCCTGGCGGCTTGCCAGCGAGGACGGCGAGGCGCGGCTCTACGTCGTCAGCGAGGGCAAGAAGAAGGCCGAGAACGCGATCATCGGCCTGAGGCGGAACCGCTTCGAGGCGGCGCTGCAAAGGCTCCACGGCGGCCTTGCGGTCAAGGGCCGCCTCAAGCGCTACGACAAGGTGCTGGAGAGCATAGGCCGCCTCAAGCAGCGCTTCTCCGCCGTCGCCAGGCACTACGAGATCACGGTCGAGAAGGCGGACACCGGCCCCAATGCCACCGCCGTGCGCTTCAAGCGCAGGCCGCGATACGACGAGGCCGATGAGGGCGCGGGCGCCTATGTGCTGCGCACCAGCCACGTCGACTGGGATATCGAGACGGTCCTGCGGACGTACTGGCGGATCACGGATATCGAGGCGACATTCCGAAGCCTGAAATCCGAACTCGGCCTTCGCCCGATCTGGCACCAGCTCGACCGGCGCATCGCGGCCCACCTGCTGATCGCCGTGCTGGCCTACCACGCCGTGCATCTGATCCGTTCCCGGCTGGCCGCGCGGGACATCCACAAGTGCTGGGCATCGATCCGCGAGAGCATGCGGACCTGGGTGCGGATCACCACGCGCCTGCGCCAGACCGACGGCACCTTAATCGTCAATCGACAGGACACGCGCCCGGCCGCTGAGGTTGCCGCAATCTCCTCGGCGGCGGGCGTGGAACCCGCCATCCACCGCACGAGGACCCGCCTGCCGAACTGACAGAATCCAACAAAATGTAGTGCCATGTTGGAACCGGCCGAGAGAAATATCGCGTTACATCAACACGATAAAGGACATGGGTAGGACAAAAGTGCCAACTTGGGATCAGATCAGAGACTTGCAGGGAGACCAGTTCCGACCGGCGGAGCATCGCGTCGTAGGCCACGGCGAGTAGCGCGCAGTTTCGATCGTCGATCGTACGGTCGCCCGCGGCCTCCATCAGGCGCTGGTGCAGCAGCCAGGTCAGTCCCGTCGCCTGGTCCTGGCGGCGCCCCTTGCGCCGGTACATCCGCTTGAGCGCGAGCCGCACGAGCGGGCTCTTCACCGTCTTCTCAAGCCCCAGGGCCCGGTGGGCGATGGCGATGCTGGTGACATAACGCCGCACCGAGGCCGGTGCCCGGACCTCGCCCATGGCATCGACAAAGGCCGCGACTGTCTCCGGCGCCGCCGGCAACGCCCTTTCCCCGCGTTCGTCACACCACCTGGCATAGATGGCGAGATCGCCGCTCTCGTAGGCGTCGACGAGAACGTCCTGCGCCTGTCCGCTGCCCGCCTCCGAGATGGCGATGGCGACCTTGAGAGGTATCTCTCCGGCTTCCACCGCAACCAGGAGTCGTTCCTCGCCGGCCTCCATGAGACGGCGGAGCTTGCCGACGTATTCGGCCGAATAGCCGATCTTGGTGGCGATCTTGCTGTTCGAGTAGCCGCGTCCGGCGAGATCGCCGATTGCCTTGAACAGATCCCCCGGACAAGGCTTGGTCCGTGCGGTGTTCTCGACAAGGCTCGAGAGCAGGATGTCCTCTTCTGACAGATCGGTGACGATCGCCGGGATCTCCGTCTGCCCGAGCGCGAGGAAGGCTTCCATCCGGCCCTGGCCGTAAACCAGGTTGTAGGCGACTTCACCGTCGGCGCCGCGGGTCCGGCTCACCTTGATGGGCTGCTTGAGGCCGACCTTGTCGATGCTGTCGACGATCTCCGCGAATTTTCCGGCGTCCCGGAAGCGGGGATTGAGCACGACGATGCGCTCGATGGGGATTGTCTCGATCACGATATCGGTGTCGGTATTGTTCATAGTGCGATCTCCGAGATTAGGGCCCGCGCGGCCATGGCGTAGAAGTGGTCCAGCGTCTCGAACCGGAACGCATCGAGCATCAGGCCGTTTTCCTCGGCGAGGCGGATGCGGTTCGTGTCGAGAATAGAAAGCGGCAAGAGGTAGTAGTCGAGGATCGTTTCATTGGCGTCGTCCATGCGAAGGGCGACCGTGAGGTCGGGTGCGAGGCCGGTGTCCAGCCTGATCTTCCAGCGCCTGGAACCGGTCTTGGTGTGCCGGCATCGGGCTACGACGACGGAGGCGGTGAACTCGCCGTTCACGGTGAGAAGATCCGTGACCGGATCCTGCGAGACGGTTCCACCGATCCTTTCAATTTCGGCGATCGCCGTAGCGACCGCGTCGGCGTGGATCCGCCGAAGCGTCCGGTTGATCTCGATGTAGCGGTAGTCCCGGTCGGGTGTGAAGCCAATCCGCCGGTAGGCGCGCACCAGGCTGCCGAAGCGCGCGGCGTAGCATCCGCTGGACGGCATGTTGTCGGCCTCGTCGATCACCAGACCGGAGAGAAAGCCCTCCTTCTCGAGCAGGCCTCTCAGCCGGTTCAGCATCTCGTCGTCGGAGAAGCGGCGGTTGCGCTCCCGGATCATGCCCTGGGCGGTGTAGAACAGCTTCTCGTCGACGATCGGCTCGAAGGCGCCGTCGGCCCGGATCCATTCTTCCGGTGGATTGTTCTTGTGTTCGCCTTTCAGCTTGTAGGAGTGCCGGTTAAAGATGCAGTTGCCGATATATTTCTCGTTGGTCAGAACCTGGTGGACGGTGCCGCGCGTCCAGGGCCGGCCGAGATCCGTCACGATTCCCTGCTCGTTGAGCAACGCGGCGATCTCGCCTTCGAGCCTGCCTCCGTCGATGAACTCGCGGTACATCCACCGGACGGTCTCGACTTCCTCTTCCGGTCCGGGCACGAGGATCACTCTGTCCGTTTGCAGGCTCTTGCGCTGACCCCTGTCAAGAATGCCCTGCGGCTCGCGGCTCTGGTCGATGCGCATGCGGCGCAGTCCATAGCCCGCCATGCCCCCCATGCGGTAGCCGAGCTCGATAAGCCGGCACTGGCCGGCGAACACCTTTTCCGAGAGCACACGGCTGTGTTCGGCGGCCACATACCGCTTGAGACTCTTGACCACCGTGGACATCGGGCTGCCGTCGTTGACGAATTGGTCCATGCAGTAGTGGACCTGGACCCTGGCCTTTCTGCAGGCGAATTCGAGGGATGCGCCCTCGTCCTGATCCTGAAACCGGCCCCAGCGGCTCACGTCGTAGACGAGGATCGTATCGAAACCGGCATCCGCACTCTGCGCGTCTGCCAACATTTGCTGCATGCCGGGCCTGTTCTCGTATCGCAGGCCGCTTCTCGCCTCGTCCGAATAGGTGGCGACGAGCTCCATGTCGTTATCGTCGGCGTAGCGCTCGATGACCGCCATCTGGTTCTCGGTCGAATATTGCTGGAGGTCGGTCGACATCCGGACATAGGCGACGGCGCGTCGCCGCGGCTTCGGCTGTTCGGAATTCGAATCCGGTTTGGGGTTGGGCTTGCCAGTCACTGGGACCTCATCTTCGGTGTCGCCCCGCCCGAAGGCGCGGCGGCGTCCCTTGTTGCGGCAGCGGCGGCATGGTGCTTGCGGGCCGCCGATTCACGCCCGCACTCGTTGGCCATGTGGCGTTTCAGAGGCTTGGAGATGCCGGATAAGGGGGTCTCGTCTTCGTCGAATCCCTCGGCGCAATAGTGCACGTCGATACGGGCTCGGCGGCAGGCAAACTCAAGGCAGGCGGCCTGGTCGGGAGTGTGGAAGCGGCCCCAGCGGCTCGGATCGAGGAGCAGAACAGCGTCGAAATCGCCTGCGCCAATTTCGAGGTCGCGCAACATCTGCTGAAGAGCGGAGCGGCCGTCCGTCGTCAGGCCGCTCCCGCACTCGTCGCAATAGATCCGAATGAGCTCCATGTTGCGGTCGCGCGCGAACCGGACGATGGCTTCGAGCTGCTCGCGTAGCGTGTCTCCTTCGAGCTGCGTCGCCGAGCGGAGATAGCCCGCGACGGGCCGTTTCGAGGCAAGTCGTCCCGGCCGCGTGTCGGTTCTCAGGTTTCGATCGAAGGCCACCGAGATCTTCCCCTTCTTGCGCATGGTTTGCCGTGCCGAAGCGGCGGTTCCGCCATGCTGTGCAAACCGGGGGAGAGTTCCGGAGGGCGTGGCGAGAGTCCACAACCCAAAAGTAACCTTTCAAATCCCGAGGTAACCAGTTGGTTACTTCTTGACCCAAGTTGGCACTTTTTCCGGTTGCTCAATGCCGGTCTGCCCATATTTTGCGGACCGAAGTACCACATATTGGGGTAGCTCCGAGATGATGCCACTATATGTGTAATTGAGGCGCTGGAAGCGCGTTGTAGTGCCAGGATTTGTTAGGTATTGACGATTTTCCCTTGACCCCAGACCCCAAGCCGACAAATCTTGGCCCCTCGCAACAATCTCGCGACGGGCGACATGTTCATCAGGGCAACCAAGACCCACACCACCGACGGCAAGCCCGTCCGAAGCCATCGCCTCGTGCTCTCCCAGCGCATCGGCGACAAGGTCAGGCAGCGCACGCTCCTCAACCTCGGCACCGACTATCCGGTGCCGAAGGAGAAATGGCGCGAAGTGGCCGAACTCGCCGAGGCGCTGCTGCACGGCCGCCCGCCGCTGCTCCAAGCCGTCCCGGACGTGCAGGCCGCAGCCGAGGACATCGTCGCCAAGCTCAGGGCCAGGGGGTTCCGTGCCGAGGCGATGCAGGAAGAGGCGCGCAAGCCCGAGATCGCCACCGTCGACCTCGATACCCTGGAGCATGAGAACCCGCGCACCGTCGGCTGCGAGCGCCTGTGCCTCAAGGCCCTCGACGACCTTGGCTTCGCCGAAATCCTCCACGGCCTCGACATCAAGGGCCGCGACGGACGCATCGCCAGCGCGCTGATCGTCGCCAGGATGGTCCATCCCGCCAGCGAGCGTGATACCAGCCGCTGGCTCCGCCACGACAGCGCGGCCGCCGAGCTCCTGGGCCTGGAGGGCGACCGCAAGGCGCTGCGGCGCAAGACGCTCTACCGCATCGGCGACCTGCTCTGGCGCCACCGGGCCGCCATCCAGAGGGAACTGTTCAACCGTGAGCGCGCGCTGCTCGACCTGCCCGAGACGATCGCCTTCTACGATCTCACCAACGTCCACTACCACGGCCACACCGACGGCGAGCTTCCCAGGTTCGGGCGCTCCAAGCAGAAGCGCGACGACTGTCCCCTCATCACGCTGGCGCTCGACGGTGCGGGCTTCCCGCGCAGTTGCGAGATCCTGCCCGGCAACGTGAGCGAGCCGGGCACGCTGCACGAGGCGCTGGCCCGGCTCGAGGCGGTATGCGGCGGCACGGCGGCGAAGCCCACGGTGGTCATGGACGCGGGCATCGCCACCGAGGAGAACATCGTCTGGCTGGGCGAGCAGGGCTACGACTGGATCGCGGTCAGCCGCGGTGCCAGGCCTGCGCCGCCCGAGGGCGGACCCGAGGCCCTGCTGATCACCAGCGCGCGCCACGAGGTGCGGGCCTGGCGGCTTGCCAGCGAGGACGGCGAGGCGCGGCTCTACGTCGTCAGCGAGGGCAAGAAGAAGGCCGAGAACGCGATCATCGGCCTGAGGCGGAACCGCTTCGAGGCGGCGCTGCAAAGGCTCCACGGCGGCCTTGCGGTCAAGGGCCGCCTCAAGCGCTACGACAAGGTGCTGGAGAGCATAGGCCGCCTCAAGCAGCGCTTCTCCGCCGTCGCCAGGCACTACGAGATCACGGTCGAGAAGGCGGACACCGGCCCCAATGCCACCGCCGTGCGCTTCAAGCGCAGGCCGCGATACGACGAGGCCGATGAGGGCGCGGGCGCCTATGTGCTGCGCACCAGCCACGTCGACTGGGATATCGAGACGGTCCTGCGGACGTACTGGCGGATCACGGATATCGAGGCGACATTCCGAAGCCTGAAATCCGAACTCGGCCTTCGCCCGATCTGGCACCAGCTCGACCGGCGCATCGCGGCCCACCTGCTGATCGCCGTGCTGGCCTACCACGCCGTGCATCTGATCCGTTCCCGGCTGGCCGCGCGGGACATCCACAAGTGCTGGGCATCGATCCGCGAGAGCATGCGGACCTGGGTGCGGATCACCACGCGCCTGCGCCAGACCGACGGCACCTTGATCGTCAATCGACAGGACACGCGCCCGGCCGCTGAGGTTGCCGCAATCTCCTCGGCGGCGGGCGTGGAACCCGCCATCCACCGCACGAGGACCCGCCTGCCGAACTGACAGAATCCAACAAAATGTAGTGCCATGTTGGAACCGGCCGAGAGAAATATCGCGTTACATCAACACGATAAAGGACATGGGTAGGACAAAAGTGCCAACTTGGGTTGAGAATTATCTGCCTATTTCGATGAAGTAGAGAAGGGCAAACCGATAATTCCCGGCTGTCGGGCTGGGAGCGCTGCAGTTGCCTCGCCGGGCGTGGTCCCGACGCTGCGAGAGTGCTTGTCGCGAGAGCCAACCCGTTGCCTGCCTGCGGGATCAATGATCTCAAAGGGAGGAATACCGATGGGTAAGATCGATCAATCGCTTGGCAGAGAACTTCGACGCAGGCGAACAGCCGATGGAGACACGCTCGATAGCCTCGCGGAGAAATTCGGGGTCTCGGACAAGACTATCGGGAAGTGGGAACGGAGCGTGGCGATGCCGTCCGCGACGAGCATTCGCATGCTCGGAAGGCTCGGTCTGATCAAAGATTGGTTGGGTCGAAATGGCAGCGGCGACAAGAAAGACGTGCAATCCTCGCATTCCCAGGAGGACGACAGGGTCATTCAAACGCCGGGGTATCCGGAATCGGAAATGCGGGTCAGGGTGCAAGTGATCCGGGACGCCGAAGACCGTGAGCTCGTAGCGCTATTCCAAGCATTCTCGACCGATGAACGGAGGACAATTCTGGAGATTCTCCACTTGGTGATCAAAACCCACCGCTCTGGTGACTGACGGCATCGCGGTGCCAGAGCGAATATGTGCGTGAACTATGGTGCATCGATCTGGATAAGACCCCGCGATACACCTAGATTGTTGCGGAGCGGCGGTTCGACCGGTTGGTTATGGGTCGCTGGGGGGGATCACAGCCGGTGTAGAGCGCGGCCCACCCACTGAGCTGTCGGTTGAACGTGGGGACCGCCAGGAGGGTGTCGGAGAGCGCGTCAGCCCTTGGCGATCTTCTCTTCGGTGGCGTTCCTGGCGAGTCGCCCTCGCCCTTTTGGGCCGAGGACGAGGCGCGGGCGCAACTGTTGCCTCACCCCGGCTGTGGATTTGATGCCGGGAGCCGTTCGCTGAACATCGCCGCCGCACTCATCCTACCAGCGGCCTGCGGCGGGCGTGAGCGGCAGCCCAAGGAAGGCAGGTCGTTGGGAATGCGGGGAGACAGTTCAGGATCGGCGCTAGGCGCCGAGGTCGTGGCGACGGTCAAATGGTTCAATCCGGTGAAGGGATACGGCTTCCTGACGTCGGCGGACGGCTCTCGCGATCTCTTCTGCCACGTGTCGGCGGTAGCCCGAGCGGGGTGGGACAGTCTGCCTGAGGGCGCAACCGTCACGTGCGAAGTCGAGCACGGCCCTCGGGGCCCGCAGGTCTGGCAGATCCATTCCGTCGATGCCTCGACCGCGTCCACGGGCGCGGCGAGAAGCGGAGGGTCGCGGCGCGGAGAGTACGGACATATGCATGGTGAGCAGGGTCCGGCTTACGGCCGCCGCGTTGTGGCCATGGTCAAGTGGTTCAATTCGGCAAAGGGTTTCGGGTTTCTGGTTCCCGACGACGGCTCGCCCGATGTGTTCTGCCATGCCACGGCTGTCAGGGAAGCCGGTTACGACACGCTGCTGGAGGGCGCGACCGTGACCTGCGAGGTGGCGGAGGGCCAGCGCGGTCCGGCGGTGTCGTCCATCGTCGCCGTCGATTTCTCGACCGCCACGGCCGATGGCGGAGGCCGTGACGAGCGCTGGCTTGAGCGTCGGGACGGCCGGTGGGGTCACGGCGAGGCGGTCGGGCCGGTCGAGGAGCGTTTCGGCCTTGTCAAGTTCTACAGCTCCGCCAAGGGCTACGGATTCGTGGTCCCGGACGACGGCGGCCCGGACGTGTTCCTGCACGGTAGTGTTCTCAACCGCGCAGGCCTCGGCGGCCTGGGGACGGGTCAGCGCGTGCGCGTCGTGGTGGAGCAGGGAGCTCGCGGTCTTCAGGCGACCGAGATAATGCTCTTATCCCATCTTTGCCATTTTGGCGCGCGCCTGCGACCTAAGTAGTTGCGATGATGGGCTGATTTTCTGGCCCATCTGGGATTATGGCACTACGTTTGTGCGCTCATCGCGACACTCCCGGGAGCACCGCCCGGCGCCTGTGGGGATCCACCGTGAGGCCCGCCGCCTGCGCGATGACGCGCGCCTCGGCGTCGGGTTGAGCATCCTGGCGGATGACGATGCGGTTTCCGTCCACCTCCCGGATGGTGGAGGTGAGACGCACCCAGCCCGCGAGCTTGTCGCGGATCGTACTCCAGCGGTCATGCAAGCCGTGCGCCGCCAGACGGGTTCGCAGCAGATGAACCGCGTGGTAGGCGAGGACGGCGATGAACAGGTGGGCGGCGATGCGCGAGGTCTTGGAGTGCCAGACCGGGCGCAGGCCGATTTCGGATTTCAGGCTGCGGAAGGTGGCCTCGAGCTCTGTGAGCTTCCAGTAGGTTCGGACCACGGTTTCAAGATCCCACTCGACGTGGCTGGTGCGCAGCACATAGATGCCCGCTTGGCGGTCGCGCTCGGCATGGAGAGCGTTGCGCCTCCAGCGGACCGCACTGGCCCGCCCCTTCTCTCCGGGCTCGACCTCGATGTCGTACTGACGGTGGACGCGCCTGTACCTTTCCTTCAGCCGGCCCAGCTTCTCCATCACCTTGGTGAACTGCTTGATGTGGTTCTTCTTCGACAGCCCGCCATGCAGGGCGCGCAGGGCGTCCTCGAAGTTGTGACGCTGACGGGCGAGCACGGCCTCGTCCTTCTGCTGGCGCTCATGGCTCCAGACGCACAGGTGCGCTTCGTCGTCCCCTGCCGCGAGACGCCAGGCGCGGGCATCGTGGCCGGCCCGGGTTTCGAAGGCGGCATCGGCTTCGCGCCCGGGCGGCGCCGAGACGCCGCGGCGAACGGTGATCCAGTGATAGCCGCCCGCCCGCAGCCAGGCGAGGTTGGCCTCGGTGGAGATGCCGGCGTCCATGATGACCGTGGGCCTGGGGGCGTTGCTGCCGCGCGCTTGGCATTCCAGCCGCCCGATGGCGTCGGCGAGAGTGGCCGGCTCGGAGATGTTGCCGGGCAGGATCTCGCTGTGCTGCGGAAAGCCGGCCTGGTTCAGCGACAGGGCCAGGGTCACGATCGGACAATCGTCACGCCTCTGCTTCGAGCGCCCGAAGCGGGCCAGCGCGGAGCTGGGCCGTCCGGTCATATGGGTGTTGGTCAGGTCGAAGAAGACGATGGTGTCGGGGATGCCGAAGAGATCGCGCTCCCGGGCGCACAGCGCCTCTTCAAGCGCCGCGCGGTGACGCCACAAGAGGTCGCCGATGCGGTAGAGCTTGCTGAGCGTGAGCGACTTGCCGCTGTCGACATCGAGCAACTCCAGGGTCGCGCTGTTCGCGCTCAGCCAGCGGAAGGCCTCGCGCTCGCTGGAGGGATGGATCATGCGCGCGACCACCAGTGCCGCCGCGATGCGTGCGTCGCGCTCACTTGCGCCCAGCCTCTCCAGCGTCTCGATGAAGCGAAGGTCGTCAAGCGCGGCGAGAGCCAGGCGCTCGCAGCCCACCGAGCGGACCTGTTCGTGGGAGAGGCTATCGAGACGGACCGTGGCCAGGTCGCTCTCGTCCCCGGGCCGCGACGCGCCGAGATCGCGGGCGTGAAGCCGCCGTACGACGTCCTCGGCGACGGGGCGCAAGGCGGCATCCGGCTCCAGCAGCGGCTCGCTGCCGGCGAGAAGGGTTTCGATCAGAAGCGCCAATTCGCGCCATTGCTCCTCGGGCACACCGAAGTCGGCGCCGAGATTGAGGAGCGTGACCTGGCGCACCCTTCCGCCGATGCGTTCGCTGCGCACGAGGCGGTAGGTGGCATAGCGCTCGCCACCGTCTCCGCGACCGGTGAGGGTTTTGCGAATGAACATGGCGGCAGGGTCACGGACAGTTTGCGGACTGTCAAGGAGCGCCGGCCCACAGACCAAAGATTATGGCACTACAATGGACTTCCCAAAACACAATCCAACAAAATCAGTGCCTTAGATCCCAAAGGCTACCCAAAATCAGGCCTTCGGGACCGAAAAGTGGCAAAGATGGGTTATGAGGCTGCGTCGATGCCGCTTCTTGTTGCCGGCATATCTCCCGTGACGGGAAACGTGTCCGCAACGTCGGAACCGTCCTGACCGGGCGTAGGTAGGAGGCCTATTTGACCATCCGCTTGAGGCCCATCAGCGTCCGCACCTTGACCGCCGCAGAAGCCAGCCTGGCCGATATCTCGATTTCTTCCCCCGTCCGCGGCGAGACATTGTCGTCGCCTTCCTGGCCGGCTTGCGCACTCGCCTGATCTTGAGAAGACCGAAAACCTCCTCTACCACGACCTGATCGTCGACAAGAGGCTTTGCTCGGGAACGCGGACGTAGAGGCTCCACGCGGCGCAGCAGTTCCCGTGCGAACGCTTCGGGAAATCTCGTTCGCGGTCTTGGGTCGGACAGCCTCTCACCGGGGCGGCTCCTCCGACCAAGAGCCCTGATTCTGAATGCAGGCAGCAAGGCCGGCTTCGTAGATCCACTCGGCCGCATCGTCGGGCTCTTCGCGGAAGGCGGCCTCTACCGCGTCAATGACCTCCTCGTAGAAGTCGCGGTCCAGCTCGAACATGATGATCGCGGCCGGCTCGGCGTGGCGCTCCTCAAGGTCAAGCTCCTGGACCTCGTGATCGACGCAGGGCCAGATTACGTGCTCCATGATGTCATCACGGGTCTGGGCACCGACTGTGCCGGGCAGGACGATTGCGGCGGCGAGCGCGGTGGCAATGATGATGGGTTTCATCGGTTCTGTCCTTCCTCATGAATCGCAGGGCCACTCGTCATTGCCGGCGGGTGGTCCCTTCTTGGGTCCGTGGAGTTGCGCGATGGCTTCCGCATTTTCTTCATATGCTGTTCCGGGGCCTTTTTGGGCATGATGTCAGCCATCTGCTCGGCGTGATTCTGTCGATACCGCCTTACCCGGATCGCGGCCATACGAAGCTCTCTCTGGTAGAGTCAGATGGTGGCGACTACCGAAGCACCGGTAATGCCTGCCCATATGTGAATTGGCAGAACTGCTGCCATACCGACAGTCGGTTCTATGATCAGAATCGCGGTATGGAGGGCAGCCACTGGAATATGCTTCCGCATCGCGCCACCATCTTGATTCCCTGCTCCACGCCAACTGGCCTCTAAAATTCCCCTTCTTCTGGGTCCTTAAGGTGGCGATGGGGATCCATCGAGTCGTGCAGCACGCGAAGCACATCGATCGTGGGCGGCTCAGACGGTTCGCCGACACGGTAGAGAACGAGATGCCGCCCTCTCCGTCCACCGCGCGCCACATGCAGCGTCATGAGACCAGGGGCAATGTCGTCGCGTGGCCTGGAACCGGTAACCTGCGGTCCCGCCGTCAGCGCCTGGATAGCAAGCCTCAGGATTTCGCCATAGACATGCGCTTGCGCAGTTCCAAACCGCTCGGACGTCCAGTGCAGGATGCTCCGATAGTCACCTTCGGCCGCGGCGGTCAGGCGAACTCGCCACCGGCCGCCGCCGGTCATCGCTCAACTTCGCTGATGGACGAGCGGTCGGCAATCTCGTCTGGGGATAGCGCGGAAAGGTGAGCCCCCAACGCATCAGCCGTGTCGAACGCGAGGAAGCGTCCGGCTGCAATGTCGGCGATGCCGGTCTCTGCAGCTTCGCGCATGGCCTTGAGGCGTATCTCATCCTCCGATTCCTGCCGCTCGACCAGCCTGAGCCCTTCGCGCAGGACCTCACTGGCATTCTGGTAGCGGCCGGACGCCACAAGTTTGGCGACCAGGGACGCCTGATGTTCGGTGAGCACCACATTGCGCGTCGGCATGACGCTTCCTCCCACTGCGGGCGTATGTTGGCATATTATGCTAGTATCCGTTCGTCTGAAAGGTCTCATGGTAGGGCCGCAAGGGGGCGGCAGGAGCGGAATTTCGTTGCCGGCGCGGCGGACCGCGCAATGGTGACGTGCGGGCCCAACCCCGGCGGCGTAGCCAAGCGACCGCCTGGCTATGACATCCTGCCTCCCATGGAGGCGAGAATGATGCGTTCGACCCTGTCCAGGGAGCAGCCCATTTGGATGTTGAGGGCGTCGCACGCCTTCTGGACCTCCTCCCAGCTGTCCATCTCCATTTTGGTGGGGAAGTAGCCGGGACCCTCCGCCGGTACGATCCGGATTGGGCGGGAACCTTCGCGCACCTCGGGGGCGGGCATCAGCACATGGGGGTTGGAAACGGAGTCGTACAGGGTTCCGTCTTCTTCGATGAAGCTGCATTTGCAGAGCTTTTCGGCGATGACCCGCTTCACGAAGCGTCCTCCGTGCCGGGGGCTACGGTCTGACCAGACTGTCGCCGTCGGGCATTGGGGGCTCGCTGCGCCGGTGCGAACCCTATTGGCGTACGGGCCAAACGGCTTCCTTCACCGGAGTGCCGAAGGCGATTCGGTATTCCTCAACATGGCAGGCCGCGACGCTGGCTGAAAGAACGTAGTCCATGATCGGGAGCGTCCTTGAGTCGCATGGTTCCAGCTCCCGCAAGTGAAACTGTCAAGGATCGAACCGAACGGTGCCGTTATTGCGTCGAGGACTCGTTACGCAAACCGCACGCCGAGTATCAAAGACAGCCTCTCTCGCGGAACGCCGTAAAATTGACGCCGCTGGCGTGTACCAGCCGCGTTTTACCTAGCGCGCCGAGCCGAAATACGGTCTCCCTGTTGCCGTAGGGGATGCGCGATGGCGTGCTGCTATCTGAGCTTGTGTGGACCACCGGAGACTGCTGAGGCGACCACGCAAGGCTGCTCGATCCGCTAAGACGCCGGGTCCTGGTTCGTCGGCTACCCCGCTTCTGCGTCGTCGGAGGTAAGGCGGATATCTCTGCACTGCCGCGCCCTCCGACCCAATAGACGTCCAGATTCTCTCAACGTCTATCCCAACACTCTCACCACTATAATCTAAACTCCAGTGGTATCATTAAGAGATCCCCGAACACTATCCTTCACTTTATCTACAAGCCGTTTACTTGGAGATTTTGAACCCGTTTCGTGCTTTGCTATAGCCAAGCTGATTAAGTCCAAAGGCTTATCCCTTTGAGCACGGCTTGCCCAAATGTGGAATGCCAGCTTGCCCACCCTGCAGTTGCTAACGCTATGAAAGGGCTAGAAAACAGGATCCATGGCAAATGACTTCGTCGAAGCAGCCGGTACAGCATCTTGGGGAGCCGGAACCAGAGGGATAAGCCCTTAAGTCCAAAATACTATCTTTAGTTTTGGAGCTCACAAATCCATACCTGTATTGGCCACGCAGCATGTGAAAGGTCTTTAGAAGGTAGAAGGAGTTTCTAGGCAATCGCTTGATGTAATCACCTATTAAGGAAAGTCTGAACAACCCCATCTTGGCGGCTTCGAGGGGGAGAGGGGGCTTGGATTTGAAGCTCGACGATATTGCCGGCAGGCCGGGGGCTGCTTTTGTCGCGGGATACGGAGCGAACGGGCGATATCCGCGTCGATCCGCCGCATTCCCCGTCGTCCCGCCGGCGGCGGGCGGACTGCTCCCCTGTCATTGCGTCGCGTAGCGGCCGGCGATCAGCAGGTTCGAGAACCCCAGCAGCAACGCGATGCGCTGCCTGTTCTTCGCCACGCCCCGGTAGCGCACCTTGGCGTAGCCGAAGTGCCGCTTCACGTACAGGAACGGATGCTCCACCTTCGCCCGCACCGACGCCTTGCGCTTCTCGGCCGCCGCTTCGGCGCCACCCCCGGCCAGCAGCCGGCGCCGCCCCGGCTTCATCGCCACACGCCACTCGACACTGCCATCCCGGTGCTCAGGACGCTTCTCCACCCCCTGGTAGCCTGCGTCGCCCCACGCCGTCACCTCGGCGCCATGCAGCAGCGCTCCCGCCTGCGTCACGTCGCTTGCGTTGGCCGCCGTCGTCACCACGCTGTGCGCCAGACCAGACCCGGCGTCTACCCCGATGTGCGCCTTCATCCCGAAATACCACTGCTTGCCCTTCCTCGTCTGACGCATCTCAGGGTCCCGTGCGCGGCGCCGGTTCTTCGTCGACGACGGCGCCTCGATGATGCTCGCGTCAACGATCGTCCCCGTGCGCAGCCAATGGCCGCGCGACGCCAGGTGCGCATTGATCTCCTCGAACAGACCCGCGCCCAGGCCGTGCCTCTCCAGCAGATGCCGGAAGTTCAGGATGGTGGTCTCGTCGGGCAGCGCCTCCGTCAGGCGCAGCCCCACGAAACGCCTCACCGACTCCACCTCGTAGAGCAGGTCCTCCATCCCCGGATCGCTCAGGTTGTAGAACAGCTGCACGCAGTGAACGCGCAGCATCACCCTAAGCGGGTACGGGCGCCGACCGCGCCCCGCCTTCGGATAGAACGGCTCGATCCGCCGTTCCAGCCGCTCCCAGGGAACCAGCTTGTCCATCTTCTCCAGGAACAGCTCGCGCCGCGTCCGGCGCTTCTTCAAGTCGTGCTCCAGTTCCGAAAAGCTCGCCTGTGCCATGACCCGATCATCCAATCTGCGACTCCTACGAAAATCATGGCACACCCGACTTGATCAGACCTTCCTTAACTCCTGCCAACCCGCTGGTCTGCTTTTCACAACGACACTAGCCACAAGAAATTCTCCTGGCCCGGAGCCGCCAGACCTCAACCACATCTCAAACAATGGGGTCATCCTTGGAGAGGCAATATCCCTCTCGTGTTCTGCAACTACGGTTGCGGGGATTGAATCGACAATACTGTTCCATAACTCCTCTCCCTCCAACTTTTCGAACCCAGCTCCCAGGCCAAATTTAATGTGGTCAAACACAGCAAAACGCTCTTCCGCCATTATTGGGCTCAGAATAAACAACACCTGCATCTCTTTGCTCCAAGCGCGTACGACTTCGTGCAGCAGCTCCCCCTTTATCTCAGAACTTACGTAGTCGCTGTTTCTCAAGGCGCGAGCGGCCGCTTTCAGGACCTGCATACACTCAAACAAACTGGAATCCCTCACAAACGCTCGAATATTCTGGTTGTAAGGCACACTGCGGTCATACCGGCCGTCGGCTATCTGATCCTTCAATGCCACAGGCAGAGTAGACCGGGCCGCTTCCTCTCTTAGGTGTTTCTTTAACCTTCCTATTGCCTGCTGGTTGGGACTCCACTTCGCAGCTGAATATGGATCAAAATCGCCATCCATCCCCGTTCTGCGCTCGAAGCCGTCGTTTACGTCACGCAAATCAGCCGTCAATATTCTCAATAGCTCTTCCCGCCGTCGATCGACACCAGAATAGAACTCAATAACTTCTGGAAAACTCATATAAAAAGAGTCCTTCAGAACAAACTCGCAAAATGCGGCACCATGATGCATCCTGTGCGCTCCGAAAAATATATCCAATGAACATATCTGAAATGATACAGCACTCCGCCTCGACAATAATATTTTCACAACTCATAACCTCGAAAAGCTTCGCACAGTCAACATCAATCGACATATTGGTGCAAAACTTTGCAGACGAAACGATAAATTCCTTTTTTGTGAAGCCATTTCGTCTTTGACGGATAAGGTCTTCGCAAAATGCCCCTATGACAGCCAGCGCATCCTTCATATCTGGAAAATTACCATAGTCGGGAACCTTCCTATAGGAGAAAAAAATCAAAAACAAAAATCTCTCGAACATGTCCGCTCGGTTAACCGGACTGTAATCTATCCCACTAGCGTAAATTGCCAGCAGCGTCAGGCATACCAAAGGTGTTCTGTGAACATTTAGATTCTCGATGTCATCAGCTAACCTTTGCAAGGCCGCGTTCTCGTCAAGATCATAACCAGCGGAAATGAACTTTTGCACTATTTCGCGCATCTGACCTCGTTCGAGTGACCACAAGAAAAATACGTCTAACTCAGCATCGAGCTGCCCCTCATACTGCCACACGGCAACTTCACTATCGCTCAATCCCAGCAGAATCGTGAGGGGAACCTGAGGATGAGTCTTCTTGATGTTGTTAATCTTCCGATAGTTAATCGGGCCGCTTTCATCCAGTATAATAGCACTAAGGTCAGCTGCATTCAATCCAAGCTCGTCAATCCGATCCCGAATGTAGCTCTGAATTCCTGTCTCATGATTTTGGAGCTCGCTCGCATTTATACATAGAGCGAACTTCCGAGGCTTTGACTTCCAGGCCGAAAGAGCCAGGTATCGCCCCAGACTACTCAAGCCAAATTGACGGGGCGCAATTACAAAGCAGTCGCGAAAAGGCTCGCGCAACGAGTCGGACGTTAAAACTATTGCGGAGTTGTCATCCGAACTAGATTCAGTTTGATCGGCAATATTGGCACCACCCATACAGCAGGAAAGGACGCGTAACACTTCAAACAAGCGTTCACATTGTTCTGTAGTAAGGCCAATATTCTACCATACGCATGACAGTCGGGCTCAACGGTCGATTCGAAGTCTCCGATTTGGCCGTGGCGCAAAGTGACTATGCCGGTATCGTTCCTGGAAAACATTGTTCCGGCAACAAATCTGTCGTGAGCCCATTGTCGGTAGTGAATGTTCAGGGAAGTCAGTTCGTCATCAATTACAAGAATAGAATATCCTAGAAGATCAGACTTCTGCGAAAACAATTGTGGCGCCGAGCAGTGTACGTAAGAATCTGTGCCGTTGGTGATGTGAAAGGATTCTTGGTTGTGGACGTGGCCGTTAAGACCAAATCAAAATAACGTAAGCACAAGGATCTAATTTCCTCTTCGGCCCAATCTGTTAACCATTCGAAGGGGTGATGCATAATAAGGATCTTATATCCATGGCCAGATTCTTCTAGCCATGCGTGCAACCTTCTCGTCTCAACCGGAAGTTCTTTATCATCACTTATAGTGTTTTGGTTTTCATCGCGCAGGCCTCCGAAGGAGTATAGGGCGGTGTCTAAGCAGTAGATGCCAATACTGTTCGGAAGATCAAATCCACGTCCACAGAACGATGCAGCTGTGAGCGGCCAATCGGAAATGGACGCCTGCCACTCCAAGAAGGGCAGGAATTTCGATTTTAAAAGATGTTCCTGAGAGCCATATACTGTATCGTTGAATTGTGTTTCGGTGGTCTCTCTCTCCTGTAGTCCCTTTAGGAGAGGTAAATTCGTCTTTGTGAATTCTCTGTCAATGTCGTGATTTCCAGGGACAATAATCGACCGTTGGCGGGTTATGCCAAGTGCATTTAGTCTTTCTCCAAATATGCTAGTAAATACTGGTAGGCTTCTCGTTCAGTACCCTCCTGAAGTATATCTCCAGTGAATGCTACGAATACTTCGTCCATTTCGCTGATTTGTCGCTGCAAGTCAGCGAAAAACTCACGTAAAACGACACCTTGTTCTTCGTGCCAGTTCTTGCGCAAGTGCAAATCAGAGATATGTAGAATTGTGGTTGGCATTTTGACTTAGACTCATTCAAGACTTGGGGAAAGAATTGTATCGACATTGGCGGTCGTTATCAAGAGGGACATTTCTTGAGGTGGATTTCGGCCGGTGGGGGGCGGGCGATGGCATGCGAAGTGGCAGTTCAATTGAATTTTGGTTGGGCTGTCAGGATTGAATGTCTGATGGTGGTGAGGGCAAGATTGAGGGGCGTATTGTTAGTTGGGCGGTTCGAGATGGGTACCTTGGTCTGGCGCATGGCTGACAGGACGGGAACTGAGATGTCGGCAGTTACTAGGGTTTTGTGAGGGGATGCGAACCGGCGCCGGTGGTCGCTCAATCGTTGGCGGGGGTCAGTCATCCGGATGCCGCAAAGCCTCCGGACGCTCAAGCGGTGCGCCCGAATATGCCTAGCCCGGCGCTCGCCTAGATTCAATAACTATATGAATTGACATACTTTTTCCGGACAGCGCGACTTTCTATCCCTAAATCAATCCCACACCAAGTATGATACTTGTGCGTCCTCCCGTAGACCTCCGGATACCTCAATCATCGTGGCTGATGTCACCATGGTAATCCCTCGGTGGGTCGGGATGACACGGGCGGACAGCCATGTTGGACGTCCGTTGGGCCAACAGAATGATCCCTGTACACGATGGTTTCAAGGTTGCAACCCTCCGGCGGGACCGTTCCACGGTTCGGCCGAAGCCTTACCATTGATGTCAGGCGTTCCGTCGCGCCGTCGAGGCCAGGTAGGGTCTACCGATGGAGGAGCGTTCCCAGGTTCCTCCGTGGCGGTCGGACCGGGTCGCAGACGATGACCGCATAGAGGAGGGTCGCCGAGCGCGACCTGATGTCGCCGGGCGTGGCGCGCTGCGAGCCCTGTTCGCGCAGGCACCGCGAGAGCTCGGGAGCGTTTCGCGGCATCCCGCTCTGGGACCCGAACTGTACGGTGATCGGGATCGCCACCGGCCGGGAGCATGGCCCCTATGACAGCGAGGCCGATGTCGCGCTCCGCCTGGCCTTCGTCAAGCTCTCGCGAAGTGATGTCAAGGTCGCTGCCATCGGACTGACTGACGTCGGCGATCGCCGCCAGCCGGGCCCTTCAGACGTTCCTGCGAACGTCGTGGACCGTGCTCACGAAACCGCCGCGATTCCAAGCCCACGGATATAGCGACACCGATTGATCAACCTCACACAACGCGGGTCTCGAGCACGAGGTCCCGGCCGAGCGCCCGCACGGCCTCGTGGATGCGGTTCGCGGAACTGCGGTGACGCGGATCGAGCATCCTGCGCACGGCCTTTTCGTCGATGCCAAGGCGGGCGGCCAGCGCAACACGGGTCGTTCCGGTTTCGCGAAGCGCCACTGCCAGCGCTGCCTTCACCGCGGTGTCGGCGGGCACAGAAACAAGATACTCGCCCGATCGGCACGCGCTGGGTTCCGGGATCGGTTCGGGGTCGTCGATGCGGCCGGCGATGGCCTCCTCGAGCGCGTCGGCGGCCTCGGTCAGTGCTTCGGTTTCGTCGGCGCCGGACGTCAGACACTCCGGCAAATCGCGGAACGAGACGACAATCTCGTCGACTCCGGTGCGCTGCAATTGCGCGGGATAGATGAAGCGCATGGTTGGCTCCTCCATTCAGCCCTGGCGACAGTCGCTCCGCTGAAGAGCCAGCGGGCGGATCACCGGAAATCCCTCGACAAATCCAAGGGCCGTTTACTGCAGGACCCGTCTCAGCCAATCGCGCGTGACGGCCTCTCGGTCGCTCCGCCGCTCGGCGGGACAGATCTCCCAGCGCGGCTCCTCGAAGTTGTCCGCGGTATCGATAATGATGTAGCGGCGGCCGTCGCACTTCAGATCGACCCGGCCATTGGTGCCGATGATCCACAGCGCGTCCGGCGCGAGCTTGATCACCCGATCGGTACGGTCGTGGAGTTCGAGCGTCGGAATCCGTGTCGCCTCGACACCGAACACCTGCATCATCTTCTCGTGCATGAGCACGGATGCGCCCCGACGAGCCTCCCAAACGTCCGGCAACCATTCTCCGATCATCGCGTAGAGCCCGTTCAGACGCGCTTCCCAGTCTTCGACGCGCCGCCTGACGTGCTCCGCGTCGATGGCATCGCTGGTGACCTCCTCCAGAACCGTCTTCATCGAACCGCTCCACCCTGCCGCCCGGTCGGCGGGCCCATTCATTATCCGCGCCGCGGCATGCGGAGTTCTGCGCACCGTTCGGCGTGTGCTCTTCAGAAAGCAAGGGCCGTTCCCCGGGGGACGGCCCTTGAGCCGACAGCATGCTGCCGGCGGGTAACTGCGGTCTCCTTACATCGTTGGGTTCGGTCGAGCAACCGGTGCGGCGGTGCCGCGGATGGCGACAGCACGCTTCCGAAGGCGTGATATCGTCCGCATGCGCGCGATGGCTGCGTCCAGCCTTTGGCTCCAACCCGAGCGGGGCGTAGCGGTTTGTCTGGTGGTGCTGCTGGAACAGGCATGACGGGAACCTGGACGATGAACACCTCCGACTGCTCCGTCGAACGCGGCAGCGGCAACGTATTCGCCGACCTCGATCTTCCCGATGCCGATTCTCACCTGCTGAAGGCCGAACTCGTGAGCCGCATTGACGACATCATCCGACAGCGCCGCACGACCGAGGCGAATGCCGCACCCGCGCTTGGTCTCTTGCAACCCGAGCTGTCGCGACTGCTTTGCGGTGAATTCCGCGCGTACTCGCCGGGGCGTCTTTTCACTTCCTGATGGCCCTCGGCTGCGATATCGACATCGTCATCCGACCTTCAGGTTCGGACACCGGAGGAACACTCCGCATCGCGCCATCCGAAGTCAGCTGATGGCACCGCAGCCAGATCATGCGCCGAACGGGATCGCTGCGACATTGGCGGACCACCACCACGCCATCGTTCGGCGTCGGTGCATCACGACCCGGTTTGTCTCCGATATCGGCGATCCGATGACCCACCCGGCCCGGCCGCGTCGGGCTCGCGCGCCGTTTCGGCGCGTTGCTTCCAACCCGGCGCGCTGACGATCCTGAGAACCGTGTCCAGACCCGGAATTCGCTATCCTCGGAGGGCCTCGCAGGGCCCTTCTCGCGACAGGTGTCGGCGCTGGTCCAGGAACACGGGCACTTGATCGTCTTGGTGGAGGTTGCGGTGCTTCCGTTGCCCGGCGGGCCCGCAACCGCGCGCGCCGCCTCGTCGAGGCGTTAGATGACGGCGGTAATCGCCAGTCTGCACTTCATCAGCTGGACGAGCGAACCCACCAGTGCGTCGGCTTGACGTTCGGCAAAGCCTGCGGCGACGAGTTCTTCCGTGGCAACCCGGGTGTCGAACCGAAATTCGCGTTGTGCCGTTTGCGACGGTTCGTCGAGATGCTTGTCGCTGGCGATTTTCTGCCTGATCAGCCGGACGAGCAGACACACATAGGCGTCGGCTTGCTGCCTGGGCATATCCGCTGCGACGAGCTTCTTGAAGAAGGCGTGTGTGTCGAACCGGATTCTGGGTCGTTCCATCGGCGCATCCTAACCCCCTTGTTGCACGATTGGGAACATGCGATCCGAATTCGGGTCCGTTTCCGGCAGGCTCTCCTCATTCCCGTAGTGCCTCAGGGCACGCCGGCGCCGGCACTCGGTCCGAACGACTGAGTATTCCTGAAGCGCTGGATCTCGTCGAAGGCATCGCACACCTGTCCAGGTCGCCAAGCGGGCGCACTGATGCCGAGAACCATGACCGTCCGACAAAATGCGATTGCAGCATGCGGCTCGGGCATGGATTCGACCTCGATGGGCATTTTCTTTCCTGCTTATCCGTGACACTCCGCCGGACAGCGTGTATGTTCTCAACCCAGGTTGGCACTTTTGTCCTACCCATGTCCTTTATCATGTTGATGTAACGCGATATTTCTCTCGGCCGATTCCAACATGGCACTACATTTTGTTGGATTCTGTCAGTTCGGCAGGCGGGTCCTCGTGCGGTGGATGGCGGGTTCCACGCCCGCCGCCGAGGAGATTGCGGCAACCTCAGCGGCCGGGCGCGTGTCCTGTCGATTGACGATCAAGGTGCCGTCGGTCTGGCGCAGGCGCGTGGTGATCCGCACCCAGGTCCGCATGCTCTCGCGGATCGATGCCCAGCACTTGTGGATGTCCCGCGCGGCCAGCCGGGAACGGATCAGATGCACGGCGTGGTAGGCCAGCACGGCGATCAGCAGGTGGGCCGCGATGCGCCGGTCGAGCTGGTGCCAGATCGGGCGAAGGCCGAGTTCGGATTTCAGGCTTCGGAATGTCGCCTCGATATCCGTGATCCGCCAGTACGTCCGCAGGACCGTCTCGATATCCCAGTCGACGTGGCTGGTGCGCAGCACATAGGCGCCCGCGCCCTCATCGGCCTCGTCGTATCGCGGCCTGCGCTTGAAGCGCACGGCGGTGGCATTGGGGCCGGTGTCCGCCTTCTCGACCGTGATCTCGTAGTGCCTGGCGACGGCGGAGAAGCGCTGCTTGAGGCGGCCTATGCTCTCCAGCACCTTGTCGTAGCGCTTGAGGCGGCCCTTGACCGCAAGGCCGCCGTGGAGCCTTTGCAGCGCCGCCTCGAAGCGGTTCCGCCTCAGGCCGATGATCGCGTTCTCGGCCTTCTCTTGCCCTCGCTGACGACGTAGAGCCGCGCCTCGCCGTCCTCGCTGGCAAGCCGCCAGGCCCGCACCTCGTGGCGCGCGCTGGTGATCAGCAGGGCCTCGGGTCCGCCCTCGGGCGGCGCAGGCCTGGCACCGCGGCTGACCGCGATCCAGTCGTAGCCCTGCTCGCCCAGCCAGACGATGTTCTCCTCGGTGGCGATGCCCGCGTCCATGACCACCGTGGGCTTCGCCGCCGTGCCGCCGCATACCGCCTCGAGCCGGGCCAGCGCCTCGTGCAGCGTGCCCGGCTCGCTCACGTTGCCGGGCAGGATCTCGCAACTGCGCGGGAAGCCCGCACCGTCGAGCGCCAGCGTGATGAGGGGACAGTCGTCGCGCTTCTGCTTGGAGCGCCCGAACCTGGGAAGCTCGCCGTCGGTGTGGCCGTGGTAGTGGACGTTGGTGAGATCGTAGAAGGCGATCGTCTCGGGCAGGTCGAGCAGCGCGCGCTCACGGTTGAACAGTTCCCTCTGGATGGCGGCCCGGTGGCGCCAGAGCAGGTCGCCGATGCGGTAGAGCGTCTTGCGCCGCAGCGCCTTGCGGTCGCCCTCCAGGCCCAGGAGCTCGGCGGCCGCGCTGTCGTGGCGGAGCCAGCGGCTGGTATCACGCTCGCTGGCGGGATGGACCATCCTGGCGACGATCAGCGCGCTGGCGATGCGTCCGTCGCGGCCCTTGATGTCGAGGCCGTGGAGGATTTCGGCGAAGCCAAGGTCGTCGAGGGCCTTGAGGCACAGGCGCTCGCAGCCGACGGTGCGCGGGTTCTCATGCTCCAGGGTATCGAGGTCGACGGTGGCGATCTCGGGCTTGCGCGCCTCTTCCTGCATCGCCTCGGCACGGAACCCCCTGGCCCTGAGCTTGGCGACGATGTCCTCGGCTGCGGCCTGCACGTCCGGGACGGCTTGGAGCAGCGGCGGGCGGCCGTGCAGCAGCGCCTCGGCGAGTTCGGCCACTTCGCGCCATTTCTCCTTCGGCACCGGATAGTCGGTGCCGAGGTTGAGGAGCGTGCGCTGCCTGACCTTGTCGCCGATGCGCTGGGAGAGCACGAGGCGATGGCTTCGGACGGGCTTGCCGTCGGTGGTGTGGGTCTTGGTTGCCCTGATGAACATGTCGCCCGTCGCGAGATTGTTGCGAGGGGCCAAGATTTGTCGGCTTGGGGTCTGGGGTCAAGGGAAAATCGTCAATACCTAACAAATCCTGGCACTACAACGCGCTTCCAGCGCCTCAATTACACATATAGTGGCATCATCTCGGAGCTACCCCAATATGTGGTACTTCGGTCCGCAAAATATGGGCAGACCGGCATTGAGCAACCGGAAAAAGTGCCAACTTGGGTCAATATGTTCCTGATGCGGAGGTCACGGATATGGCGTTCAAAGTGGCATCGCGGGTGCGCGGGATGAGCGACGAGGCCTTTCGCAAGGCCTTCGGCAGAGAGGAGCAGTGCCTCGCGGCGCTGGTCCGGCTGCGCTGGCCCGACGGCTTCGTCTGTCCCTCCTGCGGCCATCGCGGGCATTGCCTGCTGGCGGGCCGGGGGCTCTACCAGTGCAACCGCTGCAAGAGGCAGACCTCGCCCACGGCGGGCACCATCTTCCATTCGACCAAGCTGCCGCTGACACTGTGGTTCGCGGCCATCCACCTGATCGTGACGGCGAAGAACGGCGTCTCGTCGGTGGAACTCGGCCGCCGGCTCGGGGTCAAGCAGCCGACGGCCTGGGCCATGAAGCACAAGATCATGGCAGTGATGGCGCGGCGCGAGGGGGAGACGCGGCTCTCGGGCCGGGTGGAGATGGACGACGCCTATCTCGGCGGCAGGCGTTCCGGCGGCAAGCGGGGCCGGGGTGCGGCCGGCAAGACGCCCTTCGTCGCCGCAGTCTCGACCGGCCCCGAGGGGCGCCCGCGCAAGCTGAAGCTGGTCCCGGTCAAAGGCTTCCGCAAGCGAGAGATCGCGCGCGGCGCCCCGCGCTGGCTGGCTCCCGGATCGGAGGTCGTGACGGACGGCCTCGGCTGCTGGAGCGCGCTCGACGAGGGTGCTTGCAGCCATCGGGCGATCCGCACCGGCGCAGGCCCCAAGGCGGCCCGCGTGGCCTCGTTCAAATGGGTCAACACGACGCTCGGCAACATCAAGAGCGCGGTCACCGGAACCTACCGCAAGCTCGGCCCCGACCATGCCGAGCGCTACCTCGCCAGCTTCGCCTGGCGCTACAACCGGCGCTACCACCTCAAGACCATGATCCCGCGCTTCGTCCACAGCGCCGCACGAACCAACCCGATGCCTTATCGCATCCTCGTCGCAGGATGAGAATCAGGGATAAGCAGGTTTTCTTTTGCGGCGCAGGACTGGTAGCGGTGTCGGTCCAGGTCGTACTTGAAGCGAGTGCCACGACCGATGGGTAAACCTCCCGCAGCAGACGCTCCGATCGCCTCGAATTTCAGAGTAGGCAAATCGCCGGGGCATCTCTCTGACCCAGCGACGCCCGATGAGAAGGTGCGGCGTCTGGTCAGCGCGTTTCTCCCTGAACTTCCCCAATGTTGGGGACGCGCGAAACGCACAAGCGCTTTATCGTTCCCACCGGTATCGGCGCAGCCGGGAACAGACCCAGGAAGAGCTGCCCTGGGTCCGGCTATCGACACGGAACGCGTCTTGCGTTTGGGCGAGACGCATTCGGAACACCAGGAGTGCCAATTTCCGCAACCGCCCGAACCCGATCCCGCACAAACTCCCGCACGCCATGCAGGCTGAACGGGCTCGATGAGCGAAACGCCATCGGCGAATGTACCGAGCCGGGACTGTATCGGGCGTCTCCGCGATACAGGCCCGGCCGCCCATCGTCGATGTGTGCATGTACCGCGCTCGCCGTCCGCCCGATATTCGGCACTCGTCGAGGAGAGCGACCGATGACGACCGTGACACTTCAGACTGCGCCGCAATGCCATGCCCGCCGGGCACTGTCCAGCAGGCGGTCCGGCTCGTTCGCCCGCTGCCGGTGCGCGTCGGCACGCTCGATCCTCTGTCACACCTCGGATCGACGGCGGTGACGAAGAGGGTCACCAGAACCGAGACCCGGGCCGCAACGGGCGCGCTCCTTCCCGAATTCCTCCGATCCCACGAGGCGGCGGCCATCCTGCGATTGAGCGTGCGAACCCTCGACACCTACCGGTCGAAGGGTGGAGGGCCCGCCTACTTCGTGTTTGGCAATCATGTCGCGTACGCCCGCACCGACCTCGCGAAATGGGCTGCCGCGCGGCGGAGCTGGACCACCGCTCATGCGGACACTCTCTGAACGGGCCGAAGCTGTAGCGGGAACGGATCCGCCAGGGAGGTGGAGGAGGTGGACGGGTTCGCGGTGATATCGAGCGTCCTCACATCCAGGCTTCGCCTTCCCGGGCGGTCATCGCGCCGGTCGCCGCGGGCGCTGTCCCAAACTGCGGGTGGAGCGGTGGCAGGCAAGCGCGCCGGTCGCCACGGACTCCGATGGCTCCGTACCTCCGGTTGTATCGGCGAGCGCGCCAGCTTGACCGATCGGCGAAGACGATGCCCGTGACGAAGCTCGACATCGAGCTCCAGCGCGTCATCGCGGCCTGGCTCGAACGCTCCGGCATGAGCGCCGAGATGCTCGGCGAGCTCGCGCTTGAAGACGCCGGTTTCGTGGCGGAGCTGAACCGTGGCCGCTCGCCGCAGCTCGACGCGGTCGATCGGCTCCTCGGCTTCATGGACATCGCACCCATCGGTCCGCGGTTCCGCCAGGAGATCGAGGCGTTCCTCATCGTCACCCACACCAGGCCGACCGTGCTCGGCGCCAACGCCGTCGGGAAATCCTCTTTCGTGTGGGAGCTGAGAAGCGGGACGTCGCCGACGCTCAAGAGCACCTACCAGGTGAGGACGTGGATGCACGGCTTTGCCAATGAACTCGACCGCACCGCCATCGCGTGGCTGATCGCGAACGATGCACCCGCCCCGCCCTATGGGCTCTCCGCGGTATTCGCGCCCTGGACCGATGACGACCGTGGCTTGGGGACGCTCGACGAGAGGACCTTTCTCACCGTGCGCGAGGCGGCGACGCTCCTCGGCCTCACACCCCGAACGCTCGACGGCTACCGGGTCACCGGCGATGGACCGGCGTTTCACAGGTTCGGGTCCCGGGTGTTGTACGCGCGCTTCGACGTCGAGGCGTGGGTGAAGGCGAAGCGCCGACCAAGAGTTTCGAGCGTCGCGTGATGGCTCCCGGCTCCAACCAGGACCGCGTCGCAAGCGCACGGGCGGGCGCGAAGCCCTTGGAGCGGTTCCACGCGATCGCATTCCCCCATTGGCCACCGACGTGAGCGGCTGAATTCCCGCAGGAGTGTGCCCCCATGACGACGCTCGACGATTCCATCCGCCAGGCCATCGAGGCGTATCTCGCGCGCACTCGTCTGAGCGAGCGGAAACTGGGCGCGTTCGCAGTCGGCGACCCTGCACTCATCCCGCGAGTCAGGGCGGGCGGCTCGATGCGGCTCGGCACCGCCGACCAGCTGCTCACCTACATGAAGGAGGAGCCCATCGGTCCGGCTTTCCGCAGCGAGGTCGAGGCGTTCCTGTCCGAGACCGGCATCGGGGAGCGCACGTTCGGGTCCAAGGCCGCCGGAGACCCCTCGTTCGTGACGAGGCTCCGGAGCGGGGCGTCGTCACGGCTGTCCACCGTCCAGCGGGTGCAGGGGTGGATGCGCGCCCACAAGGATGAGCTCATCCGCGCCGCAGCCGCGCGGAAGCAGGCCGAGCTCAGGGAGACATCGGATGCCCCCTCTTCGGGCTCGGTCACGAAGGACACGCTCGACGCCTCGGCGCCGCAGCTACAGTCCGGCGACGAGAGCGCACTCGAGAGAACAATTCCCGCCGAGGCCGATTCGAAGATGTTCTTCACGACGAGCGAGGCCGCGGCCCTTCTCACACTCTCGCCCCGCACACTCGACCGCTATCGTGAAACGGGTAAAGGACCTCCGTTCTTCCGGATGGGGGCTGCCATCCGGTACCTGCGATCCGATCTCATGGAATGGGCATGGGCGCGGCGCCAGGATTGAGTTCGCGACCGGGTCTGATGAGGTCATGGTCATCGACCGTCCCGAAGCGAGGTGGGCCGCGCGACAAGCTGAATCGCAACCGGAGTATGCCTTCATGACGACGCTCGACGACTCCATCCGGGGAACCATCGAGGCGTATCTCGCGCGCACGAACATGAGCGCAAGGAAATTTGGCGTGCTGGCGCTCGGCGACCCCGGCTTCGTCTCGAGTCTCAAGTCGGGACGGTCGCTGAGACTCGACACCGCCGACCGGGTGCTCCAGTTCATGGACGAAGCGCCCATCGGCCCCAGGTTCCGCGACGAGGTCGAGGCGTTTCTGTCCCGCACGGCCATGAAGCCCTACAAGCTCGACGAGAAGGCCTTGGGTGACTCCTCGTTCGTCCAGAAGCTCATGAGCGGGGCATCGCCCCAGCTCCGCACCGTCGAGCGGCTGCGGAGCTGGATGCACGACACCCATCCCACCTCAGGCTCGGGACCACTCGTCGAAGGACGCCCTCGCGGGAGCAGACCCTCTCCGCAGGGCGCTGCTCCGACGTTCCTCTCGACGCGCAAGGCCGCGGCCCTGCTCGCGCTCTCGCCCCGAACGCTCGATCGCTTCCGAGAGATCGGTACGGGGCCCCCGTACTTCCGGTTGGGGCAACGCATCATGTACTCGCGCGAAGACCTCCTCGAATGGGCGTGGTCGAAGCGCGAGAGCCCAGAATCCTGAACAACGACACGTCGTGTCCCCCCGGCCCTGCGTTTGGTCACCCTGCAACCGGCGTCGCGCGCGCCGGCCTCGTCCGCCACCGCTCCAGAGCCACCTGGTGATTGCGGCGCTTCACGGAATCTGCCGAGGATCCGCACATGCAGCGCCTGCCCGGCGCCGAGAATGTCGGAGCCGGACGCCGCGTGGGCCGGAGGGTCGCCGACGGCTGCGAGCGCGGATTGAAAAAAGCCGCACTCGGTATTACAAAGGGATCATGAAGACGGGCGCTCGCGAGGGCCAGATTGCAGACGTTCAAGACCAAGGCGTTCGCCCGGTTCGCCGACCGCGAGGGACTGGAGGATGCGGCCCTGTGCGAGGCCGTCCGGCGCGCCCGCGATGGGCTGATCGACGCCGACCTCGGCGGCGGCGTCATCAAGCAGCGCATTGCCCGCAAGGGCGGCGGCCGGTCCGGCGGGTTCCGCACGATCGTGCTGTTCCGCCGGGGCGCGTTGGCGTTCTTCGTCTACGGGTTTGCCAAGAGCGACCGGGAGAACCTTCGGCGCAAGGAGCTCTCGGGGCTGCGTTCGCTGGCGGAAGAGTATCTGGCGCTGGACGCGGCGGGTCTCGCGGCCGCGCAGGCGGTTGGCGCGATAATCGAGGTGGAATGCGATGACCAAGCAGTATGAGAGCGAGGTGCTGGCGTCGGTGCACGAAGCCGCGCTCGGTCTGGCCGAGGCGGGCCTCATGTCGAAGCGGACCATGCGCAAGTTCGACGAGATGTGTCTCACGCCGGTCAGGGAGATGACGCCGGAGGACATCCGCGCGCTTCGGCTGCGCGAGCATGCGAGCCAGGCGGTGTTCGCGCGCTACCTCAACGTGACGACGGGTCTGGTGAGCCAGTGGGAGCGCGGCGAGAAGCGCCCGCGGGGCGCCTCCCTGAAGCTCCTGACGCTGGTGGCGAAGAACGGTCTCGGGGCGGTCGCCTGACGGATACCCGCGGCCCGCCTTTTGGTGCCATTCATCGCCAGCGCCTGCACGTCGTTGGCGGGACAAAAGGCCTGGTTTGGGGGTCCTGCCATGGCGCGCCATGGCAGGATTTTCGTGCGCATGTTTTGGTGATCGTGCTCGACACAAACGTCATTTGGCGCGGTCATGGCAGACCCGGAAACGGGTATTCGGGCGCAGGTCGCGTACTGAAGAAACGTGGTTCGGGAGCGCTGCCATCGGTGGGTCGTTGTCACCGATGACGCATGCAACGACGGCGCCACCGGCAAGACCGGGCGGCCGGCTCGTTAGCCGGCATCCGGCAACGAGTCATCGCCGCCAGGCGGTTTGATGATCGCTGGCGCCGAACCTGGACTTGGCAGAGACCACCCCTGCGGTTTCGAGCGCGGGGCGCGGGGCCTCTTCGGAGGTCCTTGCTTGATTCGTCCAGGCTGAAGCACACATCCGGTGGTCCGGCGGACTCGGGACGCCGTTGCCATCCGCCCGAGGTACGGTTCCGAACATGGCTCCATCAGGAGCCCCGTTGCCTTGACGGCTCCCGTCATGGTCTACGTCGTCAACGCGACGATTGACGCTTGGCAGGCCGAGAACGACGTCCTTGCAGAGAGCGAGGGGACCGCGGCGCGGGAAGCCCCGACGCCGGATGCGGCGGCTGCGCGGGCGGGTTGAGACCCAGGTGCCAAGGCTTTGCCAGCGGGGCGGGAAGGGAAGCTGCCTGCGGTGGCCCCCTCACCTGTGGAGCGTCGCCCGGATTCGTGAAGTACCGAAGTACCGCCGTTGGCAAAAGACTGCAGAGCGGTGGCGGGCGCGGTGGAACCCAACGGCGCCTGCCCGTCAGCTGCCGTCGGGGCTTCCCGCGCCGCGTTTCCTGGGGGTTTCACATGACCGACATCTATCACAGCTCGATCGCATCAAATGCCATCGGCGCCAAGTCAAGGACCCTCAGGACAGGTCATGTCCGCAGTGTCGTCTCGTAAACTCGTCGCCGAGGCGGCCGCCTCGAAACTGACTCGGGTATCCCTAAAGCTCTCGCCCCACTTTCGGCCACGAGTCTCCTCGCGATTCCCGGTCTAATGATCTCATGGGGCGTTCGGGGCAGGCCTGGTTCCTTATCGTGTGGCAACAGACCCAACAGTGGCTTCAGTTCATCGGGATTGGAAACTTTTCGTCGCAACCGATACAGATTTCTGTTTAGTTCGTGGCGAGCCGTGCTTAGTTCATCCTCATGGAGCTGACCCTGCCTAAGCAGTTCTGCGTTCTCAACCACGGAGATCACCTTTTTTACGTCGCCGCTGCGACGCTGTTTCCAGTCGACTTCGCCTTCGGTTAAGGGTTGGGCAGGCTCTCTCTCGAGAGCCTGCCCAACCCTTTTGAACGAAGCCGCGGGCCACGAGAGGCGAAGTTGAGCTATGTGGAAAGTGCGCTGATGTCAGCGTCAGGCGGCATCCACCGGCAGCAGAGTTGCGCATAAAATCGACGCTCGCGCCGGTCTTTCGGCAGGCATGCGGGCGCACGCTGCGAGGACTGAGCGGGGTGTGAGCCGAGGGCTGTCAGCCCGGCTCAAGCGGAGACAGGTTCGGTCGTGCGTCGGCGCTTTGGCGCCGTTGCGCGGGGCCGAAGCGAGCGGGCGTCTCACGGTTTCCCCCTGTGGGTCGGCGGCAGCGCCGGCGGGCCGCGCGTCGAGCGGGGCTCATGGCGGCGGCGGATTTCGCGGACGAGGCGCATGACGCCGCCGCAGTGGGGGCAGGCCACGGGCGCGGTGCCGATCTCGGGCTCTTCGTCGGGCTCGGCCCGAGCGCCGTCCACGCTTCCCTCGGGGGCGGCGCAGCCGAGGGCGCCGAGAGCCTGGCGTGCTCTCTCCAGCGTGCTGGCGCGGCAGCCGTTGGCGAGGATGCCGAAGTAGCGAATGCGGTGCATGCCGTCCGGCAGGACGTGCCTCAGGAAGCGGCGGATGAACTCGTCGGCGCTCACGGTGGCGATGCCGTAGCGCGGCTTTCTCTGCCCCGGCGCCTTGGGCTTTCGGTGGCGGAAGGAGACCGTCTCGCCGTCGAAGGAGACGATGCGGCTGTCGGAGATGGCGATCCTGTGCGTGTAGTGCGAGAGGTACCGGAAGACCTGCTCAGGCCCGCGGAAGGGCCGCTTGGCGTAGACCACCCAGTCCCTGGCCCGGGCGGCGGCAAGCGTGGCGTGGAACTCGCCGGGATTGGCGAGGTGGGCGAGGGTGCCGTGGAACTCCAGGTCCCCCCGGCCGTGGGCGCGGGCGAGCTCCTTGAGGAAGAGGCGGCGGAACAGGCTGCCGAGGACCTTGACGGGGGCGAGGAAGGTGGTGCTCCCCGTCTTCCACTCGCCACTGTCTACGTCGAAGCCCGCGTTGGGCACGACCACGTGCAGGTGCGGGTGGAAGCGGAGCTTCTGATCCCAGGTATGGAGGACCGCGGTGCCGCCGATGCGCATGCCGCCGTGGCGGGGATCGGCGGCGATGGTGCGCAGGGTCTCGGCGACGGCCCGGAAGAGGATGTCGAACACCACCCTGCGGTTGCAGAAGGCAATGGCGGCAACCTCCTTGGGCAGGGTGAAGACCACATGGAAGTAGGGCACCGGCAGGATGTCCCCGGCGCGCTCCTCGCTCCAGAGGTTGGCGGCGAGACCCTGGCAGGTGGGGCAGTGGCGGTTGCGGCAGGAGTTGAAGAGCGGATGCTCGCGCCCGCAGCCCTCGCAGGCGTACATGTGGCCGCCGAGCACGGCGGTGCGGCACGCCTCGATGGCGCCCATGACCTTGAGCCGGGCGGCGTCGATGCGCCCTTTGTGGCGCTCACGGAAAGCGGCGCCGGCGCGGCGGAAGATCTCCGCCACGCCCGCGCGTTCGGCCTCCACGCGCCGTCAGTTGCGCAACGCTGCGAAGCCTGAGATCGGGTGGTCGAGGCCCTCGAACATCTTGCCGGTGACGCGGGCGTAGTGACGGGTCGTGTTCGCGCTTCGATGGCCGAGCATGTCCCGGATCACCTCGATATCGCCGCCGCGCTCGAGGAGATGGGTCGCCGCCGAATGGCGCAGGCAATGGAAGGTGTAGCTGCGGTCGAGCTCGGCAATGTCGCGCGCCCTCCTGAAGGCGGCCTGCAAGGTCTCCGTTGCGATGGGCCTGTCGAGCGAGACGCCGTAGAAGAGCCAGTTCGTCGGACGCGGCCAGATGTTCCTGTAGTAGACGCGCAAGTAGTGGATGACGATGTCCGGCAACGGTGCCATTCTCTCGGTGCCGCCTTTGCCGGAGGGGATGTGCAGCAGCTTCTTCTCCGACAGGATGTCGCCGACCTTGATGGCCAAGGTCTCGGAGATGCGGAGCCCGCCGCCATAGCCGGTGACAATGGCAGCACGGTGGCGGAGGTCGGGTGTCGCAAGGATGAGGTGCTCGACCTCCTGCTCCGACATGTAGCGCGGCAGCTTGCCGGGCTTCTTGCGGGAGCGCAGGCCGGCGACATGGTCAGGCCAGCCGAGTGTGTCGATGTAGAGGAAGTTCAGCGCGGCGAAGGAGACGTTGGTCGTGCCCGGACTGAGCCCCTTGTCGATCCGCCCCAGGTACCACTGGCGCACCTGCTCGGCGTCGAGCTCGTCCGGCGAGGCGTCGTAGTACCTGGCCAGGTTCTTGATCTCGCAGATGTAGGCCTTGGACGTGCTCGCGGCCAGATTGGCGATGCGGAGCTGCTCCTCCATGCGCTGGCGAAGAGGGGTGACGGTGTTCGTGTCGCACGCGGTCCCGGTCATTATCGATCTCCCTGGATCGCGACGGCGCGCCGCCGGACCGATCCGGCGACGGTCCGTCGCAGGGGTCGATGCTAACCACTGGTGATCGGGAGGCTGCTGGGGATCCGCCACCCGACGGGCGGAGCGCCACTGACGCAACCGGGAAGCGAACGCACAGAACAAACGGCACCCGCGACGCCTCGGAAATGAATGAACTCTACGCCGCTAACTCCGCGTAGCGGCTTCGTTCAAGGATAGTTTGAACTCCTCTCTAGCCTTTTCAATAACTTCAGATCCGTAAATTAGGGGGATTATATATCTGACTGAATGACGGGCTGATCCATGATGCCGGATGGCTCCGCCTCAGCCTCCCCGTCTTCGGCCTGTGGCTCGTGCCGCAACAGCGCGCGGGCCACCATTTCAGGAGTCGCCCCCTCGTAGCGGGGGTTGAGCGTCTCCAACTCGTGTTTCAGCTTTTCAGCCTTCTCGGTCATTGCGTTGCCTTCATTCCCGGTGGCGAGGGGGGGGCGATACTATATTGCATATTATCGCCCCCTCTGTCACCATGCCCGCGCTCACATCTGAGAAGCCCGCTTCGTCGGGCTACTCGCTGAATACAACAGCCCTTGTGTGGCTCGGGGTCGCTCCCCGGACCGGCGAATAGGCGGGACCTTCCAACGCTTCTTGGATGTGAGCAAACGGCCCGGCACCCCGTCGGGCCGCGAGCAGAGGGCAGGCTACGCTATAAGAGATCGCCCCATCGGCTGGGGACGGGTGGTGCCCCGTCCCCAGCCTACCACGGGGCTTGGTGTTGGCTTCGGAGAGCGCACCAAACCGCACGGCAATGACAGTCTATTACCGATCCCAAGCCGTACAAGAGGTGCCTCTCCGACGATTTTAGGAGAGCGCTATGCACACTTGGTATGCCTCTTTGGCGGCAGCGGCCATGATGCTCGCCGCTGTCGCCACCACTCACGCGCGGGCAGATATCGTATGCCCAAAGGGCAGCCTGCACGACTTCGTTCCAAACGCGGTCTGGCAACAGTACGTCGCCAACAGCCGGGACTATATCGCTCGGATGCTCCGAAGGATGGAGGATGTCCGAGACCGCCAGATGGTCATGGAGCGGATGTTCGAGGAGGGCTTCATCGCCGCCACGGACATCGTGAACGCTCACTGCGTCTCGCGGCCGATTGGCGAGCCATGGAGCACAGAGATCAAGCAGAAGCGGCGCGAGGCTTGGTGCCGAGAATGGGGTGATGCCTATTTCTGCAAGAGGTGATCGCAAGAATCACCGTGCTTCCGATCTACGTCATCAACCTCGACCGCAGGCCGGATCGGCTCGCGGCAATCGCGGCGGACCTGGACCGGCTCGGCCTACCCTTCGAGCGCATCAAGGCCGTCGACGGCCAAGGTTAAGGGTTGGGCAGGCTCTCTCTCGAGAGCCTGCCCAACCCTTTTGAACGAAGCCGCGGGCCACGAGAGGCGAAGTTGAGCTATGTGGAAAGTGCGCTGATGTCAGCGTCAGGCGGCATCCACCGGCAGCAGAGTTGCGCATAAAATCGACGCTCGCGCCGGTCTTTCGGCAGGCATGCGGGCGCACGCTGCGAGGACTGAGCGGGGTGTGAGCCGAGGGCTGTCAGCCCGGCTCAAGCGGAGACAGGTTCGGTCGTGCGTCGGCGCTTTGGCGCCGTTGCGCGGGGCCGAAGCGAGCGGGCGTCTCACGGTTTCCCCCTGTGGGTCGGCGGCAGCGCCGGCGGGCCGCGCGTCGAGCGGGGCTCATGGCGGCGGCGGATTTCGCGGACGAGGCGCATGACGCCGCCGCAGTGGGGGCAGGCCACGGGCGCGGTGCCGATCTCGGGCTCTTCGTCGGGCTCGGCCTGAGCGCCGTCCACGCTTCCCTCGGGGGCGGCGCAGCCGAGGGCGCCGAGAGCCTGGCGTGCTCTCTCCAGCGTGCTGGCGCGGCAGCCGTTGGCGAGGATGCCGAAGTAGCGAATGCGGTGCATGCCGTCCGGCAGGACGTGCCTCAGGAAGCGGCGGATGAACTCGTCGGCGCTCACGGTGGCGATGCCGTAGCGCGGCTTTCTCTGCCCCGGCGCCTTGGGCTTTCGGTGGCGGAAGGAGACCGTCTCGCCGTCGAAGGAGACGATGCGGCTGTCGGAGATGGCGATCCTGTGCGTGTAGTGCGAGAGGTACCGGAAGACCTGCTCAGGCCCGCGGAAGGGCCGCTTGGCGTAGACCACCCAGTCCCTGGCCCGGGCGGCGGCAAGCGTGGCGTGGAACTCGCCGGGATTGGCGAGGTGGGCGAGGGTGCCGTGGAACTCCAGGTCCCCCCGGCCGTGGGCGCGGGCGAGCTCCTCGAGGAAGAGGCGGCGGAACAGGCTGCCGAGGACCTTGACGGGGGCGAGGAAGGTGGTGCTCCCCGTCTTCCACTCGCCACTGTCTACGTCGAAGCCCGCGTTGGGCACGACCACGTGCAGGTGCGGGTGGAAGCGGAGCTTCTGATCCCAGGTATGGAGGACCGCGGTGCCGCCGATGCGCATGCCGCCGTGGCGGGGATCGGCGGCGATGGTGCGCAGGGTCTCGGCGACGGCCCGGAAGAGGATGTCGAACACCACCCTGCGGTTGCAGAAGGCAATGGCGGCAACCTCCTTGGGCAGGGTGAAGACCACATGGAAGTAGGGCACCGGCAGGATGTCCCCGGCGCGCTCCTCGCTCCAGAGGTTGGCGGCGAGACCCTGGCAGGTGGGGCAGTGGCGGTTGCGGCAGGAGTTGAAGAGCGGATGCTCGCGCCCGCAGCCCTCGCAGGCGTACATGTGGCCGCCGAGCACGGCGGTGCGGCACGCCTCGATGGCGCCCATGACCTTGAGCCGGGCGGCGTCGATGCGCCCTTTGTGGCGCTCACGGAAAGCGGCGCCGGCGCGGCGGAAGATCTCCGCCACGCCCGCGCGTTCGGCCTCCACGCGCCGTCAGTTGCGCAACGCTGCGAAGCCTGAGATCGGGTGGTCGAGGCCCTCGAACATCTTGCCGGTGACGCGGGCGTAGTGACGGGTCGTGTTCGCGCTTCGATGGCCGAGCATGTCCCGGATCACCTCGATATCGCCGCCGCGCTCGAGGAGATGGGTCGCCGCCGAATGGCGCAGGCAATGGAAGGTGTAGCTGCGGTCGAGCTCGGCAATGTCGCGCGCCCTCCTGAAGGCGGCCTGCAAGGTCTCCGTTGCGATGGGCCTGTCGAGCGAGACGCCGTAGAAGAGCCAGTTCGTCGGACGCGGCCAGATGTTCCTGTAGTAGACGCGCAAGTAGTGGATGACGATGTCCGGCAACGGTGCCATTCTCTCGGTGCCGCCTTTGCCGGAGGGGATGTGCAGCAGCTTCTTCTCCGACAGGATGTCGCCGACCTTGATGGCCAAGGTCTCGGAGATGCGGAGCCCGCCGCCATAGCCGGTGACAATGGCAGCACGGTGGCGGAGGTCGGGTGTCGCAAGGATGAGGTGCTCGACCTCCTGCTCCGACATGTAGCGCGGCAGCTTGCCGGGCTTCTTGCGGGAGCGCAGGCCGGCGACATGGTCAGGCCAGCCGAGTGTGTCGATGTAGAGGAAGTTCAGCGCGGCGAAGGAGACGTTGGTCGTGCCCGGACTGAGCCCCTTGTCGATCCGCCCCAGGTACCACTGGCGCACCTGCTCGGCGTCGAGCTCGTCCGGCGAGGCGTCGTAGTACCTGGCCAGGTTCTTGATCTCGCAGATGTAGGCCTTGGACGTGCTCGCGGCCAGATTGGCGATGCGGAGCTGCTCCTCCATGCGCTGGCGAAGAGGGGTGACGGTGTTCGTGTCGCACGCGGTCCCGGTCATTATCGATCTCCCTGGATCGCGACGGCGCGCCGCCGGACCGATCCGGCGACGGTCCGTCGCAGGGGTCGATGCTAACCACTGGTGATCGGGAGGCTGCTGGGGATCCGCCACCCGACGGGCGGAGCGCCACTGACGCAACCGGGAAGCGAACGCACAGAACAAACGGCACCCGCGACGCCTCGGAAATGAATGAACTCTACGCCGCTAACTCCGCGTAGCGGCTTCGTTCAAGAGCTACAGGAAGATCTGGGCCCGGAGCCGCTTCTGAACCTGGCTGAGAAAGCGTGCGTGCTGAGCCATGCGAACGCGCTGCGGCACCTCCTCCATTCAGAACACCCAGCGGCCGTGATCCTCGAGGATGACGCTGAGTTCGGAGAGGGGCTTGCGCAACTCTCCCGCTCGATCGACTGGTGGCCGGAAGGCACCTTGCTGCTGAAGCTGGACCAACCGTTCCCGAGAAAGCGGCTCGTCGGCCTGCCGTGTGGACGAACGCCGGACGGCCGCAACCTGAGAGAGAACATCCGGTGGAGCTCAGGGTCGGTGGGCTACATCGCTACTCGCGCCGCTGCCGGCGAGATACTGGTGTCCCTCGAGACAGACAGCATCATGCCCTTCGACGAACTGATGTTCGACTGCCGCATATCAGACCTAGCGCGCTGGCTCCGTGCAATGCAAGTCCAGCCCGCGCCTGTCCGGCAACGGGACCGCGGGAGACCGGATGAATTCCCCTCGGATTTGGAGGACAGCCGCCAGACACCGGAGTCATTGAGTTATCGCCACCGCCGTCGACAGCGGCGCCGATTTCACCGTCGTCTGTATCTCTGGATGTTGTGGGCAATCGGCAATGCGAAGAGCATGAAGATCACCTACTGCCCGTAATCGCAGATTCAAACTGACCCACTACCCGCGATTGACGACTGACCGGGTTTAGGCTATCCGCGGGCTCGTGGCCGTGACGAATCGCGGTGGCCTCGACTGACGAAGCCGGCCCTGGCGGGACCGGCTTCGGAACTGGGGTCCGGTGTAGACCTACCGAGGCGCACCGAACTGGCTCATCTGAGGTGGAAATCCTAGCGATTCCCGCGAGCCGGTCAAGTGCGCCCTCAAGAAGAGGGCACAATGCCGAAGAAATATCCGACCGGCTTCGATCTCAGCAAACGCTCATCCCGTTCTCGCAAATCGCGGAAGCCCGACCAACCTTCGATCAAGTATGGTGATGTTGTCCGGCAGCGCCCGAATGGGCTGCCACTGCAAGTCACCGATGTGGAGGGCGATAAGGTCTACTGCGACGGGTTCATTGACCCGTTCGGGGCATCCGGCCTTGAAGTTGTGATCCGCTTCTAGGACCGCGCGCCTGAGTCCAGTCCGTTGTCGGCGATCAGGTCACGGTAGCACAGGCGCTTGCCGATCATCCCGGCGACCACCGCGCCCATCTGGTCGATGGTGTCGCTCTCGCGCACGTTGTGGCGGCCCGCGAACTCTTGGACGTACCGTTGCAGGTGCTTCGCGCTCAGCTTGTGGTAGACGCCCTTGAACGAAGCCGCTACGCGGAGTTAGCGGCGTAGAGTTCATTCATTTCCGAGGCGTCGCGGGTGCCGTTTGTTCTGTGCGTTCGCTTCCCGGTTGCGTCAGTGGCGCTCCGCCCGTCGGGTGGCGGATCCCCAGCAGCCTCCCGATCACCAGTGGTTAGCATCGACCCCTGCGACGGACCGTCGCCGGATCGGTCCGGCGGCGCGCCGTCGCGATCCAGGGAGATCGATAATGACCGGGACCGCGTGCGACACGAACACCGTCACCCCTCTTCGCCAGCGCATGGAGGAGCAGCTCCGCATCGCCAATCTGGCCGCGAGCACGTCCAAGGCCTACATCTGCGAGATCAAGAACCTGGCCAGGTACTACGACGCCTCGCCGGACGAGCTCGACGCCGAGCAGGTGCGCCAGTGGTACCTGGGGCGGATCGACAAGGGGCTCAGTCCGGGCACGACCAACGTCTCCTTCGCCGCGCTGAACTTCCTCTACATCGACACACTCGGCTGGCCTGACCATGTCGCCGGCCTGCGCTCCCGCAAGAAGCCCGGCAAGCTGCCGCGCTACATGTCGGAGCAGGAGGTCGAGCACCTCATCCTTGCGACACCCGACCTCCGCCACCGTGCTGCCATTGTCACCGGCTATGGCGGCGGGCTCCGCATCTCCGAGACCTTGGCCATCAAGGTCGGCGACATCCTGTCGGAGAAGAAGCTGCTGCACATCCCCTCCGGCAAAGGCGGCACCGAGAGAATGGCACCGTTGCCGGACATCGTCATCCACTACTTGCGCGTCTACTACAGGAACATCTGGCCGCGTCCGACGAACTGGCTCTTCTACGGCGTCTCGCTCGACAGGCCCATCGCAACGGAGACCTTGCAGGCCGCCTTCAGGAGGGCGCGCGACATTGCCGAGCTCGACCGCAGCTACACCTTCCATTGCCTGCGCCATTCGGCGGCGACCCATCTCCTCGAGCGCGGCGGCGATATCGAGGTGATCCGGGACATGCTCGGCCATCGAAGCGCGAACACGACCCGTCACTACGCCCGCGTCACCGGCAAGATGTTCGAGGGCCTCGACCACCCGATCTCAGGCTTCGCAGCGTTGCGCAACTGACGGCGCGTGGAGGCCGAACGCGCGGGCGTGGCGGAGATCTTCCGCCGCGCCGGCGCCGCTTTCCGTGAGCGCCACAAAGGGCGCATCGACGCCGCCCGGCTCAAGGTCATGGGCGCCATCGAGGCGTGCCGCACCGCCGTGCTCGGCGGCCACATGTACGCCTGCGAGGGCTGCGGGCGCGAGCATCCGCTCTTCAACTCCTGCCGCAACCGCCACTGCCCCACCTGCCAGGGTCTCGCCGCCAACCTCTGGAGCGAGGAGCGCGCCGGGGACATCCTGCCGGTGCCCTACTTCCATGTGGTCTTCACCCTGCCCAAGGAGGTTGCCGCCATTGCCTTCTGCAACCGCAGGGTGGTGTTCGACATCCTCTTCCGGGCCGTCGCCGAGACCCTGCGCACCATCGCCGCCGATCCCCGCCACGGCGGCATGCGCATCGGCGGCACCGCGGTCCTCCATACCTGGGATCAGAAGCTCCGCTTCCACCCGCACCTGCACGTGGTCGTGCCCAACGCGGGCTTCGACGTAGACAGTGGCGAGTGGAAGACGGGGAGCACCACCTTCCTCGCCCCCGTCAAGGTCCTCGGCAGCCTGTTCCGCCGCCTCTTCCTCGAGGAGCTCGCCCGCGCCCACGGCCGGGGGGACCTGGAGTTCCACGGCACCCTCGCCCACCTCGCCAATCCCGGCGAGTTCCACGCCACGCTTGCCGCCGCCCGGGCCAGGGACTGGGTGGTCTACGCCAAGCGGCCCTTCCGCGGGCCTGAGCAGGTCTTCCGGTACCTCTCGCACTACACGCACAGGATCGCCATCTCCGACAGCCGCATCGTCTCCTTCGACGGCGAGACGGTCTCCTTCCGCCACCGAAAGCCCAAGGCGCCGGGGCAGAGAAAGCCGCGCTACGGCATCGCCACCGTGAGCGCCGACGAGTTCATCCGCCGCTTCCTGAGGCACGTCCTGCCGGACGGCATGCACCGCATTCGCTACTTCGGCATCCTCGCCAACGGCTGCCGCGCCAGCACGCTGGAGAGAGCACGCCAGGCTCTCGGCGCCCTCGGCTGCGCCGCCCCCGAGGGAAGCGTGGACGGCGCTCAGGCCGAGCCCGACGAAGAGCCCGAGATCGGCACCGCGCCCGTGGCCTGCCCCCACTGCGGCGGCGTCATGCGCCTCGTCCGCGAAATCCGCCGCCGCCATGAGCCCCGCTCGACGCGCGGCCCGCCGGCGCTGCCGCCGACCCACAGGGGGAAACCGTGAGACGCCCGCTCGCTTCGGCCCCGCGCAACGGCGCCAAAGCGCCGACGCACGACCGAACCTGTCTCCGCTTGAGCCGGGCTGACAGCCCTCGGCTCACACCCCGCTCAGTCCTCGCAGCGTGCGCCCGCATGCCTGCCGAAAGACCGGCGCGAGCGTCGATTTTATGCGCAACTCTGCTGCCGGTGGATGCCGCCTGACGCTGACATCAGCGCACTTTCCACATAGCTCAACTTCGCCTCTCGTGGCCCGCGGCTTCGTTCAAAAGGGTTGGGCAGGCTCTCGAGAGAGAGCCTGCCCAACCCTTAACCTTGTGCGCCCGCTTGAGCATGGACCAAAACGACTCCATGCCATTGACGTGGGCTTGGTTGCGGACATACTCGCCAGCACTGTGGTTCACGGCCTCGCGGTCGAACTCGCCTTCCAGCGGGTTGTAGGCTGCGCTTTCGTCCGTATAGACCTTCGCGCCCGGCTCGGTCTTCTCTGCGACGAAGCCCGCGACATGCGGGGCATCCGTGTTCTGAATGTGCCGCACCGCGACGCGGTTGGTGGCGCGGTCCTTGGTGCCGACCACGGCCTCTTTGCCGACTGCACCGCGCCCGCTCAGCGTCTTCCGCTTGGCCTTCGACATGTTCGCGCGCCGCCCACCCACGTATGTCTCATCGGCCTCGACCGGCCCCGAGAATAGCGATTCGCTCTCGGCGGACCAAGCCTCCCTGATCCGATGCAGCATGAACCAAGCGGTCTTCTGCGTCACCCGCAGGTCGCGATGCAGCTTCATCGACGACACGCCCTTGAGGCTGGTCATCTCCAGGTAGATGGCGAAAACCCACTTGCGCAGCGGAACCTTGGAGCGCTCCAAGGCCGTGCCGATCCGCACCGAGAAGGCCCGCTTGCAGGCCGGGCAGTAGTAGGGCAGGCCGGACGTGGCGGACGCTTCCGCAGTCTCGGTGCATCCGCAGCGCGGGCAATGGCGACCATCCGGCCAGACCAGAGACTCGAACCACGTGGCGGCGGAAGCCTCGTCCGGGAACATCTCGGTCAACTCGATCAGGCTGATTCCCTCGCGGTGCGCTTTGCCCGGTGCCTTCTTCGCCATCGCCCTAACCCCTTGTGCTAACGTCTTGATCTGAATATAGGGGTTCACGACCGTTCAGTCAAGTATATAATCCCCTAAATTAGAGCCATCCGCCCGTATTTCGAGACGTTCTCGATTGCGTCAGGGCTCTGCGATAATATTGTTGTCAAAGCGGCAACACCTACGAGTATGTTTAGGTAAGTCCCTCCTTCATCTATGTACAGCGTAATATCGAAACCCTGACCATAGATGTCAGCAGTGGTCGATTTGAGGCCAATCTCGAACGATTGCCTCCTATCGGCAAACTGAGATTCTTCATATATGTGCCGGGTCGTGTGGATGTATGTCGCCGCCACCAAGATCATACGCCCCTCCTGTGTTCCAGCGAAAACCCAGCTTATTTTGGCGAGGCCTGCGCCCTAGAATTTCCGAATTGCCAATAAAGGGAACATTCAACCGGCTGCTGCGGGTGCGCTCGCCGAGATGATGAAGGGTGTTGCCGAGAGCTTTCTACGTCACGGCCCAGTCGAGGAGCGTGCGTTCGTGGGTGGGGTGATCGCAACGCATGCCGTCGTTGGATTTTGGATTGGAGCCGACATATCAATCTCAGTTCTCCTGTGCGGATGGATACTCCAAAGGCTGCGCGTTGCTCCAGCCCCTGTGAGGCGCGCCATTCGAACGCATGTGCAACTTCCCTTTGGGCTGAAACACGCGCCGGCCACGGTGGATCAGGGCCCGTACCACCGCATTCTTGGGGTGCTCAGGGTCGCTGGTGTTAGCGGACACGATTGCGTCGAATGTCGAAGACGCGAGCCGACCCGGGAGGCGCGGGCCGAGCCAGGTGTCCAACACTGCAGGGGAGAGGTTCCGCCGAGAACCATGATGAGGAACCTGAAACCAATTGAGTGGTGATGTCACAATCCCCATTTGCGAAGCTGCCTGATAGGCTTCCGTCAACGACCGCACACCTGCGTCGCCGGTAAGGAGCACCTTCGTTCCGCAAACGTCCGCGAACTGGACCACGCTCGTTTCGTTGTCCGGCGATGTACCATCCGTGTCACCCTTCAGGTTCTCCTCGCCCCAATCGGCGGGTGAGACGGTCTCCACAATCAAAGCCTGCAACGCATCCAACACCGAGGCCGTTGCTGGCGTCTTCTCGGACTGCGCGACCAGAGTGAGATAGGTAAGCGGCGAAGGAGAAAGAACGGTGAACGCGCCGATTCTGGCGCCCTGGAAGACGTCCATGATCTGGGTCCCTTGGGCGATCGCCAGCCTCTCTAGCGTCGCAACCTTCTCGAAGTCCCTCTTGAGTCGTGCAGTAAGGCGTTCGCGGTCCTGGTAGCGCTCAAAGAGGCCCATCAAGGCGTCGACATGTCTCCAGGGTCGGTTCATCCACAGGTTCACGACCCTCATATTACGCAGTACAGTTTCGAGCCCCGAGGCGTGATCGAGGTCGGAATGGGTGAGAACGAGATGGTTAATGTAGTACTGAGGGTGATAGTGCTCCCGGATGTGATCGACGAGCTTCTGCCCGTCGGCCGCATAACCGCCGTCGACGACGTGAACGTAGTCGATTGCATTGCATCGATGTCGGATCGCTATGGCGTCGCCGCTACTTCGGTCCCCGGCCTCAATGAAGTCGATTTCGATGAAGTCCGTCACTTCAAGCACTCAAGTTGTGGTTGTCGACCGAGCGCGAAGCCAAGGACGACCCCTTGCAGGACATGACCGTCTTGACCAGCTGCTCGCCTTGTACGCGAGCGACCCAGCGGGCGATCGCGCACTGGCACACCAAAACAGCGCCGTACGCGAGGGCACGCCCGGTTTCCGCCGCGAGCCAGAGAGATAACGGACCTGCGACGACGAGTGTTGCGGTCGAGATGACCATCCAATCACGAGCGAAGAGGTACGGTCCGTACGATGATCGAACCCGTGGATCGTTCGAGAACTCGCCGAGCCACCCGCCCCAGAGCGCATTCTGTTCGCCCGGATCGGTCGGGAACGGGGCGAAGTGCGCTTGAAGCGCTTTCCGGTCGATCGTCGAATCCTTGTGCATAAAGTGGCTGAAAGCACGAGAACCGGGGCGAAGCGCCGGCCAGAACACCAAGGCTTCTTTGAACCATCTGGGGAACGCCCCATTGAAGACGCTGACAACGGTCAGAAGGGAAATGTAAGGCCAATGACCCCAAGGGTCCGTTTCAATCACAGAGAAGAGCGCCGCAATTGACTCAAGATCCCGGTTAATGAGAACGCCCGACACGACGCCCGAGAAGACCGCGACATTTAGGATCCACACGAGGACCAACTTGGGGTAGTTCCAGGTTTTCAGAGTGACCTTCATGGGGCTCGTTCACAGTCCGCCGCTACGGCGCGGCGCACCATGCCGAGAGTTCTCTGGAACTTCAAGCAAGGGAAGCGCATCGACTGCCTTGACATCGCAATCGGTATGGACCGTGCGCATCACGTGAGGCACGACACCCAGATGCGCTTCCGGATCGAGATCCGCGCGGTCGAGTCGCCGTTCGATTATCGGAAGGTGAATCCCAAGCTCCGCCAGAATCGCTCAAGTGAAAGGGATGGCTGATGACTCAGGGCGCGCACGGCCTTCGCAGTCGTCGAGCCCGGGGAGCCGGTTGCCATGGGACATTGCCGTCGGTTCAGGCACTGTTCGACGTGGCGGGCCGCGGCGACGCCCCGCTCCCAAGCCTCCTCACGAACGCGGGATTCCCGGCGACGGACGCGACCCTGTAGAGACCGATGCCGGTGTGGTCGCACGCGGGCGAGAGTGGGACGCGGCCGGCGGCTGAATCTCGGGCGGGCGTCGGAGTCGCGCCCCTAGTGTGGGTTCGGCGACGATGGGCGCACCTGGACCGCCGGCTGCCGCCGCCAACTCCGCGGCAATTTCGTGCTCTACCCCAACCCGGAGTGCTTCAGCGACACGTGTCGTGCGTGTCGCCTGGAGGGGGCGGCGCACGCAGTCGCGCCCCTTCGTACGCCTGGCGTCGAGACGTAGGAAGTCTCCTAACTGTACTTGTAGGTCGTGGCTGATGTTTCGCTTACGTTCGCCCCATGACAAGCATTGAAGTCCGCGTTCGTGCCCGAGGATCGCGCCCCATTGTCGGTGCCGCGGAGCGAGCGCAAGACGCCCGCTTCGAAGAGGACTGTTGAGGACTTCGCACCGGGAGGTACCCACCATGGGACACGATGACGCCAGCGCATTCTCGAGACATCGAGGCGAGAACCTGGACGAGGCCGATGGAGGAAACGGCCGCATGGCCGTCGACAGGCGGGTGCTGCGCATGCCCGCGGTCATGGAACGCACCGGACTTTCCAAAGCGTCGATCTATCGCCTCATGCGCGCTGATGATTTCCCGGTCGCCATCCGCCTGTGCTCTCGCGCCGTGGGGTGGCGGGCGGAGGACATCGACGAGTGGATCGCCTCGCGCGAGCGGGTCCGCGGCGACGCCGCAAGTCGCGCTCGTCGACGCGGGTGAGGTCGGCAATGGCGAAGGGACGCCTGCGAAGTCCCGGCGTCGACGCAGGGTCCGCCCGGGACAGCGTCGCGGTCGTTTGGTCGATGGGAACGTCCCTCCATGAGGTTCGCGAACACGCAGCGCGAGCTGCCACATCGCTGGTGCGTTTTGCGTCGGGGTCAGGCAACCACGTTTCCGCAGTGTGGCGAGCGATACCCCGACCGGTTCGCCGGGCGGTCATCCAATCTGCCTTGAGGAGCGAATTCAAGCTATGCCCGAACACAACCTGATTCAAGCCTGCCTCGACGAGTTCGACCACGTCGCGGATGCGGGCGACGACGAGGTTGCAGGGGAGCACTTCCCGGCACTTCTTGCCACGTCCGACATGGCCTCGGAGCTTGTCGCGGACGTGACCCGCACGGCCGACCCGAACTGGCGCGCTAGGCTTGCCCTGTTCAGGACCCTGCTCGAGCGCGCGCGTGTCGATGCCGAGGGCCGTTGCCGCCTCGGAGAGAGGTTCCTGCGAGAGGTCTTCGCCGCGCTCGATGCGCTCGGGGCGGGCGGCGGGCTGGCCGAGGACCCGGGGGTCCGGCTGGCCCACGCGTTCACCCGCGCCGGCATCGAGGTGCCCCAATCGCTGGTGACGGTCCTCGCGCGACGGCTCGAAGAGCAGGCCATATCGGGCCAGCTTCGAGAGCACATCGACGCCGCCATCGACCGGCTGGAGCGCAATGCGGAGCACAAGGATGGTGTGGTGCACGAGGCTCTCGACGTACTGCTCAGGGTTCTTCCGCCGGAGTTCGGCTCGATGTGCCTCGACCATGTGTCAATCCGTGACGGCCAACTCTGTGCCCGTCTCATCGTCTGCTGCCTGTTGCACCCATCGAGAGAAATCCGTCTTCGTGCCGCGTGCGACCTCGAAGACCGTGCACGCTCCGGCCTCCTCAAGCCCGACATGCTGGCGACGCTTGCGCTCGTTCGCAGCTGGATTCCGGCGGACAGCGCCCGCGAGATTCTCGACGAGACCCTGCGCACCGCGCTTCGCGAGGAACGGTTCCGGCCGCCCGAGCCCGAGCCCAGGCGCCTGGTGCAGCTGCAGGTCACATTCCCGACGGGCTCCGGGCAACAAGTGCTCTTCGCGGCGCTGGAGGGCGAGGAAGGCCTGGCGGTCGCGACGGTCCTGCTCGACGCGAGGCGTGGCATAAGGGGCGCCTTTGTGGTCAAGGACAGCGATGCCGGGAACGGGGAACCGGCGCGCGCGATCGGGGCGGAGATGTCCGAGGAGCGGAAGGAGGCGTTCGAGCTGATGCTGTGCGTCGCGCTTGCGGATGGGCTTTCTGCGGACGTTTCGCCTCCGGCAGGGCTGATTGACGTCGCTCTCGCGTGCGGCCTCACGAAGTTGCGCCCGCATCCGATGAGCGCGCGCGCCTGGCTTGCGAGCGTGGATCCCGCCGGGGAGATTGCATCTCTCCCCGAACCCGTGCGTGAGCGCCTGGTCGGCCGCAGCGCGCGGTGGCCCGCCGACCATGAGGAACTGGCGACATGGTTCGAGGGCACGAAGGAGTTCGACGAAGCTGTGAAGAGCACCGGCGGAATACGGGAAGCGGAGGCGGTGTTCTGGGAGCGTCTTGAGGAGCGGCGGGGCGAGTGGGCACTGTTGATGCTACGCGCGGCCCTTTTACTCAAGGCATCGCACGACGACGACGAGTGGCGTTCGTTCGCAGCCACGGCATCGGCCGTGCTCGATGGACGCGACCTGCATACGGTTCCCGTCATGGTCCACATCGTCAACGCGACGATTGAGGCCTGGCAGCGCGAGAACGACGTCCTTCCAGAGCGCGATAGGACCGCGGCGAGGGAATTCCCGACGCCCGATGCGGCGGCTGCGCGGGCTAGTTGAGACCCAGGTGCCAAGGCTACGCCGGCGGCGCGAGAAGGGAAGCAGCCCGCGGCGGACCCCTCGCCCGTTCAGCGTCGCCCGGATTCGTGAAGCACGGCCCATGCCAAGGAACTGGAGAGCGGTGGTGGGCGCAGTCGAACCCTACGACGCCCGCCCGTCAGCCGCCGTCGTCATCGGAGGCAGGCTCGCGGGTGGCCTACGCTTCGGCTTCAGACTCAAGGGCCACGGAGAAGAACAGCGATGAAGCGAACCGCGAAGGATATCCTGGCTGAAGTGAAAGCGCTGGCTGCCGAGTATCACGAGCTGACCGGGAAGCCCCTTGGCGTGACCGCCGAGATCAGGGAGTTCGAGGCGGCGGAAAAGATGGGGCTCGAATTTCGGGCAGCGCGTAGCGCAGGATATGACGCGCTACGAAGTAGGGGGCCGTGGCGGAAACCTGATACTGTCCGTGACAGGGATCGATCCAGCGACCGAGCCGCGCAGCGGCAGCGGACGACGGGACCGGAAATGGAGAACGGGCGGGCGCCGAAGAATGTCGATCGCGGGCTCGGGTTGTAGCCGCACCGATTCAGTGCCAGGTTTGCGCGATCGTTGGAATCAGTCGCTCAGCAGATACTGCGTCACCAATGCTCGAGTTATGGCTTCGCCGCGTCCCGAAAGCCTTCGAATATCCTCTTCCGACATGGCAGAGAAGTCTGTTGGGTAGCGAATCACTTCGTCTCGATCCACCCAGTTGGCCGGCTTCAATGGCACACGCCGGTCAATCTGGCCGAGAGCGGCGTAGACGAAGCGGTCGATGCGTCCGGTTTTCGCGTGGTCGTGGAGGCGCTGCTTGGTGGCGTCCTGGACCTTGCGCATAACCGCAGAGACGACCTGGGTCATTCGCTTTGGCCAGCTGAGGGGCACCGCCTCGCCAGTGAACTGTCCGGCTCCGGCATCACTCGCGATGATGATGTCGGGGTTGTAGCTGATCGCGCTGATCCTGGGATCCCGGCCAGGCTCCATCACGCTCACGCCGAGGTTTTCGAAGACACCACCGTCGGTGACGATGACGCGGCGAACATCGGTTTGCCCGTTTCGCTCGAAAGGCCTGCTCCAGTCAAACGGTGGAAGGAATGGCGGATAGGCAGCCGAGGCGGTCACCGCGTCGGCGACCCGGAGCGCGTTCGCTGGCGCCCAGCCGTGTCTCCAGGTGCCGAAGCGCTCGTTGCTCATTCGGAACGCGGTGCCCGTTCGCAGCTCGCACGCGTTGAAGACGATCGATTTTGCTTGGCGCGTCGGCGCATCGCAGTTCTGAGTTCCGAGCGTCTCGGCGATCGCGTCGGCAACGACGTGTGTCCACGAGTAGCGGCGTCGGAGGGGCCAGGAACTCCACGAGACGGTGTTGCTTGCATTGCGGAGTCCGGGAAAGAGTGCCGCGACCCGATTCGCCATCAGTGTCGTCAGCTCGGCTGCGAACGTCGGCACGTTCACCGCGGCAAGGTTCCACAAGAGCCGGGTAGAGCGTGCGGGGTGCATAAGTTTCCTCAGCGCGGGCCTCACCAGACCTCGACGAAGGAACCGGACGGTTTTGCAATCGATTTCGGCGAACGGGGCGTCGGTGTAGCCGAGCAACCCGGTCATGACCGATCCGCCGGATACGCCCGAGATGACGTCGATCTCATCGAGGAGCTGAAGATCTTCGAGGGCGCGCAAAGTGCCGAGATGAAAGGCGACGGCCCTCGATCCGCCGCCCGACAGCGACAGACCGATTTTCTTGGGAAGAGACGTGACCGGAGGCGGGGCTGTCACGCCGCCGCGCGCCTCTATGGCCATCGCGATTCCGTTTCGATGCGCGGCCAGTTCGTGCTTCTCGAACGCGTAAGCACCGAGTTGGGGCTCCGGCGCCACGGCATGCCCGACGATGACCATCAGCTGCCTGGCGCCGCTATCGGGTGCACTCGCAAATATGGTGGCGATTCCCCTGAAGTCCGTGACGCTGGGCTCGGCCGGACTGACCGGATGTGAGTGCCAGGTTCCCACGTAGCGCACGATGCCGTGGGTCCGATCTTCGTAGTCCTGACAAAGATCTGTCGTGCCGTGCGTTCCGCAGAGAAAGTGTTCTGCTGAGAAACTGCTGTCGCGCGGAGGACCGCTGACGTTCGACACCCATGCGATCCCCAGGGTCTCGTCGAACTCTCCGAACAGCAACCCGCCGGTTTCTTGTTCCGGGGACCGTTCGCGGGCGCCAGCCCGGATCCAGCCGGTCATGTCGCGCCAGGCATTGGCCGACATCCGAAAGTCGAGGCCGTCGGCGACCCATCGGATATCCGGCGAAAACCGAAAGGTTAAGGGTTGGGCAGGCTCTCTCTCGAGAGCCTGCCCAACCCTTTTGAACGAAGCCGCGGGCCACGACCCAAGTTGGCACTTTTTCCGACCAGCCGAGCCTGTTCGAGCCAGTTTTGCGGCGCTGAACCACTAGATGTTGGGGTTGGAGGACACCTGAGACCCACATTTGCCATTCGTGGTCCTGGAAGCCAATTGTGGGGCCAGGACTTTGGAGTTGAGTCGATATCCCTCTTGCCAGATGCCGCGAACGCCGTGTATGCGAAACAGGCATCGCAGAAACGGCGCCGCCATGTACATCAAGGCAACCAGGACACACACCGACAAGGCCGGCCAGCCGGTCCGAAGCCATCGCCTCGTGCTCGCCCAGCGCGTCGGCGACAAGGTGCGCCACAGGACGCTGCTCAATCTCGGCACCGACTATCCGGTGCCGCGCGAGAAGTGGAAGGCCGTCACCGAACTCGCCGAGGCGCTGCTTCACGGCAAGCCGCCGCTGTTCGAGGGCGAGGCGGATGTGCGGGCCGCAGCCGAGGACATCGTCGCCAAGCTCAGGGCCAGGGGGTTCCGCGTCGAGGCGATGCAGGAAGAGGCGCGCAAGCCCGACATCGCCACCGTCGACCTCGATACCCTGGAGCACGAGAACCCGCGCACGGTCGGCTGCGAGCGCCTGTGCCTCAAGGCCCTCGACGCCCTCGGCTTCGCCGAAATCCTCCACGGCCTCGACATCAAGGGCCGCGACGGGCGCATCGCCAGCGCGCTGATCGTCGCCAGGATGGTCCATCCCGCCAGCGAGCGTGATACCAGCCGCTGGCTCCGCCACGACAGCGCGGCCGCCGAGCTCCTGGGCCTGGAGGGCGACCGCAAGGCGCTGCGGCGCAAGACGCTCTACCGCATCGGCGACCTGCTCTGGCGCCACCGCGCCGCCATCCAGCGGGAGCTGTTCAACCGTGAGCGCGCACTGCTCGACCTGCCCGAGACGATCGCCTTCTACGATCTCACCAACGTCCACTACCACGGCCACACGGGCGGCGAGCTTCCCAGGTTCGGGCGCTCCAAGCAGAAGCGCGACGACTGTCCCCTCATCACGCTGGCGCTGGCGCTCGACGGCGCGGGCTTCCCGCGCAGTTGCGAGATCCTGCCGGGCAACGTGAGCGAGCCGGGCACGCTGCACGAGGCGCTGGCGCGGCTCGAGGCGGTGTGCGGCGGCACGGCGCCGAAGCCCACGGTGGTCATGGACGCGGGCATCGCCACCGAGAAAAACATCGCGTGGCTGGGCGAGCAGGGCTACGACTGGATCGCGGTCAGCCGCGGTGCCAGGCCTGCGCCGCCCGAGGGCGGACCCGAGGCCCTGCTGATCACCAGCGCGCGCCACGAGGTGCGGGCCTGGCGGCTTGCCAGCGAGGACGGCGAGGCGCGGCTCTACGTCGTCAGCGAGGGCAAGAAGAAGGCCGAGAACGCGATCATCGGCCTGAGGCGGAACCGCTTCGAGGCGGCGCTGGAAAGGCTCCACGGCGGCCTCCCGGTCAAGGGCCGCCTCAAGCGCTACGACAAGGTGCTGGAGAGCATAGGCCGCCTCAAGCAGCGCTTCTCCGCCGTCGCCAGGCACTACGAGATCACGGTCGAGAGGGCGAAAACCGGCCCCAATGCCACCGCCGTGCGCTTCAAGCGCAGGCCGCGATACGACGAGGCCGATGAGGGCGCCGGTGCCTATGTGCTGCGCACCAGCCACGTCGACTGGGACATCGAGACGGTCCTGCGGACGTACTGGCGGATCACGGATATCGAGGCGACATTCCGGAGCCTGAAATCCGAGCTCGGCCTTCGCCCGATCTGGCACCAGCTCGACCGGCGCATCGCGGCCCACCTGCTGATCGCCGTGCTGGCCTACCACGCCGTGCATCTGATCCGTACCCGGCTGGCCGCGCGCGGCATCCACAAGTGCTGGGCGTCGATCCGCGAGAGCATGCGGACCTGGGTGCGGATCACCACGCGCCTGCGCCAGACCGACGGCACCTTGATCGTCAACCGCCAGGACACGCGCCCGGCCGCCGAGGTTGCCGCAATCTCCTCGGCGGCGGGCGTGGACCCCGCCATCCACCGCACGAGGACCCGTCTGATGAGCTGACAGAATCTCACAAAATGTGGGGCCATGTTGGAATCGACCGAGAAAAATATCGCGTTGAATCAAACCAATAGGGAACACAGGCAGCGGAAAAGTGCCAACTTGGGACGAGAGGCGAAGTTGAGCTATGTGGAAAGTGCGCTGATGTCAGCGTCAGGCGGCATCCACCGGCAGCAGAGTTGCGCATAAAATCGACGCTCGCGCCGGTCTTTCGGCAGGCATGCGGGCGCACGCTGCGAGGACTGAGCGGGGTGTGAGCCGAGGGCTGTCAGCCCGGCTCAAGCGGAGACAGGTTCGGTCGTGCGTCGGCGCTTTGGCGCCGTTGCGCGGGGCCGAAGCGAGCGGGCGTCTCACGGTTTCCCCCTGTGGGTCGGCGGCAGCGCCGGCGGGCCGCGCGTCGAGCGGGGCTCATGGCGGCGGCGGATTTCGCGGACGAGGCGCATGACGCCGCCGCAGTGGGGGCAGGCCACGGGCGCGGTGCCGATCTCGGGCTCTTCGTCGGGCTCGGCCTGAGCGCCGTCCACGCTTCCCTCGGGGGCGGCGCAGCCGAGGGCGCCGAGAGCCTGGCGTGCTCTCTCCAGCGTGCTGGCGCGGCAGCCGTTGGCGAGGATGCCGAAGTAGCGAATGCGGTGCATGCCGTCCGGCAGGACGTGCCTCAGGAAGCGGCGGATGAACTCGTCGGCGCTCACGGTGGCGATGCCGTAGCGCGGCTTTCTCTGCCCCGGCGCCTTGGGCTTTCGGTGGCGGAAGGAGACCGTCTCGCCGTCGAAGGAGACGATGCGGCTGTCGGAGATGGCGATCCTGTGCGTGTAGTGCGAGAGGTACCGGAAGACCTGCTCAGGCCCGCGGAAGGGCCGCTTGGCGTAGACCACCCAGTCCCTGGCCCGGGCGGCGGCAAGCGTGGCGTGGAACTCGCCGGGATTGGCGAGGTGGGCGAGGGTGCCGTGGAACTCCAGGTCCCCCCGGCCGTGGGCGCGGGCGAGCTCCTCGAGGAAGAGGCGGCGGAACAGGCTGCCGAGGACCTTGACGGGGGCGAGGAAGGTGGTGCTCCCCGTCTTCCACTCGCCACTGTCTACGTCGAAGCCCGCGTTGGGCACGACCACGTGCAGGTGCGGGTGGAAGCGGAGCTTCTGATCCCAGGTATGGAGGACCGCGGTGCCGCCGATGCGCATGCCGCCGTGGCGGGGATCGGCGGCGATGGTGCGCAGGGTCTCGGCGACGGCCCGGAAGAGGATGTCGAACACCACCCTGCGGTTGCAGAAGGCAATGGCGGCAACCTCCTTGGGCAGGGTGAAGACCACATGGAAGTAGGGCACCGGCAGGATGTCCCCGGCGCGCTCCTCGCTCCAGAGGTTGGCGGCGAGACCCTGGCAGGTGGGGCAGTGGCGGTTGCGGCAGGAGTTGAAGAGCGGATGCTCGCGCCCGCAGCCCTCGCAGGCGTACATGTGGCCGCCGAGCACGGCGGTGCGGCACGCCTCGATGGCGCCCATGACCTTGAGCCGGGCGGCGTCGATGCGCCCTTTGTGGCGCTCACGGAAAGCGGCGCCGGCGCGGCGGAAGATCTCCGCCACGCCCGCGCGTTCGGCCTCCACGCGCCGTCAGTTGCGCAACGCTGCGAAGCCTGAGATCGGGTGGTCGAGGCCCTCGAACATCTTGCCGGTGACGCGGGCGTAGTGACGGGTCGTGTTCGCGCTTCGATGGCCGAGCATGTCCCGGATCACCTCGATATCGCCGCCGCGCTCGAGGAGATGGGTCGCCGCCGAATGGCGCAGGCAATGGAAGGTGTAGCTGCGGTCGAGCTCGGCAATGTCGCGCGCCCTCCTGAAGGCGGCCTGCAAGGTCTCCGTTGCGATGGGCCTGTCGAGCGAGACGCCGTAGAAGAGCCAGCTCGTCGGACGCGGCCAGATGTTCCTGTAGTAGACGCGCAAGTAGTGGATGACGATGTCCGGCAACGGTGCCATTCTCTCGGTGCCGCCTTTGCCGGAGGGGATGTGCAGCAGCTTCTTCTCCGACAGGATGTCGCCGACCTTGATGGCCAAGGTCTCGGAGATGCGGAGCCCGCCGCCATAGCCGGTGACAATGGCAGCACGGTGGCGGAGGTCGGGTGTCGCAAGGATGAGGTGCTCGACCTCCTGCTCCGACATGTAGCGCGGCAGCTTGCCGGGCTTCTTGCGGGAGCGCAGGCCGGCGACATGGTCAGGCCAGCCGAGTGTGTCGATGTAGAGGAAGTTCAGCGCGGCGAAGGAGACGTTGGTCGTGCCCGGACTGAGCCCCTTGTCGATCCGCCCCAGGTACCACTGGCGCACCTGCTCGGCGTCGAGCTCGTCCGGCGAGGCGTCGTAGTACCTGGCCAGGTTCTTGATCTCGCAGATGTAGGCCTTGGACGTGCTCGCGGCCAGATTGGCGATGCGGAGCTGCTCCTCCATGCGCTGGCGAAGAGGGGTGACGGTGTTCGTGTCGCACGCGGTCCCGGTCATTATCGATCTCCCTGGATCGCGACGGCGCGCCGCCGGACCGATCCGGCGACGGTCCGTCGCAGGGGTCGATGCTAACCACTGGTGATCGGGAGGCTGCTGGGGATCCGCCACCCGACGGGCGGAGCGCCACTGACGCAACCGGGAAGCGAACGCACAGAACAAACGGCACCCGCGACGCCTCGGAAATGAATGAACTCTACGCCGCTAACTCCGCGTAGCGGCTTCGTTCAAATGATGCTGGGGGTGATCAGATGACTGGGTAATGAGAAAACCGATGGCGGCGTCATCCGGCTCGGCGAGCCGCTCGGCCACTGCGTTGAGTGCCCGGGCGGACAGTGCGGCCGTGTCGGCATGAGATGCGACGAAGGTCGGATCGGAGCAACCGGGCTCGGGCTGGCGGAGGTCTTCAACGGCGTCCGATGTCCAGAAAGCCCTGGCCCACTCGTCCAGCCAGTCTCGGGTCACTGCGGTCACTCCGAGACGCCGATGGACGTCAAGAGGCCCAGCCTGGTATCTAGGAGGCGCGATGACTGCAACGGCGTGTTGCGCAGTGGCGCTCATCATCACCGAGGCGACCGGAACGCGACGCTGGTGGTCCTTGAGTACAGCCTCGAGCTTGCTCTTGACCCTCAGGGACGCGGTCGCGTCGATGACTACGTCGACATCGCTATCCCAGTCGGATCCGGCCAGCGTCCGACTGATGATGTTCTCCCACTTAGTCTCTACTGCAACCTTGGGGGCGATCGATTGCACCCTCCGCGCGAGTGCGGCGACCTTCGTCTCGTTGGTGTCTGTTGCCGAAAAGTTTTGTCGCACGAGCACGCCCGGGGTGACACGGGCCCAGTCGTAGAGCGCGAGATGGGCGACCCCGGCTCGTGCGAGATGCTCCGCGATGAGCCCGCCGATCGCTCCACAGCCCCAGAGCGCGACCCGCTTGCCTCGAAACCAGTCCATCGGCGTACCCTCGTCTCGGCGAGTGACGATTTCGGGCCGGTTCTCGATCGCGCGGCACCACCGCACGCGGGCATCGCGACGCCATTGAAAGAGGATTTCCCATATGGAGTCGATCACCTCCTGAATGGCCGCCGGGGTATCTTGGTCCTTGTAGCGGTTGCTGAATTGGCAGGCGATGGAGGCCGCGCGCAGTTTGGCGACGTCGGCCGTTTCGATTTCCCAGAAGGTTAGGTGCTGGCGTCGTTGTTCAACATCGCCGGCGATGCCGCGCGAGGGAGCGCCTATTCCGACATACATGGGCGAGTCGGCCGGGACACGCTCGGAGGCAAGCATCAGGTGCGCGAGCAGGCGATAGCCGAGATTGCCGCGGCTCTCGAGATAATGGAGGAAGTAATCGACGGTTCGGGGATATTCGAACGGAAGCTCGAAGTCGAGTAGCGCCGCGGGCGCAACGAGCAGGTCGTTCGGGATCTCGTGGATGGGCAGCCAAGCGTTGACCTGGAGTAGGTCGAGCTTGGACTGCGAGAGTACGGCAGCGCCGAACCATGGCCAAGTATCACGGCCTGGCGTATCGGCATTCACGCAGATCGCGGTGGAGGCAACCGTATAGGCGACGGGCGGATGCAGTGGTCCTTCGGGGTCGTCGAGCTCGTTGCGGGCGCCGCGTCGAAACCACTCGTCGAGTTGGGCCAGGAATCCGAACATGCCCTGCGAAGGAATCCACTGCGTCTCGGTGGACAGGTACACGCACAGACGATGTCCCCACTGAACGTGGCCAAAGCCGTGAAATCGGGTATGGGCGGTATCGACGGCTGGCGGCGTGAAGGGGAAATCCGCCGGGACCGACAGCGTTACGCTCTCACGATCGTGCAGAGGAAGGCCACCCTCGACGCGCTCGTAACGAGTGCAATCGAGGGTGATATCGATGTTCAGGGAAGCGCCGGGGGCCGTTTCTTCGTCGATACCGACAATCCGGACGGGAGAACGGTCGGTTTCGGCGATCCGTTGGAGCTGTGCGAGCGCAATCAGTTGTCCTTCACTGACGGCCACGACCGAATCCGACTGCGACGGCGGGGGCGGCGGCGGCCGCGCCGGCCCCTTTCAGCGCGTCGCTCATGGGCTTGCTCGCTTCGCTCTCGCCGATATGCGCGAAGCCGTTTTGGCCGACCTCGAAGATGATCGGCTCGGGATTGTCCTCGTCCGGATGCTCGTGTGTGCACAGGAACGCGTTGGGGACGATGCGCTCGTACTGTCTCTTCGCCTTGGCGTGGGGCGGGTTGTCGCCAGGATCGTTTCGCGCCGGGACCGGGTCCGAGCTCGAGACAACGTAGCCGGGGTCGAGGGCAGCATTGCCGATGTCGCGGACCATGTCGGACTTCAGGGTCTCGTCGTCCTGGTCCTGGTCCTTCCAGTACATGGCCGACTTGGAGCAATGATGGGGTGCAAGCAGGGCATTCCAGGCCAGCGTTGCGTCCTCGCTGCGGTCGAAGATGCGGCGAATAACGGGAAAGGCTTATCCCTCTGGCTCCGGTTCCCCAACATGTTGTACCGGCCACCTCGGCGGCGGTATCCGACACGGTCGCAGTTCCTTCCGTGTCTCAATGGGTTGCCCGTAAAGTGCCCAGCGATCCGGCACCCCACATATGGAGAAGCCGGATGTAAGGGGATAAGCCTTTGAGCCTCTTGCAAAATAGCTGAGTCGAGTTGCTCTTCTGCCTGAGTGAAGGCCTTTGCGGTGGGACCGGCCCACCCTCGTGAGTATCATGTGCTGCGCTAGCGCAAAACACCGCATGATGACCACGGAGGAGTGGAGCCGTGTCCCTGCGCGAGATGCTATCGGATTACTGGTACGCCTTTCAACAAGAGTTATTCCCGAGGCTCGAGAGCGAGCTTGGCCCGATGGGCGAGCGCTACGAGCTGTTCGTCGCGGTTCTGGAACTGGTGCGGGTCGAGGCTCTTCTGCCCTACTTCCGCGGCCAGGTAGGGCGGCCGGAGGAGGACCGCGCGGCGCTGGCGCGCGCCTTCATCGCCAAGGCCGTGTTCGACGTTCCGACGACGCGCGGCCTGATCGAGCGTCTTGAGGTTGACGGCAGGCTATGCCGGCTGTGCGGCTGGAGCGGTGCCGGCCGGCTTCCGAGCGAGGCGACGTTTTCGCGGGCCTTTTCCGAGTTTGCCGAGAGCCGTCTTGCGAACCGTCTGCATGAGACGTTGATTGCGCGGACGATGGATGGCCATCTTGTCGAGCACATCTCGCGGGATGCGACGGCGATCGAGGCGCGGGAGAAGCCGAAGCCGAAGGCAGCGAAGCCGAAGCGGCGCAAGCGGGGGCGGCCACGCAAGGGAGAGGCGCGGGCGAAGGAGCCGAGCCGGCTGGAACGGCAACTGACGATGAGCCTTCCGCAGATGCTGGCAGACCTGCCGAGGGCCTGCGATGTCGGCAGCAAGCGCAACGCCAAGGGCCATACCACCTCCTGGATCGGGTACAAGCTGCACGTCGATACCGCCGATGGCGGGATCCCCATCAGCTGCATCATGACGTCTGCGTCGACGCATGACTCCCAGGTGGCGATTCCGTTGGGAACCCTGACGGCCGGGCGGGTCGAGAACCTCTACGACCTTATGGACGCGGCCTATGATTCCATCGAGATCTGGGCGCACAGCATCTTGCTGGGCCACAAGCCGATCATCGACGTGAACCCCCGCCGCTCGGTCGAAATGCAAGAGGCGTTGAAGCAGGAGAAGAAGGCGCGGCGCACGCTCGGCCTCGTCTTTCCCGAGGAGCGTCGTTACGTCGTGCGCTCGGGGTCCGAGCGGATCAATGGGCGGCTCAAGGATGAGTTCGGCGGCCGCCATGTCCGCGTGCGCGGGTACGACAAGGTTCTCGCCCACCTCATGTTCGGCATGACCGTGCTGACGGCCAGCCAGCTGATGCGCCTTATCGTTCCGCCGATCTAGTCCGGCTCCTCTCCTTCGCCATCACCGCAGCCGCACTTCCTGAGAGGCGGAGCGGCCAAACGCGCCTGGAGTTCGGCGAAAATACCGAATCGGAGGCAGCGCCAACGCTGATCCGACCATGGTCGCGATCAAAATCGCGCCAATTGCCGTGCGCCGACGTCGCTGCTAGCTTGGGTGTTCTTGCGCCGCTCCGAGTCGATCAGAGTTTTGCAAGCGGCTCCTTTGGGAGAAATATCAGAAAAATGGTGATGTGAACTACACCGGAAAATTGGACGAATTCTTGAAAGATCATTCAACAGATTTCGTCGAATTGAGGTAAAGGCTTCTCCCCTTGGTTCCGGTGACGCAAGATGTTGATCGTCGCCGGCATCGGCGCGCGTCGCACGCGTGATATCTTGGACTGGCGAGAGCGCTGCCCGGCCCCGTCACGCGGTGCCGGAGTTCGGTATAATGACTCCGAGACAGCCGGAATGGCTGGCTGCGGCACGGTGTTGACCGGCCGGTGGGATCAGGCGCGTTGTTCGACGAAGTCGCGGTAGCTGGAGGGTTGAAGGCCGGCGCCGATGCCGAGCAGGGTGTCGAAGGCGGCGTCGGTGTGGCGGCGTCGGTTCCTACGGAAGACGAACTCGTCGAGGTAACGGCGCAAATGGGCGCGGCGCAGGCCGTGAAAGGTGCCGAGCGCCCAGCGTTTCAGGTTCGAGAAGACGCGATGGGTCCACTTCAGCACGAGATGGGCGGGCGTGTCGCCGACGATCCTGGCCTCATGGTCGTGCCCGGACAGGCCGGGATAGCCGCTCCAACCGTCGGTGATCACCAGCGCGCCCGGCGCCGAGGTGGCGGCAACGAAGGCGTGCAGGCTGAGCGCGGAGTAATCCACGATCGGCGCGAGGCGGATGCGGCGCGGCTCACCCTCGGGAGACAGCTCGACCGCTCCGGCGATGAGCATCTTGCCTTGCGCGCTGCGGCCTTGCCCGCCGGTGGGCGGGTCTTGCGCGGTGCGCTGCGGCAACGAGGCTTCGTCGATCTCAACCAGATCCTCAAGCAGGCTGCGGTCGGGATCGACCATGGCGCGACGCAGCTTGTGCAGCAGCAGCCACGCACTCTTGTAGCTGCCGAGCCCGAGCTGGGCCTGGAGTTGCAGGGCGGAGATGCCGTTCGAATGGCTGGTCACCATATGGATGGCGGTGAACCAGGTCTTCAGCGGCAGGTGGCTGCGATGCATGATCGTGCCCGCGGTCACCGACGTCTCCTTGCCGCAGCCCGCACATTCCCAACTCGCCCTGCGACGCTTCAACTCCCAACCCTTGTCATGGCCGCAAGCGGGGCAAACGAAGCCGTCGGGCCAACGCTTTGCCGCGAGGTGTCTGGCGCAGGCCTCTTCATCGGGGAAGCGCGCCTCGAAGGCAGCGCGGGACATCGGGCGGTCGTGCTTCCAGCGGCTCGGCATGGCGAGAACATTACACGAACAACTCGTCCCTGCCAACCCAAACACAAGATGTCGTCAAACCGGGGTCAAGGGGATAAGCCTTTAACGGGATAGCTGAGGTCGCCCATGAGCAGCGCCCGGCCGGTAGTCGCGCCGTTGTACAGGGAGATCTGGAACGCCAGACTGCAGTCGTTGCGGTCGCCGAAGCTGTCGTCTTTGAACGGGGCATGTACGAACGCCTCGAATGCATGGGAGACGTCCTCACCATCGAGGGTCGTGATGACCTGGCCCGGTACGGTCAGCAGCTCTTCCGGAAAGCCGTGGAATTCGGGTTCCTGCAATAATTCGTCGTAACCGATGATGCGAATGCGATCCCCTCGCCCTGGGTCGCCGCGTGCATCGATGGCGGCTTGGACACGGCGCATCGCCTCGTCGTGAAAGGCTTGCGCGTCGTCGCAGAGGTCGTCGTTCTCGCGGTATTCCCGGAACGTGCGTGGGGACATCCAGAGCTCGGAGATGATCACGCGCCCGTTCAGTTCCTCGAATCCCTGGCAATGATCGAGGTCTGGGTGAGTGAGCGCGAATACCGACAGGTAGGGCCGGTCGCCAAGTGTCGGCAAGATGTCGATGAGTTCGTCGATCACCGGCCAGGCCGGGTCATCGCCGTCCTCGGATTTAGCCATGTGGCGCAGGTCGACCTGAAGGTAGACGGTATCGGCCACCCGGACGGTGGTGCTGTCGCCAGTGCCGACCGGCCAGAAGATGAAGCCTTGGTCAGGGGGTTGGATGGCCATGTGTGGCAGTCCTTTGGTTTGTTGTCGAACGAGCCCATGTTGGGGCTGAAGATTCTCCAAAACCCTACATGTTGGGTTTTCCTAGCGGATTTCAAGTGTGACGTTGAAGAGGCGGGACGGGACCCGGGGCAGTGCTCGAACCATGTCGGCAGGGCGCCGACATCGCAAGGGCGCGGAAGGATATCGGGGCTGGAAACGGAGGAGATACGGGGGTCGAGGAGGCTGGATCGAGTCCTCGGGCTTGCACAGAAGCGGTTCGCGATGGCAGGCGGGCCGTCTTCGGAGGTGGCGCTAAGCTGTGGGAAGTGTGGCGAAGACGCTGTTGGAGATGGCCGTGCAGCCGTTGCGACCGCGAACTTTGCCGATTCGGGCACTCGGGCCCAAGCTTCGGATCGCTAGACTACGGATGCGCCCGATAGCCGGCGGACCCGTCGTCGCCTCCGCGGGTCTCCGGCTCGTCCCCGGCATAGGCATCCAACTCGATCACGTTGCGGTCGGGATCACGGATGAAGACTGCGCGCAGATCCTTGAACGGGAACTGGCCGCTCGACGGGATGTCGCGCTCGGCGAGGAAACGCGTGGCGGCGTCGATAGAGGCGACCTTGAACGAGACGTGGGTGATTCCGGGGTGCTTTTCGTCCACATCCATGAGAATGTTCCCGTCGTTCGGCGTGTCGGCCGGCCCGAGCAGGTTGAGAACAACACCGCAGGGATGCCGCATGATGATTGGATGACGCTTGTCGAATCCCGTGTCGGAGAGCGTCCGGAAGCCCAGCCGTTCGTGGAAGGCGATGGAAACGGACCTGTCGCTGACCCGGATGCCGATGTGGTCGACCTTCTCGATCTCAAGCATTTCGTGGGCGCCCTTGCCTGGCGGGTGGCACTACGCGAAGGGTAGGTGCGCCGGCAGGTGGCGGAGGGACGCTGCCAGGTCTCGGCCGGCGCGTGCTTTCGGCCTAGTGGCGCTCGTTCAACTCCCGTCTCACTTCATCGGTGTCCACGACGCTTCGCAGGCCCTTGTCACACGGATCTTGTAGCACGTTCGCGCACCCAGCCATGGGAGGTCGAGCCGAGGGGTGGGAGGCTGTTCTGGTTGACGCCGCAGCGTCCGCGGTCCGATCAAAGCGCGCCGTGCATGTGCCGGGCGCGGGGCGCGATATTCGACCCAAGACCGTCACCCACCGCAAACCTCATGGACAGAGGTACACCGCCCATTGCTCCATCAGCGCGCGGCGCCGCTCGAACAGGTCCGACCGCGCATAGGCCGCTTCGGTCTTGTTGCGCACCACATGCGCAAGGGCGGCCTCGATCACCGCGTGCGGGGCGTCGGACTGCTCGCCGCACCAATCGCGAAACGCCGAGCGCATCCCGTGCGGCGTCGCCTTCGCCTCGCCCAGCCTGCGCATGGTGCGCAGCAGCGCCATCTGACTCAACTCCGCGCCGCCGGTGCCCGGAAACACCCATTGGGAGCCGTGGCGGGGAAGCCCGCGCACTTCGTCGATAATCGCCACCGCGCGCTCCGCGAGCGGCACCCGATGCTCCCGCACCATCTTCATCCGAGCCGCGGGCACCGTCCATGTCCGGGTGTCCATGTCCACCTCGTCCCAGGTCATCAGCCGCACCTCGCTCGTGCGCGCCGCGGTCAGAGTGAGAAACTCCAGCGCGAGCCGTCGCGGCAGCGGAACCGCCGCTTCTTGCAGGCATACGAGAAACGCGCCGACCTGCGCGTACGGCATCGCCTCATGATGTTTCTCTTCCCCCTTGTATCTGGGCAGAACGCTCGTCACGTTCGCCGTCGGGTCGTCCGAGCGATGCCCCTCGGCGATTGCCCATTGGAATACCGAGCTCATGCGTTGCAGCACCCGCTTGGCGGTGGGCGGCTTCTCGTTCCACAGCGGCGTGAGCACCAGGAGCATTTCGCTGGTGGTGAGGGTGTCGACACCTCGGCTTCCGATGTGCGGGAAGACGTAGAGACGCATCGTCTGGCGCCACGAAATCTGCGAAGTCGGGCTCTTCCATGCCGGAGCCTTCACGGCGAGGACGGCCTCGAACGCCTCCGCGAAGGTTGGCGCGGCCGCGGCGGGCCGGGCGCGCGGGTCGCCGCCGGAACGGGCGATGCGACGGTTGTCCAGAGCGCGCTCGCGCGCATCGGCTAGCCCTACGAGTGGATAGGCCCCGAGACCGAGGTCGCGGCGCCGGCCGTGGATGACGAGGCGTTGGACCCAGGATTTCGAGACCCATCGCTTGCGCTCGGAGCGGACGACACGCAGGATCAGTCCATGTTCGTCGTGGTACTTGCCTGGAGCGTTGACGGTGCGCACGAAGGCGGCGGTGAGCTGTTTGGCCAAGAGTCTGTCCCTGTTTCTGTCCCACTCAAGAGATGAGACTAGCGGAGCATTTGGGTAACTGCAAGAACCGCGTTTGGAGATATCCTACTGATAACGTTATATATTATCTGACGCGGGACACGACATGAAACGCCACAGATTCGCGTGATGTGCGCTAGCCCGGATTTCTCACGAGTATGGTGTGCATCGGGGCTCTGCACGTGCGAAAGCTCTTCTGCAACAAAGACTTCACCGGCTGCAGAGGAGTTCCCCGATGCCCGCAGAGTGTAGTCCTCCCGCGATGCAGTTTGCACGCCTGAACGGGCGTGATGTGGTGGCCGACTTCGGCGGCGGGGTGATGACCTCGGACGCGGGCGCCCTGCTGCTAGGCGCCACGGACCGGGCGATCGGACTGGTGGATTGCTTCGCCGCCTGCTTCTCGGACGGGCGCGCGGCCTCTCGTGTGGTGCACGACGTTGCCACCCTGGTGGGCCAGCGGGTGTTCGGGATCGCGCTGGGCTACGAGGACTTGATCGACCACGACGCGCTGCGCCACGACCCCGTGCTGGGGGTGGTGCTGGGGCGTCTGGAGGCCGGGCGTGCGGGCTGTGCGCCGCTTGCCGGCAAGTCGACGCTGAACCGGCTGGAGCACGCGCCTTCGGGCGCCCATCGCTATCGCCGGATCGGTCATGAGCCTGAGGCGATCGAGAGGGGTTTAGTCCCGAAAGTAACCGTTGTCCCGCATTCGACCCGGTCGACTAAGTAGGATTCATGACGAAACCGACTCAAGCTGCCGAACCTTGTCCCGCATCCAGTTCAGAAACAGGGAACGACTCACCCAATAGTGGCGAGACTCCTCATTCGGGTTCTGGATCTCTAGAAGTAATGTATTTGGGGGAAATTCCGGCAGAAGAAGGTCTATCTTCTGTGGAGTTGTTGTATAAGCACTATGGGATTCGAGCCAAGATTTTGTAACAGGCTCGATTTTATTTTCCGGTTCGATGGCCATTACAGTCTCCTCACAAGTCGGTCACCCCGAGGCTACCACGACGACGGCTCCGGCCAGCAGCATCGCGGCTAGGATCCCCACCACGGGGTAGACGACCCAGTGCCACCAACGGGAGCGGGGCAGGAGGTTCATATGCCCTCCTCGTGCTCCCGGGCCAACTCCCGGTACCGATCCGACAGCCCCCGGTACCGGGCGGAGAGGTCGGTGTAGGGCTGCGCCGTCCGGGCCACGGGCACCCGCTCCCCGTCGGAGAACTCGGTGTCCTCGACCCCGTCCAACGAATCGATCAACAGGCACATCGCCCGCGCGATCCAGACGTGCGCCGCCTGCCACGGGGGCAGCGCGTCCCCGCCATCATCCCCGTTACCGGCCGCCCGCGTGACCTCGTCCAACGTGCGGTCCGCCCGCGCCAAGTCGTGCAACGCCGCCTCGATCCCCAACCGCATCCTCTCGTCGCTCATCCCGCGTCCTCCCCCGTGGTCCCGGCGCTGGTGCCGGGCCGTTGAAGACAACGCACACGGGTGTGGCTGACCCCGCCTATTCACCGGGTGGTGGGAGCTACCCTCCACCGGGTCTCAGGCTTATTCAGCGGGCGACCCGGCAGAGCGGGTGCCCGTGTGGTTGTCTTCAGGGACGGAGGCTAGATAGGGGAGGATGAGGCGTCAAGCCGCGTCGTCGGGACGGACGAGGTCCTCCCACCGCAGCCGCTTGCCTGCCATGTTGGCGGCCAGGTCCCCCATCATGGCCAGGGTGTCGGCCTCGCGCCCGTTGTGGCGCTGGGCGAACTCGGTCACGTACCGGTCGCAGTGCTTCTCGCTGAAGTGGTGGAAGGTGCCTTGGTAGCCGCGCTTGAGGATCGCCCAGAACGACTCGATGCCGTTGGTGTGGGCCATGTGCCGCACGTACTCGCCGGCGGAGTGGTTGACCGCCTCGTGGTCCTCCCGGAGCCCTCGGTACGCGCGCCACTCGTCCGTGTACAGGGTCGCGTCCGGGGTGGCCACGTCGTCGACGAAGCCCCTCAGCGTCAGGCGAGTGGCGTCGGGGATGGTGCGGGCGCGCACCTTACCGGTCTCCCGGTCCCTGGCGCCCACGACGGTCGTCATGGCCTCGGACCCGCCACCCCCGAACCGTTCCCGCATCTCCCGCCGCTTGGCCGCGTGCATGTTCTTGCGCTTGCCGCCTATGTGGGTCTCGTCCACCTCGAGGGTGCCGAACGCTTGAGTCTCACGCTCGCCCCATGCCTTCCGGATTCGATGGCACATGTGCCACGCGTGCCGTTGGGTGATGCCCAGGTCCCGATGGACCTTCATCGAGGCTATCCCCTTGAGACTCGTGGTGAAAAGGTAGATCGCAATTGCCCATTTCTGGTATCCGAGCTTGCTCGAGTGCATCACGGTCCCGGTCCTCAGCGAGAAGAGAGGGCGACCGGGACAGTCCCGACACCGGTGCGTCTGATTCCGATGCCCCGCCACCTCGGTGACGTTGAACGAGCCGCATCGAGGGCAGTACGGTCCGTCCGGCCAAAGCCGAGACTTGAACCACCGTTGTGCCGCCTCATCGTCCGGGAACATCGCGATGATCTGTACGAGGGTGATGCCCTCGCGGTAGCCCCTACCGGGACCCTTCCGCTGTTTCGACATGGTGCCAGATCCCCATCTGCATCATACGAAGATACTACTACAAAAAGTGTTCCGAGTCAACTCCTTAGTCGATTCCGGGTTGACTCGGACTCGTGGGGATGCATGATGGGGGTAACGGTGGTGCTCGAATCCAAACGGATCCGAAGAGCGGGCGGACGAAGCGTCTCGACATGGGCGCATGATCCCCATCATGGTCCGGCCGTGCCGTGCTTAGGACACGGCACCACCGTCCAGCCCCGCGTTATGCGGCGGGCAGGATTCCAATGACGAGGATCGAGAACTGGAAACGCGGCCGGTCGGCCGCGCCCAACGTCGATTGCGGCGGAGTCTCTCACGCCGAGTCGTCAGCGTCAACACTTTTCGGGGATCGGCGTCCGGGCCGCCAGATATGGTGGTCGACCGGGATGGAAACGCTAAATGCGGATCGCGCCTCGATGATTGCGGTTACTTACGGGACTAAACCCCGATCGAGACGCTCTTCGTCGATCTCTTCCTCGACGCCCACGGGGAGGCCCCTGAGCGGTTGATCCTCGACCTCGACGCCACCGACGACCCGCTGCACGGCCATCAGGAAGGCCGCTTCTTCCACGGCTACTACGACTGCTACTGCTACCTGCCGCTCTACGTCTTCTGCGGCGATCACCTGCTGGCCGCCAAGCTGAGGCGGGCCGACATCGACGCCAGCGCCGGCGCGGCCGAAGAGGTGGCGCGCATCGTCGCGCGCATCCGCGCCCGCTGGCCGGCAGTGGAGATCGTGCTGCGCGCAGACTCTGGCTTCGCCCGCGAGGGACTGATGGCCTGGTGCGAGGCGAACGGGGTGGACTATGTCTTCGGGCTCGCCCGGAACCCGCGGCTCACGGACCGCCTGCAACCGGCCCTGGACCTGGCCGAAGCCCGCTCGCGGGAGAGCGGCCAGCCGGCGCGGCTGTTCACCGAGTTCCGCTACCGCACGTGCAAGACTTGGTCGCGCCCGCGCCGTGTCGTCGGCAAGGCGGAGTGGATGCCGGGCCGCGCCAACCCCCGCTTCGTCGTCACCTCGCTGAGCGCGGCCGCCATCGACCGGCGGGAACTCTACGAGACCCTCTACTGCGCCCGCGGCGACATGGAGAACCGCATCAAGGAGTGCCAACTCGACCTCTTCTCAGACCGCACCTCGGCACAGACCATGCGCGCCAACCAGCTCCGCCTCTGGTTCGCCGCCATGGCCTACGTGCTGCTCGCAGCGCTCAGGCGCATCGCGCTCGCCGGAACTCGCCTTGCCCGCGCTACCTGCGGCTCGATCCGCCTCAAGCTGCTGAAGATCGGCGCCCAGGTCCGCCTGAGTACCCGCCGCATCCGCATCGCCATGGCCTCAGGCGCACCCCACGCGCCCGAGTTCGCACGCGCTCACGCCCGATTATGCACCTGAGCCGAGCCTCAGGCCCGCTGCCACCCTCCCGCCAACAACCAAAAACCCGCTCCAGCCTCAACCGCGCCCCCGGCGCCACCGCCACTCCTGCGTCATTACCCGGACCACACCGCAAGGCTACCAACCAAACCCACGACAAACGCCAAACAACCCAACAATGGACGCTCGTGAGAAATCCGGGCTAGCGGTCTGCCCCTCAACCCCTGCGGCTACGTTCGACTCGAACAGCCCGGCGTCAAGCGAATCCGATCCTCTCATCCCAAGTTGGCACTTTTTCCGACCAGCCGAGCCTGTTCGAGCCAGTTTTGCGGCGCTGAACCACTAGATGTTGGGGTTGGAGGACACCTGAGACCCACATTTGCCATTCGTGGTCCTGGAAGCCAATTGTGGGGCCAGGACTTTGGAGTTGAGTCGATATCCCTCTTGCCAGATGCCGCGAACGCCGTGTATGCGAAACAGGCATCGCAGAAACGGCGCCGCCATGTACATCAAGGCAACCAGGACACACACCGACAAGGCCGGCCAGCCGGTCCGAAGCCATCGCCTCGTGCTCGCCCAGCGCGTCGGCGACAAGGTGCGCCACAGGACGCTGCTCAATCTCGGCACCGACTATCCGGTGCCGCGCGAGAAGTGGAAGGCCGTCACCGAACTCGCCGAGGCGCTGCTTCACGGCAAGCCGCCGCTGTTCGAGGGCGAGGCGGATGTGCGGGCCGCAGCCGAGGACATCGTCGCCAAGCTCAGGGCCAGGGGGTTCCGCGTCGAGGCGATGCAGGAAGAGGCGCGCAAGCCCGACATCGCCACCGTCGACCTCGATACCCTGGAGCACGAGAACCCGCGCACGGTCGGCTGCGAGCGCCTGTGCCTCAAGGCCCTCGACGCCCTCGGCTTCGCCGAAATCCTCCACGGCCTCGACATCAAGGGCCGCGACGGGCGCATCGCCAGCGCGCTGATCGTCGCCAGGATGGTCCATCCCGCCAGCGAGCGTGATACCAGCCGCTGGCTCCGCCACGACAGCGCGGCCGCCGAGCTCCTGGGCCTGGAGGGCGACCGCAAGGCGCTGCGGCGCAAGACGCTCTACCGCATCGGCGACCTGCTCTGGCGCCACCGCGCCGCCATCCAGCGGGAGCTGTTCAACCGTGAGCGCGCACTGCTCGACCTGCCCGAGACGATCGCCTTCTACGATCTCACCAACGTCCACTACCACGGCCACACGGGCGGCGAGCTTCCCAGGTTCGGGCGCTCCAAGCAGAAGCGCGACGACTGTCCCCTCATCACGCTGGCGCTGGCGCTCGACGGCGCGGGCTTCCCGCGCAGTTGCGAGATCCTGCCGGGCAACGTGAGCGAGCCGGGCACGCTGCACGAGGCGCTGGCGCGGCTCGAGGCGGTGTGCGGCGGCACGGCGCCGAAGCCCACGGTGGTCATGGACGCGGGCATCGCCACCGAGAAAAACATCGCGTGGCTGGGCGAGCAGGGCTACGACTGGATCGCGGTCAGCCGCGGTGCCAGGCCTGCGCCGCCCGAGGGCGGACCCGAGGCCCTGCTGATCACCAGCGCGCGCCACGAGGTGCGGGCCTGGCGGCTTGCCAGCGAGGACGGCGAGGCGCGGCTCTACGTCGTCAGCGAGGGCAAGAAGAAGGCCGAGAACGCGATCATCGGCCTGAGGCGGAACCGCTTCGAGGCGGCGCTGGAAAGGCTCCACGGCGGCCTTGCGGTCAAGGGCCGCCTCAAGCGCTACGACAAGGTGCTGGAGAGCATAGGCCGCCTCAAGCAGCGCTTCTCCGCCGTCGCCAGGCACTACGAGATCACGGTCGAGAGGGCGAAAACCGGCCCCAATGCCACCGCCGTGCGCTTCAAGCGCAGGCCGCGATACGACGAGGCCGATGAGGGCGCCGGTGCCTATGTGCTGCGCACCAGCCACGTCGACTGGGACATCGAGACGGTCCTGCGGACGTACTGGCGGATCACGGATATCGAGGCGACATTCCGGAGCCTGAAATCCGAGCTCGGCCTTCGCCCGATCTGGCACCAGCTCGACCGGCGCATCGCGGCCCACCTGCTGATCGCCGTGCTGGCCTACCACGCCGTGCATCTGATCCGTACCCGGCTGGCCGCGCGCGGCATCCACAAGTGCTGGGCGTCGATCCGCGAGAGCATGCGGACCTGGGTGCGGATCACCACGCGCCTGCGCCAGACCGACGGCACCTTGATCGTCAACCGCCAGGACACGCGCCCGGCCGCCGAGGTTGCCGCAATCTCCTCGGCGGCGGGCGTGGACCCCGCCATCCACCGCACGAGGACCCGTCTGATGAGCTGACAGAATCTCACAAAATGTGGGGCCATGTTGGAATCGACCGAGAAAAATATCGCGTTGAATCAAACCAATAGGGAACACAGGCAGCGGAAAAGTGCCAACTTGGGTCATGATCGTCAGATTGCCATGCGATACGCCGATCACGCCAGTGCCCATCTGCGCGACGTGACGCCGAGCGAATGCCGTGCGGCATTCGATCGGCCACAGGCTCCTGTGCCAACCGCCATTTCCGGCAGGCCCAGCCCGACTTACTCCCTCCAGGTCGTCGTCCGGCCATTGGGAGACTCAAGTCTCCGTCGCCGTCCCTAGGACGCTGAGTTCGGGAACCAGAGCAAAGAGCCAGCAAGGGACAATTCAGTCGTTGCGCGGGGAACTCGGTCGGCCGCGAACAGACTTGGAAGCCACCACCACTGCGGCGCAGCGGCTCAGTCGCTGAAGTAACTGGGGGTAGAGTCTTCGACTGGGGTTGAGTCTTCGACGGTTGAAGCGTGAAGTGGTAGCGGGTAGGGCAGACGAGGCCGTCCCTTCAGTGGCGTGCGAGGGCACCCGTTTGGAAGCTTGGCCCGAACCGTGATCGGCTTCTGTCACTGATGGCGCGGGTTCGCCCGTGACCTCGTTCAAGAGATTGAGACTTCGCCGCGGTTCCTCCCCACCCGCAACGTCAACGGAGTTTGGGAGGGCTCTCGATGGCGCGCAAGCGGAGAAGGAGGCAGCGCCTCAAGGTAGTGCACCCGAATTGCGCCGGGATCGACATCGGCAAGGACCGGCACTTCGTGGCGGTGGATCCGGAGCGAGCCGAGGAACCGGTGAGGGAGTTCGGCGCGTTCACGCGCGACCTGGATGCGATGGCCGAGTGGCTGAAGTCGTGCGGTGTGACGAAGGTGGCGATGGAGTCGACCTCGGTCTACTGGATCCCGGTTTACGAGGTCCTGGATCGAGCCGGCTTCGAGGTGATGCTTGTGCCGCCCCGGATGACGAAGCAGATCGGCGGGCGCAAGAGCGATGTGCTGGACTGCCAGTGGATCTGGCAGCTGATGTCCTACGGCCTTCTGCGCGGCGCCTTCCGGCCGGGCGACGCGATCTGCCCGTTGCGCTCCTTCATGCGCCAGGCGAAGCAGTTGATCGAGGACCGCTCTCGCTGCGTGCTGCATATGCAGAAGGCGCTGACCCAGATGAACGTGCGTCTGGACTCGGTGATCAGCGATATCATGGGGAAGACGGGTGAGCGCATCCTGCGGGCGATCATCGCCGGCGAGCGCGACCCCGGGCGGCTGGCGTCGCTTCGCGACAGGCGGATCAAGGCCAGCGCCGACACGATTGCCGCGAGCCTGGAGGGCACTTGGCGCGAGGAGCACCTGTTCGCGCTTGAGCAGGCGATGCAGCGCTACGACTTTCTGGAGCAGCAGATCGCGGACTGCGAGGCGCGGATCATGGCGGAGGTTGAGCACCTGACCCCGCCGGACGATCCGACGGATGAGGGTACGCCCGAGGACACTCCCAGTGTCGGATCATCGGGCACGGCGTCGAACGAGACCCCAAGCAGCAGCGGCAGGGCGCTCCGCGGGCAGGATAAGGCCATGGCTATGGCGCTGCATAAGATGATGGGGGTCGATCTCACCGCAATCCCCACCGTCGGCGTCAACACTGCCCTGGTGATCGCCGCCGAGATCGGTCCTGACTTCTCCGCCTTTCCCTCCGCACAGCACTTCAGTTCCTGGCTGGGGCTGGCGCCTGGGACCAGGATCAGCGGCGGCAAACCGTTGCCGGGCCGGGGGCCCAAGGTGGTCAACCGCGTTGGCCAGGCACTGCGCATGGCGGCCATGACCGCTCGCACCAGCCAAACCTTCATCGGCGCCAAGCACCGCAGCCGCCTCGCCCGGATGGACACCAGCGTAGCCGTTGTCGCCACCGCCCGAGAACTCGCCTGCCTGATCTACCTGATGGTGACCCGCGGCCAGCAATATGCCGAGAAGGGGATGGAGGTCTACGAGAGCCGACGCCTGGACCGAAAGTTCTCTTCGCTCCGTCGACAGGCCAAGAAGCTCGGCTTCCAACTGGTCGAGATCGACGACGACAACAAAAACACAAATGCCTCTATGTCAACGGCTTAGAGAGAAGTTACTCAAGAGGGGCGGAGAACCGCGCCTCGCCGTTGCTTGCAGCAGCCAAGATGCCGCCGTGAAGCGCTGGCGGCTTATCGACAACTTCACGGCTTGTTGGAACGCTTACCACCCCGTGCGCGGCACGAGCGAATCCTCACAGCGGTTGAAACGACGAGAGTACGTTTCACATCGAATTGAAGTGGTGCCTATTTGGTATCTGGAGACTGAGACCGAAGCCGCATGAGGAAAGAAGCTGATCCATAATGTGCTGCCAAATAACAATTATTTCAATCGTACTACAGTGCTTGGAACGGTGATACGCTTTGCGCCGGTAACCATGGTGCGGTGCACGGGGCGGGCGGGGGGAGGCAGGCTGCGGGGATGCAGTGCACAGACCATCACCTTGTCGAAACATCCGGGCTGGCACCGCCCCGGAGGCGCGGCTAATGGCCGGTCGTTCCTCCATCGAGCGCTTGCCGCGGCCGATTCAGGCGCTGGTGCACGAGGCGATCGCCGAGGGCGCCACCATCGACGAGATCGTCCGGCTCATCCGCGCGCACGGCGGCACCTGCTCGCGTTCGGCCGTCGTCCGCTTCGCCAAGAGGGTGCGCGAGAGGCTGCGGCGCTGGAGCGAGGACAAGGGGCTCACCGATTTCTGGCTCAAGTCGCAAGGCGAGCGGCCCGAGGGCGGAACCGGGCGGCTCGCGCTCGAGACGCTCCGGTCTCTCGCCCTGCGCGCTGCCATCGCCCTCGACCGCGAAGAGGAACCGCCAACCGCCGACCAGATTGCCCCGCTCGCGCTCGTCATGCACCGCATCGAAGGCGCCGGCAAGAGCGATGCGGCGCGCGAGAGCGCCGTTGCTCGCATGGACGGCGGGCGAAACAAGACGCCGAAGGGCGGCGGCGGGCTGTCGCCCGAGGCCGTCGCCATCATCCGCGCCGAGGTCGAGGGCGACTGGCGCGAATGGACCCCGGAGACACACGACGAAGGCGCGCACCGGCTCGATATCGACAGCCATCCGATGCGCCGCTCCGGTCCGTCATGAGCCACCTTGGGCCGCTTGCCTGGACCACCTTGGGCCACCTTGGGCCGCTTTGGGCCGGAATGGGCCGGAATAGGCCGCCTTAAAACACTCTTCCGAAATTTGCCGGGATTCTTCACCTGTCTCGGGTGGGCGGCTGGAGACGGACTCGGCCATCGACTAGCATCCGGGCCGGGCCGGGCGGCGAGTGTCGGCCTGGGCGGAGCGATGACGAGCAGGCGAGGAGACCGGCATGGGCCGTTCGAAGATACTGTTGGCGGGCGAATCGTGGGTTACGGCCGCAACGCACATCAAGGGCTTCGATCAGTTCCCCACGGTCACCTTCCATCGCGGCGCCGACGCGCTGGCCGAGGCGCTGGCGGACAGCGATTTCGCGCTCACCTACATGCCGGCCCACGAAGCGCAGACGCACTTTCCGTCGACCCTCGCCGGGCTTTGGGAATACGACGCCGTCATTCTCAGCGACATCGGCGCCAACACCCTGCTCCTGCATCCCGATACGTGGATCGAGAGCAAGCCCACGCCGAACCGGCTCAAGCTCATCCGCGACTACGTGGGCGAAGGCCGTGGCCTGATGATGGTCGGCGGCTATTACAGCTTCCAGGGCATCAATGCCGGCGCCCGCTACCGGGGAACGCCGGTCGAGGAGGTGCTGCCCGTGACGATCCTGCCCTGGGACGATCGCGTCGAAGTGCCGGAAGGGTTCCGAGCGGAGGTCAAGGGGCCTGCCGCTCATCCTATCCTCGCGGGCCTCGGCACCGAGTGGCCGATACTGCTGGGCTACAACGAGGTCGCGCTGAAGGAGAAGGCGGAGCTTCTGCTGAAGGTCCCGGACGACGCGGGCGGGCATCCCCTGCTGGCGACGGGCGCCTACGGCAAGGGCCGCGCCATCACCTGGACCTCGGACATCGGCCCGCACTGGTGCCCGCCCGGCTTCGTCTCGTGGGAGGGCTACGGCCGCCTGTGGCAGCAGTGCCTCGCGTGGCTGACGCAGGCCTCGGATCGCTGATCGCGCGCGCCGGCCTCCAGTCGGTATCCCAGGCTGCTGCGCGGGTGCGGCCTCCGGCCCTCACCGGCCTACCCAGGGCGGGTCCCTGAAATTGTCCCAGGTCGCGCCGATGCCGGCGTCGACCGGAATGGCGGCGCCGGTGATGCCGGTGGCGAGCGGAGAGGCGACGTAGGCGATGGCCGACGCGATGTCGCGGGAGGTCAGCACGCGCCCGAGCGGATGCCGCTCGGCATAGGATCGCAGCACCTCGTCGCCGTTGGGGATCGTCGCAAGCCGGCCCTCGAGCAGCGGGGTGAAGGTGACGCTCGGGCAGACGCAATTCACCGTGATGCCGTCCCGCGCCAGATCAAGCGCGGCGGCGCGCGCCAGGTTCAGCAACGCGCCCTTGGACGTGCAGTAGGAGAACATGCCGTGCTCGGCCTGCAGCCCGTCGAGGCTGGAGAGCAGCACGATCGCGCCGGCCCGGCGCGGACGCATGTGGCGCGCGGCCTCGCGCGTCACGAGGAACGAGCCGCGCACGTTGACCCCCATGACGTGCTCGAAGTCCTCGACCGGAGTCTCGAACACCGGGCCGCCTTCGCCCAGCACGCCGGCACAGGCGATGGCGGCGTCGATCTCGCCCAGCGCGCGCCGCGTCTCCGCGAAGGCATCGACGACGGTCTGCTCGTCGCCGGTGTCGCCCTCGATGGCGAGCGCGCGGCGGCCGATCCCCTCGATACGCTCGGCGGCTGCGGCCGCCGCTCCCGGCGTCCAGTCGAGCACGGCGACGTCGGCACCGAGATCGGCGAGGGTGAGGGCGGTTTCGAGGCCGATGCCCGAGCCGCCGCCGGTGACGAACGCGGTCCTGCCGCCGTGGACCAGGCCGGGATGGGCGGTTCTTTCCGTCATTGCGCTGCACCCATGCGGATCGTGCCTCGATGAGTCGGTCCGCCGCCGCCGGGCACGCGCAGACGCCAGAGCTGGCCATTGGAGTTGGGCTCCTCGGTCACGACCAGGGCCCCGGCGTCGGTCACCCACATGGTCTCGCCGTCGAAGACGCAGTTCGTGGGCGCGCCGCCACAGGCAATGAACCCGTCGACCGTGCCGTCGGGATTCAGCACGTGCATACCGCCGGCGGAGAGGTCGGTCACGTAGAGCCGGCCGTCGGCACCGACGGTCATGCCGTCCAGGATGGAGTTGTCACCGGGCATTCGGCCCAAGTCTTCGATGGTGCCGTCGGGCCGCAGGCGGCCGACGTGGCCGGTGTAGGATTCGTCCCACACGATGGAGCCGTCGGCCTCGACGGCGACGCCGTTGGGGAAGACGGGTTCGGGAAAGTCGACGAGGAGGCTGGTGCTGCCGTCCGGCGCGATGGCGAAGATGTAGCTCGGGTTCGGATCGTCCGGGTTGTAGGTGCCGGGATCGGTGAAGATCAACCGCCCGTCCGCGTGGAAGACCAGATCGTTGGGGCCGTTCAACGCAATGCCCCCGATCTCCGTGACCAGGGTCTCGGCCGCGCCGCCCTCGTGCACGCGCTGGATGGAGGGCGTGGTCATCTCCGCCGACCGCCACGGGCCCACGGTGCCGCCGTTCTGGCAGACGTAGAGCGCGCCGTCGCCGCCGAGCACGCAGGCGTTGGGCGCGCCCGCGGTGTAAGCGAAGCGGCGCATCTCGCCGCCCGCGTCGACCACCGTGAGCTGGCTCCGGTAGCTCTCGACGAAGACGACGCTGCCGTCGGCCCTCACGGTGGGGCCCTCGGGCCAGCCGAGGCCGGAGGCCACGAGTACGGGTGCTTCTCCACTGTTCATTTTACGGCTCCTGCGGTCAGTCCGCGCACGATATAGCGCTGCACGAAGAGCGAGAAGATCAGGATGGGCACCACTGTCACCACGCCCACCGCTGCGGCGATGTTCCAGTCGATGGGCCGTTGCGCGCTGACCAGCGTGGCAGCGCCGAGCGCGATGGTCTGGAATTCCCGCGAATCGATGACGTAGAGCGCGACCAGAAACTCGTTCCAGATGAAGATCGCGCCGAACAGCGACGCTGTCACCAGTCCGGGCCGCACCATGGGCAACATCACGCGCCACAACACCTCGAAGCGGGTGCAGCCGTCCATGATCGCGGCGTCGTCGATCTCCTGCGGGATCTCGTCGAAGAACCCGATCATGATCCAGACCACCAGCGGCAGAGAGAACGCGATGTAGGGCAGGATCAGCCCCAAGTAGCTGTCGTGCGTGCCCACCCACTGCATCATCAGGAAGAGCGGGATCGCGATGGCGACCGGCGGCATGAAGCGCATGCTCAGGATCGTGAAGGCGAGGTTCTCGTTGCCGCGAAAACGGAAGCGCGAGAAGGCGTAGGCCGCAGGCGTCGCGATCACGAGCACCAGCACCGTGGTGGCGCCCACCACGATGATCGAGTTGACGGTGAACTCCAGCATGCCCTGGCTGAACAGAACTTCGTTGTAGTTCTTCGTGATCCGGGCCCACTTGAAATCGAGGGTCGGCGGCACCTGCGCCAGAATCTCGATGCGCTTCTTGGTGGAGAGAACCCCGAGATAGACGATGGGCGCGATGCCGGCGAGCCCGAGCATGATCAGCACGAGATAGGCGAACGCCCTGCCGATCTTCCGCTTCATTTCGCGTACCCCGGCCGTATCTGGACGAAGCGGAGCAGCACGATCGTGCCGACCGCGAGAATCAGCAGCATCATGTACGAAGCCGCGGCGGCATAGCCGTAGTTCTGCCACTGGAAGCCGTTCTGGAACGAGAAGAAGCTGAGCGTCGTCGTGCTCCTTGCCGGCCCGCCGTAGCTCAACCCGAAGATGAGGTCGAAGGAGCGGAACGAATCGACCGCACGGAAGACCGCGGCGAAGATAATCGCGGGCATCAGGACCGGCAGGGTGACGAAGCGGAAGGTGGCGAGCGGCTTCGCGCCGTCGACGATGGCGGCCTCGAACACCTCCTGCGGCAGCGCCTGCAGGCGGGCATAGACGATGATGAAGACGAACGGCGTCCACTGCCACGACTCGACGAGGATGAGCGTTGGCATCGCCATTTCGATCGAGCCGAACCAGTTCGGCGGCTCTAGGCCGACCGCCTCGATGCACCAGTTGACGAGCCCCCAGTCAGGGTTGAGCAGGGCCCGCCACATCACGCCGACGACGATGGGCGTGATCAGCATGGGCAGCACGAGGATGCCGCGCACGAGCCACGCGCCCCTGAGCTGCAGATTGAAGAACATCGCGAGCGCGACCCCGAGCACGACCTGAATTGCCAGCGAGGCGCTCACCATGACCGCGCTGTTCTTGGTCGCGTTCCAGAAGTGCGGGTCGCGCAGCAGGTCGCCGTAGTTCCTGAGACCGACCCAGTCTCCGGTGCCTGCTGCCGCGGTCAGGTCCGTGAACGAAAGCCGCAGGCTGTAGAAGAGCGGAAAGATCGCAAACGCCGCAAGATAAAGCAGGGTCGGCGCGAGGAGCAGCCATACGACTGTCCCCGGCCGATCCAGCTTCCCCAGCTTGGTGCCGAGCCGTTCGCGACTGGCGGGGGTCATCCCGCGATCGGGTTACTCGTCTTGTCGGGCCCTCTTCTGCCTAAGCGAGGTGACCCGCCTTGCGCAGAACGTCCTCCCACTGGGCCTGCACGTTGTCGCACGCGGTCTTCGCGTCCTGCGCGCCGATGAGCGCCGCGTTGAACTCGACGTTCATCATGGCGTTCATCTGGAAGAACTCCGGGATGCGCGAGGTCGGGATGGTCACCGCGTTCTCGATGGCAGACAGCGCGTGCTCCAGATAGGGGAACCTCTTGAGCAGCTCCGGATCCTTGAAGGCCGAGGTGCGGTTGGCGTCGATGTTGTAGGCCTCGATCGAGTAGCGGTTGATCCGCTTGTTGGTGACCCAGGTCAGCGCCCGCCAGGCTGCGCCCCTCTTGGCGGGATCGATATTCGCAGGAATGCCAACTCCCCAGCCGCCCTGGATTGCACTCGGCATATGCCCCGGCCCCGCCGGCACGGGCGCGGTCCCCGTGACATCAGCGACCAGCGAGTTCTCCTCGTTGAGCACCGGCCCGGCGATGGTCGACCAGAAGATCATCTGCGCGATCCTGCCGGTGGAGAATCCGTCCACGTTCTCGGCGAAGCCGTATTGCGTGACGTTCTTCGGCGCGTAGGGCAGGTAGTCGATAAGCATCTGCAACGCGTTGATGCCCTCGGCCGAGTTGATCTGCGGCGTGAAGTTCTTCTCGTTGGGGTCGCCGCTCATCAGGCTGCCCCCGGTGGTGATGAAGCGCGTGTACCAGTCCACCGTGGCCAGCGAGAAATCGTTGGCGCCGATAAAGCTGCATCCGGCCACGTCGTCGCTGTGCAACGCCTGGGCGGCCGCCATGAACTCGTCCCAGGTGCTCGCCGGCTGCAGGCCGGCCTCCTCGAACAGGTCCTTGCGGTAGAAGTAGATGACCGAGCCGGAATGGAGGCCCGGAACGCCGTAGACGTCCGTGCCCTTGCCGACCGTCCCCGTCGCCATGTCGTAGTATCCGACATTTCTCATGGCAGCCGGAATGAAGTCGTCGAAGTCCCAATCGGGCGGCGTCTCCGCCGGGTCGTCGATGAACTCGTTGAGCTGCATGAAGTAGCCGCCGCCGACCTGTTGCGTGGTCAGGAATCCCAGGTACTCGATCAGCTCGAACGACGACTGCTCGGCCTTGAGGTTTTGCAGCGTCTTCTCGATCAACGGGCCGAGGGCCGGCGCCGAGACCACCAGGTCGATTCCGGTTTCCGCCTTCATCTCGGGCAGCAGATCGTCGAGCGCCCGGTGATCGTTCTCGTCGCCGGTCATGAGGATGTTGATCTCGGTCCCGGCGTATTTCATCGGGTCGTAGTCGGCGGCGAACGCTTTCCGAGCGCCCACCAGGCCGGGAAGCGCTGCGGCAGTGACGCCGGCGGCACCCGCGCCCTTGATGACTTGACGACGATTCACCCCGCCGGGGGTGCCCTTGCCCGGCTCGGCCTCGCGACCGGACTCGTTCTTACGGCCCATTGTGTCTCCTCCCTGTTCTGACTCCCGGCGCTTATGCGCCAGTCGCGGACAAAACTATCACCGAAGTCATAGGGGGGGCCAGCAGCCTGCCGGGCAGGGGGCCCGGCGATGGGGCGGATTACGCGGTCATGTAGCCGTCGTCGCACATGATGGTGTGGCCGGTCACCAGCTCCGACGCATCGCTCGCGAGGAAGATCGCCGCCCCGATCAACTCGCGCGGCAGGCCGACCCGCGGCCGGATCATGCGCGCCTTGATGAAGTCGGCGGTGAACGAGGTCGTCTGGGCGGCCTTGCGGGTCATCGGGGATTCCATCAGCGTCGGGCCGATCCCGTTGACCCGGACGCCGCGCTCGCGCCACTCCAGCGCCATCACCTTGGTCACCTGGGCGACCCCGCCCTTGGACGCGAGATAGGCGCTCGACAACGGATAGGCGATGAAGGAGCCGATCGACGCCATGTTGATGATGCTGCCCTTTCCCTGATCGAGCATGACGTTGCCGAACGCCTGGCAGCAGAGATACGTGCCCTTCAGGTTCAGCTCGATGATGTAGTCGAAGCGCTCCTCGGGGAACTCCTCGGCCGGGCTGCGGTGGGCGCCGCCCGCGCTGTTGACGAGGATGTCGACGCGGCCGTGCTCGCGCCGCACCGCGTCCGCCACTTCGAAGCACTGGCTGCGCTTGGTGACATCGAGGGTGACCGTCGCAGCAGTCCCACCTTGCTCGTCGATGGTCGCCTTGGTCTCGGCCGCGCCGTCTTCATTGATGTCGGCGACGACGACCGTGACGCCGCATTGTGCGTAGCCGATGGCGATGGCCCGACCGAGACCGCTGCCGCCGCCCGTGATCACGGCCACCCGGCCGGTGAGGTCGAAAATGTCGCGCGCGTAGCCGAGCGGAACACTGGTCTCGTCCGAGGACATCGGCACCTCCGGAGTGCGTGAAGAGTGGCGCGACCGGGCCGCATCCCGCCGGAATCTTCCGTCGCCGGACGGTACCCATCGCGCCCGAAAGCCTGTATCAAACTGTGGATTGGCGACGGTAGTGGGGCGCACTGATGCGGTCAATGCGCCGGGGCGTGTCGACGCTGGGCGGGGAGTCCCGATGGGCGCGATCGGGCTGAGCGGGATCAGGAAGGTCTTTCCGGACGGCACGGTGGCCGTCAACGACGTGGACCTCGAAATCGACGACGGCGAGTTCGTCGTGTTCGTCGGGCCTTCGGGGTGCGGCAAGACCACTCTGCTGCGGCTGATCTCCGGGCTTGAGACCATGACCGCCGGCGAGATTCGCTTCGACGGCCAGGTCATCAACGACGTTTCGCCGCGCGAGCGCAACATGGCCATGGTCTTTCAGAACTACGCCCTCTACCCGCACATGACCGTGCGCCAGAACATCGCCTTTGCGCTCCGCGTGCGGAAGTTCCGCCAGGCCGAGATCGCCGAACGGGTGAACGAGGCGGCGCGGATTCTCGATCTCGACCAGCTTCTCGACCGCAAGCCGAAGCAGCTCTCCGGCGGCCAGCGGCAGAGGGTGGCCATGGGGCGGGCGATCGTGCGCCATCCGGGTGCGTTCCTGCTCGACGAGCCGCTCTCCAATCTGGACGCCAAACTGCGGGTGCAGTTGCGCACCGAGCTGCGGCGCCTCCACGAACGCCTCGGCGTGACCACGATCCATGTCACCCACGACCAGGTGGAGGCGATGACCCTGGGCGACCGCGTCGCCATATTCTCGGAAGGCTCGCTCCAGCAGTACGACACTCCACAGGCGCTCTATCGCCAACCGGCCAACATCTTCGTGGCCGGCTTCATCGGCAGCCCGGCGATGAACTTCGTCGAAGCCGTGCTCACCGGGAGCGGTGCGGAGGTTGCGGCGTCGATAGGCGGCACCGAAATCACGCTCGGACCCCTGTCGCTCAGCGACGGAGCCGGCCCCGGCGATCGCGTGCTCTTAGGCGTTCGACCCGAGCACTTGGGATGGCGGCGTAGCGAGAATGGCGCGTCGGGCGTCCTGCAGGCCCGCGTCGAACTGGTCGAACACATCGAGCCCGAGGCCCACGTTTCCGCATCCCTGGTGGACCCGGCCGTCGTCGTCCGCACCGCCGACGAATTCGTCGGTGATAGCCATGAGGACACGACTGCACTGGCGCACGAGGATGCCCGTTTCCTCACGCTGCGGGTCTCTGCGGATGAGGTACCCGAACGCGGCGAGGTCATCGACCTGATCATGGACGGCGATCGCATCCGCCTGTTCGACCTTGCGAACGGCAACCGCCTTGGCCACAAGCACGAGCCACGGGGTCCGCAACGAGGACAGACCTGATCGGCCAGGAGCGCCTGTCTCCGGATCAAAGAGGGTACGGACCTCGGGATCGTAAACGCCGCGCTCGCGCTCGCCGACCGCGCCGGCTGTTGAGAAATGCGGTCTAAAGACGCACGTCGTGCAGCGGCCGGCTCCAGTTGGGGGCGCGCTGCGCGACACGGACAACGTCCTCTTCCAGCATCAGACCGTCGGCGACCAGACGTTCCGCTGTCTCGACGATCGCGGCGACATAGCCCTCGGCATCGCCGTAGCGCTGCTCGACGGAGGACCTCGGGTCGCCCGTGGCGGCACGGACCGACTCCGTCTCGGGCAAGGGGATCGTGCTGCCGGTGAACTCGTGCATGGCGCCTTCGCCCTGGCCCCTCTTCCGCAGGTTCCAGCCGGTGTAGGTCGCGAGCGGTGCTTCGACCATCGGCACCCGGACCCCGGCAATGTCGTTGCCGTCCGCATCGACCGCCGGCACCAGCACGGTGTAGCCCTCGGGATCGACGACGTCGGGCGGCAGCGTGCTCTGAATGCCGTCCGCCGCCGCCGGCCCGAAGTCGAGGAGCGGCAGCGCGCTGGGCCCGCGCGGCGTCGCGATCCCTGGGATGGCGGGGAACTGCGCGCGCCATACGTCCATGCCGACGAGGCTGCCGTCGGCGCGCCTGGGGATGCAGCTTGCCGGCGGTTTGTCACCGTCGCTCGCCCACCGGTCCATCGCGTCGAGCAGCGCGCGGAACAGCATCGAGGTCTGGACCACGTTGCTCAGGTTCTGGCACACGCCACGCACCGGTGCGCCCTGGTTGGGATCGGCCACGTGCGGCGCGCTCGACCAGAAGTAGACCCGCACGTTGCCGGGCTGCTCCAGGTCATTGCCCTCGGTGTCGGTATGCACGAGCGAGCCGCGCCGCTGCCAGTATTCCGTCGCGGTCTGGGTATGGAAGATCAGCGGGTCGGTCTCGGGCCGCTTGCAGATCGCGTCCGACCTGCCGGTCAAGTGATCCGTGCACGCCGCATAGGAGAACGGGAAGCTGTCGGCGGCGTTGTCGTGGTCCTCGTACTGCTGCCCCGCCGGCACGACGACGTTGGCGAAGCGGTGGTTCATCCACATGCGCCCGCAGCCTGCGACGTGCGCCAGCACGCCGTCGAACACCTTGCGCCCTGCCGCATCGGCGTTGAAGCCGCGATAGATCGCATCGCGGATGCAGCGCCCGGTCTGGGAGCGGCCGAAGGCGTAGGCCTTCTCCATCGGCCCGGCGCCCGCCACGGGGTTGGCGCGCCCTTCGCTGTCTCCCGCCTCGTACTTCAGGAAGCTCGCCAGGTCGCGCACCGCCACGTGTCCGAGGCCCAGCACCAACGGATCGCGGCCTTCGTACACCAGCTCGTAGATCCAGCCGGGCTCGAAGCCATCCGGTAGATAGATGTGGGTGTCGGACTCGACGATGGCGTGCTCGGCGCCCTGGAAATCGAGGCCCACACCGGTTTCGACGCGCGCGAACTGCCAGGCCTCCGGCGCGATCTCGACGCGCGCGTCATCGGGATAGCGGCGGCGCGTCAGCCGTGCCTTTGCAGGATCGCGCGAGACTGTCGGGTGGCTGCGGGTGGAGACCCAGCCGCTCAGCGGCAGCGTGGTCTGGCCCTCCTGCGCGACGATGAACTCGGTCCGCACCGGGCCGGTGAGCGGCGCGTCGCCGTCGGTCGCGACGGGCAGGGTCAGGATCATGCGGCCGTCGCCGGGCAGCAGGTCGCCCTGCCAGGCGCCCCAGACCACCGTGTAGCCGCGGCGGAACAGATAGCCGTTGCCGGCGTGCTCCAGCGTCGTCGGATCGTTGCAGGCCGGTGCGTCGCAAAAATACTGCACGGCCCGCTTGTTGCCGCGGTTGCCGTAATCGAAGAAGAGCCGTCTGTTGCCGCGGGCCGGATCGGCCGGTTTCAGAATGCACAGATCGGCGGCGAACTCGACCAGGCCATCGCGATTGCGGGGGGCCTTGTTCAGATCGACGATCCCTGCCTGCGCCGGCGCATCGGGATCGACGGCGAACCGCGCCCGCCCGATCAGCCGCTCGTAGGCGCCGGCATCGCCGAATTCGTGGCCGCCGGCAAAGGCCCGGCGTTCGTGGATGTCGATCGCGATCGTGTTGCTCAATCCATGCTCCCGTCCGCAGGTGCTCCTATGCGGCACCGATACGCTCGGCGATGGCCACGATCCGGTGCATCTCGCGCAGCACCGGCTTCTCGATCAGCTTGCCGTCGATCACCACCAGCCCGGTATCGGCCGCCTCGAACTCCGCGATGATGCGCCGCGCGCGGGTGATCCGGTCGGGCGACGGCGTGAACACCTCGTTGAGCGCCGGAATCTGCTTGGGGTGCACCGCGCCCTTGCCGCAGAAGCCCAGATCCCGCGCCTGGATCGCGGCACGCGTCATGCCGTCCGGATCCTCGAGATCGAGGTAGGGCACGTCAATCACGTCGAGCCCCGCGCTGGCGGCGGCGTGGACCACGCGCGAGCGGGCATAGAGCAGCGGCTCCCACGCGTTCTGGCAGCGCAGCTCGGCGGCCATGTCGACGCCGCCGAAGAACATCGCGTCGATGCGCGGGCTGCAGTGAGCGATGTCGTGGGCCGCCTCCAACCCGGCGTTGGTCTCGACGATGACGTGCAGGCGGGTGTCGTGGCCGCGCTCGGTCAGCAGGTCGTCGAGCAGCACCACCTCGTCCGGCGTGCGCACCTTGGGCATCATCAGCGCGGGCGGCGGCGTGTCGCTGGCCAGGACAGCCTGCACGTCTGCGATGCCGAAGCCTTCGCGCAGCGAGTTGATGCGGACGATCCGCTCCACCCCGTCATCGGCCTGCGGGCCCTCGAAGAGCTCGATCGCGTTGGCACGCGCGGCCGCCTTGTCCTTGGGCGCGATCCCGTCCTCAAGCTCGACGCAGACCATATCCGCGCCGCTCGCGAGGGCTTTGGGGAACATCTCGGGCCGCAGGCCCGGCACGAAGATGAACGAGCGGCGGGGGCGAATGCGCGGTCCGGGCATGAGGAGGCCTTTGCTGTGGTGCGGTCCGGCGGAGCTTTGCCCTGCCCGGACCGGGTTGTCTACGGTGCCGGCGGCCGCCTCGTCACAAGGCGAGCCACTTCTCCCGCGCGGGCCATGCGTCCACCATGGCGCGAAGCGCCGGGTCCAGGTCAGGCTTGGTTTCGGCTTCCCGCGCGAGCTCGCCCGGCTCGGCGTTGAACGCCAGGTAGGAAAGATCGGTCATCCGCATGGGGTAGAGGATGCCGTCCAGGTGATCGCACTCGTGCTGCAGGATCATCGCGTGCCAGTCCTCGACGATTCGACGTTGGCTCTCACCCTCCAGCGTCTGGTAGACGATCTCGACCCGCTTGTGACGCGGCACTTTGCCGTGGAGGCCCGGCAGCGAGAGGCAGCGCTCCCAGATCAGGCCTACCTCGTCGCCGAGCGGCGTGATGACGGGGTTGACCATCACCGTCCACGGCAGGGGCTCGAGCGCGACACCCGGCGGAATGCGCTCGGCCAGGATGCGGTAAACCACCACACGCCGGCTGTCGTAGACCTGGGGCGCCGCAATTCCGGCGCCGCCGATCCACTCCAGCGTGTCGCGCATGTCCGTCGCGAGACGGGCGATGTCAGGATCCGTCGGGTCTTCGACCGGGGCGGCCTTCTTGCGCAGAACGGGGTGCCCCATCTTTGCGATCTGACGAACGGCCATCATTCACCTCTCCGGTTTTCCATCGGTCCATGATCGGCTTCACGTCAGCGGCTGTCACGTTTCGGATTCCGCGACATCCGCCGCCGCGGCGAGGCCGCTGGCCATCTGTAGGCGGCGGACTCAAGGGTCCGACATGGGCGCGTAGAAGCTCCCGCCGGCGCCTTCGACGCGAACGGTCCGAAGCGCCCGTTCGCGCAGAACCGCGGGGCGGGCGACCACGCGGTCTACGATTTGGGGGCGCCCGAGCGCTCGGTCTTCATCCAGAGCACGGGGCGATCCGGCAACCCGCGCTCGTCCTACTATGAGGACTACGCCGAGCACCGGCGCGACGGGGAGTACCTGCCCATGCTCACCGACCGGACGCGGCTGGAGGACGACGCCCTGGGGACGCTGGTGCTGCAGCTGCGGTGAGGGGGTAGGGTCGCGCGAAACATGTCTCGAACCGCTTGGTCATGCATGCGGTTGAGGAGTAGTATGCACGACACTTGGCTGCGGCCACCAGAGAACAGGAAGTCAAATGCCGCGTAAGGGCCAGCACGTTGTTCCGCGAGACGGAAAATGGGCGGTGCGCAAGACCGGCGCAAATCGCGTGACGCGTAGTTTCGAGACTCAACGCGAGGCGATCGAGGCCGCACGGGATATCGCTCGAAATCAGAGAACGGAATTGTACATTCACGGTCGGGATGGTCGGATTCGTGAGCGGGATTCCTATGGGAAAGATCCATTTCCTCCCAAGGGGTAACCACGGATTTGGTCGATCCAAACTTCGACAAGAATGTCTTTGTTAACTGCCCTTTTGACAGAGAGTACAAGCATATCCTTCAGGCTATCCTGTTTTGTCTCGTTCGATGTGGATTGAGGCCGCGTATTGCAAGCGAACGTAGCGACGCTGGTGAGTCGCGGATTGAGAAGATTCTTGAGCTGATTGAATCATCGCGCTACTCGATACACGACCTTAGCAGGTGTCAGGCGCGCGAAGCGGGAGAGCACTACCGGCTCAATATGCCCCTTGAGCTTGGGATGGACTTCGCATGCCGGCACTACGGCGGACCGCCGTTCTCGAGCAAAAAGATACTGATCCTCGAGGAAGAGCCCTACCGCTATCAGGCAGCAATTTCGGATCTGGCAGGCAGCGATATTGAGGCACATGGTGGCGATTATCAGACCGCCGTTAGAAAGGTAAGGAACTGGCTCGCAGGGCTCAACGGTTGTCGGCCCGTCGGAGCTGCCCGAATTTTGGCAGAATATGAAGATTTCCAGGAGTGGTATTTCGAGCGGCAGCTCGATGCCGGTTTTTCTGAGGACGACATTCAGGATTATTCCACCCCGGAATTGCTCTCCGCGATGGTTCAATGGGTTGGCGAAGGTAGTCCTAGGACATGAGCGGGGTTGCTCGGTAGCGAGAAGGGACTGTCAAACAGTAATCCTAACAAGCGCTGTTAGACCGTTGTTTTGGGAAGTAGTAGCGAGGTTGTAGCCGCACTTTCAGGGCCCACGTCCAAGCTGTCCAGATCACCTCGTCCCATGGACGGTACAGGGCGAAGGCAACACACTCTGATACCGCTGGCCGTCAATATCTGCGCTCCTCCTGGATCGTCGCCAACGAGTGGTCCTATGGTGCCCACTTGACGTGACGGCGGCTCTCGATGATGTGGGCGGCGACCTCCTGAGCGCGTTCGCTGTCGTGGGGTGTGGGGACGAGACCTGCGACGGGCTTTCCGTGGCGCGTGGTGGTCAGACTCTCGCCGCGCGCGGCGCAGTCACGCCATCCGGGCCAGAAGGCCCGGTAGGGGGAAAGGGGACGCGGGCGACTTCAAAATCCGCGCGCGGGACTCTTCGTGCTCGCTCGCCTCCTAATTACCGCGCTCAGGACCCATCGGGCGCGAGCGACCCGCACCATGGTGCGGTGCACGGGGCGGGCGGGTCGGGGCAGGCTGCGCGGATGCATCGCGCAGACCATCACCCGGTCGACAAATCCGCGCTCGCGCTCGTCATGCACCGCATCGAAGGCGCCGGCAAGAGCGGTGCGGAGCGCGAGCGCGTCGCCGCCCGCATGGATGCCGGGCGAAACAAGACGCCAGAGGGCGGCGGAGGGTTGCCGCCCGAGGACGTCGCCATCATCCGCGCCGAGGTCGAGGGCGACTGGCACGGCTGGACCCCGGAGACACACGACGAAGGCGCGCACCGGCTCGATATCGACAGCCATCCGATGCGCCGCTCCGGTCCGCCATGAGCCACCTTGGGCCGCTTGCCTGGACCACCTTGGGCCACCTTGGGCCGCTTTGGGTCGGAGTGGGCCGGAATAGGCCGCCTTAAAATACTCTTCCGAAATTTACCGGGATTCTTCCGTCCAGGCGTTCGGACACGCTCCGGCTCACACGTACCCGTGGTCCGTGAACCATCGCGCGGACCGTTCCAGCGCTCCGGCGGCGGAACTTTGGGGGAGCCCCAGCTCCGAGATCGCCTTCGTGCAATCAACCGCCATCCTGTGCCGTGCGAGCCGCGCACCCTCCAGCGGCAAGTACGGCTGCCGGCGCAGGATCACGCCCTCCAGCAGTGCCCGCACGAGGTTGCCGCCCACGAAACCTGTCGCGCCGGTCACCAAAGCCCTCATCGGTCAGGCGCGGCGGAGCGCGACGACGGGAATCTGGCGGTGGGTGCTGGCGCGGTAAGTGGCGAAGCGTGGATTCGCCGCAACCACCTTGTCGTACAGCGCGGTGCGTTCCTGTCCCTGGGCGACGTGGGCCCCGGCGGCGAAGCGTTCGCCACTGGTCTCGACGGAAACGTTAGGGTCGGCGGCGATGTTCAAGTACCACGCCGGATGACGGTCCCGGCCGTAGTTCGAAGCGACGACGATGAGGTCGTCGGACTCTTCGAATCGGAAGTACAGCAAGGGCGACGAGCGTGGCTCACCGCTCTTGCGTCCCTTGGTGACGAGAATGAGGACTCCCGTGCCTTCCAGGCGGCCCAGGACGCGGCCGCCCGAGAGGCGGAACAGGAACCGGTGCACCGGAACGAAGAGCCACGCGATGAGGAGGCGTTTCCAGGTCGGCATTGCCGGCTCCTTCGAGCTGGGTCATGCGAGCCGCAGGCTGAGGCGCGCCTTAGTACTGCGGTGTGCGGTTCCAGGGCTCGGGCGCGACGGGGCCGGGGTCGGTCACGAGGAAGGGCGTGACCTGGCTGCGTGCGGGCTCGGGCCAGCCATCGGGGCGAAGCGTGCGGCCGGGGGCGGCGTCCGTGTCGATCTCCTCGCGCCGGTAGAGCCTCCAGATGCGGGCCCTGAGCGAGGCCGGCAGCGCCTCGTAGTCCGGGTGCCACCAGAGCGTGATGTTGGTGCGCTCGCGGCCCGAGCGGTTGGGGTGGGCGCCGTGGATCAGCCGCGCGTCGACCACGACGACATCGCCCGCCGTCACCGGCACGTCGACCTCGTCCGGGTGCGGGGCGAAGGCGGCGTTCTCGGGGTTCTGCACCTCGGCCAGCGTCGGGTCGTGGGCGTCGACCAGGTCGTGCAGCGGATGCGGCCTTCGATGGGAGCCGGGGATCAGACGCAGGCAGCCGTTCTCCCGCGTCGTGTCAGTCATGTAGAGGAAGAGTGCCAACTGGGCGATGCGCTCCTCCCGCGAGATCGGATGCTGCCAGCCCCACCAGTCCTGATGCCAGAAGAGCGCGGGCCCGCCCGCAGGCTTGCTGATGACGTAGCCGGAGGAGAAGCGCGTGCCAGGCAAGCCGAGGCGCTCGAACATCTCCTGAAAGCCGGGGTGCGCGATGAGCGATGCGAAGGCGGGGTGGTCCGCGACCGGGACGAGGCTCCCCTGGGAGCGCCACTGTGCGCGGTGATCGGCGCCGACGGTGCCGAGCGCGGACTCCGCCGCCGCCTTGGTCACCCGTAGCGCAGCCGGGTCCAGCACGCCCGGCACGTGACAGAAGCCGTCGGCCTCAAGCCCGCGCCGCGCCGCCGCGCCATCCCACGCGGCCGGGCGCGGGCGGGCGGTGTCGTTCACGCTATCGGCCAGCCGCAAGCTCGCGCTCGACCAGCGTCGCCCAGTAGCTCGCGCCGATGGGCAGGATCTCGTCGTTGAAGTCGTAGCCGGGGTTGTGGAGGAAGCAGCCGCCGGGGCCGAGCCCGTTGCCGATCCAGATGTAGCTGCCGGGCCGGGCATGGAGCATGTACGCGAAGTCCTCGGAGCCCATGCAGGGGGCGAGGTCGCGGTGCACCCGCTCCGCGCCGACCACGGCCTGGGCCGCCGCTTCGGCCCGCGCGGTCTCGTCCGCCGTGTTGACCGTGGCGGGAAAGCGGCCTTCCACGTTCACCGTGGCGCGGGTGCCGAGCGCCGCGGCCGTGCCCTCCGCAATGCGCTGGATGTTGGCGGCGATCAGGTCCCGCACCTCGGGCTTGAAGGTGCGGACGGTGCCGGCGAGCTCGACCGCCTGCGGGATGACGTTGAAGGCGTCGCCGCCGTGGATCATGGTCACGCTGACGACGCCCGCCTCCAGCGGGTCCACGTTGCGGGCCACGATGGACTGCAGGCCGGTGACGATCTGCGCTGCCGCCACCACGGCATCGTGGCCGAGGTGGGGCATGGCGCCGTGGGCGCCGGTGCCCTCCACCGTGATGGTGAACTCGTCGCAGGCCGCCATCATCGGCCCGGTGCGGACGGCGATCTCGCCCGGCGGCAGGCCCGGCCAGTTGTGCATGCCGTAGACGGCGGTGGCCGGGAAGCGCTCGAACAGCCCGTCCTTCACCATCGCCTCGCCGCCGCCGAGCCCTTCCTCGGCAGGCTGGAACACGAAGTAGACCGTGCCGGCGAAGTTGCGGGTTTCGGCGAGGTAGCGCGCCGCGCCCAGCAGCATGGTCGTGTGCCCGTCATGGCCGCAGGCGTGCATGGCGCCGTCGTTGACCGACCGATGGGCGACGTCGTTCCCCTCCAGGATGGGGAGCGCGTCCATGTCGGCGCGGAGCGCGATGGCGCCGTCGCCCGGCGCGCCTTCGAGGATGCCGACCACGCCGGTTTTCGCGAGCCCCCGGTGCACCTGGATGCCGAAGGATTCGAGCTTCTCGGCCACGACGGCGGCGGTGCGCTCCTCCTGGAAACCCAGTTCAGGGTGGGCGTGGATGTCGCGCCGCCACGCGGTCATGTCGTCGTGGATCGCGGCGATGCGGTTGATGACAGGCATGGCGGCTGGCTCCCCGTTTCGGATGGTCAGGCTCGGAACGGAAGGCGGCCCGCCGGCACGCGCCGACGAGCCGCCCGACCGTGCTCCGGCAGCAGTCTGCGGCCGCTATTCGGCGGCCTCGGCCGGGACCGGGCGGTTCATGCCGATCTCGGCGATCCGCTCCTGGGTGTAGACCTGGTGCCACATCTCGTAGGAGAACTCGGAGCGGAGGCGCTGGGCCTTCGGGTTGATGGCGAGGTTCACGGTCTCGCCGCCGAGGACGATCTCGCGGATGCGGCTCCGGTCCTGCAGCTGGGTGACGTCGGCCAGCGGGTCGCCGTCGAAGACCAGGATGTCGGCGAGCCGGCCCTGCTCCAGCGCGCCCACCTGGCCTTCCTCCCGCACGAAGGTGCCGTTGTTGACCGTGGCGCAGCGGAGCGCGTCTGCCGGCGAGATGCCGAGGTAGGTCACCATGTGCTCCAGCTCGCGGGCATGCCACTCGCCGTAGGGCGTCACCGCGAAGCCGGAATCGGTGCCGGAGAGGAAGGTGACGCCCGCATCCCTGGCCTTCACCAGCGAGCGCTGGGCGGCCTCGATCTCGCGCTTGTGCGCATCCGGGAAGCCCGGATAGCAGCCGTCCCCCGGCCGGGTGAAGTCGATGTCGTTTACCACGAGGCTGAAGGTCGGGCAGATCATGCAGTCGTTCTCGACGACCGCCTCCAGGCCCTCGTCGTCCATCCAGGCGGCGTGGAGGATCACGTCGACGCCGGCGCGGGCGGAATAGAGCACGGCCTCGGCGCCGCGTGCGTGCACCACCACTTTCTTGCCGAGCCGGTGGGCCTCCGCGACCATCGCCGTGGTCTCTTCCTGGTTGTAGCCGGCCACGAGGACGCTGGTCATGGGGTTCATCGAATCGCCGTCCATGGCGATCTTGATGAAGTCCACGCCGTCCTTGGCCATGGTACGGATTTCCGCGATCCCCTCGGCGGCGTCGCGGGCGAGCACGCCGATAGAGGTCTCGGGCACGCCGATCCAGGTCGGGTACCAGTCGGAGAGCCCCTGGCGGTTGGTGATCTGGCGCCCGGAGCAGGTGATGCGGGGGCCCGTAAAGAGGCCCGCGTCGATGGCGTCGCGGATGGAGGGCGTCACCCGGCCGCTGGTGGTGGGGTCGGCCATCGAGGTGAAGCCGGCGGCGAGCACCCGCTGGGCCGCCTCCAGCCCACGCAGCGCGCGGAACTCGACCGGCGCGTAGAGGTCGATGTCCTCTTCGGTCTTGGCGTTGCCGTAGGAGAGGTGGACGTGGACGTCGATCAGCCCCGGCAGCACGAAGTGGCCAGAGTGGTCCACCACCTCGTCTTCCGGTGCCACCACGGGCGCGCCTTCGCTCGGCCCGACATAGGCGATGCGCTCGCCCTCGATCACCACAGTCTGGTCGCGCTCGGCGCCGTCGCCGAGGCCGGTGAACAGCTGTCCGCATCGAATGTGTCTACGCATCGCTCGCTCCATCGTCTTACCGGCGCGTGTCGTTCAGCCTCAGCCGAACAGCATCTGCGCCGCGGCCAGCAGTTTATCAGGATGTTCCAGAGCCGGCGAATGACCGCACTCCGCGATCACGAAGGTGTCCGCCTTGTGGAGGTGGCGGGCGAGCACCCGCGTGTTCTCCTCGCAGGGGAAGGGCCGGTCGTCGCGGCCGTGGAGCATCATCACCCGGCAGGAGAGCGCGGAGAGCCGATCGGGCGGCAGCACCGCCTCGTCGATGTAGCGCTGCTTGTCGCCCGCAAACATGCTGCGGAAGTAGGGGCCGTATTCGCCGTCGTGGAGGATCGCCATGCGGGCGTCGAGGAAGGTGTCGGTGATGACCGAGGGGTCGTGGACCAGGATCTCCGCCGCCTCGCGCAGCTCCTCGCGGGTCTCGGGGAAGCGCCAGCAGATCTCGGTCTCGCGGTTGGCGAGCGCGGGCGCGCCCATGGCGCCGGTGGTCATCACCTTGGTGACGCGCGGATTGTCCATGGCGAGCCCGAGCGCGAGACTGCCGGAGAGCGAATGGCCGATCACGCCGGCCTCGCCTGCGGGGAGCAGGTCAAGCACCGCCTGGGCCTGGCGCCGCCAGAGCGGCAGGTCGAAATAGGGCTCCTCGGCCTTGCGGCCGGAGGCGCCGAAGCCGATCAGGTCGGTGGCGACGATGCGGTAGCGCGCCGCCAGCGGCCCCAGCACCAGGCGCCAATTACCGATGGTGCCGGCGCCGGGGCCGGAGCCGTGCAGCATCAGGATGGGGAAGCCCTCGCCCCCTTCCCAGAGATGGACCCGGTGCCCTTCGACGGTGATGTCGCGCTCGGCCAGTGCCATGTCGTCTCCTCAGTGCTGCGTGGGGGGCTCGCCGCGCGCGGGCTAGGCGCGCAGCCGCTCGTTGGAAGGGTCCACCGGCGAGTTGGGCACGATCCGCGCCGGGCGCCGTTCCCCCAGGATCTCGACCGCGAGTCGGCGGCCGCGCACCGCGTGATCGCGAGCGACGTAGCCGAGGGCAAGGCTCAGGCCAACCGTGTGGCCGTAAGCGCCGGAGGTGGCGCGGCCGATCATGGTCTCCCCGTCGTAGATCGGCTCGTTGCCCCAGGGGTCGGCGTCGTCGGCCTCGATCTCAAGGGTCACGAAGTCCTGCGGCACGCCCGCCTCGCGCTGGGCCACAAGCGCGTCGCGGCCTGTGAAGTCGCCCTTGCCGAGGGCGATGAAGCGGTCCAGGCCGGCCTCGAAGGCGGAATACTCGATGGTCAGGTCCTGCCCCCACATGCGGTAGGATTTTTCGATCCTGAGCGAATCCATCGCCCGCATCCCGCACATGCCGAGGCCGTGCGGCTCGCCCGCCTCCACCAGCACGTCGAAGATGCGGTTCTGGTACTCGATCGGGTGGTGCAGCTCCCAGCCGAGCTCGCCTACGAAGTTGACCCGCATCGCGGTCGCTGGCGCGAGACCGATGGAGATGGGCTGCGACGTGAGCCAGGGGAAGGCCTGGTTGGAGAGGTCGGCGTCGGTCACGGCTTGCAGGATGTCGCGCGAGCGCGGGCCCGCCAGCACGAGCACGCCGTGGGCGGTGGTGATGTTCTCGATGCTCACGCCCTCGCCCGCCACGTGGCGCAGCAGGAAATCGTGGTCGTAGCGCTCGGCGGCGCCCGAGCTCACCAGGTAGAACGACTCAGCCCCCTCGCGCATCACCGTGAACTCGGAGCGCACGCCGCCGGTCACGGTGAGCGCATGGGCGAGCTTGAGGCGGCCCTTCGCCTGGGGCAGCCGGTTGGCGAGCACGCCGTCCAGCGCGGCTTCCGCCCCCGGCCCCGACACCCTGAACTTGGAGAAGCTGGTGATGTCGATCAGGCCCGCGCGCTCGCGCACCGCGCGGCACTCCGCGCCCACGGGCCCGAAATAGTTGGTGCGGCGGAAGCTCCAGTCGTCTTCGGCCTCCACACCCTCCGGCGCGAACCAGTTGGGCCGCTCCCAGCCGTAGCGCTGGCCCCAGACGGCGCCGTGCGCCGCGAGCCGCTCGTGACACGGACTGGTCTTGGCGGGGCGCGCCGCGGGTCGCTCCTCGTCCGGGTAGTGGATGATGAAGACGTGGGCGTAGGCCTCCTCGTTCTTGGCCCTGGTGTAGTGCTTGTTGGCGTAGGCGCCGAAGCGGCGGGGGTCGACCGCCAGCATGTCGATGGAGGGCTCGCCGTCCGCGATCCAGCCCGCGAGCTGCCAGCCGGCGCCGCCTGCGGCGGTGATGCCGAAGCTGAAGCCCTCCGCCAGCCAGAAGTTCGGCAGGCCGTAGGCCGGGCCGATGAGGGGGTTGCCGTCGGGCGTGTAGGGAATGGGGCCGTTGACGCAGTCCTTGATCCCGGCGCGGCCGAACATCGGCACCCGGTTGATCGCGGCCTCGATGTGGGGCTCTAGGCGGTCCACGTCCGGCGGCAGCAGCTCCTGCCCGAAGCCCTCGGGCACGCCGTCCACCGCCCAGGCCGGCGCGTCCTTCTCATAAGGGCCGAGGATGAGGCCCTGGCGTTCCTCCCGCATGTAGTAGGAGGCATCGCTCTCCCGCAGCACCGGCATCTCGGGGAGGTCCTGCGCCTTGCGCTCTTCCAGCTCCGGGATGGTGTCGGTCACGATGTACTGGTGCTCGACCGGGATCGTCGGCAGATCGAGGCCCACCATGGCGCCCACCTGCCGGGCCCAGGAGCCGGTGGCGGTCACCACCGTCTCGCAGGTGATATCGCCGCGCGTGGTCTTCACCAGCCACTCGCCGGCGCGGGTGCGCTCGATCCCCGTGACCTCGGTGTTACGGTTGATCTCCGCGCCCCGGTCGCGCGCGCCCTTGGCCAACGCTTGGGTCACGTCCACCGGCGCGACATGGCCGTCGTGGGGGTGGAACAGCGCGCCTACCAGGCCTTCCAGGTTGCAGAGTGGCCAGAGGTCACCGATCTCGCTCGGGCCGATCAGCTCGAACGGGACGCCGATGGTGTTCGCGGTGCCGCAGTAGTTGCGGTACTCGTCCATCCGCTCATGGTTGGTGGCGAGCCTCAAGTTGCCGGTGCGATGGAAGCTCACCGCCTGGCCGGTCTCCTCCTCAAGCTGCTGGTAGAGGTCGATCGAGTACTTGTGGAGCTGGCCGACGCTGTAGCTCATGTTGAAGAGCGGCAGCAGGCCGGCGGCGTGCCAAGTGGAGCCTGCGGTGAGCTCGGTCTTTTCGACCAGCACCACGTCGGACCAGCCGAGCTTCGCCAGATGGTAGAGCACGCTGCAGCCGACGATGCCGCCGCCGATCACCACCACCCGCGCCTGATCCCTCATGGTCCGGCCCCTCTTCGCGCCGTATGCCCGCCTCTTGGGCGCGCGAACCCTATCATGCAGATGCGGCTTTCGGCAGGGCGGCGTGCAAAGGCAACTCGCTGCGCCTATCCTTCGGCCCCCAGCGATGGCTGGGTGTTGCGGCGCCCGTGCCCGCGACCGGAACGGAGAGACGCGCCATGGCGATGACATCGGACAGCGGGCGGGGGATGACCGTCGAGGAGCGCGACGCGTTCCTGACCTCGGGCGCCATCTTCGCGAAGATCGCCACCACGATGGCCGACGGCTGGCCGGTGGTGAGCCCGGTCTGGTTCGACTGGCTGGCGCAGGACAACGCATTCCTCGTGATCAGCAAGACGCGCACCAGCATGGTGCAGAACCTGCACCGCGACCCGCGCTGCGGTCTTCTGGTCGACAATCCCGGCCTGCCCTACATGCGCGTAAGCGTGCTCGGCGAGGCGGAGTTCCTGTCGGAGGAGTTCGACTGGATCACGCCGGCCCGCAAGATGGCAGAGCGATATCTCGGCGCGCCGGGCGTGGCCTATGCGGAGACGACGTTCGGATTCCCCAGAGAGCCCTTTCTTGTCCACGTGCGAAAGATGACCACCTGGAACGGCGGCGGCTTCGACCGCACCTTCTTCAGGCCCACCACCTGGCATGACGTGTCCGAACCGGGTTCGCCAAGGAGTTCTCAGACATGACCGGCATGAACGATCGCGATTTCGTCGGCTATGGCCGCGAGCGCCCGCGCCCACCCTGGAGTGACCGGAGCCCCCTCGCGCTGAGCCTCGTCCTCAACTACGAGGAGGGTGCGGAACGGTCGATCCAGAACGGCGATGCCACCTCCGAGAGCTACATCCACGAAATTTGCGGCATCGAGGCGCGCGAGGGCCGGCGGGACCACAACACCGAGAGCCTGTATGACTACGGCGCGCGTGCCGGTGTCTGGCGCATCTTGCGGCTGTTCGAGGAGCTGGGCGTGACGGCGACCATTTTCGGCGTCGGCCAGGCGCTCGCGCTGAATCCGGATGTCGGCCGCTACTGCGCCGGGCAGGGCTACGAGGTCGCGAGCCACAACTGGCGCTGGTTCGACTATGCCAACGTGCCGGAAGAGGTCGAGCGCGAGCACATCCTGAAGTCGAAGGAGACGATTCGCGAGCAGACGGGCGAGGCGCCGGTCGGCTTCTACTGCGGCCGGGTGAGCGCCAACTCGCGCCGGCTCGCAATCGAATGCGGCGGTTTGCTCTACGATTCGGACGCCTACGACGACGACATTCCCTACTGGCTCGAACTTGAAGACGGTAGCCGCCACCTCGTCATTCCCTACGCGCTCGACAGCAACGACATGAAATTCAGTACGCCGAACGGCTTCGCTTCGCCGGTGGCGTTTGCCGAATACCTCTGCGGGGCCTTCGACGAGCTTTACCGTGAGGGCGTCAACGGGCACCCCGCGATGCTTTCCGTGGGCCTGCATTGCCGCGTGATCGGGAGGCCGGCACGCCTCGCGGCGCTCCGGCGCTTCCTGGAGCACGTGCTGAGTCACGACGACGTGTGGATCTGCCGACGCGCGGATGTCGCGCGCGCATATCACGGCATCGAAGGGTAGGGTGGCGGCATGACAGGACGTCTCGATGGCAAGGTCGCGCTGATCACGGGCGCAGGCTCGGTCGGCCCCGGCTGGGGCAACGGCCGCGCCACCGCCGTGCTGTTCGCCCGCGAAGGCGCGCGCGTCGTCGCGGTCGACCGCAACACGGCCGCTGCCGAGGCAACGCGGCAGATGATCGAAAGCGAGGGCAACGCCTGCGCCGTGGAGACCGCCGACGTGACCGACAGCGCCCAGATCGAGCGGGTAATGTCCACGGTTTGCGAGCATTGGGGCGGGTTGCATGTGCTGGTCAACAACGTGGGGGGCTCGGTGCCCGGCGGGCCGGTCGAACTCAGCGAGGAGGACTGGGCCGGGCAATTAGAATTCAACCTCACCAGCGCCTTCCTCACCACCCGCTGCGCGCTCCCCATCATGGAGGCGCAGGGCGCGGGCGCCATCGTCAACATCTCTTCGGTCGCGGGGCTTCGCTTCGTCGGCAACCACCACGCGGCCTATGCGGCGGCGAAGGCGGGGCTGGTCCAGTTCACCAAGGCGGTGGCCGTGCAGTACGCGGCGCGCGGCGTGCGCTGCAACTCGATCTCGGTCGGGCTGATGCACACCCCGCTGGTGGAGGCGCGCCTCGCCGCGCAGTACGGCGGCGGCGACCTCGAGGCCCTGGTCGAGAAGCGCCACGCCCAGGTGCCCATGGGGCGCATGGGCTCAGGCTGGGACGTGGCCCACGCGGCGCTCTTCCTGGCCTCGGACGAGGCAGCTTACGTGACCGCGGCCGACCTGGTCGTGGACGGCGGCCTCACCGCAAAATGCGACTGACGGCGTCGCTGCGCCGGCCGGGCCGGCGGCTACGCCAATGATCGAGAGCATCGCACGACGCGATCGGCTGGTTGTGCTGGCCGGCCTCGCGGTAGCCGCCGTGCTCGCCTGGCTCTACCTCATCGACATGGCCCTCGATATGGGCGGCGACATGGCGCACGCGGACGGCGCCATGATGCAGATGCAGGCCTGGAGCGTCGCCGACGGCCTGCTGATGTGGGCCATGTGGGCCGTGATGATGGTGGCCATGATGGTGCCGAGCGCGGCACCGATGATCCTGATCTTCGCTCGTGTGGACCGATCGCAAAGTAGTGGCCGCCCCTTCACCTCGACAACGCTCTTCGCGCTCGGCTACGTGCTGGTCTGGGCGGCGTTCAGTGTTGCCGCGACGACGATGCAGTGGGGGCTGCAGAACGCGGCGCTGCTTTCGCCGATGATGGTCGCCACCAGCACGATTCTCGGCGGCGTGCTGTTCATCACCGCCGGCGTCTATCAGTGGACGCCGCTCAAGCATGCCTGCCTCAAGCATTGCCGCTCGCCCATGGCCTTCATCATGGGGCACTGGCGGCCGGGCCGGTCGGGCGCCTTCCGTATGGGGCTCGGCCACGGCGCCTTCTGCCTCGGCTGCTGCGGCTTCGTGATGGGGCTGCTCTTCGTCGGTGGCGTGATGAACCTTGCCTGGGTGGCGGCGATCACCGTCTTCGTCGTTGCCGAGAAGCTCATGCCCAAGGGCGAATGGGTGGCGCGCGCGGGCGGCGTCGCGATGGTCGCCGCCGGTATCTACCTCCTCGTCTCGCCCTGAGAGCTCCTATCGCGCGGTCGTGCCGCCATCGATGGGGAGCAGGGTGCCGGTGACGAAGCCTGCGGCGTCGGAGGCGAGATACATCACCGCATGGGCGATATCGACTGGCTGCCCCACCTTGCCGAGAGGGATATGCTCCTTGAGCTTCTCGCGGATCTCTTCGGAGGTGACGTCGAGGTGCGCCCAGCCCAGGTCGGTCATGGGCGTGTCAATATCGCCGGGGCAGACCGCGTTGACCCGGATGCCTGCGCGCGCGTGATCCATGGCCATGCACTTGGTCAGCATGACGATGGCGCCCTTGGTCGCGCTGTAGGCGGGCAGGCGCTCGTAGGCGATCAGCCCGCATTCGGACGACATGTTGATGATTGCGCCGCCATCGCCTTGCGCCTTCATCTGGCGGACGGCGGCCCGCGCCATGTAGAAGCTGCCGCTGATGTTGATACCGATCAGGTGGTCCCAGTCGTCGTCGGAGGTCTCGTCAACCGGCCCATGCAGGCAGATGCCGGCGTTATTGAAGAGCACGTCGAGCCGGCCGAAGCGGTCCACCGTCTCGGCCACCAGCCGGTCGCAGTAAGCGGAGTCCGCCACATCGCCGAGGCTCAGGGCGGCGCTGCCGCCGCTGCTCACGATGCCGTCCAGCACCGCGCCGCCGCGCGCCGCATCGCGCCCGTTGATCATGACGTTGGCGCCATGGGCGGCGAAGGCCTTGGCAGTGCCTTCGCCGATGCCGGAGCTGGCACCGGTGACCAGCACCGTCTTCCCGGCGAATGCGTCGTTGGCGAAGACTGAGCTCATGGGAGCCTCCCTGTGGACCGGTTGCGTCGTGTGACCGTAGTTTAGCTTGCAAGGACCGGCGGCCGGCGGTCCTTCCAGGGCTTGGCCGCCTCCAGCTGGCCGGCGAGGCGGAAGAGCGTGCTCTCGTCGCACTCGCGGCCCACGAGCTGCACGCCGACCGGCAGGCCGTCCACCGTCGTGTGAAGCGGCAGTGACATGCCGGGCAGGCCGCTCGCATTGAAGGGCGCCGTGAACACGGCATCCGGCCCCATCAGCTCGGCGTTGTAGCGGTCGATATCGCCCATGGTCATCGGGTAGTGGCCGTGAGGGCGGGCGGGATGGCCGATCACGGGCATGAGGTGGACGTCGCAGTCCGCGAGGCTCACGATCAGCTCGCGGCTGATCTGGCGCAGCTCATCCACGTCGCGGTAGTGCTGCGGTCCGTCGATGGCCTTGCCCTTCTGGATGATTCCCCAGATCAGCGGCGCGACATCGTCTTCGGTCACCGGGCGGCCGATGAGCGCTTCGGAATCCTCGAAGCCCGATGCAGTCTGGGCGGCGGTCATCCGCGTATAGGCGCCCCAGAACCGCTCCCAGTCCAGGGCGAGTTCCCGCTCCTCCACCCGGTGGCCAAGGCTCTCGCAGAGCGCCGCGGCATCGCGCACGGCCTGCACCACCTCCTCGTGGATGGGGTTGCCGGCCGGCGACGCCGTGGTCACGCCGATGCGGAGTGTGCCGGGGTCGCGCCCGACCTCGTCCAGGTAGGGGGTCTCCGGCATCTCCGTGTAGTAGACGTCGCCCGTCACCCGCCCGCCGACGGCATCCAGATAGGCGGCGCTCTCGCGCACCGTGTGGGTCACGGTGAGGAAGGTGGCACCGCCGTACCAGTAGTCGGGGTAGGGATCGAGGGTCACCCGGCCGCGCGAGGGCTTGAGTCCCACCAGCCCGCAGTGAGAGGCCGGCACCCGCGTCGAGCCGGCGCCGTCGCTCGCATCGACGAAGGGCACCATGCGAGACGCCAGCGCGGCCGCCGCGCCCCCGCTGGAGCCCCCCGGAGTCCGCTCCTGGTTCCAGGGGTTGTTGGTGCGGCCGAAGAGCGCGGCCTCGTCGCGAGGCACCAGCCGAACTCTGGCGCGTTGCTGCGGCCGAGCAGCACGAAGCCCGCGTCCTTGATCCGCCGCGTGTAGGTCATGTCGGCGGGGCAGACGAAGTCCTTAAAGTAGGGGCAGCTGTTGACCAGCGGAATGCCCTCCCAGAGCGTGCCGAGATCCTTGAGCAGGAAGGGCACGCCCTTGAACGGGCCATCGGGCAGCGCCGGGTCGGCGGCGGCCTTGCGGCCATAGTCGAAGAGCGGGATGGAGACCGCGTTGAGCGTTGGGTTGAGCGCCTCGATGCGGCGGATCGCCGCCTCGGCGAGCTCGCCCGGCGTCACTTCGCCCGCCTTCACCAGCTGGGCGATGTCGAGCGAATCCCGCTCCTCGAACAGGGCTCCGATATCGGCGCTCATGAGGCCTCCCTGGATGACTGTGCTTCTCGCCACGCGACCTCTGCGTCCGCGCGAGGCTCGAAATTGGAAGGATGTTCGAATTCATCAATGTTAAGATCGAGGACGAGTGCGACGTGCTGATCGGTCCGAGATTGAGATTATTTTGCCATCTTTGCCAAATCTGGGATCCTCAAGAAGTTTGAACCCCTTGACGTTGGGAGTCCAGTGCATGGGTAATCGCCATGTGTCGCCTCGAGACGATAGTTGAATTCGTTCAACAATTGCGGGCCACCATCTGATTAACAGTGCTGCCTTAGCATAGCCTACTAGACCGTTGAATGTTGGGGTCGGAAAGAAGCCGATCAGTCCACTTTCCTTATATGCTATCAGATTGGGCCAGTTCTTGAGAATATTGTAGTCACCGGAAACTATTGCGGTGCCGCCGTCCTCGGCAAAAGCCATCATCCAATCAGCGTCGTCCGTTCTAGGGTCGTGCACCTGTCTGACGTGCGACACCTCAAATCCTTCTCGATTCTCGGTAAGTGCTAATAAGGCTTTTGCTACGCGGGGAGATAAATTCTCGTCGAGACGGATTTTCAATGCACTATCTGCCCATCCAGCATGCGTTCGAATTGAACCGCTTGCTCCACAGCATCACTATCGACCTCGAATTCTTCAGCTGCTCGGTTGATCCCACCCTCCACGAGGTACGCGTCATACAGCCGACGTGTCGGTACTCTGATGTCCTTGATGACAGGATGGCCGAAGCAGATGGCTGGGTTCACCAACACTCTATCGGTATCCGGGTTGGGCATCCAATGGCGAGCGATATCATCTACGTAGAATATAGTATCGAACAAGGATTGTTTGATGACAGGTTCCATCTCGAAGTTGTCGTTCATTAAATTTAGAACGCGCAACTCCTCGTCAGACCCAGCGGATTCCATAAAGATGGCCTTGCCATCAGTCCGGAATCGATTGTTCATAGCGAACGGATGGTCGACGTCATGCCGCTCGCGCAACTTGGTGGATACGCTCCGAATCGTTTGCGGGCTGAACCAAGTAGTGAAGTGCCTGATAAACTTTGCCTCAATGAGATCAAGAAAACCGAGGACCGCATGTCCTCCAACGCGTGGTAGCTGGCGTTGAATAATTGGCACGGCTCGCGTGCCACGATTCCCCTCGATCCAAGATCGCAGCTTGGGCCTAGTGGTGCCAATCAAACGTGCGGCTTCGGGAACTGTATAGATCCCTCGACGAACGGCCAGTTGCCAATCGAATTCTTGCACATTCATATCAAGTGTAACGCTCCCCAATTGGTTAGCCGTCTTCCAACGGTAGCATTTTGGACCCCCGTCTTGCGAGCCTCACCTTGGACATCTATCGCAGCCTTGAGGGCGTGTCCAAGGATGACAGCGGCCGCTGCAAACGAAAAGGGGCGGGCCCGCGGGCCCGCCCCGTAACGAGAGCCTGAAAGGCTGGGCTACATGCCCATGCCACCCATGTCCGGCATACCGGCGCCGGCGGCCGCGTCGTCCTTCTTCTCGGGCTTCTCGGCAACCATGGCTTCGGTGGTGACCAGCAGGCCGGCGACCGAGGCCGCGTCCTGAAGTGCAGTCCGCACCACCTTCGCGGGGTCGATGATGCCCGCCTTCACCATGTCGACGTACTCGCCGTTCTGCGCGTCGAAACCCTGGGTCGCGCTTTTCTGCTCCAGGAGCTTGCCGATCACGAGCGAGCCGTCCTCGCCCGCGTTCTCGACGATCAGCCGGGCCGGCGACTTGAGCGACTGGCGCACGATGTTGACGCCCACGTTCTGGTCGTCGTTCGCACCCTTGACCTTGTCCAGCGCACGGCCGGCATAGAGCAGCGCCACGCCGCCGCCGGGGACGATGCCTTCCTCGACCGCGGCACGGGTGGAGTTGAGAGCGTCTTCGACCATGTCCTTGCTCTCCTTCACCTCGACCTCGGTGGCCCCGCCGACCCTGATCACCGCGACGCCGCCGGCGAGCTTCGCCAGCCGCTCCTGCAGCTTCTCGCGATCATAGTCGGAGGTGGTCTCCTCGATCTGCGCCCGGATCTGGTTGCAGCGCCCGGTGATGTCCCCCTTCTTGCCGGCGCCGCCGACGATGGTGGACTCCTCCTTGGTGATCGAGACCCGCTTGGCGGTGCCGAGCATGTCGACCGTAACGTTCTCGAGCTTGATGCCGAGGTCCTCGCTCACCACCTGGCCGCCGGTGAGGATGGAAATGTCCTCGAGCATGGCCTTGCGGCGATCGCCGAAGCCCGGCGCCTTCACCGCCGCGACCTTGAGGCCGCCGCGCAGCTTGTTGACGACCAGCGTCGCCAGCGCCTCACCCTCGACCTCCTCAGCGATGATGAGCAACGGCCTGGACGACTGCACCACCGACTCGAGGATCGGGATCATGGCCTGCATGTTGGAGAGCTTCTTCTCATGCAGGAGGATGAAGGGATCCTCCAGCTCGCAGGTCATCTTGTCGGCATTGGTGATGAAGTAGGGCGACTGGTAACCGCGGTCGAACTGCATGCCCTCGACCACGTCGAGCTCGGTTTCGAGACCCTTGGCCTCCTCCACCGTGATCACGCCTTCCTTGCCGACCTTCTGCATCGCCTCGGCGATCATGTCGCCGACCGCGCGCTGGTTGTTGGCGGAGATGGAGCCGACCTGGGCGATCTCCTCGTCGGTCTGTACCCGCTTGGAGCGCTTGCCGATCTCGGTCACCACGGCGCCCACAGCGAGGTCGATACCGCGCTTGAGGTCCATCGGGTTCATCCCGGCGGCGACCGCCTTGGAGCCCTCGCGCACGATCGATTGGGCCAGCACCGTCGCCGTGGTGGTGCCGTCGCCGGCCTCGTCATTGGTCTTGCTCGCGACCTCGCGCACCATCTGCGCGCCCATGTTCTCGAACTTGTCGGTGAGCTCGATCTCCTTGGCGACCGTCACACCGTCCTTGGTGATGCGGGGTGCGCCGAACGACTTGTCGAGCACGACGTTGCGGCCCTTGGGCCCCAGCGTCACGCCGACCGCGCTCGCGAGCGTGTCCACGCCCCTGAGCAGGCGTGTCCGCGCATCGGCGGAAAACTTTACTTCCTTCGCTGCCATGTTGCTTTTCCTTCCTGACTGCGAGCGGCGCGCCTACGCGGCCTTCTTCGACTTCTTGCCGGTCTCGACGATGGCCATGATGTCGGACTCCTTCATGAACAGGAGCTCGTCACCGTCGAGGGTCACTTCGTTGCCGGACCACTTGCCGAACAGCACGCGGTCGCCCGGCTTCACGTCCAGCGGATGCAGCGTCCCGTCATCGCCTCGGGTGCCAGGGCCCACGGCCACGATCTCGCCTTCCTGCGGCTTCTCCTGGGCCGTATCGGGAATGATGATGCCGCCGGCGGTCTTGGTGTCCTCGCCAATCCGGCGAACCACGACCCTGTCGTGCAGCGGTCGAAACTTCATTGGTTCCTCCACGTTCGTCTGTAAGATCGTCTGATAGCAGGTGTTAGCACTCGCTAGAAGCGAGTGCTAACACCTCTCGCGCGGCGAATCAAGCACCTGTTTGCAATCGGGTTCGCCCGCATGTCGCGCCGCGCCGCCTGCCCGAGACAGGTGAAGAATCCCGGCAAGTTCCGAAAGTAAGGTTTTAAGGCGGCCTATTCCGGCCTAATCCGGCCCAAAGTGGCCCAAGGTAGCCCAAGATGGTCCGGGGCGAGCGGCCCAAGGTGGCCCACTGCGGACCGGAGCGGTGCATCCCAGCCCGCATTTCTCAACAGGGTCATGGACGGGGCGACACATCCGCCGAGTCTGCCTTTCCCCGTCCGCCGCGTACACCGCACTATGGTCCGGTGCCCTGGGCTTGCGCCGGCGGGCCGGCCGGCGTCACGATGCGGCCGCCACAAGGGATGAGGGAGCCATGGACCTTGGAATAGAAGGACGCCGGGCGATCGTCTGCGCCGCGAGCCGCGGGCTCGGCCGTGCCTGTGCGCAATCGCTCGCGCGAAACGGTGTCGATCTCGTCATCAACGGACGCGACAGTGCGGCGCTCGAAGGCACGGCACGCGATATTCGCGAGGAGACGGGCGTCACCGTGGAGACCGTAGCCGGCGACATCAGCGATCCGGCCGTTCAGGCCGCGCTGATCGAGGCCTGCCCCGAGCCCGACATCCTGGTGAACAACAACGGCGGCCCGCCCCGCCGGGATTTCCGCGAGATCGACCGCGACGCCTTCCTCCAAGGCGTGGTGATGAACATGGCGACGCCCGTGGAGATGATCCAGCGTGTGTTGGACGGCATGGCCACACGCGGCTTCGGGCGGATCATCAACATCACTTCGATCTCGGTGAAGATGCCGGTCCCCGGCCTCGACCTCTCCAGCGGCGCCCGCGCCGGCCTCACCGCCTTCGTCGCCGGCATCGCGTCCGGCGTCGCCGCCCGCAACGTGACGATCAACAACGTCCTGCCCGGCTATTTCGACACCGAGCGTCTGCGCAGCAACATCGCGTCCGGAGCCGAGGCGACAGGTGCCGAGCTCACCGCGTTCACCGAGCAGCACATGGCGTCGGTTCCGGCCAAACGCTTCGGCGATCCCGCCGAGTTCGGCGAGGCCTGCGCCTTCCTCTGCAGCGCCCAGGCCGGTTACATCACCGGCCAGAACCTCGTGATCGACGGCGGCCGCTGCGGCAGCGTCTGGTAGACCCTCTCTCCCCAATCCCGAGGCGCAGACGCCGCACAGTTCGCGCGCATTTTCTCGCTTCTGCGATGAGGCACCGGCAAACACCGACGCCGAATCGCGCTTTCGGTGCGTTGGACCTTATTGATCTTCTTTATGGCCAAATCCATAATGGCAATGTTACGAGGGAAAGGGATACTTGGTCATGATCGAGTGGCTCGGTATTGAGCACTTTTTCGAGCTTACCGGGACAGAGAAGCTAGCGGGATTTTTCACACCGCTGGCGATCTTCATCGTCTTTTTCTTGCTACAGGTCATCCTTCCAGGAAAGTGGGTTCCCGGCTACGTCAGGGATCGGGAGACCGGCGAGCCCCGTAAGTACCGGCTGAACGGTATCCTGGTGTTCGTCATCGCGGTGATCGTGTGGGCCTTTGAGGCCACCGGGATGCCGCGCGACTGGTTCTACCGGACCACGTTGTATGCACTGGCCGGGGGAACGCTGTTCTCCCTGATCTTCACCTTGATCGCGGTCTACAGCCAGCCGCGAAAGGAGAAACGGAATCCCGTCGCGGATTTGTGGGTTGGGCGAGCTCAGGAGCTGGCGTTCTTCAAGTACCGCTTCGACGTCAAGATGTATCTCTATGTCGTCGGCGGAACCATGCTGGTTCTTAACGCCATGTCCGGAGCCGCGTACCACTACGACCGCTTCGGCGAGGACGCCAACCCCGGCGTCTTCCTGTATGCGGCGTTCTTCACGTTCTACGTGTTCGACTACTTCATCTTCGAGCGCGTCCAGCTCTACACCTACGATCTGATCCACGAGAAGCTCGGCTTCAAGCTGTTCTGGGGCGGTCTCATCGTCTACGGATGGCTGTATATCATGCCGTTGTGGGGATTGGCCGCCTATCCCGACCCCGGATTCTCGCCGGCATGGACGTATGTCTGGCTGATCGGAACAGGTGCGCTTTTCCTCGTCGGATGGGGCATTTCGCGTGGCGCCGCCATGCAGAAATACGCGTTCAAACGATGGCCCGACCGCAAGTTTCTAGGGTTCATTGCGCCCGAATACATCCAGGCCGGCGATCGCAAAATCCTGTGCAGCGGCTTCTGGGGCGCTGCACGTCACTTCAACTACCTGGGCGAGGGGTTCATTTGCGTGTCGATTGGCTTGGTATTTGGCCATTTCGACAATCCCTGGGCCTGGACCTACTTCGTCTTCATCGTCTCGCTGTTCACCATTCGCCAGATTGAGGACGAGGAGTACTGTGCCGAGAAGTACGGTCCCGAGAAGTGGGCGGAGTATCGGGCGCGGGTGAAGTACCGAATCTTTCCCGGCATCTGGTGAGAGGGCTTCCTGCGGGGTCCATACAGGGCGCCCGTGATGAGCTGACCGGCGACGAGCGTCCGGCGTCGGAAATCCCTATTGCCGCGCCTTTCGGCAGACGATCTCGATGGGCACGGCACGATGCTCCCTCAGCGCCTGCGCCGAGTTCGCCATCGCCTCTTCGGCAAGCGCGCCGTGGATCAACGAGACGGCGCGGTGCAGCGGTTGTCCGCCGGCTTCGACCGTTGCGCGCGAGCGGGCGGCGTAGGCGAGCGCCGTCTCCGTCGTCTCCCGCAGAGTCTCGATGGCAAACCCCGAGGCCTCCAGGTTCTCTCGGGTCTCCGCCGGGGTCGCGAGAAAACTCGTCGCGGCGGTCCGCGCCCACGGCGTCGGGTAGTCTGGTGCGCCGCCCGGTCCCTGCGCCGCCTCCGACAGACTCAGCCAGCCGCCGGGCTTGAGCACGCGGTGGATCTCGCGATAGAGCGCGCACTTGTCGGCGATGTTCATGGAGACGTTCATCGAGTAGGCGCCGTCGAACACGGCGTCGCCGAACGGCATCGCCAGCGCGTCGCCCTGCTGGAAGGAGGCTCGGTCCGTAAGCCCAAGCAGCGTCGTCAGGTGCGTCGCGATGTCGCAGAATTCGGCGGTCAGATCGATGCCATCCACCCGGCAGCCGAAGCGTTCCGCCATGTAGCGCGCCGGCCCGCCGAGGCCGCTGCCGACATCGAGAATACGGTCCGTCTCTGCGATCTGGAGCAGGTTCGCCATGTCCTCGGTCGCCTCCAGGCCGCGGCCGTGGAAATGATCGTAGGGAGCTAAAGCCTCAGCGGTCGGGCGCGCCGGATCGGCTTCGTCCTCCCGCAGCCGTGCCTCCAGCCGCGCGAGCAGGTCGCCGCTCGTGTAATGGGCGGCAATATCGGAGGTCCCGGTCATGGGGAGACCCCCGCGCGCTTTTGCGGCTTGAACACCCCCGCCACGTCTTTGAGGCCGAGGGAGTTCGCCGTGAGCGCCAGGCTGGACCGAACCCTGCGGGGCAGAGGGATGCCTTCCGCGCGCCGGCGGGCTCGCATCTCCTCCTCCGGCTCGCCGGGGAGGCGCACCCGCTCGTGTCCCGGTGCGGCGCGAGCGCTGCGCACGAAGGCGACGTAACGGTCGAGCTCCGGCCACATCAGCTCCTCGGTGCCGAAGCGCGCAGGGTCGAGCAGGATGGAGAGCATGTTGTTCTCCAGCGTCTTGTGGCCCGCCCGGCCGCAGCCGCCGCCGGTGAGCGCGCCCGCGAGCAGCTCGCACATGATGCTGATGCCGGAGCCCTTGTGCTCGCCCATGGCGCGCACGGCGGCAGAGCCCGTGCGCTGGTCGTGGGGCTGGGTGCCGTCCAGGGAGCCGTAAATGGCGTTGGGATCGGTGGTGAGCGTGCCGTCCCGATCGATCAGAGCGCCCTCCGGCAGCGGCTTGCCGCCGTTGAGCGCGACCAGCACCTTGCCCTCGGCCACGATGGACGTCGCGCAGTCGAGCACCAGCGGCGGCCCCTCCGGCATCGGCACGCCGAAGCAGACCGGATTGGTGGACATGCGCCGCTCGGTGCCGCCGAAGGGCGCCACCAACATGCCGAGCCCGCTGGTGTTGACGAAGTGGATCGAGAGCAGCCCGTGGGCGGCCGCAAGCTCGGCCCAGTCGCCGACCCGCCCCAGGTGGCCCGAGTTGCGCAGGCCCACGACGGCAACGCCGTACTCGCGCGCCTTCTCGACGCCCAGCGTGATCGCCTCTTCGCCGATGGTCTGGCCGAAGCCGTGGTCGCCGTCCAGCACTGCGACGGCGCCCGCGTCCATTACTGTCTTGATGTGCCGGCCGGCGTGTACGGCGCTGGTGTCGAGCCAATGGACATAGCGCGGCACCCGAATGACGCCGTGGCTGTCGTGCCCGGTGAGGTTGGATTCGACCAGATAGCGGGCGATGCGCGCACTCTCGGCCTTGTCGCAGCCTGCGGCCATGAAGATCGCGGCCACGGCCTCCCTCAGCCGCCCGGCATCGATCGCGAGGGCGTCTTGCTCGGCAACGTTCATTGTCAGGCTCCGGACGGCGGGCGTGGGTCGGGCGGCGGGCGCGGCTCGGTCTCGCCCCAGGCGACGCGGCCGTCGGTGGACAGCATCACCGCGATGGGCCGCGTGCGCGGGAAGTGGGCGAAAATGATCATCGCGATCACGGTGATAGGCACGCAGAGGAACATCCCCGGCACGCCCCAGATCGTACCCCACACGGCAAGCGAGATCAGGGTCGCGAAGGGGCTGATGTTGAGGGACGAGCCCATCAGCATCGGCTCCAGGAAGTTGCCGACGAAGACCTGGATCACCGCGAGGCTCGGCGTGACGATGAGGAAGGGCACGAAGGTGTCGAACTGGACCAGCGCCAGCAGGGCCGGGAAGAGGATGCCGAGCAGCGAGCCGATGGTCGGGATGTAGTTCAGCAGGAAGATGATGACCACCCAGAACCCGGCGAAATCGAGGCCGACCGCCGCCAGCACGGCATAGCTGAGCCCCGCCGTGAGCGCGCTGGTGAAGGTCTTGATCCAGAGATAGTTCTGAATCTCCTGGGTCATGTGACTGAGGATCTTGTGGACCCGCTCCTCCCGCTCCGGGTCGGGGAAGAGCGCCTTCATCTTGCGGTCGAAGCTGCCCTGCTCGACGAAGAGGAAGAGCATGTAGACCAGGATGAGTCCGGCTTCGCCCGCGATCCCGGTCAGCGTTGTGGCAAGGCGGCCGACCACCGCACTGAAGTCGATGCGATCAACAATATCGGCGACATTCGGCGTTTCCTGCATCCCGAACAGCGCCGCCACCTCGCCGATCAGCCGCTGCAGATTGGCCTGATAAGTGGGAATGGCATCGACGACGGCGCTGAAGTTGCCGCTCACCATCTCGGCCAGCGACATGACCGCCGCGACGACGGCGAGCGCCGTGAGCGCAAGCGCGGCCCAGCGTGGCGGGCGAACGCCGCGTATGCTGAGCTTCATGATCCCGCGCGCGATGGCGTTGATCAGGTACCAGGCCATGACCGCGATGGCGATCGGGATCAGGATGTTCCGCCCGGAGATGAGGAGGTAAATGGTGAGGGCGGCGATGCCGGCCGAGGCGGCGAAGAGGATGAGGCGTGACTGCATGAGGGGTGCCCGTGCGGAGCGCTCGCGGCATTGTTGGGCCGGGCCGGGCAACGGTCAACCGGCCGGGGCCGGGATGGGCGCATGACCGGGGAGCCTGAAGAGCGACGGAGGCCGGGGCCGCTCCGCAGGCTCTACGACTGGACGCTGGCGCTCGCCGGCAAGCGGCACGCCATCTGGGCGCTCGCCGCCGTGGCCTTCGCCGAAAGCTCGTTCTTCCCGATCCCGCCGGACTTGCTGCTGATCCCCATGGTGCTCGCGCAACGCGCCAAGGCGTGGCTGCTGGCGGGCGTCTGCACGCTCTTCTCGGTCGCGGGCGGCCTCTTCGGCTACGCCATCGGCTACTTCCTCTTCGATGCCTTCGGCGGCCCGCTGCTCGAGCTTTGGGGCCACGAGGACAAGCTCGCCACCTTCGAGCACTACCGCGACGAGTGGGGCGCTTGGATCGTCGTCGCCGGTGGCTTCACCCCGCTCCCCTACAAGCTGATCACCATCGCGAGCGGCGCAGGCAAGCTCGACATCGGCGTGTTCATCATCGCCTCGCTGCTCGCGCGGGGGCTTCGCTTCTACATCGTGGCGGCGATTCTCTGGCAGTTCGGCCCGCCGGCCCGCGCCTTAATCGAGCGCCACCTGGGCTGGGTGGCGTTGGCCGCCGTCGCCATTCTGATCGCCGCGGTGCTGGCGATCCGCTTCGCCGGCTAGAACCGACGCTCAGCGATGAGCGCGTCGGGCATCTTCGCCTGGCGCAGGTACTGCGCCAGCATGTGCATGATCGACTGGTGGATGTCCTCGATCACGCCGTAGTTGTCGCCGTCCACGTGAAGGTTGACCGTGGCGAGCGGCGCCGAACGCCCGCCGTCGAAACCGGTGAGCGCGATGCTCTCCAGGCCGTTCGCCGCGGCCCAATCAAGCGCACGGACGATGTTCTCCGAATCGCCGGAGGACGAGATGGTCATCAGCAGGTCGCCGGCGCGCGCTGCGGTCCCGAGCTGATAGAGGAAGCAGTCCTCGAAGGCGATGTCGTTGGCGATCGCGGTCACCATCTCCAGGTTCGCGCTCAGGCTCATCACCCGCGGTTGCACGCCGGTGTCGGTCTGCACGCCCTTGGCGACGTCGCAGAGTAGGTGGTTGGCGATCGCCGCCGAGCCGCCGTTGCCGCAGACGAAGAGCCATGCGCTGCGGTCGAACGCGGCATCGAGCATGTCCGCAGCACGGGCGAGCGCGGCGCGGTCGATGGAGGCACCGGCCTGCGCCAGCCGGGTCAGGTAATCGTCGCAGTAGTCCGCGATCGAGGGGTAGCCCTTGTCGGGGAAGGTCATGGGTCCCCTGCGAAAAACGAAACCGATGTGCAGCGGCGGCGCGCAGGGCCTACACGCCGCCGCTTGGGTCAGGCTAGGGTGTGATGCCCTCGCTCTTCAGGCCGAGCACGCCCTGCTCCTCGATCAGCTCGAGGATCTGCTCGTCGTTGCGCATCCAGCGCCGCGCCTTCTTGTCCTTCGCCTCCAGGCCGCGCTCCTTGGCCCACTGGCGGACGAAGCCGTTGGCGCCCCGCCACTTGCCGCCCTCGGGCCGCACGAACTGCACCGCGAAGGTGGTAATGCCGTAGTTGGTCGTGAACAGGCCGTCGACCGTCACCCGTTGATTGCAGAAGGGGATGAGATCGACCGTCGGCCCGGTGAAGGGGCCCGCGTTCTTGAGCGGCAACACCAGGGTGCCGTCGTCCTGCAGCAGGCCGAGGAGCCGATTGCCGGCGCCGCAGTCCTCGGGACAGTCGCCGCTGAGGACGCAGAGCACGTCGGTCACCTTGGCGTCGAAGCGCGCCTCGACCTCGTCGGGCAGCCCCCAGCTGTTGGCGGCGGAGGCGACGCCGGCGGCCGCCATGGAGCCTGCGAACACGAGGGCAGCGATGAAGCGTGTCATCGTGCGATGGGCCGGCATGACTAGAGCCCTCCCGGCTGAACGTCGAAGTCCTCGTGGGAGTAGTTCACGATCCCATGGTCTTCGACGATCTCGCTGACGGCGAGATAGTTGACGCTGTCGCGCTGGTAGAGATCGCCGGTGACAACGACCTCGTTGGTCTGCATGCGGAAGATCGCCTTGTTGCCGATCACGTCGGGATTGTTCTCCATCATGAGCACGACGTAGACCTCCTCGTCGTCCTCGCTCAGGATGCCGACCGGCACCCCGCCCCGCGCGCACCAGACCGCGCAGCGGTGATGGGCCGAGCCCGTCGCCCACATGATCTCGCTCAGGTAGCACCAGGAATCGATGACCTCGCCGGTCACCGTGATCCGCTGTGGCTCCGCCGCCGAGGCCGGTGCTGCGGCAACGGCCGCGAGCCCCATGCCTCCGGCGACCAAGCCTGCGGCCGCCAACCGTATCAAACGCATAGTCTTCACCCCCGCGTTGCGGTTTTCGTCGCGTAACGTTCCGCGCGCGATGGCGTCGCGCGCCTTGTTGCCATTGATATTGGTCCGGGCGGCGCTCTTCGCAAGAATGCCGATCGGGCCCAGCACGCGCGAGCGACACTAACAAGCTTCGCCCGCACTCGCCATGCGAGCGCCGGCTTCGACCGTGCAACAGTTCGTGAAGGGCCGCGGGCGTTTCGCGAGCGCGCCAAAGGGTCTACAACCCCGGCAGCGCGGCGATCGCTGCGGCGCACAGGCGGGAGGGTTCGGCCGATGAGGGATTTTCAGCATCCGGGGCGGTCCATGGTCCACGGCACGCGCGGCATGGCGGCGACCTCGCACCCCCTGGCGACGGCGACGGCGATCGAGGTGCTGCGCGCGGGCGGCAACGCGGTGGATGCCGCGATCGCGGCCTGCGCCGTCCAGGGCGTGGTCGAGCCGCAGTCCACCGGCATCGGCGGCGACTGCTTCGCGCTCTATGCCCCTGGCGGCCGGGTGCCGCCCTACGCCATCAACGGCTCAGGCCGGGCACCGGCGGCGGCGAGCGTGGACTGGTTCCGGGAGCAGGGCATCGACGCCATCGGCTTCGAAAGCGCGCACGCCGTCACCGTGCCGGGCGCCGTCGGCACCTGGGAGCGGCTGCTCGCGGACCACGGCACCAAGGGCCTCGACGAGGTGTTGCAGCCGGCCATCCGCTACGCCGAGGAAGGCTTCGTCGTCCACAGCCGCGTCGCCCACGACTGGGCGAATGCGGCCGATGACAAGCTCCACGCCTGCGAGAACGCTCGCGCGATCTACCTGCCCGGCGGGCGCCCGCCCGCCGCCGGCACCCTGCACCGGCTGCCGGCACTGGCGGAAACGCTGCGACTGATCGCGAAGGAGGGTGCAGCCGCCTTCTACAGGGGCGCCATTGCGGACGACATCGTGTCCCACCTCGCCGCCTACGGCAGCCTGATGACGGCGGACGACCTCGCCGGCTTCGAGCCTCAGGCGGTGGAGCCCATCAGCGCCAACTACCGGGGCTACGACATATACGAGTGCCCGCCCAACGGGCAGGGCATCATCGCGTTGCTGATCCTCAACATGCTCGAAGGCTTCGAGCTTGCCGGGCTCGACCCGGTGGGCGCCGAGCGGTTGCACCTGGAGGCCGAGGCGAGCCGCCTCGGCTACCGCGACCGCGCAGCCTTGATCGCCGATCCCGATGCGGTCAGCGTGCCGGTGGACGCGCTGCTCTCCACCCAATACGCCGATGCCATGCGCCGCCACATCGACCCAGCGCGCGCCATGCCCGCGGAACTGCCGCCGGGCTACCCGGCCCACGGCGATACCGTCTACCTCACCGTGGTGGATGGCGAGGGCAACGTGATCTCCTTCATCAACTCGCTGTTCGCGTCCTTCGGCACCGGGCTCTGCACGCCGTCCGGCGTGCTGCTGCAGAACCGGGGCGCGAGCTTCGTCATCGACGCGGACCACCCCAACCGCATCGCAGGCGGCAAGCGGCCCATGCACACCATCATTCCCGGCATGGTGGGCCAGGGCAAGCACGCCGTGATGCCCTTCGGCGTGATGGGCGGGCACTTCCAGGCCTGCGGCCACGCCCACTTCCTCACCAACGTGATCGACTACGGCATGGACCCGCAGGCGGCGCTGGATTGCCCCCGCGCCTTCCACTTCGGCGGCGTCATGGCGTTGGAGACCACCATCGCCGAGACGACCGCCCGGCGCCTCGCCGCCCTCGGTCACGATGTCGCGTGGGCGGCGATGCCCCACGGCGGCGGTCAGGCCATCGCGATCGAGCGCGAGACCGGCGTGCTGACCGGCGGCTCCGACCCCCGCAAGGACGGCTGCGCCCTGGGGATTTGAGGAGGGCTGGTTCGCCGGGACAATGTACGAAGGCCGTACAGTTGATCATAGTATTATCTGACATGCAGAATTAATTTAGTGATGAAATTAGAAGAGAAAAATTCAGAGAGGAGTGCGATTCGCCTATTGTATGACAACATAATCGACTTTAAGGGTGCCGCCGAGCATGTCGAGTCAGAAATCAGACGTCTCGGTATACTTTACGACAGTTGGGAGGAGATGCCTGGCACTGAGGGCCGCATTCATCACGAAATGTGGGTGTCGTACAAGACCGTCTCACACTTCAACATTGGGACGGCACTGGAGTTGATGCTCAAACTAATCCTCCATCTCCAAAGTATTCCTTGGAGCGATATCCCTAAAGGCCAACGTCACTCATTGACTCGTTTATACGACAAGATGCCTGCTCAACATAAAGATTGGCTTGAAATCAAATACAGAGCTACCAAGAGAGGTCTTCCAGAAGGCCTAGCATTTTTGGGATTTGTTAATAGGTCACCGGATGCGCCTGGACCCGAATATAGCGCACCAAGCCGAGAAGTGTATCGCCTCAGAGGGTTGTTAGAGTATTTGGACGAAAATGCAAAATTGTGGAAGACGCGTTATTCATGGGAATCGATGCTAGAAAACAACTGGCGCTATTATTTGAATGATGTTTCAGTCCTTTCAGAACTGATTGATCGCGTCTTGAGCGAAATACCCCGAGACAATCCAGTGTTGAAATTAGAGTCGGCGACAAAAGTGCCTAGAAAATGAGTACGTCGCGAGCATTGTAATTCGCCACTAGAATCCGAGACGATGTGAGTGATCCCTCACCCCGGCAGGCACCCCGCCTCCACCGCGCGCTGCTTCACCAGCGCGTAGACCATGTCGATGGCAGGGGTTGGCACACCCACCAGGCGGCCGATCTCGCTGATCACGCCGACCAGCGCTTCGATCTCCATGGGCCGGCCCAGGTTGAGGTCCTGAAGCATCGAGGTGCGGTGCGCGCCCACCTGCTCGGCGCCTTCGATGCGCTTATCCACGTTGATGGCGAAGCGCGCGCCGAGCGCCTCGCCCACCGCTTGCCCCTCCGCCATCATGGCGCGGACCACGGCGCGGGTGCCGGCGTCGCGCGCGATGTCCTCCAGCGTGGCGCCCGTGAGTGCGCTCACCGGGTTGAAGGCGAGGTTGCCCCAGAGCTTGACCCAGATATCCGAGCGGATGTCGGGCCGCACCGGCGACTTGAAGCCGGCGGCGATGAAGGCCCGGCTCAGCGCCTGCACCCGCTCGCTGCGCGACCCGTCCGGCTCGCCGAAGGGCAGGCGCTTCTGGCTGAGATGGCCGGATATCTCGATCACGCCGGGCTCGACGATCTCGCCCGCCGCGAAGATGACGCAGCCGATGGCGCGCTCCGGCCCGATCAGCTCCCACTGGGTGCCGTCGGGGTCCACGGCGGCGATACGCCGGCCCTCGTAGGGACCTTCCAGCTTGTGAAAGTACCACCAGGGGATGCCGTTGGACGCCGTGACCACCGCGGTCTCCGGCCCGAGCAGCGGCTGCAAACGTTCGCAGATGCCCGACACCGAGTGCGCCTTCAGGGTGATGATGACGGCGTCCTGCGGGCCAAGCTCCGCCGGATCGTCAGTTGCGCGGATCTCGGCCCGGCGCTCCTCGCCCCCGGCGCGCACGCGCACGCCGCCTGCCTGCATGGCCGCGAGATGGGGCCCGCGCGCGATCAGCGAAACCTCCGCGCCGCCTTCCGCAAGCTCCAGCCCGAAGTAGGCGCCGATGGCCCCGGCACCGACAATGCAGATCTTCACGTCGTAATGCCCAGCTTCTCGGCAAGCCCGATGCGCTGCAGCTTGCCGGTCGCGCCCTTGGGAATCTCGTCGCGGAAGAGGATCGTGCGCGGCACCTTGAAGTCCGCGAGTGACTCGGCGGCGAAGGCGCGGAGCTCCCGCTCGCCCGCTTCGGCGCCCTCGCGCAGCACGATCACCGCCGCCACGTCCTCGCCGAGTTTCGCGTGCGGCACGGCGAAGGCCACCGCCTGGGCCACCGCCGGGTGGCCCATCAGCACATCGTCCACCTCGCGCGGCGCGATCTTCTCGCCGCCCCGGTTGATGATCTCCTTGAGCCGGCCGGTGAGCGTGAGATAGCCGGCCCCGTCGATCACCCCCTGATCGCCGGTGCGGAACCAGCCGTTCGAGAACGCCGCCGCGTTGGCCTCCGGGTTGCTCTCGTAGCCGTGGGTGACGTTCGGGCCGCGGATTACCACCTCGCCCTCGGTACCCGGCGCCTGCAGCGCGCCGGCCTCGTCCATGATCGCGACCTCGGGCCCGGCGGCGATTCCCACCCCGCCCGGCCTGCGCTCGGCCGGCGGCATCGGGTTGCTGGTCATCTGGTGGGAGGCCTCGGTCATGCCGTAGGACTCGATCACCGGCGCATCGAAGGTCGCCTCGAGCTCCTCCATCACCGGCGCCGGCAGCGAGGAGGAGGAGGAGCGCAGCAGCCGCAGCCTGCGGCGCGCCACGATCTCCTTGTTGCGCGCAGCCCGCGCGAGGATCGCCTGGTGCATGGTGGGCACGGCGGTGAGCCAAGTGGGCACCATCTCGTCGAGCCAGGCGAAGACGCGGAGCGCGTTGAAGCCCGGTGTGCAGATCACGCAGGCGCCCGCGTACAGCGAGGCCATCACGCCCGCCATCAGCCCGTGGATGTGGAAGAGCGGCATGATGTTGAGGCAACGATCGCCCGGCTCCAGCGAGATCCAGTCCGCGATGTTGCGCGCCGAGGCGCACAGATTCGCGCCGGTCAGCGGTACGATCTTGGGCCGGGACGTGGTGCCCGAGGTGTGGAGCACCAATGCGGCATCGTCCCTACCGTTCCCATCACCCTCCGCCGCTGCGCCCGACGGCGCATCCAGGGTGAAAGTGCCGGCACCCGCACCGCTGTCCGGCGTGAGCCCGATGATCGGCACGCCCACGCGCTCCGCCGCCTCGATGGCCGGGGTCTCCGCGCCGGCCTCCAGGATCAGTGCCCTGGCCCGGAGGTCTTCAAGGTAGAAGGCGAACTCGTCCACCCGGTAGGCGGGGTTGAGCGGCGCCGCCGTGGCGTGCGCGGCGGTGGCGAGGAAGGCCGCCGCCATCTCCGGCCCGTTGGGGAGCACGATGGCCACCCGGTCGCCCTTCCCGATGCCCGCTCGGCCGAGCGCAGCGCCCGTTCGGCCGACCTGCTCGCGCAAGCCGCTATACGTCAGCGGCTCCCGCTCCGGCGCCGCGATGGCGATGTCGTCCCGCGCGCCCCGCTCCAGCAGCGCGTGGATGTCGGTGGGGTCAGGCACGGGTCCGGGCCGCCAGCAGCCAGCGATGCGTCCGTCTCACGCGCGGTTCATCCGGTTGTCGACCAGGTCCTCTACCACCGCCGGGTCCGCCAGCGTGGAGGTATCGCCCAGCGCGTCGTGCTCGTTGGCCGCGATCTTGCGCAGGATGCGCCGCATGATCTTGCCGGAGCGGGTCTTGGGCAGCCCCGGCGCCCACTGGATCAGGTCCGGCGTCGCGATGGGGCCGATCTCCTTCCGCACCCAGCGGCTGAGCTCGCCGCGCAGCTCCTCGCTCGGCTCGCGGCCAGCGGTGAGCGTCACGTAGGCGTAGATGCCCTGGCCCTTGATGTCGTGCGGATACCCCACCACCGCCGATTCCGAGACCGCCGGGTGCGCCACCAGCGCGCTCTCCACCTCCGCCGTCCCCATGCGGTGGCCGGAGACGTTGAGCACGTCGTCCACGCGCCCCGTGATCCAGTAGTAGCCGTCCTCGTCCCTGCGTGCAGCCGTCGCCGGTGAAGTAGCGGCCCGGATACTGCGAGAAGTAGGTGTCGAAGAAGCGCTTGTGGTCGCCGTAGACCGTGCGCATCTGTCCCGGCCAGGAATCCGCGAGGCAGTTGCAGGCCGGAGCAGGCGCCCTCGAGCTCGTTCCCCTCCTGATCGACGATCAGGGGTTGCACGCCGAAGAAGGGCCGCGTGGCGGAGCCGGGCTTGAGCGCCGTCGCCCCCGGCAGCGGCGTGATCAGGATGCCGCCGGTCTCGGTCTGCCACCAGGTATCGACGATCGGGCAGCGGCCGTCGCCCACCACCCGGTGATACCAGAGCCAGGCCTCGGGGTTGATCGGCTCGCCCACTGAGCCCAGCAGCCGCAGCGAGGCCCGCGACGTCTTCGCCACCGGCCCCTCGCCCTCCCGCATCAGCGCGCGGATCGCCGTGGGCGCGGTGTAGTAGATGTTGACGCTTGTGCTTGTCGCACACCTGCCAGTGGCGCGAGGCATCCGGGTAGTTGGGCACGCCCTCGAACATAAGCGTGGTCGCGCCGTTCGCCAGCGGGCCGTAGAGGATGTAGCTGTGGCCGGTGACCCAGCCCACGTCCGCCGTGCACCAGTAGGTCTCGCCGTCGTGGTAGTCGAACACGTACCGGTGGGTCATGGAGGCGTAGACCATGTAGCCGCCGGTGGTGTGCAGCACGCCCTTGGGCTTTCCGGTCGAGCCCGAGGTGTAGAGGATGAAGAGCGGGTCTTCCGCCGCCATCTGCGTCGGCGGGCAGTCGGCCGACGCATCTGCGACCAGGTCGTGGTACCAGACGTCGCGGCCGTCCACCCAGCCGATCTCGCCGCCGGTGCGCTTCACCACCACGCACTTCCGGATGCTCGGGCAGCTCTCAAGCGCGGCATCGGTGTTGGCCTTGAGCGGGATCGAGCGGCCGCCGCGCAGGCCCTCGTCGGCGGTGACGATGAGCGTTGAATCGCAGTCCTGAATCCGGCCCGCCAGCGAATCCGGCGAGAAGCCGCCGAACACCACCGAGTGGACCGCGCCGATCCGGGCGCAGGCCAGCATGGCGATGGCGGCCTCCGGGATCATCGGCAGGTAGATCGTGATGCGGTCGCCCTTCTTCGCGCCCAGGGAGAGCAGGCCGTTGGCGAAGCGCGAGACCGCGGCGTGCAGCTCGCGGTAGGTCAGCGTCGAATCCTCGGCCGGGTCGTCGCCCTCCCAGATGACGGCGATCTGATCGCCGCGCTCCGCCAGGTGCCGGTCCACGCAGTTGGCGCAGGCGTTGAGCGTGCCGTCCTGGAACCAGCGGATGTGCAGGTCGTCCGCCGCATACGAGACGTCCTTCACCTTGCTGTAGGGCCTGATCCAGTCGATCCGCTTGCCGTGTTCGGCCCAGAACCCCTCCGGGTCCTCGATGGAGCGCGCGTACCAGGCGCGGTAGGTCGCGTCGTCGCAGTGGGCCGATTGGTCGAGGCCCTCGGGCACGGGGAACAGCTCAGTCTCCGACATCGTGGCGCAACGCCTCCCTCAAGGATTGGCCGACCGTCTCGGCGCGGCCGGATTATATACGGTTAGAGTTCTACGGCGACTGCATCGCCCTCGATGGAGACCGGGAGTTGCCGCAGGTCCTCGCCGATGCAGGGGCCGGAGAGGCAGTGCCCGTCCTCGATGCGGAAGAGTGCGCCGTGGGTGGCGCAGAGGATCATGTCCTTCTCGCGGGTGAGGAACTGGTCCGGCACCCAGTCGAGCGGGCCAGCGGTGTGTGGGCACGAATTCTCGTAGGCCCGCACCGTGTCGCCCGTGCGCACGACGAAGACCGAGTGCAGCGCGTCGCCCTCGCGAAAGTCGAAGCCCCTGGAGCCCGGATCGGGAATCTCGGCGAGCCGGCAGAGCACACGGCGGGGCATGGCGCAGGGACCGTTCGGGCCGCGTCGCCTTCAGGCGGCTTCGCGCTCGACCGTCCGCAGGCTCGCCAGCACGGCGTCGGCGAAGTGGTCGATCTCCGCCTCCTCCATCGGGGTGGAGAGGCACGCCATGCCGGAGACCGAGGTCACGACGCCGTGGTTGAGCAGCGCGCGGAACAGCGCATCGAGCCTCCGCGCGCGCCCCTCGGTCCCGGCGCGGTAGACGGCGCGGTAATCGGTGAGCGGCTCGTCACTCATGTGGAAGAGGATGAGCGAGCCTTCGCCGGTCACCTGCCCCTCGCAGCCGGCGATGCGGAAGGCCTCGCGCAGCTTGGCGCGCGCGCTCTCGCCGAGCGCGTTCAGCCGCTCGACGTTCTCGGCCGTGAACATGCGCATCGCCGCAACGCCCGCGGCCATGGAGAGCGGATTGGCCGTGAACGTGCCGGACTGCGGGCAGGCGGCCTTGCCGGCGCTGCTGTCGTAGACCGCCATCGCTTCCTCGGTGCCCGCCACCGCGCCGATGGGCAGACCGCCGCCGATCACCTTGCCAAGGGTGGTAAGGTCGGGCTCGAACCCATAGAGGGTCTGGGCGCCGCGCTCGTGCAGGCGGAAGGTGATTACCTCGTCGTCGATGATGAGCGCGCCGGACGAGCGGCGGAAGTCGTGCAGCATGTCGATGTAGGCCGGGCTCATCGGCGCGCCGCCGCAGCGGGCCGGCACCAGGTCGATCAGCACGGCGGCAAGCTCGTCGGCATGGCGCTCCAGGATCGCGCGAGTCCCCGCCACGTCGTTGAAGGGGATGATCACCGCGTCCTGCAGCAGCCCGGCGGGCGTGCCCTTGGCGCAGCCCACCGGGCGCGGCCGGTCGGTGCCCCAGTTCTGCGGGTCCGGGTCGAGGCTTGCCTCGGCGTAGTCGTAAGCGCCGTGGTAGACGCCCTCGCACTTGGCGATCTTGGGCCGCCCGGTGAAGGCGCGCGCACCCTTGATGGCGTGCATCACTGCTTCCGTGCCGGTGTTGGTGAAGCGGATGTGCTGGAGCGACGGCGCCAGGCCGCAGATTTGCTCGGCCAGCTCGATCTCGCTCTCCGTCGCCAGCGTGAGCGACATGAAACGCTCGGCCTGTGTCACCACCGCCTCGACGATGGCCGGGTGCGAGTGGCCGAAGAGCTGGACCGTGTAGTTGTTGATGAAGTCGATCCGCTCCACGCCATCCACGTCGATGACGCGGCAGCCGTGCGCCTCCTTCGCGTAGATCGGATAGGGCGAGAGCTGCGTGAGGCCGCGCGTGCCGCCGCCGGGGAACACCGCGCGCGCCCGCGCGCCGAGCGCGGCTGAGCGCGAGTGCGGATCGGGATACGCCATGGCCGAGTCTCCTGCCGGGGGGATGCGCCCGCGCGAGAGCCTTCCGCGCCGTCGCCGCGCACGCCCTCAGCGAGCCGGCGCCACAATGCGCTCATCCCGTGCCGTAGGCAAGCGCGTGCGGGCGTAGCGGTGGGGCCTTACGGCTCCTTGTCGGGGAACAGCCCCGGCAGCCAGCGCGAGGCGAGCCTGGCTGGGAAGGCGAGGCGGAGCGGTGCGCGCGAGCTGTCTGAGGCCAGAATGTCTTGCGCGACGAGCGCCGCGGTGATGCGCCGCGCCTGGCGCTCCCCAGTTCCCAGGAGTTGAGAGACCTCGCCTCGGGGAAGGTCGCCGCGATAGAGGATGGCCTGGAGGACAACGCCGGATTTCTGGGGCAGGACGCCGGCCCTGATCTCCTCCTCGGCCCAGATCAGGATGCGGTGGCGCAGACGGTCCGGCTGCACGAGCCCTTCCATGAAGTCGACCTGATCGATGCACGCGGTCAGGAAGAAGCGCGTGAACCCGGCCAGCGCCTCTTCGCTCAGGTGGCCTCGTCCGTCGAGGTCGTTGCGCCGCGTCGCGTCGCAGGCCATGAGCTGGCCCTTGTAGGTGTCTTCGCTGCGGGCAAAATCGCGGGCGATGGACCAGACGCCGCCGGTATCCAAGCTCTCCAGCAGCATCGCGTGGGACATCAGCCGCGCCACGCGGCCGTTGCCGTCCAGGAACGGGTGAATCCAGAGCAAACGATGGTGGGCGGCGGCGGTGGCCAGAATGCTGTCCGTCCTGCCGAGCCCGGTGTACGCCGTTTCGAAGCGCTCCAGGAAGCGTGGCAGCGCGCCCGGACTGACCGGCACATGGTGGCCCACCTTGACATCGCGCTCACGGAGCGCGCCCGGGACCACGGCGATGCTCTCGCCGGTCGCCGGGTCTTCTGCACGGAGCAGGCCCTCGGGGACCGCCTCGCAGAAGCGCCGATGGATGTCGACTAGGCCGTCGCGGCTCGCGGCACGGCTGCCCAATCCGCCCCGGTCGATCCATGTCTGAACGGCGATGTGGGCCCTGGCTTCGAGCTGAAGATTGCGCTTGCCGGCATCGGCGCTGTAATCGTCCCGCAGCGCGCGCTCGATGTCGATCGGGTGCGTGTCGTGGCCCTCGATCAGGTTGCTGTAGTAGCAGTTCATGGCCCGCACGAGATCGGCCAGCGCGGCGAGCACGCCCTCCGGCAGGCTGCGGCGGAAGCCCGCTGCCTTGCTGGCCAGTTCCACCGCGAGGTCCGTCAACCCGGTGCGGTGTGGCGAGCCCTCGCCCACCACCAGCGGCTCCATCAAGGCCACCGATTCGCCGCGGTCTGATACTCGTGTGTCCGGTTTCATGTCTTCTGAAGAGTTGACCATAAGCGACGATATTAGAGTATATTAGACGATATTCAAGCTCCGATATGACCTCATATTAGACCGCTTTCATGTCCCCTTTCTCCAGTCGGCTAAGAGGAGGTGCTTCCTGCACGACAAGCCAGCGCGAGCGGTGTGCGGTGGCACATTCCGCGCGCGTCTGTTACATGCCGCTGCCGTGGCCGCCGGTAGCGGCTAAACGTGTGAGACCGGTGGAATGAGCGACGAGGTTCTCGAGGTCGGCAAGCTGCCGCCGGAACTCCTGGCCGAGGTGCTGGTGACGGGGCGGCCCGTGCCGCCCGAGCTGCTGCTGCCGCCGACGGTGGGCGAGGACGCGGGCGTCGTCGCCGTGCAGCGGGGCGCCTTGATCGCCGCCAGCGACCCGGTGACGCTGACCGGGCAGGATGTCGGCGCCCATGCGGTGCTGGTGAACGCGAACGACATCGCGGTCATGGGCGCCAGACCCCGTTGGTTCTTGGCGACGGTCCTGCTGCCGCCGGGGATCACGGCGGACGCGGTGCGCGCGCTCTATCGGCGCATGCACGAGGCGCTGGCAGATATCGACGCCGTGCTGGTGGGCGGTCATGTCGAGGTTACCGACGCAGTCCGACGCACCGTGGTCGTGGGCCACATGTTGGGGCTCCGGCAGGACGGCAATTTCGCCCGCACCGCCGCGCTGGAGCCGGGGCATGTGGTGGTGCAGATCGGCCCCGCGCCGGTGGAGGGCGCCGCCGTGCTCGCGGCCGAAGCGCGGACGCAGCTGGAGGGCAAGGTTGCTGCCGCGACTCTGGCAGAGGCCGCAGGCGCGCTGAGCGACCCCGGCATCTCGGTGGTGGATGCCGCGCTCGGTGCCACGACGCTCGGGGCCTCTGCCATGCACGACCCCACCGAGGGCGGACTCTCCGCCGGGCTCTATGAGATGGCGGAGACGGCGGGCGTCGAGCTCGTGGTCTCGGCCGACGCCGTGCTCTGGTACGAGCCGGGCCGCATCCTGTCGGAGGCGCTGGGGATCGACCCCTGGGGCCTGCTCGCCTCCGGCGCCCTGCTCGCGGCCTTCCCCGCCGGCGGCGCCGAGGAAGCGCTGGCAACGCTTACCGCCGAGGGTTTCGCTTGCGCGCCTATCGCCCGAGTCCAAGCGGGAAGTGGCGTTAGATTCGAGTCAGGCGGCGCAGTGCCGCGCTTCGCCCGCGATGAGGTAATCCGCGCATTCAGCACCGAGGGGTAAAGGGGCGGCGTTCAGGCCGCGCAGTAGTCCGCGTCCGTGCTTTCGGCGCTGGAAAGGTCGACGATGCTGGGCCGCTCGCCGCAGAGCGCGCACGCCGGGTCGGGCTTCACCTTGATCTTGCGGAAGACCGCGGCGAGCCCGTCGTAGACGATCAGGCTGCCGGAGAGGCTCTCGCCGATCCCGAGCAGTTCCTTCAGCACCTCGGTCGCCTGTAGCGAGCCCATGGAGCCCGCCACAGCGCCGAGGATGCCGCCCTCCGCGCAGGAGGGGATCAGCCCCGGCGGCGGCGCCTCGGGAAAGATGCAGCGGTAGCAGGGGTTGTCGCCCCCGAGATGGGCCTTGAAGGTCGCAAGCTGGCCGTCGAAGCGCAGGATCGAGGCCGAGACCAGGGTGGTCTGCGACAGGTAGCAGGCATCGTTGATGAGGAAGCGCGTCGCGAAGTTGTCGCTGCCGTCGGCGACCAGATCGTAGCGCCCGATCAGGTCCATGGCGTTGTCGGGTGCAAGCCGCACCGGGTGGCACTCGACCGTCACGTCCGGGTTGATCCGCGCCACGGTCTCGGCCGCGCTCTCGGTCTTGGGATGGCCGATCCGCGCCTCGGTGTGGGCGATCTGCCGCTGCAGGTTGGAGAGCGCCACCGCGTCGTCGTCGACCACGCCGATGGTGCCGACGCCCGCCGCCGCGAGATAGAGCATGAGCGGCGAGCCGAGCCCGCCGGCGCCGACCACCAGCACCTTCGAGTCCAGCAGCTTCTGCTGGCCGGGCCCGCCCACCTCCTGCAGTAGAATGTGGCGGGCGTAGCGCTCCAGCTGGCGTTCGTTGAACATGGCGGCGTCCTACAACCCCGCGAAGAGGTCGGTGGACAGATAGCGCTCGGCGAAGGAGGGCACGATGACGAGGATGCGCTTGCCCGCCATCTCCTCGCGCGCGCCGACCTGGAGCGCCGCGGCGATGGCAGCGCCCGAGGAGATGCCCACCGGGATGCCTTCCAGCCGCGCCACCCGCCGGGCGGTCTCGATGGCGGTCTCGTCGCTGATCTGGATCAGCTCGTCGATCACCGAGCGGTCGAGCACGTCCGGCACGAAACCCGCGCCGATACCCTGAATCTTGTGCGGCCCCGCCGGTGCGCCGGAAAGCACGGCGCTCGCCGCGGGCTCGACCCCGATCAGCTTGAGCGCCGGCAGGCGCGGCTTCAGCACCTGGCCGATGCCGGTCACCGTGCCGCCGGTGCCGACGCCGCAGACGATGGCATCGAGTTCGCCGCCGGTATCGCGCCAGATCTCCTCGGCGGTGGTCACGCGGTGGATCGCCGGGTTGGCGGGGTTCTCGAACTGCTGGAGCATCACGGCGCCGTCGATCTCGTCGACCAGCTCTTCGGCGCGCGCGAGCGCGCCGGGGATGCCCTTGGCCGCCGGGGTCAGCTCCAGCTCGGCGCCCATAAACAGGAGGATGCGGCGGCGCTCGATGGACATACTCTCCGGCATGGTGAGGATGAGCCGGTAGCCCTTGGCCGCCGCCACGAAGGCCAGAGCGATTCCGGTGTTGCCCGAGGTGGGCTCGACCAGCACCGAGCGGCCGGGCTCGATCCTGCCCTCGGCCTCCGCCGCCTCGATCATGGAGACCCCGATGCGGTCCTTGACCGAGGCGAGGGGGTTGAAGAATTCCAGCTTGCCGACGATCTCGGCGCCGCAGCCGGCCTCGGCGGGCAGGCGGTTGAAGCGCACCAGCGGCGTGGAGCCGATGGTCTCGGCGATGCTGTCGTAAATGCGCCCGCGCACCGCTGGCGGCGGCGCCGTGACGGCGGGGGCGGTCTCGTCTGGGTGGTCTCGTGCCATGGTCCGCTCGGATCGCTCGCTCATGCAGCCTTGCGGTCGCCTCGCCGCCCAACCGGCCAGCGAGGAGCGCCGAGCAGACGCGCTAGTGCGGCCGGCGGTAACTCACCGACCGCCGTATCACTTGGCAGCTATAGAGCAGCCTCTCTTCTTGACCTTCGGGGTTGCGTCCTCGTCGAGGGCCGTGGAAGCAACGTGTGTGGCGTCCGTCTGGTCGACGCTCGCCTGAGTCTTGCCGCCCTCCGCCTCGATCGAGACCAACTCGAGTTGCGCGTCGTCCGCGAGCGCCTCGCCGCCGGGATGGCTCGTGAACGCTGCCACCGCCAAGCCTGCGACAAACGCCATGGACAGCACGGCCCCGACACCAAACCGACCTCTGCGCCTCATCGTCATGCTGGTCCCCCCTTCGTGACCGGCCCAGCGCGCTTCGGCGCCGGCAAGCCATTGTGCAATGCGGGACGAACGCGATCAACGGCGTTCGCTCACCTCCGCGAGCCGTCGTCGCCCTTACGGCCCAGCCCGGTGGAGCCGAAGCCGCCGGCGCCTCTCTCGCTCGGCGGCACCTCGTCCTCCACCAGACGCGCGCGGCAGACCGACGAGATCACGAGCTGGGCGATACGCATGCCGCGCTCGACGACAAACGGGGCGTCGCCCCAATTGACCAGCAGCACGCCGATTTCGCCGCGATAGTCGGAATCGATGGTGCCGGGGGCGTTGAGCACGGTCACGCCATGCTTGAGCGCGAGGCCAGAGCGCGGCCTGATCTGCCCCTCGAAGCCCTCCGGCAGCGCCAGCGCGAGGCCGGTCCCGACCAGGGCGCGGGCGCCTGGCGCAAGCGTGAGCGGGCCGGTGGCAGCGTAAAGATCGAGGCCGGCGCTGCCCGTGCTTGCATAGCTCGGCAGCGGCAGGTCGCGGCCATGGGCGAGGCGCTGGACCGTGATCTCGACCGGCGCCTCCACCGGCGCGCTCATGCCGTCTCAGCGTCCGAGGAGAGCGCTTCGGCGATATGCTGCACCAGCCGCGCGGCGACCTCGGCCTTGCTCATGCGCGGCCACTGCTCCACCGCCGGCGCCCCGCCATTCTCGGCGCGCGTGAGGAGGAGTATGACATTTTCGTCGTCGCCGAAGACCGCGCCCTCCGCCACCTGATTGGCGAGGATCCAGTCGCAGCCCTTGGCCGCGAGCTTGGCGGCAGCGTTGGCTTCGACGTCCTCGGTCTCGGCGGCGAAACCCACGACCAGTCGCGGGCGCCTCGGGCCAGGGGCGCTGAGCGTGGCCAGAATGTCCGGGTTCTCTGTGAGCTCCAGCGTAGGAGCGCCGTCGCCCTGTCCCTCGCCCCTCCGGGGCTTCTTGATCTTCTGGTCCTGGGGCGCCGCCGCCCGCCAGTCCGAAACCGCCGCCGCGCAAATGGCGATGTCGGACGGCTGACCCTGCTCGCAGGCGGCCAACATCTCCTCGGCCGTCTCGATGCGCACCGTCTCGACCCTCTCTGGCGCCGCCTCAGCCGTCGGGCCCGAGACGAGCAGCACGTCGGCGCCCGCCTCGGCGCAGGCGGCGGCGATGGCGTGGCCCTGCTTGCCGGAGGAGCGGTTGCCGAGGAAGCGCACCGGGTCGATAGGCTCGTAAGTCGGGCCGCTGGTGACCAAGACCCGCAGGCCGGCGAGGGAGCCGGAGCGGGCGGCCAGAACGTCGGCGATAGCGGCCACGATCTCCGGCACCTCGGCCATGCGGCCGGGGCCGCTTTCGCCCTCCGCGAGCGGGCCGTCGTTGGGGCCGACGAAGGCGACGCCGTCAGCCTCCAGCCGCGCGCGGTTGCGTTCGGTCGCGGGGTGCTGCCACATCCGCGTGTTCATGGCGGGCGCGACGAGCACCGGCTTGTCCACCGCGATCAGGGTGGAGGTCGCGAGGTCATCGGCGATGCCGTGGGCCATCTTGGCCATGATGTCGGCAGTCGCGGGCGCCACCACCACGATGTCGGCCTCCTGCCCGAGCCTGATGTGGGCGATCTCGCTGTCACCGGTGAGCGCGAGCGTGTCGGTGTAGACCGCTTGCCCAGCCAGGGTCTCGACCGAGAGAGGCGTGACGAATTCGGCGCCGGCACGGGTGAGGATGCAGCGCACATGCGCCCCGTTCTCCCGCAGCCGCCGGATCAGGTCGAGGCACTTGTAGGCAGCGATGCCGCCCGCGATCGCCAGCAGGATTCGCCTGCCGCACAAAGCTGCGGCGTCCGCTCCGCCCCCGTTTTCCGCTTCCTGCATGCGATTACGCTAAGGGGGCCGGGCAAGCCCGGCAAGAGCCGCGCCAGCCGCCGCTCAGGGCCAGCGCACCTCAGGCGGCAGCGACATCAGGATCGCCTCGGTGTTGCCGCCGGTCTCCAGCCCGAAGCGCGTGCCGCGATCGTAGAGCAGGTTGAACTCGACGTAGCGGCCGCGGCGCGCGAGCTGGTGCGCGCGCTGCTCGTCGGTCCAGGGCTCGCCCATGCGGCGGCGCACGAGCTTCGGATAGATGTCCAGGAAGGCGCGGCCGACATCCTGGGTGAAGGCGAAGTCCGCCGCCCAGTCGCCTGTGTTGAGGTCGTCGTAGAAGATGCCGCCGACGCCGCGCGCCTCCTCGCGGTGGGGCAGGTAGAAGTATCGATCGCACCAGGCCTTGAAGCGCGGATAGTAGCCGGCGTCGTGGCGCGCGCAGGCTTGTTCCAGCGCCCCGTGGAAGTCCGCCGTATCGCGCTCGTCCGGGTAGATGGGCGTGAGATCGGTGCCGCCGCCGAACCACCACGTGCTGGTGACGATGTGTCTGGTGTTCATGTGGACCGCCGGCACCAGCGGCGAGCGCATGTGGGCCACGACGGAGATGCCGCTTGCCCAGAAGCGGCCATCCTCGGCGGCGCCCGCGATCTTCTCGCGAAAGCTCTCAGAAAACGTGCCGTGGACGGTGGAGACGTTGACGCCCACCTTCTCGAACACCCGGCCCCGCATGAGCGACATCACGCCGCCGCCACCGCCGGGCCGCTCCCAAGGCTTGCGCTCGAAGCGGCCGGGACGGGAACCCGCCGTCTCTGCCTCGTCCTCGATCGCTTCGAATGCGGCGCAGATTTCGTCCCGCAGCGCTTCGAACCAGGCCCTCGCCTGCTCTTGCCGCGCCGCTTCGTCGCCCGGATCGACCACGGGGGCTATTGCTCTCCGTCCGCCGCCGGCGTCACGTCGTAGTCGTCGCCGAGCGAGAGCGCGTCCAGGATCGCCTTGATCCGTGCCCAGGTGGGGCCGTCGATGGGGTAGGGGCCGCCGGGCCCTCCGCCGGCGCGCGCACCGGGGAGGCGCACGCCCGCGCTGCCCTCGGCCGGCGGCAGCGCCTCCAGCCCGGCGACGAACGCCTCCATCATCCGCACGAACTCCGCGCCCCTGCCGAGCGCTTGCGGGTCGGCGACGAGCACGAAGAGGCCGTTGCCCTGGTCCTCGTTCTCGTTGCCCCGGCTCATGCCGGCGCCGGCGAGGGCGCCCGCGAAGGCCTCGACGATCAGGCTGAGCAGGAAGCCCTTGTGGCCGTCGGCCAAACCGCCCAGCGGCAGCAGCGAGGCCGCGCGGGGCGAGTCGAAGAAGCCGGCGGGCTCGGTGGTCGGCCGGCCCGCGCGGTCGATCAGCCAGCCCTCCGGCACGGCCTCGCCCTGGTTGGCGGCCATCCTGATCTTGCCGAGCGCCGTGATCGAGGTGGAAATGTCGATCACCAGCGGCGGCTTGCCCGCCGCGCGCGGGATGCCGCAGGCGAGCGGATTGGTGCTGAGGAAGGGCGCCGCGCTGCCGAAGGGCGCGACGCAGGCGCCGCCGCCAGCATCGTTCACCAGCAGCAGGGTCATCAGGCCCGCGCGCGCCGGCCCGCCGACGTAAGCGCCGAGGCGGGCCACGTCGTTGCCGTTGCGCACCGCCGCGCAGCCGATGCCTTGCGCTCGCGCCCTGGCCACGGCCTGCTCCACGGCGAAGACGCAGGAGACCGGGCCCAGGCAGCGCCGCGCATCGATCATCGCCGCCGCGTCGGTCTCGTGCACCACCACGGGCGCCACCGCCGGCGCGATCATTCCGGCGTGGGTGTCCTCGGCGAAGGTGGGGATGCGCATCACCCCGTGGGAGTGGTAGCCCGCACGGCTCGCCTCCAGCAGGGTCTCAGTCAGCACCGCGCGCTCCTCCGCCGTGAAGCCGAGCGCCCCGAAGATGTCCTCGATCAGGACGCAGACGGTCGCTTCCGGCGCGCTGACCCCCGCTTGGGCCATGGCGTCAGCGCTCCGCCACCTTGACCACGAGCTTGCCGAAGTTGCGCCCCTCGAACAGCATCCCGAGCCCTTCCGGCGCGTTCTCCAGCCCCTCGATCACGTGCTCCCTGTAGGTCATGGCGCCGTCGTCGAGCCACCCGGTAAGCCGAGCGAAGGCCTCCGGGTAGCGGGCCAGCCAGTCGAACACCAGGAAACCCTCGACCCGCGCCCGGTTGACGAGAATGTGGCGCAGGTGGCTCGGCCCCAGGTAAGCCTCGGTCAGGTTGTAGTGGTGGATGCAGCCGCAGACGACGACGCGCGCCTTGAAGGCGAGGCGTTGCATCACCGCGTCGGTCATCGGGCCGCCCACATTGTCGAAGTAGACATCGATGCCGCCGGGGCAGGCCTCGTCCAGCGCCGCGCCGAGGTCGTTCGCCGTGCGGTAGTTGATCGCGGCGTCGAAGCCCAGCTCGTCCGTGATGTAGGCCGCCTTCTCGTCGCTGCCCACCGTGCCGACCACCCGGCAGCCGCCGATCTTGGCGATCTGCCCCACCGCGGCGCCCACCGCGCCCGAGGCCGCCGAGACCACCACCGTGTCGCCGGGGTGCGGCTGTCCCACCTCCAGCAGGCCGAAGTAGGCGGTGGCGCCCGGCATGCCAAGGATCCCGAGGGCGTAGGAGGGCGGATGGCCGGACTCCGGCAGCACCCGCGCCGTGCCGCGCGTGCAAAGCGCGTATTCTTGCCAGCCGAACATACCCTCGACCAGGTCGCCTTCCTTGAGACCGGAGGACTCCGAGCGCACGACCTCGCCCACCGCACCGCCCGTCATCACGTCGCCGATGCCGACCGGCGCCGCGTAGGATTTCGCGTCGCTCATGCGCCCACGCATGTAGGGATCGAGCGAGAGCGAGAGCACGCGCACCAGCGCCTGGCCCTGGCGGGGCTCCGGCGCCGGCTCTTCGGCCAGCGAGAAGTCGCTTGCCTTGGGCATGCCCACCGGCCGCGCCGCGAGCCTGACCTGACGATTGATGACGGCGTTCATATCAGTTCCTTTGCTTGCTTCGGGTTCAACCCCTCCTCACCCCGGCCCTCTCCTCCCCGAGGGGAGGAGAGGGAGAACAGGTTGTCGCCGTTTACGTCCCCCCTCCGCCCTCTGGGGGGAGGGGGTCAGGGGGAGGTGGGGTGTTTCTTCGCGATCTTCCTGACGAGTGGCGACAGGGGCTGTGTGCTGTTCCGCCTACGGATGGACGTCGTATCCGCCGACCGCCAGGTAGCCGCCGTCGATCACGAGCTCCGTGCCGGTGATGAAGCTCGACTCCTCCGAGGCGAGGAAGATCGCGCCGTTGGCGATGTCCTCCGGCTTGCCCACGCGCCCGATGGGGTGCTGCTTGGCGAGCGCCTCGATCCCCGCCTCCAGGCTGCCGTAGTCGCGGTAGCAGGTGGCTTCCATCATCTCGGTATGGATGTAGCCGGGGTGGATCGAGTTCACCCGGATGCGGCGTTCGTCCTTGGCGCCGTCCAGCGCCGCCGCCTTGGTGAAAAGTCGGACCGCCCCCTTGCTCGCGCTGTAGGCCGACAGAGCCGGAATGCTCGTGAAGCCCAGGATCGAGGAGAGGTTGATGATCGAACCGCCCGCCCGCATCGCGGCCATGCCGTGCTTGGTGCCGAGGAACACGCCGTCGACGTTGACCGACATGGTCTTGTGCCAGCTTTCCAGCGTGACCGCGTCGAGCGGCTCGACGATGCCGACGCCCGCGTTGTTGACGAGAATGTCGAGGCCGCCGAAGCGATCGATCACGGCCGGGATCGCCGCCTCCCAATCGGCCTCCTTGGTCGTGTCGAGGGTGATGAACATGGTCTCGGCGCCGCCGGCCTCAAGCTCCGCCGCGAGCGCCTTGCCGCCTTCCTCATCGATATCGCTAAGCGCGACCGGCGCGCCCTCCGCCGCCATCCCGCGCGCCATTGCTGCGCCGAGGCCCCTCCCGGCACCGGTGATGAGCGCGACGCGGCCTTCCAGTCGTCCTGCCATTCTCTGCTTCTCCTCTCGTCAGTCGCCGGCGCCGTCGTGCACGCGCCTACGGATGGACGTCGTAGCCGCCCACCGCCAGGTAGCCGCCGTCGATCACCAGCTCAGTGCCGGTGATGAAGCTCGATTCCTCGGACGCGAGGAAGATCGCGCCGTTGGCGATGTCCTGCGGCTTGCCCACGCGGCCGATGGGGTGCCGCTTGGCGATCGCCTCGATGCCCGCTTCAAGGCTGCCGTATTCGCTGTAGCAGGTAGCCTCCATCATCTCGGTATGGATGTAGCCGGGGTGGATCGAGTTCACCCGGATGCGGCGCTCATCCTTGGCGCCGTCCAGCGCCGCCCCTTTGGTGAAGAGCCTGACCGCCCCCTTGCTCGCGCAATACGCGGTGAGCTCCGGCGTGGCCGTAAAGCCCATGATCGAGGAGATGTTGATGATCGAGCCGCCCGCGCGCATCGCGGCCATGCCGTGCTTGGTGCCGAGGAAGACGCCGTCGAGGTTGACCGACATGGTCTTCTGCCAGCTTTCCACCGTGATCGCGTCGACCGGCTCGACGACGACGACGCCCGCGTTGTTGACCAGGATATCCAGGCCGCCGAAGCGATCGATCAAGGCCGGGATCGCGGCCTTCCAATCGGCCTCCCTGGTCGTGTCGAGGGTGATGAACATGGTCTCGGCGCCACCGGCCTCGAGCTCTGCCGCGAGCGCCTCGCCCCTTTCCTTGTCGATGTCGCTAAGCACGACCGGCGCGCCCTCCGCCGCCATCCCGCGCGCCATGGCAGCGCCGAGGCCTCTCGCGGCGCCGGTGATGAGTGCGACCCGGCCCTCCAGCCGTCCGGCCATGGCCCGCCGCTCCCCTCGTCAATCGCCGACGGTCGCCGCACCATCCATCATGGCGTGGACCATGGCGGGCTTCGGCACGGTCGGGCTGGGGTAGGCCTTGCGGCTGTGGCTGAGCCCCAGGCCCAGCACGCATTCGGCGAGCTTATAGGTGAGCGGGCCGGGGTTGATGACCGGCACCGGCAGGTTCTCGGCCATGTGGCCGTGCGCCTGGTGCATGGTGGTGGAGCCGAGCAGGATCGCCTCAGCGCCGTCGTCCTCGATGCAGCGCGTGGCACACTCCACCAGCTTGGGGAAGACCACCTCCTCCTTGCCGCCCAGCAGGTTCTCGACGTCCGGCATCACGTTGATGGAGCGGACCGAGGCGAGGCGGTCGGCGACGCCGTATTCCACGCTGCTCTTCTTGTAGAGGGGGATCCAGCCGTCCCACTGGGTCACCACCGAGAAGCGGTTGCAGAGCATCAGCGCCATCATGTACGACGCCCGCCCCGGCCCGATCACCGGAATGTCCAGCACCGAGCGCATGGCGTTCATGCCGGAATCGCTCATGGTGTCGATGCAGACGGCGTCGTAGCCGTCCTCCTGGGCTGTGAGGCCCGCTTCGAACAGCGAGATGTCGGCCATGCTGTAGTCGTGGTAGCAGTCGAGCAGCGCCGGCCCCGCCTTGACGCCCCGGAAGTCGAATTCGATGTCCGGGCCGAACGCGACCGAATCCAGCTGCGAGCGCCGGTTCGCGAGCCCCTTCTCGTCGAAGGCGAAGGGAACGATTACGAGTATCTTGGCCATGACCCTCTCCCCATCCGTGCCGTGTGTGCGCGGGATCATGGCGCAGATGCCGCGCGGGCGGAAGGGCGCGCGGCGGTGGGGAGAGCGCGGGAGCGGCGCCTCGGCCTGACCCGTGGGACGCACATCAAAATTTTGAGGCGGGACAAGCCGGGATTAGGCGGGATGTCTCCCGCGCCTTAGTCGCGCACGCCCGCTCATCCCACTGCCGAAGCTTGTTGGCTCGGGAGCGTCATGGCGCGACTCTGGCGCGAGCGCCAACTCTGTGCACCGCACCATCGTCCGGAGGGTCGGGAGGGACGGGACCATTAATCCGCTCGCACTCCATTATGTCGCCCGTCGCGATCTCATCCCACCCGCACTCGCATTTGCAATCAGTTCAGCCTTCACTGGCAGATTTACCAGTATGGTTTCCTGGGATGCTCTCAAGATTCGATAATCCATGTGTTAGAAGCGCACAACGTTTACATATTGACTTTTCCATAAATTCGGTTAATTTATCGGTCAGGTTCGCATAAGAAGTTTAGGAATTCGACATGTGCGGTGACGACGCTAAAGATCGCTCGGGAATAGTTTATGTGCTACAAAATCCGACTTTTCAGGAAACAATAGTGAAAATCGGGAAAACAACAAAAAGGCTTATCCCCTTGACCCCGGTTTGACGACATCTTGTGTTTGGGTTGGCAGGGACGAGTTGTTCGTGTAATGTTCTCGCCATGCCGAGCCGCTGGAAGCACGACCGCCCGATGTCCCGCGCTGCCTTCGAGGCGCGCTTCCCCGATGAAGAGGCCTGCGCCAGACACCTCGCGGCAAAGCGTTGGCCCGACGGCTTCGTTTGCCCCGCTTGCGGCCATGACAAGGGTTGGGAGTTGAAGCGTCGCAGGGCGAGTTGGGAATGTGCGGGCTGCGGCAAGGAGACGTCGGTGACCGCGGGCACGATCATGCATCGCAGCCACCTGCCGCTGAAGACCTGGTTCACCGCCATCCATATGGTGACCAGCCATTCGAACGGCATCTCCGCCCTGCAACTCCAGGCCCAGCTCGGGCTCGGCAGCTACAAGAGTGCGTGGCTGCTGCTGCACAAGCTGCGTCGCGCCATGGTCGATCCCGACCGCAGCCTGCTTGAGGATCTGGTTGAGATCGACGAAGCCTCGTTGCCGCAGCGCACCGCGCAAGACCCGCCCACCGGCGGGCAAGGCCGCAGCGCGCAAGGCAAGATGCTCATCGCCGGAGCGGTCGAGCTGTCTCCCGAGGGTGAGCCGCGCCGCATCCGCCTCGCGCCGATCGTGGATTACTCCGCGCTCAGCCTGCACGCCTTCGTTGCCGCCACCTCGGCGCCGGGCGCGCTGGTGATCACCGACGGTTGGAGCGGCTATCCCGGCCTGTCCGGGCACGACCATGAGGCCAGGATCGTCGGCGACACGCCCGCCCATCTCGTGCTGAAGTGGACCCATCGCGTCTTCTCGAACCTGAAACGCTGGGCGCTCGGCACCTTTCACGGCCTGCGCCGCGCCCATTTGCGCCGTTACCTCGACGAGTTCGTCTTCCGTAGGAACCGACGCCGCCACACCGACGCCGCCTTCGACACCCTGCTCGGCATCGGCGCCGGCCTTCAACCCGCCAGCTACCGCGACTTCGTCGAACAACGCGCCTGATCCCACCGGCCGGTCAACACCGTGCCGCAGCCAGCCATTCCGGCTGTCTCGGAGTCATTATACCGAACTCCGGCACCGCGTGACGGGGCCGGGCAGCGCTCTCGCCAGTCCAAGATATCACGCGTGCGACGCGCGCCGATGCCGGCGACGATCAACATCTTGCGTCACCGGAACCAAGGGGAGAAGCCTTACAACAAATTTGAAAGAGCGGATGAATCAGTTATATCGAACCAGCGGCGTTCCTGCTCGGTTTACGTGCTACTACGCTCGTAAGGTTCAAAACGCATCATTCGTCGAAAAGCAGCTGCATGCTGGATTGGGCTCGAAGCGCATCAATCCTGATCGAGAATTTTTTGACATTGACCCTCAGGAGGCAAAGTCGCTTATCGAAATCGCCGAAGGAGAGGACGTAACACCCGAAAATGAGTTGGAAGATGCAACAAATATCGAAAAGGGATTGGCAAGGCGGAATATGTTTAGATTGAAGGATTTCGACATAGTGCCGGGATGTAGTTTGACATTCTCAAATGATCATTCAATAACTGCTGAGGTAAGCCAAGACGAGAAGACAATAGTCTTAGGAGATGGTGCGCCAGAAGAAATGAGAGGAAATACTTATTCACTAAGCGGCGCAGCGACTCAACTTCTTGGATATAAGGTTGCCGGCCCCGATCATTGGATTTACCAAGGAAGAACACTTAATCAAATTAGAAGAGAAGTAGAAGAAAGTTGAGAATACATACAATCTACACGAGGTTAGTTTTCACCCAACACCTTTGTCGCGGTAGCCGGCACTCCGTAGCGCTGCCAAGGACAAAGCGTGCGCGGCGTTGTAGGCCAGATCGAACCGGGATTCGAGGCTGGGGCTTTGGTTCTTCGCATCCGCGAGCCGAGCCGCTCCAGAGCGAAGCAGTCCCGATACCTCGTCGGTCGTCGGTGCCTCCGCCCTCAGCAGGCCACGCGCCGCTAGATTGTCCGGGTACTCATTCGCTATCAAGGCTACCCACCAGAACGATATGCGGTCCCTGCAGGATCGCAGGTAGAAACCCGGCCCCGGCCGTACGCCGGGTCTGGTACTCGGCCGACGTGTAGAGCGTCGGGTTAACACGGCGTCCGAGCCGGTCCTCCGCCGGCGCCATGGCGGCGTAGATCGCCTCTAGCGTCAGATCGTCGGAGACGAGCAGGAGATCGATGTCGCTCGCTGCCGTATCGGCCCGTCGGGCAACTGATCCGAAGAGCAGTGCCAGAATCAGCTTGTCCGCCAGCGGTTCGAGCGCGTCGCCAATGGACCTTTCGAGGCCAACAGTTTTGCGCACAATGCTGAAAATCTCGTCGAACAGAGGTGATTCGCGGTTCGCCCGGTAGTGCTTGCGGTTGCCGACGCGCGAGACGACCGCGAGGCCGCTCCCGGCCAGCCTAGCCAGCTCGCGCTGCACCGCTCCGCGCCCAGAGCCCGCCAGCGCGATGATCTCGGTCACGAAGAACTCCCGGTCCGGCTGCCCGAAGAGCAGGGCGAGCACGCGCTGCTGGGTCGAGGTGAACAGCGCGTCGGCGAGGCCCGAGACGCCGGGACCACCCATGTGGCCCTGCACATTCTCACCACTTGTCGATGGTTCAATACCCATACTGGGTATTATGGTACCCATTTAGAGTATTGCAAGCTCGGCGTTGCGGTCGTTATTCGTCCGCACCTAACCTTGAGCGCGAGGAAATCGCTATTGCCAAAGGAGGCTGACCAGCTGACCGTAAGGCTGCGGCTTACTCTGACAACAGTTGCGTTAGCGTATTGATCGAGTCTTGCAGCGCTCCGCCGTGCTGTACGATCCACGGTTGGGGCACCTCCGGATCCACTTGGATCCATGCCGTATCTGTGCCTGCGCGTCCGCCATGCTGCGGCCTGAACCCCTCAAGATTATCCCAACCTTCGAGCAAGAATTCCTTCGTGAATACCCATGAGTGTGCATCAAACGGACTTACGCCTAAGCATATCAGTAGATCGTATCTTTGATCCCTAATTTGCTGAAATTTGTAGTGTCCTCCCGCCCATAGCGTCGAAAACTTAATCTCAACACGTTTGTTATTCACAACGCGATCAGCCTCGTTGTCACCGGCAGGGCGAACTGAGAAGTCCCGCGCCGCCAGCCATCCGGCAACTAGTCGCTCTCCAATTGCACCAACCTGTCTTGAGGGGCGTGACTTGATCCATGCGAAAGGACTGCCTTCCCAATCCAAAAGATTGTCGCCGTAGTCGGCTTCAAGTGTTGCGGCGAGGCCAGCCAGGAGCCTAACGTCGGGGTCGGCGATCTCCCGCGATCTAGCCAAAATCGCCTCCAAACGATAGCTGGCTTTGCGGCTCAGCGGATGTGTCTAAATCCAGCTCAAAGCCCTCTTGGCGGGGGGAGAAGTGAGCGAGGCGGCGCGCCATTACGCGCGCTGCCTCGGGGTTGTTGTCGATGAGGAGGCACGAGCGACCGTGCTTGGCGGCGGCCTCGCCGAAGGTGCCGGAGCCTGCGAAGAAATCCATCAGCCTGTCGCCCGGCGATGAGTGCACCTTGACGATGCGCTCCAGCAGCCCGAGTGGCTTCTGGGTGGCGTAGCCCGTCTTCTCTTTCGAGTTGGTGGGCACGATGGTGTGCCACCAGACGTCCGTCGGCGTCTTGCCGCGCGCGGCTTTCTCGGCCCCCACCAGCGATGGCGCCATGTAGGGGATGCGGTCAATCTCGTCGAAGTTGAAGATGTAGTGCGCCGGGTCCTTGGCGTACCAGAGAATGGTGTCGTGCTTGGCCGGCCAGCGATTCTTGGGCCGCCCGCCGTAATCGTAGGCCCAGATGATCTCGTTGATGAAGCACTCGCGCCCGAAGATGCGGTCCAGCAGCACCTTGCAGTAATGCGCCTCGCGGTAGTCGATATGGAAGAAAAGCGAGCCGGTGTTGACCAACACCCGATGGGCTTCCACCAGACGCGGCTCCAGGAAAGCCAAGTAATCGTCGAATTGATCGCCGTAGCTCGTGGCACCCAACGCTGTAGTCCGGTAGCGCTGGCCCTGGAAACCGGTTCTATCGCCCTCCTCGTCCCGCTCCGTCCGGATCGCGATCCGCCTTTGCGTCTTTCCGGTGTTGAAGGGCGGGTCGATATAGATCAGGTCTATGCTGTCTGGGCCAAGCGTAGGCAGAACCTTTAGATTGTCCTCAAGAACGATATGCAGCATCGAGCGGCTTCCTCCCAGACTGCCCACAGCGCGGATGTGATGGTCGACCGTGCCGACTCGCACAAGACAGGCCGAGGATGGCGCAGGGCCGCCTGCCGCGCAACGCTGCAGCGATGGAGGTCGGCGTAATCGGGTGCGCCGGCGTACCGCTGCCGGCGCCCGGCTTATGCGGTCATTGCCTTCAAGCCGTCCTCGAAGAAGAAGGCCTCCTCGCCGAAGGCGGGTTCGAGCTGGTCGAGCCACGTGGCCTTCGGATCGTAGCGCGCGAAGAACGGCCGCCCGACCCAGTCGGGATCGCGCCCTTGCAGGAAACGCAGCACGAAGACCTTCTCGCCCGCGACCTCCTGCACGCCTAGCACCTCGACCTTGCCCGGCGTCGCGCTCATGCTCGGGCCCCGGACCGTCCGCGCCAAGCCTGAGACCTGCTCGATCGCGCCCCGGAAGACCTCCCAGCAGCGCTCCAGCGGCACCTCGAAGTAGTGCCGCGGGCCCGTGTCACGCTCCACGAACATGTAGTAGGGGATGACGCCGAGTCGCACCTGCTCGCGCCACATCTGGGCCCAGATGTCGGAGTCGTTGTTGATGTTGGCGAGCAGCGGCGCCTGGGCGCGGATCACCGCGCCGGTATCGCGGATGCGGCGGATCGCATCCTGCACCACGTCGGTCCTGAGCTCCTGCCAGTGATTGAAGTGGGCCATGATCGCGATATGGCGGCCCGCAACGACGAGATCCTCGAACAGGCGTAGCAGATCGTCCGCATCCTCGTCGTGGACGAAGCGATGCGGCCAGAAGGTGAGCGCCTTGGTACCGATCCGGATGTTCTGCACGTGGGCCAGTGCCGGGTCGTCGATGAAGGCCCTGAGATAGCCCTCCATCACCCGGGTCTTCATGATCATCGGGTCGCCGCCGGTGAACAGTACGTCCGAGATGTTGGGATGGTCGGCGAGATAACGGTGCATGTTGACCGCATCCTTTGACGCGATCTTCAGCTCCTTATCGCCCACGAATTGCGCCCAGCGGAAGCAGAAGGTGCAGTAGGCGTGACAGGTCTGACCCTGGCTCGGGAAGAACAGCATTGTCTCGCGATACTTGTGCTGAAGTCCTTCCAGAGTCTCGCCTTCTTCCTGCGGAATGTTGAGCTCGCGTTGTCCGGCCGGATGCGGATTGAGGCGCGCGCGAATATCGGCGGCCGCCCCCTCGACTTCCTGCGGTGTGGCGTCGCGGGTCATGAGATCGGCGATCCGGCTGAAGTCGCCGCCTTCCAGCATTCCCCGCTGCGGGAAGACCAGCCGGTAGACCGGATCGTCCGGGATCCGGTCCCAGTCGATCAGATGCTCGATCACATAGCGGTTGGTGCGGAACGGCAGCACGGCGCTGACGACTTTCATGTCGAACAAGTCGTCGTCCGTGACGTTACCGTACTGAGAAATCGAATCGAGATTTCTCCGGGTCAGCGCCTTGAATTTGCCGTCCGGTGGCGCGACGACTTTCAGATCACGAAGACGGTTCGCGCCCGGCCCTTCTCGAAGAGCCGCCGACCCCGGGATCGTATCAATATTCACTGTTGCGTCTCCTTAGGGTCATTAGGCTTTATTACTCTTTCACCTTTTATAGCACATCGCGTCCAAAAGGTGAAGGTTTGGGCTTGGCGGGCGGCGCGTGCCTGGGCTCGGCGCGGACCCCGCCAGGGCAGGGGCGGCGTTGACACGGTCCTCGCTTGATATGCATGGTTGCCTCACGGGAGAGCAGCGGATTCTCGATGCGTCGCTGCGACAATGAAGAACAGGGAGGCTTCACACATGAAAATGATGAGAGTCGCTTGCGTCGCACTCGGGTTGGTGGCGGCGACATCATTGGGCTTCAGCCACCAGGCCACCGCAGACGAAGATCCGATCGTCATCGGCGCCGCCGTTGCGTTGAGCGGATTCGTCGCACCGTACGATGACGGCCCGCAGAAGGCGGCCCAGCTTGCCGTCAAGGTCATCAACGAGCGGGGCGGTGTGCTTGGTCGTCAGATCGAGATGGTCTTCGCGGATACGAAGTCGGACATCGCCCACGGCGCCAACGCCGGCCTCGAGGTGCTCGACCAGGGCGCGCAAATGGTGCTCGTGACCTGCGACTACGACTTCGGCGGCGGTGCGGCGTCGGTCGCCAACGCGCGCGGCATCATCGCGTTCTCGAGCTGTGCCGCCGATCCCAAGTTCGGCGTTCAGGGCATCGGGCCATACGCCTTCACCATGTCGATCGGAACGCCCGGCCAGGGCGCCCTCATGGCGGAGTGGGGATACAACAACCAGGGCTATCGCACCGCCTACATGCTGGTCGACCCGACTGTGGAATTCGATGTCTCCCTGTGCCGGTCGTTCAAGGAGAGATGGATCGAGATCGCGGGCGAGGACTCGTTCCTCGGCGAGGACACCTTCCAGAACAACGATCCGTCCATCGCCTCCCAGATCACGCGGCTCAAGGCGCTGGATCCCCAGCCTGATGCGATCATGTACTGCTCCTATCCTCCGGGTGGCGCGGCCGCGCTCAAGCAGCTGCGTGCCGCCGGTGTGAACATCCCGATGCTCAGCGGCGAGGGCATGGGCGGCAATTACTGGCTCGACGCCGTGCCGAACCTGAGCGGCCTCTACTACGCGATCTACGGCTCGATCTTCGGCGACGACCCACGCCCGGAAATCAACGAAGTGCTCGATAAGTTCATCGAGATGCATGGCGGCCCGCCCGCCACCGGCCAGATGTACACCGGCTACGCCGCCATCGAGACCTGGGCCCAGGCCGTCGAGAAGGCCGGGTCGCTGGACGGTGATGCCGTGCGCGAGGTGCTGGAGAGCTACACCGACGAGCCCTCCCTGGTCGGGGCGACGACCTATACGCCGGAGCTTCACATGAGCGTGACCCGGCCGATGACGATCATGCAGGTGCAAGACGGCAAGCACAGCGCCATCGGTGTGTTCCGTCCGACCAAGGCCGCCTCGATCGTCTTCTGATCCGCCACGAAGGAGATCGTCGGCAGGAGGACATGCAGAGCGTGCGTGCCGCTGATAGCGGGACGCTGGAAGCGCGAGACGTTCATGTGCGGTTCGAAGGCGTTCGTGCGATCAGCGGCGCGAGCCTGCATTTGGGTCAGAACGAAATTCTCGGCCTCATCGGGCCGAACGGCGCGGGCAAGACCACTCTCGTCAACGTCCTGACCGGGTTTCAAAGACCGGACAAGGGCAGCGTGTGGCTCTCCGGCCGGAACGTAACCGGACGGACGCCGTTTCAGTTGGCGCGGGACGGGGTGGCGCGGACGTTTCAGGGAGTCCGTCTCTTCGGCGGTCTCAGCGTATTTCAAAACGTGGAAGCGGGCGCGCTTGGCGTCGGCCTCGGCGGCCAGCGGGCGCGCGAGCGCGCGGACGAAGTGTTGCAATGGCTCAATCTGGCTTCCCAGGCTATGGCTCGGGCCGATGCCCTGCCCTTCGGGGAAGAGCGGCGTGTCGGCATCGCCCGTGCTCTCGCCATGCGCCCGCGCTTCCTTCTGCTTGACGAGCCGGCGGCCGGACTCAACGAGCGCGAGTGCGACGAGTTGCGGGAGGTTATCCGGGACATCCGCCGCCGCCTGGACTGCGGCGTGCTGCTGATCGAACACAACATGGCCGTCATCATGGGCCTCTGCGACCGCATCCACGTGCTCGATCAGGGTCGCTCCATTGCCGAGGGGGCACCCTCAGACATTCGCGCGAACTCCGATGTCAAGAGGGCCTATCTCGGCGAGGACTTCGTGTAGCCCGTGTTGGCAACCGAGGAACTGAGCGTCACCTACGGCAACATCCTGGCGTTGGGTGGCGTTTCGCTCCGTATCGAAGAGCGCGAGATCGTGTCCGTCATCGGGCCGAACGGTGCCGGCAAGTCGTCGCTGCTCAATGCGATCGCCGGCGTCGTGCCGGTCGCTTCGGGCAGCATCGAGTTCGAGGGCCAGACGATTGCGGGCACCGCGCCTGAAGAGCTCGTGCGTCTGGGCATTTCTCTGGTTCCGGAAGGGCGGCACATCTTTGGGGGCCTCACGGTTGCCGAGAACATACGCATCGGCGCTGTCGCACGCCGCGACCGCAACGCGATCGACGGCGACGTGGAGCGCGTGCTCGCCATGTTTCCCGTGCTTCGCGAGCGCCTGCGTCAGCCGGCGGGCAAGCTCTCCGGCGGTGAGCAGCAGATGCTCGCGATCGGGCGCGCTCTGCTGGCACGGCCTCGCCTGCTTTTGATCGACGAACCCTCGCTCGGCCTGGCACCCCTCGTCGTCAGCGAGGTCTATCGTGCGATCGCCGATCTTCGTGCAGAGGGCGTGACCATTCTTATCGTGGAGCAGAGCGCGACACGGGCGCTCGAAGCTGCGGACCGCACCTACGTGCTGGCTTCCGGCAGCATCGTGATGGCCGGTGACGCGGCGGAGTTGCGTGCGGAAGAGGGCTTCGAGGACGCCTATTTCGGCTACAAGGCGCGTGATCCATGACGTTCATCCTGCAGAACATCGTGGATGCGATCAGTCTGGGCGCGCTCTATGCGCTGACCGCGCTCGGTATCGGGCTGATCTTCGGCATCATGCGCCTGATCAACTTTGCCCATGGCGAGTTGATCATGCTGGGCGCCTACGCGCTGTTTTTCACCTTCGGCATGCACGAGGCCATCATGGGGCTCGTTGCCATGGCTCTCGTGATCGCTGCGGCAATCGTGATGGAACGGGTCGCATTCCGGCCGCTGCGGCGCGCCAACCCGGCAACGCTCCTGATCGCGTCATTCGCGCTCGCTTATTTCCTCCAGCACCTCGTTCTCCTGATTTTCGGTGCGCGCCCCAAGAGCGTCACCTTCCTCTACGAGCTGAGCGAGTATTTCGTCGTCGAGGGCTTGCGCATTCCGAAGCTCCAGGTGGTGACTATAGCGATCACCATCGTGTTGCTGGTCGGGCTGGTCGTCTTCTTCCGCCGCAGCAGCATCGGCACGCAGATGCGCGCCGCCGCCGAGGACTTCGGCATGGCGCGACTCGTGGGCGTGCGTGCCAACTCCGTCATCGCGATCGCCTTCCTTCTCAGCGGGGTGCTCGCCGGGATCATTTCGCTGCTCTACGTGGTGCAGACGGGGACGCTCACCCCGCGGATGGGCGTGAGCCTCGTGCTCGTCGCCTTTGTCGCCACCGTGATCGGCGGCATGGGCAGCCTGGTCGGTGCGGCCGTCGGCGGTCTTGTGGTCGGTGTTCTGACGGTGGCGTTGCAGGCGGTCCTTACGGTCGAGCTCAGGCCCTATCGCGATGCCTTCGTATTCGCGGTTCTGATCGGCTTCCTCCTGGTTCGTCCGCAGGGCCTGCTGCGCGGCCGCAGCGCGCGGGAGCGCATCTAGCCGATGATCGGCCGGGTGGAAAAGACCGCGAGGCTGATCTGGCCGGTTCTCTCCCTCGCGCTCGTTTTGGTCGTCCTGGCCGCTCTCCTTTCGCTCGGGCCGATGCCCCTGCAACGCACGGCGACCGAGGCGTTCATCCGGCTGATCGTCGTTATCGGGCTCTACATTTTCATCGGGAACTCCGGGATCCTCTCCTTCGGGCACGTGAGCTTCATGGCCATCGGCGCCTACGGGTCCGCCTTGCTGACCATCCCGCCCAACATGAAGAAGATCGTTCTCGATCTGCCTCCCTTCCTGACGGCCCTGCAGTTGCCGACGATCCCCGCGGCTTTGATCGCGGGAACGCTCTCGACCGTCTTCGCCTTCGTCATCGGCGTGCCGCTGATGCGTCTCTCGGGCATCTCGGCCGCGATGGGCACCTTCGCCTCGCTCGCCATCGTCTACGTGGTGATCTCCAACTGGAAAGAGGTGACCGGAGGAGCGAGCGCCCTGATCGGGTTGCCGGTCTACACGGACATCTGGGTCGCCTTGATCTATGCGCTGCTCGCGCTTGGGCTGGCCTACGCCTACCAGGAGTCCCGCTACGGGAGGCGCCTGCGCGCTTCGCGCGAGAACGAGGTCGCAGCGCTGGCGACCGGCATCAATGTGCGGCGGGAGCGGCTGATCGCGTTCGTCTTCAGCGCCTTTATCGTGGGTTTCGGCGGCGTACTGCACGCGCATTTCATCGGTGTTCTGTCGTCGAGCTCGTTCTATCTGGACGTCACGTTCATCACCCTGGCCATGCTGGTGATCGGCGGCATGAACAGCCTGGCCGGCGCGGTGACGGGAACCATCGTGGTGAGCGTGCTCGGCGAGCTGCTGCGCCTGATCGAGGCCGGTTTCGACATCGGCACGTTGCACCTGGCGGCGCCGCGCGGCTTGCGTGAGGTCGGGCTATCATTCTTGATGCTCATGATTCTGCTGTTTCGCCCGCAAGGACTCACGTCGGGTCGGGAGATCGCATGGCCGCTCGCATCTAAGGCGGGCTGAAGGAGGTCACATGACGACGAAAGCGAACGAAATCTGCCGGATGGACGCCGTGACGCTCGCGGCGCGGGTGCGGGGCAAGGAGCTTTCGGCGGTCGAGGTTGCCGAGGCGGTGACCGCCCACATGGAGCAGGTGGAGCCCCACGTGCACGCCTTCTGCACGCCGGCGCCGGACTATGCCCGTGAAGCCGCCCGCCAGGTGGATGCCAAGATCGCGGCGGGCGAAGACCCCGGCCCGCTCGCGGGCGTGCCGGTCGGCATCAAGGACCTCGTCTGCACCAAGGACCTGTCCACTGTCTCCGGCTCCATCGCCTACAAGGATTTCGTGGCAGAGGAGGACGACGTGGTGGTCGAGCGCCTGCGGGATGCGGGCGCGGTCATCCTGGGCAAGACCAACGTGCCGGAGTTCGGCTACAGCGGCGCGAGCCACAACGCCGTGTTCGAGGCGACGCGCAACCCGTGGAACCTGGAGCGCGCGCCCGGCGGCTCCAGCGCGGGCTCCGGCGCGGCGGTGGCAGCGGGTATGGGGCCGCTCGCGGTCGGCAGCGACGGTGGCGGCTCGGTGCGCATTCCGGCCTCCTTCTCCGGGCTGGTGGGGGTCAAGGCGTCGATGGGTCGGGTGCCGCTCTACCCCGGATGCCGGGACGAGCGTTATCCCGGCGTCTCCAGCTGGGAGGGGGTCGAGCACATCGGCCCCTTGTCGCGGACGGTGGCGGACTCGGCGCTCATGCTCTCGGTCATGGCCGGGCCAGACGACCGGGACCGCCACTCGCTCCCCGCTGCCGACTTCGACTGGACGGACGTCGGCGGTGATCTCAAGGGCTGCCGCGTGGCCTACAGCGCCGACTGGGGCTATGCCGCCGTCGATCCCGAGGTGCGCCAGATCGTGGGCGATGCGGTCAAGGTGTTCGAGAGCGAGCTCGGCTGCACCGTGGAGGAGGCCGACCCCGGCTGGGACGACCCCTACTTCACCTTCTGGGGCCTGGTGGCGGCGGAGACCGACCTTGCCGGGATGCGGCGGCTGGTGGCGGAGCATGGCCCGCAAATGACGCCCCATCTGGTGGACTTCATTACCCGGCCCTGGACGGCGGAAGACCTGACCAACGCCGTGATCGGGCGCAAGGCGGTGGTCAACAAGATGTGGCGCTTCATGCGCAACTACGACGTTCTGCTGACGCCGACGCTGGCGTGCCCACCCTTCGGGCTCTACATGCAAGGGCCGGAGATCATCGAGGGGCGCCTGGTGCCGCCCTTCGCCTGGCTCGCCTTCACCTTTCCGCTTAACATGACCGGCCAGCCCGCCGCCAGCATGCCTGCCGGCTGGACGGCGGACGGGCTCCCCGTTGGGCTGCAGATCGTGGGCCGCCACCTCGACGACCCGATGGTGCTGCGCGCGGCGGCGGCCTTCGAGTCCGCCCGTCCCTGGCGCGACCGCTGGCCGGCGCTGGTTTCGTAACGCTACGCGGCAGGTAGGCCGCGGCGGGTTACTCCGCGGCCGCCGGCACCCGCTCAATGCCGTGCTCGGTCAGCTTGTGGCCGCGCCGCTCGGCTTCCTCCAGCACGTCGTCGCGCCAGGTCACGCGGCCGGGGTCGGTGGCGCCCACGATGACGAAGAGCAGGCCTTCCTCATCACTCACGTTGCGGAAGCCCCGCATCACGTGGGGCGGGCAGGAGGCGACGTCCCACGGGTCGAGGAAAACGCAGCGGGTGTCCTCGTCGTCGCCCCAGAAGACTTTCCAGCGGCCCTTGAGCGGCATGAAGACCTCGTTGGTCTCGTGATCGTGGTGCAGCGTGCCCTTGCCGGCCTCGCAGCGCACGACGGCAACGTTGAAGTCGCGATTGTCGGTGATCGTGGCCTTCTGGGTCGCGTCCTCGCCCACGCCGCGCCCGATGATGTGGAAGATCTCGCGCTCGCAGCCGGGGATCACCGCGTCCAGCATGGGCAGCGTGCTGCCTTGCAGTTGGTTGAAGCGCGCCACTCGCGTCTTCTCGAACTCGTCCACCGAGATGATGTCGTCGCTCATCGCTCTGCCTCCTGTCGTCTCTCTTATGCGTCGGCGCGCTCGACCCGGCGCGCGGTCTTGATCGCCTGCATCCGCGCCACCGCATCGAACACAGGCGGGAAGGTCGGGCGATCGACATAGCGGCCCGTGCCTTCCTCGACGTTGAGGGTGCTGCCGTCCCACAGCTTGCGCCCGCGGCTGATGGTGGTGGCCGCCGCGCCCGAGACCTCCATCCCCTCGAAGATGTTGAAGTCGACGTTCTGGTGATGGGTCTCGACCGAGATCGTTCGCGTTTTCTCCGGGTCCCAGACCACGATGTCGGCGTCGGCGCCCGGCTGCAGCGCGCCCTTGCGCGGGTAGATGTTGAAGATGCGCGCGGCGTTGGTCGAGGTCAGCGCCACGAACTCGTTGGCGGTGAGCCGGCCGCTGCCGACCCCGTGGTGCCAGAGCACCGACATGCGATCCTCGACGCCGCTGGTGCCGTTCGGGATCTTGGTGAAGTCGTCCTTGCCCGCCGCCTTCTGCGGCGCGCAGAAGGCGCAGTGATCAGTCGCCGTGGTCTGCAGGTTGCCCGATTGCAGCCCGCGCCAGAGCGCTTCCTGGTGCTCCTTGGGGCGGAAGGGCGGGCTCATCACGTAGGCCCGCGCCGTCTCCGCATCGGCCTGGTAGTAGACCGACTCATCGATCACCAGGTGCTGCACCAGGCATTCGCCGTATGCCCGCTGGCCCTCCAGCCGGGCGCGGGTCACGGCCTCCAGCGCCTCCTTGCACGAGACGTGGACGACGTAGATCGGCGCGTTCAGCACCTGCGCGATGCGGATCGCGCGGTTCGCCGCCTCGCCCTCCACCTCGGGCGGGCGCGACTGCGGGTGCCCCTCGGGCCCGGTGATGCCCTTCTCCAGCAACTGTTGTTGCAAGTGCCACACCAGCTCGCCGTTCTCGGCATGGACCGTGCAGAGCGCGCCCAGCTCCTGGCAGCGCGCGAAGCTCGCCAGCAGCTTCTCGTCGTCCAGCATGATCGCGCCCTTGTAGGCCATGAAGTGCTTGAAGCTGTTGACCCCGTGCTCGCGCGCGAGCACGCCCATGTCCTCCTCGATCTTCTCGTTCCAGTTGGTGATCGCGACGTGGAACGAATAGTCGGACGGTGCCTTGGCGGCGCGCTGCATCCAGTCGCGCCAGGCCTCCATCGGCCGCCCCTCGGGATCGGGGATCACGAAGTCGATGATCATCGTGGTGCCGCCGGCGAGCGCCGCCGCCGGGCCGGTGAAGAAATCGTCGGTGGTCACGGTCCCCATGAAGGGGAGTTCCATATGGGTGTGCGGGTCGATCCCGCCCGGCATCACCAGCGCGCCGCCGGCATCGACGACCTCGGCACCCGCCGGCGCCTCCAGCCCTTCGCCCACGGCCTTGATCGTGCCGTCTTCGCAGTAGACGTCCGCCCGCTTGGTTTCGTCGGCGGTGACCACCGTGCCACCCCTGATAATCAGCGACATCGCTGCCTCCCTCGCCGGGGCCGCGCGCGCCCCATGCGCCGGCCCGCGCCCAAGATTAGCAAATCCCGCCGCGTCATCCGAACGGATCGAAACAGCGCGCGCCTGACGGTGCGATGTGTCGCACGTTCCTGGTCACGACGACGAGATCGTGGACGAGCGCCGTGGCGGCGAGGAGAGAGTCCACATCCGGCAACGTCGGATGCGCGCTGACTTCCCCCCATCGCTCGGCTATGGCGTGATCGACCGGGAGTATGCGGTCGCCGAACCGCTCGCCGATTTCTGCCACCCATCTGTCGAGCACGACGCCGAACGCTGGGTCGCGGCGGCGGACGCGCGCTGCACCGCGCCGAAGCTCGCCGATTACCAGGACGCTGAGATAGAGCTCCTCCGGCTCGCGTTCCCGAAACCAGGTGACGACGCCTTGGTTGGCGCGCTCCCGCTTGCGCAGTTCGGACACCACGTTGGTGTCGACGAGATAGCTCACAGGTCCACCGGCCGCGGGCCCGAGCGCGGCTGGTCAAAGTCCGAATCGTCGCCCACGTCCGGAAACGCGAGGAGGTGATCGACGAAGCTGCCCGAGGAAGTCACGCGACGGCTCTCGACCAATGCGACGCCCGCGTCGGACAACGCCCAGACCCCGCGCGGCGAATCGTCGCGGAGATATCCGTCTTGAACCAGGTCTTCGCGTGCCGACTTCACGGTACTTCTCCATCTGTCGTCGCCCGCGCTGATTCGATCGAAATCGCCGGGCGTCATGTAGCGTTTCACGCGCTCTCTCAGGGCCGGATAAACTTCGCGCCCACTCGCGCTGCCGCCTCGCTCATAGATGACATCCATGAGGGGCTCTCTAACGGTTTCCTCCGGTGGTCCCGGAGCATGATCGCCGCTTGGTGGAACGGGGACTGCGGCCGTTGGGGCGTGTGTCTCACGATAGCGTTCGGCGGCGTCCAGCGCCTTCGCAAGGGCCGAGTCCGCCGAGTCCACGAGCGGCTCCGCCCACGCCTTCAGTCGTTGCATCGATTCGTCAGAAATGCGGATTGTCGGCACGGCACCATTCCTCGAACGAGACGATGTGAGTTTATTTGTAAGTAATAATGTGACAAACAATCCAAAGTGTCAACCACGCTATTCAGGAGCCGTCAGCATGCTGCGTTAGACCATAAGTAGCGACGCGGGAAGGCTCAGGCGCCCTCGAGGCACCAGAGCAGGATCGACTTCTGCGCCGGCACGCGGTTGGCCGCCTCGTCGAACACCACGGATTGCGGGCCGTCCAGCACCGCGTCGGTCACCTCGCAGCCCCGCTTCGCCGGCAGGCAGTGCATGAAGATCGCGTCGGGCGCCGCCATCGCCATTACCGCCTCGTTGACCCGGTAGGGCTCAAACGACACGTTGCCCTTGCGCGCAGGGTCATCGTGCAGCGACACCCAAGTGTCGGTCACCACGCAGTGGGCGCCGGTCACCGCGCCGGCCACGTCGGTGCCGACCTCGATGTCGGCGCCCCGCTCCTTCGCCCAGGCGACGATCTCGGCTGGCGGCGGGTACGCGGCCGGGCAGGCGAGGCGCAGGCTGAAGCCACAGTGCGCGGCGGTCTGTACCCAGGTCGCGGCCATGTTGTTGCCGTCGCCCAACCAGGCGACGGTGCGGCCTGCGATGGGGCCCCGGTGCTCCTCGTAGGTCATCACGTCGGCCACCAGCTGGCAGGGGTGGCTGCGGTCGGAGAGTGCGTTGATCACCGGCACGCTCGCGCCGTCGGCGAGCGCCAGCAGGGTCTCGTGGGAGCTCGTGCGCAGCGCGATCGCATCGACATAGCGCGAGAGCACGCGCGCGGTGTCCTCGATGGTCTCGCCGCGCCCGAGCTGCATGTCAGACGCGGTCATTGTGATGGTCTTGCCGCCGAGTTCGTCCATGGCGACCTCGAACGAGACCCGCGTGCGAGTCGACGGGCTCTCGAAGATCGCGGCGAGGGTCCTGCCGGCGAGCGGCGCGGCGTCGTTCCGCCCCTTGAGCGTGCGTGCGCGGTCGATGGTCGCGCGCAGCGTGGCGGCGTCGATCCCGTCGAAGTCGAGAAAGTGGCGCGGCTGCGTCACGACCTCACCTGGGCCAGGGCCCGCTCCAGCGCGTCGCAGGCCTCGTCGATCTCGGCCTCGCCGATGTTGAGCGGGGGCAGCATGCGGAGCACGTTGCTGTCGGCAGGCAGCGCCAGCACCTTGTTCTCGCGCAGCGCGCCGAGAAGCTCCATGTTGGGCACGACGCACTCCAGGCCCAGCATCATGCCGCGTCCGCGCACGCCGGTGTAGACACTCTTGTTACCGGCAAGCGCGGTCAGCCGCTCCGCCAGCAGCGCGGCGTTCTTCTGCACGGTGTCGAGGAACCCGTCGGCGAGCACCACGTCGAGCACGGCATTGCCCACCGCGCACGCCATCGGGTTGCCGCCGAAGGTGGTGCCGTGGCTGCCGGGGACCATCGCCGCCGCGACCTCCTCCCGCGCGAGGCAGGCACCCATCGGGAAGCCGTTCCCCAGCGCCTTGGCGACACCCATGATGTCGGGCGTCACGCCCGCCCACTCGTGGGCGAAGAGCCGGCCGGTGCGGCCCACGCCGCACTGCACCTCGTCGAAGATGAGCACCAGGCCCGCTTCGTCCGCGAGCGCGCGCAAGCCCTGCAGGAACGCGTCGGTCGCCGGATGAACGCCGCCCTCACCCTGGATCGGCTCGACCAGCAGCGCTGCGGTCTCGTCGCCGATCGCAGCGCGGGTCGCATCGAGGTCGTTCAGGTCCACCTGGTCGAAGGCATCCACGGCAGGCTCGAATCCCTTGAGGTGCTTGGCCTGCGCGCCCGCCGCGATGGTCGCGAGCGTCCGCCCGTGGAAGGCGTTGCGGAAGGTGACCACGCGGTAGCGCTCGGGCGCGCCGCGGCTGGTCTGGTAGATGCGCGCGAGCTTGATCGCGCACTCCATCGCCTCGGCCCCGGAATTGCAGAACAGCACTCGGTCGGCGAAAGACGCGGCGGTGAGCCGCTCGGCGAGACGCGCCTGCGGCGGAATGTGGTAGAGGTTGGAGACGTGCCAGAGTTCTTTGGCCTGCCCCTCCAGCGCGGCGACCACGTGCGGATGCGCGTGGCCCAGGCTGGTCACGCCGATGCCGCAGCCGAAATCCAGGTAGCGCGCGCCGTCGGCCGTGTAGAGGTACGATCCCTCGCCCCGCTCAAAGGTGAGGTCGAAACGGCCATAGTTGGCCATCAATGAGGTGGACACGGCAGCGCCTCCCAAGATTTGGAAAGCGCGCACTATCCGTTCAGAGGCCCCTCAAGTCAACGCGCTAGCACGCTGAACAAGGGATCAGATCGGGTATTCGATCTTCCCGAGGCGCGCGGACAGCTTCATGTTCTCGCCGTAGTCGATGGGCACGCCGATCACCGCCGGCCCCGGCTGCCTGAAGGCCTCCTCCAGCGCGGGCACGAGCTCATCGGCCTTTTCGATGGTGCGCCCCCAGGCGCCGTAGGACTCGGCCCAGAGCTGGAGGTCCGGGTTGGTGAACGAGAGGTCGAAGTGCCGGCCGTCGAAGGCGTTGCGCTGCTTCCACTCGATCAGCCCGTAGGCGCCGTCCATCCAGATCATGGCGACGACGTTGAGCTTGCGCCTGACCGCAGTCTCCATGTCCTGCGCGTTCATGAAGAACCCGGCATCGCCGTTGATCGAGAGGATGCGCCGCTCGGGAATGGCGATCTTCGCCCCGAGCGAGCCGGGGAAGGCGAAGCCCATGGTGCAGAAGCCGTTGGAGATGAGGCAGGTGTTCGCCTCGTCGCACTGGTAGTAGCGGGCGATCCACATCTTGTGCGCGCCCACGTCGGAGAGCAGCACGTCCTCCGGCCCCATGACGTTGCGCACGTCGTAGAGCACCTTCTGTGGGCGCATGGGGAAGTGGCTGCTGCCCCGCTCGGCGGTGAGGTCGTCGTGGATGGTGTGGCGCAGCGCCTGGCGCTCGCCGATATCGAACAGCGGCAGGTTCGCGCCGCCGTCGGCGCTGCGCCGCTCGATCTCTTCGTTGATCTGCCAGAGCGCATCGGCAATGTCGCCGGCGACATCGACCTCCACCTGGTAGTCGCCGTCCACCTCGGCCGGCCAGAAGTCGATATGGACGATGGTCTTTTCCGTGCCGCGGTTCCAGAAGGCCGGTGAGTACTCCACCAGATCGTAGCCGACGGAGACGATCACGTCGGCCTCGCGCAGCGCCGCGATGATGTGGTCCTTGCCCTGCAGGCCCACGGTGAAGAGGCAGTGCTCGTCGCCCCTCGGCACGGCCCCCTTGCCCATGAAGGTGTTGACCACGCCGATGCCGGTGAGATCGGCGAGGCGCCTGAGCTGCGTCGACGCCCGCTTGCGGATGGCGCCGTTGCCGGCGAGGATCAGCGGGTTCTTGGCACCCATGATCGCATCCACCGACCGTGCCACCGCCTTGTAGTCGGCACCGGGGCGCCGGGTCTTGATCGGGGCGATCGGCGCACCGCTCGCCTCGTGCTCCGCGATGTCCTCCGGCAGCTCGATCAGCACCGCGCCCGGCTTCTCGGCTTCCGCGACCTTGAAGGCCTTGCGCACGATCTCGGGGATGTTGTCCGGCTGGTGCACCGTCTGCGCCCACTTGGTGATGGGGCGGAACATGGAGACCGAATCCATGTTCTGGTGGCTCTCCTTGTGGAGGCGCTGGGTGCCGGCCTGGCCGATGAGGCAGACCAGCGGCGCGCGGTCCATGTTGGCGTCGGCCACGCCGGTGACAAGGTTGGTCGCGCCAGGCCCCAAGGTGCCGAGGCAGACACCGGCCTTCCCCGTGAGCCGGCCGTAGACGTCCGCCATGAAGGCCGCCGCCTGCTCGTGCCGGCAGAGGACGAAATCGATGTCGCTGTCCATCAGCGACATCATCACGTCGGCGTTTTCTTCGCCCGGAATCCCGAAGATGTGGGTCACGCCCTCGGTTTCGAGGCATTTGACCATCAGATCGGACGCTTTCATGGAGCCCCCTTCCAGGGCGCGGACTCGTCCACCGCGCCCGGTTGAATGCGCGGCGCACGATGCGGCTGCGGCCCGCCCAAGTCAACGCGCCCGGAGCGCGGATCACGCCTCTGTTTGAACTGTTGAAGGATCGTGCGGAGCTAACGTCCAGCGCGACTCTGGCTTGGCCTAATGACGCTTGGCCTTGTGAGAAGGTGGAGCGGAGCGCGCTTTGTCCTGCAACGCCTCGGCGTCGTCTTCGCGCGCCTGCTGCGCGATGTCCTCCTCGTTCGTCGCATCCAGCACCGCACGATCGACCCGCCCCGGAGGAAGGCTGCGCGGATCATCCGGGTCAATCTTGACGCGTGTTTTGCTCATGCTTCCGAACCTCCTTCCTCGTGCTGTAACGGCGCCTAACCTGGCGCGTCGTCGCCCGAGCTGCCTGCGTCTTCCGGTACGTCGCCGGTCCCCCCGCGCGGCGTGCGCTCGCGCCGCTTGGTCCGATTCTCCCTCTCCTCCTCTTCGCTGGAAGAGGCGGCGGCTGGCGCGTCCGCGTCCGCCCGCGCGTCTTCGATCACCACCCGGGCGGCCGGCGCGCGGCCCTGCTTGTCCTCCCCGAAGTAGATCTGCGTGTGGGGGAAGGGAATCTCGATCCCTCGTTCGTCGAACGCCGCCTTGAGCCTGCGGTTGTATTCCCGCCCGGTCGCCCACTGCGTGAGCGGCTTGGTCTTGAGTCTGGCGCGCACGATAACGGCCGAATCGCCGAAGCTGTTGAGGCCCATGATCTCCAGCGGCTCCAGCATGTTGGGGCCGATCTCCGGGTCCTGCTGCAGCTCCGCGCCCACCTCGCGCATGACTTCCACCACCTCGTCGTAGTCCTCGCGGTAAGCCACACCCATGTCGATCAGGTAGTAGGAGAACTCCTTGGTCATGTTGGAGATCGTGTCGACACCGCTGAACGGCACGGTGTGCACGTGGCCCTGCAGGTCGCGCAGCCGGATGGTGCGGATCGTGATCGCCTCCACCGTGCCGGTATGGCCGCCTGCGGTCACCACGTCGCCCACGGCGACACTGTCCTCCAGCAGGATGAAGAGCCCGGTGATGATGTCCTTCACCAGGGTCTGCGCGCCGAAGCCGATAGCGAGGCCGGCGACGCCCACGCCCGCCAGCACAGGCGCGATATCCAGGCCGATCTCCGAGAGGATCATCAGCGCCGCGATCACGCCGACGACGACGCGGAGCGCGTTGCGCGCGAGCGGCAGCAGGGTGCGGGCACGCTGGCTCCGCTCTACCAGCTCGCCCTTCTCGTCGACCTGGGTGAGGTAGCGGTCGACGAGGGTGGTCGCCACTTCGAGCACGATCGTCGCAATGAGGGCGATGGCGACGATCGAGGCGATCGTCGCGATCACGGCGCGGCCGATTTCGCTCGCGAGCCAGGTGAATATGTCGGCGTTCCACGCTTCGAGGATGAGGCAGATCCCCAGCAGCAGGATCACCGCCTGCGCCGCCCGGCGTGCCACCGGCAGGTAGCGGTTGACCCGTGCCTGTAGTCCCGGATAGCGCTCGTGCAGCTCGGCACGGATGCGAAAGCCTCGCTCGAAGCCGCGCCGGACGCCTGCGAAGCCGAAGCCCGTGGCCCAGGCGATCAAGAGAGTGAGCGCGCTCCCCTTGATCAGGAAGAGGAAGCCATCCAGCCCCTCCGCCGCAGCCAGCAGACCGCCGGCGACGACGTAGAGGATCGCCGGGATGTGCCAGAAATCCGCGAGCTTTCCCAGGAACGCGAAGACCCTGAGGTGCGCCCGCGTGCCGCTGGTCCGCCCGGTCTCGTGCAGCCAGCGCGCGAACGCCAGGCGATTCTGCAGGATGAAGGTGATGAGGAGCCCGACCAGGAGGATGCCGAGCAGGCGGATCAGCGCATCGTGACCGCTCTCTGGCAGGCCGAGCAGCAGCGCCGCCTGGCAGAAGACGTAGCCGTAGGCCCCGATGTTTACCAGGCGCCGCCACCAGACCGAGCAATAGGCGGCGTTCTCGTCGGTGATCGGGGCGAGGCGAAGCTGCGGCGCGTAAGGCGCCAGCACCAGGGTGCCTGCCACTTTGACCACGGTCACGATGAGATGCGCATTGATGATTGCGAGCGCGATCACCCGAACCGAGTCGACCGGCGATATCACGGTCAGCACGCCGTAGGCCACACCGGCCGCGATCAGGTTGGGTGCCGCCCCAAGCACGGCGTGATAAAGCAGCAGCACCGGCCGGAGCCAGAGGGAGGGTGCCTCCCGCCGCTCCACCCGGCGCCTGAGCGCGGTGAGCGCGTAGAAGGCGATCAAGCCGCCGATGATCCCACCGGCCATGACGGCGGCCAGCTTGCCGAAGGAGATCAGCCAGGCGTCGCGCTCGCTCGGCTCGCCCCAATGCTCGACCAGCCAGGCGATGGCGTCGGGGATGCCGGCGATTTCCCGCGCGAGCGCGACGATGTGCTTGCCGAGGACGGCGACGCCGTCCGAGATCGCGCGCATGGCGGACGCACCCTCGGCATTCTCGCTCGCCTCCGTCGCCTGCTGGGCCTCCAGCGCGGCCTTGAGGTTCGCGATGAAGCGCTCGCGCTGCTCCGGCGATTCGAGGGTCTCGACCAGGCTTTCGAGGGCTTGAGCGTCGGCCGCGTCGGCGGCGGGCGCACTTTCCTGGGCAAACGCCGGCGCGCTCGCGGCGAGCCACAGGGTCGCCAGCAGCAGCGCCGCGGCCCTCACGATACGTGCGCGCGAGGCGCATGGGGCCGGCCTCTGGACACCCCGCGTGAGCGCGTGCCAGAGTGCCGCCGCCCTGCGATGCACCGGGAGGGACGACATGGCGGTGACTATTTACCACAACCCGCGCTGCTCCAAGTCCCGTCAAACATTGCAGTTGTTGCAGGACCGGGGCATCGAGCCGGAAATCGTGGAGTATCTGAAGACACCGCCCTCGGCCGACGAGTTGGGTGCCGTGCTCGCCAAGCTCGGGATCGAGCCACGCGCGCTGATGCGAACGAAGGAGGCCGCCTACCGCGAAGCCGGCATGGCCGACGAAGCTCTCTCCCGCCGCGCGCTGATCGACCTCATGGTGGCCAATCCCATCGTCATCGAGCGGCCCATCGTCGTGAACGGCGCCCGCGCGGCCCTCGGCCGGCCGCCCGAGAGCGTGTTGTCGATCCTTTAGCCCTGCATCCGGTGCCTGTGACCCTTCCGGTCGTCTTTCACCCCGATTACACGGTTCCGCTGCCGCCCGGCCATCGCTTCCCCATCGGGAAGTTCGGCCGGATCAAGGACGTGCTGCTGGAGGACGGCGTGATTCCTCAGGCGAGCCTCGTCGAGCCCACGCCCGCGTCGCGAGAGTGGCTGACGCTCGCCCATGATGAGGTCTACGTCGACACGGTGCTGACGCTCGCGCTCGACCGTCGCGCCGTCCGCCGGCTCGGGTTGCCGCTCTCCGACGCCCTGGTGCGCCGCGGCCGCGCCGCCGTGGGCGGGACGGTGCTCACCGGCCGTCTCGCGCTTGAGCACGGGCTCGCCTGCAACACGGCGGGTGGCAGCCACCACGCCTTCGCCGATCACGGTGCAGGCTTCTGCCTCTTCAACGATGTCGCCGTCGCCATCCGCGTGCTGCGCAGCGAGGGGCTGATTGAACGGGCCCTGGTGGTCGATCTCGACGTCCATCAGGGTGATGGCACCGCCGCGATCTTTCGTGACCAGCCAGAGGTCTTCACCTTCTCGCTCCACTGCGAGGCCAACTATCCTCCCTCAAAGGAGACAAGCGATCTCGATATCGGTGTCCCGCCCGGCACCGGCGACGACGTCTATCACTCCGTGCTGGCGACCCACCTGCCGGCGCTGCTCGCGGACCATCGGCCGGACATCGTGTTCTACAATGCCGGCGTCGATCCCCATATGGAGGACAAGCTCGGCCGGCTCGCCCTTGGCGACGGCGGGCTCGCTAGGCGTGACCGCTACGTGATCGAGACCTGCCGCGAGGCCGATGTGCCGACCGCCTGCGTGGTGGGCGGCGGCTACGCCGACGATCTTGACCGGCTGGCGCTCCGGCATACGAGTGTCCACCGGGCTGCGGCCCTGGTGGCGGCCTCGGCGGACGGGCGCGCCAGGGTGCGGGTTGCGGGAGGGAGAGGATGAAGGCTGCGGTGATCCACGGCTACGGCGAGGCCTTCGACACGATCGTCTACGAGGACGTGCAGACACCTGCGGCGGGCCCTGGCGAGCTCCTCATCAAGGTCCATGTCTCCGGCGTGAACCACTGCGACACCGACCTGCGCAAGGGGCTCTTCGGCGTGGAAAGCCCCATGCCGCACGTGATGGGCGTGGACGCGGCAGGCGCGGTCGCGGATGTGGGCGCCGGGGTGACGGGGTTCAGCGAGGGCGATCGGGTCGCGCCGCACTTCATGCTGAGCTGCGGCGCCTGCGGCGACTGCCGCGACGGTCGCGAGAACCTATGCCTGAACGCAGGCGTGCTAGGCGTCACCCATTGGGGCGGCTACGCGGAATATGTGCGCGTGCGCCACGACCACGTCGTCCGCATCCCCGATTCGCTCTCCTACGAAGACGCGGTGGCCGGCCAGATTCCCTTCGCTACTGCCTGGGAGGCGCTGATCGAGGAGATCGCCCTCCGCACCGGCGAGACGGTGCTGATCACCGCGGCAGGCGGCGGCGTGGGCTCCGCCGCGGTGCAGATCGCGAAGCTCGCGGGCGCACGCGTGATCGCCGCCGCAGGCTCCGAGGAGAAGCTGGAGAAGGCCCGCGCGCTGGGCGCCGACGCGGCCATCGACTACACCCGCGAGGACATCGGCAACGCTGCCCGCCGGCTTACCGATGGCCGCGGCGTCGATGCGGCGCTGGAGATGACCGGCGGCGCGATCCTGGTGGGCGCCATCGACGCGCTCGCGCCCGGCGCCCGGCTCGCCACCATCGGCGCCCACGGCGGCGAGCGGGTGGAGATCGACTTCATCGAGTTCTTCCGCAAGCACATTGCGGTGCACGGCTGCGGGCGCTCGACCAAGGCCCATGTCGAGCGCGTGCTCGGGCTGATGGCGGAGGGCCACCTCAAGCCGGTGATCCATCAGGTCTTCGCCTTGAGCGAGGCGCCGGCGGCCCACGCGTTGATGGAGAGCCGCAACTTCTTTGGCCGCATGATCATGCGGCCCTAGTCCGGCCGATCGCGGTGCCCGATCCGCTCGGCAACTTCGCCTTCACCTGGCCGTTCTACGCTGGCGGGGTCATCGCCTATCTGATCGGCGCGCTCCCTATGGGGCTGATCGTGGCGCGCCTCTTCAAGCTCGGCGACCTGCGGCGCATCGGCTCCGGCAACATCGGGGCGACCAACGTGCTGCGCACCGGCAACAAGGCAGCAGCCGCGCTCACCCTGCTGCTAGACGGCGGCAAGGGCGCCGTTGCCGTGGTCATCGCCCAGCGCTTCGGCCCCGACATGGCGGTGATCGCCGCCGGCTGCGTGGTCGTGGGCCACATCGCGCCGGTCTGGCTGCTCTTCAAGGGCGGCAAGGGCGTGGCCACGACCTTGGGCGTCCTGCTCGCCATCGCGTGGCCCGTGGGGCTCGTCGCCTGCGGTCTCTGGCTCGCCGTCGCCGGTCTCTTCCGGTATTCCTCCCTCGCCGCCTTGATCGCGATTTGCGCGTCGCCAGGCTTCGCGATCCTCTTCGACATGCCGCAGATCTCGTGGCTCGCCGGCTTCCTCGCGGTCATCGTGACGCTGCGTCACGGGGCGAACATCGTGCGCCTCGCGCGGGGCCGCGAGCCCCGTATTGGCCGGAGCACCCCCGCCCCACCCGAAGCCGATCCCAAGGCGGACCAATGAACGTTTCCCTCTCCAACGAGCCCCGCGCGCTGACCGACACCGAGCGGCTCGACTGGCTGCGCCTCGCCCGCAGCGAGAATGTCGGCCCGATCACCTTCTTCGCTCTGCTGGAGCGCTTCGGCTCCCCCGCCGCCGTGCTCGACGCGCTGCCTGCGCTCGCGCGCCGCGGCGGCCGCCGGCGCCCCATCAAGGTCTGCGCGCGCGCCACGGCCGAGCGCGAGATCGAGGCGCTGGACCGGCTCGGCGGGCACCTGATCGCCGTGGGCGAGCCCGCCTATCCGCTGGCGCTCGCCGCCATCGACGATCCGCCTCCGGTCATCGCCCTGCGTGGGCGCCTGGACCTGCTCAAGAGCGACTGCGTCGCCGTGGTCGGCGCGCGCAACGCGTCTGCGAACGGGCTTCACTTCGCCGAGCGGCTGGCGACGGACCTCGGCACGGCCGGGCTCACCGTGGTCTCCGGCATGGCGCGAGGCATCGACGCCAACGCCCACGCCGGCGCGCTTCCGACCGGCACGGTGGCGGTCATGGGCGGCGGGGTCGATGTGCTCTATCCCAAGGAGAACCGGTCGCTCTTCGAGCGGCTCGTGGCGGAGGGTACGGTCATCGCGGAGGTGCCGCTCGGCACCGTGCCGATGGGGCGCCACTTCCCGCGCCGCAACCGCATCATCGCCGGGCTCTCCCGCGGCGTCGTGATCGTCGAGGGCGCGGCGCGTTCCGGCTCGCTGATCACGGCGCGGCTCGCGCTGGAACAGGGCCGCGAAGTGATGGCGGTGCCTGGCTCGCCCCTCGACCCCCGCGCCAGCGGTCCTAACCGCTTGATTCGCCAGGGAGCCACGCTGGTGGAGAACGCCGACCACGTACTCGAAGCGCTCGCCGAAGGCGGCCGCCAGGCGCTCAGCGAACCCCGGCAGCGCTGGCCGTCCGACACCGCTCCCGGCCCGCCCGAGGACGACGACACACCCGCCGACGCACGCGAGTCCGTCATCGCATTGCTCGGCCCGAGCCCGGTCCCGGTGGACATGCTGGTCAGGCAGAGCCGGTTGACTCCCGCGATGGTGGCAACCATTTTGCTTGAGCTTGAGTTGGCGGGGCGCCTGGAGCGGCAGCCCGGCAACCGCGTTTCACTTTCCCGGCCGGCGGCGTAGCGCCGCCCGATGACGCTACCAACAATCGTTTCAGGATGAACGTCGTCGTCGTTGAATCGCCCACCAAGGCGTCCACCATCGGCAGGTACCTGGGGCCCGACTACAAGGTCGTGGCCTCCTACGGCCACGTGCGCGACCTCCTGCCCAAGGACGGCTCGGTGCGGCCGGACGATGCCTTCGCCATGGACTGGACCGTCGCCGACGGTGCCGAGAAGCACATCGGCGCCATCCGCAAGGCGCTCCGAGGCGCGAACCATCTCTATCTCGCCACCGACCCCGACCGCGAGGGCGAGGCGATCTCCTGGCACGTGCGCGACGAGCTCGGCCGGCGCGGGCTGCTGGACGGCGTTGCGGTCAAGCGCGTGGTCTTCACCGAGGTCACCAAGTCCGCCGTGCTCGACGCCATGGCCGCCCCCCGCGACCTCGACGACAACCTGATCGACGCCTACAGGGCGCGCCGCGCGCTCGACTATCTGGTGGGCTTCACGCTCTCGCCGGTGCTCTGGCGCAAGCTCCCCGGCTCGCGCTCGGCCGGCCGCGTGCAATCGGTCGCGCTCCGCCTGATATGCGCGCGCGAGCTCGAGATCGAAGCCTTCAAGCCGCGCGAGTACTGGTCGATCGAGGTCGATCTCGACACGCCCAGGGGCGAGCGCATGGTGGCCCGCCTCGCTGCCCTCGACGGCGAGAAGCTCGGCAAGTATGCGCTCGGCGACCAGGCTGCGGCCGAACAGGCAGCCAAACTCGTCCGCGCCGGGCGCTACTGCATCGCTGCCGTCGAGCCCAAGCGGGTCAAGCGCAATCCGGCGCCCCCCTTCACCACCTCCACCCTGCAGCAGGAGGCCTCGCGCAAGCTCGGCTTCGCCGCGCGTCGCACCATGCAGGTGGCCCAGCAGCTCTACGAGGGCATCGCCGTAGGCGGCGAGCAGGTGGGCCTCATCACCTACATGCGGACCGACGGCGTGCAGATCGCCGAACAAGCGCTGCGCCAGGCACGCGACGTGATCGGGCAACGCTACGGCTCCAACTACGTGCCCGAGAAGCCCCGCCGTTACCGCACCAAGGCGAAGAACGCACAGGAGGCCCACGAGGCGATCCGCCCCACCGATCTCGCCCGCACGCCTCAGTCGCTCTCGGCCGTTCTCAAGAAGGATCAGGCGCGGCTCTACGAGCTGATCTGGAAGCGCGCGCTCGCGAGCCAGATGGCAAGCGCCGAGATCGACCGGGTGAGCGTGGATATCGCCTCCGACGACGGCCGCACTGGCCTCCGCGCTACTGGCCAGACGATCGCCTTCGACGGCTTCTTGCGCGTCTATCAGGAGGGCCGCGACGACGCCCGGCGCGACAACGGCGACGACGCGGACGGCGAGCGCAGGCTGCCGGCGGTCACCGTGGGCGAGGCGATGGCGGTCGCCGGCGTCACCCCGAACAAGCACGTGACCGAGCCGCCGCCGCGTTTCTCCGAAGCGAGCCTGGTCAGGCGACTGGAGGAGCTCGGCATCGGCCGCCCCTCCACCTACGCCTCGATCATCTCGGTGCTGCAGGACCGCAACTACGTACGCCTGGAGAAGCGCCGCTTCGTGCCGGAGGACCGCGGGCGCATCGTCACCGTGTTCCTCGAAAACTTCTTCAGCCGCTACGTCGAGTACGATTTCACCGCCTCGCTCGAAGGCCAGCTCGATACCATCTCCGCCGGCGAGATCGACTGGCGGGCGGTGCTGAGCGATTTCTGGCGGGACTTCGCGGGCGCGGTCGAGGAGACCAAGGGGCTCCGGGTCAAGCATGTGCTCGACGCCCTCGACGAGACCCTCGGCCTGCACCTCTTCCCCGCCGAGGACGGCGGCGAGGACCGCCGCTGCCCCTCCTGCGCGGACGGACGGCTCGGGCTCAAGCTCGGGCGCTACGGCCCCTTCGTCGGCTGCGCCAACTATCCCGAGTGCAAGTACACGCGCCCGCTCGCCGACAACGGCGGCGATGCGGCGGAGCCCCGCGCGCTGGGGAACGACCCCGAGAGCGGGCTGCCGATCCTGCTGAAGCGCGGTCCCTACGGCCTCTACGTCGAGCGCGGCGTGGACGGCACCACCAAGGAGAAGCCCAAGCGGGTCTCCCTGCCCCAGGACCTCGCGCCCGACCTGGTCGATCTCCAGACGGCGCTCGGTCTGCTCTCGCTCCCGCGCGAGATCGGCGCTCATCCCGAAACCGGCAAGCCGGTCACCGCCGGCATCGGCCGCTTCGGCGCCTACGTCAAGCACGATGGCGCCTATCGCTCGCTGCCGCGCGGCGAGAACGTGCTGGACGTGGGCCTGAACCGTGCCGTGGTCCTGATCGCCGAGAAGAAGGGCGGCGCGCGTCTGCTCCGCGAGCTCGGCGCCCATCCCGACGGCGGCCAGGCTGTAACGCTCCACACAGGCCGCTACGGGCCCTACGTCCAGCATGGGAGGCTGCGGGCCTCGCTGCCCAAAGGCGCGTCCGACGACGATCTCACCTTGGATGAGGCGGTCAAGCTGCTCGCCGCCAAGGCGGCCAAGGGCGGCGCCAAGAAGAAGAGTGCCGGGCGCGGGCGCAAGTCCGCAACGGCCAAGACCGGCACGGCGCGGTCGAAGGCCAAGCGCGGCTCGCGCCGACAAGCGGACGCGCCGGCCGACGGCGCGCCCTAGCGGCGCGCGGCGCTCTTGACGAGCAAGCCGGCTCCCTTTCCGACCAGGGACGAGGTTCTGCGCTTTGTTCGGGAGAGTCCGGGCAAGACGGGAATGCGTGAGATTGCCCGCGCCTTCAACATCCGCGGCAACGACCGCGCCGCGCTGAAGGATCTCGTGCGCGCGCTGGAGGCGGAGGGCGCAATCGACGCCCGCCGCACGCGGCGGCGCCCCGCCGGCACCCTGCCGTCGGTCACGGTGCTGGAGGTCGACGGGCTCGACCAGGACGGCGCGCTCACGGCTCGTCCGACGCGCTGGGACGAAGACGATCCGCCCCCGCGGATCACCCTCGACCCCGCCCCCCGCGGCGTGCCCGAGCCGGGGGAAGGCGATCGCGTGCTTGCGCGGCTCAGGCCCGCGCCCGATGGCGGCTACCTGGCGCGGCCCATGCGCGTGCTCGATGCCGGCCCCCGCCGGGTGGTCGGGGTCTTCCGCGCCACCGGTAGCGGCGGGGGCGTGATCGCGCCGGCCGAGCGCCGCGCCCGCCGCAGCCTCGCGGTGCCGGCGGAGCAGACAGCCGGCGCCCGCACGGGCGAGCTGGTGGTGGGCGAGACCGAGCCCGGCAGCCGCCTCGGGCTGGCCGACGCCAAAGTAATCGAGCGGCTGGGCGACGCGGACTCGCCCGGCGCGATCAGCCTCGCCGCGATCCACGCCCACGACCTACCGTTCCGCTTCTCCGACGCGGCGCTGGCGGAGGCGGAGCGTGCAACGCCGCCGGGCCTCGACGGACGCGCCGACCTGCGGACGCTGCCTCTCGTGACCATCGACGGCGCGGACGCCCGCGATTTCGACGACGCGGTCTGGGCCGAGCCCGATCCATCGCCCGACAACAATGGCGGCTGGCGCGCTCTCGTCGCCATCGCCGACGTGGCCCACTACGTGCGGCCCGGCAGCGCCCTCGACAAGGCGGCGCAGGAGCGCGGCAACTCCACCTACTTCCCCGATCGCGTGGTGCCGATGCTGCCGGAGGCGCTCTCCGCCGAGCTCTGCTCGCTGAAGCCGGATGTCGACCGCGCCTGCCTCGCCGCGCACCTCCGCATCGACGCCGAGGGCGAACTACGCGACTGGCGCTTCGAGCGCGCGCTCATGCGCTCAGCCGCCCGGCTCACCTACGACGAGGTTCAGGCCGCCGCCGAGCGCGACGGCGAGGGCCTGGCGGCGCCGGTTCGTGCCTCGATCGCCGCGCTCTACGGCGTCTACGGCGCGCTCAAGGCAGCGCGCGACCGGCGCGGCGCGCTCGACCTGGAGCTGCCGGAGCGTGAGATCACGCTGGCAGAGGACGGCACGGTCGCCCGCATCGGCTTCGCCCGCCGCCACGACAGCCACCGCCTGATCGAGGAGCTGATGATCGCGGCCAACGTCGCCGCCGCCAGCGCCCTCGAAGCCAAGCGCATGCCCTGCGTGTACCGCGTCCACGACCGGCCCGATACCGCGAAGCTGGACGTGCTGCGCGAGTTCCTCCGTAGCCGCGGGATCGCTCTGCCGCGCGGCGGGGCCATCCGTCCCGACGCCTTCAATCGCTTCCTCGCCCTGCTCGAGAACCCGCGCGATGCCGGCATCGCCAGCCTGATGATCCTGCGCGCCCAGGCGCAGGCCGCCTACAGCCCGCGCAACATCGGCCACTACGGGCTCGGCCTCGTGCGCTATGCCCACTTCACTTCGCCCATCCGCCGCTATGCCGACCTGCTGGTGCATCGCGCCCTGATCGACGCTCATGACCTCGGGTCGGGCGGGCATGGCCGCACCGAACCGGAGGCGCTGGAGCGCATCGGCACGCACATTTCCTCCACCGAGCGGCACGCGCAGGCCGCCGAGCGCGATGCCGGGGATCGCTATTGCGCCGCCTATCTGGCCGATCGCGTGGACGCCGAGTTCTCCGGCCGCATCGCGGGCGTGACGCGATTCGGCATCTTCGTCGCCCTCGACGAGACCGGCGCCGAGGGCCTGGTGCCTGGCGCGACCCTCGGCGCCGCCCGTCCGCGTTTCGACTCCCGCCGGCACTCGCTCGCGGTCGACGGCCGCGTGCTGCGACTGGGCGATTCGGTGACCGTGACGCTCCGCGAGGCCGATCCCGTGGCCGGCGGCCTCGTCTTCTCGCTCTCTGCCGTGAACGGCGAGGCCTGGGAGTCGTCGCGGGGCCATGACGGCGGGCGGCGCGGAAGGCCGCGGCGGCGGCGCTGATCGTGTCCCCCGCCCGCACCCGTTGGGACATCGTGGCCCTCGCCTTCACGGCCGGCTACATGGTGGGCATGCAGGTCGGCAAGGTGCCGCCCGCGCTGCCGATGCTGGAGGCGGAGCTCGCCCTGCCCCGCGTCATCGCGGGGCTGATCGCGTCATCCTTCTACGGCCTCGGCGCGGTCCTGGGCGTTGCCGGCGGGGTGATAGTCGACCGGGCGGGCATCGGGCGCATGGTCTTCGTGGGCGGCGCCGTGATGGCCTGCGCGAGCCTCGCCGGCGGCTTCGCGGAGAACGGGGCGCAACTGCTCGCGGCCCGCGTCGTCGAAGGCTTCGGCTTCGCCACCCTCACGGTCGCCGGGCCCAAGATGCTCGTCGCCGCGACCGATCCCGGCGTGCGCCGCTTCGTCCTCGGCGTCTGGGGCACCTACATGCCGGTCGGCATCGCGCTCTCGCTGGTGATCGCGACGGTGCTGCTGGAGACGGTCGGCTGGCGCGGTCTCTGGTTCATCAATACCGGGCTTATCTTGCTCTTCCTCGTGACTTTCGCTTGGGTCGCGGCGCCGGGGCGCTGGCAGATGCCGGCGGCGGTCAGCACGTTCGACCGCGCCGGCGTGCGCGCGACTCTGGCGCGGCCGGGACCGTGGCTTTTCGGCGTTGCCTTCGCGATATTCGCCGTGCAGTGGCAGGCGCTGATGGCGTGGCTGCCCACCTTCCTGATCGAGACGCAAGGCCGCTCGGTCGAGGCTGCCGCGCTCTTCACCGCGCTCTTCGTCCTCGCCACCACTGTGGGCTCCGTAACCAGTGCGTGGCTCTTGCAGCGCGGCGTCGCGCGTTGGCTGCTGCTGGGCCTCACCTTCACAGGCATGGGCGTGTGCGCCGCGACGCTCTTCGCGCCCTTCACGCCTGTCGGCGCCAAGATCCCGCTGGCCGTCTGCTTCGCCTTGGCGGGTGGCCCGCTGCCCGCCGTCTGCTTCGAAGGCGGCATCGCCCACGCGCCAAGCCAGGCGCAGGTGGCGATGGCCGGCGGTTTCGTCGCGCAGGGAGCCGCGCTCGGCGCCGTGCTCGGCCCGCCGCTGCTGGCTGCGGTGACCGAGGCCCTGGGCGGTTGGGACGCCGCGTGGTGGACCATGCTGGTCTGGTCCTCCCTCGGCATGGCGGTCGTGGTCGGTGTGTGGCGGGCGGACGCACGTCTCGGGCGATTGCCGGCTGCGGCATGATGGGCGGGCGCTCTCTGGTGCGCACCCTCATTGCAGCAGCCATGGTCGGCGCGCTGGCGCTGGCCTGCGGCTATGCGTTCGCGGCATCCACCTCACTCTCTGCGCGCCCGGTCGCCCTCGACCCCACCGACCGCACGGTGCAGCGCGTAGGCCGCCTGCACTTCCTTGGCGGGTTGGACCTGCGCAGCAAAGAGGCGGCATTCGGGGGTCTCTCCGGCCTCGATGTCACGTCCGACGGGCAACTCACCGCCATCACCGACCGCGGCCACTGGTTTACCGCCCGCATCGTGCGGGACGATGCCGGACGCCTCGTGGGCCTGGCGGACGCCGCGCTGGGACCGCTACTCGACACGAAGGGCCGGCCGCTGCAGGGTGAGTGGCGCGACGCCGAGGCACTGGAGCGCCTGCCGGGTGGCGACTGGCTGGTGAGCTTCGAGCAGCGTCACCGCGTCTGGCGCTACCCGGCGGAGACCGGCGGGCTGCAGGGCCGCCCCGCGCCTTTCCAGACGCCGAAGGGTATCGCGGCCGCCCCCGGCAACGGCGGGCTGGAGGCGCTCACGCCGCCTGCCGACGGCCGCATCCTGATGCTGGCGGAGAGCCTCGGGCGCGCCGGCGGCTCCCGCGCCGGCTGGGTCGTCGGTGAGGGCGGCGTCGAGCCCCTCGGCTACCGCACCGCGCGGGACTTCAAGCCGACCGATGCGGCCACCCTGCCCAACGGCGACATGCTCGTGCTTTCGCGCTATTTCAAGCTACTCGGCGGCTTCAAGGCGCGGCTCGAGCGGATTCCCGCCGGCGCCATCGAAGGCGGCGCCGTGCTGAAGGGCGAGCTTCTCGCCCGCTTCGCACCGCCGCTCACTGTGGACAACTTCGAGGGCCTGGCGGTCACGCGCGATGCGGACGGCGCAACACTCGTCTACATCCTCTCCGACGACAACTTCCATTTCCTCCAGCGCACGCTCCTGCTCCTCTTCCGCCTGAACGAACCCTGACAGCCGCAGTTCCGCGCGGCGCCCGGCCGATGGTGCTACCATCGGGCCGAGAGGCAGAGCGGCGCGGGCGGAGAGTTATGGGCTACACGATCGCGGAAAAGATCATGGGGCGCGCGAGCCGGGCGGGCGCGCCAGTGCCGGCCGGCGCGGAAGTCGAGGTCAAGCCCGACTACGTGCTGGGCTACGACTTCCCCGGCTACCTCGACCTCATCTTCAAGCAGATGAAGGAGGAGTTCGGCATCGAGCGCGTCGCCGAGCCGGAACGCTACGCCCTCTTTATCGACCACATGGTGCCAGCCAACTCGCCCGAGGAGGAGGAACTGCACATCGTCACCCGCACCTGGTGCGCGGAGAACGGCGTCAGGCTGCACGAGCGCGAAGGCATCGGCCATCAGGTGGCGGCGGAAGCGGGCTACGCGGTACCCGGCGGCTTCGTCGTCCACTTCGACGGCCACATCGCGCAGCTCGGCGCCTTCGGCACGCTCGCCATCGGCATCCACACGCAGCTGCTGGAGGCCTTCGTCCGCGAGCGCATCGACTTCACCGTGCCCGAGACCACGCGGGTCAACCTCACCGGCACGCTTAGCCCCGGCGTCATGGCGCGCGACGTGTTCCACCACCTGGTGCGCGTGCTCGGGCCCCGCTCCTGCCGCTTTCAGGTGCTGGAGCTGGGCGGGCCGGCACTGGGCGACATTTCGCTGGAAGGGCGCCAGACCATCACTGGCCTCGCCATGTTCACCGGCGCGCTCACCGCGATCTGCAACCCGGACCAGCTGGCCCTCGACTACGCACGCGCCCACGTGGCCCAACCCTTCGAGCCGCAGGCGAGCGACGAGGACGCCACCTACGCCGCGCTGCACGAGGTCGACCTGACCGATCTCGCGCCCATTGTCGTGGTGCCGCCCAACCCCGCCGCCACCGCCGATCTCGCGGACCACGCCGGGCTCGAAGTCCAGGCCGGCTATCTCGGCTCCTGCGCCTCCGGCCGGCTGGAGGACCTGCGCGCCGCCGCGGCGGTGCTCAAGGGCCGCCGCGTCGCGCCGGGATTCCAGCTCCACATCGTGCCGACGAGCCAGGCGATCATGGCCGACGCCGCCCGCGAGGGCCTGCTGACCACGCTGATCGAGGCCGGCGCCTTCGTCACCTCGTCGTCGTGCGACTACTGCTACGGGCGGATCGCCACCATGACCGCCGGCCAGCGTGCGGTCTCCACCGGCACGCTCAACGTCACCGGGCGCATGGGGAGCCCGGATTCCGAGATCTATCTCTGCAATGCAGCGGCGGTGGCGGCATCGGCGCTGGAAGGGCGGATCGCCGACCCCCGCCCCTACCTCGCCGAAGGTATGGAGACTCGCCCGTGAGCCTCACTCCCCTGCGTGGCCGCGTCGCCTACGTCTTCGAGGAGGCGGACTTCGACGTGGACCAGATCGTGGGCGTCGAGAACATCCGCCTCACCGATCCCGACGCGCTCGCCACTTGCGCCATGCGCCGCTTCGACCCCGGCTTCGCGGAGAAGGTCGCGCCTGGCGACGTGGTCGTCGGCGCCGAGAATTTCGGATACGGCCATCCCCACTTCGCACCGATGATCGGGCTGCGCCATCTGGGCATCCGCGCCGTCATCGCGGACTCCTTCGCCACCGGCTACTGGCGGGAAGAGATCGCCGAGGGCTTCCCCCAGATCGCCTGCCCCGGCATCACCGGCCTCGTCCAGCGTTGGGACGAGATCGAGATCGAGTGGGATACTGCCGAAGTTCGCAACCTGAGCCGGGGCGGTGCGCTGGCCATCGCCCCCTATTCCACCGCCGAGCGCGGCATGCTTCAGGCCGGCGGCCTGATCCCCTACCTGCGCGAAAAGCTCGCCGCCGGCGGCGGCTGAGTCCTTTTACGATCCGGAGCGGTACTTCTCCGGCATCTGCGGGCTGTTGGCCGGATTGGTGTCGTGCTTGGCGAGCCGGGTCACCACGCCGACGCCCACCAGCGGCGCGAGCGCGTCCCCCAGGGCGTCCGCCTTGTCCTTGGCGTAGACCTCCGCGCCGGCGACATGGATCGAGAACGATTTTTGGTACTTCGCCTGCTTGGCCGGGTCAGCGATCACCGCCTTGGTCCAGGCATAGAGGGGATAGTGCTCGATGCCGTGCTCCTCGGCCTCCGCGCAATAGCCGGCAAAGGCGTCGTATTGGCAGATCAGTCGCGCATCGTGGGCGGCGAGAATGTCCCGCAGCGGCCCGAGCCCCGGATGCTCCCCGCCGGCGCGCGCCGCCTCAGCGGCATCCTCCGCCAGATCGACGCGAAGCTGGTATTGCCACTGCTCCGCCGTCTCAGGCGCCAACGGCTCTTCCGCCATACGAGTGCCTCCATTCCGCGCGCTCGCGCTGCGCGCCCATGGTGACGCGTCTCCCTGCCCCGCGCCAACGGCGAATCGTCCGCTATGATGCGCGGCATGCGCTATGAGGAACCCTTGGTCGCGCCCAACGGCGACCGCTTCGTTCTGATCGAGTTCGGCGACGACGGCGGGCTCCGGCTCAACCTGCAGGCCCGCGGCTTCGCCAGGGCCGTGGACGAGGCCCGCATTCCCGGCGTGATCGAGACCAATCCGGGCTTCAACTCCGTGCTCATCGAGTACGACTGGCAGCGCATCGCCTACGACGACCTCGTGCGCGAGGCGCTGGCGCTGGCCGACGCGGTGGGGACTCCCGACGAGATCGAAAGCCGGCTGGTCCACGTGCCCACCCTCTACCTCGACCCCTGGACCCGCGCCTGCATGGAGGAGTACCACCGCACCATCAAGGAGCGGCCCTACGACCCCGAGTTCATCGTGGCGGAGAACGGGCTCTCCGGCCTCGACGAGCTGGTTGCGCTCCATTCGGCGACCGAGTACTGGATCGGCATCATCGGCGCCTATCCCGGCCTGCCGCTCATGCGCCCGCTCGACCCGCGCTGCATCATCTACGCGCCCAAGTACGACCCGCCCCGCATGTGGACGCCCCAAGGCGCGGTGGTCTGCGCCGGCGGCCAGAGCGCGATCCAGACCCTGCACTCGCCCGGCGGCTTCAACATGATCGGCCGCACGCCGCTCCCGATGCTGGACCCGGAGGGACGCATCCCGGCCTTCGGCGGCGGCATCGCGCTGCTCCGCGTCGGCGATCGCATCAAGTTCGATCCCATTGACCGCAGCGAATACGACCGCATCGAGGCGAAGCTGGCGGAAGGCACCTACCCCTTCAACATCGTCGAGTATCAGCGCTTCTCCCTATCCGCCTACGAGGCCTGGGTGGCGACGCTCGACGCGGAGCAGAGGCACTGAGCGCGACGCCCGTCATGGAGGTGCTGAAGCCCGGCCTGGAGACCACGGTCCAGGACTATCCGGGCCGTGTCGGCGTGGTCAGCACCGGCTACCCGATCTCGGGCCCGATGGACGGCTGGTCCTTCCGCATCGCCAACCGCCTGGTGGGCAACGACGCCAGCGCCGCGGGGCTCGAATGCCAGTTCATCGGCCCCACCCTGCGCTTTCACGACGACCGCGTGGTCGCGATTTGTGGCGCCGAGATGCCCGCCGCGCTGGATGGCACGCCCTTCGAGGGCTGGACCAGCATCGCGGTGCGCGCCGGCCAGACCGTGACACTGGGTTCGGCAACACGGGGCGCGCGCGCCTATCTCGCGGTCTCCGGCGGCATCGACGTGCCGCCCTTTCTGGGCTCACGCTCCACCTATCGCCTCGGGCAGATCGGAGGCGCCGGGGGAGAGCCGCTCAAGGCCGGGCAGCATCTGCCCCTCGGCCCCGGTGAGGGCACGCCGGGGCGCCGGGCCGCAGTTCACGCCCGGCCGCGCTTCCCCAATGACCGGATCTGGTCGGTCGAGGCGGTGCCGGGGCCCAGGGAGGACTGGATCGACGAGGCCGGCCACGCCCGCTTCCTGACGCACGACTGGCGCGTCTCCGCCCACAGCAACCGGGTGGGGGTGCGCCTCGAAGGGCCGGAGTGGACCTTCACCCGCCGCGCCTACGACAAGTCGCCGGAGAACGGCACGCACCCCTCCAACATCATCGAGCACGGCTATGGCCTCGGCTCGATCAACCTCTGCGGCCAGACGCCCATCGTCCTCGGGCCGGACGGCCTCACCCTCGGCGGCTTCATCAACCCCTACACCGTGCCGACCGGCTCGCTCTGGAAGCCCGGTCAGGCGCGGCCCGGCGACATCTTCCGCTTCCGCGCCGTCAGCGTGCGCGAGGCGCAGGAGGCCCGCGCCGCGCTCGATGCGCTTTGCGCAGCACCCGACGCCATCGAGGAGATCGGCGCAGGCTGAGGGCACGCCAGTCCCCGCCGCACCGGTGTCCATCCATGACCTCTGCCCGATTCCGGCCCCACCATGCGCTCGGCCTCGCGGCGGCGCTGACCTTCGCGCTCTTCCCCGTCTTCTGGATGGTCTCCACCTCGCTCAAGCCGCTTGCCGAGTGGGCGGCGGTGCCGCCGCCCTGGGTGCCGCGCGACGTGACGCTCGGGAACTACGCGCCGCTCTTCCAGCGCTACGAGGAGAGCTATGTCACCGCGCCGAGGACCGGGCTCGGCGCCATTCTCGACTCCTTCATCATCGCCGGCGGCACCACGGCGCTCGCGCTGGCGATCGGGCTGCTCGCGGCGATCGGCTTCTCACGCTACCGCGCGGGCAGCGACCGGCTCGCCATCGGGATCCTCGCGGTCCGCGCCGTGCCGCCGATCACGCTCGCAATCCCGGCGCTCTTCCTCTTCACCTCGATGGGCCTGCGCGACACCCACATCGGCATCATCCTGGTCCACGCTGCCTTCGGCGTGCCGTTCTCCTTCTGGATGCTGAAGAGCTTCATCGACGAGGTGCCGCCCGCCATCGAGGAGGCCGGCATGATGGACGGCATGAGCCGTCTGCGCGCACACCTCGTCGTCACCGTGCCGATGATCCGGGGCGGGCTCGCGGTCACCGGCCTCTTCATCTTCATCCTCACCTGGAACGAGTTCCTGCTGACGGTCACGCTGAGCGACAAGCTGATCGTTACCGTACCGATCTATCTGCACCATCACACCGGGGTCTATGGCGTGCAGGCGGCGCTCGCGGTCGCAGCCGCGATGCCCATCGTGCTCTTCGGCTTCCTGATTCAGAAGCACCTCGCCCGCGCGTTTACCCTGGGCGCAATCAAGCAGTAGGGAACCCGCCTCAGCCGAGCGCCGCGTCGACCTCGTCCAGGATCGTGTCGAAAACCCCGATGGCGTCGCCGATCTGCTCGGCGTCGATACAGAGCGGCGGGCCGATCAGGAGGCCGTTGAGGCAGGTCCGGGCCTCCAGCCCGTGCTCGATCATCCGGCGCTTCATCATCTCGTTGAGCGCCGCGTGGTTCGGCGCCGTCGAGAACGGCGCATCGGTCGCCGCATCGGCGGTGAGCTCGATGGCGCCGAGCAGGCCCAGCGAGCGCACGTCGGAGACGCACGAATGCCGCTTGAGGTCCTCCAGTCCCGAAGCCAGCACCTTGCCCATCCGCGCCGCGTTCTCGATCAGTCCGTCGTTCTCGTAGGCGTCGAGCGCGGCGCAAGCTGCGGCGCAAGCGATGGGGTTGCCGGTCTGGGTCGAGCCGAGCGGGAACCAGTCGTCGTCGAAGTGCGCGGCGACATGGGGCCGCATCAGCACGGCGCCCATGGGGATGTAGCCCGAGGTGATGCCCTTCGAGACCGCCATCAGGTCGGGCACCACGCCCCAATGCTCCATACCGAACCAGCGCCCGGTACGGCCGAAGCCGCAGATCACCTCGTCCGCGATCATCAGGATGTCGTAGCGGTCGCAGATCTCACGCAGCATGGGGAAATATTCAGGCGGCGGCTTGATCCCGCCGCTCGCCGCCGTCATCGGCTCGACGATGACCGCAGCGATCTGCCCCGGCCCCTCGCGCTGGATCACCTCCTCCACGCTCTTCGCGCATTGCACCTCGCAACCGGGGTAGGAGAGCGAGAAGGGGCAGCGGTGGCAGTAAGGGTCAAGGAAGCGGACGATGTTGGGATGTTCGTAACCGATGGCGAGGCGCCGGGGATCGCCGCTCGCCGACATCGAGCCCGAGGTGGTGCCGTGGTAGGAGCGGTACTTGGCGAGGATCTTGCGTCGCCCGGTCACCAGGCGCGCGACCATCATGGCAATCTCGGTGGCCTCGCTGCCGCTCCCAGTGAAGAAGGCGGTCTGGATGTCGCCCGGCGCGATCTCGGCGAGCTTGCGGCCGAGCTTCTCGCGCGCGGCCGTGGTGTGGTGCGGCCCGATGTAGCAGAGCCTGCCGGCCTGCTCCTGAATCGCCGCGATCACCTTTGGATGCTGGTAGCCGAGATTGACGTTCACCAGCTGCGACGAGAAATCGAGATAGCGCTTGCCTCCCGTGTCAAAGATGTAGGCGCCCTCGCCGCGCTCCATTTCGATCACCGGGTCGAGCGCGTTCTGCGCCGCCCAGGGGATGATGTCGTAGCGCCGGTTCGCGCCGGCGGTTGCCATCGCCTCGCTCATGTCTCCCTCCTGCGTCCTTCGGCGGACACGGCGGCCGCTAGCGCGCGGCCACTATCATGATCTCGACTGTGTAGTCCGGTGTCGCCAGCCTGCTCTCGACACAGGCGCGGCAGGGCGGGTTCTCCTTGGAGACCCAGGGGTCCCACACGCTGTTCATCTCGTTGAAGGTCCGGATGTCGGAAAGCCAGACGTTGGCGGTGAGAATCTGCTCCTTCGACGAGCCCGCCTTTGCCAGCAGGGCCTCGATCTTGGCGAGAATCTGCCGGGTCTGGCCGGCGACGTCCTCGCTGGTGTCGTCCGCCACTTGGCCGGCGAGGTACACGCGATCCCCGTGCGTCACCGCCTGGCTCATGCGGGGGCCCTTGTCGAAGCGTTCGATTGTCATGGCTGGTCTCCACTCCTTGTCGATGGTCGTCGGGGTGATCGTAGCGGGCAAAGGCCCTTCACGCACCGGCGCGGGCCTCGAAGGCTCGCGCGGCGTCTGTGACGGCCTCGATGGTCGAGTACGTGGCGCCGTTCACAAGCAGCTCCCGGCCGAGGAGCAGGGCCGGGCGCTCGCAGGCGGCGCGGCGGTCGGGATCCTCGATCCACTCGAAGTCGATGTTGTGGGCGATCCCCAGGATGCGCCGGATCATCTTGGCGGCGCCGAACTGCAGCGTGTCGGTGAAGAGCGCGGCGATGGCGTCATCGCGTGCTTGCGCAAGCGAGGCCTCACCCTCTTCACCGGCGAAGAGGGCTGCCGGGTAAGCGTCACCCGCGCGCTCGGCCCAGAGCGCGCCGTAACACTCGGCGAAGGCGTGCCAGAAGGTCTCGGCCGTTTCCAGCACCCATGCCTTGTAGGCGGCGCGGTCGTCCGCCTCGGTCGCGTGACCGTCCTGGCTGAAATAGTTGAGCAGCAGGTTGCCGACGAAGGCGCCGGTGTCGAACCCCATCGGCCCGTAGAACGCGAACTCGGGATCGATCACGCGGGTGTCGTCCTGCGTCACCATGATCGAGCCGGTGTGCAGGTCGCCGTGGATCAGCGCTTCGGCGTTCCCCATGAACTTGCACTTGAGGCGGGAGACCGCACGCTTCAGCGGGGCATCGGCCCGAAACGCGGCGGCGAGGTCATCGAGCTGCGGCGAGGTCCACCAGTTGTTGTCGTGGACCATGTAGGGCTCGGTAAAGATCACGTCCTCCGTGAGCTTGCAGAGCGCAGTGTTGCCGCAGAAGAGAGCGACGCGCGCCTTCTTCTCTGCCGCGCCGGTGCCGAGGTCGGAGGTGAAGAAGAGCGTCCGCGCCATGTACTCCGCCACGTCGGTGGCAGCGCGCGGGTAGCGGATGCCCTGGATCATGCCCCGCCGCATGATGATGTGGGGCTCCAGCAGTTCCATCACGATCAGCATCAGCACGGGATCGAAGCGGTAGATCTCAGGCGTGAGCCCCGGCGCATGGCGGCCGTGCTCCGCCAGCGCCTCGTGCTCGAAGAAGGCGCGGTTGAGCGGTAGCGGCCAGCTCTCGCCCACCAGCCGCACGTAGGGCAGCGCCTGCTTCACGCAGAGGCCGCCGGCCGGGCCGTGCACCAGGAAGACCAGGTTGAGGTTGCCGTCGCCGACCTCTTCCACCCGCCAATCGCCTGGCGTGCCCCCGAGGCGCGCGCGCAGTTCCGGCTGCTCCGCGAGATAGGGGGCGAGGGTATCGGTATCGAGCGGCCGGTATCCCTCGGGAATGACGATCGCGGGTTGGTCTGCGCTCAAGTCTCGATCGATCCGTGTTGTTGCGCGGCCCGACCTTAGTCAATCGCCGCAGCGCCGCAATCTTCCTTGTGGCGAGCGGCGGGGGCTATTCGCCCCAGACCTCGCGGAAGACCCTGACCCAGTTGCCGCCTAGAATCTTCTTGGTCGTTTGCTCGCTGTAGCCGCGTTCCAGTAGGCGCCTGGTCAGGTTCCGCATTTCGCGGGGCGTGGCGATCCCGTCGGGGAAGTGGTGCGGCGGTGGCGGGTAGGACTCGGGCCGCCAGTCGCCGATCGCGACGCGGTGCTCGTACATGCGTGTGGCCTCTTCGTCGTCGACCACCGGCACTTGCCCCCGGTAGTAGTCGAGGCCGAGGCCGACATGATCGTCGCCGACGAGCCCGACCGCATAGTCGATGTGGTCGACGAACTCGTCGAGGGTCGGTCTCGGCGAGGCGCTGACGAAGGACGGGAAACCGACCATGCCGACAAGACCGCCGGTCGCTGCGGCCGCCTTCATCTGTTCGTCGGTGATGTTGCGGCGCGACTCCCGCACCGCCTTCGGGTTCGCGTGGGAGAAGACCACGGGGCGCGAGGATGCCTCGATCGCCTCCATGGTCGTGCGGTAGCCGGTGTGGGAGCAATCGACGACGATGCGCGCCTCGTTGAGACGCTCGACCACCTTGAGGCCGAAGGTGCTGAGCCCGGCGTCCGTTCGTTCCTCGCAGCCGTCGCCCACCCGGTTCTTCACGTTGTAGGCGAGCTGAATCATGCCGACGCCCAGTGCCTTGTAAGCATCGATCAAGTTGAGGTCGTCCTCGATCGGCTCAGTCCCCTGGAAGTGGAAGAACAGGCCGAACTTGCCCGCGGCCTTGGCGGTCGCGAAGTCGGCGGCGCGCCTGATGTGGACGAGCCTCGGGTCCTGATCGATGGCGCGAATCCAGTCCCCCAGCGCCCTGAGCGTCGGGCCGGCGCGCTCGAAGGCGCCGGCGGTCGGACCCGCCGCGCTGACGCCCCCTTCGATCCACCAGTCGATGTATTCGCGGCGCACCATGAGCGGGCAGACCGCGTCGATCACGACGGCCTCGTCGTGGATGCGCTCGAAATCGGGCTTGGCCACGCCGTCCTCCCCCTACGCTGCCCGTTATGACTCCGCGATCAGGCCCCTCATGTCCATGACCTCTTGCGGGGTGGGCGCAGGGAACCACATGGACTAGGAATCTCTTCTCGTCTCGAAAAGGTCTCCTCCATGCCCGCGTCCGACCCCAAGCCCCCCGTTGCGCTCCGAAAGCCGGTCACGGCAATGCTGCACGGCATCGCGCGCAGCGACGACTACGCCTGGCTCAAGGATGCCGACTGGCAGCGGGTGATGCGCGTGCCGGAGACGCTCGACCCCGATATCCGCGCCTACCTGGAGGCCGAGAACGCCTACACCGACGCCTTTCTCGCGCCCCACAAGGCGCTCAGGGAGGCGCTGGTGGCCGAGATGCGCGGGCGCATGAAGGAGGACGACTCCTCGGTGCCGGCACCCGACGGCGCGTGGGCCTACTACCGCCGCTACGTGGAGGGCGGCGAGCATCCGCTTTTCTGCCGCGCTCCGCGCGACGACGTAGTGGCAGAGGTGCTGCTGCTCGACGGCAACCGCGAAGCCGAGGGCCAAGTATATTTCCGGATCGGGGATTGCGAGCACAGCCACGACCACCGCCGCCTCGCCTACACCCTCGACCTCAACGGCTCCGAGCGCTACCGCCTCTTCGTCCGCGACATCGCCTCCGGCGCGGTGATCGACGGGCCGATCGAGGACGCCTACGGCGATGTCATTTGGGCCGCCGACGGCGAGACCGTCTTCTACACCGTGCTCGACGAGAGCCACCGCCCCTACCAGGTGCGCCGTCACCGCGTGGGCAGCGCGGCGGAGGCGGACCCCGTGGTCTACGAAGAGTCCGATCCCGGCTTCTTTCTCAGAATCGGCGAGTCCGAGAACCGACGCTTCGTCCTGATCTCGGCCCACGACCACACGACCTCCGAGGTTCATCTGATCGACGCCGCGGCGCCCGAGTCAGAACCCCGCCTCGTCGCCGCCCGAGAGCGCGGCATCGAGTACGACGTCGCCTTGCAAGGTGATCGCCTCTTCATCCTGACCAACGCCGACGGCGCCACCGACTTCAAGATCATGACCGCGCCGCTGGGGACGCCGGAGCGCGCGGCGTGGCAGGACTGGCTTCCCCACGAGGCCGGCACCTACGTGCGCGCGCAGCTTCTCTTCGCCGGCCACCAGGTGCGGCTGGAGCGGGTCGGCGGCCTGCCGCGCATCGTCGTCACCGACCTGGAGACCGGCGAGGCGCACACCGTCGCCTTCGAGGAGGAGGCCTACGACCTCTCGCTCCTGCCTGGCTACGAGTTCGAGACCGAGACGGTCCGCTTCGTCTACAGCTCGATGACGACACCGGCGCAGACCTTCGACTACGACATGCGCACGCGCACCCGCACGCTGCGCAAGACACAGGAGGTGCCGAGCGGCCACGACCCCGCCGACTACGTCACCCGCAGGCTGACCGCCGTGAGCCGTGACGGCGCCGAGGTGCCGGTCTCGCTGCTCCATCGCCGCACGACCCCGCTGGACGGCACCGCCCAGCTCCTTCTTTACGGCTACGGCGCCTACGGCCACGCCATCCCGGCTGCGTTCTCCACCAACCGGCTGAGCCTGGTGGATCGCGGCTTCGTCTGCGCCATCGCCCACATCCGCGGCGGCTCGGATTGCGGCTATGGCTGGTATCTCGACGGCAAGCTCGCGAAGAAGACCAACACCTTCGCCGACTTCATCGCCGCCGCCGAGCACCTGATCGCCGAACGCTACACCGCGAAGAGGCGGATCGCGGCCCACGGCGGCAGCGCCGGCGGCATGCTGATGGGGGCGGTCGCGAACCTGCGGCCCGACCTCTTCGCCAGCATCGTCGCCGAGGTGCCTTTTGTCGACGTGCTCAACACCATGTGCGACCGGGACCTGCCGCTCACGCCGCCGGAATGGCCGGAGTGGGGCAACCCCATCGAGGACGAGGCCGCCTACCGAACCATCGCGGCCTATGCGCCCTACGAGAACGTGACCGCCCAGGCCTACCCGGCGATCTTCGCAACCGCAGGCCTCACCGACCCGCGCGTCACCTATTGGGAGCCGGCCAAGTGGGTGGCGCGGCTACGCAGGCTCAAGACCGACGGCAATCCGCTGCTGCTCCACACCAACATGGAGGCCGGCCACGGCGGTGCCTCCGGCCGCTTCCGCCGTCTCAAGGAGGTGGCGATGGCCTACGCCTTCGTCCTCGCCATCGCCGACCGGGCCTGAAGGAGGCCAGCGGTATTCATGCCCGGCTCACGCCTTCCTCAGGCGCCGGCCGTACATCATGCGCCCGTAGAAGTTGAACCACTTCCGTGCCTCGGAATCCCGGAACGGATAGTCCGCACCCATCTGTCTCGCCGTAACGAGGCCGGAGACGAAACAGGTTTCCTGGCTGTTGATCAGGGTATGGGCGCCGCAGTGCCACGAGCGCCGCTTGCCCTGAATGAAGCGAAACAGGTGGATCAGAAGAGCCACGTGACGCACGTCGTGAACGATGTGCTGAAACCACCACGTCTTGACGATCTTTGCTTCGTCGATGCGGCTGATTGGATTATAGGTCACGAGGCACGGTTTATCGGATCGTTTCGCCCAAGGCTGCTGGTTGTGCATGATGTAAGTAATTTCATAATTGTCGGGCCTTGTACCGTATTGCTCGATGTGATTGCTTCGGGAGGCGAGCGGTTCGACCTCGTTGTCCGGAAGAATTGATGCATCCGAATGAATGACCGTGTGGTTGTGGAGTTCGCTCTCGTAACGGATTGAAGAGAGAATATAGCTTTCCCATAACGTCGGTTTATCCAGCATCATCAACGTTTGGTTGGCGTTGCACGCGAACACAACGTCGTCGAAGGTCTCCGTCTCCCCGTTCTCGTCCTCGACGACGACATCGGATGAGCGGCGATAGACTTTTCGAACCGGTCGGTCGAGGTAGATCTTGTCCCGAAAGGCGGCCGACATTTTCTCATAGATGCGCCGCGTGCCCCGGTCCCAGGTCTGCATCGGCGTCGCTTTCTCGATATCGAAGAACTCCAGGTATCGGGAAAAGAGGGACGCAGGCATGTCGAACACGTTGGTCGCCATCAGGAAGTTGACGAACATGGGTTTCAGTATCTTGTACCTGAAATCTCCAGAAAACCTGCCAAAGTTGAGAACAGTACCCATGCTGATGTAGTTGTACGGGTTGAGAGCATTGAGCAATCTTGACCTGGACCGGTTGAGTCGACCAAACCACTTCAGTCGTCTCAGCACCTTCTGAAATTTCTCGATTTCCGGTTGCAATTGCCGCCTGATTTCCGAGTCGAAATCGTGGGCATAGACTTCACCGCGGTACTTCACACTGTAGCTGAACCTGGTATCGACAAGCTCGATACCGTGTTGCTGCATGAACAGAACGATATGGTGGTAAACCGTGGGAATGCACGCGGTGACGGAAATATCGAACGGAATCGAGGTCCCGTCGTCCTGCGGCATATCGGCCGTAATGGCATTTCCGCCGACCTGAGACTGCGCTTCGAACACGCGAAAATCGAATTGATCGGGGTGCCGATTCAGCGCCCACGCCACGCCTAGTCCCGAGACTCCCGCACCGATAATGGCAACCCGTCGTGGCATCGCCGTCCCTCACAAACGGAGTGGTTACACCAGCGGGATCACCTCGCGGGCGAAGCGTTCCATCGAGCGATGGCGGCTTTCGGCGGGTCGGCTGGGCTGCGCCGTGTTGATGGCGAACTGGGTGATGCCGATCTCCCGGTAGCGCCGCACCTGGGCCGCCACCTGCTCGGGCGTGCCGACCAACTGGTGTTCGAGGAAAGGCGGCAGGTTGGCGGGATCGGCCATCGCCTCCATCCGCTCCATCTGCTGCACGTTGCGCTCGTAGGTCGGCACATCCTTCCACGGGTTGGCATGGGTCTCGTAGTGCCGGACCACCGCGCGGAAGAAGGCCACGAGATAGGTGATCGCTTCGTCACGCGCTTCCTCTTCGCTGTCGGCGATAAAGCAGTGGATCCAGAGCGGGATGTTGGCGTCGGCCTGCCCGCCCTTGGACGCTGTGATCGCCTTCCACGCGGCGATGGCGTCGGTGTTCAGCTGGACGGGCGAGGCCGAGGTGCAGAGCAGCCCAAGGCCCATCTCCGCCATGCGCTCGGCGGTGCCGGGATTGTTGCAGGCGCCGTAGAGGTGGATGCGATCGCGCACCGGCCCCGGTCGGAGCGACACCTCGCGCGGGATGGTGGCGTGGGCGCCGTCGTAGCGGAAGGGGTCGCCGCCAAGCAGCCCCTGGGCGACCTCGCAATGCTCTTGGAAGAGCTCACGGGAATGCGCCATGTCGATGGCGCGCGCGTCGTATTCGATCCGGGCCACGCCGCGACCGAGGCCGATATGCAGGTCGGCGTCGGTCATCAGGCTCAGCATCGCCAGGTCTTCGGCGAACCGCACCGGCTCGTACCAGGGCAGCACGATGACGGCGGTGCCGAGCCCCAAGCCGGGACAGGCCGCCGCCACGTGGCTCAGGAAGAGCAGCGGCGAGGGCGAGGGATAGTAGTCGGTAAAGTGGTGCTCCAGCACCCAGACGCTGCCGAAACCGAGTGCTTGCCCGAAACGACAGTCGTCCAGCATCTCGCGGTAGCGCTGCCGGTCGCCGGCGGCGCCGTCCTGCTCGGCCGGCATCACCGGGCCCACGGTGAAGCCGAAGGCCGGATTACCCCGTTCGCTCATGCCCGAGTCCTAACGGACCCAGCGTGTACACCACAAGCGGCGCGAAGAGCCGCGGCGCCGGGCCGCCGGGCCCATGCGCCGACTCTCCGCGACTCTCGGCAGCGCTATTGGGTGATGACGCCGCAGGCGATGCGGGGCCCGGCCGCGCCCGCAGGATCGGACACGTAGTCATCGGGGCCGTCGTGAATCACGATCGCCGCGCCGTCCTCGTCAAAGAGCGAAGCATCCAGCCGCAGCTGCGTGTTCAGCACCTCGATTTCCAGCGCGCCCGAGTCCGGCACGTGGATGTTGGGCATGTCGCCCGCGTGCATCCCCTCGGCATTGTCGATCCCGTGCTTCGCACCCGTCGGATTGAAGTGACCGCCCGCCGACTTGAAGGGCGGCTCGCACTTGCCGACCGTATGAACGTGGAACGCATGGGCGCCAGCCGGCAGGTTCTCCAGCTTCGCGTGTAACAGCGTGCCCTGCGGCGTCTCACGCAGCGTGACCGCGCCGACGGAGTCTCCGTTCGCGTTCATCATTGCAGCACTCGCCTGGTCTGCCGCGCCCGCCATCTGGGACGTCGCTGCCAATGCCATGCCGGCCACAAGAATGGTGACTGCAATCAGCTTCGTCATTGTCCTGTCCTCGTCGTTAGCGTCTTTGTACCAGATGAATGTTATCACCGCCGGCCCGAGTTCGACTGTCTGGTCCCTGCCGCGTCGGGAAAAACGCACTCGCCCCTGTACCGGCTCTAAAAGATGCCGTTGGCCTTCTGCAGCTCGCGCACGTAGCGCGTGATCTTGATGACGTCCCCGTCCGAGACGCCCTCGACCGGCGGCATGTCGCCGAAGTTCCAGTGGTGGGCGCGAACGCCCTGCCGCGCAGCCAGGCGGAACGACATGTCGCCGTGGTGATTGGGTTCGTAGATGCGGTGGACCAGCGGCGGCCCCTGGTCCGAGCCTGTCGCGTGGGTGCCGTGACAGGTCACGCAGTTCTCCTCGAACAGCGCGTGGCCGGCCTCCGCCTGGGCAGTGAAGGCCGGGATGGTCAGTGCCGCACGTCCATCGCCGTGCTGCGCGTGGTCGTCGTCGAACCATTGCAGCCATCCCACCACGCCCACGACCACCGCCGCCGCGATGACGACGAGGTAGAGCTTGTCTGTCAGCTTCTTCCTCTTGGTTCGGCTTGAGGAAGCGGACCCGCGAGGTCGGCGAGGATTGGGGCTTTTCTTCATTGTGCGTCTCCCGCAGACGGGCCTGCGAGGTCGTCCAGAATGGGACAATCCGGCCGCTCGTCGCCGTGGCAGCGCGCTACGAGGGTTGCGAGCGTGCCGCGCAGCCCTTCGAGCTCGGCGATCTTGTGGTCTATGCGGCGCAGATGGGCCTCGGCCAGCGCTTTGACATCGGCGCTGGCACGCGCGCGGTCCTCGTAGAGCGAAAGCAGCGTGCGGCACTCCTCGATCGAGAACCCGAGGGAGCGTGCGCGGGCGAGGAACCTCAGCTTGTGCACGTCGGTTTCGACGAACGCGCGGTAGCCGTTCGTGCCCCGCGCCGGCCGCACCAGGCCGATGTCCTCGTAATAGCGGATCGTCTTTGCCGAGAGCCCGCTCGCTTGTGCGACGTCGGCTATCTTCATGGCCACCTCCGCGACCCCTTCGTACAGGTTCCAGCCACAGGAAGGTCAACACACCACTGCTTGACCTTCCAGTCACTGGAAACCCTACATTCCTGAGTCACAACCCATCTTTGCCATTTTGGCGCGCGCCTGCGACCTAAGTAGTTGCGATGATGGGCTGATTTTCTGGCCCATCTGGGATTATGGCACTACGTTTGTGCGCTCATCGCGACACTCCCGGGAGCACGGCCCGGCGCCTGTGGGGATCCACCGTGAGGCCCGCCGCCTGCGCGATGACGCGCGCCTCGGCGTCGGGTTGAGCATCCTGGCGGATGACGATGCGGTTTCCGTCCACCTCCCGGATGGTGGAGGTGAGACGCACCCAGCCCGCGAGCTTGTCGCGGATCGTACTCCAGCGGTCATGCAAGCCGTGCGCCGCCAGACGGGTTCGCAGCAGATGAACCGCGTGGTAGGCGAGGACGGCGATGAACAGGTGGGCGGCGATGCGCGAGGTCTTGGAGTGCCAGACCGGGCGCAGGCCGATTTCGGATTTCAGGCTGCGGAAGGTGGCCTCGAGCTCTGTGAGCTTCCAGTAGGTTCGGACCACGGTTTCAAGATCCCACTCGACGTGGCTGGTGCGCAGCACATAGATGCCCGCTTGGCGGTCGCGCTCGGCATGGAGAGCGTTGCGCCTCCAGCGGACCGCACTGGCCCGCCCCTTCTCTCCGGGCTCGACCTCGATGTCGTACTGACGGTGGACGCGCCTGTACCTTTCCTTCAGCCGGCCCAGCTTCTCCATCACCTTGGTGAACTGCTTGATGTGGTTCTTCTTCGACAGCCCGCCATGCAGGGCGCGCAGGGCGTCCTCGAAGTTGTGACGCTGACGGGCGAGCACGGCCTCGTCCTTCTGCTGGCGCTCATGGCTCCAGACGCACAGGTGCGCTTCGTCGTCCCCTGCCGCGAGACGCCAGGCGCGGGCATCGTGGCCGGCCCGGGTTTCGAAGGCGGCATCGGCTTCGCGCCCGGGCGGCGCCGAGACGCCGCGGCGAACGGTGATCCAGTGATAGCCGCCCGCCCGCAGCCAGGCGAGGTTGGCCTCGGTGGAGATGCCGGCGTCCATGATGACCGTGGGCCTGGGGGCGTTGCTGCCGCGCGCTTGGCATTCCAGCCGCCCGATGGCGTCGGCGAGAGTGGCCGGCTCGGAGATGTTGCCGGGCAGGATCTCGCTGTGCTGCGGAAAGCCGGCCTGGTTCAGCGACAGGGCCAGGGTCACGATCGGACAATCGTCACGCCTCTGCTTCGAGCGCCCGAAGCGGGCCAGCGCGGAGCTGGGCCGTCCGGTCATATGGGTGTTGGTCAGGTCGAAGAAGACGATGGTGTCGGGGATGCCGAAGAGATCGCGCTCCCGGGCGCACAGCGCCTCTTCAAGCGCCGCGCGGTGACGCCACAAGAGGTCGCCGATGCGGTAGAGCTTGCTGAGCGTGAGCGACTTGCCGCTGTCGACATCGAGCAACTCCAGGGTCGCGCTGTTCGCGCTCAGCCAGCGGAAGGCCTCGCGCTCGCTGGAGGGATGGATCATGCGCGCGACCACCAGTGCCGCCGCGATGCGTGCGTCGCGCTCACTTGCGCCCAGCCTCTCCAGCGTCTCGATGAAGCGAAGGTCGTCAAGCGCGGCGAGAGCCAGGCGCTCGCAGCCCACCGAGCGGACCTGTTCGTGGGAGAGGCTATCGAGACGGACCGTGGCCAGGTCGCTCTCGTCCCCGGGCCGCGACGCGCCGAGATCGCGGGCGTGAAGCCGCCGTACGACGTCCTCGGCGACGGGGCGCAAGGCGGCATCCGGCTCCAGCAGCGGCTCGCTGCCGGCGAGAAGGGTTTCGATCAGAAGCGCCAATTCGCGCCATTGCTCCTCGGGCACACCGAAGTCGGCGCCGAGATTGAGGAGCGTGACCTGGCGCACCCTTCCGCCGATGCGTTCGCTGCGCACGAGGCGGTAGGTGGCATAGCGCTCGCCACCGTCTCCGCGACCGGTGAGGGTTTTGCGAATGAACATGGCGGCAGGGTCACGGACAGTTTGCGGACTGTCAAGGAGCGCCGGCCCACAGACCAAAGATTATGGCACTACAATGGACTTCCCAAAACACAATCCAACAAAATCAGTGCCTTAGATCCCAAAGGCTACCCAAAATCAGGCCTTCGGGACCGAAAAGTGGCAAAGATGGGACAAAGTCCACAAGGGGTTTGCGGTGGAACCGGCAGCGACGGTCGAGGAGACGGCGCGCGATCCCGTTTGCGGGATGAGCGTGGAGTGTGCCGGCGCGCGCCACACGGTGCGGCACGAAGGGCAGACGTACTATTTCTGCTGTGCCCGGTGTCGGGAGCGCTTTGCCGCGGCGCCCGAGGATTTCCTCGGCGAACGCCCGGCGCCGGAGCCCGCGCCCGAGGGCAGCCTCTATACCTGCCCGATGGACCCCGAGATCGTGCAACCTACGCCGGGCGACTGCCCCATCTGCGGCATGGCGCTGGAGCCCATGGTGCCGGTGGCCGACGAGGGGCCATCGCCCGAGCTTCGCGACCTGCGCCGACGGCTCTGGCTTGCCGCACCGCTCGCGGCCGCCGTGTTCGCGCTGGACATGGGGAGCCACGCCGGCATTCCCTTCGACTCCTGGCTCGGGCCGCGCGTCTTTATTGCCCTCCAGTTCTTGCTCGCGACACCGGTGCTCTGGATCGCGCGCGCGTTCTTCCTGCGCGGCCTCGCCTCGGTGCGCAATCGCTCGCCAAACATGTGGACGCTGATCGCGCTCGGCACCGGCGCCGCCTGGCTCTTCAGCCTCGCAGGTCTGCTCGCGCCGGGCATCTTCCCCGAAGCGGTTCTCACCGCAGGCGGGCAGCCACCGGCCTACTTCGAGGCCGCCGCGGTGATCCTCGTGCTCGTGCTAGTCGGTCAGGTGATGGAGACGGTTGCCCGTGAGCGGACGGGCGATGCGATCCGCGCGCTCATGGGGCTCGCGCCGAAGACGGCACGCAGATTGGAAGAAGAGGGCGAGTCCGACGTGCCCCTCGACGACGTGCGCCCCGGCGACCGGCTGCGGGTGCGGCCCGGCGAGAGCGTGCCCGTGGATGGCGTGGTGACAGAGGGCCGCGCCACCCTCGACGAGAGCATGATTACCGGCGAGTCGCTCCCGGTGGAGAAAGGGCCGGGCGATCCGCTGACCGGCGGCACGCTCGCCAGGTCCGGCAGCCTGGTGATGCGGGCGGAGCGGGTCGGCGCTGAGACCACGCTCGCCCGCATCGTCGCCCTGGTGGCGAAGGCGCAGCGCAGCCGCGCGCCGATCCAGGCGCTGGCGGACCGGGTCGCCGGCATGTTCGTGCCGGCCGTGGTCGCCGTCGCCGTGCTGGCAGCCATCGGCTGGGCCGTGGCCGGTCCGTCGCCCGCTCTGGCCTACGCGCTGACCGCAGCCGTAAGCGTGCTCATCATCGCCTGCCCGTGCGCGCTCGGCCTGGCGACGCCGATGTCGATCATGGTGGCCGCCGGGCGCGGCGCCCAGGCGGGCGTGCTGGTGCGCGACGCCGAGGCCCTGGAGCGTCTCGCCAAGGCGGACCTGCTCGTCGTCGACAAGACCGGCACGCTCACCGAGGGACGTCCCGCCGTGACCGACGTCATTCCGCTGGGCGACGCCCATCGACCGAGGCTGCTCGCGCTCGCGGCGGCGCTGGAGCGGAGCGCCCAGCACCCGCTCGCCGAAGCGGTCGTCGAGGCGGCGGAGGCGGCAGGCGCCCCATACCTCACGGCGAGCGGCGTGGAGTCCGTGGCCGGCAGGGGCGTGCACGGGCAAGTCGAGGGCCGCGGGGTCGCGCTCGGCAATGCCGCCATGATGAAAGCACTGGGTATCCCGCTGGGCGAACAAGCAGACGAGGCAGAAGCGTTGGAGGACGCCGGCAAGACCGCGATGTATGTCGCGGTAGACGGCGTGCTCGCAGGCGTGATCGCGGTTGCCGACACGGTGCGGGAGACCGCGCCCGAGGCCCTGCGCGCCCTCGAGGCGATGGGCCTCAAGGTCGTCATGGCGACCGGCGACAGCCCCCGCGTCGCCGGGACCGTCGCCGCCGCTTTGGGTATCGATGAGGTGCACGCCGCGCTCGGGCCGGAAGAGAAAGGCGCGCTGGTCGAGCAGTTCAGCCAACAGGGCCGCACCGTCGCCATGGCCGGCGACGGGGTGAACGATGCGCCGGCGCTGGCCCTGGCCGATGTCGGTATCGCCTTGGGCACCGGCGCCGACATCGCGATGGAGAGCGCCGGCATCACGCTGGTCAAGGGCGACCTGCGCGGCATCGTGCGCGCCCGCAGGCTGGCACGGGCGACCATGGGCAACGTGCGCCAGAACCTCTTCCTCGCCTTCGTCTATAACGCGGCGGCCATCCCCATCGCTGCCGGCGTGCTGTTCCCCCCGTTCGGCATCCTGCTTTCGCCCATGATCGCCGCCGCCGTGATGAGCCTTTCCTCCGTCTCGGTCATCGGCAACGCGCTCCGCCTCCGCGCGGCGCGGGTCTGAGGGTGGCGTGCGGTTGACAGCACGGACAGTGGCCGCAGCGACGGCGGCCATCGCTGGCTGGCTGCTGGCCGGGCACATCGCCTCGGCATCGGACGATCTCGCGCAGGGCGCCGCGCTCTACGCCGAACACTGCGCCTCCTGCCACGGCAAGTACCTCGAAGGCGCGCCGGACTGGCGCAGGCAGGGCGAGGACGGGCTCTATCCCGCGCCGCCCCATGACGCGACCGGCCACACCTGGCATCACGGCGACCAGATGCTCTTCGACTATACGAAGCTGGGCGGCGAGGGGTTGCTGGCGTCGCGCGGGATCACCAACTTCGAAAGCGGTATGCCGGGCTTCGCCGAGATTCTCACTGACGATGAAATCCGGGATGTCCTCGCCTTCATCAAGTCCACATGGCCCGAGCCCCTGCGCAGTCACCAGGAGGACATGACGCGGCACGAAGCCGAGTTCCTACCGCGGGAATAGACGCTGAAATGGCGGATCTCTCCCGGCGCCGGCGGTCGCAAGCCTCCTTCTATGCCGCGGCGCTGCTATGGCTGCCGGCGGGCGTGCTGGCGTCGGCCGTGATCCGCTTCGGCCCAACTTCGATGGCGCCCGGCGAGGGGGCGACGGCGACGCTCATGGCCGTGCCGTCGCTGATCGTGGCCGCGGTCTGCGGCCTGCCGCTGGCATGGGCTTGCCGGCGGCTGGGGCGGCTCGATCACGCGCGCGCGGCGTGGATCGCGGGCGTGTTTCTCGGGGTCGCCACGGTGGCGGCGTCGCTCCCCGCCGGCCTGTTCGGCCCGCCGGGCATCGCCATCGTCGCCTTGGTGCTGAGCCTCCCGGTCTGGATTGCCGTGATCTGGCTCCGCCGGCGGGCGCAGGCGAATACCGACGCGGCGAGGCCACCCCTGGACGGGCCGGATCGCCACCCATAGGCTGACCGCGCGCCACCCATTCGAGCCACCGTGGCGCGTCCAACCGTGGAGCGCCGATGGAATCGCGACTGGGTGCGGCTCTGCGCCCGTACTTTCCGCTCGCTGCGGGGGTCCTGATCAACCTCTCGACCGGGATCCTTTACGCGTGGAGCGTCTTCGTGGCGCCGCTCGAAACCGAGTTGGGCGCCGACCGCGCGACGGTGAGCGGCGCGCAGTCGCTATGCCTCTTCACCGCGACGATCGGCTGCTTCGTGATGCATCGGCTGCTGCACTGGTTCACGCTCCCGCAGCTCACCCTGGTCATGGCGGCGGTGACGGCGGCCGGGTTCGCGCTCGCGGGCTTCGGCCAATCGGTCGCGGCACTCTATATCGGCTACGGCGTGTTCTTCGGCTTTGCCGTCGGCGTTGTCTATTTCGTCGCGATGACCGCGGCGAGCATCGACGGGCCGGTGAGGCCCAGCATCGCCATGAGTATCAACATGTCGGCGGTCGCCATGGGCGGCATCGCCTGGTCACCCGGTCTTGCCATCCTGATGGCTGCGATGGGGCCAGAGGCGACCTTCGGCGTGACGGCTGCGATAAATTTCCTGGCCATTGCGATCGCGGCCGCGCTCATCATGCTCTCCCGCAAGACGCCGCCGGCGACCGGCGCAACCGGGCTCTTCCAGGACATACTGACCGACCGGCCCCGCGTGGTAATCGCGATCTTTCTGGGTTTTCTCTGTATCGCCTTCACGGCGCTCGTGGTCATCGGTCACGCGGCGACGATGTTGGCCTCGTGGGGTGGGTCCGCAGGCGAGACCCAGTTCGCACCGATGCTGAGTAGCGCCGGCTATGTGGTCGGCGGGCTGGTCGGCGGCCTGCTCGTCGATGCGTTGACGGGCCGGCGTGTGCTCGTGGGTGTCGGTCTCGTCATGGGGGTGTTTCTGCTGGCGCTCTTCTTCGCGCCCGGCGTCGTCATGGGGCTCACCGCCATTGCCGCAGTCGGCTTGGCCTTCGGCGTGCTCGCGAGCGCCCACCCCGTGACCATCGCGGGCTATTACGGGGCGGCGGCGCTGCCGCGGGTCTTCGGCCGCATCGCCCTCGCTTACGGCCTGGGCGGCCTGCTCGGGCCGTTCTCGGCAGGGGCGATCTACGATGCCGATCAACACTACGGCAGCGCGGTCATTCTGATCGCCGTACTCGCGTTCCTGGGCGCGCTATTCTATGCCTGCTTGCCCCGCCGCGAGCGGCTCGGCGCATCGGCGCGGCCGGCGGCTTGAGGAGGAGACGGAACTATGCCGCATGTCACGACGAATGACGGAATCCGCCTTCACTACGTGGAGAAGGGGAGCGGCACGCCCCTCGTCATGATCCCCGGCTGGTCGCAGACCGCCGCGCAGTTCGAGGCTCAGATCGAGGGGCTTTCGGCGAGCCGCCGGGTCATCGCCTTCGACATGCGCGGGCACGGCGAGTCCGACAAGCCGGAGCACGGCTACAAGATTCAGCGCCTCGCCATGGACGTGCGCAACGCCATTGAGGCGCTCGGGCTGGAGCGGGTCAGCCTGCTCGGCCACTCCATGGGGTGTTCCGTGATCTGGTGCTACATCGACCTCTTCGGCGAAGCGGGGCTGGAGCGGCTGGTCCTCGTCGACCAGATGCCCGCGATCACCGCGCGCAGCGAGTGGTCAGAGCAGGAGAAGCAGGACGCCGGCGCGATCTTCAATGGCGCGAGCCTCTACGAGACCATCGGCGCCCTCGCGGGGAAAGAAGGCGTGGCGACCACCAAGGGCTTCATCGGCGGCATGTTCACCAGCGGCTTTCCAGAGGAGCAGGTGGCGTGGGTCATCGAGCAGAACCGCAAGATGCCGCGCCGCCACGCGGCCACGCTGCTTCTCAATCACGCGACGCAGGATTGGCGCGACCTGATCCCCCGCATCACGCTGCCTGCGCTTATCGTCGGCGGCCGTGTCAGCCTGATCGACTGGCGTTCGCAGGAATGGATGCACCGCCAGATCGCCGGCTCGCAGCTCGAAATATTCGAGGAGGCCGATGGCGGCAATCACTTCATGTTCATGGAGAACCCGGAGCGCTTCAATCGCGTGGTGGATGCGTTCCTCCGCTGACCTTTAGCCTCCGCGCTACGCCCTCGCCTCCACGCGGATCGTGACGATGTCCGTGTCGTGATACTGCTGGTGGTGGACGGAAGACGCGAGGTGGCGCAGCAGCCGTAGCGACACCTCCCGCTCCGGCGCATCCTCGGACGCCTCGCCCATGAGCGCGATGCGGTCCTCCAGGTTCTCTTCGCCAGGGGCGGCAATGAATTCCAGTACCGCGGCGCCGCCCTCCTTGTGGGCGGTGAGCAGCAGGCGGCGCTTCCGGTGCGGTGCGCCTTCCGCCTCTTCCTCTTCGTCGTGCCGCAGCAGCGTCAGAATCGCCTCCTCAGCGGCTGCGTCGAGACGGTGCGCCATCGCTTCGCCCCAGCCGCTGCGTGACGCGAAGGATTGGAGGAACTCCCTGATCTTCGGCAGCGAGGCGACCTCGAACGGCGCCTGGATGCGACGCCGGCGGGGTGCCGCCAGCTCCACGAAGAGCGTGAGGAGGATCGCCGTCATCCCGCCGGCCGTCATGCCGTTCTCCAAGAGCCCGCCGGCGATGCCCGAGACATGCTCTGGAAAGATCACGCCGTTCTGGAAGCCGACCCCGATCCAGAAGGACACCCCTGCGATCAGGCCCTTGCGGTAGTCCACCCCGTCCTGGATGACGATCCGCATGCCGACCACGAAGAGCAGCCCCAGAAGAACCGTGATGTAAGCCGCCGCAACCGGCCCCGGTATTGCCAGCACAACGGCGAGTGCCTTTGGAATGAACGCCACCACGACGAACGCGATCCCGAGTGCGACGCCCACGCTGCGGGCGCCCACGCCGGTGAGCGCGGTCACGGATATGCTTGTGGAATAGGTCGTGTTGGGCACGGTCCCCATCAGGCCGGAGAGTAGGTTGCCCACGCCGTCCGCGCCTACCGCTCCTTGCACCGCCCGAAAATTCACCGCGCGCGGCTTGCGCCAGGAGACGCGCTGGATGGCGATACCGTCGCCCACCGTTTCGACGGCGCCGACCAGGGTCACGAAGACGAAGGCCGGGAGCAGCCCCCAGAAGACCGGCCCAAATTCGATATCGAAGCCTGGCCATCCGCCCGATGGCACACCCACCCACGATGCTGCTGCGATGCCGGCGACGTCGTAGAAGCCGAAGTACCCGGCAACCCCGCAGCCGGCGACGATGCCGATGACCGGCGCCCAGAGTCTGAGCGCGCCCGTGGCTTTCAGCGAGATACCGCACAGGACGAGCACGGTCACAAGCGCCGCGAGCGGCGCGCCGAGCTCCGATGTGCCCTCCGGAACCTGACCCAACATGCCGAAGACGATCGGCATCACCGTGACCGGGATCAGCATGATGACGGTGCCCGAGACGGTCGGCGTCAGAATCCGCCGGAGCAGCGAGAGCCGCCACGCGAGCAGGAATTGGAACAGGGCGGAGATCACCACCAGCGTCGCCAGCATCGCCGGGCCGCCCTGGGCAATCGCGCCGACGCAGATCGCGATGAAGGCCCCGGAGGTGCCCATGACGAGCACGTAACCGGCACCGATTCGCCCGACGCGGACCGCCTGCAGCACCGAGGTGATGCCGCTGATCAGGACGGCGCCGAAGACTGCCCACGTCAGATAGGATTCCGCCCCGCCGGCGGCGCGGACCACGATCGCAGGCGTCAGTGCGACGCCAGCGATGCAAAGGACGGCGAGCTGCAGGCCGAGGCCGCAGCTGAGCGCAATGGGCGGTCGTTCGTCGGGCTCGTAGCGAACGCCGCCGGGCCGCTCGGAGCCGCCTGTCGTCATTCCGCACCCTCCCTGTCCAGAGCGCGGGCGGCACTGTGGCACATGATCGTGCTGTAACGAAGCGGCATACGGCGGCCGGAAGCGCGATCGCCGGGGTTACACGTCGTATTCGAGCCCGATGTCACGGTAGCGCTCAGGGTCCTCAAGCCAGCGCTGGCGCACCTTGACGAAGAGCTTGAGGTCGATCGGGCGACCGAGAATATCGGAAAGCTCGGCGCGCGCCGCCGTGCCGATCGCCCTGATCCGCCGCCCACCCTTGCCGAGGACGATGCCTTTGTGCGTCTCCCGCTGCACGTAGATCACCTGCTCGACCCGTGCGCCTCCGTTGCGGGCACTGGTCCAGCCTTCGGTCTCGACCGCGACGGCATAGGGCAACTCCTGGCGCAGCTGCAGGAAGAGCTGCTCGCGCGTGATCTCCGCCGCCAGCAGGCGCTCCGATATGTCGGTGAGCTGGTCTTCCGGGTAGAGCCAGGGGCCCGGCGGCATCCGCGCCTTGAGCACATCCAGCAGGTCGTCGACCCCGTCGCCGTCGAGCGCCGAGACCATGAAGATATCGGCCGCGAGCCCGGTTTCCTCGACCCCCGCTGCGAGTGGCAGCAAGGCGTGGCGCGGCACCAGGTCGATCTTGTTGAGCGCCACCAGGGTCTTGCGCCCGGTCTCCTTGAGCCGGTCGATGATGGCCCTGGTCTCGCCCGTCAACCCACGCCGTGCATCCACCAGCAGCAAGATGGCGTCGGCGTCGTGCGCGCCGCTCCAGGCGGCGTGGACCATTGCGCGCTCGAAACGGTGCCGGGCGGCGAAGATACCGGGCGTGTCGACGAAGACGAGCTGGACGTCGTCGATCACGCGGATGCCGCGCAGTCTGCTCCGCGTGGTCTGCACCTTGGGCGAGACGATGGCGACCTTGGCGCCCACCAGCCGGTTGACCAGGGTCGACTTGCCGACATTGGGCGCCCCCAGCACGGCGACGAAGCCCGCGCGGGTGCCGCCCTCAGCCATCGCCGTCGCTCTCGCTATCGGCGATGCGCGCGAGTAACGCGCCGGCGGCGCATTGCTCGGCTGCGCGCTTGGTGGCGCCGGTGGCGACCGTCTTGCCGAGCCTGGCGACCTCCGCCTCGACCTCGAAAAGCGGGGCGTGGGCGGGGCCGGTGGAGGACAGCGTGCGGTAGACAGGCAGCCCGAGCGCCCGCGATTGCGTCCACTCCTGAAGCCGGGTCTTGGGATCGCGCGGCGGTTCGGGATCGGCGTTCATCGCCGGCGCCCAGTGGCGGCGAATGAAGCGCTCGGCGGCTTGGAGACCGCCGTCGATATAGAGGGCGCCGATGATCGCCTCGCAGGCATCCGCCAGATTGGCCGGATTGTCGCGTCCGCCGCCGGTGCCCTCGCTGCGGCTCAGTGTGAGCCGGTCGCCGAGCGCGAGGCTGCGGGCCACGCCCTCCAGCGCCTCGCGACGAACCAGAGCCGAATAGCGTTGCGAGAGGGCGCCCTCGGCCTCGTGCGGGAACGCCTCGTAGAGCATCGCCGCCACGACCATGCCGAGCACGCGATCGCCCAGGAATTCGAGGCGCTGGTTGCTGCCCGCCTGCGTGCCGGCGCTCGGATGGCGGAGCGCTAGAGCGAGCAGCGCCGGTCGCGCGAAGCGGTGGCCGAGAGCCTCTTCGAGCGAGCCGGCCGCTGCGGCGTCTTCTGCCACCGGCTCCGGCGGCGGCTCAGTTGCGCCTCTGGGCGCTAGTCGATCGCCTTGAATACTCGCTCGCCGCGTGTCGCGCTCGGCCAGTTCCAGACCTCCCCGATGCTGGTTCCATCTTCCAGCGAGTGGAAGATGAACTCGGCCCGGCCCACGAGGTTTTCGGACGGGATGAACCCGACCGAGGGTACACGGCTGTCGAGCGAGTTGTCCCGGTTGTCGCCCATGGCGAAGTAATGGTCGGCGGGCACGGTGTAGATCTGCGTGTTGTCGAGGCCGCCGGTGGGCGTCGCGTCGAGGGTCATGTAGCTCACGCCGTTCGGCAGCGTCTCGCGATACTGGCGCAGGACCCGCTCCCGGCCGTAGCGGTCCGTGTAGCTGTAGTCGTCCACGCGTTCGCGCTTCACCGGCGTCCCGTTGATGTGGAGCACGCCCTTGAGCACCTGGATGCGGTCTCCCGGCAGCCCGATGATGCGCTTGATGTAGTCGGTCTCGTTGTCGCGGGGCAGCTTGAAGACCGCGACGTCGCCCCGATCGGGTGGGCTGTCGATGATGCGGCCGTCGAAGATATCGACGCCCCACGGCAGGGAGTACGTGCTGTAGCCGTAGGCGTACTTCGACACGAACAGGTAGTCGCCCACGAGCAGGGTCGGGATCATCGAGCCCGATGGGATGTTGAAGGGCTCGATGGCGACGGTGCGGACGATCAGCGCAGCCAGCACCGCGTAGATCAGGGTCCGGATCGTGTCCCAGAAGCCGCTGAATCTGCGCTTGGCTGAGCCCTTGTCTTGAGATTTGGCGCGCGCCATGTGCGGTCGGTTCGGTTCCAGCTGTTCGCGGCCCGGGCCGCCCGCTGCCCTCGTTGCCGTCAGTCGGTTGCAGGGATTGCAGTAATCACCACGATGGCCTGGGCGATGGGTGGCTCATCGGTCATGGTCACGTCGATCCGGCACCTCATGCCCGAAGGCGTGAGCGATTGCAAGCGCCTGAGCGCGCCGCCGCTGAGCTCGATGGTCGGCTGGCCGCTGGGCAGGTTGACCACCGCCATGTCGCGCCAGAAGACACCTTGGCGGAGCCCGGTGCCGAGCGCCTTCGCGCAGGCCTCCTTGGCGGCGAAGCGACGGGCGTAGGTTTCCTCCGGCCTCAGCCGGCGCTCGGCACGTGCGCGTTCGACTGCGGTGAAGACACGGTGGGTGAAGCGTGCACCGAAGCGGTCGAGCGTGCCCGCGATCCGCCTAATGTCGACGATGTCGGCGCCGAGGCCGACGATCATAGGCCAGGCCGGTGGCTCGGCAACGGCGCTCACCGCACGCGCCCCATCAGCGGCCGCGGTCCACCAGCACCTGGTCGAGATGGGTCACGTTCGCGGCGGCCGGCTGGGCGTCGCCCTGGGCGGGCTCAGGGGCTGCATCGGGGATGGTGATTTCGTCATCCGCCTGCCGTGTGGGGTCCAGTTTGGCGCGGCGCTCCTCGTCGAGTATGCGCCTGCGCCGCAGGCGCCTGGTTTGGCGGTGGTGCTGGTAGTTGCCCACCACCCGCCGGATCGGGAAGAAGAACAAAACCCACACGACCACCGCCGTCGGCAGGCCGCCCACCAGCATGGGCAGCAGCACCGTACCCGGCTCCTCGAAAATGGTGCCGATCGTCATATCGGCGGGCAGCTCCTGGCCGCGCTCGTAGCCGAGAATCCAGGTTCCGAGCCAAATGATCCCCGCCCAGATGAACGGGAATGTCCACGGATTGCCGACCGCGGTGCCGATCGCCGACGCGATGACGTTGCCGCGCAGCGCCCAGGCGAGTACGGCGGCGAGAATGAAGTGGAACCCGATCAAGGGCGTGAACGAAACCGCCGCTCCGCACGCGAAGCCGCAGGCGATGGCGTAGGGCGAGCCTTGCAGGCGTTTAAGCTTGAAGGTCCAGTATCGAAGAACCCGGCCCCAGTTCATGTTGGGCCACACGAACCGCCGCACGCGGGCCCATCGGCTCAGCTTCTTGCGTCGGCGAAACAGGCTCAAGGCGGCCCTCGCCTCAGCCCGCGCTCCGCTGGACTCTCCGCCCCAGCCAAGCGCGCGACGCACGACCGGAAGCTACCGCCCATGTCATCGCCATCCTCCCAACTGCGGGTCCACCCTTCTTATTTTTCCTCCCTAATCCGAGACTTAGCCCATGTTCGGGCGGTCGTGCAAGGCTTGGCGCACCTGCGCGCCCGATCCCCGAACGGGTCTCCGTGCCTATATCTAGCCAAGTCCGCCTTGCATTTTGTATGGGGTACTGTATATTGGGAGTTTAGGGCACAGCGCGACAATATTTGGACCGGTGCAAGCCCGGCACCGCACGGAGGGACGGTTATGACAGCCTGGACGCCGGAGCGGGTCGCCACCGTGACCCGGCTGTGGAACGAAGGACTCACGACCGCCGAGATCGGGCGTGCGGTCGGCATGTCAAAGAATGCCGTCGTCGGCAAGGCACATCGCCTGCAGCTGCCGCCGCGCCCGTCGCCGATCCGGCGCGGAAAGAGTTATTCGCGCACACCGAAGGCCAAGAACGGCGTGAACGGTGCAAACGGTGTGCATGGCACGAACGGGCGCAAGTCGGCAACGGCGCAGTCCGGGATCGTGGTGCCGGCAAGATCGCGAGCGCCGGAGCCGCCTCTCGCCGTGGGCAGCTCGGCGTGCAAATGGCCGATCGGCCATCCGGACGAGCCCAGCTTCCACTTCTGTGGCGAGCTTGCGCTACTCGGCAAGCCCTACTGCCTGGAGCACTACCGCAGGGCTTACGTGGCCGTCAGGTCCCGCTCCGACGCGGCCTGATCCATCCCCGGCGGGGCCTCGCCGCCGGCGTCGCTACGATGCCGGCTGGTCGGGCTTGGACGAGGCGGACAGCCGCTCGACTTCGGCATCCATGCGGCCCTGCCACATCAGCGCCCACATGTGAAAGTCGCCGGCCAGGCTGAACAGCGGATAGGTGAACGTCGCCGGCCTGTTGCGCTCGATCAACAGGTGGCTGAGCCAGGCAAAGAAGTAGCCGCAGACAAGCGCGGCAATTAGCAACAGGGGCTCTCCCAAGACGCCGGCGATGACGACCAGGGCAACGGAGCCCGTGGTGCCGATGAAGTGCATCCGGCGGGTTCCGGGCCGGCTGTGCTCGGACACATAGTAGGGCCAGAAGGCTCGATACCGACGGAACCGCTTGCTCATCGTCGCTACCCCCGATCTCGCTCACGCCCGCAACGCCGCCATCATGTCGCCCACTTCGTTGCGTTTTTGGGCTATGCTTGTGATTCTACACCATCGTTCTCGACCCACGATCACGCGTTGAACCCGCACGGTTAGGGAGACCACGCCCATGGCGGCGATGACCACACCCGTCTGCGATTTCGGCTGGAAAGCGGTGGACTTCCGGCTGGAGGGGACCGACGGCAAGACCTATACGCTGGCGGACTGCGCCGGCGAGCGCGGCACGCTGGTGATGTTCCTCTGCAACCATTGTCCATTCGTGAAGGCCGTTATCGACCGGATCGTGGGGGACGTGGACGCACTCAAGAGCCACGGGATCGGCGCGGTCGCCATCATGCCGAACGACACCGAGGCCTACCCCGCCGATTCGTTCGAGAACATGAGACTGTTCGGTGCTCAGCACGGGTTCGGCTTCCCCTACCTCATCGACCCGACCCAGGAGGTTGCGCGCGCCTATGACGCGGCGTGCACGCCGGATTTCTTCGGCTTCGACCGCGGTCTCGGCCTGCAATACCGGGGCCGGCTCGACGCCTCGCGGATGGAGCCGGTGCCGGATGCGCGCCGGGAGCTCCTCGAGGCCATGATCCAGGTCGCCGAGACCGGGCGCGGGCCCGAGGAGCAGCTGCCGTCCATGGGCTGCTCGATCAAGTGGCGCGAAGCCGCTTGAGCCGGTCTCCCGGGCTTTGCGGGCAGGCTGAGCGGCGCTGACGGAGGCACGCGCGTGGCGGATATCTTCCGAGAGGTCGATGAGGACCTTCGGCACGAACGCTATCTCAAGCTGTGGCGGCGGTGGCGCTACTGGCTGCTCGGGGTGGGCGTGGCAGCGCTCGGCGCCGCGGTCGCAGTTGTGATGATCGCCGATGCCAGGGACAGCGCCCGCGAGGCCGAGGGGCGGCAGTTCGCGGCCGCCATGGCCGGGATCGAGTCCGGGCGCAGTGCGGAAGCCGTCGAGCAGCTGGCGGTGCTTGCTGCCGATTCCGAGACCGGGTACGCAGCGCTCGCCCGGCTCGCGGAGGCCGACGCGCGCGCCGGGCGCGGGGATATCAGCGGCGCTATCTTCGTCTACGACCAGATCGCCGCGGACTCCCGGCTCGACCCCCTCTATCGCGACCTGGGCGCCCTGCTCGCCGCGCAACGACTGATCGACCGTGCATCCGCTGCAGAAGTCAGCCAGCGGCTCGCGCCCCTGCTGGCGGGCCATTCGCCGTGGCGGCCGCTGGCGACGGAGCTTTCCGCCATCGCCGAGCTGCGCGCCGGCAACGAGGCGGCGGCGCGCGGGCTCTTCGCCGAGCTCGTGAGCGACCCGGCCGCGCCGCTGGGCTTGCGGCAGCGGGCGGCTGAGCTGTTGATGAGCCTTGGCGGCGATTTGGAGGCGGCGCTTGCGGGCGGTGCCCAGTCGGCCGACTGGGATGACGCCGACGCCGGAGGCTCGGACGACGCAGCCGCCGGGAGCACGGCGGAATGAGGCGCGCCGCACCCAAGGGCATCGCGCGTGGCGCCACCCTGCTCGGCCTTTGCGTCCTCTTGGGCCTTGGCGGCTGCGACACCGTCTCGGGATGGTTTGGCGACGAAGAGGCGTCGCCGGTGCCGGGCGAGCGGTTTTCGGTGATTTCCCTCGAACGGCAGCTCGAACCGGACCCCGGCGCCGACGCGCTGACGGTGCGCCTGCCGCCGCCCTACATGAACCAAGACTGGCCACAGTCGGGCGGCTACCCCCACCACGCCATGCATCACTTGGCTGCGGCAGACGTTCTCACCGAGCGCTGGCGGGCCAGAATCGGCAGCGGCACCGACGACGACGGGCCCGCTCTCGCATCGCCGGTCGTGGCCGCCGGGCGCGTCTTCACCATGGACACGAGGAGCCTGATCTCGTCCTTCGACGCCGACACCGGTGCAAGGCTATGGGCCGCCGACATGCTGCCGGAGGACGATGACGAGGGTGCATTCGGCGGCGGCCTTGCAGTGGCAGGGGGCTGGCTGTTCGCGACGACGGGGCTTGGCCACGTGCTCGCGCTGGATGCGGAGACAGGTGCTTTGCAATGGCAGCAGTCGGTCGGCGTGCCCGTGCGCACTCCGCCCGTGGTCTCCGGCGGCCGCGTCTTCGCCATAAGCCACGACAATCGGTTGTGGGTGCTGGATGCCCGCACCGGCGCCGTGCAATGGAGCCATGCGGCGATCGCGGAGAGCGCGGGCTTTCTCGGCGGCGCGGCCCCGGCAGTGGATGGCGGCATCGTGGTGGCACCCTTCTCGTCCGGCGAGTTGACGGCGCTTCGGGTCGAGAACGGCCGCACGGTCTGGGCCGACATCCTCGCCGTCCAGGGCGTCCGTATCGGCGCCATCGCCACGTTCAACGATACCGACGGCAACCCCGTGATCGACCGCGGCATGGTGTTCGCCATCGGGCATGGCGGGCGCATGGTCGCGATCGACGAGCGCAGCGGCCGGCGCATTTGGGAGCGGGACATCGCCGGTCTCGACACGCCCTGGGTCGCGGGCGACTTCATCTTCGTGTTGACCGCAGACGGCGAGGTTCTCTGCGTCGCGCGCGAGAGCGGCGCCATTCTCTGGGTGCGGTCGCTGCCGCGCTTCGAGGACCCGGAGGAGCGCGAGGACCCGATCTTCTGGTCCGGCCCGATCCTCGTCGGCGATCGGCTCATCGCTGCGGGGTCGGACGGCAGGATTCTCGCGGTCTCGCCCTACGACGGTCGCATTCTCGGCGGGCGCGATGTCGGGAGCGCCGTTCGCGAGCCGCCCGTGGTCGCCGATCGGACGCTCTTCCTCCTGACCGACGCAGCGGATCTGATCGCGCTGCGCTGAGGCTGAGGCCGGGCCTGTGGCCTTCACCGTTGCCATCGTGGGACGCCCCAACGTCGGCAAGTCGACGCTCTTCAACCGGCTGGTCGGCCGGCGCGCGGCCCTCGTCGCGCCGACGCCCGGCGTAACGCGGGACCGGCGCGAAGGCTGGGCGCGCATCGGCCCGCTCAGGTTCCGCGCCATCGACACCGCCGGGCTCGAGGAAGCGGCGCCGGAAACCATCGCCGGCCGTATGATGGCGCAGACCGAACGGGCGTTGGAAGAGGCCGACGCCGCGTTGCTTCTGATCGACGGGCGGGCAGGGGTGACGCCGGCGGACGAGTTCTTCGCGAACCAGCTCCGGCGGCTGCACGTGCCGGTCGTCCTCGCGGTCAACAAGTGCGAGGGCGGCGCGGCCGAGAGTGGGGTCGCCGAGGGTTATGCCCTCGGGCTCGGGCAGCCGATCCCGATCTCGGCCGAGCACGGCGAGGGCCTTGCGGACCTCTATGACGCACTCAGTCCCTTCGATTCCGAGACGTCGGAGGACGCAGCCCGTGCGGACGACGTGCTCCGGCTCGCCATCGTCGGCCGCCCCAATGTCGGCAAGTCGACGTTGCTCAACCGGCTGGTGGGCGAGGCGCGGGTCATCACCGGCGCGGAGCCGGGGCTCACGCGGGATTCGATCGCCGTGCGCTGGTCCTATGAAGGCCGCGCGGTCGAATTGGTGGATACGGCTGGCTTGCGCCGCCGAGCCAAGACCGTGGCAGCGCTCGACAAACTCTCCGCGCGCGATGCCGAACGGGCGCTGGGCCAGGCGGCGGTGGTGCTTGTCGTGTTCGACGCCACCGACCCCGCCGGCCGTCAGGACATGGCGATCGCCGCCCGCGCAGCAGACGAAGGCCGGGCCGTCGTCATCGTGCTCAACAAGTGGGACGTGGTGCGGAACCGCGCGGCCACCCGCGCCGCCATCCAGGACCGGCTGGAGACCGCACTCGCGCAAGTCAAAGGGGTTCCGGTGGTGACCTGCTCGGCGCTGACCGGCGCGGGGATCGACGGCATCATGCCGGCGGTGCTCGCCGCCTTCGATACCTGGAATCGCCGCGTGCCCACCGCCCAGCTCAACCGCTGGCTGGAAGGAGCGGTCGCCCACCATCCGCCGCCGCTCGCGGCCGGCCGAAGGCTCAGGCTCCGCTACATCACCCAGGTGAAGGCCAGGCCGCCCACCTTCGCCCTCTTCGCGAGCAAGCCGCAGGCCCTGCCCGAGAGCTACCGCCGCTATCTGGTGAATGGGATCGGCGCCGAATTCGGCCTCGCCGGCGTGCCCATCCGCCTGCTGCTGCGCGCCGGCAAGAACCCTTATGCACCAGGGTAGGGTGGATTTCTCGCCGAGGCAGCGTTAAGGGCGTCGATGCCTGTCCGCGCGCGTCATGCGCAATGCGGAAGGCCGGGGAAGGAAACAAAATCGAAAATTACAAAACGAACCCAATTTCTCATAACGCGTTGTTTCGCAACGAAATATTATGGGTCACGCTGATCCCTCCGCCTCCAGCTCTTCGCGCAGGGTGCGCTTGAGCACCTTGCCGTAGTTGTTCTTGGGCAGGCCCGCCACGATGCGGTAGGCGCGCGGGCGCTTGAAGCGGGCGATGCTCTCCAGGCAGAGCCGGTCGAGCCGGTCTTCGGTGACGCTCTGGCCGTCGTGGGGCACGACGAAGGCGACCACCTCCTCCCCCCACTCGGAATGCGCGCGGCCGACGACCGCGGCCTCGCGCACCGCTTCGTCGCGCAGCAGGACCTCCTCGATCTCGCGCGGGTAGATGTTGGTTCCGCCGGAGATGATCATGTCCTTGGCGCGGTCGAGCAGGGTGAGGAAGCCGTCCTCGTCGAAGCGGCCGACATCGCCGGTGTGCAGCCAGCCGCCCTTGAGCGCGCTCGCGGTGGCCTCCGGATTCTCCCAGTAGCCCGGGATCACGACATCGCCGCGCACGATGATCTCGCCGCTCTCTCCCGCAGGGAGGGGGCGGTCCTCTTCATCGACGACGCGCACCTCGACATCGGTGCGTGCGATCCCGGCCGAGCCCAGGCGTTCGCGGTAGCGCGGGTGATTCCTGTCTTCGTGATAGGCCCTGGAGAGTGCGGTAATCGTCATCGGGCTCTCGCCCTGTCCGTAGATCTGGGCGAGCTTGGGGCCGAAGGCCGCGAGAGCGCGTTCTACGTCGGCCACGTACATCGGGCCGCCGCCATAGATGATGAGGTCGAGGTTGGCGGTGTCGGCGCTGCCGAGCGCCGGGCTGTCCAGCAGCCGCACCACCATCGTCGGCGCTGCGAACATGCTGAGGCCGGGGTGCTGCTCGATCAGGTTGAGCACCTCCGCCGGCTCGAAGCCGCCGCTCTCGGGAATCACGTTGTTCGCGCCCTTGGCGATGAAGGGCAGCGCGTAGAGGCCGGAGCCGTGGGAGAGCGGCGCCGCATGCAGCACGCAATCGTCGGGCGTGATTGGGTTGAGGTCGGCGAAGTAGCTCAGCGTCATCATCATCAGGTTGCGGTGAGTGATGGTGGCGCCCTTGGGCCGGCCCGTGGTGCCGCTGGTGTAGAAGAGCCAGGCGGGTTCGTCGGGTCGGGCTGCGGCGGGACCTTCCGCGTCGTGGCCGAGCATGGCGCGCCAGTCGTCCGAGCCCGCGACCAGCGGCGCTGCAAGGCCCGGCACCTCGCCACGCACGCTCTCGATCCCCTCGGCGTGGCCCTCGTCGGTGATGCAGAGCCGGGTCCCTGAATTGCCCAGGATGTAGGCGACCTCGCGCGGGTGCAGCTTGGCGTTGACCGGGACCGCGACGAGCCCTGCGTACCAGATGCCGAACAGCGCTTCCAGGTAGTCCGCCCGGTTCGCCATGACGATGGCCACCCGCTCGCCGGATTCGAGCCCGTGAAGCGCCCGGAGCGCGCCTGCGATCGCCCCGGCACGCCCGTGAAGCGTGCCGTAGTGGGCGGTGACCTCGTCGCCGAGCGAGACCGCAGGCCGCTCGGGTAGGCTCCGCGCGGTCTTCGCCAACAGCGCCGCAATATTCATGGTCGAGCCCCGTTTCCCTCTTTCGTCTCCCGGCCTTCCTATACCTGCGAGGCCAAGGCCGCGCTACCGGCTACAAGCTGCAAACGATCGCGGCACAAACGCTTTGTCCGCCATGCTGGCCGCGGTTATTCTCTCCGCCAGACGCGATTCACGGGTTGGGGGGTAGCGTGCCCGAGGCGCAGGTCAAGATGACCGTCAATGGCGAGGAGGTCGCGCGCGAGGTGTCGACCCGCACTCTGCTCGTCGAGTTCCTGCGCTACGACCTCGGCCTCACCGGCACCCATGTCGGCTGCGACACCAGCCAGTGCGGCGCCTGCAACGTGCACGTCGATGGCGAGTGCGTGAAGGCCTGCACCATGCTGGCGGTCCAAGCGGACGGCGCGGACGTGCTCACCATCGAGGGCGTGGCCAAAGGCGACACGCTCCATCCCATGCAGGCAGCGTTCAAGGAGCACCACGCGCTGCAGTGCGGCTTCTGCACGCCCGGCATGGTGATGTGCGCGCTCGACCTGGTGAAGCGCAACGGCAAGCCGAGCGAGGCAGAGATTCGCTCCTATCTGGAGGGCAACTTCTGCCGGTGCACCGGCTACCACAATATCGTGAAGGCCATCGCCGCGGGCGCCGAGGCGATGGCGGGTTAGGCGGTTCGGGAGTAAATCGTATGACCGCCTGTCATACCAAGGCGCACATCGCCCGGTGCAAGGCGGGCGTCTTGTGGTGTAGAGTGTCGGTGAGCGCCTGAGAGGCGCGAAGGGGGTAACGAACGTGCAGAAATCGCTTCATATCGACCCGGACAAGTGTACCGGATGCCTGCAATGCGAGCTGGCCTGCTCTCACGTGAATGAGGGGGTGTTCAACCCCGCCAAGTCTCGCATCAAGGTGTTCAACTTCCACGATCAGGGGCGGATGGTCCCCTACACCTGCACCCAGTGCGACGAGGCGTGGTGCATGCAGGCCTGCCCGGTCGATGCGATCACGCTGGATGCGGAGACCGGCGCCAAGGTGGTCTCCGATGCGCTCTGCGTGGGCTGCAAGGTGTGTACCATCGCCTGCCCCTTCGGGACCGTGAACTACAACGCGTCCACCGGCAAGGTGATCAAGTGCGATCTCTGCGGCGGCGATCCCGAGTGCGCCAAGGCGTGCCCGACCGCGGCGATCACCTACGTGGACGCGAACTGGACCGGCCTGGATCGGATGCGTCAGTGGGCGGCCAAGACCGACGCCGGCGCGCAAGCCGAGGCCTAGGGAGGACTCGTCATGGCATGGGCAAGGAACGTGCTGCGGGTGAACCTCACCGAGGGCACCTGCGCGAACGAGCCGTTGAACATGGATTGGGCCCAGAAGTACCTGGGCCAGCGGGGGCTCGCGACCAAGTATCTGGTCGAGGAGACCGACCCGAGGGTCGATCCGCTCTCGCCCGATAACAAGATGATCATGACCACCGGCCCGTTGACCGGCACCTGCGCGTCGACGGCCGGGCGCTATTCGGTCGTGACCAAGGGCGCGCTCACCGGCGCCATCGCGTGCTCGAACTCCGGCGGCTTCTTCGGCAACGAGATGAAGAACGCCGGCTACGACATGATCATCTTTGAAGGCCGGTCGCCGAACCCGGTCTACCTCCTGGTCGAGAACGACAACGTCCAGCTGATCGACGCCAGCGAGTTCTGGGGCAAGTCGGTCTGGGACACCGAGGAGGGGATCAAGGCCAAGCACCAGGATCCGCTGATCCGCGTCGCCTCCATCGGCGTCGCCGGCGAGGCTGGCGTGAAGTTCGCCTGCGTGGTGAACGACATGCACCGGGCCGCCGGGCGCTCCGGCGTCGGCACGGTGATGGGGTCGAAGAACCTCAAGGCTGTCGCGATCCGCGGCACCCTGGGCGTCTCGGTCGAGGATGTCGGCTCCTTCATGCAGGCGACCGCCGAGGGCAAGCAGACCCTTGCGGACAACGCCGTCACCGGCCAGGGCCTGCCGGCCTACGGCACCCAGGTGCTGATGAACGTCATCAACGAGGTCGGTGCGCTGCCCACCCGCAACCATCGGGACGTGCAGTTCGAGGGCGCGAAGAACATCTCGGCCGAGGCGATGGCCGAGCCCCGTGCCGACGGCAAGCCGAACCTGGTGACCAACGCCGCCTGCTTCGGCTGCACCATCGCCTGTGGACGGGTTTCCACGGTCGAGCGCAGCCACTACACGGTGGCGGAGCGGCCGGAGTACCAGATTGCCTCCGGCGGCCTCGAGTACGAGGCGGCCTGGGCGCTGGGCGCGGCAACGGGCGTGGACGATCTCGACGCGCTCACCTTCGCCAACTTCATCTGCAACGAGCAGGGCATCGACCCGATCTCCTTCGGCGCCACCGTCGGCGCCGCCATGGAGCTCTATGAAGAGGGCGTCATCGGTGACGCCGAGACCGGCGGCATCGAGTGCAAGTTCGGCTCCGCCAAGGCGCTGACCGACCTCGCCGAGCTCACTGGCAAGGGCGAGGGTTTTGGGGCCGAGATCGGCCTCGGCTCCAAGCGGCTCTGCGAGAAGTACGGCAAGCCGGAGCTTTCGATGTCGGTCAAGGGCCAGGAGTTCCCGGCCTACGATTCGCGCGGCATCCAGGGCATGGGCCTCGCCTATGCGACCGCGAACCGGGGCGCCTGCCACCTGCGGGCCTACACCGTCTCGTCCGAGATCCTGGGCGTGCCGGAGAAGACCGACCCGCACGTGACCGAAGGCAAGGCGGGTCTGGTCAAGGCCTTCCAGGACGCGACCTCCGCGGTCGATTCTTCCGGCCTCTGCGTCTTCACCACCTTCGCCTGGTCGCTCGACGACATCGCACCGCAGATCAACGCGGCCTGCGAGGGCGACTGGACGGCGGAGAAGCTGCTGGAAGTCGGCGAGCGGGTCTGGAACCTGGAGCGGCAGTACAACTGTGCGGCGGGCTTCACGGGCAAGGACGACAACCTGCCCGCGCGTCTCCTCAAGGACGCGGCGAAGACCGGCCCGGCAGAGGGGCTCACCAACGGCCTCGACCAGATGCTGCCGGAATACTACGAGGTGCGCGGCTGGACCGACGAGGGCGTGCCCAGCAACGAGACGGTGGAGCGCCTAGCGCTCTAGCCCGCATCGTTCGTTACTCTTGTGACGGCGGGGGGCCGCGCGCGCTGAACAGGGCGTCGGCCCCCCGGCTTGTATCGGAGAAGACGGCACTGAACGCGACGAAACGGGCCATTCCCTGCCGCGCACGGGCGCGGGCGCAGGGGACGGCGCGAACAGCCAAGCGGGAGCCAACATGCAGCATGTGATCGTGGGTGCCGGCCCGGCCGGCGTGGTCGCAGCCGAAACCTTGCGCAAGGGCGACCGGAACGCCGACATCGTTCTCATCGGCGACGAGCCGGAGCCTCCCTATTCGCGGATGGCGATCCCTTACGTCCTCGAAGGGATGATCGAGCAGAGCGGGACCTACCTCCGCAAGACTGACGGGCACTACGAGGGCCTCGGCATCCAGTATCGCCAGGGGCGGGCGGAATCCGTGGCAGCGGCTGACGGCACGCTCACTCTCAGCGGCGGCGAGAGCGTCTCCTACGACCGCCTGCTGATCTCCACCGGCGCGACCCCGCTCAGCCCGCCGGTGCCCGGCCTCGACCTGCCCGGCGTGCACAACTGCTGGACCCTCGAAGATTGCCGCGGGATCGCCAAGTTGCTCAACGAGGACGCCAACGTCGTGCTGATCGGCGCAGGCTTCATCGGCTGCATCATCCTGGAGGCGCTCGCCAAGCGCTGCGGCAACCTCACCGTGATCGAGATGGAAGACCGCATGGTCTCGCGCATGATGGACGCCACGGCAGGCGGGATGCTGCAACGCTGGTGCGGGGCCAAGAACATCCGCGTCCTGACCTCGACTCGGGTCGCCGGTATCGAGGCGGCTTCCGGTGCGGGCGGCGACAAGGCGGTGGTGCTGGATAACGGCGAGAAGATCGACGCCCATCTGGTCGTGCTCGCCGTCGGCGTCGTACCCAATATCGGCTTCCTGGAGGGGAGCGGAATCAAGACCGACCACGGCGTGCTCGTCGATCAGCACCTGGAATCCAGCGCCAAGGGCGTGTTCGCCGCAGGCGACATGGCCCAGGGCCTCGACTTCTCCACCGGCGAGTACTCGGTGCACGCTATCCAGCCGACCGCGACCGAGCACGGCCGCATCGCGGCGCTCAACATGCTGGGGCAGAACGCGCACTACAAGGGCAGCCTCAACATGAACGTGCTGGCGACGGTGGGGCTCGTCTCGAGCTCGTTCGGCAGCTGGGAAGGCGTTGCCGGCGGCGACAGCGGTGTCGCCGTGGACGAGGACGGGTACAAGTACCTCCGGCTGGAATTCGAGGGCGACCATCTGGTCGGTGCGCTCGGTATCGGGCTGACCGACCACGTGGGGGTGATCCGCGGCTTGATCCAGAACGAGACTGCGCTCGGCGACTGGAAGGAGCGGCTGCAGGAGAACCCGCACCGGGTGATGGAGGCCTACGTCGCCCACAGCCAGACCTGAGCCGCGACGGCCGCGATCACGGCGCCACGCTACAGGCTCCGCGAATTCGCCATGAAGGTGACCGTCAAGCTCTACGCCCTGCTGAGCGACTATCTCCCCGCCGGCGCCGTGGACAACCAGGTGGAGCTCGACCTGGACGACGGCACCACGCCCGAGGATGTGTTCGCCAGGTTCAACCTGCCCCGCCAGTATTGCTCCATCGTGCTGGTGAACGGCATCTACGTGGAGCCGAGCGAGCGTGGCTCCCACGCGCTGAGCGAGAACGACACGCTGGCGATCTGGCCGCCCGTGGCCGGTGGTTAGACTGGCGAGATCGGCACAAGTCCCCGTCGCACGTCCGAGCCCGTGATCTTCGAGAAGGAGATGGCGATCGAGCGCCACGAGTTCCGGCGCACGCTGCGCCGCGCGCTCCCGGAGGCCCACATCTCGGAGCATGGCGACACGATCACGGTCCGCGAAGGGACCGGCACGCTGGAAATCACGCTCTCGTCCAGGCCAGAACGCCGCATCGGCCTGCTGGCGCTGCCGGTTCTCGCCGCGCGCTTCCACTACAGCGGTTACGACGACCCCGAAGGGCATCTCGCCCGGCTCGATATCTCCTTCCAGCGCGGCGGCGGATAGCCCTATCGCGCATTGCGCTCGCCGAACTTTCCGTCCACCATCGCGGGCTGTCTCAAATAAAAAGGGGAGGGACGGGCAATGGCATACACGCGCGCGAAGGTCGTAGAGGAGATCAGTGCGTCGGCTGACCGTGTCTTCGGAGAGATCGGGGCCTTCAACAATCTGACCGCAATCATGGCGGGCACCATCACGCGGAGCACGCTCAACAAGAAAGGCACGGTGCGGACGCTCAAGGTCAAGGGCGTGAAGGGCGCGCTCGACGAGACGCTGCTGAAGTACGACACGGCGACGCGCACGCAGGTCTACGCAATCACCGCCGATCCGGACAACATGGTGCCGTTTTCCGACTACACCGCCACCATCAAGGTGAAGCCGGTTACCTCACGGCGCAGCGAGGTGGAGTGGACCAGCCGCTTCGTGCCAAAGAAGGGCAAGACCAAGGCGGAATGCCTGGAGTTCGTCGAAGGCATCTACCGCACCGGCATCGCGGGCACACGGGAAGTGCTCGGGGTCAAGAAGTAGCGCGCGATACCGTCGGCCGCGACGCCGGCGGATAGAGCACCGCTTCGAGATAGAGGCCGTAGGCCGGCGCCGTCGGGCCGCTCCGGCGCCGGTCGCGGGCCGCGAGCGCGGCGCCCACCTCGGCCGGCGTCCGCCGGCCGTCGCCCACCTCGACCAGCGTGCCCACAATTGCGCGGACCTGGTGGTGCAGGAAGGAGCGCGCCCAGGCGCGGATCGCGATCTCCTCTCCGGTTCGCGAGACGGCGAGGCTCTTCAGGGTGCGGACCGGGGAGTCCGCCTGGCACCTCGCAGCCCGAAAGGTCGTGAAGTCGTGGGTGCCTTCCAGCAGGCGCGCGGCCTCGGCCATGACGCCGGCATCGAGCGGGCGCGCGATGTGCCAGGCGCGGTATTTTTCGAGCGCGAGCGGCGTCTTGCGATTGACGATCCGGTAGAGATAAACCCGCGCCACGGCATCGCGCCTGGCATCGAAGTCGGGCGGCACTTCGGCCGCGTCGAGAACGACGACCGGCGCGGGCCGCAGGTGTGCGTTGAGCGCATCGCGCAGCACCGCCGGCTCTGCCTGCCGGGTAAGGTCCAGATGGCAGCACTGGCCCAACGCGTGAACGCCGGAATCAGTGCGGCCCGCGCCGTGAACGCGGACCTGCTCGCCGCAGAAGCGTTCGACCGCGCGCTCCAGCGCCTCCTGCACCGAGCGCCCGTCGCCCTGATACTGCCAGCCGACGAAGCCGGTGCCGTCGTATTCGAGGGTCAGCTTGTAGCGGGGCATGGCAGGCGCGTGCCGGCCGCGATCGGGCGCCCGCGCAGGAAGGCGTCCGTCCCCATCGTGGCCTTGCCGGCGCGTTGAAGGCGGGTCGGGCGCAGCGCGGAACCGTCGCCGCAGGCGACGGTCAGTGCCTTGTCAATGATCGTCCCCGGCGCCGCGCCCGGCGTTGCGGCAGCTTCTTCGGCCGCCAGCACCTTGATGCGCTCCCCATCGTGATCGAACCAGGCACTGGGTCTCGGCGCGAGCGCGCGCACCGTGCGCTCGATTTGCGCCGCCGGCGTGCGCCAGTCGATGACGGCCTCGTTCTTTTTGAGCTTGGCCGCGTAGGTCGCGCCCTCGTTGGACTGCGGTGTCTCCTCAATACTTCCTGCCGCAAGGGCGTCAATCGCCTCCACCACCAGCGGGGCGGAAAGCGCGGCGAGCGTGTCGTGCAGCGTGCCGCCCGTGGTCTCGGGCCCGATCGGCACGCGCTCGGCCATCAGGATGGGACCCGTGTCGAGGCCCTCGTCCATCCGCATGATGGTGACGCCGGTCTCGGTATCGCCCGCCATGATCGCCCGCTGGATCGGCGCCGCGCCGCGCCAGCGCGGCAACAGCGAGGCGTGGGCGTTGATGCAGCCGAGCCGGGGTGCCGCCAGCACCGCCGACGGCAGGATCAAGCCATAGGCGACCGTGACTGTAAGATCAGGTTCGAGCGCCGCGAACGCCGCCTGCGCCTCCTCGGATTTCAGGCTCGGTGGGGTTCTCACCTCGGTCCCGGCAGCCTCCGCGCGGACGGCCACCGGCGTCGGCCGCACGTTGTGCCCGCGCGCGGCGGCCCGTGGCGGCTGGGTATAGGCGGCGACGACCGTGTGGCCGCTCGCGCAGAGCGCGTCGAGGGTGGGTACGGCGAAGGCCGGCGTTCCCATGAACACCAGCCTCATGGGTTGCATGGGGTCCTGCGCTGGCGAGGCCCGGCTCGCAGACGGAACCGCCGCCACCTCAGCCGGTGGCGGCGCGGCGCGCCTTGGTCAGCTTGCGCAGGATGATGCTGCGCTTGACCAGCGACAGGTAGTCCACGAAGAGCACCCCCTCCAGATGGTCGATTTCGTGCTGGAGGCAGACGGCGAGCGTGCCGACGGCCGTGATCTCCTGCGCCGCGCCGGTCTCGTCCAGATAAGCCACCGTCACCGATGCCGGTCGCTCCACCTCGGCGTAGTGGTCGGGGAAGGAGAGGCAGCCCTCCTCGCGGCTCACGCGTTCGTCGGAGCGCCAGACGATCTCGGGATTGACCAGCTTGAGCGGTGCAGCCGGCTCGTCCGCCAAATGCACGTCGGCCACGATGCAGCGCCTGGGCACGCCGATCTGGATGGCGGCAAGCCCGATGCCCTCTGCGGCGTGCATCGACTCCATCATGTCATCGAGCAGCGCGCGCACCTCGTCATCGACGACCTCGACAGGTGCGGAGCGCGCCTTCAGCCGCTTGTCGGGCGCAGTGATGATCGGGCGTATGGCCATCGCGATCGACCGGAACAGGAACCTGCACTTAGCTATGTCGGCGCGCGACGGAGGTCAAGCACCCCCGCCGGATGAAGCGCGGTATCGCACGCGGTGTCGCGCTCAGCGCTTGGTGTCTCGCCAGGCAATGGCGGCGCGCAGGCCCTGGGTCCGCGCGATCTCGAGGAATTCGCGCTTGGTGGCCGTGCCCTCACCCTCGATCGCGGTGTCCTCCTCGAGCGCCATCTCGAGTGTCTCGTCGAAGGCCATAATGGCGTACATGCGATTGATCGTGGCCTTGGTGCGCCTGAGCAGGGCCGGCTCGATGGCCGCCATGCGGCGGGCGAGGGTGAGCGCGGTCTCGACCTCCTCGCCCACCGGCACGACGCGGTTGACGAGGCCGATTTCGTAGGCGCGGCGGGCGCCGATCTCGTCCTCGCCGGTGAGCAGGATCTCTTTCGCGTGCTTCGGTCCCGCAAGCCAGGGCAGCAGCATCACGACGATGCCCGCGCCGAAGCGCAGCTCGGGCTCGCCGAAGCGGGCGTCCTCCGCTGCCACGGTCACGTCGCAGGCGAGCGCAAGCTCGCAAGCGCCGGCGAGCGCAGGGCCGCGCACCGCGGCCACCGTCGGCTTCGAGAGGTGCCAGAAGCGCATCACAGTATCGAAGTCGTCCCGCAGCACGTCGCGCCACTCGGCGACACCTCGGGGCGGGGCCGCGGCCTGCTCCTTGAGATCGAAGCCCGAGGAGAACACGCCGCCCGCCCCGGTCACCACCAGCGCGCGGATCGTCTCGTCTGCCTCGACTGCATCGCACGCGGCGTTGAGCTCCGCCAGCATGGCGCGGTTCATGGCGTTGGCCCGCTCGGGTCGGTTGAGCGTGAGCAGCCCGACCGCCTTCCGTTGCTCGAACGTAATGCATCGATAGTCCATCGCAGGCCTCCGGAACGGGTGCGCGAGGCACGACGATACCATTCTGTGTTCGCAAACCGGCCGGCGGCCGGCCGTGGCGTGCGGACCGGCACTCATTTAGCATAGCCCCGATGACCGGGCGCTCGCCCGGACGGACGTTGCAACCCCGGGTTCTCAGGAGGACTCCATGGCCTTTCGCGTCGAAGAAGCCACCATCTCCGGTATCCACGCGGCTTATCGCTCGGGCGATCTGAGCGCAGCGGAGCTCGTGTCGCGTTATCTCGCGCGGATCGAAGCCTACGATCGAAACGGCCCCGCCCTGAACTCGGTCATCAACGTCAACCCGCGGGCGGTGGAAGAGGCCGAGGCGCTGGACAAGGCATTCGCCGATGGCGGACTTGCCGGGCCGTTGCATGGCATTCCGGTGGTTGTAAAGGACCAGGTCGAGACGGCCGACATCATCACGACCTTCGGCTCGATCGCTGCGAAAGACTACCTGCCGGAGAAGGACGCGACGGCGATCAGGCTGATGCGCGAAGCCGGTGCGATCATCCTCGCGAAGACGGCGATGCCCGATTTCGCGACCTCGTGGTTCGGCTATTGCTCGGCCATCGGCGAGACCAAGAACCCTTATGATCTCGAACGCGATCCGGGTGGATCGAGCGGCGGGACGGGGTGCGCGGTCGCCGCGAATCTCGGCGCCATCGGCCTCGGCGAGGATACCGGGGGCTCCGCGCGCCTGCCGGCCTCGTTCGACAACCTGGTGGGGCTCAAGGTAACGCCGGGCCTGATCAGCCGGGCCGGCATGTCGCCGCTGGTCATCTTCCAGGACTCCGCCGGGCCGATGTGCCGCACCGTCACCGACACGGCCAAGCTGCTCCAGGTCATCGCCGGCTTCGACCCCGAAGACCCCTATACCTCGACCGCGCTGGTTGCCGGCAATACGGATTACGTGGCCTGCCTCGATAAGGACGCGTTATCGGGTAAGACCATCGGCGTGGTGCGCTCCGCCTTCGGCGACTCGTCAAACCCAAATGCGGCGGTGGTCAACGCGGTCATCGAGGATGCCCTTGGCGCGCTGAAGGGCGCGGGCGCGACCCTCGTCGATGTCGAAATCCCAGACCTCATGGACCACATCCTGTACTCGTCGCTCTACATCAATCATTCGCGGAGCGCGATCGACGAGTTCATGGCGTCCCGCCCCTCGTTGGCGGCGGAAAGCGTACGCGCACTCATCGACACCAAGCAGTATCATCCGATGCTCGATCTGCTCGAAGAGATCGCGGAGGGTCCGGAAGACCCCTATTCGGATCCGGAGTACTACCCACGCTACACGACCTCGGAGAAATTCCGGCGGATCGTGATCAATCAGATGGGCAAGGCCGGTGCGGCCGCACTGGTCTATCCGACCACCCAGGTGCAATCGCCACGGCGCGACGATCTCAACGCCGGGCAATGGAAGACACTCGAGTTCCCCACGAACACCCTGATCGGCGCGCAGACCTGGATGCCGGCGATCAGCGTGCCAGCCGGCTTTACGTCGGGGGGTGTGCCGGTTGGCATGGAAATCCTGGGCTTGCCTTACCGCGAGGACGACCTGCTGGCGCTCGCCTATTCCTTCGAGCAGGCGACGCAACATCGCCGGGCGCCGGCCTCATCGCCGGAGCTCGCCTGACCGATACGGCCCTGCCTCACGCGCCGGAGCGCGTCGCCACCCGGCGGGCGAGCACGTCGAGCGCGAGCGCGCCGACGATGATCGAGCCCTTTATGATGTCCTGATAGAAGACGTCGATGTCGAGCAGGACGAAGCCGTTTGAGATGGTGGCGATGATGCCGAGGCCCACGACAGTCCGCCACATCGAGCCGAAGCCGCCGGCAAGCGAAGTACCACCCACGACTACGATGGTCAGCACATCGAAGATGATGACCGGGTCCAGATTGGCCTGGGCCGAGTTGAGCTGGGATGCCGTGAGCGTGCCGGCGACGCCCATGCAGACGCCGGACAGCACGTAGGTGCTGCCGATCACGGTGCGGACGCGAATGCCGGAGAGCCGGCTCGCCTCCCGATTGCCGCCGACCGCGTAGATCGCCTCGCCGTAGACGGTCTTGGCGAGCACCAGCCCGCCAACCAGGAGGAAGGCGATCAGCATCATCCCTGAAAAGGGAAAGCCGTGCCAGCGGCCGGCGCCGAGATCGCCGAAGGCCATGTCGGGCACCACGAACGCGGCGTTCTTCGTGACCACGTAAGTGACGCCGCCCAGGATGAATCCCGTTCCCACCGTGGTGATGAACGGGTTGATGTTGACGCCGACCACGAGCACCGCGTTGAGCAGGCCGACGAAGAATCCCGCCGCGATGGCGGCGAGAAACGCGTAGGCCGGGTCCACCAGGATGCCGACCCCGGCGGCGACCACCGCGCAGAGCGAGTAGCCCGACGCGATGGAGAGATCGAAGCCGCCGGTCAGGATGACGTAGGTCATGCCCACCGCCATGATCCCGGCCGGCGCCCACTGGGACAGCATGTTGAAGATGTTGCCTTGGGAGAGGAACGCGGGATTGCCGATGGAGACGACGATGACCAGGATCACGAAGGCGACGATGATCCCGTAGGTGCGGAAGGCAACGCCGCCGTACCGCCGCAGCAGGTTCGCGCCCCGTTCGGCACGGCTCTCGGGCGCGTCCGGCGGCAGCGAGGGCGGGCTCTCGGTCATGCCGCAGCCTCCCCCTCCACGCCGAAGGTCATGGCGAGGACACGCTCCAGGGACAGCTCCCCGCGCTCCAGAATCGCGGCCTGCTGTCCCTTGGCCAGCACCAGCACCCGGTCGGCCAGCTCGACCACCTCCTCCAGCTCCGACGACACCATGACGATGGCCATGCCCTCGTCGGCGAGGCGGCGCATCACGGCGAACATCTCGCCCTTCGCGCCCACATCAATGCCCCGCGTTGGTTCATCCATGAGGAGGACCCGAGGCCGGCGATGAAGCCACTTGCCGACGACGAGCTTCTGTTGATTGCCGCCGGAGAGCGTGCCCGTCAGTGCTCCGAGCCGACGCGGATCGAAGGCAAGCGAGGCGGCGATGGTCTCCGCCGCGGATTTGCGTCGCCCGCTGCGCACGATCGCGCCGGGCGCGAGGCCGCGCATGTCCGTCATCGTGACGTTCACGAAGCCGTTCTGGCTTAGCACCAGCCCCTGTCCCTTGCGGTCTTCGGGTGCGAGCGCGATCCCGAGCGCCAATGCGCGCCCGACGGTGCGCGGCAGGGGTTGCGTGCGGCCGTCGATGGTGAGCGTCCCGCTGGCACCGGGTTGGGTGCCGGCCAGCGCGCGCAGGAGCTCGGTCCTCCCGGAACCCACCAGCCCCGCAATCCCGAAGATTTCGCCAGCGTGGAGGACGAACGAGATATCCTGCAGCTTGCCGGGCACCGAGACGCCCTCGACGCGCAACAGTTCCTCAACCTCGGCGGCGTGACGGCGGGAGGGCGGCGCGCGCAGTTCCGTCCCCAACATGGTGTTGACCAGCTTCTCCTTGTCCCAGGCATCGACGTCGGCGGTGGCGACCATCTCCCCGTCGCGCAGGACCGAAACGCGGTCAGACAACCTGATCACCTCGTCAAGGTCGTGGGAGATATAGATGACCGACGCGCGCTCGTCCCGGAGCCGCCCCACCGTCTCGTAAAGACGCTCGCGTTCGTTGGGCCCGAGGGACGCCGTGGGCTCGTCCATGATGAGGATGCGATGGTCGGCCTGCAGCGCCCGCATGATCTCGAGCATCTGCTGGTTCGCCACCGAGAGATCGCCCGCACGGGCGCCGGGGGGGATGTCGACCCCGAGACGGTCGCCTAGTTCCCGAAAGCGCTGTTCCATGGCGCGGCGTTTGACCATGGGGCCTCGCCGCATGGGGCGCCCGAGAAAGACGTTCGAGGCCGCGGACATGTCCGCGACGACGGTGAGTTCCTGGTAAATGGCAGCGACACCGGCGCGCTGCTGGGCGCGCGGGCCGTGCTGCTCGACCGGTTCGCCGAAAATCTCCACGCTGCCGCTATCCGCGGTATAGGCGCCGGTGAGAATCTTGATCAGCGTCGACTTGCCGGCGCCGTTCTCGCCGACGAGGCCATGGACCTCGCCCTCGTGGAGCACGAAGTCGACGTCCTTCAGCGCCTGGACGCCTGGAAACGCCTTCGAGACCCGCTCGACGCGGATGGCGTCAAGTTCGGCGGACGATGTCACGGGCGGGTCGATCCGTGCCTCCACTCGTCATCGCGTCACGACCGGGCTTGTCCCGGTCGTGGAAGGGTCGCGGGGGCGGGTCTAGCATCCCCGCCCCCAAAGCATGGCGCCCTTAGTACTTAGGTTCGGTCATCGTGTCGGCGTTTTCCTTGGTGATGATGATCGTGCCGGGGCCGTCCGCCACCGCCGGCAGGTCCGCTTCGTTGATGTAGCCGTTGATCGGCTCGCCCTCGAGCGCGGCGATCAGCGCAACGGCGGCGTAGTAGGACTCCTCCCAGGGGAGCAACACCGTCGTCTCGTTGTAGGTGCCGGCCTTCACCTTGGCGATGCCATCCTTGGTCGCACCGATGGAATAGATGCGGATGTCCGTGCCCGGTGTCTTGCCGGCAGCCTCGACCGCCTGCTCGACGCCACGCGACATGTCGTCCCATGACGAGAGAATCACCGTGATGTCGGGATGCGCGAGCAGCGCGTTCTGGATCTTCTCGAGCGCCACGCGCGGGTCGAAGTTCGCCGGCTGGTCCACGACGATCTCGGCATTCGGGAACTTCTCCGCGCCCTGTTGGATGGCCTTCTCCCAGAAGCCGAACAGGTCGGAGCCGACGAAACCGCCGACCGCCGCGACCTTGCAGGGCTCCGTGCAGGACGCCAGCGCGTGATCGACGTGCGCGTTGTAGTAGGCCTGTCGCTGCATGGTGACCGTCGCCGCCAGCCCCTCGGAATAGTCGGCGTCTTCGCACATGGGCAGATCGAGCGAGACAGTGGGCTCGTCGAGCGGCTGCAAATGGCGCTTCCACATCGAGCAGGCGGGCGCGGCCGCCGTCGGCGCGAACAGGTAGCCGTCGAAGCCCTCGGTGATCGCGTTCTGCACCTGCTTGATCTGCGTCGCCGGATTGAAGTTGGCGGCGAAGCGCTTGTATGTGAAGCCGTACTTCTGCGCCGCCGCTTCAAGGCCCGCGCGCCGTGCCGAGCAATAGGGGTTCTGGCCGCACTCGGACAGATAGGCGATCCGGTAGGCTTTCGACGGCGTGATGTTTCGCGCATCGAACTCCAGAATCTTCTTGGCGTTCGCGACGGGGTCGTCCGCTGCCGAAGGCGTGGCGCCAAGCCCCGCGAGCAGTGCGACGCCCATTCCAATCGCGACGGCCGCCGTCAACGGACCCCTCAGCGCCCGACGCATTTTGTTACCCAGCTTCACCATGACATTACCTCCCTGGTTGAGATGGCCCCGATCGACCGAGCAAAGCCTGCGGGCATCGGAGATCGACCGGGGGCCAACGCACATACTGTCCAAGGTACCCCATTCGCTTACGGCCCGCGAGCGCCGCAGCCCCAAGGAGACTTTTGATGCGGCCCATACGCACGCCTGCCGTCGGTTGGACCCAGGCCGACACGGATCATAAGGTAGCGGGCGGACGGGAGCGGTCGAGAAGGACGAAGCTCATGGACGGTGTGCGCCTCGCGATCCTGAACAAGCGCTTCGAGGGCATCTGCCGGAAGATGGCCAACACGCTGTTCCGCACCGGGCGCTCCGGCGTGCTCAACACGGCGCGCGACTTCTCCTGCTGCATCGTCACTGCCGACTGCGACCTGCTGGCGACCGCCGAGAGCCTGCCGATCCACGTGCTGAGCGGCCCCGACCTGATGGCCGCCTCGATGAAGGAGTTTCACCCGGCGCTACAGCGGGGCGATGCCTTCCTGCACAACTCGCCCTACCACGGCTGCTCGCACCCGGCCGATCACACGATTCTGGTGCCGGTGATCGACGACGACGGGCGCCACCGCTTCACGGTGCTCGCCAAGGCGCATCAGGCCGATTGCGGCAACTCCATCGCCACCACCTATCACGGCAGCGCCCGCGACGTGTACGAGGAGGGTGCGCTGATCTTCCCGGCAGTGCAGGTGCAGCGCGGCTACGAGACCATCGAAGACATCGTCCGCATGTGCCGCATGCGCATTCGCGTGCCGGACCAGTGGTGGGGCGACTTCCTCGCCATGCTGGGTGCAGCCCGGGTGGGCGAGCGGGAAGTGCTCGCACTTGCCGACGAGGTCGGCTGGGAGACGCTGGATGGCTTCGCGGCCGAGTGGTTCGACTACAGCGAGCGGCGCATGGTGGAGGCGCTGAAGGGATTGCCCGCCGGCAGCCTCACCGTCGGCAGCACTCACGATCCCATACCCGGCGCGCCCGAGGGCGTGAGAGTCAATGTCTCCATACGGGTCGACCCGGTTGAGGCGCAGATCGGGGTCGATCTGCGGGACAACGCCGATTCCCTCCCATTCGGGCTCAACATGAGCGAGGCCTGCGCGCGCACCTCGGCGATGGTGGGCATCTTCAACGCGCTGCCACACACCGTGCCGCCCAACGCCGGCGCCTTCCGCCGCATCGACGTGAAGCTCAGGCAAGGCTGCGTCGTGGGCATCCCCGAGCATCCGACCTCGTGCTCGGTCGCCACCACCAACGTCGCCGACCACATCGCGAACGGCGTGCAGCGCGCCATCGCCGAGCTCGGCGACGGGCACGGCATGGCCGAGGTCGGCGGCGTGATCCCGCCGAGCTGTGGTGTGATCTCGGGCACCGACCCGCGCAGCGGCGCGCCGTTCGTGAACCAGGTCTTCCTCGGCTTCGGTGCGGGTGCGGCGGCGCCCGAGACGGACGCCTGGATCGCCATCGCCCACGTCGGCAACGCCGGTCTCTGCTACCAGGATTCAATCGAGGTCGACGAGATGGTCTTCCCCATCACCGTGAAGGGCCGCCACTTCATCACCGACAGCGGCGGTGCCGGGCGCCAGCGCGGCGGGGCAGGGGCCTTCGTCGAGTTCGGCCCGGTGGAGGGCTGCCGGCTCGAGGTGGGCTATGTCAGCAATGGCGCAGTCAACCCGGCGAACGGCGCGCGCGGCGGCGGCCAGGGCGCCGTCGCCCGTCAATACCGCCGCAACCACAATGGCGAGCTGGTGGCCCTGGACGCCTGCGCCCAGGTGGCCGTTGCACCGGGCGAGACGATGGTCTCGATCTCAGCCGGGGGCGGCGGTTACGCAGCGCCCTATACCCGGGAGCCCGAGCGCGTCGCCCACGACGTGCGAGAGAAGTGGGTTTCTCCCGAAGCTGCCCGAGACATCTACCGCGTGGCCCTTGATAGCGCTGGCAACGTCGACGATGCCGACACGCACCGGCTCAGGGCCGCGGCCGCAGCAGAGTCCGGCGCTCGGGTGCAGACTGCGGCGGAGTGACCCCCGCGCTTACGCGTCGGCCTTGGGGCGCACCTCCTCGGCGAACCCGGTGATGACGTCGAGGGTTTCCTCGAGGGTCTCGCGCAGGACCTGGATCGCGAGGTGGCGCACCCCGAGTTCGCGCATCGCCCGGATGTCGCCCGCGATGTCGTCCGCCGAGCCCGTGAGCAGCATCCGCTCGCCCGTGTCGGTGATGATCGGCTCCGCGCTGGCGCCGTACCACACGGCCCAGAAGGCGATGTCGATGCTGGCCGGGTCGCGGCCCTCCGCCTCCGCCATGGCGCGCAAATCGTCGAGGCCGGCGGCGAAGCGCCCAAGCGTGTCCATCGGGAAGCGCGGGTTGCAGCCGATCGGGAACCAGGCGTCGCCGTAGCGCACGGTCCGCCGCTTGGCCGGCTTGCTCTCGCCGCCGACCCAGATCGGCGGATGCGGCTTCTGCACCGGCTTCGGATGGAACAGGATGTTGTCGAACGACGTGAACTCGCCCTCGTACTTGGGCGCGTCGGCGGTCCAGAGCTCCTTGTAGATGCGCAGGTATTCGTCGGTCGCCCGGCCTCGGGCCTCGAAGGGCGGCGCATCCACCGGCGGGAACTCCTCGGCCATCCAGCCGGCGCCGACGCCCACCACCGCGCGCCCGCCCGAGAGCAGATCGATGGTGGAGAGAAGCTTCGCCGTCAGAACCGGTTGCCGGTAGGGGACCACCATCACCGAGGTGAGCAGCCGCATCTCTTTGGTGACACCCGCGAGATAGGCCATCAGCGCGAGCGGCTCCAGGCATTCTCCGGCGAGCAGGGTGGGGAAGTTGAGCGTGCCGTCGGGCGAGTAGGGGTAAGGCGAATCAATGCCCTTGGGCACCACGATGTGATCCGGAATCGCGAGGATTCGGTAACCCAATTTTTCGCCATGCTGGGCGAGGGTCGCGATGTGTTCCGGCACGGCCAGCGGCCCGCCGTTGGGTACGTTGAAGCCGTATTCCATTCCCCTAATCCCGTCAGGTCTGATGATTGCCGCGACATTGCGGCCCGGTAGGCAGAGAGAGCGGTTCTAGCGTCATCCTGAGGGGTGCGGCAAGGATCGATCCCGGCGGTAGGCCGCCGGCGGGTTCACACGTAGCCGTTGGCCTGAAACCAGCAGAGCGCGTCGGCCAGTGCCCGTTCGGCGGGGCGCGCCGTGTAGCCGAGCTCGCGCTCGGCCTTGGCGGACGAGAAGAACATCATCTTGCGCGCCATGCGCAGGCTGTCGCGGGTGAGCCGCGGCTCCCCGCCCGCGACGCGCGCCCAGGCTTCGCCGGCAGCGGCCACCGGCGCGAGCAGCCGGTGCGAGAGTCGGATACGCGGGGCGGGGCGCCCCGTGAGCCGCGCGAGGCACTCAAGAATCTCCCGGAGCGTCATGTCCTCGCCGCCCAGGATGTAGCGCTCCCCCACGGCCCCACGCTCCAGCGCCTGCAGGTGGCCGGCAGCGCAGTCATCCACGTGGACCACGTTGAGGCCGGTATCGACATAGGCCGGCATCCGGCCGGTCGCGAAGTCGACGATGATCCGCCCGGTGGGCGTCGGCTTGATGTCGCGCGGGCCGATGGGTGCCGAGGGGTTGACGATCACCGCCGGCACCGCCTCGTCGCGAACCAGCGCGCGCACCGCCTCCTCCGCCAGATACTTGGAGCGCTTGTAGTGGCCGATCATGGCGGCCTCGGTCACGGGCGTCTCCTCGTCGGCCGGCGAATGGTCCGCGTTGAGGCCGAGCGTGGCGACGCTCGAGGTGTAGACGATGCGCGTGGCACCGGCGGCGGCGGTGGCGCGCAGCAGGTCGCGGGTGCCGTCAACGTTGGTGCGATAGATCGCGGGCGGGTCGGGAATCCAGAGCCGATAGTCGGCTGCCACGTGGAAGAGCGTGTCGCAGCCCTGCGCGGCCTTCTCCAGCGAGGCGCGGTCATTGAGGTCGCCGATTGCCCGCTCCACATCAAGGCCATCGATGTTGCGCATATCGGCTCCCTGCCGCGTCAGCACGCGTACCGCGTGGCCAGCGTCGAGCAGCGCGCGGGCGACGGCGGAGCCAAGAAAGCCGGTCGCACCTGTGACGAGCGTGGTCATGACGGGGCCTCCGGCGGCTTGCCGAACAGCAGCCCGCGCTCCTTCCAGGCAAGCCAAACCACGTAGAGCGGCGGTAGCGCGACGCCGGCGAGCAGCAACACGATCAGACCGCCGCCCCAGGTGATGGGACCGATGAAATACATCGCGTCCTCCAGGTGGATTCCCTTGAACATCGGCTGCCGTGCCTGGCGCGTGCCGGCGCGCTGCTCGATCCGCCAGAACATGAGGAAGAGTGCCGAGACCGAGACCCCGGCGATCAGCCCGAGATAGGGCGCCCAGCTGCCGATCCAGCTGTCCTGCAGGCCAATGCCGATGCAGACGAAGAGCGTCACGTGGATGAAGGCGTCGGAGTAGTTGTCGTAGTGATAGCCGAAGCGGCTGGACTTGCCGGAGAGCCGCGCCAGCTCGCCGTCCATGTGATCGACGAAGTTGGAGAGCATGAAGAGCCCGGCGGCGTAGAGAATCTCTGGCCGCGTGCCCATCGCGAAGAGGCCGCAGGCTGCGAGCCCGAGAAGAAGCCTGACCGTGGTGATGTGGTTCGGCGTGACCGGGGTATGCACGAGCGGCCGCACCATCCAGCGGGCGAGCCGCTGATCCCAGGCCAGGCGCGGCTTTGCCTTGGCGGGAGCGGCGCTCTCGCCGCTGCCCTCGTCGCTTTCGCCCATCTTGCGTTCGACCATGGGCCGTCATATAGCCCGAAACGGGGCTATGACAACGCCGGACATTCCGCCATGCGCGCCGTCATCCTCGCCGCCGGAGTGGGGCGGCGTCTGGGGCTCGATAAGCCCAAGATTCTGTTGCGATTCGGCGGCCGCACTCTGCTGGAACGTCATCTCGCCATCCTTGCCGCGCTCGGTGTCCGCGAGGTGGTGATCGGAATCGGCCACGAGGCGCTCGCGATCGAGCGCGCGCTGGAAGCGCTGGGCGAGACCGATGTCTCGACCATCTACAACCCCGACTACGAGCAGGGCAGCATCCTGACGCTCCGGTGCGTGCGGGAGGCGCTCATGGCGGGCGGGCCGGTCCTTCTCATGGATGGCGACGTGCTCTACGGCCGCCGTGTGCTCGCGCCCTTGATCGAGACCCGCCACGCCGATTGCCTGCTGGTTGACCGCGCCTACGAGCCCGGCGACGAACCGGTCAAGGTGGGCGTCGTTGACGGCGTGCCCACCGATTTCGGCAAGATCATCGATCCTGCGCTCGAGCCCTACGGTGAATCGGTGGGCTTCTTCCGCCTCAGCGAGGGGACGGCAAACGCGCTCGTCGAAACTGCCGGGCGCATGATCGAACAGGGAGGCAGAGAACGCCCGATGGAGGACGCCGTCGCCGCCGTCATCCGCGCCGCCAGCCCGGCCTTCGGCTTCGAGGACGTGACCGGCCTGCCCTGGATCGAGATCGACTTTCCCGAGGACGTCGAGCGCGCTGAGACCGAGATACTGCCAAAGCTCGCGGATGACGACGGCTGACAACAAATCCCGGCTTGTGCGCCTCGGATACTTAGCTATATAGTTAGCTAGAATTTTCGCCCGAGTAGGTGCGTCATGACTGTCGTGAATGTCCACGAGGCCAAGACCCAGCTTTCCCGATTGCTTGCGCGCGTGGAGGGCGGCGAGGAGGTGGTGATCGCCCGCCGCGGAGAGCCAGTCGCACGGCTCGTCGCCTGCAAGCCGCGGAAGAAGCGCCGCCCCGGTCGGCTCAAGGGCAAGGTCGTCATTCCCGACGATTTCTTCGACCCGCTGCCGGAAGAGGAGCTAAAGCTCTGGGAAGGCGGATAGTCAGTGCGGGTGCTGCTGGACACCCATGCATTCCTATGGTGGGTCGAGGCCAGTCCTTACCTTGTTGCAACCGCACATCGGGTAATCGCCGACGAGGCCAACGATATCGTCGTGAGCGCGGCCTCCGCATGGGAAATCGCCACAAAATACCGTATCGGTAAACTGCCGGAGGCTGAAGCCGTCGCGACGAACGTCGCCGGCTGCATTGCAGACGAAGGCTTCGAGGCGCTTTCGGTCAGCGTCGCCGATGCCGAACGTGCCGGGCGATTGCCCGGAATCCACCGTGATCCCTTCGACCGAATGCTTATCGCGCAAGCCCTGGGACATGAACTGGTAATCGTCTCGATCGACAGAACCTTTGATCGCTATGGCGTGAGTCGGCTCTGGTGAGAAGGGCTCTTACTCGCCGCCCGCCCATTGCACGCAGGCGTGCGGCCTCACCATAATGAGCGCCACACAAGGGGAACGCCGCCAGGGAGGCGCACCATGAAGCTCGGCATGTTCATGCACCCGATCCAGGATTTTCGGCGGGGCTATCACACGCTGCTGAAGGAAGACTTCGAGATCATCAAGTGCGCCGATGCGGTCGGTTTCGACGAGGTCTGGCTCGGCGAGCATTTCGCGCTTCCCTCCGAGCCGATCCAGTCGCCGCTGATGCTGTTCGCGACGCTGGTGCCCCAGACCGAGCGGATCAAGTTCGGCTCCGGCGTCCTCTGCCTGCCCTACCAGCACCCGGCGATCGTGGCGGGCCAAGCCGCGCAGTTCGACCATATCTCCGAGGGCCGCTTCCTCATGGGCATCGGGCCCGGCGCTACGCCGCCCGACTTCGAGATGTTCAAGATCACCGACCTCGATCGTATGGAGATGCTGGTCGAGTCCATCGACATGATCCACGGCATCTGGGCTTCGGACCCGCCCTACGAGTTCCACGGCAAGTACTGGGACTTCGAGATCAAGGACAACGTGCTCAACGACATCGGCGTCGGCGCCATGGGCAAGCCCTACCAGCAGCCCCATCCACCGGTGATGATCCCGGCGATGAGCCGGGGCTCCGGCAGCATTCGTCTTGCCGCCCAACGGGATTGGCTGTTCATCTCCGCCAACTTCGTCCCCGACGACGTGCTCAAGGGCCATTGGCGCGACTATCTCGATGAGCGCAAGAAGCTCGGGCTCGCACCCAACCCCTCCAAGTGGAAGGCAGGCCGCACCCTACTGATCACCGAGACCGACGAGGAAGCGCGCCAGTATCTCAGGCGCGAGGACAACGCGTTCTATTGGTATTTCAAGTACATCATCGGTGTCACCAGCCACGGCGGCTTCGTCCACATGCTGAAGTCGGACCCCGACATGCCGGACGAGGAGGTGACGCCCGAGTACTGCATCGACACCATCGTCACCGCCGGCAGTCCCAAGACCGTGGCCAAGAAGATCGCGGAGTTCCGGGACGAGACCGGCCCCTTCGAGACCCTGATCATCTCGCATCACGACTGGGTGCATAAGGACCTGTGGCGGCGCCACATGGAGCTCACCGCGACCGAGCTCATGCCGCGGCTCCGCGCCGAGATCGGCTGGCAGGCGGCGGCGGAGTAGGCACGCGCCGGGGCCTGCGGCTCAGGTTACTCGGTCACGATCTTTACAAGCTGACCCGGCTGCATCTGTTCACGGGGACCGAGGCCGTTCAAGACCCGGAACCGCTCGATGCGGAACTCATTGAATGGCATACGAGCCGCGAGCGATTGCACGGTATCGCCCGGCGCGACCTCGACGACGCGCAGCCTGAGCGGGCGGAGGTTGGCGGCCTGCGCCACGCCGAGCCGCCTGAAGCTCGCGATCATCTGCCGGAAGGGAGCCGAGAACTCTCTGGTCTGCCGCGGCGGCGTCACGAAGAAGAAGCGATAGACCCGCGTTGGCGTGGCGCGGATGGCGACCAGTCGGACGTCGCGCACGCCCGACCTGGTGCGGACGCGCGTGCTCGCGGCCACCGCGTCCATGCCGTCGATGTGGGTTCTCTCGATTCTGGTCAGCGCCACCTTCGACGCCCAGACGCCTCGCAGATAGTGCCAGGTGCTGATCGAGGGATTTGCAAGCCTGGCCTCGTCGAAGCGCACCGTGGCGCCCGACGGGTGCGTGCCCACCACCGCCTCCGGTGCGTTGCGCAGGCGGAAACCGGGCGGCGCCGTGAACGCGATCCGCAAGATCGGATGGGCGAATGCCCGGCCGCGAACAAATCCGTCTTCAGGGGAATCGCCGTAGATCATGCCGTCGATGCGCCTAAGGTAGATGTCGCGGGCGCGCTCGCCGCCGAATTTGGCTTGCGCGGCAGCGGCAGCCTCTATTACCCGGTCGGCGGTACGCGGGTGGCTCGCGAAGAGGCCCCCCTGCGCTCTATCGCCGCGCTTTCCGGCCATCTTGCTTGCCAGCGTCGCCTCTGCCCCCATCGTCTCCAGGAAGCTCGACATGGCGGTGGCGTCGAAGCCGGCGCGGCTCAAATAGCGCACGCCCAGCGTGTCCGCCTCAAGCTCTTGGGAGCGCGAATAGCCTTGCACATAGGCGCCGGCCGCGAGGTTCGCGAAATCCGAGACGCTCCGGTTGTCGATGACCGCGCCGAGGATTGCCGCTCCCAAGCCAGCGATGAGACCGTGGCTGTACCGCTCGGCGCTGTGGCGGGCGGTCACGTGGCCGATCTCGTGGGCGATCACGCCCGCAAACTCCGCCTCGTCGTTGGCGAGCGCCATAAGGCCTCGCGTGACGTGGACGTAGCCGCCGGGCAGGGCAAAGGCGTTGACCTCCGGGCTGTCGAGGACGACGAAGGTGAAGGGCGGCTCGGGCTGTTCCGAAGTCTGTTGGAGCAGCCCGCCGAGGCTTGTGACGTAGCGCTGGAGCGCCGGGTCGTCGTAGAGGCCGCCGAACGCCTTCACCAACTTGGGGTGCTCCTGGGCACCGACCAGCCGCTCCTCCTCGGGCGAGAGGAAGGCCGTGAATTGCTCGTCGCCGGTCGCCGGATTGACGCTGCATCCGCCGAGCACAAGCGGCGCGACTGTGGCCAGCGCGAGGCCCAGCGCCAGAGCCACGGGCGCTGCCACCGCGCGGCGGAAGCGCTTCATTCGAGCACCTCAATCTGCTCGGGATGAGTGGCCTCGATCATGGGGCCGTTGAACGAGTCGACCCAGCCGCGCACGCGCACCATACGCCCCTCGTAATCCTCGATGACGATGCCCGCAGCCTCGAAGCGCCGACGGTCGCGCGGCCCAATGGAGACAGTGAAGTCCTCACGCCAGTCGTCGCCGAAGTTGAGGTAGCCGCGCCCCCGCACCACCGCCGCCGCCCGAACCCGCCCCTCGACTAGTTGGAAGCTATGGAGCCCGCCGTCGGCCTCATCTGCAGTGCGCACCCGATAGCGAGGCTGCGACCAGATGCCGAGACGCGCGGCGCGCGCGCGATGTTCGATGGCGAGCATCTCGGGAATCGCTGCGCGGTCGTCGACGACGCTGTGGACCCGCACGAGGCCGGCGGCGAGTAACGCACCTTGAATCCAGGTTCCGTCGTCGCTCCGCGCCAGATGGCCGCGCAGGCGGCCGTGGCGGTCTCGCGGGGTGTCGCCCACTGCCAGACCGACCCGGCGATCGTGAACCAGAGCAGCGAGCGCTTGGCGCGCTTCTGTCGCGAGGATGCCGGCCTCGGACGCGGTTTCGCCACGCGCGGGCCGCGGCACGTCGATGCCGGCGAGCCTGACCGTCTCTCCGTCATCGAGCAGGACCGTGCTGCCGTCGATGACCTCGACCACTCGTGCTTCCGCGTCGGGCGTCAGGCCCGCCGGCAGCGGTACCGTCGTTCCACTGGCAACGCCCAAACCTGGCACGGTGAGAACGAGGAGAAAGACCGCGGCGAATCGGGCCATGGGGCGGGAGTATAGCGCTCGCCTTCGCGCGAACGCGCGGCTTCTCAAGCAGGCGGCAAGACCGTAATGTCGGCTCGGGCGCGCTTTGTGGCGCACACGGCCCAGCGCGGGGAGGGCGCAGCATGGACATGGTGACGATGAACATCATCGATTCCTCGATGGTGTCGATCTGCCGGGAAATGGGAATCACTCTGATGAAGACGTCCTATTCGACGATCTTCAACGAGGGCCTCGATTTCACCTGCGCCATCGCAGACACCGACGGCGAGATGGTCTCGGTCGCCGAGTTCTGCCCCGCACAGATCGGCGGGATGCCGCTCTTGATCAAGACCTGTGCCGAGGAAATCCCGATCGACCAGATCGAGGAAGGCGACGTCATCATCCACAACGACCCCTACCGGGGTGGCCTGCACGTGCCCGAGCACACGCTGTTCAAGCCGGTCTTCGCCGACGGCAAGCTCCTGGCGTTCGTCGTCGCCATCGGCCACATCGCCGAGGTCGGCGGCATGGTGCCGGGCGGCTTCGCCGGCGAAGCGACGGAGATTTTCCACGAAGGCGTGCGCGTGCCCCCGGTGAAGATCATGAAGCGCGGGCAAGATGTCGATTCCGTGTGGAAGCTGATTCTCGCGAACGTCCGGACGCCTCGTTACAATTACGGCGACCTGCGCGCCATGATCGGTGCGCTGGACCTCGGCGAGGCGCGTCTCAAGGAGATGGTGGCGAAGTACGGTCGCGACCTCTGGAACGAGACTTGCAGCGACTTGATGGACTATTCCGAGCGCCGCATGCGCGCCGAGATTTCGCAGTTCCCCGACGGCCGCTACCATTTCGAGGACACCGTCGAGAACGACGGGATCGAGGACAAGCCCTACCAGCTCAAGGTCGATGTCTTCGTCCAAGGAGACGAGCTGGTCGCCGACTTCTCCGGCACCGACGACCAGGCCAAGGGGCCGATCAACGCCACCCTCGGCGTCACCTGGTCGGCGACCTACAACGCGCTCTTCCACATGACCGACCCGTCGATCCCCAAGAATTCGGGGTGCTTCCGGCCGATCAAGATCGTGGCCCGACCCGGCACCGTCGCCAACGTCGACTACCCGGCGCCCGAAGTCGCGGGCAACACGGAGACACATCCGAGACTCGCGTTGATCGTGATTGGCGCGCTCGCCCAAGGTGCACCCGAGCGTGCTATGGCGGCAGAGAGCGGCACTGGCGGCAATTTCGTCTTCGGCGGCCACCACCCCGACTATGACGAGTATTTCGCCTGCTACGACCTGATCTCCGGCGGCTGGGGCGGGCGCGACTACGCGGACGGCAACGACTGCGTGATCGCCATCAACGGCAACTGCCGCTTCAACCCGGTCGAGGTGTTCGAGACCCGCTTCCCGTTCCAGGTCGAGGACTTCGCGATGACGCCGGATTCCGGCGGCCCCGGCCGCCACCGCGGCGGGCTCGGCTACCGCAAGACGCTGCGCACGCTGTCGGCGGAGATCACCGCGAGCCAGTGCACCGACCGGCACCGGATCAAGACGTGGGGCCTGTTCGGCGGCAAAGAGGGTGCGGTCGGCGCGACCCTGGTCCGGCCCGAGGGCGCGAACGACTGGCGCCCGGTGACCGAAACCCACGGTAAGGCGTCGTCGTCCAAGTACGCCAATATCCGCCTGCGTCCGGGCGATCGCGTGCGGCTCATCGTTCCCGGCGGCGGCGGCTACGGCGAGCCTAGTGAGCGCGCGTCCGAGGCGGTGGAAGAAGACCTCGCGGAGGGCTACGTCACGCCGGAGGCCGCGCGCCGCGACTACGGCTACGTCGCCGACGCCTGAGCCGCAGAACGCCGCCCGGCCGGCGTCACGGCGCGGGCAGGGCGTCGTCGAAGAAGCGCAGAATCTGCTCGTCGATTTCCGCGAGGAAGGCTCGCCGGTCGAAGTCCGGCGGATCGCGCCCCGCGGCGCCCACTTGATCGGCCAACGCAGCCGGAAACGGCGTGATGAAGGCGAAGTGGTGTGCCTCCGGATGGGTGACCAAGGTCGCATGATCCCCCATCAGGGCTGCGATGTGCTCCGCGTGCCAAGGTTCGCGCAGCACGCTGTCAGCTTCCAGGCGATGTATTTGAGCCGGCACTGCGACGCCTGAGAAAGCCCCGTCCCCGAAGAGCGCACCAACGGGTGCGACGGCCACGACGGCAGCAACCCGCCGGTCTGCAAGGTCGGGCATCGGTAGCTCGTTCTGCCCTCCGGGCCGGCCGTAGCTGCAAAACTCCGCATCTTCGTCGCGATGACGGGTGCAGTGATGCGCCAGCACGGCCATGTCCGCCCGGCCGCCGATCAGGGCAAGCACGCTGTAGCCGCCGGCCGAGTGCCCGACGGCCCCAATGCGCGCCGGATCGATGCGGGGGCCGAACGCGGCGTCGCCAAGGAGCCGGCCCAGCACCGCGCTTAGCTGGCGCGGCCGTCGTCGCCAATTCTCCGCTGTGCCGCTGTATCGGCCGTCACGCCAGCTGTCCCCGGCGTGTTCCGGCGCCGCCACGATGTAACCGCCCTCGGCCAAACGAATCGCCGTGTCGCGGTGATTCAGGCGGCCGCCGCCGGTCCCGTGCGACAGCAGGACGAGACCGTACCACCCGTCACCGAGCGGTGCCCCTCGGCTCTCGCGCCCGAAGCCGCGATCACGACCGCGAGGGCGACCATAGCTAGTAATCTCATAGTGCCCATCGTGCCACGAAGCTCCACGCCCGGCGTAGGGACCCAACTTGCATTCGCCATGCCCATTCCGTGTTCCGCAGCGGCGGGCGCTTGCGCAGCGGGTTTTTTCCGCGACAATCGAGAGCGCGCATGAGCCGGGAATCGATGGAGTTCGACGTTGTGATCGTGGGGGCCGGTCCCGCTGGGCTTGCCACTGCGATACGCCTGCGCCAACTTGCCGAGGAGACCGGCCGCGAGATCAGCGTGACCGTGCTCGAGAAGGGCTCCGAGGTGGGCGCCCACATCCTCTCCGGCGCCGTCTTCGAGCCGCGTGCGCTGGACGAGCTGATCCCGGACTGGAAGGAGAAGGGCGCGCCGCTCAACACGCCAGCGCGCGCGGACGAGTTCCGCTACCTCACCAGGAAGGGCGGCATCAGGATGCCGGGCGCGCTGCTGCCCCCGCAAATGCGCAACCACGGCAACTACATCATCAGCCTCGGCAATCTCTGCCGCTGGCTCGGCCAGCAGGCGGAGGAGCTCGGCGTCGAGGTTTACCCCGGCTTCGCCGCCGCCGAGGTGCTCTACCACGAGGACGGCCGGGTCAAGGGCGTCGCCACCGGCGACATGGGCATCGCCAAGGACGGCAGCCAGAAGGCGAGCTACGAGCCCGGCGTCGAGCTGCACGCGAAATACACGCTGTTCGCCGAAGGGGCGCGCGGCTCGCTCACCAAGCAAGTAGTGGAGCGGTTCGATCTGCGCAAGCGCTCGGACCCGCAGACCTACGGCATCGGCCTCAAGGAGGTCTGGGAGATCGAGCCCGGCAAGCATCGGCCGGGCCTGATACAGCACAGTTTCGGCTGGCCGCTGGATAGCCGCACCTACGGCGGCTCCTTCCTCTATCACTTCGACGAGAACCTGGTCTCGATCGGCTTCGTCGTGGCACTCGACTACGAGAATCCGCACCTCTCGCCCTTCGACGAGTTCCAGCGCTTCAAGACCCATCCGGTGATCCGACCCGTGCTCGAAGGAGGCCAGCGGCTGGCCTACGGCGCGCGCGCGATCAACGAGGGCGGATACCAGTCGATTCCCGAAACGGTCTTTCCCGGTGGTGCGTTGATCGGCTGTGCCGCGGGCTTCCTCAACGTGCCCAAGATCAAGGGCAGCCATAACGCGATGAAGAGCGGCGCGCTGGCGGCGGAAGCTGCATTCGCCGCGCTGGGTGAGGCCGAAGACGGCACCAGGCCGCTCGACGCCTATCCGGCGGCGCTGCGCCGCTCCTGGGTGATGAAGGAGCTCAAGCAGGTCAGGAACTGCCGCCCGGCGTTTCGATGGGGCCTCGCCGCCGGCACCGTCATCAGCTTCATGGAGCTTTGGACCGGCGGCGTGCTGCCCTGGACGCTCCGCCACGGCCAAGACCACAAGAGCCTGAAGAAGGCCGCCGATGCGCCCAAGATCGCCTATCCGAAGCCGGACGGCGTCGTGTCCTTCGACAAGCCGAGCTCGGTCTATCTCTCGAACACCAATCACGAGGAGGACCAGCCCGCGCATCTGACGCTCAAGGACGACGGTGTGCCGATAGGGGTGAATCTCGCGCTCTACGACGCGCCGGAGCAGCGCTATTGCCCGGCCGGCGTCTACGAGATCGTGGAGGACGACGCCGGCCCACCACGCCTGCAGATCAACGCGCAGAACTGCGTGCACTGCAAGACCTGCGACATCAAGGACCCCACGCAGAACATCGTATGGGTGGTGCCCGAGGGCGGGGGCGGCCCCAACTATGCCAACATGTAGGGCAGGGAAGGACGCCTCCCCACATGGGGAAGACCTGCGCAAGTGGTGCCGCCGCGCAATCGCTTTGTTGAGTGGGGCCGTGGCCGCCGGTCTGATCGGCGGGTCAAGCATCACCGGTCTCACGGCGGCCGATCCGCCGTCTCCTCCCATGCCGCCGGAGCCCGCGGCCAGCGCTTACCGGGAGGAGGCCTCGCCGCTCGGCAACTATCTTGTCGGCCGTTACGCTCATGCCCGCGGTGACTATGCTGCGGCAGCCCAGCACCTTCAGCGCGTGCTGATCGAGGATCCGGACAATCCCTCTCTCCTGCGCCGCTCCGTATCCCTGCTGGTCGCCGACGGACGGGTGGAAGAGGCAGCCACGCTGGCCGAGCGCCTCCTCGATATCGAGGCAAGCGGACGTCTGGCGCAATTCGTTCTCGCGCTGCGGGATGCGCGCAACAGCGACTACGAAGAGGCGCTGGAACGAATCGGCGAGATTGAGCGGAAGAGTGTCTATGCCCTGCTGGTACCGCTCGCCGAGGCGTGGATGCACACCGGAGCCGGCTCGGACGCGGCGTCGCTGGCGGCGTTGGCACCGCTCGGGGATCGCGATTCATACAAGTCCTTCTTCAACCTCCATGCCGGCCTGATAAATGATCTCGCCGGGCGCGAGGCGGAGGCCGAGGCACTGCTGCGGAAAGAGATCGCGACCTCCAGCGGCTCGCACCGCCCGGTGGTGGCGCTCGGCAGCGTACTGATGCGGGCCGGGCGCGTCGTCGAGGCCCGTGCGATCTACGAAGAGTACCGTGACCAGAACCCCGGCATCATCTGGGTCGAACGCGTGTTGGCGGCGGTCGAAGCCGGCGAGGCGGTACCGCCCCTCGTCTCGGATGCGCGCGAGGGGCTGGCGGAGGCTCTGCTGGGCGCGGCGGCCTCGGTGCCGCAGCGGGACAACGGCGAAGCCGCGCTGATTTACGCGCGCCTTGCGCTCTTCCTCCGCGACGATCTGGACTCGGCCCGTTTCCTGATCGGCGAAATTCTCGAAGACGCCGAGCGGCTGGAGGCTGCGGTGGATGCTTACCGGTCCATTCCGGACGGGTCGGACTTCTCCTGGGCGGCACAACTCCGCGCTGCGAGCGGTCTCGCGGATCTCGACCGTCTGGATGAGGCGGTCACGACGCTGAGGCGCATGGCGGATGAGCAGCCCGAGCGCACCGACGCCGTCTCCGTCCTCGGCGACGTGTTCAGGAGGGATGAGCAATACGCGGAGGCCGCCTCAGCCTACGACATCGCGGTCGGGCGGATCGAGACGGTCGAATATCGCCACTGGCGCCTGTTCTACGTGCGCGGCATCGCGTTCGAGCGCCTGGGCGAGTGGCCCAAGGCTGAGGCCGACTTCAAACGCGCGCTCGAGCTGGAGCCCGATCAACCGCTGGTGCTCAATTACCTCGGCTATTCCTGGGTGGAGCAGCTCCACAATCTCGACGAAGCCAAGTCGATGATCGAGAAAGCCGTCGAGCTCCGGCCGGACGACGGCTATATCGTCGACAGCCTCGGTTGGGTGGCCTACAGGCTGGGCGACTTCGAGGAGGCGGTCCACCAGCTTGAGCGGGCGGTGGAGCTGGTGGCGGGCGATCCGATCATCAACGATCACCTGGGCGACGCCTATTGGCAGGTGGGCCGGGTCAACGAAGCCCGATTCCAATGGCGCCGCGTGCTCACCCTCAAGCCGGAGGACGACCTGGCCGCCCAAGTCACGCGCAAGATCGCGGACGGTCTCTCGGCTGCGGCGGAGGCGGACGACGCCCATTAGTGAGCCGGCTGTGATCCGGGTGGAGGCGCCGGCCAAGCTCAACCTCTACCTCCACGTGACCGGACGGCACGCCGACGGCTATCACGAGCTGGACAGCCTCGTCACCTTCACCGCGCTCGCCGATACGCTAGAGATTGCGTCGGCCGATGCCCTCTCCCTTATCGCGAGCGGGCCGTTCGCCGAAGCCTTGGGCACGGGCGACAACCTGGCGACGCGGGCGGCGGTGGCGCTGGCGGAGAGGCTCGGTCGACCCGCCGACGTGCGAATCACGTTACAGAAGCGCATCCCCGTCGCGGCGGGCCTCGGCGGCGGCTCGGCGGACGCGGCCGCGGTGCTGCGCGGCCTCGCCCAGCTGTGGGGTCTCGGTGCCGCGCACGCGAGCGATCTTCAGGATGTCGCGCTCGGCCTCGGCGCCGATGTGCCGGTCTGCCTCCACGCGCGGGCTGCCTACATGACCGGCATAGGCGAGGTGTTGAGCGCGCCGCCGCCGCTGCCGCCCTGCGCGGCGCTCCTGGTCAATCCCGGCGTTCCGGTGCCCACCGGGGCGATCTTCGCCGCAAGGCAGGGGCCGTTCTCGGTCGCTCAGCGCTTTCAAGAGAGCCCAACCGACGCGGCGGCGCTGGCTCGGCTTCTCCGCACCCGCCGCAACGACCTTGAGCGGCCCGCACTCGCTCACGCGCCGGAGGTCGGACATGTTCTGGCCCGGCTCGGTGCGGCGCCCGGCTGCCTGCTCGCCCGCATGTCCGGCTCGGGCGGCACCTGCTTTGGCCTGTTCGCGGATGAGGCGGAGGCTACCCACGCCGCCCGCGCCATCGCCCGCGATCATCCCGGCTGGTGGGTACAGGCGACGCATCTGGTTCACGAGGGCGAGACGGCCGGCGTATCGGACGCACTTGGCGGAGCGTGACAGGGACGCTCAAGGCGGCAGGCGCACCGTCTCCAGCCAGTGGGCCTTCACGACCTCGGCCACCGAGACCATGTCGTCGAAGGCCGACGGCTTGACCATGTAGGCGTTGGCGCCGAGCGCGTAGCTCGCCGCGATGTCCCGCTCCTCGTCCGAGGTCGTCAGCACCACCACGGGGATGCGGCAGAGCTCCCGCTCGTCGCGCAGTTGTTCCAGCACCTCGGTGCCGTTGAGCTTCGGCATGTTGAGGTCGAGCAGAATCAGGCTCGGCCTGGGCGCGGCTTCCGGATCGGCGTAGTCGCCGCGGCGTTTGAGATAGTCCAGCAGCTCGGCACCGTCATGGACGACATAGAGCGGGCAGGTGATGTCCGCCCGACGCAGGGCCTTTTCGGTAAGAAGGCAATCGGCCGGGTCGTCGTCTGCCATGAGGAGGACGGTGCGCTCGCTTGTGTCGGCTCTCACCATCCTCCCCTCCCGGCGTCTACGCGGCGCCGGCTGTGCCGGCCGGCCCCTCGGCTTTGGTCACGAGACGCAGCGCAAGCGACGGAAAGGCCGCGACGGCGCCGGCGAAGGCGATGAAATCGATCGGCGTCTCGATGAAGACCGGCTCCGCCGGCCCCGCCCAGGGCAGGTCGGCGCGGTCGTCCCTGGAGCCGCCCAGCAGGATCACCGGCAGGTCGCGGAGCGCCGGGGTGGCGGCGATCTCGGCGAGCGCATGGCGCCCTTCTGTCTGTTGCAGGCCGGGGTCGAGAATGACGAGATCCGGCCGTGGCGCGGGCGTGCCGTCGCCGTGGACATGCCGCCCCTGCAAATGGTCCAGCAGCGCGGCGCCGTTGGTTACGTAGGTGAGGGCGTTGCCCAGGCCCGCAGCCTGCAGCGTCTTGGTCGCCTGCAGGCAATCCTCCGGGTCGTCGTCCGCCATGACGATGACCGCGGGCCGCACCGCGTCGCCAGAGCCGGACGGAACCGCGAGTTCATAGCTGCAGCTTTTCAGCCGTAGCACGGCGTCGTGCAGCTTGGCGAAGGTCACCGGCTTCACCAGATAGGCATACGCGCCGAGATTGTAGCTGTCGGAGATGTCCAAGCTGGCCTCGGAGGCTGTGAGGATGACGATCGGTATCTTTCTCAGGGCCGGCCTGAGGTTGATCTCCCAGAGCGAGTCGAGCCCCGCCATGTTGGGCATGTTGAGATCGAGCAGGATCAGGTCGGGGCGGGGCGAGGAGCCGGGATCGGAGAACTTGCCGCTCCGCCCGAGGTAGTCGAGCAGTTCCTGGCCGTCCTGCACGAAGCGCAACTCGTTGCCGAGCCGCGCCTTCTGCAACGTCTTCTTGGTCAGCAGGCAGTCCTCGGGGTCGTCATCCGCCATCAGGATCAGGACTGGTTTGGTATTCGGCGCGGTGGTCATCGTGCGCTTACCGGGGCTGCCGGCGGGGCAGGGTCACCGTGAAGGTGGCGCCCTCGCCCGGCGTGCCGGTTGCGGTGATCTGGCCGTGATGGCGCAAGACGATCTTCTCGCAGATCGCAAGGCCGATACCGGCGCCCTCGTACTGGTGGCGCGCGTGCAACCGTTTGAAGGGCTGGAACAGCTTGCTGCCCTGGGACGGTTCGAAGCCGATGCCGTTGTCCGACACGACGACGGTGTGCGCGGGTCCTGGAATCGCGGCGAGAGGCTCCGCCTCGGCCGCCATCCGCACCGTGACTCGCGGCGCGACGCCCGGCTTGCGGAACTTGAGCGCATTGCCGATGAGGTTGCGGAAGAGTTGATCCATCTGGGTGCGGTCCGCCTCGATCGTCGGCGCCTCGGCAACGTCCACTTGGCCGTCGGACTCCTCGAGCGACACAGAGAGATCCGAGAGTACGGTGTCGAATACCTCGCTCAAGGACAAGTCCTCGAAGGGCTGCGCCGCCGTGGTGACCCGGGAGAGAGCCAGAATATCGCTGACCAGAGTCTGCATCCGGGCCGCCGCGTCGGTCATGAAGTCGATGTATTGGCGCCCTTCCTCGTCCACGCTCTCCCGCTTCTCCTCCGCTAGCAGGGCGCCGAAGGCCCTGATCTTGCGCAGCGGCTCCTGCAGGTCGTGGGAGGCGACGTAGGCAAACTGCTCGAGCTCCTCGTTGGAGCGGGCGAGGTCGCGCGCGTGGCGCTCCAGCGCTTCCTTGGCCTGCTTCTGCTCGGTGATGTCGCGCACGATCCCCATGATTCGCACCGGCGTGCCCGCTTCGTCACGCACGAGGATGGAGCGAACGGCGATGGGAAAGACCGACCCGTTCTTGCGGATGTACTCCTTCTCGTATTCGTCGGTGTAGCCGCGCGACATGAGCTGCTTGTCGACGATCTCGGCCTCCATCGCCGCCCAGCGGGTCGGTGTGAGCTGCTGATAGGTCACGCCGATGAGTTCGGCGAGCTCATAGCCCAGCATGTCGAGGTAGGCGTCGTTCGCCTCTTCGACGGGGCCGTCGAGGCCGACGAAGACCACGCCGTCGTGGCTCAGGTCGAAGAGGCTGCGGTAGCGCTTTTCGGATGCTCTGAGCGCCTCCTCCTTCTCCTTCAGCTCCGTGATGTCGCGGACGATGCCCATGAAGCGGACTGGCCGGCCGTCCAGGTCCCGCACCAGGATGGTGCGCAGGCTGATCGGCGCGATGGAGCCATCCTTGCGCACGTATTCCTTCTCGTACTCGTCCGAGAAGCCGCGCCGCATCACCTGCGTCTCGATGATCTCCGCCTCGCCGGCGCGCCACTTCTCGGGCGTGAGGTCCTGATAGGTGTGCGTGGAGATCTCGTCCCGGTCGTAGCCGACGAGATCGAGATAGGCCTGGTTCATCTCCTCGATGTGGCCTTCGAGATCGACGAACACGATCCCGTCCCGGCTCATCTCGAAGAGGGAGCGGAACCGGCCCCGCGACGTGCGGCCTGCGTCGCGGTCGCGCCGGGCCTCGGCAAGCGCCTGCTCCAGCGCCGCGATCCGCTGCCGCAGCGCCTCGTCATCGGCAGTCGCGGGGGCGCGCTCCAGCGGCCTTGCCTCAGCCGTCATCGATCAGGTCCTCGGCGTAGGCGAAGAGTGCAGGCATGCCGCCGGTGTGGACGAAGACCACCGTCTCGTCCGCGCCGACCGCGCCGCGCTTCACGTGATCGATGAGCCCTGCCATGGCTTTGCCGGAATAGACGGGGTCGAGGAAGATGCCCTCGGTCTCGGCCACCAGCCCGATGGCGGCGCGCGCCTCCGGCGAGAGCACGCCGTAGTCCTCGCCGATATGGTCCTCGTCGGTGACGAAGTCGGCGGGGTCGATCGCGAGATTGAGATCGAGCGCACGCGCCGTCGCCGTGGCGACCCGCGCGATGTCGAGTTCCCTCGGCTCTTCCCAGCGGATGGGGCTGATCGCCGCTACACGGGCCCTGCGGCCCAGCGCGCGCAAGCCCGTGACGAGGCCCGCCGGGGTGTTGTTGGCGCCGCAGATGAAGACCTGGGTGGGGTCGATCCCCGCCTCTTCGAACTGGGCATCCAGCTCGATCGCCGTGCCGACGTAGCCGAGCGCCGCCAACACCTGCTGGTCGAGGGCGAAGGGCGCGATCACGAAGGGTTTTCGGCCGGCCGCTTCGAGGGCGCGGGCCTTCTCGTCGAGCAGCGGCTGGATCTTCTCCATGCTATCGATGTCGACCACGGTCACGTCCGCGCCCATCAGGCGGTCGAGTAGCAGATTGCCCTGTACCCTCGGCCCCTTGACCCCGTGGATCAGCACCAGCGAAACCGCGAGACCGTGCTTGCACGCCGCTGCCGTGATCTGCCGGCACCAGTTGGACTGCGTGTAGGCGCCCGCGACCACCGTATCGGCGCCCGATTTCAGGATCTCGGCGAAGGTGAACTCCAGATGGCGCGTCTTGTTGCCGCCGAACGCCAGCCCGGTGAGGTCGTCCCGCTTGATGTAGAGAGCGCGCACGCCGATCGCCTCGGCAAGGCGGGGGCAGGGGTCGAGCGGTGTCGGCAGATGTGCGAGCCGGATGCGCGGATGCTGAGCAAGACGGGCGGCGAGATCGTCTCTCGTCACCGTTGCCTCCGCACGTGCCTCCGCCACCGCCATGCCACTCCTCCGCCGGCCTATTGAGCATCCTATCGCCGGCGGGAAGCGCCCGGCAACCGAGGGCGGCGAATGCGCTTGCTGACTGGTGCTGGTAAGGGCTTTGGGCTACGCAGGCCCCGCGCGTTCCAGCGCTTCCGCCGCCGCGAGCCAATCGCCCTCGGCCGCCGCCTCGGCCCGCTTCGCCTGCGCCAGCTCCTTGCCCAGGGCGGCGATCCGCGCGGCATCGTTCGCCTGGGCGGCCGAGGCGAGAGCCGCCTGCAGCGATCGTTGCGCCTCCTGCGCTTGGGCGATCCGTTGCTCCGCTGCGGCCACGGCATCCTTGAGCGGCTTTTGCCTGGCCCGGACCGCCGCCGCGGCCTGCCGCGCGGCCTTGCGTGCGGGTGGCGGGCGACTCTCGCGGCCGTTGCCGTCCGCCCGCTTCCCGTCGCCGCCGAGGATCTCGGCACGGTAGTCGGCGAGGTCGCCATCGTAGGCGCGCACCGTGCCGTCCTGCACCAGCCACAGCCGGTCGGCCACGAGCTGGACCAGGTGCATGTCGTGGGTGATCAGTACGACCGCGCCGTCGTAGGCCTCCAGCGCTTCGACCAGCGCGTGCCGGCTCTGGATGTCGAGATGGTTGGTCGGCTCGTCCAGCACCAGCAGCTGCGGCGCCCGGTGCGAGATCAGCGCGAGATTGAGCCGCGCCTTCTCCCCGCCCGAGAGCGCGGCGACCGCCACGTCCGCCTTCTCCCCGCCGAAGCCGAAAGCGCCGAGGCGGGCACGGACCCGTTCCGGCTCAGCGTCGGGCATGAGCCGCGCAAGGTGGCCGAACGCCGTGCCCTCGGGCTCCAGCGTGTCGATCTGGTGCTGCGCGAAGTAGCCGACCGCGAGGCTCGGTGCCCGCGTCATCGTGCCCCGCTCAGGCTGCAGCATGTCGGCCAGCAGCTTGGCGAAGGTGGATTTGCCGTTGCCGTTCGCGCCGAGCAGCGCCACCCGCTCGTCCGGGTCGATGCGCTGGCTGACCCCGCGCAGCACGGGGCGGCCCGGCTCGTAGCCGACGGCGACGCCCGCCAGGCTCATCAGCGGCGGCGCCAGCGCTGTGGGCTCGGGGAAGGTCAGGTCCGGCGTCCGCTCGTCGATCACCATCGGCACGTCGGCGAGCTTCGCGAGTGCCTTGAGCCGGCTCTGCGCCTGCCGCGCCTTGCTCGCCTTGTAGCGAAAGCGGTCGACGAAGCCCTGAAGGTGGCGCCGCTTGGCGTCGATACGGGCCTGCTGGGCGCGCGCCGTGGCGAGAGACTCGGCATAAGTCTTCGCGAAGCGCGTGTAGTTGCCGGGGTAGTGGGTCAGGCCCCCGCCCGCCATGTGGAGGATGCCCTCCGGCACGGCATCGAGCAGGGTGCGGTCGTGGCTCACCACGACCAGCGCCCGCGGGTAGCGCTTCAGGTGAGCCTCCAGCCACGCGGCCGCCTCGAGATCGAGGTGGTTGGTCGGCTCGTCCAGCAGCAGCAGGTCGGGCTCGACGAAGAGCGCGGCGGCGAGCGCGACCCGCATGCGCCAGCCGCCGGAGAGGTCGGCGAGCGGCACCTGCTGCATCGCCTCGTCGATGCCGAGGCCGGCGAGCAGGCGCGCAGCCCGCGCCGGGGCCGCGTGCGCGCCGATTTCCGCGAGCCGGGCCTCGATTTCGGCGCGGCGGGCTCCCTCGGCGCCCTCCGCCTCGGCGATCAGGGCCACGCGTTCCTCGTGCGCCGCGAGCACGGCGGCGCGCGGTGTCTCCGGGCCGCCCGGCACCTCCTGGTCGACCAGCCGCACGGCAAGCCCGCGCGTGCGGAGGATCGTGCCCTCGTCGGGCTCGAGGCGGCCCGCGACGAGGCGCAGCAGGGTCGTCTTGCCACAGCCGTTGCGCCCCACCAGCCCGAGCCTCTGGCGGGCGCCGATCTGCGCGGTCACGCCCTCGAAGAGGAGGCGTCCCTCGACCCGGTAGGCGATGTTCTGCAGGGTCAGCATGGCTGGCCGGATATCTGCGCCGCCCGCGCCCGCGACGCAAGGCCGACGGACGGCTCGCTCATGGATGTGCGACAATGACCGACGAAACAGAGTTGAGGGAGAGCACTCCATGCTGATCGTCGCCGTCGTTTTCGAGTTCGTGCCTGGCGGGTTCGACCGCATCAAGGCCGCGGTCGTCGATGCCATCGAGAACTCGCGCAAGGAGCCCGGCGCCCAGATCTACGACTGGGCCATCGATGTCACCGCGCCCAACCGTGCCATCATCTTCGAGGTCTGGGACGATCAGGCGGCGCTCGATGCGCACTTCACTCATCCCTACATGGACACACTGGTCGCGGCGCTGACCGCAGCCAACATCCGCGGCGACATCACCCATTACTCGGCGGAGATATACGACGTGAGCGGCAAGCGCGACATGGGGTTCCGGCTGCCGACCGAGTAGGCGCCCGGAGGGGAGACCGCCGTGAGCGCCGGCCCCATCGCGCCGCCCTTCGACGAGGCCGCCGCCCGCGCCGTCGTCCAGGCGTTCGAGGACGCCTGGAACCGCAGGGTCGCCGACGAAATCCCGCTCACCTGCACGCCGGACACGCGCTGGCGCTATCGCGACGCCTTCGTCGAAGGGCGGGACAACATTGTGCCGTTCCTGCTGGCGCGCTGGCCCATCCAGCAGCACTACAGGCTTAGGAAGGAGCTCTGGAGCTTCACGGCGAACCGCATTTCGGTGCGCTTCGTCAGCGAGTGGCGCCACCGCGACAGCGGCCAGTGGTACCGGACCTTCGGCAACGAGCACTGGGAGTTCGCGCCCGACGGGCTGCAGAGCGTGCTCGATCTCTCCGCCAACGACCTCCCGATCGACGAGGCCGAGCGAACGCTCTGACTACCAGCCGAGCGCTCTGCTCATGCGCCGGGGGTCCGCGGCGCCTTCGATCTCGCCCGTCTCAAGGTCCTTGCGCACCGCGCAGACGCCGCCTGTCCAGTGCGACCAGTCGTCCAGCAGCTCGATCTCGTGCCCGCGCGCGGCGAGCCGGTCGCTGGTGGCTTCGTCGATGCGCCCTTCCAGGGTGACGCGGCCGGGATGCGCGGCGTGGGGCGCGAAGGAATCGGGATGGCTGTGGGTGACCAGGCGCGGGGCCTCCACCGCGTCCTGCAGCTCCATGCCAAAGGCCAGGTGATTCAGGAGCGTTTGCAGGTTGGCCTGGATTTGCGTATCGCCGCCGGGGGTCCCGAAGGGCATGATCCAGCGGCCGGGCGAGAGCGCGAAGCAGGGGTTGGGCGTGAGGCGCGGCCGTTTGCCCGGCGCGATGCAGGAGGGATGGCCCGGCACCGCCCACGACTGCGCGCCGCGCGAGGACACCGCGAGCCCGGTTCCCGGCACCACCGGCGTATCCCAGCTCGTGTCAGACGGTGTCGAGCAGAGCGCGTTCCCCTCGCCGTCGATGACGCAGACGATCGACGTATCGGGCGAGGGCCCGATTGGCGCGCTGCATGCGCCGACCGGTGCAACGTATGGCTCGTAGCCGGGAATCCGGCCGGGGCGCGGCATGCTCGGCGCCGCCTTGCCGGGATCGATCGCCTTGCTCCGCTCGGCCGCGTAGGCGGAGCCGATGAGCGCATCGAGGGGAACGTCCACGAAGTCCGGATCGCCCAGATAGCACTCCCTGTCGGCGAACGTCAGCTTCAGGGTCTCGGCAATCGTATGGAGATACGTGTCCGAGCCATATTTCTGCCTCCCCACGCCCGCCGCCTCGGCGATGGAGAGCGCTTCGAGCAGGAACGGCCCCTGGCACCAGGCGCCACAGGTGTGGACCTCGACCTCCTCGCCATTGAAGCGGAATCGGCGGGAGACCGTAGGCACGATTTGGCAGCGGAAAGCCTCCAGGTCTTCCGCCGCGAGCAACCCGTCGTGCTCCTGCTGGTGCGCGAGGATCTCGCGCGCGATATCGCCCCGGTAGAACGCGCGCCGCACCGCCGCGAGGCCGGCCATGCGATCATCGCCGGCCGCGCGCTCCTCATCGCAGAGGAACTGCAGCGTGCGGCCGAGATCGGCCTGGACCAGCCGGTCGCCCGGCGCCGGCACCTCGCCGCCGGGCATCCAGATCGCGACGTTCTCCGGCCAGTGGCGGTACTCGTCGGCGTGCTTCTGCACATAGTCGAGCATGACCGGGTGGCGCGGGAAGCCCTCGGCGGCGTAGCGCAACGCGCGCGCCGCCACGTCGCGGAAGGTCATCCTGCCCCAGCGCTCCAGCGCCTGGATGCAGGCATCGGGGGCGGCCGGCACCACGGTGCGCCGCACGCCGAGCGGGATCGCGCCGCCGTGGCGTGCGATGAAGGCGTCGGGGTCGAGTGCCTGCGGCCAGCCGCCGACGCCTGCGATGGTGACGATCCCGCCGGTCTCGGCGAGACGGACGATCATCGGTGCGACCCCCGCCACGCTCACCTGGTCGCTGTAGACCACGCCGAGGGTCAGGATCGCGGCGACGCCCGCGTCGATGGCGTTGCCGCCGTTCTCTAGCGCCTCGAACGCGGCCAGCGTCGCGAGCTCGTGGCCCGTGCTGACGACGAAGTGATGACCGCGGGCGACGGGGACGACGGACATGGCAACCTGCGAGTGCATTGGGTTGGGCTGGCGCGGCCGAGTATAGACTGTAATGGTGCGGCGGCGCTTCGCCAGCCAACCAACCTCACGGAGGCCGGGACTCAATGCAACCAGTGTGTCTCGTCATCGGTGCCGGCGCAGGCATCGGCAGCCATGTGGGAAGCCGCTTCGCCGGCGAGGGTTACCACGCGGTGCTCTGCCGGCGGACCGACGAAGAGGGTCTGAACCGCGCGGTCGCAGCCATCGAGGTCGAGGGCGGGGCCGCCTCCGGCTTCCTGCTGAATGCCGTAGCCCCCGGTACCATCGAGGAGCGGATCGCCGCGGTCGAAGCCGATATCGGCCCCATCGAAGTGGCGGTCTACAACCTGGGCGCGCAGGTCGGCGACCGCGCGCTGGCGGAAACCAGCCACAAGGTCTTCGAGCTGGGCTGGCGGCTGGGGACCTTCGGCCTGTTTCGGTTGGCGTCCGCCGTCTGTCCGCTGATGGAGCAGCGCGGCAGCGGCACCATCCTCGCCACCTCGTCGACCGCAGCGATGCGCGGCAACAAGGGCCAGCATTCGCACGCGTCCGCCATGGGCGGGCGGCGCATGCTCTGCCAGAGCCTCAATGCGGAGTTCGGCCCCAAGGGCATTCACGTCGCGCACATCATCATCGACGGCATGGTCGATGCGCCCGATACCCTGGGCAGGATGCTCGGCGCAGACGCGTTCCAGAAGCTCCGGGAGGAGCAGGGGCTGGAGCACGACGGCCTGCTGCTGCCCGCCGAGATCGCCGACACATACTTCCAGCTTGCCCAGCAGCACCGCTCCGCGTGGACCCACGAGATCGATCTGCGGCCGTTCTCCGACACGCCGTGGTGGAACCGCTGACCTGGCCCGCAGGCGCTCCGTCCGGAGACACATTTCTTTACAATTCTTTACCGCGCAGATGTCGCTTATTGGTTGATCGAAAACTCCGGTCGCCGGACGATAGGGTTGGCGACTCGCCTAATATTCTCGATGGATGAGGTTGCCAGCGCTTGAGACAAGCCGACACTTGAGAGCGGAGAATGACGATGAAACGAAGCTGGAGACACGGCATGGTCGGCGGGATCGCGTTCGCGGCTGCCATCGCGCTCGCCTCCACCATGGCGTCGACGTCTGCCCGGGCCGACCACACACATGTGTGGGATGCCGCGCTGATGGGCGCTGTCATCGGCGGCTTGATCGGCTTGGCGATGGACCAAGAGCCCGGCCACGTGACCACGGTCGGCACCAGCACGGTGTCGGGTGGCCTGTACTTCGGTCACCACGTGGGTCATCGTCAGCATTCATGGGTGTATCAGCGCCCGATGCATCATCAGCGCTGGTGGCACGACCGCCGGAGCCATCGGCAGCCCTGGTACGTGCATCCCCGGCGACACCGTCATGGCCACCACCACCACGGCTATCACCGCGGATGGAAGCGGCCTCACGTGCACCCCCCGGTCCTGGTGCAGCCGAGACCGCGCGATCGGAACCGCCACCACCACCGCTCCGTGTACGGCCACAACACGCATCGGGATTGTCGCGTCCTCGAACACGGTGCACGGCCGGTCGTTGCCTGCCGGGGCAGGGGCGGCCACTGGCACATTCTTCGCTGAGGAATTCCGTCCCACATCGCGCCGGCCACTAACGCTCGCCACCGAACGACCTGGCGGCTGAGCAGGCGCTTCTCGGCGCGCTTCTCGTCAACGACGAAGCCATCTATCTGGTTGCCGATTTCCTGGAGCCGAAACACGTCTCCCTGCCGGTGACGGTTCAGCCGACGGGCACGATGTTGCGCTGGCCCTCGAGGAAGCCGCCTGTGGCGAGCTCCTGGATGAGGAACGAGTTCGAGGCTTGTGGCTGACGCCGCATGCAGGCGGCGCTCAGGCATCGCGGCTGGATCGTGAACCACGGGAAGATTCAGCGCCTGATGCGCGGCTTGACGCCAACTCTTCGGTGCTCTTACCCTGACTTGGACTAAAGCGCTTAGCCTTGATGTGGGCCAAGAAAGAACCACAAACGCCCCAGGGAGAGGAGACATGGCTGACAAATCAGACGAGGTTCTCAAACGGACGCTAGAGGAGACCCGGCGCTACAGGATCACCCGGCGCCACTTGATGCAGGGAGCGGTGGCGTCTGCGGCGGCACTCGCCGCGACCTGGAAACCGAGAGAAGTACGCGCCGACGTTTCCGGTTCGGTGAACGTCTACACATCGTCGGGCCTGCGTTGGGAGGGCTCCATGCGGGCGGCCCTTCCGCTGTTCGAGCAGGTCTATCCCAACATCGACGTCAACTTCGTCGCCGAGCCCATCGGCGAAACGTTCCCGAAGATCAACGTGATGATGGAGTCGCAGATCGACACCTTCAACGTGATCTACACCGACTACGGCCAATGGCCGAGCATGTACGTAAAAGAGGCGCTTACCCCGCTTCAGCCGTTCGCCGATCAGGATCCGGCATGGTTCGAAGACTACCTGAACGACGTGCCGCGGGAGATCTCCAAGCTGTATCGCGTGCCGCCCGAGCAGGACGGCGAACTCTATGGCCTGACACCTGATGGCAATGCCCTTCTGGCGACGTATCGCAAGGACGTTCTCGACAAGCATGGAATCTCGTATCCAGAGACATTCGAAGAGTGGATCGAGGCCGCCAAGGAGGTCCATGACCCCGACAACGAGGTGTACGCCTACTGCGCTTCGCTCAGCGCGGTGCCTGGTTCGGATTCAACTTCTGGGCAGCCTTGGCAGCCCATGGCGGCTCGTGGTTCGACCGGATGGAAAAGGGGTATTGGAACCCGACGTTCAACACCGAAGCCGGGTATCTCGCCCTCAAGGCGATGAAGGAGCTGCAGGCCTACGCGCACCCGGTCACCAGCAACGCGACCGAGGACGAAGTGAACCGGGCGTTCGCGAACGGCAGCGCCCTCCTCGGTCCGAACACCTGGGGTACCGCGGTCCTGAACAAACCAGAGTACAGCAAATTCCCGGAGGAGTTCCACTGGGATGTTCCGCCGCGCGGCAGCAATCCGGAAGGTGTCCACAAGGCTCTGACTGGCGGGCTCGGCCAGTTCATCCCGCCGTGGAGCGCCGACCACCAGGCGGCGTGGGAGTGGGTCAAATGGATCAACTCCGGCGACATGACCGATCCGCGCATCGGCCAGGCCATGGTGGAAGCGGGCGGTCAGCCATCGCGCGTATCGCTTCTCAGCAAGTACGCCGATCAGCGGAACTTCTTCAAGGGATTGGCGAAGGCGATCCAGGTTGCAACGCCCTATCTCATGCTGGTGCCGGAAGCCATCCCGCTGGTCTCGGCATTCGGTGAGGAGGGTGCCGACTACGTCAACGATCAAAAGGATATCGAAGACGCCTTGGAGGCGATGGACAGGCGGTGCCGTCGCATCATGGAGGATTCGGGCTACTACGACGACTGACACCAGGACGCCAGCACGAGAGTTATTGGCCCGGCCGTTCCTTGCGGCCGGGCTTTTCTTGGGCCCGCATTTCGCGGATAACTTCCGGGTTTGGACCTTCTGAACTGAGCCTCTAATTCGGTATCACTGGTTAGGTTAGATGCAGCCGCGCCGGTACATAGTCCAGCCGCCGTTGACAATCCAAGCGATGAAATCGAGGCTGAGGCTCTGGTGACCGCTCGCGGGGCGGTCCGCGAAGCGTTCGGGACGGCTTAGGAGGCGGACCAATGCCACCGACCAACATCGACGCCATCATCGTCGGCGCCGGCTTCTCGGGTATTTACATGCTGAAGCGCTGCCGCGAGTTGGGACTTTCCGCTCAGGTGATCGAGGCGGGCGGCGGCGCCGGCGGCACCTGGTACTGGAACCGCTATCCCGGTGCGCGCTGCGACGTGGAGAGCATGACCTATTCCTACTCGTTCTCCGACGAGCTCCAGCAAGAATGGACGTGGACCGAGCGCTACGCGAGACAGCCGGAGATCCTGCGCTACATAGAGCACGTGCTGGACAGGTTCGACCTCAGACGAGACATACAGTTGGAGACCCGTGTCACGAGCGCGGCGTTCGACGATGCCACGAACCGATGGATCGTCGATACGGACCGCGGTGAGCGCCTCTCCGCCAGGTTCTGCATCATGGCGACAGGCTGTATGTCGACCCCGCACATCCCCGATTACGAGGGCTTGGAACGCTTCGAAGGCGATTGGTATCACACCGGCCTCTGGCCGCATGAGCAGATCGACTTCACGGGCAAGCGCGTCGCCGTGATTGGGACGGGCTCGTCCGGTGTCCAGTCGATACCGGTGATTGCCGCGCAGGCGGCTCACCTCACCGTCTTCCAGCGTACACCGAACTTCAGCATTCCGGCGTGGAATGGCCCGCTCAGCCACGACGACGTGCAGATGTGGAAGTCGCGCTATCCCGAGCTGCGACAGCGCGCCCGCGGCACGCGCGTCGGCGATATCTTCGAGATCTCCGAAACCTCGGCGCTTGAAGTTTCGCCGGAAGTACGCGAGGGGACGTTCGAGCGGCGGTGGCGGGAGGGCTCCTTCAATTTCCTGCAGTCCTTCAACGACCTCATCACCAATAAAGCCTCGAACGATTTTGCCGTAGAGTTCGTGCACGACAAGATCCGCGAGCGGGTCGACGACCCCGAGGTCGCGGAGCTGCTGTGTCCAACGGATCACCCGCTCGGCACAAAGCGGATGTGCGTCGATACTGACTATTACGAGACCTTCAACCGCGCCAATGTCAGCCTGGTGGACGTGAAGGCTACGCCAATCGAAGAGATTACACCGAGCGGCCTCAAGGCCGGCGGCAAAGAATACGAGCTCGACGCTATCGTGTTCGCCACGGGCTTCGACGCCATGACCGGTGCGCTCTTCAACATCGACATTCGGGGCCGGGACGGCATTCGGCTCAAGCATAAATGGTCGAATGGCCCGAGGTCCTATCTGGGGCTCGCGGTCGCGGGCTTCCCCAACCTCTTCACGGTCACGGGCCCCGGCAGCCCCTCGGTGCTCAGCAACATGATGAACTCGCTCGAGCAACACATCGAATGGATCGCCGACTGCATCGACTACCTGGGGGAGCACGCACTCGACAGCATCGAGGCGTCCGTGGAGGCCGAAGACGAGTGGATGCACCACGTCAATGACGCGGCCGACAAGACGCTCTTCTTTCAGTCCAACACCTGGTATGTCGGCGCGAACATTCCGGGCAAGCCGCGGGTCATTTATCCCTATGTCGGCGGCGTCGGCGTTTACCGCGGCATTTGCGATGAAATCGCGGCCAAGGGCTATGAGGGCTTCACCCTTGGTGGGCCTCAGGACGGCTGATCGCGACAAGAATGCCTATTGCTGAGGGCCCCCGGAAGTTGCGGTAGGAATGCGCATTGCTGCGCACTCCCCGACGCCGGAACGTTCACCGGCTACCAGCCACAGAGGTTACCGTCACGACGTGATCGACCTGATCCCGAAGTGGAATTCGCGCAACTCCCAATAGATGCCCAATCCGGCGTCAAGGCCAGGAAGCCAAAGAGAGAAGGCTCTAAGATGCTGAGTTAGAGACATTTTTAGTTGCGCGGGTGCTCAACCCCCGAGACCAGAACTTGTTCGAATTCCCGGTCTGAACCGCAGCAAGCTGCTCGGATTGCCCAAGAATTCTCAATGTGCGCAGTCGACGCTCGGGGGTGAATGGCTTTGTCCGATCGTCTGGCGGGAAAACCCGCTTGCTACCCGCGGCTCATGCCGGCCCACCCGAGGTTTGGGACACGTCCGGTGGTGGGCAGGTAGAGCCGCGCACCTTGATTTCACCCTGCAACCGGACCGAGGGGATTGGCGTGCCGTCTGTGAGAAAGTCGCAGATCACCTGCGCGCTCTCCTGGCCCATCGCGGCGATGGGCAAGCTTATGCAGGTCAAGCGCGGATAGCTGTGCTCGGACCAGGAGATGTGATCGAAGCCCATGACCGACATGTCTTGAGGCAGCAGGAGCCCGCTGCGCTGAAGCTCGAACATCGCTCCGAGCGCGACGAGATCGGTGACGCAGAGCAGCGCCGTGGGCCGCCGGTCCCACGCCAGAGCCTGTTTCGCGGCAACGACGCCACCCCCGACGCTCAGCTCCGTCTCAATAATTCGCAGCGAACGCGCGCCCTCGACGGATTCCGCGCCGCGAATCCTGAAACGGGCTCGATCGTTCTGCGCCGTGGGCCCGGAGACCAGGGCGACATCCCTGTGGCCGAGGTCGAGCAGATGCCGCATGGCCTGGCGCCCGAGTTCGACGTTGTCGTAGCCGATGGTCGGCATCGAGGCGGAGGCCTCGTAGATCGAGGTTGCGACCACGGGCGCTCCGAACCGCTTGGCCAGGCCGGTGAGCTCGGGTTCGTGATCCAGCCCGGTTACGATCAGCGCCCTCGCGCCCATTTCGAGCAACGATCGGGCACGCTCGAGTTCCACGCGGCGGTCCATGCCCGTCGTGGCGATGAGCAGGCGATAGCCGTTGGCGTCCAGCCCGGCCTCCAGCGCCTCCAGGAACGCCGCGAAGATCGCGTGATTGATGGTGGGAATCACCGCGCCAACCGTGTTGGTGCCGCCTGCGTTGAGCGCGCGAGCGAGCGGGTCGGGCGCGAAATCGAGCTTGGCGAAGACTCGCAGCACGTCCTCGCGGGTTTCCGGCGAAACGGATGGCGAGTTGTTCAGGACCCGCGATGCGGTGGCGACCGAGACCCCAGCCTCGCGCGCAACATCCCGCAAAGTGATCCTTCGCGAGGACTGTTTGCTCCGCAGTGATCTGCGTTCGGGCATTCCGAGTTCCCGTGCAAATTATGCTGCGGGCGCTGTTCGCCCCTTTGGCAAGGGGTCCAGCCAAGCACCACCCGGCCGCGTGTGCGACAAGCCAAGCGGCACCTGCTGCCACCGCGACGGTTGGCGTAGCGCCGAGCCCGGCTGAGCCGTGCGTGCACCCGCAGTATATCCCAAAGTCTCCAAACTCTGTCGTCCGGCGATAAACCGGTCAGGCATGAGGGCACAGCATGGGACCTCGATGCCGGCCAGTATTCCTTGCCCCGCGGCGGCGTACTGCAGCGTCCGAGCGCGCTTAGAATCTCAAATCGGCCTTCCCTGTAACCGGTCACATGCGCTATGGTTGGCTCACGTAACCGGTTACAGGTCATAAAACCGGATTCCAAGGGTCAATGGGGAGGATGTCCACGTGCGCTCCGCCGCGAGACCATCATTTGAGAGCGAAATGTCACCATGATTGCACGATCGGATACTCACGAGCCCATTGCCGAGACTGGACTCTCAACTACCGCAAATCGAAAGGAGTGCTCGACATGAAACGCACCGGCTTCATGGCAGTCGTCGCGGCAGGTGTGGCGATGCTGTTCGCATCGTCCGCGTCTGCCCTCGACAAGATCACGGTCGCCTACTTCCTCGAGTGGCCGACCGCGAACCAGGTTGCGCAGCTCGAGAAGACCTATGACGAGGCGATGGGCGTCGAAGTCGAGTGGCGCGCCTTCGGCAACGGCAACGAGATGAGCCAGGCGATGGTCTCTGGCGACGTGCAAATCGCCTATTCCCAGGGGCTGGTTCCGTGGGTGGTCGCGGTCACCAACGGGTTGCCTCTCAAGCTCGTCGGCGTGGCGGTGAGCTATGCGGAGGCCGACAACTGCGTCGTCCATGCCGACACCGGCATCACGCAGGCGAATGCGAGCGAGCTTGAGGGCAAACAGATTGCGACTCCGATCGGCAACGTGACCCACTACAAGCTCTTGCGCACGCTGGATCACCTGGGAGTGGACGCCTCGAAGGTCAACATGGTGCAGATGAACGGCGCCGACGCGTCGGTCGCGCTCGCGCGCGGAGACGTTGCCGCGGCCTGCGCCTTCGGCGGCCCGCTCCAGCGGATGAAGGAGTACGGCGACGAGCTGATGACTCCGGCAGAGCAGGAGGCCATCGGCATTCGCGTCTTCGACGTCGTCTCGGTGACCGAGAGCTTCGCCAACGACCATCCCGACCTGCTGCGGAAGTTCATGGAGGTCACCGATCAGGCGAATGCGGCCTACAACGCTGATTCGGCGCCGTTCATGGAGACCATCTCCCAGGCAGCCGGCATGGACCTCGCGGCGACGGAAAACATGCTCGGCATGTTCTCGTTCCCGTCGGCGGCGGACCAGAAGTCGGAAGCCTGGATGGGCGGCACCGTGCAGTCGTTCACCAAGGAAGTGGCGGATTTCTTCGTCCAACAGGGCCAGCTTGACAGCGCTCTCGACAGCTACGCCTTCGCGATCGACGACAGCTTCCTCTAAGCGCGACCGAGCGCGACTGCGGCTGGCAGGCCGCAGGTGCACGACTCCTCCCTGCCTCCCCAAGCATTCGGGAGGCAGGGAGGGCATTTCGCTGCCGATAGCCGGTCCTCGCGCAAAGCGGGGGTCGGTGCCGTGTGCTCGTGGCGCGGGAAGCCTGCGGCTGTTACGGTCCAAGCCCTTTGGGACCCGCGAAAAAGGGAGCGTGATGGACGGGCTGGTCATCGACAACGTCTCGATGGTCTTCACCTTGCCCAATGGCGGTAAGGTCCACGCCCTCCAGGACGTCTCGTTGCACCTGAAGCCCGGCGAGCTGATGGCCGTGCTTGGTCCCTCGGGCTGTGGCAAGACCACGCTGCTCAACATTGTCGGCGGCTTTCTGGCGCCGACCGCAGGCCAGGCGCTGCTCAACGGCCATCAGGTGACCGGCCCGCACAAGGAACGCGGCGTGGTGTTCCAGCAGGGTGCGCTGTTCGAGTGGATGACAGTCGCCCAGAACGTGAGCTTTGGCCCGCGCATGTGCGGCGTGCCCCGCGCCGAGATCAAGCAGATCGTACGCCGCCTGCTCGACACCGTGGCGCTGAAGGGCTTCGCCGACAAGCCGGTCTATCAGCTCTCCGGCGGCATGCAGCAGCGCGTGGCGCTGGCGCGGTGCCTCGCGAACGACCCGGACGTGATCCTGATGGACGAGCCGCTGGGCGCGCTGGACGCGCTCACCCGCGAGAAGATGCAGGGTCTCGTGCTCAAGCTGTGGAAGGAGACCGGCAAGACCATCATCCTGATCACCCACTCGGTCGAGGAAGCGCTCTTCCTCGGTGAGCGCCTGGTGGTGATGGCGCCGCGCCCCGGCCGGATACATAAGGAATACACGCTACCCTTCGCCGAGCAGGGGGTCGAAGGGGACGCGCGCGCGATCAAGGCCCAGCCCGACTTCATCACTGCCCGCGAAGAGATCCTCTCCATGATTTGGGAGATGGAGGAGGAGATCATGGGCGGCGCCGACGCACGCTGACGAGAAGAGCATGGCGGCGCGCAATCAAAACAAGCAACCCTCGCGCTGGGGCATGTGGCTCGGCATCGCGGACACCTCGTTCACCCGGCAGAAGACGATCAAGTTCGGCGATGCGTCGGCGGTGAACTCCGGCCGCCTGTGGTCGGTGCTCACCCTGATCCTGCTGATCCTGGCCTGGTGGATCGCGACTATCAGCGGGTTCATCGATCCCCTCTTTTGGCCGCCGCTCGAGGGCAGTCTCTACCCGTGGGACAACCCCAATCGGGCTCGGCCCGGCGTCGTCGACCGCTTCGTCAGCCTCTTCGTCGACGGCTACCGCAACATCTCGCTCTGGGAGCACGTCGGGACCTCGGTCAAGCGCGTGCTGCTCGGCGTCATCATCGGCGCGCTGGTGGGGATCCCGCTCGGCTTTGCCATGGGCCTGAACTCGGTGGCGCGCGGGCTGTTCGATCCGATCGTCGAGTTCATCCGTCCGATTCCGCCGCTCGCGCTGATTCCGCTGGTCATCCTGTGGCTGGGGATCGACGAGGTCGCCAAGATCTTCCTGCTCTTCCTGGCTGCGCTCTTCATCATGCTGATCGCGGCCCGCGCCGGCGTGAGCTCCGTGCAAATATCCAAGGTCCACGCGGCCTATTCGCTCGGCGCCTCCAAGTTCCAGGTGCTGCGCCACGTCATCCTGCCGAACGCCTTGCCGGAGATCTTCACCGGCCTCCGGACCTCCATGGGCGTCTGCTGGGGAACACTGGTCGCGGCCGAGCTGGTGGCGGCGGATCAGGGGGTCGGCTCGATGATGATGATCGCGAAGAACTTCCTCCAGACCGACGTGGTGGTGATCGGCATCATCATCATCGGAGCGATCGGGTTCGCCATCGAGATGTTCATGCGCCTGCTCGAGCGATGGCTGATCCCCTGGAAGGGGAAGGGTTGATGACCCGGAACTCGTCCCACTTTGTGCGGCCGCAGCGTGGCAATGAAAGGAACAGGAACGTAACGCCATGAGAATGACGACTGAAGAGGCCTTCGTGAAGGTCCTGCAACGGCACGGAATCGAGCACGTATTCGGCATCATCGGTTCTGCCTTCATGCCGATATCGGACCTCTTCCCCAAGGCCGGGATCACCTTCTGGGACGTGGCCCACGAGAGCAACGCGGGCTTCATGTGCGACGGCTACACCCGCGCCACCGGCAAGATCGCCATGTGTATCGGCCAGAACGGCCCCGGCATCACCAATCTCGTGACTCCGGTGAAGACCGCGTACTGGAACCACACACCGCTGCTGCTGGTGACGCCCCAGGCGGCCAACAAGACCATCGGCCAGGGCGGTTTCCAGGAAGTGCCGCAGATGGCGCTGTTCGAGGAAATGGTCTGCTATCAGGAGGAGGTGCGCGATGCCTCCCGCATGGCCGAGGTCCTCAACCGGGTGATCGAGAACGCGGTCCGTCAGTCGGCGCCGGCCCAGATCAACGTGCCGCGCGATCTCTGGACCCAGGAGGTCGATATCGAGCTGCCGCCGGTCGTTCACTTGGAGCGCGCCTCGGGTGGCGAGGACTCGGTCGCTGAAGCGGCGCGGCTGCTCTCGGAGGCGCGATTCCCGGTCATTCTCTCCGGCGGCGGCGTGGTGATCGGGGGCGCGATCGATGAGTGCCGGGCGCTGGCCGAGCGCCTCGACGCGCCGGTCTGCTCCGGCTACCAGCACAACGACAGCTTCCCCGGCTCGCACCCGCTGGCCGTGGGACCGCTGGGCTACAACGGCTCCAAGGCGGCGATGGAGCTGATCGCGCAGGCCGACGTGGTGCTGGCGCTCGGCACCCGGCTCAACCCGTTCTCGACGCTGCCGGGCTACGGCATCGACTACTGGCCCAAGGACGCAGTGGTGATACAGGTGGAGCTGAACCCGGATCGCATCGGGCTGACCAAGAAGGTCACGGTCGGGATCTGTGGCGATGCCAGGAAGGTGGCGCGGCAGCTGCGCGAGCAGCTCGCGGCCGGCGCCGGCGACGTGGGCCGAGAGGAGCGCCGGGCAACGATCCACAGCACCCGCTCCGCTTGGCTCCAGACGCTCGCCAGCATGGACCACGAGGACGACGATCCCGGAACCACCTGGAACGTAGACGCGCGAACGCGCGAGCCGGACCGGATGTCGGCGCGGATGGCGTGGCGCGCGATCCAGGACGGCCTGCCCAAGGACGCCATCATCTCGTCCGACATCGGCAACAACTGCGCCATCGGCAACGCCTATCCCACCTTCGAGGAGGGTCGCAAATACCTGGCGCCGGGGCTGTTCGGCCCGTGCGGCTACGGCTTCCCGGCGATTCTCGGGGCCAAGATCGGCTGCCCCGATGTGCCGGTCGTGGGCTTCGCCGGCGACGGCGCCTTCGGTATCTCCATGAACGAGATGACGTCGATGGGGCGCGAGGGTTGGCCCGCTATCACCATGGTGGTCTTCCGCAACTACCAATGGGGCGCGGAGAAGCGGAACTCGATCCTCTGGTACGACAACAACTTCGTCGGCACTGAGCTGAATCCTGACCTGAGCTACGCCAAAGTCGCGGACGCCTGCGGGCTGAAGGGCGTCGCGGTGATCACCATGGGGGAGCTGACGACGGCGCTGCGTGAGTCGTGCGCGGCGCAGGCGGACGGCATTACCACCTTCATCGAGGTCATTCTCAATCAGGAGCTGGGCGAGCCCTTCCGCCGCGATGCGATGAAGAAGCCCAACGTGGTGGCGGGCATCGACGGCGCCGACATGCGCCCCCAATAGTGGACATCGTCGAGCGCCTCATCGCGCAAGCGAAACAGCGTCGGCGTACCGTCGTCCTGCCGGAGGGCGACGACCCGCGGATCCTTCAGGCGGCGCGGCGGCTGCACGACGAGGGCATCGCTCGTCCCGTCCTGATCGGCGCGCCTGGAGCGTTGGAGGAGGCCGCCGCAGCGGCCGGTGTTTCGCTCGACGCCATCGAGAGCGTGGCGCCGGGAGAGAGCGGCACGCTCGACGCCTACGCGACGCTCTACCTCGAAGGCCGGCCGAAGGCGAACGAGCGGGTGGCGAAGCGCCTGCTCACCAGGCCCTTGTTCTACGGAGCGATGGCGGTGAAGGCGGGCGATGCCGATGCGCTGGTGGCCGGCGCCAGTCAGCCCACGGCGTGGGTCATCGAGGCCGGGCTGATGTCGGTGGGGCTTGCGGACGGCATCGCGACACCGTCGAGCTTCTTCATCATGGTGCCCAGGGACGGGGAGCCGCTGGTCTTCGCCGACTGCGCCGTCAACGTCGAGCCGGACGCGGACGCGCTCGCGGATATCGCCATCGCCTCGGCCAAGAGCGCCGAGAGCTTGCTCGGGGCGCCCGCGCGGGTGGCCATGCTGTCCTTCTCCACCCACGGCAGCGCCAAGCACGATAAGGTCGAGAAGGTGCGCCGCGCCGTGAAGATCGTGCAGGCACGGGCACCGGAGGTCGCGATCGACGGCGAGTTGCAGGCGGACGCCGCGCTCGTGCCGCGAGTAGCTGCACTTAAGGTCAAGAACCCGAGCGACGTGGCGGGGCGGGCCAATGTCCTGGTGTTCCCCGACCTGGATGCCGGCAATATCGGCTACAAGCTGTGCGAGCACGCTGGCGGCATGCGTGCGATCGGCCCGTTCCTGCAAGGCTTCGCACGGCCGCTCTGCGATCTCTCGCGGGGCGCGACGGTGGATGACATCGTGGCCGCCGCAGCCATTACCGCTGCGATGGCCTGACCGCTTATCCCCGCTCCTCGATCGGCACGTAGTCGCGCGCCTCGGGCCCGGTATAGAGCAGGCGCGGGCGGATCAGGATGTTGTTCTCCAGCTGCTCCATCGCCTGCACGGTCCAGCCCGGAATGCGCCCGATGGCGAAGATCGGCACGAAGAGATCCTCCGGGATCCCGTGCAGGTAGTAGACGACACCGGCATAGAAATCGACGTTCACGTTGACGCCGTGCCGGGCGTAGGGGCTCATCGCCTCGACCAGCGCTTCGAGGATCGCGTGCCAGTGCGGCTCCCCCATCTCCTCGGAGAGCCGCCTGACGCCTTCCCGCATGTGCCGGGCCCGCGGGTCCTCGGCCCGGTAGACGCGGTGGCCGAAGCCCATGATGGGCTCGCGCGCCTTGCGCTTCGCCTTGACGTAGCCCGCCGCCTTGGCCGGATCGCCGATCTCCTTGGCCATGCGCATCACGTTCTCGGCCGCGCCGCCGTGGGCTGGGCCGGAGAGCGCAGCCACCGCCGCGGTGATGCCGGCATGCAGGTTCGCATCGGTGCTGACCACGACCCGCGCGGTGAACGAGGACGCGTTGGAGCCGTGCTCGGCGTGCAGCACCATGTCCGTGTCCATCAGCGCGCAGGCGTCCTCGCTTGGCGCTTCCCCCTTGAGCATGTAGAGGAAGTTCGCGGCATGGCCGAGGTCCGCGCTCGCCGGCACAGGCTCGCGGCCCTGGCGAATGTGGTGGTGCGCGGTCACGATCATCGGCACCTGCGAGGTGAGCTGTATGCCCTTGCGCCGGGTCGCCTCGAGCGAGTTGTCGCCGGTCTCGGGATCGAACGCGGCGAGCGCTGAGACCGCGGTCCGCAGCACGTCCATGGGATGCGAATCCTTCACCGCGCGGATGATGTCGTGGACCGCGCCGGGCAGGGTGCGCGCCTGCTTCAGCGCGGCGTCGAAGGCGTCGAGCTCGGATCGCGCCGGCAGTTCGCCGTACAGCAACAGGTAGGCGGTCTCCTCGAAGGACGAGCGTGCGGCGAGATCGTGGATGGAGTAGCCGCGATAGCGCAGCTCGCCGGCGCGGCCGTCGATCAGCGTTGTCGGCGAGCGGTCGAAGCACAGATCCTTTAGGCCGCGATGGACCTCGGGCTGGTTCGCGTCCGTCATGACTTTCTCGCCTTCCGCCAGTTGGGAAATCGAATCGTAGCCGACGGGGCCGGCCAGGCAATCGCCTGCTCAGCCGAGCCTTGTCTGAAGCGCGCGTCCGATCCCCGACGGCGTATCGAGCACCTCGACGCCTGCCGCTTCGAGCGCCGAGCGCTTTGAGGCGTAGGTGCCCTTGTCGCCCATCACGATGGCGCCGGCGTGTCCCATCTTCTTGCCAGGCGGCGACGCGACGCCCGCGATGAAGGCCACGACAGGCTTGCCCATGTCCCGCGCGTACTCCGCCGCGTCCTCCTCCATCGTCCCGCCGATCTCGCCGATCACCACGACCGCGTCGGTGCGCTCGTCGGCATCGAGCTCCTGCAGCGCGTCGCGGGTGGTGGTTCCGACGATCGGGTCGCCACCGATGCCGATGAAGGCAGACTGCCCGAATCCCGCCTGCGCCAGGTTGAGGCAGATCAGGGTGCCGAGGCTGCCGCTACGGGAGATCACGCCCACGCGGCCGGGCCGGAAGACGTCGGCCTCGAACGCCGGCATGAAACCGACGAAGCACTCGCCCGGCGTGACCAGCCCGGCGGTGTTGGGGCCGACGACGGCAGCCGCATTCGCCCGCGCCATCGCCAGCAGCTCCATCACGTCCTGCACCGGCACGTGCTCGGTAAGAACGACCAAGCGCGCGCATCCGGCCTCGATCGCATCCTGCGCCGCCGCCTTCACGCCGAGCGGCGGGATGAACAGAACCGAGACGTCGAAGCCCGTCTCGCACATGGCGTCGCTGGCGCTCGCATAGACCGGCACGCCGCAATGCCGGGTGCCGGCCTTCTTCGGGTTGACCCCGGCCACGATGCGGGTGCCGTAGGCCTGCATGCGCTCGGTCCAGTAGGTGCCCTGCTTTCCGGTGATCCCCTGAACGAGCACGCGGTCTGCGCCTCGTGCGATCATTGTGTGGCCCTCGCGCCGCGGGCTGCACCGATCGCGGCGACGATCGCCAGGTCCATCGTCTCGAAGGGGGTCACGCCGAGCCGTTCGCGGAGCATGGTCTGCGCCTCGGCCGAGCCAGTGCCCCGCACGCTGAAGAAGACCGGAACGGTCGGCTTGAGCGCTTCCCAGGCGTGGAGCAGCCCGCCGGTCATCACGTCGGTGCGCGCGAACGCACCGCAGAAGTTCACCAGGAGACACTTGACCTTGGGGTTGTCGAGCACGAGCTCCAAGGCCGGCCTGGCCTTGGTGTACGCCGCGCCGCCGATTTCCAGGAAGTTCGCCGGCCTCCCGCCGTGGTGCGTGATGACGTCCATGGTGGTCATGGTGAGCCCGGCACCGTTGGCGAGCACGCCGATGTCGCCGTCGAGCTCGATGTACCGCAACCCGAGGGCTTGCCCGCGCGCCTCCAGCGGCGTGAGCGGGTCCGGGCTTCCTCGGCTCGCGAGCTCCTGCTGGCGCTGGATGCCAGAATCGTCGAGGGTGAACTTGCAGTCGAGCGCAACCAGCCGCCCGTCCGCGAGCCGGGCCAGAGGATTCACCTCGAGCAACTCGGCGTCGTTCTCGCGGTAGGCGCGATAGAGCGCGGCTAGGGTCTCGGCGAGTGGTTCCTCGTCGCTGCCGAGGCCAAGGCCACCCAACATCGCGCGCGCAGCGTCGAGGTCGAAACCTCGCAGGATGTCGACGGGCGCCTGCCGCAGACGATCCGGCTGCGACGCTGCGATCTCCTCAACGTCCATACCGCCGTCGGACGAGACCATCACCAGCGGCCCCTCCGAGGCCGCGTCGTTGAGGACCGCTGCGTAGTACTCGGCTGCGATCTGCACCCGCTCCTCGATGAGCACCGAAGCCACCCGATGCCCCGCGATCTCCATGTCGAGGATCGCGCTCGCGGCGTCATGGGCGGCCTGGGGATCGTCCGCCGTGCGGATGCCGCCAGCCCTGCCGCGCTTGCCCGCCGGCACCTGGGCCTTGACCACCACTGGCACCCCGAGTGCTGCCGCCGCGGCCTCGGCCTCGCTCGCGCTCCGGGCTAGGCGGCCGCGGGGGATCGCGATCCCCGCCGCCTGCAGCAGCGGCTTCGCCGCATGCTCCTCGAAGTTCACGATGTTCGGTTCCGTATGGCGCCGGCGGTTACGCTTACTTGCCGTGCTTCTCCCAGTAGGCGCCGAACAGCGCCTCCTCGCTGGGTCTGTCTTCGGGGATCGGCATCGCGAGATGGGTGATGTTGAGGAAATGCCGGTAGTTGAGGTTCTCGCTGATGCTGTTGCCTTGCCAGGTGCCGCAGCCCATGGAGAGCGTGAAGTTGAGCCCGCTGTCGAAGCCCCCGCCGTTGCCGAAGGTGTGCGCCATGTTCACCAGCACGCGGGCGGTATCGAGCTCCTCGGCGAGCCGGCGTGCGTGCGCCATCTCCTGCGTATGGATGCCGACGGAGTGGCCGCGCCCCTTGACCGCCATGATCGCGCGGACCTTATCCACGGCATCGTCGAAGCTCTCCGCGCGATAGACGGTGAGCACGAGGGCGAGCTTCTCGTCGGAGAACGGATACTCGGGACCGATCCCGGTCTCCTCGACCATGAAGAACTTCGCGCCACCCACCTTGTCATCGAGGCCGCATTCTGTCGCAAGAACTTCGAAGTCCTTCGCGATCACACTGCGGTTGAGCGTTCCGTCCGCCCAGAGAGTGCGCTGGATCGCCTCTTTCTCCGCCGCGCTCGCCAGGTGGCCACCGGCGCGTTCCAGCGCGGCCACCGTGTCGTCGTAGACGTCGTCCAGGATGATGACCGCGTTCTCCGACGAGCATGACGTCGCGTTGTCGAAGCACTTCGACGCGGCAATCTTCGCCGCCGCTGTGTCGAGGTCCGCGCTGGAATCGATGATGACCGGGACGTTCCCTGCGCCAACCCCGATGGCGGGCGTGCCGCTACGGTAGGCGGCGCGCACATTGCTCTGCGAGCCGGTGACGACCACGAGGTCGCAGGCCGACATCAGCGCGTTTGTGATCGCCTTGTCCACTGGAGGCGGCAGCACCTGAACGAGATCCGCCGGCGCGCCAATCTTCTCCAGCTCTGCCCGCATCAGCGCAACTGCGCGTGTGGTCGTCGGGAGGCCCGCCGGCGACGGCGCAATGACGATCGCGTTGCGGCCCTTGATCGCCATCATCGCCTTGTTCACCGGTGTCGCCGCGGGGTTGGTGGAGGGCGTCACCGCGCCGACCACGCCGACCGGCTTCGCGTACTTCACCAGTCCGAGTTCCGGCTGCTCCTCGATGATGCCGACGCTCTTCACCCGCATGAGGTCGCGCAGCGTGCCGAAAGTCTTGCGCTGGTTCTTGACCACCTTGTCTGCCGCGTTGCCGAGGCCGGTGTCTTTGACCGCCATCGCAGCGAGGGCCTCGGCGTTTTCCGGCTTGTAGAGCGACCACGCCAGCGCGGTCACCGCCTCGTCCACCCGCGCCTGATCCGAGGCCGCGAAGGCCTCCATGGCCGCGCGCCCGCGACGGACCAGGGTATCGACGATCGCGACCGGGTCGCGTCCGAAGATTTCGGCAGGCTGGCTCATCGTCGGTGTCGCTCCTCGAGTTTCTGAATATCGCGCCGAAGGCAGAACTTGGTGCAGGTTCCGGCTTTGAATCAAGCATCTTACGTGCAGAGCGGCAGTCGTGCAGCAGGGTACGCCCAAGCCGAACGAGGACAGAGCCGCTGACGTGACGGTCGCCGATGTCGATGGTGAGGCTGGAATCGGGAACACAATCGCCGAATAGTGCCCAAAAGGGAGAATTGGGGGTGACTAAAGTGGCAAATCGGACCCCTGAAATAGGCGAAAAGGCTTATCCCTCTGGCTCCGGTTCCCCAACATGTTGTACCGGCCACCTCGGCGGCGGTATCCGACACGGTCGCAGTTCCTTCCGTGTCTCAATGGGTTGCCCGTAAAGTGCCCAGCGATCCGGCACCCCACATATGGAGAAGCCGGATGTAAGGGGATAAGCCTTTAGGCGAATAATCCCGTAAGTCCCGTGAAGGATTGGCGCGCTCGGGAGGATTCGAACCCCCGACCCCCAGATTCGTAGTCTGGTGCTCTATCCAGCTGAGCTACGAGCGCGCGGAGGGCGCGGCGCCCGGCGCCGGCCACGCGGCGGACCCTATCCAAATCGCCCCACGGTCGCAAGAGTGCCGCAACGACAGCGGGTCGCGCGGCCAATGTCCGCGCAGAAGAACGCTGCAGAACGCTGAAGACGGGTACTGTCGCGGTCGGCTCCGGATTGCGTATCCTGCCTGCGGTCCCGTCCCGAAAAGGAGTAGCCCATGCGCAAGCCCGCTTCCATGAAGGCTCTCGAAAAGCTCGGCCGGGTTCGGCTGTCCGAGCACTTCTTCATGCGCGAGATGCTCCATAGCGAGATCGCGAACTTCCACGGTATTCCCAACATTCCGGACGATCCGGACCTCGCGGTTGCGGCCGGGACCCGGCTCTGCGAGGAGCTGCTCGAGCCCCTGCACGCGACCTTCGGCCACGTCTCGATTCGCTCCGCCTTCCGCTCGGTCGAGGTCAACACCTACGGCCACGAGCGGTCGGACAGGGGCTACAATTGCGGCGAGACAACCTGGAATTATGCGAGACACGTCTGGGATCGCCGCGATGCCGAGGGCCACATGGGAGCGACCGCCTGCATCGTCATCCCCTGGTTCGTGCCGCGCTACGAAGCGGGCACGCCCTGGCAGGCCCTCGCCTGGTGGATACACGACAGCCTGCCGTACTCGGACATGGCGTTCTTCCCCACCTACGCCGCCTTCAACCTGCGCTGGTGCGAGCAGCCCAACCGGCGCATCGAGAGCTTTGCGGCGCCCAAGGGCTGCCTCACCAAGCCCGGCATGACGAACCACGCCGGCGACCACGCCTCGGAATACCCCGGCTTCCCGGCGCTCAAGCGCCACTGACGCTTCGCGCCTTTTGTCGCTCACGGCAGCCGGCCTCCGACCGGCGCCTCCGCGAGGGCGCCGCAGGAGCGGCGGGCCGCGGTCGCGGCCTGTCGCGCGCCCGTCAAAGACAGCCGCGCTTTAGAGCAGCGGGTTGTCGGTCTCCAGGCCGAGCGATAAGCGGCCGTAGGTGATCGCGTTGGGGTCCCAGGTCTGGGTGATGTGGGCGGAGCCCGCGTGGATGTCACGGAAGGCACGGGAGAGGGGATTGCGGTCGTAGACGCCGCCGCCGCCGCTCGCCGCGGTGATCATGTCCACCGCCTGGCAGCAGAGCTTGGCGGCGTAGGCGCCCTCGGCCCGGTAGCGGGCGCGGGCCTCGGCGTCCGGCAGCGCGCCGCCTTCGGCGATCGCCGTCGCCTCGGCACAGTTGCCGAGATAGATGCGCCGCGCAGCCGCTACGGCTGCGCGGGCTTCGGCGATCTTGACATGGATGGTGCCGAGTTCGGCGAGCCGCTGGCCAGAATAGTGCGCGGCGCGGGTGCGCGTCGCCTCGACGTAGCCCTCCACCGCCGCTTCCGCGATACCCAGCACCGCCGCGCCCACCCAGGTAAAGAACATCGCGAAGAGCGGCAGCCGATAGACCGTCCCGGTGTTCACCGCGTTGCCGGGTGCGGCGCCGTGGCGCGTCGCCGCCGCGTCGATGGTGCGGTATTCGGGCACGAACAGGTCCTCGACTGCGGCATCATTGCTGCCGGTGCCGCGCAGGCCCGACGCGTGCCAGGTGTCGAGCACGGTGTACTCGCCCTTCGGCACCAAGAAGATGCGGAACTCCTGTGGCTCCTTGTCCACCACCATGGCGCCGAAGAAGTTGGCGCAGGCGTGGTCGATGCCGCTGCCGAAGGGCCAGCGCCCGTTGAGCCGGTAGCCGCCGACATCCTGCGTCGCCTTGCCGCAGGGGAAGATCAGGTTGCCGGTGAGCAGCGCGTCCTTGTCCGCGTCCCAGATCTCGTCCTGCGCGCGCTCGGGCCAGAGCGCGAGCTTGAAGGTGCAGCTCGCGAGGTTGCAGTAGACCCAGCCGGTGGACGCGCAGCCGCGCGAGAGCAGCGCCACGATCTCCATCATCGTGCCGTAGTCCACCTCGGCCCCGCCGAGCCGCGCCGGCAGCGTCGCCCGGATCAGGCCGCTGTCCACGAGGTCGGCGATGGACGCGTCGGGGATGCGCCGGAGGGACTCCGCCTCTGGCACCCGCTCGCGCAGCACGGGGATCAGCGCTTCCGCGCGGGCGAGCAGCGTCTCCCGGTCGGGCGCCGCCATCGCGGTTCTGCTGGGCTACTCGGCCGCAGCCTGCTGCACAACCCTCTGCCGCGCCTGGGGCGGCTTGTGGTAGGCGCCGTCCTTCATGACCATCAGGATGTTCGCCTCGTCCTGGAGGAGCGTGAGATCGGCGAGCGGATTGCCGTCGATCAGCAGCAGGTCGGCGAGATAGCCGGGCTTGACGCGGCCCAGCTCGTCCGGCGCAGCGAAGGCCTGGGCGCCGTAATGGGTCGCGGCGCGCATGATCTCGTAGGGCTTCATGCCGAGATAGTTGGTAAAGTGCTCGAAGTCCCGCGCCATCTGGCCGTGGGGCGTCCAGGGGAAGCCGTAGTCGCCGAAGGGCAGCACCTTGATGCCGCGCGCGTGCATCTTCTTCAGCGTCTGGGCCCCGATCTCTAGCTCGCGGACGAAGCCCCATGACTCGGCCTCTTCCGGCGAGATGCCGAACTCGCCGGCTTCGTAGGCGGTCGCGTGAGTGAAGCCGATGGCCGGCACCACCCAGTGCTTGTCCTTGTGCTCCTCCAGCAGGTCGAGCGATTCCTCGTCCGCATAGGTCGCGTGATAGATCAGCTCGATCCCGTACTTGATACAGAGCCGGATCGATTCCGGGTTGCGCGCATGGGCGGCGAGGCGGCGGCCCCGCTGGTGCGCGACCCGCGCGCCAGCGGCGATCTCGTCCTCGTCCATCGCGCTCTGGGTGGCATCGCAGGCGCCGGGGATCAGATGATCACCCGACGGCATGAGCTTGATGATGTCCACCCCTTCGCGGACCAGCATCCGGCAGGCTTGGCGGATCTCCTCCGGCCCGTCGGCGAAGAGCGAAAGGTCGTTCTTGTAGTAGTGCAGCATGCGCTGGTCACCGAGGCCGCCGGTGACGGTGATCTCCGGCGAGCACGCGCGGTAGCGCGGGCCGGGGATGCGGCCTGCGTCGATCTCGTTCCGGATCACGATGTCGAGGCGGGTCTTTGCCGCGCCCGCGCCGACCGCCGCCGTCACGCCGTGGTCGATGATCGTCCTGGCGTTGTGCATGGTGATGAGCGTGTGCTCCTCGGGCGGGATCTCGGACATCGATTCCGGCCCGGTGTAGCTCATGTGGCAGTGGGCGTTGACGAGGCCCGGCATCAGCGTCGCGCCGTCGCCGTCCACCACCGCAGCGCCCCGCCGCGACAGCTTCTGGCCGTTTCTGGCGACCTTCTCGATGCGGTTGCCCTGGATCGACACCTCGCCCCGATAGGGCCTCTTGCCGGTGCCGTCGTAGATGCTGATGTTGGTGAAGACGGTGCGCGCCATGTCCCGTTCCTCCCTGAGAGCCACGCTCGCGGAATCCATTATGCTCGCGCGAAGGCCCACGCTCGTCAATGCACGCGAGGCGCCGTTAGTGGTCTGGTATGAAGTTCGCGTCACTTGACAGACCTGCTCCAGTACCGCTTGCTCGTGGGCCTCAGCCCGCGATGGGGGTACTCAGCCTTCAGGATAGGGTATAGGCCGGCTTCAAAGCGCAATTCCTAACCGACCGCGGGACTCAGCCATCCCAGAGTGGGGTTGACAAACTAGGTTGACAGTCAACACTTGACGCGTGACGCCGCCACTGTAGGCAATGAGGCCGCGTCACTGAGAATGAAAGGGAGCAGACACCATGAGCGGCAACACACCGAGGGAGGGCCAACGGCTGATCAAGCCCGCGCGACGCTAGCCGTGTCCAAAGGCCCCAGAGCCGAGAAGCGCCCGGCTGACATGGTCGAGTGCGGTGTACACATCATCAGGACAGCAGCCGGCCAAATCTCGGATACTACCTACGCACAACCCGGCCAGGTGCGAGCTAGCCAAGCTGGTATTCGCGCGCGCGGCGTCGCTGACGCCGGATGGAAGCAGCGCGATTGCGCACAAGCCTGCCGCCGCTAGGTGGGAGAGCAGCCAATGAGTGACACCGACGAGATCAAACCACCTATGAATCTGACCGATCCAGGCAAGATTGCTGATGCCGCCGAGAAAATCTACGAGGAACGTTACCGGAAGGAGTTTGAAGAGACACACTCAGGACAGTTCGTCGTCATAGACGTAAAGAGTGGAGAGGCGTACCAAGGAGAGTTCGCGGAAGACGCGCTAAAGGTAGCTAGAGAACGCTCGCCACACGGAGTGTTCCACTTGATTAGGGTCGGTTCCCCGGGAGCTTTCAGGGTGAGTTACGTTGGCCAACGCACAGCCTCTTGGAATTGGACACTTCGATCAACGGGGTAACGCATGCCTGAAGCTCCACTTGTGTGGAGTGCGGCACGATCCCCCCGGCGTGGAGTTCGAAGCCATAATCGATACGGGATTCACTGGCTTCATCCAGCTTCCGCTTTCGCACGCCATGTCTTTGTCCCTTCCTCTGGAGGGCACAAACGTCGTGACGCTCGCTGACGAGTCGAAGCTCGTCATGCTTACAGCAATGGTGGAAGCCACTCTTTTGGGAAGAACGGAATCCGGCGTGGCTCTCTTGTCCACATCGTCAGACTCGATTTTGGTCGGGATGGACTTCCTTAGAAGATTTCGCAGGGCGCTAGTTGTCTCGAAAGCGGTGGGTGTGGTCCTGATGGATGAGGAACCGTTTGAGGAAGCTCAGAAAAGGCTAGCTGAGAAACTAAGGCAAAACGAGACCGATACTTAACAACAAGCGATATCGCCATGACCCCGCGAGCGGAAGGAGGCCGCGCCATGGCTCCGACACGCAGGGATGTGCTGCTGCTCAGCGCTTCCGCCACGGCGGCTGCGCTGATTCCTGCCGGTACGGCCCAGGCCTCCAACGGCGTCTGGCAGGCCATCGACGAATTCACCGGAAGCGCGCTGCGCCTGGAAGGCGGTATGCTGCTCGATGCGCCGGAGATCTTCGACAACGGCGGCGCCGTGCCGATTCGGGTCGTGGCCGAGGGCGCGCGACGCATCGCGCTCTTCAATGATGGAAACCCGAATCCCGGCGTCGCGGTCTTCAACTTCGGCAGGCTCGTGCGGCCCGAAGCCACGATCCGCATCCGGCTCGCGCAGAGCCAGACCGTGTATGCAGTGGCGGAGATGGGGGACGGCACCTACCGCGAGGCCTCCCAGAAGATCGCGGTCACCGTCGGCGGCTGCGGCTGAGGAGGGGGCGATGGCGCAACCCAGGCCGCGCGTGAAGCTGCCTAGGTCAATCGAGGCAGGCGTCCCCTTCACGGTCAAGACCCGGATCACCCATCCGATGCATACCGGAGAGCGCCACGACAGCGACGGCGTGCTCGTGCCCCGCCGGATCATCAACCGCTTCGTGGTCAGCTACAACGGCGAGGTGGCGATCACCGTCGATCTGGAGCCGGCGGTCTCGGCCGACCCTTACGTTCAATTCCAGTTGGCCGTCCCGGACTCGGGCCTTCTGGAATTCCAGTGGTTCGATGATGACGGCTCCGTCTACAGCCTCAGCAAACAGGTTGAGGTCGACTAGGGCCACGATGGGACACCGGGCCGCCGGATTCGCGGCATGGGCCGCCTCCGGGATGCTCGCCGTGACTCTTCTGCTCTTGCTCCCCGCCGCCGGCGCATGGAGCGCCGATGCCGAACGCGGCAAGGCTCTCTTCGGCCAATGCAAGCGCTGCCACCAGGTCGGCAGCGGCGCGGCGCATCGCATCGGCCCGCACCTCAACGATGTCTTCGGCCGCACGGCCGGTTCGTTCGCGAACTTCCGCTATTCCGACGCGATGAAGGCGGCCGGGTCTGGCGGCTTGGTCTGGAGCGAGGCGACGCTCGACGCCTTCCTCGCCGATCCGCACACGTTCGTGCCGCACTCGCGCATGAGCTTCGACGGCATGGAGGGGGCCGAGGACAGAGCAGACCTCGTGGCGTGGTTGCGTGGCTTTTCGGGAGATCACTCCAATTCGTCACCGGCGGAGCCCACCGCCACGCCCGAGGAATACGGCCTCGATCCGCAGATCCTCGCCATCGAGGGTGACCCCGAGTACGGCGCCTATCTCGCGGGCGAATGCACTACCTGCCACCGGACGGACGGTACCGACGAGGGCATCCCCTCGATAACCGGATGGCCGCTCGATGACTTCGTGATAGCCTTGCACGCGTACAAGGGCGGAAAGAGGGTGCATCCCGTCATGCAGATGGTGGCCGGGCGCCTGTCGGACGAAGAGATCGCCGCCCTCGCTGCGCATTTCCGCAAGGCGGACGACGATCCGTGAGCCAGGGGAGACACGTCATGAGCAAACCGAACGGAAAGAGCGGTCTGAGCCGCCGCGGATTCCTTGCATCCGCGGCTGCGGCGACAACGGCGGTATCGGCGCTGTCGGCGCCCACGGTGCTCGCACAGGGGCGCCCGCGCGTCGTGGTCGTGGGCGGCGGTGCGGGCGGCGCGACGGCGGCACGCTACATCGCCAAGGATTCGGATGGCGCCATCGACGTGACGCTCGTGGAGCCGAGCCGCGCCTACTACAGCTGCTTCTTCTCGAACCTCTATATCGGCGGCTTCCGCGAATACGCGTCGATCGGTCACAGCTACGGGGACCTCGCCGCGAACCACGGAATCAACGTGGTGCACGACTGGGCGGTCTCCGTCGACCGCGATGCGCGCAGCGTGGGGCTCGCCGGCGGCGGCAGCCTCGCCTACGACCGCCTCATCCTCTCGCCGGGCATCGACTTCCGCGACGGCTCCGTTCCCGGCTGGGACCTGTCGCAGCAGAACCGCATGCCGCACGCCTACAAGGCGGGCTCGCAGACCCAACTTCTCAAGGCGCAGATCGAGGCCATGCCGGAAGGCGGCACCTATTGTATGGTCGCGCCGCCCAACCCGTTCCGTTGCCCGCCGGGCCCGTACGAGCGCATCTCGATGGTGGCTCACGTGCTGAAGCAGTCGAACCCGACGGCCAAGATACTGATCGTCGACCCCAAGGCGAAGTTCTCCAAGCAGGGGCTGTTCGAGGAAGGCTGGCAGCGCCATTACCCCGGCATGGTCGAGCGCGTCGGCCCCGATTTCGGCGGCGACAAGGTCGAGGTACGGCCCGAGGCCATGGAGGTGGTGATCGACGGCGAGGCGACCAAGGTGGACGTCTGCAACGTCATCCCCGCGCAGCAGGCCGGGCGCATCGCCGCAGTCGCGGGCATCACCAACGAGGCCGGCTGGGCGCCGATCGTGCCGCACACCATGCAGAGCCGGGCGGACGAGAACATCCACGTCCTCGGCGATGCCTCGCAGCAGGGCGACATGCCGAAGTCGGGCTTCTCGGCCAACAGCCAGGCCAAGGCCTGCGCCATGGCGGTGCGGGGCGCGCTCACCGGCTCCTCGACGTTCCCGCCGCGCTACTCCAACACCTGCTGGTCGCTCATCGGCACCGACGACGGCGTCAAGGTCGGCGCCTCCTATGAGGCGACCGACGAGAAGATCGCCAAGACCGACGGCTTCATTTCCAAGACCGGGGAGAGCGCGGAGCTGCGCAAGGCGACCTACGAGGAATCGCTCGGCTGGTACGCCGCCATCACCGGCGACATGTTCAGCTAGAGTGCGTCCGTCTTTGACGAACGCACTCTAGGGAAAGTCTGAACAACCCCATCTTGGCGGCTTCGAGGGGGAGAGGGGGCTTGGATTTGAAGCTCGACGATATTGCCGGCAGGCCGGGGGCTGCTTTTGTCGCGGGATACGGAGCGAACGGGCGATATCCGCGTCGATCCGCCGCATTCCCCGTCGTCCCGCCGGCGGCGGGCGGACTGCTCCCCTGTCATTGCGTCGCGTAGCGGCCGGCGATCAGCAGGTTCGAGAACCCCAGCAGCAACGCGATGCGCTGCCTGTTCTTCGCCACGCCCCGGTAGCGCACCTTGGCGTAGCCGAAGTGCCGCTTCACGTACAGGAACGGATGCTCCACCTTCGCCCGCACCGACGCCTTGCGCTTCTCGGCCGCCGCTTCGGCGCCACCCCCGGCCAGCAGCCGGCGCCGCCCCGGCTTCATCGCCACACGCCACTCGACACCGCCATCCCGGTGCTCGGGACGCTTCTCCACCCCCTGGTAGCCCGCGTCGCCCCACGCCGTCGTCTCAGCGCCATGCAGCAGCGCTCCCGCCTGCGTCACGTCGCTTGCGTTGGCCGCCGTCGTCACCACGCTGTGTGCCAGACCCGACCCGGCGTCCACCCCGATGTGCGCCTTCATCCCGAAATACCACTGCTTGCCCTTCCTCGTCTGACGCATCTCAGGGTCCCGTGCGCGGCGCCGGTTCTTCGTCGACGACGGCGCCTCGATGATGCTCGCGTCGACGATCGTCCCCGTGCGCAGCCGATGGCCACGCGACGCAAGGTGCGCATTGATCTCCTCGAACAGACCCTCGCCCAGGCCGTGCTTCTCCAGAAGATGCCGGAAGTTCAGGATGGTGGTCTCGTCGGGCAGCGCCTCCGTCAGGCGCAGCCCCACGAAACGCCTCACCGACTCCACCTCGTAGAGCAGGTCCTCCATCCCCGGGTCGCTCAGGTTGTAGAACAGCTGCACGCAGTGAACGCGCAGCATCACCCTAAGGAAAGTCTGAACAACCCCATCTTGGCGGCTTCGAGGGGGAGAGGGGGCTTGGATTTGAAGCTCGACGATATTGCCGGCAGGCCGGGGGCTGCTTTTGTCGCGGGATACGGAGCGAACGGGCGATATCCGCGTCGATCCGCCGCATTCCCCGTCGTCCCGCCGGCGGCGGGCGGACTGCTCCCCTGTCATTGCGTCGCGTAGCGGCCGGCGATCAGCAGGTTCGAGAACCCCAGCAGCAACGCGATGCGCTGCCTGTTCTTCGCCACGCCCCGGTAGCGCACCTTGGCGTAGCCGAAGTGCCGCTTCACGTACAGGAACGGATGCTCCACCTTCGCCCGCACCGACGCCTTGCGCGTCTCGGCCGCCGCTTCGGCGCCACCCCCGGCCAGCAGCCGGCGCCGCCCCGGCTTCATCGCCACACGCCACTCGACACCGCCATCCCGGTGCTCGGGACGCTTCTCCACCCCCTGGTAGCCCGCGTCGCCCCACGCCGTCGTCTCAGCGCCATGCAGCAGCGCTCCCGCCTGCGTCACGTCGCTTGCGTTGGCCGCCGTCGTCACCACGCTGTGTGCCAGACCCGACCCGGCGTCCACCCCGATGTGCGCCTTCATCCCGAAATACCACTGCTTGCCCTTCCTCGTCTGACGCATCTCAGGGTCCCGTGCGCGGCGCCGGTTCTTCGTCGACGACGGCGCCTCGATGATGCTCGCGTCAACGATCGTCCCCGTGCGCAGCCAATGGCCGCGCGACGCCAGGTGCGCATTGATCTCCTCGAACAGACCCTCGCCCAGGCCGTGCTTCTCCAGAAGATGCCGGAAGTTCAGGATGGTGGTCTCGTCAGGCAACGCCTCCGCCAGCCGCAGCCCCACGAAACGCCGCACCGACTCCACCTCGTAGAGCAGGTCCTCCATCCCCGGATCGCTCAGGTTGTAGAACAGCTGCACGCAGTGAACGCGCAGCATCACCGCAAGCGGGTACGGGCGCCGACCGCGCCCCGCCTTCGGATAGAACGGCTCGATCCGCCGTTCCAGCCGCTCCCAGGGAACCAGCTTGTCCATCTTCTCCAGGAACAGCTCGCGCCGCGTCCGGCGCTTCTTCAAGTCGTGCTCCAGTTCCGAAAAGCTCGCCTGTGCCATGACCCGATCATCCAATCTGCGACTCCTACGAAAATCATGGCACACCCGACTTGATCAGACCTTCCCTAAGCGGGTAAGGGCGCCGACCGCGCCCCGCCTTCGGATAGAACGGCTCGATCCGCCGTTCCAGCCGCTCCCAGGGAACCAGCTTGTCCATCTTCTCCAGGAACAGCTCGCGCCGCGTCCGGCGCTTCTTCAAGTCGTGCTCCAGTTCCGAAAAGCTCGCCTGTGCCATGACCCGATCATCCAATCTGCGACTCCTACGAAAATCATGGCACACCCGACTTGATCAGACCTTCCCTAGCAATTTTTTCGCTCACGGCAGCCGGCCTGCGGCCGGCGCCTGCGCGGGCGCGCCGCATTCGCGGTGGGCCGCGGTCGCGGCCTGTCGCGCGCCCGTCAAAGACGGACGCGCTCTATCGCGCGGTGAGAAGCATCCCTGTAGCTCGCGCCGAGGCCGCCATGGCGGCGAGCGCGAGCAGCGCGGCGAGGCTCGCGGTCGAGACGCCGGAAAGCCCGGCGCCCACCGTGCAACCGCCTGCCAGCACGCCGCCCACGCCCATCATCACGGCGCCGGCGAGGTAGCGCCCGGTCTGGCGCGGGCCTTCCAGGCTCTGCCAGCGGAACTCGCCGGCCGCCAGCGCCGCGGCCAGGCTGCCGAGCAGGACGCCCGCGGCGAGGCCGGTGCCGAAGCCCGCCGGTATCGACGTTGCCACCACGGCCCAGAACAACGTGTCCGCCATGGGCCCGGTGAAGCCCATCGACGCCACGGGGATCGGGTCGAAATCGTCCAGCAGCACGAACCCCGTGCCGATCCAGCCGAGCGGCACCAGCAACCCGATCGCGGCCGCCATCGCCAGGTGGGAGATCCGCGCACGGGAGAGGAGCGCGAAGAGAAACGCGGTGCCCGCGACGATCGCCGGCCAGACCTCGCCGCCGGGCCAGGCCGCGAGCTCCGTCGCCGCGCCGCCGGAGAGGGTCGCGTCCCCCACCGCCTCGCGGATCGGGGCCAGCGCGCCCTTCATCACCGCGTGGGCCGTGACGGCAAAGACGACTAAGACGAGCAAGGCGCGCAGATTGCCGGTGCCGACCAGCACCGTGAGGCGCGAGACGCAGCCGCCCGTCAGCACCATGCCGGCTCCGAAGAGCGCGCCGCCCAGCAGCGCTGACGCGACCGGCAGGTCGGCCGCGAGAAAGCGATGCGCCTCGAAGGAGATCAGATCGAAAGCAACCGCCACGCGGGTGCCGGCGATCGCGGTCGCCAGCGCCATCACCCATGTGCCGAGTGCCGGCAGGCAGTCGCGCCACTCGCCGACCAGGCTGCGGCGCAGGCAGAACGCGCTGCGCTGCGCGAGCGCGCCATAGGCCAGGCCGAGCACCAGCCCAAGCAGCACGGAGGCCGTGATCGGCGTCAGCTCCTCGAACCCGAACTCCTCGAACATGGGGAACCGCCTCCTCCCGGCGGCAGCGCCGCCGGGCGCACGATACCCGGAACGTCCTCGACCGGGGAGCGAAAGTCCGACCGGGCTCTCGTCAAGGCCGTCCCTGCCGACGGTTGAGTTCGCGGCCTTTCTGGGCTATCTCCATGGGGCCGCGTCCCCATCGTCTAGTGGCCTAGGACACCGGCCTCTCACGCCGGAAACGGGGGTTCGAGTCCCCCTGGGGACGCCATCCATTTTGCTTTTTCTTTACGTTTCAAAGGCCTAGAACCCCCTTTTGTCTAACCTTTCGGAAAGGTTGGACAAATTTGCTCCGGTTCCGCCCTCAGTTTCGCCATGCCCGAGCTCGTGAGCCGCGCCCGGTTTGCGGCCGCGACGTACAGGCTGGCCTTCCTCGCGCTCGCGTGCGCGAGAAACGACATGCCTCCATGTGGGACGGAAAAGCTCTAGCCAAGCGTCAGCCCTTCGACGATGCCGATCCGGTAAGCAACCCAGGCGCCGAGACCGATGGTGCCAAGCCCGACGGCGGCGCTCAGCGTGTTGTGCGCCCAGGAGAGGCTGCGCGCCATCCGCTGCAGCGGAATCGCGATGACGACCGAGAGTGCGGCCATGCCGATCATCGAGCCGATGCCGAAGAGCGCGAGGTAGGCGAGTGCCCAGAAAAGCGAGTCGATCTGCCCCGCCGTCAGCAGGATCAGCGCCGCAGACCCCGCGAGCCCATGCATCAGTCCGACCGCGAGTGCACGCACGGGCAGTCCCCGCGCGTGCACATGGTCATGGCGCGATGCGGCGTGATCGGCCTCGCCTGCGTGGCTGTGAGCATGGAAGTGCGTCGTGCCGTCGCCGTGGCGGTGGATGTGGAAGTGAACGCGCGCGGCGATCATGCGCCGCAGCAGGTCAGCCCCCAGCAGCACCAACATGATGCCGACGGCAAACTCAAAGATGTGCGCGATGCGTTCGAGCATGACGCCATCGAGCGAGAGCACAACGGTGCCCGCAGCGAAGAGCGTCAGCGTGTGCCCCAGCCCCCAGGCCGCACCGAGGCGAAGGGCGCCACCTAGATTCCGGCTGCGCGCCGTCAGCGCGGCGACGGCGGCGACATGGTCAGCTTCCAGCGCATGACGCATGCCGACCAAGAGGCCGAGAACGAGAACGCCACCCACGGGCAACCTCCGTCAACGCGTCGCTAGCGGCCCTGACCTGGCCCCGTCGACTGGTACGGGTCGAATGTTAGTGCGGTTGGTCAAACTAAGATGTTGAAATATATGAGTAAAGTAAGGTCTCCTGGGGACGCCAGTCTATCAGGCGTACCGCTACGGCCGATCCCTCAACGGGACGAAGCCGCGTTGCGCCGGGCCGGTGTAGAGCTGGCGCGGTCGGCCGATCTTCTGCTCGGGATCCGCGATCATCTCGTTCCATTGGGCGACCCAGCCCACGGTGCGCGCTAGCGCGAAGATCACGGTGAAGAGGTGGGTCGGGATGCCGAGCGCCTGCAGGATCAGGCCCGAGTAGAAGTCGACGTTGGGGTAAAGCTTGCGGTCGACGAAGTACTCGTCCTCCAGGGCGATCCGCTCCAGCTCCATGGCGATCCTGAGCAGCTCGTCGCTGATGCCGAGATCGTCGAGCACCTCGTGGCAGGTCTCCCGCATGACCGTGGCACGCGGGTCGTAGTTCTTGTAGACCCGGTGGCCGAAGCCCATGAGCCGGAACGGGTCGTCCTTGTCCTTCGCTCGCTTGATGAATTCCGAGATGTTCTCGACCGTGCCGATCTCCTCCAGCATCTGGAGCACCGCCTCGTTGGCGCCGCCGTGGGCAGGCCCCCAGAGCGTCGCGATGCCGGCCGCGATGCAGGCGTAGGGGTTGGCGCCGGAGGAGCCGGCGAGGCGCACCGTCGATGTCGAGGCGTTCTGCTCGTGGTCCGCGTGGAGGATCAGGATGCGGTCCATGGCGCGCGCGTGGATCGGGTTGATCTGATAGTCCTCGCACGGCACCGCGAACATCATGTGCAGGAAATTCTCCGCGTACGTGAGGTCGTTGCGCGGATACACGAACGGCTGGCCGATATTGTACTTGTACGCCATCGCCGCAAACGTCGGCATCTTCGCGATCATCCGGTGCGAGGCGATGATGCGCTGCTTCGGATCGTCGATGTCGGTGGTGTCGTGGTAGAAGGCGGCAAGCGCGCCCACCACGCCGATCATCACCGCCATCGGGTGAGAATCGCGCCGGAACCCCCGATAGAGGTAGTTGATCTGCTCGTGCACCATCGTGTGCTTGGTGATGGTGTTGACGAAGTGGTCCTTCTCCGCCGCGTTCGGCAGCTCACCGTGGAGCAGTAGGTAGGAGACTTCGAGGAAGTCGCTGTATGCGGCCAGCTCGTCGATAGGGTAGCCGCGGTGCAGCAGCACGCCCTGCTCGCCGTCGATATAGGTGATATTCGACTTGCACGAGCCGGTCGCGGTATAGCCGGGATCGTAGGAGAACTTGCCCGTCCCCGCGTAGAGCGAGCGGATATCGATCACCGGCGGGCCCATCGTCCCCTCGAGGACAGGCAACTCGACCGTGCTCCCGGTCTCCCGATCGGTGAGCACGGCGCTGGGCGCCTCGTTGCCCTGCCCGGCGAGCCTCGTTTGGTGTGCCTGAGACACCCCATCTCCCTCCTTGTTGCCCCGTGCCGGCGGCCGGCCAGGGGCCTGGATCATAGGGCCAGAGCCCGAATTATACAATTTGCGCCCGGTTGGCCGGGTCCCGCTCAGTGGCGCGCGCGCTCCCGCTCGACGCTGCTCACCGACGTCACCGCCCGCAGGGCAGCCACGATGTTGCCGAGGTGTCTCGCGTCCTTGACCTCGATATCGACCAGCATCTCGAAGAAATCGAGCGAGCGATTGGTGATCTTGAGGTTGCTGATGTTGCCATTGTTCTTGGCGATGGCCGTGGTCAGCTTGCTGAGGCTGCCGGTCTCGTTGGCGACCACTAGGTTGAGGCGGCCGACGTGGACGCCCTTCTCGTCCGCGTCCGCCTCCCAGGCAAGGTCGAGCCAGCGTTCGGGCGTGTCGCTGAAGCTCTCCAGCGTGTCGCAGTCGATGGTGTGGATCGTCACGCCCTTGCCGGTGGTGACGATGCCGACGATGCGCTCGCCGGGCAGCGGATTGCAGCATTCGGCGAGGTGCACGGCCATGCCCGGAATCAGCCCGCGCACGGGAATGCCACTGTCGCCGGCCTTGGTTCCGCGCCGGCCGCGCGCGACCGAGAGCGCACGGCGGGCGATGCCTTGGAGCCTGCGGGCGGGGAAGAGCGCGTCCTCCACCTCGCCGCTGGTGAGGTCACCGCGACCGAGAGCCGCCAACAGGTCGCCCACAGAACGCTGCTTGAGCTGCGAGAGCGCGTCCTCCAGCAGCTTCTCGGAATAGTCCGCGCCGGCCTCTCGACAGAGTTTCTCGGCGACGGCCCGGCCGAGGGTGATGAACTGCTCCCGCTCCTTGAGCCGGGTGAAGCGGCGGATGCAGGTTCGCGCCTTGCCAGTCACGACAAAGCTTTCCCAGTCGGGCTGCGGTTGTGGCACGCTGGAGCGCAGAATCTCCACCTGATCGCCGTTCTCCAACTGGGTCCAGAGCGGCACCATGCGCCCGTTGACCTTGGCGCCGACCGTGGTGTCGCCCACATCGGTGTGCACCGCGTAGGCAAAATCGACCGGCGTCGCTCCACGCGGGAGCGTGATCAGCGCTCCCCGGGGCGAGAAGCAGAACACCTCGTCCCGAAACATCTCGAGCTTGGCGTGCTCAAGCAGCTCCTCCGGCCCCGAGGCCTTGTCGAGGATCTCGAGCAGGGGGCGAAGCCAGCGCTGTTGACGGTCGTCGTGAACGTCCCCCGCTTGCTTGAACAGCCAATGGGCGGCGACGCCGTACTCGGCCTCCTCGTGCATGTCGCGGGTGCGGATCTGGATCTCGATGCGCCGCTGCTCGGGACCGAGCACCGCGGTGTGGAGCGAGCGGTAGCCGTTGGGCTTGGGCGTCGAGATGTAGTCCTTGAAGCGGCCCGGCACCATCGGATAGGCGCGATGCACGATGCCGAGCGCCCGGTAGCAATCCTCCTCGTCTTCGGTGACGACGCGAAAGCCCACGATGTCGGTGAGCTGCTCGAAGGCGAGCTTCTTGCGCTGCATCTTTTGCCAGATGGAGTAGGGCCGCTTCTCACGGCCCGTGACGGTCGCCCGCAGTCGCTTGCTTCGGAGCGTCTCGGTGAGGGATTCGGTGACCCGCTCCACCATGCCGCCGGCCTGGTCGCGGAGCGCCTTGAGCCGTGTCTCCATGGTGTGGAAGCCGTCGGAGTTGAGCTCCTTGAAGGCGAGATCTTCCAGCTCCGCCTTGAAGGCCTGGAGCCCGATCCGTTCCGCGAGCGGCGCGTAGATCTCCATGGTCTCCCTGGCGATCCGCTGCCGCTTCTTGTCGCTTGGCACATAGTGCAGCGTGCGCATGTTGTGGAGGCGATCGGCGAGCTTGACCAGGAGAACGCGGATGTCCTCCGAGAGCGCGAGCAGGAACTTGCGCAAGTTCTCGGCCTGATGCGCCTGGTCCGACTGTAGATCCAGCCGGCTCAGCTTGGTCACGCCGTCGACGAGCCGGGCGGTCTCCTCGCCGAAGAGGTCGCTGATTTCCTCGATGGTGGCGACCGTGTCCTCCACGGTGTCGTGGAGCAGGGCGGTCGCGATCGATGTGCTGTCCAGCTTGAGCTGCGTCAGGATGCCGGCGACCTCGATCGGATGGGCGAAATAGGGGTCGCCGCTGGCGCGGGTCTGCGTCCCGTGCGCCTTCATGGAAAAGACGTAGGCGCGATTCAGCAGAGCTTCGTCCGCGGAGGGCTCGTAGCTCTTGACGCGTTCGACGAGTTCGTATTGCCGGATCACGTCCGCTGACGCGCCAGGCCGGCGCCGGCGGAAATCCTCAGTGAGGGCGGCGACCCTGCCGCGCCCGATGCGCCGCCGGCCGGCGCTACTCCTCCAGTTCCGCCGCCGTTTCTGCCTCGACCGCCGGCTCTTCTGCCGGCTCGTCCTCGCCGTCGGGCGCTCCGGCCTCCTCCTCGACGGGCGCGGACTGGCCGGTTACGCCGGCCCAGGCAGCCTCGGCCGCCAGCACCGCCATGGCATCCTCGTCCGGCTCGTCGATCTCGGTGTCTACCTCGCGCCCGTGCTCCAGCTCGTGGCGGAGCGTCTCGAGATCGATCGTCTCGTCGGCGATTTCGCGGAGCGCGATGACGGCGTTCTTGTCGTTGTCCTTCTCGACCGTGAGCTCCGCGCCGGAACGGATGTCGCGGGCGCGCTGCGCGGCGAGCAGCACCAGCTCGAACCGGTTCGGCACCAGGCCAACGCAGTCTTCGACCGTCACGCGTGCCATAGGTCGCACTCCTCATGTGAGCCGAACCTGCTCCGGCTCGGCGGCGCGTCACCGTATCCGCAGGGCCTGCCGGATGCAAGCATCACCGCCATTTGTGGCGCGCGGTCACGTGGCGAGCAAGCGAAACAAGCGTTCGGCGTCCGCAGCGTCCCGGGCGACGCGGGCGCAGCGGGCGGCGAGCTCCGCGTCATCGCCCCAGCGCTCGAGTTGGTAGCGCTCATCGACCAGAGACGCATCGGCGGCGGCCTCAGCATCGAGCCGGCCCTCGCGCATGGCGAGCGCAATCACCAGTGAGCCGAAGCTCCGGGTCACAAGGCTGAGCCCGGCGAGGGTGAAGTCGTCCTCGCCCGCCACTGCGTTGCGCAGGGCTTCGAGCGCCTCCGGCGCCTGGGCAATTGGGGTGATCGCACTCGTCACCGCAAGGCGGGCGCCGTAACGCGCGACCGACCACGTCACCAAGGGCTCCCAAGCGGCGGCCTGGCGGCGGGCGAGCGCTGGCGGCGCGTCGGTCCGATAGCAGACCAGATCGGTCTCGGCGTAGGCCGCGATCTCGGCCACGATGTCGGCCCGCCGCTCCGGCACCAGGTCGAGCGCGGTGCAGACGAGGCGGGTGAGCGGCATGGTCTCGCGGTCGATGGTCTCACCCTGCGCCGCCCATTCCCCGGCGACGGCAGTCGCGAGCGCTGCGCCCGATACCGCGAGCGGCCGGCCGGCCGGGGTGCGCACGGGCTTGCCGTCGAGCGCGATGCCGTGCCCGCCGTCGGCCTCCACTGCCTCCGCCGTCTTGTAGAAGCGCTTCGGCTTGGCGGCGTTCACGGCGCGTCCTCGAAGGGCGCGAAGTCGTCGCCGGCGGGCGCCGGATCGAAGCCGAGAAAGCGCCACGCGGCGGCCATGTGCGGCGGCAGTGGCGCGGTGAGGACCAGCGGCACCCCACGCTTGCGCGGCAGTTCGAGCGCGCGGGCGTGGAGGTGCAGGCGCGGCTCGAACCCGGCCGGGAACGCCGCCTCGCCGCCGTACTTGCCGTCGCCCACGACGGGATGGCCGAAGACCGAGGCGGTGTGCGCCCGTAGCTGGTGGGTGCGGCCCGTGCGCGGCATGAGCGCGAGCCAGGAGAGGCGGCGGCCGGCCGCCTCGATTAGCGCGTAGTCCGTGATCGCGCGCTGACCGCCTTCGGCGGTCGCGACCACCCGCTCGCCATCGCCCACCTGACGCTTGGCGAGCGGCGCGTCGATCCGCCCCTGCGCCGGCTTCGGCACGCCGACGACCAGCGCCCAGTAGAGCTTGCGCAGGCTGCGCGAGCGGAACAGCTTGGTCAGGTCGCGGGCCGCAGCGGCGTGGCGGGCGAGCAGCAGGACGCCGCTGGTGTCGCGGTCAAGCCGGTGGACCAGGCGGGGCGCCTCGGCCGCGTCGAAGCGGAGCGCGCCGAGCAGCCCGTCGAGGTGGCGGGCGACCCGGCTGCCGCCCTGCACCGGCAGGCCGGGCGGCTTGTTGAGCGCGATCATGTCGGCATCGCGGTAGATGACCGCCGCCCGCATCATGGCGGCGTCTTCGTCGGCCAGCGGCGGCGCGGAGCGGCGCGGCGCCCGGCCCTCGTCCCGATCGGGCAGGGGCGGCACGCGCACCCGGTCGCCGGGCGCAAGCCGTGTGCCGGCGCGGGCGCGCTTGCCATTGACGCGGATCTGGCCGGTGCGCAGCAGCTTCTCCAGCCGGCCGTGGCCGAGCGCGGGGTAGTGCCGCTTGAACCAGCGGTCGAGCCGCTGGTCGCCGTCCTCCGGCGCGATCTCCAGGGTGGCGATGCCGCCCACAGTCAGAGCACCGCGCGGATCAGGCGTAGCCCGCAGTAGAACCCGCCGACCGAAAGCACGACCGAGAGCACGATGTAGAGCAGCGCCCGGCCGACCTCGCCCCGCTCCAGCAACGCGATGCTGTCCGCCGAGAAGGCGGAGAAGGTGGTGAAGCCGCCGAGCAGGCCCACGAAGAGGAAGCGCTGCACCACCTCGCCCGCGTCGAAGGCAACCGCGAGCCCGTGCACCAGCGCGCCCAGGATGAACGAGCCCACGACGTTCACCGTCAGCGTGCCGTAAGGGAAGCCCCCGCCGATCAGCGACGCGAGCCAGCGCTCGGCCGCGCCCATGACGTAGTAGCGCCCGACCGAGCCCAGTGCGCCGCCCAGCGCGATGGCGAGCGCGACCTTCACGCTTCGTCCTCCGGCCCGGCGTCGCCGCCTTCGCGCAGCTTCTGCCAGTAGGCGAGGCGCTTTCGCACCTCCCGCTCGAAGCCTCGCTCGCGCGGCGCGTAGAAGCTCTGCCGCGGTAGCCCCTCGGGAAAGTAGTCCTGGCCCGAGAAGCCTTCCTCGGTGTCGTGGTCGTAGACGTAGCCCTTGCTGTAGCCGAGATCCTTCATCAGCCGCGTCGGCGCGTTGAGGATGTGCTTGGGCGGCATCAGCGAGCCGGTCTCGCGCGCAACTTGCATCGCCCGCCCAAGCGCGCGGTAGCTCGCGTTCGATTTCGCGGCGGTGCCGAGATAGATCACGGTCTGGGCGATGGCGAGCTCGCCTTCTGGCGAGCCCAGCCGCTCGTATGCCTCCCAGCCGGCGAGCGCCTGCGGCAGCGCGTCCGGGTCGGCGAGCCCCACGTCCTCGACCGCGAAGCGCACCAGGCGCCGCGCGATGTAGCGCGGGTCCTCGCCGCCGGCGAGCATGCGCGCGAGCCAGTAGAGCGCCGCGTCCGTGTCCGAGCCGCGCAGCGACTTGTGCAGCGCCGAGATCAGGTTGTAGTGGCCCTCCTGCGACTTGTCGTAGAGGGGCGCGCGGCGCTGCACGGTCTCCATCAGCTGCGGCACGTCGAGCGGCGCGGTGGCGCCCGCCGCGAACAGCGCCTCGGCCATGTTGATGAGCGCGCGGCCGTCGCCGTCGGCCATGGCGCGCAGCATGGGACGGGCGTCGGGCTCGAGCGGGAGCGTGCGGCCCTCGGCCTCCTCGCAGCGGATGAGCAGCGTCTCCAGCGCGCTGTCGTCCAGCCGGTTGAGCACCAGCACCGCGCAGCGCGAGAGCAGGGCACCGTTGAGCTCGAACGAAGGGTTCTCGGTGGTGGCGCCGACGAGAACCACGGTTCCGTCCTCGACCACGGGCAGGAACGCGTCCTGCTGCGCCCGGTTGAAGCGATGAATCTCGTCGACGAAGAGCAGGGTGCCGGTGCCGCCGGCGCGGTGTTCGCGCGCATCGGCGAACACCTTGCGCAGCTCGGTGACGCCGGAGAAGACCGCGCTCAGCGGCGCGAACAGCATGTCCGTGTGATCGGCGAGCAAGCGCGCGATGGTGGTCTTGCCGCAGCCAGGCGGCCCCCAGAGGACGGTCGACGCCAGCGCGCCGCTCGCCACCATCCGCCCCAGCGGGCCGTCGGGGCGAAGCAGATGGTCCTGCCCCACCACCTCGTCGAGCGTGACCGGCCGCAGTCGGTCGGCCAGCGGCCTCGGCGCTGCGTCCTCGAACAGACTCGGCGCATCCTGGGGTGTCATGGCGCGAGTCTACGCGCTCCGCCGGCGCGGCGCAGCCGACCTCAGTACCGGGAGGCGCTCAGTCCGGCGGCAGGTTGACGGCGGCCACGCGCCAGGCCTGGCCCCTGGCGGGCCCGTCCACGTGGTCGATCCGGGTGATCGAGAGATTGTCGATGCTGAAGGCGAGCGCGCGCTCCGCATCGAGGCCGAGCGCGAGCGCCAAGGCGGCTCGGATCGAGCCGCCGTGGGCCACGGCCACGATGTCCCGGCCGGCGTGCTGCGTCGTACTGCGCTCGACCGCGGCGGTGACGCGCTCGACAACCTGGACGAAGCTCTCGCCCTCCGGCGGCGTGATGTGCGCAGGCGCGACCCAGTACTTGTGGGCGAGGCCGCTGCCCCGCTCGGAGGCGACCTCGCTCCAGGTGAGGCCATGCCAGGCGCCGAAATCCTGCTCGTCCAGGTCCGCCTCGATGACCCGCTCCGGCACCGCGTGGCCGGCCTCGGCAATCGCATCGGCGGTCTGGTGGGTGCGCAGCAGGTTGCTGGTGAGCCACACGGCATCCTGCGGCAGCGCGCGGGCCAGCCCTTCGAAACGCGGCCGCTCGCTGGTGTTCGCGGGCACGTTGGTGCGGCCGTAGAGCCGGCCGCCGTGGTCGGTGACGGGTGCGTGGCGCACCCACCACCACCGGGTCACAGTTGTCGAGGTGGTCATCGAACCGCCGCAAGCGTGAGTAGGAACAGGACTTCGGAGAACTGCTGGACGCCGCCCAGAACGTCCCCAGTGTGGCCGCCGACCTGTCGTTCCGCAAGCCAGGCGACTGCGGCGGTGCCGATTCCCGCGATGAGGAAGGCGACCAGCCCGCTCCAGGTCAGCAGGCCCACGGCGAGCACCGCCGCGAGCGCCAGCCCGGTCCACACGTGGGTCGACGGCGGGCGGCCGGCATCGGCGGCGAGGCCGTCGTCCCGTGCCGGGTCCAGCCAGAGCATCACCGCCGGCATCGCCGCGCGCGAGACTCCGGCAGCGGCGACCATGGCGGCGATCACCAGGCCGGTCCCGCCAAGGTCGGCGATGGCGCCCACCTTGGCCGCCAGCACCACCACCAGCACGATCACGCCGTAGGCGCCGATGCGGCTGTCCCGCATGATCGCGAGCTTGCGCTCCCGCGTGCTGCCGCCGCCGAAGCCGTCCGCCATGTCGGCGAGGCCGTCCTCGTGCAGCGCGCCGGTGATCAGCGCGCCGGCGCCCACGGCGAGCACCGCCGCCACAATGTCGGGCAGGCCGATTCCTGCGGCGATCGCATAGACGATCCCCGCGACGAGCCCGATCAGCGCGCCCACGATGGGGAAGGCGCGAACGGCGCGCCCGAGGGACGGTGCATCGCCCTCGGGCCGCGCCGCCCTCAGCGGCACCCGCGTGAGGAAGAGCATGGCGGCGCGAAGGTCGCTCCGCCAGAGCCGCACCGCGCGGTACGCCTTCTGTTGGAGGGGAGCCTCGTCGCCGTCGTCGTAACGCATCTGCCTCTTGCCCGGGCTGCCCCGGCCCGGCATCCTCCCCCGGCCTTATAGGCTAGCGCGCTGTTGCCGCCAAGAAACCCCACGTTTTCCCCCTTGCGGCAACCGGCCTGCGGAACCGCCATGCCCGATGACGTCCAGCTCGGTTCGTTGACCGCCTTCCGGGCGCGTGTGCGCGCCATGCCGGGGCCGGACGAGGCGGCGGCCGAGCGGGCACGGGCGCACGATGCGCAGCTCACCAAGCCGGCCGGCGCCCTCGGCCGGCTCGAAGCCCTCGCCCAATGGGCCGCCGCGTGGCAGGGGCGCCATCCGCCGCGCGCAGAGCGCATCCAGGTCGTCGTCTTCGCCGGCAATCACGGGGTCGCGGCGCGCGGAGTCTCGGCCTATCCCCCGGCGGTCACGGCGCAGATGGTGGCCAACTTCGAGGCGGGCGGAGCCGCGATCAATCAGCTCTGCGACGTGCTGGGTGCAGAATTGACGGTGATGCCTCTCGACCTCGACCGGCCGACCGACGACATGACGCTAGCGCCGGCGCTCGGCGAGGCAGACTGCGTCGCGGCGTTGGAGGCGGGGATAGCCGCGGTCGACGAGGGCGCCGACCTGCTTTGCCTCGGCGAGATGGGGATCGGCAATACCACTGCCGCAGCCGCGCTCGCGGCGGCGCTCTGCGGTGGGGACGGCGCCACCTGGGTGGGGCCAGGGACCGGGGTCGATTCCGACGGGCTCGCGTGCAAGGCGGCCGTCGTTGATGCGGCGCTCGCGCGGCACGCCGAAGCACGCCGCGATCCGCTGGCCGCGCTCGGCTGCGTCGGTGGGCGGGAGCTTGCGGCGATCGCGGGCGCGGTCGTCCAGGCGCGGCACGCCCGCGTGCCTGTGCTGCTCGACGGCTTCGCCTGCACCGCGGCGGCAGCGGTCATCGCGAAGCTGCGGGACGACGGTCTCGACCACGCACAGGTCGCCCACCGCTCCGCAGAGCCGGGACATCGGCATTTGCTGGAGTCTCTGGCGATTGAGCCGTTGCTCGATCTCGGCTTGCGGCTCGGCGAGGCCTCGGGCGCAGCGCTCGCCGCCGCTCTGGTGCGCATGGCGGTGGCCACGCACAACGGCATGGCGACCTTCGATTCAGCGGGAGTCAGCGGTCCGGCGGAATAATGGCTATTCGCCAATCTGATGTAGCAGGCCGCGTATGCGGGCGCTGCGGAGGAAGGCGAGAAACGTGGCGATGCCGACCGCCATCCAGCCGATGTTGAGCGTGGTCGCCCGCATCATGTGATCGCCGCTGAAGGTGCCGTCCACCAGGAGCGCACGCATCCCCTCGAAGACATGGGCCGACGGGAGGATGGCGGCCACCGGCTCCAGCCAGTCCGGCAGGATCGAGAGCGGATAATAGACGCAACTGAAAGGCGCCAGCGCGAAGATCAGGAACCAGGCCAGGCTCTCGGCGCCCAGGCCGTAGCGCAGCACCAGGCCGCAGACGAAGAAGCCCACGGCCCAGCCCATCACGATCAGGTTCACGAAGAAGCCGATCAGCGCGAAACCGAGATCGAAGATCGAGAACGCGTAGAGCACGAAGGCGAGGCCCACCGCGCCGGTCATCCCGATCAGCGTGCGGATCAGGCTGATCAGCATGAGCGCGCAGATCAGCTCCCACGGCCGCAGCGGACTCACGAAGAGATGGCCCAGATTGCGCGCCCACATCTCCTCGATGAACACGAGGGAGAGGCCGATCTGGCCGCGGAACATCACGTCCCAGAGGATGACGCCTGCGAGCAGGACGCCTGCGGCCTGCGCGAACCACGTGCTGTTGGTGACGAGGAACATGGTGACGAGGCCCCAGATGATCATCTGTACCGTGGGCCAGTAGGTGAGCTCCAGCAGGCGCGGCCAGGAGCGCCGCAGCAGGTAGGTATGGCGCAGCACCATCGCACCGATCCGCTGTGCAGAACCGCTCCAGGGCAGGGCCCGTGCAGCACCGTCCCCCATCATTGCGCCGCCTCGTCGATGCCGGCGGTGCCGCGCACGATTTCGAGGAAGACCTCCTCCAGCGTGCTGCGGGCGTGGCGCTCGATCATGGCTTCGGGCGGGCCGCTCTCGACGATGCGACCACCTGCCATCACGAACACGTCGTCGCAGAGCCGCTCGACCTCGGCCATGTTGTGGGAGGCGAGCAGGATGGTGGCGCCGGTCTCGGCGCGATAGCGCTCGATCACGCCCCGCACCCAGTCGGCCGTGTCGGGGTCGAGCGAGGCGGAGGGCTCGTCAAGCAGCAGCAGCTCCGGATCGTTGAGCAGCGCCTTGGCGAGCGCGACGCGCGTGCGCTGCCCGGCCGAGAGCTTGCCCGTGGGCCGCTTGAGGAAGTCGCCGAGGTCGAGGGTCTCGGCCATCCGCTCGATCCGCTGCCGCACGCCGTCAAGGTTGTAGAGCCGGGCGTAGACGGTCAGGTTCTCGCGCACCGTGAGCCGGTGCGGCAGATCCGTGTAGGGCGACGAAAAATTCATGCGCGGCAGCAGCGCGTAGCGGTTGGCCGCCAGGTCGTGGCCGAAGATGCGCACCGAGCCTGCGCTCGGCAGCAGCAGACCCAGAACCATCGCCAGGGTGGTGGTCTTGCCGGCGCCGTTGGCGCCGAGCAGGGCGGCGGTCGCCCCGCGTCCGACCGCGAAGCTCACCGCATCGACGGCGGTCACCTTGCCGAAACGCTTGGTGAGGGCCTCGACCTCCAGGACGGGGCCGCTCATCGCGGCCCCCGGTAACGTCCGGTCCGGGTCTCGCTCAGAACGGGGTCGGATCGGCGAAGCGGCGCAAGACGTTCTCGGTCATGCGCGAGACGTTGTTGTCGTGGTCGTTGTGGGCGAGGCTGCCGCACCAGGAGATCGAGCTGGTGGAGAACACCGCGCCGCCGTTCGGGGTCTCGTAGAACACGATGTCGGCACGCACCAGCGGGTCCTGGGTGCCATCGCAGTTGGGCCGGTTCACGTCGAGCTCTTCGCAGACCACGAGGTAGAGGTCGGTGTGGCCTTCCGAGCTCGCCAGCACATAGGTGTTGGGCGGCGTGCCCAGCAGCGGGTCGGCCCGGTCGAGCTCCAGCCCCGCCGCGCCGCCGCCGATCAGCCCGAAATCGCCGATCTTCTCGTCCTTGCCGATGCCCTCGCAGATCCAGGCGACCTCCTTCTTGAAGCTGTCGGGCTGGCGCACGTAGTAGGACGAGATGTCGAAGCCCTGCGCGCTGAAGCCGGTGCCGGCGATGACCTGCGGCGGCCGGCCGTTGCGCCGCCAGAGGCCGCCGTACTCGCCGGTGAAGCTGTGATAGTACTCGCCGGGCCGCGCGATCCAGGTGCGGATGCCGTCCTCGGCGCGGCGCACCTCGATACAGCCCGGCACCTCGGTGTGGTAGGCGATGCGCCAGTACCAGCCGTTGGCGCCCATGTACATGAGCCGCCCGCCGCGCTGCTGGTAGGCGTACATCGCATCCCACATCGCCTTGGAGTGGTACTCGGGGTGCGAGCCGGTGAGCACCACCGTGTAGTCCTCGATCGCCGCCAGGCCCTCGTAGTGCAGGTCCTCGTCGGTGACGACGTCGTACTCGAAGCCCTTCGCCTCCAGCCACTCGGTGAGGTGGGTGTCGGCGTTGAACTGCCAGAGCGTGGATTCGGTGCCGCCGATCCATTCCAGCGCCTTCGGGCGGAAATTCAGGACCGGCCTGAGCCGCGAGGAGTAGCAGATGCCGCTGCCGTCGATGTGGCTGTCGTAGAGCGAGGTGCCGTATTCCCGGTGCTCGCTGCGCTGCAGGTTCTTCTCGTTCAGCACCGTGAGCCGGCCGGCGAGAATTTGCGCCGCGCCCATGTTGGTGGACATGTTGGTGTTGGCGTAAGCCATGTAGCTCGCGGTGGGCAGCAGGAAGCAGATCTTCGCGGTGGGCGCGCCGCGCGGGGCGCGCACGGCGAAGGGGATGTACTCCTCGCCGCCGCCTTCGCCGCGCAGCCTCGCGGCATAGACGCCGCTCTTCAGCCGCTTCGGGCAGGTGAGCGAGAAATCGACCTCCCAGCGTGCGTCGTAGACGTCGTCCTCGTGGAAGTGAATCGCGCCGTACTGCTCCGGCGCGTTCTGCCAGTTCATCTCGCTGCCGTCCCAACACCAGCCGGTGACGGCGCGGGTCGGCAGGTTGACGAGGCTGCCGTGCAGCGCGTTGGCGGAAAGATCGGTCGCCGTCGTCGTTTTGATGCCCTGGGAGAAGTCCCAGGTGCCGACGATGGAGGTGGCGAGCGCGCCGTCCACCGGGCGGGTCTTGGCAAGTTCCATCTCCGCCGGGGTCAGCACGCGGTTGGCGACGCGGGGGCTGTCGATGCGCCCGTTGTAGAAGCCGCCGCAGACCGTGCGGCCCTTGTCGACACGCCGGAAGTAGCCGCCCATGGTGAGCGGCGCGTCGTGCTTCCCCGGCCCGCTGAGCTCCGATTTCTTCTTCAGGACGCGGGCGTCGTTGACGTTGGGGTAGTCGTTGAGCGGCTGCTGCACCAGCCCGATCTGCTTGGTCTCGGCGTTGTAGGTGGCGGCGACGAAATACCACTGGTGCGGGATCAACGGCCGGTTGGTGGCCGTGACCTCAATATTGCCGTCGCCGTCGCCGAGGCAGAGCGCGAGCGAGCCGTCCTGCTTGGTGATGATGAGCGCGGCACCCGCCTTGTCGCGGTCGCGCCAGTTGGAGATCAGCGCCTGGGTGCCGCGATCGGGCGTCGTCGGCCAGATGAAGGCCTGGAAGGTGAAGCTCTCCAGCCCCTGGATCGCGGGATGGGACGGGACCTCCATGAAGGAGCCGTCGTAGCAGACCTGCTTGCGCCCCTTGTAGGTGCCGCTCGCGCTGGTTCTGACCACCTGCTCCTTGACGCCGGGGCCGTCGGGGTTCTCGTCGCCGCAGATGAGGCGAACGATGTCGCACTTGTAGGTGGGGGCTTCGGAACTCACCATGAAGTTGATGGTCTCTCCCGGCGTCACGCTGACGCGGTCGGCATAGCCCGCGATTCTGGTCATGTGTAGCTCCCCCAGGGCCTGGCGGTAGATTGTCGGTGGTGCAGAGGGCCGCTCGCGCGGTGGCGATTGCGGCGGTTACTCAGGCAGCGCCTTGCCGGTGTGCTGCTTCCAGCGCAAGCGGAAGACGTAACGCTCGGCGTCGTCGATATTGTCGAAGGTCTTGTCGAGCAGCTTGACGGGCTTGCCGCGCACGCCCGAGAGCTGGGCCAGGCGCCATTCGCGGCCCGGCTTGGTGCAGACCAGGCAGTGCTTGCCCTTCACGTCGGCACCCCTCAGCGTGTTGAGCACCCGCTGCAGGTCGGGGCTGTGATGGCCAATCGGCTTGGCCATGAACTCGTCGACGACGTAAAGGTCCTTTTCCGTGACTTGGTAGGCCATCGGTGACTCCCTGTGGCGCGGCGCCTGCGCTTCCCTTAAGGCGGGGGGATTAGACCGAAATGCGCCGGGCGAGACAACACCTGCGTTGCCGCCGGTCAGCGTTCCGGGGCGCCCCCTTCGGCGGCACGCCGCGCCACGAACGCGTCGAGCTCCTCGGCGATGGCGGGGTCGAGCGGCGGTGCTTCGTAGTCGGCGAGAAGCTGCTTCCAGATGCGCGTGGCACGGTCCGAGGTCTCGACCGCGCCGGCGTCGCGCCAGTTCTCGAAGTTGCGCCAATCCGAAAGCATCGGCCGGTAGAAGGCAGTCTCGTACCGTGCCATCGTGTGGTCGCAGCCGAAGAAGTGACCGCCGGGGCCGACCTCGGCGATGGCGTCGAGACCCAGCTCTTCCTCGCTGGTATCCAGCGGCTTCAGAAACGCCTGCATCATCTGGACCATTTCGGCGTCCATGATGAATTTCTCGTATGACGCGCAAAGCCCGCCTTCGATCCAGCCGAACCCGTGGATGATGTAGTTGGCTTGGGCGAGGACGACTGGCCAGATGGACATCTGCGATTCGTATGCCGCCTGGGCGTCGGCCGCGTTGGACGCTGTGGCGTTGGACGAGCGCCACGGGATGCCGTAGCGCCGCGCGAGTTGGCCGGTGGCGATGGTCGCCTTGGCGTATTCCGGCGTTCCGAAGGCGGGCGAGCCGGACTTCATGTCCACGTTCGAGGTGAAGCTGCCGTAGACGGCCGGCGCACCGGGATTGACGCATTGCGAGAAGACGATCCCGGCAAGCGCTTCGGCGTTCTGGAGCACGAGTGCGCCTGCGACGTTGATCGGCGCCATGGCGCCCGAGAGAGTGAACGGGGTGTAGACCACCGGCTGGTTCAGCTCCGCCATCACGATCGCGCCTTCCAGGAGCCCACCGTCGTAGATCAACGGAGAGTTGGAATTGACGACCGTGTGGATCGAAGGCTGGCGCAAGAGGTCGTCGCGGCTGATGCCGCGCGCGATCCGCGCGATCTCGATCGCATCCGCCATGCGCTCGCGGCCGATCGCGTAGCCGAAGACGGGCTTGTCCGTGAGCGTGACCGACGCGGCCACCGCGTGCAGATGGCGCGTGCGAACCGCCAGGTCGACGGGCTCCACGGGGTAGCCCGCCAGAGCATGCACCGCGTTGAGCGCGTGACAGAGCCGGATGAGATTCTTGTAGTCTTCAAAGTTGCCGGTGACCCGGCCTCGCTCTCGATCCGACACATTGGGCGCGGAGCCGACGCTGCCCCAGATGGCGTGGTTGCCGCCGAATTCGAGATCCCGATGGCTGGAGCGGCCGTGCAGGGTAAACCTGCGTGGCACTGTCTCGAGTTTCTCCTCGATGAACGCGGGGTCGAAGCGGACCCGCTTGCCATCCTCGCCGACCGTTGCACCGGCCTTTCGCAGGATGTCCACCGCGCGCGGTAGCTGGAACTCCATGCCGTTGTCACGGAGAACCCGCAGCGAGGCATGATGAAGGGCCTCGACCTGGTCGTCGGAGAGCACCCTCATCGGGGCGTAGGGATTGGAGACCTGCCCGAAGGGCGATTGCTCGACAGCGTTCCGGTCTGTGACCCGCCTGCCTCGGCTCCTGGCTCTAGCCATCCCCAACGTCCCTCAAGAACCCCGCGCAGACACTAGGCTAAGCCGCGCCAAGAGCTGTCCAGAATTCATAATATTCTGCAAATACATGAACATATTTCATGTATTGTCGGGTGACGGTGCAGGGAGGGGGCGCCGTTGCTGTCCGTGATTCTGAATTCGGGGTGTTTGATGACAAGCCAAGATAGACCCGGCGTCCGCGAAGCGCCCGCCACGGGCCTCGCTGCATGACACGGTTGGAGCTTCGCCACTACCGCGCCGTGTTGGCCCTGCGTCACCACCATTCCGTCACCGCCGCCGCCGCGGCGCTCGGCGTGACCCAATCGGCGATCAGCCATCGCTTGACCGAGGTGGAGCGGCGCCTTGGGCGCAAGGTGACGGTGCGAAGCGGGCGCAAGGTGTGGCTGAACACGGCGGGCGAGCTCCTGGCGTCGAGCGCCGAATCAATCCTGAACGAAGCCCATCACGTCGAAGCCCACTTGCTTTCCGGCAGCGAACGCGAGGAGAGCCAAATCGTTCGGATCGCGACCTTCGCCTACAACTCGTATCGCTGGCTGCCTGCATTCCTGAAGATCGTGAAGGAGAAGCGGCCCAACCTCGCCTTCGAGTTCGTTGCGAGTGCGCCCGGCCTGCCCGTGCGAACGATCGAGAGCGGGGAGGCCGATCTTGGCATCATGGCGGGGCAGATCACGTCCAAGCAGGTCGAGACCGTGACGCTGTTCGATGACGAGCTGGTCTGCGTTTGCCCCAAGGATCATCCATTGGCCGCCAAGCGTTTTCTCGAAGCCGACGATTTCATGGACTACCCGTACATCACCTACTCAGCTCACAAGGAAGACGGGTTCGAGCAGGACCAACTATGGCGGCGGTCGGGAAAGCGGCCGAGTGTGATGTTGAATGCGGGTCATACCGAGGCGGTGATCGAGCTCGTGCGGGCCGAGTTCGGCTTGTCGATCCTGAGCCGGTGGGCGGTCGCGCACTTCCAGTTTCGAGACGATATCGCGCAGATCAAGGTGACCGAAGAGGGGCTGCCGCTCAGGTGGCACGCCGTCTATCGCGGGGTCCATCTGGACCGCGACGTATTAGCCGAAATCAGCCATTCGCTGCGGGACTGGTGCCGGAACTCGACGCTGGTTCGGAACGCCGTTTGATCTGCAGCGGGCCGGCCTATTCGCCGCGCTCCAGCCGCCGCCGTCGTTGGACGATCAGGAACATGTAGCCGCCGAAAAGAATGACGATGGCGCCGAACACCGAGAGCGCGCCCATGGTCGGAATCATCGGCGTGTAGCCGGAGCCCATCTTGGTATAGAGCCATTCGGTGACCGTGCTGTCGGCGCCGGTGGTGAAGGTCGAGAGCGGGAAGTTGCCCCAGGAGAGCAGAAAGGCGAAGAGCGCGCCGGAGAAGAGGCCGGGCGCGAGCGCTGGGAGCGTCACTTCGCGGAAGGCCTGCCAGCGGCTGGCACCAAGGTCGTAGGCGGCCTCCTCCTGCGCGGCATCGAAGCCGTAGACCTGGATCGAGATGACCAGCGTCACGATCGGCACGATCCAGACCAGATGGGCGAAGACCGCCGCCTCCCAGCTCGGCAGCACGCCGACGTAGGTGAACCAGAGCAGCAGCGCGAGGCCGAGCACTGCCTGCGGGAAGAAGATCGGCAGCATGATGAGGCGCTGATAGAACTGCCGCCCGCGCCAGTTGTAGCGGGCGAACGCCAAGGCGCCGAAGAAGCCCAGCACGACCGCGATCAGCGCGACGCAGCCCGCGACATAGAACGAGGTGAGGTGCAGGTCCGTGGTCAGGTTGGCGCCGAGGGTCTGGTCGTACCACTTGTCGCTCCACGCTTTCACCGGGAAGCGGAAGTAGCGCGACTTGCCGAACGAGCTCGTGATGACCGAGAAGATCGGGATGTAGAGGAAGAGCGCGATCACGCCGGTCCAGACCGCGATCAGGCTTATGACCCAGCGCTTGCTTTCCATCTCAGAGTCCGCCTACGCGCGTCATCGTCGGCCCAGCAGCCGGTCAAGGTCGAGCCGGCGCATCACCAGCACCACGAGGAAGCCGGTGACCACGATGGCCAGCACGGAAATCGCCGAGCCCAGCGGCCAGTTCTGGGCGTAGGTGAACTCGTGCTGGATGTCCTGGGCGATCACCGGCGTGTTCTGGCCGCCGAGCAGCTTGGCCTCCGAGATTGCGCCCACCGCCAGCACGAAGGTCAGCAGCGCCCCGATCAGGATGCCCGGCATGGCGATCGGCAGCTCGACCTCGCGAAATATCTGGAAGCGGCTCGCGCCGAGATCGCGCGAGGCCTCCACTTGGTCGCGCGGCACCATGGAGAGCCCTAAAACGATGGGGAAGAGGGTGAAGGGCAGATAGACGTAGATCATGCCCATCAGGATGGTGCCGGGCTCGTAGAGCAACGTGCCGGTGTCGATGCCGAAGGCGGTCTTGAGGCCGCCTGCCAGGATGCCGCCGCCCTTGATCAGGAAGAGGTACCAGCCGAAGAGCCGAACGTTCTCGGAAACGAAGAGAGGGATGACAAGCACCAGCATGACCGGCGCCGCCCAGCGGCCGAACAGCTTGGAGAGGCCGTAGGCGATCGGGTAGCCGATCATGAGGTTGCAGAGGACGGTAAGCCCAGCCAGCGCAAACGACCAGATGAAGGAGATGTAGTAGCTCTCCGTGAAGATGTGCTCGTAGTTCTCGGTGGTGAAGCCGGCGCCGAGGTCGAAGGTGCGCTCCGGCGTGAAGCTGAAGGCCAGCACGATCACCAGCGGGCCGACGAAGCCGATCAGGAAGAAGATCAGAACGGGCGTGGCATTGAGCACGCCGGGCGAGCGCAGCCAGCTAATAAGAAGCGCACCGACCCCTGGCTGCCGGATGATGGGTGCGGGCGCCGCTGCTTGGTCGGCCATCAGTCGGTCACGAGCACGCTGTCTTTAGCGTCCCAGCCGATCAGCACGTCGTCGTTGAGCGAACCCCGATAGGCCTGCTCGCGGAGCTTCTCGACGACGAACATCGAGCCGCCGGCGCTCACGTGGTACTGCACCCGGGAGCCCAGCGCGTACTCGTTGAAGAGCGAGCCCTCCAGATGGTTCTCGGCCTCGGAGGGGTCGTTGAGGAAGCGCATCGATTCGGGCCGGATCACGAGATAGCCGTGGGAGAAGCCGTCCGGCCGCCGGGTCGGGCTGGTGAAGCGGCGCTCGAAGGCGGGGCAGTCGATGCCGCCGTCCGCGCCAGCCTGCACCGCGAGCGTGTTCACCTCCCCCATGAACTCCGAGACGAACTTGTTGCGCGGGCGCAGATAGATTTCGTTGGGCGAGCCGATCTGGATCAGTCGCCCCTCCTGCATGATCCCGATGCGGTCGCTCATCACCATCGCCTCTTCGAGGCTGTGGGTGATGTAGACGAAAGTCTTGCCCGTGGTGCGGTGGAGGTCCTTGAGCTCGACCTCCAGCAGCTTGCGCAGCCGATAGTCGATGGCGGATAGCGGCTCGTCGAAGAACAGGATGTCGGGATCGGAGGCCAAGGCACGGGCCAGCGCCACGCGCTGACGCTCACCGCCCGAGCACTTGGTGACGGACTTGTCGTAGTAGTCCTCTGGTAGCTGCACCACGTTCATGAGCGAGAGGCCGCGCTCGCGGCGGGCGCGGCGGCTCTCGCCCCGCATCTTCAGCGAAAACTCGATGTTCTGGCCCACCGTCTTGTGATTGAAGAGCGCGAGCGACTGAAAGACCATGCAGGTCGGCCGCCGGTTCGCGGGCACTTGGTTGACCCGCTCGTCGCGCAAGTAGATGTCGCCCGCGGTCGGCTTCTCCAGCCCACCCAGCATGCGGAGCAGCGTGGTCTTGCCGCTGCCGGAGGGGCCGACGATGGTGAAGAACTCGCCCTCCTGGATGTCGAGGGTGACGTCGTTCACGGCGACCAGTCGGCCGAACTGCTTGGTCAGGCTGACCATGCGCAGGATGGGCGCGGCATCCACCATGGCGCTCGTCTCGATCCTCTCTCCGCAAATGCGCCGCCCGGCCGGGTGCGGCCGGGCGTGCGATCAAAGCGGGGGCGCGCGGTAGCTGCCGCGCGCCCCCATCGCTGCCGGCCGGGCTTAGGACTTCTCGCGCCGCGCCGCCGTGTAGATGTCGTAGAGCCGGTTGTAGTCCGGCACCACGTCGTACTCGACGGAGTGCGAGATGCGGTAGTCGAACTCGTCCCACTGGAAGGAGTCGAGCTCTTCCGCCGTGAACTTGGCGAGCAGCTCCGGCTGCGACATCTGCCCCACCGGGAGCAGGAAGCCACCGGCGGTCGCCACCGCGTAGGAAGTGTCGGGCTGGAGGATGTACTCCATCCAGTCGAAGGCCTTCGGGTGCAGGTCGGGATTGTTGACCACCGAGCTGAGTTCGATCCAGTTGATCCCGCCCTTGCCGTCGGCAGGCCCGCTCTTTGGCACCACGTGATAAAGGTTGGTGAGCCCGTCGAGGCGCGCCGCCGAGATGGAGTAGGTGCCGCCACCGAAGTACATGTCGATCTCGCCGTTGACCACGGCAAGGTTCACGGCGACGAAGTCGTCCGAGACCATCTTCGCGCCGTTGATGAGACGCCGCGCCGCCTCCTCGAAGGTGGCGACCTCGTCGTCGGACTTCATCTTGAACGGGTGCAGGCCGGCGGCCATGCAGATGTGCATGATGTTCCAGTTGTCGTAGGCGAGAATGCCGTAGCGGCCGGCCATGTCGGGATTGTTGAACAGATCCCAGCCTTCGTCCTTCCCCATCTCCGCCGAGATGACGTCGGTGTTGACGACGAAGTCGAAGGTGTCGACTCGCTGGCAGACCCCCAGCAGGTGCTCATTGTCGAGGCTCATCGCCCACTTGTAGGGCGGATGGAACATCGGCAGCATCGCCTCGAAATAGGGCTCGAAGCGGGCCCGGTCGAGCTCGACGATGAGCCCCTCGGGCCACATCATCTCGCGCGCCCACGGGTTGTTCAGGTTGATGATGTCCCAGATCGCGGTCTCGCCGGCGCGGAGCTTGTTGACCGAATCCGGGTCCGACGTGTGCAGCTCGTACTTGATCCCCGTGTCGTACTGATCGGTGAAGCCGTCGAGCACGCGCGGGTCCACGTAGCCGTCCCACGTCAGCATCGTCAGTTCGTCAGCGGCACGGGCCCGGCCCGCGAGGGCGCCGCCCGCTCCCAGTGCCAACGCGCCTGCACCGATCCCTTGAAGCACCTGACGCCGAGTGGCGGCCGCGCCGCGCACCGGGTCGCGCTTCACCATCTGCTTGAGAAGTTTGTCCTCGTTCATGGTCTTCTCCTCTGTGGCGCCGCGCGATGGGGCCCGCGTCCAGCCCCGTGAAGGCGGCAACTAAAGGTCGTGACGCGCTGGCCGCACTCCGCACGATTGCAGAGGCGGCAATCCCGTCAATCTAAGCATAATCGTGGCGGCGCCTCACCCCGAATTCGGCGAACACCACCTGCAGCAGGGGTATTGCTTAGCCGGCGCTGGCCAGCAGGTCGGCGCGGGCGCGGTCCATGTGGGCGGAGAGCACTTCAACGGCGCGCTCCGCATCGCGGCGGGAGAGCGCCGCGAGCAGTGCGCGGTGCTCTGCGTTGTAGGCGATGATCTGCTCCGGCGTCAGGATCTTGTTCTTAATCGAGTCCCATTGCTGGTGGGCGCGGACGTGGTTGATGCGGTGATAGATCTCGACGATCAGGGGATTGTGGGTCGCCTCTGCGAGCCTCAGGTGGAACATTTCGTCGGCCAGCGAGAAGCTCTCGGCGTCCTCCACCCCTTCCATCTCGGCGACCGCACGCTGCAGCGCGGCCATGTCGCGCGCCGTGGCATTGCGCACCGCGAGCCGGGCCATCTGCGGCTCGATGGCGGCGCGAACTTCGACCAGCTCCAGCGGCGAGGTAATTTCGGAGACATCGGTCTCGCCCGCGTCCGGCTCGTAGATGACGAATGTGCCGCTGCCCACCCGGCGTGCCACCAGCCCGCGCGCCGAGAGCGAGCGCAGAGCCTCACGCACCGTGCCGCGCGAGGCCGAAAACGACTCGGCGAGGCTGCGTTCCGGCGGCAATCGGTCGCCCATCGCGAGCGACCCGTCGAGAATGCGTCGGGCGAGCTGCGCCGCGATCACATCAGCCGCCGAATCGGCCGGCCTTGGAATTCCGCCGTTCTGGTTGCCGACCTGTGTGCCTTCGATCTCCATGGCGCCAGCCCATTTCTTGTTGCGCGCCGCCCGCCGGCCCGTGACCCAATCGCCTCCCAAAACGCCTTACGCCACGACGCAGGCCGCATGCGGGCTTCTTTGCTTTAATCAATTTTGACGTGACGTTCAACCATTCATTCATATTGGTTCACAATTGGTCCCGCCGATTGGGCGACAATTGGCTTGACAAATCTCGGGGCGGGGGCTTGAGTCCGCCCCCGAACATCGGCCGATCAAGGTCGGGGAGAGGAACACATGACGCTTCCGCGGCACGTCAAGTATCTGATCATCGGAGCCGGAATCCACGGCCTCAGTACCGCCTATCACCTCGCCTCCTCGCTCAAGGCAAAGGGCAACGGCGCCGCCGCAGACATCTTGGTGGTGGACAAGACCGACATCGCCGCCGGAGCCTCCGGCATCGCCTGCGGCGTCGTCCGCAACAACTACTATCAGCCGGCCATGCGCGAGCTGATGGCGGCCTGCGTGGAGGAGTGGGAGAGCGATCCCGAGGCCTACCACTACCATTCCGTTGGCTACATGCAGATCAGCCCCGAGAGCATGCATGCGGATGTTGCCGAGATCGCCGCGCAGCAGCGGGCGATCAGCTACGAATCCGAGTTCATCGAGGGCGAGGCCGACTGCACACGCTACATGCGGGGTCTGTTCGACGACTGGCAGGCGCCCGGCATCACCTCCGTCCTGCACGAGAAGAGGGGCGGCTACGCCCACAACAAGGCGTCTATCCTCGGGCTCGCGGACAAGGCGAGGGGCGCCGGTGCGCGCATCCTCACCGGAGTCGAGGTCAAGGGCTTCGGTTTCGGCGCCAACTCCAAGGCGGTGACCTCGGTGGAGACCGACCAGGGGTCCATCGACGTCGATCAGGTCATCGTCGCGGTCGGGCCCTGGGTGCCGCGCATCTGGGAGATGCTCGACCTGCCGGAACGGATCGACGTCAAGGACCTGGAAGGCACCCTGCACCGCGATGTGGACATGTGGCGCTTCTGGTGCCTGCAGGAAGGAACGATTGCGGTCGAGCCCTCCTACGGCATGGCGGACGACGGCTCCATGCCGCCGGTCATTCACGTCGATTCCGACGAGCCGCTTTACTCCGACGTGGACGGCAAGCTGATCACCGACGAGATGTGGGGCATCTACTACAAGCCGGACTTCAACTTCGGCGGCGTCCAGGGCGGCGCCACGCCTTACAAGGTGAAGACGGCGGTGCCCGAGGTGGCGATCGATCCCTACGGGCCGGAGTCGCCGGAATTCGTGGTCGACGAGGCGTTCAGGGAGATGTGGTGCTCGGCGCTCGCCCACTGCCAGAGCCGCTACAAGGGCCAGATCGGACACTGGCTCGATGAGCCCTCCGGCGGCATCGGCGCGTTCGCCGCCGACAACTTCCCCGTGTTCGATCGCTTCCGCGAGAACTGCTACGTGATCGCGGATTCGAACCACGGCTACAAGATGATGGCCGTCGGCAAGCTGGTCGCCGACGAGCTGATGGGCCGCGAAAGCGCCCTGCTCGAGCCTTTCCGCTTCTCGCGCTTTGCGGAGGGCCGCCTTCACCCGGTTTCGAACAGCCCCTTCCCGTGGAGCTGACGGGACCAGCCGGATCGTCAGGGAGGATGCGGAGATGACCGATCTTGAAGCCCATGTGAACAGGGAGGGCCGCGACGAGCTGGTGCGGCAGGTGCGCGCCAAGATCGAGGAGCTCGGTGTCACCTACATCTACTACCAGTTCGTCTCCGTCACGGGCCGGATCGTGGGCAAGGGCATGCCCGCCGATCACTGGGAGCAGATCGCTGAGCGCGGCTTTCAGCTGGTCTACGGTTCGACCGCAAACCTCTTCACCGACCGCCACTCCAACTACATCGGCTACGGGCCGGAAGCGTCGGAATTGGTCGGCATCCCCGACCCCGAGACCTTCGTCCAGCTACCCTGGGACAAGCGCGTCGCCCGCGTCTTCTGCACCTGCTTCCGCAACCGGGAGGAGCGGGAGAACCCCGGCGGCCACCTGACCTCGGACTGCCGCGGCAACCTGCGGATCATCCACGACGAGTTCCAGGCCAAGCACGGGATGCAGATGCGCCACGGCACCGAGCCCGAGATGATGTGGCTCAAGCGCGGCGCGGACGGTGGCACCGACGGCGGCGTGACCAAGCCCAACTGCTATCACATCGACCAGTTCGAAGAGCTCCGGCCGATCTTCATGCAGGTGATCGAGTACGGCCAAGCCATGGGGCTCGACATGATCCAGGGCGATCACGAGGACGCGCCCGGCCAGCTTGAGCTGAATTTCACCTTCGACGACGCGCTCAGGACCGCCGACCGGCTCACCACGTACCGCCAGATCTGCGCCCAGGTGGCGCGCGAGCACGGCGTCATCGCCTGCTTCATGTCGAAGCCCTTCATGGGGGTCTCGGCGAGCGGCTGCCACCACAACGTCTCGCTCTGGACCGGTGGATCCCAGCAAGTCAACGCGCTGCACCAGGACCCGATGCCCGGCCTGGAGGACACCTTCAGCTACTGGAAGGGCGGCGAGAACCTGTTCATGCCGGACCCGTCGATCGACGACCACAAGCCCGGCCCGGTCGGCCTCAAGTGCATCGGCGGCGTGATGGAGCACCTTGCGGCGCTCACCGCGCTCGGCTCTTCGACGGTGAACTCCTACCGCCGGCTCTGGGACACCGGCTTCTGGGCGCCGGTCTTCGCCGACTGGGGCTATCAGAACCGGACCTGCGGCCTGCGCGTCTCGGCCCCCGGCCGCTTCGAGTACCGCTCGGTCGATTCGATGGTCAACCCGTACCTGATGGCCGGCGCCATCATCAAGGCCTTCGACGACGGCATCGCGCGCGATCTGGACCCCGGCGAGCCGGAGGAGCGCAACATCTACCAGGCCATGGAGGCCGGCAAGCTGGTGAAGAAGCTGCCGATGTCGCTCGGCGAGGCTCTCGATGCGCTGGAGCGCGACGAGGTGATCAAGGCCGCGATGCCGGACGAGATGCTCAAGGTCTTCATGCACTACAAGCGCGACGAGTGGGAGCGCTTCATGTCTACGGTCACCGAGTGGGACGTCGAGACCTACCTCGACTGCCTGCCTTAGCCTGCCCAACCAACGGATAAGACGAGGCGCCCATGTGCGGGATAGCAGGACTGATCCATCGCGGATCGAGCGGCGACATCGGGGCGGAGATGACCACGATGCTCCAGGCGCTCAAACACCGCGGGCCGGATTCCACCGGCTTCGCCATATACGGCATCCCGGTCGAGAGCGACCACGTGATGCGCTTCAAGGTGGCGGAGCAGGAGGACATCGGCAAAGGCTTTGAAATCCACCAGCAGATCAAGGACCGCAAGGCCGAGGTGGACAAGCGCATCCGCAGTATGGATGTGGAGATCGTCAGCGAGGAACAGGCGACCGAGTACGCGTATCGCTATCGCCTGCGCTTCCCCGCCGATGACGACGGCGGCCAGCAGCGGCTCAAGCGCTTCGCCGACTACATCGAGGATGTCGAGGGCGCGGAGATTCTCTCCCTCGGGCGCGCGCTGGAGCTGATCAAGGATCTCGGCGACGCCGGCATCGTGAGCGAGCAGTACGACCTCGCCGGCTTCCAGGGCACCCACGCCATCGGCCATACGCGGATGGCCACGGAATCGGATGTCGATATCCGCTCGGCCCATCCCTACTGGGCCTATCCCTTCAACGACATCTCGGTGGTCCACAACGGCCAGCTCACCAACTACTGGAAGTTCCGCCGGGCGCTGGAGCACCGGGGCCATCGCTTCATGTCGAACTGCGATTCCGAGTTGATCGCCGTCTACCTGGCGGATCGCATCGAGCGGGGCGACTCGCTCAAGGAGGCGATGGACCGCTCGGTGGGCGAGCTCGACGGCGTCTTCACCTATCTGGTGGCGACGGCGGACAGCCTGGGCATGGCCAAGGACACCATGGCCGCCAAGCCCATGGTGCTCTACGAGAGCGACGATTTCGTCGGCCTCGCCTCCGAGGAGGTCGCGATCCGCGGCATCATGCCGGACGAGATCGACACCTGGGATCCCTACGAAGGGGAGGTCAAGGTATGGCAGAACTGAGCCCCGACGACCGGCACAAATCCCATGACATGGGGCTGCACGCGGAGCAGCTCGCCGGCCGCACCCAGCAGGTCTTCTTCTATCCCGAGGAGGGCGACAACTACACCTATCCCGAGGGCTTCGATGTCGATTTCACCAAGAAGGCGACGATCGACGCAGCCGAGATGGACGGGCCCGAGGTCAACCTCCGCATCCGTGAGCTGATGGGCGAGGGCTACGGCCACATCGTGGTCCAGAATCCGCTCGCCAAGCACTCCCTCGGCGTCGGCATCCTCAATCGCCTCAAGCTCGATTTCGAGGGCAGCCTCGGCTACTTCGGCTGCGGTCTGGTCGACGGCCCCAACATCCACATCAAGGGCCGCGTCGGCTGGTCCTGCGCCGAGAACATGATGGCGGGCGTCGTGGTGATCGAGAAGAATGCAGGCTCCACCTTCGGCGCAGCGCTCAGGGGCGGCGACCTGGTCTGCAAGGGCGACGTGGGCTCACGCACCGGCATCGACATGAAGGGCGGCACGATCATCATCGGCGGCCGCGCCGGCGCGTTCACCGGCTTCATGATGCAGCGCGGGCGCATCGTCATCCTCGGCGACGCCGGTATCAACCTCGGCGATTCCCTCTACGACGGCACGATCTTCGTGGGCGGCACCATCGCCTCCCTCGGTGTCGATGCCGTCCCCGGCGAGATGACCGACGTCGAAGCGCGCTGGCTCGAAAACAAGCTCGCGACCTACGGCCTGGAGGCGCCCAACGGCGTCGCGAACCTGACCAAGATCATAGCCGGCAAGCAGCTCTGGAACTACGACAACCTCGAGCCGACCGAGAAGAAGATCGCGCTCTAGCCGAGCGCAGCCTCTCGCTACCCTGCAAGGAGCCCGCCATGGCCAGCGACAGACGCGAAGCCGTCGCCAACCGGCCCAGCCGCAACCGCCACATCCTGGGGCGGAGCCGCATCTTCTCGCCGGAGGTGATCGACGACATCCACATCAAGGCGGAGCTCGGCCGCTACCGGATGCGCGGCTTCTCGCTCTTCAAGAACATCCCGACCTTCGACGATCTCACATTCCTGCCGGGCACGCTCACCCGCTTCGTCATCGAGGGCTACCGCGAGAAGTGCACGACCACGACCGTGATCGGGCCCAAGGCCAAGCGTCCGCTGGTGCTCGACATCCCGGTCTATGTCACCGGCATGAGCTTCGGCGCGCTCTCCTACGAGGCCAAGACCGCGCTCGCGCGCGGCGCCACCATGGCCGGCACCGCCACCTGCTCCGGCGAAGGCGGCATGATCCCCGACGAGCGGCGCTATTCCGAGAAGTGGCTCTACCAGTGCATTCAGTCCCGCTACGGCTTCAACCCCCACCACTTGCGGCTCGCTGATGCCTGCGAGTTCTTCATCGGCCAGGGCTGCAAGGTGGGCCTCGGTGGCCACTTGATGGGGCAGAAGGTCACCGACCAGGTGGCGGAGATGCGCTCGCTGCCGGCCGGCATCGACCAGCGCTCGCCGGCGCGCCATCCCGACTGGCTGGGGCCTGACGACCTCGCGCTCAAGATCAACGAGATCCGCGAGGCCACCAACGCCGAGATTCCGATCCAGCTCAAGCTGGGCGCCGCCCGCGTCTATGACGACGTGCGCATGGCGATCAAGACCGGACCGGACAGCATCTACATCGACGGCATGGAGGGCTCCACCGGCGCCGGCCCGCACCTCGCGACCGAGGAGACCGGCGTGCCCGGCATCGCGGCGATCCGCCAGGCGCGCAAGGCGCTCGACGACCTCGGCGCCTCCGGCAGCATCAGCCTCGTTTACGCCGGCGGCGTGCGCAACGGCGGCGACATCGCCAAGGCGCTCGCCCTGGGTGCCGACGCGGTTGCCATCGGCCACTCGGTGATGATGGCGCTCAACTGCAACAAGGACATCCCGGAGGCCGACTTCGAGGCCGAGATCGGGGTCGAGGCCGGCTACTGCTACCACTGCCACACCGGGCGCTGCCCCGTGGGCGTCGCCACCCAGGACCCGGAGCTGCGCAAGCGGCTCGACCCTGACGAGGCGGCGGAGCGGGTCTACAACTTCCTCCACACGCTCACGCTGGAGTGCCAGATGATGGCGCGCGCCTGCGGCAAGACCGATGTGCACAGCCTGGAGCCGGAAGATCTCGCCGCGCTCACCATGGAGGCCTCGGCCATGGCCCAGGTGCCGCTCGCGGGCTCCCAGCACACCGTCGGCCGCCCCGACATGAACCGCTACTAGAAGCCCGGACCGGAGAAGCGCCATGAGCGACAAGACCGGCGACGTCGACTACTTCCTGAGCCAGAGCGGCCTCGACAGCGAACGCGAGAAGGAGATCGGCCAGCACATCGGCTATCGTTACGATGTGAACCTGGTGCCCGATTACGAGCGGCTCACGCCCTTCCTCAAGCGCTACATCGAGACCATGGGCTGGACCGACCTGAACTGGCTGGAAGACGTGCACATGGGCTACGAGGAAGGCCGGCCGGCGGTGTTCGACCGCAACATCAACGGCTGGGTCACGGTGCCCGAAGACCTGGAACTGCCCGACAATCAGCAGGACCGCGACATGCTCGCCCGCGAGCTATTGGTGAAGTTCCAGATGTCGCCCCGCCACCCGATGTCCGACCTCAACGGGGCCTATCGGAAGTTTTAGGTTGGCTGGCTCGTTCGAGCCTTGCCACTCCCCACTGAAGCGCTCCGGAGTTTGTTGATCGCGGCAAGCGTCAGACGATCTCGTATTCCTGGACTGCGCCGCTGCTATAAATGCCAGCCACGAACGGCGGGGGCGTCTTGGCCGCAAAGCGCGCGATACGTCGCCTTCCCTTCACCAGCAGCTCGGCGATGTCCGGCCCGGTCGCGTTCTTCATCCGGATTACGATGACCCGTGCCGAATGCCGCCGGATCGCTTGTAGCTCCGCGGCACGATAACGAACGCCCCTGTCCTTGGTGATCGCCACCCAGCCCATTCGTCCGACGAGCGCGATCCACTCCTCGTCCGGCGCGTCCTGCGGGAGATGGTCGTCATGCACCTCGACCGCCATTCCCTCGGTGCGAAGACGGTCGGCGATGATGTGCCTTCCGAGGCTGCGATCGATGAAGAGCGTGCGCTCAGGCTGCGGCTTGGAGCTCGCACCGGATCGCTTCTTCGATTTCCTCATGCCCACGCTCATAGTCGTGCGCCAGGTCGCTGATGGCTTCACCTGCCTTGTAGCGTTCGGCGATGAGCTGAGTGGCGAGGCCGGTGCCGGCGATGACAGGCCGCCCGGCGGAGAGCGTCGGATCGATGACGATCATCGCGGGCGTGTCGTCCATGGCGCTCCGGGTGAACGGATAGAGCTTGATTGGGACACCGGCGGGATCGCGATCGATCCGGCGGAGCGCCGCGCTGATGATCTCCCGCATGGCTGTCTGGCCCGCCTGGCTGATATTGATCAGTTGCCCGTATTGCTCGGTGAACAGGTCCAGCCCGTCCGTCTCAAGCTCGCGACTGATCAGCGGATGACGCTTGTCCATCTCCTGACGCGCATTCGCCGCCAAGAATTGGATCGCCCTGCGAATGCTCGGCATCTTCACTTCGTGCTTGCGCCGAATGGCGGCGAGAACGTGAAGCTCCGTGAGATTGAGGAAGGAGAGCTGCGTCGGTACGTGTGCAGGTATTTCGATCAGCGGCGCGTACTCGTCGCGGCCCACCGACCAATAGCGAATGGTCGCCGCGGGCACGGCGAGGTAGTGGGCGGCTTCCGAGATCGTGTAAGCGGGAAGTTCTCGGGGATCGTTGGTCCCCGTGCGCAGTCTGGCCATCGGGCTCTCTCCCGGATGCCATGATGGAATTTTGAGTCAAAAGCGCCCATAGCATGAACGCTGTCTGCAATCCATGCCGGCTGTAGCCATCGACGCTCCGAATTGGGATCGACGCCGCAGACGGAAACACCAAGGGTCGAACCCGGCCAAGGGTAACTCTTTGCTTCAGCGGGATAAAAATCTCCTCACTCCGGTCCCTCTCCGCCCGCAGGGGCGGAGAGGGACCGGAGTGAGGAGGGAAGCGTCCGCTCGTTAGAGCGAACGCCAACCCTGCGGTGTTACCAGCGCAAGGCGCCGCGCAGCATCAGCCCGTGTCCGGGCCTGTTGTCGTTGGCGGCCTCGTACAGGCTGCCCTCGACGCTCACGCTCGCCGCTGGCGCAAGCTGCCAGCGCGCACCCATGCGCCACCATTGCGCACCTTCGCCCGCGAGCCCGAGCCCCGCATAGGGCGTCACCACGCCCAGGCCGTGCGGCGCACCGAGACCGTAGCCGACCTCCGTGTGCAGGCGCGCCTGGTTGTCAGGTGACACTCCAGCAGTGACGCCATTCTCCCACAGCTGGTTTACACCGCTGCCCGTCTGGCCCCACGCCGGCTGCACCACGAGCGCAAGACCCTGGCCCGACCCGCCCGGTGCAAGGCGCACCAGACCGCTTACCCCCGTCTCCTCGTAGTCGCCGCTGTGGCTGAGCAGGGTCCGGACACGGCCCTCGACGGTCAGCCCCGACGCCTCGTCGGCATAGCGCAAGGCGCCCCCGGCCTCGATGCTGGTGCCGGTCTCGCCGTCCCCGCCGTCGTTGCGCACGCCGAGCTCAAGCGAGGGCGTGAATGTCGACCCCGAGGCGAGCTTCTGGACGTGCGCCCCTTCCAGCAGCAGACGCTGCCGGCTGGCACTCAACGACGTGCTCTCAATGCTCCCGGAGCCATCGACATCAGCCGACGTGAAGGCCACCTCGCCCTTGAGGTTCAGCGTCGTGGTGCCGCCCGCGATCATCTCGTCGCTGGACATCAGCGGCCCGCTCACGCCTGCCGCCACCATCCGCTGCGTCAGGTCGCTCGACTGCGCTCCCGCCGAGTCATCATCAAGCTCCACCTCGCCCGAGCCAAGGCCGGCCATGGCCCACAGGTTCATGCCACCCGCCATCTGCCAGCCCACGTAGGGGTTGACGCTGGTCAGAGAGGTCGTGAGCTCGCCTGACGCGTTGGAGGCCGTGTAATCCACCGTCCCTCGCGCCTGCGACACCGCCAGGCCCGCCAGCATGTCGTCACCCAGCTTTGTATCGATCCCCAGGTTGGCGCTCACCACGCTGCCGTCGTAGTCGACGGACTGCGGGTTGCCGCCGGCGATGTTGCGGTAGTCCCCGCTGCCCCAGAGCGTCAAGTCTCCGAAGAGGCCACTGCCCCCGTTACCCGCCGCGTTGAGCGTCATGGTGAAGGACGAGCCCGCCAGCAGCCGGCTGAAATCCAACGTGCCGTTGCCTAGGGCATGTCCGTTGGCCAGCAGGGCATCGGAGAGGGTGGAGGCACCGCCGAAGCCGAAGCTGAACGCTGCGTCCGGCGCAGTGTCTGAGGTTGCCCGCTCGATGCGGCCCGAGACGGCATCGACCGTGCTCGCGGTCATGGCACGCATCACCTGGGGCAGCACGGCCTCGATGACCGCGTTGCCGCCCTCGGCAACCACTTCCGGCGCGCTCCCGTAAAAGCCCGACCCGACGATGAGCCCAATTGGCAATGCGCTTCCGTCTGGTCTCCTGACTTCACCGGTGAACTGGCGGGCGTAGCCCACCTTGGGAATGTCGGCGCTGTCGCTGTCGTCGGTGGGATCGTCGTAATAGTATTCCACGAAGCCGCCTTCCGGGCCGCTTCTCGCCGCAGCGAGGACCTGCGGCAGAATGAGCTCTCCGGTACGGCCGTCCCGGGCAATCCCTACCAGAGGTTGAAGCTCGAATTTGCCCGGTTCCGTTGCGTGAAACAGGACTACGTTGCTGACGGTATCCAGGACGTAGAGGTACACGGAGCCGTGCCGCCAGGGCCCGTTCGGGTCCCGCAGGGCGATCCTGGCTTGCGACGCAGCGGCCGGATTGCCGCTCTGCTGGTGTGCGAGAATGAATTCCCCCGCCTGCGTGACGAAGGCCTTCAAGGTTGCTCGGTCTACCACGTCCGCGGCGGTAATCTCCGGGTCACCGTAATCGATGTCTTCCTGAGCCAGGTGAGACGAGTTGAGATCGAATCCCGCAAGCAGCACGAGCGGGAGTCGAAAACTTGCCGACAAATACATGACGGCATAGCCGGAGGCGCCTGGGACATTGGGCACATTGAATGGGCCGCCATTCCCGGCTACTGCCGCTCCAAAGGCGGCCTGGGCCGCAACGGGGTCGGCCAGGTCGGCCGGGTTGATTCCCAATGCCTGAAGGATCGCTCCATAAATCAAGGGGTCGAGCAGCCGGCCCGACAATGCCATGTCCTTCGCGTGAACCAATACCCGGCCGTCGGGCGTCAGTTGCACGAGATAGGTGTCACCGGAACGCCAGGGACTCCCTTCCTGCCTGACGAGACATCCAAGATGCGCCACGTCCTCCAAACTCGTTACCGATTGGCCGATCTCCCGATTCAGATCTCTCACGGCCAGCGCGAAGTCCCTCAGGCTGGCGCTGCCGTCCTCCACTTGCGGCGCCGTCACCCGCGGGTGCGCAGGAGGAGTCCCGCCGGCGGGGAGTGGGCAAGCGTCCTGCGCCGAGGCGGGGAGCCCGTTGGAAAAGACGCCGGCCAGCGCGAACAGGCCAGCCACAAGAATTAGGGAAATCCTGGGTTTCCATGTCGCGGTATTCATCGTGATGCGTGTCTCCTCGTGCCGGGAAAGTCGGGCGAGATTTGGTCGCAAGTGGCTTTCCAGGTGGTTGAATCTCGCGACGTGTCTCCGCCAAATTCGAGTTGCGAGAGACACGCGTTCGGCTAAACCGAACTTCCCCCAGAATTTCGCTGATTTTCGGGCATAAGTCTTTGTTTTTGCGGACGTATCGGCCGTTGGTGCGGATGCAAAGTGTACCCATGTAAATGAGGATGGGGCGTTGATATTTTGCGGGTCAGGCACTATGATCCGTCCCCATGTATATCGAAAGCGTCCCAAACCGGAACTCACCCCCCGCAATCCTCCTGCGCGAATCATGGCGCGAAGGCGGAAAAATCAGAAAGCGCACCCTCGCCAACCTCTCCAGGTGGCCCCCGCACCTGGTCGAGGGCCTGCGCATCCTCTTGCGCGGCGGAACCGCTGTGCCCCGCGGCGAGAAGCGCCGCGAGGACGACGGCTTCGACATCACCCGCTCGCGTCCCTTCGGCCATGTCGCAGCGGTGCTCGGGGCTCTGCGCGGCCTCGGTCTGGAACGGCTGATCGCGGCCAGGCGCTCGCGGCTGCGCGACCTCGCGGCGGCGATGATCGTCGCCCGCATCGTGGCGCCGCGCTCGAAGCTCGCCACCGCACGCGGGCTCAGCGGCGACACCCTGAGCTGCGGCCTCGGCGAGGCCCTCGACCTGGGCGAGGTCGACGAAGACGAACTCTACCAGGCGATGGACTGGCTGCTTGAGCGCCAGGGCAGGATCGAACGGCGTCTGGCCGAGCGTCACCTCGAGGACGGCGCTCTGGTACTCTACGACGTCACCTCGACATGGCTGGAGGGGCGCTGCTGCCCGCTGGCGCATCACGGCTACTCCCGCGACGGCAAGCGCGGCAAGCTGCAGATCGTGTTCGGGCTCCTGTGCAACGCGCAGGGCTGCCCGGTGGCGGTGGAGGTGTTCGAGGGCAACACCGCCGATCCGGCCACCCTGGGCTCCCAGATCGACAAGCTGCGCCGGCGCTTCGGCCTCTCGCGGGTGGTGCTGGTGGGCGATCGCGGCATGCTCACCGAGGCGCGCATCCGCGAGGAGGTGAAGCCGGCCGGGTTGGAGTGGATCAGCGCGCTGCGGGCGCCGGCGATCCGGGAGCTGGCCTCCAGCGGAACGCTGCAGCCCTCGCTCTTCGACGAACGCGACCTGGCCGAGATCCATCATCCCGACTTCCCCGGCGAACGCCTGATCGCCTGCCGCAACCCGCTGCTCGCCGTCGAGAGGGCGCGCAAGCGCGAGGCCCTGCTCCAGGCCACCGAGGGCGACCTCGACGAGATCCGAGCGGCAACACGGCGCGCCAAGCGCCGCCTCGCCGGCAAGGACAAGATCGGCCTGCGCGTGGGCAAGGTCATCGGCAAGCACAAGGTCGCCAAGCACTTCGAGCTGGAGATCGCCGATGACGGCTTCACCTGGCAGCGCAACCGGGAGCGGATCGCCGAGGAGGCGGCGCTCGATGGCCTCTACGTCATCCGCACCAGCGTGCCCGAGGGCGAGCTCGGAGCCGAGGACACGGTGCGCGCCTACAAGGGATTGAGCCGCATCGAGCGCGCCTTCCGCAGCGTCAAGACCGTCGACCTCAAGGTGCGGCCCATCCACCACTACCGCCCCGAGCGCGTGCGCGCCCACGTGCTGCTGTGCATGCTCGCCTACCACGTCGAATGGCACATGCGCCAAAGGCTCGCCCCCATCCTGTTCGACGAGGACGACCCGGCCGCTGCGGACGCCGCGCGCGCTTCCATCGTCTCACCGGCAAAGCCCTCGCCCTCCGCCCGTCGCAAGGCCGCCGGCAAACGCACGCCAGACGGGATGCCGGTGCACAGCTTCCGCACGCTCCTCGATGATTTGGCGACCATCGCCAGGAACCGCGTTCAACCGAAACTCGCCGGAGCACCGCCCTTCGATCTGGTCACCAAGCCGACGCCGGTACAGCGCCAGGCGCTCGATCTGCTTGGCGTCAGCCTGTAGCGTACCCAGTACGCGACTCCGCGAAACGGTGGTTTGGAAAGCCACCGCAACAACTTAGCTCAATATCTGCTGGGGAAGTTCGGGCTAAAGAGGCAGGATGTGCCGCAAAAGTTATATATATGCTAATTTGTAATATATATTCCCGAGCAGCGCTAGCGGAAGCTTCAGACCCTCTCTCGGATTTTCTGCGGGCTGGGGCACGAGATTCTGGTGAAGTTCCAGATGTCGCCCCGTCACCCGATGTCCGACCTCAACGGGGCGTATCGGAAGTTTTAGACCGGGTATACCGCGACGGCCGCAACCCGCGCCCGGTGTGACGCGGGTTACGACCCTGCGGCGTTACCAGCGCAAGGCGCCGCGCAGCATCAGCCCGTGCCCGTGCCCGTCATCGTTGGCGGCCTCGTACAGACTGCCCTCGACGCTCACGCTCGCCGCTGGCGCAAGCTGCCAGCGTGCGCCCATGCGCCACCACTGCGCACCTTCGCCCGCAAGCCCGAGCCCCGCATAGGGCGTCACCACGCCCATGCCGGGCGCCACGCCGAGACCGTAGCCGACCTCCGTGTTCAGGCGCGCCTGCTTGTCCGGTGACACTCCGGCAGTGACGCCATTCTCCCACAACTGGTTTACACCGCTGCCCGTCTGGCCCCACGCCGGCTGCACCACGAGCGCGAGACCCTGGCCAGACCCGCCCGGTGCGATCCGCACCAGACCGCTCACGCCTGTCTCCTCGTAGTCGCCGCTATGGCTGAGCAGGGTCCGGACCCGGCCCTCGACGGTCAGCCCCGACGCCTCGTCGGCATAGCGCAAGGCGCCCCCGGCCTCGATGCTGGTGCCGGTCTCGCCGTCCCCGCCGTCGTTGCGCACGCCGAGTTCAAGCGAGGGCGTGAATGTCGACCCCGAGGCCAGCTTCTGGACGTGCGCCCCTTCCAGCAGCAGACGCTGCCGGCTGGCGCTCAAGGACGTGCTCTCAATGCTCCCGGAGCCATCGACATCGGCCGATGTGAAGGCCACTTCGCCCTTGAGGTTCAGCGTCGTGGTGCCGCCCGCGATCATCTCGTCGCTGGACATCAGCGGCCCGCTCACACCTGCCGCCACCATCCGCTGCGTCAGGTCGCTCGACTGCGCTCCCGCCGACCCATCGTCGATCTCAACCTCGCCCGAGCCGTAACCGGCGATGGCCCACAGGTTCATGCCACCCGCCATCTGCCAGCCCACGTAGGGGTTGACGCTGGTCAGAGAGGTCGTGAGCTCGCCTGACGCGTTGGAGGCCGTGTAATCCACCGTCCCTCGCGCCTGCGACACCGCCAGGCCCGCCAGCATGTCGTCACCCAGCTTTGTATCGATCCCCAGGTTGGCGCTCACCACGCTGCCGTCGTAGTCGACGGACTGCGGGTTGCCGCCGGCGATGCTGCGGTAGTCCCCGCTGCCCCAAAACGTCAAGTCTCCGAAGAGGCCACTGCCCCCGTTGCCCGCCGCGTTGAGCGTCATGGTGAAGGACGAGCCCGCCAGCAGCCGGCTGAAATCCAACGTGCCGTTGCCCAGCGCATGTCCGTTGGCCAGCAGGGCATCGGAGAGGGTGGAGGCACCGCCGAAGCTGAACGCTGCGTCCGGCGCAGTGTCTGAGGTTGCCCGCTCGATGCGGCCCGAGACGGCATCGACCGTGCTCGCGGTCATGGCCCGCATCACCTGGGGCAGAACCGACTCGATGACCGCGTTGCCGCCCTCGGCAACCGCCTCGGGAGCAGTCCCGTAGAAGCCCGAGCCTACGATGAAGTCAACGTCTCGGATTACGCTTCCGCCCGGCCCCAATATTTGGCCGGAGAACTCGCGGGCGTAGCCCACTTTGGGGATGTCGGCTCTGTCGCTGTCGTCAGCGGGATCGTCCCAGAAATACTCCACGAAGTCGCCTTCCGAGCTGCGTCTCGCCGCAGCGAGGACTTGCGGCAGAACGAGCTCTCCGGTTACGGCATCTCGGACGGTCGGCACCAGTGGCCGATTCTCGAATCTGTTCGGGAACGCTGCGTGAAACGTGATGATGTTGCTGTTGAGGTCCAAGACGTAGAGATACACGGAACCGTGCCGCCAGGGCCCGTTCGGATCGCGCAAGGCGATCCTGACTTTCGCGGCAGCGGCTGGATCGCCAGTTCTCAGGATCTCAAGAAAGTAATTTCCCGCTGCCGAGACGAAGGCCTTCAGGGTTTCGCGGTCCACCACGTCCCTGGCGGTAACGGTCGGATTTTCGTGAACGATTGCTTCATCAATCAAGTGAGATGCGTTGATATCGAATCCCGCAAGCAGCACGATTGGAGACCCCAATTCCGGTGAATTATAGACGGCGGCGTAGCCGGAAGCGCCGGGTATGCCTGGACTCACGCCCGGAATAGGGGTGGTCGCATCGAACGGAGCATCCGGTTCTTGCGACAATGTGGCAACGAAGGCTTGGTAAGCGCGTCCGGCGACAGCAGGATCAGAAGACGCCAAGTTAACCAAATCGGCTTGGGAGACACCCAACGCAGTAAGAATCTGCCCGTAAATCAGCGGGTTGAGCAGCCGGCCCGACAACGACATGTCCTTTGCGTGAACGAACACACGACCGTCGAGCGTCAGGGTCACAATGTAGGTATTGCCGGAACGCCAGATCCCATCGTCCTGCCTGATTGCGCATCCGATATAGAGCCCCTCTTCGACGGCCGTGGCCTGTTGGGAATGTTCTCTGGACCGCTCTCTCACGGCGAGCGCAAAGTCCACCAAAGCAGCGCTGCCGTTTGTTACCTGTTGCGCCGTCACAGTCGGGTCCGCAGGAGCAGTCACGCCGGCAGGGAGTGGACAAGGAGGTTCCTGCGTCTGCGCCGAGGCGGGGAGCCCGTTGGATAAGACGCCGGCCAGCGCGAACAGGCCAGCCACGAGAGTTAAGGAAATCCTGGTTTTCCATGTCTCGGTGCTCATTGCGAGGGCTCCTGCTGGGGAAAGGCGGGAAACCTAAAGTCGAAAACGACTCAATGAGGAGCCGAGTCGTACGGCGTGTTCTTGCCGAAATCAAGTTTTCTAAATCACGATTTCGACAAAAAGGGCGTAGTTTGCATCAATAATAGTATGTAAGCCTGCTGAAACTGCATGTGAAAGTGATAACGTGCGCCCCTCGGCAAAACCCGCGCGGGTTTTGGAACCTCACACGGTCCTTCTGCGGGTTTGAACGCGAGCTTCCGGCGGTGCTCCAGATGTCGCCCCGCCACCCGATTGCCGACCTCAACGGGGCGTAAATGGAGATTTCCGTCGTTACCGAGCCCCGTCCGGATCGGGATTGGCGGTTGCCTCCAGCCAACGGGGCGCGAAGACCAAGACCGGGATGTCGGGCGGCAACTGCGAGTTGAACAGCGCGTTGTGCCACCAGGTCTCCTCGCGACGCGGGTCGTCGCGCCCGAGCCTCTGGACGGTGCAGGGCAGCGAGTAGCGCTGGCTGTCCTGGGCGAAGGCCAAGACACAGCGCCCCTCACGCTCCAGGTCGGCGGCAAGCGGTGAAGCGGCCGCGAACGTCGCCGTCAACAGGTCGCTAAAATCGCGCGCATATTGGTAGTAGCGCTCGGCCAGCAGGGCCAGTGCTGCGTCGCGCCGGTCGCGCGGGTCGTGGGTGCGCCGCGCCAGGTGGCGGAACTCGGGCGCGAAGGACTCCGCCTCCCGCCGAACCAGCAGCGTGGTCATTGCCGGCGCGAGCTCTTCGCCTGCCGCGCTCAGCACCTGTGGCCGCATCCCCGGCGACGGCTGACCGGCGCGGCGGCGCATGGCGTCCGCACGTATGCGGCACTGCCAGCCGACGAAGTGATCGCGCAGGCGCTCGGCCCGCGGCGCGGCACTCACCGCCCCTCAGCCCCGATTCGAAAGGTTTGTCCGCATGGTTTCTTCGCCATGGTAGCCGCGGCCTTGGCCCCCGGCCACGGGGATCGGCACCGCGCGCGTCGTTGTCGCCGATGGTTGGTAGGCCTAGGATCGATCGCACTTATCCCACAGACACGAACGAGGCCCCCATGTCCCGCGGTCCGGAACTTCCCTCCGTCAACCAGCTCGCCGCCGTCGCCCAGGACTTCATGCTCGACATGACGCTGGAGGATGTGACGAACCAGCGGGAGGCCATGCGGGGCGCCATCGCGAGCCTGCGCCATATCGACGACATGCCGGAGGAGCGGCCAGCCGTCACCTATCCGCGCACCTCCGGCTACCGGCCGCACCCGGACGAGAACCCCTACAACGCCTGGTATTGGCGGGCCGAGGTCAAGGGTGCGGACTCAGGGCCGCTCGCGGGCGAGGAGATCGGCGTCAAGGACGTGGTCTCGCTCGCCGGCGTGCCGATGATGAACGGCTCGCGCGCCCTCGAAGGCTACGTGCCCACCATTGACGCCACCATCGTGACCCGCATGCTCGACGCAGGCGCCACCATCGTCGGCAAGACGGCCTGCGCCGACTTCTCCTTCTCGGGCGGCGGCCACACCAGCGGCTACGGGCCCGTGCGCAATCCGCGCAAGCCCACCCATGCGCCCGGCGGCTCGTCCAAGGGGAGTGCCGCGGCGGTGGCCGCTGGCGACGTGGCGATGGCGATCGGCGGCGATCAGGGCGGCTCGATCCGCATCCCCGCGTCCTGGTGCGGCGTGGTCGGCCTCAAGGCGACCTACGGCCTCATCCCTTATACCGGGTGCCTCGCGATCGAGATGACCCTCGATCATATCGGCCCTATGACGAACACCGTCGAGAACTGCGCCCGCATGCTCTCGGTCCTCGCCGGCCCCGACCCACTCGATCCGCGCCAGCGGGGCGTGATCCCGGCCGATTACGTGCAGGACTACATGCCGGCGATCGGCGCGGGCTGCGAAGGCGTGCGGATCGGCGTGCTCACCGAGGGCTTCGGCCAGACCGAGGAGACCTGGCCCGAGTTCGGCCTGCCGGGGAGCGTACCGGCGGTGGACGATGCGGTCCGCGCCACGGTGCGCTGGCTGGAGGAGCGGGGCGCCCAGGTCACCGAGGTCTCGGTGCCCGAGCACTACCACGGGCTCAGGCTCTGGTTCGCGATTGCGGCCGAGGGCGCAACCGAGTTCATGCTGAAGAATGCCGGGGTCGGCACCGGCTGGTTCGGCTATTACGACACGCAGTTCCTGGAGCATGCGTCGCGGGCCGCGAAGACCCGCCAGAACGACTATCCGCATACCGTGAAGAACGTGCTGCTGCTGGGCGGGTACCTCAAGCGCTACTACCACGGCACCTATTACGCGAAGGCGCAGAACCAGCGCGGGCGGCTGACCGCAGCCTACGACAAGGCGCTCGCCGACGTGGACGTGCTGGTGCTGCCCACCATCCCGCACCTGGCCGCGCCGATCCCGAGCCTGGATGCCGACTTTGGAGAGTACATGTCGCGCGCGCTCGGCATGATCAACAACACGCCGCAGTTCAACCTGACCGGCCATCCCGCGATCAGCGTGCCCTGCGGCGTGAGCGACGACCTGCCCATCGGCTTCCAGGTCGTCGGCCGCCACTTCGACGACCTCACCGTGCTCAAGGTCGCGGATGCGGTGGAGAAGAGCGCGGATTGGCAGAGCGTGTAGCGCACCCGGCGCTCGGCCCGAGGGACTGCGAGTTGAAGCGATGACGGAGAGGCCGGAACGCTGGCTCGTGCGCAAGCCGGCCGTGACGAGCCGCGGCGGCGTGGTCGCGACCCAGCACCAGGCCGCATCGGAGGTTGGTGCGCGGGTGCTGGCCGACGGCGGCAATGCGGTCGACGCCGCCATCGCCGCGAGCCTTGCGCTGGCTACGGTCGAGCCTTGGATGAGCGGGCTCGGCGGCGGCGGGTACCTGCTCGTCCGCCCCGCAGGTGAGGCCCGGACCCAAGCCGTCTCCTTCGGAATGGTGGCGCCGGGCACTCTGGACCCGGCGGACTATCCGCTTACCGGCGAAGCGGGCGCCGACCTGTTCGGTTGGCCGGCGGTGCTGGAGGACCGCAACACGCGCGGCCCGTTCGCGGTGGCGGTGCCGGGTCAGGTCGCGGGCCTCGGGTTGGCGAATGAGCGCTTCGGCACGTGGGATTGGGCCGACCTGGTGGCGCCCGCGTGCGCGCTGGCGGAGCGGGGCATGGAAGTGGACTGGCACGCCACCGTCGCGATCGCAGCGTCGGCGCCGGAGCTTGCGCAGGACACCGGCTGCGACGCCGCGTATCTGGCGGACGGATTTCCGCTGGCCGCGCCCTGGACCGGGGACGCGCCGCGCATCCGGCTGGGTCGGCTTGCTGAGACCCTGCGCCGGCTCGCCGAGGCCGGGCCCGCCGACTTCTACACGGGTGAAATCGCGCAGGCCATCAGTGCCGACATGGCGGCGCTCGGCGGGCGTCTCTCCGCCGCTGATCTCGCGAACTACGAGGCCACCATCGAGGAGGCGCCCGAGACCAGCTACCGCGATGCTTGGGTCGGGACGGCACCGGGGTTGACCGCAGGGCCGACGCTGGTGGACGTGCTGGACCGTCTCACGACCTCACTCGATCCGGGCGCGGCACTCCCCGGCGGCGCCGCCTACGTGGCATACGCCGAGGCGCTACAGGCGGCCTACGCTGAGCGGCTTCGGGGCATGGGCGCGGGCACCGATGCCGAGCGCGCGTCCTGCACCAGCCATCTCGGCGCGGCCGACCGGGACGGCACCGTCGTCGCGCTGACCCAGACCCTGCTCTCGCCCTTCGGCGCCAAGGTGATGCTGCCTGAGACCGGGATCCTGATGAACAACGGGATCATGTGGTTCGACCCCCGACCGGGTGGCCCTAACTCCATCGCACCCGGCAAGCGGCCGCTTTCCAACATGTGCCCGACGATCGTCGAGTTCGCGGACGGCAGGCGTGCGGCGCTCGGCGCCTCCGGCGGCCGCCGCATCCTCCCTGCCGTCGCACAGCTGCTCTCTTTCCTCGTGGACTTCGGCATGAGCCTGGACGACGCCGCACATCGCCCGCGCATCAATGTGGATGGCAGCGACCTCGTCGAGGCGGATACCCGGTTATCGGCGGAGACGCTGGCCTCGCTCGAGGCCCGGTTCCCGCTCGCGGTACGGCCGCACGGCGTGCATCCGTCCGCCTACGCCTGCCCCAACGCGGTGGTCTGGGAGCCGGAGAGCGGCACCGCGACCGGCGCCGCCCACGTCATGTCCCCCAACGCCAGCGTCGGCTCGCCGTAGCGCCGGAACGGAGAAGTCCATGAGCAATCACACGCGCCTCGGCATGATCACGCCGTCACTCAACACGGTGTTGGAGCCCGTGACCTACGCCTTGCTTGCGGACCTGCCCGACGTGACGGCGCATTTCAGCCGAGTGCGGGTGTCCCAAATCTCGCTCGGCGAGGACTCGGCGGCCCAGTTCGGCGACGAGCCCATGCTCGCCGCTGCGCGCATGCTGGCCGACGCCCGCGTCCACGCAATTTGCTGGAACGGCACCGCCGGCAGTTGGCTCGGCCCCGACTTCGACCGCCGGCTCTGCGAGGCGATCGCACGAGAGACCGGCATTCCGGCGACGAGCGCGACGTTGGCGCTGGCCGAGCTTTTCCGCAGCCGGGGAGTCAAGCGCTTCGCCCTGGTCACGCCGTTCGAGGACGCACTGCAGGAGGCCATCGTCGAGACCTACGGGCGCGAGGGCTTCGAGTGCGTGGCCGAGCGTCACCTCGACAGCGACGATACCTTCGGCTACGCATCCATCCCGCCTGCGACGACCGAGGGCATGATCCGCGAGGTGGTGGGCGCGGGGCCCGAGGCGATCGCTGCGGTCTGCACCAACTTGAAGGGCGCGCCCCACGCCCAGGCGCTGGAGGCGGAATGCGGCCGGCCTGTCTACGACAGCGTGGCGGCAGCGCTGTGGGGGACGCTCGCGCTTGCCGGCGTCGACCCGAGCCGTATCGCCGGCTGGGGCGAAATCTTCTCCGTCGCCCCGGCCTCGCTGGAGCGCCTCGGCGCCCTGGCTTAGAGCGAGTCCGTCATCGACGGACTCGCGACAGGCCGCGACCGCGGCCCGCCGCTCTGCGGCGCGCCCGCGCAGGCGCCGGCCAAAGGCCGGCTGCCGTGAGCGATAAAGCCTGCTAGGCGCTCGCGGCCTGCTCTTCTTCGGACTCCAGCAGGTCGGCCACCGGCGTCGAATGCCAGCCGTCTGCGCGCTTGGCCCAGTAGAGGTCGGAGAGCCGCCCGGTGGTGATGCCCGGCGCACCGTTGCCGATGGGCTTGTCGTTGACGCGGACGACCGGGACGACTCCGCCGGCCGAGGACGAGATGAAGGCCTCGCCGGCTTCCTCCAGCTCTTCGGGCCGAAGGTCGGTCGCCTCGGCTTCCAGTCCGATGTCCTGGCAGAGATCGAACACGGTCTTGCGGGTGATCCCCTCCAGCAGGTTGTCGCCGGGAGTGAGCGCCTTGCCGTCCCGGATGATCCAGACGTTGAAGCCGGGTCCTTCGGTGACATAGCCGTCGGTCGAAAGCAGCACGGGCTGGTCCGCGCCGGCGTCGAGCGCCTCGAAGTGGGCCGCGGTAAGATCCATCCGGTTGAAGTTCTTGCACTTCTGGTTGATGGCGGCGTCAGGCGCGCGGCGGGTCTGGGCGATCCAGAGGTGGGCGCCTGACTTCATCTTCGGCTCGGCGACGATGGTGTAGAAGGGCACCGCGTAGGCGATCAGCTCGTTCTCGGCGGTGCGCGGGTCGCCAAAGGCGGCGCCGCCGGCGTAGCGTCCGCGCGTGCAGAGCACGTAGACAATCGAGTCCGAGAGGCCCGCGCGGTGGACGCATTGCGCCATGACGCTCCTGATCTGCGCATCGGACATGGGCGGCGTGAGCCGGACGTGCTCACACGAGGCGTAGAAGCGGTCCATGTGATCGTCGAGGCGGAAGAACGCGTCGTCACACACCGTGACCGCGTCGAACACCACGTCGCTCTTGTGGAAGGCCGGGTCGAGGATGGGTATCGATGCCTCCTCGATCGGCATGTATTGTCCGTGGCAATAGGCGATTCCCTTCGATTCCGACATGGTTGCAGCCTCCCTGGCGGCGTTGCGCGGTTCGATGCGGACGGTAAGGCGGTGCGGGCCTTGCCGTCAATGTGTTGCGTTCGGGGGCTGAAATCGCCCCATGAGAAATTCGCACTGAACCGTTCGAAATACGCAGAATCGGATGGGGAGGCGGCGCGGAAGCCGCTATGATGGGTCATCTAAACGAAGCGGGGCAACCCGCCGAAGCGCCCGTCCCACAGAAAATAAGTTGGTCCATCATGTCAGACATCGGTTCGCCGCCCAGCGAAGGCGGCTCAATCACGGCCCAGGTCAAGTGGTTCAACCCGACCAAGGGGTTCGGCTTCCTCGTACCCGACGACGGCTCGCCAGACGTCTTCTGCCACGTCTCTGCGGTCGAGCGGGCGGGCTTCGACACGCTGCCCCAGGGGGCCACCGTCAGCTGCGAGGTCGTGCAAGGGCAAAAGGGCCCCCAGGTTTCGCAAATCCTCAATGTCGACACTTCGACCGCGACCGTCATGCCCCCGCGGGGCGACCGACCGCGCCGCCCCGGCCCCGGAGGCTTCCAGGCCCGGCGCTACAACGAGCCCATGGGCCCGACCGAGGAGATCGAGGGCACGGTCAAGTTCTACAACGTCGGCAAGAGCTACGGCTTCGTGACGCCGGACAGCGGCGGGCAGGACGTCTTCGTCCATGCCAAGGTCCTCGCCCGGTCCGGTCTCGACGATCTGGAGCCTCAGCAGCGCGTGCGGCTGGAGATCACGCAAGGCCCGCGCGGGCCGCAGGCAACCAGCATCGAGCTGATCTGAAGCCGTTCGCCAACGGCGCGCGGCCCGCCTCGTCAGGCCGCGCCGTCGGACGTTACAGGGGGCTTTGCCCCGCCACAGGCCGACCGCGATGATACGGAATCCGGTCGCCACGCCCATCCTCGCGCGCCGTTTCGACGCCATCGTGCGCGAGATGTCGAATGCGCTGCTGCGCTCGGCGCGCTCCAGCGTCATCGCCGCCGCCAAGGATTTCTCCTGCGCCCTCCTGACCCATGACGATCGGCTGATCGCCGCCGCCGAAGGCCTGCCCGTGCACGTGCTCGGGTGCCACCTGCAGACCCGTTCGATGCGTACTCTTCATCCGGACCTGCGGGAAGGCGATGCCTTCCTCCACAACGATCCGTACCTCGGCAATACCCATGCGGCCGATCACGCCATTCTGGTGCCGGTTTTCATCGACGGGGTGCACGTGTTCACCGCCTGCGCCAAGGCGCATCAGGCCGATATTGGCAATAGCGCCCCCACCACTTATCACGCCTTCGCGCGCGATGTGTACGAGGAGGGCGCGCTCATCTTCCCCTGCGTCCTCGTGGAGCGCGGGGGCACGATCAACGACGATATCGTCCGCATGTGCGAACGTCGCATCCGGGTGCCGGCACAGTGGCGCGGCGACTTTCTCGCGCTGATCGGCGCCGCGCGGATTGGCGAGCGGCGCCTCAAGGAGCTGTGCAGGACGCTTGGAGCCGAGGCTGTTGCGGCCTCCGTCGAAGACTGGCTGGACTACTCCGAGCAGCGCATGGCACGGGCGATCGCGGGGCTGCCGGGCGCGTCGCTGGTCTCGGAAAGCGCGCACGATCCGGTGGACCCTATCTTGCCCGACGGCATTCCGGTCAGGGTCGGAATCGAGGTGGACCCGAGCGCAGCCAAGATCACGGTCGATCTGCGCGACAACATCGATTGTGTCGATTGCGGCCTGAACCAGACGGAGGCCTGCTGCCTCGCGCACGTCTTCACGGCGATCTTCAACTGCCTCGACGACGACGTGCCGCGCAACGAGGGCGCGTTTCGCCGCGTCGAGGTGCTGATGCGAGACGGCTGCGCGGTCGGGCGCCCGGCCTTCCCCCATAGTTGCTCGGTTTCGACCACGAATGTGGCCGAGCGCCTCATCTACGCCATTCACAGCGGCTTCGCGCGTCTCGGCGAGGGGAGGGGTCTCGCCGAGGGCTCGGCAAGCATGGGCGGGGCGATGGCCGTGATCTCCGGCACCGATGCCCGCCGGGGCGATGCCCCCTTCGTCAATCAACTGTTCCTCGGGGTCGGCGGCGGCCCTGCCGCCCCCGGTGCCGACGGGTGGCTGACCTATTGCCTGCCGACGGCGGCGGGCCTCGTTCACCTGGATAGCGTCGAGTTGGTGGAGAGCCGCTACCCGATCGCCGTGGACTCGGCGCGCATCGTCGCCGGCAGCGGCGGCGCGGGGCGTCGGCGTGGGGCGCCGGCAACGGAGGTCGTCTATGGCCCGACGCACGGCTCCCTTACCGCAGTCATTCCGTCGGACGGTCACCATGTTGCACCGCGCGGTGTGTGCGGGGGCGCCGATGCGACGGCGGGCCGCACTGCCAAGCTCGACCGCGACGGCCGGGAGACCGTGCTTCCCAATTTCGTGCAGTTCACTCTCGAGTCCGGCGAGTGGCTGCGGGCGGTGGAAGGAGGCGGAGCCGGTTATGGCGATCCGTTGACGCGGGATGTTGAGCGCGTGCTGCACGACGTGGCCGAGGGTTGGGAAACGCGCGACCGCGCGCTGAACGCCTACGGCGTCGTTCTTTCGGAGCCGGGCTGTGGCGGCCCGCTTGCTGTCGACGAGACGGCGACCGAGGCCCGGCGGCAGGCGCTCACTCGGCGCGGATGGTGCGCCGGCGAGACAGAACCGATCCGATCACCATCATGACGAAGGCGGCGAGCATCAGCGCCGCCGCTCCCCACACGTAGGTCGAATGGGTCTCGCCGAAGAAGAGAATGCCCCATCCGATGCCGCCGACCACGCCGATGATGTTCATGACGGAAAAGAGCGAGGCCCCGGCGCGGCGCACGATCACGTAGAACATCGGCCACATGATGGCGTTGATGACGACCGCGGCGACGAGCGAGAGGTCGCCGTCCAGGTCCGGCCCGGGGAAGAGGTAGAGCTGCCCGGTTGCCGGCAAGAAGGGGACAAGAAGCAGCGCGCCAGCGAAGAGGTTGCCGATCGCAAGGCCGAGCGAAGATGACTCAGGCGGACGGAAGCGCTCGACGAACACGTTGAGTGCGCCGAACCCGAAGGGAATCAACAGCGCGATGACGAACCACACTGCCATGTTGGGTGCAGGCAGGCTTTCCCCCGGAATGACGATTAAAAGGACACCTGCGACGGCTGTCAGCAGGCCCGCCGCACTGATCAGGCGAAAGCGATCGAGCCGGAAAACAACCGCGAGCGCATAGGTGAAGACCGGGGTCAGCGTAAGAAGTAGCACGGTGACGCCGGAGGGCAGCTTGGTCACGACAAAGGCGAGCAGCGCGAAGGGAAAGGCGAAGCCCAGGGCGGCGCTCACGAAATAGAGCCTGATGTGGGGCCAGGTGAGTTGCGGTAGCTCGCGCCGGGCGATTGCCGGTCCCAGAAGAACTAATCCAGCGCCGAGTGCGTACCAAAACACGTAGGCGAAATTGGGGAAGCCGGCGTCGCCCGCAATCTTGTTGACCGGGATCAGCAGACTGAAATTGATGCCGGCGATGAGGATGAGGACGAGAGAAAGTGCCATTGCGGGCGTCAGGTTGCGGTGTGGCTCTGCCGGTGCCCCGCGCCGGCTTCGATCAGGTTCAGGACGACCTCGGCGGCACGCTCGCTCGGTGGCGTTCCGCCGCGCCCGAGCCGGGCAGCGATCTCGCGAAAGCTCTCGATCTGCTCGCACCGAAGCTCGGCATCACGCAATAGCTCCTCGACCGCGGGAACCAGACGCCGCGGAGAGCATTTGCGCTGCACGAATTCCGGCGCCGCGCGGCGATTGGCGATGATGTTGGGCATCGCGATGTGATCCACCAGGAGGATGCGCTGTGCGATCGCCGCGGTGAGCGGATTCGCCCGGTAGCAGACGATCATGGGAACGGCCGCGAGCGCGAGCTCCAGCGTCGCCATGCCGGAGACCGTGAGCGCCGCGTCGCTCGCGGCGAAGGCGGCGTATTTCTCGGCCTTGCCCTCCACCACGGTCACGGGTGCGGCCCATGACGCGGTCTTGGCGGTTACGACTGCGCGGTTCTGCGGCAGCGTCGGCACGAGGATGTGGAGACCGTCTATGCGCCGGCCGAGAGTGCGCACGGTCTCCGCGAATACCGGCTCGTGCCGGCGCAGCTCGCTCGCCCGGCTGCCCGGCAGGACGGCAAGCACCGGCTGGTCGGATGCCAAGCCATGTCGCTTGCGGAAGTCCGGCCCGTCGGCGCTCTCGATGGGCTCCTGGACCAGCGGATGGCCGACGAAGCTGGCATCCAGGCCCACGGCCTCAAAATAGGACGGCTCAAACGGGAACAGGCAGAGCACGTGGTCGAGATAACGCGCGATCTCGGCCGCGCGCCCCGGCCGATAGGCCCAAACGGTTGGCGCCACGTAGTGGATCAGGGGAAAACCTGCCCCCTTCAGCTTTGGCGCGACCCGGAGCGAAAATCCCGGCACGTCGACCGAGACAAAGGCCGCCGGCCGCAACCGGCGGGCCGTGCGCGCCGTGGCCCGAATGCGCCCGAGAATCCGTGGCACGTGGGGGACGATTTCTAGAAGTCCCATCAACGACAGCTCGGAGTAGGGAAACAGGCTCTCCAGCCCCTGCTCGGCCATGAGAGGGCCGCCGATGCCGGCGAAACGGACTCGATCGCCCGTGTGCCGCCTGAGCGCTTCCATCAGGCGGGAAGCGATGAGGTCGCCGGACGGCTCGCCCGCGATCAGGAAGATCAGCGGCGCGTCGCGCTCCATTCCGCCCGTCAGCTCACGCCGACCAAGAACACGCCATGCTCGTCGGCGCGCGCGACCGCCCGATCGCGCTCCAGGATCAGCGTCTCGCCGGCTTCGACCGCGACCCCCCTGAAACCGGCTTCGGCAAGCCTCTCGATCGTGTCCGCTCCGATCGTCGGCAGGTCGGCCCGACGCTCCTGACCGGGCTTTTTCATCTTGACCAGCACGGCGCCGGGCCCCGCCTCCTGCAGCGCAGCGCAGCGTTCGATCAGCCCGTCCGTCCCTTCGACGCCTTCGACGCCGAGGACGCGGCCCGCCTGTACGACCACGGCCTGCCCGATGTCCTGCGCGCCGAGGGCGCGCGCAGCCTCGATGCCGACGGCGATGTCGCGTTCGGCGTCTTCGTCGGGAGCACGCTGGCCAATCACGCTGGCGGGCGCGCAGAGCGTTGCAATCAGGTCGTCGGCGCCGACGACGGTGAAGCCCTCGTCTTCAAGCTCGGCAATCACGAGGGAGAGGAGCGCATCGTCGCCCTTGGTCTTTGCGCGCGCGATACGCCCCATGAGGCGCATGCCGCGCAGGTCGACCTTGAGAGAGGAGAGGGAGGGCCGGCGGATCGAGCCGGCAAGCACAACCTCGCGGCAACTCGCTTGCCTCAGCGACTTGAGCAAGGCGCCGACCGCACCGAGCCCGAGCCAACGGTGGGGGACGCCAACGCACGTCTCCGGGTCCGTCTCGCCCTCGAAGGCAATGACCAGGACTTCGCGGCCTTCGCCCCTGCACGCCCGCGCGATGAGGCTCGGCAGCGGCCCGCCGCCGGCAATAATTCCTAGGCTACTCGCCGCCATCATCCCGTGGCTGGCAAATCGAGCGTTCGCGGTCGACCCGCATGAAGTCGACGATATCCATGACCGGCTCGTTGTCCTGGAACAGCTCGGTGACGTCCGCGAGACGCTCGGTCATGGTCCCTTCCTGCGCGAAGAGCAGCCGGAAAGCCCGCCTGAGATCGTGGACGATGTCGCGGCTGAAGCCACGGCGCTTGAGCCCGACCAGGTTGAGCCCGGTCAGGCGCGCGCGGTCGCCCATGGCCGAGCCATAAGGAATGATGTCGTGCTCGACCCCGGACATGCCGCCGACGATCGCGTGGCGCCCGATGCGGACGAATTGATGAATACCCGCGAGGCCACCGATAATGGCCCAGTCGTCCACCGCTACGTGGCCGCCCAGCGTCGCGTTGTTGGCCATGACGACGTGGTCGCCGACGATGCAGTCGTGAGCGACATGGGTCGCGATCATGAACAGGCAGTTGTCGCCGACGCGTGTCAGCATGCGGCCGTGGGGCGTGCCCGGATTCATGGTCACGTGCTCGCGGATGACATTGTCGTGGCCGATCTCGAGACGCGAGGGCTCACCTCGGTACTTGGTATCCTGTGGCGGGTGGCCGATGGAAGCGAAGGGATAGATGCTGGTGCGTGGGCCGACCGTCGTGCGCCCGGTGACGATCGCGTGAGAGACCAGCCGCACCTCGTCGCCGAGGACGACGTTGGGCCCTACGATGCAGTAGGGGCCGATGCTGACGCCGTCGCCGAGTTCCGCGCCCGGCTCTATAATGGCTGTCGGGTGGATGTCCGCCACGTCAGGTGTCTTCCAGGATCATCGCCGAATATGTGGCCTCCGCCACCGCCTCGCCCTCAACTTCGGCTCTGGCCTCGAACTTCCACACGTTCCGGCGGCGGTGCTTCTTGGTGACGTGAATGAAGAGCTGATCGCCCGGCACCACGGGCCGGCGGAAACGGCAGTTCTCGACCGACATGAAGTACACGAGCTTGCCGGCCATGGCAGGGCCGAGGGTTGCGACCACCAGCACGGCCGCGCTTTGCGCCATCGATTCGATGATCAGCACGCCCGGCATGACCGGCATACGCGGAAAGTGCCCGTGGAAGTACGATTCGTTGATCGACACGTTCTTGATGCCGATTGCGCTCACGTCGGGGATCACGTCGACCATGCGATCGATCATGAGGAACGGGTATCGGTGGGGGATCGCTTGGAGGATATCCTCGATGTCCATGCGTTCCACTGTTGGCATGGGTGCCGTTTCGTTCATTCCGGGGCCACCTTGCCTGTTGCCAGCCGCGCCAGATGCGCGCTTTGGCGGTGCCATTGTCGGATCGGCACGGCGGGCGTGCCGCCGTAGGTCCCGCCCGGCTCGATATCGCGGGTCACGCCCGTCTGGCCTGCGAGCCGGACGCCGTCGCCGATCGTGCGGTGATCCGCAACGCCCACTTGGCCCGCGATCTGAACGAATTCACCGACCCTCGCGCTGCCGGCGAGCGCGCTTTGGGCCGCAATCACGCTGCCCCGCCCGACGCGGACGTTGTGGGCGATTTGCACCAGATTGTCGATCCGGCATCCTTGGGCGATCACCGTGTCCGGGCCGGATCCGCGGTCGATGGTGGTGTTGGCACCGATTTCGACGTCGTCCTCGATCAGGACACGGCCGAGCTGCGGTATCTTCACGTGGCCGCCCCGATCGATCGCGAAGCCGAATCCCTCCTGGCCGATGCGGACGCCGGGGAAGATCGCCACCCGGGCGCCGATCAAACAGTGGCTGAGAGAGGCGCCAGCGCCGATCCTCGTGTCATCACCGATCTCGACAGCGGGACCCACGGTGACGTTGGCTCCGATGAGGCAGCGGGCTCCGATACGCGCACCGGCGCTGATGACGGCACCCGCCTCAACCCGGCATCCGGTGCAGAGAACCGCCGCGGGATCGATCACCGCCGCAGGGTGCACCCCCGGCTCTGGAACTGGAATCGGATGAAACAGCTGGGCGGCCAGCGCGAAGGACTTGTAGGGGTTATCGCTGGTCAGGACCGCCACGTCCGCGGGAGCGTGGTCAGCCAGCGAAGCGGGCGCGATGCAAGCGCCGGCGCGGCAGGCGGCGAATGCGTCGACATATTTTGAATTGACGAGGAAGCTCAGGTGCTGCGATGTGGCGTGGCTGAGGGGTGCCACGTCGGAGAGCCGCCTTGCTGGGTCAGCGCCCGCCGCGAGCTCTGCCTCTGCAGCTTCGGCGATTTCGGCCAGCGTGAACGGTCCCGCCACGGCGTAAAAGCGTGGATCGGGCATCAGTTCTCGTCGAACGTCAGCGCAATCTCGGGATACGCCTCGTTCAACCGTTCGATTATCAAGTCGGTCAGATTGAACTCGGCGACGGCAAAAATCGCCTCGTGAACCGGCAGCACGATTTCAATTCCCTGCTCGGTCGCGATCTCTTCGACAACAATACCCAGGACTTCGCGAAAACGAATTTCGCCATTAGCCACGGCGCGCTGTAGGATTTCGCCACGCGCTTTCGCCCTCTGGTCGGCTGCCGCGACTTCGGCGTTGAAGGTGCGCTGGCGCTCCTCCAGCACCGCGGGCGTTAGCAGCGTCGCCTGCTGTTGGAGCTCGTCGCGCACGCCACGCAGCCGCACCGACTCTCGCTGCGTATCTTCGGCATAAGTCTTGCGCTGCGCCTCGCCCTGGGTCCGGATCGAGTGAATCGCCGTCGCTTCGCCGAGAATCCGTGCCATCTCGATAACCGCGACACGCGTCCCATGCTCGTCTGCCCACGCTCTCGTATTACCGCCCACCCCGCAGGCAACGGCCAGCGCGAAGACAAGCCAGATCCGGCTCAATCCCTGCATTTCTAGAACCTCGTTCCGAAACTGAAGCGGAAGTTCTCGGTCCGGTCGAAGTCTTCTTTGATGAGGGCTCGTGAGAAGTCCAACCGAATTGGGCCGATCGGTGAACGGAATTTTAGCCCCACACCAACCGAAAGCCGCGGCGAGGCCTCGTCCAGGAGTTCCGGTCCAGAAACGTCGATCTCGGTGAGACTGCCGATATCGGTGAAGGTCGCGCCCCGCAGGTCGAGCTCTTCGGCCAGCCCCAGCGGGAAACTCAGCTCGCCCGTCACCGAATAGAAGAGATTGCCGCCGAGCGAATCGTCGGTCTCGGCATCGCGCGGGCCCACGCCACTAGGCTCGAAGCCCCGCAGACTTCGGCCACCGAGGAAGAACCGGTCGACAATACCCACGTCGTCGTCGAGGCCGGCGATATAGCCGCTACGAAGCAACCCGCTCAGGATCCATCCATCGGCTATCGAAAAGTAGTGGCCGTAGCGAAGGGTATGCTTGATGTATCGGTTGTCGCCGCCAAGCCCGGCGAGCTCTTGCCCGAAGCGGACAACATACCCTTCGGTCGGGTCGATGATGCTGTCGCGCAGATCGTAAGTCAGCCGGTGCGAGATGGCCGAGGTCGTCGTCTCGCCTTCCTGCTCACGGATAAATCGCGACGTGGTCGGCGAGACATCGCTGACTTCATCGTTCTTGAACGTGTAGGCGACAGAATGCCGCAACCGCTCGGACAATGGATAGCCTAAGCGCAACGAGAGACCGACGGTTTCGCGATCGAAAGAGCTCTCGTCTTGTAGATCGGCAGTCCGACGAAAAACGTCGAATCCCGCCGCGACGTCCCGGTCCATGAAATAGGGCTCGGTGAAACTCAGGTCGATCTCCTGGCGGCTATCCGAGGCCGTGAGCCCGAGCCTGAGGTCCTGTCCTCGGCCGAGAAGATTGCGCTCACGGATGGCAATGTCGCCGAGCACGCCTTCAGCCGATGAGACGCCGGCGCCAAAGCTGATCTCGCCCGTGGGGACCTCGCTGACCTCTACCGTGAGGATCGAGCGGTCCGGCGCCGAGCCCTCGCTGGTGCTGATGTCGACCTTGTCGAAGAAGCCGAGGTTCATGATGCGCTGTCGCGAGCGGCGGATCAGGGCCGAGCTGAAGGCATCGCCTTCCACCAACCGGAACTCGCGGCGGATCACCTCGTCGAGGGTGCGGACGTTGCCCACGATGTCGATACGCTCGACATAGACCCGCGGGCCCTCGTCGATCTCGAAGGTGACGTCGACGGTTGTCGCCTCCCGGTCTCGCTCGATGCGGGGCTGGACGTCGACGAACGCGTAACCGCGGCTGCCGACGACCTCGGTGAGCGCGACCAGCGTCTCCTCGACTTGCTCCGCGTCATACCAATCACCCGTTTCGATCTCGACGATGGGGAATAGCTCATCCGGCGCCAGATCCCGCAGCTGGCTTTCGATATCGATGGCGGCCACTTGATAGCGATCTCCTTCCTCCAACGAGAAGGTGACGATGAAATCGCTGCGGTCGGGCGTGAGCTCGGCGACCGCTGAGACGACGCGAAAGTCGACGTAGCCGTTGGCGAGATAAAACCGGCGGAGCAGTTCTCGGTCGAAGGTCAGCCGGTCGGGATCGTAGTTATCGGCGGTCGTGGCGAAGCGATACCACGCGCTTTCTCGGGTCTGGATGACGTCTCTGAGAGCGCTGTCGCTGAAGTGGGCGTTGCCGATGAAGTTGATCCGCCGGATTCCTGTAACCGGGCCTTCATTCACTTCGAAGACGAGGTCGACCCGGTTTTGCGGGAGCTGGATGACCTTGGGCTCGATGGTGGCGGCGAAGCGACCGCTACGCCGGTAGATATCGGTCAACCGCTGCAGGTCCGACTGCACCCGCGGCCGAGTGTAGACCACCCTCGGTTGGAGCTGAATCTCCGACTCCAGATCGTCGTCCTCGATCGCGTCGTTACCTTCGAAGAGCACGCGATTGATGATCGGGTTCTCGACCACGCTGACGATGAGGGCGTCTCCCTCCCGCCGGATAGCCACATCGGCGAACAGGCCGCTTTCGAAAAGACTCTTGAGGGACTCGTTGAGCGCGTCGGCATCGAACGCATCGCCAGGGCCCACCGCCATGTAGGACCGCACAGTGTCCGCTTCGATACGCTCGTTGCCCTCGACGAGCACGGATTCGATCAACCATTCCTGCGCCGTGGCAGCACCCATCCACAGGCCGAGGATGACCGCTGCCAGCCAGACGACGTGTCGCGTCCGGCCCCTTGCACCCGCCGCTGTCGCTCCGCGCATCTGCTTCGCTCGCTGGGTCATGAGGTCAGGCCGATGATGTCCTTCGTCGTCACCCATACCATCAATGCGATAACGAGCGTTAGCCCCACCGTCGCGCCGATCTGCTGAAGCCGTGCGTTCAGCGGGCGCCGGAACAGGGCTTCGATGCCGTTGTATAGCAGGTGGCCGCCGTCGAGCGGCGGGATCGGAAACAGATTGATCAGGCCGAGGGCGATGGAAATCAACGCTGCGAACTCGATGAACCCAGAGACGCCGCGCTCGAGCACGCTCCGCGACATGACGGCGATGCCGACGGGACCGCTCAATTGCTCGGTGGAGCGGGTGCCGGCGATCATCTGCCCGATTGCACGCAAGTTGGCGGCGGCGAGCGCATACGTGTGTTCGACCCCTGCCCAAATTGACTCACCGACTCCAAGATTGCGGAACGCCGTCTGCTGCTCGGGGTAGACACCGATCCGCCCCGTCCCGTTCGCGTCGTCCGGGGTGACGGTCAGCGTCTCCTCGCCGCCGCTCCGTTCGACGACGAAAGTGAGCGGCACGCCCGCGTTCCGCTCCGCGATGGTGCGAAGGTGGTCGAAGCTCTCGATCGCCACATCGCCGATACGGACGATGCTGTCGCCGGCCTGGAGGCCGCCCCGCTCAGCCGGGCTGCCCGCCACCACCTGCGAGACAGAAGCTGGTGTGAACGGCCGGACCCCGATATCGCCCAGTTGCTGCGGCCGGTCGAAGGCGTCCAGAACCTCGATGATCTCCGGCTTGACCGTGAATTCGAGCAACTCACCGCTTCGTTCGACTGCGAGCGTGAGCGGCTCGCCCACGCTCTGGAGGAGGGTGAAGTCCAGCTCCTCGAAGCGTTCGACGCGACTGCCGTTGAGCTCGACCAGTCTGTCGCCCGGCTGGAGCCCGGCAACGGCGGCAGGGCTGCCCGCGCGCACGGTGCCGATCTCCACCGGCGTGTAGCGCTGGCCGACCACAATGAAGAAGACGGCGAAGATCGCCGCTGCGAGCAGGAGGTTGGCGAACGGACCCGCGAACGCGATGGCCGAGCGTTTCCCCACCGACTTGGCGAAGAACGAATCGGGCGGGGGCGGCGCGTCGTCATCCTTGGCCGACGTGCTGGTGACATCGGCGTCGCCGTGGAACTTCACATAGCCGCCGAGCGGCAGCGCACACAGCTTCCAGCGTGTCCCGTGGCGGTCGTCGATGCCGACGAGCTCCGGCCCGAAGCCGACAGCGAACACCTCCACGCGCACGCCGTTGATCCTGGCCACGAGGTAATGGCCAAGCTCGTGGAAGAACACCACGGGCGTGATCACCGCGAGAAACGGCCAAATATAGTTTAGTTTGTCGACAAGCAGGTCCATGGTGGCGAACAAGTGGCTATGATCGGACGTCGGCGCAAGGCCAAGCTACGCCGGGCGATCGGTTTGGCGGGGCGATCGCGGCGGCGCCCGGGATTATACATGACCGCGCCGCCCGCGCCCCGCAATTCCCTGTGAGCTTGCGGGCGTCCGGCAATAGGGGGCAAGTAGCGAGACGATGGGACCCGGCTCGGCGAGCGGTTTGCGTTGCGGCGAGAGACGGCCCAGGGTGGCCGGCTTCCCGAGCGTGCGGCGATGAACGCACCTGACTCTCCGCCGGACCTCTTCGACCGACGGACTCTTGCAGATGCGATCCACCGGCTCCGTCGCGACGACCGGAAGAGCGTGCTCGAAGTTATGCGGCGCGCCCGCGATCAAGGCCGTGAGGCGCTTCGGCGACGCCTCGAAGCCGGAGCGTCGGGTGCCGAGATCGTTGCAGCCCAGACCACTCTGATCGACCAGCTTCTGCGCGTGCTGCTGGATCGGGCGGCCGAGGTCCTCTACCCGCTGCCCAACCCGACCACGGCCAACCGTCTTTCGCTGCTGGCGGTCGGCGGCTACGGCCGGGGCGATCTGTCGCCCCACTCCGATATCGATATCCTCTTCCTGCACCCCTACAAGCTCACCGCCCGCAGCGAGCAGATCATCGAGCATCTGCTCTACATGATGTGGGACCTCGGCTTCACGGTCGGCCATGCGACCCGTTCGGTCGCCGATTGCCTTGGGCGGGCACGGGACGACATGACGATCCGCACCGCGGTGCTCGAATCGCGCCGCGTGTGGGGCGACCAGGCGCTCTATGACGGGTTCCGCCATCGATTTCTTGCCGAGCTGGTGCCTGGCACCGAGGCCGAGTTCGTGGCCGCCAAGATGCGCGAACGCGATGAGCGACACGTGCGCGCAGGCGATTCGCGTTATCTCCTGGAGCCTAACGTGAAGGACGGCAAGGGTGGCTTGCGCGACCTCCACGTGCTGTTCTGGATCGCCAAGTATCTCTTCCGTGTCGAGCGTTTCGGCGAGCTGGTGGAGCGCGGCGTGCTCAATCAGCACGAATACGATCGCTTTGCGCGGGCTGAGGACTTCTTGTGGCGGGTTAGGGCGCACCTCCACATCGTCTGCGACCGCGCCGAGGATCGCCTCACCTTCGACCGGCAACCCGAGATCGCAGCGCGCATGGGCTACGGGCCGCGCCGCGGCAATCTCGCCGTCGAGCGGTTCATGAAGCACTATTTTCTGGCTGCGAAGGAGGTGGGCGAGCTCACGCGGGTCTTCTGCGCGGTGCTGGAGGCAGAGCGGCTCCACAGCGCTCCGGTCCACCGCTCCGGGACGGTGACGGGCCCTGCCCGCGACGGGCTGTTCGTCTCCGGTGGACGCATCGCGGCGGTCAGCGTGGACACCTTCATGGAGCGCCCGGTGCGTCTCGTGACGATCTTCCGCCGCGCCCAGATCGAAGGCCGCGACATCCATCCCGCCACTGCGCGCTTGATCCACCAGGGCCACGGTCTGATCACCGCCGAGGTGCGCGACGACCCCGAGGCCAACCGCGCCTTCCGCGCGATCCTCACCGACAGGCGCGATCCCGAAAAGATTCTTCGGATGATGAACGAGGCCGGCGTGATGGGGCAGTTTCTGCCGGACTTCGGCCGCGTCGTCGCGCAGACCCAACTCGATCTGTATCACGTCTATACGGTCGACGAGCACAGTATTCGGGCCATCGGCGTGCTCGCCGCGATCGAAAGAGGCGACCATGCCGACGAGCTGCCGCTCGCCAGCACCCTGATTCACCAATTGCGGATGCGCGATGTGCTCTATCTCGCGCTTCTCCTGCACGATGTCGCGAAGGGACGGGGCGGCGACCATTCGGAGATCGGCGCCGAGATCGCACGCGAGGTCGCCAACCGGCTACAATTCACACCGGATGAGGTCGAGACCGTCGCCTGGCTCGTCCGCTGGCATCTCCTGTTCAGCATGACCGCGTTCAAACGCGACCCCAACGATCCGCGCACCATTGACGATTTCGTCGGCCGGGTCCGCTCGCTCGAGCGCCTGCGGCTCCTGCTGGTGCTGACCGCCGCCGACATCACCGCCGTTGGGCCGGGGCGCATGACGGCGTGGAAAGGCTCGCTCCTGCGCATGCTCTACCACCGGGCCGAGGCGGTGCTGGCCGGCGGCCGCGAGGCCGAGGACCGGGAGGCGCGCGTGACGAATGCCCGGCAGGCTCTGCATGCCCGCCTATCGGACTGGACCGAGGCAGAGGTCGCGCAATTCGAGGCCAGACTTCCCGAGAACTATTGGCTCTCCACCGACAGCGCGATGCAGGAACGCCACGCCCGCCTCGTGCAAGGCGGGGACAGGGGGCCCCTGGTCGAGACCCGCATCGATCAGACCAGGGAAGCGACGGAGATGACGCTCTACACGCCCGATTACATCGGCCTGTTCGCCGCCATTGCCGGCGCAATGGCCAATTCGGGTGCGAACATCATCGACGCCCGCGTCTTTACCACCAGTGACGGGATGGCCATCGACACGATCTGGATTCAGGCCGCAGGCGGCGGCGCGATCCGCGACGAAGAGCGCCTGGAGCGGCTCGAGCAAAGCGTGGTGCGCGCGCTCTCCCAAGATGACGCGGGTGCCGAACGCGCGGATGAGGCGGCCTTCGTGGCCGCACCTCTGCCAGCGCGCTCTGCCCCGATCGCGCTCGAGCCCCATGTCCTCGTCGATAACGGTGCGAGCATCGGCTACACCGTAATCGAGGTGAGCGCGCGCGATCGCCCAGGGCTCCTCTACGACATCACGCGGACGCTCAGCGCCTGCGGCGTCTCGATCGGCTCGGCGCACATTTCGACTGTGGGCTCCCGCGCCGTCGACGTCTTCTACGTGAGGGACCGTTTCGGCCTGAAGCTTTCCCGCGAAGCGCAGATCGCGCAGGTGCAGGGCCGCCTGACCGAAATGCTCTGGCGCCAGTCCGGCGATGCGACGCGCCGCCGCGCGGCCGGCTAATCTGCCGGCCCTCTACCGGCCACCCGTGTAACCGATGGCACTCGCCCGCTGGGCCGCGACGGTCGGCGGCTACACCATGGGCTCGCGCGTTCTCGGCTTTCTGCGCGACATCCTGATCGCGTCCGTTCTCGGCGCGAGCCCAGTCGCCGATGCCTTCTTCGTCGCATTCAAGCTGCCCAACTTCCTGCGGCGGCTGTTCGCCGAAGGCGCATTCAACGCTGCCTTCGTGCCGCTCTTCGCGGGCACACTGGAGCGCGACGGGCGCGAGGCGGCCAAATCGTTCGCCGAAGACGTGCTGACCGTCCTGCTATGGACGCTGCTGGTGCTCGTCATCGCGGCGCAAGTCTTGATGCCCTGGCTCATGCACGTGCTGGCGCCGGGCTTCGCGGACGAGCCCGGCAAGCTCGATCTGACCGTGCAGCTCACACGCCTCACGTTCCCCTACATCCTCCTGATTTCGCTCGTCTCCCTCCTCGGCGGCGTGTTGAATTCTCTCTACCGCTTCGCCGCCGTGGCGGCGACGCCGATCCTGCTTAATCTCTGCCTGATCGGGGCCTTGCTCGGGCTCGCGCGCTGGACCGAGACGCCGGGGCATGCGCTGGCGGTGGGTGTCACGGTCGGCGGCATCGTTCAGTTCGTCTGGCTGGTGGTCGCCGCCTCGCGCGCAGGGATGTCGCTCCGCCTGCGCCGGCCCCGGCTCACACCGGGGGTCAAGCGACTGCTGATCCTCGCCGCACCGGCGGCGCTCGGCGCCGGCGTCGCCCAGATCAATCTGGTCGTCGACATCATCATCGCTTCGCTCTTGCCCACCGGCTCGGTCTCCTACCTCTATTACGCCGACCGCGTAAATCAGCTTCCCCTCGGCGTCGTCGGGGTCGCGGTCGGGACCGCGCTGCTGCCGCTGCTGAGCCGCCAGCTGCGGGCGGGCGAGACGGACGAGGCGTCGAACAGTCTGAACAGGGCGATCGAGATGGCGCTGCTCTTGGCAGTGCCGGCGGCGGTCGCGCTCATCGTCATCGCTGGCCCCGTGATCGCGGTCCTGTTCGAGCGCGGCGCCTTCGGCGTGACAGAGAGCGACGCCACGGCCGGCGCGCTGGTCGCCTATGCCGCCGGGTTGCCCGCGTTCGTCCTGATCAAGGTGCTGGCGCCCGGCTATTTCGCGCGCCAGGACACCAGGACGCCGGTGCGGATCGCCATCCTCTGCCTCGCGGTGAACGTCGTGCTGAACCTCGCCCTCATGGGCCCGCTCGCCCACGTCGGGATCGCGTTGGCAACCACGCTCGCCGGCTGGCTCAATGTCGGTCTTCTGGCTGCGGGCCTGGCCCGACGCGGCTTCCTCAAGCCGGACCGCAGGCTTAGGCGCCGATTGCCGCGCATGATCGCGGCGTCGGCCGGCATGGCGGTCGTGCTCTGGGCGCTCGCGCTGGCCCTGGAGATGGCGCTGGAAGTGGCGGGCTTGCGCATCGCAGCGCTCGCCGCCCTCGTCGCCGCTGGTCTCGTCGTCTACGGCGCGCTCGCCATCGTCACAGGAATCGTTTCGGTGGGCGAAATGCGCGCGCTGTTGGCCCGGCAGCAACGGCAAGACAAAGGGCAAGACCAAGGCCAAGGTTGACGGCGGCGCGCGAGGGCGCGATAAGGCGCGCCCCCGGTGGAGCGTTCCTGACATGAAGCGGGTCTTTTCCGGCGTACAGCCGACCGGCAACCTGCACCTCGGCAACTACCTCGGCGCGATCAAGAACTGGGTCGCGATGCAGCAGGAGTACGACTGCATTTATTGCATCGTCGATCTCCACGCGATCACGGTGGCGCAGGATCCGGAAGAGCTCACGAACAACACGCGCGAGGTCACGGCCGGGCTGATTGCCGCCGGGCTCGACCCCAAGACCTGCATCATCTTCAACCAGAGCAGCGTGACGGGACACGCGGAGCTTGCCTGGATTCTCAACTGCTTCACTCCGCTCGGCTGGCTCAACCGCATGACGCAGTTCAAGGAGAAGGCGGGGAAGAAGCGGGATAGCGCGCTCCTCGGCCTCTATGCCTACCCGGTGCTGATGGCCGCCGACATCCTGCTCTACCACGCGACGGCCGTGCCGGTGGGCGAGGACCAGAAGCAGCACCTGGAGCTTTCGCGCGATATTGCGAGCGCGTTCAATCGCGCCTACGACGTGGAATTCTTTCCCCTGCCCGAGCCGATGATCTTCGGCGCCGCGACGCGGGTGATGAGCCTGAGAGACGGGCGCAACAAGATGAGCAAGTCGGACGGGTCCGACTACGCGCGAATCAATCTGACCGATGATGCCGACACGATCGCGCTCAAGATCAAGCGCGCCAAGACCGATTCCGAGCCCGGCCTGGCCCACGACCTCGAGTGGCGTCCCGAAGCGGCGAACCTGCTGAGCATTTACGCGGCGCTCGCCGACGAGCCCATTGAGAGGGTGGCCGCCGAGCATTCCCTGATGGGTTTTGCCGACTTCAAGGGCAAGCTTGCCGATCTCGCAATCGAGACGCTCGGCCCGCTCGCTGCACGCATGCGTGAGCTGTTGGCGGACCCCGGCTACATCGACGAGGTGCTCGCCGACGGCGCCGAGCGCGCCCGGCACATCGCCGACGCCAACCTTGCCGAAGTGCGGCGCATTATGGGGCTGCTCGACGCCTGAGCGGCTCCAGGCAGCGCTTTGCGGCCCAAGTCAGCGACAAAACTGCACGATTACAGACTTTTCGCTTGCGCTACTTGAGCGGGAGGCGCATGTAACGTGCGCATCCCCATACGCACGACGCTGTTTTCCCGATGGAGATCTATCTCCCAATCGCCGAGCTTTCAGCCAATGCGCTGATTCTGCTCGTTCTCGGCGGCGGGGTGGGCTTGCTGTCGGGTATGTTCGGCGTGGGCGGCGGCTTTCTGATGACACCCCTCCTGATCTTCCTCGGGGTGACGCCCTCGGTCGCCGTTGGAACCGGTACCAACCTGATCATCGCGTCGTCGGTCTCCGGTACGATGGCGCACTGGCGCCGGGGCAACGTCGACTTTCTGATCGGTGCGCTGATCTCCTGCGGCGGCGCGGGCGGCGCCTGGCTCGGCGCCTTCCTCTTCAAGCTGCTCAGCGACGCGGGCCAGATCGACCTGGTGATATCGCTCTCCTACGTGCTGTTTCTCGGGGTGGTCGGCTGCCTGATGGCGGTGGAGAGCGTGAGGGCGACGGTGCGGCGCCAGCGCACGGCGCACCGCAAGGCGCACCACCACACCTGGATTCACGGGTTGCCGCTCAAGCTGCGCTTCCGCCGCTCGCGCCTCTACGTCAGTGCGATCCCGCCGTTCGTCCTTGGCTTCCTCATGGGCATCATTGCCTCCATCATGGGCGTCGGCGGCGGGTTCTTCATGGTGCCGGCGATGATCTACCTCATCGGCATGCCGACGGCGGTGGTGGTGGGCACCTCGTTGCTCGGGATCATCGTGATCAGCTCGGTTTCCTGCTTCGCCCACGCCATCAACAACAACAACGTGGACATCATCCTCGGCCTTCTGCTGGCGGTCGGCGCCGTCATCGGCGCCCAATACGGCACGCGGCTCGGCGGGCGCATCCGGGCGGAGCATCTCCGGGGCCTGCTTGCGCTTATGGTGCTCGCGGTGGGTGGCCGGCTGGCATACTCGCTGGTGGTGATGCCCGACGATCCCTTCGCGGTCGCACCGCTGTGGGGGAACTGATGCGGCGCGTGCTCCAACTGCTCGGGATGGTCTTCGCCGTCGGCGTCGCGGCAGTGCCCGCCGCGGCACAGGAGCACGACGAGCCCTTGCTGATCGCGCTCTCGACCCAGCGCATCGAGATCGACTCGAACTTCGCCGGCACCTCGATCCTGCTCTTCGGTGCGACCGACATGGCGGGCGACGTCGTGGTCTCCGTGCGCGGGCCGGAGGAGCCGGTGGTGGTGCGCCGCAAGCTGCGGTCCGTCGGCGTCTGGGTCAACCAGGAAGCGATCGCCTTCCGCAACGTGCCCGGCTACTACTTCGTCGCTGCCTCAAGCCCGCTCGAGGACATCGCCCCGGAAGAGTTTCTCAATCGCGAGCAACTGGGCTCGAAGCGTCTGCTGCTCGAGGCGATCTGGTTCGACACGTCGGGCGATGCGGACGAGTTCCGCGCCGCCCTGCACCGCCACAGGGAACGCGACTCGCTGTACAGGTCGGAGCCGGGCGTGGTCGAGTTCATCGACGAGCGATTGTTCCGCACCACGATCGACCTGCCCGCCCACGTGCCGACCGGCGAATACCTGGTGGAGGGGATGCTCCTGGTCGACGGCCAAGTGCTCAGCACGCGTTCGGCGGCGCTCACCATCGAGAAGGCGGGCTTCTCGGCGGACATTTCCACCTTCGCGCGGACGGACGAAGCCCTCTACGGCATCATTGCTATCGCGCTCGCGCTGGTGGCAGGATGGTTGGGCAGCTTCGCCTTCCGCAAGGGCTGAGGACGCGGCGGGATCGATGCGATGACCGAGCAGGCGCCGCCCGAAACGGACGCGGCCCACGTCGCCGGGCAGGTCACCTTCCTGGTCTGCGTCGCGGACGACGGCCATTCCGAAGTGGCGGCGCGGTTCGCCGCGCTGCGCGCCCGCAATTCCGGCGGCCGCGTGGCACTCATTCACGTGGTGCAGCCGCCGGAGTTCCAGCATTGGGCCGCGGTCGGCGAGCTGATGCGGCAGGAGACGCGGGAGGAAGCGGAAGCCCTCCTCCAGTCCATCGCCGCCAAGGTGGAGGACGTCACCGGAGAGTCGCCGAGCGTGGCGGTGCGCGAGGGCGGCATCGGTGACGAGATTCTGGGCCACGTGGCCGAGAACGAAGCGATCAACCTGTTGGTCGTCGGCGCGGCCCCGCCCGATCAGGGGCAGGGATCGCTGATTTCCTGGCTGGCCGGGCAGCTCGCCGGCCAGCTCAATATCCCGCTCGTGGTCGTCCCCGGCAACCTGAACGATCAGCAGCTCCAGGATTTGACTTAGCCGGCTGTGCAGCCTCGGCAAAGGCGCAATTGCGGCTGTGCATAAGCTGTGGAATATCGCCAAAATCGCTTATATTCAGATAGTTAGCCAATGGGCTTGACCTCGCAGGGAGTCTGCACCACGTTTTAGGCGCCCACTTTGGGCAGGGTTGGGAAAAGCATGTTCATCCAGACCGAGCGGACCCCGAACCCGGCGACATTAAAATTCCTGCCCGGAGAGGCGGTGATGTCGTCTGGGACTGTGGACTTCCGCGATGTCGAATCGGCGGAGCGTTCGCCGCTTGCGCGGCGGCTGTTTCAGGTCGAGGGCGTCACCGGCGTTTTCTTCGGTGGCGACTTCGTCTCTGTCTCCAAGTCCGATGATGCCGACTGGCAGTTGCTGAAACCCGTGATCCTCGGCGTGATCATGGAGCACTTCGTGGCGGGCCATCCACTCCTCCTCGACGATGCCGCGCAGACGGCTGAGGAGGCGGCGGACGAAGGCGCCGATGCGGAGATCGTCGGCCAGATCAAGGAGCTGCTCGATACGCGGGTGCGGCCCGCCGTCGCACAGGATGGCGGGGACATCATCTATCGCGGATTCCAAAACGGCATCGTGATGCTTCAACTGCAGGGATCGTGTCAGGGCTGTCCCAGCTCGACCATGACCCTGAAGATGGGCATCGAGAACATGCTGAAACACTACATCCCGGAAGTCGTGGAGGTGCGCGCCGTCTAGTGCGGCTCGTGCGCTCCCGGCGAAGCCGGGGGAGGGAGTTAGGGCGTTTTGATAAGTGCCGAGGGGCGGGCCCCTGCGCGCGCGCGCAGGGGGAGTGCCCGGTGTTCCCGGCGAAGCGCGCTTGACGCGCCGGCGGAATCGGCAGGCGGTCAGGGGGTCGCTTCCCTGTCAGTGCCTGGCGTATGGGGAGTTGCGGCACTCGCGGCTCTCGTCTTGACTGCTGCCGGCGCTGAACCGATCAAGCCGGCCGCTGCCCGAGACGCATCGCCGTTAGGTTTCCTCGCCGCCGGGCCAGTGTCGATGACCGATGCCGCGGCGGAAGCGCCCGCACCCGCAGCCGATTCACCGTCCGTGCTCGACCGCTTCGATTTGGTCTTCTCTCTGTCGGAGGCTGCACCTCAGGACATCCTCCCGCTCGCAGTGGTTGACCGGCTTCTTTCACTGGCACTCGTTCCTCCCGGTGGTCCGCAGGAAGCCGCGTGGCAAGTGACGGCTGCGGTGCCGGATCGGCCGATCACCGCGTCGCCCCGCTACGCGCCGACGATCATGCGGCTCGGGACGCTGCAGGCTGAAGATCCGCCGCCGCTACCCCCGCTGGTGTCGAAGCCGCGCAAGCTGGCACATACCGGCACGAGCGACGCGATACCGTTGGTTGTGCTCAAGCCTCCAATAAGGGGCACGTCGGCCAACGCCGTCATCGCGCGCTTCGAGTCGATCGGCTACGACCTCGACCAGGTGCGGAGGGCGGCCAGTCCCGTGCCGCGCTTCTATCTCGATGCGCTCCCGCGCGATCTCGCCGGCATGTCGCCGATCAGTGCAAAGAAGCGGCTTTTCTTCCAGGCGGTCCTCCCGATCGTTCTCCAGGTCAACGAGGAGATCACCGTCGACCGCTGGCGGCTGGAGCGACTGGCAGACAGGTTCACGCGGGCCGACACGCCTTCACCTGCCGACGCGATCTCGTCCGCTGACCGGGAATGGCTCGCCACAATGGCCGACCTCTACGGAACGGCCCCGTTCGACGTGCGGGAGCTTCTGAACCGGATGGATGTCGTGCCGCCCTCGCTGGCGCTGGCACAGGCGGCGGAAGAGTCGGGGTGGGGTACCTCCCGCTTCGCGCGGCAGGGCAACGCGCTCTTCGGTCAATACACCTACAAGTCCAAGTCCGGCATCCTGCCCGCGCGGCGCGACGCGGACAGAAGGCATCGCGTGCGCAGCCATGACAATCTGCTCGCGGCGGTGCGCGCCTATGTCCACAACCTCAACAGCCATTGGGCCTATGATGACTTCCGCCGCCGGCGGGCTCAGCTACGCCGGGATGGTGGCCAAATTAGCGGCTACGTTCTGGCCGGCGAGCTGCGGACCTATTCAGAGCGACGCGGGGCTTACGTAGAGAGCATCCGCCGGATCATTCGGCAGAACCGGCTCGGCGACTTCGACCGGGCGTGGTTGTACAACCGCCAGTGGACGACGGTGGTCGGCCCGCCGAGCAGGCGGCCGCCCATCTGACCAGTCGGCTGCGTGCGCAGGCGGTTAGTGGGAACCGCCAGTCGCGCGCCGTCAAGGCACAACGAACTGCAGGCCGAACCAGCGCCAGCGCCCCTCTTCGGCGGGGGCGGTGCAATTGAGCCGGGCCCGGCCGGGCGGGAAGGGCCCGTCAAAGTTGACCTGCACGCGTCCACCTTCCTCGTGCTCGATGGTGGCAACGACGCCGCCCGACGCGAAGCAGGCGAGGGCGTTGCGGTTCGCCAGCGGCGGCTCGATCGTAAAGCCGATCACCGGCGGGTTCTGCTCCAAGATCTGATCTGCCGGCGTCACGTCGCGGGCGCCAAGCGACAGGGTGTCCACGATCAGCTTGAAGCGGTCGAACTCGCCGTAGCGCTGATTTAGCGCAAAGCGCGGCAAGTTGAGCGTGTCCGAATGCGCTCCGACGGCGCCGGAGTGTTGGCCGAAGGCCGCGGCGAAGCCCAACTCCGCGACGAGCGTTCGCAGGGCGCCGTTCCATTCGCCGTAGGGGTAGGCGAAGAGCGCGGCGTCCAAGCCGAGCTCCTCCTGAATTCGTTGGCGTGCCTTCTCAAGGTCTTCTCTGTTTGCAGCGTCGTCGTTCTGCCACATGCGTCCGTGCGCGGCGCCGTGATTGCCGATGGTCACGCCGGCCGCGACCAGCTGACGGAGCTCGTCCCAGCTCATGATGCTCGCGTGGCCCTGGTCGACCGGATCGGTGGAGACGAACACGGTGAAAGGGAAGCCCGCGGCCTCGAATCGCGGCCATCCCTCGACGAAGGTCGAGCGCGTTGCATCATCGACGGTGATGCCGATGGTGCGATCCGGCAGAGACCGGCCGGCGTCGAGAGCGGCAAGAATCTCCGGAACCGGAAGCACGGTGTAACCGCCGGTCGAAAGGTGCTCGATGTGCGCCTCGAACTGCTCGATGGTGACGCTCGTCGACGGATACGCGTCCTCGCCGAAGCGGTGATATTGCAGGATGACGGCCGAATCTGCGGCGACTGCCGGCCCGATGCCGGCCGCAATCGTGGCGGTCATCGCCCAGCCGATGCATATGGTGCGGAGGAGCCGACGAGCGCTCATGGGCTCATGAGCCCGGTGCCGGCGGCGGAGTCCCAGAGCAAGGGATAACGGCGCGGTGTGAACATCTGATAGTGCCACCATTCGTTGAGATAGTGATCCCAGCCGGCAGACGCCATCAGGCCGAGAAGCAGCATACGGTTGCGCTGGGCCGCCGACGTCGGCGCGGTGCTACCGTGGAACGCGCGTGGCGTCAGGTCGTCGAAACCGGTGCCCATGTCGAGCGGCACCCCGGTCTCCCGGTCCGCGAGGCTGAGATCGACCGCGACGCCACGCGAATGCGGCGATCCGCGCCGCGGGTCCGCGAGGAAGGTCGGGTCCGGACACTGCCGCCAGAGAGCCCATTGCGCCTCCACCGGACGATAGCCGTCGAAAACGACCAGCTTCAGGCCCTGGGTGTCGGCGAGTCCAATGGCGCGTTCCAACAGCGCTGCGGCTTCGCGGTGCAGGTAACACGCCGCCCGGCGGTAGATGGGGTGGCCGGTGACGTTGTCGTCGGTGGCGTAGGCGAGCGCCAGCGATACGTCGAAGCGCGGCGGTGCGATCTCGACCAGGTCGGTCATGAACCCCAGGGTGTCGCGGACGTGGGCAGGGGCAACAACAATAGCACCGGCATGCCCGGCGTTGCATGGTTGCGGGTACGGCCGGACGGGTGCTAGAGCCGCGGACGACGGGAAGACGGCACAGCTCGGCTCATGACCTCGGATGGATTGACGATACTCGGGTTCGACACGGCGACGACGGCCTGCTCCGGCGCGCTTTGGGCGGGTGGGGAGGTGATCGCCCACAGGCGCGTCGAGGCCGGGGGCCGGCACGCCGAGACTCTCGTCCCCATGCTGCGCGAGGTCGCGGCCGAAGGGAACACGACGCTTGCGGCGGTGGACCAGTTCGCGGTCACGGTCGGCCCCGGCTCGTTCACCGGCATCCGAATTGGCCTTGCGACCGCCCGCGGCCTCGCCCTCGCTCTGAAGCGGCCCTTGGTCGGCCTCTCGACGCTGGAAGTTCTTGCCGCCGGCGTTCCCAAAGCAGAGCGCGGCGGGCCAATCCTCGCCGCGCTCGATGCCAGACGGGGGCGTCTCTACGCCCAACTCTTCGATCGCTCGCTAAGCGCGCTTTCTGAACCCCAGGCCCTCCACGTGGAGGCGTTGCCCGGCCTTGTGGCGGCGGCAGGGAACGAAGAGCCGCTTGTCGTGGTGGGGACCGGGCAGGCCGCGGCGGTCGCGGCGCTCGCGCCAACGATCGACGCGCTCCAGGCGACCGGCTCGCCCACGCCCGATGCCCGCGTGCTCGTGCGCCGTGCCGCTACCCGCATCGAAACGGGAGGCGGTGAATGCAACGCCGTGCGACCTCTCTATCTCCGGGAGGCGGGAGCGCGGCCGCGTACGCGGCCGGCTGCAGGGGGACCGCCGCATGCGTGAGCGGTTTGGCGAAGTAGCGATGACCATCCAGGTGTTGCGTCCCGGCGATTTGCCGGCGGAAGCAAGTTAGGCGGGGCGCGGGGCCCAGAAACGTTTTCTGATCGGCGGGGTGAGTTTGCCGCTGATCGCGCGGGAGACCCCATCGGCGATCGCGGCCTGGCAGGCTTCGGCCATCTCCTTGCGGGAGCCGAACTGCTCGATGGTCACGGGCTCGTGGAACTGGATGGCGATGGTGGCATTGCCGAGACCGGCCACCTTCCAGAGATGGCTCGCGAGCTCCATGTCCCCGTACCAGGCGTAGAACGGGCGGTAGGGCCGCCCCATGGGAATTCCGTTCAGCCGTGTGTAGGCGATCGAGACCGGCTGGACCGTGAGCGGTTTGCCCCTGACCGGCTTCTCGGCAATGCCGAAGAAGGCGCTCTTGAACGGCAGCACCCTGTTGCCGTCGTTGCTGGTGCCTTCCGGGAACAGGATCAGGTTGTCGCCGGCTTCGAGCCGGGCGGTCATGTTGTCGCGGTGATGGGCGGTCCGCGACGCGCGGCGCTCCACGAACACGGTCCGCTGCAGTTTGGCGAGGAAGCCGAACAAGGGCCAGTTCCGCACCTCGGCTTTGGCGACGAAGCTCCCCGGCACCACGGCGCCCAGCGCGCTGATGTCGAGATAAGAGGTGTGATTGCACACGAAGAGGGTGGGCACGGTCCGCGACGCCGTGCCGTACCGCTCGATCCTGAACCCGAAGATGCGGCACACGCCCCGGTGCCAGACCATGGGCAGACGCTTGGCGAGCGGCGCCCGGATCGCCATGAGGACCAGTTGAAACGGGACCAGACTGATGGTCCAGCCGAAGAAGCGAAGCAACACCACGAACGCGATCATGTGAGCTTGTCCCGGTAGCGTTGGGTCACGAGGTCGGTCTTGACGACGATGCTGACATCGACGCTGCCCCATTGCCAGTCGATCACCCCGCCGTCGCCGACGAAGCCGTTGAGCCTGAGATAGCCCTTGATCAGAGGCGGCACAGCCTTGAGCGCGGCCCGCCTGTCCAGCGCCTCCTTGGGTATCAGGTCCATGTTGACGTAGTGCTCGTCCCTGGCGCGCGGGCGGAGCGCCGGCGGCGCAAGGTAGTTGTGGTAGAGGTAGGAAAGCGGCTCGGCGTGCTCCTGAGGATCGGTGCCCGGAAAACTGGCGCAGCCGAACATGACCGGCACGTCGTAGTGCAGCACATAGGCCGCGTTGCCCCGCCAGAGCAAGGTCATGGTGGTGCCGTTGCGGTAGGCGGGGTCGACGCAGGAGCGGCCAAGCTCCAGGATCTCGCCGGGTTGGGCGACGATCGTATCGATGTCGTACTCCCAGGACGAGTAGAAGCCGCCGTGGGCGTCCGCCACCGAGCGCCGAAGCAGGCGGTAAGTGCCGACCACCTTGTCGGCGGCGCTGCGGTCGTGGTCGATCACCATGAGATGGTCGCAATAGGTGTCGAAGCGGTCGAAGTCGCGCTCGCGCGCCGCCATCTCGCCGCTCGGGTCGGCCGCCATCTCCTCGTAGAAGACGCGATAGCGCAGCGCTTGGACGGCGTCCACGTCCGCCGCCGAGCGGGCCAGGCGAACCTCAAGGCTACCGGCGACGATCCCGGCCATGAAATCATCGTCGGTCATGGGCTCTCGCTTGCGCTAGTCCTCGGGCGTGTCCAACGGGACCGCGTAGAGCTCCAGCCGGTGATCCACCAGCTTGTAGCCGAGCGCCTTGGCGACGGCGGCCTGGAGCGCCTCGATCTCTTCGTTCTGAAACTCGATCACCTTGCCCGACGTGAGGTCGATCAGGTGATCGTGGTGCTCGTCGGGATGCTCCTCATAGCGCGCCCGCCCGTCGCGGAAGTCGTGGCGTTCCAGCAGCCCGCATTCCTCGAAGAGCCGCACCGTGCGATAGACCGTCGCCAAGCTGATGCGCGGATCGATGGCGGTCGCGCGCTGGTAGAGCCCCTCCACGTCGGGATGGTCCTTGGCGTCCGAGAGGACGCGCGCAATCACGCGCCGCTGCTCGGTCATCTTCAGACCGATTTCGGCGCATCGCTTTTCGAGGTTCGATGCCGGCACGGGGGCCTGCTTCTCCACGGCCGTGTGACTCACGGCATTATAAGCCAGTGCGCGGGGCGTGGCGACCACTGCGGCCCAGAATCGGCTTCCAGCGGTGGCAATCGAACCGCGATTGCCCTAGGTTTCCTGCACTGGAGCGCCACGCACCCGGCGAAGCGGGTCCATGACCAATCAAAAGCCCGACCTTTCGAAGCAGCAGATCCTGGAGTCGATCGGCCGCATCGTCGCAGACGGCGAGGGGCGCGAGCCGGACCCCGGCGAGGACGACGACATCCTCGACCTGATCGACGTGGTGGACGAGCAGGGCAACGCGATCCATCTGGATCAGGAGCGTGGAGGCGCGCCGGAAGTCGCGGAGGACGGCCGGGCCAGCGAGGAGCAGGTGCTGGAGACGCTCCGGCCGATGCTGCAGACGTGGCTCGACACCCACATGCCTCCGATGGTCGAGCGCTTGGTCAAGCGCGAGATCGAACGCGTGTCGAGCCGCGCCGAGCCCGAGTAAGCCGCTCCCGCAAGGTGCCATTCCACCTGCCGCCACACTAGCCCCATCTCCCTGAAACGGTTACGAGACGACGATGCTGGAGAAGACCTATCGGCCTGCCGATTTCGAGGGCCGTCTTTACGATCTTTGGGAGAAGAGCGGCGGTTTCGCCGGGAACCCAGGCGGCGGTACGCCCTGGTGCGTGATGATGCCGCCGCCGAATGTCACCGGCAGCCTGCACATGGGGCACGCGCTCAACAACACGCTGCAGGACGTGCTCACCCGCTACCGGCGCAAGACCGGCCGTAACGCGCTCTGGCAGCCGGGCATGGACCACGCGGGCATCGCGACGCAGATGGTGGTCGAGCGCCAGCTGGCCGAGGAGGGGACGGATCGGCGCAGCCTCGGCCGCGATGCCTTCATCGATCGGGTCTGGTCCTGGAAGGCGGAATCCGGCGGCGCCATCGGGCGCCAGCTCCGCCGCCTCGGTGCTTCGCCCGACTGGTCGCGCGAGCGCTTCACCATGGACGAAGGCTTGAGCCGGGCGGTGATCGAGGTCTTCGTCACCCTCTACCGGCAAGGCCTGATCTACCGCGACAAGCGCCTGGTCAACTGGGACCCGGTATTGGGCACTGCGATCTCCGATCTGGAGGTCGAGCAGCGCGAGATGCGGGACGGCAAGCTCTGGCACATCCGCTATCCGCTGGAAGGGCGGCCCGGCGCGCACATCGTCGTCGCCACCACCCGGCCCGAGACCATGCTGGGCGATACCGCCGTCGCCGTGCACCCGGAGGACGAGCGCTATCGGGGTCTCATCGGCAGCCGCGCCGTGTTGCCCCTCGTCGGTCGCTACCTGCCGATCGTTGCCGATGACTACGCCGACCCCGAGCAGGGCTCGGGCGCGGTGAAGATCACGCCGGCCCACGACTTCAACGACTTCGAGGTGGGCCGTCGTCACGACCTCGAGATCGTCAACGTGTTCGACGCCGAGGCCCGGATCAACGAGAACGCGCCCGAGGCCTACCGCGGCCTCGACCGGATGGAGGCGCGCGAGCGCGTGCTTGCCGACCTGGAAGCGCAAGGCCTGATCGAGGCGGTCGAGCCCCACGTCCACGCCGTGCCCCACGGCGACCGTTCGGGCGCGGTGATCGAGCCGTGGCTCACCGACCAGTGGTACGTCGATGCCGAGACGCTGGCCAAGCCTGCGATCGAGGCGGTGGAGGACGGCCGCATCCGCTTCGTGCCGGAGCGTTGGGCCAACACCTATTTCGAGTGGATGCGCAACATCCAGCCCTGGTGCATCTCGCGCCAGCTCTGGTGGGGCCACCGCATCCCGGCGTGGTACGGGCCCGACGGCCAGGTCTTCGTCGCCGCCACCGAGGCCGAGGCGGAGGAGCAGGCAGCGCTACATTACGGCCGAGCCGAGCCGCTCACGCGCGACGAAGACGTGCTGGATACCTGGTTCAGCTCGGGCCTCTGGCCCTTCTCGACCCTGGGCTGGCCCGAGCGTACCGACGCGCTGGAGACCTACTACCCCAACAGCGATCTGATCACGGGCTTCGATATCATCTTCTTCTGGGTCGCCCGGATGGTGATGTTGGGAATGCACTTCATAAGCGATGTCCCCTTCCGCACGGTCTACATCCACGCACTCGTGCGCGACGAGAAGGGGCAGAAGATGTCGAAGAGCAAGGGCAACGTGATCGACCCGCTCGCGCTCATCGACAAGTACGGCGCCGATGCGCTGCGCTTTACGCTGGCGGCGATGGAGGCGCAGGGGCGCGACATCAAGCTCGCCGAGAGCCGCGTCGCCGGCTACCGCAACTTCGCCACCAAGCTCTGGAACGCGGCGCGCTTTTGCGAGGCCAACGGGTGTACGCCCGTCGCCGGCTTCGATCCCGCCGAGGCCGAGGGCCAGGTCAATCGCTGGATCGTGGGCGAGGCCGCCCGCGCGGCCCGCGAGGTGACGGACGCGCTCGACGCCTATCGCTTCGATGCGGCGGCGGGCGCGGTCTACCATTTCACCTGGGATGTCTTCTGCGATTGGTATCTTGAATTTTCCAAGCCCACGCTGTCGGGTCCCGACGGACCGGCGAAAGCGGAGACTCGCGCTACTGCCGCCTGGGTGCTGGATACGATTTTGGGTCTGCTCCATCCCTTCATGCCCTTCGTCACCGAGGAGCTTTGGGGCCGGATCGACGAGAGCCGCGCGGGCACGCTAATCACGGCGTCCTGGCCGGCGCTCGACGAGAGCATCGGCGATACCGATGCCGCGCAAGAGATGGACTGGGTGGTGCGACTGGTCACGGCGGTGCGCGCCGTCAGGGCCGAGATGAACGTGCCGGCCGGCGCCCGCATCGCTCTCGGATTGCGCGGGTGCGCGCCGGAGACGGCAGCGCGCCTCGATCGCCACCGTGAGGTCATCGCTCGGCTCGCCCGCCTCAGCGAGGCCGAGGCGCTGGACGGCGACGTGCCATCTGGCTCGGTGCAGATGATGCTGGACGAAGCGACCGTCGTGCTCCCGCTCGCGGGTGTGATCGAGTTCGACAAGGAACGCGCAAGGCTCGACCGGGAGCTCGGCAAGGTGGGCATGGAGCGGGCCAAGCTGGAGCGGAAGCTGGAGAACGAGCAATTCCTGTCGCGGGCGCCGGCCCACGTCGTCGAAGAGCAGCGCGGACGCCTCGACGAGGCGTGCACGGTAGAAGCCCGGCTCAAGGCCGCGCTGGAGCGCATCGCCGCGTCGTAACGGTGCCGCGACGACGCGCGCCGCTTGACCGCGGCCCACCGGGGCGAGTAAGCCGTGCGCCGTCGGGCCGGGGCTGGGTAGGTCGGCCCGCACTGCAAATACCGCACCGCCCCGCAACCGAGGGCGGCGCGTAGGGGGAAGGGCGCCATGAGCACGAAATTCGACAAGTCGAAGCTGCCGAGCAGGCACATCACCGAAGGGGCGAAGAGCGCCGCGCACCGGTCGTTCTTCTATGCCATGGGCGTCTCCCGCCAGGCGATGAGCCGGCCCATCGTGGGCGTCGCCACCACCTGGAACGAGACCGCGCCCTGCAACATCACGCTGCGCCGCCAGGCGCTGGCGGCGAAGGCGGGTGTGGACGAGGCCGGCGGCACACCGCGGGAGTTCACCACGATCACGGTGACCGACGGCATCGCCATGGGCCACCAGGGCATGAAGTCTTCGCTGGTCTCTCGCGACGTGATCGCGGATTCGGTGGAGCTCACCATGCGCGGCCACTCCTACGACGCGCTGGTGGGCATCGCCGGCTGCGACAAGTCGCTGCCCGGAATGATGATGGCGTTGGTCAGGCTCAACGTGCCGGGCGTCTTCCTCTATGGCGGCTCCATCCTGCCGGGGCGCTTCCGTGGCAAGGACGTCACGGTGATGGACGTCTACGAGTATTACGGCAAGCTCAACCAGGGCGACGTCACCGAGAAAGACCTTGAGGAGATCGAGGCGGCGGCATGCCCCTCCGGCGGCTCCTGCGGCGGCCAGTTCACCGCCAACACCATGGCCTGCGTCTCCGAGGCCATCGGCCTCGCGCTGCCGCATTCGGCGGGCGCGCCGGCGGTCTACGAATCCCGCGACGAGTTCGCCGTGGCCTCCGGCACGTGCGTCATGGACCTGATCGAGAAGAACCTTCGCCCGCGCGACATCGTGACCCGCAAGGCGATGGAGAACGCGGCGACGGTGGTGGCGGCGACCGGCGGCTCGACCAACGCGGGGCTGCACCTGCCGGCCATCGCGAACGAGGCGGGGATCGACTTCGATCTCGCGGCGGTGGCGGAGGTGTTCAAGCGCACCCCCTACATCGCCGATCTCAAGCCGGGCGGCCGCTACGTCGCGAAGGACCTGTTCGAGGTCGGCGGCGTGCCCATCGTGCTCAAGGCGCTGCTCGAGGGCGGCTACCTGCACGGCGACTGCGTGACTGTGACCGGCCGCACGCTCGCCGAGAACCTTGCGGACGTGAAGTTCCCCACCGAGCAGGACGTGGTGGTGCCGACGTCCGCCCCGCTCTCGCCCACCGGCGGCGTGGTGGGGCTCAGCGGCAACCTCGCGCCGGAGGGCGCCATCGTGAAGGTGGCCGGCCTCTCGCGCCTCCGCCACGTCGGGCCCGCGCGCTGCTTCGACACCGAGGAAGAGGCGATGAAGGCCATCGTCAGCCGCGACTACAAGTCCGGCGACGTGATCGTCATTCGCTACGAGGGGCCGAAGGGCGGCCCCGGAATGCGCGAGATGCTGGCCGTCACCTCGCAGATCTATGGCCAGGGCAAGGGCGAGGAGGTCGCTCTCATCACCGATGGCCGCTTCTCCGGCGCGACGCGGGGCTTCTGTATCGGCCATGTGGGGCCCGAGGCCGCGGTGGGCGGCCCCATCGCGCTCTTGCGCGATGGCGATCAGGTGACCGTCGATGCGACCAGCGGCGAGCTCAGCGTGGCCCTCTCCGACGCGGAGCTTGCGGAGCGTCGCAAGTCCTGGACGGAGCGCACGCACGACTACCAGGCCGGCGCGCTCTGGAAGTACGCGGCGACCGTCGGCCCGGCCTATCAAGGTGCGGTGACGCACCCCGGCGGTGCGGCGGAAACCCATTGCTTCGCCGACATTTGAGCGATCGTCCGGGCGGTCACAGGCCATGACCAAGGATGACGGCGACAAGGGGCGCTACCGGGACGAGACCCTGCTCTCGGTGCTCGGCCGAGACCCCGCGGCGAACCACGGCGTGGTCAATCCGCCCGTCTATCACGCGTCCACGATCCTGCACGAGACGGCGGCGGCGCTGAGGGAAGCCACTTTCGGCGCGCGCCAGTACGGCAAGACCTATTACGGCCGCTACGGCACGCCCACGACCTTTCCGCTCCAGGATTCCATTGCCGCGCTGGAGCGGGGTCACCGCTGCTATCTGTTCGGCTCCGGCAAGGCGGCGATCGTGGCGGCGCTGCTCGCCTTCGTGAAGAGCGGCGACCACGTGCTGATGACCGACAGTGCCTACGGCCCGACGCGGGGCCTTGCGAACGGGCTGCTCAAGCGCATGGGGGTCGAGACCACGTTCTACGACCCCTGTCTCGGTGTCGGCATCGCCGACCTGATGCGCCCCGAGACCAGCGTGGTGGTGGGCGAATCGCCGGGCTCGATCACCTTCGAGATCCAGGACTTTCCGGCGCTTGCCGAAGCGGCGCACGCGAATGACGCCGTGCTGATCGTGGACAACACCTGGGCCTCGCCCCTCTTTTGCCAGCCGCTTGCGTTGGGGGCGGACGTCTCGATCCAGGCCTGCACCAAGTACATCGTGGGCCATTCGGACGCGATGCTGGGCGCGGTCACCACCACCGAGGCCCACGTCGAGCCGGTGCGTCGCATCTTCGAGGAGCTTGGCGCCGCGCCCGGACCGGACGACTGCTATCTGGGCTTGCGCGGCCTGCGCACGCTCTCCGTCCGCCTGCACCGGCACCAGGAGACCGGCCTTGCGCTCGCCCGCTGGCTGCAGGCGCGCCCCGAGGTCCGCCAGGTGCTCCACCCCGCGCTGGAGGACGACCCCGGCCACGCGCTTTGGAAGCGCGATTTTTCCGGCGCCTCCAGCCTCTTCGGCGTGATACTGGAGCCGGTGCCGGAGTCTGCGGTCGATGCCTTCCTCGACTCGCTTGCGCTGTTCGGCCTCGGCTACTCGTGGGGCGGCTACGAGAGCCTGGCGCTCCCCACCTATCCGTGGAAGCTTCGGGACGCGACCCGTTGGGACCCGGCCTATCCGCTGCTCCGCATCTATGCGGGGCTGGAAGACCCGGACGACCTCATCGCCGACCTGGAAAAGGGATTCGAGCGCATGGCGGCAGCCCGAGACACCGCGACCATGGCCGATTGAAGCGCCGAGCCCGCGCCTACCCTTGGCGTCCCGCCTCGCGCTTCCCAGCCCGCAATTCCCACCAGGGTCATGGTCTGCGCGGCGCTGTCCGGCCGCCAGGGTAGGAACGGCGCGCAGCGCGATGCGGGGACATCGGGGGAGTGGCTTGACGCACTCTGTCGGCCGGAGAGCGCCGCCCTTCGGGTCGCGCCCAGGCGCCCGCCCGCGTCGTCGCGGGCCTCAACCGTATTCCCTGATACGCCTTTCGGCCCGCTCCTCGCGGATCGAACACCTGAGCGCGACGCAGGCCGTGACCGTGGTGAGAATTACGGGCTAGATTAGTCACTCGCCATCAGGGGTTCCCATGTACAACTGGTATTTTGAAGACCTGACGCCCGGCGCGCGTTTCGAGAGCCTGGGCAAGACCTTGAGCGAAGCCGAGATTCTGGACTTCGCCTTCCAGTACGATCCGCAGCCCTTTCACATCGACATCGAGTACGCCGAGGCCGGTCCCTACGGCGGGCTCATCGCGAGCGGCATCCAGACCATCGCCGTGGCGCTCCGCATGATGGTCCAGACGCGGGTGTTCGCGCCCGAGATCGTCATGGGCTCGCCGGGAGTCGAGGAGCTGCGCTGGCTGCAGCCGGTGCGCCCCGGCGACACCATCCGCTCCACCGGGGAGATCCTCGAGACGCGGGTGTCGCGCTCCAAGCCAGAGCGGGGCCTCGTGCGCTATCGACTGGACGTGCTCAACCAGCGCGACGACGTGGTGATGACCATGACCAGCACCACGATCGTGCGGCGCGAGCCGGCGGCGGGCGGCGCCGCGTAGACCTTGGTCGCGACGCTGCAGCGGTGGGTGGGCGCGCGCGCCATCCCGCTCCTCGTCGCGGCGGCCAGCGCCGGCCTGCTGCTCGGCGCCTATCTCTCCCAACATGTGGGCGAGCTTCATCCTTGTCCGCTCTGCCTGATTCAGCGCTATCCCCACTTCGCCGTCATTGGGCTGGGCCTCGTCGCCGCCATCGTCGCGGGCGGCCGGGCGCGGATGGCGCTGCTCGCGCTCTGTGGCCTCGCGCTCCTGGTGACGACCGGCTATGGCGTCTACCATGTCGGCGTCGAGCAGGGCTGGTTCGCGAGCGCGTGCGCCGCGCCGATGAGCGGCGGCACCATCGAGGACATCAGGGCCCAGGTCATGAACGCGCCGCTCACCCGCTGCGACGAGGTTCCCTGGTCGCTGATCGGCGTCTCGCTCGCGGGCTGGAACGCCATCGCTTCCGCCGTCATGGCGATAGTGGCGGCCTTCGGCGCGGTCCGGCTGTGGAGGGCCGGCACATGAACGAAGACGTGACGCGCGAAGACGCCCGGCCCGCCGTCACCGGCGAGGACCGGCTGCCCGGCGACCCGACCCGTGAAGAGATGATCGCCCGCATGATCCGGGTCGATCACGCCGGCGAGTACGGCGCCAAGCGGATCTACGACGGCCAGCTCGCGGTCCTCGGCCGCAGCGGCGCCGCGCCTGCGATCCGCGCGATGGCCGAGGCCGAGCAGGCGCATCTGGACGCCTTCGACAATCTGCTGGTCGAGCGCCGGGTGCGACCCACCGCTCTCTCCCCGGTCTGGCATGTCGCGGGCTATGCGCTGGGCGCAGCGAGCGCGCTGCTGGGCGAGCGGGCGGCGATGGCGTGCACGGTCGCGGTCGAGGAGGTGATCGAGCAGCACTACGCGGGCCAGGCGGAACGCCTCGGCGAGGACGAGGCCGGGTTGCGACAGACGCTCGAGGAATTCGGCGCCGACGAGGCCCGGCACCGCGAGACCGGTCTCGCCCACGGGGCCGAGCGGGCGCCCGGCTACGAGGCACTCTCCGCCGCGGTCAAGCGCGGCACCCGGCTCGCAATCTGGCTTTCGGAACGAATTTAGAGCGGTCTTCCTGCCGGGATCGCGGACCGCTCTCGGCACGCAATGTGAGCGGCGCACGCCAAGCCTCTCCTTCCTGCCGAGCATCGCGACAGAGGAGGAGGGCAGCGGCCAGACATTCTGCCGATCGCCGGGGCCTGCTGCGGTCTCCGTGAACCGACGAGTCAGACCGCGCGGGCGGCGTCGACGAGGCGGGCGAGCTTGGCGCGCGCGAGTTCGGAGCCCAGCATGATCAGCCCGCAGTCGGGCGCAGCCACCAGCCGGTCGGCATCGATATGGTCGAGCGCCGCGCGCAGGCGCGTGACGATCTCGTCCACTGTCTCCACCCGGCTGGAGGCGATCTCGACCACGCCCAGGATGACCGTGGTGCGCGAGAACGTGTCCAGCAGGGAAAGATCGTTGTGCCGGTGCGCGTCCTCGATGGAGACCGCATCGACGATGCTGGCTTCCAGCGCGCCGGCGAGCCGCCGGTAGACCTCCGGGTCGGCCTTCACGTAGTCGGTCTCGTCCAGCTTGTCGGGATAGCCGCAGCACATGTGCATGGTGCGGGTCACGCCGGCGGGCAGGCCGTGGAAGCACCGTTCGAGGGTTTCGATCCCGAAGTCGAGCGCCTGGTCCGGCAGGCGGGCGAAGAGCGGCTCGTCGACCTGAATGTGGCGGCATCCGGCGTCGGCCAGGCGCCTGATCTCCACGTTGAGGGCATCGGCCAGCGCGGCGCACCAGGACCGGCGGTCGGGGTTGACCACGTTGGCGGTCGAGTCCGCGATGGTGAACGGTCCGGGAACGGTGATCTTGACGGGCCTATCCGTCGCCGCCTGCGCGATCTCCCAGTCGCGCACCAGGAAGGGCTCGCGCGCAGCGACCTTGCCCGTGAAGGTAGGGGCCTCGGCGGTCCAGGCGCCGCCCCGCATGGTGCACTCGGTCAGCGTATCGGGCTCGAAGCCGTCGAGATGGCTGCAGTGATAGTGGATGTAGTTCCCGCGCCGCATCTCGCCGTCGGTCGGGATGTCGATCCCCATCGCAACTTGCTCGGCGACGACCTCCCGCGTGGCTCGGTCGAATGCGGCCTGTCGCTCCTCTGGCGAAAGGGCCTCATCCTCGACCTCGCCGGCCTCGACGTCCTCGTGCATCCAGGCCAGGCGCGGCACGTAGGGCGGCTTGGGGTAGGAGCCGATGCAGGTGGTCAGGAGCGGCACGCAAACAGTGATCGTGGCGAAGAGTGCGGGTCAGCGGCCCGTGAACTTCGGCGGGCGCTTCTCCATGAAGGCGGTGCGGCCCTCGGTGTAATCCGCGCTGGTGAAGCAGGCCGTCACCAACTCGTCGCAGAGCGCCGGGTCCACCCCCTCGGCGCCGCTCCGTGCGAGCTCGGCGATCATGCGCTTGCTCGCGCGCATGGAGAGCGGCGCGTTGGCGGCGATGCCCGCGCAGTAGCCCTCGACGGTCTCGTTCAGCGAGTCGTCGGGTACTGCCTGGTTGACGAGGCCGATACGCTCGGCCTCTGCGGCGTTGAAGCGCCGCGCGGTGATCAGGATCTCCTTGGCGAAGGCCGGGCCCACGAGATCGGTCAGCAGCTTGAGCGAGCCGATACGGTAGCCGACCCCGAGCCGCGCCGCCGGGATCGCGAAGGTGGCGCCGGCGCCGGCGATCCGCATGTCGCAGGCGATGGCGAGGCCCAGCCCGCCCCCCATGCAATAACCCCGGATCATGGCGATGGTCGGCCGGTCCGCGTTGCGCAGCCGTTGGGTCGCGCCTTCCGCGAGCTCGTCGTAGGCCGCGACCGCGTCCTCGCTTGCGCGCTCGGTCGCGAACTCCGAGATGTCCGCGCCCGAGACGAAGGCCTTCTGGCCCGCGCCCTTGAGCACGATCACCCGGATCGCCGGGTCCGCCTCCAGCCGGTCGAGCGCCTCGGGCAGCGCGCGCCACATGGCGACCGAGAGCGCGTTATGCTTCTTCGGGTTGTTGAAGGTGATCCAGCCGACGGCGTCGGCGGACTCGACAAGCAGTTGATCGGTCATGTCATTCCCACGTTAGACAACGCCCCGGCTCCGCAAGTCCTCGATTTCCGCCGCACCGTAACCGAGAGCCCCCAGGATTTCGTCGGTGTGAGCGCCGAGCTCGGGCGTCGCGCCATGCACGTTGAACGGCGTGCGGCTGAGCCGGGCCGCCTGGGAGACGATGCGCGTCGGCCCGAGGGCCGGGTGCTCCACGGGATGCGCCATGCCGAGGTGCTGTACCTGCGGGTCGTCGAACATCTCGTCGATGGCGTAGATCGGCCCGCACGGCACGCCGGCCCCGTTGAATGCCTCCACCCATGCCGTGCTCGGCTTCGTGCGCGTGCGCTCGTTGATGAGCGCGTTCAACTCCACGCGGTTCTCGGAGCGGCCGTCGCCGGTCGCGAAGCGCGGGTCGGTGATCAGCTCCGGCATACCGAGCGCCTCGCATAGGCGCTCGTAGATGGCGCCGCCGGAGGTCGCGATGTTGATGTAGCCGTCGGCAGTCTCGAACACGCCTGTCGGGATGCTCGTCGGGTGGTCGTTGCCGGCCTGGCCGGGTGGCACGCCCTCGAACAGGTAGCGCGCGGCCTGGAAGTCGAGCTGCGCGATCATCGCCTGCAGCAGGGAGGACTGCACCCACTGCCCTTTGCCCGAGTGCTCGCGCTCCAGCAGGGCGACGAGGATACCGATGGCGGTGTAGAGCCCGGCGCTCAGGTCCGCGACCGGGATGCCGACCCGCATCGGCCCCCGGCCGGGCTCGCCGGTGATCGACATGAGCCCGCCCATGCCCTGGGCGATCTGGTCGAAGCCCGGCCGCTTGGCATAGGGGCCGTCCTGGCCGAAGCCCGAGAGGCTGGCATAGACGAGGCGGGGGTTGAGCGCGCTCAGGGTCTCGTAGTCGACGCCGAGCCGGTGCTTCACGTCGGGCCGGTAGTTCTCCACCACCACGTCGGCGGTCTCCGCCAGCCGCTTGAAGATGGCGACGCCGTCGGGCTCCTTGAGGTTGAGCGTGAGGCTCCGCTTGTTGCGGTGCAGGTTCTGAAAGTCCGGGCCATGCCGGGCCTTGATGGGATCGCTCGCCGTCCCCGGCGTATCCGGCGCCTCGATCTTGATCACGTCGGCGCCCCAGTCCGCGAGCTGGCGCGCCGCGGTCGGCCCCGCCCGGTAACGGGTGAGATCGAGCACGGTGTAGCGCGCGAGCGCGCCGTCTGCGGGAGGATGCGTCATCGGAGGCCGTTCAACCGCTATTGTAGAACGCGCTCACTCTTCGGAAAAATCGCGGACCGCACTGTCGAAGCGCCCGTAGTCCGCATAGTCCACGATGTCATAGAGGTGCGCCCGGGTCATCATGCGGGGCACGAGGCCCGGCTGGTCGTCGCGCTCGTCGAGGTCCCGGAGCCCGTCCTCCACGGCCTTCATGGCGAGCCGGAAGGTCGTCACCGGGTAGATCACCAGGTTGTAGCCGAGCTCCGCCAGCGTCTTGCGCGAGAGCAGGGGCGACTTGCCGAACTCGGTCATGTTGGCCATGAGCGGCGCGTCGATGGCGGCGCGGAAGGCCTCGAACTCGCGCTCGTCCTGCAGCGCCTCGGGGAAGATCATGGCCGCGCCAGCATCGACGTAAGCCTTCGCCCGGTCGATGGCCTTCACCAGCCCCTCGGGTCCGCGCGCGTCGGTGCGGGCGATGAGCAAAAAATCCGGGTCGCTTTGGGCCTCGGCCGCGGCGCGCACGCGGCGCACCATCTCCGCCGTCGGCACCAGGGTCTTGCGGTCGAGATGGCCGCAGCGCTTCGGGCTCTCCTGGTCCTCCAGGTGGCAGCCGGCAAGCCCGGCCTCCTCGAGCAGCGCCACGGTGCGGGCGGCGTTGAGTGGCGCGCCGAATCCGGTGTCGACATCCACGATGACGGGAAGCGTGCAGGCCCGCACGATCGCCTGCGCCCGGGCGATCACCTCGCTCTGCGTCACCAGCCCGATGTCCGGCAGGCCGAGATCGGCAGCCAGCGCCGCCCCGGAGACGTAGACCCCGTCGAAGCCCTGGCGCTCGATCAGCTTCGCCACGATCGGCGCAAATGCGCCAGGGAAGCGCAGCAATGCGCCGCTCGCGAGCGCCTTGCGCAGCGCCCGCCGGCGCGCGGGCGCAGGCACGTCTGCGGCCCCGATCACGCGGCGCCTCCCACCGTCCGGCGGGCCCCGCGCGCTAGTGTGCGGCGCCGCATCCGATGGTATATGGTGCGCCGGGCCGCCCGGCGACGGGCGGGCAAGGGAGTTGCGCGCGCAGTGCTGCGGGACATGGGAGGAGATCGATGAAGCTGGGCCTGTTCATGATGCCGATCCACAACCACACGAGGGACTATCACACGACCCTCATGGAGGATATCGAGGCGATCGTCCATGCCGACAGCCTCGGCTTCTCGGAGGCCTGGGTCGGCGAGCACTACAGCTCCAAGTCGGAGCAGATCACCTCGCCGCTGCTCTTCCTCGCGCATGTGCTGCCGCACACCAAGCAGATCGTCGCCGGCACCGGCGTCATCTGCCTGCCCCAGTACCACCCGGCGGTGACGGCCGGGCAGATCGCCATGTTCGATCACCTGGCGAAGGGGCGCTACATCGCGGGCCTCGGCCCCGGCGGGCTGCCGCCGGACTTCGAGATTTTTGGCGTCATGGACGCGGACCGCAACTCGATGATGATCGAGGCCATCGATATCATGGTCGATATCTGGACCTCGGATCCGCCCTACAAATACGACGGCAAGCACTGGCAGATCTCCCTCAAGGACTGGGTCCACGAGGATATCGGGCTCGGCTACATGGCCAAGCCCTATCAGAAGCCCTATCCGCCCATCGCGATCTCGGCGATGAGCCCGTTCTCGGGCTCGATCAAGTTCGCGGGCTCGCGCGGCTACATTCCGATCTCGGCCAACTTCATCGGCACCTGGTCCGCCAAGTCCCACTGGCAGGTCTATGCTGACGCAGCGGCCAAGGCGGGCCATTCGACCGATCCGGAGATCTGGCGCGTCGCCCGCAACGTCCACGTGGACGAGACCGACGAGGCGGCCGAGGCCTTCGTCAAGAAGGCCGATGACAGCACCGACTGGTACTTCAGCTACCTCTTCCGGATCTTCGAGCGCGCCGAGATGAAGGGGCCCTTCGTGGTCAACCAGGGCGACGATCCGGCCGAGCTCACCCACGAGTCGATCCGCGACAACTACACGATCTACGGCAGCCCGGAGACGGTGGCCGAGAAGATCCTGGCGTTGCGCGACCAGATCGGCCACTTCGGCACGCTGATGCTGACCGCGCAGGACTGGACCGACAAGGAGCGGATGAAGCGCTCCATGTCGCTGCTCGCCGACGAGGTCATGCCCAAGGTCAACGCCGCCATCGGCACGCAGGCGGCGGCGGAGTAGGGCCGCCGCTCTCGCGCCGGGAGGGCGGGCGACGACCGATTACGCCCTCATCACCGGCGGCGCGCGCGGGATCGGCCGGGCGACGGCGGCCCGGCTCCGCGCCGAGGGCTGCCGGGTCGTGGTCTTCGACCGCCTGGAGCCGGAAGACCCGGTGGACGAATTCGTGGCGGTGGACCTCGCCGACACCGAGGCCACCGCGCGGGCGCTGGAGCAGGCGCTTGCCGGGCGCACCATCACGCGGCTGGTCAACAACGTGGGTGCCGTGCGGCCTGCGCTGCTGGGGGACGCGACCCTCGACGACTTCGACTACCTGATGGCGCTCAACGTGCGCTCGGCAATCCAGTGCACCAAGGCGGTGGCACCGGGGATGCGGGCTGCCGGCTTCGGGCGCATCGTCAACGTCTCCAGCCGCTCGGTGCGCGGCAAGGAGCTTCGCACCAACTACGCCGCGACCAAGGCGGCGCTGATCGGGCTCACGCGCACCTGGGCGCTGGAGCTCGGCGCCGACGGCATCACGGTCAACTGCATCTGCCCCGGCCCGACGGCGACCGAGCTTTACGTCGAGGCCAACCCGCCGGATTCGCCCCGCACCAGGGCCGCGCTCGCCGCGATCCCGGCCGGCCGCATCGGCACGCCCGAAGACATGGCCCACGCCATCGCCTTCTTCTTCGACGAGCGGAGTTCCTTCGTCACCGGGCAGGCGATCATGGTCTGCGGCGGCTCCAGCCTCGGCGCCCGCGAGAGCTACGCACCGGCGTGAGCCGCTGACCTACACCGGGCAGATGAAGCTGCCGGTGCCAGAAACGGATCAGGCGGCCTCGTCGACGGTAACGGTCACGCATTTCCCAAGTCGGCGCAGGGCGCGGTCCATGGTTGCGGCCTTGGTGCTGTGCTCCGGGTTCAACATGCGCCGCACCTCGCTCTCGGCAACGTCGAGATCGCGAGCGAGGCGGCGTTGCGAAATCCCGGCCTGGCGCCACGCCTCATAAAGGGCCGCCTTCAACGCGATTTGCACCGGCGGGACGACAAGAGGTCTCCGCTTACCGGCGCGCGACGGCTCGGGGAGGTCCTCGCCCTCCCGAATCGTGGTTGCGATCAGCTCGCGCAACAAGTCCTTGGCTTCGAGGAGCGCCTCGTCGCGCGTGGCGCCGTCCGTCGCGCCCCATCCGAAATCGGGGAACGCGACGACATACCGCCCGTCCTCGTCGCGTTCGATCTCGGCAGGATAGTGGTAGGTGTCAGGCATTCGTTCGGTCTCCGGGGACGCTCGCGTCGTTCCGTCCCCCTAGAATTCGTCTTTGTCGATCCCAAGGTCGGTGAGCATCTTGGCGAGCAGTCCCTTGCCGATGTCCTTCTTCCGGTCCTTCACGGTCGTCTTGTGTTCACCCGCATAGAGCGTTCCATGCGAACCGGCTCCTTCGGATGCGACGAAGCGCACCTCAATATTCCGGCGCCTCGCCCACCTGCGCACTCTCGCAATGAACTGCCTCCCGTTCATGCCGCGACAGTGTGGGATGTCGCCAGCATCGGTCAATGATAAATGCGCACATTTTTGTGCGCAACAGTTCAATCCCGGCGACAACTCGGGTCAAATGTGCTGGAGCACTCTTTCCTACACCGGGCGGATGAAGGAGCCGGTGCCGGGGGCGCCGATCACCGCCCCATCGGCATAGACCGGCGTGCCCCTCACATACGTGCTCGTCACGCGCGCGCCGAAGGTCATGCCGTCGTAAGGGCTCCACTTCACCTGAGACGCCATGCCGGCGGCATCGAAGGTCCAGGCGCCGGGGGCGACGATGGCGAAGTCCGCGTCGGCGCCTGGGGTGAGCGCGCCCTTGCGCGGATAGAGGCCGAAGTGCCGTGCCGGCCGTTCGGCGAGCAGCGCCGCCACCCGGCTCGGCGCAAGCCCCCGCTCGGTCACCATGCCCGTGTAGAGCGCGGCGAACAGGGTCTCCAGCCCCGGCACGCCCGAGCCGTTCTCCGAGAACTCCGGGCTCGACTTGCGCGAGAGCGGCCAGGCCACGTGATCCGACGAGACGAAGTCCACCTCGTCCGCCACCACCTTCTCCCACAGCGCCTCGCGCTCGTGCGCCGGGCGAATGGGCGGGTTCTGCTTGAGGCGCGCGCCCATGGTCAGCACCTGGCTTTCCTCGAACACCAGGTACTGCACGCAGGTCTCGGCCGTGGCCGCGACGCCTTCCTCGCGGTAGTGCTTCGCCTGGTCGATGCCGCGCGCGAGCGAGCTGTGCACGATGTGGCAGCGCACCCCGGTCACGCGCGCGATCTCGAAGACCGCCGCGTTGGCCACCACCTCGGCGACTGCCGGGCGGCCCGCACCGTGGCTCTCCGGCGTGTTGCGCCGCTCGTCGAGGAAGCGCTGCGTCAGGCGGCGGACGATGGCGGCGTCCTCGTTGTGGAAGGCGACCGAAAGCCCGGTGTCGCGGATCGCCGGGAACAGCTCGTAGAGCTCGCCCATGTCGTAGCCGGGGAAGCGCACCGGGTGATACTCGTAGGTGGACACCTTGAAGGCGCAGACGCCCGCCTCGGCGAGTTCCGCGATGCCCTCGGTGCCCGCGCCCTTCTTCGGCGCGCCGTAGAGCGCCACGTCCACGACTGCAATCCGCTCCAGGGTCTCGACCTTGGCCTCGAGCAGCTCGACCGAGTTGACCGGCAGCGGGTCGTCGAAGGGCATGTCGACGATGGTGGTGACGCCGCCGGCAGCAGCCGCGACCGAGGCGTCGCCCAGCCCTGCGATCCCCTCGCAGCTCCCGGCATGGACCTGGCCGTCGATGACGCCGGGGAAGATCAGCTGGCCCGTCGCATCGACCGTCTCCGCCGCCTCCGGCGCCTCGCCGGTGCCGAGCGCGCCGATCAGCCCGCCGCGAACCGCGAGGAAGCCGTCCGCCAGCACCCGGTCCGGGAGCACGAGGTCGCCGCGCACCACGAGGTCGTACATGCGTCTGCTCCCTAGCGCCCCGGCACGTCGTAGTAGTCGCCGGCGTCCTCGGTGTAGATGTGGCGCTCGATGGCGAGCCCGGTCGCGCCGTCCAGCGTGCCGGCGGTGATCGAGACGCGGTTCTCGCCCGCCGGCTTCCAGAACAGGTTGCCGCCGCAGCGGTTGCAGAAGCCGCGCCGTGCGCTCTCCGAGGAGTGGAACCAGACCAGGGTCTCGTCGGCCTCCAGGGCGAAGCGCGCCAGCGGCACCGAGGTCATGGCCGCATGGTGGCCGGAGGTCTTGCGGCACTGCCCGCAGTGGCAGGCGATGACATGGCGCAAGGGCCCGATCGCCCGGTATCTGACGCCGCCGCAGAGGCAGCCGCCGGTATGAATGTCGGTCATCCCTTTCTCCGCGTGCGGGTCGCTAGGCGGCGAGCCGGGCGATCGCGGCAGCGAGCACCGCGGCGCCCGCGCCGAAGTCCTCGAGCGTCATGGCCTCGTCCGGGTTGTGGCTGCCGTGGGCGTTGCGCACCAGCACCATGGCGGCCGGAATCCCTGCGCGCTGAAAGACCGCGGCATCGTGGCCCACGGTGGCGAAGCTGCGCGTCGGTATCTCGATTGCTGCGGCCGCCTCTTCCAGCACAGAGCGAAGACCCGCGTCCAGCGGCGCCGGCGGGGCGCCGACGCACTCGCCGAGATCGAACGTGACCCGGCGGCGCGCGGCGATCTCGGCCGCGCGGGTCTCGACCTCGGCCCGGCACGCATCGAGAAAGCCCTGGCTCGTGCCGCCGAAGTTGAGGGTGAAGTCGCAGCGGCCGGGAACCTTCGTCATGGCGTGGTGGGCGCCGTCGGTGAAGAGCTTGCCCACGGTAAACACCGTGTCGGCCTCGCCGCTCTTCTCCTGCGCGATCCAGAACGCCTCCAGCCCGTGCACGAGCTCGCTCACGGCCAGCACCGTGTCCTGCCGGTGGTCGCGCGGCGTGGCGCCGGAATGGTCGTAGCGGCCGTGGCAGGTTGCGCCCGGCCAGCGCACGTTGCCGCGAATGACGGTGGGCACCGCCACCTGCGCGCCCTCCGCCACCAGTACCGGACCCTGCTCGATGTGAAGCTCCAGGAAGGCGCGCGCGTTGGCGGGCGTGAGCCGGGGCGCATCCTCGCAGCGGAGCGCGTCCGCATCGAGGCCGAGCGCCGCCATGTGCTCCGCCAGCGTCCGCCCGGTGTCCGAGCGCTTCAGCGTGTCGAGATGATCGTGGGAGAGCGAGCCCAGCGCGAGACGCGCGCCGATGAACGGGATACCGAACCACACACTCTCCTCCGCGCGCGTGGCGATGGCGGTCACGTCGCTGTTCGGCTGCCAGCCCATATCGCGGAACGCGGCGAGCACGATGAGCCCGGCCACCGCGCCCGCGAGCCCGTCGTAGTGCCCGCCGGTCGGCACGGAATCGGTGTGCGAGCCGGTCAGCACGGCGGGCGCGCTCCGGTCGCGGCCCTGCAGCGTGCAGTAGAGGTTGCCCGCGTGGTCGTAGGCGGTCTCCAGCCCGAGCGTGCCGGCGGCATTGGCAAGCCACTCGCTGGCGAAGTGATCCTCCGCGCTCCAGGCGGGACGGGTCACGCCGGCTTGCGCCGCGCTCGCCGCCCGGATCTCGTCGAAGAGCGATTCGGCCAGCGGCAGCCGGGCCTCCACCGCGGTGCGCAACCCGCGCCCGTCGACCGCACTCACGGCGCGAAGACCTCCAGGATCTCGTCGTAGTTGCGGCTGAGCGGAATCAGGATGAGCTGATCGAGTCCGGTGTCGAGCCAGCGTTGCGCACTGGCCACGCATTGGTCCGGGGTGCCGTGGGCGATCAGCTCGCCCACCAGCGCATCGTCGACCAGCGCCATGGCGTCCTCGATGCCGCCGGGACGGGGCGGCCAGCCGCCCATCACCTCCTTGATTTCGGCGAGCCGGTCCTCCGGGTACTCCCAGGCCTTGGCGAAGTGCGGCTGCTGGCCGAGGTACTGGGTCACCACCCGCTTGGCGTCGTAGAGCGCCTTCTCGCGATCTGCGTCCATCGAGATGTTGACGAGCTGCAGTTTCTCCACGTCGGCGAGCGTGCGGCCCGCGTGCGCCGCGCCTGCGGCGATGCGCTCCAGCGAGCGGCGGGTGTAGGCCGGCGGGAGGATGCCGTTGATCAGCGCGCCGTCCGCGATTTCGCCGGAGAGCTCCATCATGCGCGGCCCCGTCGGGCCGATGAAGATCCTGACCGCCGGCGGCACGCGCGCATCGCCGTGGCCGAGATCGAGGGTGAGGTCTCGCACCGTCACCAGCTCGCCCTCATGCGTGACGCCGCCTTCGAGCGCGAGCAGCCGGCGCAGGACGCCCACGTATTCGCGCATCTGGGTGAGCGGCTTGCGGCGATCGATGCCCTGCTTCCAGGCGAGCGGGTCCCAGTAGGCGCCGAGGCCGAGGTTCATCCGCCCCGGTGCGAGGTTGTCGAGCGTGGCGAAGGTCATGGCCATCAGCGCCGGACCGCGGGTCCAGCTATTGACGATGCAGGAGCCGAGCCGCACCCGCTCGGTAGTGGCGGCCATGGCGCCCAGCACCGAGACCGCGTCACGCGCGAGCCTGGTCTCGGTGACCCAGAGGGAATCGTAGCCCAATGCCTCGGCCTTGGCGGCGAGCCTCAGTTGCTCGCGCACCCCCGGACGGTCGAGGAAGCCGAAGCCGACCTTGCTCATGCGCACCTCATGCGTGTCTCATCGCGGCCTGCCTGCCGCGCTCGTCAGCTGCGCGCCTGGACCATGGTGCAGGCGATGAGCTCCTCGCCGAGCGCCTTGCACGCTTCGAGCCGGTGCAGGCCCTCCACCAGCACGTAGCGCGCGCCGTCCTGGCGCACGAGGATCGGCACCTTCAGCCCGTCCTCCAGAATGCTCTCGGCGAGCGTGTCCACCGTCGCCTGCTTGAGCGTGCGGCGGCGCTTGGCTGGCACGTAGATGTCGGCCACCGCGAGGTCCTTGTTCTCCAGTAGCGGCGTCGTTTCCTCCCTGCTCCGGCGGCGGTTTCCCCCGCACGCTCCGGCGTTCCGTTGCGTGCCGGATCGACTCTCGCAAAGGCTCCCGGCGCGCGCAATATCGGCTCGTGCGTCGGGTTGTCAGGAAGGGCGTGGGCCGACACTCTGCGCCCAAAGGCGAGGGGCGCAGGGCTGCGTTCCCCTCGCATCTGGAGATCGCGGACGCCATGACGGCAGACACCATCGAGATTCGCGCCGCGGTCTGCCGCGCCTTCGGCGAGCCGCTCTCCATCGAGACGCTGCGGCTCGCGCCGCCCCAGGGCAGCGAGATCCGGGTCAAGGTGCGCGCCAGCTCGATATGCCATTCGGACATCACCTACATGGACGGCGGCTGGGGCGGGGAAGACGCACTGCCGGCCGTGTTCGGGCACGAGCTGGCAGGCGTGGTCACCGGCCTCGGCCCCGCCGTGCCGCCGGGCGGTATCGGCGCGGGCGACCGCGTGCTCGTCTCGCTGCTGCGCTCGTGCGGGCGCTGCGCATACTGCGAAGCCGGAAGCCCGGCCCAGTGCACGGCCGAATACGCCATCGACTCCACCCCGCGGCTCGCCGACGAGCAGGGTCAGCCGGTGCGGGCCGGGCTCCGGGTCGGCGGCTTCGCCGAGAGCGTGGTGGTGGATGTCTCGCAGGCCGTGACGCTGCCGGCGCATGTGGCCGACGAAGTCGCCAGCCTGCTCTCCTGCGGCGTGCTCACCGGCTTCGGTGCGGCCGTCAACACCGCGAGGGTGCGGGTGGGCGATGCGGTGGCGGTGGTCGGCTGCGGCGGCGTCGGGCTCAACTGCGTCCAGGGCGCGGCGCTCGCCGGTGCGCTCCCGCTCGTCGCCATCGACGTGACCGAGGGCAAGCTGGAGCACGCGCGGGCCTTCGGGGCGACGGATGCGATCGACGCCAAGGACGAGCAGGCCACCGCGAAGGCGCTGGCGTTGACCGAGGAACGCGGCTTCGACGTGGTCATGACGGCGGTGGGAAGTGCTCGGGCGATCGAGCAGGCGCTGCCGCTGCTCGCGCCGGAGGGCGCGCTGGTCGTGGTGGGAATGCCGCCCTACGACGAGCGGGTCAGCCTGAACGCCACCGACCTCTCGCACTTCGGGCAGCGCATTCTGGGTTGCAAGATGGGCAACGCCAGGCTCCGCGTTGACGTGCCGAAGCTGTTTCGCCTCTACCGGAGCGGCCGGCTCAGGCTCGACGAGCTGATCGCCTCGCGCAGACCGCTGGAGGAGATCGACGAAGCTCTCGCGCTTGCGCGGCGCTCCCACCACCTGCGCCACGTCATCGTCTTCCCCAAGTGAACCCGTACGAGCCGGCCGATGAGAATCCAGAAGATCGAGACATTCTGCACCCGCGAGGTCGGGCTCACGCGCGTTACTACGGACGACAGCGCAGAGGGCTGGGGCCAGGTCTCGACCTACCACGCCGACATCTCCGCGACCGTGCTTCACCGGCAGGTCGCGCCCTGGGCGCTCGGCCAGGACGTCTCGGCGCTCGACGGACTGGGGGACCTGCTCGATCTGATCTGCGAGCGCGAGCACAAGTTTCCGGGCTCCCACCTGTGCCGGGCGCTGGGCGGCCTCGATACCGCGATCTGGGACCTCCACGGCAAGCTCCAGGGCAAGAGCGTCTGCGCGCTCCTGGGCGGCACCCCGCGCCCGCTTCGCGTCTACGCCTCCAGCATGCAGCGGGAGATCACGCCGGAGGCGGAGGCCGAGCGCTTCCTGAGACTGCGTGAGCGCCACGGCTACGATGCCTTCAAGTTCCGCGTGGGCGCGGAGTGCGGCCGCGGGCGGGACCAATGGCCCGGCCGCTCCGAGGCGATCGTGCGGCAGGTTCGCCGCGCGCTCGGCGACGATGTCGCGCTGCTGGTCGACGCGAACAGCTGCTACGCGCCGGCGCAGGCCATCGCGCTCGGCAGTGTCCTGGAAGAGAACGGGGTTTGCCACTTCGAGGAGCCCTGCCCCTACTGGAAGCCGGACTGGACGCGCCAGGTGAAGGAGGCGCTCGATCTGGACGTGACCGGCGGCGAGCAGGACAACAACCTCACGCTCTGGCAGTTCCTGATCGAGAGCCGAACCATGGACGTGGCCCAGCCCGACGTCTGCTACGTCGGCGGCGTCGACCGCTTCCTCCGCGTCGCGCGCATGGCGCAGGATGCCGGCATGCCGGTCACGCCCCACGCCGCCAACATGTCCCTGGTCACGATCTTCACCCTGCACCTGATGGGCGCGCTGGAGAACGCAGGGCCCTACGTCGAGTTCTCCATCGAGGGCGCCGACTTCTATCCCTGGCAATACGGCATCTACGACGAAATGCCGGTCGCGAAGGACGGCAAGGTCGAGATTCCCGGCGGCCCCGGCTGGGGAATCACGGTCCGCCCGGAATGGCTGGAGAAATCAGTCCATCAGGCCAGTGAGATTTAGACCCTAAGCCTCCACCGCCGGGTTCGGCCATGGCAAGCCGTGGACGGGTGCCGACCGGCGCGGCATGATAAGCGCAAGGGATGAGGGCTCTCGACCCTCCAGGGAGGCGACGATGACTGCGACCGTGATTCGGAACGGGCGGATCGTTACGGCGGTGGACGACTACACGGCCGACATCCTGATGGAGGACGGCCGGGTCCGCATGATCGGCACGGACTTGCCCGTCGGCGACGGGATTCCGGAGCACGATGCGGCAGGGCTGCTCGTGCTGCCCGGCGGCGTCGACGTGCACACGCACCTCGACTGGGATTTCGGGCCGGCGCGGACGGCGGACACCTTCTACACCGGCTCCCAGGCCGCGGCCTTCGGCGGCACCACCACGGTCGTGGACTTCGCCGCCCAGGTGAAGGGGACGAGCCCGCTCGCCGGTCTTGCCGACTGGCACGAGCGCGCCTCGGTCGCCGCCGTCGATATGGGCGCGCACATGATCATCACCGAGGTGAACGACCAGACGCTGGTCGACATGAAGAGCCTGATCCACGACGAGGGCGTCAGCACCTTCAAGCTCTTCACCGCCTATCCCGACGTGCTGATGATCGACGACGGCCAAATCTTCAAGACGATGCGCCAGGTCGGCGCTCACGGCGGCATGGTGCAGATCCACGCCGAGAACGGCCATGTCATCGACGTGCTGGTGCAGGAGGCGCTCGACGCCGGCAACACCAGCCCCAAGTGGCACATGCTGACCCGCCCGACCCTGATGGAGGGCGAGGCCACCCACCGGGTCATCCGCATTGCCGAGCTTGCCGAGGCGCCGGTCTATATCGTGCACCTCTCGGCGGGCGAGGCGCTCGACGCGGTGACGGAGGCGCGCGATCGTGGCCTCCCGGTCCATGCCGAGACCTGCCCGCACTATCTCTTCCTCACGGACGAGGAGTACGAGCGGCCGGGTTTCGAGGCCGCGAAGTTCGTGATGACGCCGCCGCTCCGGGGCGCTGCGCATCAGCATGCGCTCTGGCGCGGGCTGAAGACCGACGACCTCCAGGTCATCGCCACCGACCATTGCCCCTTCTGCTTCAGTGAGAACGTGCTGGGCCTGCGGCTCTCGAAGGAGCTCGGCCGCGACGACTTCAGCAAGATCCCGAACGGCGCGCCGGGGCTCGAGACCCGCATGCCGCTGGTCTACGACGGCGGCGTGCGGCGCAACGGCATGTCGCTCAACCGCTACGTCGAGCTGACGGCGACCGCGCCGGCGAAGCTCTTCGGCCTGTTCCCGCGCAAGGGCACGATCGCCGTGGGCTCCGACGCCGACATCGTGCTGTTCGACCCGGACGAGCAGTGGACCGTCCGCGCCGCCGAGCATCACAGCCGGGTGGAGTACTCGCTCTTCGAGGGCCGCGAGGTCACCGGCCGGGTGAGCAAGGTGTTCCTGCGCGGCGAGTTGATCGTCGACGGCCGCGAGTGGCTCGGCCGCGAGGGCGGCGGGCAGTTCCTCAAGCGCGGCCAGGCGGGGAAGGCGAAGTAAGCTTTACGGCACCAGCACCATCTTGCCGAAGACCTCGCGCTCGGCAGTACGCCGAGCCGCTTCCTGGATGTCGGCGAGGGGGTAGACGGTATCGATCACCGGCGCGAGCCGGCCCTCCGCCATCAGCGCGAAAACCCGCGCAAGCTCGCGGCGGCCGCAAAAATGGCTGCCGTGAATGGTCATGTCCCATCTTTGCCACTTTTCGGTCCCGAAGGCCTGATTTTGGGTAGCCTTTGGGATCTAAGGCACTGATTTTGTTGGATTGTGTTTTGGGAAGTCCATTGTAGTGCCATAATCTTTGGTCTGTGGGCCGGCGCTCCTTGACAGTCCGCAAACTGTCCGTGACCCTGCCGCCATGTTCATTCGCAAAACCCTCACCGGTCGCGGAGACGGTGGCGAGCGCTATGCCACCTACCGCCTCGTGCGCAGCGAACGCATCGGCGGAAGGGTGCGCCAGGTCACGCTCCTCAATCTCGGCGCCGACTTCGGTGTGCCCGAGGAGCAATGGCGCGAATTGGCGCTTCTGATCGAAACCCTTCTCGCCGGCAGCGAGCCGCTGCTGGAGCCGGATGCCGCCTTGCGCCCCGTCGCCGAGGACGTCGTACGGCGGCTTCACGCCCGCGATCTCGGCGCGTCGCGGCCCGGGGACGAGAGCGACCTGGCCACGGTCCGTCTCGATAGCCTCTCCCACGAACAGGTCCGCTCGGTGGGCTGCGAGCGCCTGGCTCTCGCCGCGCTTGACGACCTTCGCTTCATCGAGACGCTGGAGAGGCTGGGCGCAAGTGAGCGCGACGCACGCATCGCGGCGGCACTGGTGGTCGCGCGCATGATCCATCCCTCCAGCGAGCGCGAGGCCTTCCGCTGGCTGAGCGCGAACAGCGCGACCCTGGAGTTGCTCGATGTCGACAGCGGCAAGTCGCTCACGCTCAGCAAGCTCTACCGCATCGGCGACCTCTTGTGGCGTCACCGCGCGGCGCTTGAAGAGGCGCTGTGCGCCCGGGAGCGCGATCTCTTCGGCATCCCCGACACCATCGTCTTCTTCGACCTGACCAACACCCATATGACCGGACGGCCCAGCTCCGCGCTGGCCCGCTTCGGGCGCTCGAAGCAGAGGCGTGACGATTGTCCGATCGTGACCCTGGCCCTGTCGCTGAACCAGGCCGGCTTTCCGCAGCACAGCGAGATCCTGCCCGGCAACATCTCCGAGCCGGCCACTCTCGCCGACGCCATCGGGCGGCTGGAATGCCAAGCGCGCGGCAGCAACGCCCCCAGGCCCACGGTCATCATGGACGCCGGCATCTCCACCGAGGCCAACCTCGCCTGGCTGCGGGCGGGCGGCTATCACTGGATCACCGTTCGCCGCGGCGTCTCGGCGCCGCCCGGGCGCGAAGCCGATGCCGCCTTCGAAACCCGGGCCGGCCACGATGCCCGCGCCTGGCGTCTCGCGGCAGGGGACGACGAAGCGCACCTGTGCGTCTGGAGCCATGAGCGCCAGCAGAAGGACGAGGCCGTGCTCGCCCGTCAGCGTCACAACTTCGAGGACGCCCTGCGCGCCCTGCATGGCGGGCTGTCGAAGAAGAACCACATCAAGCAGTTCACCAAGGTGATGGAGAAGCTGGGCCGGCTGAAGGAAAGGTACAGGCGCGTCCACCGTCAGTACGACATCGAGGTCGAGCCCGGAGAGAAGGGGCGGGCCAGTGCGGTCCGCTGGAGGCGCAACGCTCTCCATGCCGAGCGCGACCGCCAAGCGGGCATCTATGTGCTGCGCACCAGCCACGTCGAGTGGGATCTTGAAACCGTGGTCCGAACCTACTGGAAGCTCACAGAGCTCGAGGCCACCTTCCGCAGCCTGAAATCCGAAATCGGCCTGCGCCCGGTCTGGCACTCCAAGACCTCGCGCATCGCCGCCCACCTGTTCATCGCCGTCCTCGCCTACCACGCGGTTCATCTGCTGCGAACCCGTCTGGCGGCGCACGGCTTGCATGACCGCTGGAGTACGATCCGCGACAAGCTCGCGGGCTGGGTGCGTCTCACCTCCACCATCCGGGAGGTGGACGGAAACCGCATCGTCATCCGCCAGGATGCTCAACCCGACGCCGAGGCGCGCGTCATCGCGCAGGCGGCGGGCCTCACGGTGGATCCCCACAGGCGCCGGGCGGTGCTCCCGGGAGTGTCGCGATGAGCGCACAAACGTAGTGCCATAATCCCAGATGGGCCAGAAAATCAGCCCATCATCGCAACTACTTAGGTCGCAGGCGCGCGCCAAAATGGCAAAGATGGGATGTGCTTGCGGAACAGCTCGATCACGTTGAGCGGCACTTCCTCGCCCGCGTGCGCTCCGCAGGTGACGAGGCGGCCGTTGAAGCAGACCGCGTCGATGCTCTGGCGCAGCACGTCGCCGCCCACGCTCTCGATCACGAGATCGACGCCGCGGCCGTCTGTGAGCCTGAGCGCCTCGTCGCGGATGCTCTGGCGGGTGTAGTCGATAGTCTCGGCGGCGCCGAGCGCGCGCGCCTTCTCCAGCTTGGCGGCGGAGCCCGCGCTTGCGATCACCCGCGCGCCGTGCAGTAACGCGACCTGGATCGCCGACGAGCCGACCACGCTGCCGGCCGCGTTGACCAGCACCGTCTGCCCCGCCTGCACACGGCCGAGAGCGACCGTCATGTGCCAGGCGGTGCCGAGCCCGATCATGCCGGCGGCGGCGGTCTCGAAGGAAAGCGCGTCCGGCAGCGGGATCACCGAAAGCGCGTGGGAGACGCAATACTCGGCGTGCGTCCCCCACTGGCCCGCGCCGATGCGTCCGTGGGTGAAGTCGACGCCGTCGAGCCCGCTCAGCCAGGGCTCGGAGAGCGGATCGCCTTGGGCGAAGTCGATGGCGACGCGGGTGCCGGGCGCGGGGCCCTCCACGCCGGGGCCGAGGGCCGCGATCTCGCCCACGCCTTCGCAGCCGGGCACGTGCGGCAGCGTCACCGGGATGCCGGAGATACCCTCGCGCACGTCGTGGTCCAGGTGGTTGATCCCGCTCGCGCGGATACGCACCAGGACCTCGCCCGGCCCCGGCTCGGGCGTCTCGATCTCCTCGTAGAGCAGGGTCTCGACGCCGCCGTGGGCGCGGATGACGACCGCCTTCACGGCGGGTCCCTACTCGGCAGCTTCGGCCGCGACCGCGCCGGAGAGCGCGGCGATGGCTTCGGCGCTCGTGATGATGTCGGCGTACTTCTGGCCCATGTCGAAGAGGTTCGCCTCGTGGGGTCCGAGCGCCCGGTCGCCGACACAGTCGCTGATCACCACCGGGCGGAAGCCGTGGCACATGGCGTCCAGCACGCTCGCGCGCACGCAGCCCGAGGTCGTGCAGCCCGCCACCATCACCGTGTCCACGCGCATCTTGGCGAAGGCCGGCGCGAGGTCGGTGCCGAAGAAGGCCGACGGCACGCGCTTGCGGATGACGATCTCGCCCGGCGCCGGCGCCAGAGCATCGACGATCTGGCTGTCTGGCGCGTCCTCGGTCAGCCCCGTGAGCGAGGGCACCTTCATGCACATGATGTTCGCGTCCGCCGCGTCGTCGGCGAAGATGACGCGGGTGTGCGCCACCGGCACGCCGCGCTCGCGGCAGAAGGCGAGCAGCCCCACGGTCGCGTCGATCGCCTCCTGGATATTGCCGCCGCCGAACTTCGCCGGGTCGGTGAAGCCGTTGACGAAGTCGACGATGAGCAGCGCCGCCTTCTCGCCGAAGCCGAGCCGGTTGCCAAAATTCTGGGTCTTGTAGATGTCGATGTCCGAAGCCATGCCGCACCCCGCCTCCGTTAGCCGTTGGAGAACAGACGGAACCCCGCCATGTGTCAAGCGTCGCCGCCGTCGCTCTCGACCGTGACCGCGGCCAGCTTGCCGTTCTCCAGGTGGAACTCGGCGCGCCCGCTGGTCTCCCGCGCGTGCCCCTCGGCATCTTCGAGCCTGAGGGTGAAGCGGCAGGTGGAGCGCTGCCCGGCCTCGTCCACCTCGTGCTCCAGCAGCTCATGCCGGATCGAGGGATAGTCCGACAGCATCTGCGCGAGATACTGCTTGATCTCGCCGTCCCGCCCGCGGTGGCTCTGGCCGTCTACCGAGAGCACCGCGTCGTGGGCGAAGCAGTCGAGCACCGTGCCGAGGTGCCGGAAGTCGATATTGCTGTAGTAGCTGTGCTCGACCAGATTGACGATCTGGGCGCGCCTGAGCATCACCACCGGCGCCTCCTCTCACCCGCGGGCCCATCGTAGCCGGCACCATCGGCCGTCCGAAAGGCCGGCAGCCTCCGGACGATGGTTCTCTGGTCAATTCGGTGCGAAGGCCATAGTCTGATTCGAAAGGAGGCGGCGCCATGCATGCATTCAACTATCGTCGTGCGACATCGGTGGAAGACGCGGTTGCCGCCTTCAATGGCGCGGACGACGGCGCCTATCTCTCGGGCGGCCACACGCTGCTGCCGACGATGAAGCAGCGCCTGGCGGCGCCCTCCGACCTGATCGACCTCGCGGGGCTGACGGCGCTCAACGGAATCACGGTGGACGGCGAGGCGGTCGAGGTCGGCGCGCTCACGCCCCATGCGGCCGTCGCGGCCTCCGCCGAGGTGCAGGGCGCGATCCCGGCGCTCGCCACGCTCGCCGGCAAGATCGGCGACCCGCAGGTGCGCAACAAGGGCACCATCGGCGGTTCCATCGCCAACAACGACCCGGCCGCGGACTATCCGGCTGCGCTGGTCGGGCTCGCCGCCACTGTGGTGACCGAGCGCCGCACCATTGCGGCGGACGACTTCTTCACCGGGCTGTTCGAGACCGCCCTGGAGGAGGGCGAGCTCGTCACCGCGGTGCGCTTCCCCCGTCCCGTGAAGGCCGGTTACGCCAAGTTCCCGAACCCCGCGTCGCGCTACGCCATCGTCGGCGTCATGGCGGCGGAGACGGCGTCGGGCGTTCGCATCGCGGTGACCGGCGCCGGCCCCTGCGTCTTCCGCGCCTCCGCCATGGAGGCCGCGCTGAGCGGCGGGCTGGACCCCGAGGCGACGCTGCCGGCGCTCTCCGACGAAGGTCTCAACTCCGACATCCATGCGAGCGCCGAATACCGCGCGCATCTGGTGGGCGTCATGGCCCAGCGGGCGATGGCCGCAGCCGCTTAGCGGGGGGAGAGAACCGGCCGCAAAACACAAAACTACAAAACGAACCCAATTTCACGTAACCACTTGATTCATAATAAATTACATACATTTCGCCAGTTCATAGCCCCGGTGCGGGCTCGTCACGACAAGTTGAAGCAAAGCGATTGGCGCCGCACCCCGGCAGGCCCGACATTCCAACCGTCACAGGACGGAGGATTGCTCAATGCGCACCCTTGCTCTCTCGGCGCTGACCGTTCCCGCTCTCGCGCTCGTCGCAGCGCTCTCGCTCAGTCCCGCCATGGCGCGAGAGGCGCCGTCGGGCTGGCTGTTCGAGTGGGGAGAGACGGACTTCTCGCAAGCATCGGTCTCTTTCGACGAGATCATGTCCGGCGGGCCGCCCAAGGACGGCATCCCCTCGATCGACGATCCGGTCTTCGTGGCCGCCGGCGAAGTCGAGGACCTGGCGGACACCGAGCCGGTCATGAGCTTCTTCGTCGGCGACGATCACCGCGCCTACCCGCTGCAAATCCTCATCTGGCACGAGATCGTCAACGACACGGTGGGCGACATCCCGATCGCGGTCACCTTCTGCCCTCTCTGCAATTCGGCCGTCGTGTACGACCGCCGCGTGGGCGACGCGGTGCTGGATTTCGGCACCACCGGCAAGCTGCGCAACTCGGACCTCGTGATGTACGACCGGCAGACCGAGAGCTGGTGGCAGCAGTTCACCGGCGAGGGCATCGTCGGCGTCCACACCGGCACGGCGCTCAAGCGGCTGCCGGCGCGGGTCGAATCCTTCGGCCTCTTCAGGGAGCGCGCAGGCGCCGACGCCAAGGTCCTGGTGCCGAGCCGCGCGGGCGCCCGCGCCTACGGCGTGAACCCCTACGCCAGCTACGATTCCTCCTCGCGTCCCTTCCTCTACAACGGCGACCTGCCGGAGGGGATCGAGCCGCTCGCCCGCGTCGTGGTGGTGGAGGGCGAGGCCTGGAGCCTCGAACTCATCCGCGAAGCCGGCCGCTACGAGCAGGGCGATCTGGTCATCACCTGGGAGTCGGGCCAGAACTCAGCACTCGACAGCCGCAGGATCGCGAAGGGCAAGGACGTCGGCAACGTGGTCGTGCAGCGCGCGGGCGGCGATGGCGGCCTGGAAGACGTGCCCTACGACATCGCCTTCGCCTTCGCCTTCCACGCCTTCCACCCGGAGGCGCCGATCCACACAAGCACCGAGTAAGCCCAGCTTATTCGTTTCCCTCAGGCGCCGGGCGCGAACTTTTTCATTTCCCTCAACGGCGGGCGCTCGTTCCACTCGCTTGCCTACGCGCTACGCGCGCGGCGCATGTGCGCCGTCCGAGCCTGACTTTATCATTTCCCTCAGTCGCCGGGCGCTCGCTCCGCTCGCTTGGCTACGCGCTTACGCGCGCGGCGCTGTCGCGCCGTCCGGGCCTGCGGCCCGGTTCGCGTCAACGGCAAACTCCTCGTTTGTTGCCGGCAGCATGAGAAACCGGACCATGGTGCGGTGCACAGGGAGGGGCGGCGCGGGGCAGCATCGCGGGATGAGCCAGAAAACATCCCGCGAGCGTATCCACACCATGCAGAACGAAACTCCCCGGAAATCCCCCGAGAGCACCCCCAAGAGCACAACGGCCGGGACGTTCGGCCGCTCCTCCATCAAGCGCCTGCCGTCCAAACTCCGCGAGGCCGTCAATCAGGCCATCGCGGACGGCGCCACCATCGACGAGATCACCGCCCGCATCCGGGCCGAAGGCGAGACATGCTCGCGCTCGGCCGTCGGCCGCTACGCCAAGAACGAGCGCGACCTGATCCGCCAGCAGCAGGAGACCGACCGCACCATCAAGGCGTGGGTGGACGCGCTGGGCGAACGGCCGGAGGGCCAGGCGGGACTCATCCTGATCGAGACCCTGCGGACCATGGCGCTCGCCACCATGGCTCGTCTCAGCGCGCGGGAAGAGCCCGTCTCGACGGAGGAGTTCGCCCGCCTCGCCCTCACCCTCAAGCGCATCGAAGGCACCGACAAGCTCCGCAAAGACCGGGAGCGGGCGGCGAAGAAGGCGGCGAACGACGCAGATCGCGCCAAGGGCCAGGGCGGGCTCTCGCCGGAGGTGGTCGCCATCATCCGCGCGGAGGTAGAGGGCAGGCCCCCGCCACCCCCGCCTGCTCCCCGCACCGTCACATCGGTGCCGGTGGACCCGTGGAACCCCGCCGAAGCCCGCCTATACCCATCGATCCCAGCTGATCCCGGCGAGTCCCACTTGAGCCCGGATCATCGCTATGAATCCTGGACGGAAATCGCGCCGCGGGTGTTTCGCACCAGCCCCACATCGATCCTGTCCCTCGGGCCGGAGTGAGGCGGGCTAGTACGCCGAGAGAAACGACTTCAGCGCGGCCGTGAACGCCGGCGCCCGCTCGATATTCGAGAGGTGAGCGGCGTCGAGTTCCAGATACTGAGAGCCGCCGATCCGCTCGTGCATCAGTCGCATGCCGGCCGGCGGCGTGCCGGGGTCCTGCGAGCCGGCAATCAGCAGAACGGGATGATCGATCGAGCCCAGCCGGTCGAGGTTCGCGAGCGATTGGATGGCGCGCGCGCAGCCCGTATAGCCCGCGACCGAGGTCGTGCGAATCATGTGCCGCACATCGTCGATGCGCGCGGCGCCGCTTGCCCGATAGCCCTCGGAGAACCAGCGCTCGATGGTCGACTCGACGACCGCCTCCATGCCCCCGTCGGCGACCGCGGCCACGCGCTGGTCGAAGGCGGCAATGAATGCTTCACCGCTGTGCGCAGAGGTGTTCGCCATGACCGTGGCCGTGACCCGATCCGCATGGTTGAGCAGGAGTTCCTGCACCGTCATCCCGCCGATGGAGAGGCCCACGAAGTGGCTCTTGCCGATACCCAGGTGGTCCCAGAGGCCCACGACATCGCCCACCAGGTCGTCGAACGTGTACGGTCCCTCCACCGGCGCGGATTTGCCATGCCCGCGCTTGTCGTAGCGCAGGATGTGGAAGTCCTCGGCGAGCGCGGCCTCCTGCTCGTCCCACATGTGCAGGTTCGTTGCCAGCGAGTTGGAGAAGGTCAGCCAGGGTCCGCTCTCGTTCCCCGAAATCTCGTAGTTGATTGAGACGCCACGGATATCGGCAAGCATTCGCTCTCTCCCTGTCGGTCGGGCGCATGTCTTACCACGGTCATGGTGTGCGTGGCATCTCGGCAGCGCTTGACCGCCCCGGAGTTCGCTGCGAAAACCGCCGCACGGCGCGGCCGGATGCCGCCTGTCTCCGAAACATCATCATCGTCGGGGGAAACCGTGGGGCGAGGAGACTACCTGTTTACCAGCGAATCGGTGTCCGAGGGGCATCCGGACAAGGTGTGCGACCGCATCTCCGATGCCGTGGTCGATGCCTATTTGGCGGTCGATTCCAACGCACGGGTGGCCTGCGAGACGCTGGTCACGACCAACCGGATGGTGCTCGCCGGCGAGGTGCGCGGCCCCGACTCGATCACCGCCGAGGCCCTGGAGTCCATCGCCCGGACCTGCGTCCGCGAGATCGGCTACGAGCAGGAGGGCTTCCACTGGGCCAAGGCCGCCGTGGAGGTCCATGTTCACGCCCAGTCCGCAGACATCGCCCTCGGCGTGGACCAGGCGGGCAACAAGGATCAGGGCGCCGGCGACCAGGGCATCATGTTCGGCTACGCCTGCCGCGAGACCGACGCACTCATGCCGGCACCGCTGCACTATGCCCACGCGATCCTGGCCGCGCTGGCCCGCGCCAGGCACGCCGGCGATGCGCCCGGCCTCGGGCCCGATTCCAAGAGCCAGGTGACGCTACGCTACGAGGACGGCGTGCCGGTGGGCGCCACCTCCGTCGTCGTCTCGACCCAGCACGCCGCCGAGCTTTCGCAGGACGACGTGCGCGAAATCGTGCGCCCCTACGTCGTGGACGCGCTCCCCGACGGGTGGATGTGCGAGGAGAAATGGTTTTACGTCAATCCGACCGGCCGGTTCGTCATCGGCGGGCCGGACGGTGATGCCGGCGTGACCGGCCGCAAGATCATCGTCGATACCTATGGCGGGGCGGCGCCCCATGGCGGGGGCGCCTTCTCGGGTAAGGATCCGAGCAAGGTCGACCGCTCCGCAGCCTACGCGGCGCGCTACCTCGCGAAGAACGTCGTCGCCGCCAACCTCGCGTCGCGCTGCACGATCCAGCTCGCCTACGCGATCGGCGTCGCCCATCCGCTCGCGGTCTACGTCGATACCCACGGCACGGGCCAGGTTGACGAAGCCAGGCTCGCCGAGGCGCTCAACTCGGTGATGGACCTCTCGCCGCGGGGAATCGGCGAGCACCTCGACCTCGCCCGCCCGATCTTCGAACGCACCGCGGCCTACGGTCATTTCGGCCGCGACCCGGAGGCCGACGGCGGCTTCTCATGGGAACGGACGGACCTCGTCGACCCGCTTCTCTCTGCGGTGGGGTGAGGGCGCGCCCGGCCGGCGCCCGTCCTGCCGTGCGATGGAAGAGCGCCGCCGCCGCGTCTACGGGCGGAGGCTAAGCCACCGTCTTCGCCCCGGCCGTCAGGCACTGCTTGAGCGTGCCCTGCCGGCGCTCAGGATCGACCTTCCAGAGGACTCGCGGGCTCGGATCGACCTGAGCGGGCTGTTTCCGTCGCCGGTCCGTGACCTTTGGCTCGAGATCGGCTTCGGCGCGGGCGAGCATCTCGCCCATCAGGTCCGCGCCAATCTGGCCGTGTGCTTCATCGGCTGCGAGCCCTTCGTCCAGGGCGTCGCCGGTCTCCTGCGGCATCTGGAGGCGGACGGCACGGCAGACAGGGTCCGCATCTTCCCCGACGATGCGCGGCTCCTGCTCGATCGCCTGCCCGATGCCAGCATCGGCCGGCTGTTCGTGCTGTTTTCCGACCCCTGGCCCAAGAAGCGCCACCACAAGCGGCGCCTGATCGATGCCGAGACGCTCTCCGCCTTCGCGCGCATCCTGAAGGACGGCGCCGAGTTCCGTTGGGCGTCCGACGATGGCGGCTATGTGGAGTGGACGCTGGAGCATGTCGCCCGGAACGAGGCGTTTGCCCTAAGCGATCGAATTTCCGGCGATTGGCCGGCGCGGCCGGTCGACTGGCCGGAGACGCGCTATGAGCAGAAGGCCCGCGCCCAAGGACGCACGCCTGTCTTCCTCCGCTACGTCCGCAGCTCGCGCTGATGGCGGCTTACCGCAATTCGCAGGCGTTGATGAGGGCGCAGCGGGGAGAAACACCTTGAAGAGAATCCACAAAGCGCGATAGGTTAGCGGCGCTGCGCTCTTCGGGGGTGTGAGGAGCGCGGCAAAGAGCGTGCCCAGGGTTTGAGTGATTGTGGTGGGCAGTGGTGGCCCGCCTTTTTTCTGTTCTGCGGTATGACGAAGACGCGAGACGTGGACTCGGAACGGCAGATCGAACATGCGATTGCACCGGTGCTGGCGGCGATGGGCTATGAGGTCGTTCGAATCCGCCTCGGCGGGGGCAGGCAGACGGTGCTCCAGGTGATGATCGAGCGGGCCGACCGCGTGCCGCTGACCGTGGACGACTGCGCCGCGGCCAGCCGCGCCCTCTCCGCGCAATTCGAGAACGACAACCTGCCGGCGACCGACTACGCGCTGGAGGTGAGCTCGCCGGGGATCGACCGGCCACTGGTGCGGCTCGCCGACTTCGCCCGCTTCGCCGGATTCGAGGCCAAGGTGGAGATGAGCGAGCCGCTGGAGGGTCGCCGCCGCTTTCGCGGTCGGCTGCAGGGCGCCGGCGATGGGTGCGTTCGCATGACCGTGGACGATCAGAACGTCTCACTGCCATTCGACGGGATTCGCGCGGCCAAGCTCGTGTTGACCGACGAGCTGATCACGGCCAGCCAAGCGGCGGAGCGGGTGTGATGGCGGACGGCGACACTGCGGGCCTCGCCCGCCTCGAGCTTCTCCAAGTGGCCGATGCCGTGGCCAGGGAGAAGGGCATCGAGCGCGAGCTCGTGCTGGAGGCCATGGAGCAGGCCATCACCCACGCGGGCAAGCGGAAGTACGGCCAGGAGCACGACATCCGCACCGACATCGACCGCGATACCGGCGAAATCAAGCTGATGCGCTATCTTGAAGTGGCCGAGGAGATCGAGAACGAGGCCACCCAGATTGCACTGAGCGAGGCGCAGGAGCGCAACCCGGCCGCGCAGGTGGGCGACTATCTGGCGGACCCGCTGCCGCCCATCGACTTCGGCCGCATTGCGGCGCAGACGGCGAAGCAGGTGATCGTCCAGAAGGTGCGCGAGGCCGAACGCGCGCGTCAGTACGAGGAATACAAGGACCGCGTGCAGGAGATCGCCAACGGCCTCGTCAAGCGCACCGAGTACGGCGGGCTCACCGTCGATCTCGGGCGGGCCGAGGCCGTGATCCGGCGGGAGGACCTGCTGCCGCGCGAATCCTTCCGCAACGGCGACCGGGTGCGCGCCTACATCTACGACGTCCGCCGCGAGCCGCGCGGGCCGCAGATCTTCATGTCCCGCACGCACCCCAACTTCATGGCCAAGCTCTTCGCCCAGGAGGTGCCGGAGATTTACGACGGCATCATCGAGATCGATGCCGTGGCCCGCGACCCCGGCAGCCGCGCGAAGATCGCCGTGCACTCCAACGACAGCAGCATCGATCCCGTTGGCGCGTGCGTCGGCATGCGCGGCTCCCGCGTGCAGGCCGTGGTTGGCGAGCTGCAGGGCGAGAAGATCGACATCATCCAGTGGTCGCCCGATCCCGCCGCCTTCATCGTCAACGCGCTGGCGCCGGCCGAGGTCACCAAGGTGGTGCTCGACGAGGAGGCGAAGCGCATCGAGGTGGTCGTGCCGGACGAGCAGCTTTCGCTCGCCATCGGCCGGCGCGGGCAGAACGTGCGGCTCGCGTCCAACCTCACGGGCTGGGACATCGATATTCTGACCGAGGCCGAGGAATCGGAACGCCGCCAGGAGGAGTTCCGCACGCGCTCCGAGATGTTCATGGAAGCCCTCGACGTCGACGACGTGATCGCCCATCTGCTCGTGACGGAAGGGTTCTCTACCGTGGAGGAGGTGGCCTACGTCCCGATCGAGGAGCTCGCCATGATCGAGGGCTTCGAGGAGGAGCTGGCGGCCGAGCTTTCGAGCCGCGCCGCGGCCTACGTCGAGGCGATGAACAAGGAGCTCAACGAGCGCCGGATCGAGCTCGGCGTCAGCGACGAGATCGCGGCCATCGACGGCCTGGACCCGGCAATTCTCGTCGCCCTTGGCGAGAACGAGGTCAAGACGCTCGACGATCTCGGCGATCTCGCGGGCGACGAGCTCATCGAGATATTGGGCGACTTGGCACCGTCGATCGAGGAGGCCAACGCCGTCATCATGATGGCGCGGGCTCACTGGTTCGACGACGAAGAACCGATGGATGGTGCGGAGGCCGGTGAAGCCGACGAGGCGGCAGAGGCCGGCGACGTCTCCGAGACCGTCGCCGAGGAGCACGAGAGACCGAACGTTTGACCGCATCGGCACACATGAAAGACCGCCCGGCCTCGCCGGATGCCGGCTCCCGGCGCTGCATCGCGAGTGGCGCCAGCAAACCCCGCGACGCTCTTCTGCGCTTCGTGGTCGATCCGGCTGGCGCGTTGGTGCCGGACCTGGGCGAATCGTTGCCGGGCCGGGGGCTCTGGGTCTCTGCCGAGCGTGCCGCGCTGGAAAAGGCCCGCGAGCGCGGCCTGTTCGCCCGCGCCGCGCGACGGCCGATCGCCGTGGCGCCCGATCTGATCGACGAGGTGGAGCGTCAGTTGACCGCAAGGGCGCTGGATATTCTCGGGCTGGCACGCCGCGCAGGCGCGCTGGTCACGGGCTTCGACAAGGTGCAGCGCGCGCTCACCGAGCGACGCGTGGCTGTCCTCGTGGAAGCGAGCGACGGCGCGCGGCACGGCCGGGCGCGCCTCGGTGCGCTGGCGCGGGACATTCCCGTGATCGCGCAATTCGATGGCGCCGCGTTGAGCCGCAGCCTGGGGCGTGAGAATGTAGTGCACGCCGCGCTGGCACCTGGCCGCCTTGCCGATCGTTTCCTTCGGGAATCCGCTCGGCTTGCCGGTGTGCGCGGAATTTCCGGCGATCGGGACATGGCGTGATGACTGACGAAACCGAAGCCGGTGATCAAGAGCGGCGCAAGCCCCTGTCGCTGAAGCGTCCGGGGCGGCTCGAGCTCAAGAAGACGGTCGATGCCGGCCAGGTTCGGCAGAGCTTCTCGCACGGCCGCAGCCGGGCCGTCGCCGTCGAGGTTCGCAAGAAGCGAACGCTGAAGCGTGGCGCCGCTGCGGACGGTGTGGCGGCGCCCAAGGCAAGAGCGCCGGCGCCCAAGCAGCCGCCGCCCGAGCCGGTGGCCGAGGCAGCGCCGCCACCGCCTCAGGAGGAAGTGCAGCAGACCTCCACGGCGCCACGCTCTCGCGTCGTCCTCCGCACGCTGACAACCGACGAAAAGGCCGCACGCGCACGGGCCGTCGAGGACGCGATCCGCGCCGAGCGTCAGGAGCGGGAGCGGGCGGAGGAAGAGGCCCGCCGCCGCGCTGCGGATGAAGAGCGTCTCGCTGCCGAGCGCGCGGAGGCCGAACGGCGGAAGAGCGAGGAAGACGCCCGCCGCAAGGCCGAAGAAGATGCGCGCAAGCGGGCGGAAGAGGATGCCGCGCGCCGGCTTCCACAGCCCGAGGAACCCAAGCCGGAAGATGCCGCGGCTCCCGAAGCCGCGCCGGCAGCGCGGCCCGCCCGACCTGGAGAGGCTCCGGCGGAAGAGGATCGCGGCAGGCCCCGCCGCCGCGGCGAGCAGCGCCGCCCCCCCACTCCTTCGCGGCGCGACCAGCCGCGCCGGCGCGGCGGCAAGATCACGCTTTCCGAGGCCCTCGACGGCACCGTCGGCGAGCAGCGCGGGCGCAGCCTCGCGTCGCTCCGCCGTCAGCGCGAGCGCGAAAAGCGCCTCGCGCGCGAGGCGATGCGCGCGGACGAACTCAAGCCGGTGGTGCGCGAGGTTATTCTTCCCGAGGCGATTACGGTGCAGGAGCTCGCCAACCGCATGGCCGTGCGCGGCGCCGAGGTTGTCAAGCGCCTGATGGAGATGGGCACGGTCGTCACCATCACCCAGTCGATCGATGCCGACACGGCTCAGCTCGTGGTCGAGGAGTTCGGCCACAAGGTGAGGCGTGTCAGCGAGGCCGACGTCGAGATCGGGCTCAAAGGCGAGGACGATGCCGACGAGGCCCTGATGGCCCGCTCGCCCGTGGTCACGGTCATGGGCCATGTCGATCACGGCAAGACCTCGCTGCTCGACGCCATCCGCTCCAGCGACGTGGTGTCCGGCGAGGCGGGCGGGATCACCCAGCACATCGGTGCCTACCAGGTGGAGACGCCGAAAGGCTCCCGCATCACCTTCATCGACACGCCCGGCCACGCCGCCTTCACCGAAATGCGCGCACGGGGCGCAAGCGTGACCGATATCGTCGTTCTCGTGGTCGCGGCGGACGACGGCGTCATGCCGCAGACCGCCGAAGCGATCAATCATGCGCGCGCCGCAGGCGTGCCGATGCTGATCGCCATCAACAAGATCGACCGGCCCGACGCCGACCCCAACCGGGTGCGCCAGGACCTGCTCCAGCACGAGATCGTGACCGAGGAGATGGGCGGCGACGTGCTCGCGGTCGAGATTTCGGCAACCGAGAAGCAGAACCTCGACAAGCTCGAGGAGGCGATCCTGCTGCAGGCGGAGCTGCTCGAGCTCAGCGCCAACCCGGACCGCGCCGCCGAGGGGATCGTGATCGAAGCCAAGGTCGATCGCGGGCGCGGTGCGGTGGCCACCGTGTTGGTTCAACGCGGCACGCTCAACGTCGGCGACATCGTGGTCGCCGGCGCGCAGTGGGGCCGGGTGCGGGCGATGTACGACGACCACGGCGCCGCGGCCAAGGCGGCGGGGCCTGCGGTGCCGGTCGAGATTCTCGGGCTCAGCGGCGTGCCCCTGGCGGGCGACGAGGTGGTGGTGGTCGAGAACGAGCGCCGTGCGCGGGAGGTCTCCGAGTTCCGCCAGGCGCGCGCCAGGGAGAAGGAGGTCGCGCGCGGCGCGCCGCTCAACCTGGAGCAGCTCTTCTCCGAAATCCAGGAGAAGGAAGGCAAGAGCGAGCTTCCCCTGGTCATCAAGGCCGATGTCCAGGGCTCGGTCGAGGCGCTGGTCGGCGCGCTCGGCAGGCTCGGCACGGAGGAAGTGGCCGTGCGCGTGCTGCATTCGGGCGTCGGCGGCATCACCGAATCGGACGTGACGCTTGCCGCAGCGTCGGATGCGACCATCGTCGGCTTCAACGTGCGTGCCAACGCGCAGGCGCGCGAGCTCGCCGCTCGGTGCGCCATCGAGCTCCGCTATCACGCCGTCATCTACGACGTGGTGGACGAGATCAGGGCCAATCTCGAAGGGATGCTGCGCCCGGAGGCGCGCGAGCGGACGATGGGCAGCGCCCAGATCCTCCAGGTGTTCGACGTGGGCCGCGTCGGCAAGGTAGCGGGCTGCCGCGTGACCAACGGCCTCGTGCGCCGGGGCGCGAAGGCGCGGCTGCTGCGCGACGATGTGGTCATCCACGACGGCGCGCTCAAGACGCTTCGGCGCTTCAAGGACGACGTGCGCGAGGTGAAGGAAGGCTACGAGTGCGGCATGTCGTTCGAGAACCACTCCGACTTGCGCGAGGGCGACGTCATCGAGCTCTACGAGATCGAGGAGGTCGCGCGCACGCTCGAGACTTAGGGCGCGCCTGTCCAACGATCGATGACGAGGAGAAGCGGCAGCGCTGGCACGCCGAGCCAGCGGCAGCGGCGAGTCGGCGAACTCATCAGAGGCGCGCTGTCCGAGACCCTCTCCCGCGGCGAGTTTCGCGAACCCGTGTTGAACGAGGTCCGTCTCACCGTGACGGAAGTTCGGCCGGCGCCGGATCTACGCTCCGCCAAGGTCTACGTGATGCCGCTCGGTGGTGAGCGGGAGAGCGAGGCGGTCGACGCTTTGCAGCGCGCCGCCGGCTACTTGCGTGGCGAGGTGAACCGTCGCGTCAGGCTCAAGTTCTCGCCGTCGCTCAGCTTCGAGATCGACCGCAGCTTCGAGCATGTGCAGCACATCGACAGGCTGCTCGGCGCAAACGAGAGCGCCGATGACTGACGGCACACCCACACGCGGCCCTCACGGCTGGTTGGTGGTGGACAAGCCGCACGGGATCACCTCTGCGGCAGCCGTCGCCCGCATCAAGTCCCTTGTCGGCCGCGGCGCGAAGGTGGGCCACGCCGGCACGCTGGACCCCATGGCCTCGGGCGTGCTGCCGGTGGCGATCGGCGAGGCCACCAAGACGGTCTCCTTCATGATGGATGCGCCCAAGCGCTACCGCTTCGACGTGCGCTGGGGCGAGCAGCGTGACACGGACGATGCCGAGGGCACGGTGATCGAGACAAGCGCGCACCGCCCGTCCACGGAGGTTATCGAGTACGCGCTGCCGGCCTTCATCGGCCGCATCGAGCAGGTGCCGCCGGCGTTCTCGGCCCTCAAGGTCGGTGGCGAACGCGCCTATGCGCTCTCGCGCCAGGGCCGGCCGCCGGAGCTCGCGCCGCGCATGGTCCACATCGAGAGCCTGACGCTGATCGAGGCCGATGACGACGGCGCCACCTTCGCGGTCGATTGCGGCAAGGGCACTTACGTGAGGGCGCTGGCCCGCGACATCGCCCGCGCGGCGGGGACGGTCGGCTACGTGAGCCGGCTCCACCGCGCCGCAGTCGGGCCGTTCACCGACGAGGATGCGAATCCACTGGATAAACTGGTCGCGCTCGGGCATAGTCTGGCTCTCGCCGAAAGCCTGCGACCGGTCGATGCAGTGCTGGCCGACATCCCGGCTCTGCGTCTGACCGCGCGCGAGGCGGATCGCCTGCGCCACGGCCAGCCAGTGCCCGCGCCCGGTGCCGCACCCGGAAGGGTTCGCGCCGTTGCCGGGTCCCGGCTTGTGGCGTTGGCCGAAGTCGGCGCGGGCCGGGCCCGCCCGTTGCGGGTCTTCAACATGTGACAAGCGGAGTAGCCAGATGTCGATCACCGCGGCGCGGAAGACCGAGCTGATATCGGAGTACGCAACCAAGACCCACGATACCGGCTCGCCGGAGGTCCAGGTCGCGATCCTGACCGAACGGATCAACAATCTGACCGAGCATTTTCGGAGCCACAAGAAGGATCTCCATTCGAGGCAGGGCCTCCTGAAGATGGTCAGCCGCAGGCGCCGCCTGCTCGACTATCTCAAGCGCAACGATCAGGAGCGCTATTCCACCGTGATTCAGCGGTTGGGTTTGCGCAAATAGCATTGGCAGTCGCGTGATCCGCCGGGATGCGGCACGCGGGTCAAGAGGGCACGTCGGGAGGCGCGGCATGGGCCGCCGCCGCCGGCGTTGCGCCTGTGTAGGGGCGAGCCGAATGGGCGGCTCGCCACCGGAACGAAGGAAACAATATGTTCGATATCACACGTCGTGAGGTCATGTGGGGCGAGCGCAAGCTCGTGCTCGAAACCGGGCGCATCGCCCGCCAGGCGGATGGCGCCGTCCTCGCGAGCTACGGCGAAACCGCGGTGCTCTGCACCGTCGTCGGCCAACGTACCGCGCGGGAGGGCCAAGATTTCTTCCCGCTGACAGTCAACTACGAGGAGAAAGCATTCGCCGCCGGCAAGATTCCAGGCGGCTTCTTCAAGCGCGAAGGGCGCCCGAGCGAGAAGGAGACCCTGGTCTCCCGCCTGATCGACCGGCCGCTTCGGCCCCTCTTCGTCAAGTCGTTTCGTAACGAAACCCAAGTCATCTGCACGGTGCTCTCGCACGACCTGGTCAACGATTCCGACATCGTCGCCATGATCGGCGCGTCGGCCGCGCTCACCATCTCCGGCCTGCCCTTCATGGGGCCGATCGGGGGGTGCCGGGTCGGCTACGTCGACGGCGCCTACATGCTGAACCCGACCTACGAGCAGCGCGCGGCCTCCGACCTCGATCTGGTCATGGCCGGCACCCAGGAGGGCGTGCTCATGGTCGAATCGGAGGCATCCGAGCTCTCCGAGGACCAGATGCTAGGCGCCGTGACCTTTGGCCACGAGTCCGTCAAGCCGGTGATCGAGGCCATCATCAGCCTTGCCGAGGCTTGCGCGAAGGAGCCCTGGGAGCTGCCCGAGGAAGAGGTGGACACAGCCCTCGTCGAACGGATTCGCGCAAGCGCCGAGGCCTCGCTGCGCACGGCCTATTCGGTCGCCGGCAAGACCGAGCGGCAGGACAAGGTGGCGGCCGCGAAGTCCGAGACTGCGGCGCAGTTCCGCGAGGACGACGGCGCTGCCGGCATCCTCGACAGCACGCTGAGTTCGCTCGAGAAGGAGATCGTGCGCGGCCAGATCCTCGACAGTGGCGTGCGCATCGACGGCCGTACGACCAGCGATGTTCGCGCCATCGAGAGCGACGTGGGTGTGCTGCCGCGCAGCCACGGCTCGGCGCTGTTCACGCGCGGCGAGACCCAGGCGCTGGTCACGGCGACCCTCGGCACCGGCCAGGACGAGCAGATCATGGACATGCTCGAGGGCGAGTACCGTGAGCGCTTCATGCTGCACTACAACTTCCCGCCCTATTCGGTGGGCGAGGCGCGCTTCCTGCGCGGGCCCGGCCGGCGCGAGATCGGCCACGGCAAGCTCGCCTGGCGGGCGGTCCATCCGCTCCTGCCCGACGCCGAGGCATTCCCCTACACTATCCGCGTGGTCTCGGAGATCACGGAATCCAACGGGTCGTCGTCGATGGCGACGGTCTGCGGAGCCTCGCTCTCGCTGATGGATGCGGGCGTTCCCCTGGCCCGGCCGGTCGCCGGCATCGCCATGGGGCTGATCAAGGAAGACGACCGCTTCGCCGTACTCTCCGACATCCTCGGTGACGAGGACCATCTTGGCGACATGGACTTCAAGGTCGCGGGCACGGAGCAAGGCATCACCTCGCTGCAGATGGACATCAAGATCACCAGCATCACCGAGGAGATCATGCGCACTGCGCTCGCTCAGGCGCGCGACGGCCGGCTGCACATCCTCGGCGAGATGGCGAAGGCGCTCGCGCACGCCCGCGACAGCGTGAGCGACAATGCGCCCCGCATCACCACCTTCTCGATCCCGAAGGATCGCATCCGCGAGGTCATCGGGCCCGGCGGCAAGGTCATTCGCGAGATCTGCGAGACCACCGGGACCAAGATCGACATCGAGGACGATGGCACCATCAAGGTGGCGGCGGTCGAGGGCGAGGCGACGAAGGCCGCGATCAACATGATCCGCGACATCGTGGCCGAGCCCGAGGTCGGCGTGATCTACGACGGCAAGGTGGTCAAGATCGTCGACTTCGGCGCCTTCGTGAACTTCATCGGCAAGCGCGACGGCTTAGTGCATATCAGCGAGATCGCGCCGCGCCGGATCAAGAGCGTGAGCGACGTTCTGAGCGAAGGCGATAACGTCAAAGTGAAGGTGCTCGGAATCGACGACCGCGGTAAGGTCAAGCTGAGCATGAGAGCCGTGAATCAGGAAAGCGGAGAGGACCTGAGCGCGGCCGAAGAAGCGGCGCAAGCCGGGTAGGGAAAGCCGCCAAGAGAAGCGACACCTTGCAAACGCCGCCGCTGCCGCCCACATCGCGGTGCAGCGGCGGCACCAACTCGCTGCCCTGCGCTGCCGCGGTGGGCGAAACGAGCCTGATGCAACGGCGGATGGACCGACCATGAAGGCGTTGAACGCAATCAGGTTGTCGGGGCGCGATGTCCTCCCCTTGATCGAGGGCGGCAAGGGCATCGGCGTGACCAACGGCCTGAGCTCCGGCGCCTGGGCTGCCGCCGGCGGCGTCGGCACGTTTTCCGGCGTCAATGCCGATTACTACGACGAGCACGGCCGGGCGATTCCACAGACCTATCGCGGTCGCACCCGCAAGGAACGGCACGAGGAGCTGGTCGATTACGCGATCAGGGGCGGCATCGCCCAGGCGCGCATCGCCCACGAGGTCTCCGGCGGCGATGGCCGGCTCCACATGAACGTGCTGTGGGAGATGGCCGCTGCCGAGCGCATTCTCCACGGCATTCTCGAGGCGACGCGCGGAATTATCCACGGCGTGACCTGCGGCGCCGGCATGCCATACCGCCTGGCCGAGGTAGCCGCGCAGTACGATGTCCAGTACTACCCGATCATCTCGTCGGCGCGGGCGTTCCGCGCGCTCTGGAAGCGCGCGTACCATCGCTTCTCGGACTGGATGGGCGGCGTGGTCTACGAGGACCCCTGGCGCGCCGGCGGTCATAACGGCCTCTCAAACAGCGAGGATCCCGAACAGCCTGAGCCCGCCTATCCTCGGGTTGTGGCGCTGCGCCAGCAAATGCGTGAGTACGGCCTCGACGACGTGCCGATCGTGATGGCAGGCGGCGTCTGGTACCTGCGTGACTGGGAGGATTGGCTCGACAACCCCGAGCTCGGTCCCGTCGTCTTCCAGTTCGGCACCCGCCCGCTGGTGACCGAAGAAAGCCCGATCTCCGAGCGCTGGAAGCGCAAGCTGCTGTCCATGCAGGAAGGAGACGTGAAGCTCAACCGCTTCAGCCCTACCGGATTCTATTCGTCGGCGGTGCGCAACGACTTCATCCACGAGCTCGCCGAGCGCGAGCAGCGTCAGGTCGCCTACACCGCCGAGCCCATCGGTGACCACGACCAGAAATTCACCCCGGGGCCGCGCGGGCGTTCTTTCTATGTGACCAAGGGCGATTTGAAGCGGGCCGAAGCGTGGATGAACGAGGGCTTCACCTCCGTGATGAAGACCCCTGAGACCACGATCATCTTCGTCACCGACGAGAAGGCGCGCGAGATCAGGGCCGATCAAGCCGCCTGCATGGGCTGCCTCAGCGCCTGCAGGTTCAGCAACTGGGCGACCAACGAAACGGGCTCGACCGGCAAGAAGACCGATCCCCGCAGCTACTGCATCCAGAAGACGCTGCAGGAGATCATCCACGGCGAGGACATCGACAACCAGCTCATGTTCGCCGGCCACGCGGCGTTCCGCTTCGCGGACGATCCCTTCTATTCGAACCGCTTCATCCCCACCGTGCGCCAGCTGGTGGAGCGCCTGCTTACCGGCGACTGACGGTGGGCCGCCACGCCGGCGGCTCTCCTCAACGCTCCTTCACGTAGGGAACGCCGCTCGCCTTGGGCGGCACCGCCTTGCCGACGAAGCCTACGAGCAGAAGCACGGTGAGCAGGTAGGGCAGCGCCTGGATTGCCTGCACCGGGATGATCCCGACGCCGGGGATATCCACCCCTTGCAGCCTTGCCTGCACGGCATCGGCGAAGGCGAAGAGGAAGCAGGCGAAGAGGGTCGGCACCGGGCGCCACTTGCCGAAGATCAGCGCAGCGAGCGCGAGGTAGCCCATGCCCGCGCTCATGTCGCGCACGAAGAGCGCGTTCTGTGCGATCGAGAGCGACGTGCCGGCGACGCCACAGAGAATGCCGCAGACGATCATCGCCCGGTAGCGCATGCCGGCGACCGAGATGCCGGCGGTGTCCACCGCCTCCGGCGCCTCGCCGACAGCGCGGAGTCTCAGCCCGAAGCGGGTCTTGTAGATGAACCACGCCGCGAGCGGGACCATGCCGAGCGCGATGTAGACGATCAGGTTGTGGCCGCTCACGATCTCCGAATAGATCTGGCCGAGGAAGGGCACGTCGCTCAGCCGGTCGGCGAAGGGGAAGTGGATCGGGCGGAAGCGCGCCGCGTCCGCCACGATCGGCGTGTGCCCGCCCTGCCCGAACCATGCGAGCGAGAGCACCGGCCCGAGGCCCGCCACCAGGATGTTGAGCGCCATGCCCGAGACCACCTGATCGCCCCGGTGGGTGACGCAAGCGAAGGCATGGATCATCGCGAGCCCCACGGAGGCGCCCATGCCGGCGAGCAGGCCGATCCACGCCGAGCCCGTGGCGAACGCCGCCGCCGCAGCGGCAAACGCCGCCCCCAGCATCTTGCCCTCGAGACCGATATCGACCACGCCCGAACGCTCGGCGAACATGCCGGCGAAGGCGGCCAGAATCAGCGGCGTCGAGACGCGCAGCGTCGCGTCGATCACCAGGACGATCCAGGTGATCGCTTCCATGGCTACGCCGCCACCGCCCGCGCGCGGCGTGCGAACAGGCGCTCGATCCGGCCGCGGAACATGTGCTCCAGCGCGCCCGAGAACAGGATGACCAGCCCCTGCAGCACCACCACCATGTCGCGGGTCACGTTGGGCATGTCGAAGGCGAGCTCGGAGCCGCCCTGGTAGAGAATGCCGAAAAGCAGGGCCGCGAGCAGGATGCCCACCGGGTGGTTGCGGCCCATCAGCGCGACCGCGATGCCCACGAAGCCGTAGCCCGCCGTGAACTCCAGCAACAGCCGGTGGTGGACGCCGATGATCTCGTTGACGCCCACGAGGCCGGCGAGCCCGCCCGAGATCGCCATCGCCAGCATGATCGAGCGGTCCGGTGCAATGCCGCCGTAGACTGCTGCCGACTCGTTATGGCCGACGGCGCGAATCTCGTAGCCCCAGCGGGTGCGCCAGACGAAGAACCAGAAGAGCACGAGGCAGACCGCTGCGATGACGATACTCAGGTTGAGCGACGAGCGGCCGATATTCGCGCCAAACGCCGCGAAGACATCGTGGACGAAGGGGAGCCAGGCGCCCGCCTCGAAGGTGCGGCTTTCGGCCGCCTGCTGCCCCGGCTTGATGAAGATTTCGACCAGCAGGTAGGTCATCAGCGCTGCGGCCAGGAAGTTGAACATGATCGTCGTGATGACGATGTGGCTGCCGCGCTTCGCCTGCAGCCAGCCGGGAATGAATGCCCAGAAGGCGCCGAAGGCCATGGCGCAGGCGATCGCCAGCGGAATCACCACAGGCGCCGGCCAGTGGCCCAGATAAAGCCCGATCAGACCCGCGCCGAGCCCGCCGAGATAGGCCTGCCCCTCGCCGCCGATGTTGAAGAGGCCGCAGTGGAAGGCGATGGCGACGGCGAGCCCGGTGAAGACGAAGTTGGTGGTGTAGTAGAGGGTGTAACCGATCGCTTCCGGGTAGCCCACCGCGCCGAGCACCAGCAGCCTCAGCGCCTCGAACGGGTTCTCGCCGATCAGCGCAATGATGATGCCGGCGATGACGAGCGCGAGCCCCAGGTTGATGAGCGGGACCAGCCCGTGTGTGACCCAGGTCGGCGCCTGGGTCGGGCCGCCGAAGCCCTTCACGCCTCGGCGACCTCCGCAGCGTCCGCGCGCTCGCCCGCCATCATCAGGCCGAGCGTGCGCTCGTCCGCCTCCGCCTGCGCCACCTCGCCCACGATCGCGCCGCCGAACATCACCAGGATGCGGTCCGCGAGAGACATGATCTCGTCGAGCTCGACCGAGACCAGCAGGATCGCCTTGCCCTCGTCCCGCATCGCCACGAGCTTGCGGTGGATGAACTCGATGGCGCCGATATCGACGCCCCGCGTGGGCTGGCCCACCAGCAGCACGTCCGGGCTGCGGCTCATCTCGCGGCCGACCACGATCTTCTGCTGATTGCCGCCGGAGAAGTTGGCGGTGCGCAGCGACGGCAGGGGCGGGCGCACGTCGAAGTCCTCCATCGTGCTTCCCACGGCGTCGACCACCGCGCCGCGGCTCATCAGCGCGCCGCGGTTGTAAAGCCGCTCCCGGTGATACCCGAGGACGCCGCTCTCGGAGGCGTCGAAGGCCGTCACCAGCCCCATGCGCTGGCGATCTTCCGGCACGTGGCCGAGCCCGCGCCGGCGCATGGCCCGCGCCGCCTCGGCCCGGCCGCCGGCGGGCACCGGCTCGCCCCCGATGGCGATGGTACCGCTCTCACGGGCGAGGGTGCCGGCCAGCGCCTCCAGCAGCTCCGACTGGCCGTTGCCGGCGACGCCCGCGATGCCGACGATCTCGCCGGCGTGCACGGTGAAGCTCACGTCGTGCACGCGCAGCACGCCGCTGCGGTCGCGCACCGCCAGGCTCTCGACCCGCAGCAACGCCTCGCCCGGCGCTGCTTCCTCCTTGTCCACGCGGAGCAGCACGCTGCGGCCCACCATCATCGCCGCGAGCTGGGCGCGGTCGGTCTCCGCAGTCGCCACATGATCGACCACGCGGCCCGCGCGCATGACGGTGACCCGGTCGGTGAGCGCCATGATCTCGCGCAGCTTGTGGGTGATCAGGACGATGGTCCGGCCCTGGTCCCGGAGCGCGCGGAGGATGCGGAAGAGGTCGTCCACTTCCTGCGGTGTGAGCACGCCCGTGGGCTCGTCCAGGATCAGGATGTCGGCGCCGCGATAGAGCGCCTTCAGGATCTCCACCCGCTGCTGCAGGCCCACGGGCAGCGAGCCCACGATGGCGTCGGGATCGACATCGAGCCCGTACTCGCGCTCCAGCCGCTCCAGCTCCTGCCGGGCCTCGCTCAGGGTCGAGCGCAGCAGGTAGCCCTTCTCGACGCCGAGCACCACGTTCTCCAGCACGGTGAAGGTGTCCACGAGCATGAAGTGCTGGTGGACCATGCCGACTCCGTGGCTGATGGCGTCTTCCGGCCCCCTGATGGTGACCGGCGTGCCGCCCACCCTGATCTCGCCGCCGTCGGCCTGGTAGTAGCCGTAGACGATGCTCATCAGGGTCGACTTGCCGGCGCCGTTCTCGCCGACGATGCCGTGGATCGTGCCGGGTGCGACGGCGACCGAGACGTCGTCGTTCGCGTGCACCGAGCCGAACCACTTCTGGATGCCGACGACCTCCAGCGCGGGCACACCCGGCCCGCCCGAGGGGCCGCGCTCTTCCGCAGCCCCCCGGTGTTCGTCCCCGGCCACGGGGCTTACGCCTCGGTAGCCGGCGGGCGCCGGCGCCCGCGCGCTACTGCGCCATGTAGTCGGTCACCGCGATGTTGCCGGCGATGATGTCCGTGCGCGCCTGCTCGATTGCCGTTTCCATCTCGGCCGAGATGAGGCTGCGGTTGTGCTCGTCCAGCGCCCAGCCGACGCCGTCCTCCGCCAGCCCGAGGATCTGGATGCCCCCTTGCCAGGTGCCTTCCTTGGCAGCCCTGAAGGACTCGTAGACCGCCACGTCCACGCGCTTGACCATCGAGGTCAGCATCGTGCCGGGGTGGATGTAGTTCTGGTTGCTGTCCACCCCGATGGCGAGCTTGCCGGCGTCCTTCGCTGCCTGGTAGACGCCGATGCCGGTGCCGCCGGCGGCGGCGTAGACCACGTCCGCGCCCCGGTCGAACTGGCTGCGCGCGAGCTCGCCGCCCTTGGTCGGGTCGTTCCAGGCAGACGGCGTCGTGCCGGTCATGTTCTGGAAGATCTCGATGTCCGGATTGACGTGCTGCGCGCCCTCCACGTAGCCGAGCGCGAACTTGCGGATCAGCGGGATGTCCATCCCCCCGACGAAGCCGACCTTACCCGTCTGAGACGCCATCGCAGCCGCCATGCCCACCAGGAACGAGCCCTCGTGCTCCTTGAAGATCACCGACTGCACGTTGGGCAGGTCCACCACCATGTCGATCAGGGTGAACTTGGTCTCGGGGAACTCCTGCGCCACGGTCTCGACCGCCGCCGCCTGGGCGAAGCCCATCGCCACCACCACCTGCGCGCCGCGCCTGGCCATGTTGCGGAGCGCCTGCTCGCGCATTGAGGGGTTGGTCACCTCGAAGTCGCGGTACTGAATGCCGGTGTCCGCTGTAAACTTCTCGGCACCGTTGAAGGCGGCCTCGTTGAAGGACTTGTCGAACTTGCCGCCCATGTCGAAGACGACGGCCGGCGTGAAGTCCTCGGCCTGGGCCATGCCGCCCGCGGCAATCCCGATCGCCGCGAGCGCGACGACGATGAGTCGTTTCATTGGGAATCTCCCTTGGATTTTGGTGCGTGTCCCGATTGCGCCCAGCCTAGCCTAGCCACTATCGAATGTCTGTCTCCGCGCCCTATTCGGCAGCCTCGGCGCTAGCGCTCTGTGCTTTCTCCAGAGTGAGCTCGACCGGCACCGGGTTGGAGACGATGTCGAGCACCGGGCAATGCGCGTTGACCGCCTGCTGGAGCTTGGCCAGCGTCTCCTCATCTGCGGACGAGACCACGCGCACGGTGCCGCGCAGCTTCTGGTAGCCCGGCCGCACCGATTCGTCGACCGCAAAGAAGCCGCGCAGGTCGATATCGCCCTCCAGCGTCACCGCGACGTGCTCCAGCGGGATGCCGAGGGCCGCCGCATAGGCGCGATAGGTGATCTCCTGGCAAGTGCCGAGCGCTGCGAGGATCAGCTCGACCGGGTTGGGCCCGGTGTCGGTGCCGCCCAGGCTCTCCGGCTCATCCACCACCAGGCGGTGGTCGCGCATCGCCACCTCCGAGCGGAAGCCCTCGCCCAGGGACGACACGGATTCGAAAGTCGCCTGCGCCTCCGCCGGATCGGTGCGGAAGGCCTCCTGGGTTTCGACGATCAGATTGCGCAGCTCTTCGCTCATGGTCCATCTCCCTCTGGCGGCCGTTCACTCGGCCGAGACTATGACTGTTGATCCATCAATACGTGCTTTTGTGTGAACTTGGGAGTCATCGCCCTGCGTCCGCCGCAGCGACCACATCCATGAAGGCGCCGAGCTTTGCGGCATCGAGGGCGCCCTCGGTGCGGACGCCGGTGCAGAGATCGACCCCGTAGGGGCGCACCGCGAGGATCGCTTCGGCCACGTTGCCCGCGTTGAGCCCGCCTGCGAGGAAGACGGGGCAGGGGGCTTCCGCCACGATGCGCCGGCTAAGCGCCCAGTCGTGGACCCGCCCGGTGCCGCCCAACTCCTTGACCTTGCCGGCCGGATTGCCGGAATCGAGCAGCAGCCCGTCCACCATGGGAGCGATGGCCACGGCCTCCGCGACCGCGCCCTCGTCCCGCACGTGGATCACCTGCACCAGCGCGATGCCGGGCAGCGCCGCGCGCAACGCCGGGTAGGCGCTGGCATCGAGCGCGTCGCAGAGCTGGATCGTGTTGACCCCGCAGCGCCGCTGCTGGGCGGCAATGGCGGCGGGCTCCACCTTCGACGTGAGCAGGAAGGTGCCCAGGGCCGGCGGCGCGGCGGCGGTGATCTCCCCGATCAGGTCTTCCCCGATCACCCCCGGCCCGCTCGGCATTGCCGAGACCAGCCCGATCGCATCGGCGCCTGCGGCGACAGCGGCTTGCGCCTCCGCCAAGCTGGAGATGCAGCAGATTTTCGCGCGTGTCCGCATCGGCCTCGGTAGACCGACCGCGCCGAGCGCGTTAGGTGTCGGCCCTGCGGGCAGCCTAAGCCGCCGCCCGGTCGCCGAGGGCGCGCCTGAGCCTGGGGATGACCTCGTCGGCCATGAGCCGCATCGAGGTCAGCTGGTGCGCCTTGTGGGTCTCGTTCAGGCAATCGGTCGCCGTCATCAGGATGGTGCCGAAGGGCCCCACCTCCTCGCGCAGCGCGAGGATCTCCCGGGCCACCGAGTCCGGGTCTCCCGCGATGGAGAAGGCGTCGCAGGCGTACTCGGGCGTCACGTCCTCGTCCGCCATCTCGGGCCCGCTCTTCATGATGGCGTGGAAGGCAGCGCGTCTCACCAGTGTCACCAGGTAGCCGTAGTAGTGGGCGAACGGCCCCTCGGGGTCCCGCACGTAGGCCTTGGCCCAGGCGTTGTCGGCGGCGACGAAGATCGAGCGGGCGACGCGCCAGTCCGCCGGCCCCGGCTCGCGTCCGCTCCGCGCGCAGCCGTCCGAGAATCCCTGCCAGTGGTTCTTGATGGTCGAGACCGGCACGAAATTGGCCGAGATCACGCCCCAGCCGCGCGCCGCAGCGCTGCGCACGCCGCCCGAATCCGGGCTCATGGCGGAGGCCACGAGCGGCGGATGCGGCTTCTGGTAGGGCTTGATCATGGCGCCGACGCCGAGGTCGGGCCAGTGATAGTCCTCCAGCCTCAGGGTCCAGTACTTGCCCCGGATGTCGTAGGGCGGCTCGGTGGACCAGAGCTTGAGCACGGTCTCGATGGCCTCACCCGCCATCTCGCGGCGGACCTGGAGGTCGGTCACGCCGAACATCTCGAAGTCGCTGACCAGCCCGCCGGGGCTCACGCCCAGGATCAGGCGCCCGTCGCTCAGGTGGTCCAGCAGCGCGGCATGGGCCGCGGTCTGCACCGGGTGGCGCTGGGGCAGGTTGACCACGCCGGTGCCGAGCTTCATGCGGGTCGTCCGCGCGATCAGGTTGGAGAGGAACATGAAGGGGCAGGTCACCGGCTCGCTCAGCGTCGTGTAGTGCTCGCCGATCCAGAACTCGTCGAAGCCGAGGCGATCGCAGGCGACCGCGATCTCCACGTCTTCCTTGAGCACCGTGTGGGTGTCCCGCCGGTGATCGTTCACCGGCATCATGAACATACCGAGCTTCATCCTGCCCTCTCCCTAAACCGGGCCGGACTGAAACATGGAGCGCAGTGCGGAGCAAGCGCCGGCCCCGGTCGTAGGCGAGACAGGTTCAACACTCTTCGATCTTGCCGCCGGCGTCACGCCAGGCGGCGATGCCGCCGATCATGTGGCAGACATTGCCGAGCCCGCCCTCGCGCGAGGCATCGACCGCCATGGCCGAGCGCTCGCCGAAGGCGCAATAGTAGACCAGCCGATGCCCCGGCCGGCCGGCGAGCGCGCGCAAGGCTCCGCCCGGCCGGATCATGCCGGCGAGCTGGCCGTAGGGTGCGTGGATCGAGTTCGGGATTGTGCCTTCCCGGCTACGCTCCCCTTCCTCCCGCAGGTCGACGAGGATGTCGTCGGGCCGTTGCCCGTGCATGACATCCTGCGCCGTCATCGCGCACTCGGGGTGTGCCTCGTCCGCCTGGCCGCGGCCCACCTGCAGGTTCGCCGGCACCGCCACGTCCATCATCTTGGGGTTGGCGAGGTTGAGGCCATTCATCAGCGCGGCGTAATCGGCGGGCGTTGCGACTTGCAGGCGCGGGTTGAAGCGCTTCTCCTCGCCGACGGTGCTCACCGTGTCGCCCTTGTAGTCGTGGCCGGGATAGACCAGCGTCTCCTCGGGCAGGGTCAGCAGCTTGTCGAAGAGCGAGGCGTATTGCTGGAGCGGATCACCGTTCTGAAAGTCGGTGCGGCCGGTGCCCCGGATCAGCAGCGTGTCCCCGGTGAAGACGCGGTCCTCCATGACGAAGCTGTAGGATTCCGCCGTGTGGCCCGGCGTGTGCAGCGCGCGCAGACTGACGCCTTCGATCTCCACCGGGTCGCCGTCGCCCACCCGCATCGAGACCACGTCCACCGGCGCCTCCCGGCCCATCACGGTGACGCACTTCGTGCGGTCGCGGAGCTCCGCCATGCCGCTGATGTGGTCGGCATGCACGTGGGTATCCACCACCTTGGCGAGGATCAGGTCGAGCTCGTCGAGCAGCGTCAGATAGCGCTCCACCTGCTCCTGCACCGGGTCGATGATGAGCGCCTCGCCGCCCGCGCGCCCGCCCAGCAGGTAGGTGTAGGTGCCCGAGGCCATGTGATAGAGCTGGCGAAAGATCATGGTCCGTCGTCCGCCGGTCTATTGGATCGCCTCATTGTAAGGCCTCGCTGCGCCCGCGGGCCACTGGGGAGCGCTGCCAGCGCAGCCCTCCTCGACTGCAGCTGCTAAGGAACCTCTGATTTATCAGGGGTTCCCGTGGCACAGGGATGTGCCACCATTTTCGGTGGCTGTAAGTCACTGAAAATGTGAGCAAAGCGGAAAGCGCGCTTCCGCCTTGCGCGTCTGAGAAATGCAGGAGGCACTTATTCAGACCTTCCCTAAGTCATCTGGGTGGCGAACCGGTGTCGATCCTGCGCCAGACGGTCGCGAGCCACGGCTGCTCGCGGCGCGGGCGGCCGGGCGGCCGATAGTAGTGGTGCAGCTCGGCGAAGCCCGCGCCGGTGACGAGGGCGCGCCAGGTCTCCAGGTCCCAGAAGCAGCCGTAGCGCCCGCCGACCCAGCCTTCCTGGTTATCCCCGCGCGGATTGGAGCAGAACAGCACGCCCCCGGGCTTCAGCGCTGCCGCGAGGTCGGCGAGCACACGCGCGATCTGGCTGCTCGGCACGTGGAAGAGCGAGGCGTTGGCGAAGATCCCGTCGAAGCGTGCGGCCGGCAGGTCGAGGGCGAGAAAGTCCTGGTGCAGCACCGGGCAGTCGGTCTCGGCACGGGCGAGGGCGACCAGCTCCGCCGCACCGTCCAGCCCCACGACCTCGTGCCCGAGTTCGGTGAAGGCCAGCAGGTCGCGGCCCGGCCCGCAGCCGAGATCGAGGATCGCGTAGGGCAGATCGCCCTCGATCGCGTCGAGCAGGGCGGCGATGTTCTGGCTCACGTCGTGGTCGGCCGTGCCCTGACGGTACGCGTCCGCCATGCGGTCGTACTCCGCGAGCGTGATGGCGGTTGCCTCCCGCGCCTCCTCGTCTCGCGGCGATCTATTCATCGAATCAACGCCTTGGCGTCGCGATGGCCGCCGCGGCGCGTCTGCGCTAGACTCGGCGTAGGGGAGGCCCTATGAGCCAGCTCGTGAACAGGCCGGCCGTCGCGCCGGAGACGCTCGCCTGCCTCAACGCGCTTGAGCGCAAGGTGCTGTGGCTGTCGTCGTGGATGGTCCACAACGCGAACCACCTGCGCCCGGCACGCGACGGGCTCAAGGTGGGCGGCCACCAGGCCTCGTGCGCTTCGGTGGCGACGCTGATGACAGCGCTCTATTTCGACGTGCTCGGGCCGAACGACCGGGTCGCCGTGAAGCCCCACGCAAGCCCGGTGTTTCACGCGATCCAGTACCTCTTCGGTAATCAGACCCGCCAGAAGCTCGAAGATTTTCGGGCCCTCGGCGGCGCCCAGAGCTACCCGTCGCGCACCAAGGACAGCGACGACGTCGACATCTCCACGGGCTCGGTCGGGCTCGGGGTGGGCATGACGCTCTTCGCCTCCATGGTTCAGGACTACGTGCACTTCCACAAGCTCGCGCCCGACCAGCGCCCGCCCGGCCGCATGATTGCCGTCATGGGCGATGCCGAGCTCGACGAGGGCAACGTCTTCGAGGCGCTGCTGGAGGGCTGGAAGCACGACGTACGAAACCTCTGGTGGATCATTGACTATAACCGCCAGAGCCTCGACCGTGTGGTCTCCGACCGCCTGTTCCAGAAGATCAAGGACTTCTTCCAGGCGGTCGGCTGGCAGGTGGTGATCCTGAAGTACGGCCGCCGCCAGCAGGCCGCCTTCGCCAAGCCCGGCGGCGAGGCGCTCCGCCAGTGGATCGACGACTGCCCGAACGAGCTCTACTGCGCGCTCACCTTCAAGGGCGGCGCGGCCTGGCGCGAACGGCTCATCCAGGACGTCGGCCACGTCGCCGGCATGAAGGCGCTGCTCGCCGAGTATGACGACGACGGCCTGCAGGACCTGATGACCAACCTCGCGGGCCACGACATGGAAGCGGTGCTGGAGGCGCTTCGCGAGGTCGATTCCGACGTTCCCCACTGCTTCATCGCGTACACGATCAAGGGCTTCGGGCTGCCCTTCGCCGGCCACAAGGACAATCACGCCGGCATCATGAACGAAGAGCAGATGGCCGACTTCCGCGCCTCGATGCACGTGGACGAAGGCTCCGAGTGGTCCCGCTTCGCCGGCCTCGGGCTCGACGAGGAGACCCTGGAGCAGTTCATCGGTGCGGTCCCCTTCAACCGCAAGCCGGGCCGGCATTCGGCGCCGGCTGTGCCGCTGCCCGACGCGCTGCCCTTCCGCCCCGGCCCCCGCATGTCCACGCAGGAGGCCTTCGGCCGCATTCTCAACGAGCTCGGCAAGGGCGAGAGCCCGCTCGCCGAGCGCATCGTCACCACCTCGCCCGATGTCACGGTCTCCACCAACCTCGGCGGCTGGGTGAACCAGCGCGGCATCTTCGACCGCGCCGACCGCGAGGACGTCTTCCGCTCCGAGAAGGTCGTCTCGATGCAGAAGTGGTCGCTCAGCCGGAACGGCCAGCACATCGAGCTCGGGATCGCCGAGAACAACCTTTTCCTCCTGCTCGCTGCGCTCGGTCTCAGTGACGACTTCTTCGGATCGCGTCTGCTACCGGTGGGTACGGTCTACGACCCCTTCATCGCGCGCGGCCTCGATGCGCTGACCTACGCCTGCTATCAGGACGCGCGCTTCCTGCTGGCGGGCACGCCGTCCGGCATCACGCTTGCGCCCGAAGGTGGCGCGCACCAGTCGGTCGGCACGCCGCTGCTCGGCATGGGCCAGCCGGGGCTCATCTCCTTCGAGCCGGCGTTCGCCGACGAGGTCGCCGAGATCATGCTGTGGGGCTTCGGCCACCTGCAGGAGCCCGACGGCGGCGCCGTCTACTGCCGCCTCTCCACCCGCACCATCGATCAGCCCGAGCGCGCGATCGACGCGGCGCTCCGACACGACCTGCTGGCGGGCGGCTACTGGTTGGTGGAACCCGCGCCGGACGCCCCATTGGCGCTGGTCTTTTCCGGCGCCATCGCGCTCGAGGCGCGGGAGGCCCATGCGGCGCTGACGGAAGAGATTCCGGGCATCGGACTGCTCGCCGTCACCTCTGCCGACCGACTCTACGGCGACTTGATGGGCGCGACCCAGGTCCGCGCGCGGGGCGAGGCGACGCTCGCGACCCACGCCGAGGCGCTGCTCGGCCGGCTGCCGCCCGACGCCGCGCTCGTCACCGTGCTGGACGGCCACCCGGCCGCACTTTCCTGGCTTGGCACCGTCGCTGGCCACCGCGCCTATCCGCTCGGTGTCACGGGCTTCGGCGAGTCCGGCGATATCCCGGCGCTCTACGCCAAGCACCGGATCGACACCGACGCCATCCTCGACATGGCCGCACTCGCCTGCGTCGACCGCGCCCGCCGCCGCGCCTGACGCAGAAACGCGGGCAAGGAATTCAGGCGACCCTGCTCCCTGCCGACTGAGCGGCAGAGGCTCGTTCCCGCCGCGCCTGCGCCAGCTCGTAGCTCGCCTGCATCCGCATCCAGTGCTCGGCGGTGCCCCAGCCGATATCTTCCAGTGCCAGCGCCATGGATGCCGACACGCCGGCCTTGCCGTTGAGCAGCCGCGACAACGTGCCGCGCTCGCAGCCCAAGTGGCCCGCCGTCTCGGTAACGCTCCAGCCAACCTCGTCCATGCTTTCGCGGATCAACTCGCCCAGGTGCGGCGGGTTCAGCATGGCCTCCACACGATCGCTATCGTCGTCGCTCATGAGCCGTTGCTCCTTCCGATCAGTGGTAGTCGACCAGATCCACGTCCACGGCCTCGCCAGCCTCGAAGCGAAACACTACGCGCAAGTTGCCGGAGACACGGACGCTCCATTGGCCTGCCCGGTCGCCCGTGAGCGGATGCAACCGGAAGCCGGGGGCATCGGCGCTGCGCGGATGGGATGCTTCCTGCAGCCGGAACAGAATGCGCCGAAGCCGGGGGACCAAGTGTGCGGGCAGTCGCGCCGGGTCGTCCCACTGGTGCAGTGCGCGCAGGCCCTTGTGCCTGATCCTCACGGGAATACCGTAACGTGTAGCGCTACACGACGCAAGCGGATACGACCATACTGAATTGCGCGCCGCGCTCTTTACGCCGCCGTCCCGGCCTCTTTGCGCAGGGAGGGCGGCATCCAGCGCACCTGTTTCTCGGTGCCATAGGCGAAGAACTCCGACGGCTTGCGCCGCTGCTTCAGCATCCAGGGGTGCAGGATCGGCATGTTGTAGTAGAAGCGCGCCGCCCAGTGGGGCCAAAGGATGAGTGGCCACGTGATTGTCGACCAGAGCTGCGTGTGCTCGGAGATCGGCCGCTGCCGCACCTCCCAGCGCGTGAGTGCCCGGTCGATATCGTCGGTCTCTCGCAGCATGTTGGCGAGCGAAAGCGCGTTCGAGATCGCCGTGCCGCAGCCCTGGCCGAGGCCAGGCGACATGGCGTGGGCCGAATCGCCTACGATCGCCGCCCGGCCCTTGCTCCAGGCCTTGAGCTTGATCGTCTCGAAGCGGTCGTAGCGTCCCTCGTCCGGCACGCGGTCGATCATCGATTCGAGGTGCGGAAAGGCCTCGGTCCAGAGCGACTTGGGCAAGGGCAGCCGTGACGCCTCGGTATCGCGCGCGAGCATGATGAAGGCCAGATAGAAGACCTCTCGCGTGCACGGCGTGTAGAGCACGCGGCGATAGCCGTTCCACCACTCGCGGATGGTGCGCCCCTCTTCGGTGTCGGCGTAGCCCGGCTCGTGGGGCACGAGCACGCGGATGGCGCCGTCCAAGTGGGGCTTGCGGCTCTTCAGCAGGCCGAGCGAATCGCGCACGTTGGAGTTGATTCCGTCCGCGCCGATGACCAGGTCCGCCGGCCACTCGCGGCCATCCTCGGTGATCAGCACGCCTTCGGGCCGCGCGCTGGTCGCGGTCGAGCCGGTGACGATCTCGACGCCCGCGCGCTCCGCCGCGCCCAGAATGGCGCTGAGCAGCTGCTGGCGCGTGATGCAGAACATGCGCGAGCGACCAGTGCTGGTAATCGGCGCGAAAGGGACCTCGTCGATGTAGCGGCCCTTGGCGTCCCAGCTTATGTAGGTCGGCGCCTCGGTGCAGCCCTCCAGCGCGTCGTCGGCCGCGCCGATGGCCTTGAGCACGCGCACGCCGTTGTCCCAGATCCAGATGCCGGCGCCGAAGGCGCGGATCTCCTCCGTGCGTTCGTGGACGCGCACGGTCCAGCCCGCTTGGGCGAGCGCTGCGCCCATGACGAGCCCGGTGAAGCCGCCGCCCGCGATCTCCGCGTGTCGCGTCATGCTCTGCCCGCGCCGCGCGCGTTCTACGCGGCCGCCTCCGCCTCGGTGCGCAGGTGCGGCGGCATCCAACGCACTTGGTCCTCGGTGCCGTAGGCGTGGAACTCAGACGGCTTACGCCGCTGCTTCAGCACCCAGGGATGCAGAATCGGCATGTTGAAATAAAGCTTCGCCGCCCAGTGGGGCCAGAGCGTGAGCGGCCAGGTGATCGTGGACCAGAGCTGCGTGTGCTCGGAGATCGGCCGCTGCCGTGCCTCCCAACGCGCGAGCACCCGCTCGATATCGTCGGATTCGCGGAGCATGTTGGCGAGCGAGAGGGCGTTCGAGATCGCCGTGCCGCAGCCCTGGCCGAGCCCCGGCGACATGGCGTGGGCCGAATCGCCCACGATCGCCACCCGGCCCTTGCTCCAGGCGTTGAGCTTGATAGTCTCGAAGCGGTCGTAGCGGCCCTCGTCCGGCACCCGGCCGATCATCGATGCGATGTGCGGGAAGGCCTCGGACCAGACCGCCCGCGGCAGGGGGATCTGGGCCGCCTCCTCATCTCGCGCGAGCATGGTGAAGCAGAAGTAGAACACCGCGCGGCGCACCTGCGGTGCTAAGTATCTGACATAGGGTCGGTTTTTCTCCCGCATCTTGTTGCATCCGGACGGATCGGTCAACGCCCGGTTCCCCGGCTGCAATCGCAACCGGGAGAGAGGACATGCCCAAAACCAACCTCACCGACGCCCGCATCGGGGCGCTCAAGCCCCGCAAGACCGCCTACGACGTCCGCGACGGCAAGCTCAAGGGGTTCGGCATCCGGGTACTGCCCTCGGGCGGCAAGCGCTTCTTCGTCCACTGCCAGCATCGCGGCAAACGGGTGTGGAAGATCGTCGGAGACGCCGAGGCGATGAGCGTGATCGAGGCGCGCTCGCGCGCGAGCGGGATGCTGGCCGCGATCAGGCGGGGCGACACCGCGCCGCCCCGTCCCGAGGAGGCGCTCTTCGAGGCCGTCGCGGAGACCGTATTCCGACAACACGAGCGGGTCTGGAAGCCGCGCACGCTCGCTGTCAACCGGGGCTACCTCCGCAACCAGATCATGCCCCATTTCGCGGGGCGCAATGTCGCCGATATCGACCGGCGCGAGGTGCGCGACTGGTTCGCCTCGCTCGCCGCGACGCCGGCCGCCGCCGACAGGTCGATGCCGATCCTCTCCGTCGTCATGAAGGAGGCGGAACGGATGGGGCTGCGGCCCGAGGGCTCCAACCCCTGCCGGGGCATCCGGCGATACCGCCGCAAGGGGCGCCAGCGGTTCCTGTCGGACGACGAGATCCGGAGGCTCTCCCGGGCGCTCGCGGCGCACGCCGAGGCGTGTCCGGGGCAGGTCGCCGCGATCCGCCTGCTCCTTTTGACCGGATGCCGAAAGAGCGAGATCCTGACGCTCCGCTGGTCCGACTACCGCGAGGGCCGCCTGTTCCTGCGCGACTCCAAGACCGGACCGAGGACCGTATGGCTGTCCGCGCCCGCGCGGGCCGTCCTCGACGGCATCGCGCGGACCGGCCGTTGGGTCTTTCCGTCGCCCCATACCGGACGCGCGCACTGCGAACACTGGCTGGACAGCTTCTGGTGGCGCATCCGGGCGGAGGCCGATCTCGGCGACGCCCGTCTTCACGATCTCCGCCATACCCATGCCAGCATCGCGCTGCGCGAGGGCGAGACCGTGCTCGCCATCGGCAGACTGCTCGGACATGCCGATCCGGGGACCACCCTCAAGTATGCCCACCCGGCCGACGCGATGACGCGGCAGGCCGCCGAGACCATCGGCGCCCTGCTGGGGAGCTGAGCCGTGCCGGCAAGGGAACGCAGGAAGCTCACCGACGACGCCGTCGCCGGTCTCCGCCCCCGCGCGCGGGAGTATGCCGTCTGGGACAAGAGCGCGCCCGGCCTCGGGGTCCGGGTCCGTCCGAGCGGCGCAAAGACCTGGGTTCTGCTGGAGCACGCCGGGGGGCGCTCCAGGCGCGTCTCCCTCGGCCCGGTCTCGACGAGGACCGTGGAGGAGGCGCGGCGGGAGTGCCATGAGCGCCGGGCAAGCCCGGAGACGGACAAGCCCGTCCGTCCGGCGCCCGCCGCCCCCCTGTTCCGCGAGTTCGTGGAGGATCCATGGAAGGAGGCGATTTTCGGGCGCTGCAAGCCCGCGACCGGGAAGTCCTATGCCTGCCTGCTCGATACCCGCCTCCTCCCCGCCTTCGGCGCGACCCCGCTCGACCGCATAACGCCTGCACAGGTCAGGCGCTGGTTCGACGCATTCAGCTGCGCCGCGCCCGGCAACGCCAACAACGCGCTCAAGCTGCTTCGCTCGATCTTCAACGTCGCCATCGCCCGCGGCCTCCTCGACAGCAACCCCGCGCAGGGCATCGCCCCCAACCGCCGGCCGCCGATGACGCGCTTCCTGTCGCGCGAGGAGATCGCGCGTCTTCACGCCGTCCTCGACGAAGAGGCCAAGCGGGGAGAGCGGTTCAGGCCGCAGGCCGACATCGTCCGCCTGCTGCTTCTCACCGGATGCCGCAGGGGAGAAATCGCCGGGCTCCGCTGGTCCGAGGTCCAGGGCGGCGCGCTGATGCTTGCCGACAGCAAGACCGGGCCGAGAAAGGTTCCCCTCAACGCCCAGGCCAGGAGCATCCTGGACCGCCGGAAGCGGGGAGAAAGCCGGTTCGTGTTCCCTTCGCCGCGCGATCCGTCGCGGCCGCGCGGGTCCGAACTCTCTCTCTGGTACCGGGTCCGCCGCAAGGCCGGCATCGAGGACTGCCGGCTTCACGACCTCAGGCATACCCATGCCAGCCACGCGGTAATGAACGGCGTGCCGGTCCCTGTCGTCTCCCGGCTGCTTGGCCACTCCAATTCGCGCATGACGCTCCGCTACGCCCACCTCGGCGACCGCGACATCGAAGCCGCCGCCGAGAGGGTCGGAAAGGCCGTCGCCACGATCATGGGGCTTTAGCTGGATCAGCGGCGCGCTGTTAAAAACTTTCATGGCCGGCGGCTCGGCCACCCCGTAGAATGAAAACGCGCACACGCCTCAATGTCGGGTTAGTATTCATTTGGCTCAAACCGCTTATGCACTTGGCTCCGGTGCCACATGATGTTGCCCCCAATGTCGGCTATTTCAGGCCCGCCAGACGCCGCATGTGGATTTCACCGGAGCATTGTGCATAAGCGGTTGGCTCAATTCGTGATCCGTAGGCATGGCCCAAACATCGCGCTGTGGCAGCCGGAATTCAGCCGATTAGTGCGAGGACGCGGTTGAATTCTCTCGCGAGAGGCCGTCTTTGGCTTCAATTTGCCGACCAGATGCCTCGAGAGGCGCGTGCCCGCGAGCACTGGCAGCCCATGCCTACGGATCACGAATTGAGCCATTCATTTTGAACGAAGCCGCTACGCGGAGTTAGCGGCGTAGAGTTCATTCATTTCCGAGGCGTCGCGGGTGCCGTTTGTTCTGTGCGTTCGCTTCCCGGTTGCGTCAGTGGCGCTCCGCCCGTCGGGTGGCGGATCCCCAGCAGCCTCCCGATCACCAGTGGTTAGCATCGACCCCTGCGACGGACCGTCGCCGGATCGGTCCGGCGGCGCGCCGTCGCGATCCAGGGAGATCGATAATGACCGGGACCGCGTGCGACACGAACACCGTCACCCCTCTTCGCCAGCGCATGGAGGAGCAGCTCCGCATCGCCAATCTGGCCGCGAGCACGTCCAAGGCCTACATCTGCGAGATCAAGAACCTGGCCAGGTACTACGACGCCTCGCCGGACGAGCTCGACGCCGAGCAGGTGCGCCAGTGGTACCTGGGGCGGATCGACAAGGGGCTCAGTCCGGGCACGACCAACGTCTCCTTCGCCGCGCTGAACTTCCTCTACATCGACACACTCGGCTGGCCTGACCATGTCGCCGGCCTGCGCTCCCGCAAGAAGCCCGGCAAGCTGCCGCGCTACATGTCGGAGCAGGAGGTCGAGCACCTCATCCTTGCGACACCCGACCTCCGCCACCGTGCTGCCATTGTCACCGGCTATGGCGGCGGGCTCCGCATCTCCGAGACCTTGGCCATCAAGGTCGGCGACATCCTGTCGGAGAAGAAGCTGCTGCACATCCCCTCCGGCAAAGGCGGCACCGAGAGAATGGCACCGTTGCCGGACATCGTCATCCACTACTTGCGCGTCTACTACAGGAACATCTGGCCGCGTCCGACGAACTGGCTCTTCTACGGCGTCTCGCTCGACAGGCCCATCGCAACGGAGACCTTGCAGGCCGCCTTCAGGAGGGCGCGCGACATTGCCGAGCTCGACCGCAGCTACACCTTCCATTGCCTGCGCCATTCGGCGGCGACCCATCTCCTCGAGCGCGGCGGCGATATCGAGGTGATCCGGGACATGCTCGGCCATCGAAGCGCGAACACGACCCGTCACTACGCCCGCGTCACCGGCAAGATGTTCGAGGGCCTCGACCACCCGATCTCAGGCTTCGCAGCGTTGCGCAACTGACGGCGCGTGGAGGCCGAACGCGCGGGCGTGGCGGAGATCTTCCGCCGCGCCGGCGCCGCTTTCCGTGAGCGCCACAAAGGGCGCATCGACGCCGCCCGGCTCAAGGTCATGGGCGCCATCGAGGCGTGCCGCACCGCCGTGCTCGGCGGCCACATGTACGCCTGCGAGGGCTGCGGGCGCGAGCATCCGCTCTTCAACTCCTGCCGCAACCGCCACTGCCCCACCTGCCAGGGTCTCGCCGCCAACCTCTGGAGCGAGGAGCGCGCCGGGGACATCCTGCCGGTGCCCTACTTCCATGTGGTCTTCACCCTGCCCAAGGAGGTTGCCGCCATTGCCTTCTGCAACCGCAGGGTGGTGTTCGACATCCTCTTCCGGGCCGTCGCCGAGACCCTGCGCACCATCGCCGCCGATCCCCGCCACGGCGGCATGCGCATCGGCGGCACCGCGGTCCTCCATACCTGGGATCAGAAGCTCCGCTTCCACCCGCACCTGCACGTGGTCGTGCCCAACGCGGGCTTCGACGTAGACAGTGGCGAGTGGAAGACGGGGAGCACCACCTTCCTCGCCCCCGTCAAGGTCCTCGGCAGCCTGTTCCGCCGCCTCTTCCTCGAGGAGCTCGCCCGCGCCCACGGCCGGGGGGACCTGGAGTTCCACGGCACCCTCGCCCACCTCGCCAATCCCGGCGAGTTCCACGCCACGCTTGCCGCCGCCCGGGCCAGGGACTGGGTGGTCTACGCCAAGCGGCCCTTCCGCGGGCCTGAGCAGGTCTTCCGGTACCTCTCGCACTACACGCACAGGATCGCCATCTCCGACAGCCGCATCGTCTCCTTCGACGGCGAGACGGTCTCCTTCCGCCACCGAAAGCCCAAGGCGCCGGGGCAGAGAAAGCCGCGCTACGGCATCGCCACCGTGAGCGCCGACGAGTTCATCCGCCGCTTCCTGAGGCACGTCCTGCCGGACGGCATGCACCGCATTCGCTACTTCGGCATCCTCGCCAACGGCTGCCGCGCCAGCACGCTGGAGAGAGCACGCCAGGCTCTCGGCGCCCTCGGCTGCGCCGCCCCCGAGGGAAGCGTGGACGGCGCTCGGGCCGAGCCCGACGAAGAGCCCGAGATCGGCACCGCGCCCGTGGCCTGCCCCCACTGCGGCGGCGTCATGCGCCTCGTCCGCGAAATCCGCCGCCGCCATGAGCCCCGCTCGACGCGCGGCCCGCCGGCGCTGCCGCCGACCCACAGGGGGAAACCGTGAGACGCCCGCTCGCTTCGGCCCCGCGCAACGGCGCCAAAGCGCCGACGCACGACCGAACCTGTCTCCGCTTGAGCCGGGCTGACAGCCCTCGGCTCACACCCCGCTCAGTCCTCGCAGCGTGCGCCCGCATGCCTGCCGAAAGACCGGCGCGAGCGTCGATTTTATGCGCAACTCTGCTGCCGGTGGATGCCGCCTGACGCTGACATCAGCGCACTTTCCACATAGCTCAACTTCGCCTCTCGTGGCCCGCGGCTTCGTTCAAAAGGGTTGGGCAGGCTCTCGAGAGAGAGCCTGCCCAACCCTTAACCTTGAGCGTCGGCCCCTCAGACCGATAGAAGCAGTAAATGTTCCTGTTCAGACATCCAGTCTTGCTGCTGCGCCGAAGCGAGGCGCTCCAGACCGCGCCGATCACGGTCGCGTTCTGGACGTTGGCTGTCATCGCTCTGACCAGCCTGCGGGATCTGCATCTTTGGGGGATGCCGCAGGTCGAGGTGGTCATCGCACGGGCGACCATGGCATGCATAGTCATCCTGGTGGGCTTGGTGGGCCTGGTTGGAATTCGATGCTTGTTTGCCTGGCGGAAGTCCGGCTCACGCGTCTCTGTCCTGAGCACAGTGGGCGGAATGCCCGGCGTGTTGTTGCTCGGTGCAGTGGCATCCTATCTGGCGATCGGCTTTGCCGTGATGGACGAGGCGGACTGGCGGCCGGGCACGGCTGAGTCACTGAGGTTTGCAGTACTCTCTTTCGGCGTGCTTGTGGCTGCCGTAGTCGGTGGCCGCGCGGTGCTGGAACGAGTCGGGGCCGACCGGTTGTTGCGGGGCGTGCTTGTCGTCCTGATTTTGAGTTGCGCCATCATTCTCGCTTCGCCGGTCCTGCGCGACCTCGGCATCCTGCCGCCTTATAGAATTCCATTCCGCCTGACCGGCGCTTTCGTCGATCCCAACGACGCCAGCTTGATCGGCAGCATGACGGTGGGACTCGCCGCGGCGTTCCTGACCAATGGCGGGCCGCGCACGCTCGGTTGGGTGGGCCTGGCCGCCGGCGTCGCCGCAAGCCTGGGGTCGGCGTCCAGAACCGCGTTGGTCATACTCGGTGCGCTGGCGATCGTGTTCCTATTGATCCATGTCCGCAGCAAACCAAGGGCCTTCGTCCTGATTTTGGCGGCCACGGTAATGGTCGCGATTGGAGGATTGGCCGGCGTTGCGTTCTTCTCCGGAGGCCTTTCCGAGTGGTTTAGAGCGCGGAGCGGTATCAACGACGCACTCGGGGAAAAACTGTTCTGCGACCCTTCGCCGACCGACAGCCCTGGCACGGACTGCGCCGTCCTGCTGGCAACGAGAGACATCCTGGCCGGAGACATTGCCCTCAACTGGAGCCGCACCGTCCCCGTCAACCGCTGGCGGGGCGTGACGGTGGAAGGCCCGGAGGGACATGTCACCGGGCTGCATCTCGCGGGACTTGGATTGAACGGCCGTATCCCCCCGGATCTTGGCCGCCTGGACCGCCTCGTTTCGCTGTCCCTTGGACGCAATCGGCTCACCGGTCGCATTCCGCCCGAGCTGGGAAATCTGGCGAGCCTCAAGTATCTGGTCCTGAGCTACAACATCTTGACCGGGGCTATCCCGCCGGAGCTGGCGAACCTTGAGAACCTCAAGGAGCTGTGGCTGAGAAACAACCGCTTGACCGGCCATGTCCCGGCCGCTCTCGCAGGGCTCGACCTGTCCGTCCTGCGTCTCTCGGGCAACGACTTCGACTCCATTCCTCCCAAAATCAATGCCGTCGCCGACCACGATCTCGGCCGCTTCGTGCTCTGCCTGCCGCCGCCTCGAACCAGCCCCGCGTTGTTCGAGGACTGCACGACGCTGTTGGCGGTGAAGGACACGCTGGCCGGCGACGCCCCGCTCGACTGGCACGCGGCGGTCTCCATCGGCTTGTGGCAAGGCGTGACCGTGGGCGGTCCGGAAGGTCGTGTCATCGCGCTGGATCTGTACGGGAAAGGGCTGAACGGACGCATTCCCCCGAGCCTCGGCAGGCTGGACGGCCTCGTCTCGTTGAACTTGGCCGCCAATCGGCTCACCGGTTCGATTCCGCCGGAGTTGGGACAACTCGTCGACCTGCGCGTCTTGGCCCTAGATCGCAACGCCCTGACCGGCACCGTCCCTGCGGAACTGGCACGACTCCCCGGGCTCAGGGCCTTGTGGTTGAAAGAGAACCGCCTGACCGGCCCTGTTTCGCCGGCGCTGTTCGATGTCCCTGACCACGATCTCGGCCGCCTCGTGCTCTGCCTGCCGCCGCCTCGAACCAGCCCCGCGTTGTTCGAGGACTGCACGACGCTGCTGGCGGCGAAGGACACGCTGGCCGGCGACGCGCCGCTCGATTGGCACGCGGCGGTCCCCATCGGCTTGTGGCAAGGCGTGACCGTGGGCGGTCCGGAAGGTCGTGTCATCGCGCTGGATTTGTACGGGAAAGGGCTGAACGGACGCATTCCTCCGAGACTCAGCGGGCTGGACGGCCTCGTCTCGTTGAACTTGGCCGCCAATCGGCTCACCGGTTCGATTCCGCCGGAGTTGGGACAACTCGTCGACCTGCGCGTCTTGGCCCTAGATCGCAACGCCCTGACCGGCACCGTCCCTGCGGAACTGGCACGACTCCCCGGGCTCAGGGCCTTGTGGTTGAAAGAGAACCGCCTGACCGGCCCTGTTTCGCCGGCGCTGTTCGATGTCCCTGACCACGATCTCGGCCGCCTCGTGCTCTGCCTGCCGCCGCCTCGAACCAGCCCCGCGTTGTTCGAGGACTGCACGACGCTGCTGGCGGCGAAGGACACGCTGGCCGGCGACGCGCCGCTCGATTGGCACGCGGCGGTCCCCATCGGCTTGTGGCAAGGCGTGACCGTGGGCGGTCCGGAAGGTCGTGTCATCGCGCTGGATTTGTACGGGAAAGGGCTGAACGGACGCATTCCTCCGAGACTCGGCAGGCTGGACGGCCTCGTCTCGTTGAACTTGGCCGCCAATCGGCTCACCGGTTCGATTCCGCCAGAGTTGGGGAGCCTCGCCGGCTTGCGGTCCCTGGTGCTCGACGGCAATGCGCTGACCGGCGCCATTCCACCCGAGCTGGGGAAACTGACCGACCTGGAAAGGCTCGGGCTTGCCAAAAATGCCCTGATCGGCCCCATCCCACCGGAACTGGCGAAGCTGTCGAGCCTCGGGAAACTCTGGCTGAGCGGCAACCGCCTGACCGGTTTCCTCCCCCCCGAGCTGCGCGCGGTCGCCGGCAGGGACGCGCCCTGCCCCGCCGCTCCCGCCGACAATCCCGGTTTGCGCGCCGATTGCGCGCTCCTGCTGGCGGCGAGGGACATCCTCGCCGGCGATGCGCCGCTCGGCTGGAGCGAGGACATCCCCATCGAGATCTGGCAGGGCGTCACCGTGGGCGGCTCGCCGGAGCGGGTGACGAGGCTCGACCTGTCGAGGTCAGGTCTGAACGGGCGCATCCCGCCAGCGTTGGGCGGACTGGACAAGCTCGTTTCGCTTTGGCTCAATCGCAACCGGCTCACTGGCCCGGTGCCTCCCGAACTGGGGGAGTTGACCGACCTGGAGGTCCTGACGCTCTCCTTCAACGCCTTGAGCGGCCCGATTCCGCCGGAACTGGGGAAACTGTCGCATCTCAGGGAGTTGTGGCTGAAGCACAACCGCCTGACCGGCTCCGTGCCGCCGGAACTCGAAGGGCTGGAGAAGCTGACCTTAATACGTCTCTTTGGCAACGATCTGGAACGCCCCTATCCGCGGCGTCTCTACCGGATCGCGAGCCACGACCTGGACCTCCACGATCTGCGCCATCGTCGGTCGCTCGACGATGCAGAGGCGGCGCAGGCGGCGGACCGCCGCATGAACCGAGATCGTCCGGATGCGGTAAGGCGCCTGTTCTGTCGACCCTCCTCCAGCGTCACTTCCGATCTGCAAGCCGACTGCGGCCTTCTGCTGGCGAACAAGGACGTCCTGGCCGGCGACGCGGCGCTTGACTGGAGCGAGGACATCCCCATCGAGTTCTGGCAGGGCGTCACCGTCGGCGGCTCGCCGAAGCGCGTGACCGCACTGGCATTGCCGCGCGCGGGACTGAACGGGCGCCTGTTCGCGGAACTCGGCGAATTGGGCGGCCTCGTCGCTCTGGACCTGAGCCATAACCGGCTCGCCGGCCCCGTACCGCCGGAACTGGAAGGACTGGGCAATCTCTTCTTCCTGCGCCTCGCCGGCAACGACCTGAACCGCCCCTTCCCGCCGGCGCTCCACGAGATTGCCGACCATGACCTCGACGGGCCGGTTTTCTGCCGGCCGAAGAAAATCGATCCGGACCTTCTCGCCGATTGCACCCTCTTGCTGACGGTGAGAGACAGCCTCGCCGGGGATGCGCCGCTCAACTGGCGCCGCGATGTGCCGGTCGACGACTGGCAGGGTGTCGCGGTGGATCGCTCGCGCGGCCGCGTGACGGCGCTGGACCTGACGCAAATGGGTTTGAACGGACGCATCCCCGCGGAGTTGGGGCAGCTTGCCGGACTCGCCTCCCTGCGCCTGGGCCGCAATCGGCTTGCCGGCGACATCCCGCCCGAGCTCGGCAACCTCGCCGGTCTGCGCATGCTGGCATTGGACGGCAACCTCCTGGCCGGTTCCGTGCCGCCGGAACTGGGCAAGCTGTCGAGGCTCACCGACCTGAGGCTGCACGGGAACCGTCTGAGCGGCCCCGCACCGCCCGCTGTGGCCGCGCTGCCAGCGTTGCGCCTGGACGATGACGATGCGGTTGGCGAACTGCCGGCGCAGAGTCGCGGTCGGGTTCTCGACCGGAACCTGTTCTGCCAATCCTTTCCCGAAGCACTGTAAGCGGTACGCAGACCCCATACCGGAATCTGGCTTGACTACGACGGGGATTTCTTGAGGAGCGCCGTGAGCGCGCGAGTCATTTTGCCTCGGGCTGGAAGTTCCACGGCAGAAGCTCCTGGATGCCCGACTGCGGGTGGCCCTTGGCGATCTTCTCGAGCGTGCTCCGCATCCAGGCGTAGGGCTCGACGCCGTTCATCTTGCAGGTCTCGATCAGCGAGGCGATGCGGGCCCAGGCTTGCGCACCCTCGTCGTTGCCGGCGAAGAGCGCGTTCTTGGCGGTGAGCTTCAGCGGCCGGATTCGGTTTTCCACCAGGTTCGAGTCGATCTCGACACGACCGTCGTGCAGGAACTCCAGCAGCCCGTCCCACTGGTTGGCGATATAGGTCAGCTTCTCGCCGAGACGCGAGCGCGGTGAGACGCGCGAGCGCTGCTCGTCGAGCCAGACACCGAAGGTGTTCACGATCGGCGCCGACTCCTCCCAACGGATCGCGCGGCGCTCCGCCGGCGGCTTGCCCCGGATCTTCTTCTCGATCGCATAGAGCTTCGCGATCCGATTCAGACCGGCCAGCGCGATCGGCGATGCGCTCGAGTCGTATACCTCTTTCAGCTTCCGTCTTACATGCGCCCAACAGAGGGCCCGCGTCACAGGGCCTTCCGCCCGGTCCGGCCGCGCCAGGATGTTGTGGCCCGAGTAGCCGTCGAGCTGCACCGTCCCCGAAAAGCCCTCCATAAGCTCGGCGCCATACTTGCCGCCGCGGCCGGGCGCATAGCGATAGACGACGCCCGGCGGGTCCGTGCCGCTCCAGTGGCGCTCGTCACGCACAAGGGTCCACATGTAGCCCGTCTTCGTCTTGCCCCGGCCCGGGTCGAGAACGCGGATCGTGGTCTCGTCCAGACCCAGGTGATCCGACTTCTTCAGCTCATCCTCCAGGCAAGCGACCACGGGGCGCAGGTGAAACGACGCCTGGCCCACCCACGTCGCCAGCGTCGCACGGTGAACCTCGATCCCCGAGCGCTCGTAGATCTGCGACTGGCGATAGAGCGGGCAATGATCGCCGTACTTCGCGATCAGCACCTGCGCCAGAAGAGCCTCGGTGGGAAGGCCGCCCTCGACCAGAGCGGCCGGCGCCGGCGACTGCACCACCCCGCCCCCCTTGCACTTGTTGCAGGCGTAGCGGGGGCGCACGGTCTCGATGACGGTGAACTTCGCCGGCTCATAGTCCAGCCGCTCGCTGCGGTCCTCGCCGATCTTCGTCATCTCGCCGCAGCCGCAGGGGCACATGATCGTGTCCGGCTCGATCACCTCCTCGCGCCGGTCGACCTGGGGCCCGAAGCGCACCCCGCTGCGCGACCCCCGGGAAGAGCGCCGCCGGCGCTTGCCGCCAGCCCCCTCGTCCTGCTCCTGGTCATCTGCCTCGGGCCGACCGCCGGCTTCAGCGATCGCCGCCCAAAACTCCTCGAACGTAAGCTGGCGCTCGTCCTCGCCGAGCTTCTCGGAGCGCGGACCGAACAGCGCCTTCCTGAGCTCCTTGTTGAGATGCTCAAGCCGGCTGATCTGCTCCGCGCTCTGCGCGTTCTCGGCCTCCAGCCGTGCCGCCCGCGCTTCCGCCGTCTGCCTCGCCGCCTCCGCCGCGCCGCGTGCCTGCTCCGCTTCGCATAGGGCTGCTTCCGTCGCCCGGCGCGCCGCGCGCTCGTCGTCAAGCTCCGCATGCAGGGCCGCCAGCGCCGCCGAAACCACCGCAGGCGACGGCGAACCGGCGCTGCTGAGGGGTGAGGGCGTGACCTTCGGCATGGGCCACCCCTTAATCCGATTCGCCAATGCATGACCAGGGAAAAGTGCAGGCGGGACCGCGACCGAAATCTGCGGCCCCGCCTGCGTGCCGCCTCACTCCGCCGCCAGCGGGCGGCGAACCGGGCGGGCCTTCACCCGGCGCCAGTCCAGACCCTCGAAGAGGGCCTCGAACTGGCCCTTCGTAAGGCGCATCACACCATCCTCGATCCGAGGCCAGGCGAAGCGGCCCTGCTCCAGACGCTTGTAGGTCATCACCAGACCGCTGCCGTCCCACGCAAGGAGCTTGAGCCTGTCGCCGCGGCGCGAGCGGAAGATCACGATCACCCCGGAATAGATATCGAGGTCCAGCTCCCCCGCCGCCGTCGCCGCAAGCGCGTCGTGGCCGCGACGAAAATCAACCGGCCGCGTCGCCAACACGATGCGAAGCGAGGGGGCCGCGATCATGACGACGCCCGGCCCAGGCCCGAGGCCACCGCAACAATCCGATCGACCGCGCTCTCCACCGGAAGGCGAACGACCACGCCTAGCGCCTCGATCGCCACCGTCCGCTCGGACGTCACGCTATCAACCACCACGGGAACAAATGGCGGTGCAGAGCCACCAATCCGAGCGCCCGGAAGAGTTCCCTCCCGCGCGCGCCGCCGCCACTTGGTCAGGGTCGTATCGCTGACGCCATGGCGGCGCGCGACCGCCGCAACCGAAGAGCCCGGCTCAAAGCTCTCCGAGACAATCCGCGCCTTCTCATCGTCCGGCCAGCGTCGCATGGGGGCCGGCTCAGACGGAGCCGGGGCGGCTCCCTCAGAAGCTGGGATCTCAACCGAAGCAACAGCGACACCGTCGCCAGATGCCAAAATCGAATCTGTCATCGCGATCTCTCCTGTGTGGCTCGTGGTCAAGGCGGAGAGTCAGCCCCGAAATCAGATCCGCTGGAAGTATGGGGGCCCGATACCGCTTACGAAGCACTGCCCCGCCTGTATGACGACTGCGCCACGTTGTTGGCCGCTCGGGACGTGCTGGGGACGTGCTGGCCGGCGACGTCCAACTAAACTGGAGCGACGCGGTCCCCATCGGCTATTGGCGGGGTGTCACCGTCGGGATGCCCAACATCGCCGGCGAGGCCGCGGAAGGGCCGCGGGTCATCGCCCTGGATCTGTCGCACGTGGGACTGAACGGGCGGATTCCCGCAGAGCTGTCGGCTCTGGACGCCCTTGCCGTTCTGCGTCTTGGCAACAACCGGCTTGCGGGACCGATCCCGCCGGAACTGGGCGCCCTGACCGGGCTGCGGACGCTGGTACTGGAGAACAACGCGCTGACCGGCGAGATCCCGCCGGAACTGAGCGCGTTGCAGGCACTCGTTTGGTTGCGTCTTGGCGGCAACGAACTCACTGGCGGCATCCCGCAGGGACTGACCACACTGACCGGTCTGCGGGTGCTCGCGCTGGAGAACAACATCTTGACGGGCAACGTCCATCCGCAGTTTGGCAACCTGTCGCGTCTGGAGGAGCTGCGGCTCGAGAACAATCGTTTGCACGGAGCACTCCCCGAGGCTCTCGACCGGTGGGCTCATCTTGCGGTCCTCCGTCTGGGCGGCAACGCGTTTGCCGACTGCCTTCCGGCTACGGCGCGAGCAGCGCAGGTACGGCACAACGATCTGGATTCCGCCGATCTGCTCTGCGATCCTTCGCCCTGGACCAAACCGGGCCTGTTCGAAGACGGCGCGCGTCTGATGCGCATGCGCGACACCCTGGCCGGCGACGCGCCGCTGAACTGGAGCTACGCTCGCCCCGTCGCGTCCTGGCAGGGCGTCACCATCGGTCGAGGGGGTCGCATCATCGCACTGGACTTGCGGGACATGAACCTGACCGGGCGGATCCCCCCGGAGCTGGGCGAGCTGGCCCATCTCCATCTGCTGCGGCTCGACGGCAACCGACTCACCGGCCCCATTCCACCGGAACTGGAAAACCTGACTCGTCTGACCATGCTGTCGCTGGACGGCAATCGCCTGATGGGTCCCATCCCGCAGGAGATCGCCAATCTGTCGAATCTCAGGCAATTGTGGCTGGCCCACAACCGTCTCACCGGTTCCCTCCCGCCCGAATTGGCCGGAATCAAGCGTCTCTCCCTGGCCGTCGCGGATAACGACTTCCAGGGCTGCATGCCGTGGCAACTGCGCGATCTGCGCAGCCACGATATCGATGACGGCTTCATCTGCACTGCCCTGGCGAAGGGCAGACCGTTGCTTTGGAGACTGGGATTCGAGAAGGCCATGGAGGCGCCCGTCTTCGGTCACGGCCTGAGAACGTTGGCATATATGGAAGGCGCCCCCATCGGACATCACGGCAAGCCGTTGGGCCCCCACAATCTCTACCTGACGTTGCTGGGCGAAGCGGGCATCGTCCCTCTGCTGCTGTTTCTGTCCGCCATCGTCCTGCTGCTGCGCGCGCAATGGGGCGCGCCGAAGTCGCTTGCCCGGGATGTGATCGTAGCCTGGGTCATCGTCATCGCCTTGTACTGCACGGCCTTCCAGCATCTACTCAAATTGGAAGCGTTCATGTTTCTCGCCGGGTTGAGTGTCGCGATAGGGGCGGTGCGCAGCGCCGGTGACCGATGTCCTGCGAAGGTGTGACAGTTGGCCGATGGCAGACTCCAGAGTAAGCGGTATCGGGCCCCCATACTTCCAGCGGATCTGATTTCGGGGCTGACTCTCCGCCTTGACCACGAGCCACACAGGAGAGATCGCGATGACAGATTCGATTTTGGCATCTGGCGACGGTGTCGCTGTTGCTTCGGTTGAGATCCCAGCTTCTGAGGGAGCCGCCCCGGCTCCGTCTGAGCCGGCCCCCATGCGACGCTGGCCGGACGATGAGAAGGCGCGGATTGTCTCGGAGAGCTTTGAGCCGGGCTCTTCGGTTGCGGCGGTCGCGCGCCGCCATGGCGTCAGCGATACGACCCTGACCAAGTGGCGGCGGCGCGCGCGGGAGGGAACTCTTCCGGGCGCTCGGATTGGTGGCTCTGCACCGCCATTTGTTCCCGTGGTGGTTGATAGCGTGACGTCCGAGCGGACGGTGGCGATCGAGGCGCTAGGCGTGGTCGTTCGCCTTCCGGTGGAGAGCGCGGTCGATCGGATTGTTGCGGTGGCCTCGGGCCTGGGCCGGGCGTCGTCATGATCGCGGCCCCCTCGCTTCGCATCGTGTTGGCGACGCGGCCGGTTGATTTTCGTCGCGGCCACGACGCGCTTGCGGCGACGGCGGCGGGGGAGCTGGACCTCGATATCTATTCCGGGGTGATCGTGATCTTCCGCTCGCGCCGCGGCGACAGGCTCAAGCTCCTTGCGTGGGACGGCAGCGGTCTGGTGATGACCTACAAGCGTCTGGAGCAGGGCCGCTTCGCCTGGCCTCGGATCGAGGATGGTGTGATGCGCCTTACGAAGGGCCAGTTCGAGGCCCTCTTCGAGGGTCTGGACTGGCGCCGGGTGAAGGCCCGCCCGGTTCGCCGCCCGCTGGCGGCGGAGTGAGGCGGCACGCAGGCGGGGCCGCAGATTTCGGTCGCGGTCCCGCCTGCACTTTTCCCTGGTCATGCATTGGCGAATCGGATTAAGGGGTGGCCCATGCCGAAGGTCACGCCCTCACCCCTCAGCAGCGCCGGTTCGCCGTCGCCTGCGGTGGTTTCGGCGGCGCTGGCGGCCCTGCATGCGGAGCTTGACGACGAGCGCGCGGCGCGCCGGGCGACGGAAGCAGCCCTATGCGAAGCGGAGCAGGCACGCGGCGCGGCGGAGGCGGCGAGGCAGACGGCGGAAGCGCGGGCGGCACGGCTGGAGGCCGAGAACGCGCAGAGCGCGGAGCAGATCAGCCGGCTTGAGCATCTCAACAAGGAGCTCAGGAAGGCGCTGTTCGGTCCGCGCTCCGAGAAGCTCGGCGAGGACGAGCGCCAGCTTACGTTCGAGGAGTTTTGGGCGGCGATCGCTGAAGCCGGCGGTCGGCCCGAGGCAGATGACCAGGAGCAGGACGAGGGGGCTGGCGGCAAGCGCCGGCGGCGCTCTTCCCGGGGGTCGCGCAGCGGGGTGCGCTTCGGGCCCCAGGTCGACCGGCGCGAGGAGGTGATCGAGCCGGACACGATCATGTGCCCCTGCGGCTGCGGCGAGATGACGAAGATCGGCGAGGACCGCAGCGAGCGGCTGGACTATGAGCCGGCGAAGTTCACCGTCATCGAGACCGTGCGCCCCCGCTACGCCTGCAACAAGTGCAAGGGGGGCGGGGTGGTGCAGTCGCCGGCGCCGGCCGCTCTGGTCGAGGGCGGCCTTCCCACCGAGGCTCTTCTGGCGCAGGTGCTGATCGCGAAGTACGGCGATCATTGCCCGCTCTATCGCCAGTCGCAGATCTACGAGCGCTCGGGGATCGAGGTTCACCGTGCGACGCTGGCGACGTGGGTGGGCCAGGCGTCGTTTCACCTGCGCCCCGTGGTCGCTTGCCTGGAGGATGAGCTGAAGAAGTCGGATCACCTGGGTCTGGACGAGACCACGATCCGCGTTCTCGACCCGGGCCGGGGCAAGACGAAGACGGGCTACATGTGGACCCTTGTGCGTGACGAGCGCCACTGGAGCGGCACGGACCCGCCGGGCGTCGTCTATCGCTATGCGCCCGGCCGCGGCGGCAAGTATGGCGCCGAGCTTATGGAGGGCTTTTCGGGGACGGTGCAGCTCGACGGCTACTCGGGCCACAACATCCTGGCGCGGCCGGACCGGGCGGAAGGCCCTGTGACGCGGGCCCTCTGTTGGGCGCATGTAAGACGGAAGCTGAAAGAGGTATACGACTCGAGCGCATCGCCGATCGCGCTGGCCGGTCTGAATCGGATCGCGAAGCTCTATGCGATCGAGAAGAAGATCCGGGGCAAGCCGCCGGCGGAGCGCCGCGCGATCCGTTGGGAGGAGTCGGCGCCGATCGTGAACACCTTCGGTGTCTGGCTCGACGAGCAGCGCTCGCGCGTCTCACCGCGCTCGCGTCTCGGCGAGAAGCTGACCTATATCGCCAACCAGTGGGACGGGCTGCTGGAGTTCCTGCACGACGGTCGTGTCGAGATCGACTCGAACCTGGTGGAAAACCGAATCCGGCCGCTGAAGCTCACCGCCAAGAACGCGCTCTTCGCCGGCAACGACGAGGGTGCGCAAGCCTGGGCCCGCATCGCCTCGCTGATCGAGACCTGCAAGATGAACGGCGTCGAGCCCTACGCCTGGATGCGGAGCACGCTCGAGAAGATCGCCAAGGGCCACCCGCAGTCGGGCATCCAGGAGCTTCTGCCGTGGAACTTCCAGCCCGAGGCAAAATGACTCGCGCGCTCACGGCGCTCCTCAAGAAATCCCCGTCGTAGTCAAGCCAGATTCCGGTATGGGGTCTGCGTACCGCTTACACTCCAGATCGGGTTCGTGCTGCCCAACCTGGACGGAGGCGGTGCGCAGCGCGTCATTCTGAGCCTGGCGCGGTCGCTCATCGAGCGCGGGCACCGGGTTGACTTGGTGATTCCCTGCTTCGCGGGAGACTACCGGGTCGCAATTCCCCGCGGCGTGCGATTGTACCGGGGACGGCTTCCTCACACCGACAGGAGGTTCCTGCGGGAAGTCCAAAGTTCGGGCGCGGAGGTAACAGCGCTCTGCGTGAACCCGGTCAAGGTCGCGTGGACCGGGCTGGTTCTCGGCCGGAAGCACCCTGGCGTGCGGGTCCGGTGGCAGCGTTCTCTCTATGCTTCCGTCCACATTCTGAACCGCTACCTCCGCGAGGCGCGTCCCGATGTGCTGGTGTCGGCGCTGCGGGTCGCCGACGCCGCCGCGGTCTGCGCCGCGCAGTTGACGGACCGGGCCGTTCCGGCGGTGGTCACGGTGCACACCAATGTCGCCGCCAGCTATGTGCCGGAGTGGCTGGCCGCCGCCCGGACGCTCTATCCGCTGGCCGACGCAGTGGTGGCGGTGTCCAGGGGCGTGGGAGAGTCAGTGCGGCGATCGTTGGGGGTGGACGCCGAGCGCATTCACGCCATCTACAACCCCATTCCCGCCGACAGCATATGGCGGCTGGCGCAGCAGGAGGTCACGCACCCCTGGTTCGCGGACGGCGAGCCCCCGGTGATCCTGAGCGTCGGGCGCGAGGCGCCCCTGAAGGACCACCCCACCCTGGTGGAGGCGTTCGGACTGGCGCGGCGCGAAGTGAACGCGCGGCTGGTTATCCTTGGCAAGCTCTCGGCGCCGTACCGGCAAAGGCTCCAGTCCCTGGCGCGGGGCCATGGCGTGGAGGAAGACCTCGGCTTCGTGGACTTCGACGAGAACCCGTACCGCTACATGAGGCGGGCCGGACTGCTCGCGCTGTCCTCGCGCTGGGAGGGTCTGCCGACAGTGGTCCTCGAGGCGCTGGCCTGCGGCACGCCGGTAGTGAGCACCGACGCGCCCTACGGTCCGCGGGAGATCCTCGGGGGTTGGGGCGAGCTGCCGCCGGTGGGCGATGCGCCGGCGCTGGCGCGGGCGTTGGTCGCGACGCTGCGCGGCGCGCGGCCGACGGAGGAAGCGCTGCGTGCGCGCGCCGCCGACTTTTCCGATGACAAGGCCGCCGACGCCTACGAGGCATTATTCCGAAAGCTGGTGAGGGAGCGAGCACGGTGAGGTCGGATAAACTCCATGTCTGCGTCACGATGACCAATCTGGCCGGCGGCGGAGTGGAGCGCAACATTCTCCGCTTAGCGCGGTCACTCATCGAACGAGGACACCGGGTGGACTTGGTGATCCCCCGGTTCGCAGGAGACTATCTGGCGGCGATACCCGGTGGAATGCGTGTCTGGCGGGCCCGGATTCCCGGTACCGATAAGACGTTCTTGCGAAAGGTCCAGCGGGCGGGAATCGAGGTGGAAGCGATGACCGTCAACCCCGTCGGCGCCGCGTGTGCCTGGCTGGCTCTCGCCCGGAAGCATCCCGGCATACCGGTCATACGCGGCAGCGGCATGCGCTCCATCTATCCCTACGCCCATGTTCTAGCCCGCCACCTTCGCGAGGAACGTCCCGATGTGCTGGTGTCGGCGCATATGGGCCCCAACGCCATTGCGGTCTGCGCCGCCGAGTTGATGGGCCGGGCCGTCCCGACGGTGATCACAGTGCGCAATAACGTTACCGCCGGCTATGCGCCGCATTGGCTGACGGCGGCCCGGACGCTCTATCCGCTGGCCGACGCGGTGGTGGCGGTGTCCAGGGGCGTGGCGGATTCCGTGCGGCGGTTCGTGGGCGTGGACGCCGGTCGTGTCCATGCCATCTACAACCCCATCCCTGCCGACAGCATATGGCGCCTGGCCCAGGAGGAAGTCGCGCACCAATGGTTCGGGGAGGGCGAGCCGCCGGTTATCCTGAGCGTCGGCCGTGAGGCGCGGCAGAAGGACCACCCCACGCTAGTGGAGGCGTTCGGGCTGGCGAGGCGCGAAGTGAACGCGCGGCTGGTTATCCTCGGCAAGCTCTCTGCCCCCTACCGGCAAAGGCTCCAGTGCCTGGCGCGGGGCTATGGCGCGGAGGAAGACCTCGGCTTCGTGGACTTCGACGAGAACCCGTTCCGCTACATGCGGCGGGCCAGGCTGCTCGCGCTGTCCTCGCGCTGGGAGGGTCTGCCGACCGTGGTCATCGAGGCACTGGCCTGCGGCACGCCGGTGGTCAGCACCGACACGCCATACGGTCCGCGCGAGATCCTTGGGGGTTGGGGCGAGTTGCCGCCGGTGGGCGACGCGCCGGCGCTGGCGCGGGCGCTGGTCGCGACGCTGCGCGGCGCGCGGCCGACGGAGGAATCGCTGCGGGCGCGCGCCGCCGACTTTTCCGATGACAAGGCCGCCGACGCCTATGTCGCGTTGTTCGAGAAGCTGGTGAGGGAGCGCGCGCGGTGAAGTCGGACAAGCTCCATGTCGGCTTTCTGCTGACCAGCGTGAACGGCGGCGGGGCGGAGCGCAGTATTCTCCGAAAGGCTTATCCCCTTACATCCGGCTTCTCCATATGTGGGGTGCCGGATCGCTGGGCACTTTACGGGCAACCCATTGAGACACGGAAGGAACTGCGACCGTGTCGGATACCGCCGCCGAGGTGGCCGGTACAACATGTTGGGGAACCGGAGCCAGAGGGATAAGCCTTTTCTCCGATTGGCCCAGTCGCTCATCGAGCACGGGCACCGGGCGGATCTGGTGATCCCCAAATTCGCGGGAGACTACCGGGCCGCGATCCCTGGCGGAATGCGCGTCTATCGGGCGCGGTTTCCCGGCACCGACAGGAAGCTGCTGCGGGAGGTGCAGCGGGCGGGAATCGAGGTGAAAGCGATGACCGTCAACCCCATCGGCATCGGCCGCACTTGGCTGACTCTCGCCGGGAAAGGCTTCAACCTACCCGTTCGAAGTCGTCACCGCGTCTATGCGTATGCATCCATGATCGCGACATACGTTCGTGAGGCGTGCCCTGATGTGCTGGTGTCGGCGCTGCCGGGCGCCGACGCCGCCGCGGTCTGTGCCGCGGAGTTGACGGACCGGACCGTTCCGGTGGTGGTCACGGTGCGCATCAACGTCGCCGCCGACTATACGCCGGAGTGGCTGGCCGCTGCTCGGACGCTCTATCCGCTGGCCAATGCGGTGGTGGCGATATCCAGGGGCGTGGGCGAGTCCGTGCGGCAATCGTTGGGGGTGGATCCCGGCCGCATTCATACCATCTACAACGGCGTTCCTATCGACAGCATACGGCAGCTGGCGCAGGAGGAAGTCACGCACCCGTGGTTCGCGGACGGCGAGCCGCCGGTGATCCTGTGCGTCGGGCGCGAGGCGCCGCAGAAGGATCACCCCACCCTGGTGGAGGCGTTCGGTTTGGTGCGGCGCGAGGTGAACGCGCGGCTGGTTATCCTCGGAAAGCTGTCGGCGGCCTACCGCGAAAGGCTCAAGCGCCTTGCGCGGGGCCATGGCGTGGAAGCGGACCTCGGCTTCCTGGACTTCGACGAGAACCCATTCCGCTACATGCGGCGTGCGACGCTGCTCGCGCTCTCCTCGCGCTGGGAGGGCCTGTCGATGGTGGTCATCGAGGCGCTGGCCTGCGGCACGCCGGTGGTCAGCACCGACGCGCCCTACGGTCCGCGCGAGATCCTGGGCGCGTGGGGCGGCCTGCCGCCGGTGGGCGACGCGCCGGCGCTGGCGCTGGCGCTGGCTGAGACGCTGCGCGGCGCGAGGCTGCCGGAGGTAGCGCTGCGGGCGCGCGCAGCCGACTTCTCCATTGACACGGCCGCCGAGGCCTACGAAGCGCTGTTCCGGAAGCTGGTGAGGCGATAGTGCTGTCGAAGCCATGACGCCGCAAGAGCCGGACAGGCCGCCCGGTCCGCGCACGACCGGCGGGCAGGATGCGGCCGTCGTGTTCGCGACCCAAGTTGGCAGGGTCATCTTCGGCCTGGCGATCCAGAGTCTTTTGGCCTACACGCTGCTGCCGGAGGGGCGCGGCAGCTTCGCCCTGTGCGTGGTGTTCGCAAGTGTTCTCGGCGTGCTCTTCACGCCGGGGGCGCGAGAAGGCGCGCAGTATTTCGTCATGACGAAGCAGGCGACGGTTTCGGAAGGCATTGGCGCCGCCCTGGCGATCTGCCTCGCCGGCGGGGGCTTCGCGATCGCACTGGTGGCTCCGTTCGTCCATAGCGAGTCGGCGTTCTTCCAGCAGGCGGAGACGCGCTCCTTCTACCTGGCGCTCGCCCTGGTTCCCGTCATGGCGTTCTCGATCGCCATGGAGTACCAACTCGCCGCGCTCCGGCGCTTCGGACATCTCGCGGCGTTCTCCCTGCTGCATGTCGCCGTGAACATCCTCGTTCTGCTGGTCCTCCTCTGGGCCGGGCGGCTCGGGGTGGACGGCGCCGTCGCGGCGGTCATTGCCGCGCATGGCTGCACGATAGCCTTGTGCGCGCGGTTCCTGCGGCGACGTCACGGGCTGGTTCTGGCCAATCCGTTCCACGCCCCTTCCGCGCGTATCGTCGGCTATGGCCTGCGGTTCCATCCCGCGGGCCTAGGCGGCGCGCTGGAGATGAGCGCGGCCGTTCTCATTCTCGGGCTGTTCGCAAGCCAGGCGGAAATCGGCCTGTTCGCAACCGCGAGCGCTCTCGTGTTCCGACTGAAAATGATCTCGGACTCGGTCGGCAACGCGCTGCTGCCCCGTATCGCCGGCAGCGGCCGCCCGGAACTGACGACGCTCTGCCTGCGCGTCGTCTTGTGCGGCACCGCGACCGCGAGTCTCGCCGTGCTGGCGGTAAGCGAGCCGCTGGTCCGGATACTGTTCTCGGAGGCCTTCCTGCCGGCGGTCCCGCTGCTGTGGATCATCGCCCTCGGAGTACTCGCCTGCGCCTGCGCCGGCATACTTGGAACCTATTTCAAGGCCATCGACCGCCCGGGCGTCTGTTCCTGGGCCGTCTCCTTGGGCTTGGTAGCGAACCTCATTGCGATTCCCGCGCTCTATCCGGCGATCGGCGTCGAAGCCGCGGCCTGGGGGCTGACCCTCGGCATGAGCTGCCGACTCCTCATTCTCGCGGCGGCGTTCGGAAGAGCGACTGGAATGGGCTGGCTCTCAATCTGGCTGCCGCGACCCGGCGACGCGGTCTCCGCCTGGCGGGCATTCCGCGCCGCGCTCGGCAGCGGGTGAACGTTCCAGCCATGCTTGGAACATCAGGATGTTCCAGAGGCGTTGCTCCGCACTATCGTGCACTTTCAGGAATGCGCCCCACGCTTGGCGAACCGGGGCGGGATCGAAAAACCCTTCCTCCCGAAGCCGCCGTTCGTCGAGCAAGGCTTCCGCCCAGTCCCGGAGAGAACCACGCAACCACGAGGCGAGCGGCACACCGAATCCCGCTTTCGGCCGATCGACGAGCCGCATCGGCACGTACCTGAAGAGCACCTGCCGCAGGATCCATTTGCTCTCGTTGCTGCGGATCCTGAACGACAACGGCAAACGCCAGACGAATTCCATGACCTGGTGATCCAGGAGTGGTGCGCGCGTCTCGAGACTGACGGCCATCGCTGCCCTGTCGACCTTGACCAGAATGTCGTCGGGGAGATAACTCTGCATGTCTACCGCCATCAGCCGTTCAGCGTATTCGGCCGCGATGGGCCAATTCGCAGCTTCGTTCAGGACGGTAGCGGGTTCCGAGGCCCCGCGCACGATCGCGGATGGATCCTGGCAGTGGGAGAGGCGGCGCCAATGGAGTTCTTCAGGAGTCCGACATGCGATCAGCGCCGCCAGCTTGGAGACCTTGGCTGGCGTCCAGCGCTGCCCGCGGACCGTGGGCAACCGCCGGAGAAAGCGGCCGAGCACGGCGCTGTCCCGGTCGGGTGCGAGGAAGGCCGGGAACGCGCCCGCGATGATGCGGCGCAGCGGTCGTGGCGCCCGGGATAACGAACGCCAGATCCGGGGGTGTTCGAGATAGTGGGGATAGCCGCCGAAGAGTTCGTCGCCGCCGTCGCCGGACAGGGCTACGGTTACACGCTGGCGCGCCAACGCGGCGACCAGGAAGGTCGGAATCTGGGAGGGATCGGCGAAGGGCTCGTCGAAAAGATTCGGCAAGCGCGGAATGACGTCCAGCGCCTGGCGCACCGAGACGTACAACTCCGTATGTTCGGTTCCCAGATGGCTCGCCACGGCCTTGGCGTACGGCGCTTCGTCGTATTCGACTTCATCGAATCCGATGGTGAACGTCCGCACCGGCCGCGTGGATTGCGCCTGCATCAATGCGACGACGGCCGACGAATCGATCCCGCCGGACAGGAACGCGCCAAGCGGAACGTCCGCTGCCATCTGCCGGCGGACCGCCCGCAGCAACAGGTCGTTCAGGACGTCCACCGCATCTTCGGGGGCGCCCTCGAACGGTTCGGCCCGGCCCGCGGTCATCACGTCCCGCAAAGACCAGTACGGCCGCGGTTCCGTCAGTTCGCCCGCATGCTGGCCTGAAGCGCCGACGGCCATCCTGACGCATGTGCCCGGCGGCAGCTTTCGAACGCCCTCGTAAATGGACCAAGGGGATGAAACATAACCATGGCGCAAGAGCAGGGCGAGCGCGCCTCTGTCGATGTCTCCCGCGAACGCAGGATGCGCCGCGAGCGCCTTCAACTCGGACCCGAACAGAAACACACCGTTCTGCCAACCGTAGTAAAGCGGTTTTTCGCCGACCCGGTCGCGGGCCAGATAAAGGGCCCTGTCCTTGCGATCCCAGAGCGCGAAGGCGAACATGCCGGTGGATGCCCGCAACGCCTCGTCCATTCCCCAATGCTCGATGGCGGCCAACAGCGTTTCCGTATCGGAATGCCCTCTCCAGGGAATGCTCTGACGATGGGCGTCGAGCCGTCGTCTGAGCTCCCGGTGGTTGTAGATCTCGCCATTGAAGACGATCACCCTTCGCCCGGAACCGGACAGCATCGGCTGGTGGCCGGCCGGCGACAGATCGACGACGGCCAGACGGCGATGTGCGAGAGCGACTCCCGCCTTGAGATCCAGCCAGACCCCGGCATCGTCGGGACCGCGATGCACGACTGTGTCCGCCATCTCGTGGGCGATCGATGACGCTGCCTCCGACGTGAGAGGTCCTCTTGCAAGAAAACCGGCTATGCCGCACATGCCGCGCTCTCCATGGGCCGGGTCACTGCCCGCGACAAATGGTAACTGCCAAGGTCGTCTGATTTGTCATTTTGGGCCAGTGAGTTGAGGCGTGTCTCGGTCGGAATTGGCGTAAAGGGGTTGACGGGAGTTTCGGGAAATGACTCAACAGCGGCATGAGCAATCCCGAGTCGCCGCGCGGCCCTTCGACGGGGGCAGCGCCCGAAACGCCCGCACAGAAGATCGCCCATCTGGAAGAGGAGAACACCCGGCTTCGAGAGGAAAACGCTTGGCTTCGGCAGCAGAACGCGCGGCTGGAAGAGCAAGTCGCGCGTCTCGTCGAGCGCATCGAGGAGTTGGAGCGCCGTCTTGGCCTCGACAGCGGCAACAGTGGCAAGCCGCCTTCGAGCGATGGGCTGAAGAAGCCGAGGTCGAAGCGGCGAACCCGAAGCCTGCGCGGCAAATCGGGCCGCAAGCCCGGCGGGCAGCCCGGCCATGAGGGCAAGACGCTGCGCCACCGCGATCACCCGGATCGGGTGAAGGACCACATGCCGGCTTCCTGCAAGGGATGCGGCTCGTCGCTTTTGGACGCGGCCAAGGCGGGAACGCCGGTCGCCCGCCAGGTCTTCGATCTGCCCGAGCCGAGCCCACTGGAGGTGACCGAGCACCGGGCGCATGCCAAGTGCTGCGGGCATTGCGGGACGGTGACGCGGGCGGCGTTCCCCGATGGGGTGTCGGCACCGGTGCAGTACGGCCCTCGCATTGCAGGCGTGGCGGTCTACCTTCAGCACGCCCACTTCCTGCCGGAGGATCGGCTGTCGCAGGTGATGGCCGAGCTGTTCGGCGCGCCGGTGACGGCTGCGACGCTGGCGACGATGAGCGAGAGGGCGGCAGAGCGGCTGCGGGACGTGGCCTCGCACATACAGAACCTGGCGGCGGGCACGGCGCGGGTGAAGCACATGGACGAGACCGGGTTCCGGATCGGCGGGCAGACGCAGTGGCTTCATGTGATCTGCACGCCGCATCTGGCGGCGTACCGGGTCAGCGGCAGGCGCGGCGCCTTGCTCTCGGGTGTTTCCGGCATCGTCGTTCACGATCACTGGAAGCCGTACTTCGCGATGGAGGGGGTGGAGCACAGCCTGTGCAACGCCCATCACCTGCGGGAGTTGCAGGCTCTGGTGGACATCGAAGGGGAGGCTTGGGCCCGGCGGATGCTCAAGCTCCTGCGCCGGGCCAATCGCGCCGCCCGGATCGCACAGGACAAGGATATCGCCGTTCCGGCGAGGCTTGTGGCGCTGATCGAGCGCCGATACGACGAGATCATTGCCGAGGCGTTGGCCTTCCACGAGAGCCAACCGCCGTTCTCGCCTGGCAAGAGGAAGAAACGCCGGAAAGGCTTATCCCCTTACATCCGGCTTCTCCATATGTGGGGTGCCGGATCGCTGGGCACTTTACGGGCAACCCATTGAGACACGGAAGGAACTGCGACCGTGTCGGATACCGCCGCCGAGGTGGCCGGTACAACATGTTGGGGAACCGGAGCCAGAGGGATAAGCCTTACGCCGGAAACGACGGATCGGTCACAATCTGGCCTTGAGGCTGCGCGACCACAAGTGCGCGGTGCTCCGGTTCCTGACCGACCTCGAGGTCGGGTTCACAAACAACGAGGCCGAGCGCGACCTTCGGATGATGAAGCTGCGCCAGAAGATCTCCGGCGGCTTCCGATCCGCGCAGGGGGCCGAGAACTTCGCCATCCTGCGCAGCGTCATCACCACCGCCAGAAAGCAGGGCTGGAACATCATCGAAGCCCTGATGAGCCCATCGGATCGGCTCATCGCCACCGTCAAGTGCGCGTGAGCCGACCCGGCGAGAACTCCCCAACAGCGGAATCATCCCCAGAAACAACCTGGGCAGTTACGACAAATGCCGCACAAGTCCCAGGCTGGTTTGTGAAGTCCGTCAGGGTGTGTCAGGTTCGCCATACGTCAGGTTGGCCATGCGTGACCATTCGATTCCGCTTTGCCCGTTCCGCGCCGTGCCCTTTGCCGGCGGGACAGACAACCCCGCCCGGCAGCCGGAGTTGGATTGTACCATAGAACGGACAGAAAGGCCCATGACAGCCCGCTCCAATACCCTCGAAAGGATCAAAGTTGCCTATGTCACATCGACACTTTGGAGATGCGGTCCATCCATTCAGCTAACAAATATCTTGCGACATTTGGACTATGGTAAATTCGAAGTGTTCGTAATAACTCTTTCTCCTGAAAGACAAGATGATTCTCTCATTGGTGAGATAGAACGTCTTCCAATAAGAATATATCCGCTTAATGTTAGTAGGTTTTCCGGTCTATTCCTACTGAAGAAACGCCTCCGAGACGCAATTGATCTAGTCCAGCCAGACCTGATACATAGCTCCGGTTGGCGAAGCGATTCTCTAGTATCGAAATTGAATCGGTCCACCGGCTGGATTGCAACGTGCAGAAACATTCCCGATATAGATTATCCTTTGGAGTTCGGCAGAGCTCTTGGAGCATACATGGCAAGAAGCCATATAAGGGCTCTGAGAAAATGCAGCAATGTTGTATGCTGTTCAAATTCGATGAAAGCTGAATATGAACAACGCTACGGTATGAAGGACGCTCTGGCAATACCGAATGGAGTAGAAATGTCCCAGGACATCGTCAGTTTGCGCACAAAGGAATTGGTGTATTTCAAGGGCGTGACGGTAGGTCGGCTGGTTCCTCGGAAGAATGTTCGGTATTTATGCGAGGTTTTCAAGAGACTGGATAACGGCGTTGCACGACTGACCGTTGTTGGGGACGGGCCGGAATACAGTGATCTTGCAGGTTACGAGGGCCGCAGAATATCCTTTGTCGGGCATCAGGGCAAAGACGATGTGCACAAATACTTGTGCGACTCCGATTTCTTCATGAGTGCGTCCTTAGGAGAAGGATTGCCGAACTCCGTATTGGAGGCGTTGTCAATGGGACTTCCTTGTGTGCTTTCCGACATAGAGCCGCATCTCGAATTAAAGGATGAAATGCCGCCCGGAAGCGTAGAGATTTTCTCCTTGTCCGATTCCCCCGATGCAGTTGCATGTAGATTGACGAACTATTTGGCAACTATCGTGAATCTGCCGAGGCACCAAATCAGGAAACGAACCATAGAGAAGTACTCGGCGGAAAGAATGTCACAGCGCTATCAAGCATTGTACTCAAGCATCTGAGCGGCCGTCTATGCACGATCACTTCTTTCAGTGTTCAAGAGAGCCCCTTGCAAAGTCCTGTGCGGGGGCTGTTTGTGTTGGGAGGCTGGGGTGGAAAGGAGGAGGGGCACGGCACGAATATAGCGTGAACTATCGGGCGAGCGTGCATGTCGACTCGCGCATGAGCGCCGCGGGCGGGGTGCTTTTCCACGAAGCATGAGCGTTGCGGGTGCATTTCGGCGCCTGCGTCGCGACGAGAACGTGGCTCTCCGCGCCCCCGTCGTCGAGGGGCGTGCGGGTATGACAGGGATGGACCCGAAGGGGGGCGGTCAGGTCAGAAGGCGCATCAACTCAATCAGACAGCGAGCCCGAACCGCCCGCAGACACTATGAGCACCTACGCATCGATCCGGAAAAGACCGAACAATCTGCGAAATCCGGGCAGCGATCACGTCAAATAATCCGGGAAAGGGCTTATCCCTCTGGTTCCGGCTCCCCAAGATGCTGTACCGGCTGCTTCGACGAAGTCATTTGCCATGGATCCTGTTTTCTAGCCCTTTCATAGCGTTAGCAACTGCAGGGTGGGCAAGCTGGCATTCCACATTTGGGCAAGCCGTGCTCAAAGGGATAAGCCTTTCCGGGAAAAGGCTTATCCCTCTGGCTCCGGTTCCCCAACATGTTGTACCGGCCACCTCGGCGGCGGTATCCGACACGGTCGCAGTTCCTTCCGTGTCTCAATGGGTTGCCCGTAAAGTGCCCAGCGATCCGGCACCCCACATATGGAGAAGCCGGATGTAAGGGGATAAGCCTTTGGGAGAAATATCAGAAAAATGGTGATGTGAACTACACCGGAAAATTGGACGAATTCTTGAAAGATCATTCAACAGATTTCGTCGAATTGAGGTAAAGGCTTCTCCCCTTGGTTCCGGTGACGCAAGATGTTGATCGTCGCCGGCATCGGCGCGCGTCGCACGCGTGATATCTTGGACTGGCGAGAGCGCTGCCCGGCCCCGTCACGCGGTGCCGGAGTTCGGTATAATGACTCCGAGACAGCCGGAATGGCTGGCTGCGGCACGGTGTTGACCGGCCGGTGGGATCAGGCGCGTTGTTCGACGAAGTCGCGGTAGCTGGCGGGTTGAAGGCCGGCGCCGATGCCGAGCAGGGTGTCGAAGGCGGCGTCGGTGTGGCGGCGTCGGTTCCAACGGAAGACGAACTCGTCGAGGTAACGGCGCAAATGGGCGCGGCGCAGGCCGTGAAAGGTGCCGAGCGCCCAGCGTTTCAGGTTCGAGAAGACGCGATGGGTCCACTTCAGCACGAGATGGGCGGGCGTGTCGCCGACGATCCTGGCCTCATGGTCGTGCCCGGACAGGCCGGGATAGCCGCTCCAACCGTCGGTGATCACCAGCGCGCCCGACGCCGAGGTGGCGGCAACGAAGGCGTGCAGGCTGAGCGCGGAGTAATCCACGATCGGCGCGAGGCGGATGCGGCGCGGCTCACCCTCGGGAGACAGCTCGACCGCTCCGGCGATGAGCATCTTGCCTTGCGCGCTGCGGCCTTGCCCGCCGGTGGGCGGGTCTTGCGCGGTGCGCTGCGGCAACGAGGCTTCGTCGATCTCAACCAGATCCTCAAGCAGGCTGCGGTCGGGATCGACCATGGCGCGACGCAGCTTGTGCAGCAGCAGCCACGCACTCTTGTAGCTGCCGAGCCCGAGCTGGGCCTGGAGTTGCAGGGCGGAGATGCCGTTCGAATGGCTGGTCACCATATGGATGGCGGTGAACCAGGTCTTCAGCGGCAGGTGGCTGCGATGCATGATCGTGCCCGCGGTCACCGACGTCTCCTTGCCGCAGCCCGCACATTCCCAACTCGCCCTGCGACGCTTCAACTCCCAACCCTTGTCATGGCCGCAAGCGGGGCAAACGAAGCCGTCGGGCCAACGCTTTGCCGCGAGGTGTCTGGCGCAGGCCTCTTCATCGGGGAAGCGCGCCTCGAAGGCAGCGCGGGACATCGGGCGGTCGTGCTTCCAGCGGCTCGGCATGGCGAGAACATTACACGAACAACTCGTCCCTGCCAACCCAAACACAAGATGTCGTCAAACCGGGGTCAAGGGGATAAGCCTTTCCGGGAAATCCAGCGTTAAGTAGTGCGGGAGACAAACACCCAGAAACGAGCAGAAGACGTGGCCGCGGATCGCGGCGTCGCAGGAATGGAGACCGTGGAACGCATCGCACCGCGCCTCGTGGTCCTCGACCCCTGGTCCGCTTGCACGGCGTGGACGAGAACACGGTCGCAGACGTCGCTCCGACCTCGTACTTGAGCGAGCGCCACAGCCGCTCGATGAAGACGTTGTCCATGCATCGGCCCCGGCCGTCCATCGAAATGCGGATGCCGGCCGCCTGCAGGCGCCCGGTGAAGGCAAAGCTGGTGAACTGGCTGCTCATGCCTACAGATCACGAATTGAGCCAAAACAAACCGTCGAAGTCAGGGGGATTGCTGGATTGTGTTCTTAGCGTGGCATGCCGTTATGTAATCCGCGATAAGCTCGTGTAACTGCGAATGTCGTTGACCCTTGGGACGATTCGACTTCGGTTCGAATGCCCGGAACGGATATCAATCTAAGTTGTCGCGATAGCGGGACGTTCCGCGAGCGCCGACACCCAGTTCAATAGGGTGGTTCCGCCGGACCGCTATAGGCGCAGATCCCGGTTCGCGGTGAATTGAAGATCGGCATCAGGCTGCCGTGGTCTTCGTGGCCCTCGTGCGCAACGGCGTCGTTCCCGCATATGTAACCCGCCGATTTTCCATCGCCCTCGTAGTGGCAGTCAAGGCACATGAATTGCGCGGGTCTTTCGCAGATCTCGCACTGAAATGGCTCGTGTTTGTTGCGGGCCATCAATGCGATGGGATGCTCCGTAGTCGGTTTGCCCCGGCGCTGGCCGACCACCCTAATCACCAGTTCGGTGGTCGACCCGAAGTCATACTTGTGGGACATCTCCAGCCCCGTCGTGAATACCTGGTCAGCGCTGACATCCATTGCGGGTTCGTCCTCGAAGTAGACTGAATCGACAAAGAGCTGCCTGTATTGCGTTCCCTGAATGCTGAACGCGCTCAGATGACCGCAGCAATCCAGCCAGATCTTGCGCAAGTAATGGTCCAGATCGTCCAAAATCGTGCTGCCGCACATTTCAAGATGGAGCCAGTACCCCAATCCATCCGAGTCCTGCACCTTGAGGTGGAACATGACCTGGGCCGGTTCACCGGCACCGTCCGCCTGCTCAATGGCCTTGCGCCGCTCGGCGCAACTCTGCATATGGCGTGTCGATCCGTTGGCCGTCATCTCTCTGCCACAGTAGACGCAGTCGCCTCTCGTCTGAACTTGACGGCCCATCGACAGTCCTCCCCGCTGCACCCAACGCATCGACGATATCCGCTTTGGCCGCGCAGGGGAAGCAGACACGTCCGGATGCTGCCGGCTCGGGCATCGGCCCGCGCGGCCAGCCGGTCAAGCATATGGTGACGGCCTGCTCTACTTGTTATGGCTCAATTCGTGAACCGTAGGCCCGGCACAGACAAGCCGCTGTGGCAGCCAGAATTCGGTCGAGGAGCGCGAGGACGCTGGGCTTCATCGAGAACGAGCTGCTCCAGACCCGGAGCTTCGATCCGGCGACCGGGCGAAGGCCTCGGGTGCAGGCGCAGGACATGGCGGCGGCGACCTTCCGCCACCTGGCCAGCCGCAACCTCGACCCGCAACTGCACACGCACGCGGTGCTCGCCAACATGACGCGCGGCCGGAACGGGGAGTGGAGTAGCGCCGAGTTCACCGCCGTGGAACGCTCGAAGCGCTTGATCGGCGCCTACTACCGCAACGAGTTGCGCACGGGGCTGGAGAAGATCGGCTACGCCACGGTGCCGACGCTTGTGGGCCGGATGCCGGGGTCCGAGATCGCGGGCTACGGCAAGCCGATGCTGGACGCGTTCTCGACCCGACGCCGGGAGCTTCTGGACTACATGCTTGAACGAGGCTGGGAGAACACCCCCGCCAGGACGCAGCAGGCAGCGCTCTACACGCGGCGGCGCAAGGCGGAGCCGGAGCGGCGGATCCTGCATGAGACTTGGCAGGCGCGGGCGCAGGAGCTCGGCCCGGCGCTCGACCGGGACATCGCTAGGGCCGCAACGGGGTCAGCGCATCGGCCTTTCCCCCGAGCGAGGCGCGAGCGCCTCCGTCGGCGCTGTCGGTGGCGCGGCAGGCGGTCGAGCACCTGGAGGAGCGGCGCACGGTGATCCCGGCCAACGACCTGCGCGCCTGGGCGCTGGCGCACGGGGGCGGGCGGCACTCGCTCGAAGCGCTGGACGCCGGTATCGCCCAGCTCCGGCGCGACGGACACCTGATCGAAGCGACGGCGCGGAGGGGCGACCTCGCCTTCGTCACCGACCGGGCACGCAACGCCGAGCGCGAGATTATCGCCGGCATGCGCGCGGGGCTTGACGCCGGACGAAGCCTGGCGCCGGCAGAGGCGGTCGAGGCCAGGCTGGACGCGGCAGGGCTGAATCCCGGCCAGCGCGATGCCGTACGCGGAATCCTGCTCTCGCCTCATGTCACGGTCGGGGTGCAAGGCCATGCGGGCTCCGGCAAGACCCCACCATGCTGCGCGACGTGGCAGAATTGGCGGGCGAGCGGCAAATCGTCGGACTGGCTCCCTCGGCCAGCGCCGCGCGCGTGCTCGAAGGCGAAGCCGATATCCCGGCCCGCACGTTGCAATGGTTCCTCACGCGCTACCGCGACGTGGGCGACGGCATCGCCCCGCCGGAGAAGACGGGGGAAGCGCGCAAGGCCTTGGGCGGCTCGGTGCTGATTCTCAACGAAGCCTCGATGGTCGGCACGATCCAGATGCGGAATTTTGCAAGCGGCTCGAACCGCATGGGCAAAGCCGCTTGTGCCACGAGGTCAGGAAATCTAACTTTGGATATGGAGACTGTGGAGGCGGTGGGCGGGCGATGCGGTCTGAGGAGATGGGTGAGGTTCGGTGAAGACATCCGTTCTGTCTGTCACGTATGACGGTGAAAGACCGGACAGGCTGGACGCCTACTTTGCGTCGTTGGCGGCACAAACCCGTCCGGCCGACGAGATTGTTCTGGTTTTGGATGGCGAGGTCCGAGCGGAACTGCATAGAGTCATCGATCACTGGAAGCAGCGTCTTCCGTTGAAGGTAATTCAGAAGAAGAAGAAGAAGAAGAAGAAGAATGTTGGCCTCGATCTGAATGACGGACTGATCCACTGCACAGGTGAGATCGTGTTTCGGGCCGATACCGACGATGTCAGCTTGCCGGAGCGGTTTGCCGAGCAGGCCCGGATCCTGGAGGATCGCGCGACCTCGGTCACGTCCGCCCCGGTTCTGGAAATCAAGGAGGACGGATTGGAGTTGCTCAAGCGCGTGCCTAGCGGGACTATTGGACCCTGGAATCTCTACAGTTTTTTCCGCAACCCGGTAACCGGCAATTGCTGCGCGTTCCGAATTGACGACGTTCTGGCTGTCGGCGGCTATTCGACGAGGGCGACGGAGATGGAGGATTATTTCTTGTGGATCAAGATGCTGATCCACGGCAAGCGTATTTTCGGTTCCCGGGCGCCTCTGCTGAGAGCCGATGCCCGGTCCTTGGCCGCGCGCCGCGGGGGGAGCGGCTGGTTCCTGGCCGAGGTCGCGTTATTGAGGCTCAATGCCCGGCGGCTGGCGTACATGGGCAGCGTGCCGGCGATCATCGCATTCGCATTCCGTGCACCGCTCGGCTTTTCCGCTGCCGAGAAGTTGCGTGAGATTCTCTACCAATATTTCCTGCGCAAGAGGGTTAGGTCATGAAGGCATTTCTTCTGGCGGCGGGGCTCGGCACCAGGATGCGTCCGCTGACCGACCAAACCCCCAAGTGTCTCCTGACGATCGGCGGCATCGCGATGGTCGACATTTGGCTCGATGCAATGCTCCGTGCCGGAGTCAGCGATGTTCTCGTCAACCTTCACCACCTCGCCGACCAAGTCGAGGCGCATGTGGCGCGCCGACGTCGGCCGCCGGCGGTTCGGCTGAGCTACGAGCCCGCTCTGCTCGGCAGTGCTGGAACACTGGCTGCAAATCGGGACTTCGTCGCCAGCGAGGAATTCTTTCTTGCGTGCTATGTGGACAACCTGACCGACTTCGATCTTTCCGTACTTGTCGAACGCCATCGATCCTGGGGCGGACTTGCAACCCTCGCCTTGATACATACCAACGAATCTCACGCCAAAGGCGTCGTCGAACTCGACGCAGACGGCATCGTCGCCTCCTTCGAGGAGAAGCCCAAGGCACCAAGAAGCGATCTTGCCAATGCCGGTATCTACGCCTTCGCGCCCTCGGTTATCGAATTCATTGCGAAACCGCCAGCGGATATCGGATACGATCTTCTGCCTCGGCTTGTCGGCAAGATGCAGGGCTTTGGTAACTACCCAGGTACCCCGCCGCCAGATCTGAGTGCGTGCTGATGTTGGTCGCCGCCGGTGCCGTTTGTCCGTCGGCGCGTCGATGATCTGCCCTTGACTGTATAGGCACGCTCGCCTATGGGTTGCTCTCTCGCATGAGAGGAGCAGCCGGTGGGGTATTTCGGATCGAAGGCGACGACCGGTCTGAGCCAGGCGCTGATTGCGCTGATGCCCCCGCACTCTGTCTATATCGAGAGCCACTTGGGGGGGCGGGGCGCTGATGAAGCGCAAGCCTGCGGCCGTGCGCTCGATCGGGATTGACCGCGACGAGCGGGCGCTTGAGTCCTTCGACTGTGGCTACCCGGTGGAGTTGGTGCACGGCTGCGCCCACTCCTTCCTGGCCTCGTTCCCGTTCCTGGGCCCGGAGCTGGTCTACAGCGATCCGCCCTATCTGCACGCGACCCGGCGTTCGTCGCAGCGCTACCGCTTCGAGTACGAGGAGGCCGACCACGTCGCGCTCCTCGAACTGCTCAAGGGTCTGCCCTGCCAGGTGATGGTCTCGGGCCACCCGTCTGCGCTCTATGACGAGTTGCTGGCGGGCTGGCGCCGGCTGGCGCTGCAGGTGACGACCCAGGCCCAGGTGCGGACCGAGGCGGTGTGGTTCAACTTCGCGCCCGACCGGGTGCACTGGGCGAGCTACGCGGGCCGCAACTTCACCGACCGCCAGCGCATCAAGCGCAAGGCGGCCAACTGGGGCCGGCGCTACGAGGCCATGCCGGCGGGCGAACGCCTGGCGGTGCTGGCCGCGATCATGGCCGTCGAGGCTGACGAGGGTTTGTGACAGTGTCGCGCTGGCACGCGGACCTCGCCGCTCACGACGAGGCTTTCGCGTGCCTGCAGGACCTTTTCACCCCACAATCCTTCGCGATGACCGCCGTCAAAGCCATCCGGGAATGGGGCCAGGGGCTGCTTCGCCTGAGCGCGGCGCTGGTCAAGGAGAACGACGCGCTGGAGCGGGAGAACGCCCGCTTGCGCGAGCGGATCGCCGAACTTGAGCGCAGCGCCGCGCTCGACAGCACCACCAGCTCCAGGCCGCCGGCCAGCGACGGCCTGAAGAAGAAGAGCGCAGACCAGGAGAAGCGCACCCGGAGCCGGCGCGGCAAATCCGACAGGCCCAGCGGCGGTCAGCCGGGCCACAAGGGAACCACCCTGGAGCGGACCGAGAACCCGGACCACGTCGTGGATCATGATCCGTCCGCCTGTGAGGGCTGCGGCGCGCCGCTGTCGGACGCCGACCGTCACGGAGCCCCCGTCTGCCGGCAGGTCTTCGATGTGCCCGAGCCGCAGCCCCTCGAGGCCACCGAGCATCGCGGCCATCGCTGCCTCTGCGCCGCCTGCGGCACCATGACAACAGCCGCCTTCCCGAACGGCGTGAGCGCCCCGGTCCAGTACGGGCCGCGCATCACCGCGTGGGTGACCTACCTGCTGCACGCTCAGTTCATTCCGGAGAAGCGCGTCGCCGAGGTCATGAGCGATCTCTTCGCGGTCAAGATCTCAACGGCCACCATCGCCGCCATGGGCCGGCGCACCGCCCGGCGCTTCGAGGGCTTCCTCGATCGTGTCGCAGAGATCATCCGCACCGAAGCCCCGGTCAAACACCTCGACGAGACCGGCATCCGCATCGCCGCCCGGACCCATTGGCTCCACGTGCTGTGCACCCCGTTGCTGACCATCCTGCGCGTCGCCAGCGGGCGCGGCCATTTCGACGAGAAGCTCAACGGCATCGTCATCCATGACGACTATGCCACCTACTTCGCTCTCGAGGGCGTGCGCCACGGGGCCTGCAACGCCCATCACCTGCGTGAGCTCCAGGCCCTGATCGAGATCGAGAAGGAAGACTGGGCAACGAGCATGCACCAGCTGCTCTCCCGTGCCAACAGAGCCGCCCGCTTCGCCCGCAAGAATGATCGCGACGTGCCCGCATCGCTGGTCGCCCGCATCTCGCGAGCCTGGGACCGCATCCTCGAACGTGCCATCGCCGCTCACGAAGAGATGCCGCCGCTCCAGACCGGAAAGCGCGGACGACAAAAGCGCCGCATCGGTCACAACCTCGCGCTCCGGCTCCAGAAGTACAAGGAGGGCTGCCTGCGCTTCCTCACCGACCCGCGAACCCCGTTCTCGAACAATGAGGCGGAGCGCGATCTGCGAATGGGCAAGCTGCGTCAGAAAATCTCAGGCGGCTTCCGCTCGATGCAAGGTGCCTGCGACTTCGCCAACCTGCGGTCCGTCATCGCCACCGCTCGAAAACAGCGCTGGAATGTCCTCGAAACCCTGGCGCACCCCGATCCCATGCAGCTAATCCCGGTACTGCGCTTCTGAAATCCCCCGCCGCTCCGCTCCACGTCAGCGGCACCAGGCCAGAGGCATCAGTCCATCACGCGTGAGTGCTCGGCGGAATCAGACCTGGGCAGTTACGGGCTTTGTTATCGATGCGTATTTGCGGGACGTCGGGAGCAGCCCCGAGGCCTATTTGGCCGCCGAGCGCGAATGGGCGGCGAGAGCGAGCGCATGATTGTCACCGAAACGCCGCTTCGGATCAGCTTCGCCGGCGGCGGCACCGATCTACCGGAGTACTACAACGTAAGCGGTATCGGGCCCCCATACTTCCAGCGGATCTGATTTCGGGGCTGACTCTCCGCCTTGACCACGAGCCACACAGGAGAGATCGCGATGACAGATTCGATTTTGGCATCTGGCGACGGTGTCGCTGTTGCTTCGGTTGAGATCCCAGCTTCTGAGGGAGCCGCCCCGGCTCCGTCTGAGCCGGCCCCCATGCGACGCTGGCCGGACGATGAGAAGGCGCGGATTGTCTCGGAGAGCTTTGAGCCGGGCTCTTCGGTTGCGGCGGTCGCGCGCCGCCATGGCGTCAGCGATACGACCCTGACCAAGTGGCGGCGGCGCGCGCGGGAGGGAACTCTTCCGGGCGCTCGGATTGGTGGCTCTGCACCGCCATTTGTTCCCGTGGTGGTTGATAGCGTGACGTCCGAGCGGACGGTGGCGATCGAGGCGCTGGGCGTGGTCGTTCGCCTTCCGGTGGAGAGCGCGGTCGATCGGATCGTGGCTGTGGCCTCGGGCCTGGGTCGGGCGTCGTCATGATCGCGGCCCCCTCGCTTCGCATCGTGCTGGCGACGCGGCCGGTTGATTTTCGTCGCGGCCACGACGCGCTTGCGGCGACGGCGGCGGGGGAGCTGGATCTCGATATCTATTCCGGGGTGATCGTGATCTTCCGTTCGCGCCGCGGCGACAGGCTCAAGCTTCTCACCTGGGACGGGACCGGCCTGGTGATGACCTACAAGCGTCTGGAGCAGGGCCGCTTCGCCTGGCCCCGGATCGAGGACGGTGTGATGCGCCTCACGAAGGGCCAGTTCGAGGCCCTGTTCGAGGGCCTTGACTGGCGCCGGGTCAAGGCCCTCCCGGTTCGCCGCCCGCTGGCGGCGGAGTGAGGCGGCACGCAGGCGGGGCCGCAGATTTCGGTCGCGGTCCCGCCTGCACTTTTCCCTGGTCATGCATTGGCGAATCGGATTAAGGGGTGGCCCATGCCGAAGGTCACGCCCTCACCCCTCAGCAGCGCCGGTTCGCCGTCGCCTGCGGTGGTTTCGGCGGCGCTGGCGGCCCTGCATGCGGAGCTTGACGACGAGCGCGCGGCGCGCCGGGCGACGGAAGCAGCCCTATGCGAAGCGGAGCAGGCACGCGGCGCGGCGGAGGCGGCGAGGCAGACGGCGGAAGCGCGGGCGGCACGGCTGGAGGCCGAGAACGCGCACAGCGCGGAGCAGATCAGCCGGCTTGAGCATCTCAACAAGGAGCTCAGGAAGGCGCTGTTCGGTCCGCGCTCCGAGAAGCTCGGCGAGGACGAGCGCCAGCTTACGTTCGAGGAGTTTTGGGCGGCGATCGCTGAAGCCGGCGGTCGGCCCGAGGCAGATGACCAGGAGCAGGACGAGGGGGCTGGCGGCAAGCGCCGGCGGCGCTCTTCCCGGGGGTCGCGCAGCGGGGTGCGCTTCGGGCCCCAGGTCGACCGGCGCGAGGAGGTGATCGAGCCGGACACGATCATGTGCCCCTGCGGCTGCGGCGAGATGACGAAGATCGGCGAGGACCGCAGCGAGCGGCTGGACTATGAGCCGGCGAAGTTCACCGTCATCGAGACCGTGCGCCCCCGCTACGCCTGCAACAAGTGCAAGGGGGGCGGGGTGGTGCAGTCGCCGGCGCCGGCCGCTCTGGTCGAGGGCGGCCTTCCCACCGAGGCTCTTCTGGCGCAGGTGCTGATCGCGAAGTACGGCGATCATTGCCCGCTCTATCGCCAGTCGCAGATCTACGAGCGCTCGGGGATCGAGGTTCACCGTGCGACGCTGGCGACGTGGGTGGGCCAGGCGTCGTTTCACCTGCGCCCCGTGGTCGCTTGCCTGGAGGATGAGCTGAAGAAGTCGGATCACCTGGGTCTGGACGAGACCACGATCCGCGTTCTCGACCCGGGCCGGGGCAAGACGAAGACGGGCTACATGTGGACCCTTGTGCGTGACGAGCGCCACTGGAGCGGCACGGACCCGCCGGGCGTCGTCTATCGCTATGCGCCCGGCCGCGGCGGCAAGTATGGCGCCGAGCTTATGGAGGGCTTTTCGGGGACGGTGCAGCTCGACGGCTACTCGGGCCACAACATCCTGGCGCGGCCGGACCGGGCGGAAGGCCCTGTGACGCGGGCCCTCTGTTGGGCGCATGTAAGACGGAAGCTGAAAGAGGTATACGACTCGAGCGCATCGCCGATCGCGCTGGCCGGTCTGAATCGGATCGCGAAGCTCTATGCGATCGAGAAGAAGATCCGGGGCAAGCCGCCGGCGGAGCGCCGCGCGATCCGTTGGGAGGAGTCGGCGCCGATCGTGAACACCTTCGGTGTCTGGCTCGACGAGCAGCGCTCGCGCGTCTCACCGCGCTCGCGTCTCGGCGAGAAGCTGACCTATATCGCCAACCAGTGGGACGGGCTGCTGGAGTTCCTGCACGACGGTCGTGTCGAGATCGACTCGAACCTGGTGGAAAACCGAATCCGGCCGCTGAAGCTCACCGCCAAGAACGCGCTCTTCGCCGGCAACGACGAGGGTGCGCAAGCCTGGGCCCGCATCGCCTCGCTGATCGAGACCTGCAAGATGAACGGCGTCGAGCCCTACGCCTGGATGCGGAGCACGCTCGAGAAGATCGCCAAGGGCCACCCGCAGTCGGGCATCCAGGAGCTTCTGCCGTGGAACTTCCAGCCCGAGGCAAAATGACTCGCGCGCTCACGGCGCTCCTCAAGAAATCCCCGTCGTAGTCAAGCCAGATTCCGGTATGGGGTCTGCGTACCGCTTACACTACAACGACCATGGCAGCCGAATCGTGAGTTGCGCGATCGACAAGTACGTCTATGTCATCGTGAAACGACGGTACGACGACGCTATCTGCCTCAACTACTCGAGAAAGGAGACCGTCGATTCAGTTGATGCAGTCGAGCACGGACTCATGCGGGAGACCATGCGCCTTGCCGGCGTCGACCGAGCCGTCGAGGTCACGACGCTTGCCGACATTCCATCGGAAGGATCGGGTCTCGGCTCGTCATCGTCGGTTACTGTCGGCCTGCTCAACGCACTTCATTGCTATCAGGGCGTTCAGCTTTCAGCGAGTGAACTTGCCGAGCAAGCTTGTGAGATCGAGTTGACGCGCCTGGGTAAGGCAATGGGCAGGCAAGACGCCTATATCGCAGTCTACGGCGGCCTACGGGAGTTCCGTTTTGGGCGCGGCGATACGGCGACGACCCGCAGAATCGGCCTGTCGCCCGATCAAAGACGCCAACTGGAGGGACGCCTGTTGGTATACTATACGGGCATCGCACGCAGGGCGGAAACCATCCTGAAGAAGCAACGCGAGGAGATGGGCGCCCGGCGAGCGGAACTCGATACAATACGCAAGATTGCCGAGACCCTTGCGAACGACCTCGATGCCGGCAAAGTCGACAGTTTGGGGCGGTTTGTTCGCGATGGGTGGGAGGCAAAGCGCATGCTGACCGATGGGATCGGTTCGGAACGCATTGAGACAATGATCACGGCGGCGCTCGAAGCCGGCGCGGACGGCGCCAAGGTGTGCGGCGCCGGCGGCGGCGGCTTCGTCCTGGTCGTCTGCCGGCCGGAGAACCAACCGGCGGTGCGGGAAGCGTTGGGAATCTATCGTGAATTGCCAGTTCGAATATCCAGCACGGGCAGTCGTGTCGTGTTCAATATCCATCAAGAGCCGTGAGGTTGACGGGACGGCCGGCGGGCATGGATAAGCTGTCCGACGGGGCCGGGCTTCACACACGGGAGACATTGAAGGGGCGAAGAGCATGGGATCGAAGGAGCCCGTGTTGATCACCGGCGCCGCCGGCTACGTCGGCAGCCATGTCGTGCCGGCGTTTTGCAAGGCTGGCTATCCCGTCGTTGTCCTCGACGATCTTTCGACGGGGCATCGTGCGGCCGTTCCCGGCGGTATCCCGTTCGTCGAGGGTGACGTTGGCGATAGCGGCGCGGTCGGCAATGTCATCGCCGACCATCGAATCGCCGCCGTCGTGCACCTGGCCGCCAGCGCCAGCGTTCCCGAATCGGTCCATGATCCGCTGCTCTACTACCGCAACAATAGTAGCGCGAGCACGACCCTGATCCGCGCCTGCGTCGACGGTGGGGTGAGGCGGTTCATCTTTTCATCGACGGCGGCGGTCTATGGCATTCCCAGGGAAATCCCGGTATCCGAAGACGCGCCGACGGCTCCCATCAACCCCTACGGCAGTTCCAAGCTGGTCACCGAATGGACGCTTCGCGACGCCGCGGCGGCCCACGATTTCCGCTACGTCGCGCTCCGCTATTTCAACGTGGCGGGCGCCGACCCGAACGGGCGGGCGGGTCAGTCCAACCGGAATGCCGCGCACCTGATCAAGGTCGCCTGCGCGGCTGCCGTCGGCTCGCACGACCACGTCACCGTGTTCGGCACGGATTACGATACGGCGGACGGCACCTGCGTGCGCGACTATATCCACGTGTCCGATCTCGCCGACGCCCATGTCGCCGCCCTTCGCGACCTGGAGGACGGCGGCGGCAGCCGCGTGCTCAACTGCGGCTACGGCCACGGGTTTTCAGTCCGCGAGGTGCTCGAAACGGTGCGGGTGGTCGCCGGGGTGCCCTTCGATGTTCGCGAAGGCCCGCGGCGCGTCGGCGACCCGCCGGCGCTGGTGGCCGACGCGTCGCGGATTCGCGAGGCGTTGCAATGGTCGCCGCGCCATGACGATCTCGATTTCATCGTCCGCACCGCGCTTTCGTGGGAGAGGAAACTGGCGCGCGAGCGCGGCAATGTCGACAACGGGCCGCCTAGGGGCAGTGAGACACGGGAATGACGTCATACGGCCCCCATTTCGGCCTCCCCTCTCCCCCTTCCGCTCCCGGCGCTGAGCCACGCCAACGCCGCCGCCGGTCACTTGTCCCGGATGCGCCTTGTAGTGGCCGCCGACAGGTTGCAGGGAGCGACTCCGGCCCGACAATGGCTCCGTCGTGCCCAGGCCGCGCAACCGACAGACCCGCGATGCGCGGGTTTCCGCTCGACCCGTCCGGCCTGTGGCGCGAAGTGCGCGCCGACCCCTCGCTACCTCCTGTCCCGGCGCTCTTCCTCGACCGCGATGGGACGCTTATTGAGCTGGTGGACTATCTCTGCACTGCCGAACGGGTCGTACCCATCGCCGGTGCCTTCGAGAGCTTGGCCGCGGCCCGGCGTTGCGGGTATCGGATAGTGATCGTGACCAATCAGTCCGGCATCGGCCGCGGCTTCTACGGGTGGGAGGCGTTCGCCGCCGTGCAGAAGCGGGTACTCGCGCTCGCCGACGCCGCCGGCGGCCTAGTCGACGCGGTGTACGCCTGCCCGGCGCTGCCTGAGAGCAGCGCCCCTTGCCGCAAGCCCAGCCCCGGTATGCTCCATGCCGCCGCTGCGGATATTGGTATCGATCTCGCCCGAAGCTGGATCGTTGGCGACAGCGTCGACGATTTGGAGGCCGGGCGGCGCGCCGGGCTCGCGCGCGGCTGGCTGGTGCAGACCGGCTACGGCGTCCGGGACCGTGCCGCCGCGGCGGGCTTGGCACGCAGCGACTTCCCCATCACCATCGGGCGGCCGATCGTCGCGCTCGGTACGGCGCTTTCCGCCGACAATCCCCGACCCGCGCAGGACGCTTCATGACCTTTCCGGACACGGGCTACCGATCAGTGGCCCGCTACTGCGACGACTACCTGACCCAGCTTGCACAGGCGGGTGCCTCCATCGACCGGGCGCGGCTTACCCATGCCGCCAACCTGCTTGATGCGGCATTCGCGCGCGGCGCGTGGCTCTTCGTCTGCGGCAATGGCGGCTCGGCGGCGATCGCCAACCACCTGCTCTGCGATGTCGCCAAGGGGGTGCAGACCGACACCGGCGTTCTGCCGCGGGTGATGAGCCTGAGCGCGAACATGGAGATCGTTACCGCGATCGCCAATGACATCGCATTCGAAGATTGCTTCGTCTATCAGCTCAGGACCGCAGCACGACCCGGCGATCTGCTGATGACCATTTCGGCCTCGGGCGATTCGGAAAACATCGTCCGCGCGCTCGAATGGGCGGTCGCGAACGGACTGGACGGCGTCGCGCTGACCGGCTTCGACGGCGGCCGCTCGGCACCGCTGGCCACCGTCAACCTGCACGTCGACGGCGACAACTACGGCGTGATCGAGGACACCCACCAGTCGATCATGCACATACTCTCGCAATATCTGCGTCAAGCGAAGATGACCGACGCGCGCGTCGCTGAGCGAAAATTCTAGGTTGCGAAGCGGCTTGCCAGCACGACGGCGATCCGGGCCGCGACAGCGAGGGACACCTCCAGGACCAGATGACGCTCGACGACCTCCCGATTGCAGGACACACCGAATGACCCCCTAAACAAGATGGCTCAATTCGTGAACCATAGGCATGGCCCAAACATCGCGCGGCGGCATGCCCGGTGTGGGGGCTTGCCGCCGCGCCCGACAGGCCTTTGAATGGCGACCAGGGCTCTCTTGCCCTCGCGTCGGGCTGGCCTGCGGTCAGCCCCCTGAAACCAACAACGGAGAACGCCTACCGCAAGACTCGGGAGAGACTGACAAACGGCATCGCCTTGGCGGTCAAATGGCCAGGATTCGCGGTCAAGTAAAATGGGAATCTTAAGGATTGAGCGGGCTCGCGAGAGCCTGGTCAATCTGGTTTGAACGAAGGCGCGGGCCACGGGTGCGGGCATCGCGGTATGTGTAAAGTGCGCCGATGTCGTGCTCAGGCTGGAGCGATCAGCTACTGAGGATGGCGGGCTTGCGGCGTCCCGGTCGATATGGCGGCCGGTTCGATCCTCTCACATTGGGCGCCCTGGCGGGCTATGAGCCAGAGGCGCCTGGCGCCCGCCGGCGAGGACGAGTTGGCCGGTGGGCCGGGACGGGGCCCGCGCTGCCCTGGTTCGAAGCGAGCGGCTGGCTCATGGTGCTGCACCGCAAGGTGGCGGCGCCTGCGGCGGGCCGCGGGCGGAGAGGGGCTCCTTGCGGCGGGGGATTTCGCGGACGAGCCGCAGAACACCGCCGCAGTGTGGGCACGCCACGGGCGCGGCGGCGGTCTCGGGCTCGCGGTCCTGCTCATGGTCCCCTTCAAGCCCGTCTGCCGTTTCGCCCGGGACGGCGCAGCCGACGGTGCCCAGCGCCTCGCGCGCGCAATCCAGCGTCGTGGCGCGGCAGCCGTTGGCGAGGATGCCGAAGTAGCGGATGCGGTGCATCCCCTCGGGCAGGACGTGGAGCAGGAAGCGTCGGATGAACTCGTCGGCCGAGACGGTCATGGTGCCGTAGCGGGGCTTCTTCTGCCCCGGCTCGGCCGGCTTGCGGTGGCGGAAGGTGACGTTCTCGCCGTCGAAGGCTGTGATGCGCCTGTCCGAGATGGCGATCCTGTGGGTGTAGCGGGCGAGGTACCGGAACACCTGCTTGGGCCCCCTGAAGGGGCGCTTGGCGTAGACCACCCAGTCCCTGCTGCGGGCGGCGGCGAGGGTGGCGTGGAACTCGCCGGGATTGGCGAGATGGGCGACGGTGCCGTGGAACTCCAGCTCGCCGCTGCCATGGGCGCGCGAAAGGTCTTCGAGAAAGCGGCGGCGGAAGAAGCTGGCGAGGACCTTGACGGGGGCGAGCCAGACGCCGCTCCCCGTCTTCCACTCGCCGCTGTCTACGTCGAAGCCCGCGTTCGGCACCACCACGTGCAGATGAGGATGGAAGCGGAGCTTCTGATCCCAGGTGTGGAGCACGGCGGTGCCGCCGATCCGCAGGCCACCGTGCCTGGGATCGGCGGCGATGGTGCGCAGGGTCTCGGCCACCGTCCTGAACAGGATGTCGAAGACGACCCTCCGGTTGCCGAAGGCGATCTGGACGATCTCCCTCGGCAGGGTGAAGACGACATGGAAGTAGGGCACCGGCAGGATGTCCGCGGCCCGCGCCTCGCTCCATCGGTTTGCGGCGAGGCCCTGGCAGGTCGGGCAGTGCCGGTTGCGGCACGAGTTGAACAGCGGATGCTCGCGCCCACAGCCGTCGCAGGCGTACATGTGCCCACCCAGCACGGCGGTGCGGCACGCCTCGATGTCGGCCATGACCTTGAGCCGGCCGGCGTCGATGCGCCCTTCCCGGCGCTCACGGAAGGCGCCGGCGGCGCAGCGGAAGATCTCCGCCACGCCGGCGCGCTCGCGCGCCACGGCGGTTTAGCTGCGCAGGACCGGGAAGCCCGAGAGGGGGTGGTCGAGGGCCTCGAACATCTTGCCGGTGGCGCGCGCGTAGCCGCGGGTCGTGTCGGCGCTTCGATGCCCGAGCGCGTCGCGGATCACCTCGATGTTGCCGCCGCGCTCAAGCAGATGGGTCGCGGCCGAATGACGCAGGCTGTGGAAGCTGTGGCAGGGGGCGATGCCAACCCGCTCGCGGGCCTTCTTGAAGGCACGGTGCAGGGCCGCCGCCGAGATGTGCTCGTCGAGCGAAGCGCCGTAAAATAGCCAGCTTGCCGGCTGCGGCCAGATGTTCTTGAAGTAGCTGCGCAGGTAATGGATGACCCCGTCGGGCAGCGGGGCCATCCTCTCTGTACCGCCCTTGCCGGACGGGATGTGCAGGCACTTCCTGTCCGCCTTGATGTCGCCGATCTTGACGGTGACGGTCTCGGAGACCCGCAGGCCGGCGCCGTAAGCGGTGACGAAGGCGGCACGGTGTTGGAGGTCGGGCGTCGCCAGGATCAGGCGCTCGACCTCCTGCTCCGTCATGGATCGCGGCAACTGGGAGGGCAGCTTTCGATTGCGCACCCCGGCCACGCGCTCGGGACATCCCAGCGTGTCGACGTACAGGAACCTGAGGGCGGAGAGCGTGCTGTTCGTTGTGGCGGGGCTGAGACCCCTGTCGATCAGTGTGAGAACGAAGTCGCGCACCTGCTCTGCGTCGAGGTCGGCCGGCGAAGCCCCATAGTGCTTGGCCATGCGCTCGACCTCGAAGAGGTAGGCAGTTTGTGTGCTCGCGGCCAGATTGGCGATGCGCATCTGGTCGATCATCCGCTGACGAAGCGGGCTACCCTTCGCCCCGCAAGTCGCCTTCTCAGTCATCATCGATCTCCCTCGATCATGACGGCGAGCCGCCGGACCGTTCCGACGGCGGACCGTCTCGGAGATCGATGCTAGCTACTGGTGATCGAAAGGCGGCCAGCGGCTCCCACACAAAATGGGTGGTCGCAACTCGACACAGGCCGCAGGGTGCGCGCCCGTCAAGAGAACCTGCGGCATCGGGAAAGTGAACGAAGCCTAAGCCGCCAACTCCGCGTAGCGGCTTCGTTCAATCCGCCGTCAAGTGGGTAGGAATTTTGCACCCCGAGAGGTGCATGGCCGCGAGCACTGGCAACCCATGCCTATGGATCACGAATTGAGCCAACAAGTTTGCGCCTGCCCCAGGAACGTGACGGGTCGGGACCAGCGAACGATGCTCCCCAAACCGGCGTCCGTCCGGTACAACGACTGGCGGCAGGTGGACATGCTGGCGTCCGAGGTGTTCACACCCACCCTGCCGGTCAGCGTGATCCTGCCGACTTGGCAGCCTCCGGCCGGGATGCTGGAGAGGACCCTGGCGGCGCTCGAAGGCCAGACTTGGCCGCGTGATCTCTTCGAGGTGGTGATCGTTGACGATGGGTCCGAACCGCCTGTAGAGGCGCCCCGTTCGACCCCGCTTGACGTCAAGGTGGTGCGTCAGGAACGCCGCGGGTTCGGCGCCGCCCGGGCGCGAAACAACGGCGCGCGGGCGGCCGCCCACGACATCCTCCTTTTTCTCGACAGCGACATGCTGGCCGAGGCCGGCTGGATCGCGGCGCACGCTCGGTGGCACTACGCCGTATCCGACGCCATGACATTGGGATTCTACGCCTTCGTGGCGGTAGACGGCCTCGACCCGGAAACGGTCCGGCGCCGACGGGGGTCACTGAAGGAGTTGTTTTCGGGCCGGCCGGCTGACCCGCCCTGGTTCGAGGGCCACATGCTCCGGACCGACGATCTCACGTCGAGGGCCGACGACCTGTTCAGGGTGGTCTCGTCGGGCAATTTCGGGATCCGCAAGCAATTCTACGAGTCGGTGGGCGGGTTCGACGAATCGTTTATGCGGTACGGGCTGGAGGACACCGAGCTCGGATATCGGGCCTATACTCGCGGCGGATTGCTGGTCCCGGTCTGGGACGCCTTTGCCTGGCATCAGGGCCGCTGGTGCGACGGTAGAGACGCCAAGGATCGAGATCAGCGCATCATGCGGTCGAAGGCGGCCCACCTGATCGCCCATCGCGGTTTTCGCAGAAGCGGGATTAACCGAGTTTTCGCTGTGCCTCAGTACGTCGTGACCGTCGAGGCGGGACATTGCCCCACGGAACAGGTCATCGCGATGGTTACGACCCTCTTGGCCGATCGCGTGTACGACTTGGTGGTGAGAATCGAAACGCCGTCGCGAGACGGCGATGAGCGGCTGGCGCTGCTCCGGGGCGAATTCGGCCCAGAGCCGCGGGTGCGCGTTGCACCGGCCCGCTCCGCCCTCGACGAGTTTCCCGCGTCGTCGTTCCACGTCACGCTGCCCGCCGGCGCGACGTTCGCGAACAACCTGGTGCATCGTCTGCGGGCAAGGCTGGGAAGCGCGGTCGCCGCGACCGCCATCCTCCCCGACGGATCCCGGGTGTCGATCACACGGACGTGGGCGCTCCACCGGGCGCGCCGCCAAGCGGCCAGCCCCGCCGACTTCGGAGAAGCGCGAACGATTTCCGCAGCGTCGCTCAAGTTCAAGAACACCGCTAACACCGCGCCGACGGTAGACGCGGTCCACAGCGTTGCGACGGATATGGCAGTCTACCCTGCGCGGTGGGCTCTCCTGTTAGGCTGGATCCAGGACATCCGCAACCCCGGAGAGGCTTGGTCCTTATTGAGGGCGGTGGCCACAATGCTTCGGTGGCGGGCGCGCATCAAGCGGCAGTCGGTCGATCAGGATCTCGGGCGCACAATGACGAACGTCCGAAGCAAGTCCGCACCTTGATCAAGAACAATGAACCCGCACCCTAATTCCGTCCGGTACAACGACTGGCGCCAAGTGGCGGTGGAGCCGCTGGAGACGTTCATGCCTGTCATGCCGGTCAGTGTGATCATGCCGTACTACCAGACGCCCGCCGAGACGCTGGAGAGAACCCTGGCCGCGCTGGAAGGGCAGACTTGCCCGCGGGACCTCTTCGAGGTGGTGATCGTCGACGACGGATCCGAGCCGCCGTTGGAGCCGCCCCGATCGACCCCGTTGGATGTCAGGGTGGTGCGTCAGGAGCGCCGCGGATTTGGGCTGGCCCGGGCGCGCAACAGCGGCGCTCGGGCGGCTGCCCACGACGTTCTCCTCTTTCTCGACAGCGATATGCTGGTCGAAGCGGGTTGGATTGCGGCGCACGCCCGCTGGCACCACGTCGTCTCCGACTCCCTGACCATGGGATCCCGCACTCCGGCGGTCTCGACCTCACGGGCCGGATCGTCACCATGGATGCGATGCACGCCCAGCACGAGACCGCGCGCTGCCTCCTTGGGCGCCGTGCCGACTACGTGGTCAGCGCCGTCAAGGACAACCAGGAGACCATCAGGGCGAATTTGTCCAAGCCTGATTTTTGAGTTCTGCGCTACGAGTTGACCTTGGGTCTGGTCAGCGCGCGCCAACCCTGCTATGGATTGAGGCGACTGGATTCGCGGTGTTCTGCTGCGGATCGGCTTCGAGCAGGGGGACGGTTTCTACGGTGGATCTTTCCGAGGTCGATGTCGCTGCTGTCCGGCCGGAGGACGAGGCCCGGTTCCGCGCGCTGATGGAGGGGCATCACTACCTGGGTGCGTCTGCGAAGGTGGGGGCGACGGCGTGGTACGTCGCCCATCGGCGCGGCGAGTGGCTGGCGCTGGCCGTGTTTTCGGCTGCGGCGCGCAAGTGCCGGGCGCGGGACGAGTGGATCGGCTGGGACTTCCGCACGCAGCACGGGCGGCTGCATCTGATCGCGAACAACGCGCGCTTCCTGATCCTGCCGGGACGGGGTGTTCCGAACCTCGGCTCGCGGGTGCTGGGGCTTTGCGCGCGGCGCTTGGCGCGCGACTGGCCGGCCCGCTTCGGCCACCCCGTGCTGATGCTGGAAACATTCGTGGACGCGGCGAGGTTCCGGGGCACGGTCTACCGGGCGGCTGGATGGCTGGCGGTCGGCCAGACCCGCGGCTTCCGGCGCCACCGCTCGGGCTATGTCGCCGGCTCGACGCCGAAGCTTGTGCTGCTGCGCCCCCTGGTTCCCGACGCCTGCCGCCGGCTGTCCGCTGCCGGGCTGGATCGGGAGTTGTGGAAGAAAGGAGTTCCGAGAACCATGATCAGCGCCGCTCAGCAAGAGTCGCTCTACGCCTACTTCAAGGACATCGACGACCCCCGCACGCGCAAGGGACGGCGGCATTCGCTGCCCAGCGTGCTCGCGCTTGCGAGTGGCGCGACGCTCTGCGGCATGCGAGGCTGGAAGGCCATCTCCGAGTGGGTCGACGATCTCGGCGAGAAGGCGCTGGCCCGCTTCGGCGTGCGGCTGCGCGACGGGGTGCGCCGGCCGCCTTCGATGTCGACCATCCGCAATGTGGTGATCCGGGTGGACCCGGACCAGTTGGACGAGGCGTTGCGCAAGTGGCAGGAGGCCCACGGCTCAGGCGACGCGGCGCTTGCCATCGACGGCAAGACCCTGAGGGGGGCCATCGACGAGGACGGGACCCAGGCTCATGTCATGAGCGCGGTCGGGCACGAGACCAAGGCCACGCTCGCCCAAAAAAACTTCTCCTGAAAGTCGGGGCCGACGAGGAGACAAAGCGCACCAACGAGATCGGCACCGTGACGGCGCTGGTGGACCTGATCCCGAACATCGCGGGCAAGACGGTCACGACGGACGCGCTGCTAACCCAGCGCAAGTTCGCCCGCTACCTGCTCGACCGGGGCGCGCACTTCATGTTCATCGTGAAAGGGAACCAGAAGACCATGCGGGACGATGTGACGCTGCTCTTCGAAGAGGCGCCGGAGCGTGAGCCCGACTTCGAGGAGGAGGCCGCGCTGTCGCACGGACGCATCGAGCAGCGGGCAATCTGGACGAGCACGGAGTTGAACGGCTTTCTCGACTTCCCGGGCGTCGGCCAGGTCTTCATGATCGAGCGCTCCCGCCAGGACAAGAAGACCGGCGAGACCGGCACCGAGACCGCCTACGGGATCTCCAGCCACACGCCCGGCACGGCCAACGCGCAGAGCCTGCTCGCCCTCAACCGCGGCCACTGGTGCATCGAGAACAGCTCGCACCACTGCCTCGACTGGACCTGGGACGAGGACCGCAGCCGCATACGCACAGGCTTCGGCCCCGAGAACATGACCCGCCTGCGGCGCTTCGCCATCGGCCTGATCAAGGGCCGGGGGCTCGAGGTCGCCTCGACCGTGCGCAGGCTCGCCCGCAACGTCCGCGCCGTCCTCGACTTCCTGAAAATGACCGGGAACACCCAGCCGAGGACCGCAAAGCGCGCCGCGCCGGCCTGAACCCCGGCGCCCGGCAAGCCGGGCGCAAAGATCGTACCTGCCCTCGCTCCCGACCACGCCGGTGGCGCGATCCATCATGTCGGGGCACCGCCAAATCGCGACGGCACCGCCCGCACCGCCCACACGGTAATGCCAGAACCCTCTGACCGAACCGGATGCTCGGCCAGACCCCGCCGCAAACCCCGCAACAAAGCCGATCCGCACAACCCGTGGCCAGAACTCAACTGCCTACCAGCCGCTTGGACAAATTTGCCCTGAGGAGACCATCCTCGAAGACCTCAAGGCGATCGACTTCAGCGATGCGGCCTGGCACGAAACCGTCGACAAGGGCCATGGCCGCATCGAGCGCCGACGCTGCGCCGTCGTCGACCTCTCCGCTGCCGAGTGGGACGGCTACGCCAACCTTCACGGGCGGCGCCAGGCGATGTGCATCGAACGTGAGCGCGAGATCATCAAGACCGGCAAGCGCAGCATCGAGGTGACCTGGAGCCTGACCTCGCTTGGCGCAAAGCGTGCCGGACCCGAGGAGCTGCTCGATCTGGTGCGCAACCACTGGCACATCGAGAACCGGCTCCACTATGTGCGTGACTTCACCTGCAACACGCAGCTGCATGACGACGTAGAATATGTCATGATATTCCTATGGTATTCATCGCAGCCACGCTCTTATGTCTCTATCGTGTCCTTACAGAGTGAGCCACATTGGATGCCAAGTCCATACCAGCGCTCCACGGAAAGCTCCACTACCTGTTTCCCCGAATGCAACTAATCAGTGACACAAGATCAGCCAATGTGTTCTCCAGGCCCGGCCCAACCGTTCTTGACGTCAACCATAACCCACTGTATCATAACCAACATACAGGAGGAAACTGCAACCCTACGTCACGGTGCGCTTTTGAAATTTTCGCTAATGTAAGTGCACACCTCGCGGTTGCACGGCGTGTATAGCACCCGGCGATAGCCGTTCCACCACTCGCGGATGGTGCGGCCTTCCTCGGTGTCGGCGTAGCCCGGCTCGTGGGGTACGAGCACGCGGATGGCGCCGTCCACATGAGGCTTGCGGCTCTTCAGCAGGCCCAGCGAGTCCCGCACATTCGAGTTGATCCCGTCCGCGCCGATGACCAGGTCCGCCGGCCACTCTTGCCCGCCCTCGGTGATGAGCACACCCTCGGGCCGCGCACCGGTCGCCTGCGAGCTGGTGATGATCTCGACGCCCGCGCGCTGCGCTGCGCCCAGGATCGCGGCCAGGAGCTGCTGGCGCGTGATGCAGAACATGCGTGAGCGATCGGTGCTGGTGATCGGCGCGAAGGGCACCTCGTCGATGTAGCGGCCCTTGGCATCGCGGCTGATGTAGGTCGGCGCCTCGGTGCAGCCTTCCAGCGCCGCGTCCGCGGCGCCGATGGCCTTGAGCACGCGCACGCCGTTATCCCAGATCCAGATGCCGGCGCCGAAGGCACGGATCTCCTCCGTGCGCTCGTGCACCCGCGCCGTCCAGCCGGCTTGGGCCAGCGCGGTGCCCAGGGCGAGGCCGGTGAAGCCGCCGCCGGCAATCTCCGCATGTCGCGTCATGGTCGTCTCGTGCTCTACGCTTGTCGTCTCGCTGTTGCGCCTGCCGAACTATACCCGGACGCAATCCAGCAGATGCTGGGTATAGGGATGGCGGGGCGCATCGAACAGGCGCTCGGTCTCGTCGATTTCGACGATCCTGCCCGCCTGCATCACCGCCACCGTGTCGCAGTAGTGCGCTGCAATGCCGAGGTCGCCGGTGATGAGCAGCCGCGCCGTACCGGCGTCCTCGGCGAGCGTGCGGGTAAGGTCGAGCACCTGGCGCTGGATGGTCACGTCGAGCCCTGCGGTCGGCTCGTCCGCGATGAGCAGCTTGGGGTGGTACATCAGCGCCATGGCTAGGCACACCCGCTGGGCCATGCCGCCGCTCAGCTCGTGGGGGAAGGCGCTCAGCCGCTGCGCCGGATCGACGATGCCCACCATCTCCAGTAGCTGGATCGAGCGCACCTCGGCCTGCTTCGCGCTGATCTTCTCGTGGGCCTGGAGTGCACTGCGCAGCATGTCGCCGACGCTGGTGAGTGGGTTCAGCTGCGACTTCGCGTTGGGCAGGATCGCCGCGATCTGCGTCGTGCGCATCGCCCGCATCGCGCCCTTGCTCATCGTCAGCAGGTCGTGGTCGAGGTAGCGCACCGAGCCCGAGGTGACGGCGAGCTCCGGCGGCAGCAGCTGCAGCAGCGTCTTCACCAGCACCGACTTGCCCGAGCCTGATTCGCCCACGATCCCCATGCTGTGGCCGGCCTCGAGCGCGAGATGGATCTCGCTCAGCAGCGGCTGGCGCGAGTCGACGGCGACGACGCCCAGATGCTCGACCGCGAGCACCGGCTCGCTCATGTGAGAGAGGGTGACGGTGGGGGCGTCGGGCACCTCGGGCTCGTCTCCGCCCGTCTCAAGCGCGGCCTCGCGGCGGCGGTCGGTCTCTCGCCTCACCGCGCGCGGCTCCATCACTTGCGTCATGATCTCGCCGAAGATGCCGAAGGAGAAGACGATCAGGCCAAGCGCGATGCCGGGGAAGAACGCGGCCCACCACTGCCCGATCTCCAGGTATTTGGCGCCCGAGGCGATCATGGCGCCGAGCTCGGGCGTCGGCGGCTTGACGCCGGCGCCGACGAAGCTGAGCCCCGCCGTGAGCAGGATGGCGAAACCCACCGTGACCGAGACCTGCACGATCACCGTCGGCAGCGCATTGGGCAGCACGTGGCGGAAGCCGATGCGCACCTCGCGGTTGCCGACGGCACGCGCCGCCTCGGAGAAGGGGCGCTGCACCAGCGAGAGCACGTCCGAGCGCACAATTCTCACGAACACCGGCGTGTTTACGAAGGCGATGGCGATGATGATGTTGGTGACGCTGCCGCCGAAGACCGCCACCAGCACCATCGCGAAGACGAACACGGGGAAGGACTGGATCACCTCCAGCAGCCGCATGAAGGTCTCGGCGAAGGCGGTGGAGCCTGCGCCACCCCGGCTCTCGTAGAGCGCGACGATGACACCGAGCGGCGTGCCGATCACGACCGAGAGCGCGGTTGCGACCACGCCGATCACCACGTCGGTGCGCGGTGCCGCCAGCACGCGAGAGAAGATGTCGATCCCGTTCTCGTCGGTGCCGAACGGGTACGTGCCGCTGGGCGGCAGCAGGCGGGTGGTGGGCTCGGCGACCTCGGTGGGGAAGGGCGCGAGATAGGGGCCGAAGATGGTGAGGAAGATCCACCCAAAGAACATCACCAGCACGGCGAGCTGCCATTTCGGCAGCGCCAGGAGCGTGCGCTTGATGCGGAGCCAGACCATCCCGCGCTGTCCCTAGGCCTGGGTTCCGCCGATCTTGATGCGGGGGTCCATCGCGAAGTGGATCAGGTCCACGGCGAGATAGACCAGCATCGTGAAGATCGCGGCGAAGCAGACGAAGCCCTGGATCGGCGCGTAATCGGCGGTGACGATGCCGTTGATCGCGTACTGGCCGAGCCCGACGTAGTTGAACACCCGCTCGACCAGGACCGCGCCGCCGAGCAGGAACATCACCACCACGCCCGTGATCACCAGCGTCGGGCCGGCGGCGACCCGCGCGGCGCGCGTGAGCACGATCCTGGGGGCAAGGCCCACGGCCTCCGCATAGGTCGTGTAGTCGGCCTTGAGCGCGCCTTCCATCTGGCTGCGCAGCATCTTGAAGATCGGCGCGCCGTAGACGAAGGCCAGCGTGAAGACCGGCATGATCAGGTGCATGAAGCCCGACCAGAAAATCTCGAAGTCGCCCGCGATCAGCGAGTCGATCAGGATCGAGCCGGTCACGAAGGGCGGCTCGAAGTCCAGGATGCCGAGCCGTCCCTCCGGCCCCGGCAATATCTCCGCCGGCATCAGCCCCGCGGCGCCCGCAAACAGGAAGAAGATCAGCACCAGGCCAAGCAGGAAGTCCGGCAGCGCGCCGGCCAGCATGCCGTAGCCGAAGGTGAGGTTCTGGAAGATCCGCACGATCCAGTTCCGGGTGCGGCTCGCGGTGATGATCGCGAGCGGAACCAGCACCACGAAGACGACGAGCAGCGCGAGGAAGATGAGCTCCAGGGTCACCGGAATGCGGTGAACCAGATCGTCGATCACCTCGGTGTTGTTGACCCAGGACTCGCCGAGATCGCCCTGAAAGGCGTTCTCCAGCCAGATCAGGTATTGCTCGGGGATCGGCCGGTCCAGGTACATCTTGGCACGTAGCGCCTCGACCGAGGATTCGGGCGCGAGCGGCCCAAGCGAAAGGCGCGCCGGATCGCCCGGCAGCAAGCGCACCAGCACGAAGGTGATGAACGAGATCAGAAAGACCTGGGGAATCAGGAAGAGAAAGCGGCGCCCGATATAGAGTGCGAGCCGCATGGCCGCGCCCGCCTAGCCCGTGACGCCGCGCCCGGCGGACGCGTCACGCGCCGCCGAAGCCACGGGCCGGTACGAAAGCCGGGGCGGCGGGGGGAACCCGCCGCCCCGGCCGGGCGCCTTCATCGGCGCTCGTCCCGAGGGACGCTCTACAGCAGCCCCATCAGTCGGCGATGCTCATTTCCGCCACGTGGTAGTACTGAGTTGTGTACCAGCGGAAGTTGCTGACCTTCCGCGAGAGGCCGACGGCGAAGTAGTGCTCGCCGATCCAGCCCAGCGGGGCCTGGTCGTGGATATGCTCCTGGATCCCGGCGTGCGCCGCAATGCGCGCCTCCGCATCCACCACGCCCTGGCCGTCCTGCAGCACCTGGTCGACCAGCGGGTCGGAGAAGTTGTGGTAGTTGACCAGCGCGTTGGTCGGCCACACCAGCTTCAGCGCGTAGTTGATGTCGGGCTGAATCGGCATGTCCGTCCACAGCGCGAGCGAGCCCTGCTTGCTCATCACGTTATCCGAGTTCGCAGCGGTCGGCAGCTTCCTCAGCGAGAGATTGATGCCGGCCTTCTTGAAGTCGCTCTGCAGCAGGACGCCGATCGATTCCATCGCCGCCACGGCCGCGTCGAACGAGAGCTCGGCGTCGAAGCCGTCGGGATAACCTGCCTCGGCGAGCAACGCCTTGGCCTTCTCCGGGTTGAAGTCGTACTTCATGTGCTGCTCGTAGCCCGGATAGGTGCTCGGCATCACGCCTTGCCACGCGTTCATCATGCCGTGGTAGATGTCGCGAATGATCGCCTCCTGGTTGATGAGGTGATTCATCGCCTGGCGCACCTTCACGTTGTCGTAGGGCGGCAGCGTGTTGTTGATCATCATCCACATGGATTGGTTGCCGCGTACCGCAACGCCGCGCGCATTCGGATCGTCAGCGAGCGCCACGATCTCGTCCGGCGACAGTCCCTCGGCCATGTGCACCTTGCCCTGCTTGAGCAGCGCGACGCGGTTGGCCGATTCCGGCACCACCAGATAGATGATGCGCTTGATCTCCGGCGCACCGCGCCAGTAGTTCTCGTTGGCCTCCATGACGACCCGCTTGCCGGCGGTCCATTCGATCACCCGGTAGCCGCCGAAGCCGCCGCCGTTGGTCGCGACCCACTTGTCGCCCCAGGGGTCCTCCTCCGTGGCGTGGCTCATGATCTCGGTGCTATCGAGCCAGGCGTTGTAGTAGTTGGTCAGCCCCTTGCAGGCGAGCGGCATGGGCCGGGACGAAGTGAGCTCGACGGTATAATCGTCGATCTTCGCGTAGCCGCCGCTCTCCGGCGGGTCGATGGTCTGACCCGGCATGCTGAGCAGGAACTCGAGGAAGTTGTTGATCGCCTGCGTGGCCTTGCCGCGCTCGATCCGCCAGAGCACGTCGTCGGCGGTGAACTCGTTGCCCCAGGGCGAGATCACGCCCTTGCGCAGGTGATAGACGGCGCGCAGGCCATCCGGCTCCATCTCGCACTTCTCGATGATGCCCGGCACCAGAGTCTTCTGGCCCATGTAGTCGGGATACATGAAGCCCGGAATAGTGGAGGGGTCCCAGGCGTCGCCGGTCGAGAAGGGGAAGTCGATCGACTCCCAATTCATCCCGTCCTCGAACACCTGCGCGCCCATGCTCCAGGTCTGCGGGCTCACATGCTTGTCGAGGTCGATGCCCTGCGGCAGGGCGCCGATGGCGATCACCATCGTGTCCTGATTTGCGGCGGCCGGCTTCGGCGGCGCCGCTGCCACCAGCGCGGCGAGCGCTGCCGTGGCCGCGACCGCGAGGCCGCGTCTTGTGATGTCACCCAAGGTCATGTCGTCTCTCCTCAGTCTCCCTCTGCGCCGCAGGGTCGGCCCGCGCGCGCGGGTGCGCGCGTCGCGGCACGCGGCCGGATATTAGAAGAAAATTGAAACAAGCGCTCGTTCAAATTTTGCCGAGAGCGCATTCCGACGCCAGGCCCGCGAATCGGGCGCAGCGATGCGCTACGCAGCACCGCGCGCGTCCGCCATCGAGGCCGCCACGTCGTCCCAGCGCCGGCAGGCGGAGTAGTGCACCGCCTCCACCTCCACCAGCGGCGGCACCGCGTCGCGGCAAGCGTCTTCGCGGATCGGGCAGCGGCCGTAGAGCGGGCACTCGGGCTTCGGGTTGATCGCCGTCGGAATCTCGCCCTCGATCACGTAGGGGTCGGGCCGGCGGTGCGGATCGGGGAACAGCACGGCGGAGAGCAGGGCGCGGCTATAAGGATGGCGCTGGCTCTCCATGATGATCTCGGTCGGCGCGTGCTCGACGATGTGGCCGAGATACATGATCGCGATGCGATGGCTGATCTTCGCGACCGAGGTCAGGTCGTGGGAGATGAAGATGTAGGCGGTCTCGGTCTCGTTCTGGATCGCCTTGAGCAGATCCAGGATCTCGGCCCGCGCCGAGGGGTCGAGCATGGAGGTCGGCTCGTCGAGCATCACGAACTCGGGCTCCGTGACTAGCGCGCGCGCGATCCCCACACGCTGTTGCTCGCTCGCGGTGAGGTCGGCCGGGTAGTAGGTGAAGACCTCGCTGCCGAGGCCCACGCGCTCCAGCATCGCGGCCACGCGGGGTCTGCGCTCGGCCCGCCCCACGCCGTGCAGCGCCAGCGGCTCGTCCACGGTTTGATAAACGGTGAGTCTGGGATTGAGGGAGCCGAAGGGGTCCTGGAAGACGAGCTGCATTCGCGCCCTGAGCGCCCTGAGCCCCGCCGGGTCGAGCTCGCTGATCTCCTGGTCGCCGAGGGCGATGCGCCCCTCGGTAGGCTCGATCAGGCGGAGTACGCAGCGGCCGACCGTGGTCTTGCCCGAGCCACTCTCGCCGACCAGGCCCAGCGTCTCGCCACGCTCCAGCGTGAACGAGACGTTGTTGACCGCGATCAGGTCCTCGTCCTTGCCGACCGTGAATATCTTGGTCAGGTTTTCGACCGTGAGCAGCGCCACCGCCCCTCGTCCCCCTGCGCGGCGCGCCGCTCTCGCCGCTCGGCCGTCTCCCTATCGTAACCACCGGGTGCGGGCAAGGGCGGCGCTGCGCTCGCTCCGGTTCGCCCTTTCAAGAACCGGGTGGTTCCGGCTAAGACGGCGCCCATGACCGAGCAACCCTTCACTGCCGACGAGATGATGACCGTCGCCGCGGCGCGGCTCATCGATAACGGCACGGTGTGCTTCGTGGGCATCGGCCTGCCGAGCGCCGCTGCCAACCTCGCCCGCGCCACCCACGCGCCGGACGCCGTGCTGATCTACGAGTCCGGCACCGTCGGCGCGAAGCCCGCCGTGCTTCCGCTCTCCATCGGCGACAACGAGCTCGCCGAGACCGCCGACTTCGTGGTCTCCACCGCGGAGATCTTTCGTTACTGGCTGCAGGGTGGGCGCATCACGGTGGGCTTCCTCGGCGCAGCGCAGATCGACCGCTTCGGCAACATCAACACGACCGTGATCGGCGATTACGCGCAGCCCAGGACCCGGCTGCCCGGCGCCGGCGGCGCACCGGAGATCGCCGGGCTCGCCGGCGAGGTCTTCATCATCATGCGCCAGTCGAAGCGCGGCTTCGTGGACAAGGTGGAGTTCGTGACCTCGGCCGGACACCTGACCGGCGGCGACTGGCGCGAGCGCTCGGGCCTCCCCGGCCGCGGGCCCAGCACGGTCATCACCGACCTCGGCGTGCTGGAACCCCATCCCGAGAGCCGCGAGCTGGTCCTCACCCACACCCATCCGGGTGTCGCACTCGACGATGTGGTGGCCGCCACCGGCTGGCCGCTTGCGATCGCCGACAATCTCGCCGAGACCCCGGCACCGACGGCGGACGAGCTGGGCGCCCTGCGCGGGCTGCACGAGCGCACCGCAGCCGCGCGTGCGCTCGCAGGTTAATCCGGCGGGGAAGACTACGGAGCGAGCAGCGGGAGCGCCCGCAGCGCGGCGCAGGCGGCGCCATAGCCGTTGTCGATGTTGACCACCATCACCCCCGGCGCACAGGAGGCGAGCATGGCCGCCATCGCGGTGGTTCCGCCCTTGGCGACGCCGTAGCCGGTGGACGTCGGCACCGCGATCACCATGCCCGGCACCAGCCCGCCCACCACCGAGGGCAACGCGGCGTCCATGCCGGCAACCACGATGACGATGGGGAAGGCGCGGATCTCGTCGATCCGGTCCATCAGCCGCCAGAGGCCCGCGACCCCCACGTCGCCGATTTCTGCCGAAGAATGGCCGTGATAGGCGAGGGTGCGAGCGGCCTCATGGCATACCGGCTGGTCCGAGGTCCCGGCGGAGACGATCGCGACCCTCGGCGCCCCCGCAGGTGCGGCGACCGTGCCGAACACCCCGGTGCGCGACAGCGCCTCGTAGTCGATGCGCTCAGCCAGCGCTGCAGGCAGGGCGTCGCGCTGGGCCGCGTCGAGGCGGGTCAGCAGCAGGCTCCGCTCCGCCTCCTCCGCACGCGCGAGGACGTCCGCCAGCTGCGCCGGCGTCTTGCCCGCACAGAGCACGGCCTCCTCGATGCCGATGCGCGCGCGGCGTTCCAGATCGAGGGTGATGGCGGTGGGCGTGCTCACGCCGGGTGCGCGGGCCTCAGGAAGGCGCTGCCCACCCGGTAGGGCGCGAAGCTGACCGGCCGGGTCTCGTCGCCCGTGGCGAACATGCCGGCGACGGTGTCGCCGAGGGCGGCGCGGCGGCTCTCGCTCAGCGCATCGAGGGTCGGCGCGTCGAGCTCGATCACGATGCCGGCCTTGCGCCTGCGGCAGCGCACGGTCTCGGGCTCCAGCCGCCGCAGCTGGCGCGCAAGGTAACGCTCGGCGGCGTGGATCGAGGCGAGGTCGTCGGCCTCCACGCGCAGCCCGGTCTCGATGCGGCTGGAAAGGCAGGGCGCCGCCGGCAACCGCGACAGGTCGTCGAAGCCCAGATCCGCCGCGATGGCGCGGACCCCTGCCTTGTCGATGCCGGCCTCGACGAAGGGATGGCGCACGCCGTGTTCCTCGGCGGCCCTGAGCCCCGGCCGCCAGTCGCCCAGATCGTCCAGGTTCGTGCCGGAGAGCAGCGTGGCGTCGGTCCGCGCGGCGAGCGCGCCGTAGAGGTTTGTCTTGCAGTAGAAGCAGCGGTTGGCCGGGTTTGCGCGGTAGGCGGGGTCGTCGAACTCGCCCGCATCAAGGACCGTGAGCCGCCACCCCTCACGCGCGGCGAAGGCGCGCACCCGCTCGGTCGCCTCCGGCGGTACCGCCGGCGAGATGGCATGGAACATCGCGCTCTCCGCGCCCAAGCGGCGCCCGGCGAGCAGCGCCAGCGTCATGCTATCCACCCCGCCGCTGACCGCCACGGCCGCGCGGCCGATGCCGTCGAGCACAGCGCCCACCGCGTCGACACCGGGGAGCATCGGCTCAGCCATTCTTGCCCCGCCCGAGCGCCGCCGCCTCCGCGCTGCGGCGCCGCACCTCGCGCACCGTGTGGCCCGCGCTGCCCGCGAGGTCGTCGAGCTCCGCCTTGGCGGTCACGGTGCCCGCCGGCCGGCGCGCGCGCTTCACCCGGACCGTGCCGAGCGCATCGGCATGGGTCGCCGTGTCCCGCGCAAGCGCGCTGCGGAAAACTTTGGACCAGCGCACGCCGAGCGTGGTGGTCTCGTCGAAGACCGCATCGAGCGCGCCGTCGAGCGCGTCTTCCTCGGCAAGCACCTGAATCGCAGCTACCAGGCGGCCCTTCTTGCCGTAGGCCGGCCACTGTAGGACATCGAGAATGCCCGGCCGCGCCCGCAGGCGGTCGAGGCCGAGCGCCAGGTCCTCGGGCGTCTGGTCGTCGATCTCGAAGCGCAGCACCGCGACCTGTTCCTGCTCGGCCACCGGCGCGATGGGTGCGAACTCCAGGACGCGCAACACGTTGCTGAGGCCCGGCAGGGTCCGGCTGCCGAAGCCGGTGCCGACACCCGCCAGCGTTTCCGGCTCCCCGGACGCCACCTGGGCCGGCTCGAGATGCTTCAGAATTGCCGCGCCGGTGGGCGTCACCCGCTCGCCCTCGATACCGTCGTCGTAGGTGGCGAGCCCCTGCAGAAGATGGACCACCGCGGGCGCCGGCACCGGCAGCAGGCCGTGGGCGCAGCGCACCCGGCCCGAGCCGAGAGGAATGGCGCCCACCGACCAGCGCGCCGGGCCCAACGCCTCGATCAAGTGCGCGGCGGCGACGATATCGACAGTCGAGTCCCAGGCACCTACCTCGTGGAAGGTGACTTCCGCCGGGTCCATCCCATGCACCGCGCCCTCGGCCTCGGCAAGCAGCGTGAAGATCGCGAGCGCTCGCTTGCGCATGGCAGGTTTGATGCGGGCGGCCTTCAGCCGCGCGCGCACATCCGCCAGCCGCACGTGGCCATGGCCCTCGTCTTCGGGCGCCGTCACCGTGAAGCGCATGCCGGTGAGCGCTGCGTCCCCGCACGGGTCGATCGCGATCTCCACCGAGGGAGGCGGCTGGAGCGCAACGAGCGCACGCCACAATCCGTCGGCCAACTCCGGCCGGGCGTCGAGCAGCGCCGCGGCGAACATGTCGCCGGCGATGCCACCCACCGGATCCAGGTGAAAGCGGGGCAGGCGGGCGGGAGCGGCCGAGCCCTCCGATACGTCCGTATCCGCGTCCGTCGCTGCGGGGGGCGGAGCGTCGTCCATGCGAGCGCTACTCTCCCTTGAAGGCCGGCTTGCGTTTTTCGGCGAAGGAGGCCACGCCTTCCGCGAAGTCGGCCGATGAGCGCAGCCTACCATAGGCCTCGCCTTCGAGGGCGATGGCCACGCTGAGCGGCGCGTCCTCCGCCGCGTTGAGGAGCTTCTTCGCGGTGCGCTGGGCGAGCGGCGAGAAGGCCTTGAGCTCGTCCACCAGGGCATCGGTCGCGTCCGCAAGCCCGTCTTCGGGCACGCAGTCGAGCGCGATGCCCCAGGCGTGCGCCTCCGGGCCCGGCAGCCGCCTTGCCCGCATCACCAGGTCCTTGGTGCGTCCGATACCGATCATCCGCGCGAGCCGGGCCGAGCCGCCGGAGCCCGGAATCATGCCGATGCGCTGCTCCGGCAGGCCGAGCAGCGCGTTCTCGGTGACGATGCGAAAGTCGCAGGCGAGCGAAAGCTCGAAGGCGACGCCGAAGCAGTAGCCGTGGATCGCCGCGATCACCGGCTGGCAGCAACGCTCGGGCGCAGCCACGTTGCGCGCCAGCACCGCGAGCTGCTCCGGCGTGCGCGTCATGAAGCCCGGAATGTCGCCGCCGCTGGAGAAGTGCTTGCCCCGCGCCCGCAGCACGATCACGCGCACGCCTTCATCGGCGTCGAGCGCGGCGAAGACGGCGGCAAGCTGGTCCCGCTGCGGCATGCTCACGACGTTGAGCGGCGGGCGGTCGAGCACGATGTCGGCGCGCGCCGCCGCGCGGTCCACCTCCACGCGGAAGCCGTCGAGATCGTCGTAAGGACCACCGGTCGTCACGCGCTTCTCCTGACCTCGGACTCTTCGTCTTCCTCGTACTCGCCCGCGATCAGCAGGCGGCGCAGCACCTTGCCTACCGGCGACTTCGGGATCGCGCGAACGAAGACGTACGCGCGCGGCCGCTTGAAATCGGCCAGTGTCGAAGCGCGGCAGTGGGCGTCCAATGCCTCGGCATCTACCGGGCCGCTCCGCACCACGAAGGCCGCGACCTGTTGCCCCCAGCGCTCGTTCGCGAGCCCCGCCACCGCTGCTTCCGCCACCGCCGGGTGGACCGAGAGCACGCTCTCGATCTCGGCGGGCAGCACGTTCTCGCCGCCGGTGATGATCATGTCGTCGACCCGGCCCGTCACGAAAAGATCGCCGTCGGCGTCGCAATAGCCGACATCGCCGGTGAAATACCAGCCTTGCTTCAGCGCGCGGGCGTCCGCATCCGGCCGCTGCCAGTAGCCCGCGAAGGCCTCCTCGCTCTCCAGGCTCGCGATCACCTCGCCTTCCACGCCCGCGCCGACGGTACGCTCGGGATCGTCCGTGCCGATCTCCACCACGCGGATGCGCTGGTTGATGCCGGCCTTGCCCGCCGAGCCCGGCTTGGCCGCCGCGTTCTGGTCGATGGTGAAGGAGTAGATCTCCGACGAGCCGTAGTGGTTGACGAAGAGCTCGGGCCGGAAGGCGCTTTCGGCCCGACGCAGCAGTCCCTCGGCCATCGGAGCCCCGGCGAAACCCAATTTGCGCGCCGAGGAGACATCTGCGCTGGCGAACTCCGGGCTTTCCAGCAGGTCGTAGTAGAGCGTCGGCACCAGATAGAGGCAGGTTAGCCGCTCGGCCTCGATCAGCCGGAGCGCGCCGGCCGCATCAAAGCGGTGCTGGCAGACGAAGGCGCCACCCACCGGCGCCATCGCGAGCAGCGAGCGCACGCCCATGGTGTGGTAGAGCGGCATCACGCCCAGGGTGCGCTCGCCCGGGCGGTAGCAATTCTGCGCGATGTGGGCCAGCGCCGCCGCGCGCTCTGCGCGATGCGTGCGCGGCACGCCCTTGCCGCGCCCGGTGGTGCCGGAGGTGTAGAGCATGAGCGAGAGGTCGTTCTCGCTGGCATTAGGTGCGGACTCCGCCGGCGCCGTCAGCAGCTCGCCGAAATCGACCGTGCCTCCGGTCGCGTCGCCGGCCGCGATGCGGCGCAGTCGGGCCGAGCGGGTGGAACCCGCGACGGCATCGACGGCGGACTCGTCGAAGGCCAGCGCTGCCGCGCCCGAATCCTCCAGAAAGTAATCCAGCTCGTCGGCGGTGCTCCGCCAGTTGAGCGGCACCACGACAACGCCCGCAAGCTGGCAGGCCCAGTGCAGTGCCGCCATCTGCCACCGGTTCTGCATGATGACTGCGAGCCGGTCGCCGCGCCCGAGCCCCAGGCCGCCGAGGCCCGCGGCGAGGCGCGCGGCCGTATCGAGCCACGCGGCGTAATCGAAGCGCCGCGCGCCATCGACGACGGCGAGCGCACGCGGGTTCCGCTCCGCCGCCGCGATTAACGTGCGGCCCAGGTCGGTCATGAGTCATTCCCGCGCTGCCGCGCCTCCGCAGCGTCGAGTGCGGCCGCGACGATCCCGGTATAGCCGGTGCAACGGCAGAGGTGGCCGCTGAGCAGCGCCCGGACTTCGCCTTCGTCGGGCGCCGGCCGGCTTTCGAGCCAGGCGTCGAGGGACATCAGGATGCCGGCGGTGCAGAAGCCGCATTGCAGCGCGTGGTGGCGGCGGAACGCCGCCTGCAGGTCGTTCAGCTCACCGTTGGGGGCGAGACCCTCCACCGTGTCCACGCGCCGGCCGTCGGCCTGCACCGCGAGCGTCAGGCAGGCGCGCACCGGGGCGCCGTCGAGGCGCACGGTGCAGGCGCCGCAGACCCCGTGCTCGCAGCCGACATGGGTGCCGGTGGCGCCCAGCTCGTGGCGCAGAAAGTCGCTCAGCAGCATGCGCGGCTCGGCCCAGCCGCTCGCCTCGCAGCCATTGAGGGTGAGCCCGACCCGATGGCGGCTCTCCGCGTCGAGCCGCTTCATGGCCGCGCCTCCAACGCCGCCGTGACCGTCTGTTTGCCCAGGCGGCGTACCAGCTCGCGCCGGTAGCGGGCGCTGGCGTGAACATCGTCGGCGGCGTCCAGAGACCAGGCCAGCGCGTTGAGCGCGTCGTCGAGCGCGCTGCCGGCGAGGAGCGGCCAGTCCTGGACGACCGGTTGCTCGGCCACGCCACCGACGCCGATCCTGATCCCGTTCGCCCGCGCGATGACGGCAATGGCGACGATAGCGAAGTCCCCGTGCCGGCGCGCAAACTCGGTGAAGGCATAGCCAGCGCTCGGCTCGGCGGCGGGGAAGCGCACCGCCGACACCATCTCGTCCTCTCGGCACGCGGTCGACAGCATCCCGGTCTGGAACTCGGAGGCCGACAGCGTCCGCGTTCCCGCGCGCGAGCGCAGCACAACTTCGCCGCCCAGCGTCGCGAGGCAGAGCGGCAGCTCCGCGCTCGGGTCGGCGAAGGCGATGGAGCCGCACACCGTGCCCCGGCTCCGGGTCTGAACGTGGCCGAGCAGGGGCAGCGCCTGGGCCAGCAGGGGCGTGCGCTCGGCAAGCGTGGGCCAGGTCTCCAGGGCGGCCTGGGTCGCTGCCGCCCCGACCTCGATGGCCTCGCCGCCGTCCTCGATCCCGGCGCGGCCCACCAGCCGGGAGATGTCGATGAGCACTCCCGGCTCCACCAGCCGCATGTTGAGCATCGGCATCAGGGTTTGGCCACCCGCGAGCAGCCGCGCGTCGTCCCCTGCCTCGGCGAGGGCCTCCAGGGTCTCCTCCTCGTCGTCGGGACGCAGATAATCGAAGGGCGCGGGCTTCATGGCGTCCCTATACCCGGATCAGGGGCGCGTTGGTATCATGGCGCGATCCCCCGAGCCCGCCGGCAGGGCGGTATCCGCGAGGAGCGTGCCATGAAATTGAAGGTGATCGTGCATGAAGCGGAAGAGGGGGGCTACTGGGCCGAGGTGCCCGCAATCCCCGGCTGTGCGACGCAAGGCGAGACCTTCGAGGAACTGCTGAGCAATCTCTACGAGGCGGTCGAAGGCTGCCTCTCCGTGGATGTCCGCGATATCCCCACCTCCGGCAGCGACAGAATCGTCGAGATCGCCGTGTGAAAACCGTCAGTGGGCGGCAGTTTTGTCGTGTGTTGGAGTTGCGGGGGTGGAAGATGATGCGCATCAGCGGAAGCCACCGCATCTACGCGAAAGCAGGGTCGGACGTCCGCATCTCGGTTCCTGTCCACGGCGCCAAGTCGCTCAAGCGTGGCTTGCAGAAGCATTTGATGAAGCTCGCCGATATCGATGAGTCTGAGCTGTAGTCCCCAGCGTCCAGTTGCGCCTCTCACCTACGGCGCCAGCTTTTCCGGCCCGTGGATCAGGTCGCCGATCCGGGCGGGCGTGAGCGGCAGGTCGAGGCTCCCGACCCCCAGTGCGTCCGCCACGGCGTTGGCGAGGCAGACGGGTGTGGTCATGCAGTTGCCTTCGCCCACGCCCTTCGCTCCCAAAGGCGTCGCCGGTGTCGGGATGTCGCGGTGCAGGATGAGCGGATCGGGCACCTCGCAGGCGGTCGGCACCAGATAGTCGGCCAGCGTGCCGGAGAGGAAGCTTCCGTCCTCGGAATAGGCGAGCTCCTCGTAGAACGCGGCGCCCACGGCGTGGGCGAAGGCGCCCCGAATCTGGCCGTCCACCAGCGCCGGGTTGAGGCGCCGGCCGGTATCGTGGGTGGTGACGTAGCGGTCGATGGCGACGGCGCCGGTTGCGCGGTCCACCTCCACCCCGCAGAAATCGAAGATGAAGCTATACGCCGCCGAGTTGTTGATCCGATCGTCGTCATCGGGTGGGGTGAGCTGGGGCGGCGTCCAGCGCGCGGTTTCGCGTAGCGCCGGCGGCACGCCCTCCGGCAGGCTGCCCGGCGACCAGTGGACGAGCGATGCCACCCGCCGGAAGTCGAGGTCGTTCTCGGGATTGCCCATGGCGAAGACGCGCCCCTGCTCGAAGCGCACGTCCTCGGGCCGAGCGTTGAGCTGCTGGCTCGCGATCCGCGCGAGGCGTTCGCGCACCCGCACCGCTGCGAGGTGTGCGGCACCCGCGACCGCGCCCGAAAAGCGGCTCGAATAGTTGCCCGCGGCGATCGACCAGGCATCCCGCTGTGTGTCGTGCTCAAGCGCGACCGTAACTTGAGCCGGCGCGAGGCCCAACGCGTCGCCCACCACCTGCGCCAGCACCGTGCGGTGGCCCTGCCCCTGCGGGATCGAATCGGCGGTCACGGTGACGGCGCCGAGGGGGTCCACCGCAACCGTGGCGTGGCTGACGGCGCCGTCCTTCGGCCCCGCCTTGCGCCGCTCTTCGGCGCTGAGCACGGTTGTGATGTAGCCCATGTTGGAGATGCTGGACTCCACCGCGGCGGCGAAGCCGATGCCATAGAGCCGGCCCTCCGCCCGCGCCGCGTCGCGCTTGGCGCGCAACGCGTCGAGCGCGCCTTCCGCCACGCCGTGATCCACGGTGGCGGGAAAGTCGCCGGCATCGAGCACCGCGCCGGCGGCGGCGCGATAGGGCATGGCGTCGGCCGGTACCAGATTGCGCCTCATGACCTCCAGCGGGTCGAGGTCGAGGGTTGCGGCCACCCGTTGCATCAGCCGCTCCAGTGCGTAGTAGAGCTGCGGCCCCCCAAAACCCCGGTTGAGCCCCGTGGGCGTCTTGTTGGTCACGACCACGCGGTTGTTCACCGCGAGATGGGGGATGCAGTAGGGGCCGGTGAGGTTGCCGTGGTTGCGGTAGAGCGTCGCGGGCTCGGGCGCACGCAGGTAGGCGCCGCAGTCCTCCAGTTGGTCGAGGCGAAGCGCGGTTATTCTCCCGTCTGCCTCCACCGCCGCTTCGATCCGTGTCATCCGGTTGGTCGCCGATGTCGCCGCCAGCAGGTGCTCCAGCCGGTCCTCGATCCACTTGACCGGGCGCGCGGCCTTCCGCGCCGCGAGCGCCATCGCGACGATGAGCGGGAAGACCGCCTGCTTGATGCCGAAGCTGCCGCCTGAATCCGGCACCGAGCGCAGCCGGAGCCGCGGCCCCGGCACCTTGAGCGCCCGCGCCATGACCGGGTGCAGCGTGAGCGGCCCCTGGAAGTGGGAGAGCACGTCGTAGGCGTCGTCACCAGGGTCGTACTCAGCGATCAGACCAAGGCATTCGATGGGGGTGCAGGAGTTGCGCGGATAGCGCACCGTGGTCGCGACCATGTGCGCCGCCGTGTCGAACGCCGCCTCCGGCTCGCCGTAGCGGAACGACCGATCGCTGACGAGGTTGCTGCCGACCTTCTCGTGCAGCACCGGCGCATCGCTGTTGAGCGTGGCCTCGGGATCGACGACGGCGTCAAGCGGCTCGTAGCGCACGTCAATCAACGCGAGCGCGTCCTCCGCCCGGTAGCGGTCCTCCGCCACGACGATGGCGACCGGCTCGCCGGCGTAGCGCACCCGGTCGGTGGCGATGCACCAGTGCTCCATGGGCTGGCGCACGCTGACGATGAAGGGCGTGGACCAGGCGCGCGCGTCTTCGCCGGTGACCAGGGCATGGACGCCCGGCAGCGCCTCTGCTGCCGCCGCGTCGATACCGGCAAGGCGAGCATGAGCATGGGGCGAGCGCAGGATGGCGGCATGTCCGGTGCCGGGCGCCACCGGCATGTCGTCGATGTAGCGGCCGCGGCCCATGAGGAGCGCCGCATCCTCGACGCGTTCCAGCGCCGTGCCGAGCGTGCTCATGCGTTGCCGAGCCGTGCCTGCGCTGCCATCGAACACCAGTGGTCCAATGCACCAACCGACCACCCCGGTTCACGACGGCCCGGACAACGCCCACCTCCCCCTGTCCCCCTCCCCCAAAGGCGGAGGGGGGACGCAGACGGCGCCGCCCGTTCTCCCTCTCCGCCCCTGGGGGCGGAGAGGGCCGGGGTGAGGTGGGGGTTTGTCAGACTGCTCTGCATGCGAGACAGGGACGATGCGCCAACCAGGTACGATCCCGTTCTAGTTGTCTGACCAGCCGGGAATCAGGCGGTTGGACGGCAGCGTCTCGTCAGCGGCCTTGTGCGCGGTCTCGACGCCGCCGACCGGCAGCCCTCCCGGCTCCAGCAGGCCGATCTGCACCAGCACCGAGGCCTGATCCCAATAAATATGCTCGTGGTGGAGCCTGTCGCCGCGGAAGGCGACGATCGCCACCAGCGGCACGCTGACCTTCTTGCCGGTAGGGGCCACGCCGGGAAGCATCCAGTCGATCTCCTCGTTGTGGGTGAAGCTGAAGATCAGCTCGTCCACCACCCGGTCGGCGCCCACGGTACGCGAAAGCGGGGTCAGCGTCGTGTCCTTGGGCATCTTCGGGATGAAGTGCTCGGTATAGAAGCGGCTCAGCGCGTCGGCGCCGGTGCCCCCGGTCATGGTCGGGATGTGGTTGACGTAGGGCTCGGCCACCATGGTGGCCATGGTCTTGGCGGTGTCCCGCGTCGTGAACTCGTAGTCGAGGTGACGCTCCCACAGCCTCTCGAGGTCGTAGCCAGGGCCGATTGCACCCCGCAGCAGCGCGATGGTGCGCGAATGGGCGATCATGGCGGACGGCCGGTGATAAACCTCGCTGCGGTCGTGGTTGTAGAAGGCGTGATCGACGCCGGGATAGACGTGGATCCGCACCTCCGGCCGGTCCGCGAAATGGGCCGTGACGGCGTCCACCGCCGACTGCGGCACGAACGCATCCTCGCCCGCGAAGTGCATGAGCATCGGGCAGCCGATGCCGCCTGACTCGTCCAGCGCCTCCTCGATGCCGACACCGTAGAACGAGACCGCCGCATCGATATCGTGCCGTGTGGCGGTGAGGTAGGCGAGCTTGCCACCAAGGCAGAAGCCCATGGCAGCCACTTGGCCCGTGCACTCCGGCCGCGCCCGCAACGCCTCCACCGCGGCGCCGATATCCGCGACGCCTTGGTCCACGTCGAAGCGCTGGTAGAACGCGAAGGCCTTGGCAAAGTCGGCCTCGCTGTAGCCGAGGTCCACGCCGGGCTCCATGCGCCAGAAGAGATCGGGCACGAGGCAGACATAGCCTTCCTCGGCGTAAAGGTCGGCGATCGCCCGCAGGCTCGCGTTGACCCCGAAAATTTCCTGTTCGATCAGGAGGCCCGGCCCGCTGCCCGCCTCCGGAACCGTCAGATAGCCCCTGAACGCGCCGCCACCAGCGACGGGAATATCGATCATTGCACCTGCCATGAGAGGCTCTCCGCTCCCTTTGCACGGTCCGTGTCGGCCCATTCCATTCTGCGTCCGCTCCGCCTTTGCCGCAACGCGCGGGACAGCACACCGGCGCTCGGACAATTCTCTGTCAAATCAATGCCATTCGGGCATAAGGGGTGCTTATGCCCTGCATGAGAATTCGGTATTGGACCGGATCAAGGCATCCAGGCACTGTCGACCGCGTGGCTGAGAGCCGTCGTCGAGAGCGGCCCGGTCACAGGGAGCGGAGCAGGAAGGCATCTCGTAGTCTGCGCCCCAGTACAGGGGGGCAGGGCGAGCGGAGGAGACGACAGAGCGATCCGTCATAGCCCGCGAAGCGAGGCATCCGAGCGCTACGGGATCGCATGTCGGCTCATCCGGTTCCGAGAGACATCGAGCTCCACGCGTAGACGAACACGAGGGACCGGGCCCAGGACAGAACGCGGGCCCAGCGAGGGGGGACGGCTGCCTCCAGAGCACGGAGGCGGTCGTCCCTGTTTCTGCGGGCCTTCGATGCTCCTGGCCGTGGCCTCAGCCGGCGCGGAAAGGCCCGCCAAAACTTTCTGCGGTGAAACGGGAGACGCGCAGGCCTTCGGACCGGTGATCGGGCGCGACTTCGGCCTTGCGCTTGAGCTTGTCAACGAACTGTGCGGCGACCGGAAAGCGCTCCCAGACGCTGGGCAGGAACACGGCGCGGCGATCGCCGTCCTCCAGGACCAGGCCATCGCCGTCCGGCCTGATCTGGCGCAACAGGTCGGCCTCGTCGGCGAAGCGGATCGGGCGCGGAGTCGAAAGCACCGAGACGCTCGCATCCACTCTACCAAGCTCCGCCGCCGTCATCGGGCCGAAGCGCGGGTCTTCGAAGCCGGCCTTGTAGGCGTTGGCGGCGACATCGAGCAGCAGCGGCTCTCGCGCCGCGATCGTCCCGCAGCAGCCCCTGAGCTCGCCCGCGACCCTGAGCGTGATGAATGAGGCCCGTACCGCCCTGAGCGCTGGCGGCAGATCGGCGTCGAGAGTCGCGGCCATCGGCCGGCCGTTCTCAACTCCGAAGGCCAAGGCAGCCCGCGCGGTGTCGAGGAGCCGATCCCGGTCGTCATCCGAGAGCCGGGCGGACTCGGCGTATTCCATCGCGAAGGCGCCGTAGCCCACCACGCGGCCCTCGGTCCCGCTCGTGTCGCCGGAATTGCGGACATCCAGCGCCGTGACCCGCAGATCGAGTTCCTGAGCACGCTTGAGCGCGCCACCGAGGCCCCGGTAGCCGCAGGCGCGCTCGCCGTCGATATCCTCCGGCTGCATGAGCTCGATCCGCCTCGCCGTCTCGCCATCGAGCCGCCTTGCCGTGTCGTAGTCGTGGAAGTGCGAGAGGTCCGTGGAAATCAGGATCAGCGTCTCCGGCCCGCCCCAGAGCGCCTCCAGTACCTCCGCCACCTCGTCTTGGCTCGCGGCGCCCACGAGGACCGGCACGATCGAAAAACCATCCAGTACCCGCTGCAGGAAGGGGAGCTGCACCTCCAGGCAGTGCTCGCGCTCGAAGGCGGCATCGGCAACGCGAAAGCCCGGCCGCGTAAGCAGGGGCTTCATCGCCGGCCAATCAACCGGGACGGTGCCGAGTGGCGAAGCCCAGGCGTCGGCGGCGGTGGTCGCCACGCCGGCGAAGTCCACGCGATGCGCGGGCCCCAGCATCACGACGCGCGTGATGCGGCCGCTCCGTTTCGCGAGGGGCGCGTACGCGGTGCCGGCGATGGGGCCGGAATACACGTGGCCGGCGTGAGGGGCTACGATCACCTTGGGCTCGCCCGGTGGCGCCGGTCGGGCGCCTTCGAGGCAGCGCGTCACCAGATCGGCGCATGCGCCGGCATCGGCCGGGTAGAAGGTGCCCGCCACCTCCGGCTGCCGCACGGTCGCGGGTCCCGCAGCGGAAGACATGGCCGGAGCATGAGCTACATCGTCTGTCATGTGCCCCCTGCCCACACAGGCCCGGTCACATGAGGTGATCCGGCTTCGATGTTAGTTGAGCAACAGGAGCAGAGTCACACGATGCCGAGCGCCGCGACAAACTCGCGATAGGGCGCGAATGCCTCGTTCACGCCCTCCGGCGTGAGGTCGTAGTCCTCCAACTGATACTCGTGCCGCGGCTCTTGCCGGCGTTGCTCCTCTTGGAGCGTGAGCCACTCCTGCATGGCGCGGGCGGAGGCCGCCTCCAGGGGCCAGCCGAGGCGCGCGTAGATGTCGTTCACGACCGCCATCGGATCGTCGACCAGATCGGTATAACGCACGTCGACCCAGCGTTCTTCGAGCGCGGGTTTGGAGGCGCGGAACTGCATCGCGCCGTTCAGCACGCCACTCATGAAGGCCAACTGCTCGGCGCCGGCCTCGTGCGGCGGTCTCGGCTCTGTGGAAAAGCCTCGAATCCGCTCCACTATACTGTTCCACGAGCCCATAACCTCGACGGGCTCGCGATGGGTCTGGATGAAGACGGCATCCGGGTAGGTCTCCAGCAGCACCTCCAATTCTATGAGATGAAAAGGCATCTTGAGCAGCCAGTGCCGCTCTCCTTCCGACTCCCGTTGCCGCCGCTGCCAGGTGAAGTGCTGCATGACGCGCCGGTGATGCGCGTAGGCATTGCGTGACCCGGTTTCTGCGAGCCAACGGCCATAGGCCGGTACGTGATACGCGGTCGCAAATATCCAAGTCGAGAAGGTAAGCCAGAGTATCCACAAGTCCTCCTCTGGCTCGTCGATATCGGTGCGGTGGAGTCCGGCGAGCGTATCGACGACATTGGTCGCGCCCAACAGCTCTTTCGCGTAGGCCCGGCGGGGATCGTCGGCCGTGCCTGCGACAGTGGCATATTCGCCTGAAGGCAACACCGGCTCGGTCAACTCGTAGCGTCGTAGCGCCCAGAACTGCGGATCGCGCGACAGCAGGCGATGCAGAAAAGTCGTGCCGGTGCGGTTGATGCCGACGATGAAGACCGGCCGTGTGATCCGCTCCCGCTCGATCTCGGGGTGCTGCCGCCGTTCGCGGGCGAGCGCCGCATTGCTGCGGAGTGCGCGGGTCAGTCCGTAGATGATGTGGCTGAGCCGCGTATCCCGCAGTCCGGCCTCCGGGGATTTCAGCGCCTCCACGAGTTGCTGGAGGCCGGCGCGCATCCACGAAGGGTAGGTTGGCTCGAAGGGCACGCCCATTCGTTGGGCGAAGCGCTCTGCCTGAGCGATGAGACCGTCGAAGTCCAGGTTGCCCTGCGGAATTGGATAGGGCCATCCCTCCCGATGACGCCTGACCCAGTCGTAGGAACGCGCATGGCGTATCAGCAGTGCCGGCCACTTGATCGGGTGGGGGCAGTCCGCCCGAATGGCGCGGTCGCAGACCATCGCCGTGCGCCGGGCCTTGTCCTCGCTGAACCAGTAGGGCGCAAAATGGTCGATCAGCACCCACTGGCCGCGCAACGGAGACTCCTCCCCGAGGGCCTGGCACGAACGCCTGAAGGATGCGTAGGGAACGCTCTGCCAATAATAGCCTAGATCGGCGACTTCCAGATCTTCGTAAGGGGGCTCTGGATCGCAGCAATGGTAGATGGTGAAGCGGCGGTTGGGGTTGAGCGAAATCGCCGTGCAGATTTCGCTGACCGTGTCGACCGGCTCGGCGTTTCTTTGTATCGAAAAGCCATGCGGTGCCTTTCCCAGTTGCGTCGCGGCGGCAAACAGGCGGGCTGGAAGGTCGTTCGCTTGCGTATACCCCGTGCTGGAGAGCCCCATCTGCGGCAGGCGAAAGATCGCGACCGGCACGCCCGCCGCCTGCGCGATCAGGACGCCTTGCTCGGCCACCAGCTTGCTCCACGGGTACCCGATGGCGCCGAGCGGAAAGGTTATTTTCATGTCGGCGAGGTCGGGCTGCATCTGATCGTCGATGCGGCTGCGGCTGTGCTCTTCACCAAAATCGCAGAAATACGCCGGGAAAATTCCCATGGTGGAGCCGTAAAACAGATGCTTGAGGCGGGTCCGCAAGCAGAGCTCGAGCACGGAACGAAGGCCGAGCGTGTTTTCCTCGCGAATATCGGCGTAGGACATGACGAGGCCCACGTTGGCGGCAAGATGGTAGACCGCGTCGATCCGCCGGCAGAGCTCGTCGAACGCGGGCTCGCCTAGACCGAAGCGTTCCTCGCAGGCGTCGCCGGGCACCACGCGCAGCCGCGGGGCGAACTCCTCCTCCCAGACCTCGGCGCACTCCAGTGCGTCGCGTATCCGCCCCAGCCCATGCTCGGCGCTCTTGGCACGGACCAGGCAGTGCACGATCAGCCGATCGTTCTGCCGCAGGAGCTCGCGCAGGAAGAAGCGCCCCACGAAGCCGGTCGCCCCGGTCACAAAAACCTCCTGAAAGTTGTTTGGGGATACCGCCGGAGCTGGGGCCCCCTGCGCGAGCGTCTCGTGAACAACGCGACGCAGCGCGTCCACGTCCTTGCGGCATTGCGGCGGCAATTCGCCGATAAGAGGCGGCACCGCTCGGTCGGCGGCAACTGGCACGTTCATCGTATCGTCCCAGGCTCTTTCATGTGCCGCAGCGGGGTCCGTTCTCCTGTCGCCGGATCGTGCTACTCAGCGGCCAGGGCTCCCACGGCGCCTTTTCCGGAACAGGGGGCCGGCGGGAAGTGGTCTTCGGGCGGGCTGGCGAACACCGACGGCTTGCGGCGAACGCGGCGCTGCTCAGAGAGGGGTGCATCCTCGATCCCGCCGCCTTCATTGTCGGCTTCCGCCTCCTCATCGCTCTTCGTGCCGAAGACGATGGCGTGCGCCAGCGACTGGCACGAAGCCGTGGTCATCAATTCGAGCGCACTCGCCTGGAAGTTGAACTCGCTCTGGATGAACGCCCCCAGCTCGGCGACGGAGATGGAGTTGAGCCCGAAGCTGGAGAGGGGCTCTTCCAGACCGCCTTCGTCGTGGCCGCAGAGCTCGGCGACCTTGGCCGCGATCTGCGCCATGACCCCGTCCACCGTCAGCTGCTCGTCGGTGCCGACCGCGAACGCATCCTGATTGCTCATTAGGCGGCCGGACCGCATGTAGTCGGGGGAATCGACGCTCCAGAGCACGCGCTTGAAGAGCGCGGTGATCAGGTGGTCGCTATCGCCCATCGTGCGGAGCGCGTAGTCGAGGTTGGCGATGGCGCAATAGCTGCTCACCGGGGGTATACCGGCGGCCTTCATCAATCGCAGCAGGCCGAGGTTGCGCGCGGCCATGCCGGCATCCGCGACCGCCGCCAGGTTGTAGGACAAGGCCGGCAGTCCTTGCCGGCGGCGACAGGCGGCGAGGCCGTCCAGGAAGGCGTTGGCGGCGCCGTAGTTGATCTGACCCGGATTGCCGAACGCCGACGAGAGTGACGACACCATGACGAAGTGATCGAGGGCGAGCCCTTCGGTGGCACGGTGGAGATGGAGCGCGCCGTTGGCCTTGGGCGCGAAGACCCGGGCGATGGACTGCGCCGTCAGATCCGCCAGCAAGCAGTCGTCCAGCGTGCCGGCGAGGTGGAACACGCCCTTGAGCGGCTTCTTCACGTTGGCGACGCAGCGGCGTACGTCGGCCTCGATCGCAACGTCGCCCTGGACTAGGTCGATTTCGACTCCTTCGCCCACGTCCGCGAGAGTCGTGGACTGCCGCAGCCAATACTCGCTGCGATGGCGTTCGGGGTCGCGGTCCATGAGGGTGAGGTGGCAAGCGCCGGCAGTCACGAGATAGGGCAAGAGCCTCCGGCCGAACCCGCCCAGGCCGCCGGTCACGAGATAGGTCGCGTCGGGATCCAGCAGCGGCCGCCGGTCGTCGATCGGGAAGTCCGGAGGTTGCGAAGCCGGCGGCGCCTTCAGCACCAGCTTCCCCTGGTGCTGGCCGCTGGTCATCAGGCGGAGCGCCTTCGCGTAGTCGCCGTAGGAGAAGACGGTGACCGGTAACGGCGGCACCACGCCGCGATCGAGCAAGTCGAGACAAGCCTGGGAGAGCTCGCGCGAGAGCAGCGGGTCGTCCACCATCAGGCGGTCGAGGTCGATGGCCGCGAAGCACAGATTCTTGCGGAAGACGCGGAGGCCGAGGGCGCTGTCGGCGTAAATGTCGACCTTGCCGATCTCGCAGTGCCAGCCGCCCGCGCGCAGGGCCTCAAGGCAGAGGGACACGTGACGGCCGGCGAGCGAGTTCAGCACGACATCGACGCCCTGGCCGCCGGTCGCCTTCATCAGCCCGTCGTACCAGTCCTCGCTGTGGGAATCGAAGGCCGCCCGGACTCCCAGCGCGAGCAACTGGTCGCGTTTTTTCTCGCTGCCTGCCGTGGCGTAGATCTCGGCGCCCACGTCGTTCGCGAGCGCGATGGCGGCTTGCCCGATTCCGCCCATGGCCGAGTGGATCAGGACGCGCTGGCCCTTGCGCAGCCGGGCCAGGTGAATCAACGAGTAATACGCGGTGACGTAGACCGAGAGCGACGATGCGGCCTCTTCCATGGTGAGGCCCGCAGGCTTGGGGAACACGCGGTGCTGGCCCACCACCGTGCGATTGGCGATACAGCCGCCGTCGACGAAGACCACCTCGTCGCCGGGCTCGAGTTCTTCCACAGCTGTACCGGCGCGGCGGACCACGCCGCTCGCCTCCATGCCCACCTCGCGGCCCAGCGCCGAGCGCTCGTAGGCCAGCGCCGGAAGCAGCCCGAGCGTTACCATGACGTCGCGGAAGTTGAGCGCCGACGCGGCGACGTCGATCTCCACGGCGTGCGGGGCCAGCGGCGGAGGATCGAAGGTCTTCATCCTGAGGCCGGCGATCTGCCCCGCGTTATCCAGGAAGAGCCGATAGGGCGGGTCTTCACCGGCGGGGACGCGCGGGTGCTGATCACGATTGCTTACGACGCGCGGCGCCCACAATTGGCCTTCGTGCACAGCAAGCTCCCGCTCGCGCAGGTCGTGACGCGCGATCCACGCCAGCGTTTCGAGATCATCGGCGGCGCCCAGATCCACCAGGCGGAAATCGAGCTGGGCCTCCTCGCCGACCTCCATGGCCATGGTGCGCACCGCCCCCCAGAGCGCGCTCCCGCGCGCATCTTCCGCCTCGAACACCGCTTTGCGGGTCGCCACGGTGATGCGGCATTGGCAACTGGCCTGGTCCATCCTGTAGGGCACCAGCGACTGAATCAGGGCGACGAATTGCGAGACCGCCCGCTCGCCGGTCGGGTCCTCCGGATCCCAGTCGCAGAACACATCGATCGCCTGCACGTCCGTCGCCTGCGGCCACGTCTCGACCTCAAAGATGTCGCCTGACGAGAGGCCGTCGAAGGGGATTGGATAGACCGCAGGATCGTCGAGCAAGGTTGCCCAGGCCCCCGCCAGGCTATCGGGCGCCCCCATCACCCAGCGGGGAGCCGGCAGAGGCGTCTCGCTCCTATCGTCCGTGCGCTTCGGCGGCGCCTGAAGCAGCGTCGCGCGCCGGCCCGTCCTCAGCGCGGTCCAGCCCGCGCCGGGCTCGATGATCGCGCCGTCAGCGTGGGAAACCAGCGCCAATCCACCCGCAACCGCCACCTCCCGCCAGAGCCGCCAGTCCTCTGGCGCAAACGCATCCTCATCGTGGTGGAGGAACAGGACTTCCGCCGCACCGGAGCGCAGCAGGCCGGTATCGAGCGCGGAGGCCTGCCGCTCCGCCGGATCGAGGCAGTCGAAGCGCAGCGCGGCGTCTTGCGCATGGAAGGCGTCAAAGCACGTCCGCGCGCCCTCCTCATCGTCGGCGACGAGCCAGAACTCGCTTTGCGTCTCCTCTCGCGATAGATGGTCGACGCACGTCTGAAGCACCGTCTGCTCAGGCTCCCTGGAGCCTGCGAACTCCAATGCGTGGCAGGCACGCATGGCGGCTCCGGTGTCGTCTGCCCGCTCCAGGGCGGCAAGCAGGGCCGATGGCTCGATCTCGCCCTCGGGCAGCCGGTCTGCGATCGCGGGGCCGTCGGCGACGAACTTCGGCTGCCAGGCGATGCGGTGCTTGCTGTGCGGCAGGTCGACCCGCCTGGGATAAGAGATGAAGGAGATGTACTTCTCGACGTGAAGGCTGAGCGCACCGGTCGCCTCGTCGTAGAAGTTCAACCGGCCGGAAACCCACTCCCCATTGGGAACATTGTATTGACCCTTGTCATCGACCTCGTACCGCTTGCCGCCGGGATAGGTCAGTTGGCAAACGAGGCGCGGCACCGTCGGCGCGCCCAGGAACGTCACGTTTTCGGCCCGCAGGGGAATGGCAAAGCGATCAGCGCCGAGCATCAGGTCGTAAAGAAACGACTGCAACCCGCCGTCGAGGAGGGGCGGAAAGGAGACATATCCCTCTTCTCTTGCTCCTGCCCATAGCGCCTCGTCGACGCCGACATCCAGCAGGAGGCGGCCGGTCTCCCGCTCACGCCTGAGCTTCCGAATATTCCTGAAGTGGGGGCCGTACTGGAAGGTTTCCCCGAGAACCACTTCGAAACGCTCGTAGATTTCGTCGTCGGCCGCATACTGAAGAGGTTCGTAGCCCGACGTGTTCAGGTCCGACAGCGTTTCCGGTGCGTCCAGCTCTGGTCGGGCGCTGATCAAACGCACCCTTCCGCTGCAGTGCAGCTCGCTCTTCGGATCAACCTCGTAAGGCAACGTCGAAATCTGGAAGGTGAATTCACCGTCAGAATTGGGAACCGGATAAAGGGCTGTTTGCAGCCTGACAGGCGTCCTCGGGATGGGACAGGGCTGCAGAAACTCGAGCACGTCGAAATGGACCGGAACGCCGCCGAGAGCCTGCAATATCAGCTCGATATAGCCGGCGGCGGGCATGATCGGCGCGTGATGGACGCGGTGTTCCGCCAGCCACGGAAAGGCTGCCTCGGAGAGCCGCGCTTCGAACAGGAGGTGATCGCTCGCGATCCGGTGGCCGACCAGCGGGCCGTGCGCGTAGTCGCTTTGTTTCAGGAAAAACTCGTCGTCCAGCCTGTCGTCGACGATCTTCTGCTCGTCTCTCGGGTGCCCCGGCAGTAGATGGACGATGGGGTCGGGGCGCGGATACTGCGCCGCGAAGTCCAGAGACACGCCCGTTTTGAAGAGGTTGCCCAGGGCCTCATGAAAGCCGAGGCAGGTATCGGTGTCCCGCATCAGCGTCGGAATGGAAACGGGCGGCGATACGGCGTCTTCCACGCACTGCGCGACGATGGGCTGCAGGGCCGAGTGAGGCGCGAGCTCCAGCACCACGTCGGGCCGGTGGTCGCGCTTGACCGTCTCCATCGCTGCTGCGAAGCGGACCGGATGGCGGATGTTGGACCACCAGTAGGCGCTGTCCAGCCGCGCCGTCTCGGCACCCGTCACCGACGAGATGAAGGGCACGTCGGCGTCGAAGTGGAGATCGTTGAGGAAGGAGAGCGCGTCGAAAGCATCGTCGTTGATGGCGTCCATCGCCCGGGAGTGGAAGGCGATGTTGCCCGGGATCAGCCGGTTCTGGAGGCTGCGCCGGTCCAGTTCCTCGATCACCGGCTGCAGGTCGTCTCCACGACCGCAGATCACCGTGTTCGCCGGTGCGTTCTCGCAGGCGATCTCGACCTGAATGGGCCGGTCGCCGTCTAGGCGGAAGGGAATGTCCAGCCCGTCCAACAAATCCTCGACGCCCGGCCGGTCGAGGCCGATCGCCAGCATGCGGCCGGACCCGGCCACGCGCTGCTGCAGGGTGGCACGGTGGTAGACCAGGCGCGTCGCATCGACGAGCGAAAGCGCGCCGCACGCGTACGCCGCGGCCACCTCGCCGGAGCTGTGTCCCACCACGCAGTCGGGATAGACGCCCCAGGTCTTGAACAATTCCACCAGCGCGCACTGAATCATGAAGATAGCGGGCTGGGCGAGTTGAACTTCGTCGAGCGCCGATTGGGGAGCCGTGAAGCAGGCCTCGCGCAACGAAGTGCTCGCGTGCGTGCGCCAATGCTCGTCGATGGCATCGATGGCGCGGCGGAAGACAGGATGGGCCTCGTAGAGGTCGCGCCCGCAACCGGCCCACTGCGTCCCTTGCCCGGCGAACACCATGACCAGCCGACGCTCGCCCTCCTCCGCCGTGGCGATGGGGGCTTCCTCTTCCACGAAGGTGTCTAGCGCCCCGGTCAGATCGGGCAGACTGCGCGCCGCGAACGCGGTCCGTGCGGCGAAATGGGTGCGGCGGCGGCTGAGATTGCCGGCCAGCGCGTAGAGGTCCAGCGGCTGCTCGTCGAGCAGGTGGCGCAACCGGCGCGCGCTCTCTGTCAGCGCCTTGGGCGTGCGTGCCGAGAGCGGGACCATGAAACCCGCTTGCGGCGCCAGCGGCATCGACCAGAGCCTGGGCAATGCCGGCCGGTACTCGCGCACCACGCAGTGGCCGTTGGCGCCGCCGAAGCCGAACGAGTTGATCCCGACGGCCACGGGATGGTCGGGGAACGACTCGCATTCCGTCTGCACCTGCATGGGGCAGGAATCGAAGTCGATCTCCGGATTGGGCACCTGGAAGTTGCTCGATGTCGGCGCGAAGGTGCGCCGCTGCATCATCAGAACGACCTTGAGCAGGGCGCAATGGAAGGCAGCAGCCTCCATGTGTCCCACGTTGCTCTTGACGCTTGACACGCGCAGCGGGACTTCGCGCTCGAAACCACCGAAGGCCTCGGCGATGGCGTTGCCCTCAATGGGGTCGCCGACAGCGGTCCCGGTCGCGTGCGCCTCGATGTAGTCGAAGTCGAGAGGAGCGAGGCCGGCGCGGGCAGAGGCCTCGCGCATCAGCGCCACCTGGCCGTGGTGGGTGGGCGCGCTGATGAAACGGCCGGGCGCGAGGCCGGGAGTGCCGTCAGCCGTCCCTGCCGCATTGACCGCGGTCGCCTCGATCACGGCGTAGATCGGGTCCCCGTCCCGCTCGGCCGCCGCCAGGGGCTTGATGGCAAAGACGAACGAGCCTTCGGAGCGCATGTAGCCGTTGGCTTCGGCATCGAAGGAATGGCACTTGCCCTCCGGGCTGATGACCCCCATGAGGTTGAAGCCGCTGCTCATCCTGGCGCTGCCCAGATAGGTGACGGCGCCGACCAGCGCCTGGTCACAATCGCCGCACGCCAGCGCGTTCATCGCCGCGTGCAGGGCGCTCATGCCGGCGGAGCACGCCGTGCAATAGGTCGCGGACGATCCCATGAGGTTGAAGTGATAGGAGACCCGATTGGCCAGCATCGCGAGGCTGATGCCGGAGACGGAATTCTCCGTGACGCCATGCTGCGGCCGCCAGTTGGACACGGCCGGAACCTGAGAGCCGATGAAGACCCCGGTGGGGCTGTTGCGCAAGGAGTGAAGATCCCAGCCGGCGTGCTCGATGGCCTCCCACGCGCAATTCAGCAGCATCCTGACCTGCGGCTCGGTCTGCCGCAGCTCGTTGTGGGACATGCCGAAGAACGCGCGGTCGAAGAGCAACTCCTCTTCGTCTCGGATCAGCCCCTCGTAAGGGCTCGCGAGGCGCCCCGGGCCCGAGAATTCACCGATGGGCAGATGACCCTTGCCGTAGCGATCGGTGATCGGCTCCTGGACGATCTCGCGCTCGGCGAGCAGGCGCCAGAAATCAGAGTCCGAGTGAATGCCGCCGGGCAACCGGTAGCCATACCCGGTGATTGCAACTCCGTCGCTGATGTCGTAAGCGCCCATGCAAACAAGCCCCGATAAACAGCATCATTGACGCAGCACTTGCGTCCATTTCAACACAAGTCGGTAATGCCAAATTTCCGACTTGTGTCAGGCAATTGTACCGCGTTCCAGGTCTTTTCGATTGCACCTCCTCGCGCGATTCGAACCCCCATGTTGGAATCGTATAGCCAACACCGCCATCAACTCCAATATCGATTTCTTGGTTGTTCCATAAGTATCGCTGATCGCGGACGGGGAGCGCGACCGCGGCTCCCGGCAGTGTCAGGGCACCGACAGTCGGCGCTTGTGTGCCCCCGGTCTCCTCCCGTATCACACTCCTGCGTGGCGTGGAGGCGCCCATGGCCGTGGCGGATGGCCTTGCTCCCCCGATGCTGCATGAGACCCGCCCGCCGGCAATCCGCGGACGGGGCCCGATCGTGCCGACCGAGCACTGGTCGATGCTGGCGGACGGCCGCGTGCAGTGCGAGATGTGCCCCAGGCTCTGCACGCTCAAGGAGGGCGCGCGCGGCCTCTGCTTCGTCCGCGCCCGCGAGGGCGACCGCATCGTCCTCACCACCTACGGCCGCTCCTCGGGCTTCTGCATCGATCCCATCGAAAAGAAGCCGCTCAACCACTTTCTGCCTGGCACGCCGGTGCTCTCCTTCGGCACCGCCGGCTGCAACCTCGCCTGCAACTTCTGCCAGAATCACGATATCTCGAAAAGCCGCGACATGGACCGCGTGCAGGACGAGGCGCAGCCCGAGACCATCGCTGCGGCGGCCGAGCGGCTGGGCTGCCGCTCCGTCGCCTTCACCTACAACGACCCGGTGATCTTTCACGAGTACGCTGCCGATATCGCCGAGGCCTGCCGCGAGCGCGGCGTGAAGACCGTCGCGGTGACGGCCGGCTACCTCACCGATCGGGCACGCGCGGATTTCTTTCGCGGCATCGACGCCGCCAACGTCGACCTCAAGGCGTTCACCGAGGACTTCTACTGGACCATCACCAAGGGCCACCTGCAGCCGGTGCTGGACACGCTGCTCTATCTCAAGCACGAGACCGACGTCTGGTTCGAGATCACCACCCTCGTCATCCCCGGCGAGAACGACAGCGAGGGCGAGATTGATGCCATGTGCGCCTGGGTGGTGGACAACCTCGGCCCCGACGTGCCCATCCACTTCAGCGCCTTTCATCCCGACTACCGCATGCTCGACAAGCCGCGCACCCCGTTCGAGACCCTGGCGATGGCGCGTCGCGTCGCGCTCCGCAACGGCGTGCGCTACGCCTATATCGGCAACGTCCACGATCTAGGCCGGCAATCGACCTACTGCCACGTCTGCGGCACGCGCACCATCGGCCGCGACTGGTACGAGCTCTCCGAGTGGCGGCTGGACGACAGCGGCGCCTGCATCGTCTGCGGCACCGCGACGGCCGGCGTCTTCGACGGCCCGCCCGGTTGCTGGGGCAGGAAGCGCCAACCGGTGTCCCTGGGTTGACCGCGCGTGCACAGGTGGCGAGCACGGACGGGTCTTGACGGACGCGGTCTTGTCCGTATCTAATCCGTACATCTCACTTGAGGTCGAGGAGGGTACCATGCCGGCGACTGCGGCACCGCGCGGAGAGCGGATCGAGCTTCGAGCGACCAGCGAGGAGAAGCGGCTGCTGGCCGCCGCCGCCGCTCACGAGCGACTGGACCTCACCAGCTTCATCATGCGCAATGCGCTGCCCGCCGCGCGGGAGGTGGTGGATCGCGCGGAGCGCATCGTTCTCTCCGAGCGCGATAGCGAGCGTGTGCTGGCGCTGCTGGAGTATCCGCCCGAGCCGACGCCTGTGCTGATGGCAGCCGCGCGGCGGCGTTCTGCCCGCGCGTAGCCCCCTTGCTGGACTGGCGGGAAGAGCCGATCGGCCGCCATCACGACCGCAGATGCTTCGATTGCGGGGTCGAGGACCTCAACATCTATCTCAGCCGCTACGCCCGGCAGAACCACGAGTCAGGCGGCGCCAAGACCTTTGTCGCCGTGCCCGCGGCGGAACCGGCCCGTGTTCTCGGCTTCTATACAATCAGCCCCGGCGCCATCGCGTTCGCCGACGTGCCCGGCGCCTTGACCAGAAAGCTCGGCCGCTACGATGTGCCTGTCTTTCGCCTCGGGCGCCTCGCGATCGATCGATCCGTGCAGGGCAGGGGGCTCGGAGGCGACCTGCTACTGGCCGCCAGCGTGCGGGCTCTTGCCGTTGCCGCAGAGGTGGGGGGCGTTGCTCTTGCCATCGATGCAAAGGACCGGAGCGCGGTGCGATGGTATGAGCGTTTCGGCGCCATGCCCCTGCTCGACGATCCACTCAAGCTCATCCTGCCCCTCGCCGTCATCGCCGAGGCGGTCTCCGCAGAGAGCTTGCCAGAAGGCGGCTAATCCGGGTCCACTGCGCCGGGCTTCCCTCAACCGCGAAGGTTACCCCATGACGCTCACCGCCAACTGGTCCTATCCCACTGCCATCCGCTTCGGCGCAGGCCGCGTTGCCGAGCTGCCGGCCGCCTGTGCCGACGCCGGCATCCAAAGGCCGCTCTTCGTGACCGACCGCGGCTTGGCCTCGCTGCCCATGACGCAGGCCGCACTCGACATCCTGGAGGAAAGCGGTCTCGGTCGCGCGGCCTTCACCGAGGTCGACGCCAATCCCACCGACAAGAACCTCGATGCCGGCGTCGCCGCCTTTCGCGAAGGCGGCCATGACGGCGTGGTTGCCTTTGGCGGCGGCTCGGCGCTCGACCTCGGCAAGATGGTCGCCTTCATGGCCGGCCAGACCCGCCCGGTCTGGGACTTCGAGGACGTGGGCGACTGGTGGACCCGCGCGGACGCGGACGCTATCGCGCCGAGCGTGGCAGTGCCCACCACCGCCGGCACCGGGTCCGAGGTGGGCCGCGCCAGCGTCGTCACCAACTCCGAGACGCGGGTGAAGAAAATTATTTTTCACCCAAATGTGCTGCCCGTGGTGGTCATCTCCGACCCCGAGCTCACCGTCGGCATGCCGAAGCCGATCACGGCGGGCACGGGGATGGACGCCCTGGCTCACTGCCTGGAGGCCTATTGCTCGCCCTTCTATCACCCGATGGGGCAGGGCATCGCGCTGGAGGGGATGCGCCTCGTCCACGAAAACCTGTGCCGCGCCTACGCCGATGGAGGCGACCTAGAGGCACGCGGCCACATGATGGCCGCCGCCAGCATGGGAGCCACGGCGTTCCAGAAGGGCCTCGGCGCGATCCATGCGCTGAGCCACCCGGTGGGCGCGGTGTTCGACACTCACCACGGCACCACCAACGCCTGTGTCATGCCCTACGTGCTCGACATGAACCGGCCTGCGGTGGAGGAAAGGCTCACGCATGCCGCCGCCTATCTCGGGATCAAGGGCGGCTATATGGGCTTCCACGAGCGTGTGCTGGAGCTGCGCGAGACGCTGGGCATCCCTAAGACGCTGAGCGCGATGGGCGTCACCGCCGACCGCCTCGACGACCTCACTCGGATGGCCCTCGACGACCCCACGGCCGGCGGCAACCCGGTGCCCATGACGGCGGAGAACACGCGGGCGCTATTGGAGGCGTGTTTCTAGGCTCCCGCCGGGGCGCCAAGGCGTCGGCGGCGTTCCACCGCCGACACTGGCCTTGGCCGTTTACGCCCGCTACCGTGCGGCCGATGCCGGCAGCGCCGCCAGAGAATAAGAACGCCAACCAAGGCGGCGCGCCGGATGGAGGCACGGCCGACACGGGGCGTCTGCGCGGGCGCGCCCTGGTCGTGCCGACGCTGCTCCTCCTCCTCGGCGGTATCTCCTACGGCGGTATCTTCTCGGCCAACAAGCTCGCGGCCGGGGTTTCCTTCCCCGTCTTTGCCTATACCTTCTGGATCGCGCTCTTCGCCGGCCTCGCGCTGCTGATGGTGTGTGCCGTCACCCGCAATCTGCCGCCCGTAAGTCGGGCGCACCTCCTGCAATATCTCCGCCTCGCCCTGCTCGCGGTGATGCTGCCGGTGCTGGCGACCGCCTTCGCCGCGCGCGAGCTGCCGGCCGGAGTCATCACCCTGGTGCTCACCCTGGTGCCGGGGGTCACTTATCTGATGTCCTTCGCCATACGGATGGAGCGCTTCGAGGCGCTGAGCCTCGCAGGCCTCGCCCTCGGCGCAGGCGGCGTGCTGCTGATCGTGTTGCCCGAGCAGAGCCTGCCGGACGCCGGCGCCTGGGTCTGGATGCTGGTCGCGCTGGTGGCGGCTATCGCCGCGGCGGGCTCCAACGTCGTGGCCGCCGCCTACCGCCCGCCGCAGACGCATTCGCTCGCGCTCGCCTGCGGCATCCTGCTCGCCGCTGCGGTGGTGATGCTGCCGGTGATGCTGGTGGCGGACGGTCCCTATCTCTTCGCCGACGCGGGCTGGCCGGGCATTGCCGGCATGGCCTGGGCTGCGGCGATCCACTGCGTCACCTTCTACTGCTTCCAGGAGGTGACGCGGCGCGCCGGCGCGGTCTTCTTCGCGCAGTTCAACTACTTGGTGGTCGCCGCCGGCATCTTCTGGGCGCTCCTGCTCTTCAATGAAACGCTCAGCATCTGGGTGTGGGCGGCGCTCGGGTGCATGGTGGTCGGCATCTGGCTGGTCAACACCGGAGCCCGGCGCCGCACGGCCGGTGCCCCGCGGCGCGCAGAGGGCGCCTCGTGATCGGCGCCGCATGCCCGATCGCGCTCACGGCTACGGTGCCTGCTACAATCGGCGGTACATAGCGATCCTGGAGGCGAGTGGTGCGCGCGATCTTCTTCGACTGTCCTTCCTTCCTGGCCGAGCTCTACGACGACGAGCTCAAGGCGATTGTCCCCGATCTGGCCATGACCATCGACGACGTGCCGGGCGATGACGTTGCGGCCTACGTCGGCGATGCGGTCGGCGTCATCAACGACCACACCTACATGACGGAGGAGGTGCTCGCCGCCTGCCGCGCGTTGAAGGTCATTGTCTTCATGGGCACCGGCGCCTCGAGCTACATCGACGTGGCGGCGACGCAAAAGCTCGGCATCGAGGTGCGCACCATCAAGGGCTACGGCGACGTCACGGTGGCCGAGCACGCGCTCGCGCTGATGTTCGATTGCGGCCGCCAGACCGCGCGGATGGACCGCGCGCTGCGCGGCGGCTCGTGGCGCACGCTGGACGGCGTCGAGTTCGCGGGCAAGACCCTGGGCGTGGTCGGCACCGGCGGCGTCGGCCGCGAGATGGTGCGCCTCGGCAACGGGATTGGCATGAACGTCATCGCCTGGAACCGGAGCGGCGTACCCGCCGACCTCCCGTGCCAGGCGGCGGAGACCCTCGACGCGCTGCTCGGAGAGTCCCACGTTGTCTCGCTTCATCTCGGCCTCAACGACGAGACCAGGGGCATCATCGACGCGCGCCGCCTCGCCCTGATGCGCCCCGGCGCCATGCTCATCAACACCGCGCGCGGCGCCGTCATCGACGAGGCGGCCCTGATCGAGACCATGCAGGCCGGCAGGATCCGGGCAGCCGGCCTCGATGTTTTCGCCGACGAGCCAATCGACGGGACTCATCCCCTGGCGCAACTGGAGAACGTGACGCTGACGCCCCACGCCGCCTTCATGACCGCCGAGGCCTCCTACCGCCTGTTGCGCATGGCACTGGAGCTGATGCGCGACGCGCTGGATGGCCTGGGCCTGCCGGCGCCAAGCGCAGGCGGCGGCGCATGAGCATGGCACCCGCCCGCGGCCGGCTCGGGGTCGATGTCGGCGGCACCTTCACCGACCTGCTGCTGGTCGATCCGGACTCGGCGGGCATGCGCATCGCCAAGGTGCCCTCGACCCCGGCCGACCAATCGGACGGCTTCATGGCGGGCCTCGCCGCGCTCGGAGATGGGACAGCGGGCGGGTTCGAGACGGTCGTTCACGGCACCACGGTCGGCACCAACGCCGTGCTGGAGCGCAAGGGCGTGCGCTGCGCCCTCGTCACCACCCAGGGCTTTCGCGACACGCTGGAGCTCGGCCGGCGCACGCGGCCCAACCCGTGGGGCATGTTCGGCAGCTTCGCCCCCATCGTGCCACGCGAGCGCCGCTTCGAGGTGGCGGAGAGGATCGACGCCTCGGGCGCGGTGGTGACCCCGCTCGACGAAGACGAGGTCCGTGTGGCGGTCGAGGCGGCCCGCGCGGCCGGTGCCGAGGCTTTGGTCATTCACTTCGTCCACGCCTACCTCAATCCCGATCACGAGCGACGGGCCGGCGCGATTGCCCGTGAGGTCTGGCCCGATGCCCTGATCACGCTGGGCTCCGACATCTTGCGGGAGGTGCGGGAGTTCGAGCGGGGCAGCACCGCCGCGCTCAACGGCTACATCCAGCCCATCATGACCCGCTATCTCGAACGCATTGCGGGCCGGCTCAAGACCGGCGCGGTCGAGTCCGAGCTGCTGGTGATGCAGGGCAACGGCGGCATGATGACCGCCGGCATTGCGGGCGAGAAGGCGGTGCAGACGGTCATGTCGGGGCCGGCCGCCGGCGTCATCGCCGCTGCCCACCTGGGTGCCGCCGCCGGCTTCCCCAACCTCATCAGCTGCGACATGGGCGGCACCAGCTTCGACATCGCCATCGTGCAGGGCGGCGTGCCGGCCACCACGACGGAGAAGGACATCGCCTACGGCATGCCGCTTCGCGTGCCGATGGTGGACATTCAGACCATCGGCGCCGGCGGGGGCAGCATCGCGCGGGTCGACGAGGGCGGCATCCTGCGCGTAGGCCCTGAGAGCGCGGGCGCGGCGCCGGGGCCGATCTGCTACGGCAGGGGCGGGCAGGAGCCCACGGTGACCGACGCCAATCTGCTGCTCGGCCGCATCGACCCCGGCGCTATCGGCGGCCTGGAGAGCCCACCGGATATCGACGAGGTGCGCCGCATCGTCCGCGGGAAGATCGGCGACCCGCTCGGCCTCGACGAGGCGGAGGCGGCGGCCGCGATCCTGCGCGTGGTGGACCATCAGATGGCGGGCGCGGCGCGGCTGGTCTCCGTGGACAAGGGTCACGACCCGCGCGATTTCGCCCTCTTCGCCTTCGGCGGCGCGGGGCCGATGCACGCCACGGCCATCGCCCGCGAGCTCGGCGTGCCCCACGTGCTGGTACCGCGCTATCCCGGCATCACGTCGGCGCTCGGCTGCGTGCTGGCCGACGTGCGCCATGACTTCGTGCGCACCCTACACCAGCCGCTCGAAGACGTGGACCCCGAGGCAGCCGACCGCATCCTGGCGGAGCAGGCGGCGGACGGCCGCACCCTGCTCGCGCAGGAGGGGGTGACGGTCGCTGCCGTGGAGGTGGAGCGCGAAGCGGACCTCTTCTACCGCGGGCAGAGTCATGTCTTCCGCGTGTCGGTGGGAGACGAGGGCTTCGACGCGGCGGCTGTCCGCGACGCCTTCGCGGCGCTCTACCGCGAGCGCTTCGACATCGTGCTGCCGGAGATGCAGCCGATCCTGGTCAACCTGCGGACCACCGTGCGCGGCATCCGCCCGCCGCTCGACCTCACGCTCTCCGCCGACAGGACCGGGACGACGGTGGAGGCGGCGCTGGTCGAAACCCGCCCGGTCTACTTCGACGGCGCCTGGGTCGATACGCCCATTTATCAGCGCGAACGGCTGCCGGCCGAAGCGGCGCTAACCGGGCCTGCGGTCATCCAACAGCTCGACACCACGATCCTGGTAGAGCCCGGCTCGCAAGCTCGCTCAGACGCCCTCGGCAACCTTGTCCTTACCGTGCCCCAAGCCAAGGAGGAGGCTCAAGCCGGTGCCGCCGGCGCTTTCGACCCGGTCACGCTTGCGGTGATCGAGAGCGGCCTGCAGCAGGTCTCGAGCGAGATGGACCTGGTGCACCAGCGCACCTCGTTCTCCCCGGTGATCTCGGAGGGCTTCGACCGCTCCAACGGCATCTACGATCCCGAAACCGGTCAGATCATCGCGCAGGGCGAGCTCGGCCTGCCCATCTTCCTCGGTGTCATGCAGTCGACCACCCAGGCGGTGATCGAGGCGCGCGACGACCTGGAACCCGGCGACATCGTGATGGTCAACGACCCCTATTTCGGCGGCACCCATCTGATGGACGTCAAGATGGTGAAGCCCTTCTTCTACAGGGGCCGGCTCTGGGCCTATCTCTCCAACACCGGCCACTGGCCCGACACCGGCGGCATGGTGCCGGGCGGTTTTCCCTCCCAGGCTACGGAAATCCAGCAGGAGGGGCTCAGGCTGCCACCGGTGAAGCTCCACCGGCGCGGCGTGCTCGACGACGACATCATGCAGATCGTGCTCGCCAACATCCGCGTGCCGGAGGAGCGCATCGGCGATATCCGCGCCCAGATCGGCGCGCTCTCGGTCGGCGAGCGGCGCCTTACCCAGCTTCTGGACAAGCACGGCGAGGAGACCGTGAACGCCGCCATCGAGGTGCTCAAGGAGCGTTCGGAGCGCCGGATGCGCGCTCACATCGCCTCCGTCCCCGACGGCGAGTACGTCTTCTCAAGTTATATGGACTCAGACGGCGTCGACGACGCGCCGCTGGAAGTCTGCGCCAGGGTCACGGTGGAGGGCAGCGACCTGAGCGTGGACTTCTCGGACTCCAGCCCGCTTTGCCGAGGGCCGGTCAACTCGGTCTGGGCGACCACGCTGGCCTCGGTTTACTGCGCGATCAAGCACATCTTCCCGGACGTGCCGATCAACGCCGGCTGCTTCCGCCCCATCGCCGTGACGCCGCCGCACGGCACCTTCCTCTATGCCGAATACCCGAGGCCGGTCTCGGGCTGCGCGGCGGAGACGGCGCAGCGCATCATGGAGGCGGTGTTCGGCGCCATGGGCCAGGCCATGCCGGAACGCATGTTCGCAGCACCCGCCGGCACCAGCGGCAATTTCAGCCTCGGCGGCGAGGACCCTGCCGAGGGGCGCCGCTACGTCATGTACATCTTCTCGGGCGGCGGCTACGGCGGCTGGTGGGAGGACGACGGCCTCACCAACGGCTGTTCGTCCGTCGGCATCTCCAAGACCCAGCCGGCGGAAATCCTGGAGCAGCACTACCCGATCCTCTTCGAGGAATACGCGCTGCGCGAGGGCTCCGGCGGCGCCGGGCGGCATCGGGGCGGGTTCGGCGTGAGCTACCGCGTGCGCCTGCTGCGTGGCGAAGCCAAGGCGTCCTTCATGATGGACCACGGCCGCACCGGCCCGCATGGCCTGGCCGGCGGCCTGCCGGGCGCCTGCAACCAAATCGAAGTCCGCCGCGGCAACCAAGTGGAGGAGCCGCCCCATCTCTCCAAGGGTGAGGGCTACGACTTGAAGCCGGGCGACACGGTGCAGGTGCGAACCCCTGGCGGCGGCGGTCTCGGTGATCCGCGCACCCGCTTGCGTTCGCGCGTCACCACCGACCTAAGCCGCGGCTACCTGACCGAGGCCGAGGCGGCGCGCGACTACGGCTACGACCCAGGCGCGGACGAGGCAGCGGAATAGACCCGAGAGAAGGTCGCTAGCATCTGCCTGGTGCACTGCACAACGTTGACTCGCACGGCCTTCCTCTCCACACTCCGCCCGCTTGCTGAGGGCCGGCGGCAGAAGCCGGACGAGGAGGGAGACGGCATGCGCTTTTCCGACAACGGGTATTACATCGAGCGCTACGTGAAGTGCGACAACTGCGGCGTGCTCATCTACGACGAGGGCATCTCCGCTACGGTGAAGGGCAAGGACCAGCTCTTCTGCTCCGATTGGTGCGTCCAGTGGTTCACGGCGCGGGCCAACGGCGTCGAGCAGCCGCGCATTCCGCTTCCCAAGCAGGGCATCCACGAGACCGGCTGAGCGCGCGGCACCGCGCAACGCATCCGATCAACCCACCGGCCGACGGGGTAGGGCACCATGAGCGATCTGGTCGGGATCGACGTGGGCGGAACCTTCACGGACTTCGTTCGCTACGATCCCGAGACCCAGGCCGTCGACGTCTGGAAAACGCTGTCCACCCCGGCGGACCCGATCGACGGCATTGTCGACGGGCTGGACCGCTCCGGCGACGTGAGCGGCATCGGCAACATTCGCTTCGGCACCACCATCGCCACCAACGCGATCCTGGAGCGCAAGGGCGCGACGGTCGCCTACCTGACGACCACCGGGTTTCGCGACGTGCCCTTCATCCAGCGGGGCAAGCGCAAGAGCCATTACGACATCACCTGGGTCAAGGCCAAGCCGCTGGTGATGCGGCGCCACTGCTACGAGGTTGACGAGCGAATTCTGGCGCGGGGCGAGGTCTACCACCCGCTCGATACCGAGCGCGTCCGCGCCATCGCCCGCGAGATCAAGGCCCTCGGTCGTGTCGAGGCAGTCGCCATCAACTTCCTCTTCTCCTTCGTGACGCCCGACCATGAGCGCACGGCCCGGCAAATCTTCGCCGAAGAGTGCCCCGACATCCCGGTCAGCATCTCCTATGAGGTGCTGCCCAAGTGGAAGGAGTTCGAGCGCTCGTCCACAACCATCACCGACGCCTACATCAAGCCCGTCGTGGGCCACCATCTCGGCGCCATGCGGACGCGGCTCGACGAGAAGGGCATCACCCGCCAGATCGCGGTCATCAGATCCAACGGCGGCGAGATGACCCTGGAGGGGGCCGCCCGCCACCCCATTCAGATGACCCTATCAGGCCCAACCGGAGGCGTGGTCGGCGCCAAGCAGATCGCCCGCAGCGTCGGCGTCGATCACCTGGTCACCCTCGACATGGGCGGCACATCGACGGATGTCTCCACCGTGGTCGGCGGCAACGAGAGCTTCACCACGAGCTTCGAGATCGAGTTCGGCCTGCCGATCCAGATTCCCATGATCGACATCCGCACCATGGGCGCGGGCGGCGGCTCTCTGGCCTGGATCGACAAGGGCGGCATGCTGCGCATGGGGCCGGAGAGCGCGGGCGCCAATCCGGGGCCTGCCTGCTACGGCCTCGGCGGCACCCAGGCGACCGCGACCGACGCCAACCTCGTGCTCGGGCGCATCAATCCCGCAAACTTCCTCGGTGGCGCCATGGCGCTCGACGCAGGCGCCGCGTCGAAGGCCATCTCGGAGGTCGCGTCGGCGATCGACAGGCCGGTCGAAGCAACCGCGCTCGCCATGGTGCAGATCGCCAACAACAACATGATCGGCGCGCTGCGCTCAGTGCTTACCGAGCGCGGCCTCGACCCGCGCGACTTCACCCTGCTGGCCTTCGGCGGTGCCGGCCCGGTGCATGTTGCCGATCTCATGGTCCACGCCAATATCCCGAGTGGCATCGTGCCCAACCATCCGGGCCAGTTCTCGGCCTTCGGCTTCCTGATGACCGACGCCAGGGTCGACCTGGAGCGGACGGCGCAGATGACCTCGGCAGCCTTCGATGCGGACCATGCCAACCGCGTGCTCTCGGACCTGATCCGCGAGAGCATCGCCGCGCTCGAGGAGCAGGGCTACACCGAGAACATCGAGATCCACCGCTCGCTGGAGATGCGCTATCTCGGGCAGAACCACGAGCTCGACGTGCCCATCGCCTTCGACCGCTTCGACGAGAGCACAATGCCGGGGCTGTGGGAGGCATTCCATCGGGCGCACCACGACCGCTTCAATTTCGACATTCCCGGCGAGAAGATCGAGATGACCTCGGTCAAGGTTACCGCAGTGTCGGTGACCGACAAGCTGCAGCTTGCCGAGATCGGCGAGACCAAAGGCGAGCCGGAGCCGGCGGCCACGCGCCGCGTTCTGTTCGAGGAAGGCTGGGCGGAGACTCCGGTCCACGACCGCGCCCAACTCCGCGAGGGCCACCGCTTCGAGGGCCCGGCGCTGATCGAGGAACCCGCCTCGGTCACGGTCATCCGCCCCGGCCAGCCGGTGCGCATCGACCGTTACGGCAATATCTTGATCGGCGAGATCGCGCGTCGAGCTTGACCCCTATCGGAGCCCGCGTGCGGGCGAGGAAAGGAACCGGTCATGGACATGGTTGCGATGAACATCATCGAATCCGCCATGATCGCGATCTGCCGCGAGATGGGCGTCAACGTGCAGAAGACCGCCTATTCCACGGTTTTCTCCGAGGCAGAGGACTTCACCTGCGCGCTGGCCAACACCGAGGGCGAACTGATCGCGGTGGCCGATTTCTGCCCGGCCCAGATTGGTGGCGTGCCGCTGCTCGTCCGCTCGATGGTGAAAGAAATCTCGCTCTCCGAGATCGACGAGGGCGACGTCATCGTCCACAACGATCCCTACCGCGGCGGCCTGCACACGCCCGAGCACACCATGTTCAAGCCCTACTTCGTCGATGGCGAGCTGATGGGCTTCGCCGTTGCCATCGGCCACTTCGTCGAGGTGGGCGGCATGGTGCCGGGCGGCTTTCCCGGCGAGGCCACCGAGATCTTTCATGAAGGCCTGCGTGTACCCCCGGTCAAGATCAAGAAGCGCGGCGAGGATGTGGTCGAGGTCTGGAAGCTGATGCTCGCGAACGTCCGCACGCCGCGCCAGAACTACGGTGACATTCGGGCGATGATCTCCGCCGTCGATCTCGGCGAAGCCCGGATGAAGGAGCTAATCGGCAGGTACGGCCGCGAGACCTTCCGCCGCACCGTCACCGACCTCATGGACTATTCCGAGGCCCGGATGCGCGCCGAGATCCGGGCCTTCCCCGATGGCTGCTACCGCTTCGAGGACGCGCTGGAAGACGACGGTATCGAGGACAAGGAGTACACCATCCGCTGCGCGGTCCACGTCCAGGGCGACGAGGTGGTGATCGACTACACCGGCTCATCGCCGCAGGCACTGGGTCCGATCAATGCCACCCTCGGCGTGGCCTGGTCGGCCTCCTACAACGCGATGTTGCACCTGACCGATCAGACGATCCCGAAGAACTCGGGCTGCTTCCGTCCGATCCGGGTGATTGCGCCCGCCGGCTCGGTGATGAACGTGGACTATCCGGGCTCCGAGGTCGGCGGTAACACCGAGACCCACCCGGTCATCGTCGCCACCATCCTGGGCGCGATGGCGCCGGCAGCGCCCGACCGCGTGATGGCCTCGGAGGGCACCACGCACGGCTGCCTGGTCTTCGGCGGCTACGATGCGCGCAACGACGAGCCCTTCGGTGCCCTGGACATTTCCTACGTCGGCTACGGCGGTCGCAGCTTCGCCGATGGCAACGACGCCACCGATTCCATCAACGGCAACTGCGCCAACACGCCGGTCGAGGTGTTCGAGACCCGCTTCCCGTGGATCGTCGAGGAGTACGGGCTGTGTCCGGATTCGGGCGGGGCCGGCGCTCATCGCGGCGGCTTGGGCACGTCCAAGACCATGCTTTGCACCGGCGAGTTGATGATCAGCCAGATGACCAACAAGCACAAGAAGACCGCCTGGGGCCTGAACGGCGGCGCTGATGGCCTGCCCGGTGCTACGCTGTATCAAGGGGAAGGCGCCAATCGTTGGACCACGGTCGGCGAGGCCTTCGGCAAGGTCTCGACCACCAAGTACTCGAACGTGCCGATCCGCCCCGGCGAGCGGGTCTCGGTCAAGGTGCCGGGCGGTGGCGGCTATGGCGAGCCGCGCGAGCGCGATCCCCGTGCTGTGGTGGAGGACGTGCTGGAGGGTTACGTCAGCGCCGAGGCTGCGGCGCGGGACTACGGCTACGATCCGTCCTGGATCGCGCGCTATGGTAAGGATACGCCGCTGCCGGAGGCGGCTGAATAACCCGAACGGGGACAGAGAAAGGAACCCGTCATGGACATGGTCACGATGAACATCATCGAATCCGCCATGGTCGCGATTTGTCGCGAGATGGGCGTCAACGTGCAGAAGACGGCCTACTCCACGATCTTCTCGGAGGCCGAGGACTTCACCTGCGCGCTGGCCAACACCGAAGGAGAGATGATCGCCGTGGCCGAGTTTTGTCCGGCGCAGATCGGCGGCGTGCCCCTGCTGGTTCGCTCGATGGTGAAGGAGATTTCTCTCTCCGAGATCGACGAGGGCGATGTCATCGTCCACAACGACCCCTACCGGGGCGGCCTGCACACGCCCGAGCACACCATGTTCAAGCCAATCTTCGTCGATGGCGAGTTGATGGGCTTCGCCGTCGCCATCGGCCATTTCGTCGAAGTCGGCGGCATGGTGCCGGGCGGCTTTCCAGGCGAGGCCACAGAGATCTTCCACGAGGGCCTGCGCGTGCCTCCGGTCAAGATCAAGAAGCGCGGCGAGGACGTGGTCGAGGTCTGGAAGCTGATGCTCGCGAACGTCCGCACGCCGCGTCAGAACTACGGCGACATCAGGGCGATGATCTCCGCCGTCGATCTCGGCGAAGCGCGGATGAAGGAGCTGATCGGCAAGTACGGACGCGAGACCTTCCAGCGCACCGTCATCGACCTGATGGACTACTCCGAAGCCCGGATGCGGGCCGAGATCCGGGCCTTCCCTGACGGCTGCTACCGCTTCGAGGACGGGCTGGAAGACGACGGCATAGAGGACAAGGAGTACACCATCCGCTGCGCGGTCCACGTCCAGGGCGACGAGGTGGTGATCGACTACACCGGTTCCTCGCCGCAGGCGCTGGGTCCGATCAACGCCACACTTGGCGTGGCCTGGTCGGCCTCCTACAACGCGATGCTGCACCTGACCGACCAGACGATCCCGAAGAACTCCGGCTGCTTCCGCCCGATCCGGGTGATTGCGCCGGCCGGCTCCGTGATGAACGTTGACTATCCGGGTTCCGAGGTCGGCGGCAACACCGAGACCCATCCCCTCATCGTCGCCATCATCCTGGGCGCGATGGCGCCGGCGGCGCCCGATCGCGTGATGGCCTCGGAAGGCACCACCCACGGTTGCTTCGTCTTCGGCGGCTACGATGAGCGCAACGACGAGCCCATCGGCGCCTTCGACTTCTCCTATGTCGGCTATGGTGGGCGCAGCTTCGCAGACGGCAACGACGCCACGGATTCGATCAACGGCAACTGCGCCAACACGCCGACCGAGGTGTTCGAAACCCGCTTCCCGTGGATCGTGGAGGAATATGCGCTGCGCCCGGATTCGGGCGGCGCCGGCGCCCATCGCGGCGGTCTGAGCATCTCCAAGACCATGCTCTGCACCGGCGATGTGATGATCAGCCAGATGACCAACAAGCATAAGAAGGTGGCCTGGGGTCTGAACGGCGGCGGCGAAGGCATTGCGGGTGCCACGCTCTATCAGGAGGAGGGCGCCAATCGCTGGACCACGGTGGGCGAGGCCTTCGGCAAGGTCTCGACCACCAAGTACTCGAACGTACCGATCCGCCCCGGCGAACGGGTCTCGGTCAAGGCGCCGGGTGGCGGCGGCTACGGCGAGCCCCGCGAGCGCGACCCGCGAGCGGTGGTAGAGGACGTGCTGGAGGGTTACGTCAGCGCCGAGGCAGCGGCGCGGGACTACGGCTACGAGCCAGCCTGGGTCGCGCGCTACGGGGAGGACGCGCCGCTGCCGGAGGCGGCTGAATAGCCCGAGCGGGGGCCGGGGAGATGGCCGCGACCGACGGGGGCGACGAGGCGGCTCAAGCGACCATTACAATCAAGAAGTACGCGAACCGCCGGCTCTACAACACCGCCACCAGCAGCTATGTGACCCTCGACGACCTCTGCGACATGGTGCGGAACGGCCAGGACTTCGTGGTCCGCGATGCGAAGTCCGGCGACGATATCACCCGCCAGGTGCTGACCCAGATCATCGTCGAGCAGGAAGCCAAGGGACAGAACATGCTGCCGCTCAGCTTCCTGCGGCAGCTGATCCAGCTTTACGGCGACAACGTCCAGGCGTTCGTCCCCCGTTATCTCGAAGTCGCCATGGAGACCTTCGCGCGCAATCAGGGAGACATGCGCAAGCGGATGAACGACAGCTTCGGCGGCATGTTCCCGGTCGACGAGTTCGAGGCCATGGCCGAGCGCAACATGGCGCTGATGCAGCGCACCATGGAGATGTTCTCGGGCTATCCCGCGGGCGAGCGTCGAGAGGAGCCGAAGCCCGATGGAGACGGCGACGAGTCGGTCGATGTCGGCGCCGTCCTCGACAGGCTCGACAAGATGCAGGCCCAGCTCGACGCTCTGAGCGGGCGCGGCAGCAAGGGCGCGGACGACGACTGACCACGCGTGACGCATTCGTGCCACGACCAGCCACACTTGCCTTTGGCCTCGGTTGCTCCGACGGCGTTCGCGCCCGTACCATCCCGCCATCGATCACCCGACAGGCGAGGACTGGGATGGTTTCAGCGACGAAGATGACCGCGGCGCTTGTCGCCGGGGCAGCGATACTGGGTGCGGCGCACATCGCGACGGCCGAGGAGAGCGGCAGCCTCCGCCTCATCCGCACCTACGTGCAGGACTACACCACCATCGAGCACGGCGACGCGCGCTACACCGGCGGCCCGCTTCAGGGGTCGGTCACCGTCCTTGAGAGCAGCGGCAGCCCGTTCGTCGCGGGCACGCATCAACGGATCACGTGCGTGGTCTTTGCCAAGAGCACGGAGGCGGGCATCGATCTCGACGCCCCCTGCACGATGACCGCCCCATCGGGCGACAGGTGGTACATCCACTCGAAACGGCGTTCGGGTACCGTCGAGACGGGCGGCGGCGGCCCCGGCACCATGGAGATCCTGGGCGGCACCGGCGTCTACGCCGGCATCAGCGGCACCTGCACCTACGATGTCGGCTATATGCCGGACAACTGGGTCGCCATGATCGCGGACTGCACTTGGCAGAAGTAGCGCGGGCCGAGGCGGGCCGGTAGGGAAGGGCTTGAGCGATGGTCGAGCTGGTCGCCTATGTCGCGCTCCAGCGTCTGATCGAAGCGGCGGAGGCGGTCGGGGAGAGCCTCATGCCCAACGAGCGCGAGATGCTGCACAGCCTCAAGTCGAAGTACGCCGCGCCGATGGACGTCGATCCGTTCGACACGACCGCACTCGAAGTCATCCTGCGCAACGTCGAGGTGCGCAAAGGATACGATTTCGATCCGCGCAAGGACGGCGGCCGGGTCATCGACCTGCCGCGCACCGGGGACAAGAAGGCGTGAACGACGCCTCCCTGGTCATGCTGGAGGGAGACGGGCTAATTTCACTTAGGGAGTCCCTGGCAACGACAACAATCAGTCGAAAGGACGCTTGAACCATGCTCAAACGCACTCTCGGGGCTGCCCTGGCCGCAACCATCCTGGCTTTCTCGGCACCAGCCGCCAAGGCCGCCGACTACACGATCGATTCGGGCCATAGCTTCGTTCAGTTCAAGATCTCCCACGTCGGCGTGTCCTGGATGATCGGCACCTTCGAGAGGATTTCGGGCAGCTTCACGTTCGATTCGGAGGCAGGGCCGGAGGCTCAGTCGATCACGGTCGAGATCGACACGGCCAGCGTCGATACCAACCACGCGGAGCGCGACAAGCACCTGCGCTCGGCGGACTTTCTGAACGTCGACGAGTTCCCCATCGCCACCTTCGTCAGCACCGGCTACGAGGGCGATGCCGAGAGCGGCGTGATGACGGGAGACCTGATGCTCCACGGCGTCACCAAGCCGATCGCCATCGCCGTCAAGAAGGTGGGGGAGGGCAAGGACCCCTGGGGCGGCTATCGCGCCGGTTTCGAGGGCTCGGTGACAATCACCCGCAAGGATTTCGGCATGGGCTACAACCTGGGGCCCGCGTCCGAATCCATGGAGCTCTTCCTCTTCATCGAGGGCACCCGCAACTAGCGCCTGCGGGGTTCCGCCTTCCGTAGGGAGCGGTCATGTGGCGAAGCGGTCGAGACCATTACGGGCTCGTCGCCATCGGCTTTCACTGGTCCATCGCCATCGTCTTCACGGGCCTCGTCGGGCTCGGCGCCTGGATGGTGGGCCTCACCTATTACGATCCCTGGTACAACGATTCCCTCGCGCTCCATAAGGCCATCGGAATCGTGGTGCTGGCGCTCGCGCTGGCCAAGTTCGGCTGGAAGCTGGTCGATCGCAAACCCGGCTACGGGCCGGAGGTACGCGCTTACGAACGCGCCGGCGCCACCGCCACGCACTGGATTCTCAGTGCGCTCCTGGTCGTGCTGCCGGTCACCGGCTACCTGATCTCGACCTCCGAGGGTGCGGGCATCGACATGTTCGGGCTCTTCGAGGTGCCCGCGTTCTTCGACGTCACGGCCGGGACCCGCGACCTCACCATCGACCTCCACTACTACCTGGCCTACGGCGGCATCGCCCTGGTCGGCATCCACGCCATTGCGGCCCTCAAGCACACCTTCATCGACAAGGGATCGACGCTGATCCGCATGCTGATCCCGCGCTCGCGCTCAGAGCACGTTGATCGGTCCATGAAATAGAGTGGCGTTAGCCTGTAATTGCCGGCAGGGTCGTCATCGGCACGGCGCACCCATGACTGCCCGCCGGCCGACCACGCGCTGACGAGTACGACGGGCTTCCGATGACCGAATTCCCGCATTCGCTGCTGCACGGCTACCAATCGTTCAAGAACGACCGCTACGCCCGGGAGCACGCCCGCTACCGCTCGCTCGCCGAGGACGGGCAGAAACCCGAGGTCATGATCGTCGCCTGCTGCGACTCCCGGTCGGCGCCGGAGACCATCTTCAACGCGGCACCGGGCGAGATCTTCGTCGTCCGCAATGTCGCCAATCTGGTGCCGCCTTATGAGCCGGACGGCGCCTACGACAGTACCTCGGCCGCGCTCGAGTTCGCCGTGCAGAGCCTGAAGGTCCGGCACATCGTGGTGCTCGGCCATGGGCGCTGCGGCGGTATCAGTGCGGTCCTGCATCCGGCGGCGGAACCGCTCTCTCCGGGCGATTTCATCGGTAAGTGGATGAAGCTGCTCGGCCCCGCCGCAAGCGAGATCGAAGCCGGCGGCCCGATGTCCGATGCCGAGCGGCAAACCGCTCTTGAGCGCGCTTCCATCCGTCACTCGATCGCGAACCTTCGGACGTTCCCGTGCGTCTCGATCCTGGAGGACCGGAACCGTCTCAGCCTGCATGGTGCCTGGTTCGACATCGCCCACGGTGAACTCTGGACCATGAACCCGGCCACCGGAGACTTCTCCAAGGCCATGTAGCGCCCGCGAGAGCGCAAACAGGAAGAGGAACCTATGCTGCTGGAAGGCTCGTGCCACTGCCGCGCGGTGCGGTTTTCGCTCCGGTCGAGGACGCCGCTTCCATACATGCATTGCTACTGCTCGATCTGCCGGAAGACCGCTGGTGGTGGCGGCTACGCCATCAATCTCGGCGGCGAGGCGGAGACGCTGAGCGTCACGGGCAAGCGCTCGCTGAAGGTCTATCGGGCGCGGCTCGAGGACGATAGCGAGAGCCCGGCGGAGCGGCGCTTCTGCGGCCGCTGCGGCAGCGCGCTCTGGGTCTGGGACCCGCGCTGGCCGGAGCTGATCCATCCCTTCGCGTCGGCCATCGACACGCCGCTGCCGGTACTGCCCGAGCGCTGCCATATCATGGTGGACTACGCGCCGGGCTGGGTCAGGATTCCGTCGGGCAAGCGGGACCCGCACTTTCCCGAGTACCCGGACCAGTCGATCGAGGACTGGCACCGCAGCCGCGACCTCCTCGGCCCATGATGTGGGCACTACCGAACGACGACTCACTGGCAGCAAAGAAAGGGCGATCATGGCATCGCAGGGAACGAACGGCGGCACCGTCAAGGCGCTCTGGCGCTATCCGATCAAGTCCATGGCCGGCACCAAGCTTGACGAGGCGTTGATCACCGAGGGCGGCATCCTGGGCGACCGGGGCTATGCCGTGATCGACAAGGCCAGCGGCCGGGTGGGGAGCGCCAAGACGCCCAAGAAGTGGGCCGGTCTGATGGCGCTTGCCGCCGATTTCGTCGAGCCGCCGAAGCTCGGCGAAGTGCTCCCCCCGGTAAGCATCGTCTGGCCCGACGGCACAGCGATTTCGAGCGACGGCGGCGACCCCGATGCGCGCCTTTCCGAGACCCTGGGACGGCCGGTCACGCTCACGACGGAGCGCCCGGAGGCGCCCAGCCTCGAACGCCTCGACCCGCTCGCCGCCGATGAGGTCATCGTCGATATAGGTGAGCTGATGATGGCCGGCCGGTTCTCCGACTACGCGGCGCTGCATCTGATCACCACGGCGACGATGGCGCGCCTTGCCGAGCTCCGCCCCGACTCCCAGTTCAGTGCCCGCCGCTTTCGCCCCAATGTGACGATCGCGACTCCCGACGGCCAGACGGGTTTCGTCGAGAACGACTGGGTCGGCCGCGAGCTCACCATCGGCGACGAGGTGCGGCTCCGCATCTCCGACCCGACGCCGCGCTGCTCCGTGCCCACGCTGGCGCAGGAGAGCTTGGAGAAGGACCCGCAAGTTCTCCGCGCCCTGGTCGAGCACAACACGCTCCCCGTCCCCGTGCTGGACGGCGAGACGCTTCCCTGCGCGGGTGTCTACGGCTTCGTCATCCAGGGCGGCACGGTGAAGAGAGGCGATAAGGTGCGGGTCGTCTAGCCCGCATTTCTCACCATGGTCACGGCCTGCGTCGCGCACTAGGCGTTCGATCCGCCAGGAGCGGGCCGAAAAGCGTATCGGGGAATACGGTTGAGGCCCGCAACGCCGCGGGCGGGCGCCTGGGCGCGACCCGAAGGGCGGCGCCTTCAGGGCGACAGGGTGCGTCGCGCCGTTTGCCCGATGTGCCCGCATCGCGCTGCACGGCGCTCCTGCCCTCTCGCCCTGAATGCGCCGCGCAGACCATGACCATGGTGAGATATGCGGGCAAGGGTACGCGGCGTCACGCGTCCAGACGCGACGCTGGGCACATCGTGGCGTGCAAACCCGAGAGAGGAGGGGAGGCGGGTATTCCCGCGCGGCGCCCGTCAGGCGGCCGCTGCTTCGGCCTCCCTGTACGCGCGCTCGATCTGTCGCTTGACCGTTATGACGGCCTCGGAATGAGGGGCCGGCCCCTCCAGCAACTGGATGCTGCCCCTGCCCAGCGGCGGCAGGGTCGAGGGCACGGACATCACGCTCAATGGCCTGGGTATGGTCCCCTCGGCCATGACGGTGACGCCCATTCCGGCTTCGACCGCAGCCTGGACGATCCGCGGGTCGGCGCTGCGCAGCACCTCGCGATAGGCGATACCCCGATCCTCAAACGCAGTCGCCGCCGCGGCCTGCAGGAAGCAGTTGTCCGTATTCCAGGCGACCGGGACCGGCATCGACGGGTCGAGCGCGAAGCCGGGCGCACACACCCAATGAAGCCGTGGGCGACTCAGCACCGCTTCCGCCAGCGCCTTCTCGGTCAACATGACGACGGCGAGATCCAGCGAATGGGCCTCGGTCATCTGCTGCAGCCGCCAGCTCGGCAGGCAATGGATGTCGAGCTCGGCAGCGGCGTGGTTTCGCAGCATGTAGCCGAGAAGCTCCGGCAGAAGCGCCGTCTCGAAGCCCTCGGCAATGCCGAGTCTGACCTCGCCGATGACCCGTTTGGACTGCAAACGCCGCGCCATTCGGTCCTGCAGATCGATGAGCGAACGGATGTCGGGTAGCAGATCACGCCCTTCCGCCGTCAGGCTCACCTCGTGATGGCCCCGTTCGAACAGCAGGGCGCCGAATGCTTCCTCCAGCTTTTGGATCCGAACCGACATCGTGGCCTGCGAGCAGCCGATCTGCCGGGCAGCCTTGGAGAAGCTGCCGGTCTCCACAAGACGCAGGAACGAATGAAGCTGCTTGGTATCCAGGTCGATCATTCAATTCAGGTATTCCCATATGAACTATAAGTCAACGATTGGCCCCTTTTGGTTAATTGACATGCGCCCGGCGCCTCACCTGCCCGCAGCGCCCCGTGACCACGCCTGCCGACGTCCTTCGCGGCCGCTAAACGTACTCAAGCGAGCCCTGACGCGGGCGGTCTGCTATACATCCCTAGCGCACCCATCCGCTCGTTGGCATTTCCCGGATGATCACGACTCCTCCCTGCATTCTCGTCACCCACGACCCGCCGCCGGAGGCGCGCGCCGCCTATCGCCAGCAGCTCGGCTCCCAATCCGAATTGCTTTTCAAACCCGATCTCTCGCCTGAGAGCTGGGACGCGGCGCGGGCGCGGGCGCGTGTGCTGATCGCCCTGAATCCCCGGATCGAGATCACGGCCGACGATGTCGCAGCGATGACGTCGCTCGGCTTCGTGCAGCTCTTGACCGCAGGCGTCGATCACGTGCCGCTGCATCTCTTTCCGCGCGATCTGCCCATTGCCTCGAACGCGGGCGCCTACGCCGGCCCGATGGCGGAGTTCGTGCTGGCCATCACGCTGGCCGCGGTCAAGCGCCTGCCAGTCGAGCACCAGGAGATGCGGGAAGGGCGGTTCAACCAGTTCGTCGACAACAAGACGCTCAGGGGAGCCGCTTGCGCGATCCTCGGCTTCGGCGGCGCCGGGCGCGCCGCAGCCCAGCTGTTCCGGGCGCTGGGTGCAGAAATCCACGCCATCAACCGCAGCGGCGAGACCGATGAGGAGGTGGCGTTCATCGGCACCGTGGCGGCGCTGGAAGATGTGCTCCGCCGCGCCGATGTCGTCGTCGTCTCGATGTCGCTGACCGGCGCGACGGCGGGGCTGATCGGCGCGCGCGAGCTCGGCTGGATGAAGGAGGACGCGATCCTGGTCAATGTCGCGCGCGGCGAGATCATCGACCAGGACGCGCTCTATCGCCACCTGGTCGAAAACGAGCGGTTCTTCGCGTGCCTTGAATCGTGGTGGATCGAGCCGGTGCGGCATGGCGTGTTCCGCATCGAACACCCGTTCCTCGACCTGCCCAACGTGATCGCCGCGCCACATAACTCGGCGAGCGTGGCGGGCGCGCAGGTTGAGGCGATGCGCCAGGGCGCACGCAACGTGCGCCGATGGCTGGACGGCGAGGTGCCCCGAAACCTGCTCGGCGCTGACGAACGCGGAGGCTGAGGAGCCAGGCGTCGGTTCGCGCCCAAGCGTGGGCCATTGCTGCGGATGCAGGGCGGGTGCCGCCACCAATCCGGCAGCCGGATATGCGGGTCAGGAAACGAACGCGATGCCGTCCACGTCCGCCGCTACGCCGTCATCGGCGGCGGCCGAAGCGGGGTCGTCATCGATACGTCTGATCGTCCCGCCCCACGGCCTCATGCAGCCCAGCCACGAATGACGACAGGCCGGCGGTGCGGAGCGGCACGAAAGGCTTGGCGGCTTGCTTGCAGAGCGCCTTGGCCTTGAGGCAGGCGCCGTGGCCGACGCAATCGACGGGGCAGAGCACCACGTCCGCCTGGCTGAGCACGCCGCCCAGGCGCCCGATGTTGTCGTCGACCCCGCCGTCGTGGTGGCTGAAACGGCCGTTCAGGCTCTCAACCACAGCACGGAAGCGGCCGACCGCGTTGGCTCTTCCGCCGACGTAGGCGATGCGGCGGCCGCAGAGGTCGATTGCGGGTGTTTCCGCTTGTGCCAGGGTGGTCTCTCCGTCGACGTCCGCCCTTACCAACGTCTCCAGCGCCGCACATTCGTCGCGGAGAGCTTCAAGGCTGGCAGCCGCCTCCCGGTAGGCGGGCCGTAGCTCCGACAGCTCCCGCTCCAGGTTGTCGCAGCGGTGCCGCGCCCTCTCGCCCTCCCGCCGTGCGTCTTCCAACTCCGCCGCAAGCGTCTCGTTGGTGCGCTCCAGGGTGCTGTGCGCCTCGCCGCTCTCGTATTCGCGGAGCCGGGTCTCAGCTGCCGCGAGCGCCTCGCCGGCCGCTTCGGCAGCTCTGAGCCGGCTCTCCAAGGCCGCCCTTTCGTCCACATGCCGTGCCGCCGTCTGCCTGTGCTCGGCGGCCTGAGCCGCGAGATTGCGCTTGGCCTCGGCGAGTGCGGTCTCCAGGCTTTGCAGCCTCTTCGCATTGGCCCGATTGGCTGAGCCGGTCAGGTGCGAGAGCATGTGCACGTCGCCGAAGGCCCGGACGATCAACCGGTCCGTCACGAGCGGGTGCGTCACCAACGCCCAGTAGGGTCCGGGGATGTCGCCCTTGTCGACGGCGCGGGACCAGAACGCATCCAGGCTCTCCTCGCACCGCGCCATCTGGGAGGTGTGAATGGCGGCCCGGTACTTGGCATCGAGCGCCTTGTGCATCAGCCGCGCGAGCCGGTCCGGCTCCTCAGCCCGGTGCACGAAGTAGTTGTGCACATCGTACTCGGTCGCCTGCTCTGCGGGCACGAATCCGGCCTTGCGGCCGATCTTGAGCAGGTCGGCATAGCTGAGGCAGGTTCCGAGAATGCTGCAATGCAGGTCCGGCCGGATCTCCCACAGCTTGCGGCGTTGCCCTTGCGCCGATGGGGACGGGGCAATGCAGGGTTCGCACATGGCGGGATTGTCCATTATTGTGCAGTCCGGTCATCGCCGAGGCGGTGCTCGCCGCCTGCGGCAATAGAGCGGATGGACCGGCTTGGGGGCCGCCCCGCAGGGGGTTGAGCGGGGCGGCCCCGGTCTGCCGTGCTGCTCTGCTCAGCAGACCGCCGGGAAAGCGCTTACTCGAACACGGCCTCGGGATCGTCGAGGCTGTCCGAGCCCTCGAAGTCGATCGCGGCAAGGTTGAGCGCCGCGACCGCGCCTTCGATCGCGCTCGTCTGCGCCGTCAGCGCATCGATCGCCGCCTGCACCCGCGCGTTGCCCGCCGGGTTGCCCTCGCCGATTTGCTGGTCGTAGGCCTCGCCGCCCTCGGCCGCAGCCACGACCTCGCCCATCGCCGCCATGGTGGCGTCGAGCCGTGCGCGAAGCGCTGCATCGGCATCGGGCGATGCCGCCGCGACCAGGTCCGAGACGCTTGGGCCCTGCACCACCGAGCCGTCGATGCGCTCGTAAGTGCCCAGATAGATGTTCTGGATGCCGAGAGCGTCGTAGTAGTGCGAGGCGTGGGTGTTGTCACTGAAGCAGTCGTGCTCCTCCTCCGGGTCGTGGAGCAGCAGGCCGAGCTGCATGCGCTCGCCCGCGAGCTCGCCGTAGGAGAGGCTGCCCATGCCGGTAAAGATGGTGGCGAGCCCCTGGGAGGCATCCCCGCCGACCGGCCCCTCGCGGGCCTCGCCGCCGGGTGCCCACTGCGCCGTGATCCATTCGAGGTCATCGATCAGCAGATCGGTGGCCGTCTGCAGATAAGCGGCGCGACGGTCGCAGTTGCCCCAAGAGCAGTTGGCCGGGTCGAAGTCGCTGGCGGGCCGCGCGCCTGCGCCGGGGCCGGTGCCGTTCAGGTCCTGGCCCCAGAGCAGGAACTCGATGGCGTGGTAGCCCGTCGCCACGTTGGCCTCGACGCCGCCGAGCTCGTGCAGCGTATCGGCGAGCAGCTCCTTGGTGATGCTGCTGGCATCGATCGTCTCGCCCGAGAAGGTGAAGCTCGGGCTGGCGATGACGTTGGCGCGATAGCCGGGGTTCTCCTCCGACATCCCGCCGTAGCTCGCCGCGACGTAGTCGAGGAGGCCCTCGTCGAGAGGCCAGGCGTTCACCTTGCCCTCCCAGTCGTCGACGATGGCGTTGCCGAAGCGGTAGACCTCGCTCTGCTGGTAGGGGACGCGAGCCGCGAGCCACGCCTCCTTTGCACTGGCGAGGTTCGCCTCGGTGGGCTCGGCGATGAACTGGTTCACCGCGCCCTGCAGAGTGCGAGCCGAGATCAGCGAGTCCTCGTACTTCGCATGCGCCAGATCGGCGTAGTGCGAGAGCACGTCGCTCTCGGACGTCGCGGCGAAGGCGGTCGCCGGCAACGCCACGAGCGCCAGTGCGGCCATGAGTGCTTTCATCGTCAGTACTCCTTCTTCAATGCTCTAGAACTCGGCCGCGAGCAGTACGGTAACGGCGGCGTCGGCGTCGTCCGCGCCGTAGGCTTCGCTCTGCGACCATTCGAGGCCGATCCCGACGCCATCCCAGACGCCCACGGAGATCCCGAGAAGCATGAGTGTCTCCGCCAGCTCTGCGGCCTCGCCGTCATCCGTTCCGCCTCCCCCGATGGCGAGGGTTGCTTCCCTGCCCATCAAGTCGAAACCGTAGGCAATCTCGGCACTCCAGGCCGTCGGTGTTGCCCCGTCCTCCGGCGTTTCGAGGGTGGTCACGTACTCGACCAGTGCCGACGCGGGGCCGAGACTGCCGCGAGCGCTGACAGCCATGCCCTGGACGTCAATTTCATTGCCGATGCCGGTGATCCACGACACGTCGAGGCCGAACTCCGTCCCGTCGCCCTCCACGGCGAAGCCGACGGCGGCGCCATAATTCTCGGCGATTTCACCCTCCTCGGGTTGGAGGGCAAAGAGGTTCCAGTTCAACTGGCCGGCCTCGCCGCCGAGCACCAGCGACACCCCATCTGTGTCACCGAGGTCCTTCGTGAGCGGATCGGTAATCAGGTTGGTGTCGTAGACGCCGAAGGGCACACCCTGCTGGCCCATCGCGGCGGAAAGTCCGCCACTCGCCGGCTCGTAAGTCAGGAACGCGTCGGCGAGCGCAATTGTGCCCTCGTCGTTCTCCACGACGATCTCGCCGCCCCACTCGTCGTTGATCGCAGCCGCAATGGCGAGCTCTGCCGTGTCCACGCTCCCCGTTGTACTGCTGTCACCCTCGGCCGGGCTCTCGCCAACCAACAGGAGCTCGATGGCGCCGCCGATCTCTACGCTGTTGAACCAGCCGTCGGAGAGAGCAGCCATCTCGCCTTCTTTCTCGACGATCATCTGGTCCTGAGAGGCAATACGATCCTCCAGGTACTCGATGCGCTGTTCCATGGTCGCGAGCTTGTCCTCGACCATGTCGTCCGCCATCGCCGGCGCGTTCCAAGCGAGCGCCGCGACGGTCGCCACGCCCAATCCTGTCAAACCTATACGCTTCATCGGTCGTCCCCTTTGCTGCAGCTAGCGCGGTGTTGCCAACGCTGGCCGGCAGCGAACCGACCTACCGCCGAGGGATGCGATACCCCTCGCGCGGCTATCCTCCCACGCGTGGCGGCGTTGACAGCCTTATCCTGCGACTGATAATCGTTCCTAGAATGCTCGTCAACCTAATTGCGAAAGATTCTCAGTGTTATTCTCAAATCGTTTCAGCACCGAGCTAGGCGTCGGCCGCGCCCAGATTGCGAGAGCGGCCCGGCCCGCGACGCGGGTGCTCGCCGGCGCGGTCGTGCTCGTGGCCGTGGCTCACGCCCTGCCGGCAGCGGAACCGAAGGACGAGCGGGCGCGCATCGCGGCGGTCACGCAGCCCACGCAGAATTTCTCCAAGGCCGAGCCCTACGAGCGCAGGCCGGCGGGCGCGGCGACGGTGTTCAAGCGGCTGAATCGGGACGCGTTTTCGCACCCCTCCGCCAATATGCCTTTCAAACTCCAGCGCGACTTCAGGGTCGGCAACGGCATCTTCAGAAAAATCTGGGTGTCGGCGCCAAGCTCGACCACCTCGTCGGACGGCCTCGGCCCGCTCTTCAATGCGCGCGCCTGTCAGCGGTGCCACCTGAAGGATGGTCGCGGCCGCCCGCCTGCGGCCGGCGAGCGGGCCGAAACCATGCTCGTGCGGCTCTCGATCCCGCCGCAGACTGAGTCCGAGCGCGCGGCCTTGCGGGAGCACCGGCAGGCCACCATTCCCGAGCCCACCTACGGCGGCCAGCTTCAGAACTTCTCGACACAGGGGATTCTGGCTGAAGGCGATGTAACGATCGCCTACGAGGAGATGCTGATCGCGCTGGCAGACGGCGAGGTGGTCGATCTCCGCAAGCCCACCTATGGCATCTCGGGCCTGCACTATGGGCCGCTTCACCCCGAAGCCATGCTGTCGCCCCGTGTCGCGCCGCCGGTCATTGGCATGGGCCTGCTCGAAGCGATATCGGACGCCGACATCCTTGCCGGCACCGATCCGGACGACCGCGACGGTGACGGCATCTCCGGGCGGGCGAACCTGGTGTGGAGCGACGAGCATGACCGGCCCATGCTCGGCCGCTTCGGCTGGAAGGCGGGGCAGCCCACCGTCTCACAGCAGGCGGCGGCGGCCTTTCGCGGCGATGTGGGAATCTCGACGCCGCTCTACCCGCCCCCCCACGGCGACTGCACGACGGCGCAGGAGGCGTGCCGGCGCGCGCCGCACGGCGGCGCCTCGGCAGAGCACACGGTCGAGGCGAGCGCCGCCCTCTTCGACCTGCTCACCTTCTACACGCGCAATCTCGGCGTGCCCGCGCGGCGCGACATCGGCGATCCGCAGGTGCTCGAAGGCAAGCGCCTCTTCTACGACGCCAACTGCATCGGCTGCCACACGCCCAAATTCGTGACGCGTCGGGACTCCATCGGAGAGGAGCAGTCCTTCCAGCTCATCTGGCCCTACTCCGACCTCCTGCTTCACGACATGGGGGAAGGGCTCGCCGACGGCCGGCCCGAGGGCGAGGCCAGCAGCCGCGAATGGCGCACGCCGCCGCTCTGGGGCATCGGGCTCACGGAGACGGTAAGCGGCCACACGTTCTTTCTGCACGACGGCCGCGCACGCAACCTGCTCGAAGCGATCCTCTGGCACGGCGGCGAGGCGGAGGCGGCGAAACAGCACGTCGTCGCCATGACGCGCGAGGAGCGGGCGGCCTTGCTCGCCTTCCTGCGCTCGCTTTGACAACAGGTCCAACGACATGACTCGCCTCTTCCTGTCGCTCGCACTCGCCGGTCTGATCCTCGTGGGCGCGACGTCCGCAATGCGTGCGCAGGAGATCGCCCCGGCCGACTACGGCCGCGTGAATGCCGCCCTGGTGGAAACCCACGCGCTGCTTCGCTACGAGCGCCTGGCAACGGCAACGGACGCCTTCGCCGGAGCTGCGGAGGCGTTTTGTGCCGGAGGGAGCGACGCGGATCAAGAGCGGCTCCGCGCCGCCTTTCACGATGCGATGGACACGTGGATGGGCGTTCAGCACCTGCGCTTCGGTCCGGTCGACTCCCGGATGCGCGGCTTTCGCTTCTATTTCTGGCCCCAGGCACGGAACAAGGTGGGCGAGGCTGTCGCCGAGCTTGTCGCCGCCGGCGAAGACGACGCCGCGCTCGCCGCGCGCATCGGGCGTGCCAATGTGGCGGTTCAGGGCCTGCTGGCCGCCGAAGTGCTGCTCTACGACGGCCGCTACCTCGGCGCCGACGCCAGGGGCTGCGGGCTGCTCGTGGCTCTGGCAGCGAACATGCGTACCATGGCGACGGCAATTCTGGCGGAGTGGCGGGAGGGCGACGACGCCTTCGCCAAACTGATGTCGACTCCGGGGCCCGACAATCCGCATTTCGAGGATCATGCCACCGCCACCTTGGCTTTCTTCCAGGGGCTCCACGACAGCTTGCAACTGATCTACGACATCAACCTCAAGCCGGTCATCGGCGACAGCGCGCAATCCGTCCGTCCGGTGCTGGCGGAATCCCGCCTGAGCGGGCGGTCGCAGCACAACATCGCCGTCACCTTGGAGGCATTGCAGGCGCTCTATCTCGGCGAGGGCAGCGCCGGTCTCGGCGAGCTCACCGCCGTTGCCGATCCCAAGCTCAACCGCCTGATGCGGAAGGCGTTCCGCCTCACGCTCGCCACGGCACAGTCAATCGAAGGCCCTGTGGAGCAGGCTGCGACCGACCCCGCGCGCCGCCCGCTGGTCCAAAAGCTCGCCAAGCAGATGCGGGCGCTGAAACAGATCGTGCGGGATCGCTTGGCGCCCGCGCTTGGGCTCGCCGTCGGATTCAATGCCCTCGATGGAGATTGAACGCAGGGCGGCGCTTCTGCTGCTCGCCGGCGGGGTCGCCGGCTCGTTGCTGCCAGCGCCGTTCCGCGCGGAGGCCGCCACGCCCGGCACCCCGCTCTATCTCAGCGCTCGCGCCGACGCCACCGGCGGCTACCGGGTCAGCGGTATCGCGGCGGAGGGCGCCCGCGTCTTCGATTTGCCGCTGCCGGGGCGGGGTCATTCGTTCGCGGTCCGCCCCGACGGAAGCGCTGCCGTGCATTTCGCCAGGCGGCCCGGCCGTTTCGCGCTAATCCTGGACCTCGTGCAGGGCACCGTCGCCCGACGAGTGGAAGCGCCTACCGACCGACATCTCTATGGGCACGGCGTCTTCAGCCCGGACGGGCGGCTGCTCTACGTCACCGAGAACGATTTCGAGGGCGAACGCGGCGTCATCGGCATCTACGACGCGGAGCGCGGGTACAAGCGCCTGGGCGAGCTTCCCTCCCACGGCATCGGACCGCACGAGATCGCGTTGCTCTCCGACGGCGAGACACTGGTCGTCGCCAACGGCGGCATCGCGACCCACCCCGACCTGCCTCGCGTCAAGCTCAACCTGCCGACCATGGCGCCGTCGCTCTGTTTCGTGGACAGGCGGAGCGGCGCGCTTCGGCGGGAACTGACGCTCGACCCCGTCCTGCATCGGCTCAGCATCCGCCATCTGGCTGTGGCCCCGGACGATACGGTCGCGGTCGCCATGCAGTACGAGGGCCCGGCGCACGACCGCGTCCCTCTGGTTGCCCTGCAGCGCGGGGAAGGCCCGCTGCGCCTTCTGCAAGGGCCGCTCAGCCTCCTCCGCGCGATGCAAAACTACTGCGGCAGCGTCTGTTTCGACCCGAGCGGTCTGATCATCGCCGTCTCCGCACCGCGCGGCAATCTCGTGACGTTCTGGGATGTCGGCACGGGCCGCTACCAGTCATCCACCGGGGTCTCGGACGGCTGCGGCATCGCACCTGGCTTGCTTCCTGATGAGTTTCTGGCCAGCAGCGGGCTGGGCGGCGTGGTCGTCATCGATGCACGCTCGGGTACGACACGACCGCTCGCTGTCGGTGGCCTCGAAGCCGCCCGCTGGGACAATCACCTGGTCGCCGCGTCGGTGTCCCGGCGGACGTGAGCGCTGAGAACGCACCTGACACGAATTCTCATTGACACTCGTTCGCATTCTCTTCAATATTGGGGCGTAGAGCGGAGTGCCGCCATGTACGTGTGCGTTTGCAACGCCTATCGGGACGCCGAGATCCGCGCCGTGGCGCAGAACGGTGTCCGGTGCGCGAAGAAGGCGTACCAGGAACTCGGCAACGGGCCCCAGTGCGGGCGCTGCCTGAGCTTCGCCCAGGGCTTGATCGACAGGATCCACGAAGACCGGCCGCACGGCAGCCCGGCGGCACCCATCAGGGAGCGGGCCGTCGGCGAGGGCGCGCACCCCTAATGCACGCCTGGGCCGCGCTGAAGCCGGCGGATATCGTCCAGGCAGCGCGCGCCCTTCGCGACATGATCAGGGGTGAGAGTCCCGCCCACGAAGCGCAAGATACGCGCCCCGTCGAAGAGGCAGCTTCCGATGATGTGCGTGCTGGAGATTCGGCTGCCGCCGAGTAGCCGTCCCCCGGTCTTGCCGCCTGGTATCGTCGGCGTCAGTCGTCGGCCGGTTCGCTCTGTAGCTGCACGTAATTTTCCAGGCCCATCCGCTTGATCAGCTCGTACTGCGTCTCCAGCCAGTCGACGTGCTCCTCCTCGCTCTCCAGGATCTCGCGCAGGAGGTGCCGGGTCACGTAGTCGTCGACTTGCTCGCAATGCGCGATTCCCTCCCGCAGGGTGGGGATCGCCATGTTCTCGAGGGCGAGGTCGCAGTCGAGGATTTCCTTTACGTCCTCGCCGATCATGAGCTTGCCGAGATCCTGAAGATTGGGCAGGCCCTCGAGGAACAGGACACGCTCGATGATCTCGTCCGCGTGCTTCATCTCGTCAATGGATTGGTCGTACTCGTATTTCGCGAGCTTGGAGACGCCCCAGTTCCGGAGCATCCGCGAGTGCAGGAAATACTGGTTGATCGCGGTCAGCTCGTTCTTGAGCACCGCATTGAGACACTCGATGACCTTGGGGTCGCCCTTCATAATCTCCTCCACTCGTTCCAACCCGTCCGGGGGCGGTGGCTGCCGACGATAGGTTGTTCCATGGTCCACTAATGATCACTAAGCCAGCATTATCTAAAGCAATAGTACAAAAGTCAGATAATGGCAAGCATTAAAGCGTGTCTCACTGATTTAATTCCAACGTATGCTCAAAATATACTGGTTTTCTCTCTGAAATCCATTCTCATTATTCTTCTCAATAGGAATGACTAGCGTAAATTCTGGCAAAAATCGCAGTAATGAGACTGACTGTCATTTCAATTGCGATGATAAGCAGATGCCGGGCCTTGCAGGGGCTATCAAGGCGAAATGGCATTTTGTCCATCCAACGGACAAGACCGCCGCTGGAGTGTGTCTTGACCCGAGGCATAGGGGGCGCCGGTTTGCGCCCGACAGCCGGCGCCCCATCCGCTTCAACTCATGGGGCGCCCGGAGCACGAGCCTGGGGCGCTGCGGTGACATCCCGGTGACACAGCAGTTTCGGCGGTTGCGGGTAAGCCACCTAACCCATTGAAAGGATTGGTGGGCGCACTAGGACTCGAACCTAGGACCCGCTGATTAAGAGTCAGCTGCTCTACCAACTGAGCTATGCGCCCACATGCGGCCGAGACTTGCCACGATTCAGCCAGCGGTGCAACCGGCCCCCGCCGGCGGTACCGCCGAGGCGGTGGAATCTGGAATGGCGGCCGGCTTGATGCTATATAGGGCGCGCAATTAGACGTTCAGCCAAGAGGTGAGCGGCCAAACGGCGATCGATGATCCCCGGTAGCTCAGTTGGTAGAGCAAGCGGCTGTTAACCGCTGGGTCGCTGGTTCGAGTCCGGCCCGGGGAGCCAGTTTCGGGGCCGCCGGAATGAGCGGTCCGCCGAAAGGCGCGAGACCCCGCAGGGTGACCCTGGCGGGGTCTCGTCGTCTCTGCCGGGGCGTGGTACCGACGCCCCAGGCGCGCATCAATTCTGCGTGAATACCTCGCCGTCGAAACGCTCGCGGGTCGCGATCTCCTCCACCGGACGGCGCCTCAGCTTGGTGAGCTGCTTGACCGGGCGCCCGAAGGGCATGACCGCGCAGACCGCGTGATCCTCCGGGATGTTGAGCAGCGTCTTGATCTCGGGCTCGTGGGCAATGGGGAGGGTTGTGATCGTGCCGCCGAACCCGTTCTGCCGGGCCGCCAGCAGCAGGCTCCAGGCGAAGGGATAGATCGAGGCCCCGCCGATCACGCCGACGCGGTCCAGATACTGATCGGTTGCGGCGACCACCTTGAGGTCGACGCAGACCACCAGCACGACCGAGGACTTGATCAGCGGCTCCGTCAGCATGGCCGGCGCCGAAGTCGCCTCGATCTGCTCGGGCGTGAGCTTGGTCGGAACCCAGGCGCTCCAAGGACTTTCGCCCGCATCAATCTGGGCGCGGTAGCGCTTGGCGACCGGTATCGTCAGGTCCGAAAGCCGCTGCCTGGTCGCCATGTCGCGCACGATGATGACCCGGTTGCCCTGGCGGTTGCCCCCGCTCGGCGAGAAGCGGGCGTTCTCGATCATCTCGTAGATCACCTCGTCGGGCAGGTGATCGTCGGTAAAGTCGCGGCACGCGAAGGTCGTGCGCATGGCCTCGTACAGTTCCATCGATTCGTCCTCTCAGCGTTCGGCGGCGCGCCCGGCGGCGGTTAAGGAAGGTCTGAATAAGTGCCTCCTGCATTTCTCAGACGCGCAAGGCGGAAGCGCGCTTTCCGCTTTGCTCACATTTTCAGTGACTTACAGCCACCGAAAATGGTGGCACATCCCTGTGCCACGGGAACCCCTGATAAATCAGAGGTTCCTTAAAGACCACCCGGTCGCGGGCAAGGCGAAATTGGGCGGCGGTGTATGGCGAGGCCGACCACCATGAGTAGTATACAACTAACTGTATTCACGACATATTCCCGGTGGACGCTTCCTCCATCCCCACATTGATACCCGCACGCCGGGTGGCAACAGGTGGGCGCGCTTGGCAAGCTTATACGGCTGATACTCCGGAAACCAATACCCATCGTGCGCTCACCCTGGGGTTTGTAGCCGTTGATCGGCGCGTAGATTGGACGCCAATCGGCCTGCTTACTTGTTGATTTTACGTGACACCGTGGGGTCAAAGTTGGGTGCCGAACAACAGTCTGTCGAAGATTTGGGCGGCACACGGTAGTAGGCGAGGAAGACTGCAGGCCGCCGCCGAGCGCATCGGAAAGGCCATCGAGGCCACAATGGGACTGGACACTCAACTGCACCCCTCGGATGCGTCGAGCGACAGCTCGTCCGGGTGACGCACCCGTTTCATCCGCTTCACGGCCGTGAGTTCCCACTGGTCGAGATCAAGTCGGTGATAGGAGTGGAGTTGGTGCATTACACGGGAGATGATGGCGTGCTGCGCAGCATACGGCGAGGCTGGACCAGCGTTGCCTGCGAGGATCCGTTTTTGCGGGTGGGGTCGGGCCGGTCGGCGTTTCGGGTGTCGGATCTGCTCGCGCCGGGGTGTTGTTCGGAGTGCAATTCTGACCCCACAGTATCGAAGTACATCAATAGCTTATCGCGCCGATCGGCGTGCAACCCACGCGCCGGACAACACCATGGCGGTTGTGGAGAACGGCGATGCTTGTCACCGACGCGCTTGACGAAAGTCGGGGCGTCCCCGGCGCAGGAAGCGTGCAGGACGTGAATACGCTCGCACGCCGGCGATACGAGAGGTTCGCTGCGACATGGGGGGCGCTGGTGAAGGGGATGCCGGCCAGGCAGAGTGGCTGAATGAGTCTTGGCTCCTGAGCCTTGAGGATGCGCGATCCAGGTGCGAAGCGTGGCGAACGGATTGCATCGAGGTCCGTCCACACAGCCCGACGGGCCAGAAAACCCCAGTTAGGCGCTTCACAGCACGCCGGCTTCGACCAAACTGGGAAGCGACATCGCGCTATGCGATTTCGACCGTGGGCCGGGCATCGCCCAGCTTCGGAAAGGTCTCGGCGCCCCATATCTGGCGTTCGCGAATAAACGGCAGCGGATACTGGGGATGTGGCGAATCGAACTCGCGAGCAAGGCGATGGCCGTCGAAGATCGCGTTGGTGATGTGTCTCGGCGCATGGCAGTCGCCGATGCGATACACGTCTCCGATTTCATTCTCCGCCCACTCGTCGCGGCGGGCCTTCAATCCGTCGTAGAGTTCGGTGTTCGAGACGCGCGTGGTCACCAGCACGAGCGCGTCACAGTCCAGCGGGACCAGGTCGCTGGACATGGTGCGGCCCCACTTGCCGGGCTCCTGCTCGGTTAGTGCTGCAGAATCCCGGTACAGATAGAAGAGGGTGAGCACGTTGTCTCGATAATCCTGCCCCCAGTGATTGGTGTAGGTCCGGATACCCTTCTGGTACAGCAGGCGCTTGTTGTTCGCCATTTCCATCGTGAAGAGCGAGTACTGCACGATGTCGTGCATGTTGGTGACCAGCGAGACCTGCTTCCCCTGGTCGGCCAGCAACTCGGCCATGGCGATCCCGGTGAAGCGGCCATCGCCATCGAGGACCACCGCACTAGAGCCTGGCACGGTCTTTCCCGCCATGATCTGCTCGGGGGTAAGCACGTTGGGCAGGTCCGCGTCTGCGCCATCCATATCCGCGTGAACCTCGGCCCCGAATCCTGTCGTCGACCAGTGAGCCCCCGTCGCGATAACCACGCGCTCGGCGCCGTAGTGCAGCACGTCGTCCACGCCGAGAGGTGCGACGCCTAGGTGAACCTCCACGTTCCTGAGCTTGGCCAGTTGTGCCTCTCGGTAGGTGATCACGCGGCCCCATTCGGCGCAGCGCGGGTAGCGCGCAACGTCCCGCCAGTGCCCTCCAAGCTCGTCCGCCTTGTCGACGAGGTGGACGTCGTAGCCCCGCTTGCCGAGCACGACCGCACACTCCATCCCGGCCGGACCGGCGCCGACCACGAGGACGGATTTCTTGTCCTCAGTCGTGGTGAAATTCTCGGGATGCCAGCCGCGCCGGTACTCCTCGCCGATGGTCGCGTTCTGGGTGCACCAAAGCAGGGCCTGCTGCTGCATGCCCGAGACGCACATGTTGCAGCCGATGCACTCGCGGATGTCGTCGAGGCGGCCTTCGGAAATCTTGTGTGGCAGGAAGGGGTCCGAGATTGAAGGCCGGGCGGCGCCAATGATGTCGCACTGCCCGGCGTTGATGGCATCGACCATGACGTCGGGATCGGTGAAGCGGCCGTTGGAAACGACGGGCGTGTCACCCACCAGGCCCTTAACGTCCTTGACGAAGGGACGCATCCAGTTGGTCTCGCGGAACCGCGAACTGCCGGCGTCCTCGCCCCACTCCTCGTAATCGCCGATCTTCAGCGCCCAGAGATCGACGACTCCTTCGCGATGCATGATCTCGACGAAGCGCATTCCCTCATCGTGGTGATCGATCTTGTGGTCGCCGTTGACCGTGTCCGTCTCAAAGCGCGTCGTCACGGCGATCTCGTCGCCGACTGCGCTCTTCAGGGCGCTCATCAGCTCGATGTAAAACCGCGCCCTGTTCTCGAGCGATCCTCCGTACTTGTCTGTTCGGTGGTTGTAGCGCTTCTCTAGGAATTGCATGGGCAGGCTGCTGTCGCCTCCTGAGACTTCAACGAAGTCGAAGCCGGCAGCGACGGCGCGCTTAGCGGCCAACACGTACATGTTGATGAAGCGGTTGATCTCGTCTCCGTCAGCGACGGCCGCGTAAACGCAGCGCTCGGGGAACACGTTGGAGGCGAAGCCTGACGGGCTGAGCGGGACCTCGCGTGTTTCCATGGATGGCGAATGCAGGCCGTTGTACCAGAGCTGCACGCCCGCCAAGGCGCCATGCGTATGCGCCACCTCGGTCATCTTGCCAAGGTTGATGACGTCTCCATCGTCCCAGAGCCGCGCGAGATCGAAGGGATAGTCGTCGGATTCCGGATGGACAGAGCACGCCTCGGTGCACACCACGCCCCAGCCGCCTTCCGCCTTCATCCCGCGAAAGTAGGCCTGCGTGCCCGGTCGCTCGGAGCCGAAGCCAGAGCAGTGGGCCGACTGCCAGAAGCGGTTCCGCATCGTCTTGGGGCCGAACGAAATGGGCTCGAACAGAATGTCGTGCCGGGGATTTCGTGCCATCGGACGGTACTCCCTCTTGGAAGGGGGCCGTAACTGTGTGTAAGGCCGTTCAGGCGCGCAGCCTGTCGCCGCTCGCACTGTCGAAGGCCAGGACGTACGCCGGATCGGCGCCGATTCTGATCGTCGTTCCGTGACGAAGCGCATCGTTGCGCTTGATCCTCGCGGTGACCTCGGGCCCCGACGTGGACAGGCCTACGATGGTCTCGGCACCCAGATGCTCGACCACTTCGAGGCGGCCGTCGATGGTGGCCCAGCCTTCGGGCGGATCGAGCTCGAGAAACTCGGGCCGGATGCCCAGCTGGACCGAGCCGGCCCGGCCCGCGGGATGGCTCGCCGGCAGCGATATCGCCAGGCCGTCCACGGCGACGGACAACGCACCGTTGCCGGACGTCACACGGCCATCGAAAAGGTTCATCGCGGGGCTACCGATGAAGCCGGCGACGAAGGCGTTGTCGGGATCGTCATAGACCTCGAGCGGGGTCCCCGACTGCTGTATCTCGCCCTCGTTCATCACCACGATGCGGTCGCCCATGGTCATCGCCTCGACCTGATCGTGCGTGACGTAGATCATGGTCGCCTCGAGCCTATGGTGAAGCCTGATCAGCTCGGCCCGCATCGCGGTGCGCAGTTTGGCATCGAGGTTGGAGAGCGGCTCGTCGAACAGAAACACCGCAGGATCGCGCATGATGGCACGGCCCAAGGCGACGCGCTGCTGCTGTCCGCCGGAGAGCGTCTTGGGCTTGCGCGGCAGCACCTCGGCAATGCCAAGGGTTGTCGCCACCTCATGAACGCGGCGATCGATCTCGTCCCTCGGCATCTTGCGTAGCTTGAGCGCGAAGCCAAGATTCTGTGCAACGGACATATGGGGATAGAGCGCGTAGGACTGGAAGACCATGGCGACGTTTCGGTCCTTCGCATGAACCCGTGCGACGTCGCGCTCACCGATGAGAATCTGACCCGACGTGACTTCCTCCAGGCCGGCGATCATGCGAAGCGAAGTGGTCTTGCCGCAGCCGGACGGCCCGACCAGCACAACCAATTCTCCGCTGTTGATGGTGAGGTCGATTGCGTCGACCGCGATGACCTCGCCAAATTTCTTGGTCAAATTTTGGAGCCTGACATCGGTCATGCAAAAACACCGAAGTAGATAAATTCCATCGTGACAAAGATGCAGATTCCCCAGAAGCGGAGTGCCCCGGGCGTAAAGAGATTCTTGCGCGAATTCCAAAGTCCCAGACCGACAATGAACGGGACGGAAACGCCGAAGACCGCCAGATGGGGAAGCATTGGGCCTATTCCCTCGGCGCCTTGAGCAGGAAGAGGAACGGTGCGGCCGCGATCAGAGGTAGAGCGAATAGGCCGACCGGAACAACCGCGACATGCGATACGCCGGCTTCAATCAGCCCACCGCACACCACGACAACCAAGAAACAATAAAGAAGCGTATAGAGAGTCGCCCGCAGGTCTCCCCGCTTCATGGAAGTCGCCTTCCTCTCCCATTCCGCCGTTCGACGGCGGGGCCATGCATGGTAGGCCATCGGGACGAGACCGCTCAAGCGCCGAGTCCGGAACGTGTGGGCGGTTGGGGTCGGGAATTCCTGGATGAACGCGATTGATCGTTCGGCTATGCTCTCCAGGTCGGCTCAACCAGCACCGAAGAATGGCACGCCGGCAACGGAGGTGGAGGAGCCCGGCTAAGGGCACCCGCCCAACAAGACATGGGAGGCACTCGATGAAAGCGTTCGTACGCCGGGGCGCCGTTGGCCTGTGTGCCGCTGCGGCCCTGGGACTCGGCCTTTCGAACTCGGAGGCGCAGGCCTGGTCCCTCGAAGAAGCAGCCGCACCTTACAAGGGAAGCGAGATCAATATCATTTGCGAGGGTTATCCGCCCTGTTACGCGCTGCAGGAAGTTTCGGCGGAGTTCAGTGAGATTACCGGTATCACGGTCAACTTCGAATTCGGCGATCTTCTCGCCATCGCGCAACGAATGGTTGCCGAGCAACTGACCGAATCCGAACACTTCGACGGGATGCAGGTCCTCTCCTATCACTTGGCTCTATTCGGAGAACAGAATTTCGCGACACCGATGTCCAAGTTTCTGGACGATCCAGCCCTCAGGGATCCTAACTTCGATTGGGAAAACTTCGTGCCCGAACTGATCGCCCAAAGCTCCATGTACAAGGGCGAGGCCATCGCGCTGCCGTTCCAGTTTCTCGCCACCTTCGGCGTGATCCGCAAGGACATCGTCGCGGATCCCGGCGAGCGCGCCGCGTTCAAGGAAAAGTACGGCTACGACCTGCCCGAGCCCGGACTGATCATGGAGATGCCGAGCTACGAGAAGTGGCGCGACATCGCCGCGTTCTTCCGCCGTGACGCGGGCGAGACGTTGGCCGGGCAGACCCTGGAACAGGATTTCTATGGCATAAGCTCGCCGTTCAAACGGCATCTCACCGTGTTCTGGTTCACTTGGGCAAACCTGGTGGCGCACGGCGGTGAGATCTTCGATGCAGAGGGCAACGTGGCGCTGGGCAAGAACTCGGCGGCGGTCGATACGGTCCAGTTCCTGCTCGACATGCGCGAGTACGCGCCGCCTAGCTATCGCGAATACACTTGGGACGAGCAGTATCGCGATTTCTGCGCGGGCCTCATCTTCAGCACCACCTTCTGGCCCGATGCGGTCTACTACCTCGAAGATGCAAACGAGTGCGTCTCGGCGGGCAACATCGGCTACTTCGCTCTGCCCGCGACTCACGCGACGCTGCCGTTTGTCTACTCCTACGTCGTGCCGCCCACTTCTACGAATGCTGAGGCATCCTTCCTTCTCATGCAGTGGGCGCTCTCGCAGGATGTCCAGACCCGGGCGACGCCGCTCGGCTGGATTTCGAGCGTGCGCAAGGATGTCATCGCCCTGGATTGGTCGCATGAGAAGCAGATCGAAGGCGACATGGCGATCCAGAACGTCATCGGTGAGAACGGCTGGTTCTACGCCTTGCCTCACCACCCGGCGCTGATCGCGGCGCAGGACATCATGATGGATGAGTTGAGCGCGGCGGGTGCTGACGAGATCGACGCCCAGACGGCCGTCGACAACATCATCGAACGTCTTGAAAAGGTCATCAACTAGGCGGCGATCGTCGCTTTGAGTTGCCCGGCCCGATGATTTCGGGCTGGGCTTCTTTTTCCATGTCTGTCGGCAGCCGTCCTCGGCTCGATCAGGTAAGTTGATGCAGGATCGCGGCGACACAGCGAAGGTGCGCTTAGGCAAGTTCGATCTGAATTCCGAACGGGCGTTTCTTTGGGTCTGCCTCGTCCCTGTGCTCGTTTTTTTGGCTATTGTCGCGGTTGCGCCGACCACGGCAGCGATTATCGACAGCTTCCGCGAGCTTTCCCTTGTCTCGTTCGGTGCACGCGGCGATTTCATCGGCTTCGAGAACTACGGGGAACTTCTCAGCAGCGACCAAAAATTCTACACGGCGGTCTGGCACACGTGCCTGTTCGTAATCGTCGTCGTTCCCATCGAATTCTGTGGCGGTCTCGCCATCGCGCTGTGGATCAACCGCGAGTTCCGTGGACGGCGCGTGATCCTCACGTTGATCATGATTCCGACGGTCATCGCGCCGATCGTGGTCGGTTTGATCTGGTATCTCTTCTTCTTGCCGACGTTCGGTCTGTTCACCCAGGGCCTGAACGATCTGGGATTGTTCCGGGATACCGGGGTGTTTTCCACGCCGGAATCCGCGCTCGCCGTTCTCATGCTGATCGACATCTGGGAATGGACGCCGTTCGTCATGCTGATCCTGTTGGCGGGGCTGACGGCGATGCCGAAGGCGCCGATCGAGGCAGCGACGCTGGACGGCGCGTCGCGGCGGCAGATCCTCTGGTACGTGCAGATACCGTTGCTCCGCCCGCTCATCGTCATCGCCCTGCTGCTGCGCTCCATCGACGCCAGCAAGATCTTCGATACCGTCTACGTGCTGACCGGCGGAGGGCCCGGCGACTCGACCGAGATGGTGACGACATTCGCCCACCGAACGAGCTTCATGACCTGGAACCTGGGCTACGGCGCGGCGATCTGCCTGGTTCTGGCCTTCGCATCCCTGGTCATGGCGGCGATCTTCTACAGGGTCGTGGCGAGGCCCTAGGAATCGCATAATGCGCCGCCTGCGACAGATACTCTACTCCGTGCCGATAGGTATTCTGCTGATTACCACCGTGTTCCCGTATGCCTGGGTTCTCATGGCGAGCTTCAAGGTTCATCAGGACCTTTTCTCCAGACCGATCAGGTGGCTGTTCAGCCCCACAGTCGAAAACTACGTGGAAATATTGGACAAGGGATTCGGCGGTTACTTCCTTAATTCGGTGATCGTCGGCTTCTGCAGCACTGCATTGTGCCTCTCCATCGGCACCCTCACGGCCTATGCGCTTTCACGCTATCGGGTGCCGGCCGGCCAGCATCTCTTCTTCTACATCCTGGCGACTCGCTTGGGTCCGCCGATCGCCTACGCGCTCCCGATGTATCTGATCTTCGACCGTATCGGCATCGCCAACTCTCTAATCGGCGTCATTCTGGCCCATGCGACCTTCAATCTCGTGCTCGTGGTCTGGATGATGAAGTCGTTCTTCGACGACGTTCCGCGCGAGGTGGAGGAGGCGGCCTTTCTCGACGGCGCCGGCCCGTTCCGCGTGTTCTTTCAGATCGCCCTGCCGATGACGTATACAGGCCTGGTGGCAGTCATCATCTTCGTCCTGATTTTCTCCTGGAACGAACTTCTGTTCGCCTTAGTGCTTACCGGCGGCGAGGACCGCACGTTCACAGCAATGATCCCGTCGCTGGTGGGACATCCCAAAGGACTTTGGCCGCAGGTCGCAGCCGCCTGTATCTTCCAGAGCGTGCCGGTTCTGGTCCTGATTTTCTTCGTGCAACGCTACTTGGTGCGCGGCCTCACCTTCGGCGCGGTGAAGGGCTAAACCGCAATTCTCGCCAGGCGCAGCGCGAACGTCAGGGATAGCCGCCGCCGGTCGCGTCGTTTCCGCCGTCGACGGAGAAATTCGTTCCGGTGACATAGCTGGAGAGATCGTAACTGCCCAGGTCGCTTACTGAGGTGATTCCGGTGTTGGGGAGTTCTTGCCCGGTAGGCTCACGCGCACTTGACGGTGGCGATGAGTTGGTCCGATGGGCTGATCAGGGCTTCGATGATGTTCCAGCCCTGCTTTCTGGCGGTGGTGATCACGCTGCGCAGGATGGCGAAGTTCTCGGCCCCCTTTGCGGATCGGAAGCCGCCGGAGATCTTCTGGCGCAGCTTCATCATCCGCAGGTCGCGCTCGGCCTCGTTGTTGGTAAACGCCACTTCGGGGTCGGTCAGGAAGCGGAGAACCGCGCATTTTCGATCGCGCAGGCGCAGGGCGAGGTTGTGGCCGATCCGCCGCTTCTTGCGTCCCCGCTTTCCGGGCTTGGGAGGCGAGAGCGGCGGCTGGCTCTCGTGGAAGGCCAGCGCCTCGGCAATGATCTCGTCGTATCGGCGCTCGATCAGCGCCACAAGCGTCGCCGGAACGGCGATATCCTTGTCCTGCGCGATCCGGGCGGCGCGATTGGCCCGGCGCAGGAGCTGCTGCATGCGTCCGGCCCAGCCTTCCCCTTCGATGTCCACCAGCGCCTGCAACTCCCGCAGGTGGTGGGCGTTGCACAAGCCGTGCTCCACCCCCTCCAACGTGAAGTACGGCTTCCAGTGATCGTGAACGACGATACCGGAAACACCCAAGAGCAGGTCGCCGCGCTTGGCGCTGACCCGGAATGCCGCCAGATGCGGCGTGCAGATCACATGGAGCCACTGCGTTTGCCCGCCAATCCGGAACCCGGTCTCGTCGAGGTGCTTCACCCGCGCCGTGCCCGCCGCAAGCTCCTGTATGTGGGTGGCAACTCCCCGCAGCCGATCGGCCGCCCTCTCGCTCATCGCCGCCAGTGTCGCAGCCGTCACCGGCGCGCCGAACAGCTCCGCCATCACCTGCGACAGCCGGTCCTCCGGCAGGAAGTGGGCGTGCTGAAGGTAGACCGCCACGCCTGCAATGCGCGACCCGTACTGCACCGGTGCCGACACCCCCTCGGGGAACGCTGCACGGGTCAGCGTGCCGCAATGCCCGCAGCACTTGGCATGCGCCCGGTGCTCGGTCACCTCCAGCGCACGCGCCTCGGGCAGGTCGAAGACCTGGCGGGCGTGCGACACCCCTGCCGTGGCCGCCGCCGACAGGGACGAACCGCATCCCTCGCAGGCAGCCGGAACGTGGTTCTCCACCCGGTCCGGGTGATCCGTGCGGCGCAACGTCTCGCCCTTGTGGCCGGGCTGACCGCCCGGCTTGCGCCCCGATTTGCCCCGCTGGCTTTGGGTCCGCCGCTTGGCCCTCGGCTTCTTCAACCCATCGCTCGACGGCGGCTTGGCGCTGTTGCGACTGCTCAGTCCGAGACGGCGTTCCAACTCCTCGATACGCTCGACAAGACGCGTGTTTTGTTCCTCCAGCCGCGCATTCTGCTGCCGAAGCCAGGCGTTCTCCTCCTCCAGGCGAGCGATCTTCTGCTCGGAACTTTCGGGCCGTGCCCCCGTTGAAGGGCCGCGCGGCGACTCGGGATTGCTCATGTCGTTGTTGAGTCATTTTCCGAAACTTCCGTCAACCCCCTCGTGTCAACTCCAAACTGGCCGTGCCTCAACCCCAAGGTTCAAAATGACAAATCAGACAACCTGGGCAGTTACGAGAGATCGCTGGCCAGAAACAGCACGCAATTCGCAACTTCGCCGGGCTTGGCCAGACGACGCATGGGCACGCCCGATGCGAGCTCCTCCGGCGTACTGCCGGCCTCCTTCAGCATCTCGTCGACCATCTGGGTATGCACCTCGCCAGGGCAGACAGAGTTGACCCGGATGTTTTCCTGCGCGTGGTCGAGGCTCATGCAGCGGGTCATCTGCACCACGGCACCCTTGCTCGTACAATAGGCGAGGTAGCCGGGCTCACCGTTGAGACCCCATTCAGAGGCAAGATTGATAATGCAGCCACCTCCCTGCTTTCGCATCTGAACAACCGCCGATTTGCTGATCACAAAGAGCGAGGTAATGTTGACGTCGACAATCTCGCGCCATTGCTCCTCGGTGGTTTCCACGACGTCGCCGGCGCTGAGAACGCCCGCATTGTTCACCAGCACGTCGAGAGAATCGAAGCGCTCGACGGTCGCCGAGACGAGCCTGTCCCCGACCCCGTCGTCGCGAACATCGCACGCCAGGAAATCCGCATCGGCGCCCCGGTCTTTCAGCGCCGAGACGACGGAAGCGCCGCGCGCTTCGTCGCGCCCGGTGACCATCACCGCCGCCCCGGCCTCTGCGAAAACATGGGCACAGGCTTCCCCGATACCGGTGGTCGATCCGGTGATCAACGCGACTTTTCCACTGAGGTTTATCATCGCGATACGCGCCTCTACGGTCGAATATTGGTTTTTCCAAGGGAAAACCGTGTAACGAGACGATCAAGATAGAATTTTGCCGATAGCGGTACAAGCGCACGGTCGAATACAGGTGGTCAGATCGCGAGAGGCTAGCCCGCCCTGGAGCCGTCGCACGGCGCTCGCCGAGCCACCGGGCTTTAAGACTCCGCTTGCTGCGTGCCGCGACCCGTTGCGTGCCGCCCGATAGCGACGGAGATGTGATAAGGTCGAAGGATGACTTTCTCGTTGGCCTGGCCCGGCGCTATTGCCGGGACCGGCATCCGGTTCAAACGACTTATCGCAACTAGTTGACCGTTCGTTTTTCGGGGACTTGTCATGAAGGAACTCAAAATCCGGCCCGAAGACATCGAGCAATTCGATCGGGACGGTTTCATCGTTTTCGAGGAATTCTTGGACCCGGATGAGGTCGATTGCCTCAAGTCACGCTTCGAGCTGTTGTTCCACGGTCACTGGGAAACAGGACTGGCTCCAGACGAAGTCAATTGGCAGTACGGGCGCGACAGGAATGACAGGACGCGCCAGCTCTGCAACACCTGGAAGGCGGATTACGCCGTGGCGGACGTCGTGCTCCGGCCCGCGGTTGGACGCATTGCCGCAGAGCTCTCCCGCTGGGACGGAACGCGGCTTCACCTCGACAACGTCATCTGGAAACCACCCGGCGCCTCGGGGCTTGCGATGCACCAGGACGGCAGCTACGGGCATTACATGGTGCCGAATGCGATGACCTCGCTGTGGATGGCTCTCACGGACACCTCGGCCGAGACCGGCACCGTGCTCTACGTGCGCGGCTCCCACAGGTGGGGAGAAACGCCCAAGCCGGACACCTTCATCGTCGACGATCATCTGGCGCCCATGCACCAGGCCGCTCGGCAGGCTGGCGTCGACGATCCCGACGTCGTCGCTGTGGAGGTTCCGGCAGGCGGCCTTGCCGTGCACTCGACATGGATATGGCACGGCTCCGGCCACAACACTGCCGAGACGCCACGCCAGGCGGTCGTCGCGCACTGCACGCCATCGACCGCCCGCTTCCACCCCACGAACACGACGCACGTCTATGCCCGCTACCGGCGCCATGCGGACACGTCGATGGACGAGAGCTTCTTTCCCATCCTCTGGACCCGCGACGGCTACCGTACGCCGTGGCTGAACGACTACGTCGCGAGGAGAGGCTGAGAGAAAGCCTCCTATCAGGCGGACGACAAGGTCGGGACGGTCTCGGCGCCCCAGAGCTGACGCTCGCGGATCCACGGCAGGGGTGTTTCGGGGTGCGGCGAATCGAATTCGCGTGCCAGCCGGTGCGCGTCGAAGATCGCGTTCATGAGCTGTTGCGGCGCACGGCAGTCGCCAACCCTGTAGATGCCGCGGATCTCCTTCGCCTCCCACTCTCCGGCGCGCGCCTTGAGTTCTCGATAAAGTGCGGCATTCGGCACTCGCGCGGTCACGAGCACGACTGATTCGCACGGCATCTCGATGGTATCGGTGCCCTCGCGGCGCCCGAAGCGCCCGTTGCCAAGGTCGGTCAGGTCGGGGCTGTCACGGTACATGTAGTAGAGCGTGGCTGCGCCCGGCTCGATTTTTTCCGGCCAGTGATAGGCCAAGTGGCCGATCTTCTTCTCGTGCATCATGCGTTTGAGGTTGCCCATCTCCATCGTGAAATAGGTGTATTCCGCGACGTTAGCCGCGTCGTTCGCGATCGTCACCCGCTTGCCCCGGTCGGCCAGAAGCTCGGCCATGGCCGCCCCGGTGAAGTGATTGTCGCCGTCGACGATCAGGACCCGTTCGCCGACCGGCTTGCCCGCCATGACCTGCTCGGGCGTGAGACAGTGCGCCAGCGCCGAGTCGGCACCCGGGATCGGGGCCTGGGTCTCGGCCCCCAGCCCGTCCTCCGACCAGTGAGAGCCCGTCGCGATCACCACCCGATCGGCGCCGTAGTCGAGCACGTCGTCCGCCGTCATGTGGCCGACGCCGAGATGAACCTCGACGTTCTTGAGCTTGGCGAGCTGGAATTCGCGGTAGCTGATGATCCGGCCCCACTCGGCGCAGCGTGGGTAGCGCGCGACGTCCTTCCAGAGACCGCCGAGCTCGCTCTCGGCCTCGCGCAGGTGCACGTCGTAGCCGCGCTCTCCCAGCGCCCGCGCACACTCCATGCCGGCGGGTCCGCCGCCCACCACGAGAACCGAGCAGGGGTCCGTCGACTTCGCGAACTTCTCGGGATGCCAGCCGCGGCGATACTCCTCCATCGTGGTGGCATTCTGGGTGCAGTAAATCTGGCCGTTCTGCTGGAACTTCGAGACGCACATGTTGCAGCCGATGCACTCACGGATGTCCTCGGGACGCCCCTCCTCGATCTTCTTCGGCAGAAAGGGATCGGCGATCGACGGCCGCGCCGCGCCGATGATGTCGCATTGGCCTGTGTTGATGACGCCGACCATGTCGTCGGGGCTGGTGAAGCGCCCGTTGTTGACGACCGGTATGTCGCCCATCACCGACTTGACCTGATCGACGAACGGTCCGGTCCAGTTGGTCTTGCGGAAGCGCGAGCCGCCGGCGTCCTCGCCAGCCCATTCCTCGAGATCGCCGATCTTGGTGGAGAGCACATCCACCACGCCCTCGCGCGCGAGGATCTCGCAGAAGCCGATGCCCTCGTCGAAGTGCTGGATGCCCCGGGCGCCGCGCGTGGTGTCGAGGTTGAAGCGGGCGCAGATGGCGCTGTCGTCGCCGCAGGCTCTCTTGAGCGCGCTCAAGACCTCGATGATGAAGCGCGCGCGGTTCTCCAGCGGCCCGCCGTAGCCGTCGCGGCGGTGATTGTAGCGTCGCTCCAGGAACTGCATGGTGATGTTGCTGTCGCTGCAGATCACCTCGAGGATGTCGAAGCCCGCCTGCTGGCCGCGCTTCGCCGCTTCCACGTACATCTCGATGAGCGCCTTGATGTCGTCCGCGTCGGCCTCGGCGCCGTAGATCGTGCGCGCGCGGTAGCCGTCGGACGGAAGGTCGCCCGCGCTGCGCGGCACCTCGCGCGATTCGAGGCAGGCCGACTGGATGCCGCCGTACCAGAGCTGGACGCCCGCCAAGGCGCCGTGGCCGTGCAGGGTGTCGCAGAGGTGGCGCAGATTGAGGATGTCGCCTTCGTCCCAGAGCCGCGCGGACACGTAGGGGTAGTCGTCCGATTCCGGATGGATCGAGCAGAACTCGGTGAACACGGTGCCCCAACCGCCTTCGGCCTTCATGCCCCGGAACGCCGCCTGCGCACCCGGACGCTCGGAGCCCGGCCCCGCGCAATGCGGTGTCTGCCAGAACCGGTTCTTCGCAACCTTCGGGCCCACCGCGATGGGCTCGAACAGGATGTCGTGCTTCGGATCACGTGGCATGAATTCGACCTCCCTGTGTCATCGCTCAGCATTCAGTCGGAATGCCTGGAGTACTGTCTTCCGATGTATAGCGGTTGCCCCAGCCAAGCCCGCTAGACCGAGTTTGCTGGACTACGCCCCGTCATGCGACGCGGCAACGTTTCTGCAAGTCCCCTTGTCCATCACCTTGTTGTTCGGCACGTCGGTTGCGCGTCGATCGCGCGATAAGCTATTGAAGTGGCTCGATAATTAGGGGTCACAATTGCACGCCGAGCAACAGACTGGGCGTCCAGCGCCGGCAAAATCATGCCGAATGGATCGCGGCCTTCACCGGATGCTCAGAGTGCCAGGCTAACTGGTGGAAGGGTAGCGGGTGAAAGTCCCGCGAAACGAAAGGAGTAGCCAACCACGTTTCTCCGCGAGCCGTGCATCGTCGGCCGTGAGGCTGGGGGTGAAGCGTCGGTAGCGGTGCATGCGGGCAGGGACAGTGAACGCCGAAAACGAGATGGTCCGAAGTGCCGAGACGGTTGAGCACGTCGAAGGCAACATCTCCCGCACCGTAATATGGCGAGGTGTGAGGGAGCTTCGCGGCGTCGGGGACCCCATGCACGCATGTAAGCCCACCACCGGGACCTGGGAGGTCTTCACTCTGCCCCGATGGTCGTATCGGGGCCGCGAAGGGAAGGAGGTATCCGAAGCCTGAGATGAACGGAGTGAAGAAGTCGGACGGGGCCATAGGGAAGGTCTGATCAAGTCGAGTGTGCCATGATTTTCGTAGGAGTCGCAGATTGGATGATCGGGTCATGGCACAGGCGAGCTTTTCGGAACTGGAGCACGACTTGAAGAAGCGCCGGACGCGGCGCGAGCTGTTCCTGGAGAAGATGGACAAGCTGGTTCCCTGGGAGCGGCTGGAACGGCGGATCGAGCCGTTCTATCCGAAGGCGGGGCGCGGTCGGCGCCCGTACCCGCTTGCGGTGATGCTGCGCGTTCACTGCGTGCAGCTGTTCTACAACCTGAGCGATCCGGGGATGGAGGACCTGCTCTACGAGGTGGAGTCGGTGCGGCGTTTCGTGGGGCTGCGGCTGGCGGAGGCGTTGCCTGACGAGACCACCATCCTGAACTTCCGGCATCTTCTGGAGAAGCACGGCCTGGGCGAGGGTCTGTTCGAGGAGATCAATGCGCACCTGGCGTCGCGCGGCCATTGGCTGCGCACGGGGACGATCGTTGACGCGAGCATCATCGAGGCGCCGTCGTCGACGAAGAACCGGCGCCGCGCACGGGACCCTGAGATGCGTCAGACGAGGAAGGGCAAGCAGTGGTATTTCGGGATGAAGGCGCACATCGGGGTGGACGCCGGGTCGGGTCTGGCACACAGCGTGGTGACGACGGCGGCCAACGCAAGCGACGTGACGCAGGCGGGAGCGCTGCTGCATGGCGCTGAGACGACGGCGTGGGGCGACGCGGGCTACCAGGGGGTGGAGAAGCGTCCCGAGCACCGGGATGGCGGTGTCGAGTGGCGTGTGGCGATGAAGCCGGGGCGGCGCCGGCTGCTGGCCGGGGGTGGCGCCGAAGCGGCGGCCGAGACGCGCAAGGCGTCGGTGCGGGCGAAGGTGGAGCATCCGTTCCTGTACGTGAAGCGGCACTTCGGCTACGCCAAGGTGCGCTACCGGGGCGTGGCGAAGAACAGGCAGCGCATCGCGTTGCTGCTGGGGTTCTCGAACCTGCTGATCGCCGGCCGCTACGCGACGCAATGACAGGGGAGCAGTCCGCCCGCCGCCGGCGGGACGACGGGGAATGCGGCGGATCGACGCGGATATCGCCCGTTCGCTCCGTATCCCGCGACAAAAGCAGCCCCCGGCCTGCCGGCAATATCGTCGAGCTTCAAATCCAAGCCCCCTCTCCCCCTCGAAGCCGCCAAGATGGGGTTGTTCAGACTTTCCATAGTGTGTGCTGGGCAGCGCCCAGATCAGGTGGGTTCAAGTCCCACTGGCGCTCGGGTAAGGGGCGCCATATCCAAAAGTGGGGGTAATTCCTCACTGGCCGGAGTGAGCCGATAAGCGAAACTCTAAACGGGCACGAAGCCGGAAACGGCGGAGACAGCCAAGGGAGGAGCTAAGTTGGTCCACTGTCGAAAGACAACCGGAAGGCAGGGTGTCCACCGCGAGGTGGAATCTGAAGGGCTTGCGGAGAAGTACCGGGCCGTAATCGAGGGGGCCACCCCATGATGAATCGGTCGGCCAAAGACGGGGCAAGGTCGAGCCGGCACTATGGCGGCGAAGGCGTTCTTACCCACCCGTCGCACCAAGGTGTTTGCGAGCGGCACGGTACGGAAGATCTGGACGTGACCCCAGGAGGGCTCGCCGCGTTCCCGGGTGGCACCGGGATAACGGACCCTATAAGCCGAAAGGCGAAATGGGAAAGGATGCGCGGCGAGCAATCGGACAACCGAATAGTACCTGAAGCCCGGCGAAAGCCGGGTGACCGCGCGAGCGGCGGCCGTGTGGGCCGGGGAAGTCGGTTGGCAGAGGTGGTCGGCGAGAGACAGCGATGAGTGAGTAAGGACCATGACGCGGACAAGTTCCTTGAGCGAAAGACCCGGACATCATGGCCCGAGGAGACTCATCGACTGGATCAACCCGGCGGGTGACAGGAAGGTCCACTCACTGGTGGACAAGGTGTACAAGCGGAAGAACCTTGAGGTGGCCTGGGAAAAGGTGAAGCGCAACCGGGGTGCCGGTGGCGTGGACGGAGAGGATTTAGCGGCGTTCGAGGCATCGCTGGATGCAAATCTCGATCGCCTGCACCGGGAGTTGCGGGACGGTGAGTATCACCCGCAGCCGGTTCTCCAATGCCTGATCCCCAAGGCGGGCCAGCCGGGGAAGTTCCGCCCGCTCGGCATCCCGACAATCTACGACCGGGTGTGCCAGCAGGCGCTGCTGAACCGGCTGGAACCGATCTTCGAGCCGGTGTTCGACGATGCCAACTACGGGTACCGGCAAGGAAGGTCTGCCCATGGAGCGTTACGCAAGATATGGAGGGAACTGGACGAGGGCAACGAGTGGGTTCTCGATGCGGATTTGAAAGACTTTTTCGGGTCCGTGGACCACGAAAAGCTCCTCGAACTCGTCAACCAGCGAGTCTCGGATGGCCGGGTATTAGGTCTGCTCAGGCAGATGCTCACGGCCGGGGTGGTGGCCGACGGTAAGAGGCTGCCGACCGAACAGGGCACTCCGCAGGGCGGCATCGTTTCACCGCTGCTCAGCAATATCTTGCTGACCCCGTTCGATTGGGAAATGCGTCGTCGCGGCTATCGACTAACGCGATACGCCGATGATTGGCTGATCACGTGCCGCACACGCGGGGAAGCCCGCGCAGCACTGGAGACGGCCAGGCGGATTCTGGCAAAGCTGGGTGTGTCCCTCAACGCCGGGAAGACCCGCATTGTCCATGTCAGGCACGGGTTTGAGTTCCTCGGCTACAAGATCAAGCAGGGCGAGCGGCCTCTCCGGCTGTCGTCCTCCAAGATCAAGAGCGGGGTTCGCGGGGGAGCGCGCTACGCGGTTCCGCGTGAGAAATCCATCCGGCACTTCAAGGACCAGATTCGCCAGCGTACCCGGCGCAAGGCTCCTGTCAGCACGCAGGAGCTGATTGACGAGATCAACCCGATCATTCGGGGATGGGGCCAATACTATTGCAAGGCCCACGTCCGCGGGCTCTTCCACCAGCTTGACGGCTGGATCGTGCGGCGGCTCTGGTCGCATCGTCGCAAGCGCTGGCGCAACGCTGGCTGGAAACAGTTGCCGGAGCGCAAGCTGATCGACGAATACGGGCTTGTTCGCCTGATCTCACTGGTTCCGTCCTTGAACCTTCGTTGAGACACCTTTGTGAAAGCGGCTTACGGGAAAACCGTACGGGCCGTTTGAGCGGCGGACGGAGGCTAGCCTCGCGGGGCGCCTCCTCCGACCCGACACCGATGAAGCGGGCGAACAAGGGGGCGCGAGCCCCTGCGGAACCTGTGGAGGGAAGGGCCTCGACCAAGGGGAATCCGCGAAGCGAAAGCACGCGCCGGACGCAGGGCCGGGAAAGCGTGACCCAGGCCGCCGAGCGGATACGTCAAGCTGCAACGAGGAAGCCGCAGGAGAAACTGACGGCGCTCCTGCACCATGTCACACCGGACGCGCTGCGCTGGGCCTTCCACGCGTTGAAGCGGGACGCCGCGGCGGGGATGGACGGCATGACATGGGCTGAGTACGCGAACGGTGTTGTTTCCCGCTTTAGCCGGATAGCGGGTCGGCGATTTTTCTCACATTGATCGGTTCAGGGATTTCCCCGGATGGTGGGGGAAAGCGGGAGATCGGCGAGCATCGCGGCTTCGGCGGTTGGCGGTGCCGGGGCGGGACCGTAGTCTCGGGCTGACGAGGAACAAGAAAGAGGCCCGCGCGGGCTGACTCCCGCCGGGCCATGGCCGGTGCAGCTTCGCTACGAAACGGGGCTTACCGGCGAGGAATACGTTAGGGCCGAGGCGTGGCGCGACGCAAGGCTTGAGCGCTGCCCGAATCACCCGCACGGCGGATGTTCCGTGGGAAGCCACGGCACCTACGGGCGGAAGACCCCGCCCGGCGCGAGGGTTCCTCGCTGGTATTGCCGCGAGAGCCATACGACGATCAGCCTTCTGGCCGACTGCCTGGCGGCGCGGCTGCCGGGCACGCTCGACGATCTGGAAGCGGTTGTCGTCGCGGCCGAGGGCGCGAAGAGCCAGGAGGAGGCGGCGAACGAGGTGCGCCGCCCCGAGGACGATGACGCCATCGAGCTTCCCGGCGCGCTGCGCTGGCTGCGCCGGCGGGTGGATCTCGTCCACGATGTCCTTTCCCGCGTTATCGGCCTGATCCCCGACAAGCTCGCGGGCTGCGCCGCCACCATGAGCGCGGTGCGCGACAAGCTCAAAAGCAACCGCGCATTGATGGCGCTGCGCGGCCTGGTCGCCGGGCAGCTGCAGGCGCTGCCCGCGCCGTTGGGCTTCCAACCCCACGGAACCGGCGCGAGGAGTCGCAAGCCGGGCCTCCAACACTCGATGGGGCCTGATCCGCCCCCGCCAGGCGCCTAGCGTCATGGTCCCGGGCCCGAGGGGCCGCGAACGAGGACCGTGACATGAAGGAATCGGATGACGACCTCCGCCAGGCGATCGCGCTCTTCCGATACGGCGTGATCGCCGATCTGGTGCATCTGCCGCTGGGCACGAAGGGCGTCGGCGACAGGCTTCGCGAGAAGGCCAGCCAGCCCTATGCCATCCCCGGAACCGACCGGACCCGGGTTGCCGCCGACACCATGCGGGAGTGGATCAGGCACTACCGCGATGGCGGCTTCGAGGCGCTCTACCCCAAGCCGCGCACCGACCGGGGCAAGCCCCGGCGGCTGCCGCCCGAGGTCGCCGAGCGCCTGGTCGCGCTGAAGGCCGACAACCCGGCCTGGCCGGTGCGCGCGATCATCCGCGCGGCCGCCGAGGAGGGCATCGATCACCCGCTCGCGCCCTCGACCGTGCACCGGCTGCTGAGCCGCGAGGGGCTGTTCGACAGGAAGCCGCCGGACGGCGCCGACCGCCGCCGCTTCGCCTTCCGCGAGGCCGGCGAGCTGTGGATGAGCGACGTCATGCACGGGCCCAAGGTCCGCTTCGGCCGGAGCCGGCGCAAGACCTACCTCATCGCATTCATCGACGACGCCACCCGGGTCGTGCCCTTCGCCGCCTTCGCCACGGCCGAGAACGTCCAGGCCTTCCTGCCCGTGTTCAAGAATGCGCTGATCCGCCGCGGGCTGCCGCAGCGCCTTTATGTCGACAACGGCGCCGCCTACCGCTCCCGCCATCTCGCCCTGATCTGCGCAAGACTGGGCGTCGTGCTGGTGCATGCGAGGCCGTATCAGCCAGCCGGAAAGGGCAAGATCGAACGCTGGTTCAGAACGCTTCGCGCCGGCTGGCTCGCCCATCTCGATGCGCCGGTCCTGGACAGCCTCCAGACGCTCAACCGCAGCCTCTGGGCGTGGATCGAGGGCGAGTATCACGACACCCCGCATCGCGGCCTCGAGGGACGCACGCCGCTGGAGCAGTGGGCGTTGGCCTCGGCCGCGGTCCGCTACCCCGACGCCACGCTCGACCTCGACGACATCTTCCTCTTCGAGGCCAGGCGGCTGGTCCACAAGGACCGCACCGTCAGCCTCAACGGTCGCGTCTACGAGGTCGACGCCATCCTGGTCGGGGAAAGGGTCGTGCTGCGCTACGACCCGGAGGCACCGCCCGGCCGGCCGCTCGACGTGGTCTGCGACGGAAAGCCCGCCGGCCAGGCAACCCGCCTCGACGCCTATGCCAACACCGCGGTGAAGCGCGGCCACTACTCCAAGAAGATCGAGCCCGACGACCCGGCGCCCGAGCCGCCGCCCTCGCCGCTCAAGATGCGCAAGTTCAAGGAGGACGACTGATGTACCAGCGCCACTTCGCCCTGACCGGCATGCCCTTCGAGACCCCGGCACAGACCGACGAGCTGTTCGAATCCTCGGCCCGGCGCGAGGCCGAGGCCAGGCTCGGCCACCTCATCGAGCTCAAGGGCATCGGCCTGCTCACCGGCGAGGTCGGCGCCGGCAAGACCACCGTCTGCCGCCACCTCACCGACCAGCTCCACCCGGGGCTGTATCGCGTCCATTACGTCTCGCTCACCACCGGCAACGTGCTCGACACCTACAAGGCCATCGGATGGGAGCTCGGGCTGACCGTCGAGCGATCCCGCTCCTCGGCCCATCACGCGATCAGGACCGAGATCTCCCGCCTCGCCAAGGAAGCCAGGCAGCTCCCCGTCCTCGTCGTCGACGAGGCCCACCATCTGCGCAACGACGTGTTGGAGGATCTCCGCCTGCTGACCAACTTCGCCATGGACTCCGAGAACCGCATGTGCCTCATCCTGGTCGGCCTCACTGAGCTCAGGCGGCGGCTGTCCATGGCGGTGCATGAGTCCCTCAGCCAGCGCCTCGTCGTGCGGCACCACCTCACCGGCCTCGAACGCGACGAGGTCGACGCCTATCTGACCCACCGCCTCCGGCTCGCCGGATGCGAGCTGCCGCTGTTCGAGGAGGCCGCCGTCGAGGCCCTGTTCCAGGGCACCCGCGGCCTGCCGCGCCAGATCAACCGCATCGCCCATTACGCGCTGTCGGCCGCCGCCCTCGACAAGGCAAAGACCGTCAACGCCAACCACATCCAGACCGCCCTCGACGAGCTTCAGCCATGAACAGCGTCGCCACCGAGGGCATGGCGATGACCGGCTTCCCGACGCGGGCGCCGATCGAGCTGGAGGACCGGCCGCGCCAGCAGCAGTGGCTCATCGACGGGCTCTGGGGGCGCCAGGCCGTCGGCATCGTCGGCGGCGAGCCGAAGTGCGGCAAGTCCTTCCTCGCGCTCGACATCGCCGTCGCGGTCGCCGCCGGCGTCCCATGCCTGCGCCGCTTCGCCGCCGACCGGCCGGGCCCGGTCCTGCTGTTCGCCGCCGAGGACGCCGGGCACATCGTGCGTGCCCGCCTCCAGGGTATCGCGAGCGCCGCCGGCGCCCGCTTCGACGCCCTCGACATCGCGGTCATCGACGTGCCCGCGCTGCGCCTCGATCATCGCGCGGACCGTCAGCGCCTGGTGCAAACGGTGGAACGCGTCCGGCCCCGCCTCGTGGTCCTCGACCCCCTGGTCCGCCTGCACGGCATCGACGAGAACACCGTCGCCGAGGTCGCCCCCATCCTCGGCTTCCTGCGCGACGTCCAGCGCCGCTTCGAGACCGCCGTGCTGCTGGTCCACCACGCACGAAAGAGCGGCGCCGCCAGGCCGGGCCAGGCCCTGCGCGGAAGCAGCGAGCTGCACGCCTGGGGCGACTCCAATCTGTACCTGCGCCGGCGAGACAGGCAGATCCTCATGACCGTCGAGCATCGCGCCGCCCCCGGCCTCAACGACATCGAAATCGAGCTCGCCGACGACGGCAAGGGGCCCGCGCTGCGCCTCCGCCAGGTCGAGACCGGCGATGCCGCGCCGCGGCCCGAAACCCCTGAACGGCGCATCCTCCAGGCCCTCGCCGAAGCCGACGCGCCGCTCTCCCAGCGCCAGATCCGGGAGCGCGCCGCAACCCGGCACAAGACCGTGGGCGCCATCCTGCGAAAGCTCGTCCGTGAGGGACGCATCCGGCACGACGCCGAGGGACATTACAGCCTCGTCACAGGCGAAACCGAGAACGCCGCGCCGGACGACGCCGCCAATGGCAGCCGCCATCCGGACGCCTCGCGGTTCCCGCCTCCCGGTTCCGCCCATCCCTAGGAGTTCGAGCGGGAACCGCCCGCCGGAACCGCCCCCCAGGCGCCTCTCGGGCTCAAAAAACGACAATGCGTCGAGCGATCGGCCCGTGGCCGAAAGCTCCGCTTACGGCCATGGATGCACTTCGTCGGATGGACGGCGGCGGGTCACCCGAAGGGCCGTAGCGAAGCGGAGGAGCCGCGCAGCGGCTTGACGCGCCGACGGCCGTCCGACACCCCGGCACCCTGTCCCCCTTCCGGCAATGACCGATCAGTCCGGGAAATACGCGCGCCCGTCACCCGAAATAACCCGGGAAATCCGTCGTCAATCAATCCGGGAAACAACAACGGGCTGGAAGAGCGGCTGCTCGACCTGCACCGGCGCGTGCAGTCCGGGGCGTATCGAGCGCCGCCGGTCCGGCGGGTAGAGATACCCAAGCCGGACGGCGGGACACGACCGCTCGGCGTTGCCGCGCTGGAGGACAAGATCGTCCAGAAGGCGGTGACGGAGATCATCCTGACGCCGATCTACGAGCCGGTCTTCCTCGGCTTCAGCTACGGGTTCCGACCGGGGCGCGGGGCGCATGACGCGCTCGACGCGCTCGCTGTCGCCATCAATCGGCGGAAGGTCAACTGGGTGGTCGACTGCGACATCCAAAGGTTCTTCGATACCGTTTCGCGGGACTGGCTGGTCCGGTTCCTCAAGCACCGGATCGGGGACCGGCGGGTGATCAGGCTGATCGTCAAGTGGCTGAAAGCCGGCGTCATGGTCGATGGCCGGTGGCAGGACACCTCGCAGGGCACGCCACAAGGGGCGATCGTTTCGCCGCTGTTATCGGAACGTTCCGATAACAGCGGATATGGGAACCTTATGATTCTGGGAACCTGAGCCGCTGCGGGCGTTGATTATCAAGGGATTGGGCACGGCTCAGGTTCCCATAAGATTGGCGGGTTCAGGTGCCTGCAAGCATCGCGAGCACCTCGTCCTGCGCACCCTTGAACACGCCCTTCCGGAGGCTGGGAGGGCGCCATTTGTCGAGCGTATCCAGCTTGTCGGTGGGATCCGCCTGCAGGTACATCTCGGTGGTCTGAACGCTGGAGTGCCCGAGCCAGAGTGAGACCTTCCTGACGTCGCCTGTCGCCTCGAGAGTGTGGATCGCGCAAGCGTGCCGCAATAGATGGGGAGATACGGTCTTGCCGGCGATCGACGGCACGCTGCGCGCAGCGGTTTGCGCATGCAGGACAATCCGTTTGGCGAAGCCGCGCCGGGTCATGCCGGTGCCCATGGCATTGAGGAAGAGATGCCGGTCGGCACTCTTCGGCCGGATAGCGAGCCAGTCGCGCAGGGCACCGCGGGTTTCCTTCCACAGCGGCAGGATGCGTTCCCGCCGGCCCTTGCCGATGACGTGCACCTCGTCGAGGGCCGGCATCTTCAGATCGTCGAGCGCGAGCCCGACCAGCTCCGAGACCCGCAGGCCGGCGTTGTAGGTGAGACACAGCATCGCGCGGTCCCGTGTTCCAGCCACCGTGCCCGGATCCGGCGCGTCGAGCAGAGCCTGCGTTTCCGCCCGGTCGAGAGAGCCGATGAGGGGCACGTCGCCCTTCTTCACCGGGATCTCACGCACCTGTGCGGCGAGGTCGAGATATCCCGGGTGCCGGAACTCGAGGAAGCGGAAGAAGGCCTTGATGGCCGCGAGCCGGGCATTGCGTGTACGCACCCCGTTTTCCCGATCCCGTTCGAGATGTTCGAGGAACTCAAGAAGGGTCGCTATGTCGAGATGACCGATCTCGAGCTTGCAGGGCCGAATGCCGTGCTTATCCGCCACGAAGACGACCAACAACTTGAAGCACAGGGCATAGCTCTCAACGGTATGCCGGCTCGTGCCCCTGTCGCGTGGAAGATATTCCCGGAGGAACATCGCAAGGGGAGGAGCGAGTTCAGCCATCGTTCTTCCTCCCCTCATGCAGCCGCTCGGTTGCCTGCGATACCTGTCGCAGCAACACAGGCGTCGCTTCGAGGTACCAGTAGGTGTCGGCGATGTTGGAATGGCCGAGATAGGTCGACAGCGCCAGCATGTGACGGCCGACATCCCGCCGCTCGGCCGAGACCATATGTTCGAGCGCGCGAACTGCGAAGCTGTGCCTGAGGTCATGAAGGCGCGGCCCGGGCTCGCCTGGCCCGCCTCGAAGCCCGACCCGCCGTGCCAGCTTGATGAAGACGGTACAGAGATAGACCGGGTGCATGGGCCGGCCCGTCGAGAGCACGAACAGGTGGTCGTCGGGCCCACCGCGGCGCTTCCTCTCCGCGAGATACGTCTCCATGGCCCGATGGACGCTGTCATCCAGCGGGATGAGGCGGCGCTTGCCGAACTTCGCCTTCCTGATCAGCAGGCCATCCACCGTCAGGTCCGTCAGCAGGAGGCCGGTCGCCTCCGAGCGCCGCAATCCGGTCGCGGCGATCAGCCCCAGGATGTAATGGAACGTCAGGGGCGTGATCGAACCGGCCGGCGGCAGCTCCAGCGCCGCATCCATGATCAGCCCGATCTCGGTCAATGACAGCAGATGAGGCGATGGCCGCCGTGATACTGCCTTGCCCAGGGCGTCGCGGTCAGGCACCTCGTGGCGTTCGTCTTCGGCGTGCAGGACGCTGGCAAGATCGCACACGTAGCGCAGCTTGACCTGCGCCTGGCGGGGAGACGGCGTTGTCGATGCCCAATCGAGGACCGTGCTGCTGCGCACGAAGCTGTCACCATGGGCCTCGGCGTAGGTCGCGTAATCCTGCAGGCACCGCGCCTGTTCCACATAGGCGTGGCCCAGAGCCCGGCGGAATATAACGTAACGCTCCACATGGTCGGCCAGGGTCATCGTGCTTCTCCCGCGTCCGGCCAGGGCTGGGCCACTTCCCGGAGCATTCGGACATCGACCCGCGCATAGATCGCCGTTGTCTGCGTGGACTGATGACGCAGCAGGGTGCCGATGACTTCCAGCGGCGTGTTGTCGCGCAGCAGATTGGTCGCCGCGGAATGCCGGAAGACATGCCCCGCCGGCAGACCCTCAGCCTTGACGCCGGACCGCTTGATCGCAGCCTGCGCGACCGCCGACACACCACCGCTGGCCAGGGGCTGATGGAGCGGCGGCATCATGCGCAGGAACACTTTCTCGGTATCCACGACAGGTCGGGCACGGAGGATGTAATCCTTGACCGCGGCGCCGACGTCCTGCGGCAACGGCAAGACCGCGGCGCGGCGCGATTTGCCGCTGACCCGAACGACGGCCTTGTCCCAGTCGATATCGTTCAGCCGAAGATTGGCGACATCGCCGGCACGCAGGGCGAGCCGGGCGAGGAGCAACAGGATGGCGCGATCCCGCAGTCCCATGGGCGTCGCCCGGTCGCAGGATGCGATGATGCGTTCGATGTCGTCCCGCGGCAGATGACGGGGCAATGTCGAGAACCTCTGAAGGGGGACCGTCGGCACCGCAGCGACAAGTCCCGGCCGGCAAAGGCCATCCAGCACGAGGAAGCGCAGATACAGCCGAAGCGCCGACGTCTCGCGTCGGACAAGATCGCGCGATGCCGTCTCAAGGCGGCACTGCACCGTGTTCCTGATCAGCGTCGCGCTGTATCGATCGGGATCGTCGCCAAGATGGGGAAGCAGCACCCGCATGGCCTTGTGGTAGCTCTCTATGGTCCTCTCCCCGATGCCGCGATAGCGCCGCAGCCAGACCAGAAAACGCGCCACATATTGTCCGGGTTCCTCGCGCGCCGGCATCGGGCGCGGCGGGGCGATGCCCGTGCCGATCAGGTAATCGATGAACAACCCGATCTTCGATCGGCTGTTGTTGCAACCCGCGAATCTGCCGGTCCTGATGAAGAAGTCCGGATGCGCGCAGGTGCAGTCGTGCGCGAGGAAGCGGGAGAGGACATCGTCATCGATCTCGGCGAGTGCGACATCGTGCAGGTAGAGCCAGACGATGAAGTGGCGACAGCGCTTCCGGTACGCGGCGATCGACTCGGGCACATATCCTTGTGCCACGAGCGTTTGAAGGAATGCCTCCACCACGCGGCCGCCGCTCTCGATCTCCGGAGGTATCCGCACTCGCCCCGTTTCCATGAGGAAGCCGAGAAACCGGTGCAGATGCCATCGGGCACGTCCGAGGTTCTTCCGGTATCCGCGCGGACCGGGACAGGCGCAGTCATGGTTCAGGAATCGATGCAAGACGCGAATGTCGAGCGTCTCGATCCCCATCCCGTTCGCCGACAACCATGCGATGAGGTGCAGGATCGTTCGGATGCACTTGCCCGTCAGGCTCGGGGAATATCCCAGGGCCTGCAACCGCGCCTTGTAGGTCGGGACGATGCCCGGATCCGGTCCATCACCCGCCTCGGGCGACGCCGTGTTGGTGATCATGGAAGACATGCCGATTCTCCTGTCCAGGGGCAAAACCGGCAGGAGAAAAGCAGATTTTTATGGGAACCTGAGCCGTGCCCAATCCCTTGATAATCAACGCCCGCAGCGGCTCAGGTTCCCAGAATCATAAGGTTCCCATATCCCATACTGGCGAACGTGTATCTGCACTACGTCCTCGACCTCTGGTTCTATCGCAAGTGGCGGCCCGAAAGGGCAGAAGGCGACGCCATCATCGTGCGCTACGCCGATGATGTGGTCGTCGGGTTCCAGCACAGGCAGGACGCGGAATGCTTCCTGCATGCGCTTGGGGAGCGGCTCGGCCAGTTCGATCTGGCCCTGCATCCGGCCAAGACCCGGCTCATCGAGTTCGGCAGGTTCGCGGAGGTGGACCGCCGGGCACGGGGGCTGGGCCGCCCGGAGACGTTCGACTTTCTGGGCTTCACACACTATTGCCGGAAGACCAGAAGCGGGCGGTTCGGGCTCGGACGCAAGCCCGCTGCAAAGCGGATGAGCCGCACACTGAAGCGCGTCGCGGAGGTTCTGCGGCGGCGCAGGCACCACGACCTCCACGAGGTCGCCCGGTGGCTGGGGCGGGTCGTCAACGGGTGGCTGAACTACTATGCCGTCCCGACGAGTGCCCGCTTCCTGCGACGCTTCACCTACATCCTGAAACGGATATGGCTGAAGGCACTGCGCCGACGGTCGCAACGGGATCGCTTCAGCTGGCAACGGCTTCAAGCCCTGGTGGACTGATATTGGCCCAAGCCGTGGATCCGCCACCCGTGGCCGGGACAGCGGTTCAACGTCAAATACCCGAGGTAGGAGCCGGATGGTTTAACCCGAACTTCCCCAGCAGATATTGAGCTAAGTTGTTGCGGTGGCTTTCCAAACCACCGTTTCGCGGAGTCGCGTACTGGGTACGCTACAGGCTGACGCCAAGCAGATCGAGCGCCTGGCGCTGTACCGGCGTCGGCTTGGTGACCAGATCGAAGGGCGGTGCTCCGGCGAGTTTCGGTTGAACGCGGTTCCTGGCGATGGTCGCCAAATCATCGAGGAGCGTGCGGAAGCTGTGCACCGGCATCCCGTCTGGCGTGCGTTTGCCGGCGGCCTTGCGACGGGCGGAGGGCGAGGGCTTTGCCGGTGAGACGATGGAAGCGCGCGCGGCGTCCGCAGCGGCCGGGTCGTCCTCGTCGAACAGGATGGGGGCGAGCCTTTGGCGCATGTGCCATTCGACGTGGTAGGCGAGCATGCACAGCAGCACGTGGGCGCGCACGCGCTCGGGGCGGTAGTGGTGGATGGGCCGCACCTTGAGGTCGACGGTCTTGACGCTGCGGAAGGCGCGCTCGATGCGGCTCAATCCCTTGTAGGCGCGCACCGTGTCCTCGGCTCCGAGCTCGCCCTCGGGCACGCTGGTGCGGATGACGTAGAGGCCATCGAGCGCCGCCTCCTCGGCGATCCGCTCCCGGTTGCGCTGCCAGGTGAAGCCGTCATCGGCGATCTCCAGCTCGAAGTGCTTGGCGACCTTGTGCTTGCCGATGACCTTGCCCACGCGCAGGCCGATCTTGTCCTTGCCGGCGAGGCGGCGCTTGGCGCGCCGTGTTGCCGCTCGGATCTCGTCGAGGTCGCCCTCGGTGGCCTGGAGCAGGGCCTCGCGCTTGCGCGCCCTCTCGACGGCGAGCAGCGGGTTGCGGCAGGCGATCAGGCGTTCGCCGGGGAAGTCGGGATGATGGATCTCGGCCAGGTCGCGTTCGTCGAAGAGCGAGGGCTGCAGCGTTCCGCTGGAGGCCAGCTCCCGGATCGCCGGCGCCCGCAGCGCGCTGATCCACTCCAACCCGGCCGGCTTCACCTCCTCGCGGATGCGCGCCTCGGTGAGCATGCCGCGATCGCCCACCAGCACCACCCGCGAGAGGCCGAAGCGCCGGCGCAGCTTGTCGATCTGGGAGCCCAGGGTGGCCGGATCGGCGGTGTTGCCCTCGAACACCTCCACCGCCACCGGGCAGCCCTGCGCGTTGCACAGGAGCCCGAACACGATCTGCAGCTTGCCGCGCTTGCCGTCGCGGGAGTAGCCGTGATGCGCCAGCGGGCAGCAGCGCCCCTCCAGCCATGTCGAGGTGACGTCGTAGAGTACCAGAGCGCCGTCCTCGAGGTGACGCTCGGCCAGACGCCGTTCGATCCTGCCCTGGCGCTCAAGCAGCCAGTCCATCGCCTGGTAGAGTTCGTCTTCGTCGACCTCGCCCAGGTCGAGGGCCTCGCCGAGGCCGCAGCTCAGGGTGTCGCCGCTGAGCCCGCGTGCGGTGGCGAGCTTCGAGCGCGGCGCCACGATGCGGGCGACGATCATCGCCGCCGCGAGGTCGCGCAGCCGCGAGCGCCTGGCCGCGATCAGCCGTTCCAGACCGAGGCCGCGCAGAGCCCCGAGCACCGCTGCGACATGGCCGAAGGGACGCGAGCGGGTGATGTCGAAGCCGTCGTCCTCGCGGCGCTTCTCGCCGCGGGGCACAGCGGTTCCGCCGCGCAAGAGGATGCGCAGGCCCTCGACCAGGTGCGGGGGCCACCTGGAGAGGTTGGCGAGGGTGCGCTTTCTGATTTTTCCGCCTTCGCGCCATGATTCGCGCAGGAGGATTGCGGGGGGTGAGTTCCGGTTTGGGACGCTTTCGATATACATGGGGACGGATCATAGTGCCTGACCCGCAAAATATCAACGCCCCATCCTCATTTACATGGGTACACTTTGCATCCGCACCAACGGCCGATACGTCCGCAAAAACAAAGACTTATGCCCGAAAATCAGCGAAATTCTGGGGGAAGTTCGGTTTAACGACCACGTCCGGATCTGTGCGGGGGGCGCCGGAAAACCGGCGTCCCTACCGCGACCGATATTCTACACCCTCAAGGAGGCCCAGGTTCTCATCGAATCGTGGCGGTGCCATTACAACGCGATCCGCCCACATGGCAGCCTGGGATACCGGCCGCCGGCCCCGGAGACGGTCGTCTTGACAAGCCGGCCGCCCGGTCCGCTACGCTACGCTCCGCCGGCCACCCAGCTTGGCCGAGAAACCGGCAATGCACTAACATTCGACTTGGACCGGTCGCTGGGGGCAGGTCAACGCGTCGACCAACAAACAATGCTCTAACCAGCGTCTACGGTGCTGTCCAGCCCCAGGGAGCCACTCCATAGGTGCGGTCATCAGCCGCTTCGTTGTTCCAAGTAGGCGCGCCAGCCGCCGTACTCGGAAATGTCGCGATGCCGGCCTTCCGCCATCTCGCGCGGATAGAGGACTGCTTGCACGCGCCTGCCATTCGAAAGCGTGGCCTCCCCCCGGTATAGGTGAGGTGGCTCGCCAGCCTCAATGCGTGCCCACAACTCGTCGTCCACCAGGTACAACTCTCCCTTCACCGACACGCCGCCCGCGCCCACCTCGAACATTCCCGGATGGCGGTCGTCAATGGAATACACGCGATAGGTCGGCGCCGTCTGGGCCTCCCCCAAGAACTCCGCTCCCTCGAGATTTCCGTGGAGCTCGAGGCCCCGCATCAGCGTTCCGTTGACGAACAGCTCAAACGACACCGCATTTCTCCTCCTGCCGCACAATGGCTGTCGGGAAATCCCAGTGAAAGCACACGCGAATCATAGCGGCCTCGGGGTTTCCATCCGTCGGTCCCTGATGCGAATCGACTTCCCCGCCCGACAAGTAGTCCATCGTGTCTCCGGTGACGGAGGCAACAACGCAATTGCCGACGGCGATAGCCTGTTTGGCTTCAATGTTGAAATCATCGTGCATCGCGACGCTGGCCTCGGCGCGCCTCGTGACCGGGTACGACAAGCTTCGCTAGCACGTTCACGACCCTCTCAAGATGGGATTCGGAGGGGCAGCAAGCGAAGTCGAGCTCTGCGCTCTTCATCGCCCCTTTTTACGCCGTTAGGGTCTATCAGATCTTTCATGATGCTGTGGACGATACAAATAATCCCTCACTGTTGGCGAAGAGCCGCCCAGGCCGACGGCCTCGGCGCGGGACTTTATTTCCCCGACGATGTCGAATAGACGCTGGGTTAGAGCGAGAATTCGCGTCGCACGAACTGATTGCCCAGCTTCTCCTCGGGAATTTTATCGGTCTCGATGCCGACGCCTAGGGCCAAGGCATCGTGCGGTTAGCACATTGAGCAAAATGGGTTACGCTCGTTTCCTCGGTCACGATGGTTTGTCCCTCGCTCTTAGCGTCTGCGATGGAGGCGGGCCCCCTTAGACCGGTGCCCGCCCCCCTCGCGCGTGCTACGCCTTCCTACCAGTAGGCAGCCGGATCTTTGACCGCCCGTTCGGGCCGCAACTGAGACGGCGTGACGGCGTCTGCGTCCTCGAGTCCTTTGATCACATTGTCCGACGTCGTCCACCAGCCAAATATCCCCGCCTGAATCGGTAGCTGATCGACCATGCTTTGATGTATCTTTTCATCTGCTGAGGCGCAGGCATCCGTGATCATGCAACAGCCGAAGCCCATGTCATTTCCGTCCCGCATCGTGGTGGTAACGCAAACATCAGTCGTAATTCCGGTGATTAGCAGCATCTCTCGCCCTTGCGATCTGAGAATCAGCTCGAGATCGGTGTAGCGAAAGCTGCTCTTGGTGGATTTCTCAATGATGGGCTCACCTTCCAAGACAGCTAGTTCGTCGATTATTTGCCAGCCGAGGTCGCCCCGGATGCACATGCGGCCCAAATGAGCGGGTTCGCCAAAAACGGCAGCCCCTTCCACACCTGCATCGCGCGCCGCCTTGAAGCGTCCGATATCAGAGGGAGGCTCATCGGAGAGGTCTGCTCGCTTCCCATAGCGGGTCCAAATCACGAGGATTTCAGTTCCACGAACGGTTTCCAGCAGCCGACGGATGGGCTCAATCGGACTACGTAGCGGCTCGACGCTGTAGCCCATTTGTTCAAGATAGCCCCCTTGAATGAGGAACTCCTTCTGCATGTCTATCACCAGTAGAGCAGTGCGGTCCGGCTGGACAGGAAAGCTCACTGGTCCTGCGGGAATGTCTATCGTTTGCGCGGTCATGATCATCAACCTCCTTCTGAGTTTTCTGCACTGATGTACTGCAACACCCTCTCAAGATAGCTCCTTCTTGGGAGTCCTAGCTCTAAACCAATACCGTTACGCATGCCCCATTCATGCCTCAGGACTCAACTTCTCGCGTCTGCTGATGCGGCCCCAAGTTAGCTTGGCTCCCGACAAACGCCTTGCCCAAACGTCAAGAGCTAGCGCCAAGATCAGCACAGACCCCTTCGAGATGTTTTGGAAGAACGGGTCAAGGCCGAGGAGCGTGAAACCATTCGACAGCGTCGCCAGAATTGCCAATCCGACGGCCGTACGCCAAATGGCGCCGATCCCTCCCGCAAGAGAGGTGCCGCCGAGCACGACGATCGCGATAACGTCGAACACGATGGTCGGTTCCATGCTGGCCTGTGCGGAACTGAGTTGCGAGCCTGCCAGCATCCCAGCGACGCCCATGCACAGACCGGAAATGACATATGTGCTTCCCGTCAGAACCCGCACGCGCAGACCGCTTAATCGACTCGTCTCGGGATTGCCTCCGATCGCGTACAGGTATTTTCCATAAACTGTCTTCGCGAGGACGATCCCGCCCACAATAAGGAAGGCGAGGAGGAACATTCCTTTGTATGTGAAGCCATGCCAACTTCCGGAACCGAGCGCGTCGAAGCTCGGATCCTCGACGAGGATGTATGTGTGCGGCGTCGCGAAGAGATTGATGCCGAAGAATATAAAGCCGGTCCCGACTGTCGCGATAAAGGGATTGATCCGGAAACCGGAAACGAGGAGAGCATTGACCAGTCCTACCCCGAGGCCCGCGCCGATCGCTGCAAGAAACGCAACGGCGGGCGAATAATCCAAACTGCCGACCAGCGCAGCAATGATAGCGCAAAGAGAGAAACCGGACGCGATCGACAGATCGAATCCCCGCACGATGACGACATAGGTCATGCCGACGGCCATGATGCCTGCGGGTGCCCACTGCCCAAGCATATTGAAGATGTTAGACTTGCTCAGGAAAGCTGGATCCCCAATCGCCACTAGGGCAACAAGGATCACGAGGGAAACTCCGATCCCGTAGGTGCGGAGCACCTCGCCGCCCTGGCGCAGAATAGCGGCACGCAACGCCCACAAGGGACCCGAACGACTGGCCTCTAACTCAACCAGCTTCGTCTGGCTCATATCACCCTTTGCCACCCACCATACCCAACCACGTTACCGTCGAACTCCAACCAATTGCATGCACTAAGGCGACTTCCGCCTGTCACTGCCGCGCGAAATACTTCGCACGGCGTGCTTTCAGCTCTGCCTTTGCCGCCAGCCGCCGAGTGAACACATCCAAACCCAATGCGCCCACGATAATGCATCCCTTCACGATGTACTTGTAGAACGGCTCCACCCCCATAAGGTTAAGACCGTTCTCCAGTGTTGCGAGGATGGCCAGCCCCAATGCGGTGCGCCACATGGCGCCGAAGCCACCCGACAGGGATGTGCCCCCCACGACCACGGCGACGATTACGTCGAACACAAGAGCAGGATCTAGGTCGGCCGCCGAATAGCTGAGCTGGGAGGTCGCGACCACCGCTGCCGCGCCCATGCAAAGGCCGGAAAATACATAGGTACTTCCGGTTACGAGTCGCACCCGGATGCCGAAGAGTCGACTGGCCTCGGGATTCCCGCCAACCGCGTAGATTGTTCGTCCGTAGGGTGTCTTGCCGAGAGCGATTCCGCCGAGCACAAGAAAACCTATAAGCAGCACCCCGGTAAACGGAAAACCACCCCATGAGCCAGTCCCAAAGTCGTCGTAGGCGGGATCCTCCACCAGGATAAAGGGATTGCCGATTGTCACATGGGGCAATCCGGCGAGCACAAACCCCGTTCCGAGCGTGGCAATAAAAGGATTGATGTTCAAGCCGGCGATCAGAAACGCGTTCAACAGACCGACCGACACGCCCACGCCGATCGCCGCCAGGAAAGCCAGCTCGGGCGTCGCGCCCGCCTTTGCCAGCGCTGCCGCCACGACCGCGCAAAGCGCGAATCCGGATGCCACCGAAAGGTCGAAACCCCGAGTTAGAATGACGTAGGTCATGCCCACGGCCATGATGCCGACAGGCGCCCATTGATCGAGCAAATTGAAAATATTTTGTTTGCCGAGGAACGCGGGACTCGCGGAAGCGACAATGGCCAAGAGAACTAGAAAAGCCACGACGACGCCATAGGTGCGAAGAATCGCGGTCCATTCGACTGTGAAGGGCCGACCAGGCACGTCCTTCTGCTTGGCGGTGTCGCTCACAGCGATGCTCGGACGCTGAACAGAAGATCAAGAATACGTTCGACCGATGCTTCGCTGCGGTCGAGAATGTGAAGCGATTGGCCTGCACCAATGACCATTGTTCGATCGGTGAGGTTGACGACCTCCTCCAGTTCGGACGAGACAAATATTACAGCCATGCCGCGGCTCGCGAGCCGCGTGACGACACTGAACATCTCGGCTTTTGCGCCGACATCGATACCGCGCGTGGGCTCATCGAGAAGCAGAACTTTGGGCTCGCGATAGAGCCATTTTCCGACCACGAGCTTCTGTTGATTTCCGCCGGATAATGTCTCGGCCGGTGCCCTGAGTCGGCCAACATCAAACGCAAGGTCTGACATAATGTCTTCCGCATGGCGGAGTTGCTTTCGCTCGCTTACTAGGCCATAGGTCGTGGTGGTTCGTAGCTTGGAAAGCGTGACATTTTCGGCACCTCCCAAACCTAAGACCAATCCCTGCTCCTTGCGGTCTTCTGGCGCAAGCGCAATACCATATTCCAGCGATCTTGCGACCGTCGTTGGCCAGGGTCGCTCGTGGCCATCAAGGTAGAGATGCCCCCGCGCCTCCGAGTCTGCACCCGCCAGAGCGCGCAGAATCTCGCTGCGGCCCGAGCCTATCAGACCGGCAATACCGAGGATTTCCCCACTCCGCACGCTGAATGACAGTCCTTCAATTATACCCGGAATTCGCAGGTCCTCGACGCGAAGCACCTCCTCGCCCGCCTCGCCGTGTCGCTTCACGGACTGCTTGAGTTCTGCGTCGCCGAGCATGGCGGCGACGGCATCCTCCTTGCTCCATTGAGAGACCGGCCTTGTCACAACTAACTGACCATCGCGCATGACCGATACACGATCGCACAGGGAAAGGACTTCATCCAAATCGTGCGAGATGAATATTATGCACAGGCCCTGTTCCCTCAGGCCTCGAATGATCTCGTACAGCTTTTGCCTTTCGCGGGCTCCCAGCGACGCTGTAGGCTCATCCATGATCAGAATGCGGTGGTCTGCCTCGAGCGCACGCATGATCTCGATCAGTTGCTGATTGGCCACCGACAACGAGCCCGCGCGACGCTGCGGGTCAATCGAAGCGCCGAGGTTTCCCGCCAATTCCCTGAAACGTTTCCGGCAAGCCCGTTCGGAGATGAATGGGCCCCACCTCTTCGGCCCTCCCAGGAACACATTCGCGGCTGCCGAGAGCTCGGGTACGATGAGCCGCTCCTGATAGATGACGGCAACCCCCGCCCTCTGTTGAGCGCGGGGGTCGGCGTGGGCGAGCCGCCGCTTCATGACTTCGATCTCGCCGCTGTCCGGAGCGTACACTCCGGCTATATGCTTAATGAGTGTCGACTTGCCCGCGCCATTCTCTCCGACCAGTCCGTGGACCTCGCCATGCGCGATGTCGAGATCCACGGAGTCGAGCGCCAAGACGCCCGGAAAGGTTTTGGTCAGGCCTCGAACGCGGACGGCGACAACGTTGCCCGCCGTTGCCTCGCTCTCGACTAATTTTTCTTCGGCCACTGCGCTTCCCCCATGTGACCTCACGGGAGTGAATACGTCGAGCAGTTGCTCATTTGCTTCGAGCAGCAGCCTATGTCACCAGATCACCAGTTCGCTTCGTATTTGTCGATGTTCTGTTTCGTAATCAAGATGCTCCCTGTTCCCCTGGTGATACGGGGGAGGTGCGCCTCGTTTATATAGCCGTTGGGGGGGTCACCCTCGAGCGCCATGACCAAGGCGACAGCGGCATAGTAGGATTCGTTGTAGGGATCCTCAACCGTGCTTTCGTTGAATTCCCCCTCGAGGATTTTCTTCACGCCGCGGCCGTTTGCGCCGGCATTGAAGATCAGAACGTCTACGCCCGGCTTGAGGCCTGCCTTCTTGATTGCCGCCAACGCGCCCAAGGACATGTCGTCGTCGTGCGAGACGATGACATCCAGATCGGGATGAGCTTGGAGCGCATCTTGAGTCAGTTGCATGGCAATACGCGGATCGAACTTCGCTTCCTGACGTGACACCATCTCGATATTGAGGTGCGGATACTTCGCCATGGCGTTATCGATTGCCTTATCCCACCGCGTAAAGAGGTCGGATCCGGCAAATCCACCGAGCGAAACCGCCTTGCACACGTCATCGCCCTCGCACGCGGCAAGGAGCGCATTCTCCCAATGGAAGTCATAGTACGGCTGGCGTTGAATGGTGACGGTTGCCGCCACCCCGGGCGTGTAGTCGATGTCGCCGCACATCGTCAGGTCGAGAGTGACGACGGGCTTGCCCGTCGGGACGAGATAGTCCTTCCACATTTTGCATCCGGCCGCATCGGCGGTCGGCGCAAACAGATAGCCGTCAAACCCCTCCTGGACGGCGTTCTGCACGTGCTTCAGCTGCGCCTGCGGGTTGAAGTTCGGATCGAAGGTCTTGAAGGTGAACCCATACTTCTCCGAGGCGTCCGTCAGACCCCGCAAACGAGCCTCGCAATAGAGATTAGTGACGCACTCGGTCAGATAGGCGATCCGATACTCCTTGCTTGCTGTCTGCCCGGATTCGTCAAACGCGATAACCTTCTTTACAGCTTCAGGTTCCTCCCCAGACTTCGCCGCATCGCGCGGATCTCCTCGCAGCGGCGCGTAGGGATCCTTTCCATCCTCGGATTGTACCGGGCCTGCCACGATCGCCAAGCCGAACGCGACTACAGCCGCACCTAGGACGCTGACGCACAGCGTCGACGTGTCCTTGCTTTTCCATTTCATGGCTTCGTCTCCCTTTCGGTTGAAATCTGCCTCGCCTCCGTTGGCGCGGCTCTCCGCGCCATTTTTATTCAAACACCGCAAGTGCGGAGATACTGGTGCTGTTCAACATATCCTCCGGAGCGGGACACTCCGAAGGCACACCATACGTAGGATTATTACAGGTATACATGCGCCAGACCTTCTTTCGCGAGTCGCTGAATGTTAGATCGTGCCCTTCGGATGTTCTCCAGGAGATATCTTTCCGCTTCCGCTGTTCGTCCTTCCTTTAGAGCCAAAACGACGCGCTGGTGCTCTGCTTTCGTCGCACTGAATCTGCGTTTATCATCGAAGTCAATACGACGAATTATATGAATGCGTTCATTGACATGCTGCAGATAGCTGAGAAGGGCATGATTGCCTGACAATTTCGCAATAGTTAGGTGAAATTTCTCGTCGCTAATCAATGCTTGCTCGGGATCACCGTTTTCCGGAAACTCATCCCAAACCTCGTGAAGGCGCTCCAGCTTGTCCGGTGACAGCGATTGAGCAAGCGTAACAATCGCTAGCCCCTCAAGCGCCTCCCGGATGTCCCATAGCTCGTCCATCTCTCGTAAGAGGGGCAAATCCTGGGAGCGCCAGGCTAACTCTGTCGTGGATAGCCGGTGAAAGTCCGGTGAAGGGAAGGACTAACGAACCACCCTTGCCTTGAGCCGTGCGTCGGCCTTCGCGAGGAGGCAGGCGAAGCGTCGGTAGAGGTGCGCGTGGGCAGGACATTGAGCACCGAAAATGCCGTCATTCGGAGTGCCGAGGCCATCCAGAAGGTCGAAGGCAACACCGGCCGCCCGCTTTCGTGAGGGCCGGCAGGGCTCCGCGGTGTCCAAGACCCCAGGCACGCGCGTACGTCCACACAGGGGACCTGGGAGGCCTCTTCATCACCCGTGCCTCAGAGTGCGGGTCGTGACGGGAAGGGTGGATGCCCATAGCCGTCGATGTACGATGGGGAGGAATCTGACTCGGTCGTAGTACCGTTGAAACGGGGGAACAAAGGGGCGTGACAACCTTGGCGGACTTCGTGGAGGAAAGGACCGGGGCCAACGGGAGATCGGGGACCTGAAGCATGTGCCGGGCACAGAACCGGGTAAGCATGTCACAGGAGGGTCTCCGAACACGCCGCCGTGCGAGACGTCGCAAGAGCGACGAGAGTGCGCCGGACGTCTGACCGGAGGCAGGAGCCGGATGCCTTAGCGGGCACGTCCGGATCTGCGCGGGGGGCGCTGGGTAACCAGCGTCCCTACCGCGAAGATGAAGCGGCGTGATTCCGGCTTTGAGGTCCGGTTTGGGCAGGACCTCAGATGGCCTGCGGAGCGAGCACTGGACCAGCGGTCGGTCGCTGGCGCGCGAGGTCGGGGAGCCAGGGGACACTTTCGGCACCTGGGATGCCCAGGCGGTCACCGAGGTAGTTCCAGAATGAGATGCCGTGGCGGGCACAGGTCTTCATGTGGGTGAGGAAGGCGTCGCGGCAGGCACGGCCTTTATCCGAGCGGGTTCCGCCCGAGACCTTGCGGCGGACGACACAGACGCGAAGGTCGTTCTCGGTACCGTTGGTGTGGGCCGGCACGTCGGGACGGTCGAGCACGGCGAGCAGCTTGTCGCGGTTGGCTAGGGTGCGCCCGATCTGCTCGTCGAGCAGGCGGTAGCCGGTGCCGGTCCGGAAGGTGCGCGCGAAGCTGCGCTCGACGACGGCGCGTCTGCGCGGACTTGGCTGGCGGCAATAGGCGCCAAGCAGCCGGTACGTCCGCCAGATGCCGCCGCGCACCTCATCGACGGCCGCACGGCTGGCGTCGCTCCAGACCGGCAACGTGCGATAGAGCCTCTCGGCATGGATCCAGCACAGGAACTGGTGCAGGCCGAGGTCGAACTGGCCGGCGTCGTCGCTCAGGATGGCGCTGTCCTCGCGCAGCAGGCCATGGGCGAACAGACAGCCGAGCCGGGCGCCCTCGGTGGCGAGGAGCCGGGCCCTGGGGGCGTCGATCCCGAGCCCGTCGAGGAACGCCATCCACAGGTCAGGCCCGTCAAACCGACCACCGGCATGCCCCCTCAACGCGTCAAGCGCCCGACGCGGCATGCTGTGGCTCTCCATGTGCCGGAACGCTTCATCGTTCAGCACGTACTCGTCGAGGGCGCCGCACATCGTGTCGAGGAAGCTCAGCCGGCTCTTCGACCCCGTCGTTCCGAACCAGCCGAAGCAATCGTTGCCGATCGAGATGCAATAGCCGTTGCGCCCTTGATGGCGCGCGCCAGTGTCGTCGACCGAGATCCAGGCCGCCCCTTCAAGACCCGCCTTCAGTATCTCCGCCGCCTCGCCGACGAACGGTTCCCTGTTCCCGGTCAGCAGGCGCCGCACCTGACGCTCCGAGATGTCGAGGCCGATCCCATCGAGCAGGGCAGTGATGCGCGGGATCGTGCTCTGGCCCTGGTGGTAGAGCATCAGCACGAAGCGATGCAGCTCAAGGTTGAAGCCGCCGATCACGCCGTCGGGCAGCTCAGCGACGATGATGCGCCCATCCGGCGTCACCACGCGCTCGCGCTGAAAGACGACGTTGTGGACTTCGAGTTCCAGCAGTTGGGCGTGATAGTCCTGGTAATCTTTGTGGACCGAGCCCTCGGGCGCGTCCTCTACGCAGACGACCACGCGCTTCGCGTCCTTGCGGCCCTGCTTGGGGCCTCGCCGCTTCTTCGAGGCGCCCGAAGAGCGCCGGCCTCCCTCCAGGCCCTTGCCGCCCGAGCCCTTGCCGTCTCCGTCGCCCGCGCCCGGTTTGATATCCGGCTTGCCGGGCAACCTCTTGAGTTGGCGGATCTCGGCCTTGAGCATCTCGATTGTCTCGGTGTGCACTGCGACCGTCTCCTTGAGACGCTCGTTCTCGGCACGCAACTCAAGGATCGTTTCCGCCTGCGCGGCGTTCGTCGCCCGCAGTTCCTCGATCAACCGAGCTTGGGTTTGAAGCGAATCGACCATGGACCCTCCGCGCGCAGGCTGTCCGTAAAGCGCGCGAAGTCCAGCGAAAAATGCGCGCTCAACCCCCTGATCCGGATCGGCAACGCGGTCGCGTCACATGGCCGGGCCCATGGCCGCTGCACCCGGAACTGGAAGCGCGATGGCCAGGAAACGCCGAAGGTGGCCCGATGCCTATCACCAAGGACTACCGTCAGCGCCGGGCGTAACAGGGACCCCCAAGCGACATCACACCAGCTGCGCGCGCTCACCAGGTCCCCTGTGTGGACGTACGCGCGTGCCTGGGGTCTCGGACACCGCGGAGCCCCGCCGCCCTCACGAAAACGGGCGGCCGGTGTTGCCTTCGACCTTCTGGATGGCCTCGGCACTCCGAATGACGGCATTTTCGGTGCTCGATGTCCTGCCCACGCGCACCTCTACCGACGCTTCGCCTGCCTCCTCGCGAAGGCCGACGCACGGCTCAAGGCAAGGATGGGGCGTCAGTCCTTCCCTTCACCGGACTTTCACCGGCTGTCCACGACAAAGTTAGGCTGGCGCTCCCAGGATTTGCCCCTCTTACCATCTCTCGAAGATCGAATTTTCGGACGCAGTAGCCTCGACCATCCCTTGCTACCAGGCCAGCATGTTCGAGTTTCTGCAGTGCCTCGCGCACGGGCGTGCGACTCACTGACAGGAGCTGGGCGAGACCAGTTTCAGTAAGCCGTTCACCGGGCTTCAGCTCAAATCTTAGAATACGGTCTCGAAGCAGATACGCCATTGCGTCGCTTCGTCTTCGGTGCCGCGGCGTTGCTACATTCACTGCTGTATCCCGAAATGTATACAATATGATATGGAACATTAGTCGCGCTCCGTCCCGCATGTCAAGGGACCACAATCGAACCGACCACCGATAGGCCAGCATGCTGCACGTCAACGGGTGAGGTTTCATCCACCGCACATACATGGACGCGGCCACGAACGTTTCATTCGGCTGGCCTCGCGGCGACACCTTCGCGATGGCCATGGTCCTGGCCCAGATCGAGGACCAGTGCCGTAATTTCATCGGGGGACCGGGCGCAGGGTCACTGGAGCATGTTGTGGAGTTCACAGCCGAGGCACGCTATCCGAGCCAGATCTGGGAGGTAGAAGTACCGCTCCGTTCCAATCGATTTGCCTCGGACGCCGACGTGGCAGCCCTGCGCGCCGATTTCCACAAGGTCCACGAAGATATTTTCGCCATCGCAGATACGAAATCGGAGATCGAGATTGTCGGCTGGCGCGCGAACGTGCGCTGCACACTCCGAGAGGGCAAGGATAGGCGGCTGGTCGAAGATGCCGGCGATTTCCACTCATCCGCGCGCAGGACGGTCTACCTGCCGGATGTCGGCAAGATCGAGGCAAAGGTTGTCCGCCTCGAAGCGATCGACCGGGGCGTCATTGTAGAGGGGCCGGCGATCATCGAATCGTCCTTCACCACCGTGGTGGTCGAGCCGGGCGCTGCTGTGGAGAGGCGCGCTTCGGGCAGCCTGATGATCACGCCCCCTGCTCCGGCTGCCAAGGAGGTCTCGACGCTGGGCAGCCTCGATGGCGTACAATTGGCCATACTCAACAAACGCATGGAGGCACTTTCGGCCAAGATGGCCAACACGCTGCTGCGCACCGGACGATCCGGCGTGCTGAACAGCGCGCGCGATTTCTCGTGCTGTATCGTGACGGCCGAACACCAGCTAATCTGCGCCTCCGAGAGCCTGCCCGTTCACGTGCTGCGCGGCGCCGACCTGATGTGCGCTTCCATGAAGGAGTTCCACCCCGAGGTCGCACGCGGCGACGCGTTTCTGCACAACTCGCCCTACCACGGCAACACGCACCCCGCCGACCACACGATCCTGCTCCCTGTGATCGACGACGGCGGCATCCACCGCTTCACCATGGTAGCCAAGGCGCATCAGGCCGATTGCGGCAACTCGATTCCCACGACTTATCACGGTGGCGCGCGCGATGTGTATCAAGAGGGAGCGCTGATCTTTCCTGCCGTCCAAATTCAACGCGACTACAAGGACATCGACGACATCATCCGCATGTGCCGGCTGCGCATCCTCGTGCCCGACCAGTGGTGGGGCGACTATCTCGCCATGTTGGGTTCCGCCCGCATCGGCGAGCGCGAGATGCTGGCCCCCGGCAAGGAGGTCGGCTGGGACACGCTCGAGCGCTTCTCGGCGCAGTGGATGGACTATTCCGAGCAGCTCATGGCCGAGGCGATCGAGAAGATGCCGGAGGGCCGCGCGACTTGCGAGAGCCGGCACGACCCCTTCCCTAACGCTGAGGAGGGCATTCCGCTGCAAGCCGTGGTCGAGACGCGGCCCAAGGACGGCATCATCGAGGTGGACTTGCGCGACAACCCGGACAGCTATCCGTGCGGACTCAATCTGAGTCGGGCAAGCTCAGAGAGCAACGCTCTGCTCGCCGTGTTCAACGGAATTCCGGACCAAGTGCCGTGTAACGAGGGCTCGTTCCGCCGTATCAAGGTGCACTTGCGCGAGGGCAGCGTCGCGGGCATCGCGGTCCATCCGACGAGCTGCTCGGTGGCAACGACCAATGTCGCCGACCGCGTGGGCAATGCCGTGTCGCGCGCGATCGCCAATCTCGGTGACGGCTTTGGCATGGCGAGCACGGGCTCGCTCCAGCCACCCTCGCTCGGCGTCATTTCGGGTGTAAGCGAGAAGACGCGCGGGCCTTACGTGAACCAGATCTTTCTCGGTTGGGGTGGCGGTGCGGCGGCACCGCATTGCGACGCCTGGATCTCCATCGGCCATATGGGCAATGGCGGTGCTTGCCATCAGGATAGCGTGGAGCTCGACGAGATGCGCTTTCCGTTGATCGTGGTCGGTCGACACTACGTGACGGACAGCGGTGGCTTCGGGCGCACCCGAGGCGGTGAAGCCATGTATTCGGAGTTCGGGCCCACCGAAGCGGACATCGAGGTCGGCTTTGTGAGCGATGGCAACATATCGGCTCCGGAAGGGGCCCGAGGCGGCGGGCCGGGCGCACGTTCCAATCAGTTCCGCCGTGCTCCCAATGGCGATCTCCACCAGCTGGAACCCTGCTCCCAAGCGATCATCTCGCTCGGCCACACCATCGTGTCCTATTCTTGCGGCGGTGGCGGTTACGGTTCGCCGCTTGAACGTGCGCCCCAGAAGGTGGCGAGCGACGTGCGCGAGGGGTGGGCTTCCGTCGAAGCTGCACGTGAGATTTACAAGGTCGTCGTCAGCGCGGACGGTGAACTCGACAAGGCCGCGACAGACGCACTGCGCCGCTTCGGATAGCGTAGAACTCGGGCATAGGCTGCCGCCGAAAACTGTCCCGCCTCAGGGGCCCACTTCTGTAATGGGGCGTTTCCCGTCAAGCTCGATTTTCAACGGATCATTGTCGCGACAATCGGTTGTTTTCCTGGCGTGGTGTAGGGGGCTCCTTCGGCTTGGCTGTGAGGCGCCGGCGAGGCGCGGAGGAGGATGCCCGCGTCAGGTTCAATGTGGCCGACCGCATTGGTCTTGTGCTTGACCAACGTCTTGAGTCCTTCGCCGGGTTCTCGCTTCTGTCCGTGGTCAGCGCATTGGCTGCCGACGTCATGCCCCGTCCAAATCGGTTCCCCAGTGCCTATCTCCAAAGCGTGCTCGAACGCGACAGGTCGGTTCGGCAAACAAGTGGGCCCACGTGCATCATCGGGGACCGCGTCCCGGCGAGGGGACACGGGGGGATCGCCCCCCTTCAGGCGCGGCTCTTTCCTCCTCTCCTCGCTGATTGCCGATGGGATGCAGCCGTGCCTATGCCATCTGAAACGCCATCGCCTCGTCGCGCGTGAAGCGGAACTCGGTGCCATCCCGCCACATCTGGTGGAGCACCACGCCGATACGCCGGGCCAAGGCAACGGTCGCGCGCTTCTTGCCCCGAAGCTTTGACAGACGTAGCGCCCAGCCCTTCAGATCCTATGGGGCCGACTCGGAGACCGGCACTACGGTGCCGTTCTCGCTAGACCTCATCAGGAGACAAGAGATGTCCCCAACGAACGAGACCGCCGCGCCGGTCAACGCAGAGCATAGCACGCTGTACGTTGCCATCGAGATCAGCGGAAAGAGCTGGGTGGTGGGAGTGAAGAGCCCTGCCAGTGATCGGATCGGGCTGCATTCACTGGGGCCAGTGGACGCGGCGACGGTCGAAGGGCTCAAGGAATTGATCGAGAAGCAGCGAGCCAAGGCTGAACAGGCTCTCGGCCGAGAGGTGCGTGTTCTGTGTTGCTACGAGGCGGGCTACCAGGGCTTCTGGCTTGTGCGCTGGTTAGATCAGGAGATGTCCATTGAGACAGTGGTGCTCGATCCGGCGAGTCTGCTGGTGAACCGAAAAGCGAAGCAGCGCAAGACGGATCGGATCGATGCGAAGAAGATGGTGCGCGCGCTACTGGCGCACGACCGAGGCGACGCTGCAGTGCTGAGCCGGGTGCGGGTGCCGAGCGTGGAGGAAGAGGACCGCAAGCGCCTGCTTCGTGAGCGTCGGCGGCTGGTGAAAGAGCGGACCTCACTGACGAACTCGATCAAAGGGCTGCTCAAGCTGCAAGGGGTCTTCGACCTGGCCCCCCGAGCCAAGGAGTTCGAGGAGGAGTTCGCGGAAGTGGTGACCGCGTACGGCTCACCGTTCCCGCCGCGGGCGCGTAAGGAGATCGAGCGGCTCAAGGAGAGGTTGTCCTTGGTGGAACGACAGCTCGCAGATGTCGAGGCCGAGCGCGACGCGGTCGCACGGTCGGGAGCCGACCTCCCGATCACGGATGTCTCGGAGGGGAGCGATAAACAGGCGGCGGCGAAGATCGCAACGCTGGCCCGGCTCAAGGGGATCGGCAAAAACGATGCGACCCTGCTCACCAATGAGATTTTCTATCGCGACTTCCGAAACCGCCGCGAACTCGCGAGCTGGGTCGGCCTGGCGCCAACCCCGTGGGCGAGCGGTGACACGCACCGAGACCAAGGGATCGGCCGAGATGGCCCTGGCTGGGTCCGATCTCAACTCATCGAAATGGCGTGGCGCTGGCTGCGCCATCAGCCCGATAGTGCACTTAGCGAGTGGTTCGAAAAGCGCACTGCTGGCGGGCGCGGGCGCATCCGTCGAGTGATGGTTGTAGCACTTGCCCGGAAGCTGCTCATCGCCTTGTGGCGGTTCTCTGAAACCGGTCTCGTGCCGACGGGCGCCAGGATCGCCTGAATCGTGAGACCGTTCCGTTCTTGCGTCAGCCGGACGCGGCCGGCGCTGGGCCGGGTGGCGTGTGGCCGGAGAACTGGCGGGCTGAAAGACGCCGACCTTCAGATGGGCCCCGCCTCCGGAACGCTGTGCCCGCAGCAAGCGGGATTGTGGGATGGAGCCAGCGTCTCGCCGCTGGCAACCGCCCGGATAAGAGTTGGGTACGCGCAAAGCCGTGTGACCGGTGCAACAAGCGTTCCGATCTGGCAAGAGTAGCCGCCGATCCTGCGAACCCAGGGAGGCCGACACATGTGGTAGCTGGTTCTGAATTTCTTGTTTGACATTCTACAGCCCCATAAGAGCCAGTTCGGTCCTGCGCGGTTCAGCATCACCGTGGCGGCCTGATAGAGCGCCGTGCGCAGAGTTGCGTCGCCGCACTTCGTGATTCCGCCGACAATATCTCGTTCGCCGGATTGGTCCCGTCCCGGCGTCAGCCCCACCCAGGGGCCGACATCCTTCGATCTTCGGAACCGATCGGGATCGTCAATCGCCGACATGAAGGTCAGCGCCACTGCGGCTAATACGGTCTGACGGGGAACAGCAAACGTCTCAGCGGCTTCCGCTACTGGGTCATCCGCCACGGGCGCAAGGCGCTCGCGCGCCGCAGCCGCTAGCCCGGATTTCTCACGAGCGTCCATCGTTGGGTTGTTTGGTGTTTGTCGTGGGTTTGGTTAGAGAGTTGCGGTGTGGGCCGGGTAATGGCGCAGGAGTGGCGGTGGCGCCGGGGGCGCGGTTGAGGCTGGAGCGGGTTTTTGGTTGTTGGCGGGAGGGTGGCAGCGGGCCTGAGGCTCGGCTCAGGTGCATAATCGGGCGTGAGCACGTGCGAACTCGGGCGCGTGGGGTGCGCTTGAGGCCATGGCGATGCGGATGCGGCGGGTACTCAGGCGGACCTGGGCGCCGATCTTCAGCAGCTTGAGGCGGATCGAGCCGCAGGTAGCGCGGGCAAGGCGAGTTCCGGCGAGCGCGATGCGCCTGAGCGCTGCGAGCAGCACGTAGGCCATGGCGGCGAACCAGAGACGGAGCTGGTTGGCGCGCATGGTCTGAGCCGAGGTGCGGTCGGCGAAGAGGTCGAGCTGGCACTCCTTGATGCGGTTCTCCATGTCGCCGCGGGCGCAGTAGAGGGTCTCGTAGAGTTCCCGCCGGTCGATGGCGGCCGCGCTCAGCGAGGTGACGACGAAGCGGGGGTTGGCGCGGCCCGGCATCCACTCCGCCTTGCCGACGACACGGCGCGGGCGCGACCAAGTCTTGCACGTGCGGTAGCGGAACTCGGTGAACAGCCGCGCCGGCTGGCCGCTCTCCCGCGAGCGGGCTTCGGCCAGGTCCAGGGCCGGTTGCAGGCGGTCCGTGAGCCGCGGGTTCCGGGCGAGCCCGAAGACATAGTCCACCCCGTTCGCCTCGCACCAGGCCATCAGTCCCTCGCGGGCGAAGCCAGAGTCTGCGCGCAGCACGATCTCGACGGCGGGCCAGCGGGCGCGGATGCGCGCGACGATGCGCGCCACCTCTTCGGCCGCGCCGGCGCTGGCGTCGATGTCGGCCCGCCTCAGCTTGGCGGCCAGCAGGTGATCGCCGCAGAAGATGTAGAGCGGCAGGTAGCAGTAGCAGTCGTAGTAGCCGTGGAAGAAGCGGCCTTCCTGATGGCCGTGCAGCGGGTCGTCGGTGGCGTCCAGATCGAGGACCAACCGCTCAGGGGCCTGCCCGTGGGCGTCGAGGAAGAGATCGACGAAGAGCGTCTCGATCGCCTCAGGCTCATGACCGATCCGGCGATAGCGATGGGCGCCCGAAGGCGCGTGCTCCAGCCGGTTCAGCGTCGACTTGCCCGCAAGCGGCGCACAGCCCGCACGCCCGGCCTCCAAACGCCCCAGCACCACCCCCAGCACGGGGTCGTGGCGCAGCGCGTCGTGGTCGATCAAGTCCTCGTAGCCCAGCGCGATCCCGAACACCCGCTGGCCCACCAGGGTGGCAACGTCGTGCACCACACGAGAGGCCGCGCGCCCGTCCGAGAAGCAGGCGGCGAAGCAATCCACCAGTCCGATCGCCCGGTCCGTGGCGCCCAGCAGCAGGGCGCCCGCGTCCGAGGTCATCACCCCGCCGCCGAAGTCGGCCACCACATCACGCCCGTTCAGGCGTGCAAACTGCATCGCGGGCGGGCTACACTCTGCAGGCATCGGGGAACTCCTCTGCAGCCGGTGAAGTCTTTGTTGCAGAAGAACTTTCTCACGAGCAGAGCCCCGATGCACACCATACTCGTGAGAAATCCGGGCTAGCATCGAGGTGGCGCGCATGACGGCCCGCCCTGGTCGATCTCTTCTGCCGCAGCTTCGCGGCCCCACCTGCCGCCATCACGCTGGATATCGACGATACCTGCGATGCCGTGCACGGCCACCAGCAGCTCTCGCTCTTTCATGCCCACCACGACACGCGCTGCTTCCTCCCCGTCCACGTCTACCAATCCGCTCACCAGCGCTGAGTTCACCACTCTCAGGTTACGCCTGTTCAAGATCGTCGCCCGCGTCGTCGAAAAGGTTACACACATCCAAATCCACTCCGCCTCGCCCTGTCCCGACACCGCCCTCTTCCGCCTGCTCGCAGGTCGCCTCTCCGCAGCAAGCCCCTGATCACCGGAGCGGCGTGCCCCGCGACCCCGAACCCTCTCAACCCCCAACTCGGACACAACGAGCCCCAAATGCCGGCGCCACGGAGCGCTGCAGGACAATTGCGCGCGGCTAACCAGCGCCCTCAACCGCACGGGTACCTCGAAAAGATCGGAATAAGTTGCGCAGGGACGCGGTCGACACGAACCACGGTGAGACCGGGCACCGCTGTGCAGGTTCCCTCCGGACCATGGTGCGGTGCACGGTGCGGGGCGGGTGCGGCATCATCGCGGCATGGGGTGCTTGAACGAACGTGCTGCGGCTGGCGTCGGCGCCAAAGATGTCCGGGCCGGGCGGCTGTCCCGCGGAAACCCACTTGTCCCACCTAATCCCACCTATCCCACTTACGCCGCTTATCCCGCTTATCCCGCGTATCCCACTTATCCCGCCGAATCCCGGTCGTCCGTCTCACCGGGCGCCCGCGGGCGGTGCCTCCGTACCTGTCGCGGGCGTCGCCACCATGGCGGTGAGCCGGCCCGAAATCTCCCGCAGGCGACGCCACTGCTGGTAGTAGAGGGGAAGCGACATCACCGCTCATCGCATGAGCCTCGGACTGTGGATTGGGACGATCGGAGGCGATCGGGCGGGGCGGGCGCCTACTCGAATGCCGGGAGCCGGGCAAGGAGCTGCGCGATCTCGGCATCGCTCACCTGCGCCGGGCGGTACCAGGACCGTTCCGACGCGCTCACGATCTTCTGCCGCTCCGCCGGCACATCGGGAACGAAGCCGATCCAGAGCTCGCTCATCTCGTCCGTGGTCTCCCAGCCCCAGGTCACGGTCTGGGGTTCGACCGCCGGGTTCTGCGGGTTGTCCGCCGTGTTGTCGTAGCGCACCCAGGCGTCGATGCGGCTGCCCGCCGGCAGATGGACCGGCTCGCGGTAGGCGAAGGTGTTCTGCCAGCGAAAGTCCCAGTCGGCGATGCGGATGAGCGGCTTCTCGCTGCCGTCGGGCAGGGTCGCGATGGCGATGAACTCGCGGCCGAGGAAGTGCATGTGCGGGGTGACGTCGGTCAGCGCCATGCCGGACGGGACGTCCATGGAGAAGCGCCGCCAGTAGTTCTCCTCGCCCGGCAGAATGCGCAGGTTCTGGGTGCCGATGACCACGCCATCGACGTAGCGGCTGACCGGCTCCCTGGCGAAATAGAAGCCCACCTCGCTCCGGTCGGTGGTGGCCTTGCCGTTCAGGTGATAGTGCACCTCCAGCACCAGGTCCCCGCCCCTGGGCAGCCACATGCCCAGCCCCTTGTCGAGGACGTAAGGCTCGACGCCGGGTGCCCAGCCTCCGATGCCCCAGGCGTTGTAGTCGAGGAACGCCCCGGTGCCGAAGACGGAGAAGCCCGGCTCCGCGTCCTTCGCATCCGCCGCCCTGGCGCGCCCGCTGTAGTCCATGAGGTAGTTGGCGTGATGCACCACCTTGGCATCGCCGGGGCTGAATTCGAGCGCTGCCACCACCTTGTCCTCGGCGAAGCCGGTGGGGATGACGAAGTAGCGATAGATGTCGTCGCCGTCCGCCGGAACCTGGAAGGGCTCGGTCATGCTGAGCACCAGGTCGGGCTCGCCCAATTGCCACTTCGAGCTGGAGCGGACGGAGGCCGGCATGGCGTCGCCCGCCTCGCCCAGCCGGGCGCCGTTCTCCGACCATGATGCGAGCAGCGATATCTGGTGGTCGCTGAGGCGGCGCGCGTCGCGGAACGCGCCGAAGCCGGGCACCGCGCGCCACGGAGGCATCAGGCGCTCGCCGGCCATGAAGGAGACCATGCGGTGCCAGCGCTTCGCGTTGTCGTAGCCCTCGAGGGAGAAGGGGGCGATGCCGCCCTGCCGGTGGCATTCGACGCAGTTGGCCTCCAGCAGCGGGGCGATGTGGTGGTTGTAGGTGACTTCGTCGAGGCCTGTGCGGTTGGCGCCCGCCCGGTTCCAGTCGTGGTGGAAGCATCCGATGGCCTCGGTGGCGTAGGGTTCCGGCTGGCCGCCGTCCGCCATCGCCTCGATGACGGTGCGCAGGTCGTGCGAGGAGATTCGCGTGCGCAGCCTGCCCACGGCGGCGAAGCGATCGTCGATGCGGCCCCGGTAGACGACGCGGTCGGCGGTGGAGATCACGAAGGCCTCCGACATGACGCGGGGGCCGAGGCGGTGCGCCAGGTCGCCGGTGCTGTCCAGGATGACCGGGAACGCGATGCCGAACTCGTCCACGAAATCCGCGCTCTGGCGCCAGGTGATGTCCGGGTTCGACAGGACGCCATAGAGCGCCACGCCATTCGCGCGCGCTTCGGCGTGGAGCGCGTTGAGCGTCGGCACGTAGCGCGTGGCGACGGGGCAGGCGGTATCGAGGAAGACCAGGACTGCCGGCTGCACCGCCCCTGCGGAGACGCCGATGCGGTGGTGGTGGCCTTTCACGTCGGTCACGCGGACCCCGATCAGATCCACCTCATCGCCTGGTCCCGGCGAGGCGGCGATAGTCATCGCCGGTGCTGCGACCATCAGGCAGGAGAGAACGAACAGGACGCGAAGTCGCGTCGCGGTGGCGGTCATCGCGGTCATCATGAACCCAATCCTTCGAGCAATGTGCGAAGCGCCAGGTCGGCCGCGTGCGCGGGCGCCAGATTTCCCGCCGCGACTTCCGACCAGGCAAGCCAGACCTGTGCATCGATGTTGACGACCGCCCAGCTGCGCGGCACGTCGGCGGCGATCACGCCTTCCGCCTTGAGGTCGTCCACCAGGTGCCCGAGCCAGTCGAGCTCCTCGGCGTACCGCTTGCGCACGGCCTCGTCGTCGACGGCCTCGGAGACCAGAAAGTGGTAGCGATCGCCGAGCGGGATCACCGCTTCCAGCATGCGCGAGAGGCGCTCCTGTGCCGAGCGTGCGTCCTGGAGCGCTTCGACGGTCGCGGCGTCGATCTCGTCCATGCACTGCCTGGAGGCGGCGGCGATGAGATCGCCACGAGAGGAGAAATGGCGGTGCAGGCTCGCCCGGCCGACTCCGGCGCGGCTCGCGATCTCGGAGAGGGATGCGCCCGGATTGCGCGCAAGCGTGTCGATGGCCGCATCGAGTACGGCCTGTCGTGTCGAGGGTCTGAGAGGTCGTTCGGGCATGGCTATGTGATACAATATTGTCTCATATGAGGCAATGTTCAATACCTCGCGCCGCGCCCTCCTCGCGGCGTGGCGTGATAGGATCGCGCGCCTCGACGCCAACCACGATCCCAGGTGCCCGGTCCATGCCCCTCGACGACATCAACTACCCCGAGAATCCCAACGACCTCGAAGCCTTCTGGATGCCGTTTACGGCGAACAAGGGCTACAAGCAGAAGCCGCGTCTGATGACGCGCGCCAAGGGCATGCACTACTACACGCCGGGCGGCCGCGAGATCCTGGACGGTACAGCCGGGCTCTGGTGCTGCAACGCCGGCCACGGACACGAGAAGATCGTGACGGCGATCAAGGCGCAGGCCGAGCGCATGGACTTCGCGCCGACCTTCCAGCTCGGCCACCCGGCGGCCTTCGAGTTCGCGAACCGGCTGGTGGACCTCGCGCCCGGCGATCTCGACCGCGTTTTCTTCACCAACTCGGGCTCGGAGTCGGCGGACACCGCGCTCAAGATCGCGCTCGGCTATCACTACGTGCGCGGCAAGGGCTCGAAGACCCGGCTGATCGGGCGCGAGCGCGGCTACCACGGCACCAACTTTGGCGGCACGTCCGTGGGCGGCATCGTCAAGAACCGCATGTTCTACGGAAGCCTGCTCTCGGGCGTGGACCACATCCGCCACACCCACGACCTGGAGCACCAGGCCTTCAGCCGGGGCGAACCCGAGTGGGGCGCGCACCTGGCGGACGACCTGGAGCGGCTGGCGGCGCTGCACGACCCCTCCACCATCGCGGCGGTGATCGTGGAGCCGGTCGCGGGCTCCACTGGCGTGCTGGTGCCGCCCAGGGGCTACCTGCGCCGGCTCCGCGAGATCTGCGACAAGCACGACATCCTGCTGATCTTCGACGAGGTGATCACCGGCTTCGGCCGCCTCGGCGAAAACTTCGCGGCAGACTACTTCGACGTGCAGCCGGACATCCTCACCACCGCCAAGGGGCTCACCAACGCGACCGTGCCCATGGGCGCGGTGTTCTGTCGCGGCAAGATCTACGACGCCTTCCTCGAGAACACCGAGCAGGGGATCGAGCTCTTCCACGGCTACACCTATTCCGGCCATCCGCTGGCGTCCGCCGCCGGGATCGCGACGCTCGACGTCTACCGCGAGGAGGGGCTGTTCGAGCGCGCCGCCGAGCTTGCGCCCTATTGGGAGGATGCGCTCTGGTCGCTCAGGGGCGGCCACCACGTGATCGACCTGCGCAACCTCGGCATCGTCGCCGGCATCGAGCTGGAGCCCCGGCCCGGTGCGCCCACCGCGCGCGCCGTCGAGACCTTCCACAAGTGCTTCGACGAGGGCGTGCTGATCCGGGTCACTGCCGACACCATCGCGCTCTCGCCGCCGCTGATCGTCGAGAAGAGCCAGATCGACCGGATTTTCGACACCATCGGCGGCGTGCTGAAGACGGTGGACTGAAGGCGCAAGCGGACCACGGGGGAGCGGCAGGATGACGCGGGCCTATATCGTCGGCACCCTCGACACCAAGGGCGCGGAGCTGCTCTACGTCCGCGATCTGCTCGCGGCGGATGGCGTGCAGGCCTGCGTCGTGGACGTGGGCACCGGCGGCAGCGCGCGGCCGGCCGGCGTGGACGTGAGCGCGGCCGAGGTCGCGGCCCATCATCCGGACGGCGCCGATGCGGTGCTGAGCTTGGACGACCGCGGCCAGGCGGTCACCGCCATGGGCGAGGCGCTGGCGCGCTTCCTGCCCACGCGCGATGACATCGGCGGGGTGATCGGGGCAGGGGGCTCCGGCAACACCGCGCTGGTTTCCATCGGGATGCAGGCGCTCCCCATCGGGGTGCCGCGGGTGGTGGTCTCCACCGTCGCGTCGGGCAACGTCGCGCCCTACGTCGGACCCAACGACATCACCATGATGTACTCGGTGGTGGACATCGCCGGGCTCAACCGAATTTCGCGGGTGGTGCTCGCCAACGCGGCCCACGCGCTCGCCGGCATGATGCGGGGGGAGGCGCCGGCGGCCGAGGACAAGCCCGCCATCGGGCTCACCATGTTCGGCGTCACTACGCCCTGCGTGGATCAGGTCCGCACGGCGCTCGAGGGGCGCTACGACTGCCTGGTCTTCCACGCGACCGGGACCGGCGGACGCTCAATGGAGAAGCTGGTCGATTCGGGCCTGGTGCTGGGCTGCATCGACAGCACCACGACCGAGGTCTGCGACCACCTCATGGGCGGCGTCTTCAGCGCGGGCGGGGACCGGCTCGGCGCCTTCGCGCGGACCGGCCTGCCCTACGTGGGCTCGTGCGGGGCGCTCGACATGGTGAACTTCGGTGCGCGTGAGACCGTGCCGGCGCAGTACGAAGGCCGCACCTTCCACATCCACAATCCCAACGTGACGCTCATGCGGACGACGCCCGACGAAAACCGAGCCATGGGCGAATGGATCGGCGCCAGGCTCAACGCCTGTGAGGGGCCGGTGCGATTCCTGATCCCGGAGCAGGGGGTTTCGCTGATCGACGCACCGGGGATGCCGTTCCACGACCCCGACGCCGACGCGGCGCTCTTCGAGGCGCTGGAGCGGACGGTCGAGCAGACCGACGCGCGGCGCCTGATCCGCCTGCCGCTCCACATCAACGACGACGATTTCGCCCGGGCTCTGGTCGAGTGCTGGAACGAGATCGCCGCCTGAGCCGGACACAGGGAGGCCGACAGTGCCGGGCATGGATCGCCGCACGCTGCTGGACAAGTTTCACGGCATGGTTGCCCGCCGCGAGCCGATCATCGGCGGCGGTGCGGGCACCGGGCTCTCGGCCAAGTGCGAGGAGGCGGGCGGTATCGACCTCATCGTGATCTACAACTCGGGCCGCTACCGCATGGCGGGCCGGGGCTCGCTCGCGGGCCTGCTCGCCTACGGCAACGCCAACGAGATCGTGAAGGAGATGGCGAGCGAAGTGATCCCCGTGGTCAGCCGCACGCCGGTGCTGGCCGGGGTGAACGGCACCGACCCCTTCATGGTGCTCGACCGCTTCCTGGACGAGCTCAAGGCGCTGGGGTTCGCGGGCGTGCAGAACTTCCCGACCGTGGGGCTGATCGACGGCGTCTTCCGCGCCAACCTGGAAGAGACCGGCATGGGCTACGGCCTGGAGGTTGACATGATCCGCGCGGCCCACGAGGCCGACCTGCTCACAACGCCCTACGTCTTCTCGGAGGACGACGCGGTCGCCATGGCGGACGCCGGCGCCGACATCATCGTCTGCCACATGGGGCTCACCACCAGCGGCACCATCGGCGCGCAGACCGCGAAGTCGCTGGAAGAGTGCGTGGCGTTGATCGACGCGTGGGCGCTCGCGGCCAAGGCTGTGCGGGAGGACGTGATCGTGCTCTGCCACGGCGGCCCCATCGCCTCGCCCGAGGACGCCACGCATGTGCTGCAGAACGCGGAGCATGTCCACGGCTTCTACGGTGCGAGCAGCATGGAGCGCCTGCCCACCGAGGTCGCCATGACCGCGCAGACCAAGGCCTTCAAGGACATCAGCTTCTGAGGCGCGGCGGCCTTACACGCCCAGGTATCTGTCCGTCAGTGCGGGTGTGAGGTCGGCGCTGGCGCCGGACCAGCAGGTCGCGCCTTTCTCCAGGATGACGCAGCGCTCGGCGACGGCCGTGAGTTCCTTGAGCGACTTGTCGACGACGAGGATGGAGAGACCGGCCTCTTTGAGGCGGGCAATCACCGACCAGATTTCCCGGCGGATGAGCGGCCCGAGCCCCTCCGTCGCCTCGTCCAGGATCAGCAGCCGGGGGTTGGTCATCAGCGCCCGGCCGATGGCGAGCATCTGTTGCTCGCCGCCGGAGAGCGTGTTGGCCTTCTGATTGCGGCGCTCCGCGAGCTGGGGGAAGAGCGCGATCACCCGCTCCTCGTTCCAGTGGCCGGGCCGGGCGGCAGCCGTGAGGTTCTCGCGCACCGTCAGCGTCGGGAAGCAGCGCCGGCCCTCCGGCACCAGCCCGAGGCCGAGCCAGGCCGCCCGGTGCGAGGGCAGGCGCGCGAGGTCGCGGCCGGCGAAGGCGATGCGGCCCTCGCGGTGCGGCATCATGCGGCAGATCGTGCGGATGGTCGTCGTCTTGCCCATGCCGTTGCGGCCCATGAGCGCAACGACCTCGCCTTCGCCGACGGCGAGGTCGACGCCGAAGAGCGCCTGCGAGGTGCCGTAGAAGGCGGTGACGCCCGCGACCTCAAGCAGCGCCGTCATGCCCTTCGTCCCCGAGGTAGGCGCGCTGCACCTCCTCGTTGGCGCGTATCTCCTCCGGCGTGCCGCTTGCGATGATCCGGCCGTAGACGATGACGGAGATACGGTCCGCAAGGGCGAAGACCGCATCCATGTCGTGCTCGACCAGCAGGATCGGGGCCTCCGCCCGCAGGTCATCGAGAATCTCGATCAGCTTCGCCGTGTTTTCCGGCCCCATGCCCGCCATGGGCTCGTCCAGCAGGAACGCCTTGGGCTTGAGCGCGAGCGCGATGGCGATCTCCAGCGCCCTTCGCTCGCCGTGCGACATGTCGCCTGCGCGAACGTCAGCCCTGTCGTCCAGCAGGAGGCGTTCGAGATGGGCCATCGCCTGCGTCATCAGTGGCTTGTCCTTGAGCGCCGGCTTGAGGAAGCGGAAGGTCTTCCGTTCCACCGATTGGACCGCCAGCATGACGTTCTGCAGCCCCGAGAACTCCGGCGCGACGGAGGACACCTGAAACGTCCGCGCCAGCCCAAGCTGGGCGCGCGCCACCATGTCCAGCCGGTCGATGTCGCGGCCGGCGAAGCGGATCGAGCCGCTGTCCTGCCTGATCTCGCCCGCGATCTGCTTGATGACGGTGGACTTGCCGGCACCGTTCGGCCCGATCAGCGCATGAATCTCGCCGGGCACGAGGTCGAGCGTCACCGCGTCGCTCGCGACCACCGCGCCGAAGCGCTTCGACAGCTTCTCGGTCTGGAGGATCGGCTCAGGCATGGCGGGGTTGGCCCGCCAGAATGCCGATGACGCCGCCGCGGGCGAACAGCACCAGCGCCACCAGCAGCGCGCCGAGTAGGAGAAGCCAGTGCTCGCTCACGTCGCCCAGGGTGTTTTCCAGCACGATGTAGAGCGCGGCGCCGGCGGTGGGGCCGAACAGCCGTCTCGTACCGCCCAGGATCACGAACACCATGATCTCGCCCGAGGTGTGCCACGACAGCATCGACGGGCTGACGAAGCGGTTGAGGTCGGCGTAGAGCGCGCCCGCGAGCCCCGCCATCATGCCCGAGATCACGAAGGCGGTGAGCTTCACGCGGAAGGGACTGATGCCGACGGTCGCCAGCCGCTGCGCGTTCTGCCGCGCGCCGCCCAGCGCGAGCCCAAAGCGCGATCGCGAGAGCAGGAAGGAGAAGCCGATCGCAAGGATGAGGAGGACGTAGCAGATGGCGAAGAAGTGGAGCGGGTTGAGCGTGTTGAGGCCGGGGAATTCGTTCCTGATGTAGATCGAGAGCCCGTCCTCGCCGCCGTAGGCCGGCCACGAGATGGCGAAGTAGTAGACCATCTGGGCGAAGGCCAGCGTGATCATGATGAAGAAGACGCCGGTGGTGCGCAGGGAGAGCGCGCCGATCACCAGCGCCGCAATGCCGCTGACGACGATGGCGACGGGCCAGATGATCAGCATCTGCGTCGTGCCTTCGATCAGCAGCGGCGCGGTGAAGAGCGGCTCGTAGTTGAGGGCGTGGCTCGCGAGGATGCCGGCTGCGTAGCCGCCGAGCCCGAAGAACGCCGCGTGGCCGAGCGAGACCACGCCGCCGTAGCCGAGGGCGATGTTGAGGCCGGTGCCGGCAAGCCCGAGGATCGCCACCTTGGTCGCGAGCGTGATGACGAAAGGCTCGTCGAAGGCGTTGCCGAGCAGCGGCGCGGCAAGCAGGCCCACCGCGATTAGGAGACTGATGGCCGCCTCGCGGGTCATCATCAGTGCGCCCTGGTGCCGAACAGGCCGGTCGGGCGCAGGAACAGCACCAGCGCCATCAGGATGTAGATGAGCATGGAGGCCAATGCTGAGCCGACGTTGTTGGCAGTGGAGGAGTCCATGAACGTGTCGAACGCGACGGGGAGCAGGAAGCGCCCGAGCGTGTCGGCGAGGCCCACCAGGATTGCGCTTACCAGCGCGCCGACGATGGAGCCGAGCCCGCCGATGATGATGACGACGAAGGCGAGAATCAGCACCGGCTCGCCCATGCCCACCTGCACCGACTGGATGGTGCCCACCAGCGCGCCTGCGAGGCCGGCCAGCGCCGCGCCGATGGCGAACACGGTGGTGTAGAGCTTGCGGATGTCGACACCGAGGGCGGCGATCATCTCCCGGTCGGATTCGCCGGCCCGGATGCGGATGCCGAGGCGCGTGCGTGCGATCAGGAGAAAGAGTCCGCCTGCGATCACGAGTCCGATCAGGATGATCGCGAAGCGGAAGAGGGGGTAGTCGATGCCGCCGGGAAGCGCCACCGGCCCCGACAGGAAGTCGGGCACGGTGAGGTAGAGCGGAAAGGAGCCGAATACCCAGCGGGTGCCCTCGGAGAAGACAAGGATCAGCGCGAAGGTCGCGAGCACCTGATCGAGATGGTCGCGACGGTAGAGCCGGCGGATGACGGCGACCTCGACGAGGGCGCCTGCGGCGGCGGCGGCCGCGAGGCTCGCCGCAAGCCCCACCCAGTAGGAGCCGGTCGCGGCAGCCACGGCGGCGCAGGCGAAGGCGCCAATCATGTAGAACGAGCCGTGGGCGAGGTTGATGAGGCCCATGACGCCAAAGATGAGCGTCAGCCCGGCGGCCATCAGAAACAGCATGAAGCCGAACTGAAGGCCGTTCAGGAGCTGCTCGACGATGAGCGAGACCGTCAAGTTGGTGCCTCGGTCACGCGGATGGCCCGGCGACTGCTGACTCGCAACGAATGTCGGGAGCGGCCTTCCATGCCCATGCTTTCGACTTCGGACGCTTGCGGTCCACTTAGCATCTTGAGTGACGAACTAGGTAGGGCTTGCGTTGAACGCATTCCCTGCAGACAATCTAGTCAGACTGGTCAGGATCATGTGATATGGCGACATGGCAGGTGCAGGAGGCCAAGGCGCGCTTCAGCGAGTTGATGCGCGGTGCCGACGAGGCCGGGCCGCAGACGATCACCGTGCGAGGGCGGCGTGCGGCCGTGCTCCTGTCCGCGAACGATTACGACCGTCTCCGTAGCCGAAAGCCCTCGTTGACCGTGCTCATGCGCGCGTCTCCGCTGGCGGGTATCGAGCTCACCGTCGACCGAGACCAAACGCCGCCGCGCGATGTCGATCTGTGAGCTTCCTCGTCGACACTTGCGCACTCTCCGAGCTGGTCAAGCCGAAACCGTCGAGTGACGTCTGCGACTGGTTCGACGCTGCACCGCCGGAAGTGCTGTTCGTGAGTGTTCTGACGCTCGGCGAAATTCGGAAGGGCGTGGAAAAGCTCGAAGGCGGTCGCCGACGCGCACTGATCGCCACGTGGCTCGAGACGGCGTTGCCTGCGTGGTTCGAAGACCGGGTCCTGCCGGTGGATGCCGGCGTCGCGGACGAATGGGGTCGTCTGGCGGCCCGCCTGCCCAGGCCGATTCCCGCCATCGACAGCCTCATCGCCGCGACCGCTATCCGGCACCGCCTCGCGATCGTCACGCGCAACGAACCCGACTTCGCGACCACGGGAGTGGATATCTTGAACCCGTGGAAGACTTGAGTGGTCGGAGAGACCGGTCGTCTGCCACGGCATGAATCGCCAAGAGCACCGGAACGGGCCGCGCTGAGCGGCCCGTTCCGTCCGCTCCAGCAGGCTACATCTGGCAGACGTCGATATACGCGTTGGCGTGGTCGGTCATGGCCACGCCCACGATCTTGTTGGTGTAGACGTCACCTTCCTTGATCACTTCGCGGACGTAGATGTCCTGGATCGGGTGGTGGTTGGGGGCGAATGCGAAGTCGCCGCGCGTGGACTTGAAGTCCGCCGCCCTGAGAGCATCGCGGAACGCGTCGGCATCCGAGACGCTCGCCTTGCCCATGGCCGAGATCAGCAGGTTCGCCGTGTCGAAGCCCTGGCTCGCATAGAGCGAGGGCAGGCGGCCGTACTCGGCCTGGAAGCTCTCGACGAAAGCCTTGTTGGTCGGATTGTCGATGTCCTTGTTCCACTGCGAGGTGTTCTTCACACCCATCGCCGCCTCGCCGACGGCCTGCAGGATGCCCTGGTCGAAGGAGAAGGCAGGGCCGACGAGCGGGATGTCGATACCGGCCTGGGCATACTGCTTGAGGAAGGCGATGCCCATGCCGCCCGGCAGGAAGAAGTACACGCTGTCGGCGCCCGAGGCCCTAATCTGCGCGATCTCCGGCGCGTATTCGTTCGCGCCCAGCTTGGTGTAGACCTCGTCGGCGACGGCGCCTTTATAGAAGCGCTTGTAACCGGTCAGCATGTCGCGGCCGGCGGGGTAGTTGGGCGCGAGCAGAAAGCTGTTGCTGTAGCCGGCGTCGTTCGCATAGCCGCCGGCGGCCTCGGCCAGATTGTCGTTCTGCCAGGCGACGTTGAAGTAGTTCTCGTGGCAGCGTTCGCCGGCAAGCAGCGAGGGCCCCGCGTTGGGCGAGAGGTAGAACTTGCCCTGCTGCACCACTGCCGGCACGACGGCGATGGCGAGGTTCGACCAGATGATGCCAGTCAGCACGTCGACCTTGTCGCTCTGCATCATCTTGTCGGCGAGCTGGACGGCGATATCCGGCTTGCGCTGGTCGTCCTCCACGATCACCTCGATGTCGGCACCGGCTTGCTTGACGGCGAGCATGAAGGCGTCGCGCACGTCGATGCCGAGGCTGGCACCGCCGCCGGAGAGTGTCGTGATCATGCCGACCTTGAGCGTCTCGGCATGGGCGGCCGTTGCCAGCGCCATCGCTGCAACCGCCACTGTCAGCAGGCTGGGTAATTTTCTCATGGGTCTTGGCCTCCCGTGGTGTGTCTTCGTCCAATCAGTCTAGGGGAGCAGTCACGCGCCCGCGTTGACCGGGGGCAAGCGATCCGCCCAGGGTTGCGCCTGTTCAAGCTGGCCGGCGAGGCGGAAGAGCAGCGCTTCGTCGAGGTCGCGCCCGACCAGCTGGGAGCCCACCGGCACGCCGTCGGCGGTCCAGTGCAGCGGCAGCGAAATGCCCGGAAGCCCGGTCGCGTTGAAAGGCTGGGTGAAGGCGCAATCCGGTCCCATGATGTTCGCGTTGTAGTCGTCACAATCGCGCGACATGTCGTAGTAGCCGATCTTGCGCGCCACCATCGGCACCACCGGGCATAGCCATGCGTCGTAGGCGGCCATTCGCCCCACGATGTCGCGGCACATGGCGCGGAGCTGAGCCACGTCGTTGTGATGATCGACGCCGGAGATGCCGCGGCCCCGCTGGATCGTCGTCCAGTAGAGGTTCTCGGTTTCGTCCTGCCTGAGCGTGTGGCCGACGAGCTCGGCCGAGCCATCGAACCAGGCTGCCGTGACCACAGCGCCGATCCGCATGTAGCAGTCGTAGAGCGGCCAGAAGTCGTAGGGCGCGGTCTCGGGCGTGACCCGGTGGCCGAGGCTCTCCAGCAGCTTGCCGGTGTTCTCGATGCCTTCGCGCACCTCTGCGTCCACCGGGGTGCAGCCGTCGGGCGAGGCGGTGACCATGGCGATCGAGAGCGAGTCCGGATCCTTGCCGATCTCGTCGAGGTAGGGGGTCTCCGGCATGACCGCGTAGTAGGGATCGCCGCGCATGGGGCCGCCCACGGTGTCGAAGAAAGCCGCCGTGTCGCGCAGGCTGCGCGAGACGCAGAGGAAGGTCACGCCGCCGTACCAGAAGTCCGCACCCGGCGCCATCGTGATGCGCCCGCGCGCGGGCTTGAGGCCGACGAGGCCGGAATGGCAGGCGGGCGTGCGGATGGAACCGCCGCCGTCGCTTGCTTCCGCCAGCGGCAGCACGCGGGCCGCCACCGCCGCCGCGGAGCCGCCGGAGGAGCCGCCCGGCGTGCGCGTCGTGTCCCACGGATTGACCGTCGGGCCGTACATCTTGGGCTCGGTGGAGAGCGCCCAGCCGGCCTCGGGCGAGTTGGACTTGCCGAGCAGCACGAAGCCCGCCTGCTTGACGCGCCGGACCTGCTCGTTGTCGCTGGTCGAGACGACATCCTTGAAGTAGGGGCAGGCATTGGTGTTCTGCAGGCCGGTCCAATCGGTCGCGATCTCCTTCACCAGCCAGGGCACGCCCTTGAAGGGGCCGTCGGGCAGCGTCGGGTCGGCCGCCATCTTGCGGCCTTCCTCGTAGGCTTTGTAGGTGAGGAAGTTGAGCGTGCCGTTGACGGCTTCGGCGCGGCGAATCGCCTCTTCGAGCACCTCGCTCGGTGAAACCTCGCCTTGTTTGACCAGGGCGGCGAGCCCCACGCCGTCGAGTGAGCCGTAAACCTCGGAAATCCCGCCCGTCATGCGTCCTCTCCCTGCATCATGCGATCGCGCCCAAGCGCCGGCTTGTTATCGCACGCCGGGCGCAGGCGTGACACCCTCGGCCTGACTGGGGGCTCTTGCCGTTCCTTCAGGCCGGCGCCGGCTGGCGTGCCGCGCCGGAGCGCTCCGCGCGCAACTTGCGGGTCGCCTCCTCGTCGAGCCGCATCGGCTCGGGCTCGATCACGACGCCGTAGTCGTCCCGCGCGCGCTCGATAGAGGTGAAGCCGTCGAACACGTCCGAGAGCACCAGCGCCGGATCGCGCTCCAGCGGATCGCCGTAGCCGCCCGAGTTCGGCACCGTGATCTCGATGCTGTCGCCGGCGGCGAGTCGGAAGCCGGTGAACTTCGACGGCCACGCTTCTTCGTCCGCGCCGCCGCGGTTGCGCACGACGGAGGCGTTCAGCCCCGCCATGCCGCCGAAGACTCCCCAGGGCTCGTCGGACTCGTGCCGCTCTCCTTCGCAGGTGACGATGGTCTCCACCAGCATCCTGTTGACCCGCACCATGCCGATGCCGCCCCGCCACTTGCCGGCGGCGCAGGGCTCGTTGCGCAGCTCGTAGCGCTCGGTGCGGATCGGGAAGCGCCACTCCAGCTCCTCGATCGGGTTGTTGCGGGTGTTGGCGATGAGGCAATCCACGGCGTCCATGCCGTCGCGATCCGGGCGGCCGCCGTAGGAGCCTTCGTCGACCTCCAGGTAGACCCAGTACTCGCCCTGTTCCGCGTCGAAGCCGGAGTAGGAGATGAAGTGCAGGTGGGCGGAGTTGCCCGCGGTCACCCGCTCCGGCACCACCGGCGCGAGCGCGCGCAGCACCAGATCGACCGCGCGCTGCACCTGGCAGAAGCGGGCGAAGCAGGAGCGCGGGAAGTTGGGGTTGAAGATCGAGCCCTTGGGCGCGATGACGTTGATCGGCCGGGTCATGCCCTCGTTCTGCGGCACGTAGACCGGGTGGGTCACGGTATCGAGGAAGATCATCCGCGTGATGAACGACATGGCGGAGCAGGTCGTGCCCTCGAAGGGCACGTTGTAGCCGGTCGGCACCTCATCGCTGGAGCCGGTGAGGTCGTAGGTGATCTCGTCGCCTTCGATGATGACCTTGACCTTGACCGGCAGCTTGCGGCCCCGGTTGACCCCGTCGTCGTCGAGATAACCCATAGCGGTCTCGTACTCGCCGTCGGGAATCCTGGCGATCTCGCGGCGCAGCATCTGCTCCGAATAGGTCATCCAGTGCTGGCCGGCCGCGTCGACGGCAGTCCGCCCGTAGCGCTCGATCAGGTCGAGGTAGCGCCGCTTGGCGAGCTCGCAGGCCGCGATCATGGCCTGGATGTCGCCCTCGTTGGGCGTGGGCGTGCGCATGTTCTCCAGGATGTGCTTCCAGAGCCCGTCCTGCCGCACGCCTTTCACCGCGAGCTTCACGGCGCGGTAGATGTTGCCCTCGGCGTAAATGTCGACCGCGTTGATGTTGAGCCCCGGATAGGCGCCGCCGATGTCGAGCAGGTGGGCGGAGGCGCCTGCGAATCCCACCAGCTCGCCCCGATCGTAGATCGGCATCACGATGGCGCAGTCCGGCGAATGCGTGGCCCCGTAGTAGGGGTCGTTGTGGAAGATGATGTCGCCTTCGTGGATGTCGCCGTCGAGCAGCTCGATGACGTTCTGGACGATGCGCGGCATGGCGCCCATGAACATCGGCGTCGATTCAGACTCCGCCAGCATGAGGCCGTCGCGGTCGAAGATGCCCGCGCCGAGGTCTTCGGATTCGCGGATGATCGAGGAATAGGACATGCGGTAGAGCACGCCTGCCATCTCCTGCGCGATGGCGGTGAACGCACCGCCGATGACGCGCTGCATGATCGGCGCAGCCAGGTCGTGCCCGTGCTGCGCCACCGCGCCCGCGCAATCGATCACGATATTGCCGCGCGCATCGATCGCCGCCTCGCAGCGGGGCGGGATCACCACGGTCGTGTCGTATTGCTCGACGATGGCAGGGCCCGCGATGCGGTCGCCGGCGCGGAGCGCGGCGCGGTCGTAGAACGGCGTCTCGTGGGTCTCGCCCTTGCCCTCGACCTCGAACACCACCGGCTGGCGCAGCAGCGGCGTCGGCGCGCCATCACCGCTCTCGATCTCCGGCCAGTCGAGGTCCGGGATGCGGCCGATGGCGACCGCGCGGATGTTGATGATCTCGACGGGGGCATCGAAGCGATGGCCATACTCGGCATCGTGGGCGCGATGGAAGCGTTCGGCCAGCTCCTCGACCCAGGCGTCGTCGATCTCGCCCGCCGGTGCGTCGAAGCGCACCTCGTAGCCCTGGCCGGCGTAGCGGCAATCGGCGAGGCGGCGGATCAGGCGGTCGCCCTCCGGCACGCCGTCGGCCTCCAGCCGCGCCAGCGCCTGGCCGGTCAGTTCCTCGAAGCGGGCGGCGAGATGGGCGCGGTCGAGCGTCGCCAGCGGCTGGCGCTCGGTGGTGACGAACTCGTGCTGCATGTCGGTGGCCAGCAGCCCGGTGGCGGAGAGGATGCCCGGATGCGGCGGCACCAGCACGCGCGGAATCTCAAGCTCCACCGCGATGTCGCAGGCGAAGAGCGGGCCCGCGCCGCCGGCGGCGACGAGGGTGAAGTCGCGCGGGTCGTAGCCGCGCCGCACGCTGTTGAGCTCGATGGCCTGCACCATGCTGAACTTCTGGATCTGGAGCGCGCCGAGCGCGGTCTCCTCCAGCGACATGTCGAGCGTGCCGGCGAGCCCTTGCAGCGCGTTCTGGGCGAGGTCCGCGTGCAGGGTCATGCTGCCGCCGACGAGGCCGCGGTCGGTGCGGAGCCGGCCGAGCGCCACCTGCGCGTCGGTGGAGGTGGGCTCGGCTCCGCCGCGTCCGTAGCAGGCGGGGCCAGGATCGGCGCCAGCGGATTGCGGGCCGACCCGGTAGATGCCGCCCTCGTCGACATAGGCGATGGAGCCGCCGCCCGCACCGATGGTGTCGATATCGACCATCGGGATCATGGCCTGGTAGTCGCCGACCTTGGTGTCGAGCAGGTGGCGCATCCTGAGCGCGCCGCCGGCGGCCACGCCGATGTCAGCGGACGTGCCGCCGATATCGAGCGTGAACACATTGTCGTAGCCGGCCATCTTGCCAGCCCAGATGCCACCGATCAGCCCTGCCACCGGCCCCGACATCATCAGGTTGACCGGGCCGCCGGTCGCGCTGTCTGCGGTCGTCATGCCGCCGGAGGACTGCATAAGGCGGACGCCGCGCGCGAGCCCCGCGTCCTTCAAGCCGGCTTCCAGCCGCCCGACATAGCTCCCTACGCGTGGGCCGACATAGGCGTTGAGGCAGGTGGTCGAGAAGCGCTCGAACTCGCGGTAGAGCGGCAGCACCTCGCTGGAAACCGAGAGGTAGGCGTCGGGGCACTCCTCCTGCAGGATCTGCTTGATGCGCTGCTCGTGCGCCGGGTTGAGGTAGGCGTGCAGCAGGCAGACGGCGATGGCGTCCACTCCGGCCTTCCGAAGCACTCGCGCGCGCTCGCGCACCTCCGCCTCGTCCAGCGGCTCGATGATCTCGCCCCTGGGCGCGGTGACCCGTTCCTTGACCGTGAGCCGGTGGCGGCGCCTGACCAGCGGGCGCGACTGCCACGGCAGCTCCTGCTGCAGCGAGAAGTTGTGCGGCTTCTTGTGGCGCGCGATGTGGAGGATGTCGCGGAAGCCTTCGGTCGTGATCAGGCCGACCTCGGCGCCCTTGTGCTCGATGGCGATGTTGGTCGCCACGGTGGTGCCGTGCAGCAGCAGGTCTACCGCCTCCAGGCTGACCCCGGCCTTGCCGCAGAGGGCGTCCACGCCCGTCATCACCGCTCGCGCTGGATCGTCCGGCGTGGACGGCACCTTGTCGACCGTGATCGCGCCTGCCGCCTCGTCGACCAGAATCAGGTCCGTGAAGGTACCGCCGACATCCACTCCGATGCGCCGCATGGCTCCTCTCCCTCGAACGCCGGTATCGCCGCATCTTCGCCGACACCCGGCCGCACGACAATCACTATGGGATTAGATCGTCGCAAACGAAGGAGTTGATGCATTTGCGCTCGGCATGAAATGGCACCTTGTAACAGGTTGATGCCGTCGCCACGTGACGGTTGAAGGTCGCCTGCAAGCCAGCGGGTCTCCGCCAACGGGCGAGCATCGTCACGATGTTCCTGAGCGTCTTCGACATCTTCAAGGTCGGCATCGGCCCGTCTTCGTCCCACACCATGGGGCCGATGGCGGCGGCCGAGGCCTTCCTCGCGCTACTGGCGGAGCGGGTCGCGACGGATCCGCCTCCCGATTCATGGCTGCGCATTCACGTCTCGCTCCATGGCTCGTTGGCCTTCACCGGCAGGGGCCATGCGACGGACCGGGCGATCGTGTTTGGACTGCTCGGCCATCGCGCCGGCGACATCGACATCGACAAGGCCGAGGGCGACGTGGCGGTCCTCAGGCAGAGCAGACACCTGCCTCCACTCGGCGGCATCACGCTCGCGTTCGATCCGCATCACCACATCTTTTTCGACTATGGCCCACCGCTACCGGGCCATCCCAACGGCATGGAGTTCCATGCAATCGATGCCGAGGGCGTGGGCTATCTGAGCCAGATCTACTATTCGATCGGCGGCGGTTTCATCGTGACGGCCGAGGAGCTCGCCGGCGGCCAGGCGGGCGTCGGCGACAATGCGGACGCGCAAGTGCCGTTCCCGTTCGAAAACGCCGCCTCCATGCTTCGAATGGCGGAGGAGAGCGGCAACTCCATCGCCCAGATGATGCTGGCGAACGAGCGCGCCCTCCGCTCCGACGCCGAGGTCGATGCCGGGCTCGCGGCACTCTGGGGTGCCATGGACTCCTGCATCGATCGCGGGCTCGCGCGGCAGGGCGAGCTCCCCGGCGGGCTTCGCGTGAAGCGGCGGGCGAGCGCGCTGTTCGAGCAGTTGTGCGACGAGCAGGGCTCCAACAGCGCCCAGCCTCACGTCTATGCCGACTGGCTCACCGTCTACGCCATGGCGGTCAACGAAGAGAACGCCGGCGGGGGCAAGGTGGTCACGGCACCGACCAACGGTGCCGCCGGCGTGATTCCGGCCGTGGTGCGCTACTACCTAGACCATTGTATAGACGCCGAGAGAGTGCGGGTCGGGGAATTCCTGCTCACCGCCGCGGCGATCGGCGGCCTGATCAAGTCCAACGCGTCGATCTCCGGCGCCGATGCCGGCTGCCAGGCGGAAGTCGGCTCCGCCGCGGCCATGGCTGCCGCCGGTCTCTGCGCTGTGCTCGACGGCACGCCGGCTCAGGTGGAGAACGCGGCCGAAATCGCGCTGGAGCACCATCTCGGCATGACCTGCGATCCGGTCGCAGGCCTGGTCCAGGTGCCGTGCATCGAGCGCAACGGCATCGGCGCGACCAAGGCCGTCACCGCTGCATCGCTGGCGCTGCGGGGGGATGGCACCCACTTCATGCCGCTCGACAACTGCATCCAGGCGATGCGCGAGACCGGGCGCGAGATGAGCGCCAAGTTCAAGGAGACCAGCCTCGGCGGTCTCGCCGTGAACATGCCGGAGTGCTGAACCTATCCGCCTCTGTTGATCGTCACTCGGCCGCTTCGTCGGTCCGGGGCTCGACCAGTTCCTCCGCCTGAGCCTCGCGGGGGTCGAGCTCGACCGGCTCCAGCGTCGGGATCGAGGACGAAGCCGGCGCGACGCCCAGCTCCTCGAACTTGCGCGCCGCCGGCAGAACCCGGCTCTCGAGCGAGCCCACGCCCTTGTTGTAGCGGTCCACGGTCTGCCGCAGCGACCGGCCGAGGTCGCCCATGTGCCCGCCGAAGACCTTGATCCGCTCGTAGAGGTCGCGGCCCTGCGCCGCCACGACTTGCGCATTCTCCGCGAGCTTCTCCTGCTGCCAGCCGTAAGCGATGGTCTTCACCAGCGCGATCAGGGTGGTCGGCGTGCTGATGAGGACCCGCTGGCGCGCGGCGCTCTCGAACAGCGCGGGGTCGCTCTCGATGGCCGCCGCGAAGAAGGATTCGCCGGGCACGAACATCACGACGAACTCGGGCGTCTCGGACAGGGCTTTCCAGTAGTCCCGCGATGACAGCATGCGCACGTGGTCCCGGACCTGGCGGGCGTGGTCGGCCATGAGCCGCTCGCGGGTCTCCTCGTCGGAGGCCTCCACGGCGCTGAGGTAGGCGTCGAGCGGCGTCTTGGCATCGACGATGATCGACTTGCCGCCGGGAACGCGGATGATCACGTCGGGCCGCAGCCGGCCCTCTTCGCCCTCGATGGTCGACTGCTCGACGAAGTCCACGTGCTCGGTCATACCGGCCATGTCGAGCACGTTGCGCAGCTGGTATTCGCCCCAGCGCCCGCGGGTCTGGGGCCGCCTGAGCGCCTGCACGAGCCGGCTGGTTTCCGTCCGCAGGCCCGTCTGCCCCTCCGCCAGGCTCTTCACCTGTTCGCTGATGGCCCGGTAGGCGCCCTCGCGTGCCTTCTCGATCGCGTCCACCTTGTGCTCGAACTTGCTGAGGCTTTCGCCCAGCGGCTTGACCAGGGTTTCGATTGCAACGCGGCGCTTCTCCAGGTCGTCCTTGGCGCTCGCGCTGTGCTTCTCGAAGCGCTCGCTCACGAGCTTCAAGAATCCCTCGCTGTTCTTACCGAGAGCCTCGGCTGCGAGCCCCGCAAATTTCTTCTCGAGCTCGGCACCCATTCGCGTCAGCTCGGCGACGCGCGCCTCGTGGCTCTTGCGCTCGGCCTCCAGCGCTGCCTCAAGCGCAGCTTTTTTTCTGTCGATGTCCTGAAGCCGATCCCGGAGCGCGACGGTCTCCTCTTCGAGCCCAGCCACGCGCTCGGCGGCGGCGGTAAGGCGAGCGATCTCCGTTGCACGCGCCTCCCGCTCGCGCGCCGCTCTCCGTGTCGAAGGCAGCACGAAAGCGAAATAGCAGACCACCCCGCCCGCGAGCGCCGCCAGCACGATGACGATGATGGTCAGCCCGAGGCCCATGTCGTCGATCCGCCGTTCTCTCTCTGCAAGTTCAGGTGCGTCTGCGAGGGCGTGCGCGAGTCAGAAACTCAGGCGCTTCAGGTCGATGACCGCGGCGCGGGACCGGAGCCTGGCCACCACCTCGTCCGGAACCACAGAATCGACGCCGATGAGGCCGATGGCCGCGCCGCCCGGTTCCCTGCGCCCGAGATTGAAGGTGGCGATGTTGATTCCGGCCTCGCCCAGGATCGTCGCCACCGCGCCGATCAGGCCCGGCCTGTCCTCGTTGGTGAAGTAGAGCATGTGCGGGCCGAGTTCCGCCTCGATTTCAATGCCCTCGATTTCCACGATTCGCTGCCCGCCCCGGCCGATGAGCGTGCCTGCTACCGTCTGCGCGTGCTCTTGCGACAGCACTTCTACCCGCAAGAGGGTCCGATAGTCCGCCGTCATCTCGCTCTTGACTTCGCGTACCGTGATGCCGCGCTCGCGAGCGATGAAGAGGGCGTTGACGATGTTGATATCGTCGAGGCGCGGGGCGAGCAGACCCTGCAGGGCGGCGGCGGTGAGCAGCCGCGAATCGAGCGCGCTGGCCTGGCCCTCGTAGGCGATCGTGACGCCGCGGATTCGGCCGTCCGCAATCTGACCGGCGAAGCTCCCGATCTGCTCGGCAAGGGTGAGATAGGGGCCGAGCTTCGCCATCTCCTCGGGCGACACCGAGGGGGCGTTGACCGCGTTGACGACGGTGTCGGTCAGCAGGTACTCGGCCATCTGCTGCGCGATCTGGAGCGCCACGTTCTCCTGCGCCTCGACCGTGGAGGCGCCGAGGTGGGGGGTCGCGATCACCTCGTCGAGCGCAAAGAGGGCGTTTTCCCGAGCCGGCTCCTCCTCGAACACGTCGAGCGCGGCACCGGCCACGTGGCCGCTTTCGATGGCGCTCTTCAAGTCGGCCTCTACGACGAGCCCGCCGCGGGCGCAATTCACGATCCGCACGCCGGGCTTGGTCTTGGCGAGCGCATCGGCGTCGATGATCCCCCGCGTCTCGTCGGTCAGAGGCACGTGCAGCGTGATGACGTCGGCCTCGCCGAGCAGCTCGTCCATCGTCGCCAGCGTCACGCCGAGGGCGGCGGCACGGTCCGGCGCGAGGTAGGGGTCGAAGGCGACGACCCGCATTCTGAGCCCCTGGGCGAGGGTCGCGACGATGGCGCCGATGGTGCCGCAGCCCACGACGCCGAGCGTCTTGTCGCGCAACTCGACGCCCATGAAGCGGCCGCGCTCCCAGCCGCCCTTGCGGGTGGAGCGGTCAGCCTGCGGGATTCGACGCGCCAGCGCGCACATCATGGCGATCGTGTGTTCGGCCGCAGTCACGGAATTGCCGTGGGGCGTGTTCATGACCACGATGCCGCGCTTGGTGGCTGCGTTCATGTCGACGTTGTCGACCCCGGTGCCGGCGCGGCCCACGACCTTGAGCCGAGCGGCCCGGTCCACCAGTTCCGCGGTCACTCTGGTCGCGGAGCGGACGACAAGGCCCTCATAGTCTCCAATGATCTCGGCCAGCGCCTCGGGCGCGAGCCCCGGCTGCACGCTGACCTCGATGCCGCGCTCGGCGAACGCCTGCACGGCGACTTCGCTCACCTCGTCTGCGATCAGGACTCGCGGCATCGCCCCCGGCCCCCGCGGCTGGGCGGGTCAGCCGGCCCCATGCCGGCGCACCTCGTCCCAGGCCCAATCGAGCCACGGAGTCAGCGCTTCGAGATCGTCGCGCTGCACCGTGCCGCCGCACCAGATGCGCAGCCCCGGCGGGGCGGCCCGATGGGTCTTGATATCATATGCGGCGCCCTCCGCCTCTAGCAGCGCGCACATCCGCTTGATCGCGGCCCACTGCTCGTCGGTGTCGAGCATGCTGAACCAGGGATCGACGATGCTGAGGCACACCGAGGTGCGGGAGCGTGTCTCCGGCGCCCGTGCGAGGAAGTCGATCCATTCGCGTGCCGCGACCCAAGCGTCGATGACGTCGAAATTGGCCTGCGTCCGCGCGATCATCCCGGTCTGGCCGCCGATGGAGTCGATCCAGCGCATCGCATCGAGCGCGTCTTCGATCGCCATCATCGAGACCGTGTTGATGGTCTCGCCCCGGAAAATGCCTTCGTTGAGCCGGCCATCGCCGGTGGTAAGGCGGAAGACCCTGGGCACCGGCCAGGGCGGCGATGCGCTCTCCAGCCGCTCCACGGCACGGGGACCCAGGATCAGCATGCCGAACCCGGCCTCGCCGCCCAGCACCTTCTGCCAGGAGTAGGTGGTCGCGTCGAGCCTGGTCCAGTCCATCGGGTAAGCGAGGATGGCCGAGGTGGCATCGCAAAGAGTGAGCCCAGCACGGTCGGCGGCAATCCACGCGGCATCGGGCACCCGCACGCCTGACGTGGTGCCGTTCCAGACGAAGACCGTGTCGCGGTTGGGGTCGACCTGCGCGAGGTCGGGCAGGCGGCCGTATGGCGCGTCGGTCACGCGCGCATCCAGAGGGCGCAGCTCGCGCTCGCCGTCGATGGCCCAGAGCGCGCCGAAATTGTCCCAGCTCAGAAAGTCGACGCCGCGCGGGCCGAGCAGCGACCACATAGCCATCTCGATGGCGCCGGTGTCGGAGCCTGGCACGATCCCGATGCGCCATTCGTCGGGTAGCCCCAGTAGCGCGCGCGAGTGCTCCAGCACCTCCTGGATTCGCGCCAGCGGCTCTTTCGCCCGGTGGGACCTGCCGAGCAGCGCACCCGACAGGACATCGACCGACCAGCCGGGGCGCTTGGGACACGGCCCGGAGGAGAAGAGCGGATATTGGGGACGGACGGTGGGCTTCATGGGCGGTACGGCCGGCGCAGGCCTTTCGGGCTCAGACCGCGATCGTCCCTTCGAGATATTGCACGGCACGGCCGGCGAGCCGGACCCGGTCGCCTGCGACCGTGCAACGGACCGCCCCGCCGCGCGCCGAAACCTGATGGGCGTGGAGGTCCTCCTTGCCCAGGCGTTCGGCCCAAAAGGGTGCAAGCATGCAGTGGGCGGACCCGGTGACCGGGTCTTCGGGGACCCCGAGTCGGGGGCTGAAGAATCGCGAGACGAAGTCCGCGCTCTCGCCGGGCGCGGTCACGATGACCCCGCGTCGCTCGTCAAGGCGGGCCAACGCCGTCAAGTTGGGCTCGATTGCCCTGACGTCGGCCTCGGTCTCGAAGAGCGCGAGATAGTCCATGTCGGCGAACACCGCATCGGGCTCGGCTCCGAGACCCTCGGCGAGGTCGGCCGGCGACTCGACGGGGTGCGCGGCCAAAGCCGGGAAGTCCATGATGAGGCCGTCGTCGTCGCGGGCGACGTACAGGCGCCCGCTTCGGGTCTCGAAGGCGACCGACTCGGCATCCGGCTGCACGTGGCGAAACACGACGTAGGCGCTGGCGAGGGTCGCGTGGCCGCACAGATCGACCTCTGCCAACGGCGTGAACCAGCGCAATGCGTAGGCGCCGTTGGCCGGCACGAAAAACGCGGTCTCCGACAGGTTGTTCTCGTTCGCGATCGCCTGCAGCGTGGCGTCGTCGAGCCAGGACTCCAGCGGGCAGACGGCGGCAGGATTGCCGCCGAACACGGCATCGGTGAACGCATCGATCTGGAATATCTTCAGGCGCATGCAACAGTTTATTGACGATCGCGGACAGGCATGCAAGGTGAGGCAGGGACTGCGGCGCTGTGCGCCGCGCTGCAACGATCGGGTTCCGCCGACGGCATGAACCGCGACTCCTTGCGAGATTTCCGGGCATTCATATCGGCCGCCTCAATGGGCGCGGCGGCACTTTGCTTGGCAGCGCTGACTGCACCAAACGCAGCGGCGAGCGATTTTTTTGACGGTTACGAGGCGTTTCAACGGGGCGACTACGACGAGGCGCGCGCCATCTGGTCCGAGCTCGCCTATGACGGCGACGTGGATGCGCAGTTCAACCTCGGCACGCTCTACGAGAACGGCTTCGGCGTTGAGGAGGACGCCGAGCAGGCAGCGCGCTGGTACCGGGCAGCGGCAGCGCGCCGCGTCGACCTCGCCAGACTCGCGCTGGCGCGCCTGCAGCGCACGGGCGCGCTTGAGCCAGAACCGGATGAGGACCAAATAAAGCTGCTCGAGACCGCCGCCCGGCGCGGCCTGGCCGAGGCGCAGTACGAGCTGGGCGTGGCCTACGATCGCGGGCTCGGCGTCACACAGAATCATGCAACGGCGGCGGGTTGGTATCAGCGCGCGGCCGAGCAGGGTCTGACCGATGCACAGTACAACCTGGCGACGCTCTTTGACGAAGGGCTGGGGACCCCGCGTGATTTCGAGCAGGCGCGGGACTGGTACATGCGCGCTTCTGACGCCGGTGAGGCTAGGGCCATGAACAATCTCGGATACATTTATGAGAAAGGCCTGACCGGTCGACGGGACTATGGCAAGGCCGTCGTGTGGTATCGACATGCGGCCCAAACGGGTCTCGCCATCGCGCAGAGCAATCTCGCGGCGCTTCACTATCTGGGCCGCGGCGTGCCCCGTGACTTTGAACAGGCTTACCGCTGGTACAAGGCCGCGGCGGAGCAGGGCGACGCCGCAGGGCAGAACGGCCTCGGCCTGCTCTACGCCAACGGGCTCGGTGTCGAGCGCGATCTCGTCAAGGCGATGGCCATGTTCAGCCTTGCAGTCCACGGGGAAGGCTCGGCCGGCGCAGACGCGAAGACCTATCGCGACCGGCTTGCACGCCTGTTGTCGGTGGAAGAGCGCGCATGGGCGGACGCGCTGAGCGAAGACATTCTGGCCCGAACAGCCACTGAAGAGGCGTCGGAGGAGCCCGTCTTCGGCGTGTCAATGCCGAGATCTGCGAACGGCTTCCGCGATTCCGCCATTTACGCACAAAGGCTTCTCAAATCGTTGGGCTACTATGACGCGGCGGTGGACGGAGTCGCCGGTGAGTTCACCATCAAGGCGACGCGGCAATTTCTGAGAGAGAACGGGTTGAGAATGGAACCGCGGATCACCCGAGAGCTGGTGGAAGCGCTGGAGGCAGTGCGGACGGCCCGCATCGCTGCGGCTGCCGCCGCCGCTGCTGCCGAAGAAGCCGCAGGGCAAGAAAGCGTTGAAGAGCCGGCCGACGAGATGGTCGAGCATAACGGGCAGGGCCAATCATGAGGCTTACGCGCGCAAAGAGTTCGACGTCCCTTGCGGCACTGGCTGCGTCGGTCGTGCTGGCATTGGCACTGCTTGCGGGCTGCGCGACAGAAGAAGAGGCCTACGTCGAACGCTCGGTCGAGGAGCTTTACAACGAGGCGATGGACAGCCTGCTGGACGACGATTTCGACGCCGCCGCGGTGGGGTTCGCCGAGGTCGAGCGCCAGCATCCCTATTCCGTGTGGGCGACGCGGGCACAGATCATGTCGGCCTTCGTCTACTACCAGGGCAACCTCTACGACGAGGCTATCGCCGCAGCCAAGCGGTTCGTCGAGTTGCACCCGGGTCATCGCGATGCCGCGTACGGCTACTACCTGATCGCCATGTCCCACTACGAGCAGATCTCGGATGTAGGCCGCGATCAGAGCACCACGGCGCGCGCGCTGCGGGCTCTTGAGGAGGTCACGCGCCGGTTTCCCGGCAGCGTCTACGCGCGCGATGCGCGCCTCAAGATCGATCTGGCGCGCGATCATCTCGCGGGTAAGGAGATGACCGTCGGCCGCTACTACCAGCGGCGCGGGAATCACGTTGCGGCGATCGGGCGCTTTCGCAAGGTCGTCGAGCTCTACCAGACCACGAGCCACACGCCGGAGGCGCTGCATCGCCTGACCGAAGCCTATCTGGCGCTGGGTCTGCCCAATGAAGCACAGACCTCGGCGGCGGTCCTCGGTCACAATTACCCCGGCAGCCGGTGGTACCAGCACAGCTATGCCCTGCTCCTCGACTCCGACCTCGAACCCGAGGCGGATGAGGGTTCATGGATCAGCCGGGTCTTCGGCGACGTGTTCTGACGCCGCCAGATGCTTCGGCGCCTCTCGATCCGCAACTACGTTCTGATCGACAGCCTCGACATCGACTTCGGCGCAGGCATGGCCGTCTTCACCGGGGAGACCGGCGCCGGCAAGTCGATCCTGCTGGATGCATTGGGGCTGGCGCTCGGCACGCGCGCGACCTCGGGAGTCGTGGCGCGTGATAGCGACCGGGCCAGCGTCGCCGCCGTCTTCGCCATCGCGGCGACCGATCCGGTCCAGGCCTTGCTGGCCGAGCACGATCTCGACTGCGACGGCGAACTCCTGCTGCGCCGCGTCATCGGTGCCGACGGACGCAGCCGCGCCTTCGTCAACGACACGCCCACGGGTCTCGCCCTGCTGAGGAGTATCGGCGGCCTGCTGGTCGAAATCGACGGACAGACGGAGGCGGGCGGGCTGCTCGACCCGGCGGGGCACCTTGCCATGCTCGACGACTTCGCCGGTCACGGCGAGGAGCGGGATAGCTTGGCGGCGGCCCATGCTGCATGGCGGGCTGCCCAGACGGAACGGCAGGAGGCGGAGGACATACGGGACGCGTCGCGGCAGGAGGAAGAGTATCTGCGGCACGCAGTTGCCGAACTGGAAGCGCTTGCGCCGGAAAGCGGCGAGGAGGAACGGCGAGCGGCTGAGCGCACGATGTTGCTGAACGGCCAGAAGCTGGCCGAGGCTTTGAATTCTGCATCGGCCGGGGTCGCTGGCGAAGGCGGCGTCGGCGCACGCCTCCGGGCGGCCCGTCGCGACATCGAGCGCGTCGCCCCCGCTGCCGCCGGCGCGCTGGATGCGTTGCTGGAGACGCTCGAACGGGCGGCGATCGAGGCGGAAGAGGCGGAGAGCGCGTTGGAGGCCGCCCTCGCCGCTCTCGATACCGACCCCGGCCGGCTCGAAGCCGTGGAAGAACGCCTCTTCGCGCTCCGCGCCGCCGCGCGCAAGCATCGCACCGATCCCGATTCCCTGCCCGCGCTGCTGACAACAATGCGGGGAGAGCTCGATCTGCTCGCCGGTGGTACCGACCGGCTGGCCGCGCTACAGGCGGCGGCAGATGCTGCGCACAAGGCCTACCACGACCGGGCCCAGGCGGTGAGCCGCGCCCGCCGACATGCGGCGCGAGCACTCGATAAGGCCGTGGCCGACGAGCTCACACCGCTCAAGCTCGCGCGCGCGCGCTTCGGCGCCGCGCTGGAGGCCGCAGCAGAGGGGGCGGAGAGCAGGACAGGCATCGACCGCTGCCGCTTCATGCTTGCTCCTGATCCCGGTGTGGAGCCGCAGCCGCTGGCGAAGGTCGCCTCTGGCGGCGAGCGGGCGCGGCTCCTGCTCGCGCTCAGGGTCTGCCTCGCGCGTGCGGCGGGTCTCTCGACGCTCGTCTTCGACGAGATCGACCGCGGCATCGGCGGTGCGGTCGCCGACGCAGTGGGCGAGCGCCTGGCGCGGCTCGCGCAGGACGTTCAGGTTCTGGTGGTCACGCACTCGCCCCAGGTCGCGGCGCAGGGCGACCATCACTATCGGGTGACGAGAAGCGAGGGGGAGCGCGGCGCAACTGCACGGGTCACGCTCTTGACCGAGGATCAGCGGCAGGAGGAAATCGCGCGGATGCTCTCGGGCGCGCAGGTTACCGAGGAAGCCCGCGCCGCCGCCGACAGCCTGCTGACACGGGCCAGCGCATGAGCGACGAAACGACACCGCTCGAGGCGCTCACCCGGGACGCGGCGGAACGCGAGCTTGAGCGGCTCGCACGGGAGATCGCCCGCCACGATTCGCTCTACTACGTGGACTCCGCGCCGGAGCTGAGCGATGCGGAATACGACGCGCTCAGGCGGCGCAACGAGGCCATCGAGGCGCGCTTTCCCGACCTGAAACGCGCCGACAGCCCCAGCGAGCGGGTGGGCGCGCCGCCTTCGTCGAGCTTCGCCAAGGTCCGCCACAGCCGGCCCATGCTGTCGCTCGGCAACGCTCTCGACGACGACGACCTGGCCGAGTTCGAGGGCCGGGTGCGGCGCTTCCTCAACCTTGGTGACGACGAGCCGGTGGTGCTCTACGGCGAGCCCAAGATCGATGGCCTCTCGGCGACGCTGCATTACCACGGGGGCACGCTCGTGCTTGGCGCGACCAGGGGCGACGGCGAGACCGGCGAGGACGTGACCGAGAATCTGCGCACTCTGCGCGACCTGCCGCACACGCTGACGGGTGACGACGTGCCGGAGCGGCTGGAGGTCCGGGGCGAGGTGTACATCGGGCTCGCCGACTTCGCGGCCCTCAATCGGGAGCGTGAGGCGGAAGGCGAGGAAGCCTTCGTCAATCCGCGCAATACCGCCTCGGGCGGGCTGCGTCAGCTCGACACGGCGCTCACGGCGAAGCGCCGGCTCCGCTTCTTCGTCCATGGCTGGGGCGAGGCGAGCGAGTCGCTGGGCGAGCTCCAGGGCGACGTCCTCGAACGACTTGATGAGTGGGGCTTCGCACTCGCGCCGCTCGCCCGGCGCTGTATCGGACTCGACGAGGCGCGCGCGCTGCATCGGGAGATCGAGGCCGCGCGGCCCAAGCTCGACTTTGAGATCGATGGCGTGGTCTTCAAGGTCGACCGCCTCGATTGGCAGGCGCGCCTCGGTGCCGCCGGCCGCGCGCCGCGTTGGGCCATCGCCTACAAGTTCCCGGCCGAGCAGGCTGAGACCGTGTTGCACCGCATTTCTATCTCGGTCGGGCGCACCGGGGCGCTGACCCCGGTTGCCGAGCTGGAGCCGGTGCATGTCGGCGGCGTCACCGTCTCCCGCGCGACGCTGCACAACGAGGACGAAATCGCGCGCAAGGACATACGCGCCGGCGACACGGTGGTGGTACAGCGCGCCGGCGACGTGATCCCGCAGGTCGTGCGCGTCATCGAGGAGAAACGGCCCGCTGGGAGCGAGCCGTTTGTGCCGTCCGACGTCTGTCCGGAATGCGGCAGCCACGCCGTGCGGGAGGAGGGCGAGGCGGTGCGGCGCTGCACCGGCGGCCTGGTCTGCCCGGCCCAGGCGCTGGAGCGCCTGCGCCATTTCGTCGCGCGCGATGCCTTCGACATCGAGGGCCTCGGCACCAAGCAGATCGAGGCGTTCTACGCGGAAGGACGGGTGCTGAGCCCAGCCGACATCTTCGACCTGGAAGCGAAGGACGGTACCGAGGCGTTCCCGAAGCTCGCGGAGCGCGAGGGCTGGGGTGAGACCTCCGCTGCCAATCTCTTCCGCGCCATCGAGGTACGCCGGCGCATCACGCTGGACCGCCTCATTCACGCGCTGGGCATTCGCCACGTCGGGCAGACGACCGCGCGCCTGCTCGCGCGCCGCTACGGCACCGTCGAGGATTGGCGCAAGGCGATGGATGCGGCCGCGGAGCCCGAGAGCGAGAGCCTGGAGGCGCTCAACGATATCGACGGAATCGGCCCGGTGGTCGCCGATGCCATCGTCGAGTTCGTGGCGGAGCCCCGCAACGGCGCGATCCTCGATGCGCTCTGCGAGCGCCTGAACATCGAGCCGGTCGAGGCGCCGGCCGCCGACTCGCCGGTCGCCGGCAAGACGGTCGTCTTCACCGGCAAGCTGCAGAGGATGACACGGCAGGAAGCGAAGGCGCGGGCCGAGGCGCTCGGGGCGCAGGTGACGGGATCAGTGTCGAAGGCGACCGACTACGTGGTGGCGGGCGAGGATGCGGGGTCCAAGCTGAAGAAGGCCGAGGCACTCGGCGTCACGGTGCTGAGCGAAGACGCGTGGCTCGCGGTCGCGGCCGGAGAGGCGCTACCGGCAGCGGACGAAGGCGGCGATGGTGATAGCTAGACCCGCACGCAGCGACAGCGGTACCGCTGCCGACCTGCCGGCAGTCGAATTGTCGGTCGCGAAGGAGCCGGTGGCCTATCCCGATGCCGTCGCGGCCATGGAGGAGCGGGTAGCGGCAATCCTCGCCCGGCGGGCGCCGGAGCAGGTGTGGCTGCTGGAGCATCCGCCGCTTTACACCGCCGGCACGAGCGCGGGAGCCGATGACCTGCTCGATCCGCAAGGTCTTCCGGTCTTCAAGACGGGCCGCGGCGGGCAGTACACCTATCACGGGCCCGGACAGCGGGTGGCCTACGTCATGCTCGACCTCGCCGCGCGCGGGCGCATGGACCTCCGATGCTTCGTGCGCGACCTGGAGCGGTGGCTGATCGGCACCCTTGCCGAGTTCGGGGTGGTCGGCGTGTGCCGCGATGGCCGGATCGGCATCTGGGTCGAGACGGAAGGCGGCGAGGCCAAGATCGCGGCCATCGGGGTGCGCGTTCGCCGCTGGGTCACCTTCCACGGCGTCTCGCTGAACGTCGCTCCCGATCTCGCCCACTATCAGGGGATCGTCGCTTGCGGCATTCGCGAGCACGGTGTCACCTCGCTCGCGGCACTCGGGATCGAGGCCACAATGAGCGACGTGGACCTGGCGCTGCGGCGGAAATTCGACACCGTGTTCGGTTAGTGGGCGCCGCGCGACAGATTGAGCCCGACCACGCCGATGATAATGAGGACGATGGAGCCGATCCTGAGCGGCCCCATCGGCTCCTTGAACCAGATGTAGCCGATCATGGCGATCGCCGCCGTGCCGATACCGGCCCAGATCGCGTAGGACAGGCCAAGATCGAGCTTCTTCAGCGCAAGCGCGAACAGCACGAAGCTGACCCCGTAGAGGACGAAGATCAGCACCGTGAAGACGGGCTTCGTCAGCCCCTCGCTGAGCTTCATGGAGGTCGTGCCGCCGACCTCGAATACGATGGCGAGGGCGAGATAGAGCCAGTGCATGGTGCGACTCCGCAAGTACCGACCGGGGCTCGTCATTCTTTGATGCGCGCCGCGGAGTCAAGGAATACGGGGCGTGTCATATTCCCGCCGGATAAGGCGACGGGCTACCTTGCGTGCGCTGGGGCGGACGGGGACAATCGCGTCGCCCGGCGCAAGAACCCGCGCTGCACGCGCCCACACGGCGATGGGACCATCCCATGAGCGACCAATCCGACCTGTCGAAGCCGTTGAAGACCTGGAGCCACCTCGCCGGCAAACGGCGCAGGCCGAGCGAATACGAGATCGTCTCGACCAATCTGCTCTGGAGCACCGACGACGAGATGCCGTGGGCGCTTTCGCCCGACATCGACATGAACAAGTGGTATCTCCGATACCGCAACAACTCGCCGCTCAAGCACGACGACTGGGACGCGTTCCGCGACCCCGATGAGCTGGTCTATCGCTCCTACAACGTCATGCAGGACGGGCACGAGACCTACGTGGACGGGCTGATCCGCGACCATGCAAAGAACGAACACGACAAGGGCCTGAGCGCGGAATGGGTGGCGGCGTTGGCGCGGCTCTACACGCCGACGCGCTATCCGCTCCACTGCCTGCAGATGGGCTCCGCGTACCTGGTGCAGATGGTTCCGGCGAGCACGATCGAGAACTGCGCCATGTTCCAGGCGGCCGACCAGCTCCGCTGGGTCTCGCGCGTGGCCTACCGCACAAAGGAGCTCGCCAACACACACGCCGATGCGGGCTTCGTCAGCGGCGAGCGCACAGCGTGGGAGGAGGATGCCTGCTGGCAGGGCTTCCGCGAACTGCTGGAGCGCGTCCTCGTCGCCTACGACTGGGCCGAGCATTTTGTCGCGCTCAACGTCGTCGCCAAGCCGGCGTTCGACGAGGCCTGCGTCCGCCAGCTGGTCCGCTCGGCCCGGCGCAACGGCGACACGCTGCTTGCCCAGATGCTCGACGCGCAATGGGAGGACAGCGAGCGCGCCAGGCGCTGGACCGGCGCGCTCGTCGCGTTCGCACGCGAGACCGAGGGCAACGCGGCCGTGATGGCGGACTGGGTCGCGAAATGGGTGCCCTTGGGCGATGCCGCCATCGACGCCTATTGCGCCGCGCTGCCGGCGGGAGCGGACACTGCGGCTGAGGCGAAGGGCGCAGCCAGCGCCTTCCGCGCCTCGCTAGGATTCGCTGGCTGAGGCGCGCCAGCGCGGGCGCCATTTTCGGAGGAATGACATGCGCAAGGTGATGATCGGCGGGACCGGGATGACCCGGTTCGGCAAGTTCCTGGACACGAATCTGCGCGCGCTCGCCGCCGAGGCGGCGACGGCAGCGCTCGCCGATGCCGATACCACGGCCGACGAGGTCGGCATGGTCTTCTTCGGCAACGCGGCGGGCGGGCTGCTCGGCGCGCAGGAATGCGTGCGCGGGCAGGTGGCGCTGCGCCATTCCGGCCTGCTGGGCAAGCCGATCGTCAATGTCGAGAACGCCTGCGCCTCCTCGTCCACGGCGTTTCATCTGGCGGTGCTGGCCGTGGGCTCCGGCCAGTGCGACGTGGCGCTCGCGGTGGGTGCCGAGAAGATGAGCAACGAGGACAGGACCGTGCCGATCAAAGCGCTGGAGGCGGCGGCGGATCGCGACGAGTTCGAAGAGCTGAAGAAGCGGATCGCCCCCGGCGGCGCCGGCACGGGCTCGGTCTTCATGGACCTCTATTCGAGCCTCGCGCGGGACTATGCGGAGCAGACCGGCGCCACGCCCGCCGACTACGCCCGGGTCTCGGTCAAGCAGCGGCGGGCCGGCGCGCTCAACGAGAAGGCGCAGTTCCAGGAGGAGGTCACGCTGGAAGACGTGCTGCAAAGCCGCATGATCGCGGAGCCGCTCACGCTGATGATGTGCTCGTCGATCGGCGATGGTGCCGCCGCGCTGGTGCTGATGAGCGAGGACTACGCGCAGCGCAAGGCGGCCCACCCGGTGGCGGTGCTCGCGAGCGAGCTGCGCTCCGGCCAGGGCGACGACCCCGAGGCCCCGCCGGTCGCTCAGGCCGCCGCCACGGCAGCCTACGAGACGGCGGGGCTTGGGCCCGAGGACCTCAGCGTCGCCGAAATCCATGACGCCGCGGCGCCGGCGGAGCTGATGCTCTCGGAGCAGCTCGGCTTCTGCCGTCCGGGCGATGCGGTCGGCCTGCTGCGCGACGGCGTCACCGCGCTGGATGGCCGTATGCCGATCAACCCGAGCGGCGGGCTGCTCAGCAAGGGGCACCCCATCGGTGCGACCGGCGCGGCGCAGCTCGTCGAGCTGGCCGACCAGATGCGCGGTCGCTCGGGCGCCCGCCAGAAGAAGGGCGCGCGCTTCGGCCTCGCCGAGAATGCCGGCGGCTGGATCGGCGCGGACGCCGCTGCCGCCTGCGTCACTATCCTGGGCTCGACTAGGCACTAGCGCGGCGACCACGAGAGGGCAGAACCAGAAGGGGCCGGGCCGTCAGGCCCGGAGCGAGCGCCCGGCGATTGAGAGAAATGGAAAAGAGGAGAAGGGCATGAGCGAGAACGCCGTGCTGGTCGAGGTCGCGGGCAGGGCAGGGGTCATTACCGTCAACCGGCCGGAGAGACTTAACGCGCTCGACGTGCCGACCTGCGGCGCCCTCGACGATGCCGTGAGCCAGGTGGAGGCGGACGAGGCGGTGCGGGTCGTGGTGTTCACCGGCGCGGGCCGCGCGTTCGTGGCCGGCGGCGACATCGCCGATCTCGACTCGCGCCGGGGCTTGGCCCACTACGAGGAGTTCGCCGCGCCGATCCACCGGCTGTTCCGCCGGATCGAGACCCTGGACAAGCCGACCATCGCGGTCGTCAACGGCTTCGCGCTCGGCGGCGGCGCGGAACTCATGCTCTCCACCGACATCCGGGTGCTCTCCTCGGTGGCCAAGATCGGCGTGCCCGAGATCAATCTCGGGCTCTTCCCCGGTGCCGGCGGCTCGCAGCGCCTGATCCGCCAGATACCGCTCTGCTGCGCCAAGGAGATGATGTTCTCCGGCGCCCCCATCGGTGCGGAGGAGGCAGTGGCGCTCGGCCTCGCCAATCGGGTGGTCGAGCCCGAGGCGCTGATGGAGGAGGCGCTGGCCCTTGCCGAAAGGATCGCGGACAAGTCGCCGCTCGTGCTGCGCCTGCTCAAGCGCACCATCGATGCCGGCGCCGACATGCCGCTGCCGGCGGCGCTCGCCCACGAGCAGGCCATGATCTCGCTGGTGCTCGACAGCGAGGACGCGCACGAGGGCTGCCGGGCGTTCCTGGAGAAGCGCAAGGCCAGCTTCAAGGGCGCCTGAGCGGTGGAGGTCCAGCTCTCCGAAGAACAGGCGCTGATGCTGGAGACGGCACGGCGCATCGGAGCCGCGTACGGTCTTGACTACTGGCGGGCGCTGGACGAAGAGGGCGCCTACCCGAGCGCGATGTGGCAGGCGATTTGCGACGCGGGTTTTGGGGGCATCGCGCTGCCGGAGGAGCATGGCGGCGCCGGGCTCGGGATGCTCGACCAGGCGCTGGTGATCGAGGCGCTCTGCGAGGCGGGCGCGGGCAGCACGCTCGCTCAGATATTCATGGTCAACCCGATTTTCGGCGGCGTCGCCATCGCGCGCTACGGCACGGAGGCGATGCGCCGCGATCTGCTGCCGCCGCTCATCGCGGGCGACATCCAGTGCTGCATGGCGCTCACCGAGCCGGACGCCGGCACCAACAGCCTGGAGCTTCGCACCTTCGCCGAGGCCCACGGCAACGGCTGGCGGCTCAACGGCCGGAAAATATGGATCTCGGCGGTGCCGACGGCTGACAAGATGCTGGTGGTGGCCCGTACCAAGAAGGTCGAGGACTCGGAGCGCCGCACCGACGGCATCTCGCTCTTCCTCGTCGACGTGGAGCGCGAGGGGCTGACCCACTCCACCATCGAGAAGGCGGGCACCCACTGCGTGCCGGCGAGCAACGTCTATTTCGAGAACACGCCGGTGGCGGGCGACGAGCTGGTCGGCACGCTCCACGGCGGCTGGAAGGAGCTGCTCGACGTGCTCAACACCGAGCGCATCGTCACCGCCGCCGGCCTCGTGGGCACCGTGCGGCTGGCGCTCGGTCTCGCGGTCGACTACGCCAACGAGCGCCGCGTGTTCGGAGACCGGCCAATCGCCTCGTACCAGGGGCTGCAGTTCCCGCTCGCCCAGGCGAAGGCGGAGATCGAGTGCGCCGCGGTGATGAACCACAAGGCCGCTGCGCTGCACGATGCCGGCCTGCCCTACGGTTCCGAAGCTAACATGGCCAAGCTCATCGCGGCGCAGGCCGCCGCCGAGGGGCTGGAGCGCGCGATGCAGGCCATGGGCGGCATGGGCTACGCCAAGGAGATGCACCTGGAGCGACTCTGGCGCGACGCGCGCCTCTTCCGCTTCGCGCCGATCTCGGAGGAGATGATCCTCAACTACGTCGCCGTACACGACCTCGGCATGGCGCGGGGGTATTGAGGGGCGCCGGCCAGTCTTACAAGCAGCGGGGCGACGAAGGCACCCCCACCTTGCATCTCGTCCACTCGCCGTCGGGGTTATTGTGATGGCGTTGGACGCGGGCGGGAGACCGATCCACCTCTGGTCTCGACATCGACGTGAGCCAATCAGGGAGGCACCGATGCGCATCTACAACTACAAGAAGGGGACGGCGCGACGGCTCGCGGTAGAGGATAACAAGGAGCTGGTCGACCCGATCGATGCGCTGGGCGGTCAGCGCAAGCTCGTTGCGCGGGACCGCGAGGCGCTCGCCGACACGATCTCTTTCATCGAATCCGGGGATCGGGGATTGCGCCTTGCGCGCAAGGCGATCCGCGAAAGCCGCGGCAGCGGCAAGGGCCGCCGCAGCCTGGCCCGGACCACGCTGTTCGCGCCCGTTGAGCCCGCGGTCATCCTGTGTTCGGGAGAGAACTACTGGGATCATCGGGACGAGAAGCCGGTGGTCGAGGGCAAGGAACCCGAGTTCTTCATCAAGCTCCAGCAATGCGCCAACGGGCCATACGACGACATCGTCTACGAGCCGAAGATCACCCGGAAGCTGGACTATGAAACCGAGCTTGCCATCGTCATCGGCAAGGGCGGGCGCCACATCGCCAAGAGGGATGCGATGAAGCACATATTCGGTTTCACCGTCATGAACGATGTCACGGCCCGGGATCGGCAGGTCAAGATGCGGCCCGACGGCACCTCGCAATATGCGCTCGGACCGGGCAAGAACTTCGATACCTCCGCGCCGCTCGGCCCCTGCATCGTCACGACAGACGAGCTCGGCAACCCACAGAAGCTGGCGCTCCGCACCTGGGTCAACGACGAGCTGCGCCAGAACAACACCACCGCGATGATGATCTGGAACGTCCGGGAGCTGGTCCACTTCTTTTCGGGCTTCGTCACCCTGAAACCTGGTTCGGTGATTTCGACGGGCACGCCCGGCGGAACCGCGTGGGGAACCGATCCCGAGCTGGGCGGGCGCGGTGCCCAGACCGAACGCGAAGACATCGAGCTCGCCGGGGGCTATCTCAAGGTCGGCGATGTGGTCACCTGTGAGATCGAAGGCATCGGCCGCCTGCGGGCCAGGGTCGTGCTATCCGGGCATTCGCGGAGAAAAACCTCGGCAAGAATCAAGCAAAATCAATGAATTATCGTTCCAATCGGCATCCAATCTATGCGCCGATGAACAGCCATGGTCGGCCTGCGCCGACCGTGGCAGGTGAGAGGGCGGGAGGGGAAGCCGCCCTCCCTCAGTTCACATTCGCGGCCTCGCCCAGGGGCGGGCCGATTTCGCGGTTTATGACGAGGTCGGCGATACCGTCGAGGTCGGTGGGTTCGCGGTTCAGGATGACGAGGGTGGAGCCGGATTCCTTGGCGAGCATGGGCAACCCGGCGGCGGGGTAAACGACGAGCGACGAGCCGATGGCGAGGAAGAGGTCGCAGGCAAGCGTCTCGCGCTTCGCGCGATTCATCTCGTCCTCCGGCATCGCTTGGCCGAAGGAGATCGTCGCCGTCTTGACCGGCGCTCCGCAGAGCGTGCAGGCGGGCGGCACGGAGTCCCTCTCGAACGCCTCCTTGATCGGAGCAAGCTCGTAGCGGGTCCCGCAGGCGACGCATTTCGCATAGCTGCCGTTGCCGTGGAGCTCGATCACCTTCTCCTTGGGCACGCCCGAATCCTGGTGCAGGTTGTCGATGTTCTGGGTGATCACACTCGAGACCTTGCCGATTCGGACCAGCTTGGCGACCGCTCGGTGCCCGCGGTTGGGCGTGGCGTCCACGATGTCCCGGTCGACCAGCAACTTGCGCCGCCAGGCCTCGATACGCGCGTCCTCGGAGGCGAGGAACTCCTGGTAATAGATCGGCTTGGTCTGCGACCAGATGCCGGTCGGGCTGCGGAAGTCCGGGATGCCCGACTCGGTCGATATCCCGGCGCCGGTAAAGACGACCGCCCGGCGCGCGTCCGCGATCATCCCAGCGAGGCGCTCGATATCGGCGCGGGCGCCCTCCATCTCAGCCGCGCTCCGGGGTAGCCACGTCTCAGTCTTCCTTATTGCTGTCGTCGGTCACGCGCTCAAGGAGGTCCTACTGACAGGTCTCGTCAAGACCAGCATCAGCTTCGGGATGATCGGCCTACCCAATTGAGTAGTCCAGTTTTAATGTTGGTTGCGGCCTGTCGCCCGTCCGCTGAAAGCGGGCGGGCTCTACCGATGCTTCTCCAGGAAGGGGCCGACGGCGGCGTGGTAGCCTTGCGGGTTCTCCCAGAACGGCATGTGGGCGCAGCCGGGGAAGAAGGCATACTCCGAGTTTGGCAGATATTGGCACGAAACGGCACAGAGCTCCGGCAGCACGTAGTCGTGCTCGCTGGCGACGACCAGAGTCGGTGTCGTCACGCGATGCAGGTCGCCCATACGGTCGAACCACCGGAGCGTACCGGTACAGTTGAAGAGATGCGGCCCGAACATGCGCCGGAGCGGGCCGTAGCCGATATCGCTCAAGGACTTCTGCACTGGCTCGGGCCAGGTCTCCATCCGACACATGTGCCGGTAGAGCAGCATAGTTACGGCCGCTTGGTACTCCGGATGCTCGGTGGTGCCTTCGGATTCGCGGCGCGCCATCATGCGCACGGTCTCATCTCCGAGGTTCTGCTTGCAGCGGAGGAAGCCCGCCTGAACCTCACGGAAGTCGTAGGCGATGCTGCTGGAGACGAAGCACTTCACGTTGTCGGGATGGGCGAGGCAGTATTCGAGGCCGAGCATCCCGCCCCATGAGTTGCCCACCACGGCGACCCGGCCGAGGTCGAGGGCGCTACGCACCGTCTCCATCTCTTCCACGTAGCGCTCCACGGTCCAGAGCGCATCGTCGTCCGGCCGGTCGGATTCGCCGCAACCGAGCTGATCCCACGAGACCACGCGGAACCCCTGCTCGGCGTAGCAGAGATGGGCGTCGCGCACGTAGTTGCACGGCACCCCCGGACCGCCATGGACTACCAGGATCACGTCATCGCCCGCGCCCTCGCTGAACGCGGTGACGGAATGCGCGCCGACGCGCACCGGAATTCGCTCCATCTCGTTCTCCCTGCCCGCCGTTGCAGACACCGTGTGCTACGCTCGGCTGCCGGCCACAGGAGCAGCCAGTGCGCGTAGCCTTCATCGATATCGACGGTACCCGCACACGTTATCTTTATGAAGGCGATGCAGGCGAAACCTTGCTTCTCATTCACGGATTCGGGCTGAGCGCCGACATCTGGGCGCATGTGCTCGACCCGCTGGCGGCGCATTTCTCCGTGTTTGCGCCCGACATCCTCGGTCACGGCTTCACCGACTTCAAAGAGCCCGGCGCAGACGCCGCGCCGCTGGTGATGACCCGGCACCTCGAAGGCTTCATGGACGCGGTAGGGATCGAGCGCTGTGCCGTGCTCGGCAGCTCGCTCGGCGGCCTGCTGGCGCCGCTGCTCTATGCCGCGCGGCCCGAGAGCATCACGGCGCTGATCATCGACGGCTTGCACACGCCCGTCTCCGATACCGGCAAGCTGCCGCCGGAGACGATCAGGGCGACCATGGCCAACGGCACCACGGCGATGACCGACGTGACCTGGCAGTCGTGCATCGATCGCATGGGGCGAATCTGCCACGACCCCGCGCGCTCGCCCGCCGACATCGCGCTGATGCAAGTCACGGTCTACGCTCAGCCCGACCGGCTGCCGGCCTACCTCGCCTACGGTCAGAGCATGATCGACCACGTGGATGACGAGGCGGTGCGGATGCGGCCCGAAACCATCGCGGTGCCGACGCTCTTCCTCAGCGGCCGGCAGGACATCCGCGCCCCCATCGAGGTGATCGAGAAGAACTACCGGCGCGTTCCCGGCGCCAGCCTCAGCGTGTTCGAGGAATGCGGCCACCTGCCCGAGGTGGAGCATCCTGAAAAATTCGCGGAAACGGTGACGGCGTTCCTGCGGGGATAGCCCGGACCATGGTGCTTTGTCCGCCCGGACATTCGCAGCACCGGGAAGGTCAGGAGAGTGTACTATTATTTCTCTCTATATCAGTGCGTTGCAGTTCCCTCTCGATGAGCGCTGTCGCATTGTCCCAAACATCAGGCACCAAATAGGCGCAACTTGAATTCGTATTCCTGCGTACACGATCCGCCTGTTAGTTGCGATTTATGGATATTTATTCCTAATATCGTAATCTGTGGCCGGCCCAGACACCGGCCCCAGGAGGCCAGCCGCGCTCACACTCCGCCAATCAAGGGGCAAGGGGGGGCGCTTTCGAGTTGTCCTCCCGCATCCTCACCGACCTGCCTTCCTCGCGGTGCCGACCCGCCCCGGCGGCGAGGCGCGCGGCGTTCCTTGAACACCGGCCACCCCCGACCGGGCGCCCATGATATCGACGCCTGGCCCGGGGCGACAGCTTCCGGGTGCTGCCCGGACTTCCTGTCTGCTCATCGCCATGCGAGGCCCGCGTCCGGTATATTCCCGTGCGCACGGGTGAAGCCCGCGCGCGATGACTACGGAATGCACAGCATGGGTTCCGTTGCCGACAAGATCGCGAAGAAGATCATCGCGTCCCGCGGGTCGAAGGTCGTCGATCTCACGAGCTGGCGGGAAGGCAGAACGATGGCCCTCGAAGCCGGTTTCGATGGCGAGGGTCCGGTCCCCGACAAGTTCGCGGACCTTGACCCGTGCCACGGCATCTACGCGTTGGCGCAGAACATCGCCTCCCTCATGGCCGAATCGATTTCCGGGATGAGAGAGGCAAAGGGGTACGTCAGGATCGCCGGCGCCGCCGAGGACGAGTACCTGCCGGCCGGGCCGCCGATGAGCCCGTTGACGGTCAGCTACTTCACGATGTGGGCGCTGTTCGACGTCCGGTTCGGGAGCAGCCGGGAAACCATGGGCAGCTGCATCCTGCGCATCGCGCCCGAGTTCGATTCCCCGTCCTGGCTGATCGACACCGTCGAGCGGATGCAGCACTCGAGGATGGGCTTCTACGTCCACTGCGGCAGCGAGGACGAGGGGGTCCTGCTGCGCGAGGTCGGCACGCGGCAGATCGTTTCGTGCACGGTGCCGGCTGGCTATGCCGGCCGCGAGGGGGAGATCTGGTTCGTGCGCGTGCTTCCGCCGCCCCACCGCCTGTGCCGCCGGCATATCGTGATCAACACGCCCTACGTCATCCGGGACTGGCCCGAACGCGCCTTTGTCGACTATCTGGAGCGCGAGCTTGCGCGGATGATGGCGAAGAAGCCGCCCCGGACGGATGACGCACACGGTCATCTGATGAAGTACGGTCCGGAGCCCAACCACTGGAACGAATATGTCTTCTGCGCGTATTCGGGTCATCGGCATGAGGCGATCTTTCTGACCGGCATCCCGGACATCCGGCAGAGTCTTCCCCATGCCTCGCCGGTTCGGTAGCTCGGCGGTCATTGGGCATCGACGGCACGCGGCGGCGCCCTTATCGACATGGAGGCGCTGAAGGCAATCCCGGTCATGCAGCGCATTCCCGTCGCCAGCATTGCCGCCTGGCAGGCCGGGGAACGCGCCCTCGACGCCGGCGACCCGGAGAACGGCCGGCAGCCCTTCGACGATCAGCGGTCCTGCCGGCGGCTGGCCCGCCCCCCGGCCGGGAACAGGCCGCAGCTGCTTCCACGGACCGCCGCTTCCGACCTTGGCGGCCGTTCGGCGGCGTAGTATGCAGCCGGTCGTTCCACTGAGCATCAGGAGACCCCGGTCATGCCCGCATCGACTCCCCGCAAGGCCACGGCGCTCAAGGAAGCGATGACCAAGAGCCAGATGATCGCCTCGCTTTCCGAATCCACGGGACTGCCCAAGAAGGATGTCGCTGCCGTGCTCGACGACCTGGGGCTTCTCATAGAGCGTCACGTCAAGAAGCGCGCCGTCGGCACCTTCACGCTGCCGGGCCTGTTGAAGATCAGGCGCGTGCGCAAGCCTGCGCGCAAGGCGCGGACGATGATCTCGCCGCGCACGGGCGAAGAGATCGAAGTCCCGGCCAAGCGGGCCTCGACGGGGGTCAAGGTCCAGCCTCTGTCGGTCCTCAAGCGGATGGTCGAGTAGGCGGTCCGGCTCCGACTTCCTGGGACCGCGCCCGGGTTGCCGGGCTGCCTGCCGCCGCCAGAAGGGCCGCGCTCGACTTATGTCGGCGCATGCTGCGCCGCCGGCGGGCGCACGCGGCCAGCTTCACAACAGTTCGATGTCCATCGCCTGCGGGCCGCGCGCGCCCTGCGCCACCATGACGCACACCCGCTGGGCCGGCTCCAGGGCGCCCAGGCCCGCCCGGCCGAGCACATTCCCATGCACGAACACGTCCCGGCCGCCGCCGTCGGGAACGACGAAGCCGTAGCCCCTGGCGGCGTCGTAGAACTTGACGAAGCCGCGACGCTCCTCGGCCGGACCTGCCGGCTCGTCATGGCCAAGTCCGCGTTCGCGCGAACCGTGCCGTGGCTCATCGCGCCCCGCACGGGGAGCCGGCGCCGTCGATGTGTCGACGGCCAGGATGGGGCACACCGCCGGGCCGCGCCGGTCCTCCGCCACCTCGCAGGTGACGCTCGCGCCCTTCGGAAGCGTGGCGTATCCGGCGTCTTCGACGACCGAAACATGACAGAACACGTCGGCCGCGCCGTCGACGGGCGTCAGAAAGCCGAAACTCCTCGACAGACGCATCATAGAGGGAGACTTGTCCGCGGCATGTCCGGCACCGCCACGCTGTCCATTTCCTGTCGAAGCGCCACAGGCGCTCACCGCCGCTGGTCCGCCGTCCGTCGGCCAAGTCACCGCTGCGGGCGCGCTCCGCACCTGTGCCCGCGCGCCCTCAAGAGGGCGAGGCCGGCCGGGACCGGGGCGGCGGGGCAGGCGGCCCGGCGAAGATAGCGCGCCTGCCGCTCGCGATCACGAACCGCGGAGGGCCGACGATGAGTACGGCGAGAACGATCCAGCGCGTTGCCAGCACGTACCTTGTGCACTTCTTTGGCGGCGGCCTCGAGGAAGAAGGCCGCTACGTGGTCGAGAGGTACGAGACTGCGGCCACGGGCGAGATCCGTCCGCTCAATGCCGGCAAGGAGAAGGGCACGGACCGGCGCAAGCGGCGCACGACCCTGTCGCGCGGCGCCGTCCGCCGACTGCGACCGGTGTCCAACGAGATCATCGTCGCCACCAGCGTCAGCCGCGACGCGGGCATGCAGCTGTTCGGCTCCGCCGCGGCCGGCATCGTACTGCGCGGCAAGTGGCGCTGCTGACCGGCGACCCGGCCGGGGGCGTCGCCGCAGCCGCCGCAGGCCGCCCTCCCGAGCCTCGGCTACCCCCACGTCTTCGAGGTTGCCATGCCCAGCAGTGACGAGCGCGCGCAAGGGCGCCAGCGTCGGCGTCATGCTGACCGAATCGCCCGCAACACCTGCACCCGGTGCGGAAGGTTCCCGCCCGAGCCCGGCCTCAAGCTGTGCCGGTCCTGCGGCGAGAAGCGGCGCGCCGCCGAGAAGGTCCGCCGTGCCAAGGCCCGGCAGCAGGGAAAGCCTTACGGCGGCCGCGATCCCGAACAGTGCCGCCGTGCCGACCGCGCCGGCGACAGGCGGCGGCGGAGGGCGTGGAAGGAGGCGGGGCTATGCACGTCCTGTGGCCTCCGTCGACCGGAGGAGAACCGCTCCGTCTGCGAGCCGTGCCGCGAGGCGCGGCGCGCCCTGGACCGCCGGCGCTATGACGCGCGTCGTGCTGCCGGGCGATGCGTGCGGTGCGGGCAGCCGGCGTTCCGCGGCTCGTCCCGCTGCGGCCGGTGCGCGGTGGTCGAAGCGGAGCGCGCGGCGCCCGAACGCAGAAGGGCGGCCAGCAGGAAGCGCTACGCCAAGCGCAGGGCGCAGACGAAGTGCGTGGATTGCTCGGTTCCTGTTGCCGGCACTGCCCGTTGTCCGGACTGCGCCCGGCGCTCCAACTCTCGCGCCCTCGAACCTCACCGCCTGCCCGTGCCGTTCCCGGAGTACACCGTGGTCCGGCTCGATACCGGCGACGCGATCGAGAGCGTCGAGACCGAAGCGGAAGCCGCCGCGTGCCTGGTCTTCGCCGGCCTCCGCCCCGATCAGGTCGAGATATGCGCCAATGTCCCGTTGATGGCGCTCTGTCCCCCATGAGCGCGGCATCGACGCTGTGGTCCGCACCTTCGACGGCGGCGAGCGCACCTTCGTCGCAACGTTCCACAAGGCGAAGGACCGCGACATGCGGTCCGCGCGGCGGCGTCTGAAGAGGATCGGTCGGTAGGGAGGTTGGCGCCGGGCGGGTCGCCTGGCCCCGCGCTCTCCCGAAGGCATGAGGTCAGGGCGGAATGACTCCGGCGCCGCGCGGTATAGTGGGCCGCACCCCTCTCGGATTGCAACTCTGAACGCCCGGCCGCCGGGCTGCATTGTTCCCGCCGAATCGCACCCCTCTGGCAGCCTCCATTTTACCGCCGTTGCAAGGGTCGTTCGGCGCCTCCAAATCTCCCGTTTCTCGGGGAGAACACCCACCCGACGGCCGCGATTCTTAAAGACTTCTGGCCACCGCCGCCGCGCGCCGCCCGACCGCCGTCGGCCCCGATCCCTTACTCACCGCCATCTTCCGGCTGATCCAGATTCACAACGACTTCTGGCCGTCAACAGACGCGGGCAGCAGGCGATCAACGGGCGAGACCATCTTTGGCCTTCACGATCCCACGCCGCCGTGACCCCGTCGCCAGTGAAGCGGTCGCAGGTGCGGTCCGCCAGGTCGTCGATCTCCCGGCGGGCGTCGGGGAAGGCGGCAGCCGAGAGGAGGAGAGGAGCTTTCGAGGAGTGAACGGGAGGTGGATCGAGAGAGATCGCCCCGTTCGCCAACCTTCGTCATCAACTCGGAAGAACAGGAGACAAGACCATGTCGTTCGGATTGAACCAGGCTCAGATCATCGGTCGGCTGGGTGCCGATGCGACCATCGGCAACCTCGCCTCCGGCGGGCGCGTCGCCAATATGAGCGTGGCGACCGACGAGGGGTATCTGGATCGCCAATCAGGCCAGAGGGTGGATCGGACAGAGTGGCACCGGGTCGTCAGCTTCCAGAGCGGCCTGATCGACTTGCTGGAAAAGCACGCGAAGAAGGGCCGGCTCGTCTACGTCGCGGGCAAGATGCAGACCAGGAAGTGGCGCAAGGACGGCGAGGACTCGGACCGGTTCTCCACCGAGATCCTGCTCGTCCCTGGCTCGCGGATCCAATTTTTGGACAAGCCTGCCGGCACCAACGGCAACGGCACGGCGCCGGCCGACGGCGAGGCGGCGGAGGCCGCAACCGGCACCGGCGAGACCCACAACGGCTCGTCCTTGCCGTTCTAGATTCCTGAGCGCGCTTCTCCCTCGCGCTCGCCCCGGGGCCGACCACGCGTTCCTCCCGCGCGTGGTCGGCCCTTTCTTCTGCAGTGTCTTCCGAGTCCCCCGCAGGCCGGACGGCGTGCCGTGCGCTTCGCGCGGAGCCCGCCGTCCCGGCGCCGGCGAGAGACCGGGTGGGGCCGGGACCGGGGCGCGTCCCACGCAGCGGTCAGCGAGGTCCCCATGCTCTCCATCTCCTCTCACGGTCCCGGCTTCGCCGGTTCCCGCCCACGCCCGAGGTGTGCGCCATGAACGCGGCCGCCGTCGCCGCAGCGCTGGCCGAGCGCGCCGAGGAGGTCTGCCGCAGATACCTGCCCTACGGGCGGCGCCGGGGCAGGTATTGGGTCGCGGGCGATCTCGACGGCGGGCGCGGCCGATCCCTCTACGTCCGTCTCGCGCCTCCGGGTGCGCCGGGGAAATTCACCGATGCAGCAACAGGCGAGCATGGCGATCTGCTCGACATCATCCGCCACCGCATCTGCGCGCCGACGCTCCGCGCGGCGCTCGACGAGGCTCGCGCCTTCCTCGCCCGGCCGGCTGCGCCGGCTGCGGGCTCGGGCAACGCCTACGACGCCACCGAGGCGGCGCGGCGCCTGTGGCGGCGTTGCCGCGCCATCGACGGCACCCATGCGGAAGCGTACCTCCACGCTCGCGGGCTCGCGCGCTGCCGCTTCCCCGCGCTGCGCTACCACCCGGCTTTGCTCTACAGGGATGGCGGCGGCGTGCGCCGCCTGCCCGCGCTGGTCGCCGCCGTCACCGCTCACGACGGCGACATCATCACCGGTGTCCATCGCACATGGTTGGACCCTCGGCGCCCCGCGAAGGCAAACCTCTCATCGCCGCGCAAGGCGCTCGGACGCATCTTCGGCCATGCCGTCCGTTTCGGCGATCCCGCCGACGGCGCTTCGCTTCTCGTCGGCGAGGGCATCGAGACCGTGCTGTCGCTGGTGACCGCCTCACCCGAGATCACCGCCGCCGCGGCGCTCTCGGCCGGCAGCCTCGGCGCCTTCTCCCCGCCTGCCGGCACAGCCCGCCTCGTCATCGCCAGGGACAACGACGATGAAGGCGAGCGCGCGGCTCTCCGCCTCGCCCGGCGCTGCGCGCGGGCGGGCGTCGCTGCACTGGTCGTCGCGCCCGCGGGCGATGACTTCAACAGCGATCTCGTCGCCCTCGGCGCGCCGGCGCTTCGCGCCAGGCTCGCCCCGATCTTCTGCCGCCCGGTCTGCGCCGGGGACCGCTGGTGACGATCGCCCGGCCAGAGACGGAGAAGAGCAGGCGCCGGGCGAGCGGCGCAGAGAGGGAGAGAGGTTTCTCCCCGCCGCCATCACGCCAGGAGCGCAGCATGAGCAGCACCATCACCTTCACGCGCGTCGCCGACGACGAGGCTCGCATCCTCGACGGCGACGGCGACCACGTCGGCGACCTCTTCCGTCATCCCGACATCCTTCACCCGGGTTCGTCCTACTTCGTGATCCATCTCGACGAAGATCCCCGCGGCCCGGTGCGTGTGCACGACCGCTCCCGCATTCGCGAGGTGGCCGAGGAGCGCATCCGCTCACACCCGCTCTGGTCGTCGTGATGCCGGCAAGGACAACAGAAACGGGGGCCGTGCGTGGGGAGAGAATAGCCACCCCGTCGTGATGGCCGAGTCTCACACACGTCCTCGTTCCAGCAACCCTGCGGGTCCTCCAGTCGCTGCGCTCCTTCCGGCCTTCCCCAAGACCTCCTAGGACCGGCCGTGAAGATGCCCGACCGTGAAGTCGGCTCGCCTGAACTCTCCAACGCCTCGTCTGAGGCGCACCGGCCCCTGAAGCGCGGGGCCGGCGCGTCGGCCCGGCGCTAGCAGTCCTTGAGAAGGCCTACTCGAAACGCGGCCAGTCACCGAGGCGGCGCGCCGGGCCTCCCAGGCTCACAGAGCGCCGACTTCCGCACCGACATCGGGCATCTTCCGCACCTAATCCGGTCCAAGGAGCTCTAGGGGAAGGTGCTTCCACTGCGCGCGCGTGAAGAGAAACGACATCACGAAGGGGCACTGGGCCCTGGAGGATGAACATCCAGAGGGATGGAACAAGGGAGATCGTCATGATCGACACCGCCACCGCTACCCCGACCGCTTCAGCAACCGCAACTGTCTGCGAGGGCATGGCCCTCTTCGGTGCAGCACCCGAGCGCGGCGAGCTCGACAGCAGGGTCGTCTGGGACGAAGACGACGCCATCGACGCGCTGAACCAAGCCATCCGCGTCATCGTCGACGGCATCACCGTAGACGGCACACAGATGGCCGACGAGCGCGAGCCCCTCATGTGGGGCCTGACCAACATGCTGCACAGCCAGGTGCAGAGGCTGGACCGCGCCGTCGACCGCATCGCGCCCGAGATGCGCGACCTCGAGAAGGCGCAGGATGGATCGGAGGTCAAGGCATGGGAGCTGCAGACCATGACCGACCGTGCGCAGAACCTCGGTGACAGGCGCGACGCCTTCGAGAAGCTCCGCGACCTCGCCGCCGACGCCTACCGCGTCGAGACCGGCGACACATGGCGCCCGAGGCACGGATCGCACACGAGCCAGACTGGACAGCTCACCTCCGCCGCCATCGACGCGCGCGATTTCAGGCGCGCACGCAAGGACCGCGAGACCCGTGCGCACCTGCCCGAGGGCACCCTGGTCGCCGTCACCGGCGGCAAGACCGTCAGCGATGCCGACGCGGTCTGGAGCACACTCGACATGGCGCGCGCCAAGTACGGCGACATGGTGCTGCTACATGGTGGCGGTCCCGGCGTCGAGAAGATCGCCGCGAGCTGGGCCGAGGCCAGAGGCGTCAACCAGGTCATCTGCCGCCCCGACTGGAACGCGCACGGCAAGGCCGCGCCCTTCCGCCGCAACGACGACCTGCTCAACCTGCTGCCCAAGGGCGTCATCGCCTTCCCCGGCTCCGGCATCACCGGCAACCTCGTCGACAAAGCGAAACAACTCGGCATACCGGTCATGCACGTTATGCCGAGCTCGGCATAACGTGCATAATGCCGAGAAGGTTGTAATGCCGAGCGGGTCGCGGGGATCGGCTTAGTTCTGCCGTTTTCCTGCCGATTCGCTCGGCATTAATTGTTGGGGTCGGTTCTCCGACAAAGTCGTCCTCCCTTTCAATCGGATGGAGGACGACAAGAATGTCTTCGACACCCAACCGCGGGTCGTTGCTGGAGACCACGGCGCTGGCCGGCTTCGATCCAATCATTCTTGAGTTCATCGACGACCTTCGCCATCGAGGTGGAGTTGCCGAGGGTCAGCTCCCCAAGTACCGGTATGCCGCTCGTCACTTCCTGATCTGGCTTAAGCTCGCCGGCATCGAGCTCAAGATGGTCGACGGCACGGCCATCGAGCACTTTCTGCAGCACGATTGCCGTTGTGCCGAATCGTCCGCGCCCGTCCGGCTTCGCCGCTGGCGCAAGTGCCGCACGTCGTCCAGAGTCATGACGTTCATCCGCTTCCTTGAGCGGACGGGGCGCATCGAGACTCCCGGCGAGCTCGACGACAATTTCAGGCTGCTGGATGCGTTCCTCGCGAGCTTGCGCCGCGATGGCTACGCGACCGCGACCATTGAGCTGTATGGCCACGGATGCGGCGGTCTCATTGTCTGGCTCCACCTCTCACGGCTTCGCCTGTGCGATCTGTCGCCGGAGGTAATCGCACGTTTCCGGCGCAGGCAGATCGTCTGCTCGATCCCCGGGGTGTTTTGCGGCCAGGAATCGCGGTGCCCCGCAACCGCATACGAGACCGAGCTGCGCGGCTTCCTGAAGCATCTCGTCTCGATCGGGCGGATCGAACCGTTCGAACAGAACCCGGACGAGAAGACCCCGCCGCCCCCTCGCCTCGAGAGATTCGGCGACTGGCTTGAACGCCATCGTGCGATCAGCCCGGAGAGCATACGCCAGTATGTCCGATTGATCGCAGAGATGCTGCCTGACCTTGGGGACGATCCTGGGGCCTATGACGCGGCGCTGATCCGGCGGGCGTTGTTCGACCGTATGGAGCCCTGGTCGCAGGGCTACGCCCGAAGGCTGACCACCGCGATGCGCATGTATCTGCGGTTCCTGGTGTCGGAAGCCAGCATCGCGGCGAGACTGGTCGAGGCCGTGCCGACGGTGCCGCAGTGGCGATTGTCCACCTTGCCACGATACATCTCGGCCGACGATGTCGAGCGCGCCATCGCATCCTGCGGCGACGACCCCAAGGGCGTGCGCGATCGGGCGATCCTGCTGCTTCTGGCACGGCTGGCCCTGCGGGCCGGGGATATCGTCGCTCTGCGCCTCGGCGATATCGACTGGGACAGGGCCGAGATCCGTGTCTCGGGAAAATCACGGCGGGAGACGGCTCTGCCTCTGCCCCAGGACGTCGGCGATGCGCTCCACGCCTATATCGCGACGGCGCGGCCAAGGGTGGATGAGGAGAAGGTGTTCTTCTGTGTGAACGCGCCCTGTCGGCCGTTCACCGACTCGAGTGTCGTCAGCGCCGTGGCGGAATGGGCTCTCGACCGCGCCGGGGTCAAGACCTTCGGCGGCCGCGGCGCGCATACATTCCGCCATTCCCAGGCGACAGCGCTGCTCAGATCCGGAGCAACGCTCCACGTCATCCAATCGCTGCTCCGGCACGCTTCCCCGAGCGCCACCATGATCTATGCGAAGACCGACGCGGTCATGTTGCAGGAGGTTGCCCAACCCTGGATCGGGGGGATCGATCGATGACGATGACAATCAGCGAACAGGTCTCGCGCTTCGTCGCGATGAAACAGAAGCTCGGCTACCGGTTCGGGCGGTGCGAAGGGATGCTGCACAGCTTCGCCAGGTTCGCCGAGGACCGTGATGAAACATTCATCCATTCCACGACCGCCATCGAGTGGGCATCGTCGTCGAGAGCGGCATCGCAGTCCGAAGGAGTCAGAAGGCTGCGCGCGGTACATGACTTTGCCAGCTGGCTGCATGCCGAGGATGCGCGTCACGAAGTACCGCCGCGCGATGCGCTGGGCCGCCCGAACAAGCAGAGGCCGCGACCCTGCCTGATATCGGTCCCGGACATCGGGAAACTTCTGATGGCGGCGCTGTCCATGGGGCCTGCCGGCAGCATCGCCCCGCTGACCTGGCACTACCTGTTCGGGCTCATCGCCGCGACCGGCCTGCGCATCGGCGAAGCGCTCGCATTGACGATGGATGACATCACCGCTGACGGCCTCGTCATCCGAGACACGAAGTTCGGCAAGACGAGGATGGTCGCGCTGCACCCGACCACCTGGGATGCGCTGAACTGCTACCTGGGGTCACGGCTCAAGGAGAAAACGCCAGACACGCATCTCTTCGTGATCGCCACCGGCCTATGTCCGAGTAGAGGCTATGCATCGGCCGTCTTCCGCAGACTCGCGGAGCAAGCCGGAATCCGCGAACCCGGCGCGGCGCGAGGACCCACACCGCACTCGCTGCGGCATTCCTTCGCTGTGCGGTCACTTGAGAGCCTTGCTCCCGATATCGATCCGAGCCGCCATATGCTGGCGCTTGCGACCTACCTCGGCCATGTCAACGTCTCAAGCACCTACTGGTATCTGGAATCGACCCCTGCCCTCCTGCGCGGCATTGCCGAAGCCGCGGAAGAGGCTCACGCGAATGGGGGTTCCGATGACTGATCTTGCCCCCCACCTGACGAGCTTCCTGGAGGAGCACCTTCCTAACGAGCGGCGCTTCAGCCGCCACACCGTGCAGAGCTATAAGGAGTGCTTCCGCCTCCTCGTCATCTACGCGGCGGAAAAGACCAGGGTGCGCCCCTGCATCCTGAAGATCGAGCACCTGACGGTGGCTCTACTGCTGGCCTTCCTCGAGTCTCTGGAGAAGGATCGCAACAACAGCATCGGCACCCGCAACAATCGCCTCGCCGCCATCAAGTCCTTCTTCCGATACCTGGAATACCGTGTCCCGGGTTGTCTCGACCTCGCCTTGCAGGTGCGCGCCATCCCGCAGAAGCGCACCGACAAACCCCTGATCGACTGGCTCGACCGGATGGAGATGCAGGCGATCCTGGATGCGCCGGATACCGCGACGGTCGCAGGCCTGCGCGACCGCGCCATGCTGCATCTATGCTACGCGGCCGGGCTCCGGGTGTCGGAACTGACCAGGCTCACTCTCGACAGCCTGTCGAGTCCCCATCTTGAGACTGTCCGCATCCTGGGCAAGGGGCGGCGCGAGCGCGAACTGCCGCTCTGGAAGGAAACGAGGGCCGTCCTCAATGAGTGGCTCGACGTCCGCCCGCCGGTCAACAATCGCTATCTCTTCCTCAGCGCCCGCGGGCGGGCGTTGAGCACGGACGGCTTCGCTTACATCCTCGACCAGCATGTCGCCACCGCGGCCTGCAAGGTCCCGTCCATCAAGAGCAAGCGGGTGACCCCGCACGTGCTCCGTCATTCGTCGGCAATGACCGTTCTGGATGCCACACGGGGGGACATCCGGAAGGTCTCGATCTGGCTCGGTCACGCCGACGTCAAGATTACCGAGGTGTACCTTCGTTCGAGCGCGGCCGAGAAGTTGAAAATCCTTGGGGCCAACACGCCGCCTTCCATCCGCCGCGGGACCTTCAACGGTGTGAAGGACAGCTTGATGATGGTTCTCGGCGGAAACTGGCCGTGACAATTAATGCCGAGCGAATCGGCAGGAAAACGGCAGAACTAAGCCGATCCCAGCGACCCGCTCGGCATTACAACCTTCTCGGCATTATGCAGATGCAGGCCGTGTAAGCAGCCCGCGCCTCGACGAAGCGGCCGGTGCCTCAAGGCATCGGCCGCTTTCTTCGTGTTTCACGACGGGCGTCATGAGCCTCGTCCGTCGCCGCCGCGCTTCGCGCTGGCGCCGCCCGCGCTCGAACCGGCGAGTGTTGTTCCCGCCGCGGCTTCGGCGTCGCAGCAGCGTGTTCGGCTGCGGTTCCGTCCCCGAAGACTTGCCTCCCTGCCGCGGTGCGCTGCTTCGGCCAGCGCCTCGACCGCGCGCGCTCCCGCCTGTGCCGGTGATGATGTCCGTGGCGACGGCGCATCCACGAGTGCCACCGCCACCGCAGTGAAGCAACTCGCCTGCACGAGATGAACTGCACGCATCATGCGAACCCTCGGCGTCAGCGCCGTCGCCGATGGCGACGAGCGCCTCGGCACCTCGCCGGACAACGGTGCCGCCGCGCCTGAACGGCTCGGCGTACGGCTCGCCGTCACCCAGCCCGACACTCGTGACGATCATGGCGATCGGCACGCTGCGCCGATCCTGATCGCCAGCCTCTGCATGTCTTCCCGGTTGCCGTTCGTCAGACCGTCGCCGGATCGTTGCGGTCGAGTGTCCACCCTCCGCGAAAGCCGACCCCCGGCCCAGCCGCATGCCGACGTCGCCGAGTGCTGCACCGGTGCGAATGTCGCTGCGAGCGCCCCCGCCGCCGAAGATGACGATGACCATGACGATGGCAACGGCGTAGCGCCAAGTGCGACCGCCACCGCCGTGATGAACTTCACCTTCGCGAGACGAACTGCGAGACCCCTGTGCAGGCTCCCCGTCAGTGCCGTCGCCGATGGCGACGAGCGCCGTGACACCTTGCCCGACGGCGATGCAGCCGTGACTGCATGACCCGGCGTCACCCAGTCCGACACCGTCGATGACAGGCGTGACGAGCTCGCTGCGCCGATTGCGATCGCAAGCGTCTTCACCTCCTCCCGCTTGCCGTTCCACCCTCAACATTTCCTCGTCGCGACTGCTTCCTATGCTTGCAACTCGAAGCCGCGCAACGACCTGCAACACCGCTCCGCCGGATGCGTCGCGAGCGCTGACGCGAAGGCATCGATCGACCCGATCGTTTGTCCTGCAACGAGTTGGGGCCCTGACCGTTTCTATATCGAACTTGTGTCCCCCTCGACGCTTGCGCGCTTTGGTTCTCACACCTGACTCACCGATGGTGCAGGGCTGCAACCTGTCGTACGCCTGCGTAGTCCCGCGTAGTTGCGCGTAGATGTGACCTGTTAATCTGGGCCAATCCTGCGGCCAAGAGTGCCTCCGACACCCTGGGAACGCGTCCCTTTTTCGGGTGACGATCACAACCAGTTGATATACAACCGTTAATTGTCGGCGATACCAATTTGCGCCGCACGGCTCTTCCGCCATTGGGCCGGGCGAATGTCCAGCGAGCTTCGCCGGATTGCGCGCGCCAATCGACGAGGGCGCGGCTATGATCGGCCCTGCAGGCCGTTCCGGCGGGCGGTCCTCTTCCAAATTCCGTTGGTATGTAGCGGCGGTACGGCCCCGACTTGCGACGACCGAGAGAGGACTTCCATGGGCAAGCCACGCTTACAACGCTCTATCCGGTTCGCCGAAGGCGAGTGGGATGCAGTCGTCCGGGCGGCCGAACAGCGAAACATGAAGCCCGCCGAGTTCGTCCGGGAAGCTGCGGCGCGGGTCGCGGCCCGCGAGATCGACCTGGACGACGGCCGGCTGACGCCCGAGTTGATCGAGCTTGTCAGGCGAACCTTCCGCGGCATGCACCTTCTCGCATACCTGAAACGCGAAGAGTTGGTCGCGCAGGGCAGGGAAGACGCCTTCAGGCGCGCTGCCGAGGCCGGCGAACTCGCGGAAGCGCAGACGTTCGGCCGCGAAGAATCCAACGACGAAGACTGACGACGCCTCCTATTCTCGTCGAAGCCGGCTGTCTTCAGCGCTTCACGAACGACCCCGGACCGTGGCCGGCGCAACGGCCTGGCGAGCTTTTCCGCCAGCCTGGGCAGCCAGCCAGGCATGCCCGCGATTGCCAACCCGTCCGCCCTCGGCGATAAGAAAGCTCACCCACTGCCACCGTCCCTGCGCCTGAACGTCGATGCCGCTGCCCGACAAGTGCCCTCGATTCAGCTTCGCGAACGACCCTCGGCGCGCGAGCGATGGGCGATGGCGGCCCGCAGCGCCTGCCTTGCGCGTCGCCATGAGGCTCGTCCTGAAGGCCGATGCGCCGCGTATCAGCCTGCCATCTATTTCCGGCGGCCGCTTCTGTAACGGCTCAGGCTCGCACTACGGCCGCCAGTCATACCGATCTGCCGCCTTCCGGAAGCACCTTCGACCGCCTGCACATCAATCGGCGTCCGTCTCGTGAGCCAATCGCAGAGCGCTTCGCGGGAGACGCTGACCCGCCAGCAGCGCAACATGGCGCTGACCGAGCCCATCGCCCGGCTGTCCCGCGACCGCCGGGTGATCTTCAAGGACGATCCGGCGCTCGCCGAGAGGCTCGACGTTCAATACCTGGCGCTGAGCGCGATCGACTTCGTGATGGAGCGCTCGGCGATTGAGGCCGGCGCTGCACCGGACGATATCGTCGAGCATGTCGCAGGCGAAGCGGTGCGCATGAAGCCGGCCCTGACCGAGAAGCAGGGCCGCAAAGCCGGACAGGTTGTCCTGGACCACCTTTCCAATGCGCGCGAGGGCCACAAGACCTTCCGCGTGGAGTACTACGACGCGGACCGGGGCGGCTTTTCGTTCCAGGATTTCCGTCTTCTGGCGCTTTCGGCCGCCGACGACGGGTCTCCCCGTTACAAGCTCGCACGGGGCGCGCAGACGCTGACGCTCGCGATGCTCGACATCGCGCCGGAGTTTGCGCAGGAGGCCGAGGCGATCATGATCCGCAAGGCGGTGGAGCGGGGGCGCTTCGAGGACGCGCGCACGCTGGCGCGGCGCTCGCGCATGCGTTCGATCCACTACCGGCAGTTCATCGAGGACCGTCTGTTCCAGGTGCGCCGCGCCGCCGATCGCGTGAAGTGGAGCGAGGACGTGCTGCCGGAGCTGGACGAGGCGAGAACACACCTGGGGGAGCGGCGCAAGCACGAGGCCGCGATCGTGGATTCGATCCGCGAGCACATCGCGCATGCGGAGGGCGACACGCGCGACCACCTTGTCGAGCTGAAGACGACGATCGACGACTGCCAGCAGCGCCACGCGGCGCTGTTCGAGCGGGTGATGACGGCATCGGAGGAGTTCCGGCGGCTGCAGGTGAGCGCGTTCCGCGCGCGCCTGGTGCGCGACGTTCCCGACCTGGAGGACCGCATTCTCGGTCCGCTTCTGGCCGCGCCGATGGGAACGGTGGCCGGCATGGGCGACGAGATTGCCGCCGCCTTCGCCGCTCCGTCTCCGCCGCCGCTGCTCGATCTGGCGCTTCTGTTCGAGACCGTCACGCAGCCGAGGTTCCGGCGCGACCCCGCCGGCGCGGAAGAGGAGCTCGATCTGGTGGCGATCGAGCGGGTTCCGCCCGAGTTCGACGCCGAGGATATCCGCGAGGCGCAGGACTGGCTGGTGCGCACGATCGCGGCGCGCACGCGGCTGGACATGCGTTCGGCCGTCGGCTTCGCCGAGGACGAGGGCATGGCGGTGTCCAGGCTGCGCTGCGTGCTGTTCCTGATGCTGCGTTCGTGGTGCCCGGAGGACGATCCGCTGGGGGTGATCGCCTCCATCGACGGCGCGATTGCGCATGAGCGCGTGGCGGGCGACAACCTGGTGCTCAAGAGCGATACCGAACGATGACCGGCCTGACCCATCTGAGCGAGACCCAGAAGGCGGTCCTTCTCCTCAACAAGGGCCTCGCGCCGAGGGCGTCGGCGTTGCGGGGCGATACCGATTACCGCCAGCTGCTGGCGCACTGGCGTGCCGATCCCGAGTTCCGGACCCTGGTACACGAGCTCGCGCCCATGCTCGGCCTCCGGGTGGTCGACGCACTGGAGCACGCGATCGTGCTCGCGCCGCAGGGTCCGGAGAGCGCGTTCGCTGCGACGCTGACGGATCTGCGCAAGGATCTTGGTGAGATGCCGCGCGGCGCGCTCGCGCTCATCCACGTGGCGATCGCGGCGACCTTCTTTCCGACTGCGGCGGTGCTGACGGGAATGCAGGAGGATCGAGCGGAGGTATCGGCGACCCCGGCGCGGATCGCGTCATTGTTGCGCGAGCACTGCCGGCGTCTGGAAGAAGAGTCGGGCAGCGATCCCGAGCTGGAGGAAGCAGGTTTGGTGGATGCCTGGCGCGAGCTCGCGCGCCTGCCGGAGACCAGGCCCGACGGCAGCCAGCGCGCAGGCCTGGGCTCGCTCGCCGGCATGGTCAAGCTGGTGCTCAACCAGCTTCACGAGCACGGGATGGTGCAGACCCTGGAGACGGCGGACGGCGAGACCTACATGGCGACGCCGCGCTACCGGCTGCAGGTGCGCGAGCTCGCGGCGCACGAGCTGTTCGAGCGCTGCGCCTCGGTCCTGCCGGGCTTTCTGGACGGCGGGAACCGTTGAATGCGGTGCATCACGCGCATCCACCTCTCCGACTGCGGCTGGCACGAGGCGTACTATCCGGGCACGACCGTCCATCTTGCCGATCCGCGCACGGGCAAGCCCGTGCACACGGTGTTCAGCCTGGAGAACACAGGCGGCAAGACGTCCTTCCTGTCCCTGGTGCTGAGCTGCTTCGACACCAGCGAGCGGCGCTTCCTGAAGACGCTGATCCGTTCGAACCAGAAGTTCGGGGACTATTTCGGGGAGGTGCCGGCGTTCATCCTGGTGGAATGGGACCTCTCCGGCGGGCAGGCGGGCCTGCTGGAGACGGAGCGCCTGGTCACGGGTCAGGTGGTGGTGCCGCGGGGCGAGGGCCGCCAGCGCGAGCTGGAGCGCCGCTTCTTCACGTTCCGGAGCGCGCCGGGCCTCTCTTTCGACGCCATCCCCGCGCCGGGGCTCGAAGGGTTCGAGGAGCACGGCCGCCTGAGGGGGCATCAGGACGTGCAGCGCTGGCTGCACGAGATGCGCGCGGGTCATCCCGGCAACTTCCAGGATTTTTCGAAGCAGTCGGACTGGAAGCGGAAGCTCGCCGAAGAGAAGATCGACACGGAGCTTCTGGCGGCGCAGGTCGAGTTCAACCGCAGCGAAGGCGGCATCGAGGATTTCCTGGATTTCCGGAGCGAGGCGCAGTTCCTGCGGAAGTTCCTGGCGATGACGGTGCCGGACGGGGAGGCGGGTGCTGTGCGGGGTCTGCTTGCCGAGCACGTGGCGAAGCTCTCGGACCTGCCGCGCCTGCAGCGGCGGCGGGACGCGATGCGCCGTCTGCAGGAAAAATTCGCGCCGTTCGTGGACATCGCCGCCGGGGCGCACGCCGCGCAGGAGGAGGTCTCGCGGCGCAGCAGCGATGCGTCCTCCCTCAAGGCGGCGCTGGACGAACACGCGGATAGGGCCCGTCGGCTTGCAGAAGAGCGCGCCGGGGCTGCGGAAGAGCACGAGACAGCCGCCGGCGAAGCCGAGGCGGCATGCGGGAGCGCGAGAATCGAGCTCGCCTCCGCCGCCGTCGAGACGGCGCGGCGGAGGCACGAGGCCGCCGAAGCGGCCGCCGTTGCCCGCGAGGAGGAGCGCGGACAGGCGCTCGGGCACAGCCGTCTTCTCCAAGGCGCCGTGTCGATGCGCGGCATTCTCGACGACCGGGACCGGAGCAGGGCGCTGCAGGAGGCGATCGACGCGGAGCATGCCGACCTGCAACCGCGCCGGGATGCGCTTTGCGCGATCGGCGCGGATCTCGTTTCCACCCTCAATGGGCGCGCCGGGACGTTGCGCGAGCGCCAGCGCGCCCTGTCGGCCGAAGCCCGAGAGCTGAAGGGGGCGGCGCGCGCGGCCGACGCCGAGCGGGCGGCGGCATCTGAGACCGCGCAGATGGAACACCGGGAGGCGGCGCAGATCGACGTCGACCTGGGTCATGCGCGCGAATTCCGCGCCAAGCTCGAGGAAGAGCAAGTACTCGAGCCCGGCGAGGGCGCCGATGCGGCGGCGCGGCGCCACGCGGAGGCTGCACGGGCTGCGGAAGAAGAGGCAGCCGCGTTTCGCCGTCGGGCCGAGGAGGCGGACCTCACCGCCGCGCGGCGCCGGGAGCGCCAGGGCGACCTCAAGGCCGAGGGCTCGGTTCTGGAGACCGAGGCGGCGCGGTTGCGGGAAGCCGCCCGCGAAGGCGAGGAGCGGCGCCGGGGCCTGGCCTTCGATCCGACCCTGCTCGAGCTCGGCGGCGAGAACGAGGTCGACCCGGACGCTGACGCCGCCGGTAGGATGCTGGCGGACGCCAGGAGCGGGTGCACGGCCAGATTGCGCAATGACGAGCGGCGGCAGGAGGTTCTTCAGGCCGACCGCGAGTCTCTCGAAGCGACCGGCCTCGCGTCTATCGACGCGGACGTGCGCACCGTCGCCGGGCGGCTCCGCGACTCCGGCATCGCCGACGCCCAGCCCTATGCCGTCTACCTCTCCGACATCCTGCGTTCGCCGGGAGAGCTCCGCCGCTTCGCCGAGCTTGACCCGGCCCGCTTCGCCGGTGTCGCCGTTCCCAACCGGAATGCACTCGATGCGGCGCGCCGGATGCTGGAGTCCGTCCCTCCGCTGAGCCGGCCGGTGACCGTCGCGGTCGCAGGCGACTCGCCGGGAGAGGAGGCGCATGACCGCTTCGTGCTCCCCGTGGACGAGCCGGCCGCCTACGACCGGGCGGCCGCCCGCGACCTGCACCGCCGGATCGAGAACGATCTGGCCGGCGTGGCGTCGTCGATCGACGCGCAGCAGACGCGGATCGAGCACCTGGAGGCCGTCTTGCAGGAGATCCGGGCGTGGCGGGAACGCTTCGGCGACGGCCGGCTCGACGGGATGCGGCGGGACATCGAGCGCAAGGACACGCGGATCGCAGAGATCGCAGGCGAGATTGACGCGCTGTCCGGCCGGATCGAGGCCGCCGAGCGGGACGCCCGGGACTGCCGCAGCAGGGCGGGCGAATGCGATCGCCAGGCCCATGCGTCCGCCGAGCGCGCGCGCCGTGCCGCCGAACACCACGCGCAATGGGGCTCGCGGGTCGACGGCTGGCGCAAGGCACACCTCGCTCACCGGCAGCGGGCGGCTTCTGCCGAACGCCTCGCCCACGAGAAGGAGGCGGAGCGGGATGGTCATACCAGGGAGGCTCGTGCCCGCGAGGACGAGGCGGCAAACGCCGCAAGCATGGCCTCGGACGTGGAGCGCGAGGCGGGCGGCGTCGCCTACTCGGGACCCGGCGGAAGGGCGGACGGCAATCTCGACACGTTGCGCGGCGCGTACGATCGCGAGCTCGAGGCGCTGACGGCCCTGGAGCAGGAGCGGGTGGGCGAGTTGCGCGGCCAGCGCCTGGAGATCGAGCGCGCCCTGGCCGAAAAGGAGGACCGCTTCGCGGAGGCGTTCGGCGATCTGGAACGCGCCGTGGTCGAGACCGAGGCGGCGCGCGACGGCCTGCGGGAGGCTGCCGCCGGCGCGGTGGCAGCGCTCGAAACGGCGCGCGAGGCTGCATCGGCCGCCCGTGCGGAGGCGGACTCCGCGGAGAGGGACTACCGCACGGAGAAGGAGAGGCGCACACGGGAGATCCGCCCCGAGCCGCTGACCGACCTGCGTTCGCTCGCTCCGGAGGCGCTTGCCGGCGTTGAACCACGGGCGGAGTTGGCCATCGTCGAGCAGGAAGCCGTCGCCTCGCGCGAGGCGGATGCCGCGCGGCGGGCGCGCGAAAAGGCAGCTGGACACGGGCGGACGGCCGCGTCGTGCGCAGACTGGGCCGCCACCCTCGCCGGCGTCCTGGGCGCCGACAGCGCTCCGGCGGAAAGGATGGAGCTCCCGCGCGAGGACGAGGTGGCCGCGCTGGTCAGCGACACCGTCGCCGCGCTCGGACGGGCTCGCGACGACCTTGGCGAGGCGCACAAGGCCGTCTACGAGAGCTACGACGACATCCGCAGGTTCACCAGCTCTGACGCCTTCAGGGAGCTCGAGAGCGAGCGGGAGGTCGCCGCGCACCTCGGCGCCAACGATCCGCTGGCCGCAGCGGAGAACGCGGAGAGGACGGCGGGCCTGATCGACGACCGCCTGAAGACCATCGAGCACGACCTCTCGCGCCTCGACGAAGACCTCGAGGCCTGCGTGGCGGAGCTGGAACGTCTGCTTCGGACTGCCCTGCACATCCTGCGCCGCATGGTCCGCGACGGGCGCATCCCGGACCACGTGCCCCGCTTCGGGGGGCAGCCGGTGTTCCGCATGAGCGCCGACCTCTCCCGGGTCGCCGCCGACCAGCGCAGGGAGATCCTCCGCAGCTACGTCACCGACCTGGCGGAGGCCGACCGGATCCCGGAGACGGGCCAGGACATCACCTCCGAGCTGGTCGAGCGCATGACCGCGGCGCTGGGCAGGGACTCCCTCGGCATCCGGCTGCTGAAACCCAAGGGCGAGGGCGACACCGAGCACATGCCGATCGACCGGGTGAGCGTCTCGGGCGGCGAGTTGCTGACGGCCGCCATGATGATCTACCTGGTGCTGGCGCGGCTGCGCGCGGAGGCGATGCACGTCGGCGCGGGCGAGGGCGGCATCCTCATCATGGACAACCCTTTGGGAAAGGCGAACAAGGCCCTGCTGCTGAAGACCCAGATCGGTCTCGCAGACGCCATGGGGATTCAGCTCTTCTACACGACGGGAGTGCAAGACACGAACGCGCTGGCCGAGTTCGAGAACATCGTGCGGCTGCGGCGCATCGGCCAGTCGCGCGGCTCGCGCCGCATCCATGTGGAAGTCGAGGCCATGCGCGCCCATATCGACAGGCGGGTGGTCGAAGACACCGCAAGGCCGGCCGTGGCCGCCGAGTAGCATGGGCTCGTTCGGGGAGGAACTGCGCGCGCTGGGCAAGCGGCGCATCCGCCTGCCCGAGCTGCGTACCGCCTGGCTCCGCGCCCACCCCGAAGCCCGCGACCAGCCGGAGCAGAGGTGCCTGCTCCTCGACGCCCTGCGGGGCCTTGAGAGCGAGGGACTCGTCGACCTTCCGAAACGGGGATGGGATACCTCGGGCTCGCCCGCGCTTCCGCGCACCGCCAGCCTCCGGCATGCGGCGCAGAACCGGTACACCCGGACACCTCAATCCTGGCTTCCTGCCCTGGCCTTCGCCGCGGGCGAGCGCCACCCCGTGCGGCGTGCCGACCTACAGGCCGTCAACGCGTACCTTCTTTCCGTGCGCGGCAGGGAGCCCGTGCCGGCGCCGACGAGGGAACGCTCGCTGCAGATATTCGGGGACGAAAAGCGGCTCGACGACCTGCGCAAGGGCGATCCGGCCCTGTTCGAGGGCCGCGTCACGCTGGCCGATCTCCACTGCTATCCCGTCGCCCCGCCGCTGCCGCACGAAACGCCCCTGAAGCTTGAACCGGGTCGGCCGATCCTGGTGCTGGAGAACTATCACTCCTGGGACAGCTTCCGCCGATGGAACCGCGACGCTGCGCTCTACGCCGCGATCGCCTACGGCGGCGGCAACGCCTTCCGGCAAGGCGCCGGCAACCTGGACGATCTGGTGGAGAGTACGCTGGCGAAGGGCGCCATGTACCTCGGCGATCTCGATCCCGCCGGCGTCCGGATACTGATCGGGGTCAACCGGCGGCGGCAGTCGGAGGGGCGGGCGGTTCTGAACCCGCATCGCGGCCTCTATCGCTGGCTTCTCGCGCACGGCCGCCGGTGTCCCCTGGAGCGGACAGCGGAGAATGCGGAGGTCGACGGTCTGGTCGACGTGTTTCCCGCCGACCTCGCGAGGGCGCTGGTGGGGCTCTGGTCTGCAGGGCAGCGCATTCCGCAGGAGAGCTTTGGCATGGCGCAACTCTCGGGAGTCGAATCCGAATTCGCCGCGCCTGATGCCGGCTGACGCGTGGGGCGGAATGTTGCGGTGGGGACATTCCCGCCGATGAATGCGTGGGGTGTGAGACCTAAACGCCGCAGGGCGTAGAGAATCGCACTTCCTCCGTGCATCCGCGAGGCGCTGAAAGCCCCGTAGACACAACGGCTTGCAGCCCGCGCGGCGTTTGAGCGCGGCACTTCCGACCCTTCCCATCTTCGGACCCGCCGCCGTTACCCGGCGTGTCCTGGGTGTTCCCCAACGGGGACGCCCGCGACGCGCCGGTCGCGACCGAAACGAACGGGAGGGATCGGAACATGGCGAACAGAACGAAGATCACGATGGCGGGCGTGCGCGCCTTCGCGACTGCGGACGGACGCGAGGCCGTGCTGTGGGACAGCGCGGCACCGGGGCTTGGTCTGCGGGTGCGCTTGAATGGGCGCAAGACGTGGATCGTGCACCGGCGCTGCAACGGCTTGGTCGTCAAGCGGACGCTCGGCACGCTCGACGCGCTGACGGTCGAGGACGCACGGCACGCGGCGCGGGCGCTGCTCGCCGACGCCGAAACGGGCGGCGCGGCGGCGGCGGTCCCGACCGTGCGGACATTCGCGCCGGTGTTTCTTGCCGACTGCGCCGAACGCTGGAAGCCCTCGACGCGGGAAGCCTACGCGCATACCGTGCGGCGCTGGATACTGCCCGCGTTCGCCAACCGCCCGGTCGATGCGATCGGCGCTAAGGATGTGCGTCCTTGGCACGACGACATCGCGGCCATGTATCCGGGCTCGGCGCACTGGGCGCTCGCGGCGATGTCGTCGATGATGAAGCACGCCGAGGCACTCGGCCTGCGGCGCGAGGACTCCAACCCGTGCAAGGGACTGCGGCGGCGCAAGACCGGCTTCGAGGCGCACTACCTGACGGACGACGAGTTCGCCGCGCTCGGTCGGGCGCTCGACGGCGCGGAAGCGGATCATCCGGTCGCCGTCGCCGTGGTGCGCTTCCTGCTCTACACCGGCGCGCGCAAGTCCGAGGCGCTGCGGCTCAAGTGGGAGCATGTTCACGGCGACCGCGCGGTGTTGCCCGACTCGAAAACCGGCCCGCGCACGATCTGGCTGGCGTCCCCGGCCCGCGCCGTGCTCGCGGCGCGGCTACGGCGCACCAATTGCCCTTGGGTGTTCGCTTCTCCCTGCGGCGGGCCTGCGACGGTGGACAGGGAATGGAACGCGATCCGCGCGGCGGCGGGCCTGCCGACGCTGCGCATCCACGACCTCCGGCATAGCCATGCGGCGGTCGCGGTCAACGGCGGCGAGGGCCTGCGCGTCGTCGCCGGGCTGCTCGGCATGCCGACATCAAGACCACCTTCGGCTATGCGCACCTTGCCGAGGACTCCGTGTTCGACGCGGCCAACCGGGTGTCGCGCGGCCTCGCCGACATGCTCGACGGCGGGGAGGCGGGCCGATGACCGAACGCGCCCGCCTGACCGATGCGCTCGCGCTCGCGGCTCGTCCGCGCGAGCGCGAATACGCAATCCACGATACCGCCCTGCAAGGCTTCATGCTCCGCGTCCAGCCGCACGGCGCGCGGTCCTGGGTGTTCCGCTTCCGCCGCGACGGCAAGCCGCGCCGCGTCACGCTCGGTAAGCCGGACGCGGTGAAGGCCGACCAGGCGCGGGCCGCCGCGCTCGCCTTCCTCGCCCGCGAGAAGGGCGGCGGGAGTCCCGTGCCCCTTCCCGCTTCCGGCCCGACGCTGGCGAAGTTCGCCGCGGAGTATGTCGAGCGGCGCTCGCCTTCATGGAAGTCGTCCACGGTGAAGGCGACCCTGAGTTACCTCAACAGCGCCATCCTGCCCGCGCTCGGCCATCTCCGCGTCGGCTCGGTCGTGCGCGCCGATGTCGCCCGCTTCTTCCACGAATACGGACGCAGAAAGCCGGGCGGCGCGAATCGAAGTCATGACATACTGCGCAACATGTTCGACTGCGCCATCGTGTGGGGCCATCGGCCCGAAGCCGCCGGGAACCCGTGCAAGGGCATCGTCCGCTACCGGCGACCGCCGCGCGGGCGGCTGCTCGGCGCGGACGATCTGGCGAAGCTCGGCGCGGTCCTGCGCCAGCGCGAAGACGAATACCCGGTTTGCGTTGCGGCGGTGCGGCTGCTCCTGCTGACCGGGTGCAGGCCGGGCGAGATACGCCGTCTGCGCTGGTGCGAGGTCAAGCCGGACCGGCTCGCGCTGATTGACGCGAAGACGGGACCGAGGCACGTTCTGCTTGGCGAGGCGGCGCGGGAGCTGCTGCATGGCCTCGCCGAAATGGCGTCTGGAGAGTGGGTGTTTCCGGGCGGCAAGGGAAACGGGCCGTTGAGTACGAATGACCTTTGGGCGTTCTGGACCAAGGCGCGCGATGCTGCCGGTATCGTGGCGGATGCGCGGCTGCATGACCTGCGTCATGCGCACGCCTCGCACGCGGTCATGAACGGCGAGAGTCTGCATGTCGCGGGGCGCTTGCTCGGGCATCGCCGGGCCACAACGACCAACCGCTACGTCCATCTCGACGACGCGACCCTGAGCCAAGCTGCAGAACGGGTAGCGGTGGCGATTCAACGGCGACTGTGGCACTCTCCGTGATGGACAACACCAAACTCTATTCCGAGGGTTTCATGTACATTGAAGAAACGATTGCAACAATCCTTATATCTGCTCTGGTTTCTGGGTTGCTCGCAACCTGCGTTTCCTTCTACCTAAATCGCAAACACACCAAAGACTTGATAAAGCGGGACGTCCACCGACGTCTCGTAGGCAATCGTTCCGTTTTGACTAAACCGGGTGTCGGGGTCAAGGGCGAGCCCTTCATCGCCTTGAACGAGACGTTTGTAGTATACGCGGCACATCCGGAGGTCATTTCCGCCCTCCGCAAGATGCATGAGGAACTCGCCTCACCAGATCGAATGCCCGACAACCTAGTGAGTCTCGTCAAAGCTATGGCTAAGGCCGCGAAGGTGCCTATTCATCAGCTAAACGACGATTTTTTCCTGCGGCCATTCACTCCACCATCTTGAGTTCTGGTGGTTTCTATGGTGGATACTAGAACTCCAGAACAACGCCGACGCATTATGCAGGCAGTCAAGAGCGAAAACACCGCGCCAGAGCTGATCGTCCGACGACTGTTGCATGGAATGGGCTATAGATACCGACTTCATCGCACGGACCTGCCTGGGCGACCGGACATCGCCTTAATCTCGCGCCGAAGAGCTATCTTCGTTCATGGTTGCTTTTGGCATGGTCACGACTGCCGAAAGGGAAAGCTGCCCAAATCGCGCCTCGACTATTGGGGACCGAAACTAGAAAGGAACAAGGAACGCGATAAAGAAAAGGCGGAAATGCTAGAATCATTAGGTTGGGGGGTGCTCGTAGTGTGGCAGTGTGAAACGGTCGATCTTGTCGCACTTACGTCACGACTTCATGAATTTATTGGTAGCAGAGATTTCCGATTGAAACAAAAGGTAGACCTCCGCAATTCTGCCAACATTAGAGTCGAGAAACGAGAGGCGGCGTCATGAGACCTATCGGTGTAGACTTGTTTTCTGGCGCAGGTGGGCTTAGCTTGGGATTCGAGCAAGCGGGATTCGACATAGTCTCTGCCGTCGAGATCGATCCTGTGCACTGTGCGGCTCACAAGTATAACTTTCCGCATACAGTTACCATTCCTAGATCTATCGAGGAAGTCTCCGGCAAACATATTCTAGAGATGTCGGGAGTCGGACAACGCGAAGTGGATTGCGTTTTCGGTGGCGCTCCCTGTCAGGGATTCTCGTTAATCGGTCACCGAGTACTTGACGATCCTCGTAATCGATTAGTTCGGGAGTTCGTTCGTATTGTTGTTGAATTAGAAGCCCGAACGTTCGTATTCGAAAACGTGAAGGGATTGACGGTTGGCAAACACCGAGCGTTCTTGGATGAGCTAGTCGATGAGTTTTCACAGGTTGGCTACAGGGTACGGGTCCCTTGGAAGGTTCTGAACGCCGGTCACTTCGATACTCCACAAAGTCGGGAACGACTGATCCTCCTTGGTGCGAGAGTTGGAGAAGTTTTGCCTGAGTATCCCGCCATTCTGACCAATATCGCCGCTGGGCGCAATCACGTCGAGGGTCTGCCCATCGGGCCGACATGTACGGATGCTCTAGGGGACCTTCCCGACGCGGATCGATTTCCGACTCTGATTGGCTCGGATGCCGTGATTACGTCTTCGTTCCGCAAGCCGTCGATGTATGCGGCACGACTTCGATGTCTCACCAACGACGCTTGGCACTTCGGTTATGTGCGGGAGTGGAGGCCCGGGATGCTGACATCGAGTGCTCGAACGGCACACACTCCCATTTCGCGCAAGCGGTTTAGTCATACGAAGTCGGGGACAGTGGAGCCTATCAGCAGATTTTTCAAGCTTTGTGAATCGGGTGTCTCAAACACCCTCCGCGCCGGAACGGACGGGGCACGAGGCGCGTTCACGAGCCCGCGCCCTATTCACTATAGGTATGATCGCTGTATTACCGTGCGCGAGATGGCAAGATTGCACGGTTTCCCTGACTGGTTCCGCTTCAATGCAACGAAATGGCATGGTGCACGACAGATCGGCAATGCCGTACCGCCGCCGCTGGCGAGAGCTATAGCCGGAAAGGTGGTCGAGGCTTTGGGAGTTAGACCAAGCAGGCCGGTGAAGCCAATCCCGTTAGGCGATTCCGCGCTCCTTTTGTTCGATCTTTCCCAAGCTGCCGAGTTCTTCGGGGTGAAACCGTTACCCAGTCGCCGCGACAGAAAGAGCGGAGCGAAGAAACGCAAGCAAATTGAGATCGAGCGTGAACGCATGGCAGAGAGCAAGGCTCATGCCTAAATCGCTAAACCGATATCAGGCACTCATCGAGAAGGTGTTCTTCGATCACTTTGAAGAAGGGCTGACCGAGTTCGAATTCCTGCGCGAAGAACTCGAAGAAGGTGCTGCGTCACTTGGATTCGCTCGTGTGAAGAATATTGGGGATGTTCCTTACTCTTTTCGATACCGGAACAAGCTACCTGACAGCGTTTTGGATACACAGTCGAAAGGCCGCGAATGGATAATCGAGGGCGCGGGTAAAGGACGCTATCGATTTCGGCTAGTTAAGCAAACGCGTATAGAGCCACGGGCTGATCGAGTTGTCATAGATATACCGGACGCAACGCCGGAGGTAATTCGGGCATACGCATTGGATGATGAGCAGGCCCTCTTGGCGATTGTTCGTTACAATCGGTTGATTGACATATTTCTTGGCCTGACGACCTATAGCCTCCAAAATCATCTTCGAACGACCGTAGAGGGCATGGGGCAAATCGAGATTGATGAACTCTACATCGGACTCGATAAGAGCGGCGACCACTTCGTTATCCCTGTTCAAGCCAAAGGCGGGAAGGATCACATAGGTATCGTCCAGACTACGCAAGATATCCGGTTTTCCGAGCAGAGATTTCCTAATCTTGCGTGCCGGGCAATTGCGGTGCAGTTTATGGATGACCAGATCGTCGCACTATTCGAGCTAACCCTTCGAGGCGACGACATCAAGGTCGTGGAAGAACGACACTACAGGTTGGTTCCAGCCGAGGACCTGAAACGGGATACGAGATAGGCTAGGATGCACGCCCATGGTTTGAGACAAAGCCCCTTGGCGCGGGCGTCGGTGAAACAGAATGCCTCTAACCACGTTGACAAGGCTGAAAGACGAGCTTCTGGACCTCTACGGAGAAGACCAGATAGCGGTGTTCGCGACGACGACCGCGCGCAAGCAAGTGGATGACTGGTTGAAAGGCGGAGCGACCAAGGTCAACAACAGGCTGTCATTTGGGCAGGACGACCCCAATGAACCCGCAGCCGTTGCCGACTACTCGGTGACCTTCGCCGAGCTTCTTGCTCGATTAGATTCTGCCAGCCGACAGGCCAAGGCCGTGCGCGCAAGGTTGATCGTGTTCGCCTATACATTGTGGGAGAAGGTCTATCGACCGGCCATCAGTCGGGAGTGCGGCGTGGATCGCATAGACAGCGATGCGTTCGGAGATTTGCGTCTGTACCGACACGCCATCCTCCACCACAAAGGGAAGCTGGATACCGACACCACAGCTCTGACGGTGTTCGGCAAGGGCGACCTCATAGAACCGACCGCTGATCAGCTACGCGAGGTTTTCAAGCAGTTGGTGGTCGGACTCATCGACATAGGGGTACGCTACTACGGAGAGGACCCCGGTTTCGAGTGGGGACGCAAACTGAACCCGTAGGGCAAGTGTCGGCTCGGCTGTCAGAAAGTGTGCCAGCAATTCAGATTGAGCCATTACCTGAGATAGGCGAGGGGTGACGGACATGCTAGGTTCGTGTCCTGAGAGTTGGGCGGGTACGGAGTAAGAGGAAGTCGGAATAAGGCTGCTGTGGGTTCTCAAGCCACTGAAATAGCATCCTTTTTTTCAGGCTAGGGTGCGAGGGCACGGGGCTAGTCTAGCATCCCGGATGCGTGGGGTGTGATGCTCCGGCCGCGTGCCCCGTATTGAGACCCCGAAGTGAAGCGCGCGGGCTGCTGATCGTCACAGTTCCAGTTCGAGCTCGTATTCGATCGTCTTGGGCCCGCGCTCCTTCACCGGCTCCGGCGCCTTCGCAGGTTCGGGTGCCCGCGCGGGTCGGGGTGCCGGAGCGGGCGGCTGCTCCCTCTCCGGTTCCGGCGTTCTCGCGGGCGTGGGCCGTCGTGTCCTTTCCGGCTCGTGGGCCGGCGCCTCGGGTCGGGACTCCGGTACCCGGTCCCTGGCGGGCGCAGGCGCCGTCCTTCTCCCGGGCTGTCGAGTCGGTGACTCCGGCCGTGCCTCCGTCCTCGGACTCCTTGCAGTTGCGGTCGGACGCATCGTCGCGGGTTCGCCGGCCAGCCCGTGCCGCTCGATCTCCCTTTCCCTGCTCGTGGCCGCTTCGCGTGCCTGCGCCTGCCTGGCCTGCTCCATCCTCCTCGCCAGTTCCGCCGCAGCGGCGACGCCCTCTAGTCCCAAGTTGGCACTTTTTCCGACCAGCCGAGCCTGTTCGAGCCAGTTTTGCGGCGCTGAACCACTAGATGTTGGGGTTGGAGGACACCTGAGACCCACATTTGCCATTCGTGGTCCTGGAAGCCAATTGTGGGGCCAGGACTTTGGAGTTGAGTCGATATCCCTCTTGCCAGATGCCGCGAACGCCGTGTATGCGAAACAGGCATCGCAGAAACGGCGCCGCCATGTACATCAAGGCAACCAGGACACACACCGACAAGGCCGGCCAGCCGGTCCGAAGCCATCGCCTCGTGCTCGCCCAGCGCGTCGGCGACAAGGTGCGCCACAGGACGCTGCTCAATCTCGGCACCGACTATCCGGTGCCGCGCGAGAAGTGGAAGGCCGTCACCGAACTCGCCGAGGCGCTGCTTCACGGCAAGCCGCCGCTGTTCGAGGGCGAGGCGGATGTGCGGGCCGCAGCCGAGGACATCGTCGCCAAGCTCAGGGCCAGGGGGTTCCGCGTCGAGGCGATGCAGGAAGAGGCGCGCAAGCCCGACATCGCCACCGTCGACCTCGATACCCTGGAGCACGAGAACCCGCGCACGGTCGGCTGCGAGCGCCTGTGCCTCAAGGCCCTCGACGCCCTCGGCTTCGCCGAAATCCTCCACGGCCTCGACATCAAGGGCCGCGACGGGCGCATCGCCAGCGCGCTGATCGTCGCCAGGATGGTCCATCCCGCCAGCGAGCGTGATACCAGCCGCTGGCTCCGCCACGACAGCGCGGCCGCCGAGCTCCTGGGCCTGGAGGGCGACCGCAAGGCGCTGCGGCGCAAGACGCTCTACCGCATCGGCGACCTGCTCTGGCGCCACCGCGCCGCCATCCAGCGGGAGCTGTTCAACCGTGAGCGCGCACTGCTCGACCTGCCCGAGACGATCGCCTTCTACGATCTCACCAACGTCCACTACCACGGCCACACGGGCGGCGAGCTTCCCAGGTTCGGGCGCTCCAAGCAGAAGCGCGACGACTGTCCCCTCATCACGCTGGCGCTGGCGCTCGACGGCGCGGGCTTCCCGCGCAGTTGCGAGATCCTGCCGGGCAACGTGAGCGAGCCGGGCACGCTGCACGAGGCGCTGGCGCGGCTCGAGGCGGTGTGCGGCGGCACGGCGCCGAAGCCCACGGTGGTCATGGACGCGGGCATCGCCACCGAGAAAAACATCGCGTGGCTGGGCGAGCAGGGCTACGACTGGATCGCGGTCAGCCGCGGTGCCAGGCCTGCGCCGCCCGAGGGCGGACCCGAGGCCCTGCTGATCACCAGCGCGCGCCACGAGGTGCGGGCCTGGCGGCTTGCCAGCGAGGACGGCGAGGCGCGGCTCTACGTCGTCAGCGAGGGCAAGAAGAAGGCCGAGAACGCGATCATCGGCCTGAGGCGGAACCGCTTCGAGGCGGCGCTGGAAAGGCTCCACGGCGGCCTTGCGGTCAAGGGCCGCCTCAAGCGCTACGACAAGGTGCTGGAGAGCATAGGCCGCCTCAAGCAGCGCTTCTCCGCCGTCGCCAGGCACTACGAGATCACGGTCGAGAGGGCGAAAACCGGCCCCAATGCCACCGCCGTGCGCTTCAAGCGCAGGCCGCGATACGACGAGGCCGATGAGGGCGCCGGTGCCTATGTGCTGCGCACCAGCCACGTCGACTGGGACATCGAGACGGTCCTGCGGACGTACTGGCGGATCACGGATATCGAGGCGACATTCCGGAGCCTGAAATCCGAGCTCGGCCTTCGCCCGATCTGGCACCAGCTCGACCGGCGCATCGCGGCCCACCTGCTGATCGCCGTGCTGGCCTACCACGCCGTGCATCTGATCCGTACCCGGCTGGCCGCGCGCGGCATCCACAAGTGCTGGGCGTCGATCCGCGAGAGCATGCGGACCTGGGTGCGGATCACCACGCGCCTGCGCCAGACCGACGGCACCTTGATCGTCAACCGCCAGGACACGCGCCCGGCCGCCGAGGTTGCCGCAATCTCCTCGGCGGCGGGCGTGGACCCCGCCATCCACCGCACGAGGACCCGTCTGATGAGCTGACAGAATCTCACAAAATGTGGGGCCATGTTGGAATCGACCGAGAAAAATATCGCGTTGAATCAAACCAATAGGGAACACAGGCAGCGGAAAAGTGCCAACTTGGGTAGTGCCGACACGCGCTCCCCGGTCGCGGCCTCCAGGCGGTCGCACAGCGCCTTCGCGTCGTCCGTCACCAGCTCCGTCCGGTGCCTCGCACGGCTGATCTCCACGTAGAAGCTCTTCTGTGTGGTCAGGTGGGGGTGATTGGCCTCCATCACCGCGATCACGTTGTCCACCGTGCGACCCTGGAACGCATGCACCGTCGATGCCCAGGCATGATCGAGATGGCGCAGCTGCGGGTCGTGGCGACCCAGCTCCAGCTTGCAGCCGTCCTCAAGCAGGAACGAGACCCGGTCGCCCCGCACCGCCGTCACCTCGGCCGCGTGGCTGTTCACCAGCCCGAGCGTGGCATCGTTGCGGGTCCAGCGGATGCGGTCGCCCGCCCGAAGTTCTATCGGCTCGCTCCGGTATACCTCCACCGCGCCGCGGCTCGCTCCTACCTGGCGCGGGCGCCAGGGCACAGCCTCGCCGTCCGCGCCTTCCAGCATGACAATGCCGCGCGCACCGTCGACCTCGCGCACCCGGCGCTCCTCGCCTTTCTCCACGCCGAGGCTCTTGTAGGCCCGGTGGAAGGCCACCACGTCGCCCTGCGCGTAGTTGGCGGCCTGCATCTTTTCGGCCGCGGTGCAGCCGCGCGACACCAGCCGCTCGCCCTCCAGGGCCGAGCCGTGGATGACGCCGTCACGGGCGAGGCGCTCGCGGATGTGCCCGTTGACCGTCTGGCGCAGCTCATGGCTCGGCGCCATCAGTCCGGTGTTCTCCCGCTCCTCAAGCGAGAGCTTCAACCATCGAGCGGCCGCAGCACCGGCGAGATTGTCGGGCTTCACCTCCGCGACACGGTCGCCTAGCCTGTCGAACGCGGCACGGACGTCGCCCGCCAGGCTGGCCCGCACCGCCTCCTTCAGCGCCGGGTCCTTCTGCCGCAGGATATCGTCCATCACCACGGTCTTCATGCCCGCTTGCTGAAGCTGCGCGAAGGGCTTGCCCGCATCCACGGCGTCGAGCTGCTTCTCGTCGCCCACCAGCACCACCCTCGGGATCCTGAGCCTGTCGGCGATCCGCAGCAGGTCACGGGCCTGGACGGTGGATGCCAGAGAGCCCTCGTCCACCACCAGCACCGTCTTGCGGAAGGCGGCCCGCATCTCGCGCTCGCCCCTGGCCGTCAGCCGCCCCTCGGCCACGCCTGCGTTGCGCGCCAGGAACCGCTGCAGGGTCTCGCTCCGGATGCCGGCCTCTGCTGCCAGCGTCGCCGTCGCAGACGCCGAGGGCGCCAGGCCGATCATCCGGTAGCCGCTCTTCTCCGCGAGCGAACGCGCGCGGTCCAGCATCGCGGTCTTGCCGGTGCCGGCATAACCCTGCACGCCCACCACCCGGTCCTTCGAGGAGAGGATCGCGGTGACCGCGTCTTTCTGACCCTCGGTCAGGCGGCCATTGTGCAGCAGCGGCTTCGCCATCCAGCGCCGCATCACGGGCTTCGACCTGCCTTGCCCGCGCTGCATGAGCGCGACGGTCTCGGTCTCGTCGATGAGGGCCTTCTCGGTGGTGAGCGCGTCGCCCAGCACGGGCGTCCTCGCGGCATGCAGAGTGCCCGCTTGCTCCAACCGCTGCACCGCTCCCTCGGCCTCGCCGATGGTGACCTTGCCGGGGCTCCAGGCAAGCGTGGCGGTGAGCAGGTCGGTGCGGGCGAACACGGCCTCGCGTTCCGAGAGGTGTGCCACCGCCCAGGCGGCGGCGCGGTCCGCATCGCTTGTCCTGCCGGGCTCCGCCTCACGGTTGTAGCCGGTAGAAGGTAGGGAGCGCGCCCGATGCGCCGCCTGCCGGTGCCGGGCCTCGTTCACGAGGTCCCGTGCGTCGAAGCCCAATTCCGAGGCCTGCCTCTGCCAGGTCTCCCGCAGCGCCTCCTTGTCTACGTCGCGCTTGTGCGAGCGGGTCATCAGCGCCGCGCGCTCGGCGACCCGCTGGTTGCTTGCAGGATCGCCCAGACCCTGCGCCTCCATCGCCGCCTCACGCGCCGCATCTCCGCTCGGCGCGTGGAGAAGGCCTCGACGACCTTGCGCGAAACCCCCGCAATCTCGAAGCGCCCGTCGGCATGGGTCTTCTCGACCGCGTAGCCCAGATCCTTCAGCCCGCGCGCCAGCTCGGCCCGGTAAACTGCGCCGATCAGCATCTTGGACGCATAGAGCTTCTCGTTCGCCATCGTGCGCCACTTGCCGGACCGGGGCGCTCCCCTTTCGCCGCCCTGCACCATGTTGGCGATCACCGCGTGCGTATGCAGCTGTGGGTCCAGGTTGCGGGACGTGTCGTGCCGGAACGTGGCTGCCACGATCGACTGATCGCCGGCGCGCACCATGCGCCCGAGCTCGGGGTCCATCATCCTGGTCTCGGCCGCGTTGGCCTCGATCCAGGCCAGTGCCTTGCGCACGGCAGCGTCATGGGCACCGACGATGCGCTCGTCGCCGCCGACCAGCGCGGCAAGGGAGACGGACTTGGGGGCCGAGAAGGCGAGGTCCCTGCCGGGACGGTGGTCGATCTCGCCCTCCCTGTTCCTGCGGCCCAGGCGTAAGCCTGAGCCGTCGGGGACTTCGCCGGCGAGGACGTCGATGAAGATGTCCGGGTCGACGGAACCCTCCAGGCCCAGCGCCTCCGCTCCCTTGCCGAACCAGGCGCTGGCCTGCCGGTGCGCGGGATCGTCCTTCGCGTAGTATCCGTCGCGTTCGTAATAGGAGACGCCCTGGGAGGGCGAGGCAACTGCGCCGATCGAGACCACCATCAGTAGAAGTCTTGACTGCCGCGGCGGCGGCGCCTCCCGCCGCCGTGTCCCCTGTCGGAGGGTAGAGGCCGTTCGCCTGGTTCCGGAGCCCTGTTGGCGAAGGCAGCGCCGTCACCGTCAGGATCGGCGCCGGCCGCCCCCCGAGGCGGCCGCTCCGGCCCAATCTGCGCATCGTCATCGGCGTCAGGCGGGGATTCGGCGACATGCGTCCCCTCTGCCGGTTCCGGCACGCCGGTTTCACCGCCCTCCCTGGCTTCACCGGGTGGGTCGGCAGCGGCGGGAGCAAGTGCGGGTGCTTCCGCGACGCCGTCCTGCGCCGCACCGGCGCCTCGTTCGGCCGCCCCCGCCGTCTCAGCTGGGCACTCCGCCATGGCAGCGTGAGGCGTGACGGGTTGCCGCGCGTCCGGCGCCGGCACAGCGCCATCGCCGGCAGCGTGTGTCACCCGAGCCTGCGGCCCGCCGGCAAAGCTCGGATCGTGGCTGTCGTCCGGCCTCGGCACGAAGCGCACCGCGACGATGTCCCGCTTCCGGTACTTCAGCCTGATCCGTGCCACCGGCGAGGGGCCGGGGAACTTCAGATAGCCCGACAGGTTCTCAAGACGCGATACCTCCGACGGTAGAACCAGGGGACGCTCCTCGCGCCGCGTGCTCAGCGTCACGCCGCCGTGCGCGGTCTCGTAGCTCACGCCCTCCGAGAGGGTCTCGACCTCCACCTTGCCCAGGCTCCCCGCCGACCACTCCGACGTATCCTTGTCGGGTGACGCCAACACGACCCGGGTGCCGCACAGCCCCGAGATCGTCTGCGCAAGGTCGCGCCCGTACAGGTCGCGCAGGGCGGAGAACACCTGGACCCCAAGGACGAAGCAGCCCCCGAACTGCCGGCTCTCCGAAAGGCCGGGCTCGAGGCTCGGGAGCTGGTGCAGCGTCGGCAGCTCGTCCAGGATCACCCAGATGCGGCGTGAGTCGGAGCGCGACAGCGAGAGCAGCGAGTTGACCGCAATCTCCAGCCAGGTGGAGATCAGCCCCCGCAAGCTCGCGTGCTGATCGCCCCGCGACGTGAGAAACAGACAGCCGCCGCTTCCCTCGCGTTCGATCCACTTCCTGATGGAGAAGGGGTCGCCCTCGTCGGGCAGCACTTCCATGGCGCCGATGTTGGCGGTGAGCATGGCGCGGACCGAGAGCGCCGTCTTCGGGTTGGCAAGATCGACGATGGACTGGGTCACGGTGCCCTCCATGGCCTCCGCGAGTTCGCTCAGATCGGTCTTGAGCAGACGGTCCAATAGCACCCGGTTGCGTGTCTCTCCCCTTCGCCAGAGCACGGCCGCGCCGTGAGAGAAGAGCTGGCGTGCGGCGGTGATCCAGAAGGGATCGGCGGCGTCCTTCTGGCGGGGGATCAGCGCTGCCGCCATCGTATCGAAGTCCAGCGCGGTGCGGGCCTCGAGGAAGGGCGACCAGCGCGGCGCGCGGTCGTCGAGGGGGTTGAGCAGGACGTCCCGGCGTGGATCGAAGAAGGTCTCGGTATAGCTCCCCATCTTGTCGTAGATCACGCAACGCTCGCCCCGGCTGCGGATCTGCTCGACCAGATCCGAGATGAGCACCGTCTTGCCGGAGCCCGTGGTGCCGGAGACGATCGTGTGGTGCCTCTCGGCACCCTTCGGCCAGGGGATGCCGGCGATCAGGTAGGGCTGGGCCTCCGCGGGTCGGTTCCGCAGCAGCAGCCGACGCCGCCATGGCAGGGTGCGGCGCCTCAGCTCCTTCGCGCTTGCCAGCTCGCCGCCCCGCAGGCGCTTGCCGCGCCCCAGCCTTCGCCCCAACAAGTGCAGCCCGAAGAGGACGGCGGCGGCGAGGCCCGCACAGGCGCCGCCGCCCAGCAGAGCGGCATCGACGGCATCCCCCAGCATGCGATCCCGATAGTCGAGGATCACGGGGTGTCTGGTGATGGTGTCGAGGGTCATGACCAGGACGGTTCCATCCAGGTCGCGGATCTTCTTGGTCTTGTCGGGCTTGAAATCGGCAACCAGCATGAACTCGCTCAGCGCGTAGACGCCGAAGACGTGCCAGTCGTAGTTGGTGTAGTCGCTGGTGGTCTTCCAGATCGCGGCGCCCAGGCCTGTGAGGATGACGCCGATGCCGATCCACCAGCCGAACCTGAACCACGTGCGAAAGCCCCGGGTGGCAACCCGGAGTCCGCGCCCGGTGTCGCCGCCCACCCCGGTCATTGCGAAGCCTCCACGGCGGCAGATGCCGGAGCGCCGGTTGTATCGCTCCCGGCGTGGGTATCTCCACCAGTAGAAGAGCCGGCCAGCTCCCTGAACCGCGCGAGCCAGCGCTCCGCCGCCGCCTCGGGCGCCATGGGCCGGATGGTGCGGCGTAGCGGAGGAAAGGGCGTCCTGGCGCCGTCCACACCGAGATCGCGTCTTTCCGCAGCGTCGGTCATTCTGGCGACGAAGCGCAGCACCTCGCTCCAGTCTTCCGGCGGCTTCGGGTCGAGGCCTACGGCCTCGCGCACCGCCCTGTCGACAGCGGCGCCGTGCGCCTTTGCGCGTGCCGCCGCCTTGGCCGATGCGGGGACATCCCCCTTTTCGTCGCCGAGCCAGGCGACACGCGCGGGAACGAGAAGTGCGTGGAGCGCCAGGCAGCGCCGGTCCTCGCCGGCGATGCCGTCCAGCGCCTCGATTTCCTCGGACATGGTGAGCGCGTGCCGGGCGAGCGAGAGGAAGCGCCGCGTCCGTCCGCCCCAGCGGCAGGTGTTGGCCAGCACATGGGCGATCGCCTCGATATCCACGTCGATGTTCTCGCCCAGCGCCGGATCGCGGGGCCAGCGAGGCGGCGGCGACTGGTTCGATCGCGAGCGCCGGCGGCGGCGCTTGACGGGGGAGTCTGTCATCGCTTCGATCCTCGTGAAGTTCCTTGGGTTGTGCGGTTGCTCATCGGGGGCCGACACAGGATCGGCCCCCGATGTCGTTTCGGCGGGAATGACTGAATTCGGGAAAGCCGGCACGGAGGCGCGAACCGCCGTGCCGGCAACCCGTCAGCCGCCCGTTGCCGATCCGGCCGATGCCGTCTGCGACCGGGCCCGCGAGAACGGCCCCGGCACCGTCATCGCCGCCCCCGGTCCGACGCCTGGCCGGCCTCGCACCGGAACTCCGCCCACAAACCCTTGAAGACCTTGAATGTCAGCGCCCCCAATGCGAGCAGCAGCGACACGCAAAGCGTGAGCATCAGCACGACGACAAGGGTTTCGATCTCGCAGGTGCTCCAGGAGGAAAACTCCGCCGCGGTTCCCGACAGGGTCCCTTCATGTTCCAACGGCAGAGGCGGGGACGTCTCCGCATATGCCGGGGCGGCCTGCGGGATGACCGGCGCAGGCTCCCCGGTCTGCCTGCCCAGCGGCAGAGTTGCGCCGGCCGTCATCACCGTACCCTCCCGGGGCCGTCGGCGCCCTCATCCTCGTCGTCCTCGTCATTCTCCTCGTCCCCGTCTTTCGGGATCGGACCCTGCAGCCCGTCGTCGGAGGTCGAATGCCTGCGCCGCTTGGACGCCCACTTGAGGACATCGGACAGCAGATAGCGCACGACGCCTTCGAGGTCATAGTAAGGCGGACCCCCGCCGCGGGAGCGGTAGCTCTCCAGCGTGCGGTGGCTCAGGCCCAGGTATTCCGCCACCCTCTTGGTGGATATGAACTGAGTTTTCTCGTCCATTTCTTTCTCCCATGTGTCCTGCCGCATCGACCGCAACAGGCGTGACGCCGTCCCCGACCGAGGCCCGCACCTGGCTCTACCGCGCTCGCGGTGTTGGCCATCAAGGCATCCACCTTGTCGTGGGTGCCGGGCGTCGGGGACCGTCCCCGTCCCAGCCTGAGCACGAAGCCGGGACCGCTCATTGCCCTCTCGCCGAACCTTTGCGGCTCGATGCCGGTCTCCTCGAGGAGGGCATCGACCTCCCGCAGGAAGCGGGTGCCGATGGGCTCCAGGTTCGTGGAAACCGGCACCGTGTCGGCAGTGCCGAGGCGCACGTCCGAACCCCGGCCGAGGCGGCCAGGGAAGGACGCGTCGCCGGGCGCAGCGCTGCCGAGGCCGCAATGCGAGAGATGATCGAGAGCGATGTGCATCTCGATGCTGTGCGCCTCGGTGCCGTCAATCGACGCCTGACGGCTGCTTCGGGTAACGCGGTCGATGTGGAGTGATGTGCCCATGGAGAGAACATATGGGCAACATTTCTATCTATGCAATTGTATGGAATCTTAAGGATTGAGCGGGCTCGCGAGAGCCTGGTCAATCTGGTTTGAACGAAGGCGCGGGCCACGGGTGCGGGCATCGCGGTATGTGTAAAGTGCGCCGATGTCGTGCTCAGGCTGGAGCGATCAGCTACTGAGGATGGCGGGCTTGCGGCGTCCCGGTCGATATGGCGGCCGGTTCGATCCTCTCACATTGGGCGCCCTGGCGGGCTATGAGCCAGAGGCGCCTGGCGCCCGCCGGCGAGGACGAGTTGGCCGGTGGGCCGGGACGGGGCCCGCGCTGCCCTGGTTCGAAGCGAGCGGCTGGCTCATGGTGCTGCACCGCAAGGTGGCGGCGCCTGCGGCGGGCCGCGGGCGGAGAGGGGCTCCTTGCGGCGGGGGATTTCGCGGACGAGCCGCAGAACACCGCCGCAGTGTGGGCACGCCACGGGCGCGGCGGCGGTCTCGGGCTCGCGGTCCTGCTCATGGTCCCCTTCAAGCCCGTCTGCCGTTTCGCCCGGGACGGCGCAGCCGACGGTGCCCAGCGCCTCGCGCGCGCAATCCAGCGTCGTGGCGCGGCAGCCGTTGGCGAGGATGCCGAAGTAGCGGATGCGGTGCATCCCCTCGGGCAGGACGTGGAGCAGGAAGCGTCGGATGAACTCGTCGGCCGAGACGGTCATGGTGCCGTAGCGGGGCTTCTTCTGCCCCGGCTCGGCCGGCTTGCGGTGGCGGAAGGTGACGTTCTCGCCGTCGAAGGCTGTGATGCGCCTGTCCGAGATGGCGATCCTGTGGGTGTAGCGGGCGAGGTACCGGAACACCTGCTTGGGCCCCCTGAAGGGGCGCTTGGCGTAGACCACCCAGTCCCTGCTGCGGGCGGCGGCGAGGGTGGCGTGGAACTCGCCGGGATTGGCGAGATGGGCGACGGTGCCGTGGAACTCCAGCTCGCCGCTGCCATGGGCGCGCGAAAGGTCTTCGAGAAAGCGGCGGCGGAAGAAGCTGGCGAGGACCTTGACGGGGGCGAGCCAGACGCCGCTCCCCGTCTTCCACTCGCCGCTGTCTACGTCGAAGCCCGCGTTCGGCACCACCACGTGCAGATGAGGATGGAAGCGGAGCTTCTGATCCCAGGTGTGGAGCACGGCGGTGCCGCCGATCCGCAGGCCACCGTGCCTGGGATCGGCGGCGATGGTGCGCAGGGTCTCGGCCACCGTCCTGAACAGGATGTCGAAGACGACCCTCCGGTTGCCGAAGGCGATCTGGACGATCTCCCTCGGCAGGGTGAAGACGACATGGAAGTAGGGCACCGGCAGGATGTCCGCGGCCCGCGCCTCGCTCCATCGGTTTGCGGCGAGGCCCTGGCAGGTCGGGCAGTGCCGGTTGCGGCACGAGTTGAACAGCGGATGCTCGCGCCCACAGCCGTCGCAGGCGTACATGTGCCCACCCAGCACGGCGGTGCGGCACGCCTCGATGTCGGCCATGACCTTGAGCCGGCCGGCGTCGATGCGCCCTTCCCGGCGCTCACGGAAGGCGCCGGCGGCGCAGCGGAAGATCTCCGCCACGCCGGCGCGCTCGCGCGCCACGGCGGTTTAGCTGCGCAGGACCGGGAAGCCCGAGAGGGGGTGGTCGAGGGCCTCGAACATCTTGCCGGTGGCGCGCGCGTAGCCGCGGGTCGTGTCGGCGCTTCGATGCCCGAGCGCGTCGCGGATCACCTCGATGTTGCCGCCGCGCTCAAGCAGATGGGTCGCGGCCGAATGACGCAGGCTGTGGAAGCTGTGGCAGGGGGCGATGCCAACCCGCTCGCGGGCCTTCTTGAAGGCACGGTGCAGGGCCGCCGCCGAGATGTGCTCGTCGAGCGAAGCGCCGTAAAATAGCCAGCTTGCCGGCTGCGGCCAGATGTTCTTGAAGTAGCTGCGCAGGTAATGGATGACCCCGTCGGGCAGCGGGGCCATCCTCTCTGTACCGCCCTTGCCGGACGGGATGTGCAGGCACTTCCTGTCCGCCTTGATGTCGCCGATCTTGACGGTGACGGTCTCGGAGACCCGCAGGCCGGCGCCGTAAGCGGTGACGAAGGCGGCACGGTGTTGGAGGTCGGGCGTCGCCAGGATCAGGCGCTCGACCTCCTGCTCCGTCATGGATCGCGGCAACTGGGAGGGCAGCTTTCGATTGCGCACCCCGGCCACGCGCTCGGGACATCCCAGCGTGTCGACGTACAGGAACCTGAGGGCGGAGAGCGTGCTGTTCGTTGTGGCGGGGCTGAGACCCCTGTCGATCAGTGTGAGAACGAAGTCGCGCACCTGCTCTGCGTCGAGGTCGGCCGGCGAAGCCCCATAGTGCTTGGCCATGCGCTCGACCTCGAAGAGGTAGGCAGTTTGTGTGCTCGCGGCCAGATTGGCGATGCGCATCTGGTCGATCATCCGCTGACGAAGCGGGCTACCCTTCGCCCCGCAAGTCGCCTTCTCAGTCATCATCGATCTCCCTCGATCATGACGGCGAGCCGCCGGACCGTTCCGACGGCGGACCGTCTCGGAGATCGATGCTAGCTACTGGTGATCGAAAGGCGGCCAGCGGCTCCCACACAAAATGGGTGGTCGCAACTCGACACAGGCCGCAGGGTGCGCGCCCGTCAAGAGAACCTGCGGCATCGGGAAAGTGAACGAAGCCTAAGCCGCCAACTCCGCGTAGCGGCTTCGTTCAATCGGAGATTGGATGTAGCATTAGGCATAAAGCGACGACATAAGGTGTCAGGAGTACTCAGGAGTACCATCCGGTACGACGATCAACTTTTTGTGATCCCAGCACGGCCCTTTTGGGCGCAAGACTTCGCCGCCATCGGCTGCAACCGCTACAGGGTCGGCGGTTAGGCGGAATTCCGAAGGCGGACGCCTGCCGCTGCAGACATCGCGATGCACGTTGAACTCCTCAACGGCGAACCCGAACAACCGCGCCACGAAGCACGGCGCTCGCGGGGGCAGGTTGTCCATCGCGACCCTGTCGCCAGCTCAAGGGGCGACGGCACCGGCAGATGCTCGGCACGGGTAAGGCGGCGTCATGCACGGCGCCGTTATTCGCCAGGCATCTCTCTCGTCACGCGCGCCGATCCAGCCATGAGATATCGAGAACGGTGAAGAACGAAGTCAGCCGGCACAAACTAACCTGCGACCTCGGCGATCCTGCTCGCGATCCGGTTGGCGGCCGCCTTCACGGGGTCGTTGGCCAGGTGCGCATAGCGCGAGGTCGTCGTCACCCTGTTGTGCCCAAGGAGCTTGCCGATCATCGGAAGCCCTTCACCGACCAGCAGGCCGCCACTGGCAAAGGAATGCCTGAGGTCGTGGATTCGCAGATTCTCGATCCCTGCACGGTCGAGAATGCGGCGCCATGAGTCGTGCAGGTAGGCGATATGCTTGCCACCCCTGATGCCCGGCAACACCCACGGACTGCCGTCTGCGCGCGGGATGCCCCGCAGCACTGCGATCGCCGGATCGCCCAGGTGCACCACCTTCGATCCGGTCTTGCTCTCCGGCAACCTGAGCTCGCCTGACTCAAGATCGACGTGCTCCCACCGCAGGCTCATGATCTCCCCGCTCCGGCACCCGGTCAGCATCAGCAAGCGTATCGCGGCGATCGCCACCGGGGAGACGAAGCCCTCCGCCTCCGCGTCACGAAGCGCGGCGCCGAGACGGCGGTACTCGTCGTCCGAGAGAAACCGCTCGCGCTTGTGCTCCGGATACTTCTTGACGTGCCGGCACGGATTGACGCCCTCGGGCCGCATCTCCCAAACCTCGGCGAGGGTCAGCATGCGCGAGAGCACGCTCAGCGTCCGGTTGGCATGGCCGGGGACGTCGCGCATCTCGTGGTGAAGAGCGGCGACGTCGTTCTTGCCGAGATCGCCGACCCTGCGCTTGCCGAGACGGGGAAGGATGCGGTTGTCGATGATCTTGCGGTAGAGCCGCGCGGTGCCGGGCTTCAGATGGGCAGGGGCGTACTCCTCCATGAAGCGCTTGGCGAGGTCTGCCACGGTGGCGCCTCTCTTGCCGCGGGGGATCTTCCCTTCGAGATCGCGGCCGGTCTTCGCGAGGGTGACGATTTCCGCTGCCTTCGCCCGCGCGGCGGCAGGGGTGATGGGGCCGTGGGGTCCGATGGTGACTTTGACGGATCGTCCCTCGTGTCGGTACTTGACGATGTAGACCTTTCGCCCCGTCGGATGGACGCGGACCCCGAAGCCCTTTATGGCGTCGTCCCAGAGGACGCGCTCCCGCTCTTCGGGGGCGAGGGCATCGACGGTTCTCTTGGTGATTTTCGGCAAGGTGCTGATCTTTCCTGCTGGTTCCGGGCGCCATATAGGTACCCGCAGAACGCGAACCGGAGCGTACGATATCGTATTCCTGTCCGCAAGAGGATGTCCATAAAGCACTGACGTGAGTAAAATATCGTATCTCTCTCGTCGTCTAGGGGCATATTCCCAATACTATGGTGCGGTGCACGGCGCCCTGTGTGCGCGCCAGGATCGTTCCATGCAGCGTGCCAACGAGCAGACCCCCGAAGGGCGCCAGCCATCCCGAGGCATCCCTGCTATCCCGCTTAATCCCGGCGAATTCCGGAAGAAATTAAGGTTTGCTGGACTGGGACGGCCGAACTGAACTGCGACTGTGGTGAGATTCTCGGCCCGGTACGGCCGTTCGCGGCCTTACTCCGCAGCGGCCCGTGCCGGCGCCGGAACATCCATGTTGAAGAGGCGGGCGCAGTTGAGCCCCACCACGTTCGCCTTGGTCTCGTCGTCCACGTTGGCGAGGACGCGGTTCAGGACCTCGTGGCTGTGAGGGAAGGTGTTGCGCGGGTGGGGGAAGTCGGAGCCCCACATGACCTGCGTGGGGCCTGCGACATCGAAGGCGCGGTCCGCGAACTTGTCGTCCACGAAGCTGTGCCAGACCTGCGTGTGCAGATATTCCTGCACGGACTTCTTCACCGGTGTGACCTTGAGCGAGTTCGCCACCGCGCCCTGAAGCTGCTGGGTGCGGAACAGGAACCAGGGCAGCCAGCAGATCTCGTACTCGCCGAGGATCAGCTTCAGCTTGGGGTGACGGTCGAAGATGCCGCCGAAGATGAACTCGTTGGCGAGGATGGGCCCGGCATCGGAGAAGAGCTCGAGCCAGAGCCGCGCCACGTCGCCGCGCTCGTGATCGTGGATGATGGTGAAGGGGTCGCGCATGCGGCCGGCGACGATGTGGATCGTCACCGGAATGTCGAGGTCCGCCGCCGCCGCCCAGAGCCGATCGTAGTAGGGGTCGCGATAGGGCGGCATGTGCGGCTTCACGTCGGTGTAGATGAAGACGGTGCGCACGCCCTTCTTGGCCAGCCGTTCGAGCTCGGCCACGGCCCAGTCGACATCGTCGGGCGGCAGCATGCCGGAGGCGAGCAGGCGCTTCGGGTCGTGGCTGCAATACTCGACGATCCAGTCGTTGTAGACTTGGCAGACGTCCTGCACGAGCTGCGGATGCTCGATCCGCATGCAGAGCAGCGCGAAGGTCGAGTTGACGATTTCGGCCTGAACGCCGTCCATCTCCATCAGCTCCAGACGAAGCGCCGGGTCCTGGTTGGAGCGGTTCACCTTGTCGGCGAGTTCGGGGTCCATGGCCGAGGATTGCTCGGTGGAATCCGCCGCGTCCTCCGGCTCGACCACGCCGAGGTCGATGTAGTCGTAGCCGAAGAAGTAGTAGTTGCCGGGGATACCGTCGTAGCGGTCGACGACGCGCGGGACTTTGTCGCCCCACTTATTGCCGAGCGCCTTTTCCCACAGGTCGAGCGGCTCGATGATGTGGGAATCGGCAGAAATTACATAGTCCAGGCTCATCGTCGTTCCTCTCTGGCTCGCGGGCGGCTCAGGCGTGGAAGGGCCTTTGCTCCGGCGGCGCGGCCGCGGCCTGCGCGAAGTCGCAGTTGCGGGTTGCGTAGAATTCGACCAGGAAGCCGTCCGGATCGCGCAGATAGAAGCTCCGCTTGGTGCCGCTGTCGATCGTCGCCACGGTCGGGATGTCCCGCGCGGCCAATGCCGCCTCGGCGTCAACGACTTGGGCTTCGTCCGCCATTTCGCACGAGAAGTGATGGCAGCCGTTCTCCAGGCCGTCAGCCCTGGCAAAGAGGGCGCAGTGGAAGTCGGGCGTGGGCGCCGTGCCCCGCAGATAGGCGTAAGCGCCGTCGGGCGCCATGTAGGCCACATCCAGGCCCGCGAAGTCGGTGTAGAAGCCGAGCGAGCGCGCGACATCCTCCACCACCATCACCGCGCGCGTGGTGCGCAGCGGATGGACCGGCGCGCCCTCGACGCGCTGGTAGTCAGGCGCGCGCTGCCACTTGGGCTCTGCGCTCGGTGCCTCGGCCGCCGGGTCCCAACGGGCGGAGATGTTGGGGATGGGACCGCCGGTGAAGACCGAGCGCCAGTCGTGCATCACGTCGGCGTAGAACTCGTGGAAGATGCCGTCGGGGTCGGGCACGTAGAAGGAGTGCGAGAAGGTGTGGTCGATGGTGAGGTAGTCCTGGCAGCCGGACGCGACCGCGCGCTCGATCGCGGCCACCAGCGCCGCTTCGTTATCGACCTCCCAGCCGAGATGGTTGAGGCCCGTCTCCTGAAAGCCCTCCTCGATGATCACCTCGCCGTCGCGGCCACGGAAGGGGCGGTCGATCTCCACCATGCCGACATCGTGATGGCTGTTGCCGTTGGAGACGAAGCCCGCCCCGGTGCCGACCTCGATGCCGACCTCCTCGAAGCCGCAGATCTTCTCGAAGAACGCGACCGAGCGGTCGAGGTTCCGCACGCTGACATTCGCGTGGCCGAGCCTGCGCACGCCGAAGTTCACCGTCATCGCCTGCGCCCCTCCCTGCCGACTTTGACCGGACGAAAACGGTATAGGGTGCGCATGGCACCGTCAATTTTGGGCGGCGCGCAAGCCGTTGCGGTAGCGGGTGCTCCTATTCAACGCCTGACCCGCGAAGGGCGGCGGTGGCGGCCTCGTCGAGGGTGCCGCTGGCGGAAACAGCGACGGCGTAATCCCGCCGGGCGGCTTCGGGCGAAACCAGGTCGTTCCGTACATCGGCCGCCACGTCGTCTGCGGCGCGGTGGCAGGGGTCGCCGTAGCCGGCGCCGCCGGGGAGCACCAGCTTGAGGCGCTGGCCCGGCGGGATCGTCTGCTGACCCTTGCCACGCAGCTTGGTGCCGTCGTCGAGCGCGATGGTGCCCGGCGCGCCGTCGAGCCCGCCGCCCCGGCCGCGCGCGGGGTTGTCGATGCGCTCGAACTGCGCGAGCACGCTGAAGGGCGCGCCGTCCGCGCCGCCGATCTCCATCACCTGGCCGACTCCGCCGCGCAACAGGCCGGCGCCGCCGGTATCCTGCGCGAGCTCTTTCCGCCAGATAACGATGGGCGCCACCGTCTCAGTGGCCTCGGCCGGTATGGTGCGCACGCCGCTGGGGAAGGCGGTCGCGGAGAGGCCGTCCTTGGTCGGCCGCGCGCCGGCGCCGCCCGAGTTGAACAGCGCCACCTCGAACTCCGGCGGATCGAACGCCGCGTTGCGCCGGGCCTCGCTGTCGATGGCGGTCGCGCCGCCGCGCAGCTGCACGATCCAGAGCGAGGCCGCGCCCTCCGCCGGCACCCGCTCGGGGATCGCCTGATGCAGGCAGCCGAACACCAGGTCGGGCAGCATGTGACCGATGACGTGGCGGGCGGCGACCGGCCAGGGCCTGGGCACGTTGAGGATCGAGCCTTCCGGCGCCGAGACGGTGAGCGGCGCGAGCGAGCCCGCGTTGTTCGGGATGTCCTTGGCCACGATGCACTTGAGGCCGAAGCTCGTGTAGGCGGTGGTGTAGTTGAGCACCACGTTGATGCCGTGGTTGCTGGCGGGCGAGGTGCCGGTGAAATCGACGTGGATGCCGTCGCCCGAGATGGTCATGGCGGCGGCCAGCGTGATCGTCTCGTCGTAGCCATCCATGGTGAGCGTGTTGCGATAAGTGCCCTTGGGCAGCTCGGCGATAGCGTTGAGCGTCGCCGTGCGCGAGCGCTCGATGATCTCCTCGCCCAACGCGTCGAGGTCGGTCAGCCCGAACTCGTCCATCATGGCGAGCAGACGGTCCGCGCCCGCCCGGTTGCAGGCGATGAGCGAGTGGACGTCGCCTTCGAGCTGGAGCGGTTCGCGCACGTTCCAGCGCACCATCTCCAGCAGGTCCTCGTTGATGCGGCCCTCGCGCACGAGCGGCATGATCGGGATATAGAGCCCTTCCTCGAACACCGAACGCGCGTCCGGTCCGAAGCCGCGGCCGCCGATGTCCACCACGTGCGCCGTGCAGGCGAAGGAGCCGATGATCCGGCCCTCGCGGAACACCGGAGTCACTACGGTGAGGTCGTGCAGGTGGCCGCAGGTGAGCCACGGGTCGTTGGTGATGTAGACGTCGCCTTCGCGCATGACCTCGTTGGGGTAGCGGGCGAGGAAGTGCTGAACCGCGATGGCCATCGAGTTGACGTGGCCGGGCGTGCCGGTGACCGCCTGGGCGAGCATGCGGCCCTTGGTGTCGAAGACGCCGGCGGAGAGATCGCCGGCCTCGCGCACCGTGGTACTGAAGGCGGTGCGCAGCAGCGTCTGCGCCTGCTCCTCGACCACCGAGATCAGGCGGTTCCACATGATCTGCGTCTGGATCTGGGCGAGGCCGGATTGGGTGTTGCCGTTCATGTGGCGTCCTCCCCTTGTGGTGGCCGGCGTTCCAGCACGATCGCGCCCAAGGCATCGACGGAGGCGGTGAACGCCGCGCTCACCACTGCCGTGGTATCAGTCTCGACGATGAGCGCTGGCCCGTCCACCCGCGCGCCGGGGGCAAAATCCGCGCGCCGGTAAACCGCCGCCTCGACCACGTGGCCGCTCCCCGGGTCGAGCACGGGCCGCAGGCCACGCGCCGGCGGCGCCGCTGCTTCGGGGGACGGGGCGATGGGGGCGACGGCTTCCGGCACGGCGCTCACGCCGACGGACCAGCTCACGATCTCGAGGTCGAGCTTGGGGATGATGCGCCCGTAGAGCGTCTCGTAGGCGGTCTCGAAGGCCTCGCGGATGATGGCGGTGTCCTCCCGCTCCCAGGTGCGGTTGGGCAGCGGCACGACCACCTCGTGCCCCTGGCCGAGATAGCGCATGTAGGCAGAACGGTACTCCCGTGTGGGCGCACCCGGTGCTCCTCGCGCAACGATGGCGGCGGCCTCGTCGCGCATCTCCTCCAGCACGCGATTGGTCAGCTCGGGGTTGAAGGCGCTCACCACCTGATAGGCGCTGCGCACCACCTCGTAGGCGACCGGCGCGCGGAGGAAGCCGATGGCAGAGCCCACCGCCGCGGCGGTCGGGATCAGGACGCAGTCCATGTCGAGTTTTTCTGCGAGCCGTGCGGCGTGCAGGGGCGCCGCGCCGCCGAACGCGATCATGGTGCGCTCGCCGAGCGTGGCGCCGATCTCGATGGCGTGAACCCGCGCCGCACTCGCCATGTTCTCGCCGACCATCTCGCTGACCCCGAGGGCGGCCACCTGCGGCTCCAGATCGAGCGGCGCGCCGATCGCGGAGGAGAGCGCGTCGGTCGATGCCTGCTCGTCGAGCGCGATGCGCCCGCCCGAGAACTCGGCGGGGTCGATGCGCCCCATCACCAGATCGGCGTCGGTCACCGTGGGCTCCGCGCCGCCCTGGCCGTAGCAGGCCGGGCCCGGCTGGGCGCCGGCGCTTTCCGGCCCCACCGCGATGCGGCCGAGGCGATCCACGACCGCGATGGAGCCACCGCCCGCGCCGATCTCCACCATCTCGATTACCGGGATGCGGAGCGGCAGGCCGCTGCCCTTGAGGAAGCGATGGGCGCGGGCGACCTCGAAGGCCCGCGTTGTCTGCGGCTGGGCATCGTCGATCAGGCAGATCTTGGCTGTGGTGCCGCCCATGTCGAAGGAGAGAACGCGATCGAGCCCGCATTGGCGCGCGACGTGGCTCGCGAAGACGGCGCCGCCCACCGGCCCGGATTCGACGAGGCGGATGGGAAAGCGGATCGCCGTTCCGATGTCGGCGACACCTCCACCGGACAGCATGACGAAGAGCGGGCAAGCGAAACCGGACTCGCGCAGGCCGTCCTCCAGATTGCGCAGGTAGCGCGCCATGACCGGCTGCACGTAAGCATTGGCGCAGGCGGTCGAGAAGCGCTCGTACTCGCGCATCTCCGGCGCGACCTCGGAGGAAAGCGTGATCGCGAGGTCCGGCAGCGCCTTGCTCAAGATGTCGCGCACGCGGCGCTCGTGCGCCGGGTTGACGTAGGAGTGCAGGAGGCCGATCGCCGCGCTCTCGATGCCTTCGGCGGCGAGCTCGGCGGCCGTGGCTTCGACCGCCGCCTCGTCGAGCGGCAGGATCGGATCGCCCGCCGCGTTGAGCCGTTCGGGAATGGGGAAGCGCCATTGCCGCGGCACCAGCGGCACCGGCTTCTCCATGTCGATGTCGTACTGCTCGAAGCGGCTCTCCGTCCCCATCTCGATGGAATCGCGGAACCCTTCGGTGGTGATGAGCGCCGTGCGCGCGCCTTTGCGCTCGATCATCGCGTTGGTGGCGAGCGTGGTGCCGTGGATGACGAGCGCCACCTCGTGCGGGGCGACGCCGCATGATTTCATCGCCTGCGCCAAGCCCTGGCGCACGCCCTCCTCGGGCGCGTCGGGCGTCGTCAGCACCTTCGCCGTGAACCGGTCAGGTCCGCGCTCCAGCACGATATCCGTGAAGGTGCCGCCGATATCGACGCCGATCCGAACCTCTGCGTCCGCTTCCGCCATGACTTACCTGCGTTCAAAGTGTTGGATTACACGATTTGAGAGGATTGATTCCCGCGACCTGGCGTCAATGGGCGTCGGCCCAGCTGGTACCGGTGCCGATGTCGACGGTGAGCGGCACATCGAGATGGGCGGCGCTCTCCATCACCTGGGTGACGATAGTGCCGGTCTCCTCGACCTCCGCCTCCGGCACCTCGAAGACCAGCTCGTCGTGCACCTGGAGCAGCATCCGCGCGCCCAGGCCTTCGGCCTTCAGCGCACCCTGCATCGGGATCATCGCGCGCTTGATGACGTCGGCCGCGGCTCCCTGGATCGGCGCATTGATCGCCGCCCGCTCCGAGAACGCCCGGCGCGCCGGGTTGCGGTCGTTGATCCCCGGCAGCCGGCTCTTGCGCCCGAAAAGCGTGGTCACGAAGCCTTCCGCATGGGCCACCTTCTTGGTGCGTTCCATGTAGTCCTTGATGCCGGGATACTGCGTGAAATAGGCCTCTATAAGTCGCTTGGCCTCGGCCTGGGGGACGCCGATCTGGCGTGCCAGACCGAAGGCGCTGATGCCGTAGATGATCCCGAAGTTGATCGCCTTGGCCGAACGACGAACCATCGGGTCCATGCCCTCCAGCGGCAGGTCGAACACCTGGCTCGCAGTCAGCGCGTGGATGTCGGTCCCATCGCGAAACGCATCCTTGAGCGCCTCGACGTCGGCGACGTGGGCGAGGATGCGAAGCTCAATCTGCGAATAGTCGGCGGAGAGCAGCACATGGCCTGGCGCTGCGACGAAGGCGCGGCGGATGCGCCGGCCTTCCTCGGTGCGGATCGGGATGTTCTGCAGATTGGGATCGTTGGAGGAGAGCCTGCCCGTGTTGGCGGCGGTCATCGTGTAGGTGGTGTGGACGCGCCGGGTTCGGGGATCGATGTGCTCGACCAGCGCATCCGTGTAGGTGCTCTTGAGCTTGGTGAGCTGACGCCAGTCCAGCACCCGCGCTGGCAGGTCGTGACCCTGGGCCGCGAGCTCCTCAAGGATGTCGGCGCCGGTGCTGTAGGCGCCTGACTTGCCCTTGCGTCCGCCCTGGAGCCCCATCTCCTCGAACAGCACCTCGCCTAGCTGCTTGGGCGAGCCAATGGTGAAGGGATGGCCGGCGAGGGCGTGAATCTCACTCTCTAGTGTGTCGATCCGACTGGCGAAGTTCTCGGACAGCGCGACGAGTTCGCCTTGGTCGACTAGAATGCCGGCCGATTCCATTTGCGCGAGCACGGCAATCAGCGGGCGCTCGATCCGCTCGAAGACCGTCGTGAGGCGGTCGGCGACGAGACGCGGGCGGATGACCCGGTGGAGACGGAGGGCAATGTCGGCATGGGCTGCCGCGGTATCCCGCAACGCCTCCGGCGAGACCGCGTCGACGGAAACCTTGTTGCGCCCGCTGCCGAGCACGTCAGCCAACGTTGGCGCCGCGCGGTCGAGGTGGATGCGGGTGAGATCATCGAGCGCGTGGTTGTGCAGGCTGCCGTCGAGCACCCAGGACGCGAGCATCGGGTCGTCGATCGGGCCGACTGCGCCGTTCTCCCGCGTCAGCAGACGCAGGGTGCGCTTTATGTCGAGTCCGACCTTGAGCACACCCGGCTCGGCCAGCACGGGTGCGAGGATGGCGCGTGCCTCGTCAGGAGTCAGCTGAGCGACCGCCTGCTCGGCCCCGATCAGGTCGGGACCTGCGTGGCCCAAGGGCACGTAGCAAGCCTCGCCGGGTGCGGTGCCGAGTGCGAGACCGACGAGGCCGGCCCCCTCCGCCGATCCGTCAGCCACGAATGGCTCCAGCGCCAGCACGCCGCTCGCGCGGGCCTTATCCGCCCAACCAGCGAGCGTGTCGGCATTGGTCACCAGCGGATAGGTGTCAGGGAGGGGGGCCGTCTCCTCCGGTTCCGCCTCCTCCTCGGCCAACGTCGACTCTCCGTCATCGGGGTCGAGCCGGGCAGCGATCGATCGGAATCCATTTTCCTGGAAGAAGGCACGTAGCGCGCCCGGCTCGGGTTGCCGACGTGCGAGCGCCTCCAGCGGCATCGGCAGAGGCGCATCCCGACGCAGCGTCACAAGATCGCGCGAGACGCGCGCCATCTCTGCATGCTCGATCAGGTTCTGGCGCCGCTTGGGCTGCTTGATCTCTTCTGCGCGCTCCAAAAGTTGGTCGAGGTCGCCGTAATCGTTGATGAGCTGCGCCGCCGTCTTGACACCGATGCCGGGAATGCCCGGCACATTGTCGGTGCTGTCGCCTGCGAGCGCCTGCACGTCGATTACCCGCTCGGGCCCAACGCCGAAGCGTTCGTGCACCTGTTCCGGGCCGATCTCGCGATTCTTGAAGTAGTCGTACATGACCACGGCGTCGCCCTCGACGAGCTGCATCAGGTCCTTGTCGGCGGAGACGATGGTGACCCGCGCGCCCTCCGCCCGCGCAGCGTCGGCATAGGCCGCGATCAGATCGTCCGCCTCGAAGCCCTCGAGTTCGATCGACGCCAGGTTGAAGGCGGCTGCGGCCTCGCGCACGAGCGGGAACTGCGGGATCAGCTCCTCCGGCGTCTCACCCCGGTTTGCCTTGTAGGGCTCATAGATTTCGTTGCGGAAGGTAAGCCGCGCGGTGTCGAAGATCACCGCAGCGTGGTCCGCGTCGGTCTCGCGCAAAATCTTCCAGAGCATGTTGGAGAAGCCGAGCACCGCATTCACCGGCGTGCCGTCGGAGCGGGTCAACGGCGGCAACGCGTGGAACGCGCGAAAGATGAAACCCGAGCCGTCGATCAGGTAGAGGTGGCGCAGTTTGCTCGATTTGTCGGGGGCGACATCGTTCACGATCGGTGCTCCGTCTCCTGGATGGACGCGGGGTGCTCTTGCGGTGGGCGGTGCGCGCCACTATGCCACGCGGGCCGGCCCCCGCACAGCAGGCCGGCGGACGCCCGCCACCAACCGCCGGCAATCGAGACCCGCCCGTGACCGCCCCGAGTAACCCCGTCCCTTACGCGGCTCCGCGCATCTCCGCCTTCTACGCGGCCTACTTCCTGGTGGCCGGGGTGGCGCTGCCGTTCTGGCCTCTTTTCCTGCAGGCGCGCGGGCTTTCGGTGACCGAGATCGGGTTCATGCTCGGGCTCACGCTGATGCTCCGCGCCGCCGCTGGCCCCTTCATCGGCCGATTTGCCGACCGCCGCGACAGCACGCGCGGGCCGCTCGTCGCCTGCGCGCTGACAGTGCTTCTGGTTGCCGTCGCCTTCTACTGGACCTGGGGCTTTTGGCCGATCTTCGTGGTCAGCACCGTCTTCACCCTGGTCTATGCCGGCGTGCTGCCGTTGGGGGAGACCATCGCGCTCCGCACCGTCTCCGCCGAGTCGGGCTACGGGCGCGTGCGGCTCTGGGGTTCGGTCTCTTACCTTGTTGCGGCTGCCGTAGGCGGCGCGGTGCTCGAGGTCGCGGAGGTGCCGTCCGCCGAGATCATCCTCTCCATGATCCTGGTCTGCATCGCGCTGATGATCGCGGGCTCCTTTGCCATGCCGGACAAGCGTGGCGGCGACGTGCCGCCCTCGGCGCCGATCTTAAGCGTGCTGAGGGAGCGGCGCTTTCGCCTGATGGTGTACGCCACCACCGCGATCCACGGCGCGCACGCGGTGTTCTACGGCTTCTCGACCCTCCACTGGCTCGCGTCCGGGCTCTCGGAGTGGGTGATCGGACTCTTGTGGGCGGGCGGGGTCGTCGCCGAGGTGATCCTCTTCGCATGGAATGCGCCGCTCGTCCGCCGCATCGGGCCAGTCGGGCTCCTGGGCACGGGGGCGGTGGCCGGAGTCGTACGCTGGGCCGTACTGGCGCTGACGACGGAGGTTTGGGCGCTGGCGCTTGCCCAATGCCTGCACGCCTTCACCTTCGGCGCGATGCACTTGGGGGCAATGGTCTTCATTGCGCGAACGGTGCCCGCCGGATCAGCGAACACCGCGCAGGCGCTGTTTGCCGCCACGACCAACGGACTGGGCTTAGGCGCCGGCCTCCTGCTCGCGGGCGTGCTCTATGCCGCGTGGGGCGCGGGAGCCTACTGGGTGTGTGCGGCGGTCTCCGGTCTGGGCTTCATCGCGGCACTGGCGATGCGCCGTCCCGGACGGGAGGTGACTGCCTAGTGGCCGGCGGTGCCGGCTACGCCCTCTTTCAGGACGAAGCGGCGGTCGCAGTAGGGGCAGTCGATGGCCCCGTTGGATTCGAGATTGAGGAACACGCGCGGATGGCCGAGCGCGCCGCCGCCGCCATTGCATGAGACGACCGTGTCTTCGACCTCGATGATCTCGGGCGGATCGATGGTCACGGGCCGTCCCTCGTCAATTCCTGCTGTTCCTGGCCGCCATTTGACCGAAGCGGCGGGGCGATGATACCCATTGCCCGCCGCCATTCAACCGGGCGCCGCCGCCCAATCCGGCGCCATCCACTTCTTCGCAAGCTGAGCCTGGAGGGCATCGTCCTGCATCCGACACACGCCCACGACAGGGCCGCGCCATGAGTGAGGCGATCCCCTACGTCCGGGATCTCGACTTCACCTACGGCAAGGTGGCGCAGATCTCGCCGCTGATCCGCCGGGTCATCGCGCACAACCCGAGCGTCTTCACCTTCCACGGCACTGGCACATACATCGTGGGGCGGGGCAATGTGGCGATCATCGATGCCGGCCCTGACCTCTTGGACCATGTCGATGCCGTGCTCGCCGCCGTGCGCGGCGAGACCGTGACGCATCTCGTCGTGACTCACACCCACATCGATCATTCGCCGGCGACACGCCATATCAAGGCCGCGACCGGGGCGCCGACCTATGGCTTCGGCCCGCACGGGGGCGGGGAGGGGCCGGCGGTCGAAGAGGGGGCGGACCGCGACTTCGTGCCGGATCACCGGGTCGAGGACGGTGTGTCGATCGAAGGCGACGGCTGGACGCTGGAGGCCGTGCACACGCCAGGCCATACCTCGAACCACCTGTGCTTCATGCTGGCGGAAGAGCAGGCGCTCTTCTCAGGCGATCACGTGATGGGGTGGTCGACCACGGTGGTCTCGCCGCCGGATGGCGACATGGGCGCCTACATGGCCTCGCTGGAGAAGCTCAAGACGCGCGACGAGTCGACCTACTGGCCCACGCATGGTCCCCCAATTCCCCAACCGCAGCGCTACGTCGGCAAGCTGCACGCTCACCGGCGCCAGCGGGAGGCGGAGATTCTATCCGCCGTCGCGAACGGCGCGGCGACCATTCCAGAGATTGTGGCCCTGCGCTACCGGGGGCTCGACCCGCGCCTGCGCCCCGCCGCCGCGCGGACGGTGCTCGCCCATTTGATCCATCTGGTCGAGAGCGGGCGCGTCGCCTGCCCGGGTGAGCCGAATGAAGACACGCGCTACCGCGCCATTATGTAGCGAAGAAACAGAACCCTATCGGGCACGCTTCTTAGGCGGTGAGTCGCGGAACTCCTTGACCTGGGCGAGGGCGGCGCCCTGGAGCAGCTTCACGTCCTGGCCACAGACCACCAGGTCGTAGCCTCGCTCGAAGGTCCACTTCACCGTCTTGCCAGGGCGCGTGACGGTCGCGAGCAGCTTCCCCGTCGCCCGCATCTTGCGCTCCGCCTTCTGGATCAGCCGGATCACTTTCGGTTCTTTCATGTCCAGCATGTGGCCGATGCTCGCCGAGATGTCGCTCGGCCCCAGGAACAGCATGTCGACGCCATCGACGGCCGCGATCTCCTCGATGTTGTCGATCGCCTCCTCGGTCTCGATCTGGCAGGCGACCAGTAACTCCTGCGGCATTGCCGCGCGATAATCCGCGATCCGCGAGCCCCAGCCGGAGCAACGTGCGGCGTGCGGCGCTACCCCGCGCACACCTTCCGTCGGAAAGCGACAGGCGGCGACCGCTGCCTCGGCCTCAGCGGCGTTCTGCACGTATGGCACGACGACGCCCATCACGCCGATGTCGAGGGCACGCTTGATGTAAACCATGTCGTTCCACGGCACGCGCATCATGGGAGTCGCGCCGGACGCTGCTGCTGCCTGCATCAAGCTGATGGCGTTGAGGAGGTCGCCCGGCCCGTGCTCGTGATCCATGATGACCGTGTCGTAGCCGGCGTTGGCGACGACTTCGGCGGCAATGGGGCTGCCCATCGCGAGCCAGGCACCCAGCGCGGGCTCGCCCGCGAGCATCTTTCTCTTACAGCGGTTCTCGACGGTCATGCGCGGCGCCTCCCGGTGGAGTATTGGGGATCAGGAGAAACCCATCGGTCCAGGACGCGTGGGCAATGGGCGCGGCCGGTTCTACCACGGCCTGCGCGGGCGGGACAGGCGGCGCAGGATTAAGAAACGGGGGGAGGGACCGGTGTCTCGTGGCCGCCGAGCGGAGGCAGGATACTCACGTCTGGGTCGTCATCCGAGGCGGCGAGTTCGCCAAGAGCCTCGTCGTCCTCGTCGGTCCATTCGATGGGCACGAGCGGCCCGGTCAGCGCGTGCTTCAGGATGTCATCCATCGAATCGACCGAGACGATGGTGAGGTCCTTCTTCACGTTGTCTGGAATGTCGTCGAGATCCTTCTCGTTCTCCTGCGGAATCAGGACCGTCGTAAGCCCGCCCCGCAGGGCAGCCAGCATCTTCTCCTTGAGGCCGCCGATCGGTAGCACGCGCCCGCGCAGCGTGATCTCGCCCGTCATCGCGATCGACTTCTTGACCGGGACGCCCGTCAGCACCGAGACGATGGAAGTCACCATGGCGACGCCGGCAGACGGGCCGTCCTTGGGCGTCGCGCCCTCCGGCACGTGCACGTGGATGTCGCGCTTGCTCAGGATCGTCGGCTTGATGCCGAACTCGACCGCGCGCGACTTGACGTAGCTCTCGGCCGCTTGAACGGACTCGCGCATCACGTCGCCGAGCTTGCCGGTGGAGATCACCCGGCCCTTGCCCGGCAGCGTCACCGACTCGATGGAGAGCAGCTCGCCGCCGACCTCGGTCCAGGCGAGACCGGTCGTGACGCCCACCATGTCCTCGTGCTCGGCCTCGCCGTAGCGGTACTTGCGGATGCCGGCATACTTCTTGAGATTGCGCCGGGTGACGCGGACCTTTTCCCGTCCCTCCGCGACAACTTCCCGAGTAGCCTTGCGGGCCAGATTGGCGAGTTCCCGCTCCAGATTTCGCACACCCGCCTCGCGGGTGTAGTAGCGAATCAGGTCGAGCAGCGCCTCAGCCGAGATCGACCACTCGCCCTTCTTGAGCGCATGCGCCTTGGCCTGCTTCGGGATCAGGTGGCGCTTGGCGATCTGGACCTTTTCGTCCTCGGTGTAGCCTGGGATGCGGATGGTCTCCATCCGGTCGAGCAGAGCCGGCGCCATCCTGAGCGTGTTGGCCGTCGTGATGAACATCACGTCGGAGAGGTCGTAGTCGACCTCCAGATAGTGATCGTTGAAGGTGTTGTTCTGCTCGGGGTCGAGCACCTCCAGCAGGGCGGACGCGGGGTCGCCCCGGAAGTCGGCGCCCATCTTGTCGACCTCGTCGAGGAGGAAGAGCGGGTTGGACGACTTCGCCTTCTTCATCGACTGGATGATCTTGCCCGGCAGCGAGCCGATATAGGTGCGGCGGTGCCCGCGGATTTCGGCTTCGTCGCGCACGCCACCGAGCGAGAAGCGCACGAAGTTGCGTCCCGTCGCGCGCGCCACCGACTTGCCGAGCGAGGTCTTGCCGACGCCAGGCGGGCCGACGAGGCAGAGGATCGGCCCCTTCATCTTGCGCGCCCGCTGCTGGACCGCGAGGTACTCCAGGATCCGCTCCTTGACCTTCTCCAGCCCGTAGTGGTCGTCGTTGAGGATCTTCTCGGCGTTCTTGATGTCCTTCTTGATCCGGGTGCGCTTCTTCCACGGGATCGAGAGAATCCAGTCGAGGTAGTTGCGAACCACCGTGGCCTCGGCCGACATCGGGCTCATGGAGCGGAGCTTCTTGACCTCCGCCAGCGCCTTTTCCCTCGCCTCTTTGCTGAGCTTGGTGGCCTTGATCCGGGCTTCGAATTCCGCCGCTTCGTCGCGTCCGTCCTCGCCCTCGCCCAGTTCCTTCTGGATCGCCTTCATCTGCTCGTTCAGGTAGTACTCGCGCTGCGTCTTCTCCATCTGACGCTTGACGCGCGAGCGGATGCGCTTCTCCACCTGGAGCACCCCGATCTCGCCTTCCATCAGCGAGATCACGCGCTCCAGCCGGCCGCCGACCGAACCGATCTCCAGTAGTTCCTGCTTCTCATCCAACTTGATCGAGAGGTGCGAGGCGATCGTGTCCGCGAGCTTGCTCGGTTCTTCGATCTGGTTCACCGAGACCAGAACCTCCGGCGGCACCTTCTTGTTGAGCTTCACATATTGCTCGAACTGGCTCGCCACCGAGCGGCTGAGCGCCTCGAGCTCGCCGGCATCGCCCTCGTCTTCCTCCATCTTTTCGGCTCGTGCTTCGAAGAACGCCGGATTCTCGCGGAACTCGACGATCCGCGCGCGAGCGCCGCCCTCTACCAGCACCTTGACCGTTCCGTCCGGCAACTTGAGGAGCTGAAGCACCGAGCCGACCACGCCGACGGAATGGATGTCCTTCGGCGCGGGGTCGTCCTGGGAAGCGTTTTTCTGCGCAACGAGAAGGATTTGCTTGTCGTCCTTCATCACGGTTTCGAGTGCCGCGACCGACTTTTCGCGGCCGACGAACAGCGGCACGATCATGTGCGGAAAGACGACGATGTCCCTAAGCGGCAGGACCGGGTAGCTCGGAAGAGACGAAACGTCCAGCATTGTTCCTCGTGCGCCTTGCGATTGCGCGTCAGAGCGGTAGCCGATACCGAGGCGCGCCCGCAGGTAAGGTAAGTACGGCGGCGCAGCCGTTCAAGCGGTCACTTAGGACGCCGACGAGCTCGCGTCCTCGAGCCGGTCGGAATAGATCAGGAGAGGCTGTGCCCGGCCCTCGACCACTTCCCTGTTGATCACGACCTCTTCCACCGAATCGTAGCTCGGCAGATCGAACATCGGGTCGAGCAGGATGCCCTCGAGGATGGAGCGGAGTCCGCGTGCGCCGGTCTTGCGCGCGATGGCCTTGTGGGCAACCGCGCGGAGCGCGTCGTCGGTGAACGCCAGCGTCACGCTCTCCATGTCGAAGAGCTTCTCGTATTGCTTCACGAGCGCGTTCTTTGGCTTGACGAGAATCTCCACCAGCGCGTCATCATCGAGATCGTCCAGCGTGGCGAGGACCGGCAGCCGGCCGACGAACTCGGGAATGAGCCCGAAGCCCAGCAGGTCCTCCGGCTCGACCTCGCGCAGGATTTCGCCGGTCTTCCGTTCGTCCGGTGCGCGCACGTCGGCACCGAAGCCGATCGCCATGCCGCGCCCGCGCTGGGAGATGATTTTTTCCAGGCCCGAGAAGGCTCCGCCACAAATGAACAGGATGTTGGTCGTGTCGACCTGCAGGAACTCCTGCTGCGGATGCTTGCGCCCGCCTTGAGGCGGAACGGAGGCCACGGTGCCTTCCATGATTTTGAGGAGGGCCTGCTGCACGCCCTCGCCGGAAACATCCCGCGTGATCGACGGGTTGTCCGACTTGCGTGCGATCTTGTCCACCTCGTCGAGGTAGACGATGCCGCGCTGGGCCCGCTCGACATTGTAGTCGGCCGCCTGGAGCAGCTTGAGGATGATGTTCTCGACGTCCTCGCCGACGTAGCCGGCCTCTGTCAGCGTGGTGGCGTCGGCCATCGTGAAGGGCACGTCGAGAATGCGCGCCAGCGTCTGGGCGAGCAGGGTCTTGCCGCAGCCGGTCGGCCCGATCAGGAGAATGTTCGACTTGGCGAGCTCGACCTCGTTGCCCTTACTGCCGTGGGCAAGGCGCTTGTAGTGATTGTGCACGGCGACGGAGAGCACGCGCTTGGCGTGGTCCTGACCGATCACGTAGTCGGCCAATACCTCACAGATCTCGGAGGGTGTCGGTACACCGTCACGGCTCTTGACCCGAGCGCTCTTGTGCTCCTCGCGGATGATGTCCATGCAGAGCTCGACGCACTCGTCGCAGATGAACACGGTCGGCCCCGCGATGAGCTTGCGCACCTCGTGCTGGCTCTTCCCGCAGAAAGAGCAGTACAGCGTGTTCTTCGAATCGCCGCCGCTGGACTTGTTCATGTCCGCTCCGTGCCGTCGCTTGCGGAGACGCGCCCGTCTATACTGCCGTTAAGCTCGCGACGCTCTTCTCCAGACAACCAGAACTCCGTGAGGTTGGCAAACACCCCGGCCCGTGTCTAGGCCGAACATTCGGTGATTTCGAGACCCAATATCTAGTGCCTCCCGGCCTACGTTTTCAGGTTAGATGCACCACGCGGCAGCCCGCTCCAGCCACCTGCGGACTCTAGCTTCCCTTCTTGGTGCCGCCCTTGGCTCCCGAGTCGTCCGGGGTTTCCGGCCGCCGCGCCACCACATCGTCCACGATACCGAAGTCCTTGGCTTCGTTGGGAGTCATGAACTTGTCACGTTCCAGGTTTTCTTCGATGATCGCAAGGTCCTGACCGGTATGGCTCACGTAAATTTCATTGAGACGCTGGCGCAGCAACAAGATTTCCTTGGCGTGGATCTCGATGTCGGTGGCCTGTCCCTGAAAGCCGCCGGACGGCTGGTGCAGCATGATCCGGGCATTGGGTAAAGCGAAGCGCTGCCCTTCCGCGCCGGCCGCCAGCAGGAGCGAACCCATCGAGGCTGCTTGTCCGATGCAGAGCGTGGCCACCGCTGGGCGCACATACTGCATCGTGTCGTAAATCGCGAGACCCGACGTCACCAGGCCACCGGGGCTGTTGATGTAGACCGAGATGTCCTTGGTCGGATTCTCGGATTCCAGGAACAAGAGCTGCGCGGTGACCAGGCTCGCGACTTCGTCGCCGATGCCGCCGGTGAGGAAAATGATTCGCTCCTTGAGCAGCCGCGAATAGATGTCGTAGGCACGCTCGCCCCGATTGGTCTGCTCCACAACCATCGGCACCAAGGTGTTGGCGTAGGTCTCGACGATATCCGCCATGACGCTCTCCTTATTCAGCGGGGCGGATCAGCCCGACTCGTCTTGCGCGCTGCTTTCGCCCTCACCGACCTCTGCCGACTCTTCGTCGCCGACAGCAGCGGCTTCAGATTTCGACGGCTTTTCGTCGTCCTCCGGGTCGCGCAACAGCGTTTCCACATCCACCAACTCATCCGAGACCGCGGCGAGCTCACAGAGGAATGTGATGACCTTGTCCTCGAATACCGTGGGGCGGAAGCGCTCCAGTTGGTCTGGCTGGCTCCGGTAGAATTCAAGGAGGCGCTGAGGCTCCGGATGACCGCGCGCGCTCATCATGGCCGCGCGGAGCAGATCCTCCTGCTCGACCGTAATGTCGTTGCTCCCCCCGATCTCCGCGATCAGGAGGCCGAGGCGCACGCGCCGCTCGGCGATCTGCCGAAACTCCTCCCGCGCCTCATCTTCCGGCTGATCGAGCATTGTGGCGATTTCCGACTCGGCGCGTTTGGCGTCGTTCTCGATTTGCTGCCAGACGGCATCGAACTCGCGCTCGACCATGCCGGGCGGCACGTCGAACTTGTAGCGCTCATCGAGGACGTCGAGCAGCGAGCGCTTGAGGCGAGCCTGGGAGACCTGCTCATACTCCGACTGGATCTGCTCCCGTACCACGCCGCGCAGTGCGTCCAGGTTTTCGGCGCCTCGGCGTTCGGCGAAGGCGTCGTCGACCGTCACGGGCAGCCGCTCCTGCACCTCCTTGACTGTGATCTTGAAGACGGTGGCCTCCGCCGCTGCTGCGGGCTCATCCTGCTCTCCCGCCTCCTGTTCGGGCGTGGGCGGCGCCATCGTCACTTCCCGTTCCTGGCCTGCCTCAGCGCCCACGAGCTGCTCGGTCATTTCGGGCAAGAGTGCTTCGGCATCGAGCTCCAGCGGCACGTCCGTGCCGCTCCGCTCAGGCGCCGGTACGCCATCGACCTCGACAGCGATGTCGACCAGAAGCTGATCGCCTTCCTGTGCCGCTCTCGGCGTCTCGACCGGCTCGAACCGCTTTTCGGCCTCTGCGAGTCGGCCAAGCGCGTCCTCCACCGATTCGTCGGTCACTTCGGCCTTGAGTCGGGTGACGGTGAGGTCCGAGAAGTCGCCGAGCTCGATATTCGGCAAGACCTCCATCCCCATGGTGAACTCGAGATCCTTGCCCTCGTCGTAAGCCGTGATCTCGATCTCGGGCTGCATGGCCGGGCGCAGCTCGCGTTCCTCCAAGACCTCGCGCGAGCGCGTCTCGATGGTCTGCTGCAGCACCTCGCCGAGCACACGCGGCTGGTAATGGCGGCGCACGATGGAGAGCGGCACCTTGCCGCGACGAAAGCCCTTCATGGTTATGGTCTTGCGCAGCTCGTCGAGCCGCCCCTCAACATCGGCTTCGAGATCGGCCGCCGGCACCGTCACCTTGAGCTCACGTTTCAGCCCCTCGGAGAGGGTTTCCGTTACTTGCATAATCCTGCGCTCATGTCGTACTCCGCATGGCCGGCGGGCGCCCGATCGGGCCTCGGGCGCGAGCGGCATCGGCGATGGTGCGGGCGAAGGGATTCGAACCCCCACGGCCTGAGCCACGTGGTCCTAAACCACGCGCGTCTACCAATTCCGCCACGCCCGCGCGTCTCCGGTATGTCTCTGGTTCGTGAGTCCCTCCGGAAGCGGAGAAACTTCGCGCGCCCTATAGCACAGAAGGGCGCCAATGGGCCAAGACGCTATCGAGCAGCTTTTCCAGCTTGAACACAAGCCGGGATCGTGATGAGAAAATTGGGTTAGTCTGACGATATCTTGCTGCGGATGGGTGGCCGAGTGGTCGAAGGCACCGGTCTTGAAAACCGGCAGGGGCGCGAGTCCCTCGTGGGTTCGAATCCCACCCCATCCGCCACTCATATTCTATAATTTATTGATTAACCATGATTTTTCGTGATTTTTCAGTTCTGCGTCCCTCAGTTTGCCTCAGAAATTCGTGGTATGGTGGCCACCTGGACCCCAGCCCGCTGCTGTTCTCCAGTGCTAGTTGTTCAGCGCGGGGGAATGGCGCCGATAGGCGTTCTAACGTGTTGAGGTGGCTAGGCTTTAGGGGGTCAATGTTCCACGCTTGACAACATCCAGGGGTCCGCGCGAAGCCCTGCACCAGTCCTTCGACGGCGTGGAGGCGTGATTCGATGCTCCTTTGCTGCGGCGAAGCGCTGATCGACATGATCCCGACTCCGACCGAGGCGGGGCAGGAGGGCTACGTGCCCCACGTCGGCGGCTCGGTCTTCAACACCGCGATCGCGCTCGGACGTCTAGGCGTGCAGACCGGAATGCTGACCGGGCTTTCCTCCGATCTGTTCGGCCAGCACTTGACCGCATCGCTTCACGCGAACCATGTCGACACATCGCTCGTCGTCACCTCCGACCGGCCCACCACACTCGCGTTCGTCCAGATCACGGACGGCCAGGCCTCCTACCTGTTCTACGACGAGAACTCGGCCGGGCGGATGCTCGACCGGGCCGACATGCCCCCGCTGCCCGACGAAGTCAGCACGCTCTACTTCGGCGGCATCAGCCTGGTCTTCGAGCCGGGTGCCGAGGCCTATGCCGCGCTGCTGAAGCGCGAAGCCGCGGCCCGCGTGGTCATGCTGGACCCGAACATCCGCCCGAGCTTCATCCGGGACATCAGGCGATACCGCGACCGTCTGGATCAGATGATCGCGCTGTCGGACATCGTGAAAGTCTCGGACGAGGATCTGAACTGGATCTATCCCGGCCCGCAGTCGCTGTTCGAGAAACTCGATTTCGTGCGCCAGGCCGGGCCGTCCGTCGTGATCCTGACGCGCAGCGGCAGCGGTGCCACCGCCTTCCTCAAGGACGGCACCGAGGTCTCGGTTCCGGTCGACCGCGTTGACGTCGTCGACACCATCGGCGCGGGCGATACGTTCAATGCGGGCGTGCTGGCCAAGCTCGCGGAGCTCGGGCTGCTCATCAAGGCATCGCTGGCCGCCATCGAGCGCGACCCGATAGGCGAAGCCCTGCGCTTCGGCACTCGGGTCGCAGGGGTCACCGTTTCCCGCGCCGGTGCGAACCCGCCATGGCGCCATGAGCTTTGAAGGCGATATTCTCTTGATCGGTTAGTGAAGCGGGGATGCTCCTCTCAGTGGCGCCGTCTCTAGGCTGGCTGGAGGTGGACTTATCATGGTTTCTCGAGTCATTCCGGTCGAGCCGTTCGATCTCGTGGTCTTCGGCGGCACTGGCGACCTGGCGCGGCGCAAGCTGCTGCCCGCGCTCTATCGCCGCATGCTTGCCGGGCAGGCGCAGCCCGGTTCGAGGATCGTCGCCGTCGGCCGCAGAGTGCTCGACGCCGACGGTTATCGCCGCATGGCCGAGGCGTCGCTCAAGGAGCATGCGGGTCCGGGCGCGCTCGATCCCGATCGGGCCGCGGCCTTCCTCGACATGCTCGACTACGTGCACGTCGATGCGGAGGGCGAGGGCGGCTGGACCTCGCTGGCCGATCGGCTCGAGGGCTCTGAGCGCATGCGGATCTTCTATCTCTCGGTGTTTCCGCACCTCTTCGGACCAATCAGCGAACGGGTGGCGCGGAGCGGCTGCCGCACGCCCGACACGCGACTGGTGGTCGAGAAGCCGCTCGGCCGCGATCTCCAGAGCGCGCAGGTGCTGAACCGCCGGCTCGCAACGCTGTTCGAGGAGCGCCAGATCTACCGGATCGACCACTATCTCGGGAAGGAGACGGTGCAGAACCTGATGGCGCTGCGCTTCGCCAACGCCCTGTTCGAGCCGATCTGGAACGCGCGCCATGTCGATCACGTGCAGATCACCGTCGCCGAGCGGGTCGGCGTCGGCGGCCGGGGCGCCTACTACGATGAGAACGGCGCGCTGCGGGACATGATGCAGAACCACCTTCTGCAACTGCTTTGCCTCATCGCCATGGAGCCGCCGGCGCATTTCGAGCCGGACGCGCTGCGCGACGAGAAGCTCAAGGTGCTGCGCAGCCTGAAGCCGCTGGAGGGGCTCGGCGACGTGGTGCGCGGCCAGTATCTCGGCATCAACGGCGAGACGGGCTACCTCGAAGACGCGGAGAATCCCCGATCGCGCACCGAGAGCTTCGTGGCGATCAAGGCGGAGATCGCCAACTGGCGCTGGAACGGGGCGCCGTTCTACCTGCGCACCGGCAAGCGGCTGCGGACGCGGATGTCGGAGATCGCCGTCGTCTTCAAGGACGCCCCGCATTCGATCTTCCCCGCGAGCGCGGGCAGCACCGGCCCCAACGTGCTGGCGATCAGACTACAGCCAGACGAGGGGATCACGCTGAGACTGACGATCAAGGAGCCAGGCCCCGGCGGCATGCGGCTCTGCGAGGTGCCGCTCGACATGACCTTTGCCGAGACCCTGGGTGCCGACGGGTTGAGCATGCCGGACGCCTACGAGCGGCTGGTGATGGACGTGATCCGCGGCGACCAGACGCTGTTCATGCGCGGTGACGAGGTGGAGGCGGCCTGGCGCTGGATCGATCCGATCATCGCGGCGGCGGAGACCGCGCCCGAGCGGCCGCAGCCCTACGACAGCTATTCGTCGGGCCCTGAGGATGCGCTGATGCTGATGCATCGCGACGGCCGGCGCTGGCGCTCGCTCGCGGCGTGACGCGGATCGTCGAGGCCGCGGATCCGGGCGCGCTGGCCCGCCTTCTGGCTGATGAGGTCGCGGCGGTGCTGGAGAAGGCGATTGGAGGCAGGGACCGGGCCACGCTGGCGGTGCCGGGTGGCACCACGCCGGCCGCGTTCCTGACCGCCCTCGGCGACCATGCGCTCGACTGGGAGGCCGTAGCGGTGACGCTCACCGACGAGCGCTGCGTCCGCGCCGATCATCCAGGCTCGAACCGGCGCTTGCTCGATGAAACGCTGTTTGCCGGCCCGGCCCGTGCGGCACAGTTCGTGGCGCTCGACGACGAGCAGGTGCTCTCGACCCTCCTGCCGCTCGATGCCTGCGTGCTGGGGATGGGGGAGGATACGCACATCGCCTCGCTCTTCCCCGGTGCCGACCGCCTGGACGAGGCGCTTTCGGCGGACTGCGGCGCCCCGGCCCTTCGGCTCAACGCCCCCGGTGCGCCGGAGGCGCGCATCACGCTCACCACGCCGGCGCTGACCGGGGCGGGCCGCTGCTTCCTATTGATCCACGGCGCAGAGAAGCGCGCGGCTCTCGAACGGGCTCGGGCTGCGGCCGGCCCTGTGGACGCCCCGGTCCGGCTGGTCCTCGACGCACCGACCCCCGCGACCGTTTACTGGGCACCGTGAGGCAACGATCGGGAGAGCCCGATGCCACTGAACGATACCGTGCACCAGGTGACCGAGCGGATCCGCGCACGAAGCCGGACCGCCCGCACCGACTATCTCGAGCGCATGGCCCGTGCTGCTGACGCCGGGCCCGCGCGCGCGCATCTCTCCTGCGGCAACCTCGCGCACGCCTTCGCCGCGAGCCCTGATACAGACAAATCGCGTCAGGCCGAGGGCACCGCCGGCAACATCGGTATCGTCACTGCCTACAATGACATGCTCTCGGCCCACCAGCCGTTCGAGGGCTATCCTGCGCTGATCCGTGAGGCGGCCAGGCAGGCCGGTGGCACCGCCCAGGTCGCCGGCGGCGTGCCGGCGATGTGCGACGGCGTCACCCAGGGCCAGCCCGGCATGGAGCTCTCGCTCTTCAGCCGTGATGTGATCGCGCTCGCGGCGGGCGTGGCGCTCTCGCACAACTGCTTCGACGCCGCGATCTTCCTCGGCGTCTGCGACAAGATCGTCCCCGGCCTCGTGATCGCGGCAGCCACCTTCGGCCATATCCCGGCGATCTTCGCGCCGGCGGGGCCGATGACCTCGGGCTTGCCCAACGACCAGAAGGCCGCCGTGCGCCAGCGCTTCGCCCGTGGCGAGATCGGCCGGGACGAGCTGATGGCCGCCGAGATGGCCTCATATCACGGCCCCGGCACCTGCACGTTCTACGGCACGGCGAACTCGAACCAGATGCTGATGGAGTTCATGGGCCTGCACCTGCCGGGCGCGAGCTTCGTCAATCCCGGCACACCGCTGCGCGAGGCGCTCACGCAAGCGGCGGCGCGGCGGGCGTTGGAGATCACCGCGAACGGCAACTCCTACACGCCCGTTAGCGCCGTGCTCGACGAGCGCGCCTTCGTCAACGGCATGGTTGGCCTGCACGCCACGGGCGGCTCGACCAATCTGACCCTGCACCTCGTCGCGATGGCCCGTGCCGCCGGCGTGCTGATCGAGTGGGGAGACATGGCGGCGCTTTCCGCCGTCACGCCGCTGATGGCGCGGGTCTATCCCAATGGCCTCGCCGACGTGAATCACTTCCACGCCGCCGGCGGGCTCGGCTTCATGATCGGCGAGCTGCTGGAGGCCGGGCTGTTACACGACGACGTCCGCACCGTCGCCGGCGACGGACTGGCGCGCTACACCGAGGAGCCGGCGCTTGGCGACGACGGGCTCGCTTGGCGCGAGGGCACGCGCGCGAGCCTGAACGAGAAGATCCTCCGCCCCGCAGCCGATCCGTTCCAGCGCACCGGAGGGCTCACCGTGTTGACCGGCAACCTCGGCCAGGCGGTGATCAAGACCTCGGCGGTCAAGCCGGAGCACCACGTCATCGAGGCCCCGACCCTCGTGTTCCACGATCAGGAGGAGATCAAAGCCGCGTTCCGCGACGGCGCGCTCGAGCGCGATTTCGTCTGCGTGCTGCGCTTCCAGGGCCCGCAGGCCAACGGCATGCCGGAGCTGCACGCGCTGACGCCGGTCTTGGGTTCCGTGCAGGACAAGGGCTTCCGTGTGGCGCTGGTCACCGACGGGCGCATGTCCGGCGCTTCGGGCAAGGTACCGGCGGCCATCCACGTCACGCCCGAGGCCGCGGCGGGCGGGGCGATCGCGCGGGTGCGCGATGGCGACGTGCTCCGGCTCGACGCTGTGGCGGGCCGGCTCGACGTGCTGGGCGATCCGGCGGAATTCGCCGCGCGCGCGCCGGCAAAGGCCGATCTTTCGGCCAACGCCAGCGGCATCGGGCGCGAGCTCTTCGCCGCCTTCCGCAGCAACGTCGGTCCCGCCGAAGCTGGTGCCGCGGTCGTCGTCTAGGCGATCGTGAGCCCGCACTAGGCTGCTTGGGAAAGGTTTCGCCGCGCCAACACTTGGCCTAGCTTCAGGGCACAGCAGCCGCGCAAGACCACGCCGTGCCGGACATCGAAGCGTCGTTCAGTATCGACCAGCCTGCCAATCGGGTCTGGGATTTCTTCCAGGACGTACCCGAGGTCGTGACCTGCATGCCGGGCACGGAGCTTCTGGGCCAGACCGGCGAGGCGACCTACCAGGGCAAGGTCACGGTCAAGCTCGGGCCCGTGACGGCCGCTTTCGAAGGCGAGGCCACCATCGCCGAGACGGACCATGAGGCCCGCACCGCCAGGATCGAAGCCTCGGGCATCGACCGCCGGGGCGGCAACCGTGCGAAGGCGAGCATTGCCTACCAAATTCAGGAGCAAGACGGCGGATCGTTCGTCAGGCTCTCGGGCGACATCAAGCTTTCCGGCGCGCTCGCGCAGATTGGCCGCAGCGGGATCGTTCAGGACGTGGCTGACCACCTCACCGCGCAGTTTGCAGAGCGTCTCCGCAACAAGCTCGCGCGCGACGGCGACGAGGCGGATGACAGTGCGGGTGCCCAAGACCCGCCCCAGGCCATCGCGGGCTCTCAGCTCACGCGTATCGTCGTGGTGGCGTGGTTCAGACGCCTGGTCGCAGCGCTGCTTGGACGCACCACCTAAGAAGTACGCGCCTGCTTGAGCATCCGATGGATCGCGTCGGGCGTGAGCGGCGCCTCGCGGATCGGCGCAATCCCGAAGGGTTGCAACGCATCTTCCACTGCTGACGCATACACCTGGGCGACCGGGATGGTGCCGGCTTCGCCGACACCCTTGACGCCGAGCGGGTTGAGCGGCGTCGGCGTCTCCGAGTGCATGATCTCCGCGTTGGGCACTTCGGTCGCGTAGGGCATCAGGAAGTCCATGAAATTGGCGTTGAGCGGAGTTCCCCCCTCGTCGAACTCGCAGCGCTCGTAGAACGCGCCGCCCACGCCTTGGGCGATCCCGCCCATCACCTGGCCGTCCACGATCGTCGGGTTGATCATCCGCCCGCAGTCGTGAATGCAGATGTAGCGCTTGACCTCGATCGTGCAGAGTTCGGGATCGACCTCGATCACGGCTGCGTGGGCGCCGAAGGCCCAGGTCGCATGGGGCGGGCTGTAGTAGTCGGTCGCCTCGATCCCCGGAGTCCTGCCTTCGGCAAGCGGCGGCCCGTCGTGACGGCTCGCCGGGGCGAACTGCGTGGCGCTCTTGGAGGGCTCGTTGAAGGCGTAGCGGAGCGGATTGGTTGCGGTCGCGATCTCCGCCAGCGTCGCCCGTCGGTCGGTTCCCTTCACCCACGCCGCGCCCTCGCGCAGCTCGATATCCGACTGGCTACACTCCATCATGTTGGCTGCCGCCTCGACGATCTGGGCGCGCGCCTTCACCGCGGCCATATGGATCGCGCTGCCGCTGCACACGGCGGCGCGGCTCGCGAAGGTCGCAACCCCCCATTCGAACGCTCCGGTGTCGCCCTCAACGACGATCACGTCCTCGACGCGCGCTCCCGTCTGCTCGGCGGCAATTTGGGCGAAGACCGTCTCGTGACCCTGGCCCTGGTCGGTCAGCCCGGTGTTGACGTAGACCTTGCCGGTGATCGGGTGAATCTTGATGTGCCCGCCCTCGTAGGGGCCGAGCCCCGTTCCCTCCACGTAGAACCCGAACCCGAGTCCGAGGTATCGCCCGTCCTCCCGGGCAGTCGCTTGCTCCGCGCGGAAGCCCTCGACATCGATCGTCTGCCTTAACTTCTCGAGCGCCTCCTCGTAGGCCCCGCTGTCGTAGATCACCTGCAGACCGTCGGCGAAGATCAGTCCCTTGCGCGGATAGGGAAACTCGTGCCGCCCGATGAAATTACGCCGGCGGACCTCGAAGCGGTCGAGGCCGAGCTCGTCCGCCAGCTGATCCATGGCGCGCTCGATGGCGTAGCAGGCGTGCGGCCGTCCGCAGCCGCGGTAGGGAGTCACTTGCACCATCGGCAGATAGACCGGGCGAAAGGTGACCCGGAAATTAGGGACACGATAGGGGCCCGCGATCGACGTCGAGCTCACGTGGGCAACGGCGATTCCGTAGGGGATGAACGCCCCAGTGTCGTGCAGGAAGTCGTCCTTGAGGCCGATCACGCGGCCGTCCTTCGTGGCCGCGATTTCGAGGGTGTGGATCTGCGTGCGCTCCTGGGAGGCGCCGATGAAGTTTTCGACCCTGTCCTCGATGTACTTGACCGGGCGCCCCAGTTCCATCGAGGCCAACGGCACCAGCACCTCGTCGGGGTGGAACATCATGATCTTCTGGCCGAAGCCGCCGCCTACGTTGGGCGCGATGACGCGTACCTTGTCCTCGTCGATTTGGAACAGGGAGGCCAAGCCGCCACGCACCGATAGCGTCGCCTGGGTGCCGTCCCAGACCGTGAGCTCGCCGGTCACGGCCTCCCAACGCGCCGCGATGGCGCGGCATTCCAGCGGCGCTGCGGTGCTGCGCTCAAGCCGGATCTTGACCCGCGTGATGTGCTCGGCTTTCGCGAACGCCGCGTCGGTATCTCCGGTCTCGACGCGGAACCTGCCGGCGGTGTTGTTGGGCACGTCCGGATGTATGCGCGGCGCATCGTCCGCGACCGCCTTTTCGAGGTCCATCTCGACCGGCAAGGGGTCGTAATCGATGTCGATCAAGCGGACAGCATCCTCGGCAACGTAGCGGTCGACCGCCACCACCATCGCAATGCACTGCCCGACATAGAACACGTCGTCGCGAGCGAGCGGGCGCTGGGTCTTCGGATGGGTGAGGTCGGGCGCCGGAATCAGCAGGGGAAGCTCGGCATCGAGCGCGCCGATATTGTCGCAGGTGTAGACCTTGACCACACCGTCGAGCGCTTCCGCCGTGCTGATGTCGATTGCGCGGATCTTCGCTCTGGCGACCATGCTGCGGGCGAACGCCGCGTGGAGCGCGCTGGGAAGATCGATGTCGTCGATGAAGCTTCCCTCGCCGCGCAGGAGGGCGGCATCGGCGTTGCGTGCGATTGGTTCGCCAAACTGGCGCGTCGACACGTCCGGGGTCTCCGTTTCTCTATCGCGAGCCGCGCATCAGTTCCGCGCTCCGGCGGAAGGCGGCCACGATGTTCTTGTAGCCCGTGCAGCGGCACAGGTTGCCCGAAAGGACCTCGCGAATCGCGTCCTCCGAAAGGTCCGGATCGGGATTGTCTTCGAGGTAATCCACGATCGACATGACGAAGCCCGGCGTGCAGTAGCCGCATTGCAGCCCGTGGCATTCGCGAAAGGCCTGCTGGACGGGATGAAGTGAGCCGTCGGGCGCGGCGACGCTCTCGATCGTGCGAATGTCGGCGCCGTCGGCCTGGACCGCGAAGGCGAGGCAGGACCGCCCGGCCTTTCCGTCGATGATCACCGTGCAGCAGCCGCAGACCCCATGCTCGCAGCCGACGTGGGTTCCCGTCAGGCGCAGCTCATGGCGGATGAAGTCGCTCAGCAGCATACGAGGGCTGACCTCGCGCTCGACCCGCTCGCCGTTGACGGTCATCGACACGGCGACACGCGGATCGGAGGACTGGCGGGGCGGCGTCCCGTATCCAGCCGATCTCGCCATCACGCTCGCTCCCGCGCGCGCTCGGCGGCCTTCGTGACGGTGCGCCGGACCAATGCCGCGGCAAGGTCCCTGCGGTAGTCCGCGCTGGCCTGGCGGTCGTCGGCCGCCGTCGCATAGTCGCGCGCCGCTTCGGCGGCTCGTGCAAGGGCCGCCCCCTCCGGCGGGGCGCCCAGCAGCGCGGCCTCGGCCTCGGCGAGGCGCGTGGGTTTCAAGCCGACCCCGCAGGCGGCGAGACGCACGGCGCTGCAGACGCCGTCCTTCAGTGTCACCAGTGCGCAGACCCCGGCCAACGCATAGTCGCCGTGGCGGCGCGCGACCTCCTGAAACGCGTAACCGGTGCGGGAAGGAAGGGCCGGTATGCGCACCTCCGTCAGCAGCTCGCCCGCATTCAGCGCTGTCGTCATGTGAAACAGGAAGAAGTCATCGGCGGCGATGGTCCGTTCGCTCCCGACGCTGCGCGCCACCACCGCGCCGCCCGTCGCCACCAGCATGCAGGGGAGTTCCGCCGCGGCGTCGGCGTGGGCGATGCTGCCGCCCACCGTGCCGCGATTGCGGATGACGATGTGCGCGACATTGCCCAGGACTTCCGCAACCAGAGGGTTCGCTCGTCGGACCTCACTGTCGCGTTCGAGGTCCCGCTGGCGGGTCATCGCGCCCACCCGGATCACGTCGCCTTCGACCGCGTGAGCGCTGAGCGCACCGATCCTGCGGAGGTCCACCAGCGTCGAGGGCGCGGCGATGCGGAAGTTCATGGTCGGGATCAGGCTCTGTCCGCCCGCCAGCGGACGCGCCATCTCGTCGCCCGCCAGAACCTCAAGCGCCTCCTCGACGCTTTGCGGCGCCGCGTACGCGAAGAGCGCAGGCTTCACTCTGCGGCCTCCTGGACCGCTTCGGCGGCGAACCAACCGTCGTCCGGGTCGTCGTGGCCCTCTGGGCGCGCAATTCCCCTGCTGCGCTTCATCTCCTCGAAGTAAGGCCCGCGACTGAACATGGGGAGTGGTCCACGTTCGGCCCGTATGCGCGCCCGCAAGCGATCGGTCTCCGCCTGGTCCACCGTGTAGCGCCGGCCCTCGCGCCCGAGCACGACCCCGTAGTCGTCGCGCGCCGCCTGCTCCGAAACCAGGCCGCACTGCACGTCGTAGCACACCATCTCGGGTTCGCGCGCCAGCGGGTCTCCCCAGCCGCCGCCGCCCGTCGTGCGGATCCTGATGGTCGAGCCGCCGGCGACGGGGACGCGGTCCTCCATGCCGGCGAGCTTGCGCTGTGTGCCGTCCGGCTTGTCGATCTCCAGGCTGTAAGTGCCGCCGTACTTGCCGCCGTTGACGCCGTAGGTGTTGATCATCGCGCGGTCGGCGTTGGAAAGCGCCTCGCAGTCTTCGAGCGCGCGCACGCGCTTGTCGTAGCCGAAACCGCCGCGCCGGCAGCCCGCTCCGCCCGAATCCGTGGCGAGGCCCAGGCGTTCGACGATGACGGGGTAGCGGGTCTCAGAGAATTCCGCCGGCAGGTTGCGCGAATTCGGCACCACGTGAACCACGTCGCTGCCGTCCGCCCAGGGACGCCCCGGCCCACCGCCGCCGAGCACTTCGCGGAACAAGAAGAAATCGAGGCCGATGCGTCCGCCGTGCAGGCCCCAGATTCGGATCGTCTCGTGGTCGGCCGGCATGCGTCCGCCGGTCGCCTTGGCCAGCAGTGCCGCGAAGATCCCGAGCGAGCGCAGCAGGGGGAAGAAGCGCAGGCCTGTGGCCTTGCCGAAGCTCGGCGTCACCAGCGTTCCCTTGGGCGGGAACTTCAGCTCGATGACGTCCAGCACGCCTTCGTTCATGTCGATCTCGGCCGCCCGCTCGGGCGTCGCCGCGAGCGAGCGGAGCACCGGCCCCATCCACTTGCGGGCGAACTTTCCGTCCGCGTAGTCGATGGGCCAGTTGATCGGCCCCTTCGCCTCCTTCGAGGTGCCGGTGAAGTCGAGGACGATCTTGTCGGCGGTCTTGGTCATCGTCAGGCGCAGCGTGTGCATCTGCGGCCCCTCGACGCCGTCGTCCTCGATGTAGTCCTCCCAGGAATAGACGCCGTCCCGAATCATGGGGAGCAACTCGCGGCGAATGGTCTCCGCGCAGTTCTCGATGATGGCGTCGTAGGCGGCCTCCAGCGCCGCCACGCCGTAGCGTTCCGCTAGCGCCACGATGCGCTGGCTGCCGAGCCGTGCGGCGCCGATTTCGGCATCGAGATCGCCGCGCAGATGCTCCGAAAGGCGCGAGTTGCGCGAAATGATCTTGAAGACCGCCTCGTTGATCTTCCCACGTTCGTAAATCTTGATGGGCGGCACCACCAACCCTTCCGTCCACATGTCGGTCGCATCGGCCGGCAGGCTGCCGGGGACCGAGCCGCCTACGTCGTCGTGGTGCCCAAAAACCTGGCTGAACCCGATCAGCCGGTCGCCGTAGAAGATGGGGATGGTCGTGCAGAGATCGGGAATGTGGCCGATCCCGCCGGCGCTGTTGTAGGGATCGTTCCAGAAAAAGATGTCGCCGGGGTGGATGTCACCCTCGTCGAAGTACTCGAACACCGGCTCGACTAGGGCCGCATAAGACCGCCCGGTCAGCTTGCGCCCCTTCGCATCGAAGAGCGCGACGCGGTAATCGTGCTGGTCCCGGATCATCGGCGAGCGTGCGGTTCGCTCGACCGCCGCCTCGATCTCGAGCTCGGCAGTGCGGATCGTACCGGTAATGACCTCGAGCTCGATCGGGCCGAGCGGCGGTCCTGCGTCCTTGGCCGTGACTGCGCTCATGCCACTTTCTCCAGAATGAGGTTGCCGTAATCATCGTTTCTGAGGGCCCAGCCCTCGGGCACCACGAGGGTCGAGCCGTACTCCTCGATGATACCCGGCCCTCGCGTGGTAAAGCCGCGGGACAGGCTCTCCCGGCGCCAGATGGGGCAGGATACCCAGCCCCGGCTGCGCCAATAGACATCGCGCACACCGGCCGGACCTGCATCCTCCGATCCCGGCTCGATCGCGCGCACGGAGGGGCGGTGCATGCGCCCGATCGCCTGCACGCGCAGGCTGACGACCTCGACATCCTGGCTGTCCTCGTAGTGGAAGCCGAAGGTGTCGTCATGGACCCGGTGAAACGCCGTCCACATGTGCTCGACAGCCTCGCTACCCGAGAGGCCGGCCGGGATCGCGACCAGCACCTCGTGGCCTTCGCCGACGTAGCGGACGTCGGCGCTCCGTTCGAGCACGATCGCCTCGCGCGCCACGCCCTCGGCCGCGATCTCGTCGCAACCCAGCTTTTCGAGATCGGCCCACAGCCCTTCAAGCTCATCGACGGTGGCGGTCGACTGCTGGCGCACCAGCGTGCGCACGTAGTCGCGCTTGATGTCGCAGACGTGCAGGCCGAAGGCGGAAAGGTTGCCCGGATTGGGCGGGGAGACCGCGACCTTGATCCCGAGGAAGTCGGCCACGTCGGCGGCGAAGAGCCCGCCGGCGCCGCCGAAGGCGATCATCGCGTAGTCGCCGGGGTCGAGGCCGCGCGTCGTTGTCACCTTGCGAATGCCCTGGACCTGGTTGGATGCAGCGATTTCGAGCACGCCGGCGGCGGCTTCCTCCGCCGAAAGGTCGAGATCGCGACCCAGCGCCTCGAAGGCGTCCCTCGCGGCATCGACATCGAGCTTGAGGCCGCCACCGATCAGCGCACCGGGCAGGCGCCCTAGCACGACGCCCGCGTCGGTCACCGTCGGCCCGGTTCCGCCCCGCCGGTAGCAGATCGGGCCAGGATCGGCGCCCGCGCTTTGCGGTCCGACCTTGAGCGCACCGTAGGGATCGATCCACGCAAGGGAGCCACCGCCCGCGCCGACGGCCACGACATCGAGCATGGGTGTCTTGACCGGGTAGTGCTCGATGGTGGCGTGCGTCGAGAGTTGCGGCGTGAGCCCGCGCACGAGCGAGACATCGGTGGACGTGCCACCGACATCGAGCGTCAGGATATCGTTGTACCCGGCGAGGCTCGCCATGTGGGTGGCCCCGAGCACGCCCCCCGCAGGGCCCGAGAGCAGCATCGTCACCGGCTTCTCACCGGCAGCCTCGCTGGAGACGATGCCGCCGTTGGACTGCATGATCAGGAAGGGCTTGTCGCCGGACTCTTCGGCGATCCTGTCGCGGGCACGTCCTAGATAGGTCTGGCAGTAGGGCTTCACCATCACGTCGATCAGCGTGGTCATCGCACGTTCGTACTCGCGGTATTCCGGCAGGACGACCGACGACAGCGACACGAACGTGTCGGGGAAGTGCTCTTCGATGATCGCGCCGACACGTTGTTCATGCGCCGGGTTCGCATAGGAATGGAGCAGACAGACGGCGATGCGCGTGACGCCGAAATCGACGAGATGGTCCACCGCTTCGATCACGCTCCTCTCGTCGAGAGGCGTCATGACGGAGCCGTCATAGCTCATGCGCTCCGTCACTTCCTGGACCAGATGAAGCGGCACGAGGCGGGGTGGCTTCACCCAGAAGAAGGAGTTGCCGTAGCCGTCGGGCACGGACTGGCGCGCGATCTCGATGATATGGCGAAAGCCGGCGGTCACGAGCAAACCGAGGCCTTCGAATCGGTGCTCCAGCACGGCGTTGGTCGCCGTCGTCGTGCCGTGCAGGATTTGACTTAGTTGCGCATCGCTCGTGCCGACGACCTCCTGAATCCCGTTGATCAGGCCGCGGCTGGGGTCGTCAGGCGTGCTCGGCGTCTTGATGGCAAGCTGCTCGCCCGTTGTCTCATCGATCGCGATGACGTCCGTGAACGTTCCCCCGGTATCGATGGCGATTCGCAGGCTCATGAACTCTCCTGACGCCGGCTGCCCCGGTTGCCGGCGCAGCTATCCACCGTTACCGGCGCGGCCAGCCTCGATCAAGGCGAGAATCATCTCCGGCTTGAGCGGCAGCGTCGTGATCTCGACGCCGAAGGGCGCGAGAGCGTCGCAGATGGCGTTGGCGATCGCGCCGGGCACGGGCCCCGGCCGGCCCTCGCCCACGGCGCGAACGCCCAAGGGGTGGTCGGGGCAAGGCGTCGGCGAGTGGCCGACCGTCACGGTCGGAACATCCGCCGCGGAAGCGAGGCGATAATTCTCGAAATCCGCCGTCAACTGCTGGCCGTTCTCGTCGTAGAGGAACTCCTCGAACATGGCGTTGGACATGCCCTGAACCACGCCGCCCTGGACTTGACCCTCGACGACGATAGGGTTGATGACCGTGCCCACATCCTCGCAGGTGGCGTAGTCGAGGATCGTGAACTGCCCGGTCTCGATATCGACCTCGACCTTGGCGGCCTGCGCGGTGAAGCAGATCATGGGCTTGGGCGCCTCGAAATAGGCCGTGTGCTCGAGCCCTGGGTCCTCGCCGGGCGGCAGGTTGATCGAGCCCATGACGATGCGATCCGCCAACGCTGCGAATTCGCGGCGAATGTTGCCGTCCTTTTCGTAAACGACGGCGCCGTCCGTAAAGCTGAAATCGTCGGGGGTTGCGCCGTCCAGCCCATGATCGTGGATCATGTAGCGCGCCATCTTGGCCTTGAGCGCCGTCGCAGCCTCCGCGATCGCGGCGACGGTGTAGGACGCCCCGCGCGCGCCGATGGTGCCGGAGCTGAGCGGCGTCGTGCCGGTATCGCCGTGGCGTACGCTCACGTCGTCCGGGTGAATGCCGAAGGCGTCTGCGGCGACCTGCGCCATCGTGGTCTCGTGGCTCTGGCCCTGCGGTGCGTCGCCCTCGTGGATCGCGACCTTGCCGCGCGGGTCGATTCGCATGGTGACGACGCCGTAGCCGGGCTGGTTCTCCAGCGGCACCAGCACGTCCGACGGAATGCCGGAGAACTCGGCACCGCAGGCGAAGCCGACCCCGATGTAGCGCCCTTCGGCGCGGGCCTCTTCCTGCAGCGTGCGGAAGCCGGTGAGATCGACCTTGTCGATCAGCGTATCCCAGGCCTTCACATAGTTGCCGCTGTCGTGATGCACCCCGGTCACGCTGGTGAAGGGAAACTCGCTGACCAGGTTCTTGCGCTTGAGGGCGGCGGTCTCCATGCCGAGCTTCCGCGCCAGCATGTCGAGGCCGCGTTCCAGCGCGAAGCGCGTCGGCAGCGCCCCGAACGAACGCGATGGGCTGACGCAGGTCTTGTTGGTGACCGCGCAGCGCAGCTTGATGTCGGCGCGCTCGATGGCATAGGCGTTGGGCAGCATGACCGAGCCGAGCGAGGGCATGACGAAACCCCAATAGACGCCCTGGCGCCCGTCGCCCACGTCGCCGATGCCGCGATTGCGGAGCGCGAGGATGCGGCCCTCCCTGTCCGCCGCGATTTCGAGATCGTGAATCTGGTCGCGCTCCTGACTGACCGTCATCAGGTGCTCTTCGCGCGTCTCGATCCAGCGCACCGGCCGCCCGAGCTTGCGCGCGAGATGACAGACCACGACATGCTCGCGATAGAAGGGCGCCTTGACCCCGAAGCCGCCGCCCTGGTCACGCGGCGCGACGACCCGAACCTCGGCGGTGGAGAGTTCCAGGAGGTCGGCAAGGGCGAGGCGCTCGATGTGAGGGCGCTGCGTCGTCAGGTGGACGGTGAGCCCGTCGGTCTCGCTCCAGGTCGCGAGCGCGCCCCTCGTCTCGATCGGGCAGACACCGCAGCGCTGGGTCCGGAAGCGTTGCCTGAACACCGCGTCGGCCTCGGCGAACAGCGCCTCGACCTCGGCGTCGTTCTTCACGATCTCGTCCGGCTCGAAGCCGCCGGTGTAGCTGGTGCCAAAAATCTCGTTGCTGTCCCAGTCGTCGTAGACGCGCGGCGCGCCATCGCGGAGCGCGGCCTCGGCGTCGGTAACCACGGGGAGCGGCTCGTAGTCGACCTCCACGGCGGCGGCGGCGTCTTCGGCGACGTACTTGTCTTCCGCCACGACGGCGGCGAGGGGCTCGCCGTGCCAGTACACCTCGTCCACCGCGAGCGGCCAGTACTGCCGATACTTGGCGGGGAAGGCGGGGATCAGCACCGGGATCTTCTGGCCCTGTATCTCCTGCGAGAGTTCGGCGCCGGTGATCGCGCCCACCGCGCCCGGCATGGCGAGCGCCGCGTCGAGACGGATGTCCTTGATCCTGGCGTGCGCGTGGCTGGAGCGGACGAAGCAGAGGTGGAGGCAATCGGACACTCGGACATCGGCCAAGTATTCGCCGCGCCCGGTGAGCAGGCGCGCGTCCTCGCGCCGCTCCAGCGAGCGGCCGATCCAGCCCGTTTCGACGGCCGCGCTCACGGTGGAGGCTCGGTCTCGGCCGGCGGCGGGACGGGCTTCAGGCCGTGGCGCGTGGCGGAAGCGGCGAGGATGGCCTCGACGATGTGGCTGTAGCCGGTGCAGCGGCAGAGGTTACCGACCAGGGCGCGGCGCACCTCCTCTTCGGTCGGGTTGATGTTCTCGTTCAAGAAATCGACCGCGTTCATCAGAATCCCGCTCGTGCAGAATCCGCACTGCAGCGCGTGATAGCGGCTGAACGCCTGCTTCAAGCGGTGCAGGTTGTCCCGGTTGCCGAGGCCCTCGATCGTGGTGACCTCCTTGCCGTCGGCTTGCACCGCGAGCTTCATGCAGGACTTGTGAGCGCGTCCTTCAATCTGCACCGTGCATGCGCCGCAGCGCCCTTCGTAGGTGCAACCGATATGCGTACCCGTGAGGCCGCACTCGTCGCGGATGAAATCGACGAGAAGGAGGCGGAGCGGCACGGTTCGCGTATAGGGCGTGCCGTTGACGGTGACGGTGATCGTCTTCTCCACGGCGTCACCCTCCCGTCGCGCGGGCGTGGGCCTCGGCCAATACATCGCGGCCCAGCGTGCGGATCAGCACTTGGCGATAGTGGGCGCTGGCGAGGTGGTCCGTTTGCGTCTCGATTGCGTTGGCTGCCGCGCTTGCGGCCTCGGCAAACGCCTCGGGCGTTGCCGGCCGGCCGCACAGAACGTCGCCAACGCCGTCGAATCGCTGGGCGGTCGGCAGAGTGCCGCCGACGCTGAAGCGGGCATCCGAGCAGATCCCTGCCTCGTCAACCTCGATCAGTGCAGCGATGCCGACGATCGGCAAGCCGTCAACGGTCCCGCCGTACTTCTTGTAAGCACTGCCGACGCCGTGAACCTTGGAGGCGGGAAAGTTGATCTCGACCAAAAGCTCGTCGTCGCGAAGTGCGGTCTCGAGCGGCCCGATCAGAAACTCGTCAATCGGCACGGCTCGTTCGCCGTCGTCCAGCGAGGCAAGAACAAGCGTCGCATCGAGGCAGAGGCAGACGTTCGGCATGCATGAGGCGACGTAGTTCCAGCACAGGCTGCCGCCAATGGTGCCGGCATTGCGCACCTGGCGGTCTCCCACTGTCGAGGCTGCGTCCCCGATCGCCTGCAAGGCGCCGTGCAGAGCCGTGGTTACTGCCAGCTCACGGTAGCGGGTGAGGGGGCGCACGGTGACGCCGCGCGGCCCTTTGGCGAGACCGCTGAGCTCCTCCACTTCGTTCAGGTCGATGAGCGCACGAGGCGTTGCCAGCCGCGCCTTCATCGCCTGCATCAGGCTCATGCCGCCGGCGATGAACATGGCGTCATCCCCGGCTTCGGCACGGCACTGGAGCGCCCCATCGATGGTTCGCGGCGCGAAATAGGCCTCAATCGGCGCTGGATACATGATAGCTCCGACACTATGCTGAATCCTCGACATATGAAACAGCAAGTACCGCAACCTACTGGACTGGCTATGTAGCCTCCGCGTCAAATGGCAAGAACGTGAGAAAGGGAGTGTATCAATGAAAATCAAAGCCATCGGAGCCGCCTTCGTTGCTGCGGCTCTTCTCGTGATAACGCATGGCGCTGCCGAAGCGCAGGTAAACATCGAAGGAGAACCGAAAGTCGCCTTCATTTACTTTAACGTGAAGGACGATGGCGGCTGGGTACAGGCGCAAGAAGAGGCCCGCGTCAGCCTTGAAGCCGATACCGGAATCCATACTGCTTATACCGAAGGCGTTGAAGAAGTCGCGTCAAAACTCCGCGCCGTTGTCGAGCGCTATATCAGGCGGGATTACAACATCATTGCGGCCTCTGCGTTCGGCTATAACGATGCCTTGCTTGAGATCGCGAAGGAAAATCCCAACGTCGCGTTCTTCAATACGCCAGGCACGGTCAGCGCGGATAACCTCGAAGGCTATTACGCGCGCACGTACGAGAGTCAGTTCCTCTGCGGCATGGTGGCCGGCGCCTTGACCAAGACCAACAAGATCGGCTTCGTCGCTGCCGTCCCGATCTCCGTCACGACCTGGAACGTCAACGCCTACGCGCTCGGCGCCCAGCTCATGAACCCCGACGCCGTCGTCAACGTCATCTACACCAATGCCTGGTACGACCCGGTCAAGGAACGGGCGACCGCGCAGGCGTTGCTGGAGCAGGGAGCCGACTTCCTGGGCCAGCACCAGGATACGCCATCGACGCAGATCGTGGCGCAGGAAGCCGGTGTCTTGTCCACCGGCTATCACCGGGACATGAGCGAGTATTCGACCGCCACGCAGTGCTCCTCGGTCTGGGTCTGGGCGCGCTACATCACGCCGACCGTCCAGGCGATCGTCGCCGGCGACTGGAAGAGCAGCGGAATCCGCTTCCTGGGCATCAAGGACGGCGGCACCGATGCCGTCTGCTGCGGTCCCGAAGTGCCGGACGATGTCGCGGCCAAGGTGATGGCGACGCGCGACGAAATCGTTAGCGGCGCGCGCCATGTGTTCCAGGGTCCGATCTACGACCAGGACGGCAATCTGGTGGTCGCGGAAGGTGAGCAACTCGATGACGGCCAGATTTGGGGCATGAACTATCTGGTGCAGGGTGTCGTCGGCGAGCTGCCTCAGTAAGCGACCGCGGTAACAGGAGCGCTCCCTCCGGGCGGAGGCCTCCCGCGCAGTGTCAGCACTGCCGGGAGGCTGTTCCGGCGCGATGGTGTCGACAGGGGCACGGGATGGCTCATGCCCTGCAGATGACGGACATCGTCAAGTCCTTCGACGGCCGCATGGCGCTCGATCGCGCGGCGTTCTCTGCCGAGTGGGGCGAGGTCCACGGTCTCCTCGGCGAGAACGGCGCCGGCAAGACCTCGCTGATGAACGTGCTGTGCGGGCTCTACCGGCCCGACGCCGGCCGCATGAGCATCGATGGCGTCGAGCACCGCATCGAGGGGCCGTCCCATGCGCGCGCGCTCGGCATCGGCATGGTCCACCAGCACTTCAAGCTGGTGCAGCCGTTCACCATCGCCGAGAACGTCATGCTGGCGAACAGGCAGACATCGTGGCGAAAGGGTATTGCCGCAGTGTCGGAGGGCATCGCGCGCCTTTCCGATGAGCTTGGCTTCGAGATCGATCCCTCGGCCCGGATTGATCGCATATCCGTCGCCGAGCAACAGCGGGTCGAGATCATCAAGGTGCTCATGGGAGGGGCGCGCCTTCTGATTCTCGACGAGCCGACCTCGGTATTGACCGACGAGGAAGCGGCGCGGCTGCTGCGCACGATCCGGGCGCTCGCCCGCCGCGGCGCCTGCGTCATCCTGATTACGCACAAGCTGCGCGAGGTGTTGGCCCACGCGGATCGGGTCACGGTCATGCGCAGCGGGCGGACCGTCGCGACGGTCGATGCGAGCTCTACGAGTGCTCCAGACCTCGCCCGCATGATGGTCGGCGACGCCCCGGTCGACGACACCGAGCCCGGGCAAAGCGGCCCTGTTCGCCTTGAAATCTCCGACCTCACGGCGCGCCGGGACGATGGCGTGAATACCGTTCGCGGCTTATCGCTGACCGTTCGGAGCGGCCAAATCTACGGCCTCGCGGGTGTCGGCGGTAACGGCCAGACGGAGCTGGCGGAGGTGTTGATGGGCGTTCGCGCGCCGGAGACGGGGCGTATCGGGCTCGACGGTTCCGACATCACGGCGCACCACCCAAAGCGCCGCCGCGCGCTTGGCATTCGCAACGTGCCGGCGGACCGCTCCGCCTACGGTCTCGCCCCAGAGCTTTCGGTCGGCGACAACTATGCGTCGACCCGGCTCGGAAGCGGTGCGTTCGGGACGATGGCCTGGGTCTCTCGGCGCACGATCGGGGCGCGGGCGAGCGCTGCGCTGGAGGACTTCGAGATTCAGGGCGCGACCGTCGATACCAGCGTGCGCCTGCTCTCCGGTGGCAACGCGCAAAAGCTCGTGCTCGCGCGGGAACTCCACGGAGAGCCCGCCGTGATTGTGGCCCATTCGCCGACCCATGGCCTCGACGTGCGTGCCTGCGCGGCGGTTCACGATCATCTGCGCGCGGCGCGCGGTGCCGGTGCCGCCGTGCTCTTGATCAGCGAAGATCTCGACGAGGTTCTCAATCTCTCGGATATCGTCGGCGTCATCAACCGCGGCGCCATCGTCGGCGAGCTGGCGCGACCGGCGGACCGCCATCGGGTCGGCGAGTTGATGCTCGGACATGCCTAGTCGAACACTCGCGATTGGCCGCATCAGTCTGGAGGTACGTCAGGGCATCGAGTTCTGGCTGCACGGGCTGATCGTGCTGGCATCGATTGCGGTCGGGCTCGGGATTTCCGTTCTCTTGCTCGTCGTCTCCGGCATCGACGTCTCGAACATTATCGAGGAATTCATCGTCTTCACGTTCTTCGATAGCGCGGGCCTCGCCGACGTATTGCTCGAGTGGGCGCCGCTAATTCTCGTCGGATTGTCGGCCGCAGTCGCCTTTCGCGTTCAGTTCTGGAATATCGGTATCGAGGGACAATTCGTGTGGGGTGCCATCGGCGCAACCGTGGTGATGATCTACGACATTGGTCCCAGTTGGATCCAGATCTATCTGATGTTCTTGGGCGGCATTATCGGGGGCATGGCATGGATCGCCGCACCTGCATTTCTCCGATTGCGCCTGCAAGTCAACGAAATTATCTCGACGTTGCTGCTCAACTACGTTGCCGCCTTATTCGTCCTGAATCAGTTGTTCGGCGCGTGGCAGGACCCGGCGGCGGTCTATTACAAGACAGCGCAATTTGCTGCTTACCAGCGCTTGCCGCTCATCGGTTGGGGGCAGATTCACGTCGGCCTGTTCATCGCCCTGGCCGCGGCTCTCATCGTCTGGCTGATCACCGAGAGGAGCCGTTTCGGCGCCTACATGAAGTTCGTCGGCAGCAATCCCGGCATGGCGTTGGCGTCCGGGATTCCGGTGACGCTCACCATACTCGCCGCCGTGATGCTCTCGGGCTCGCTGTCGGGTCTTGGAGGGTATCTGGTCGCGTCGGGCCAGGAGTACGCGCTGACAATCTACGTCGCCATCGGTTACGGCTTCTCCGGCATCGTCATCGCGTTTCTCTCGCGCAACAACCCGGCGGCGGTCGTCGTCGTGTCGTTCCTGATGGCCGGACTCTACGTCGGCGGCGAGAGCATCCAGGTCTTCTACGGCTTGCCCGAGGCCCTGATCGGGCTCATCCAGTCGATCATCGTGATCTGCGTGGTGGGCTCGGAGTTTTTCGTTCGCTACCGCGTACGCTGGATGCGCTAGGCATGGTCGAGTTCATCGTCAACTGGGTCGCGTTCACGCCGGTCTTCGCCGTGCCGCTGATGCTGGCGTCCATCGGGCTCATCATCAACGAGCGCGCGGGCGTGATGAATCTCGGTGCCGAGGGGATCATGCTCGTCGGCGCCTTTGCGGGCGTGGTCGTCTACATCGAGAGCGGCAACATCCTCGCGCTCGGAACCCTCGGGGCCATCGCCGCGGGCCTCGTAGTCTCGGCCCTTTTCGCCTTCATGGTCGTGACGATGCGCCTGAACCAGGTCGTGGCGGGCATCGCCATCGTCTTCTTCGCCTCCGGTCTCACCGGCCTCATCGGCAATCCCTGGACGGAGCGGGCGGTCGAAGGCTTCACCAAGGTGGACATGGGGGTCCTCTCGACCATCCCCGTTCTCGGCAAGATCGTGTTCAGTCAGGACCTGATGGTCTATGCGAGCATTCCCATCGTCTTTTTCGTCTGGCGCTTCCTCCACCGCAGCATTCCCGGAATGAAGCTCCGTGCCGTCGGCGAGAACCCGCAGGCGGCGGATGCTGCCGGCGTCAGCATCGACCTCATGCGCTTCGGTGCCGTGGTGACGGGAGGCGCGCTGGTCGGGCTCGCGGGCGGTTATCTGGCGCTCGCGGCGTCGAAAATCTGGGTCGAGGATATGACCCACGGGCGCGGCTGGATCGCCGTCGCTCTGGTCATCTTTGCGCGCTGGCGGCCGGGACGCGCCGTGCTGGGCGCGCTGCTGTTCGGCGGAATCGAGGCGCTGATCCCGCGCATTCAGGCAGTGGGATTGGCGGTGCCGCAGTACCTGTTGTTGATGATGCCCTATCTGGTGACGCTCGCCGTCCTCACTTACGTCGGCCTTGTTTCGCGTACCGGCTCGGGCGCGCCGGGCGCGCTCGGCCTGCCTTACGTGCGCGAGGATCGGCGATAAGGAGCCGGCAGCCGCGCGGTCGTCCCCGCGCTCAGCTGAACTGCCTATCCAAACTGGTCTTGCAACTGAGTGCCGCCCCGCCGGCACGATGTTTAGTGCCGACGGGGCTGGGAGAGCTGCTCCTCAAGCGGCGAGGAAGCGGTTCCACTCCTTGATGAAGAGGGTGATGTGGCGCGGCCAGATCATCCAGTAGGCGATGTTGGACTGGCGCCGGAGCTTGGGCCCGGTGTCGCGCCCGCGGCCCTCGTACCACTTGAGCCACGCGTCCTCGGTCATGTAGTTCCGCGCGGTGTCCGGAGTGGGCGAATAGTAGCCCTGCTCGGCGTCTGCCGCGCCGCGCCAGCCTTCGAGGCACCAGTCCATGTAGGCCATGGCCACTTCGGGCTGCGGCGCCTCGCTGGAAAGGCACATGCCGTAATACCAGGCGCCGGTGCCCTCCCAGACGTCGACATAATGACAGGGGATGCCGCGCTTCTTCACATCCTCGATCACCGGGTTCCAGCAATCGATGCCCCAGACCTCCTCGGAGGCGAGCAGGTTCACCGCCTCGCCGTAGTTGGTCCAGAGCGCGCGGAAGACGCCGTCCTGCTTGGCGCCAATCAGGAAGTCGATGACGTTCTTGAGCTCGTCCGGCTCGAGATCGCCATAGCCCACCGTGACCGGGTCCATCTTACGGTTCTTCACGAGGTAGCTCGCGCAGCGCGGCGGGCCGATCAGGTCCTCGTTCTGGATCGAGACCTTGCCCCGCACGTCCACGTCGCGCCACTGGCCCTCGTAGAGTACGCCCAACGTGTCCGGTATGAGCCGGTCCGCCTGGGACTCGGCGAACTTGTGCGGGAGGATGCCGAGCGCATCCATGTTGTAGATCTGCGGCAGCATCCCGAACGAAGTGCGGCTGTCGTCCCAATAGACCATCGCGACCGGCCAGCCGCTGGTATGGTCGGCGCCGACGTGGGCGGGGTCGGTAAAGAGCGTATCCGCGAACTCCCAGTTGGTGATCTTCTCCGCCGGGATCGGCGCGATCGTCTCAGCCTCCCGGAGCGCCGGCACACGGAAAGCGTTGGTCTCGATCATCGAGAAGGTCTCGTAGCCGCCGGTGATCCACTTCTGGACCGAATCCGCGAGGCTCGCGACCTGGCCGGTGACCTGGAGCCCGCCGCTCATCTCCTCGAACTGCTTGAAGAAGCGCTCCTGCGCCGAGACCCCGGTGCCGATGAGCTGCATCGGCTCGTCCTGGGTGATGCCGGCGACCCGGTCCGAGAAAGCGGCCTCGGCCTCGCCTGCGGCGAGGCCCGCAGCCGCAACCACGGCGGTCGCACCCGCCGCCGCCATGAACTCGCGCCGATCCAGCCCGGCCGCTGTTCGCGAGCGTGTCTCGGCGTCGTCGCAGAACTTCTCGTGTCTCTTGTCAAGGTGTCCGCTGTCCATCTCTGCCTCCCTTTGCCTCCCTGGTGCGGTGGCGCCGCCCGGCCAGTGCCAGGCAGCCGGTGGTTACTCGGCTGCGGCCCTTCCGGCCGGAGCCTCGGTGCTGAATGGATGCAGCATCCCGGTGAAGGATTTCTGCTCCGGGAACCTGTAGGTCTTGTACTTGCTGGTCTTGCGCCCGATCTCGACGATGCTCTCGGCCATCTTGGTGGCGCACACCACGCCGTCGAGCACCGGAATGCCGAGCTCGGCTTCCAGCCCGTCGGCGAACTCCGCGAAGCCAGCGCAGCCCAGACAAATCGCCTCGGCGTCGTCCTCGTCGCGGGCGCGGTAGCATTCCTGCCGCAGCTTCTCGAGCGAGCCCTCGTAGTCCCGTTCCACGTCGAGCACGTAGACCGGCGAGGTGCGTACGCTCACCCTGTGGCTCAAACCGTAGCCCGCCACCATGTCCTCAACCGGCACCCGGAAGCGCGGGATGATGGTGACGATCGCCACGCGCGCCGCGAGCTGGCACGCCAGGTAGAGCGAGGCTTCGGCGATCCCGATCACCGGCTTGTCGGTCATCTCGCGCGCGGCGTGCAGGCCGGGGTCGCCGTAGCAGGCGATGATGTAGGCATCGAAGCCCTGCTGGTCGCCCTTGCGGATCTCGTTGAGGATGCCCGGCACGCACAGGTATTCGTCGTAGAAGGATTCGATCGAGGCCGGCGCGTAGTCTGGCGTCACTGCCACGACCTCGGTGCCCTCCCGCGCGACCGAGCGGCCGGCCACGGCATCGGCGTCGGTCATGTCCTGCGACGAGTTGGGGTTGATGATCATGATCTTCATGAAGGGTGCCTCCCCATCGAAGCCGGGGCCCTCAGCGGCCCACGCGGCCTAATCCTTGCCGGAAGCGTACATCCGCGCCCGCGCCCGAGTCCACAATTGGTCCAACCTCGCCTCCCGGCTCTCGCTCAGTAGCCGCACCAGCTACGGGCGAGGATCTCGTAGACCTCCGCCGCCTGCTCGACATGCGCCACGGGGCAGTACTCGTCGGTCTGGTGCGCCATGTGCATCTCGCCCGGCCCCAGGATCACGGTCGGCGGGCGGCCGTAGGCCGGCGTCAGCGCCGAGGCGTCGGTGAAGTAGGGCGCGCCGCGCGGCTCGATCGGCTCGCCGAGGACCCGCTCCATCACCGCGTAGATTTCCTGCATCCACGGATGGGTGTGCGGAGTATGCACGCCACCGCAGTCGACGACGCGGGCGATCTTGTTCTCGTCGCCCAGATACCCCTCCAGGCCCGAGAAAATCTCCGCGTGGTTCTGGTCGGGCAGCGTCCTGATATCGATTGTGAACTCGGCGTGGTCCGGCACCGAGTTGAGGTTGAGCCCGCCCTGCATGGTGCCGACATTGAGGGTCGACCGGCCCAGCAGCTCGTGGGGCATCACGTTGAAATCGAACTCCTCGAGCTTGGTCACCGAGCGCGCCGCCTTGTAGATCGCGTTGTCGCCGTGCTCCGGCATCGAGCCGTGGGAGGTGATGCCTTCGGTCTCCACCTTGAGCCAGAGCGCCCCCTTGTGGCCGAGGATCGGATAGTTCGAGGTCGGCTCGGCGATGACGATGGCGCCGGCCTCGCCCAGCGCGCCGATCTCCGCCAGGTGGTAGGAGCCTTCGCAGCCGGTTTCCTCGCCGGCGCAGATCGCCATCACCATGTCTGCCGAGCCGCGCTTCGCCTCGGCCGCGAGCTTCAGCGCGACGTGGACAAAAGACGAGATTCCGGCCTTCATGTCCGTGGTGCCGCGGCCAAAGAGCTTGCCGTCCACGATGTCGGCACCGAAGGGGTCCACCGACCATTCCTTGGCGCCCAGTGGCACCACGTCGATATGCCCACCGAAGCAGAGCGGCTTCTTGTCGTTGCCGCCTTCGCCCCGCAGCACCGCGACCAGGCTCGTCCGCTCCGGCGCGAACTCGTGGTAGGAGACCTCGATCCCCGCCGCGCTCAGCAGGTCGCCCAGGTAGTGCGCGCACTCCACCTCGCGACCCGGCGGGTTGCGGGTATCCATGCGGACGATGTCCCTGGTGATCTCCAGGGCGGACGGAATGGACGACATGGACTGGGCTCCTTCTCCCCGGCGGCGGCGGTATGTCGCCAGTATGGCCACGTGGAAGCAGGGGGTCCAGATCGGCCGGGGCGCTAAAGGCGGTGCCTAAGCCGACTGCCTGGCGCCCATGAACTGACAGGGCCTGTTTGTGCTAGTTTCCGTGCGTTTCGATGAAAGCCCACACGAACGCGGGCCGAGCAAGCGGGAAGCGGACCATGGCGCGAATCGTACGATTCCACGAGACCGGCGGGCCCGACGTGCTGCGCCTCGACGAGGTGCCGGAGGTCGATCCCGGCCACGGCGAGGTCCGCATCAGGGTCGAGGCGATCGGCCTCAACCGGGCGGAAGTCATGCTACGCGAGGGCATTTACCATGAGCAGCCCGTCTTCCCCTCCCGCATCGGCTACGAGGCCGCTGGCGTGGTCGAGGCCGTGGGTGAGGGGGTGACGAGCGTCAAGGAGGGCGACCGTATCGCCACGGTTCCCTCCTTTGCGCTCTCCCAGACCCGGCAGGGCGTCTATGGCGAGAGCGCCACCGTGCCGGCGGAGATCGCCGAGCCTTACCCCGCAGCGCTTACGCCGGCCCAGGGCGCGTCTCTTTGGATGGCCTACCTCACGGCTTACGGCGCGCTGATCCACTACGGCAATCTCGGCCCAGGCGACGCCGCGATCATTACCGCGGCGAGCAGCAGCGTCGGCCTCGCCGCGATCCAGATCGCCAGGGAACGCGGCGCCACCGTGATCGCGACCACTCGGACCTCCGCCAAGAAGGATGCGCTCCTCGGCCTCGGCGCCGATCACGTCGTGGCGACCGAGGAGGAGGACCTGCCGGCGCGGACCATGGAGATTACCGGCGATGCCGGTGCCCGCGTGATCTTCGATCCGATTGCTGGGCCACTACTGACCACGCTCTGTGGTGCCTGCGCACCCTACGGCACGATCTACGAATACGGCGCGCTCTATCCCGGCGAGACCGTCTATCCGCTCATGCCGATGCTGGCGAAGTCGCTCACCATCACGGGCTACCAGGTGCTCGACTTCGTGCGCGACGAGGCGCGCTTCGCGGCGGGGCGGGACTACCTCTTCGCCGGCCTCGAAAGCGGCGCGCTGACACCCGTGATCGACCGCGAATTCCCGCTGGAGCAGATCGCGGACGCGCATCGCTACATGGAATCCAACGCCCAGTGCGGCAAGATCGTCGTCACGGTGTGACCGCAAGCGCATCCCGCGTTGACCGCGCTTCCGTGGCGGTGAGAGACTGTGCGCGCCTGGGGGCGGCGCGAAGCCCCCGCGGAGGACAAGACGATGGCAAGCGCTACGAACGGACGCAATGGCGGTGGTTTCGAGACCGACGTGGTGACCCGCGAGATCGTGCGCGGCAAGCTGCTGGCGGTGGCGGACGAGATGGGCGTGGTGCTCGCGCGCAGCAGCATGAGCCCGGTCATCTACGAGGTGCTCGACTTCGCCTGCGGCTTCTGCGACGCCGACGGCGAGCTCGTGTCCCAGACCAACGGGATCACGGTCTTCACCGGGACCTTCTCGATCCAGGTCAACATCATCAAGGAGAAGTTCGGCGACCGCATTCGGCCGGGCGACATCTACATGCTCAACGACCCCTATCACGGGGGCACCCACTACAACGACGTGGGCGTGGTCAAGCCGGTGTTCGTGGACGGCGAGCTGTTCGCCTTCGCCATCTCGATCTCGCACTGGACCGATATCGGCGGCAAGGCGCCCGGCTCTCTGCCGGCGGATGCGACCGAGGTGTTCCAGGAGGGCATCTGCTTCCCCGGCATCCACATTTACAAGGAGGGCGAGCGCCAGGACGCCATCGTCGAGATGGTGGCGGCCAACGTGCGGCTGCCGAAGATGGCGCTCGGCGACCTCAACGCCGCGCTGGCCTCGGTCCGCATCGCCGAGAATCGCTGTCTCGAGCTTTGCGGGAAGTACGGCAAGCAGGCGGTCTCCGAGACCTTCCGCCACATCCTGGAGACCAGCGAGCGGGTGAGCCGCGAGGCCGTCGCCGCGCTGCCGGACGGCACCTACGAGGCCGAGGACTGGATCGACGGCGACGGCATCACCGAGGAGCGCTTCCGCACCAAGGTCGCTGTCACCATCGACGGCGACGACATCACCGTCGACTACACGGGCTCCTGCGAGCAGCTCCAGGGGCCGGTCAACTGCTCGCGCTCGGCGCTGGTTTCGGCGGTGAAGACCGTCTTCAAGGCGATCGTCGATCCCCAGTCACCCTCCAACGAGGGCTGGTTCCGGCCGCTCAAGGTGGAGGCGCCGGACGGCACGGTGTTCACGGCGACCAAGCCCGCGCCAGTCGGCTGGTACTACGAGGGCACCGGCCAGGCCTCTGAGCTTGCGTGGAAGGCGCTCGCCCCCATCGCGCCCAAGCGGGTCAGCATGGGCAGCGCCAACAGCCTCTGCGTGACGGTGCTGGGCGGCCACGACCGGGCCAAGGGCGAGCCCTGGGTGATGATCGAGCCGAGCATGGTCGGCTGGGGCGCCACCGACGAGCGCGACGGCAACTGCGTGACCAGCGCCATCACCAACGGGGACACCTTCAACTATTCCATTGAGCTTTTGGAGGCGAAGTTCCCGGTGCGGGTCAACCAGTACGCGCTCAACACGCCGGGCGGCGTTGGCGCCGGCCGCCACCGGGGCGGCTACGGCTCGATCCGCGAGTACGAGATTCTGACCGACGACGCGGTGCTGTCTGCGAGCTACGGCCGTTCGATCGAGAAGCCGTGGGCGCAGGAGGGCGGCGACGAGGGCTCGTGCAACTACTTCGAGCTCCACGTCGGCAACGACGCGCGCCGCGCCGCACGGGCGCCCACCACCATCATGAAACGGGGCGACATCATCCGCATGTTCACCGGCGGGGGCGGCGGCTACGGCGATCCCTTCGAGCGGCCCGCCGAGGAGGTGCTTGCGGAGGTCCGCGCGGATTACATCTCCGCCGAGCGCGCCCGTGAGGACTACGGCGTCGTTCTCGCGGCGGGTGGCCGCGCGGTGGACGAGGAAGCGACCGCCAAGCTGCGCGCCGCAGCGGCCTGACGCGCGGGTCGATCATGGGCCGGCTCGCGTCCGACATCGGTGGCACCTTCACCGATCTGGTCTACTTCGACGATGCGCAAGGCTCGCTGCGCACCGCGAAATCCCTCACCACGCCGGGCGACCTGACGCAGGGCGTGATCGACACCGTCGAGCTCTCGGGCCTCGCGCCCGGCGAGGTGGACTTCTTCGTCCACGGCGGGACCACGGTCATCAACGCCATCACCGAGCGCAAGGGTGCCCGGACCGCACTGGTCACCACCGCCGGCTTCCGCGACGTGCTGGAGATTCAGCGCGGCAACCGGCCGGACCTCTACAACCTGCGCTTCGAGAAGGAGCGGCCTTTCGTGCCGCGGCTGCTCCGCTTCGAGGTGCGCGAGCGGGTCGATGCGGCGGGCACCGTGCTCCGGCCGCTGGAGAAGTCCGACCTCGACCTCGTCGTCGCGCGCTGCCGGGAGGAGGAGGTCGAGGCAATCGCGATCCAGTTCCTCCACAGCTACGTGGCACCCCGGCACGAGGCCGAGGTAGCGGCCTACTTGCGGGAGCGCCTGCCGGACGTGAGCATCACCGCCTCCCACGAGATCACCCGCGAGTGGCGCGAGTACGAGCGCGCCAACACGGCGGTCCTCAACGCCTACGTCCAGCCCATCGTGCAGACCTACTTCGGGCGGCTGGAGGAGGCGCTGGGCGGTGCCGACATCCGCTGCGCCTACGCCGCCATGCAATCCAACGGCGGCACCACCAGCTTCTCCTGGGCCAAGGAGCACCCGATCACGCTCATGGAATCGGGGCCGGCCGCAGGCTGCAACGGCGCCGCCATCGTCGGCGACCTCTGCGAAGAACCCAGGGTGATCTACCTCGATATCGGCGGCACCACCGCCAAGTGCACCACCATCGAGGACGGCACGCCCAAGGTGACCACCGAGTACCGGCTGGAATACAGCCGCACCCAGTTCGGCTATCCGCTGCGCGTGCCCGTGGTGGACATCGTCGAGATCGGGGCCGGCGGCGGCTCCATCGCCTGGTTCGACAAGGCGGGGCTGCTCAAGGTGGGGCCGGTCTCGGCCGGCGCCGATCCGGGGCCCGCCTGCTACGGCCGGGGCGGCACCGAGCCCACCGTGACCGACGCCAAGCTCATTACCGGGGTCATCAACGCCACCAACTTCGCCGGCGGGCAGTTCGACCTCGACGAGGGCAAGGCCCGCGCCGCCATGGAGAAGATCGCGAGCGGCCTCGGCACGGACGTGGTGGAGGCGGCGGTCGCGGTCATCCGCACGGTCGAAGCCAACATGATCAACGCGCTGAAGCTGGTCTCGATCCAGCGAGGCCACGATCCGCGCGACTTCGCGCTGGTGGTGGGCGGCGGCGGTGGGCCCATGCACGGCGCGCCGCTCGGCCGTGAGCTCGGCGTGAAGGAGGTCATCGTGCCGCTCTACCCCGGCCTCTTCTCCGCCTGGGGGATGCTCGCCACCGAGCCCCGGCGCGATTTCATGCAGACCGTGCTGCGCCGCGCCGAGGAAGTGGAGGCGGGCGACGTGCGCTCGGTCTTCGCCGGTCTCAGGGAGGAGGCGGAGCGCTACTACCAGACTGACGCCCACATGGGGGAAGCGGAGATTGCCTACGAAGGCCGAATCGACCTCCGCTATCTCGGGCAGGAGCACCCGGTAACCGTGCTCGTGGACATCGAGACCGCCGAGGTCGAGGCGATTCTCGCAGCCTTCCACGATGCGCACGAGAAGACCTACACCTTCCGCCTCGACGACACGCCGGTCGAGTTCGTGACCTACCGGCTCACCGCGTCCGCCAAGGTGCCGCGGCCGGAGATGACGAAGCTGGCTTCGGACGGCCGCTCGATCGAGGCCGCGACGCGGCCCGCGCGCGTGGCCGACTTCGCGGAGGACGGCCGCCACGAGGCTGCGGTCTACGAGCGGGACCGCCTGCCTCCCGGCGCGGAGCTGACCGGGCCGCTGATCGTGGAGGAGGCCACCGCCACCACGCTCGTTCACCCCGGCCAGACGCTCCGGGTCGACGACTACGGCTTCCTCCGCATCACCGACGCCTAGCGTCCCGCTCTTGAGTAACTTCTCTCTAAGCCGTTGACATAGAGGCATTTGTGTTTTTGTTGTCGTCGTCGATCTCGACCAGTTGGAAGCCGAGCTTCTTGGCCTGTCGACGGAGCGAAGAGAACTTTCGGTCCAGGCGTCGGCTCTCGTAGACCTCCATCCCCTTCTCGGCATATTGCTGGCCGCGGGTCACCATCAGGTAGATCAGGCAGGCGAGTTCTCGGGCGGTGGCGACAACGGCTACGCTGGTGTCCATCCGGGCGAGGCGGCTGCGGTGCTTGGCGCCGATGAAGGTTTGGCTGGTGCGAGCGGTCATGGCCGCCATGCGCAGTGCCTGGCCAACGCGGTTGACCACCTTGGGCCCCCGGCCCGGCAACGGTTTGCCGCCGCTGATCCTGGTCCCAGGCGCCAGCCCCAGCCAGGAACTGAAGTGCTGTGCGGAGGGAAAGGCGGAGAAGTCAGGACCGATCTCGGCGGCGATCACCAGGGCAGTGTTGACGCCGACGGTGGGGATTGCGGTGAGATCGACCCCCATCATCTTATGCAGCGCCATAGCCATGGCCTTATCCTGCCCGCGGAGCGCCCTGCCGCTGCTGCTTGGGGTCTCGTTCGACGCCGTGCCCGATGATCCGACACTGGGAGTGTCCTCGGGCGTACCCTCATCCGTCGGATCGTCCGGCGGGGTCAGGTGCTCAACCTCCGCCATGATCCGCGCCTCGCAGTCCGCGATCTGCTGCTCCAGAAAGTCGTAGCGCTGCATCGCCTGCTCAAGCGCGAACAGGTGCTCCTCGCGCCAAGTGCCCTCCAGGCTCGCGGCAATCGTGTCGGCGCTGGCCTTGATCCGCCTGTCGCGAAGCGACGCCAGCCGCCCGGGGTCGCGCTCGCCGGCGATGATCGCCCGCAGGATGCGCTCACCCGTCTTCCCCATGATATCGCTGATCACCGAGTCCAGACGCACGTTCATCTGGGTCAGCGCCTTCTGCATATGCAGCACGCAGCGAGAGCGGTCCTCGATCAACTGCTTCGCCTGGCGCATGAAGGAGCGCAACGGGCAGATCGCGTCGCCCGGCCGGAAGGCGCCGCGCAGAAGGCCGTAGGACATCAGCTGCCAGATCCACTGGCAGTCCAGCACATCGCTCTTGCGCCCGCCGATCTGCTTCGTCATCCGGGGCGGCACAAGCATCACCTCGAAGCCGGCTCGATCCAGGACCTCGTAAACCGGGATCCAGTAGACCGAGGTCGACTCCATCGCCACCTTCGTCACACCGCACGACTTCAGCCACTCGGCCATCGCATCCAGGTCGCGCGTGAACGCGCCGAACTCCCTCACCGGTTCCTCGGCTCGCTCCGGATCCACCGCCACGAAGTGCCGGTCCTTGCCGATGTCGATCCCGGCGCAATTCGGGTGCACTACCTTGAGGCGCTGCCTCCTTCTCCGCTTGCGCGCCATCGAGAGCCCTCCCAAACTCCGTTGACGTTGCGGGTGGGGAGGAACCGCGGCGAAGTCTCAATCTCTTGAACGAGGTCACGGGCGAACCCGCGCCATCAGTGACAGAAGCCGATCACGGTTCGGGCCAAGCTTCCAAACGGGTGCCCTCGCACGCCACTGAAGGGACGGCCTCGTCTGCCCTACCCGCTACCACTTCACGCTTCAACCGTCGAAGACTCAACCCCAGTCGAAGACTCTACCCCCAGTTACTTCAGCGACTGAGCCGCTGCGCCGCAGTGGTGGTGGCTTCTAAGGAAGGTCTGATCAAGTCGGGTGTGCCATGATTTTCGTAGGAGTCGCAGATTGGATGATCGGGTCATGGCACAGGCGAGCTTTTCGGAACTGGAGCACGACTTGAAGAAGCGCCGGACGCGGCGCGAGCTGTTCCTGGAGAAGATGGACAAGCTGGTTCCCTGGGAGCGGCTGGAACGGCGGATCGAGCCGTTCTATCCGAAGGCGGGGCGCGGTCGGCGCCCGTACCCGCTTGCGGTGATGCTGCGCGTTCACTGCGTGCAGCTGTTCTACAACCTGAGCGATCCGGGGATGGAGGACCTGCTCTACGAGGTGGAGTCGGTGCGGCGTTTCGTGGGGCTGCGGCTGGCGGAGGCGTTGCCTGACGAGACCACCATCCTGAACTTCCGGCATCTTCTGGAGAAGCACGGCCTGGGCGAGGGTCTGTTCGAGGAGATCAATGCGCACCTGGCGTCGCGCGGCCATTGGCTGCGCACGGGGACGATCGTTGACGCGAGCATCATCGAGGCGCCGTCGTCGACGAAGAACCGGCGCCGCGCACGGGACCCTGAGATGCGTCAGACGAGGAAGGGCAAGCAGTGGTATTTCGGGATGAAGGCGCACATCGGGGTGGACGCCGGGTCGGGTCTGGCACACAGCGTGGTGACGACGGCGGCCAACGCAAGCGACGTGACGCAGGCGGGAGCGCTGCTGCATGGCGCTGAGACGACGGCGTGGGGCGACGCGGGCTACCAGGGGGTGGAGAAGCGTCCCGAGCACCGGGATGGCGGTGTCGAGTGGCGTGTGGCGATGAAGCCGGGGCGGCGCCGGCTGCTGGCCGGGGGTGGCGCCGAAGCGGCGGCCGAGACGCGCAAGGCGTCGGTGCGGGCGAAGGTGGAGCATCCGTTCCTGTACGTGAAGCGGCACTTCGGCTACGCCAAGGTGCGCTACCGGGGCGTGGCGAAGAACAGGCAGCGCATCGCGTTGCTGCTGGGGTTCTCGAACCTGCTGATCGCCGGCCGCTACGCGACGCAATGACAGGGGAGCAGTCCGCCCGCCGCCGGCGGGACGACGGGGAATGCGGCGGATCGACGCGGATATCGCCCGTTCGCTCCGTATCCCGCGACAAAAGCAGCCCCCGGCCTGCCGGCAATATCGTCGAGCTTCAAATCCAAGCCCCCTCTCCCCCTCGAAGCCGCCAAGATGGGGTTGTTCAGACTTTCCCTAAGGGTTACGTGACGTTAGGTAGACCGTGGGGTTTCCCCGCCACCGCCGCTATTCTCGTCATGCCCGGACTTGATCCGGGCATCCAACTATCTCAAGGGTTTCGTCGGAGTGTTGTGTGAACACGTGGATGGCCGGGACAAGCCCGGCCATGACGTGTGGAGGGTGCGGCGCAGATGGATTGAAACCTCTCGAACAGGTTACAAAGCCGGACTATACCGCGTCGGGCCGGCGGGCGAGGGCGACCGAGGGTGTGATTCTCGTATGGCGATATGCCAGTCGTGATGGCGCTAAAGGATATGGGCTGGTTCATTTTGGTCAAGCAGCGAGTGCCAGGACTTCGGTTGGGCTGATGTTGTCGTTAGCTGGTCCGGATCGGGCGTCCATGAGCGCATCCCATGCCCGGTCGAAGAGGCCGGATTTGATCAGGGCGCGGAAGGTCAGAACCGCCTGCCCGCCGTCGATCCGCCAGCGCATGCCCGAGCGTTTCAAGCGCTGCGCGACGAGGGTCTTGCAGGCCGCCTCGACCACACCCGAGCCGATGGCGATGCCCTCTTCCTTCAGGGCGTGGTAGCGCATCCGATGGCGGTGCTTTCGGAAGAAGGCCAGTTCGCGCTCGATCTCGGCCGGGTCCCCCTTTGCCCTGTCCAGGAGGTAGCGCAGTGCCCGGATCACCTTGTCGACGCCGCGGGGGTCGTGGCGCAGGATTTCGCGGTGCTTCTCGAACCAGTGGCGCGCCACCGCATGGTCAGAGGCCACGCGGAGATGCTCGCAAGCGTGCCAGAAGTCGATGACCTCGGTCTCGGGCGAGAGGCTTTCGAGGAAGGTCCAGTTGTCGGCGGCCCCGTCGGCGACGGCGCCGATCCTGATCTTCGGGCTCACACGGCGGATATGGGCGACCTCGCTTGCAAGTTGCGCTTTCAGCGCGGCCTTGCCGCTCTCGGGCATACGGCCGAGATAGAGGGTCTTCAGCCGTTGGCCCTCGGCGTCGTGGAAGGAGACCGTGCCGCAAGAGGCCTCGCGCCAGCACGCCTCGGCACGGCCGTCCTCGCCGGCCCGCAGCGCCACCATGACGCCGTCAAGGGAGACGGACGCGGTGACCGCATCGGGCGGTATGCCCTGGGTTTCACGGATGCTGGCCAGCGTCTCCGGGGCGACGCTCTCCCAGTGCTCATGCATGCTCAGGGCCAGGCGCTGCAGCGTGCTCACCGACGGCGTCATTCCGCCCATTTTCGCGAAGAACTCCTCCGCTTCACGCGGCGTACAGTGGCCCATCATCATCAGCCCGAGCTGCGCCGCCGGCCGCGTCAGGTAGTCGTCGATGAGGCCCAGGCTCTCGTCCACCGGCACCAGCGACGTGCTGCTCGCGCCGCTGCGATAGCGCGCACGCCGATAGGTCACGGGACCGAGCGTCGTCATGATCGTCTTCGGCGTCGCCGCCACCCGGACCCAGCTCTGTCCGTCGCGCTCGATCCGGCTCGCACCGTCGTCGCGGCTCTCGGCGAAGGCCCCAAGGAGCTTGCAACCCAAGCCGTTCATGGCGTCCCGCAGCCCCGTCTCAACCGTTTCGAACGTCTCGGCAGACGGGTCAGACCCAGCCTGTTCGCGACAGAACTCCACCACCTGGGCGACCGCTTCGGCGACTTCGGCAGGCAGGCCCAAAAGGTCGATGGACGAGGCGATGAGAGACTGCGACACTGGCATGGGAACGCTCCTGATGTTGGGTCTGATGTTGGGTTGTCGGCGCGGCATCCTACCGCATCTCGCGGTGCGGAGCGTTCCCACCCACCACTGCTGGATGCCGCCGTTGTGACAAAATCCGGCCCTGCACCGGCCGATTGTCACGAAAACCCGATTCTGGCTGCCTACGGCCACCCGCCAATCGCGCTAAATCAATGACTTACGATCGCCATGCCAGACCTACACCCGCGACCGAAGCCCTAACCTCCAATATGGAGTCTCAACATGAATGGCAGGCCTTTCTGTTCCCCAATTCAGCACATTTCCACATTGGGAAAGTTTATAAGAAAAGTGATCCTATACCCAACAGTGGCAGCGTCATTCGCGCTCGCCTCCGCTGCATATGCTCAGATGAATATCGAGGATTTGGCGCAAGCGGTGGCTTCTGGGGACGTTGAGATTATGTCGATCACTGGTAATGGAGGTTCGTCGGGACCTGTTTTGGAAGGATACTTGTTCAACAAGAGTTTGGTTTCAAGGAATCTTGATGTTCGATTAGGTACGCCACTATTTTTCAAGAACAAAGGCGTCGGCCAAAACATGATAGCAACGCAAATCTACCAGAGAGACTTATCCTACATGTCTGACGGTGAGAATTCCTTCATTACTTTGGGGCCCAATGAGCGTCTCTCGATAATGCTCATTGCCTATTGCGTGGACTTCTATAAAGAAAACCCATCGGGAGATGATTCGTTTTCGATCACAGGTATTCCATCGAACTTGATTGGCATCGCAAGAAAGATATCTGCTTACGAAGGAGCTAATCCAAGCAGGAACGTGACGTTAAGTGCACAACTTGCTCTGTGGAAGGCTCAAGGCATTAGTCTCAAAGAAATAAGAGAAAGATTCCCATTTGGCCCTGCCGATGAAACGGAGATGCGCGCAATTCTACGTACAAGTGAGTAAGGACGAACATACTGGTGCCAAAAGACAATTTGTACAGACAAGGTAATCGACTGACAGTTGCCGCCTGCGGTGGCACGGGTTATCCACGCTAAGCCGCGTCCGGACGGCGGGCGAGGGCGACAGCGCAGCCCGTGGACAAGAGCTGGCCTGCGGTGACGGAGGCATTGATGAGCGCCGTCGTGGTCACGCGGGTCGCATCGATCACGCCCGCTTCCCGATAGGGGCGGAAGGCCCCCCCGCGCGCGTCGAAGCCGATGTCCGCCGGGGCCTCCTTTAGCCTTTCCAGGGCAAGCGCCGGCTCGCACCCGGCGGCACCCGCGATCCGGCGGAAAGGCTCCTTCAGGGCACGGGCGAAGGCGCGGCGCTCGGGCTCGCCGGTGCCGACCGCGCCGTTCTCGATGGCGAAGGCCGCGCGCGCGAGCGCCACGCCCCCGCCCGCCACCACGCCGTCCTTCGCGGCGGCCCGGGCGGTGTTCAGCGCGTTCTCGCAGGCCTTGTAGCGCGCCTTCCATGCGGTCTCGGTGACGCCGCCGACCCGAATGTTGGCGACGCCCGAGACCAGCCGGGCGAGGCGGGCCTCGTACTTGCCCCGGTCGTAACTCTTCCGCTCGTGCTCGATGGCGTCGCGAATCTGCGCGGCCCGGCGCTCCACCGCCTCCGGCGTGCCGCCGCCGCCGAAGATGGTGGTCGAGACTCCGTCCACGATCGCCCGCTTGGCACTGCCGAGAGCCGAGCCATCGACCTTCTCCGGCATCAACCCCGTCTCCTCGCCGACCAGGCGCCCGCCGGTGAGCACGGCGACGTCGTCGGTGGCGGCGTGGCGGTAGATGCCGGACTCGGGCCCCTTCACCGCCGCACAGTGCACCGTGCTCTCTCGGTGGTTGGTGAGCATGACGGCGAGCGCCTGGTCGGAGACGTCCTGAGCCAGCACCAGCAAGCTCCGCTTGGCCTCGCGCGCCGCCTCCAGCGCCGGCAGGAGCTGGGCCGTCTCGGTCAGCTCGCCCTGGCACATGAGCAGGAAAGGCTGGTCGAGCTTGACCTCCGTCTCGCCCGCCTTGAGCAGGAAGTTGCGCGAGAGCAGACCGTGCTCGAAGGCCATGCCGCTCATGAAGTCGACCGTCGTATCGACGCCCTGGTGATAGGAGATGTTGACCACGCCCTCGGCGCCGAGCCGCTCCACCGCCTCGGCCACGAGGTCAGCGATCTCCGCGTCGCCGTCGGCGGCGACGCCGGCGAGCTGCGCCAGCATCGCGCGGCCTGAGACCGGGCCGCTCTGCGGCTCGAGCGCCGCGAGCGCCTCGCGCGTGAGCGCCTCGAAGTCGCGCCGCACCGAGGGCGGATCGATCCCCGCCGCCACCAGGCGCAAGCCTGCCTCGGCGAAGGCGCCCGCGAGCAGAGCCGTGGTGGTCGAGCCGTCGCCCACCGCGTCGCGGGTCTTCTTGACACAGGCCTTGAGCAGCTCCGTGCCGAGAGTCGCGAAGCGGTCCTCGTCCTCCAGGTCCCTGATGGCGGTGAAGCCATCGCGGGTGAGCTCGGGGTAGTCGTCCGCGCGCTCCAGCACGACGCGGCCGCCGTGGGGGCCTAGCGTCAGCCCCGCGAGCCGCGCGGTGTGCCCAAAACCCGCCATCAACGCCTCGCGGGCGTCCGCGCCGGTCTTTATGTGCTTGGGCCGCTCAAGCGCCATGCGCCGATCTTCCGCGCTACTGAGCAGCGGTCAACGGCAACGGCGCGGCCGGGACGTTTTCCTCGGCCGCGCCGCGCCTTGTCGAACGGGAGCGGATCAGGCCGCGCTGAAGCGGTTCCACTCCTTGATGTAGCTGGTCACATGCGTGGGCCACACCATCCAGAACGCGATGTTGGACTGACGCCGGGTCTTCGGGCCGGTGTCGCGGTCCTTGCCCATGTACCAGCGGCGGTAGTCCTCCACGGTCAGGAAGTTGAGTACCGGGTCCGGACAGGGCGAGTAGTAGCCCTGCGGCGCCACCGCCGAGCCCCACCAGCCGTCGAGGCACCAGTCCATGTAGGCCATGGCGACCTCGGGCTCCGGCGCTTCGCTGGAGAGGCACATGGTGTGGACCCAGGCGGCCGTGCCCTCGAAGACGTCGACGTACCAGCACGGGATGCCGCGCTTCTTCACGTCCTCCACCACCGGGTTCCAGCAGTCCATGCCCCACACCTCCTCGGAGGCGAGCAGGTTCACGGCCTCGCCGTAGTTGTTCCAGATGAGGCGGAACACGCCGTCGTTCTTGGCGGCGATGAGGTAGTCCACCACGCCTGCCACCTCGTCCGGCTCCATGTCGGAGTTGCCGACCTTGGGCGGGTCCATGATCCCGTTCTTCCAGAGGAAGCTGTAGGCGCGCGGCGGCCCCATCAGCTCGTCGTTCTGGATCGAGGTCTTGCCGACCGCGTCCACGTCGCGCCACTTGCCGGTGTAGAGCAGCCCAAGCGAGTCGGGGATCGCGAAGTCCGGCTGAGTCGGCGCGAACTTGTGCGGCAGCACGCCGAGCGCGTCCATGTTGTAGAACTGGGGCACGCCGTAGAACGAATCCTTGTTCTCGTCCCAGTAGACGATGTTGGACGGCCAGCCGGTCACCTCGTCGGCGCCGATGTGGCCGGGCTGGGTGTAGAGCGAATCGGCGAACTCCCAGTTGGTGATCTTCTCGGCCGGGATCGGCACAATCACCTCGGCCTCCCGCAGCGCCGGCTGGCGGTAGGCGTTGGTCTCGACCATCGAGTAGGTCTTGTTGCCGCCGGTGATGAACTTGGTGATCATCTCGCTCAAGCCCGCCACCGTACCGGTCACGTCGAGGCCGGTGTCCTCCTTGAACCTGTTGAAGAAGCGCTCCTGCACCGAGACTCCAAGTCCGATGGTCTGCATCGGGTCGTCCTGGGTGATGCCTGCCACGCGCTCCGCGAGGCCCGCCTTCGCAGTGCCCGTGCCGAGCACGGTGCCGGCCGCGGCCGCGGTCACGCCGGCTGCGGCGAGGAAGGTGCGGCGGTCGATGCCTCCGCCCTCCTGCTCCTCCGCCTCGGCATCGCGGAAGCGCTTGATCGCCTTCTCCTCCGCTGCCATCGCGGTATGGAGATCCATCCGGTCCGACAGATGCTCGTACTTCTTCTCCAGATGTTTGCTGTCCATGGTCTCCTCCCTGTGCAGTCTCCGTTTCCCAATCGCGGCCGGCCCGAAAAGCGACCTGCCGGCCCGACTAAACCTGGTGCTCCTCCTGCCCTCTGAAGCGGGGCCGGTAACGACTCGCGGTCATCAAGTACCCGAAGATGCCGATCACCGCGAACGAGATCAACGTGATGATGACGCCCACCGCGAAGATGCGGGGCGTAATGCGGATCGTGGTCGCGCCCAGCACGTCCAAGGGCAGCGTGTTCTGCGATCCGGCCACCAGCACGGTGCGGGCGAACTCGTCGAACGAGAGCGTAAAGCCGAAGAGCGCGGACGCCATGATGCCGGGCTTCATGATCGGCAGCGTGATGTGCCAGAACGTGCGCCAGCTGTTGGCGCCCAGGCACATTGCCGCCTCCTCCGTCGAGCGGTCGAAGCGGTTGAACACCGTCAGCATCACGATGAAGCAGAACGGGAAGGTCCAGAGGATGTGGACCGGCAGCGTGGTGCCCAGCCAGTGCTTGTCGATGCCGATGCCCTGCCAGAACAGCGCGTGGCCCAGGCCCACGGTGACGCCGGGGATCATGATGCCGACTAGGTAGAGGTAGAAGATCGGACCCGCGCCCAGGAAGCGCGCGCGCATCGCCTGCGCCGCCATGGTGGCGAGCACGGTCGAGATGCACATGACGAGCAGCGCGAGCACCAGTGAGCGCAGGCCGGCATTGCCGAAATCGCCCACGTACTCGCCGATGTCGCGCGCTGTGCCCGAGGGGTTGAAGAGCCGCTCGTACCAGAAAATGCTGGTCCCCTGCATGGGGAAGGTCGGCCCGCCGTCCTCGCCCTGGAAGGAGAGGATCGCCATGACGATGAAGGGCCCGTAGAGCATCAGCACGAAGAGCACCACGTAGATCGCGAGGACGATCTTGACCCAGCCGAACTTGGCGACGTGATAGCTCGTTGGCTCCGCCACGGCTCAGAGCTCCCGTCGCAGATTGACGAACTGGAAGATCAGCACGATCACCGGAATCGAGACGAGCACCATGACCACCGCCACGGCCGACGCCGCCGGCCACTGCAGCAGGCCCTGCTGCTGGATCAGCACGTTGGCCAGCATGGTGGTCTTGCCGCCGCCGATGAACTTCTGAATCGCGAACTCGCCCATCATCACGACGAAGACGAAGAGGATGCCGGTCGCGAGCCCCGGCTTGGTCAGCGGCACGATGATCCTCCAGAAGGTGGTCCAGGCCGAGGCGCCGAGGTCGCGCGCCGCCTCGATCACCTGGCGGTCGATCTTGGCCATGGAGAAGTAGATCGGGCCGATCATGAACACCGACCAGATGATCGCCATGGAGAAGACCATGCTGGGTTCGCTGTAGAGCAGGATCTCCGCCGGCTCGTCGATGATGCCGATCCCCATCAGGATCTGGTTGATCAGGCCCTTGCGTCCCAGCAGCGGCAGCCACGCCACCATGCGGATCAGCGCGCTGGTCCAGAACGGCACGATGCAGAGCAGCAGGATGTAGAGCTTGAGCCGCTCGCTCTTCACGAAGAAGCAGACGTAGTAGGCCACCGGATAGCAGAGCAGCACCATCAGCGGCAGCACGATAATGGCGATCAGGAAGGTGAAGCCCAGGGTCTGCAGGTAGGTCGCGGTGGTGAAGAACTCGATGTAGTTTTCGAGCACGAAGCCCGGCTTCATGCCGTAAGCCCAGGGCTTGTAGAAGCTGAAGACCACGACCGAGACCAGCGGGATGCCGCAGAAGAGCGCCATCACGATGGTAGGCGCCGCCACCAGCATGAGGGCCTGGCGCGCGCGCTTCTTGGTGAGCGTCATCCCGGACGAAAGGGCCGGGACCGGCGTTTGGGTTACGTCCGTCACCTGGCCTTCGTCCCGCCAGTCATGGCTGCCTGCGCCCCCGTGGCGGTGCGGTCCGCGCGCTCACTCGAATACCACCAGCGCATCGTCGGTGTTCCAGCCCACTCTCACCTTGTCGCCGTGGCCGAGCGCGGTAATCGCCGGCGGCGGCTCGTGCTCGTCGACACGGATCGAATCGCCGCTCGGCAGGTCGACGTTGAACTCGATCTGCGAGGTCTCGAAGATGGAGAACGACACTTGGCCCTCCACCGTGTTCTCCGGCGTCTCGCCGTTCAGCAGCAGGTTGGTCAGGCTCGCCCGCACCACCACGTGGCAGTCCTTGCGCGCCGGCGCGTCGTCTGCGATGCGCGCGCGGAAGGTGCCGGCCGGTCCGGTGACGGTGGCGACGCCGTTCTCCACGCCGGTGATCTCGCCCGCCAGGATATTGTTCTTACCCACGAACTGGGCGACGAACAGGTTCTTGGGGCGGTGGGTCACCTCCTCCGGCGGGCCGATCTGCTCGATCCGGCCCAGGTTCATAATCACCACCCGGTCGGAAACCGCGAAGGCCTCGGTCTGGGTGTGGGTGACGTGCACGAAAGCGACGCCGAAGTCGGTGTTGAGGCGGCGCAGCTCGCGCTGCATCCGCAGGCGCAGGTTCGCGTCGAGCGAGCCCAGCGGCTCGTCGAGCAGGAGCACATCCGGCCGCGTGACCAGCGCCCGCGCCAGGCCGACGCGCTGCTGCTGGCCGCCCGAGAGCTGCTGGATCGCCCGGTCGGCCAGGTCCTCGATATCCACGGCGCGCAGCATCTCCAGCGCGCGCTGGGCGCGCTCCCTTGACGAGACATTGCGCATGCGCAGGCCGAACTCGACGTTCTGCGCCACCGACATGTGCGGGAATAGCGCGAAGTGCTGGAACACCATGGCGGTGTTGCGCTCGTGCGGCTCCAGGTGGGTGCAGTCGCGGCCCGCGATCAGGATCTGGCCGTCCGTGGGCTCCTCGAAGCCGGAGATCATGCGCAGCGTGGTGGTCTTGCCGCAGCCCGACGGGCCGATGAAGGAGATGTACTCACCCTGAGCGATGTGGAGCGTCATCTCGTCGACGGCGAGGATGTCCCTGCCGAAACGCTTGGTGACGTTGATCAGATCGACGGCAATGTCGCTCATGCCGCTCCCTACCGCTCCCGTGCCCCCGGCCGCCGCGCGACCTCGCCTCGCCAGCCCGACCACAAGTTATTGATATTATTATCCTCTGACGCGAGCCAAGGTTAAGTCTAACTGTCGTCGGAGCGCGCCGTCAACTCGACGGCCACGTGGGCGACGTGCGAGACGATTTGTCAGCGGGCGACGGCGTCGCCCTCCAGGTAGCGCGCGGGCCAGCCGATGCCCTGCCATGTCTGAATCTGCACGGGGTCGAGGCGGATCAGCCAGCGCTTCCAGCTCATCGTGGGCTCCAGGTAGCTCGGGCCGTTCTCACCGTAGTAGCGGATCGACATGGTGCGGGCCACCTCCACCCAGCGGCCGCCCACATTCGGCTGCTCGACGATCGCTGCCTCGCACTGGGCGAGGAAGCGTCGCTGCACGCCGGCATCGGAGGCGCGGTCGGCAGCCGAGGATTCGTCGATGGTCACCGCACAGCGCGGTCTCGCTTCGAGGTAGCGCGCCCAGGCGGAGCGCGCCCGCGGCACAACCCAGAGCGTAGCGCCATCCCACTGATACCAGCAGGGCACGACGTAGGGCCAATGGTTGTCGTCGAGACAAGCGACGCGGGCGAGGAACGGCTCATTTAGAAAGCCATCGATCTCGTCCGCGCTCATCTTGCCGATCTTGCCGCGCCAGCTCTTGCTCTCCTGTGCACTCATCGTCTACCCCTCAACCGCCACAAACGGCGTTGCGTCATTGAGTCTCGCCCTTCACATCGGCACCGAGATGGAACAGGCAGTCGCCCCGCTCGACCCGCCCCGGTATGCGCTTGCAGACGACGAGGCCCGTTGCTTCGAAGTGAGCCTCCGTCGGCGCCCGCCACGGCGTCTCCGGCGTGTGGATCAGGCCTGCGAGCTGGCCTTTCTCCACCTCGGTCCCAAGCTCGACCACAGGTTCGAACAGGCCGTCCTCGCTGGCGTAGGTGAAGAAGTCCCACGATTCGGCGGTGAGCAGACGCGTGTCCACCGCAGGCTCCTCGTCGTCCTCCACCGGGCCATGCCAGACGCCAACGTGGCGGAGCACACGACGAACGCCCGCCTCGCAAATGCGCAGGCATTCGAGCGTGACCGTGCCGCCGCCGCCCATCTCCGTCGCGAGCACGACCACGCCGCGGCTGATCGCTGCCCGCATGTTGGTGCCGGTCATGCCTTGCACTGCCGGGAAGAGGAAACCGTAGGGCGCGCCGAAGACCCGGCCGAGCTCGTCGATCTTCTCCTGTATGTCCGGCGGGTTGGCGGCATCGCGGAGAATCGTGGTGGGCAGGTACATGAGCGAGCTGCCGCCCGAATGGAGGTCGAGCAAGTAGTCCGCGCGCGGGGTGAGCTCGGTGTCGACGTAGTGGGCGAGCATTTCGGTTAGCCGCCCGTCGTGCTTGCCGGGAAAAACGCGGTTCATGTTCAGCTCGTCCACTGGCGAGGTCCTGAGCCCTGACTTCGCAGCCGGGTAGTTGGCCATGGGCAGGATGATGATGCGGCCCGTCACATCAGCGGGCTCCAGCGCGCGGATGAGCCTGGTGAGCGTCACCTGCCCCTCGTACTCGTCGCCGTGCACGCCGGACGTGAGCAGCACAGTCGGCCCCTCGCCGTTCTTGACGCAGACCAACGGCACCGGCAGCCAGCCGTAGGCCGAGCGGTGGACCGAATGGGGTAGACGGAGATGGTCGCACTGCTTGCCGTCGCGGTCGAAATCGATTTGCGTGCTGAGCCGCGTGCCCGTCTCTTCCATGGCATCGTTTCCCGAGGGCTGTCTGGTCGCGCCAGTCTGCCCGGCTCCGGGTGGCGGCGGCAATGGCTCTCGATGGCGCGGCGGTTTGACGCAGAGAGCCGCCGGCGCCAGTCTCCGGCATGAAGCCACACGGGAGGGACGGCATGGCACTCTACGAAATGAGGACCTACACGGTACAGGCCGGCAAGCTCGCCGAGGTGGTCGCGCTCTATAAGGAGGAAGGCTGGCCGGTGCTGGAGAAGGAGGGCTTCGGTGCCAATCTGGTCGGCTACTTTGTCGCCGACACCGGCACCATCAACCGGCTGGTGCACATCTGGAAGTTTGATGACGACGCCGCTCGCCGCGCCCATTGGGCCCGGCTCTTCCAGAGCGAGGCGTTCATGCGCTTTGCCGGAAAGGCCCGCCCGTCGGTGCTGACGCAAGAGGTGGTGCTGCTCAACGAAGCCCCCTTCGGCCCGCATCCATAACGTTGCTGCGGCCCGACATCGGGATGGGCAGGGGGCGGCCTACTTCTTCAGCTTCGCGAGGATGGTCTCCACGCGCTCCAGCGCGGCGCGGGCGTTTGCCGCCTCCTCGCGGACGGTTCTGAGCGTCGCCTCGTCTTCGCTTTCGTCGCCCCTGGCCGGCCTCACCTCGAGGCGCGCGTCGTGCAGGTTGTTGATCACGACCGCGATCACGAGGTTGATCATGATGACCGCTGCCAGCATCACGAAACTGACGAAGAAGAGCCACGCCATCGGATGGAGCTCCATCGCGACGTACATGATGTCGGTCCAGTCCTCGAGCGTCATCACGCGGAAGAGCGAGAGCAGCGCGATGCCGAGGTTGCGCCAGTGGGTCGGGTCGTGGTCGCGGAAGAGGTGCACGCCCGCGATCGCATAGACGTAGAAGACCGCAGACAGCAGCAGCATCACGTGGCCGAGCCCCGGCAGGGAGCGAATCAGGGTCGAGACGATGACGCGAAGCTGCGGCACCACCGTCGCCACCCGCAGCACCCGGAGCAACCGCGCGAGCCGTGCTATGAGGGCGAACTCGCCGGCATCTGGCAGGAAGGCGAGAACCAGGATGGCGAAGTCGAAGAGGTTCCAGCCGTCCTTGAAATAGCGCTCGAACCGGGGCGCGACGGCGGTGAGCTTGATCGCCGCCTCGACCACGAAGACGGCGAGCGCCACGTGGAAGGCCCATTCGATGGCGTGGCCGAAGCGTGCGTCGAACCACTGGCTCGTCTCCAGGCCGAGGCCGATCGCGGTGATCAGGATCATCACGATGATCAGCACGTTGAACGCCGGCGCCGCAACAATGCGCGCGCACAGCCGCTTCAGTTCGCTCATATGAGGACGCTCCCGTGATCGCTGCCGGCACGCCCCGATGGAGTTCGGCCGGGAGCGTGTTCAGGTGGCGCGTCGGACCGCCCCGAAGAGTATGCGCGTCCAGTGCGGCTCTTCGTCGATCCCCGCATTGGCTCGCGAGAGGAGGGGAAAGTCCGGCGGAGCGACATCGCCGCGTTGCACCACGCTCTTCGGGCGACGCCCAATCGGGCTGGCCGGACGCTAGCGGCGTTCTCGACGTTGTTCAACCTCGGTGAGAATGGGTGCCTGGGTTCGGTGCTTCTGGCCTGCGGTTATCGACAGACGGAAGCTCCGGTTAGGCACCGAGGCGCCGAAGCCCTCCTGATAACCACTGGAGCGCTCAAGTAATAACCAAAAGTTATGTATATGTCGTAAAGTAAATCATGCGACAAAATAGACTTATGAGCCACTTGCAAAACTCCCAGGCGCGGTCTGCTTTTCCCGAGAGCCCGGCGTGAGGACATTGACGGTCGGAACGTAACATGAACTTCGGGACGAGCGGACGTCGCTGGCTGCCGCCGGGGCGCCGATTCGCCGCAAACCGATGCCCATGCGGGCGCATTTTGGACCCGCCGTCGCGATGCGGACATGGCTTTTTGCGCCTCCGCGGAGGGAGGCGTGCCGGCGTGACAGCGACGGAGGCGCCGCTCAGGCCAGGAGGCGCATCAGCTGGTCGACCGTGAGCACCAGGATGCCGAACATCAGGTGGCAATGAACCTTGGCATGGCCGCGCACGCGGACATGGCGGCCCCCGCAGTTGTCCTTCAGCCCACCGTTGATGCGCTCGATGTTCGAGCGCTCGTTGTAGCGCTCGTCCGCCGGGTGGCGGTGACCGACGCCTCTCTGCGCCCGGGCCTCGCGCGCCAGCTCCTCCTTGTACTCCTTGTCGCGAGGGTTGACGTCGATGATCGGGACGTGGCCCAGCAGGTAGCTGTGCCAGCCGATCTCGGGCGCGTCATAGGCTGAGTCCATGAGGTCGTACAGATTGGTGACGCGGTCGGCGGTCATACTCGCCAGCGGGATCGCGGCCTGGCTGTCGTGCAGCGAGGCGGACGTCAGGATGCAACTGATCGGAATGCCGCCATCGGCGGCGTCGATGTGCAGCTTGTAACCGATCCACGATGTGGTATGGCCCCTGGCGTTGCGCTTGGTGCCGACGTCGCAGGCTTTCGGCAGGTCGTCGAGCATCTGGGGCAAGCTCATCGTGAGCTGGCGTTTCACGCGGCGCTCCTCCTTGGGCCGCTCCTCGCCCTTGCGCGGGCGGCCGCGCTTGCGTTTCGGCTTCTCCGCCTTGGGCTTGGGCTGAGGCTTCTCGCGCGCCTCGATCGCCGTCGAGTCGCGCGAGACGTGCCCGACCAGATGGTCTCCGAGGGTCTGCTTGATCAGCGCCTCATGCACGCGAGCGGGCAACGCACTCTCGGAGAACTCCGCAAACGCCCGCGAAAACGTCGCCTCGCTCGGGATCTCTGCGGCATAGGTCCAGCCGCAGAGACGGCGTAGCGTCTTGTCGTTCTCAAGGCGCTCGATCAGGGCGCGCGTCGTGGGTACGTCGAACACCGCCTTGGCGATGAAGGCGCGGGCCAAGGCCGCCCGATCCTCGACCGGCCGACCGGGCAGGCCATGGAAATGGGGAAGGAAGCTCTCGACCCGCGCAAGCTCAAGCACGGTGACGAAGCGCCGGTACCTCTCGCCGAGCGGCCCGAGCTCCTCCTCAAGCCACGGGAAAAGATCCGCTTGAATGTGATGCCAGAATCCGGATAGTGTCTGTCCCAGCGACATGGGGCCGCCCTCTCCGTCGATGTTGTCCGAAACCCGACAGGAACAGAGAGCGGTCCCGATTTCCAGGACAATCTGACCGCCACGGCGGCAAAATCCCGCTCAAATGCGGAATTTTGCAAGTGGCTCTTATGTTCTGCATTTTGATATTCGATTTTCGTGGTCGATTTGGACACCAAGCAGCTCCGCTCCTTTCTTTGCCTTGCAATGGATCGGAGTTTCTCGAGGGCGGCCCGGCAAATGGGGTGTTCTCAGGCGACCATGTCAATCCGCATCCAAAAGCTGGAGGACGCGCTCGGTATCCGCCTGTTCGAGCGGGGGCCTCACGAGGTGACGTTGACGGCCGAGGGGCGCGATCTGCTGCCCGATTTTCGGGCGTTCGTCGATGTGCAAGACCGCATGTACGAGCGCACGCAATCGTCGCGAGAAGTCGGCAGCGTCAGGCTCGGCGTCGCCGAGGGCTACGAGGCGGCGCTGCTGCCGGGTCTGCTCAAGCACATGTGGCAAGACCACGCCGCGGCAGAACTGGAAATTCGGTGCCAGCCGAGTTGGCGCCTGCAGCAGATGATCGAGGCGCGCACGCTGGATCTGGCGGTCGTGACATTGCCGGAGGAAGCGCCGCCGGCGGTGACGCTTTGCCGGACACCGCTCCACTGGGTGGCAGCCTCCAGGTTCGAGCTTGCTCCTGCGATGCCGGTACCGATCGCTTGGCACCCGGACACGTGCTTCTTCCGATGCGCTGCTGCCGCGGCGTTCAAGGATCGGGGCGTTCCCCATCGCGAGGTCCTGTGCAGTGCCGATTCCCGGATCGTCCGGGCCGCCGTCGAAGCCGGCACCGCCGTCACTATCATGGCCGAAGGGACCGTTCCGGAGACGTTGAGAGCGATATCCGATCCCTCGATCCTGCCGCCGCTCGGCACTGCCCCGATCCAGTTGCTGGAGCGGCCGGGCCTGCAGTCCGAGGCGTCGGGGGTGGTGAAGCGGAAGCTGGTGGACGCCTACCGGGAGGCATGAACGCCCCTCCCTGACTGGCACGCGTCGAGAGACCCCACAGCTTCTTTCGCCACGCGACGAAGCCGTCACCGGCAATCGCCTTGCCGGCTCTCCAGGAGCGGCGACAGAAATTTCGAGGGCGTGTTCGTAACTGCTTTGGAGACCGATTCCCGTAAAATTCCAATCGATTCCCAGCCCGAGATCAACAAATGAAAATCGCGCGTAAACGGCTCTTACCTTGTTGATTTTGTTGGTACGCCCGCCTGGACTCGAACCAGGGACCCTCTGATTAAAAGTCAGATGCTCTACCACCTGAGCTACGGGCGCGCCGCGGCGCCGAACGATAGGGAGGCACTGCCGGAGGGTCAAGCGGTCGTCCCCATCGTGCTCGCTCTCGCCCCGGCCGCGCCCGTTTCGGCACCCGTCCGCGCGCTGTAAAGTATCGCCGCCATGACCGAAGCCAAGACACCGGCCCTGCTGCCGACCGGCCTGCGCGACCTGCTGCCGCCCGAAGCGGGCGCCGAGGCCGCGCTTGCCGAAGCGCTGCTCGCGCGCTTCGCGGCGCAGGGCTACGAGCGGGTCAAGCCGCCGCTCGTCGAGTTCGAGGAGAGCATGTTGAGCGGCGCCGGCGTCGGGCTCGCCGACCAGACCTTCCGCCTGATGGACCCGGCTTCGCACCGCATGATGGCCGTGCGCAGCGACCTCACGCCGCAGATCGCGCGGATTGCGGCCTCGCGGCTCTCGCGCAGCCCCCGGCCGCTGCGCCTGAGCTACGCCGGCGAGATCCTGCGCGTGCGCGGCGGCGAGCTGCGCCCCGAGCGCCAGTTCCGCCAAGTCGGCTTCGAGCTCATCGGCATCGGCGCCGGCGCCGCCTGCGATGCTGAAGTCATCCTGCTGGCTGCCGACGCGCTGCGCGGGCTCGGGCTGGAGGGCGGCCTCTCCGTCGATCTCAACGCGCCGACCCTGGTGGCGTCGCTGCTTGCCGAGGCGGGGCTCGATGCGCATGACGCCGCCGCGCTCCGCGACGCGCTCGACCGCAAGGACGCGGCGGCGGTCCAGGACGCGGACGGTGCCGTCGCGGGCTTGCTGGCGCCCCTGATGCGGGCCACCGGCGCGGCCGGGACGGCGCTCGACGCGCTGACGCAGCTCGTGCTGCCCGGCGCGGCGGCCGCGGCGCTGGCCCAGCTGCTGGAGGTGGCGATGCTGCTGCGCGAGGCGGCCCCCGCGCTCGCGCTCACCGTCGATCCCATCGAGTGGCGCGGCTTCGAATACCACACCGGCACGAGCTTCAGCCTGTTCGCGGGCGGCGTGCGCACCGAGCTCGGCCGCGGCGGCCGCTACTCCGTGGGCGACGCCGGTGCGGAGGCGGAGGAGGCCGCCGGCTGCACGGTCTATGTCGACACGGTGCTCCGGGCCGCACCCGCGCCGCCGGCGCCGCGTCGCGTCTACCTGCCGCATGGCACGCCGCGCGCGGACGGTGCCGGGCTCCGCGACGAGGGCTGGATTACAATCGCGGGCCTCGCGCCCGAAGCGGACCCAGCCGTCGAGGCCACGCGGCTCGGCTGCAGCCACCTGTGGCGGGGCGGCGCCGTCCGGTTTCTCGCAGGAGAGGACTAGCCGGTGGGCAACGTCGCGGTGGTGGGCTCCCAATGGGGCGACGAGGGCAAGGGCAAGATCGTCGACTGGCTCTCCAGCCGGGCCGATGTCGTGGTGCGCTTCCAGGGCGGACACAACGCCGGCCACACGCTGGTGGTGGATGGCGTCCAGTACAAGCTGAGCCTGCTGCCGTCTGGCGTGGTGCGGGGCGGCAAGCTCTCCGTGATCGGCAACGGGGTGGTGGTCGATCCCTGGGCGCTGCTTGACGAGATCGACACCATGGCGGGGAAGGGCGTCCACGTGAGCCCGGAGACGCTGACGATCGCCGAGAACGTCTGCCTGATCCTGCCGATCCACCGCGAGCTCGACCAGGCGCGGGAGGAGGCGCGCGGCGGCGCCAAGCTGGGCACGACCGGGCGCGGCATCGGCCCGGCGTACGAGGACAAGGTCGGCCGCCGCGCCATCCGGCTTTGCGATCTGCGCGACGTGAAGACGCTCAGGCCTCGGCTCGGCGAGCTGCTGCTCCATCACAACGCGCTCAGGCGCGGCTTTGGGATGCCGGATGCGGACGCCCTCCAGCTTGAGAGAGACCTGCTGGAAATCGCGCCTCGCCTGCTGCCCCTCGCGGCACCGGTCTGGCACCGGCTCGACCGCGCCCGGCAGGAGGGCAAGCGCATCCTCTTCGAGGGCGCGCAGGGGGCGATGCTCGACATCGACCACGGCACCTACCCCTTCGTCACCTCGTCCAACACGCTCGCCGGCCAGGCGGCGGCGGGTGCCGGGGTCGGGCCCGCGACCATCGGCTACGTGCTCGGCATCACCAAGGCCTATACGACGCGGGTCGGCGGCGGGCCGTTCCCCACCGAGCTCGACGACGAGGTTGGCCGCACCCTCGGCGAGCGCGGGCGCGAGTTCGGCACCGTGACCGGCCGCCCCCGGCGCTGCGGCTGGTTCGACTCCGTGCTGGTGCGCCAGGCGGTGAAGATCGGCGGCATCAAGGGAATCGCACTCACCAAGCTCGACGTGCTCGACGGCATGCCGGAACTGAAGGTGTGCGTCGGCTACCGGCGCAACGGCGAGGTGCTCGACCACATCCCGGCCGCCACGGCGGATCAGGCCCTGGTGCGTCCGGTCTACGAGAGCTTCGACGGCTGGCAGGAGAGCACGCGGGGCGCGCGCTCCTGGGCCGATCTGCCGGCGACGGCGGTGAAGTACATCCGCCGGATCGAGGAGCTGATCGAGGCGCCGGTGGCGATGCTGTCCACCAGCCCCGAGCGGGAAGACACCATCCTCGTCCACGACCCCTTCGCCGACTGATCCCTCACGATCGTTGCCGGGCTCACCCCGGCCCGCTCCACGCCGCGGGATAGGCCGGAGGGCCGGTGGGCCAGAGCCGGCGCTCCGCGTCCCGCCGTCTCATCTCGACCTCGTGCGCGACCCATCCATCCGGCCCTTCGCGCGGGTGGTCTGCGTCGCGCGCTTTGCGTGCGCGGCAATCATCCTTCGCCCCGCGCACGCGGTCGGCATCTTGCTCTGCGCGCGGGTGTTCCGCATCCTGCGCTCCGCGCACGTGGCCCGCATCCTGTGCGTCGGGCTTGTCCAGTTCGTCGTCGCGCGCCCCGCGCGCGCCCATTGCGCCGTTGTGTGCCGCAGTCGCATCCCACTCGTTTTGTGCCTCATCGTCGGCAGGCGCGTCGGGCGTGGGGCCCGGCGGCGCAGCGTGGGACTCCCCGGCTGGGGCAGCCGCCTCGTCGGGCATCGGCGACGGCCAGTCCCCGCCCCTGGAAAAGGATTCCTCCTCGGCGACCCGGCGGACGATGGCGACTTTCTCCTCATAGGGGAGATTTCTGCGCCTGGCCGCCTCGCGTTGGGCGGCGGTGTCGGCCGTTGCCTTCTCGTTCGCGATGCGGAGCTTTTCGGCGGCCTCGATGCGATAGAGCATGAGAGCGAGGCGGGCGAGCTCCTCCGTCGATGCGGGCTCGTCGCGCCCGCTCAGCTCGGCGATCTTGCGCAGTGCCAGGCCTCGCAGGGCCTCGAGGGCGACGCGCCCGATACGCCCTTCGGCGCCGGGCTCGCGCGCCTGGTCCCAATCCTCGGCAAAGCTCTCGCTCTCGCTCAGCAGGCCCGTCAGGTCGTCCATGCACCCGGCGTCGCGGTCGGACGGCGCAGGGTCGTCATCCTCCGCGCCGATGCGAGCTGCGATCTCGTCGGTGGAGGCGCCGTCGTCGAACGCCGCCAAGATGCAGTCCAGGATGGCGGGATGTCCGCCCGGCGCGCTCCCGCCCAACGCGCTTGTGGTGGCCTGCATGCTTTCGCTCTGCATGCCGCGAGTCTGCCGCGCCCGGTGGGCGCCGTGCACCGCACCATGGTCCGGTGAGTCTTGGCGGCAACGGACGAGGCGTTTGCCATGTATCGTGCCGGGCTGCGAAGCAGCCCGGAGCGCGCGCCCGGCGCCTGAGGGAAATGAAAGAGTCAGCCCGGACGGCGCGATAGCGCCGCGCGGAAACAGACAGAGCATTTGCCAAGTGTGGAGCCAGGCTGCGGAGCAGCCTGGAGCGCGCGATCGCGCGCCGCGCCGAAGGCGCGGAGACTAACGAGTGATTGTATCGTTAGGCATGTTCGAAAGGACATAAGGTGACATTTGGTGGTATATTGCAATGGTTTAGGAGAACACTGCGAAGCATTTCACCTTTTCGAGGCGACATGAGATGCCTTTCGGTTCCTTTCGCGTGTTGGGCTATGTGTTGACAGATGGCTGCCTCCATGATCCAATGACGCCATGAACACCAAGCCGGGAAAACGCGTCGCCAAGACCAAGATTACCATCACCAAGCGTGCCGTCGATGCCCTCAAGCCTGGCGACAAGCCCTGGATCGCGTGGGATGACAGGCTCACTGGCTTCGGCGTCAGGGTGCACCCCACCGGCGCCAAGTCATTCATCGTCAACTACCGTGCGGGTGACGGCGGCAGGAAGGCGCCGAACAAGCAGGTCGTGCTCGGCCGATATGGCAAGATCGCGCCCGGTCAGGCCAGGCGCCTGGCCCAGACCACCCTCGGCAAAGTAGCCAGCGGCGAGGACCCGGCTGAGGAACGTGCGCAGGCGCGAGGGATGCCGACCCTGGCGGATGCGCTCAAGGACTACCTGGGTGCCAATCCCAACCGCTCCGAGAGCACCAACAAGCTCTACCGCTACGAGGCCGAGCGCTATCTCGGTGACTGGCTCAGCCGCCCACTCGATTCCATCACGCGGCGCGAGGTGGAGGCCCGCTTCAACCGTATTACCGTGGACCACGGCTGGTCACCGGCCAACCACGCGATGTCTCTGCTGCGTTCCGTCTACCGCCGTCCCTGCGTCGATCTCGAAGGTCTGCGCAACCCGGTCGACCTCTGGCTTGTCGCAGGCGGGAAGTTCCATCGCAAGACGCGACGCAAGATCTCCACGCCCGCCGAGGTGCTGCCCTGTTGGCGAACCGGCATCGAGGCCGAGGTCAAGATGCCGGCCATGAGTGACGCGCTGTGGTTCGGGCTTTACACCGGCATGCGGCTGAGAGAAGTCCTGACACTGCGCTGGGAGCGAGTAGACATGGCGTCGCTCACCTTCCGCGTCGAGCAGACCAAGACCCGGGTCCCTCTTGAGCTTCCGATCACCCGACAACTGGAACTCATCCTCGAAAGGCGTCGGGCGGCGAGGGCGGCGGTGCCGGGCACCGTGCGGGACTGGGTGTTCCCCTCTCCGGCCAGCAAGTCCGGGCATGTCGAGGATCCGCACTATCTCTACCCGCGCATCACGAAGACGGGCGGTGCGAAGTTCTGGTTCCATGCGTTCCGCAACTGCTTCATCACGGTGGCCGAACGGGACTTGATGCTTCCCTCGCCGTTGACCAAGCGCCTTGTGAACCACGCCAGACCCAACGACGTGACGGAGGGCTATGCTGCGGACTGGACGATCGCCCAGCTCCGAGAGCCGGCTCAAAGGGTTGCCGATCGGATTGAGGCGCTGATGGGCACCGCGCCGGAGGTCACCGCCGAACAGGATGATATTCAGGTCGGCGCCGGGTCTGGCTGAGACGAGGCACGGCGACGGTTTCGACCGAGAAGCGTTGACCGAGAGAGGCAAGCATCACGAGAGGGCCGGAGGCATTTCGCATCGGGTTGCGGCGTTCGGGCGGCAATGACGGCCTGGCGAGGACGAACGATGACAGTCGAACTCGATCTGCGCGAAGACACTGCCATCTTCCGTTACCCATCGGGATACGACCGGATCGTCAATGAGCTGGACGGTCTACTGGACCGGCGGGACAGAGGAGAGCTCGCGGATGCCGGATACGTGAGCGGACTGGAGGATCTCGTTGCGCGCCACCCCTGGTTCATCGATGGCCACGCACACCTGGGAAGCGCACTTTACCGGCAGGGCGAGACCGAAAGTGCGCTGGATGCCTGCATGCGGGGCTATTCGCTGGGCACGGAACTACTGACGCCGGACATGCAGGAGCTTGTCGAATGGAGCCACCTGGAGAACCGTCCGTTTCTGCGCGCGGCCCACGGCGCCGCTCTCTGTCATTTGCGGCTGGGCGGGCGGGAGGAAGCCATATCTGTCATGGAGCGGATCCTGCTGTGGAACCCCGACGACAATCAGGGCATCCGCTTTCTGATCGGCTCGGAATACTTGCGTACGGGCCAGGAGGGCCGTGCCGAGACGTTCTTCGAGACGGAGGCGCCGGGCTATCCTCCGTACTGGTACGAGAAGGCGCTTCTGTTTCTGCGCCAGGACAGGCATGTGGCGGCGGCGACCAGCCTGCGCCGCGGGTTCGTGGAGAACGGCTACATCGCGGAGATTCTTTGCGGGAACCCTGACCCTCGCCCGATCGGGATCTGGCACGGGTGGGCCTTTGCCGAGCCGGAACTGGCGAAGGAGTATGCGGATTCGTATGGCGGCCTGTGGCACGAGACTGCGCACGCGATTTCCTTTCTGCGCTGGCTGCACATGCATCCCGTGATCATGTCCGAGCGCGCTGCCATCCTTGAGCTGAGCGAGCGTCTTCTCTGGGAGTTCGATGTCGAGCGGCGCGAGTCGATTTCGCGGATGCAGGATGAAGCATTGGCGCTGATCGACGACGAGCTGTCGGAGGAGATTGTGATCGATCGCGCCGACAGACGCGGGAGTGCGGTCTCTCCCTGGCTTTTTTCGTGAGGTTCCGGCAGACCGCGAGCCTGGGGCCGGCCGAGACAGGACGGGTTCGAGGCACGGCAGCGTCCCGCCGACCGTCAGCAGTGCGGTTCGATTATTCCGGTCGGGGAGGTCGCGAGCGAACTGCTTGAACCGGAAGCGGAGCGCAGCGAGACGGTCTTGGCGTTCTCACTATCGGTCGGCTCCTGCGCGACCGCAGACAGCCGTCACGAACACGCGCCAGCGGGGTCTCGAACGGTGTCGCAGCTTCCGAGGGAATCGCGGTCATCAATGTTGAGACACTACCGATTGCGGAACACGTTCTCGACACGAGCGTGGCCGCCCGGCAGATGGAAGATTTCGCTCCGCGTTACACGGGCGTCCCGCCCCTTTCCTCGCGACGACCGGACGGCGCACATTCGCGAGGGGCGACAGCTCGCCGGCCTTGGCGCCGGCGCACCGGCGTGTTATCGGACCGCCCCGCCACAGGATCGGAGACCCGTACATGGCGACTTCCCAACCCCGCATGTTGTCAAGCGCGCCTTGTTGACCCGCCGCAATGCTGCAAGATCAAGGAATTGCCGCGCCGAGCGGCACCGAACCTACGCGCCGAGCAACAGGTGACGGGAGGCGGCAGTGGATAACCTGGAAAGACTCGATTCTCTTCTTGGAGAATTCGACGAGTTGGGTCGGCATTCTGTGGGCTATCCCTGCAATCTGGATTTCGATTTCACAGCACTTCTGCCCTTCATGCAATACGCTCTCAACAACGTGGGCGACCCTTTCCACGACAGCAACTACCAAAGCAACACCCACCGGATAGAGCGCGAGGTCATCGGCATTTTCGCCGATTTGATGCACATTTCGCGCGAACAGGTGTGGGGTTACGTCACGTCGGGCGGCACCGAGGGCAACATGTATGGCCTGTACCTGGGGCGGGAGCTCTATCCGGACGGCGTGGTCTATTTCTCCCAGGATACCCACTACAGCGTGGTCAAGATCATGAGCGTGCTGAAGGTGCGCAACATCATGATAAGGAGCCAGGACAACGGGGAAATCGATTACGGCGACCTCCACGAGACGATTCGCATCAACCGGGACGTGCCCGCAATCGTGATGGCGAACATCGGCACGACGATGAAGGGCGCGATAGACGACGTGGGCAAGATCCGTGACATCCTGGACGACCTCGCGGTGACCAGGTCCTACTTGCACGCGGATGCTGCCCTGAGCGGCATGATATTGCCGTTCGTGGAGGATCCGCAGCCCTACGGGTTCGATGCCGGGTTCGACAGCGTTGCGATCAGCGGACACAAGATGGTCGGCTCGCCTCTGCCCTGCGGTGTCGCGCTGACCCGGCGCGAGTACGTCTCGCGCATCGCGCGCGCGGTCGAATACGTGGGCGTCTTGGACACCACGCTCACAGGCTCACGCAACGCGCTGACGCCGCTGATGATGTGGTACGCGTTCGAGCAGAAGGGGGTGGAGGGCTTCAGGCGCATCGTGAACAGGTACCTTCAGATTGCGGAATACGCGGTCACGCGCTTCAACGACGGCGGCATTCCCGCATGGCGCAACAGGAACTCGGTCACCGTCGTGTTTCCCAGGCCGCCGGCGGATGTCGTGCGCAAGTGGCAGCTCGCGCCCTGCGAGGACATCGCGCACCTCATCGCGATGCCGCACATAACGCGCGAGACCATCGACGCCGTGGTGAACGACTGCATGCGTGGAGCAACGGCACCAAAGGACGAAACGGGGACAACCGCACGACCAGGATCGTCGTCATCGCCAACAACGAGGCGGGCGTCATCGCCGACATCGCCGGAGCCTTGGCCGAGCGCGACATCAATATCGAGACCATCAGTGCAGAGGCACTCGGGGAGAAGGGCGCGATAACGCTCACCGCGGACGATCACGACGGCGCCCTGCGTGCGCTGACGGATGCGGGATTCAAGACAGTATCCGACGAATCGCTGGTCCTGAGACTGCGCGACGAACCAGGCGCGCTGGCCAAGCTGGCGGAGAAGTTCAAACAGGCCGGCGTGAACATCCGGAGCCTGCACATACTGGATCGCCGTAATGGCTACGCCACGGTCGCCATATCCGCCGACGATCGCGCCAAGGCGGAGTCGCTGGTGGAGCCGAAGACGGCGGTGTAGGAGGGAAGAGACGGGACGCAAGCTCTGTGGCGGCGAAGGCGTTCCGGTCGGCTCCCGCTACTCCCGGCACTCCCTGATCCATCCGTTCTCGAACACCAGGCCGTCGCAGCCGCAAAAGCGGGCGATGCGGGCGAGTTCGCGCCCGATGCGCTCCAGCCGCCCCTTGCCGAGGCGCACGCCGCGCTCGGGCCAGAGCGCCCGCACGCAGAGGCGGCCCTCGCGTCGGCGCATGTCGATACGCCCGACCAGTCGGTCGCCCTCCAGCAGCGGGAAGACGTAGTAGCCGTATTCGCGCTTCTTTTCCGGCACGTAGATCTCGATGCGATAGCGGAAGCCGAACAGCCATTCGGCGCGCTTTCGGTCGCGCAGCAGCGGGTCGAAGGGGCTGAGCACACGCACCCCGCCGGGCGGCTCCGGCGCCCGTTCGGCCTGATCGAATATGTCGGGACGCGCGAACAGGTGGCGGAACTCACCGGGGCGCGCGCCTTCCACCGCCACCTCGACCAGTTCACCGACGTCGCGGGCGGCGCACCAGGACCGCACCTCGTCGAGAGAGGCCGTGTTCCAAAAGGCCGCGATCTCTCGGGCGGACGCGAAGCCGAGCCGGTCGAGCGCGCTCGCGCATGCCCAGTCCAGTGTTTCCCGATCGTCCGGTACGGCAGCGCGGGCTGGGGCCGGGATCACGCGTTCGGCCAGGTCGAAGGCCTTCTGGAAGCCTTCGCGCCGGTCGATGGCGAGCGCGCCGGTACGCCAGAGGAATTCCAGCGCCGTCTTCGACGGATGCCAGTCCCACCAGGCGGATGCGTTACGCCGTCGGCTGCCACCGAGCTCGCGTGCCATGACGGGCCCTCCCTCGCGGATGCGCTCCAGCACCTCGTCGAACCGCTCCTCGAACTCTGCCCCGCGCCACTTTCGCCAGCGCGCACGCAGCATCTCAGCGTCGCGGCGGAACCGCAGCCGCCAGTAGGGATAGAACGACATGGGGATGACCGACGCATCGTGGGTCCAATGCTCGAACAGCGTGCGCCGCCGTTCCAGCAGATCGTCGAGCTGTCGCGGCCGGTAGCTTCTGCGCCGGGAGGCCAGGATCATGTGGTGGGCACGTTCGACCGTGGCGATGCTGTCGATCTGGACGAAGCCCAGCCGCTCGATCAGCCCTGTGAGGTCTTCTCCCTGCGCCGCGCGCCCGAGGCCGTGCCGGTCCAGGAACAGTTTTCTGGCAGCCCGGTTGGAGAGGTACGACAGCGGCTCGCCGGCACTGCCTCTCATAACAACCTCGCCCCGATCTGCCCGAACCCACGGCAATTCACCGTAACCGCTTATGCACAATGCTCCGGTGAAACGCACATGTAGCGTCTGGCGAGCCTGGAACAGTCGACATTGGTGGCAGCATCGTGTGCCACCGGAGCCAAGTGCATAAGCGGTTCACCGTATTCCCGTCGATGCCAGCAGCTTGCCGGGCCGGTCGCAAAGCCTGCCGACTTCCTTGCTCGGTTATGCATGCGCCGATTCCGTCCGGCGCTGTCGATCTTCGAGGCGTCTGCTATATAACCGGCACCCCGTGCGGCGCGTCAGTCTGGGGCGCGTCAGTCTGGAAGCGTCCGGCGATCCGCCGCAAAGCCGCGACCGCCGCTCGCTGCCCCTGGACCGACCCGCGTTTGGCCGGCGCGGCCGGTCTGGCTGGCAACCCCGCACTATTTTCTGATGAAGCCGACATAGACATAGAGCGCGGCCAACGCCACGCTCACGCCGATGCCGAGATTGCCCCAGAGGGGGGCAACCTGGAGACCCAGGAACAAGGCGACCGAGAACACGATGTAGAGGCCGGCGATGGCGGCGACATGGGCAAGGATTTTCAGCGCCCTCCGGCCCGCCGGGGTCATGGGCCGCCCGAGTCCCGAACCGGCGCGCCTGGTTCAACGGCGCCGTCCGGGTTCGTATGCATCGGTTCGTCGATCCGGCCGGCGATCCTCCGGGCATGGATACGGCACCGCTCTACGGCCCGGTCGGCGGTGCAGCCTTCGGTCGGGTCGCAGGGCCTGGCGCGATTGACCGGCCGCCCGGCCGGCGATCCGGACAGCGTCAGGTCGCGCCGGGCGACGCCGATGAAGCAGCTGCGCGTGGCGCGGAACCGGAACCCGGGGCCGCCGGCGAGCGCGGTCGGGGCGTAGAGATGCTGCGGGTTGTGGATTTGGCCCGAACTGCCGGTTTCGGAGGCGAACGCCCAGGGCCGGGCGCGTTCCGGCATTCCTCCGGCCGCCGCCCGGCGGCCTTCCGGCACGGCGACCCGTTGCCGGGTCAGCCGAAGCTCCTGCGGCTTGCCGGCCCTGGCCGCCTCGACCCGGAAGGCCGGTGCAGCCATGCCGACGCGCCACCGCACGGGGTCAGCACCTTCTCGCGGCGCATGCCGGCATCTCGACCGCAGGCCCTGCCGCTCTGCTCGCACTCGCCGCCATGGCGGGTTCCGTGAGGTGCGTCGGGGTTCTCCTGGCCGCGCGCGGCGGCACAGCATCGGCAGGCTCAGCCGAACATGTCCCCGGTAATGGCGGCGTACCAGCCGAGCGATTCCTCGTAGGTCGCCTTGCGCAGCTCCGCGCTTTCCCCGGTCCGGGAAATGAAGCCGTCGGTCTTGGCGATCTTCTCGTCGGTCGCCTCGTAGGAGGCGCCGACCTTCACGCCGTCGTCGGTGGCGATAAGCGACCAGCAGGTGTTGGAGTAGCGCGGCGGGAACACCGTGGAACCGGTGAGCGCGCCTCGCACCGCCATGGCGCAGGCCTTCGCCTGGCTGTTCGCCGAGAAGCCCGACTTCGGCATGTCGCCCTGCAGCGCGGCGTCGCCCAGCACGTGGATATTGGCGTCCGCCCGGCTCTGCATGGTGTGCGGCACGATCGGCGCCCAGCCCGACTCGTCTGTGATGCCCGCGACCGCGGCGATGCGCCCGGCCTGCTGCGCGGGGATGACATTGCAGACATCCACCTTCAGCGCCTCGCCGTCCACCACCACCTCCATGGTGTCGGGCCGCACCTCGACCCGGTCGCCGCCGAAGTCCGGGCCGACGCTCTCGATCAAGCCGGGGTAGTGGCGCAGCCAGCCTTCTTCGAACAGCCTTTGCTTCGAGAACTTGTCCTTGGGTTCGACGATCAGGATCTTCGCCGTCGGATTGGACTGTTTGAGAACGTGGGCCACCATCGAGATCCGCTCGTAGGGCCCCGGCGGGCAGCGGAAGGGGTTCGGCGGCGCGACCATGCAATAGACGCCGCCTTGCGGCATGGCGTCGATCTGCGCCTTGAGGAGCTGGGTCTGCGAGCCGGCCTTGTAGGCGTGCGGCATTCGGTTCTGCTGCGACAGGTCCCAGCCGGGAACGGAGCCGTCGCGGAAGTCGATGCCCGGCGAGAGGATGAGGCGGTCGTAGGCGAGGCTGCCCCCGCCCGCGAGCCCCACGCTGCGCGCGTTGCGGTCGACGGAGACCGCCCAGTCGTGCACCACGTTGATCCCGTGATTTGCGGCCAGCGCCCCGTAGCTGTGGCCGATCGACGCGTAATCGCGGAAGCCGCCGATATAGAGGTTCGAGAAGAAGCAGGTGTAGTAGGCGCGGCTTGGCTCCACGAGCGTCACGTCGATGGCGCCATCCGAATCCTTGGCGATGTAGTGAGCGGCCGTCGCACCGCCCGCGCCGCCGCCCACGACCACCACGCGTGGGCGGCCCTGCGCGAGCACCGTGGGCGCCGACAGCGCCGATACCGCCGTTGTCGCCGCTGCTGCGGATGCAAGGAAGTGGCGCCGGTTCAAGCCGTTCTTTCCATTCGGTTTGCTCATGACGTATTTCCCCTGACTCACCGATCGTCTTCCGCCCTGTGGGAAAATGCAGCGAGGACGGCGATCTCCTCGTCCGAGAGGCGCCTGGCCACGAGCTGCATGACGGGATGGACCCTCTTTCCGCGCTCGTCGGCGTGCGAGGCTATCACGAAGTCATCGAGCGGCCATCCGGTTATCGAGGGGATGCGTTCGGCGGCTCCGTCGGCCTGGTGGCAGCGCTTGCATTGGCCGAAGAGTGCCTTGCCGTGCCCGGCGTCGGCACTCCATGCGCCGGCGGCCGGGAGAACTGCCGGCAACGCTACGGCAAGTAGTCCGGACGCCACATATGCCGCAAGGCCGGCCGTCCGGAGCCGGCGTCGCCCGGCAATCCGGGGCTTCATCGTGAACGGGACGCCCGCTGCCAGCGACCTCGGCAGCGTCACGCGCGGTTCGGGTTCCGCCATGATCCGCTTCTTACTCGCAACCGCCGGCCGTCACCGCAATCGTTCGGGAGACCTCGCAAAATGTGCCGTCCGCCATCGCCGCCACCGCAAACACGTTTCGGCTCCCGGCCAGCCGGAGGCGGATCGTGGCCGCGGGTGGCGCCAACCCTCCGAGAGCGAAGACGGCGACACCGGAATTATTGAGGTGCCGTCGGTGAATCGGTCAGCGCAGGGGCGGCGCACCCGCGCTCGCCAGCATCACGGACCGATCGACAGGGTGGCGTTCACAAACAGCGTGCGCCCCATGACGGAATCGAGCCGCAACAGCGGGTCGTTCGGGCTCGCGGGGTTGGTGGGCGGGCCGCGGTCGCCGACGTTGAGGACGCCGCCCGCGAGGTTCAGCCGCTCGATCCCGAACGCGCCGCGCCAGAGAAGCGCGAGGTCGTGCCCCTGCCACCCCTCCCAGCGGCCGGTCCCGGCCGCGTTCCAGTGACCCGAGACCGCGTGGAGCGTCCAGCTCGCGGTCACGCCGCCCCGGCTCGCATGCAGCGACGCATGGACGCGGTCGCGCGGATAGTCGCCCGGCTGCTCCTCGCCGGCCACCCGGGTCTCGTAGCGGGTCGTGCGCAAACCGCGGATGTCGAGTTCCAGATCCGCCCAGTCGGTCTCCTAGGCGGCGCCCGCCCGCACTTCGATGCCCGCGAGCTCGGTCTCCCCGCTGTTGTAACGCGGGCTCACGATCCTGACGATGCGCCCGCCCTCGCGCACGACCTCCGCGCCCGGCGGCAGGTTCCCCGCCGCGTCCAGATCGACGATGGACTGCGCCTACAACTGCGCGGGCTCGTCGGAGAGCTCGATCGCGAACCAGTCCACGCCGAACGAGAATGCGCCGAGGCTCGCCGTGGCGCCGGCGCTGACGCTCTCCGCCTTGTCCGGCTTCAAGTCCGGGTTTCCGACGCTCGCGCGCGTCACCTGTCTTGGCGTGCAGTCCGCCTGTCCGGTATCGCAAACGTAGGGATGGTCCAGCGTTTCGAGCGCATGCAGGGCACGCAGGCCGGGTGGGCTCCCGCCCCTGTTCCAGGACGCGCGGAGCGAGAAGGCGTCGTTCAGCCGGTAGCGGTTCGCGACCCGCCAGGAGACCGTTTCGCCGACATCAGCATAGTCGTCGTGGCGCGCGCCTAGGGCGAGGTCCCAGCCGGCGAGCAGCGGGGCGGTCGCCCCCGCCAGCGCCGACCGGCGGCGGCGCTCGCCGGCCGCCGAATTGCCGGCGCTCCCGAGCACGCCGGCCGCTTCGTGGAAGCGGTTCCCGGAGTCCCGGTAGTCGTAAATGTCCCGCCAGTCCTCGTCCGCGACCTCGATGCCGGCCGTCCACCGGACGTCGCCGCCGGGCAGCGCGAACGCCGCGCCCTCCAGCGCGCCACGCGCCGTCCTGTGGTCCGTCACCCGATCGCGGGTCAGCCGGAGCCCGGTCTCGCGGATCGCTTCCAGATGGGACGAGGCCGTGGAGAGCGGGTTCTCGATGTCGTAGCCGCCGTTCTCGATGGCCGTGCGGATCGCGCTCCCGCTCACGAAGGTGCCGCCTCTCTCGACGGCCTCGTGCCGGTAGTACCGCAGGTGCGCGTCGTAGCCGAGACCGCCGCCGAGCCGGCCCCGGAGGCCGAGCGTGAGGTCGTATTCCTCCAGGTCCTCCCGCCAGTCCCGGTTGCCGTGGCCGACGAAGCGGTGGAACGCGGCGATCGTATCCGGGATATCGTCCGGGGAGACACCGAGATCGCCGGCCAGTTGGCGCTTGAGAGCATTCGACGGTGTGAAGTCGAATTCGCCCGCCGAGGGGGCGTAGCGGAACGCGGTCTCCGCCTGCGCGGCCCGTGCGTCCAGATACAGGTCCGCGTCGCCGCCGAGCGGGTGGTCGGCGTTGAGAAACAGGCTCTCGCGTGTGCGGCGGTCGTAGCCGTCGTGCCACTTGGCGTCGGCATAGGCGAAGCCGCAGCCCGTGCCGGCGACACCGAAGGGGTCGGTAAGAACACCCGCATAGACGCTCCGGTCGCAGTCGCCGATGCTGCCCGCACGCGAGGAAGTCTCACCCGCAGGGACAAGGAAGGCGGTATTGCCGCCGACCGAGACGCCCTGCGTATCGACGAAGGAGCCGCCCGGCGTCCACTCCGCGCGGCTGTAGTCGCGGTCCGCGTCGCGGACCTCCCGGCGCCCGATGCGGTCCGCGCCGACGGTCAGACGGCCGCGCCCGAGCGCGCCGCCCCACACCGCGCTCGCATGGTCGGAATCGCCGCCCGCCTGTCCGGGACGGGCCAGGCCCGCCCGGACCTCCGCGCCCTCGTGACCGCGCCGGAGCACGATGTTGACCACCCCGGCGATGGCGTGCCCGCCATGCCGGGCGGCGCCCTCGTCCAGGATCTCGATGCGTTCGACGGCCGAGACGGGGAGCGTGTCGAGATCGAGAGTCGAGTCCGATATGCGGCGCCCGTTGACGAGGACCGCGGCGCGGCCGGTCCCCAGCACGAGCGGCCGGTGCAGGCCGAAGCTGTTGTAGACCGCCCGGCTCAGCAGCAGCTCCCGGACATTGGCCAGGCCCGACATCTCGATATCCGTCCGGTCGATCACGGCCACGGGGCGCGGCGCCTCCACCGCGATGCCGCTCTCCGGCGGTCTCGCCTCGTCTTGCGCCACCCCATGCACCGGCGCAACGGCGACGATGGCCATCATGGCCGGCCCCAGGGCCGCCCCCGCGCAGAACCCGGCAAGCTTGCGGATCATCGGAAACACCCTCCTGCCCTGGCGCCCGTATCGGAGATGTTTCACCGAACGCCCGCGCTTGCAAGTCGGACGACGGCGCCAACCGTTTGCCCGGCCATCTCGGCAATTGTACGGAACCTGCCGCCGCCGGAAAATCGAGCCGGCACGGTCAGGATCGCGTTCGCCACCTCACGCAGATCGGCCGATTAGAGACTCGACCCCTTCTGGCGCAGCCCGGATCCCGGGCGCGCTCCGTCGGGGAAGACGGCACCGCCGGCGGCCTGTTCGCCGACCCCGCCCGTGAGGAGTCGTTCTCCCACGCCGAACGGCAGAGGGGCTCGCGGTCACAGATCGAGCGCCGTCACTGTCCCGGCGCGGGACTGGATGAAGGCGAGGCGGGATTCGGGGCGACGGCCCATCAGTTCCTCGACGCGGCGGGCCGTGGCCGTGCCTGCGTCCTCGGCGACCTCGACGCGCAGCAGCGTGCGCCGCGCGGGGTCCATGGTGGTTTCCTTGACCCGGCCACGCGGCCGTTCATGAGTCGCTCCGGCAAGAGCGTCCCCGCCCCGGCCGACGCCTGCCCTGCACGAAGCACGAGAACCCGTCTTGCACACGCTCCACTATCTTCGCCAGCATCCCCGGCGCAGCGGCGGAAGCTATAGAGAACGGCCCGGCCGGACACAAGGCACCGCCCCTCTCGCGCCGCAGGCCCGAGCCTCGCTGGCTGCGGGCCGGTCCGTCTCCGGCCCGAGCCGCGCCGATGGCCGATCGGCGGGGCTCTCCCGTCGATGCCGGGTAGCCTGGCCGCACCACCGCGACCGCCGCCCGAAATCACGAGCGGCGGCATGCCGGATCTTCCTCCGCTGCGACGGTCCCCGCCGTGTCGCCGCGCCTTGCCTTTTCCGATAACCTTCCCCGGAGGACGATCCACGCGCCGGAGGCGGGGAGCATGAACGAGGATGCACGCCAGGCGACCTTGTCGATCCTGGCCAGGCTGATGGCCCTGACGTGCGTCCGCAATACAAGGCTCGAGGACATCCACGCCGGCATCGTTCCGGTCAGCCACACCGGGGACTACTCGGACGTGGCGGTCGTGGACGCCGACGGACGGCGCATTCCGTGGCCGCGCGTGTCCCATTTCGACGACGACGCGATGCGCGATCTCATGCGGGAGGTGGCCGACCGCCTCTACACGTTCCATGCGAAGATCGACGATCCGCGCTTCCAGGCCATGCCGGGGCTGTGGGAGTCCGCCGCCCGGGCATGGGACGAGCCGAAGCCGGACGCCGGCTTCATGGCGGCAATCGGCGCCCGCGGGGATGAGGACGGCGATGAAGCCTGAGCGCCGCCCGCCGAACGTCCTGCCGCGCAGGCAGTCCCGGAGGGACGGGCCGGCATTCTCCCTGCTCCGCGTCCTTGCGCCCCGCGAAGGTCGCCGCCTTCTTCCGGCCCACCTGCCCCGGCCGCCTGCCCCGCTGTGACCCCGGTGCAAGGAATGCTCCGTGAAGCCGCTCGCCGCCTTCGCCCTTGTGCTCGCCTTCGCGGCGCCGGCCGGTGCCGGCGGCGACCCTGGCATCCTTGAGCGCGCGTCGGTCGATGCCGCCGGGCGGGGCGACCTCCGCGCTGTCGAAGACCTGCTTGCCGCAGGCGCGGACCCGAACGCCACGATGGACGGATATCCCGTCCTTCAGGAAGCCGTCCAGGCTGGCAATGCCGGTATCGTCGAAGCCCTGCTTGCCGCAGGCGCCGACGTGAACGGGTTCGGCGAATGGGTTCCCGGGTGCTGTCAGGAACTGGACACCGCTCTGCACCAGGCTGTGCGATGGTGGCCCGTCTGTCTCGACCGCGGCCCCGGCGATTGCTCCGAACGCCGCACCGAGGTCGTTCGCGTCCTGCTTGCCGCCGGTGCCGATGTGGATGCGCGGGACGGGATACTCGGCGCCACCCCCCTGAAGATGGCCGCCCGGCGAGGCATCGCCGAGGTCATGGAGATCCTCGTCCGTGCCGGCGCGGGCCCGAACGCGCGATGAAAGCGGCGCGACCCATCCCCGGCGACCATGACAACGGCAGCGTATCTTCGACACTCGCACAGGGAAGGAGAACAGATATGAGCTTCAGGAGCATTGCCGGCGCCCTCACGCTGGCCGGAGCGTTGGCGGCGACGGGCGCGATGCCGGTCCAGGCGGCGACCCTCGACGACGTGAAGGCCGCCGGCGAGATCAAGTGCGGCATCAACCACGGCGTCGTCGGCTTCGCCTTCACCGACGACGCGGGCAGGTGGACCGGCTTCGACGTCGCCTACTGCCGGGCGCTGGCAGCGGCGGTGCTGGGCGATGCGGACAAGGTCTCGTTCGTCAACCTGACCGGGAAGACCCGCTTCCCGGCGCTGGCCTCGGGCGAGGTCGACATCCTCTCGCGCAACACCACCTGGACTATTTCGCGCGATGTCGACCTCGGCTTCACCTTCATAGGCGTCAACTACTACGACGGCCAGGGCTTCCTCGGCCGCACGTCGCTCGGCGTGAGCAGCGCCACCGAGCTCGACGGCGCCTCGATCTGCATCCAGACCGGCACCACCACGGAGCTCAACCTCGCGGACTTCTTCCGCGTCAACGGCATCGCCTACGAGCCGGTGCCGATCGAGACCAACGCGGAAGCCCGCGCTGCCTATGAGGCGGATCGCTGCGACATCTACACGACGGACGCCTCGGGTCTGGCCGCGACCAGGGCGAGTTTCGAGAACCCCGACGATCACATGGTGTTCCCCGAGATCATCTCGAAGGAACCGCTGGCACCGCTGGTTCGTCAGGGCGACGACCGGTGGGCGGACATCGCGCGCTGGGTGCTGAACGCCCTGATCTCGGCGGAGGAGCTGGGCGTGACCCGGGCGAATGTGGCCGAGATGGCGAAGGGGACCGATCATCCGGAGATCAACCGGATGTTGGGGACGGAGGGTTCGCTGGGCGAGATGCTCGGCCTCGACGCCGCGTGGGCGGTGCGCGCGATCGCGGCGGAAGGCAACTACGGGGAGATCTTCGAGCGCTTCATCGGCCCCGACACGGCGATCGGCCTGCCGCGGGGTCTGAACGCGCTCTACCGGGACGGCGGCATCCTCTATTCGCCCCCGTTCCGATAGAAGCGGCGACCTTGCCGGCCAAGAGCGCTCCGCTGCCATGACGCGCATAGCCTGGCCCGCCGGCAATCTGCGACGTCGGCACGCGCCTCGAGGACGCGGTGTGAATCGTGGCGCTCCATGCCCGCCTCGTCCGCCGGCTCTCGCGCCAGGACCGCGGCGGGGCACTGCCGCCCGAGCCGCCGCCCGAGATCGTCGCGGAGGAGCTCTGGATCGCCCAGCGCTACGGCGTGCTCGCCTTCTTCAGCGAGCATGACCCCGGCATCGGGCAGGTGGACATCGACGACCATGTATCGGAACTGGTGGAGGAGCCTGCGGCCGATCAATGAGCGCGCGCTCGGCGGCGAGGCCGAGGTGCGCCATGCGCTCACCATCATCCGGGAGGGGACCGGCGCGGACCGCCAGGCCGACCTCTACCGCCTGCGCTGCTTGGAGGGGACACGGTAGGCCGTGCCGGGGGTCAGGCGTCGGCTGGCATGTCCCCGTGCGCGAGACGCGCATTGTCGACGGCCTCTTCCCGCGGCGCGTCCGCCGACCGGCCTAGCGGCCGGCTCCCGCATCCGGCACCGTCCGCGCATGTCCCGGAACAGCGGCACCCCACCCTCGCCGGACCGGTCCGGAGGATCGGAGCTGACGGACGGACGCAGCACGCCGGGCACAGCCGCTCCGGGAGGCGGCATGGCGTTGCGCTACGGCTTGCCGTCCGATCTTTCCGGCTCGCTGCGCCGTCTCGACGACGGGCAACTCGACGGCCTGCTGCGCGCGGCCATTGCGGAGGCGCGCCGCCGCGGCCGCCTGCCGGACGCCATCGCCTCGCCCGAACCTCCGGGAGCGAAGAAGGCGCCGGCGCGCGCCGCGCCCTCCGGGGCCAAGGCAGCAGGCAAGCCGCCGCTTCCGCCGGGACAGGCGAAGGTCATCCGTGCCGCGCTGGAGGCCGGCGTCAAGCCCGCGGCCATCGCCCGGCAGTTCCGCGTCTCCCGTGCGCAGGTGGAGCGCATCGCCGGGGAGCGGCGCGACGGCGGCTGACCGGGCCGACGACTGCGACTTCGTCGGTACGCCAGCCCGACAATCCTTCAGGGCAACTGTTCCCTCGGTCATGCGCGGGTATCGGATCGTTGCCGGGCCGGCCGTGCGACGGCGGTGGCGAGGCCGCCGTGTTGGTGATTGTTTAGAACCGCGCCCATTTTCTGAATTGGGCACATCGGTGCGGTGACGATGCAGCCCGCCAGCATGGCGGTTGGCGGCGGTCGGACGGCGCACATATTGCGAACGATCGCCGTGTTCGGCCTTGGCGCCGGCGTGCCGGCGCAGTATCCAGCCGCTTTCGCCACACCATCGGACCCCGCCGGCCTTCCGCCACCTCGCAGGTCACGGTCGCGCCCTGCAGCAGTGTGTCGTATCCGGCGTCCCGGACCGCCGAGGCATGGCAGAACACGTCAGGCGAGCCGTCGTCGGGAACCAGAAACCCGAAACCCTTCGCCGGATTGAACCACTTCACAGCAGCCACGACGCGGCGGTCGAAAGCTGAGGCCTGCTCGGCGTGCGGACGGCTGTCATCGCCGCGCGGCGGCCCGCCGCTCCCCGCCGGGCTCGCGGTCGCGGTCGAGGTATCGACGGCATGGATCTGCCAGACTTGCAGACCCTGGCGGCCCTGCTCGACCTCACAGGTGACGGTTGCGCCCTCGGGCAGAGTGTCGAAGCCCGCCCGCGACACCGCCGAGATATGGCAGAACACGTCGGGAGAGCCGTCGGCGGGCGCCAGGAAGCCGAACCCCTTCACCGGATTGAACCACTTGACCGTCGCAACGATTGTTGCGCCGGGCGCCGATTCTGAACCGTCTTCCCGCCTTCCGGACGACCTGCCTTCCGTGGATTGCCTGGGCCGGCCCGCCGCTGGGCCACCGGCCGAATGACCGCGGTGAAGCGGTCTCCGCCGCAGGGCCGCCATCATAGCCACGGCCGGGAGGCGGCGACAGGCCAGCTGACGCCTCGTCTGTTTCCCTGCTGCCCCATGATGACGAAGCGCCAGCACCCTCCACCCGCCGGCCTTTCGCCCCGACGCGCTCACCGTCAGCTCCCGCGGCCCGCACGCCGACAACAGGCAGAGGCCAGCCGGGATCGGGGCGGCGGGGCGGCGCTGCAGAGCGGGTCCCCGCCGTAGGCAGTCACCACCGGGGGAGACGGCACAATGCGAACCGGCCGGACGTTCCATCGCGACGCGCAGACATTCTTGGTCCACCTGTTCGGGCAAGGTCTCAAGGACGACCGCTACGTCGTCGAGAAATACCGCTCCCATCCAAACGGCGAGATCGAGCCCATCCAGGCGGAGCAGCCCAGGACGAAGAGCCGGCGCAGGCAACGGCGCACGATTGCGAGCCTGGCCGCCGTCAAGCGGATGCGGCCCGAGCGCGACGAGATCATCGTGTGCACAGCGCTCAACCTGAAGGACTCCGGCGTACAGCTTTGGGGGATCTCGGCCAGTGGTCTCCGCGCCGCCCGCCAGCTGCGCTGATCGGACGCCGGACATGCCGCCGGAGAAGCCTGACGAGGAGAGGGCGAGCGGACGCAGCCGCCAGCAGCAGCTCCGTGCCGAGCGAGTCGCGCGTGGGCGCTGCCCGCGTTGTGGCAAGTGTCCTCCCGAGCCCGGCCTCAAGTTGTGCCACAACTGCGGCGAGAAGCGCAGGGCCGCCGAACGGGCCCGCCGCGCGAAGGCCCGCGCAGAGGGCAAGCGATATGGCGGCCGTGATCCGGAGCAGTGCCGCCGCGCCGACCGCGCTGGCGACAGGCGCCGCCGCCGGGCGCGGCGGGAGGCGGGACTATGCACATCCTGCGGTCTCCGCCGGCCGTCGGACAACCGCTCCCTCTGCGAACCGTGCCGCGCGGCAAGCCGCGCCGCCGCCCGCGCGCGTTGCGCAGCCCGGAGAGAGGCCGGTGTCTGTGTGCGCTGCTGCCGGCCCACATTCGCAGGCTCTTCGCGGTGCGGGCGCTGCTCCGAGCTGGAAAGGGAGCGCGTCTCGCCCGAGCGCAATAAGGCCGCCGGCAGGAAGCGGTACGCAAGGCGTCGCGCGCGACGGGTATGCGTGGATTGCTCAGCTCCCGTGGCTGGCAGTGCACGATGCGGCAGCTGTGCGCGACGGTCCAACTCACGCGCCTCCGAACCTTTCCGCGCACCCGGGCCGTTCCCCGAATACACCGTGGTCGAGCTTGAGACGGGGGACGCGATCGGGAGCTTCGAGACCGAAGCCGAGGCCGCCGCCTGCCTTGTCTTCGCGGGGCTGCGGCCCGAGCAGGTGGAGATACGCGCCAATGTCCCGCTGATGGCGTTGTCCCCGCCATGAACGCGGCATCGCCGCAGGAAACTTACTGGGCAGCCCGCAACGCACTTGAGCGATCACCCCCGCCCTGCTTGCCGCTTGTCGCCATCGGGCTTCTGTCCTGTGCGAGCCGCGAGGCCTGCGTCCGTCCGGCGACCGTCGAGGCAGGCCGCAAGGCCAGAGTGAAGCGAGGCTTGGAGAAGTGAGCAGGGTGGGGCCGAGAAGAGGCTCCAGCCCGCTCATCAACCTTCGTCATCAACTCGAATCGACAGGAGACAAGACCATGGCGTTCGGATTGAACAGGGCAGAAGTGATCGGCCGGCTGGGTGCCGATGCGACCATCGGCAACCTCGCCTCCGGCGGGCGCGTCGCCAATATGAGCATTGCGACCGACGAGTCGTATATCGACCGGCAGAGCGGCGAGAGGGTGGACAGGACCGAGTGGCACCGCGCGGTCAGCTTCCAGAGCGGGCTGATCGACATGCTGGAGAAGCACGCCAAGAAGGGCCGGCTCGTCTACGTCGCGGGCAAGCTGCAGACCCGCAGGTGGCGCAAGGACGGCGAGGACTCGGACCGGTTCTCCACGGAGATCCTGCTGGTGCCCGGTGGCCGCGTGCAATTCCTGGATCGGCCTGCCGGCGCCAACGGCAACGGTGCCCAGGCGCCCGACGGTGAGGCTACGCCGGCCGCCGACGCCGATCCCGCCGACAGCACCATACCTTTCTAGTCCAGAGCGCGCCTCGCGCTCGCCCCCAGGGCCGACCACGCGTTCCTCCCGCGCGTGGTCGGCCCTTTCTCGTTAACTCCCTGCCCACTCCTTGACGGGCCGGACGGCGCGCCGTGCGCTTCGCGCGCCGCCCCCCGTCCCGGCGCCGGCGAGAGGCCGGTCGTGGCCGGGACCGGGGCGCGTCCCACGCAGCGTCCGGAGAGGTCTCTCATGCGCCCCATCCCCGCTCACAGGTCCGGCTCCGCCGGTCCCCTTTCCGGCCCGAGGTGTGCATCGTGAGCGCCGCCGCTCGCGTCGCGGCCGCCCTCGGCGCACGCGCCGAGGAGGTGTGCCGCCGCTACCTGCCCCAAGGCCGCAAGCAGGGCCGATACTGGACCGCCGGCGACGTCTACGGCGCGCGGGGGCGGTCGCTCTTCGTCCGCCTGGCGCCCCCCGGCGTCCCGGGGAAGTGGACCGACGCAAGCAGCGGCGAGCACGGCGACCTGCTCGACCTCATTCGCATCGCCTCCGGCGCGGGCTCGCTCCGCGCAGCCCTCGCCGAGGCGCACGCCTTCCTCGCGTCGCCGCCCATGCCGTCCTCCGCCGTTCGCGAAGACTACGACCGCACCGAGGCGGCCCGCCGTCTCTGGCAGCGCTGCCGCGCCATCGACGGCACCCATGCCGAGGCCTACCTCGAGGCGCGCGGTATTGAGCGCTGCCGCTTCGCGGCCCTGCGCTTCCATCCCGGCCTCTTCTGCCGCGACGACGGCGGCGTGCGCCGCCTGCCGGCCCTGGTCGCGGCCGTCACCGGCACCGACGAAGCCGTCTGCGGCGTGCTGCGAACGTGGTTGCACCCGGCCAAGCCCGCCAAGGCGAATGTGAGTCGCCCGCGCAAGGCGCTGGGCCGCGTCCACGGCCGCGCCGTCCGCTTCGGCGCTCCCGGCGCCGGCACGCTGCTGGTCGGCGAGGGGATCGAGACCGTGCTCTCCATCGTCACTGCCATCCCCGACACCGTCGCCGCCGCGGCGCTGTCCGCCGGCAGCCTCGGCGCATTCGCGCCGCCTGCCGGCATCACGCGGCTGGTGATCGCGCGCGATAACGATCCCGAGGGAGAGCGTGCCGTCGAGCGCCTCGCCCGGCGCTGCGCGCGGGCGGGCGTCGCCGCCACCGTCATCGTGCCCGCGGGCGATGACTTCAACAGCGATCTCGTCGCCTTCGGCGCGCCGGCGCTTCGCGCCAGGCTCGCGCCGATCTTCCGCCGCCGGGTCTGTGCCGGGGACCGGTGGTGACGATCGCCCGGCGAGAGACCGGGAAGAGCAGGCGCCGGGCGAGCGGCGCAGAGAGGGAGAGAGGTCTCTCCCCGCCGCCATCACGCCAGGAGCGCAGCATGAGCAGCACCATCACCTTCACGCGCGTCGGCGACGACGAGGCTCGCATCCTCGACGCCGACGGCGGCCACGTCGGCGACCTCTTCCGTCATCCCGACATCCTGAATCCTGCGTCGTCGTTCTTCGTGATCCATCTCGACGAAGACCCCCGTGGCCCAGTGCGTGTGCACGAGCGCTCGCGCATTCGCCAGGTGGCCGAGGAGCGTATCCGCTCACACCCACTCTGGTCGTCGTGATGCCGGCAGGCACAACAGAAACGGGGGCCGTGCGTGGGGAGAGAATAGCCACCCCGTCGTGATGGCCGAGTCTCACACACGTGCTTGTTCCAGCAACCCTGCGGGTCCTCCGGTCGCTCCGCTCCCTGCGGCCTGACCCAAGATGGTCTAAGGCGGGCCGTGAACGTCGCCGACCGTGAAGTTGGCTCGCGTGAACTCTCCAACGCCTCGTCTGAGGCGCACCGGCCCCTGAAGCGCGGGGCCGGCGCGTCGGCCTGATGCTAGCAGTCCTGAAGAAGGCCTACTCGAAACGCGGCTACCCACCACGGCTGCGCATCAGGCCTCCCAGGCACAGAGAACGCCAACTTCCGCACCAACATCGGCGACGTTCCGCACCAACTCCCGCCTAAGACCATCTAGGGCCAGGTGCTTCCACTGCGCGCGCGTGAAGAGAAACGACATCACGAAGGGGCACTGGGCCCCGGAGGATGAACATCCAGAGGGATGAAACAAGGGAGGTCGACATGATCGACACCACAAACGCTACCCCGACCGCGTCAGCAACCGCTGCAGTCTGCGACAGCATGGCCCTCTACGGCGCAAGCCCCGAGCGCGGCGAGCTCGACAGCCGCGTCGTCTGGGACGAGGACGACGCCATCGATGCGCTGAACGAAGCCATCCGCGTCATCGTCGACGGCATCACCGTAGACGGCACTCAGATGGCCGACGAGCGCGAGCCGCTGATGTGGGGCCTGACCAACATGCTGCACTCACAGGTCACACGCCTCGACCGCGCCGTCGACCGCATCGCGCCCGAGATGAAGGACCTCGAGAAGGCGCAGGACGGATCGGAGGTCAAGGCGTGGGAGCTGCAGACCCTCACGGACCGTGCGCAGAACCTCGGCGACCGCCGCGACGCCTTCGAGAAGCTCCGCGACCTCGCCGCCGACGCCTACCGCGTCGAGACCGGCGACGTCTGGCGCCCAAGGCACGGATCGCACGCGAGCCAGACCGGCACGCTGACCTCCGCCGCCATCGACGCACGCGACTTCAGGCGCGCACGCAAGGACCGCGAGACCCGCGCGCACCTGCCCGAGGGCACCCTGGTCGCCGTCACCGGCGGCAAGACCGTCAGCGATGCCGACGCCGTCTGGAGCACGCTCGACATGGCGCGCGCGAAGTACGGCGACATGGTGCTGCTACATGGCGGCGGTCCCGGCGTCGAGAAGATCGCGGCAAGCTGGGCAGAGGCCAGAGGCGTCAACCAGGTCATCTGCCGCCCGGACTGGAACGCGCACGGCAAGGCCGCGCCCTTCCGTCGCAACGACGACCTGCTCAACCTGCTGCCCAAGGGCGTCATCGCCTTCCCCGGCAGCGGGATCACCGGCAACCTCGTCGACAAAGCTCGGCAGCTGGGGATACCGGTCATGAAGGTTCAGCTCGCCGCATGACGATGGCGCCACCTGTCCACTACGAGCCGATCGCTGCCTCTGCGGCGATCGGCTCCCCCTTTTTTTGCCGTGCCCCCCTCGCGCATCGCGGCTCGGCGCATCCGCGCCTGCGCCGCTCGCGCTCGAACCGCCAACCCTCCCGGACGCGGCCTCGGCATCGCGGCCGTCACGGTGCTGCGCACCGTCGACGGACGCTCGCCTCAGGGCAGCGAAACCGACCGCGGTGACGTCCGCGCGGCCTCGCCCACGCTCCAACTTCACGTCGCCGTCGCCGACCGCCGTACCGGCGCGTGCATCGGCCGCGCCCCTTCGCTTGTGACCAGGACGACAACTGAGAGTGCGCCCGAGAGTGCGGCCGTTGCCGCCGTGCTGAACTTCACCTCCGCGAGACGAACTGCAAGACCCCTGCGCAGGGACCGCGTCAGCGCCGTCGCCGATGGCGACGAGCGCCGTGACACCCCGCCCGACAACGATGCCGCCGTGACTGCATGACCCTGCTTCACCCCGCTCGACACTGGCGACGACACTCGTGATGACGGTGGTGACGAGTCCGCTGCGCCGACCGTGATCGCGAGCCTCCGCACTTCGCCCCCTTGCCGTTCGGCACAACGTTTCTTCGTCGTGAGTGCTTCCTGCACTTGCAGCTCGGAGCCGTGCAACGACCTGAGGCACCGCTCCGCCGGATGCGTCGCGAGCCCCGACGCGAAGGCATCGATCAACCCGATCGCTTGTGCTGCAACGAGTTGGGGCCCTGACCGTTTCTACTCCCCCCTCAAGTCCCGGATCTACGGCGAAGCCGCTTCGGTTGTCACACCCCACGCGCCTGAAGGCGCAGAGCTATTTTGAGGCGACATAGCCTGTCATGGCCGGACACAAGAGGACAGAATTGTAGCGAATCCACAGGCAGTGGCGTTGGAACGAGCGAAGTACATTGAAATACGGCCTCCTAGCTACCTGATTGAACGCATGTCTTGACAAGTGGAAATACATTGAAATACGAAGGAGCTTTGCGAATCCTACCGGCGCGTAGTTCTTTGAAACACGCGACTTGAACGGGCTGACAGGGCGACACATGTCCGCAATCCGGAACACGAAAAGATGAACGCCCAGCGAGACCGCCTTGCGGGAGAACGCGATCGTGACGAACAAGAGCAAGACAACACCCCGCTCCAAGACCCAAGTCGATGACAAACCGACCGGGACTCGCTCGCCGAGGACCATCAGATTCACAAATGCCGAGTGGGCGAAGGTCCAACGCGCAGCAGCAGAAGCCAAGATTTCGACCGCCACCTTCGCGCGCAACGCCGTCCTGAACGCCGTAGTCGAACCCACGGAGGCCTCGGACGGCGCCCTTCCGCCCGGCATGCTCGAGCTGGTCAAGCGCACTTATCGCAGCGCCTACATCCTTTCGACGCTAAAGCGGGACGATATGATCCGCGAAGGGCGGCAGGAACAACTCGAACGTACGGTTCAGGCTGCGCGCGATGCCCAGGCTCACGTCCTCGGCGACGCGTCCGAGTAGGTCGTAGTGTGTGCTGGGCAGCGCCCAGATCAGGTGGGTTCAAGTCCCACTGGCGCTCGGGTAAGGGGCGCCATATCCAAAAGTGGGGGTAATTCCTCACTGGCCGGAGTGAGCCGATAAGCGAAACTCTAAACGGGCACGAAGCCGGAAACGGCGGAGACAGCCAAGGGAGGAGCTAAGTTGGTCCACTGTCGAAAGACAACCGGAAGGCAGGGTGTCCACCGCGAGGTGGAATCTGAAGGGCTTGCGGAGAAGTACCGGGCCGTAATCGAGGGGGCCACCCCATGATGAATCGGTCGGCCAAAGACGGGGCAAGGTCGAGCCGGCACTATGGCGGCGAAGGCGTTCTTACCCACCCGTCGCACCAAGGTGTTTGCGAGCGGCACGGTACGGAAGATCTGGACGTGACCCCAGGAGGGCTCGCCGCGTTCCCGGGTGGCACCGGGATAACGGACCCTATAAGCCGAAAGGCGAAATGGGAAAGGATGCGCGGCGAGCAATCGGACAACCGAATAGTACCTGAAGCCCGGCGAAAGCCGGGTGACCGCGCGAGCGGCGGCCGTGTGGGCCGGGGAAGTCGGTTGGCAGAGGTGGTCGGCGAGAGACAGCGATGAGTGAGTAAGGACCATGACGCGGACAAGTTCCTTGAGCGAAAGACCCGGACATCATGGCCCGAGGAGACTCATCGACTGGATCAACCCGGCGGGTGACAGGAAGGTCCACTCACTGGTGGACAAGGTGTACAAGCGGAAGAACCTTGAGGTGGCCTGGGAAAAGGTGAAGCGCAACCGGGGTGCCGGTGGCGTGGACGGAGAGGATTTAGCGGCGTTCGAGGCATCGCTGGATGCAAATCTCGATCGCCTGCACCGGGAGTTGCGGGACGGTGAGTATCACCCGCAGCCGGTTCTCCAATGCCTGATCCCCAAGGCGGGCCAGCCGGGGAAGTTCCGCCCGCTCGGCATCCCGACAATCTACGACCGGGTGTGCCAGCAGGCGCTGCTGAACCGGCTGGAACCGATCTTCGAGCCGGTGTTCGACGATGCCAACTACGGGTACCGGCAAGGAAGGTCTGCCCATGGAGCGTTACGCAAGATATGGAGGGAACTGGACGAGGGCAACGAGTGGGTTCTCGATGCGGATTTGAAAGACTTTTTCGGGTCCGTGGACCACGAAAAGCTCCTCGAACTCGTCAACCAGCGAGTCTCGGATGGCCGGGTATTAGGTCTGCTCAGGCAGATGCTCACGGCCGGGGTGGTGGCCGACGGTAAGAGGCTGCCGACCGAACAGGGCACTCCGCAGGGCGGCATCGTTTCACCGCTGCTCAGCAATATCTTGCTGACCCCGTTCGATTGGGAAATGCGTCGTCGCGGCTATCGACTAACGCGATACGCCGATGATTGGCTGATCACGTGCCGCACACGCGGGGAAGCCCGCGCAGCACTGGAGACGGCCAGGCGGATTCTGGCAAAGCTGGGTGTGTCCCTCAACGCCGGGAAGACCCGCATTGTCCATGTCAGGCACGGGTTTGAGTTCCTCGGCTACAAGATCAAGCAGGGCGAGCGGCCTCTCCGGCTGTCGTCCTCCAAGATCAAGAGCGGGGTTCGCGGGGGAGCGCGCTACGCGGTTCCGCGTGAGAAATCCATCCGGCACTTCAAGGACCAGATTCGCCAGCGTACCCGGCGCAAGGCTCCTGTCAGCACGCAGGAGCTGATTGACGAGATCAACCCGATCATTCGGGGATGGGGCCAATACTATTGCAAGGCCCACGTCCGCGGGCTCTTCCACCAGCTTGACGGCTGGATCGTGCGGTGGCTCTGGTCGCATCGTCGCAAGCGCTGGCGCAACGCTGGCTGGAAACAGTTGCCGGAGCGCAAGCTGATCGACGAATACGGGCTTGTTCGCCTGATCTCACTGGTTCCGTCCTTGAACCTTCGTTGAGACACCTTTGTGAAAGCGGCTTACGGGAAAACCGTACGGGCCGTTTGAGCGGCGGACGGAGGCTAGCCTCGCGGGGCGCCTCCTCCGACCCGACACCCCGCCACCTCAGCCTCTCGGCACGGCATTCGTCGAAGCGCTTGACGGCGGCAAGCGCACCGAACTGCTGTTCGTTGCCGACCGGCACGGCCATACGGCCGGAATGCACAGGCTATTCGCGATCCGGAGGATATCGTGAGCCCGGAGCATCAGCGCCACTGACAGGACGGAGGTCCCACTCTTTCAATGACACAATCAAGTTAACCGTGCATGAGATCCTCTCGAGTAACTTGCCGCGACAATGCCGACGCGTGCGGGGGTGCCCGCTATGAGGCGACTCGAAGACCGGCGCTACGGTGCCGTTCTGACCAATCCTCATAAGGAGAGCCACTTGCAAAATTCCGCATTTGAGCGGGATTTTGCCGCCGTGGCGGTCAGATTGTCCTGGAAATCGGGACCGCTCTCTGTTCCTGTCGGGTTTCGGACAACGTCGACGGAGAGGGCGGCCCCATGTCGCTGGGACAGACACTATCCGGATTCTGGCATCACATTCAAGCGGATCTTTTCCCGTGGCTTGAGGAGGAGCTCGGGCCGCTCGGCGAGAGGTACCGGCGCTTCGTCACCGTGCTTGAGCTTGCGCGGGTCGAGAGCTTCCTTCCCCATTTCCATGGCCTGCCCGGTCGGCCGGTCGAGGATCGGGCGGCCTTGGCCCGCGCCTTCATCGCCAAGGCGGTGTTCGACGTACCCACGACGCGCGCCCTGATCGAGCGCCTTGAGAACGACAAGACGCTACGCCGTCTCTGCGGCTGGACCTATGCCGCAGAGATCCCGAGCGAGGCGACGTTTTCGCGGGCGTTTGCGGAGTTCTCCGAGAGTGCGTTGCCCGCTCGCGTGCATGAGGCGCTGATCAAGCAGACCCTCGGAGACCATCTGGTCGGGCACGTCTCGCGCGACTCGACGGCGATCGAGGCGCGCGAGAAGCCTCAGCCCAAGCCCAAGGCGGAGAAGCCGAAGCGCAAGCGCGGCCGCCCGCGCAAGGGCGAGGAGCGGCCCAAGGAGGAGCGCCGCGTGAAACGCCAGCTCACGATGAGCTTGCCCCAGATGCTCGACGACCTGCCGAAAGCCTGCGACGTCGGCACCAAGCGCAACGCCAGGGGCCATACCACATCGTGGATCGGTTACAAGCTGCACATCGACGCCGCCGATGGCGGCATTCCGATCAGTTGCATCCTGACGTCCGCCTCGCTGCACGACAGCCAGGCCGCGATCCCGCTGGCGAGTATGACCGCCGACCGCGTCACCAATCTGTACGACCTCATGGACTCAGCCTATGACGCGCCCGAGATCGGCTGGCACAGCTACCTGCTGGGCCACGTCCCGATCATCGACGTCAACCCTCGCGACAAGGAGTACAAGGAGGAGCTGGCGCGCGAGGCCAGGGCGCAGAGAGGCGTCGGTCACCGCCACCCGGCGGACGAGCGCTACAACGAGCGCTCGAACATCGAGCGCATCAACGGTGGGCTGAAGGACAACTGCGGGGGCCGCCATGTCCGCGTGCGCGGCCATGCCAAGGTTCATTGCCACCTGATGTTCGGCATCCTGGTGCTGACGGTCGACCAGCTGATGCGCCTCCTGGCCTGAGCGGCGCCTCCGTCGCTGTCACGCCGGCACGCCTCCCTCCGCGGAGGCGCAAAAAGCCATGTCCGCATCGCGACGGCGGGTCCAAAATGCGCCCGCATGGGCATCGGTTTGCGGCGAATCGGCGCCCCGGCGGCAGCCAGCGACGTCCGCTCGTCCCGAAGTTCATGTTACGTTCCGACCGTCAATGTCCTCACGCCGGGCTCTCGGGAAAAGCAGACCGCGCCTGGGAGTTTTGCAAGTGGCTCAGGAGACACGATATGTCCTCATTGAACGAGGCCGCTGCGCCGGCCGAGGCGGAGCAACGAGCTGTGGTCTATGGGGTTCCGCGATGCCGGTCAGGGGGACAAGTCGTTGACGTATTATGCTCATAGTGACGATAGCAAGGATCGGGAAGAATGGCATCGGTTGTCCGAACACCTTGAGGATACAGGGGCAAGGGCGGATCGCTTTCTCGAATCTGTCGGATGCGGGGACCTCGCCAGGGCTGCGGGGCTGTTGCACGACATAGGCAAGTACAGCCGGGAATTTCAGGCGCGATTGGACGGCGGGCCGCGCTGTGATCATTCAACCGCGGGTGCGAAGCTTGCCATCGAGAGGTATGGCGATGGTGACGCCGGCAAGGGCTCACTAGGTAAAATGCTGGCCTACGTCATCGCGGGTCATCACGCGGGTTTGGCTGACGGTGTAGGCGGAGACGGCCCCCGGCCACTTGCGGACAGATTGAATACGCCGGTACCGAGGCTAGACCCGGTATGGGAGCGGGAAATCACGCTCCCAAGCCTCTCTCCTCCCCGCTTGAAGCCGGGTCATATTGAGATGGCAGGCTTTTGTGCAGCGCTCGCAACACGCATGATCTTCTCTGCATTGGTAGACGCGGACTATCTCGATACCGAAGCGTGGTACGAACGGAGCGAAGGCCGACCCATCGCGCGGGGACGCCATCCTTCGCTTCCCGAGCTTTCGGTGCGCCTGAGTGCCTATCTCGAAGGGCTGATGTCAGACGCACCGAACACGCAGGTGAACAGCGTGCGCCGGGAGGTGCTGACCTATGCGCGCGACAAGGCGACGGAGCAGCCTGGACTATTCAGCCTCACCGTACCCACGGGCGGCGGAAAGACACTTTCTTCTCTGGCTTTTGCCCTAGAGCACGCCGTGAACCACGGTCTAGCGCGCGTGATCTACGTGATTCCCTATACCAGCATCATCGAACAGACCGCGCGGGTGTTCCGCCAGGCGCTAGGTGGAACTGGGGACGACGTGTCGGACTTCATCATCGAGCATCACAGCGCCTTCGACGAAGAGCGCATCAGAGAACGGGAAGCGAAGGACAAACTGCGGCTGGCCATGGAGAACTGGGACGCGCCGATCATTGTCACTACCGCAGTGCAGTTTTTCGAAAGTCTCTTCGCCAACCGTCCGTCACGCTGTCGCAAGCTGCACAACATCGCGCGCAGCGTCGTTATTCTCGACGAGGCGCAGACATTGCCATTGGGGCTGTTGCGGCCTTGCGTGGCCGCGCTCGACGAGTTGGCACGAAACTGGCGAACCAGCGTCGTACTATGCACCGCTACACAGCCCGCGCTCAACTCAGCGGACGGTTTCTCTGGTGGTCTGGAGGGACTGCGCGAGATCGCGCCGAACCCGGCGGGCCTGCATCGAATCCTAAAGCGCGTCCGAATATGTCGGGAGAGAGAAAAATTGGCGGATGCCCAGGGTGTGATTCTCGTATGGCGATATGCCAGTCGTGATGGCGCTAAAGGATATGGGCTGGTTCATTTTGGTCAAGCAGCGAGTGCCAGGACTTCGGTTGGGCTGATGTTGTCGTTAGCTGGTCCGGATCGGGCGTCCATGAGCGCATCCCATGCCCGGTCGAAGAGGCCGGATTTGATCAGGGCGCGGAAGGTCAGAACCGCCTGCCCGCCGTCGATCCGCCAGCGCATGCCCGAGCGTTTCAAGCGCTGCGCGACGAGGGTCTTGCAGGCCGCCTCGACCACACCCGAGCCGATGGCGATGCCCTCTTCCTTCAGGGCGTGGTAGCGCATCCGATGGCGGTGCTTTCGGAAGAAGGCCAGCTCGCGCTCGATCTCGGCCGGGTCCCCCTTTGCCCTGTCCAGGAGGTAGCGCAGTGCCCGGATCACCTTGTCGACGCCGCGGGGGTCGTGGCGCAGGATTTCGCGGTGCTTCTCGAACCAGTGGCGCGCCACCGCATGGTCAGAGGCCACGCGGAGATGCTCGCAAGCGTGCCAGAAGTCGATGACCTCGGTCTCGGGCGAGAGGCTTTCGAGGAAGGTCCAGTTGTCGGCGGCCCCGTCGGCGACGGCGCCGATCCTGATCTTCGGGCTCACACGGCGGATATGGGCGACCTCGCTTGCAAGTTGCGCTTTCAGCGCGGCCTTGTTGGCGATCACGCAAAAGCGCGCGTATTCGCTCATTTTGACAGCCTGATGTGGTGGAGCGTTGATCGGCGTGGCGCCGATCTGCAGTGCTGAGCGCGGTCCGGCTTGTGGTGTTGGTCGTCGTGATCGCGGTGGTGCGAGAGCGGCCCTGCAGGTTTGGCTGAGGGACCCTGTTGTTTTTCAGTCGATGAGCCGATCGTCGGTCTCGAGCATATTGCCTTCGAGGTCACGCCTGCGCATGTCGTTCCAGTCGTCACCGTCGAGGGCGGGCCGCACGCGGACGACCCTGCTGTCGCTTCGGAACAGCCGCTCGGCGGCGTCATCGCCGCCAGGGGTAGCGTCGTAGGCACAGAAGATGCGGCGGGGGTTCCAGTCCTCGATCCACGCGGGGAGGCTTGGAGTGACGGCGGCGATGGAGACCACGGCACATTCCCTGAGTTCGGCGGGCATGAGCTGGAGGGAGAGGGCGGACAGGGCGTCGATGGCGCTCTTTGCGATGAGCACGGAGTGCGGCCAGTCGAGCTCCCACGATATCCAGAAGCCCCCGCGGGCGAGCGGGGATGGGGCAGCTTCGCCGGCGCCGGCAGCCGCTCCGCACCGGCCGCCGGTGGGGACGATCTCGGCGCCGGTCGCGACCCCTGCGGCGTCTCGACAGACGAACACGGCATTGGCGTTGCGGTCGGCGTGGACCAGGCGGAGGTCGCGGCACAGGGTGAGGAGCACGGGCGAGAGACCGCGCTCGTCGACGAGGTGGCGTTCCACTGCGGGCCAGTGCCGCTCCTGCGGATGCGGCAGCCGTGGGCAGGGGCACTGCGGGGGGCGCCGGGAAAGGCCCGGCAGTTTCGCGAGGAAGGCCAGGGCGTCGGGCACGGTGCAGCGTTGGGCATGGACCACCAGGTCGACGGCCCCGGCGCCGCCCTCGCCGCGCAGATGGTCGTAGAACATGAAGCGGTTGATGGTGACGACCGATCCAAGACGCCTCCAGCGATCGGCGTCGTCGGGATCGCGGCGGTAGCCGAGGGCGCGGGCGACGTCTTCGAGGGGACAGCCGCGCAGCCCCTCTGCCCGCAGCCGCCGCTCCCATGGGCGTAGCTGGCGCACGGCTGCGCCGCCTCAGTCGTCCCCGGTGTCCTGCGGGTCGCCGGATCGCCGGCGCCCTTTCTCCTGGCGCCGGCGGCGGCGCTCTGTGCTGCGCTGCTTCTGGCGCTCCTCGGCCTCCTTGCGGCGGTATGAATCGCCGTCGATGGCGATGATCTCGGCGTTGTGGACGAGGCGGTCGACCAGGGCCACGACGCAGGCGGCGTTGGGGAAGGCCTCGCCCCACTCGGCGAACGGCCGGTTGGTCGTGATAATCGTGGAGTTCTGCTGGGTGCGGCTTGAGACGATGCTGAACAGCAGGTCGGCGTGGCGGTTGCTGTAGGAGAGGTATCCCACCTCGTCGATCACCAGCAGTTGCTGGCGGGCGTAGAAGCGCAGCTTTCGCTGGAGCAGGGTGTCGGAGTCGATGGCGGCGAGCTCGCCGAGCATGCTGGCAGCGGTGGCGAAGCGCACGGTATGGCCCTCGAGGACGGCGCGGTGGGCGATATTGGCGGCGATCGTCGATTTGCCGACGCCGTTGGGGCCGACCAGGACGACGTTGGCGGCCTCCTTGAGGAAGTCGAGGCCCATGAGGTCCTCGACGGCCATGCGGTCGCAGCGGCGGGGCCAGTCCCAGTTGAAGTCGGCGAGCGGCTTGAAGTCACCGAGCCGGGCATCGGCGAGGCGGCGCTTGAGGCTTCGGGCGCGTCTCTCGTCTTCTTCCCAGGCGATGAGCGTGGTCAGCCAGTCGCACTCGCCGACCTCGTCCCAGTGTGCGATGAGGCCGTGCAGGCCGAGGGCACGGGCCCGGTCCTTGAGGGTGTCGGTCATTCTTCGCTGTCCTCCTCCTCGCCCTCGCCCGCCAGCCCGTCGTAATCCGTCAGGTCGTGGTCGCGGACGGCGATGTCGCGGACCTTCGGATCGTCGGGCAGATCGACCGGGATGGGCGGCGGCTTGTCCTGCTGTTCGCGGCGCCTCGTCAGGCTCAGGCGCACGGCGTTGGGATGGGGGACGCCGCGCTTGAGCGCCTCGTCGATGCCGGCCTCGAGCTCGGCGGCGCCATACTCGTCGAGGAGGCGCAAGAGGGCGGCGACGATGGAGCCGAGATGGCCGCCGCGTTTGGCGGCCTCGTCGAGCAGGCGCTCGCTGTTCGGCGCAGCCTTGATCAGACGATCCTGCCCGCGAAGGCGCCGGGCGTGACGCTTTTTCTTGGCCAACTCGGCGATGTGCTCGGGGATCTCGATGCAGGCGCCCTTGTCGAAGCTGCGCGGATGGGTGGCAATGACGTCCGTGCCGTCGAGGATGCGGACCTCGTCCAGCGTCGCGATCACGACAAGGGTGTGCCGCGCATGGGTGTGGGGGACGCTGTAGTCGTTGAGATCGAACCGGGCGTAAGGCGTCTTGCCGATGACGACCTCGACCCGTTCGTCGACGGGGAAGCGGTCGCCGGGCAAGGCCATGAGAGAGCTGCGTTCCTTCTCGAAGGCCTCGCGCACGGTGATGGAGCGATCCTCGGGCCAGGGGCGGTCGGCGGCGATGCCCTCGCACCAGGCCTCGGCCTGGGCGTTGAGGTCGTCGATGTCGCGCCACTCCCGGGCGGCGAAGAAGCTGGCGCGTACATAGCGTATGGCCCGCTCGACGCGCCCTTTTTCGTTGCCGCGCGCGATCGCGACAGGCCGTGCCAGCACGCGGTAGTGGGCGGCGAAGTCGAGGTACCGGGGATTGAAGTGGACAGCGCTCCCGCGGCGCTCGAGCACGACGCTCTTCAGGTTGTCGCACCAGATCTCGCGCGGCACCCCCTGCCAGGCCTCGAAGGCGTCGATATGGCCGCGCAGGAAGTTGTTCATCCCTGCGCCCAGGTAGAAGCGCAGGAAGATGCGGCGCGAGTAGCTGAGCACCATCACGAAGCCCATCAACGGGCGCTCCGCGCGCCCGATCCTGACCTTGCCGAAGTGGGCCCAATCGACCTGGGCCTGCTCGCCGGGAAGGGTCTTCAGCCGCAGATAGGCCTCGGCTTCAGGCTTCGGCCGCAGGGAGGCGATCACACGACGGAAGTGGCTCTGGCTCCCCCGGTAGCCGCGCCCGCACACCATCTCGTAGAGCCGGCTGGCCGGCAGCGTCGGGTATTTCTTCAGTGTCTGGCGGATGAAGGGGATGAAGGGATCGAGCTTCGAGGGCCGCGGCTTGTGCTGCCGAGGCTCCTCGGCGTCCCTGATCGCGCGCCGCACGGTGCCGTGATGGACGCCGAGCTGACGCGCGATCGTGCCGATCTTCCACTTCTCGGCGTGATACAGCCGCAGGATCTCCGCTCTCGTCTCCTTGTCTGTGGTCATCTCACCCCTCTCGTGCCGGGTGGCGCACCGTGCGCAGGCCCGGATGAACGAACACCGCGCAGAAGCGGCCGCAGATGCTGCAGCGGAAGCCCCCGGCGGGCTCCTCGTCCCCGAAGGGGCGTGTTCCGCGGCGCGTCCCTGGCGTCCGTGGCACGACAACACGGCGGTGCGCGCGCGTCGAAGGGTGATGCGTCACTTTCCGCCCGCAGCCCTCATCCTGAAGCGCCCTGCAGCGCTGCCGGTCCCGATAGCGTCTCTGGCGCTCCGCGTGCTTGCGGCGCCCCGGGCGCCCGTCCTGGTAGCGCCGCCCGGCGAGACGCTGCGACTCTCGGCGCGCGCTCTCGCTGCACTCCCTGGAGCAGTAGTGATTGCCGCGGTCGCAGCGGGGGCAGAGAACAACCTGCCGATGACACTGCGGGCAGTTGAAGATGCGGCCGAAGTTCCTCATCGCGGCGGTCGATGAGAACGGGCTCGACCCCCGCAGAATCCAGCACAATACTGTGCATCTGGGCCGTGTCTGGCATGGCTCGGGGGTGCGGCGTCGGCTGTTGCGATCAGGCAAACGGGGCCGGCGCCGCATCGTTCTCAGCGGCCCGAGTCTACCCCCGGCGATCTCGATGTCAGGTGCGCAACGCTGCCGACGGCAAGCCCGCCGGACCTCAAAATCGGCAGGTCGCCTGGCCCAGCTTCCACACGACCGGCCGAAGGCCTGTGGACAAGTGGACAGCCGCTCCGCGCCTGACCACTTCCCCACAGGCCCAACAGCAACAAGCGCTCAAATCAGTGCGGACAAAAAACCCGTCAACTACATCGCCACCAAAATCACGCGCCCTAAATGAGCGAATACGCGCGGGTCTAGACGGTCACCAACACGGCCTTGCCGCTCTCGGGCATACGGCCGAGATAGAGGGTCTTCAGCCGTTGGCCCTCGGCGTCGTGGAAGGAGACCGTGCCGCAAGAGGCCTCGCGCCAGCACGCCTCGGCACGGCCGTCCTCGCCGGCCCGCAGCGCCACCATGACGCCGTCAAGGGAGACGGACGCGGTGACCGCATCGGGCGGTATGCCCTGGGTTTCACGGATGCTGGCCAGCGTCTCCGGGGCGACGCTCTCCCAGTGCTCATGCATGCTCAGGGCCAGGCGCTGCAGCGTGCTCACCGACGGCGTCATTCCGCCCATTTTCGCGAAGAACTCCTCCGCTTCACGCGGCGTACAGTGGCCCATCATCATCAGCCCGAGCTGCGCCGCCGGCCGCGTCAGGTAGTCGTCGATGAGGCCCAGGCTCTCGTCCACCGGCACCAGCGACGTGCTGCTCGCGCCGCTGCGATAGCGCGCACGCCGATAGGTCACGGGACCGAGCGTCGTCATGATCGTCTTCGGCGTCGCCGCCACCCGGACCCAGCTCTGTCCGTCGCGCTCGATCCGGCTCGCACCGTCGTCGCGGCTCTCGGCGAAGGCCCCAAGGAGCTTGCAACCCAAGCCGTTCATGGCGTCCCGCAGCCCCGTCTCAACCGTTTCGAACGTCTCGGCAGACGGGTCAGACCCAGCCTGTTCGCGACAGAACTCCACCACCTGGGCGACCGCTTCGGCGACTTCGGCAGGCAGGCCCAAAAGGTCGATGGACGAGGCGATGAGAGACTGCGACACTGGCATGGGAACGCTCCTGATGTTGGGTCTGATGTTGGGTTGTCGGCGCGGCATCCTACCGCATCTCGCGGTGCGGAGCGTTCCCACCCACCACTGCTGGATGCCGCCGTTGTGACAAAATCCGGCCCTGCACCGGCCGATTGTCACGAAAACCCGATTCTGGCTGCCTACGGCCACCCGCCAATCGCGCTAAATCAATGACTTACGATCGCCATGCCAGACCTACACCCCCACGGATCCCCATGTGATAGAGCTTTGTGGGTTGACACGCGCAGGCAGGTCTCGATGTCGCGCAAGCTGGCCCGATAAGTGAGCTGAGCGAAGGCCATGCATCGGTACTGATCCGCGCAGGTGAACGACTTGATCTTGCGGTTTCCGTTGTAACGGGCCACGCAGCGACGGAAACTGTGCCAGGGTAGGTGATCCATGATTTGCGCGAAGACCAGCTTGCCGGAATACATCGGCCATCCTCTCCTGATACATGTTGGACAGGAAAAGCGTGCCGAACCGGCGCTACGGTCTCAAGTCGGTGACTCCCTTGAACAGGATTTCTCGAACGAATATCAATCTGTTAACCGCACCAACTTCGAAAACGTTGGGACACTAGTGACTATTCGTATTTCTTGCAAAACGGTGAGGTTCTGGTCGCCCCCCACGCGGGGGGCGCGGATTGAAACTGTGCACTGCCGTCGTCGAACGAGCCGAAAGGCTTATCCCCTTACATCCGGCTTCTCCATATGTGGGGTGCCGGATCGCTGGGCACTTTACGGGCAACCCATTGAGACACGGAAGGAACTGCGACCGTGTCGGATACCGCCGCCGAGGTGATCGGTACAACATGTTGGGGAACCGGAGCCAGAGGGATAAGCCTTCGAGCCGATATGCACGTCGCCCCCCACGCGGGGGGCGCGGATTGAAACATCGCGGAGGCCAGGCTCGCGGGTGCGGTCTGGTGTCGCCCCCCACGCGGGGGGCGCGGATTGAAACAACTATCTGGCGCCCGGCGAGGAGCCGGATCCGGGTCGCCCCCCACGCGGGGGGGGGGGGGGGCGCGGATTGAAACATGCGCGGCCGAGTCCATGGCGGCGCCTGTCTGGTCGCCCCCCACGCGGGGGGCGCGGATTGAAACTTGACTCCACCAACCCGCACGTAGACCTGGCGAGTCGCCCCCCACGCGGGGGGCGCGGATTGAAACCGCTACTGGGACAGCGAGCACGTCGAGGCTGCGGGTCGCCCCCCACGCGGGGGGCGCGGATTGAAACGTCTGCGCATCCAGCGCCTGCGTCGTCGTCTTGGCGTCGCCCCCCACGCGGGGGGCGCGGATTGAAACACGTGTCGTCGGCGGTGTCGTGCAAAATCTGGCCTCATTTGACCGCAGTTCTGATTGAACGAAGCCGCTACGCGGAGTTGGCGGCTTAGGGTTCGCTAATTTCCGTGATGCTGCAGGTTCTGCTGGCGGGTGTCGCGTGCGTTTCTGGATTACGCCGAGCGCCGAAGTGCCGGTGAGGCGAGACGCCGGCAGCTTGCCGATCACCAGTGGTTAGCATCGATCTCCGAGACGGTCCGCCGTCGGAACGGTTCGGCGGCTCGCCGTCGCGATCACGGGAGATCGACGATGACCGAGAAAGCCGCCAACGGGACAACCGGCACCCCTCTTCGCCAGAAGATGATCGACCAGATGCGCATTGCCGGTCTGGCCGAGAGCACGCAGGCCATCTACATCGGCGAGATCAAGCAGCTGGCCAAGCACTTCAAGGCCTCGCCGGCCGACCTCGATGCCGACCAGCTGCGCACCTGGGTCCTGTCCGGCATCGAGCGCGGCCTGAAGCCGACGACGACCAACGTCACCGTCGCCGCCCTGAAGTTCCTCTACGCCGACACGTTGGGGAGCCCCGAGCTCGTGACCGGACTGCGCGCCCGCAAGAAGCAGCGCAAGCTGCCACGTCACATGGCGGAGGAGGAGGTCGAGCGCATCATCCTTGCAACGCCCGACCTCCGGTACCGCGCCGCCATCGTCACCGCTTATGGCTCAGGGCTTCGCATCTCCGAGACCGTTGCCATCAGGGTCGGCGACATCAAGTCGGACAAGAAGCTGCTACACATCCCTTCCGGCAAGGGCGGCACCGAGAGGATGGCACCGATGCCGGAAGCCGTCATCCATTACCTGCGCGGCTACTACAAGAACATCTGGCCGGAGCCGGAGAGCTGGCTCTTCTATGGCGCCTCGCCCGACCTGCCCATCCGGACATCGGCCCTGCACTATGCCTTCAAGAAGGCGCGCGAGCGGGCCGGCATCGACAGCCGCTACAGCTTCCACTGTCTGCGGCATTCGGCCGCCACCCATCTTCACGAGCGCGGCGCCAACATGGAGGTGATCCGCGACGCGCTGGGCCATCGTCGTGCGGACACGACCCGCGAGTACGCGCGCTCGACCGCCAAGATGTTCGAGGGCCTCGACCACCCCGTCTCGGGCTTCCCGGTGCTTCGCAACTGAGGGCGCGTGGCACGCGAGCGCGCCGGCAGCGCTTTCCGTGAGCGCATGGCCGGCCGGCTCGACGCTGGACGGCTCAAGGTCATGGCGGCGATCGAGGCATGCCGCACCGCCGTGCTCGGTGGGCACATGTATGCCTGCGAGGGCTGCGGGCGGGAGCATCCGCTCTTCAGATACCATGAGCACGGTGGCACCGAATCGATTCTGGCGGTTAGACAAGCTCGGAGAGAAGGCCAGCACCTTCTCTCCGAGCGGAATCGTCAACAACGGAGTGGACGGATGTCGGATGGTCCAGACACGACCGCGCTGACAGGCGCAAGTAGTAGCACGATTTATGTCGCGGTGGAGATCAGCCTCAAATCGTGGATCGTTGGCGTGCATTGCCCGGATGCCTCGGGTGGCAGCATCAGCATCCACACACTGGCTGCTGCCGACACGGCGGGACTGTTGGATCTCGTCGGGTCGGTGCGGGAACGGGTGGCGAGGGAGCTCGGCGCCCGTCCTCGGGTGATGCTGACCTACGAGGCGGGCTACGAGGGGTTCTGGCTTGCCCGCGATATCGAGCGCCGTGACGCGGAGATCGATATCTTCATGAACGATCCGGCGAGCCTGCGGGTGAACCGGCGCGCCAAGAAGAAAAAGACCGACCGTATCGACGCGAGGAGGATGGTTCGGGCTCTGAAGGCATGGGACCAAGGCGATTCGGAGGCCATGTCCTGGGTGCGCGTGCCCGATGTGGACCAGGAGGATGCCAAGCGCCTGCTGCGCGAGAGGGACACGCTGATCAGCGAGCGTACCCGCGTCAACAACCGGATCAAAGGGCTCTTGCAGTTGCACGGCATCTTCGATCTGGCGCCGCGCAAGCCGGACTTCCTCGAACGCCTCGCGACCGCGCGGACGGGCTATGGGGCGCCGTTGCCGCCGCGTGCGCGGGCAGAGATTGAGAGGGCGGTGGGGATGCTTCGCCTGGTTGAGGAGCATATCGAGATGATCGAGGCCGAGAAGAGGGCCCTGCTGAAGGCTGGCCGGAAAGCCCAGGACGCGACCAATCGTGACGGGACGGCGATGATCGCGGCGCTTACGCGCATCCATGGCATCGGCCTCAATGACGCCACACTGCTGGCTGGCGAGGTGTTCTATCGGGACTTCCGCAATCGCCGGGAGTTGGGCAGCTGGGCCGGGTTGACGTCGGTGCCGTGGGCGAGCGGAGATGTCGACCACGATCTTGGCATCAGCAAGGCCGGCCCCTCGCATGTCAGGAAGCACATGATCCAGATGGCTTGGCGCTGGCTGAAGCTGCAACCGGAAAGCGCGATCACGAAGTGGTTCCACGCCTACGTCGCCAGGGATGCCGGTGGCGGGAGGGACCGGCGAGCGAGGAAGCGGGCGATCGTGGGGGTCGCGCGCAAGCTGCTGATCGCGCTGTGGCGCTATGCCACCCAAGGACTGGTGCCTGAGGGCGCCATCGTCTCCTGAGGGCACCGGCCGAACGAACGGGAAAATACAGGAGGTTCCGACGTGGTCGGACGCGGCCGCGGAGGATGCCGGGCAAGGCGTGTGACCGGGCAAGAGTTGGGTCGCCGCTTGGCACCGTTCTACAGATGGGTCCCGCCTCCCGGAACGTCACCACCGCTTGGATGCGGTATTGGGGTCACGGAGCCGGCAAGCGCCGGAGTTCCGAACCGGATAAGAGCTGAGCAGCGTGGCGGATCGCTGCGTGGAAACGACGTTCTGCCTGGACATCGGCCGCGGATTCGAGTGGAGAGATTGCGAATGCCATTGACGTAGATGAAGCCGGGCCTTGCGGAGAGAGCTCATAAGAACTCCTGCCGCAACCGGCACTGTCCGACCTGCCAGGGCATGGCTGCCATCCGCTGGAGCGAGGCGCGCGCCGCCGAGCTCCTGCCGGTGCCCTACTTCCACGTGGTCTTCACCCTGCCGAGCGAGGTCGCCGAGATCCCGGCGCACTCAACGAGGACAACGCCGCCGAGGCCGCGCGCTGGTACATGCCCGACGCCATGATCCGCCACGAGGGACGCACCGCGCCCGAGAACCTGCGCATCCTCGGCGCACGCGGCGATTCCATGGAGCCCTTCATCGGAGAGGGCGACAGGATCGTGGTCGACATCTCCCGCCGCATGCCGGTGACCGGCGAGATGGTGGTGCTCTGGGACGGCGGCGGCCTCGTGGTCAAGCGGGTCGAGATGCTGGCCCGCTCCGATCCCCCCGCGATACGACTGCTCTCCGCGAACCCGGACTACGAGCCCTATACCTGCCTGATCGACGAGGCCCATATCGTCGGCAAGGTGATCTGGACCGTCAGGAAGGTCTGAGCCGGACCGTCAGACGCGAGGTCGCCGGCGCCCGGGTGCCGGCGCCTTCTCGAAAACACTTCTCGAAAATCATGTAGGCCGACCGCGCCGGGACCGCTAAAGTATTGACCAGTTGCATGACCACAAGGGGCTGTCGTGATCACCGTCAATCTGGCGCAGGCCAAGGCGCGCCTCAGCGAAATCCTGGACAAGGTCGAGTCGGGTCAGGACGTGGTCATCACTCGTCGCGGCAAGGCCGTGGCGCACGTGTCTGCCGTCGTCCGACCCAGGAATCCGCTGCCGCTGGGAGACCTGGCCGAGTTTCGGGCGGCCATGCCTCGCTTGCGGCGCCCTGCCGCCGACTTGCTCCGCGAGGTGCGGGACGAGCGTTTGTGAAGTCGGCAATCCCCTCGGATGCGCTATTTCGACACCAGTTTCCTCGTGCCCCTCATCCTCCCCGAGGCCACCAGCGAACCGATAGCCGGATTCTTCGAAAACCTGCCGGCCGACGAACTGGCGGTCAGCCACCGGACCCGGGTCGAGTTCGCCTCGCTGCTTGCCCGCGAGGTCCGCATGGGCGAGCTTGACCCCTCAGCGGCGCACGAGGCGGGGTCACGGTTCGAATCCATGATCGAGGAGTCCTTTGTCGTCTTGTTGCCGGACCGTAACGATTTCGATCGGGCCAGGGATTGGGTCAACCGGTTCGAGACCGGTCTGAGGGTGGGGGACGCATTGCACCTCGCCATTGCGGACAACCACCGGGCCGATGCGATCCACAGCCTGGACAAGTCGATGGTGGCGGCCGCAACGCAGTTGGGCTTGCCCGCTACCGAAGGCATCCTCCTTTCGAGCCACGGCGATCGATGACATCCATCAGCGCGTTTGCCGACGAGAATGTCGACCGACCCCATGTCGCTCGACGCCAACGCGCCCGGCGCTGCACCGGCGCCGTCCATAACGTCTCGGGCTGGCCCCAATTCGGGACCACCTGGGGACGCGGTGGAGCAGCGACTTGCCGGATGTGACGGGCGCGAATATGAGCGGCACGCCTACGGGCAGCGTCGCTTCGATATGCTCGACCGTGCCCGGCCATTCGACTTCGCCCAGCGGTGCGTGGACGGCTACGAGTTGGGCGAGCGGGACGATCCGCGACAGCAGGATCGTCATGGCCTGTGAAGCCTTGCCGCCTGAATGAATGATTGATTGATGGCGACGAGGGCGCCGGCACGAATCATGTCGTCGCACCGCGGCGGCATGGGAATGTCGGCGATGCGGCTGGACATGGTTCGGTCTCCCCGGCGGTGGCGCGAGACGCCGCTCTCCGGCCCCCACGAGGCGCCTGGAGCAGGCCAACCTCGAACGCCTGAAGCCGCGCCGCGAGGCTTGGCAGTGCGACACGCCGGTGGCGTCGCTCCGGCAGGAAGAGGGCGGAATTGCCGCTGCCGGGATCCCTGACTTCGACGGTTGAGCCGAGTTTTCGCTGGAATCCCGGTTCGGGATTCCAGTAAAGACAATGACTTGGCAGTTGCGGTGCGGTCAAGTCGGTTTGTTGTGCCTAGTAGTTATTTTGGGTTGTCCACGCCGCCGCTCGCTATGCTTCCCCCATGTTCGTGCGCATCAAGACCACCCCTAACAGCCCGCGACGCTCGGTCCAGCTCGTCGAGGGCGTGCGCGACGGCGGCAAGGTCCGACAGCGCATCGTCCGCCACATCGGCGTCGCCATGGACGAGGACGAGCTCGAGCGCCTGAGGCAGCTCGGCGAGTACGTCAAGGCGAAGCTGGAGGACGAGCGCCAGCCCTTGCTGTTCGCGCCCGAGAAGATCGCCGAGCAGGTGATCCGCGTCGGCCGCCAGGGGGACGGCAAGCAGGAACTCCCGGTCGACCTCAAGCAGATCGAGGAGGAGCAGCGCCTGGTCACAGGCGTCCACGAGGTCTACGGCGAGATGTACCGCCTGCTGGGCCTCGACGCGCTGCTGCCGCGCTCGCGCTACCGCGCCTCGCACGACGCGCTGTTCCACGTGGTGATGGCACGGATCGCCAACCCCGACAGCAAGCGGGGCAGCGTGCGCCGGCTCGAGGAGGACTTCGGCGTGAGCCTGCCCCTCGAGAAGGTCTACCGGATGATGGACCAGCTCGACGCGAAGGTGATCGAGCGCCTGCGCACGCGCATCGGCGAGGCGAGCCGGTCGCTGCTGCCGGAGCCGGTCGCGATCCTCTTCTTCGATTGCACCACGCTCTACTTCGAGACCGCCGTTGAGGACGAGCTTCGCCAGCACGGCTTCAGCAAGGACGGCAAGCACAAGGACTCGCAGGTCCTGCTGGCATTGATGGTGACGCGCGAAGGGCTGCCGATCGGCTACGAGGTCTTCCCCGGCGCCACCTACGAGGGGCACAGCCTGGTCCCGGTCCTGCAGGACATGCAGCGCCGCCACCAGGTGGAGCGCACTGTGTGTGTGGCCGACCGGGGCATGCTGAGCGCCGACAACCTCGACGCCATGGACAGGATCGGCGGCGAGTACGTCGTCGGCGCGCGGCTGCGCAAGCTGCCGCTCGCGCTGCTGAGGCAGATTCTCGACCCGGACACCTATGCCCCGCTGGAGGGCTCGGAGAACCGCCGGGTCGGCGAATGGGAGTACAAGGGCCGGCGCCTGATTGTCGTCTTCTGCCCCGTGCGGGCGCGCAAGGACGCCCACGAGCGCCGCAAGCAGGTGGAGCGCGTGCTCGACAAGCTGGCCCGCAGCGACAATCCGAAGGAGCTGCTCTCCAATCACGGAGCGAAGCGCTTCATCGCCGTCGAGGGCGAAGCCCGGCTCACGGTGAACGCGGAGAAGATCGCCGAGGCCGAGCGATGGGACGGGCTCGCCGGCGTCATCACCAATCTGCGCGACGCGAGCGTCACCGAAGTGATGTCTCACTACCACGGGCTCTGGCAGGTCGAGGAGAGCTTCCGCATCACCAAGCACGACCTCCGGGTGCGGCCCATCTGGCACTGGAACCCGGACCGGATCCGCGCCCACATCGCCATCGCCTTCATGGCCTTCGCCTGCGTCCGCCACCTGGCGTACCGCGTCGCCATCCAGAAGCGGCGGATGTCCCCGGAGGTCATCCGCTCCGCCCTCGTCCACCGCCAATGCTCCGTCCTGCGCTGCCGGCAATCAGGAAACCGCTACGTCATCCCCTCGAAGCCGACACCGGCGGCGGAACAGATCTACGCGACCATGGGGCTGCCCCTGACGATCACGCCGTACCAGCTCGCTTGATCGCCGGCGAAGCCCGGCCCGGACCCGAAATGCCGGATGTTGTGCCTAGCCAGAAATGAGAACTGGGTTATATCAACCACTTACGAAAATAAACCGTCGAAGTCAGGAATGATTGATGGCGACGAGGGCGCCGGCACGAATCATGTCGTGGCACCGCGGCGGCATGGGAATGTCGGCGATGCGGCTGGACATGGTTCGGTCTCCCCGGCGGTGGCGCGAGACGCCGCTCTCCGGCCCCCACGAGTCGCCCGGAGCAGGCCAACCTCGAACGCCTGAAGCCGCGCCGCGAGGCTTGGCAGTGCGACACGCCGGTGGCGTCGCTCCGGCAGGAAGAGGGCGGAATTGCCGCTGCCGGGATCGAAACGGCGGAGGTTTCGTGCTAACCGTGGGCGCCGGCCTCGGCTATGGTCTGTCGGGCGGATCGGGCGTTCCGAGAACGCGGCAACGCAGGGAGAGAACGGGTGAACAAGTCGGAGATCGCGGGCCTTGTGGCCGCCCGGACCGGAGTCGGAAAGTCCGCGGCCGGGTATGCGGTGGACGCCGTGTTCGAGGCGATCTCGGAGGCCCTGGCCAAGGGCGAGGATGTGCGGATCGCCGGCTTCGGCACCTTCGGCACCAGGAGCCGCCCCGCCCGCACTGGGCGCAATCCCAGGACGGGAGAAAGCTGAACATCGCTGCCTCGACCGCACCGACGTTCAAAGCCGGCAAGCCGTTAGCGGGATGCCGTCACCGCAGGCGAATCATGATCGGGGTGACGGGCGATCGAGGACAAGCGGGGACAGGAGGGGCCGCATGTTGAATTCGGCCGCTTGCCGTTCGAAGACAGCGCGAGGTCCGGCAGGATCGCCGTGCTGCGAGAAATCAAGCAGGGGTAAGGGGTTGGTGCAGGGATGGCGGGCGAGGTGAACTGGGTCGCCGGGTGATTGTGCTCGCTCAGCACCTTGAACTCGAAGGTGTCGATCGAGGCCAGCATCGGGCCGGTGCGGACGGAGAAGTGGCCCAGCGGAATACCGGGGAAGTTGTGCATTCCGAATACCGCGTCCACGGGAAACCGCTCGAACAGGCCGTCGCGAACCATCCGGTTGCCGCCGCGCTCCTCGTTGCCCGTCTCCTCGGCGGGCTGGAAGATGAAGCGGACGGTGCCGTCAAACCGCCTGTTCCGCGCCAGGTACCTGGCCGCGCCGAGGAGCATGGTCGAGTGCCCGTCATGGCCGCAGGCATGCATCTTGCCGTCGTTCTGCGAGCGATGCGCGAAGTCGTTCTCCTCCTGGAGAAAGAGCGCGTCCATGTCGGCCCGCAGGCCGATGACCCGCCCGTTGGTGCCGTGTGTCAGCGTAGCCACCACGCCGGTGCCAGCGAGACCCCTGTAGACTTCCAGCCCGAAGCCCGTCAGCTTCTCGGCAATAAAGTCAGATGTGCGGCATTCCTCGAACGCCGTCTCGGGGTGCGCGTGGAGATCCCGCCGCCAGGCCGCCAGCTCCTCGTGCATGTCCCGAATGTCGCGCATCGCGTCCATCGCCACTGTCCCTCCGAGCCTGAAGCGGGATCACGATTGCACGCAGGCTCAGGGTCGGCAAGCAAACCTCGGAAGGCTGGGAGTCGCCCAATCGTGTTGGCCGTGTGATGGACAATTGGAGTACGCTTGCCGTGACGGACGCCAGACGCGAGACAGCCGATCGGGCGGACCGTCTTCGCAAGGATGAACACCCGATGGGAGGAACGTCATGCTGGACATCGGCCTAGGGAAGCGCGTGCTGCGTGCCGCGAGGCTCAGCGGTGTCGCCGCTCTCGCGCTCGGACTCGCGTCCGCATTTACGCTGGAAGAGGCGTCTACCGAAGACAAACTGGTCAAGATCGGTGTTCTCGCCGCCTTGACGGGCCCCGGTGCCGCCGACGGCGAGGAGACGGTGCGCGGCTCCACGCTCGCCTTGGAAGAATTCCAGGCCGCCGGCGGCATGCCGGGCTACACCTTCGAGATCGAGGTCTCGGACGTGCGCGATCAGACCTCGGACGCCGTTATGAGCGGCGTCGAGCGGCTGATGAACGACGACGCGGTCGATTTCATCATGACCGGCTATGCCAGCCTCTCGAACTTCGAGATCGAGTTCATGCGCGAGGAGGAGATGCCCTATTTCGTGGCGGCCAACTCGCAGCAGACTCGGGAGATCGTGAGCAAGGATCCGGAAGCATACTGGATGGTCTGGTCGCTGACCCCGTCATACGACGCCTATGAGACCGAGATGCTCCCGGTGGTGGAGGGACTCGCAGCGAGCGGGGCGATCGAGCTCAAAAACAAGAAGCTCGCGATCATCTCCTCCGACAATGCCTACTCGAAAACGATTTATAACGGGCTGAAGAAGAGCTTCTCTGGCGCGGGCTGGGAGATCGTCGTCGACGAGGTGATCCCGAGCGGCGAGGTCAACGATTGGCGCGCCTTCCTCGCCAAGGTCCGGCAGGACCCGCCGGATCTCGTGGTCAACACGGACTGGGTACCGGCCAATGCCTCGACCTTCATCACCCAGTTCTTGGAAGATCCGACCGACAGCCTGGTCTTCATCCAGTACGGCCCCTCGGTGCCGGAATTCCTCGACCTCACCAAGGACAAGGCGACAGGTGTGATCTACAACCTGCTTGGCGGCCATGTCCCCACGATTCCGCGCACCAAGGAAGTGATGGGGAAATACGAGGAGCGCTGGGGCTCGGCGCCCGGTCCCTATGGCGTCGGTCTCTACGAGATGATGCAGCTTTACCTGGAGGTGGCGCAGAAGGTCGGTGATCCGACCGACCGCAGGGCCATGGCGAATGCGCTGTCGCAGACGGACAAGGTGGTGTCCGAAGGCCGGCTGGTGTTCGACCCGGCGACGCACCTCGCGCGTCAGGGCAACGACTATATCCCGATCACGTTCTACCAAATTTGGGACGGTGAGCGGACGCTGTTCTACCCGGACCAATGGAAGAATGGCGAATTCAGACGTCCGCCTTGGATGCAGTAGGCAGTTCCAATCGTCGCCCGGTCGCCTCGTTGGGCGGCCGGGCGGCGTCCGCGTTCTTCCTGTAGTCTTCGGTCGTGGATTCGATCCTCGTCGTCGACGGCGTCTCCAAGTCGTTCGGCTCGCTCCGGGCTGTCGATGACGTGTCGCTCTCGGTCGAACAGGGCGAGATATTCGGCATCGCGGGGCCAAACGGCAGCGGCAAGAGCACGCTGTTCAATATCATCACCTCCATCCCCTTCCCGGCCGATTCGGGCCGCATCGTCTTCGAGGGGAAGCAGATACAGCGCATGCGTGCAAACAGGATCTGCCGGTCCGGCCTGGCGCGTACCTTCCAGAAGGAAACCGCATTCGACACGCTGTCGACACTCGACAACGTGATCCTCGGCTCGACCTATGGACGCGGCACGTACGACAGCGCGGAGAGCCGGAGGCAGGCCAGCGAGACGCTTGAGTTCGTCGGCATCGGCGCGGACCAGTTCGAGAGGCCCGCGGCGGAACTATCCGTCTTCGACAAGAAGCGTCTGATGATCGCGTCCGCCATCGTCACGGAGCCGCGCGTGCTCCTGCTCGACGAGCCTGCATCGGGCCTGACCAAGCCGGAGATCGACGAGACGATCGATCTGATCCGGCGCCTGAACGAGCGCGGCGTGACGCTGCTCGTCATCGAGCATGTGTTGCCGCTGCTGCTGTCGGTGTCGGCGCGGTTGCTGGTGCTCAACCACGGAAGCGAGCTCGTCACCGGCACGCCTGACGACGTCATCCGCGATCCCCACGTGGTCGAAGCCTATCTCGGCTCGCGTGCGAGTCATGAGTGAGCGCAAGAGGTCCACGCGGAATGGCTGAGCCGATCCTCGATATCCGTGAGGTCTCGGTGGGCTACGGCAAGACCCAGGTCCTCTGGGACATCAGCCTCACGGTGCCCGAGGGTCAGCAAATCGGCCTGTTCGGCCCCAACGGACACGGCAAGACGACCCTACTGCGCACGATCTCTGGACTGCTCAGGCCCTGGAGCGGCGAGATGCATCTCAGGGGTCAGCGGATCGACAAGGCCCTGCCGCGCGCCATCGTCGATCGCGGCGTCGTTCAGGTGCCGCAGGGAAATGTGCTCTTCCCCGAGCTCACCGTGGCAGAAAATCTGCGTCTCGGCGCTTATTGCAGGCGGGCACGGCCGCGGCAGGCGGACAATTTGGCGCGGGTCTACGACCTGTTTCCGCGTCTCAAGGAGCGCCGTCGCCAGCAGGCGAAGACCCTCTCCGGCGGCGAGCGTCAGATGCTTGCAATCGGCGCGGGCCTCATGGGCGAGCCCACGATGCTTATGCTGGACGAGCCGACACTCGGCCTCGCGCCGAAACTCAAGGACGAATTGTTGGATGCAATCGCGGAAATATCGCGCTCGGGCGTGCCGCTGATGCTGGTGGAGCAGGACCTGGAGTTCCTGCTCGCGCTTACGGACCGCCTCTACATGATCAACCACGGTGTGGTCGCGCTCGACCTCGACGCCGGCGAAGGCTTCGATCACGACCAGATCATCCAGATGTATTTCGGCAAGGAGTGACCGGTGGACGCCGGCACAGCGCAATCGGTCCTACTGAGCGGCATCGTCCTCGGCTCGCTCTATGCGCTCATGGCGACCGGACTCTCCCTCATCTGGACCACGCTCGGCATCTTCAACTTCGCGCACGGCGTGTTCATGACCATCGGCGCCTTCATCGCTTGGCAGATCGGCGCAGATCTTGGCTGGGGGATGGGGCCGGCGGCCGGCATCGCCGTCGCCATCGCCGCGTTGATCGGCCTGGGCTGCCTTTCAGAGTTCATTCTGGTTCGCCCGTTCCTGCGCCGGCCGGACGTGGTTCTCGTTGCCGTGATTACAACACTGAGCGCCGCCATCTTCCTGGAGAACTCGGCTCTCCTGGTGTGGGGCGGACGCTACAAACAGCTCCCGCCCCTGATCGAGGGCAAGGTGGGGATGCTGTCGACGGCGATCTCGACTCACGAGGTGCTGATCATCGCGGTAGCGCCGCTCACCCTCTTTGCGCTCTGGGCGTTCCTCAAGTTCACGCGAACCGGGTCCGCGATCCGCGCCGTCGCGCAGAACCGGGAGTCGGCGCTTCTCATGGGCATGAACGTGCCGCTGCTTTACAGCTTGGCGTTCGGGCTCTCGGCGGCGCTTGCCGGCTTTGCCGGCATCCTGCTCGGCTCCATCCGCTTCATCACGCCGGGCCTCGGAAACGAGCCGTTGGTGAAGGCGCTCATCGTCGCCATCTTCGGCGGTCTCGGTAGTCTCGGCGGCACCATCGGCGCGGCCTACGTCATCGGCCTGATGGAAGCCATCAGCATGTTCTTCATCGGGCTCTACTGGACGCCGGCGGTCCTCTTCGGCGTGATGATCATGGTTCTGCTGGGCCGGCCGACCGGCCTCTTCGGCAAGCGGTAGGGCACGATGCGAGAGCTGCTCACCGGGCCGAACCTGGCGAGGCTGATCTGCCTCCTTATCCTGATCCTGCTGCCACTCGTCGTCCCCTCGCCCTACATCCGCCACCTGCTGATCATCACCTTCATCTACGCGATCGTGGCGTCGAATTGGGACTTGAGCCTCGGTTATGCCGGCGTGTTCAACTTCGGCCACATCGCCTTCTTCGCCGCCGGCGTCTACGGCTCGGCGATCATGTCCAAGACGATCGGCATCACGCCTTGGCTGGCGATTCCTCTCGCGGGCGTGATCGGCGTCATCGCGGCGCTGATCGTCTGCCTGCCGGTGCTCCGGCTGAAGGGCATCTACGTCGTGCTTGTTACCTTTGCCTTCAGCCAGCTCTGCTTTCAGCTCGTTCTGAGTCAGGAGGAGATCACCGGCGGCTCGATGGGCATGCCGCTGCTGCCACCCCTCAAGATCGGGGACTACAATTTCGCGCGAGACGGCAAGTTCGGCTACTACTACGTCGGCCTGTTCCTGCTCGTCCTTTCCACCATTTACCTCCACCGCCTGGTTCGATCACGCTTCGGCACGAGCATCGTCGCGTTGCGCGACAACGAGGACTACGCGATCAGCCGGGGCATATCGCTCGCGCGTCAGCGCATGCTTACGCTCGGCTTGAGCGCGTTCTTCACCGGCATCGCAGGGGGCTTCTACTCAACCTACGTGCGGGTCGCCTCGCCGGAGATCTTCGGCTTCGGCTTTCTCTCCCTGGCACTCTCGATGCTGCTGCTGGGCGGGCTCAACAGCATCTATGGACCGATCCTTGGTGCCTTCGTGATCACCCTGCTGTCAGAGGCGATGGTCGACCTTGGCCCTATGCGCTTCCTCATCATCTCGGCCCTGATCATCTTGATGCTGCTGTTCTATCCGGGCGGCCTCATTAATGCCATTCAGCAGACGTCATCTTTGTTCTCGAAATCCGGCATGGCCGAAAAGTACATCCGAAAACTTGTAGACAGATGACGTTCGTCACGGGCGCGAGTGAGGCGGCCAGGGTGGCAATCGAACCAAGGAGACCGATCGCATGAGCATTGAACTCGAACAATATGACGCCCTGGGTCTGGCCGATCTCGTGAGGCGCAAGGAAGTCAAGCCCATCGAGCTGGTGGAAGCAGCCATCGAGCGGATCGAACGCGTCGATCCCGAGCTCAACTGCGTGATGTTCAAGAACTATGACGCGGCGCGCGCGGCCGCCGAACAGCCGCTTCCGGACGGACCGTTCACCGGCGTGCCTCTGCTCCTCAAGGACCTGTTGACGGCATACAAGGGCCTCCCGCTGACGGGCGGCTGCCGCTACCTCCAGGACTTCATTGCGCCCGTCGACAGCGTCATTGCCGAGCGCATCGCCGAGGGCGGCTTCATCCGCCTGGCAAAGACCGTCACGCCCGAGATGGGCTATTGCGTCGCATCGGAGCCGCCGCTCTACCCGCCGGGGCGCAACCCGTGGAATCCCGACCATACGCCGGGCGGCTCCAGCGGCGGCTCGGGCGCCGCCGTTGCTGCTCGCATACTTCCACTGGCGACCGCCAACGATGGCGGCGGATCGACCCGTATCCCTGCCTCCAACAGCGGCCTGGTGGGCCTCAAGCAGTCGCGCGGACGCACCACGACGGCGCCCTTCTACGGGGATCTGTGGTACGGCTGTGTCGTTGAGGGCTGCGTGTCGCTGAGCGTGCGCGATCAGGCGGCCTACCACGACCTGACCCAATATTCCGTGCCCGGCGACGCCAACGCGCATGCGCGGCCGGAGACTCCATTCCTGGACGAGGTCGGCAAGGACCCTGGCCGCCTCAAGATCGGGCTGATCACGAAGGCCGCCAACGGACGGACGGTTCATCCGGAGTGCACGGCGGCGGCGAACAACGCGGCGAAGCTGTGCGCGTCGATGGGCCATGACGTGGAGGAGGTGGAGTACAGCTTCGATTTCGATGCGCTGGCAGAGGTCTTTTCGCGCATTGCCTGCGCGGCAACGGCGGCCGGCATTCACAGCTTGGAGCCGGTGATGGGACGCCCGCCGGGGGAGGGCGAGCTAGGCAACGTGATCCGGGAGATGGTCGAGCGCGGCGATCGAATGAGCGCGCCGGCCCTGGCCCAGGACATCGAGACCATGCACATGGCCGGCTGGACCATAGCCGGGGACTGCGCGCCCTATGACGCGGTCATCACTCCGACCATGCCCAACCCGCCGCACCGGGTCGGCTACTACGACATGTCGCTGCCGTTTGAGAGGTACAACAACGATCTCCTACTGCCCGAGGTCGTCTTCACGCTGCCGCACAACGTGAGCGGTCTGCCGGCGATCTCGCTGCCGCTGCACTGGAGTGCGGACGGCCTGCCCTGCGGGGTGCAGTTCATCGCAAACCACGCAAACGACGCACTGCTGTTTCGCTTGGCAGCGCGCCTGGAAGAGGCGCAGCCCTGGTTCGAGAGGCTACCCTCCTTCCACGCCTGAGGCCTCGGCGTTCCGACCTCGCGGTCTTCGGCATCGCCGCTGAGGATTTCGCACCAAGCAAGGGGATAGGATCCGGCAGCGGAGATTCGAGACAGGAGAGCTGGCGACGAAGCGAAGCGGAGCGCGAGGAGGCCCCAATGCTCGTTCGGACGATCGAAGACCACCGTGCCGACGGATGGGAGAAAGTGCTCGATGCAGGCAAGGTGCGCTCGGTGCGCTGCGTGACCGCGGCGGACCGGGTCGGCTTCTCCCTGCACTTGAACGAGATCACGGACGGTGACGGGCGCCAGCTCTGGTACAAGCATCACTGGGAAGCGAATTACATCGTCGCGGGCGAAGCCACCCTCGAGGATCTGGACCGAGGCGATTCCTGGCTGCTGCTTGCGGGATCGCTCTACACCGTCGGTCCCACCGATCGGCACCGCCTTACCGGACAGAAGGAACTCCGCATCGTGAGCGTCTTCTGTCCAGCGCTGCGGGGCGACGAGGCGCACGACGAGGACGGCACCTACACCCCGTCGGGCGAGGTGCCGGCGGGGCGCGAGCGTCTCTTCGTGCGCGACGCCGATGCCCTTCGCGCCGCGGGACAGGAGATGGTAGTGGCCAACGGCGAGGCGCGCACCCTGCGCATGCTGGTGAAGGACGACCGCGTCGGCTTCTCACTGTCCGATGTCCATGTCGCGGCCGGGGCCCGCGCCGCGCTCTGGTACAAGAACCACTGGGAGGCGAACGTGGTGATCGAAGGGCGGGGCACGGTTACCGAGGTCGCCAGCGGGCGCGAGTGGCCGCTCAGCTACGGCACCACGTACCTCGTTGGGCCCGAGGACCGGCACGTCCTCAAGAGCATCGAGAATATGCATGTATTGAGCGTATTCTGTCCGCCGCTCGCCGGGGACGAACAGCACGACGCCGACGGTGCCCTCGCCCCGAGCGGGCCGATCCCACCCGGCCCCGTCGAACCCTAATGAGGGCAGTTACACGCGAACTCTTCCGCTTTCCTCAATCAATAGCCCCGAAACTCAGCCCGCGGTGGAACTCGTTGAACTATGTGGGCTTTCTGTTCAGCAAAGAGGTGGGATTCGGCGGCTCCTGTATCCCATTGTATTCGCTTCGTTATTTGGCCGACCATCTTGTCAGCCCCACATGCCGCCCACCACGGCCGATCGGAACATGGCGGATTCCCCCGGGTGCCCCCGCACCATATCACGACATCACGGCGGTGCCCGACGCGCGCATCAACGGTGCCGATCCGGAAGGCGACCAGATACCGTCGTCGCCCTCGGTCAGCGCGAAATCTGGTCCGAAATCCTCGTCACGACTCGCCATGCGCGGAAATTAGCGCATGTCGAATCGCGTAACAGTCCCTAATGACTACATCTGGTGGTGCGGATGATGGCAGCCCCGATCTATGCTCCATCACGGGGAGACGAAAGCGCCGCACCGGAGCCGCCCAGGCGCGGCAGCATACAGATCCATGGGTGATGTCGGTGACCGCATCACCCGATGAACGAAGGATTACGACCCTTCTCATACCCGGCCGCACAGAGCTCGACGTGTGTGTTGACTCAGTGTTTGCAGTGTAGTGAGCAATGCTACATCTGGGGAGAGTGTAATCGGTAATTCTCTGATTTTGCTCATTAAACCTAAATCCCGCAGTTGGTTTCGGGGCCGATCACGAAAAAGCCTTGTAGGCTAGGGGCATGAGCGAATCGAAACAGGCCCTTGAGGCTCACCCTGCGGGTGATGGTCCCAGCACTGCGCGGGAGCTCGCCCGAGAGGCCGTGAAGGTGGACACCTTCGGCGGCACCGTCCACGTCGAATGGGACCCGGATGCGGCGGCCACACCGCTGGGTCATCTGGTGTTCTTCGCCGAATACCTGAAAGTCAGCGGCCGCTTCGACGCGCTGGTGGCGGACTGCCCGCTGCACTACACGAGCCCGAACGCGCCCTCGAAGCGGGACGTGCTGGGGACGGTGATGCTGTCGGCCCTCGCAGGACACTGGCGCTACGCGCACATCACGGCGCTGCGCGGCGACGGCGTCAATCCGTCGCTGTTGGGCATGACCAAGGTGGCGAGCGAGGACTCGGTTCGGCGCGGCCTGGGACGGATCGACGCGGAGGACGGCGCTTCCTGGCTGCACGGCCATCTCGACGACACGGCGCGGCCCTTGCTGAGCGAGCCGTGGGTTCTGGATTGCGACACAACGATCAAGCCGCTCTACGGCCACCAGGAGGGGGCTGTGGTGAGCTACAACCCGAAGAAGCCGGGCCGTCCGTCGCATGCCTACCATGCGTTCCTGATGGCGGGCACGCGCCTTGTTCTGGACGTCGATGTCGCGCCCGGGAACCGTCACCACTCGAAGAACGCGGCGCCTTCGCTGTGGGCCTTGCTCGACCGCCTCGGCCGTGAGAACTGGCCGCGGCTCGTACGGGGCGACAAGGACTGGGGCAACGAGGGCAACATGGCGTCGTGCGAGGGGGCGGGTCTCGACTATCTGTTCAAGCTGCGCCTGACCAAGGGCGCGCGCCGGCTTGCCGAGTGCCTGATGACGCGGGACGAGTGGACGGACGCGGGCCCGGGCTGGTCGGGGATCGAGGCCGAGCTTCGCTTGCATGGCTGGAGCCGGACGCGTCGCGTGGTGGTGCTGCGCCGTCGGCTTCCCGGGACGGTGGCGCTGACGCGCGCAGACGACGGTCAGGGCGATCTCTTCTGGGCCGACGCGCAGCCTGGCACCAAGGTGTGGGAGTTTGCGGTTCTGGCGACGTCTCTGGATCTGGAGGTTCTCTCGATCGCCCAGCTCTACCGGGATCGGGCGGACGCGGAGAACGGCTTCGACGAGTTGAAGAACCAGTGGGGCTGGGGCGGCTTCACCACGCGAGACCTGAAGCGCTGCCAGCACATGGCCCGGCTGATCGCGCTCATTTACAATTGGTGGAGCCTGTTCGTGCGCTTGGCGGACCCCGATCACCACCGCGAGGCGATCACCAGCCGACCGCTCCTGCTGCATGGGGTTGCCCGCCAGACCCATCACGCCGGTCAAACCCGGCTGACGGTGACGTCGAGCCACGGGCGGCGGGGGGCCGTGGTCGCGGCGTTGCGGCGGATCACCGGCTTCTTCCAGACTCTGCTGACAAGTGCGGAGCAGTTGAGCGCTGAGGATCGCTGGCGCCGGATCCTGGCGGAAGCGCTGAAGAAGTACCTCCGGGGCCGCCAGCCGGGTCGCCAGCCCTGGATTCCACCGCCTCGGCCTGCGCTGGCAGGCTGAAATTGAGCCCGGAAATCGACCGATCATCGCCCCCAACTGCGGGATTTAGGTTAAACGAACGTCATAAACCAAGCAAAAAATAGCAGCGATAGGCGCGGAGCCAAGCGAGCGTCGCGCGAGTACGCGCGCGGAATCAAGAATCGAGCGCCCGCCGTTGAGGGAAACGAAAAAAGTGCGAGCGCCCGGCGCCTTATCCCACATCGTCATGCCCGGACTTGATCCGGGCATCCCCCTCCACAACATACTGTAAAAAAGGAGAAAAACGTGGATGGCCGGGTCAAGCCCGGCCATGACGGTGTGTGGGGCGGTGTCAGAGTGCGCCCCCGCCCCACGCCCGAGGCTGACAAAAGCGCCGCAAGCCTTGCGGGCCGGGGCGGCGCCTCTCAGGCGAGTGGGAGCGTGGTGCCGTCGGGGCCGCGCGGGTCGATGGGCGTGCCGGCCGCGAGAGGAATCGCCTCCTCGATCGCGGCCGCCGCCCGCAGCACCGCTGCCTCGCCGCGCGGTGGGCCGAGGATCTGCAGGCCCACCGGCAGCCCCGCTTCGGTGAAGCCCACCGGCACCGAGGCGGAAGGACACGCGGTCAGCGTCAGCACGAAGGTGAGGCCCAGCCAATCCACGTAGTTGTCGAAGCGGTGGCCCTCGATCTCGTCGACCCAACGCGTGTCCACGTCGAAGGGCGGCACGATCACGCAGGGGCAGACCAGCACGTCGTGGCGGGCGAAGAAGCGCACGCAGCGCTGGTATATCGCTCCGCGCGCTCGCTCGGCCCGCGCGATCTTGTCGGCGTCGAGCGCGAGTCCCTTCTCGATGTTCCAGACGATCTCGGGCTTGAGCGCGTCGCGGTGGGTCTCCAGTAGCTCGCCCTTGTCGGCGGCGAAGAGGGCGGCACGCAGCACCTGGAAGATATCGAGGGCGCCGGAGAGGTCGGGGCACGCCTCTGCGACCTCCATGCCCGCGCCGGCGAGCGTCTCCGCGGCGCCCTTGCAGACGGCGGCCACCTCGCGGTCCACCGGCAGCAGGCCCAGGTCCGGGCTGTAGGCGATGCGGCCGGGCGGCGGCAGCGATTCCAGCGCGTCGGCGAAGCCCTGCGCCGGGGCTTCGATGGAGAGCGGGTCCTCCGGGTGGGCGCCGCTCATCGCATCGAGCATGAGCGCGGCATCCCGCGCGTTGCGCGCCATGGGGCCGTCCACCATCAGCCCCTCGAAGGGCAGGCGCTTGGGCCCGTGGGCGACGCGGCCCGGACTCGGCCGCATGCCGAAGACGCTGCAGAAGCTCGCGGGGATGCGCAGGCTTCCCCCTAAGTCCGAGCCCGTGGCGAGCCAGACCTGGCCGGTGGCCAACGCTGTCGACGAGCCGCCGGAGGAGCCGCCGCAGGTCTTGTCGGTGTTCCACGGGTTGCGGGTCTTGCCGAAGACCTCGTTGAAGGTGTTGGCGCCGGCGCCGAACTCGGGCGTGTTGGACTTGCCGATGACGATGGCGCCGCGCGCCTCCAGGGTCTCGACCGCGATGTCCGAGCGCGGCGGCACGTGGTCGGCGTAGATCGGCGAGCCCCAGGTGGTGCGCACGCCCTCGACCTCCACCAGGTCCTTGACCGCGATGGGCACACCGCCGAGCCAGCCGCGCGGGCGCTCGGTGCTGTGATCCTCCGCCATGATCCGCTCGGCGTGGGCCCGCGCCCTGTCGATGCAGAGCGTCGGAATGGCGTTGAGGTGGCCGTCGGTCGCCGCGATCCGGTCTGCGCTCGCCTCCACCAGCTCCAGCGGCGAGACCTCGCGCCGCCGGAGCAGGTCGACGACCTCGGCCGCGGTCAGCCGGCAGAGATCGCCGCTGGCTGCTGCCATGCCGCCGTCCCCCTTCAGGCCGCAGGCGGCGTGCGGCTGTGCCAGTCGGTGTCCTGCTGGTAGGCGTGGCCGGCCTGCAGCAGCCGCTCCTCGCTGAGCTGCGGCCCCACGATCTGAAAACCGAGAGGCAAGCCGTCCTCGTCGAAGCCGCCGGGCAGGCACATCGCGGGCGTCCGTGCCATGTCGTGGGGGGCGGTGAACGAGATCAGCCGTTCGACCGAGCCTTCCTCGGCGCCCAACGTGTCCATGAAGGCGTTGGTGGGCGTCGGGTAGGGTTGCGAGGGAATGATGATCGCGTCGACATCGGCGAAGACGGCATTGAGCGCGCCGACGAACTTGTCCCGCTCGATCACGATGCGCGCGTGGTCGACGCCGCTCAGCGCGAGCCCCACTTCGATCAGGCTGCTCAGCACCGGCCCGTAGTCGGCCTTGCGCTCGGCGTAGTAGGGCTCGTGCGCGATGGCCGTGTCCGCGCCGCAGAAATCGTTCCAGCGGTCGACCATGACCGTCGCATCGGGGAAGGCGATGGGCCGGATGTCGGCGCCGCGCCCGCGCAGCACGTCCGCCGCCTGCATGACCATGGCGGTCACACGCGAATCCACCCCCTCCGAGCAATAAGCCTCGTCGAGGCCGATGCGCATGCCCTCGATGCCGGCGTCGATGCTGCCGAGGTAGTCCGGCACCGGCGCCTGCACGGTGGTCGGGTCGTCGGGGTCGACGCCGGCAATGACGCCGAGGATGGCGGCGCAGTCGGCCGCCGAGCGCGCCATCGGCCCGATGTGGTCGAGGGTCTCGGAGAGCGCGAAGGCGCCCGCCCGGCTCACCCGCCCCCAGGTGGGCTTGAGCCCGGTCACGCCGCAGGCTTGCGAGGGGAAGCGGATCGACCCGCCCGTATCCGTCCCCAGCGAGCCGTAGCAGAGCCGGGCCGTGGTGGCGACGCCGGAACCGCTCGACGAGACGCCGGTCCAGTAGTCAGGATGCCACGGGTTGACCGGCGGCGCGATGGTGGGGTGGTGCACCGCGTAGGCGCCCTCGGTCATCTGCAGCTTGCCGGCGAAGACCGTGCCGGCGTCACGCAGCCGCGCCACCACGGTGCCGTCCACGCCGGGGCTCCAGTCGCGCAGCGCGACCGAGCCGACATGGGTCGGCGCATCCTTGGTCAGGCACAGGTCCTTGAGGCCGAAGGGAACGCCGTGCAGCGGGCCCTTGACCGTGCCGCCCGCGATCTCCTGGTCCGCTTGCGCGGCCTGTTCGGTCGCGACATCGGCCATCACGGTGGCGTAGCTGCGGAGCGTGCCGTCCAGCCGCTCGATCCGCTCGAGCGTGTGTGCCGTCACCTCGGCAGCGGACACCTCCCGCGACTGAATTTTCGCCGCGACCTCGGTCAGCATCAGCTCGTGCAGATCAGACATCCGAATCTCCCCTCTCCATGGTGGCGGCCGATTGAACGCCAAAGCCGCCGGCCACGCAAAGCCAATCTCTGCTTGCTGCGCGTGGCCGCAACGCTTAGCGATGACGCCGACACGCCTTGTCGTGCTGGTGGCATAATGGCGCAGCAATGATGGTACGCACTCGGATCGCGCTGGACCCGGAACGGCATGCTCAGGCTCGTGCGCGTGCGGCCGCGCTCGGAATTTCGTTGGCCGAATATGTGCGCCGCCTCGTAGACCGTGACCTTGCCGAGCGGCCGAGCGGCGCCGATCGCTCCGTCGTCTTCGATCTCGGCCAGTCACGAGGCACCGATATCGCTTCGGAGAAGGCGCAGATGATCGGCGAGGCAACGGGAGCCGGAAAGCGCCGCCAAGCCGATACGCCGTGAGCACTTTTGTCGACGGCGCCGCCATGCACGCAAAGCGAATCTCCTCTGCGCGTGGTGCGATTGCCCGGCCGGGCGGGCCATGATATCGACTGCGGCCCAAGTGCCGTGCGAGGGCGGGGGACATCATGGCGGAGCGCTTCACAATGACCATCGACGGCCGCACGGTCGTTGCCGAACTGCTGGGTGGCAAGGCGCCCAACGTCGTCAAGGCGTTCACGGAAAGCCTGCCCTGCGACAGCTTCTCCGTGCACGCCAAGTTCGCGGGCGACGAGCTGATCGTGATGCTCCCGTTCTACTGCAACTCCGAGAACGAGATTCTCAACGTCAAGCCCGGCGACATCGGCTTTTATCCGGGGCGCCAGACCGCCTGCATTTTCTACGGCGACACCAAGCCGTTCGGAAAGGTCAGCGTGTTCGCGAAGATCGTGGAGGGCCTGGAGCACCTGAAGCCGGCGGGCAAGAAGATCCTCGCCAAGGGTCCGCTGCCGGTCCGGCTCGAACTCGTCGAGGGAGCGTAGCGCCATGGCAGCAACCGAGACGACCGCGATCGTCGACCGGCTGGAGCGCTTCGGCCGGCGCAACTGGAAATCCGAGCCCGGTGACGTCACCCGGCTGCGCGCGCACAGCCTGCCCCCCATGGGCAACATGCCGCCCGTGCTCTACGCCAACTTCAACACCTTCTGGATGGGCGAGAACATCCAGGTCGTCCGTCAACTGGCGCTCGACAAGGCGTTGCCGCCGGCGGCGCTCAACGCCATGGCGGCGGCGCTGCTCAACCGCCACGCCGGGCGGCTGGCCAAGTGGAAGCTCACCGGCACGGTCAGGCTCGTGCGCGAGCTCGCCGCCTATTTCGAGGCGGGCGGCGCCAAGAGCCACGACGACGTGGTGCAGGTCTGCGAGGCGGCGATGGTCGCCTTCGACCGCATCAACGCCTGGATCGACGCGATGATCCCCTGGGCGCACCTCGACAAGAAGGTCAAGCTCCTGCCGGCGGCCGGTTGACGGCGCCGCAGGCGAGCAAAACCCATGTGCGGCCTCGGCGGCGTCTTCTTCAAGACCACGGAGCACCATCGCCGGACCGGCGAGATCGCCTATCGCGTGCTGGACGGCATCTTCCGGCGCGGGCCGGATTCGACCGGGCTCGCCCTGGTCCAGCCGGCCATCGAGGATCGCCTCTACGTCGGTATCAACTGCGAGGAGCCCGGCGGCGGTGGGCGGGCGCTCGCGCTGCTCGACGAGCTCGGCCGGGTCGAGCGCGCGACCGACGGCGAGGGCTTCATAAGGACCGCGATCCGCTACAGCGGCGACGATGAAGCGCTGGTGGACGCGGTCGATGCGTTGGGGCCCGCCTACACCGTCGCCAGCATCGGCCGCCACATCGAAGTGGTGAAGCACCTGGGGGGCGTCGAAACCCTCGAGGAGAATTTTGCGATCACGAATTACGACGGGCCGCTCGCCATGGGGCTCACCCGCTTCGCCACCGAGAGCATCATCGACTTCACCCACGGGCAGCCGCTGTCCGCCAGGCTGCACCGCGATCTCGCCATCATGCACAACGGCCACATCACGAACTTCCACCATCTGCGCTATCACTTCGAGCGCGCGGGCTACACCTTCACCACCGGCAACGATTCCGAGGTGATCGCCGTCGCCATCGTCGATGAGATGGGGAAGGGCGCGAGCTTCCACGAGGCGCTGGAGCGCTCGGTGACGATCCTCGACGGCTGTTTCACCTACATCGCCGTCACCGCGGACGAGGTGGGCGTGGTCAAGGACCCCTACGCGGCCAAGCCGCTGGTGGTGGGCGAGACCGACCGGCTGGTGGCGGTCTCGTCCGATTGTTGGGCGCTACGCGACGGCATCGACGAGGATATCGAGGTCTGGGAGCCTGGGGCCGGCGAGGTGGTGACGTGGCGAATTCCGCTGCACTGACCATCGACTGCGCCGGCCGGCCGACGCGCGCGATCAACGAGGAGATTCGCCGCGCGGCGGACGACGGCGTGCCCCAGGTCGAACTGCTCAACCCGCAGGCGCGGCACAATCTCGGCGTCTCGGTCCTCAAGCCCATCCACGTCGTCTACCGCGGCCACGTGGGCTCGTTTACCGCCGGGCTCTGCGACGGCATTACCGCGGAAGTCCACGGCACCTGCGGCTGGGGCGTGGCCGACAACCTGATGAGCGGCGAGGTGGTCGTGCACGGCAACGCCGCCACCTCGGCGGCGCCCTCGATCCGCGGCGGGCGCGTCGTGGTGCGCGGCGATTCGGGGCCGCGCTCGGGCATGATCCTGAAGAAGGGCGAGCTCATCGTCGGCGGCAACACCGGCTACATGTCCGGCTTCATGATGCAGAACGGCCGCATGATCGTCTGCGGCGACGCCGACACCGGCCTCGGCGATTCCATGTATCAGGGCGTGATCTTCCTCGGCGGCAAGGCCAAGGAGCTGGGCTCCGGGCTGGAAGAGGTCGATGCCGAGAACGGCGAGCTCGACGATGTGGCGGCGCTGCTCGACCGCTTCGAGATCAAGGCGCCCCCAAAATTCCGCAAGCTGCAGTCGGACCGCAAGCTGTGGCACTTCAACAAGCATGACTTCGCGGCGTGGAAGGACGTGCTATGAGCGAGACCCCCGGCACACCGCCTCCGGCCCATGCGGGCGATTCCTCGGTCGAGGTTCTGGACGAGGCGGCACCGGCGCCCAACGGCGCCTATCCGCGGCCCGACAGCTTCAGCGGCGTCTGGCCGCCCGAGGTGATCGAGGAGATTCAGGAGAAGGCCGCGCTCGGCCGCTACCAGATCAGGGGCCAGGCGACCAAGCGGCGCGGCCTGCCCTCCTTCGACGATCTCGTGTTCGTGCCCGCCGGGCTCTCGCGCATGCCGCTGGAAGGCTACCGGGAGAAGTGCGACACGCGCGTGGTGATCGGCGAGGGCAACTGCGAGAACCCGCTGGTGCTGGAGCGCCCGATCATGATCGCGGGCATGAGCTTCGGCGCGCTCTCGGTCCACGCCAAGCGGGCGCTCGGCACGGCGGCGAGCCGCTGCGGCATCTCCACCTGCACCGGCGAGGGCGGCATGCACCATGAGGAGCGCCGCTACTCCGACAAGCTGGTGATGCAGTACCTGCCGAGCCGCTACGGCATGAACCCCTACGACCTCAAGAAGGCCGACATGATCGAGATCGGCGCCGGGCAAGGCGCGAAGCCCGGCACCGGCGGCGTGCTGCTCGGGCTCAAGATGTCGGACGAGGTGGCGGAGATGCGCGACCTGCCCGAGGGCGTGGACCAGCGCAGCCCCTGCCGCCATCCCGACTGGATGGGCGCCGACGATCTCTACATGAAGCTGGAGGAGATCCGCGAGGTCACCGAGTACAAGGTGCCGATCTCGATCAAGGTCGGCGCCGCCAGGATCGCCAACGACGTCCGCATCGCGGCCAAGGCAGGCGTCGATGCCATCGTCTTCGACGGCATGGAGGGCGGCACCGCGGCCTCGCCCACGATCCAGCTCGACCACGCCGGCATTCCCACCGTCGCAGCCATCGCCGAAGCCTCCGAGGCGCTCGCCGAGATGGGCAAGAAGGACTCCATGAAGCTCATCGTCGGCGGCGGCATCCGCAACGGCGCGGACGCGGCGAAGTGCATCGCCCTCGGCGCCGACGTGGTCTACCTCGGCACCGCGCCGATCATCGCCATGGGCTGCCACAAGCCGATCTACCTGGAGGACTACGCCCGCCTCGGCACCTCGCCCTACGAGTGCCAGCACTGCCACACCGGTCTCTGCCCGGTCGGCATCACCACCCAGCTGCCCAAGCTGATGGAGCGCCTCGACGTGGACGAGGCGGCCGACAGCGTGACCAACTACCTCAACGCGCTCACCATGGAGATCCAGCTCTTCGCCCGCGCCTGCGGCAAGAACCGGGTGAGCGATCTCGACCCCAACGACCTCCGCGCGCTGACCTACGACGTCTCGCTCATGACCGGCGTGGACATGGTTGGCCTCGGCGGCCGCACCCCCTGGTGGAAGAAGTTCTAAGCGCCCCGATTAGGGCAAGCATCCCGCGAAAGTTCGTATGAAGTTGGCTTGGCGGGTCTATCCACCGACCCGACCATTCCCCCAACGCGACTATAAGGTTGATACACGAAGGCGTGTTGGCATTATTGGGGGATGCGAAAGCATCTTCTCACTGCTTTTGGTATTGCCGTCGACGGACTCATCGCCGCGCTTTTCGGCTTGGAGGCGTTTGCAGTAGCAACAGCTGTGCTGGGCTTGGTATGCGCGTACGCATATCGGATCGAACTGCAGTCGACCTTTCGGTTTGTCCTGGGCAAATCGGGTCCGCCATGGGACGGCAAACATACCGCGCTCCAAAACCCGGGCGGCGGGATTCATATCGCGAAACTTCTCTCCAAAACAAAATGTCGCTCGGAGGCAGAAGATATTTTGGATATTTTCATCGACGCCCCGATCAAAGTAAACGAAGGGGCGGTCTATGCGGCATACGCGGCTGCGCTGGTTCGTTTCGGCGACCTTGTGAATGCGGGAGGAGTGTTAATCGCGGCGGATCGCAAAGAGGGTATGTCGAAAGAGGAACTCGATGCTTTCATGGATCGCTTCTACTACCCGAAGGAGCGGGGCGAGGAAGAACAAGATGTTTGATTTGACGGAAGCAGAGGCATAGAGGCAGCCCGTGTGTAACTTTATGTTCGCGTTCCCTAATCTCGTCATGCCCGGACTTGATCCGGGCATCCGGGCATCCATATCGACCGGGTGCTGCGTCGCGACGTGGATGGCCGGGTCAAGCCCGGCCATGACAAGAAGGGGGCGAGAGTCGCTGCGCACCGCACAACGGTTGGCGTAGCCATGCGGTCTAATGTACTGAGTTCGCGTTCTTTTCTCTGCGCCGCTCCCCCTCTCGTCATGCCCGGACTTGATCCGGGCATCCATCTCTTTCAAGGGGTCCGTCGGAGTGTTGTGTGAACACGTGGATGGCCGCAACACGGCCATGACGAGTGGAGGGTGCGGCGCAGACAGATTGAAACGTCTCGATCAGGACGCTGGGCAACCCGTTCAGGGTACGGCCAGGGGATCGAGCCAGGCGGCGAAACTCTCGCGGATTGCCGCGTCGTCGGCGCCGGCCATCAGCAGCAACGTGAGCAGCAGGCGGGCCTTGAGCCCGTCGAGCCAGCCGGCGCCGATCAGCCCGCGCGCCAGCAGGTCGATCTCCGAGCCCTTGAAGTCGTAGGTCTGGCGCAGCATCTCGCCCGCCCCGGTGCGGGACGCCATGACCACCGGCACGCGCGCGGCCGCTTCGGCGAGCCTGTCGGCGACCCAGGCTGCGGCATGGCCGCCGCCGGTGCACTCCATCACGATCCCCCGGTAGCCCGCCTCCAGCGCCCGATCGATCAATCGGCCATCGTCGCCGAGCGTCACGGTGAGTAGCGCCACTGGCGCGACCTCGGCGTCGCGCGCCACCGCGATGGTGCGGCGCGGGCCCGGCCGGCCGGCCAACCGCACCGCGCCCTCCGCGAACCAGCCGAGCGCCCCGGCCGGCATCGAGCGAAAGGCGGCGGGGTTCGAGGTGACGCCCTTCTGCACGTAGCGCGCGGCGTGGATCTCGTCGTTCATCGCCACCATCACGCCGAGGCCGCGCGCGGGCTCGTGCACGGCGAGGCGCACGCTGTTCAGCAGGTTCGCCGGCCCGTCCGGCCCGGCGAGCGTCGGGTTGCGCATCGCGCCGGTCAGCACCACCGGGGCATCCAGCGCCAGGATGCGGTCGAGCACGAAGGCCGATTCCTCCATCGTGTCGGTGCCGTGCGTGACCACCACGCCGTCCGCGCCGTCGGCCACCGCCTGCTCGATGGCGTCCGCCAGCGCGAACAGGTCGGGGATCGTGACCTCCGGGCTCGCAGCAGGCGGAAGGTCTCGGCCTCGATGGACGCGACCTCGGCAAGCTGCGGCACCGCCTCCACCAGCGCGTCCGCACCCAGGGAGGGTTTGACGCCGTGTTCCCCACGCTCGGCCATGGCGATGGTCCCGCCCATGGCGAAGATCGAGACCTTCGGCAACATGACGCGCGCCTCAGCCGCGCAACCAGGTCTCGGACCAGGCCAGGCAGCAGGAGCTCGCCGGGCGCCCGAACATGACATTCTCGTAAGCCCCGCCCTGGGCCCGCGTTCCCGCGACATCCAGCGTCGCGGTCCTGCACGGCACGAGGCAGCTGTAGACCGCCCACGGCCCGGTGTCGTCGTTGTCCGGCGGCAACGTCAGCATGAAGGGCTCGCCCATGTCGGACCAGCTCAGCTCGATGCGGCCATCGGCCGAGTCGACGATTTCGCGATAGGTGGAGCGGAAGGCGCCCTCGCGCGAGAACGCCGCCTCGGCGATCGGCATGGCGGTGTCGGCGAAGGGCGGGTTCAGGATCGACTCCAGCTCGCCCTGAAGCCACCGCGCCATGCCGACATTGTCCGCATAGAGCCTGACCTCGCCGCCGGTCGCGTCGGAGCGGAGGAAGAGGCAGGTGCCGGGGCCGGCCGGCGAGATCAGCGTGCGCCAATGGGCGCAGACGGTGGTCTCTGGCCCGTCGGCCTCGGTCTTGAGCCGCAGGAACGAGTTCTCTCCGGTGAAGTGCACCGTGTTCGGATCGATAGCTGGCATTGCGGTCTTCTCCCTTGATGAGTTTCCCAGAGCTTAACCCGCATGTCTCACCACAGGCCATGACCGTCGTTAGAAATGCGGGCCGGGACCGGCTATTCTGACCGGGTGATGAGCCGCTCTGTCACCCGCCGATTGGCACTGACCGCGCTGGCGGCCGCCGGAAGCGCGGCAGCGGCGCCTTTCGTCGCCCGCACCGGCTGGGCCTCCCTGGGCTACGCGTTTTCAGGCCCGGCTGCCGACCGCGGGCTCGGGCTTGCGCCGCCAGTGGAATGCACGCCCGGAACGCGCGCACGGAGGGCGGGGCCGTTCTACACGCCGCAGACGCCGCGGCGGACCACACTGCGCGAGCCGGACACGCGCGGAGAGACGCTCATCTTTGAAGGGCTGGTGCTCTCGCACGACTGCCGGCCGCTTGCCGGTGCCGTGATCGACATTTGGCATTGCGACGAGGACGGCCGCTACGACAACCGGGGCTTCCGCTATCGCGGGCATCAGTTCACCGATGAGTCGGGCGCATTCCGGTTCGAGACCATCCGACCCGTGCGATATTCTGGCCGCACACAGCATATCCACGTGAAGGTGCAGGGCGAGCGGACCGACGTCTTCACCACCCAGGTCTTCTTCCCGGACTTGGAAGAGGAAAACGCCCGCGACCGGATTTTTCGGGACGACCTCGTGATGCGTCTCGACAGTGCCGGGGGCGCGTGGCGGGGGCGGTTCGACTTCGTGCTCCCGCCGGCCTGAGACCGCGCCATCGGACTTTCGATTGTTGTGGCCCGAGCGCGGGAGTACACTGATTCGCGCAGCCGGGGTGTACGGGAAGGACTTCGGTTGCATCGGCTGGTAGGTGCGGGCTCGCGTTCGTCGCACGGGTGGCGACGCGAGCATGACGGAGCGCCGGCGCAACAATAACAAGATGAGCCAGGCGCGCTCCCTTCGCCGACAGCCGAGCGGGCAAGGGGGCGACCATGACGCAGACGCTATTCACCAACATCTCGATCTTCGACGGCTCCGGCAAGAAGTCCTACCGGGGCGAGGTTCTGGTCCAGGGCAACCGCATCAAACAAGTGGTCAAGGGCAAGAAGCGCATCGAGCGGAACGGCGCGGACATGGTGGACGGCGGCGGCGCGACGCTCATGCCGGGCCTGATCAACGGTCACTCCCACATCGGCTATTCCGAGGAGGGGACGTCCCTCTACTCCCTCGGTGATACGCCGCCCGAGGAGAACACGCTGATCACGATGCAGCACGCCCAGATCCTGTACGACCACGGCTTCACCGCCCTGGTCTGCGCCGCGACGGGCAAGACCCGCATGGACATCGTGATCCGGAACGCGGTCAACGCCGGTCAGATCGAGGGGCCGCGCATCCTCGCCGCCTCGCCTGAGCTCACGGTCACCGGCGGCCTGGGCGATGCGCGCCAGCTCCACATGTACCACGGGGCATTCTCGATCATCTGCGACGGCGAGGAGCAGTTCCGCCAGACCGCGCGGATGCTCTGCCGCGAAGGCGTCGACATCCTCAAGATCATGCCGTCGAGCGACGAGTTCGTTTACCCCTACGGCAGGGGCGACACGACCGTGATGACGGAAGAGGAGGTCGCCGCGGTCTGCCAGGTCGCCAGGCAGCGCAACCGGCGGGTCTGCGCCCACGCGCGGACCTCGGAGGCGGTCCAGTTCTGCCTGAAGTACGGTGTCCACATCATCCACCACGCGACCTACGCCGACGACGAGACCATCGACATGCTGGTGGCGGCCAAGGACGATGTCTTCGTCGTGCCGGCAATCGGCATCACCCACAACACGGCTTACGAGTCCGCCGAATTTGGCATGCCGCCGGAGTCCGAGATCGCGCTCAGGCACCACCACGAGCTCGCCATCGTCAGCGAGACCGTCAAGAAGCTGCACGCGCGCGGCGTCCGCGTGCTGCCCTTCGGCGACTATGCCTTCGCCTGGGTGCCTCACGGGACGGACGCCCGCGACTTCGAGCACTTCGTGAACTACTTCGACTTCACACCGGCCGAGGTGCTGCACGCCGCGACCAAGCTCGGCGGCGAGCTCTACGCCCACGCCAACGCGCAGGGCAGCGGTATCCCCGAGATGGGCGAGGTCAAGGAGGGCTATCTCGCCGATCTCATCATGATCGACGGCGATCCGCTGGCGGACCTCACGCTGTTCCAGGACAAGAACAACATCCTCATGATCATGAAGGATGGCACGTATCACAAGCCGCCCCAGCCGCGGCGCGGTGCGGCACGCCGGGTGGCCGCCGCGGCGGAGTAAAGCGCCAGAGCGCGTCCGACTTTGACGGACGCGCGATAGGCCGCGACCGCGGCCCGCCGCGTCAGCGGCGCCCTCGCGGAGGCGCCGGCCGCAGGCCGGCTGCCGTGAGCGATAAAGGCGAGAGCGTTTCCGTGCGCGACGGAAACGCTCTAAGCCGCGGCGATGTCGCGGCGCTCGATCCCGCGGTGGAGGTAGAGCAGCCCCACGATAGCGACGCTCACGGCGCCGAGGAGCCCCAGGCCCGCGTCGAACCCGCTTGTCAGGTCCCACATCGCGCCGATCACGAGCGGCCCCAGCACGCCGCCGATCTCCGCTGCCGAGAAGAACAGGCCGACGGCCGCCCCGGTGTTGCGCGGATCGACGCCGCGCGTCTCCATCTGCACTAGGATCAGGACCGCGATCAGCGAGCCGCGGCCGATGCCCTGCAGCACCATCGCCACCACCAGCGCCGGCACGCCCGTGGCCAGCAGCAGCAGCGCGCCCGCGCCGGTGCAAAGCGCGAGCGCGATGAGGATCGCGAAGCGCCTGGGCGGCGTCGCGAGCCTCGGAATCATCAGCGCGCCCACGATGCCGACGGCCGTCGGCAGGGCCGACCAGATGCCGGCCTCATCCGGCGCCATGCCGCCGGTGCGCAGCATCTCCGGCAGCCAGTTGGCGAGCGCGTGATGCAGAAAGAAGGCGCCGATGCTCATCGCCAGAATGACCTGAATGTTCGGCAGGCGTAGCAGCGCACCGAAGACGGCCAGCTGGCCCGCGATGGTCTCGCGGCGGAGCCCGGCCTGCTCGACCACGCGGTTGATCGGGTGGCTCGCGAGCAGGAACCAGGCGATGCCGCAGGCGAGGATGAAGCCGGAATAGATCAGCAGGACCAGGCGCCAGTCCCCGTCGAGGAACGGCATCAGGACGCTGTTGGTCAGCGCCAGCGCGAGGATGTGGCCTAAGAAGGGGCCCGTGATATAGACGCCCATGGCGAAGCCGCGCTCGGCACCCTCGAACCATTGCGCGATCGCCTTGGGCGCGCCGATCGAGACCAGCGGCCCGCCGATGCCGAACAGCCCGACCGCCACGAACATCGAGACCGCGTCGAAAGCGACGACGCGCAATCCGCCCGATGCGGTAATGATGAGGGCGGCCAGGAACAGCGACCACTTGAGCCCCACACGGTCGACGAAGGCGCCGCAGGGCGCGGCCGCCACGATATAGACCAGCGGCCAGGCGCCCAGGATGGCACCCATCGTCGTGTAGCTGAGGCCGAGGTCGCGGCTGATGGGATCGACCAGCGGCGCCATGGCCAGCGACAGCAGGCCGAAGCCGAAATAGATCAGCCACACCCCGCCCAGCATGGCCCAGCGATAGCCATGCTCGTGGGGCGGTACAGTGGGTGAGGGAGTGGCGGGCGGCACGGGGCGCGACCATAGCGACTGGCGCGCGCATCGCATAGGCGGGCACCCATGACGCGACGCATGGCATCTCAACTGGGGCTGTAGCCGGCACCGGCTCGGTGGCATCATTGCGCCGCAACACGCGCTGACGAAGGGGAGGGCGGCATGCCGGGCAATCACGTCGATCTCAGGAGCGATACGGTCACGCGGCCGACGGCGGCCATGCGTCAAGCCATGGCCGAGGCCGAGGTCGGCGACGAGCAGCGCGGCGAGGACCCCACCGTCAACGCGCTCCAGTCGCGCGTGGCCGAGCTGCTGGGCAAGGAGGCGGGAGTCTTCCTGCCCTCCGGCAGCATGTGCAACGAGATCGCGTTGCTGGTGCACTGCCGCCCCGGCGAGGAGGTGATCTGCGACCGCACGGCGCACATCATCACGTCGGAAGGCGGCGGCCCGGCGGCGCTCGCCGGTGCCATGGTGCGCCCCCTCGACGGCGAGGCCGGCGTCTATTCGCCGGAGCAGCTCGCCGATGCGGTCCGCGCCGTGACCCGCTACGCGCCGCGCTCGCGGCTCGCCGTGGTCGAGCAGACCTCGAATCAGGGCGGCGGCACGATCTGGCCGCTGGAGACCATCGAGGCGGTGGGCGAGGCGGCCAGCGCGCATGGGCTGCTCCTGCACATGGATGGCGCGCGGCTCCTCAACGCGGTGGTCGAAACGGGCGTGGACGCGGCCCGCTACGCCGCTCCCTTCGATTCCGTCTGGGTGGACTTCAGCAAGGGCCTCGGCTGCCCGGTCGGCGCCGTGCTCGCCGGCTCCGCCGAGTTCATCGAGGCCGCGTGGCAGTGGAAGCAGCGCCTCGGCGGCTCCATGCGCCAGTCCGGCATTCTCGCCGCCGCCGGGCTCTACGCGCTCGACCACAATGTCGCGCGCCTCGCCGAGGATCACGCCAACGCCCGCAGCCTCGCCGACAAGGTGCGCACGCTGTCGCAGCTCAGCCTCGACCAGCGGCGGGTCGACAGCAATCTGGTCTTCTTCGATTGCACCGAGACCGGGCTGAGCGCGTCCGATCTATCGGAGGCGCTGCGGGCCAAGGGTGTGCTGATCGGCGCCGTGGGCCGCCACCGGCTGCGTGCGGTCACGCACCTCGATGTCGATGCGGCGGCGGTCGATGCGGCAGGCGAGGTGCTGGAGGCGGTGGTCGGCGGGTAGGGGAAGGGGCCTGCAACGCTCCGTCTGGTGTCAGCGCAGATACAGCCCCAGGTACTGCCGGATCGCCTTCTCCTGGCTCGCGTTGTAGTCGTGAAGTAGCGCCCGCACGACCTCGTCGTAAGTCCGTTCGCGCTCTGCGAGCGTGATACCTTCCAGCAGCGTGCGGGAGCGCCGGGCATCGGCTGTGGCGCTGCCGTTGACTTCACCGCTCTCGTCGATCGCCTCGATCGTCACGCGCAGCCGCACGTCCAACCGCTCGGCCTGCTCCTCCGTGAACAGGCCCTTGAGGTCGGTATTGGTCTTGAGCGGCGTGATCCTGGCGCTGGCTCTCTCGATCGTTACCCGCAGCAGGCCGAGGTCTCCGCTCGTCCGCAGCCGGTCCTCTACCCAGAGCCGCGCGGCGACAGCCGGCGGTGTCGAGAAGAGGTGGTCGACGTCGGAGGGGTGCGGCGTGGACCTGCGCTCGACGACCTTGATCCCGCCCAGGTCGAACACCAGCGGCGGCAGTGCCGCGAAGGAGAGGGGCTCGCTCTCATAGCTCGGCGGCGGCTGGCAGGCGGCGACGATCGCCGTCACCGCAAGCATTGCGGCTCCGGCGAGACCCGCCCGCGCGAGACCGCGCCGCGATAGCGGAAGACGTTTCCCCAACCTCTTGCCGTTCACACTGTGCCTCCTCTGACGGCGGCCATTTTCATGCGTGACCGCGAATCGACCCATGACGTTGCTGCCATAGGTGCGCACCGGCGCCCCGCAATTCAAGTCGGGACGAGAGACGAGAGGCACGAGGAATGGCCCGCACGGTGCGCGCTGCGCTACACTTGGCCGCGGCGACGGAGAGGCGCGCCATGATGCCGACGCAAGCCGAAATCGAGGCCTATCGCACCGACGGGGTGGTGTGCCTGCGCGACGTGATCGACCAGGACTGGATCGAGCGGCTGCGCGAGGGCGTCGCCGCCGACATGGCGGCACCCGGCCCCCATGTCGAGATCTACACCGAGGACTCCGACCCCGGCCTCTTCTTCAACGACTTCGACCTCTGGCGCCATGTGCCGCAGATGAAGGCGTTCGCCCTGGAGGGTCCATGCGCCGGGATCGCCGCTGCGCTCTCAGGCGCATCCACCATCACGTTCTTCTACGACCAGGTGTTCGTGAAGGAGCCCGGCACCGAGGGCCTCACCCAGTGGCACCAGGACCAGCCCTACATGGCGGTGGACGGCCAGCAGTTCTGCTCCAACTGGATCCCGCTCGACCCCATCACGCCGGAGACCACGCTGGAGTTCGTGAGGGGCTCCCACCTCTGGGGGCGCTGGTTCGCGCCCTTCGACAGCATGCTGGACGGCGCCCGTCATCCCGGCACCGCGTTCGAGCGCTGCCCGGATATCGAGGCCGCGCGCGAGGACTACGACATTGTCTCGTGGGACCTGGAGCCCGGAGACTGCATCTTCTTCCAGGGGCTGATCGTGCACCAGGGCCGCAATAACCCCACGCGGGATACGCGCCGCCGCACCCTGACCCACCGCTGGCTCGGCGACGACATCCGCTTCGTCCTGCGCGATCCGCCGGCCGAGTTCCCCAAGCATCCCACCGCGCTCCGCGCCGGCCAGCCCTTCCACGAAGACTCGCAGTACCCGGTCGTCTGGCGGGCGTAAGCCTGGCCGGCCCGCTTTCCCGCCGCTTTGTGATCTGATAGGGACGACGCACGGTCACGAAGGAGCGGGCGATGGGCGACGGAACCGGCGAGTTGGTCATGGTCCACACGGTGGCGGGGCTGATCGATCTGTTCGACGAACTGCGTGCCGAGATCGATCCCGAGGTTCCGGTGCGCCATGTGGTTCAGGCAGCGCTGCTGACTGACGCGATCGACGAGGGCGGACTGACCGACGAGATCAGGGCGCGTACGAGAGACGCGCTGCTGCAGGAAACCAACGGCGCCGCGCTCGTGCTCTGCACGTGCTCCACCGTCGGCCCCGGCGCCGACGACGCGGCGGCGCGGGCGGACGTGCCGATCCTCCGGGTGGACCGGCCAATGGCCGAGGCGGCGGTGGCGGCCGGCCGGCGCATCACCGTTGCCGCGACGCTCGCCACCACCATCAGGCCCACCGCTGATCTGGTCGCAGACGCCGCGCGCCGCGCCGGCAAGGAGGTGGAGATCGACTCGGTCGTCTTCGCCGAGGCCCGCGCCCGGCTGGTGGCGGGCGATGCGGAAGGCCACGAGCGCATCATCGCCGACGGCCTGCACGAGGCGGCTTCTTCGGCCGACGCCATCGTGCTCGCCCAGGCCTCCATGACCCCGGCGCTCGTTCGCTGCGCCGACATCGAGGTGCCGCTCCTGACCAGCCCCCGCTCAGGGCTCGAAGCCGCCATCGCGCGCTACCGCGCGGCGGCGTAGCGGCGCTGGGGCACGAAAGGCGAGGGGGCCGATGCCCGCGGCCAAGACGCTCTATCTGGCGAACCCCTACGGCTTCTCCGCCCAGCAGAAGGACGGGCCGCTGCAGGCGCTGGTCGCGGCGCTGGAGGCGCTCGGCGCGGAGGTATGGGAGCCCTTCGCCCGCAACAACCAGATCGACAAGGCCACTGCCGGCTGGGCCTATCGGATCGGCCAGGCCGACCTGCGCGACGTGCGCGATGCCGACGGCATCTTCGCCGTGGTCAACGGCTGCCCGCCGGACGAAGGCGTGATGGTGGAGCTCGGCATGGCCATCGCCTGGGAGAAGGCGGTGTTCCTGTTCCGCGACGATTTTCGGCGCTGCACCGACAGCGAGGCTTATCCGCTCAACCTGATGGTGTTCACCGGCCTGCCCGAGATCGGTTGGGAGGACTACTGGTACGGCTCGGTGGACGAGATCGCCGATCCCGACAAGGCGCTCGCCCGCTGGCTTAAGGATGCCCAGCCGGCCTAGCCCGGATTTCTCACGAGCGTCCATCGTTGGGTTGTTTGGTGTTTGTCGTGGGTTTGGTTAGAGAGTTGCGGTGTGGGCCGGGTAATGGCGCAGGAGTGGCGGTGGCGCCGGGGGCGCGGTTGAGGCTGGAGCGGGTTTTTGGTTGTTGGCGGGAGGGTGGCAGCGGGCCTGAGGCTCGGCTCAGGTGCATAATCGGGCGTGAGCACGTGCGAACTCGGGCGCGTGGGGTGCGCCTGAGGCCATGGCGATGCGGATGCGGCGGGTACTCAGGCGGACCTGGGCGCCGATCTTCAGCAGCTTGAGGCGGATCGAGCCGCAGGTAGCGCGGGTAAGGCGAGTTCCGGCGAGCGCGATGCGCCTGAGCGCTGCGAGCAGCACGTAGGCCATGGCGGCGAACCAGAGACGGAGCTGGTTGGCGCGCATGGTCTGAGCCGAGGTGCGGTCGGCGAAGAGGTCGAGCTGGCACTCCTTGATGCGGTTCTCCATGTCGCCGCGGGCGCAGTAGAGGGTCTCGTAGAGTTCCCGCCGGTCGATGGCGGCCGCGCTCAGCGAGGTGACGACGAAGCGGGGGTTGGCGCGGCCCGGCATCCACTCCGCCTTGCCGACGACACGGCGCGGGCGCGACCAAGTCTTGCACGTGCGGTAGCGGAACTCGGTGAACAGCCGCGCCGGCTGGCCGCTCTCCCGCGAGCGGGCTTCGGCCAGGTCCAGGGCCGGTTGCAGGCGGTCCGTGAGCCGCGGGTTCCGGGCGAGCCCGAAGACATAGTCCACCCCGTTCGCCTCGCACCAGGCCATCAGTCCCTCGCGGGCGAAGCCAGAGTCTGCGCGCAGCACGATCTCGACGGCGGGCCAGCGGGCGCGGATGCGCGCGACGATGCGCGCCACCTCTTCGGCCGCGCCGGCGCTGGCGTCGATGTCGGCCCGCCTCAGCTTGGCGGCCAGCAGGTGATCGCCGCAGAAGATGTAGAGCGGCAGGTAGCAGTAGCAGTCGTAGTAGCCGTGGAAGAAGCGGCCTTCCTGATGGCCGTGCAGCGGGTCGTCGGTGGCGTCCAGATCGAGGACCAACCGCTCAGGGGCCTGCCCGTGGGCGTCGAGGAAGAGATCGACGAAGAGCGTCTCGATCGCCTCAGGCTCATGACCGATCCGGCGATAGCGATGGGCGCCCGAAGGCGCGTGCTCCAGCCGGTTCAGCGTCGACTTGCCCGCAAGCGGCGCACAGCCCGCACGCCCGGCCTCCAAACGCCCCAGCACCACCCCCAGCACGGGGTCGTGGCGCAGCGCGTCGTGGTCGATCAAGTCCTCGTAGCCCAGCGCGATCCCGAACACCCGCTGGCCCACCAGGGTGGCAACGTCGTGCACCACACGAGAGGCCGCGCGCCCGTCCGAGAAGCAGGCGGCGAAGCAATCCACCAGTCCGATCGCCCGGTCCGTGGCGCCCAGCAGCAGGGCGCCCGCGTCCGAGGTCATCACCCCGCCGCCGAAGTCGGCCACCACATCACGCCCGTTCAGGCGTGCAAACTGCATCGCGGGCGGGCTACACTCTGCAGGCATCGGGGAACTCCTCTGCAGCCGGTGAAGTCTTTGTTGCAGAAGAACTTTCTCACGAGCAGAGCCCCGATGCACACCATACTTGTGAGAAATCCGGGCTGCGTCCGTCGATCACGGACGCGCGACCGGCTGCACCCGCGGCCCGTCGCCCCTGCGGCTTCCGTGGTCTTGCTGACACCCTTCAACTAACATTCGAGCCGAACCGTCCCATGGAAGCCGGGCGCATTGGCGTGCGGCCCGACGAGGAACGAAAGGCCAGACCATGAAGCAGATCAGTTACGTCATCCAGTTTCGCGGAAGTGCGGGCCCCAAGGAGGGTGTGGAAGGTGTCTTGAGCGCCTCGACGAGCGGGTCAGCGTCGAGGATTTCCACGGCCGTGGACGACAGCGCGGTTGACGCCACCATCGAGGCCATCGCGGGTAACAGCGTGAGCTTCGAATCGGACGTCTTTCCCAATGAGGATGGCAGCTTCACGGAGTCGGGTACGATCGACTTCGGCGGAGGCAACAGCTTCACCTTCAGCACGCGTGGAACAGGGGCGATGGGGCCGAGCGCAGATTCGAACCTGACGCACGGCGGGATCTCCTGGCAGGTCGATTCCGGCGCCGGCATATTCGAAGGCGCGACCGGGATTATCACCTCCAATTTCACGGTAAGCGGCAGTGGCGAGGTGGTCGACAACCAGTGGGGCGTGATCTTCTTGAAGTAGTGTCGCACCCGCCGGCGAGCGACAGCCGAACGGATTGAGGCGGACTCATGTGCGCGTTCTGCACCATGTTCTCGAGCGGGCCTCACTGGACCGAGGCGGGCACGGACGTGGGGCGCAGCGGGGTCGCGCCGGTGGGCAATGCGAGATTTGTCGACCGCGCCTATCGTCTGAAACTCATCAACAAGATTCTGCGTCACTACGGCTGCAAGGTCGACGACTGGGCCGGCGGTCAATACTTGGTGCACAGTCATCGCGGACGGACGGAAGTCGTCGAGCAGCTGCCGCAAATCTGGATGACGGTCGAGGCCATCGCCATGAAGCCGGTCGACCCGCTCGATCCGCAGCTCCTCTCGCTGCTCGGCGAAGCCGGGCCCGTGACACGGAGCGAGACCGCGTAGGCGACCAAACGGACGTTCCGAGGGCGCGGAGGCGGATCCGCGATGGGCGAGGGCCCAGTTCGCGGGATCCGCCTCTCGATTGCACCCGGACGAAAAAACTGTCGTCGGCGAACTCTCGCCAGCTAGCGCGGGTTGCGCGCCCGGAAACCGTCGCAGATCTCCTTCAGGGTCACGAATCGAACGCCCTCGTGGCAACGCATGTGATCGATCAGCCGCTCCAGCATCATCAGCATTTGCGGATGGCCCGATGCGTCGGGGTGCAGACAAGCGTTGTAGATGCCGTAATCGCAGTTGCGGTACACCCAATCGAACTGATCCGTCCACATCTGACCGATGGAGCGCGGGCTGACCCAACCGTGGCTATTCGGGAATTTCTTCACGAACATGACCGGCGGCGCGTCGTCCAGATACCAACTGCAGGGGATCTCGATAAGGTCGGTTTCCGTCCCCCTCTGCCACGGCTTCATCCACGTCTCTGCCGGCTGCGAATAGTCGATTTTGGTCCAGCTGTCGTCTCGCCGGAGATAATAGGGAGAATGATCGTTCTCCATCAGACTGTGGTCGTACTCGATGCCCTTTTCCAGGAGCAAGTCGATGGTGTTGGGGCTCAGTTCCCACCAAGGTGCGGAGTAACCCTTGGGCGGTTTGCCGCACAAATCGACGACCAGATCGAATGTCTTGTTCAGGATGGCCTGCTCCTGTTCCCTGGTCATAGCCAGAGGATTTTCGTGGGTATATCCATGCAGGCCCAACTCGTGCCCGGCTTGAACGACCATCTCCGACTCCTTGGGAAAACTCTCGATCGAATGACCGGTAATGTTCCACGTGGTCGTGATGTCGTACTTGTTGAGCAGATCGAGCAGACGAGGCGTACCCACTTGGGCTGCGTGAACGCCGCGTGAAATATCGCATGGCGAGTCCTCACCACCGAAAGACCCGATCCAAAGCGAAACGGCGTCGAAGTGGACGTTGAAGCAGACCTGAATGTCCTTGTCCGGCATGTGTCTCTCCCCGGTTAGCGATCGACCAGGCGCCTCAGGATTGTCCGGGCGCTCCTCGGAGCCGCTCTAAGCGACCACAGTTCATTGCACTACAGAACGAACACACACGCAATCGGTGTCCATGGAAGGGCGAAGCGATTCGGACCACGAGGCCATGCCGCCGAAATGACGACCGCAGCGCGGAAGACCTGCCCTGGCGGGCCGTCCCATGCAAGCATCCGCACCTCGCCGCCAATCTGGCCCCGACGGCCGGTTCAGCGTCAGACAGCGTGCCGGAGCTCTTGTAACGATACGAGCCTGCCCTTGATCCTCATCTGCGCCGCAGCTTAGGATGTGCTGGGAGGGTCGGCCCCCGTCACCATGACTTTACATTGGCGGCAAGACCACCGATTGATAGGCGAAGTTCGCGGCCACGCGCCGAAGCCAAGCGGCGGACCTGCGGCCGAATCGGACGATTGGCCCCGGAGTCTTCAAGGAGATTGAACCATGTCCAGGAACGTCTCGATCGCAGCGTGTCAGTTCGTTGTCAGGCCCGTCGGCAGCTTTGACGAATTTGCGGCTCATGCGCGCGGGCTATTGGACCAGGCGAAGGGTGCCGATCTGGTGTTGTTTCCGGAGCTCTTTACGGTCGAACTGTTTACGACGTTCCCGGACTGGAAGGACTTGCCGGTTTCCGAGTTGACCCGCGTTCATCAATACGGGAACACAAATTATACCGAGGATTACCGCCAGCTATTCGAGAGCGAAGCCAAAGAGCGTGGGCAGCACATCGTTGCCGGCTCCCATCTGGAACTGAAAGACGGAAGATACCTTAACGTTGCCTATCTTTACGGTCCCGACGGGCTGATTCATATGCATGACAAAACGCACATCTTCCCGGCTGAGGCGCAATGGTCGACCGAGGAAGGCGATACGGTCGAGATGGTCGAGCTCCCGTTCGCCAAGGTCGGATTCAACGTGTGCTACGAGACGGAAATTCCGGAGTGTGCCGCAACTCTGGTCGAGCAAGGTGCCGAGATCATCTTGTGCCCCTCCTTCACCTTCACGGAGTACGGATTCTGGCGCGTCCGTCACTGCGCCCAGGCGCGTGCGATCGAGAATCAGGTGTATTTCGTGCATTGCGCGACGGGTGCCGACGTGCCCTCCGACGGGCCGCTGCCGCCCGGCTGGACGCGCAGCTCCATCCTGAGCCCTTGTGACACTCCTTGGGCTGCTCCTAACGGCGTCGTCGCAGAATCGCCCGAGGCCAACATCGAGACGGTGGTGCACGGCGTGGTCGATCTCGACAAGATCTACGAGAATCGCGAGAACGGCGTCGCACCGACCTTCCGGGATCGCCGTCGGCGCGCGAATCTTTACAGAGAGTGGCCTTCGCACATGAATGCGTAGGCTCGGCGCGCAAGTGCGACAGCGAGCGGGCTGTTTGCAATCGTCGCCTCGACGCATAAGGGCCGTCCCCTGCGCGGCTCGTAGCCGCCCCCCGAACCGGGTATCTGCCGTGGCGCATGACGCGGTCGGCACCGTGCGTCCGTCGAGAGACTCGGCACCGTCATGATTCTCTTCCGCAACTGTTCCATCGTCGATGCGGCCCTGCCGGAGGCGCGCGAGGGCTACGACGTGCTGGTGGAGAACGAGCGTATCCGGGAGGTGTCGGATACGAGGCTCGAGGTTCACGGCGCCTGGGAAGTGGCCGTCGATGGCCGCACGTTGATGCCGGGGCTCATCGATGCCCACGCGCATGTGATCCTCGGCAGCTACAATCTCCGGGAACTCGAGGATGTCGCGCCCACGTTGATGACCGCGCGAGCGGCACAAGTCATGCGCGGCATGCTCGATCGGGGCTTTACCAGCATACGGGACGCGGGCGGCGCCGATTGGGGCCTGGCGAAGGCTGTGGACGACGGCCTCCTCGCGGGGCCGCGCCTCTTCATCTCAGGCCGTGCCCTCAGCCAGACCGGCGGCCACGGGGATTTTCGCCGGAGGACGCAAGACTTCGTCGAGCCCTGCCTCTGCGGGCATCCTCTGCACTTCTCGTCCCGCATTGCCGACGGTCTCGAGGCCGTCCTCTCTGCAACGCGGGACGAGCTGCGCAAGGGGGCCTGCCAGATCAAGGTCATGGCCTCGGGAGGCGTCGCCTCGCCCCACGATCCGCTCAAAAGAACCCAGTTCTCCAAGGAAGAGCTTCGCGCGATCGTTCGAGAGGCGGAAGCCTGGGGCACCTACGTGATGGCACACGCCTATACGGCCGAAGCCGCCGTTCACGCGGTCTCTTGCGGCGTTCGCTCCATAGAGCACGGCAATCTGATCGATCGAGAGGCAGCGTCTTTCATGGCGGCGGAAGGGGCTTATCTCGTGCCGACCCTTTCCACTTATGAAGGGATGCGTCGGCACCGGGCGGAGCTGCGTCTGGGCGAAGCCAGCCTTCAAAAGCTTCAGTCCGTTCTGGAGGCGGGCTTCGCGGCCATCGAATTTGCGACCGAGGCCGGCGTGCCAATCGGGTTCGGCTGCGACCTGCTCGGGCCCCTGTACCACTTGCAGCCGTTGGAGCTGGCTCTGCGCGCCGAGGTCGAGGGTGCGCACGACGTGATTACCGCAGCGACCAAAACCAACGCCGGCCTTCTCGGCCGGGACGATCTTGGCGTGATTGCCCCCGGTGCGCTCGCCGACATCCTGATCGTCGACGGTGACCCGCTTCGTGATTTGAGCGTGTTCGACGAGAAGGGACGAAAACTTCCGGCAATCATGAAGGGCGGCGTCTTTCACAAGAACGAACTGACCACGACCTATCGCGATGCGCAGATCGTGCCTGCCGGACCACCGGTCGGCTGACGTGCCGATCGTTCGTGTGTCCTGCCCCGAGCGTCAGGGCCCGTAAGGGACAGACACCAACAAACAGCGTTTGCGAACGCAGCGGACGAACGCGTATCATCCTTGCCGATCAGGATATGGGTGCGGCCATGAGACGACCGCGCCGATGAGGGAGGAGATAACGGTCGTTTACGCTTGCGCCTCTGCTGAACAAAAGTGTTGGTAATGATAGTGGAGACAATTGCCGAAACGATCGGTGCCGATGACAAAGGGGAGGCAAACTAGATGCTTATCAAATCAGGGCTGATGAAGAACACTGTGGATGCAAGACGCCGCAGATTCTTGAAAGGCGCTGCGCTGGCGGGAGCCGGCACGATGGTTGCCGGTGCAACCACGCTGGCCGACATCAACGATGGGGCGAAAGCGCAAGGGTCGCCGATCATGGTCGGCGGCATAACGCCGCTCACGGGCCCGGGCGCGCCGTCCGGCGCCGAGGCCAAGCGCGGCCTTGAGATGGCGTGCGAGGAAGTCAATGCCATGGGCGGCATCCTCGGCCGTCCCGTCGAGCCGGTCTTCGGCGACAGCAAGAACCGCAGCGCCGACGAAGTGGTCTCCGCGGCCAACCTCCTCATCGATCGCCACGAGGTTCACGCCATCATCAACGGCCACAACATCGGCTCGAACAACGCCGAGTATGACCTCGTTGCCGATGCGTCCGTGATGTACATCCACACAAATACATTGCGGCAGCACGATGAATGGATCGAGAACAACCCGGGCAAGTATCCGACAATCTTCATGAGCGATCCGGCGGAGTTCTGGTACGGACCGGGCTGGATCAAGTTCATCTCGTGGCTGCGCGATACCGGTCAGTGGACACCGCAGAACAATACGATCGCTCTCGTTTCAGGCTCGCTTCCCTACAGCACCGTGATTTCCAACGCTGCCGCCCAGGTCGCGGCGGATCACGGATGGGAAATCGCTTGGGGCGGCGTCGAGACGGTGTCGACCCCGACCACGGAGTGGGGGCCGATCCTGGCCAAAATCCGCGAGGCCAACCCCGCGGCGATTCAGAACTCGCACTTCTATGCGGGCGACATCGCGCAGTTCATGATCCAGTTCAACCAAAACCCTATCGACGCCTTGATCTACTTCCCCTGGGGTCCGCTGCTCTCGGCGTTCACCGAGATCGGGAAGGAGAACAGCGTCGGCGTGACGACCTCGACCGTGATCGGCCTGCTGCAGGACGAGAAAGGCACGGATTTCAGGCGGCGCTACAAGGAGAAGTTTGGCCCGACCGCGAGCGCTGTCGGTGCGACGGTGTCGTATCCCAACATGCACCACTTCGCGATCGCCGCGGCGGTGGCGGGCGGCACTTCGGAGCCGGGCAACGTGGAGCAGGCGGAGAAGGTCGCGGCGCAGCTCAAGCGAATCGCCTATCGCGGCGTCAACGGCTCGGTCGCGTACCACCCGGTCTGGCAGTCCGCCATTCCGTATCCCGACTTGTCGAGCGACCCGTCGCTCGGCATGCCGCACTTGTTCTTCCAGATCAAGGACTGGGAGAAGCAGGAGCGGATCCTGATTTCGCCCCCGCCGTACAACACGGGCGATTTCTTCCTCCCGCCGTGGTTCACGTAAACGAAGGGAGCGGTTGAGGGCGCGGCGTCGCGGCACAGCGTGAACAGTCCGCAAGACGGGCCGCTGCTGGCTTGCGACGCCGTTTGCGCCCACTACGGTGCCATGGCCGCGGTGGACGAATTAAGTTTCACCGTCGGCCATGGCGAAATTCTCGGCGTTGGCGGGCCGAACGGGGCCGGTAAGACGACTCTGTTCGACGTAATTTCGGGCCTGACCCCCGCCAGCGGCGGCACGATCACATTTGACGGTCAGGATCTCACCGGAAAATCCGCGGACCGCGTGTGCCACGCAGGCATCTCGCGCACGTTTCAACTCAACGCGGCGTATGACACGCTCACCGTCAGGGAAAACGTATTGTGCGCCTCCTATTACGGCTTCCGCAACGTCGTCTTCCCCAAGTTCCGGTTCGATCGCGCGACCCGCACGCGCGCCGATGAGGCCATCGCCTTCGTCGGGCTGGAAGACGACACGGAGACGGTGGTGGGCGAACTGCCCATCCTGCAGCGCAAGCTGCTCATGCTTGCCGCCGCCGTCGCGCGCCAGCCCAGGCTGCTCTTGCTGGACGAGCCCGTCGGCGGTCTAAATCGGCAGGAAATCGACCTCGTGATGGGCATCTTGCGTCGGTTCCGTGACGAGCAAGCGCTGACCATCGTGCTCATCGAGCACGTCATGCGTTTTCTTGTGGCGCTCTCGGATCGCGCCTTGATCATGCATCACGGCCAGAAGATCTACGAAGGGCCGGCGGACGGATTAGCGCGCGACAAGACCGTCGTCGAGGTCTATTTGGGAGAGCGCCTGGCCCAGCGTCTTCGCCTCGGGATAGAGGAAGCGGAAGCCGGTGACTGAGGCTTCGCTAAACGTCGACGCGATTACCGCCGGCTATCGCGGACGGCCGGTTCTCCGCGATGTCTCGCTCTCCGTGCCCGAGGGGAAGGTGGTAGGCATTGTCGGGCCAAACGGCCACGGCAAGACGACGCTGCTGCGCTGCATATCCGGCATGCTTCCGCTGTCTTCGGGACAAATCGTCTTCCGGGACAAGATTTTAAAAGGGTTAGCGATCGAGAAGATCGCCGAGCTTGGGGTGATTCATATTCCGCAGGGTGATCTCATCTTTCCGGACATGTCGGTGCGCGACAACCTGCTCATGGGCGCATACATGCCCGCGGCCTACGCCAACGTCGAGCAGCATCTGAACGCGGTCCATGATCTGTTTCCCGTTCTCCTCGAGCGACGGGATCAGATCGCGAGCACGCTGTCCGGCGGCGAGCGGCGGATGCTCGGCATCGGCCGGGGCCTGATGTGCGGCGGCCGGCTGCTGATGATCGACGAGCCGTCGCTCGGACTCGCTCCCATCGTCATCGAGCAGATCTATGCGGTGCTCAACGAGCTGAAGCGCGAGGGCAGAACCATTCTCCTGGTGGAAGAAAACGCGGCGCGCATGCTCGACCTGGTCGACGAGATCTACCTACTCGACCATGGCGAGTTGGTTTGGAACGGCACGCCGGCCGAGTTTGAAGAGCGTCAGGAGGTCCTCGAGACCTATCTGGGCGCGGACCTGTAGCCGTGGAAGCCTTTCTGCAAATCCTGTTCAGCGGCCTGACGCTCGGCGCCATGTACGCGCTCAGCGCGGTCGGCCTGACCCTGCTCTGGGGCGTGGTCGGCATGCTCAACATGTCGCAGGGAGTCATGCTGGCGATTGGCGGCTACGCCTCCTACAGCGCGATCACCTATCTGGGCCTCCCGTGGCCGCTGGGTCTCCCTGCCGCGATTATCGGCGGGTTCATCACGGGGCTGGTCTTCTACCACGTGATGGTGCGCTGGATGTACCGTGCCCCGGCGTTCGAAGTGAACATCATCATCGCCACCGTCGGCGCGGCCATCGTGCTCGAAAGCCTGATGATCCGCGTGTTCACCGGCTATCCCCTCGATCAGCCGTTTTCACTGCCGGGGGGCTTCCGCATCGGCGGGATACAGCTCCCCTTCCAGACGCTGATCAATCTCGGCGTCGCGGGCATCATGACGCTGGGGCTCGGCTGGCTGCTGCGCTCGACCCGGCTGGGTCGCGCGATCCGGGCAACCGCCCAACGCCGCGATGCCGCACAACTCCTGGGCGTTCCCGTCGCCCGGGTCTATCTCCAGGTGATGATCATGGCGGGCATCATTGCCGCCATCTCTGGAGTCATGCTGACCGCGTCGGTGGCCAACCTCTCCCCCTACGCGGGGACCAACCCGATGCTCAAGGCGTTCTTCATTTGCGCCATCGCGGGCCTCGGCAACATCCCGGCGGCGGTGGGCGCCTCGCTAATTCTCGCCTTCATCGAAGGCAGCATCCAGTATTCTGTAAGCGCACGGTTCGGCTTCCCGACCATGCTGGGCTTGGCAATCGTTGTCCTCATCTGGCGTCCCTACGGCCTGTTCGGCCAACGGACCGTTGAGCGGTCATGAACGGCGCCGGCTTCATCCGCATGACCCCGATCAGGCGCGACATCGCCATCGGCTTCTTTTTCCTCGCAATTGCGATCGCCATTCCCTTCATCGATTCCTCCCGCTCGACGATGACGCAGGTAATCCTGCTGTTCATCTGGGCGAGCATCGTCACCCAGTGGAATCTCGTCTTCGGCGTGGCGGGAATCTTTTCCCTGGCGCAAATGGCCGTGTTCACCATGGGCGGCTACACCGCCGCCATGCTGAGCCTCTATATGGGCTGGTCGCTATGGTTGACGAGCTTCCTCGGCGCCTTCATGGCCGTGCTCGTGAGCGGCATCATCGGCGCGGCGACCATCCGTCTCAGGGGCGCCTACGTCGCGCTTCTCACCATCGGCTTCGCCGTCGTGATGCAGGTGCTGATCCTGACGGACTCCGATTGCTTCTTCTATCGCGGCGTCACTTGCTACAATTTCACCGGCGGATCGAGCGGCCTCTCTCAATTCGGAGATTTCGGGTTCCGCGACTGGCTCGGCTACAAGCAGAGCCTTGTCGGCAAGTATTATCTCGCACTCTTTCTCCTGGTGCTTGGAACGATCTTCGCGCTGGTGATCATGCGTGGCCCCTTCGGCTACGCGTTCCGAGCGCTTCGCGATAATGCCAACTGCGCCAGCTCGCAGGGCATCAATCGGGTCAAGTATCAGATCCTCGTGTTTGCTCTGTCGGGGTTCTTCACCGGGCTTTCCGGCGCATTCTATGCCGGGCATTACAAGACCATCGGCCCGACGATGCTCGATCTATCAGTCCTGCTGCTACTGCTCTCGATGATGGTCGTCGGTGGGCTGGGCCGCGCCTGGGGCCCGCTCTTGGGCTGTATCATTCTGATGTTCATCGACGATCAACTGAAAGTCTATGCGGAGTGGCGCACGGTCGGCACTGGGGCGATCACCATCCTCTTCATCATTGTGTTCCGCCAGGGCGTCGCGGGTCTCATTGAGCAGCTATGGGAGCGCCTGTTGGCTTTGCGCGGCGCGCGGACCGCCGGCGCCTCGGCGACCAACGATAAGGCGACCGGATAGGCTCCACGCCGCGTGCGGGGGTCAGCCATGACTGCCGGCGGCGGCTCCACCCTCTGCCGCGAGATCGGCGGCGTCGCGCTTGAAGCACGCGACGAGCCCGCCCGCCGAGCCCACCTGTAGAGGCGGCCGACTTCGCTCGCAATCGTGGTCGCCTTCCGGGCAGCGACTCAAGAACGGACAGCCCGGCGGCACGTCGATCGGGCTCGGAATTTCGCCCTTGATGGTGTGCAGCGCGCTATCTTCGGCACCAACCCGAAGGCGCGGCGTCGACTTGAGCAGTGCCTGGCTGTAGGGGTGCCCCTCCGATCCGAAGAAGGCCTCCGTCTCCTGCAGCTCCATGAGCTGACCCAGATAGAGCACGGCGACACGGGTGGCGATCTGCCGCACCACGCTCAGGTCGTGCGTGATGAAGATAACGCTGAGATCGAGCTCCCGTCTCAGTTGATCGATCAGGTTGAGGATCTGACCCTGCATCGAGACATCGAGCTTGGCGATCGGCTCGTCGGCAATCAGAACTTTGGGCTCCAGCGCCAGCGCGCGGGCGATGACCACCCGCTGCCGCTGGCTCGCATTGAGTTCGTGGGAGTAGTGCTCGGCTGTCTCGGGCGGCAGGCCGACTCGTGCCAGGAGCGCTTCGACCCGCGCCGTCGCCTCTGCCCTGTCGCAGATCCTATGCACGAGGAACGGCTCGGCGAGCACGCCGCCGACCCGCAGGCGCCGATTGAGCGCCGACGTCGGGTCCTGAAAGATCACTTGGACCAGCTTCGCACGCTCCCGAGCACTCGGGCCGGTGAGCGCGCCGGCACGCGCGAGCATGACGTCATCGAGCCAGATCTCTCCCGCGACGGGTACGAGCGAGCCCGCGATGCAATTGGCGAGAGTGGTCTTGCCCGAGCCGCTTTCCCCGACGAGCGCGAGGCACTCGCCCCGGTGGAGATCGAGGCTGACACCGTCGACGGCGTGCACCCACTGCTTGACGCCCAACACCCTGTCCCGCAGACCGCGCTTCACCGGGAACAGCATGCGCAGCTCCTTGATGCTCACGTGAATGTCGGGGCCGCTCATGGGGTCGATGCCGCCGCTGACGATCCGCTCACGGTCGCGTCCAGCGGGCTCCAACAACGATAGCTATGCCCGGCCAAAGGACTCTCCTCGTGCGGCGTTTCGCGCGCGCAGACGTCGAGGGCACGAGGACAACGAGGATGAAACTGGCAGCCGCTAATCGGCTCGTCCCTCGGATTGGGCGGATTGCCCGGCAGCGTCGCGAAGGGGAAACGGTACTCCTCGACGGAGGGCGAGCACGCCAGGAGAGCAGCGGTATACGGATGGCGCGGCGCGTTGAAGACCGATGGCGCGTCGCCCTGCTCCACGATGCCGCCGGCGTACAGGATGAGGAGCCGTTCGCAGATCGTCGAGACGACGCGGAAGTCGTGCGAAATATAGATGAGTGCGAGCTTACGCTCGTCGACGAGGTGGCGGAGCAGCTCCAGGATCTGGGCCTGGATCGTCACGTCGACTGCAGACGTGGGGTCGTCCGCGATGAGCAGGCTCGGCTCGCTGGCCAAGGCCATGGCGATGGCGACTCGTTGCTTCATACCGCCCGATAGTTCACTCGGGAATGCTCGGAGCCGCCGTTCCGGTTCGGGAATACCCACCTGCCCCAGAAGCTGCACGCTTTGTCGCGCGGCTTCGGCTCTGCTGACCGAGAGGTGTGTGCGAATCACCTCGCCGAGCTGGACGCCCACCGGATAGACCGGCGTCAACGACGCTGCAGCATCCTGAAAGATGAGCGACATGCCGCCGCCGCGCACCCGCCTCAGCTCGGGCCGCCGTAAGTGAAGGACATCCTGGCCCGCGAACACGACTCGCCCCGCCGTGATGCGCCCCGGTGCGCGGATGATGTTCAACAGAGAGAGTGCCAGGACGGACTTGCCGCTGCCGCTCTCGCCGACCACGCCGAGCCGCTCTCCGGCCTGACACGTCAGGCTCACATCGTTCAGCGCCGCGAACTCACGGCCACCGACCCGGTAGACCGTGGTGAGACCCTCGACGCTGAGCAGTGGATCGTTCACCGGCGCTCTGTGGGATCGAGGTGGTAGCGCAGACGCGCGCCGAACACGTTCCACGCAAGCACGAGGATGATGATCGCAAGCGCGGGGAAGATCGCGAGCCAGGGCGCCAGCAGCATGCTCTTCTGCGCCTCAGCCAGCATGTTGCCCCAGTCCGGCGTGGGTGGCTGCACGCCAAGTCCGAGGAAGCTGAGCGCGGCAAGGTCCACGACCGCGTAGGCCAGTACGATGCTCGCCTGCACGATGATCTGAGACAGGCAGTTGGGCAGCACATGGCGCAAGGCGATGCGTAGCGGCGAGTAGCCGAGAAGCCGGCCCGCCTCGACATACTGCTCCTTCGTTTGGATACGCGCCTGCGAACGCACAACCCGCGCCGCCGTCGGCATGTAGACGAGGGCGAGCCCGACCACCACCGGGATCAGCCCTGGACCGAAAATGGCGACGAAGAGCACACCCATGATGAGAGCGGGGAAGCTCAACAGGATGTCGCCGATGCGCATCATGATGTTGTCGACCCGGCCGCCGATGTAGCCCGCGATGAGGCCGTACACCGTGCCCAGGCCGACATCGATGACGACGACGGCAAACGCGCCCAGCAACGCCATGCGGGTGCCGACGATGAGCCGGCTGAACAGGTCCCGTCCGCTGCGGTCGGTACCGAACCAGAAATCGCCGGAGGGCGGCAGATAGTTCGAACCGGGATTGATCTGGTTCGGGTCCTGAGGCGCGATCCAGGGGCCGAACACCGCAATGATGACGAAAAGCACCACGAGCGTCGCCGATATGGCGAGGGCGGGATCGCGCCGGAGAGCCGAGAGGACAGCCGCGGTTCGCATCCCTGCCCTACCTGTCAATCGGCATAGCGAGGATCGAGCCGCGAGGCCACGATATCCACCAGCAAGGTCGTCGCTGTGAATGCCACGGCAATGCAGACCAGGATCGCCTGAACGACCGGGTAGTCCCGCTGATTGACGGCGTCGACCAGAAGCTGGCCGATGCCGCCCATGCCGAACACGAAGTCCACCAGGACCGTGCCGACGATCATGTAGCCGAACTGTACGCCCAGGATGTTCACCACCGGGACCATCGCCGTGCGGAAGCCGTGACGGATGACGGCGATGGGTCTGAGGCCGCGCGCTTCGGCGGCGAGGATGTACTCCCGATTAAGCACGTCGATCATGCCTGCGCGCAGTGTGTTGGTCTGCGCGGCCGTCATGGCGAGCCCGAGGACACACCAGGGCATGAGGAGGTGAGAGATTCGATCCCAGCCGAAGCCCTCGCCGCGGCCGAAGGGCGGCAACCAGCCGAGCCAGAAGGAGAACACAATGATCGCGAGGATACCGGCCGTGAACACGGGCACCGAGAGCGTAACGAGCGTGGCGCCAATGATGAGTTGATCGGAAAGCCGCCCCTGCCTGAGCGCGGCAATGACGCCGAGCGGTATTGAAATGAGCATCGACAGGATCAGGCCGCCGATGAGAATTGTCAGCGTAATCGGCAGCGTTTCGCCGAGAAGTTCGGTTACCGGCTCCCGGGTCTTCAGAGAGATACCGAAATCGCCCTGCACCGCGTTCTTGGCCCAGTTCCAGAACTGAACTGTCAGCGGCTTATCCAGGTCGAACTCCCGGCGAAGCTGCTCCTTGACCTCGGCGGGCACCGGGCTTCCGGCAGTCAGCACCGTCACCGGATCGCCGGGCACGACCCTGAGAGCGAGGAAAATCAGGATCGAAACGGCGATGACGATCGGAATGAACGCGATGAGCCGCTGGGCGATCACGGCCGGTACCCGCCCGAGCGAGGGTCAGGTCGAAGGGGGGCGCCCAATCTCGGACGCCCGCCCGTCGACCGGAACCAATCGATAACCTGCCGCTCCACCGTATGCCGGTCGCCACCGGCTCCAGCGGACACCATTACATCAAATGACTTTCCTGCTTCGGGTCACTCACTCACTGAAGGCGATGTCGGCGTAGCGGTCGTACACATAGACCGGCAGGGTCTGTGCACCCGTAAGCCTGGACGACTGGAAGCGCACCGTCTGCGGGAACGCCAGGCAAAGCGACGGTTGTCGCTCCGTGAGGATCCGCTGGCATTCCTTGAAGGCAACTGCCCGTTCGGCATCGTCCGTGGTGTAAAGCGATGTCTCGAAATGCTTGTCGTACTCCTCGTCGGCGTGCTCGGTGAAGTTGGGTCCGAACTCGCCGCCATTGGGGCCGTACCACTGCAGCAGGAAGCTCGAAATATCCGTGTAGTCGGATATCCAGTACATCAGGATGCTGTCGAAGTCGTGCGAGTAGGCCAGTGCGATGGTATCCGGCGCCGGCAGCCGCTGGATGGTGAAGTCGATACCGAGCGGCTTGACCTGCTGTTGGATCGCGAGCGCCAGTGCCTCGTAGCGGACACCGGGGTTCACCGCCATGTTCGCGGAAAAGCCGTCCGGCAACGAGCTCTCGGCCATCAGTGCTTTGGCCTTCTCGATGTCGGGCGCGTAGGTGCCCGCGTTCTCGTCATGCGAACTGAACGGAACGTTGGGCGGAATGAAGGATCCGTAGGCCGGCTCGATGTACTTCTTGCTAAAGGCGGCGAGCGCTGCGCCCGGATCGATCGCATAGCGGATCGCTTGCCGCACCTTGACATCGTTAAATGGCGGCTTCTGGTTGGCCATGTGGAGCAGTGTGTGCTCCCAGCCCGGCGCGGTCTGGATGTCCACTTCGTCTGACCGCTCGAGGATTATGGCCTGGTCGCGCGGCACGTCGTAGGACAGATGAATGTCGCCGCTCTGTAGCCCGGCGACGATGGTGGTCGCGTCCTTGATGTTGCGGAACTCGATCCGCTCGATCGGCGGCTTGCCTTCGTAATAGTCCTCGAAGGCCTCGAGCACGACGCGGCTGGGGTCGCGATCGACGAACTTGTACGGGCCGGCGCCGACAGGACTGGTTCCGATACCGTCTCCCAGTTCCTGGACATGCTCCTTGTTGCAGATGTTGCCGCCTTCGAAGTAGCCGATGAACTGGAACTGGTGGTCGGGCTGTTTCATCCGCACCTCGATCGTCAGATCGTCGAGGGCGACGGCTTCGTCCACATTGACGAACATGTAGAGCTCCCACGCTCCCTCATTCGGGTCCGCGATGCGATTGAAGGTGAAGGCGACATCCTCCGCCGTCACGGGCGCGCCGTTATGGAACTTCGCCCCCTCGCGAAGCGTGTAGCGATAGGTCAGAGGGTCCGGATTCTCCCAGGACACCGCCAGGCTCGGACGCAACTCGCCGGTTACCGGATCCTCACGCATGAGCGTGTCGTAGATTTGGGTTTGCACATAGATCGCGGCGAAGCCGCCCCAGACCTTGGGGTCGAGGGTTCCGACCTCTTCCACGTGAGCGACCACGAGGGTGTTGCCCTCGGTCCTCGCTTCCACAATCCGCGGCAAGATCAGCGAAGAAGCGCCAACCGCGGCGCCGGCACCGAGGCTCCGCTGGAGGAACTGCCGTCGCGTTTGAATACGCTGCATAATTGATTGCACGCCAAGGTCGTCGTTCATGCTTGCCTCCCATTGCGCCGCGCCGTTCCGTCTCTCGTGCGGAACGTGTCACGGTGATGCCCGCGCCACATTGCGCGTGGCGTTCAATCCCATCGGCGGGACGCTCGCGGTCGGCCAATCGCCCTACTGCATGCGGCGACCGTGTGACCCGCCGCTCCCTCGACCGTGGTCGTGAGCCGATACTTAGTCATGCTCCCGACGATGACCGATGCTAAATCAATTCCAAGAAAGCACGCTTCACTATTCGCGACGACGGTACCAGAAAGCCCAAATGCCGTACAGACTTTGGAATGGGCCCTCTGGGGCCCACTCCAGCTGGTGGTCGTTACGATCCGCCTCAGGGGTGTGGACTGATGCAGGCAGCTCATGGTCGCGCTCGACATGCAACTGGAGACCAACGAGAGCTACACCAAGTGGCAGCCGCGCGCGCGGCGGCTCGTCGACGCCGGCCATGCCATCCTCGACGACAGCAAGCGCTACGGGATCTACCTTGAGGAATCCCCGAAACTACGCAGCGTATCCAGAACAGCCTCAACCGCCTCAATACGGCTCTCGGCCGAGATGAAGAGGCCGCCAAACGCCGCTCACAACGTCACGGCTTCAAGCTCTAGCACAACGTGAACACCAGATTGGTACGAGGCAGGAACGCATTTCGAAAAGCCCTTTGTGTTCAATGGCCGCGTTCTGGCGGCTGAAAAGTGTGGTGCTGAAATTGTTGTCAAGCGCGCAATGCTGTTGTCCGGCGCATGGGTTCGGTGCCGATCGGCGCGGTAACCCGTTGATCTTGGTGGATTGTGAGGGGTCAACAAGGCGCGCTTGACAACAACCGATCTCGGGCGGCCACTTTCGCATCACCCGCCGCTCTGGCGCTTGGCGCGCAAGGAAGCCGGGATCGAAGACGTGCGCCTTCATGACCTTCGTCACTCGTTCGCGAGCCGCGCAGTTCTGCAAGGCATCCTGTTGCCGGTCGTCTCTCGCTTACTCGGTCACAAGCGTCCGAACATGACGATGTGCTACGCCCATGTCGGCGAACGCGAGACCGAGGCGGCCGCGGAGCGCATCGGTGCGTCCATCGCACGGGCGTTGGATGGCAGGTGGGTCAGCTCATACGGCTGACTCTCCCGCGTATCGTCGTTCCGACCCTACACTTCGCCCAACACGAGCAGACGGATCACGTCGGGTTTCGAAGGGCCCCTCTGCAGCGCATCACAATGGCGCCCGCGGAATGAGCCCGCCGCGAGCGTGCTGGACGAGAAAAATGCGGACCAGCCGTCATGTCACGCTGCCGCGCCGTGCACATCTGCGCCCATTGTCAAAGTGACTTGCCGAATCGCAGGGATGAACGATTTCAATCCTGCTCGCCGCAGTCTCAGTCGTACCGGTGGCGGCCCAGCCGCTCCTGATAGTCGTGCGTCCGCCAGTTCGCGCGGAACAGCCACTGCTCTTCCGGCTGTCGTTGGGCGAGAGCCCGGTCGATTTCCACCTCGTCGAAGCCGCTTCGCCGGACCATGGCGTACTGATCTGCAAGGATGTGGCCTGTCGCACGCAGCCGACCCCGGTAGCCCAGCAGCCGCAAGTGGCGGGCCAGCGAGAAGCCTCGACCGTCCATGTGCGATGGGAAGGCAATGCGAATGAGGGCGATGCGCTCGAAGAGGGGCACGATGTCTTCGGCCGGAGCGGTGTTCTCGACGTCGAGCGTGGCCCGGTCAGGCAGAGCGGAATGCTCGTCCTCTCCGCTCCACCGGATGAATTCGCCGCGCCAGTCGTCGTCCTGAAACCCGCAGTCGCGGACGAGAATGCCGGGGCTCCCGCGTTCCATGCCTAGCCTCCTGCGGCCACGGCGGTGTCGGGATAGAGCGCCGCCTTGAAGGGCTGCATGCCGACGCGTCGGTAGGTCGCGAGAAAGACTTCGTCTTCATCCGACCGCAGCTCGAGGTAAGCGTCGATCAGGCGCTCCACGGCAGGGACGACGTCATCTGCGGCAAAGCCAGGGCCTGTGCGTTGGCCGAGCGCGGCGGTCTCCGTTCCGTCGCCGCCAAGGGTAATCTGATAATTCTCGGCACCGGCACGATCGAGGCCGAGGATGCCGATGTTCCCGACATGGTGATGTCCGCACGCATTGATACAGCCGGATATCTTGATCTTGAGACCGCCGACATGGCGCTCGTCTCCGCGCTCTTTCATCCGGCCGGCAATGCCTTGGGCGATCGGAATGGAGCGTGCGGTGGCGAGATTGCAGTAGTCCATGCCGGGGCAGGCGATGATGTCCGACGCCAGCCCTACATTGGCGGTCGCGAGGTCCGCCTCCCGCAGGGCCGCATGGACCGCCGGCACGTCGCGCCTGTGCACGTGAGGCAGAATACAGTTCTGCTCGTGGCTGATGCGGATCTCGTCATGGCCGTACCGCTCCGCCAGATCGGCGATGACGCGCATCTGGTCTGCGGTGGCATCGCCCGGCGTCGCGCCGTGGGCCTTGAGCGAGATGGTGACGATCGCGTACTCGGGATTCCGGTGCGGGTGCAGATTGGTGTCGACGAACGACCGGAACACAGGATCGCGCGCGAGCGCCGTATCGAAGGCTCCGGCCGGCGCCTCGACGTATGCCGGCGGCTCGAACATCGCGCGCATGTCTTTGAGCAGCGCCCGGTCCGTGCCCCCGAATGCCGCCCGCTGAAGCGGGAAGCGTTCCTCGACGCGGTCCCGGAAGGCCTCGATCCCGAGCTCGCTCACGGTGATCTTGATGCGCGCCTTGAACTTGTTATCGCGGCGGCCGATGGCGTTGTAGACCTGCAGAATGGACTCGACGTAGGGAAGCAGGTCCGCCTTAGGAAGGAAGTCACGGATGACCGATCCGATCACCGGGGTGCGCCCGAGCCCGCCGCCGACGGAGACTTCGTATCCGATCTCACCGGTCGCGCTCGGGACGATGCGGATGCCGATGTCGTGCCCGCGGGTCACGGCACGGTCGACCGGGGAGCCGCTCACTGCGATCTTGAACTTGCGCGGCAGGAACGCGAATTCCGGGTGATCCGTCGACCATTGCCGGAGAAGTTCGGCGGTCGGGCGGGGATCGGCGATCTCGTCGGCGGCCGCACCTGCGAAGTGGTCGGCGGTGACGTTGCGGACGCAATTGCCGGACGTCTGGATCGCATGCATTTCCACGTCCGCGAGGGCGTCGAGGATGTCCGGCACGTCCTTCAGCCTGGGCCAGTTGAACTGGACGTTCTGCCGCGTGGTGAAGTGTCCGTAGCCCTTGTCCCAGCGCTCCGCGATATGGGCCAGCTGCCGCATCTGGCGGCTGTCGAGCGTGCCATAGGGGATGGCCACACGAAGCATGTAGGCGTGCAGCTGCAGGTAGAGCCCGTTCATCAGCCGCAGCGGCCTGAACTCCTCCTCGGTGAGCGAGCCGTCGATCCGGCGCTCCACCTGTTGGCGGAACTGCGCGACCCGCTTGCGCACGAATTCCCGGTCGAAGCCGTCGTATCGGTACACGCGTCAGCTCCCCGCCTGCTTGCCGTGGTGGTAGTTGGAGGGCCCGCTTGCGCGGAGAACCTCCCGGATGTGGATCGGTTCGGGCCCCTGGTGACCTCCGGGCACGGCCGCCGCCAGATAGGGGCCGACGACGGCAACCTCCTGCGCTTCGGCCGCCGCAAGGCAACCGCTCGCCTCGGCCTCGGCCTCGAAGAGGCGCGCGGCGCCCGGACGGCGCGTCCAGGCGCCATCGGGTGCGAGATAGACCACGTCGCCATCGAAAAGGTCGTTCGCTGTCAGAATGCAGGGTGTGAAGGCGCGGACCATCAGACTGCCTCCCGGCGGACCTCGCAGCCCGCATCCACCTTCCACATGGCGTCGCGGGGCAGGATGCCGAGCATCAGCACCACCGCCCCCGGAAACTGCACGTCGCCCAATGCCTCGGGCAGCCCGAGCAGCGTCGTCGCGACGATCCGCTTGTTCCGGCGCGAAGCGTTCTCGACGATCGTGACCGGCGTCGACGGTGCGGCGCCGCGCATCAGCAGGCGCCCGCGCAGGAAGGCGGCTGCCCGCTTGCCCATGTAGATCGCGGCGACGGCTCCGGGCCGGGCAAGGGCGGCCCAGTCGTGCTCGGCGAAGCCGTCGACGTCGCGGGCTGTGAGGAGCCGAAGCTCCGAGTTGCGCCCGCGACGCGTGAGCGAGACCCCCATGTCCGCAGCAGCACCGGCGGCTGCCGTGATTCCCGGAACGACCTCCCAGGCAATGCCTTCGGCCTCCAGCGCCTCGATCTCTTCGTCCAGCCTGCCGAACACCGCCGGATCGCCGGACTTGAGGCGGACCACGTGATTGCCGGCCCGGGCATGGCGGACCAACAGCGCGTTGATGCGCGCCTGCGACCACGACGGGCCGTATCCCGTCTTGCCTGCGCAGACGCGCTCCGCTTCCCGTCGCGCGAACTCCAGGACCTGTGGGGAGACGAGCCGGTCATGCACCACGATGTCCGCCTCGTGCAGCAGGTTGCGGGCCTTGAGCGTGAGCAGCTCCGGATCGCCCGGCCCGGCGCCCACGAACGAGACCAGGCCCGGAGGGCGCGTCGCGGTTGCGGCCTCATTGAGCAGCGAATGGAGCGCTTCGCACGCGCCCTTCTCGCCGTCTCTCGCGAACGAGCGGGGGCCCTGCCGCGAGAAATACTCGGACCAGAGCGCCCGTCGCATCCGGCCCGAAGGCACGCTCTCGCACCTGCTGCGGAACGCCTGTCCGATGCGCGCGAGCGGCCCCAGAGAAATCGGCAGCTGCGCCTCGAATGCCGCCTTGAGGTTCCGGGCCAGCACCGGCGCTGTCCCTTCGGTTCCGATGGCCACCGTGACCGGATCGCGGTCCACGATGGCAGGCGTGATGAAGTCGCTGCCTTCGAGATTGTCGACGATGTTGACGGGGATGCCGCGCCGCCGGGCCAGCGCGGCAGCGCGTGCGTCCTCCGAGGGATCGTTGCTCGCGCAATAGAGGAGCGCTGCGGCGTCGAGGTCGTCGGTTTCCACGTGACGCTCTTCGTGGCGCAATGCCCCCTCGCGGTGCCACGACAGGATGGCCGGGTCCGGGCCGAGACCAAGTACAGTGATCTCGGCGTCGGTCTTCAGCAGCAGGCGCAGCTTGGCCACCGCAGCCTGCCCGGCGCCGGAGACGACGACGCGCCGGCCCGCGAGACGGAGGAAGATCGGAAAATGCTGCACCACGACCGCCCGTTGCCGATTTCGTTGGTGTCGGCGGATAGGGTTAAGGGTTGGGCAGGCTCTCTCTCGAGAGCCTGCCCAACCCTTTTGAACGAAGCCGCGGGCCACGAGAGGCGAAGTTGAGCTATGTGGAAAGTGCGCTGATGTCAGCGTCAGGCGGCATCCACCGGCAGCAGAGTTGCGCATAAAATCGACGCTCGCGCCGGTCTTTCGGCAGGCATGCGGGCGCACGCTGCGAGGACTGAGCGGGGTGTGAGCCGAGGGCTGTCAGCCCGGCTCAAGCGGAGACAGGTTCGGTCGTGCGTCGGCGCTTTGGCGCCGTTGCGCGGGGCCGAAGCGAGCGGGCGTCTCACGGTTTCCCCCTGTGGGTCGGCGGCAGCGCCGGCGGGCCGCGCGTCGAGCGGGGCTCATGGCGGCGGCGGATTTCGCGGACGAGGCGCATGACGCCGCCGCAGTGGGGGCAGGCCACGGGCGCGGTGCCGATCTCGGGCTCTTCGTCGGGCTCGGCCCGAGCGCCGTCCACGCTTCCCTCGGGGGCGGCGCAGCCGAGGGCGCCGAGAGCCTGGCGTGCTCTCTCCAGCGTGCTGGCGCGGCAGCCGTTGGCGAGGATGCCGAAGTAGCGAATGCGGTGCATGCCGTCCGGCAGGACGTGCCTCAGGAAGCGGCGGATGAACTCGTCGGCGCTCACGGTGGCGATGCCGTAGCGCGGCTTTCTCTGCCCCGGCGCCTTGGGCTTTCGGTGGCGGAAGGAGACCGTCTCGCCGTCGAAGGAGACGATGCGGCTGTCGGAGATGGCGATCCTGTGCGTGTAGTGCGAGAGGTACCGGAAGACCTGCTCAGGCCCGCGGAAGGGCCGCTTGGCGTAGACCACCCAGTCCCTGGCCCGGGCGGCGGCAAGCGTGGCGTGGAACTCGCCGGGATTGGCGAGGTGGGCGAGGGTGCCGTGGAACTCCAGGTCCCCCCGGCCGTGGGCGCGGGCGAGCTCCTCGAGGAAGAGGCGGCGGAACAGGCTGCCGAGGACCTTGACGGGGGCGAGGAAGGTGGTGCTCCCCGTCTTCCACTCGCCACTGTCTACGTCGAAGCCCGCGTTGGGCACGACCACGTGCAGGTGCGGGTGGAAGCGGAGCTTCTGATCCCAGGTATGGAGGACCGCGGTGCCGCCGATGCGCATGCCGCCGTGGCGGGGATCGGCGGCGATGGTGCGCAGGGTCTCGGCGACGGCCCGGAAGAGGATGTCGAACACCACCCTGCGGTTGCAGAAGGCAATGGCGGCAACCTCCTTGGGCAGGGTGAAGACCACATGGAAGTAGGGCACCGGCAGGATGTCCCCGGCGCGCTCCTCGCTCCAGAGGTTGGCGGCGAGACCCTGGCAGGTGGGGCAGTGGCGGTTGCGGCAGGAGTTCTTATGAGCTCTCTCCGCAAGGCCCGGCTTCATCTACGTCAATGGCATTCGCAATCTCTCCACTCGAATCCGCGGCCGATGTCCAGGCAGAACGTCGTTTCCACGCAGCGATCCGCCACGCTGCTCAGCTCTTATCCGGTTCGGAACTCCGGCGCTTGCCGGCTCCGTGACCCCAATACCGCATCCAAGCGGTGGTGACGTTCCGGGAGGCGGGACCCATCTGTAGAACGGTGCCAAGCGGCGACCCAACTCTTGCCCGGTCACACGCCTTGCCCGGCATCCTCCGCGGCCGCGTCCGACCACGTCGGAACCTCCTGTATTTTCCCGTTCGTTCGGCCGGTGCCCTCAGGAGACGATGGCGCCCTCAGGCACCAGTCCTTGGGTGGCATAGCGCCACAGCGCGATCAGCAGCTTGCGCGCGACCCCCACGATCGCCCGCTTCCTCGCTCGCCGGTCCCTCCCGCCACCGGCATCCCTGGCGACGTAGGCGTGGAACCACTTCGTGATCGCGCTTTCCGGTTGCAGCTTCAGCCAGCGCCAAGCCATCTGGATCATGTGCTTCCTGACATGCGAGGGGCCGGCCTTGCTGATGCCAAGATCGTGGTCGACATCTCCGCTCGCCCACGGCACCGACGTCAACCCGGCCCAGCTGCCCAACTCCCGGCGATTGCGGAAGTCCCGATAGAACACCTCGCCAGCCAGCAGTGTGGCGTCATTGAGGCCGATGCCATGGATGCGCGTAAGCGCCGCGATCATCGCCGTCCCGTCACGATTGGTCGCGTCCTGGGCTTTCCGGCCAGCCTTCAGCAGGGCCCTCTTCTCGGCCTCGATCATCTCGATATGCTCCTCAACCAGGCGAAGCATCCCCACCGCCCTCTCAATCTCTGCCCGCGCACGCGGCGGCAACGGCGCCCCATAGCCCGTCCGCGCGGTCGCGAGGCGTTCGAGGAAGTCCGGCTTGCGCGGCGCCAGATCGAAGATGCCGTGCAACTGCAAGAGCCCTTTGATCCGGTTGTTGACGCGGGTACGCTCGCTGATCAGCGTGTCCCTCTCGCGCAGCAGGCGCTTGGCATCCTCCTGGTCCACATCGGGCACGCGCACCCAGGACATGGCCTCCGAATCGCCTTGGTCCCATGCCTTCAGAGCCCGAACCATCCTCCTCGCGTCGATACGGTCGGTCTTTTTCTTCTTGGCGCGCCGGTTCACCCGCAGGCTCGCCGGATCGTTCATGAAGATATCGATCTCCGCGTCACGGCGCTCGATATCGCGGGCAAGCCAGAACCCCTCGTAGCCCGCCTCGTAGGTCAGCATCACCCGAGGACGGGCGCCGAGCTCCCTCGCCACCCGTTCCCGCACCGACCCGACGAGATCCAACAGTCCCGCCGTGTCGGCAGCAGCCAGTGTGTGGATGCTGATGCTGCCACCCGAGGCATCCGGGCAATGCACGCCAACGATCCACGATTTGAGGCTGATCTCCACCGCGACATAAATCGTGCTACTACTTGCGCCTGTCAGCGCGGTCGTGTCTGGACCATCCGACATCCGTCCACTCCGTTGTTGACGATTCCGCTCGGAGAGAAGGTGCTGGCCTTCTCTCCGAGCTTGTCTAACCGCCAGAATCGATTCGGTGCCACCGTGCTCATGGTATCTGAAGAGCGGATGCTCGCGCCCGCAGCCCTCGCAGGCGTACATGTGGCCGCCGAGCACGGCGGTGCGGCACGCCTCGATGGCGCCCATGACCTTGAGCCGGGCGGCGTCGATGCGCCCTTTGTGGCGCTCACGGAAAGCGGCGCCGGCGCGGCGGAAGATCTCCGCCACGCCCGCGCGTTCGGCCTCCACGCGCCGTCAGTTGCGCAACGCTGCGAAGCCTGAGATCGGGTGGTCGAGGCCCTCGAACATCTTGCCGGTGACGCGGGCGTAGTGACGGGTCGTGTTCGCGCTTCGATGGCCGAGCATGTCCCGGATCACCTCGATATCGCCGCCGCGCTCGAGGAGATGGGTCGCCGCCGAATGGCGCAGGCAATGGAAGGTGTAGCTGCGGTCGAGCTCGGCAATGTCGCGCGCCCTCCTGAAGGCGGCCTGCAAGGTCTCCGTTGCGATGGGCCTGTCGAGCGAGACGCCGTAGAAGAGCCAGCTCGTCGGACGCGGCCAGATGTTCCTGTAGTAGACGCGCAAGTAGTGGATGACGATGTCCGGCAACGGTGCCATTCTCTCGGTGCCGCCTTTGCCGGAGGGGATGTGCAGCAGCTTCTTCTCCGACAGGATGTCGCCGACCTTGATGGCCAAGGTCTCGGAGATGCGGAGCCCGCCGCCATAGCCGGTGACAATGGCAGCACGGTGGCGGAGGTCGGGTGTCGCAAGGATGAGGTGCTCGACCTCCTGCTCCGACATGTAGCGCGGCAGCTTGCCGGGCTTCTTGCGGGAGCGCAGGCCGGCGACATGGTCAGGCCAGCCGAGTGTGTCGATGTAGAGGAAGTTCAGCGCGGCGAAGGAGACGTTGGTCGTGCCCGGACTGAGCCCCTTGTCGATCCGCCCCAGGTACCACTGGCGCACCTGCTCGGCGTCGAGCTCGTCCGGCGAGGCGTCGTAGTACCTGGCCAGGTTCTTGATCTCGCAGATGTAGGCCTTGGACGTGCTCGCGGCCAGATTGGCGATGCGGAGCTGCTCCTCCATGCGCTGGCGAAGAGGGGTGACGGTGTTCGTGTCGCACGCGGTCCCGGTCATTATCGATCTCCCTGGATCGCGACGGCGCGCCGCCGGACCGATCCGGCGACGGTCCGTCGCAGGGGTCGATACTAACCACTGGTGATCGGGAGGCTGCTGGGGATCCGCCACCCGACGGGCGGAGCGCCACTGACGCAACCGGGAAGCGAACGCACAGAACAAACGGCACCCGCGACGCCTCGGAAATGAATGAACTCTACGCCGCTAACTCCGCGTAGCGGCTTCGTTCAATACATATTTTCCATGTATCTAACAGCACACCAGAAAAATAAGGACATATTTTGCATGAATTGGGATTTCTTGGAATATACGTCCTGTATTTGACGGAGGATGAGATGGCTGTGCAACTCGACGGCGTCGATCGGAATATCCTTGCGGCGATGCAGGAGGATGCGTCGCGCTCCCTCGACGACATTGCAGAGAAAGCCGGCGCCTCGCGGACACCCGTGTGGCACAGAATACGAAAGCTCCGGGCCGCGGGGATCATCAGGAAGAACACGGTGCTTCTCGACCCCGACAAGCTGGGGCTGGAGGCGTGCTTCTTCGTGCTCATCCGGACCTCCGAGCACCAGAAGGACTGGCAGGAACGGTTTCTGGAGACGCTGAAGGGACGGCCGGAGGTGATGGAGGCCCACCGTCTGGCCGGCGACGTCGACTACATCCTGAAGGTCCGGGTGCGGAACGCCAGGGCCTACGACGATTTCTACCAGGCGCTCATTTCCCAGGTGAAGATCTTCAACATCACCTCCCTGCTATCCATGGAGGAGATCAAGTCGACGACCGAGTTGCCTCTCTAAGCGCTTGATGCTTGCAGTGGGCTCCTGAGACGGCACAGTTTCATGCGGCCGATTTGACCGGGGTGCGGGAGTGGTTCTCCTCGAAGCGGTTGGGGCTGAGGTATCCGAGCGCCGAGTGTAGGCGCCTCTCGTTGCAGCTGTCGATGAAGCGCGGCAGATGTTCCGCGACGTCGTCTACGCTCTCGAAGGCCATGGGATAGACGCCCTCGACCTTCAGCGTCGTCTTGAGCGCCTTGTAGGCGTCGTTCGCGCCGAGGAAGTAGGCGTGGCGGACGAAGAAGCTCTCCTCGTTGTAGTCGGCGTCGACGAACCAGCAGGCGATGCCGTCGGCGCCGTCGCTCCCCACCTCGCCGGTGTTGGGGTGGAAGACGTCCACGCCGTTGATCCGCACCCGGATGGTTTCGTCGCCGTCCGGCAGGATGTCGATGTCGGGATCGCCGAAGATGACGAAGAGGTTGCCCTTGCCGGTGTTCTTGAGATCGCCGGCCATGTGCAGGTCGGCGTTCATGCGCGCCTTGAGCACCGGGATTGGCCCCAGCTTTTCGAACTCGGCGGCGTGGGCGTCGTAGCTGGAGGCGCAGGCGATTAGCACGTCGAAGTCGGCTTCGGCGGTCTCGCGCGCGGCGGCGACCAGATCCGGCTTGGCGATGGTGCCGAACTCCGGCCCGATGAAGACGCCGGCACGCCGCGTGGCGCCTTCTTCGCCGCCGCCCTCCACATAGCGCCCCTCCGCGCAGACGTAGTGGCCGGGCCAAGGCGTGAGCGCGGTGAATTCGATGCGGTCCTCCCTGTGCGCCTGCTGCACACCGGCGGTCCGGAGGTTCTCCAGGATCATCTCGGTGAAGTTCGCCGCCTCGCCGTAGCCGAGCTTCTGGTCGGTGAGTGCGGAGAAGAACTCGTCGTTCTCGTCCACCGCCAGCATGCGGTGCGGCGCCAGGCTCTCGACCGTGAAGGGGCCGGCGACGCGGATGCGCGCGTTGTCGACATAGGGCTTGTCGTAGAGATACTCGTGGTCCGCCTTGGCAGCGATGGAGGCGTCGATTTCCTTCTGGCGGGCGATGCGCGCTTCCCACCAGTCGGCGTGCGCGGCCGTGGCGTCGGCGGGCCAGTCGTCGCCAGCCTCGCGGGGGATTTCCCACTCTTCCCGCGCTTCGCCGAGAGCGGCGTTGAGGCGGGTGAGGAGCGGTTCCAGGGTCTCCTGCCAGCGCTCCCAGATCACGTCGATTTCGGCGTTGTTGGCGATGGATTTGAGGGTGATGTGCGGCACGCGCTCGTAGACGAAACCCTGGCGGATGTTGTTACCGGTCGGCGCCTCGGACGGCGCGCGCTGTGTGATCTCGGCTTCCTTCTTCTGCCCCTCGGGGCTGTCGGCGAGCAGATACCAGGGATAACGCGCGCCCATGATACGCGCCCGCGCCAGCGCCACGCGGGAGGTGTCAACGGTGATCTATTGCCGGCCCTACTGCTCGGACACGTAAGCCGTGGTGCCGGAGCCGCAGGTCGGGTCCAACACGAGATCGCCGGAGGCGGTGGTCTTCAGGATGCAGCATTCGATGGGCTTCGAGCCCGTTTGAACTACATACTTCTTGCCTAACGCAGGGGCCGCATCTAGCCAAATGTTGTGAATAGGAGAGGGGCTTCCCAAGGTTTGAGAGACACCCTCGGGACACGGCAAATTTGCGTCAATCAACAGATACGGAAGAGCCCTCAGGGTCTCCAGTATTGTAGCGCTTCCAAACCGGCACGAACGATTCGAGCTTGTATCCCTTCGGCGTCGCACCCGACTCGAGCCGGATCGTGCACGGCGTGATCTTGAAGCGCTTGAGCAGCTTCGCCAGACCACGCGGAGATAGTGGCCGATTGCGTGAATATTCCGACCAAGGGTGCCCCTCCATTGCGATTAGTGCCGGGAGGATGGCGGGATTAAATTTGTCGTAGGCGGCGTCAGATTTGCCGGTTGGCAGATGCGGCGGATCCGCTGCTTCGTAAAACACCTGCCGCATATCGGCCAGCAGTATTTCTGCTATGTCCGTCTCATCGATGGTAGCAGCCGTGATGGCCATGCAGGCTCTCCACGCGCGACCGTTTGTCTCGGCCCACTCTCCGCCTGCGCATTCGGCGATCGAATGCAACGGTGCCCAAGCGTCGCGGGCCCGGTCGTGGAGGCCGGGCGGGAAGACCACATCACGCCGTGGTTTAGCCAGCGACGCGCCATTGTCATTCGTCCATCGGGCCATTTTCCGCCGGATGGCTTGCGTCTCTTCCTTATTGCGGTCCCCCCAGAACGGCATATTCTTGGCGCCCGACGTGCGACGTTCCAGCTCAATCACGATTGAGCGATCAAGTATTGTACCGGGAACAGTGCCGATTCCGACGATGACCTTGGGGCAGTATGTGGCAAAGCAAGCTGGTTGCCAAATGTCTCCCAGTTTGACCATGCGCAATGCTTGAGCGCCCTTTAGGCGTTGAGAGCCATTGATTAGGCCACGCAAGTTTTCATCTTCTCTAAGGTACGTATCGGCCTCGTCGAGAAGAATTGTTGGCCGATGCTGCTCGATCGTACGGAATAGAGCTGCCGATGTTGTGTGCCCGCTTAAGTTCAGCGGGCGAATTGCGAATTCCTCAATCACCTCCACCAACAGGGACTTGCCGCACCGCTTTGTCGCGCTTGTGATGTTCAGGAAGGTCGATATTTCCCATTGATTATGTGACCACGAATACATGACCCATAGTGCCGCGGTATCGGCCTGCGCCTCCGACATGTCGACATGGAATTTGAACTGTGCGGCCAGTTCACCTAGCAATTCGTCACCGTTTACTTTGTCGTGCCAGAGCTCATCCTCCGGCCACTCCAATGTCTGCCCTCGCGAGGCTAGGAGTTCCAGATCTTGGCTCCTCTTTTTCAGTTCTCTGTCAAGCTCTCCGACAGGCACCTTAGCCTTGAACCGCAGACTGGCTCTAAGGCGCATCCACGAGGCCATGTTGGTGTGCTTAAGTTTCCTTATCTTCTCTACGATTTCCGGCTCGAACGGAGCGCCGGGGTCATTCTCCGCTCGCTTAAGGAGATCTTTAGTCCAGTCCGTGCTGTCTGCTATATCCGTCGTATCTGTGGCTTCGCCTGCGTCCGGTGAGTCCGGCGCGTTTGGGGCCGCGCGCTCATCCGGCGTGTCTGCGGTACCGCCGGCACCCGGCGTGTCCGCGGCTTCGCCCGAGCCCGGTGTAACTGCGACTTGGAGCTTCGGCGGCTCGTAGTCCTTCGCCAGGCCCTTGAGCCAGTTGGCGGCGCCTTCGGTGCCGCCCTTCTCGAACTCGTCGGCAATGTCGTCACCGCTTTCGCCGAGGGGGAGCGCGACGCGCACCTTGCACTCGTGCTTCACGAGAAGTTGAACGATTCCAGTCATCGCCTCGCGCCCGGTCTCGTCGGCGTCCGAGACGAGCAGGACCTTGCGGCCGTAGATCGGCGAGAAATCGGTGAGCCGCCATGATTGGGTGCCGTGTGACCAAGTGGTGACGCAGGCTTTCGGAAACGCCTCGAGCGTCGCGTGGACGCACTTCTCGCCCTCGACGACGATGACCTGCTGGCCCTTGGGGGCCTTTAGGAGCCGGGGCAGAAGGTAGAGCGGGCGATCCTTCTTCATGAGGTTCTTGATGATCCAGCCGCGTTTGTTCCCCTTCTTGCCGCGCGTGTAGGGCCAGAACCTCCTTTTGCCGTCGGGGCCCGGCGGGAGCTTCGCGATTTTGAACTTGAGCCGGCCTTCAGCGTCCACGTAATCCCAAATCGCGAGCGCGTTCCGGGGCAGCTCGGTAACGAACGGAGGTTGTTTAGGCTTGGCGTTGGCCTTGTGATCCGGGGAGCGGTCGAGGCCTTCACGGCTCGGTTGTGCCCCATTAGAAGGCGACCCTTTGTGCAAGCGAAGGGCCGCCTTCTTAGTGAGTTTACGGGCCTTCTCGAGGTAGGTGACGCAATCACCCCCCTCGCCACAGCCAAAGCACTTGTAGAGGCCTCCTTTCCCCTTCTCGAGATCGATGCTGAAGGATGGGGTCTTCTCTTGGTGGAAGGGACAGAGCGCCACCCACCGGCTGCCTTCCTTGCGCGGCTCGATGCCGTCCTCGCGGAGGTAGTCGAGCAACGTCTTCACGGGGGCAAGATCCCGCAGAGGCCCGCGATCTGCTCGAACCAGCCTTCAGGGTAGCCCTGCTCGTGGCGGATCCGCTCGATCTCCACACAGGGATCGTGGGACCGCCGCGCCTCGCGGATCCGGCGCTCGACGTCCGAGCTCCTAGGCTTCTTGCCGCCGCTCTCGCCGTGCTTGGTCTTCGGCAGGACCTCCTGCAGCTCGACGCCCACCTCGAGCACAGTCTTGGTCGCCGGCGGTGTCCCGCAGGTCGGGCATGCGGGCTTGCGGGCAGGGTAGACCGTGGCGCTGTTGCGAGCGCCGCGGGTGCGGGCTAAGTTATTTGCGGTCTCGTGTCGATTATGAGATCCGCCGCGCCCGTCCTGGACCCTGCATCCAGGCGGGCGCGTTCCTTTTCGAACCATAGGATCATGACTTGCCCGCGTGCTGGCGCTTCGCATCGGGGAGATCTGCCAGCCACTTCTGGATGTCGGAGAGGCGCCACGCGACTGCGCCGTTTGACCCAGGCCCGATACGCTTTGGAAGCGGAAAGCGCCCCTCTCGCATTGCGGCGTAGAGTCGCGAGGTGCTCATGCAGGTTATCTCCTCGACCTCGGGCCGGCGTAGCAGCCTGTCCGCCATCAGGTCGGTTGCTGGTGTGCCATTTGTGGCCATGGGCCCGCTCCTGTTCATCGAACTTGCCCAGGAATAGGTAATAATTGCTGCCCGCACGAGAGACAGAATTCGCGGAATTGTGTCCCTGTTAGGAGACCGCGTCTGCCTTCGCCTCCCTCTTCTTCGCCTTCTTCCTCACCCGGTCCCGTATTTTTGCCGTGAAAGTTTCTTCGGGACGGGCACGAGTAGGGGAATTACGACGAGGCGTCGCGTTGTCGGCGTGAGGCCGCGCTCGCGGCGCTTGGAGACGCGGTCGGACTTCGGGCTGCCCTGGATTGTGGCCCGGTGCCGACCGTGCTCCGACCAGGTAATGCTTCAGGCGGTCGCGGCCATGGCAGTTGGGATACGACCGGGCTCGAGCAAGCCGTGCCGGCGGAGCATGCGGATCCAGCGCGGGGCATTTCGCCTGACCATGAGGGCTTCGTAGTCGGCTTCCGGATCGTAGTAAGGCTTGGCGTCGCGCAACACGACGTAGAGGACCCGCAGCATCTTGTGCGCGGTGGCGACGATGGCCCGCTTGTAACCGCGTCGGATCATGAGAGCCTTGTGGTAGCCGCGGAACTGGCAGCCATGGGTTCGCGCCGCGCCATGAGCGCATTCGACGAGCACGGCGCGCAGGGTCTTGCTGCCCATGCGTGTGCGGGCGGCACGGCGCTTTCCGGCGCTTTGGCTGTTGCCGGGACAGAGACCGGCCCATGCGGCAAGCCGATCAGTGGAGCCGAAGGCGTCGAGGTCGGGGCCGATCTCGGCGAGGATGGCGCAGGCCGAGGCCCGGTCGATCCCGGGGATGGTCTGGAGAAGCAGGATGCGGTCCTCCCAGGGCACGAAGCCATCGTCGATGGCCCGGTCGAACCCCTGGATGCGCTCCTCCAGCGCATCGTGCTCGCGAAGCAGATCGCACAGGATCAGGCGGTCCGCAGCGCTGAGGGAGAGGCTGAGGGCGTCGCCGAGCCGCTCGACCTTGTGCGCCACATGGTGGCTGAGCGAGGCCAGGATGGCGTCCGGTCCGAGCCCCTCAGCCAAGCCGTCGAGAACCCGTCTCCCGTTCGTGCCGAAGACGTCGGAGAGGACACCGCCGACGCGCACGCCGCTGCGGTCCAGGACCTTCTGCACCCGATTGCGCACCCGGCTGCGCTGACCGACGAGGGCGCGCCGGTAGCGGGTAAGTGCGCGCATCTCCCGGAACGCCTTGGGCGGCACGTGGCTGGGGCTTGCCAGACCGAACTGACAGACCCGCGCCAGCCAGACGCTGTCCGCCACATCGGTCTTGCGGCCCTTCAGCTGCTTGACCTGCCGGGCGTTGACCAGCACCACGGAGATGCCGGCCGCCTCCAGCGCTTCGAACGGTGCCACCCAGTAGATGCCGGTGCCCTCCATCACTGCGGCATCGACTTTGCGCGCGAGCATCCATGCCACCATCTCGTCGATGCCGCTGGGCAGAGCCTCGAAGGTCCGCGTCGCGATCTGCGGCTCGCCGCCGCCGGGTGCACAGATGCGGATCGATGTGGTGATCTGCATCTTGTGCACGTCAATGCCGGCGGCACGAGCATGGACGACGTGCAGTGTGTCGGTTCTCATGATCTCACCTCTCGCTTGGGGAAGGCGGAGGCGGACGGGCCGGTCGGACTGAACACACACCCGCCTCGGGTGCGGTGCGGTTTGCCGCGCGTCCACGGCTCGGCGGCCGGGAACAATCCGGGGCTCGGAGCCGACCGGCCGGGGCCAGTTTTTGATCGGGAAGCAGTGCTCACCACTAAAACGACGGCCATTGTGCCGCCTCCACCGACCGTGACTCTAATGCCGCTATGCCACGCAGGGGCAGCGTTCATTCCCTCGACCGAGGCACCGGACTTTCATCATCCGGGGTGGATCGCTACACGCCGGCCATGTCTGTTTTTGATGGTCTCCGGGTCCGCATCGATGAGGCCTTCCTTTCGACACGCCGCTGCAACTATCTCCAGCGCATCCTTCAGTTTCGAGTTTGTCAGCTTGACCAAGATATCGATTGCCAAAGTAATCTTCTGGTCGCGCCTCCAATTCATCGGCTTCGGTCCCCGTCGGCGCTCTGGACGATCAGTGAACAGCGCGGTGCTCACCCAATTTCGCAGACTGGGCGGAATCGGCTCACCCAAACTGACAATCAAAGCCACGAGATGACGCAATAAACTGTCGGCTCGCGGGTCGGTCTTGGCCTGTTCCAGCCACTTTCGGCATTGCAGACATGCGTCGAACCGGTAGTAGACATCGAGCATGCTGATAGCCTTGTAGCGCACAATGGCGTCTTGGTAGGTCAATCCGGCTAGCGTTCCGTCCCCGACATTCAAGATGTGCCTGGCCATCAACTCGCGCCGAGAGTCGATCTTCTCCGCTGCCTCTCTATCTCTCGACGCAGGCTCCAAGAATGGACTAAAGCGCTTCTCTTCAGTGGCCGCTACATTCCAGCCCCGATCAAACTCTGGATCATCATCCCCTCCGTCGTTAGGTTTTGGATTATCAACGACCAAGCTTTGGCACGCTTTGAAGTGGTCGATCCGATCTTTCTCACTTAGGTATTGCTTCAGGTCCGCCAAGCTGTGTTCGATCAAGAAGGGGCCATCCTCATAGACGAGGGCGTGGAGGCGAGGAGGGACAGGGGGCGAGCACCCTTCCAGGCAGGGGCAACGTGGCCTATCCAAGGTGGCGCACCATCGGCACGACGCGTCCTTCCTCGCCCTCCAGGTAGGCCGCCCATTGCTCCATAAGAGCGCGGCGCTTCTCGAGCAGCGTAGACCGCGCGTAGGCCGCCTCGACGGCGTTGCCCACTGCGTGGGCCAAGCAAAGCTCCATGACCGCGTGTGGCGCGTTCGTACACTCGCCCGCCCAGTCCCGGAAGCTCGACTGGAAGCCGTGGACGGTGGTGCGATCGGCGAATTCGAGATCGCGCAGCAGCTTGGTCAGTGTCATGTCACTCATCGGCTTGCCCGGCCGCAGAGGCGACGGAAATACGAGGTCGCTACCGAAATGTTGGAAGGACTTGGCTTCCGCCAAAATCGCCATGGCCCGAGGCGAGAGGGGCACCCGGTGCTCGACCTTGGCCTTAATGCGTTCCGCTGGGACGGTCCAGGTGGCGGCGTCCATATTTATCTCTGACCAGAACGCCCCACGCGCCTCGCCGCTGCGCGCGGCCGTCAGGATCAGGAACTCGAGACACCACTTCGACGCCAGGGAGGCTCTCGATCACCGCACCGCCTCGATCACCTTATGCACCTCTTCGTAGGGCATCGCTCGAAAATGGTTTTTGACTCTCGGCATGGGCGGCAGAGCACCGTCGATGGTCTCGCCGGCGACGTTATTCTCGACATACCCGTGAGCCATGGCCCACTTGAGGATCGTGCAGACGCGCTGCCGCACGCGCCGCGCGCTTTCCATGCGTACATGCCAATGGGTGTAAGGATTCGCAGCATGTCCTCTCGGCCGATCCGGTCAACGGGCATGTCGCCGATGACCGGAAAGGCGTGCCGCTCAAGCGACTGCCACCAGCCCACCGTGCGCTTGCCGTTCCGCCATCGCGGCTTGTTAGCCTCGAACGTTCGTTCCGCAGCCTCGCGAAACGTGGGTGTAGCGACCTTGCGCTTCTTGGCGAGCGGGTCGCCGCCGGCCGCGATCAACCTGCGGTTGTGGGCTACAGCCTCGCGAGCCTGGGCAAGTCCGACATCTGGGAACCGCCCCAGACCGATATCTCGCCGCTTGCCTGCGACCACCACGCGCTGGATCCACGACCGTGCGCCGGTGCGTGAGATCTTGAGGTAGAGTCCGGCTCCGTCGCCGTGCAAGCTGGGCGTCTTCAGGCTCCGTATCCTCGCTGCTGTCAGTTTCGGCATTTCCCATCCCCACATTCGTGCCAACATCAATGTTGGGAATATATGTAAAGCGCTGAGAACACGCGGGAGAGATTGTCTCTATAAGATACTGAAGTAGGGGAGTTTTTAGAACTTTCCGAAAGCACTTGGGGAAGGAGATTGGCGGAGGGACGGGGATTCGAACCCCGGACACCTCTCGGTGAACACGCTTTCCAGGCGTGCGCCTTAAACCACTCGGCCATCCCTCCGCGGGGGCGGAACAATAGCAACAACCCCTGGCGCTGCAATATCGGAGACACCATATAGGCCGAAAGGAGGCGTCATATGGTGATTCTTCGGCTTGTCGGGGTCGTGCTCTGCCTGATGTTCCTCGCGGTGCTCGGCCATGAGATCTACGGTGCGGCAACGGGCAGCGGCTATCGCCTGATTTCGGGCGGCGAGTTGTGGTTCCGCTTCGACGGGAACAGCCTTGTCGGTTTCCAGGCCCTGATCGAGAAGAACATCGCCCCCTGGCTCTGGTCGGACATCGTGCTGCCGGTGCTGCGCGGGCCGGCCTGGGCGATTCCCCTGGTGCCGGCGGCGCTGATGCTCGTGTTCGCGAGACCCCGGCGCCGTCAATACGCCTGATCCAGCAGCGGCCTATGACTCGCCCATCTTGAGCGCGGCGAGAAAGGCTTCCTGAGGGATCTCGACGTTGCCGATCTGGCGCATGCGTCTCTTGCCCTTTTTCTGCTTCTCCAGAAGCTTGCGCTTGCGCGTCACATCGCCGCCGTAGCACTTCGCCAGTACGTCCTTGCGCAAGGGGCTCACGGTCTCGCGCGCGATGATCTTGCCGCCGATGGCGGCCTGGATCGCGATCTTGAAGAGCTGGCGCGGAATCAGCTCCTTGAGGCGGACGCAGAGCGCCCGGCCGCGCCGCTCGGCCTGGCTCCGGTGGGCGATGAGCGCGAGCGCGTCCACGGGCTCGCCATTGATCATGATGGCGAGCTTGACCAGGTCGCTCTCCAGGTAGTCCTCGAGCCGGTAGTCGAAGCTCGCATAGCCGCGCGAGACCGACTTGAGACGGTCGTAGAAATCGAAGACGACCTCGTTGAGCGGTAGCCGGTAGATCACCATCGCCCGGTTGCCCGCGTAGGTGAGGTCGAGCTGCTCGCCGCGCTTCTCCTCGCAGAGCGCGAGCACGCCGCCGAGATGCTCGTCGGGCACCAGGATCGTGGCGTGAATCCAGGGCTCGTCGATCCGCCTGATCCGCGTGGGGTCGGGCATGTCCGCCGGGTTGTGGAGCGAAAGTTCCTGCCCGTCGGTGAGCGTCACGTGGTAGACCACGCTTGGCGCCGTCGCCACGAGGTCGAGGCCGAACTCGCGCTCCAGCCGCTCCTGCACGATCTCCAGGTGGAGGAGGCCGAGAAAGCCGCAGCGAAAGCCGAAACCCAGAGCCGGCGAGCTCTCGGCGTCGTAATGAAAACTCGAATCGTTGAGGCGGAGCTTGGCGAGGCTCTCGCGCAGCCGCTCGTAGTCGTTCGAGTCGACCGGGAAGAGTCCGCAGAAGACTACGGGCACGCTGGGGCGAAAGCCCGGCAGCGCGTCCGCCGCAGGCCGTCTCACCGCCGTGATCGTGTCGCCTACCTCGCAGTCGGCCACGTCCTTGATGGCGGCTGTGATGAAGCCGATCTCGCCGGGCCCGAGGCTGTCCACCAGCGTCTTCTTCGGCGTGAAGACGCCGACCCGCTCTACCTCGTGCTCGGCGCCCGAGGCCATCATCCTGATCTTCGTGCGCGGCGTGAGGCGGCCGTGCACCACGCGCACGAGGATCACCACGCCGAGATAGGGGTCGTACCAGCTATCGACAAGCAGGGCCGTGAGCGGCGCGTCGCCGTCGCCTGCGGGCGGTGGCAGGCGGGCGATAAGCGCGTCGAGCACGGTCTCGATGCCCTGGCCGGTCTTGGCCGAGACCTCCAGCGCGCCCGACGCGTCGATGCCGATGACATCCTCGATCTGCTGCTTCACGCGTTCCGATTCGGCCGAGGCGAGATCCATTTTGTTGAGCACGGGAACGATTTCGTGGTCGTGGTCCACCGCCTGGTAGGCGTTGGCGAGAGTTTGCGCCTCCACGCCCTGGGTGGCGTCGACCACCAGCAGCGAGCCTTCGCAAGCCGCGAGCGAGCGGCTCACCTCGTAGGAGAAATCCACGTGGCCGGGGGTGTCCACGAGATTGACCATATGCTCGGCGCCGTCGGCGCTGCGATAGGCGAGGCGCACGGTCTGCGCCTTGATCGTGATGCCGCGCTCGCGCTCAAGCTCCATCGAGTCGAGCACCTGGCTGGTCATCTCGCGCTTCTGCAGGCCGCCGCAGCGCTCGATGAGCCGGTCGGCAAGGGTCGACTTGCCGTGGTCGATATGGGCGATGATCGCGACGTTGCGGATGCGCGCGAGATCGGTCATGGCCGCGTCTCCACGCGTCGGCCGGCGCTCGGGCGGGTCAGCCGCGCAGCACGCCGCCGGTCATCTTCGCCACGTTGGCGACGATCTTCGCGGCCGCCGCGTCGATTTCCGGGTCAGTCAACGTGCGGTCCTGCGCCTCGAGACGAACGGTGATCGCGAGGGATTTCTTGTCCGCCTCGATACCGGGGCCGGCGTAAACGTCGAACACCGTGACCGCCTTGATCAGCGCCTTCTCGGCATTGCGGGCCGCGCGCTCGACCTCAGATGCGGGCACACCGCCGTCGAGGATGAACGCGAAGTCGCGCTCGGCCGCCGGATAGTCGGAGGCCGCGAGCGGCGGCTTGGCGCGCGTCGCCTTGGCCTTGGGCCGGGGCAGGGCGTCGATCATCACCTCGAAGCCCACCATCGGCCCTTCAGCCGCAAGCTCCGCAAGGACGCCGGGATGCAACTCGCCGAAGGTGCCCAATACGTTGCGGCCGAGCCCGAGCGTGCCGACCCGGCCGGGGTGGTACCACGCCGGGCCTTCCGTCCTGGTCTGGAGGCCGCCGAGTGAGACGCCGGCCGCACTGAGCGCGGCGAGCGCGTCGGCCTTGGCGTCGAAGGGGTCAACCGGCCGCTCCGGCGCGTGCCAGTTGCGCGGCACCGCCGCTGCGGCCCGTACACCGGCGACCGCCGTCCGCTGCTCGTCCGGTGCCGTGCCGGCGTAGACCGGCCCGGCCTCGAACAGCGCCGCGTCTGCGAGACCGCGGTCGGCGTTGCGCCGGCAGGCCTCGATCAGATTGGGCAGGATCGAAGGGCGCATGGCATCGAGTTCGGCGTTGATCGGGTTCGCCAGCACCAGCGCGTCGGGCGCATCGCCGAAAAGCGCGGCGTGCTGCCGTGGCATGAACGACCAGGTCACCGCCTCGAACATGCCGCGCGCCGTGAGCGAGCGGCGCACGGCACCGAGCCGGCGGCGCGTGGGCGAGAGCGCCGGACGCGCCCGCTCAACTGCCGTCGGGCTGAGGGAGACCGCGGGGATCTGGTCGAAGCCCGCGATCCGCAGCACTTCCTCGACAAGGTCTGCCTCGCCGAGGATGTCCCCCCGCCAGGGCGGCGGCGCGACCGAGACCAGGTCATCGTCCCGTTCTTCACAGGCAAAACCCAGAGCCGAGAGGATGCCGAGCGACTCCGAGGGCTCGCAATCCACGCCGCCAAGCGCCTTGACCCTGGAGGGGCGGAAGGCGATCTCGCGCTGCCACGCGGGCTCCGCGCCGGCGACCACGACCTCGCTCGCCTCGCCGCCGCAGAGCTCCATCACGAGCCGCGTCATCAGCTCCATGCCCGGCCCAGCGAAGGCCGGATCGACCCCGCGCTCGAATCGGTAGCGGGCGTCGCTCTCCAGGTTGAAGGTGCGCCCGGTCGCGGCGGTGCGGACGGGGTCGAAGAGCGCGATTTCGATGAAGACATCCGTCGTCTCCATCGTGCATCCCGTGGGCTCGCCGCCCATGACTCCGGCGAGACTGATCACGCCGCTCTCGTCGCCGATCCCGGTCATCGTGTCGTCGAGCGTGTATTCCTTGCCGTTGAGCGCGGCGAACGTCGCGCCGCCCTGACCCAACCTCAGCCAGATGTCGCCCTTCACCTTGCCGGCATCGAAGACGTGCACCGGGCGGTTGCGGTCGATGGTCAGGAAGTTGGTGAGGTCGACCAGCGCCGAGATCGGGCGCAGGCCGACCGAGGCGAGCCTCTCCTTGAGCCAGCGCGGGCTCTCGCAGTTGCGCACGCCTCGGATGTAACGGCCGAGGAAGAGAGGGCAGGGGCTCGGCCCGTCGCCGGGGAAGTCGAGGATCACGTCGATGGGGCTCGTGAACGTGCCGGCGACGGGCTCGATGTCGGTGCTCTTGAGACGGCCGAGCCCGGCTGCCGCGAGGTCGCGGGCGATGCCGTGGACGCCGAGGCAATCGGCACGGTTGGGCGTGATCGCGATGTCGAACAACGGGTCGTCCAGGCCCATCACTTCAGCGAAGGGCGCGCCCACCGGGGCTTCGGGGTCGAGCTCGATGATCCCCTCGTGCTCGTCGCTCAGACCCATCTCGCGCTCGGAGCAGAGCATGCCGCAGCTCTCGACGCCCCTGATCTTCGCCTTCTTGAGGACGACGCCGGTGCCGGGGATGGTGGTGCCGGGCGGGGCGAAGACGCCCTTCATTCCCGTCCGCGCATTGGGCGCGCCGCAGACCACTTCCACCTGTTCCGTGCCGGTATCGACCGTGCAAAGCCTCAGCTTGTCGGCGTTGGGATGCTGCCGCGCCTCGACCACGTAGGCGACGGTGAAGGGCGCAAGCTCGTCGCCGGGCCGGCGCACCCCCTCCACCTCGAGCCCGACGGCGGTGAGCTTGGCCGCGATGTCGTCCAGCGACGCATCGGTCTCCAGATGCGTCTTCAGCCAGGAGAGGGTGAACTTCACGCGCTCAGCCCCGCGGCCAGGCTCGGCACGTCGAACGGCGCGAAGCCGTAGTGGCGCAGCCAGCGCAGGTCGGCGTCGAAGAAGCTGCGCAGGTCCGGAATGCCGTACTTCAGCATGGCCGGGCGCTCAACCCCGATGCCGAAGGCGAAGCCCTGGTAGCGCGCGGGGTCGAGCCCCACGATCTCCAGCACCCTCGGGTGCACCATGCCGCAGCCCAGAATCTCCATCCAGTCGGCGCCGTGGCCGATGCGCAAGCCGCCGCCTTCCCGCGAACAGCCGATATCCATCTCGGCGGACGGTTCGGTGAAGGGGAAGTAGCTCGGCCGGAAGCGCACCGGCAGGTCTTCGACCTCGAAGAACGCCCGCGCCAGATCGATCAGGCAACCTTTGAGATGGCCCATGTGGGTGCTCTCGTCGATCACCAGCCCCTCGATCTGATGGAACATGGGCGTGTGGGTCATGTCGTAGTCGCAGCGGTAGGTGCGGCCCGGCGCGATGATGCGGTGCGGCGGCGGCTCGGCCTGCATGTGGCGGATCTGCACCGGCGAGGTGTGGGTCCTGAGCAGCATGCGCTCGCCCGCCTGGTCAGCGCCGAAATAGAAGGTGTCGTGCATCTGGCGCGCCGGGTGCTCGGGCGGAATGTTGAGCGCCGTGAAATTGTGGAAGTCGTCCTCGATGTCCGGCCCTTCGACGACGCGGAAGCCCATGTCGGCGAGGATCGCGATCAGCTCATCCAGCACCTGGCTGATGGGATGAACCGTGCCCTCCGCCTCGGGACGGGCAGGTAGAGTGACATCCACACGCTCCGTCGCGAGGCGTTGATCCAGGACCGAGCGTTCCAACGCCGCGCGGCGCGCGTCCACGGCGTCGGCGAGCTTGCGCTTGATCTGGTTGAGCCTGACTCCCGCTTCCTTGCGGGCGTCGATATCGAGCCCGCCCAGGCCCTTCATCGCTTGTGAGAGAGGCGACTTCTTGCCGAGCGCGGCAACGCGCGCCTGCTCCAGTGCGGGCAGGTCGCCGGCCGCCTCGATCCCGGCCAGCATCCGCTCTTCCAGGGCGTGAAGGTCTTCCAAGGACCCTACTCCGACGGCCGTGCCTCGCTGGCCCGGCGGCCGATCAGCCGGTCGCGCCGTGCGCGCTCCGCGCCTGCTCCACGACGGCCGCGAACGCCGCCGGCTCACGGACGGCGAGGTCCGCCAGCACCTTGCGGTCGATATCCACCTTGGCGAGCGCGAGCCCGTGCATGAGCTGAGAATAGGTGAGCCCGTGCTCGCGGGCGGCGGCGTTGATCCGCTGGATCCAAAGCGCGCGGAAGCGGCGCTTGCGGGTGCGGCGATCGCGATAGGCGTATTGCAGCGCCTTCTCGACCCGCCCGAGGGCCACCCGGTAGCTGGAATGGCCGCGCCCGCGATAGCCGCGGGCCAGCTTCAGCACCTTCTTGTGCCGGGCGTGGTTGGTCACGCCCCGCTTTACCCGTGCCATGGGGATGTTCCTCCGACGCGCTCAGAGATAGGGCAGGAACTGCCGCACGATCGCCGCATCCGGCGCGGAAAGCACCTGGGCGCCGCGCTGGTTGCGCTTCACCTTCTTCTCGCGCTTGGTCAGATTGTGGCGGTGGTAGGCGGCACGCCGACGCAGCTTGCCGCGCCCCGTGGCGGAGAACCGCTTCTTCGCGCTGCTCTTGGTCTTGAGCTTGGACATAAGCGTCTCGCGATCGTCGTCGTTTCTCGAAAGGGTGGGGCACGCCGGGCGCGCGCCCTTGTACTCGCAGTGCTGGCCGGATTCAAGGGTAGATGCGCTGGCGCGGCGTTCGCGCCAGGTCGTCGCAAAATGGAGGCCGTCGCTGTGCTCGGCTACAAGGCGCCGGTGCGGCGCCCGGCGGCTACTTGCAGGTCATCACCATGGTCATCTGGCGGCCCTCCATCTTCGGCATCTGCTCGACCTTCGCCAAATCCTCGAGATCGTCGCGCACGCGCATCAGCACGTTCATGCCGATGTTCTGGTGCACCATCTCGCGGCCCCTGAAGCGCATGGTCACCTTGACCTTGTCGCCTTCGTCAAGGAACCGGCGAATGTTGCGCAGCTTCACGTCGTAGTCAGCCGCATCGATGCCAGGCCGGAATTTGACCTCTTTGATATCGATCGTTTTTTGCTTCTTGCGGGCTTCGCTGGCCTTCTTCTGGGCCTCGTACTTGTACTTGCCGAAGTCGAGAAGCTTGCACACCGGCGGCTCCGCGTCCGGTGCGACCTCGACCAGGTCGAGCCCCGTCTCGTCCGCGAGCTCTAGAGCCCGCTCCACGGCGACGACGCCGACCTGTCCTCCGTTTTGATCGATGAGGCGGACACTTGCCGCCTGAATGTCATCATTGACGCGCGGTCCTTCACGCGTCGGTGGTGCCGCGACCGGATGTCTCGCTATCCCCCGTCTCCCTTCATCGTGGCGCTAGACGGGCCGACGGCATCGTCATGGATAGTGTCGCTTCGTCAACCCGTTCCCTCCTGGGCGGCTCGCCGGCTGAGCGGACTGGCCGCTTGGTGGCAAAGTGTAGTGACGGCCTCGTCCAGCGCAAGAATTTCTTGATCCCTGGAGCCCAGGCGGCGCAGGGAGACTGTGCCCTGCTCGGCCTCCCGCGCGCCGACGGCGAGGATCAGCGGGATCTTGGCCGCGCTGTGCTCGCGCACCTTGTAGCCGATCTTCTCGTTGCGCAGGTCGGCGTCGACGCGCAGCCCGGCGCCCTGCAGGCGCGCCGCCACTGTCTTCGCGTAGGCAGCGTGTTGATCGGTGATGCTCGCTACCACGGCATGCGTGGGCGAGAGCCAGAGCGGCAGGTGGCCGCTGTAATGCTCCAGCAGGATGCCGATGAAGCGCTCCAGCGAGCCGAACAGCGCCCGGTGCAGCATCACCGGCCGGTGCCGCGCGCCGTCCTCGCCGATGTAACCTGCGTCGAGGCGCTCGGGCAAGTTCAGGTCGACCTGAAGCGTGCCGCACTGCCACTCGCGCCCGATGGCATCGCGCAGCACGAACTCGAGCTTCGGCCCATAGAACGCGCCCTCGCCGGGATTGTGGCTGTAGTCGATCCCCATGCTCTCCAGCGCACCCTGGAGCGCAGCTTCCAGCTGGTCCCATACCTCGTCGGAGCCGATCCGCTTGGGCGGCCGGTCGGCGAACTTGATCTCCACGTCGTCGAAGCCGAAGTCGCGGTAAATGTCGAGGCAGAGCTCGGTCACGCCCCGGCATTCCTCCTCGGTCTGTTCCGGCGTGCAGAAGATGTGAGCGTCGTCCTGGCTGAAGGCGCGCACCCTGAGCAGGCCGTGCAGCGCGCCCGACGGCTCGTAGCGGTGGACCTTGCCGAACTCCGAGATCCTGAGCGGCAGGTCGCGGTAGCTCTTGATGCCGCGCTTGTAGACCTGCACGTGCCCCGGGCAGTTCATCGGCTTGATCGCGTAGTGCCGGCCGTCCTCGGTCTGCGAGACGAACATGTGCTCGCGGAAGGTCTGCCAGTGGCCGGAGGCCTCCCACAGCACGCTGTCCATCATGTCGGGCGTGCTGACCTCGTGATAACCGGCGGCATCTTGCCGCGCGCGCATGTAGTCGACGAGGGAGCGGAAGAGCGTCCAGCCCTTGGGGTGCCAGAACGCCGCGCCCGGCGCTTCCTCCTGAAAGTGGAAGAGCCCCATCTCGCGGCCAAGCCGCCGGTGGTCGCGCTTCTCGGCCTCCTCGAGCCGATGCAGGTAGGCCTTGAGCTGCTTGTCGTCCGGCCAGGCGGTACCGTAGATGCGCTGGAGCATCTCGTTCCGCGCATCGCCCCGCCAGTAAGCGCCCGCGACCTTGAGCAGCTTGAAGGCGCCGACCCTGCCGGTGGACGGCAGGTGCGGCCCGCGGCAGAGATCGACAAAGTCTCCCTGCCGGTAAAGGGTGATGGCCTCGTCCTCCGGAATCGCCGCGATCAGCTCCGCCTTGTAGAGCTCGCCCATGTCCTGGAACATCTCGACCGCGTCGTCGCGCGACCAGACCTCGCGCTTCACCGTCTCGTTCCGGCTCTTGATCTCGGCCATGCGCGCCTCGATCAGCTCCAGATCGGCCGGAGTGAAGGGTTCGTTGCGGGCGAAGTCGTAATAGAACCCGTCCTCGATGGCGGGGCCGATGGTCACCTGGACGTCGGGGTAAAGCTCTTTGACCGCCTCCGCCAGGAGGTGCGCGGCATCATGGCGGATGACCTCGAGCGCGTCCTCATCGCGTGCGGTGACCACGCGCACCGCCGCGTCGTCTTCGATGGGCCGGGAGAGGTCACGCAGCTCGCCGTCGACCTCGACCAGAAGTGCCGCCTTGGCGAGTCCGGGTCCGATCGACGCCGCGAGGTCGGCGCCTGTCACAGGGGCGTCGAACGAGCGCGCCGCGCCGTCCGGCAACGAGAGTGTCGGCATGGCGGCGTCGTCGAATCCCTGCTTGCTCGGTGAAAGTCGCGGCACTCTATCCAGGGCGCTTCGCCTGTCAAGCAGAGCGGCATGTCCGCCAGGGCAAATTTGTCCAAGCGGCTGGTAGGCAGTTGAGTTCTGGCCACGGGTTGTGCGGATCGGCTTTGTTGCGGGGTTTGCGGCGGGGTCTGGCCGAGCATCCGGTTCGGTCAGAGGGTTCTGGCATTACCGTGTGGGCGGTGCGGGCGGTGCCGTCGCGATTTGGCGGTGCCCCGACATGATGGATCGCGCCACCGGCGTGGTCGGGAGCGAGGGCAGGTACGATCTTTGCGCCCGGCTTGCCGGGCGCCGGGGTTCAGGCCGGCGCGGCGCGCTTTGCGGTCCTCGGCTGGGTGTTCCCGGTCATTTTCAGGAAGTCGAGGACGGCGCGGACGTTGCGGGCGAGCCTGCGCACGGTCGAGGCGACCTCGAGCCCCCGGCCCTTGATCAGGCCGATGGCGAAGCGCCGCAGGCGGGTCATGTTCTCGGGGCCGAAGCCTGTGCGTATGCGGCTGCGGTCCTCGTCCCAGGTCCAGTCGAGGCAGTGGTGCGAGCTGTTCTCGATGCACCAGTGGCCGCGGTTGAGGGCGAGCAGGCTCTGCGCGTTGGCCGTGCCGGGCGTGTGGCTGGAGATCCCGTAGGCGGTCTCGGTGCCGGTCTCGCCGGTCTTCTTGTCCTGGCGGGAGCGCTCGATCATGAAGACCTGGCCGACGCCCGGGAAGTCGAGAAAGCCGTTCAACTCCGTGCTCGTCCAGATTGCCCGCTGCTCGATGCGTCCGTGCGACAGCGCGGCCTCCTCCTCGAAGTCGGGCTCACGCTCCGGCGCCTCTTCGAAGAGCAGCGTCACATCGTCCCGCATGGTCTTCTGGTTCCCTTTCACGATGAACATGAAGTGCGCGCCCCGGTCGAGCAGGTAGCGGGCGAACTTGCGCTGGGTTAGCAGCGCGTCCGTCGTGACCGTCTTGCCCGCGATGTTCGGGATCAGGTCCACCAGCGCCGTCACGGTGCCGATCTCGTTGGTGCGCTTTGTCTCCTCGTCGGCCCCGACTTTCAGGAGAAGTTTTTTTGGGCGAGCGTGGCCTTGGTCTCGTGCCCGACCGCGCTCATGACATGAGCCTGGGTCCCGTCCTCGTCGATGGCCCCCCTCAGGGTCTTGCCGTCGATGGCAAGCGCCGCGTCGCCTGAGCCGTGGGCCTCCTGCCACTTGCGCAACGCCTCGTCCAACTGGTCCGGGTCCACCCGGATCACCACATTGCGGATGGTCGACATCGAAGGCGGCCGGCGCACCCCGTCGCGCAGCCGCACGCCGAAGCGGGCCAGCGCCTTCTCGCCGAGATCGTCGACCCACTCGGACATGGCCTTCCAGCCTCGCATGCCGCAGAGCGTCGCGCCACTCGCAAGCGCGAGCACGCTGGGCAGCGAATGCCGCCGTCCCTTGCGCGTGCGGGGGTCGTCGATGTCCTTGAAGTAGGCGTAGAGCGACTCTTGCTGAGCGGCGCTGATCATGGTTCTCGGAACTCCTTTCTTCCACAACTCCCGATCCAGCCCGGCAGCGGACAGCCGGCGGCAGGCGTCGGGAACCAGGGGGCGCAGCAGCACAAGCTTCGGCGTCGAGCCGGCGACATAGCCCGAGCGGTGGCGCCGGAAGCCGCGGGTCTGGCCGACCGCCAGCCATCCAGCCGCCCGGTAGACCGTGCCCCGGAACCTCGCCGCGTCCACGAATGTTTCCAGCATCAGCACGGGGTGGCCGAAGCGGGCCGGCCAGTCGCGCGCCAAGCGCCGCGCGCAAAGCCCCAGCACCCGCGAGCCGAGGTTCGGAACACCCCGTCCCGGCAGGATCAGGAAGCGCGCGTTGTTCGCGATCAGATGCAGCCGCCCGTGCTGCGTGCGGAAGTCCCAGCCGATCCACTCGTCCCGCGCCCGGCACTTGCGCGCCGCAGCCGAAAACACGGCCAGCGCCAGCCACTCGCCGCGCCGATGGGCGACGTACCACGCCGTCGCCCCCACCTTCGCAGACGCACCCAGGTAGTGATGCCCCTCCATCAGCGCGCGGAACCGGGCCTCGTCCTCCGGCCGGACAGCAGCGACATCGACCTCGGAAAGATCCACCGTAGAAACCGTCCCCCTGCTCGAAGCCGATCCGCAGCAGAACACCGCGAATCCAGTCGCCTCAATCCATAGCAGGGTTGGCGCGCGCTGACCAGACCCAAGGTCAACTCGTAGCGCAGAACTCAAAAATCAGGCTTGGACAAATTCGCCCTGGCATGTCCGCAGCAGTTGGCTGACTCGGATCAGGCAGATATGAGACGGCGCTCAAGCGAGAGGGATGGGAACGCACGATGTCAGACAACTACAGAGCACTCGTCGTCGACAAGCAGGACGACGGCGTCGGCGCCGAGATCAGGACGCTCACCGAGGCCGCGTCGTGGTCGACGTCAACAAGTAGGGTCAACCGTAAAGGACGGCGGTGATCTCGTAAGTGTGGCGGCCGCCGGGGGTTTCAAGCTCAACGGAATCCCCGGTCGAGCGGCCGACCAGCGCCCGCGCCAACGGTGAGGTTATGGAGAGCCGGCCCTCGCTTGCGTCGGCCTCGTCGGCGCCGACAAGCTGGTACGTGCTCTCAGCCTCGGTGTCCTCATCGACAATGGAGACCGTCGCGCCGAACTGCACGCGGTCGCCGGAAAGCGTGCTGGTGTCGATCACCTCGGCGCCGCCGAGCTTCGATTCCAGCTCCAGGATGCGGGCTTCGGTGAGGCCCTGGCGGTCTTTCGCGGCATGATATTCGGCGTTTTCCGACAGATCGCCGTGCTCGCGGGCCGCAGCGATCTCGCGCACGATACGGGGACGCTCGGCCTTCAGCCGGCTAAGCTCCTCCTTGAGGCGCTTGTGCCCCTCGGGCGTCATCAAATGTCTGTCCATCGTCGGACTGCCGCGCACCCGCGTTCGGGGCCGCGTCCCCTCCCGAGCCTTTCGATGATCTCCCGCTGCCGGCGTTAGGCGCCGACGTTCTGATTGGCTTGAGAATAGGACTGCAGCGGAGCCACATCAAGGCTGCCGCCCTTCAGCGCCTCGACGCCGCGGATCATCGCGCGGCTGCCCGAGAGAGTGGTGAAATAGGGCACCTGATGCTCCAGCGCCGCGCGGCGCAACAGGTAACTCGCCAGCCGCTCCTGCGCGCCCTCGGTGGTGTTGACCACGAGCTGGATGGTGCCGTCCTTGATGGCATCGACGATGTGCGGGCGGCCCTGCTGCACCCGGTTGACGTGCGTAGCCGCGATGCCCGCCCGCGCCAGGGCTGCGCGGGTCCCACTGGTGGCGACGAGGTCGAAGCCGAGCCCCGCCAGGCTGCGAGCGATGGCCACCGCCGCCGGCTTGTCGTCGTCTCGGACCGAGATAAAAGCACGGCCTGCGACCGGCAGGTGCATGCCGGCGCCGATCTGCGCTTTGGCGAAGGCGCTGCCGAAGTCGCGGTCGATGCCCATGACCTCGCCGGTCGACTTCATCTCCGGCCCGAGCACCGTGTCCACGCCTGGGAAGCGGGCGAAGGGGAACACCGCCTCCTTGACCGCGACGTGCTCAGGCGCCGCGCCGCCGTTCAGGATTGCCTCGGGCAACCGCGCGCCCGTCATGGCGAGCGCCGCGAGCTTCGCGATCGGGGCGCCGATGCTCTTGGCGACGAAGGGCACAGTGCGGCTCGCCCGCGGGTTGACCTCCAGCACGTAGACGGTGCCGGCCTGCACGGCGTACTGCACGTTCATCAGGCCGCGCACGTCGAGCGCGCGGGCGAGGGCGATGGTCTGGCGGCGCAGCTCGTCCACCGTCTCTTCGCTTAGCGAATGCGGCGGCAGCGAGCAGGCCGAATCGCCCGAGTGGATGCCCGCTTCCTCGATGTGCTCCATGATCCCGGCGACGGCCACGTTCTCGCCGTCCGCCAGCGCATCGACATCCACCTCCACTGCGTCCTTGAGGTAGCGGTCGAGCAGGATCGGCCCGTCGCCGAAGGCCTCCACGGCATCGCGCATGTAGCGATTGAGACCGTCGCTGTCGTTGACGATCTCCATGGCCCGCCCGCCCAGCACGTAAGAGGGGCGGACCACGACGGGATAGCCGATGCGCTCGGCGATGCTCCGCGCTTCCTCGCTCGACGTGCAGGTCTCGTTCGCGGGCTGCCGCAGCCCGAGGTCCCCAAGCAGCGTGCGAAAGCGCTCTCTGTCCTCAGCCAGGTCGATAGCGTCGGGCGCGGTGCCCAGGATCGGCACGCCCGCCGCCTCCAGCGCCTTGGCGAGCTTGAGCGGCGTCTGCCCGCCGAACTGGATGTTGAGCCCGACCAGCTCGCCCGCGCTCTGCTCGACGCGGACGATGTCGAGCACGGTCTCGGTCGTGAGCGGCTCGAAATAGAGCCGGTCGGAAGTGTCGTAGTCGGTGGAGACGGTCTCCGGGTTGCAGTTGACCATGATGGTCTCGAAGCCCGCGTCCTTGAGCGCGTAGGCCGCGTGGACGCAGCAGTAGTCGAATTCGATGCCCTGGCCGATCCGGTTGGGCCCGCCGCCGAGGATGACGACCTTGCGGCGGAGGCTGGGATCGGCTTCGCATTCGGGCGGCGCGTCGCCGGTCCCCGTCTCGTAGCAGGAGTACATGTAGGGCGTGCGCGATTCGAACTCGGCGGCGCAGGTGTCGATCCGCTTGAACACCGGGTGGACGCCGAGTTCCGCCCGCTTCCCCGCGACCGTCGCCTCGTCCGTGCCGGCCAGCGCGGCGAGCCTGCGATCGCCGAACCCCAGCGCCTTCAACCGGCCGAGCGCCGCTGCGCCGTCCGGCACGCCATGCACGCGGACCTCCGCCTCGGCGCGCACGATCGCGTCGATCTCCCGCAGGAACCAGGGATCGACGGCGCAGGCCTGGTGCACCGCGTCGATGCCGACACCGCGCCGAAGCGCCTCGGCGATCACCAGCAGGCGGTCCGGTCTCGGCTGGCCTAGGGCTGCGATGATCGGATCGTGATCGCCTTCCTCGGCGCCGGGAATGGCGATCTCGTCGAGGCCGGTGAGCCCCGTCTCCATCGAGCGGAGCGCCTTCTGCAGCGATTCGCAGAATGTGCGCCCGATCGCCATTGCCTCGCCCACCGACTTCATCGAGGTGGTGAGCAGGGGCTCGGCGCCGGGGAATTTTTCGAACGCGAAGCGCGGGACCTTGGTCACTACGTAGTCGATGCTGGGCTCGAAGGAGGCCGGCGTCACGCCCGTGATGTCGTTCGCGATCTCATCGAGGGTGTAGCCGACGGCGAGCTTGGCCGCGACCTTGGCGATGGGGAACCCGGTTGCCTTGGACGCCAGAGCCGACGAGCGCGAGACCCGCGGGTTCATTTCGATGACGACGAGGCGGCCCGTGGCCGGGTCCACGGCGAACTGGACGTTGGAACCGCCGGTCTCGACGCCCACCTTGCGCAGCACCGCGATGGCGGCGTTGCGCATGAGTTGATACTCCTTGTCGGTGAGCGTCAGTGCCGGCGCTACGGTGATCGAATCGCCGGTGTGGATGCCCATCGGGTCCACGTTCTCGATGGAGCAGACGATGATGGCGTTGTCGGCCTTGTCGCGCACGACCTCCATCTCGAACTCTTTCCAGCCGAGCACCGATTCCTCGACCAGGATCTCGCCGGCGGGCGAAGCATCCATGCCGCCCGCGGCGAGAGCCACGAACTCCTCACGGTTGTAGGCGATGCCGCCCCCGGTGCCGCCGAGGGTGTAGGAGGGCCGGATGATGGTCGGCAGTCCCACTAGGTCGAGCGCCTGGCGGGCCTCGTCGAGCGAGCGCGCGATCCGGCTCTTCGGGCATTCCAGCCCGATCTCTCCCATCGCTTCGCGGAAGGCCTCGCGGTCTTCCGCGATCTCGATCGCCGCCCGCGAGGCGCCGATCAGGTCCACGCCGTGGCGCGCGAGCGTGCCGTCGTCGGCGAGCGCAAGCGCCGTGTTGAGCGCGGTCTGCCCGCCCATGGTGGGCAGCAGGGCGTCCGGCTTCTCGGCAGCAACGATCCTCGCCACGATGGCGGGCGTGATCGGCTCGACGTAGGTGGCGTCGGCAAACTCCGGGTCGGTCATGATCGTCGCCGGGTTCGAGTTCACCAGAATCACCCGGTAGCCCTCGTCCTTGAGCGCCTTGCAGGCCTGTGTGCCCGAGTAGTCGAACTCGCAGGCCTGCCCGATCACGATGGGGCCGGCTCCGATCACCATGATCGAGCCGATGTCGGTGCGGCGGGGCATGACGCGGAAGCCGGCCGTCAGTCCATCAGCCCGACGAACCGCTCGAAGAGATGCTGGGCATCCTGCGGGCCGGGCGACGCTTCCGGGTGGTACTGGACCGAGAAGATGGGACGATCGTCGACGGCGAGGCCTTCCAGCGTGCCGTCGAAGAGCGAGACGTGGGTAGCCGTGACGCCGGCAGGCAGCGTGTCCGCCATGACCTCGAAGCCGTGGTTCTGGCTCGTGATCTCGACTCGTCCCGTCGCCAGCTCTTTGACTGGATGGTTGGCGCCACGATGGCCGAAGGGCATCTTCTTGGTCTCGGCGCCGAGAGCCAAGGCGAGCAGCTGATGGCCGAGGCAGATGCCGAAGATCGGCAGCCCGCTCGCGATCAGCGACTGAATGACCGGCACCGCATATTCGCCTGTCGCGGCGGGGTCGCCCGGCCCGTTCGAGAGGAAGATGCCATCCGGCGCGTGGGCGAGAATCGTGTCTGCGTCCGCCGTTGCGGGCACGACGGTCACGTCACAGCCGGCGGCGGCGAGCGAGCGCAGGATGTTGCGCTTGGCGCCATAATCGACCGCGACCACGCGGTGGCGCGGCGAGGCGAGGGTGCCGTAGGCGCCGGTCTCGACATCCCAGGTGGTCTCGGTCCAGCCGTAGGCCTGGCGGCAGCAGACCGCCTTGGCGAGGTCCATGCCCTCGAGCCCCGGCCACGCACGGGCCTTCGCGATGAGCGCGGCCTCGTCGATGGCCTCGGGCTCGGATGTGTGGATCAGCGCGCCGTCCTGCGCGCCGCCGGTGCGCAACAGGCGGGTCAGACGTCTGGTATCGATACCGGCGATGCCGATGAGGCCGCGCCTTTCAAGCCAGCCTTCGAGGTGCTGGACCGCGCGCCAGTTCGAGGGCTCGGTGACATCCGCGCGCAGCACAAGCCCGAGCGCCGCTGGCGTTCCCGCCTCCAGGTCGTCCTCGTTGGTCCCGACATTGCCGATATGGGGGAAGGTGAAGGTGATGATCTGCCCGGCGTATGACGGATCGGTGAGAATTTCCTGATAGCCGCTCATCGCGGTGTTGAAGCAGATCTCGCCCACGGCCTCGCCGCGCGCGCCGAGGCCGCGGCCGCGAAAAACCGTTCCGTCGGCGAGCGCGAGCGCCGCAGTTGCGGTCGGCGATCCAGACCCTGACATCGAAGTTCCTGCGGACGGGCCGCGCGTCCTCGCCGCCCTGTCCGACTCGTGGTGCGCGCGGAGTCGAAGGTGCGCGCAGTGTAGTCGGGGCCATGCCGCGGTCAAGCATCGACCCGTCGCGGTCGGGTATCGACCCCAATTGCCAGTTGCAAGGTAAGCGAAGCGCCCAATTCCGTCGCCGGAAGGCCCCGTCCGGAAACGAGATTCTTGTCAAGGGAGAATCGTCGTTGATCGGCGTTTCCGGGCGTCTATAGTCCTCGGCATTCCAAATGACGGGGGATGCCCATGCTGCGACCGCAGCTGGAGGAGGCGCTAAAGCGTGCCATGAAGGCGCGCGAGCAGTGCCGGGTGGCGACCATCAGGCTTATTCTTGCGGCGCTCAAGGATCGCGACATTGCAGAGCGCGGCAAGGGCAACGGCGAATTGGATGACAACCAGATTCTGGCTCTGTTGCAGACCATGATTCGCCAACGGCGCGAGAGTATCGAGCAGTATGAACGGGGCGGCCGGATCGACCTCGCCGAGCGCGAGGCCGAGGAAATCGCCGTGATACAGACCTTCCTGCCGCCGGCGATCGAGGGCGATGATCTGGTCTCAGTTGTGCGCGGCGTCGTGGACGACCTGAATGCCAGCACGATCAAGGACATGGGCCGCACGATGGCGTGCCTGAAGCAAAAGTATTCGGGCCGCATGGACTTCGCCAAGGCGAGCGGGCTGGTGAGGGAACTGCTCGCTTCCGGCTAATCGGAGGCAGCCGGCAGGATTGGTGGGCCGGCGGAGAGTGATCTGCTCCACGGGGATGGGTCGTCCCGTGAGGGACAGACAGGCTGGGAAACGGGCGCTGACCGCGCCATGATGAGCGCTCAGCCGGGCGTGAGGGGATGACGTTCCCACCGAGTTTTTTGGACGAGATTCGCGCGCGCGTTCCGCTGGAAGGCGTGATCGGCAAGCGCGTGCGGCTCGTGCGCCGCGGGCGGGAATCCATCGGCCTCTGCCCCTTCCACAAGGAGAAGACACCCTCCTTCACGGTGAACGAGGAGAAGGGCTTCTTCCACTGCTTCGGCTGCGGCGCCCACGGCGACGTCATCGGCTTCCTCATGCGGGACGAGGGCCTCCCGTTCCCGGAGGCGGTGGAGCGCCTGGCGGGCGATGCGGGCCTGGCACTCCCCGCACGCGATCCGCGCGCCGAGGCGCGGGAAAAGGAGCGGCACTCGCTCTACGGAGTGACCGAGGCTGCGGCCGCCTGGTTCGAATCCGAGCTGGCGGGGCAGCGCGGCGCGGCGGCCCGGCGCTATCTCGACGCCCGCGGCGTGGATGAGGAGACCCGCGCGCACTTCCGTATCGGCTTCGCGCCCGACAGCCGCACCGCACTCCGCACCAAGCTGGAGGGCGACGGCGTGCCCGAAGCCATGATGCTGTCGGCCGGTCTCGTCATCGCGCCGGAGGATGGCGGCACGCCCTACGATCGCTTTCGGGGTCGGATCATCTTCCCCATCTGCGACCGGCGCGGCCGGGTCATTGCCTTCGGCGGCCGGGCGTTGGGCGAGCGCCAGCCCAAGTATCTCAACTCGCCGGAGACGCCGCTCTTTGCCAAGGGCAGCCTGCTCTACGGCCACCATCTCGCCGCGCCTGCCGCCCGCAAGGCGAACCGGGTGATCGCGGTCGAGGGCTACATGGACGTGATCGCGCTGCATCAGGCGGGCATCGTCGAGGCGGTGGCGCCGCTCGGCACTGCGCTTACCGAACAGCAGCTGGAAGCACTCTGGCGGCTCGCGGAGGACCCGGTGCTCTGCTTCGACGGCGACGAGGCCGGCGCCCGTGCCGCCGCCCGTGCCGTCGAGCGAGCCTTGCCTCAGCTCAGCGCGAAGCGCTCGCTGCGGTTCGCGACGCTTCCCACCGGCCAGGACCCCGACACGATGGTGCGCGATCGCGGCCGCCGGGCGATGGCCGAGATCGTCGCCGCTGCGATCCCGCTCTCCGACCAGCTTTGGAAGATGGCGGCGGGCGGCCGTGCGCTCGAAACACCCGAAGCGCGGGCCCGGGTCAACAAGCAGCTCCGGGACCAGGTCGCGCGAATTCCCGACCGCGACCTCGGTTTTCGATATATGGAGGACTATCGGCAGCGCCTGCGGTTGCCGTGGCAGGGGCGGCGGCAGGGCGGCGCGCCATCGTTTGTTGCCCCCGAGCCGCCGGTGCGACGTGGCGAGGCGCTCGGCGCCGGCGGGCAAGGCATCGCGCAGCCCCGCGAGCGTGCCTTGCTCCAGATCCTGCTTAGCTTCCCCGCATTGGCGCTGGAGCAGCACGAGGCGCTGGCTGGGCTGCACCTGGAGACGCCCCGATTCGCGGCCGTCACCGCCGCGCTGATCGACTGGGCCGAGTCTGGGCCCGAGCCAGAGGGCGCGGAACTGCGCGCGACCCTTGTTGCGCAGGGTCTGGATGGCGTGGTCGAGGAGCTGGTGGGGCAGGACGCCCAATTTCTCGACAGGCCGACCGGTATCGACCACGCGCGTGATTTGTTCGTGGATGCCCTGAAAAGGCAGTACCAGCGCCTCGAAGAGCAGGCGACGCGGGCCGAGGCCGAAGCTGCCCACACCGACGAAGAGGCTTGGGAGCAAACCCGCGAGCGGATTCTGCGTCTGCAGGAGACCGCGAAGGCGGAGACGGACATACCCGATTTGGGCGTTTCACCGAGGGCAAGCGGGGCACAGTGACACGCGCGGCTCCATCGACCTTGCTATGCCGCCAGTCAAGGTGCGCTTGACACTCGCTCGCGGGTTTTTCAGACTGGTTGGCGTAGGGGAGGCTTGACCCGGAGGCCTCCGACCCCACATCACCCCAATCGGGCGCGAGCGGCGCAGGTGCGCCCCGAACCGTCCGCTGGGTCCAGCGCGTGCGCGAGCCCGAGCGGTGCCCGCCCGATCCCGAGGTCTGGAAAGGAAGAGCCGCATGGCGACGAAGCCCGTCAAACAGGCCGAGACCACCGAACGCACCGAGGAGCAGGCCGACAGCCCGATTCTCGATTCGCTCACCGCGCCCGTGCGCAAGATGGTCGCGCGCGGCAAGGAGCGCGGCTACGTCACCTATGACGAGCTCAACAAGGCGTTGCCCTCCGACGAGGTGAACTCCGAGCAGATCGAGGACACGATGACGATGCTCTCCGAAATGGGCATCAACGTCATCGAGAGCGAGGAGTCCGAGGAGAGCACCAACGAGGAACAGCCGGAAGCGGCGGCGGCGCCGGCCACAACTCCTGCAACGGTGGACGAAGACGATCTCGGCCGCACCGACGATCCGGTGCGCATGTATCTGCGCGAGATGGGCAGCGTCGAGCTGCTCTCCCGCGAGGGCGAGATCGCCATCGCCAAGCGCATCGAGGCCGGCCGGCAGACCATGATCGGCGGCATCTGCGAGAGCCCGCTGACCATGCGCGCGATCATCAAGTGGCGCGATGAGCTCGCCGAGGGCCAGTTGCTGCTCCGCGACGTGATCGACCTTGAGGCGACCTACGGCGGCGGGCCGGAAGGCGCGGCCGCTCGCGCCGAGTCGGCGAAGGCTGCGGAGGCTGACGCGACCGAAGGTGGCACGGGCGGCGAGGACAGCGAGGACGGCACGGAGCAGGCGGACGGCGCCGAGAAGAGCGAGAGCGAGGAGGACTTCGACGAGGGGAACGTCTCCCTCTCGGCGATGGAGGCCGCAGTTCGTCCCAAGGTCATCGAGACCTTCGACGCGATCGCGGTCGCCTACAAGAAATTTCGACGGCTCCAGGACATACGCCTTGAGCTCGCGCAGAAGAACGAGACGCTGACCGAGTCCCAAACCCGGCGCTACAACCGGCTCAAGCGCGAGCTTGTGGAGCTCATGCAGAGCGTGCGGCTCAACAACAATCGCATCGAGGCGGCGGTCGACGAGCTTTATGGCCTCAACCGGGGCCTGATGAACCACGAGGGCAGGCTGCTCCGCCTCGCCATCAAGAGCGGCGTCTCGCGCGAGAAGTTTCTGAAGCACTATGTGGGGCGGGAGCTCGATCCGCGCTGGCTCTCCCGCGTCGGGCGGCTGAAGGACGAAGGCTGGAAGCGCTTCGCCAAGGAGAAGCGCCCCGAGATCGTGGCCCTCCGCAAAAACATCATGGCGGTGGTCCAGAACACGGGGCTGGAGCCCACCGAATTCAAGCGGATCGTCGCCATCGTTCAGAAGGGCGAGCGCGATGCCAGCCAGGCCAAGAAGGAGATGGTCGAGGCCAACCTGCGGCTGGTGATCTCGATCGCCAAGAAGTACACCAACCGCGGCCTGCAGTTCCTGGACCTGATCCAGGAGGGCAATATCGGCCTGATGAAGGCGGTGGACAAGTTCGAGTACCGCCGCGGCTACAAGTTCTCGACCTATGCCACCTGGTGGATCCGCCAGGCGATCACGCGCTCCATCGCCGACCAGGCGCGCACCATCCGCATCCCCGTGCACATGATCGAGACGATCAACAAGCTGGTGCGCTCCTCGCGCCAGATGCTGCACGAGATCGGGCGGGAGCCCACGCCCGAGGAGCTCGCCGAGCGGCTCGGCATGCCGCTCGACAAGGTGCGCAAGGTGATGAAGATCGCGAAGGAGCCGATCAGCCTGGAGACGCCGATCGGCGACGAGGAGGACAGCCACCTCGGCGACTTCATCGAGGACAAGAACGCGGTGCTGCCGGTGGATGCGGCGATCCAGTCCAACCTGCGCGAGGCCACCACGCGGGTGCTCGCGAGCCTCACCGCAAGGGAGGAGCGCGTGCTCCGCATGCGCTTCGGCATCGGCATGAACACCGACCACACCCTCGAGGAGGTCGGCCAGCAGTTCTCCGTCACCCGCGAGCGCATCCGCCAGATCGAGGCCAAGGCGCTGCGCAAGCTGAAGCACCCGTCGCGCTCCCGCAAGCTGCGGAGCTTCCTGGATATCTAAGCGCTGAGGTCAAAGAGGCGCCGCGAAAAATACAAATTTGCAAAACGAACCCAATTTCTCATAACCCATTGATCTGATTGTATAATAGGGCGGACGACAGCGCTATGGACTGGCGTTCGGGCCGTCTCCCGGCCGCGTGCTATGGTCTCTCGGCAACGGCATGGTGAGCGACATGGCGCCCGGTGAAGCGACGACCGCACCAGAATCGCCGCCGTCGCGTCGTCACCAGCTCGTCTCCTTCGCGCTCCTCATCGTCTGCGGCGGCACCTTCGGGCTGATCTTCTCGGCCAACAAGATCGCCGTCACCGGGGGCATTCCGTTCTTCGCCTATGTCTTCTGGCAGACGCTCGGCGGCGGCCTCGTGCTGTTGCTGCTTGCCGGCGCGTTCCGCCGGCGCCCGCGCCTGAGTTGGCCCCATATAAGGGCCTATTTCGTGATCGGCTTCTTCACGCTGGCCTTTCCCTTCGTTCTCATGGCCTTCATCGCGCCCAAGCTGCCGGCCGGGGTGATCAGCCTGGGCGGCACGCTCAGCCCGACCATCACCTATATCCTGGCGCTGGCGCTCGCGATGGATCGCTTTCGCTGGCTCCGGATCGGCGGCATCTCGCTCGGGCTCGCCGGCGTTCTGCTGGTGGTGCTGCCGGAGACAAGCCTGCCCGAACCCGGCATGGCCGGCTGGGTGCTGCTCAGCCTGCTGGTCCCGGTGAGCTACGCCTCCGGTACGATCGCGGCCGCCCGCCTCGCGCCGGCCGACGGCGATTCGCTCACCACGGGGAGCGGACTTCTCTTCGCCTCGTCCATCATGGTCTTCCCCTTCATGGCGGGGAGTGGGCAGTGGTGGTTCTTCTCCGGCCCGATGAGCGATGCCGACTGGGCACAGATCGGCGCCGTTCTGATCAACGCCGCGTTCTTCTATCTGCTCCTGGAGATCGTCAGGCGCGCCGGGCCGGTCTTTTTCTCGACGCAGAACTATGTCGCCACGCTGGCGGGCATCGGCTGGGGAATTCTGATTCTGGCCGAGAGCCACAGCGTCTACATCTGGGGCGCGCTCGCGCTGCTCTTCGCCGGCCTCTTTCTGGTGACCCGCCGCGCGCCGCGCGCCACGTAGTGCGGGCGCGACGACGGGAGGTTTCCGGTCTAGGGCTCCGCGACAAGGTCCAGCAGGCGCTGGGTCAGGAGCTCGCCCTCGGGCCAATCCAGGCCCCGGTCGGCGAGATAGCGGCGCACGGCGCTGTGAGTCTGTTCGCCGGGAATGCCGTCCGCCGGCCCCGGGTCGTAGCCGTGGGCGGCAAGGCGCCGCTGCAAGGTCTCGACCTGGCGCTCGGAGAGAATCAAGGTGGCTGCCGCCGACCGGACCGGCGCTTCCTCCGGGCTCGGCGTGAAGGCACTGGCGCGGGCTTGTGCCGCCTCGAGCTCATCTTCCTCGAGCAGTGGCGTCAGTTGGGCGGCGGCGTCGGCCGCTTGCTCCCGCTCCGTACCCTCGCCGAGTCGCGTCGCGACTTCGAGCCAGAAGAGCGCCTGCGCCACGTCCTGCGCCACGCCGCGCCCAACCTGGTGAAGCAGCGCCAAATTGTACTGCGCCCGAACCATGCCCTGCCTAGCGGCCCGTTCGTACCAGCCGGCAGCCTCGGCAGGGTCCTCGGTCACGCCCCGGCCGGTCTCGTGGAGGAGGCCCAGGTTGAACTGCGCCAGCGCGTCGCCGTCCTCGGCGAGCGGGCGCCAGATTTGTGCCGCCTCGGCATAGTCGCCGGCCTCGAAGGCTGCAGCGCCTTCGGCCAGCAGGTCGGCCGTCGCCGCCGGCCCCACCGCCGACGCCCACAGAGCTGTGGCCGCGAGGAGCGGAGCAACCGTCGCGAACGCGCGCCTAACGACTCGGATTGCAGGATTTGGTGTCACGGCGTCGCAACATTATCCCGATTCTCGCGGCGGGCAATAGAAAGCAGCCCTTCGCCATGCTTACCCGGTCTTATGCCACACCCGTCGAACCATGACCCCGAAGAATGGTCCGGGCTAGAATGCGGCGCGCCGTTCGGGCACCGTCCAGCGGCCTTGGGAAGCAAGGGAGAGCAGAATGCCGACAGGTCCAGTACCGCCGAGCGCCAAGAAGGTTCAGGAGTTGGCCGAGTCGTTCGGCTTTACGATGAGCGACGCCGACGCCGACCTCTACAGCGAGATGATGGCGGGCACGCTGCAGAGCTACCGCCGTCTCGACGCGATGCAGGAGACCAAGCCGCCGGTTAAGTATCCACGCGCCGGTTCCTACCGGCCGGGTCCCGAGGAGGACCCGTACAACGCCTGGTACGTCAAGGGCGAGATCAAGGGCGCGGCGGACGGTGTGCTTGCCGGCAAGCGGGTCGGCATCAAGGATGCAATCTGCGTCGCTGGCTTCCCCATGATCAACGGCGCCAAGGGGATGGAAGGCTACATCCCCGACATCGACGCCACGGTGGTGACGCGCGTGCTCGATGCCGGCGGGACCATCCTCGGCAAGACCAACAGCGAGGACTGCTCGTTCTCCGGTGGCAGCCACACCTCGGCATACGGCCCCGTGCGCAACCCGCACAAGCCGACCCATTCGACCGGCGCGTCCTCCAACGGCAACGGCGCCGCGGTTGCGGCCGGCGATGTCGACGCGACCATCGGCGGCGACCAAGGCGGCTCGATCCGCATCCCGGCGAGCTGGAGCGGCATCGTCGGCCTGAAGCCGACCTACGGCCTCGTGCCCTACACCGGCGCCATGATGATCGAGATGACCATGGACCACCTCGGCCCCATGGCCGACACGGTGGAGAATGCCGCCCGCATGCTCACCGCCATCGCCGGCGAGGATCCACTCGATCCGCGCCAGCGGGGGCTGATTCCGCCGGGGTTGGACATGGACTACGTCACCGGCCTCGATGCGGGCTGCAAGGGCATCAAGATCGGCGTGCTGAAGGAGGGCTTCGATCAGGGCGCCGGCGAGGAGACTTGGGGCGACACCGGGCTGCCGCCGGGCGACAAGGTGGTCTCGGACAGCGTGCGCGCCGCCGTCGAGCGTCTTGCGGGAGCTGGCGCCGAGGTGACCGAGGTCTCCAACCCGCGCCACGAGGATGCCTACCACGTCTGGGTGCCGATGTGCGTGGAGGGCGCGCAGGCGGTCATGCTCAAGGGCAACAACACCGGTACCAACTGGCGGGGCTTCTACAACACCCAGCTGCTCGACAACGTGGCGAAGGGCTTTCGCGCCCGGCCCAACGACATGGGCGTGATGGTGAAATACGTGCTGCTCTTCGGCGAGTACATGCAGTCGGACTATTACGGCCGCTACTACGCCAAGGCGCAGAACATCCGGGGCCAGATCGTGCAGAGCTACGACGACCTGCTGGAATCCTGCGATGTGCTGGTGATGCCCAGCACGGCGATCCTGCCGACGCCGATTCCCGACAACGACGCGCCGCTCAAGGAGCGCATCATTCGTACGCTGGACATGATCCACAACACCTGCCAGTTCGATGTGACGGGGCATCCGGCGATCTCGGTGCCGTGCGGCGTCCGCGATGACCTGCCCATCGGCTGCATGATCGTGGGCCGCCACTTCGAGGACGCGAAGGTGCTGCAGGTCGCAGCGGCGCTGGAGGCCGCGAAGGACTGGAAGACCTGCTGATCGGGGTCGGCTGACACGCTGTCCCCCACCACCCCGACCCTCTCCGCCCTAGGGACGGAGAGAGTCACAAGGTTGGTTGCGTCTTCGTTGTACGTAGCCCAAGCCGAGCCGTAGCGACCAACTAATCTTGGGATGGCATGGGATCTAATGAGATGTAGCGAGGTATAGAGAGACGGCGTTACGTATTGCCCCCACGCGCGACTTCTCTTGGGGTTGCGCAAAGGCTCTGCGTGGTTGTCTTTGAGTCCTGTATTGGAAACCGAGCACTCTCAAACGACCCGAACCCGAAGACGAGGAAGGATCGGCACCCCCCTCCATAACAGCGCCCTCCTCTTTACCCATCTTTGCCACTTTTCGGTCCCGAAGGCCTGATTTTGGGTAGCCTTTGGGATCTAAGGCACTGATTTTGTTGGATTGTGTTTTGGGAAGTCCATTGTAGTGCCATAATCTTTGGTCTGTGGGCCGGCGCTCCTTGACAGTCCGCAAACTGTCCGTGACCCTGCCGCCATGTTCATTCGCAAAACCCTCACCGGTCGCGGAGACGGTGGCGAGCGCTATGCCACCTACCGCCTCGTGCGCAGCGAACGCATCGGCGGAAGGGTGCGCCAGGTCACGCTCCTCAATCTCGGCGCCGACTTCGGTGTGCCCGAGGAGCAATGGCGCGAATTGGCGCTTCTGATCGAAACCCTTCTCGCCGGCAGCGAGCCGCTGCTGGAGCCGGATGCCGCCTTGCGCCCCGTCGCCGAGGACGTCGTACGGCGGCTTCACGCCCGCGATCTCGGCGCGTCGCGGCCCGGGGACGAGAGCGACCTGGCCACGGTCCGTCTCGATAGCCTCTCCCACGAACAGGTCCGCTCGGTGGGCTGCGAGCGCCTGGCTCTCGCCGCGCTTGACGACCTTCGCTTCATCGAGACGCTGGAGAGGCTGGGCGCAAGTGAGCGCGACGCACGCATCGCGGCGGCACTGGTGGTCGCGCGCATGATCCATCCCTCCAGCGAGCGCGAGGCCTTCCGCTGGCTGAGCGCGAACAGCGCGACCCTGGAGTTGCTCGATGTCGACAGCGGCAAGTCGCTCACGCTCAGCAAGCTCTACCGCATCGGCGACCTCTTGTGGCGTCACCGCGCGGCGCTTGAAGAGGCGCTGTGCGCCCGGGAGCGCGATCTCTTCGGCATCCCCGACACCATCGTCTTCTTCGACCTGACCAACACCCATATGACCGGACGGCCCAGCTCCGCGCTGGCCCGCTTCGGGCGCTCGAAGCAGAGGCGTGACGATTGTCCGATCGTGACCCTGGCCCTGTCGCTGAACCAGGCCGGCTTTCCGCAGCACAGCGAGATCCTGCCCGGCAACATCTCCGAGCCGGCCACTCTCGCCGACGCCATCGGGCGGCTGGAATGCCAAGCGCGCGGCAGCAACGCCCCCAGGCCCACGGTCATCATGGACGCCGGCATCTCCACCGAGGCCAACCTCGCCTGGCTGCGGGCGGGCGGCTATCACTGGATCACCGTTCGCCGCGGCGTCTCGGCGCCGCCCGGGCGCGAAGCCGATGCCGCCTTCGAAACCCGGGCCGGCCACGATGCCCGCGCCTGGCGTCTCGCGGCAGGGGACGACGAAGCGCACCTGTGCGTCTGGAGCCATGAGCGCCAGCAGAAGGACGAGGCCGTGCTCGCCCGTCAGCGTCACAACTTCGAGGACGCCCTGCGCGCCCTGCATGGCGGGCTGTCGAAGAAGAACCACATCAAGCAGTTCACCAAGGTGATGGAGAAGCTGGGCCGGCTGAAGGAAAGGTACAGGCGCGTCCACCGTCAGTACGACATCGAGGTCGAGCCCGGAGAGAAGGGGCGGGCCAGTGCGGTCCGCTGGAGGCGCAACGCTCTCCATGCCGAGCGCGACCGCCAAGCGGGCATCTATGTGCTGCGCACCAGCCACGTCGAGTGGGATCTTGAAACCGTGGTCCGAACCTACTGGAAGCTCACAGAGCTCGAGGCCACCTTCCGCAGCCTGAAATCCGAAATCGGCCTGCGCCCGGTCTGGCACTCCAAGACCTCGCGCATCGCCGCCCACCTGTTCATCGCCGTCCTCGCCTACCACGCGGTTCATCTGCTGCGAACCCGTCTGGCGGCGCACGGCTTGCATGACCGCTGGAGTACGATCCGCGACAAGCTCGCGGGCTGGGTGCGTCTCACCTCCACCATCCGGGAGGTGGACGGAAACCGCATCGTCATCCGCCAGGATGCTCAACCCGACGCCGAGGCGCGCGTCATCGCGCAGGCGGCGGGCCTCACGGTGGATCCCCACAGGCGCCGGGCGGTGCTCCCGGGAGTGTCGCGATGAGCGCACAAACGTAGTGCCATAATCCCAGATGGGCCAGAAAATCAGCCCATCATCGCAACTACTTAGGTCGCAGGCGCGCGCCAAAATGGCAAAGATGGGTTTAGATGCACGACGCTTTGAGGGCTGGGTCAACCCGTATGAGACTCGGTCCTCTGAACCGCTGTGGCCCTGGCCCCTTATTCATCTTCTTACTGGCTTGCCAGGGTATCGGCCGTCGCAGCAGCCAAGACCTCTTCTTCCGTCGTTTCCGCGGTTTTGTAAGTTCCCACCACGGCGCCCGCTCGCAATACAACTATTCTGTCTGCGGTGAGAAATATCTCCTCAAGGTCCGAAGATACCACCATCACCGCTTTTCCTTCCTTTGCCAACTCGTCGATTACGTCGTAAACCTCTTTCTTGGTGGCGATATCGACACCTTGGGTCGGATCATGAAATATGAAGATGTCCGGATCGCTGGCCAGAAGGCGCGCGATCACGACCTTCTGCTGATTACCGCCGCTCAGTTGGCCGATGAGATCATCCGTTGAGCTGATCTTAATTCTGAATCGATCGACATATGACTTCGCGAGCGTTGCTTCGCCAGATGGCTTCAGCACGCCTCCGGCCGAAACATCGGAAAGCATGAGCAGCGTAATGTGCTGCGCGACCGTCAATACCGGAAATATCGCGTCCTTGCCGCGATCTGCCGGCACATACCCAATGCCGGCCCTGATCGCCTCACTAGGAGCTCCGATACTCACAGATTTTTCATCAACGGAAATAGTCCCCGTCGGATGAACATGGCTCATACCCAGCAAGCTGCCAACCAAAGCGTCGGTTCCAGAACCGACCGAGCCAAATACGCCTAAGATTTCTCCGGCATGAATTGACAGCGTAACCGTCGACAGCTGTGCCGGGCCTAGCCTATTGAGAGGCGCCAACGATAGGTCCTGGATGGACAGCATTTCCTTGCCGCGCTCATAGCCCGTTCTGCTTTCCAGTTGGACGCTCCGTCCTACCATCGCCCGCACGACGCGCTGAGTCACCTCTACCGGGTCGCCACGGTCAAGGTGATCAGCCACGCGACCATCCCGGAGCACGGTAATGCGATCGGCGATACTGGCGATCTCGTCCAGCCGGTGCGAAATGTAGATGATCGAAATGCCGCGGTTCTTCAGTTCAAGGACGTAATCGAATAGCACTTGTGTTTCCGTTTCCGTCAGCGCCGCCGTCGGCTCATCCAGCGCAAGCACGCGGACACCACGTGCCATCGCTCTCGTAATAATGACGAGCTTCTGTTTGGCGGCAGACAAGCTCCTCATCGAGTCGGTGGGGCTGCAATCAATACGAAAATCGTCGATTAGCTTCTTGGCATCGCCGAGCATTCTGTTCCAGTCGACTATGCCGAAGCGGTGCGGCTCGCGATTAAGGAAGATGTTTTCTGCAACGCTGAGTTCAGACACGACCTGAAGATCTTGCGGAACGAGGAATATTCCTGCGGCTTCAGCTTCCGAGATGTTGTGAGTATTGAGCCTCTTACCTTCGAGACGAAGTTCTCCGTCATATGTGTTGACTCCGTAAACTCCACAAATCACTTTCACCAGAGTTGACTTTCCTGCACCATTTTCACCCACAACCGCATGCACGTCGTGTCGCCGGAATTCAACTGTGACATGGTCCAGGGCGCGGGTCGCTTCAAAGTTCTTGCTGATATCATCCGCGGTCAAGATGACAGAGTGCTCGTGACCAGAAACCCGCTCTACTGCTGATTGGTTTTGTGGTTCATACATCTTCGGAGTTCCCGCCGCGACTGGTATTGCGCTCCCCGCCCTGAGCAGGGATCGTTTCAATGCTTGCTGGCGAGGTAAGTTCTTCAAACTGTCGCCGAAGCTCAATTGCCTCTTCGATGCCGATCAGTTTGAACCGCAAGATCTGTCCGGGCCGGGCCTGACCAATTTTCCAGAGCGACGCAGACACCACCACTACAGGATTTATGAAGCCCCCCATGGTCGGAGCGTCTGCCGGCAGAATGATCGGTGTATCGCCGCACAGATTGACCGCCCCCAATGGGTAACCAGCGCTTACGACATTGGTGGGATCGGGCCCATGCTGGGGATCCTTGTCCAGAGCTCGCCTCGAAAAGGTCAGCTGAGGCCCCTTCAGGCGCATCCCGGTTCGGTCGCTTCGGCCGGTAATCTTCCATGGCCCGTCGAGGAGGGTTTCCTGCCCGTTCGAATCGAGCCAATCGAAATGAGGACCCACCGTAACCTCTACAGACCACTCGTTCGGATAGGTGGGCCGCCCCGCGGCTTTGACCCGGCATTCGGTTGCCGCCGCTGCAGTGCCGAAGCTAAGCAGCTCGTCGGCCTTGAGAGGTCCCGCACCGCCGAAACCCGACGGAAATGCGGATTTGCTGCCGAGTATTGTCTCCGCTTCAAAACCTCCCGCGATGGCGATGTAGAGCCGTGCTCCTGTTCGGGCCCAAGGGCACGCCAAGATCTGCCCCGACCGCGCGCTGACAGTTTCCCAGAGCGGAATCGGCTCGTCATCCAGAAGGGGCTGCCAGTCTCCGCCCGTCAATGCGATGACTGCATCACCGAGAAACTCGAGTTTTACCCCGACAAATTGGACTTCCAATGCCGCGGCAGTTGGCGGATTACCGACCAAGAGATTGGCAAGCTTAAAGGCGGCCGCATCCATGGGGCCCGATAATGGAATCCCTACCCGCCAGTAGCCGATCCGCCCAGGATAATCCTGGATGCAGGTTTGCAGACCGGGCTCTAAGACGCGGATCGAGTTCGACATCGCTGTGCCATCAATCATATGTGGTCGGCAGAACGGTCCAAACCTGCAAGCCAGTCTTCATAGCGCGAAAACGAAAAAACCTCGTAGCCCCATATCAAATAGCGGTACGTGCCTGCCTTCACCTGCGCCTCAATGAACTCGTTTTCCTCGGACGATATTGGGCGAAACTTGATGCGATCGCCGGGCTCCAGGAGCGTTGCCTTCTCCCTGAACGGGACGAGACGGGTGTCCAAGCTGTAGATCGGAGTTGGCGTCCGGCCGATGATGTAATAGCCCCCTGGTGAGTCCACGGGGTAAATCGACGTGAAACCGCCCCCGACGCCAATCGCGCCGGCCACTGTATAAAGTCGCGGCGGATTGTACTTGGGCACTGTCAGCGTGACCCGTGGATCCAGCGGCAGCAATTCAGGAGTTCCGGCATAAAACCCGATGCCCGCCACCCAGTGTTGTGTGCTTGAATGACGTCGCACCAGCTCTTCGGGCCCGCTAAGCCCATTAATTCGAGCAACATAGGTTGGGTTATCTTCCATTGGAGCAATTTGCCTGTTGTATTGCTCGACACATTCCCGAGTGAGCGGATCACGATAGTAAACCGGGAGCTCCATCAGGCGCGAAGCCAAGGTCATGTCGACTTCGTCCGCCATTTCGTTCCACACTGTCTCAACAACACTCCTGAGACGAGTCGGAGACAAGGCAAGAGAATCATAGTGAATGAGAACGGAGACAAACATCGGGAGGGTCTCGATGATCCCTTCTATCTTTTCGTCCATAATCCGCTTGGCCAGCTGAATGACCTTGATGTTCAACGACAATTCCATCCCTTCGCCAACCTCGACCAGAACAAAGCGATCCCCACCCAGAAGAAAGCGAATGCCTCCTTCGACAATAGGGGGCGGCATATCGGCAACGCCTGCCTTCGCTGCCTTCGGGGAGTTCATCTGCACGCGTTCCTCTATTGCCCGTCAACGAACTCAAAAAGCCGCTTTCATCGCCCGGAGGCTCTGCCACGCTTGTCGAGGTAAACAGCAACGAGCAAGACCAATCCATTGGCAATCATCTGGTAATTAGTGTCTATGTTCATAAGCCCCATTCCATTGTTGAGGCTTTCCAGGAGCAAGGCGCCAATAACCGCCCCCAGCGGTGTACCGATGCCGCCGAAAAGACTGGTGCCCCCGATGACCGCTGAGGCAATGACGGCGAGCTCCAGCGCAATGCCGGCATTGGGAACGGCAACACCAACGCGGCCATCGAGAATCAGGCCAGCCATTGCATAGAGTGAGCCCATTAGCGTGAACGCGGCGAAGACATTCCACTTGGTATTGATGCCTGCATAGATCGCCGCAGAGGGATTGCCGCCAATCGCATAGAGGCGTCGGCCAAAGACCGTGCGCGCCATCAGGAAGGTAACAATGGCTATGACTGCTCCGAGTATCGCAATCGATACTGGCGTCCCCCGATATGAGAAGGCGATTCCGGTTACGGCGATCGCGAGCAATCCCATCAAAAGCACCGGCAGACCTGCGGCAGCGAAAAAGCTCAGAGGTCGATTCGGGTCGGCAATGCGAGACCGCGCCCGCCAGTCGAAATACTTGGTTATGCTATAGCCAGAAACGACAACGGCCATTGCAATCGCGGTCCAGGACGCGGAAATAAAGTCAGCAGCAAGAAACGTCAGGAGGCCATTATGGGTAACGGTCGAGCCTCCGGTTATGGTCAATGCGGCGCCGCGAAGCGCGAGGAGGCTTGCTAAAGTCACAATGAAGGCGGGCACACCCATCCAGGCAACCCAAAAGCCTTGCCACATGCCGATGAGCAGTCCAAGTCCTATGGTAATCGCGCAAATTAACAATGGGTCCGTGGTAAAGCCCAAACCCCTTACGGGATCGACAAGCAACGCCGCAAATACGCCCGTAAAGGCCACTGCAGAGCCTATGGATAAGTCAATGTGCCCTGGTACCATCACCATGACGATGCCAACGGCTAGAATCGCGGTGATTGCGACCTGGATTGTTAGTGTCGTCAGATTTCGTGGAGACAGGAACAGTCCGTCGGTCAGAACTTGAAACACGATCCAGACACCGACGAGGACTCCGACGAGGGTCAGGGCGCGCAGCTGCGCGACTGGGATCCGTCCGCTTACGAAGAAAAGGCTAGGGAATCGCATGAAGCCTGCTTGTCCTACTCTTCTAGGTAGGATGTGAGTCGCTTCATGCTAAGTTTGGCCGGAATTTCGTTCAACGACAATACTTGGAGAGCATGAGCGAATTCGCAAATCGGAAAAGATCGCGGGTCCACTATAGGGAACCCGCGATCCATTCCAAAGATCGCCTCAGGTCGGCGAAGCAACCCAAGCGACCGAGTCTTCGGAAACCGTATCCTAAATCCCCAGTTCTTCCCGGGTCACCCACCATGGGTTGGCATCCGCAAACTCGGAAACCGAAATGGAGTCCGGCTCCGTGCCGTCGATCGTCACGTTGACAATGTCGATCTTATCCCAGGGAACGTCGCCCCACCCATTGTTATAGGTGGAATTGGCACTACTGGGGAGACCTGCCAGCTTCTCATAGAGAAGATCGGCGGCCCGAGAGCCCATCAAGTCAAACTTGGTCCAGGCCGTGACGAGCGTTTCTTTTGCGAGGACCAGCTTGAGTGCCTGAGGCTCCGCATCTTCACCGGTCACGGGAATCTTGCCGGCCAGCCCTTGCGCGCGCAGTGCCTCGATCACGCCGTATGCGCCGCCATCCCAGGAGCACGCGACCGCAGCGATGTTATTGTCGTTTGCGGTCAGTGCCTGCTCGACCTGCTTGCGTGCCAACTCGCCCGACCAAGCGCGCATGTACTGGTCGTGGACGATTGTTATGGCCCCACTGTCAACGAACGGCTGAATAATTTCCATGATGCCCTGGTGTTTCAGCCGGGCGATGTCGGTGCCGATGTCGCCATTGGTGAAAACGTAGTTGCCCTCCGGCGCAGCCGCCGTGGCAGCGCGGCCAAGCATGCGGCCAAGCTCGACTCCATCTCGGGCGGCGATGCCGGCCAGCTCCACATTCGGGATAATGTAGTTCTCCGAAACGACCGGAACGCCCGCATCATTGCACTTTCGAACGCTGGCGACCGCCGCATCGATATCAACGGGAACCAGCGCAAGCCCATCGATGCCTTGAGTCAGCATATTTTCTACTTGGCTTGCCTGAAGAATGGGATCGCTATTGGAGGAAATTAGGGGCAACGGTTCCATTCCCAGCTCTTCAGCACGACGGTTAAAGTACTCTCCATCGGCTGCTTTCCAGCGTTGCTGATCAAAGCTGGGCAGAATAATCGCCACCTTGAACTTCTTGGTATCGCCATACGTAATTCGGGGAATGGTCGCCGCAGCAACTGTTGCAGCGGCTGCCCCGGATGCCTTGGTCAAGACCTCCCGCCGCGTATGCTTCTTGACGCCTTGGTCCTTCTTATTGGTTGTTTTTTCCGACATGATCTAATCCTCCCCTGGGTTGATAAAAATCTGTGCAACCGTATCGTATCACCTTCAAACCTCTATTGCAAAGCGGCCATCTTCGACTGTGATCGTAAAAGGCATTTGATTACATATGGTTATGTGTCGGCGGTGGCGCTTATCACCGCAAGCCGGGCCAGGTATGCCGGGGGTGCCTTGGCAAGCCGGGGCATGCTCTTCCGGGAGCTGGTCGCGTTAGCGCAGCACGGCTATGGTATGGGTGGGTGACGTCGCAGCGTGGCACGAAGATGCCCTCGTATCTGGTTCCTCAGCCAGCCTGCCGGGATCGATCTCGGGGGCGGCACCAGGAGGGCATTTGAGCGACGCACTCTCCTTACTTCACTAAACTCCTTACAAAATGCAATATCACCCATAACTTCATGCCCTTCTGATTGGTTTTGATTTCACGCAATTCTACAACGACGTCTTCAACTTCAAAAGCGATCGATAACTGATTGAACCAATAGGCGTGATCTATGGGTTCACCGCCGTAAAATCCGAATATGATATAGCTGTCGTTTCCGCTAACCTTGATTCTCGCGAACGGAACTCGAGCCGATGTAACTTCCTCTTCCAAGCGGAGCCAAGCCTTGCGCTGCTCCATCAGGAATTGTTCCCCGGCTTCATTTCGAAACACAAACCTTGTTATTTCAGGGCTGCCTGGAATTTCGGCCAGACCAGCAATCGTGTATCCGCGAGGAATTCTAAGCGGACGAACGACATCAAAGCCTGCCGTCTTGCAAGCCTCTTCAATCAACGCCAGCTCGGCGTCTTCCGATACTTTGCGAAGAGAACGCAAAAGCGGACCACACAATAGTGAAACGATGTTGGCAACATGTATTCGAACCTTGAACCGCCACTTTTGGTATGCCGTCGCTCTTGATTCCGGAAAAGTGCCGTAACGGCCGCGAGAAAAAGAATCACCTGAACTCATGGATGAACGTTAGCCCAAGGAAATAAACGCAGCAATCACATCGGGGAGCCAAGCTGTTGATCGCAATGCTGGGGTGGACCAAGTTCAGCACCGTCTGCGGTACGCTTTTCGCCACGGGCGCCTCGGTCGGCAGGAATGTGACTGGGGTAGACGGCCAAATCGAAGGTAAGGCTTATCCCTCTGGCTCCGGTTCCCCAACATGTTGTACCGGCCACCTCGGCGGCGGTATCCGACACGGTCGCAGTTCCTTCCGTGTCTCAATGGGTTGCCCGTAAAGTGCCCAGCGATCCGGCACCCCACATATGGAGAAGCCGGATGTAAGGGGATAAGCCTTTCGAAGGTATCATCCCCGGCCTGGTCGCGTTCCGCCGCAGCCCATCTCGTCCTGACCGGCTGGAGGAAGAGAAGTGGGTATGGGTTCGGCCAGCACGGCCTGACCCAAGCCGCAACGCGTGCGCCACGCCAGCGGCCTGTTACCAGCGGCCTGTTACCAGCTTATTGCAGATCGGCTCACGCGCCTCAGCAGAAAGGTAGATGACGATGTCGCAGCTTGAGAAATACCAGATGTACATTGGCGGCAAGTGGGTCGATCCGCTCTCGGCCGCGTGGCTCGAGTCCGACAATCCTTACGACGGCAAACCGTGGGCGCTTATCCCGCGCGGCAATGATGAGGACGCGAACCGCGCGGTCGCCGCGGCCAAAGCGGCGTTTACGAGCGGCGACTGGCCCAGCATGAATGCGACGAGCCGGGGTGCTCTCTTGCGCCGTCTCGGCGATCTGGTGGCGCGGGATGCTGAACGTCTTGCGGCCGTCGAAGTGCGCGACAACGGCAAGCTCATCAACGAGATGAGCGTTCAGCTCAAGTACGTCCCGCAGTGGTACTACTATTTCGGCGGCCTGGCGGACAAGGTCGAAGGCGCCGTCATCCCCACCGACAAGGCCAACATGTTCAACTACACCCGCCATGAGCCGCTCGGCGTGGTGGTGGCGATTACGGCGTGGAATTCCCCGCTTCTCCTGGCAGCCTACAAGCTGGCGCCGGCGCTGGCCGCCGGAAACACCGTCGTGCTCAAGCCGTCTGAATTCACCTCGGCGTCTGCGCTGGAGTTTGCCAAACTCGTCGAAGAGGCCGGCTTCCCGCCAGGTGTCCTCAATGTGGCCACGGGTTATGGCCGGGAAGTCGGCGAAGCCCTGATCTCGCATCCCGACGTGGCCAAGGTCGCCTTCACCGGCGGCAGCGCAACCGGCAAGCACATCTACGAGACGGCGGCGTCCAGTCTCAAACGGGTCACCCTCGAGCTCGGCGGCAAGTCTCCCAACATCGTGTTCGAGGATGCGGACCTCGAAGATGCGGTGAAGGGGGCGATCTCCGGCATCTTCGCAGCGACGGGGCAGACCTGCGTCGCGGGTTCACGCCTACTGCTGCATGAGCGTGTTCACGACGAGTTTGTCGACAGGCTCTTGGAGACCGCCAAGACGGCGCGCATGGGCGATCCGATGGACGTGGAGACGCAGGTCGGTCCGGTGACAACCCCGCCGCAGTACGAAAAAGTCCTGAATTACATCGATATCGCCAAGGACGAGGGCGCCACCTGCGTGCTCGGGGGGCACGCCGCTCAGCGGCCGGAATGCGGCGACGGCTGGTTCGTCGAGCCGACCATCTTCGATGACGTGACTAACGACATGCGCATAGCGCAGGAGGAGGTTTTCGGCCCGGTGCTCTCGGTCATCCGCTTCGGCGACGAGGACGAAGCGGTCGAGATCGCCAACGATGTGATGTACGGCCTTGCCGCAGGCGTGTGGACGCAGAACGTGCGCCGGGCCATCACCATGGCCGACCGCCTCCAGGCCGGCACCGTGTGGGTCAATACCTACCGGGCGATCAGCTTCATGTCGCCCTTCGGCGGCTACAAGATGAGCGGACTGGGGCGGGAGAATGGTGCCGACGCAATCCGCGAGTATCTGCAGACGAAGAGCGTCTGGATCAGCACCGCGAGCGAAGTGCCTAACCCGTTCGTGCTGCGCTGAGAGCGATTGCGGCGCTTAGCCTTGGGGCCGGCATGCCCGGCCCGGCAACGCTCAGTGGCCTCCTGCTTTACTCGGCGACCGCGTGAGCTGCCGGCGACAGCTCCACAAGGTCGGCGACAGCGGTTGTGTACCAGCCCTCGGCGCGCTTCTGCCAATAAAGATCGCGGAGCTGGCTCGTGGTCATGCCGGGCGCGCCGTTGCCGATGGGCTTGTCGTTGAGACGGGTGACGGGCATCAGCCCGCCGGCCGACGAGCAGATGAACATCTCGTCGGCGTCGTCGAGATCGGCTGGCATGAGGTCGGTGGCTTTCGCCTCCAGACCCGCCTCGGTGCAGAGTTCGAATACCGTCTTGCGTGTGATGCCCTCGAGCAGATTGTCTCTCGGCGTCAACGCCTCACGCCCCCGCAGGAGCCAGAGATTGAAGCCCGGTCCCTCCGCAATGTAGCCCTCGGTCGAGCAAAGCAGCGGAGCATCGGCGCCGGCGTTCAATGCCTCGAACTGGGCGCGCGTCAGATCCATGCGGTTGAAGTTCTTCGCCCGTTGGTCGATGGCGGCGTTGGGCGCGCGGCGTGTTTCCGCGACCCAGAGGTGAACGCCGTTCTGCGCGCAGGATTCCGGCACGGTCGTGTAGTAGGGCACAGCGTAGGCGATGAACTCGTTCTCGCAGAGGCGCGGGTCGCCCTTGGCGCGGCCATCGCTGAAGCGGCCGCGGGTGCAGAGCGCGAGGACGAGCGCATCCGAGAGACCCGCGCGATCCACGCACTGCGCCATGATGTGCATCATCTCGGCGTCGGAGTAGGGCGAGGTCATGTAGACGTGGTCGCAGGACGCGCGGAAGCGGGCCATGTGATCGTCGAGGCGGAAGAAGGCGCCGTCTGTTACCGACACGGCGTCGAAGACGACATCGCTGCAGCTGAAGGCCGGATCGAGAACGGAAATCGAAAGATCCTCGACCGGAAGATACGCGCCCTCGCGAAACGCGATTCCAGTGTGCTCGCTCATCGTGCGACTCCTCTCTATTCGGCCGCGGCCGCTCTCATCTCTCGGCGGGCCGCTTGCGTCGCATCGAGGTCGAGCTCGTACTCAAGCGCCTCCCAGTCGATCTCGCGGACGACCACGCCGTAGTCGTGAAGCGCGCCGTCGATGCTCACATAGCCATCCTTCACGTCTTCCATGACGGCGGCAGGGTCTCGTTCCAGCGGATCGCCGTAGCCGCCGCCACCGCCTGACCAGAGGTCGATCTTGTCGCCCTGGCGGACCTTGGCGCCGGATCGGAACATGCCGATATTGAACTCCTCGGCGCTTCCCATGTTGCGGACCAGCCGCTGGCCGTGGCCGGCCTTGCCGCCAAACAGCCCCCAGCCGGCGTTGCGTTCGCCATCGCCCATGACCGAGGCCGTGCCGATCTCGCCATCCATGTGGATGACGCGCTCGATTCCGAGCCCGCCCCGATATTTTCCCGGTCCGCCCGAGTCCGCGGCGAGCTCGTACTTCTCCCAACTGATGGGGAATTGCTGCTCGAACATCTCGACCGGCTGGTTGCGCGTGCCCGACGCATAGAGAGCGATGAAGGACTTGTTGTCGCGCGTGGCGCGGGCGCCGTAGCCACCCTCGGTCCAGCAGTAGAACACGTAAGGCGTGCCCTTAATGGGCGAGTTCTCCCTGGTATCGACACCGCCGATCACGACATTGATCAAGCTGGGCGAGGAGGCGATCACCCGCTCCGGCGTTATCTGGGAGAAGCAGCCGAACACGCAGTTGACGATCTTTTGGTAGGCCCCCGACTGGCAGCCGACCACCGGTGCCGGGTAGCGGCAGTTCACGACGCTGCCCTCCGGCGCGATGATGTCGATGGCGTCGTAGACGCCCTCATTGACCGGAATCTCGGGAAAGATCGCCTTGGTGGCGATGAAGCATGCCGACATCGTCATCGAGATCGGCGCATTGACGCCGCCTGCGGTCTGCGGGTCCGACTCGCTGAAATCGTAGATCAGCCGACCGTCCTTGATCCTGATCGTGAGCTGAACCTTGATCATCTTCTTGTCGGCCTCGGCGATTCCGGGGTCCTCGTCGATGTAATCGGTCCAGGTGAAGCTGCCTTCGGGCAACGCACGAATGGCGGAGCGCAGCAGTCGCTCCGAATATCGAATATACTCCTGCATGACCGCGGAAACGGTCTCCTTGCCGTATCGGGCGTACAGCTCGTGCAGCCGCTTCTCGCCGGTCTGAAGCGAGGAGATCATCGCCCGGATGTCGCCGCGCGACGATATCGGCAGACGCAGATTGGCGAGAATGAGCTTCTCGACGTCCTCCACGACGGCATCATCCGAGGCGATCTTGATCGGCGGGATGCAGAGGCCCTCCGCGATCGAGTCACAGGCGTCTACCGGGAAGCTGCCGGGTGTCTGCCCGCCCACGTCCGGCCAATGGCCCGAGTTGCTGACGAAGGCCACGATCTGGCCCTCCCAGAACACCGGCCGGAGCATCCGCACGTCCGGCTTGTGCGTTCCACCTCGGTAGGGATCGTTGCAGATGTAAACGTCGCCGGGACGCATGTCCTCCTTCGGGCATTCCTTCAGGAAGGCCTTGGTCGACGGCGACATCATGGTGATGAAGCAGGGGAAGTCCTCCTCGCCCTGCATGACGAGCCCGCCGTCCGGCGTCAGGACCGCAGCGCTGAAGTCCTGCCCCTGATTGATGACCATGGACATGGCGCCCTTCATGAGGACGATACCGGCCTCGTTGCACACCGCCTGCAGGGCGCCGCGAATCACCTCGAACGTGATCTGGTCGACGCCGGCGGCGGCGTTCTCGCCCGTGAACTGGATTTGCTCTTGCATCTCGGCCCTCCGTGAAGGGGTTGGGCGCCCTGCTAGGCTGCGCCCGTCTCCAGGATGAGGTTGAAGTAGTGGTCAACGTCCGCGCTCATGCCAGGCCTGATCAGCACGGTCGAATCCATCTGCTCGACGATTGCGGGCCCGAGAAGCTGCGCGCCTGGCAGCAACCTGTCGCGGTCATATACCTTGGTCGAGACGAAGCCGCTCTCCTCCTCGAAGTAGACATCCCGCGCGCCGGTCTCGGCCGCGGCGGCCGTCCCAGTGCGGTCGCTCTGCGTGAGAGACGGCCGGTCGATCAGACCGTGGGCGACGAGCCGGATGAGCTGGAGCTCCACCGGAATCTCGTCGAGCACGTAGTTGTATTCCCGCTCGTGCTCGGAGGCGAAGCGGGCGAGCGCCGTGTCGAGGGCGGCCTGATCAAACGGCCGTCCCTCGATCGCGACGGAAAGCGGGACCGCCTCGAAGCCGCCGTAGTACTTGAAGTTCGCGATCCGCTGCAGAAGCATGCGTCCGTCGTCAAAGCCCGATGCCCGCAGCATGTCGCGGGCCGTCGCCTCCATCTCCGCGAACTCCGCTTCGATCTCGGCGCAATCCAGCTGATCGGCGCGGCAAATCCGCGTTCTCGAGAAATCGTAGCGGACATCCGCAAAGAGCAGACCGAGCGCCGAGGTGAGCCCCGGGTTCGGTGGCACGATGACCTTGGGAATGCTCATCTGCAAGGCGAGTTCGGCGCAGTGCAGAGGCCCCGCGCCCCCGAATGCAACCAACGCGAACTCGCGCGGATCATAGCCCCGCTCGGTGGTCACCTGACGCATGGCCTGGACCATGTTGGCGTTGGAGACCGTGATGATACCATTCGCAGCCTTGGTGATATCCATGCCGAGGCGCTCGGCGATCCGCTGCACGGCCTCTTGTGCGAGCGCGGGCCGAAGCTTCATGGCGCCGCCGGCCAGCCCTTCCGGTTTGAGCGCGCCGAGGACCATGTTGGCATCGGTGTTGGTCGCCTCAGTCCCTCCGGCGCCGTAGCAGGTGGGCCCCGGCGCCGAGCCCGCGCTGGCAGGCCCGCTCTTCAGCACACCGCCTTCGTCGATCCAGGCGATGGTGCCACCACCGGCGCCGATGGTGATGAGATCGATCGAGGGAAAGACCACGGGAATGCCGAAATCGATCTTGGACTCCTCGGTTGTCCGGATCTCCCCCTTGAAGATCGTCGCGATGTCGGCGCTCGTGCCGCCCATGTCGAGGCTGATGATGTTGCGGACGCCGGCGAGCTGGCCCAACGCCTTGGCGGCGATAGCGCCGGCTGCCGGGCCCGACATGATCGTCCGCGCCGCGTTACGCCCGGCGCCCTCGGGCGTGGTCACACCGCCCGAGGACTGCATGACGAGAATTTCGCCGCCGTAGCGCTCGTCGCGGAACTCCTTGCTGAGTTGATCCATGTAGCGCCGAACGATCGGCTCAAGATAGGCGTTGACCACCGCCGTCGAGGTGCGCTCGAACTCGAAAATCACGGGGATCAGCTCCGACGAGAGCGTGATCGACGCGTCCGGGCATTCTTCCCGAAGGATCCGCCCCATCGCGCGCTCGTTCTCCGGGTTCAGAAAGGCGTTGAGGAAACTGACCGCGATGGACTCAATGCCGCGCTTGCGGAAGGCCCGGCCCGCGGCGCGCGCCTCGCTTTCGTCCACCGTCGTCAGGACGTTACCGAGATAGTCGACCCGCTCGCTGACGGTGAGGCGATCCCGGCGCGGCACCAGTGGCGGCGACGGTTCCCACGATACGTCGTACATGCCTTCGCGGGGACGGTTGGCCCGCCTGATCTCGATGAGATCGCGAAACCCCTTGGTGCCGACGAGGCCTGTTCTCGCGCCGGTGCGTGCGACCACGGCGTTTGTCGCGATCGTCAGACCGTGGAGGAAGATCTCCATCTCCTCGAAGGAGACATCGGCCTCGCGCACGGCATCGACCACGCCCCGCTGGTAGTCGGGATACGTGGTCGGCACCTTGGTGAAACGAAAATTGCCGTCCGCGTCCACCGCCACGAGATCCGTGAAGGTTCCGCCTACGTCAACGGCCACTCGATGTCGCGTGCTCATCAGCGCTTCCCCGGCTTCATGGGGTGAGATTCTGCCGGCAGCCCTCTCACGAGGCGCCAACCGGCCCACTCTTTCACCCGATACCATTCTAGCTCCTGCCCGCTCGTGATGCCGCGGGGCCTGAGAATCAGGATCGCCAGCATGACGAGCGCAAGCCCTACCTCGCGGAGGTTGAGCACGCCGCTCGCGAGCTCGATGCGGAGCAGAAGCTCCCCGATCGTGGTGACGACAAGCGTGCCGATGACCGCTCCCCACAGGCTGTTCATGCCTCCGACCACGAGCATGGCGAGCGTCATGAACGTGATCCCGAGGTAGAAACTCTCCGGGCTGCCGATACCCAAGAAATGAATGTGCAGGCCGCCGCCCGCGCCGACGATGAAGGCGCTGAGGCAGAAGGCGAAGACCCGGTGCCAGACCACGTTCACGCCGATCGACGCAGCCGCGCCCTGGTCCTCCCGCGCTGCCCGGAGCCTCAGTCCGAAGCGCGAAATCTGGAAAAGATAGGCGACGGCGATGGCCGCGAGCGCCCAGACCAGCGTCGACCAGAGACCGGTCGTGCGCGGCACGCCGGGCATCGAGGCCGCCCCGCCGGTCATGTCGTTCCAATTGCTGGCGACGACGTAGGTGATTTGCAGCACCGCGAGCGAGGCGATGCCGGCGGCGAGGCCCGAGAGCTGCATCAGCGGAATCGCGACGATGAAGGCGACGACGGCTGCGACTGCCGCCCCCAATATGACCGCCGGCACGGTGGGCAGCAGCTCGGTGCCGAGAGGCCCCGGCAGGTTGGGCAGCAGCACGTTCCGCATGGTGAGCGGGATGGTCAGTGCGCCCGAGATGTAGGCGCCCACCGCCATGAAGCTCATCTGCCCGAAGGACAAGATGCCCGAGTTGCCCACGAAGGTGTAAAGGCCGACCACCAGGATCAGGTTGACCAGACCGAGCGTGGCAATGCGGTTGAGCCCGGCGTCGCCGACGCCGGCCACGATGGCCACGACGACGACGACCAACAGGCTCGGACCCGCCACGGGCGTGAGCCCCGCCATTATCTGGTCGTGCTTGCGGACGGACATCAGAGAATCTGCCGTCGGCTGTGGCGCTGCAGAAGGCCCTGCGGGCGGAGCAGCAGGATCGCGATGACGATGGTGAACACGAAGGCATCCCGGAACGGCGAGAGTTCCAGGGGCAACGCGATCTGGAAAACGACCGTCATGACACCGAGGAGGAAGCCGCCGGCGGTCGCGGCCGACAGGTTGCCCATGCCGCCCACGACGGTGCCGACAAAGGCCACGAGCGTGATGCTGATCCCCGTCGTCGGCACCACCGCGCCGACCTGCGAGAGGAATATGAGCGACACCGTGCCTGCGAGGAATCCACTGATCGCGAAGGAGACGGCGATCACCCGGTTCGCGCGAACGCCGAGCAACCGGGCCATCCGAAAATCCTCGGCCGCCGAGCGCATGTGAAGCCCGATCGAGGTCCATTTCAGACCCATCGCCAGGGCCGCAACGAGCAGGATCGTCACCGCAACGGTGACGACGCCGAGCTTCTGAATCCGCACGTCGCCGATCTTGAACAGCTCGAGCACGAACATCGGCATCATCACCGGCCGCGCGTTCGAGGTGAGCGTTGCCGACATGATGTTTTGCAGGAGATAGCTCACAGTGAAGGACGTGATCAGCAGGGTGGCCGCGCTTGCGCCGCGCACGGGGCGGAACGCCGTCCGCTCCATGAGCAGCGCAAGCAGGGTCGTGGTGGCGAGCGTGCCGAGAATGAGCAGCGGCCACGGGTAGGGGCTGAGGGCCGCCATCGAATAGCCGCCGACCATGATCAAGTCGCCGTGGGCGAAGTTGATCAGCTTCATCACGCCGAGGATCAGGGCGATGCCGAGCACGGCGAGCGCATAGAGGCTGCCAAGGCTGATCGCATCGACGAAGTGCTGAGCGATCATCGTGCGACGCTCGGGGGCACCTAGGCTGCCGACGTGGTCTGCACGTCGAGACCGAGTTGATCGATGTAGGACTTGACGATATCGGCCCTGATCGTGGCGTCGGTGCCCTCGCCCTCCAGCGCGATCTCGCCGCGCCGGAGAACGTAGATGCGGTCGCTCATCTCGATGGTCGCCAGCGCGTTCTGCTCGACGAGGAGGATGGAGACGCCTTCGTCACGCAACGCCGCGAGGGAATCGAATACGCGCTCGACAAGGATCGGCGCGAGGCCGAGGGAGGGCTCGTCCACCAGCAGCAGTTGCGGGCGGGTGAGCAGGGCGCGGGCGATCGCAAGCTGCTGCTGCTGACCGCCGGAGAGATTCCCGCCGCGCGAGGTACGGCGCTCACCGAGTATTGGAAACCGTTCGTAGAGCTCCTCCAGATCGCGCGTCGTTTGCTGCTTTTCGGTTCGGGTAGCGGCCGCCACCTTGAGATTCTCTTCGACTGTAAGCTGCGCGAAGATGTGCCGCCGCTCGGGCACCAGGGAAACGCCCTTGCGCACGATGTCCTCCGGTGCTTGACGCACCAGCGACTCATCGCCGAGCTGCACGCCTCCCTGTGTCGGCCGCAACACGCCGGCGATCGTGAGCAGCAGCGTCGACTTGCCGGCGCCGTTGGGCCCGACGACGCCCACCATCTCTCCTCGCCGGACCTTGAGCGATACGCCTCTGAGCGCCGGCACCCGGCCATAGCTGACATGCAAGTCTGCGACCGAGAGAAGCTCAGGGGCCTCTTCACGCTCGCTCGGCACTGGAGCGGGGGTCTGATCCGTGACCTGCGCCCCGAGCTTTCTGGTGCCCAGATACGCGGTGATGACCGCGTCGTTCTTTTGAACCTCATCCGGCGAGCCGGTGGCGATGGTTTGCCCGTTGTCCAGCACGTGAATGCTGTCGCAGAGATTCATCACGAGCCGCATGTCGTGCTCGATGATCAGAACGCCGCAGCCCTCGCTCTCCCTGATCCGCGAGATCAGGGCCACCAGTTCGTCGCCCTCCGCTTCGTTCAGGCCCGCCGCCGGTTCATCGAGGAGGAGAAACTGCGGGCGCGTCGCGATGGCGCGGGCGATGCCGACACGCTGCTCCTCCCCGAAGGAGAGCTTCTCGGTGGGCAGATGCGCCCTCGGCAGGAGACCGACCCACTCGAGCACCTCGGAGGCGCGGCGCTTGGCCTCGCGTCGCCCGAGGCCAACACCGACGGCTGCGACCTCTACGTTCTCGGATACCGTCAGGCCGCGAAACAGACGGACATTCTGGAACGTCCGCGCCAATCCGCTCTTCGCCAGTCGATTGGGCGACCATATCGTCACCGTCTCTTCGCCGAGCGTGACCGATCCGCTCCTGAGCGGCACGAAGCCGCTCAGCGCGTTCATGAGTGTTGTCTTGCCTGCGCCGTTCGGGCCGATCAGGCCGAGGATTTCGCCGGGATCGAGCTTGATATCAACGCCGTCTACGGCCTTGACACCCTCGAAGTAGACTCGAAGGTCCTCGCCTTTCAGGCTCATGTGTTCCCGCAGTTCCGGGTTGATTGGCGTTCCGCGTGGTCGACCGCTCGATCGTTACGCGCGTAGACGCCGGCTGCGCGAACGGCAGCCGGCATCAATCGCAAGCCCGAAACCTAGAACACCACTGGCGGAGGCTTCTGGATCTTCCACCGCTCGACGAACCGGTGCTTCCCGTCCTTTACTTCGACGATCACCATGGGCCGCCAGATGTCGCCATGGCGCTCGCTCGTGAACGTGGTCGGCCCCACCAGCAGCGGCACCTCGTTGAAGTTCTCGAGCGCTTCGCGAACCGCATCCGTGTCGAAGCTGCCGGCCCTGTTCACGGCCTCGGCGTAGGCCTGGATCTCGCTGTAGCCGATCACCGCGAATGCGCGCTGGGTGATGTCAGGATCGGCCTCGATTTGCCGCCGGACGAACGCGTTCACGTCCTCCCAGGGATCATCGAGATAGGTCGAGATGTAGGCCGCGTTATAGAAGTTGTCCAAGCCCGGCACGGACTCGAGCCAATAGTCGCCGTCACCGCACACGCCGGTCACGATCGGCGTCTCGATGCCGGCCGCCCTGATCTGCCGCGCCGCGACGGAGAGTCCCGGATTGCAGCTCGGCACGAACAGGAAATCGGGCGCGGTCTCAAGCCCCCTGATGCGGCTGACCTGTGAGGCAATGCTGGTGTCGGTCAGCAGGAAGGTATCCCGTCCGACAACGCTGTCTTCGCCCTCGAGCTCGACCCAGCGCGTCTCGAAATACTGCGAGCACGTCTTGGTGTAGTCGATGAAGGTATCGGTCAGCAGATAGACCGTCTTCCACCCCTTACTCATCGACGACCACTCGGCGAGCGAGCCACACTCATCGGGCGTCTGCGTGTCGAGGCTGAAGGCGTTGGGGCCGACGCCCTGCGCGCCGAAGCGCGGCGAGCCGGCGCAGCCGAGCGCGATCATGCCGTTTTCCTGAGCGACCGAGGCGGACGGGCCTCCATAGTCGAAGTCGCAGCTGACACTCAGGATGTCCGCGCCTTCGTCGATCAGCTCTTGCGCGGCGATCACCGCCTGAGCCTTGTCGGTCTTGGTATCGCGCCAGATCGACGTCAGTTTGCGGCCGAGCAACCCGCCTTCGGCATTGATGTCGTCAATGGCGAATTCGATACCCAGCTTGGCTGGCATGTCATAGGCCGACATGAACCCCGTGCTGGACTTCGCAATGCCGATGACGAGCGGATCTTCGTCAGCGCGCGCTTGTGACCCGGCGCATACGACCAGCGCCGCGGCCCCTGCGGCGAGCACCACATTTGTAAGCAATCGCATCCCAGAACCTCCCTCTCGTGTTGATTTCGTTGGGCCAGGCCAAGGCGGAGCGCAGCCTTCGAGCACGGCCGCAGGAATGCTACTTGAGCGCCTGAACCGAGACAACCAGCCCAACACAGCGCGGGCTTGCGCCCTTTTCACGCTGGCCCGCGCGCCCACTTAGGGGTGTCCAGGAGACAGCGGGAGGTGGGGATGGTGGGCGGGGGACGGCCCCCGCAGAGAGGAGCGTCAGACTTCCCTTCGCCCTAGTTCGCCGGCCGGGCCCAGATGGCGGTGTCGTGGAACACTGCGCCGCCGTTGGGATAGCCGGGCTCGGCCGAGGTCAGCGTGTTGATCCCGAGCCCTTCCTCGAAGGCCGTGTTGGGCCAGATGCTCTCGACGATGACGGTGCCGCGTTGCTGGCCATGGGTGGTGCCGTTGGCCCTGCCGTTACCGTTCGCGATACGCGCGTGGAGCAGGACCGAGCCGCGCCGGTTGCCGATGCGGATGCGGTCGCCATCCTCGAAGCCGAGATCGCGGGCGTCGCCGGGGTGGAAGAGGGCGGAGGGCCTGGTCTCCTTGGCTATGCTGGTGGGCGTCTCGGTAAAGCTCGAATTGAGGTAGTTGTGCGCGGGCGCGGTGACGAGGCGGAAGGGATGCTCAGCGTCCGGTGCCTCCGTCACTGCCATGTGGTCGGGGAAGGCCGGCATTTCGGCGCCGCGCGGGTTCATCCTGACCCAGTCCGGCTTGAAGCGGAACCGTCCGTCCGGCCAGCCGAAGCCGTTCAGATGATGGGCGCTCTCGAAGTCCGGCATGCAATCCTTCCAGCGCTTAGCCCTGAGTGTCGCCGCATCGGGGTGGCCTGAGCGCTTCAGCGTCGCGTCGATCAGCTCCCACGCTGTCATGTCGAAGCCCGGATGCTCGGCGCCGAGCCGCTTGGCGAGCGCGCGGATCACGTCGTGGTTGGAGCGCGTCTCGGCATAAGGCTCGATCACCTTGGCGCCCATCAGCAGGTAGCTGTGGCCGCCGCCCACGTAGATGTCGTCATGCTCCAGGAAGGTGGTCGCCGGCAGCACGATGTCGGCATAGCGCGCGGTGTCGGTCATGAACTGCTCGTGCACGGCGAGGAAGAGGTCCTCGCGTAGCAGGCCCTCGCGCACCTTGGCCGATTCCGGTGCCACCGCCGCCGGGTTGACGTTCTGCATGACGATGGCGGTGACCGGCGGGCCGTCGCCGAGGTCGCCCGGATCCCCGGTGAGCACAGGGCCGATGCGCGACATGTCGAGCAGCCGCACCGAGCGGTCTCTGGCGTCGAGCCCTTCGATCAGCGTGGCATCGACGCCGTAGACGCTCTTGTTGGTGTGCATCGCGCCGCCGCCCTCGTGCTGCCAGGCGCCGGTGACAGCCGCGATGCAGGTGGCGGCGTGCATGTTCGCGGCCCCGTTGCGCGAGCGCGTGAAGCCGTAGCCGAGGCGGATGTAGGTGCGCTTGATGCGGCCGATCATGCGGGCGAGCGCCACGATCTCGGCCGCCGGAATGCCGGTGATGGCGGATGCCCACGCGGGGTCGCGGCTCGCGAGATGGGTCTCGAACTCGTCCGGACAGTCGGTGTAGCGCGCGAGGTAGTCGCGGTCGGCGAAGTCCTCGGCGAAGAGCACGTGCATGATGCCGCAGGCGAGCGCGCCGTCGGTGCCCGGCCGCAAAGCCACGTGATGATCGGCGACCTTGGCGGTGCGCGTCTCGTAGGGGTCGACCACCACGAGCGCTGCGTCCCGCGACTTCCGCGCCTTCGCGATGTGGGTCATCACGTTGACCTGGGTGGAGGCCGGATTGCAGCCCCAGACGACGATCAGATCCGCCTTCGCCATCTCGCGCGGGTCGGAGCCCACGTACGTGCCGACCCCGGCCCACCAGCCGTCGCTGGAAAGCCGCGAGCAGATGGTCTCGTCCTGCCGCGAATACTTCATGACGTGGCGCAGGCGGTTGATGCCGTCGCGCTGCACCAGGCCCATGGTGCCGGCGTAGTAGTAGGGCCAGACCGCCTCCGGGCCGTGCTTCTGCTCGGCGCGAACGAAGGCGTCGGCGATCTGGTCGAGTGCGTCGTCCCAGCCTATGGGGCGGAACTCGCCGGCGCCCTTCTCGCCGGTGCGCTGCAGCGGCTGCGCGAGGCGCCCCGGATGGTGCACGCGCTCGGCGTAGCGTGCGACCTTGGCGCAGATGACGCCCGAGGTGTAGTCGTTCTCCCGCGCGCCCCTCACTGCGCCGATCCTGTCCGGCGCGAGCCGCTCGACCTCCAGCGCACAGGTCGACGGGCAGTCGTGGGGGCAGGCGGTGGCAACGAACTCGCTCGACACGGTGCGTCCTCCTCGGGGCTGATGCCGGCCGCCCTCACCGATCACATCCCAACGGCTCGGCAGCCCCCTCGATCCGATTCCTCATTTTAGCTCGGAATCATTAGCACGGTCATGGCCCGCCCGCGCAACCCGCTCAGACTGAAGCCGGCCCCGAATTGCCGCCAATCGGTCCACTGCAGACCGGGTCGGCCTTCGGGCGACGTTCGGCAGTTGACCGATTGTGGGTGAGGCAGGTCCAAACCATACTTTGCGGGCTGCGACATTCTCTCGCCGAAATTCCATGCGCAGGTTCGTCTGTGTTTCGGCGATTGTCGGCTTCAGGCGATGAATGCGGAGACCGCGACCAATGAATGCCGCCCCCAAAATCTTCTGCATTGCGCTTGCTCTTGCGCTGGCCGCCTGTTCCAGCGGGTCGATGGAAAAAGTCGAATCCGGACACAGCACCAGCTTCGACGGCGAGGTGCTGCGCATCGAATTCGAACGAGAAGACGGCGGCAAGGAACGGTTCAGCGCACTCAGGGACCGTTGGTACGCCTGGTCCTGGGTGCCCTTCCTGCCCAACCATTCGGGGCGGCGCTGGGTAATGGGAAAGACCAACCGAGAGGGCACCTCGATCGCCTATGCCCTGGTGAGCTGGGACAATGACGAGCCCACCGACTACCTGGCCGCTGGGTACTGGATGCGCTTCGACGGATTCCGTCGCGACTACGACCTTCCCATCGCAGCCGCCGATCTCGTCATGTTCATCGACGGAACGGAGATCGACCCCGCAACTCCGCCCGAACTCCCGGTCTCGGGGACAGCGCGCTACACCGGCCAGGCAGGCGGAATCTACACCTACAGCTACGGCGGCGGCTGGACGGGGTACGATGAGCCCGACGCGGGGGAGGAGTTCTACGGCCCGATGACCGTCGAGGCGAATTTCGACGACATGACCATCGCCGGCTGCATCGGCTGCGCCGGCGACCTCTGGATCGAGCGCGAGCACCTCTACTCGGTTCTTGGTCGGAGAGTCGCCGAGCCGCTCGCCATGCCCACCGACTACGAAATTCAGTTCGCCCCGACGAAGATCGAGTCCGAAGGCGATTTCCTGGGAGAAGACGTGACGGTCGCCCATCCGACGCGGACCGTCACGCATTCGAGTGGAGAATGGGACGGAAGCTTCTCCAATCGGCCGGCGGACGCCGGCAACCCGCGCTTCGTTGCCGGCATCGCGAGCGCCGAGTTCATGGAGGCCGATGGCAGCGAGGGCGCGTTCAAGTCGATCTTCATCACGGTCCACCCGTCGCTGCTGCCCCCCGAGCAGCCCTGAAGGCGGGTCTCTACGACCGTCACCCCCGTAGCCGCGCGGGGGCGGGGTGCGTGCGCACCGCTGCGGTCGGCAAGGAAATTCGTGCGAATTTGTGGTATTGAGACGCAAATTCGGAGGTTGGGGCTCCAGATGACGGCACTGCCTGAGAGCGACGCTGCGGCACGCCTGCGCGAAGCCGGGCTCAGGCCCACGCGCCAGCGCATCGTCCTCGCCCGCCGCCTCTTCAGCGGGCCGCACAGGCATGTCACCGCCGCCGAGCTTCATGCCGAGGTGCTGCGGGAGGAGGCGGGGGTCTCCCTCGCCACGGTCTACAACACCCTGCACCAGTTCACGAAAGCCGGGCTGCTGCGCGAGCTGGTGGTGGACGCGGGGCCCTCCTTCTTCGACACCAACACCACGCATCACCAGCACTTCTTCCTGGAGGAGACCGGGCGCCTGGTCGATGTGCCGGGTGATCGCGTCTCCGTGAGCGACCTGCCGCCCGCGCCGCCGGGGACCAAGGTCTCGCGCATCGACGTGATCATCCGCGTGACCGGCGACGGGGCAGACGAGGGCTCGAAGGCCGCGCGCGGCGCTCGCACCCTGGAATGATTCCAATCCGTTGACGGCGGCCGTGCGCTGCGTCATATAGAGTGCCGAATGCACCGGCCGTACTCGTGTCCTGCGATGCGGCGGTCAAGCATCTCGAACCATGAGTTAGGGGGAACAAGACCATGCCAGCATTGGGTGGAAGCAAGACCGAGCAGAACCTCAAGGACGCCTTCGCCGGCGAGTCACAGGCCAACCGCCGCTACCTCTACTTCGCCCGCAAGGCGGACGTGGAGGGCCACAACGACGTCTCGGCGCTCTTCCGCTCGACCGCCGAGGGCGAGACCGGCCATGCGCACGGCCATCTCGACTACCTGGTGGAGACCGGCGATCCGGCCACCGGCCTGCCGATCGGCCAGACCAGCGAGAATCTTGCGGCGGCCGTGGCCGGCGAGACCCACGAATACACCGACATGTATCCGGGCATGGCGCGCACCGCCCGCGACGAGGGCTTCGACGAGATCGCGGACTGGTTCGAGACCCTGGCGAAGGCGGAAAAATCCCACGCCGGGCGCTTCCAGAAGGCGCTCGACGGCCTCGACTGAGCGCCCTTCAAGAATGACCGCCGGCCTCGTCTGAGCGTGCTTCAGCGCTCAGGCGGGTGCTGGCGCGCGCATGTATCGGCTCGTCTCGCCGGGCGGGGTCGCGAGCCGGATGACGCCGCTCTCGTTTAGCTCCCGCAGATAGCGAAAGCCCTTGGCGTATTCCGAGAGGATGTGCTCGCCGGAGCGGAAGCCGCGATAGCGTGACGGCCGCTCGGCCGTGACGAAGGGCGCAAACGGCTCGACCCAGGCATCGAAGTTCGCGGCGAAGAAGAGCGGCAGCGAGTAGCGCTCCTCGCCGATTCCCACCACGCGATGCGGGCCCGAGGTGAAGAGCCCGTTGGTCCAGGTCTCCAGCGTGTCCCCCACGTTGACGACGAAGCTGCCGGGCAGGGGCGGCACATCGATCCACTCGCCGTCCACGCTCATCACCTGCAGCCCCGGCTTGGTCTGGTGGAGGATGGTGAAACACTCCGAATCGGTGTGTGAGCCGATCCCGAGGCGCAGCCGTTCCGAGCCGGTGCCCGGCTCCGGCGCGGGGTAGTGGAGGAGCCGAAGGTTGGACGTGGGCTTCGTGAACATCGGCGCGAACGTGTCTTCCGGCAGGTCGAGAGCGCGGGCGAAGGCAGGGAGCAGCCGGCGCCCAAAGGCCATGACCGCCTCGTAGTAGCCCCCGACAGTCTCGCGAAAGCCGGGCAGGTCGGGCCAGACGTTGGGGCCGAGGAAGCGATAGCCCGCGACGTAGTCCGGGTCGTCCGCCGGCAGGTCGGCGGCGAGGTCGAAGGATGCCTTCCGGCCCACGCCCGGCTCGTCGCCGTAGTCCTCTTCGCCCGGTGGCACGTAGCCCCGGTGGTTACGCGACTTCGCGATGTGGTAGCGCCGCTTCTCCTTGTCCGGCAGTGCGTGGAAGCGCGCGGTCTGCTCGTAGGTGGCGGCGATCAGCGACTCGGGCACGCCGTGTCCGGTGACGTAGAAGAACCCGGTTCCCCGGCAGGCCTCGCCGATCGCGTCGCAGAGCGCGCGTCGGGCGGCGCCCTCTCCATTACCGAGAGCACCCGCGTCGATGACCGGGATCACGCGCCGGCCAGGCGGAAGATCTCGGCGAAGGCCGGGTGGATGCCCGCCGCGCCGAATGCCTCGAGATCGCTCGAGCACGAGTTCTGGCTGAGCACGGCGGTGATCCCGCTCGGCGCGTGGTGGCCGGCCATGGTGACGTGGCCGCGTAGCTGGCCGAGATGGCCCTCGATCGTGAGGTCGCCGAAGCGGGAGACCAGCACCCCGTGGCCGCAATGGGTGATGTTCGTGCCTGGGAAGGAGGCTGGGAGCCGCGGGCCGCGCAGCATGGCGAGGGCGTCGCTCTCCAACACCTGCCCGGTGAAGAGCGCGTGGAAGCCCCGCGCAAGGTCGCGCGGGGTCGTGACCAGATCGCCCGCAGCCCCGATGCCGGAGAGCGGGAACCAGTTCGATGAATCCTCCGGCGGCACCTCGGGCTTGGTGGAATCGAAGACGTATTGGCGGGCCAGCCGTTCGCGCGGGAAGGCTTCGTCGCCTCCGCTCCAGGTCTCGACCATGCCCGCCGGCTCGAACACCGCGCGCCCGAGCCACTGGGAGAGCACCTCGCCCCGCTCGCTGGCGACGATCTCGCCCGCCAGCACGTAGCCGGGGTTGGAATAGATGAAGGCCTCGCCGGGCGCGATCGGTGTGCCGTTGGCGAGGGCGAAGTCGACGATCCGCTCGGGCGTCCAGTCGTCGGCCGCGCCCCTGGGCATGAACGCCTCGTACTCGGGCAGGCCGCTCCGGTGACTGAGCAGGTGGCGCACGCGGATCTCGTCCGCGCGCGGCAGGTGTGGGAACCACCCCTCGATGGTCTGGTCGAGGCCGATCCGCCCTTCGCTCACCAGCGCGAGCACGGCAACCGCGGTCCAGGTCTTCTTGGTGCTCGCGGTCTTGAACAGGTGGTCCGGGGTGAGCGGCGCTCCCGTCGCGCGGTCGGCGCAGCCGGCGGCGAGCGTCAGCACCTCTTCGTCCGGCCGGACGAGGCCAAGGGAGGCGCCGACGATGCCCCGCCCCACGTGCTCGCTCAGCACGCGGTCGAGCTGCGATACCAGAACGTCGGTCTCCGGTTTCAGCATCCTCGCCCCCGTTCCGTTGCGCCTGCGCTCACCATAGCACGGGCCCGCCCCGCGGACGGAAGGCGGGACTGGGCGGGACGACGTGGAGTTCCGCAGCCCAGCCCATGGCCGTGTTCGGCAACGGCGGGTGTGCGCTTGCTCTTGCACTTCATGGCGCGATACTGCCCCGAGCGGCACGCGCCCTGCACCCCACCATGGTCCGGGGCGTTAGCACGCTGCAGCGAAGGGGGAGCACGCATGGCGCACGTCGGCGCGGCGCACACACGCCTTGAAGACGATCGCTTTCTGACCGGCCGGGGCCGGTTCGTGGACGACATCCGCCTGCCGGGGGAGGCGGATGCGGCCTTCGTCCGCAGCCCCCATGCCCGCGCCCGCATCGGGACGATCGACACGGGCCGGGCGCGCGCCATGCCGGGGGTGCTGGCGGTGCTCACCGGCGAGGACTGGCGCCGCGACGGCGGCGGCGAGACCGACGTGCTGTGGGACATCAACTCCCACGACGGCACACCGATGAACATTGCCCGCCGGCCGATCTTCGCTTCCGGCGAGGCCCGTCATGTGGGCGACACGGTGGCCCTCGTCGTCGCGGAAGACCCGCACGCCGCCGCCGACGCTGCGGCCGCCGTCGAGGTCGCGTGGGAGCCGCTCCCCTCCATCACCGAACTGGCGGCGTCGGTGGAGCCGGACGCGCCGCTGGTCCACGAAGGGTTCGGCAGCAACGTCGCTTACGACTGGCGGCTCGGCGATGCCGAGGCGACGGAGGCTGCGTTCGCCGCCGCCGCCCACGTCACGTCGCTCACGCTGAACAACAATCGCCTCGCGCCTTCCGCCATGGAGCCGCGCGCGGCCATCGGCGCGTACGATCGTGCCGACGGGCGCTACACCCTCTGGTCCACCACGCAGAACCCGCATCTGGTCCGCCAGTGGCTCTCGCGCGACACGCTGCGCGCGCCCGAGCACGCGATCAGGGTGGTGGCGCCCGATGTCGGCGGCGGCTTCGGCCAGAAGACCTATCACTACCCCGAGGAGGCGAGCCTGCCCTGGGCCGCGCGGCTGGTGGGCCGGCCGGTGCGCTGGACCGCGACCCGTGCTGAGACGCTCGCGGTGGACATCCACGCCCGCGACCACGTGACCGAGGCGCGCATGGCCTTCGACGCCGACGGCCGCATCGCCGCCGTCGAGGCCACCATCGTCGCCAATCTCGGCGCCTATCAGAGCCAGTTCGCCGCCTGCATCCCGACGCTCTTCTGCGTCACCATGTTCTCCGGCCAGTACGCGATCCCCGCGCTGCACTGCCGGGTGCTCGGCGTCTACACCAACACCACGCCGATCGACGCCTATCGCGGCGCCGGCAATCCCGAGATCACCTACGTCATCGAGCGGCTGATCGAGAACGGGGCGCGGGAAATGGCCGGCGATTCGGTCGAGGCCCGCGCGCGCAACCTCGTGCCTGCCGCCGCCATGCCTTATGCGAGCGCGACCGGCGTCACCTACGACGTGGGCGACTTCCCGGCGGTGCTCGGCAAGGCCCGCGCGCTGGCCGATCTCGACGCGCTCAGGGCCGAGCAGGCGAGGCTCCGGGAAGACGGCGTGCTGATGGGGGTCGGCATGGCCGCCTTCATCCGCTCCGGCGGCGCCGGGCCGAGCCGGCTTGCCGCAGCCCTCGGCAGCCGCATGGGGCTTTGGGATGTCGCCACCGTGCGGATCCATCCCAGCGGCAAGATCACCGTTCTCTGCGGCAGCCACAACCACGGCCAGTCCCACGCCACGACCTACGCGCAGATCGTCGCGGACCGCTTCGGCTGCGACATGGCCGATATCGAGGTCGTCGAAGGCGATACCGACCGGATTCCCCACGGCCTCGGCACCTGGGCCTCGCGCTCGATCACCGTGGTGGGTTCCGCGCTGGCCGTGGCCTCCGATCGCATCATCGACAAGGGCCGCCGCCTTGCCGCCCACCTGATGGAATGCGCGGTGGACGATATCGACTTTGGCGCCGGCGCCTATTCCGTGCGCGGCACCGACCGGCGCATGACCTTCGTCGAGATCGCCGATATGGCCTATCGCGGCGCCGACTACCCGGATGGCTTCGAGCTCGGGCTGGAGGAGGCGGCGTTCTTCGATCCCGACGACTTCAACTATCCCTACGGCACCCATGTCGCCACCGTCACCGTCGATGCCGAAACCGACGCAGTGCGGCTCACCGGCTACTACTCGGTGGAGGACATGGGCCTCGTGATCAACCCGCTGGTGGTGGACGGCCAGCGCCACGGCGCCGCCGCCCAGGGCATCGGCCAGGCGCTGCTGGAGGACGTGCGCTACGAGCCGGAGTCGGGCCAGTTGCTCACCGGCTCCTTCATGGACTACACGATACCCCGCGCCGACGATCTGCCCGACTTCACCCTGGACGGCCACGTCACGCTGACCAAGACCAACCCGCTCGGCGTCAAGGGCGTGGGCGAGCTCGGCACAGCCGGGCCGCCGGCCGCGATCGGCAACGCTATCCTCGACGCGCTCTGGCACCTCGGCGTCCGCCACGTGGAGATGCCGTTCACGGCGGAGCGCGTCTGGCGTGCGATTCGCGCGGCCTCGGCGTAGTCCAGGCGCTGCCCGCCGCGCCCCGTTACCACAGGAACAGGCGGTAGGCGGGATTGTCGGTCTCCTCCCGGTAGTCGTACCCCACCTGCTCCAGGAACGACTGGAAGTCGGCGCGTTCCTCCTGCGGCACCTGCAGGCCGATCAGCACCCGGCCGTAATCCGAGCCGTGGTTGCGGTAGTGGAACATGCTGATGTTCCAGGGCCTGCGGCCCATCTGCGTGAGGAAGTGCATGAGCGCGCCCGGCCGCTCGGGAAAGTCGAAGCGATAGAGCACCTCGTCCAGCTCGCCCGGCGCGTGGCCGCCCACCATGTGGCGCACGTGGAGCTTGGCCATCTCGTTGTCGGTCAGGTCCAGGACGGGATAGCCGTCGCGCTCCAGCGCGTCCATGAGCGCGCGCTTGTCGGCGCCGGCATCGCTGATCTCCACGCCGACGAAGATGTGCGCCTCCGCCTCGTCGGCGTAGCGGTAGTTGAACTCGGTGATCGAGCGGTTGCCGATCAGCTCGCAGAAGCGCAGCAGGCTTCCGGGCCGCTCGGGGATGGTCACCGCGAGCAGGCTCTCCCGCTGCTCGCCAAGCTGCGCCCGCTGGGCGATATGGCGGAGGCGGTCGAAGTTGACGTTGGCGCCGCTCACAACCGCCGCGAAGCGCCCGCCATCCGTTCCGCCCTCCCGCTCGACGTAGCGCTTGAGGCCCGCCACCGCGAGCGCACCCGCCGGCTCCGCGATGGAGCGGGTGTCCTCGAAGATGTCCTTGATCGCCGCGCAGATTTCGTCGGTGGAGACCAGCACGACCTCGTCGACGCATTCGCGCGCGATGCGGAAGGGCTCGGCGCCGATCTGCCTCACCGCGACGCCGTCGGCGAAGATTCCGACACTCTCCAGCACCACCCGCTCGCCTGCCGCGAGCGCCGCGTGCAGGGTCGGCGTCTCCTCTGGCTCCACGCCGACGATGCGCGTCTCCGGCCAGAGCGCCTTGATGTAGGCGGCGATGCCGGCGATCAGGCCGCCGCCGCCGACACTGACGAAGATGGCATCGAAGGGCTCGCCCTGCTGGCGCACGATCTCCATCCCCACCGTGCCCTGGCCTGCGATGACGTGCTCGTCGTCGTAGGGCGGGATCAGCACCATGCCTCGCTCGGCGGCGAGGGCCTCCGCCCTCTCCTTCGCCTCGTCGTAAGAGGAGCCGGCGAGCAGCACCTCGGCGCTGAGCCGCTCGACCGCGTCCACCTTGATGCGGGGTGCGGTCTCCGGCATGACGATGAGCGCCCGGATGCTCAGCCTGCGCGCGGCCAGCGCGACCCCTTGCGCATGATTGCCGGCGGATGACGCGATCACCCCCCGCGACCGCTCCTCGGGCGCGAGCGAGGCGAGCTTGTTGTAGGCGCCCCGCAGCTTGAACGAGAAGACCGGCTGCAGGTCCTCCCGTTTGAGCCACACCTCGCAACCGAGCCGGGAGGAGAGTTTTGGCGCACGCTCCAGAGGCGTCTCGCGCGCCACGTCGTAGACGCGCGCCTTCAGGATCTTCGTCACGTAGTCTTGGGACATGGGGCGTGCTCGTTCGCATGGGTGCGGACGCGACCGCCGGCAACCGCCTGCGTCCGCGCCGCGACGCATTCACATGGGAACGCAGCGGAATCAAATCAATCCACGAACTCCGTCATGCCCGGTCATGCCCGGTCATGCCCGGAAATGCCCTGACTCGTTCCGGGTATCCGGGTATCCGGGCATCCCTCTCCACCAACGACCACATCGTCATGCCTGGCCCCCGGATCAAGTCCGGGGGTGTTCCGCGCATCTTTATCCGCCGGGCATTCCCTCTGACATGCCATGAGACGGGAACGAATTATTGGAGCGGGACTCGCTGGGATCAGCTGGGATTGGTGGGTATAGGCGGGCTTCGGCAGGGTTCCACGGGTCCACCGGCACCGACGTGACGGTGCGGGGAGGCGGCGGGGGCCTGCCCTCCACCTCCGCGCGGATGATGGCGACCGCCTCCGGCGAGAGCCCGCCCTGGCCCTTGGCGCGGTCTGCGTCGTTCGCCGCCTTCTTCGCCGCCCGCTCCCGGTTCAGGCGCAGCTTGTCGGTGCCTTCGATGCGCTTGAGGGTGAGGGCGAGGCGGGCGAGCTCCTCCGTCGACACGGGCTCTTCCCGTGCGCTGAGATTGGCCATGGTGGCGAGCACCATGGTCCGCAGGGCCTCGATCAGGATGAGCGCCGTGCGACCCTCGGGCCGCTCGCCCAGCGCATCCACCCACGCCTTGATGGTGCGGTCGGTCTCCTGCTGCTGGCGGATCATGTCGCGCATGTTCTTGGTGTAGCGGCCGACGGCCGAGCGCGAGCATGTCTCGCCCTCGGCCCGGATGCGGGCGGTGATCTCGTCGATGGTGTCGCCGTCCGCGATGGCCTGATCGACGGCCTCGCGCAGCTTGGCCGGCAGGCGCTTGATGGAGGAGCGGCCGAACGCCGCGGCCGGCGTGCTCTTGGGGGTTTCGTTCTGCATGGCGTGGCTGTGCTCGCGGGATGGTTTCTGGCTCATCCCGCGATGCTGCCCCGCCCCGCCCACACTTTGCACCGCACCATGGTCCGGGGCACGTTCTCGACAACCGACGAGCAGTCGATCAGGAAATGCCGGGCCGCGCAGCGGCCCGGAGCGCGCGACCGCGCGCCACGCCGTCAGGCGCGTAGACTTACGAGTATATGTATCGTTAAGCGCGCATGAGAGGACATAGAAGGACATTATACGAATATTTGCAATGGTTTGCTGGAATTGCGCGAAGCATTCTCCCTTTGCGAGGCGACATGAGATGACTTTCAGTCCCTTTCACGTGTTGGGCAGTGTGTTGACAGCTCGACAGCCCTATGGTCCAATGTCCCCATGAAGACGACGAAGCCCGGAAAACGTGTCGCCAAGACCAAGATTACCATCAACAAGCGTGCCGTCGATGCCCTCAAGCCCGGCGACAAGCCCTGGATCGCGTGGGATGACAGGCTCACCGGCTTCGGCGTCAGGGTGCACCCCACCGGCGCCAAGTCCTTCATCGTCAACTACCGTGCGGGTGACGGCGGCAGGAAGGCGCCGAACAAGCAGGTCGTGCTCGGTCGATATGGCAAGATCGCGCCCGGTCAGGCCAGGCGCCTTGCCCAGACCACCCTCGGCAAAGTAGCCAGCGGCGAGGACCCGGCTGAGGAACGTTCGCAGGCGCGAGGGATGCCGACCCTGGCGGATGCGCTCAAGGACTACCTGGCTGCCAATCCCAACCGCTCCGAGAACACCAACAAGCTCTACCGCTACGAGGCCGAGCGCTATCTCGGTGACTGGCTCATCCGCCCACTCGATTCCATCACACGGCGCGAGGTGGAGGCGCGCTTCAACCGCATTACCGTGGACCACGGCTGGTCACCGGCCAACCACGCGATGTCTCTGCTGCGTTCCGTCTTCCGCCGTCCGTGCGTCGATCTCGAAGGTCTGCGCAACCCGGTCGACCTCTGGCTCGCCGCAGGCGGGAAGTTCCATCGCAAGACGCGACGCAAGATCTCCACGCCCGCCGAGGTGCTGCCCTGTTGGCGAACCGGCATCGAGGCCGAGGTCAAGATGCCGGCCATGAGTGACGCGCTGTGGTTCGGGCTTTACACCGGCATGCGGCTGAGAGAAGTCCTGACACTACGCTGGGAGCGAGTAGACATGGCGTCGCTCACCTTCCGCGTCGAGCAGACCAAGACCCGAGTCCCTCTTGAGCTTCCGATCACCCGACAACTGGAACTTATCCTTGAGAGGCGTCGGGCGGCGAGGTCGGCGATGCCGGTCACCGTGCGGGACTGGGTATTCCCTTCTCCGGCCAGCAAGTCCGGGCATGTCGAGGACCCGCACTATCTTTACCCGCGCATCACGAAGACGGGCGGTGCGAAGTTCTGGTTCCATGCGTTCCGCAACTGCTTCATCACGGTGGCCGAACGGGACTTGATGCTTCCCTCGCCGTTGACCAAGCGCCTTGTGAACCACGCCAGACCCAACGACGTGACGGAGGGTTACGCTGCGGACTGGACGATCGCCCAGCTCCGAGAGCCGGCTCAAAGGGTTGCCGATCGGATAGAGGCACTGATGAGCCAAGCGCCGGAGGGCACCGCCGAACAGGATGGGATTTCAGTCGGCGCCGGGTCTGGCTGAGACGCGGCCGGCAAGCAATTAGTTTTCGCCCAGCGCTCTCCCTCGCAACTCGATCCTGGGTCGTCGTGGTCCGGCCCTGCCGGTCACGCCGGCCAACTCCGCGACGCCGGTCTCCGGGAGGATGCCCTCTCGCGGCCGAGCGCACGATCGCCTCTCGTATACGCCCTTCGGAGCAAGGGATCGGTGAGCCGTCCCACGCGCTGGGCAGCTCTCGGTGCCATCGCGCCTGCTTGCGATCATTGACGAAGCCGCATTGCGGGAGGGGGTATCCCGCTCCGGACTCATCGCCTGCGCGGCACTCAGTTTCGTGGAACGGCGGGCGAGGGAGCGATAGAAGCGCGTGCGTTCGCCGGAGCGGGGTTGTCCGGCGGCCCGCTTCGGACCTCCCGCCACAGACGGAGGGCCAGGTCAAACTCGCCATCGACGAGCGCGACCGCGGCGCGCACGGAAACGGACGCATGGCAGCGGTGGAGTGCGCAGGCCCTGTCCGCAAGGGCGCGCGCCCGGTCGACGCAGCCGCTTGCGAGGGCGGCCGCCGCGCGGCGCCGGCACTGTGCAGCGGCCTGCTCGACGGCCAGCACCTGGCGCAGGTCGGTCCGGCAGCGGTGGCAAGATGGGCCCTCGATCCCCCTGGCGCCGCAGGTCGGGCAGTTGAGCACCGGCCTACTCCAGGTAGAACAGTATCTCGTCGAGGTTCTGCCTGATAGCGGCAGCATCCTCGTCACGGCCCTCGCCGAGCGCCGCACGCAGCCTCTCGATCAGAGAGGCGATCTCCTCGCGGTCCTCGTCAGGCGCGGAGTCGAGCGCCCGCTCGGCCCGCTCCAGGATGGCCTGGACCGGCCCGCGGGCACCTGCCGTGGGCGCTTCCACAGCCGGCGCCTCGGTGGCGCTCTCCCCGGCCTGCGCCTCTCCGTCCCAGAGCCCCTCGATCCGCTCCTTCGAGGCTGCGAGCTCCTCTCCGGTCGAGCGCCCGAGCGCGTTCTCGACGATCCCCTGAATCTCCTGGCCCGTAGCCCGCTCCACCGCATGCACCTTCAGAAGTCCGTCGAGGTCGAGGTGGTAGGTGAACAGAAGCCCCTCGTCGTAGGCTGACGCGCGCCGGTTCAGGCCGGCAAAGTGGAACGAGCCGATCTCGACGTTCTTCAGCGCGTCCGGGTCCTCCCCCTGGTAGACCTTGATCTCCACGGCTTCCTGCTCCGCGAATACGGTGAAGAAGGCTTCCGTCCGGGTCGCCGGAAGTTTCGTGTTGCGTCGGATGATGGGAACGAACTGGTGAGCGTAGGGCTGGCCGTAGAGCTGGCCCAGCGTGCTTGTCCCGAAGGTGTAGGGCGTGATGTCGACCAGCACGGCGCGCATGTCCCGGCCCATCTCGATCCCGGCCTGCACCGCAGCCCCCAGCGCCACGCACAGGTCGGGGTCGACCTCGCCGTGGGGCTCCTGTCCCAGCCTCTCGGCGAGCAGCTGCGCGATGCGCGGAATACGCGTCGAGCCGCCCACCATCAGAATGCGGTCGAGCTCGCTCGGGCGCACGTCCGCGTCGTTGAGCGCCGTGGCCACGGACTGCATGGTGCGCGCAAGCAGCTCTTCGAGGTCCTGTTCGAACCCGGCCCGGCTCAACTCACACGACAGATGCTTCGCCTCGCCCGCGACCATCGCCACATGGTCCTCTTCGACGCGCACGTAGGGCTGGCTCGACAGCTCGATCTTCGCGGCCTCGGCAGCCCGCCGAAGCCGGGCCTGCAGAACGCGGTCGTCGCCCGCGCCGTCGATGCCGAGCTCGCTCTCCACATGGCCGTTGAGCCGATCGGCGACGATCCCGTCGAAATCGTCACCGCCCAGATGGTTGTCGCCCGTGGACGCCAGCACCTCGACCACACCCTCTTCGATCGCCACTACCGAGACGTCGAAGGTGCCGCCGCCGAGGTCGTAGACCAGGATCTTGCGGCTCCCCTCGCTGCGGCTCTCGTAGCTGAGCGCTGCGGCGGTCGGCTCGTTGATGATCCGAACCACTTGAAGCCCGGCGATCTCGCCCGCCTCGCGCGTCGCCTGCCGCTGCGCGTCGGTGAAGTAGGCGGGAACGGTGATGACCGCCTTCTGCACGTCGTGGCCCAGGGCACGCGCCGCCCGATCCCTCAGCGCCTTGAGAATGAACGCCGAGATCTCCTGCGGCGTGTACTCCTCCGTCCCCATGGCCACCCGCTCGCCACTGCCCATCAGCCGCTTGATCGAAAGCACCGTCCGCTCGGGCGCCGCCGCCCACTGGTTGCGCGCCTGGCGACCGACGATGACGCTGCCCGCCTCGTCCACACCGACGCAGGAGGGCAAGAGCGCCTCACCGTCCTCGCGGACCACCTCCGGCTCTCCCTCCGACAGGATCGCCACCTCCGAGTTAGTCGTGCCAAGGTCGATGCCGATGATCGTGTCGCTCGCCATCAAGATCACTCCTGCCTCTCGTTGCGGTTCACGGCCACCTCGGCGAGGCGCAGAATGTCGCCGCCCCGGGTGTAGCCGCTGAGCAGCTCCTCGACCACCATGCCGCTCCCGACCCCCGCGACCCGGCGGACCTCCGCCGCGTGCATGGTGCGCGCATCGAACGGCTGGCCTGCGGTCCGCAGGCGCTCGACCCCGAACCCGGACAGCATCCGGTCGAAACGCCTGAGTGCGATCTCGTAGCCCTCGGCGACGCCGCGGATACCCCGCGGCGGGCGGCGGAACAAGCCGGGGCGTTCGCGCAGCACCGTCGCTGCCTCCAAGCCCCGGACCAGGGCGTTGCGCACCTCGAGAGCAGAGCGCAGGCAGCGGTTCTCGGCCTCGCGCGAGACCCGCGTCTCGAATGCCGCCAGGTCGTCCTCGCGGCGCTTCATCAACGCCGCAGCGCCGTCGTAGCGTGCCGCCGCCTGGGCAAGCTCCCGGCCCGCCTTCGACTGCTCGCGGTTTTGCAGCCGGACCTCCTGGCGCAGCGCCGCAAGCTCGGCGAACAATTCGCGCAGATCTGGCTCCGGCGCTATACCGGTCCCGCCGTCGCCGCTGTCCTCCTCCTCCAGTTCGTCGAGCCAGTGCCCGAAATCCTCCAGGGCGCGGCGCTTCCAGTCGTTGTCAGGCTCACTCATCCTCTGCGCCTTCCGCCGCAATCAGCGCCTGCAGGCCCGGGGTGGCACGCCCGCGTGGCCGCGCCTGCACCAGCGCGTCCAGAGCCAGCTCGAAATCGCCGTGCCGGGACATCCCGAACATCGCCGTCTCCACGCGCGAGCGATCGTCCTTCAGGGCTTCGTAGGCGGCCACGATCCGCTCGCTGTACGCCGGCTCCCGGCTCGGCGGATGCGCCCGGATCAGCTCGAGGTAGCGCCGGCGAACCTCCTCCCGCGAGGCGGAGGAGGAAAGCCCCAGAGCAAGATAGTGAGCCAGCATCGCCTACGCCCTCCGGCGACCCTGCTTGCGGGGAAAGAGGAAGATGCGCGCCTCCCGGCTCAGCCCGCCGCGAAGCCCCGCCTCCTCGCACGTGCGGGCGCTGCGGTCCAGGTTGTGCCGAATCTCAGGCTCCGCCCTGGCCACCTCCGCCACCTCCCTCAGCAGCGGAGAGGGAACCCCGCGCAGCCAGTGCCGGTCGATCAAGCCTTCCAGCGTCTCCAGCTCGCGTGACGCCTCGTCGTCGTCGAACAACGAGGTCTGGCAGGGCTGGCCCGGCAATCCCGCCTGCAGGCCGACTCGCAGCGCATCCAGGAACGCGTCGAGAGACGGCTCTTCGCCGGACGGCTCTTCCTCGGGTCCCAGCATATCGCCCAGCAGGTTCGAGAGCGGTCCCGGATCGTCCCCGCCGAACAGCGGCTCGGGCGGGTCCAGAAGCCCGAAGTCGAATGTGTGAAGCGCCTCGCGCAGGATGCCCGCGGTGACCCGGGCAAGCCGCCCGGCTCCCGCCCGGAGCCGCTCGCGCTCGGTCGGGGCTGCCGATTGCAGCGCCTCAACGAAGCGCCTGGAATCGTCGTCGTCACCTTCCTGGTAGCGGATCGCCGCAAGGTACAGGAGCAGCAACGGATCCCGCTCCGCCTTGCTCGTTCCGGCCAGGCGAAGCCCGATCTCGGCCCGCACAGCAGCCCGGTCGCCGCAGTCCATCAGGATGTCGAAGACATCCAGCAGGCCGTCGTCCCGCTGGCCGCGCATGATCGCGCTCCACCAGTCGGCCAGGACCGGGGCGACATGGAGACGCCCGTATAGGATCCCAAAATCCGCAGGAAGCGGAGCGAGAAGACCGACCGCCTCCTCCGCATCGATGTCATCGATCATGGGCGCCCTGAGAGCCAGAAGACCTAGCACGGCATGCGTCATCTCGGGCGTGACGTTCTTGACGGTGCTGTTCGCTTCCAGCTCGTGAAGCAACAGCGCCAGAGTCCTGATCTGCCCAGCAGGAGGCAGGGCGGAAAGACGGGGAGCCACGACCGCGGCGGCATCCCCGCCCGACGACACCAGGTCCAGCAGAAGCCTCTTCACCGGCACGATGTCTGTCAGCCGGGAGCCCCCCAGCGCCTCGGCCCGCTGCAAATCCCGGGCCGCCAGCTCGAACCGTCCGCTCTTGCGGCTCTGGTCCGATGACTTGAGGAAGCCCACGGCCTGCAGGCCAACGATGCGCTCGTCATGCGGAGCGCGCCGCCGGGCCTCGGCAAGAGCCTCCTCCGCCCGCCGGTACGCATTGCCGGCGTAGTGAAGCTCGGTCAACTCAAGCCAGGGCTCAGCATCCTCGGGAAATCGGGCCGCCGTGTCCTCCAGCACCCGCCGCAGACGGTTCCTGTCCTGCCTGCGGCCCCGCAACAGCTCCGCCAGGAAGCGATAGCCGTCGCGGTTGCCGGGATCGGCCAGCAGGCTCTCCTGCATCAGATCGGCAAACACCGTCCCGGCCTCGAAGGACCGCCCATCGAGAAGCAGGATCAGCTCCCGCACCTTCGGGGTCGGCAGCAGCTCCGGCTGCACGCTCCGATGTCCGATCCTCGCCAGCGCCTCGTATACGCGGCCCCGAACCAGAGCATGATCCCCGGACCGGGGGAACTCCTCGCGAAGGCGGCCCAGCAGGGATCCCGCCGCCCCGGGGTTCCATGCGCCCAGGGAGGCCTGCTGAAGAACCAACCCGATCCTGGCGATCAGGCCCGGAACCCGCCTGGCCGGCAGAAGGTGCTGTGCCAGCCGCTCCACTGCGCCCATGGAGAGGTGGCTGCGCGCGGTGGCCAAGCCCGCAATCTGCACCAGATCGACAAGCGCCGGCAGGGGATCGTCGGGGCTGAGTGCATCGGCCAGGCGGCTCATCAGTCGCTCGATGACCCGCTCGCGCTCGTTCCTGCGAAGAGCCTGGCGCAACTCCGCGCCCAGCTCCGAGACCGTCGTGCCGTCCGTCCCCAGGGCCCGCTGAACCCTGGACGAGCCGCCCTTGCCCCCGCCCCCGCCAGCCCGCCGCAACTCGGCGACGATGCCGGCAAGCGCGAACTCCCCGGGCAGAAGGTCCGCCGCCCGGCGCAGGCCCTCGTCGTCGCCGGCACCGAAACACGCCATCGCCTTGCAGAACACGCGCCAGGCCGCGAACGGCGAGCGCCGGTGCAGCCCGCGCAGCAGATCCGCCGCACGCTCCCACTCTCCCGCGTCCATCGCGTCGAGGCCGCGCATGACGTGATCCGCGTCGCGGCGAAGCGCATGGCTCGCATCGAGGGCGTCCAGACTCGCCCAGCACCGCCGGGTCACCAGCCTGTCGGCGAGCAGGCGCTCAGCCCCGGCGATCGGCGATCCCCCCTTCAGGTATGCCGCGTAGGTTGCGACCGCCTCGCCAGGATCAAGATGGCGGAGGTAGCACACCAGATCCTCCTCCCCCAGCGCCCCGGCAGGGATGGATGACCGCTGTTCGGCGGCCCGCGCGCGCATGGCGGCCGACTCCTTCTTCTGACCTCTCCGCGCCAGTTGACGGGCCCGCTGCGTCAAGGCGCAGAAGTGCAGGCACGCCTTGCCCGCCGGGTCGTGCTCCCCGTCCGGCACCCGCTTCAGGAGATCGAGGGCGCCGCGGGCGTCCCCGCTGGCCAGCCGCCGACGGGCCTGATTCAGCTGCTGGACGGCGGTGACCTTGCCAGGCCGCTTGCGCCTGCGCCCCTTGCGGCTGTGCTTCCTCGACGCCATGCCCGCTTGCTCGATGGTCAGGGTAGCCGGAGCCCTGGGAGCCGGCAGGCGATCATATCCGCGACGTAGGCTTAGCGGTAGCCCGTGCATCCGCAGTGTCCTCCGGGATTGCCTCGGCCGCGGCGAGAGCCGCCGACATGGCTTCGGTCACGCGCGAGGCGTCGCTCGCCTTGTGCAAGGCCTTGGAGATCGCAGCGAGCGCCTCGACCCGACTGGCGGGATCCTCGATACCGTTTGCAACCCGCGATGCTTTCACCAGTGTTGCAATCGGGCTCGGCGGGGACACAGCCTCGTCTATGGAATCGGACAAGACGGTAGGCTCAGCGTCGAGATGGCTCGGACTCATTCCGGGTGCTGACTCAGTCTGAAAACTGAACTGGATTGATTTCAAACAGAGTCACTCCGTTTCACAGTTGACACGAGCGGTAAAGTTCGATCACACTTTACCGATAACTAGCGACATACGCCGAGGGAATAAGTGATGCCGATAGGACCGAACGGAGAGAAACGACCGCAGTCGTCCCATTCCGCAGCCATTATGGTTGCCAAGATCGCTACCGGCGAAATCGAGGAGGAATACGCCGAGGGTGATGCGGGGGGTTCTAAAGAAGGACCGCTCAAGAAGTCGGTGGGGCCGGTGTTTCTACGAGTGGCGAAAGATGACCGGGCCGCTCGGGGTACGCGGGGTATGAGGCTTCAAAGGGCTAAGTAGTGGTCAATTTTGGTACAGAGGAGGCCAGCGTACTCGTCCGGTCTTCAAATTCACGACAGCTCCTTGTTGGAGCAGAACCTTTAGGGCATAAAAATTACGTCTCGCCTCGCCGAGAGTACTAACGAACACCTTTATTTCAGCTTTGGTCATAGTTCTTTTCGAGGATTGTGGCCGGGTCATTTGCTCACTCCATGAGGTTGAATGACTCTCTTGGGCCTGAGTGGTCGCCGCCACTCAGGCCCATCTATTCTAGGCCAAGCCTTAGAAATGTCAAGCCGTCTCGCTGAACGGCTCAAGATTCCCAAAGAACTTCCACGCTCCCTCACCTTCCTCCAACCAAAATCCCTCGAAGAAACAACCTTCTTCGTTGACGTTGGCTCTCAGAATGTATATGGACGCTTTGCCTTCATAACCGTTGCTAGGGCCAATGTGGGACTCGTAGTAGCCCTCTACTCGACGGTCTGCTATGCCACTCAGACGATATTCTTTTGGATCATCTAGAGTTGGCGTGTAGAACAGATCGAACGAAATCTGTTTCAACGTGGCGGGATTGTCGTCTCGAATGATAGGGCGTTGCCGAATAATCATGCGCTCCGCGCGAAGGCGAAACTTGTTTGGTTCGACGGTCAAGTCTCCTTTGAATGTCAGCATGACGGCCACCCTACGGCAGCGCACATGCTACAAGGTAGTAGTAATGAGGTAGCCCGAAACCGTTTCTAGATTCCGTTATCTGAGATAGGAGCACTCCGCGTCGATCATTCAACCGGCAAACGTAGTCACCCAGATCACGTGCTTGGGCCAAGTGAGATGGATTGTCGGGATCGAACCCGGACGGGTCGAGTTCATACTGAGCTTTATCTGCAAGAAGCTCCTGTATGGTTGCATTCGTTTCCCTTAGCTTTGTAAGCCCTTCGATTTTCACCCAATTATTGCCTATCTCCGCCACCGTCACCAAAGGTGTGTCCGGCTGTTCCGGCATCTCCGAACGTGCCTCGATTGGCACAAACAAGAGCAGCGCTGAGAGGCAGGCAGCACAGGCAGTGCACACGAGTCCTGTAAGTCTTGTGATTCGACGCATGGTCCTCTCCTGTCGGCGGCGACCGACATCCAGAACACCCTGGTGTCGGGCCGTTGCCAACACATTCCACGGTAGATGGTGGAGAGGTTCCCGCCTATTCACCAAGACAGAGGGAGCTACCCTCCACCCGAGATCAGGCTCTTGTATTCAGCGGGTAGCCCGACCAAGGGGCTACCGTGCAAATGTGTTGGCGCATGAATTGGACCATATGAGCGATAGCCCGTCAACCGACGAGACAACGACGTTATGATATAACGTATCCGCGTGAAGTCGCCATGCTTCTCACTTGACTCAGTATGAAAAATCATGCTACGCTGACAGGATGTTACGGTCTATCAGTGAGGCTCATTATGAGAAGACTATCGACGGAGAAGAGGGCGCTGGCAATCAACCTGATGGTGGAAGGCATGTCGATGCGTGCCATCGCCCGCACCTTGAAGGTGTCCCTGAACACGGTCTACAAGCTACACGCGGATGCGGGAGCGGCCGCTACAGCCTACCACAAGAAAGTGGCGCGCAACCTGGACGTGAGCTTGGTGCAGTGCGACGAAATCTGGTCGTTCATCTACGCCAAGAAGCGAAATGTGCCAACCGCCTTGAAGCCTCCACCCGAGGCTGGAGACGCTTGGACGTGGACAGCTCTGGACGTAGATTCCCGGTTCATGCTGAATTGGGAAGTTGGAGATAGGACAACGCGAACCGCCCAACGGTTCATGAATAACCTGAAGCGGCGTCTAGGAGGCAATAGAATTCAGTTGACCACTGACGGGCACCAGCCGTACCTGAAAGCCGTACCTAGAGCCTTCGGCTATGACATCGACTTCGCCACCCTGGTCAAGATGTTCGGGACGGGTGATCCGGTGATTGATCCTCGTGTAGTGCTCGGCAATCCCGACCCTGACCTCATCAACACCAGCTACATCGAGCGATCCAACCTAACCATGAGGTCAGAGATACGCCGGTTCACCCGGAAGACCAACGGCCATTCCAAGTCAATCCACGCGCTTCGGTGCTCTGTGACTCTGTACTTCTTGTACTACAACTTTTGCCGTCCCCATCTAAGCCTAAAGAATGAGACTCAAAGACGGGTCAGCCCTGCGATGGCGATTGGATTGACTGATCGCGTGTACGATGTAGAATGGATCGTTGGTCTGATTGATGCTAGGGCGCCGAAGCCTAACCGGCCCAAGACCTACAAGAAGAGCGAGGCAATGGCCCGTAAGCAGAGAGTGCAACGCATCAAACGTGCTAGGGAGGGGTTGCGTAGGGCTCGATAGGGTTGACAGGGAGCCCTGCATATAGATAATGCGGCAAGAAGGCCCACAAGAATATAAGGAAGGTGAGCAGACATGAACTACTACACCTATATCTTTATCGTGAATGGGAACACTGTCCACGGCGGAATTACGACCGATCCCGAGCGCAGGGAGGGTGAGCATCAACAGAAGTGGCCCACCGGCCACATGCAGATTGTCGGTGGACCGATGTCGGAGAAAGATGCTCGGGAATGGGAACGCCGGAACGGCTACTCCTGATCCTTTATGTCACCATCGATGCCGGTCCAACCAATCCCAAATAATCTGGATATGAACCAGAAGTATAGATTGGCGGGCGTCAGCAAGAATAGGTAGATTCGACTCTTCAGATTGAGACGTTTGTGCTGGTGAGTAGACATGCCAAATTCTCCTAGTTCTCTCGATCATTGGGGCTTGTCTTGAACGAAAAATGCAGTGACTCTGTTTGAAATCAGGCCAGTTCAGTTTTCAGATTGAGTCACTACCTCATTCCGGCACTCCCTACAATCCAACTCCGGATGCGGGGCTCTCTGCCGAACTGTCGTCCCGGCCGACCGACAGTCCCTTGGCGATTCGCTTCTTCAGCACATGAGAAGCCCGGAAGACCACCACACGGCGCGGGGCTATCGGCGCTGCCTCCAGGGTATGGGGATTGCGGCCCAGCCGCTCGCTCTTGTCGCGCAGGTTGAAGCTGCCGAAGCCGGTGAGCTTCACCGTCTCCCCGGTCTCAAGGCGGGACATGATCGCCTCGAATGCCGCGTCGACAAACTTCCTCGCGTCGCGCTGCGTCCATCCCGTCTCCTCGCTGACGGCCCTCGCCAGATCCGCGCGCGTCAAGGTCCCCATCGCCGATAAGTCCTCCACCTGCAGGATCACGATACGAAAGGCAACGGAAGGGTCAAATCTCCGTTCCGCTGCGCGGCCTAACGCCCAACGAGGCCCCGGTTAGCCGGCCGTGTCACAGGTCGAGCGCGCTCACTTGGCCGGCGTGGCTCTGAATGAAGGCGAGGCGGGATTCGGGGCGGCGGCCCATCAGTTCCTCGACCCGGCGCGCCGTGGCCGTGCCTGCGTCTTCGGCGACCTCGACGCGCAGCAGCGTGCGCCGCGCCGGGTCCATGGTGGTCTCCTTGAGCTGGGCGGGCGGCATCTCGCCCAGCCCCTTGAAGCGGCTGATCTCGACCTTGCCGGCGCCGGCGAAGCCGCTCGCGAGCAGCCGGTCGCGGTCGGCATCGTCGCGCGCGTAGCGCGTGGTGCCGCCGCGCGCGAGGCGATAGAGCGGCGGCTGCGCGAGGAAGAGATGCCCGCCGTCGATCAGCCCCGGCATCTGCCGGTAGAAGAAGGTCATCAGCAGTGCTGCGATGTGGGCGCCGTCCACGTCCGCATCGGTCATGATGACGACCCGCTCGTAGCGGAGCGCGCCCGCATCGAAGCGCGCGCCGGTGCCGCAACCGAGCGCCTGGACCAGATCGTCGAGCTCCTTGTTGCCGCGCACCTTGTCGGCGCTGGCGCTCGCCACGTTGAGAATCTTGCCGCGCAGCGGCAGCACGGCCTGCGTCTCGCGGTTGCGCGCCTGCTTGGCCGAGCCCCCCGCCGAATCGCCCTCGACCAGAAAGATCTCGGTGCCGTCCGCCGCCTCGCGCGCGCAATCGGCGAGCTTGCCCGGAAGCCGGGTCTTGCGGGCCGCGCGCTTGCGCGCGACCTCCCGGTCCTTCCTGCGCCGGAGCCGCTCCTCGGCACGCTCGACCACGCGCTCGAGCAGCAGGTTGGCGGCGGCGGGATCGGCCGAGAGCCAATGGTCGAAGTGATCGCCGGGGGCGTTCTCCACCAGGCGGCCGGCCTCGGGCGAGGCGAGGCGCTCCTTGGTCTGCCCCTGGAACTGCGGGTCGCGCAGGAACACCGAGAGCAGCGCGCAGGCGCCTCCCGTGACGTCGTCGGCGGTGAGTTGCGCGGCGCGCTTGTTGCCGACCAGCGCGCCGTAGCCCCTCAGTCCGCGCACGAGGGCCGCCCGCATGCCGGCCTCGTGGCTGCCGCCCTGGCTGGTCGGCACGGTGTTGCAGTGGGAGGCGACGAAGCCCTCGTCGTCGTCGGGCCAGGCGATGGCCCACTCGACCCGGCCGGACTCGCCGTTGAGCGTGCCCTGGCCTGCGAAGGGCGCGGGCGTCAGCGTGTGGCGCTTGCCGAGGACGGCGGTGAGATAGTCGACCAGGCCGCCGGGATAGTGCAGCACGGCCTTCTCCGGCGCCGCGTCGCCAGGGCCGAGCAGCGCCGCATCGCAGGCCCAGCGGATCTCGACGCCGCGGTGGAGATAGGCCCGCGTCCGCGCCATCTCGTAGAGCGGCCCCGGCTGGAAGCGCAGCCCATCGCCGAAGATCTCGGGATCGGGTCGGAAGCGCACCAGCGTGCCGCGCCGGTTGGTGACAGGGCCCGCGTCCTCCAGCGGGCCGGTGGGGAGGCCCCGGGCATAGGCCTGCCGCCACAGCCGCTTGTCGCGTGCGACCTCGACCGTCAGTGATTCCGAGAGCGCGTTGACCACGGAGAGTCCGACCCCGTGCAGGCCGCCCGAGGTCGCGTACACCTTGTCGCCAAACTTGCGGCCGGAGTGCAGCGTGGTGAGAATCACCTGCAGCGCCGAGACGTTCTCGTACCTGGGGTGCGGGTCGACGGGGATGCCCCGGCAGGACTATCCCACGCTCCCCAAATGCGGACGATCTGGGCCGCGTTCGGGCGATTTCGGGTGTTGCGGCTCCCGCGCGATAGCCCGATTCGCAGGCTCACGGCTCTCGGTTCGGGCGAGACGTTGGCTTGGCCGCAATGAACGTCAGTGCTGACAGCTGAGCGGTGACGAGGTTGCACACCGCCATTGTCTGCCGTCCGGATCGGACGGCGTGGTGGCGCTCAGGGGGAAAGGATCGCGGCGAAGGCGTCCTCGCGCTGGAGCGCGAAGTGGCGGGTTGCCGAGGCGACGCTGTCGAAGTCGGTTTTGTGGATGATGAGCGCGATCGCGATGTTGGTGCAGAGCGCGTTGTTCTCGGGCGCGAAGCCGGTGCGCGCGAGGCACGCGTCCTCGTCGAAGAGCTTGTCCCTGACGTGGTGGTTGACCTCGACCGACCAGTGGCCGCGGTTCCAGGCGAGAAGGTCCTTTGGCGAGGCGCGCTCTGCCGGCACCGAGGTGATGCCGTAGGCGTGCTCGATGCTGGTCTCGCCTGTGCCGTTGCGCCGTGCGTCGGTGCGCTTGCGGGTGACACGGAAGATCTGCGCGACATGAGGATAGTTGATCAGGCCTGGAAGCGGGGTCAGGGTCTCGATGCGGCGTTGCTCGATGCGGCCATGGGCCTTGGCGACATCTTCCTCGAAGTGTCCGCTCGCGTCGCGCTCCCAGTCGATGGAGGCGAGGGTCTCGCAGGTCTCGGGCGCGTTTTCCTTGACCGTCAATGAGATAGTCGGCGCCGTGGGTTTCCTTGATGGTGCGCGCGGTGTCGCGGGTGGTGTGAAGCGCGTCGATGGTGATCACGCGGCCTTCGACGGGAACCTCGTCGAGCAGCGCGCACACGGCCGCGATCTCGCCGCCTGAGTCGTTGAAGGCGAGGCTTGCGAGCGGCGCGCCGGTTGCGTGGTCGACCAGGGTCGCGGTCTCGTGGTGGCCCTCGCCGTTGCGGTTGGCGCCGCGAATGCGCTTGCCGTCGAGCGCGATCGCACGGCCAAGGTTCAGTCTCGGCATCGAGAAGCGTTGCAGCGCCGCCTCGATCTGCTCGGGGTCGAGGGAGGCGATGACCCGGTGCAGGGTCGACTTCGAGACCGGCACGTAGAGGCCGGTCTTCGGGTTCTTCCAGGCGCCGAGCGCTTCCAGTTCCCGCTGCGCCAGCTTGCTCGCATACTCGGCGGCGGCGACGGGACCGCGCATGTTGGCGAGCCTTGCGAGGATATAGACCGCGAGCGTGGTTGCGACGCTGTGCTTGCGCCCCTGGCCGCGCCGGAAGTCCTCGATCCCGTCGAGTTCCTGGTAGAGCGAGCGCAGTTCGCTCGGCGCCCTGCCGGCGTGGCCCTTGGGCTCCCAGCTTGCGGGCAGCGGGCGGGGCGCGCTGAGCCGCCGGCGGGCATCGCGGCGCAGGGGATAGACATAGAGCCGCTTGGGCTCGCCGTGGGGGTCGGTGTAGCGGCCGTTGTGGCGGGCAAAGCCCCTGGTGTCGCCGAGATAATGCCAGTTGGCGGCCTCGTAGATCGTGCCCTCGAAGAGCGCCGGGTTCACGAAGGTCTCCGCGATCAGAATCGGATGCCCATAACAGGACTGCCAGTCGTCGCCGAGGCGGCGCAGCATCGCGGCGATCGCGAACGAGGCAAGACACGGAAAGACGCGCTTCGCGCCGAGGATGACGAAGCGGGTGTTGTTCGCGATCAGATGCAGGCGCTGGAACTGCTGCGCCGCCGACCACCCGATCCAGCGGTCGCGGTGCCTGCTCTTGAAGGCGCCGGCTTGCCACCCGGCAAGCGCGATCCACAACCCGCACCATTCGACGATGTAGCGCAGGCCGCGTCCGGCGAAGCGCTTGAAGCCGAGGTAATGGTGCCGCTCGACCGCCGCATCCCACTGCACGCGTTCATTCGGCTCCGCGAGGCGGACCACGACATCGGCAAGCGAGAAGCCGTCCGGCGCGCTCTCGAAGAAGGGTCTGCCATCCGCTCGGTGGCCCATGCCGCCATGACTAATCGAACCGGCGGCGAAAAGCCAGCGGAAAATGCAACTACCTCGATTGGAAGCTCAAATCGTCAACGAAACCTAGCGTGGGATGGCCCTGGATGCCCCGGCCGTTGTCCTTGACCGAGGCCGAGCCGTCGTCGTGGAGCGCGATCTCGATCCGGCTCGCGTGGCCGGCGATGGCCTCGTCCATCGCGTTGTCGATGAGCTCGGCCTGCAGGTGGTGCAGCGCCCGCTGATCGGTGCCGCCGACATACATGCCGGGGCGGCGGCGCACCGGCTCCAGCCCCTCCAGAATCTCGATGTCGTGCGCAGTGTAGTCGCCGTTGGCGGGCGGCGCGGGCTGGGCCGCGGGCGCCCTCGCCTTGGGTTCCCGGCCGGGCGCGCGCGCAGCCTTGCGTTGAGGCTTGCGCTTCCTGGCTGGAGCGCTCTCGTCGAGCCCTGCGAAGAGATCGAGGTTATCGGCCATGAGGATCGAACCTCTCCGCCTGCGAACAGGCCACTCGGCCGGACCGGCGTCCGCACTGAACGGAGCACCGGGTTCCCTCGCGCACGCAGCCCCGTATCATCCTCCGAATCGCCGGTTCGGCGCCCGAAGCTATAGGCGAGGGTCCGGTGGGTGGGATACAAGGAGGCGTCCATCTCGCGATGAGGGCCTGCCACGTGCCCGCAACAGGCCGACCCGCCTTGAGTACAGACCTCTCGCTGGCGGAGCGGCGAGGTTCTACCTCCGATGCCGGAAAGCCCGGCAGCAGTGAAGGGATCGCCGCCCGATGCAGGACCGGCAGACCACCAGGCCCTCCTCCGTTGCGAAGATCCTCCTTCGCCACATCGCGGCACCCTCGCTTTTCCGATAACCTTCCCGGCGGGCGATCCGGGCGCGGGAGGCGGGGGCCATGAACGAAAGTGAGCGACAGACCTTGTCGATCGTGGCCAAGCTGATGGCCCTGACCTGCGTCCGCAACACGAAGCTCGAGGACATCCACGCCGGCATCGTCCCAGTCACCCGCTCCGGGGACTACTCCGACGTGACGGTCGTCGACGCCGACGGGCAGCGGATACCGTGGCCGCGCGTGTCCCATTTCGACGACGACGCGATGCGCGATCTGATGCGGCAAGTTGTCGACCGCCTCTACACGTTCCATGCGAAGATCGACGATCCGCAATTCCAGGCCATGCTGGGGTTCTGGGAATCCTCCGTCCGGGCGTGGGACGAGCCGAAGCTGGACGCCGACTTGATGGTGCCTCTCAAGCCTCCCGGAAGAACGGACGGCGATGATGACTGATTCCCCACTATCGGCCGCCTGCGGCACCGCCAGTCCCGGGAAGGCGAACAGGCACAGTTCCCGGAGGCGCCGGGCGGCTTCCTGTCTCCGGCTGCCCTGCACCGGGCGGTGCACGTTCCGGCCGCAGTGTTCGCAAGTTGCCGGCGGCACTTTCAGGGACTGACGGGAAAGCGGACCCATGCCGGACGACGATACCGGCCCCGATTGGCTGGACGAGCTCGCAGGCGACGATGCCGAGGCCGCGATGCGCGCTGCGATGGACCACGCCCCGGCGCTCCTGGGAGCGCCGGGGATCACAACTGCGCTGCTTCTGGACCCCCGGTGGGACCCGGAGCGGCGAATGCGCCTGTTCGAGGCCCTGGTCGAGCACGCCCGGCTGGACCGGGAGAGCGGGGGGCGCCTGGGCGAGCGCTTCCTGGCAGAGGCGCAGGGGACGATCGACGGGCTGGCCGCGTCCGGGGGCCTCGATCTTGAGACCGCCCTGTCGCTCGCGCGCGCCTACGCCCGCGCCGAGATCGACGCGCCCGAGGCCCTGGCCTCGTTCCTCCTTGCCTCCATCGCGGACGAGGCGGAGAGCCGCGGCTGTCCCGGCGACCTCGACGCCGAGCTCGACGGCCTGCGGCGGCAGGCGGAGGGCGACACCTATCGTCTGTACGCGATGCTGGAAGACCTGCTGGGCCTGCTTCCCGCGCCGCTCCGGCCGGGCTTCGTGCACCGTGTCGCGGGCCGGGACGAGGCGTGGTGCGGCCGTCTTGCGCTCTACTGGCTTCTGCATACGGCGTCGGAGGTCCGTCTCGCCGCCGCCGGGGGGCTGGGGGAGCGCGCGCGGCGGGGCACCCTCGACCCCGGTTCGGCGGCGGCGCTGCCCCTCATCCGGAGCTGGCTTCCCGCCGACGGCACGCGCCCGCTTCTCGACACGGCGCTACGCGAGGCGCGGCAGCGCGGCCCGGTGGGACCGCTGGAGGAACATGGCCTGCGCCGGTTGCAGCTGTTCGGCACGGTGCCGGACGGCACGGGCGGCCAGTCCTTCGCGGCGGCGCTCGAGGGCGGGAACGGCCCCGCTGCGGCGCTGGTGCTGCTCAAGACAGGCGAGGGAGTGAAGGACGCCTTCCTGGCGCAGGGGAACGGTATCGAGGACGTCGTGCCGTCTCACGTCGCCGAGTCCGGCGGCTTCGAGGTGGCCTGGCCGGCGCTTGAGACGGTCTTGGCAGTTGCGCTGGCGGACGGGCTGCTCACCGGGCGCCCGCCGGCGCCGGGACTGCTGGATGTGGCGGGCGCCTTTGGTCTCGCCGACCTGCGGCCCCGGCCGATGGGCGTGCCGGAATGGACGGCCCTCGCCGATCCCGGCGGCGAGGTCGCCGGGCTCTCGGCCCGCGAGCGGAGAGTTCTGGTCGGCCGCAGCGCGCAGTGGCCGCTCGACCACGCGCTCGTGTCCACCTGGAGCGAGGGCACGGCTGTGGTGGACGAGGCGCTGGATGACGCGCCCGGCCCGCGGCAGCTGGAAGCGGCGCTGTGGACCCGCCTGGAGGAGCGTCGCGACTACTGGGCGCTTCTCATGCTGAGGACGGCGCATGTCCTGAGGGCCGGCAGCAGGGGCGGGGAGTGGCGGTCCTTCGCAGCGACGGCGGACGCACTGCTCGACGGCTGGGCGCTGAAGAAGGTGCCGATCATGGAGCACGTCCTCTCCGCCAGCATCGCGGCCTGGCAGATGGAGGAATACGGTTTCGCGATAGGGCTTCCGGACGAGGACGCCTGGCCGGACGCCGAGTAGGAAGCGCGCAGCGGCTGCGGCCGGGCGGTGGGGACTCGGACCGTCGGCGCCGCCGCACCGGCATCTCCGGGCGGGATCGGACCGTGGGCAGAGTCCGGCATCCGTGGCCTGCGTCCGCCGCGAGCAATCCGCCTCTCACCTGCACAGCATCCCCGGCAAACTACCCGCGCCCATCCATTGAGCAGACCGTGACGCTGACGCACCTGTGCCTCCCTCCCACTCTTCGGCCGCCGAACATCCGATTCGCAATTCACCGACGCGGTCGCCCGCGCTCACGGCCCGCGGCGTGGCGGCGACGGCCGGCGGCAACGCGGGACCGGTTGCCGCCAGCGATCCCTCGGGCCTGGTTGTGTACCTGCCGGCCGAGAAGAGGTTCCCGGAGCGGGAAGACGCCGGTGGGGCTCCGGTAGGGACCAGCGTCCCTTGGCGCCCGCTCGCCGGCGTAGAATGCAGCCGCTCCACCAGATCATCGGAGGTCCAGCACATGGCAACTTCAACTCCCCGCAAGGCCACCGCGCTCAAGGAAGCGATGACCAAGACGCAGCTGCTGGCCTCGCTCTCGGAGTCGACCGGGCTTCCGAAGAAGGACGTCGCTGCGGTGCTCGACGAACTGGGCATTCTCATCGAGCGCCACATCAAGAAGCGCGCCGTCGGCACCTTCACGCTTCCCGGCTTGCTCAGGATCGTGCGTGTGCGCAAGCCTGCCACCAAGGCGCGGACGATGATCTCGCCGCGCACGGGCGAGGAGATACAGGTGGCCGCAAAGCCAGCGTCCACGGCGGTCAAGGTCCGCGTCCTGGCGGGCCTCAAGCGGATGGTGGAATAGCTCTACGCCACCCTGCCGAATCGGCGCTCGCGTTCCGGCCGTACATCCCGGCATGTGAGACGTACCGGCGCGCGGTGGCGTTCCGCCTCAGATGAGCTCGATGTGCCTCGCCTGAGGGCCGCGCGTTCCCTGCTCTACCATGACGCTCACCCGCTCGCCCGGCTCAAGCGCGCCCAGGCCGGCCCGGTTGAGCACGCTCCCGTGCAGGAACACGTCAGGCCCGCCGTCGTCCGGAACCACGAAACCGTAGCCCTTGGCGGCGTTGTAGAACTTGACCAGACCGGAACGCTCCTCGGCCGGTCCGGCCGGCTGGTCGCGGTCCCACCCTCGCCCACGCCGGTCGCGGTACGGCTCGTCGCGGCCCGCAGGTTGGGCCATGGCGGTCGAGGCATCGACGTCGACGATGGACGAAACCATCGGACCCTGCCGGCCTTCCGTCACCTCGCAGGTCACGGTCGCGCCTTCCGGGAGCGTGTCGTACCCGGCGTCCCGGATCGCCGAGGCATGGCAGAACACATCGGGCGAACCGTCGTCGGGAACCAGAAACCCGAAACCCTTCGACGGAACGAACCACTTGACCATGGCCACGACGCGGCGGCCGGAAGCCGGACCCCGCTCGCCGTGCAGATGTCCGTAATCGCCGCGCGGCGGCCCGCCGCTCCCCGTCGGGCTCGCGGTCGCGGTCGACGTATCGACGGCATGAATCTGCCAGACCTGCAGACCCTGACGGCCCTGCTCGACTTCACAGGTGACGGTCGCGCCCTCCGGAAGAGTGTCCCAGCCTGCCCGCGACAGCGCCGAGATATGGCAGAACACATCGGGCGAGCCGTCGACGGGCGTCAGGAAGCCGAACCCCTTCACCGGATTGAACCACTTTACCGTCGCAACGACGGTGGCGTCGGGCGCCGATCCTGAACCGCCTTCCAGCATTCCGAACGACCTGCCTTGTGTGAGCTGCCTGGGCCAACCCGCCGCCGGGCAACCCGAATGACTGCGGCGGGATGGTCTCCGCCGCAGGGCCGTCATCATAGCCACGGACGGGACGCGGTGACAGACCGGCGGACGCCTCGTAAGCGGCCCCGGCCGTCCCCCGGATGACGAAACGGGCGGTGTCCGTCACTCCCACCCGCCTCCGCCCCGCCGCCTCCCCGTCGTTCTTCCGCCGCCACACGCTTCTGCGCCGCTGCGAGCGAGAGGCCGGCCGTGACGCGGGCGGTGGGGGCGGCGCTGCGGAGCGGGTCCCCGCCGTCGGCACATCAGACGAAGGGGAGGCAGGCCATGCAGATTCGCCGGCCGTCGTATCGCAACGCGCACACGTTCCTGGTCCACGTCTTCGGGCGGGGGCTCGACGGGGAGCGCTACGTGGTAGAGAAGTACCGCTCCCGGCCCGACGGGCAGATCCACCCGGTCGAGGCCGAGCAGCCGAAGGCAAAGAAGGGCGGACGCAGGCCGCGCCGCACGATCGTGAGCGCAGACGCCGTCAGGAAGTTGCGGCCCGAGCGCGACGAGATCATCGTCTGCACCGCGCTCGATCTCAAGGCGTCGGGCGTGCAGATTTGGGGGATTTCCGCGAGCGGGTTGAGCGCCATGCGCCACGCGCGCTGACCGGGGTGGCCGGTCATGCCGCTCAAGGACCCGGTGAAGAAGAAGGCGCGGGATCGCCGCCTCCGCCAGCGCCACGCCGCGCGCACCGCCAGCGGCCGTTGCACTCGCTGCGGCCGGCTTCCTCCCGAGCCCGGTCGCAAAGTGTGTACAGGCTGTGCCGAGAAGCGCCGCGCCGCCGAGCGCGCCCGCCGGGCGAAGGCCCGCGGCGAGGGCCAGCAATATGGCGGCCGCGATCCGGAGCGCTGCCGCAGAGCCGACCGCGCCGGCGACAGGCGCCGCCGCCGGGCGCGTCAGGAGGCGGGACTCTGCACGTCCTGCGGCCTCCGCCGGCCGGAAGACAAGCGCTCCGTCTGCGAGCCGTGCCGCGAGGCAAGGCGCGCACGCGACCGCCGGCGTTATGACGCGCGGCGCGCCGCCGGCAGTTGCGTGCGCTGCAACCAGCCCACGGTAGGGGGCCTGTCGCGCTGCGGCCGCTGCCTCGCGCTGGAGAAGGAACGCGTCTCACCCGAGCGCGAGAGCGCCGCCGGGAAGCGGCGCTATGCCGCGAGGCGCGCGCAGGGCGCGTGTGTGGATTGTGGGGTCCGCACCGGTGGCACGGCCCGCTGTGAGCGCTGCGCATATCGGTCCAATTCCCGCGCGCCAGAGCGTCACCTGGCGGCGCTCTGGCCGCCGCAGATCACCGTGATCGAATTGGAGACGGGCGACGAGCTGGGCGTCTTCGAGACCGAATCCGAGGCCGCCGCCTGCATCGCCTTCGCCCGTCTGCGCCCCGAGCAAGTCGAGATCCGCTCCAACGTTCCCTTGATGGCTCTATCGCCGTCATGAGCGCGGACCCGCCGCGGGCGTTCCGAAGGTGAGCCCGCTCCCGTCAATCGCGATCTCGAGTCGGCACCACGGCAATCACCGGCCGTGCGATTCGCGAGGCCTCGTGAACCCGGCGGGCCTCGGAGCAGGCCGCAGGCGAGAGTGAAGTGAGGCTTGGAGAAGGTGAGCAGGGCGGGGCCGAGGAGAGGCTCCAGCCCGCTCGTCAACCTTCGTCATCAACTCGAATCGCAAGGAGACACGATCATGGCGTTCGGACTCAACTCCGCTCAGATCATCGGCCGGCTGGGCGCCGATGCGACCATCAGCAACCTCGCCTCCGGCGGGCGCGTCGCCAATATGTCGGTGGCGACCGACGAATCCTATATCGACAGGCAATCCGGCGAGCGGGTGGATCGGACCGAGTGGCACCGGGTCGTCAGCTTCCAGAGCGGGCTGATCGACATGCTGGAGAAGCACGCGAAGAAGGGCCGGTTGGTCTACGTCGCGGGCAAGCTGCAGACCAGGAAGTGGCGCAAGGACGGCGAGGACAGCGACCGGTTCTCCACCGAGATCCTGCTCGTTCCCGGTGGCCGCGTGCAGTTCCTCGATCGGCCTGCCGGCACCAATGGCAACGGCGCTGCGGCGTCCGACGGTGAGGCTGCGGCGCCCGCATCGGCCGACGCTCAGTCAGATACGCATATCCCATTCTGAGCCTGTCCCCGCAGCGGGCCTTCCCCGCCCGCTCGCCCCAGAGCCCGCCCCGCGTTCCTCCCGCGCGGGGCGGGTTTTTTCGTGCAGCCCGATCCGAGTCCCTCACGGGCAGGACGGCGCGCCGTGCGCTTCGCGCGGCGCCTGCCGTCCCGGCGCCGGCGAGAGGCCGGTCGAGGCCGGGACCGGGGCGCGTCCCACGCAGCGTCCGGAGAGGTCTCTCATGCGCCCCGTCCCCGCTCACAGGTCCGGCTCCGACGGTCCCCTTTCCGGCCCGAGATGTGCATCGTGAGCGCCGCCGCTCGCGTCGCGGCCGCCCTCGGCGCACGCGCCGAGGAGGTGTGCCGCCGCTACCTGCCCCAGGGCCGCAAGCAGGGCCGATACTGGACCGCCGGCGACGTCTACGGCGCGCGCGGGCGGTCGCTCTTCGTCCGCCTGGCGCCCCCCGGCGTCCCGGGGAAGTGGACCGACGCAAGCAGCGGTGAGCACGGCGACCTGCTCGACCTCATTCGCATCTCTTCAGGCGCGGGCTCGCTCCGCGCGGCCCTTGCCGAGGCGTACGCCTTCCTCGCGTCGCCGCCCATGCCGTCCTCCGCCGTTCGCGAAGACTACGACCGCACCGAGGCGGCCCGTCGTCTCTGGCGGCGCTGCCGGGCCATCGACGGCACCCATGCCGAGGCCTACCTCGAGGCGCGCGGTATTGAGCGCTGCCGCTTCGCGGCCCTGCGCTTCCATCCCGGCCTCTTCTGCCGCGACGACGGCGGCGTGCGCCGCCTGCCGGCCCTGGTCGCGGCCGTCACCGGCTCCGATGAAGTCGTCTGCGGCGTGCTGCGAACGTGGTTGCACCCGACCAGGCCCGCCAAGGCGAACGTGAACCGCCCGCGCAAGGCGCTGGGCCGCGTCCACGGCCATGCCGTCCGCTTCGGCGCTCCCGGCGCCGGCACGCTGCTGGTCGGCGAGGGCATCGAGACCGTGCTGTCCATCGTCACGGCCATCCCCGACACCGTCGCCGCCGCAGCGCTGTCCGCCGGCAGCCTCGGCGCATTCGCGCCGCCTGCCGGCGTCACGCGGCTGGTGATCGCGCGCGACAACGACCCCGAGGGAGAGCGTGCCGCCGAGCGCCTCGCCCGGCGCTGCGCACGCGCGAGGGTCGCCGCACTGGTCGTCGCGCCCGAGCGCGACGACTTCAACAGCGATCTCGTCGCCCTCGGCGCGCCGGCGCTTCGCGCCAGCCTCGCGCCGATCTTCCACCGCCGGGTCAGCGCCGGGGACCGGTGGTGACGATCGCCCGGCCAGAGACGGAGAAGAGCAGGCGCCGGGCGAGCGGCGCAGAGAGGGAGAGAGGTTTCTCCCCGCCGCCATCACGCCAGGAGCGCAGCATGAGCAGCACCATCACCTTCACGCGCGTCGCCGACGACGAGGCTCGCATCCTCGACGCCGACGGCGGCCACGTCGGCGATCTCTTCCGTCATCCCGACATCCTTCATCCGGGTTCGTCCTACTTCGTGATCCATCTCGACGAAGATCCCCGCGGCCCGGTGCGTGTGCACGACCGCTCGCGCATTCGCGAGGTGGCCGAGCAGCGTATCCGCTCACACCCACTCTGGTCGTGATGCCGGCAGGCACAACAGAAACGGGGACCGTGCGTGGGGAGAGAATAGCCACGTAGAGTAGGACGCGAGCGCCTGGTGATCCTCACGCACCACAGGTTTCTCGCGCCCTCTCTCAGAACCGGGCGTGCACCTTTCGTTATGCACCCGGCTCGCCAAAGGCTTTCGTGAAGGCAGGAGTTTTCATCCAATTGAGCTTGAACTGCATGACCGGAATCCGGCCCATTTGGTACAGCTCAGTGTCGCCATCGGCCCAGACCCGAGCGCCGGGATACTGCCGGCTCGGCCTCGACCAAGAAGCGTACACCCGTCGCGGGGAGGCGCCGTCGTGCTTACCCCGCATCCACAGCCAGAGCCGTCGCCACACATACCAGTCCAGACTGGACAGGATGCGCTTGGCCCCGATGCAGTGGCGGTAGTAGTGGCCCCACCCCCGGAGGATTGGATTGATTTCCTGGAGCACGCTTCTCAGCGAGCGCGTCCGCGTCCGCTGATTCAGCACTTGCTTGATCCGCCGGCAGAAGTCACTGATCGCCTCCTTCGGGATTTCGACCCGGCACATGTAGCCGTCATGGTCGTCCCCTTTGAGACGAACCCGGCATCCGAGGAACCGGAATCCTTCCGTCAGTCTGGTGATCCGCGTCTTCTCCTCCGATAGCGTCAGCCCCATCTCCTCGCGCAGCCAGTCCGCGAGCGCCTGCTTCTCAGCAGCCGCATCGTCGTAACCGCCCGCCACGAAGATCAGGAAGTCGTCGGCATATCGGACCGGGTAGAAGACCGTTCGCCCGGCCTCCCTGTCCCGAAATCGCCGTGTCGCGGCCATCCGCCTTCCGTCAGTCCGGATATTGGGATCATGCGGGTGCCTCACCCACCACCAGTACCGCTCCTCGATCGCGCTCAGCGCGATGTTGGCCAGCAGGGGAGACAGGACACCCCCTTGAGGCGTGCCGGTGGTTGTCGGATTGTAGTTGACGTCCTCCAATACCCCGGCTTTGAGGAACCGCACGATCAGCCTGTTGACCTTCCGGTCCGCGACGGATTTCCGTACGCGCTCCATCAGGTAGTGATGGCCGATGTTGTCGAAGCAGCCCTCGATGTCGCCTTCAATCACCCATTGATAGGGAGGGTCGCGAAGCTTCCCATCGGTTCTCGACTTGTGAGTCCGAGTGGTCAGCCGGATATGTTCGAGTGCGCCATGGCAGCCCCGTCCGGGCCTGAACCCGTAGGAGACCTGCCAGAAACGCGCCTCGAAAATTGGCTCCAGGATGTTCTTGACCGCGCATTGCACCACGCGGTCAGCAACGGTGGGGATACCAAGGGGTCGGAACTTCCCCGGCTTGCCCGGCTTCGGAATCCACTTCCGCCGGGCGGGCGACGGTCGGTAGCTGCCATCGCGCAGCGCCTCCCGAAGCTCGTCCAGAAAGAGCGGTACACCTCCATCGCCAGCGGCAATGCTCGCCACCGTCAGCCCGTCGACGCCCGGCGTTCGTCTGCCCTTGTTCTGGGCAATCGAGTGCCATGCACAGCGAAGATTGCGCGGATCGGTTACCCAGTTCCACACATCGCCGTAAGCGCCTTCAGGCGTCTCCTTACTCCACCGATACAACTTCCGCTGCACGTTGAGGAGCCAGGCCATGTCGGCCTGATTATCCGAGTCCACGGATAGTTCCTCCGTCAGTCGATAGCCGATCCACCTTCTGCCCCCCTTCGCCATGTATGCGGCTTTCCCGCACTCCGACTACTACGAGGGCTCCGCCCCCATGCGGCCCGTCTCCGTTCTCCGCGGCTAGCCCGGTTCCGTGCCGGGCGAACAGCATGGGTTCCTGTGTTCCGATGACAAACCTGAGACCCTTAGGCGGCACGCTATACCCCTTGCAGCTCTGGGGTTCGGGATAGAAGGGTTGACCCGTACCCGGGTGCGTTCAACACACCCGCCAGTCGGCAGACGGAAGACCAACCGGCTCTCACCGCGCTCCCTCCGCCCCGTCGGGCCATTGAGGGTTGGGCATCTAAATAAAGAGGCTTCCGTCACGTGCTTCGTTCAACCTCGCCATAGGTCCTGTGGTAGCCCGGCCCGCGAGCGACGGCCCGCACCCGGTACAGTTCAGATCGCAGCTCTTTCGCCCCACCGTCGGAAACCGGCGGAGCTTAGCGATCCCCTTCCGCCCAACACCCCTCGTCAGGCAGGGTGGCGTTTCAGCCACCGGTCGATCATCAGCACTACCAAGTGTTTGGTTTACTTCATGCTTTCCTCCTACTTGGTATTCACAGCGCACCCCGTCGTGATGTCCGAGGATGTCACGCGTGCTCATTCCAGCAACCCTGCGGGTCCTCCGGTCGCTCCGCTCCCTGCGGCCTGGCCCAAGATGCTCTAAGGCGGGCCGTGAACGTCGCCGACCGTGAAGTTGGCTTGCCAGAACTCTCCAACGCCGAGCGTGTGGCGCACCGGCCCCTTGCGCGGGGCCGGCGCGTCGGCCTGGCGCTAGCAGTTCTCGAGAAGGCCTACTCGAAACGCGGCCAGTCACCGAGGCGGCGCGCCGGGCCTCCCAGGATCGAAGAACGCCAACTTCCGCACCAACATCGGCGACGTTCCGCACCAACTCCCGCCTAAGACCATCTAGGGCCAGGTGCTTCCACTGCGCGCGCGTGAAGAGAAACGACATCACGAAGGGGCACTGGGCCCCGGAGGATGAACAAGGGAGGTCGACATGATCGACACCACAAGCGCTACCCCGACCGCGTCAGCAACCGCTGCCGTCTGCGACAGCATGGCCCTCTACGGCGCAAGCCCCGAGCGCGGAGAGCTCGACAGCCGCGTCGTCTGGGACGAGGACGACGCCATGGATGCACTGGGCGAAGCCATCCGCGTCATCGTCGACGGCATCACCGTAGACGGCACTCAGTAAGCGGTATCGGGCCCCCATACTTCCAGCGGATCTGATTTCGGGGCTGACTCTCCGCCTTGACCACGAGCCACACAGGAGAGATCGCGATGACAGATTCGATTTTGGCATCTGGCGACGGTGTCGCTGTTGCTTCGGTTGAGATCCCAGCTTCTGAGGGAGCCGCCCCGGCTCCGTCTGAGCCGGCCCCCATGCGACGCTGGCCGGACGATGAGAAGGCGCGGATTGTCTCGGAGAGCTTTGAGCCGGGCTCTTCGGTTGCGGCGGTCGCGCGCCGCCATGGCGTCAGCGATACGACCCTGACCAAGTGGCGGCGGCGCGCGCGGGAGGGAACTCTTCCGGGCGCTCGGATTGGTGGCTCTGCACCGCCATTTGTTCCCGTGGTGGTTGATAGCGTGACGTCCGAGCGGACGGTGGCGATCGAGGCGCTAGGCGTGGTCGTTCGCCTTCCGGTGGAGAGCGCGGTCGATCGGATTGTTGCGGTGGCCTCGGGCCTGGGCCGGGCGTCGTCATGATCGCGGCCCCCTCGCTTCGCATCGTGTTGGCGACGCGGCCGGTTGATTTTCGTCGCGGCCACGACGCGCTTGCGGCGACGGCGGCGGGGGAGCTGGACCTCGATATCTATTCCGGGGTGATCGTGATCTTCCGCTCGCGCCGCGGCGACAGGCTCAAGCTCCTTGCGTGGGACGGCAGCGGTCTGGTGATGACCTACAAGCGTCTGGAGCAGGGCCGCTTCGCCTGGCCTCGGATCGAGGATGGTGTGATGCGCCTTACGAAGGGCCAGTTCGAGGCCCTCTTCGAGGGTCTGGACTGGCGCCGGGTGAAGGCCCGCCCGGTTCGCCGCCCGCTGGCGGCGGAGTGAGGCGGCACGCAGGCGGGGCCGCAGATTTCGGTCGCGGTCCCGCCTGCACTTTTCCCTGGTCATGCATTGGCGAATCGGATTAAGGGGTGGCCCATGCCGAAGGTCACGCCCTCACCCCTCAGCAGCGCCGGTTCGCCGTCGCCTGCGGTGGTTTCGGCGGCGCTGGCGGCCCTGCATGCGGAGCTTGACGACGAGCGCGCGGCGCGCCGGGCGACGGAAGCAGCCCTATGCGAAGCGGAGCAGGCACGCGGCGCGGCGGAGGCGGCGAGGCAGACGGCGGAAGCGCGGGCGGCACGGCTGGAGGCCGAGAACGCGCAGAGCGCGGAGCAGATCAGCCGGCTTGAGCATCTCAACAAGGAGCTCAGGAAGGCGCTGTTCGGTCCGCGCTCCGAGAAGCTCGGCGAGGACGAGCGCCAGCTTACGTTCGAGGAGTTTTGGGCGGCGATCGCTGAAGCCGGCGGTCGGCCCGAGGCAGATGACCAGGAGCAGGACGAGGGGGCTGGCGGCAAGCGCCGGCGGCGCTCTTCCCGGGGGTCGCGCAGCGGGGTGCGCTTCGGGCCCCAGGTCGACCGGCGCGAGGAGGTGATCGAGCCGGACACGATCATGTGCCCCTGCGGCTGCGGCGAGATGACGAAGATCGGCGAGGACCGCAGCGAGCGGCTGGACTATGAGCCGGCGAAGTTCACCGTCATCGAGACCGTGCGCCCCCGCTACGCCTGCAACAAGTGCAAGGGGGGCGGGGTGGTGCAGTCGCCGGCGCCGGCCGCTCTGGTCGAGGGCGGCCTTCCCACCGAGGCTCTTCTGGCGCAGGTGCTGATCGCGAAGTACGGCGATCATTGCCCGCTCTATCGCCAGTCGCAGATCTACGAGCGCTCGGGGATCGAGGTTCACCGTGCGACGCTGGCGACGTGGGTGGGCCAGGCGTCGTTTCACCTGCGCCCCGTGGTCGCTTGCCTGGAGGATGAGCTGAAGAAGTCGGATCACCTGGGTCTGGACGAGACCACGATCCGCGTTCTCGACCCGGGCCGGGGCAAGACGAAGACGGGCTACATGTGGACCCTTGTGCGTGACGAGCGCCACTGGAGCGGCACGGACCCGCCGGGCGTCGTCTATCGCTATGCGCCCGGCCGCGGCGGCAAGTATGGCGCCGAGCTTATGGAGGGCTTTTCGGGGACGGTGCAGCTCGACGGCTACTCGGGCCACAACATCCTGGCGCGGCCGGACCGGGCGGAAGGCCCTGTGACGCGGGCCCTCTGTTGGGCGCATGTAAGACGGAAGCTGAAAGAGGTATACGACTCGAGCGCATCGCCGATCGCGCTGGCCGGTCTGAATCGGATCGCGAAGCTCTATGCGATCGAGAAGAAGATCCGGGGCAAGCCGCCGGCGGAGCGCCGCGCGATCCGTTGGGAGGAGTCGGCGCCGATCGTGAACACCTTCGGTGTCTGGCTCGACGAGCAGCGCTCGCGCGTCTCACCGCGCTCGCGTCTCGGCGAGAAGCTGACCTATATCGCCAACCAGTGGGACGGGCTGCTGGAGTTCCTGCACGACGGTCGTGTCGAGATCGACTCGAACCTGGTGGAAAACCGAATCCGGCCGCTGAAGCTCACCGCCAAGAACGCGCTCTTCGCCGGCAACGACGAGGGTGCGCAAGCCTGGGCCCGCATCGCCTCGCTGATCGAGACCTGCAAGATGAACGGCGTCGAGCCCTACGCCTGGATGCGGAGCACGCTCGAGAAGATCGCCAAGGGCCACCCGCAGTCGGGCATCCAGGAGCTTCTGCCGTGGAACTTCCAGCCCGAGGCAAAATGACTCGCGCGCTCACGGCGCTCCTCAAGAAATCCCCGTCGTAGTCAAGCCAGATTCCGGTATGGGGTCTGCGTACCGCTTACGGCACTCAGATGGCCGACGAGCGCGAGCCGCTGATGTGGGGCCTGACCAACATGCTGCACTCACAGGTCACACGCCTCGACCGCGCCGTCGACCGCATCGCGCCCGAGATGAAGGACCTCGAGAAGGCGCAGGATGGATCGGAGGTCAAGGCGTGGGAGCTGCAGACCCTCACGGACCGTGCGCAGAACCTTGGCGATAGGCGCGACGCCTTCGAGAAGCTCCGCGACCTCGCCGCCGACGCCTACCGCGTCGAGACCGGCGACGTCTGGCGCCCAAGGCACGGATCGCACGCGAGTCAGACCGGCACGCTGACCTCCGCCGCCATCGACGCACGCGACTTCAGGCGCGCCCGCAAGGACCGCGAGACACGGGCGCACCTTCCCGAGGGCACCCTGGTCGCCGTCACCGGCGGCAAGACCGTCAGCGATGCCGACGCCGTCTGGAGCACGCTCGACATGGCGCGCGCGAAGTACGGCGACATGGTGCTGCTACATGGCGGCGGTCCCGGCGTCGAGAAGATCGCGGCAAGCTGGGCAGAGGCCAGAGGCGTCAACCAGGTCATCTGCCGCCCGGACTGGAACGCCCACGGCAAGGCCGCGCCCTTCCGTCGCAACGACGACCTGCTCAACCTGCTGCCCAAAGGCGTCATCGCCTTCCCCGGCAGCGGGATCACCGGCAACCTCGTCGACAAAGCTCGGCAGCTGGGGATACCGGTCATGAAGGTTCAGCTCGCCGCATGACAATGGCGCCACCTGTCCACTACGAGCCGATCGCTGCCTCCGCGGCGATCGGCTCCCCCTTTTTCGCCGTGCCCCCCTCGCGCATCGCGGCTCGGCGCATCCGCGCCTGCGCCGCTCGCGCTCGAACCGCCAACCCTCCCGGACGCGGCCTCGGCATCGCTGCCGTCACGGTGCTGCGCACCGTCGACGGACGCTCGCCTCATGGCAGCGAGACCGACCGCGGCGACGTCCGCGCGGCCTCGCCCGCGCTCCTACTTCACGTCGCCGTCGCCGACCGGTGTACCGGCGCGTGCATCGGCCTCGCCCGTTCGCTTGTGACGATGACGACAACGATGGCGAAGGTGCGCCCAAGAGTGCGGCCGTTGTCGCCGTGCTGACCTTTACCTCCGCGAGATGAACTGCGAGACCCCTGTGCAGACTCCCCGTCAGCGCCGCCGCCGATGGCGACAAGCGCCGTGACGCCTCGCCAGACATTGGTGCAGCCGAGCCTGAACGGCCCGGCATCACCACGCCCGCCACTCGCGACGAACATGGTGATCGGATCGCCACGCCCTTCGTGATCGCCGAGCTTCTGCGCTTCGACCCGGTTGCCGTCCAGCCAACCGTCGCCTGGTCGCCGCGGTCGCACGACCGCCTGCCGCAGACTATCCTCCCCGCCTTCGAATCAGGGCTGGCCCTGACCCCTCTTCTCGCCCCCCTCAAGTCCCGGCTCTACGGCGGAGCCGCTTTCACCCTCACACCCCACGCGCCTGAAGGCGCAGAGCTATTTTGAGGCGACATAGCCTGACATGGCCGGACACGATAGGACAGAATTGTAGCGAATCCACAGGCGGTGGCGTTGGAACGAGCGAAGTACATTGAAATACGGCCCCTAGCCGCCTGATTGGACGCATGTCTTGACATGTGAAATACATTGAAATACGAAGGGGCTTTGCGACTCCAACCGTCCCGTAGTTCTTTGAAACACGCGACTTGCAGGGGCTGACAGGGCGACACATGTCCGCAATCCGGACCACGAAAAGATGAACGCCCAGCGAGATCGCGTTGCGGGAGAACGCTGTCGTGACGAACAAGAACAAGACAAAACCCCGCTCCAAGGCCCAAGTCGATGAGAAACCGACCGGGCCTCGCTCGCCGCGAACCATCAGATTCACAGATGCCGAGTGGGCGAAGGTCCAGCGCGCCGCAGAAGCAGCCAACATTTCAACCGCCACGTTCGCCTGCAACGTCGTCCTGCACGCCGCTGACGAATTCACCACCGCCTCCGGTGGAGCCCTTCCGCCCGGCATTCTGGAGCTGGTCAAGCGCACCTATCGCAGCGCCTACATCCTGTCGACTCTGAACCCAAGTTGGCACTTTTCCGCTGCCTGTGTTCCCTATTGGTTTGATTCAACGCGATATTTTTCTCGGTCGATTCCAACATGGCCCCACATTTTGTGAGATTCTGTCAGCTCATCAGACGGGTCCTCGTGCGGTGGATGGCGGGGTCCACGCCCGCCGCCGAGGAGATTGCGGCAACCTCGGCGGCCGGGCGCGTGTCCTGGCGGTTGACGATCAAGGTGCCGTCGGTCTGGCGCAGGCGCGTGGTGATCCGCACCCAGGTCCGCATGCTCTCGCGGATCGACGCCCAGCACTTGTGGATGCCGCGCGCGGCCAGCCGGGTACGGATCAGATGCACGGCGTGGTAGGCCAGCACGGCGATCAGCAGGTGGGCCGCGATGCGCCGGTCGAGCTGGTGCCAGATCGGGCGAAGGCCGAGCTCGGATTTCAGGCTCCGGAATGTCGCCTCGATATCCGTGATCCGCCAGTACGTCCGCAGGACCGTCTCGATGTCCCAGTCGACGTGGCTGGTGCGCAGCACATAGGCACCGGCGCCCTCATCGGCCTCGTCGTATCGCGGCCTGCGCTTGAAGCGCACGGCGGTGGCATTGGGGCCGGTTTTCGCCCTCTCGACCGTGATCTCGTAGTGCCTGGCGACGGCGGAGAAGCGCTGCTTGAGGCGGCCTATGCTCTCCAGCACCTTGTCGTAGCGCTTGAGGCGGCCCTTGACCGGGAGGCCGCCGTGGAGCCTTTCCAGCGCCGCCTCGAAGCGGTTCCGCCTCAGGCCGATGATCGCGTTCTCGGCCTTCTTCTTGCCCTCGCTGACGACGTAGAGCCGCGCCTCGCCGTCCTCGCTGGCAAGCCGCCAGGCCCGCACCTCGTGGCGCGCGCTGGTGATCAGCAGGGCCTCGGGTCCGCCCTCGGGCGGCGCAGGCCTGGCACCGCGGCTGACCGCGATCCAGTCGTAGCCCTGCTCGCCCAGCCACGCGATGTTTTTCTCGGTGGCGATGCCCGCGTCCATGACCACCGTGGGCTTCGGCGCCGTGCCGCCGCACACCGCCTCGAGCCGCGCCAGCGCCTCGTGCAGCGTGCCCGGCTCGCTCACGTTGCCCGGCAGGATCTCGCAACTGCGCGGGAAGCCCGCGCCGTCGAGCGCCAGCGCCAGCGTGATGAGGGGACAGTCGTCGCGCTTCTGCTTGGAGCGCCCGAACCTGGGAAGCTCGCCGCCCGTGTGGCCGTGGTAGTGGACGTTGGTGAGATCGTAGAAGGCGATCGTCTCGGGCAGGTCGAGCAGTGCGCGCTCACGGTTGAACAGCTCCCGCTGGATGGCGGCGCGGTGGCGCCAGAGCAGGTCGCCGATGCGGTAGAGCGTCTTGCGCCGCAGCGCCTTGCGGTCGCCCTCCAGGCCCAGGAGCTCGGCGGCCGCGCTGTCGTGGCGGAGCCAGCGGCTGGTATCACGCTCGCTGGCGGGATGGACCATCCTGGCGACGATCAGCGCGCTGGCGATGCGCCCGTCGCGGCCCTTGATGTCGAGGCCGTGGAGGATTTCGGCGAAGCCGAGGGCGTCGAGGGCCTTGAGGCACAGGCGCTCGCAGCCGACGGTGCGCGGGTTCTCGTGCTCCAGGGTATCGAGGTCGACGGTGGCGATGTCGGGCTTGCGCGCCTCTTCCTGCATCGCCTCGACGCGGAACCCCCTGGCCCTGAGCTTGGCGACGATGTCCTCGGCTGCGGCCCGCACATCCGCCTCGCCCTCGAACAGCGGCGGCTTGCCGTGAAGCAGCGCCTCGGCGAGTTCGGTGACGGCCTTCCACTTCTCGCGCGGCACCGGATAGTCGGTGCCGAGATTGAGCAGCGTCCTGTGGCGCACCTTGTCGCCGACGCGCTGGGCGAGCACGAGGCGATGGCTTCGGACCGGCTGGCCGGCCTTGTCGGTGTGTGTCCTGGTTGCCTTGATGTACATGGCGGCGCCGTTTCTGCGATGCCTGTTTCGCATACACGGCGTTCGCGGCATCTGGCAAGAGGGATATCGACTCAACCCCAAAGTCCTGGCCCCACAATTGGCTTCCAGGACCACGAATGGCAAATGTGGGTCTCAGGTGTCCTCCAACCCCAACATCTAGTGGTTCAGCGCCGCAAAACTGGCTCGAACAGGCTCGGCTGGTCGGAAAAAGTGCCAACTTGGGTGAAGCGGGACGAGATGATGCGCGAGGGACGGCAGGAAGAGCTTGAACTCACTGTCCAGGCGGCACGGAATGCCGAGGCTCAGGTCCTGGGCGATTCATCCGACTAGTTCCGCAGCACCCGCACCCCTGTCTTCCGGCGCGACATTCATCGAAGGGCTTGACGGGATCGACCGCATCGAACTGCTCCCCGTCTCCGACTAACGCGACCAAGGCATGCACAGCTCATAGGCGATCCTGAGCAAGTCGCGAGCCTGGACGGTCGACGCCAACGAATCCTCGTCAATCACCAAGACATCCTTGGCGAAAGCTTCCCGTAAGTCGCGGTCGCCCCAGCGCGTGAACCTTCGCTCGGCGACACCGTCATGCGCACCTGCGGTGCTAATGTACTGACATAGCGTTTCTTTTTCCCTCCTGTTGTAGCCGATGGGCGCGAATTCGGTCCGCGTATTCGCCCCGTCTTGAACTAGGAATGCAGGAGGAATCTCTATGGCAACGCTTCACCTCAGTCGACGCCGCGTCGGTTCGCTCAAGCCCCGCAAGTCCACCTACGACATTCGCGACCGTGAACTCAAGGGCTTCGGCGTAAGGGTCCTGCCCTCGGGCGCCAAGCGCTACCTCATCCATAGCCAGCACAATGGTTGTCGCGTCTGGAAGATCGTCGGCCAAGCCGGGTCCATCGGCGTCGACGAGGCCCGCGAGCGGGCGAGAGCCATGCTGGCCTCGATCCGGAATGGAAACGACGCGGACGTTGTGGCCACGCCTGACACCGTGTTCGAGACAGTCGCCGACGAAGTGTTCCGGCGCTACGCCCGGAACTGGAAGCCGTCGACGCTCAAGGTCAATCAAGGATACTACCGCAAGCAAATCCTGCCCTGGTTCCAGGGACGCCCTATCGCCGACATCACCGCCCAAGGTTAAGCCGAACTTCCAGTGTGGGATAGTCAAAGAACCGTTGTGCGGCAGGGGTTTCGGCGAGTTTCGAAGCGACGATTACTGGACAGGTTTGGCGGTGGTCATCCCCTTTTCGGTGAGCGCGGGCGCAGGATGGGGCCGCAGCCCGAGCAATGCGAACGCCCTTTCCTGCAGTTCGGTCGGCTTGGTCAGGGCGGGCACGGCGAAGTCGGTTCCGGTGGCGATCTCAGTGGCAGCAAGCGTGCCGAGATGGCCGAGGAGATCGCGGAAGTCGCACACCGCAAGTCCATCATCCGTCTTTCGGCGCTTGTCCTTGCGCCGGGCCTTTTCCGAGCGTTCCGGCGGCGCCACCGGGTTCGCGGACAGCGGCGCTCCGTCCTCCTCGGCGAACAGCAGCGGCGCCAGCCTGCGGCGCATGTGCCACTCGACATACCAAGCCAGCATGCAGATCAGAAGATGCGCCCGTACTCGGTCGTCGCGCCAGTGGAAGATCGGGCGGATCCGCAACGACACCGTCTTGAGCGAGCGGAAGGCGCGCTCGACGCGTGACAGGCTCTTGTAGACGCGGACCGCCTCGACGTCCTCGATCTCGTCCTCGTCCACGTTGGTGCGTATGACGTAGAGACCGTCGAGGGCGGCCTCGGCGTCGATCGACGCCCGGTCGCGTTCGCAACTGAAGGTGCCGCTGCCCTCGTCGAATTCGAAGCGGAAGTGCTTGGCCATCTTGCGGCGGCGCAAGGTTCCCAGCCGACGGTTCAACTCGTCGCGGTCGATGTCGCCGGCGGCGTGGCGCGCGGCGAAATCGCGCGCGTCCGTCTCGGTCGCATTGAGCAGCCCGTCGCGGTTGCGCTTGCGCTCGGCCGCCAGAACCGGGTTGTAGCAGACGATCAGCCTCTCGCCGGGATAGTCCGGCGTGGTCACCCGCGCGAGGCCCCAGGTGTCGAACAGGCCGGGCGTGACATGCCCCCGGTCGACGAGCTTGCGGATCGAGGATGCGCGCAGCGCCGTGATCCAGTCGATGCCGTTGGGCGCGAGGTCGCGGTCGATGCGGGTCTGCGCGATCATGCCGCGGTCCCCCACCAACACCACCCGCCGGATGCCGAAGCTGTCGCGGACCTTGCGCACCTGGCTGGCCAGAGTCATCGGGTCGCCGGTGTTGCCGGCGAAGGCCTCGATCGAGACCGGACAGCCATCGCGGGTGCAGAGGAGGCCGTAGACGATCTGCGGGCGGTCGCCCCGGCGATCCCTCGAATAGCCGCGCTTCGCCATGGGGCAGGCGTTGCCCTCCATGTAGCTCGAGGACACGTCGTAGAGGACGAGATCGTCCTCTCCGAGATGGCGCCGGGCGAGCTTGCGCTCGATCGCGCCCTGTCGCGCGCCCAGCCAGTCCATGGCGGCGTAGAGTTCGTCGACGCTGACGCCTTCGACGCCGAGCAGGGCGGCGAGGGTGGTTGTGCCGGCCGCTCCCAGTTCGCGCTCGACGCGCAGCTTGGCGCCGGGCCGGATCAGGCGGGCGACGATCATGGCGATGACGAGGGCCCTGCGGCGATCGGGCCGGTGGAAGATGACGCGGTCGAGGCCGATGTCGCGAAGGGTGCCGAGAACGGCGCTGACGGCGCCGTGCGCCCGGCTGGCGCGCAGTTCGACGTCGGCGCTGTCGGGATTGAGGGCGGGTCCGCGCTTGAGGGCGCGTTTGAGGGCTTCGATGGCGTGTTCCGGGAGGGCGGAGAGGTTGCACAGGGTGCGCTTCTTGGGTTTTCCGTCCTGCCAGTAGGACTGTCTGAGGAGGTGGCAGCGGGAGTTTCCGGACCGGGTGGTTTCGATGTGCATATCGATCTGCCTAGCGAATCGCGGCAATCATATCGGAAAGGCTTGGGAATGCGGAGCAATTATCGTAACGAGAAAACTATCTACTGACTAGTATTCAGGTTTTGGTGGATGCGCCGGGACGGCGTGATCCAGCGCTGGAGCGCCGAATCGCGGCGGTTTCGGCGATCATTTCGGGAATTTCGCGCCAAACCGGGCGCTAAACTGCGCAGAAAGGGCGGAAACAGGCAAAATCCGGCCAGATCGGCAATCAGATGCTAACGGAAGTTCGGGTTAAGGGTTGGGCAGGCTCTCTCTCGAGAGCCTGCCCAACCCTTTTGAACGAAGCCGCGGGCCACGAGAGGCGAAGTTGAGCTATGTGGAAAGTGCGCTGATGTCAGCGTCAGGCGGCATCCACCGGCAGCAGAGTTGCGCATAAAATCGACGCTCGCGCCGGTCTTTCGGCAGGCATGCGGGCGCACGCTGCGAGGACTGAGCGGGGTGTGAGCCGAGGGCTGTCAGCCCGGCTCAAGCGGAGACAGGTTCGGTCGTGCGTCGGCGCTTTGGCGCCGTTGCGCGGGGCCGAAGCGAGCGGGCGTCTCACGGTTTCCCCCTGTGGGTCGGCGGCAGCGCCGGCGGGCCGCGCGTCGAGCGGGGCTCATGGCGGCGGCGGATTTCGCGGACGAGGCGCATGACGCCGCCGCAGTGGGGGCAGGCCACGGGCGCGGTGCCGATCTCGGGCTCTTCGTCGGGCTCGGCCCGAGCGCCGTCCACGCTTCCCTCGGGGGCGGCGCAGCCGAGGGCGCCGAGAGCCTGGCGTGCTCTCTCCAGCGTGCTGGCGCGGCAGCCGTTGGCGAGGATGCCGAAGTAGCGAATGCGGTGCATGCCGTCCGGCAGGACGTGCCTCAGGAAGCGGCGGATGAACTCGTCGGCGCTCACGGTGGCGATGCCGTAGCGCGGCTTTCTCTGCCCCGGCGCCTTGGGCTTTCGGTGGCGGAAGGAGACCGTCTCGCCGTCGAAGGAGACGATGCGGCTGTCGGAGATGGCGATCCTGTGCGTGTAGTGCGAGAGGTACCGGAAGACCTGCTCAGGCCCGCGGAAGGGCCGCTTGGCGTAGACCACCCAGTCCCTGGCCCGGGCGGCGGCAAGCGTGGCGTGGAACTCGCCGGGATTGGCGAGGTGGGCGACGGTGCCGTGGAACTCCAGGTCCCCCCGGCCGTGGGCGCGGGCGAGCTCCTCGAGGAAGAGGCGGCGGAACAGGCTGCCGAGGACCTTGACGGGGGCGAGGAAGGTGGTGCTCCCCGTCTTCCACTCGCCACTGTCTACGTCGAAGCCCGCGTTGGGCACGACCACGTGCAGGTGCGGGTGGAAGCGGAGCTTCTGATCCCAGGTATGGAGGACCGCGGTGCCGCCGATGCGCATGCCGCCGTGGCGGGGATCGGCGGCGATGGTGCGCAGGGTCTCGGCGACGGCCCGGAAGAGGATGTCGAACACCACCCTGCGGTTGCAGAAGGCAATGGCGGCAACCTCCTTGGGCAGGGTGAAGACCACATGGAAGTAGGGCACCGGCAGGATGTCCCCGGCGCGCTCCTCGCTCCAGAGGTTGGCGGCGAGACCCTGGCAGGTGGGGCAGTGGCGGTTGCGGCAGGAGTTCTGAAGAGCGGATGCTCGCGCCCGCAGCCCTCGCAGGCGTACATGTGGCCGCCGAGCACGGCGGTGCGGCACGCCTCGATGGCGCCCATGACCTTGAGCCGGGCGGCGTCGATGCGCCCTTTGTGGCGCTCACGGAAAGCGGCGCCGGCGCGGCGGAAGATCTCCGCCACGCCCGCGCGTTCGGCCTCCACGCGCCGTCAGTTGCGCAACGCTGCGAAGCCTGAGATCGGGTGGTCGAGGCCCTCGAACATCTTGCCGGTGACGCGGGCGTAGTGACGGGTCGTGTTCGCGCTTCGATGGCCGAGCATGTCCCGGATCACCTCGATATCGCCGCCGCGCTCGAGGAGATGGGTCGCCGCCGAATGGCGCAGGCAATGGAAGGTGTAGCTGCGGTCGAGCTCGGCAATGTCGCGCGCCCTCCTGAAGGCGGCCTGCAAGGTCTCCGTTGCGATGGGCCTGTCGAGCGAGACGCCGTAGAAGAGCCAGCTCGTCGGACGCGGCCAGATGTTCCTGTAGTAGACGCGCAAGTAGTGGATGACGATGTCCGGCAACGGTGCCATTCTCTCGGTGCCGCCTTTGCCGGAGGGGATGTGCAGCAGCTTCTTCTCCGACAGGATGTCGCCGACCTTGATGGCCAAGGTCTCGGAGATGCGGAGCCCGCCGCCATAGCCGGTGACAATGGCAGCACGGTGGCGGAGGTCGGGTGTCGCAAGGATGAGGTGCTCGACCTCCTGCTCCGACATGTAGCGCGGCAGCTTGCCGGGCTTCTTGCGGGAGCGCAGGCCGGCGACATGGTCAGGCCAGCCGAGTGTGTCGATGTAGAGGAAGTTCAGCGCGGCGAAGGAGACGTTGGTCGTGCCCGGACTGAGCCCCTTGTCGATCCGCCCCAGGTACCACTGGCGCACCTGCTCGGCGTCGAGCTCGTCCGGCGAGGCGTCGTAGTACCTGGCCAGGTTCTTGATCTCGCAGATGTAGGCCTTGGACGTGCTCGCGGCCAGATTGGCGATGCGGAGCTGCTCCTCCATGCGCTGGCGAAGAGGGGTGACGGTGTTCGTGTCGCACGCGGTCCCGGTCATTATCGATCTCCCTGGATCGCGACGGCGCGCCGCCGGACCGATCCGGCGACGGTCCGTCGCAGGGGTCGATGCTAACCACTGGTGATCGGGAGGCTGCTGGGGATCCGCCACCCGACGGGCGGAGCGCCACTGACGCAACCGGGAAGCGAACGCACAGAACAAACGGCACCCGCGACGCCTCGGAAATGAATGAACTCTACGCCGCTAACTCCGCGTAGCGGCTTCGTTCAAGACGTCAAGCAATGGTTCGCGTCCCCTCACATTACCCCGGTGGCGGCAGACCGCTCGGCCCGCATCCTGTCAGTCATCATGCGCCAGGCCGAGGTCTACGGCTACCGGCCGGAGGGGACCAATCCGTGCAAGGGCATCAAACGATACCGGCGACAGGGACGGGAGCGCTTCCTGTCGGCCGTGGAGATACGCCGGCTTGGCGAGGTGCTGGCACACTTCGAGGCCGACCACCGGCAGGCTGTGGCGATCATACGGCTGCTGTTGCTCACCGGATGCCGGAAAGGCGAAATCGTCGCCCTGAAATGGAGCTACTACCGCGAGGGCAAGCTGTTCCTTGCGACAGCAAGTCCGGGCCGCGAACGATCTGGCTCTCGTCCGCCGCGCGCGCGATCCTCGACAGCCTGCCTCGCACGACGGCCTGGGTCTTTCCGTCGCCGCGGTCGAACAGCTTCTTGAGCGCGGAGGCGGTGGACTTGGTCTGGCATCGCGTGAGGGCGGAAGCGGACCTGTGCGATGTCCGCCTTCACGACCAGAGACACACGTACGCGAGCATGGCCTTGGCGCAAGGCGAGACAGTGCTGACCATCGGCCGGCTGCTTGGACACCGCAACCCGGCAACGGCTCTGAATTACACCCACCTACGCACCTTCGGTTCTAATTGTTTGAAATAGAGTCGTTTTTTCTCCTCCACCTTGTTGCATCCGGGCGAATTGGGCAACCGTCTGTTCCCCGGCTGCAACCGCAACCGGGAGAACGGAGATGGCCAGGATTACCCTCACCGAGGCCCGAGTCACGGCGCTCAAGGCGCGAAAGACCGCCTACGATACTCGCGACGGCAAGCTCAAGGGCTTCGGAGTCCGCGTGCTGCCTTCGGGAGGAAAGCGCTTATTCATCCATTGCCAGCACCGGGGAGAGCGCATCTGGAGAATCGTCGGCGCCACCGACGCGATGGGCCTGGCCGAAGCGAGAACACGGGCTGTCGCCATGCTGACCGCGATCCGGCGCGGCGAAGAGCCCCTCCCATCGGAGGAGAACGCCATCTTCGAGAATGTCGCCGACGAGGTATTCGACCGATACGCTCTGCGATGGAAACCGGGAACCCTACGGGTCAACCGCTGCTATCTGCGCAACCAGATCCTGCCGCGCTTCGCCGGGCGCCAGATCATGGATATCGACAGTCAGGATGTCCGCAACTGGTTCGCCTCGCTGCGTGCGACGCCGGTCGCGGCCGACAGGTCGATGCCGGTACTGTCCGTCATCATGGGGGAGGCAGAAGCCATGGGCCTTCGCCCCGAGGGCTCCAACCCGTGCCGGGGCATCCGGCGCTACCGACGAAAGGGGCGCGAGCGATTCCTGTCCGATGACGAGATCCGCCGGTTGTCCGCGAGACTGTCGGCGCATGCCGGGAGCAGGCCCCTGTCGGTCGGCGCCATCCGCCTCCTCCTGCTGACCGGTTGCCGGAAAGGCGAGATCCTGAGCCTTCGATGGTCGGACTATCGCGACGGCCATCTCTTCCTGCGCGACGGCAAGACCGGTCCGCGAACCGTCTGGCTCTCGCGGCCAGCCAGAAACGTTCTCGACGGTCTCGAGCGAACGAGCCGCTGGGTATTTCCGGCGTTGCGGGAGGATCGGCCACTGAGCGGCGCCTGGCTGCACTGGAACTGGTGCCGGGTCCGCGAGGAAGCCGGGCTGCGCGACGCGCGTCTTCACGACTTGCGTCATACCCACGCGAGCCTGGCCATGCGGGAAGGTGAATCGATCCTGGCCATCGGGCGCCTTCTGGGCCACCGCGATACGGAGACGACGCTCAAGTATGCTCATCCGACCGACGGAATGGTGATGGATGCCACCGAGACGGTCGGCGCCGTGTTGGGGCGCTGAGCGATGGCCAGCAAGAATCGCGCGAGGCTCACCGATGCCTTGATCGCCCGTCTCCGGCCGCGCGAAAGAGAATATACGGTGTGGGACCTCCGCTTGCCCGGTCTCGGGGTCCGGGTGAGGACGACGGGCGCGCGGACCTTTGTCCTGCTGTGGGACGCGCAGGGCCGATCGAGGCGTGTATCCCTCGGTCCGGTCGGGGCGAGAACGGTGGAGGAGGTTCGCCGCGAAACTCACGCTCTGGCGGCGGCATCCCCTCCAAACGGACCGCTCGGACGTGACGGGACCGGACGAGCCGCCCCGTTGTTCCGGGATTTCGTGGAGGGTCCGTGGAAGGAAGCCCATTTCGATCGCTACAAGCCGTCGACGAAAGAGGGCGTGCGGTACGCGCTTCGCAATCGACTGCTGCCAGCTTTCGGGCCGAAACCGCTGGATCGCATCTCCCTCGCAGACGTCAGGCGCTGGTTCGACAAGTACAGTCGAACCGCCCCGGGCGGAGCCAATCGTGGCCTCGACCTCCTTCGCCAGATCATGAACTTCGCCGTCTCGCAGGGCCTTCTCGACACCAACCCGGCACGGAACATCAAACACAATCCCCGGCCCAGGCTCACCCGGTTCCTTTCTCGCGAGGAAATCGCCCGCCTTCACCGAGCGCTCGATGACCATGCGGGAGGGAAAGCCCGGCCGCAGGCCGACATGATCAGGCTGCTTCTTCTGACCGGATGCCGAAGAAGCGAGATCGTACGGCTGCGCTGGTCGGAGGTGCACGACACCGCGCTGATGCTGGCCGACAGCAAGACAGGAATATTTCTCGACAGCTACGTTGGTCATACGGTCTGCTACGCTGGTTCACCATAAAGCATTATATTTGCTCTAGTTTTCTTGATCTTTCGCCGAAACGACCCTCTTGCGCCTGCGCGGAGAATACGCTTGAATGCGCCCCGGTTCCATGCCGCTTATTTGCGGTTTGATCACGGGACGAAGAGCGATGCCGAAGCGAAGCAGTCTGAAGATCGCCAAGCGCACCGTCGATGCGCTCCGCGTCGATCGCGGCGACGCCACCTTCTGGGACCGCGACCTCGCGGGCTTCGGGGTACGCGTGCACGCGACCGGGCGCAAGGTCTACGTGGTGCAGTCCAGGGGGCCGGGTGGCCTGAAGCGCGCCAGGATCGGCAGGCACGGCGATCTCACCGTCGAAGAGGCGAGAACGCGGGCGGTGGCGGCGATCGACCGGATCAAGCGGGGCGAGGATCCCTTCCCGGCGCCTGCGGCGCCGGCGCTCACCGTGGCCGGGCTGGCGGAGCGCTATCTGGAGAAACATGTGGCGATGCACTGCAAGCCGAAGACGGCGGCACTCTACCGGACGGTGCTGGACCTGCACATCCTGCCGGTTCTGGGCGACAAGGCTCTCGGCGAGGTGAGGCGGGAAGACGCGGCCGAACTGCATCACCGGCTGCGCGACACGCCCTACATGGCCAACACCGCTGCGGGCGTTCTGTCGAAGATGTACCGGCTGGCGGAGAGCTGGGAGCTGGTGCCGCGCGGGTCCAACCCGTGCCGGTCCCTGCGCTACTACCGCGAGCATGCGCGCGAGCGGTTCCTGACGCCGGAGGAATACCGCCGGCTGGGCGCGGCGTTGCGCGAGGCGGGATCGAAGGCATCCCCGTGGCCGCAGGCGGTGGCGGCGATCCGGCTGCTGATCCTGAGCGGCTGCCGCAAGAGCGAGATCCTGACGCTGAAGTGGGACGACATTGACCGGGTGGCGAACGAGCTGCGGTTGAGGGACGCGAAGTCGGGGCCGCGCATGGTGCCGCTGACCCCGCCGCTGCTGAAGGTGCTCGACGGCATTCCCCGGACGGACGGCGGTCCGTGGGTCGTGCCGGGCCGCAAGCCGGACACCCATCTGATCAACCTCGACTACTACTGGAAGCGCATCACCGCGAGAGCCGGTATCAAGGGCGTGCGCCTTCACGATGCGCGTCATTCTTATGCGAGCCGGGCGCTGGCGCTGGGCGAAAGCCTGAGCATGATCGGGAGGCTGCTGGGTCATTCCCGGGTGGCGACGACGGCGCGCTATGCGCATCTGGTGCGCGACGCTGAAAAGGCGGCGGCGGGCCGGGTGGGCGACAGTATCGGCGTCCACGTGGCGCCGGAGCGGAGCGCGGCATGAAGGGGACGCGGCGGCGGACGATCTCCAACCGCATGGTGGCGGCGCTGGAGGTCGAGCGGGACACGGTGTTCTGGGACCGGGAGCTGAAGGGCTTTGGGGTACGGGCCTATCCCGGCGGCGGCAGGGTCTATGTCGCCCAGGCGCGGGGGCCGAAGGGACCGAGGCGCGTCACGGTGGGGCGCCACGGGGTGCTCAACGCCGAGGAGGCGAAGCGCCGCGCGGCGCTCATCATCGCGCGGGTCAAGGCGGGCGAGGACCCGGTACCGGAGCCGCTGGCGGCGAAGCTGTCGCAGGGGCCGACGGTGGCCGATCTCGCGGCGAGCACGTCACGGTGCGCTGCAAGCCGAAGACTGCGAGGACGACACGCAGCGTGGTGCAACGGCATATTGTGCCCAGGCTCGGCGGTTTGACGCTGGCGGCGGTCGGGCCCCGCGACGTATTGGAGCTGCATCACGGTCTCAGCGACCGGCCCGCGATGGCGAACATGACGGTGGCCACGCTGTCGCACATGTACAGGCTGGCCGAGGGCTGGGGCATGGTGGCGGACGGCGTCAACCCCTGTGGGTCGGTGGCGAGGTATCCGTCGAAGCGCCGCGAGCGGTTCCTGACCGACGCGGAGTTCGAGAAGCTGGGCCGGGTGCTGGACGAGGCGGAGGCGCGGGGCGGCGCGTCGGCGGGCGCGGTGACGGCGATCCGGCTGCTGATGCTGACCGGGTGCCGCAAGAACGAGATCCTGAGCCTGCGCTGGCGGGACGTTGACCTCGACGCGGGCGAGCTGGCGTTGGCGGACGCGAAAACTGGCCCGCGCGCGGTGCCGCTGCCGCCCTCGGCGGCGCGGCTGCTGGCTGCGCTGCCCCGCAAGCCCGACAATCCCTGGGTCATACCGGGACACAAGCCGGGCACGCACATGACCGACATCGACGGGGCCTGGCAGACGCTGCGGGCGCGCGCCGGGCTTAAGGGTGTGCGGCTTCATGACCTCCGTCACAGCTACGCTTCGAGGGCCTTGGCACTCGGGGAATCCCTGCCGATGATCGGCAAGTTGCTGGGCCACAGCCAAGTCGAGACCACGGCGCGCTATGCGCACCTCGCGCGCGAGTCGGTGCACAAGGCGGCGGCCCGGATCGCGGACAGTATCGCCGCGGACGTATTGTAGGCTCGCCGTTTGGGAGGTATCGGGGGTCTATGCTGTCAGGGATGAAGACGCGCGCCGGGCGGTCCAGCCAAGTCGATGGCGCCGACATGTGAGCGCAACGCCCGGCTGAAGAGTGTCCATGAGTATCTTACCGCTGGCGTGGCTGAGCGGGCACAGAACACTCGATTAGTCGAGGCCGATCGCCCGCCAAAGTTTGGCACGGGCATTCAGGAAGAAGCCAATGTATTCGCCGTGCAACGACATGCCTTGCAGACGGAGACATCCCAGCCGCTTGACTCGGAGGTAGCCGTCGCCCCAGGACTCGGGGGCAGCTTCCCAATCCTTTAGATTGTCGAGTTCGGGTCTGTAGGTGTCGCCCATGACGGCGAAGTACGCTGACGGCAAGCACAGCTGGGGCACGCTGAATTCGACATCGTCACGGTCAAAGTCGAAGCCGAACTGCACGGAGATGTTCTTCTGATCATCCACCCAGGGAGAGCTGTAGTACAAATCCTCCCTATTGTGGCTCCACTGGTTACCCTTGGTGCCGGAGAGCCCGCACGCTTCTTTGGTTTCATTCAGAATTTGCACGAGCTGAGGGCCGACTGACCTGTGATAAATCGTCGCTGTCGCCAGAAGGCCAGCATTGAGGTTCATGGCCATTCTCCATTCCTCCATAAGCGAAAGCAGTTCGCGAACGAAGAGCGTACTTTGGTCATCGGCGCCAGTGGTCGGCTTGGCCCACCCTCTCATCCAGTCCGCCATTTCGAACCAGTGAACTGGACGGAATGCAACTGGGGGGCCTTCGAGCGACGCTTGAAACGAAGTTCGCTCATGAAGCGTAGCATAGGCCAGGGTGCGTGTGTCGGCGGTAGTTTCGCGTTTCAGGTGCCGCTCATACCTTGGTAGCTGACCCGGTCCTTCTCCCGACGCGATTTTGCTTTCCATCGCGATCACGTGGCGGGCACCATTGCGCCGGCTCCGTGCATCGATCCAGATGTCGAGCCGATCGCCACCTTCAACAGTCTTTTGGGTTGGCTCAATTCGTGAATCGTAGGCATTAGGGTAGAATCGCTCCCGGTTCGCCTTGGAGGTCAGACAGATGGATCACGAGCGGTTTCGGGACTGGTTTTCGCGTGTCGATGAGTTGACGGCGGCGCAGCGCAAGGAGGTGGCGGCGGTGCTGTCGGACCCGCCGGAGGGCGCGGCCGCGCTGGCAGCGATCGAGTTGGGCGTGGATGACGAGCGGCACTGTCCGCATTGCGGCGCCGGCGGGGCGGTGTCGCGGGGCAAGGCGCGCGGTCTTCGCCGGTTCCGGTGCAAGGAGTGCGGGAGGAGCTTCGGCGCGCTCACCGGCACGGCGCTGTCCGGGCTTCACCACAAGGAACGCTGGCTTGCCTTTGGCGCGTCGCTTGCCGAGGGCGAGACGATCAAGGAGTCTGCCGCGCGCTGCGGGATTGCGCCGAGCACGGCGCATCGCTGGCGCCACCGTTTTCTGGCGGCTGTGCGCCAGGCGCCGGACCGGCATGCCGGCATCGTTGAGGCGGACGAGACATTCGTCCTTGAGAGCCGCAAGGGGGAGCGGAAGCTGGACCGCACGCCGCGCCGGCGCGGCGGCAAGGCCCGCAAACGCGGCCTTTCGCGCGAGCAGGTGCCGATCCTGGTCGCCGCCGACCGTGGCGGCGAGACCCTCAGCCATACCCTGCCGGCGCTGAACGCAGACAGCATGAAGGACGTGCTGGAGCCGGTCCTCGCCCCGGATGCGCTGCTCGTCTCCGACGCCAACCGCTGCTATCCGCCCGTCGCGGCGGCGCTCGACATCCCTCACGAGAGCATCAACGCCTCGGCTGGCGAGCGGGTCCGGGGCGCGCTGCACATTCAGACGGTCAACAGCCGCCACAGCCAGATCAAGGGCTTCCTGCGCGGGCGGCGCGGCATCGCCACCAAGTACCTCGACAGCTATCTGAGGTGGTTCCATCTCATCGAACTCGGCGACCAGCCATCGCCCAGGGCTTGCCTTGAGGCGGCGATGGTGAGGCCACGCCTACGGTTCGCGAATTGAGCCTTTGGGTTTCAAGATAAGCGAAGTCCACATCGTGGCCGATGAGCCACTTGACGAATGCCAGCCGGAGGGGCTGGCTGGTTTCGAGAACCGCGACGAGCGTCTCGGTAAAAAAAATCCTCCGCAGGCATGCGGCCGGCACTCGGCCGATATCTGAAGATGCGTCCGAATACGCTGCTCATAAGGCCTTGCCGGTTGAGATTGCAAAGGGGTTTATATCGAAAAGTGCCGAAAATCCTTGACCCTCCCGCGTTTCGGCACTATATTGTGAACATCAAGGGGGGGGGCGGACATGGCACAGAAGGCACCGGGCAAGTCTCACCGCAAGGGCATGACCCTTCAAGGTTAAGGGTTGGGCAGGCTCTCTCTCGAGAGCCTGCCCAACCCTTTTGAACGAAGCCGCGGGCCACGAGAGGCGAAGTTGAGCTATGTGGAAAGTGCGCTGATGTCAGCGTCAGGCGGCATCCACCGGCAGCAGAGTTGCGCATAAAATCGACGCTCGCGCCGGTCTTTCGGCAGGCATGCGGGCGCACGCTGCGAGGACTGAGCGGGGTGTGAGCCGAGGGCTGTCAGCCCGGCTCAAGCGGAGACAGGTTCGGTCGTGCGTCGGCGCTTTGGCGCCGTTGCGCGGGGCCGAAGCGAGCGGGCGTCTCACGGTTTCCCCCTGTGGGTCGGCGGCAGCGCCGGCGGGCCGCGCGTCGAGCGGGGCTCATGGCGGCGGCGGATTTCGCGGACGAGGCGCATGACGCCGCCGCAGTGGGGGCAGGCCACGGGCGCGGTGCCGATCTCGGGCTCTTCGTCGGGCTCGGCCCGAGCGCCGTCCACGCTTCCCTCGGGGGCGGCGCAGCCGAGGGCGCCGAGAGCCTGGCGTGCTCTCTCCAGCGTGCTGGCGCGGCAGCCGTTGGCGAGGATGCCGAAGTAGCGAATGCGGTGCATGCCGTCCGGCAGGACGTGCCTCAGGAAGCGGCGGATGAACTCGTCGGCGCTCACGGTGGCGATGCCGTAGCGCGGCTTTCTCTGCCCCGGCGCCTTGGGCTTTCGGTGGCGGAAGGAGACCGTCTCGCCGTCGAAGGAGACGATGCGGCTGTCGGAGATGGCGATCCTGTGCGTGTAGTGCGAGAGGTACCGGAAGACCTGCTCAGGCCCGCGGAAGGGCCGCTTGGCGTAGACCACCCAGTCCCTGGCCCGGGCGGCGGCAAGCGTGGCGTGGAACTCGCCGGGATTGGCGAGGTGGGCGAGGGTGCCGTGGAACTCCAGGTCCCCCCGGCCGTGGGCGCGGGCGAGCTCCTCGAGGAAGAGGCGGCGGAACAGGCTGCCGAGGACCTTGACGGGGGCGAGGAAGGTGGTGCTCCCCGTCTTCCACTCGCCACTGTCTACGTCGAAGCCCGCGTTGGGCACGACCACGTGCAGGTGCGGGTGGAAGCGGAGCTTCTGATCCCAGGTATGGAGGACCGCGGTGCCGCCGATGCGCATGCCGCCGTGGCGGGGATCGGCGGCGATGGTGCGCAGGGTCTCGGCGACGGCCCGGAAGAGGATGTCGAACACCACCCTGCGGTTGCAGAAGGCAATGGCGGCAACCTCCTTGGGCAGGGTGAAGACCACATGGAAGTAGGGCACCGGCAGGATGTCCCCGGCGCGCTCCTCGCTCCAGAGGTTGGCGGCGAGACCCTGGCAGGTGGGGCAGTGGCGGTTGCGGCAGGAGTTGAAGAGCGGATGCTCGCGCCCGCAGCCCTCGCAGGCGTACATGTGGCCGCCGAGCACGGCGGTGCGGCACGCCTCGATGGCGCCCATGACCTTGAGCCGGGCGGCGTCGATGCGCCCTTTGTGGCGCTCACGGAAAGCGGCGCCGGCGCGGCGGAAGATCTCCGCCACGCCCGCGCGTTCGGCCTCCACGCGCCGTCAGTTGCGCAACGCTGCGAAGCCTGAGATCGGGTGGTCGAGGCCCTCGAACATCTTGCCGGTGACGCGGGCGTAGTGACGGGTCGTGTTCGCGCTTCGATGGCCGAGCATGTCCCGGATCACCTCGATATCGCCGCCGCGCTCGAGGAGATGGGTCGCCGCCGAATGGCGCAGGCAATGGAAGGTGTAGCTGCGGTCGAGCTCGGCAATGTCGCGCGCCCTCCTGAAGGCGGCCTGCAAGGTCTCCGTTGCGATGGGCCTGTCGAGCGAGACGCCGTAGAAGAGCCAGTTCGTCGGACGCGGCCAGATGTTCCTGTAGTAGACGCGCAAGTAGTGGATGACGATGTCCGGCAACGGTGCCATTCTCTCGGTGCCGCCTTTGCCGGAGGGGATGTGCAGCAGCTTCTTCTCCGACAGGATGTCGCCGACCTTGATGGCCAAGGTCTCGGAGATGCGGAGCCCGCCGCCATAGCCGGTGACAATGGCAGCACGGTGGCGGAGGTCGGGTGTCGCAAGGATGAGGTGCTCGACCTCCTGCTCCGACATGTAGCGCGGCAGCTTGCCGGGCTTCTTGCGGGAGCGCAGGCCGGCGACATGGTCAGGCCAGCCGAGTGTGTCGATGTAGAGGAAGTTCAGCGCGGCGAAGGAGACGTTGGTCGTGCCCGGACTGAGCCCCTTGTCGATCCGCCCCAGGTACCACTGGCGCACCTGCTCGGCGTCGAGCTCGTCCGGCGAGGCGTCGTAGTACCTGGCCAGGTTCTTGATCTCGCAGATGTAGGCCTTGGACGTGCTCGCGGCCAGATTGGCGATGCGGAGCTGCTCCTCCATGCGCTGGCGAAGAGGGGTGACGGTGTTCGTGTCGCACGCGGTCCCGGTCATTATCGATCTCCCTGGATCGCGACGGCGCGCCGCCGGACCGATCCGGCGACGGTCCGTCGCAGGGGTCGATACTAACCACTGGTGATCGGGAGGCTGCTGGGGATCCGCCACCCGACGGGCGGAGCGCCACTGACGCAACCGGGAAGCGAACGCACAGAACAAACGGCACCCGCGACGCCTCGGAAATGAATGAACTCTACGCCGCTAACTCCGCGTAGCGGCTTCGTTCAAGAGCTTTTCCGCATGTTCCCGGATGACGCGACCGCCGAGAAATGGTTTGCAGAAAAGCGCTGGCCCGATGGCCCGCACTGCCCTTACTGCGGATCGACCAACGTCCAGTCCGGCGCCAAGCACAAGACCATGCCCTATCGGTGCCGCGAGAAAGCGTGCGCCAAGCGATTCAGCGTCCGCACCAAGACGCCTATGGAATCGTCGAAGCTCGGCTTTCAAACATGGGCTATCGCGCTTTATCAGGTCACGACCAACCTCAAGGGCGTTTCGTCCATGAAGCTGCATCGTGACTTGGGGATCACGCAGCGGTCAGCGTGGTTCCTGGCGCATCGGCTCCGCGAGGCGTGGAAAGATCACGGCCCACAGTTCACCGGTCCCGTAGAGGCCGATGAGACGTATATCGGCGGGAAGCGGAAGAACATGCCCAAGAGCAAGCGGGCGAAGCTAACGGGGCGCGGAGCGGTCGGGAAGGCCATCGTGGTGGGAACCAAGGACCGCGCGACCAACAAGGTTGCGGCGCGTCGCGTCGAAAACACGGAAGGCGCGACGCTCAAGGGCTTCGTCGCCGAGCACACCGCGCCCGGAGCCAAGGTGTTCACCGACGAGTCCAGTTCCTATCAGGGCATGGATTTCGACCATGAGCCCGTGAACCACTCGGCTGGCGAGTATGTGCGCGGCATGGCGCACACCAACGGGATCGAGTCCTTCTGGTCAATGCTGAAGCGCGGCTATCGGGGAACCTTCCACCACTTCAGCGAAAAGCACCTAGATCGGCACGTCACGGAGTTTTCGGGTAGGCACAATGATCGTGATTCCGATACTACAGACCAGATGTCTCTGCTGGTTTCCCGAATGATTGGAAAACGGCTACGCTATCTTGATCTGACGGCATAAGTGGTTTGCCGTTTGTTGCAGACAAGGAACACCAGAATTCGTTAGCAACAAAGGTAGTTGCTGGCTGGTCACTAGAGCACGCTAGTGTCTGGGCCTCATCATCAGCAGAGAACGTTACGACGCGAAGAGGTGACATTGCTTCCTCCATTCAGTCTTTTGACATAGAGAAGGTTACACCGTGATTACTTAAGATAGGAATAATAGTGCTCACGTGCGTTCCCATTCCTGTATTGAGGAATTGGTGTTCCCTATTCCGATGATTAGGGACCTCTGGAGAGAAGCCGAGGGGGTGGTGCATCGTTCTCGACTGCATTGCCCAAATTCTCCCCTTTGCGTCAAATGTTGGACCGCCGCTTTGTCCGCGCAAACCGGGCGATGATGTTTCCACAAATTCAGCAGATATCTTACCATTCCCAACTACCACAGTGCGAGTGAAAATGCCTTCAATCGGGAAAAGCGGAATTGGGAATGCGCCCGACGGAAACTCAAATGTATTGCTAGCTTCAACAAATGTTGGTGTAATGCTATGAAAAGGGAATCCCAATTTACATAGGCTCTCGCCAACATCGACGTTTGTCGAAGGATTCTTAAATGTGGGATATTTCGTCACGCGTGTCTTATCGAATCCAGAAAGCTGACCTATAGCCACGTCTGCTAGCGCATCAATTTGAAATGAATCGATGCGCCATCCGTCGTACCCCCACCATGGCGAGAATTCGGTTATGTGGTTTGCGGGAGGTTTGGCCAAGGACCTTATCGACTTTTTCCGTTGGGCCTTTGTGAGCTTTTCATCAGCGTTGATGTTAGAGATTTCCCCCTTATAGTCAGTATAGGATTCCAGTTCCGCCTTATATTTCTGTATTTCGCTCACTATATGGTGCGCTGTAAGAATCCAACCATCCTCATTAAGGACAATAAATGCACCTATCGAGCTGCCGGTCGAGCCATCCCGTCGGCGACGAGAAATAACGACCGGCAGCGTGTATTGCTGCGCCTCTTTTATCGCTTCTTGAAACATGCTAATGGGTCACTCGGAAAGTCAGACAGGACGAACATCATCCCCACTCAGGGATTGTTGTTCTGTGGTCCCTTCGGCTCATTGCGCTCGGCACCGCCACACGTGACGGCCCACGCCAGCGCTTCAGGCGTGGCGTTGATGCTCACGTCCTCTTCCAAGTCGGCTTTGGTTGGTTGGTGGGCCGCCGGATCGGTGGCCTTCAGGTCTCGGACTGCCATCGCCTCCCCCTGTGAAGCTGTGTCCACACGATGGTAGATATAGGAATTGGGTGCGCATCCTGACACACCCTCATCCACAGCACACCCGGAAAATGATACCCCTCATCGGCATACCCGCGCGTGGGCTTCGGCCATGGGGCCGAGGCGTTCGGCACTTTTCGATATAATCCCCATTGCAAACTGTCCTTTGTAGCTCTTGCGTTGGCGAACGATTCTCGATTTCGAGCATCGACCGATTGTGGTGGTGCCAGTGATTAGCCAGAAGTCTCGGTCCCTTTGCGGCTGACGGTGCCACTATCCCATCGTGCGGTGTGGGCGGTCCAGGGCGACCTGTTCGGCGCTTCGCCGAACGAGGAGGTGATCGACGGAGCGTTGGCGCGGTGCACCAATCCCGGCGACGACGCCATCTTAAGCGGCCACGGCTTCGGAAGGAAACCCGTTCGGCAGGGACCTTCGGAGTTCGACCGAGGGGAAGGCAGCACCGGTGTGAGCGGCCATCCCGTCCGGCCCGTGACGGCGCATTCTCTTGGCACCTGATCGGAGACGCTCACTCCCTGGTCATTGTCCAGATGACGTCGCCGAGCACATCGACATTCCCGGCGAGGCAGGTACGGACCCCGTAGTCAGGATTGGCGCAGCTCAGGCGGAGCCTCGGCGGCTCCGTCCCGCCGATCGGCTCGACGCGCCAGACCTCGAAGCCGCCGTCTTGGCGGAGCACGAAGAGCCCGCCGGCGCAGGGAACGCGCTTCGCGGTGTCGACGAGCAGACGGTCGCCCTCGCGCAGCACGGGCTCCATCGCGTTGCCGCGCACCCTGACGACGCGCAGGTTCGCGGGCTCGGCGCCCAATTCTTCGCGGATCGTGCGTTCGGGGATCTGCCAGCGCGCCGTCTCGCGTTCGACCCCCTTGCCGGCCGGCTCCGGCGCGGCGAAGAACTCGATCTCGATCTCGGATACGTCGGCCAGGCCGGAAGCGCCTCTTGGCGGCCTGCGTTTTCCACGCTTCCGGGTCCTGGGCGCGGGGAGCTGGGCGTGTCGCAGGAGATCGGGGTCGCAGTCGAGCAGCGCGGCGAGAGCGGCGCAGTCCCGGTAGGAAAGCACGCGGGGGATGCCGCGGGCGAGATACTGCTGGAGCCAGGCCTTGTTCCTGCCGATGGCGAGGGAGGCGGCGGCGAGCGAGACGCCGCGCTCCCGGAGCCGTTGCCGAAGATTCTCCCGTGCCGGATCGCGCTCCGTCGTGTGCTTCTTCGGCCGTGCCGCGGGCGCGCCCGCCGGGTCGCGGTCGATCCCGCCGCCGGCGCCGTGCGCCGCACCCGTCAGCATTTCCTCACGGTCCAGACGACCTTGCCGACGATGTGGGCTTCCTCGGCGAGGCAGCTGTAGGGCTCATACTCGGGGTTGGCGGAGTGGAGGCGGAGCCGCGGCGGCTCGGCATGGGGCATCACCTCGACGCGCTTGACCACCAGCCCCGAGCCGTCCCAGAGCACCGCCATCTCCCCGGTATCGGGGCTGCGCCGGGCGATGTCGACCAGCAGCCGGTCGCCGTCGGAGATCAGCGGCTCCATGGAGTCGCCGCGAGCGCGGAGCACGCGCAGGGTGCCGGGGTCGGCGTCGCCCTCGTGGCGGATCATGCCCTCGGGCAGGTACCAGCGCGCCTTCTCGTCGACGAACTCCTCGTTGAGCGCGCCCGGCCCGGCGGCGGCCTCGACCGCCACCTCGGGGATGGCGACGAGCGGCGCGCCGGCAGGGGGCGCGGTGCGCCGGCGGCGCTTCTGCGGCCTGCGCCGGGGCGGCTCGGGATGGCGCAGCTCGGTCGCCTCGCATCCAAGCAGCTTCGCGAGGCTCTCGGCGTCCGCATGGCCGAGCGCCTTGGGCACGCCGCGGGCGATGAACTGGTTCAGGTAGCTCGGGCTGCGGCCGATGGCGGCGGAGGCCTCCTTCATGGTGAGGCCGCGCTGCCATAGGCGATCCCTGATTTTTTGTCGTAACGGGTCGCGTTCCATGGTCGATGCTCGCATCTGCTGCGTAGAACAGTAGTGTATTGAAGACTGAAATATATTGTCAAGCCGGAATGTTCCACCTACGTTCCGGCCCATGACCCGATACCGCACACACTTCCTCGGTGCCATCGACGCCCATATGGAGCGTCACGACATGTCCCCCAGCCGCTTCGGCAGGGAGACGATGCGCGATCCCACCTTCGTCTTTCGGGTGAAGAAGAAGGGGCGCAACCCGCGCCTGGATACGGTGGACAAGGTGCTGGTCGGGATGGGCCATGAACCCGTCGGGGACCGCTTCGTGGCCGAGGTCAGGACGTTCCTGGCGGTCACCGGCATGAAGCGCTCGGAATTCAGCCGCGAAGTCAACAAAAACCGGTCCTTTGCGACCTGGCTGCTGAATGGCGGCTTGCCCCGGCTCGCCACCATGGACAAGGCGGACGCCGTCATGGCCGAGCATGCGAACCCGGCCCAGCGCGAGGCGATCCGGGCGGCGGTCGAGGAAGGGGTACCCGCGGCGCCGGTCGGGGAAGCCGACGATGAGGAGATGGAGATGACCGAGGACGGCTACATGAGCACCGAGGAGGCGGCGGAGTTCCTGAAACTGTCGCCCCGCACGCTTCAGGCTTACCGGGGCAGCGGCAAGGGACCGCCGTTCAGCCGTATGGGCAACCGGGCGCGCTATCTGCGCTCGAAGGTCGCGGAGTGGGCGGCCGCGCGCGAGGCGCGCTCGACCACCGAGGCCGACGAGAAGGAGCGCGAGGAGAGAGCGGCGGCCTCGCCGCCGGACAGGGACGACACCGGGAAGGAGGACAGGTGATGACTGCAATCTCGAACGACCGCAGGAAGCGCGCACTCCGCATCGCCGTGGGCGCGATCGTCGCGCTGGCGCTGGCGCTGCTCGGGATCGACGCCGCGTTTGCGACGACGGACACCACCTTCACGGATCCGCTGGACACGGTGACGGGCATGGTGTCGGGCACCGGCGGTCAGCTCGCGGCGGCGCTCGCCGTGGGCGCCGCCCTGGTGGGCTCGGTTCTGCGCTTCAACGCGATGCAGCTTCTCGGCGCGGTCGGCGTCGGCGTGGCGGCGGGCGCCGGCACCGGGATCGTCACCGGCCTCGTCGGCACGGCGATCGTCTGACGGTGCGGCGATGAGCGACACCGCGCGCCATGCGATACCGCGCCGGCTCGACGATCCGGAGCGCTGGCTGTTCTGGACCTTCGACGAGGCGGCCGCGCTGCTGGGACCGGCGGTGCTCGGGCTCGCGGCGAACCAGTTCGTCGCAGGACTGGTGGCCGGCATCGCCGGCTGGCTGCTGCTGCGCCGCGTCAAGCGCGGCGGCGGGGCCAACATCGCGCTCTACGCGCTCTACTGGTTCCTGCCCGAGTTCGTGCTGCGGCTCCGTGGCACCCCGCCGAGCCATGTCAGGCGGTACTTCGGATGAGGCGCGAGGCGATGGACGCGGAGCGTCGCCGTGCGCGGGATGCGCGGACGGTTCTCGCGGGCCTGCTGGCGCTCTCGGTGCTGTCCAACCTGGTGCTGGCGCACGGGCTCAGCAGCCGCGAGCGGGTAACGGTGCTCCTTCCCGCCGTCTCGGGCCCCGCCTGGGAGGTGGGGGAGAGCTGGGCCGGGCGGCGCTACCTGGAGGACGCCGCGCGCACCGCAGCGGTGACGCTGCTCACGCTGACGCCCGAGAACGCGGCCCATGTGCGTGAGGCAGCGGCGCGTCTCGCCCATGCCGAGGCCAGGGGCGCGATCGGCGCCTGGGTGGCAGCGGAAGCGGAACGGATGGCCCGGCGCGATCTCGCGACCGCGTTCTATCCGAGGAGCATCGAGAGCGACGGGCGCGAACTCAGCGCCGAGATCGCGGGCGAGCTCGTGACCTGGATCGGGCGCGAGGAAGCATCGCGGCAGAAGCGGCGCTACCGCCTCGCCTTCCGCATCGACGCGGGCCGGCTCGCGCTGCTGCGCTTCGAGCAGATGGAGGACTGAGGATGAATACAGGATCGTTGACGGCCGGACCGCACTCCATGGCGCGCTTCGGCCGCGTCGCGGCAATGGCGGCGGCACTCCTTATATGTATGGCGTACGGCTCCGTGGCCGCCGCCATGGATGCCTCGGGCGCGTATGCCGCCGGCACGAGTGTCTCCGGCACGAGTGTCTCCGGCACAAGTGTCCTGGAGGCGGCGGATCATGCCGAGCTTGCGGCGGACATCTCCATGTCCGGGGTTGTTCGCATCGCGCTGCCGGGCGACCGCGTCGCCAAGGTGATCCGGGCGCCCGGCGGCCTGCGCGTCGAGCACGACCCGGCGAGCGGCGATCTCTACCTGCACCCCCTCGGGGGCGACGGCGCGGCGGCGGCGGGGCCCGAGGTGCTGTTCATCGGCACCGAGCGGGGCTTCACCTACCGGCTCGCTCTGACGCCCGTGTCCGTGGGCGCGACGCAGATCCTGATCCGCAACCCGGCGGTCACGGTATCCGCATCTTCACCGGCCCGGAGGGTCAAGGGGATACTCGTGCCGGAGAGCGACGGCCGCGTCGGCGCGCTGGTGCGCCTGGTCCGCGCGGCGGCGCGGGGCGAGCCGCTTGCCGGTTATGCGGTCCATGCCGGGCGCGCGGTCGCCGGCACAAGTGTCCCCGGCACGGGTGTCTCAGGATTGAAGGTCATCGAGACCTGGCGTGGATCGCGCTTCTCGGCGTTCGTGTTCGAGGCCGGCCCTTCGGCCTCAGGGGGCGCGGAGGGCGCCGCGGGCCTCGCCGGGACACTCGTGCCGGAGACACTCGTGCCGGAGACACTCGTGCCGGGGACCATCGGCGGGCTGGCGGGCATCGGCCGCCTCGCCGCTCTCTGGCTGGCGGCGCCCGGCACCGGCCCCTCGGGCGGCAGGCTCGCGGTGGCGGTGTACGAGGACGCCCGTGCCGGAGACACTCGCGCCGGAGACGGTCCGGTTGCCGATCCGCCGCACGCGGGAGAGTCACGGTGAGCGCGCGCACCGCGAAGGCGCGCGACGGCGAGTCGCGCCGCGCCCGCAACCGGCAGCTGGTGCTGTTCTCGGTGATCGCGGCGGCGGTGCTGATGGTGTTCGCCTTCTGGCTCGCGGCGGGCGGCGGCAATGCGCCCCGGCCGGAGGCGCGCATCGATGCCGAGCTCGCGACGCCGGGGACGGCCCAGGGCGAATTTGTCCAAGCCTGATTTTTGAGTTCTGCGCTACGAGTTGACCTTGGGTCTGGTCAGCGCGCGCCAACCCTGCTATGGATTGAGGCGACTGGATTCGCGGTGTTCTGCTGCGGATCGGCTTCGAGCAGGGGGACGGTTTCTACGGTGGATCTTTCCGAGGTCGATGTCGCTGCTGTCCGGCCGGAGGACGAGGCCCGGTTCCGCGCGCTGATGGAGGGGCATCACTACCTGGGTGCGTCTGCGAAGGTGGGGGCGACGGCGTGGTACGTCGCCCATCGGCGCGGCGAGTGGCTGGCGCTGGCCGTGTTTTCGGCTGCGGCGCGCAAGTGCCGGGCGCGGGACGAGTGGATCGGCTGGGACTTCCGCACGCAGCACGGGCGGCTGCATCTGATCGCGAACAACGCGCGCTTCCTGATCCTGCCGGGACGGGGTGTTCCGAACCTCGGCTCGCGGGTGCTGGGGCTTTGCGCGCGGCGCTTGGCGCGCGACTGGCCGGCCCGCTTCGGCCACCCCGTGCTGATGCTGGAAACATTCGTGGACGCGGCGAGGTTCCGGGGCACGGTCTACCGGGCGGCTGGATGGCTGGCGGTCGGCCAGACCCGCGGCTTCCGGCGCCACCGCTCGGGCTATGTCGCCGGCTCGACGCCGAAGCTTGTGCTGCTGCGCCCCCTGGTTCCCGACGCCTGCCGCCGGCTGTCCGCTGCCGGGCTGGATCGGGAGTTGTGGAAGAAAGGAGTTCCGAGAACCATGATCAGCGCCGCTCAGCAAGAGTCGCTCTACGCCTACTTCAAGGACATCGACGACCCCCGCACGCGCAAGGGACGGCGGCATTCGCTGCCCAGCGTGCTCGCGCTTGCGAGTGGCGCGACGCTCTGCGGCATGCGAGGCTGGAAGGCCATGTCCGAGTGGGTCGACGATCTCGGCGAGAAGGCGCTGGCCCGCTTCGGCGTGCGGCTGCGCGACGGGGTGCGCCGGCCGCCTTCGATGTCGACCATCCGCAATGTGGTGATCCGGGTGGACCCGGACCAGTTGGACGAGGCGTTGCGCAAGTGGCAGGAGGCCCACGGCTCAGGCGACGCGGCGCTTGCCATCGACGGCAAGACCCTGAGGGGGGCCATCGACGAGGACGGGACCCAGGCTCATGTCATGAGCGCGGTCGGGCACGAGACCAAGGCCACGCTCGCCCAAAAAAACTTCTCCTGAAAGTCGGGGCCGACGAGGAGACAAAGCGCACCAACGAGATCGGCACCGTGACGGCGCTGGTGGACCTGATCCCGAACATCGCGGGCAAGACGGTCACGACGGACGCGCTGCTAACCCAGCGCAAGTTCGCCCGCTACCTGCTCGACCGGGGCGCGCACTTCATGTTCATCGTGAAAGGGAACCAGAAGACCATGCGGGACGATGTGACGCTGCTCTTCGAAGAGGCGCCGGAGCGTGAGCCCGACTTCGAGGAGGAGGCCGCGCTGTCGCACGGACGCATCGAGCAGCGGGCAATCTGGACGAGCACGGAGTTGAACGGCTTTCTCGACTTCCCGGGCGTCGGCCAGGTCTTCATGATCGAGCGCTCCCGCCAGGACAAGAAGACCGGCGAGACCGGCACCGAGACCGCCTACGGGATCTCCAGCCACACGCCCGGCACGGCCAACGCGCAGAGCCTGCTCGCCCTCAACCGCGGCCACTGGTGCATCGAGAACAGCTCGCACCACTGCCTCGACTGGACCTGGGACGAGGACCGCAGCCGCATACGCACAGGCTTCGGCCCCGAGAACATGACCCGCCTGCGGCGCTTCGCCATCGGCCTGATCAAGGGCCGGGGGCTCGAGGTCGCCTCGACCGTGCGCAGGCTCGCCCGCAACGTCCGCGCCGTCCTCGACTTCCTGAAAATGACCGGGAACACCCAGCCGAGGACCGCAAAGCGCGCCGCGCCGGCCTGAACCCCGGCGCCCGGCAAGCCGGGCGCAAAGATCGTACCTGCCCTCGCTCCCGACCACGCCGGTGGCGCGATCCATCATGTCGGGGCACCGCCAAATCGCGACGGCACCGCCCGCACCGCCCACACGGTAATGCCAGAACCGTCTGACCGAACCGGATGCTCGGCCAGACCCCGCCGCAAACCCCGCAACAAAGCCGATCCGCACAACCCGTGGCCAGAACTCAACTGCCTACCAGCCGCTTGGACAAATTTGCCCTGGGGGACGGCCGAGGAGAGCTGGACGCGGCGCTCTGAAGCCCGACTCGGCGACATGGACGCGCGGCTGCGCGACATGGAGACCAGGGCGAATCGCGTGAACCAGGAGAATGAGCGCCTCCGGACCCAGCTCACCGCCAATGCCCAGGACGCGAAGCGTGTCATCGACGGCCTCGCGGCGAAGATCGCCGAGATGGAGCGCGCGGAGGCGGGCTCAGAAGCCGCCCCGGCCGAGGGCGCGCCGAAGGGCGAGCTGTTCCAGCGGGGCGCGGGGCGGCGGACAGCCCCGACGGCCGGCGATGCCGCGTCCGGGGTCGTGCCGGAGACCGGGTCTCTGATCGAGACCTTCCGGCTCGACGGTTCGGAGGAGCCGTTCGACGCGCCCCCCGCCAGGGATATCGGCGCCTGGCTTCCGGCCGGGAGCCACGCCGAGGCGATCGTGCTCGCGGGCGTCGACGCCTCGGCGGGGGTCTCGTCGCAGGGCGACCCGCGCCCGGTGCTGCTCAGGATCGTCGGTCCCGCATGGACCGCGGCGGTCGATGGCAGGGCGCTCGCCGTCGATATCGACGGCTGCACCGTGACCGGCGCCGCCCATGGCGACCTCTCGTCGGAGAAGGTCTACGCGAGGCTCAGGACGCTCACCTGCGTCGGAGACGAGCCCGGCACGGGGGAACACCCCGGCACGGTGCTGGAAACACAGGTTGCGGGGTTCGTCGCCGGCGCCGGCAAGACCGGTGTGCGCGGCCCCGTGGTGAGCCGCGAGGGCGCGCTGGTCGAGAAGGCGTTCCTGGCCGGCCTCGTCTCCGGGCTCGGCGAGGGTGTCTCGGGCGCGTTCGCGCCGCAGGCCGTCGCCACCGGCACGGGAGCTTCGATGGCCAATACCGGTCTCGACGATATCGGCCGGGCCGGGCTCGGCTCCGGGGCTTCGTCGGCGGGCCGCAAGGTCGCCGACTACCTGATCCGGCGCGCCGAACAGTACCAGCCGGTGATCCAGCTCCAGGCCGGGACCCGGGTGACGGTGGTGTTCATCGAGGGCGCGTGGCTCGACGGAAGGACCGAAAAGGGGAAGAGGAATGACTGAACGCAGGAACCGGCCGCCTGCAGCGGGGGCGGCCTTGATTGCCGCGCTGGCGCTGGCGGGCTGCTCGGCGACCCATGTGGGCGACGACTGGCAATGCCCGCTGGCGCAGGGAAAGGTGTGCGCGTCCGTCTTCGCCGCCGACCCGGCGGTGCCGCAGACACTCGCGTCGGAGACGCGCGCGTCGGAGACGCGCGCGCCGGAGACACTCGTGCCGGAGACACTCGTGCCGGAGACGCGAGATGGGACGAGGCTCGCAGGTGCAATCCCGCGCCACGGACAGGGCAGCGGTCGCATCGTTGCGGGCCTGTCGGCCGGGACTGCCGACGAACCGGCCTGCGAATCGGATTGCGATCCGTTCGCCTGGCTCGGGTCGCTGTTCTCGGGCATCGGCGATGCCGGTGACGCGGATTCGGAAACGGGCCTCTCCCGGCGAAATAACGATGTCGCGACCGATGCGACCGCCGGCCCGAGAGTAAGTCGCGCCGCGCCGGTAGCGGGCGCCGTCCGGGACTCCTCCGCCGCTACCGGCCATTCCGCGTCCGGTGCTTTGAGAGCCGGTTCGGCCGCGATCGCGCCGCCGGTCCCGGACGATGCGCCGCCCACGGCCGAGGGCGAGGCGGCCGGCGATGCCCGCGCCGATAACGCGCCCGATCCGGCCGCATCGGATGCGTTCCGTACCGGCGAGGTGGTGGCGCGCATCTGGATCGCGCCCTTCGTGGATGCCGACGGCATCTACCGCGAGGGGAGTTACGTGCGGGCGGTGATCGCGCCGGCCGAATGGAGGCTGCGGTGACGCCGCCGGGCGCCGGCTCCGGCATCGCGCGCCGCCTGCTCGACCTGTTCGAGGGTCCGGCCGGGCTGGAGCCCTGGTCGCCGCCCGAGACCGGCGCGGCGCTTTGCGAGCTGCTGCCCTGGCGCGCCTTCGACGAGCGGGGCGAGCTCTATGTCAACGCGGGCTCGGTCGGGTTCGTTGTCGAGATCCCGCCCTTCGCCGGGATCGACGCCGAGACGCTCGGCGCGCTCGCGGGCACGCTGGCCGACGCCGCGCCCGAGCGCTGCACGGTGCAGGTGATCCACTGGGCGAGCCCGCGCTTCGGCGCGGCGCTCGATGCCTGGGCCGGGCCGCGCGGGGACGCGGGTCCCGTCCAGGCCGGCATGGCGCGCCGCAGGCTTCGTCTCCTCGGCGGCGCGGGCTGGCGGGCGCTGCATCCGGGCGGGCCGCCATTCACGCTGTCGGACTACCGGGCCTTCGTCTGCGCCTCGCTGGCGGGTCCTCCCGGCCCGGCTCCCGAGACCGCGCTCTCGGCCTTCCGGCGGGCGCTCGAAGGGACGCTCGCCTCGGCCGGGGCCGTGGCGCGGAGGCTCGGTCCCGATGCGCTGCTGTCGCTCGCTGCCGAGCTGATCGCGCCCGCGATCGCGCCCGATGCCGAACCGGGCACGGCCACCCCGCTCCACCGGCCGCGCCGCCGCTGGTCTCCGAGGGATCCCATTCACCTGCAATGCGCCGCGCCCGGCCGCGCGCTCACTGTCGCGCCCACGGGCCTGGTATTCCACGGAGGGAGCGGCAGCGACACGCGTGCCGGCGACGTTGCGGTGCGGGTGCTGACGGCCGCTACCTTTCCCGAGGTGTGGCCGGGCTGGCGCGGCAACGCGCTGATCGGCGACTTCCACCGCGACTTCCTGCAGCCCGGATGTCCGGTGCTGACCTGTCTCACCGTTATGACCGGCGAGGCGGCCGACGGGGAGAAGGCGTTCCTCAAGTCCGCGCGCGCCACCCAGCAGGCCGGCACCGGGATCGCGCGATACCTGCCGGGGCTGCCCGAGAAGGCACGGGACTGGCAGTTCGTCACCGAGCGCCTCAAGGACGGCGAGCGGCTGGTGAAGGCCTGCTACTTCGCCGCGGTCTACGCGCCGCTCGATGCGCTGGACGAGGCCGAGCAGGCGGTGCGCGCGATCTATCACGGCCAGGGCTGGCGGGTGAGCGCCGAGCGCTACGTCCAGCTCCCCTCCTGGCTCTCCTGCCTGCCGATGGTCCCGGCGGGCGGGCTCAACGGCGATCTCGCGCGCATGGGCCGCGTGAAGACCCTGCTGAGCTCCTCGGCGGTCAACCTGGCTCCGCTGCACGGCGAGTGGCGGGGACAGCCCGTCAATCTCGACAACCCGCCGGCTCTGTTCCTGATCGGCCGCCGCGGCCAGCCGGCCGGCTGGTCGCCGTTTGCCAACGAGGCGGGCAACTACAACGTCGCCGTGACGGGAAAATCCGGCTCGGGCAAGTCGGTGCTGATGCAGGAGCTGGTCACCGGCATCGTCGGCGCGGGCGGCGAGGCCGTGGTGATCGACGACGGCCGGTCCTTCCAGCACACGGCGGAAGCATTGGGCGGCGCCTTCATCGCCTTCGGCAAGGATCCCGCCTGCCTCAATCCCTTCGCCATGATCGACGCCGCCACGGCGCACCGTGACGGCGATTACAGGGAAGAGTGCTTCGCCATGCTGGCGGGCGTCATCGGACGCATGTGCCGCAGGCGAGGGTCGATCGACGACATCGAGGCGGCGCTGATCGCCGAGGCCATTGCGGCCGCCTGGGACGAAGCCGGGAACGACGCCGATCTCGGCACCGTACGCCGGCATCTCGACGCCCGCGGCGACCGCCGCGCCGCCGACATGGCGACCTCCCTCGGTCCGTGGTGCCCCGGCGGCGCCATGGGACGGCTGTTCGCGGGCGCGGAGACGCCGGCGCTCGATGCCGCGCTCACCGTGTTCGAGCTGGCCGAGCTCAAGGGCCGGGGCGACGTCCAGGCCGTGGTGCTGATGCTGGTGGTCTTCCTCGCCACCCAGCGCATGTATCACGGGGAGCGCACGCGGGCGAAGGCCATCGTCATCGACGAGGCCTGGGACCTGCTCTCCGGCGAGAACAGCCGGGCCTTCCTCGAAGGCGCGGCGCGCAGGGCCAGAAAATACCGCGGCTCGCTCATCACCGGCACCCAGTCGGTCAACGACTATTACGCCAACCCGGCGGCGCAGGCGGCCTGGGAGAACTCCGACTGGACGATCTTCCTCGCCCAGAAGGACGAATCCGTCGAGCTGCTGAAGCAGGAAAAGCGCATCCACTGCGATCCCGGCATGGAGCGGGCCTTGAAGAGCCTGACCACCGCCGAGGGCCGCCATGCGGAGCTGCTGCTGCACGGTCCCGACGGCTGGCGCGTGGCGCGCCTCGTGCTCGATCTCTGGTCGGTGGCGCTGTTCTCCTCGCGCGGACCCGCATTCGCGGCCGTCGAGCGGCTCAAGGCCGAGGGGCTCTCCACCGTCGAGGCCATCGACCGGCTCGCGGGGGACGCTCCCGTCGCGGACGGCGCGAGGCCTGGGGACGGCTCCGGCCGAACCGGCGGCGAAACCGGCATCCAGGAGACAGCCGGCGGAGACGACAGCGCCGGCGCCGATGGCGACATCGAACATGCGGACAAGAAAGGAGACGGCGAATGAACGCACGAGCGGAAGACGAGCGGGGAACCCTCGCCACCGCCGGGGCTGCCGGCGGGCGCCTCGCCTGGCCTGGCGATCCGGAGGGCGCGACCCCCGCCGATATCGACTTCGAGGCGCTGGCGCACGTGCTGGCCAACACCTGCCGCTTCGGCGGACGCACCCGGCAGTACCACTCGCTGGCGGCGCACGCCGTGATCGCCAGCGAGGAGATCGAGGCGCTCGACGGGCTCGGCGCCGACGAGCGGCGGAACCTCGCGCTTTGCGCGCTGATCGCGGACGCGCCATCGGCGTGGCTGCGAGGAGAGGGATCGTCCCAGCGTGCGGCGAAGCTCGCCGACGCCATCGAACGCGCGGTGCGCGAGGCGGCGGGGCTCGATCCCGTGCTTGGCGAGGACCACGCGGAGCTGCTCCGCTTCGTCTTCCGCATGACGGCGGCGGCGGAGCGCCGCGACCTCGCGGACGCCGATGCCGGTTCGGGCGCGGCGTTCCCGCCGCTGAGGCGGCGCATCCGCGCAGTGGGACCAGGACGGGCCGCGAGGCTCTGGCTCGCCCGCTTCGAGGCGCTCTCCGAGCCGCCACGGCAGACCGGCGCGGCGACGGGAACAACGTCAACCGGAGAAATGAAGGGAGGGACCGGCGATGACGAAGGCATGCAGGCGGACACTCGTGCCGGCGAACGGAAAACGGAGGAATCGGACCATGGCGCGGCGCGGCAGGCGGCGTGAGAACCGGGGCGGCATTGCCCCCGGCATCCGGGTGGTGCGGGACGCCGAGGAGGTGTTCCGCGCGGCGATCCTGGCGGGCGTGCTGTCCGCCGAGCGCTCGAAGCGCGACTGGGCGGGCCACTACCTCTACATGTTCCACGACGAGGACGGCACCGCCTGGTTCAAGCACCGAGACACGCGTTCGTACGTCTCGATGACGGCCCGGCAGCGGGCCGCGGAGCAAGCGCGGTGAGCGAGGTCCGGGTGGTCCTCTCCGCCATGCTGCTCGCTGCCGGCGTTGCTGCGGCGGTCGCCGCCGGCGCGGTGCGCCTGTCCGTGGACGAAGGACCGCGCATCGCGAGCGTCCGCCTCGCCGAGCTCGCGGCGGAGCATGCCGAGAGGGCCGCGCACAGGGGCGCTTCAGCCGACGAGATTCAGACCTCGACCCGGCTCTGGGCGGCGGCGCTGGAGCGGACGCTCGGCGACATCGTCGGGCGCCGGGACGTGGTGCTGCTGCCTTCGCGCGCAGTCGCTGCCGGCGCGCCGGACGTGACCGATGTCGTGCGCTCCATGATCGAGGACAGGATGAAACAGGCCACGTCCGGCCGGGAGGACCGGCCGTGACGGGTCGGGCGATCCTGGCCGCCCGCGGGCGCGGCGGGAAGCGCGCCTGGATCGGGCTCGCGCTCATGACAGTGCTCGCCTCGCTGTGGCTGGCGGCGGCCTCGCGCGTGCACGTCAATGCGAGCTGGTCGGACGATGCCTGGGGCTATCTCGTGCTGCCCATCGGCGAGCCCGCCGTCGGCGACGCGGTGCTGTTCGAGCCGCCGCCGGCGCTCGGCGCGCGGACTCCGTGGCTCAAGACCGTGCGCGGCCTGCCGGGCGCGGCCGTGACCGTGGACGCGGACCGGACGGTGCGCCTCGACGGTGCGCCTGTCGCGCGCGCGAAGAGCCACGCCCTCGACGGACGGCCGCTTGAAGCGATCCGGCCGGGCGCCGTTCCCGAGGGGCACTATTACGTCCACGCCGATCATCGCGACAGCCACGACAGCCGCTATGCGGAGGTCGGGCCGGTCCCCCGCGACCGCATTCTCGGGCGGGCGCTGGCGCTCCCCGACCTCCCCTGGCTCGGCCTCGCGGGGCCGCTGGTGGGGCCGGACGATATCGGGCCGGCGGAGACGCGGCGATGACGCGCTTTCCGCCATTGTCCTTTCGGCCCCTCGCGGTCCTTTGCCTCCTGGCAATGCTTGCCGCGGGGCCTTCCGCGTCGGTCTCCGCGAAGGACTTGGGTGTGCGTGGCGCGACCTGGCCTGTCGCCGAGCCCGATCTTCTCAAGCAGATCGAGGTGCGGCTGGCGGAGATGGAACGCTCCGGCGAGCTCGCCCGCTTCGAGGCGGAGGCGCGCGAGCGGGCGAGCGGCATGCTGGAGGAGCCGAATCCGGTGCCCGGCATCGCGCCGGCCGGACAGGCGCGCTCGTGGACCTTCGACCCCTCGATAACGGTGGCCCGGGACATCCGCGCCGTCGACGGCACGCTAATCGCCGCCGCCGAGACACGCATCGACCCGTTCGCGTACGTGCCGCTCAGCCGCGACCTCCTGTTCGTCGACGGCAGGCGCGACGCCGAGATCGCCTGGGCGCTGGCGCACGGACGGCCCTCGAAGATCGTCCTGCTGGCGGGGCGGCCGCTCGATCTCGCGCGGCGCCATGGGCGGCCCTTCCACTTCGACCAGGGCGGACGGCTCGCCGCGCGGCTCGGACTCCGCTTCACGCCGTCGCTGGTCACGCGCACGGGCGCGCATCTGCGCATCACGGAGATCGCGCTCGACGACGCCGTCGTGGACGGGAGGGACACTCGTGTCGGGGGCAGGCAATGAGAACCGTCCGTCTTCTCCTGCTTGTTTCCGCGCTGTTCGCCCTCCTGCCGGCCGGGCCTGCCTCGGCGCAGGCCTGCACGGGGCGCTTCGTCAATCCGATCGCGGACGTCTGCTGGGAATGCCTGTTCCCGATCTCGATCGGGCCGATCCGCATCGGGAGCGTATCGGGCGCGCCCGATACCCCGAACCCGTCCTCGCCGATCTGCCTCTGCGGCTCGCCCATCCCCCGGATCGGGCTCTCGCTCGGGGTGTGGGAGCCGGCAAGGCTGGTGGACGTCACGAGGACGCCGTGGTGCTTCCCCAATCTCGGCGGGCTCACCATCGACCCGGGGCTGCCCGCCGCGCGCGGGCGCACCGGGTCCTCGGGCGGCGACGGCGCCGCGGGCTCGGTCTGGCACGTACATTACTATGTGTACCCGCTGCTGTCGTGGATCGGGGCGCTGCTCGATCTCGGCTGCCTCGAAGGCGGCTCGCTCGACATCGCCTGGACCTCGGAGCTCGACCCGGCCTGGCTCGACGACGAGCTGTCGTTCCTGCTGAACCCGGAGGCGGCGCTGTTCGCCAACCTGCCGGCGCAGGCGGCCTGCGCCGCCGACTGCGCGGCGGCCTCGGCCGGACTGCCGCTCGATCCGATGTTCTGGTGCGCCGGCTGCCAGGGCGGGATGTATCCATTGACCGGCAACGTGGCGGCCCATGTCGGCGGCGTCCAGGCCTCCCTGCTGGCGGCCCAGCGGCTGGTCTACCGCCTGCATCGGGCCGGGCTCGCCTGGGGCACGTCGGGATCGGCCGCGCTCTGCGGGCGCTACCCGATGCCGATCATGAAGATGTGCGGGCCGCAGCCGAGGACATCGTCGCCAAGCTCAGGGCCAGGGGGTTCCGCGTCGAGGCGATGCAGGAAGAGGCGCGCAAGCCCGACATCGCCACCGTCGACCTCGATACCCTGGAGCACGAGAACCCGCGCACCGTCGGCTGCGAGCGCCTGTGCCTCAAGGCCCTCGACGCCCTCGGCTTCGCCGAAATCCTCCACGGCCTCGACATCAAGGGCCGCGACGGGCGCATCGCCAGCGCGCTGATCGTCGCCAGGATGGTCCATCCCGCCAGCGAGCGTGATACCAGCCGCTGGCTCCGCCACGACAGCGCGGCCGCCGAGCTCCTGGGCCTGGAGGGCGACCGCAAGGCGCTGCGGCGCAAGACGCTCTACCGCATCGGCGACCTGCTCTGGCGCCACCGCGCCGCCATCCAGCGGGAGCTGTTCAACCGTGAGCGCGCACTGCTCGACCTGCCCGAGACGATCGCCTTCTACGATCTCACCAACGTCCACTACCACGGCCACACGGGCGGCGAGCTTCCCAGGTTCGGGCGCTCCAAGCAGAAGCGCGACGACTGTCCCCTCATCACGCTGGCGCTGGCGCTCGACGGCGCGGGCTTCCCGCGCAGTTGCGAGATCCTGCCGGGCAACGTGAGCGAGCCGGGCACGCTGCACGAGGCGCTGGCGCGGCTCGAGGCGGTGTGCGGCGGCACGGCGCCGAAGCCCACGGTGGTCATGGACGCGGGCATCGCCACCGAGAAAAACATCGCGTGGCTGGGCGAGCAGGGCTACGACTGGATCGCGGTCAGCCGCGGTGCCAGGCCTGCGCCGCCCGAGGGCGGACCCGAGGCCCTGCTGATCACCAGCGCGCGCCACGAGGTGCGGGCCTGGCGGCTTGCCAGCGAGGACGGCGAGGCGCGGCTCTACGTCGTCAGCGAGGGCAAGAAGAAGGCCGAGAACGCGATCATCGGCCTGAGGCGGAACCGCTTCGAGGCGGCGCTGGAAAGGCTCCACGGCGGCCTCCCGGTCAAGGGCCGCCTCAAGCGCTACGACAAGGTGCTGGAGAGCATAGGCCGCCTCAAGCAGCGCTTCTCCGCCGTCGCCAGGCACTACGAGATCACGGTCGAGAGGGCGAAAACCGGCCCCAATGCCACCGCCGTGCGCTTCAAGCGCAGGCCGCGATACGACGAGGCCGATGAGGGCGCCGGTGCCTATGTGCTGCGCACCAGCCACGTCGACTGGGACATCGAGACGGTCCTGCGGACGTACTGGCGGATCACGGATATCGAGGCGACATTCCGGAGCCTGAAATCCGAGCTCGGCCTTCGCCCGATCTGGCACCAGCTCGACCGGCGCATCGCGGCCCACCTGCTGATCGCCGTGCTGGCCTACCACGCCGTGCATCTGATCCGTACCCGGCTGGCCGCGCGCGGCATCCACAAGTGCTGGGCGTCGATCCGCGAGAGCATGCGGACCTGGGTGCGGATCACCACGCGCCTGCGCCAGACCGACGGCACCTTGATCGTCAACCGCCAGGACACGCGCCCGGCCGCCGAGGTTGCCGCAATCTCCTCGGCGGCGGGCGTGGACCCCGCCATCCACCGCACGAGGACCCGTCTGATGAGCTGACAGAATCTCACAAAATGTGGGGCCATGTTGGAATCGACCGAGAAAAATATCGCGTTGAATCAAACCAATAGGGAACACAGGCAGCGGAAAAGTGCCAACTTGGGTCGAAGCGGGCGTCGCCATCGACCCGCGTCTGTTCCGCCTGTTCGGCGTCGAGCGCGTCCCGGTGGTGGTCGCGGTTCCGGGAGGCGTGCCGCCCTGCACGAGCCGGGGCTGCGCGAACGATCCCGCTCCGCCGCACGATCTCGTCACCGGAAACATCGGCCTCGCCGCTGCGCTGGAGATCATCTCCGCCGAGGGCGACGCCGGGCGCGGCGCCGCGCGGCAAATGCTCGAACGCCTCGACGGAGAGCGATGACGGACATGATGAAGCCGACGCACTCCCGGTCGACCCGAGCTGACCTTGCCGTGGAGCGCATGACCCGGTTCGCCTGCCTGCTGGCGTGGACCGCCAGGCTTGCGCTCCCCGCCACGAGTGTCTGGTGCGCCCTGATCTGGCTGCTGTTCGCAGGCGCCTCGTGGGCGGGCGATCCCAAGGCGGAAGCCCGGGCAATGGGCCAGGCCGGCACGGCGGCGGCCTCGGCCATCGCGCGGGATCCATCGAGCGCCGCGGCGGTGCCGGGTCATGCGGGCACGAACGTGCCCGAGCGCAACGTCGGCGCGAACGAGATGGAGGACGCGGCGCGGGCGCGCCTCGCCGACCCGAACGATCCCGGCGGCGCGGCCGGCCGTGCGGTGATCGAGGGCGTGACGGTCCGGCCCGATATCCCCGTCGCCGCGAACGATCCCATTGCGGTGCGCGCGGAGGCCGTCGCGGATACTCCACAGGCTCCCGGCCATGGCGCCTCCGGGCTTGCCTCCGGCAGCGTCGCCGACTGCACGGCGCGGGTGGCCGATGCGGAACGCGGTGGGTCCTGCGGGCGGGTGTCGTATTGCGTGGGCGCCGGCTGCGAGAGCGTCGCGCCGGAGGCCAACACCGGGTTCGTGGACGCCGCCGCGCGACTCAACATGGCGTTGGAGATGGGCACGGACGAGTTCGACCGCGGCAATCTCCGCTTCTTCTCCGGCGAGCGCCGCGCCTGCCACATCAAGCTGTTCGGGCTGGCCGACTGCTGCAGCAACTCCGGCCTGCTGGTCGGACTCGCCAACTGCTCGGCCTCCGAGCGCGAGCTCGCCGAGGAGCGCCACGCCGGCAACACCCACTATCTCGGCAAGTATTGCTCGAAGCGCACCCTCTTCGGCGTCTGTATCCGCCGCTCGCGCGCCTGGTGCGTGTTCGGCTCGAAGCTCGGGCGCATCCTGCACCAGCAGGCGCGGCCGCAGCTGGGCCTCGGCTGGTCGAGCTGCCGGGGCTTCTCGGTGGCCGAGATCGAGCGCATCGACTTCGACCGGCTCGACCTCACCGAGTTCACCGAGAACCTGATCGACGGATCGATGGAGCCGTCGATCTCTCTCCCGGACAAGGGCGGCACGCAGACCTTCATGCGGGACCGGGTGCGCGACTTCTACGAGAGGGGGCAATGATGGCGTTCGCTCCCGGACGGGCCGTCATGCGCGCCCTCCCACGGATCCTCGCGGCGCTCGGCGTCTGGGCCGCGCTCGGAGCCTCCGCGGCGGGCGGGGAGTGGCGCCCCTGGTGCGGCGGTGCGCCGGGCGAGGGTCCGTCGCTCGGCTGGCACTTCTACTGCGACCGCGAGGAGGAGCGCGACGAGGAACAGGCGCCCGTTCTGTCCGCACCGCCCTCTGCGTCCAAGACCGCCACGGCGCGGATCGCGACGATGCGCGTACGCCTGGAGGAGGCGCGCGCGGAGGCGATTCTCGACCCCACGCCGGAGAAGGTCGCGGCCTATCTCGCGCTCCAGCGCGATGCCTTGCAGCGCGCCGCCGTGTTCTCGGACGCCTTCCGCCGCACGGTGTGGGCGACGCCCGCGCTCGACTACACGCTGACGCGTCCCGTGGGCGCGCTTGCCAAGCGGTTCTGGTCGGACGAGCGCCGGGGTGAGATCGCCGACGCGCTGGCGACGCTCGGGGAGCGCTACGGGCTGATCTATCTCGGCCATCCCGACTGCGGCGGCTGCCGGGTGTTCGGGCCACTGCTGCGCGCCTTCAGCCTCCGCCACGGCCTCGACGTGCTGGCCGTGTCGATGACCGGCGGCCCGCTCGAGGGCTGGCCCGAAGCGGTGCCCGACAACGGGCGGGCCGCCCGGCTCGGGCTCTCGGGCTCGCCGCTCCCCGCCGTCGCGCTGTTCGACACCAGGACGAAGCGGGCGCTGCCGGTCGGCTACGGCGTGCTCGCGGAAGACCAGCTGGCGGAGCGCATCTTCGTGCTGACGCGACTGGAGACCGGCGATGACTATTGATGCAGGGAAGACCGCGATCGTCGCGGCGGCGATGTCGCTCGCCTTGACCGCCTCCGTGCCCGGCCGCGCCGACGTTCTCTCGGAGATGCAGTCCTTCTGGCAGGGCACGGTCTCGAACGTGACCGGCCCGACCGCCTTCGACGGCCAGGCCTCGGGTCACTGGACGCTCGGCAACCTCTACATGCGGGCGCCTGTACGCTCCGAGCAGATCGCCACCGTCAACCTGCCTTCCTTTCGCGCCGGCTGCGGCGGCATCGACGCCTTCGCGGGCGCCTTCTCGTTCATCGATTCCGACCAGCTCGTGGCCTTCGCCCGCGCGGTCGCGCAGAACGCCGCCGGCTTCGCCTTCGAGCTCGCCCTGGAAACCATCTCGCCGGTGATCGCCGAGACCATGTCGAAGCTCCGCGCGCTGGCGCAATGGGTGAACAGCCAGAACCTGAACAGCTGCGAGACCGCCCAGGCGCTGGTGGGCGCGGCGTGGTCGAAGAACGACCGGGCGTCTGCGGCGATCTGCGCCGCCGTCGGGACCAGCCAGGGCATCTTCTCGGACTATGCCGCCGCCAAGCACGGCTGCGGCGCCGACGGCAAGAGGAACTCGACGCTGGCCTCGGCCTCCGGGGAAATCGCCGACCAGGTGCCGGTCAACGTCAACTACGCCTGGAAGGCGGTGCGGGCGTCGTCGTTGCTCTCGGGCGACACGGAGCTCGCCGAGTTCGCGATGTCGATCACCGGCACGGTGATCGTCACCGCGCCGACCTCGGACGGCGACGCGTCGGGCCCGAGGGTCCGCATCCTCGAGCCGCTCGCGCTGGACCGGCGCATCACCGAGGTGCTAATGGAGGGCGGCGGCGATCTCCCCGTCTACCGCTGCGACACCGCGGATCTCTGCCTCAACCCGTCGCTCGGGCGGGCGAGCATCCCCGCGGGCCGGGGCTTCCGGAACCGCGTGGCGACGCTGCTGCGCGACCTGGTGGACGCGGTCAGGGCGGACACTGCGCCGACGCCCGCCGCGCTCGGGCTGGTCAACCTCACGGCGCTCCCGGTCTACCGGGTCGCCAACGTCGCGGCCGCCTACCGGGGCGCGGTGGTCGACCAGGAGATGGACGCGCTCGCCGAGGCCGTGGCGCTCGACGTGCTCCACGTCTGGCTCTCGGATTTGCACCGGACGGTGGAGGAGCGGGCGGGCGCCCTCGACATCGCCGACGGCGCGCAGCTCGAGCGTTGGCGCGAGGGTCTGAGGGCCAACCGTTCCGCGCTGGCCCGGCACCGCTCGGCGGGCCTCCGGCGCTTCAACACCGCGCTCGGGGTGATCGAGAAGCTCCGCCTGATCGAGACCGAGCTCGCGGGCGCGCTCAGCGCCGATCTCCGGGCCGCATTGGCGTTCTCGCGCGGCGGCGCGGCCGCCGGGTCCAGATAGCCATGTTCGAGCTCTTCACCCTCGGCGGCGGGACCTACCTGGTCGACCTGCTGAACGCGGTGGCCGCGATCACCGGCGGCGGCGCCTATGTGATGCTGGCCCAGATCGCGGGCATCGGCGGGCTCGCCTGGGTGCTGTTCCGCACCGCCTTCGGCGGCTCGTGGAAAGACAACGCGAAGTGGGTGCTGCTGTTCGTCGCCGTCTGGGGCGCGATGATCGTGCCCAAGGCCACCGTCAGGGTGGTCGACCGGCTCGATCCCGCATTGGCGCCCGCGGTGGTGGCGAACGTGCCGGTGGGGCTCGCGCTGTTCGCCTCGCTCACCAGCCAGGTGGGCGACGGCCTCACGCGGCTCAGCGAGCAGGCGTTCACGCTGCCGAACGATCTCGCATACCAGCGCCACGGGCTGATCTTCGGCGCAAGGCTCGCGGCCAAGGCGACGCGGCTCGAGGTCACCGACGCGGTGTTCGCACGGAACCTCAGGAACTACGCGAGGCAGTGCGTGTTCCACGCCCTGCTGCTGGGCCACGTCTCGGCCGATGACCTCCGGGAGTCGACCGACCTCTGGACGCTGGTGACCACGGCCCGCACCCCGTCGGCGGGCGCCTCGCCCGCGCGCATGGTGGAGTTCGCGACGCGGACCGGGGCGGGCACGGTGGACCGCGAGATCGTCACCTGCCTGGACGCGGCCGGCAGGCTGAACGCGCAGTGGACGGCCGAGCTCGCCCGGGCCGGCACCGTGTTCGGGCGAAGGCTCTTCCCCGGTACGGCCACGGACGCGCTGGCCCGCGCGGAGCTGCTGGCGGCGCTGCCCGCCGCGCACGACTTCCTCATCGGCGCCTCGCGCTCGGCCGCCGAGATCATGCGCCAGCAGATGGTGCTGAACGCGGTCCACGCCGCCGGCGAGCAATGGGCGGCGGAGGCCGGCAACGCCGCGGCCTTGCGGGCCTATACCGAGGCCCGCGCCGAGGCCCAGACCGTCTCCGCCTACCGGGCGATCGGCAGGCAGGCCGAGACCTGGGTGCCTCTGCTCCGCATCGTCTTCGAGTGCCTCTATGTCGGCGCCTTCCCGATGGCGGTGCTGCTGATGCTGACGCCTGCGGGGGCGGCGATATTCCGGTCCTACGTGACCGGCCTCATATGGCTCCAGTCCTGGGGGCCGCTCTACGCCATCCTGCACCGCATCTCGATGGGCGAGGCGGCAGAGCGCATGAGCGCCGCGGCCATGATGCCGGGGGGCGATATCGGCATCTCGCTGGTGGCCCAGGCGGGGATCAGGGCGGTGGCGTCCGACGTCGCGGTGATGTCGGGCTATCTCTCGATGTCGGTGCCGTTCCTCGCCGCCGCGCTTGCCTACGGGCTCTCCAAGGCCACCGTGCTCGCGACTTCGGTGCTGGCCGTCGGCCAGGACGCGGCCTCGTCCGCCGCCCATGAGGGCACCACCGGAAACATCGCGCTCGCCAGCACGGCTTACGACACCCATCGGTTCGCGACGCTGGAAGGCCGCCAGGTCCGCACCTCTCCCCATGTCGATACCGATCGCCATACCGGCTACGCGCCCGGCGGCGCGGCCGTCACGGTGACCGGCGACGGCACCGTCGTCGCCGACGTGAGGACCGCCACCAGCAACATCCCCGCCGCCGCGATACGGATGTCCGAGTCGCTCACGACGCACTTCGAGGAACGCGCCGGCGAGGCGCGCACCCTCGCGCGGCACCTGTCGATGGAGGCCGGTAGCGCGCGCAACGCCGCCGTCACCGACGCCACCGCGCTGGTCGAGCGCTACAGCCACGACGTGAGTACGGGCGAAGCCTTCGCCAGGGGCGTCACGGAGAGCGAGAGCGGCCAGGTCCAGGCGCTCGAATCGCACATGCAGAAACTCGCCGAGACGGCGGGGATCTCGAAGAGCCAGGCGCTGATGCTGACCGGGGAGGCGAAGATCGGCGGAAGCTGGGACAAGATCGTGAGCCTGGGCGCCGGGGGCTCCGCCACCTGGCGCGGCCAGACCATCGAGTCCGACGACTGGAACCGGGTGAAGGACTACGCCGAGAGCCAGCAGGTGACGGACCTCTGGTCCCGGGTGATGGACGCATCGAGGCGCTACTCCACCAGCACCGGAGAGAGCGAGGCGGCGAGCCTGGACGAGAGTTATTCGGCCAACCTCACCCGGATGCGGAGCTTCAGCGAGCGCGCCTCGATGGCGCACACGGAAGCCGAGAGCTGGTCGGAACAGTCCGCCCGGGTCGAGGCGCGGGCGCAGACGATCGACCGCGACATGGGCCAGGCCTTCTTCGTCTGGCTCGCCGATCGTCCGGGCGCGGACGGCAGGCCGATCGGCACGGCCGGGGCGATCCGCATCGGCGAGGTCCAGACGCCCGAGGACGCGCAGGTACTGCGCGAATATGCGGCAGCCTTCGTCGCCGAGCGCTTTCCCGCTCCTGCCGGCCCCGACCCGGCGGAGATCGGCGGGCGCGCCGAGTACGACGCGGTGCGGGACGGGTACGCAGAGTCCAACGTCCGCGAAATCTCCGGGGCCAGCGAGGGCTGGCGCCGGGACGCGCGGGACCGCGCCGGCGCGGCGGGCGCGCCCGGGCCGGGTGAGGTCGAGAGCGACGCGATCCGCGAGCGCGCGGCGACCAAGGCGGACATGACGGTGAGCGAGGCCGGGCGCGAGGCGCGCACCGGGATCGCGCGGGAACGGACGCGCGAGGGCCAGGCGGCGACGGGCGTCGAGGCCGACAAGCCGCTGGAGCGCCATGCCACGGAGAGCGTGCCGCTGATCGGCGGCTGGCTCGCCGGCAAGCTGTTCGGCACCGCCGAAAATGCCGCGCCGGACGGGATCGAGGGCCGGCCGGCCGACGACCCGTCGGTCCGCGACCGGGGCGCGGCGGGGGGAGAGGCGCGGTGACAAATCGGTGCTCAGGGATCCTGGTCGGGGTTGCGGAGCCCGTCGTCGCCGAGCAGGCGCTCGCGGCCGTCGGCTATCCGCATGTACGCGAACGCGCCGGTCCGGGTGTTCCAGTCGAAGCTCTCTCCACGGATGTCGGGCACGCACCCGTGCCGGCGCCGGCCGCCGCTGAAAGCGGACCAGTCCCCGTGAAGGAAGCCGCTCCGGAGCGCGCAGGCGAGGCTGGCGAGTGCCGTCCAGGCAACGGCAACCAGCCACATGAACCCGACGATCCCGCCGTCCGCGCCGAGGGCGAACGAGACAGGGGTGGCAGGCACGGCAAGCGTGAGGCCGCCCAGCACGAAGGCGCGCTCGCGCCAGGTGGAGCGGCGCGGCGGCTCATCCGGTTCGGGACGGCGGGACGTGCGTCGGGAGTTGCGTGCCATGACGGAGATCTCCGTTGCGGGGTGCGGGGCGGGACGGAAGGCCTGGAGCCGGGTGCGCCGCTCCCTCTCCCGCCTAGGCCCCTTCGCCCCCTCCCGGCCCGGCTCGGCCTCCTGCCGGCGCCCGCCGGCAAACCCCGAACGATCGCGACGGTCCGCCGCGGCAGCGTTGCCCGCGACCTTCGCGCACCCATTACGCCCACGCCGGCAGGGCCGGCGCGGTTCGTTTCAACCAGGAGGAGGACAGAACGATGCTGCACATCAACCGAGTGACGCTGCCGGGCCATGCCGGGCGCGACCCCGACATCCGCGCCCTGCCGGACGGCGGCCGCGCCGCCGCGTTCAGCCTGGCCACGACCGAGAGGTGGAAGCGCGCTGACGGCGGCAGCGCCGAGCGCACCGAGTGGCACCGCATCGCCGTCTACGGCCCCGCCGTCGACCCGGTCGAGGCGATGGTGAGGAAGGGCGCCGCGGTGCTCGTCGAGGGCCGTCTCGCGCACCGCGAGTTCAGGGACCGCGAGGGCCGGGACCGGCAAATCGCCGAGATCGTCGTCGCCGGCCCGCAGGGGATCGTCAACGTGCTTTCACCCAGGCCCGCGGGCGGAGCGGATGCGGCGGAGGCTCCGGCGGCGGAGAACCCCGGCCGGGAGGAGAGCGCCGCCGACGATGCCGGAGACTCTCGAGCCGTAGACTCTCGAGCCGTAGACCCTCGGGCCGTAGACCCCCGGGCCGGGGAGCCGGTGCCCCCGGCCCCTCCCTCCGGCGCGGAGGCCGGCCGATGAGCAAGGTGGGCAGCAACACCCTGCGCGGCGGCCAGACCTTCTTCCACGGGCTCCGCATGTGGGGCCAGATGGTGCGCCCCGCGCTGTTCGTGACCGCGCTCTGCGTGGTGGCCTTCCCGGCCTGGAACACCTACCGCGAAACCGAATGGTACGACTGGTACGCGTCCGGCATGGCGACCCTCGCCGAGGCCAAGCTCGCGCTCGGCTACAGCGAGACCTCCGGCCAGGAGGTCAAGATGCGGGACGGGCGGTACGAGACGATGTCCATCCTCGACCTCGCCGCCTCGACCGACGCGCTCCGGACCCGCGAGAGGCTGAGGGACCGGGTGTTCGCGGGCGCGCGCGACGGCGCCCTGGCGTCGGCGGCGGCGATGCCCCTGATCCTGGCGCTGTTCTGGTTCCGGGGCCGCCGGCTCAACCGGGCGACGCGCATCCGGGGCGCCGAACTCGCCACCGCGCGGCAGCTCCGCCGGCGGGTGCGGCCCGTACACCGGCGGCTGCGCGACGCGCTGTTCGCACGCCCCGCACCGTACACGATCGCGGGCGTGCCATTCCCGGACCGGGCCGAGACCCGCCATACCATCGTCTCCGGCACCACCGGATCGGGCAAGACCGTGCTGATCTCGGATCTGGTGGCCCAGATCAGGGACCGCGGCGAGCGCTGCGTCGTCTACGACAAGATGGGGAGCTACACGCGGAGCTTCTACGATCCCGACCGGGACGTGCTGCTCAATCCGCTCGATGCCAGGGCGCCCCGCTGGTCGCCCTTCCACGAAGCAAGAAGCCCGCGCGACTTCGACACCATGGCGGCGGCGCTGATCCCGCAGCAGAAGGACACCGTCGATCCCTTCTGGGTCACCGCCGCCCGCCAGCTCTTCGCCAACGGGGCGGGCGTGCTGCGCGAGAAGGGCGTCACGGAAAACAGCGTACTGGTCGACCACCTGCTCAAGACCGAGCTTGCCGCGCTGGCGGAGGCCATGGAGGGCACCGTCGCGCAGTCCATCGTCGATCCCGAGAACCCCAAGACCGCGCTCAGCGTGCGCGCCATGCTGACCGCTCATCTCGGCGCGCTCGAGGTGCTCTCCGACGACGGAACCCCGTTCTCGATCCGCGACTGGATCGCCGACGAGGACCGGGGCGGCCACCGGGGCGGCCACAGAGGTGGCTTCCTGTTCCTCACCTCGCGCGCCGACCAGCACGCGAGCCTGCGCGGGCTGATCTCCACCTGGATCGAGATCGCGGTCAACGCCATGCTGTCGCTCGAACAGGACGACGAGCGCCGCATCTGGGTGGTGCTCGACGAACTGCCCACCCTGCACCAGGTGCCCTCGCTTCAGCCCGGTCTCGCCGAATCCCGCCAGTTCGGCGGCTGCTTCGTGCTCGGCATCCAGGTGATCTCGGCGCTCCGCGACCTCTATGGACGCAACGGCGCGGAGACCATCTCCGGGCTCTGCGGCACCCGCGCGGTGCTCTCGGCGCCGGACGAGGACACCGCGCGCTGGTCGGCGGCCTCGCTCGGGCGGGCCGAGGTCGAGGAGGCGGTCGAGGGGCTCTCCTACGGCGCCAACACCATCCGCGACGGGGTCTCGCTCACGCCGCGGCGCGAGCTGCGCCCGCTGGCGCTGGCGTCCGAGATCATGCGGCTCGAAAGCCTGCACGGCTATCTCCGCTTCCCCGGACCGCTGCCGGCCGCGACGATCGCGCTCGACTACGTCGACCGGCCGAAGCGGGCGGAGCGCTTCGCGGCGCGGCGCGATGCGCACGCGCCCGAGGCGGAGAAGGCCGGGCAGTCGGCCGGATCGCGCGAAGGCGCGGGGCAGGATGGCGACGCGGAACAGGGCGAGCTGGCGCTCGGGTCCCCGCACCAGGCGGCGGCGGAGCCGCGGGACGGTGCGGAATCCGGGACGGGTGAGTCCGGTGCGGCGACCTCGCCGCCCGGCGATAACGCCGGCGCGGACGCGGCGGTCGACGAGACCGGGGAGAAGGCGCCGGGCGAGCACCGCCTGAGGCAACCCTGACATGGTGGCCTCGATCGGGGCGGTGGCAGCGCCGGCGCAGGGGGCGAGCTATTACGAAAGGGACGGGTATTACGCCCGGGACTCGCCCGATCACCGGGAAGCCAGCGCCTGGGCCGGGAACGGCGCGGCGGAACTCGGTCTCGAAGGCCCGGTCGACCCCGACACCTTCCGGGCGGTCCTCGAAGGCCGCGTGCCGGACGGCTCCGGCAGGCAGCTCGGCAGGCGCGGCGGAGACGGCGGAATCCATCACCGTCCCGGCCGCGACCTCACATTCAGCGCCCCCAAATCCGTCTCCCTCGCAGCGCTGGTCGGCGGCGACGCGCGCGCGATCGATGCCCACGACCGCGCCGTCGGCCGCGCGCTCGACTGGTTCGAGCGGAACGCCGCCGAGACCCGGATGACGGACCCGGAAACGGGCCGCATGGCGCGGACCGGAAACCAGAAGGCGGTGATCGCCACCTTCCGGCACGACGCATCCAGGAATCTCGATCCAGCGCTGCACACCCACGCCGTCATTGCCAACATGGTGCGGGGCGAGGACGGAAAATGGCGTTCGATGGCGAACGAGAGGCTCTACGCCTCGAAGATGCTGCTCGGCGCCCTCTACCGCAACGAGCTCGCGGCCGAGCTCGCAAAGCTCGGCTACGGCATCGAGAAGACCCATGCCGACGGGCGGTTCGAGATCGCGGGCGTCCCGCGGGACGTCATCGAGGCGTACTCCACGCGCCGCGCCGAGATCGAGGCCGAGATCGCCCGGCAGGGAGCCGGAGGCACGGCGGAGAACCAGCGACTCGCCCAGCGCGCGGCGCTGTTCACCCGCGCCGCCAAGCGCGACGTCGACCGCGTCGCGCTCCGCGAGAACTGGCTGGGACAGGCGGCGGCGCTGGGCTTCGATGCCCGCGGCCTGGTCGCCGAAGCGGGTGCTCGTCAAGCCGGTCTGGAAGCCGTTCACGACGGCGACGCCGGTCGCGCGGCGAGGGTCGCCAGGGAGGCGGAGCCGGGCCCCTCGCCTGCCGTCCATTCCGGCGGAACGGCGGCCGCGCGCGAGGCCGGGCCGAACGGTCCGGCGGGCGCCGCCGTGACCTGGGCCGTCTCCCACCTCTCGGAACGCGAGGCCGTGTTCGCGCGCACCGACCTGCTCGCCGCCGCTCTCGCCTTCAGCCCCGGCGCCGCGCCCGCGGGAGAGATCGAGCGCGAGGTCGCGGCGCTGGAGAAGGCCGGAACCATGCACGCCGCCCGCCTGCCGGGGATGGACGGTCTGCTCACCACCGACCGCGCGCTTGCCGACGAGCGCGAGACCGCTTCCCTCATGGAGGCCGGACAGGGGCGCGGCGCCGTCCCCATGCGCGCCCGCGCCGTCGACAAGGCGCTCCGCAACGGCCCTCTCACCCAGGGCCAGAAGGAGGCGGTGAAGCTCATCCTGTCCGCAAACGACCGCACCGTCGGCGTCCAGGGCTATGCCGGCACCGGCAAGACCACCATGCTGCGGCGCGCCCGCGCGCTCATGGAGAAGAAGGGATACGAGGTGAAGGGTCTCGCGCCCTCCGCTTCCGCCGCCCGCACGCTGGAGACCGAGGCCGGTATTGCATCGGAGACTCTCCAGCGCTTCCTCGCGCGCTATGCCGGCGTCGCCGAAGGCCGCATGACGAGGAAGGGCGCCCGCGAAATGCGCGCGTCGTTCAGGAACACGGCGTTAGTGGTCGACGAGGGCTCGCTTGCGTCGACCGTCCAGACCCGCGACCTGCTCAGGATCGCCGACGCTCTCCGCATCCCCCGCGTGGTGCTGGTGGGCGATGCCAAGCAGCTCGACGCCGTCGATGCCGGAAAGCCCTTCGCCCAGCTCCAGGCCGCCGGCATGAAGACCGCGGTCATGGACGAGATCATGCGCCAGCGCGACCGCGCTCTGAAGGCGGCGGTCGAGGCGAGCCTCGCGGGCGAGATCGCCAAGGCCTTCGAGAAGCTGGGATCGAACATAGCCGAAGTGAAACCGGACAACCTCGCGGGCGCCGCCGCCGCGCGCTGGCTCGCGCTGTCGCCGGACCAGCGCGCGAGGACCGGGCTGATGGCGCCGAGCCACGGGCTCCGCGAGCGCATCAACGAGATCGTGCGCGAGCGCCTGGTCCGCGACGGCGCCGTCCACGGCCCGGCCATGAATGCCGAACGCCTGGTCTCCCGCGGCTACACGAACGCCGAGAAGACGCTCGCCGCCAACTACGCGCCCGGCGACGTGGTGGCCTTCCACCGCCCCTACAAGCGGCTCGGCGTCGACAAGGGCGACGAGCTCCGCGTCCTCGGCGTCGACCGCCGGGCCCACGCGGTGACGCTCCGGGGGAAGGGCGGCCGGGAGGTCGCCTGGGATCCCAACCGGCTCGCGGCCCGCACCGGCGGGGTCGAGGTCTACCGCGCCGAGGAGATCGAGCTTCGTGCGGGAGACCGCATCCGCTGGACCCGCAACGACATGGGCCTTGGGCTGCTCAACTCCGGCATCGCCGAGGTGGCGGCGGTCAGGGACGGAAAGGTCACGTTCCGCCTCGAGGACGGGCGGATGCTCGATCTCGGCCCCGGCGATGCGCAGCTCCGCCATATCGACCGCGCATGGGCCGCGACCGTGCACGCGTTCCAGGGCCGCACGGTCGACAACGTCATCGCGGCGATGGAGGCCAATCACGCGAAACTGACCACGCAGAAGTCATTCTACGTCGAGATCAGCCGCGCGCGCGACCGCGCCGAGCTCGTCACCGACGACAGGAACGTGCTCCGGGAGACCCTCGAAGCCGTCACCGGGGAGCGCATCGCCGCGCTGGAGGCGGTTGGGGCACAACACAGGCAGGATCGCGAGCGACCACTAGAAACGGATCTGAAGCAAGTTTCGGAACGGAAAAAGGGAAGCCCGCAGGAGCGCTCGCCGAAGTTCGACATGGAAAGAATGCGCGCGCCCAAGAGCGCCGACCGCGAGTTCTCGTTGTAGGAGAGCCATCGTCAGATTGCGGACATCACTTCTGGGATGGACCCGTCCACCAAGGGCATAACGGACACAACTGCAATGTGGGAAACATCGGGGAAGCCGTGTGAGGTTCCGTCGATGGCGATTCCTGTCCGTCGTCGATAGGGGAGGCGGAGAAGCACCGGATCGTCGCGAAGAGTTGACTGCTTGGGGTTTCGGTCGCGCTGGTGGCGCTTCGCAACGATGTCAACGCGAACCAAGCTTTCATCTGGGGTCGTCAGTAGCGCGAGCAGGGCGGTTGCGTGTCGGTGGATATCGAGCCGGATCGCCTGCCACGTCTGGGCATCTGGAACGGTCTGTTACCCTGCTGTAGCCTGCGGGCGCTGGGTGCCCCGGCCGAACCGTACTGGATTAGCAAGTCGACATGGATACGAGCGAGCAATTCTTCGAACGCCCCATCCTCAACTCGCCTTACGGGTACCCTGCGCGGCACTGGGAGCTCGACGCAAGCGGCCAGCCCACCCACCAGGTCATCAACCGACGGCGCGATGTCTCGTTCATCTCGCCGATCCCGTCGGTGAAGAAGGGCAAGGGCGCCCAACAGGCACTGATCTTCGATGAGGTGGCGCAGCGGGTTGCGACCGAGGGCCAGCAGTACGAGCTGGCGCAGACCATCAACAGTATCCGGAACGAGGTCGACCGCTGGCGCGCGCTGCCGGAACAGGGCCAGTGGCGGGTGACGCCGGAGACCGCCCGTCTGCTGCATCACTGGCGCCACCACCGCTTCAACGACATCCGCCCGTTCTTCTGCCAGGTCGAGGCCGTGGAGACGGCGATCTGGTTGACCGAGGTCGCCCCGAGCTACGGCAACGCCGGACGACGTTTCCTCGACCACCTCGAAAGGGCGAACGCGGAAGCGAACCCCGATCTTGCCCGGCTCGCCCTGAAGCTCGCCACCGGGGCCGGCAAGACCACCGTCATGGCGATGCTCATCGCCTGGCAGACCATCAATGCCGTCCGCCGGCCGAACAGCCGACGCTTCACCCGAGGCTTCCTGGTCGTCACTCCCGGCATCACGATCAAGGACCGCCTCCGCGTCCTCCAGCCCAACGACCCCGACAGCTACTACCAGAGCCGGGAGCTGGTGCCGGGCGACATGCTGGGCGACCTCGACCGAGCGAAAATCGTCATCACCAACTTCCACGCCTTCAAGCTCCGCGAGACGATGGATGTTTCCAGGGGCGGCCGCGCCCTCCTCCAGGGCCGCGGCCCGGAGCTGCGCTCGCTGGAAAGCGAGGGCCAGATGCTCCAGCGGGTCATGCCCGAGCTCATGGGCATGAGGAACGTGCTCGCGCTGAACGACGAGGCGCATCACTGCTACCGGGAGAAGGGGGGCGAGGACGACGAAGGCAAGCTGACGGGCGACGACCGCAAGGAGGCCGAGAAGAACCGGGAGGCGGCAAGGCTCTGGATCTCCGGGCTGGAGGCGGTCGGCCGGAAGCTCGGCCTCGCCCGCGTGATCGACCTGTCCGCGACGCCGTTCTTCCTGAGGGGCTCCGGCTACGCGGAAGGCACGCTCTTTTCCTGGACGATGAGCGACTTCTCGCTGATGGACGCGATCGAGTGCGGCATCGTCAAGCTGCCCCGCGTGCCGGTGGCCGACAACATCCCCGGCGGCGACATGCCGAAGTTCCGCAATCTGTGGGAACACATCCGCAAGGACATGCCAAAGAAGGGCCGCGGCAAGGCTTCCAACCTCGATCCCCTGAAGATTCCGGTGCCGTTGCAGACGGCCTTGGAAGCCCTCCACGGCCACTACAAGAAGACCTTCGCGCTGTGGCGGGAGGCAGGCATCGAGGCGCCCCCCTGCTTCATCGTGGTCTGCAACAACACGTCCACCTCGAAGCTGATCTACGACTACATCGCCGGCTTCCAGCGCGAGAATCCGGACGGCTCCACGACGCTGGAGAACGGCCGCCTCGAATTGTTCAGGAACTTCGACGAGCACGGCACACCGCGCGCGCGCCCGCGCACCCTTCTGATCGACAGCGAGCAGCTCGAGTCCGGCGAAGCGCTCGACAGGAACTTCCGCACCATGGCGGCCGACGAGATCGAGCGCTTCCGCCGCGAGATCGTGGCGCGTACCGGCGACCGGAAGCGTGCCGAGAACCTGTCCGACCAAGACCTGCTGCGCGAGGCGATGAACACCGTCGGCAAGGAGGGCCGGCTCGGCGGTGCGACACGCTGCGTCGTCTCGGTCTCGATGCTGACGGAAGGCTGGGACGCCAACACCGTTACCCACGTGCTCGGCGTGCGGGCTTTCGGCACACAGCTCCTCTGCGAGCAGGCGGTCGGCCGCTCGCTGCGCCGACAGTCGTATGAGTTGAACGACGACGGCGTCTTCTCCGTCGAGTATGCCGACGTGCTCGGTATTCCCTTCGACTTCACGGCAAAGCCAGTGGTTGCCCCGCCGCAGACGCCCCGCAAGACCGTGCAAATCAAGGCCGTCAGCCCCGAACGCGATGCCTGCGAGATCCGCTTTCCACGGGTCGCCGGCTACCGCGTCGAATTGCCGGAGGAACGCCTGCAAGCGAATTTCACTCCCGACGACACGCTGGTGCTGACTCCCGACCTTGTCGGCCCTTCCGTCACTCACAACCAGGGAATCATCGGAGAAGGCGTGGACCTCAACCTGGTGCACACCGGCGATCTGCGGCGCTCGACCCTGCTGTTCCATCTCACTAAACGCCTGCTGGAGACCAAGTGGCGCGAACCCGGGGAGGAGCCCAAGCTGCACCTCTTCGGCCAACTCAAACGTGTGGCGCGCCAGTGGCTTGACAACCATCTTGTCTGCAAGGGCGGTACTTTCCCGGCGCAGCTCATGTATCTGGCGCTCGCGGATAAAGCTTGCGAGTGCATCACCCGAGGCATTGTGACGCACCATGTGGTCGAGCATCCCGTGAAAGCCGTTCTCGACACGTACAACGCGGCGGGCTCGACCGTCCACGTGCGCTTCGCCACGTCGAAGCAGACGCTGTGGAAGACGGATGCCCGCCGCTGCCACGTCAACCATGTCGTTTGCGACAGCGACTGGGAGGCCGAGTTCTGCCGCGTCGCCGAGGGACACGCCCGCGTTCGCGCCTATGTCAAAAACCACGGGCTCGGCCTGGAAGTGCCCTATCGCCAGGGTTCCGAGGCGCGCACCTACATCCCCGACTTCATCGTGCTGGTCGACGACGGGCGGGGCGAGGACGACCCGCTGCACTTGGTCGTCGAGATCAAGGGCTATCGCGGCGAGGACGCCAAGGACAAGAAGGCGACGATGGACACCTACTGGGTGCCGGGCGTAAACGCGCTCGGAACCTTCGGGCGCTGGGCGTTCGCGGAATTCACAGACGTCTACGAGATCGAGGCGGGGTTCGATGAGCTGATCGAGGGCTTCCTGTCCCCGGCCGCCGGCATCGACGCCACGATATCGCCGGTTGAACCCTCCGCCGCCCCGCTACACGGGTAAGGCATAAGGCATCGTCCAAAATGGTCACGAAGCTCTATACCGAGGCGGAACTGGACGCCTTCCGGTCGATGCCCAAACGGATCGCCAACCCCCGGGCGCACTGGCTGGAAAAACCCAAGGGAAGACCCGTCCACCGGCAACGTAACTTTCAGGTCTCCGGAGAGACCGACGAGGAGGTTCGCTTCCTGATCTACCAGCGGCAAAACCTGGAAGACGAACAGGATTTCTCTTGCGGAATCGCCTACCTGCCACGTGGCGCACCGCCGCTCACGCTGGCCCGCTATAATGGGCCGAGTCACGAGCACGGCGACATCGCCTACCGCCAGCACATTCATCGTGCGTCGGAGGCAGCGCTCGCAGCGGGCAGGAAAGCGGAAGCCGACGCGACCGAGACGGGCCGGTTCGAGACCGTGGACGGCGCGCTGGCCTGTCTGACGGAGGACTTCAACGTAAGCGGCGGCGTCGTCCGGCACGACGAACCGAGGCTGGACCTGTGACCCTCGACACGGACGCACTCAAAACGCTCCTGTGCGAACGCCTCTGCGAGGAGGTGGGAGTCGATCGGCGTCCCGATGGTGCGCTGATGCTGCGCACGCATTTCGAGTTTCCCGATGGCGACCGCTTCCCGATACATGTCTCGGAGTCGGCATCGGGCGGTCTCCGTCTGTCGGACCGCGGGCACACGCTGATGCATATCAGCTACGAGCACGACGTCGATTCCTTCCTGGATGGAACGCGGGGGATGATTCTCGAGCGCATCATGGGCGAGGCCGGGCTTCGCTGGGACGGCGATCGCGGTGCGCTCTGCCTCGACGCCGCGCCCGAGCGCCTGCCGGAGGCCATCTTCGCCTTCGGACAGGCGCTGACCAGGGTCTACGATCTGACGCTGCTCTCGCGTTCCAACGTCGGCTCCACTTTCTATGACGATCTGGCCGACCTCCTCTTCAGCTACGTGGACGAGGCGCAAATCGAACGCGACTTCCGGCCGGACGTGCCCAATGCCGACGCCTATCCGGTGGACTACCGCATCGAGGGGAAGAACGACGTCCCGCTCTTTCTCTACGGCGTGCCCAACCGGGACAAGGCGCGCCTGACCACGATCATGCTGTCTCACTTCCACCGACACGATCTTCGCTTCGAGTCCATTCTCGTCTTCGAAGATCAGGCCGCGATCCCAAGGACCGACCTTGCGAGGCTCTCGGATGTCGGCGGCGACATGATCTCGTCGCTGGCATCCCATGAAGACTTCAACCGAAAGCTCTTGCAGCGTGTCGCGGCATGACGTACCGCGACGTATCCGCCGACCGTGGTGGCTTGAGCCGTGACGCTTGAGTTCGAGACGATACTGCCGAGGAGCGGCCGTTGAGCAGAGACGAAATCCTCGCGCTGCTGCGGGCGCACAAGCCGGTGCTCGAACGGCGCTTCGGCATCGTCGACCTCGCCCTTTTCGGATCGTTCGCGCGCGACAGCGCAACGGCCGGCAGCGATATCGACATTCTGGTTCGCTTCGACGGACCGGCGGATTGGCGGCGGTATTTCGGCGCCCAGTTCTATATCGAGGATTTGTGCGGCCGCTCTGTCGACCTCGTCACCGACAAGGCGCTCCGTGCCGAGCTGCGTCCCCGTGTGGAGCGGGAAGCCCTGTATGTCTGAGCCGGGCGACGCGCCGCGGGACTGGCACCTCCATGTCGAGGACATGATCGGCTTCTGCGAAAGGGTCCTCGAGTACACCGCCGGGCTGGACAAGGACGTGTTCGTCGCCAGCCCGATGGCCTACGACGCCACCCTGCGCAATCTCGAGCTTATCGGCGAGGCCGCGGCCCAAATCCCCGAAACGGTCCGCGACGGTCATCCGGAGATTCCGTGGCGCGCGATCATCGGGACGCGGAACCGGTTGGCCCACGCCTATCTGCACATCGACGACGACATCATCTGGACCCTGATCGTGGACGCCGTTCCGGAACTCCTTGCTGCGCTGCGAAAGATTCTGGAGACCGCCGGGAAGGAGGGCGGATAGATGGCGCGAACGCCGAGAAGACCCAAGTCCGTCAAGACCCTCGTTCACGACGACGCGACGCGGCGCAACATCCCGACGGCGGAATACCACCCCGTCATGGCGGAGGAGGACAAGGCGCCGATCCGCGTGGCCTACGAGCGCCGCAACCGCGATCTCGATCCGCAGCTCGTCTGGCGGGGCAAGGACCAGCAGGACGCGGCCGGTCTCGTCGTCCAGGCGCCGCCGCTCTACATCCAGGAGAAGGTGCACCCCAAGGCCCTGATCGACGACCTGCTGCGCCAGACCAGGGAACGGCGGGACGAGGAGGCGGACGATACGCCGGACCTCTTCGCCGATTTCAATGGCCTCCCTGACGGCGCCGCGCGCACCGAGTTCTATCGCCACGACGCCAACTGGTCGAACCGCATGATCCTCGGCGATGCCCTTCAGGTTATGGCGTCGCTGGCCGAGCGCGAAGGCCTGCGCGGCAAGGTGCAGTGCATCTACATCGACCCGCCCTACGGCATCCGCTTTAACTCCAACTTCCAGTGGTCCACCACCAGCCGCGACGTGAAGGACGGGAACGCCGCCCATATCACCCGCGAGCCCGAGCAGGTGAAGGCCTTTCGGGACACCTGGCGCGACGGCATCCACTCCTACCTGACCTATCTGCGCGAGCGATTGATCGTGGCGCGAGAGTTACTGACGGAGAGCGGCTCGATCTTCGTGCAGATCGGCGACGAGAACGTCCACCGTGTGCGGGCGCTGATGGATGAGGTGTTCGGCGACAAGAACTTCGTTGCGATGGTGTATTTCCAAACTGCCGCTAACCAAAATACAATGCGACTTCAGAGACTTTACGATTGCGTGCTCTGGTATTGTGGTGAGGGGAATCTGAAATATCGCGACCTATTCCGGACCCGGGAATCCCACGAAGTCGCAAATACGTTTACGGCGACGGATGACTTGTCAGGCCGCCGCTACAAGCCTTCTCAACTAAAGTCGGAAGACGACACAGGTCGCATAATAAAAGCAGGAAGAATTACTCCAAACGGACGCTATTGGCAGAGAAGAATTGATGATTTTCCTGTTATTCGATACGATAATGTTTGGACTGGGACTGTTGAGTCCACGTTCTCGCGCGAAAAGATTTATGTTGTGCAGACTAATCGACGTGTGGTTGAGCGCTGCATCCTACTGACCACCGACCCCGGCGACCTCGTGCTGGACCCGACCTGCGGCTCTGGCACCACGGCCACCGTCGCCGAGCAATGGGGTCGGTGCTGGATCACCATCGACACCTCCCGCGTCGCACTGGCTTTGGCACGAGCGCGCGTCATGGGTGCGCGCTATCCCTGGTATCTGCTCGCCGACAGCCCGGAGGGGCAGAAGAAAGAGGCCGAGATCACGCAGAGGGCGCCGTCGAAAGCACCCACCGGCGGCGACATCCGCCAGGGCTTCGTCTACGAGCGCGTGCCGCACATCACCCTCAAATCCATCGCCAACAACGCCGAGATCGACGTGATCTGGGAGCTCTGGCAGAAGACCCTCGAGCCGCTGCGCGCCCGCCTCAACGCCGCCCTCGGCAAGAAGTGGGAGGAGTGGGAAATCCCGCGCGAGGCCGGCGAGGATTGGCCGACCGAAGCCGCCGCTGCGCACGCCGAGTGGTGGAAGGCGCGCATTGCCCGCCAGGCGGCGATCGACGCCTCCATCGCCGCCAAGGCGGACCACGAGTATCTCTACGACAGGCCCTATGTCGACAACGCGCGCATCCGTGTCGCCGGCCCCTTCACGGTCGAGAGCTTGGCGCCGCACCGCATGTTGGCAGTGGACGAGAACGACGAGCTCTTCTCTGCGCTCACCGACAAGAAGCTCGGCTACGGCGAGGCCGCGAACTTCACCGACATGATCCTGGAGAACCTCAGGACGGCGGGAGTCCAGCAGGCGCACCGGGAGGACCGCATCGAGTTCACCGCGCTCACGCCCTGGCCCGGCCACTACGTCTGCGCCGAGGGGCGCTACATCGAGGGCGGCGGCGAAGAGGGCGCCACGCGCCGCGCCGGCGTCTTCATCGGGCCGGAGTTCGGCACCGTCGCGCGGCCCGACCTGGTGGCGGCCGCGCGCGAGGCCGCCGACGCCGGCTTCGACGTGCTGATCGCCTGCGCCTTCAGCTACGACGCCCATGCCGCCGAGTTCGAGAAGCTGGGCCGCATCCCGGTGCTCAAGGCGCGCATGAACGCCGACCTGCACATGGCCGGCGACCTCGCGAACACCGGCAAGGGCAACCTGTTCGTCATCTTCGGCGAGCCTGATATCGACATCCTGGAAGACGGCGGCGAGCATATCCGGGTGCGGATCAACGGCGTCGACGTCTTCCACCCCAATACCGGCGAGGTGCGGAGCGACGGCGCCGAGGGCATCGCCTGCTGGTTCGTGGACACCGACTACAACGAGGAGAGCTTCTTCGTCCGCCATGCCTACTTCCTCGGCGCGAACGACCCCTACAAGGCGCTCAAGACGACGCTCAAGGCCGAGATCGATCCCGACGCCTGGGCCACGCTGAACAGCGACACCTCCCGCCCCTTCCCCCGCCCCGCCTCCGGCCGCATCGCCGTCAAGGTGATCAACCACCTCGGCGACGAGGCGATGAAGGTGTTCAAGGTGTGAAACAACCCGCCCGATCCTGGGAGAGACCCTGTGGCTAGTGCCGAGCACCTGAAGGCACTGCTGAAATCGCACATGGAAGGCGATGACGACCGCTTCTTCTCCGTAGCCATGCAGGTCGCCGCCCATGAAGCGAGGTTGGGTCACGGAAAGCTCGCCCAGGAATTGCGCGCGATGATCGACGATGCCAAGAGCCTGCGCGGCGCGGGATCGCCCGTGCCGATCGGTCGACCCCGCGGCGAATTGGCAACGCTGTTGGAGGATTCGTACCCGAAATCCCAGTTGGGTGAGATGATCCTCCGCGAGGAACTCTCGGAGCAGATTCAGCGCGTCATCCGTGAGCAGCGCCATGCCGGTCGAATTCTGGAGCACGGCCTAGCGCCGCGGCGCAAGCTGCTGCTGGTGGGACCGCCCGGTACAGGCAAGACGATGACCGCCTCCGTCCTTGCCGGTGAGTTGGGCCTGCCGCTCCTCCAAGTTCGGCTTGACGGTCTCATCACCAAGTTCATGGGCGAAACGGCGGCCAAGCTCAGACAGATCTTCGACGCCACGGGACGGACGCGAGGCGTCTATTTCTTCGACGAGTTCGATGCCATCGGTTCACAACGCGGCCTCGCCAACGACGTGGGCGAAATCCGCCGGGTCCTGAACAGCTTTCTCCAAATGATCGAGCAGGACCGTTCCCACAGCCTAGTGATCGCGGCGACCAATCATCCCGACCTACTTGACTCGGCGCTCTTCCGACGCTTCGACGACGTACTGCATTACGACCTTCCCGACCGGTCGCAGATCGTGAAATTGCTGAGAACGCGTTTGTTGGGCAGCGCCTTGAAACGAGTTCGCTGGACCAGCCTCGCGGAGACCGCGGCAGGTTTGAACTATGCCGAGGTCACGCGTGCCGCCAACGAGGTATTGAAGGACGCGCTTATTCATCGACGCAACCGCGTTGGAGAGTCAGACATTCGAATGATGCTCGAAGAGCGCAAATCCATCGTCGACAGGCTGAACGAGAAGACTGCGAAGAGTACATAGTTCAAGGGTTTTAGCTGCCCCATGTCGAATGGAACCGACGAAAGACATCGGCACTTCATCCTTGAAGGAGTGACCGAAACGGAAGCTTTTCGCTCGCGAGGCGGAGGCGGGCGGCTACCAATTCCACCGAGAAATCGCGCTCAGCATGGAGGTGCCCTACAGCGTCAGATCGACGAGTTGCGGACCGAAGCGGAGGCCGCAAGCGAGGCTCAGCAAGAAGCTGGGCTAGAAGACGGGCTGGGGCTCCAAATCGAGTTCGAGGGTTTTCCGGAGATCGAACTGGCGTTCGAGAGCTTGGCTAGGGAAACGCAAGGCATCGAATTACTGAACGTCCGTCAAGATGAGGACCGCACGCACGCCACCGTGTTCGTTCCCGATGGAAGACTCGATCACTTCGAAGGCCTTATCCGCGATTACCTGTCAGAGAAGCGAGACAGCATCGGACGGCCCCGCGACAACCAGCGTCTGATCGACGCCATCAGTCAAATTAGGGCCGCGAGCCTCCGGGCACTGTGGACAGACGATCAGGAAGCTTTTCCTACCGATGACGAGGAACAGTTCTGGCGGGAGGTTTGGCTACCGGTTCGCGGGAAGCAGCAAGTCGTGGTCGAAACGTTTCGCCGACTGGCGGAAGCCCAGGGGATGGAGGCTGCGCAGGGAGAGTTGATATTTCCTGAGCGCTCTGTGCTCCTAGTTCGTGCTTCCCGCGAGCAAATGGCAAGCTCCATTCTCACGCTCAACAGTATCGCTGAGTTGCGGCGAGCCAAAGAGACGGCGAACTTCTTCGATTCCCTTGAGCCCGAGGAGCAGCGTGAGTGGTTTGAAAACCTGCTGAATCGTACCCGATTTTCGCCCGATGGCGATGTTGTGCCCTATGTCTGTCTGCTCGACACCGGTGCAAACCGGGGTCACCCGCTTCTCGCGCCTGCGCTTGCAGTTGACGACATGCACACGGTCGAACCGGCTTGGGGAGCCGGCGACATCCAGGGTCACGGCACTCAGATGGCGGGGTTAGCTCTTGCCGGCGATCTAACGGAGTGTCTCGACGGCAACAATCCTGTGGTAGTCGATCATCGTCTGGAATCGGTGAAGCTGCTGCCGCACGACGGGGCTGGCGGAACCGACTCCCGTCACCATGGGCTGCTCACTATTGAGGCCGTCAGCCGACCAGAAGTCACGGCACCGGCTAGACTCAGAGTCTTTGGAATGGCCGTCACAGCCCGCGACAATCGGGATCGAGGACGGCCATCCGCCTGGTCAGCAGCCTTAGATTCGCTGGCCGCTGATGTCGACGGGTACGGCGCCCGTCCACGATTGCTGGTTGTTTCCGCCGGGAATATCGAGGACCCGAACGCATGGTCGGACTACCCCGAAAGCAACGACAGCGATGGGGTGCATGACCCGGCCCAAGCCTGGAACGTACTCACGGTCGGAGCCTTTACAGATCTCGCGCGGATCACAGAACCCGATGCACAAGACTACACACCAATCGCGCCGGGAGGCGGTCTCAGCCCTTTCAGCACCACGTCGGTAACATGGCAACCTCAATGGCCGCTCAAGCCGGATGTAGTGCTTGAAGGGGGTAACGCGGCCATGGACTCGCTGAGCACGGTTTGGATGCCGAGTCTCAGTCTTCTGACAACCCATCATCTGCCTGCTGATCGGCTCTTGACGACAGCAAACGCCACCAGTTCGGCAACAGCGCTCGCATCTCGCCTTGCTGCCCAGGTGATGGCCGAATACCCGGATCTTTGGCCGGAGACTATTCGCGCTCTGATCGTGCATTCAGCAAAGTGGACGGGCGCCATGAAACGGATGCACCTGGCGTCAAACCCGAAGCCGTCGAAAGCTGACTATCAGAACCTGCTGAGGCGATGTGGATTCGGGGTTCCGGATCTGGACCGCGCTCTATGGAGCGTCTCGAATTCCTTGACCATGGTCGTCCAGGAAAGATTGAACGAAGCCGCTACGCGGAGTTAGCGGCGTAGAGTTCATTCATTTCCGAGGCGTCGCGGGTGCCGTTTGTTCTGTGCGTTCGCTTCCCGGTTGCGTCAGTGGCGCTCCGCCCGTCGGGTGGCGGATCCCCAGCAGCCTCCCGATCACCAGTGGTTAGCATCGACCCCTGCGACGGACCGTCGCCGGATCGGTCCGGCGGCGCGCCGTCGCGATCCAGGGAGATCGATAATGACCGGGACCGCGTGCGACACGAACACCGTCACCCCTCTTCGCCAGCGCATGGAGGAGCAGCTCCGCATCGCCAATCTGGCCGCGAGCACGTCCAAGGCCTACATCTGCGAGATCAAGAACCTGGCCAGGTACTACGACGCCTCGCCGGACGAGCTCGACGCCGAGCAGGTGCGCCAGTGGTACCTGGGGCGGATCGACAAGGGGCTCAGTCCGGGCACGACCAACGTCTCCTTCGCCGCGCTGAACTTCCTCTACATCGACACACTCGGCTGGCCTGACCATGTCGCCGGCCTGCGCTCCCGCAAGAAGCCCGGCAAGCTGCCGCGCTACATGTCGGAGCAGGAGGTCGAGCACCTCATCCTTGCGACACCCGACCTCCGCCACCGTGCTGCCATTGTCACCGGCTATGGCGGCGGGCTCCGCATCTCCGAGACCTTGGCCATCAAGGTCGGCGACATCCTGTCGGAGAAGAAGCTGCTGCACATCCCCTCCGGCAAAGGCGGCACCGAGAGAATGGCACCGTTGCCGGACATCGTCATCCACTACTTGCGCGTCTACTACAGGAACATCTGGCCGCGTCCGACGAACTGGCTCTTCTACGGCGTCTCGCTCGACAGGCCCATCGCAACGGAGACCTTGCAGGCCGCCTTCAGGAGGGCGCGCGACATTGCCGAGCTCGACCGCAGCTACACCTTCCATTGCCTGCGCCATTCGGCGGCGACCCATCTCCTCGAGCGCGGCGGCGATATCGAGGTGATCCGGGACATGCTCGGCCATCGAAGCGCGAACACGACCCGTCACTACGCCCGCGTCACCGGCAAGATGTTCGAGGGCCTCGACCACCCGATCTCAGGCTTCGCAGCGTTGCGCAACTGACGGCGCGTGGAGGCCGAACGCGCGGGCGTGGCGGAGATCTTCCGCCGCGCCGGCGCCGCTTTCCGTGAGCGCCACAAAGGGCGCATCGACGCCGCCCGGCTCAAGGTCATGGGCGCCATCGAGGCGTGCCGCACCGCCGTGCTCGGCGGCCACATGTACGCCTGCGAGGGCTGCGGGCGCGAGCATCCGCTCTTCAACTCCTGCCGCAACCGCCACTGCCCCACCTGCCAGGGTCTCGCCGCCAACCTCTGGAGCGAGGAGCGCGCCGGGGACATCCTGCCGGTGCCCTACTTCCATGTGGTCTTCACCCTGCCCAAGGAGGTTGCCGCCATTGCCTTCTGCAACCGCAGGGTGGTGTTCGACATCCTCTTCCGGGCCGTCGCCGAGACCCTGCGCACCATCGCCGCCGATCCCCGCCACGGCGGCATGCGCATCGGCGGCACCGCGGTCCTCCATACCTGGGATCAGAAGCTCCGCTTCCACCCGCACCTGCACGTGGTCGTGCCCAACGCGGGCTTCGACGTAGACAGTGGCGAGTGGAAGACGGGGAGCACCACCTTCCTCGCCCCCGTCAAGGTCCTCGGCAGCCTGTTCCGCCGCCTCTTCCTCGAGGAGCTCGCCCGCGCCCACGGCCGGGGGGACCTGGAGTTCCACGGCACCGTCGCCCACCTCGCCAATCCCGGCGAGTTCCACGCCACGCTTGCCGCCGCCCGGGCCAGGGACTGGGTGGTCTACGCCAAGCGGCCCTTCCGCGGGCCTGAGCAGGTCTTCCGGTACCTCTCGCACTACACGCACAGGATCGCCATCTCCGACAGCCGCATCGTCTCCTTCGACGGCGAGACGGTCTCCTTCCGCCACCGAAAGCCCAAGGCGCCGGGGCAGAGAAAGCCGCGCTACGGCATCGCCACCGTGAGCGCCGACGAGTTCATCCGCCGCTTCCTGAGGCACGTCCTGCCGGACGGCATGCACCGCACTCGCTACTTCGGCATCCTCGCCAACGGCTGCCGCGCCAGCACGCTGGAGAGAGCACGCCAGGCTCTCGGCGCCCTCGGCTGCGCCGCCCCCGAGGGAAGCGTGGACGGCGCTCAGGCCGAGCCCGACGAAGAGCCCGAGATCGGCACCGCGCCCGTGGCCTGCCCCCACTGCGGCGGCGTCATGCGCCTCGTCCGCGAAATCCGCCGCCGCCATGAGCCCCGCTCGACGCGCGGCCCGCCGGCGCTGCCGCCGACCCACAGGGGGAAACCGTGAGACGGCCGCTCGCTTCGGCCCCGCGCAACGGCGCCAAAGCGCCGACGCACGACCGAACCTGTCTCCGCTTGAGCCGGGCTGACAGCCCTCGGCTCACACCCCGCTCAGTCCTCGCAGCGTGCGCCCGCATGCCTGCCGAAAGACCGGCGCGAGCGTCGATTTTATGCGCAACTCTGCTGCCGGTGGATGCCGCCTGACGCTGACATCAGCGCACTTTCCACATAGCTCAACTTCGCCTCTCGTGGCCCGCGGCTTCGTTCAAAAGGGTTGGGCAGGCTCTCGAGAGAGAGCCTGCCCAACCCTTAACCTTGCACCCCTTCAAGAAGGAACCACGAAAGCAGCCCGCGCCTCGCGATATGCATCTCCACAATTTGCCCTGGCCTGCAGACGTCTTGGAGAGCTTGGGGGAGACACCAGTCGAGATGCGCGTAACGCTTTCCTATTTCGTCGAACCCAACCCATCGCAGCGAGGCATTCGTTCTCGCTACCGATACGAGTCCCACGGTCTTCGCTTCGAAGTCAAAAGGGCGCTGGAAACGGTCGACGCTTTTCGCGGACGGATCAACGCGGTGGCGCGAGATGAAGAAGAGGGGAGCGCAAGAAGCTCCAGTGATCCAGCGTGGTTGATCGGTACGCAGAGTCGTCACAGGGGTTCTCTCCATGGGGACATTTGGCGGGGGAGTGCCGCTGATCTCGCAAGTCGAGGGCACATAGCCATCTATCCTTCAATGGGGTGGTGGAGAACGCGCCCCGTGCTGGAACGGTACGATCAAGCGGCTCGATACGCTTTGAACGAAGCCGCTACGCGGAGTTAGCGGCGTAGAGTTCATTCATTTCCGAGGCGTCGCGGGTGCCGTTTGTTCTGTGCGTTCGCTTCCCGGTTGCGTCAGTGGCGCTCCGCCCGTCGGGTGGCGGATCCCCAGCAGCCTCCCGATCACCAGTGGTTAGCATCGACCCCTGCGACGGACCGTCGCCGGATCGGTCCGGCGGCGCGCCGTCGCGATCCAGGGAGATCGATAATGACCGGGACCGCGTGCGACACGAACACCGTCACCCCTCTTCGCCAGCGCATGGAGGAGCAGCTCCGCATCGCCAATCTGGCCGCGAGCACGTCCAAGGCCTACATCTGCGAGATCAAGAACCTGGCCAGGTACTACGACGCCTCGCCGGACGAGCTCGACGCCGAGCAGGTGCGCCAGTGGTACCTGGGGCGGATCGACAAGGGGCTCAGTCCGGGCACGACCAACGTCTCCTTCGCCGCGCTGAACTTCCTCTACATCGACACACTCGGCTGGCCTGACCATGTCGCCGGCCTGCGCTCCCGCAAGAAGCCCGGCAAGCTGCCGCGCTACATGTCGGAGCAGGAGGTCGAGCACCTCATCCTTGCGACACCCGACCTCCGCCACCGTGCTGCCATTGTCACCGGCTATGGCGGCGGGCTCCGCATCTCCGAGACCTTGGCCATCAAGGTCGGCGACATCCTGTCGGAGAAGAAGCTGCTGCACATCCCCTCCGGCAAAGGCGGCACCGAGAGAATGGCACCGTTGCCGGACATCGTCATCCACTACTTGCGCGTCTACTACAGGAACATCTGGCCGCGTCCGACGAGCTGGCTCTTCTACGGCGTCTCGCTCGACAGGCCCATCGCAACGGAGACCTTGCAGGCCGCCTTCAGGAGGGCGCGCGACATTGCCGAGCTCGACCGCAGCTACACCTTCCATTGCCTGCGCCATTCGGCGGCGACCCATCTCCTCGAGCGCGGCGGCGATATCGAGGTGATCCGGGACATGCTCGGCCATCGAAGCGCGAACACGACCCGTCACTACGCCCGCGTCACCGGCAAGATGTTCGAGGGCCTCGACCACCCGATCTCAGGCTTCGCAGCGTTGCGCAACTGACGGCGCGTGGAGGCCGAACGCGCGGGCGTGGCGGAGATCTTCCGCCGCGCCGGCGCCGCTTTCCGTGAGCGCCACAAAGGGCGCATCGACGCCGCCCGGCTCAAGGTCATGGGCGCCATCGAGGCGTGCCGCACCGCCGTGCTCGGCGGCCACATGTACGCCTGCGAGGGCTGCGGGCGCGAGCATCCGCTCTTCAACTCCTGCCGCAACCGCCACTGCCCCACCTGCCAGGGTCTCGCCGCCAACCTCTGGAGCGAGGAGCGCGCCGGGGACATCCTGCCGGTGCCCTACTTCCATGTGGTCTTCACCCTGCCCAAGGAGGTTGCCGCCATTGCCTTCTGCAACCGCAGGGTGGTGTTCGACATCCTCTTCCGGGCCGTCGCCGAGACCCTGCGCACCATCGCCGCCGATCCCCGCCACGGCGGCATGCGCATCGGCGGCACCGCGGTCCTCCATACCTGGGATCAGAAGCTCCGCTTCCACCCGCACCTGCACGTGGTCGTGCCCAACGCGGGCTTCGACGTAGACAGTGGCGAGTGGAAGACGGGGAGCACCACCTTCCTCGCCCCCGTCAAGGTCCTCGGCAGCCTGTTCCGCCGCCTCTTCCTCGAGGAGCTCGCCCGCGCCCACGGCCGGGGGGACCTGGAGTTCCACGGCACCCTCGCCCACCTCGCCAATCCCGGCGAGTTCCACGCCACGCTTGCCGCCGCCCGGGCCAGGGACTGGGTGGTCTACGCCAAGCGGCCCTTCCGCGGGCCTGAGCAGGTCTTCCGGTACCTCTCGCACTACACGCACAGGATCGCCATCTCCGACAGCCGCATCGTCTCCTTCGACGGCGAGACGGTCTCCTTCCGCCACCGAAAGCCCAAGGCGCCGGGGCAGAGAAAGCCGCGCTACGGCATCGCCACCGTGAGCGCCGACGAGTTCATCCGCCGCTTCCTGAGGCACGTCCTGCCGGACGGCATGCACCGCATTCGCTACTTCGGCATCCTCGCCAACGGCTGCCGCGCCAGCACGCTGGAGAGAGCACGCCAGGCTCTCGGCGCCCTCGGCTGCGCCGCCCCCGAGGGAAGCGTGGACGGCGCTCGGGCCGAGCCCGACGAAGAGCCCGAGATCGGCACCGCGCCCGTGGCCTGCCCCCACTGCGGCGGCGTCATGCGCCTCGTCCGCGAAATCCGCCGCCGCCATGAGCCCCGCTCGACGCGCGGCCCGCCGGCGCTGCCGCCGACCCACAGGGGGAAACCGTGAGACGCCCGCTCGCTTCGGCCCCGCGCAACGGCGCCAAAGCGCCGACGCACGACCGAACCTGTCTCCGCTTGAGCCGGGCTGACAGCCCTCGGCTCACACCCCGCTCAGTCCTCGCAGCGTGCGCCCGCATGCCTGCCGAAAGACCGGCGCGAGCGTCGATTTTATGCGCAACTCTGCTGCCGGTGGATGCCGCCTGACGCTGACATCAGCGCACTTTCCACATAGCTCAACTTCGCCTCTCGTGGCCCGCGGCTTCGTTCAAAAGGGTTGGGCAGGCTCTCGAGAGAGAGCCTGCCCAACCCTTAACCTTGGTCGTCAGCATCAAGGCACCGGAAACCGATATCGATCTTTATAGTGAAGTCGCAAACCAGATCGACGCTTCGGTCATCATTCAAACCTGACGTGCAATTCCGTATTGCAGCCAGCTTCACAGACAGCCTCGCGAAGCTGACCGGCGATGAGCAGAAGGCCGCGAAGACCACGGCCTTCGACCTGCAAGTGGACCCGTCGGCGCCGGGGTTGTCGTTCCACCGGATCGACCGCGCCAAAGACCGGAACTTCTGGTCCGTCCGGGTCAGCCGGGACCTTCGGTTGATCGTCCATCGCACCGCGTCGAGCGTCATGCTCGTCTATGTCGGGCATCACGATAACGCTTACCGCTGGGCGGAACGGCGGCGAATCGAGCGGCATCCCAGGACCGGCGCGGCCCAGATCGTCGAGATCCGCGAGACCGTCCGAGAGATCGAGATCCCGCGCCAAGTCGTCGCAGAAACCCCAGCCGTTGAGCGCGTCCCTGCCAAGCCCGCACTCTTTGCCGACGCTTCCGATGACGAGCTATTGGGATACGGCGTGCCCGAGGCGTGGCTGGACGATGTGCGAAGCGCGGACGAGGACTCGCTGCTTGACCTCGCCGACCACCTGCCGGCTGAGGCGGCCGAGGCGCTGCTGGAGCTCGCGACCGGCGGCGCGCCGGAACGGTCGGCGCACGCGGCTGCCGATGCCGACCCGTTCGCCCACCCCGACGCGCAACGTCGGTTCCGCCTGGTGGAGAACGCCGACGAACTGGAGCGGGCGCTGGAATATCCGTGGGAGAGGTGGACCGTCTTCCTGCATCCGGCGCAGCGCCGGATCGTCGAGACACGGTACAGCGGCCCGGCTCGCGTATCCGGTTCGGCCGGTACGGGCAAGACCATCGTGGCGCTGCACCGCGCCGTCCACCTCGCGGAGACCGATCCGGATACCCGTGTTCTTCTCGCCACCTTCTCCGAGACGCTCGCCAACGCGCTCCGCGTGAGGCTGGGCCGCCTGGTGCACAACCGGCCGAACATCGCGGAGCGCCTCGAAGTGCATTCGATGGGCGGCATCGGGCGTCGCCTCTACGAAGCCAATTTCGGCGCGCCGCGCCTCGCCACGGATGACGAGCTCCGGAAATTGATCAATCAAGCATCAACCGAGGCAGCGGAGCACAAGTTCACCCCGCATTTCCTGTGGACCGAATGGAGCCGGGTGGTGGACGCGTGGCAGCTGGAGAGCTGGGAAGGCTATCGGGATGTCATGCGGCTCGGCCGCAGGACCCGCCTGGCGGAAGCCCAGCGCGAGGTGCTCTGGTCGATCTTCTCCGCGGTGCGCCAGGGCCTCGACGAACGAGGGCTGCTCACCGAGCCCAGTCTGTTCCGGCATCTGGAACGGCACTTCGCCGGAACGGCTCACCCGCCGTTCGAGTTCTGCGTCATCGACGAAGCACAGGACATCGGCGTTGCGGAGCTGCGCTTCCTCGCGGTCATCGGCGGCGGGCGACCGGACAGCCTGTTCTTCGCCGGCGATCTCGGCCAGCGCATCTTCCGCACGCCCTTCTCCTGGCGGGCGCTCGGGGTGGACGTGCGCGGGCGCTCCCACACGCTCCGCGTCAACTACCGCACCTCCCATCAAATCCGCCGGCAGGCGGACCGCTTGTTGCCGCTCGAGCTCGCCGACGTGGACGGGAACACCGAGGGGCGCGGCGGCACGGTCTCGGCGTTCAACGGCCCGGAACCGCGCATCACGGTTCTCGGATCGCCCGACGAAGAGAGCACGGCGGTCGCCGACTGGCTGAGCGCGAGACGGAAAGACGGCTACGTCCCGCACGAGATCGCGGTGTTCGTCAGGTCCGAGGCGGAAATACCGCGGGCGCAGGAATCGGTCCGGCTCGCAGGGCTCTCGTCAATGGAGCTGGACGAACGCTCGGCCGGAACACCCGACAGGGTCGCGGTGGGCACGATGCATCTCGCCAAGGGCCTGGAATTCCGGGCGGTCACGGTGGTGGCGTGCGACGACGAGATCCTGCCCCTCCAGTCGCGCATCGAAAGCGTCGCCGACCAGGCAGACCTCGAGGACACCTACAGCACCGAGCGGCACCTGCTCTACGTCGCCTGCACCCGCGCCCGCGATCACCTGCTGGTGACCGGCGTCGATCCGGCGTCCGAGTTCCTCGACGATCTGCGAATGGCCGAATGATGCTCCCTCGGGCAGAACGTGAAGAATCGTATAGCGGGTCACCCAATGCAGCAGCGTGGTCTGCACGCGAGGGCGGCATAGTCGGGTTTGCCAATTCGAGCGAGAGTGCTGCCGACGAACCGAGGCCACTTCACCCGTCATGTCTCAGTTTCGTCCATGGAATACTCTGGCAACTCCGGCGCGACTTCGGAGATGGTACGGCTGATCATCTCGATCTCGTCATGGCGCCCGGACTTCTCCATGTCCCGGATGATCGCCTGTGCGGTGAACATGGCCGAGCGCAGGAGGTGGATTTCCGCCTCGGTCCTCGGCCATTCGCGCCTATCGAGCGCCTCCAGGGCGAGGTCGATCACGAGCTCGTTAGCCGTGCGGCTCGTTCCCCTGGCGGCGTTTTCGATTCTCTCCCACTGCTCGGGGAGCACGCGGATGCGTCTGTGCTGTGCTTTGTCGGTCGTGTCGGTCATGGCCCGGTCTCGATTCGGTTCGGCTTTCTGGCTCAGATGAGCCACTTTTCTCGCAATTCGCGCAAGGCAGGCAGCTCTTTCGGGAAGGGAAACCACCGCGTTTCGGTCCGCGGCGAGACCGTTTGGCGGGCGTAGGGCATCGGCTCGGGATACCGGGCGGGCGATGGGGTCTGGCACAGACCGCGACCATGCTGACGATTGCCTACACCCGGTGGAACCACACGGTCCGTGCCCTGTGTTACGAGGCTGCCTCTAACCCTTTGACAATGAACCGCTATCTCCGCGTTACGGTCTCCTTCCCCCTGGTCGCGGTTCGTGCCGTCTCTTCCCGGCACGCGGGAGGTACGCCCAGTTGCGAACGATCGTAGCCGGTCGCAGCTTATCGCAGGCAATCGGAGCTCCGGCACCCCCTGCATCGGGATGCGTCGGGTGTACGAACCAGACCGCTCCGGCGGTAGGAGCGGTCAATTCGTGCAGCATGAGCAATGTGGGAATCTTCGTCGCCGAGCGATGAGGTTCGGAGCCGCCGCGGCGATTGATGCGGGCGATCCGGCCTTCGCGAGCGAGGGCACCGGTGCGAAGCACCGTGCCGAGCGGTGCGGCAGCGCGTGACATGGACGCGAAACGCAGCGCCGACAGCGAGCGAAGCGAGACCCCGGATCGCAGTCCGGGGCAGGCTGCGCATTGAGCGCCGCGCGAAGCGCGCGCGCGGTGGTCGGTACAGACGCGAGACGGTCGGTGCGAAGAGAACGAGCCGCGCCGCCGTCCCGATGCCGGGAAGACGACGCGGCCCGCGATGCGTTGCGGTCTAGGCCGCCTTGAGGACCGGGATACCGAGCTGCCGCGCGCGGTCGACGAGGTTCTCGGTGATGCCGCTGCCGGGGAACGCGATGACGCCCTTGGGCAGGAGGTTGAGCAGTTCCTCGTTGCGGCGGAACGGTGCGGCGCGTCCGTGGCGGTCCCAGTCGGGCTTGCAGACGATCTGGTGGACGCCGTTGCGCTCGGCCCAGCTTGCGGCGATCTTCTCGACGCCGGGGCCGCCGCCATGCACGATGACGATGTCGCTGTACTTGGCGCGGGCCTGGTCGAGCTTGGCGATCACCGCCGCCGGGTCGGCAACGTCCTTGCCGCCGGCGATGGCGACCAGCGTTCCCTGCGGCAGATGCGCCATGGTCTTTCGGTCCTTCCTCGCGCGCATGAAGTCGCGGGCGTCGATGGCGGCGGAGGTGAGCCTGCCGGTCTGGCTGGTGTGCGATCCCCGGCGCGGCCGCCACACGCTGCCGGTGTCTGCGCGATAGGCGTCGGCGGCCTCGTCGCGCATACGCTCGAAGGCGTCGCGGCGGTCGCCGAGGTTGTGCGCGCGGCTGGTGAGGAGTTCGAGTTCGAGCGACTTGATCTCGGTGCCGTCCTGGTCGCGCTGGAGGTCGCGCAGCTGCGGCGTCAGCTTGTCGGCGGCACGGTCGAGCCTCTTGGTCTGGCTGTCGAGCATGTTGACGAAGCCCCAGAGCAGGCTCTCGCGCTCGTCGGCGAGCTGGAAGCCGTCGGGCCCGACGCCCTGGCTGAGGATGCGGAAGGATTCGAGGACGGCCTCGATGGCGTCGTCCTCGTCCCAGACCTCGCGGGTGTCGAACTCGTCGCGCTCGGGAGCCGCGCCGTAGAGCGCTGCGTTGTCGCAGACAGTGGCGGTGATGGACGCGTCCCGCGCTTCGATGGTGTCGATGTTCTCGATGGTGGTCATGACGCTCTCCCGATCTGAAGTTGCACGGATCGGAGCGTGTGCCCCGACGTGATGTCCTGTTGGGAACCGCGCGCGCAGCGGAAGCACCTGGGCTTAGAAGCTCTTGGGGCGGAGTGGTGCGGAAAGTCGTCGAGTGGTGCGGAAGATCGCTCCGCGATCTTCACGGTCGGCGACTTTCACGGTCCGCCCCTAGAGCTTCTTGCCCAGGCCGGAGGGAGCGGAGCGACCGGAGGACCCGCAGGGTTGCTTGCGCGAGCACGTGGGTCACAATGGGACTTCACGTCGCTGTGCGTATTGTTTGCCCCCTGCACCGCCCCACGGCCTCGCGGCGGGCACGGCGTAGGCAAGCGGCGCGTGGACCGCGCGACCCGGCTGACCGCGCCTGCCATCGCGGATCAGTTCCACAGAGGATGGGTGACGACGAGGCGGGTGACCACCTCGCGTATGCGCGAGCGCTCATGGATGCGCACCGGGCCGCGGGGGTCCTCCGACAGATGCGCAACGTAGAAGTGCGATCCCGGATTCAGGATGTCGTCCTGGCGATGGACCTCGCCGACGAGGTCGCCGTCGAAATAGACGCGGGACTCTTCCGGGGTGATGCGCTTGAAGGCGATATCGGTCATGTCGTGCTCCCTGTCCGATGCCGCGTGAGGCAGGGACCGCTCCCTCCCTCCTCGCGGCGTTCCGCCCGCTCTTCGCTCTCCTCCACTCCATCTCCGGGCCGCCCGGCGCGGCCTGCGCGACCGGGTGCGACGCGGATCGGGCGGCAGTCTCCGGACCCGCTGCATGAAAAACGGGGACGGCGCCGAAGCACCGCCCCCGAGGCGAGGAGAGACAGTTGACGATTCAGAACGGGAGGTCGCTGTCCGGGTCCGGGCTGCCGGCCTGCGCCGGGGCGCCCGCCGGCATCGCCTCGCCGCTCGCGGGCGCCTGCGCGGGCTCCGCCGCGGCCTGCGCGCCGTTGCCGCTGGCCCCGTTCGGCTTGTCCAGAAACTGGATCTTGTGACCGGGCACGATCATGATCTCGGTCGAGAAGCGGTCCGAGTCCTCGCCGTCCTTCTTCCACCGCCGGGTCTGCAACTTGCCCTCGGCGTGGACCAGGCGGCCCTTCTTCGCGTGGCGCACCAGCATGTCGATCAGGCCGTCCTGGAAGGTGACGACGCGATGCCACTCCGTCTTGTCGACCCGGTTGCCGGTCTTGTCGATGAACGATTCGTCGGTGGCGATGCTGAGATTGGCGACGCGGCCGCCGCTCATCAGGTGGTTCACGGAGACGTCGGCGCCGAGGCGGCCGATCAGTTCCACGCGGTTCATTCCGAAGCTCATCACGATGCTCCTTCAGTTCTCGTTCATGACGATGGGTTGCGAACGCCGGCGGCCGGGTCGATCTCCCCCCGGCTCCCGCCGTTCAACTTCTCCAGGCTTCCCTTCACCTCCAATCGGCCTGCCGGCGCGACGGGACCGGGCCCGGGATATCCGTCGGCGCCGCCCCGCGCAGGGCACCGTCGAGCGGCATGACCACGTCGAGGAACGCGGTCCCCGGGTCGGGCCGCACCTGCTCCCTGCCGGGACAGCGGAAGGCGCGGTTTTCCGCGATGACTTCGCTCGCGGCGGCGGGGTCGATGCCGATCTCGGCGAGCAGGTCGCCGGTGGGGACGTCGAAATGGGTATCGGGGTCGAACATGGCCGGAGCCTCCCTTGGCCTGCCCGGCGCCGGCGAGGGAAACCGCTCCCTCCGCTCTCCGGGCGATCGCCCGAAGCGCGCTCTTCTCCAACTCCGCGAAGGGGACGCCACGCGGGACGCATTCGCCCGCCGCATGCGCGGAGCGGCGGTGGTGCCGGAATGGGCGGACCGTGGGCCGCATGGCCTGCCCCCGCCGCCGGCCCGGCGGTTCAGTGCGGGGCGCCGTTGCCGGCGCGACGGGACCGGCCCGGCGCTACAGGCGCTCCGCGGCGAAGGCGGTCCAGTTCTCCCGTGTCCAGCCGAGCGGCCGGTTCAGCCTGTCCGCGATCTCCAGGGCCTCGTCGACGCCCAACACGATCAGCGACGTGCCGATGGCCACATCCATCCCGTCGACGACGATGCGGATCTGCTGGAACCCCGTGTCGGGGTCCTCGACGGGCACGAAGGCGTAGACGGGATTGTCGGGCATCGTGGCGTTGCTCATGTGCTCGTTTCTCCCTGTGGGCCGCCGGGACGGGCCGCCCGCCCGCCGGCTATATGTATGGCGGACGCCGGGCCGGCGGTACGGACGGGCGCTGGCGGCGAACCGGCCCCGCCCGATTGAACATCGTTCACGCCCAGGCCGTGAAGCTCGCGGTGACCGGGGCGTCCCGGATCACCTCGACCTGCTCCGAGGACAGCTTGGCGAAGGCGAGGCAGAGAACGACGTCGGCCATGCTGTCATAGGGTGTAGGTCTGGCATGGCGATCGTAAGTCATTGATTTAGCGCGATTGGCGGGTGGCCGTAGGCAGCCAGAATCGGGTTTTCGTGACAATCGGCCGGTGCAGGGCCGGATTTTGTCACAACGGCGGCATCCAGCAGTGGTGGGTGGGAACGCTCCGCACCGCGAGATGCGGTAGGATGCCGCGCCGACAACCCAACATCAGACCCAACATCAGGAGCGTTCCCATGCCAGTGTCGCAGTCTCTCATCGCCTCGTCCATCGACCTTTTGGGCCTGCCTGCCGAAGTCGCCGAAGCGGTCGCCCAGGTGGTGGAGTTCTGTCGCGAACAGGCTGGGTCTGACCCGTCTGCCGAGACGTTCGAAACGGTTGAGACGGGGCTGCGGGACGCCATGAACGGCTTGGGTTGCAAGCTCCTTGGGGCCTTCGCCGAGAGCCGCGACGACGGTGCGAGCCGGATCGAGCGCGACGGACAGAGCTGGGTCCGGGTGGCGGCGACGCCGAAGACGATCATGACGACGCTCGGTCCCGTGACCTATCGGCGTGCGCGCTATCGCAGCGGCGCGAGCAGCACGTCGCTGGTGCCGGTGGACGAGAGCCTGGGCCTCATCGACGACTACCTGACGCGGCCGGCGGCGCAGCTCGGGCTGATGATGATGGGCCACTGTACGCCGCGTGAAGCGGAGGAGTTCTTCGCGAAAATGGGCGGAATGACGCCGTCGGTGAGCACGCTGCAGCGCCTGGCCCTGAGCATGCATGAGCACTGGGAGAGCGTCGCCCCGGAGACGCTGGCCAGCATCCGTGAAACCCAGGGCATACCGCCCGATGCGGTCACCGCGTCCGTCTCCCTTGACGGCGTCATGGTGGCGCTGCGGGCCGGCGAGGACGGCCGTGCCGAGGCGTGCTGGCGCGAGGCCTCTTGCGGCACGGTCTCCTTCCACGACGCCGAGGGCCAACGGCTGAAGACCCTCTATCTCGGCCGTATGCCCGAGAGCGGCAAGGCCGCGCTGAAAGCGCAACTTGCAAGCGAGGTCGCCCATATCCGCCGTGTGAGCCCGAAGATCAGGATCGGCGCCGTCGCCGACGGGGCCGCCGACAACTGGACCTTCCTCGAAAGCCTCTCGCCCGAGACCGAGGTCATCGACTTCTGGCACGCTTGCGAGCATCTCCGCGTGGCCTCTGACCATGCGGTGGCGCGCCACTGGTTCGAGAAGCACCGCGAAATCCTGCGCCACGACCCCCGCGGCGTCGACAAGGTGATCCGGGCACTGCGCTACCTCCTGGACAGGGCAAAGGGGGACCCGGCCGAGATCGAGCGCGAACTGGCCTTCTTCCGAAAGCACCGCCATCGGATGCGCTACCACGCCCTGAAGGAAGAGGGCATCGCCATCGGCTCGGGTGTGGTCGAGGCGGCCTGCAAGACCCTCGTCGCGCAGCGCTTGAAACGCTCGGGCATGCGCTGGCGGATCGACGGCGGGCAGGCGGTTCTGACCTTCCGCGCCCTGATCAAATCCGGCCTCTTCGACCGGGCATGGGATGCGCTCATGGACGCCCGATCCGGACCAGCTAACGACAACATCAGCCCAACCGAAGTCCTGGCACTCGCTGCTTGACCAAAATGAACCAGCCCATATCCTTTAGCGCCATCACGACTGGCATATCGCCATACGAGAATCACACCCCTGTCATAGGTGCCGTGCTCGATTCCCGTCTCGAGTTCGACGACCGTGTATTGCGGCTCATGGACCGGGATGCCGCGAAACGCCCCCGATCCTTCACGGTGCCTGATCGAACAGGGCTCGCAGCGCGCCACCCCGGGCGAGGGCGCATCGCACTCGACGCAACGGCCCCTGGCGCGCCTGTCGGCATACCGCCGGCGCCGCTCGGCATACTCCGCCTCGCGGTCTCGGCGCTCGTTCTTGGCGACGGCGCAGGGCGCGCAGTAGGCCGTGCCGTCGAATACCGGGGTCTTGCACTTGACGCAGACCCCGGCGGCGCGGCGGGCGTGGTAGCGCTCGCGCGCGGCGTCGCAGCAGGCGCGGCACTCGGCCGCCCCGTTGGCGGGCTTTCCGCAGGTGGTGCAATCGCCCCTGGCGCGCCGCTCGGCATAGCGCCGCCGGTCGGCCTCACGTCTGGCTTCCGGGTTGCGCTTCCGCCGCTTGTTCCGGGCCTCGCCGCAGGGGTCGCAATAGGCCCTCCCGCCGGGCGCGGGCATCGCACATTTCACGCACAATCCGGCGGCGCGGCGTTCGGCATGGCGCGCGCGTTTCGCGGCCCGCCGGTTCTCGCGGCACGGCTCGCACATGGACCGGCCCTCCGCGGGCGGGGCATGTCCGCAGCGGATACAGATGCCGGCCTCCCGGCGGGCTTCGGCGCGCCGGCGGCTGCGCTTCCGGCCGGCCCGCCGCTTGGCTTCCGGATCGCGGCCGCCATAGGCCAGGCCCCGGGCCTTGGCGCGGGCATGACGGGCGCGGTCGTGCGCGCGATGCTGCTCCGCGCAGGGCTCGCAGGTCGTCCGGTCCGGGCGTGCCGGAGCCCTGCCGCACTTCGTGCAGATGCCGGCGGCTTTCCTCTCGATGTGCAGCCGGCGGCCGCGCTCGCGCTCGTACTGTTTTGCCTTGGCAGGATCACGCCTGGGTTTTCCCTCGGCGCGCAGCCTGGCGTTGCGGGCGCGATCGGCGGCGTTGCGCTTCTCGGCGCAGGGCGCGCAGAGCGTGCGCTCGGGTTCGGGCTCGGTCCGGCCGCAATTCAGGCAGAGGCCGGCCGCCCGGCGGGCTTCGGTCCGCCGGCGGTAGCGTTCCAGGTCGCGAGCGCGCCGAACGCTGATGTCCTTGTACGCCATGACGGCGCTCTCCCTGCCGATGTGGAATTCGGGACGGAGGACGTCCGGCCGGCTGCCCATGCCCCCGAACCGGGGACGGCGGGCCGGCTGGACGTCCCAGGGAGGAAGGGGTCAGCCCTTCTGGCGGCGGTCGCAGAACAAGGACGTCGATACGCTTCCCCAGTACTGGACCCCGCCGCGGCTCTTGAGGCCGGTGCAGACGATGATCTCGTTGGGAGCGGGCCGCATCTCCTTGACCGCCTTCAGCGTGGCGGTGAAGACCTTCGCCCTGCGGTTCCTGCCACCCTTCGGCGCCGGATCGGGGCAGCGCCGAATCTCGCCGTCCGCCATCGCCCGGAACTTCTCGACCGCATAGCGATCGTCGGCCAGGCCGGGTCCGAAGAAATGGGTGAGAAAGGTCGCCGCCGTGTTGCCGGGCAATGCGATCGCTGCGCTCATGATGCCGTCTCCATCGTGCCGTGGTGGAAATCGGCGGCAGCGCCCCGCCCTCCGAAGCGCCGACCGCCGCCCCGCTCACGGCCAAGCCTCTTCTCCTGCCGGCGAGAGGCGCGCAGGTGGAGACGACGGCAGGATGGCTGCGTAGCGGGCAGGGGCACGGCGCGAGTTGAAAAGCCACACCGGGTATCATAAAAGGAGCCATGAAGGCGGATGCGCGCGAGGGTCGGGTTGCAGACGTTCAAGACCAAGGCCTTCGCCCGTTTCGCCGACCGCGAAGGGCTGGAGGATACAGCCTTGTGCGAGGCCGTCCGGCGCGCCGGGGAAGGGCTGATCGACGCCGACCTCGGCGGCGGCGTCATCAAGCAGCGCATCGCCCGCAAGGGAGGCGGCCGGTCCGGCGGGTTCCGCACGATCGTGCTGTTCCGCCGGGGCGCGCTGGCGTTCTTCGTCTACGGTTTCGCCAAGAGCGACCGCGAGAACCTGCGCCGGGACGAGCTCGAGACCTACAGGCTGTTGGCCGACGGGTATCTGGCGCTGGACAGGAAGGGCCTGGCGGCCGCGCAGGCGACTGGATCGATAATCGAGGTGGAATGCGATGACCAAGCAATACAAGAGTGAGGCGCTCGCGGCTGCGCACGAGGCGGCGCTCGGCCTGGCCGAGGCGGGCCTGATGTCGAAACGGACCATGCGGAAGTTCGACGAGATGTGCCTCACGCCCGTCAAGGAGATGACGCCGGAGGACATTCGCGAGCTTCGGCTGCGCGAGCATGCGAGCCAGGCGGTGTTCGCGCGCTACCTCAACGTGACGACGGGTCTGGTGAGCCAGTGGGAGCGCGGCGAGAAGCGCCCCCGGGGCACCTCGCTCAAGCTGCTGACACTGGTCGCCAAGAACGGTCTTGGGGCGGTCGCGTGACGGGCAGATACGCTCTGGCGCGCTGCAATACTATTGAATCCGCTTTCGGTTTGATCTCGGATCAGGTCAGGAAAGAGAATAATTGTTGTATTTAGGTGAGTTAGATGGATAGCGGTTCTTACCGACAGCAAGACGGGGCCGCGAAAGGTTCCTCTCAACAGCCAGGCCCGACGCGTCCTGGAGCGACAGCCGCGTGTGGGAAGCCCATTCGTGTTCCCGTCGCCGCGCGATCCGTCGCGACCGCGCGGCGTTGACCTTCCGCTGTGGTATTCGGCGCGCCGGGAGGCCGGCATCGAGGATGTCCGGCTTCACGACCTCAGACACACCCACGCCAGCCACGCGGTGATGAACGGAGTGCCGGTGCCGGTGGTCTCGCGGCTCCTCGGCCATTCCAACGTCCGCATGACGCTCCGCTACGCCCATCTCGGGGACCGCGACATCGAGGCCGCCGCCGAGAGGGTCGGACAGGCCGTTGCCGACATCATGGGTATCGGAAGCGACTGATCCGTTTGCGGTGAACCTCGTTTGCCTACACTCGCCACAATCCGGTTCGGTCATGGCGCAGACGTACCTTACCAATCCCCATTTCATTACCTTTGGAGATCACTTGGGCGTCCTCCGGCGTCTCCTTCAGCCAGCGCGCCGGAACCGAAATCCGACCGATCACTGTCCCGTCGAACGGCGACGTTAGTTCGACCGCAATGTCCACTGTCCTGTCGCTCGAGGCGGGTGACAATCCTCTCGTTGACCTTGGCCTGAGTGGCTTTACCGGTGAGTGTTGGTGGAGCTTCCCCCGGAGGAACCTCCTGCTGAGAGAGTGGTCCTTCTACAGGATCCCAGATTGAATTAGTCTTTCCTCCACGGGAGGCTGACATGGCTAACGGATCTCCGACGGAGGTCTCCGCCGAGGCCCTGGTTGAGGCGGCCCGCGACTTGGTACCGAAGCTCGCCGCCGGTGCAGCGGACCGCGACAGGAACCGCACATTGCCGCTCGACGAGGTCGATCTCGTGCGCCGGTCGCGTGTCCTGACCGCACGGGTTCCCGAGCGTTTCGGTGGTCCGGGCGCCAGCTTCGAGTCATTCGCCGAGATCACAATGTCGCTCTCCGAAGGCGACTGCAACGTCGCCCAATCGGTCGGCCCGAGCTGCGTCATGCTGGAGCTGTTCCGGCTGGAATCGACCGAGGCCCAAATGCGCAGGTACTACGGGAAGGTTCTGGACGGCGTCATCTATACCAACGCGATGGCGGAGCGTGGAGGCAAGTTCGTCGGCGACCTCAAGACGACGATCGCCCCGGACGGCGACGTCTATCGCATCAACGGCACTAAGTTCTACTGCACCGGAAGCCAGGTGTGCGACGAAATCATCGCGAACGGTCTGATGCCGGACGGCTCCCTCGGCTATGTCCTGTTGCCGGTCGGCAGTGCGGGCGTGACCATCGAAGACGACTGGGACGGCATGGGGCAACGCACCACCTCAAGCGGCACGATCCGGTTCGACAATGTGGCGGTGGTGCCGGACGACGTGGTCCCCGCGCCCGATGCGCACACCCGGCGCGCCTATGTCGGGGCCGGCTTTCAACTCTTTCAGGCGGCGATCGACGCGGGAATTACACGCGCCGCCCTGACCGATGCGATCGATTACGCCCGAACCAAGGCCCGCCCGGTACCGGAAGCGGGCGTGACGCGCCAGGCCGATGACCCGTATGTCATTTCGGCGATCGGCGAAATGGCGACCTTTTCGCACGGTGCAGACTCGATGGTGCGGCGCGCTGCGAGGGTTGTCGACCAGGCGTCGGAAGCGCAGATCACGGGAAGCCTCGCCGGGGACGCGCTCGACAGGCAGCTGAGCGAGGGCTCCATCGCGGTCTGCGAAGCCAAGATCGCGGCAACCCATGCCGCGCTCAGGGTCAGCGAAATGCTGTTTCAAGTCGCCGGCGCTTCCGCTTCGCTCCGGCGCTACGACCTGGACCGTCATTGGCGCAACGCGCGCACTCACACGCTGCACGATCCCGTGTCCTACAAGTACCGGGCGGTCGGCGACTTCCTTCTGAACGGCCGGCCGCCGCCGATTTCCACCAAGTACTGAGTTGCGGCCCAGCGCGGCTTTCGGGGACGCAGCCTTCTTCCTATCGAACCGTCGGGAGGCAACGGCATGGCGACATTCGACGACTACGCCGAACGGTACCGGCACATCAAGATGGAGCGGCGAAACGGCATTTTGCAGATCACCCTTCATAGCGGTGGCGACAGCCTTCGCTGGAGTCTCGGCCCGCATGAGGAGATCGGGCACGCGTTTGCGGATATCGGCGGGGATCCCGACAACGAGGTCGTGATCATGACCGGGACCGGCGCCGAGTTCTCCGGCCCGAGGGCGTCGGCAGCGACCCGCTCTCCCGCGCACGGCGTCACGGCGCGGGAATGGGGCAGTATCTACCGGGACGGCAAACAGTTGCTGATGAACCTGCTCAATATCGAAATGCCGATGATCAGCGCCATCAACGGCCCCGCGTGGCGCCACTCGGAGCTCCCACTGCTCTGCGACATCGTGCTCGCCGCCGAGGATGCCGCATTCCAGGACTCGGCGCACTTCCAGGGTGGTCTCGTCCCGGGAGACGGCGTCCACGTCATCTACCCATTGATCATGGGCCTCAACCGGGGCCGCTACTTCCTGCTCACTGGCCAGACGCTCGACGCCCACGAAGCGAAGAACGTGGGCCTCGTCAACGAAGTGCTGCCACGGGGCGAGGTGCTGCCCCGCGCCTGGGAACTGGCGGAGCAAATGATGCAACAGTCCTCTCTCGTGCGGCGCTACACCCGGGTCATGCTCACCCAGTACGTCAAGAGGGCGATGCACGATCTCCTGGGGTACGGGCTCGCGCTGGAGGGGCTCGCCGTCCTGGAGGCGGCGGAGGACGGCGAATCATAGATATCAGGAACTGGCAAGTGCGGACGAGCCTCGGAGCAGGTCGGTCACGCGACCCTTGTGATCAGGATATCGGCCTCAGAAGCGGTCGGCTCGAAACGGCGTCATGTCGGCGACCGTGGAGCGGCCCGCCGCCATGTCCGCGATGGCCCGGCCGGTGGCCGCTGCCAGCGTCAGGCCGATATGGCCGTGGCCGAAGGCCAGAAGGACACCGGGCTCGCCCTCGATACCTGAAATGACCGGCTTCGAATCGGGAAAGGAGGGCCGCGGACCCATCCAGCGCTCGACCTGTGCGGTTCCAAGCCCCGGATAGAATCGGGAGGCATGTTTGAGCAAGACCTCGGCGCGCGCATCGTTCGGCGGCGCGTCGAGGCCGGCGAGCTCGACCGTGCCGGCGACACGCAGGCCATCGGCCATCGGCGTGCAGTAGAAGCCGCGCGCCTCGGACCCGACGGGTATCCGGAGATCGAGACCCGGATCCCGCAGCATGACGTGATAGCCCCGCTCCGTATCGAGGGGCAGCCTTGCGCCGAGCGGTCGGACAAGCGCGCGCGACCATGCTCCGGCGGCGACGACCACGAGTTCGGCGTCGACGGGGTCCTCTCCGGTCACGACCTGGCGCAGTCCCGGTTCCTTCGTAACGATGCCGCGCGCCTCGGCTCTGACCATGCTGCCGCCCTTGCGGAAGAAATCTGCGGCAAGGGCCCGTGTAAGGCGCACGGGGCTCGCCACGCTGTTGACGTCGGGCCGATAGGTGCCTCCCTTGAAGATCGCTGCAAGCGCGGGCTCGATCTGGCGAATCTCGTCCGCGCTGACTTCTTCGGTCTTACCGCCGTGGCGTTGTCGCAATGCGCGGTCGCCGCGAGCGAATTCTAACTCTGCTTCCGTCTCATGGACGAGGAGCGCGCCCCGCCGATAGATCAGGTCTTCTGCGCCGGCGTTCTTGATGAGCGGCGCGTAGGCCTCCTCGGACTGGCTGGTCAGGGTCGCCACCTCTGCGGTGATCGTCTCTACACGCTCAGCCGTCCCCGCCCGGATGAAGCGCCAGAGCCAGGGCGCGGCACGCGGCACATAAGTCCAGCGCACCGCGAAAGGCCCCAGCGAGTCCAGCAGCATGGCCGGTACACGCCGGAGCAGGCCCGGCCTAGCGATTGGGGGCACTGCGCTCGTCGCGATCAGGCCCGCGTTGCCGAACGAGCACGCCTCCCCCGGCTCTCGCGGGTCGATCAGCGTGACCCGCCAGCCGTCACGCTGAAGATAGAGCGCACAGCAGGTGCCGACGATACCGGCACCGATCACTGCCGCCCTTTTCCCATCCGCCGTCATCGTTCAGGGATCCGGGACGGAGCCTCCGGCTCGTGAGCGCCGCTGACCACAGAGATGCGAGTCTCCGGCATACGGTTTGCAAACCGGGGCCATCGGTGCGAAGTGCGGCGGACGCAGTTTCCATGCTACAGTATCGGCTGGCCGGGGGAGCGCAAGATGCCGATTCTGACCGGCGTGAGACGCGGCGCCCGCCATGGCTCGGCCGCGCACCAAAGTGCAGCGAGGGAGCCGGCCTCGTGAACACCGCGCGCCAAAGCGCGAACGATATCTATCAGATCAACGGTTGTGCGCCGCTCGTGCTGGCGAGCGGCGGGAGGGTTCAGGGATGAACGTATCGTCGCGGGCGAATGCGTCTGACCCGATCACGCTCGAGGTCGTTCGGCACAAGCTCGACGGCATCGCGAACGAGATGGAGGTGACGCTCCTGAAGAGCTCGTTTTCTCCGATTGTGAAGGAGGGCCAGGACGCATCTGCGACACTGTTCACGGTGGAGGGGGAGACCCTGGCGCAGGCGATTGCGATCCCGATTCACATGGCGACCCTGATCCCGATCGTTCGGACGATCCTGCGCACCCATCCGCTGTCAGACGTGCGCGCGGGCGACATCTACATCATGAACGACCCCTATCTGGGGGGCACGCATCTGCCGGACATCGCGTTGGTGATGCCGGTATTTCACGAAGGGACGGCGGTGGCGCTGAGCGCGTGTCTCACGCATCACCAGGACGTTGGCGGCATGACGCCGGGATCGATCCCGACGAACGCAACGGAGATTTTCCAGGAGGGCGTCCGAATTCCGCCGCTGAAGCTGTGGGACGCGGGCCGGGTGAACGAGACGCTGGTGGGACTGTTGAAGCGCAATGTTCGTGCGCCGGAAATATTCATGGGCGATCTGAACGCGCAGATTGCAGCATGCACGGTTGGCGCGCGGCGAGTACGTGAGCTTGCGTCGCGTTATGGCCACAACCGCCTGGTTGGGATATTCGCAGAGCTGCTGGATCGGTCGGAGGCGATGACGCGGGCGGCGTTGAGCCGGATCCCGCCAGGTACGTATCGCAATGTGGACCATCTGGACAATGACGGGATCGAACTCGACCGTCGGGTTCGGGTTGAGGTTGCGGTGACTGTCGGTGACGGCGCGGTGTCGTGCGACTTCACGGGGACGTCGGACCAGGTGAAGGGACCGATGAATTGCGTGCCGTCCGGCTCCTATGCGGCGGCGTACTTTGCGGTTCGCGCCGTGACGGACCCGAGCATTCCGACCAACGGCGGCTGCTTCCGGCCGGTCGAGCTGACGCTCCCGGAAGGTAGTCTCGTCAATCCCATCGAACCCGCACCGGTCAATGCGAGGACTCCCACGATCAAGCTGATCACGAACACCATCCTGGGCGCTCTGAGGGACGCATTGCCAGATAGGATTCCGGCGGACAGCGCCGGCGAGACGATCACGCAGGTCTTCGGAATGAAACGCGCCGACGGCGCCTCATTCGTCGCGGGCGAGATGCTGGCGGGCGGCAGCGGCGCGAGCAACGGCGACGATGGCATCGACGTGATCGATACCGACGCGACCAACTGCATGAACCTGCCGGTCGAGTCCTTGGAGACGGACCTGCCGATACGTCTCAGGCGCTTCGAGCTGGTCTGCGATTCGGGCGGGGCCGGGCGCCGGCGAGGTGGCCTCGGCAGCATCCGGGAATACGAAATTCTGGACGGGGAGATCACCTTCAGCCACCGGGGCGAGCGCTACTTCCAGGCCTGCGCCGGCTCATCGGGCGGCGAGGCCGGAGCGTCGGCAAGCGGCAGCGTCTATCGAGCGGACGGGGGTGAGGAGACGGTCCCATCCAAGCTCGCGGGCGTGCTCCGCAAGGGTGACCGTCTGGTGCTCAAGACGCCGGGCGGGGGCGGCTTCGGCGATCCCAAGGAACGCGACCGTGCCCTCGTCGAGGACGACGTTCGGAACGGCAAGGTCAGCGACAAGGCTGCGCGGGAGGTCTACGGCCTGTAGACCACGAGTGGATAACCAAGAGAACACCGACAAAGAATTACTCAGGGAAATGAAGATAGGGAGGCCTAACCAATGCGCAAGATAACGATGCTGGGCGCAATCGCTGCGCTCGTAGCCGGTGGCTTGGTTCAGACCGCGGCCGCCGAGGAGGAATCCATAACGGTGGGCTTCGCGATCGCACAATCCGGCTGGATGCAACCGTACGACATTGGGCCGGCGCGCATGGCAGAGCTTGCCATCGAGGAGATCAATCAACGCGGCGGCTTGCTCGGGCGACAGCTTGTGACCAGCTATGCCGACACCAAGACCGACGTGGCGCAGAGCGCGAAGGCCGGCGGAGAGCTCATCGATGAAGGCGCCGACTTCCTGGTCCTGAGCTGCGACTACGACTACGGCTCGCCGGCCGCGCTTGCCGCCGAGGATGCCGGCGTCGTGTCAATGTCAACCTGCGCGGGCGACCCCCTCATGGGCATTCAGGGCGTTGGACCGCACACCTTTACCGCGGCGCTCGCGGCACAGGTCCAGGGCGCCGTCGCCGCGGAATGGGGCTATCAGACGAAGGGCTATCGCAACGCCTACGTTCTTCTCGATACCTTCATCGAGTTCAACAAGTCGGTCTGCGCGGGGTTTGACTGGGCCTGGGAGCGTTTACCTGACGCCAAGGTCGCGGGCAACGATACTTTCCATTTCAATGATCCGTCGATTGCTTCGCAGATCACGCGCATCAAGAACAGCGCCGAGCAGCCGGACGTCATCATGATCTGCTCGTTCCCACCCGGTGGCGCGACGGCGATCCGCCAGATGCGGGCGGCCGGTATCGACGTGCCGATCCTCGCGGGGCAGGGCTTCGAGGGTAACTTCTGGCTCGAATCCGTGCCGAATCTTGGTGAGTTCTATCTGATGGGCGTCGGGTCGGTCTACGGCAATGACCCGCGCGAAAAGGTTCGCGAAGTGGTCGACAACTACAAGAAGAAGTACGACGAGCCGCCGGTCTCGGCCCATAGCCTGACCGGCTATCTGGTCATCGAGATGTGGGCGAACGCGGTGGAGAAGGCGGGAACGACGGAAGGCGGAGCGGTGGTCGCTGCGCTCGAGTCCTTTCGAGACGAGTCGACTTTCGTTGGCCCGAGGACGTTCACCGACGAACTCCATATCGCAAATCAGGGCACATTCCTCATGCTCGAGGTCGTCGACGGACAGCACAACGCGCTCGACCTCTTCACCAACCAGGATCCGGTGCCCGAGAACGTGCTCTTCCGGGTCAAGGAGTAAACTTAGGCGGTATTTGTAACGTTCGCGCGGGGCAAGCCGGACGCTGGGTCCCAACTGCCCCGCGCTTACGTCTGGTCCAGGTCGGCGCGGCAATCGCGCGTTGCGTCGTCGTCGACGGCAAGCGAGTCGTCCGAGGCCGAGCCTGTCAGCACCACGCCGTACACGTCGCGAGCGCGCTCCGGCGTTTCCCAATCCTCCAGCACGTCGTGCAGCACCCGCGTGGGCGTGCGTTCCAGCGGGTCACCGTAGCCGGCACCGCCGCCCTCGAGACCGCGAATCAATTCGTTGGGCACGACATCGACCTGCACGAAGTTCGCGAGCTTGGTCTCATCACCGTTCGCGCTGATCTTGTAGGTCGCAGCCAGATAGCCGTCTTCTCCGCCGCGCGCGCCCTTGGGCGCGAAGTGCTGGCCGTCGGACGGGATTATGACCGTCATGGTATGCGCCTTCGGCCCGTAGATCACCTCGGTTGCCGGTGCCCCGCGGTAGCGCCCGGCGCCACCCGTGCCCGCGACGATCCTGATCGATTGCACTTCTATGGGATACTTCGCCTCGTTGAGCTCGACGCTGTCGCGGTAGACCATGCCCGAGCCCGTCGGCATGCAATAATTCAGCCAGCCGTCGGCTTCGGGCCCGCCGGGTCCGCCGCCGAGGCTCAGGAACAACTGGTTGATGTAGGGTTCGTTGCCGCGGCGCGCGTCGTACCCGGAGACCACGGCCATCGCCGCACCCATGCTTACGGCGCCTTCTGCCAGACCATAGCCGTCGCCCAGCATGGCAAAGGCGCCCTGCGTCGCATTGACCAGGCGCTCGCCGACATTCGTCGTCGAGACCGAGCAGCTATGTGGGAAAGATGGGCGGCCAACGACGCAGCCGTCCCTCAGATGCACGTTGATACGACGGAACGAGCCGGAGTTGTGCGGGATGTCGGATTCGACGCAATTGAAGATGCCGGTGACGACATTGTTGAGGCTGCACACCTCCGACTCGTTGAGCCCGCAGTCGACGCAGTCGATGTTGTCGCGCAGGTCGATATCGATCATCGCGCTGTCCGGATCGACTTCGACGATGACCTTGACCGGGATTCCATCCGGAAGAATCGGTTCCAGCGGGTCGTGGGCGCCCGTGTTGACGAGCCGCGCCTTCGGCAGCTCGCGGATGGCCTGGGCCATCCGCTCCTCGGAGTAGTCCAGCCACGTCTCCGTGAAGGACTTGATCGCGTCCTTGCCGTACTTGGCACAGAATTGCTTCAGGCGGCGTTCCCCGATACGGGCCGCTCCCAGCGCCGCGAGGAAGTCGCCGTACCATTGCTCGGGCACGCGAATTCGCGTGCGGCACATGCGAATGATGTCGTCGACCATATCATAGTCGCGCTGAACACGGACGCAGGGGAAGATGAGCGCGCCCTCCTCGTAAATGTCCTTTGCGAATGCGTGATAGGTCGACGGAACGCTGTTGCCGATGTCCGCCTGATGGGCCTTCGCACAGACCGTGAAGAGCTGCTCGCCTTCAAAGAACACTGGCACCATGACGGTCTGATCCGCGGCGTGAGTGTTGCCGAGATAGGGATCGTTATGGAGAAAGGCATCGCCTTCCGCCAAGTCGTCATGCAGATCGTGCATGGACTTGGTCTGATAATGGGAGCCAAAGATATGCACCGGCAGCCCCTCGGCGACCGAAATAAGCTGGTCATCCGCAGTAACGACAGCGCAAGAAAAATCCCGCGCGGCGGCAATTACGTTGGAGCGTGCCGCGCGCAATAGCGTGTTGGACATCTCGCGCACGATGCCGTCGAGGCGGTTGGCCAGGACAGCGGTGAGCACAGTATCGCTACCAAGGCGGCGAGACCCTTGTTCAGCAGCCATGTTTCCCGTTCTCCTATTCTGCGCCCGTCTCGTCGTCCGTCCCCCTGATCGTGAGAAGGAAGTTGCCGGCTCCGCTGAGCCGGGCGGACATTCCCGGATAGACGACGATGGTTGTGGTCGGCTCTTCGACGATGGCGGGCCCTTGGACCCGGCTTCCGGGGGCGAACGCGGCGCCCAGGTAGATCGGGACTTCGGTCGTTCCCCCCTCGCCGAAGAAGGCCTCGCGTCTGCTGTGCACCGGGGGCTCGCCGGCGGCTTCCGGTTCGCCGACACGGTCTCCTTGAGCACGCGAGAGATGCACCGTGATCCTGCCCTTCCAGTTCAGGCACTCGACCGGGTTGCCCTCGTCGACGACGGCAAAGACGCGCTCGTGGACAGCATGGAACGCAGCTATCAGCTTGTCCACGTCGGCAACGCTGCGAAACCGCCGACTCGGCAATGCCACGTCGAGTTCCCAGACCTGATAGAGGTAGCGCGCTTCGACGAAGAGCTCCAACTCGAAGGATTCCAGGCCGCGGCCCTCGAGCGTCGTCTTGAACCGCATGAGCTCGTCCTCGATGCTCTGCAGCACGCCGTTAACACCGTCGTAATCGAAGTCGTTGGTGATCGTGAGGCGGCTCACGCTGTGCTCGGCGACGATGTCCGACAGCTGCATCCCCCACGCGCTCAGCGCGCCGGCGGTGCGCGGCAGGACGATGCTCTCGCAGCCGAGCTCCCTGGCGATCGGCATGATGCTCAACCCTGCAGCGCCGCCACCTGCGACGAGGGTGCTCTCCTGCGGGTTGATTCCCTGATTGATGGTGATTTCCTGGATCGCCTTGATCATATGCTCGTTGGCGAGGGTCATGATCGAGAACGCTGCCTGCTCTACCGACTGATCGAGATTCTCCGCCACACCCGTGACGACCCGGCGTGCGGCGACGGTGTCGAGCTTCATGCGCCCGCCCAGGAAGTAGTCGGGATCGAGGTAGCCGAGCACGAGCGCCGCGTCCGTTACCGTGGGCTCGTCGCCGCCGCGTCCGTAGCAGGCGGGACCCGGGTCGGCGCCGGCGCTTTGCGGCCCGACTCGCAACAGACCCCCCGAATCAATCCAGGCGATCGACCCTCCGCCCGCCCCGATACTCCGGACATCGACCGAGGACATGCTGATGATGTGACCGGTCCATTGGCCTCCGAGCCACGTGTCGCGGGTGAACACCAGCCGGCCATCCCGCACCAGGCCGACATCGAACGTGGTGCCGCCAGTGTCACAAATCACGACGTCGTCGGCGAGGTCCTCGACCTCGGCACACGCGCGGCCCGCGACCGGTGCCATCGCCGGGCCCGACTTGATGCTGTGTATCGGCCTCTCAGCAAGCGCCTCGACATGCATGCAGCCGCCTACGGAGGTGCTGATGAGGACTTCGCCCTGGTAGCCGGCGGCGCGCAAGTCCTGATTCATCTCGCGCAGATGGCTCTGCATGAGCGGCTTCAGGGAGGCGTCGATCGCCGTCGCCGAAGCGCGACGGTATTCGCGGATGATGGGGATGAGCTTGTGGGAGAGCGTGTAGGGCACGTCTGGCAGGTGTTTCTCGATCAAGTCGGCCATAGCCAGTTCATGAACCGGATTGACGTTGGACCAGAGAAAACACACGGCGACCGCTTCGAAATTCTGCGCATTAAGTCTCTCGATAATCTCGGTCGCGCTGGCGACATCGAGCGGGATCCTGACCTCAGCCTCCGAGCTGATCCGCTCCGACACCTCGAACGTGTAGCGCCGCGGGATATAGGGCTCAGGATAATCGATGCTGAAGTCGTGAGGGTGGTACTTGCCACCTTCGCGGAAAACGAGAATGTCCCGGAAGCCTTCGGTGGTGACCAGGGCCGTCTTGGCGACGGTGTTCTGGACGATCGCATTGGCTGCCCGCGTGGTGCCGTAAATCAGGATGGTCGTCTGGCCGAGCAGCTCGTCGAGCCCCATGTCCAGACCGGCCGCAGCAGCCTCCATCGCCGCCCGCATACCGCTGAATATGCGATCCGGCGTCGTCAGCGCCTTCTCCGTGAGGAGCACGCCCGTCTCGTCGGCGACCACGACATCGGTGAAGGTGCCGCCCGTATCCACAGAGATTCGGTAAGCCATGCTCGATCTCCCGGTCATCGCTTCGGCAGGGCCGTGCCGATCGGGCGCGCCCTATAGGTGTAGTCGCGCCACGGCCACAGGACCTCCCGGTTCCGCGTCAGCCCGCCCCGGCGAAACAGCAGGATGAGCAGCATCACGATGGCGAGACCGATTTCCTGCCCACCGAGCGGGATCGATAGCGCGGCACCAGCAACGTCGACGCCCCCCTCCAGTTGCCGCAGCAGCTCGATCAGCGTGGACAAGATTACTACACCCACGACGGCGCCCGTTAGGCTTCTCATGCCGCCCACCACCAGCATCGCAAGCGTGATGAAGGTCAGATCCAGGTAAAAGGAATTGACGATGAGGGCGCCAATGAAGTGCGCGTGCAGCACGCCCCCGATCCCTGCAAAGAATGCGCTGAGCGTGAACGCGATGAGACGCTGGCGAAGCACGTCAACGCCGGCCGATCTCGCCGCTGTCTCGTCCTCCCGGGAGGATTGCAGCGCGAGACCGTAGCGCGAGATCTGGTAGAGCTGCGCGGCGGCGATTGCGGCAACGGCCCAGGCGAGGGCGACCCAGGCATCAACATACTTCGGAATGCCCACGATCGAGCTCGTGCCAGCAGTCACAGATTCCCAGTTGCTGTAGACGATGTGGACGATGGCGAGAAAGCTGAACGTGCCGATGGCGGCTGCGAGACCGCGAAGGCGCATCAGCACCAAGCCGATGAGGAAGCCCACCAAGGCGGCAAGCAGGCCGGACATTATCGCGGCCGGAAAGAGGGGCACCGTCGTGTCGATGAGTGCATCCGGCAGGCCCGTCAGCTTGAGCTTCTTGAGCGACGGTCGGCACGTCTGCCAGGCAACTGCGTAAGCGCCGATTGCGGTGAAGGCGATATGACCGAAGGAGAGCACGCCCGAATTGCCGACGAAGATGTAGAGTGCGACGACCAGCACAATGCGGATCAGCCCCTCGGTGACGGTCCTCTCCAGGCCCCGGTCACCGAAGCTCGCTACCAGCGCAACGATGACGAGGAGCCCTGCGGACAAAACCAGAAACGGCCAAATCCGTTGAGCCAGACCAACGAGTAGCGCGGCGCGGATCATCTAGATGCGTTCCTCGAACGCCCTCACGCGGATCAACCCCTGAGGGCGGAACAGCAGGATCAGGATGACGAAGAGGAACACGAAAGCGTCGCGGTATGGTCTTAGCTCGATCGGGAGCAGCGCCTGGAGCAGAACACTGCCGACGCCAACGACGAACCCGCCAAGCGTGGCACCGACCAGGCTGCCCATACCACCGATCACCGTGGAGACGAAGGCGACCAGAAGCAGCGGCAGTCCCATCTGGTAGCCGAGCACGCCGGTCTGAGTCACGAGCAGCAAGGAGACGACCCCGGCCAGCGCGCCGCTCATCCCGAACGCTATGCCGATGATCACGTTCGCCCGAATGCCGAGCATTCGAGCCATCCTGAAATCCTCGGAGGCCGCACGCATCTGAATGCCGTGAGGGGTGTAGCGCAGGAACAGGCCGAACGTGATCATGAGCGCGAGAGTCGTCGCGACGGTGACAATCTCCAGCTTCGGTATGCGCAAACCCACGACCTCGATCGGCACATTGAGGTCGGACCACAGATTCACGGCCTTCGGGCGGCTGCTGTAGACGGCGAGGATGACGTGCTGGATCAGATAGCTCAGCGCGAACGCGCCGATCATCATGGTGGAAGGATCCGCCGTCCGCAGCGGCCGGAAGACAATAATTTCGGTGAGAAGCGCAAGAGTAACCACCGTCGCGATGATGGCGGGCACGAGAAAATGCGCCGGCAGGTCGCCGACCACCAGGACCGCGATCGGGTTGAGAGAAGGCAGGATCAGCGCGTAACAGCCGACCGTTATGAAGTCGCCGTGCGCAAAGTTGACCAGCCGCAGGACGCCGAAAATAAGGCCGATTCCGAGAGCGGCCAGCGCGTAGAGACTGCCGAGGCTAATCGCGTCGATGAGATGCTGCAGGGCAATCGTCACCGCAGGCCCCCGCCTGTCCGCTTTCGGCCTCAACCGAGCCGGGTCGAACGCGAACAGTCTATCCGAACCTCGGGGAGCTTGAAATTCGGCGGCCTCGTTCAACCGCATCGCAAGAGACGCTACTCTGCGATGGATCGTCAGCTGGGCGAGAGCGAGGAGCGAGTCGCATGACGGCAGCCAGGCAGGTCGCGGAGATCGGCGTCGACGTTGGGGGCACATTTACCGATGTCGTCTGCCGACGCCCTGGTCTGCCTCCGACCATCATCAAGGTGCCAACGACGCGCGACGATCCTTCCTTGGGCGTGCTCTCTTCGCTCGCCCGCCTGAAGGAGGAATTTCAGGTTGGAGCCGAGGAAGTGGTCCGCTTCGTGCACGGGACGACCGTCGCCACGAACGCCGTCATCGAGCGCAAGGGCGCGCCGGTCGGCATGCTCACGACGGAGGGTTTTCGGGACAGCCTCGAGATCGGCCGCCAGATTCGGCGCGCTGTCTACAGCATCATTTTGAAGCCCGAGACCCCGACGTTCCTCGCCCCGCGCGCGCGCCGGAAGGGCGTGAAAGAGCGCATCGCGGCGGACGGAAGCATTCTCGTTCCGCTCCATGAGGACACCGTGCGCCGTGCCGCCGCCGAGCTGGTGGAAGATGGCGTCACGGCCATCGCGATATGCTTCCTGTTCTCGTTCCTCAACCCCGCGCACGAGCGGCGCGCCCGCGACGTCATAAACGAGAGCTTTCCGGACCTGGACGTATCGATCTCGTCGGAGGTCGATCCGGCCTTCCGCGAGTATGAGCGGACGGTGGTGACCGCCTTCGACGCCTACATCAAGCCGGTGGTGGACGGGTATCTGCATCGCCTGTCGGAGCGCCTGGAGCAAGAGGGCATCAGGGCACCGCTCCAGATCATGCAGTCCCGCGGCGGCATCTTTTCTGCCTCGATCGCACGACAGCGGCCGGTGCGCCTCTTTCTCTCCGGCCCGGCGGCGGGCGTTATCGGCGCGCGTGTCGTCGGCCAGGCGGCCGGCGTCGAGAATCTCATCACGATCGATATCGGCGGTACGAGCTGCGACACATCGCTGATCAGGGCCGGGCAACCCACGCTCCGCTCCGAAGGCGTGATCGACAACTTTCCGGTGCGGGTGCCGATGGTCGACGTCAACACCTTCGGTGCGGGCGGCGGCAGCATCGCGTGGCTCGACGAAGGCGGCGGGCTTCGCGTGGGGCCGCAGTCGGCCGGTGCCGAGCCTGGCCCCGCCTGCTATGGACGAGGCGGCGAGGAAGCGACCGTCACAGATGCCTCGCTTGTCCTCGGCTACATCAATCCCGACTACTTTGCCGGCGGCACCGTGCAGCTGCAGCCTGCGCTGGCCAGGGAGGTCATCGCCGAGAAGGTGGCTGGGCCCCTCTCACTGACGATCGAGCAAGCCGCGCTAGGCATCCATCGGGTGCTCAATGCCCAGATATCGGAGGGCATTCGCCTGGTCTCGGTTCGACAAGGCCTGGATCCGCGCGACTTCGCCTTGATTGCACTGGGCGGGGCTGGGCCGTTGCATGCGACGGCGCTCGCCAGCGATCTCAGCATTTCGACGATCATCGTGCCGCAGCATCCGGGCGTGCTCTCCGCAGCCGGCCTGCTGGCGGCGCAGACCGAGCACGAGCTGTCGACAGCTTTCCCGCGCATGATGGAGGGCCTCGCCGTGAGCGACATGCGCGAGACGCTGGAAGCGCTCGACAAGCGATGTGCGGCGCTCATGGAGACGGAGCGGGTCGCTGCCGCCAACGTAGATATCTACTACTTCGCCGACATGTGCTACGTCGGACAGGGTTACCATCTGGAGATCCCGCTCGACCTGGCCGCGGACGACCCCATCGCGCGGCTCTACGAGGACTTTCTGGAGGTTCATGACCGCGTATTCGGACACAGCACCCGAAGCCCCGCACGGATCGTCAATCTTCGGTCCGTTCATCGGGCCGGAGTCCCGGGGGCGGCCGCCGACTCGCCAGTGCTTCCCGCGACAGGCCGGGCGCGGAAGGGGACACGATCAATTCTGCTTCCGGAGACCGACGGCGCGACCGAGGCAGCGATCTACGAACGCGCCCAGCTCAAGGAGGCAGATGACATCGACGGGCCCGCAATCATCGAGCAGCACGACACGACCACGCTGATCGAGCCCGGTTGGTGCGGCCGGTTGGATGGCTGCGGCAACCTCGTCATCACGCGCGCCTGAGAGGTCGGAGGGATCAAGGTTGTGCGCAGTCGGTGCGCCGCACCCGGCATTGCTGCCTGATCGTCATGTATCGCATCGGCTTCGATGTCGGCGGAACGTTCACCGACCTGACGGTGCTGAACGAAGGAACTGGCGCCCTCCACCACTTCAAGGTCCCCTCCAGTCAGGACGATCCGTCCGAGGCCATTCAGGCCGGGATAAGGCGCGCCATCGACACCCTTGCCATCGACCCGGATGACGTCGGGTTTCTCGGCCACGGCACGACCATTGCGACCAACATGGTGATCGAACGGAAAGGCTCGCCAAGCGCGGTCCTGACCACGGCGGGCTTCCGTGACGTCCTCGAGATCGGTCGCCAGGAACGGCCGCACGTCTATGACTACACGCGGGGCAAGCCGCCGCCCCTGGTGCCGCGCGAGCACCGGTACGAGGTGCGGGAACGGATCGACGCGGCGGGCCGGGTGCTCGTCCCACTCGATGAAGAGGCGCTTGACGCGACCCTGGCGTCGCTTCAGCAGGAAGGCATCGAGGCGGTCGCGGTCTGCTTCCTGCACAGCTATCTCAATTCCGACCACGAGACCCGGACGGGAGCCGCCGTCGCCAAACGGCTCCCCGACACTTTCCTCAGTCTGTCTTGCGAGGTGCTGCCCGAGTTTCGCGAGTTCGAGCGCCTGTCGACGACGGCCGCCAACGCCTACATCGTAAGCGGTACGCAGACCCCATACCGGAATCTGGCTTGACTACGACGGGGATTTCTTGAGGAGCGCCGTGAGCGCGCGAGTCATTTTGCCTCGGGCTGGAAGTTCCACGGCAGAAGCTCCTGGATGCCCGACTGCGGGTGGCCCTTGGCGATCTTCTCGAGCGTGCTCCGCATCCAGGCGTAGGGCTCGACGCCGTTCATCTTGCAGGTCTCGATCAGCGAGGCGATGCGGGCCCAGGCTTGCGCACCCTCGTCGTTGCCGGCGAAGAGCGCGTTCTTGGCGGTGAGCTTCAGCGGCCGGATTCGGTTTTCCACCAGGTTCGAGTCGATCTCGACACGACCGTCGTGCAGGAACTCCAGCAGCCCGTCCCACTGGTTGGCGATATAGGTCAGCTTCTCGCCGAGACGCGAGCGCGGTGAGACGCGCGAGCGCTGCTCGTCGAGCCAGACACCGAAGGTGTTCACGATCGGCGCCGACTCCTCCCAACGGATCGCGCGGCGCTCCGCCGGCGGCTTGCCCCGGATCTTCTTCTCGATCGCATAGAGCTTCGCGATCCGATTCAGACCGGCCAGCGCGATCGGCGATGCGCTCGAGTCGTATACCTCTTTCAGCTTCCGTCTTACATGCGCCCAACAGAGGGCCCGCGTCACAGGGCCTTCCGCCCGGTCCGGCCGCGCCAGGATGTTGTGGCCCGAGTAGCCGTCGAGCTGCACCGTCCCCGAAAAGCCCTCCATAAGCTCGGCGCCATACTTGCCGCCGCGGCCGGGCGCATAGCGATAGACGACGCCCGGCGGGTCCGTGCCGCTCCAGTGGCGCTCGTCACGCACAAGGGTCCACATGTAGCCCGTCTTCGTCTTGCCCCGGCCCGGGTCGAGAACGCGGATCGTGGTCTCGTCCAGACCCAGGTGATCCGACTTCTTCAGCTCATCCTCCAGGCAAGCGACCACGGGGCGCAGGTGAAACGACGCCTGGCCCACCCACGTCGCCAGCGTCGCACGGTGAACCTCGATCCCCGAGCGCTCGTAGATCTGCGACTGGCGATAGAGCGGGCAATGATCGCCGTACTTCGCGATCAGCACCTGCGCCAGAAGAGCCTCGGTGGGAAGGCCGCCCTCGACCAGAGCGGCCGGCGCCGGCGACTGCACCACCCCGCCCCCCTTGCACTTGTTGCAGGCGTAGCGGGGGCGCACGGTCTCGATGACGGTGAACTTCGCCGGCTCATAGTCCAGCCGCTCGCTGCGGTCCTCGCCGATCTTCGTCATCTCGCCGCAGCCGCAGGGGCACATGATCGTGTCCGGCTCGATCACCTCCTCGCGCCGGTCGACCTGGGGCCCGAAGCGCACCCCGCTGCGCGACCCCCGGGAAGAGCGCCGCCGGCGCTTGCCGCCAGCCCCCTCGTCCTGCTCCTGGTCATCTGCCTCGGGCCGACCGCCGGCTTCAGCGATCGCCGCCCAAAACTCCTCGAACGTAAGCTGGCGCTCGTCCTCGCCGAGCTTCTCGGAGCGCGGACCGAACAGCGCCTTCCTGAGCTCCTTGTTGAGATGCTCAAGCCGGCTGATCTGCTCCGCGCTCTGCGCGTTCTCGGCCTCCAGCCGTGCCGCCCGCGCTTCCGCCGTCTGCCTCGCCGCCTCCGCCGCGCCGCGTGCCTGCTCCGCTTCGCATAGGGCTGCTTCCGTCGCCCGGCGCGCCGCGCGCTCGTCGTCAAGCTCCGCATGCAGGGCCGCCAGCGCCGCCGAAACCACCGCAGGCGACGGCGAACCGGCGCTGCTGAGGGGTGAGGGCGTGACCTTCGGCATGGGCCACCCCTTAATCCGATTCGCCAATGCATGACCAGGGAAAAGTGCAGGCGGGACCGCGACCGAAATCTGCGGCCCCGCCTGCGTGCCGCCTCACTCCGCCGCCAGCGGGCGGCGAACCGGGCGGGCCTTCACCCGGCGCCAGTCCAGACCCTCGAAGAGGGCCTCGAACTGGCCCTTCGTAAGGCGCATCACACCATCCTCGATCCGAGGCCAGGCGAAGCGGCCCTGCTCCAGACGCTTGTAGGTCATCACCAGACCGCTGCCGTCCCACGCAAGGAGCTTGAGCCTGTCGCCGCGGCGCGAGCGGAAGATCACGATCACCCCGGAATAGATATCGAGGTCCAGCTCCCCCGCCGCCGTCGCCGCAAGCGCGTCGTGGCCGCGACGAAAATCAACCGGCCGCGTCGCCAACACGATGCGAAGCGAGGGGGCCGCGATCATGACGACGCCCGGCCCAGGCCCGAGGCCACCGCAACAATCCGATCGACCGCGCTCTCCACCGGAAGGCGAACGACCACGCCTAGCGCCTCGATCGCCACCGTCCGCTCGGACGTCACGCTATCAACCACCACGGGAACAAATGGCGGTGCAGAGCCACCAATCCGAGCGCCCGGAAGAGTTCCCTCCCGCGCGCGCCGCCGCCACTTGGTCAGGGTCGTATCGCTGACGCCATGGCGGCGCGCGACCGCCGCAACCGAAGAGCCCGGCTCAAAGCTCTCCGAGACAATCCGCGCCTTCTCATCGTCCGGCCAGCGTCGCATGGGGGCCGGCTCAGACGGAGCCGGGGCGGCTCCCTCAGAAGCTGGGATCTCAACCGAAGCAACAGCGACACCGTCGCCAGATGCCAAAATCGAATCTGTCATCGCGATCTCTCCTGTGTGGCTCGTGGTCAAGGCGGAGAGTCAGCCCCGAAATCAGATCCGCTGGAAGTATGGGGGCCCGATACCGCTTACCCTACATCGGGCCGCGGATGTCACGCTACCTCGAGACGCTGGTGGGCCGCCTGCAGGAACTCGGGGTCTCCGTTGCGCCGCATACCATTCATTCCAACGGCGGCATGATGTCCCTCGACACCGCCCGTCGCTTCCCCGTTCGAACCTGCCTGTCCGGCCCGGCGGCAGGCGTGATCGGGGCTACGGAGGCGGCCAGGCAGGCGGGGTTTCCGCATATCGTGACCTTCGACGTCGGCGGTACGAGCACCGACGTCTCGCTGGTACGGGATTCCACCCCGCGCTTCTCGACCCGGCGCCTCGTCGCCGGCTTTCCCATCGCCGTGCCGATGCTCGACATCCACGTCATCGGCGCCGGCGGTGGCAGCATCGCTACAGTGGACGATGCCGGTGCGCTCAAGGTCGGGCCGCGCAGCGCAGGGGCGGCGCCGGGCCCGGTGGCCTACGGGCTCGGAGGGAGCGAGCCGACGCTGACCGACGCGAATCTGGCGTTGGGACGCCTCGGCGCCGGCGGTCTGGCAGGGGGCAGCTTGGCGATTGACCGTGACGCTGCCACGCGCGCAATCGAGGAGCGGATCGCGCGACCGCTTGCCATCGGCACCACCGCCGCTGCTGCCGGCATCATCCGTATCGCCGTCGCCAACATGGCGCGAGCCATCCGCGCCATCTCCACCGAGCGAGGCCATGACGTCGCCGACGTCGCCCTGTTTGCGTACGGCGGCGCGGGCCCACTTCATGCGGCCGAGGTGGCGCGCGAGTGCGGGCTTTCCCGCATCGTCGTCCCGCCCGAGGCCGGCACCGTGTGCGCCCGCGGCATTCTCACGTCCGACATCAGCCTCGACTTCGTGCGGAGCGAGATTTGCACGTTGACCGAGACGACCTGGACCGACATCAACCGCCGCATCGCAGCCATGACTAAGGAGGCTGACGCCTGGCTCGAGACCGAGAGGGTCGATGCCGAGCGACGGCGCTTCCACGTCGTGATCGACGCGCGATACCGTGGGCAGAACCACGAGGTTCGGGTTGACCTCGGAGATCGAAAGCGCTGTTCCATTGAAATGTTCCGCGACGGTTTCGCGCGCTCTCACCGGAGCGAACACGGCTACCTCGTGCACGATCGCGACATCGAGATCGTGAACTGCCGGGTCCAGGCCATCGGTGCCGTCGTCAAGGCGGACACTCGCCCGTACGCCGGCGGCGGCCAGCCGCAGGCGGCCGAAGTGCGAAGCGTCTGGTTCGAGGAAGGTTGGCGTGTGACGCCCGTCTACTCGCGTGAGGCAATCGGCGCCGATGCGATAGTGGAAGGACCGGCGGTCGTCGAGGAGATGAGCTCGACAGCGATCGTTCAGCCTGGGCAGCGCGGGCGCACCGACGAAGCGGGCAACCTGATCATCGAGCCTTCCGAATGATGGCCGTCGGAACAAACCCACCGCTGCCCGGAACGGCCGAACACCTCGTCGACCCGATCGCCATGGAGGTATTCAGCAGCCGCCTCATGTCGATCGTGGACGACATGCTGAACACCCTGGTCCGCGCCTCGTTCTCGACCAACATAAAGGAGCGGCGCGACTGCACCGTCGGCCTGTTCGACGCCCAGGGCCGAATCCTGGCGCAGACAGATCACGCGCCGCTGCATCTCGGCTCCCTGTTGGGTGCCATCGAGTCACTGCACGCCGAAATCGATCCCGCCGACATGGAAGACGGCGATGCCTTCATCTTCAACGACCCCTACCTCGCCGGCGGCACCCACCTTCCTGACATCACCATCGTCACGCCGGTCTTCCACAAGGGCGCCCTCGCCTTCTACACCGCCTGCATCGCGCACCACGCCGATGTCGGCGGCTTGGTCCCCGGCTCCATCAGCGGCGGTGCCACGAGCATCTTTCAGGAGGGCATCCGCATTCCGCTGTGTCGCATTCGCCGCGCGGGCGAAACGGACGACGAGCTTATCCGGCTGATCGCCACCAACACTCGCGATCCCGAGGAGCGCCGGCTCGACCTCGGCGTTCAGCTCGCCAGCAATGATCACGGCGCCGCGATGGCCCGCCTGTTGCTCGACCACATGGGCGCAGAGACCATACGCCGTGCGATCGAGGACCTGTTGAGCTACACCGCCCGACGCCTCGCCGGTCGGATCGCCGCGCTGCCCGACGGGGAGAGTACCCACGTCGCGTTCATGGACGACGACGGCCTCGGGGGCGATCCCGTCAGGATTGTCGCGACGACACATATCGCCGGCCCCCGATTGAGCGTGGACTTCGAGGGATCGAGCGGTGAAGCACGGGGCGCGATGAACGTGCCCTTCAGCGCCCTGCGGGCCACGGTGTACTACGTCGTCAAGACCCTCCTCGATCGCGGACTGATGCCCAATCAGGGATTGTTCGCGCCCGTGCAAATCGCCGCGCCCGAAGGCACCATCGTCCGCCCCTGTCATCCGGCGGCCGTCGGCGCCCGAAGCATCACAGCCAACAAGATCGCGCGGGCCGTCATCGGCGCGCTCGGCGCGCTGCTGCCGCCGGATCGAGGACTGGCGGCGGGGCAGGACGTCGTGCCGGCCGTCTGTTTTTCCGGTACGCGCCCGGCGGGTGACGGACAGTTCGTCTATCTGGAGACCGTGGGCGGCGGCGCTGGTGCCACCGCGCTCAACGACGGCATGGACGGCGTTCAGGTGCACATGACCAACACCTCCAACCTGCCGATCGAGGCGCTCGAGCACGAATATGGTCTGTTGGTCGATGAGTACGCGCTGATTCCGGATTCAGGCGGTGCCGGCGTCCATCGCGGCGGGCTCGGCATCGCCCGTCAGGTTCGCGCCGTGACTGAAGGGATCGTCTTTTCCGCCCGCTCGGACGGGCACGAGTTTCCCGCACCCGGCCTTGAGGGCGGGGGAGAGGGACGCACCGCCCGGCTGATCCGCAACCCCGGCACCGATCGCGAGGAGACGCTTCCCTCGAAAATAGCGGGCACCACCCTCGCGCCGGGCGAGAGCGTGCGGATCGAAACGCCGGGCGGCGGCGGCCATGGCGCGCCGGCCGCGCGAGAGCCGCACCTGCTCGCAGCAGATCTTCGCGGCGGCAAGGTGTCGCTGTCGGCTGCCGAAGCGGACTACGGCAGAGATCTCGTGCGCGCGGCGCTCGGGGAATAGGTTGCCCGGTCGTCCGACGACACGCTCCGCCGGCCGCACTGCCCGGGCAGTCCATGAGCCGATGGTGGCTTCACGGAAGACCGGTCCCACGGTGGCCGAGGTTGCCGAGCGCTACCTCGACGAACACGTGGCGGTGCGCTGCAAGCCAAGGACGGCAGAGGCCTACAGCTCGGTCAACAGGAGACACATCGTGCCGATGTTCGGTGACATGTCCCTTGCGGCGGTGGGGCGCAAGCACGTCACGGACCTGCACTACGCGCTGCGGGACGTTCCCTCGACGGCGAACCGTTCGGTGGACGTGTTGTCCCGGCTGTTCGCCATGGGGGAGGCGTTGGGCCTGATTCCCGAGGGAGCCAACCCATGCCGATACGTGGTGAAGTACAGGGAACGCCCGCGCGAGAGGTTTCTGACCGAAGAGGAGCTGCGTCGATTGGGCCGGGTGCTGAGAGAGGCGAAGGACGAAGGCGGCGCGTCGATGTACGCGGTTGCGGCGATCCGGCTTCTGCTGCTCACAGGATGTCGGCGGAACGAAATCCTGACGCTGCGCTGGGCCGATGTGGATCTGGACGGGGGCGAGTTGAGCCTTGCCGATAGCAAGACGGGGGCGCGTTCGGTTTGCCTGCCTCCTGCGGCGGTGAAGATTCTGGCTGACCTGCCGCGCGTTCGCGGCAACCCGTGGGTGATTGTTGGCAGGAAGCGGGGCACGCACATGCGGGACCTGAGCGACGCGTGGGAGACGGTGCGGAAGCGGGCGGACCTCGAGGATGTAAGGCTTCATGACCTACGGCATTCGTATGCCAGCCGAGCGCTGGCGCTCGGGGAGAGCCTGCCGGTGATTGGGAAACTTCTCGGGCACACTCAGGTCGAGACGACGGCGCGCTACGCGCATTTGGCGCGGGACTCCGTCAGGGAGTCGGCTGCGGGGATCGCCGCCAGCATCAGAGCGGACCTTCACGCCGCAAAGGGCGTCAGCAACGGCGCCTGATCATCCTCTTGTTGTTCGGCACGTCGGTTGCACGCCGATCGGCGCGATAAGCTATTGAAGTGGCTCGATACTGGGGGGTCACAATTGCACGCCGAGCAACATCCTGGGGCCGGCGCGATCGCTCTACCTGATCGCCGGCACTCGCTGGGTCGACGCCGAGATCGAGGCACGGCACATCAACCGGGCCTTCGATATCGCTGGGTCGAGAGGCGCGGAGCGCACTTTGAATCCGTGGCTGATCGGGATCGGCGTCGAGTTCGGGGGCGTCGCAAGTTGCTTCGACTTGCGGCTGAGCTACGCGGCCGATGACGTCGCCTTCGGGTTCGGCGGCGGTGCGGCGGATGATCCGAGGCTCGGCTATACCTTCGATGTCCGAGAATGGACGGTGTCCCTGGGCTATGTCGTGCTGGCGGCGAACGGCAAGGCAGCTCCGTCGAACCGGCTGGACACGGAATTCGGCTACGGCCTGCCGGTGTTCGGGGACCGCTTCACGGGCACGCCGAATGTCGGGTTCGGGATGTCGGAGGCGGCGCGCGACTGGCGCATCGAATGGCGGCTGAACCCGGCGGCGCCCAACGCCTTCGGCTTCGAGGTCAGTCTTGACGCGGTGCGCCGCGAGCCGGCGAACGATAACGGCGCCGAGCACGGGGTGATGCTCCGAAGCCTGCTTCGCTGGTAGGGCGCGCCCCGCCTTCGGGACGCGCTTCCAGCCGCGCCAGTCCTCGGCAAGCCAGATCGGCCTCACCTCAACCGCGCAGTCATGCTGATGGCGGCGAAGGAAGGCTACCGTGCCAGCGTCCAGGCCGGTGATCGTCTCGGTCAGCCTGTTCCCGGTGCGCGTCCAGGCGGTGAACGCGCTGCTGCCCTGCTGCCGGTATTGCAGCGCATAGCCGACAATCGCCGGACGGCCCACATTGTCAGGCGCGGCCCACGTCACCGTCAGGCTGTCGATCGCGCCCGATGCCGTCGGCGTGGCCGGCGCAAGGAGCGGCTCCATGTCTGTCAGATTTGTCGTCACGGCTATGCTGGCGTCGATGGCCGCGTCCACGCTGCCATCGCCCGCCTTGCCGTCGCTCACCTCGACCGTATCTGGGTCTGGACGGCGCTGGAAGCAGGGAGCAAGTTGTTGATCGCTTACCGAGTGCGCGCGCAGTGGCAGTTGGGCTTTCCGCATTTTCTATTCTGTGCCCTCAGCGACCCCTGGCGGAGATCGCCGATGCCCGCGAGTTCTTCGAGCAACTTCCCGCGCTGTTCGGCGAGATCGTTGTGAACCTGCGCTGCCATGCCCGACTCCGTCTGTTTCCTGATACAGGAAACAGACATCGTAGCGGATACATGGCATTTCTTAACTCATCACAAAGCGGAGTGCACCCCCCCGGCAGTTCGGGTTAGGATTGGACATTCAATAAGAATCCAATAATCGCCAGCGAAGGGAGGTCACCATGAAAAGCGCCATTAAGACGACTGGGAGTCGCGGCACAACGCGTCGTCGCTTTCTAAAGCAGGTTGCTGCGGGCGCCGGTATCGCAGCGCTCGCGACGGGCGTTTCGACGATCCGGCGTGCACGGGCCAAGTCCTACGAGGGTGTGGAGTTGAACATTCTCAGCTGGCCCGGTTGGGGCGATCCTCACGTCACGACCATGTTTGAGGAGCGCACCGGCGCCAAGGTGGTCGTGAAGGAGTATATCGGAGGCGAAGCCATGATGGCGGTTCTCGCCCAGACGCCGCCGGGCTCCTTCGACCTTATCCTTTCCGACCACGAATACCTTACGCAGCTACGGGCGGCGGACCAGATCGTCCCGCTGGATCCCGCTAACTATCACTTCGATCACTATTGGCCAGAGTTTCAACGCTTTGAGCCTCACTGGAGTGACGGCCAGATGTATGCGGTGCTCACCTCGTTCGGCTACATCGGTCTCGCATACAACTCGGACAAATTGACAGAGGCCGATGTCGCTTCCTACGAGATTCTTTGGGACCCCAAGGTCAAGGGCAAGTTCGGTTGGTTCGATTGGTATCTGCCGAACATGGGCTGCCTGAGCCTCTACAACGGCAATCGGCCACCCTACGACATCGATGACGCCGCCTTCGCCAAGCTGAAGGAAACCCTGAACTCGCTGCAATCGCAGGAAGGAGCCTTCTTGAGCATGGCGGACGTCTTCTCGTCCTTCACGAACGGGGAGATGTGGATCTCGCCTGGAATCGGCGACTGGGTCGCTCAAATTCTACAGGCGGGAGGCCTGCCCATTGCCGCGAATGTTCCCAAGGAAGGCGGCGTCATGTGGAGTGACTCCTGGGCGGTGGCGAAGACTGCGAAGACTCCCGAGCTCGCGGTAGAGTGGATTCGTTACGTCGCCTCACCCGAGGGGCAGATCAGGGCCGCGACCTTGCCGGCCTTTGCCCGCAACATTCCCAACAAGGAAGGTTGGAAGCTTCTCAACGAGCGGATGCCGGAGTGGGCAACTCGGCTGCGCCACCATTTCGACTCGCGCAACATTGTCGACGAATACAGAGAGGGCAATATATTTGCGCGCGGTCTTCCGGTCCAGCAGAGTGCAGAGGAGTGGGGCGAGGCCTGGACCGAGTTCAAGAGTACGTAACCTATCTGGAGGCAGCAGCTGCACCTCAGGGCAAATTTGTCCAAGCGGCTGGTAGGCAGTTGAGTTCTGGCCACGGGTTGTGCGGATCGGCTTTGTTGCGGGGTTTGCGGCGGGGTCTGGCCGAGCATCCGGTTCGGTCAGACGGTTCTGGCATTACCGTGTGGGCGGTGCGGGCGGTGCCGTCGCGATTTGGCGGTGCCCCGACATGATGGATCGCGCCACCGGCGTGGTCGGGAGCGAGGGCAGGTACGATCTTTGCGCCCGGCTTGCCGGGCGCCGGGGTTCAGGCCGGCGCGGCGCGCTTTGCGGTCCTCGGCTGGGTGTTCCCGGTCATTTTCAGGAAGTCGAGGACGGCGCGGACGTTGCGGGCGAGCCTGCGCACGGTCGAGGCGACCTCGAGCCCCCGGCCCTTGATCAGGCCGATGGCGAAGCGCCGCAGGCGGGTCATGTTCTCGGGGCCGAAGCCTGTGCGTATGCGGCTGCGGTCCTCGTCCCAGGTCCAGTCGAGGCAGTGGTGCGAGCTGTTCTCGATGCACCAGTGGCCGCGGTTGAGGGCGAGCAGGCTCTGCGCGTTGGCCGTGCCGGGCGTGTGGCTGGAGATCCCGTAGGCGGTCTCGGTGCCGGTCTCGCCGGTCTTCTTGTCCTGGCGGGAGCGCTCGATCATGAAGACCTGGCCGACGCCCGGGAAGTCGAGAAAGCCGTTCAACTCCGTGCTCGTCCAGATTGCCCGCTGCTCGATGCGTCCGTGCGACAGCGCGGCCTCCTCCTCGAAGTCGGGCTCACGCTCCGGCGCCTCTTCGAAGAGCAGCGTCACATCGTCCCGCATGGTCTTCTGGTTCCCTTTCACGATGAACATGAAGTGCGCGCCCCGGTCGAGCAGGTAGCGGGCGAACTTGCGCTGGGTTAGCAGCGCGTCCGTCGTGACCGTCTTGCCCGCGATGTTCGGGATCAGGTCCACCAGCGCCGTCACGGTGCCGATCTCGTTGGTGCGCTTTGTCTCCTCGTCGGCCCCGACTTTCAGGAGAAGTTTTTTTGGGCGAGCGTGGCCTTGGTCTCGTGCCCGACCGCGCTCATGACATGAGCCTGGGTCCCGTCCTCGTCGATGGCCCCCCTCAGGGTCTTGCCGTCGATGGCAAGCGCCGCGTCGCCTGAGCCGTGGGCCTCCTGCCACTTGCGCAACGCCTCGTCCAACTGGTCCGGGTCCACCCGGATCACCACATTGCGGATGGTCGACATCGAAGGCGGCCGGCGCACCCCGTCGCGCAGCCGCACGCCGAAGCGGGCCAGCGCCTTCTCGCCGAGATCGTCGACCCACTCGGAGATGGCCTTCCAGCCTCGCATGCCGCAGAGCGTCGCGCCACTCGCAAGCGCGAGCACGCTGGGCAGCGAATGCCGCCGTCCCTTGCGCGTGCGGGGGTCGTCGATGTCCTTGAAGTAGGCGTAGAGCGACTCTTGCTGAGCGGCGCTGATCATGGTTCTCGGAACTCCTTTCTTCCACAACTCCCGATCCAGCCCGGCAGCGGACAGCCGGCGGCAGGCGTCGGGAACCAGGGGGCGCAGCAGCACAAGCTTCGGCGTCGAGCCGGCGACATAGCCCGAGCGGTGGCGCCGGAAGCCGCGGGTCTGGCCGACCGCCAGCCATCCAGCCGCCCGGTAGACCGTGCCCCGGAACCTCGCCGCGTCCACGAATGTTTCCAGCATCAGCACGGGGTGGCCGAAGCGGGCCGGCCAGTCGCGCGCCAAGCGCCGCGCGCAAAGCCCCAGCACCCGCGAGCCGAGGTTCGGAACACCCCGTCCCGGCAGGATCAGGAAGCGCGCGTTGTTCGCGATCAGATGCAGCCGCCCGTGCTGCGTGCGGAAGTCCCAGCCGATCCACTCGTCCCGCGCCCGGCACTTGCGCGCCGCAGCCGAAAACACGGCCAGCGCCAGCCACTCGCCGCGCCGATGGGCGACGTACCACGCCGTCGCCCCCACCTTCGCAGACGCACCCAGGTAGTGATGCCCCTCCATCAGCGCGCGGAACCGGGCCTCGTCCTCCGGCCGGACAGCAGCGACATCGACCTCGGAAAGATCCACCGTAGAAACCGTCCCCCTGCTCGAAGCCGATCCGCAGCAGAACACCGCGAATCCAGTCGCCTCAATCCATAGCAGGGTTGGCGCGCGCTGACCAGACCCAAGGTCAACTCGTAGCGCAGAACTCAAAAATCAGGCTTGGACAAATTCGCCCTGAGCTGCACCTTGACTAACGAGGCGCCGTGGCTAGGAATTACCCACCGCGCCGCTCCTTTTCGGGGTGTAGGTCTGGCATGGCGATCGTAAGTCATTGATTTAGCGCGATTGGCGGGTGGCCGTAGGCAGCCAGAATCGGGTTTTCGTGACAATCGGCCGGTGCAGGGCCGGATTTTGTCACAACGGCGGCATCCAGCAGTGGTGGGTGGGAACGCTCCGCACCGCGAGATGCGGTAGGATGCCGCGCCGACAACCCAACATCAGACCCAACATCAGGAGCGTTCCCATGCCAGTGTCGCAGTCTCTCATCGCCTCGTCCATCGACCTTTTGGGCCTGCCTGCCGAAGTCGCCGAAGCGGTCGCCCAGGTGGTGGAGTTCTGTCGCGAACAGGCTGGGTCTGACCCGTCTGCCGAGACGTTCGAAACGGTTGAGACGGGGCTGCGGGACGCCATGAACGGCTTGGGTTGCAAGCTCCTTGGGGCCTTCGCCGAGAGCCGCGACGACGGTGCGAGCCGGATCGAGCGCGACGGACAGAGCTGGGTCCGGGTGGCGGCGACGCCGAAGACGATCATGACGACGCTCGGTCCCGTGACCTATCGGCGTGCGCGCTATCGCAGCGGCGCGAGCAGCACGTCGCTGGTGCCGGTGGACGAGAGCCTGGGCCTCATCGACGACTACCTGACGCGGCCGGCGGCGCAGCTCGGGCTGATGATGATGGGCCACTGTACGCCGCGTGAAGCGGAGGAGTTCTTCGCGAAAATGGGCGGAATGACGCCGTCGGTGAGCACGCTGCAGCGCCTGGCCCTGAGCATGCATGAGCACTGGGAGAGCGTCGCCCCGGAGACGCTGGCCAGCATCCGTGAAACCCAGGGCATACCGCCCGATGCGGTCACCGCGTCCGTCTCCCTTGACGGCGTCATGGTGGCGCTGCGGGCCGGCGAGGACGGCCGTGCCGAGGCGTGCTGGCGCGAGGCCTCTTGCGGCACGGTCTCCTTCCACGACGCCGAGGGCCAACGGCTGAAGACCCTCTATCTCGGCCGTATGCCCGAGAGCGGCAAGGCCGCGCTGAAAGCGCAACTTGCAAGCGAGGTCGCCCATATCCGCCGTGTGAGCCCGAAGATCAGGATCGGCGCCGTCGCCGACGGGGCCGCCGACAACTGGACCTTCCTCGAAAGCCTCTCGCCCGAGACCGAGGTCATCGACTTCTGGCACGCTTGCGAGCATCTCCGCGTGGCCTCTGACCATGCGGTGGCGCGCCACTGGTTCGAGAAGCACCGCGAAATCCTGCGCCACGACCCCCGCGGCGTCGACAAGGTGATCCGGGCACTGCGCTACCTCCTGGACAGGGCAAAGGGGGACCCGGCCGAGATCGAGCGCGAGCTGGCCTTCTTCCGAAAGCACCGCCATCGGATGCGCTACCACGCCCTGAAGGAAGAGGGCATCGCCATCGGCTCGGGTGTGGTCGAGGCGGCCTGCAAGACCCTCGTCGCGCAGCGCTTGAAACGCTCGGGCATGCGCTGGCGGATCGACGGCGGGCAGGCGGTTCTGACCTTCCGCGCCCTGATCAAATCCGGCCTCTTCGACCGGGCATGGGATGCGCTCATGGACGCCCGATCCGGACCAGCTAACGACAACATCAGCCCAACCGAAGTCCTGGCACTCGCTACTTGACCAAAATGAACCAGCCCATATCCTTTAGCGCCATCACGACTGGCATATCGCCATACGAGAATCACACCCCCTTTTCGTGTGCCTAGACGACAGTTTCGAGGACGTGCTCCGATGAGGATACGGCGCCCAACTGCCCGCCATTGGACTTGGTGATGCGAACGACTGCTTCGTGATTCGCGACCTCCGAAGCGGCGCAGCAATCTTCAAGCAGCAGGCATTCGTAGCCGCGATCGTTGGCACCACGCAGCGTCGTGTAGACGCAACAATCGGTCGTTACCCCTGCGAAGATCAGATTGCGAATTCCACGTTGCCGAAGAATCTGATCCAGATCAGTTGCGTAGAAGCTGCCCTTGCCAGGCTTGTCAATGATGGGCTCTCCCGGCTGGGGGGCGAGTTCTGGCACGATTTCCCAACCCGGCTCACCGCGCACCAGGATGCGGCCGAGGGGACCTTGCGATCCGATTTCGGCGCCGTTACGGGCGGAGCGCCAGCGCTTGTTCTTGTTAAGGTCCGACAAGTCCGCCCGGTGTCCCTCGCGGGTATGCAGGATATGAAAATCGTGCGCGCGCATTCGTTCGAGCACCATTTGCAAGGGCTCGATCGGCCTGCGAGTGAGTGACATGTCGATCCCCATCTGGTCGCAGTAGCCACCGTAGCCGCAAAAGTCCATCTGCATGTCGATGACGATCAGACCCGTGTTTGTCGGCTCGAGAGTGCCGTCGGAGGGCCAGTCGTAGGGATCGGCCGAGATGCGGGCATATGCCGTCCGACTTTGCATCATTCGATCGCCTTTAAGAGTGCTGCCGAGTGCGCGATGGAGCCGTAAAGCCCGTTGAGAATGCTTAGCATTTCCAGGGTCGCCTTGCCGTCTTGCGGTACGGCGGCGCCGCAACAGTCTTCCAGCAGCAAGCACTCGTATCCGCGGTCGTTGGCGTCGCGCAACGTGGCTTGCACACTGCCCTCGGCCGTGACGCCGCCTACGATTAGGTTTCTTATTCCCTGCCCACGCAGCACCTGTTCGAGCTCGCTGGCGTAGAAGCCACTCATCCCCGGCTTGTCGATTACCGGCTCGCCGGACTGCGGCGCAAGCTCCGGCACGATGTCGGTACCGGGTTGGCCTCGAACCAGGACACGCCCGTTGGCGCCGTTCGCTCCGATGGCCACGCCTCGATGCGTCGTGCGCCACAGTTTTGTGCGGTTGAGATCGGAGAGGTCTGGCCGATAACTCTCCCGCAAGTAGATCGTGCGAAAGCCTGAACTCCGCGAGGCATTCAACACGCGGCGGAGCGGATCTAGCGGCCGCCTGAGTGCCGTCAAATCGACGCCAAGTTGGTCGAGCCAGCCGCCCGGCGCGCAGAAATCGACCTGCATGTCTACGATCAGCAGGGCGGTGTTGTCCTTCTCCAGGCGGCCATCGAAGGGCCAGGGATAGGAGCCTTCAACGGAAATCGGCATCTCGCTCCTTTCCATTTTCGCTGGCCCCGCAGGACGCGCGAGAGCGGTTGCGCGGATCAAGGCCGCGTCTTCAGACTTCCGACTCCCGGTTTACGAACGCTCATTCAGGTTCCCAAACAACGCATTTGGGATCGCGTGGCACCCCACCACTTGACGATAGTGCCCAGCTTAGTGTCGAGGTGCAATCGCTTTGAGCCTCACGAAAGTGGATTGGCCCGGCGCTCCCCGAACGCGTTCGCAATGGCGTGAGCTGCAGCAACGCGGACGCCGGCATCGCCGTCCACGCCGAGCGCTAACGTCGAAAGGCTCTAAACCCATTGGTTTGATACGAACTATAATGATCTCAGTCGCGCTGCGTCCGTTCATCATCGGACCAGCCATGCGGGGCGACATTCTCTTGCAGGAATCGCTGACTGCCACTTAATGCGCTGACGTCAGATATCGAAGCAGACGATGACCACTCGCTTGACGCGTGAACTGTAGTTCTCTTGTCAGCACGTTCGGCAAATTGTCTTCGTCCACAGCGCCGCTCGAACCAGCCCCATGCCGTACCAAACCCTCATCACTGGATGAGGATCAGGGATAAGCAGGAAAGATTTAGCCCCGTCCGCCGGTGAGCGTCGATGACGGAAAATACTTGGACATACTTCGGGCTGGGAGAGCGGGAAGGTGCCCGCTGGTTGCTGCTATCGCGCGTCCGCGTCCAACTTCTTGTCCTCCACCGGCGACGGATGGTTCAACGCGCCCATCACGTCGCTCGGCGCTCCTGTGTCTGCCGCTCCATGAACGCCGCCACTTGGTTGCGGTTGGGCTGGGGGGCGATGGCGCCGACACCGGTCGTGGTCAAGGCGCCGACTGCGTTTGCAAACCGTCCCGCTTCGTCGGGCGCTGCGCCCCGCAGCCACGACAGAATGAACCCGGCGCTGAAGGCATCGCCCGCGCCGGTCGCATCGATCGCCTCGACTGTCCAGCCGGGCACGTACAATCGGGTGCCGGCGTCACCACCAATGAGGCAACCGCGTGCGCCCAGCTTAGCGATGGCGAGCGTGGGCTGCTCGCCCAGAATCCGGTCGAGGGCGACCTCGACCGGGGAGTCGTCGTAGAGGTATGCGATATCCTCCTCGCTCACGAAAACGATGTCAGCGAGCGAAAGCGCCTGCGCGAAATTGCCTCGCAGGCTCTCTGCGGTCCCGAGCGCCGGGCGCACGTTGGCGTCATAACTCACCGTCGTGCCAGCAGCACGCGCGATAGTCATCGCCGTCTCGACTGCGTCTGCGGAGGGGCGCGAAATCGCCTGCGAGATGCCGCTCGCGTGCAGGACGCGGGCGCCTCCGATATAGAGGGGATCGATATCGCCACCGGCAAGATGACTCGCCGCCGAATCGCGGCGAAGGTACGTGAACCGGTGCTGTCGTTCGTCTGTGTAGGACACAAATAAACGCCGGTGTGGTGCGCCGCGTCGATTCCTACCTGGCTGGCATCGATGCCGTTGCGCTCAAGAAGGGCGACGAAGGCGCGACCGAATTCGTCGTCGCCGACCCGCGTGACATAGCCGCAGGCCCCGCCTAGGCGGGCGGCGGCCAGCAGACAATTTGCCGTGTCTCCGCCCCAGCCGCGCCGGAAACGTTCCACATCGCCCAACCGGCCGGTGGACTCTGCGGCCAGCTCGACGAGCGGCTCTCCGATTGCGATCAAGTCAATCATCGGCAGGCTCCGGTTTCAGCCCGACGAGCTCTCGTCCAGCCAGACCGACTGGTCCGGACGCGGACGGCGTCTTCGACATTATCGGCGATGGGGTCGGTGCCAAAGGGACAGGGGCCGAATGGCGGCTTCGTTGCGCGGGCCGTATCCGGCGGAGAGAACCTCACCGTTCGTCCTTTGCTGACGTGGCTTCAGTGCTCCATCAAGCCTCGGTTCGATACCTGCTGACTACCTCGTCGTTTACCGTGATACCGAGGCCGTGGCCACTGGGCACGGCGAGGCAGCCGTCCTCCAGCGCGATGGTCTCCACAAGTAGCTCGTCGCGCAGGGAATTGGGCTGCCGGTCGTACTCGACCACCGGCTCGTTCTCGATCGGCACCGGGTTGTCGGTGTGCGGCGTCGGCGGCACCACAGCGAGCGCATGCAGCGCGGTCGCGAGCGCGACACCTGAGCCCCAGACGTGGGGAATGGTCAGCACGCTGTGCGCCGAGGCCAGAGCCTGGATCTTCAACCACTCCGAGTACCCGCCGCAGACGCAGAGGTCGGGTTGGGCAATGTCGACGCATTCGCCTTCGAAAAGATCGCGGAAGCCGTAGCGCGTGAACTCGCACTCGCCACCGGCTACGGGGATGGAGAGCGCGTCCCGCACCCGGCGGTAGCCGGCACGGTCTTCCGGCACCACCGGCTCTTCGAACCAGCCCACCTGCCAACGCTCCAACTCGCGACCCATGCGGATGGCGCCCGCCGCGTTGTACGCGTGATTGGCATCCACGAGCAGTGCGACATCCGGCCCGATCGCCTCGCGCACAGCAGCAACTCGCTTGCCGTCTTGCGCGATCGACAGCAGGCCGATCTTCATCTTGAGTGTGGAGAAGCCTGAGCGGATGTGCTCCTCGGCCTCGGCCGCGAGGGCATCGAGCATCGCGGCGCCGGTGCCGATGTCTTCGGGATAGTAGCAGCCAGTTGCGTAGGCATGGACCCTGTCGCGAAAGGCGCCGCCGAGGAGGGCGTGGATCGGTTGGCCGAGCGCCTTTCCCCAAATGTCCCAATGGGCGATGTCGAGCGCGCTCAATGCCTCGATATAGGTGCCTTTCTGGCCAAAATCGCGGCTGTGGGTGTAGAGTTGCTCCCATAGCCTCACCGGCTCGCAGAACGGGCGCTCGACGATCAGCGGAGCGAGCACCCTATCGATGCACGCCGCCACCGGCCCCGGAGGGCCGTATTGGCCGCCCTCGCCCCAGCCGACGATGCCGTCGCTGGTCGTGACCTGAACGAGTAGCGAGTTGCGCTCGGGAAACTTGGCCTGTGACGAGCGGAAGGTCTTGGATCCCAGCGGGACGCGCAGGATGAATGTCTCAACCTTGCTGATCCGCACCAGCGATCCTTTCGTCGGTGTGTGCGGCCGCTCTCCCGTCGAGGACCATCGCGATCCGGTTGTAAGAGTTTTCCAGATGTGTCCGCATGGCCGCAGCGGCCCTTTCGCCATCGCGCGCGCATAGTGCCTCGGCGATCTCGATATGCTCCGGCAGTGCCTCTGCGTAGGGGCGTTCTAGATGGCTGATCAGCGTGCTTCGGCTCCAGTTGATCAGTGCCCGGAGATTCTCGATGAGCTCGATGAGCCGGCGATTGCCGCAGTACTCGACGGCGAGATCGTGGATTAGCGCATCGATGTCGCGCAGGATATGCTCGCGATCCTGCTCGTCGGGCGCTTCCTTGGCCGACCTGTAGAGGCTGAGCGCCCTTTCCGCCTCGGCTTCCGGCATCCGCGCGGTCGCCGATCGTATCGCCAGGCTTTCGAGGGCTGTCCGCAGCTCGAAGATCTCGCGCAGCTCCTGTCGGTCGATCTCGGAGACGAACACGCCGCGCCGGGGCGAGACCTCGACGAGGCCGGCCGCCTCCAGCCGCTTCACCGCATCGCGCATCGGCGTCGAGCTGACATTCCAGCTCGACGCGTATCTGCCTATGTCGATCCGCTGCCTCGGGGCGAGGCGCCCGGACAGGATTTCGTCCTTCAGCGCTTCGGCAACCTGTTCTCCGAGCGAGCTCTTCTCAAACAAGCGCCGTCACCTCCTGGCAGTGAGCCGCTGACCCGCCGCCCCGATGCTGTTGCGGACGCAGCACCCGACCGGTCCCGTCGGATACCGCACCAGGGTGTGCGTCGAATTGAGTGTACACACCCGATGACATGATGCTTGACAGCGTACCATATCTGATGTCTGATGCAAAATATTTCTATATGATCGTGAATGCGGACGCCTCGGAAGGATCGCGTCCCTGCACCAATGAGGGAGGAATGGGCGTGTCTTCACTCGACTACACCTACGAGCATCTCGATGAGGTCGTCTCGCGCGACGCCTTCGTGGCGCCGGAATTCGACACGTCGCGAACCGCTCTGTTGGCGATGGACATCCAGAAGCTCTGTGTGGATCCCGCCGGGGCCGCCTATATCCCGAGCGTCGCCGGTGCGCCGGAAGGCAAGGACGTCATCGAGCCGATCTGCCGGGTCATCGACCACTGCCGTTCGATCGGCATCCCGGTGTTCTATTCCGCGTGGGGCCTGCGCGGCGACGGTGCCGACAAGGGCATCTGCGCCCTCAAGTGGCCAGGCATGAATCCGGGGACCCCGGACTCGCCGGCGACCTGGGGAGGACGTGATGCCGAGCTCGACAACGCGATCAAGCCGGCCGACAACGAAATCCTCATGCGAAAGAGCCGCTTCAGCTCGTTCTACAACACCGAGTTCGACGAGTATCTGCGGGAGCTGGGCTGCGACACCGTCGTGATCGCCGGCGTGACCAGCGCCAACTGCGCGCATGCGACCTGCATCGACGGCTGGAACAAGACCTACAAGATGGTGGTGCTTGCGGATTGCACCACCTCGATTCCCCATTCAGGCCAGGGGCAACCCATGGGAACCGGGCAGCACTGGGAGGCGCTGCGCAATATCCAGATGAATTACGGAGACGTTCGGACCAGCAAGGAGTTCATCGACCTGACGTGAGCGAGTGTCGCCGAGCGTCCGCACAACGAGCAGAAAGGGAGTGACAGGCATGGCTAGGAGACGAATTCCCAGCAAGTGGTACGACATGGAGAATGCGCCCAACACCGTGACGCGGCGTTCGGTGATGAAGGGCGCGGCAGTAGCGACCGCCGGCGCGGGCCTCGTCGCCGGCGGGGTTGCCGGCGGTAGCAGCCCGGCGGTGGCCGACAGTCATTTGAGCGGCGGGTTCGCGATTCCCGAATATGACGCGATCATCCGCTCGATGGCCGAGGGGAGGACCCTGAAGGTCGGCTTCACGCCGCCCGTTCTCTCCGAGTTCTTCGACGAGATCGAGCATGCGTGCTGGCGCAAGTGCCACGAATACACCGAGCGCTTCGGTGTCCAGTGGTCATGGCACAGGGCGGCGCCGACCGGCGACTTCGATACCGTCGAGGAACACTTCGACCTGATCCAGAACTGGGTTACGGCCGGCATGGACGCCATCATTATCTGCACGGCGGGCGACTTCAAAGCCATGCAGAAGGTGTTCTCGGACGCGCGGGCAAAGGGCACACGGATCATCCAGCTCAACATGCCGATGGAGCTCTGGCCGATCGACGAGGTGCAGTCGGATACAGCCGTCGGTTACAACAACGCTCTCCAGGCTGGATACATCGCCGGCGAGTACATCGCCAAGCAGCTCGGTGGCGAGGGCAAGATGCTTCAGGTCTGGGGGCCGTCCGGCCACTGGGCGGAATCCCGCGACAACGGGCTGAAGCTCGCGCTCGAGAGTTATCCGGGTCTCGAGATCGTCGGCAAGGCAGACGGCGGCTATGTCCGGGACAAGGGCTTCGCCGCTGCACAGAACCTCCTGAGTGCCAATCCCAACGTAAACGCCGTCTACGGCGAGAACGAGGAGATGGGCCTGGGCGCCTCTCTCGCGATCTCGTCGCTCGGGCTCAAGCATTGGGACGGCACCGACGGAATTCTCACCATCGGCGCCGACGGCCTGCGCTCGGGCTACCAGGAAATCCGCGACGGCCGGCTCACCGCGACAATCGACGTGGGTACGGTCGATCAGGGTCTGGAGTCGGTGCGGATGGCGTTCGAGCTCGTCGTCTTGCAGCACACCGTCGGCAGGCTGCATAATCAGCCGACCAAGGTGGTTGACAAGACCAACGTCGAATACGCCGACGCGTACGTGACGTGGGCGTTAGGCGCCGAGGAAATTTCCGGATAGAAGCGGGAACGGGCGCCGGACGTGATTGCCGGCGCCCGCTTTCCCTTATACGGAGGCTCAGATGGATCTGACTGGCAAGCGAGTGGCTCTCCTCGTCGAGGAGGAATATCAGGAACTGGAGGTCTGGTACCCGAACCTGCGGCTGCAGGAGGCGGGCGCCACGGTGGTGACCGTCGGCAGTGGCCGCAAGACGACCTTCGGCAGCAAGCTAGGTTACCTGATCGACGCCGACAAGTCGGCGGATGAGGTCAGCGCCGACGAATTTGACGCGGTTATCGTGCCGGGCGGCTTCGCGCCCGACTACATGCGCCTCAGCCGACCCATGGTCGATCTCGTCAAGGACGTCTACGAGGATGGCAAGCTGGTCGCCGCTATCTGCCATGGCGGCTGGATGCTCGTGTCTGCGGGGGCCGTAAACGGGCGCCGGGCAACGGGATACGACCCGATCCGCGTCGATGTCGAGAATGCCGGCGGCACTTGGGTGGACGAAGAGGTGGTGATTGACGGCAACGTGATCACCTCGCGGACCCCGCCGGACCTGCCCGCCTTCGCCCGCGAGATCATCCGCTATCTGGCGGAGGAGCAGACGTCGCAGAAGGCCGCAGCAGCCGAGTAGAGCCGTGGTGCGGCCGAACCTTCCAGTCACGGCGCCGGGGTGACCATGAACTACCATGCCGCGAAACCGGAGCCGGTGGACGCCGTGATCGTCGGCTGCGGTGCCTCCGGCTCCACGGCTGCCAAGGTCCTGAGCGAGGCAGGGTTCAAGGTTGTGGGCCTGGATCGGGGCCCCTGGCTGAAGCCGGAGGACTATTCCGGGGACGAGCTGAAATACGTCAACCGGAACTTTCTGTGGCCCGATCCCACGCTGAAGCCGCGGACCGTCCGGGAGGACGAGGACTCGCCCACGGAGTTGTTCCCGTTCTCGCCGCTCCCCCAGCTCGTCGGTGGCGGAACTGTACATTGGGCGGGCTGGCTTCCCCGCCCGATGCCGTCGGACTTCATCCAGCGCACTCTGCACGGCGACTTGTCGGACGCGAGCTTGGCTGACTGGCCATTCCTTTACGACGACCTCGAGCCCTACCTGAGCAAGGTCGAGTGGGAGTTCGGCTGCACCGGCCTCGACGGGGCGGACAAGTACGCGCCACCTCGCAGCAAACCCTACCCAAGCCCGCCGCTGCCGCCCACGAAGTTCGCGAAGGTGTTCTACGACGCCTGTGCCAAGCTCGACATCAACGGGTTCCCCTTGCCGCACGCCATGGTTTCGACGGCTCACAAGGGGCGCAACCCGTCCAACTGGACGGGGTTCTGGAACCAGTATGGCGATCCCACGACGACGCGCTCCAACGCAGCGACCACGTTCATTCCCGAGGCGCTCGCAACCGGGAACTACGAGCTGCGGCCCGAATGCTTCGTCACTCGTGTGAGCACACGGCCGGATGGCACGGCGAAGGGCGTGGTCTATCTCGACATCGACGGGCGGGAGGTGGAGCAGGAAGCCCGCCTCGTGCTTCTGTGTCAGGGCGCGATCGAGTCCGCCCGGCTCCTGCTGCTCTCGGAGTCTGCCGCCTTCCCGGACGGTTTGGCGAACGCGAGTGGACTGGTGGGCAAGAATGCCACCTTCCACGAGTATCTCTACGCCGTCGGCCTGTTCGAGCGTGAGCTATACGGGCCGCTGTGCGGCTTTACCGGCAACTATATCAGCGGCGGCTCAATGCAATTCTACGAGACCGACGAGGGGCGCGGCCATATCGGGGGCTGCATCATCGCCGCGTCGCAGGTGGGTCACCCGATAAACTGGAATTTCCCCGGCCGGCCGCTCTGGGGCGAGGCGGCGAAGGACGGCGATCGGGAGTTCTACAACTACTCGATGAAGATCGGGCTGATCCTTCACGACATGCCCGTGGAGAGCAATCGGGTCGACCTAGACCCCGAGATCACGGACGCCTGGGGTCTGCCCGTCGCGCGCATCACCCACAAGCCGCACCCGAACGATGTGAAGATGGCCAAGTGGCAGGTCGACAAGAACCAGGAGATCCTAGGCGCGGCCGGTGCGGCCAAGACCATTCCGGTCTACCTGGAGCGCAGCACCGGCAACACCTGCCATCAGCACGGCACGCTGCGCATGGGCTTCGACCCTGACAAGTCGGTCCTGAACGAGTGGTGCCGGAGCCATCAGGTTCCCAACCTCTATGTCCTCGACGGCAGCGGCTTCCCCACCGCTCTCGGGGTCAACCCGACTCTCACCATGATGGCCAATGCGTGGCGCTGCTCCGAATACATCGTCGAACACCACGCGAACGGGAACGAGGTTCGCCTCGACAAGCCCAAGGTGGAGGTTTCCGCCTGAACACGGAGGACGCGTATGGCGAGCAAGGCGGAGTGGCCAGCGGCGCCTGCCGATCTCACGCAAGAATCCAATGAGCGCCTGTTCTTCAGCGATCACGAGTGGGAGACGATTGACGCGGCGACGGCGCGCATCTATCCCACCGATCACCAACCCGGCGCGCGCGAAGCCCGGGTCGTCCGTTTCATTGACCGCTACCTCTCGGGCATCGACTATATCTATGCGAGCGCGGACGGGAGCGGCTTCCTGCAGATGAGCGGGAAGCTCGCCGACGCTTGGCGCGCCCGCAACGCCGCCATGCGGCGCACCTATCGCGACGGGATCGCGGAACTCGACCGCATCGCCGTCCGGCGCCACAGCAAGCCCTTCGCTGAGCTGACGGAAGCGGAGCAGGACGGTGTGCTCGAGGAGCTGTCGGGAGCGCCGAAGCCGAAACCGGTTACGCTGACCGATACCGGGCCGCTCGGCACCATGTTGCAGGGGGTCGCCGACGACGGAATGGGATTCTTCGATGCGCTTTGCCTGCACACCCGCCAGGGCATGTATTCCGATCCCGCCTACGGAGGAAACAGGGACCATGTGGGTTGGGAGATCGTCGAATTTCCAGGACCGAAGTCGCTCGCCGACACCAACGACTGCAGCTACAGCGTCAAGGAATACTTCGTTCACGATTACGGGTGGGAAGACCTGATCCCCTTCATGAGGAAAAAGGGGTAGGCAGGTGACTGCGGCCGCCGAGACCGCGCCGGAGGAAACCCGATCCGTGGCCGAGGTGCTGGCGATCGACCACCTGGTGAAGCGGTTTCCCGGCACGGTCGCGGTCGATGATGTGAGCTTCGCCATCGAGCGCGGCGCCATTCACGCGCTGGTCGGCGAGAACGGCGCAGGCAAGTCGACCATCATCAAGGTTCTCTCCGGCGTCTACCAGCCGGATGGCGGGCAGGTTCTGGTGCGCGGGGAGCCAACGCGCATACGTTCGCCCCACCACGCCCAGGAGCTGGGCGTCACCACGATCCACCAGGAACAGACCCTCATCGACAGCCTGACGGCGATCGAGAACGTGTTCCTGGGACGCGAGCATCTGCGCGGGCCGCTCCGGCTCCGACGGGTGCTGAACATCGTCGATACCGGCCGCATGCGCCAGGAGGTTCTCTCCCTCTTCGAAGACTTCGAGTTCGACACCACGCAGCTCGGTCGCTCCGTCCGTAATCTCTCCGGCCTGGATAAGCAGATCGTCGAGATCGTCAAGGCCCTCGCCTTCCGCTCCGAGGTCATCATCATGGACGAACCGACCGCCGGGCTGACGGAGCACGAGCGCGTAGCACTGTTCCGTCACATGCGCCGGCTTCAGGATCGGGAGACAGCCATCCTCTGGGTGACCCACCGCCTGGAGGAGCTGGAGGGGATGGCCGACCGCGTGCATGTCCTGCGCGACGCCCGGTTGGTCGGCACGCTCACGAAGGAAGAAGTGACGCCCGCCCGCGTCGTCAGAATGATGATCGGGCGCGACGTCGAATCCATGGAAAGCCTCGTCGCTGAGCAGAAGGGTACGGCGGCGGAGACGGCCGACCACGACGAGGTCCTGCGCGTCGAAGGTCTTTCGAGAGGCCGGGACTTCACAGATGTTTCTTTCGTGGTCCGCCGCGGCGAAATTTTCGGGATCGGCGGCCTCGCCGGGGCCGGGCGCACTGCGCTCGCGCGGGCCGTCATCGGCGCGGATCGCCTGGATTCGGGCGAGATCCGCATCCAAAACAAGCGAGTCGGCATCCGCAACACGGCCCGCGCACTAACGGCTGGCATCGCCTATGTCCCGAAGGAGCGGAAGACGCAGGGGATCCTGCCCGAGTTCAGCGTGACCCGGAACATCACGATGTCGGCGCTCGAGCGCTTTCGTCGCGCCGGCCTTCTCAATTCCCGAATGGAGTCCGACGAAGCAGATCGCTACATCGGGGACCTGCAGATCCGGGCGCGCAGCAACCGCCAGCCGATCTCCTCGCTGAGCGGCGGCAACCAGCAGAAGGCGATCATCGCCCGCGCGCTCTCGGCCGGTCCGGCGGTGATCATCTTCGACGAGCCGACGCAGGGCGTCGATATCGGCGCCAAGATGGAGATCTTCAAGCTGATCAACGACTACGTGGCCGGCGGCGGCAGCGCGGTGATCATCTCATCGGAGATGGTCGAGCTCCTGGGCCTGTGCAGCCGCGTTCTGGTGATGCGCAAAGGGCAGGTCGTCGGCGAGCTGCCGGGCTATCAGACGGCCGGCGGCGAGACGGACGTCCATTCACTCGAGGAACGCTTCATGGCTCTCGCGGTGGGGGCTAGGCCCGCCTGATCATGCGCCGTTATCTCGGACAGGCATTCGCCGCCGACGGTGTGGCGATCGGCCTCGCCCTGATCATTGCCGTGCTCGCCTTCTCGATCCTCGAGCCGGCGTTCTGGTCGATCGACAACGTGCTGAACGTCATCGTCCAGTCCGCCTTCATCATGCTGCTCGCGGTGGGGATGACCTTCGTGCTGACTGCCGGCGGCATCGACCTCTCGGTCGGCACGGTGCTGGGGTTCAGCGCCGGTGTCTCCATGTACGTAATGGGCGAAGGCTACTGGTTCGGCATAGCCATCCTCGCGGGCTTCGGCACGGGCATTTTCTTCGGCCTGCTCAACGGCTTCCTCGTCGCCCGTCTCGGGCTCAACGACTTCATCGTGACACTCGGCTCGCTCGGCGTGGCCGGCGGCGCGCTCCGGCTCCTCGACTCCATTCGACCGCTCCGGCTCGAACGCGTGGTGGAGGAGACCGAGGCGTTCACCTTCCTCGCCCACGGCAAAGTGATCGGCATCCCGGTCCCGATCATCATCGCGGTCGGCGTGGTCATCGGCCTCGAGGTCCTGCTCAGGCGCTCGCCATTCGGGCGCCGCGTCCAGGCCGTCGGGATGCAGCGGGACGCCGCCGAACTCGCGGGCATCAACGTCGCGCGCATCCGCCACACGGTCTTCATCATGGCGGGGCTGCTCGCCGCCGTCGCCGGTGTGCTGATGGCTGCGCGGCTCTCGTCCGTGCCGGCGCGGCTGGGCCTCGGCTTCGAACTGCAGGCCATCGCCGCTGCTGTTCTCGGCGGTACCAGCCTGTTCGGCGGACGCGGCACCGTGGTCGGGACCGCTCTTGCGGCGCTGCTTCTCGCAACCCTCAACGCCGGACTGCAGATCTCCGGCGTGGATGCCACCTGGTATCGGGTGATTCTGGGCGTCGGCATTGTCGCTGCGGTTGCCTTCCATCAGTGGACGGTGCGCTTCTCGGCGGCCCAGGCGCTCGGCCCAGCGCTGACGCGCCCGCCCCCGCGCTCTGATGGAAGATCAAGTGACGCCGGCCAAGAGGATGCCCGCGGGGAGGCCGGACGATGAACGCGCTGGGCTTCGCCCGCCGCTCGGCGCGGTGGGCATTCGCTCAACCGTGGAGCGGCATCGCGCTCTTCCTGATCGTGGTCTTTGTGGTGATGAGCTTCGCCTCGCCGGTTTTCCTCACCTCGATCAACCTGCTCAACATCCTCAACCAGTCGGCCTTCCTCATGATTCTGGCAGCTGGCATGGCGATCGTGCTCATGGGAGGCGGCATTGACCTCTCGGTGGGCGCGATTGCCGGGCTGGTGGGCGGGGTCGCCGCTTGGCTGATTGCCGAGACAGGCACGCCGCTGTTCGGCGCCATCCTGGTCGGTCTGGTGGTGGCGCTTGGCCTCGGCACGCTCAACGCGCTCATCATCATTCACCTGCGCATCCCGGACTTCATCGCGACACTCGCCATGCTGGGCTTCGTGCGCGGGCTGTTGCACGTCTGGACCGAAGGCGTGCCCTTCATCAATTACAGCAGCAACGACTTCCGTATCCTCGGCGGTCTCTTCCGCCTTATCGGTGGCGTCACGGCGCCCGAGGTCATCGCCCTCTTCATCGTCGTTGGCGCGATCCTGATCCTCCTCTTCACCAAGTTCGGCCGGCACCTGCGGGCGACCGGCGACAACCCGGATATCGCGCGCCTTTCCGGCGTCAACGTCATCCGCACGAAGTACACCATCTACCTCATTTCCGGCTTTCTAGCCGGCGTCGTCGGCATCCTGCTGGCGGGCCGTCTGATGACGGTCCAGGCGAACATGGGTCTCGGAATGGAGATCAAGGCGCTGGCCGCGGCGATCATGGGCGGTGCGGTCTTGACCGGCGGGCGCGGAAGCATTCTGGGCGCCGTGCTCGGCGCGCTCGCGCTCACGATAATTCAGAACATCATCAACCTGTTCGGCATCGAACCGGCCTGGGAGACCCTGGTCGTGGGCGCGATCATCCTGATCGTAGTCTTCTCGGGCAAGGCGCCCGAGCTCCTCGCCACGTCCCGTCGTGTACCGAAGGCGCCCGATTAGCTGCCGTTTGGCCGCCTGTCACCGCACCGCCGTCGCCGATCGATGGGAAGGTCCGGGTGAGAGGGGCCCCAACGGCCGATGCCAAACCGTCGGCCCGCCTCGTGATGTCTCAGACCCTCATCGACAACCGCCAGCCGAAACGCCGCGCGGAGTTCCACGCCGAGCATCCCCCACTCCGTGCCCGGGCACACATGGCGATATAGTTGGCGCACTCTTACGGTGCCGCGATCGCACCGCCCGGCCGCCTCGCGTGCCGCATCGTCCCTCCGCCGTCAACATGCCCGCCTTGTGCCGCGCAACGAGCCGTTCCGGCAGACCGGCGACTGCCGGCACACAGTCAGCAGGAGACATACGGCTCTCACCCAGACTGAAGCAACGCAGTCACACGAGGTTTCTCGTCTCCACTCAGCCCTCGAATCGCATGCCGCCGTTGATGTGCAGAATCTGGCCCGTGATGAAGGACGACAGGTCCGACAACAGGAACGCGACCGCATTGCCGATGTCGTCCGGTCGCCCCAGGCGGCGAAGCGGGATGATTTCGGCCCAGCTATCGACGGTCGCCTCGCCGAAGGGATCGAGCATGGGCGTTCGAATGATGCCCGGCGCAATCCCGTTGACCCGAATGCCCTCCGGGGCGAGTACGCGGGCATAAGTCTTCGTGACGCAATTCAAACCTGCCTTGGACACGTTGTAGGGAATGCCCTCGGGCCCGGCGCCTTCATTGGCCGAAATGGAGGAGCTGATATTGATCACGCATCCCGAACGCTGCTCGCGCAGATGGCCGAGCACTGCGTTGGTCAGGAACACCGGTCCGCGCAAGTTAACCGAGAGAGTCCGGTCCCACGAACCTTCGGTGAGTTCCTCGAGCGGAAAGAGCTCAATGATCCCGGCGTTGTTGACCAGATGATCGATACGGCCGAACGTATCTAGCGCTTCCCGGACGAATCGTTTCCCGTCGTCTATGCTGGCGGTGTCGCCTTCCACGACCACGGCATTGCCGCCGAGTTCGACCACCTCATCGCGCAGCCGCACGGCATCGTCGGCCCCGCTGTGCGTGTGCAGAACGAGATTGCTGTCGCAGCGGGCAAGCACTTTCGCGATTCCCTGCCCGATCCCGCCAGTCGCGCCGGTGACGATCGTGGTCTTCCCCGACAAGTCGAATGCAATCTGAGAGGTTCCGTCCGTCATCGTCCTTGCTCCTTTCTCTTCACGCCGGTCCTGCCAAGCGGACTCGCAACTGCCGTTCAGTCGGCGGCGGCGATCGCACCGTCGACAAATGCCAAGAGAAGCCTGCCAACCTCGTCGGGCTGTTCCTGCTGCACCCAATGACCTGCGTTCTCGATCAGATGACAGCCGACCATCCGAGTGCAGGCATTGCCCTGCATGCGTTCGAGTGCGCCAGGCACCTGGTAGTTGCCCCAGTCATGAAATCCCGCCATGTACATCGCCGGAATGTCGATCGTGCGACCGGAATACAGCGAGAGCTCCGCGTCGTTATGTCCTTCAGTCCTGTTGCGGTACCACTGTAGCCCGCCCTGAAAACCCGTGTGCGCGAACGCGGCGCTGTAGACCGCCAATTCATCTTCGGGAAGCCAAGAGCACCGCGAAATGTCGGCAGCGGACGGCATCTCGGTCGCCACTGTTTCCGCCATATTTTTCTTGCGATCCATGATGTAGTAGGTGGGCATCTTTGCCAGTTCTTCGGCGGACCAAGACGCGAGAGGAGAGGGCTGGTTTCCTGGCCAGTCTGCGCTCTTGTGATGGAAATACGCCCGCAAGAACCGGTGGATACCTTGGGTGCATTTCACCATGTCGGACTGCGCTTGCCGGGTCGAATAATACCACTGGTAGTGCTTTCGCGGCCGCTCGAGTCGCGCCAGAGCCTCATCAATTGGCGGCGACTTCGGCTTCGGCACGGACCCCAGGTCCTGAGTGCCGAACGGCAGAGCCGGGGCGCCCGCGAAGGGCGCGCTCATCAAGACGACCGAGCGAAACATGTCGGGCCGCATGAGGGCGCACCAGGCTGCGACCGACGCGCCGAAGTCATGACCCACGACACAGGCGATACTGCGGTACCCGAGGGCAAGCGTCAGGGCTACGGTGTCCTTCACGAGGTTGAGGAGGCGGAACGATGCGAGGTCGCCGTCATATCGACTGTCCCACCCCGTCGTGCGGCCGTATCCCCTTTGGTCAGGCGCAATCACGTGATATCCCGCCGCCGCCAATGGCGCCATGATTTTTCGCCAGGAATAGGACAGCTCCGGAAATCCGTGAAGCAGAATCACGCAGGGCGCCTGCAAGTGCTCGTGCCCTGCCTCCAGGACATGCATCCGCAAGCCGTTGACGCCCTCGACGAAGCGGGAACGGATGCCAGTTGGCAGAGGCGCATAGTCCGGCAGCTCAGACACGGGCACCCGGTCCGTCGTCTTGCGCCGCAACCGCTAGCGAACGCATGGCGTGCCCCGGACCTCGCGCTTGCTCACGGTGCGTAATTGTTTGGATCCTCGATGACCGGCCCCGCGATCACCGCAATTCGTTCGACCCAGCCGTTTGCTCGGTCACGGTCGCGCGTGTCATCTCGCGGATACGCCTGATCACCGATGGCGCCGCGGCGGTCCGGGGCGGCTCGATGTGGGTCACGCCGTCGATCCTCGCAAGGGCCGGTTCCACCGCGGCATGGAAGGTGAATGCCTGCGCCGGACATCCGCGACAGGCGCCCAGAAACTCCAGCGTGACACGGCCGTCATCGACACTGTCGATAACGACGTCTCCGGCGTGCCCCCTTATCCGCGCTCGCACGTCAGTCAGGGCGACATTGAGCGTGCGCCGCAAAGACTCGTCTTCCGGTCTTTCGGGAGCTTGCCGTTGCAGCGTTGTCACCCGAGCCATCGCCTAGACTGCCGGGCCCGCCAGAGCCTTCGCCTTCGCCTCGATATCGATGCCCATCATGTTGGCGAAGCTCAATCCGAAGATCTTCCGCCTGACCTCGTCGGTGATCGCGGGATAACCGTATTGGTCCTGGAGTTCCTCGGGCATTTCGAGAGTAGCAAGCGTATCGATATAGGCCTGAACGCCGGGCCACACGAAGGCATCGGTGCCGTAGCAGACCCTGTCGGGGCCGACGAGAAGCAGGGACTGACCGAGGCGGTGAAGCATTTCGCGCGGCTGGACGAAGTAGAGATTGAACCAGATGGGCATGACGATGAAGACGTTGGAAAAGCGGCTGGCGATGTTGATCATCTCGGCAACGTAGGGGTCGCCAAAATGATGCGCGCCGAAATGCAGGTCCGGAAAATCATAGGCCGCTTGCTGGAGATCGTTGGGGGCTAGATCCTCGACGCGCTGCCAGCCCAGCGGTAGGCCCTTGTGGAACTGGACGGCCTTGATTCCCAGCTTCAGAGCCCTTTCGTACAGCGGATAGGCCAGCTTCTCGTCGTCGGCCCGCCAGCTGTTGCGCATGTCCTGGGCCTGGTAGAATTTGAACCCGACCGCGCCCCACTCCTCGACTTGGCGATCCATCTCGTCGAGCCCCGCTTCGACCCCGCGATGCAGCGGGTCCACGCCACCGCAGAAGAACAGCCGGGACGGGTTTGAGCTGGCCAGCTCGTAGCTCAGCCGCGCAGGGGACATCCCTTCCTCGAACAGGCTCATCAGCGGCACCGTCTGAACCATGGCGAAGTCGGTATCCGATTCGTCGAAGAGAACTCGGTTCGCCCACTCGTGGCTGGGCGGATTCTCCACCACCTCATGGGATACCGTGTGTCCCCCCCGATGGACCGTCCAGTCGAGCGCGCCATGGACCGCATCCTTGAGATGGTGCGCGTCATCGTTCCTCATGTTTGTGGCGCGAAAGTCGTGCGGATGGACGACCGCGTCGAAGACCAGCATATCGTTGTGCATTGCACGTCACCCTTCCGACGGATTCCGATCGAATCCGCATCCGCCCTGCGAACCGAGCGACTGCGCGTATCTCAGTCCGAACGTCTTCGCATGGCCTCGTCGAAGGAATTCAGGCGATGACCGGACTCGCGATCGAACAGATGGAGCGCTGTAGGCCGATAGCCCAGGCGGTGCTGATCGCCTGACAGATCCCGCGCTTCCCTGCGGCGTTGCACCACCGTCAGCAGCTGCCCCTTAAGGTCCACGGTGAGGACCGAGATTTCTCCGAGCTGCTCGGAGCGCACGAACTGCGCCGGGCTCTCGAAGACATGTTCCATCTCTCCATCATCCGCAAAGAACAATTCCGACGGCCGCACCCCGAGCAGAAGGTCGTTCGCGCGCTCGCTGATGTGGGCGCCTTGGGGCAGCCCGATTTCCACACCGGTCTCGGCGACCAGCGGTGCTGAGGATCCGTTCTCGAACCGGCAAGGGATGAAATTCATCGGTGGCTCGCCGACGAAGTCCGCGACGAAAAGATTTGAGGGTCGCATGACAATGTCCGACGGCGTGCCCAACTGTTGAAGCAGGCCGTCGTTCAGGACGATCACGCGATCGGCCAGTTCGAGCGCCTCCTCCTGATCGTGCGTAATCAGGATCATCGTCAGGCCGTGCTCCTGCTGCAGCGACTTGAGTTTTGCAACGACCTCGTTGCGAAACTGAAGGTCGAGATGCGACAGGGGCTCATCGAGGATGTGGACATCGGCCGGCTTGATGAGCGCCCGGCCCAGCGACACCATTTGCCGATGACCGCCGCTCAGCGCGGCCGGCTTGCTGTTGGCGACGTCGCCGAGGTTCAGATACTCGAGGATTTCGTGAACGCGTGCCCTGATTGCCTGCCGGTCGTATTTCTTCAGGTTCTTGAGCGGAAATCCAAGGTTCTGCTGGACGGTCATAGCCGGATAGAGGGCATAGTTCTCGAAGGCCAGCGATACGTTGCGCCGTTGCGGGGGCACATCGTTGACGCGCTGACCGCTGATCGTGACCTCGCCGGCACTCGCCTGCTCGAGCCCCGCGATCATCCGCATCAGCGAGCTCTTGCCGGAGCCTGATGGGCCGAGAACCGACAGGATCTCGCCGCTGCGACATTCGAGATCCACGCCCCGGACTGCGTGCAACGGCCCCTTGCTGGTGGGATAGATCTTGTGGACGTCGTTGAGGCCGACAACGATTTCGTCGTTGCTCATGCCGGGGCCCCTTGGACCGCGATATCGCCGAGACGACGCTCGGTGAGCTGCTCGAAAACGAGAATTTTCGAGAGATCGAGCTGGATGTTGATCTTCTCGCCGAATGCCGGATGGGCCTGCGCGGCCAGTGTCGCCTGGACCACCTCCCGTCCGGTGTCCGCGATGACCGATTGCGCGGCATCCTGCTGCACCTTGACGGCTCGAACGGTGGCGCTTAGTCCGCCGTTCCGGTTGCTGCCGTCCCACCAGCAGTCCATCGGCCGGATTCCAAGCCAGACGGGGCCTCCCTCGAAGGCGTTGCCGGACTGAACGTTCAACGCGCCGAGCGCCCGGTGATCGTCATCCTCGGCACTCCCCAGTCGAACCAACCCGTCCTCGACGAAGCCGCCGACGACATTCATGGGCGGATTGCCGACGAACCGCGCGACAAAAAGGGTCGAGGGTTGCTCGAATATCTCCTCCTGGGTTCCGACCTGCTCGATAACGCCTTCCCGAATGACCGCGATCCGATCGCCCAGTGCGAACGCCTCGCGATAGTCATGCGTGACATAGATCATGGTGGCCCGAAGGCTTGACACCATGCGCTTGAACTCGGTGCGCATCGACATGCGCAGCTTGGCATCGAGATGCGCAAGCGGCTCGTCAAGCAGATAGATGGAGGCGTCGCGCACGAGGCACCGAGCCAGAGACACGCGCTGGCGCTGCCCGCCGCTCAATTGATCGGTCTGACGGTCCAGCAGGTGGTGGATGCCTAACATTTCGGTGATTTGCTTGATCCGGTCCTCAATCTCGCTCTCGCTCATCCCGGCGACCTCCGCCCTCTTCGACCGAAGCGGGAAGGCGATGTTGTCGTGGACCGAAAGATGCGGATACAGGGCATAGTGTTCGAAGGTCATGCCGACCCGGCGGGCCCAGGGGCCGTCCTTGGTGGCGAGCTTTCCCTCGAACATGACCGCTCCATCGTCGGCCCTCTCCAGCCCGGCGATGACGCGCAGCATCGTAGTTTTTCCGGCACCTGACGGGCCCGCGAGCACCAGGCATTCGCCCTTTTGCACCGAGATGCTCACCTCGTTCAGCGCGACGGTCTTGTCGAACCGTTTCGAGACTGCGCGGAGCTCGACGACGTCCTGCGCTTCGCGCTCCGTTCTCACGGCCTAACCCCTCACGCCGCCGAGGCCGACGCCCTTGGCGAGAAACGCCACGACAATTCCGTAGAGTATGAGCACCGGTACGATCGCGAGGGTAGACAGCGCCATGATCTTTCCCCACTCGACCCCCCACGGCGAGCCGGCAAGCGTTGCCAGGGCCAGCGGCAGCGTGCCCGCCCCCGCCATCGTCGTGGTGATGAGGGCGAACAGGAACTCGTTCCACGCGAAAATGAATATGAAGATCGAGGTGGTGGCGATGCCGACCGTAAGCAGCGGCAGGGTCACTTTTCGGAATACGGCGAACGGCCGGTAGCCGTCGACATGCGCGGCCTCCTCCAACTCTACCGGCACGCTCCGCACGAATGAGCGCATGATCCAGACGGCCAGCGGCAGGTTGAAGACGGTGTAGAGCAGGATCAGCGCCAGCAGCGTGTCGTTGACACCGATGAAGCGAATGAGGAGGAGGATCGGGATCGCGATGGCGATGGGCGGCATCATTCTCTGGCTCAGAATGAAGAACGCCAGATCCTCGCGCCCGCGGAAGCGGTACCGCTCCAAGCCATAGGCCGCGAGCGTGCCGATACCGACCGCGAGTATGGTGCTGACGACGCCGGCGATCAGGCTGTTCATGATCCCGGGCATCAGGTGGCTCTCGAAGACCACGATGTAGTTCTCGTACGTAATCTCCTCGGGCCAGAGGATCGAGCCGGCGGTCGAGATCGCGGCCTGGGGACGGATGCTCGTGATGAACATCCAGTAGAGCGGAAACAGCACGATGAACCCGAATATCGCGAGCACGATATGCGCCAGGATGCGCCCGACCGTCCACTTCGCCTTCTGCTCAGTGGTGTCCGGCATCGGAACGTCGACGTGGGTGTGCTTAAGCTCGAAATGACCCGACGTCGACGTGGTTGCGGTCATCGGGGATTCCCCTCGGGTGCTGCCACTATCCTGCGGTTACACACTGAAGAGCTTCTTTCCGAAACTCTTGAACAGAACCATCGCTGCGATCACCACCGCGATCAGAAGGACCCAGGCGATCGCGGCGCCGTAGCTCAACTGGAAGGTCTTGAAGCCGACCTGATAGGCATAGAACGACAGCGTTTCGGTCGCGTTTCCCGGGCCCCCGGATGTGAGGGCGAAGATGATGTCGAACAACTTGACGATCTCGATGCCTCGAATCACCAACATGATCACGAACAAGGAGACGATCGCGGGAAAGGTTATCGCCCGAAACACCTGCCACGGATTGGCGCGATCGAGAAGGGCCGCCTCGTAGGGCTCGCTGCGGATGCTGATGATTCCCGCGACAAACACGACGGTCAGGAACGGTGTCCATTGCCACGTGTCGGTCACCAGCACCGCGATCAGCGCCGGCCCGGACTGGCCGACCCAGTCGATGTTGATGTCCTGCTGGGTGATCGCGCTCAGGAATGCATTGATCGGCCCACCCTGCGGACTGAACAGAAGGCGGAATATGTACCCTGTTGCGATGGGATTGATGAAGGCGGGGAGGAACGCGATCACCAGCAGGACGCGCCGCCCGATGATGTCCTTACGCGCCAGCAGCAGCGCGAGGCCTAGTGCGATCGTGCCCTGAAGAAACAGGCCGCCCGCGAGAAGAATGACCGTCACGCGGATCCCGTTGAAGAACCGCGGGTCGCTAAATGCGCTTTCGAAGTTGCCGCCACCGACAAAGGGTGGGTTGGCAGCCGTCAGCGGAGACCAGTTGTGGACCGCCAACCATACTGCGTAGCCCAATGGAAAAATGGAAATGGCGAGGATCAGGATCATCGCCGGCGCGAGATAGAGTACCCATTCGGGCACCGCGCCGCGTCTCATCCGTTCACCTCCCCATTTCCAGGACCGCCTGTGAGCTTTATGAGAGAGTGTAGCGCTGAGAGGTCTTCTGGTACCACATCTTCAGCACATCCTTTCCCCTCTGATCGATTACCCGCGCCCACTCTTCGGCGATTGCATCGACTGCCTCCTTCGCAGTCTTGCTGCCTTCGAGAGCCGCGCCCTTGTGATTGACGATCGAGTCGTAGAGCTGCTTCTGGCCGGGTATGCGGAGATCCGGCACCGAGAGCAGCATGCTCTGCCTCTGCGCTTCGAAATATGACGGGTTGGCGTCGGCGTAGAAGGCCACGATCTCGGGATCCTCGAACTCCCAGTCGTGGTAGATCTCGAACTCCGCATACTGGCGCAGCTCGATCGAGACCCGCCGGGCACCGGTGCACAGCCACCGCATCAGGTCATAGGCTGCGTCGGGGTTCTCGGAGGTCGAGGCGAGCATCCAGCCCCAACCCCAGGACGCCGTCGGCATCCGCCTGACCTCAGGCAGCGTGACCCAGCTGCCCGACGCGGTGTCGAACACCTCGGCCGATCCCGGAATGATGAACGCGCCGGTCGCCTTCATCCCGTTGGGGATCTTGCTGCGGCCCGGATCGGCTGCGATCTTCTGCATTGCCGGCCAGGTCATCCCCATCGAGAGGCGCCCGCTCTGCCAGTATTCCTGGAGATCGCCCCAGTTCAGAGACTGCGCGTTCGGCGGGGAGTACCTCTCGGACGACGACATGATGAGGTCTTCCATCGCCCTGACGCCAGCCTCGTTGTTGATTAGAGGCTCCATCGTCTCCCGATCGAAGTATACGTCGCCCGCGCGCATCTGCTCGTCGGTTCCGTGCTGAAGATAGGTGGTGTAGCGCCAGAGGAAGTGCCAGGGCGAGGCCACCGTCGCGTTGATGTCGTGATGGCCGAAGACCGTCTGGCCGTCGATTTCGCGATTGTTGAAGAACTCCGCGATATCGTAGTACTTGGGCCAAGTATCCGGGAACCAGGCGTTGTCGACCTCCAGTTCGTAACCGTACTTCTGCGCGAACTCATCGCCGTGCTGGATCCACCAGTCCTTGCGATAGAAGCCCTGGTGATTATCGCCATCGAAATTGATGTGGTAGACATGAGGCTCTTCCGTCCTCGGGTCGATGCTCCAGATAACCTGGTCGCGCAGCACCGGGAACACCGAATCGTACTCCACACCGCCCTCGTCGTAGCTGGCGGAAAGAGGCGCCTGCTTGATGTAGTCGTCGAGCGAGACCGCGTATCCGCCAGCGACGAGGTCGGCAGACTGGTTGAAGGGCATCAGCATCATGTCGAACGCGCTGCCGCCGGTGGCGAATTCAGCCAGAACCTTCTCGTACATTTCGCCGCCCGGCAGCTCGACCACCCTGAGCTCGGCGCCGGTGAGCTCGGCCCAATCGGCTGCCTCGATATACGCGAATGCCCCGAACTTCCCGCCCGGCTGCGCGAGGGTCAGCGTCACGTCCTCGTACGAAGGCATGTCTGCCGCGCGCGCCGGCCGCCGCTTGAGACCCTTCACGACCGCGGCGGCCGTCGTCGCCGACATGCCGGCCGCCACCAGGCCCTTGAGCATTCCCCTACGGGTCAGCTTGCCGGCGGCAACCCCCTTGGATAGGTCGTTAAGCGTTGAAATGGGAAAAGACTTGTCGGTCAGTCTTGTCTTCATCTCAGCCTCCCATTGTCGGTTCGTTTTGATTTGATTTGTGTGACCGTCTTCGGGCGTGTGCCGGTTATGTCGTCAGTCGATCAGCATCCCTCCCGAAACACGCCATTTGCACGGGGCAGAAGCATGCTGCGCGCTTCATGCCCGGATACGGGATGCAGGTGGCTGGATCGCATCACTGGCCCGCCTCCTCGCTCGACGCCAGATCGATGTAGCCGCCGCGCGAGCGTATCTCTGCCTGCACTTCGGAAACCGATATCGAGGGCACATCGACGTTGCGGGCGGCAACCATGCCAGCCGTCACCCCGGCGCCTTCGCCGGTGACCATGCACGCCCCCATGTTGCGGGTGGACGCATGCGCCACCGAGTCGACCGAGATGCACCGCCCCGCGACCAGGAGATTGGAGAAGCCCGCCGGAATGAGACATCGGAGCGGAATGCCGAACGATCCGTCCCCTCCGATCTCCACGAACGAGGCTTGCCCGGTGTCCGGATCATGTATGTCAACCGGGAAGCACGCCTCACCGATGGAATCGTCGAACTTCCGTCCGCTGAGCACGTCATTGCGTACGATCTGATAGTGCCCCTTAATGTTGCGGGTTTCGCGCACGCCCGCGAAAGCTGATGGCACGTAATGGACTCCTTGGAAGCCGTCGACGTTGCGCTTGAGGAACTCGCCGATCCGGGCCGTCTGTCGAATCAACTGGACACTCGCCCGCGACAGCGCGATCGGGTCGGTCCCATCAATTCCGAAGACTGCCGCGGTGTTGACATTCAATTGATTCGGCCAAACCGAATTGAAGAAAACCATCTGATCGCAATTGGGAACAATCTTTTCGCGCAGCACTTGGTCGTTCCATTGCGAAAGTGATCCTCTGAAATAAACCGGGAAAGGCTCGGGATGGTCAGCCCTCGTGGCGCGGGCAATCGGGCTGTTGGCGAGCGCGCTGGCGACCTTTTCGTTATCCGTTCCGAAGCAGCGCAGAAGCATTGAAATCGGCTGCATCTTGCCGGTTTCCTCGTGCCCCATGCGAAATTCGGCGCCCGCTGCTGCTGCGACGTCGCCGTCGCCACTGCTGTCCACCACCACTTTCGCGTCGATCGGACGGACACTGTTCTTCATCGCGACGTGGACTGTGGAAATACGTCCGTCGGACGAATCGACCCCCACAGCGTTGACGCCGTAGATGACGATCACGCCTGCCTCGGCCAATTTCTCGGTCACTAGAATGCGGAACAGATCGCCGTCCACCGGCGTGACTGAGTGATAATGCTCTCCGTAGGGGATGTGCCCGACGGCACCGCCGCGTTCGATCAGGTCCGAGACGATCTCCTGGCCGATGCCGAAGACGACCTGCTTGCCAAGCTTCGTCTTGAAGGCGTGAAGGCACAGGCCGGTCGTCGCATTTCCACCGACGAAGGGCTTGTTTTCGAGAAGAATGGTTTCGGCACCGCTCCGCCTGGCGGCCAGAGCGGCCACCACACCCGTGACGCCGCCACCCACAACCAGAACGTCGCACTGCAGGGTGTCGGCGCTCATCGTCCGCCCCCCGTCTTGATGACGTCACCCCTCATGTGGCGCAACGCGACGTCGGCCCAATAGGAGATGTGCTCGCGCATGTGTTTCTCGGCGAGTTTCGAGTTCCTGTCGGCGATGGCCTGGATGACGCGCAAGTGCTGGTGCGCGGCGATCTTGGACAGTTCGAAGGTCGCCTGGACGTAGGAGATCCTTCGGACAAGTCGAAAGCGATCGGAGATGGAGCCGCCGAATTCGATGATCATCGAATTGCCGCTGCCATCTATGATGGCGGCGTGCAGCTGGTCTCCGAGATTGGAGAGGATCTCCGTCTCCGACGGGACGGATGCACGGATGATCGCTTGGATGGGATCGTGAAAACGAACGAGCTCGCCGGAGTCCATGCGTTCAGCAGCCAGCCGTGCCGCCATGCCCTCGACCGCCTCGCGCACGTGGTAGAGACTCTCGATGTTGCTCGCGTTGTACTGGCAAACCCATGCGCCCCGGGTCGGCCGGATGACGACCAGCCCGTCATGCTCAAGCTTGGAGAGGGCCTCTCTGATGGGAAGCCGGCTCACGCCGAGTTCTTCTGCCAACGCTCGTTCAGCCAGCGGATCGCCCGGAGAGTAGTACCCGGAAATGATCCGTTCTCTGACGGCAGCCACAACCTCGTCCTGCTTTCGCAACGTACTGGAACCTGAAACCCCCTATGCTATACTCTGGTATACCATGAGTCGTCCACCTGTCAACGAGGAGTTACCCCTTCCTCCAAGCCCCGATGCGCGGACCAACTGCGCCATTGGCGGCACTAGTGTCATGTCACATACGATATGTCGCCCATTTCATGATAGCTTTCTCGTCGTCGCACGACGGCGAGGAGGCTGGCATGAAGCGTTACGTGGTGACTTTGGAGAAGGAGGAGCGGGACGAGCTCGCAGAGATCACGCGCAAGGGCTCTCATCAGTCACAGAAGGTGATCAACGCGCTGATCCTGCTCAACTGCGACGAAGGCGAGTTCAACGAGCACCGGGCGCACGGGGAGGCCATTGCGGAGATCCTGCGCATCAGTGCGCGCAAGGTGGAGCGGGTCAAGAAGCGTTTCGTCGAGGCGGGCATGGCGGCGGCGCTCGGTGGCCGGCAGGGTCGCCGTCCCAGCTACGTGCGCAAGGCCGACGGCGAGTTCGAGGCGCACTTGGTGGCGCTGAGCTGCGCCGAGCCGCCGGAGGGCCACTCGCAGTGGTCGCTGCGGTTGCTGGCGGACCGCATCGTGGAACTCGGCCACATCGACAGCGTGTCGCACGAGACGGTGCGCCGGGTGCTAAAAAAAACGCAATCAAGCCGTGGCGGCGCGTCGGCTGGGTGATTCCCCCACAGGGCAACGCGGACTTCGCCGCGGCGATGGAGAAGGTTCTCGACGTCTACCGGCGTCCCTACGATGCAGCCTTTCCGGTGGTGTGCATGGACGAGACGCCCCGGCAACTGATCGGCGAGACACGCGAACCGGTTCCGGCAGCGCCGGGTCGGCCGGCGCGCGAAGACTACGAGTACCGACGTTGCGGAAGCTGCAACGTGTTCATGGCGACCGAACCCCTGGCCGGGCGGCGTATGACCAAGGTGACGGCGCGCAGAACCAAAACCGACTGGGCGCACTTCCTCAACGACATCGCCGAGCGCCACCCCCGCGCCAAGAGGATCACGCTTGTGATGGACAACCTGAACACCCACCGCCCCGGCGCCCTCTACGAGGCATTTCCGCCGGACCAGGCCAAGGCGCTGTGGGACCGCTTCGAGTTCGTCTACACGCCCAAGCACGGCAGTTGGCTCAACGTCGCCGAGGTCGAGCTCAACGTCATGATCCGTCAGTGTCTCAACCGCCGCATCGCCTCCCTCGAAGTCCTGCGCGACGAGGTCGCGGCTTGGCAGGCGTCCCGAGACCGCATCCGGGGCAACGTCAACTGGCAGTTCACCACGGACGACGCACGGGTGAAGCTGAAACGCCTCTATCCGACAGTTGATGAATGACAGGACACTAGTCCCGGCTCGTAATGCGTTATCGTTCAACATGACTCGCTGACCTGGGCGGCGCGTGTGGAGGGCACGGTTGTGAGCAGCAGGGCGACGGACGTGTTCGATGCGCTCATCATCGGCGGAGGGACGTCGGGGGGTGTCGTCGCGAAGCATCTCTCCGAGGCCGGTATGAAGGTGGTGGTGCTCGAGCAGGGTGAGTGGCCGGACCGCGACGATCTGCCCGGCGAGAAGGTCGAGTACGAGTTTCTCGCCGCGATGAAGTGGTGGCCCAATCCGAATGTTCGCGACAACCCGGCGGACTACCCGATCAACATCGACGACTCCGACACCGAAATCTGGATGTACAACGGCGTAGGGGGATCCAGCGTGCTCTGGGCGGGGTGTTGGACACGGGCCCTGCCGTCCGACTTTCGGGTCCGCACGCTCGACGGCGTCTGCGACGATTGGCCGATCACGTATGAGGACCTGTTGCCCTTCTACCAGGAGATGGACCACGAGATCGGCGCCGCGGTGAAGCCGGGCAACACGGCGTACCCGCGCGACTCGCGGCCGGCCCCGATGGACGCCCATCCCATCAATCTGGGCGGGCGCAAGGCGGCCGAAGGCCTGAACAAGCTCGGCTGGCACTGGTGGCCGGGACATAACGGCATCCCGACGAAGGACTACAACAACCTGAAACAGTGCGAGCGCCTGGGAGTTTGCAGGATGGGATGCCCAAACAACTCCAAGTTTTCGTCAGATCTGACCCATTTTCCGATCGCGATAAAGCACGGAGCGCGCGTTGTCACCGGCGCACGAGTGTCGGAAATCACCCTGGACGAGGGGTGTGATTCTCGTATGGCGATATGCCAGTCGTGATGGCGCTAAAGGATATGGGCTGGTTCATTTTGGTCAAGCAGCGAGTGCCAGGACTTCGGTTGGGCTGATGTTGTCGTTAGCTGGTCCGGATCGGGCGTCCATGAGCGCATCCCATGCCCGGTCGAAGAGGCCGGATTTGATCAGGGCGCGGAAGGTCAGAACCGCCTGCCCGCCGTCGATCCGCCAGCGCATGCCCGAGCGTTTCAAGCGCTGCGCGACGAGGGTCTTGCAGGCCGCCTCGACCACACCCGAGCCGATGGCGATGCCCTCTTCCTTCAGGGCGTGGTAGCGCATCCGATGGCGGTGCTTTCGGAAGAAGGCCAGTTCGCGCTCGATCTCGGCCGGGTCCCCCTTTGCCCTGTCCAGGAGGTAGCGCAGTGCCCGGATCACCTTGTCGACGCCGCGGGGGTCGTGGCGCAGGATTTCGCGGTGCTTCTCGAACCAGTGGCGCGCCACCGCATGGTCAGAGGCCACGCGGAGATGCTCGCAAGCGTGCCAGAAGTCGATGACCTCGGTCTCGGGCGAGAGGCTTTCGAGGAAGGTCCAGTTGTCGGCGGCCCCGTCGGCGACGGCGCCGATCCTGATCTTCGGGCTCACACGGCGGATATGGGCGACCTCGCTTGCAAGTTGCGCTTTCAGCGCGGCCTTGCCGCTCTCGGGCATACGGCCGAGATAGAGGGTCTTCAGCCGTTGGCCCTCGGCGTCGTGGAAGGAGACCGTGCCGCAAGAGGCCTCGCGCCAGCACGCCTCGGCACGGCCGTCCTCGCCGGCCCGCAGCGCCACCATGACGCCGTCAAGGGAGACGGACGCGGTGACCGCATCGGGCGGTATGCCCTGGGTTTCACGGATGCTGGCCAGCGTCTCCGGGGCGACGCTCTCCCAGTGCTCATGCATGCTCAGGGCCAGGCGCTGCAGCGTGCTCACCGACGGCGTCATTCCGCCCATTTTCGCGAAGAACTCCTCCGCTTCACGCGGCGTACAGTGGCCCATCATCATCAGCCCGAGCTGCGCCGCCGGCCGCGTCAGGTAGTCGTCGATGAGGCCCAGGCTCTCGTCCACCGGCACCAGCGACGTGCTGCTCGCGCCGCTGCGATAGCGCGCACGCCGATAGGTCACGGGACCGAGCGTCGTCATGATCGTCTTCGGCGTCGCCGCCACCCGGACCCAGCTCTGTCCGTCGCGCTCGATCCGGCTCGCACCGTCGTCGCGGCTCTCGGCGAAGGCCCCAAGGAGCTTGCAACCCAAGCCGTTCATGGCGTCCCGCAGCCCCGTCTCAACCGTTTCGAACGTCTCGGCAGACGGGTCAGACCCAGCCTGTTCGCGACAGAACTCCACCACCTGGGCGACCGCTTCGGCGACTTCGGCAGGCAGGCCCAAAAGGTCGATGGACGAGGCGATGAGAGACTGCGACACTGGCATGGGAACGCTCCTGATGTTGGGTCTGATGTTGGGTTGTCGGCGCGGCATCCTACCGCATCTCGCGGTGCGGAGCGTTCCCACCCACCACTGCTGGATGCCGCCGTTGTGACAAAATCCGGCCCTGCACCGGCCGATTGTCACGAAAACCCGATTCTGGCTGCCTACGGCCACCCGCCAATCGCGCTAAATCAATGACTTACGATCGCCATGCCAGACCTACACCCTGGACGAGAACGGGAGGGCCAACGGAGCAAGGTATTTCCGAAACGGCAGGCAACGATCCATCGCGGCATCGCGGGTCATTGTCGCGTGCAACGGAATTGGCACGCCGCGCCTGCTGTTGTTGTCGAAGTCTGAACGCTTTCCCAATGGCCTGGCGAATTCGTCCGGCTTGGTAGGTAAGCGACTCATGACGCACCCGTACGGCACGGCTATCGGAATCTACGATGAGTTCCTCGAGGACTGGCTCGGACCCGTTGGCGAGATGGTCCAGTCGCTCGAGTTCTACGAGACGGATGCCAGCCGCGGCTTCGTACGCGGCGCAAAGTGGCACATCATGGCAACCGGCGGGCCCATGCAGAGCGTGGGCAGAATGAAGGTGGATATGGAGTGGCCCGACGACTTCTGGGGCGAGAATTTTTGCAAGACCATGAAGGAGGCAATCGGCCACATCATCGAGTGGTGTGTCGTGCCCGAGGATCTCCCCGAAGAAACGAATTGCGTGACCCTGGACCCGGTGCTCAAAGATACGGATGGTCTTCCGGCGGCTAAGGTTCGCTACAAGCTGTCGAACAACACGCAGAACCTATTGGACTTTCATCTGAAGAAGGCGCTCGAATTGCATCGCGCGTCGGGCGCCAAGAAAGCCTGGATCAATGGTCGGGCGTTCGCGTCCGGACACAATATGGGTACGACCAAGATGGGCGACGATCCGTGCACGTCGGTGGTGAACGGATTCGGACAGACGCATGACGTCCCCAATCTCTATATCGTCGACGGCAGCGTTTTCACGACGTCAACCGGCGTGAATCCCACGGCGACGATATGCGCCATTGCGAAGCGTACCGCGACCCATATCGCAGACAGCGCCCGGAAAGACACGACAGGAGTCGCGCATGGCTGAAACCGTCGAGAGCCTGGCCGACTCGCTGTGGAGGCAACGGCTGGCGGCCTTTGCCGACGCTCTCATACCGGGCGATGCCGGCATGCCCTCTGCCAGCGCAGCCGGTGTCCACAAAGCTGGGATCGACAGGGCGCTCGCCTGCAGGCCGGACCTACGGGAACTGGTCACTGGCGTGATCGGCGTCGACGCAGAACCTTGCGAGGCGCTGGATCGGCTGCAGGCGGAGGAGCCCGGTGTCTTCGACCGGTTCGCCGTCACCATCGCCGGAATCTATTTCATGAATCCAAACGTCCGTCGATTGGTGGGATATCCCGGCGATGCTCCACAGCGCAAGCGAGCCAAGCCGGGCGAGGCGGAAGAGTATCTGAAAGACGGCATTCTGGACCCTGTCATCGAACGTGGACCCATCTATCGCCCGACGCCGACGCGACTTGCCGGGGGCTGAAGGTCCGCTGGCCCGAACGAGAATGGCTGTCGACATTGGCTGGTCGTCCCTGCGTCACGCCCGCCATCTGATACGGAGGAGTGAAGAGTCGGTCAGTGAACGTGGTGGTGGAACTCTTCGATTCACGCGGTAGGGCGCGCACTAACCGGTCTCTCCGGCCGACTCTGCCGACCGTCGGCCTTCACGAGCATCGACTTCTTATCGGCGGGACGGGCGGGAGCCGATCATGAACATACTGGTCCTGCTGCGTCTGACGCCCGACCCGGCAAGCGAATTCGAGATCCTTCAGGACGGTACCGGTATCGACTACGAGTGGGTGGACTACAAGATGAACGAATTCGACGAGCACGCGCTCGAGGAAGCGATCCTGCTCAAAGAAGCCTGTGGCGCTCGGGTATCGGTCATCGGCACGGGAGAGGGGACGGTCCGCGCCCTGCAGATGGCGGCGGCGCGTGGCGCCGACGACGTCTTTCTGCTCGAATACGAAGGCGATTCCTTCCTGAATTCGAGGCGGCTGGCCGCGAACCTGGCCGAATGGGTACGGGAGAACGACGTCGATCTCATCCTTAGTGGCGTACTGGCCGGAGAGGATCTCTTCGGCCAGTTCGTGCCTTTCGTGGGAGCCGCGCTGGACTGGCCGCACGTTTCCGGCTCGAGCCGACTGTCGCTCTCCGGCGATACCTTGTCCGTAGCCGTCGAAATCGGCGGTGGCGCCGTCGCGAACTACAGCATGTCATTGCCTGCCGTTATCGGCGTGCAAACGGCGTCGAGGGCACTGCGCTATGTGACGGGCAGCATGCTGAAGGAGGCCATGACGGTTCCGATCGGAACCGTGGATCCCATCGACGACATCGTGCATGCGGATGTCGAAATCGCATCGGTGACTCTGCCGCCTCAAGCCAACGCCGAAATCCTGGGTGAGGATGCCGCGGATGCTGCCGATAAAGTGGCGCGTATCCTCGCAGACGTCGGTCTAATCGGGGGGAAGCCGCAATGAAACTTCTTGTTTGCGCGGAAGCACGCTCGGGTGAGCTTGATCGGGTTAGCCTGGAGTTGCTGCAGGCCGCGCGGGGTATTGCTCGGAACGGCGATGAAGTGACGGCTCTGGTTGTTGCCGATGGAGGACACTCTGCTGCACAGCACCTCGGCGCGGTGGACCGGCTGATTTTGGCGCTAGACCCGGCGCTTGCCAAACCCACTGCGGAGGCATATCGGCGCATTCTCTGCGATGTCACGGCGAGGTATCGGCCGGATCTCGTGCTGATTGCCTATTCGACGACCGGCCTCGGCATCTCCGCAGATCTGGCGTTTCGGGCGGACCTTCCGCTCGTCGCGTATGTGATCGACCTGCAACGCTCCGAGCAATCGATTTCAGCCACCGCCCAGGTTCACGGCGGCAAGTTACTCGCCAATGTGAAGATTAGCGGACCGGCTATCGTGCTGATCAATCCGGGAGCCTTCGAGGAGATCGCTTCCTGGCAGGTCGACCCTGCGTCGATCATCGACTACGATCCGAAAGCGGATCTCGTAGACCTTAGGGTTCGTCTGACGGGAGAAGAGCCGCCGGAGCCCGCTGGATCGAACGTCGTCGATCTCTCAGCTGCCGAGTGTATCGTTTGTGTTGGCCGAGGCATCGGCGACGAGCACGGCATTCCGGAGCTCCGCAGACTGGCCGTTCTCCTGAATGCCGAGCTCGCCGGCAGCCGACCGATCATCGACAATGGCTGGCTTCCGAAACATCTCCAGGTCGGCAAGTCGGGCCGCAAGGTCAAGCCGCGACTCTATCTCGCTCTCGGCATTTCCGGTGCCCCGGAGCATTTGGAGGGCATGGTGCGATCCGATCTGATCATCGCCGTCAACACTGATCCGCAAGCTCCCATCTTCGGTGTCGCGCATTATGGCGCGGTTTGCGATGTTCACGGCTTTGCCGCTGCCCTAAGCAGTCGCCTCGAGGACGGGTAAGAGCAACCGGCAATCGATGATGGCGTTGCTCTCCGCGGTGGCATGAAGGAGAACCATCGTGTGGGACAAGACCACGGTCCTCTCGATCGTCACCGCGGTGAGTGTCGGGATTTTCCTGGCTCGCTTCTACCGGATTTTGCGGCCGCTGTTCCTCGCCCCGGCCGAATCGCGTTTCGACCGGGCGGGAGAACGTCTCGCGGGCGTGGCCGTTGCGGTCGGCCTGCATCGCCGCTTGCTCAGGAGCCACTTGCAAAATTCCGCATTTGAGCGGGATTTTGCCGCCGTGGCGGTCAGATTGTCCTGGAAATCGGGACCGCTCTCTGTTCCTGTCGGGTTTCGGACAACGTCGACGGAGAGGGCGGCCCCATGTCGCTGGGACAGACACTATCCGGATTCTGGCATCACATTCAAGCGGATCTTTTCCCGTGGCTTGAGGAGGAGCTCGGGCCGCTCGGCGAGAGGTACCGGCGCTTCGTCACCGTGCTTGAGCTTGCGCGGGTCGAGAGCTTCCTTCCCCATTTCCATGGCCTGCCCGGTCGGCCGGTCGAGGATCGGGCGGCCTTGGCCCGCGCCTTCATCGCCAAGGCGGTGTTCGACGTACCCACGACGCGCGCCCTGATCGAGCGCCTTGAGAACGACAAGACGCTACGCCGTCTCTGCGGCTGGACCTATGCCGCAGAGATCCCGAGCGAGGCGACGTTTTCGCGGGCGTTTGCGGAGTTCTCCGAGAGTGCGTTGCCCGCTCGCGTGCATGAGGCGCTGATCAAGCAGACCCTCGGAGACCATCTGGTCGGGCACGTCTCGCGCGACTCGACGGCGATCGAGGCGCGCGAGAAGCCTCAGCCCAAGCCCAAGGCGGAGAAGCCGAAGCGCAAGCGCGGCCGCCCGCGCAAGGGCGAGGAGCGGCCCAAGGAGGAGCGCCGCGTGAAACGCCAGCTCACGATGAGCTTGCCCCAGATGCTCGACGACCTGCCGAAAGCCTGCGACGTCGGCACCAAGCGCAACGCCAGGGGCCATACCACATCGTGGATCGGTTACAAGCTGCACATCGACGCCGCCGATGGCGGCATTCCGATCAGTTGCATCCTGACGTCCGCCTCGCTGCACGACAGCCAGGCCGCGATCCCGCTGGCGAGTATGACCGCCGACCGCGTCACCAATCTGTACGACCTCATGGACTCAGCCTATGACGCGCCCGAGATCGGCTGGCACAGCTACCTGCTGGGCCACGTCCCGATCATCGACGTCAACCCTCGCGACAAGGAGTACAAGGAGGAGCTGGCGCGCGAGGCCAGGGCGCAGAGAGGCGTCGGTCACCGCCACCCGGCGGACGAGCGCTACAACGAGCGCTCGAACATCGAGCGCATCAACGGTGGGCTGAAGGACAACTGCGGGGGCCGCCATGTCCGCGTGTGCGGCCATGCCAAGGTTCATTGCCACCTGATGTTCGGCATCCTGGTGCTGACGGTCGACCAGCTGATGCGCCTCCTGGCCTGAGCGGCGCCTCCGTCGCTGTCACGCCGGCACGCCTCCCTCCGCGGAGGCGCAAAAAGCCATGTCCGCATCGCGACGGCGGGTCCAAAATGCGCCCGCATGGGCATCGGTTTGCGGCGAATCGGCGCCCCGGCGGCAGCCAGCGACGTCCGCTCGTCCCGAAGTTCATGTTACGTTCCGACCGTCAATGTCCTCACGCCGGGCTCTCGGGAAAAGCAGACCGCGCCTGGGAGTTTTGCAAGTGGCTCTCAGGATACGCTTTGGCGGGGCGCTTCACGCCTTCATATTCACCAGTTTCCTCGTCCTTTTTACCGCCATCGTGGAATCGTTCGGGTCGGGTCTCTTCCCCGGCTTCTCACTGGCACCGATCGGGGGCGACAACTGGATCGCCGTCTTGCAGGACTTGTTTGCGGTGCTTCTGCTCGTCGTCATCCTGTTGGCGGCACACCAGCGCCTGATCCTGCGCTTGCCGCGCTTCGGCGGGTCGAACACGACCGACGCCGTCGTGATCTACGGCCTCGTAGTTGCAATCGTCGTCTCCATGATCCTGGAATTTGCCGGCGGCATTGCGGCCGGCGGCAACGCATCCGCAGCTTGGCGACCGCTGAGCAGTGCCGTCGCCTCGCTCCTGACCGCCGCCGGCGCGTCGGGGGAGGCGGCCGTTCGCCTGGAGGAAGCGGCCTATTGGCTGCACGTCGCGGCGATCCTCGTTTTCCTCATCTATATCCCCGGGTCCAAGCACCGGCACATGTTTCTTGCGGCACCGAACGTCTACTTTCGCAACCTGAAGCCGAATGGCGTTCTGCCGCCGCCGCCGCCGGAGCGAGAGACGGCCGGTGTCGCGCGCATCGACCAGTTTTCCTGGAAGAGCGTGCTGGACCTTTATAGCTGTACCGAGTGCGGTCGCTGTCAGGCAGTGTGCCCGGCTCATGCCTCCGGATTGCCCCTCAGCCCGAAGCTGCTCGTCATGGACCTGCGCGACCATCTCCGCGAAGGCACCGGGAGCAAGGACGGCGATCGTGCCCTGCTGGGGTCGGTCATATCGGAGGAAACGCTGTGGGCGTGCACCACCTGCCGGGCATGCATGGAGGCCTGCCCGATCCACATTGAGCACGTCCCCAAAATCGTAGACATGCGCCGCCAGCTGGTCGACGAGGCCAGGCTGGAGCCATTACTTCAGGAATCGCTGTCCAATCTGCAGCGGTCGGGCAATGCACTGGGCAAGCCCGCGAAGATGCGGGCCAGGTGGACGAGAGAACTGCCATTCAAGGTCAAGGACGCGCGCAGGGAGCCGGTCGACGTGCTGTGGTTCGTCGGAGATTTCGCTTCATACGATCCGCGCGCGCAGCGGATCACCGTGGAGGTGGCCCGCATGCTCGTTGCCGCCGGGGTCGATTTTGGCATTCTTTATGACGCCGAGCACAACAGCGGCAACGACGTGCGGCGTGTCGGCGAGGAGGGGCTCTTCGAGATGCTCGCGCGCCACAATATCGAAGCGCTCGCCGGCTGCAGCTTCAATCGGATCATGACGACGGACCCCCACAGCCTCAATGCATTGCGTCAGGAGTACGCGCTCTATGGAGCCGTCTACCAGGTCGTGCATTACACCGAACTTCTCGTGGAACTCCTGGACGACAACAGGCTCGTTCTAGAGAAGGCGGCCGGCGAGGTAGTGACCTATCACGACCCCTGCTATCTGGGGCGCTACAACGGCGGCTTCGACGCTCCGCGAGCCATCATCGAGCGGGCCGGCTACACCCTGCGGGAGATGGGCCGTTGCCGCGAGAACAGCTTTTGCTGCGGTGCCGGGGGCGGTCGCATATGGAGCGACGACAGCGGCGTCGCCGAGCGACCGAGCGAGAACCGGATCATGGAAGCGCTCGCTTTGGGCGATGCCAGGGCCTTCGTTGTCGCCTGCCCGAAGGATACGGTCATGTACACGGCCGCGGTCCAGGCTCTGGGGGTGGAAGACCGAATCGTGGTCCGCGATGTGATCGACCTGATGGAGATTACCCAGCCGAAAAAGCCATTGTAATGCGGCTTGAATCAGCTCGAAGCGCTGACCATAGCCGACCACGTGGCAATCATGCACCAGGGCGGGCTGCAGCAGGTGTGATCGTCCGAGGACGTCTACCGCCGCCCGGCCAACCGCTTCGTCGCCGCCTTCGTCGGCGAGCCGCCCGTGAATGTCATCCGGGCCACGGGTAGCGCCGGGCTCAGGATGCGCGAAGGCGAGATCGTGCGGCTCCACCCGAGAGCGGACCGCATTCGCTTCTTCGATGCGGCCACCGGCGTGGCAGTCGGGCAATCGGTAGGCTCCGGCGCTGACTGAACAACGAAGAGAAGGGACATCTCAATGGCGCAGAAGATTATCATCGATACCGACATCGGCACCTACTACGACGATGCGCTCGCCGTCTCCGTCGGCTGCCAGTCGCCGGAGCTGGACCTGCTGGGCGTCACCACCGTCTATGGCGACACTCACCTGCGCTCGCGGATTGCGCGCAAGGTGCTCGACGTGAACGGCCGGCCCGACGTGCCGGTCGCCCGCGGCGTGGGTCAGCCGCTCGGCGGCAACTACCTGATGTTCGGCTTCGAGGGCGAAGGCATCCTCGAGGAAGGCGACGGCGATCTCGCCTATCTCGACGAGCCGGCGCCCAACTTCATCATCCGCAACATCATGGAGAACCCGGGCGAGGTCACGGTGGTCACGCTCGGCGCCGTCAGCAACATGGCGGTCGCCTACGTCCTGGAGCCGGCGATCAGGGAGAACATCAAGGAACTGATCATGATGGCCGGCGTGATCGTGCCCATCGTGGACGAGAAGGGGATCCGCCGCTCGCCGGTCGAGGAATACAACTTCAACAACGACCCCGTGGCGGCCCAGATCGTCTGCAACTCAGGGCTACCGATGGTGCTCTGCCCCATCGACGTGACGCTCAAGGTGCCGCTACGCGACGACCAGCTCGCGACCATCAACGCCTCCGACCGACCGGTCGCGCAGATGGTGAGCCGCATCCTCGCGGTCTGGCCGCCGCAGGAGCGCCAGATCTACCTCTCGGTGGGCATCCCTACGGAGCACACCGGCCTCTGGCTACACGACCCGCTGGCGGTGACGCTGGCCCACGACAAGTCCTACTGCGAGATGACCCGGCTGCACATTTCGGCCGAGTTCGCGCCGACGCCAATCGACCGCGACCTCATCGTTCGGAACGACATCCTGCGCACCATCCCGCGCAAGCTGGAGCCCAACATGGATGCCTGCGTGGATGTGGACGCCGACCGCTTCACGGCCTTCTTCACGGAGCGGATCGCCAAGGGCGCCTGAGCGGCGTTCGACAGGTGCGGTTGCACGGTCCTCGCCGACCCATGCTCCTCTCCAGGATGCCAAGTTGCCCTTGCCCAGGACGGCGGTCGGCTGGATCACGGCCATGATCGTGATCGACCGGCGATCACGATGGCCTGGAGTTGGTGATTGCCCAGTCTCCTCGCGAGTGTTCGGCGCGCGTGTTGGACGCCGATCGGCGTAGTAAGGCATTGATTCGCCCTGATTCGGAGGGGTCAAACGCCGCCGCCGAATAACAGTAACTAGGGGAGGAGCTCGGTAACGATCCCTCCTACCCGGCCATGTCCATGATGTCTGCGACCGATCGCCCAATCCGTTCGGCGGCAGCCTCGATTTCCCGGTCGCCGAGATGGGCGTAGCGCAGCGTCATGCGGACGTTGGAGTGACCCAGCATCCGTGAGACGACCGGCACCGGGACGCCGTTCATCACCGCGTGGCTCGCATGGGTATGACGAAGATCGTGAAGGCGGACATCCTCGATTCCGGCCTCGCGGCGAACCCGCCAGCTCGCCGGCACGACCATCGCGCGGGTGTTGGATGGTAGGAAGTCAGTTCATACGGCTGATTCAAACCCAACTTCAACAGAGGGCCAGGGCGAATTTGTCCAAGCCTGATTTTTGAGTTCTGCGCTACGAGTTGACCTTGGGTCTGGTCAGCGCGCGCCAACCCTGCTATGGATTGAGGCGACTGGATTCGCGGTGTTCTGCTGCGGATCGGCTTCGAGCAGGGGGACGGTTTCTACGGTGGATCTTTCCGAGGTCGATGTCGCTGCTGTCCGGCCGGAGGACGAGGCCCGGTTCCGCGCGCTGATGGAGGGGCATCACTACCTGGGTGCGTCTGCGAAGGTGGGGGCGACGGCGTGGTACGTCGCCCATCGGCGCGGCGAGTGGCTGGCGCTGGCCGTGTTTTCGGCTGCGGCGCGCAAGTGCCGGGCGCGGGACGAGTGGATCGGCTGGGACTTCCGCACGCAGCACGGGCGGCTGCATCTGATCGCGAACAACGCGCGCTTCCTGATCCTGCCGGGACGGGGTGTTCCGAACCTCGGCTCGCGGGTGCTGGGGCTTTGCGCGCGGCGCTTGGCGCGCGACTGGCCGGCCCGCTTCGGCCACCCCGTGCTGATGCTGGAAACATTCGTGGACGCGGCGAGGTTCCGGGGCACGGTCTACCGGGCGGCTGGATGGCTGGCGGTCGGCCAGACCCGCGGCTTCCGGCGCCACCGCTCGGGCTATGTCGCCGGCTCGACGCCGAAGCTTGTGCTGCTGCGCCCCCTGGTTCCCGACGCCTGCCGCCGGCTGTCCGCTGCCGGGCTGGATCGGGAGTTGTGGAAGAAAGGAGTTCCGAGAACCATGATCAGCGCCGCTCAGCAAGAGTCGCTCTACGCCTACTTCAAGGACATCGACGACCCCCGCACGCGCAAGGGACGGCGGCATTCGCTGCCCAGCGTGCTCGCGCTTGCGAGTGGCGCGACGCTCTGCGGCATGCGAGGCTGGAAGGCCATCTCCGAGTGGGTCGACGATCTCGGCGAGAAGGCGCTGGCCCGCTTCGGCGTGCGGCTGCGCGACGGGGTGCGCCGGCCGCCTTCGATGTCGACCATCCGCAATGTGGTGATCCGGGTGGACCCGGACCAGTTGGACGAGGCGTTGCGCAAGTGGCAGGAGGCCCACGGCTCAGGCGACGCGGCGCTTGCCATCGACGGCAAGACCCTGAGGGGGGCCATCGACGAGGACGGGACCCAGGCTCATGTCATGAGCGCGGTCGGGCACGAGACCAAGGCCACGCTCGCCCAAAAAAACTTCTCCTGAAAGTCGGGGCCGACGAGGAGACAAAGCGCACCAACGAGATCGGCACCGTGACGGCGCTGGTGGACCTGATCCCGAACATCGCGGGCAAGACGGTCACGACGGACGCGCTGCTAACCCAGCGCAAGTTCGCCCGCTACCTGCTCGACCGGGGCGCGCACTTCATGTTCATCGTGAAAGGGAACCAGAAGACCATGCGGGACGATGTGACGCTGCTCTTCGAAGAGGCGCCGGAGCGTGAGCCCGACTTCGAGGAGGAGGCCGCGCTGTCGCACGGACGCATCGAGCAGCGGGCAATCTGGACGAGCACGGAGTTGAACGGCTTTCTCGACTTCCCGGGCGTCGGCCAGGTCTTCATGATCGAGCGCTCCCGCCAGGACAAGAAGACCGGCGAGACCGGCACCGAGACCGCCTACGGGATCTCCAGCCACACGCCCGGCACGGCCAACGCGCAGAGCCTGCTCGCCCTCAACCGCGGCCACTGGTGCATCGAGAACAGCTCGCACCACTGCCTCGACTGGACCTGGGACGAGGACCGCAGCCGCATACGCACAGGCTTCGGCCCCGAGAACATGACCCGCCTGCGGCGCTTCGCCATCGGCCTGATCAAGGGCCGGGGGCTCGAGGTCGCCTCGACCGTGCGCAGGCTCGCCCGCAACGTCCGCGCCGTCCTCGACTTCCTGAAAATGACCGGGAACACCCAGCCGAGGACCGCAAAGCGCGCCGCGCCGGCCTGAACCCCGGCGCCCGGCAAGCCGGGCGCAAAGATCGTACCTGCCCTCGCTCCCGACCACGCCGGTGGCGCGATCCATCATGTCGGGGCACCGCCAAATCGCGACGGCACCGCCCGCACCGCCCACACGGTAATGCCAGAACCGTCTGACCGAACCGGATGCTCGGCCAGACCCCGCCGCAAACCCCGTAACAAAGCCGATCCGCACAACCCGTGGCCAGAACTCAACCGCCTACCAGCCGCTTGGACAAATTTGCCCTGACCGAACCTGCGCCCAAGTTGACGGCAGGGAGCTGACGATGCCAAGGTTGCCATTTCGCAGCATGCATAAACGGGGTAAAGCTCGCATATGAGGCAAGCAGGTGATGGAAGCCTCTGGAAGGTTAAGGGTTGGGCAGGCTCTCTCTCGAGAGCCTGCCCAACCCTTTTGAACGAAGCCGCGGGCCACGAGAGGCGAAGTTGAGCTATGTGGAAAGTGCGCTGATGTCAGCGTCAGGCGGCATCCACCGGCAGCAGAGTTGCGCATAAAATCGACGCTCGCGCCGGTCTTTCGGCAGGCATGCGGGCGCACGCTGCGAGGACTGAGCGGGGTGTGAGCCGAGGGCTGTCAGCCCGGCTCAAGCGGAGACAGGTTCGGTCGTGCGTCGGCGCTTTGGCGCCGTTGCGCGGGGCCGAAGCGAGCGGGCGTCTCACGGTTTCCCCCTGTGGGTCGGCGGCAGCGCCGGCGGGCCGCGCGTCGAGCGGGGCTCATGGCGGCGGCGGATTTCGCGGACGAGGCGCATGACGCCGCCGCAGTGGGGGCAGGCCACGGGCGCGGTGCCGATCTCGGGCTCTTCGTCGGGCTCGGCCTGAGCGCCGTCCACGCTTCCCTCGGGGGCGGCGCAGCCGAGGGCGCCGAGAGCCTGGCGTGCTCTCTCCAGCGTGCTGGCGCGGCAGCCGTTGGCGAGGATGCCGAAGTAGCGAATGCGGTGCATGCCGTCCGGCAGGACGTGCCTCAGGAAGCGGCGGATGAACTCGTCGGCGCTCACGGTGGCGATGCCGTAGCGCGGCTTTCTCTGCCCCGGCGCCTTGGGCTTTCGGTGGCGGAAGGAGACCGTCTCGCCGTCGAAGGAGACGATGCGGCTGTCGGAGATGGCGATCCTGTGCGTGTAGTGCGAGAGGTACCGGAAGACCTGCTCAGGCCCGCGGAAGGGCCGCTTGGCGTAGACCACCCAGTCCCTGGCCCGGGCGGCGGCAAGCGTGGCGTGGAACTCGCCGGGATTGGCGAGGTGGGCGAGGGTGCCGTGGAACTCCAGGTCCCCCCGGCCGTGGGCGCGGGCGAGCTCCTCGAGGAAGAGGCGGCGGAACAGGCTGCCGAGGACCTTGACGGGGGCGAGGAAGGTGGTGCTCCCCGTCTTCCACTCGCCACTGTCTACGTCGAAGCCCGCGTTGGGCACGACCACGTGCAGGTGCGGGTGGAAGCGGAGCTTCTGATCCCAGGTATGGAGGACCGCGGTGCCGCCGATGCGCATGCCGCCGTGGCGGGGATCGGCGGCGATGGTGCGCAGGGTCTCGGCGACGGCCCGGAAGAGGATGTCGAACACCACCCTGCGGTTGCAGAAGGCAATGGCGGCAACCTCCTTGGGCAGGGTGAAGACCACATGGAAGTAGGGCACCGGCAGGATGTCCCCGGCGCGCTCCTCGCTCCAGAGGTTGGCGGCGAGACCCTGGCAGGTGGGGCAGTGGCGGTTGCGGCAGGAGTTGAAGAGCGGATGCTCGCGCCCGCAGCCCTCGCAGGCGTACATGTGGCCGCCGAGCACGGCGGTGCGGCACGCCTCGATGGCGCCCATGACCTTGAGCCGGGCGGCGTCGATGCGCCCTTTGTGGCGCTCACGGAAAGCGGCGCCGGCGCGGCGGAAGATCTCCGCCACGCCCGCGCGTTCGGCCTCCACGCGCCGTCAGTTGCGCAACGCTGCGAAGCCTGAGATCGGGTGGTCGAGGCCCTCGAACATCTTGCCGGTGACGCGGGCGTAGTGACGGGTCGTGTTCGCGCTTCGATGGCCGAGCATGTCCCGGATCACCTCGATATCGCCGCCGCGCTCGAGGAGATGGGTCGCCGCCGAATGGCGCAGGCAATGGAAGGTGTAGCTGCGGTCGAGCTCGGCAATGTCGCGCGCCCTCCTGAAGGCGGCCTGCAAGGTCTCCGTTGCGATGGGCCTGTCGAGCGAGACGCCGTAGAAGAGCCAGTTCGTCGGACGCGGCCAGATGTTCCTGTAGTAGACGCGCAAGTAGTGGATGACGATGTCCGGCAACGGTGCCATTCTCTCGGTGCCGCCTTTGCCGGAGGGGATGTGCAGCAGCTTCTTCTCCGACAGGATGTCGCCGACCTTGATGGCCAAGGTCTCGGAGATGCGGAGCCCGCCGCCATAGCCGGTGACAATGGCAGCACGGTGGCGGAGGTCGGGTGTCGCAAGGATGAGGTGCTCGACCTCCTGCTCCGACATGTAGCGCGGCAGCTTGCCGGGCTTCTTGCGGGAGCGCAGGCCGGCGACATGGTCAGGCCAGCCGAGTGTGTCGATGTAGAGGAAGTTCAGCGCGGCGAAGGAGACGTTGGTCGTGCCCGGACTGAGCCCCTTGTCGATCCGCCCCAGGTACCACTGGCGCACCTGCTCGGCGTCGAGCTCGTCCGGCGAGGCGTCGTAGTACCTGGCCAGGTTCTTGATCTCGCAGATGTAGGCCTTGGACGTGCTCGCGGCCAGATTGGCGATGCGGAGCTGCTCCTCCATGCGCTGGCGAAGAGGGGTGACGGTGTTCGTGTCGCACGCGGTCCCGGTCATTATCGATCTCCCTGGATCGCGACGGCGCGCCGCCGGACCGATCCGGCGACGGTCCGTCGCAGGGGTCGATGCTAACCACTGGTGATCGGGAGGCTGCTGGGGATCCGCCACCCGACGGGCGGAGCGCCACTGACGCAACCGGGAAGCGAACGCACAGAACAAACGGCACCCGCGACGCCTCGGAAATGAATGAACTCTACGCCGCTAACTCCGCGTAGCGGCTTCGTTCAAATGATCTTGGACAGACGCCGCCGCAGAGAACCGGCACGTCGAAATCTCGCGCTTGTGACACGATGATGGGCGCTGCTAGGAATTTAGATGGTTGGAGTGAGGAATCGAACGGAAGCAACGCCTTGCGTTCTAGGGTGGTCTGTACTGATCGAGGGTATTCAATGATCTGCCGTGACACTTCATCTGAGGGCATTGCTCGCGAACACCCGGCTGCCGTTCTGAGGTTGGGCTCGTGACGACTCTTGTGGCACTTGCCTCCAAGGATGCGCTCGTCATGGGGACCGATAGCCTTGGCACCGTTACCAGGCGGCTATTGGATCCGTTTGATCTCTTGGAGTGCTTTGACCCCAAGGACGATTTTAAGATCAAGGTCGACGACGAAGGCAAACCGTTACTCGATAACTTCTCCATCCTTATGGAACAAGCGCAGGTCGTTCCCTATAATCAGCTGAGCAATGTCTCAAAGTTGTTCGACCTTAGCCCTCTACCGATGGGAGTGATGTTCACCGGAATTACGTCGATTGGTCACCGTACTATTGGTAAGTTGGTATCCGACTTCAAAGAAGCCGATTCGGCCTTTAGCAAAGACGCAGAGCCGTCGAATTATGCAGTTCGCGCGGTCGGTGTCCGGCTGCTGCAGACCTTGAGACAACTCTATGCAAGCACATACCCGCAAGAATACGCCCGCCCCGAACTTGAGCTCATAATTGGCGGCTACGACAATCTACGCTACTTGCCTAGCCTATACAGGATTGACGTTCGCGAGGATACGATCGACGAGATATTCTCGAGCGACTCACCCTTCGGCGTAGCGTTTGGCGGGCAAAAGGACTGGATACAACGAATCGTCTTTGGTACAGACGAGGATAACCAAGTTAGCTTGGCACAGCGCGTACGCGATTTGCTCGTCGTCTATCATGATAAGATAAGTGCCGCTGTTGCGGACGCAGGAATCGAGTTTGAAGTTCCACACCCACACACATGGGATGATGAACTCTATCTCTTCAATGGGTGGAACCTCCACGGCTTGGACGCCAACATCGCAGACTTCTCCGAACAGAATGCTATCGATTGCGTAGACTTCTTCATCGAAATCATGATCAGGGCCACTAGTGTCCCAACGTTAGCGGAATAAATTCAATTGGTTAGGGTGGTCTAGTTGGCCGATTTGCAGGTCCTCTGGGTCAAACAGTTGATAGAGAGGCGTTTTCTCGAACACCGTAAGGCTCAGGATCTGTAGAATTGTGTAGAGGCTCTGCTCCAGCTTCAGCCGCTTGCGGATGATGGCGACCAGGACATAGACCGACACCGCGATCCAGATCTGGGTCTTCACCGCGTTCTCCGAGGTGCCGAAGAAGGACTTGATCCGGAGGTGCTGCTTGATCCATTTGAAGAACAACTCAATGTGCCAGCGGGCACGGTAGAGTTCGGCGATCGTCAGAGCCGGCAGAACAAAGTTGTTGGTGAGGAAGACGAGGGTTTTGTCGCGCTCGGCATCTCGGTACCGGATCCGCCGTAGCTTGTCGGGATAATCGGTCGCGCTGTTGACGCCGCTTGGCCGTACGACCTGATCGCAGATGAGACCGCGGGTGCGATCGACAGGGCGGGAGTAGAGGCGGCGGAGCTTGGTGTTGGATTTCGCGCGCAGGACAAAGAAGCTGCCACTGTGATGCAGGTGATGGAGACGGCTGAAGTCGAGGTAGGCCCGGTCCATGATGTAGAAGGCTCCGGCCTCCGGCAGCAGCATGTCCATCACATTGACGTCGTGGAGTTTTCCGTCGGAGATGTGGATGAAGGCGGGGATGTGGCCGTGCAGGTCGAGCAGGGTGTGGAGCTTGACGGCGCCCTTTGTCTTGCGGAACGGAGCCCACGGGAACAGCGACAGGCAGAGGTCGATTGTCGAGGAGTCGAGGGCGTAGACGGTGTTATCAAGATCAAGGCCGAGCGTATTGTCGTCGGCGTAGAGGTTTCGGGCGATGTGGATGAGATGTTGAGCGAAGTCGGCGTAGATCTGCCATTCGCGAACGGCGTTGGCATTGGCGAGGGTGTTGCGCGAGACCCTGCCACGGATCCCCATGTGATAGAGCTTTGTGGGTTGAACGCGCAGGCAGGTCTCGATGTCGCGCAAGCTGGCCCGATAAGTGAGCTGAGCGAAGGCCATGCATCGGTACTGATCCGCGCAGGTGAACGACTTGATCTTGCGGTTTCCGTTGTAACGGGCCACGCAGCGACGGAAACTGTGCCAGGGTAGGTGTTCCATGATTTGCGCGAAGACCAGCTTGCCGGAATACATCGGCCATCCTCTCCTGATACATGTTGGACAGGAAAAGCGTGCCGGACCGGCGCTACGGTCTCAAGTCGGTGACTCCCTTGAACAGGATTTCTCGAACGAATATCAATCTGTTAACCGCACCAGCTTCGAAAACGTTGGGACACTAGTGGATCAGGGCACAAGCTGTTAGTTCGCAATTGCCAACGGTCGGAGGTGATATAAACATAGCAGTAATACGCAAGGATGGATTTCGCTTTGTTTCGCGCCAAGAGTGGCGACACCGAGACCACAGCATCAAGATACCGGGGGTGCAGCAATGAAACTAAGAACACGCTTGTATCCAACAGTCAGGGAAGAGCGCGAAAGGAAGGCGCTCAAGAACAGGTTAGGGCTCACTCGCACTGCCATTGCCAAGGGCGGTGGCACGCCGAAGCCTAAATCGCAGGAGAAAGTGGGTGCCAAAGAGCACAGGGTGGTGACTGACTTGACAGGTGTCAACAAGAACTAGGCCCCGTTCTAACTTATATTCCGGGCTTTCACGAACCCTGGGTTGGTCGCTATAGCTTCAAGTGTGTTGTCAGATGCTTGTGATCTGTCGGGACTTCGCAGCGTGACACCTAACACCTCGATTCTTGGGCCTCCAGCGAGCGAACGCAGTACCTCCGCAAGCACGAATGTTGCAGCAACGCAGCCTACGAAAGCAGCTCCTATCGACCTTCCGGCCACTTCGATGATACCGCATCTAATCTCGCTATCTGTTAGATCGGTGGTCCCCCTGACTCGCCGATGAAAGTCCTGATAGGCGGGTTGGTCAACGAGCACGCTTGTGTGCTGCGTGTGCTGCGTGTTGCGCGCAAGAAAAGCGTTCGTCGCTTTGATGCCTGAGGGGAACGAATGAATCAAGATGTCTAGGTAATTCCTTGGGCCTCCACCCAATCCCGCGTCGACAATTAGATCAAACCCCGCACCCTCAAGATGGCGTCTTGGAGCAGGGTCATCGACCCCAACGAGCGCAACGCCTGGCTCGTTGACGCTGCGGCGTGTAGCAGAATCGAAGTACCGTTCGGTTATGTTCGTATTGAACCCTAGCGCTTCTAGGCGGCAGGAGACGACCCGTGTCTTCTTTCGGCCAATCAGCGAATCATCGCTGAGCATCCCCGTACTTCCATTGGCCTTCACGATGCTGTCGAAATCCTGAAGAACCAAATCAACAGCTGAGCGATCCTCGTACGGCAGGAATGCCAGCGCCCACGCATATGCCTGTCCCAGGTGGCCGAGGCCGATCAGCCAGAGTCGCTTGGGTAGATAGCGGCATGGTTCACCAAAGGCGGGCTCTTCTCGCCAATCGCACCGCGGCTCCCAAAGCGATAGCCCCGTCGACCTTCGACCGGCGACAACGTTGCCGCGCAGATTCTGAAACGCCTCCGATACTCCAAGCGATGCTGCAAGCATTCCTGCCAAGGGAAATTCGATTGATTCACCTAGTCGATCGTTCGTCTTCTGGACGACACCGCCGGACCACCCCTCCCAGGTTCCGTACAAAACCAAGCTCCCAACCGGCTCTTCTCTTACTTCCCCAACTACGAGAGTCGGGTGGTGGTGGTCTAACGATTCGACAATCTCTCCCCCATAGGTCTCGACCGCAGTGGCTATGTTCATGCCCTCGACCCAGGATACTGCGACGCGCCCATGCTCACGAAGACGAACTCGAACGCCGCCAAGGAAAGCACGAACCGCTGTATTGACTGCGGTCAGTAACATTGCCTGACGGGTTTCGCTTTTGGCAATGCCAACGCCTACGTCGATTTGCAGTACGTAACTCGCCATGATCTCCTGTGCTTCATCGACAGTGCGAGCACGACCTTCGTCCAGTTCGAGTTTGGTGGTGCGGTGAAGCTGGTCGGAGTTGAGTGTGTCCATTCACCTGTTCCTTATGCGGAGGACGCGTTCCGCATTTGAGCCGAACCATGATGCCCAACCACGTTCGCCGCGATACTCGTGAACTCCGACCTCTCTTGCTTGGACTGGACGGGTACCGTAGTGCGGCACGATAAGCGCGAGATGCCCCTCTCTCGCGATCATGGGATTCGCTCGATCTATGCCGCTTTGGGCGACTGAATTACCTGGGTGGGTATGTATGTCCGCTACGACCCGGAGACCTTCCGCATCACACAGATCCCAGAGTCTTGAGAAGCCTGATGCTCGAATGTGAATGTTGCCGACCAAGCACTCGGGGTCGAGGTCGTCAAAGTAGGCGACCTTTACCACGGTAAGTACTCCCTCCCGGGCTCGGCCAAGCAAGAAGACGCCCGATTCCCGTCGGCCACCAAGACCCCTACGACCGAGTTCCTGAACTGTCTCTTGCCACAAGTCGAGCCCAATCTCTATGCGCGGTCGGCTGGGCCAAAGCCGTAGCCACCAACGAAAGACTGATCTATATGCCCGTATAATCATCGTTGTTCAGCATCTCGTGCAGAATTTGAAGTAGCCATGCGAGGTCTTTTGAAGGATCCCAAACCCGACGCGAATGCTGCGTCATCCAATTCGGGTGCCCATTCAACGCCACACGGTCAAAAGGGGCGTAGAGCGCTCCCCCATCTTCCCAGTCAGTGCGAAATACGTGGCCCACTCGTTCCCCCTTGGGCCTCAATTCTGACTCGAGCACACTCCCGGTTGTCGCGTTCCAGGGTGTTGCCGTTGGCGCCGACTCCGGATATCCGGATAAGTCGAACCGCAAAAAGGTTAAGGGTTGGGCAGGCTCTCTCTCGAGAGCCTGCCCAACCCTTTTGAACGAAGCCGCGGGCCACGAGAGGCGAAGTTGAGCTATGTGGAAAGTGCGCTGATGTCAGCGTCAGGCGGCATCCACCGGCAGCAGAGTTGCGCATAAAATCGACGCTCGCGCCGGTCTTTCGGCAGGCATGCGGGCGCACGCTGCGAGGACTGAGCGGGGTGTGAGCCGAGGGCTGTCAGCCCGGCTCAAGCGGAGACAGGTTCGGTCGTGCGTCGGCGCTTTGGCGCCGTTGCGCGGGGCCGAAGCGAGCGGGCGTCTCACGGTTTCCCCCTGTGGGTCGGCGGCAGCGCCGGCGGGCCGCGCGTCGAGCGGGGCTCATGGCGGCGGCGGATTTCGCGGACGAGGCGCATGACGCCGCCGCAGTGGGGGCAGGCCACGGGCGCGGTGCCGATCTCGGGCTCTTCGTCGGGCTCGGCCCGAGCGCCGTCCACGCTTCCCTCGGGGGCGGCGCAGCCGAGGGCGCCGAGAGCCTGGCGTGCTCTCTCCAGCGTGCTGGCGCGGCAGCCGTTGGCGAGGATGCCGAAGTAGCGAATGCGGTGCATGCCGTCCGGCAGGACGTGCCTCAGGAAGCGGCGGATGAACTCGTCGGCGCTCACGGTGGCGATGCCGTAGCGCGGCTTTCTCTGCCCCGGCGCCTTGGGCTTTCGGTGGCGGAAGGAGACCGTCTCGCCGTCGAAGGAGACGATGCGGCTGTCGGAGATGGCGATCCTGTGCGTGTAGTGCGAGAGGTACCGGAAGACCTGCTCAGGCCCGCGGAAGGGCCGCTTGGCGTAGACCACCCAGTCCCTGGCCCGGGCGGCGGCAAGCGTGGCGTGGAACTCGCCGGGATTGGCGAGGTGGGCGACGGTGCCGTGGAACTCCAGGTCCCCCCGGCCGTGGGCGCGGGCGAGCTCCTCGAGGAAGAGGCGGCGGAACAGGCTGCCGAGGACCTTGACGGGGGCGAGGAAGGTGGTGCTCCCCGTCTTCCACTCGCCACTGTCTACGTCGAAGCCCGCGTTGGGCACGACCACGTGCAGGTGCGGGTGGAAGCGGAGCTTCTGATCCCAGGTATGGAGGACCGCGGTGCCGCCGATGCGCATGCCGCCGTGGCGGGGATCGGCGGCGATGGTGCGCAGGGTCTCGGCGACGGCCCGGAAGAGGATGTCGAACACCACCCTGCGGTTGCAGAAGGCAATGGCGGCAACCTCCTTGGGCAGGGTGAAGACCACATGGAAGTAGGGCACCGGCAGGATGTCCCCGGCGCGCTCCTCGCTCCAGAGGTTGGCGGCGAGACCCTGGCAGGTGGGGCAGTGGCGGTTGCGGCAGGAGTTGAAGAGCGGATGCTCGCGCCCGCAGCCCTCGCAGGCGTACATGTGGCCGCCGAGCACGGCGGTGCGGCACGCCTCGATGGCGCCCATGACCTTGAGCCGGGCGGCGTCGATGCGCCCTTTGTGGCGCTCACGGAAAGCGGCGCCGGCGCGGCGGAAGATCTCCGCCACGCCCGCGCGTTCGGCCTCCACGCGCCGTCAGTTGCGCAACGCTGCGAAGCCTGAGATCGGGTGGTCGAGGCCCTCGAACATCTTGCCGGTGACGCGGGCGTAGTGACGGGTCGTGTTCGCGCTTCGATGGCCGAGCATGTCCCGGATCACCTCGATATCGCCGCCGCGCTCGAGGAGATGGGTCGCCGCCGAATGGCGCAGGCAATGGAAGGTGTAGCTGCGGTCGAGCTCGGCAATGTCGCGCGCCCTCCTGAAGGCGGCCTGCAAGGTCTCCGTTGCGATGGGCCTGTCGAGCGAGACGCCGTAGAAGAGCCAGCTCGTCGGACGCGGCCAGATGTTCCTGTAGTAGACGCGCAAGTAGTGGATGACGATGTCCGGCAACGGTGCCATTCTCTCGGTGCCGCCTTTGCCGGAGGGGATGTGCAGCAGCTTCTTCTCCGACAGGATGTCGCCGACCTTGATGGCCAAGGTCTCGGAGATGCGGAGCCCGCCGCCATAGCCGGTGACAATGGCAGCACGGTGGCGGAGGTCGGGTGTCGCAAGGATGAGGTGCTCGACCTCCTGCTCCGACATGTAGCGCGGCAGCTTGCCGGGCTTCTTGCGGGAGCGCAGGCCGGCGACATGGTCAGGCCAGCCGAGTGTGTCGATGTAGAGGAAGTTCAGCGCGGCGAAGGAGACGTTGGTCGTGCCCGGACTGAGCCCCTTGTCGATCCGCCCCAGGTACCACTGGCGCACCTGCTCGGCGTCGAGCTCGTCCGGCGAGGCGTCGTAGTACCTGGCCAGGTTCTTGATCTCGCAGATGTAGGCCTTGGACGTGCTCGCGGCCAGATTGGCGATGCGGAGCTGCTCCTCCATGCGCTGGCGAAGAGGGGTGACGGTGTTCGTGTCGCACGCGGTCCCGGTCATTATCGATCTCCCTGGATCGCGACGGCGCGCCGCCGGACCGATCCGGCGACGGTCCGTCGCAGGGGTCGATACTAACCACTGGTGATCGGGAGGCTGCTGGGGATCCGCCACCCGACGGGCGGAGCGCCACTGACGCAACCGGGAAGCGAACGCACAGAACAAACGGCACCCGCGACGCCTCGGAAATGAATGAACTCTACGCCGCTAACTCCGCGTAGCGGCTTCGTTCAAGGTACTCAGAAGGCGCGCCGTCTCTTCGGGCAGCCGTTACGGTAATCATGACGATAGGCCAAGCGGTCTCGTCCACGATCTGCCATCTGCCTCGGTAGACACCCTCTTGGAACCGAGCGCTCGCCACATGTTGGCGAAGGGCGCGTTCATCTGGGGGTATAGAAACTATATCCACACCCTAGCCCTCGAAGCGTTCCCTCGGAACAAGATCCAAGCATACGGAGCAATCGTCATCCGCGTAAAAGCCGATGTGATCTGCTTGGTCGAGTTCGGTCTCCGTTCCGCAGATCGCGAACAAGTGCTTGGCAGCTTCACTGTCAGTCAGCTTGAAGCCTTCAGGGCTTGCAGCCCACTTGAGGATGAAGTCAACACTAGTCGGCGGGGAGAATGATCCCTCTATCGAATCGCCGCCAAAGCGAACTTTGACAAGAACTGCCTTGCGACCACACCTGCTTCTGTCAACGTTTTCTCAGGATCAAGCGGTTCCTTACCATCCTCTAGCCAGACCAGAGCTTCCTCGTCCAGGCACTCTTTCGCGAAGTCACCGACTTTCATGTCGGGATCGACCTTTACGAAGCCTGTCTCAGTGGCTCGCTGGTGAAGGTTAAGGGTTGGGCAGGCTCTCTCTCGAGAGCCTGCCCAACCCTTTTGAACGAAGCCGCGGGCCACGAGAGGCGAAGTTGAGCTATGTGGAAAGTGCGCTGATGTCAGCGTCAGGCGGCATCCACCGGCAGCAGAGTTGCGCATAAAATCGACGCTCGCGCCGGTCTTTCGGCAGGCATGCGGGCGCACGCTGCGAGGACTGAGCGGGGTGTGAGCCGAGGGCTGTCAGCCCGGCTCAAGCGGAGACAGGTTCGGTCGTGCGTCGGCGCTTTGGCGCCGTTGCGCGGGGCCGAAGCGAGCGGGCGTCTCACGGTTTCCCCCTGTGGGTCGGCGGCAGCGCCGGCGGGCCGCGCGTCGAGCGGGGCTCATGGCGGCGGCGGATTTCGCGGACGAGGCGCATGACGCCGCCGCAGTGGGGGCAGGCCACGGGCGCGGTGCCGATCTCGGGCTCTTCGTCGGGCTCGGCCCGAGCGCCGTCCACGCTTCCCTCGGGGGCGGCGCAGCCGAGGGCGCCGAGAGCCTGGCGTGCTCTCTCCAGCGTGCTGGCGCGGCAGCCGTTGGCGAGGATGCCGAAGTAGCGAATGCGGTGCATGCCGTCCGGCAGGACGTGCCTCAGGAAGCGGCGGATGAACTCGTCGGCGCTCACGGTGGCGATGCCGTAGCGCGGCTTTCTCTGCCCCGGCGCCTTGGGCTTTCGGTGGCGGAAGGAGACCGTCTCGCCGTCGAAGGAGACGATGCGGCTGTCGGAGATGGCGATCCTGTGCGTGTAGTGCGAGAGGTACCGGAAGACCTGCTCAGGCCCGCGGAAGGGCCGCTTGGCGTAGACCACCCAGTCCCTGGCCCGGGCGGCGGCAAGCGTGGCGTGGAACTCGCCGGGATTGGCGAGGTGGGCGACGGTGCCGTGGAACTCCAGGTCCCCCCGGCCGTGGGCGCGGGCGAGCTCCTCGAGGAAGAGGCGGCGGAACAGGCTGCCGAGGACCTTGACGGGGGCGAGGAAGGTGGTGCTCCCCGTCTTCCACTCGCCACTGTCTACGTCGAAGCCCGCGTTGGGCACGACCACGTGCAGGTGCGGGTGGAAGCGGAGCTTCTGATCCCAGGTATGGAGGACCGCGGTGCCGCCGATGCGCATGCCGCCGTGGCGGGGATCGGCGGCGATGGTGCGCAGGGTCTCGGCGACGGCCCGGAAGAGGATGTCGAACACCACCCTGCGGTTGCAGAAGGCAATGGCGGCAACCTCCTTGGGCAGGGTGAAGACCACATGGAAGTAGGGCACCGGCAGGATGTCCCCGGCGCGCTCCTCGCTCCAGAGGTTGGCGGCGAGACCCTGGCAGGTGGGGCAGTGGCGGTTGCGGCAGGAGTTGAAGAGCGGATGCTCGCGCCCGCAGCCCTCGCAGGCGTACATGTGGCCGCCGAGCACGGCGGTGCGGCACGCCTCGATGGCGCCCATGACCTTGAGCCGGGCGGCGTCGATGCGCCCTTTGTGGCGCTCACGGAAAGCGGCGCCGGCGCGGCGGAAGATCTCCGCCACGCCCGCGCGTTCGGCCTCCACGCGCCGTCAGTTGCGCAACGCTGCGAAGCCTGAGATCGGGTGGTCGAGGCCCTCGAACATCTTGCCGGTGACGCGGGCGTAGTGACGGGTCGTGTTCGCGCTTCGATGGCCGAGCATGTCCCGGATCACCTCGATATCGCCGCCGCGCTCGAGGAGATGGGTCGCCGCCGAATGGCGCAGGCAATGGAAGGTGTAGCTGCGGTCGAGCTCGGCAATGTCGCGCGCCCTCCTGAAGGCGGCCTGCAAGGTCTCCGTTGCGATGGGCCTGTCGAGCGAGACGCCGTAGAAGAGCCAGTTCGTCGGACGCGGCCAGATGTTCCTGTAGTAGACGCGCAAGTAGTGGATGACGATGTCCGGCAACGGTGCCATTCTCTCGGTGCCGCCTTTGCCGGAGGGGATGTGCAGCAGCTTCTTCTCCGACAGGATGTCGCCGACCTTGATGGCCAAGGTCTCGGAGATGCGGAGCCCGCCGCCATAGCCGGTGACAATGGCAGCACGGTGGCGGAGGTCGGGTGTCGCAAGGATGAGGTGCTCGACCTCCTGCTCCGACATGTAGCGCGGCAGCTTGCCGGGCTTCTTGCGGGAGCGCAGGCCGGCGACATGGTCAGGCCAGCCGAGTGTGTCGATGTAGAGGAAGTTCAGCGCGGCGAAGGAGACGTTGGTCGTGCCCGGACTGAGCCCCTTGTCGATCCGCCCCAGGTACCACTGGCGCACCTGCTCGGCGTCGAGCTCGTCCGGCGAGGCGTCGTAGTACCTGGCCAGGTTCTTGATCTCGCAGATGTAGGCCTTGGACGTGCTCGCGGCCAGATTGGCGATGCGGAGCTGCTCCTCCATGCGCTGGCGAAGAGGGGTGACGGTGTTCGTGTCGCACGCGGTCCCGGTCATTATCGATCTCCCTGGATCGCGACGGCGCGCCGCCGGACCGATCCGGCGACGGTCCGTCGCAGGGGTCGATACTAACCACTGGTGATCGGGAGGCTGCTGGGGATCCGCCACCCGACGGGCGGAGCGCCACTGACGCAACCGGGAAGCGAACGCACAGAACAAACGGCACCCGCGACGCCTCGGAAATGAATGAACTCTACGCCGCTAACTCCGCGTAGCGGCTTCGTTCAAGAAAGATCTCCATCATACGTTCTCCTTGCACTCACGCCGCGGTGGACGAGCTTGCGCTGCAGCCCACCATGATGTAGCATTTGCAAATCCGACGTTTGATTCGACAAGGGCAATATTGCACATGCGAGGGACAATTGCAAGAGGGCAATTCTCAAAGGCCGATCAAGTTGGGCAAAGCAGAGCGTCGCGCACGCAACGCTTTGATGCAGAGGCTTTTTTCTCGGCCCTTGATGCGGAGCGCAGGAGTCGACGGCAGACTTGGAAGGGGGTTGCAGAAGAGGCCCGGGTCAGCGCCTCCACCCTCACGCGCATGGCGCAAGGCAGGCGGCCGGACGTAGACAGTATGGCGGCCCTGATAGCATGGTCCGGTTTGAGCGCAGACGCGTTCGTGAGGGACATCCGAGCAACGCCCGGACCCAGTTCCTTATCAGTGATCTCAACGTCCTTGAAGAGAGACCCTCACCTAACTCCGGAAGCCGCTGAAGCCCTCGACGAGTTGATGAAGGCAACTTACGAGCGGATGCGGAGCAAGAACTAACTTCTCGAGTCAAGGGGTCTCAAGCACGAAATTCGGTGACGAGGACATGGAAGGCCTGTCGTCGTCTGGGGATTGAATCGATCCGATTACGGCACGATGACAGGCGTCCCGCGTATTTCGCCGGGCCAATCGAAGAATCAAGGAATTCCGCCGGGTTGCGCGCCCCCTCGCCGCGTCGGGCCGCGATTCTGACGAAATGAGGGCAAGTGGTGACTTTCCTAGATCGCGACCTGCGATCGGAGAGCGGGAGCGGCGTGTAATGTTGGTTTCTCCCGGGGTCGGGTTCGGGATCAAGGTGTCGACCAAGCAGCGGCCGATGCGCGAAGCCTAAGGTGAGCGATCTCGAGGCGTGTCGCGGTATCTCCGGGCGTCGTGGCCTGGTTCCTGCCCAGGAGCGGTGACATCCGCCTGAAGAACCGCCCCGAGGACGGCCTGCGCGCGACGGTCGCGCTTCCGGGAACGGACCGGCCGTGAGTGGGCGCCGGCGATCGGCGGCACCAGACATACTCTGAATAGCTCCCGGTGCGGACTCGGCTTCGCGGGCCCCGCGCTACCCTTCCGTCCACGGCACGAGTTAGCCGACGCCGCGCTTGTTGAGGATCCAGGCCGGCCGGGCCGGGTCGTCGCCGAGCTTGCGCTGCAGCTGCTTGACGAAGGTGCGGACCCGGTCCGCGTCGCGCCCGTCCGGCTCGCTCCACAGCCGGCGGATCAGCGACTCGTAGGTCGAGACCCGCACAGCGTTCTGCGTGAACAAGCGCAGGAACTCGTATCCGGTGGCGGTCAGCCGCACCGGAAGCCCGCCCGTGGCGACCCGCCGCGCCTCGTAGTCGACGGCGAGGTCGCCGAGCGCGAAGGCCTCCGGTCCGGCCCGTTTGCGAAGCGCCGCCTGGATTCGCGCCGTGAGCTCGGTCGCAGAGAGGGGCTTGACCTGGTAGTCGACGGCACCTCGCTCCAGTGCCCTGGCAATGGTCTCGTCGCGTCCGTAGGCGGAGTTAGCAATCTGTTGCTCAAAGTCGAATGTGGCGGCGCGGCGGTCCAAATTCGTCTCGGGAACGTGGCGCGGTTCCCCGACGATAGCACGCGCGTCGCCACGCTCGCGATGCACAATGGCGGCGTCATCGCCCTGCCGCCGCCGAGGGGGCGCAAGTACCGGCCCAGACCGATTGTCTTCGGTCTTGAGACCGAGCCGCCGCTGTTCCCCGCACCGACGAGCCTCGACGAGGCGCGCCCGCTGGACATGCGCATCGTCGCGAGAGGCACCCGCGAGGGCAGGCTGTGGAACGAGTTCGTCGCCCGTTACCACTACCTCGGATACAGGACCCTCGTCGGCGCCCAGATGCGCTGCGCCGTCCACGACCGCAACGGCTAGCCGCTCGCCATGCTCGGCTTCTCCACCGCCGCCTGGAAGCTCGCCCCGCGCGACAGCTTCATCGGATGGACGCCCAAGATGCGCGAGAAGAACCTCCCGCTGGTGGTCGACAACCCGCGCTTCCTGATCCCGCCCTGGATCCAGATCCCCAACCTTGGATCGCACATCCTTGCCATCGTGCGCCGTCGCCTGCTCGGGGACTGGACCGAGCGCTACAACACCACGCCCGTGCTCATCAAGACCTTCGTCGAGACCCCGCGCTTCACCGGCGCGCTCTACAAGGCGTCAGGCTGGAACTACGTCGGAACCACCCAGGGCCGCGGGCGCTACGGCAGGCACACCAAGCGGGACCAGCCGAAGAAAGACATCTGGCTCCGGCCGCTCCGAAAAGACTGGAAGCGAACTCTCAACCGATGACATCATGCCCGCCCATCACGGCTTGACCGAACGCATTCCCCCGGCGACGGAACGCTCACCCGCACAGAGTTCGACCTGTGTGTTGACTCGGTGTTTGCAGTGTAGTGTATGATGCTACATGCGGAAGGAGTGTGATTGGTAACTGAATGATCTTACTTATTAAATGCACGTCATCAACCAAGCCAAGAAGTAGCACCGATAGGCGCGTAGGCAAGCGAGTGGAACGAGCGCCCGCCGTCGAGGGAAATGAAAAAGCTCGCGCCCGGCGCCTGAGGGAAATGAAAAAAGGGACGAGCGTCTGGCCTAACCGTAGATCGGGCGCAGCTGCTCGGCCATCGTCGCGAGCGGCTCGGGCGCGACGATGACGCCGTCTTCGAGGATCTGCTGCCCTTCGATCCACATCGACTGCATCGAGATCACGCAGTCGGGATGGTTCTCGCCACCGCCAGGCACCCAGAACGGCAGCCCGAGCCCGATGGCGTTGTAGCCTGCCACGCGCTGGTCCTCGATGAAGCACTTGCCGGTGTAGCGCGCCGCCGGATGAAAGCCGCAGGTGAAATGGACGACGTAGCCGAACTCGCCGTTTCCGGCCCGCGTCAGGGCGCGGCGCATGACCTTGTTCTCCGGCCCGCCGCCGATGACCTCCCTGACCTTGCCGTCGATCTTCAGCGTCATCGGCTCGGCAAGCTCGGTGTAGTACTCGTGGAACATGTTGCTGGTGACGACCGAGCCCACGACCGACTCCAGCTCCGGCAGGATCATCACGGTGCCGGGCACGAAATAGCCGCCTGGCTCGGTCGCGCGGGCGAAGGCGAACCCTTCCGGCTTGCCCAGCGTGAAGCCGACATCGGTGCCGTGCGCATTGGTGATGCGGCACTCCTTGCCGGCGGATTGGGCGATCAACTCTCCGAATGCGTCGCCGAGCGCGAACATGCCGTCGAGATCGGCGCCACCCATGAGGCGCACCATCTCGTCGGCGCCGACGTCGGCACCGAGGAAGTAGCGAACGCGGTTCTTCTCCATCGCGTCATCGAAGGCCTTGGAGCCGGCCAGGTAGGGCATGCAGAGATCGATCCAGACGTCGCACGCGCCCGCGGCCGCCTTGACGTGATCCGGCAGATACTCGTCCGCCAGCCCGCCCTGGAAGGGCACCGGCGGCGCCAGCGTGATCGAGGCGACCTTCGCGCCGAGCCGGTAGGCGGCATCCTGGATCGCCTGGACGCCGACGACATCGGTCCCCGTGTCGGTCGTGATGAGGACGCTCTCGCCTGCCTCGATGCACATCATGTCCCGCGTGAGGACATCGGCGGCGCGCGCCAGCTTCGGTCCGATCCCTGCATCGGGCATGGCTCTTACCCTCGATCTGGAGGTTGAGGCTCCGCAGGCCCCAACGAGTGTCTGCTGGCCGGCAGTATACCGTAGTGGGAATTCCTGGCTCACCTTAACCCAGGTTGGCACTTTTGTCCTACCCATGTCCTTTATCATGTTGATGTAACGCGATATTTCTCTCGGCCGATTCCAACATGGCACTACATTTTGTTGGATTCTGTCAGTTCGGCAGGCGGGTCCTCGTGCGGTGGATGGCGGGTTCCACGCCCGCCGCCGAGGAGATTGCGGCTACCTCAGCGGCCGGGCGCGTGTCCTGTCGATTGACGATCAACGTGCCGTCGGTCTGGCGCAGGCGCGTGGTGATCCGCACCCAGGTCCGCATGCTCTCGCGGATCGATGCCCAGCACTTGTGGATGCCGCGCGCGGCCAGCCGGGTACGGATCAGATGCACGGCGTGGTAGGCCAGCACGGCGATCAGCAGGTGGGCCGCGATGCGCCGGTCGAGCTGGTGCCAGATCGGGCGAAGGCCGAGCTCGGATTTTAGGCTCTTGAATGTCGCCTCGATATCCGTGATCCGCCAGTACGTCCGCAGGACCGTCTCGATATCCCAGTCGACGTGGCTGGTGCGCAGCACATAGGCGCCGGCGCCCTCATCGGCCTCGTCGTATCGCGGCCTGCGCTTGAAGCGCACGGCGGTGGCATTGGGGCCGGTTTTCGCCTTCTCGACCGTGATCTCGTAGTGCCTGGCGACGGCGGAGAAGCGCTGCTTGAGGCGGCCTATGCTCTCCAGCACCTTGTCGTAGCGCTTGAGGCGGCGCTTGACCGGGAGGCCGCTGTGGAGCCTTTCCAGCGCCGCCTCGAAGCGGTTCCGCCTCAGGCCGATGATCGCGTTCTCGGCCTTCTTCTTGCCCTCGCTGACGACGTAGAGCCGCGCCTCGCCGTCCTCGCTGGCAAGCCGCCAGGCCCGCACCTCGTGGCGCGCGCTGGTGATCAGCAGGGCCTCGGGTCCGCCCTCGGGCGGCGCAGGCCTGGCACCGCGGCTGACCGCGATCCAGTCGTAGCCCTGCTCGCCCAGCCAGACGATGTTTTCCTCGGTGGCGATGCCCGCATCCATGACCACCGTGGGCTTCGCCGCCGTGCCGCCGCACACCGCCTCGAGCCGCGCCAGCGCCTCGTGCAGCGTGCCCGGCTCGCTCACGTTGCCCGGCAGGATCTCGCAACTGCGCGGGAAGCCCGCGCCGTCGAGCGCCAGCGCCAGCGTGATGAGGGGACAGTCGTCGCGCTTCTGCTTGGAGCGCCCGAACCTGGGAAGCTCGCCGTGGGTGTGGCCGTGGTAGTGGACGTTGGTGAGATCGTAGAAGGCGATCGTCTCGGGCAGGTCGAGCAGCGCGCGCTCACGGTTGAACAGTTCCCTCTGGATGGCGGCCCGGTGGCGCCAGAGCAGGTCGCCGATGCGGTAGAGCGTCTTGCGCCGCAGCGCCTTGCGGTCGCCCTCCAGGCCCAGGAGCTCGGCGGCCGCGCTGTCGTGGCGGAGCCAGCGGCTGGTATCACGCTCGCTGGCGGGATGGACCATCCTGGCGACGATCAGCGCGCTCGCGATGCGCCCGTCTCGGCCTTTGATGCCAAGGCCGTGGAGGATGTCGGCGAAGCCAAGGTCGTCGAGGGCCTTGAGGCACAGGCGCTCGCAGCCGACCGTGCGCGGGTTCTCATGCTCCAGGGTATCGAGGTCGACGGTGGCGATCTCGGGCTTGCGCGCCTCTTCCTGCATCGCCTCGGCACGGAACCCCCTGGCCCTGAGCTTGGCGACGATGTCCTCGGCTGCGGCCTGCACGTCCGGGACGGCTTGGAGCAGCGGCGGGCGGCCGTGCAGCAGCGCCTCGGCGAGTTCGGCCACTTCGCGCCATTTCTCCTTCGGCACCGGATAGTCGGTGCCGAGGTTGAGGAGCGTGCGCTGCCTGACCTTGTCGCCGATGCGCTGGGAGAGCACGAGGCGATGGCTTCGGACGGGCTTGCCGTCGGTGGTGTGGGTCTTGGTTGCCCTGATGAACATGTCGCCCGTCGCGAGATTGTTGCGAGGGGCCAAGATTTGTCGGCTTGGGGTCTGGGGTCAAGGGAAAATCGTCAATACCTAACAACTCCTGGCACTACAACGCGCTTCCAGCGCCTCAATTACACATATAGTGGCATCATCTCGGAGCTACCCCAATATGTGGTACTTCGGTCCGCAAAATATGGGCAGACCGGCATTGAGCAACCGGAAAAAGTGCCAACTTGGGTTAAGGTACGCGCAACGAAATTCGAGGCGGGGTGCGGGCCGATGACGAAGCGGTCGGGTGCAGAGGTTCTTGCGGAGATGCTGCAGGGCTACGGCGTCACGCATGTCTTCATGGTGCCCTCCATCCTGCGGCGTGCGCTGGTCGAAATGGAGCGGCGGACCACGATCCGGCGCATCCAGGTCCACGCCGAGAAGTCGGCCGCCTACATGGCAGACGGCTACGCGCGGGCCTGCGGCCGGCCCGGCATCTGCATGGCGCAGGTGGTGGGCGCGCTCAACCTCGCCGCCGGCCTGCGCGACGCTCATCTCGCCAACGCGCCGGTGATCGCGATGACCGGCGGGCGCGACCCGCGCACCAAGTTCCGCAAGGCGTACCAGGACCTGGACGACCTGCCGGCCTTCGAGCCGGTAACCAAGTTCAATGCGACCGTGGACGAGGTGACGTGCATTCCCGACCTGCTGCGCCAGGCCTTCCGGGTCGCCGTCTCCGGCAAGCCCGGCCCGGTGCACCTGCAGTTCCGGGGCAACGAGGGGCAGATCGACTACGAGGAAGCGGAGATGGAGCCGCTCGCGGAAGAGCTGTTCGCGCGCGTGCCACCCTTCCGGCCTGCGCCGACGCCCGAGCACGTCCGCGCCGCGCTCGACGCGATCGAGGCGGCCGAACGGCCGGTGTTCGTCGCCGGCGGCGGGGTTCGCGCATCGGGCGCCGCGGCGGAGCTGGTGGCGCTCGCCGAGCGCCTCGCGGTCCCGGTCGCGACCTCGCTCCACGGCAAGGACACCATTACAGGCGACCACCCTCTATCGGTGGGCGTGGTCGGGACCTACTCGCGCGAGACCGCCAACCGGGTCGTGGGCGAGGCCGACCTCGTCTGCTTCGTCGGCAGCGAGACCGGCGGCATGACCACGCACTTCTGGCAGGTGCCGCCCATCGGCACACCGGCGGTGCAGATCGACATCGAGCCCCAGTCCCTCGGCCGCAACTACCCGCTTAAGGCGGCGGTCTGCGCCGATGCCAAGATGGCGTTGGCCTGGATGCTCGACCGCGCCGATCCCGGATCGGCCGAACGTCGGACGGCGTGGACCGCCCGCGCCCGCCAGATCGTGGCGGAGTGGCACGATCGCTACCGGCCCCTCCTGGAGTCCGACGCCGTGCCCATCCGGCCGGAGCGCATCTGCCACGAGCTCTCCCGGCACCTCCCCGACGACGCCATCGTCATGGCCGACACGGGTCACTCGGGCATGTGGATGGGCGGGATGTACGACCTGCGCGCGCCCGCGCAGAGCTATATCCGCAGCGCCGGCCATCTCGGCTGGGCATTTCCGGCCGGCCTGGGCGCGAAATGCGCTGCGCCGGAGCGCCCGGTCTTCGTCTTCACCGGCGACGCGGGCTTCTGGTACCACCTCAGCGAGATCGAGACCGCCGTGCGCTGCGGCATCAACACGGTCACGCTGGTGAACAACAACAGCTCGGGCAATCAGGGATCGCCCGGCTTCGATCGGGCCTATGGCGGGAAGCAATCGGAGCAGGGGCGCGAGCTCTGGACCTACAACAACGTCAACTTCGCCGCCGTTGCAGAAGCCATGGGGGCGCTGGGCCTGCGCGTCGAGAACCCCGCCGACATCCCCGGTGCCCTCGAGACGGCCTTCGCCGCCAAGCGGCCCGTGGTGATCGATGTGGTGAGCGACATCGAGGCCCAGGCGCCGCTCGCAGTAATCGGCGGATCCTGACGACCGATCCGGTCTGGATGTCTCAGCGCGGTCACGACTCGGCGCGGCTGATCGCCTCGATCTCGGCGTCGGAAAGGTCTTCCACGGCAAGCGCTTGACGGTCCCGCCGCTTGACCCAAGTTGGCACTTTTTCCGACCAGCCGAGCCTGTTCGAGCCAGTTTTGCGGCGCTGAACCACTAGATGTTGGGGTTGGAGGACACCTGAGACCCACATTTGCCATTCGTGGTCCTGGAAGCCAATTGTGGGGCCAGGACTTTGGAGTTGAGTCGATATCCCTCTTGCCAGATGCCGCGAACGCCGTGTATGCGAAACAGGCATCGCAGAAACGGCGCCGCCATGTACATCAAGGCAACCAGGACACACACCGACAAGGCCGGCCAGCCGGTCCGAAGCCATCGCCTCGTGCTCGCCCAGCGCGTCGGCGACAAGGTGCGCCACAGGACGCTGCTCAATCTCGGCACCGACTATCCGGTGCCGCGCGAGAAGTGGAAGGCCGTCACCGAACTCGCCGAGGCGCTGCTTCACGGCAAGCCGCCGCTGTTCGAGGGCGAGGCGGATGTGCGGGCCGCAGCCGAGGACATCGTCGCCAAGCTCAGGGCCAGGGGGTTCCGCGTCGAGGCGATGCAGGAAGAGGCGCGCAAGCCCGACATCGCCACCGTCGACCTCGATACCCTGGAGCACGAGAACCCGCGCACGGTCGGCTGCGAGCGCCTGTGCCTCAAGGCCCTCGACGCCCTCGGCTTCGCCGAAATCCTCCACGGCCTCGACATCAAGGGCCGCGACGGGCGCATCGCCAGCGCGCTGATCGTCGCCAGGATGGTCCATCCCGCCAGCGAGCGTGATACCAGCCGCTGGCTCCGCCACGACAGCGCGGCCGCCGAGCTCCTGGGCCTGGAGGGCGACCGCAAGGCGCTGCGGCGCAAGACGCTCTACCGCATCGGCGACCTGCTCTGGCGCCACCGCGCCGCCATCCAGCGGGAGCTGTTCAACCGTGAGCGCGCACTGCTCGACCTGCCCGAGACGATCGCCTTCTACGATCTCACCAACGTCCACTACCACGGCCACACGGGCGGCGAGCTTCCCAGGTTCGGGCGCTCCAAGCAGAAGCGCGACGACTGTCCCCTCATCACGCTGGCGCTGGCGCTCGACGGCGCGGGCTTCCCGCGCAGTTGCGAGATCCTGCCGGGCAACGTGAGCGAGCCGGGCACGCTGCACGAGGCGCTGGCGCGGCTCGAGGCGGTGTGCGGCGGCACGGCGGCGAAGCCCACGGTGGTCATGGACGCGGGCATCGCCACCGAGAAAAACATCGCGTGGCTGGGCGAGCAGGGCTACGACTGGATCGCGGTCAGCCGCGGTGCCAGGCCTGCGCCGCCCGAGGGCGGACCCGAGGCCCTGCTGATCACCAGCGCGCGCCACGAGGTGCGGGCCTGGCGGCTTGCCAGCGAGGACGGCGAGGCGCGGCTCTACGTCGTCAGCGAGGGCAAGAAGAAGGCCGAGAACGCGATCATCGGCCTGAGGCGGAACCGCTTCGAGGCGGCGCTGGAAAGGCTCCACGGCGGCCTCCCGGTCAAGGGCCGCCTCAAGCGCTACGACAAGGTGCTGGAGAGCATAGGCCGCCTCAAGCAGCGCTTCTCCGCCGTCGCCAGGCACTACGAGATCACGGTCGAGAGGGCGAAAACCGGCCCCAATGCCACCGCCGTGCGCTTCAAGCGCAGGCCGCGATACGACGAGGCCGATGAGGGCGCCGGTGCCTATGTGCTGCGCACCAGCCACGTCGACTGGGACATCGAGACGGTCCTGCGGACGTACTGGCGGATCACGGATATCGAGGCGACATTCCGGAGCCTGAAATCCGAGCTCGGCCTTCGCCCGATCTGGCACCAGCTCGACCGGCGCATCGCGGCCCACCTGCTGATCGCCGTGCTGGCCTACCACGCCGTGCATCTGATCCGTACCCGGCTGGCCGCGCGCGGCATCCACAAGTGCTGGGCGTCGATCCGCGAGAGCATGCGGACCTGGGTGCGGATCACCACGCGCCTGCGCCAGACCGACGGCACCTTGATCGTCAACCGCCAGGACACGCGCCCGGCCGCCGAGGTTGCCGCAATCTCCTCGGCGGCGGGCGTGGACCCCGCCATCCACCGCACGAGGACCCGTCTGATGAGCTGACAGAATCTCACAAAATGTGGGGCCATGTTGGAATCGACCGAGAAAAATATCGCGTTGAATCAAACCAATAGGGAACACAGGCAGCGGAAAAGTGCCAACTTGGGTTGAGGCGCTCATACTCGTCGACCGAGAGAATCACGAGCCGGTCCCTACCGTTCCGGGTGATCGCCAACGGTGCCTTCAGCGCCTCGTCCTGACAGCGCCCGAAGTTGCGCTGGAACTCGCGTGACGTGACTCGCTGCATGCCCTTCACCCCAATCTGCATGATCTGCATAAAAAGGTTAAGCCGAACTTCCGTTAGCATCTGATTGCCGATCTGGCCGGATTTTGCCTGTTTCCGCCCTTTCTGCGCAGTTTAGCGCCCGGTTTGGCGCGAAATTCCCGAAATGATCGCCGAAACCGCCGCGATTCGGCGCTCCAGCGCTGGATCACGCCGTCCCGGCGCATCCACCAAAACCTGAATACTAGTCAGTAGATAGTTTTCTCGTTACGATAATTGCTCCGCATTCCCAAGCCTTTCCGATATGATTGCCGCGATTCGCTAGGCAGATCGATATGCACATCGAAACCACCCGGTCCGGAAACTCCCGCTGCCACCTCCTCAGACAGTCCTACTGGCAGGACGGAAAACCCAAGAAGCGCACCCTGTGCAACCTCTCCGCCCTCCCGGAACACGCCATCGAAGCCCTCAAACGCGCCCTCAAGCGCGGACCCGCCCTCAATCCCGACAGCGCCGACGTCGAACTGCGCGCCAGCCGGGCGCACGGCGCCGTCAGCGCCGTTCTCGGCACCCTTCGCGACATCGGCCTCGACCGCGTCATCTTCCACCGGCCCGATCGCCGCAGGGCCCTCGTCATCGCCATGATCGTCGCCCGCCTGATCCGGCCCGGCGCCAAGCTGCGCGTCGAGCGCGAACTGGGAGCGGCCGGCACAACCACCCTCGCCGCCCTGCTCGGCGTCGAAGGCGTCAGCGTCGACGAACTCTACGCCGCCATGGACTGGCTGGGCGCGCGACAGGGCGCGATCGAGCGCAAGCTCGCCCGGCGCCATCTCGGAGAGGACGATCTCGTCCTCTACGACGTGTCCTCGAGCTACATGGAGGGCAACGCCTGCCCCATGGCGAAGCGCGGCTATTCGAGGGATCGCCGGGGCGACCGCCCGCAGATCGTCTACGGCCTCCTCTGCACCCGCGATGGCTGTCCGGTCTCGATCGAGGCCTTCGCCGGCAACACCGGCGACCCGATGACTCTGGCCAGCCAGGTGCGCAAGGTCCGCGACAGCTTCGGCATCCGGCGGGTGGTGTTGGTGGGGGACCGCGGCATGATCGCGCAGACCCGCATCGACCGCGACCTCGCGCCCAACGGCATCGACTGGATCACGGCGCTGCGCGCATCCTCGATCCGCAAGCTCGTCGACCGGGGGCATGTCACGCCCGGCCTGTTCGACACCTGGGGCCTCGCGCGGGTGACCACGCCGGACTATCCCGGCGAGAGGCTGATCGTCTGCTACAACCCGGTTCTGGCGGCCGAGCGCAAGCGCAACCGCGACGGGCTGCTCAATGCGACCGAGACGGACGCGCGCGATTTCGCCGCGCGCCACGCCGCCGGCGACATCGACCGCGACGAGTTGAACCGTCGGCTGGGAACCTTGCGCCGCCGCAAGATGGCCAAGCACTTCCGCTTCGAATTCGACGAGGGCAGCGGCACCTTCAGTTGCGAACGCGACCGGGCGTCGATCGACGCCGAGGCCGCCCTCGACGGTCTCTACGTCATACGCACCAACGTGGACGAGGACGAGATCGAGGACGTCGAGGCGGTCCGCGTCTACAAGAGCCTGTCACGCGTCGAGCGCGCCTTCCGCTCGCTCAAGACGGTGTCGTTGCGGATCCGCCCGATCTTCCACTGGCGCGACGACCGAGTACGGGCGCATCTTCTGATCTGCATGCTGGCTTGGTATGTCGAGTGGCACATGCGCCGCAGGCTGGCGCCGCTGCTGTTCGCCGAGGAGGACGGAGCGCCGCTGTCCGCGAACCCGGTGGCGCCGCCGGAACGCTCGGAAAAGGCCCGGCGCAAGGACAAGCGCCGAAAGACGGATGATGGACTTGCGGTGTGCGACTTCCGCGATCTCCTCGGCCATCTCGGCACGCTTGCTGCCACTGAGATCGCCACCGGAACCGACTTCGCCGTGCCCGCCCTGACCAAGCCGACCGAACTGCAGGAAAGGGCGTTCGCATTGCTCGGGCTGCGGCCCCATCCTGCGCCCGCGCTCACCGAAAAGGGGATGACCACCGCCAAACCTGTCCAGTAATCGTCGCTTCGAAACTCGCCGAAACCCCTGCCGCACAACGGTTCTTTGACTATCCCACACTGGAAGTTCGGGTTAAGGGTTGGGCAGGCTCTCTCTCGAGAGCCTGCCCAACCCTTTTGAACGAAGCCGCGGGCCACGAGAGGCGAAGTTGAGCTATGTGGAAAGTGCGCTGATGTCAGCGTCAGGCGGCATCCACCGGCAGCAGAGTTGCGCATAAAATCGACGCTCGCGCCGGTCTTTCGGCAGGCATGCGGGCGCACGCTGCGAGGACTGAGCGGGGTGTGAGCCGAGGGCTGTCAGCCCGGCTCAAGCGGAGACAGGTTCGGTCGTGCGTCGGCGCTTTGGCGCCGTTGCGCGGGGCCGAAGCGAGCGGGCGTCTCACGGTTTCCCCCTGTGGGTCGGCGGCAGCGCCGGCGGGCCGCGCGTCGAGCGGGGCTCATGGCGGCGGCGGATTTCGCGGACGAGGCGCATGACGCCGCCGCAGTGGGGGCAGGCCACGGGCGCGGTGCCGATCTCGGGCTCTTCGTCGGGCTCGGCCCGAGCGCCGTCCACGCTTCCCTCGGGGGCGGCGCAGCCGAGGGCGCCGAGAGCCTGGCGTGCTCTCTCCAGCGTGCTGGCGCGGCAGCCGTTGGCGAGGATGCCGAAGTAGCGAATGCGGTGCATGCCGTCCGGCAGGACGTGCCTCAGGAAGCGGCGGATGAACTCGTCGGCGCTCACGGTGGCGATGCCGTAGCGCGGCTTTCTCTGCCCCGGCGCCTTGGGCTTTCGGTGGCGGAAGGAGACCGTCTCGCCGTCGAAGGAGACGATGCGGCTGTCGGAGATGGCGATCCTGTGCGTGTAGTGCGAGAGGTACCGGAAGACCTGCTCAGGCCCGCGGAAGGGCCGCTTGGCGTAGACCACCCAGTCCCTGGCCCGGGCGGCGGCAAGCGTGGCGTGGAACTCGCCGGGATTGGCGAGGTGGGCGACGGTGCCGTGGAACTCCAGGTCCCCCCGGCCGTGGGCGCGGGCGAGCTCCTCGAGGAAGAGGCGGCGGAACAGGCTGCCGAGGACCTTGACGGGGGCGAGGAAGGTGGTGCTCCCCGTCTTCCACTCGCCACTGTCTACGTCGAAGCCCGCGTTGGGCACGACCACGTGCAGGTGCGGGTGGAAGCGGAGCTTCTGATCCCAGGTATGGAGGACCGCGGTGCCGCCGATGCGCATGCCGCCGTGGCGGGGATCGGCGGCGATGGTGCGCAGGGTCTCGGCGACGGCCCGGAAGAGGATGTCGAACACCACCCTGCGGTTGCAGAAGGCAATGGCGGCAACCTCCTTGGGCAGGGTGAAGACCACATGGAAGTAGGGCACCGGCAGGATGTCCCCGGCGCGCTCCTCGCTCCAGAGGTTGGCGGCGAGACCCTGGCAGGTGGGGCAGTGGCGGTTGCGGCAGGAGTTGAAGAGCGGATGCTCGCGCCCGCAGCCCTCGCAGGCGTACATGTGGCCGCCGAGCACGGCGGTGCGGCACGCCTCGATGGCGCCCATGACCTTGAGCCGGGCGGCGTCGATGCGCCCTTTGTGGCGCTCACGGAAAGCGGCGCCGGCGCGGCGGAAGATCTCCGCCACGCCCGCGCGTTCGGCCTCCACGCGCCGTCAGTTGCGCAACGCTGCGAAGCCTGAGATCGGGTGGTCGAGGCCCTCGAACATCTTGCCGGTGACGCGGGCGTAGTGACGGGTCGTGTTCGCGCTTCGATGGCCGAGCATGTCCCGGATCACCTCGATATCGCCGCCGCGCTCGAGGAGATGGGTCGCCGCCGAATGGCGCAGGCAATGGAAGGTGTAGCTGCGGTCGAGCTCGGCAATGTCGCGCGCCCTCCTGAAGGCGGCCTGCAAGGTCTCCGTTGCGATGGGCCTGTCGAGCGAGACGCCGTAGAAGAGCCAGTTCGTCGGACGCGGCCAGATGTTCCTGTAGTAGACGCGCAAGTAGTGGATGACGATGTCCGGCAACGGTGCCATTCTCTCGGTGCCGCCTTTGCCGGAGGGGATGTGCAGCAGCTTCTTCTCCGACAGGATGTCGCCGACCTTGATGGCCAAGGTCTCGGAGATGCGGAGCCCGCCGCCATAGCCGGTGACAATGGCAGCACGGTGGCGGAGGTCGGGTGTCGCAAGGATGAGGTGCTCGACCTCCTGCTCCGACATGTAGCGCGGCAGCTTGCCGGGCTTCTTGCGGGAGCGCAGGCCGGCGACATGGTCAGGCCAGCCGAGTGTGTCGATGTAGAGGAAGTTCAGCGCGGCGAAGGAGACGTTGGTCGTGCCCGGACTGAGCCCCTTGTCGATCCGCCCCAGGTACCACTGGCGCACCTGCTCGGCGTCGAGCTCGTCCGGCGAGGCGTCGTAGTACCTGGCCAGGTTCTTGATCTCGCAGATGTAGGCCTTGGACGTGCTCGCGGCCAGATTGGCGATGCGGAGCTGCTCCTCCATGCGCTGGCGAAGAGGGGTGACGGTGTTCGTGTCGCACGCGGTCCCGGTCATTATCGATCTCCCTGGATCGCGACGGCGCGCCGCCGGACCGATCCGGCGACGGTCCGTCGCAGGGGTCGATACTAACCACTGGTGATCGGGAGGCTGCTGGGGATCCGCCACCCGACGGGCGGAGCGCCACTGACGCAACCGGGAAGCGAACGCACAGAACAAACGGCACCCGCGACGCCTCGGAAATGAATGAACTCTACGCCGCTAACTCCGCGTAGCGGCTTCGTTCAATACGGATAAGGCTTATCCCCTTGACCCCGGTTTGACGACATCTTGTGTTTGGGTTGGCAGGGACGAGTTGTTCGTGTAATGTTCTCGCCATGCCGAGCCGCTGGAAGCACGACCGCCCGATGTCCCGCGCTGCCTTCGAGGCGCGCTTCCCCGATGAAGAGGCCTGCGCCAGACACCTCGCGGCAAAGCGTTGGCCCGACGGCTTCGTTTGCCCCGCTTGCGGCCATGACAAGGGTTGGGAGTTGAAGCGTCGCAGGGCGAGTTGGGAATGTGCGGGCTGCGGCAAGGAGACGTCGGTGACCGCGGGCACGATCATGCATCGCAGCCACCTGCCGCTGAAGACCTGGTTCACCGCCATCCATATGGTGACCAGCCATTCGAACGGCATCTCCGCCCTGCAACTCCAGGCCCAGCTCGGGCTCGGCAGCTACAAGAGTGCGTGGCTGCTGCTGCACAAGCTGCGTCGCGCCATGGTCGATCCCGACCGCAGCCTGCTTGAGGATCTGGTTGAGATCGACGAAGCCTCGTTGCCGCAGCGCACCGCGCAAGACCCGCCCACCGGCGGGCAAGGCCGCAGCGCGCAAGGCAAGATGCTCATCGCCGGAGCGGTCGAGCTGTCTCCCGAGGGTGAGCCGCGCCGCATCCGCCTCGCGCCGATCGTGGATTACTCCGCGCTCAGCCTGCACGCCTTCGTTGCCGCCACCTCGGCGTCGGGCGCGCTGGTGATCACCGACGGTTGGAGCGGCTATCCCGGCCTGTCCGGGCACGACCATGAGGCCAGGATCGTCGGCGACACGCCCGCCCATCTCGTGCTGAAGTGGACCCATCGCGTCTTCTCGAACCTGAAACGCTGGGCGCTCGGCACCTTTCACGGCCTGCGCCGCGCCCATTTGCGCCGTTACCTCGACGAGTTCGTCTTCCGTTGGAACCGACGCCGCCACACCGACGCCGCCTTCGACACCCTGCTCGGCATCGGCGCCGGCCTTCAACCCGCCAGCTACCGCGACTTCGTCGAACAACGCGCCTGATCCCACCGGCCGGTCAACACCGTGCCGCAGCCAGCCATTCCGGCTGTCTCGGAGTCATTATACCGAACTCCGGCACCGCGTGACGGGGCCGGGCAGCGCTCTCGCCAGTCCAAGATATCACGCGTGCGACGCGCGCCGATGCCGGCGACGATCAACATCTTGCGTCACCGGAACCAAGGGGAGAAGCCTTTACCTCAATTCGACGAAATCTGTTGAATGATCTTTCAAGAATTCGTCCAATTTTCCGGTGTAGTTCACATCACCATTTTTCTGATATTTCTCCCAAAGGCTTATCCCCTTACATCCGGCTTCTCCATATGTGGGGTGCCGGATCGCTGGGCACTTTACGGGCAACCCATTGAGACACGGAAGGAACTGCGACCGTGTCGGATACCGCCGCCGAGGTGGCCGGTACAACATGTTGGGGAACCGGAGCCAGAGGGATAAGCCTTATACGGATTATCAGACAGTGTGTCGAGCAGCGCCCAGGCGCCGCTCGCGGTGATCGGCGGGGGCGGCTGAAGCACCGGGCGGCGCGCCCTCTGGTTGCACGCCGCCCGGCTTCAAATCGGAACGTCTACTTCTTCAGGCGGGTCCACATGGTGTCGTAGACCTCCTGGGTCGCCTGATCGCACACCGCGACGAATGTGCCGGCGGGTGCATCGGCAGGCGGAACGGACTCGGGCTGGCTGGCCAGTTCCGGATCGAGATGCGGGGTCACGCCCTCGACGCCCGCCGCATAGCGCGCGAAGTTGGTGACCGCGGCGATGTTCTCCGGCTCCAGCAGGAAGTCCATGAACTTGATCGCGCTGGCCCGGTTGGGCGCGTCCTTCAGCAGCACGACGTTGTCCATCCAGACGACATAGCCCTGGCGCGGATAGGCGTATTCGATGTTGGCGCCCTCCGCCCGCGCCTTGGCGCCGAAGCCGTTCCAGATCATCCCCACGGCGGCATCGCCGGAGACCAGCACGTCCTTGGCGCCGTCCGAGTTGAAGGAGGCCCAGTGCGGCTTGGCCGCCTGCAGCAGCGCATCGAGCTGCTTGAGCTGCTCGCGGTCGTTCGAGCACTGCGGAATGCCCAGATGCAGGGCGGCCAGTAGCATGACCTCACCTTGGGAATCGAGGACGTTGATCTTGCCCTTCAGCTCGTCCGGCGGGTCATAGACGATGCCGGTGTCGTTGATGTCGCCTTGATAGACGTCCCGGTTCACCGAGAAGCTGGTCGAACCCCACTGATAGGGGATCGAGTGCATCCGGCCCGGATCGAAGGGCACGTCCACCCATTGCGGCTCGATGTTGCCCCGATTGGCGAGCTCGCCCTCGGCAATGGTGTCGAGCATGCCTTCGCCGATCATGATCTCGACCATGTAGTCGCCCGGCACGGCCACATCGTAGGAGCCGAGCTTGCCGGCCTTGAGCGAGGCCAGCATCGCTTCGTTGGAATCGAAGGTGTCCATGGTCACCTCGATCCCGGTCTCGGCCGCGAACTTGTCGAGCAGCTCCTGCGGGATGTACTCGAACCAGTGGTAGATCGAGAGCTTCTCCTGCGCGTGAGCCGCGCTCACGACAAACGTCAGTGCTAACGCCGCTACTCCGGCTTTGAGTAAGGTCCGCATGTCTCCCTCCTTGGTTGCGGTGTTTACGGTGAGGATTACGCCTCCGCCTTCGTTCCAGGCCGCCCGTACCGACTGATGAAATAGGACAGCGTGACGATCAGGATCGAGACGGAGAGCATGATGGTGCTGAGCGCCATGATGTCGGGTTTGATGCCCTGCTTGACGGCTCCGAAGATCGCCGTGGGCAGGGTTTCGATCCCGGCGCCCTTGATGAAATTGGTGATGATGAAATCGTCCAGCGAGATGATGAACGCCAACAGAAAGCCCGCGAGAATTCCGGGCGCCATCAATGGCATGAGGACGCGCAGGAACGCCTGGAACCGGCTCGCGTACAAGTCCTGCGCGGCCTCTTCGTAACTGCCGTCGATCCCCTGCAGGCGGGCCGCAATCGGCAGGTACGCGAAGGGAATACAGAAGACGATATGCGCCACGAGTATCGAGAGATAACCGAGCGTGAAGCCGATGGCGCTGAAGAACACCAGCGTCGCCACGGCCGTGACGATCTCCGGCACCATGATCGGCATGCTGATGAGCGCGAGGTTCAGCGCCTTCCCTTTGAAAGCCCCGCCCCGCACCATCGCCACCGCGGCGGCCGTGGCGATGATGGTGCTGGCGACGGCGGCGCTGAGAGCGATGGTGAGCGAATTCCAGGCGGCGTCCTTGAACTTCGCCGATTCCGGCCCGGTGAAGATTTCCATGTACCAGCGGAAGCTGAACCCGCCCCAGCGGGTGATCGAGAGCGAGTCGTTGAAGCTGTAGACCATCACCACCAGGAGCGGCGCGTAGAGCACCACCAGGCAGAGGATCGTGATCGGCAGGAAGCCGGGGTAGCGTTTGATGTTGATTCTTTGCCGCATCTCAGGCGGCCTGCGCGCTGCGCCGGGCTTGCCGGCGCGCATAGATGAAGAGCGCGATGAGCACGAGGGAGAGCAGGATCATCGATGCCGCCGCGCCGAAGGGCCAGTTGCCGGCGTTGCCCTTGAACTGCTCCTCGATGAGCGAGCCGATCAGGAAGTTCTTGGCGCCGCCGAGCAGGTCGGGCGCGAGGAAGGCGCCGAGGCTCGGCACGAAGACCAGGATGCACCCGGCCACGATGCCGGGCCACACGATCGGCAGGATGACCTTGTACAGGATCGTCCAGCGATTGGCGTAGAGGTCGGCGGCGGCTTCGGACAGCGCAAAGTCGTAGCGCTCCACCGAGGCATAGATGGGCAGCACCATGAAGGGCAGGTACGAGTAGAACAGGCCGAGCTGCACCGCGAAATCGGTGTTGATGAGCGCAATGGGCTCGCTGATGACGCCCAGGCCCATCAGGGCTTCGTTGAGCGGGCCGTTGTCCCGGATGAGGAACTTCATCGAGACCGTGCGGATCAGCAGGTTCACCCAGTAGGGGACGGTCACCAGGAAGAGCCACATGGAGCGCGTCGCGGGCGAGCGCGTCGCGATGAAGTAGGCGGTCGGGAAGCCGATGATCAGGCAGAGCAACGTGGCAACGGCAGCCTGGATGATCGAGCGCACGAAGATGACGATATAGGTCCACTCGATCTGCGGCGGCTCGTCGCCGAAGAGGCCGCGGTCGAAGATGAACTGGTCGTAAGCCGCGAGCGAGAACTCCCAGATCACGCCGCCCCGGAACTCCTTCGTCAGGAAGGAGTAAGCCAGCATCATCAGCACCGGCGCCACGAGGAAGAAGCCGATGATCACCCAGGTCGGAATCAGCAACGGGGTGCGCACCGGCGCGAAGGTGCGGGAGACCGCACGCGTGCTGGCGAGCTCGCCGGCCATCAGTCCACCAGGAGCCGGGCGCCGCCGGGCGCGATGGCGAGACCGACCCGGTCTCCGTTGCGGAAGGATGTCGTGTCGCTGCCGACGTTCTGCGCCCGCACCAGCACGTCCGGTCCTTCGTCCAGCCGCACGCCATACTGGATGTCGGTGCCGAGATAGACGATCTGGTCCACCACGCCGGTGAGGCCGCTGTCGCACGCCGCCTCGGGCACGAGCGAGAGCCGTTCCGGGCGGATCAGCACGTGGGCGGTGGCGCCGTCCTGCGGCGGCGTCCCCGCGGCCTCACAGGGAAAGACCGCGCCGTTGGGCAGGCGGCTATGCCAGGCACCGTCCGGCCCGCGCTGCACGGTCACGTCGAGGACGTTGGTCTCGCCGATGAAGTCGGCCACGAAGCGGTCGTTGGGCGCCTCGTAGATTTCGTGCGGCGTGCCCACCTGCCGGATCTCGCCCGCCGACATGACGGCGATGCGGTCCGACATCGTCAGCGCCTCCTCCTGGTCGTGGGTGACGAAGACGAAGGTGATGCCGGTTTCCTCCTGAATCTGCTTCAGCTCGATGCGCATCGCCTGGCGGAGCTTGAGGTCGAGCGCGGACAGCGGCTCGTCGAGCAGGAGCACCTTGGGCCGGGGCGCCATGGCGCGGGCGAGCGCGACCCGCTGCTGCTGCCCGCCGGAAAGCTGCGCCGGCCTGCGCGCCGCGAGGTCGCCGAGCTTCACCAGGTCGAGAATGCGGCCGGTCTGGTCCTCGATATCGGCCTTGCTCCAGCCGAGCCTGCGCATGCCGAAGGCCACGTTCTCCGCCACCGTCATGTGCGGAAAGAGCGCGTAGTGCTGAAAGACCGTGTTGATCGGGCGCCGGTTGGGGGGCAGTGTCCCGATGTCCTCGCCGTAGAGCAGGATTTCGCCTTCGGTGATCTCCTCGAAGCCCGCGATCAGGCGGAGCAGGGTGGTCTTGCCGCAGCCGGACGGGCCGAGCAGGGTGAAGAACTCGTTGTCCCGAATCGTCAGGCTCACGCCGGCGAGCGCCGTCACCGCGCCGAAGCGCTTGACGGCGTTGCGCACGTCGATGGCGATGTCTTGCTCGGACAACGGCGCCTCCCTTCGCCTGTCAATCCGCGCCTAGTGGAGAGGGATGTTCGGCCCGGTCAGGGTCTTGAGCGCGTAGTCGGGCTCATCCACTCTGGAGAAGCCGACCCTGGACAACCACTCGTCCGTGGAGAGCCCGAGGATCTCCGTCTCCGACGTCAAGTTGGTGAACGCGCCGGAGGGCAGGGTCACGTAGGGGGCGCAGGCCAGCGCACAGCCCACGTGATTCTTCGGAATGTGGGACGCCTTCCAGCCGATGTAGATCTTCTTGTAGCGCGCGCCCTGATTCTCGCCGCACAGATACGCCGCATAGGCGATCCTGTTGAGCCTGTTGTCGAGCCTGGTTCTCACCGACTCTTCCTCGTCTCCCGCGAGGTGCATGATTCCCGTGTCTTCCATGAAGAGGCACGCGTGATTGTCGCGATCTTCCGCAATCGCAAAGCCCAGCGCGCACCAGATCCACATGTTGCCGTCCGAGACCATGCTCGTGCGGTACTTCTCCGCACAAACGACCATGGCCCCTTCCTGCGGCGGGAAGTGCCGTTCGTCGGCAACGCCGAAGAGTTGCCGGGTCGCATCGCGCAACGGAATGAGGGAGTAAATCGGAATGTTCTCGATGCGCCCGACGGGATACGTCTTGCCGATGCGGGAATCGACGGCCAGGTCGTAGCCCCAGATCGCCCCATTCACGCCGCTGAACGACGACGCCTGCAGCATATTAACCTGGCCGATATAGGAATCGTTACATTCGGCGCGGTCGTAGGACACGATTTCGGCCATGCCTTGATCCAAATCCTCCTCGAACGGAAATCCGGGAAACTGTTCCAGGTTTACGGCGCCTGTCGAAAGCAGGATGGTCGAAATGTAGGACCCCGGCTGACCCGTCGCCGTCGGCTCCTGATACCCCCCGCAGCTGCTCGCCGTCGTGTTGCGACAATTCCGGACGATCTCTTCTATACGAGCGTCAGCCATCGCCTCGTTCCTTCAGGCCGTGAATCCGAGCCGCCTGCCGAGATCGTCAGCGGCCTCGGCCAGTTTCTGCTTGATGCGGGTGGGCTCCATGGGGCGGAAGCGGTCCGCGAGCCCGGTGATGCCGACCGAGTAGAGGACGTAGCCGCCGTTCACGCGGATCGGGTGGCCGTAGCTCAGCACACCGGCGTCCAGCTCGTTGTCGCAGACCGCCACGCCGTCCGCGCGGATCTGCTCGAGCTCGTCGAGGATGTCGGCCTCCTCCACCTTGGTCTTGTCCGTGAAGCGCGGGCGCGGGCGCGACAGGTAGCGGGCCACGAACTCGTCGTCCTGAAACGCCAGGATCGCCTTGCCGCTGGCCGCCGCGTGCAACGGCAGCTGCCGGCCCGGCTGCACGAAGGCGCGGTCCGAGCCCGAGGGCTGCTCCATCAGCACGGACTCGGCGAAGTCGCCGTTGAGCCGGGCCAGATGGGCGGTCTCGCCGAACTCCGCCACGAGCCCGTCGAGGACGGATTTCGCCAGCCCCGCATAGCCCGCCCGGTCCATGGTCGTGTGCAGCAGGGTCTGCAGGCGCGGCCCGGTCACGTAGCTCTTGGTGCCGGGCACGCTCCGCAGCATGTCGAGGTCCACGAGCCCGCGAATCAGGCGATGCGCCGTCCCCGGCTGCAGGTCCATCTCCCGCGCGATCTCCGAGAGCGTCACGCCGGTCCTGGCGCGCGCGACCGTTTCCAGCACCCGGATGTACCGGCCCAGCGGCTTGTCGTTGCTATCGCTCATCGCCCGCGCCGTCGGGTTGGTCAGGAGACATCGCGCTGCTGCAGTGCCGTGACCACGCGCTCCGGCGTGATCGGCATCTCGAACACGCGCACGCCGATGGCATCGGCGACCGCGTTGGCGATGGCGGGTGCGACGGCGGTCATGGCCGGCTCGCCGATGCCCTTGGCGCCGAAGGGGCCGACGCCGCTGCGGGATTCGAGGATGATGCACTCGACGTTGGGCATATCCATCGCCGTCGGCATCAGGTATTCGCTGAAGGACGGCGTGACCAGCCGGCCCTCCTCGTAGAGCATCTCCTCGCTGAGCGCGTAGCCCTGCCCGTTCTGCGCGCCGCCCTGGATCTGGCCCTCGACCGCCGCCGGGTTGATGCACTGGCCGACATCGTGGGCGGCGACGCTCTTCAGCACCTCGACCTCGCCGGTCTCCACGTCGACCGAGACCTCGACCGCGTGCGCGCCGTAGGCGTAGTCCGGGTGGGCCTGGCCCTGCCCGGTCTCGGGATCGAGAAAGTCGCCGAAGGGCGCGCGGAAGATCGCGAGCTCCGAACGGTGGATGCCCTCGGCCGCGCAGGTGCGCACCAGGTCCACCAGCGGCATGGTCTTTTCCGGGTTGTCGATGACGAAGACCTCGCTGAAGGCCATGTCGATCTCGTCCGGCGTGACGCCGAATTCTTGGGCCGCGCGTTCGGCGAGGCGGGCGCGCAGCCCCTCGGCCGCCTGCTTGGCGGCGTTGCCGGTCATGTAGAGCGCGCGCGTCGCCGTGGTGGTGCCGGCGAGCGGGGTCACGGCGGAATCGCTGTTGTAGATGACGACGTTGTCGAGGGTGACGCCCAGCACCTCCACCGCGATCTGGCCGAGCGCCGAGATCTGGCCGGCGCCGATGTCGGTGACGCCGGAGCGCACCACCACGGTGCCGTCCATCTCGACGCCGACCCAGGCCTCCGAGGTGTCGTGCAGGAAGGTGAGGCGGCCATAGCTCTGCTGGTAGCAGGCGAGGCCGCGGCCGGTGCGGATCGGCCCTTCCGCCGGCGTGGGCTCGCCCAGCCCGGCCCAGGCCTTCTCGGCGCACTGCTCGGTCCAGATCGCGCTCGGCGGCACGAAGCCCGTGGACATGGGCTCGCCGGTCTTGAGGAAGTTCCGGCGCCGGAGCTCCAGGCGGTCGATGCCGAGCGTGTTGGCGATCTCGTCCATCTGCTGCTCGTAGGCCGCGCAGGCCTGCAATGCGCCGAAGCCGCGAAAGGCACTCGTGTACATGTTGTTGGTCGCGACCGCCCGGGCGAAGACGTTGAGGTTGTCGACCCGGTAGGGGCCGGGTGCCGCCACCAGCGCGTAAAGGATGACGTAGGGGCTGAGGAACACGTAGGCGCCGGCATCGGCGATCATGTTCACGTCGAGCGCCGTGATCTTGCCCTCCTTCGTGACCCCGGTGCGGTAGGTCAGGATGAAGGGGTGGCGCTTGCCGTGGCCCACGAAGGAATCCTCGCGCGAGTATTCCAGCCGCACCGGCCGCCCGGTCTGCTTGGCGAGCAGCGCGAGATAGACCTCGACGGTCAGGTCCTCCTTGCCGCCGAAGCCGCCGCCCACCAGCGCGCCGCGCACGCGCACCTTGTTGTGCGGCACGCCGAGGGCGTCCGCGATGGGCCGGAAGTGCTCGATCACCTGGGTCGAGACCCGGATGTTGACCACGTCGTTCTCGTCCACCCAGGCGAGGCCGACCTCCGGCTCCAGGAAGGCGTGCTCCTGGAACGGCGTCCTGTAGGTGTTCTCGACGATCAGGTCGGCCCTGGCGAAGCCCGCCTCGACATCGCCCTTCTTGATCTTGCGCTCGGCGACGATATTGTCTTCGCCGTAGACCAGCGGCGCGCCGGGCTTCAGCGCCTCCAGGGTGTCGTAGACGCCGGGGATCGGCTCCAGCTCGAACTCGATCAGCTCTGCCGCGTGGTCGGCGATGTCGCGGGTCTCCGCCGCGATCAGCGCCAGCGGCTCGCCGAAGTAGCGCACCCGGTCCCTCACCAGAATCGGCTGGTCGGTATCGAGGCGCTTCTGCCCGGTCTGGCCGGGGATGTCGGTAGCGGCCGTGCGGTCGGCGAGGTCGTCGGCGGTGAGCACGCAGGCGACGCCCCGGAGCGCCCGTGCCTTCGAGACATCGAGGCGCACGAGCCGTGCGCTCGCGATATCGGCGCGCAGCACCCGCATGTGCAGCATGTTCGGCATCACGTAATCGCCGGCGTAGGGGGTGCGGCCGGTAACCTTGCCCGGCGCATCGGTGCGGGTCAGCGGCTTGCCGACCTGCCGGAACTGGACGTTGGCCAGCGTCCCCGGATCGATGTCGGTGTGGGTCATGGTGCACCTCCCTCGGCGCGCATGTCGTCGGCCGCGTCGGCGATGGCCTCGAAAATCTTGGTGTAGCCGGTGCAGCGGCAGAGGTTGCCGCTCAGCCCTAGGCGAATGTCCTCTTCGCTCGGCTCCGGGTGCTCGTCGATGATCGCCTTGGCTGCGATGATGATGCCCGGAATGCAGTAGCCGCATTGCGCGGCGCCGCCGTCGGCGAACGCCTTCTGCAGCGGATGCGGCGAGTCCAGGTCGCCGAGGCCGGAGACGGTGGTGATCTCCTTGCCCGCCGCCATCCAGGCCAGCGTCAGGCAACTGTCCACGGCCATGCCGTCGAGCAGCACGGCGCAGGCGCCGCAGTCGCCCTTCTCGCAGCCGCACTTCACCTCCATGTGGCCGAGGTGGCGCAGCGCCTCCAGCAGTGTGCGATGGGCCGGGAAGCGCCCTTCCTCCTCGCGGCCGTTGATGCGAAGCGTAATGATCCGTTCTTCAGGCATGAGCGTCACTCCCTCAGGCCAGCCGGTCCCACGCCTGGGTCACCAGGCGCCGGGTCAGGGCTTCGACCGTGTGGCGGCGGTAGCCGGCGGAGGCCCGGATGTCGTCGATGGGCGTGCACGTACTCGCCGCCGCTTCGGCCGCCGCGTCGATCAGCGCTGGCGTCAGCGTCTGGCCTTCGAGCACCGCCTCCGCCTCCTTGACGCGGCGCACGACGGGCGCGACGGACGCGAGCGCGATCCGCGCCCTGGTGCAGGTGCCGTCCGCCACCGACAGCGCCACCGCCACGCCGGTGACGGTGATGGCATCGCCCTTGCGCCGCGCCAGCTTGTAGAAGGTGTTCGCCGAGTTCTCCGGCAGCCGCGGCCATGAAATCCGGGTGATCAGCTCGTCCGGCCGGCGCGCATCCTGCTTGTAGCCGAGGTAGTAGTCGTCCAGCGCCAGCGTGCGCGTGCCGGATACGCTGGCCAGTTCCAACTCGGCGTCGAGCACGAGCAGCGGCGGCACCAGGTCCGCCGCCGGCGAGCCGCTCGCAATGTTGCCGGCGACCGTCCCGGTGTTGCGCACCATCAGGCCGCCGAAGAGGCGCGCGGCCTCGATCAGCGAAGGCGCTTCCCGTGCGATCTCCGGCGAGCGCAGCAGGTCGCTCACCGTGGTGCGCCCGCCGATGGAGATACGCTCCGGCCCGAACTCCATGCCGAGCAGCTCGTCCACCTCGCCAAGGCCCACCATCCGGTCCGGCCGCTCGCGCTTCGCGCGAATGTCGACGATCAGGTTCGTGCCGCCCGCGATGGGCAGCACGGTCTCGCCGCCGCCGTTCGCCAGGGCCGCCAGGGCGCCGTCGAGATCGGTCGGAATGTCCAATTGAAACGGTGCGTACATCCTGACGCCTCCCGCTATTGCCTCACACGTCCCAGCCGCCGTCGACCGTGATGGCCTGGCCGGTGATCTGGCGGCTGTCCTCGCTCGCCATGAACAGCACGGCGTTGGCCACGTCCTGGCAGGTGGTGACACGCTTCAGGCACATCTCCTGAACGTATTCGTCGTAGACCTCGTCGATGGTCCAGCCGCGCACGCGGGCTTTCTCTTCGCAGAGCTTCTGCATGCGCGGCGTCTCGACGATGCCGGGGCAGACCGCGTTGACGTTGACGTTGTACTTGCCGACCTCCAGCGCGACCGTGCGCGTGATGCCGCGCACCGCCCACTTCGACGCGCTGTAGGCTGTCCGCATGGCGTAGCCGCGCAGGCCCGAGGTGCCGCCGATGTTGACGATCTTGCCGCTCTTCTGCGCGATCATGGTCGGCACCACGTGCTTGATGGGCAGGAAGGTGCCGATCTCGTTGGCCCTGATGACGTAGTCGAAGTCGGCCACGTCGATGTCCTGCACCGGCGTCTCGATGGGCCCGGTGACGCCCGCGATGTTGACCAGGATGTCGATGCGCCCGTCGAAGGCCTCAAGGGCCTTGTCGACCACGGCCTTGACCTCGGCATCTTCGGTCACGTCGCAGGCCACGACGTGGGCCTCGCGCCCGAGCGCGCGCACGTCCGCAGCGACCTGCTCGAGCGGCTGGGTGTCGCGGGCGGTCAGCACGACATCGGCGCCCTCGCGCGCGAGTGTCGTCGTGATGGCCGCGCCCATGCCCTTCGCGGCGCCGGTGACGATCGCCTTCTTGCCGTCCACTTTCACTGCACTGTTCTCCTGCTTGCGTCGCTCATTGGCCTCTCGTCTCGGGCTGCCCGTAACCGCCGCCGCCGCAACTCTCGACAATCACCACGTCGTCCCTGTCGAGGCGCAGGTTCGCCTTGCCCGGCATGTCCTCCCGGCGGCCGTCGGCGTGCGCGATGGTCACGCGGAAGGGCGCGCCGTCTTCGCCTCCTTGCAGGCCGTAAGGCGGCACCACACGCCGCTCGAACATCGAGGTCACCGACATGTCGTCGGTGAGCACCCGGTAGGCGCGGTGCAGACCCTCGCCGCCCTGCTGCCGGCCAGCGCCGCCCGAGCCCTGGCGCAGGCGCTGGCACTCGATGCGGATCGGGAACTCGGCCTCCACCACCTCGGCCGGCGTGTTCATCACGTTGGACATGTGCACGCGCACCACCGGCGCGCCGTCGCGGTCGTGCCGCGCGCCTTCGCCGCCGCCGTGGACCTCGTAGAGCGTGGTCCAGGCGCCGTCCGCCCGCCTGCCGCCGAACAGCACGAGGCCCGACGTGGTCGGCCCGCCGGCGGAGATGCGCTCGGGCCCCACGGCTTCGAAGGCCTTGAACACGGCATCGGCGATCCGCTGCGAGGTCTCGTGATTGCCGCCCACCACGGGGCTCTCCGGGCCTGGATCGAGCAGGGAGCCGGGCCGGGTCACGATCTCCAGCGGCCGGTAGCAGCCGCCGCTCGGCTGGATCTCGGGGCCGAACAGGGTCTTCACCACGTAGAAGACCGAGGCCGCGGCGATGAAGGGCGTGGTGTTCACCGGCCCCCGCGCCGCGTCGTCGGTTTCGGAGAAGTCGAAGCGCGCGCCGTCACTTGCGATGGTGACGCGCACACGAACGGCGACCGGCCCGCCGCCGCCGGCATCGTCGTCGAGCCAGTCCGCGCCTTCGTAGGTGCCGTCAGGAATCGCGGCGAGGGCCGCGCGCATCTGCGCCTCGGCCCGGTCGTGGATCGCGCCGATGGCGGCCAATACTGTCTCCCGCCCGTGCTCCGCGCAGATGTGCTGCACGCGCTCGTCTGCGGCCCGGCTGGCGGCGACCTGCGCCAGGATGTCGCCCTCGCGCTCGTCGGCGCCCCGCACGTTGGCGCAGATCATGTCGAGCTTCTCGCGGTCGGGGCCGGCGGCGGTGAAGAGGCGGAAGGGCGGGATGCGCAGGCCTTCCTGCCAGGCGTCGGTGGCGCCGGCGACGTAGCTGCCGGGCACAGCGCCGCCGATATCCGCCCAGTGCGCGAGGCTCGCCGCGAAGGCCACGATGGAGCCATCCACGAAGATCGGCCGGATCGCCTTCACATCGGGCAGGTGGTTGCCGCCGACCTCGGGCAGATTGAGGAACCAGACATCGCCCGGTTCCAGCCTTTCCCTGGGCACCCGCTTCAGGAACTCGCGCACGGTGAAGCTCATCACCCCCATGTGCATGGGGATGTCGCGGCCCTGGGCGATGAGGTGGCCGTCGGCATCGGTCAGCGCCGAGGAGAGATCGCCGGCCTCGCGCAGCAGCGGCGAGCGGGCCGAGCGCATGACCACGAGCGACATCTCCTCCGCCGTCGCCGACAACGCATGGCGGATGACCTCGAGGGTCACCGGGTCCACGGCGCGGCTCACGGGGCGGCTCCGGTAGCGATGTGGAGGTGGCCAGCATCGTCGGCGGTGAGCGTGGCGCCGGGCGGCACGACCACGGTCGACCACGCATCGTCGACGATGACCGGCCCATCCAGCGAACTATCCGGGCTCAGGCCCGCGCGGTCGTAGCGCGGCGTCGGCACCGATCCGCCGGAATCGAAGGTGCAGGGCTGCGTCTTGGTGGGGGAGGGCGGCTCGTTCGCCTTGGTCGCAGGGGCACGAACCTCGCCGTTGCGGGGCGCCGCGACGCGCATCCGGATCGAGACCAGCTCCCACGGCTCCTCCGTGGCGAAGCCGTAGAGCACCCGGTGGCGCTCCATGAAGGTGCGGCCCAGCTCCAGCGGGTCGTCGAGCGCCGCATCCGCGATCTCGATGGCGTAGCTCTGGCCGCTGTAGCGGACCGACGCCACTTCCTCGACCGTGAGCGTTGCGTCCTCGTGGCCGGCCGCCGAGAGCGGCGCGACGAGGGTCGCGCGGAGCTCCCGCCGCACGCCGTCCACGCGCGCCTGATCCCAGGCCTCTGCGGCCATGCGCAGCGTGCGCTGCTGCGCGTAGCTCATCTCCGCGCCGACGCAGCCCAATGCCGAGAACATGCTGGAATGGGCGGGGACCACCACCGTGCCGATGGAGAAGGCGCGGGCCAGCGCCACGGCGTGCATGGGCCCCGCGCCGCCGAAGGCGAGCAGCGTGCAGGTGCGTCCGTCGACGCCGCGCTCCACCGTGACCCGGCGCAGCGCTCGCAGCATCGCCGCGTTGGCCACCCTGGCCACGCCCAGAGCCGCAGCCTCCGGCGTCATGCCCATGGCCGTACCGAGCGGCGCGATCACGTCGTGGGCCGCGCGCGCATCCAGGTGCACGTCGCCGCCCAGCACGCGGTCAGCGTCCATGTAGCCGAGCGCGAGGTTGGCGTCGGTCACGGTGGGCCGGTTTCCACCCTTGGCGTAGCAGGCGGGTCCGGGGATGGCGCCGGCGCTCTCCGGCCCCACCATGAGCGAGCCGTGATCGAGCCGGGCAATGGAGCCGCCGCCCGCCCCGATGGACTCCACCGCCACCATGGGCTGGCGCAGGGGCCGCCCGCCGAGGGAGCGGTCGCTCGCGATCTGCGCCGCGCCGCCCAGGATCAGGCAGACATCGGTGGTGGTGCCGCCCATGTCGAAGCTGATGGCGCGTTCGATTCCCAGCGCGCGGGCCATGCGGCCGGCGGCAGCGACGCCGGCGGCGGGGCCCGAGGCGGCGAGCCCGAGGGGCAGGTCTCGGAGCGCCGCGGGCGAGGCCATGCCGCCGGCGGAGTGGAAGAGGTGCAGCCGGGAGGCCTCCGGTTTCGCCGCTTCCAGATCGTCCATGTACGCGGCGGCCAGCGGCATGACGCCGGCGCTCAGCGCCGTGGTCGCCGTCCGCTCGTACTCGCGGGCCTCGGGATTGACCCGGTGCGAGAGCGCGACGAAGGGAAAGCGCGCGCGCAGCCGCGCGCCCAAGGCCTCCTCGTGGGCGGGGTTGGCGTAGGAATGCAGCAGCGAGACGGCGACCGCCTCGGCATCGCTCGCAGCGACGCGTCCGATCGCCTCCTCCACCGAGTCCGGGTCCAGCGCGGTCATGACCCGGCCGTCGTGGTCGAGCCGCTCGGTCACCTCGAAGCGGCGTTCGGCCGGCACCTGGGGTGTGAGCTTCGGCGGCAGGTCTAGCCGGTAGAGGTGGCGCCGGTTCTGGCGCCCGATGGCGAGCGTGTCCGAGAAGCCGCGCGTGGCGATCAGCGCGACCTTCGCGTGTGCACCCTGGATGATGGCGTTGGTGACGATGGTGGTGCCGTGGATCAGGTCGTCCACGTCCGCCCATTGGAGATCGACCGCGCCGAGCGCCGCCACCAGGCCCGCGATGCGGTCGTCGGTGCGGGAGGGGACCTTCGCGGCTCTCACCTCGCCGCGCGCCCGGTGATGGGCGATCACGTCGGTAAACGTGCCGCCGACATCGATACCGACTTGCCATCCCTTCGGCACAGGCCTGCCTCCGGATGCCGGGTCGCCGGGCGGCCTTTCTTGCGGACCGTTACGGCGACCGAAGTTATCGAATATCGAAAGTTATTTCGATAACTCGATAAAGATGCGCCGTCTCCGGGCGTCCGTCAACAGGAAATTTCGACAGTGCGGTGGAGTGGCCGGTGACAGGGTGACCCCCTGTCGCGCCGGAAGGCGCGCGGAATCGCAGGACGGCCGGCTGCCGTGAGCGATAAAGAAGCCGGAGCGTTTCCGTGCAAAACGGAAACGCTCCGGAGGAGCTAAGACGCTCCTTGTCCAGGCTCCGTCGCGTTGACGAGCGCGGCCATGTTTCCATACGGGTGGCGGTTCTCGTACATCTGCTGATGCGCCTCGCCAATTTCGTCGAACGAGAAGGTGTGAGACAGGCAGGGGTCGACCTTCCGGTCCATGATCATCCGGTTTACGGCCGCAGCCTGCTCGTCGTTCGAAAGGTGGCTGCCCTGAAACCGCTTCTGCCGCATCCAGTGGTAGCGAAGGTCAAGTGTCGCGGTGTACCCGGTCGTTCCGGCGCAAATGACGATCATGCCGCCCGTCGCACACAGGAATCCCGAGGTCGGCAGCGTCGCCTCGCCCGGGTGCTCAAAGACGATGCGGGGGCTCGCCTTCTCGCCAGCCGCTTCCCAGAAGGCCTTGCCGAACGCCCGGGCGCCCTTGAACCACTGCCCCCAATCCTTGCTGCTCGTGTCAGGCATCGGACCCCAGTGGTCGAAATCGTTCCGGTTGATCACGCCGACGGCGCCGTGGTCGAGACAGAACTGCCGTTTCTCTTCATCGGACACCACTGCCACCGGTTTGCCGCCGTTTGCCGTCACGATCTGGAGCGCCAGCGCGCCGAGCCCGCCGGCGGCGCCCCACACCAGCACATAGTCGCCCTCTTCGACGACGTTCGGCGACCAACCCATGAGCATTCGGTACGCAGTCGACGCGCAAAGCAGGTAGCAGCCGGCGGCCTCCCATGAGAGATGCTTGGGCTTCGGCTGACACTGGTGGGATTGGGCCCGGGCAAACTGGCAGTAGCTGCCGTAATTGGTCTGGTAGCCCCAGATGCGCGTGCTTTCGGCGAGCATGGGGTCGCGTCCGGACAGCACCCACGGGTCGTCCGGCTCCCACCAACCGCTATGGACGACGACTTCGTCACCGGGGCGGACGTTTGTCACCTGATCGCCGACTGCGATCACGATGCCCGAGCAGTCGCTGCCACCCGCATGAAAGTCCTCCGGCTCTCCCTTCCTCTGCCGGTCGGCGATGACATCGACGGGCGTGCCGAGGGCCGCCCAGACGTTGTTGTAGTTGATTCCGGTTGCCATGACGTAGACGAGCACGTCGAGCGGACCGATTTCGGGGGTGTCGATGACTTCTCGCTGCCATGCGTCCTTGGGTTCGCCGAAACGATCCTGGCGCACGGCGAACGCATGCATCTTTTCCGGCACCTCACCCAGCGGCGGGCGGTCGCCGAGATCACATAGCTCCATTTGCTTCCTCCCCTCACGCTCCGCTATCCACATTGGGGACGAAGCCGCAGGCACTAGGTCTTCACGCGATAACCTGCCATCAGCAGCGCGTGTGTGCTTAAGCTATTTCGATATCTCGCTAATTGTCGAGTAAATCTGCTGCCGTGCTCTCCCCAGAATTCGAGTTATTGCCGAAACCCCGTTTTCCAGCACCACCGGCTTCGCCGGTGCGGTCCCCGACTCCGCAGCGCCGGTGTACCGGATCGCCGCATGGGCTCTCGAATCGGAAACCAAAGCCTCTTCGGTTTGGAGTTGCCCCGCTTTGGCGGACACCTGATCAGTTGGGAGAAAGGGGTCCACGATGTCGATGACACCTCCGCCCTATGTATCTGCGTTCCGTGAACGGATGGTCGAGCTGGTTCGCTCGGGCCGCTCACCGGAGGAGCTGGCTAGGTTCGGGCCGGGGTCATCCTGACTGAGGGGGCGGCAGTCCGAACAGGAAACGACGGCTGCCCGCCAGCTCGCGGCGGCGCTTCAGGTCCATGGTGCAATCCTCGGCGGCATCCAGGGCGCGCACGGCGCTCTCGTAGAGCGGGAGGGCTGCGGCGACGGCGATGGAGGGCCGGATGCGCTCCACGGTGAAGTCCAGCTTTTCGCGCGCCTGCGCGATGGTGTAGCGGCCGTCCCGCACCCAATCGACGGTGATCCAGTCCAGCGTCTCCAGAAACGAGAGCGAATCCGCCGCCTGCACGAAGTCGGCCTCCCAGCCGCCGCCGATCTCGTGCCGCAGGATGAGCCGGCGCACCCGTCGGATGAACGCCTCGTCCGGCGCCGGCGTGCGGCTGCGCAGCCACTCCTCGACGATATTGGCGGAGCGGGTGGAGTGGGCAAAGAGATAGTCGGGATCGTCGAAGCCGTTGCTCGGCGTGCTGGAAGGGCCGCCGGGGAAGAACCGCTCGGCATCGTGCGTCAGCGCCGCGAACCTGAGTTCTGGCGAGGCCTCGGGGCAGATCTTGATCGCCCACATCCGCGTCGCGATCAGGTGCTCCAGTTGGTAGAAGCCGTCCAGCCATTCCATCGCGTCGTCTTCCAGCGGCGAGAGCGCAGCGTTCGCGTAGCGGCCGCGGGCGGGATACTCCATGTCGGTCACCTCTTCCTGGCACCGGAGCCGCGCGCGTCCCGTGCGTCCGCCAGCGCTTGCCAGACGCGCTCCGGCGTGAGCGGCAGGGTCGAGATTTCGACGCCATAGTCCGCCAGCGCATCGCAGACGGCGTTGGCGACCGCCGCCGCCGGCGGGATCGTGCCGACCTCGCCCACGCCGCGCACGCCGAAGGGCGTGACATGGGAGGGGACCTCGGTGTGCAGCAGGTCGATGGGCGGCACGTCCATGATGGTGGGCGCGAAGTAGTCCAGCATGCTACCGCTCACGAGCTGGCCCGTGCTCTCGTCGTAACGCAGCTCCTCCGCGAGCGCCGCGCCCAGCCCCTGCACCAGGCCACCCCGCACCTGGCCTTCGACGAGCGGCGGGTTGACCACCACGCCGCAGTCGTGCGCCATCACGAAGCGCTCAACGTCGAACTCGCCGCTCTCGTCATCGACCGAGACGACGGCAGCGGCGGTCCCGAACGAGAACGATGCGTGCGAGGGCTCGAAGTGCGCGGACGCCTCCAAACCCGGCTCCTCGTCCTCCGGAATCCCCTGCCCGATCATCGCGCGGGTGAAGATGTCGGCGAGCGGCACGGTGCGGCCCGGCTCGTCCCTCACGCGCACGACGCGCCCGCGCACCTCCAGCGCTGCAGGCGTCGATTGCAGCACCATGGCCGCGATGCGAAGGGTCTTGTCGCGCAGCGCACCCGCCGCCTCGCGGATGGCGCCGGCGGCGGCGATCAGGGTGCGCGAGGCGAAGGCCCCGGTGTTGAGCGGCGATGCGCCGCTGTCGCCGGCGTGGACCGTAATCGCCTCGTAGTCGATGCCGAAGACCTCTGCGCAGACTTGCGCGAACGCCGTCTCGCTGCCTTGCCCGAAGGTCGAGACGCCGGTGTAGAGGTCGATGCCGCCGGATCGGTTGGCCCGCAACGTCACGCTCTCGTGGGCGCCAAAGCGGGAGCCGCGGCCCGCGAGGAAGCGCGCGCTGGCATAGCCCGTGCGCTCGACGAAGGAGGCGAAGCCGATGCCGGTCAGCCGCTCGTCGTCCCGGCATTCCCGGCCTTCGGCGCGGTGGGTGTCGTAATCCACCGCGTCGGCGGCCATCTCCAGCGTCTTCAGGTAATCGCCGTTGTCGTAGACCGCGCGGCTCGGCGTGGTCCAGGGCAGGTCCTCCGGCCGCAGCATGTTCTGCCGCCGCAGCTCCAGCGGGTCGACGTCCAGCCGCCGCGCCAGCCGGTCAAGCAGAACCTCCAGCGCGAAGTTCACCTCCGGCTGGCCGTAGCCGCGATAGGCTCCGATCGGCGTCTTGTTGGTGAGCGCGACCCAGCGTTCGACCGTCGCATCGGCCACCTTGTAGGGGCCGGTGAAGACCACGCTGGAAAGCTGCGCCGAGCCGTAGGTCGAGTTCCAGGCGCCGAGGTCGGTGGTGTACCGGTTGGTGATCGCGACGATGCGGCCGTCGGCCTCGGCACCGATGCGGACGTCATGCACGGCCTCGCGCGCCTGAGTGCTGGCGCGGAAGAACTCGAGGCGGTCCTCGATCCACTTGACCGGACGCCGCAGCGCCATCGCGTGCAGCACCGCCAGCACGTCCTCGGGGTAGAGCCCGAGCTTCATGCCGAAGCCGCCGCCGACATCGGAGGCGATGACGCGGATGCAGCCCTCGTCGAGTGGCAGGCACTCCGCCAGCTGCTGCCGGATCAGGTGCGGCGTCTGGGTGGAGGCGTGGACCTCTAGCGTGCGGGCGCCGGCGCGCCAATGGGCGACGATGCCGCGCGCCTCCATCGGCAGCGCGCTCACCCGGTTCACGTGGAAGCGCCCCTCGACGACGACCGGGGCCGCTTCCATGCGGCTCTCCGGCTCGCCCGCGCGGTCCACGTTGCTGGTCAGCAGGTTCGAGGGCAGCGTTTCCGGATGCAGCACCGGCGCGTCGTCGGCGAGCGCGCCGAGCGTGTCGGTCACATGCGGCAGGGGCTCGTAGTCGATGTCGATCAGCTCCAGCGCGTCCTCGGCGACCGCGCGGCTGGTCGCGACCACGCTCACCACCGGCTGCCCCTCGTGGATCGCCTCCTCGCCTGCCAGCGCGTAGTAGGGCAGCAGCGGCGCGCCGGGCACGGGCCTCAGCACTGTCAGCGGCTCGCTCGCGGCCCGCACGTCGGCGCCGGTCAGGATGTGCCGCACGCCGGCGAGCGCGCGGGCTTGCGCCACGTCGATCGCGCCGATGGCGGCGCGGGGGAAGGGGCAGCGGCCCACCGCCATCTCAAGCTGATGGGCAAGCTGTACGTCGTCGGTGAAGAGGCCGTCGCCGCGCAGCAGGCGGTCGTCCTCCTTGCGCGGGAGCGCGGCCCCGATGAGGCTACGGCGGGGTACGCTCACGGTGAGGTCTCGGACTCGTCCACGCCCAGGTACGCCTCCACCGCGCGCCGGATGTTCTCGTAGCCGGTGCAGCGGCAGAGCACGCCGACAAGCTCCTCGCGGATCTCCGCGCGGGAGAGCGTCCGCCCGCTCGCCTTCAGGCTCTCCGCCAGCATCAGGAAGCCCGGCGTGCAGTAGCCGCATTGCAGCGCGTGGTGCCGCTTGAAGGCTTCTTGCGCGGCGTTCAGGCGGTCGCCCTCGGCCAGGGCCTCGACCGTCGTGACATCCGCGCCGTCCAGCTGCACGGCGAGCATGAGGCAGGACTTGATGGCCGCGCCGTCCACCAGGATCGTGCACATGCCGCAGACGCCCTGCTCGCAGCCGACGTGGGTGCCGGTCCAGCCCAGCCGATGGCGCAGGAAGTCGGCCGCGTGCATGCGGACGGGCGCCTCCGACGACACCGCCTCGCCGTTCAGGCGGAAGGCGATGGCAAGCTCATTGCCGCTCAACGGCGGCCTCCTTGGGTCGTGGCGCCGCGCCGGGCGCATCGGCGGCCGAAAGCGCCTGCTCCAGGTTGCCGGCGAACTCCGCGGTCACCTTCGCGGCGTGCTTGTTGATCACGGCGCTTCCGACGGTGCCGAGCACGCCAGCGAGCGCGACCTCGCCCTCCACCGCGACGCAGGTTTCGCCGCCCTCGTCGGTCAGCGTGACCGCGTTCTGCGCCCGGAAATTGCCGACCGCGCCGCGCACCGCCTTGCCGGTCGCCGTGAACGCGATGCGCGCGCCGGCGACGCGTTCGGTGATGCGGACCTTGGCCTGGAAGGTCGTCGACATGGGCCCGAGTTTCTGGGTCGCGCGGACTGAATAACTGTCATCCTCGCCCTCCAGTGGCTCGGCCTCTTCGACGCCGGGCATGCACTGCGCAACCTCCAGCGGCCGCTCGAAGAAGCGCCAGACCTCGTCGCCGCTCGCCCGGAGGCGGAACTCGTGGCGATATTTCATCGCACGGCCGCCAGCGCCGAGGCGCGCAGGTCGCGCAGCACCCGCGCGACGTAGATCGGCACCAGGTGGGCGCGGTACGCGGCCGAGCCCCGGATATCGTCGGGCGGGTCGATGGCGTCGAGCGCGGCTTCGCCCGCCGCCGCGATGTCCACGTCGTCGAGGCGGCTCCCCTCCAGCAACGCCATGCTGGCCTCGGCCAGAACCGGCGTGTCGTTGACCCCGCCGAGTCCGATGCGGAGCCCGCCCCAGCGGCCGTCATCGGCGATCCGTCCGGTCGCCGCCACCGAGAGCACGCAGAAATCGTTGTGCCGGCGGCAGCACTCGCGGAAGGCGAAGTGCGGCGGATGCGGAGGAAAGTGAACCTCGGTCAGCACCTCGTCGGGCGCGAGGGTGGCGGCGTAGGCGCCTTCGTAAAGGTCTTCCATTGCTATGGCGCGCGCGCCAGTTGGCCCGAGCACGTGGACCGTTGCGCCTAGAACCAGACAGCCCAGGGGCATCTCGCCCGTCGGGTCGCCCTGCACCAGGCTGCCGCCGATGGTGCCGCGATTGCGCACCTGGCGGTCGCCGACGAAGGCCACCATCGCCTTCAGCAGCGGCAGCCGTTCCGCGATCAGCGGCGAGAATTCGAGCGTGCTGTAGCGCACCGGCGCGCCGATGCGCGTCTCGTCTCCTTCTGCCGTCAGCCGGGCGAGGTCGGTGAGCCCGTTGATGTCGACCACCGCGTCCGGGCGCCAGAGCCGCATGTTCATCATCGGCATCAGGCTCTGGCCGCCGGCCAGGATGCGGGCGCCGCCGTCGTAGTCCTGCAGGTAGCGCACCGCTTCGGCGATGTCGCCCGGCCGGTGGTAGGCGAAGTCGGCGCTCTTCACCGGTCTCGGTGTCCGGGGCCCGCCGTCGCCACCCGGCCGCCCGAAAGCCGGGCGAGCACGTGCCCGACCGCGCTCCGGCTCTCGGAGACGAGGCCGGCACTCTCCCGCTGGCTCCACACCGTCTCGGGCCGGACCTGGAGGACGCGCACCGCGCCGTCAGCGCCGATGGCCCACTCGATGTCCTGCGCGGCGCCGCGATGCTCCTCGATCCGCTTGGCAAGCCGCGCCAGCGCGAGCGCCTCGGCATCGTCGATGCAGGCGGCGTGCCCCCGCTCGGGCGCGGGCGGCATCAGGCGCACCGCGCCTGCAGCGGGATCGAAGCGGTATTCCTCGGCTTGGGGCACGATGTCTCGCTTGACGATCTCCAGCGTCACCTTGTCGACGGTGAAGCGGCTCGGCGTCACGTCGCCCTTCACTACCCCCTCGCCGAGGCCCCAGCAGGCCTCCATGACGATCTTCGAGCGATCGCCGTTGAGCGGGTCAAGGGTGAACATGACGCCTGCGGCCCGCGCCTCCACCATCTGCTGGATGCCGACGCAGATGCCGTCGCCGCCCGCAGCCGCAGCGTCGCCGCAACCGGCGCGGTAGGAGAGGGCCGCGTCGCCGAACATGCTGGCCCAGCACGCGCGCACATGACGCAGCACCGCCTCGGCGCCACTGATCCAGAGGTAGGTGTCGTACTGGCCGGCGAAGCTCGCATCGGCGAGATCCTCCGCCTCTCCGCTGGAGCGCACCGCCACGGGCACGCCGGCCCGGCCGGTCTTCTCTTCCAGAATCGCGTAGTTGCGCCGGATTGCCGTCTCCAGCCTATCCGGCATCGGGGCCGCGCCGATGGCCTCCACCAGCTGCGCCCGTGCGCTGCCGATCTCCGCGAGGGCCGCGCGGCGAGCGGCCTCCCGCACGAACGCGGCCTTATCGTCAAGGTCCGCGTGGGCCATGAAGACGCGATAGGCCGTGGTGGTCACGCCGAACCCCATAGGGACCGCGAAGCCGGCCGCCGTCATCTCGGCGAGGCTCGCGAACTTGCCGCCGAGCAGCGGGTTTTCCGGCGCGCCTTCCTGATCCAGCCACAGAATGTGGGGATCGTTGGTCACGGCGCGACCCGCTCCAGAACCGTGACCGTGCCCTCGTTGCCGTCGACCTCGACACGGTCGCCGGTCCGGATCGTCGCCGTCGCAAAGCCCACACCGACCACCGCAGGCAGCCCGTACTCGCGCGAGATAATCGCGGTATGGGCCATCATGCCGCCCACGTCGGAGACTGCCGCGCCAATACGGCCGAAGACGGTCGCCCAGCTTGGCGCTGTGATCCGGCAGACCAGGATCTCGCCCTCGTTGACGCTGTAGAGGTCTTCGGTGCGGGTAATCACACGGGCCGGACCGGTCACCTTGCCGGCGCACGCGGGCACGCCGCGCAGGACATCGCCGGCGGCGGCGGGATCGACCCCGAGCCACTCCTCGATCGTCTTTTCGGTGATACCCCAGAGCATGATGGTGATGGGCTCGGTGACGACCTCCGGCGGGGTTCCCAGCGCCGGCGGCGGCGTCCACTTGCAGAGCGAGTCCCGGATGCGCCGGCGCCGCTCGACGATGGGCCGCCAGTAGACCTCGCCGCGCGGCGGCGAGCCCGTCGCCCAGCCGATCAGCAGGTCGTAGAGCGCGTCATAGACCTCGTGGCGATGCAGGTAGAAGAGGTCCTCGCGGTCGTCGAGGAAGCCGTGGGCGACGAAGACATCCGCAAGCTCCCGCACCTTCGACCAGAAGATCGTGTGGTGCCAATGCTCGACGTAGAAGTTGTGGTCCTCGACGTAGGGAAAGACCTTGCAGGTGAGCGCGAGCAGGCCGTCGAACGCCTCGCGGTCCTGATCGGTGGGCAGCAGGGCGCGGTATTCCGCCGTCACCCGCTGCCGCTCCGCCAGCAGCCGCTCGAGCGGACGGCGGATGTCCTCGCCCCGCTGCAACGCCTCGACGTAGCCCCGCAGCGCGATGAAGGGCAGCCGCAGGTCGTCGATCCATACCGGATCCGAATGGTCGTAGCCGACGCCCGTGGAGAAGTGGAACCACGGCTCCTTCGCCGCCTCGAAGGCCTCCAGCCATTCGGCTCCGCCCGGTGCCTTCGCCATGGCCGCCAGCAGCGCGTCGGGGTCGTCGTGCTGCAGGACGATGCCGGCGAGGTTCCGCTCGACCGCCAGTTCGGCCAGCTCGCGCACCTTGTCGTCGGGCCGCAGCAGCAGGTTGTCGATGCCGCAGACGATTTGCGTCAGCGTGCGATCGGTGATGCCGGGAAACGCCCGCTGACAGAATTCGCGGAAGGTCAGGTAGGCGCCGTAGCCCAGGTTCAGCATCTCGAAATGGTAGGAGCCCATCTCGAGCATGTTCTCGATCAGCCGGTTGTAGGCGCTGAGCAGGTCGTGCGAGGAGTAGACGCCGCGGTGGCCGAAGACGTTCTCCTCGGGCTCCAGCTCCGGCAGCGGGCGGAACTCGATCTCGGTCAGGCGCGCGATGCAGTCCTTCGCCTTCTTGGCCCAGTTGCCGTAGATCTCGTCCCAGTTCTCGAAGTAATGGCCGGCGCGGCAGGTGAAGTGCTCGTTGCGCGCGGCGATCTGGTCTGGGTCGGTGACGCTGTTGGGGCTGACGTAGATGTAGCCGTTGACCAGCCGCTGATCGATGCCCATGGCGACCGGAATGGGCCAGACCCGGCTCGCCATCTGGCTGGCCGCCACCCACCAGTTCTCGGTCATGATGGTGTCGAAGGGATAGAGCGGCTCCGGGTTGTGCATCCCATCGAAGAACCAGAACTTTCCCTCCTCCATCGCGCGGCGTTCGTCGCTGATCAGGCAGTAATAGGGATATAGCTCCTCCCAGCCCTCGGCGCCGTCGGGCGTGGGCAGTTCGAACGGGCTCGGGAAGCCCCGGTTGAGGGGCGGCGTCGCCGCGGCCTCCGGGCCTGTCCCGGCGCTCTCGGGTGTGTCACTCATACGTGGCACCTCGCGTCCTGCCGCCCGGCATCATGCCACGCGTGCGCCCAACGGTTCACGACCATAGGGCGAGGCGGATCGTGCGCCGGCGCTACTCGGCGGCGGCCGCGGCCTCCTGCGGCTCCCACTCGGGGATGCGGCCGTCGTAGTAGGGCATCTGCTCGACCCGCGGCGTCCACGAGCCGTTGTCGATGCAGGCGCGGACGTGGCGCGCGATCTCGTCCGGCCACGGCACCGGGTTCTCGATCAGCTTGAGCGTCATCGCTTCCCTCCTCGCGGCAACCGCCGCAGCGGACCTTACACGCGGCCAGGAACGAAGCCAAGAATACGAAATTCGTGAATTCACGGGCTTACATTGACGGATTTCCGGGTCATAGCTAAACTGCCGTGAGGATTTCGGTGGACTTGGACGTTCTGGGAGCCGGAATCCGCTGGCCGCACGAGAGGTTGGCATGAGCGCCTCGAAACCATCCTCGCAGGCGAAGGGGAACAGCCGGGAGCCTCGGCTTCGCGCGCTGGCGGAGGGCGAGCCCGCGCCGGTCATGGGCCTGCGCCAGGTCGGGATGGCGGACCTGCAGGGCGATGCGGTCGCCCCTGCCTCGATCCCTCATATCGAAGGGCTTAACCGGGAGATCGTCGCCCTGCTGCAGGAGGACGGCCGGACGCCGTTCTCCAGCATTGCGCGCACGCTGGGCGTCTCGGAAGGGACCGTGCGCTCCCGTGTGGGCCAGATGCACAAGGCCAACCTGATCCACTTCATCACGGTGGTGAACCCGCTGGCGCTGGGCTACACGGCCTGGTCGATGCTCGGCATCAAGGTCGCCCGCGGCGCCAGCGCCCATGAGGTGGCGTCCCACTTCCGCGATCGGCCGGAGGTCGTCTATGTCATGCGCGTCGCCGCGCGCTTCGACCTGCTGGCTGAGGTGGTGTGCGGCTCGCCCGACGAGCTGCGCGAATTCCTCGATGACCATTGCTACGGCTCGGACGACATCGCCCAGGTCGAGCCGATGATGGGGCTGGGCCTCTACAAGAGCCTGTTCAAGTGGGACAAGCCGCTCGGCGCCGGCGATGGCCGCGGCAAGTCGGCCGGACGCAGCAGCCGGTAGCGGCCAACGCATAAGAAGAAAGGGGAGACCAACCGCCATGAGCAAGCGCCGCATCATGCCTACCGGACACTGGGACTGGAGCATGCCGGTCACGCTCTCCCAGGGCTGGCGGCTGGGCGATCTGGTCGTGGTCGGCGGCCAGATTTCGGCGGATGATAAGGGCCGCACGGTCGGCGGCGACATCGAGACCCAGACCCGCAACATCATGGAGTTCATCGGCCGGGTGTTGCGCGAGTCGGGCGCCGACTTCGGCGATGTGGTGAAGCAGAACGTCTACTACGTGGTCGATGACGAGAGCCCGCCGGCGGACGAGATCGTGCGGCGCATCGACGCGGTGCAGGCCGAGTATTTTGCGGCGCCGGGCCCAGTCACGACCGAGACGCCGGTCTCCGGCCTCGCCTACGAGGGGCTGCTGCTGGAGATCGACGCCTTCGCCGTGGTGGGTGCAAACAAGCGCCCGCTCACGCCCGAGGGCCACTGGTCGCGTGGCAACGGCATCGCCTGCGTCCAGGGCTGGCAGGCGGGCGACTGGGTCTTCGTCGGCGGCCAGCGCTCGCTCAACGGAGACGGCTCGCTCAGGGATGCCGGCGACATCGCAGCCCAGACCCGCAATTGCTTCAACGGCATGGCGGGCGTCCTTGCCGAGGCCGGCGCCTCGATGAACGACCTCTTGCGCCTCAACACCTACTACCGGCACGAGACCGCGGGCGCCGACGTGACCGCGTTCTGGGAGGCGCTGACTCGGGTGCGCATGGAGCACCTGCCGAACCCGGGGCCCGCCGGCACGGGGCTCAGGGTCAAGGATTTCTCTCATCCGGGCGAGCTGATTCAGATCGAGGGCGTTGCTCATCTCGGCCAGGAGCGCCGGCGCATCATGCCGGCAGGCCACTGGGACTGGAGCATGCCGGTACCCTTCTCCCAGGGCTGGCGGGTCGGCAACGTCGTCTTCGCGGGCGGTCAGATCTCCGCCGACCGGAAGGGGCGGACGGTCGGCCCCGGCGACATCGCCCAGCAGACCGAGAACGTGTTCGAGAGCCTGATCGCGGTGCTGGGCGAGGCCGGCGCCGAGATGAGCGACGTGGTCAAGCTCAACACCTATTACCAGTACGACGACGGCAGCGCCTCGCCCACGGAGTACTGGGAGAAGATGACCGAAGTGCGGCGGCGCTACTTCCCGCCGCTCGGGCCGGCGGCGACGGCGGTCCGCGTGGACGGCTACGCCTTCGAGGACCTGCTGATCGAGATCGAGGCAATTGCCGTGGTGGGCGAGTGATGCTGTCAGGGTGCTTTTCTCACCACCGCCGGCCTCCGGGGTGACATGAATGGCCCAGGGACAAGCCGGGGGCTCACCGCCGTCCGATGCGAATGCGCATCCGGGCGACACCGCTCCCGCGCCGGTCTTCAAGCCGCCCCGCCAGCCCTTCCTGGAGGTGCTCGGCTCGCTCACGCAACGGCGCACCGTGGTGCTGGGCGTCGCGGGCGTCATCATCTTCTTCGCCGTCTGGGAGGTCGCCCACTACGTCACGCCCGAGGAGAAGCAGCGCTTTCTGCCCGCCGTCGAGCAAGTGGTGGCCGAGATCGCCTTTCTCTTCGCCGAGAAGAACTTCATCGCCGATGTCGGTACCAGCCTCTACCGCATCTACGCCAGTTTCTTCGTCGCCAGCCTGATCGCCGTGCCGCTCGGCGTCTTCATGGGCTGCTTCGTCAAGGCACGCGCGCTGATCAGCCCCACCACGGGGGGCTGGCGCTATCTGCCGGCGGCCTCCTTCGCGCCGCTCCTGCTGGTGTGGTTCGGGCCCACCGACTTCGCCAAGATGGCGCTGCTCTTCCTCGGCTGCTTCTTCTTTCTCGTGGCGCTGATCCTCGACAACACGCTCGCGGTCCAGCGCGAGCTGATCGAATCCGGCCTCACCATGGGGGCCAAGCGGCGGCAGGTGGTGGGCATCACGTTCCGGGCCGCCGCACCCGCCATCCTCGATTCCATGCGCAACATGATCGCGGTCGCCTGGACCTACCTGGTGATCGCCGAGATCATCGTGGCGACCGACGGCATCGGCGCGGTGATGATGCGGGCCGCGCGCTTCCTCCACGTCGACATCATGATGGGCGGCATCCTCACCATCGGCGTGCTCGGCGTGCTGACCGACATCACGTTCCGCATCGCGAGCCGGCTGCTCTTCCCGTACCTGCGGGTCAGGCGCTAGGAGGCGGCGGGATGGCGGTCTTCGGCTTGGGGAGAACGGCGGCGGCGCAGGCGGGAGCGAATGCCCCGGTGCCGGGCACGCCCCCGTTGCGCGCCAACCGGGTCACCAAGAGCTATCTCAAGGGCAGCGTGATTGCTCTCGACGACGTTTCCTTCGACGTTCATGCCAACCAGGTCACGGCGATGATCGGCCCGTCGGGCTGCGGCAAGACGACGATGCTGCGGCTGATGGCGGGCCTCGAATACCCCTCGCGGGGCGACGTGACCATGTTCGGCCAGCCGATCATGGGGCCGGGGCCGGAGCGCGGCATGGTGTTCCAGGCCTACACGTCTTTCCCGTGGCTCACGACGCGGGCCAACATCGAGTACGGGCTGAAGCTCCAGGGGCTTGCGAAGGCGGAGCGGCGCGAACGCGCCGAGCACTTCCTCGAGCTGGTTCATCTGGAGGGGTTCGCCAATGCCTATCCGGCCGAGCTATCCGGCGGCATGAAGCAGCGCGTCTCCATCGCGCGCACGCTGGCGCAGAACCCGGCGCTGCTGTTGCTGGATGAGCCCTTCGGCGCGCTCGACGCCCAGGTCACCTGGGAAATGGAGGAGATGATCATCGAGATCATCGAGCGTGAGAACAAGACGGTGGTGGTAGTGACCCACGACATCCAGGAGGCGATCTACCTCGCCGACAGGATCATCTTCTACACACGGCAGCCGGGGCGGATCAAAGCCGACCTCCCTATGGCGTTCAAGGAAGGCCGCCGCTTCCGCAAGAAGGAGGAGATGCTCGTGCATCCGGGCTATGTGGACATGGAGCGGCGGCTCTACGCGATGATGCGCGAGGAAATCCGGGGGCGGGTCAGCTAGGGACCGCCTCCACGGTCAAACCGAAGCAGAGGGAGAATCGAACATGCTGTGGCGAACATCCATCATAACACTGGCGGCCTGCGCGCTCGCGTTCGGCGTCGTCAGTGCCGCGAGCGCGAAGGACACCGTCCGGGTCGCGCACTTCAGCTGGCCGGGCTACGGCTTCCTCCATATCGCCAAGGCGAAGGGCATGCTGCCCGAGAACATGGACCTCGAAATCTCGATCATCGAGGACCCGGTGCAGAGCATGGGCCTGCTCGCGAGCGGCCAGCTCGACGTCGTGACCAGCACCATCGAGTTCGGCCCGATCGCGCTAGCCGAGGACATGCCGGTGAAGCTGCTCGGCCTCACCAATCTCGGCAACGGCTCGGACCGCATCATCGTGGGGCCCGACATCAAGGAGCCGGGGGATCTCAGGGGCAAGAAGGTCGGTGTCATCGAAGGCGGGCTTTCGCAGATCTACATGGCGATCTGGCTGGAGCAGCAGGGCATCAAGTGGGACGAGGTGGAGATGGTGAACCTCTTCCCGGATGCCGCCGCAGCCGCGATGATCGCGGGTCAGCTCGACGCCGCCGAGCTCTGGGACCCCTACGGCCCGCAGGTGCTGGAAGAGCTCGCGGGCTCGCGCGAGATGAGCCATTCCGGCGAGGAATACTGGCTCAAGGAAGGCCTGATCGCCGACGCGATCTTCGTCTCCGACGCGTTCATTGCGGAAAACCGCGACCTGCTGGTGGCGCTGATCAAGTCCCGCTACGAGGCGGTCGAGTGGTGGCGTCAGAACCCCACCGAGGGCAATGAAATGATCGCCGGGATCCTGCAGTGGGGCGTGCCGGACGTGGAGCCCATCCTCGGTGGCGTGAACAACCCCGACGACGGTACCCTCTACATGTATAGTCTGGAGGAATCGGCGCAATTCTGCGGCGTTGCCGAGGGCGAGCCGCCCTTCGGCCAGCGCAACGGCCAGCTCGCCGACCATTGGGAGCTCACCAACAAGTGGTGGTTGACCTTTGGCCTGATGACCGAGACGGTCGCTCCGGCGGAGGGGATCGATTGCTCGATCCTCAAGGACGCGCTCGGCGGGTAAGGTTGGGGTGCGGGCGGCGTCATCGGGGCGCTGCCCGTATCGCCCGGTACGGACCAGGGAGACGATCGAATGGCGCTGCTTGAGATGCACGAATGGTACGACCTCGCGCGGGATACCAACTGGACTCCCGGCTACGTCGCCGAGGAGGAGATCTTTCCGCCCGAACTCAGCGATCCCTACGGGATTTCGGTCGAGCAGTGGGAGACCTTCGACGAGCCCTACAAGGTCTGCTACCGGGACTATGTCGAGACCCAGCGCGACAAGGACATCGGCGCCTATTCGGTGAAGTCGGCGCTGGCGCGCGCGGACTTCTTCAAGAAGGCCACACCGCACTGGAAGGCGCTGCTCGCGCTGCACTTCAGCCCGATCGGCTTCGCCGAATTCCACTCGGCGTCCGCCTTCGCGCGGATGACCCGGTTCAGCCGGGCGCCGGGTATGCGCAACATGGCGACCTTCGGCACGCTGGACGAAATGCGTCACGGCCAGATCCAGATGTATTTCGCCTACGAGTTCATCAAGCAGGACCGCGTCTTCGATTGGGCGCACAAGTCGTCCAAGACCGAGAACTGGATCATCATCAGCCTGCGTCATGCGCTGGACGACATCGAGCACACGCGCGATGCGATCAGCGCCGCGATCATGACCAACTTCGCCTTCGAGCAGGGCTTCACCAACCTGCAGTTCATCGGCCTCTCGGCGGACGCCGCCAAGGCCGGCGATCACACCTTCGCCACCATGCTGCAGAGTATCCAGACCGACGAGGCGCGCCATGCGCAGATCGGCACGCCGCTCATCAGCATCATGATCGAGAACGGGCGCAAGGCGGAGGCGCAGCAGCTGGTCGATATCGGCTTCTGGCGCATCTGGAAGCAGTTCTCGGCGCTCAGCGGCATCTCCATGGACTACTACACGCCGCTGGAGTTCCGCGAGCACTCGCTCAAGGAGTTCATGCACGAGTGGGTGGTCGATCAATTCGCCCGCAACATGAAGGCGATCGGCCTCGACCTGCCCTGGTACTGGGACTACTTCCTCCACGATATCGAGACCTTCCACCATTGCCAGCAGATCGGCATCTACGTCTACCGCGCGACGCAGTGGTGGCGGCCCATCGCCTGCGTCTCGCCGGCCGAGCGCGACTGGCTGGAGGAGAAGTATCCGGGCTGGAACGACACCTACGGCAAGTGCTGGGACGTGGTGATCGACAATATCCGAGGCGGCCGCTTCGAGAAGACGGTGCCCGAGGTGCCGCCGCTGATCTGCAACATGTGCGGGCTGGAGGTGACCGGGATTGCGGGCGTCGGGCGCCAGGTGAACGGCCGCACATGGAACGCGACGAACTTCCACCTCGATCACGAAGGCCGGCGCTATCACTTCTGCTCCGAGCCCTGCAAGTGGGTCTTCGAGCTGGAGCCCGCCCGCTACCAGGGACACCGCAGCATCATAGACCGGTTGCTGGACGGCACCGTGCCGCCCGGCCCCGACGGCTTCTATGAGTACATGGGCCAAAGCTTCGAGGAACGCGGCGTCTGCGGCTACGACTATCAGTGGGTCGACGGCTACGACGTGCCGCGCGCCGCGGCGGCGGAGTAGGCGCGTATCATGGCCGACATCCCGCTCGCCGTGCTGCTCGAAGGCGACTACGGCTACAAGGTGCAGGTCTTCGACACCGGCGACACCATGGCGGTGCTGGCGGAGAAGGTCGCCGACCAGGTCGCGGGCGTCCTGGTGGCGTCGTTCCCGCCCGAGGCCGTCCTCAAGGTCCGCGTGCAGGGCAGCGCAGACCCGTTGCCCGACGAGCTGACCATCGCCGACGCCGGCTTCGTCGAGATGGAATCCGTGGAAATCTACCGCGCCGGCTGAGCAGGCCACGGCGGGTAAGGAGACGTCGAGCATGACGACGGCAGACGACGCCGGCAATCTCGTGGGCCCGGTGATGCGCGCGGGCGACATCGCCGATGCGGTGCTCGAAGCGATCCAGGAGGACAACGAGGGGCGCGAGGTCATCACCGAGGAACACGCGTCCTACATCCGGATCAAGGTCGCGGACGAGTGCTTCGTGCGCTTCGAGACGGTGGGCGACGTGCTGGGCCGCACGGTCACCCGCGGCGACATCGAGGCGAACATGCCGAGCTTCGCAGGGTTCATTCGCACCGAACCGGACGGCATCCGGTTCGTCGCGCGCTAGGGAGTACGGACGTGGCGGTCGAAGTCAAAGGCATGAAGACGTGGAGCGGCCTCGCCGAGAAGCGGCGGCGGCCCAGCGAGTACGAAGTCGTCACTACCAATCTGCAGACCCGCACGCGGCACCCGGATCAGGCCTACGAGCTTTCGCCGGCGCCGGACCTGGGGATGAACGAATTCTACAAGCAGAACGTCTCGGAGAGCCCGTTCCAGCACCCGGACTGGGAGGGATATCGCGACCCCGACGAGATGATCTACCGCGTCTACACGCGAATTCAGGACCAGCAGGAGCAGTACGTCGACGGTCTGCTCGACGAGCACAACGAGATCGGCCACGACGCGACGCTCAGTGACGCCTGGCTCGACGCGCTGGAGCGACTCTACACGCCCCGACGCTTCCTGCAGATGGCGCTGCAGATGGGCGCGGCCTATCTGGTGCAGATTGCGCCCGCGAGCACGATTACGGCCTGCGCCGGGTTTCAGGACGGCGACGAGTTTCGCTGGCTTTCCCGCTGCGCCTACCGGGCGCGCGAGCTGCAGCGCGCGCATCCTTCGCGCGGCTTCGGCCAGACCGAGCGCCGCACCTGGGAGGAGGAGCCCGCCTGGCAGGGCTTCCGCGAGTTGCTGGAGAGGACGCTCTCCACCTACGACTGGGGCGAGCACTTCGTGGCGCTCAACCTGGTGGCGAAACCGGCGGCGGACGAGGCGCATCGCCAGCTCGGCCGCGTCGGGCGGCGCTTCGACGACGGTCTGCTCGGGCTGCTAGCCGACAACCAGATGCGGGACAGCGAGCGTTCGCGGCGCTGGAGCGCGGCGCTCGTCGCCTTCTCGCTGGAGAACGAGGCGAACGCCGCCGTCCTCAGCGGCTGGATCGAGAAGTGGATGCCACTCGCGCGCCAGGCGGTCGATACCTATTGCGGCGCGCTGCCGGAGCAGGACGACGCAGCGGACGCCACTCTCGCGGCAGTCGAGGCCTTCCACCGGAGCCTCGGTCTCGACGCTTAGGGCGATTCCGCCTTCGGCGGAAACGCCCACGCCATTATTCGCTCACGGCAGCCGGCCGTCGCGCGAGTCAGCGCGCCTATGGGCGCGACGACCGGCGCCTCCGCGAGGGCGCCGCATAAGCGGCGGGCCGCGGTCGCGGCCTGTCGCGAACCCGTCGAAGACGGGTTCGCTCCCGCCCTACGCCCTCACCACGGGATGATCGTGCGCTCGGGCGCGTGCCAGAAGGCGGGCTGAGCGCCGGGCTCGGCAGGCTCGACCTGATCGATGCGCTCGATCAGGGCGGCGGCGGCGTCCTCCGGCGGGCGTGCTTCCTGGCGTTCGTCGTCGAAGGTCATGGCGGTCGCGACCATGCCGGGGTGCAGGACCACCGCGGCGATGCCGCGCTTCCCAAGATCGTGGGCGAGGTTGACCGCCACCATATTGGCCGCGCACTTGGAGACGCGATAGCCGTAGAGCCCGCCCGAGCGGTTGTCGCCGAGCGAGCCGATGCGGCTGGTGATGAAGGCGACCGTCGACCCCGGCTTCAGCCGACCCAGCAGGGCCTCCGTCACACGGAGCGGACCCAGCGTGTTGACCTCGAACTGCCGGCGGATGGCGTCGTAGTCGAGCGCGCCCAACTCGTCGCGCGCGGCAATCCCGGCGTTGTTGATGAGCAGATCGAGCGTCGTGCTGGAGTCCGCGAGCCGCTCGGCAAGGCCTTGCACCGCATCGTCGGAGGTCACGTCCACGCCGGGCTCGACCCTGATGCCGAGCGCCCGCAGCTCGTCGGAATCGCCCAGACAGGCCGCGATGACGGCGTCGCCGCGTGCGTGACAGGCGCGGCAGAGCGCGTTGCCGATGCCGCGATCGGCGCCCGTGACCAGAACGGTGCTCACGGCACAGCCTGCCGCCCCGGCCTGCGTCGTTCAGGCGACCCGGAGCGTCGGCTGCTCATTGCGCGCCTGCCCCGGCACCTCCCAGTGGGCCGCGGTGCGGCGGCGCAGCATGTCGCGGAACTGCCGGGTGGTGTTGGGTAGAAGCTCGCCCGTGCCCCAGTCCACGATCACGCCGTACTGGCGAATCAGGTCGAGCGCGTCGAGCTCCTTGCTGCGGTACTTGGCTGCGATGTCCTCCGCATCCACGTCGAGCCAGGCGTGGCGCTGGGTGCGGATGCGCTCGCGCTCAGCCGCGGTCGCTGCTTCATCCACCTCGTATTCGGCGAGGTCGGCATCGATCTCGCGGACCACGACGCCATAGTCCTTCTTCGCCCGCTCGATGGAGACGTAGCCGTCGGCCACGTCCTCGCACACCGTTGCGGGATCGCGCGTGAGGGGGTCGCCGAGCCCGCCGCCGCCGGCCGACGGCCGGGTCACGGTGTCGCCGGCCTCCACCGGCACGCCCGAGAAGATCGAGCCCAGGTAGCGTTCGCCCTGCGTGCCGGGATTGACCCAGACCCCGTGCGGAATCGACGGCAGCCCGCCCCAGAGCCCCCAGGTCACCGAGCGCTCGCGGTCGCAGCAGTAAGAGACCACCGAGCGCTCCGCCTTGGTGAGGATCGCGCCCTTCTCGACGCCGAGGCCGCCGCGCGAGTTGCCGGGCCCGCCGGAATCGACGATGAGCTCGTGGCCGGTGGTCAGCACCGGGGCGAGCCGCTCCTGCCCCTCGAAGGGCTGGGTGCCGAGCTGGACGCCGAAGACCGGCCCGGTGGCGCCCCAGCCGTCGCGGCCGTTGCGCGCGCCCCAGCCGCCCACCATCCAGTCGTACCACATGAAGTAGGGGCGGTCCTCCTTGCGGCCGTCGCGCCCGCCGATCAGCAGGTACTCGAGGTTGAAGGTGCAGGCCATGGCGCGCTCGGGCAGGATTTCGGCCCAGAGCTCGAACACCGAGTTCATGATCTTCTCGAACGGGCCCGAGCAGAAGCCCGCGACAGGCGTCGGCCAGTCCGCGTTGACCACGGTGCCCTTGGGTCCGAGATCGACCGTGACCACCCGGTAGAAGCCGGAGTTCAGCGGGATGTCGGGCGATTGCATCTTGGTGCCGGCGACGATGGCCGCGAAGGCGCCGCCGTAGCAGCAGTTGAGGAAGGTCGAGATCGTCTTCGGGTGCGAGCCGGAGAGATCGTAGTGCACGCTGTCGCCGTCGATGGTCATCTTGATGCGGATCGGGATCAGCCCCTCGCCGGCGACCGGGTCCACGTCGATGTAGTCCTCGGTCTCCCACACGCCGTCGGGCAGCCTGGCGATGCGCTGGCGAGTCAGCGTCTCCACGTAATCCTGCACCTCGGCGAAGGAGGTCTGGATCACGTCGACGCCGTACTTGTCGCAGAGCCGGCCGACCTCCCGCTCCGCGACGTTGCAGGCCTCGGCCTGGGCCTGGAGGTCGCCGATGATGTCGGCGGGCGCGCGGGTGTTGTTGGCGATCAGCTCCGCCACGTCCGAGAGGTACTCGCCCTTGCTGTAGACCCGTACCGGCGTGATGCGGAGCCCCTCGGCCATGTGGTCGAGCGCGCTCACGTTGAACGAGCCCGGCACCGCGCCGCCGACATCGGCCCAGTGCCCGTTGGCCTGGGAGAAGCCGAGGTGGATGCCCTTGTAGAAAATGGGGCGGACGATGCGCGTGTCGTTGAAGTGGGTGCCGCCCTGGTAGACGTCGTTCACGACGAAGGTATCGCCGGGGTGGATGTCGTCGCCGAACTTGTTGATGACGGCCTGGGCGGTGTAGTGCAGCGTGCCCACGTGGGCGGCGATGTCGCCCGAGCCCTGCATGATGGTGTTGCCTTCGGTGTCGCAGATCGCCGAGGAAAAATCCCGCGACCAGATCACGAAGGAGTAGCAGGTGCGGAAAATCTGCTCCGCCATCTGGTCGACGATGTTGACGTAGGCGTTCTTGAGCACCTCGAAGGTCACGGGGTCGAGCGTGTAGCCTTCTCCGTTCTTGCTCATTGTCTCTTCCTCGCTCTCTGCATCAGCCTTCGGCCTGCGGAATGTGCATGACGATGGTGTGCCAGGGGTCGACCTCGGCCTTGAGGCCGGGCGGCACCAGCACCGTGGAATCGAGCTGCTCGATGATCGCCGGCCCTTCGACCACCGCGCCGGCGTGCAGGGCGTCGCGGTCGTAGATGGGCGTCATGATCGCGTCAGGCGCCTCGTCGAAGACCACCGGCCGCTCGGTCTCGGGCGCCGGCGCCGAGCGGTCCATCTCTTCCCTCGCGAACTCCGCCTTCTGCGAAAGCCCGGTGGCGGTGACCGTGAGGCGGTAGATCTCGACCGGCGCATCGGGCCTGGAATAGTTGTGCTCGCGGCCGTGCTCCTCGTGGAACTGGGCGATCGCCGCATCCAGCGAGCCGGCAGTCGCGTCCACCTTGATCGACATGGAGCGCCACTGGCCGAGGTAGCGCATGTCGACGAAGCGCTCGAACTGCATGCGGTCCTCGGTCACGCCCTCGTGTAGGAGCCGCTCGCGGCCCTCGTCCTCCAGCGTGCTGAAGGTCTGCTCGACCTCCTCGATCTTCGCATCGTCGGTAGAGCGCAGATACATCTGCGACATGTCGTGCTTGATATCCACCAGCAGGCAGCCGAGCGCGGAGGTGACGCCGGGGTTCGGCGGTACCAGCACGGTCGGGATCGAAAGGTCGCGGGCGAGCGCCACGCCATGCAGCGGCCCGGCGCCGCCGAACACTGTCAGCGCGAAGTCGCGCGGGTCGTAGCCCCGCCGGATCGAGACCAGGCGCACGGCGTCCGCCATGTTGGCGTTGGCCACCTGGAGTATGGAGACAGCCGCCTCCTGCACCGTGAGCCCGAGCGGGTCGGCGATGCGGCGCTTGATCGCCTCTTCGGCGAGCGAGCGGTCCAGGGTGACGGCGCCGCCCGCGAGCCTGTCGCTGATGCGGCCGAGGACGATGTTGGCGTCGGAGTTGGTGGGCTCCACGCCGCCCCGGCCGTAGCAGGCGGGACCGGGCGACGAGCCTGCCGACTGCGGGCCGTTGCGGAGCGAGTTGGCCTCGTCGATCCAGGCGAGCGAGCCGCCGCCCGCGCCGATGGTCAGCACCTCGATGCTAGGGAAGCAGATCGGGTAGCCGTACTGCACGTACCAGTCGGTGGTGACCCGCAGGTTGCCCCGGTCGCAGAGCGAGACGTCGGTGCTGGTGCCGCCCATGTCCAGGCTGATCGAGTTCTCGTAGCCAGCGAGCTGGGCGACGAAGCGGCTCGCGATGGCGCCCGCCGCGATGCCAGAAGCGGCGAGCCGGGCCGCGAACTTGGACGCCGTGCTCTCGGTCATCACGCCGCCACCGGAGTGCAGCAGCAGAATGTCCTCTTCGTAGCCGCCTTCGCGGAGCCGCGTGGCGAGGCGCCCCACGTAGTCGCCGGCGACCGGCGCGAGCACGGCGTTGGCCACCGTCGTCGAGAAGCGCTCGTGCTCGAAGATCTCGGGCATGATCTCGCTGGAGAGCGAGATGGAGGCGCCGGGGACTTCCTCTTCGAGGATGTCGCGCATGCGGCGCTCGTTCTCGGGATTGGCGAAGGCGTTGGCGAAGCAGACGGCGATGGTCGTCACGCCGCGCTTGTTGATGATGCGGGCGGCCTCCCGCGCCTCCGCCTCGTTCACCGGCTCGATGACCGCGCCGCTGTAGTCGATGCGCTCGCTGACCACCAGGCGGTTGCGGCGCTGGATGTAGGGCGGCGCCATCTCCTTATAGGTGTCCCACAGGTCGTCGCGGGTGCCTCGGCGGATCTCGATCACGTCGCGGAAGCCCTTGGTGGTGACCATGATCGCGGGCGGGAAGTTGCGCGTGATCAGCGCGTTGGTGGCGAGCGTGGTGCCGTGAGCGAAGAGCACCATGTCCTGGAGGTCCACCCCGCCGGCCCTGATGCCCTCCAGCACGCCGTCGATGGGGTCGGGCGTCGTCGGGGTCTTGGCGACGCGCATCTGGCCGGACGCTTCGTCTAGGACGCACACGTCGGTGAAGGTGCCGCCGACATCACACGCGACGCGAACGGCCGCCCTCGACACGTCATTCATTCCTAACGGTCCTCTCCCTTATGTCCCTGCAACCGACGGCTGCCGCCGCGCGCGGCGGCACAGCTTATTCGGAAGGCGCCCCGAGACCTAGGGTGAGAAAGGCGCCCTAACACTTGAGGATGGGGCGGGCGTTCTTGCCGGCGATGGCGGGGCGGAGCGCGCCCCACGCGTTGAACAGAGCCTCGTGAGCCTGCCAGGTTTCGTGGCTCAGGATGCGGACGATCACCAGGTTGCCGATGCGGGTGACGCCGGCCTCGGTGCCGTCCACGCCTTCGATCGCCTCGTGCACGTCGTCCTCGACATCCGGCGGCAGATCAGGCGCGTAGCCGAACGCCATTGCCATGTGCAGCCGGCCGAGCCAGAGCCGCTGCAGCGCGGCGATAGTCTCGGGCGTGGTCGCCACCAGGCGGTCGAGAGCGACCAGGCGGCCGCCGATGACGATGCGGAACTCCGAGACCAGATGGTGGAAGCGAAAGACCTCGCCGTCGCCGTAGTGCACGCGGCCGGCCGAGACCATGTCGGTGGCGAAGAGCCGGGACGAGGGCTCCAGCGCGATCCGGTTGATCCGGTGCACCCGGCTGCGGGCGAAGGGGATCGCCTCGTCCGGGCAGAACTCCAGCAGCGCATTCTCGCCCACGTGGAGGTCCACGATCTCGCGCGAAATGGCGCCGCCGGGGCACTTGTAGAACTTGCTCGACGCGGTGGTGGTGAAGAGGGCGCGGGTGCCGGGCTCCAGCACGCCGTGGAAGTGCGAGACGTCGCCCTCGACGAAGCCGCCGCCGCTGTTCACCAGCAGCATGAACGGCTGGTCGTCGTGGTCCTGGTAGTGGTAGCCCTGCCACTGGAAGGGAATGCGCCAGCAGAGCGGGTCGATTTCCGTGCGCCCGAGCCTGCTCGACGCGCGGACGTTCATCAGCGCGTACTTACCGACGATCCATTCGGGATCAGGCTGTACCGGCGCGCTGCTCGGCTCCGTCATGCCCATCCATCAGGAGAACGTCGCGCTCGATCCAGGCGATCACCTCGGCAAGGCCATCGCCGGCGCGCAGGTTGGTGAAGAGGAAAGGCCGCGTGCCCCGCATCTTCCTGGAATCGCGCTCCATCACGCCGAGGTCGGCGCCTACCATCGGCGCGAGGTCGATCTTGTTGATGACCAGCAGCGGCGACTTGGTTATGCCGGGTCCGCCCTTGCGCGGGATCTTGTCGCCCTCGGCCACGTCGATCACGTAGATGTAGCTGTCCACCAGCTCGGGGCTGAAGGTCGCCGCGAGATTGTCGCCGCCGCTCTCGACGAAGACGATGTCGAGGTCGGGATGCAGCGCCGCCATCTCCTCGATGGCGTGGGCGTTCATCGAGACATCCTCGCGGATCGCCGTGTGCGGGCAGCCGCCGGTCTCGACCCCGGCCACGCGCTCGGGCGCGATGGCGCCCGACTTGATGACGAACTCGGCGTCTTCTTTGGTGTAGATGTCGTTGGTGATGGCGGCCAGCGAATGGTTCGGCCCCATGCTGCGGCAGAGCGACACCAGCAGCGCCGTCTTGCCCGACCCCACCGGCCCGCCGATGCCGATCCTGACCGGCTTGCGCATCCACAAGTCTCCCCGTTTTCCTGCGTCTAACGTCGCGTTTCCGAAACGAAAGAGTAGAGTGCTCCCGTCCCCGTCTCGTCATGGCCGGGCTTGACCCGGCCATCCACTCGCGCATCCCGGTCTTGCTTGGACCGACTGGATGCCCGGATCAAGTCCGGGCATGACGACAGGAGGTCGATGGCACCCGTGCGCATTTTCAAGACACGACGCCAGACTATCACGACATGCAGAGCCGCGTGTGCAGGCGCTCGTGGCGCATGCTGGCGACATCGAGGCCGGCGGTGGCGCTGCCGAGTGTGTCCAGCTCCATGGCGCAGGCGTTCTCGGTGCCCTGTGTCAGCAGCGGCCAGGCCTCCCTGACGATGCGCTGGCTCTCGATCTGGCCGAGCGGGATCAGCCGTGCCCCGACGCTGACGAGGTTGGAGAGCGCGGCGTGTAGGAAGGCGAGCACCGCGTCGTCGGAGCCGATCCCCTGCGCCTCCGCCGCCGCGCCGAAGATCACCGCCTGATGTCCCTCGCAGCGCCCGTCGCGCACCGCCTCCGCAAAGGGCGCGAGGGACTCCGCCGAGAAGACGTCGCGATAGGCGCCCAGCAGCGCGCGCCCGGTCTTGAACGAGGCCTCGCGCGCTTCCCGACTGAGCTTGAGCGCGCCCACGACGTGGTCGAGGTCCACCAGCCCGTCGAGATCGCCTGCGGCGGCGCGGCGATGGGCATGGGCGACCGCGGCGCCATCCGTCGGCACGGCGGCGTAGCCGAGCCAGTCCCGGCAGGCGCTCTCGAAGCTCGCGGCGTCGTCCAGCGCGCCCGAGTCGATCCAGGTCTCGAAGCCGTAGGAGTGGTTGAACGCGCCGGTCGGGAACGAGGCGTTCGCAACTTGCAGCAGGTAGAGGAGCCGGTCGGGCGCGTCAGTGCTCATGGTGATGGTCGTGGTGGCCGTGGTGATCGTGATGGTGGTGGGCGCCGTGAGCGCCGTAGCGGCGGCCGACGAAGGGGATGGTGCGCTCCTCGTAGGAGATGCCGAGACGCGTGAGCAGATCCGCCACCATGGGATCGGCCGGGGTCAGCATCCCCTCGTCGGTGAAGCGGACCGGCCGGTGCAGGTTGCCGAGCTGATAGCCGGCGACGCCCCAGGTGTACGCGTCGTCCGGGCTGACGACGTAGAGCGCCTCCGGCGCGGCGCGCGCCACCACCGCCGTGGTGCCTTCCAGCGCGAGCACGTCGCCGTCGTTGATCTCGGTGCCGCGCGGGAGCGAGATGCGCACGTCGCGCCCCCCTTCGGAGCGTCCCACCAGATGGGCGCTGGCACGCTCCTCCGAGTTGAGCAGCACCGGGTCCTCGCTCTCGAATCGGCTGCGCAGGGACTCGATCGTGCCGAGGACCTCGGTGACGACCGCCATGCGTGCCGTCGCCTCCGCCGCCCCTTAGCGGAAGTAGAAGAGCTGGGTCAGCGGCAGGGTCTTCGCCGGCTTCACCGTGATGCGCTCGCCATCGACGTAGACGTTGTAGGTCTCCGGGTCGATCTCGATATCCGGCAGCGCGTCGTTGTGGATCATGTCGCGCTTGGAGATGGTGCGGCAGCGCTTCACCGGCACCAGCCTCTGGGTCTCGATCTGGTCCGCAAGCCCGTTGTCGAGCGCCGCCTTGGTGACGAAGGAGTAGCTCGTCCGCTTCGGGTTGACGCCGAGGGAGCCGTACTGCGGCCGGTACTTGAGCGGCTGGCCGGTCATCAGCGAGCCCGCCGGGTCGCCCATCACCGCGTGCGAGATGAAGCCGCCCTTCAGCGTCACCTCGGGCTTCGCGATGAAGAACTCGGGCCGCCAGAACACCAGGTCCGCGAGCTTGCCCGGCGTGATCGAGCCCACGTAGGAATCGACGCCGAAGCAGATCGACGGGTTGATCGTCACCTTGGCGAGGTAGCGCTTGATCCTGAAGTTGTCGTTGCCCGAGCCGTCCTCCGAGAGCCGTCCGAAGCGCACCTTGTTGACAGCCGCGAGTTGGAAGGAGCGCTGCGCGCTCTCTGCCGCGCGGCCCACGCCCTGGCTGTCGGAGCCGATCATGCTGATCGCGCCCATGTCGTGCAGCACGTCCTCGGCCCGCATGGTCTCCGCGCGAGCGCGGCCCTGAATGAAGGCGATGTCCGTCGGCACGCTCTTGTTCAGGTTGTGGCAGGTGATCAACATGTCGATCTCTTCGTCGTACGTGTTGATCGAGAACGGGTTGGTCGGGTTGGTCGAGCTCGGAAGCAGGTTGGGCTCGCCGCAGACCCGCATCATGTCCGGCGCGTTGCCGCCGCCCGCGCCCTCGCAGTGGTAGATGTGCATGACGCGGCCGTTGATGGCCGCGATGGTGTCCTCGTAGTAGCCGGTCTCGTTGAGCGTGTCGGCGTGAATCTGGACCTGAAAGTCGTACTCGTCCGCAAGCTCCATGGTGGTCTCGATGGCGGCGGGCGAGGACGACCAGTCCTCGTGGATCTTGAGCCCCGTGGCGCCGGCCAGGATCTGCTCCACCAGAGAGCCCGGCGTCGCCGCGTTGCCCTTGCCGAAGTTGCCGAAGTTGAGCGGGATGTCCGCCATCGCCTCCAGCATCCGCTGGATGTTGAAGACGCCGGGACACTCGATGCCCACCGTCTTCGGCCCCGAGCCGCCGCCGATCACCGTGGTGAAGCCCGCGTTCTGGTACTCGTAGAGCTGCTGCACGGAATCGAAGTGGGGGTGGATGTCTACGAAGCCCGGCGTGCAGATCATGCCCTCGACCGAGAGGATGTCGGTGTTGGGCGAGACGATCAGCCCCGGCGTGATGTTCATGGTGTCCGGGTTGCCGGACTTGCCGACGCCGACGATCTCGCCGTCCAGCACGCCGATGTCGCCCTTCACGACGCCGAGGATCGGATCGATGATCACGGCGTTGGTGATCACCATGTCGAGCCCGCCGTCGCTCTGCTTCCACTTCGACGCCTGGCCCATGCCGTCGCGGATGGTCTTGCCGCCGCCGAAGACGAGCTCGTCGCCGTAGGTGGTGTAGTCGTGCTCGATCTCGGCCACGAGGCCGGTGTCGGCGAGGTGAATCTTGTCCCCGGTGGTCGGCCCGTACTGCGCGGCGTAGTCCGGGCGGGCGATCTTCATGCTCATGCTCTGGCTCCCTGCTCCTGCCCTCAGTCGCCGTCCTTGCCGCCGAACTTCTCGTCGGGCGGGGTCTGGACCGGATAGCGCTCGCCCTCGAAGCAGTAGCCCTCGGCCCTGAGGCGGCGCATGGTCTGCTCCTTGATGATGCCGGAGCGGACCGAGCCGTTGGTCATGTTGTTCATGCCGTAGGCGACCTGGCGGCCGACGTAGCCGGTGATCTGCACCTTGCGGCTCTGGCCGGGCTCGAAGCGCACGGCGCTGCCGGAAGGCACGTCGAGGCGCATGCCGAACGCCGCCTCGCGATCGAAGGCCATCGCCCTGTTGCACTCGGCGAGGTGATAGTGGGCGCCGATCTGGATCGGCCGGTCGCCGGTGTTGACCATGACGATCTCGATCGCGGGGCGATCCGCATTGATCTCGATGTCGCCCTCGGCGAAGTCGATGGCGCCGCACTTCTCCGGCTCGCCCACCTCGAACGCCTCGTCCGGCACGATCGATTCCGGCAGCGGCGGCGGGCTCCATTTTCTCTTAGCCATGGCTGTTCTCCACGCTTGGCCCGCGCTACTCGCGGATCGGGTTCATCACCGTGACGAGCTTGGTCCCGTCCGGGAACATGGCCTCGACCTGGACGATCTTCATCATCTCGGGCACGCCCGTCATCACGTCCTCGCGCTTCAGGATGGTGGCGCCGTACTCCATCATGTCTGTCAGCATGGGGATGCTGCCCTCGCGTGCGCGCTCTAGAATCTCGTCGCAGATCAGCGCAATCGCCTCGGGGTAGTTCAGCTTGACGCCGCGATCGAGGCGCCGCCGGGCCATCTCCGCCGCGGCCCAAATCTGTATCCGTTCTTCTTCACGTACAGTGAGATGCATGAGCCCCCGCTCCCTCTAACGCGCGACATCCGCATAATTTGAGCGACGACACGATTCCATGTGACCGGCGCCCCTAAGAAAAGTCCCCGAAAGGATATACCCGAACGAGTAGTATGTCCCGAGCGGCTGGAGTGGCACAGCCGTCAGGCTCATCTATTGTTCGTGCCTTCCCCCTGATTGACACAACGTTGCTCCCGACCCCACGTCCGGCCGACCTTGCGCCTGTTGGATGCGCGTGCCGAAGGCGGTAGGCTTGATCCAAAATACTCCATGATGTTGACCTGCGGGTCCGAGCAGTCGCAGGACGCCGCCGAGCGCGGCAGGGAGGGCTGGCCGTGGACAGCCAGATGGAGTGGTTTTCGGGAGAGCTGGACAAGGCAAGCTCCTTCGATCAGGCGCTGGACATCCTCGCCCAAATTACCGCCGACATGGGTTACACGCAGGTCCTCTACGCCTATCAGCGAACAGCGCGTCTCGCGGACGGCGAGTGGGTTCCACTCAAGCTCAACGTCCGTAACTTTCCTGCAGGCTGGGAGCGTCAGTGGGAGGCCTTCGGCTCTCACGATCCGTACTACCGGGCATGCTTCGAGACGACCCTGCCCTTCGATTGGCACGACGTTCAACGACGCGAACATCTTCACCCGGCCCAGGCAAAAGCATGGCGCTATCTCGCGGACCTCGGGCTCGGTCGCGGTATGACCATACCTGTCCATCTTCCCTGGGGGCGGTTCGCGGTGGTCAGCGCCATCGTCGACCGGTCGACGAGCAATTGGTCGCACATCAAGGATGCGACGCGGGATCCCATGTTTCACCTCACCCACCTCTTTCACGACACCGTGCGACGCAATGGATTCGAGGATCAGGTGCAGGTCGCGTCATGCGTCCGACTCAGTCCGCGAGAAACGGAATGCCTGCAATGGGCGGCGGCGGGCAAGACCTCACCCGAGATAGCCCGGATCATCGACCGATCGGTCGAAACCGTGCGCCTCCACCTCAAGAACGCCTTCCACAAGCTTGGTGCGAACAACAAGGGACATGCGATTGGCAAGGCCGTGCAACTCGGATTGGTCGAGCCGATCGACCGGCATTGACTACCCAATTATGTTAACCTGTTTATGGAGCCTCGTTCGGGGAGTGTCCGTCGACTAGATTATTCCCTAGCCTGCCAACTCGATGGCCGTGCCAGGCCGGCTGACGGAGCAGGCTGGGCGGTTGTAACCGGAAATCAGGGAGGTGGTCGATGCGGCGCAAACTCACATTAGGGAAGGCCGTTGGCGCGGCCCTTGCAGCGATAGGCATGGTGGCGCTGGCCGGTCTGGCGAACAATTCGGCGCAGGCCGCGACGGACGAGGAGATCATCCTTTGCACGATCGATGATCTTTCCGGCGATTTCTCGATCATGGCGACACCCAAGACCTACGGCTATCAGCTGGCGGTCAAGGAGGTGAACGAGGCTGGCGGCATCATGGTGGATGGCGCCCAGAAGATGATCAAGCTGATCACCTACGATGGGCAGTCCCAGGTCAAACGCTATCAGGAGCTTGCACAAAAGTGCATTTTCGACGACGAGGCCGATGTCGTCATGGCAGCGTACACGGGCGCCGAGCGTGAGGCGGCCCGCCGCGAAGTGGTCCGCAACGAGGTCATCTACTGGCATAACAATCAGGGCGAGGGCGGGATTGCCGACAGGTACTCGTTCTTCTCCGGCCCCACGCCTGAGCAGCAGGTCCTGCCGGCGCTCAAGTGGATGATCGAGAATTACGGCACGCGGATGATTTACATCGGTGCTGACTACAACTTCTGCCGGGCGATCGGTATGTGGACCCGAACGGCCGCCAATCTCTATGGCGGAACCATCGAGTATGAGGAGTACTTCCCGTTCGGTGTCTCGCAATGGCAGGCGACGATCGACAGAATTCAGAAGGTCGCGCCGGACTTCCAGGTCCATTGTCTCGTCGGTGCCGAGCATGTGCAGTTCTATCCGCAGGCGCAGTCGGCAGGCCTGTCGACGCCGACATGGTCAAACGTGACTATCGCGGACGGCTACGAGCACAAGCGTTTCGCGCCGCCCTCGCTGGCGAACATGCATGTCTCGCCGGGCTACATCGAGGATGTGCCCCACGAGAACAGCGTGGAGTTCGTCCGCAAGCTGCGCGAAATGTTCCCAGACATGCTGTACGCAAACGAGCACGCGGGCTTCGGTTATGTGGCGGTGAAGGCAATGGCTAACGCCTGGGCCAAGGCCGGCACGACGGACACCGACGCGGTGATCGACGCCTTGCAGTCGGATATCGAGGTACCGGAGGCGCCGGGGGGTCCGTGGAAGCTCCATGGCGACCAGCATCACGGCGCCATGCATTCATACCTGTTCAAGGTGAACGACGATCACAGCCTGACGCTGATCGCTGACCTCGGTTACACCGAGCCAACATTCCTCAGCGACATCGGCGTGAACATGCGTGAGAAGGCGCCGGGTCGTCAGTATCTGCCGCCGGACAATCCGGCATGGGCGCCCTTCTTCGAGGGTCAGGAACGCGTCGGGCAGTGAATTGCCCCGGCGCTGGCGGCCGGCATAATGCCGGCCGCCCCGCCCTGCCCCGCGGCGGGGCGCCGGCACGTAGCAGCGGGAGCGGATAGGGCGCCATGGATGTCGCGGCCGACGTCTTCAGCTACGCCTATCAGTATTTCGACAATATCGGATTTCTGATTCTCTCGGCGTCCGGCCTCATCATCATTTTCGGGATGATGGGCGTCATCAACATGGCTCATGGCGAGTTGATGATGATCGGCGCCTACATAACGGCGTTCTCCTATCATGCCGGTGTTCCAGCCCCCTTGGCCATCATCTTCGCTGGCATCGGTGCCGGCCTAGCCGGCATGGTTCTGGAGCGCCTGGTCATCCGGCACTTTTACAAGCAGCTCCTCTCGTCGCTGGTGGTGACATGGGGGCTGAGCCTGATGATCAGCCAAGGATTCCTGCTGATATTCGGGCCGACGATACTTAACGTGCCGACTCCGTTCGGCAACTTTCCAGTGGCAGAGCAGACCTTCGGGATCTATCGGCTTGTCCTGTTCGGTGGTGCACTGGCCATCGTCGCCGGAGTCTGGGCCGTGTTCACCTTCACCAAGTTCGGCACTCACGCCCGGGCCACGATGGAAGACCCGGACATGGCCGACGCGCTGGGCGTGAACACGCGCAACATCTACGTCCTCACTTTCGGCATTGGTGCCGCCATGGGCGGCGTCGCAGGCGGCATGTTCGCGCTGACGGCGACGATTTCGCCGTTCTTCGGCATCAACTACACGCCGCTCGCATTCATCACCGTCGTGGTCGGCGGTGGTGCCAACGTCATCACCGGGCTGCTGTCGAGCGTGATGGCGCTCGCCGGCGTACAGACCGCAGTCAACAACTTGGTCAATGTCTATGTCGGCTACATTGCCATGATGGGCGCGGCTTTCTTCATCCTGCTCCTGCTCCCCAGGGGAATTTCGGAGTATCTCGAGCGCCGCAAGATACGGACGGAGCGGAAGGTGAGCCGCAGTGCGCCAGCATAGCGTTTTGGACCGCTACCTCGGCCCGCTGAACGGTCCTCACACGATGGGCCGCGGAGTCGCCTTCTGGGTCGGTTTCGTGGTCGTGGTTGCCGTGCTCGCGAGCTTTCCCGAGTACATGCGCCGCTACGATATTATAAATCTCAGCAACTTCCTGATTTCGGGCTTCCTCGCCCTTAGCCTCGGCCTGATCTGGGGTTATTGCGGCGTTCTCAGCCTTGGCCAGGCCGCGTTCCACGGAATCGGCGGCTATGCCTACGGTATCGTTGCGCTCAATCTCTTCAACGCGCACGGCAATACCGACATCGCGTTCTTCGCCGGTATTGTGGTCCCCGTTGTCTTTGCCGCAATCATTGGCGGGATCATGTTCTTCGCGCGATTGCGCGGCGTCTATATCGCGATCTTGATGCTCGTGGTCTCGCTGCTGATCGGCACGTTCATGCGTCAGACTGCCGATCCGAGCTACACAATCGGTGCGGCCTATTTGGGAGGAATGAACGGACTCAGGCCCGCCTCCGTCGACGACCCGTTGCTCCCCAGCCTAATTTTTGGCCTCGGCGAGACGGTGATCGAGTTGGACGGCCGCCGCCCTGCCTTCTTCTACTTCGTTCTGGGGCTGCTGGTGGCAGTCTATCTGGGCCTCCGCTGCTTGGTGAACTCCAGCTACGGCTACTTGTTGATCGGCTGCCGGGAAGATCCTAACAGGACGGAGACTTTCGGTTACGATGTGCGTCTGATCCAGCTCGGCGTCTTCTGCATTGCTGCCGCGATCGCGGGGCTCTCGGGAGTGCTCTACACGGCGTGGGGAACCTACATTCATCCGGACGGTTTCGGCGTCGCGCCCAACATTCTTGTCGTCATCTGGGTCGCGGTCGGCGGCCGCAAGGATCTCGGCGCCGCGATCGCGGGTGCGATCGTGCTCGAATGGGTATCGCTCAGACTTGCGGCCGAAGGCGAAATTGCGTTCCTTGTGCTGGGCGCCATTCTAGTCGGCGTTATGCTGATCGCGCCGAACGGCCTCGGCATCACTATCGGCGACTACATCCGGCGAGGCCACGATCGGGCGATCGACTGGGTGCGTGCGCGGTGAGCGCGCTAGCCGAAAGGAGCGCCGCCACGGGCGTCATCGTGGAGACCCGGTCGCTAAGCAAGATATTCGGCGGCGTGCGGGCCGTGGATGGGCTCGATCTCTCCATCCAGGAGGGCGAAATCCATTGCATCATCGGTCCTAACGGCGCCGGCAAGAGCACCTTGTTCAAGCTCCTCATGGGGATCGAGCGGCCGACGGCAGGCGCGATCGTTCTCGACGATCACGACATCACGCACATGGCGCCGCACCTTCGTGCGCGTCGCGGATTGGCCATCAAGTTCCAGTCAATGCAGGTCTATCAGGACCTCACCGTCTATCAGAACCTCTTCATTCCTCTGCGCCGCCACCATCGGCCGCGCGAGATCCCCGATCGCTGTGCCGACTTGCTTACCCAGCTACAGCTTACGGACACCGAAGAGCGGATCGTAGGCGATCTCTCGCACGGGCAGCAGCAGTGGCTTGCCATCGGCATGTCGATGGCGGTGGATCCCAAGGTGCTGCTCCTCGACGAGCCGACCGCTGGCATGTCGCCAGAGGAGACGCGGCAGACTGCGGCAATCGTGCGTCAGCTCAACGAGGCGGGCGTGACAATCGCCGTGATCGAGCACGACATGGCGTTCGTGCGCGACCTCGATACGCGAACGACGGTATTGCACTACGGCAAGGTGTTTGCTCAGGGCGCGTTCGCAGACATCGAGCGGGACGACGACGTGCACCGCATCTATCTCGGGAAGATCTGAGGAGCCCGGCGCGATGCTCCTCGATGTCAGTGGCCTGACCTCCGGTTACGGCAAGGTGCGCATCGTCAACGACGTCTCGCTCAGTGTGGAGGAGCAGGAGATCGTCGCAGTGATCGGCCGCAATGGTGTCGGCAAGACCACGCTGATGAAAACTCTGGTCGGGCTGATCCGGGGACTTGCCGGCACTGTTGAGTTTCGCAGCCAGGATGTGACTCGGATGCGCGCTGCCGAACGGGCGCAGCTAGGTATCGGCTACGTGCCGCAGGGGCGTGGCATCTTCGCCCGCCTGTCAGTCGCCGACAATTTGCGGATGGGTGAGCAGATCGGTGGCAGGGGCAAGGCGCCTGATTATGACCGCGTGCACGAGTACTTTCCGATCCTGAAGGAGCGTCAGGCGCAGAAGGCAGGCTCACTCAGCGGCGGAGAGCAGCAGCAACTCGCGATAGGTCGCGTCCTCGTGGGCCATCCCGAACTCGTGTTGCTGGACGAGCCCTCGGAGGGGATCCAGCCCAACATCGTTCAGTCGATCGGCGAGATCATCAAGCGGCTGCGGACCGAAGTTGGATTGACCTTCGTAATCGTGGAGCAAAACCTTGATCTCATAAATGCTGTGGCCGACCGTTGCCTGGTTATCGACAAGGGTTCGATTATCGCACGCCTGGACCCCGCGGAGCTGGCGGACCCAGAGATCGCCCGCAAATACCTAGCAATCTAATCGATCTTCCGATCGCCCGATTGCCAGTGCAAAGCGGGTGAGGGGACGGCGGTCTTCCCATGTACGCAGCACCTCTGGAACCCTAGAATCACGCGGCTAGCAACTCTTCCAACGGAGTCACGCTTTCATGACAGACGGTTCAACCGGCAACGGCGCCCAAGGCCCGCGCGTTGTCGTCGTCGGCGGGTCGATGGGCGGCTTGCTCGCCGGCAGCATGCTCTACCGCGCCGGCTGCGACGTGACGGTGCACGAGCGCATCGGCACCGAGCTCGCCGAGCGGGGCGTCGGCATCGCGACCCACCCGGAGCTTCACGCCGCGCTCGAGAGTCTGGGGCTTTCCATCGACGGGGCGTATGGCGCGCGGCTCGAGGAGCGCATCACCCTCGGCACCGACGGCAGCATCCTCGCGCGCTATCACTGTCCTCAAATCCAGGCATCCTGGGGGCACCTCTACGGCCTGCTGCGCAGCAACTTTCCCGATGAGCGCTACATCGCCGGCGCCAACTTCACAGGCTTCGAGCCCCACGGCGACAGCGTGCGTGCGCACTTCGAGGACGGCACGATTATCGAGGCCGATCTCCTGATCGGCGCCGACGGCGTGCGCTCCACCGTTCGTCCCCAGCTTTGGCCGGATGCGGTGCCCAAGTACGCAGGCTATGTGGCCTGGCGCGGCATCGTCGATGAGGACCAGCTCTCGGCGGAGTGGCGCGACATGCTGATGGCGCACTTCATCGTTTACCTGCCGCCAGGCGAGCACGTGGTCGCCTACCCGGTGGCGGGCGCGAACGGCGACCTGAGCCCCGGCAAGCGCCGCTTCAACATCGTCTGGTACACGCTGACCACGGCCGAGAAGCTGCGGCAGATGCAGACCGACGCCACCGGCCACCATCATGAGGCGGGGATCGCGCCGCACCTCATCCTCCCGTCGTTCATCGATGAGGTCCATCAAGCGGCGGCCGAGCGCCTGCCGCCCTGCCTCGCCGAGCCGATGACGCTCGCGCAAGGGCTCTTCTTCCAGACAATCGTGGATCTGGAGGTGCCCCGGATGGTGCAGGGGCGCGTGGCGATGCTGGGCGATTCGGCGTTCTCTGCCAGGCCCCATACCGGCATGGGCGTGGTCAAGGCGACCGGCGATGCGAACTCCCTCGCCCGGGCCATCGAGGGCCATCCCGGCGATCTCGCGGGCGCGCTCTCGGCCTACGACGAGGAGCGGACCCTCTACGGCCGCTCCCTGGTCCGCTTCGGCCGCCGCCTGGGCACGCATATCGAGACCCCGGAGCGGAGCGCCGAGGACTGCGCCTTCGGCGACTATCTGCGCGAGCCTTTGACGGTGATCCAGGCCATCTCGATCCCGCCGCCCTGCTCGCCGCTCGCGGCGTTCAGAGAGGACCCGGAGATCGTCTGCGAACGCCGTTAGGGTGCGTCCGTCTTTGACGAACGCGGTGGGCCACGGCCCTGGTGAGAAATGCCGGCCAACCCCGGATAACCCTTCGCGTCTGGCTCGGCATTCGCCTATATAGTCGCCGCAGCGGCGGCCGAGGCCCCGCAGGGAAAACCTAGGGAGATCGACATGACGAATTCGACGGGTAACCGCTGGTCATTGGACCGGCGCACCTTCCTCAAGGGCACGACGGCGGCCGCGGCAGCGGCGACGGTGCCGGGAGCGCTCGCAACCCGCGACGCCATGGCGCAAGACCGGGCGTCGACGCTGGTGCTCGCTTCGCCGGCGACGCCGCAGAGCCTCGACAGCGAATACGACGTGAGCCTCGGGACCTTCGAGACGGTTGCCGCCTGCTACGATTCGCTCGTCGAATACGTGAAGATCCCGGATCCTGGTGTGCCGACGGCTCTTCGCGAGGACATCCAGGACTATCCGGATCTCCCCGGCCGCGTGAACATGAAGGGCAAGCTCGCCGAAAGCTGGGAGATCGACCCCAACAGCCAGTGGATCCGCTTCAAGCTGCGCGAAGGCGTGATGAGCAACTGGGGCAACGAGCTCACGGCCGAGGACGTGGTCTGGACCTGGCACCGCAAGCTGGGGCTCGGCGCCATCGGCGGCTTCTTCACCAACACCATCAGCCTCAGGCGGGAGGAGCAGATCAAGGCCGAGGGCAAGTACGTCTGCTCGATCAACCTCGACCATCCGAACCCGCTGCTGCTGAAGCTGCAGCCGAACCTCTACAGCCCGATCTACGATTCCACCAAGTGCAAGGAGGTCGGCGGCGCGGACGACCCCTGGGCCACGGAGTTCCTGAAGAACGAGACGGCAGGCTACGGCCCTTATCGCATCGAGCAGCTCACCCGCGGCGCTCAGGCGGTCTTCAAGGCGCGGGACGACTACTATGGCGGCAAGGCGCCGATGGAGACGGTGATCATGCGCGAGGTGCCGACCTCGGCCAACCGTGCCCAGCTGCTGCAGGGTGGCGCGGTGGACATCGCGCAGTACCTGCAGCCGCTCGAGCTGGTGCAGCTCGCCAAGGCGCCGGGCGTGACCGTGGAGACGATCCCCGCGACCTTCATGCTCTGGATCGAGCTCAACGCCAAGATTCCGCCCTTCGACAGCATCGACGTGCGCCGCGCGATGAACTTCGCGTTCCCGCAGGAGCAGGTGATCTCGACGGTGTTCCAGAACCTGGCGAGCCCGCTCACCGGCTGCATGCCCGACATCTATCCGGGCTTCAACGACAGCTACTGGGAATACGGCACCCAGGACCTCGACCACGCGCGTGAGCTGCTCAAGGGAGCCGGCTACGGCGACGGATTCGAGACCGTGCTCGGCTACAACGCCGCGGACGCGACGCAGGAGACCACGGCGATCCTCTTCCAAAGCGCGCTCAGGGAGATCGGCGTCACCCTGCAGCTCAAGAAGATCCCGGCGGCGACGTTCTACAACAACGTCTCCGAGCGGAAGCAGCCGATGATCTTCTACTACGATTCGCCGTGGTGCCCGGATCCCGGCTACTCGATGAACCTCTACTTCCACTCCAAGTCGTTCATCAACTACTCCAACTACGAGAACCTGCGGGTGGACGAGCTGATCGACGGCGCAGCGCAGACCGGCGACATGGACGCCCGGCTCGCGGCGATGGACGAGGTGCAGCAGATCGTGATGCGCGAGGCGCCCTGGGTGTTCGGCGTCTTCACCAACTACTCGATGGCGCGCCGCTCCGACATCCAGGGGTGGACCTACTACACGTCCAACAACATCCGCTTCCAGGACTTTCGCCGGGAGGCGTAGGGACGGCGTTCTGCGGGCCGCGTCGTTCTCCACGGCAGCGCGGCCCGCCCGCATCCCACATTTCTGATCGAAGCATTGATCACGCCACGGGCGTGAAGCGCGAGCGATGACGGACATCACCGCCGGACATTCCGAGCGCAGCCGTTGGGAAGCCTTCGTCCATGCGCTCCGGTTCCTGCTGGCCGTGCTGCGGGCGCGGCCGCTGTTAGCGCTCGGCTACATCATTGTTCTCCTGGTTTTCGTTCTCGCCATCTTCGCGCCGCTGATTGCGCCCTACGAGCCCGAGGTTGCGAACCCGGTCGACTTCCTGCAGGGGCCGAGCTGGCGGCATCTCTTCGGCACCGATGCGACCGGCATGGATATCTTCAGCCGCATCGTTTACGCGCCGCGCATCGATCTCACGATCGCGCTCGCGGGCACGATGATCTCGGCCGTTGTGGGCTCCTTCATCGGCGCGGTGGTGGGCTACTACCAGGAAGGCGGCGGCTTCGGCTCCTTCGGCGCGGGCTTCGTCATGCGCGCGGCGGACGTGCTGCAGGCCTTCCCCGTCTTCGTCTTCGCCATCGCGCTGGTCGCCATCTTCGGCCAGAGCCTGGAGAGCATCATCGCCGCCATCGCCTTCGTGAACGCGCCGATCTACCTCCGCCTCATGCGGAGCCAGGTGCTCGCAATCCGCAACATGCGCTACGTCGAGGCGTCTTACGTCTCCGGCGCCTCCGACCTGATGATCATGCTGCGCCACATCATCCCGAATTCGATGGCGCCGATCCTGGCCCAGCTCTCGGTCAACATCGGCTGGTCGATCCTGCTGACGGCGGCGCTCAGCTTCGTCGGCGCCGGCGTGGTCGCGCCGACGCCCGAGTGGGGCAGCATGATCGCCATGGGTTTCCAGAACATCATCACCGGCCAATGGTGGCCGTCCGTCTTCCCCGGCATCGCGCTCGCGGTCACCGTGTTCGGGTTCGCGCTTGTCGGCGCGAGCGTCGAGGTGCTGGCGGACCCGGCGCGCAGGCGTGCGCTCGCCGGCACGCTGCGCGAGAGCAAGAGGCCGGCCTAGGGGCGAGCGATGCGCATCCTCCGCTACATCGGCCGCCGCTTCCTCTTCATCGGTCCGCAGCTCTTCGGGATCATCCTGGTGAGCTTCCTGCTGGTAAAGCTGATCCCCGGCGATCCGGCGGTGATGATGCTGGGCCCGTTCGCGACCGAGCAGCAGATTGCCATGCTCAACGCGGAGATGGGGCTCGAAGGCACGATCATCGACCAGTTCTGGATTTACCTGCAGAACTTGGTGCAGGGCGACCTCGGCACCTCTTGGCAGACCACGAAGCCCGTCTTCGACGATCTCGCCATCCGCTTCCCGGCGACGCTGGAGCTGATCACGCTCTCGCTCCTGCTCGCGCTGCTGATCGGCATCCCGCTCGGCGTCGCCGCCGCCTACTTCAAGCGCTCGATCGTCAAGAAGTTCTCCGACTACTACGGCCTGCTCGCCGGCTCGCTGCCGGACTTCTGGCTGGGGCTGATCCTGATCTACCTGTTCTACACGATCATGCAGGTGGCGCCCGCGCCGCTCGGGCGCATCGACTTCGCGGTGCTGCCGCCGGCGCCGGTCACCAACTTCCTGATCATCGACAGCCTGATCGCCGGCAACTGGCAGGCGCTCTGGTCGACGTTGGGCCACCTGGTGCTGCCGGTGGTCACGCTGGCCGTCATCAACGCCGGGCCGATCCTCAAGATGACCCAGGCGACCATGGAGCGGATGCTGGAATCCGACCTGATCCGCTACGCCGAAATGTGCGGGCTGCCGAAGCGGATCGTCATCCGCAAGGCGTTCCGCAACTCGCTGCCCTCGGTGGTCACCATCGTCAGCGTGCTCTACGGCTTCCTCATCGGCGGCGCGGTGCTGGTGGAGATCGTCTTCAGCTGGGGCGGTGCCGGACAGTATGCGGTGCAGGGCGTGCTCAACGCCGACATCAACCCGGTGCTGGGCTTCGTGCTCTTCTCGGCGATCCTCTCGCTCATCATCTACCTGCTAGTGGACCTGATCTATTTCGCCATCGACCCGCGCATTAGGGGCTGACGATGGCCGCTACCGCAACAGACACGATGGCCCCGCAAACGAACGCGCCTTCCGGCAAGATTCCCGGTGACGCGCCTTCCGGCGCGATGCTCGACATCGCCGGGCTCAACGTCTCGTATCCGGTCTACGAGGAGGAGCCGGTGCGCGCGGTGCGGGACCTCGACCTGAGCGTGCGGAGCGGCGAGATCGTCGGACTGGTGGGCGAGTCCGGCTCGGGCAAGACGACTTTGGCCCGCGCGGTGATGGGGCTACTCACCCAACCTGGGCGCATCGACAGCGGCTCGATCCAGTTCGACGGCAAGGACATGCGGGCGCTCTCGCAGGACCAGTTGCGCGCCATACGCGGCAGGGACATCGCCATGGTGATCCCGAACCCGCGGAGCGAGCTCGACCCGCTGATCCCGGTCGGCAAGCAGATCGCCGCCGTCGCCCGCGCCCACCTCGACATCGGTCGAGCCGAGGCTGACGAGATGGCGCTCGACATGTTGAAGGCGGTGCACATCCCCGATCCGACGCGGCGCTTCCGCGCCTTCCCTCACGAGCTCAGCGGCGGCATGGCGCAGCGCGTGGTGATGGCAATCTCGCTGGTCTGCTCGCCCAAGTTCGTGATCTCGGACGATGCCACCAGCGGACTCGACGTGACGGTGCAGGCGCAGGTGCTCGACCTGTTGCGGACACTCGTGCGCGAGCACGATACGTCCATGCTCTTCATTACTCGCGACATCGGCATCACCGCGCACTTCTGCGACCATGTTGCCGTGATCTACCGCGGCGAAATCGTCGAGTTCGCGGAGACTGCGAGCTTCTTCGACAATCCGCAGCATCCCTACAGCGTGATGCTGCTCGCCGCCTTCGCCCACAATCCCGCGCTCCGCAACAAGTGGCACAAGCCGCTCGCGTCGACCGAGGCGCAGGCCGGGCGAGCCTGCCAGTACGCGCCCCGATGCGTCCACCGCGAGGACGAGTGCGACGAACGCCATCCCGACCTACGCGAACTTGGCGGCGCCCGCCACCTCGTTCGCTGCCACTTCCCGGTGGAGCGGGTGTCATGAGCGCCGTCCTCACCGTGGACGGGCTGGTGAAGCACTTCCCCATCGCGGGCTCGCGCTCGGTGGTGCAGGCGGTGAACGGGGTCAGCTTCTCCGTCGCCAAGGGCGAGACGCTCTCGCTGGTGGGCGAGTCCGGCTCCGGCAAAACCACCGTCGGCCGCTGCGTCCTCGGCCTCATCAAGTCGACGGATGGCAGCATCGGCTTCCACGGCAAGCCCATCGACCGGCGGCGCAACATCCGCACGCGCGAGCTGCGCGGCAAGCTGCAGTTGGTCTTCCAGGAGCCCGCCGAATCCCTCGATCCGCAGGTGCGGATCGGCAACACCATCGCCGAGCCGCTGCGCTCCATGGGAGTCTCACGCCCTGACCAGCGCCGGCGCGTGCGCGAGGTAGCGCGGCGGGTGGGCTTGCGCGATTCGACACTAGAGCAGTTCCCGGCGGAGCTCAGCGCCGGCCAGCAGCAGCGCGTCGGCATCGCACGCGCCATCGTCACCGACCCCGAGCTGATCGTGCTGGACGAGCCCACCTCGGCCCTCGACCCCACGGCGCGGGCGGAGATCATCGACCTCCTGATTCGCCTCCAACAGGAGTTGGAGACCGCCTACCTCTTCATCAGCCACGACCTCAGCACGGTGCGCTATTTGAGCCACCGCGTCGCGGTGATGTATCTCGGAATGATCGTGGAGCTGGGTACCGCCAAGGAGCTCTTCAGCCACCCGCGCCACCCCTACAGTGTCGGCCTGCTCTCCTCCGTCCTGCTACCCAACCCGAACCTCAAGCGGGACAGTGCAGTCGATCTCGCGGGCGAGATCCCGAGCCCCATCGACCTGCCGACCGGATGCTACCTCGCCGGGCGCTGCCCCTTTGCCGACGATCAGTGCCGCAGCGAGATGCCGCCGGAAGACACGGTGGCGGAGGGGCACACCGTGAACTGCTTCAAGCATCGCGACGCACTCCGCGGCCACGAGGCGCTGGACTACTTCGACGACTTCCAGGTAGAGGCGGAAAAGCTGCTCGGCGCCGGTCGCCGCTGAAGCGTTTCCGTCAATAACGGACACGCTCCAAGGGCTTCCGAACCTTTGCTCAGCCGGCCGGCCGCTCGACGCTGCGGAAGGGGTGGCGGGCGCGGAGCGTGTTCACCGCGTCGAAGATGGCCGGGAAGGTCGGCCGCTCGACGTAGGCGCCGTCGCCCTGGTCGGCGCGGATTTCCGAGCCGTCCCAAACGTGCCGGCCTCGGCTCACGGTGGCGCGCGCGACGCCGGTCACGGTCATCCCCTCGTAGATGTTGAAGTCGTTGTTCTGCAGGTGGGTCTTGGCCGAGATCGTGCGCGTGGCCTTCGGGTCCCAGACCACGATGTCTGCGTCCGCGCCCACCTTGATCGCCCCCTTGCGCGGATAGATGTTGAAGATCTTTGCGGCGTTGGTGGACGTGATCGCGACGTACTCGTTGGCCGTGATCCGGCCGGTCTCGACGCCCTGGTCCCAGAGCACGGACATGCGGTCCTCGATGCCGCTGGTGCCGTTCGGGATCCTGGAGAAGTCGTCCTTGCCCATCTCTTTCTGCCAGTTGCAGTAGGCGCAGTGATCGGTCCCCGTGGTCTGCAGGTTGCCCGATTGCAGGCCGCGCCAGAGGTCTTCCTGATGGTCCTTGGGCCGGAACGGCGGGCTCATCACGAAGCCGCGGGCGACCTCCGGGTCGGGGTCGTAGTAGACGCTCTCGTCGATCACCAGGTGCTGCGCCAGGCACTCGCCATAGACCCGCTGCCCCTCCAGGCGCGCGCGCGTGATCGCCTCCAGCGACTCCCGACAGGTCACGTGGACGATGTAGATCGGTGCCTTGAGCAGCTGGGCGATACGGATCGCGCGGTTGGTCGCCTCGCCTTCGACCTCCGGCGGGCGCGACTGCGGGTGGCCCTCCGGCCCGGTGATGCCGGCCTTGAGCAGCTCCTGCTGCATCATCCAGACCAGGTGGCCGTCCTCGCAATGGACGGTGCAGAGCGCGCCGAGGTCCCGCGCCCGCGCGAAGCTGTTCATCATCTTCTCGGCGTCGAGCATGACCTCGCCCTTGTAGGCCATGAAGTGCTTGAAGCTGTTGACGCCGTGATCGCGGGTCAGCGTCTCCATGTCCTCGTGAATTTCGTCGTTCCAGTTGGTGATGGCGACGTGGAAGGAGTAGTCCGAGGGCGCCTTCGCCGCGCGCTGCTGCCAGATGCGGTAGGCATCCATCGGCCGCTGGTCCGGCGCCGGAATCACGAAGTCGATGATCATGGTGGTCCCGCCGGAGAGGCCGGCGGCGGGGCCGGTGTAGAAGTCGTCGCCGGTCACGGTATCCATGAACGGCGTTTCCATATGGGTGTGGGGGTCGATGCCTCCCGGCATGACCAGCGCGTCTGCGGCATCCACCGTCGCCGTGCCCGCCGGCACGTCGAGCCCGGTCCCGATCTCCTGGATCTTGCCGTCCGCGCAATAGACATCGGCGACGTAGCGCTCGTCTGCGGTCACCACCGTGCCGCCCCTGATCAACGTCGACATGGCTGCCTCCCTTCCCGGCGCGGCCGATGCCGGCGTCACGGCGCAACCCTGGTTGGCCGAGCCGGACCGTTGCCGCGCGATATCCGCTGCCCCACACTACCCTATCTGCGGCACACAGTTGCGATTTTCGCCGAACCGGAGGGCCGAGGATGGAGAAGAGCTGCGAGCGGGAGGTGCGGGAGTTTCATGCCTTCCTGCGGGACTGGCTGGCCGGCGCCGTGCCGCGCACGGCCGAAACGTTCGCCCGGTTCTCCGGCGTGATGGGCGAGGGGCTCGAGGTCATCGGACCGCGCGGTGGGGTGACCGGGCGGGAGGCGCTGGTAAGCGAGTTCGAGGGGCTGCACGGCGAACTCGCAGGCGATGCGGACGCCTTCGAGATCTGGATCGAGAGTTTCCGCTGCCGCTGGGCCGCGGGCGATCATGCGCTGGTGACCTACGAGGAATGGCACCGGCGGCAAGGCGCGGAATCGGCGCGCCTCTCGACAGCGCTCTTCCGCCGCGCGGAGGCGACGCCCTGCGGCGTGGCTTGGCTGCACGTTCACGAGACCTGGCTGCCGGGCCGCGCGCCCGGAGGCGGCGAGCGCTTCCCGGAAACCGACTGAGCAGGCCGGAGCGACCGCGGCGCGCCATGAATACACCGACGTCCATCGAGTCTTCGACCCCCGCGCCACCGCCCCCGGCCATGCCGCTCGACGCGGTCCACACCCGCGAGCGCCAGTTCACCCGCATCTTCACGACGATGTACGGCCAGAAGCACCGCGCCCGAACCCGACTGCCGGTCAAGACGCAAGCGGTGCGGATGCACGAGGCCGGCGGCCCGGAAGTGCTGCGCGTCGAGGATCTCTGGATGCCGGACCCCGGCGCCACCGAGGTGCGCATCGCGCAGAAGGCGGTCGGCCTTAACTTCCTCGACACCTATCAGCGGCGCGGCACCTTCTCCTCGCCGGGGCTGCCCTGGGTCATCGGCTTCGAAGGCGCGGGCGTCGTCGAAGCCGTCGGCGGCGCGGTGACGACGCTCAGGGAGGGCGACCGCGTCGCCTACGCGAGCGCGCCGCCCGGCGCCTACGCAGGGCTTCGCACCATCGCGGCCGACGCGCTGGTCAAACTGCCCGACGCCATCGGCTTCGAACAGGCCGCCGCCGCCATGCTCAAGGGCATGACGGCGGAGTACCTGGTCAACAAGAGCGGCGTGGTGCAGCCGGGCGATGCCGTGCTGGTCCATGCGGCGGCGGGCGGCACCGGCCTGCTGCTCTGCCAATGGCTCGCGCATGCGGGTGCTGCCGTCATCGGCTGCGCCGGTGGCGACGAGAAGCGCGGGCTCGCCGAGGCGCACGGCTGCCGCCACGCGATCGACTACCGGCGGGAGGACGTTGCCGCCCGCGTCGCCGAACTCACCGGCGGCGAGGGGCTCGCCGTGGTCTACGATTCCGTTGGCCGGGACACGACCGAAGCCTCCGTCGCCTGCCTGCGCGAGGGCGGCACGCTGGTGCTCTACGGCAGTTCGTCGGGCGCGCCAATGCAAAGCACCCTTGCCACCGCGGCGGCGAAGTCCTTGCATGTCGTGCGCCCCGGTCTCTTCCAGGAGAACGACACGCCGGCGGCGCTCCAGGCGCGCGCCAGGGCGCTTTTCGAGGTGCTGGAGAGCGGCGCGGTCGCTCCCCGGATCGACCGGCGCTACGCGCTGGCCGATGCGGCAGACGCCCATCGCGACCTCGAAGCACGGCGCACCACCGGCCAGAGCGTGCTGATCCCCGCGTAGCTCCCGGTGCTTCCGGCGCGTTGAGAGTGCCGGGGATATGCACTATCACGGGGCCGCACTCACACCACCCTGCGGGCACGGGAGTCTTTCATGAGCAAGCCGACAGTCATGATCACGGGCGCCGGAATCGGCATCGGCCACGCCACCGCCTTGGCCTTCGGCCGGGCCGGCTACCACGTCTACGTCACCGACGTGCTCGACGAGGAGGGGCAAGGGACCGTTGCCGCGATCGAGGCGGAAGGCGGCAGCGCGAGCTTCAGCAACGTCGACGTGACCGACAGCGCCAACGTGAACGACGCGGTTGCGGCCGCCGAAGCCGCCACCGGCCCGCTGGACGCCGCCATCGCCAACGCCGGCATCGCCCACAAGGTGCCGCTCACCGAGATGAGCGACGAGAAGTGGGACCATACCCTCGATGTCGACCTCTCGGGCGTGTTCCGTTTGTTGCGCGCTGCGGCGCCGGGAATGCGCGAGGCGAAGCGCGGCGCGATGGTGGCCGTCTCCTCGGTCATGGGTACAACCTGGGGCTGGCACGACCACGTGCAGTACAACGCGGCGAAGTCCGGCGTGGTCGGGCTGGTGCGCGGCATGGCCTGTGACCTGGGCAGCGACGGCATCCGCGTCAACGGCATCGCGCCCGGCTTCATCAAGACCGCGCAGGCGCTCTCGACCGTGCACTCGCTCGGGATGGCGGGGCTGGAGGCGGCCGCTGAGTACATTCCCCTCGGCCGCTACGGCGAGGCGGACGACATCGCCGACGTGATCCTCTTCCTCTGCACCGACGGCGCGCGCTATGTGAGCGGCCAGACCATCATCGTGGACGGCGGGGTGACCGTGGGGCGGTATTGAGCGCGCTACCAGGTGGCAGGCTTGCGGATGGTCGTGCCGGGGATCGGGTCCGGCAGTTGAGACTGTTGAAGGACCGTCTTGTTGCGGATGCGTAGCGAAAAGTCGGCGTGTGCAGTCAATTGACGTGAGGGATGCCGGTTTCCCGGAGTCGCCAGACCGATCAGTTTGCGGTGCTGCTGTTTGACCAAGCGCATCGCCTCGGCGATGTCGCTGTCGTTGGTGACGACGACAGCACAATCGTACTCATCCAACCAACAATCGTTCAGTAGATGGACCGCTAGGTTGACGTCCGAGGCCTTCTCCTCGGTCCTGATCACCTCGGCGGTGCGCTGACGAGTGGTTGGTGCCGCCAGCGGCAACCGGACATTGTGGCTGAGGAAGCGGCCCAAGTGGATTTCGATTTCGGGTCGATAGCGCTGTAGCGCACGAAGGTAAACGTGCTGTCTTCGGGCTTTCGCCGGATCACTGGGCGTTGCCGATACGCGCGCCGTGAAATACTTGATGCTGAGTATTTGATGATGCGGTTGGAGCATGTTCTGAAACAGTGCGAACAGGTCCAACCACTTCCATGACGAGCCCTTGAGTACCCCGTAGTAGAGGTTGAACCCGTCGACGTAAACGTAAGTGCGCACCAATTGCTCCAAATTGAAGACGGGGCCTCCGAAGAGGCCCCGCACCCTGCGGTCGAAGCCCCAGGGGGAGTTGCCCGTGACATATCCCCGATCCCGTGAAGCGTCAAGAGGGGAAAGGTCAGAGGGTGGCGTTAGTGCCCAGTTGCGCGAACCGTACGCGGTTCTGGATGTAGGCGCTGATGCGGGGTGGGACGATATCCTACCCAGAATATCGAGCAGTTTCGCTCCCGCAACTGCGGTCTGACGTCAACCAGCTACCGTGTGGGGCGCAAATCTCGTCTCAGTCGTCCTTCTCCGCGCCGAAGGAGCCGATGACGGCGCCGTTCGTGAACTGAGCGTCGAAGGTGCCGGCCACGCCGGACGGCAATGTGGACTGGTTCCCTGGCATCGTATTGTCGCCGTCGACGGCCACAGGTCCGAAGAACCGACCGTCCTATGAGCCCATCATGCCTTGGTCGCCCTCGGTCGTGCCACGGAACGTGCCGCCTTGTTGACTGCCGAACCGCGCTGCCTCCAGCTCGACACTCCAGCTTGTGTCGATGGGGCTGCCGCGCTGGTCCCCGAAATCCTCGATCGTGCCGACGATCGAGTAGTGCTTGTTGACGGCCACGTCGTCGCCGCCAAAGTAGGCCGTCAGCGTCGCATCGGCGATGAACTGGCCGCCCGTCCGGTTCTGGACTTCGCCGTCCAACGTGAAAGTTCTGATCACGTAGAGACCCGTCGCCGCACCACTGTAACTGGCCTGACCCTCGAGGCTTTGAACGGTGCCGATTGCGGACTCGGCGGTTCCGCCGGCTATGGCGGCTGCCATGATGACGGGCTGGTCGTTCACTTCCGCCTCATTCATCCAGTAGCCGAAATGGATGTAGTCGGAGTCAGGCACCGGCACTGGGAACTCATCGTCGTTGGGTGCGAAGATCCAGTCGCCGCCGACGGCGTTCAATTCTGCGTCCATATTGGTTGAGAGAGTGCACATCGAGACGCAGGTGTAGGTGCCCGGCGCGCCATCGAACATGCCCATGAACGTATCGTCGTCCGTGAACGGCACGCCCACCTGATTGACAGCGGACGGGAACTCAGCCACGCCACTGACTAACCCCACGTTTGAGTTGTCGACGATCAAAGAGTCATTCGCTGCGTCGTTGTCCGCGTCATAATCGAACGGATAAACATCGCTGAACGGCGTGTCCTCCGGCGCGTCTTTGTTGCTGTAGATCACGAACGTATCTGTCGAATCCGACGCAGTCGTTCGCTCGTACACGATGTCGGCCCAGCCGGCGATTGTGGCTCTGGCCGCGTCGGCTGTCTCCTCGAGCATCGTACCGTCCGCGGGCGTCCCCGAGCCGTCCGCGGTCAGCAGGTCGGGCGCCGTTGACGGCGGATCCGCAGTGATTGCCGCGTCGAGCGCCTCACCGCTGGCTGTGGGCATCGCCGGAGGGGACGACCCGTCACCGCCTCCGCCACCGCAGGCAGACAGGCCTCCGGCCAGGCTTCCAACCATCAGGAGTGCCGTTACCGAGCGAAGGGATTGGGTCTGGCGTCTCATGGCATCAGGTTCCTCGGCAGCGTGGGTGGGCCGGCGGCAGCGGCCCAATGGGGGAGTGCGACGCTCCGCCAACTCCAAGCGAGTCTTGCAAGCGCGCGCCGTTCAGGGAGCGACCTCTCGAAGCATCCCGGCGGCGTCGCGACTCGAGAGAAGCATGCCGAAAACGGTGGGGCGCTCAGAACGGCAAGTCAACACGGCGCAGGGAGCAGGGCGAATTTGTCCAAGCCTGATTTTTGAGTTCTGCGCTACGAGTTGACCTTGGGTCTGGTCAGCGCGCGCCAACCCTGCTATGGATTGAGGCGACTGGATTCGCGGTGTTCTGCTGCGGATCGGCTTCGAGCAGGGGGACGGTTTCTACGGTGGATCTTTCCGAGGTCGATGTCGCTGCTGTCCGGCCGGAGGACGAGGCCCGGTTCCGCGCGCTGATGGAGGGGCATCACTACCTGGGTGCGTCTGCGAAGGTGGGGGCGACGGCGTGGTACGTCGCCCATCGGCGCGGCGAGTGGCTGGCGCTGGCCGTGTTTTCGGCTGCGGCGCGCAAGTGCCGGGCGCGGGACGAGTGGATCGGCTGGGACTTCCGCACGCAGCACGGGCGGCTGCATCTGATCGCGAACAACGCGCGCTTCCTGATCCTGCCGGGACGGGGTGTTCCGAACCTCGGCTCGCGGGTGCTGGGGCTTTGCGCGCGGCGCTTGGCGCGCGACTGGCCGGCCCGCTTCGGCCACCCCGTGCTGATGCTGGAAACATTCGTGGACGCGGCGAGGTTCCGGGGCACGGTCTACCGGGCGGCTGGATGGCTGGCGGTCGGCCAGACCCGCGGCTTCCGGCGCCACCGCTCGGGCTATGTCGCCGGCTCGACGCCGAAGCTTGTGCTGCTGCGCCCCCTGGTTCCCGACGCCTGCCGCCGGCTGTCCGCTGCCGGGCTGGATCGGGAGTTGTGGAAGAAAGGAGTTCCGAGAACCATGATCAGCGCCGCTCAGCAAGAGTCGCTCTACGCCTACTTCAAGGACATCGACGACCCCCGCACGCGCAAGGGACGGCGGCATTCGCTGCCCAGCGTGCTCGCGCTTGCGAGTGGCGCGACGCTCTGCGGCATGCGAGGCTGGAAGGCCATCTCCGAGTGGGTCGACGATCTCGGCGAGAAGGCGCTGGCCCGCTTCGGCGTGCGGCTGCGCGACGGGGTGCGCCGGCCGCCTTCGATGTCGACCATCCGCAATGTGGTGATCCGGGTGGACCCGGACCAGTTGGACGAGGCGTTGCGCAAGTGGCAGGAGGCCCACGGCTCAGGCGACGCGGCGCTTGCCATCGACGGCAAGACCCTGAGGGGGGCCATCGACGAGGACGGGACCCAGGCTCATGTCATGAGCGCGGTCGGGCACGAGACCAAGGCCACGCTCGCCCAAAAAAACTTCTCCTGAAAGTCGGGGCCGACGAGGAGACAAAGCGCACCAACGAGATCGGCACCGTGACGGCGCTGGTGGACCTGATCCCGAACATCGCGGGCAAGACGGTCACGACGGACGCGCTGCTAACCCAGCGCAAGTTCGCCCGCTACCTGCTCGACCGGGGCGCGCACTTCATGTTCATCGTGAAAGGGAACCAGAAGACCATGCGGGACGATGTGACGCTGCTCTTCGAAGAGGCGCCGGAGCGTGAGCCTGACTTCGAGGAGGAGGCCGCGCTGTCGCACGGACGCATCGAGCAGCGGGCAATCTGGACGAGCACGGAGTTGAACGGCTTTCTCGACTTCCCGGGCGTCGGCCAGGTCTTCATGATCGAGCGCTCCCGCCAGGACAAGAAGACCGGCGAGACCGGCACCGAGACCGCCTACGGGATCTCCAGCCACACGCCCGGCACGGCCAACGCGCAGAGCCTGCTCGCCCTCAACCGCGGCCACTGGTGCATCGAGAACAGCTCGCACCACTGCCTCGACTGGACCTGGGACGAGGACCGCAGCCGCATACGCACAGGCTTCGGCCCCGAGAACATGACCCGCCTGCGGCGCTTCGCCATCGGCCTGATCAAGGGCCGGGGGCTCGAGGTCGCCTCGACCGTGCGCAGGCTCGCCCGCAACGTCCGCGCCGTCCTCGACTTCCTGAAAATGACCGGGAACACCCAGCCGAGGACCGCAAAGCGCGCCGCGCCGGCCTGAACCCCGGCGCCCGGCAAGCCGGGCGCAAAGATCGTACCTGCCTCGCTCCCGACCACGCCGGTGGCGCGATCCATCATGTCGGGGCACCGCCAAATCGCGACGGCACCGCCCGCACCGCCCACACGGTAATGCCAGAACCCTCTGACCGAACCGGATGCTCGGCCAGACCCCGCCGCAAACCCCGCAACAAAGCCGATCCGCACAACCCGTGGCCAGAACTCAACTGCCTACCAGCCGCTTGGACAAATTTGCCCTGGCGCAGGGAGGGAGGTTCCGTACGCCGGCCTTGCGCCGAGACGACGATGCGCTGCCGGGACTAAAGGACGGCGTCCTTGCCCAACAGCGCCGCGCGGAAGCGGTCCTTGAGGTAGGCGCCGTCGCGGGGCGGGAGGACGCGGGGCAGGGGCTCGGCGTGCACCTTCACCGTGAGGAAGGTCGGGCCGGGCGTCTCGTGCACCAGCGGGAGCGCGGCGCGGAGGCCGGCTTCGTCCGCGACCTGCTGCGCCTCGACGAAGCCACAGGCGGCGGCTGCGGCGGCGAGATCGGTGCGGTGCGCGGTGTGGGTGGGCTGCATCCCGGTCTCGCCATGGCGCTCGTTGTCGAGCACGACGACGGCGAGATTGGGCGGCGCCTGGGACGCGATGGTGGCGAGGCTCGCGAGCCCCATCAGCATGTCGCCGTCGCCCGTCAGCACCAGCACGCGGCGCGCGGGCTGCGCCAGGGCGAGACCGAGCCCGATCATCGACGCATTGCCCATGGCGCCCCAGAGCGAGAAGTGCAGCGGATTGTCGCCGAGCGCGGCACAGTCCCAGGTGGCAGAGCCCAGGCCGGGAACCACAAGCACGTCGTCGCGGCCTTCGAGCAGAACCGCCGTCGCCGTGCGCCGGTCCAGGGTCGTCTCGGGCCGTTCCCTGCCGCTCATCCGTCGAAGCTCTTGGCGCCGATCACGCGCTGGCCGATGAGGACCGCAGCCGCCGCCTGGCTTTCAAAGGCGATGGCGGCGGCGGCGGCGATGGTTTCGAAGGCGTCATCCGCGTCATCCACACGGGAGACGATCACGCCGCATTCTTCGAGATGGGCTGCGGTCCCCTGGCCCATGGGGAGCTGCCACGGATTGGTCTCGCCCCACTCACCCCGCATGGTGACGAGGCTGAGGAAGGGGAAGCGGCAGGTGCGGATCAGCGAGAGCGCGGCGACGCAGTTGCCGGCCCCGCTCGACTGCATCAGCAGCGCCGCGCGCTCGCCGCCGAGCCAGGCGCCGGCGATCAGCGCGGGGCCTTCCTGCTCATGGGCCAGCAGCACCGTGCGCATGGTCTCGTCGGCCTCGCACAGGCCGAGCAGCGCCGACAGGCCGCCATCCGGCACGTAGGCGACCTGGCGCACGCCGGCCGCGCGCAGCGCCCGGTGGGCGTGGGCGCCCCAGCCGGAGGCAGTTCCGCTCACCGGCGGTTCCGAACGTCGAGGATGGAGGAGGTACGCGCGCGGGCTATTCGGTGCTGACCTGGCCCTTCGCCTCGTCCAGCAGGCGCTCCATCTGCGTGCGGATCAGGTGATCGTCGGCCTCGATGCCCTTCTGCGTCAGGTCGCCGACCACCTTGCGGACCACGTCGTCGTCGCCCGGCTCCTCGAAATCGGCCATGACCACCTGCTTGGCGTAGGCCTCGGCATCGTCGCCCGCGATGCCCATCTTCTCCGCCGCCCACAGGCCGAGAAGCTTGTTGCGCCGGGCGATGACCTTGAACTGAAACTCCTGATCGTGCTTGAACTTCGCCTCGGCGGCTTTCTTGCGGTCATCGAACGTGTTCATACCCCAGGCTCCCAGCCGATGATTGGACGCGCGCGCATTGTGCCAGAGCGGCCCGCGCCGGTCCACGGCGGGCGCGGCCCCTTCGGCGGGTAAGGCGGCATGTGCACACTTGTGATCCTGCGGCGCCCCGGCCACGACTGGCCGGTCGTGATCGCCGCCAACCGCGACGAGATGATCGACCGCGCGTGGCGGGGGCCGGACCGCCATTGGCCCGACCGGGCGCACGTGACCGCAGGCCAGGACGAGCTCGCCGGCGGAAGCTGGCTCGGCGTCAACGACGACGGCGTCTGCGCCGGCATCCTGAACCGCACCGGCGCGCTCGGGCCGGCGGCGGGCAAGCGCTCGCGGGGCGAGCTGGTGCTGGACGCGCTGGATCATGCCGATGCCGCGGCTGCGGCCATGGCACTCGCCGATATCGACGGTGCGGCTTATCGCCCCTTCAACCTCGTGGTGGCCGATTCCGATGAGGCGTTCTGGCTGCGCCATGACGGCGGCAAGGCCCCTGTGTTTCATGCGCTGCCGGAGGGGCTTTCCATGTTCACCGCGCGCGAGCGCAACGACGCGAACTCAGCGCGAATCCGAACCCATCTCGAGGACTTCGAGGGCGCGGCACCGCCCGATCCCGAGCGGGGCGCGTGGGAGGACTGGGCCGCGTTGCTCGCACGGGGGGCGCGCGACTCGGGCGGCGACCCGGAGGCCGCCATGTGCATCGAGCCCGTCGGCGGATTCGGGACGGTCAACGCCTCGCTGATCGCGCTCCCGCGCCCTGGCCGGCCCGACACCGCCCCTGTGTGGCTTTTCGCGGCAGGGCCACCGAATCGTCATCCATTTGAAAAGATTGAGATTTAGAGCGCCATCGTGGCGGCCGATTCGCGCGGTCCGACCGGCACGACCGACAACAGGTAATTGTACTGGCCCCCTGTTCTGACTATGTTGGCAACGTAACGGGCGGGCACGGCGCCGACCCGGCGTGATGCCCCCACATCGAGGATCCCCACCATGTCCCGTCGCAGGCGGATCTACGAAGGCAAGGCGAAGGTCCTTTACGAAGGGCCCGAGCCCGGCACCCTGGTGCAGTACTTCAAGGACGACGCCACGGCCTTCAACAACAAGAAGCAGGGCGTGATAACCGGCAAGGGCGTGCTCAACAACCGCATCTCCGAGCACCTGATGGCGCGTCTCAACGAGATCGGCGTGCCCACCCATTTCATGCGCCGGCTCAACATGCGCGAGCAACTGATTCGCGAGGTGGAGATCATCCCGGTCGAGGTGATCATCCGCAACTACGCCGCCGGCACGCTGGTCAAGCGGCTCGGCCTCAAGGAGGGCGTCCAGCTGCCGCGCTCCATCGTCGAGTACTGCTACAAGAACGACGAGCTCGACGACCCGCTGGTCTCGGAGGAGCACATCACCGCCTTCGGCTGGGCGACGCCCCAGGAGCTCGACGACATCCTCTCCATGTCACTCCGCATCAACGACTTCCTCAGCGGGCTGTTCCACGGCATCGGCATCAGGCTGGTGGACTTCAAGCTGGAGTTCGGTCGGCTCTGGCACGGCGAGGACATGCGCATCGTGCTCGCCGACGAGATCACGCCCGACAGCTGCCGGCTCTGGGATATCGAGACCAACGAGAAGCTGGACAAGGACCGCTTCCGCCGCGATCTCGGCCGGGTCTCCGAGGCCTATCAGGAGGTCGCCCGGCGGCTCGGCCTGATGCCGGAGACGGTGGTGCAGGCAGTGAACGGCGCCGGCAACGACGACGAGCGCGCGTGAGACCGCGTGCGAGCCCGAGTCCACATCACCCTCAAGCCCGGCGTTCTCGACCCCCAAGGCAAGGCGATCGCGAGCACGCTCGCCCGCATGGGATTCGCCGGCGTGGAGGACGTGCGTCAGGGCAAGTACCTGGAGCTCGACCTCGCCGAGACCGACCCGGCAATCGCGAGGGAGCAGCTCGACGCCATGTGCGCGCGCCTGCTCGCGAATACCGTGATCGAGGACTACACCATCGACCTCGCCGAATGAGCCGGCCCGCCGCGTCAGACTCCCCGGACCTTGTTCCGGTGCACGGGGCGCGGCGCCCGCGCCACGATCGCGCCATGTTGCGCGAGGGAAAGCGGGGCACGGCAATCCGAAGCGAGGCGAACGAGCGCGGGGCGGGGGCTGCGTTGATGGCCGCGGATCGCGCTAACGCCGCGGCTATGGGCGGTGGTCGCATGTCCCCCGCAATCTCAGCCATCCCGCTTAATCCCGGCGTAGCCCGGATAAAATTTGTTTGCACGCTGTCCCACCTCTCCCTGTCCCTCTCCCCCCGAAGGGCGGAGAGGGGACGTAGGCGGCGCAGCCCGTTCTTCCGTTTCTCTCCCTGGGGCGGAGAGGGGACGCAGGCGGCACCAACCTTTTCTCCCTCTCCTCCCCTCGGGGGAGGAGAGGGTCGGGGTGAGGAGGGGGGTCTTCTTCGCGCTTTCTCGGCCGGCAGTCCGCGATGAGAGCCGCCGTCGTCGTCTTTCCCGGCTCCAACTGCGACCGCGACGTGATGGTGGCGCTGGAGGCCAGTACAGGCCGGGCGCCGGCGATGGTCTGGCACGACGAGACCGCGCTGCCGGCCTGCGATCTGATCGTGCTGCCCGGTGGCTTCGCCCATGGTGACTATCTGCGCGCGGGCGCCATGGCGGCGCGCTCGCCGGTGATGGCGGACGTGGTGAAGCGGGCGAAGGCGGGCGTGCATGTCCTGGCCATCTGCAACGGCTTCCAGGTGGCGACCGAGGCCGGGCTGCTACCGGGCGCGCTGATGCGCAACGCCGGGCTCCGCTTCGTCTGCCGCTGGGTGAGCCTGCGCGTGGAAGAGGCCGCCAGCCCGTTCACCACCGGCTACGAGGCCGGGCAGGTGGTGCGGATGCCGGTCGCCCACCACGAGGGCAATTACTGTGCCGACGAGGAGACGCTGGCCCGGCTGGAAGGCGAGGGGCTGGTGGCGTTCCGCTACGTGGGCGACGACGGCGCGGCCGATGGCGAGGCCAACCCCAACGGCTCCGCCGCCGACATCGCGGGCATCCTCAACTCAGCGCGGACGGTGCTCGGCTTGATGCCGCATCCGGAGCGCGCTGCGGAGCCTGCGCTGGGCGGCGCCGACGGGCGCGCCATGTTCGATCACCTGGTGGAGGCGCTCTCGTGAGCGGGGCGGTGCGCGCGATGCCGGACGTGCCGATCACGCCGACGCTGGTTGCCGAGCACGGGCTGAGCGCGGACGAGTACGCGCGCATCGAGCGGGTCATGGGACGGGCGCCCAACCTGACCGAGCTCGGCATCTTCTCGGCGATGTGGAACGAGCACTGCTCCTACAAGTCGTCGCGGGTGTGGCTGCGCAAGCTGCCGACCGAGGCGCCCTGGGTGATCTGCGGGCCGGGAGAGAACGCCGGCGTCGTGGATATCGGCGACGGGCAGGCTGCGGTCTTCAAGATGGAGAGCCACAACCACCCGTCCTTTATCGAGCCCTACCAGGGGGCGGCCACGGGCGTCGGCGGCATCCTGCGCGACGTCTTCACCATGGGCGCGCGGCCGGTGGCAAACCTCGATGCGCTCCGCTTCGGCGCGCCCGGCCACCCCAGGACCCGCCACCTGGTGGCGGGCGTGGTCGCCGGCATCGGCGGCTACGGCAACTGCATCGGCGTGCCGACGGTGGGCGGCTCCTGCGCCTTCGATGCGGCCTACGACGGCAACATCCTGGTCAACGCCATGACCGTGGGCGTGGCGCCTTCGGACCGCATCTTCTACGCCGCCGCCGAGAACGCGGTCGGCCACCCCGTGGTCTACGTCGGCGCCAAGACCGGGCGCGACGGCATCCACGGCGCGACCATGGCGTCCGCCGCCTTCGGCGAGGGCACGGAGGAGAAGCGCCCGACCGTCCAGGTCGGCGATCCCTTCACCGAGAAGCTGCTGATGGAGGCCTGCCTCGCGCTGATGGAGTCGGACGCGATCATCGCGATCCAGGACATGGGCGCGGCCGGGCTCACCTGCTCCTCGGTGGAGATGGCGGACAAGGGCGGCGCGGGGATCGAGCTCGACCTCGACAAGGTGCCGGTGCGCGAGAGCGCCATGACGCCCTACGAGATCATGCTGTCGGAGAGCCAGGAGCGCATGCTCATGGTGATCCGCCCCGAGGCGGCCGCCGACGCGCGGGCGGTCTTCGAGAAGTGGGGCGTCGACTTCGCCGTCATCGGCCGGGTGACGGAGACGGGCCGCTTCGTGCTCAAGGCAGGCGGCGCGGTGGTGGGCGACCTGCCGGTGCGCCCGCTGGTGGACGAGGCGCCCATCTACGAGCGGCCCTACGCGCTCACGCCGCGGCCCGCACCGCTGGCACCCGCGCCGGGCGAGGAGGCGTCTGCGCCCGACCCGATGGAGGCGCTGCAACGGCTGCTCGCGGCGCCGGACCTCTGCTCCAAGCGCTGGATCTGGGAGCAGTACGACCACATGGTGATGGCGGACACGGTGCAGCCGCCGGGCGGCGATGCGGCCGTGGTGCGGGTCCACGGCACGGAGAAGGGGCTTGCGCTCACCGCCGACTGCACGCCGCGCTACTGCGCCGCCGATCCGGCCTCGGGCGGGGCGCAGGCGGTGGCGGAAGCCTGGCGCAACCTCACCGCCGCAGGCGCGCGGCCATTGGCCATCACCGACTGCCTCAACTTCGGCAGTCCCGAGCGGCCCAGCGTCATGGGCCAGTTCGCGGGCTGCATCGAGGGCATGGCCGAGGCCTGCCGGGCGCTGGACTTCCCGGTCGTCTCGGGCAATGTCTCCTTCTACAACGAGACCGAGGGCGCCGGGATCCTGCCCACGCCTTCCATTGGCGGTCTCGGCCTGATCGCGGACCTGGAGCGCATGTGCGACCCGGCCCTCAAGGCGCCGGACGAGGTGCTGCTGCTGGTGGGCGGTGCCGGCAGCCATCTCGCCCGCTCTCTCTACCAGCGCGAGATCGAGGGCAGGGAGGAGGGGCCGCCACCCGCCGTCGACCTCGCCGCCGAGCGGCGCCACGGCGACTTCGTCCGGCGCCAGATCGAGGCGGGGCGCATCTCCGCCTGTCACGACATTTCCGACGGCGGCCTCCTGGTGGCGCTGGCCGAGATGGCGCTGGCCGCTCTCGGCGCGGGCCGCAGCGTCGGCGCCCGGATCGCCGTTCCGGCCGGCGTCGCGAGCGCTGTCGGTTGGCTCTTCGGCGAGGATCAGGGGCGCTACCTGGTCAGCGCGTCGCAGGAGGATGCCGCGGCGCTGATGGCGGATGCGGAGAGCGCCGGAGTTCCGGTCTCCGCCATCGGCTCCACGGGCGGGGCCGCGTTGACACTCGACGGCGCAGGTGCCATATCGATAGCAGCGCTCCGCCGCATCCACGAAGAGTGGTTGCCGGCCTACATGGCTGGCGAGGCGGAGCACGAGCGTTGAGCGCACCCGCAGACCGCAACGCCTGAGAGAACCGCCGATGCCCATGGACGTTCAGGAGATCGAGCAGCTCATTCGAGAGGCACTCCCTGACGCCCAGATTCATATCGACGACCTGCGCGGCGACGGCGATCACTACGCGGCGCGCGTGGTTTCGGCCTCGTTCGCCGGCAAGTCGCGGGTGGAGCAGCACCAGATGGTCTATCGCGCGCTACGCGGGCGGATGGGCGATCAGCTGCACGCGCTCGCGCTTCAGACCAGCATCCCGACGGACGCGTAACCATCTGAGAATGAAAGGGGATTTCGCATGATCGAGGCCACGACCAGTGCGCCGGTCGAGAACCGAATCCGGGGCCTCATCGACGAGCACGATGTCGTCCTGTTCATGAAGGGGACGCCCGTGTTTCCGCAGTGCGGGTTCTCCGCCACGGTGGTGCAGATGCTCTCGCTGCTCGGCGTCCGCTTCAAGGGCTTCGACGTGCTCGAGGACCCCGAGGTGCGTCAGGGCATCAAGAGCTTCAGCGACTGGCCGACGATCCCGCAGCTCTACGTCAAGGGCGAGTTCGTGGGCGGTTGCGACATCGTGCGCGAGATGTACGAGACCGGCGAGCTTTCGGAGTTGCTGAGCACCAGGGGCATCAGCGTCGAGCCCCGCGTTTGACCCCACCCGCGCCGGCGGTCATCGCCAGCTACCACGCCCACGTCTACTACGAGCCTGCGACGCGGCCGACCGCCGCGGTGGTCAGGACCGACCTGATCGCGCGCTTCCCCGTGCGGCTCGGGCGCTGGCGCGACAAGCTGGTCGGGCCGCACCCGATGCACATGTTCCAGGTGGCGTTCGAGCCGGCGCTGTTCGCCGCGTTCGTGCCCTGGCTCATGCTCAACCGCCGGGGCCACTCGGTGCTGGTCCATCCCAACACCGGCGACGATCTCGCCGATCACCGCGACTACCCGCTCTGGCTCGGGGAAAAGCTCGCCCTCGACTTCAGCGTGTTCGATTGACGGCACAGGGAGATTGGCCTATGTTTGGCATATGTCGATCTCGTCGGGAGGGTGAGTAGGACATGTCGGTGCCCGCACGTCACGCCCGCCTGTTCCGCAATGGTCGCAATCAGGCAGTGCGAATTCCACGCGAGTTCGAGCTGGCGGCTGACGAGGTCGTCATCTATCAAGAGGACCGCCGCCTGGTCATCGAGCCTGTCGAGCGCCGGCCTTCACTCGCCGCTGTGCTGGCGACGCTAGAGCCCTTGGACGAAGATTTCCCGGAGATCGACGATCCACCGACGGAGCCGGAAGACATCTTCTAGTATGGCCGCGCTTCGGTACCTACTTGATACCAACGTCGTATCTCAGCTTGTTCGGCACCCCGGCGGTAAAGTGGCCCGGCGCATAGCCGCTCTCGAGCCTGGAAGCGTAGCAGTCAGCGTGATCGTAGCAGCCGAGCTTCGCTACGGCGCCTACCGCCGCGGTTCCACACGCTTGATGGAACAGTTGGAAGTATTGCTCTCTGTGATCGACGTGCTTCCTTTGGAGGTGCCAGCCGATCAGCACTACGGAGAGATTCGAAGCAACCTGGAACGCAGCGGTAAACCCATTGGCCGCAACGACCTACTGATCGCCGCGCACGCGAGAGCGCTCGGCGTGACGCTGGTCACTAATAACGTCGGCGAATTCCGTCGCGTCCCTGATCTTGCGGTCGAGGACTGGCAGTAGTTAGCTGGGCGTGGACTGAGGCTGGGGCTGGCGCTCAGCGCTCCAGCCAGAGCTCGGGCACCGGGCCACTGCCGCCTGCGAGCGGATCGGTCGCGGGCAGCGGGACCGCGGCGATGGAGGTCCTGATCGCGGGCATCTCCGCATCGCCCACGACCTTGAGCTCCAGGCCCTCGGTATCGTCCCGCGCGCTCGAGACCTCTGCATCCTGGTTCGACAGCACGCAAAGGTCCGGCTGCTGCCCCGGCGGGTAGGCGCCCACGCTGACGTAGCCCGGTTTGTCGTCGAGCCGGCAGTGCACGACGCCGGCGGGGATCAGCACGGCATCGCCGGCCTGCACGTCGACCACCGGCCCCTTCGGCCCGCCGAACTGAAGCTGCGCCGCGCCGCGCGCGCAGCCCACGACCTCGTGCGCAATCGAGTGATAGTGGTGAAAGGGGAAGGTATCGCCGCGAAAGCCGTCGCCCCAGCCGTTGGAGTCGAAGTGGCGCTCGACCGCAGCCTCCGGCTCATCGCCGTCTCCGACATCGATGGCGCCCCGATAGACGATCAGCGGCAGCGCCCCGTTGTTGGGGCTGGTGCCGGCTTCCTTCAGCAGATGATGCTCGAATGCCAACGTGCCCATCACGCTCCTCCCTTACCCTCTGAACCTGAGAGGGAGACAAAAGCCGGGATGAAGCGCCCTGTCAATCGGCAGGGCGAGGCCGTGAGCGCGCGGGGGTTACCGCGAGTAGTATTCGATGACAAGGTTGGGCTCCATCGTCACCGGGTAGGGCACGTCGGCGAACTTGGGGGCGCGGATGAAGCGGCCCTCCATCCGGTCGTGGTCGACCTCGAGATAGTCGGGCACGTCGCGCTCCGGCGAATCGATCGCCTCCAGCACCAGCGGCAGCTGCTTCGAGCGCTCGCGCACCGTGATGCGGTCCTCGTCCTTAACCAGGTAGCTGGGGATGGTCACCCGGCGGCCGTTGACCAGGATGTGGCCGTGGCTCACGAACTGCCGGGCTGCGAACACGGTCGGCACGAACTTCATGCGGTAGACGACGGCATCGAGGCGCCTCTCCAGCAGCCCGACCAGATTCTCGCCGGTGTCGCCCTTGCGGTCGCCGGCGATGTGGTAGTAGCGGCGGAACTGCTTCTCGGTGATGTTGCCGTAGTAGCCGCGCAGGCGCTGCTTGGCCGCGAGCTGCACGCCGAAGTCGGACGGCTTGCGCCGCCGCTGGCCGTGCTGCCCTGGCCCGTAGTCGCGCCGGTTGGTGGGGCTCTTGGGGCGGCCCCACAGGTTGACGCCGAGGCGCCGGCAAATCTTGTATTTCGACTGCTGTCGCTTGCTCATCGTGCCCGTGCCGGTGGGAGAATCGCGTGCGCCCGCGGCCTCCGGCGGCGAGCCGGGCGCACTATAGCCCCCGCCGGTGCAGTGTCAATCGGCCGGGCCGGGCGGTTCGCGCCGCCGGAGCCGCTCCCCGGTGAGCGCGCGCACGACGCCCCGCAGGGTCTGCACGTCCTGGCGGGTCATCGAGATGCGCTCGAACATGGTGCGCATGTTCTGCACCATCTTGGGCCGCATCTCGGGCGTCGGGAAGAAATCGCGGTCGTCGAGCGCGCCTTCCAGATGCCGGAAGAAGTGCAGGATCTCGTCCTTGGTGGCGGGCCGCGCGCTCCCGGTGGGCGGGGCCGGCTCTGGCTCGTCCTCCGGCGGGGCGCTCACGAGGCGCCACTCGTAGGCCATGATCAGGACCGCCTGCGCGAGGTTGAGCGAGGCGAAGGCGGGGTTGAGCGGAATGCGGACGATGGCATCGGCGAGCACCAGCTCTTCGTTCTTGAGGCCGGCCTTCTCCGGCCCGAAGAGGAGGCCAAGGCGGGCGCCCCGACGCCCCGCATCGCGCAACGCCGTGACCGCATCGCGCGGCGCGAGCTCCGGCTTCAGCAACTCGCGCGGCCGCGCCGTGGTGGCGTGAACCAGGTTGAGGTCGGCCACCGCTTCCTCGACAGTCGAGCACAGCCGCACGCCGTTCAGCACCGCGTCCGCGCCGGATGCCGCGCCCAGCGCCTTCACGTTGGGCCAGCCGTCGCGGGGCTGGACCAGGCGCAGGTCGGAGAGACCGCAGTTCAGCATGGCGCGGGCGGCGGCGCCGATGTTTTCGCCGAGCTGGGTGCGCACGAGGATGACCGCTGGCGCCCCCGCATCGACGTGGGCCGCCGCGCAGGCTTTGCGCCGGTCGGTCCCCGCCACGGCTCAGCCCGTCAGGGCGCGGGTTGCGCGTGCGCCGCCTTTCACGCGCGGCGCCACAGCGTGCCCTCCGGCTTGTCTTCGAGGGTGATGCCCTCGGCCGCCATGGCGTCGCGGATGCGGTCGGCCTCCGCGAAGTCGCGCTGAGCCCGCGCGGCGGCGCGGTCGGCGATCAGCGCCTCGATCTCGGCGTCGCTCATGCCGCCTTCCTGGCCTGCGCCGCGGAACCACGCCTCGGGGTCGGCCTGCAGCAGCCCGAGCAGAGCGCCGGAGCCGCGCAGCGCGGCGCAGGCCCGCGCCTTGGCCGCCTCGTCGCCGGCCCGGTTGAGTTCGCCCGCGAGCCGGTGGAGCACGGCAAGCGCCTTCGGCGTGTTGAGGTCGTCGCAAAGAGCGGCCTCGACCTCTGGATCGACGGTGTCTTCCACGCCATTTGCGGTGGCGCCCGCATTGCGGAGCGCGGTGTAGAGGCGGTCCAGGTTGGCGCGGGCCTGGGCGACCGCATCAGTGCTCCAGTCCATCGGGTGCCGGTAGTGCGTGCTCAAGAGAACCAGCCGGTTCACCTCGCCCGGCGCCTCGGCGAGCGCGTCGCGGATGGTGATGAAGTTGCCGAGGGACTTCGACATCTTCTCGCCCTCCACGGTGAGCCAGCCGTTGTGCACCCAGTGGCGGGCGAAGGGCGGGCCGGGGCAGGCGCATTCGCTCTGCACAATCTCGTTCTCGTGGTGGGGGAAGACCAGGTCGAGGCCGCCGCCGTGGATGTCGAGGGTCTTGCCTAAGTAGGCGCGGCTCATGGCCGAGCACTCGATGTGCCAGCCGGGCCGCCCGCGTCCCCAGGGGCTTTCCCACCCCGGCAGGGTCTCGTCGCTCGGCTTCCAAAGCACGAAGTCGGCAGGGTCCCGCTTGTAGGGAGCGACCTCGACGCGCGCGCCCGCAATCATCTCGTCGCGGTTGCGGCCGGAGAGGGCGCCGTAGCGGGGCGCCGAGGGCACATGAAAGAGCACGTGGCCGTCGGCCTCGTAGGCGTTGCCGGCCGCGATCAGTGCCTCGATGAGCGCGATCATCTGGGGCACGTGCCCCGTCGCGCGCGGCTCGATATCGGGCGGCAAAGCGCCGAGCGCGGCGATGTCCTCATGAAACGCCTTGGTGGTGCGTGCGGTGATGGACTCGATGGGCTCGCCGGTCCGGCGCGAGGCCTCGTTGATCTTGTCGTCGACGTCGGTGATGTTCCGGACGTAGGTGACGGACGGGTAGAGCCGCTTAAGCACCCGGTAGAGCACGTCGAACACCACGATGGGCCGCGCATTGCCGATGTGGGCGAGGTCGTAGACCGTGGGGCCGCAGACGTACATGCCGACGTGGCCGGGGCGCACCGGCTGCAGCGGCTCGCGCTTGCGGGTCAGCGTGTTGTACAGCGTGAGCGTCATGGCTTAACCGGTCCCGCGGTAGCGGTTGGTGATGGGGTAGCGGCGGTCCTTGCCGAAGGAGCGCAGCGTGAGCTTGATGCCCGGCGGCGCCTGGCGCCGCTTATACTCCGCGATGTCGAGCATCCGCCAGATGCGTGCCGCAGTCTCCGCCGCGTGACCGCGGGCCACGATCTCCTCGGTGGAGCGTTCCTCCTCCACCAGGCCGCGCAGCACGTCGTCCAGCACCTCGTAAGGGGGGAGCGTGTCCTGATCGGTCTGGTCGGGGCGAAGCTCCGCGCTCGGCGGCTTGTCTATGATTGCCTCCGGAATCACCGCACCCTGCGGACCCTTGAGCCCCGCCATCCAGCTCCCGTTGCGCCAGCGCGCCATGGCGAACACGTCGGTCTTGTAGACGTCCTTCAGCACGGAATAGCCGCCGCACATGTCGCCGTAGAGCGTGGCGTAGCCCACCGACATCTCCGACTTGTTGCCGGTGGTGAGCACCATGTGGCCGAGCTTGTTGCTGATCGCCATCAGGATGACGCCCCGTACCCGCGCCTGGATATTCTCCTCGGTCTCGTCCGCGGCGCGGCCGGCGAAGATCGGCGCCAGCGATTCGCCGAGCGCGTCCACCGCCGGCTCGATCCCCACCACCTCGTGGCGGACTCCGAGCAGGCGCGCGCACTCGGCTGCGTCGTCGAGGGAGGATTGCGCCGTGTAGCGCGACGGCATGGCGACGCAGAAGACCCGCTCGGCGCCCAGCGCATCGACGGCAACGGCGGCCGTCAGCGCGGAGTCGATGCCGCCCGACAACCCGATCAGCACGCCGGGGAAGCCGTTCTTTCCGACATAGTCGCGCAGCCCCACCGTCATGGCCCGATAGGACGCGGCATGGCCTTCCGGCAGCGTGGCACGGGTGGCCGGCGTGCAGGTCCAGCCGCCACTCTCTCGCGACCAATGGGTGAGCAACAGCGACTCCTGGAAGGCCGGCGCCTGGGCGGCGAGGCTATGGTCGGCGTTGAGGACGAAGGAGGCCCCATCGAAGACCAGCTCGTCCTGGCCGCCCACCTGGTTCGCGTAGATCAGTGGCAGCTCGGTCTCACCAATCCGCGCGACGGCGAGGTTGAGGCGGGTGTCGCCCTTGTCGCTTTCGAAAGGCGAGCCGTTGATCACGATCATGATCTCGGCGCCCGATTCCGCGAGGCATTCGGCGACCTCGGGGAACCACATGTCCTCGCAGATCATGGCGCCGAGGCGGACGCCGCGAAACGGGATCGGCCCCGGCAGGCCGGGGCGCGCGAACACCCGCACCTCGTCGAAGACGCCGTAGTTGGGCAGCTCGTACTTGTAGCGCCGCGCCGCCACCTCGCCACGTTCCAGCAGGAGCACGGCGTTGTAGAGCTTGCCGCCCTCAACCCAGGGCGCGCCGATGAGGAGCGCGGGCCCGCCGTCCGCCGTCGCCGCCGCGAGCGCTTCCACGACAGCCCGCGATTGTTCCTGGAACATCGGTTTGAGCACGAGGTCCTCGGGCGGGTAGCCGGTCACCACGAGCTCGGTGCAGACCACGAGATCGGCGCCTTGGGCCGCGGCCTCGGCGTGGGCGCGCAGGATCAGCGCCTTGTTGCCCTCCAGGTCCCCCACTGTGGGGTTGAGCTGGGCGAGCGCGATGGCGAGCGTGTCGGTCATGGTCGGCCGGTTATACACAAAGGAGCCGGCGGTTGCCGGCCCCGATTACCAACGGCCGCCCGACTCTCGTGGCCCCGGCGAGCGCTCCCTAGCGCGAGCGGGGCGATCCGTCCGCGCCATTGCGCAGCAGGAACTCGCGGCCGAGCTTGACCCGTGCGGTGCCGTCGTAATCCACCACGTCTGCGGTCGCGAAGGTCTCGGACCAGTTCTCGGGCAGGAACGAGCCCGTGCCGATCACGTCGATGGGTGCATTCACGCTGGCCATGACCCTGCACTTGGCCGGCCCAAAGCCGGAACTCGCGACGATCTTCACTTTCTCGAAGCCGGCCTCGTCGAGCGCCGCGCGCAGGTGGAAGAGCGCCGCGGCGCTGACGCCGGTGCCGTGCAGCCAGCGCAGCTCCGCCTCGGTGCGATATTCGCGCACGGCAGTCGGGCAGTAGCGCTCCAGCACGGCGTATGACTTCGCCATGTCCAGGCCCTCGACGTAGCGGCTGCCGTGGGTATCGAGGCGGAAGCTCAGCTCGCCGCGCGCGACAAGCTCCGGGAAGCGCCGGCACACGGCGAGCGCATCGGTGATCTCCTGCCCGTAGTAGTCGACGAGCACGGTCATCGGCTCGCCCGCGAAAATTTCGTGATACATCTCGGCGGCGCGGACCGTGGAGCCCGCGTAGCCGATGAAAGCGTGGGGCATGGTGCCGTAGCCCCGCTGATTGCCGAAGTAGTGGGCGGTCGCGTCGGTGGCGTTGCCGATGAAGCCGACGGCGCCGCACTCCTGCTTCGCTGCCTTCGAGCCCACGCTCGCCGCGTAGGCCATCATCTCGGCCATCTCGATGCCTGCGCAATGGCGCGCGTCCATTGCCAGGAACGCAACCTTGGGCAGGCTGCGGGACATGGCATAGGCGTTGTAGGCGGCGACGCAGACGGCGCCCAGCCGCTGCAGGTAAAGCGTCTCCAGATCGACGAGGTGGCGGAAAGAGCCCGAGAGATAGATGAGCGGCTCGCCGGCGCCGACCCACTCGCCTTCCTCGAACCGGCACTCGATGGTGAATTCGGTGCTGCGCTCGGCGGCGACCGAGTTCAGCCACTCGATCATCAGGCGGGGCGCGAAACAGACCGGCCGCCGCATGAACAGCGCGTAGGTGACCTTGGCGTCGCCGAAGCGGCCGATCGCCTTGCGCGTGCGCGTGAAGTAGTGGTCGGTGTAGCGGGTGACCTCGCTGTCGCGGGGTCCGTCGTGGGGCAACATCGCGACCCCCTTCCGCGCCCCTAGCCGTGCAGCGCCCTTGGCTGGGCGGTGGCCGCTCGCTCCTCCCTCAGATGCTCGGAGATGAGGAAGGCGAGCTCCAGCGCCTGCGAGGCGTTGAGCCGCGGGTCGCAGTGGGTGTGATAGCGGCTGGAGAGGTCCTCCTCGGTGATCGCCTGGGCGCCGCCCAGGCACTCGGTCACGTCCTGGCCGGTCATCTCGAAGTGGACGCCGCCGGGGTACGTGCCCTCGGCCCGGTGCACCGCGAAGAAGCCGCGCACCTCCGCCAAAACCTGATCGAAGACTCGGGTCTTGTAGCCGTTGGACGACTTGATCGTGTTGCCGTGCATGGGATCGCAGGCCCAGACCACGTGCCGGCCCTCACCCTGGACGGCACGCACGAGGGGCGGCAGCTTGGCTTCGACGGCCTCGTGCCCCATGCGCGCGATCACCGTGAGCTTGCCGGGCTCGTTATGCGGGTTGAGCCGGTCGATGAGGGCGAGCAGATCGTCCGGCGTGATGTTGGGGCCGGCCTTGAGCCCGATGGGATTGCCGACTCCGCTAAGGAAGTCGACATGCGCCCCGTCCACCTGTCGCGTGCGGTCGCCGATCCAGAGCATGTGCGCGCTGCAGTCGTACCACCCGCCGGTGGTCGAATCGACGCGGGTCAGCGCCTGCTCGTATTCCAGGATCAGGGCCTCGTGGGAGGTGTAGAACTCGGTCTCGCGGATCTGCGGCGAGGTCTCCTCGGTGAGCCCGCAGGCCGCCATGAAGTCGAGCGTGTCGCCGATCTGGTTGGCGAGCGCCTCGTAGCGCGCGCCCTGCGTGCTCTCGGCGACGAAACCGAGGTTCCAGCGATGCACGGCGTGGAGGTCGGCGTAGCCGCCGTGGGCGAGCGCCCGCAGCAGGTTGAGGGTCGACGCGGATTGGCCGTAGGCCCGGAGCAGGCGCTGCGGCACGGGCGTCCGCTCTTCCTCGCTGAAGGCCATGCCATTGATCATGTCGCCGCGGTAGGCGGGGAGCGTCGTGTCGCCCACGGTCTCGGTGTCCGACGAGCGCGGCTTGGCGAACTGACCCGCGAGGCGGCCGACCTTGACCACCGGCAGCTTGGCACCGTAGGTCAGCACCACCGCCATCTGCAGCAGAACGCGGAAGGTGTCCCGCACCGTGTCGGGGTGGAATTCCGCGAAGCTCTCGGCGCAATCCCCGCCCTGCAGCAGGAAGGCACGGCCCTCGCTCACCCGTGCCAGGCTCTCGCGCAGCCTCCGCGCTTCACCGGCGAAGACCAGCGGGGGCGAGGTCTTGAGGCGCTCCTCGGCCGAGGCGAGTTCGGCCGCGTCGGGCCATTGCGGCTGCTGCTTGATCGGCAGCCCGCGCCAGCGGCCGGGGTTCCACGTGCCGGGCATGTCGTTCTCCCGCGGAATTATGTCGTTGTTGCCGTGCTATACGCCCGAACCGTCCGTCGTGCCAGCATTTTCCTGTTTGGCAGCGGTATCTGCCGGCGCGGCGCGCGCCGACGAGCTATTGGGCGGCGTCGGCAACGGGCTCGGGAACCGGTTCGTACATGGTGACGAACTCCTCCGCCGCGGTCGGGTGCACCGCCATGGTCGCGTCAAACTGGGCCTTGGTCGCGCCCGCCTTGACGGCGATACCCAGTAGCTGCACGGCCTCGCCTGCGCCATCGCCCACCATGTGGCAGCCCACCACCCGGCCCGAGGCGCGGTCGACGACGAGCTTCATGAAGACGGTCTCTTCCCTCGTCGTGAGCGTGTGCTTGAGCGGGCGGAAGCGGGTCTTGTAGATGTCCACGGCGGGGTAGGCCTGCCGGGCCTCCTCCTCGGTGAGCCCGACCGTGCCAAGCTCCGGCGTGGTGAAGACCGCCGTCGCGACGTCGCGGTGGTCCGGGTTCTGCGGGTTGTCGTTGTAGAGAGTTTCGGCAATGCAGCGGCCCTCATGGATCGCCACCGGAGTCAGGTTGATGCGGTCAGTGACGTCGCCGATGGCATAGATGTTGGCGGCGCCCGTGTGCGAGGCCTCGTCGACCGGGATGGCGCCGCCGTCGGCGGGCTCGATGCCCGCGGTCTCGAGCCCGAGGCCGGCGACGCTGGGCTTCCGCCCGGTGGCGTACAGCACCTGGTCCGCCTCGATGATCTCGCCGGCTGTGGTCGTGACCGCGATCGCCGACCCGTTGCGCGCGAGCGAGGCCGCGTTGGTGTTGAGGCGGAGGTCGGCCCCGCCCTTGCGCATCTCCTCGCAGAGCACTTCGCGCAAGTCGTGGTCGAACCCTCGGAGCGGCAGGTCGCGCCGGTAGAGCTGGGTCACCTTCGAGCCCAGGCCCTGCATGATGCAGGCGAACTCGCAGGCGATGTAGCCGCCGCCCACGATCACGATGTGCTGGGGCAACGCCGGCAGGTCGAACATCTCGTCCGAGCTGATGGCGAGCTCGATGCCGGGGATGTCGGGCATGGTGGGCCGGCCGCCGGTGGCGATCACGATGGTTTCGGCGCGGTGTGTCTCGTCGCCGACGGCGACGGTGTGGGCGTCGAGCAGGCGGCCGGTTCCGGGGATATGCGTGGCTCCCGCATTGCGCAGCAGGCGTTCGTAGATGCCTTCCAGCCGGTCGAGCTCGGCCGATTTGGCCTGCACCATGGCCGACCAGTCGAAGATGCGCTCGCCGACGGTCCAGCCGTAACCGGCGGCGTCCTCGAAGTCGTGGCTGAAGTGCGAGGCGTAGACCAGGAGCTTCTTGGGGATGCAGCCGCGATGCACGCAGGTGCCGCCGAGCCGGTCGTTCTCGACCACCGCGGCCTTGGCGCCGTAGCTCGCCGCGCGGCGGGCGCAGGCAACGCCGCCCGAGCCGCCGCCGATCACAAGGAGATCGAAGTCCGCCATGATTCGCTCTTGTTCGTTTCCCTCAATCGCCGGGCGCTCGCTCCGCTCACTTGGCTCCGCGCCTTCGGCGCGCGGCGCGGTCGCGCCGTCCGGGCCTCCGGCCCGGTTCCGGTTCGCGCGCGTCAGGGGCGGTGCATATATGGTTTTGCGGCGGATTGCACCGGCCGGGCGCTTTTTGGCCGTAACCGCGGCCAGGATTTTGGACTAATCCTCCGGCGGCGCTGCACAGACCCGCTCGTAGGCGAAGCGCTCGGAGATCAGGCCGTTGTAAGCAAAGATATCGAGCGATGCCTCATAAGCTGGGCGGGTAATCTCGATATGCGGCGCCCAGCAGCCGAGTTGTTGGTAGGCGGCGATGCAGCGTTCAAGCGCCGCCAGATCGATCTCCGGAAAGTAGGGTTGTTCGGCGCGAGCGACCTCGGCGGCCGGCGTTTCGTTGAGCCAGAGCCGGGCCTTGCGATACGCGCGTGTAAAGGCCCGCGCCATGCGTGTTTCCAGCCAATCCGGCCGGGTGCACAAGCTGGAGAAGCCGCAGCGGCCGATCTGGCGGCCGACCTGCGCCACGACATGGCCGATGCCCTCCGCCTCCAGCTGTTGGGGAAACGGTCCCTGTTGCTGGACGTACTGGCCCACGCCGTCGCGAAAGGCGCGGTCGATCTCCGCGGCATTGCCCGGATGGATCGCCTGCAGCCGGCCGTAATCGATACCCGCCTTGTGGCAGGCATACCTGAACATGGCGAGCGGCTGGCCGCCGCCGAACAGCACGACCTCAGCGCCCTCCAGCTTCCGCCAGTCGAAATTGGGGTCCGGCGCCCGCCCGGTGAGGAAAAAGCCGTCCATCTCGTTGATCTGGGCGAAGTGAACGACGCCGGGGTCCTCGCCCTTCGACAGCGGCCCAAAAGCCTGGCTCGGCGCCGACTGCACGACATCGGCGGTGCCTTCCCTCAGGGCCGCGATGGCGGAACCTCCCGGCGACGCGACCGACCAGTCCGCCTCCAGCCCCTCCTCAGTCAGGAACCCCCCGGCCATCGTCGCGATTAGTGGCGAATAGAAGGCCGAGAACAGGGTGAACTGGATGTCGATACGAGTCATCGGCGGCGCTCCCTCAGCCGGATTGCAGCCGGCACGGAGTCTAACCCGCATTTCCCACCACGGTCATGGTCTGCCGCGCGAGCGCACAAACTCTTTGTACGTCAATAGCTTGAGAGACCACGGACACGAGTGAGGCGCCCGATCAAGGAAAATATTCACCAAGTAAGCACCCCGAAGTAAACTCCCGACCATTCCTGACCTCCAATCGTGGTATTCGTTCGGCGAAGCCGTGGTAGTTTGGGTGAGCGGCAGTTGTGAACGACCGTGGTGACCGGAAACCTCTTGGCTGCGTGCCCTGATGTCATGCGCAGGCCCGGCGCTTCCACGGCTCGGCCGAATGGTTTCCAATCGTGCGAAAGATTCCCAACAAGCGAGGAGGCATTGACCACTATTCGAAGTCGCAGGCGCTCGCGCTCGTCCCCATCCATGGCCGTCCACCCTCGCGCTCGCCGAAGCAACCCTCGCGCCACGAACCCTCGTAGATCGTGCCATCGGCCGTGGTGTAGGCCCCATAAGCGCTAACTTGTTTGTCATGTCGGCACTCCGTATTGTGGGTTGGTGCGCGCTGCGGGGAGGCTTGGCGGATGGACGAGGAGTGGGAAGTGGTGTCGTTGTTTCTGCCCGAGGGCTGGCGGGAGTTGGCACGGGAGACCGGGGCCTTGAAGGGTCTGCGCAAGGACAAGTCGGTCGATGCCCTGCTGCGCACGCTGTTGCTGCATCTGGCCTGCGGACACTCGCTGCGCGAGACCGTGGTGCGTGCGAGGAAGGCGAACCTGGCCGATCTGTCCGACGTGGCCTTGTTGAAGCGGCTGAGGAAGTCGGGGGATTGGCTTCACGCGTTGTGCGTCGCGCTGTTTCGCGAACAGGGGATGGCGATGTCGGCCGCTGGCGGGTTCCAGGTCAGGGCCTTCGACGCGACGACGGTGAAGGAGCCGGGCCGGACCGGGGCGCTGTGGCGCCTGCACTACAGCGTGCGCCTTCCGTCGCTGGCGTGCGACTTCTTCAAGCTCACGGCGAGCGAGGGACGGGGCACGGGCGAGGCGTTCTCGCAGTTCCCGGTCGGCGAGGGCGACTTTGTGCTCGCCGACCGGGCGTACTCGACTGCTGCGGGCCTCCACCACGTGGTGTCTGCGGGGGGTCACGTCACCGTGCGCGTGAACACCGGGTCGCTGTCGCTTCGAACGCGCGACGGCGCGCCGTTCGACCTGCTTGCACACGTCACGACGCTGAAGCGGGTCGGCAGCGTGCGATCCTGGCCCGTGCTGGCGGTCGGCGACGGCATCGCGGTGCCGGGGCGCGTGTGCGCGATCAGAAAGACGCAGGAAGCCATCAGGCTGGCGCAGCGCAAGCTGCGCAAGGAGGCCGGGCGCAAGGGCAAGCAGGTTCGGCCGCGAACCCTGGAGTTCGCGCGCTACGTCATCGTGTTCACGACCTTTCCCGAAGCGGCCTTCAGCGCGGCGCAGGTCCTGGAGTGGTATCGCACCCGCTGGCAGGTCGAACTGGTCTTCAAGCGCTTCAAGTCTCTGGCGCAGTTGGGGCATCTGCCCAAATACGACGACGAGAGCGCCAAGGCGTGGCTCTACGGCAAACTCCTGGTGGCGCTGCTGGTGGAAAAGCTGATCCGTCATGCCGGCACGGTTTCCCCCTGGGGATACAGCCTGGAGGCGCTGCCGGCCGCACAGCGCCTGGCGTGACTTCAGGTTCATGCTCAACCAGGGCGTGCGAGCCATCGAACCCCATTTGTCCCTCGCCGAGGTGATCGACCAATGGAACCAGATCTCCAAATCCCTCTCCGAACCGTCCCGACGGCGCCTGACCCAAACCGCGGAACGCTTCATCGAAGAACCGCAAACAAGTTAGCGAATGTGGGGAGGTGGGCCGCCTGACACCCCGAAACATGGTCCGGTGCGCGTCGTGCGGCGACTGTGCCAGGCTCGCGCCATGAGGTGTGAAGGTGGACGGAATACGGCGGGCAGGAGGAACGGGCGCTCCGCAATCGAGAGGCTGCCCCTCGCAGTCTGCAACGCGATCGTCGTCCCAGCGGAATCCCGCCGATCCCGCTTAATCCCGGCGTGGCCCACAACAAAATTAAGGTTGTTTGTCCCACGTGAGACGCGGGAGGGGTGGTTGCGCCCTGCCCGCGCAACCCTATAGTGCGCGCCATGCTCACAAAGACCCTCGATCTCGGCCTCGCCAAGCCGCGCCGCGAGACGCGCGTGGTCGTCGCCATGTCCGGCGGCGTCGATTCGTCCGTCACCGCAGCCCTGCTGGCGGAGGCGGGCTACGAGGTGGTCGGCATCACGCTCCAGCTCTATGCGGCGGGCGGTCCGCGGGCGCGCCCTGGCGCCTGTTGCGCCGGGGAGGACATCTACGACGCCCGCCGCGTCGCGGACCGGCTCGGAATCCGCCATTACGTGCTCGACTACGAGGCGCGCTTCAAGGAGGCGGTGATCGACGATTTCGCTGACTCCTACCTGCGCGGCGAGACGCCGATCCCCTGCGTGCGCTGCAACGAGCGGGTGAAGTTTCGCGATCTGCTGGCGCTCGCCCGCGACCTCGGCGCGGACGCGCTCGCCACCGGCCACTATGTGCGGCGCGTGGCGGGGCCGAAGGGACCCGAGCTGCACCGGGCGGTCGATGGCGCCAGGGACCAGAGCTACTTTCTCTTCGCCACCACGCGGGAGCAGCTTGAGTTCCTGCGCTTCCCCTTGGGCGACATGCCGAAGGAGCAGGTGCGGGCGCAAGCCCAGCTGCTCGGCCTCGCCGTCGCGGACAAGCCGGACAGTCAGGATATCTGCTTCGTGCCCTCCGGCCGCTATGCCGGCGTGATCGAGCGGCTGCGCCCCGGCGCTGCCGAGCCGGGCACTATCGTGGACGAGGCGGGCCGGGTGCTCGGCCGCCACGAGGGCATCATCCACTACACCGTGGGCCAGCGCCGCGGCCTCGGCATCGCGGCGCCCGAGCCGCTCTACGTGCTCGCGGTCGATGCCGAACGCCGCGCGGTCGTGGTGGGCCCGCAGAGGGCGCTGCTGCGCGACCGCGTGTTCACCGGCCCGCTCGCCTGGATCGGCGGCGACGCGCCCGTGCCCGGCGAGGCGCGGGCGGTGGTGGCGCGGCTCCGCTCCAGCCATCCCGGCGCGCCGGCGTGGCTGGTGCGCGGCGCCGACGGCACCGCCGAGGTTAGGCTGGAGAAGCCGGAGCCCGCGACCGCGCCGGGGCAGGCGTGCGTCCTCTATGACGGCGACCGCGTGCTCGGCGGCGGCTGGATCACCGGCACCGGGCGGAGCGCGGCGCTTGCCGAACGCGGCGGGCACACCGAGCCAGCCGCGTTGGCCGCCGCCTGACGCCGCGCTCGTGAATCCCAACCGATTGGCTTTCGTCCTGCGCGATCCTGCTTCGGAAAGCGGCGAGGGGCCGTGACCGAGCCCCGGCTGATTACCGAGAGCGCTCCGCTGGTCGAGCTCTGCGCGGCGTGGCGGGAGGCCGATTTCGTCACGGTCGATACCGAGTTCATGCGCGAGAGCACCTATCGCGCCAAGTTGTGCCTGCTGCAGATCGGCCCGGCCGAGGGGGAGCCGGTCGCCGTCGATCCGCTCGCGGAGGGAATCGACCTCGCGCCGCTCTACGATCTCTTGGTGCGCGCGCCGGTGCTCAAGGTCTTCCACGCCGCGCGGCAGGATGTCGAGGTGCTGCTGCCGCTCGCCGGCGGGGTGCCGCACCCGCTCTTCGACACCCAGATCGCCGCCATGGTGTGCGGCTTCGGCGATTCGGTCGGCTACGAGACGCTGGTCGCCAAGCTCACGCGCGGGCGCATCGACAAGACCCAGCGCTTTACCGACTGGGCGCGGCGGCCGCTGACGGAGCGGCAGTTGCGCTACGCGCTCTCCGACGTAAGTCACCTGCGCGTGGTCTACCAGAAGCTCGCGGCGAAGCTGGAGCGTACCGGCCGGCGCTCGTGGCTCGACGAGGAGCTGGCGACGCTCACGGACCCCGCCACCTACGAGTCGCCGCCCGAGGAGGCGTGGCGGCGGATCAAGGTGCGCGGCGGCAACCGGCGCTTCTTCGCGATCCTGCGCGAGGTCGCGGCCTGGCGCGAGGCCGAGGCCGCCCGGCGCGACAAGCCCCGCCCGTGGGTGATGCGCGATACCGCGCTGAGCGAGATCGCGGCGCAGCGCCCGCGCACGGCGAAGGAGCTCGCCAAGCTGCGCTCGGTGAGCCAGCGCACCGCCGAGAGCGCCACGGGCGCGGCGCTGCTGGCGGCGGTGGAGCGCGGCCTTGCGCTCCCCGACGAGGACTGTCCCACGCTGCCGGCCCGGCCCGAAAAGTCTGCGGCGCCGGCGGCCTTGACCGACCTCCTCAAGGTGCTGCTCACCTTCAAGAGCGAGGAGTCCGGCGTCGCCCGAAAGCTGATCGCCAGCGCCGCCGATCTGGAGCGGATCGCCCAGGGGCAGACGAATGGCGTGCCGGCGCTGCAGGGCTGGCGGCGGGAGCTCTTCGGCGACGCCGCCCTCGATCTGGTGAACGGCCGGCTTGCGCTCACCGTGGAGCACGGCGTGCTTCGCCTGCTCGCCTGCGAGGATGCCGGTGATCGCGCGCCGGCGTCGGTTCAGCCGCTGGCAGCGGCGGAGCGGCGGTGAACGCGCGAGCCGCCTGGTTCGATCCGTCGCGGCTCAGCGCCGACGACCCGCGGCCCTACTCCCGCATCGGGCCGGTCAGTGTTCATCCGCACTTCGTCCTGGTCTGCGACCACGCCAGCAACGCGGTCCCGGCCCACATGGAGCGCCTGGGCCTCGACCAGGCGGAGCTCGACCGCCACATCGGCTGGGACATCGGTGCGGCGATGGTCACCAGATCGCTCAGCGCCTGGCTCGACGCGCCGGCGTACTTCTCCGGCTATTCGCGCCTGGTGATCGATTGCAACCGCCCGGTGGGGAGCCCCACGGCGATGCCGGCGGTGAGCGACGGCACGGTCGTGCCGGCCAATCAGTCGATCTCGCCGGAGGAGGCCGCAGCGCGGACCGACGCGTTCTTCCGCCCCTATCACGACGCCATTGCCGCATGCCTCGACCGAGCGATCGGCTTTGACGCGGTGCCGATCCTGGTGGCGGTCCACAGTTTCACGCCGGTCTTTGACGGCTTCGCCCGGCCCTGGGAGGTGGGGCTGCTCTACGAGCACGACGACCGGCTGGTGCAGCCGCTGAAGGAGGCGCTCGCCGCGCTCCGCCCGGGGCTCACCATCGGCGATAACGAGCCCTACGCCATCGTCGGCCCGTCCGACTACTCGATTCCGGTGCACGGACAGGGGCGCGGCCTGCCCCATATCGAGATCGAGCTGCGTCAGGACCTGATCGGCACGCCGGAGGGCGCCCAGTCCTGGGCCGAGACCCTTGCTGTCGCGTTCAAGCAGGTGCGAACAGCGTTGACGCCACTCGCGATCGAGAACCGGGTGCCGCCGTAAGTATCCCCCTCCTCACCCCGGCCTCTCCTCCCCGGCGGGGAGGAGAGGGAGAACGGGCGGTGCAGCCACGTCCCCCCTCCGCCTTTGGGGGAGGACAGGGGGAGGTGGGTGATGTCCGAGCTGCGGTGATCCCGTCCGGTCGGAACGTGCTCTGGTGAGCCGTGCAGCCCTACTCGGGCTGCGGCACGATCCTGAGATAGGGTTTCAGGGCCTTCCAGCCGTCGGGGTAGGCCTTCCTGGCCTCCTCGTCGGAGACCGCCGGCACGATGATCACGTCCTCGCCCTGCTTCCAGTTCACCGGCGTCGCCACCTTGTGCTTCGCCGTGAGCTGGCAGGAATCGAGCACCCGCAGCACCTCGTCGAAGTTGCGGCCGGTGCTCATGGGGTAGGTGAGGGAGAGCTTGATCTTCTTGTCAGGCCCGACGAGGAAGACGGTGCGGACGGTGAGGTTGTCGACCGCCGTGCGCCCCTCCGAGGTCGTGCCGGCGCCCGCCGGAAGCATCTCGTAGAGGGTCGCGATCTTGAGCTCCGGGTCCCCGATCAGCGGGTAGTTGACCGCGTGGCCCTGCGTCTCCTCGATGTCCTTCGACCAGGCGTGGTGATCGCTCACGCCGTCCACGCTGAGCCCGAGGACCTTGCAGTTGCGCTGCTCGAACTCCGACTTGAGGCCGGCCATGTAGCCGAGCTCGGTGGTGCAGACCGGCGTGAAGTCCTTGGGGTGGGAGAAAAGAATCGCCCAGCCGTCGCCGATCCAGTCGTGAAAGTCGATCGAACCTTCGGTGGTGTCTGCCGTGAAGTTGGGTGCTTCGTCGCCGATCCGCAGTGCCATTGCCTGGTGTCTCCTCTTGAGCGACCGCGGGCCGGCGGTTGCGCAGGCCGCAGTCTTGTCAAACTGGGGTCGAGCGGCCCCTCGCGTGCCGTGGCGGCCGCCGATAGACGACAATGTGGTGAGCGCAGCCCGCCGCGCAAGCGCCTTTTGCAGGCGCCTGCGCGGGAGCAGATCGAATTAGAGCTGCGTGAGCATGTGCTCCGCGCTGCTCACGTCCATCTCCGCCGGGTTCTCCTCCACGTTGAGGGCCGTGATCGTGCCGTCGTCGACGATCATGGAGAACCGGGTCGTCCGCTCGCCGAGCCCGAAGCCGGTGCCGTCGAGGGTCAACCCCGTCGCGCGTGCGAACTCGCCGTTGCCGTCCGCCAGCATGTCGATGGCCTCGCCGGAGCCCGTGTCCTCGCCCCAGGCCTTCATCACGAACGCGTCGTTGACCGACACGCAGGCGATCTGGTCCACGCCCTTGGCCTTGAGCGCATCGGCCTGCGCCAGGAAGCTCGGCACGTGCTTGGCCGAGCAGGTCGGCGTGAATGCGCCGGGGACGGCGAAGAGCGCCGTCTTCTTGCCACCGAAATAGTCGTCGCTCGCTATGTCGCTGAGCCCGTCCGCCGTCAGCATCTTGAAGTTGACCGACGGCACCTTGTCGCCCGCGCTAACTGCCATTGTCTCCCTCTCCTCTGGCACGTTGGATTGCCGGGTCCACCCCGGTTGGCGCGCACTATGCGAAGAGCGCCGCGGGAATGCAAACCCCGCCGGTGCTGAAAGCGGCTACCGTATCGGCGTGTTCCGCCCGCTCCGTTTTCCGCCATGCGCGGCCGTGCTAGGGAATGCGACGGCGGCGCGTGGTAGTGCGACAGGGAGGGCCCGGCGCGGGCGAGGGTGCAATGACCGAGGCGTTACCGACTCAGGCCCAGGTAGTGATCGTCGGCGGCGGCATCATCGGCTGCAGCATGGCCTACCACCTGACCAAGCTCGGTCTGCGCGACGTGGTCCTCCTGGAGCGGGGCCATCTCACCGGCGGCACCTCGTGGCACGCCGCGGGCCTGGTCAACCAGCTGCGCGCGACCTCGACCCTGACCGAGCTCGCGCGCTACGCAGTCGGCCTCTACGAGACGTTGGAGGCCGAGACCGGCCAGGCGACCGGCTTCCGCCGCAAGGGCAGCCTGCCCATCGCGCGCACTGAAGAACGGCTCACCGAGATCAGGCGCACGGCCGCGCTCGGCGACTGCTTCGGCGTCGAGGCCTACGAGGTCGGGCTGAACGAGGTGGCGGCGCTCTATCCGTTGATGGACGTCTCGCGGATCAAGGGCGCGATCTACATTCCCGGCGACGGCCAGACCAATCCCGTCGATACCGCGATGGCGCTCGCCAAGGGCGCCCGATCTCGGGGGGCGCGCATCTTCGAGGAGACGGCCGTCACCGGCTTCGAGCGCAGGAACGGCGCGGTCTCCGCCGTCTGCACCGCGCAAGGCACCATCGCCTGCGAGACCGCCGTTAACTGCGGCGGTGTCTGGGCACGCGAGATCGGGCTGATGGCGGGCGTGAACGTGCCGCTCTACGCCGCCGAGCACATGTACGTGGTGACCGAGCCGATCGAGGGGCTTTCTCCCGATGCGCCGATCGTCCGCGACACCGACGGCTACATCTACGTGAAGGAGGACGCGGGCCGCCTGCTCGTCGGCTCCTTCGAGCCGGTGGCCAAGCCACTGCCGCTGGACAAGCTGCCCGCCGGGGCCGAGTTCGTCGAGCTACCCGAGGACTGGGACCACTTCGAGCTGCCGATGACCAATGCCATCGAGCTCCTGCCAGTGCTGGAGCGGGCGCCGATCCGCCGCTTCATGAACGGGCCAGAGAGCTTCACGCCGGACAACAAGTTCGTGCTCGGCGAGGCGCCGGAGCTTGCGCGCTTCTTCGTCGCCGCCGGCTTCAACTCGCAAGGCATCCTTACCGCCGCCGGTGCCGGCAAGGTGATGTCGGAGTGGATCGTGGAGGGGGCGCCCACGGTGGACCTGGCGGAGCTCGACATCTCCCGCTTCGCCCGCTTCCAGAACAACCGCCGCTATCTGGTTGACCGCACGAAGGAGAGCCTGGGCCTGCTGTTCCAGATGCACTGGCCGCATCGCCAGGTGGAGACCGCGCGGCCCGTGCGGCTTAGCCCGCTGCACGCGCGCCTCGCCGCCCATAACGCCTGCTTCGGCGAGGCGGCAGGCTGGGAGCGCGCCAACTGGTTCGCGCCGGATGGCGTGGAACCAACCTACGACTACGCCTATGGCAAGCAGAACTGGTTCGATCACGTGCGGGAGGAGCACCGAGCTGTGCGCGCGGCGGTCGGCATCCTCGACATGAGCTCGTTCGCGAAATACCTGGTGCAGGGGCCGGATGCGGAGCGTGAGCTTCAGCGCCTCTGTGCCAACAATGTCGCGGTGCCGGCGGGCAAGATCATCTACACGCAACTTCTCAACAGGCGGGGTGGGATCGAGGCGGACCTCACCGTGACCCGGCTCGACGACGACCGCTATCTGGTGGTGACCTCGGCGGCCTCCCAGACCCGCGACCTCACCTGGATCGAGCGGAACCTGAGTGACGGTGCGCGGGTCTACGTGACCGATGTGACCTCCGGCTCAGGCGTGCTCGCCGTGATGGGGCCCAACGCGAGGACGCTGCTCGGGCGGGTCAGCGACGCCGACCTCTCCAACGAGGCCTTCCCCTTCGGCACCTGCCGCGAGATCGATATCGGTTACGCGCATGCGCGGGCGATGCGGGTTTCCTACGTGGGCGAGCTCGGCTGGGAGCTGCATATTGCGACCGAATACATGGTGCCGATCTTTGACCGGCTGCTCGAAGCGGGCGCCGACCTCGGCGTCGGGCTGTGCGGCATCCACGCGATGGATTCGCTCAGGAGCGAGAAGGGCTACCGCCACTGGGGCCACGACATCACCCAGGCCGAGACGCCGCTGGAGGCCGGCCTGGGCTTTGCCGTCTCGTTCAAGAAGGATGCCGACTTCATCGGCCGCGCGGCGCTGGAGCGCCAGCGAGAAGAGGGGCTCACCGCACGCCTCGCGCACGTGATGCTGGAGAAGCCCGAGCCCTTCATGTTCCACGACGAGACCATCTACCTGGATGACAGGGTCGCCGGCCGTATCACGTCTGCGGCCTACGGCTACGGCTTCGACCGGCCGGTCGGCATGGGCTATCTGCTTAGCGACGAGCCGCGCCGGTGGCAAGCGCTCGACGAGGGCGCTTACGAGGTCGATATCGCCGGCGAGCGCGTGCCGGCGACGATGTCGCTCACGCCTTTCTACGATCCGGCCGGCGAGCGGTTGCGGAGCTGAGGGCGGCAGGGCGCGGCATGGGCGACTGGTACCCGAAGGAGCGACTGGGCGACCTGCCGGCGGAGGCGGCCCGGCGCTGGGGCGCGCGCGAGGCGCTGGTCTGCGACGGCAAATGCTGGACCTATCGTGACTACGACCGGGAGGTGGATCGTGTCGCCAAGGGGCTGATGGCGCTCGGCGTGGAGACGGGTGAGCACGTCGCGCTCTGGATGAACAACCGGCCGGAATGGCTCTTCCTCACCTTCGCGATCGCCAAGATCGGCGCCGTGCTGGTGCCGCTCAACACCCGTTACCGCACCGACGACGTGGCCTACACGGTGCGGCAATCCGATAGCGGCACCTGGATCAGCGTCGACCGCTCCGGCCCGGTCGACTATGCGGCCATGCTGGCGGAGGTGTTGCCGGGGCTCGCGGAGCAGGACCCGCGCGCGGCCGCCATCGAGGGCTTTCCCCGGCTCCGCCGCCTTGTCGTCGTGGGCGAGAGCGACGTGCCCGGCACGGTGGGCTGGGAAGCGATGCTTGCCGATGGCGACGAGGTAAGCGATGCCGCGCTTGCGGCCCGTGCGGCGGCGGTCGATCCCGACGAGCCGGTGATGATCGGCTACACCTCCGGCACCACCGGGCACCCCAAGGGCGTGCTCCACACCCACCTGATGATCCGCAACATGCGCGAGCGGGCCAACCGCATCGGCCTCACCTTCGAGGACGCGATCATCAACCCGCTGCCGCTCTTCCACATGTACGGCTTCAGCGAGGCCGGCTTGATCGCCGTGATCGCGGGCTGCAAGCACGTGCTGCTGGACCGCTTCGACGCCGATGAGTGCATGAGGCTGGTCGAAGCCGAGGGCGGCACGATCACCCACGGCTTCGATACCCACTACAAGGAGTATCTCGATTCCCTGGAGCGGACGCCGCGGGACATCACCAGCCTGCGCTTCGGCACCTTCCCCTCCGGCATGACCAGCTCGGCCCGTATCGCCCGGCGGGTGCAGACCGAGATGGTGCCCACTTTCACCGGCTGGGGCATGACCGAGACCTTCACCTTCGCCACCATGTCGTTCGGCAACTCGACGCCGGAGCAACGCTCGGATGCCTCGGGCTTCCCCGCACCGGGCTTCGAGATCAAGGTCGTGGACCCGGAGACCGGTCAAGAGATCGCGGTGGGCGAGGAAGGCGAGCTGCTGATTCGCGGCTACATGATCACCCAAGGCTACTACAAGAAGCCCGAGGAGACTGCCGAGGCCATCGACGGCGACGGCTGGCTGCACACCGGCGACACGGTGGTGCTTCGCGCCGATGGGCACATTCGCTTCGTCGGCCGCTTCAAGGACCAACTCAGGGTCGGCGGAGAGAACGTGTCGCCGGCGGAGGTCGAGGCGTTCCTCATGGCGCACGAGGCCATCGACCAGGTGGCGGTGGTGGGCTATCCCGACCCCCGGCTCAACGAGGTCGCCGTGGCCTTCGTCGTCACCGCGCCGGGCGAGACCGTCACCAACGAGGAAATCGCCGCCTATTGCAAGGGCCGGATCGCGAGCTTCAAGAGCCCGCGCCACGTGCTCTCGGTCGAGGCGTTCCCCATGACCGCGAGCGGCAAGGTGCAGAAGCACAAGCTCCGCAAGCTCGCGCTCGAAAGGCTGGGCGACCCGACGGCCGATCAGGCAGCCGAATAGACGCCGGCAACCGGGCGCTCACGCCGCCTTGGCGAGGCCCCGCAGCACGTAGTGCAGGATGCCGCCGTGGCGGTAGTAATCGGCCTCGTCGGCGGTGTCGATCCGGCAGCGGAGCGGGATCTCCTGCGCCGAGCCGTCGGCGCGGCGGATGCGGCAGGTCACGGTCATGCGGGGCGTGATGCCGCCGGCGATGCCCTCCAGGTCGATCTGCTCGCTGCCGTCGAGCTCCAGGCTCTTCCGCGTCACGCCCTCGGTGAACTCCAGCGGCAACACGCCCATGCCAACCAGGTTCGAGCGGTGGATGCGCTCGAAGCTCTCGGCGATGACCGCGCGCACGCCGAGCAGCCGCGTGCCTTTCGCCGCCCAATCGCGCGACGACCCGGTGCCGTATTCCTTCCCCGCGAACACGACAAGCGGCACACCATCGGACTGGTACTTCATGGCTGCGTCGTAGACCGGCATCTCGGTGCCGTCGGGCATGTGGCGGGTGATGCCGCCCTCGGTGCCGGGCGCGAGCTCGTTGCGGATGCGGATGTTGGCGAAGGTGCCGCGCATCATCACGTCGTGGTTACCGCGCCGCGCGCCGTAGGAGTTGAAGTCCCGGCGCGCGATCTGTCGCTCCAGGAGGTACGCCCCGCCGGGTGTTTCCGGGCCAATGGCGCCGGCGGGTGAGATGTGGTCGGTGGTGATGGTATCGCCGAGGAGGCACAGAATCCGTGCGCCCGTGACGTCCTCCGGCGGCCGCGGTTCCGCCGCCATGCCCTGGAAATAGGGCGGATGCTGGACGTAGGTGCTGCCTGCGTCCCAGGCATAGGTCTGCCCGGCAGGCGCCTCGATCGAGCGCCAGTCGTCGTCGCCGGTGAAGACATCGCCGTAGCGGGAGCGAAACATCTCGGGCGTGACGGCCCGCGCGATGGTGTCGCGCACCTCGGCCGCCGTCGGCCAGATGTCTCGCAGGTAGACCAACGCGCCGTCACGGCCGGTGCCGAGCGGCTCCGTGCCGAGGTCACGGGTCATGGAGCCCGCGATCGCGTAGGCGACGACCAGAGGTGGGGAGGCCAGGTAGTTGGCTTTCACGTGCGGGCTGATGCGGCCTTCGAAGTTGCGGTTGCCGGAGAGCACCGAGCACACCACCAGATCGCCGCTCTCCACGGCGTCGGCGATGGGCGGCGCCAGCGGCCCCGAGTTGCCGATGCAGGTGGTGCAGCCGTAGCCCACGAGGTTGAAACCCAATGCGTCGAGATCGTCCTGCAAGCCGGCGCTTGCGAGATAGTCCGAGACCACCTTGGAGCCCGGCGCGAGCGAGGTCTTGACCCAGGGCTTGACGCGCAAGCCGCGCGCGGCCGCGTTGCGGGCGAGCAGCCCGGCGCCCACCATCACGCTCGGGTTGGACGTGTTGGTGCAGCTCGTGATGGCCGCGATCACCACGTCGCCGTGGCGGAGCTGGTAGTCGGTGCCGGCGACCGGCACGCGCGCGCTCCCCGCCTCCTCCCCGACGCCGAAGGTCGCGTCCAGCGCGCTGGCGAACGTCGGCTTGGCGTCGGAGAGGCGGATCTTGTCCTGCGGCCGCTTGGGGCCGGCGATGCTTGGCTCCACCTGGCCCAGATCGAGCTGCAGGGTGTCGGTGAACACGGGATCGGGCGTGCCGGCCTCGCGCCACATGCCCTGCGCCCTCGCATAGGCCTCGGCCAGCGCGATGCGTTCGGGCTCCCGAGCGCTCCCGGTAAGGTAGGTGATGGTCTCGCGGTCGATGGGGAAGAAGCCGCAGGTCGCGCCATATTCCGGCGCCATGTTGGCGATGGTGGCGCGGTCAGCGAGCCCGAGATCGTCGAGGCCGGGCCCGTAGAACTCGACGAACTTCCCGACCACGCCGCGCTCGCGCAGCATCTGGGTCACGGTCAGCACCAGATCGGTCGCGGTCGCGCCTTCGCGGAGCCGGCCGGAGAGCTTGAAGCCCACGACGTCAGGCACCAGCATCGAGATCGGCTGGCCCAACATCGCCGCTTCGGCTTCGATACCGCCGACGCCCCAGCCGAGCACGGCGAGGCCGTTGACCATCGTGGTGTGGCTGTCGGTTCCGACCAGGGTGTCGGGGTAGGCGATGGTGGCGCCGTCGGCCTCGTCGGTCCACACCACCTGCGCGAGATATTCCAGATTGACCTGATGGCAGATGCCCGTGCCTGGAGGCACGACGCGGAAGTTCTCGAACGCCTGCTGGCCCCAGCGGAGGAAGGCGTAGCGCTCGCCGTTGCGCGCCATCTCCAGCGCGACGTTCTGCCCGAACGCCTGCGTCGTGCCGAAATGGTCGACCATCACCGAATGATCGATCACCAGATCGACCGGCGTGAGCGGATTGATGCGGCCGGCGTCGCCGCCAAGCGCGGTCACCGCGGCCCGCATGGCGGCGAGGTCCACCACCGCCGGCACGCCCGTAAAATCCTGCATGAGCACGCGAGCCGGTCGGTAGGCAATTTCGCCCGCGCCGCGACCGGCCTTCAGCCAGCCAGCTACCGCGCGGATATCGTCGACGGTGACGCTGCGGCCGTCCTCGAAGCGGAGCAGATTCTCCAGCAGGACCTTGAGGGAGAAGGGCAGGCGAGCAATATCGCCAAGGCCGGCTTCGGCCGCCGCCGGCAGGCTGAAGTAGTCGTATGAGCGGCCGCCGACGCTGAGCGTGCGGCGGGTTCCAAGCGTGTCCTGTCCCAAGGCGATCAACGGGTTGCTCCTTCTTCCGGCACGACACGCAGGGCGGCTTCTTGCCGCGTGCGCGCGCCGCCGATAGGCTGGCATCCCCCAACTTCTAGGCTCGACCGGAGAGGGGTGCAAGATTCCCGGCCCGGCTAGCCCGCATACCTCACCAGAGTCACGCACTGCGCCGCGCGCCGCCTGTTTCGAGGCGCACGACGTGGTTTGCATCCGCGGCGAGCGCCCGGTCTTCTCCGGAGTCTCGTTTCGCCTCACCCGTGGCGGGGCGCTGACGCTCGTCGGACCCAACGGCGCCGGCAAGTCGAGCCTGCTCCGTATCCTTGCCGGCCTGCTGAAGCCGGCCGACGGTACGCTCACATGGGAGGGCACGCCGCTCGACGAGGACTGGTCCGCTCATCGCCAGCGGCTCCACTACGTGGGTCACCTCGATGCGGTGAAACCCACGCTCACGGCGGCGGAGAACTTGCGCGACTGGGCACGGCTCAGGGGCACGGCGCGGGCTGCGCCCGGTGCCCTCGAAGCGCTCGGAATCGAGGATCTTGCCGACGTGCCGGGGCGCTTCCTATCGGCGGGGCAGCGACGGCGACTCGCGCTTGCACGTCTGGTGGCGTCGCCTGCGCCGCTCTGGCTCCTTGACGAGCCGACGGTGACGCTCGACGCCGACGCATCGTCCCGCGTCGAGACCATGATCGCCGCGCACCGGGCGGATGGAGGCATGGCAATGGTGGCGACACACGGTGAGATCGCCCTCGACGGTGCCGACCGCCTCGATCTCGGAGATCATGCGGTCCCCGCCGACATGTTGATGGCCGCAGACGACGGGGAGTCGGAGGAGGAGAAGTGGTAGGCGTCTTCCTCCGCCTCATCGGTCGCGAGCTCACCCTCGCGGTGCGAGGCGGCATCGGCACGTTGATGGCGGTGGTCTTCTTCGTCATCGCCGTCACGCTGTTTCCGCTCGGGGTCGGGCCGGAGCTCGGCCTGCTCAGCCGCATCGCGGCCGGCGCCGTCTGGGTCGCGGCGCTGCTCGCGGCTCTCCTGTCCCTGGATCGCCTCTTCGTCGCCGACCATGAGGACGGCAGCCTCGAGCAGCTGATGCTCGGCGTGCTGCCGCTTGAGTTCGTCGTGCTGGCCAAGGCCGTGGCGCACTGGCTCACCACCGGACTCCCGCTGGCCGCCGCCGCACCCGTGCTCGCACTCCTCCTGAACATGAGCGTGGACGGGTTGGTCATCCTGATCGTCTCGCTTCTGCTGGGCACGCCGATCCTCAGCCTGATCGGCGCCGTGGGGGCGGCGCTCACCGTGGGCCTGCGCCGCGGCGGCGCGCTCATCGCGCTTCTGGTCTTGCCGCTCTATGTTCCCGTTCTCATATTCGGCGTGGGCGCGGTGGAAGGCGCCGTGCTCGACGTCGGCGTGCATGCGAACCTGTCGATTCTGGCGGGCGGGCTCGTGGGAACGCTGGTGCTGGGACCGCCGGCGGCGGCGGCGGCGCTGCGCATGACGGTGGAATAGGTCTGGGTAGGTCGAGGCCAGGCATGGCGACACGGACAACGGGCGCGACGAGGCGAGGGAGGGTCGGATGGACCAACATCCACTTCTTCGCCAACCCGGCCCGCTTTCTCCGCGTGGCACGCGCGGTCTATCCCTGGGCGGCGGGTGCGACTGCCGCACTGATCGTGGCCGGCCTGGTGCTCGGCCTCTACGTGGCGCCGCCTGACTACCAACAGGGCGACGCCTACCGCATCATCTTCGTCCACGTGCCGGCGGCGTGGATGTCGCTCTTCGTCTATGTCGTGATCGCGCTCTGCAGCGTGGCCAGCCTCGTCTGGCGCCATCCGCTTGCTGACCTGGTAGCAAAGTCGAGCGCACCGGTGGGTGCTGCCTTCACCTTCATCACGCTCTTGAGCGGGTCCCTCTGGGGGCAGCCGATGTGGGGCACCTGGTGGGTGTGGGACGCGCGCCTCACCTCGATGCTGATCCTGTTCTTCCTCTATCTCGGCTACATCGCGCTCCATGCCGCCTTCGACGATCCGGCCAAGGGCGCCCGCGTCGCCGCGATCCTGGCGCTGGTCGGCGTCGTCAACGTGCCCATCGTCAAGTTCTCGGTCGACTGGTGGAACACGCTGCACCAGCCCGCGACGATCTCGAAGATCGATGCGCCGTCGATCGACGGCTCCATGATCGCGCCGCTGCTGCTCATGGCGGCGGGCTTCATGGCCTACTACGTGACGGTGCTGATTCCGCGCGTACGCGCCGAGATTGCGAGCAGGCGTATCCGAAATTTGCGAATGGCCCAGGTCTCTCGATAGGGCCGCGCGGGTACAGGTGAGGCGGGTGTCGCGCTAGCTTTCGGTGACGGCGCCCAGCTCAAGGTACTTCTCCCGCCGCTGGCTGCGCAGGGCCGCGCCGTCGAGGCCGCGCAGGTCGGCGAACGCTTCCTCCAGCGCCGAACCGGCCCGATCGATCATGCTTGCTGCATCCCGGTGGGCGCCGCCCACGGGCTCCGGCACGATGCCGTCGATCACGCCGAGCGCGTGCAAGTCTTCCGCCGTTAACCGCAGCGCCTCCGCCGCCGTCTCCGCAAGGGCCGCGTCGCGCCACAGGATCGAGGCACAGCCCTCGGGCGAGATCACCGAATAAATCGCGTGCTCCATCATCAGCACGCGGTTGGCGACGCCGAGCGCAATCGCTCCGCCGGAGCCGCCCTCGCCGATGATGAGCGCAACCACGGGGACCCTGACATCGAGACAGGCTTCGATGCAGCGGGCGATGGCCTCGGCTTGCCCGCGCTCCTCAGCGCCGATGCCGGGATAGGCGCCCGGCGTGTCGATCAGCGTCAGCACAGGCACCTGAAAGCGCTCCGCCAGCCGCAGCAGGCGCGACGCCTTACGGTAACCTTCGGGGTTGGCCATGCCGAAATTGTGGGCGACCCGGCCCTCGGTATCGGACCCCTTCTCCTGGCCGATGACCATGGTGGTGTGGCCCTGGAAGCGCCCCAGCCCTCCGATCACCGCCCGGTCCTCGCCGAAGGCACGGTCACCGGCAAGCGGCAGGAAGTCCGTGATGAGGCGCGAAATGTAGTCGGAGCAGTGGGGCCTGAGCTGATGGCGGGCGACCAGCGTCTTCTGCCAAGGAGTGAGGCGGCTGTAGGTCTGCTTGAGCAGGCGGTCGACCTTGCCCTCGAGGCGGGAGACCTCGTCGAGCATGTTGACGCCGCTGTCGTCGCTGAGGTGGCGAAGCTCCTGGAGCTTGCCTTCGATCTCCGCGATCGGCTTCTCGAAGTCGAGATAACTGTTCATCGACTCGCCCACTAACCCGCTTCATGTATAGCACGAGGCAACGATTCGACAATCGGAACCTCGGATTATCGGCGCCCGTCTCTCGTCGCGACGGTCGCTCCTGGCAACCGGCCCCCGCTGCTGGCGCCATATGGGGTGCGCACTGGCGACGTGCAACCCGGCCCTTGCAGCGCGTGCGAGCGGGGCCGTTGCCTCAGGCGTCGTGGCCTCTGGCGGCTCGGGAGCGCGGGATTACCCGGAGCTGGGTGATCTGATTTCGCCTGCGGGCGCGGACCTCGAATGTGAAGCCGTAGAGCGAGAATGACTCGCCGATCTCGGGAATCTCCTGCGCCTCGTTCAGCACGAGACCCGCGATGGTGGCCGCCTCCTCGTCGGGAAGATCCCAGTCGTAACGCCGATTGAGGTCGCGAATCGCGACGGTTCCCGGGATCAGGAACGAGCCGTCGTCGCTCTCCACCACCTCGCTGAGCGCAACATCGTGCTCGTCGACGATCTCGCCCACGATCTCCTCGATGATGTCCTCCAGGGTCACGAGACCCATCAGCGAGCCGTATTCGTCGACGATCAGCGCGAAGTGGGCCCGACGCTCGCGGAACGAGTGGAGCTGCTCGTCGAGCGGCGTGGTCTCGGGCACGAACCAGGGTTCGGTCACGATCGACATGACGTCGAGTCGGTCGAGGTCGGCGAGGTTCGCATGCATCGCCCGTAGCAGGTCCTTGGCATGCAGAACGCCCACGATGTTGTCCGGCTCGCCCTTCCAGACCGGCAGGCGCGTGTGGGGGCTGCGGACGACCTGGTCGAGGACGTCGGCGGGCGCCGCGTCGGCGTCGATCATCTCCATGGTCTTGCGGTGGGTCATGACCGCGCCGACTTCGATCTCCTCCAGGTCGAGGATGCTGCGGAGCATGTCGCGCTCATGCTTGACCATGGCGCCTTCCTGCGCCTGCAGGGCGATGGTACCGCGAAGCTCCTCCTCGGCGGCGCTCGCCGTCCTCGGTCCCTGCGAGGCCCCGGCCGCACTAAGCGTGGCCGAGACGACCAGCCTTACGGCGCCGACGATGGGGGAGAGCAGCCACACGATGGGGCGCAGCACCGGCGCCACCCTGAGCGCGACCCGGTCGGCATCGCGGATCGCGTAGGTCTTTGGCAGCACCTCGGCGAAGACCAGAATGACCAGAGTCATGCCGATCGTCGCATAGGCCACGCCGGCGTCCCCGACCACCGAAATCAGAACGCTGGTGGCCAGTGCGGAGGCGAGGATGTTGACGGCGTTGTTGCCGAGCAGAATCGCGCCGATCAGTCGCTCCCGATCGTCGGTGAGCCGCTCGACCGCACGCGCGCGCCTGTCGCCGGCGCCTGCCAGATGGTGCATGCGCGGGCGGGAGGCTGCGGTCAGGGCCGTCTCAGAGCCTGAGAAGAAGCCCGATAACGCGATCAGCAAGCCGATCGCGCCGATGGTGATGGCAGTCTCGGTCGTCATGGGTGCGTCGTTGAGGATTGTGGAGGGATGTAATTCGGAGGCGCCGTGAACCTCATTCGCCGAAAGCTTGGTCGAGCAGGGCGCCGAGCGCCTCCGGCGGTACGTCCCGGCTGAGGAAGGCGTGCCCGATGCCGCGTGTCAGGACGAACGTCATCCGTCCGCCCTGAACCTTCTTGTCATGTTTCATTCGCTCGATCAGTGCGGCTGAGTTCCACCCGATCGCGGGAAGGGCATCTGCCTCGCTGGGCAGCCCGACCGCGCGGAAATGGGCCGCGACCCGCGCGGCGTCATCCTTGCTGCACAGGCCGAGGGCTGCGGAGAGTCGGTGCGCCAGCACCATGCCATAGGCCACCGCCTCGCCGTGCAGGAGCGATCCGTCGTAGCCGGCCTCCGCCTCCAGGGCATGGGCGAAGGTGTGTCCCAGATTGAGCAAGGCCCGGCTGCCGCTCTCGCGCTCGTCGGCGGCAACGATGCGCGCCTTGGCACGGCACGAATGGGCCACGGCGGTCCGCAGCACGTCCGGATCGCCATCAAGGAGTGCCGGGCCGTTGGTTTCAAGCCAGGCGAAGAACGCCGGGTCGTCGATGAGGCCGTATTTCACGACCTCGGCGTAGCCTGCCCTGCGCTCGCGCAGCGGCAGCGTGGCGAGCGTCGCCACGTCGGCGAGCACCAGGCGCGGCTGATAAAACGTCCCGATCAGGTTCTTGCCGTGGGTGCTGTTCACGCCGGTCTTGCCGCCGACACCGCTGTCCACCTGGGCAAGAAGCGTTGTCGGTATCTGAACGAAGGGAACACCGCGCAGCAGGATGCTCGCGGCGAAGCCGGTGAGGTCGCCGACGACCCCGCCGCCCAGTGCCACCAGCGCGGTCGACCGCTCGATCCCGCGGTCCAGGATGTCGTCCAGCACGCCACCCAGCGTCGCCAGGTCCTTGCTGCGCTCCCCCGACTCGACGATCAGGTGGGAGGGCGCGAAGCCGGCCGTCCGCAGGGCGTCGAGTGTCGCGTCGAGATAGAGCCCAGCCACGACGCGGTCGGTGACCACAACCGCAGAGCGGCCTGCCAGGAGCGGCGCCATGAGCCGTCCCGCCTCGCTGACGAGGCCGGCACCCACCACGACGTCGTAGCTGCGCGGTCCGAGTTCGACACGCACCGTCTCCCGGTCATGGTCGGTTCGTGGGTCGGGGTCCGCCGTACTCACCGGGTCAGGCCTCGACGCTCGCCGATGACGGATCAGGACCCGGCTCTCGCCGCTGCGCCTCGACATGCGCGCCGAGCGCGCCAAGCACCGCCTCCACCGTTTGTTCGTGCGGTCCGTCCCCGCTTTCCACGACAACGTCGGCCTCGGCGTAGATCGGGTGACGCTCATTCATCAGCCGCTGCAGGATTTCGCGCGGATCGCCGCCGGCCAGCAGCGGACGGTTGTTGCGCCGCGAGACGCGGGAGACCAGCAAGTCTAGGTCGGCGCGCAGCCACACCGATATGCCGCACGCCCGGATCGCCGCGCGCGTTTCGGGGTCCATGAACGCCCCTCCGCCCGTAGCCAGAACGTGCGGCGGGCGGGTCAGCAGCCGGGCGATGACCCGCCGCTCGCCGTCGCGGAATGCCGCTTCGCCGTGTATTTCAAATATGTCAGAGATCGAGCATCCTGCGGCGCGCTCGATCTCTTCGTCCGCATCGACGAACGGAATGCCGAGTCGACTGGCGAGCCGACGGCCGATCGCGCTCTTGCCCGCACCCATCAGACCCACGAGGACGACCGAGCAGTCTATCCGTGGGCACCCCAATTCTGCCGTCATCGGCTCAGCGGCACACTCCGCCCCGCCCGGCCGCGGGTCGTTGAAGCGCCGCGCCCGCGCCGATAGACTGCCACACCATCGCCATAATCCGATTCTAACACACAAGCGTCGAATGCCTCGCGGCTGATTCAGCGTCGACGCGTGTTCAGGAGTGAAGGCACGTCCCGTTGAAAGTCCTCGTCATCATCCTCTTGCTCATCATCGGCGGCGGAATCGGATTTCTTTTGACCTGGGACATCCCCCCGCCGCCCGGTCCGGTCGAAAAGGTGCTGTCCAATGATCGCTTCGAGAAGTGAGAGCACCCCCGGGTAGTCGGATGTTCCGACTGCCTCTTTGCCGCTCGCGAGTTGGCCGAAAGCCATGGTCCGCGCTTGTCGGCGCATTCCTTCCGGCTGTTCTGCTGCTGATCGCGTCCGTAGGCGAAAGCATCGCTCAGGATTCCGATGAGCCGTTGCGGCTGATCCCGCAGCAGCAGAGCGAGGACGTCGACGAGAGCGGCGCGGAGCTTGGCGAGGGCGAAGACGCGTCCCCGAACATCGATTCGGTCGTAGGCGCAGAGGGCGACGACGCGACCGCTTCGGCCGCTCCCGCATCGGCCGAAGGCGGCATCCGTGTGGGCGCGCTCGAGGCCATCGATCCTGATGCGGCTGGCATTCCGGTCGAGGGACTTGAGCCGTTTCCTGGCGATCTCTGGTCGGGCTCGCGTCGCTCAAGGATCGAAGCCTTGCTGCCGCGCCTGCCCGTCGCGGCGCCTTCTTTCGTCATGCGGCGGCTCGCGTTGGGGTTGCTCACCTCGCCGTCGCAACCGCCTGCTGGTGAGGGCGAGGCCGGTGCGCTCGCCCTCGCGCGGGCCGAGCGCCTGGTGGCCATGGGTGCGCGCGACGCTGCTCTCGCGCTGCTGGAGAGTGCCGGTCCGGCCGGGGGTCAAAACCTCACCGCCCGGATCGAGAACGACCGCCTTCTCGCTGCGTTCGACCTCGACGCCGCTTGCGCGCAAATCCTTGGCAAGGCAGGGCGGGCCGGCGATGGTTATTGGCGCCGCGTGCGCATCCTGTGTCAGGCGCACGCCGGCATGATTGAGGCCGCGACGCTCGGCCTGGAGCTGCTGCTGGAAACCGATACCGCGTCCGACCAGGTGTTCGACGACACCATCTATGCCATGGCGGGGTTGGCCGAGCCGGTCGTGGATTCGATGGCCGATCCGACTCCCCTGCGCGTCGCCGCCTGGCGGCTTGCGCAGCTCCCGATCCCGGTGGAAGCGGTGGCGAGAGCAGCGCCCGATGTGCTGCCGGCGATTGTCGTCGCGCCGGAATCCCTGCCGGGGGCACGGCTGCTGGCGGCGGAGCGCGCGGCGGCGACCGGCACGCTCCCCATTGAAGCCCTTCGCGATCTCTATCGAACCATGTCGTTCTCGTCGGAGGAGCGCGCCGATGCCCTGGCGCAGGTCGAATCGCTGGAACCGCCGCTCGGCCGCGCCTTGATGCTCCAGGCGATCGAGACAGAGACGGCGCCTGCGCTCAGGGCGGAGCTGCTGGCGGAGGCCCTTTTTCTTGCCGAGGCTCAAGGGGCTCACGGGACTGCGGCGCGCGCGTTCGCGCATCTGGTGGGCACGGTGCCGCCAGCGCCCGCGCACGTCTGGTTCGGCGCGGCGGCCGGGCGAGCTCTCATTGCGGCCGGCGAGCTCGATGCGGCTGCACGCTGGTACGCACTGGCCACGGACCATGGCTCGCGCAACCCCGAAGCGTTACGCGCCTCGTTGCGGCTCTGGCCGTTGATGCTTCTGAGCGGCGATGACGACCATCTGACGAAGGCCAAGTTCGACGCGTGGCTTTCTCTGCGGGCCGACGAAGGCGGGCGCACCGTGGCGGTCGCGCGAGCGAACTGGCTGGCGATTCTGGTCGATGCGCTCGGGGGCCGCGTAGACCCGGAGGTCTGGGATCGCCTGTTGCTCGACGAGCCACCTGTGGCAGCGCGAGGGCCGGCGCTGGCGCCGGCGAACGCATTGCTGAAGGCGGCCGAGGGCGGGCAGCTCGGCGAAACCGTCCTGTTGGCGCTGCTCCTGCTCGGCGACGCCGGCCCTGCCGCTGCAGGCATCGCGACCGTCGGGCCCGTGGTCTCCAGCCTCGTTTCTGCCGACCTGCAGGAGGAGGCGCGGGCGATCGCCCTGGAAGCGGCGCTCGCGGCGGGGCTTTGACGCGTCGAGGGCGGCCAGGGACGGTCGAAGCCGCGCTCCGCGAGAGCGACGCGGCCGCCATCGAGGCGTTTCTCGAAATGGCTGCGGCAGAGCGCGGGCTCGCCCGCAATTCGATCGACGCCTACCGGCGCGATCTCGCCTGCTTCGCCGCCTATCTCGCGCCCTCGGGTGTGGCGCTGGTTGAGGCCGACTCTGCGTCGATCCGGGGGTTCGTGGCGGAACAACGCCGCTCCGGCGTTGCGGCGCGCACCGCGGCGCGTCGGCTCTCCTGCCTGCGCCAGTTCTATCGGTTCCTGCTGACCGACGGCCGGCGTGACGACGATCCGACCGCGACGGTGGATTCGCCGACACTCCCTCGCACGCTCCCCGGCGTGCTGAGCGAGGAGGAGGTCGAGAGGCTGCTGGCGGCAGCGTGGCCTGAGGACGATGGAGCGGAGGTGTCGCCCAAGCGCGAGGCCGACGGGCTTCGCCTGCGGGCCATGATCGAGCTGCTGTACGGCAGCGGTCTCCGCGTCTCGGAGCTGGTGTCGCTGCCGCTCCACGCGGTCTCGGCCGAGACGCAGAGCCTGCTGGTGCGGGGCAAAGGCGACAAGGAACGCCTGGTTCCGCTCGGGGCGCCCGCCCGCCGGGCGCTGGACGCCTATCTCGCGGTGCGCGATCGCCACCTGGCGGACGGAGCGCCGTCCCGCTGGCTGTTCCCCTCGCGCGGCGCGAGCGGTCACCTGACGCGGCATCGCCTTGCGCAGATGCTCAAGGCGTTGGCGCAGGCAGCGGGGATCGAGCCGAGCCGGGTCTCGCCCCATGCGCTGCGCCATGCCTTCGCCAGTCACCTGCTCGCCCACGGGGCGGACCTGAGGGCGGTGCAAAAGATGCTCGGCCACGCCGACATCGCGACGACGGAAATCTACACCCATGTTCTCGACGAGCGGCTCAAGCGGCTGGTCGAGGCCGGGCATCCCCTTGCCGCCGCGGGCCGCGCGCGCTCGGGCGGCTAAAGACATGCTCGAGCGGGCATATTTCAGGTCTGTACCCAGGCCGCCGGTTGTCGGCCTGCGGCGCGCTGTACTAATGTGCCCGACTGCCGCGGGCCATGTAGCCGTCGCAGGGGAAGAGCCGTCTGGATGGGCCTGCGAGCGATCATGGAGCACAGACTCGGCGTTCCGGGGATGACGGACAGGCGATGAGCGGGCAGCGGCCATTCCTGATTCGCATGAGCCTCTTCCTGGCCCTCGTGGTCGGGGTGGTGGTCGTGCTGAGCGACACCCTGGGCGATGCGTTCTTCGCCAATTCGATTCTGAACGGCGTCATCCTTGGCGCGCTGGTCATCGGCATCGTCTACAATTTCCGCCAGGTCCTGCTGTTGAAGCCGGATACCGCCTGGCTCGCGGCGGTGAAGAGCGACGACGTGCCGGGCGCCGCGCCGCCGTCGTCGGCACGCAAGCCGCGCCTTCTGGCGCCGCTCGCGACGATGCTGGCTGACCGGCGCGGCCGCATGACGCTCTCCGCCGTTTCGCTCCGCAGCCTGCTCGACGGCATCGGCTCGCGACTCGACGAATCGCGCGATCTGTCGCGCTACATGATCGGCCTGTTGATCTTCCTGGGCCTGCTGGGTACGTTCTGGGGCCTGCTCCAGACCGTGACCTCGGTGGGCGACGTGATCGGCGACCTCTCGGTGGCCAATCAGGACATGCTCGGCGTCTTCGACGACCTCAAGGGCGGCCTCGAAGCCCCGCTCGAAGGGATGGGCACGGCCTTCAGCTCCTCGCTCTTCGGACTCGCGGGCTCGCTTATCCTGGGCTTTCTCGACCTCCAGGCGAACCAGGCGCGGAACCGCTTCTACAACGAGCTGGAGGACTGGCTCTCCTCCTATACCCGGCTCACCGGCGGCACGCTCGGCGTGGAGGGCGACCAGTCGGTTCCGGCCTACGTCAGCGCCCTCCTGGAGAAGACCGCCGACAGCCTGGAGGAGCTGCAACGAACGCTCGCGCGCGGCGAAGAGCAGCGCGCAACCTCTTCGGCCAACCTCCTCTCGCTGACCGAGCGCTTGGCCACGCTCACCGACCACATGCGCTCCGAGCAGGACCTCATGGTCAAGCTGGTGGAGAATCAGCTGGAGATGCGGCCGGTGCTTGAGCGCCTCGCGGCGGGCGCCACCCGACAGGGCGGTCTCGACGAGCCCAGCCGCGCGCATCTGCGCAACCTGGACGTCTATCTCCAGCGGCTCCTGGAAGAGATGGTCTCCGGCCGCGAGCAGTCGGTCGCCGAGCTTCGCAGCGAGATCAAGCTCCTCGCACGGACCATAGCGGCGGTCGCCGAGAACGAGCGGCGCCAAAGCTGAGCGCGGGAGGCTCGCCCGGTGTTTGCCGCATCGCGCCTGAAACGAAGGGGCTCTAGCGCCGACTACTGGCCGGGCTTCGTCGACCTGATGTCGACGCTGCTCCTGGTGATGATCTTCCTGCTCGTCGTCTACATGCTGGCGCAGTACTTCCTGCAGCGGACCCTGTCCGAGGAGACCGAGGCGAAGGACGACCTCAACGCCCAGCTCAACAGTCTCGACGAAACGCTCGCCCTTGAGCAGCAGGCCAACGCGGATCTCAGGATCAATATCGCCCAGCTCGCGGATCAGCTTCAGAGCTCGCTTTCGGTTCGGGACCAGCTCATCGCCGAGCTTTCGATGATCACCGGCGAGCGCGACACGCTCCAGCTGCGTCTCAGGGAGATGACGGGGGAGGGGCAGTCCGCGCTCGCCGAAGCAGCCCAGGCCTCCATCAGGGCGGATGCCGGCGAGGAGAAGGTCAAGGTCCTGCTTTCCGACGTCGAGCGCCTGCGCCGCGACATCGATGCGCTGAACGCGGTGCGCCGGGATCTCGAGTCCAAGGTCGGGATAATGGCGGCAGCGCTGATCGAGAGCCGAGGCGAGCTCGGCCAGAGCGAGGAGGAGACGGCAGCCGTGCGGGCCGATCTCTCGGCGCTGCGCGACACCACGGCTGAGCTCGAAGCACGCCTCTCCGACGAGCAGGAGCGCACGGTGCTCGCCCAGCGCACGCTGGAGGAGCGGGAAATCCGCCTCGCCGAGGTGCAGGCCCTTCACCTCGCGGCCCAGTCCTCGTACGACAGCACCCAGGCGGCACTGGACGAGAACCGCCAGCTCAGCGCGCGCCAGCGCGACCAGATCGCCGTGCTCAACCAGCAGATCGACGCGCTGAGGGCGCAGCTCGGGCGCGTCGAGCAAGCCCTGCAGATCTCGGAGCGCAAGACCCAGGAACAGGACGTGACGATCGCCAACCTGGGCCAGCGCCTCAATATGGCGCTTGCCGCCAAGGTGGAAGAGCTCGCCGCCTATCGCTCCGAGTTCTTCGGCCGGCTCCGGGAGGTGCTCAGCGACCGCCGCGACTTCACCATCATCGGCGACCGCTTCGTCTTCCAGTCCGAGGTCCTGTTCGCCCCCGCCTCCGACGAGCTGGGCCCGGAAGGTCACGACAAGTTGGCGAAGTTTGCGCAGGTCCTCAGGGACGTGATGGTTCAGATTCCGTCTGATCTGCCCTGGATCCTGCAGGTCGACGGCCACACCGACAGCCGGCCGATACAGACGGCCCGCTTCCCCTCCAACTGGGAGCTCTCGGCGGCGCGCGCGATCTCGGTGGTGAACTTCCTCATCGCCCTCGGCATCCCGCCCGCGCACCTGAGCGCCGCCGGCTACGGCGAGTTCCAGCCCCTCGACGCACGCGAGGACGAGATCGCCTATCGCCGCAACCGCCGCATCGAGCTCAAGCTGACTCAGCGTTAGAGCGAGTCCGTCTTTGACGGACTCGCGACAGGCCGCGACCGCGGCCCGCCGCTCCTGCGGCGCCCTCGCGGAGGCGCCGGCCGTAGGCCGGCTGCCGTGAGCGACAAATGCTTCAAGGGATCACCCGGCCGCGCTGCGGGGCGCGGCGGCGAGAGCGTCGCGCGCCGAATCCTCTTCGCGCCCGTCGTCGAACTGGAGCGCCGCGAGCCTCGCGTAGAGCCCGCCGCGCGCCATCAGCGCCCGGTGCGTGCCCTCGGCGACCACGCGGCCTTCGTCCATCACCACGATACGGTCCGCCTTCTGCACGGTGGCGAGGCGATGCGCGATGACGATGGTGGTCCGCCCTGCCATCAGCCGCTCCAGCGCCGCCTGCACTGCGCGCTCGCTCTCGGCATCCAGCGCGCTGGTGGCCTCGTCGAGCAGCAGCACCGCCGGGTTGCGCAGCACGGCGCGGGCGATCGCAAGCCGTTGCTTCTGCCCGCCCGAGAGCCTGGTTCCCTTCTCGCCGAGGAAGGTATCAAAACCCTCCGGCAGGCTGTCGAGGAAGGCCGCCGCCCCCGCCGCCTCTGCTGCGGCGCGGACCTCGTCGTCGCTCGCTTCGGGCCGACCGAAGCGGATGTTTTCCCGCGCGCTCGTCGCAAACATCACCGCATCCTGCGGCACCAGCGCGAAGGAGCGCCGCACCGCCTCCAGCGAAGCCTCCCGCAGGTCCACCCCGTCGAGCACGACGCGCCCGTCCTCGGGGTCGTAGAAGCGGAGCAGCAGATTGAACACGGTCGACTTGCCCGCACCCGAGGGGCCCACCAGGGCCACCGTCTCGCCCGGCGCGACGGCGAGCGAGAACCCCTCCAGCGCCGGCGCGTCCGGCCGCGCGGGGTAGTGGAAGGTGGCGCGGTCCAGCTCGACGGCGCCCTGTTGCGGCTCCGGCAACGGCTTCGCCATCGCAGGCGAGGGCGCAAGCGCGGGCTCCTCGTTGAGCAGCTCCGCCAGCCGCTCGGCCGCGCCCGCCGCATGCTGCAGGTCGCCGTAGACCTCGCTGAGCGAGCCCACCGAGCCCGCGACCACCACGGCGTAGAACATGAAGGCGGTCATCTCGCCGCCGGTCATCTCGCCCTGCAGCACGGTGGTGCCGGCGATCCAGAGCACGAGGCCCACGCCGCAGAAGACCAGCAGGATGACGATCGCGGTCAACATCGCCCGCGCCTGCACGCGCCGCAGCGCCGCGCGGAACGCCGCCTCCACGTGGTCGCCGAAGCGCTCGCCGCTCCGCTCCTCCTGGCCGAAGGCCTGCACGGTGCGGATGCCGCCGAGTGCCTCTTCGAGGTGGCCGCCGACATCGCCCACGCGGTCCTGGGCCACGCGGGAGAAGCGCCGCACGCGCCGGCCGAGCACGACGATGGGGATCACCACCACGGGCACCATCAGCACCACGAAGCCGGTGAGCGTCGGGCTGGTCACCACCAGCATCGCGCTCGCGCCGAGGAAGAGCAGCAGGTTGCGCAGCGCCGAGGACGCCTGCTGGCCGATCACGGTCTGCAGCAGGGTGGTGTCGGTGGTGATGCGCGAGAGCAGCTCCCCCACCTTGTTGATCTCGAAGAAGGCCGGGCTCAGCCCCACCAGGCGGCGGAAGATCGCGCGCCTGATGTCGGCCACCACCCGCTCGCCGAGCCAGGAGACGAGGTAGAAGCGCGCAAACGAACCGCCCGCCAGCAGCGCCACCATGCCCGCCATGTAGATCAGCGCATGGTGGAGCCGCGAGATCTCCTCCGCGCTGAGGCCGTCGTCGATCAGGACCCGGAGCCCCTGGCCCATCGCGAGCACCGCCGCGGCGCTGACGCAGAGCGCGAAGACCGCCGCCACGATCACTCCGCGGTAGGGCCGGAGGAAGCGGAACAGGTAGCGGATGCGGCGGATCTCGCCACGGGGCGGCAGGGCTGACGCCGCCGGCGAATCGCCGGAGCGCCGCCGCCTCGCTTCCGATCCGAAGATGCTCACCGCTGCCGCCCCCCGTTCTGGTGGCGGCACGATATCCGAGTCGCGGCGGAGCCAATAGCCGCTTGCGCCGGGCGCGCCGCGTCTATATGAAAGCCGCGCGACAAGCGGGGCCCGCCATGAAGAAAGACATTCATCCCGATTACCACGAGATCACCGTCGTCCGGACCGACGGCAGCACCTTTACCACGCGGTCCACGTGGGGCAAGGCGGGCGACACGCTCACCCTCGATATCGATCCCCTGTCGCACCCGGTGTGGACCGGCGGGGCCCAGCGCATCGTCGACCGCGGCGGCCAGGTCTCGCGCTTCAACAAGCGCTTCGGCGACTTCGGCCTGAACTAAGTCTCGCACGCGCGAAGCGTCGTGCGAGCGAAACCAAGAGTCCCGAACGCCTGACTTCCCCCACCGTCATGGCCAGACTCGTTCCGGCCATCCATGTCCCGCGCGTCTGAGGCTCGTGTGCCGAAGGGTCATGTGCCCAAGAGCGGCCTTGTGTCTCGTCGGCCCGGTGGGATTATCCCAAAAGTTAATTTTAGGCGGCCTATTCCGGCCCACTCCGGCCCAAAGTGGCCCAAGGTGGTCCGAGGCGGGCGGCCCAAGGTGGCCCAAGGTCGCCCACGCGACAAAATAATCGCAACCACGGAAGCAGAGGCCCGCCTGCCCATCGATCTTGCTTGCCGTGACCCGCTCGCTTTCGCACTGCGTCGCGCGGATACACGCGCGGGAAAATAATCGAACCATCTCGCGATCCTGACGCAGTCACCCCGCCCTGTGCACCGCACCATAGTCCGGGGAGTCGGGAGGGGAGGAGTCCCACCATGTCTTGCCCCGACCAGGTCCGGCACGACGGCATGTGACAGCGATTGGAATGGAAAGAGCGCCCCGGCTCTTCCCTAAATGCAGTCGAAGTGGAAATGTTTGATGGTGCAGGCCTCGTCCTTGCATTGAACCCTGGTGGGCTGCGCGACCTTGCCGTGAACTGCGCATCCCCTCTCGGCTGCGCTCCACACCCTTTGTTCTTGGGTTAAGTGACCCGCCTTTATGACGATGTTGCCGCTGTCGAGGTGTTCGACGACCGACGCGGACTGAGCGCAACCGGCAACGGCCAAGGCGACGATCCCGACAACCAGCAGGCGTCTCATCGTTCCCTCCCTGCGTTGATCGCGCGCGCCTCGGACTTGCCGCCAAGGGTCGCAGGCGATGCGCGGCGCGTCAGGCTGGCCTCATGCTGCACCGCTCGCGCCGCTTACCACCATTATAGGGCTGTCCCTGGCCCCTCGTGTCTCGTTTTGAAGGTTTGCCGGAAGCTGGGTCTGCGCGCGCCCGCTCCACCAGTTATTCCTCACATCGTTATGGCCGTGTGTGGACGCCTCGTGTGTGGAGTCGTTCCGGGCAGCTCTTTCGATCAGTCCGACCGCGCGTGGGTGGGCACGGGGGTTGCGCGCAGGTCGGCGCGATAACCTATTGAAATGGGGTGATACGACGAGGTCGAATTCGCACGCCAAACAACAATCGGGGACTTACACGGCGGCCCAGTGGGAGCCTTCGATCCCGCCCACCCGCCGGCCGGCCTTGATGTGAATACGACGGCCGGGGAGGCGCCGCAGGACATCGACCAGGTTGGTGGCCTCAAACACCACCAGGTCGGCGGGGGAGCCTGCGGCAACCTCGGGCACGGGCGCGCCGATGATCTTCGCCGCGCGCGTGGTCACCATCTCGAAGCCCTCGCGGACCTCCTCGTCGAGCCTCATGCCGGCGCTGTGCACGGTCATGTAGGCGAGCTCCACCGGGTCCATCCGGTTGAAGCGGTACCAGATGTCGTACATGTTGTCGGCGCCGGCGGCGACGTTGATGCCGGCGTCGAGCATCTCCTTCACCCGCGACGAGCCCCGGTTCTGGGGCGTCCGGCCCTCACCGCCCAGCATCTGGAGGTTGGCGATCGGCAGCACGGTCACCGCCATGTCGGCGTCCAGCACCTTGTCGATCACCCGCGTCGCCTCCTCGTCGGGGTAGACCGCGAGCGCGTTGCAGTGGCTGGCGACGACCCGGCCCTGCATGCCGTGGGCGACGGTGGCCTCGGCCAGCATCTCCAGCGTCTTGAGCTCGGCCCGATCCATGTAGTCGGCATGCATTTCCACGCCCACGTCGAACTCGGCGGCGAGATCGAGCACCGTCTCGACGTGCGTGCGCTGGTCTTCCACCGAGGCCTCGACCTCCGGCAGGCCGCCGACCGCCGCAGCGCCCGTGCCGAGCGCCTCGCGCAGCAGCGCCGGCGCCTCCGGGTCCGCGACGATCCCTTCCTGTGGGAAGGCGACGAGGGTGACGTCAACGACGCCGGCGAAGCGATCGCGCGCGCGCATCACGCCTTCGAAGGAGACCAGCTTGGTCGCGAAGTCCACGTCGATCTGGGCGTGCAGGCGGCCGATGCCGTGGGCTGCGGCGAGCCTGAGGGCGGTGCTGGCGCGCTCCTCCACGTCGGCGACGGTGAAATGGATCTTGGCCTCGCGGGCGCGGTCCAAGGCTTCCTGCGGCCCGCGCGCTCCCAGCAGGTCGCGGCTCAGAACCTTGTCGATATGAAAATGGGGATCGACGAAGGAGGGCGTGACCAGCCCGCCGCGCGCATCGATGCGCGCCGCCGCGTGGCCGTCGAGGGTAGGCGCGACCGCCTCGATACGGCCGTCGCGGATGCCGATGGAGACCGGCGCCGCATCGTCGAGACGCACCGCGTCGTGAATAAGAAGGTCCCACTCGGGGCCCGGAGCCGCGTCCGTCATGTCTCCTCCGCCGTCATTGATTTCGTCGAGGCCGCGTTGTCACTCCCAGTAGATCGGCGAGGTGGTGATGACCTCGACGCTGTCCTTGTGGACGATCAGGTTCTGCTCGAAGCCCACCGCGCCGACCCCCTCCCAGGCGAGGAAGGCCTCGGAGCTGCAGACCATGTTCTCCTGGATGAGCTGGTCCTCGTCGCAGGTCGAAAGGCCGTACATCGGGTTCTCGAACATCATGTCGCAGAGGTGGCCGTAGAGCGGCCATTGCAGGCCGGCCTGATCGACCGTGTCGCCGCCGCCCGCTTCCCTGGTCAGCCGGTCGCCCTCGCGCGCGAGCTCGTGGGGTGAGACGCCGGGGCGGATCTTCGCCATCACGCCGTCGACGATGCTCATGCAGGCTTCCATCAGCTCGCGTTGCGTGTTGCTCGGCCGGCGCCCGCACACCGCCGTCCGCCCCGGATCCAGGAAATAGCCGTGGCGCATCGGCCCCATGATCCAGGCGCGCACGAAATCGCCGTCTGCGGGCGCGGAATCTGGATCGGCGCCGCTCAGCGGATAGCGGCTGAAATTGTTCATCTCGTCGCCGGTGCCGTGGGAGAGGCGGATGATCGCGGGAATGCCGCCTCGGCGCACCACTTCGGCAGCGCCGGCGGCGGCGGCCTCGGCCTCGGTCTGGCCCGAGACGAGGCCCTCCATGATGAGCGTCAGCGCGCGGCTCGCGATGTCGCCGGCCTCGCGAAAGACATCGAGTTCGCGCGGACTCTTGACGTGCTGCACCGACTTGACGAGGTCGTCTTCGGGGCACCAGTCGATGCGCGGGCACCATTCGCGCAGCCAGTCCATGTACTTGCAGGGCAGAAAGTCCGTGCCGACGATGGCGACCGGCCCGGTGATCCCCTGCTCGTTGAGCGCGTCGGCGGTGCCCTTGATCGGGTTCTGGTGCCAGTGCCAGTTGTCCGTCGCGAGCCAGTCCGCCGGCTCCAGGAGCTCGTCGTTGTGCAGCTCGGGCTCCCGGCCCGCGCGCATGATCACGGCGTTGTGGCCGCGCCCCTGCCAGAGGTTGTTGTCCGGCGTCTGGCCTGGGTGCCCCGAATAGTGGTTCACCAGCCAAAGAAGGTTGGCGCGGCGGTCGTATGAGCTCGCGCCGCGCGACCAGATGACGGCGGTCTCGTAGCCGCGCCGCGCCATCTCGCCGTGGACCTTGGCCCAGCGCGCCTCGTATTCCTCCCTGGGAAAGACCTGGCTCGTCATGGCCGCCCCCTTCGACCTGCCGCCACGGAAGGTTACTTCCATCGGCGGCTTTCCACCAATGGGCGGGAGCTAGCGCTGCCTCCTCGACCACGGCGGGGCACCTGAGCCATGTTCTTGGGTGACGCTGAGTCGCCCAGCCGCAATCAGGGCGTCCAGCGCCTCCCGGAGCGAGCGGCCGGACACCAGGTATTTGCTGATCTTGCCGGGCGGGAGCGTCAGATCGCGCTGCTTGAGTGCGCCCGAGACATACGCACGTATCTCCGCGAAGGAGCGGAGCTCGGCGAGGATCGGTGCGAGCAGCCCGTCGAGCTCGTCGAGCGCAAGCGATGTCTCCCATTCGACCGTGATTTTCTGCTCGAAGCTGTAGCTGCCTTCGAGCAGGATCGCATCGGGGCGCGGCCGGTCGGGCCGCCTAGCGCGCCGCGCCTGCGCCATGGGCCACCGCCTCGGGTCCCAGCACCTTCGTCCTGGTGAGCCTGCGGTCGAGCACCTCGACAATGGCGGCCGTCAGCGCGCGAATGGCGCCGGTCGCCCCGGCAGGATTCCAGAAGAGGCCGATATCGAAGTCGTCGAGAGCGGGCAGCTCCGGACACGGCGGCAATGGGCGGAGCGTGGGCGGTACGGTGCTCTGCGAGATCGCGGTGAGCCCGAGCCCGCTTTCGATCGCCGCCTGATTGCCGGCGAGATTCGAGCTGGAATAGACGATCCGGTAAGGGATGTCGCGGCGCCGCAGCGCGCTGAGCACGCGCAGTCGGTACTGGCAGCCATCCGGGAACAGGACCAGCGGAAGCGGGCGCCGCACGCGCAGATCGTGGGCCTGGCTGCCGACCCAGGCCATCGGCTCGCGCCATTGATCCGTCAGATGTGCGGTCGATCTGTCGTCGTGCACGGCCAGCACAACGTCGAACGCGTTCCGGGCGAGGCCGCCGACCAGGTCGCGGCTCAGCTCGCAGGTCACGTCGAGCGCGACATCCGGGTGGGTCTCGGAGAACCGGCCGAGCAGTTGGGGCAGGAACGAGAGCGCGAAGTCGCTGGGAATGCCGACGCGGATCGTCCCGGTCAGGATGCCGCCGTCCAGGCGACCCACGCATTCGTCGTTCAAGGCGACGATCTGCTTGGCATACTCAAGGACGATCTCGCCCTGCGGCGTGAGACCGAAGGACTTGCCTGAATTGGTGAGGATCGGCGAGCCGACGATCTGCTGCAGCCGCCGCATCTGCAGGCTTACCGCCGACTGCGAGCGGCCGATCTCTTCGCCAGTGCGCGAGAAGCTCTGCGTCCGGTCCAGAACGAGCAGCGTTCTCAACAGGTCGATCGGGAGGATGCGTTCCATTCGTGCATCATGAGAGACACTCATGGAACTATATTGACTATTAATGCAGATAATCAATCGCTCGGTGCTATTGGTGGTCGCTGCCGCCTCGTAAACTGACGGGATTCGCTGCCGAGAACGACAACAGTGTGGAGGGGGGCGCCGTGACCGACACGGAGAGGATCACCACGCAGAAGGTTTGGAGCGTCGGCGAAATGCAGCGTCGCCTGCGCAACCTGCACGCGCTGATGGACGAGCGGTCGCTCGATGCCGTGATCCTGACCAGCCTTCACAACGTCCTCTACTACACCGGGTTCTTCTGCCCGCCCTTCGGCCGGCTGCACTCTGCGGTGATTCCGAGGAACGGCGAGCCCGCTCTCATCGTCTCCCTGATCGAGGACGTACGGCCCGAGCACTGCTGCTACTACGACGACATCCGCCTCTTCCATGACTGGGAGATGAGCCCGCTCGAAAACAACGTGCGGCTCTTCGACGAAGTGCTGCGCGACAACGGGATCGCGAGCGGCCGCCTGGGCTACGAGGAAGATTCCGTGTCGGTCGCCTTCAAGGCGATGATCGACAATGCGCTCGGCGGCTTCGAGTTCGCCGACGTGGCCTACGACACCATGCGCCAGCGTCTGGTCAAGTCGGAGGAGGAGATCGCCCTCATCCGGCAGGGCGTCAAGGTCTGCGAGGTCGGCGGCTACGCCGCGCTGGAGGCGTTGAAGCCGGGCGTGACCGAGGTCGAAATGGCGCGCGCCGCCAATTCCGCGATCGAGGATGAGCTCCGCCGGCGCTTCCCCGACATCGAGGTCGACAACGTCAACATGTGCTGGGTCCAGACCGGCCCCTATCGCAGCCGCGTCGGCCACATCATGAACGCGCACCGTGTGGTGCAGAAAGGCGAGATGATCAGCGTGAATCCCTACGCGATCATCGGCGGCTACTACCATGTCCTCGAACGCAGCCTCTATTGGGGGCACATCCCCGACGACGCGCTTGCGGTCTTCAAGACCAACGTCGAGGCGCATTATGCGGGGCTGCGCACGCTCCGCGCCGGCATCAAGTGCTCCGACGTCGACAAGGTGATCAACCCGATCTACCGCGAAGCGGGCCTGCTGGAGGGGCGCTCCTTCGGCACCGGCCACTCGGTCGGCATCATGTGCATCTGGTACGGGCGCGAGGAAGGGGGCGAGCTGCGCCAGTACAACGACACGGTGCTCGAAGAAAACATGGTCGTGACCATGGAGCCGATGGTTAACGTCGACGGTCTCGGCGGCTTCCGCCATCACGACATTTGCCGCATCACCGCCGACGGCATCGAGAACCTCAACACCTTCCCGCGCGGCGTCCTGTTGGCGCAGGACGACGGAAGCCTGGAGGAGCTTTGGCTGCCTTCCTAGATTTGGCCGTAGGCCCGACGCAGCGAGCGGTGCGATGACTGCCCGGCTTGCCGCGGACATCGGCGGTACCTTCACTGACCTGGTGCTGCTGGATCCCGGCGGTGGCGTGCATGTCGCAAAGACCCTGTCGACGCCGGGCGACTTCAAGGAAGGCGTGCTGAGCGGCGTCGAGAGAATCCTGTCGGATGCCGGAGAGGCAAGGGGCCAAGAAATTGCGCTCGCCGATGTCGACTACTTCGTGCATGGCGCGACCGTCGTGCTCAACGCACTGCTGGAGCGAAAGCTGCCGCAGGCTGCTCTGGTGACCACGGCGGGGTTTCGGGACGTGCTGGAGATCATGCGCACCAACAACCCGCGCATGTACGACCTCAAGTGGATCAAGCCGAAGCCCATCATCCCGCGCCATCTGCGCTTCGAGGTCGCCGAGCGCGTCCGTCACACCGGCGAGGCGCTGTGTGCGCTGGACGAGGCCGGCACCCGCGAGGTGGCCCGCCGGATCAAGGCGCTCGGCATCCACTCCGTCGCGCTCTGCTTCCTCCATGCCTATGCCAACCCGGACCATGAGCGCCGCGCCCGAGAGATCATTCTGGAGGAGCACCCGGAGGCGCACGTCACCATCTCCTCCGATGTCGCGAGCGAGCTCAGGGAATTCGAGCGCACCTCGACGGTCGCGATCAACGCCAGCACGATCCCGATCATCTCGGCCTATCTGGACGGACTGTCGCAAGCGCTCATCGACCGGGGCCTGGAGCGGGAGCTCTTCGTGATGCAGTCGAACGGCGGCGTCATCACGAGCCGGACCGCCCGGTCGCTGCCGGTCCGCACCGTGATGTCGGGTCCGGCCGGAGGCGTCGTCGGCGCGCAGTTCATCGCGAACCGCATGGGCTTGCGCGACGTGGCGACCATCGACATCGGCGGCACCAGCAGCGACATGGGCGTCATATCCGACGGCCTGGCTCGGACCGTGGATCAGAGCGCGGTCGAGGGCTGGCCGATCATGGCGCCCACCATCGAGATCCTGGCGATCGGGGCCGGCGGCGGCAGCATCGCCTGGGTCGATTCAGGCGGCGCGCTGCGCGTGGGGCCGCAGAGCGCGGGCGCCCGGCCCGGCCCCGCCTGCTACGGCCTCGGCGGGAAAGAGCCCACCGTCTCCGATGCCTGCGTCACCCTCAACCGGCTGAACCCGGATTACTTCCTCGCAGGCGAGATGGTGCTCGACCGCGCGGCTGCCGAGCGCGCCATCCGCGAGCGGATCGCCGAGCCCCTCGGAATGGAGATCGCCGAAGCCGCCGAAGGCATTCTCCGGGTCGTCACCGCCAACATGAACAAGGCAATCCGCTCGATCCTCATCGCGCGAGGCTTCGATATCCGCCAGTTCACGCTCATGGCGTTCGGCGGCGCGGGCGGCATGGTGGCAGGCGAGCTGCTGCGCATCGGCGACGTGCAGCGGCTGGTCGTGCCGAGCAATCCCGGCGCCGTCTCGGCCATCGGGATGCTGGCCACCGACCTCCGGCACGACTTCGCACAGTCTTCGGTGCAGTCGTTCGGCGAAGTCGAGTGGGGTGAAGTCCGGCATGCCCTGCGTCATCTTCGAACGCTCGGCGCGGAACGGCTCCAAGCCGACGGCGTGGATGAAGCGGCGATGCACTTCGGCGACGCGCTCGACCTGCGCTACGTCGGACAGGACTACTACCTCCGCGTCTACGTCGATATCGACGACCTCGACGGCGAGCGCATCCGGTCCGACTTCGATCGGCTGCACGAGCACACCTACGGCTTCGCCAATCCGGAGTTCGAGGTCGAGATGGTCAACGCGCGGGTCTTCGCGATCGGCGCGTTCGAGCGGCCGCAGCTACCGGAGATCGATACCCGTCAAGCTCCTCACGGCCCGCTCACGCCGAAGGCGCGTCGTCCGGTGTTCTTCGACGGTGCGTTCGTGGAGACGGACATCTACGATGTAACGGCGCTCTGCGCCGACGATGCCACCGCCGGTCCTTGCGTCATCGAGGACCCGCGCTCGACAATTGTCGTCATGCCGGGCCAGAGCGCCGCGGTCGATCGGTTTCGCAATCTATCGATCGAGGTCGCGGCTTAGGCCGCGCGGCGTGCCGGATCAGGGGGCACCATGGCCAAGGCAGTGCATCTCGTTGACGTGGCGCAGGTGGAAACGGTCGATCCGGTCACGCTCGAGGTCGTTCGCGCCGGGCTGCATTCGATCATCAGCGAGATGTCGATCACGCTGAACCGGACCTCCTATTCGACGATCCTCCGTGAGATCAACGACTACAGCTGCGTCCTGTTCGACAGCCGGGGCCGGCTCCTGGCCCAGGCCGAGGGCATCCCGATCTTCAACGGCAGCATGAACTTCGTGGTCGATGCGGTGATCGAGAAGTTCCCGCTCACCGAGATGGAGGAGGGAGACATCTTCCTCTCCAACGATCCCTACACCGCCGGCGGTACGCACAAGAACGACATCAACGTCGTCATGCCGATCTTTTGGCAGGGCGCGCTGGTGATGCTGGCGGCCAACAAGGCGCATCACCTGGACATCGGCGGCAAGGACCCGGGCAGCTGGTCGGCGGATGCCCGCAACACCTATCAGGAGGGCCTCTGCCTTCCCGCTCTGAGGCTCGCGCGGCGCGGCGTGATGAATGAGGAGCTGGTCGAGGTCCTGATGGCCAACCTGCGCACACCGACGCTCTCCCGTGGCGACTTCTCGGCTCAGATCGCGGCGCTGAAGACGGCGGAGCTCCGCACCCACGAGTGGCTGGAGAAGAATGGGGCCGATGCCCTGACCCGGACGGCGGACGCGCTGCTGGACCACGGCGAACGTGTCGTCCGTGCGGCGATCGAGCGGATTCCCGACGGCGTCTACAAGGCATCCGGCTTCGCAGATGGGGACGGCGTCTCCGACGAGCCCATCCCCATCGCGGTCACCGTCACGGTCGACGGCAGCGACATCCACATCGACTACGCTGGCAGCGGCGCCCAGCGAGAGGGCTCGGCGGGGAACGCCCATTGGGTCGTGACGGTGTCCATGACACGCCAGGCGATGATGTTCTTCACCGACACCGCGCTCGGCGGCAACGAGGGCTCGTACCGGCCAATCCACATCTCCGCGCCGGCAGGTTGCGTCTTCAACCCCGAGTACCCCGCACCGGTGACGACCGGCATGGGCAACATGGGCACGCGGCTGATCGAGCTGATCTTTCAGGCGCTGGCCGACGTCATTCCCGAAGAGGTTATCGGCGGCACTTTCGGCTGTTTCAGTTGCATGACCCTCGGCGGCAAGGACCCTGAAACAGACGGCGAGTTCGTGCACTTCGAGTGCTATTCCGGCGGCTGGGGCGGGCGCCATCATGCGGACGGAAACAGCGCGACCGTCTCGCTCGGCAGCGGCGATGCCTACAACATTCCGGTCGAGGTGATGGAGACCACCACGCCGATCCTGCTCTGCGAGAAGTTCGCCCTGCAGGAGGGCTCCGCCGGCGCCGGCAGGCATCGCGGCGGCTTCGGCACCGAGATCGACTACCGGATGATGGGCGAGGCCGAACTCGCCATCGCCCTGGATCGCGAGACCTTCAAACCCTACGGTCTGTTCGGCGGGCTGGAAGGGCAAGGCAGCGAGCTCCTGGTCGAGCCCGGCACGCCGTCGGAAGAGTTCTACGTCCGCGCGAGCGGCGTGAAGGTGGCCGAGGGCGCGCTCGTCCGCCACCGGACGGCCGGAGGGGGCGGCTACGGCCCACCGGCCGAGCGCGACCCGGCCCTGGTTGCGGACGATTGCCTGAACGGACTGATCACCATTGAGGATGCGCGCGACCTTTATGGCGTGGCGATCGATCCCGGCACCTTCGCGCCGGACCTCGACGCCACGGCCGCTCTGCGACAGGCCCAGCGAGGACAGAGTGGGTGCTCGCCTCCGATTTCCGAGGGTGAGCGGACGCAGTGAGTTGGCAACGCGAAGAAAGCTGAAAGGGAGGGCTTGATCATGTGGAAGTGGATTACAGGCGCTGTCGCGGCAGTCGCGATAAGCGCATTCGCCGTCTCGGCCTCGGAGGCGGCGTTCAAGCTGGAGGGCGAGCCCAAGGTCGCGATGCTCCAGCTTGCCACCGTCAACGACGGCGGCTGGTCGGAGGCGCTCGAGTACGCGCGGGTCAAGACCGAAGAGGCGCTGGGTATCGAGATCGCCTACACCGAGAACGTGCCCGAGGATAACTCGGAGATTCTCAGGACCATCGATCTCTACGTGAACCGGGGCCACAACGTCATCATCGGCACATCGTGGGGTTATGGCGACGCCTTCCTCGAAGCCGCCACCAAGTACCCCAACGTGGCCTTCGTGAACTGTGCCGGCGAGACCAACAATTCGGTGAACCTGGAGAGCTTCTACGCCCGCAGCTATCAGGGCTGGTATCTCGCCGGGATCGTCGCCGGCCATCTGACGCAGTCCAAGAAGGTCGGCACCATCGGCGGTTATCCGCTGGGCGTGGTGAACTGGGACCTCAACGCCTTCCTGCGCGGCGCGCAGTCGGTGGATCCCGCGATCGAGATGGTCGGCGTCTTCGTCAACACCTGGTACGACCCGGTGAAGGAGACGCAGGCGGCAGAGGCCCTGCTGGAGCAGGGCGTCGACGTGCTGGGTTCCAACATGAGCACGCCGGGGCCGCATCTCGCCTTCCAGGAGCAAGGCAAGTGGTCCGTCGGCTTCCAGATCGACGTGTCGGACCAGGCGCCGGATGCGGTGGCGACCTCGATGATCTACAAGTGGGAGGCCTATTTCATCCCGACGATCTCTGCGATCATCGACGGCACCTGGGAGCCTGGTGAGTGGGGCTGGTGGGAAGGAATCGATACCGGTCTCCTCGACGTCGATCCCATCGCGGACTGGGTGCCCGCGGCGGCGGTGGCGGACGTCGATGCGGCGCGCGCGGCGATGGTCGCGGGCACGCTCGATCCGTTCCAGGGGCCACTCCATCGCCAGGACGGCTCGCTGGCGGTGCCCGAGGGCGAGGTCCTCTCCGACGACAACCTGTGGGGGATGAACTACTTCATCCAGGGCGCCATCGGCACCATGCCCGCGGAGTAAACCCACCGGGCCGGTTACGGCCCGCACACAGTGCCGGCGTGACAGGGTGAGTCACGCCCTGGAAATCGCCGGCGCAAGCAAGGCGTTCGACGGCCGCCCGGCGCTCAGGCGGGCGTCGTTCGCCTGCGACTGGGGCGAGGTCCACGCCCTGCTTGGCGAGAACGGGGCCGGCAAGTCGACGCTGATGAACGTCGCTTGCGGGCTCTATGCCCCGGACGAGGGGTCGATCGCGGTCGACGGCCAGCCGGCCGCGATCACCGCGCCGGCCGACGCCGCCAGGCTCGGCATCGGCATGGTTCACCAGCACTACAAGCTGGTGAAGCGCTTCACCATTGCCGAGAACATCGTGCTCGCCTGCCGCAGCGCGCTCGGCGTGCGCCGCCCGCGGGACGCGGCCGAGGCGGTCGCGGCCAAGGCGGCGGAGGTCGGCTTCGATATCGACCCCAATGCTGTCGTCGGCGACCTTTCCATCGCCGAGCAGCAGCGAGTCGAAATCCTCAAGGTGCTGCTCCTCGGTGCCCGGATCCTCATCCTCGACGAGCCCACGTCGGTGCTAACCGATCAGGAGTCGGTCGCGGCCCTCACCTTCATGCGCCGCCTCGCCGAGGACGGCCACGCGGTCGTCCTTATCACCCACAAGCTGCGCGAGGTGATCGGCTATTCGTCGCGGGTGACGGTGATGCGCGGCGGCGAAACCGTGCTCGCCGGCGCCGAGACGGCGGGCCTGGACGCCGAGACGCTCGCCCGGACCATGGTGGGCGAGGAGGGCGAGGCGACCGAGCGCCACGCCCGGCAGCTCGGCGAGGTCCGGCTCCGGGTCGAGGAGCTTAGCGTGCGCGGCGCCGGCGGCATCGGTGTAGACGGTGTCGGCTTCGCCGTGCGCGGCGGGGAGATCTACGGGATCGCCGGCGTCGGCGGCAACGGGCAGCAGGAGCTCGCCGACGCGCTGACCGGGCTGCGCCCGCCCAGCCGTGGCCGCATCGCGATCGATGACGACGAAATCGCGGGCAGGGATGTCCCCGCCTTCCGCCGTCGCGGGATGCGCGCCGTGCCCGCCGACCGTTTCCGCACCGGCCTCCTGGCGGAGCTCGCGGTCTACGAGAACCACGGCGTGACGGGCGTGCCGGCCGGCGAGTACGGCAACCCGGCACTGGTTCGTCGCGGCGCCATGAAGGCGGCGGCAGCGGGCGCCATCGAGGCCTACAACATCCAGGGTGCGGCGCCCGCCACGCTCTCCAGGCTGCTTTCCGGCGGCAACGCCCAAAAGCTCCTGCTCGCACGCGAGCTCCGGGGCGAGGCCAGCGTGTTGGTCGCCCACTCACCCACCCGCGGCCTCGACGTGAGCGCCTGCCGCACCGTTCACGACCTGCTGCAGGGCGCGGCGGACGCGGGCACCGCCTGCGTCCTGATCAGCGAGGACCTGGAGGAGGTGCTCGCGCTGTCGACCACCATCGCCGTGATCAGCCGGGGCAGGCTGGTCGGCGAGTTCGCCGCAGGCGAGGTGAGCCGCGCCGAAATCGGCCGCCTGATGCTGGGTCACGCATGATGCTCAGCCTCAGCCCGATCTACCTCGTGCCGCGTCAGCAGGCGCCGCTCTGGATGCGGGCGGCGACGTTCGTCGGCGGCATCGCGCTCGGCCTGCTCATCGCCTTCGGCATCCTCATCGCCTACGGCGTCTCCGCCGGGCAGATCATCAACGAGTTCATCGTCTACGTGTTCCTCGACCTGAACGGCCTCGCCCAGGTCGTGACCGCGTCGACGCCATTGGTGCTCGTCGGCCTCGCGGCGGCGGCGGCGCTCAAGCTCAGGTTCTGGAACATCGGCGTCGAGGGCCAGATGTGGCTGGGCTGCATCGCCGCGACCGGCGTCGCCCTCTTCGACATCGGCCCCGATTTCTTCCGCCTGCCGCTCATGTTCATCGCTGCCGCCGTCGCCGGCGCCTGCTGGATCGGCATCCCCGCCTTCCTCAAGCTCCGCTTTCGGGTCAACGAGATCATCACCTCGCTGCTGCTCACCTATGTCGCCTATCAGCTTGTCCAGCATCTGCTCTTCGGCCCGTGGCACGACCCCGGCAGCGCCTTTCCCAACTCCCGGCACTATGACGAGGGGATCGAGCGCCTGGCACGGCTCGGCTGGGGCTCCTCCCACACCGGCATCTGGATCGCGTTGGGTTGCGGTGCCCTGCTCTGGTTCACCATGGCCCGCTCCAGGCTCGGCTTCTACATGGACGCGATCGGCGCCAATGTGGAGGCGGCGCGGGCGGCGGGCATCCCGGTCGTGCTCACCACCGCATTCGCCGCCGCCATGTCGGGCGGGCTCGCGGGCGTCGCCGGCGCGGGGCTCGCCGCCGGGCAGGAATACCGCATGACCCTCTTCATCGCCGGCGGCTACACCTTCAGCGGCATCGTCATCGCCTTCATCGGGCGCTTCCGGCCGGTCCCCGTCATCGTCACGGCGTTCGTGGTGGGCGGTGTTTACACGGCCGGCGACACCCTCAAGGTGTTCTATCAACTGCCTGCGGCAATCACGACGCTGATCGAGGCGGTGATCCTCTTCACCTTCGTCGTCGTCGAGTTCTTCAGCCGCTACCGCCTCAGCTGGGGCGTGCGGGAGCGGGAGCACGCCTGATGGCGGCCGATTTCGTGCAGAACTGGCTCGCCACCACGCCGGGCTTCGCCACGCCCTACCTGCTCGCCGCACTCGGCCTGATCATCAACGAGCGGGCCGGCGTCCTCAATCTCGGTTGCGAGGGCATGATGCTGGTGGGCGCGATGGTGGGCGCGGTCGTGAGCTTCAACACCGGGCTCGCCGGCGCCGGCGTGCCCGTCGCCATGCTGGCGGGCGCCCTGGTGGGTCTCGTCTTCGGCATCGCCGTCGTCGTCTTCCGCACCGATCAGGTGCTGACCGGGCTCATCATCGTGGCCCTTGGCGACGGGCTGACCGGGGTCGTCGGCCGGCCCTACATGTTCGAGAAGGTGGCGGGCTTCCGCGATCTCGATCTCGGCGTGCTCAGCGACATCCCGTGGCTCGGCCCGATCGTCTTCCAGCAGGACATCCTGGTCTACGCCGCTGCGGCGCTTGCCATCGCGGTGTGGTGGGGCCTCGACCGCTCGGACGCGGGGCTCAGGCTCCGCGCCGTCGGCGAGGACCCCGCGACGGCCGATGTCGCCGGCGTCAACGTCCAGCTCTTCCGTATTGCCGCCGTCATGCTGGGGGGCGCGCTCTGCGGAATCGCCGGGGCCTACCTGTCGCTCGCCTCCAGCTTCGTCTGGACCGAGCACATGGTCGCCGGACGCGGCTGGATCGTCATCGCACTCGTCATCTTTTCCGGCTGGCGACCGGGGCGCGCGGTGATCGGCGCGCTGATCTTCGGCGGCGCGGAGGCACTGATCCCGCGCGTCCAGGCGATCGGCCTGGACGTGCCCATCTATATCGTCGGCATGCTGCCCTACGTGCTGACGCTCGCGGTGCTGATCGTGCCCACGATCCTGCGCGGCGAGCGTTCGCCCGCGCCGAGCGGGCTTCTGCTCAACTACCTGCGCCAGGACAGGCGCTAGACTGTCGCCAAGAAGAAACGGCGATCATCGACATCGACATCGAATGGGAGGCTAGACATGTCCGGCTTGACGACGGTGCGCGAGACCCACGAGGTGGCGGCGCGCACGGGCAAATCGTTCGAGGTGGCAACCGGAGACCTCATCCGGATCACGGATCTGGAAGGCTCGCAGCCGGTGGATTTCTGGGCCTTCAGCAAGGAGGACCATCTGGAGTTTCTCTCCTGCGAGCACACCAAGCCCTCGATCGAGAAGCTGTTCCCCCACGTCGGGGACTCGGCCTACACCAATCATCGGCGAAGGATCGTTACCGTGGTGGGCGACACCTCGCCCGGCCAGCACGACATGCAGTACGCCGCGTGCGATCCCACGCGTTACGCGGAGCTCGGCGTCGAGGGTTATCACGAGAGCTGCCAGGAGAACCTTCACCTGGCGCTCGACGGCTACGGCATCGTGCTCGACTTCACGCCGCAGCCCTGGAACCTGTTCACCAACTTCTTCATCAACCCGGACGGCACCTTCACCATCAAGGCGCCGGAGTCGAAGCCGGGGGATCACATCGTGTTGCGGGCCGAGATGGACGCCACCATCGTCGTCTCGGCCTGCCCCCAGGATCAGAACCCGACCTGCGGCGGTCTGCCCACCGACATCCGCGTCGAGGTCGGCCGCTGAGCCGGCGCCCGAGTCGCCCGCACCTTTTCCCCGGCGCGGTGGGACAAAACCAACTTTAATTTTGCGGGACGCACCGGGATTAGGCGGGATAGGTGGGAGATGTCGCGTACGTCCGGAGGGACGTGCGCGCGGTAGATAGAGTCGCGGGCGTGGTAACAACGTCCCGCACGCGAAACCAAGAGGCGCGCACACCCATCCGTTTTGCTCGCCGAGACCCGTTCGCTCTCGCACTGCGTCGCGCGGATACGCGCGCGGGAATGTGATTGACGCATGGCGCAATCCTCACGCAGTCACCGCGCCCTGTGCACCGCACTATAGTCTGGGGTGTCGCCCGCGCCTGAAGGGTCGCAGGCGCGTCAGACAGGATCGTGCGCGCGGCATATTGGGGCACGCGCGGGGCGGGGCTACGGCCGACAAGCCCCCTGACGTAGACAAGGAACGGCGGAACCCGGTCGAGGGGCAAGGAGGGCACGATGCCGAGCGCAAACCGAGCGTCCGACGGATCGAGGGTCGTCCGCACCATGACCCGCGACGACCTGGACTCCGCCTGCCGCATCCTGGTGGACCAAGGGCTCTGCGCCGCCGAAGGGCTGCCGCGGCGGCTCGCGGCGACGGTGGAGACGGCCAATGCCGATTACCTCGTCGCCGAGGAGGACGGCGCCATCGTCGGCGTCACGCTCTCGGTCTTCGACGGGTTCACCAGCTTCGTCGGCTACATGGCCGTCGCACCCGGCGCCGAGCGGCGGCACATCGGGCGCCGGATGATCGACGAGCTGGTGCGGCGCACGCGGGCACGCGGCGGCCAGAACATCGTCGTGGCAACCTGGCTCAGCGCCGCCGGATTCTACGAGCGCATGGAGTTCCGCACGCCCGGCGCCGTCTTCCTGGTCCGGGATGTGTAGTGAACCGTATCCGAAGGTCGTAACCCAAGTTGGCACTTTTCCGCTGCCTGTGTTCCCTATTGGTTTGATTCAACGCGATATTTTTCTCGGTCGATTCCAACATGGCCCCACATTTTGTGAGATTCTGTCAGCTCATCAGACGGGTCCTCGTGCGGTGGATGGCGGGGTCCACGCCCGCCGCCGAGGAGATTGCGGCAACCTCGGCGGCCGGGCGCGTGTCCTGGCGGTTGACGATCAAGGTGCCGTCGGTCTGGCGCAGGCGCGTGGTGATCCGCACCCAGGTCCGCATGCTCTCGCGGATCGACGCCCAGCACTTGTGGATGCCGCGCGCGGCCAGCCGGGTACGGATCAGATGCACGGCGTGGTAGGCCAGCACGGCGATCAGCAGGTGGGCCGCGATGCGCCGGTCGAGCTGGTGCCAGATCGGGCGAAGGCCGAGCTCGGATTTCAGGCTCCGGAATGTCGCCTCGATATCCGTGATCCGCCAGTACGTCCGCAGGACCGTCTCGATGTCCCAGTCGACGTGGCTGGTGCGCAGCACATAGGCACCGGCGCCCTCATCGGCCTCGTCGTATCGCGGCCTGCGCTTGAAGCGCACGGCGGTGGCATTGGGGCCGGTTTTCGCCCTCTCGACCGTGATCTCGTAGTGCCTGGCGACGGCGGAGAAGCGCTGCTTGAGGCGGCCTATGCTCTCCAGCACCTTGTCGTAGCGCTTGAGGCGGCCCTTGACCGCAAGGCCGCCGTGGAGCCTTTCCAGCGCCGCCTCGAAGCGGTTCCGCCTCAGGCCGATGATCGCGTTCTCGGCCTTCTTCTTGCCCTCGCTGACGACGTAGAGCCGCGCCTCGCCGTCCTCGCTGGCAAGCCGCCAGGCCCGCACCTCGTGGCGCGCGCTGGTGATCAGCAGGGCCTCGGGTCCGCCCTCGGGCGGCGCAGGCCTGGCACCGCGGCTGACCGCGATCCAGTCGTAGCCCTGCTCGCCCAGCCACGCGATGTTTTTCTCGGTGGCGATGCCCGCGTCCATGACCACCGTGGGCTTCGGCGCCGTGCCGCCGCACACCGCCTCGAGCCGCGCCAGCGCCTCGTGCAGCGTGCCCGGCTCGCTCACGTTGCCCGGCAGGATCTCGCAACTGCGCGGGAAGCCCGCGCCGTCGAGCGCCAGCGCCAGCGTGATGAGGGGACAGTCGTCGCGCTTCTGCTTGGAGCGCCCGAACCTGGGAAGCTCGCCGCCCGTGTGGCCGTGGTAGTGGACGTTGGTGAGATCGTAGAAGGCGATCGTCTCGGGCAGGTCGAGCAGTGCGCGCTCACGGTTGAACAGCTCCCGCTGGATGGCGGCGCGGTGGCGCCAGAGCAGGTCGCCGATGCGGTAGAGCGTCTTGCGCCGCAGCGCCTTGCGGTCGCCCTCCAGGCCCAGGAGCTCGGCGGCCGCGCTGTCGTGGCGGAGCCAGCGGCTGGTATCACGCTCGCTGGCGGGATGGACCATCCTGGCGACGATCAGCGCGCTGGCGATGCGCCCGTCGCGGCCCTTGATGTCGAGGCCGTGGAGGATTTCGGCGAAGCCGAGGGCGTCGAGGGCCTTGAGGCACAGGCGCTCGCAGCCGACCGTGCGCGGGTTCTCGTGCTCCAGGGTATCGAGGTCGACGGTGGCGATGTCGGGCTTGCGCGCCTCTTCCTGCATCGCCTCGACGCGGAACCCCCTGGCCCTGAGCTTGGCGACGATGTCCTCGGCTGCGGCCCGCACATCCGCCTCGCCCTCGAACAGCGGCGGCTTGCCGTGAAGCAGCGCCTCGGCGAGTTCGGTGACGGCCTTCCACTTCTCGCGCGGCACCGGATAGTCGGTGCCGAGATTGAGCAGCGTCCTGTGGCGCACCTTGTCGCCGACGCGCTGGGCGAGCACGAGGCGATGGCTTCGGACCGGCTGGCCGGCCTTGTCGGTGTGTGTCCTGGTTGCCTTGATGTACATGGCGGCGCCGTTTCTGCGATGCCTGTTTCGCATACACGGCGTTCGCGGCATCTGGCAAGAGGGATATCGACTCAACTCCAAAGTCCTGGCCCCACAATTGGCTTCCAGGACCACGAATGGCAAATGTGGGTCTCAGGTGTCCTCCAACCCCAACATCTAGTGGTTCAGCGCCGCAAAACTGGCTCGAACAGGCTCGGCTGGTCGGAAAAAGTGCCAACTTGGGGTAAGGCGTTGATTCCCTGCGCGTATTGGTCAACCCCACACCCTCACGCCCCCACACCGTCATGCCCGGACTTGATCCGGGCATCTCTCTCGCGCAACGCACTGTAAGGAAAAGAAAAACGTGGATGGCCGGGTCAAGCCCGGCCATGACGAGGTGGGTGGGTTCGCGCCCTTCTCCCGCTTAAACCGAACTTCCGTTAGCATCTGATTGCCGATCTGGCCGGATTTTGCCTGTTTCCGCCCTTTCTGCGCAGTTTAGCGCCCGGTTTGGCGCGAAATTCCCGAAATGATCGCCGAAACCGCCGCGATTCGGCGCTCCAGCGCTGGATCACGCCGTCCCGGCGCATCCACCAAAACCTGAATACTAGTCAGTAGATAGTTTTCTCGTTACGATAATTGCTCCGCATTCCCAAGCCTTTCCGATATGATTGCCGCGATTCGCTAGGCAGATCGATATGCACATCGAAACCACCCGGTCCGGAAACTCCCGCTGCCACCTCCTCAGACAGTCCTACTGGCAGGACGGAAAACCCAAGAAGCGCACCCTGTGCAACCTCTCCGCCCTCCCGGAACACGCCATCGAAGCCCTCAAACGCGCCCTCAAGCGCGGACCCGCCCTCAATCCCGACAGCGCCGACGTCGAACTGCGCGCCAGCCGGGCGCACGGCGCCGTCAGCGCCGTTCTCGGCACCCTTCGCGACATCGGCCTCGACCGCGTCATCTTCCACCGGCCCGATCGCCGCAGGGCCCTCGTCATCGCCATGATCGTCGCCCGCCTGATCCGGCCCGGCGCCAAGCTGCGCGTCGAGCGCGAACTGGGAGCGGCCGGCACAACCACCCTCGCCGCCCTGCTCGGCGTCGAAGGCGTCAGCGTCGACGAACTCTACGCCGCCATGGACTGGCTGGGCGCGCGACAGGGCGCGATCGAGCGCAAGCTCGCCCGGCGCCATCTCGGAGAGGACGATCTCGTCCTCTACGACGTGTCCTCGAGCTACATGGAGGGCAACGCCTGCCCCATGGCGAAGCGCGGCTATTCGAGGGATCGCCGGGGCGACCGCCCGCAGATCGTCTACGGCCTCCTCTGCACCCGCGATGGCTGTCCGGTCTCGATCGAGGCCTTCGCCGGCAACACCGGCGACCCGATGACTCTGGCCAGCCAGGTGCGCAAGGTCCGCGACAGCTTCGGCATCCGGCGGGTGGTGTTGGTGGGGGACCGCGGCATGATCGCGCAGACCCGCATCGACCGCGACCTCGCGCCCAACGGCATCGACTGGATCACGGCGCTGCGCGCATCCTCGATCCGCAAGCTCGTCGACCGGGGGCATGTCACGCCCGGCCTGTTCGACACCTGGGGCCTCGCGCGGGTGACCACGCCGGACTATCCCGGCGAGAGGCTGATCGTCTGCTACAACCCGGTTCTGGCGGCCGAGCGCAAGCGCAACCGCGACGGGCTGCTCAATGCGACCGAGACGGACGCGCGCGATTTCGCCGCGCGCCACGCCGCCGGCGACATCGACCGCGACGAGTTGAACCGTCGGCTGGGAACCTTGCGCCGCCGCAAGATGGCCAAGCACTTCCGCTTCGAATTCGACGAGGGCAGCGGCACCTTCAGTTGCGAACGCGACCGGGCGTCGATCGACGCCGAGGCCGCCCTCGACGGTCTCTACGTCATACGCACCAACGTGGACGAGGACGAGATCGAGGACGTCGAGGCGGTCCGCGTCTACAAGAGCCTGTCACGCGTCGAGCGCGCCTTCCGCTCGCTCAAGACGGTGTCGTTGCGGATCCGCCCGATCTTCCACTGGCGCGACGACCGAGTACGGGCGCATCTTCTGATCTGCATGCTGGCTTGGTATGTCGAGTGGCACATGCGCCGCAGGCTGGCGCCGCTGCTGTTCGCCGAGGAGGACGGAGCGCCGCTGTCCGCGAACCCGGTGGCGCCGCCGGAACGCTCGGAAAAGGCCCGGCGCAAGGACAAGCGCCGAAAGACGGATGATGGACTTGCGGTGTGCGACTTCCGCGATCTCCTCGGCCATCTCGGCACGCTTGCTGCCACTGAGATCGCCACCGGAACCGACTTCGCCGTGCCCGCCCTGACCAAGCCGACCGAACTGCAGGAAAGGGCGTTCGCATTGCTCGGGCTGCGGCCCCATCCTGCGCCCGCGCTCACCGAAAAGGGGATGACCACCGCCAAACCTGTCCAGTAATCGTCGCTTCGAAACTCGCCGAAACCCCTGCCGCACAACGGTTCTTTGACTATCCCACACTGGAAGTTCGGCTTAAAAGTCGGGATCGATGCTATACTTGATGGATAGCGACTGGGGCGTGTCTATATCGGTGGCCAACGCTGTCAGCGCGTGACCCTGGATAAAGCCCTGCGCGACGCCCAGGAATCGTGGTTCGGCACCACTATCCTCGTATAAGCGGATGTGAGCCATGCCCGAATCGCAAGTTGTGCTGGCTTCGATGGATAGCATTCCCATCGCGTTCTGCCACCGCCAGTCCTCGATCTCGCAGGTCCCGACGTGATCGTCGCAGGCAAGAGCCGAGCCCATGCACAGCGGGATGACAGCAAGCGACGACAGAGCGAACCGCATTCCTCTCTCCTCCAATCAGTTGTCATCGGACCCAGCGCCGAACTCCCCCCGTATTGCCTCGCTCTGCTCACCGAGCGCGGGGACGGGGCGGAAGGGGCGGTCGGCGTCTGCGCCGTCGACGTGGCGGGCGGGGGGTGCGACGATCTCGACCGTGCCGGCGGCGGTCTCCACCGGCGCGCGGCGGAGCTGCGGGTGCGCGGACAAGCCCGCGACGTCGTTGAGCCGGCCAAAGGCGATTCCGGCCTCGCGCAGCGCGTCCGCCAGCGACTCCATGTCGTGGCGGCTGAAGACTTTGACGATCAGCGCGTCCATCTCGGCCCGGTTCGCGAGCCGGGCCGGGTGGCCGGCGAAGCGCGCATCGGTCGCGAGAGCCGCATCGCCCAGGATGCCCTCGCAGAAGCGTGCCCACTCGCGCTCGTTCTGGATCGCGATCACCATCTGCCCGCCGCAGCCCACCGGGTAGGCGCCGTAGGGCGCGATCATGGCGTGGCTGAGGCCCGTGCGCGCCGGCGCCTTGCCGCCGTGCTCCAGGTGCAGGAGCGGCACGGTCATCCAGTCCGCCATGCCGTCGAAGAGCGAGACCCTGATGCCGGTGCCCCGGCCGGTGCGCGCGCGCCCGATCACCGCCTCCAGGATCGCGCCGTAGGCGTTGAGCCCCGCCCCGATATCGCAGACCGAGACCCCGACCCGGCTCGCGGACTCAGGCGTGCCGGTGACAGAGGCGATCCCCGATTCGCACTGGATCAGGAAGTCGTAGGCCTTCATCGCGGCGTAGGGGCCACTCTCGCCATAGCCGCTGATGTCGCAGGTGATGAGGCGGGGATGCCGGCGCCTGAGCTCGTCGGAGTCGAAGCCCGCCCGCGCCGCCGCGCCCGGCGCGAGGTTCTGCACGAACACGTCGGCGCGGGCGACGATGCGGTGCAGCAGGGCGTTGTCGCCCGCATCCTTGATGTCGAGGACGACGGATTCCTTGCCCCGGTTGAGCCAGACGAACCAGGCGCACTCGCCGCCCACGTGGCGGTCGTAGAAGCGGGCGAAGTCGCCCTCCGCCCGCTCCACCTTGATGACGCGCGCGCCCGCGTCCGCCAGCCGGCTGGTGGCGAAGGGGGCGGCGACGGCCTGCTCGACCGAGACCACCAGGAGGCCGGCGAGCGGGCCGGTGCCTGCTTCGCTCACGACCCGCTCTTTATCCCTACTCCGTCATGCCAGGCCCCCGGATCAAGTCCGGGGGTGTTCCGCGCATCCATATCGACCCGGTGCGGCGGCACGACGTGGATGGCCGCATCAAGTGCGGCCATGACGAGGTGGGGTTAACGCGTGAGGGCATGCGAACGGCTGTCGGGGGGCGGTAGAGCGTGTCCGTCTTTGACGGACACGCGACAGGCCGCGACTGCGGCCCGCCGCTTATGCGGCGCCATCGCGCGCCCGCGCGCGTGGACGCGCGACGCGGAGGCGCCGGCCGTAAGGCCGGCTGCCGTGAGCGATAAAGAAGCCGGAGCGTTTCCGTGCAAAACGGAAACGCTCTAATAAGAGCGCGGCATGCCGAGCACATGCTGGCCGAGGTAGGCGAGGACGAGGTTGGTCGAGATCGGCGCCACGCGGTAGAGCCGGGCCTCGCGGAACTTGCGCTCCACGTCGTACTCCTCGGCGAAGCCGAAGCCGCCGTGGGTCTGGAGGCAGGTGTCGGCGGCCTTCCAGGAGGCTTCCGCCGCGAGCAGCTTCGCCATGTTGGCCTCGGGCCCGCACGGGCGGCCCGCGTCGAAGAGCGCGGCGGCCTTCTGCACCATCAGCCGCGCGGCCTCCATCTGCGCGTAGGCCTCGGCGATGGGGAACTGCACGCCCTGGTTGGCGCCGATGGGGCGGCCGAACACCTGGCGCTCGGTGGCATAGGCGCTGGCCTTCTCGATGAACCAGCGGCAATCGCCGATGCACTCGGCGGCGATCAGGATGCGCTCGGCGTTCATGCCGTCCAGGATGTAGCGAAAGCCCCGGCCCTCCTCGCCGATCAGGCTGGAGCCAGGGATCACCAGGTCGTCGAAGAAGAGCTCGGTGGTGGCGTGGTTGATCATGGTGCGGATCGGCCGGATTTCGAGGCCCTGGCCCACCGCGTGCTCCAGCTCCACCAGGAAGACCGACAGGCCCTCGGTGCGCTTCTTGGTCTGCGCCGCCGGCGTGGTGCGGGCGAGCAGGAGCAGCAGGTCCGAGTGCTCGGCCCGCGAGATCCAGACCTTCTGGCCGTTCACGGTGTAATCGCCGTCCGCGCGCCGCTCGGCGGTGGTGCGAAGCTGGGTCGTGTCCGAGCCGGTGGTGGGCTCGGTGACGCCGAAGGCCTGCAACCGGCGCGCGCCGCTCGCGATCTGTGGCAGGTAGGTCTCCTTCTGCGCATCCGAGCCGTGCCGCAGCACCGTGCCCATGGTGTACATCTGGGCGTGGCAGGCGCCGCCGTTGCAGCCGGACGCGTGGATTTCCTCCAGGATCGCAGCGCCGGCGCCGATGCCGAGCCCGCTGCCGCCGTAGCGCTCGGGGATCAGCGCGGCGAGGAAGCCCCCATCCGTCAGCGCCTGCACGAACTCCTCCGGGTAGGCCCGTTCGCGGTCCTTCTCCCGCCAGTACTCGCCGGGGTAGCGCGCGCAGAGCGCGCTGACCGGCTCGCGCAGCTCACGGTGGTCGTCGTCGAGGTCGATGAAGGCGCGCTGCTCGCTCATTCCACGGTGACCGATTTCGCGAGGTTGCGGGGCTGATCCACGTCGGTCCCCTTCAGCACCGCCACGTGGTAGGCGATGAGCTGGACCGGGATCGCATAGAGGATGGGTGCCACGAACGGGTCGAGCGCGGGCAGCGCGACGGTGTCCGCCGCGAGCGGCGCCAGCGCCTCGCAGCCCGCCTCGTCGCTGATGACCACGACATGGGCGCCGCGCGCCGCCGCCTCCCGCAGGTTCGACGCCGTCTTGTCGAAGAGCGGGCCGGGCGGCGCCACCACGATCACCGGCACGCCCCGATCCACCAGCGCGATGGGGCCGTGCTTGAGCTCGCCGGCGGCGAAGCCCTCCGCGTGGATATAGGAGAGCTCCTTGAGCTTGAGCGCGCCTTCCATGGCAATGGGATAGCCGGTGCCGCGCCCGATGTAGAGCACGGTCTCGGCCTGGCGCAGGGTCTCGGCCAGCGTGAGCAGTCGCTCGTCGTGGCCCAGCACGTCCGCCGCGTGAGCCGGGACGTGGGCGAGCGCAGCGGTGAGGCGGGCTTCCTCCGCCGCGTCGATGGTGCCGCGTGCGCGGGCCAGCGCGATGGCGAAGCAGGCCAGCGTGACGAGCTGGGTGGTGAAGGCCTTGGTGGACGCCACCCCGATCTCGACCCCGGCATAGGTGGGGAGCACCGCGTCGGCCTCCCGCGCCATGGTGCTCTCGCGCACGTTGACCAGGGCCGCGCTCGGCGCGCCGGCCTCGCGTGCGTAGCGGAGCGCCGCCAGCGTGTCGGCGGTCTCGCCCGACTGCGAGATGAAGAGCGCGATGCTGCCGTCTGCCAGCGGCGGCGCGCGGTAGCGGAACTCCGACGCGATGTCGATCTCCACCGGCACCCGCGCGGTCTGCTCGATCCAGTAGCGGGCGGCGAGGCCGGCGTAATAGGACGTGCCGCAGGCGACGATGGTCACCCGCTCCACCCGCTCCAGTGCGAAGGGGAGGGCGGGGAGCGCCACCGTTTGCGCGCCGGGGTTGTAGTAGGCGCCGAGGGTGTCGCCGATGGCGCTCGGCTGCTCGAAGATCTCCTTCAGCATGTAGTGGCGGTAGTTGCCCTTGCCGATCATGGCCCCGTCGTGGGCGGTGACGCTCTGCGGGCGGGTGACCGGCCGGCCGCTCGCCTCCCGCACGGTGGCCTCGCCGGGTCGCAGCACCGCCCAGTCGCCCTCGTCGAGGTAGCTGATCCGCCGGGTGAAGGCCGCGAGCGCCAGCGCGTCCGAAGCGAGATAGGTGGCGTCGTCGCCGTGCCCGATGGCGAGCGGCGAGCCGCGCCGCGCCCCGATCAGGAGCCCCGCGTGGCCTGCGAAGATGATCGCGAGCGCAAACGCACCTTCGAGCTGCTTGAGCGCTTCGGCCGTGGCTGCTTCCGGGTCGAGGCCGCGTTCCATGTAAAGGTCGATGAGGTGCGGAACCACTTCCGTGTCAGTGTCGGAGCTAAGCTCCCGCCCTTCCGCCTCCAGCGCCGCCCGCAGCGCGCGGTAGTTCTCGATGATGCCGTTGTGGACCACCGCGACCCGGCCGGCGGCGTGGGGGTGGGCGTTGGTCTCGCTGGGCTCGCCGTGGGTGGCCCAGCGGGTGTGGCCGATGCCCACGGTGCCGCGGACCGGGCGCTCGGCCACCCGGCGTTCCAGCTCGGCGAGCTTGCCTTCGGCGCGGCGCAGCTCGATGGCGCCGTTGGCGAGCGTCGCGAGGCCCGCCGAATCGTAACCCCGGTATTCGAGCCGCCTCAGCCCGTCGAGGATGTGCGGCGCCGCCTGATCCGGGCCGGTGACGCCGATAATTCCGCACACGGTGCCGGCGCTCCCTTCAGTCCCCGGCCGGGCCGGACTTGCGCCGCTCGCGCCGCCGCGCTGCCGCGCCCTCGCGCTGGCGCTGCTCGCCCCTGGCGACGGCGATCGCGTCCGCCTCCACGTCCTCGGTGATCACGCTGCCCGCGCCGACCACCGCGCCGGGGCCGACGGTCACCGGCGCCACCAGCGCGGTGTTGGAGCCGATGAACGCGCCCTCGCCGATCTCCGTCCGCGATTTTTGGTAGCCGTCGTAGTTGCAGGTGATGGTGCCGGCGCCGATGTTGGCGCCCGCGCCGACGCCCGCGTCGCCGACGTAGCTCAGGTGGTTGATCTTGGCGCCTTCCGCGACCGTGCTGCTCTTCACCTCGACGAAGTTGCCGACGCGCGCGCCCTCGCCGATGTCGCTGCCGGGCCGCAGCCGCGCGAACGGGCCGATCGTGGCACCCTTCCGCACGCGAACGCCTTCCAGGTGGCTGAAGGGCCTGATTTCGACCCCGTCCTCGATCGTCACGCCGGGTCCGATGGCGACGTTCGGCCCAATGGTGACATCGGTGCCCAGGCGCGTGTCGCAGCAGAGCCAGACCGTGGCCGGCTCGGTAAGCGTGGCACCTCCCTCCATGGCGGCCCGGCGCAGCCGGTCCTGAACCACGCGTTCGGCGTCGGCCAGCTGTACGCGGTCGTTGATGCCCATGACCTCTTCGGTCGGCGCCTCGGCGACCGCGCACCGGCCGCCCTCCGCCGAGACGATGGCGGGGAGGTCGGTCAGGTAGTACTCGCCCTTGGCGTTGTCGTTGCCGATGGCGTCGAGCAGGGGGAAGAGCCGGCGCCCGTCCACCGCCATCATGCCGGCATTGCAGAGCGTGACCGCGCGCTCGTCCCCGCTGGCCTCGGCATATTCCACGATGCGGGCGAGCGAGCCGTCGGGCGCCAGAATCAGCCGGCCGTACTCGGCCGGGTTCTCCGGGCGAAAGCCCAGCACCGCGGCGGCCACGCCATCGCCCGCCCGCCGCGCCTCGACGAGCCGGGCCAGGGTCCCGCTGCGCACCAGCGGCGTGTCCGCATAGAGCACCAGCACGTTGCCCTCGAAATCCTGCAACAACGGGCGGGTCTGGGCCACCGCATGCGCCGTGCCGAGCGGCTCGTCCTGCACCACGCAGGAAACCGCGCCGCCAACGCCCTCCAGGCCGGAAGCCGCAGCCTCGAGCTCCGGCCCGATCACCAGCACCGTGCGTTCCGGTGCAAGCGAACCGGCGATGGCCAGCGCGTGCTCTACCATCGGCCGCCCGGCCAAGGGATGCAGGACCTTGGGCAGGGCCGAGCGCATGCGCGTGCCCTTGCCCGCCGCGAGCAGCACACAGGCAAGCCCGCTCACCCACGCCTCCGCTGTGGGGTGCGCGCCCGCTGGCGACGTGTGCGATGGGAGACCGCTTGGCTCACGCCCGATGTCTCATTGGTTCAGGGATATCCAGCGCCGGATCGGTGGGGCCGTGCGACTCCGACCATCATACCATGCCCGCCCGCGCCGCGGCCTCGCGCCGCCTTGTCAACATGGGCGGGTTCCCGCACCATCCGCGCGATGCGTGAGCATGTGGACGCGGTTCTCGTCGACTTCGACGGGACGCTTGTCGATTCCGCGCCCGATCTCATCGCGGCGCTCAACCGGCTGTTGACGGAACTGGGCCACGCGCCGGTCGTGTTCGAGCGCTTCCGCCAGCGCGCGGGCCAGGGCGCCAAGCGCCTCCTCCTCGCGGCGTTCGACTCCCAGGGCGCGACGCGGCCCGACGATGCCACGCTCCGGACCCTGATCGAGCGGCTCATCGCCTACTACTTCGAGATCGAGACCGAGCGGGCGCAGCTCTTCCCCTCCGTGGCGGCCACCATCGAGCGGCTCCACGACGCCGACATCGCGCTCGCCGTCTGCACCAACAGGGGTGAGCGCTCGACGCGGCGCCTGCTCGCCCACTTCGAGATCGACCGCCATATCGAGGCGGTGCTCGCCGGCGACATGGTCGCCAGGATCAAGCCCGATCCCGGCCACGTTCAGGAGGCGCTGACGGCCCTCGGCACCCGGCCGGAGCGCGCGGTCATGGTGGGCGACAGCGCCGCCGACGTGGATTCTGCGCAAGGCGCGGGCGTCGCGGCGATCGTCACGGCCTACGGATACAGCCCGATCCCGCCGCATGACCTGGGGGCCGATGCCGTGATCGACGACTTCGCCGAGCTGCCGGCCGCGATCGAGCGTCTCTTCCGAGGGTAGCCCGCCCGATGACGATCCTCGTGACCGGGGCCGCCGGCTTCATCGGCTTCCACGTCTGCAAAGCGCTGCTCGCGCGCGGCGAGCGCGTCCTCGGCGTGGACAATCTGAACGCCTACTACGACGTGCGCCTCAAGCAGGCCCGGCTCGCCCTGCTGCAAGCACACGCGGGCTTCGCCTTCGCCCGCGCCGACATCGCCGACCGCGAGGCGATGGCCGCGGCGGTCGCGCAGGAGCGCGGCGCGATCACCGGGGTGGTCCACCTGGCGGCCCAGGCCGGGGTGCGCCATTCCCTGGTCGACCCTTACGCCTACGTGCAGGCCAACGTGATGGGCCAGGTGGTGCTGCTGGAGCTCTGCCGCGAACTGCCCGCGCTGGAGCACATCGTCTACGCCAGCTCCAGCTCGGTCTACGGCGGCGTTGCCGAGGCGCCGTTCTCGACCGAGGCCCGCGTCGATTCCCCGGTCTCCCTCTATGCGGCGACCAAGACGGCCGGCGAGCTGATCGGCCACGTCTACGGGCATCTCCATGCCGTGCCCGCCACCGGGCTCCGCTTCTTCACGGTCTACGGCCCCTGGGGGCGGCCCGACATGGCCTATTTCCTGTTCACCCGGTCGATCCTGGAGAGCCGGCCGATCACACTCTTCAACCACGGCCGCATGAAGCGCGACTTCACCTATATCGACGACGTGGTGCCGGCGGTCTTGCGCGTTCTCGACGCACCGCCGTCAGGCGACGGCGCCGCGCCCCACCGCCTCTACAACGTCGGCAACAACCGGTCCGAGGCCCTGACCGACTTCGTCGCCGAGCTTGAGCGGGCGCTCGGTCGCAAGGCGGTGGTCGAGCACGCGCCGATGCAGCCCGGCGACGTGGAGGAGACCTGGGCGGATATCGCGGCGCTGCAGCGCGACCACGGCTACGCGCCGAAGACCACCATCGCCGAGGGCATCCCCCGCTTCGTCGCCTGGTACCGCGAGCACTACGGCGTCTAAGCGGGCTCGCCCCGCTCAACCTTTGCCAGACGCTTTTCCCCAGCCCAGCTCGGCAAGTGCGCGGGCGCGGTCGCCGTATTCGTGCGCGTTGGGCGCGCTCGCGTTGCCCTTGAGGCCGCGCGCGTAGACTCCCTGGCAGATCGCCGCCATGCGGAAGAAGGCGAAGGCCATGTAGAAGCGCCACTCGGCGATCGGACCGCGCCCCGCGCGCTCGCAATAGGCGTCCCGGTAGGCCTCTTCCGCCGGCAGCCCCAGCGCCTCGAAGTCGGCGCCGCCGAGCCCCGGCAGCGCGGACGCGCCCCGGGGGATCGAAAAGGCCAGGCAGTTGTGGGCGAGGTCGCTCAGCGGGTGGCCCAGGGTGCTCAGCTCCCAGTCCAGCACCGCGGCGACGCGGGGCTCGTCCGGGTGCACGATCAGATTGCCGGGCCGGTAATCGCCGTGGACGATGGTGGTCTCGTCGTCGTCGGGGATGTGGTCGGGGAGCCAGGCCAGCAGGCGGTCCATTTCCGGGATCTCGTCGGTGCGCGAAGCCTCGTACTGCCCGGACCAGCGCCGGATCTGGCGGGCGATGTAGTTGCCCTCCTTGCCGAAGTCGGCGAGGCCCAGCCCCCGCCAATCCGCGCCATGCAGCCGTGCCAGAACGTCGGCCATTGAGTCGTAGGCCGCCCCGCGCTGGTCGGTGCTAAGCGCAGGCCAGGCCGGGTCCTGGTCCACCGAGCCCTCCACATGGTCCATCACGTAGAAGGCCGTGCCAATGATCTCGGGATCCTCGCAGAGGTGGTGGACCTTCGGCACGGGCACGTCGGTCTCGGCCAGCGCCGCGAGGATGCGGTACTCGCGCTCCACCAGATGGGCCGAGGGCAGCAGCGTGCCGGGCGGCTTCTTGCGCAGCACGAAGCGCCGCTCCGGCCCTTCGATCAGATAGGTGGGGTTCGACTGCCCCGCCGCGAACTGGCTGATGGCCCGGATCGGCACGGCCTCCGGCACGTGCCCGCCCAGATGGCGCTCGAGCGCCGCCTGGTCGATGCGGTGCGCCGCGCGCACAGGCGTGGTCGCCGTCCCTGAAGCCGCTACCTGGGCCATAAGTCAGCCTGACCGTTCCCAAACCCTCTTTCCTGCCCACCATTCTAGGGAGCGGCCCTCGAAGCGGCCAGAGTCGACTCCCTCATCCGGCCCCCGCTATCATCGCCGCCAAGCGGGGAGGGGCGTATGGAGGCAGTGGTCGAGCGCGGCGGGGCGGAAGGCGCAGCCAGCACAGCCGCCGGGGCCAACGACGCGGGCGGGGGCGATCCCTTCGGCTTCGAGCTCTTCCGCAACGCCATCTTCGCCATCGCGGACGAGATGGCGCTCACCGTCTGCCGCACCACCTATTCCGGCGTGCTGCGCGACAACATGGATTTCTCCACCGCGCTTACCGACGGCGACGGCCGCCTGATCGCGCAGGGGCTCACCCTGCCGGGCCATCTCGGCTCGGTGCCCACCGCCATCCAATCGGTGCTGCGCCACTACGGCGACGACATGCACCCCGGCGACATCTTCGTGATGAACGACCCGTTCGACGGCGGCATGCACCTGCCCGACATCTTCATCTTCAAGCCGATCTTCGACGGGGACGAGCGCCTCGCCTTCGCCGCCACGGTCTGCCACCACGCCGATGTCGGCGGCCGGGTCGCGGGCTCCAATGCCTCGGATTCCACCGAGATCTACGCGGAAGGCGTGCGCATCCCGCCGCTCCGCCTCTACGACGCCGGCAAGCGCAACGAGACCCTCTTCGCGATCCTCGAGAAGAACGTGCGCCTGCCGGTCAAGCTCTTCGGCGACCTGCGTGCCCAGCTTGCCGCCTGCCACATCGCCGAGCGCCAGTTCCTCGACCTGGTGCGCCAGCACGGCGCCGAGGCCACGCGCTTCTACCTGCGCGAGATCATCGACTATGCCGAGCGGCTGACGCGCGCGGCGCTCCGCGAGCTGCCCGACGGCGAGGCGAGCTTCGAGGACTGGATCGACGACGACGGCATCGACCGCGGCAAGCCGATCAGGCTGTTCGTGACCTTCCGCAAGGAGGGCGACAGCCTCCACGCCGACTGGGCGGGGTCCTCGCCGCAGGTCAAGGGCGCGATCAACGGCACGCTGTCGTGGACCAAGGCTGCGACCTACACGGCGGTGCGCTCGGTCCTGCCGCCGGGCATCCCGGACAACGAGGGCGTCTTCCGCGCCATCACCGTCACCGCGCCGCCCGGCACCATCACCAACGCGGTGCTGCCGGCGGCGTGCGCGGCGCGCGGGCTCACCGGCTTCCGCATGGTGGACTGCGCCTTCGGCGCGCTCGCCATGCTGCTGCCGGACAAGGTTTTCGCGGCCTCCGACGGCGGCAACACGGGCATCACCATCGGCGGCTACGACGCCGAGCGTAAGCCCTTCATCTACGTCGATTTCACCTGCGGCACCTGGGGCGCCAGGCCCTGGGCCGACGGCCTCGAAGGCAACTCCAACATCCTCGCCAACATGGCGTCGCAGTCGGTGGAGGTGATCGAGACCGAACAGCCGCTGCAGATCCTCTCCTACGAGTTCGTGCCCGACCGCGCCGGCGCCGGCCGCTACCGGGGCGGCACGCCCTACCGCCGCGACTATCGCTTCCTGGAGGCAGAAGGCCTGCTCCAGGTGCGGGCCGACCGGCACACCTTCAGGCCCTACGGGCTCTATGGCGGGAGCCCCGGCCAGCCCTCGCGCAACGTGCTGAACCCGGGGCCGGACGAGCAGCCGCTGCCGAGCAAGCTCACCGAGACCATCCTGCGCGGCGACGTCTTCCGCCACGAACTCGCGGGCGCGGGCGGCTGGGGCGACCCGCTGGAGCGCGCCCCGCACGCCGTGCTGCGCGACCTCCGCAACGAGCTGATCGGCGATGCCACCGCGCGCAACGACTATGGCGTGATTGTCGACCGGGGCGCGTGGCAGGTCGATCACGCCGCGACCGACGCGCGCCGGGCGGCGCTGCGGGCCGCGCGGGGGTGGACTGCGCTACCCGCCGTCTCGCGCGGCGAGATGCCCGAGACGGGGAGCGGCGCGCCCGAGAGCGGGGCGTGAGCGGCTGGCGCATCGGAGTCGATATCGGCGGCACCTTCACCGATATCGTTCTCCTCGGCGCGGACGGCACCGTCGCCACCCGCAAGATCTCCTCCAGCGTCGACGACTATGCCCGCGCCATCATGGAGGGGATCGCTTCCCTCGTCGCCGAGCACGCCATCGACGGCGCCGAGATCGCCGAGATCACGCACGGCACCACCGTCGCCAGCAACGCGCTGCTGGAGCGCAAGGGCGCGCGTACCGGCCTGATCGGCACGAAGGGTTTTCGGGACATCCTGGAGATCCGCAATCTCAGGATGCCCCGGCTCTACGACCTCGCGTGGGAGAAGCCGCCGCCCCTGGTCGAGCGCTACCTGCGCGCCGTGGTGGACGAGCGCATCGACGCCCGCGGCAACGTGCAGACGGCCCTCGATGCCGACGAGGCGCGCGCCGTGGTCGACCGGCTGCTTGCAGAGGGGGTGGAGGCGATCGCCGTCTGCCTCATCAACGCCTTCAACAATCCGGTGCACGAGCGGGCGCTGGAGGCCATCGTGCGCGAAAAGGCGCCGGGCTGCACCGTCTGCATCAGCTACGACGTCCTGCCCGAGATCAAGGAGTACGAACGCACCTCCACCACGGTGATCAACACCTACATCAGCCCGATCGTGCGCACCTATCTGGAGCGGCTGCGCCAGGCGATCCTGGAGCGCTGCCCCAAGGCCCACCTGCTCATCATGCAGTCCAACGGCGGGTTGACCTCGGCGGACGAGGCGGCGCGGCGCCCGGTCAACATCGTGGAATCCGGGCCGGCCGGCGGGGTGGTGGGCGCGCTCGCCATGGCCGGCGACATCGGCCAGGACGATCTCGTCACCTTCGATATGGGCGGCACCACGGCCAAGGCGGCGCTGATCGAGGGCGGCGTCATCAGCCGCTCCGCCGAGTTCCAGGTGGGGGGTGGCATCCTCACCGGCTCCCGGCTCTTGACCGGCGCCGGCTACCTGGTGCGGATGCCCGCCATTGACCTCGCCGAGGTGGGCGCGGGCGGCGGCTCGCTCATCGCCATCGACGCCGGCGGTTCCATGCAGGTGGGGCCCGAGAGCGCGGGCGCCGAGCCCGGCCCCGTGTGCTACGACCAGGGCGGAACCGCGCCCACCATCACCGACGCCAACGTCGCGCTCGGCTACCTCAATCCGGACTACCTCGTGGGCGGGGCGCTCCCCATCGACGCTGCCAAGGCGATCGCTGCCCTGCGCACGCAGATCGCCGAGCCGCTCGGCGTCTCGGTGGAGGAGGCGGCCTACGGCGCGCACCGGATCGTGGCCTCCAACATGATCCGCGCCATCCGCGCGGTCTCGACCGAGCGCGGGCGCGACCCACGCGGCTACACGCTGGTCGCTTTCGGCGGCAACGGGCCGGTGTTCGGCGCCGCGATGGCGCAGGCCCTCGATATCCGGCGGGTGGTCGTGCCGCAGGCACCGGGTCTCTTCTCCTCGTTCGGGTTGCTCACGGCGGATGTGGAGCACCACCTCTCGCGCACCTTCCGGGAGCTTCTGCGGGGCATCGACAAGGCGGCGCTCAACGAGCGCTGGGACGCGCTCGCGGAAGACGCGCGGCAGAGGCTCGCCGCCGACGGCTACGGCGGGGAGGCCGGCCAGATCGAGCGTCACGCGAGCCTGCACTACCAGGGGCAGACCTACGAGCTCACCGTGCCGGTGCCCGACGGCCCGCTCGACGATGCCGCGCTGGCTGCGCTGGAAGAGGCCTTCCACGCGGAGCACGAGCTCACCTACGGCCACCGCGCGGGGTCGGAGGAGCCGGTGGAGCTGGTGACGCTACGCGTGCTGGGCCGGGGCCGCAGGCCCACGGCGCCGCCGCCCCGCATCGAGCATGGGGCAGGGGCGGCGCAGGAAACCGCCGCGCGGCGCGCCTATTTCGGCCCGGAGCACGGCTGGCGCGAGGCCGCCGTGATCGGCCGTGCCGACCTTGCGGAGCGCCGCGAGGGGCCGCTGATCGTCGAGGAGTACGACGCCACCTGCGTCGTGCCGCCCGGCGTCTCCGCCGCGCTCAACGACGCCGGCTGTATCGTCCTCGAGGTGGGCTAGAGCGCGTCCGCCTAGAGCTTGGCGAGCGCGTCGGCGATGGGCGTCTCGCCGTCGATCATCTCGAAGGTCTTCGCGATGGTGTTGTCGGCGGTGAGGCAATCCACCAGCACCCGCGCCACGTTCTCGCGGCTCACGGAGTGGGTGTCCTTCGCGATGGGGCCGAGGTCGTCGCCGGTGGCAATAGCACCGGTGCCGGTCTCGTTGGTGAGGAAGCCCGGCCTGACGATGGTGTAGTTCAGGCCGCTCGCTTGCAGGTGCTTGTCGGCGATCGCCTTGGCCCTGAAATAGTGATGCAGGCTCTCGGGCCCGCGCTCCGGCTCGTCGACGGCAATCGAGCTCAGCATGACGAAGCGGAGGGCATTCATGCGCGCGCAGGTGTCGATGAAGGCCATCGCCCCGTTCTGGTCCACGTCGGTGGTCTTCTCGGGCCCGGTCTTGGAGCCCGAACCTGCGGCGAAGATGGCGCCGCGGCAGCCGCGAACGGCGTAACCCACCGGCTTTTCCAGATCGCCGATCCGGCACTCCGCGCCGAGCGGCTCCAGCTTATCGCGCTGAGAAAAATCCCGGATCATGGCGACGGGCTCGTGCCCGGCCTCCGCCAGCATTCTCAGCACGATCCGCCCGGTGAGCCCGTTCGCGCCCGCAACCACCACCTTCATCGCCGCCTCCCTCAATTTTGCCGGCGCGATCATGGCAGACGCGCTGCGCCTTGCCCATCCCGCGCCCGGCTCTTATCAAGGGCGGCCGGTGCCGAGGGGAGGGGGCGAGAATGGGCGCGATCACCGACATCCTTGCGCGGGAGATTCTCGATAGCCGCGGTAACCCGACTGTGGAGGTCGATGTCGTGCTGGAGAGCGGCGCGGAGGGGCGCGCTGCGGTTCCCTCCGGCGCGTCCACCGGCACCCACGAGGCGGTGGAGCGGCGCGACGGCGGCGCCCGCTTCGGCGGCAAGGGCGTGCGGGACGCGGTGCGCGCGGTCAACGAGGAGATTTTTCCCGCGCTGAGCGGCATGGAATCCTCGGAGCAGGCCCGCATCGACGCCACGCTCAACGCCCTCGACGGCACCGCGAACAAGAGCCGATTGGGAGCCAACGCCATCCTCGGCGTCAGCCTCGCCGCCGCACGCGCCTCGGCGGCCGAGCTTGATCAGCCGCTCTTCCGCTATGTCGGCGGCGTCGACGCGCGGCTGCTGCCGGTGCCGATGCTGAACGTCCTCAACGGCGGGGCGCACGCCGACAACGCCATCGACGTTCAGGAGTTCATGGTCATGCCGGTCGCCGCCGGCAGCGCGGCGGAGGCGGTGCGCGTAGGCGCCGAGATCTTTCACGCCTTGGGGAAGCGGCTCGCCGACGCCGGCCATGCCACCAACGTCGGCGACGAGGGCGGCTACGCGCCGGCGCTCGACAGCACCGACGCCGCCCTCGGCCATCTGATGAAGGCCATCGAGGCGGCGGGCTACCGGCCCGGCGAAGACGTGCACCTCGCGCTGGACGCGGCAGCGAGCGAGTTCTACCGGGACGGCGCCTACCGGCTCGCGGGCGAGGGGCGGACCCTGGATGCCGGCGGGATGGTCGCCTACTACGAGGACCTGGTGGGGCGCTACCCCATCGCCTCCATCGAGGACGGCCTCGCCGAGGACGACTGGGATGGCTGGGCCGCGCTGACGCAGGCGCTGGGCGCGCGCGTCCGGCTGGTCGGCGACGACCTGTTCGTCACCAACGCGGCGCGGCTCGGGCGCGGCATCGCGGAGGGTGCGGCCAACGCCATCCTGGTCAAGGTCAACCAGGTGGGCACGCTCACGGAGATGCTGGAGACGGTCGCCCTCGCGCTCCGGAGCGGCTTCGGCGCGGTCATGTCGCACCGCTCGGGCGAGACCGAGGACACCACCATCGCCGACCTCGTGGTCGCGACCGGATGCGGTCAGATCAAGGCCGGCGCGCCGTCGCGCACCGACCGCACCGCCAAGTACAACCAGCTCATCCGCATCGAGGAGGGGCTGGACGACACCGCCCGCTACGCCGGCCGCTCGGTCCTGCGCAGCGTTTGACCGGGCGGGCGTCAGCCTGCGCCCCACCGATTTAGGCCAGCACTGCTGTCTTGACAGGCGTGGGCGGCGGGGTTGATGTCGTGGCGCCATGGCCGAGCGATTCGCCCGCGTTCGCTACCGGACCATCATCGTGCTGCTCACCTGCGCGCTGGGCCTGCTCTATGTCGGCTACCAGAGCGTGCAGGGCGAGCGCGGGCTGCTCCGGTGGGTCGAGCGCTCCGCCGAGGTGGAGCGGACCCGCGCCGAGGTGGGCGCGCTTGCCGAGGAGCGGCGCAAGCTGGAGCACCGTGTCTCCCATCTTCGGAGCGACAACCTGGACCTCGATCTGCTGGATCAGGAGGCCCGCCGGATGCTCAACCTCGGCCACCCGGACGAGGAGATCATCTTCCACGACCGCCCGTCGGGCTCCGGCACGAACGAGTAAGCGCATTTTCTCGCTCACGGCAGCCGGCCTGCGGCCGGCGCCTCCGCGTCGCGCGTCCACGCGCGCAGGCGCGCGATGGCGCCGCATAAGCGGCGGGCCGCGGTCGCGGCCTGTCGCGCGTCCGTCAAAGCCGGACACGCTCTAGCGTCGAGCGGCCAAATCCCTTGTCATGGCAAGTAACTGTTGCCTTCCCCTTGTCAGCCGACCCCGATTGACCTAGCGTGCCTTGACGTTCCGCGCCAGCCGATTACGTGATGGGTGGAGCGGGCGTCGGAGGCGAGGACAGGAATGGCGACTGCCAGGAAACGGGCCCGGAGTGGGACTGCACCCGCTCGCGAGGCCGCGATGGAGCCGGAGACGCTGCATCGCGCGTTCCGCGACATGCTGCTGCTCCGCCGCTTCGAGGAGAAGGCGAGCCAACTCTATGGCATGGGGCTGATCGGCGGCTTTTGCCACCTCTATATCGGGCAGGAGGCGGTGGTCACCGGCATCCAATACGCGCTCGGGCCCGGCGATTCGGTCATCACAGGCTATCGCTGCCACGCCCACATGCTGATCGCGGGCGTTCCGCCCAAGGAGGTCATGGCGGAACTCACCGGGCGTGCTGCCGGCTCCTCCAAGGGCAAGGGCGGCTCGATGCATCTGTTCGCGCCCGAGCGCGGCTTCTACGGCGGCCACGGCATCGTCGGCGCCCAGGTGCCGCTCGGCGTCGGCCTCAGCTTCGCCCACAAGTACCGCGCCTCGGACCGCATCTCCGTCACCTACTTCGGCGACGGTGCTGCCAATCAGGGCCAGGTGTTCGAGGCCTTCAACATGGCGGCGCTCTGGCAGCTCCCCGTCCTCTTCGTGATCGAGAACAACCAGTACGCCATGGGCACGGCGGTGGAGCGCTCGGCGGCGGTGTCGGAGCTCCACGAGCGCGGCGCGGCCTTCGGCATTCCCGGCGGGCGGGTCGACGGCATGGACGTAGCGGCGGTCTACCATGCGACGCAGGAGGCCGTCGCGGGCTTGCGGGCGGGCAACGGGCCGCTGCTGCTCGAAATGATGACCTACCGCTACCGCGGCCATTCGATGTCCGACCCAGCCAAGTACCGGAGCCGCGATGAGGTGAGCAAGGTGCGCAAGGAGCGCGATGCCATCGAGCAGGCGCGCCAGGCCCTGATCGACGGCGGCCACGCCGACGAGGACGCCATTAAGGAGATCGACCGGGAGATCAAGGCCATCGTCAACGAGGCCGCCGACTTCGCGCAGGAAGCGCCGGAGCCCGCGCCGGTCTCCCTCGACGCCGATATCGTGGTCAGCGCCTGAGAGCCGCGCAGGACGCCGCCCCACATGGTTCAGCAGACCGTTCGAGAGGCGCTCCGCGACGCGATGGCGGAGGAGATGCGGGCCGACCCCGACGTGTTCCTCATGGGCGAGGAGGTGGCGGAATACCAGGGCGCATACAAGGTGAGCCAAGGGCTGCTCGACGAGTTCGGTGCGGGGCGCGTGATCGACACGCCCATCACCGAGGCCGGGTTCGCCGGCATCGGCGTCGGCGCCGCCATGGGCGGGCTGAAGCCCATCGTCGAGTTCATGACCTTCAACTTCGCCATGCAGGCGATGGACCATCTGATCAACTCGGCCGCGAAGACGCTCTACATGTCCGGCGGCCTGCTGCCGGTGCCGGTGGTCTTTCGCGGACCCAACGGCGCCGCCGCAAGGGTCGCGGCGCAGCACTCCCAGTGCTACGCGAGTTGGTTCGCCCACGTGCCCGGCTGGCGGGTAATTGCGCCCTATTCGGCGGCCGACGCCAAGGGGCTGCTGAAGTCCTGCATCCGCGATCCCAACCCGGCGGTGTTCTTGGAGAACGAGCTGCTCTACGGCCAGAGCTTCGAGGTGCCCGAAGGCAACGATCACCTGGTGCCCATCGGCCAGGCCGCGGTCGCCCGCGCCGGCAGCGATGTCACCGTAGCCGCGTTCTCGATCATGGTGGGCCGCGCGCTGGAGGCGGCGGAGACGCTCGCCGCAGAGGGCATCGAGGCCGAAGTCATCGACCTGCGCTCGCTCCGCCCGCTCGACGGCGCGGCGGTGCTGGCCTCGGTGGAGAAGACCAACCGCCTGGTCACGGTGGAGGAGGGCTGGCCCTTCGCCGGCATCGGCGCCGAGGTCGCCGCGCTGGTCATGGAGCAGGCGTTCGACATGCTCGACGCGCCGGTCGCGCGGGTCTCGGGCGCCGACCTGCCGATGCCTTACGCCGCCAATCTCGAAGCCGCGACCCTGCCGGGCGCGAAAGACATCGCCGACGCCGTCCGCCGCGTCTGCTATCAGGAATAGGGAGACGACATGCCGATCCAGATTCTCATGCCGGCGCTCTCGCCGACGATGACCGAGGGCAACGTCGCGAGCTGGCTCAAGAACGAGGGAGACTCGGTCCAGGCCGGCGACATTCTGTGCGAGATCGAGACCGACAAGGCGACCATGGAGGTGGAGGCCACCGACGAGGGCACGCTTGCCAGGATCGTCGCCCCCGCCGGTACCGAGGCGGTGCCGGTGAACGCGGTCATCGGGCTGATCCTGGAAGAGGGCGAGGACTCGTCGGCTCTCGAGGGCGCTGAGGCTGCAGCCCCCGCAGCAGCGGCGCCCGCTGCCGCGCCGGCCGAGCCGGCGGCTGAGCCCGCACCGGCGGCAGCCCCGGCCGCACCAGCGCCCGGTGGCAACGGCGCGACACCGCCTGCGCCCGCGCGCGAGCCCGGCGCACGCATCTTCGCGAGCCCGCTGGCACGCCGCATGGCCAAGCAGGCCGGCCTCGCGCTGGAGGCCATCGCCGGCACCGGCCCGAACGGGCGAATCGTCAAGGTCGATGTCGAGGCGGCGATCGCCGCCGCGGCGGCCGCGCCTGCAGTTGCCGCGCCCGCTCCGGCGGCGGCTGCACCCGTTGCGGCGCCGGTCGCGGCGCCTGCCGCTCCTGCTGCCTACCAGGACGCGCCGGCCAGCACCATGCGCAAGGTCATCGCGCAGCGGCTGCAGGAGGCCAAGCGCGAGGTCCCGCACTTCTACCTGACGGTCGACTGCGCGGTCGATGCGCTGCTGGAGACCCGCGCCCAGCTCAACGAGCGCTCGGACGACTACGCCCTCTCGGTCAACGACTTCGTGATCCGCGCCGCGGCGCTCGCGCTGCGCAAGGTCCCGGCCGCCAATGCCTCGTGGGTGGACGGCGCGCTCCGGCAATACGCGAGCGCCGATGTCTCGGTGGCCGTTGCCATCGAGGACGGGCTGGTGACGCCCATCGTGCGCAATGCCGACGGCAAGGGGCTCGCCGAGATTTCGGCCGAGGTGAAGGAGCTCGCCGGGCGCGCCCGCGCCAAGCCCATGGGGCTCGCGCCGGAGGAGTATCAGGGCGGCACCTTCAGCGTCTCCAACCTCGGCATGTACGGCATCAAGGAGTTCGCGGCGATCATCAACCCGCCGCAGTCGATGATCCTCGCCGTCGGCACCGCCGAGCAGCGGCCGGTGGTCAGGGACGGCGCGCTCGCCGTCGCCACCATGATGTCGTGCACGCTCTCGGTCGATCACCGCGTGGTCGACGGCGCGCTCGGCGCCCGGTTCATGCAGGCGTTCAAGGGCCTGATCGAAGACCCGCTCACCATGCTTCTCTAGCTTGGGAGGGCCATAACGGCCCCCCTCACGCAGACCAGACCGGAGGACATCATGGCCGATCCGTCCTTTGACGTTGTCATCGTCGGCACCGGCCCCGGCGGCTATGTCGCGGCAATCCGGGCGAGCCAGCTCGGCCTGAAGACCGCCGTGGTCGAGCGCGAGCGGCTCGGCGGCATCTGCCTCAACTGGGGCTGCATCCCGACCAAGGCGCTGCTCCGGGTCTCGGAGCTGCGCCACACCCTCGGCCGGCTCGGCGACTTCGGCATTACCGTGGGCGACGTCTCGGTCGATATCGAGAAGGTGGTCGCCCATTCCCGCAAGGTCGCGGACCAGCTCTCCCGCGGCGTGGCCTACCTGATGAAGAAGAACGGCATCGCGGTGATCGAGGGGCATGCCCGGCTGGCCGGCTCCGGCACGCTCGAGGTGACCAAGGAGGACGGGGCAGTCGAGACCGTCCGCGCGGCCCACATCATTCTCGCCACCGGCGCCAGGGCGCGCGTGTTGCCCGGTATGGAGCCCGACGGCGAGACGATCTGGACCTACAAGGAGGCGATGGTGCCGCGCGCGCACCCGGCCTCGCTGCTGGTGATCGGCGCCGGCGCCATCGGCATGGAGTTCGCGAGCTTCTATGCCGACCTCGGCAGCGCCGTCACCGTGGTCGAGATCCTGCCGCGCGTGCTGCCGGTGGAGGACGAGGAAATCTCGGCCGCCGCCCTCAAGGCATTCGAGGGCCAGGGCATGACCATCCACACCGGCGCGCGGGTGACCAGCCTCGCGGCCAGCGGCGGCGCGGTGCAGGCCGCCATCGAGACCGCGGACGGCGAGACCGGGAACGCCACGTTCGATCGCGCGATCCTCGCCGCCGGTATCGTCGGCAACGTCGAGGACGTCGGGCTGGAGGGCACTGGCGTCGTGGTCGAGAAGGGCCACATCCAGACCGACCCCTGGATGGCGACCGGTGAGCCCGGCGTCTATGCCATCGGCGATGTCACCGGCCCGCCCTGGCTCGCCCACAAGGCAAGCCACGAGGGCGTGCTCTGCGTGGAGAAGATCGCGGGCGCAGACGGCGTGCACCCGCTGGACACGAGCCGGGTGCCGGCCTGCACCTATTGCCGGCCCCAGGTCGCCTCGGTCGGGCTCACCGAAGCCGCGGCGAAGGAGGCGGGGCACGCGGTGCGCGTCGGGCGCTTCCCCTTCATCGGCAACGGCAAGGCGATCGCGCTGGGCGAGCCCGAAGGCATGGTCAAGACCGTGTTCGACGAGGCGACCGGCGAGCTGCTCGGCGCCCACATGATCGGCACCGAGGTGACCGAGCTGATCCAGGGCTACACGGTCGCCCGCTCGCTGGAGTGCACCGAGGCGGACCTTGTCGAGACGATCTTCCCGCACCCCACATTATCCGAGGCGATGCACGAATCGGTGCTTGACGCCTATGGGCGCGTCATCCACATCTAGGTGGGAAGCCGAGGAGCCGAGCATGGCTGAGTCGCAGGTCACACCGCTGAAGTCCCGTAGCGACCGCGAGCCCAAGCCGCGCTGGCTCCGGGTCAAGGCGCCGACCTCGCCCGAGTACAACGCGACGCGGAAGCTGATGCGCACGCACCGGCTGAACACCGTGTGCGAGGAGGCGGCGTGCCCCAACATCGGCGAGTGCTGGGCCAAGGGCCACGCGACGGTGATGATCCTGGGCTCGGTCTGTACCCGCGCGTGCGCCTTCTGCAACATCGCCACCGGTCGGCCCGACCAGCTCGACCCGCACGAGCCGGACGAGCTCGCGCAGGCGGTCGGATCGCTCGGGCTCGACCACGTGGTCATCACGTCGGTGGACCGTGACGATCTCGACGACGGCGGCGCCTTCCAGTTCGTGCGCTGTATCGAGCGCCTGCGGGAGACCGCGCCCGAGACCACCATCGAGGTGCTGACGCCGGACTTCCGCAACAAGCCCGGCGCCATCGAGGCGGTGACGGGTGCGAAGCCCGACGTTTACAACCACAACCTGGAGACCGTGCCGCGCCTCTACACCCAGGTCAGGCCCGGTGCGCGCTACTACCACTCGCTCCGCCTGCTGGACACGGTGAAGCGCTGCGATCCCTCGATCTTCACCAAGTCCGGCGTCATGGTGGGGCTCGGCGAAGAGCGCCGCGAGATCCTCCAGGTGATGGACGACCTGCGCTCGGCGGACGTGGATTTCCTCACCATCGGCCAGTACCTGCGCCCGACCGAACGCCATCACGAGGTGATGCGCTACGTCACGCCGGACGAGTTCGCCGAGTACGAGCGGCTGGCCTACGCCAAGGGTTTTTTGATGGTCTCGTCCTCGCCGCTCACGCGCTCCTCCTATCACGCTGGCGACGATTTTCAGACCCTGCGGGCCAACCGCGAGGCCAAGCTCGCCGCCGACGCGGCCGCGTCCCCTTCTGGCGCCTGAAGGCGCTCCCAATGCCGCAGCACGTCGAGCGCCGCTTCATGCCCTACAGCTCGGACCAGATGTTCGATCTGGTGGCCGAGGTCGAGTGCTACCCCGAGTTCCTGCCCTGGTGTCTCGGCACCCGCGTGACCAGGCGCGTGCCCGGCGAGCCCGGCATCGTGGAGGCCGACATGCTGATCGGCTTCATGATGCTCCGCGAGCGCTTCGGCTCGCGGATGCAGCTTCACCGCGACGAGTATCGGATCGAGGTGAACCACACCCACGGGCCGTTCCACCACATGGTCAACCGCTGGCGCTTCGATGAGCGCACTGACGGCTGCGAGGTCGATTTCTTCGTCGATTTCGAGTTCCGCTCCAGGCTTCTGAGGCGGGTCATGAGCGCGCTCTTCGCCGAGGCCGTGGACCGCATGGTGCGCGCCTTCGAGGTCCGCGCCCGCCAGCTCTACGGCGCGCCGGCGGTGGAAGCGACGGCCTAGGGCGGAGGCTGGCCGCGGTGAAAAACTCGAAATTACAAAACGAACCCAATTTCGCATAACCATCTTATTTGATTGAATAATTAGCGCCGAAGCCGGCTCTGGATCGGGCGGCGAGGGGAGGGCAGTCATGGCGATCAAAGCACCCACCACGGACCAGATCGTCGAGGTCGGCGCGCAGCTCGGGATGAGCCTCTCGGAGGACGAGGCCGCCCAGTATCTCGCGGCGATGCAGCCCATGCTCGCGGGCTACGGCGTTGTGGACTCCATGTCTGACGAACTGCCGGAAGTGAAGTACCCGCGCGTTCCCGGCCACCGGCCCACGGGCGACGAGAACCCGCACAACGGCTGGTACTGGAAGACCGCGATCAAGGGCGCAGCGGAGGGCCCGCTCGCCGGCAGGCGGGTCGGCATCAAGGACAACGTCTGCGTCGCCGGCGTGCCGATGATGAACGGCGCCTCGGTGCTCGAAGGCTACGTGCCGGAGGTGGACGCCACGGTGGTGAGCCGAATCCTCGATGCGGGCGGCGAGATCGCGGGCAAGACCGCCTGCGAGTACCTGTGCTTCTCCGGCGCGAGCCACACCAATGCCACCGGCAACCCCGTCCACAATCCCTGGAAGCGGGGCTACACCTCCGGCGGCTCCTCGTCGGGCTCCGGCGCGGTGGTCGCGGCCGGCGACGTGGAGATGGCGATCGGCGGCGACCAGGGCGGCTCGATCCGCATACCGGCGTCCATGTGCGGCATCGTCGGGCTCAAGCCGACGCACGGCCTCGTGCCCTACACCGGCGTCATGCCCATCGAGCTCACCATCGATCACGTCGGCCCCATGACCGACACCGTCGCCAACAACGCGCTGCTGCTGGAGGCGATCGCCGGCAGCGACGGGCTCGACCCGCGCCAGATCGGCGTGCCCGAAATTCCGGCCTACACGGCCGCGCTCGGCCAGGGCGCAGAGGGGATGACCATCGGCGTCGTGACCGAAGGCTTCGGCCACCCCAACTCGGAGCCCGCCGTGGACGAGACGGTCCGCGCCGCGATCGCTCAATACGAGGCAATCGGCGCCACCGTGCGCGAGATCAACATCCCGGAGCATCTGGTCAGCGGCGCCGTCTGGACCCCGATCGGGCTCGAGGGCACGGTCGACTTCATGATCAACGGCAACGGCTTCGGCACGAACTGGAAGGGCCTTTTCGTCACCAGCCTGATCGACCGCTACGCCCGCTGGCGCGAGCGCGCCGACGAGTTCCCGCACACGCTCAAGTACGCGATCCTGCTCGGCCAATACATGCTGAACCAGTACGGCGGGCGCTACTACGGCAAGGCGCAGAACATCGCCCGCCGCATTCGTGCGGCCTACGACCGGGCGCTCGGCGAGTGCGACGTGCTGGTCATGCCGACGCTGCCCATCGTGGCGACGCCCCTTGCGCCGGCGGACGCGCCGATCGACCTCTACATTCAGCGTGCCCACGAGATGCTGACCAACACCGCCTGCCACAACATCACCGGCCACCCGGCGCTCACGATTCCATGCGGCCTGAACGACGGCTTGCCGGTCGGCCTCCAGCTGATCGGCAGGCACTTCGACGAAGCGACGATCTACCGCGCCGCCCACGCCTGGGAGCAGTCCGTGGACTGGAAGACGCTCTGACCCGGCAGCGGCCATCAAGGGAGAACCACCACATGAAGCTCTATGAATTTTCGCTCGCGCCCGGCCCGCGCCGGGTGCGCATGTTCATCGCCGAGAAGGGGATCGAGATTCCCTCCGTCCAGATCAACACCCGCGAGCGGCAGCAGTTCACCGACGAGTACCGCGCCGTGAACCCCAACTGCGTGGTGCCCACGCTGGTGCTCGACGATGGCACCTGCCTCGGCGAATCGGTGGCGATCTGCCGCTATCTGGAGGAAACCCATCCCGAGCCCAACCTGATGGGCCGCGACGCCAAGGAGAAGGCGGTCATCGAGATGTGGAACCGGCAGGCGGAGCTGGAGGGCTATCTCGCGGCCGTCGATGCGCTGCGCAACAGCGCGCCCATGTTCGAGGGTCGCGGGGTGGCCGGCGTGACCGGCGGGGTTCCCCAGATCCCGGCGCTGGCCGAGCGCGGCAGGCAGCTCATGGGGCGCTTCTTCGCCAAGCTCGACGGCCGCCTCGCGGAGAGCAGCCATCTCGCCGGCGACAGGTTCTCCATCGCCGACATCACGGCGTTCATAACGATCGACTTCTCCAAGCGCGCCGAGATCGAAATTCCCGAGGACTGCGCCAACGTCGCCCGCTGGTTCGCCGAAGTCGGCGAGCGTCCCAGCGCCTCGGCGTAGGCGGCTTCAGCCCCGGGCCGTCAGGCCCGGAGCGCGCGACCGCGCGCCGCGCCTAATGGCGCGAAAGCCAAGCGAGCGGAGCGAGCGCCCGGCGCTTGAGGGAAATGATTAAGCCAGCGCCCGCCGACTGAGGGAAATGAACTGACCGAGGCTTGCCGCCATCGCGCGGCCGCGCTATGAGGCCGGGCGATGGACGTGCGCATCTACAGGCCGGCGAAGACGGCGACCCAGTCGGGCCGGGCGAAGACCAACCGCTGGGTGCTGGAGCACGCGCCGCGCGGCAACCGCGCGGTAGACAGCCTGATGGGCTGGACCGGCTCGGACGACACCACCCAGCAGGTCAAGCTGAGCTTCGCGACCAAGCAGCAGGCAATCGCCTACGCCAAGCGCAAGGGCTTCGCTTACGTCGTGGACGAGCCGCAGTCGCGCCCCATCCGGCCCAAGTCCTACGCCGACAATTTTATTCGCAAGACCTGAGGCGCCCGCCGCTCAGCCGGCGAAGTGCATTCCGACCTTTCTAACCCAAGAGCACGGACAGCTTTGCGCGCACGTCGCTGACCACTTCCGGCGGCGCCTCGGTCGCGAAACGGGCGTGACGGGCCCGCCAATCCAGGCTCCTGACTTGGTCGGAAAGGACGACACCAGTCACTCGACCAGCGGCGGGAAGCGCGACTTCGAAGGGATATCCCTTCACCCTGGAGGTGATGGGGCAGAACAGTCCCATCCCGGTCTTTCCGTTGTAGCTCTGCGGGCTTAACACAAGGGCAGGACGGTGCCCGGCTTGTTCATGTCCGGCTTGGGGCGAGAACGCGAGCCATACGATATGCCCCGTGTCCGGGACATATTCTGTCTCTACCATTGCTCATTGCCCTGGGGATCTCCTGTGTCCTGCTCGGGATGCAGATTGTCGTCGGTAACGCGGCTCAACAGGTCGTCGAGGTCGTACGTTCTCTTCCGCATCACGACTCGATCGCCGTGTGAGGCCATATCAATGACGGAACCTTCTGACACTCCCCATTGCTCGGCGATGGCCTTGGGGATGCGCACTGCCAAGCTGCTCCCCCATTTCCGAACATGCTGAGTTGCGCCCATGAACGATCCTCCTTGAGTATCTACATTATAGATACATTGGGTAGAGGCTGCAATCGGTAGTGCCGGCGTTGGCGCGCAATAGCGCCCGATAATTCAAGCGCTGCTCACCCCGCGAAGCGGGGCTCCGGAATCCCCCTGATGCCGAGGCCGGTGACCGCGAACAGGCCGCCGGCGAGGAATTGCGGCTTGGCCTCTACCTGGAACATGTCGTGCACCGCCGGGTGCTGCACGCGGGCCATGGAGGTGACGTAGAGCACGTCGAGGTTGTCGCCGCCGAACATCACGCTGGTAACGTTCTTCACCGGCATCCCGATGCGGCGCTCCACCGAGCCGTCCGGCGCATAGCGCACCAGCTCGCCGCCGATCACCTGCGCGTTCCAGAGGCAGCCTTCCTCGTCCACGGTGGAGCCGTCGGCGACGCCGGCGTCGTCCTTGGTCGAGGCGAACACCCGCTTGTTGGAGAGCGTGCCGGTCTCGATGTCGTAGTCGAAGGCCCAGAACTCCTCCTGGAAGCTGTCGGCCAGGTAGAAGGTCTTGTCGTCCGGGCTCCAGCATGGGCCGTTGGTGCAGATGATGCCGCCGTCCACCTTGGTGACGCTGAGGTCGGGGTCGAGCCGCCACAGGCCGCAGATGGTAAGCTCCTCCTTGTCGTCCATGCCGCCGGCGAAGAAGCGCCCGCGCCGGTCGCACTTGCCGTCGTTGAGCCGGGTGCGCGGCTGCTCGGCGTCGACCTTGGTGATCAGCTCCATCTCCGCCTTGTCGTAGTCGAAGAAGTAGAAGCCGTCGTCGAGCGCCATCACCGCGCCGCCGCCGGCACGCAGCGCCATCGCGCCGACATCGTGCTCGCCGAGGGTCCAGTTCTCGACCTTGCCCGTGCGCGGGTCCATGCGCCAAAGCTCGGGCTTGCCGACCCGGCGCCCGGTGCCGTCCACCCAGTAGAGCCGGCCTTCGTCCACGTCCCACACCGGGCCTTCGCCCAGGTGGTTCTCGCAGTCGAGGATGCACTCGATCTTGATGCTCATACGCGTCACCCCTTGGTTTGCCCGATGGTGGCGGCGGGTCGCGCCGCGCGCAAGGCCGCACACGTTGTCACCGGGCGGCACGGCCGCTAAGAGGGGGCGGGGAGGATCGCATGACCGCTCACGACATCGACCTCGCGGCGCTCGGCCGCTACGACACGCCCACCATCTGCAACGCGCTGCTCGCGATCGCGCCGCAGGCGGCGGGGCGCTCGACCAAGGCGACGCTCCAGTGCGCCCGCCCCGACCTGCCGCCGATGGTGGGCTTCGCGCGCACCACGCTCTACCGCACGCTGGAGCCCGGCGGCCTCGACGCCGAGGCTGAGAAGGCGCAGGACCTCGCCTGGTTCGACTACGTTGCTGCCGGGCCTGAGCCCCGCATCGTCGTGGTGCAGGACGGCGACACGCCCCACGCCGCCACCAACGCCCTCTTCGGCGAGGTGATGAGCTTCATGCACAGCGCGCTCGGCTGCATCGGCCTTATCACCAACGGCGCCGTCCGCGACGTGGCCGGCATGACCGAGGGCTTCCAGGTTCTGCACGGCGGCATCCGGCCCAACCGCGCCGACTATCACCGGGTGGATTTCGACTGCGAGGTCAACGTCGCCGGGCTCTACGCGCGCACCGACACGCTCATTCATGCCGACGTCAACGGCGCCGTCGTCGTCCCGCCCGAGCTTGTGCCGCAGATACTGGAGGCGGCGGTCGCGGTCACCAGGAAGGAGCAGGCGATCATCGACTTCTGCCGCGACCCCGATGTCACGGCCGACAGCTTCAAGCGCTTCTGGCGTGAAGGCTGACCGCCGGTGCGTATCCTCCTCCTGCAGAACCACGACAACTCCGGGCCGGGCTACCTGGAGGAGCCGGCGGCGCGGCGCGGCGTCCGCTTCGAGGCCTGCATGCCGCACCTCGATGCCGACCACCGGCTGCCCGAGGACGACTCGGGCTACGACGGCTTCCTTCTCATGGGGGGCGCCATGCACGCAGGCCACGTGGAGGAGCATCCCTGGCTCGAGGACGCGGCGGCGCTGGTGCGGCGCTTTACCGAGGCGGAGAAGCCGGTGCTCGGCGTTTGCCTCGGCTCGCAGATCGTCGCGCGCGCCTTCGGCGGGCGCTGCTACGACGTGGATGTGCCCGAGGTGGGCTTCGTGCCGATCCGGCTGACGCAGGCGGCGGAGACCGACCCGCTGCTCGGCCAGGGTTTCGACAATCCCGTCCACCTCGCCGAGTTCCACAGCCAGACCTTCGACATTCCCGAGGGCGCTACCCGGCTCATGGTGGGCGAGGAGGTGCCCAACCAGGCCTTCCGCATCGGGGCAGCGACCTATTCCTTCCAGCCCCACTTCGAGGTAACGCCGGAGATGATGACGCACTGGGTCTCGATCTCCGACGAGATCGTGCCCACCCACTATCCGACGCTGCCCGACGCGCTGCCGCACCAGCTGCAGCTCCACCACTTCGCCTCGCACGATTTCTGCTACCGCGTGGGCGACGCTTGGCTCGACCTCATCGCCGCACGGGCGCGACGGGACGGGGCGGGCGGCTGACGCTGGTGACCCCTACGGTCTGAGACGGCGGCGCTGCCCTGTAGAACCTGAGCCCCTACCAAATGTCGTCATGCCCGGACTTGATCCGGGCATCTCTCTCAGCAAGGGCCACCCGCCGCCAGGCAAACACGTGGATGGCCGCAACGAGTGCGGCCATGACGTATTCGGGATGCCGTGCATGTGGATAGAAGCTTCTCAAGCGAGACACTAGGCAGCGCTAATGCGCTCAACCTGTATCGTCTGCTCAAGGTGGCGGGACTGCGCCAGATCGAAGGCCAACTGCATGCCAAGCCATGTCTCCGGCGTCGAGCCGAAGGCCTTCGACAGGCGATAGGCCATCTCGATGGAGACCGACGCCTTCTCGTTTACCAGATTGGAAAGCGTCTGGCGCCCGACGCCGAGCCGCCTCGCGCCTTCGGTAACGGTGAGACCCAATGGCTTCAGGCAGTCTTCGCGAACGATGGCACCGGGATGCACGGGGTTCTTCATGGCCATCGTAGGGTCTCCTAGTGGTAGTCCAGGTAGTCGACATCCGCGGCGTGTCCGTCTTCGAACCGAAACGTCACCCGCCAGTTGGCGGAGACGGATACGGCATAATGCCTCTGCAGGCGGCCCTTGAGCGGATGAAGCCGAAAGCCAGGAATGTCCATTCCCTCGGGACCACGGCTCTGGTCCAGGGCAGTCAGAATTCGCAGAAGTTTCCCGACGTGCTGCTGAGCCACCTTCGCTGAACGATGCTGCTCGTATAGCTCCTTCAAACCGCGATGCCGAAAGGACCTGATCACGCGTCATATGTATGGTGTCTATCGACACTAGTCAACTGAACATCGGGCCTATTGCCGCCGATCATGTGTCCTCCCCGAAATTCGCGTGGGCGAGTGTCGCGGTCCCGAGATCTGCGAGCGCGGATCCAGAGGACTTGAAGAGCGTGATTTCCTGTTCGTCGCCGCGGCCGGCGACGGTTCCCCGGCAGAGGCCCGTCAGGTCGCCCGCGATCGCCTTCTCCGTCAGCGCGCCGGACTGGATCGGCCCGATGATGTCGCCGCTCTCCTTCAAGGCTCCTTCCGTATCGATGTAGACGCGCGCGCGGCGCACCGCCGCGTCGTCGGCTTCGCGCATGTGGGGCCTGAAGCTGCCGATCAGGTCGAGATGCTGTCCAGGCCTGAGCCACGCGCCCGCGATCAGGGGGTTGATTGCCAGCGTTGCACAGCTGATGATGTCGGCGTCCGCGACCGCAGCCTCGAGATCCGTCGCGGCCGCGGCGCGAAACCCCGCGCCGTTCAGCCTTCGCGCCAGCTTGTCGGCATTCTCCGCATTGATGTTCCAGACCGTGACGTCCTCGATCGGACGCACGGCACGAAACGCGTCCGCCAGGTTGGCGGCGACGCATCCGGCGCCGACCACCAGCAGCCGGCGCGCGTCCACGGGCGCCAGATAGCTCGCCGCCAGTGCGGCGGTAGCGGCGGTGCGCCGGTCGGTGAGCTCGCCGCCATCCAGCGCCGCCAGGTGCCGCCCGGTCTTCGCATCGAAGAGAAGATAAGACGAGGACACCGAGGGGATTCCGATGGCCGCGTTGCCCGGATTGACGTTCACGATCTTGACCCCGCCGAGGCCCGCCGGGTTCCACGCGGGCATCAGGAGCAGCGCCGCGTCCGGCTGCCCGTCGAGCGCGATGGCGTGGTGATGGCGCAAGGGCGCGGCGGCGCCGGCCCGGAACATCTCCCGCAGCGCCTCGATCAGCGCATCGAACGGCAGCAGGTCTCGGGTCTCTTCGGCACTGAAGACGTGCATGATTACGTTCCTCGATTACGTAGCGGGGCAACGCAGCCTTTCGGGCCGGCGCTCCCCACCGGCCGGCGTGGCCCTGCGGCGGAAGTCACGTCCGGGATTCTATGACACCGTCCTCGTTGATGCAGCGCGCGGCGCCGGAACCAGGCGGTCCTCGCCCGCATTTCTCACCACGTTCATGGTCTGCGCGGCGCTGTCCGGCCGACAGGGTAGGAACGGCGCGCAGCGCGATGTGGGGCATCGGGCGAGCGGTTTGACGCACTCTGTGGGCGGAACAGCGCTGCCCTTCGGGTCGCGCCCAGGCGCCCGCCCGCGTCGTCGCGGGCTTCAACCGTATTCCCCGATACGCCTTTCGGCCCGCTCCTGGCGGGTCGAACGCCTGGGCGCGACGCAGGTCGTGACTCTGGTGAGAAACCATAGTGACTTACTGCGCCTCCTGTTGTCCTGAGATGCCTGGAGAGGCTTGGAGGTTCATTTTGTTGTGGTATTGAAATGATCTATCCGGCCTGGAGCGGACTGTAGGTCCCCCGAAGGGTCCTGAGGTTACTTCCATGTGTTGTAGTAGGTGTTGATTTGATATGCCCCGACATGCCACAATCCATGCATGTCAAACATATCCGGAAAGCGCGTCGCACGCGTCAAGCTCACAATCGCCAAGCGCGCCATCGACAGCCTCGAGCCCGCCCACAAGCCATGGATCGCATGGGACGATAAGCTCACTGGCTTCGGCGTCCAGGTCCACCCGTCTGGCGCCAAGTCCTACATCGTCAACTACCGCCCCGGCGCGGGCGGCAGGGCGGCGCCCAACAAGCGCCTCGTCATCGGGCGCTGCGACAGGATGGCGCCGGAGCAGGCGCGGCGCGAGGCCCACAGGCTGCTCGGCATGGTCGCCGTGGGCGAGGACCCGGCGGCGGCGCGCGCCAGGAGTCGGCGCATGCCGCCCCTCAGGGAGGCCTTCGAGCAGTACATGGCGTCCAATCCCAAGCGCAGGGCGAGCACGACCGAGAACTACCGCGATCGGTTCGAGCGGCCTCTCTCGGACTGGCTCGGCCGTTCTCTCGACGCCATCACGCGCAGCGACGTGGAGGATCGATTCAACCGTATTACCGAGAAAGGCTTATCCCTCTGGCTCCGGTTCCCCAACATGTTGTACCGGCCACCTCGGCGGCGGTATCCGACACGGTCGCAGTTCCTTCCGTGTCTCAATGGGTTGCCCGTAAAGTGCCCAGCGATCCGGCACCCCACATATGGAGAAGCCGGATGTAAGGGGATAAGCCTTTACCGAGAAACACGGCTGGGCGACCGCCAATCAGTGCATCTCCCTGCTGCGCTCGGTCTATCGCCGGCCCTGCGTGGACTACGAAGGGCTGGTCAATCCCGTCGATCTCTGGCTGGCTGGCGGGGGCCGGTTCCACCCCAAGCCGCGCCGCAAGATCCCGCCGCCGGCGGAGGTCCTGCCGTGCTGGCGCAGGGGCATCGAGGCTGTGGTGAGCAACCCGGCTCTTCGGGACGTGTTCTGGTTCGGCATGTACACGGGCATGCGGCTCGGCGAGGTGCTGCCGCTCAGGTGGGAGCGTGTGAGCCGGGAGGCGCAGGTCTTCCGTGTGGACAACACCAAGACGGGGGCGCCGCTGGAGTTGCCCATCACCCGGCAGCTCGCAGACATTCTCGATCGTCGGTGGGGCGAGAGCGGTCACCTGAAAGGCGGCTGGGTGTTTCCCTCTGCCGCCAGTCGCACGGGCTACTTCGTGAAGCTGACGTATTTCTATCGCCGGATCAGCGAGGCCGGTGGCGCGAAGTTCTGGTTCCACGGGATGCGCAACTGCTTCATCACGGTGGCCGAGCGCGAGCTGATGCTGCCGCACGCCCTGACCAAGCGTCTGGTGAACCATGCGCCGCCCCGCGACGTCACCGAGGGGTACACCGCCGACTGGACGATCGGGCAGTTGCGCGAACCCGCTCAGCGTATCGCGGATCGCATCGAGGCGTTGATGGGAGCTGAGCCCAACTGCGTTGTCGGGGGAATGGAGACGCCGGTTCCTGACCTGAAGGAGGAGACGGTCCATTCTCGGATGGCGGCTTGCCGCGCGCAACGGCAACGCAGGAAGTCGAGGACGGGTGACAAAGCTCAGGCATCCACAGGCGTCTCCTCGGCATTGGCGTCCGCCAGCGGGGACCAACCGGCCTCCGCGAAATGATTGCGTGCGGTTTCGTCAGGAAACATGATCAATCGCTCGGAAGTACCGCCCTCATCGTGGACTCCGCTCTGACGTGCAACGTTGGTTTTCTCCTCGGGCTCGCGCGCCCCGGCGGTACGCGCGGTGAGGATCATCACGAGGCGGGCGGTGCGCTTCCTGACGCGCGGTGTTGAGTTGCCGGACATGCCTTGATCGGCATCGACTGCGGGTCCTGGACCGGCGCCTCGTCCAGCCGGCTACATTGATGCGAGCATTTGCACCTCCGTCAGTTCAGCTATCCGCATCCGATGAAGAACAGCGACCAGGGCCACATGCTTTCCTCCTCATCTGTGGCTGGCCGACTCCCTGGCGGATCGAAGACCAGCCAAAGCGGGCCTCTCCCGCCGATGCGCTCCCACGGAACCAGCTTGTCCATCTTCTCAAGGAACAGCTTGCGCCGCGTCCGGCGCTTCTTCAAGTCGTGCTCCAGTTCCGCAAAGCTTGCCTGTGCCATGACCCGATCATCCAATCCGCGACTCCTGTCGCAAACTGTGGCACACCCGACTTGATCAGACCTTCCTTAACCTTTACAGGGCAGGCCAACTCCTATGTCAAAGCTCATTACGACGCCTCCTCGAACGCTGAAGGTCGTCATCAATTACGGAACTTCGAAACAGGTTGCGACATCTTTGGCCGCATCCGACCAGACCCCCGGAGCCGTTCGAAGGTGTGCATCAACGGAAGCGTCCACAGATGTCTCTAACTTGAGTGGCCAGCTCCTCGCCTTGAGGTGGCTCCGAAAACAATCGTCATGCCAAGCTGGTCTGCACCTTAAGCGTGACATGGCGACCATGAGGCAAACGAGCCCGAATTTTTTCGGACCCGGTGGACCAAACTCGGGGCGAGCCCATTCTTCTCTTTGCCACTTATGAAGATGGAGCAATCTGGTGAGGAGCGACCAGCCAGTTATATCGGAGGCCGTCGATCTGCCCAGGGTCGTGCCTGCTCGAAGGCGCGAGCCGCCTGGAGCACGGTTAGTTCGGCGAAGCGCTTGCCCACGATTTGCAGCCCGACCGGCAGGCCCGCATCGGTGAAGCCGCAGGGCACGGAGGCGGCGGGGTTGCCGCTGAAGTTGAATGGATAGGAAAACTCGGCCCACACGATCCAGTCCCACGGGTGGGAGGGCCAGTGTTTTGGCTGCTGCCGATCGGCTGGGAATGCCGCCACCGAGACGGTGGGCGTGAGCAGCAGGTCCCACTCCTCGAAGAAGCGGTGCACCGCCTCCACATAGGCGAGCTTGCGCGCCCGCATCTTGAGATAATCCGTGCCCGTCATTCCATCTACCGAGCGAATGCAGGCGACAAGGCCGGGGTCCATGCGGTCTTCGTAATCGTCAAAGTAGTGACGATAGGCAGCGTTGAGCTGCATGGGCCAAGTGACGCGGACAATCTGGGGCCCGTCGGGGCCGAAAGGCACCGTGGGGTTGTCGACCGTGCAGCCCAGCGATTGGAATGCTTCGGCCGCGCTCTGCACCAACGCCGCAACCTCGGGATCGACCCGAGCGTGTCCGAGATCGGGACTGAAGGCGACCTCCAGGCCCGCGATCCCGTCTTCGAGCTGCGCCGGATAGTCGGCGGGCGGGGCCTCCAGACTGGTGTGGTCCCACGGATGGGGGCCCGCCATCGCCTTGAGCATCAGGGCGGCGTCGGCCACCGTCCGGGTCATCGGCCCCACGTGAGAAATCTGGTCGTTGTTCGGCACCGGCCAGTTGGGCACCCGGCCAAAGGTTGGTTTGATGCCAAACGTGCCGCAGAAGTGCGAGGGCATACGGATCGAGCCCGCGCCGTCCGAGCCCTGGTGAAGCGGCCCGTAGCCCGCCGCCGCCGCAGCGGCCGCGCCGGCCGAGGAGGCACCTGCGTTATAGCCGTCCTTCCAGGGGTTGGAGGTGATTCCGGTGGGCGGACTCCAGCTCACCCCCGTCCAGGCGAACTCCGATATGGTGGTCTTGCCGAGGCTGATGGCGCCGGCCTCCGCCAGCCGGGTCACCACGGGTGCGTCGACGGTCGGCACGTAGCCCTCCCACGCGTACGAGCCGCGCTCGGTCGGAATTCCCGCAGTCTCGGTCAGGTCCTTGATGGTGACCGGGAGACCGAAGAGCGCGCCATCGGCGCCCCCCTGCATCAGCGCAGCCTCCGCGTGGCGAGCGCCCTCCCGCGCACGCTCGGCGGTGAGCGCCGCGAAAGCGTTAATGCGAGGCTCGCAGGCCTCGATACGGGCCAATACGGCGTCGATCAGCTCGACTGGCGAGAGCGCCTTGCTACGGACCAGAGGCGCAAGCTCGGTCGCAGGCGTGAAGCAGAGGTCATCGGTCACCGGCGGTTCCTCAGCGGTCGTGGTCTGGTTCAAGGATTATGGCGGCAGCGGTTAACCCTGTCATCTCGCGCCCCAGAGCGACGGAAGAGAATCCGCTGCTCGTGCTTTGGCCTTGTGTTACTGTGCGAGGAGAGCAGTCGTGACGGACGAGCGGAGGTGAATGTGGAAGATTCACAGGCGATCGTCATCGATACGGACTGGTCATACGAAGCCGTTGCGGCAAAACGACGGCAGTTCATGGCTCCCTCGGTCGCCACCTTTACCGCCTATGAGCAGCCCCTCGTGCTCAACCGAGGCGACGGCCAGTATCTCTGGGATGAAGCGGGCAAGAAGTACCTCGACTGCTTGGCGCAGAACTTAACGATCAGCGTTGGACACAATCATCCGCTGGTCTCGAGCGAGGCGCGCAAACAGCTCGATTCCATGCAGCATTGCACGACTATGTACTACCACCCCGTGCCCGCTCATTTTGCGGAAGAGCTGGTGGCACGCATGCCCCCCGGGCACGACTGGGTGGTCCACTTCACGAACAGCGGTGCTGAGGCGGTGGATCTCGCGGTGCTGATGGCACGCGCCCACACGGGAAATTTCGAGATCATCGCGCTGCGCAACTCGTTCCACGGTCTGCACACGACTGCCATGGCGACGACCGGCATGGCTGTTTGCCGCCAGCCTGTGCCCGTGCCGGCCGGCGTGCTTCACGTCAGTAATCCCGACCAGTATCGGGGCATGCACGGCGCCACGGTCGAGCCTTATCTCGAGGAAATCGATCGTCTGCTTCAGAGTTCGACCCCAGGAGTGATCGCGGGCTTCATCGTTGAACCGATTCAGGGCTATGGCGGCGTAATCCCCCTGCCCGAGGGGTATCTCCCGACGGCCTACGAGCGCGCGCGCGCGGCCGGTGGCGTGTGTATCGTCGATGAAGTACAAACCGGCTTCGCGCGTCTGGGAGAGAACCTCTTCGCCTTCGACGACCACGGCGTGGTCCCCGATATTGTGGTCCTCGGCAAGGGCATCAGCAACGGGTTTCCGCTCTCGGCCGTGGTCGCCAAGCGTGAAATCGCCGAGGCGATGGCGCAGCGCAAGTTCTTCAATACCTACGCCGCGAACCCGGTATCCTGCGCCGCCGGACGGGCGGTCCTGCGCGCGATCGACGGCGAGGGCCTCCAAGACAACGCGCGCAAGGTCGGCGAATTGATGATGCGCGATCTGCGGGCGCTGCAGCAGAAGTACGACATTATCGGCGACGTGCGCGGCAAAGGGCTCATGATCGGTGTCGATCTCGTTCGGGACAGGCGAAGCAAGGAGCCTGCCGTGACCGAGACCGTACGGGTCTTCGAGCGCACGAAGGAGCTTGGCCTGGTCGTCGGCAAGTCCGGCATCCACGGCAATCTGCTGCGTATCAGCCCGCCGCTCTGCATTCAGGAAAGCGATGTCGGTTTCTTCACCGAGGTCCTGGATAACAGTTTCGCCGCGCTTTGAGCGCGTCGCGCCATATTCCCGCCGCTCCCGCCCGGTGAGCTTCTTTGTCCTGCGCGCGAAATCCAACACCAAGCTCCGCCGCCTCTACTCCCGCCCTGTCGCGGTCTCATCTGCGATCAGGTCGTACGTCAACAGCGCGACCGATTATCTGCTGGCACATCGAGTTGTTCTTCAAATGGAGACGCGGTGTCGTCGCAGCGCTCGAGAAAACGCCTCTCTATCAACTGTTTGACCCAGAGGACCTGGGCGGCGCCGCTTGAGGATTCGCTGCCGGCCGGTCCCGCCGCCGCTTGTCAAGCAAAGGGGTGCGCGATACGTTTTGATTGACGGGCCTGCGATCCGAATATTGGGACTCCACACCATCGGATAGACCGCTCCAAAGGCTGCAGTTGACGGTGAGCCGTGTCTGCAGACGCTCGTCGCGCGCTGGGCGGCGCCGCTTGAGGATTCGCTGCCGGCCGGTGGCACAGCAACGCCCGAAGGGACTCTGAAATGTCGGACCTGTCGGACGGCAATGGCAGCCAGACCGATCCTTTCCTCATGGCCGTGCTGTCGAGCCGGATCGAGGCGATTATCCGGGAAATGATCAACACGGTGACGAAGGCGAGCCGCTCCGCCGTGATCAAGAATGCTCGAGACCTCTCCTGCGGCGTGCTGACCTATGATCACCGTCAACTTTGCGTCGAAGAAGGAATCCCGATCCACATTTCGGCGCTCGATTTGACCACGCGCGCCGTCACCGATCACTTCAGCGACGTTAAGGAGGGTGATGCCTTTCTCAACAACTGCTCCTACACGGGCGGCACCCATCACGCGGACATCACGCTTGTCGTCCCCGTGTTTTGCGACGGAGAGCCCCTATTCTGGGCACTTGCACGCTCGCACCACGCCGACGTCGGCGCGCCCTTGCCGACGACCTATCTGCCTAACGCGGCGACGATCTACGAGGAGGGGCTGAACTTCCCTTGCATGCGCATCCAGGAGGATTTCGAGGACAAAGAAGACCTCATTCGCTTCTGCATGTTCAACATCCGTTGCAACAACATTTGGTACGGCGACTACCGCGCCCAGGTTGGCGCGTGCCGGACCGGCGAGCGGCGGCTCAAGGATCTCGTGGCCAAGTACGGCAAGGAGACGATCAAGCAGTTCATCGAGGACTGGATGGCCTATGGCGAGCGCCGCATGGTGGCAGAAATCGAGAAGCTACCGGCCGGCACGTGGCATTACGAGACGCGCCACGACGAGATCCCAGGTATCTCGCCGGAGGATGGCATCCCGGTTCGGGTCTCCATGTCGGTCGATCCCGACGAAGGCTTCATCACGGTCGACGTGCGCGACAACATCGATAACGTTCCGGGTGGAGTGAATCTGTCCGAAGCCTGCGCGGTGGGCTCCTGCCGGATCGGCGTCTACTTCAATCTCGATCCCTCCCTGCCTCACAATGCCGGGACCGATCGGCGCATCCGCGTGCTGCTGCGCGACGGCGCCGTGGTCGGGCGGCCGACGTATCCTGCCGGCACGTCCATCGCGACGACCAACGTGAACGAGCGTCTGGTGAACGCGGTTCAGGCCTGCTTCGCGCAGATGGGCGAGCCCTACGGGCTTGCCGAAGGTGCAGTGCAGCAGCAGGCAGGCGAATCCATGATCTCGGGCGTCGACTCGCTCAACGGCGGCGAGCCCTACGTGAATCAGCTCTTCATCGGCTATGGCGGAGGCCCCGCCAAGCACGGCACCGATGGCTGGCTCACCTATCTCGGCCCGGTCAACGCAGGCACGATCGTGCTCGACAGCATCGAGATCGACGAAGGCATGTACCCGTTCATCGTGGAAACTCGGAAGGTGGCGGTCGACAGCTTGGGGCCCGGCAAATGGAACGGTGCCCCCGGCATGACCGGCACGTTCTGGCCGCTCGCCGACGAGATGCTCGTGATCTATTGCAGCGACGGCTGCGTCAATCCGCCAAAGGGCGTTCTGGGCGGCGGCACCGGCGGTGCGGCGCGCAACATGAAGCGGCTGAAGGGCGGCGAGACGGTCGACCTCCCCGGCTTCCATGAAGAGCTCGTCCAGCCCGGCGAGGCGATCATCTTCGTCAACAATGGTGGCGGTGGTTATGGCGAGCCTACGGAGCGGGAGCCGGCGTTGGTCGCCCGCGACGTGAACCGTGGCTGGCTTAGCCTGGAGCGCGCGCAGGCGGTCTATCGCGTGGCACTGGTGATGGCCGAGAACGGCCTCGAGTACGAGGTCGATCAGATGGGCACCGCAGCGCTCAGGGACGCGGCCGCCGGCACCACATCCGATGCGATAGACGCATGAGCTTCAACGTCTGTATCGACATCGGCGGCACATTCACCGACTGCGTCGTCTCCGCGCCGGACGGCGAGGCGCACATTTTCAAGGCGCCCTCGACGCCGGATGCCTTCGAGCAGGGATTCATGACGTCACTGGCGCTCGCCGCCGAGCACTACGGGCTCGGCCTGGAGGCCTTTCTCGAGCAGGTCGACGGCATCGTTCACGGCACGACCGTCTCCACTAACGCGCTCATCGTCGCCAAGGTGGGCCGAGCAGGCATCATCGTGAACGAAGGCCACCCGCACGTTCTCCTGCTGCGCGAGGGGCCGCGCAAGCGCTCGTTCGACTGGTCGACCGATTTCCCCGAACCCTTCGTGCCGACGTTTCTGACGCGTGAGGTCGGTGGGCGCATGGATGCACGCGGGCGCGAGATCGTTCCGCTCGTGGAGGACGACGTCTCTGCTGCGGTCGCGCATTTCCGGAAGGTCGGTGCGGAGGCGATCGCCGTCTCCCTCCTCTGGTCGATGGTCAACGGCGACCACGAGCGGCGCATTCGCGAGATCATCCATGCTGAGTGGCCCGAGGTCTCAGTCACACTCGGCCACGAGCTCAACCCAATCCAGCGCGAGTATCGGCGCGCGATCTCGACGGCGATCAACGCGTCGCTCCATCCGGTCGTGAGCGCCTACGTGGCCGCGCTGAGCAGCGCCTTGCGGCGTGCAGGTTACGCCCGTGAACTCCTCATCGCCAACTGTATCGGCGGGATGATGCCGCCGGAGGAGATCATCGACAAACCGATCTTCTCGGTGATGTCCGGGCCGACGCTGGCGCCCATCGCCGCCCAGCGACTGACCAACGAGGCGGACGTGATCGTCGTCGATATGGGTGGCACCACCTTCGATGTCTCAGCGGTGCGCGGCGGCCAGCTCGTCGTCACGCCGGAATCCACCATCGGCGCCGACTTGCTCGGTATCCCAAAGGTCGACGTGCGCTCGATCGGCGCCGGAGGCGGCAGCATCGCCTGGGTCGATGCCGGTGGGCTTCTGCATGTGGGGCCGCAGAGCGCCGGAGCGAAGCCCGGCCCCGCGTGCTATGGCCAGGGTGGTGCCGAGCCCACCGTGACCGACGCCAACGTGGTGCTGGGCCTGGTCAATCCCGACAACTTCCTGGGCGGGCGCATGCCGCTCGATCGGGCGGGGGCAGAGGGCGCGGTCTCGGCCATCGCCCAGGCGCTGGGGATCGATGCGATTGAGGCGGCCTACGCGATCCATACCTCCTGCACCCACAACATGGTCGGTGCGATCGAGAACATCACAGTCAACGAGGGTATTGACCCGCGCGAGAGCTACCTCGTCTGCGGCGGCGGCGCGACACCGAGCCATATCGCGGAGATTGCCGCCGTGCTCGGAATTCGTCGCTTTCTCGTGCCAAGGCTCGCGGCGGGCCTGAGCGCCTTCGGCGGGCTGGTCTCCGATATTCGCTTCGACGAGCTCGCGACACACCAGACCGACGCGCGCGCCTTCGATTTCGCGGGCGTCAATGCGGTCCTGGCAGAACTTCGTGCGCGCGGCCAAGCCTTCCTGGATCGCGCTGGCGTGCCGGTGGAGCAACGCCGTCTCGACTATGCCTTCATGGGGCGCTACCGCTATCAGTCATGGGATATCGAGGTGCCCATCGCACTCGATGGCGAGGCCATCCGCGAAGAGGACCTGCCCTCGCTTCTGCAGGCCTTCCACGACATGCACGAGCGGATTTATTCGATCAAGGACGAGCGCGACACCGTCGAGTTCATCACCTGGAAAGTCTCGGCGACCGGCCTCAACACCATTGGCTCAGACTCGGCTGGGCGGCCCGTGGCCGGCACAGCGGCCGGGGTGGAGGCGACGGAGACGCGGCGGGTCTACGTCCACGAGGCGGGCGGGATCGTCGATCTGCCGATCTACGACGGACCCGCGCTGCCCGTGGGCGCCAGCCTGTCTGGCCCCTGTATCGTTGAGGAGGAGACCACCAGCCTTTTCCTATTGCCCGGGATGACGGCGACGACGACGCCTGCGGACGCATACGCGGTAATGACCGGTGAGGCATCGGTTGGCTGAATCCACGACAGGCAACGCAGACCGGGAACCGGCGCAAGGAGAGCCACCAACCTCCCAAGCCGTGGAGCAGCGGGCAACACGCACGTGGCTTGGCTGCGACTTGACGCCGGCCGACTGGCGCGTGCCGATCCCTCCCGCGGTGGTAGAAGAACTCGGAGCCGCGATGGAGCAACCCGACTCCGTGCGCGTGGCGGCCGAGCGCCTGACGCCGGACATGTTCTCGGTAGATGAATGCCGCGCGCTCATGCTCCGCGTGCGAGAGACTGTCGATACCGGCATCGGCTTCGCGGTGCTCGACAGCCTTCCGCTCGAGAGCTGGACGCTCGAGCAGGCGTCGCGCGCGTTCTGGCTGCTCGGCTCGCTCGCCGGGAGGCCAGTGGAACAGAGCACCGACGGCCGCAAGCTCTACGAGGTGCGCGACACGGGGCGGCCGCCCGGAGGCCGCGTGCGCCGCGACAGCACCCGTGTCGCCGTCCCCTTCCATACGGACAACAACTACAACGCGGCGCCGCCCGAGGTCTTCGCGCTGCTTTCGGTGCGGCCGGGCGTGAGCGGTGGCGAGAGCGCCGTCCTGAGCTTCTACGCGGTGCACGAAGCGCTAGAGCAGCGCGACCCGACGGCGTTGGCTCGCCTCCACGAGCCGTATTGCTTCGACCGGCAACAGGAGCATGGGCCGGACGAGTCGCCCTTCTTTACCGCTCCGGTGTTTGCCTGGCACGGCACGCTCCGCGTGCGCTACTCGGACGCCCTGATCCCGCGCGGCTATGCGCTGGCGGGCAAGGCGCTCGATGACGCCGGCCAAAGAGCGCTCGACTCCCTCGCCGAGGTTCTTGCCGAGCCCGCGCTTGCCGTCCATTTCGACCTCACGCCGGGGCAGATCCTTATCCTCAACAACGCGTTCATCGGCCATGCGCGCACGGCCTTCACCGATCATGACGATCCGGCCAAGCGACGCCTGATGCTGCGGCTCTGGCTGCGAGACGAGGGCAGCCCTCTCTACGCCGGCTAGCCGCTGTCGACGATGGAAAGCCGTCCGCGGGGACCGGACACCATGCAACGAAGCGACCAGGATCGCGGCCTCAATCTCTCGCGCTCCGTCGCCAAGGCGCTCGCGGTCCTCGAGTTCGTCGGGCTGAACGGCGAGTCCGGCCTCGCGCAGATCGCGGCCGCGACGAAGCTGCCCAAGTCGACGCTGCACCGGCTGATCAACACGCTCGTCGAGGAAGGGTTCCTGCGGAGGACCGCCTACGGGCAGTACCGCGTCACCGTGAAGCTTTGGCGCATCGGGGCGAGCGCCGTCGACTACGAGTCGGTGCGGGAGTCCGCGCGTGACGTGCTCGAAGGGCTGGTGCACGCCACCTCGGAGACCGCGCACTATGCCGTCTACGAAGGCGGCTGGGCGGTCTATGTCGAGAAGATCGACGGCGTGCACCCGATCCGCGCCTACACGACCGTCGGCGGGCGTTCGCCCGCCTATGCCAGTGCCACCGGGAAGGCGCTTCTGGCTTGGCGCGGGCCGGCAGAGATCGCTGATGTCGGCGAGAGCGCCGAGCGCTTCACGTCGACGACCCACGTCGGCGCGGAACCACTGCTCGCGCAAGCGGAAGCCATTCGTCGGACGGGCATCGCAATCAATCGAGGCGAGTGGCGGGCCGACGTCTGGGGCGTGGGCGCCCCAGTCTTCGGCCCGGCGGGCGATGTCGTGGCGGCCATCGGCGTCTCCGGCCCGGCGGCACGCGTCGAGACCAACCTGGAGCGTTATGTGGCGGCGGTGCGCGAGGCGGCGCAGCGGTTGTCGTCGCTCGACAGCCCTGCCGGGCATATGGCGGAGCGGCGCGGGTGAGCGCCCAGCCGCTCAAGGACATCCGGGTTCTCGAATTCGGCCAATTCGTCGCGGCCCCCTACGCGGCCGAGGTCCTGGCTGACCTCGGCGCCGAGGTGATCAAGGTCGAGCATCCCGATGGCGACGGCATTCGCGGCTGGGGTCCTCATCCGGGTGGCGAGAGCGCCCCCTACATGGCGTTCAATCGGGCCAAGCGGAGCGTCGCAATCAATTTTCGCAGACCTCATGGCCAGGACATCATCCATCTCCTGTACGACCGCGCGGATGTCGTGATCGAGAACTACCGGCCGGGCGTGACCGACAAGTACGGCCTCGGACCCAAGGCCGCCCGCGCGCGCAATCCCCGCCTCGTCTACTGCTCGATCTCGGGTTTCGGTCAGCGGGGCGACGGGGCGGGGCGGCCCGCCTTCGACCTCATCCTGCAAGGCATCACGGGCATGATGGACATGACCGGCGAGGCCGGCCGCGCGCCGGCCAAGGTGCCCGTGCCCATTGCCGACGGAACTGCGGCCCTGCACGCGACGACGGCGATCCTCGCCGCGCTTCACGAGCGTGAGCGGAGTGGCGAGGGGGCCACCCTCGACGTCTCACTCCAGGCCTCGACGCTTACATGGATGATGCTCGTCGCCGCCGGCTATTTCGCCGATGGGCGCACACCGGCCCGCCTGGGTTCGGCCCATCCTCTGGCAGCGCCCTATCAGGCCTTCCGCACCCTCGACGGCTACATCACGATCGCGGCCGGCAACGACCGGCAATGGCAGAAGACCAGCGATGCGCTCGGCCTGGAGGCGGATGGGGACCCGCGCTTTGCGAGCAGCAGCGACCGGGCCCGCAATCAGGAAGAGCTCCGCCGCCTCGTCGAGGAGCGGCTCACGACCCGCCCGAGCGCAGCGTGGCTGCAGGCTCTCAACGAGGCCGGCGTGCCATGCGGTCCGATTCACGGCCTTGCCGAGGCTCTGGAGGATCCCTCCGTGGTGACGCGTGGCCTCGTTGGTGAGTTCACCCATCCCAAGGCGGGCCGCGTGCGGACCATCGGCAATCCCATCGCCTTCGAGGAGCCCAACCCGCCGCCGGTCCGCTCGCCATTACTCGGCGAGCACACGGTGGAGGTGCTGGCCGAGCTCGGCTTTGCCCAAGTTGGCACTTTTTCCGACCAGCCGAGCCTGTTCGAGCCAGTTTTGCGGCGCTGAACCACTAGATGTTGGGGTTGGAGGACACCTGAGACCCACATTTGCCATTCGTGGTCCTGGAAGCCAATTGTGGGGCCAGGACTTTGGAGTTGAGTCGATATCCCTCTTGCCAGATGCCGCGAACGCCGTGTATGCGAAACAGGCATCGCAGAAACGGCGCCGCCATGTACATCAAGGCAACCAGGACACACACCGACAAGCGCACCTTCGGTTCTAATGTACTGACATAGCGTTGCTTTTCCCTCCTGTTCTTGGCCGACAAGGGCGAATTCGATCGCCGTTTTCGCCCCGGCTGCAACAGGAAGTGCAGGAGGAGAATCCATGGCAACGCTTCGTCTCCACCAAGGCCGCGTCGATGCGCTCAAGCCTCGTAAGTCTGCATACGACATCCGAGACCGGGAACTCAAGGGCTTCGGCGTCAGGGTTCTGCCCTCGGGCGCCAGGCGCTACTTCATCCATAGCCAGCACGATGGCCGACGGGTCTGGAAGATGCTCGGCAAGGGCGAGGCCATCGGCGTGGACGAGGCCCGCGAACGGGCCCAGGCCATACTGGCCTCAATACGGGCTGGAAACGACGACGAGACTGCGGCGGTGCCTGACACCCCGTTCGAGACAGTCGCCGACGAAGTCTTCCGCCGCTACGCCCGGAACTGGAAGCCGTCGACGCTCAAGGTCAACCAGGGCTACTACCGCAAGCAGATCCTGCCTTGGTTCGAGGGACGTCCGATCACCGGCATCACCGCCCGCGACGTTCAGCAGTGGTTCGCATCTCTCCACGAGACCCCCGTAGCTGCGGACCGCTCGGCCCCCGTCCTGTCCGTCATCATGCGCCAGGCCGAGGTCTACGGCTACCGGCCCGAGGGGACAAACCCTTGCGCGGGCATCAAGCGATACCGGCGCCAGGGGCGCGAGCGCTTCCTCTCGACGGCCGAAGTCAGCCGGCTGGGCTCGGTGCTGGCGAGCCATGAGGCGGGCCACCCGCAGGCTGTGGCGATCATTCGGCTGCTGCTGCTCACCGGATGCCGCAAGGGCGAGATCGTATCCTTGAAGTGGCGCGACTACCGCGAGGGCAAGCTGTTCCTCCCCGATAGCAAGGTCGGGCCGCGCACGGTCTGGCTCTCCTCCCCCGCGCGCGCCATCCTCGACGGCCTGCCTCGCACTGCCGTCTGGGTCTTCCCCTCGCCAAGGAACGGCCTCCTGCATGCAGCGTCGGTTGGCAGCGTCTGGCATCGTGTGAGGGAAGAAGCTGACCTGCACGATGTCCGCCTTCACGATCTCCGACATACGCATGCCAGCATCGCGCTGGCGCAGGGCGAGACGGTGCTGACCATCGGCCGGCTTCTCGGACACCGCAATCCGGCGACGACGCTGAAGTACATCCACCTGTCCGACGCCATGGTGCGCGAGGCGGTGGACGTTGTCGGCGCAGCCCTCGAGGGTTGATCCGTGGCCGTGAAGAGGAGGCGTCTGACTGACGCAAGTATCGCGAAGCTGACGCCGGCGGCCCGCGAGTATACCGTTTGGGACACGCGCCATGCGGGTCTCGGCGTTCGGGTGCGGCCGTCGGGGCACCGGGGCTTCGTATACTGGCGGAAGGGCGAGGACAGTGCGCGCAGGATCACGCTCGGGCCTGCGTCGTTGATGAAGATCGAGGAGGCGCGCAGCCAGTGCGTCTCCATCGAGAGCGGCGCACGATCCGGCCAGGCGCGGCGCGACAAGGTGCCCACCTTCGAGGAATTTGTCGCGGGTCCGGGGCGGACGTGTTTCGAGCGGGGCAAGCCGTCGACGCGGAAAGTCTTTGCCAGGATCGTCTCCGTGCGACTGCTGCCCGCCTTCGGCTCGTTGCCGCTGGACCGGATCACCCGCGCCGATGTGACCCGCTGGTTCGACGAATGCAGCCGGACCACGCCGGGCGCGGCCAACAAGGCGTTGAACCTGCTCAGCCGGGTTCTCAATCATGCGATCGTCTGCGGCCATATCCAGGCGAACCCCGCGCGTGGCATCAAGCGGAACCCCGGTGCCAAGCTCACCCGCTTCTTGTCGCGCGAGGAAGTCCGCCGACTTCATCACGCCCTGGATCGCCACGATCACGCGCGGCCGTCGCGCGCGCGACAGGCGGACGTCATCCGTCTTCTCTTGCTCACCGGCTGCCGGAAGAGCGAAATCCTGACTCTGCGCTGGCAGGACGTGGACGGGGACACGCTCAATCTGATCGATGCGAAGACCGGGCCGCGGCGGGTTTTTCTGAACGTGCAGGCTCGTGCCATTCTGGAGCGCCAGTCGCGCTCGGAGAGCGCCTACGTCTTCCCTGCGCCGTCGAACCCCGGTCGTCCTCTTTCGCATCACCTACCGCTCTGGCATTCTGTGCGAAGGGAAGCCGGGATCGAGGATGTGCGGATTCACGACCTCAGACACACGTTCGCCAGCCATGCAGTCCTGCGAGGCATCCCGCTGCCGGTCGTCTCCCGCCTGCTTGGCCACAAGAGACCAAGCATGACACTGCGTTATGCCCACGTGGGTGATCGGGAAACCGAGGCAGCGGCCGAACGCATCGGTGCGGCCATCGCGCGGGCGTTGAGTGATCGGTAAGCGGTACGCGGACACCATACCGGAATCTGGGTTGACTACGACGGGGACTTGTTGAGGCCAGCGCCGCAACGGTTAAGTTTGCGCCGATTTCCGGGCATTTTCACGGAAACAAGAGGCTCATTTCGTGAAACGTAGGCATCCCAGACTGTCGCCAGCAGCGGGGTACGCTTGTTTCGCGCCGGCAGGGGTTGAACCAACAGCTTTTTCGGGGCTTTATGAGGCTTCCCATGCGTCGATCCAGGCAACCGCAGAGAAAGGCACCCATAAGCTAACCGCCCGTTATTACTGGATTTTTCCGTTCATGCCTACATTTCACGAAATGAGCCAAACAAAATGGTGATGACGGCGGTTGAGGCGTATTTCGCCGATCTGCGGCGGGTGCGCGCATCGGGCGGGGCGACCGGGGAGCGGTCGCTCTACGCCCCGCTCGCGAACCTGTTGAACGCCGTCGGCGTGACGCTCAAGCCGAAAGTGTTCTGCGTCGGGGAACTCGCCGACCAAGGCGTCGGCCATCCCGATTTCGGCCTTTACGCAGCGAAACAGGTTCAGAAGGGCCGGCCGCGCGAGGGGCAGACGCCGGAGGGCGGCGTGGTTGAAGTCAAGGCTGCCGGAGACGACGCCTGGCTCACGGCTTCGGGCGATCAGGTCAGCCGTTACTGGGGCCGCTATCGACTGGTGTTGGTGACCAACACACGCGACTTCGTGCTGGTAGGCGAGGATGCGGCGGGCCGCCCGGCGCGGCTGGAGACGTTCCGACTGGCGGACAGCGTGGACAGCTTCCACCGCAAGTTGGAGAAGCCTCGCGCGTTCGCCGGAGAAGTCGGCGCGGGTCTTGCCGAATATCTCGCCCGCGCGCTGTCGCATCGTGCGGCGCTTGCCGAGCCGAAGGACCTGGCGTGGCTGCTCGCCTCCTACGCCCGCGACGGGCTCGCGCGTGTCGAGGCGGCGGGCGACGCGCCGCAGCTTGCGGCGGTGCGCAAGGCGCTCGAAGAAGCGCTCGGCGTCCGCTTCGAGGGCGAGCGGGGCGCGCGGTTCTTCCGCTCGACGCTGGTGCAGACGCTGTTCTACGGCGTCTTCTCCGCCTGGGTGTTGTGGGCGCGGCAACTGTCACCGCCGATGGACGCATTCGACTGGCGCACGGCGGTCTGGCATCTGCGCGCGCCGGTGCTACGGGCCTTGTTCCAGCAACTGTCCGATCCCGGACGATTGCAACCGCTCGGGCTGGTCGAAGTACTCGACTGGGCCTCCGCCGCACTCGACCGAGTGGACCGTGCCGCCTTCTTCGCTCGCTTCGCCGAGGGCGAGGCGGTGCCCTACTTCTACGAGCCGTTTCTCGAAGCCTTCGACCCCGGCCTGCGCAAGCAGCTCGGGGTGTGGTACACGCCGACGGAAGTGGTCCGCTACATGGTCGCCCGCGTGGACCGTGCATTGAAAGATGACCTCGACATCGCCGACGGGCTGGCGGCAGAGAACGTCTACGTGCTCGATCCCTGCTGCGGGACCGGGGCCTATCTCGCCGAAGTGCTGCGCCGCATCGCCGCCAATCTCAAGGGCCGGGGCCTGGGCGCGCTCGCTGGGGCGCGGGTGAAGCAGGCGGCGACAGAACGCGTGTTCGGCTTCGAGATCATGCCCGCGCCTTTCGTGGTGGCGCATCTGCAAGTCGGGCTCACCATGCAGGACCTCGACACGCCGCTGGTCGATGATGGAGATGAACGTGCCGGCGTCTTCCTTACCAACGCGCTCACCGGCTGGGAGCCGCGCACAACCAAGCCGCTGCCCTTCCCCGAGCTTGAGCAGGAGCGCGACCGGGCGGAGCGAGTGAAGCAGGAGACGCCGGTCCTCGTGATCCTCGGCAACCCACCCTACAACGGCTTCGCCGGCATGGCGGTGGACGAGGAGCGAGAGCTGTCCGAAGCCTACCGTTCGACGAAGCGGGTGCGCCGTCCCGAGGGCCAGGGGCTGAACGATCTCTACGTGCGCTTCTTCCGCATGGCGGAGCGGCGCATCGCCGAGAAGACGGGCCGGGGCGTGGTCTGCTTCATCTCCAACTATTCCTGGCTCGACGGGCTGTCGTTCACGGGAATGCGCGAGCGTTACCTCGAAGCGTTCGACGCGGTGCGGATCGACTGTCTGAACGGCGACAAGTACAAGACCGGCAAGGTCGCGCCGGACGGCTCGCCGGATCCCAGCATCTTCTCGACCGAGGGCGATCCGGTGGGCATCCAGGTCGGCACCGCCATCGCAACCATGGTGCGCAAGGCCGATCACGCGCCAGGCCGGGCGGTCGGTTTCCGCCACCTGTGGGGACAGGCCAAGCCTGCCGAACTGACAGCGACGGCGGAAACGGAGCCGAGCGTGCTCTACGACACGATCGAGCCGGTGCTGCCGCTCGGCTTGCCGTTCGCGCGGACGGCGGTGAGCGAGAACTGGTTCGACTGGCCGGCCCTGCCCGATCTGTTTCCGGTGTCGTTTCCGGGGGTGAAGACCAGCCGCGACGGGTTTCTGGTCGATACCGACCTCGACCGGCTCAAGAAGCGTATCGGTGACTACTTCGATCCGGCCTTGAACCACGAGGAAATCGCGCAGCGCTATCCGGGCGTCATGAAGACCACGGCACGGTTCGATGCCCGTGCGGTGCGCGATGCGCTGCTCGCGCGTGGCGGGCCGGATGAGGCCGGGTTCTTCCGCTTCGCTTACCGGCCCTTCGACAACCGATGGCTCTACTGGGAGGCGGATGGCGGGCTGCTTGATCGTCCGCGCGCCGACTACCGGCCGCACGTGTTCGAGGGGAATCTGTGGCTTGAGGCACGGGAACGAGAAGCCAAGGAAGACTTTTCGCGTGGTACCGTGGTCCGGCATCTCGCTGATAACTTCGGTAACGGGCTGTCGAGTTTCTTTCCCACACGGCTCCGCGACGACGGTCTTGGAAGCGATGGCGGCGGGGCGTACCGCGCCAATCTTTCGGGGTCGGCACGTCGCTACCTCGAACGCCTTGGACTCGGTGTCGAGGACCTGTTTCATCATGTCATTGCCGTCCTCCACGATACCGCTTATCGCGAGGACAATGCCGGGGCGCTGCGCATGGAGTGGCCGCGCATCCCGCTCCCAGCTTGGCCCGATGGTACCGACATTGGTGCGGTGGAAGCGCTCGCCGCGTCCGCCGCGCGCGGTCGCGAACTCGCGGCCCTGCTCGACTCCGAAACGCCGGTGCCGGGTCTCACCGAACCGCCCTTGCGTCCCGAGATCGCCGCCATCGCAGTCCCGGCCACCACCGACGGCCGCAACATGACCGGCGACGACTTCCTGGTGACGGCAGGTTGGGGCCACTTCGGGACAGGCGAGGCAGTGATGCCCGGCCAGGGCCGCGCCGTCGAACGCCCTTACACGCCGGATGAGCGCACCGCTCTGGGCGATGCCTTGACCGCGCTGGGCGGCGAAACCACCTTCGATGTGTACCTGAACGCCAACGCCTACTGGCGCAACGTCCCCGCCGCCGTCTGGACCTACAAGCTGGGCGGCTACCAAGTCCTCAAGAAATGGCTCTCTTACCGCGAACGCGCTATCCTCGGCCGCCCGCTGAAGCCCGAGGAAGTCCAGTACTTCGCCGAAACGGGGCGGCGTATCGCGTCGATCCTGCTGATGTAGTCTAGGAAATCATCCGTGACTTTGAATAGATCAAAACAACACCACTACATTCCTGTAATGCTGATCAAAAACTTCTGTGAGAACGGTCAAGTATGGGTGTGTCACAAGAATGAGAAGCGTATTTTCAAAGTATCGCCAAACAATATATTCAAAGAGAATAATTCATACGCCAGCTATGACCTAGATAATTTTCAAGTTAAATCTGACAAACACGAAGTAACTCTTTCAGGAATTGAAAGTGACGCTGCACCAGTTGTCCGGAAAATCATAGCGCATTCACGATGCAATGAACATCCCAAGCTCTCCTTGTCAGAGAGGCGTGTTTGGAAGGCGTTCTACTGCGCTTCCTGCCGGAGGACACCGGAGTTCGCGCGGAAATTGTTGAATCTTGATGGATTTGACGATGTCTTTCACTTGGTATGTGAGCAGTTGCTCCATCAGACTGGAATAGATTGCCCGGACAAAGAGGTTCTTGCACGGGAGGTCGCGCTCAGACCCGCAAAGGATGTTGTGAAGCAAAACACCAAGGCCCGCTTCGCCTCTGGAGATCATCCCCGCCTTAAAGCGCACGTTGAGCGTTTCTCCCGTGAAACCGGCTTGATGATTTCTGTCATTCGCCGGCCAAACAGAAGCTTCGTTATTGGCAGCCATGGCATCTCCATCGTTCCACGAGGCAAGGCGATTGGCGGTTGGCTTCCCATTGCGCATGATGTCGCAGTGACACCTACCGCGTATGCTGATAGGGAGATTCTACTTGCGCTAGATAACGACCACGATCAAATCATTAGAGCGGTCAATAGAGCCTCCTTTCAGAGCTCCCAATTCGTCGCCGCAATATCCGAATCCTTGATCAGGTCACTTATGAATCGGTAACTGCGACAAAGACTCATTGGAAACGTCCGTACCCCGGCTTTCATCCCCTCCGCGATGATACATCCCACTCGCTCCGCCGCTTTCACGAGGTGGTCGTCGGCGAAATGGGCGTGGGCCGCCGTGGTCCGGTGCTGCCAATGCCCGTGCAGTTTACCGACCAAGGGGGAGATTTTCGCCGAACATCACGGCTTGGCTGGCCGCTGTGTGACGGTTGTCAGAGATGCCGGCCACGACATACTCACTCAAGGCGCACGCGTGACCTGCGAGGTGACGGAGGGACGGCGCGGTCGGTGGTGTGCGAAGATCTTGAAACCGGCTTGGTGTGCTGAACGATCTGACTAGGGTTGCTCATTCTCCTGCATAAGAGACTATTATAACGTCATTTTATGCCTGTGGCAAGGATAATCGAAAGAGGCTAGTTCAGTGCATTAGGGAGTGTTTGAATGGTATCTTTAGTTGCATTCAGGGAAGTAGGATGTATATCTGCTGAATGATGCATGAGCGGTGGTAGTCGGGTCAAACGGAGATCATGAGCGATCGTGGATCAAGGATAGCGAGAGAAGTCATTCGGGATATTGTAGGATCATAAATCAGTCTAGCACAGGATTATGATACCTTGTGTATTCGGCTTCGAGCATCGTCCGGGGGAGGTCTGCGATGAGCGGGAATGCGAGCGGGCACCGTCAGCGAGCGGTGATGGCGTCGGATACGGAGTGGGAGATAATCGGCCGGGTGGCGAAACGGCGCAGCATGGACCGCTCGCGCTACCTGACATGGCGGAATCCATGGCGTCAGACACCGGCCACGGGTTGCCGGAAGAGGCGGTGGCGTTGAAGGTCGAGACGCTGCTGGATCGGAACTATCCGCTGAGCCAGGAGCAGTCGCTGGCGATCAGGCACGCCACCGCGAAGGGCGGACGCGTGGCGGTGATCGAAGGCGCTGCGGGCTCGGGCAAGACCACGACGCTCCGTCCCATCACCGACCTGCACAGGGAGCACGGCTACGAGATCGTGCCGACGGCAGTCGCCTGGCGGACGGCGGTGGCGCTCGGCGACGACTGCGACGCCCGCCCCTACTGCGTGGACAAGCTGCTGAAGCTCGCCGCCAAGGGACAGCTGGAGATCGGCCGAAACACCTTGATCGTGGTGGACGAGGCGGGGATGCTGTCCACCCGGCAGGCGCACCACATCCTCCAGCTCTCCGAGCGCCACGGGGCGAAGGTGGTGTTCGCTGGCGACACCCGTCAGCAGCAGCCCGTGGAGGCTGGGCCGGGTCTGAGACTCATCCGCGACGTCGCCGGCAGCGTCCGCGTCGACCGCATCCGGCGCCAGAAGGCGGACCTCGAGGACGTGCTGGTTCAGGTGCGTGGGGAGACGCCGGAGCACGCCCGCTTCCGGGCCGGGCTGACCTCGCGGGAGGAGCGCGATGCCATCCTTGCCGACTACGAGGCGATGGAGAAGAAACCCCTGTTCACGCCCTGGCAGGTGGCGGCCTCGGAGGCGCTCAGGGACGGCGACGCGGAACAGGCGATCGAGGCATGGCACCTCCGGGGCCGGCTTCATCTCTGCTACGACGAGGAGAAGACGCTCAAGCGTCTCGTGGACGACTGGGCGCGGCACATGGGGGCCGAGCCCGAAAAATCCGCCGTGGTGCTCGCGCGCACGCGCGCCGAGGCCCGGGCGCTCTCGTGGCTGATGCGGGAGCGGGTGCTTGCCCGAACGCCGGAAGCGAAGCGCGCCGTCATCGAAGTGAGTCGGGACCTGGACGGGCGGGTAACGGAGCCGCTGGAGATCGCCGTCGGCGACCGCCTCCGCATCGGCGCCACGCAGTGGGAGAAGCAGCTCTTCAACGGCACCGTGGTCACGGTGGAGGATCTGGAGGTGCGCCACGGGGAGCACGCGGCGGTCTCACGCAAGGTCCGGAACCGGCAGGCCGGCGGGCGTGAGAGTCGCGGCCCGGAGGCAGGTGAGAAACGGCTTGAAGCGGGCCGTGCAAGGGAAGGGTTCGAAAGGAATGCGGAAAACGTGCCATCGGTGTTCATCACGGCGTGTACCGACGATGGGCGCAGGGTCTCGTTCCGGCACGACGAGATCCGTGACTTCCACGACAACATCCGCCTCGACTACGGCTATGCCATGACCATCGCGTCCGCCCAGGGGATCACGGTCGACCGGGCCTTCCTCCTGATCGACGAGCGGCCCTCCCGCGAGACCGTCTATCCCGCCGCGACCCGCCATCGCGAGGGGATCGACGTCTACGTAAACCGCGCGCCCATCGTCTTCGACATCGCAGAGCACCGGCCCGAGGACGAGGCGGACATGCCCGTCACAGACAGCGATGTGCGGGCGTATCTGGCGGAGCGATGGTCGCGCTCCCAGCCCAAGGAAGCGGCGCTCGATTACATCGCGGACGGCGCATGGCGGGACGCGAGAGAAAGTGCTCAGCTCGCGGCACGGCCTGGAACGCAGCCCGGAGCGCAGCTCGGGCGGGGCGGCAACGGGAACGGGGAAAGCCGGTCGCGGAATGCGGCGCGCGGCGGTCCCGGCGAACGGCAGGGAGACGCGGCAACGGCGCAGCGGCGGCGAACGACAACGCCATCGTGCGAATCGCCCGCGAAATCCGCCACGCGGTCAACGGCTGGCGTCACGGTGCGGCCGTCGACGCCTTCGCGGCGGAGAGCACCGAGGTCATGGCGGCATGGGACGAGCTTCGCAAGCGCGCACGCGCCGAGGGCGAGGCGGTGGCGCTCAGCCCCGCCTTCCGCGAGACCCTCGACCGTCACCGCGCGCTGATGAAGCAGGCCGCGTCCTTCCGCTCCCGGCCGCAGGTGTTCGAACGCCTGCTCGCCGACCGCGCCGGCATCGGCGAAGCCGAAATCGCGGAGCTTCGCGATCTGCACTCGCGCGCCGGCAGGTATCGGCGCTCTGTCACGGCCAGGGCCGCTCACCGGGCGCGGCAGGACGCGCAGCGCCAAGACGCGCAGCGCCAGGACGCACCGCGCGAAGAAGCGGGGGTCGTCGCAGCCGAGGCTGTCGCAGCCGGGATCGCCGCCCCTGCCGCCGGGCCCGCTCCCGAAGAGTCCCTGCCGCCGAAGACCTCGGAAGCCCTCGCGCCCGTCCTGGAGCGCGATGCCCCGCCCGATTGGCGCGCGCTCTACAGGGAGCTGCAACACGACTGGAACGATCTTGTCCAGCGCGCCGAAGAACCCGATTTTCCGCTACCCCTGATAGACGGGTACGACGCGCTGATCCGCCGCGTCCGCGCGCTCGCCGATAATCCGGGCCTCTCGCAGCGCGCTCGCAGCGTGATCGACGGGCTCCTCGATTACCATGACGACGAGACCGTCGCCCGCGAGATCGCCGAGGGTTCAGGGCGAATTTATTGTCCGCCGGTCGAGCCGGTTGAGCTGAAGTCGGAGCTGACCATTCTGTTCTCGATGTGGCAGTGTGCCGCTCATGGCGACGCTGCCGGTTCCGGATTCGTCCATTGATCTGCGCGCGGTCACGGTGCGCCCGACCTGGGGCGCGCGGGAGCACCGGCGCTGGGACCGGCTGGTTGAGGAGCACCACTATCTGGCGTTCCACGGCGTCATCGGCAAGGGCCTGCGCCATGTCGCGGTGCACGGCGAGACTTGGCTCGCACTGATCGGCTGGCAGCCTGGCGCGTTCAAGCTGGGCGCGCGGGATCGCTGGATCGGGTGGTCGGCGGAGCAGCAGTTCCGGCGCCTGCATCTGATCGCCAACAACTCGCGTTTTGTCATTCTGACGCCTGAGCGGGTGCCGAACCTGGCCTCCCGTGTGCTGGGGCTGAGCCTGCGGCGGCTGTCGCAGGACATGCAGGCGGCGCACGGATATCCGGCTCTTCTGGCGGAGACGTTTGTGGACGTCTCGCGCTTCGCCGGCACCTGCTACCGCGCGTCGAATTGGCGCTCGCTGGGGCTGACGCGCGGCTTTGCCCGTGAGCCCGGAGGGGCGGCGCGCTGGCGTCACCACGGCCAGCCCAAGGAGGTCTTCGTGTTCGAACTGACAGACGGCGCGCCTGAGGCGCTGAGCCGGGTCGAGATGCCGGCAAACTGGAGCGCTGAGCAGCACACCGAGCCGATGGCCGCGCCCCGGCTGCGCAGCCTGTTCGAGTGTCTGGGCGAGGTGCCGGAGTACCGCCATGCCCGGGGCAAGCGCTATGAGCTCAATACCATTCTGACGCTTGCCACAGCCGCGCGGCTTGCCGGCTACCGGGGGGTGAACGCATTCGCCCAGTTCGCCGCCCTGCTCTCCCAGGAGCAGCTCAAGGCGGTGGGCGCCTTCTGGAGCCCGTCCAGGCAGCGCTACACCGCGCCCGCGATCACCACCTTCCACAACGTCCTTGCCGCGCTGCCGCCGGAGACCCTGGACAACGCCATCGGCCAGTGGACCGGTCAGCACAACGTAAGCGGTACGCAGACCCCATACCGGAATCTGGCTTGACTACGACGGGGATTTCTTGAGGAGCGCCGTGAGCGCGCGAGTCATTTTGCCTCGGGCTGGAAGTTCCACGGCAGAAGCTCCTGGATGCCCGACTGCGGGTGGCCCTTGGCGATCTTCTCGAGCGTGCTCCGCATCCAGGCGTAGGGCTCGACGCCGTTCATCTTGCAGGTCTCGATCAGCGAGGCGATGCGGGCCCAGGCTTGCGCACCCTCGTCGTTGCCGGCGAAGAGCGCGTTCTTGGCGGTGAGCTTCAGCGGCCGGATTCGGTTTTCCACCAGGTTCGAGTCGATCTCGACACGACCGTCGTGCAGGAACTCCAGCAGCCCGTCCCACTGGTTGGCGATATAGGTCAGCTTCTCGCCGAGACGCGAGCGCGGTGAGACGCGCGAGCGCTGCTCGTCGAGCCAGACACCGAAGGTGTTCACGATCGGCGCCGACTCCTCCCAACGGATCGCGCGGCGCTCCGCCGGCGGCTTGCCCCGGATCTTCTTCTCGATCGCATAGAGCTTCGCGATCCGATTCAGACCGGCCAGCGCGATCGGCGATGCGCTCGAGTCGTATACCTCTTTCAGCTTCCGTCTTACATGCGCCCAACAGAGGGCCCGCGTCACAGGGCCTTCCGCCCGGTCCGGCCGCGCCAGGATGTTGTGGCCCGAGTAGCCGTCGAGCTGCACCGTCCCCGAAAAGCCCTCCATAAGCTCGGCGCCATACTTGCCGCCGCGGCCGGGCGCATAGCGATAGACGACGCCCGGCGGGTCCGTGCCGCTCCAGTGGCGCTCGTCACGCACAAGGGTCCACATGTAGCCCGTCTTCGTCTTGCCCCGGCCCGGGTCGAGAACGCGGATCGTGGTCTCGTCCAGACCCAGGTGATCCGACTTCTTCAGCTCATCCTCCAGGCAAGCGACCACGGGGCGCAGGTGAAACGACGCCTGGCCCACCCACGTCGCCAGCGTCGCACGGTGAACCTCGATCCCCGAGCGCTCGTAGATCTGCGACTGGCGATAGAGCGGGCAATGATCGCCGTACTTCGCGATCAGCACCTGCGCCAGAAGAGCCTCGGTGGGAAGGCCGCCCTCGACCAGAGCGGCCGGCGCCGGCGACTGCACCACCCCGCCCCCCTTGCACTTGTTGCAGGCGTAGCGGGGGCGCACGGTCTCGATGACGGTGAACTTCGCCGGCTCATAGTCCAGCCGCTCGCTGCGGTCCTCGCCGATCTTCGTCATCTCGCCGCAGCCGCAGGGGCACATGATCGTGTCCGGCTCGATCACCTCCTCGCGCCGGTCGACCTGGGGCCCGAAGCGCACCCCGCTGCGCGACCCCCGGGAAGAGCGCCGCCGGCGCTTGCCGCCAGCCCCCTCGTCCTGCTCCTGGTCATCTGCCTCGGGCCGACCGCCGGCTTCAGCGATCGCCGCCCAAAACTCCTCGAACGTAAGCTGGCGCTCGTCCTCGCCGAGCTTCTCGGAGCGCGGACCGAACAGCGCCTTCCTGAGCTCCTTGTTGAGATGCTCAAGCCGGCTGATCTGCTCCGCGCTCTGCGCGTTCTCGGCCTCCAGCCGTGCCGCCCGCGCTTCCGCCGTCTGCCTCGCCGCCTCCGCCGCGCCGCGTGCCTGCTCCGCTTCGCATAGGGCTGCTTCCGTCGCCCGGCGCGCCGCGCGCTCGTCGTCAAGCTCCGCATGCAGGGCCGCCAGCGCCGCCGAAACCACCGCAGGCGACGGCGAACCGGCGCTGCTGAGGGGTGAGGGCGTGACCTTCGGCATGGGCCACCCCTTAATCCGATTCGCCAATGCATGACCAGGGAAAAGTGCAGGCGGGACCGCGACCGAAATCTGCGGCCCCGCCTGCGTGCCGCCTCACTCCGCCGCCAGCGGGCGGCGAACCGGGCGGGCCTTCACCCGGCGCCAGTCCAGACCCTCGAAGAGGGCCTCGAACTGGCCCTTCGTAAGGCGCATCACACCATCCTCGATCCGAGGCCAGGCGAAGCGGCCCTGCTCCAGACGCTTGTAGGTCATCACCAGACCGCTGCCGTCCCACGCAAGGAGCTTGAGCCTGTCGCCGCGGCGCGAGCGGAAGATCACGATCACCCCGGAATAGATATCGAGGTCCAGCTCCCCCGCCGCCGTCGCCGCAAGCGCGTCGTGGCCGCGACGAAAATCAACCGGCCGCGTCGCCAACACGATGCGAAGCGAGGGGGCCGCGATCATGACGACGCCCGGCCCAGGCCCGAGGCCACCGCAACAATCCGATCGACCGCGCTCTCCACCGGAAGGCGAACGACCACGCCTAGCGCCTCGATCGCCACCGTCCGCTCGGACGTCACGCTATCAACCACCACGGGAACAAATGGCGGTGCAGAGCCACCAATCCGAGCGCCCGGAAGAGTTCCCTCCCGCGCGCGCCGCCGCCACTTGGTCAGGGTCGTATCGCTGACGCCATGGCGGCGCGCGACCGCCGCAACCGAAGAGCCCGGCTCAAAGCTCTCCGAGACAATCCGCGCCTTCTCATCGTCCGGCCAGCGTCGCATGGGGGCCGGCTCAGACGGAGCCGGGGCGGCTCCCTCAGAAGCTGGGATCTCAACCGAAGCAACAGCGACACCGTCGCCAGATGCCAAAATCGAATCTGTCATCGCGATCTCTCCTGTGTGGCTCGTGGTCAAGGCGGAGAGTCAGCCCCGAAATCAGATCCGCTGGAAGTATGGGGGCCCGATACCGCTTACAGCACAACAGCGCGCACGTGCCCGTCGCCATGGACGGGAAGGACCTGCGCGGCGCGTCCGCGCAGACCGAAGACGGGCGGCGGATGATGGTCGCAGCGGTGGAGCATGACACCGGCGTCGTCCTCGGGCAGGTCGAGGTCGACGCCAAGAGCAACGTAACTGCCCAGGTCGCTTACTGAGGTGATTCCGGTGTTGGGGAGTTCTTGCCCGGTAGGCTCACGCGCACTTGACGGTGGCGATGAGCCGATCCGATGGGCTCATCAGGGCTTCGATGATGTTCCAGCCCTGCTTTCTGGCGGTGGTGATCACGCTGCGCAGGATGGCGAAGTTCTCGGCCCCCTTTGCGGATCGGAAGCCGCCGGAGATCTTCTGGCGCAGCTTCATCATCCGCAGGTCGCGCTCGGCCTCGTTGTTGGTGAACGCCACTTCGGGGTCGGTCAGGAAGCGGAGAACCGCGCATTTTCGATCGCGCAGGCGCAGGGCGAGGTTGTGGCCGATCCGCCGCTTCCTGCGTCCTCGCTTTCCGGGCTTGGGAGGCGAGAGCGGCGGCTGGCTCTCGTGGAAGGCCAGCGCCTCGGCAATGATCTCGTCGTAGCGGCGCTCGATCAGCGCCACAAGCCTCGCCGGAACGGCGATATCCTTGTCCTGCGCGATCCGGGCGGCGCGATTGGCCCGGCGCAGGAGCTGCTGCATGCGTCCGGCCCAGCCTTCCCCTTCGATGTCCACCAGCGCCTGCAACTCCCGCAGGTGGTGGGCGTTGCACAAGCCGTGCTCCACCCCCTCCAACGTGAAGTACGGCTTCCAGTGATCGTGAACGACGATGCCGGAAACACCCGAGAGCAGGTCGCCGCGCCTGGCGCTGACCCGGAATGCCGCCAGATGCGGCGTGCAGATCACATGGAGCCACTGCGTCTGCCCGCCAATCCGGAACCCGGTCTCGTCGAGGTGCTTCACCCGCGCCGTGCCCGCCGCAAGCTCCTGTATGTGGGTGGCAACTCCCCGCAGCCGATCGGCCGCCCTGTCGCTCATCGCCGCCAGTGTCGCAGCCGTCACCGGCGCGCCGAACAGCTCGGCCATCACCTGCGACAGCCGGTCCTCCGGCAGGAAGTGGGCGTGCTGAAGGTAGACCGCCACGCCGGCAATGCGCGACCCGTACTGCACCGGCGCCGACACCCCCTCGGGGAACGCTGCACGGGTCAGCGTGCCGCAATGCCCGCAGCACTTGGCATGCGCCCGGTGCTCGGTCACCTCCAGCGCATGCGCCTCGGGCAGGTCGAAGACCTGGCGGGCGTGCGACACCCCTGCCGTGGCCGCCGCCGACAGGGACGAACCGCATCCCTCGCAGGCAGCCGGAACGTGGTTCTCCACCCGGTCCGGGTGATCCGTGCGGCGCAACGTCTCGCCCTTGTGGCCGGGCTGACCGCCCGGCTTGCGCCCCGATTTGCCCCGCTGGCTTTGGGTTCGCCGCTTGGCCCTCGGCTTCTTCAACCCATCGCTCGACGGCGGCCTGGCGCTGTTGCGACTGCTCAGTCCGAGACGGCGTTCCAACTCCTCGATACGCTCGACAAGACGCGTGTCTTGTTCCTCCAGCCGCGCAATCTGCTGCCGAAGCCAGGCGTTCTCCTCCTCCAGGCGAGCGATCTTCTGCTCGGAACTTTCGGGCTGTGCCCCCGTCGAAGGGCCGCGCGGCGACTCGGGATTGGTCATGTCGTTGTTGATTCATTTTCCGAAACTCCCGTCAAGCCCTTCGCGTCAATTCCGAGCGAACCGCACCTCAACTCACTGGTCCAAAATGACAAATCAGACAACCTGGGCAGTTACAGAGCAACGAAATCCCGGCCGTGCGCGAACTCTCCGGCGGTCTCGACCTCACGGGCCGGATCGTCACCATGGATGCCATGCACGCCCTGCACGAGACCGCGCGCTGCCTCCTTGGGCGCCGTGCCGACTACGTGGTCAGCGCCGTCAAGGACAACCAGGAGACCATCCTCGAAGACCTCAAGGCGATCGACTTCAGCGATGCGGCCTGGCACGAAACCGTCGACAAGGGCCATGGCCGCATCGAGCGCCGGCGCTGCGCCGTCGTCGACCTCTCCGCTGCCGAGTGGGACGGCTACGCCAACCTTCACGGGCGGCGCCAGGCGATGTGCATCGAACGTGAGCGCGAGATACTCAAAACCGGCAAGCGCAGCATCGAGGTGACCTGGAGCCTGACCTCGCTTGGCGCAGAGCGGGCCGGACCCGAGGAGCTGCTCGATCTGGTGCGCAGTAAGCGGTATCGGGCCCCCATACTTCCAGCGGATCTGATTTCGGGGCTGACTCTCCGCCTTGACCACGAGCCACACAGGAGAGATCGCGATGACAGATTCGATTTTGGCATCTGGCGACGGTGTCGCTGTTGCTTCGGTTGAGATCCCAGCTTCTGAGGGAGCCGCCCCGGCTCCGTCTGAGCCGGCCCCCATGCGACGCTGGCCGGACGATGAGAAGGCGCGGATTGTCTCGGAGAGCTTTGAGCCGGGCTCTTCGGTTGCGGCGGTCGCGCGCCGCCATGGCGTCAGCGATACGACCCTGACCAAGTGGCGGCGGCGCGCGCGGGAGGGAACTCTTCCGGGCGCTCGGATTGGTGGCTCTGCACCGCCATTTGTTCCCGTGGTGGTTGATAGCGTGACGTCCGAGCGGACGGTGGCGATCGAGGCGCTAGGCGTGGTCGTTCGCCTTCCGGTGGAGAGCGCGGTCGATCGGATTGTTGCGGTGGCCTCGGGCCTGGGCCGGGCGTCGTCATGATCGCGGCCCCCTCGCTTCGCATCGTGTTGGCGACGCGGCCGGTTGATTTTCGTCGCGGCCACGACGCGCTTGCGGCGACGGCGGCGGGGGAGCTGGACCTCGATATCTATTCCGGGGTGATCGTGATCTTCCGCTCGCGCCGCGGCGACAGGCTCAAGCTCCTTGCGTGGGACGGCAGCGGTCTGGTGATGACCTACAAGCGTCTGGAGCAGGGCCGCTTCGCCTGGCCTCGGATCGAGGATGGTGTGATGCGCCTTACGAAGGGCCAGTTCGAGGCCCTCTTCGAGGGTCTGGACTGGCGCCGGGTGAAGGCCCGCCCGGTTCGCCGCCCGCTGGCGGCGGAGTGAGGCGGCACGCAGGCGGGGCCGCAGATTTCGGTCGCGGTCCCGCCTGCACTTTTCCCTGGTCATGCATTGGCGAATCGGATTAAGGGGTGGCCCATGCCGAAGGTCACGCCCTCACCCCTCAGCAGCGCCGGTTCGCCGTCGCCTGCGGTGGTTTCGGCGGCGCTGGCGGCCCTGCATGCGGAGCTTGACGACGAGCGCGCGGCGCGCCGGGCGACGGAAGCAGCCCTATGCGAAGCGGAGCAGGCACGCGGCGCGGCGGAGGCGGCGAGGCAGACGGCGGAAGCGCGGGCGGCACGGCTGGAGGCCGAGAACGCGCAGAGCGCGGAGCAGATCAGCCGGCTTGAGCATCTCAACAAGGAGCTCAGGAAGGCGCTGTTCGGTCCGCGCTCCGAGAAGCTCGGCGAGGACGAGCGCCAGCTTACGTTCGAGGAGTTTTGGGCGGCGATCGCTGAAGCCGGCGGTCGGCCCGAGGCAGATGACCAGGAGCAGGACGAGGGGGCTGGCGGCAAGCGCCGGCGGCGCTCTTCCCGGGGGTCGCGCAGCGGGGTGCGCTTCGGGCCCCAGGTCGACCGGCGCGAGGAGGTGATCGAGCCGGACACGATCATGTGCCCCTGCGGCTGCGGCGAGATGACGAAGATCGGCGAGGACCGCAGCGAGCGGCTGGACTATGAGCCGGCGAAGTTCACCGTCATCGAGACCGTGCGCCCCCGCTACGCCTGCAACAAGTGCAAGGGGGGCGGGGTGGTGCAGTCGCCGGCGCCGGCCGCTCTGGTCGAGGGCGGCCTTCCCACCGAGGCTCTTCTGGCGCAGGTGCTGATCGCGAAGTACGGCGATCATTGCCCGCTCTATCGCCAGTCGCAGATCTACGAGCGCTCGGGGATCGAGGTTCACCGTGCGACGCTGGCGACGTGGGTGGGCCAGGCGTCGTTTCACCTGCGCCCCGTGGTCGCTTGCCTGGAGGATGAGCTGAAGAAGTCGGATCACCTGGGTCTGGACGAGACCACGATCCGCGTTCTCGACCCGGGCCGGGGCAAGACGAAGACGGGCTACATGTGGACCCTTGTGCGTGACGAGCGCCACTGGAGCGGCACGGACCCGCCGGGCGTCGTCTATCGCTATGCGCCCGGCCGCGGCGGCAAGTATGGCGCCGAGCTTATGGAGGGCTTTTCGGGGACGGTGCAGCTCGACGGCTACTCGGGCCACAACATCCTGGCGCGGCCGGACCGGGCGGAAGGCCCTGTGACGCGGGCCCTCTGTTGGGCGCATGTAAGACGGAAGCTGAAAGAGGTATACGACTCGAGCGCATCGCCGATCGCGCTGGCCGGTCTGAATCGGATCGCGAAGCTCTATGCGATCGAGAAGAAGATCCGGGGCAAGCCGCCGGCGGAGCGCCGCGCGATCCGTTGGGAGGAGTCGGCGCCGATCGTGAACACCTTCGGTGTCTGGCTCGACGAGCAGCGCTCGCGCGTCTCACCGCGCTCGCGTCTCGGCGAGAAGCTGACCTATATCGCCAACCAGTGGGACGGGCTGCTGGAGTTCCTGCACGACGGTCGTGTCGAGATCGACTCGAACCTGGTGGAAAACCGAATCCGGCCGCTGAAGCTCACCGCCAAGAACGCGCTCTTCGCCGGCAACGACGAGGGTGCGCAAGCCTGGGCCCGCATCGCCTCGCTGATCGAGACCTGCAAGATGAACGGCGTCGAGCCCTACGCCTGGATGCGGAGCACGCTCGAGAAGATCGCCAAGGGCCACCCGCAGTCGGGCATCCAGGAGCTTCTGCCGTGGAACTTCCAGCCCGAGGCAAAATGACTCGCGCGCTCACGGCGCTCCTCAAGAAATCCCCGTCGTAGTCAAGCCAGATTCCGGTATGGGGTCTGCGTACCGCTTACGGTGCGCAACCACTGGCACATCGAGAACCGGCTCCACTATGTGCGTGACTTCACCTACGACGAAGACCGTTGCCGGGCATACGTGCGACACCTGCCCAGAAATCTGGCCTGCTTGAGCAATGCGGCCATCGCCATCGTGCGCTACGACGGCCGCTTCCGCTACATACCCGAGGCCAACCGGCACTACGCCGCCCGCGCCCAGGAGGCCCTCGACGCGATCATGATCGCGCCCATCGGCTGATACCGCCCCCCACCGACACGCATGCACGTGCCGCAGGGCGGCGCGGCGAAACCGCTCCGCCCGTCCAGGCCGAAAACGCCGCCCGACCGCTTCGAGCAACCACCGTGACGTCGGTCAGGCAGGCTCGGGGCTCCCCCAAACCACCAGCAGCGCGCGCGATCTCACTCATCCCGAGCCCGCAGCGCGACTAAAAATTGTTCCTGGCCGAGGGTTATCTGGCGGCGGCGGAACAGCACGTAGAGGCGTACAGGGTGCTCGAACGTCATGCCGGCGAGCGCGGCGTTCCCGTTGCCCGTCCCGACGCCTGGCCCCGGTGGCGCGAAACGGCCGAGCTGTTGGCGGACACCGGCAATGCCGTCCTCGCCAACGACGAGAGGTACGGCGCATATCTCGACGCGATCGCCGCCGGAAAGCCGCGCGCTCGCTTGACGGTCGAGCAGCTGCGCAACCGGCTCGACGAGAATCGCACGCGTGCGGCGAAGCCAGAGGCGCCGGTGACCCGGCGCGAGCCAAAGCCGGGGGAGCACGTGGGATTCGCGCACCTCAGGAGATCGATGATGATCGAGAAAGCGGCCAGTGCGGCGAAGGGTAGCGCGCTTCGCCAGCGGATGATGGATCAGATGCGCATTGCCAATCTGGCCGAGAGCACGCAGAGCGCCTACATCTTCGAGATCGACCGGCTGGCCAGGCACTACGGCGCTTCGCCGGCCGGTCTGGACGGCGAGCAGCTGCGCGGCTTTATCCTGACGCTGATCGACCGGGGTCTCAGCCCGTCTTCGACCAACTCCACGCTCGCGGCCTTCAGGTTTCTCTATGTCGAGACGCTGGGCTGCCCCGAACGCGTGGCCGGGCTACGCAATCGCAAGAAGCCGCAGGCGCTGCCGCGCCACATATGTGGGGTGCCGGATCGCTGGACACTTTACGGGCAATCCATTGTAAGCGGTACCCAGATCGCCTACTGGAATCTGGATTGGCCGACTTCGACTTCGCTGGCTCGCCGGTCAACCAGCCCCTGATTCCGGAACTCGCTACGGGCGGCTTCCTCGAACCTCTGCGCGAGGCAGCCCCGTCGCTCGCGCCCGGGACGACCCCCACGATCGCTTATGGGTCGGCAAGGAAAACAATATTGGAATCTCCCATCCCCACAGACGAAATCGAGGAGAACCGCCCTCGCAGTGAACGTCGCTGTTCCTGCGAAAACATGGAAGCAGGGGATGAGACCATGAGGATTGCATCCGTTCTTCGGAGGCTCCGAAAGTGGCATGAAGACAGCCTTACAAGGAAAACGCTCTCTCGCTTGAGCGATCGCGACCTCGCCGACATCGGCCTCTTGCGGAGCGACGTCGATCCGGGATTGATCGGCGATGCCGAGCGCGCAAGACGGAACCGCTGGTACGGCGAATGGTAACTTGAGGGCGACAGAGCCACTTGCAGAATTCCGCATTTGAGCGGGATTTTGCCGCCGTGGCGGTCAGATTGTCCTGGAAATCGGGACCGCTCTCTGTTCCTGTCGGGTTTCGGACAACGTCGACGGAGAGGGCGGCCCCATGTCGCTGGGACAGACACTATCCGGATTCTGGCATCACATTCAAGCGGGTCTTTTCCCGTGGCTTGAGGAGGAGCTCGGGCCGCTCGGCGAGAGGTACCGGCGCTTCGTCACCGTGCTTGAGCTTGCGCGGGTCGAGAGCTTCCTTCCCCATTTCCATGGCCTGCCCGGTCGGCCGGTCGAGGATCGGGCGGCCTTGGCCCGCGCCTTCATCGCCAAGGCGGCGTGGTCCTTAGTTCGATATTACTGGAGTGCGTCAGGTAGTGGAGTGGATCGTTTTCTCTCCTGCATCACTAGTGTCCCAACGTTTTCGAAGCTGGTGCGGTTAACAGATTGATATTCGTTCGAGAAATCCTGTTCAAGGGAGTCACCGACTTGAGATCGTAGCGCCGGGGGTGTAATTCTCGTATGGCGATGATTGACTCTGCTTGATCCATGAGTTCCTGCGGTGCGGAGCATCCTCACCTCCCGGTCACGCCCACTGTCGTGACAAAATCCTGCCCTGGAACGGGCGATTGTCACGAAACTACGATTTCGCCTGTTTGCCTCGACCCATGAACCGCGTTGTATCAATGGCTTACGATTGCCATACGAGAACTACACCCAGCGCCGGTCCGGCACGCTTTTCCTGTCCAACATGTATCAGGAGAGGATGGCCGATGTATTCCGGCAAGCTGGTCTTCGCGCAAATCATGGAACACCTACCCTGGCACAGTTTCCGTCGCTGCGTGGCCCGTTACAACGGAAACCGCAAGATCAAGTCGTTCACCTGCGCGGATCAGTGAGGTGGCCCCGGAAAATCGGACAGCGATGGTGTGCACTTACATTAGCGAATATCTGGCGAGCGCACCGTGACGTAGGGTTGCAGTTTCCTCCTGTATGTTGGTTATCATACAGTGGGTTATGGTTGACGTCAAGAACGGTTGGGCCGAGCCTGGAGAACACATTGGCTGATCTTGTGTCACTGGGTCGTTGCATTCGGGGAAACAGGTTGTGGAGTTTTCCGTGGAGCGCTGGTATGGTCTTGGCATCCAATGTGGCTCGCTATGTAAGGACATAATAGAGACATAGGATCGTGGCTATGATGAATTCCATAGGAATATCATGACACAGTCTACGTCGTCATGCAGCTGCGTGTCGCAGTCTCCACAGGCCTTGCCGGACGGATGGCCGCGATGAGGGAGGACGCCGGCGGACGCCGCCAGCGCGCGGTGATGGCGACCGATGCGGAGTGGGAGCGAGTCGGCCGGGCGGCGGCGGCGAGCGGCATGGACCTGTCGCGCTTCGTGATCCATCGCGCCCTGGACCGGGACCCTCTGCCGCCGGAGGCGCCTTCGACGTGCTCTTTGTAGCCTCCAGCCCGCGGTGCCCCGGCTTGCCGCATTGCCTCACTCCGTTTCAACCTCGATCAGCAGCCGACAGTGGTCGCTTGGTCCCCATTCGTGGGGCCTGTTGAGCGCGCACACCGTTACCCTCTCATGGAACCCGCGCGAGGCGATGGCATAGTCGAACTGGCGGTTGGCCTCTTCCGGAGGGCGCCCGTTCCGTACCCACGTCGGCACGTTCTTCGTATCCGCCGGCACATCGGGTTGAGGCCCGGGAGGCTGCCATCCGTCCGGCGCCTGCGGGCCCAGGAACTCAAGGCCCAGCGTCGCCACCCGGTCCCAGAACGCCTTCTCGCGCTCGGGCAGCGCCAGGGTATTGCCCGTCGCGCCATAGATCATGTTCAGATCGCCCGCCGCGAGAATGCGGTGTCGGGACGGATCCTCGTGGCCGATGAAGGCCGAGATGTCGGAGAGGATGCGATGCGCGGACACGTCGGGCGCGCCGACCCGCCACGGCGTGCCTGTCGACGGGTGAGGCTTCATGTACCGCGCATACATGGAGACCGCGATGAACGCGTCCTCCTTCGGCCGGCCGCGCGGCGTCACGCTGGCGGCTGCGACGGTTCCGATGCCGCTCACGGCAATGTCATGCTCGCCCAACTCGCTGATCGGCGGGACCGCCCTGAACCATTCGACCTCCACCCGGTCGGACAGCTGCACGACGAGCGGCCAGCGGTCATAGAGCGGGCGGCCTTCGTATTGCTCGTGCCTCCAGAACTCGTCGCTCCCGCATGGAACGGGATGGGCCAGATCGGGGGGCGGATTCCCTGCCTCCTGCAACAGCGCGACATCGGCTTCGCCCCGGCGCGCCATCTCGACCAGCACGTGCCACGGCGGCCATTTCTTGAAGATATTCCAACTCACGACCCTGATCATTCGGCCAAGCCCCTTCGTGCGAATGGAGGCGCTCCATGTTCAGCCACGCGCGCGGAGCGCACTATGCGGCGCTCGCTCGGTCGTTACACTGCGTTTCACGGTCGCGCTGGTGTGGCCTTTGCCTCTCCAGGACGCAGCACCTCGATCAGCACCGACGCCAGTTCGGTACGCTTTACGCCGAACCGAAATCCTGAGTCAGGCATTTTCCGCCATGAATTGTTTGCCTCTCTTCGTGCCTTGGTTCACTTCCGTCAGCCATCTATAGTGCATCCATCCGGTTATTGGCGCGCGGTCAGCTGGTGGTGGAGTTGGCCGTACCGGCCAACGCCCGCGCGATGGCCGTGCCGATGCGTTCAGCCGCCGCTTCAGTCTCCTTGTCGCTCACATGAGCGTAGCGCATGGTCATGCTCGGCCGCCTGTGACCCAGCAGGCGGGAGACGACGGGCAACGGGATGCCTTGAAGGACGGCGTGGCTTGCGAACGTGTGACGGAGGTCATGAAGGCGTACATCCTCGATCCTGGCTTCTCTACGCACCAAGTACCAGAGCGGCAGGTGATGCGAAAGCGGCCGCCTGGAATCCGTCGGCGAGGGGAAGACATATACGCACCCGGTTCGCGTCTGCCGCTCCAGGATGGCGCGCGCCGGCGCACTCAGAAAGACCCGTCTCGGTCCGGTCTTGGCGTCGGCGAGATTGAGCGTGTCTGCGTCCACGTCCTGCCAGCGCAGCGTCAGGATTTCGCTCTTCCGGCAGCCGGTCAGCAGCAGAAGGCGGATGACATCCGCTTGCCGCGCCCACGAAGGCCGTGCGCCGGCATAGCAGTCCAGCGCACGGTGGAGACGGCGCACTTCATCGCGGGACAAGAAGCGAGTGAGCTTCGGGCGGGGGTTCCGCTTGATGCCACGTGCAGGGTTTGTCTGGAGATGGTCGCAAACGATCGCATGGTTCAGGATCCGGCGGAGAAGGCTCAACGCCTTGTTGGCCGCGCCCGGCGCGGTCCGGCTGTATTCGTCGAACCAGCGGCTCACGCCGGCACGGGTGATCCGATCCAGAGGCAGCGATCCGAAGACCGGGAGCAAGCGCGCGTCGACGATCCGGCTCGCTTTCTTCCGTGTGGACGGTTTGCCTCTGTCGAAACACGCCCGTCCCGGACCCGCAGCGAAGTCGCCGAAGGTCGGCACCGCTCCGCGTTCCGGACTGCCGGACCGCGCTCCGGTCTCGATGGCGAGGCACTTGGCGCGCGCCTCCTCGACGCCCGTCAGCGCCGCAGGTCCCAGCGTGATCCTGCGCGCGCCGTCCTCGCCCCTCCGGCAATAGACGAAGCTGCGGTGCCCCGACGGCCGCACCCGCACGCCGAGACCCGTCTGGCGCGTGTCCCAGACGGTGTATTCGCGGGCCGCCGGCGTCAGCCGGGCCACGTTGGCGTCGGTCAGACGCCGCCTCTTCGCGGCCATGCGTCAGCCCTCAAGGACGGCGCCGACGGTATCGGCCGCCTCGCGCACCATGGCGTCGGCGAGGTGGGTGTACTTTAGGGTCGTTGCCGGATCGCGGTGTCCGAGCAGGCGGCCGATGATCAGCACCGTCTCGCCCTGCGCCAGCGCCATGCTGGCGTAGGTATGGCGCAAATCGTGAAGTCGGACGTCGCACAAGTCTGCCTCGGCTCTGATGCGTTGCCAGGCCTGGTCGAGTGCCTTCGTGGTCAGGCAACTGTCGGTTTGCGGCGAGGGAAAGACCCAGACCGCGCTGCGGGGCAGGCTGTCGAGAACCTCGCGCGCGGCGGACGAGAGCCAGACCGTGCGCGGCCCGGACTTGCTGTCGCGCAGGAACAGCTTGCCCTCTCGGTAGTCGCGCCATTCGAGGGTGACGATCTCGCCCTTGCGGCATCCGGTGAGCAGCAGCAGCCGTATGATCGCCGCGGCCTGCGGCCGGCCGGCCTTATGGCGTGCCAGAACCTTGCCCAGCCGGCGCATCTCCGCCGCCGACAGGAAGCGCTCCCGCCCCTGGCGCCGGTATCGTCTGATGCCCGCGCACGGATTGGTGCCCTCTGGCCGGTAGCCGTAGACCTCGGCCTGGCGCATGATGACCGACAGGACGGGAGCCGAGCGGTCGGCAGTCACCGGGGTCTCGTGAAGGGATGCGAACCACTGCCGGACGTCGCTCACGGCGATACCGGCGATCGGTCGGCCTTCGAACCAGGGCAGGATCTGGTTGCGGTAATAGCGCCGGTTGACGTTGAGCGTAGACGGCTTCCAGTTTCGTGCGTAGCGCCGGAACACTTCGTCGGCGACCGTCTCGAACAGTGTGTCCTGCGGCGCGGCGGCTTGGTCGTCGTCTCCCCTGCGGATCGCGGCCAAGAGGGCCCTGGCCCGGTCGCGGGCCTCGTCCGTGCCGATGGCACCGGCCTGGCCCACGATCTTCCAGACCCGTCGGCCCTGGTGTTGGCTGTGAATGAAGTACCGCTTGGCGCCCGAGGGCAGGACCCTGACGCCGAATCCCTTGAGTTCTCGGTCGCGAACGTCGTAGGCGGCCTTTCGGGGCTTGAGCGTGTTGACACGGCGTTCGTTGAGGCGAAGCGTAGCCATCGATTTTCCTCCTTCGCTCCGTTGCAGCCGGGGCAAAACGCAGGGCGATTCCGCGCTTTCCGGCCAATGCAGGAGGAAATAAGCAACGCTATGTCAGTATGTTAGCACCGCAGGTGCGCCCGGTGGTGTCTTCCATCTTGCCGTCGATGTCACGACCGCCATGGCCGATCCTGGGGGTGGCGCCGGGCCGGGGTATGAGCGGCGGGAGCGCGGCCGGAGCCGCGACGGGGCGGGCGGCGCGCTCGAAGAGTGTCGCGGCGTCGTGAAGTTCTACAACGCGGCCAAGGGCTACGGCTTCGTGGTTCCCGACGGCGGCCGGGACGTGCTCGTGCACGAGAGCGTGCTGAACCGGGCGGGCCTGGAGCCGGGGCAGCGCGTGAGCGTCATGCCCGAGTTTGACAGCATCTGGCCCGGATTTCTCACGAGAGGGCTGCGATGGGTGTTTGGTTTGCTTCGGGTGGTTTCTGGTTGGCCTGGCTGCGCCTTCCGGGCGAAGGCGCAGCGGTAGCGGTGGCGCCGGGGGCGCGGTTGAAGTCGGAGCGGGTTCTTCGTTGTTGGCGGGAGGGTGGCGGGGTTCTGGGTGTCAGGTCAGGTGAATAATCGGGCGTGGGCGCGCGTGAACGCGGGCGCGTGGGGTGCGCCTGTTGCCATGGCAATGCGGATGCACCGGGTGCTGATGCGGACCTGGGCGCCGATCTTCAGCAGCTTGAGGCGGATCGAGCCGCAGGTGGCGCGGGCGAGGCGGGTGCCGGCGAGCGCGATGCGTCTCAGCGCGGCCAGCAGCACGTAAGCCATGGCGGCGAACCAGAGGCGGAGTTGGTTGGCGCGCATGGTCTGAGCCGAGGTGCGGTCTGCGAAGAGGTCGAGCTGGCACTCCTTGATGCGGTTCTCCATGTCGGCGCGTGCGCAGTAGAGTTGCTCGTAGAGCTCCCGCCGCCCGATGGCGGCCGCGCTCAGCGAGGTGACGACGAAGCGGGGGTTGGCGCCGGCCGGGAGCCACTCCGCCTTGCCGACGACGCGGCGCCGCACGCGACTAGGTCTTGCGCGTGCGGTAGCGGAACTCGGTGAACAGGCGCGCCGTCTGGCCGCTCTCCCGCGCGCGCCTCGGCCAGGTCCATGGCCGGTTGCAGGCGGTCCGTGAGGCGCGGGTTGCGCCCGAGCCCGAAGACGTAGTCCACGCCGTTCGCCTCGCACTAGCCCGACTTCCGCAACTCGGGGGTTATGAGGGTGCTAACCCATTGATTCTCCGTGATCGGACCCCCAAAGGTCGGCACTACAGAGCGCCGAACGGAGGGGCGGTCCGTGCGCAGTCAGGCGGAGAACCGCGGCCCGGGCTGTTGCGGCAGGGTCATGCCGATACCCGGAACAAGTCCGGGCAGGTGCAGTAGAAGCTCGTGCTCCTTGTTCGGCCGGGTGTGGCGCGGCAGGATCAAGTGCCGGCCGTCGGTGGTCGGCAGGTGGACGTCCACCATCTGGATGGTGGCGAACGCCTCGATGATGGCGCGGGGCGTCAGCCCGTTGGCGCGCGGGCGGGCGAGGTTCTTCAGCGTGACCAGCAGGCAGTAGGCAATGAAGGAGACGAAGATGTGCGCCTCGATCCGCTTCTCGCGCTGATGGAAGATGGGACGGATGGCGAGGTCGTGCTTGAGCTCCTTGAACGCCTGCTCGATCTCGATCAACTGCATGTACAGGTGCCAGAGCGTGGCGGGGTCTTCGGCGGTCATGTTGGATCGCAAGAGGTAGCGGCCCTCTCGGCGGCGCACGCGGCGTAGCCGGTCGCGCCGCAGGCGGAATGAGAAGCCGTCGGCGGCGAGTTCCTTGTCGGTCTCGGGCACGCGGATGCCGACCAGGTTCCAGGCCCGGCCCACCTCCTTCCTGGCGGCGCCGAGCTTGAGCATCAGTTGATCTCGGCTGTTGGACTGCCCTTGCAGCTCGCGCAACCGGTGCCACAGCTTCTTGAGCCGCCGCCGACGCATGCCGCGTTCCTTCAGCTGCCGCCCCTCGCTGCGCACCAGGACGTAGAGTTCGCCGTCTTCGACCAGCAGCTTGACGTTCACGGACTGGCGCACCTCCTGCCAGGGCAGATCCAGGAATGCCTTCTCCAGCCGCGTCAGCCGCCCCTTCGGCGTGCCCACCAGATAGCGCACCGGCGCCTCACCCGCGCGCATTGCCGCCAGCGTCTCCTCGGTAGGGATGCCACGGTCCATGATCCAGATCCGGTCGGAGCGGCCGTATTGCCGTTCGATCTTCTCGAGGAACCCCGCCAGCGTGGTCTGGTCGGCGGTATTCCCCGGCATCACCTCGTAGGCCAGCGGGAAGCCCTCGGGCGTCACGATCAGCGCGATCACCACCTGCACGCAGTCAGGCCGCTTGTCCCGGCTGTAGCCGAAGCGGCGCTTGTCCTCGAACGGCGGGTCGCTCTCGAAGTACGTGCTGGTCAGATCATACAGCAGGACATCGAAGCGCGCGTCGAACAGCGCCGCCCAGCGGCCGCGCAGGAACGAGAAGAAGTCCTGCTTGTGCTCCAGCAGCTTGTCGAGGCAGCGATACAGTGTGTCGTCGGCGACCGCCCGGTCGCTGCCCAGCAGATCGCGCAACGCGCTGTGCTCGTACCAGTGACGGTGAAGACGCCACTCGCTGCCCGGATCGATCAGCCGGTAGCAGGCCTGGATCTTCAGGATGTCCAGCCACCTCGTGCCTTGCCGGCTCGGCGGCAGGCGCGGACCCCAGAAGCGGTCCAGATCAAGACGGTCCCACAACGCCAAGGCCAGCCAGCACGCCCCCCACTGGCGCGGGTCGTGAAGCGCCACCTCCGAGACGTTGATCTTGACCACTTCGCAGTTCAGCGCCGGCGCCTCCCGATCCTCGGGAAAGAGCGCCATCTGACGCGACCCCGACTTGCCCTCCACCACCTCGATCGAGCGGCACCACGCCGCGCGCTGATTGTCGTTGATCTCGCCGAGATAGAGAACGTGGCGCTGAACGACCCGGCCGCCGCGGACCCGGACGTTCTCCACCACGCTCCAGTAGCGGTGCTCCTTGCCGTCTTTGAAGCGTCTCTTGCAGCGCACGAACATGGTCGAATCGTCCGCCGCCGCGGCACCCCGATCAAGGGGGTAGGTCGGCACTACACGCGGTTCTGGAAGGGCAAAGCCCGGAAATCCGCCACTTTCCGGGCCGAAAAACCGTCAAATTGGCCGAATCGCGTGCCGAGTTGCGGAAGTCGGGATAGGGCGGTTTTCGGCCGACAATCCCACGATCACGCGGCAGCGGAGGGGCCCCCCGACTGCCGGCCGGGCACCGCCTCCGCCGGATAGACCGCCCCCACCCCGGTACGGGTCGACCGGAAGCGCGAGCCCGGCGCTCGCCGCCCTCACGGACGCACGGGCGACGGCACGGGCTACCGCCAAGCCGATGTCGCGGATATGATCGCCTGCCGGTGCCGCCCAGCGCTCCGGCTACCCTGACCATCGAGCAAGCGGGCATGGCGTCGAGGAAGCACAGCCGCAAGGGGCGCAGGCGCAAGCGGCCTGGCAAGGTCACCGCCGTCCAGCAGCTGAATCAGGCCCGTCGGCGGCTGGCCAGCGGGGACGCCCGCGGCGCCCTCGATCTCCTGAAGCGGGTGCCGGACGGGGAGCACGACCCGGCAGGCAAGGCGTGCCTGCATTTCTGCGCTCTGACGCAGCGGGCCCGTCAACTGGCACGGCGGGGCCAGAAGAAGGAGGCGGCCGCCATGCGCGCGCGGGCCGCCGAGCAGCGGTCATCCATCCCTGCCGGGGCGCTGGGGGAGGAGGACCTGATGAGCTACCTCCGCCATCTTGATCCTGGCGAGGCGGTCGCAACCTACGCGGGATACATGAAGGAGAGATCGCCGATCGCCGGGGCTGAGCGCCTGCTCGCCGACAGGCTAGTGACCCGGCGGTGCTGGGCGAGTCTGGACGCGCTCGACGCGAGCCATGCGCTTCGCCGCGACGCGGACCACGTCATGCGCGGCCTCGACGCGATGGACGCGGGAGAGTGGGAGCGTGCGGCGGATCTGCTGCGCGGGCTGCACCGGCGCTCGCCGTTCGCGGCCTGGCGCGTGTTCTGCAAGGCGATGGCGTGTTTCGGTGCCGGCGACGACGAGGGCCTGCGCCGTGCGGCGGACCTTCTGCCCGGGGAGTTCGCGCTTGCCGGCATCGTCGCCGAGTTGCGGCGGGCTGGCGGGGGCGGGGGCAAGGGCGGCTCTTCCAGGGTTCAGCGGGCCCTGGGAACGGACGGCGCGACGGTCTCGGAGCTGGGCGAGGAGTTGCGCCAGGCTCTTCGCAGGAACGAGCGCGAGCGGGTCATCGAGCGACTGATGAGCCGCCTGGCCGATGCACTCAGCCCCGACGATCCCCTGCCGGCGCTTGTCGATCTGGTGCAGATTGCGGGCTTGGCCACCGCGCGCAGCCACCTCTCCATGGGCGCAGTGGAGCGGCTGGCACAGCACCTTCTGCCGGCCAGGCGGGTTCCGGGCCTGATCTCCAGGATCGGGTTGGTTCTTCAGCAGGCCTCCCTGGGCGCATGGAACCCCGGTGCGGCGGGATCCCTGCTGGGCCGCCTTCGCGAGGAGTTCCCCCGGTCCGGGGATCATGGTCTGGTTCGGGGCCGCGTATACGAGGCGCTGGCGAGGATCGGACATCGGAGCGTGCAGCCGGAGCTGCTGCCGGCCCCGAAGGTGCGGGAGCTGATCCTGCTTCTCGATGGGCGGTCCTTCGAGGCCGGGACGGTGTTTGCCGATCTGATGCAGGAGAGCCTGCTGGCCGATCCCGGCAACCGCGACGGCTATCGCTTCCTGGCGGAGCTGTTGCGGGGCCGCAGGCAGGACAGGAACCGTCTGCGGCGGGTGCTGGAGGACACGGCGTCCCGATTTCCCGAGGATGCTGAGCCCTGGCTTGAGTTGACCGAGCTTCACTACGCCGGCAATGCGTACCGGCGGGCGGAGGAGGCTCTTGCCGAGGCCCGGCGGCGCGCTCCGCATGACGAGCGCATCGTCGGCCTGCAGGCGGTGGGCTTCCTCAAGTCATCGGACCAGAGCCGCAAGAGCGGACGGTTCGAGCTGGCGGCCCGGGATTTGCAGCGGGCCGAGGCGCTGGGGGGCTCCCGGCTGACAGACATCGTGCCGGTGAAGAGGCTTCTGCTGGACCTGGTGTCGTCGGGCGGGGATGCCGCCGCGGTCGTGGTTCCCCGTCTTTCCGCCCTGCCTCCTGCCGGGCAGATCAGGACCCTGGCGCTGCTGCTTCACGAGCTGGAAGCGAACAGCACCGTCAGGAACGTCACGCCCGAGATGACGCATGCCGTGCGAGGCCTTCTGGCTCTCAGGGCGCCCATGATCGATGACATCGATGGGGAGGAGGCGGCCGGTCTTCTGGCTCCCCTCCCAGGGGATTTTCGGATCCTCTATGGCCGCCTTCATGTCGCGCCGGTCCTGGCCGACTTCTGGGGCGCGATCATGCGCGGGCAGCGGGACGACGGTCTGCTGGATGTCTTCGACATTCTGCTGGACTGCGGCGGCCGGGCTGCCGTGCGGGCCGAGATCGGGCTTCGCCTAGCCGGAACGAGCAAGGCGGAGCGGGATCCGTTGCTGCTCCTGTACCTTGCGGCGATCCGCTACCAGGAAGGCGACGACGACGATTCCCGGCGCTTCTTTGAGGCGCTGGAATCGGCAGCCCCGTCCGAGCGCGAGCGCCTGCGGGTGGGAGCCGGGCGGCTTGCCCGGGTCAGCGCGGGCATCCTGCGCGAAGCGCTTCACACGTTCGACTTCGGGCTTCTGGACCCGCCCGAGCCGCTGTTCGGGGGCGACGCTCCGGGACCGCTCTCGAGCCTTCTGGACGAGATCCTGGGACCCGAGGAAGAGCCGTCCGGAGAAGAACCGTCTCTCGACGCGTTCCTGGATGCTCTGAGGGTCGGCCTGCAGGCGGGATTGCCGGGCCAGCCCTGCCAGACCTCGTTGTTCGACGACGACGAGGCGGCACGTGAGCTGGAGACGCTGGAAGGCTTGATCGACCGGCACTGGCTTCGCGGGGTTCCCTCTCCGCTGCTGAGGGAGGTGGCGGAGGTGGCGAGAGCGGAGCCTGGGATTCGGCACAACCTGGACCGCAGCGCCCGCACGTGCGAGGAGTCGGGGCTTCGCGACGGGCTGAGCCGGGAGGCGCGTATCTTCCTCTTTCCCCGCAAGCAGGGTCGCCGGAGGGCGTAGGCGATGCTGGCTCACTATCTTGCTCTGGGGCTTTCCCCCTCCGCCTCGCGGGAGGAGGTTCGCCGGCGCTACCTCGAGCTGATCCGGGCGCATCCGCCGAGCCGGGAGCCGGCGTACAGCGAGCGGATCGTGGCCGCCTACGAAGCCCTGAAGGACGATCGCTCGCGCGTGGAGACGGCGATGTTCGGGATGTCCCGGCATGGCGATTTCGAGCTGGCTCTGGACGCGCTGGTGCAGGCGCGGCCGCGCGGGCGTGCCACCCCGGGCCTGCAGGCGCTGATTGCGGCGGAAGGCGCAGAGGATGAGTGAGCCTGACGGCGACTGGAAGCGCCGCGCCCTTGAGGATTTCGGGCACTGGCTCGACGAACTGGAGGAGGAGGACAGCGGCGACGGCGGGACCGGTATAGCGCCGGAGCCAGATTTGCGCGACTTGTTCGCCGAGCTTGCGGCGCTGCGCCAGGAGGTCCGGCTGCAAAACCGCGAGCAGTCGAAGGCGGGCCGGGAGCTTGCCCAGGCGGCGGCACGCTACGACGGCGCTGCGGCGTTGATGAAGCGCCGCGAGGACGATCTTGCGGCATTCGAGACGCGGGTCTCGCGCGAGGCCGAGAACCGCTGCCTGCGCTCTGTTCTCGAGGTGCGCGATGCCCTGGTCCGGGGCTTGGAGGCAGGGACGGCGCTGCGCGAACGCCCCGGCTTGTTCCGCCGCCCGCCGCGGGGTATGCGCGGCGTCGCCGAGGGCTACGAGATCGCACTCAGGCGTTTCGACCGGATGCTGTCCGGGTTCGGGGTCGAGCGCCTGCGGACCGCAGGCCAGCCGTTCGATGCGCGCACCATGCACGCGGCGGAGGTCCGCCGGGTCGCGGGGGTCGGGAGCGGCATGGTGGTCGAGGAGCTGCTCAGCGGCTACACCCGGGGCGGCGACATTCTGCGCCTCGCCGAGGTGGCCGTGAACCGCAACGAGAGGCAGGAGTGATCTTGATGGCGAGCGACACGATCATCGGCATCGACCTTGGCACGACTAACTCGGAGGTGGCGATCCTGTCGGAGGGAGAGCCGGAGGTGGTCCGCGAGGACGGTGAGGCGCTCTTGCCCTCCTGCGTCGGTGTGGACGAGGCGGGCAGCGTCATCGTCGGTCGCCAGGCGCGCAACCAGTGGGCGGCGGCGCCCGAGCGGACGGTGCTTTCGATCAAGCGGCTGATGGGCAGTGGCGAGCGGGTGGCCATGGGGACGGAGGAGTACACGCCGCAGGAGATCTCGGCGTTCATTCTCAAGGCGCTGAGGGATCGGGCGGCGCGTGCCCTGGGCCACGACGTGCAGAAGGCGGTCATCACCGTTCCCGCCTACTTCACCGACGCGCAGCGGCAGGCGACGCGCGAGGCGGGCGAGATCGCCGGGCTTGAAGTGGTTCGGATCATCAACGAGCCGACCGCCGCAGCGCTCAGCTACGAGAGCCGCAGCGAGGGGAGCCGCAAGATCCTGGTCTACGACCTCGGCGGCGGCACCTTCGACGTCTCGGTAGTGGCGATCGAAGAGGGTGTGGTCGAGGTGCTGGCGTCCACGGGCGACAACCATCTGGGCGGCGACGATTTCGACGGGATCGTCGCCGGTCGGCTCAACAGCCATGTGGAGAGCGAGCTCGGCATCGCCGGCGCCGGCGACGACCGCGTTCTGCAGGCCCGGCTTCGGCGGGCTGCCGAGGCGGCGAAGATCGAGCTGTCGAGCCAGCCCTACGTGCGCGTCGAAGAGGACCATGTGGCGACGGTCGCCGACGAGGCGAAGCATCTGTCGTACGAGTTGAGCCGGGCCGCGTTCGAGCAGGACCTCGAAGAGCTGCTTGCCCGCACCATGCAGTCCGTGACCGCGGCGCTCAACGACGCGGACGTGCGCCCGAGCCAGCTCGACCGCATTCTGATGGTGGGCGGCTCGACGCGCATTCCGCGCATCGCTCAGCTGCTGGCGGAGAGGCTGGGACAGGAGCCTCACGGCGAGGTCGACCCCGACCTGTGCGTGGCGCTGGGGGCTGCGGTGCAGGCCGGGATCGAGATGGGCCGGGACATGCGCGCCGTGCTGGTCGACATCACGCCCTACACCTTCGGGACAAGCACGCTGGGCCAGCTCTACGGCCGGCCCTACGCGCACCGGTTCGTTCCCATCATCCGGCGCAACACGAAGTTGCCGGCGACGCGGACGGAAGCCTTCTTCACCGTATTCGCGGAGCAGGAAGCCGTGGAGATCAAGGTCTACCAGGGGGAGGACCCGGACGCGCTGAAGAACGTCGAGATCGGCTCGTTCCACTTTGCCGGCCTGAACCGGCGCGCGTCAGCCTACGACGAGGGGCTTCTGTTCACCTGCCACCTCGACCTCGACGGACTTCTGAAGGTGCATGCGGTGGAGCGGGCTACGGGCCAGGAGATTCACGGGATCGTCGAGAACGCGCTGGGGCGCTCGACCGGAGAGGAGCTCGCCGCCTCGAAGGAGCGGATCGAGGGGCTCTGGGACGGAGAGGCGCAGGCCGGGGAGAGCGCCGCCGGGGCGCCGGCTGTGGAAGCGCCCGCGGCAGGTGCCCGCGGGCCGGTCCAGGACATCCTGGAGCGGGCCGGGCGGGCGCTCGACACCGCGCCTGACGAGGACCGCGAGGAGATCGCCTCGCTGATCGAGAGGCTGCGTGCGGCGCTCGGCGAGGGCCGTGACGAGGATGCTGCCGCCATCAGGCAGAACCTCGACGAGATACTGTTCTACCTGGAGTAGGCCGGTGCTCCGCTGCCCGACCTGCGGCGCCGGGGGGATCGAGGGCCCGACATGCCACCGCTGCCGGACCGACCTGCGCCAGGTGCTGGCCGTCGAGCGGGCCGCTGCGCAGTGCCGGCGGCGGGCGGCGGCCGCGCTGGCAAGCGGCTGCGGCGACCGGGCGCGCGCCCTTGCGGACAGGGCCTGCGCACTCCACCGCTGCCATGCGTCCGTTTCCCTGCGCGCCGCGGCCGCGCTCGTCGATGGCGAGTTCGGCTTGGCCCTCCGTCTGTGGCGGGAGGTCCGAAGCGGGCCGCCGGACAACCCCGCTCCGGCGAACGCACGCGCTTCTATCGCTCCCTCGCCCGCCGTTCCACGAAACTGAGTGCCGCGCAGGCGATGAGTCCGGAGCGGGATACCCCCTCCCGCGATGCGGCTTCGTCAATGATCGCAAGCAGGCGCGATGGCACCGAGAGCTGCCCAGCGCGTGGGACGGCTCACCGATCCCTTGCTCCGAAGGGCGTATACGAGAGGCGATCGTGCGCTCGGCCGCGAGAGGGCATCCTCCCAGGCATCGACGGCATCGCCAAGCGCGTTCCAGCGCTCCTCCAGCCCCATGTCGGCCATGCGCTGTTGCTCGATCCTGGCGAGCAGCAGAAGCTCGCGCACCGTGCGGCGCAGAACGCTATCCGGCAGCGGGTCCGGCGCGCTCGCCCTGTGCACGATGTAGCGCGAGAGATCCATGCCCGCGTCGGCAGCGAGTTCGCGAATGCGCGCCCATTCGCTTGCTGTCGTCATCACCGCGTGCTGTGTGCGGCGCTCCGTCGGCCGGCGGCTCATGAGGGCACCCCGGGGACGGTGCAATACTGCGTGACCAACCTCGAAGGACCCGCGTGCGTGCCGCAACTACCTACATAACACCATATAATACAGTTACGACTTGCCCATCCGCATACGTCATGAGAACCCACCGCCTTACGCCCTCTAGGAACGCGAATATCCATCGTGTGTTTCTCCGCACAGACAGACTCGCAACCACTGACATATGCCTTCACTTCCCAGATTGCAACTGATCGGTTCGCGGCGCAAAATTTTATATCAGATAAAAGCCGCCACAATCCTCTTGTGAAACGACCCAATCACCTGTAATATACTACATATGCAGGAGAGAAAGCGACCCACTCCACTACCTGACATACCCCAACAATATCAAGTTTAGGACCACACCGACAAGGCCGGCCAGCCGGTCCGAAGCCATCGCCTCGTGCTCGCCCAGCGCGTCGGCGACAAGGTGCGCCACAGGACGCTGCTCAATCTCGGCACCGACTATCCGGTGCCGCGCGAGAAGTGGAAGGCCGTCACCGAACTCGCCGAGGCGCTGCTTCACGGCAAGCCGCCGCTGTTCGAGGGCGAGGCGGATGTGCGGGCCGCAGCCGAGGACATCGTCGCCAAGCTCAGGGCCAGGGGGTTCCGCGTCGAGGCGATGCAGGAAGAGGCGCGCAAGCCCGACATCGCCACCGTCGACCTCGATACCCTGGAGCACGAGAACCCGCGCACGGTCGGCTGCGAGCGCCTGTGCCTCAAGGCCCTCGACGCCCTCGGCTTCGCCGAAATCCTCCACGGCCTCGACATCAAGGGCCGCGACGGGCGCATCGCCAGCGCGCTGATCGTCGCCAGGATGGTCCATCCCGCCAGCGAGCGTGATACCAGCCGCTGGCTCCGCCACGACAGCGCGGCCGCCGAGCTCCTGGGCCTGGAGGGCGACCGCAAGGCGCTGCGGCGCAAGACGCTCTACCGCATCGGCGACCTGCTCTGGCGCCACCGCGCCGCCATCCAGCGGGAGCTGTTCAACCGTGAGCGCGCACTGCTCGACCTGCCCGAGACGATCGCCTTCTACGATCTCACCAACGTCCACTACCACGGCCACACGGGCGGCGAGCTTCCCAGGTTCGGGCGCTCCAAGCAGAAGCGCGACGACTGTCCCCTCATCACGCTGGCGCTGGCGCTCGACGGCGCGGGCTTCCCGCGCAGTTGCGAGATCCTGCCGGGCAACGTGAGCGAGCCGGGCACGCTGCACGAGGCGCTGGCGCGGCTCGAGGCGGTGTGCGGCGGCACGGCGCCGAAGCCCACGGTGGTCATGGACGCGGGCATCGCCACCGAGAAAAACATCGCGTGGCTGGGCGAGCAGGGCTACGACTGGATCGCGGTCAGCCGCGGTGCCAGGCCTGCGCCGCCCGAGGGCGGACCCGAGGCCCTGCTGATCACCAGCGCGCGCCACGAGGTGCGGGCCTGGCGGCTTGCCAGCGAGGACGGCGAGGCGCGGCTCTACGTCGTCAGCGAGGGCAAGAAGAAGGCCGAGAACGCGATCATCGGCCTGAGGCGGAACCGCTTCGAGGCGGCGCTGGAAAGGCTCCACGGCGGCCTCCCGGTCAAGGGCCGCCTCAAGCGCTACGACAAGGTGCTGGAGAGCATAGGCCGCCTCAAGCAGCGCTTCTCCGCCGTCGCCAGGCACTACGAGATCACGGTCGAGAGGGCGAAAACCGGCCCCAATGCCACCGCCGTGCGCTTCAAGCGCAGGCCGCGATACGACGAGGCCGATGAGGGCGCCGGTGCCTATGTGCTGCGCACCAGCCACGTCGACTGGGACATCGAGACGGTCCTGCGGACGTACTGGCGGATCACGGATATCGAGGCGACATTCCGGAGCCTGAAATCCGAGCTCGGCCTTCGCCCGATCTGGCACCAGCTCGACCGGCGCATCGCGGCCCACCTGCTGATCGCCGTGCTGGCCTACCACGCCGTGCATCTGATCCGTACCCGGCTGGCCGCGCGCGGCATCCACAAGTGCTGGGCGTCGATCCGCGAGAGCATGCGGACCTGGGTGCGGATCACCACGCGCCTGCGCCAGACCGACGGCACCTTGATCGTCAACCGCCAGGACACGCGCCCGGCCGCCGAGGTTGCCGCAATCTCCTCGGCGGCGGGCGTGGACCCCGCCATCCACCGCACGAGGACCCGTCTGATGAGCTGACAGAATCTCACAAAATGTGGGGCCATGTTGGAATCGACCGAGAAAAATATCGCGTTGAATCAAACCAATAGGGAACACAGGCAGCGGAAAAGTGCCAACTTGGGTTTGGCGAATCTGACGTCCGCCGCATGATGCAGGAGAATGTCATCGCAAGCCCGCCGACCCAGCGACGGACCTCAGCGGACTCTGACTGACGCCTAAAATATTGATGGCGGTTTGGTCGGGCGCGGAGCGTCCGATGCGCGGAACGGCCAGGTAAACTCACGCCCACCCAGCAGGCCGGCAGGGCGGAACACCAGCACGGCCACCATTGCCAGCGCCAGCACGATCTCCTGCAGCCCGCTCGGCGCGCTGATCGTGACCGAGCCGACCTCGAAGCCCTGCTCGATACGGCGCAGGAGCTCGATCAGGATGGTCACCGAGACCACGCCCAGCACGGCGCCGGCGAGGCTGCCCATGCCGCCCAGAATCAGCATCGCGAGCGAGATGAAGGTCATGTCGAGCCAGAAGACATCGACCGATATCGTGCCCAGGTAATGACCGTAGAGGACACCGCCGATGCCGACGAAGAAGGCGCTGAGAGCGAGCGCACCGATCCGCAACAGGTAGACGTTGATGCCGGCCGCGCGCGCCGCCACTTCGTCTTCCCGCGATGCGCGCAGGATCAGTCCGAACCGCGTCCCTTGGTAGAGGTAGGCGACTGCTATCGCCACGGCCGCCCAGGCTAACCCCACGAACTTATCGACGTAGATGGGCAGTCCGATGATCGAGGTCGCGCCGCCGGTCCACGGGTCCCAATTCTCATAGATCGACTTCATCACCACGAGAACGGCAAAGAGCGCGATGCTCGCCGCTATGCCGGAGAGGCGCATGAGAGGAATACCGATCACCACGGCGAAGGCGCTCGCGAGGAGACCGGAGATCAACGCCGCCGGCAGCAACGGAACACTGGTTTCCATGAGGAACGGCGGCAGGCCGGTCATGAAGAGCGGTTTGAGCCCCGGACAGCAGGTCTGCCAGGCCGTTGCATAGGCGCCGATGAGCATGAAGCTGATGTGACCGAACGATACGATCCCGGAGTTGCCGACGAATATGTAGAGGCCGACGACGACCACGACATAGATCAGGGCTTCGGTGACGACTCGCTCCAGGACAGGATCGCCGATCCCCCAGGCGATCACGACGAACATGACGAGGACCAGACTGAGGCCCACCGGCGGCCAGGCGCGCCGGGCAGCGAGCTTGGGGAACGCCACCACTTGACTAGACCCGCTGCTTCATCGCGCGCACTTGCATGAGGCCCTGCGGCCGCAGCACGAGAATGAAGATCACGAGGCCGAAGACGAAGGCATCGCGCGCCGAACGAAGACCTTCGGGCAGAATGGCCTGCAGGATCACCGTGAAGAAGCCGATGACGAAGCCGCCGAGTACGGCGCCGACGATGCTCCCCATGCCGCCCACCACCGTCGCCACGAAGGCTACCAGAACCAGGGGAATTCCCATGCGGTAGTCGAGCACGCCGGTCTTGGTGACGAGAAGCAGTGCCACAACCGCGGCGAGCAGGCCACTGATTGCGAAGGCGAGTGCGATGACCGTGTTCGCGCGCACCCCCAGGAAGCGCGCCATACGGAAGTCCTCGGCGGCGGCGCGCATCTGGATGCCGTAGGAGGACTTCCGCAAGAACACTGCCAGTCCTCCAAGCAGACAGAGGCAAACGAGGATCGTCACGAGGTCGAGGAGTGGCACGCGAAGGCCGGCCCAGGTCAGATGCTCTGCCATTCCCGGCCAAATGTTGACCGCTTTGGGGCGGCCGCTGTGCACCAGCAGCAGCACGTTCTGCAGCAGATAGCTGACCGCAAACGAGGAAATAAGAAGGGTGGCAGGGGCCGCGTTCCTCATCGGGCGGAACGCTACCCTCTCTGTCGTCAGCGCGAGCAACATGATGATCGCCACAATCGCGGCGATCAGAAGCGGGGCCGGCCAGTTGCCGATGAACTTCGTCGCGACTTGCGCGCTCGAGGGTACCACCAGGGCGTACGCGCCCCATGTAATGTAGTCGCCATACGCAAAATTGATCAGCCGCATGATGCCGAAGATCAGCCCGATCCCCAGCGCCGCGAGGGCGTAGAGGCCTCCCAGGCTGACCCCGTCGATCACGTACTGGAGGACCATGGCTGCGAGCCCTCAGTCCGCCAGGAAACCGAAATAGGCTTGATGTAGGTCCTCGTGGTCCTCGAGCTCCTCGCTTGTCCCCGAAAGCTCGATCTGCCCCGTGCGCATAACGTAAATCCGGTCCGCAACGTCGAAGGCACGTTCCACGCTCTGCTCCACGACGAGCATGGTCACGCCCTGCTCGCGCAGCTCCCAGAGAATGTCGTAGACGGTATCGACCATCTGCGGTGCGAGCCCCAAGGAGGGTTCGTCCAGCAACACGATCTGGGGCCCGGTCATGAGCGCGCGCGCGATGACCAGCTGCTGCTGCTCACCGCCAGAGAGCTTGCCCGCCGGTGCCCTGCGACGCTCCTTGAGGATGGGAAACTGGCCGTATATGCGCTCGACATCCCGCTCGATCGCGCCGCGATCCCTGCGCATCTTTGTGCCGAGCCGCAGGTTCTCTTCGACCGTGAGGGTGCCGAAGACATGCCGCCCTTCCGGTACGAGCGAGAGCCCGAGGCGGGCGAGAGTCTCGGGCGGCCTGCCCAGAAGGGGGCTGCCGTTCAGCTCGACCACGCCCTCGGCCTGCTGCAATCCACCGGCGATCGCGAGCAGGGTGGAGGACTTGCCGGCGCCATTGGGGCCGACGATGCAGACGATTTCGCGCTCTTCCACGTCGAGCGAGACCCCACGGACTGCGGTAATCTCGCCGTAACGAACGTGGAGGTCACTGACGCGCAGGAGCACGGCGACGGCGCCTCCTCTTCGAACCGAGATAGGCCTCGATCACGCGCGCGTCGCTGCGGACTTCCTCTGTCGGCCCTTCCGCAATCGTCCGTCCACCGTCGAGAACGTGCAAGGTTTCGCACACCCCCATGATCACGCGCATGTTGTGCTCGATCAGCAGGACCCCGCATTGAAAGTCTTCGGGAATGCGAGCGACTGTCGCCATCAGCTGATCGCATTCAGCTTCGTTGAGCCCTGCAGCGGGTTCGTCAAGCAGCAGGAATTTGGGGCGCGGAGCCAGAGCCCGAGCCAGGCCGATCTGCCGCTCCCCACCATAGGGAAGCGCGCCGGCCTTCAGGTTTGCAAGGTCGGCGATGCCCATCCACTCGAGCACTTCCATTGCGCGGGCCCTAGCCGCGTTGCGCCTAAGCCCCATGCCGGCCGCGCTCGCTTCGACGTTCTCTCCAACTGTCAGACCTGGGAAGAGACGCACGCCCTGAAAGGTTCGAACCACGCCGGCGCGCGCGATGCTATCGGGGCGCCAGCGCGTGATGTCGGTCTTGTCGATCGTAATCAGCCCGATGTCCGGCTTCTGAAAACCGGTCAACACATTGATGAGCGTTGTCTTGCCCGCACCGTTCGGCCCGATGAGACCGAGGCAAACGCCAGGTCGGATCGAGAGACTGACATCCTCCAGCGCCGTGACGCCCTCGAAGTGGACCGAGACGTCACGGCATTCGAGTAGCTGGTGTCCGTCAGCCTGCTCCGAAGCTGCGGCGGTCGGGCCCGCCGCAGCCTGAGCGGGCCCGGACTCCTCGGCTAGTTGGTCCACCACTCTACGTATTCACCGATCCTGGGATCGTAGTAGCCTTGAGGAATAGGCTTCCCGTTTGTGAATTCGAAGACGAGCATTGGACGCAGGAAGTTCGTGTGAAAATCAGACGTGAATGTTGTCAGCCCCGCCAGCAGGGGTTCATCAGTGAACTTCTCGAGCTCGGCCAGCACCGCATCGGAGTCGAATGTGCCTGCGCGCTCGACCGCCCGAGACCAAGCGTGCACCACGCTGTGCCCCAGCACGCCTTGCCCGGTCGGTGGCCGCTCACCGTTGCGGCTAATGAAATCGTCGACGAACTTGTGAATCTCCGGCCTGGGGTCGTCGCCACGCATTGACGCATAGGAAGCGTAATAGACCTCGTTGAGGTGTTCCGCCGGCACCGAATCGTGCCATGCGTCGCCATCCATCGAGACGCCGCCGATCATCGGCGTATCGATCCCGGCCGCGCGGAACTGGCGAATGGCCGCTGGGAAGCCCGGCGTGACGCCACATATCGCGATGACGTCCGGCGGGGTTTCCAGCGACTTGAACCGGGTAATCTGTGCGGACACCGAGGGGTCGTCGTTCTTATAAGAATCGCGGCCCAATACGTTCTCTTCGCCGGCAATCTTCACCCATTCTTTGTCGAAGCCGCGACAGACCGATTTGTTGTACTCGATGATTGTGTCGACAAAGACATAGGCGGTACGCCATCCCTTGATGTGGTAACCCCAGTGCGCCACCAATGAACCGCTTGCTTCTGCGTCGGTCGCCATGGTGAATACGTAGGGGCCAATCGCTTTGTTGCCGAGCTTGATGTCGGCGCCACAGGACGAGAAAGCGATAATCTTGTTCTGATTGGCCACCAGAGCCGGCGGCCCACCCATGTCGAAGTCGCAGGAGACGATCATCATCTGTGCACCACGCGCCACGAGTTCAGCGCCGGCCTTGGCGCCCTGCGCCCGGTCGGTCTTCGTATCCACATGTTGCATTTCGAGTTTCTTGCCAAGCAACCCACCCGCTTCATTGACTTCGTCAATTGCCATCCGGGCGGCCGCGGTCGGACCTTCGTCGTAGGGCGCCATCCAGCCGCTGGTCGCAGTGGCTGCGCCAATCAGAATCGTGTCGTCCTCAGCCGAAGCACTTGGAACCAGGGTCGCACTCAACGCGAGCGCGCCTGCCGCAGTGAGTCCTACTAACAAGCGATTTGTCATTGTCGCCTCCCCATCCGGGTCGTGCTCGACCCTCGTGTCGTTGTTGTGCTTTCGCGTTCGACCGGGAGGCTGCAATGCCAACCCGTTCGCCTTCTCCAACGTCGCCACCAATTGTGGCGTTGGCACAACTTGGGCTCGGAATTCTTGTCGTGCGCGTCGAGCCCGCCGGGACTTATCCTGACATGCGGATACCGAGCCCATATATTGGAACGTAACACGCATCAACTTCGTGGAACAACACGTATGGCGGCCGGCACCGCTCCGGCATGCCCGGGGGTGTAGGTCTGGCATGGCGATCGTAAGTCATTGATTTAGCGCGATTGGCGGGTGGCCGTAGGCAGCCAGAATCGGGTTTTCGTGACAATCGGCCGGTGCAGGGCCGGATTTTGTCACAACGGCGGCATCCAGCAGTGGTGGGTGGGAACGCTCCGCACCGCGAGATGCGGTAGGATGCCGCGCCGACAACCCAACATCAGACCCAACATCAGGAGCGTTCCCATGCCAGTGTCGCAGTCTCTCATCGCCTCGTCCATCGACCTTTTGGGCCTGCCTGCCGAAGTCGCCGAAGCGGTCGCCCAGGTGGTGGAGTTCTGTCGCGAACAGGCTGGGTCTGACCCGTCTGCCGAGACGTTCGAAACGGTTGAGACGGGGCTGCGGGACGCCATGAACGGCTTGGGTTGCAAGCTCCTTGGGGCCTTCGCCGAGAGCCGCGACGACGGTGCGAGCCGGATCGAGCGCGACGGACAGAGCTGGGTCCGGGTGGCGGCGACGCCGAAGACGATCATGACGACGCTCGGTCCCGTGACCTATCGGCGTGCGCGCTATCGCAGCGGCGCGAGCAGCACGTCGCTGGTGCCGGTGGACGAGAGCCTGGGCCTCATCGACGACTACCTGACGCGGCCGGCGGCGCAGCTCGGGCTGATGATGATGGGCCACTGTACGCCGCGTGAAGCGGAGGAGTTCTTCGCGAAAATGGGCGGAATGACGCCGTCGGTGAGCACGCTGCAGCGCCTGGCCCTGAGCATGCATGAGCACTGGGAGAGCGTCGCCCCGGAGACGCTGGCCAGCATCCGTGAAACCCAGGGCATACCGCCCGATGCGGTCACCGCGTCCGTCTCCCTTGACGGCGTCATGGTGGCGCTGCGGGCCGGCGAGGACGGCCGTGCCGAGGCGTGCTGGCGCGAGGCCTCTTGCGGCACGGTCTCCTTCCACGACGCCGAGGGCCAACGGCTGAAGACCCTCTATCTCGGCCGTATGCCCGAGAGCGGCAAGGCCGCGCTGAAAGCGCAACTTGCAAGCGAGGTCGCCCATATCCGCCGTGTGAGCCCGAAGATCAGGATCGGCGCCGTCGCCGACGGGGCCGCCGACAACTGGACCTTCCTCGAAAGCCTCTCGCCCGAGACCGAGGTCATCGACTTCTGGCACGCTTGCGAGCATCTCCGCGTGGCCTCTGACCATGCGGTGGCGCGCCACTGGTTCGAGAAGCACCGCGAAATCCTGCGCCACGACCCCCGCGGCGTCGACAAGGTGATCCGGGCACTGCGCTACCTCCTGGACAGGGCAAAGGGGGACCCGGCCGAGATCGAGCGCGAGCTGGCCTTCTTCCGAAAGCACCGCCATCGGATGCGCTACCACGCCCTGAAGGAAGAGGGCATCGCCATCGGCTCGGGTGTGGTCGAGGCGGCCTGCAAGACCCTCGTCGCGCAGCGCTTGAAACGCTCGGGCATGCGCTGGCGGATCGACGGCGGGCAGGCGGTTCTGACCTTCCGCGCCCTGATCAAATCCGGCCTCTTCGACCGGGCATGGGATGCGCTCATGGACGCCCGATCCGGACCAGCTAACGACAACATCAGCCCAACCGAAGTCCTGGCACTCGCTGCTTGACCAAAATGAACCAGCCCATATCCTTTAGCGCCATCACGACTGGCATATCGCCATACGAGAATCACACCCATGCCCGGTTGCTAACGCGACTCGATCATACGGCGGAGCGCGCGTCGGTCCGCCTTGCCGGTTGGCCCGAGTGGAAGTTCCGAGCGCAGGTGCAGGTAATCCGGCAGCTTGTAGTGATCGAGCCGCTCACGCGCCCAAACGCGTAAGGATGCCAGGTCAGGCTCAATGCCAGAGCGGGGTACCACGCACAGGTGGATGGCCTCGCCGCGCTCTTCGTCCCGCGCGCCAGCTGCCAACGCTGCGTCGACATCAGGATGGTCCAGAAAAACCGCCTCGACCTCGAGCGGGGACACCTTGTTACCCGCCCGATTGATGATTTCCTTCGCCCGGCCCTTGAGCGCGACGCGACCATCGGCCCTCGCCTCAGCCAGATCACCGGTGCAGAACCAGCCGTCATCGAACGCCGCCGCGGTCTGATCGGGATCGTCCAGATAGCCGCGCATGATGGTGGGCGTCCTGATTTGCAGCTCGCCGTCAGGCTCGGCGATACGATAGGCGATGCCGGGCGCCGGTCTGCCAATCGTTCCCGCGCCCTCGTCGTACTCGTCAGCGGGCAGGAAGAAGTCGCAGGTGTTGGTCTCGGTCAAACCATAGCCGTCCCAGAGAGCAGCGTCCGGCCACAACCTGCGCAACGCGCGACCGAGCGGAGCCGGCAATGTTTCGCCGCCACAATGCACCATGCCGGAGAAGGCCGGAACCTCGGCCTCGGGATCGCGCTGCAGCAGCGCACGGGCCATCGTCGGCACGATCGCGGTCCGCGTGAGTCCGTGCTGTATGAGGGCGGAGCGCGCCGCATCGGCCCGAAAGCGCTCGTGCACGTACACCGTTCCGCCGCGCAACAAGGTGAGCAGCGCAACCCACTGTCCGTAGCTGAAGGTGAGCTGCAACACCAATAGAACCCGCTCCTGCTCTCCAAACCGCGCCACCTGATCGATCATCTCGAGCTTTGCGGTGTAAGGCTCGTGAGCCAGAACGACGCCTTTGGGAATACCTGTCGAGCCGGAGGTGAAAACGACAAGCGCAGCACCTTCGAGTAACGCCCGGCGCGCCGGGGCGGGACAGTCGAGCCGAGCGACCGGCGACGCGCCGCGCAGCGCCGCCGGCGCGGGCAAGTCCGCACGCGCGTTGACCACAAAACGTGCGGCCGTGCGTTCCAACAAAGCGGACACGGATGCATCCACCGAGGCGCGGTGAACTGGAATTGCAACCGCGCCGGCCCGCCACACGCCGAGCAGCCCCGCAACATCGCGCGCGCGATTGGAGATGGCGACGAGAACCGGCTCGTCATTGGAAACGCCCTGCGCCCGGAGTTCGCGAGCAATGTCGTCCGCGCTGGTCAGGAGGGCGTCGTAGCCTAGACTCTCCTCGGCATCCACGAGCGCCGTGCGGTTGCGATGGCGCGCGCAAGCCTCGTTGACGAGATCGCCAAGGTTAGACATCGGGCCGCCCCCTGGCTAACGGCGTCGCCTTGGTCATCTTGCGCAACCCTGTACGCACCGCTCATCCGTGGCGTGCGCTCCCCTCTGCCAAAGATGCGCCAAACCCGATACGCGCACAACACTCCACTCGTTGGAGCGGCGGCAACAGTGTGGAAAATCGGCGCTGGGTTGGGCGGGTCCCGTGGAAACCAAATTCGCGCAAACCAAGTTGCCCTCCTCCGCTCGGTTCCACCGGCCGGCGAGCGCGACCGACATGATGCCGATGCGCTCGAATTCCATCAGGACGACCCTGCGGGAACTGGTCGCAGGGAACACCTGCGGTGCCAAACGGCCGCCCAACATTCGTGCCGACAGCGGATCGATCGGTGATCAGATGCCTCTTGACCCCACCCCAGCAATCGGCAAGGCTGCGTGCCCGAATATTTTGGGAGTTCAAACGGGGAGGGCAACAATGGAGAACCTTTATGACGTCGGCGGTTACGGCTACAAGAAGATTGGCTTCGGCGAAAAAATAGCTATTCTCACCGTTGATCTGCAAAACGGTGTGACCAATCCGAAGGCGCTCATGGGGCGCAGTCCAAGTGCTCAGAATGCCGTCGAGAAAGTGGCACTCATTTGTGAGGCGGCACGGCAGAGGGGTCTGCCCATCATTCACTGTAATACGGCGTTTCAGCCAGACCTCAATGACATGCCTCCGTGGAAGATCAAGTGCATGCAGGACTGGATTATTGGCTCATGGGAAGTTCAAATCGATGACCGCCTGTGGCGTCCCGGCGACGTCCTCGTGTGCAAGAAGGTGCCATCAATCTTCTTCGGAACACATTGCTCGACAGTGTTATCAAAATACCATGTCGATACCGTTATTTTGACCGGCGCCAATACGGGCGGCTGCATTCGTGCCTCCGCGATTGACAGCTTCTCACACGGCTTCCGCACCATTGTGCCTCGCGAATGCGTATTCGATCAAGGCATCGAATCGCATAACCAAAACCTCATCGATATCGAACTCCGCTATGTGGACGTTGAGCCCTATGAAGTTGTGTTGGACAAATTGGAGACGATAGAGAAGCTGGCTGCTTGATCTGTCTCCGTTGTAACGACGCAACCGGGATAAATTGAGGCGCAACGCTAACCCGCGCGGACAAGAGGTGCCACACATGACCACTCGTTTGGCTGCGGATATCGGCGGTACCTTTACCGATTTGGTATTCATGGACGAGAAGGGAAGCCTCTCCGTCGAAAAAACCCCTTCTACGCCGGACGAGTTCAGGCGCGGTGTGATGACCGGCGTCGAAAAGATCTTGGCGACGGTCAATGATGGGGACGGGGACGCGATCGACCTGAAGGACGTCGAATACTTCGTCCACGGCGCGACGGTCGTTTTGAACGCTGTTATTCAACGCAAATTGCCAGTGACGGCGCTCGTTACGACGAGCGGTTTTCGCGATGTTCTCGAGATCATGCGGACCAACAATCCGCAGATGTACGATATGCATTACGTGAAGCCGAAACCTCTGATCCCGCGCAGGCTGCGGTTCGAGGTGGCGGAGCGCGTGCGGCATACGGGAGAGGTACTTGCGCCGCTGAACGAGGATGACGTACGCAGCGTCGCGAAAGATCTTCGCGAGGCCGGCGTCGTTTCGGCGGCGATTTGCTTTCTGCATTCCTACGCGAATCCGGAGCACGAGCGCAGAGCACGGGAGATCCTCGCCGAGGAGTGTCCCGAGATCGTGGTGTGCCTGTCGTCGGAGGTGGCGGGAGAGGTACGCGAGTTCGAGCGCGGCTCTACGACGAGCATGAACGCCGCAACCATGCCGATCATTCGCTCGTATCTCGATCGCCTGAACGCCGATCTGCGCGACCTGGGATTACCGCGAGAGCTCTATGTCATGCAATCGAATGGCGGCGTCATCAGGGCGAGTAGCGCCCAGACGTTGCCCGTAAGAACGATGTTGTCGGGACCCAGCGGCGGTGTCGTCGGCGGGGCGTACCTGGCGAATCAGATCGGCCTGCAAAACGTCGTTACCCTGGACATGGGGGGAACCAGCACGGACATCGGCGTGATTGCGGATGGCCGCGCCATGACCGTGGACGAAAGCAAGATCGATGAGTGGCCGGTCCTCGCACCGATGATCGAAATACTCGCGATCGGCGCGGGTGGGGGCAGCATCGCCTGGCTCGATTCGGGTGGCGCGCTTCGCGTCGGGCCGCAAAGCGCAGGCGCCATGCCTGGGCCGGTCTGCTATGGACAAGGCGGTGATGAGGCGACCGTTTCGGACGCCTGTCTCGTGCTCGGGCGGCTGGACCCGGATTACTTTCTCGGTGGCGAGATGTCGCTCGACGTGGACGGAGCCTACCGGGTCATCGAGCAGAAGCTGGCGAAACCCATGGGCATGAGCATCCATGAGGCGGCGCTTGGCGTCGTGACGGTGGTCACCACAAATATGGCCAGGGCCATGCGTTCGACCCTGATCGCTCGCGGCCTTGATCCACGGGACTTCTGCCTCATGGCGTTCGGTGGGGCCGGCGGCATGGTCGTAGGCGATCTTCTGAAGGCGGGCGACATCAACCGTGCGGTTGTGCCCAACGATCCGGGTGCGCTTTGTGCATTTGGCATGTTGGTGACCGACTTCCGGCACGACTTGGGCGCCACAATGGTCCGGCCTCTTTCCGATGTGGATGGAGAGGAAGTCGCCCGTCTGTTCGCCAAACTCGAGATGGATGCGGTGGGGCGTCTGGAGAATGACGGTGTGGAGAGTGAGCGCATAACGCCAGAACGCTTCATCGATGTCCGCTATATCGGCCAGGAGTACTATCTCAAGATTCCCGTCGAGAACGACTCGGTCGACTTCGGGAAGCTACAGAGCGATTTCAATGCGGCGCACGAGCGCATCTACGGATACGCGACGCCGCAATTCCCTTGCGAGCTCGTCAACCTGCGTGTCACGGCGCTTGGCAAGGTCGAGCGACCGACAATTCCGCGATACTCTCTCCGCAGCACTGACGATGGCCCACTCGCTCCGATCGGCAATCGGAAAGTTCACTACCAGACGGGTGTCTTGGATACCGACATCTACAAGATCGAATCCATCCGCGCTGGCGACCGCTTCGATCGGCCGGCAGTGATCGAGGACCCACGCTCCACGTTCGTCGTGTTGCCAGGGCAAGTCGCCCGTGTCGATGAACACCGCAATGTACATGTCGAGGAGGTGGCCGCCTGAATCGTGAATGGCGGGCGCGAATACTCAACGATTGAGGACTGACGTCATGGCAAAAGCGCTAACCGACGTTCCCGTCGAATCAGTCAACCAGACGAGCAAGATCGATCCGATCACCCTCGAAGTTGTACGCACGGGGCTCATCGCAATCGTGCATGAGATGACCATCACCCTTGCGCGAACCTCTTACTCGACGATCATTCGAGAGGTGCACGACTACAGCTGCGTTTTGTTCGACGCAAAAGGGCGGCTGATCGCGCAGGCTGAGGGTATTCCCATATTCAATGGAAGTATGAATTTCGTCATCGATGAAGTGCTGAAGAAATATCCGGTCGAGGACATCGAAGAGGGAGATATCTTTATATCGAACGACCCTTATACCGGGGGCGGAACGCACAAGAATGACATCAACATCGTCATGCCCATTTTTTGGGATGGCAAGCTGGAGATGTTGAGTGCGAGCAAGGCACATCACTTGGACATAGGCGGTAAAGACCCTGGAAGCTGGTCCGCCGATGCGCAAAACACGTTTCAAGAGGGATTAAGCTTGCCGATCATAAGATTGGCGAGAAACGGCGAGATCAATGAGGCCGTCACAGATATTTTATTTGCCAATATGCGGGTGCCTCAGCTCTCGCGCGGAGACTTTTCCGCGCAAATTGCTGCGGGAAAAACGGCCGAGATGCGTGCTCATGCCTGGCTCCAGAAGAACGGAGTACAACTGTTCCGGGATGCTGCCGAGGAACTGATTGACCATGGTGAGCGTCTTACTCGCGCAGCGATCGAAGCCATACCGGATGGTGTTTATATCGCTGAGGGTTACGCCGATATCGAAGCCAACTCAAACGAGCCGATTCCGGTAAAGGCGACCGTAACCGTTCAAGGTAGTGATATCGAGATCGATTTCTCGGGAAGCGCGAGGCAACGCAATGCCGCGTCGAGCAACTGCCATTGGGTCAATACGGTGTCCATGACCCGAGAGTTCATGATGTTCTTGACCGACACCTCGCTCGGAGCAAACGAGGGCTCGTATCGGCCGATAAAGATCAAGGCAGAGGCTGGTTCAGTGTTCAAGCCCGAATACCCAGCGCCAGTAACCACCGGCATGGGAGATATGGGTACGCGACTGGTCGAGCTGCTGTTCCAAGCACTGTCCGGCGTCCTGCCGAATGAAGTGATTGCCGGCACCTTCGGTAACTTCAGCTGTATGACGATTGCCGGTTTCGACCCGGATACTGGCGCGGAATTCGTCCATTTCTCGCCCTACGCCGGTGGCTGGGGAGGCCGAGCCTTTGCGGATGGCAACACGGCTGTGGTCTCCCTTGGTAGTGGAGACAACTTCAATATCCCATGCGAAGTCATGGAAACGAAGATGACTGGTCTCTTGGCGGAAAGCTTTCGCTTGCAACCGAAATCAGCAGGGCACGGCAAGCATCGAGGCGGATTCGGCGTTGCCTACGATTACCGACTGCTTTGGCCGGGAGAGTTCACGATTGCGCTGGATCGCGATCAGTATCCACCCTATGGCCTTTTTGGGGGAGGCGAGGGCTCGGGGAGCGGACTCCACGTCAACCCAGACAACGGCAGTGAAGAGATTTGGCATCGGAAAAGCGGCGTGCGTGTGCCAGCGGGTACCATTCTCAGCCACAGAACGGCGGGTGGAGGCGGATATGGCAACCCAACCGAACGTGAGCCGGAGTTGGTGCTCGAAGATGTCCAAAATGAGCTCGTGAGCTGCCGGGACGCAAGGAACATTTACCGTGTCGTCATCAACGAGAATGATATGAGCCTCGATGAGGACGGCACTGCGAGGCTCAGGGCCCAGGCCGCGCGTTAGGGTGACGAAGAGCGACCGGAAATAGCGGGGGAGGCAACACGTACCTCAAGAGCATTCGCAACCAGCAAGAGACGAGCATTGCCAATGCTAGGGCGGTGCTCGTGCGAACGGGGAGACAGAGGAGGAGACGATGGGAAAGCGAAACAGCAAGGCCAAGGCAACCGATAAGGGAACGACCGGCACCAGCCGGCGAGACTTTCTGAAAACCTCGGCACTCGCCGCTGGCGGTGCGGCAGTCGGCGGGGGACTCTTGATCAAGACAGGTCGCCCTGCCAAGGCGAATGGAGAGCCTATTCCCATTGGCTGCATGACGGCGTTGACCGGCCCCGCCGCGGCGTCAGGGCAGGAGACGAAGCGTGGCTTCGAACTGGCCGTGGAAGAGATCAACGCCATGGGCGGCATCGTCGGTCGTCCAATCGAGGGGCACGTCATTGACACCAAGAACCGGAGTGCCGAGGAGGTCGTGGGTGCGGCGAACCTGCTCATCGATCGGCATGGCGTGCACGCCATCGTCAACGGGCACAACATCGGTTCCCAAAATGCGGAATACGAAACTGTTGCCGATGCCGGGATTATCTACATCCACACCAATACATTGCTGTCCCATCGTGAAGTTGTGACCAGCGATCCCGAGCGGTATTTCAGCATCTTCATGGGCGATCCGGCGGAGTACTGGTACGGGCCCGGATGGCTCCGTTATGCCGCCCATCTTCGCGATTCGGGGAAATGGACCCCAGCAAACAACAAGCTCGCGCTCGTGAGCGGCAGTTCGCCTTACAGCATCACCATCATTAATGCAGCGCAGCAGACGGCAGCCGACTTCGGCTGGGATCTGGTGTTCGGGCCTGAAATCATCCAAACGCCGACGACTCAGTGGGGTCCGGTTTTGGCCCAGCTGCGCGATATCAACCCGGCTCTGCTACTTCACTCACATCTCTACGCCGGTGACATCGCGAACTTCATGATCCAGTTCCGGCATAACCCAACCCAGACGTTGATCTACTTCCCTTGGGGTCCCTTGCTTGCGCCGTTCCGTGAAATCGGCGGTACCAGCGCCGAAGGGGTCATCAGTTCCACGGTTATGGGACTTCCCCAGGATCGCATCGGGGAGGAGTTCAACGCCAAGTACACCGCGCGTTACGGCGCGGATTCATCCGCGATCGCGGGTTGCGTACCCTACGGGCTCCTGCACCACTTCGCGCTGTGTGCGGCGGCAGCCGGGGGGACGGGCGAGCCCGGCGATTACGAGCAGAACCGGAAGATCGCGGAGCAACTCAAGCGTATCAAGTATCGGGCTGTCTTCGGCACCATCAACTATCATCCCGAGTGGCAATCGGCGGTACCGTACCCTGACTATGAGGAGAAGGATCCATCCCTTGGGATGCCGCACCTGTTCTACCAGATTCACGATCATACGGATTACCCCAAGCTGATCGCGCCCTATCCGTATGACGCAAACGAGTTCAGGTTGCCTGCTTGGCTGGCATAGGTGGCCGTCGCGTTGGATTCTGGTAACGGGACGCATGACGCGTCCCGACCGCTGCTGTCGTGCCGAGGTATCTCCAAGTATTTCGGCGCGATGGCGGCGATCAAGGATCTCCATTTTGACGTTCTGCCGGGAGAGGTGCTGGGCATCGGGGGACCGAACGGCGCGGGAAAAACGACGCTGTTCGATGTGATTTCGGGCGTTACGCCTGCAGATGGCGGATCGCTCGAGTTCGACGGCGTACAGCTTCTAGGGAAGAGCGCTCACGAAATCTGCCACCGGGGTATCGTCAGGACATTTCAGCTCGATGCCGTTTTCGACACGCTCACCGTGCGGGAAAACATTCTGTGCGCGTCATATTTCGGCTCTCGAAACGTATTCTTTCCGAAAGTTAAGTACGATTCAGAATCCGTCTCGCAAGCGGACGCCGCAATCGAGCTGACGCGGCTCGGCGATTTTGCCGACTTGCCGGCAAACCAGTTGCCGGTATTGCAGCGCAAGCTCTTGATGATCGCGAGTGCGATTTCGATGAGGCCTAAGTTGCTGCTTTTAGACGAACCGGTCGGGGGACTGACACCGCCGGAAATTGACCAGGTGCTTGAACTGGTTAATGAGCTACGGCGTGTCAGCGAGCTGCCCATTGTGGTTATCGAGCACGTTATGAGATTTCTTGTGGCCTTGTCCGATCGCATCATGATCATGCATCACGGGGAGAAGATCTACGAGGGGTCGGCGCGAGGTTTGGCGCAAAATCCCACTGTTGTCGAGGTATATCTCGGTAAGGGTGCGACGGCCCGGCTGCAACATATGGTCGACGCGGAGGAGGGTGCGCGGGCCGGTGTCTGAACCTCTCCTGCGGGTAAGCAATATTTCGGCTGGCTATGGCGGAAAGATTGTCATTCGGGACGTGTCTCTGGAAGTGCCTGAAGGTGGAGCGGTCGGTATTGTAGGGCCGAACGGCCACGGCAAAACGACGCTTCTCAACTGTGTATCGGCGTTCGTGCCGCTATTGGGCGGCGAAATCCGTCTCAGCGGTCAGCGGCTGGACGGGAAACCGCCTCACCGAATTGTGGAATATGGCGTCGTGCATATTCCGCAGGACAATAGAATATTTCCCGAGATGACAGTCCACGACAATTTGATGATGGGCGCTTATCTTCGGAAATCCCAAAAGGACGCGCCGGAACGCCTTAGATACGTCTTTACCCTGTTTCCACGTTTGGAAGAGCGACAAAAGCAGGTCGCCAGCACGTTGTCGGGCGGCGAGCGGCGAATGCTCAGTATTGGTCGAGGGTTGATGACTGGGGGGAGGCTGCTCATGATCGATGAGCCGACCCTCGGTCTCTCTCCTCTTATGGCGGAAACCATTTATGGCACCCTGAGTCGCTTGCGGGAAGAGGGCTACAGTATCCTTCTGGTGGACGAAAATCCCACGCGTATCACCGAGATTGCGGAACGGGTCTACTTGCTTGACGACGGCTCATTCGTCTGGAGCGGAAATTCGTCTGAACTGGAGCACAGCAGCGAATTGCTCGAGACGTACCTGGGTGGGTGAGGGAAACCTTGGACGCTTTCGTTCAAGTGATCGTGAGCGGGCTCACCCTGGGTGGTATGTACGCCGTGAGCGTGATCGGCCTCGCCCTCGTCTGGGGCGTTGTCGGCATGCTCAACATGGCGCATGGCGCAATGCTGGCGATCGGCGGCTACGCCTCATTGGTCGCCGTGCAGTATCTGGGCCTTCCATGGATGTTCGGTCTACCGGCTGCCGTAGTCATCGGCGTCATCGCCGGTGCGCTTGTCTATTACGGAATCGTCCATTGGATGGTGAGTTCTCCCTTATTTGAGACGAATATTATCATTGCGACGGTGGGTCTTGCGATTGTGATCACGAGCGTGATGACGACAGTCTTTAGCGGTTATCCCAAGAAGCAGCCATTTTTTGTTGAAGGCGGCGTACGGGTTAGTGAAATCCTGGTTCCCTATCAGACGATCATTATCATCATCGTTGCATTGGCGATGATGTTTCTCATTTATCTCTTGCTCAGCCGCACGAGAATGGGCCGTGCCATTCGCGCGACAGCTCAAGATCAACGGGGCGCTCAAATCGTCGGGGTGCCGGTCAAGCGCGTATTTCTCCAGGTCATGATGATCGCAGGTGCCGTGGCCGGTCTATCAGGCGTCATGCTGTCTTCGGTTTCTACCCTTTCACCCCAGGTGGGAACCGACCCGATGCTCAAGGCCTTCATCATCTGCGTGATAGCGGGGCTGGGCAATGTACCCGGTGCGATGTTGTTCGCTTTCGTCCTTGGTCTATTTGAGGTCGGTGTTCAGTTCATCATTGGGTCCAAATGGGGCTTCCCGGCGATGCTAGTTGTCGCCATTATCATCTTGATTTGGCGCCCCTACGGTGTCTTCGGTCAGAGGACGGTGCGTCGAGTGTAGCCATGCTCTTCGTCACTCGAATGCGGCCGGAGCCTGTCATTGCCGTCCTGCTTGTGGCGTTCGCCATTGCCATTCCCTGGATGGGACCATCGAAGTACATTCTCAATCAACTCGTCCTCTTTTTTATCTGGGCAGGAATCGTCACCCAGTGGAATCTCGTCTTCGGGGTCGCGGGAATCTTCTCGTTGGCGCAAATGCTCGTGTTCGCCACCGGCGGATACAGCGCGGCGATGATTTCCCTCTACCTCGGCTGGTCTCTGTGGATCACGGCACCGATCGGTGCTGTAATTGCGGTCGTGGCCAGCACCATAGTCGGCGCCGCCACGCTACGCTTGCGTGGCGTCTATGTGGCATTGCTGACGCTCGCGTTCGCCGTCATCATGCGAACGATGATTGTCACCGATACGGATTGTTTCTTCTATAAGGGAGTGACGTGCTACAATTTTACGGGCGGCCCCAGAGGTTTGTCGCGATTCGGCGATTTTCACTTTCGTGACTGGCTCGGCTTCAGGCACGCCATATGGGGCAACTACTATTTGGGCTTGTTCCTATTGTCCGTCGGGACGGTGTTTGCATTTACCGTGATTCGAAGCCCACTCGGCCATGTCTTTCGCGCGTTACGTGATAATGAGATCGTAGCGTCAACGCGCGGAATCAACCGCGTCAAGTATCAGTTGATCGTGTTCGCCCTTTCCGCATTTTTCACCGGATTGATGGGCGGCTTCTACGCCGGGCACTTCAAAGCAATGGGCCCAACCATCCTCGACTTGTCGACAATGCTGTTTCTGCTGTCGATGATGGTGGTGGGTGGCTTGGGCAAGCCGTGGGGACCGCTGCTGGGTTGTGCCCTAATGATGTTTGTGGATGACGCCCTCAAGGACTTTGCGGAGTGGCGCATGGTTGGGTTCGGACTGATAACGATTCTGTTCATTCTGTTTATGGGGAAGGGCGTCGCCGGTCTGATAGAGGATGTGTGGTCGTGGCTTCTCAGAGGTGCGCCGTTGCGGGTGGGCGCACTCAAAGTCAGTCTTATGAGGAAGCGACAGAGCTAAGGGGGCAGGCTCGCAGGCTGGAGCCCGAAATGCGCGCTGCTCGGACGTCAAGGTGTGTGTCGGTCTACCTTTGCGACGCGTCGTAGCCGTACACCTCCCGCGCGCGGCCTTCGGTCAGGTAGCCGTTCCTGATGTCGTCGGCGATGGCGTGCCGCGGCCGCTCCTTCGGGTCGCCATAGCCGCCGCCGTTGCCGGTGACGATGCGCACCACGTCCCCCTGACCCAGCCCAAAGTTCGTTACTTCCGCATGGCGCTCGACGGTTCCGTCGGTGCGACGGATCTCGACGTAGTTGGGCGAGCCGTCGCGCCCGCCGGCAAGCCCCCAGGGTGGGAAGCGCGAGCGGGTGTAGAAGCAGGTGAGGAAGCCGTCTTGCGCGCGCACGCGGTAGTCGGCGCGAATTCCTTTTCCGCCCCGCTCGCGGCCTTCGCCGCCGGGGTCCGGGTTGAGCTCCAGCCGATCCACGAACAGGCCGTTGCGCGCCTCGTTGATCTCGGCCGGGCAGTTGAACGTGAGGCCGTGAAAGCCCGAGAACACGGCGCTCGATCCGTCGCCCGCCGGATGCCCGCCCCAGCCGCCGAGCTGGGGCTCCACGATCGTATATGGCCGGCCGGTGTCCGGGTGAATGCCGCCGAGCACGGTGGCGCACATGGAGGCGTGGTGGCCGGCCGGCAGCATCTCCGGCAGGTGGCTCGCGAGGCAGCGCCACAGCAGGTCGTAGAGCCTGAGCACGGTCTCGTAGTAGACGCCGTGAGCCGCCGGCTCCTCGGGGTCGAAGACCGTGCCCTTCTTCGTGAAGAACTGCAGCGGCCGGAAGTTGCCGCCGTTGCAGATCGGCCGCGGGTCCGACACCGCCTTCAGCAGAAGCTGGGCGGCGAGCAGCGAGGCGTCCCGGCTGATGTTGTAGGGGCCGGGCTCCGGCGGGTTGTCGCGCACGTCCACGATAAACGTGTCGTCGCGGATCTCGATCGTGCAGCCGTAGACCAGCCCGGAATCCTGCTCCTCCTTGTACGTGAAGCGCCCCTTCGGCAGCTCCTTCAGCGCCTCGCGGGTCATGCGCTCGCCATAGTCGAGATAGCGCTCGATCGCTTCGCGGAAGATCGGCGCGCCGTACTTGCGCACGACCCCCTCCAGCCTGCGCGCGCCCACGCGCACCGCCGCGATGCCCGCCCACAGGTCGCCCTCGAGGAAGTCCGGCATGCGCGAGTTGATCTTCATCACTTCGATGAGGGGCTCGTTGGGCTCGCTCTTGGCGACGATCTTGACGCCGGGCAGGCGCAGGCCCTCCTGGAAGATCTCGGTTGCGGTCGGCGCCATGGAGCCGGGAACCATGCCGCCCACATCGTTCCAGTGCGCGATGTCGGCCGTCCACGCCACGATCTCGCCGTCGACGAAGACGGGCATGAGGAAGGCCACGTCGTTGAGGTGCGTGACGCCGCCATTATAGGGGTCGTTGGTGACGAAGACGTCGCCAGGCTCGATCTCGATCCCTTCGGCCTCGCACTTGCGGATCATGAACAGAACCGCTTTGTCCAGGCCGGCCACGAAGAGCGGAATGCCCGCGCCTGCGCTCGCGAGATTGCCCTTCGGGTCCACGATTGCGGTTCCCATGTCGAGAACCTCGTAGATGATCGCGCTCATCGCGGTCTTGCGCATGGCGACGAACATCTCGTCGCAGATCGCCTGCAGCGCGTTCTGGATGATCTCGATCGTGAAGGGATCGTGTTGCTCGGTGACGCCGAGACTCGTGTCGTGCGACGGCTGAGTGGCCATGCGACCGTCTCCGTTATCCCTGGCGGACATGTAGAATTACGTTCCCGAATCTGTCGATGGCCGCGTCATCGCCAGGGCGGACGACGATGGTTGCGCCGGCTTCCTCGATGATGGCGGGCCCGTCGAACCTCATGCCGGGCTCCAGCATAGCGCCGTCGTAGAGGGTGGCCTCGTGCCGGCCCTCGAGGTCGAAGTCGACCATGCGGCGGCCCTTCTCGGCATCGGCGAGGTCTCGGCCTTGCACGGGCTTCTCGACCAGCGCGAGCTTGCCGACCTCCGCCTGTCCGACGAGATGGAGGCCGACCACCTCCACCGCTGTATCGAGGCGGTAGGTGTACTCGCGTTCGTAATTGGTCTCGAAGCGTTCTCTGACAGCGGTGAGGTTCCCGCCGGTGACGCCTTCATCCGGCAGCAGCACTTCCGCAGAGTGCTCCTGGTTGCGGTAGCGGAAGCGGGCGAGGCGAACGAAGGTGACGCCGCCGGTATCGAACCCCTCCGCATCGAACTGGGCCAGCGCCTGGCGCTCCATGAGGTCGAAGGCGTCGCCCAGCGCTGCCGGCGCGTCCTCGTCAAGATCGCAAAGGAAGGTCCTGAAGTAGTCGCGCCGCAGGTCCGACATGACCATGCCCCAGGCCGCGAAGACCGCGGATTCCGCTGGAATGATCACCTTCTCGATCTGCAGCTCGGCGGCGAGCGCGCTCGCGTGCATGCCGCCGCCGCCGCCGAAGGCGAGCAGCGTGAAGTCGCGCGGATCATGGCCGCGGTTGAGCGAGACCAGCTTCAGCGCGTTGATCATATTGTGATTGGCGATGCGGACGATCCCGCGCGCCGCCTCCTCGCGCGAGACCCCGAGCACGCCCGCGAGGGTGTCGAGCGCGCTGTTCACGGCCGCCATGTCGGCTGTGATCGCGCCGCCGCAGAAGTAGTCGGCGTTGATTCTGCCGAGCGCCAGGTTCGCATCTGTGGTGGTGGGCTCGCTGCCGCCCTTGGCGTACGCGACGGGGCCGGGGTCGGCGCCGGCGCTGCGCGGCCCGACGTGGAGCCGGCCGAGATGATCGACCCAGGCGATGGACCCGCCGCCATTGCCGATCTCCACCAGGTCCACCACCGGCACCAGGATCGGGTAGCCAGCGCTCTCCCGGTCGCGCTCGATCCAGTAGTCGGAGATGATCGTCACGTGCCCGCCTTCGACGAGCGAGCACTTGGCGGTGGTGCCGCCGATGTCGAGCGCCAGCACGTTGGGCTCGCCCAACAGGCGGCCGAGTTCCGCCGCTCCCCACACGCCGCTCGCCGGCCCCGATTCCACCATCTTGATCGGCGTCTCGCGGGTCGCGTCCACGGTGTCGACGCCGCAGTTCGACTGCATGATGTAGAGCTGGCCGCCGAACTCGCTGGCCTCCAGGGTCTGGTTGAGCTTGGACAGGTAGCGATCGGCGGCAGGCTTAACGTAGGCCGAGAGGACAGCCGTGTTGGTCCGCTCGTACTCCCGCCACTGGCGCGTGATCTGGTGGGACGCCACGGCGGAAAGTTCAGGCGCCAGGCGTTGCACCGCCGCCAGCGTCTCGGCCTCGTGGGCGTCGTTCGCATAAGAATGCAGCAGGCAGATGGCAACGGCCTCGACCTCCGCCGCCCGCAGGGCGTCCACGATCTCCGGTAGGCCAGAGAGGTCGAGCAGCTGCAGCTCGTCGCCCGCGTAGCTGATGCGGCCGGGGACTTCGAAGCGCAGATAGCGCGGCACGAAGGGCGGCGGCTTGCGGTAAGTCAGGTCGAAATAGTTGGGGCGGTCGCCGCGTGCGATCTCGAGCACGTCGCGAAAGCCCTCGGTCGTGATGAGCGCCGTCCGCGCGCCCTTGCGCTCGGTCACGGCGTTGATGACCACCGTGGTCCCGTGCGCGAGAAAGGCGATGTCGGCAAACGCGACGTCCGACTTCTTCAGGACCTCGAAGACGCCCCGCTCGTAGTCGGGCGGGGTTGTGTCGACCTTGGCGGTCCGCACGGTTTGATGGCCGGTTTTCGGATCGGCCTCGAAGCACACGAGGTCGGTGAAGGTTCCGCCCACGTCGGTTGCGACTCTCACATTTCCTCGTGCCGTCACTGCTGCAGCGCCTGCCTTGTCGCGGTGTATTCCGCCATTCTCGACCCGTCGGGATGGGCTCGTCCATGTTGTCAAAATTCTCGGCGGTTTCAAATGTTCGGGTGCGGGCACACACAGGACGGCATGCGATAATGTTGTGGACAGGGTGGAATGCCGCGCAACCCAATTGGGTCGCGGCCTTGCTGTCTGCGCAGTCGCGCTCACGTCAACAGGAGGGGCGGCGGCCGTGAGGTCGCCGCGAAGGCATGGCGAACATTGGCTGGGATGCCCATAGCTGCGTTCCGCTGAAGGCGGACTACGACATCGTTTCGCTGAAACGGCATCGGAACGCCGGCTTCGATTTCGTCTCGATCAATGTGGGTATGGACATGACGCCGATTGCCGACGTCGTGTCCTTGATCGCGTCATTTCGCGCGCAGATCGCGCGCGAACCCGAATTCGTTGCCGCCTGTTCCATCGAGGATGTCCGCACGGCGGCGCAGCAGAACAAGCTCGCGGTCGGCTTCGATCTGGAGGGCTCGAAGCCGCTCTTGGCCAACCCCTCGATGGTTGCCCTCTACGCCGAGCTTGGCGTTCGGCAAATGCTCCTCGCCTACAACCGCGCCAACGAGGCCGCTGGTGGGTGCTACGAGGTCGACGCTTCCCTGACGGCACTCGGGGTAGAGTTCGTGCACGCCTGCGAGGAGGCGGGCATCGTCGTCGACTGCTCCCACATGAACGAGCGGACTGCGATGCGGATTATGGAAATCGCAGAAAAGCCGACTGTCTTCAGCCACTCCAACGCGCGCATGCTGAACGGCAATCTGCGCAACATTACCGACGACATGATCGATGCGTGCGCCGCGCGCGGCGGCGTCATCGGCGTCAACGGCGTGAGCGCCTTCCTGCCCGGCGGCGAGGCCGAGGCCGACGCGATGATCCGGGTCATCGACTATCTGTCCGAGCGCGTGGGCACCCGGCACATTGGCGTCGGGTTAGACTACGTCTACGACTTGGAGTTGGAAGAGCTGCCGGAAGGGACGGATCCCGCCTACTGGTTCCCGCCGGAGTTCGGCTACGACGAAGGCTTCTACAAGAGCCTCGATTTCGTCTCACCGGAAGCGGCCGGTGGTCTCAGTGTGCGGTTGGCGGCGCGCGGTTACGAAGCCGACGAAGTCGCGGCCATTATGGGAGGAAACTTCCTCCGCGTGGCTGAGCAATGTTGGAGCCAGCAACAATGAACGGGAGCGGACTATTGATCGGTGGGTGCCCCCTGCCGACGGCATCGCGATCTGCCACGGTGCTGGCGCATCGGACTACCTGAAGGAGGAGTCATCCGTCAAACGAACCAGCAATTTCGGGATCGATCTCGATAAGCGCCGCCTTCAGCCGCATGGGGTTCGGGCAAACGGATCGGTTGTGTTCCACAAGATGGTGCTAAGGAAGGTCTGATCAAGTCGGGTGTGCCATGATTTTCGTAGGAGTCGCAGATTGGATGATCGGGTCATGGCACAGGCGAGCTTTTCGGAACTGGAGCACGACTTGAAGAAGCGCCGGACGCGGCGCGAGCTGTTCCTGGAGAAGATGGACAAGCTGGTTCCCTGGGAGCGGCTGGAACGGCGGATCGAGCCGTTCTATCCGAAGGCGGGGCGCGGTCGGCGCCCGTACCCGCTTGCGGTGATGCTGCGCGTTCACTGCGTGCAGCTGTTCTACAACCTGAGCGATCCGGGGATGGAGGACCTGCTCTACGAGGTGGAGTCGGTGCGGCGTTTCGTGGGGCTGCGGCTGGCGGAGGCGTTGCCTGACGAGACCACCATCCTGAACTTCCGGCATCTTCTGGAGAAGCACGGCCTGGGCGAGGGTCTGTTCGAGGAGATCAATGCGCACCTGGCGTCGCGCGGCCATTGGCTGCGCACGGGGACGATCGTTGACGCGAGCATCATCGAGGCGCCGTCGTCGACGAAGAACCGGCGCCGCGCACGGGACCCTGAGATGCGTCAGACGAGGAAGGGCAAGCAGTGGTATTTCGGGATGAAGGCGCACATCGGGGTGGACGCCGGGTCGGGTCTGGCACACAGCGTGGTGACGACGGCGGCCAACGCAAGCGACGTGACGCAGGCGGGAGCGCTGCTGCATGGCGCTGAGACGACGGCGTGGGGCGACGCGGGCTACCAGGGGGTGGAGAAGCGGCCTGAGCACCGGGATGGCGGTGTCGAGTGGCGTGTGGCGATGAAGCCGGGGCGGCGCCGGCTGCTGGCCGGGGGTGGCGCCGAAGCGGCGGCCGAGACGCGCAAGGCGTCGGTGCGGGCGAAGGTGGAGCATCCGTTCCTGTACGTGAAGCGGCACTTCGGCTACGCCAAGGTGCGCTACCGGGGCGTGGCGAAGAACAGGCAGCGCATCGCGTTGCTGCTGGGGTTCTCGAACCTGCTGATCGCCGGCCGCTACGCGACGCAATGACAGGGGAGCAGTCCGCCCGCCGCCGGCGGGACGACGGGGAATGCGGCGGATCGACGCGGATATCGCCCGTTCGCTCCGTATCCCGCGACAAAAGCAGCCCCCGGCCTGCCGGCAATATCGTCGAGCTTCAAATCCAAGCCCCCTCTCCCCCTCGAAGCCGCCAAGATGGGGTTGTTCAGACTTTCCCTAAGAGTCGAACTCTGACCCCGCAGGATCCAGCCTGCAACAAAAGTGGGTTACGGTACCGATCGGCGGCACTCCGATCTGCACTTACCCTCACTGATCCTCCCCCATCGAACTGGTCCACCTTTAGGTTTGGGAAAGAGTAGGACTGACCTGCTTCCTAGAATCCCGGCCACGGGTAACCAGGGGATTCTCGGTTAGGTTTTCGATGGGTGTCGCGCCCGCTGAATGTCGCGCTCACCCTCGGCTGGAGCCTGACCGCTTCTCTGCGGCCCGACGTCGCCTTCGCGACGGCGGAGCCATTTTTGTTCACAATCCCCACGCACAGAAATTTTGGCCGGAGCCTCTTGACCCCGGCCTGATTGAAGTGCGTCGGAGGCGCGGATAGGAGCGCATCGAGTCAGTCGCTTGATTTGGCCCTACCACCATTCACCGCCAGCGCGATGGCCACACCGATGCGTTCAGCCCCGGCCTCGGTCTCGCGGTCGCCAACGTGTGCATAGCGCAGCGTCATGCTCGGCCGCTTGTGGCCGAGCAGGCGCGAGCCGACGGGCAACGGGATGCCCTGCAACACGGCGTGGCTCGCGAATGAGTGGCAGAAGTCGTGTATAATTCTGCAAACTGCGGCTGCTGGCGCCTGAGATGCGCTGAGGTATGATTAACCACTATATAACAGCAGCTTGTGACAAGTCGTTTGGCAGATTCGGGGCTTGAATTCGGCAGGCGGTGCGGCTAATACTGCCTCGTTCATCCGCCCGGTCGGTTCCTGCTTGCTACCGGATTTTCGACCGCCGAAAACCGCGAGTGCCGAATGATGCCGAAACGGAATGCCATTCGGATTTCCAGGCGGTCGGTGGAACGCCTGACCGTCGAGCGCGGCGATGCGCTGTTCTGGGACCGCGACCTCACGGGCTTCGGCGTCAGGGTCTATGCGACCGGCCGCAAGGTCTACGTGGCCCAGACGCGGGGGCCGACGGGCCGGTCCAGGCGCGTGCCCATCGGCGTGCACGGCGCCGTCGCGCCGGACGAGGCGCGCGGCGAGGCGGCGGCGGTCCTCGACCGCCTCGGGCGCGGCGAGGACCCGTTCCCGCCGGAGCCGGAGCCGGAACCGACGATGGCCGACCTGGCCGAGCGTTACGTCAAGGCCCACCTCGAAGTGAACTGCCGGCCGAACACGGTGAAGACGTGCCGGCGCGTGCTCGATCTCCACATCCTGCCGGCGCTGGGGCACCTGCCGGTGGCGTCGGTCGAGCGCTCCCATGTCGCGGAGCTCCATTTCAGGATGCGGGACAAGCCCGCCCAGGCGAACCAGGCGGTGGAGGTTCTCTCCAAGATGTTCCGGCTCGCCGAGACCTGGCGCATGACGCCGCCGCGCCGCAGCCCGTGTCGGCGGATACGCGCCTACAAGAGGGTTCGCCGGGAGCGTTTCCTGACCCCGGAGGAGTATCGCCGCCTCGACCGCGTGCTGGACGAGGCGGAGGCGGCGGGCGGGTTCCTGCCGTCCGGCATCGCCGCGATCCGGCTGCTGCTGCTGACGGGCTGCCGCAAGAACGAGATCGTCACGCTCCGGTGGGACGACATCGACCGCACCGCGGGCGAGATCCGGATTCGCGACGCCAAGACCGGCGCGCGGCGCGTCCCGCTGACGCGGGCGGTGGAGTTCGTGCTGGCCGGCATCCCGCGGATCGAGGGCAACCCGTGGGTCATCGTCGGGCAGAATCCGGGCGACCACCTGAAGAACCTCGACCAGATCTGGCTCAGGCTGCGCCCGCGCGCCGGGCTCGACGGCGTGCGCATTCACGATTGCCGACACAGTTACGCCTCCCGCGCGCTGGCGATCGGCGAGGGCCTGCCGATGATCGGCAAGCTGCTCGGGCACCGCAAGGTGACGACGACGGCGCGCTACGCGCATCTGGTGCGGGACACGGAGAGGGCCTCGGCGCACAAGGTCGGGCGCAGCATCGGCGGGGACATTCTGGGCGGGAACGCGGACGACGCCCGCGCGGCCTGACGGGCGGCGCGCGGCGGAATCGGAGGACGGGCATGGCCCGGTTCAGGACGAAGACGATATCGAAACGGACGGTCGACGCGCTGAAGGTGGACCGGGACACATTCTTCTGGGACAGCGAGCTCGCGGGCTTCGGGGTCCGGGTCCATCCCACGGGGCGGAAAGTCTACGTGGTGCAGACCCGGGCGGGCGGCGAGGCGGCGAAACGGGTGACGGTCGGCCGGCACGGCGTCATCACCGCCGAGGAGGCCCGGCGGCGCGCGGCGCAGATCATCTCGCGGATCAAGGCCGGCGAGGACCCGGTGCCGGAGCCGGCGGCGGTCAGGCTGGCCGCCAGCCCGACCGTGGGCGATCTGGCCCGGCGGTATCTCGAGGAGCACGTCGCGGTGCGCTGCAAGCCGAAGACGGAGGCGACCTATCGGCTGGTGGTCGAGAAGCACATCCTGCCCCGGCTCGGCAAGCTCCCGGCGCTGGCCGTCGGGCACCGGGAGGTCACGGAGCTGCATCACGCGCTGCGCGCTACGCCGGTGATGGCGAACCACGTCGTCGATCTGCTGTCGCGCATCTACAACCTGGCGGAGGACCGGGGCGAGATCCCGGAGATGAGCAACCCCTGCCGCCTGGTCGCGAAGAACCGCGAGCGCAGCCGCGAGCGGTTCCTGACCGAGGAGGAGTTCCGGCGCCTCGGGCGGGTGCTGGACGAGGCGGAGACGAGCAAGGGGGTGTCGGCGCACGCCGTCGCGGCGATCCGGCTGCTGCTGCTGACCGGCTGCCGCAAGGGCGAAATCCTGAACCTGCGGTGGGACCAGGTTGACCTGGAGGCCGGGGAACTGAACCTGCCCGACACCAAGACGGGGCCGCGCACGATCGTGCTGTCGCCGGAGGCGGCGTCGGTGCTGCGGCGGATTCCCCGGCTGGCGGACAATCCGCATGTGATCCCGGGGAAGATCAGGGGCAGGCCGATGCGCAACCTGAACGACCCCTGGGAGATCGTCTGCGAGCGCGCCGGGCTCAAGGACATGCGGCTTCACGACTGCCGGCACTCTTACGCGTCCAGGGCGCTGGCGCTCGGCGAGAGCCTGCCGATGATCGGGCGCCTGCTCGGTCACACGCAGGTGGAAACCACGGCGCGGTATGCGCACCTGGCGCAGGATTCGGTGAAGGAGTCGGCGGACCGGGTGGCCGACAGCATTGCCGCCGATCTCCTTGCGAGGTACGCAGGCTGAAGAGGCCCGTGGATCGGTGTTCCCGATTACCTATCGGAGAGCGGATCCGGATCAATTTGAAGGCGGCGCATGCGTCCGCTGGGGTGCCAGCCGGGCGATTTGCACGGGGAAGCGTTCCGCGGGCGGCGGGGTTTTCCGCCAAGGGTCGAGGATGGCGGCGGCTCAGGCGCGGCCGCAGCCGAGGGGCAGGGACCGGAGGCTGCGCAGCACGATGCCGTTGCGGTATTTCGGGCGCGAGCCGAGCAGATCGATGCGCCCGAAGCGCTCCAGCAGCATCTCGAACGCGATCCTGCCCTCCAGGCGCGCGAGCGGCGCGCCGAGGCAGTGGTGGATGCCGCGCCCGAGCGAGAGGTGGGGACAGTTCGCGCGGGCGACATCGAGGCGGTCGGGGTCCTCGAACGCGTCCGGGTCGCGGTTGGCGGCGCCGATCAGGACGGCGATGTTGTCGCGCGCGCGGAGCCGGATGCCGCCCACCTCGCAGTCGGCGATGACGCGCCGGAACGTCGTCTGCACCGGGGCGTCGTAGCGCAGCAGCTCCTCGACGGCCGCCGGCAAGAGGGCCGGTTCCTCCCGGAGTCTCCGCAGCTGGTCCGGGTTGGCGAGCAGCGCCAGCATGCCGTTGCCGATCAGGTTGGTGGTGGTCTCGTTGCCGGCGATCAGGATGAGGCGCAGGATGTTGAGCATCTCGCGCTCGCTCAGCCGCTCGCCGCCGTCCTCGGCGTGGGCCAGCGCGCTCAGGATGTCGTCGCGCGGCTCCGTGCGGCGCTTCGCGATGATGGCGCGGAAATACGCGTCGAACCCGCGTGCCGCCTCCTGGGCGATCGCGCGCTCCCTGAGGCTCGCCGTGGGCTCCAGCAGGCGGGCGCGCTGGAAAGACCAGAGCTTGAACCGGTCGCGGTCCTCCGGCGGGACGCCCAGCATCTCGGCGATCACGATCACCGGGAGCGGCTGGGCGACCGCGGTCATGAGGTCGAAACCGGCGGGGTCGCCGATGGCATCGAGGAGCCCCGCCATGATCGCGCGGATGCGACCCTCCAGTGCGTTGATGGCCCTCGGCGTGAACGCCTTGTTGACCAGCGCCCGGAGCCGCCGGTGGTCGGGCGGGTCGAGAAACAGCATGGTGAACTCGTCCTCGGGCGGCAGCATCGCCTGCTGGCGGCGCGTGAGCGTGCCCCGGCGCGGGTCGCTGGCGAAGCTGCGGTGGTCGCGCAGGACCGCGTCGACGTCGGCGTGGCGGGCGATCAGCCAGGCGTTCATGAGCCGGCTGCGGTGCACCGGCGCCCGGGCGCGCAGCGCCGCATAGACCGGATAGGGGTCCTGGGCCATGGCGTTCGAAAGCGGGTTGTAGGCCACCCCGGTCCGCCGGCGCTCGGCCGCCACGACCGCGCGGGCCAGCACCGAGCGCGCCGTCCCGGCGAGCGACTCCCGGACGCGGTCGAAGGCGCCGCGCCCGGTCACGCCGGCACCGTCCCGCCGGTCTTCCGGGGCGCCGTCCGTGCCGTCTTCATCGTATTCTGGCCATTCACGTTCCGCGCCTCCCCATGCTCAATTCTGGCAAAGGCCCCCGGGCGGTGCCAAGCCTGCCTCCGCGGTCGCAGCGATCCGCTGGGCTGAATAAGGCCTCCGACGGCGGAATGGAAGGAGGAGCCGGACGGAGGCCGCGCCGGCGCCACCCTGGAGGACAGGCGCGCCCGGCGGAGCCGCGAGGGGGATGGCGGGCAGGGCCAGGGAGCGGCGGGCATCGCGCCATGGGCGCCGTTCCCGGCGGGACCGCACGACACGGCCGCCGGGGACCGGGTCATGGGGTGGGCGGCGATGTCCGCGGGCGATGTCCCGGAGCGCTGCCCGGCCTGCTTCCCCGAAGCCCCTGTCGTTCGGCGTCGCCGCATGCCCCCTCGGACCGGAAGCGGGTGAACCGGCTACTGCTGCGACCGGCGACGGATCCGCGTACCGATCGACGAATCCGGCAGGGCGGAAGCCCAAACGCTGCGGCGAACGCCGACACGAAGGCCGCAGGGGCCGCGCGCTCCGCAAACCGGCCGGGTCGAACGGGGGAAACCGCGCCATGGAGGCGTGGTTCTCGCGGCGGCGATGCCGGACCGGGAGGCGGAATCCCGGTGTCGGGCGGAAATATTTTGACCCCTGTTTTTCGCGATACCTTCAATTTTGAAGGATGGCAGGGGCGTGCGGGGTCCGCATAGAGTACGCCCGGCGGGCCCCGGGCCGGGCCTGTCCGGGCGGGCGGCCGCCGGCGGCGCCGGACGCCGTGGGGCGGTGGTCCGGGCCGGTCTCCGGCCGGTCTTCGGCGACCCGGTTCGCGGCCTGCAAGTTTCGGAGCACTGAACGGGGGAGCGAGACGGCATGAACCTGGACGATGCTTTCGAGCGCTGCCTCGAAGCGCTGTATGACGCCGCCCTCGACGACGCGCGCTGGCCCGCCGCGACAGCCCTGATCGAGGAGGCCGTCGGCGCCGGAGCGAACGCCCTGACCGTCGGTGAAGGGCATGATGACGGCGTGCGCATCCATTTCGCCCGCTTCCTGGAGCGCGGCGAGAGCGTCCAGGACCGGGCGCGGGTGTATTTCGACGAATACCACGCGCACGACGAAGGGCTGCCCCGCCTCAGGCTGGCTCCCCCGGGCCGGCTGGTCCGCCTCCGCGACCTCTATACCGAGGACGAGCGGAAGGCGTCGGTGGCGTACAACGAGGGCCATCGCCTTCTCGGCGGCCGGAACGCCGGCCTGAACGTGCGCTTCGAAGGGCCCGACGGCCTGCGCATCGTCTGGAGCCTCGCCGACCCCGTCGGCAGCCGCGACTGGCAGTCCGCCCGGCTCCGGCTGCTCGAGCGTGTGCTGCCGCATGTCCGCCGGACCGTGCTGATCCGCCAGGCGCTGGCGGCGGCCGGTGCGCTCGGCGCTGGCCTGGCGGGCCTGCTCGACAACGACCGCATCGGCGTGGTGCAGCTCGACCGCGGCGGGCGGGTGCTGGTGGCCAACGCGCCGGCGCTCGGGATCCTGCGCCGGGGCGACGGGCTGCTCGACCGCGACGGCACCCTGGACGCCGTGCTGCCGGCGGACCGCACCCGCTTGCGGAGACTCCTGGGTCAGGCGCTGCCGGACTTGTGGGGCGAGGCCCCGGGCGGGGGCTCGATGACGATCCAGCGCCCCTCGGGGCGGTCGCGGCTGGGGCTGCACGTCATGCCGGTGGGCGACGCGGGAGCGGACTTCGGCGGGCGCCGGGTGGCGGCGCTGGTGCTGGCGGTCGACCCGGCGCGCCGACCACGCATCGACGCGCAGCGGGTGGCAGTGACGCTCGGGCTGACGCCGTCCGAGGGCCGGATGGCGGCGCTGATGGCCGGGGGGCTGAAGGTGAGCGAGATCGCCGCGGCCCAGGGCTGGCGGGAGAACTACGTGCGCTGGCTGGTCCAGCAGACCTACCGGAAGCTGGACGTGTCGGGGCAGGTCGCGCTGGTGCGCCACGTGCTGGCGGCGGACGCCCTGCCGCGGCGCTGAGGGACCGCCGGCAGCCGGCGTTTCCTCTCCTCGCGCCGCCTTGCCCGGCTCTCGAACCGGCGTTCCGATACCTTCAAATTTGCAGGATTTTACAGGTCTTTGGGCCCGTTTACGCTCGCGCGTACAGAAAACCGTTGCGGCCACGGGGACCGGCCAGCCCCGGCCCGTGCGGTTGTAATCCAGGGGTGGATCGATTGGCTCGATTCCCGTCGAAAATCCTGCGCTCGCCGACGGTTCCCGTTGAGGAATTAAGCCGAGCCGAGCCGAGCCGAGCCGAGCCGAGCCGAGCCGAGCCGAGCCGAGCCTATTCCTGCGTCTGCACGCCGGGCGGTTCTCCGGCAGCCTGCGTAGGGCGCGGCTGACGCCATGGGCCGTGCCGGGAGCAGCCTGCGGGAGCGCCATGGCCGGCTGAGCTTCGGCGCCCGCCGCGCGGCGCCTCCACCCCCCTCTTCTTCTCCGCCTCCTTCGCGATTCCGACCCGCCCGCCTCGCGCGCGTGAGGCGGGCGGGCGTGTGCGCTCTCGGCACGCTCGCCGCCGCCCTCGTCCTGCTGCTCGGTGCCGGGGCGGCGCAGGCGCAGACGTCGAAGAAGCTGGTCAGCAACACCGGGCAGGGCGCCAGCACTTTCGGCCAGTCCGGCGACAGCAGCTATAGCCAGGCGTTCACCACCGGGGACCACGGCGGCGGCTACACGCTGACCAGCGTGAACGTCCAGATGAATCAGAATGGCTCGACGGCGCCGACCTACACCGTGAGCATCCTCTCGTCCTCGGGCAGCATCCTGGGCACGCTGACGAACCCGGCCAGCCTGCCCGGCACCAAACAAAACGTTCAGTTCACGGCACCGAAGGGCGGCATCGGCCTGGCTGCCGAGATGACGTACCGCGTGCGGATCGACATTAGCGCCAACGTGAACGCCCTCTCTGTCCAACGCACTTTTTCCAACAATGAGGATGCGGGCTCGGAAGAGGGCTGGAGCATCGCGAACGGCGGAGAGCCGGTCCTCGCGACACCAACGAGTTTGATGATCGCCGTTCACGGCTACGCGGCGGAAGGCGTTTACTTTCGCAGCGCATCGGTGTCCGGGGCCACGCTGAAGCTCGCCTTCACCGAGCCGCTCGACGGCGCCTCCGTGCCCGCGAAGGGCAACTTCTCGGTGTCGCTGGACGGCGTGGCGCAGGCGCCGCTCGGGGTGTCGGTCGCCGGCAACACCGCGACGCTCACCCTTGCGAGGGCGGCGGCGCACGGCCAGACGGTCCGGGTCACTTACACCAAGCCCGGCTCGAACCCGCTGCGGAACGCGGTGGGCCACGAGGTGGCGGGGTTCACGGCGCAGGAGGTCGACAACGTCACCGGGGCGATCGCCTCGGTGGCGTTCACCAACACGCCGGTCGCGGGGCGCCCGATCGGCATCGGCGGCGTCATCGAGGTGACGGTGACCTTTCACGAGGCCGCGAGGGTGACCGGGGCGCCGCGCATCGCGCTCTCCCCGCCGTTCGGGTCGCGCGGCGAGAGGCGCTACGCAAGCTACGACGGGGGCAGCGGCACCACGGCACTAGTATTCCGCTACACGGTGGCGGAAGGGGACAACTCGATCGGTGGGCGCATCAGCGTGGCGGAGGACGCGCTGGAGCTCAACGAGGGGTCGATCCGCCTGGGGACGGCGAACGCGGTGCTGGACCACGACGCGGTGCAGTCGGCCAATGACGTGATCGGGTACCGGGGCAGGATCTCGCAGGTGTACGTTCACGAGAGTCCGGGCGTGGACGCGGATCTGGACGGCACCGCGGAGACCTTCACCGCGGTCGACGGCAATCGGGAAATCGGGGTCTGGGTGTCGTTCCTGGGCTTGGGTGAACTGCAGGTCGACACCAAGGGCGCGAACGGCAACGTCCAGGTGGTGGTGGACATCGGCGGCCAAGGCTTCGATCTGGACTACCAGGCGACGTTCTCGAACGCAATCCGGTTCGGCACCCACACAGTCGCGGCGACGCACGTGGACACTGACGGCGTCTCTGTGAAGCGCGACGGGTCGGGCAACGTGATCCGCCTCTCGAACGGCGCGACGATCAGGGCCGGCGAGTCATCCGGTGGCAACGCGCCGCGCCTGACGGCCGGCGCGGACCCTGGCGTGGGGGTACTCGATTACGATCCGACCCCGCTGATCCTGGTGCGCGGCGCGAACGCGGCCCCGACGGGCGCGGACTTCACGCGGAACGGGAACAGCGAGCTGGCCTTCGCGAAGGCGGACTTCGGGTACGCGGACGCCGACGGCGACCCGCAGAAGGCGCTGCGGATCGAGACGCTGCCGGTGGCGGCTAAGGGCGCGCTGAAGCTCGACGGCGCGGTGATCGCGAGCGCCGACCTGCCGAAGACGGTGACGCCCGCCGAGCTGGACTCGGGCGGCCTGGCGTTCGAGCCGGCCGCCGGGTTCATCTCCGGGGACACGAGCTTCACCTTCCGGGTGGTGGATTCGTTCGACGCGGCCTCGGCCGCCGCGAACACGGTGACGCTCTCGGTGACAGCAGAGGACCAGACCCCGCCGAGCCTCGTCGGCGCGGCGGTGTACGGGGCGACGCTGACGCTGACCTGGGGCGAGGCCCTCGACGAGGCGTCGGAGCCGGCGGCGTCGGCCTTCACCGTGACCGTGGACGGGAGCGAAGTCTCGCTCGCGGCCACCGGTGCGGTGGCGGTGAACGGCCGGGCCGTGAACCTGACCCTGGCCCAGGCGGTGACCGCCGGTGAGTCGGTGACGGTGAGCTACACGAAGCCCGACAGCGCCCCCATCCAGGACCTCGCCGGCAACGCCGCCGCCAGACTTCCCGAACGGTCCGTGACCAACGGGACGGCCACGACGCATGCGGTGACCGCCTCCGCGGGCGAGGACCGGGAGGTGCTGACCGGCGCGGCGGTGACGCTGTCGGGCTCGGGGTCGTCGACGCGGGCCTATCCCGCCTACAGCTATGCCTGGACGCAGACCGCCGGGGTGACGGTGGCGCTGGACGACGCGGCCTCGGCGGCGCCGTCGTTCACCGCGCCCGCGGTACGCACCGACCTGGTGTTCGAGCTCGTGGTGAACGACGGCACGGCCGACAGCGCGGCGGACGAGGTGACGGTGGCGGTGCGCCCGGGGCCCAACCCGTCGAGCGCGCCGTGCGTGCATCCGAAGCCGGCGGACGCTTCGTTTGCGTCGGGAACTCAGCCGTACGACAGCGTGGCCGTCGCGGACAGCTCCGTCTCATTCTCGGGCGCGGGGTCCGGCCAGTTCAGCTTCTGGTTCTGCAGCCCGGACGGGGTGCGCGCCGAGCTGGCGCAGAACGTGGGCGCCACCCACGTCGTGACCCAGACGGGGCTGCAGCGGTCCACCACCTACTGGGCGGCCGTGAAGCGGACCTGCGCCACCTGCCCGGCCGGCGGGAGCTGGTTCGCGTGGCGCGCGTTCACCACGACGAATGTCGTGCCGCGCCCGACCAGGGCGGCGGTCTCGGAGACTTCGCTGACCATCGCCTTCGACAAGACCCTGAGCACCGCCATCGCCCATCGGCCGGCGACGAGCGCCTTCACCGTGACCGTGAACAATGCCGCCAGGGGCGTCACGGTGGTGAACATCTCCGGCGTTGGCGTGTTCACCGGCGTGCGGCTCGGCCTGGCCTCGGCGGTGAGCTACGGCGACACCGTCACGGTGGCCTACAACGGCACCAAGCTCCGGGGCGCCAACGGGAGCACGGTGGCGACCTTCAGCGACGTGAAGGTGCAGACCCCCCCGAGCGTCACCGCGGCGACGGTGGACGGGACGGCGTTGACGCTGACCTTCAACGGGACCCTGGACACCGGCTCGAAGCCGGCCGCCGGCGCCTTCACGGTGAGCGCGGCGGGCAACGCGCGGACGGTGAGCGGCGTCGCGCTGGACGGCATGACGGCGACGCTGACCCTGGATACGGCGGTGACCCACGGCCAGACCGTCACGGCGACCTACACCAGGCCGGCCGCGAACCCGCTGCAGGACACCGCCGGCAACGAGGTGTCGAGCTTCATCGGGCAATCGGTGACCAACTCGACGCCGATGGGCGGGGCGGTCAGGCGGGTGGCGTTCGTCTCTTCGCCGGTCTCCGGTGACACGTACCTGATCGGCGAGACGATCGCGGCCGAGGTGACGTGGAGCATTCCGGTGACGGTGGCGGGCGAAGGCGCCGACGGAGAGAACGTGGCGCTGCGCCTCGACCTCGGGGCGGATGACGGTGACCGGTCGAACAGCCGCCGGGCGATGCGCTACGTCTCGAGCACGGGCTCCGACACGCTTCGCTTCGAGTACGCGGTCAAGCCGGGCGACATGGACGCCGACGGGGTGTGGGTACAGACCGCCTCGGGGAGCGACGACACGGTGGTGTTCCTCGCGAACGGGGCGACGCTGAGGAACGGCACGACCGACGTGGTGCGCACTCGCGCCGGGCTGCCGACGACCGGCGACGCGGGCCGCAAGGTGGACGGGACCAGCACCGCGACGGCCAACGCGGGCGTGGACCTGACGGTGGAGACCGGTTCGTCGGTGACGCTGGACGGCAAGGCCTCGACGTCGACGCGGTCGAACCCGACCTACACCTACGCCTGGACGCAGACCGGCGGTGTGACGGTGACGCTGAGCGGGGCGGATACGGCGACGCCGTCGTTCACCGCGCCTACGGTGCGGCGAGATCTGGAGTTCTCGCTCGTGGTGAACGACGGGGCGCACTACAGCGTGCCGGACACGGTGACGGTGCTGGTGCGTCCGCCGCCCAACCCGACGAGCGCGCCGTGCGTGCATCCGAAGCCGGAGGGGGAGCAATTCCACGCCCACGTTGCAGGAGTCACCATCTCGGGGCGTACGGACAGCTCCATATCGTTCCAGGGGCATCACGCTACTAGGAGATTCGACCTGTGGTTCTGCTGGACGAACGGCGAGGCGCAGAAGCGCGCCACGAGTGTCGAAGGCTCCCACATCGAGACCGTCCCCGGCCTGCGGAGCGGCACCCGCTACTGGGTCGCAGCAAGGCAGCATTCGTCGGGCGGGTTTGCCGTCCAATGGTCGAGATGGGTGGCGGAGACCACCACCGGCGCCCCGTCGGTGCAGGTGGTGCGGTTCACTTCCTCGCCGGCCTCCGGTGACACGTACCTGAACGGCGAGACGATCGCGGCCGAGGTCACCTGGAGCAAGCCGGTGACGGTGGCCAACGGCGGCTCGAACGCCAACGTGACGCTGCGCCTCGACCTCGGGGCGGACGACGGTGACCGGTCGAACAGCCGGCGGGCGATGCGCTACGTCGCGGGCACCGGCACGGACACGCTGCGCTTCGAGTACGCGGTCAAGCCGGGCGACACGGACGCCGACGGGGTGTGGGTGCAGACCGCCTCGGGTGGCGACGACACGGTGGTGTTCCTCGCGAACGGGGCGACGCTCAGGAACGGCGCGACCGACGTGGGCCGGACCCGCGCCGGGCTGCCGACGACGGGCGACGCCGGCCGCAAGGTGGAAGCGGAGACCAGCACCGCGACGGCCGACGCGGGCGAGGACCGGACGGTGGAGACCGGGTCGTCGGTGACGCTGGACGGCAAGGCCTCGACGTCGACGCGGTTGAACCCGACCTACACCTACGCCTGGACGCAGACCGGCGGTGTGACGGTGACGCTGAGCGGGGCGGATACGGCGACGCCGACCTTCACCGCGCCGACGGTGCGGCGAGACCTGGAGTTCTCGCTCGTGGTGAACGACGGGGCGCACTACAGCGTGCCGGACACGGTGACGGTGCTGGTGCGCCCGCCGCCCAACCCGACGAGCGCGCCGTGCGTGCATCCGAAGCCGGAGGGGGAGCAATTCCACGCCCACGTTGCAGGAGTCACCATCTCGGGGCGTACGGACAGCTCCATATCGTTCCAGGGGCATCACGCTACTAGGAGATTCGACCTGTGGTTCTGCTGGACGAACGGCGAGGCGCAGAAGCGCGCCACGAGTGTCGAAGGCTCCCACATCGAGACCGTCCCCGGCCTGCGGAGCGGCACCCGCTACTGGGTCGCAGCAAGGCAGCATTCGTCGGGCGGGTTTGCCGTCCAATGGTCGAGATGGGTGGCGGAGACCACCACCGGCGCCCCGTCGGTGCAGGTGGTGCGGTTCACTTCCTCGCCGGCCTCCGGTGACACGTACCTGAACGGCGAGACGATCGCGGCCGAGGTCACCTGGAGCAAGCCGGTGACGGTGGCCAACGGCGGCTCGAACGCCAACGTGACGCTGCGCCTCGACCTCGGGGCGGACGACGGTGACCGGTCGAACAGCCGGCGGGCGATGCGCTACGTCGCGGGCACCGGCACGGACACGCTGCGCTTCGAGTACGCGGTCAAGCCGGGCGACACGGACGCCGACGGGGTGTGGGTGCAGACCGCCTCGGGTGGCGACGACACGGTGGTGTTCCTCGCGAACGGGGCGACGCTCAGGAACGGCGCGACCGACGTGGGCCGGACCCGCGCCGGGCTACCGACGACCGGCGGCGCGGGCCGCAAGGTGGACGGGACCAGCACCGCGACGGCCGATGCGGGCGACGACCTGACGGCGGAGACCGGCGCAATGGTGACGCTGGACGGCACGGGCTCGACGTCGACGCGGTTGAACCCGACCTACACCTACGCCTGGACGCAGACCGGCGGCCCGGACGTGACGCTGAGCGGTGCGGATACGGCGACGCCGACCTTCACCGCGCCGACGGTGCGCACGGAGCTCGAGTTCTCGCTCGTGGTGAACGACGGGATGCACAACAGCGCGCCGGACACGGTGGCGGTGGCGGTGCGCACGCCGATCAACGCGACGAGCGTGCCGTGCGTGCAGCCGACGGTGGCGGGCGGGCAGTTGACCGCGGTTGCCCTCTTCGAAGTCACCGCGACGACCGACAGCTCCATCACGTACCGTTCCGGGCGGCCGGAGAGTCAATCGGACATCGACACCCTGTGGTTCTGCTGGACGAACGGCGAGGTGCAGAAGCGCGCCGAGAATGTCGACGGCACGCACAGCGAGACCGTCTCCGACCTGGACAGCGGCACCACCTACTGGGTGACCGCGACCCGTGATGAGGTGAACAACAAGTGGTGGAACGCGTGGCGGGCGGTCACCACCGCCGGCGGGGCGTCGGTCAGGCGGGCGGCGTTCACCACCTCGCCGGCCTCGGGAGACACATACCTGCCGGGCGAGACGGTCGCGGCCGAGGTGGTCTTCAGCATGCCGGTGACGGTGGCGGGTGCGGGCGCCGACGGCCGGAACGTGGTGCTGCGCCTCGACCTCGGGCCGGACGACGCGGACCGGTCGAACAGCCGCCGCGAGATGCGCTACGTCGGGGGTACGGGCACGGACACGCTGCGCTTCGAGTACGCGGTCAAGGCCGGCGACGGGGACCCCGACGGGGTGTGGCTGCAGACCGGCTCGGAGACCGACCTCACGGTGGTGTTCTTCAACAGCGGGGGCGCGAGCATCAGGAGCGGCGCGGAAAACGTGAGCCGCACCCGGCGCTGGCTGCCGACGACCGGCGACGGCGGCCGCAAGGTGGACGGGGCGCCGCCGTCGTTCGAGAGCGCGGCGGCGAAGGGCACGACGCTGACGGTGACCTTCGACGAGGCGCTCGACGACGGCTCGGTGCCGGCGGCGGCCGCGTTCACGGTGATGCGGACCCCGCGGGGGGGCAGCGCGACACGGTCGCGGCTGACCGGCACGCCCGCCATCGCCGGCGCCAAGGTGACCCTGAACCTGGCCCGGGCGGCGGCGCCCGGCGACGCGCTCACGGTGGGCTACACGGCGCCCGACGGCGACATGCTGCGCGACATGGCGGGCAACGAGGCGGGGGACTTCGCCGGCAAGCGGGCGATGAACCTCACCGGGGATCCGGGCGACGCGACGGCGCCGACGCTGCTCCAGGGCACGGTGCGCCGCGACAAGGTGAAGCTGACGTTCGACGAGCCGCTCGACGAGGGCGTGAAGCCCGCCGCGAGCCAGCTCGGGCTCACCCCCTCCCTGGGCGCGGTGAGCGAGGTCGCGGTGAGCGGGCGCCAGATCACGTTCACCACCGCGACCGCGGCCACCGCGAGCCAGAGCGTGAGCCTCGCGATCGCCGACACGAGCGGCATTCAGGACCTCAACGGCAACCGGCTGGCGCCGGTGGACGGCTTCGCCCTGGTCAACACGCTCGGCACGGCGCCGGGCAAGCCGGGGCTTGCGCAGACGGACACGACGATGGACGGCGCCCCGGCGGTGGACGGCGCGGCGCTCACGCTGACGTTCGACCAGGTGCTGCACGCGGGCCAGGTGCCGCCTGCGGACGAGTTCGCGGTGACGGTGGCGAGCGCCGCCCGCGGGGTGGTCGACGTCGAGGTCGCCGGCTCGACGGTGGTGCTGACGCTGGCGTCCCCGGCGGCGTCGGGCGAGACGGTGACGGTGCGCTACAAGGGGTCGAAGGCGCCCCGGATCCAGAACCCGTGGGGCCAGGTGGTGGACGCGTTCTCCGGGCAGGGCGTGGCCAACGGCACGTCCAACCGGGCGCCGGCGTTCAGCAGCCCGGCGGGCACGGTCAATGCGGTGCCGGGCAGGCAGGTTTCGCTGCCCGCGGCCGCGAGCGACGCCGACGGCGACGCGGTGACCTTCTCGCTGAGCGCGAGCCCCCCGGACTCGCATGTGCCCGGCACATTCATCTACCAGTACACCATCGAGCGCGTGTTCTTCACCGCGAAGGACGACTGCGACCTGGAGAACCTCGATCCGCGCCCGGCCAACCCGCTCGACACGGTGGTCACCGTGACGGCGAGCGATCCGCACGGCGCGTCGAGCGAACTCGAGCTGACGTACCGCACGAACTGGGTGTGCGACAAGCCCGGCGTGACCGCGGTGGCGGTGAACGGCAAGGCGATCGCGCTGACCTTCGACGAGCCCCTGGCGCCGCTCGGCGCGGCGGGGTTGCGGGCGTTGCGCCAGGCGTTCCTGGTCCAGGGCGCGCACTACCGGGGGGCGCCGGTGCGCGACCAGTCGCCGAGCACGATCGCGATGAGCGGCGCGACGGTGACGCTGACGCTGGGTTCGGGCGTGCTGCCGAACCGGGAGACGACGGTGGAGTACGTCGCGGCGGCGGCGCGCGGGGCCGGGCTGCGCGACGCGGACGGCAACGCGGTGCCGGACTTCGTGCGCGGGGTGACGAGCATGACGGTGGGCACGGTGGCGCCGCTGCTGGAGCAGGCGCAGGTGAAGGGGCCGAAGCTGCAGGCGCTGGAGCTGACCTTCGACGCGGCGCTGGACGCGTCCTCGGCGCCGGCCGGGAGCCGGTTCCAGGTGTGGGCGAGCACCCGGGATACCCCGAGGTCGAGACTCATCTCCGGCACGGGCACGGCGAGAGTCGACGGGACCAAGGTGCTCGTCACGCTGGCAAAGCCGGTGCCGCAGGCTGCGTCGGTCAGGATCGACTACCACAAGGGCGGCGAGCCGAAGCCGCTGCGGGCCGCGGGGCGCGGGGCGGAGGTGGCGGACATCGACGGATTCAGGGGCGCGGTGCTCGACGGGACGCGTCCGGAGCTGGTGGGCGCGGCGGCGACCGCGCAGGCGGTGACGCTGTACTACTCGGAGACGCTGGACCGGGGCTCGACGCCGGCGCCCGGGGACTTCGCGGTGACGGCGGGGGGCGGCGCGCGGACGGTGCGCGAGGTGTCGGTGCACGACGACGCGGTGACGCTTGCGCTGGCCTCGGCGGTGGCGGCGGGCGAGGCCGTGACGGTGACCTGGACGCCCGGCGTGGAGCCCATCCGGGATCCGGCCGGCAACGACGCGAGGGGCTTCTCGGACCATTCGGCGAACAACTGGGTGGGGGGTAACACGGAGCCGCTGATGCTCGTGACGGCGGAGGTGGACTGGAAGGTGGTGACGCTGACCTACAACCATCCGCTGGACCCGGCGAGCGTGCCGGGGCCGGGGGCGTTCTCGTTCGACTTCGAGTGGCGGTCGGTCGAGGACGTCGCGGTGCGCGGCAAGACGGTGGTGCTGACCGTGAACGAACGGTGGCATCCCTGCGACGGGAACACCGTGATGGGCTACGCGAAGCCGGCGAAGAACGCGCTGCGCAACCTCTGGGGCACGGAGGTGGACGCCATTCCCGCGCGCGGACAGGCGGTGACGAACGTGCTGGCGGGCAATTGCCTGAACGACACGATGACCGCGACGCTGGGCAGCATCGTCCTGACGGCCAGCCGGCCGTTCGCGCAGGATGCGCCGCCGCGCAAGGAGTGGTTCACGGTCGCGGCGTCGGGCGGGCCGGTGACGGTGACGGGGGCGGCGTTCTCCCCGGACGACCCGCACCAGCTGGTGCTGAGCCTGAGCCGCGAGCCCGCGGAGGACGAGACGGTGACGGTGAGCTACCGGCGCCCCCGGGGCGAGGCCGGGCTGTGGAACGTCGACGGCAGGCAGCTCGCGGACGTCGTGGACGTGCCGGTAACCAGGAAGACGGCGGCGGCGCCGTCAGTCGAGGCGGTGGCGCTGGTCTCGGACCCGGGCGCGGACGCCACCTACGCGGCGGGCGAGACCGTCCGGGTGCGGGTCACCTTCGGCGGCGAGGTGACCGTGGACACCGAGGGCGGCACGCCGCGGCTCAGGCTCGACCTCGACCCGGCGGACGGTGGCGAGCGGTGGGCGGCGTACGAGAGCGGCAGCGGCGAGGCGGCGCTCGTCTTCGGCTACGCGGCCTCGGCCGGCGACGCCTCGGCCGGGGGCGTGGCGGTCGTCGGGAACACGCTGGAGCTGAACGGCGGCGCCATCGGGGCCGCGGCCACGGGGGCGCACGCGGCGCTGGCCCACGAGGGCCTGGACCCCGACCCGGCCCACAAGGTGGACGGGGTGCGCCCTGAGTTCGACCGTGCCTCGGTCAACGGGGCGGCGCTGACGGTGACCTTCGACGAGGCGCTGGACGCGGGCTCGGCGCTGGCGGGGAGCGCCTTCACGGTGACGGCGGCGCCGGCCGGCGGCGAGGCGCGCGCCATCGCCGGGACGGGCGCGGCGAGCGTCGAGGGCGCGGCGGTGACGGTGACGCTGGCCGGGCCGGTGCTCGTCGGCGAGGCGGTCACGGTGGCCTACACCCCGCCGAGCGGGGCGGAGGCCAGGCCGCTCAGGGACGCGGCGGGCAACGAGGCGGCGGCGTTCGCCGGCGAGACGGTCACGAACGGGACGGCGGCGCCGCCGTCGGTGGTGTCGGCCGGGGTGGTCTCCGAGCCGGGCGCGGACGGCGCGTACACCAGGGGCGAGACGGTCGAGGCGGCGGTGACGTTCGACCGGGCGGTCGCGGTCGATGCCGAGGGCGGCACGCCGGCGCTCGCGCTCGTCGCGGACGGGACCATCCGGCGCGCGGGCTTCGTTTCGGGCTCGGGCACCGAGCGGCTGGTGTTCGCGTACCGGGCGGTCGAGACGGACGGTACGTTGCGCGCAGTGCGGGTGGCGGCCTCGGGGCTCAAGCTCAACGGGGGATCCATCGCGGACGCGGCGGACGGGACGCCGGCGCAGCTCGGGTTCGGCGAGGCGCCGGGCGTGACGGCGGTGTCGATCGCCGATGAGCCGGACGGGCGCTGGGAGGCGGGCGACACGGTCGAGGCGGAGGTGCGCTTCGCCGAGCCGGTCGCGGTCGAGGGCGCGCCCTGGGTCACGTTCGTAATGGGGAGCACGGTCATGCGGGGCGCCTACGCCGGCGGCTCGGGGTCGGACGCGCTGACCTTCCGCTACACGCTCGGCGATGACGACGGGACGTGGACCCGCGCGGTGCTGGTCAGCAACACGCTGGACGCCGGCGACGGGTCGATCCGGAGCGCGGGCGGCGGGCTCGCGGCGGCGCTCGGGCACGTGCAGGGGCAGCGCACGCTCGAGCCGCCGCCGGCTCCGCCGCCGTCGGTGAGCGGCGTGGCGGTCGTCTCGGACGCGGGCGGCGACGCCACCTACGCGCTGGGCGACGTGATTCGCATCAGGCTGACGTTCAGCGAGGCGGTGAGCGTGGATACGGCGGGCGGTGCGCCGCGGCTGAAGATCAAGATGGATCCGACCTGGGGTGAGTTCTGGGCGGCCTACGAGAGCGGCGGCGGCTCGGCGGCGCTGACCTTCGTCCACAAGGTGGCGGAGCCGAACACCTCCCCGCGCGGCATCGCGGTGCTCGCCGATACGCTGGCGGCGAACGGAGCCACGATCCGCTCGGCGGCGACGGGCGCCGACGCGGCGCTTGAGCACGCCGGGCTCGGCCACGACCCGGCCCACAAGGTCGACTGGCGGCTGTCGCCGCCGGTGGCGGCGCCGCCGCTCACGGCGTCGTTCGTCGGCATGCCGGACGAGCACGACGGAAAGAGCCTGTTCACCTTCGAGCTGCGCTTCAGCGAGGACTTCCCCGGGCGGCTTCGCTACACGCTGCTGCGCGACGAGGCGTTCGAGGTGACCAACGGGCGGGTGCGCAAGGCGAAGCGCGTGGCGCAGGGGCAGAACCGGCGCTGGACCATCTCGGTGCGCCCGGACTCGCACGAGGACGTGACGGTGATGCTGCCGGCGGCGACGGACTGCGCGGCGCCGGGCGCGGTGTGCACGCAAGCCGGGCGCAAGCTCTCGAACACGGTGAGCGCGACGGTGCGGGGGCCCGCGCTCCTCTCGGTGGCGGACGCCCGCGCCCGCGAGGGCATCGACCCGGCGGTGGTGTTCCCGGTCACCCTGAGCCGCGCCGCCTCCGGCGTGGTGACGGTGGAGTACCTGACCCGCGACGGCACGGCGAAGGCGGGCGAGGACTACGAGAGGACGCGCGGCACGCTCACCTTCGAGGTGGGCGAGACCGGGAAGACGGTGTCGGTGCCGATCCTCGACGACGGGCACGACGAGGGCGAGGAGACGTTCACGCTCAAGCTCCGCAACGCGCAAGGAGCCTGGATCGTCGACGGCGAGGCGACGGGCACCATCGAGAACTCGGATCCCATCCCGAAGGCGTGGCTGGCGCGCTTCGGGCGCACGGTGACGGGCCATGTGCTGGACGCCGTGGAGGCGCGGCTCACGGCGCCGCGCGCGGCGGGCGCGGAGGCGGCGCTTGCCGGGCAGGCGCTGCCGTCCTGGACCCCCGGATCGGGGTCCGGGGTAGGACCGGGCGCGGCGAATGACAACGGGTCCGCGGCGGGCGCGGCGCCGGACTGGGCGACCCAGGCCGACTCGGGCGAGCGCGACGTCGCGGACGCGATGCGGCGCTGGATGGCCTTTGCCGGCGCGGACGACCGGAACGCCGGCTCCCTGTCCGGGGTGGGCGGTGGGCCGGGCTTCGGCGCGGGAGCGTCCGGCGACGGAAGCGGGCCGGACTTCGAATCCCGCGCGGTGACGCAGCGCGACCTCCTCACCGGCACGTCCTTCGCGCTGACGGCGCAGTCCGGCGGGCCCGGCGGCAGCTTCGCGTCGCTCTGGGGCCGGGGCGCGATCTCCAGCTTTGACGGGCGCGAGGGCAACCTTACGCTGGACGGCGAGGTGACGACGGGGCTGATCGGCGCCGACTGGTCGTCGGCGCGCGACGGCGCGGGAAGCTGGACGGCGGGCCTGGCGATCGGCCACTCGACCGGTACGGGCGGCTACCGCAGGGGCAACTGCACCGAGGGCAACTGCGGCGGCGACATCGAGGCGGTGCTGACCGGCCTCTACCCCTATGCCGGGGTGGACCTCACAGACCGGCTCTCGGTCTGGGCGTCGGCGGGCCACGGCGCGGGCGATGTGACGGTGCGGCCCGACGGGGTGGCGCCGTTCACGGCCGACCTTTCGATGAGCATGGGCGCGGCCGGTCTGCGCAGCGAGGTGCTGAAGCCGGAGAACGCCAACGGGCTCAGCCTCGCGCTCAAGGGGGACGGGCGCTTCACGCGGACCTCCTCGGACGCGGCGACGAACGCCGACGGCGGCAAGCTGGCGGCGGCGGAGGCCGACGTCTGGCTGCTGCGCACCGGGATCGAGGGCTCGCGGCGCTTCGCGCTTGGGGACGGCGGGGACGGCGCGAGCGTCACGCCGTCCTTCGAGGTGGGCGTGCGGCTCGACGGCGGCGACGCCGAGACCGGGTTCGGCGCGGACCTGGGCGGCGGGGTCGCCATCGCCGATCCGGCGAACGGACTCAGCCTCGACCTCAAGGCGCGGGCGCTGGTGGCGCACGAGGCATCGGGCTTCCGGGAGTGGGGCGCGAGCGCGTCCTTCGCCTGGGATCCGCGGCCCGAAACCGACCGGGGCCTGTCGCTGTCGCTCACCCGGACCCTGGGCGCGGCGCCGTCGGGCGGCATGGACGCGCTGCTGTCGCGCGAGACCCTGGCGGATCTGGCGGCCAACGACGACGGCCAGGGCGGCGGGTTCGAGGCGTCGGGCCGCCTGGAGGGCGAGATCGGCTACGGGCTGCCCGTGTTCGGCGGCGGCTTCACCGGCACGCCGAACCTGGGCTTCGGGCTGTCGGACAACGGCGCCCGCGAATACCGGCTCGGCTGGCGGCTGACCTCGGCGGTGCCGGGCGATCCGGGCTTCGAGGTGAGCCTCGACGCGACACGGAGCGAGCCGGCGAACGGCAACGGTGCGGGCGCGCCGGCCGAGCACGGGGTGACGCTGCGCGCCGCGATCCGGTGGTGAGCGGTGGGCCGGACGCATGGCGGGAATCCATCGGAGCGCCCGCGAGGCAGGGTCCGGCCCGTTGGTGGGCGATCCCGAAGCGAGGCAGGGTAGGCGGGCGGGGCGCGGCGCTGGTGTCCGCGGCGACAGCGGGCGGCCGGGGGTCCGGCCGTGACGGACGGCGAGACGCCTCCCTGGAAGCCTACGCCCCTGTGGAAGCTGATGGTCGGTCTCCGGCCCTACCGGGCGGCCTACGAGGAACAGGCGGAGCCGCCGGCGTTCGAGGAGGCCGTCTTCCCGGTACGCGTGCAGTCGGAGGCCGACCTTGCGGCGCGCGAGTCCTGGCGGATCGAGGCTTGGGAGAACCCCTTTGCGCGGGACGGTCCGGCTTCGCCGTTCCTGGCCGGCGAGCCGATGCTGGAGGCCGAGGGTTCGGCGGAGGCGACGCCGCTCATGCCGTTTCTCGCGGCCGCGGGCGCGCGCATTGACGGGCTCCGGCTTCTGGACGGAACGCTGATCGTCAAGATCGAGCAGGACGGGCGCGCGGTCCAGGTCCGGGTGGCGAACGACGGCCCGCTGCTGTCCGGCGGCGGTTTCCGGGTCTGGTGCGATCCCGGGGCGGATCTGCCGATGACCATGGCCCGGCTGGCCGCGCTGTTGAGCGTCATGGGCGGTCCGGCCCCTCGGCCAGGGTGGGGGCGGTGGGCGAGAAACGGGAACTGACGATGGCGCTGGCGCTGAACCGGGCGAAGGTGGCGTCGCAGCGCGAGCTGGCGATCGGCTGGTGGGGCCTGGACGAGGTCGAGAAGCACTGGGCCACGAGCGACTGGATGCGCACCCGGGTGCGCTACCGGCTGGAGGCGGCGGCCGGGATCGAACGCAGCCGCCGGGAGGGCGGCTCCTCGGAGAGGGACGGCGGCTGACGGCGGCGATCCTTTCCGGGCGGGCACGCGGCGAGGACGGGCCGCCTCGTCGTCCGGGGAGTGCCGGCCGCCTCGACCGTGCCCGGCAGCCGGCGCCGGGAGCGGCGGCTACCGGACAATTCCCTGTTTCCGCGCCGTCTCCATCGCAAGGCTCTCCGAAGCATCGAGGAATGCGAACAGCGCGCTGAGGTCGTCGATGTAGTGCTGCCATTCACGCCCGGCGGCATGTTCCCAGGCGTACCGCTTTCTCCACAGTTCCACGTCGTCGTCCATATAGGCGAAGACGTCCGCGAGGCTTTGCAGCGGCCGGTTCACGGGGCCTTCCGGCACGGCGGGATCGTCGGTGCTCAGGAACGCGACCAGGGTGAAGGGATATTCGGCCGCGGCCTGCCCGTAGAGCCGCTCCAGCCCGGCTCCCGTGGAAACCCCGTGCGCGCCGAACAGTTCGTGGAGCCGGGCGAGGCGATGCCCGTCGCGGCCTGCCGGGGGTGTGACGCCGTTCAGGCGCAGGAGGCACTTCAGCCGGAGCTCCAGGGCGATCGCGAGATTGAAATGGCTGGCCGTCTTGAGGGACTCCCACACGGTGTGCGACGGCCAGCCCGATGCGCCGTCCACCGGGGAGAGGTCTCCGCCCCTCGCCCCGAGCCTGGCGATTTCCCGCTCGGTCAGCGACGCGGACTGCCGGAAGGCCCGGGCGTCGCCGATCAGCCTGAGGAACTGCACGCCGTTCATCGATCCGCCTCGGCCGGTTTCGGGTGAGCGCTAGCGATACGCGGACGCGCGCCTGGCCGGGCGCGCCGCGGCATTCCCGCTCAGCACGTAGAGATCGGGGAGCGGCAGCGCGAAGCCGCCGCTCCAGCCGGCTCCGTCATTGCCGGCCGGCGTGTCCGGATCCCGGTCGGCCCCCAGGGGGCGAAGCCGGAGGCCGAGGGCGTTCATGACGCCGACCACGGTCGCGAAGCCGGGATTGCCGTCGCCGGAAAGCGCCTTGTAGAGACTCTCCCGGCCCAGTCCCGTCTTTGCCGCGACGGCGGTCATCCCTCTGGATCGAGCGACGTCTCCGAGCGCCGCCGCGATGAGGCGCGGATCGCCGTCCTCGAACGCCGCTTCCAGGTAAGCCACGACGTCGTCGAGGTCCTCGAGATGGTCCGCCGCATCCCAGGGGCGGGTCTTCGCCCGTGCCGCATCCGCGCGGGTTCGCGACTCCTTCATCGGTCTTCCCCTTTCACCAGTTCCCGGGCGAGGCCGCGCGCCCGTTCTATGTCGTGGCGCTGGGTCGCCTTGTCGCCGCCGGCCAGCAGCACGGCCGTTGCGCTGTCGACACGACAGAAATACACGCGGTAGCCCGGCCCGTAGTCGATCCGAAGCTCCGAGACGCCGCCGCCGACCGGCCGCACATCGCCCGGGTTGCCCAGCGACAACCGGTGGATGCGGATGAGGATCCGCGATCGCGCCTGCCTGTCGCGAAGTTTCCGGAACCAGGTGTCGTACGCATCGGTCTGGCGAACTTCGACCACCGGGCGAATGTATCCCACACGATACAATATGGCAACGCAGCGCTCATTCGGGAAGGTCCGCGAGCGGCCTTCCGCCCGGCGTGGCGGCACGATCCTCGGATGAGGCGATCGCGCCGGGTTTGTGCGCCCGGCCTGCCGCGGACGCCCGGCAGGACACCGCCCTCCCCGGTTTCGCGCGCCCGGCGATTCGGCCCGCAGGAGTCCCGTCCGGGCCGCGGTGGCGTCTCCCCGGACCGTTCGGTGCGCGAATTGGCCGGCCGGCCGGTTCGCAGCTCAGGCGCTCTCAGGCGTCGTGAGGCGTCGTGAGGCGCCATGAGCCGGGGGGAGGATTTTTCGCGAATTTTCCTCCCTGCCGCGGCGCGCGCGTCTTCGTTTCGATGGCCGCGCATGGGCGCCCGGCAGTCGGCGGGCGCCACGGAGTTCGGAGGCCCCGGCAAGGGTCCGGGCGGGAGTGGAAGATGGCGGACGACACGAAATACCTGTCGACGCGCAAGGCGGCGAAGCATCTCGGCCTGTCGCCGCGCACGCTCGACCGCTTGCGGGTGAGCGGCGGCGGACCGGTCTACCACCTGTTCGGCACGGCGGTGCGCTACCTGGCCGAGGACCTGGACGAGTGGTCGAGGACGCGGCGGCGGCGCTCGACCTCGGACGACGGCTCGGGCCCGCGGCCCGGGCCGGCTGCTCCGGCCCCCGGATCCAGTCCGGGGCAGGACTCCGGGCCGGGGGCCGCCCGATGAGCGGCCGGGAGCGGATGCGGGCGGCCGCCGCCGTGGCGGCGCTGACGACCGGCGACACCACGTTCGGCGATCGGCTCGACACGGTGGAGAACATCGTCGGCGGCACCGGCGACGGCCGCGCGGCTGAGCTCGCCGTCGGCGGCGCCGTGGCCGGCACGGCGATCGTCCGATGAGCGAGACCCGGCGCCAAGCGATCACGGGCCGGATTCCGCGGGGCATTGCCGCGCACCTTCGACGGTGCGCGGGAGGCGCGGAAGCGATGCCGGCAGGACGATATTCCAAGGTCGTCGAGAGCCGTGCGGCGGGACGCCGGGCACAGGCTCGGCGCTCCCGGCGCTTCGGCTGGAGCCCGGCGGCGCTCGTCCTTTGCGCGGTTCTGCTCTCGGGCTGCGGCGCGGCGGTGTGGGAGGACGCGCGCAGCGAGACCGACGAGGCGGCGCACGACGTCGCCGCACTGAAAGAGGCGGCGGAGCGGCCGCGTTTCTCCGCCATCCGGGTGATCGAGCGGCGCCCCTGGCTCGGGCTTGCGCGTCAGGACGCACGGGAAGAAGACGTCCTGCCGGCGCGCTTCCTGGAGCCCGGCGCCGTGACCCTGCCGCTGGCCGGGATCGGCGAAGCGTCGATGCTGGCGCGGCGCGTCGAGGCGGCGACCGGGATCCCGGTGCGCTTCATCGGCAAGGCGCATGCGGGCGAAGACTCCTCCCGCACCGACTCCGCTGCAGGAGTGTCTCCCGCAGGCTTCGGCATCGACCGTCTCTCGCCCGACGGCGGCGTCTGGACCGGGCCTCTCGATGCGCTGCTCGACGCCTGGACGGAGCCGGCCGGCTACGCCTGGGCCTACGACGCTGAGGAAGGCGCGATCGGGATCGTGCGCCGCGAGGCGGTGGCGTTCCGCATCCACGCGCTTGCCGGCAGGCAGCGCTACGAGGCGTCCGGGTCCACCGACGACGGTGTCTCGGGGGGCGACGAGGGCGGCGGCGTGTCGACGCGCCAGTCGATCATGGCCGAGACCGACTACGACCCCTGGCCCGAGATCGAGGCGCAGGCGGCGGCGCTCGCGGGGCCGGGCGCGTCGGTGACGGCGGCGCCTTCGAGCGCCTCTCTGCTGGTCAGCGGCACGCCCCGCGACGTGGAGCGGGTGCGGGCCTGGCTCTCGTGGCTCAACCGCGAGGTGCTGCGCCCGGTCACGCTTTCCGTGCACGTCTACGCGGTGCGCATGGAGCGCGAGGCGGACTACGGCTTCGGCCTCGCCGCCCTGGTGAAGGAGCTGTTCGGAACCTCCGCCGAGCTGGCGGTGACCCCGGACTCGGTGGCGATCGTGCGGCCGTCGGCTGCGGTCGGCGACACGCTCGCGGCCACGGTGCGGGCGCTGAGCCGGGCGGGGACGGTCTCGCGGGTGCTGTCGGCGGACATCCCTTCGCTCAACGGCAAGCCCGCGCAGTTCTTCGAGCTCTACAAGGAAGCCTACGTCAAGGAGCAGCGGACCACGGCGGGCGAGGGCATCGCCCAGACCGAGATCGTGCCGGGCACGGTCTCCTCGGGGTTCGCGGCGAGCTACGTCCCGCGCATCACCGGGCCGGGCGAGGTGCTGGTGCGGCTGTTCGCGAGCCTGCGCGACCGTCCGGTGTTCCGCGAGGTCGGCGGATCGGGCACGGCGATCCAGCTTCCGGCCTATGCCAGCCGGGCGGTGCAGGTGACGCAGCGGATCCGGCGGGGAGAGACCCTGCTGGTGACGGGGTTCTCCACCCGGCGCTCGGAAGCGGACGGCTCGGGGACCTTCTCGGAAGACGTGCCCCTTCCCGGCGGCGCACGCCGGGGCGCGCTGGCGCGGTCCGAGCAGGTGCTGCTGGTAAAGGCCGAGATCGGCGCGCCGCTGGGCATTGCCGAGTCCAGGGAGCGCACCGATGGCTCGGGAGAGCCTCTGTGAGCGTCATCGACGTCGGCGGGCGGGCTTACGCGGCCGGGCTCTACTGGCTGGAGCGCGGCGGCGCGGGGGCCACCGCGCGGACGGCGCGCAGGCTGGACCGGCCGTGGTGCGTGCATCGCGGCGAGCGCACCGGCTTCGCCGCCGACGATACGGGGGAGAGCCCCGAAGGTCTTCCGGCGCTGGCGCTGGCGCTTCTCGCGTGCATCGAGGGCGCCTTCTGGATGGCGCTGCTCGAGGGGGATGAGGACCCGTCCGGCGGGCGCCGCTACGCGCTGGTGAAGGCGCGGGGCGGCACGGTGCTGGCCGACGGGGACGAGGTCTTCGAGGACCGGGCGGCGGCGCTGGCCGCGTTCGAGCGGGCGCGGCCGCTCGGCTGGTCGCTGTTCGCCACGCCGGGATTGCAGGACGAGGTTGGTGGCGCGGGCCGGGAGGTAGCCGCGCTGGATCCGGCGGCGCTGGCCGAGGCGGCCGCCGCCGCCGGGGATACGATCGCGCTCGCGCGCGCGGTCTCGCGGCGGCGCTGGCTGCGCCCGGTTGCGGCCGCGGCGGGCGTTGCCGTGCTGGTTGCGATCGCCGTGCTGTGGTTCGAGCGCGACGCGCTGATCGCCTGGCTGAGGGGGCCCGGGACGGGTGCGGTTGCGCCAACGGTGCGGCCCGATCCCGTAGTGGCGGTGGCGGTGGACGGCGCGGCGCTGATCGCGGCCTGCCGGGAGGCGCTGATCGCCCATCCCCCCTTCCTGCCGGCATGGCGGATCGAGCGCATCGAGTGCGCGGCGCGGTTTGCCGATCCCGAGCTGAGCGGGTTGGTGCCGGAGCTGGCGGGCCGGGCGGCGCTGCTGGTGCGCTGGGGGCTGAAGGACGGCCACGCGGAGGCGGTGCAGCGCCGCGTCGCGGAGAAACATCTGGCGCGCTGGCACGCGGCGGCGGTGGCCGGCGCAAGGGCCTGGGCGGCGGCGCCGCTCGGGCCGGTGCTGCGCGTCATGGGCACTCGTGCCGGCGACGCGCCCGCACCGGCATTCGTCGAGCTGCGCCGCGAAGTGGACAGGGCCTTCGGCGCGGGCGGCGCCCGCGTGGGCTACGCCCGGGGCGCGGGCGGCGGATGGACGGTGCGCATCGACGAATACGGGCCGCTCGGCCGGCTCGGGCCGCTCGCGGGGGGCGTCGATGGCCTGGAGATCGTCGCGCTCGCGCGCGGCGAAAGCGGCCCCTGGCGGCTGGAAGGGCGGCCGGCGGCGCCGGAGAGGGTCGCGGCCTCGCGGCTGAAGGCCCTCGGGGTGACCGGCAGACCGGCCGCGGCAAGTAGCGGACTGAACCAACTGGAGAAGGAGGCGGAGGATGGAACGCAGAGGCACGAGTGAGCCTGGGCGGATGCGCGCCGTGCGCGGGTTCAGGGCCTGGCTGCTCTCGGGGGCCAGCATGGCGGTGCTGCTGGGGGCGGGTGCCCTCGCGGCGGGGCCGGCGCTTGCGCAGGTGGCGGCGGACGAGCGGGTCTACCGCGCCGAGGCGCTGGCGCATGCGGGCGCGGTGGAGACGGCGTGGCGCAGGCTGGAGACCTTCATCCTGGAGGAATCGGGCGCGGCCGTGTCGTGGCCGGGCGCGGTGCCGCCGGCATCGACGGGCTGGCAGGGGTCATGGACGCAGCGCGGGCTGGAGGCGCGCTACTGCGAGGACACCCTGCTGGTCTACCTGGCGCCGTACGAGCTCAAGGGCACGGGCGCCGACCACCGGGCGGTGCACGCGGCGCCGCACGCCTATGGCGGGGGGGAGAAGCCGGTCCTGCACTGGCTCGAGAGCGGCGTGGCGCGGGGCGGCGCCGGGCGGGCTTCGGTAACGCTGCCGGACTGCCTGTCCGAGGCCGCGCAGGGCGGCCCCCTTCCCTCGGGCCGCGCCGCGCTCGCGGGCGCCGTGCGCGATCCCTTTCTGCACACGGTGGAGCGGGTGTCCCGCGAGCGGCGCGAGGAGCCGTGTCCGGCGGGAACTCACGGCGACGGCCGCACGCAGGTGCGCGAGGTGACGCGGACCGAGAACGGCCGGGGCGATCCGGTGGGCGATCCCGTCGAGGGGCCCTGGGAGATGCTGATCGACCTCTGCCGGGCCGACTACAGCCGGTGGGAACACTACACGCTGGAATGCCACTGGGACGCCGGCCCGCCCCACAACCGGCGCATGGAAGGCCGCGAGGTGTGGCGGCGGATGCGGACGGTGAGTGCGGCGGGCGAGACCCTGGGCGCGCCCGAGTTCGTCTCGACGAGCTGCTGGACCGGCAATGCGCTGCCGCCCCCGCCCACTCCGGAAATCTCGGAGACCGCGCGCGAGGAGACGAAGAGTGGGAGCTGCCCTGCGGGCTACACGGGCAGCATCGGCTACCGGCGCACCGTGACGCTGCGCTCCACGCGCTTCCCCTGGGATGAGGCGCCGGTGATGCAGACGATCTACGGCCCGTGGACCGTGGCGAGCGACGGCTGCGTGGCGGTGCCGGAGCAGGACCATGACGGCCCCGGCGACGGAGGCCACGGGGACCCCGGCGGCGACGGCGGCACGGGCGGACCGGGCGGCGACAGCTGCGGGGGGACCGACTCGGGCGCGTCGGCTCCCGGCGATGGTGTCTGCAGCGGCGACGGCATTGGCGGCGGCGACGGGGGCGGAGATGGCGGCGCGGGCGGCTGCTTCCTGACCACGGCGGTCGTGGAGCTGCGCGGCGAGGCGGACGGCGGGCCGACGCTGACGGCTCTGCGCAGCTTCCGCGACGGCTACATGGCAAGGACGGCCGAACGCCGGGCGCTGGTTGCCGAGTACTACGCCGTCGCGCCCGCGATCGTGGCGGCGATCCCCGAGGGGCATGCAGAGTGGGAGCGGATCGCGGCGGAGGTCGACACGGCCGCAGACGCGATCGCCGGCGGCTCCGACGACGCGGCGTTCGGCATCTACGTTGGGCTGGTGAGCCGGCTGAAAGCGGACTGGTTGCCGGATGCGTCCGGCCGGACCGACGGAGGCCGGCGGTGAGGCGGGCCTCTCACACCCTGTCAGTCAGGGGCGCGGCGCTGATGGGCATGCTCGCGGCGGCGTTCGCGGCGGACGCCGCATGGGGCCAGGCGGCGACGGGCCCGAACTTCAGCTCCCATGCCGCGCCGTTCTTCGAGGAGCTGTTGGCGGGACGGGTGTGGGTGCTGGAGCGGCCCAACTCGTCGCGTGCGGACGACCGGGGCGCGGCCTGGGCGCACTACCACGCGCCGGACGGCACCCTGCTGGCCTGCGCCCATCTGGGCGGCGAATACGCCGGTGCGGAGGCGCGCTGGCGGGTTGTGCCCTCGCGCGCCTTCCGCGCGCTCTACAACTACCTGGAGCCGGGCGCCGAGCCCGATCCGGGCAGGCGCCGGGGGCACACGCCGATCTTCTACGACCCCGGCACCGGCGCGCTGCACAACGAGGCCACGGGGGATCAAAGCCGCTGGGCTGTCGCCTCGCGCGGCTGGGTGCAGGAGAGCTGGCCCGCAGTGATGAAGGAGGCCTGCCCGGACCTCTCCCTGCCCCGCTCCCTTCCGGTCAACCGGCGCCAGACCGCGACGCGCATCGACGAGATGATGGCGCAGGACCCGGACGCCGTGGTGCGCAACGCGCCGGGCTCGCACCTGCGTGGCCCCGGCGCGATCGGCATCGCTGCCGCACAAGGCCGGGCGCGGCTGCCGGCCACGGACCTCGCGAGGTTTCTGGCGGAGAACGATGGCTTCGTGCTGACGGACACGGCGGGCGCCCGGCACGTTCTGGTGCTGGGCGCAGACGGCGATGAGCTCTGGCTGCTCGACGCCGACGGCGGCGTGGTCGACACCGGGCTGCTGTTGCCGGTGGCGGGGGGCGCGGAGATCGCGGTGCACTACGCACGGCTGCCGGTGCGGCCCCGCTACCGGATCGGCGACGCCCTCCCCTTCCTGCCGACCGGCGAGCGCTTCGCGGCCATGCGGATCACCGACCGGGTGGCGGCGCAGGGGACGCCGGTGGTGCTTCCCGTGTCCGGCACGAGTGTCCCCGGGCGGTCGGAGACCGTGGTGCGGCTCCGAGCGGACGGGTCTCTCTTCGCGGAGGGCGGCGGCACGGAGACGGTGCCGGGAACCTGGCGCTGGTCGCGGGGCGAGCTGGCGGTGACGCTGGAAGGCGCGGCGGGCGAGGTGAGCATCCCTTGGCGGGTGCTGGCCGACCAGGCCGGGCCGGGACTCCGGTGATGGCTGCGGTTCGCATGCCCTGCCGGCTCCCGGTCCTGGTGCTGCTTGCCGCGTTGACGACGGCGGCGGCTTGGGCGGGCGATGCGCCGGTGGCGCCGTTCCCCGGCACGAGTGTCTCCGGTACGGACGTCGAAGGCAGGCAAGAGAGCCTGCCGGAGCAGGCGCCGGAGGCCTCGGACGAGGCGGCGTCGGAAGCCGGAGCGGAAGCGGTGGGTGTGGCCGTGCCGGCGGTCGATGCGGGTCCTTCGGAGGCTGCGGTGCCCGACGGCAGCATGGCTGCGGAGAAACCGGCAGCGCCGGCGGGCGGCAGCCGCCTGCTGCGTGCGCTGGCCGATCTGCCGAAGACAGTCGGTCGGGCGCGGAGCGATGTTCCGGGCGACGTCACCCGCCCCGGAATCCCCCGGGTGTTTGCGGCCGAGGGATGTCCGCGCGCGCTGCTGCGCCGCCTGCTGGCGGGCGCGGCCGGCGAGGCGGATGCGCTGTCCGCGCTCGGGATCGAGCGGGAGATCCTCACCCTCTGCCGCGAGCGCCAGGAGATCGTCGCTGGGCTGTTGGAGACCGAGGCGCGGCTGAGCGAGCTGCGCGAGGCCGGGCGAGGCCCGGAGCCGGAGGCGGCGGCCTCGGCGGCGAGCGCGGTCCCGACGCCCCGGGTGGAAGCGGCTGGCGAGGCGCCAGCTATTGCAAGGGCTGCCGCGTCGCCCCTGCGTGCGGCGCTCGGCGGCGCGGCAGAGAAAGCGAACGAGGCAGACACTCCTGCCGGAGACACTCGTGCCGGAGGTCCTCAGGGCGGAGAACCGCGTGGCACGGAGCCGCGGAGTCCGGCACGCGTGTCCCCGGCACGAGTGCCTCCGCGCTACGCGTGGTTCTCGATCATCGGCACCGCGGGCGCGCTCCGTGCGGGCGTCACCGACGGGACAGGCGTGTGGTTCGTGCGCGAGGGCGACCCGCTGCCGGGCGGCGCGACGATCGCCGCAATCGCGGGAAGGCCGCCGGCCGTCCGGGTGACGGGCGCCGGAGAGAGTGGGGAAGCAACCCTGCTGCCCTTCCGCGCGAGGCCGGGAGGAGTCCCGTGAGGAGTCCCGGGCAGTTGGTTGGCCAGTGGCTCGGGGACTGGCGTGGGCGGGCGCGTGCGGCGGCCGAAGCTGCGATCGGGCGGCTGGACGGAGGCCGCGGCGGAGCCGGGAAGGCGCCGGCGCCGGGCGGAGACGCTCGCGCCGGTGACGCTCGCGGCGGGGACGCCCGTGCCACCGACCTGCCGATCGACAGCAGCGCGATGGACGCGCGCTTCCGCCGGCTCTGCGCCGTCTTCGCCGACGGGCGCTGCCTGATCGCCGAAGGCTACGAGCCCGACGACCGGCTGCGCCTCGACCTGGTGAAGCTGCGCGAGGCCGGAACGATCCCGGCGGTGCTCACGGAAGAGAGCGTGACGCTGGAGGAGATCGCGGCGCTCTGGCGGGTGCATGAGGGCGGCTCCGCGCCGGACGGCGGCGGCGCGGCCACGCGCCTGCGCTCGCTGCTGAAGGACGCCGCATCGGCGAAGGCCAGCGACGTGGTGTTCGAGCAGGGCCCGGACGCCTGCAAGGTGTTCTGCATCGTCAACGACCGCAAGCTGCCGCTGTGCCCGGCCCTCACCCCCGAGGAGGGCCGCCGGGTCATGGGCTTCCTCTTCCACTGCAAGGACGAGGGGAGCTCGCAGACCAGCTACCGCCGCGCCTCCTTCCAGGGCTTCTCGATCCGCGCCGGCGGCGCCGTGCCCCTGCCGGGCGGCATCTCGGCGCTCCGTTGCGAGCGCGGGCCTCACGACCCCGACGCCGACCACCTCTTCGCGCGCCTCTTCTACACCGACCGCCTGGATCCGGACACGACGCTGGAAGGGCTGGGGTTCAGCGAGCAGGAGGCCGCGCTGTTCGCCGAGATCCGCATGGCGATGCAGGGCGGGGTGTTCATCGGCGGGCGCGCCGGCGACGGCAAGAGCACCACGCTCGCCGTCAACCTGGCGCTCCAGATGGCCGAGATGGCGGGCCAGCTCAACCTGGTGACGCTCGAGGACCCGGTCGAGTACCGCATCCCCGGCGCGATCCAGATCGCGGTGCCCACGTCGGGCGCCGGCGAGACCCGCGCCGGACACTTCAAGGAGGCCCTGATGCACTTCTGCCGGGTGCATCCGGCGTCCGGCATGGTCTCGGAGATCAGGGACGCCGACGCCGCCCGGCAGGTGCTCCAGTGCGTCGACACCGGGCACCAGATCTGGACCACCATCCACGTCCACAACGCCAACGCGATCCCCTTCCGGCTGATCGACATGGGGGTGGGCGCGGCCGAGGTGGCGAAGCCCGGCAACGTGGCGCTGCTGATGAAGCAGACGCTGTTGCCGAAGCTGTGCCAGGCCTGCGCGCTGGACCGCCCGGCGGGCGGGCGTGCGGTGCCGGAGGGGCTGATTTCGCGCCTCGGCGGGATCGAGGGGCTGCGCTTCAGGAACGCAAAGGGGTGCGTCGAGTGCCGGCGGAAGGGCGGCGGCAAGGTCTCGGCGCGGGCCTGGAACGGCTATCTCGGCCAGACCGCGATCGCGGAGTCCATCCGCCCGGACGCGGGCTACCTGCGCTTCGTCCGCGCGGGCGATCCCCTCGGCGCCTGGGCGTACTGGCGAAGCGAGATGGGCGGCGTTCCCATCGGGGTGCGCATCCGCGCCATGGTGAAGCAGGGCGCGGTCGATCCCTTCGACGCGCTGCTCAAGGGCGGAGCGGGAGAGCACGAGGCGCAGGCCGATCCCGTGCCCGACGATCCCGGAGACACCGCGTGATCGCCCGGCTCGCCATGCCGCTGCGCCGCGTTCATGCCGCGCTGGTGATGGGGCGGAAGGCGCGCGTCGACTGCTTCCAGACCGTGGCCGACCTGCTCGCGGCAGGGTTCGAGCTGGAGCGCGCCCTCGGCGTCGCCGCGCGGGCCATGGGTGGGGGCGCCCGGGCCCGCCTGATCGCGTCGTGGCGGGCGGCGCTGCCGGCCGGAGGCTTCGCGGACGCCATGGCCGCCTCCGTGCCGCCGGCCGAGGCGATGATATTCGAGGCCTACGGAAGGGTGGACGCCGGGCGGCTGTTCGCCGCCGCTGCGCGCATCGCGGAGCTGCGCGAGCGCCAGATCGCCGCGGTGCGGAAGGCGCTCGCCATGCCGCTCCTGCTGGGAGTGGCGGTGGTCACCATGCTGTGGGCCGCCGGCGGCTGGTTCGTGCCCGTGCTCGAAGGGGTGGTTCCGCCCGAGCAGTGGGGCCCGGCGGCAGGCCTCTTCCGGGCCGCCTCGTCCTGGCTCTACGCGCAGCCGCTGGCCTTTGCGGGGCTCTGCGTGGCCGTCCTCGTGCCGCTCGGGCTCGCCACGGTGCTGTGGACCGGGCCGGGGCGGACCGCGCTCGACCGCATCGCGCCCTTCTCGCTCTACCGCACCGTCACCGGCTCGGCCTTCCTGTTCGTGGTGCTCGAGATGCTGGGCGCGGGCCTCGACCTCAACGACCGCGCCTTCGAGGACCTCAAGCGCCGCGCCGGCCCCTACGCCCGCCACCGCATCGGCGCGATCCAGCGCCACATGGTGCGGGGCGCCGGGCTGGGCCGCGCCATGGCGCTGGCCGGCCACGGCTTCCCCGACCCCTCGCTGGTGCCGGTGGTGGCGGCCCTCGACGGCGTGCCCGGCTGGGAGGCGAAGCTCTCCGGCTTCGTCGCGCGCTGGGTGGACCGCTCCGAGGACCTGCTGCGGACCCGCGCCGCCGGGCTCAACGCGGCGCTGCTGATCCTGGTCACGCTGAGCGTCGCCGCCGGCATCGACGCCATGTTCTCGATCCTGCAACAGGCCGGACGGTCATGACCCAAGCGAAAGGAGACATCATGAGAGACACTCGTGCCGGAGAAACCGCAGGTTTCGGGCCTTCCGGCCTCCCTTCTTCCGGCCTCGCGACAGGCGGCGCCCGGCGATCGATACGGCGTTTCGGCGCCAGGCGCTGGCGGCGCGGCTTCAGCCTGTTCGGCGTGCTGCTCGGGCTCGGCCTCGCCGCCGTGGTGATCGTCGGCGCCGTCGGCACCTACAACGCGGCCCGGGAGGCCGCCAACCGGAGCGCCGCGCTGACGCTGCTGAGCCAACTCCGGGCCAACGTCGAGGCGGCCTTCGCCGGCGCACCGAGCTACGGCAACAATGCCGACCTGGTGCCGGCCATCGACCGGCGCGGCGGCATCCCCGGCGGCGCCCGCGTGGCGGCCGGCAGCGGCGTCGAGATCCGCCATCCCTTCGGCGGGGAGGTTACGGTCACCGGCGGGCCGGGCGGGATCACCAACCGCTTCCGCATCACCTTCGAGGACGTGGACGACGCCATCTGCGCGGCGCTGGGCGACGCTTTCGCCGGGCGCAGCCGCGCCCGCGCCGGCCTCGTGCAGATGACGATCAACGGCACCGGGCTCGCCTCGCCCGTGACCAACGCCCAGGTCACCGCCAACTGCGACGACGGCGATGCCGACAACGACATCGGGTTCACTTTCGGATGACGGCCGGAGGCCGAAGACCCTCGGGCTCGGGGTCGAAGGGCATGGATGCGCGGCAGCCGACGTCCAGGCGGAGACCCGTGCCGGAGAAACAGCGCAGGCGCGGGGCGTACCAGGGCGTTCCCCTGTACCGGGGCGTTCCCCCGTTCCGGCTTATCCGCCTGCGCCTGATGAAGCTGAGGCCGCTCCCGTGGCGGGGCCGGGGCACGCGCGGTCGCGACCGGCGCGGTCGCGACCGGTGCGGCGCGGGCGCGCTACTCGGCGTGCTGCTGCTGGGAGCGCTGGCGGGCGCGGCGCTGGCAGTTCACTACGAGACGCGGGCGGCCGAACGTGTGCAGGCCCTCGACCGCGCCGCGGGCCGCGTGTTCGCAGGCTGGGTGCATGCGGCGCACCGGGCGACCCAGGCCCACGCCGACGCCTTCGAGACGGCGCTCGAGACCCAGGTGGGTATCGTGCTCACCGTGGCGCGGTTGAGCGCGCTGGGCGCGGCGCCGCCGGACCTGCCCGCGCGTCCGGGGCGCAACGCCGCCATGACGCTCGGGGTCATCCCGGACGGCACGTCCCGGCGGACTCCGATGGCGTTCGGGGTGCTTGAGCCCGCCGCGTCGTCGCGCCCCACGGCGATGCGCGAGGGCGCGCTGGAAGCGGGCCTCGCGGCGGTGGCGCCCGGCGGGGGCGCGCTCATGGAGGGGCACAGGCCGGCGATCGAGGCGGCGCTCGGCCGGATCCTCGGCGCGGACGCCCTCTGGGTCACCTCGGACCGGGGAATTCGGTACCGCGAGCGCGCGCTCCATCGCCGCGCGCAGCCGGGTCGGCCCTGGCTCAACCGCATGGAGACCACGCTGGAGATGGCCCCGCCCGGCGCCGCGGACCCGGCGCACCCCGCGCGGCGGAACATAACGGATGCGGGTGCGGTGGACGCAGTGTCGGCCGAGGCCGGGACCGACGTGGCCGCGGGCGGGGACGCAACGGCGGGCGGCCGCGCGGATGCGGCGGGGCTGAGGGCGGAGACGGTCGAGGCGGGCGATCTCGCGGCGTCCGCGTTCGCGGTGACCGCCGATCTCGTGGTGGGCGCCGCCGTCACCGGGCGCCTCGCGGCCGACCGGGTGACGGCGACCGGGCCTCTGGAGGCCGGCGCTGTTCGCAGCACGGGCGCGCTCGATGCGGCGGCGCTGTCGGTGGCCGGGGACGCGGCGGTCGAAGGGGCGGCGGGGGCACGGGCGGTTGCCAGCGAGACTCTCGACGTGACGCAGTCGCTGAGCGGATCGCGGACCGCAGCCGGCGGTGTCTACGGCCCCGACGCCACGATCTCCGGCCTGCTCACCGTCGGCAGCTGCGCCGGCTGCGAGGGGCAGTAGGCGATGAGACGCGCCGCGGCAAGCACGCGCGACATCCGGGAATGGGCCTTGCGGCCCGGTCGGGGACGGAGCCTGCGGCTCACTCGCGGTCTCGGCCTCTTCGAGGGTCTGCTGGCGCTGGGGCTGCTCGGGCTGCTGGTGCTGGGGGCCACGGTGTTCTTCGAGACGCAGGCGCTGGAGAAGCGCGGGCGCCTCGCGGCGGTGCAGCTCTCGGTGCTGGCGGAAGCGGCCGCGTCGTACGCCCACAGCCGCTTCCCCGCCCTGCTGACGCAGGCGCAGGCGGGACCGTCGGAACTCGCGTTGGCGACGCTCAAGGCGGCGGGATCGCTCACGGACGATTTCTCCGAGGTCGATGCGCTCGGGCGCGCCTACCGGGTGCTGATGCTGGCGGCCGGGCCGGACGCCTTCGACCTGCTGGCGACGGAGACCGTGGATGCCGGCGACACCGTGCGCCCGGCGGCTGCGCTGCTGGAGGCGGCGGGGCCTCGCGTGGGCCTCGCCGGCCCCTCGCGACTCTCGGGACCAACGGTGGACGCCGATCTCGCGGCCTTCCGGGCGGCCTTTTCCGGAGCGCCCGTGGAGGGGGCGCTGGCGGCGCTCAGGCGCTTCGACCACGGCAGCGTCTACGGCGATGCGCTCTACCGCGTCGCGATCCCCGGCTTCGCCGAGGCCAACCGCATGGAGGCCGATCTCGACATGGCGGGCAACGCCATCGAGGGCGCGGGCACGATCGAGGCGGCGAGCCTGGACGTGGAGAGGGATCTCACTGCGGGCGGCGATTTCACGGTGACCGGCGATCTCGTCGTGGGCCGCGCCGTGCGCGCCTCGGGCACGGTCGAGGCGGGAGGGGCGATGACGGCCGCGGCGGCGCGCATATCGGGGCCGGCCTCGGCGGCGTCGATGACGGTCACGGGCGCGGTGCGTGCGCAGACCGTGGAGGCGGTGAACCGGGTCGAGGCCGCGTCCATCGGCGCCGCCGGCGCGGTGGCCGCCGGCAGCGCGCGGCTGGGCGGCCTCGACGCCCGGTCGGTGACCGCCCGGACGATGACAGCGGATTCGGTCGCCGCCGCCTCCGTCACGGCCACGCGGGTGCAGGCGGGCACGCGGCTCGATGCGGTCGACGCCGGCATTTCGCGCTTGGTCGTCGGGCGCTGCCAGGGGTGCCGGTGATGCGGGGGCCGGCAAGGAAGAGGAAGGGCGGGGCCGCGATGGCGTTGGCGGCGGCGCTTGTCCTGGTTTCGGCGATGCCGGTCCCGGCAGGGGCGGGCGACGAGGAAGCGTGGGACGCCGAACGCGCTTTCGTCGAGATGGAGCGGCTGCAGACGGAGATCGGGCTGCTGCGCGCCCTGGCCGGCGCGCAGGCGGCGCTGCTGGCATGGACACTCGTGCCGGAGAACCGCGAGCGGTCGGAGAGCGGCGGCGCCCTGGAGGTGCTGGCGCCGCATCTCTGCATCGAGGAGGCGCTGCGGCCCTGGTGCCGTGCGCTGCCGGCCACCTTCGGCGCGGAAGCGGCAATGGCGGCGGACGACGCAAACGGGAAGGACGGGGGACGATGACGGATACGGTTCTGGCGGGCGCCGTGCTCGTGGCGATGGCGGCGCTGGCCGTCCACGACGCGCGGCGCGCCCTGGTCGACCCGCGCATGGTCCTGGCGCTGCTCGGAGCGGCGGCGGCGTGGCGCTTCGGCGGCGGCGGACCGGAAGGGGACGGCACCTGGCCGCGTCTGGCGAGTGGCGTGCTGGGGGCGGCGCTCGGCGTTGCCGCCGTGATGATTCCCATCGCCCTCGCCGCCTGGTGCGGGCGGCGCTGGCCGCTCTATCCGGGCGACGCGATGCTGCTGGGGGCCGTGGGGTTCCTGCTGGGGCCGCTCGGCCTCGCCTGGGCCATGGCGCTGGGCGCCGGCGCGGGGCTGCTCTACCGCTTCTGCGTGCAGCGCAAGCGCGGCCGGCCCTTCCGCAAGGGGCTGGTGCCGCTGGGTCCCGGCATGTGCGCGGGCGCGGCCGCCGTGTTCCTGTGCATGAACTTCGGCGTCGCCCTGGCGGGGAACACTGGTGCCGGAGACCCTCGGGCCGAAGACCCTCGGGCCGAAGACGGCGTGACGATCGCTCCCCTGACACCCCCGGCCGCGGAACGATCGGCGCAATCGGCGCTTCCGGCGACCGAGCTTGGGCCGGCGCTGGGTTCCCTTCCGGCGGCGCTGGCCGCGCGGGAGATCTCCGTCGAGTGGGACGGGCGGGTCCCCTTTCCGGCGCTGGTGCGGCGTCTCTCGACGCTTGCCGGCACGGCGATACGGATCGAGGAGCGCCCGGCACGCATCGAGGACGGGGCGGCGGTGCTTGCCGATCCACCCGCGCTGCGCCTCGCCTGGCAGGGACCGCTCGCCGGCCTCCTCGACCGGGTGGCCGCGCTCAGCGGTTACGCCTGGTCCTGGGAGACGCTCGCGCCGGAGACCCTCGTGCCGGAGACACTCGTGCCGGAGAACGGCGCCGTGGTGTTCTTCCGCTACTGGGACGTCGCGCAGCACGGCCCGGAGCACGGCGGCGAAACCGGCGATGCCGAGGATGGCGATGGCGGCGCGCCGGAAACCGGCGGCGGCTGGACCGTCGATCCGGACGAGCACCGCACGCTGAGGGGCGTGCTGGAGGCGTGGGCGGCGCGTGCCGACTGGACGCTGGTCTGGAAGGCGCGCGAGGACTACGGCCTGGGCGCCGCGGCAGTGTTCGAGGGCGCCTTCCTGGAGGCCGCCGACGTCCTGCTCAGCGGCCCCGCCACGCGCCGGACATTGGACGTCCGCGCCTATGCGGCAAACCGCCACCTGGTGGTGGACGACGCCGACGGGGCGGGCTGGTGAGCGCGCCGCGCATCATGGCCCTGCTGCGGGCGGCCGCGCTCCCGGTCCTGCTCGCGGGTCCGCTTGCTGGGTGCGTGTCTTGGACGCCGGAAGCGCCGACGACGGTTGCGCCCGTGCGGACCGATCCCGTGGAGATCCGCCTGGTCGAGGCCGTCGAGCGCGCCGAGCGGGCGCTGGCTTCGCTCGCCCGGACGGTGCCGGCAACGGATCCGGAGGCGAGGCTGCCGGACGCACGGTCCGTGCCCGCCGCGCTGCGCACGCCCGTGACGCTGGACTGGACCGGACCTGTGGACGCGCTGGCGGAGGAGTTCGCGCGGCGGGCGGGCTACCGTTTCGCGGAAGCCGGCCGTCCGCCGGCGCGGCCCCTGATCGTGTCCGTCGAGGTGGTCGCGCAACCGCTGATCGCGGTGCTCCGCGACGCGGGCCTGCGCGTGGGCGCCGCCGCCACGCTCACCGTCGATGCGGAGCGGCGGACGATCCTGCTCGACTGGGCCGCGCCGCCGGCGCTCACGCCGGAGAGGGACCGGTGATGCGCATCCCGTGCGTCCTGGCCGTCGCGGCGCTCGGCATCGCGCTCGCGCCCCTCCCCGTTCCGGCCACGGAACCGCCGCCGAGCCTCGCGGCGCTGCAGGCGTTCGCACCGGAGCCCGGACCGGACGTGCCCTTCGCGGCGGAGAAACGCGCGTCGGCTGTCCGCCTTGCGGCGCTCGGGTTCGGCGCACGCGCGGGCCTCGCGCGGCGCACGTGGGAGATCGCCGCCATGCTGGACCGGCACGGCCCAAAAATCTCCGCGATCTACCGCTTCGGCGATCTCGTGCTGCACGAGGACGGGTTCACGGTGCTGCCGCCGGTACTCGCGGAGACCCGCCGCGCCTTCCGGCTGGAACCGGCCGGCACGCGCGCGGCGAGCGCCCGGCGGGTGCTCAGGATTCTGGAGCCGGCGCGGCTGGTGAGCGCGGCGCCGGACTGGCGCGACTGGCTGGAGCGTTCCTGGCTCCCGGCCGAGCCGCCCGCCTCAGTGCTGTTCCCGCGCGACTCGCGGGAGGACGCCCGCTGGCGGCGCCTGCTGGCCGAAGGCTGGGCCAAGGGCGTGGCCCTGGCCGACGACATTTTTGCCAGCGACCTCGACCGCCTCAACCGCACGTTCGAAGGGGTGGTTCTCTGGCACAGGCTCAACCGCGCCGCGATGCTGACCGCGCCCGGCATCGAGGTGGAATGGGCCGGCGTTTCCGGCCACGAGAGCCTGATGCGGATCGGCGCGGCTTCGGCCCGCATCGACCGCGCCGCCCGCTTCGAACTGGACGCCGGCCGCTGGACGCCCCCGGCGGGACCCTCGGGCCGTGGAGGAGTCCGATGAGCGCGCATCTCCATGAGAGGTGGCCCGAGGCTGGACACGGCTTCCCGGCGGAGAGGCTCGACGAATTCCTGCTCTGGGCCGCCGATCGCGGCGCTTCCGACATCGCCTTCCAGACCGGCTCTCCGGCCTTCGTCGAGATCGACGGCAATCTGCGGCGAGCGACTGCCGCCACGCTGGACGGCGTGGTCATGGGCAGACTCTGCGAGCGCCTCTACGACGCCACCGGCGAGGGCATCCTGCGCTCGGGCCGCGCCATCGACTGCTCGCACTCGATCGGGCTTGGCCGCGGTCTCACCCGGCGCTTCCGCTGCAACCTCGCCCCCGTCCAGGGCGCGGCCGGGTTCGCGGTCAACATCACGCTCAGGGTGCTTCCCGGCAGGCCCCCCACGTTCGCGGAACTGGGTATCGAGGACGGGATCGTGCGCTCGTGGGAGCTCTGCAAGGGGCTCGTCCTGGTCACCGGCGTGCCGGGCTCGGGCAAGTCCACGCTGCTCGCCGCCGGGACGCGCCACCTGCTGGAGCGGGGCGCGGGCCGCATCCAGTCCTACGAGGCGCCCATCGAGTACGTCTTCGACGGCATCGCCGCGGACGCGGCGCTGATGTCGTCCGCCGAGATCCCCCGCCACTTCCCGAGCTTCGCGGACGGGCTGCGGTCAAGCCTGCGGCGGCGGCCTTCGGCCGTGATCGTGGGCGAGGCGCGCGACCGGGAGACGGTCGAGGCGGTGGTGAAGGCGGCCGATTACGGCATCGCGGTGTTCTCCACCGCCCACACCATCGGCGTGGCGGCGACGGTGCGCCGCATGCTGGCCGAGTTCCCCGCGCACGAGCGGGCGGAGCGGGGCGCCGCGCTGATCGACGCCATGACGCTGGTGGTGACGCAGGTGCTGCTTCCCAACCCGCATGGCGGGCGCACGGCGCTACGCGAGTGGCTTGCCTTCGACGCAGGGCTCAAGGCGGCCCTGCTGGAGAGTCCGCAGGCCGCCTGGCCTGCGACGATCGCGGCGGCGCTGGCGGAGACCGGCAACGACCTCGCGGCTACCTCGCGGCACGCCCGCCGAGCTGGGCTGATCGAGGACGAGGGGCTCAGACGGATTCTCGCCGGGGGCGAGTCGCCGGAGATGACCGCAGGAGATGCAGGGGCATGAAGGAGAGAGACCGCGATGGAGGCATCGGAGGCGCCGGGGAATTCTCCAGTGGCGTGGCGCGACTCGATGCGCCCGGTCAGGGCGTGGGCGTTCGACGCGCGCCTGCTGATCCTGGCGCTGCCTTGGCTGTTCCTGCCGACCTGGTGGACGACGGCGCTGGTCGCGGCGGCGATGCTGGCCTGCCGCGCGGCAGAGGCGCGGGGCTACCGGCTCGCTGCGGCCGTGCGCGCCCTGCGCAGCCTGAGCGCGGGAAGGCGCCGGGCGCTCCACGCCGCCCGTCTGCGCCGCTTCACGGATTTCGGATGACGGGCGCGGCGCTGGCGATCGCGCTGCTCGCGCTGTGGGCGGGTCAGACCGAGGCCGGGTTCCGTTACCTGCCGCCCGAGGCGGAGGAGACCGCGCCGGGAAAGGCGGATATCGGGGCTCCGCCCGGTCCCGGCCCGGCGGTCTCGGACCCGGGGGTCTCCGGCACCAGGGTCTCCGGCGCGAGCGTCTGGCGGGTGCGCGAGGGCGAGATGCTGCGCGCGGTGCTGGCGCGCTGGGCGGAGCGGGCCGGCACGGACGTCGTGTTTCTGACCGACCGCCGCTACCGGCTGGACGGCGATGCGGCGTTCGAGGGCGGGTTCGCGGATGCGGCGCAGGCGCTGTTCCGAAGTCTGTCGCATCTCCCGCACGCACCGGTGGCCGCACGATCCGAAGGCGGGACGACGCTCGTCGTGAGGCACCGGATGCCGGGCTTCCACGGAACGGAGGCGGTTCCATGAAACGGACATCGGGGCAACTCGTGGCGGCGGCGATGCTGGCCCTGTGCCTGGCGGCGACGGTGCCGCTGGGGACGGAAGCCGGCGAGCCGGACTTGGGGCACGAGGCTCTCCGGGCCGAGGGTCTGGTCTCGGCGCTACGGGCCAATGGTGCGGGGGTTCTCCCGCTGGGTGTGCGCGGCGGGCTCGACGGCTTTTTCGTCACGCCGGCCAGGGGTGCGGGCTACAGCCTGTACGTCACGGAAGATGGCCATGCGGTTGCAGGCCTGCTCTACGGGCCGGACGGAACGGAGATTACCGGCGCGCAGCTCGCCGCGGCGCGGCGGCCGGCGGCGGATTTGGCGCAAGGCGCCGGTGGCACGACGCCGGAGACACTCGTGCCGGAGACGGCGGCGCCGGCGATGACCGCCCATGCGACGCCGGACACCGGCGGACCGGCGTTCTCCTCGCCCTCCCGGACGGGTCTGTTCGAGCGGAGTGCCGCCGCCTTCGGCTTCACCCTTGGCGAGCGCGGCCCCCTGGCGGTACTGCTCGGGGACCCCACGTGCTCGTTCTCGCGCTCGGCGGCGGCCAGGCTCGGCCGCGCGGCTCTGGACGGGCGCCTGCAATTGCGGGTGGTGCCCGTGGCGGTCCTCGGCGCCGACGCCGCGCGCCGCGCTGTCGCCATCGCCGCGCATCCCGAGCCGGCTCGCGCGTGGTTCGAGGGCAGCGGCGTGGCGCACCCTCGTGCCGCAGATCGCGCTTTCGCCGAACGGATCGCCCGCAACAACGCCCTCTTCGGCGCCTGGGGCGCGACCGCCGTGCCGCTTATCGCCTGGCAGACGCGCGACGGTGCGGTGGAACACCGGATCGGCGACATCGACGACGTGGACGCCTGGCTCCGGGAGACGGGCCTTGAGTAGCCGCCTGCAAGCCGTGCGCGCGGCGGCCCGGAAATTCGCGTTCCACCGCGACCAGCACCACGGCTGGCGCCGGGCGACCGCGTGGCTGCTCGCCTGCAACGTGCTGACGGCCCTGGCCTTTGCGGGCTACGTCTGGATGCACTCCACCGTCTACATCGCCGTCGCCGCGACCCCGGACGGCAGGCTCGTGCGGCTCACCCCGCTCGACGAGCCGATCATGTCCGACGCTGCGCTCAGGAACTGGACCGTCTCGGCGGTCACCGAGGCCTTCACGCTCGGCCACCACGACTGGCGGCTCCGGCTCGCCGGCATCCGCGAGTATTTCACCGACGACGGCTACGAGTCCTTCCTCAAGGGTCTTGAGGAAAGCCTGTTTCTCGACCGTCTCCGCGACAATCTCCAGGTCGCCTCGGCCGTGGCGCAGGGCGCGCCGGTGATCGTGGACACGCGCTTCTATGGCGCGCGCGTCGGCTGGGCTGTCGAGTTCCCCATCCTGGTCACCTTCTCGGCCGGCACGCGGCGCGTCAGCCAGGAGCTGGTGGCGCAGGTGCTGGTGATGCGGGTGCCCCTCGACGAGCGCCCCGCCGGCATCGCCATCGAGCAGCTCATCGCCGGCAAGAACTCCCCGGACCGGAGAGGAAGCACATGAGAGCGTGGACGTATTGGTTCCTGCCGGTTGCGGCAGCGTTGGCAGGCGTCGCGTCGTTGCCGGTGTCGGCGCAGGACGGCCCGCGGGCCGGCGGCGCGCCGGAGGCCGCGCTGGAGAGGACGGTGGACGTGTGGTCCGCGCACGCGCTCACCGAGGACGAGGCGGCGCGCCAGGGCCGGGCGGCACTCCCCTTCACGCCGGAGCAGATCGAGGCGCTGGGGCGCATCCTGCGCGAGACGCAGGAAGCCACGGTCCGAGGAGCGGGTGCGGCACCCAAGGGCCGCGTGCGCCGTATCCGCCTCGATGACGGCACGAGTGTCTCCGGCACGAGTGTCCCGAGGATCGCGCTCCGGCGCGGCTACGTCACGGCCATCTCGTTCACGGACTCGACCGGCGCGCCCTGGCCCATCGAGGAGGCGCTGGTGGACCGCCGCTTCCTGCCGCCGGGGGCGGAGAGCGGCGCAGCGGACGAAGAATCGGGGAGCGGCCACCTGCTCTATCTGGCGCCCCAGGCGGCTTACCTGTGCGGCAACGCGGTGGTGAAGCTCCGGGGCCTGGCCGAGCCCGTGGTGGCCAGCCTGCGCGGCACCGGCGCCGACGCCGACTTCCGGGTCGAGATCCGGCTCGGCCTTCCCGGCCCGAACGCCGATCCGGGCGCGCTGGCGCAGCCTGCCGCGTTCCATGCCGGCGATGCGGTGCTGCTCGGGCTGCTCGGCGGCGCCGTGCCGCCGGACGCCGAGCGCCTCGCGGTCGAAGGCGGCGCGAGCGGCGACCGGGCCTGGCGCAGGGGCGGCGAGGTGCTGCTGCTCACCCGCGCCCATGTGCTCTCGCCCGGACCCCTGGCGGCGGAGCGCGGGCCCGGCGGGCGCTGGGCCTACCGCCTCGCAGCCACCCCCCTCGCGCTGGTCAGCGACGGCGGCCGGGAGACGCGGCTCGGCTTCGCCGATCCGGGCGGCGACGACCTTTGGCAGGACATCCCAATGGCGGGAGAGCGGCGATGACGAGGGAGGGCGGGATGGAGGCACGGCGGCGAGGAGTGCCGCAAGCCATATACATGGGTGTCCTGGCTGCGGTGCTGTGGGCGAGTGCGGGCGGCACGGCCCTGGCGCAGGTCCCGGACAACCGGGACCTCAGGCTGGACCCCGAGGACAGCGTGCCGCCGTTCTACCGCTACACGCTCGACGAGCGCGACCAGCAGCGCCTCGATGCGGCGCGCGAGGCCGGCGAGACCTACCTGCCCACGTTCCAGGGTCCGTCCACGGCGCCGGCCGCCGCAACGGGTGAGCCGACGACGCCGCGGCCTGCCTACGAGGGATACCGGACTCCGGAGCGGCGCGCGGGCCCGGCGCCCGGCGGGGACCGGCGCCGTGCCGGCGAGCCAAAGCGCGCGGGCCGCAGACACGATGGTCTCGTCGGCGTGCTGATCGAGGCGTGGACGCGCCTGCCCGAGATCGCGCGCGTGCGCTACCCGGGAGCGGACCGGGCTGCCGGCCCGGTCGAGCACGGGAATGCGGCGCAGGAGGCGGACCGCCAGCCGGGGGCCGCGGCATCGGGTCTGCGGCCCGAGGGTTTGCCGCATAAGGCTTATCCCTCTGGCTCCGGTTCCCCAACATGTTGTACCGGCCACCTCGGCGGCGGTATCCGACACGGTCGCAGTTCCTTCCGTGTCTCAATGGGTTGCCCGTAAAGTGCCCAGCGATCCGGCACCCCACATATGGAGAAGCCGGATGTAAGGGGATAAGCCTTTGGGAGAAATATCAGAAAAATGGAGCCACTTGCAAAATTCCGCATTTGAGCGGGATTTTGCCGCCGTGGCGGTCAGATTGTCCTGGAAATCGGGACCGCTCTCTGTTCCTGTCGGGTTTCGGACAACGTCGACGGAGAGGGCGGCCCCATGTCGCTGGGACAGACACTATCCGGATTCTGGCATCACATTCAAGCGGATCTTTTCCCGTGGCTTGAGGAGGAGCTCGGGCCGCTCGGCGAGAGGTACCGGCGCTTCGTCACCGTGCTTGAGCTTGCGCGGGTCGAGAGCTTCCTTCCCCATTTCCATGGCCTGCCCGGTCGGCCGGTCGAGGATCGGGCGGCCTTGGCCCGCGCCTTCATCGCCAAGGCGGTGTTCGACGTACCCACGACGCGCGCCCTGATCGAGCGCCTTGAGAACGACAAGACGCTACGCCGTCTCTGCGGCTGGACCTATGCCGCAGAGATCCCGAGCGAGGCGACGTTTTCGCGGGCGTTTGCGGAGTTCTCCGAGAGTGCGTTGCCCGCTCGCGTGCATGAGGCGCTGATCAAGCAGACCCTCGGAGACCATCTGGTCGGGCACGTCTCGCGCGACTCGACGGCGATCGAGGCGCGCGAGAAGCCTCAGCCCAAGCCCAAGGCGGAGAAGCCGAAGCGCAAGCGCGGCCGCCCGCGCAAGGGCGAGGAGCGGCCCAAGGAGGAGCGCCGCGTGAAACGCCAGCTCACGATGAGCTTGCCCCAGATGCTCGACGACCTGCCGAAAGCCTGCGACGTCGGCACCAAGCGCAACGCCAGGGGCCATACCACATCGTGGATCGGTTACAAGCTGCACATCGACGCCGCCGATGGCGGCATTCCGATCAGTTGCATCCTGACGTCCGCCTCGCTGCACGACAGCCAGGCCGCGATCCCGCTGGCGAGTATGACCGCCGACCGCGTCACCAATCTGTACGACCTCATGGACTCAGCCTATGACGCGCCCGAGATCGGCTGGCACAGCTACCTGCTGGGCCACGTCCCGATCATCGACGTCAACCCTCGCGACAAGGAGTACAAGGAGGAGCTGGCGCGCGAGGCCAGGGCGCAGAGAGGCGTCGGTCACCGCCACCCGGCGGACGAGCGCTACAACGAGCGCTCGAACATCGAGCGCATCAACGGTGGGCTGAAGGACAACTGCGGGGGCCGCCATGTCCGCGTGCGCGGCCATGCCAAGGTTCATTGCCACCTGATGTTCGGCATCCTGGTGCTGACGGTCGACCAGCTGATGCGCCTCCTGGCCTGAGCGGCGCCTCCGTCGCTGTCACGCCGGCACGCCTCCCTCCGCGGAGGCGCAAAAAGCCATGTCCGCATCGCGACGGCGGGTCCAAAATGCGCCCGCATGGGCATCGGTTTGCGGCGAATCGGCGCCCCGGCGGCAGCCAGCGACGTCCGCTCGTCCCGAAGTTCATGTTACGTTCCGACCGTCAATGTCCTCACGCCGGGCTCTCGGGAAAAGCAGACCGCGCCTGGGAGTTTTGCAAGTGGCTCAATGGTGATGTGAACTACACCGGAAAATTGGACGAATTCTTGAAAGATCATTCAACAGATTTCGTCGAATTGAGGTAAAGGCTTCTCCCCTTGGTTCCGGTGACGCAAGATGTTGATCGTCGCCGGCATCGGCGCGCGTCGCACGCGTGATATCTTGGACTGGCGAGAGCGCTGCCCGGCCCCGTCACGCGGTGCCGGAGTTCGGTATAATGACTCCGAGACAGCCGGAATGGCTGGCTGCGGCACGGTGTTGACCGGCCGGTGGGATCAGGCGCGTTGTTCGACGAAGTCGCGGTAGCTGGAGGGTTGAAGGCCGGCGCCGATGCCGAGCAGGGTGTCGAAGGCGGCGTCGGTGTGGCGGCGTCGGTTCCTACGGAAGACGAACTCGTCGAGGTAACGGCGCAAATGGGCGCGGCGCAGGCCGTGAAAGGTGCCGAGCGCCCAGCGTTTCAGGTTCGAGAAGACGCGATGGGTCCACTTCAGCACGAGATGGGCGGGCGTGTCGCCGACGATCCTGGCCTCATGGTCGTGCCCGGACAGGCCGGGATAGCCGCTCCAACCGTCGGTGATCACCAGCGCGCCCGGCGCCGAGGTGGCGGCAACGAAGGCGTGCAGGCTGAGCGCGGAGTAATCCACGATCGGCGCGAGGCGGATGCGGCGCGGCTCACCCTCGGGAGACAGCTCGACCGCTCCGGCGATGAGCATCTTGCCTTGCGCGCTGCGGCCTTGCCCGCCGGTGGGCGGGTCTTGCGCGGTGCGCTGCGGCAACGAGGCTTCGTCGATCTCAACCAGATCCTCAAGCAGGCTGCGGTCGGGATCGACCATGGCGCGACGCAGCTTGTGCAGCAGCAGCCACGCACTCTTGTAGCTGCCGAGCCCGAGCTGGGCCTGGAGTTGCAGGGCGGAGATGCCGTTCGAATGGCTGGTCACCATATGGATGGCGGTGAACCAGGTCTTCAGCGGCAGGTGGCTGCGATGCATGATCGTGCCCGCGGTCACCGACGTCTCCTTGCCGCAGCCCGCACATTCCCAACTCGCCCTGCGACGCTTCAACTCCCAACCCTTGTCATGGCCGCAAGCGGGGCAAACGAAGCCGTCGGGCCAACGCTTTGCCGCGAGGTGTCTGGCGCAGGCCTCTTCATCGGGGAAGCGCGCCTCGAAGGCAGCGCGGGACATCGGGCGGTCGTGCTTCCAGCGGCTCGGCATGGCGAGAACATTACACGAACAACTCGTCCCTGCCAACCCAAACACAAGATGTCGTCAAACCGGGGTCAAGGGGATAAGCCTTTGCCGCATATCGCAGCCGGCCGGGGTCTCTACGCGCGGGCCATGTACGCCGTCGACTCCGACTATCCCGGTCCGGTGCTGCTGGAGATCCTGGAGCCGCCGCTCGCGGGCGCCGTCGCTTCGGGTTCGTTCGCGCTTATCGGCGAGCGGCTGACGCTCCGCCTCACCCGGCTGGAATACAGGGGCCGGAGCTTCGGCGTCGACGCCTGGGCGGCCGGGCTCGACTGCGCCTGTTACGGCGTGGACGGCGAGGTCGACAGCCACTGGTTCGAACGCGTGCTGCTGCCGGCGTCCGTGCGCTTCGCCGAGGGCTTCCTGAGCGTCTTCTCGCGGCCGCGCGAGACCGTGATCGTCGGCGACGGGGTGCGCTACGAGCGTCTGGAGACGTCGACCCGCGAGGCGGTCCATGCGGGGCTCGCCGCGGCGGCGCGCACCGCCGGCGACGTGCTGCTCGAGAACGCGCCGGACGGGCCCGGCGTGCGCATCCCCCGCGACACCGAGCTGGTGGTGGTGTTCGCCGCGCCGCCGGACCCGGCGCGGCCGGGCGTGGCCGGGGGATCGCCCCGTTGACTGAGTCGAACGACCTCGGCGGAGCCATGATCTCGCTGGTCCGCGACCTCGAGCCGAGCCTGCTGATCCTGGTCGCGGTCGTCTGCTATCTGCTCGCGCTGATGGCGCTGGCCCAGGGGCTGCTGCGGCTGCTCAAGACCTCCGAGGACAAGTTCCACGCGCCGTCCGCCGGCGGCACGGCGCTCTCCTTCCTGATCTGCATCGTCCTCGCCGCGCTCCCTTCGTGGCTGGATGCCGCGACCGAGAGCCTGTTCGGCACGGCAAGTCCGCCCGGCACGGCGTCGCTTGGCTATGGCGGCCGCGGCGCGGACTACGACGCGCTGCTCGCCGCCGTGTTCGCCCTCGTCGCCCTGGTCGGCCTCTTCGCCTTCATCCGGGGCGCGTTCGTGCTGCGCGCCGCCGCGGACGCGCGTCCCGGCGCGAGCGGTGCGCGCGCCTTCGCCCACATGGCCGGCGGCATCGCCGCCTGGCACCTCGGCGCCGTCATCGACGCGCTGCAGACCAGCCTCGGCATCCAGGTGCTGAGCATCCGCTGAAAGGAATTCTCCCATGAACCCGACAAGCCTCGCGAGAGCCGTCCGGCGCATCCTGCTGGAGTTGAATAGTCCCCGCGCAAGGCACCCGCGCTCGGCACCGGCGGGTCCGGTGGCCGCCGCCCTTGCGGGGGCGGGTTGGTTCTGGGCCGCCGGGCCCGCGCTGGCGGTTTCGCTGGGCGACATGGCCGACGAGGCGGCCGGCGACCTGGAGACCGTGCCGGGGCTGATCGCCATCGCCTTCTACATCATCGGCGCCGCCATCGTCGGCTTCGGTCTGCTCAAGCTGAAGCGCCACGTCGACCATCCCCAGCAGACCACCATCGGCTCGGGCCTGATCGCGATCCTGATCGGCGTCGCGCTGATCGCCGCGCCCGCGATCATCAACGCGCTGGGCGCCACGTTCGGGGTCGACGGCGGCAGCCACACCGTCCTCAAGCCGAGGCTGTAGGACAGGCGGAGCCTGAAGGGACGCTCGCGTCATGCCCCTTTCCCTCGCCGCAGCCGCCGACGACCTGCAGCGCCTGAGCTGGACCCTGCGCCGCAAGCCGCTGGAGAGTTTTCTGGCGCCCCAGGCGGCCGTGCCGCTGGAAGGCGGCGGCGGCGTCCTGGTCTGCCACGACGGCTCGCTGGTCTCGCTGCTGGCGCTCGACGGGTCCCGCTCGATGACGGGCGCGGAAGAGCTGGACCGCTTCGTGGACGTCGCCGCGCTGCGCCTCAACACCGCCTTCGCCCATCCCGGCCATGCGCTCCACGTGGTGTTCGAGCGCGCCCCCGACGAGGCGCACGCGCTTGCGGCCGGACATGGACAGGCTGTGGGCAGGCAAGCCGCACGCCTCGGCCTCGACCTCGACGACCTGCTGGCCGAGCGGGCACGGCGTCTGACTCCGCTGATCGCTGCCGAGACCCTCGTCATGGCCTGCTGGACGCGGCCCTCCGTGCTGCCGCGCGACCGGCTGGAGCGCGACCGCAAGGCGCTCCGCAGGAAGCTCCGGGACTGGCTGCCCGCCGCCGGCGAGGCGCAGTGCTCCCACCTCGCGCTCGAAGGGCTGTGGGCGCGCCACGAGGCGCTGCTCGACGCTCTCTCGGCCGTGCTCGTGGAGACGGGGATCGAAGGCCGCAGGCTGCGCGAAGACCGGGCGCTGCGGCTCATCCCAAGTTGGCACTTTTCCGCTGCCTGTGTTCCCTATTGGTTTGATTCAACGCGATATTTTTCTCGGTCGATTCCAACATGGCCCCACATTTTGTGAGATTCTGTCAGCTCATCAGACGGGTCCTCGTGCGGTGGATGGCGGGGTCCACGCCCGCCGCCGAGGAGATTGCGGCAACCTCGGCGGCCGGGCGCGTGTCCTGGCGGTTGACGATCAAGGTGCCGTCGGTCTGGCGCAGGCGCGTGGTGATCCGCACCCAGGTCCGCATGCTCTCGCGGATCGACGCCCAGCACTTGTGGATGCCGCGCGCGGCCAGCCGGGTACGGATCAGATGCACGGCGTGGTAGGCCAGCACGGCGATCAGCAGGTGGGCCGCGATGCGCCGGTCGAGCTGGTGCCAGATCGGGCGAAGGCCGAGCTCGGATTTCAGGCTCCGGAATGTCGCCTCGATATCCGTGATCCGCCAGTACGTCCGCAGGACCGTCTCGATGTCCCAGTCGACGTGGCTGGTGCGCAGCACATAGGCACCGGCGCCCTCATCGGCCTCGTCGTATCGCGGCCTGCGCTTGAAGCGCACGGCGGTGGCATTGGGGCCGGTTTTCGCCCTCTCGACCGTGATCTCGTAGTGCCTGGCGACGGCGGAGAAGCGCTGCTTGAGGCGGCCTATGCTCTCCAGCACCTTGTCGTAGCGCTTGAGGCGGCCCTTGACCGCAAGGCCGCCGTGGAGCCTTTCCAGCGCCGCCTCGAAGCGGTTCCGCCTCAGGCCGATGATCGCGTTCTCGGCCTTCTTCTTGCCCTCGCTGACGACGTAGAGCCGCGCCTCGCCGTCCTCGCTGGCAAGCCGCCAGGCCCGCACCTCGTGGCGCGCGCTGGTGATCAGCAGGGCCTCGGGTCCGCCCTCGGGCGGCGCAGGCCTGGCACCGCGGCTGACCGCGATCCAGTCGTAGCCCTGCTCGCCCAGCCACGCGATGTTTTTCTCGGTGGCGATGCCCGCGTCCATGACCACCGTGGGCTTCGGCGCCGTGCCGCCGCACACCGCCTCGAGCCGCGCCAGCGCCTCGTGCAGCGTGCCCGGCTCGCTCACGTTGCCCGGCAGGATCTCGCAACTGCGCGGGAAGCCCGCGCCGTCGAGCGCCAGCGCCAGCGTGATGAGGGGACAGTCGTCGCGCTTCTGCTTGGAGCGCCCGAACCTGGGAAGCTCGCCGCCCGTGTGGCCGTGGTAGTGGACGTTGGTGAGATCGTAGAAGGCGATCGTCTCGGGCAGGTCGAGCAGTGCGCGCTCACGGTTGAACAGCTCCCGCTGGATGGCGGCGCGGTGGCGCCAGAGCAGGTCGCCGATGCGGTAGAGCGTCTTGCGCCGCAGCGCCTTGCGGTCGCCCTCCAGGCCCAGGAGCTCGGCGGCCGCGCTGTCGTGGCGGAGCCAGCGGCTGGTATCACGCTCGCTGGCGGGATGGACCATCCTGGCGACGATCAGCGCGCTGGCGATGCGCCCGTCGCGGCCCTTGATGTCGAGGCCGTGGAGGATTTCGGCGAAGCCGAGGGCGTCGAGGGCCTTGAGGCACAGGCGCTCGCAGCCGACCGTGCGCGGGTTCTCGTGCTCCAGGGTATCGAGGTCGACGGTGGCGATGTCGGGCTTGCGCGCCTCTTCCTGCATCGCCTCGACGCGGAACCCCCTGGCCCTGAGCTTGGCGACGATGTCCTCGGCTGCGGCCCGCACATCCGCCTCGCCCTCGAACAGCGGCGGCTTGCCGTGAAGCAGCGCCTCGGCGAGTTCGGTGACGGCCTTCCACTTCTCGCGCGGCACCGGATAGTCGGTGCCGAGATTGAGCAGCGTCCTGTGGCGCACCTTGTCGCCGACGCGCTGGGCGAGCACGAGGCGATGGCTTCGGACCGGCTGGCCGGCCTTGTCGGTGTGTGTCCTGGTTGCCTTGATGTACATGGCGGCGCCGTTTCTGCGATGCCTGTTTCGCATACACGGCGTTCGCGGCATCTGGCAAGAGGGATATCGACTCAACTCCAAAGTCCTGGCCCCACAATTGGCTTCCAGGACCACGAATGGCAAATGTGGGTCTCAGGTGTCCTCCAACCCCAACATCTAGTGGTTCAGCGCCGCAAAACTGGCTCGAACAGGCTCGGCTGGTCGGAAAAAGTGCCAACTTGGGTCATGCGGCGCATGGTGAACGGCACGGCGTCCACGGCGCCGGACTGGCGCCCGGTCACCGTGGCCAACGATGCGCCGGCGCGCTTCACGGAGCCACCGGAGGCGGGCGCTTTGCCGCCGCCCCTGGCGCCGCAGCTCCTGGTCCGGGAGCCCGAGCGGAGCGGCGGCGGCGTCCGCATCGGCGCGCGCCTCTACGGCGCTCTCGACATGAGCCTCGGGCCGAGACGCTCGCGCCCCTTCGCCGAGCTGATGGCGGGGCTCGCCGCCGCCGGTCTTCCCTGCCGGTTCTCGCTGCTGATCGAGGGCGGCGGGCTGCACCGACTCGACGCCACCGTGGCGCGCGTGGCGTCCTCCTTCCTCGCCTTCTCGTCCTCCGACAGCCTGCTCGCGCGGAACGCGCTCCGAGACCTCGCGGCGCTCGGCGGCGACGCCCATGCCATCGTGCGCCTCCGCCTCGGGCTCCTCACCTGGGTCGGAGCGGAGGACGGCGAACAGGCGCTGGCGGCTCGCCTCGGCCGCCTGCAGCAGGTGGCCGAGGGCTGGGGCGAGGCGGTGTTCACCCCGCTCACGGGCGATCCACTGGAAAGCCTTGCCGCCTCGGTTCCCGGCTTCTGCTGCGGCGCCACCGCGCAACCCGCCCTCGTGCCGATCGCCGAGGCGCTGCGCCTCTTTCCGGTCGGTCGCCCGGCACCGCTCTCACGTCTCTCGGCCGAGGCAGGGGGTGCCCACCTCTTCCGCTCGCCGGACGGCAAGCCCCTGCCGCTGGCGGCCGGCGAAGGCGGTGACTACGGCTTCGAGCTGATCTATGGCCTGCCCGGCCAGGGCAAGTCGGTGCTGATGAACGCGCTGGGCCTCGCGTTCTGCCTGCAGGGAGGGCAGACGCGCCTGCCGCTGGCCGCCGTGATTGACATCGGCCCGTCGTCTTCCGGGCTTGTCTCGCTGGTGCGCGAGGCGCTGCCGGCAGAGCGCCGGCACGAGGCCGGCTGGTTCCCGCTCCGCATGACCTCCGAACACGCCATCAATCCCTGCGATACCCAGCTCGGCTGCCGCAGCCCGCTCCCGGCCGAGCGCGCCTTCCTGACCAACCTGCTCGGCCTGATGGTGACGCCCGCCGGGGACAGTGGCGTGCCCGACGGCATGCGCGAGCTGCTCGGGCCGACGCTCACCGGCGCCTACGCCATGCGCTCGGACAGGATGGCGGGCGCCGAGCCTCACGACTACACGCAAGGCCGCGACGAGCGCGTGGACGCGGCGATCGCGGAAGCCGGCCTCCGGCTGCCCGAAGCTCCGCTCTGGTGGGACGTGGTCGACCTGCTGTTCGAAGCGGGCGAGATCGAGGCGGCGACCAGGGCTCAGCGCTACGCGGTGCCGACCCTCGTGGACCTGCTCGCCTCGGTGCGCGAGCCCGCCGTGCAGGGGCTGGTGGGGGACGCGCGGTACGGCTCGGGCTGCGAGACCGTCACCCAGGCCTTCATCCGCATCCTCACGGCTCTCTCCGGCGACTGGCCGGTAATGTTCTCTCCCACCGCCTTCGACGTCGGCGGCGCGCGCCTCGCCGCCATCGACCTCGCCGAGGTGGCGCCGCAGGGCTCGGCCGAGGCCGACCGCCAGTCGGCCGCCTTCTACCTGCTCGCGCGCCACGCGCTGACCCGCCACTGGTGGATCGGCGAGGACGCACTGGCGTCCATTCCCGAACCCTACCGGGAATGGCACGCATCCCGGCTCCGCGACATTCGCGAAGCACCCAAGCGGCTCTGCTACGACGAGTTCCACCGCACCGGCGGCGCGCCGGCCGTGCGCGCCCAGGTCGAGCGTGACGTGCGCGAGGCACGCAAGCTCAGGGTGCGGCTCGCACTGGCCTCCCAGCGCCTCGACGACTTCGGCGGCGCGCTCGCGGAGTTCGCCAACCGTTACTGGATCCTGGGAAGCGGCGGCAAGGCGAAGGAAGCCGAGGCGCCCGCCGCCACGTTCTCCCTGACGGACACGCTCTCGGAGGCGATCCGCTACCGGCTCACCGGACCCGGCCGCGACGGCGCGCCGGCACTGCTGATCGCGAGCGGCCAGGGCGGTCGCTTCGAGCAGCTGGTCGTCAACACGCCGGGGCCGGTCGAGCTCTGGGCGCTCACCACCAGCCCGGCGGACGTGGCGCTCAGGCGGCGGCTCTACGCGCTGCTGCTGCCGGCGCAGGCCCGGGCGGCGCTCGCCAGGGCGTTCCCGGAGGGCACGGCGCGAAGCCGTATCGAGCGCGAGCTCGCGCGCATGGATTCGCCGGAGGCCGGACGCGCGGCGTCCGAGGAGGCGGTGCTCGACCGCCTGGCGGACGAGGTCGCGCGGGCGGCCGGCAACGAGCAACCCCATTCAGCCGATAACGCAACCTGAGAGGAGGAAACACATGTTGCACGTCAACAGGGCGACGGTGCTGGGCTACGCGGGAGGCGACGCCAAGCGCCGAACCATGCAGAGCGGCGAGGTCACGGTCTCGTTCAGCGTCGCGACCACGCGGCGCTGGAAGGGCGACGACGGGACGCCGCAGGAGGCCACCGAGTGGCACCGGGTCGCGGTCTTCGGCGGCTCGGTCGAGCCGGCGTCGCAGATGGTCCGCAAGGGCGTCCTCGTGCTGGTCGAGGGCCGGCTCAGGACCCGCGAATTCCAGGACAGGGAGGGCAAGGAACGCACGGTCACCGAGATCGTGGTCGCGGGGCCGCAGGGCATGGTCAATGTGCTTTCGCCGAAGCGCGGCGGGGACACCGGCGACGCCGAAGATGGGACGGGCGATGAGGCGGCGTAGCGCCTTGGCGTTCGCGGCGGTGCTGACGTTCGCGGTGTGGGCGGCGTCGGCGGTGGCGGAGGCGCAGCCTCCGGCTCCCGCCGCGCCCGGAGGTGGGCCGGGCGATGCGGTCACGCACGACCCCGCGCACGACCCCTCGTGCGATCCGGCGGTGGCGGAGGCGCTGGCCGCGAGCGCGGAGGCCGGCGTCGAGGCCGACCTCGCGATCATCCGCCATGAGGAGCAGGGTATCCGCAACCCGGACTCGATCCTCGACTTCTCCTGCATCACCGACCTGTTCGACTACCGCTCCTTCGACATCCACTTCGATCCGGCGGGCGCGCTGGAGTACATCCTGGATCTCGCCCGCCGTCGCATCTGCGCCGCCGCCCGCGACGCCTACCGGCGCTATGTCGGGCGCGCACTCGACCCCTCGGTCTACGTCTCGGAATACACCCGGCCTCTCGACCGCCTTCCCGGCCTCGATATCGACTGGCCGAGGCGCAACGTCTTCGACGACCTCGGCGCGGGCGACGCGGGCAGCGAGCTGTTCCGGGGCGTCGTCGGGGGCGGCCAATGATCCCCCGGAAGGCAGGGACGTGGCGGACGGCCGCTGCCGCGGTGCTGGCCGGCCTCCTGCTCGCGCCGGAAGTGGCGCTCGCCCACAAGTGCGACCGCACCGACAACGACCGCCGCGAGGCGAGCCGCGTCATCGCGGACCTCACCGGTGAGATCGACGCCATGGAGCGGGCCATCATCGAGGCGCTGCGCCTGCAGACGGGCCAGCTCTCGGGCTACATCGCCCAGAGCGCCAAGGCCGTGACCGGCGCCCTCGACTCCCAGACGAAGCTGCACGCGCAGACCGCGCGCGAGGTAGCGGAAACCGGGACCATGATGGCGCACCGGCCCAGCCGGAGCGCCTGCGAGACGGTCACCGGGCTGAGGGGCCTCGCGGCCACCTCCGCGGCCGCAAAGGACGCGCACGGGCGTGCGGCCGCGACCGAAACGGGCCGCATCACGGGGGACCGCGCCGTGGTGGACAGGCCGGGGGCCGCCGCCGGCGATGCTGCCCGCTTCGAGAGCGTCACGCGGGAATACTGCAACGCGGGCCGCGCCGGCGAGGATCCAGATCTGTGCCGGGGAGGTGACGCGCTGCACGGCGCGGACCTGCGCGCCGATACCCTGTTCGACCGGCGCACCTTTGCGAGCGAGGACGAGCTGCGCGCGGCCGTCGAGCTCTCGCGCAACCTGGCCGCACCCGTGGTGCACGATCCCCCTCCGCTGGCCTCGGCCGACACCGACCGGGAGCGCCGTCGCGCACTGCTGGCTCGCGCGGCGGACGCCCGGACGGCGCTCGCCGCCGACTACCTGGCGCAGGTCCGTGCGCTCAGGGCGCCGGGCGCCGCGCTCGGCGGCTGGGCCGGGGAGATCGCGCGCGATGCCGGGCGCGATCCCGAGACTCCCGTCAGCCGTTACGAGCTGCTGGAGCTGCTGGCGAGCCGCCGTTTCGAGGACCCGGACTGGTTCGTGCGCCTCCAGGCGATGTCGGCGGAGAACCTGCTCCGCGAACTGGTCACGCTGCAGGCGGTTTCGCTCATGCTCGACTGGCAGCGCTGGCGCACCGACGAGCGGCGCGGCGCGATCGACGCGGCATCGCTGGCGCTGGCCACGGAGGAGATGCGCCGCCTCCCCGGCCTCGCCAACCCGCCCGCCGGGGCCAACTGAGGCGATGCGCCCGCTCCGCTTCCTGTTCGCCCCCGAGCTCGGCCGCCCGCTTGCCGAAGCCCTGCAATCGGCAACCGTGCTGCGGTCGCTGATAGAAGCGGTGCGCCGGCCGGGGACGCCGCGCGCAGGGAGGGACGACGAAGCCCGGGGCGAGGCCGGGAGCGGGTATCGGGCGGAGGACGGCAGAGCCGCAGGCCGGAATTCCCGCGCGGCCGCCGATGCACCGAGCGCAGGCTACCGCTCCGGCCTCCTCTGGGCGGCACTGCTGCTCGCGGGCGTGGGTCTTGCCGTGGCTGCGATACCCCCGCCCGATCCGGCCTCGGCGCAGTCGATCGAGCGCGGCCTCTTCGCCGACACCGACAGCGCGACACGTGAGGTCCTGGCTTTCCTCGGCGGGCTGGGCGCGCACGGTCCCTCGGCCGTCGGCGACATGCTCTTCGCCTTCAACGCCGGCGTCCTTGTGCTCGCCGGGTTCCTGCTGGTCTGGCACGCCGCCGCCGGCACCGTGGATACCGCGCGGGAGGGGCGCTTCGGGTTCGGCGCCTGGGCCATCGTGCGCATCGTCACCGCCGTCGCCCTGATGGCGCCGCTGCCGGGCGGGCTCAACGGGGCGCAGCACGCGGTGGTGGGACTGGCCCATCTCGGCGGGGACTTCGCCAACGCCGTCTGGCGGCCCTTCTCCGAGGAGGCGCTGGCCGAGAGCCGGCCCATCGTGCCGCGCCCCCGCGAGGCGCTCTGGCGGGCGGCGATCGCGCGCACGCTGATCGCCGAGACCTGCGCCAGGACGGCCAACGAGAGCGCGGCACAGGCGGGCGACGACCCCTATGTGGAGATCGACGAGGACGACGGCACGCTGACCTTCAGCTACGACGGCGACGGGCGCGGCATGCCGGACGGGATGTGCGGTTCGATCCGCTTCTCCGGCCTGGAGGCGGACGGCGCGCCCGGCCTCGCGGCCGAAGGCCACCGCCGGGCGCTCACCGGCGTGCTCCCGGCCGTCCGTGCCATCGCCGCCGGCCTCGCGGCCCACTACGTCCCCGGCACGCCCCTATACGGCCGCCCGCTGCCCGACATCGATGCCCTGCTCACCGGGCAGGACTTGGCGGGAATCTATGCGCGGGTGCTCGACAGCGCGCTGACCCAGGCCGCCTCCGAGGAGCGCGAGACCCTCGCGCGTGTGGTGGCCGAGGACGCGCGGGAGGCGTCCTGGATGGCGGCGGCCTCCTTCTTCAACACCATCGCCCACCGCGTGGGCCTCTTCCAGGCCGCCGCCCACAACGTCCCCTCGGTGGCGCTGCCCACGCCGAGCCTCGACGAGTGGGTCCCTGCCGCGGACGCAGCCGTGAAGGGGGTCGCGGCGCAGCTCGCCCGTTCGCGGGACTATCACCCGATGCTGCTGTCGGCTGCCGACGCAGGCGCGGGCGCGCTGCCCGCGTCGGGGGACGGCGACGGCGGCATGGTCTCCGGCCTGCTGGAGTTCATCGACCTGGACTCGGTCATCGTCGCCGACAGCGGCAACCCCATCGCCGACCTGGCCGCTTTAGGGCATGGACTCCTCAATGCCGCGCTCGCTGCCGTCGCGGCGCTCATGGGCGCCGCCACCGGCTCGGGGCTTCTGGAATCGATCCCCTTCATCGGCAAGGGGCTCGACGTCTTCGAATCCGCCTGGCAGGTCTCCGACGCCCTGGTGTCGACCCTGCTCGGCCTGCTCATCATCGCCGGCGCGGTGCTGGCCTACGTGCTGCCCGCGCTCCCCTTCATCCGCTTCCTGTTCGGCATCCTGGGCTGGATCCTGAACGTGGCGATCGCGGTGCTGGCCGTGACCGTGTTCGCCGTCGCCCACGTCACCCGCGAGGACGGGGACCGGCTCACCGTCCAGGCCACCCGCCAGGGCTGGCTGTTCCTGCCCGCGCTGGTGCTGCGGCCCGCGCTGATGCTGCTGGGCCTCATCCTCGGCTACTTCGTCTTCCTCGCCGCCATCGGGCTCTTCAACCAGGTGTGGCTGCCGCAGATGCGCGACGCGGGCGCGAGCGGTGGGCTCGGCCCGGTGGGCTTCCTCGCCATGCTCGCGCTCTACGTCATCGTCGCCTACGGGCTGATGAACGCCTCCTTCAAGCTGATCGACCTGCTGCCCTCGGCCGTCCTCGACTGGATCGGCGGGCGCGCGGGCGCGGGCGAGGACGGGGGCGAGCGGGCCGGGGGGACGGCGGTGGCGGGGTTCTCGCGCCTGAGCGCCGTGCGGGTCGGCGCCCGCGCCAGGCGCGGCGGGGCCGGAGGCTGACCGGGCCGCGGCGGGGTCAACGATCGAGGGAGGTCTTCACACGCCATGAGAGTAATCCAACCGGGCCTCTGCGCCCTCCTGCTGGCGGCAGGCGCGGGCTGGGCCGCCTGGCTGACCGCCGGCGACCGGCCGGAGGAAGTCGCTGCCATCGTGCTCGGCGCGGCCGTGGCGGCATCGTTGCTGGCTTATTTCACGGGGGACCGGAAGGACTCCTTCCTCTGGCTCCGCTTCGGCCTCTACGGCGGCGCCCTCGCGGTGGCCTGCGCCTCGCTCTGGACCGGCGCCGTGCGCCCCCTCCAGCACGCGCCCTCCCTCGGCGCTGTCACGGGCTGGCTCGAGGGGCTCGGCGGCATGCGGCTGGTCATGCTCGTGGCGCCGCTGGCGGCCGCTTGTGTGCTCGGCATGCTCTGGTTCGAGGTGGCCGCCGCCGGCGTCCGGCATCTGGGCAGAAGCGACCGCCGCCGCCGCGCCGACTCCGACCTGCACGGGCATGCCCGCCTGCTCGGCCGCCGCTTCCTGCGCCGCCTCGCCAGGCGGAGCGGCATCCTGCTCGGCCAGTGGGGCGGAGGCGGCAGGGCGCCGCTGATCGGCTGGTCGCTCGAAGGGTCCGCCATCACCGTCGCCCCGCCGCGCACCGGCAAGGGCGCCACCATCGCCCTCAACCTGCTTTCTCCGGACGGGCGCGGCTTCGCGGGCTCGACCGTCACCATCGACCCGCGTGGCGAGCTCTGGTGCATCGCCGCCCGGCGGCGGCGCCAGATGGGACGCCGCGCGGTCCTGCTGGACCCCTTCGGAGTGGTGGAGGGCCACAGGGCGGCGTTCCCCGAGTGCCATCTGCCGGACGCGGGCAGCGCCGCCTACAACCCTCTGGAGTTCATACGCGAGAAGGAGGACGAGGCGGTCCGCGACATCAACGTGCTGCTCGACGCCCTGCTCACACCGCCCCGTCCCGGCGCCCACGACAACAGCCGGCACTTCTACGAGTCGGCCCGCGCCATCGTCGCCGGCTACCTTGCCTGGGTGCGCTTCAGGAAGCCGTCCGGGGAACGCACTCTCAAGCGCGTGCACGAGCTGCTCTCGCAGACGCCGGAGGAGCGCAAGGCCTTCGCGGCCGAGGTCGCCGGCGAAAAACCCTTCGCCGGCGGGCTCGCCCATATCGCCGTCGAGCGCCAGGCCCAGGTCGGCGCCGAAGAGGGCGGCTCCAACTTCACCACCATCGCCAACCAGCTCGCCTTCCTCACCTATCCCGCGCTGGCGGACAACACCGCCCGGTCGAGCTTCGACCCCCTGGTGCTCGCGGACGGCGAGACCGACCTGTTCGTCGTCGTGCCGGAAGACGCCATCGAGCACGTCAAGGGCTGGCTCCGCCTCTGGGTCGCCATCCCCAACGCGGTCGCCGGCATCAGGCCGCTCAAGCGCGACATGCTGATCGTCATCGACGAGATGCCGCGCCTCGGCTTCCTCAAGCCGGTGATGGACGGCTACACCATGGCCGCCGGCAAGGGCGTGCACTTCTGGTGCTTCGCCCAGTCGATCTCGGCGCTGGACTCGAGCTGGGGCAAGGAGCACCGCAAGACGCTCCTGCACCTCGCCGAGGTGGTGCAGGTGATGGGCTTTCCCCGCACCGACGCGGAAGGCGCGGAGGAGCTGTCGAAGGCGATCGGCACCGCCACCTTCGAGGGCCGTACCGAGAGCCGGTCGGGGACGATCGCCGAGAACCGCATCGTCACCGCCAACACCCAGTGGCAGGCGGGCGAGTCCCGCAGTCTCGTGCGCGAGCGGCTGGTGACGCCCGACGAGCTGATGACGCTGGGGCCGGACCGCCAGTACGTGATCGCCGCGCCTAAGGACATGCCGCGCGACGCGCTGCATCTCCACCACGCGCACTATTGGCGGCGCCCGGACACGGAATTCCACGCCGATCCCAACCCCTTCGTGATCCGCAAGGAGCGCGCAGCCGACGGCCCGTCCGGGCCGGGCACGCTCCGGCCGTTGCTGCGCGGACGGGCCCTGTTCGGAAGGAGGACCGCATGACGGAGAAGCAGGCGCCGCCCGGAAGCGAGAGGGAGGCGGAGGCCTCCGCGGGACCGCTGTTCGCCGCCGCAGAGGCCGACGGGACCGGGAGCGATGCCGCAATGGCGGCAAGCCCCCCGGCCGAAAGCGCGGGCGCCGAAGGCGGGCCGGCGCAGGGCGGTGCACCGCAGGACGGGGACGCGGAGGACGCGGCGGCGCGCGGGGAGGCGCCCGACGATCCTGGCCGGCTGAACCAGAACATGGAGCAGATGCTCGAATCGATGGACGGCCTTCTCGACGTTCTCCTGAAGACGCAGGCGCGGCTGGGCGCGGCCGGGAGCGAGGGCGAGACGGAAGCGGGTGGCGGGGAAGCCGCCCCGGCCGCGGACGGTGCGGCGGTGCATGCCGCCGACTTCTATCGCTGGATCGAGACCGACCGGCGGCGCAGGCGCCGGTGGTCCGGCCTCGCCCTGGCGGCCGCGGCGCCGGCCGCGCTGCTGCTCGGCCTTCTGATCCAGCAGCAGTTCCAGATCGTCCCCGTGCACGATCCGAGCGGGGGCTGGAGCGGCTGGATCTGGGAGACCCACGGGCGCGCCATCGTCGACTGCGCCGTGGAGGCGAGGCAGACGAACGGCGAGGTCGAGTGCCCGCTGGTCGTTCGACGGCCGTGACGGCGCCGGAGCCGGCCGGAATATCGCGCCCCCGCGCAGCTTTCCTGCGCGCGCCTGCCCCGGATGGAGAGCGCGGCGGGGCACGGCGCCCCGGAGGACACTCGTGCCGGAGATGGCCGGAAAGGAGCGCTAGATGACCGACAGCGACGGCACCGAGACCGCCGAGACGGCGATGAGCAACGCGTTCGACAGGGCGGGCTATACTAGCCCCGGCGCCGACGCGCCGTCCGACGATGGGCCGGAGCCCCGGCATTACGCCTCGCCCACCGCCGCCATCTGCGACCACGCCGCCCTCTACGGCGCCACCCCCGAGCCCGGCGAGCCCGACAACCGCGTCGTCTGGGACGAAGCCGAGGCCGTCGCCGGTATCGAGCAGACCGTCCACACGCTGATCGAGAACGTCGTCCCCGACGGCACCCAGCTCGCCGACGAGCGCGAGGGCCTGCTGTGGGGGTTTGTGAACATGCTGCACGCGCAGGCGGACCGCATCGACCGGACGGCCGACAAGATCGTTCTCGAGATGCGCGACCTCGAACGCGCCCAGGACGGCACCGAGGTGAAGGCCCTCGAGCTGGAGCGCCTTACCGAGCGCGCCAGGAACCTCGGCGATCGCCGCGACGCCTTCGAGACGATGCGCGACTTCGCCGCGGACGCGTACCGCGTCGAGACCGGCCAGGTCTGGCGCCCGCGCCGCGGATCGCATACCAGCCGGACCGGCCAGCTCACCTCCGCCGCCATTGACGCCCGCGACTTCCGGCGCGCCCGCAAGGACAGCGAGACCCGCGCGCACCTGCCGCAGGGCACCCTGGTGGCCATCGCCGGCGGCAAGGAGGTCGCGGACGGCGCCGCCGTCTGGACCACGCTCGACCGCACCCGCGAGAAGTACGGCGACATGGTCCTGCTGCACGGCGGCAGCCCCGGCGTCGAGAAGATCGCGGCGAGCTGGGCCGAGGCGAGGGGCGTCGACCAGGTGGTGTGCCGCCCGGACTGGAACGCGCACGGCAAGGCCGCGCCCTTCCGCAGGAATGACGAGCTGCTGAACCTGTTGCCCAAGGGCGTCATCGCGTTCCCCGGATCGGGCATCACCGGAAACCTGGTCGACAAGGCGCGGAAGCTCGGCATCCCCGTTTACCGAGTTCCCGAGCGCACGGAGGCGACACCCCTGGTGCCGATCTATGCCGGGGTCGGCGCCCGGGCGACGCCCGAGCCGGTGCTCGCCCACATGCGGGAGATCGCGGAGCGGCTCGGCGAGCGCGGCTGGCGGCTGCGCACCGGCGGCGCGGACGGGGCCGACAAGGCTTTCGCCGCCGCCGCGCCCGCCGACCGGCGCGAGGTCATCGTGCCCTGGCGCGGCTACAACGGCCTGGACACTGGTGCCGGAGACGGGAGCGCCTGCCGCGTGCTCACGCCGGCCGAGATCGAGGCGATGCGGCCGCTCGCAGAACCTCACCATGCCGCATGGGAGCGCTGCGCGGCGAAGGTGCGGGACCTTCACGCCCGCAACGTCGCCGTCCTGCTGGGAACCGATCTGAAACAGCCGGCGCAGGCCGTGGTGTGCTGGACCAGGGACGGCCAGGACTACGGCGGTACGGGACTGGCCATCCGCCTCGCGCAGCATCACCGGATCCCGGTTCTCAACCTCGCCGAGATGGATATGCGCACGGCGATGGATCGCCTGGAACGGATCGCACAGACGCTCGACCGCAGGAACGACAAGCAGGAAGCCGTCGGCGGCCGTTCCGCGGACGCAGACCGGCACGCGTCGGCCGACCGGGTGCAAAAGGCGACCCGGCAGCGCTCCATGCATCTCTGAATGTCAATCGGGTTTGAAGATCGACTCCAGTGTGAAGTCAATTTTCCACGCTTAACAACACTCCGCGGCGTGGAGAGCCTGTGGATCGAGTTGAAGCCAGCGCAGAAGTTCGCTGCGGCCTGATACCGTGACACCCCGCTGAAGACCTGTTGCGTGCAGCGTCCTTGCACCCACTGCCGGAGCGACCGCTTCAAGCTTGCCGACCGAACATTGGAGGGACGGGTTTGCTCACCATCAGCTCGCTGACGCGATCTCGGCCGACGCGCTCTGCGCCGGCGCTATGACGGTGCCCGTCACTGGCATCACGCCGTGCTCGAGGCTGGGAGTGTCTGCCGACTGGTGTGAGCGGCTGCGGGGCGGTACCGAGTTGCGGCTTCGGTCTGCCGCCACGGCACGGTCTTCAAATCCTCAACGACCCTGGTTCTCGAACGCCACCACCCGGACCTCCTCGATCCGTTCGTCCCCGGTGAAGCGCCAGATGCCGATATGCCCTCGGTGCAGATCGCCGTTCCCGTCCCAGTCCATGCTGTTCGAGGCACCTTCGTAATCGATCTCCCCGCCGTCGGCGAGAATGCGAAGCGCATCGGCTACGCCCTGCGGGCCGGCGTTCACGACGGTACCCGGCGAACTGCCCACCGCGCGCAGCCGGTCGCGGATCGCAGCGCCGTCCAACCGGCCAGCGGCCTGCGCCGCAAGCGCCAGGGCGATCGTGGCGTCGTAGGCCTCCTTGACGTAGGCCAGAACCGGCAGCGCGCCGTACTCCGCGACCCAGGCCGCTTCCCAAGCCGCGGACGCGGCGCTCTCCGGCGCCGACGCCGGCCCTGTGCCGTACATGTTGCCGAGGCGGTCGCCGCCCAGGGACCGGACCAGGCCCGGCCGCTTGGCGCCGTCGCCGAAGACGAAGCTGTCGTAAAGGCCTTTGTCGATCGCCTCGCGGACCATGGCGAGTGCCGCCGTCTCGAAGGCTATGACCACCAGGGCCTGGGCGCCCCCGCTCGCGGACTCGCGCAGCGCGGCCAGGAAGTCGGTCTCAGTGCGGTCCACCGGGACGGTCTTGAGGGGACCGTCCCAAGCTGCCTCGAAGGCACCCGCAAGGCCTCGCCCCCATGGGTCGTCAACATGAAGCAGGCCGACATTGTCGAAGCCCCGCTCGCGCGCGAGGCGGGCGAGGACGGGCCCCTGGGACACGTCGGACAGCGCAACCCGAAACAGGAAGTCGTCGTCGGCGACGGCGGTCAGCGCCGGCGACGTGGCCGAGAAGCTGACGGTGGGGATGGCGGCCGGGCCGATCACCCGCTCGGCCACCGGCAGTGCGCTGGCGCTGGCGTTGGGGCCGACGATGGCATGCACGCCCTCGACCTCGACGAGACGCCGCGCCGCCGCGACGGCCTTCTCCGGGTCCGCCGTGGCGTCGGCAACCGCGACCGCCACCGGCAGACCGAACACGCCGCCGCCGTCGTTGACATGCTTGATCGCGAGTTCGAACGCCCTCTGCCTGTCCCTGTAGACCTCCGCCGAACCGCTGCTCAAGTCCAACAGCAATCCGATCTTGAGCGCAGTGGAATGTTCCGCCCGGGCTGCTGTCGGCTCGACTGTTCCGCCGATCAGCGCCATGGCCGCCGCACCCAGCAGCAGCTCGATTGCACGCGCTCGGAGAGATACCCGGTCGCAGAATTTGCGGATCATCGCGAACTACCTCCATCCGAACGCGCGGCCGAGAGAACCGGCTCGACATGCGCTTCATGATCGATCTTCCGAAGCTCGCGGCCTCCCGCCAATCCGGTCGCAAGCCCTGGCTCGCAGACGATCATCGAGCTGGGGAACTTCTGCAAGCCCCGGCGCCATGGACGTCGAAGTGACGCGGCAACGTATCGGCAATCTCCTGGAAGCACTGCATCCACGCCGAGCCCAATGGCGCGCATGGGGTCGGGGCCGGTGGAGCGGCATGAGTCCGGCGCGCGGCGCTGGCTGCCATCCGGCTTGGTCGGCCGCCCTCGCTCGGCTAGCGAGTCCCACCGGTCATCGACGGCGAGGAGCTCCGTCCATGCACGGCTTGCCCCGGCGGGTGCTGCGGTCGGCGTCCCCGTGCTCCTCCGCGCCGTCCAGGAGCGCGCGGAGGGCTGGGTGGCGCCTCATGTTCACGACGCTCCCCATGCCCCTCTGCGGGCCGCTACAGGCCCTGCGTGCGGCCCCGGTCGCGGGACCGGGACTGCGTGCGGTAGGCGTCCGAGAACCGCTCCATCCTGGACACCTCGCCGCGCAGCCGTTCGCGTCCCGCGCGGTCGAGATGCGCGCCGTAGGTCGCGGAATCGTCGAGGATCGCGCGTCCCGCCCGCAGAAGGCGCTCGTTGCGCTCCAGCCAGATCGGCCAGGAGCGCAGCTCCCGCGGCCTGACGTCGAGCTGGCGGGCGCGCTCGGAGATCGCCCTGTAGCGCAGCCAGTGCCGTTGCACGTCCCGCAGATGGCCGCGCACGCGATCGCGCGCTTCAACGTGCGTCCGGTACTGCCCGACGATCTCCTCGAGTTGCGCGCGCGGCTCCGCGCCAAGCCCCTCGCTTCCGGCGAAGGCGGCGATGCGCTCGATCAGCGCGGCGGCGCTGTCGAGGTCGAAGCGGTGCACGCCCTCGCTCTCGGCCAGGAGGAGGTGCGTGCGCCAGTCGCGCCAGAGCCGCCGATAAGCCGCCTGCAAGCGATCCATGGACACTGCGCTCCGGGCGGTCTCCTCCTCCACCGGCCGGACCGGGGCGGTCTCACTGCCGGCATCCTGCGTCGTCCGCGCGGCGGCGGGTACGCTCTGCCGCACGTCCGCGGGCGGCCGCTCCGCGTCCTGGGATGGCGCCTCGCGCTGCTGTGCGGCCTCCTGCCGTGCCGCGTGGGCGGTCCTCGCCGTGACGGAGCGCAGGTAGCTGCCGGCGCGGGCATGGACGTCTCGAAGCTCCCGCAGCTCTCCTTCGCCGATGCCGGCGCGCTCGGAGAGAAGCCTCTCGAATACCTGCGGACGGGCCTTGAACGAAGCGGCCTGCTTCATCAGCGCGCCGTGACGGTCGAGGGTCGCGCGGAAGGCGGGGCTGAGCGCGACGGCCTCGCCCTCGTCCCGGACGCGCGCGCGGAGGTGGTCCCAGGACGCCAGGACCTCGTTGCGCTCGGCCGCGAACGCGTCGACGGCCGCGCCGTGCCGCCAGCCGTTGACCGCGTGGCGGATGTCCTGGGCGATGCGCACGAGCGCATTGTCGTTGGCCGCCTCGCGCGTCTCCGCGGCGTCTCGATGCGGCTCCCGGCCGCCCCGGTCGTGCCTCGGCGCCTCTTCCCCGGCTTCCCGCCACATGCCGTCGGAGACGTAGTCGAGCGCCGCCTCCTTGGGCTGCGAGCGCGACCAGCGCTCGGCCAGATACGCCCGGACGTCGCTGTCGGTGACGGGCATGCCGGCCTCGTCCTCGGGCCTGTGCTCGGCGATGTCCAGGGCGAGCGGCGCACGGTTGACGTAGACGTCGAGCGCCTCGCGGTGCCGCGTCGCGGCGGGATAGATCGTCTCGCGCGCCGGCCTGTCGTCCACCAGCAGGAACGCCCGGTCCACGGTCAGCCCCTGGGCCGAGGCGATGGTCATGGCATAGCCGTAGTCGAGGCGGATGTTGTCGTGCCAGTCGCGGATCTCGTCGTGGCGGAACGCGACGCGCCTGCCGTCGTCGGTCCGCGCGGCGATGTGGACGGAGTACTCGGGCTCGAAACGGTCCGGATCCGTTCCGCGGCACGCCGCCTCCCCGTTCCGGGCCTTGCGCGATACCGCCGCGTCGTCGGCGCGCCTCACTTCGAAGTCCTCGACGGTGACCACGGTGCCGTTGAAGAGCTGCTTCTCCCATTGCGTGGCGCCGATGCGGATGCGGTCGCCCACCGCGATCTCCAGCGGCTCCGTCAGGCGCCCGTCCAGGTCCCGGCTCACCTCGATCACGGCGCGCTTCGCATCGGGCGTCCGCGCGAGCATGCGCTCCCGCATGAGCCACGACAGCGCCCGGCCCTCGGCCTTCGTGCGTGCGAGCACGACGGTGGACGTGCCGGGCTCTGCGCGCACATGGCGCTCCCAGTCGTCCACCAGCGTCGTGAGCGTCTTCTCCTCGTCGTGGCAGAGATGGAGGCGGCCCCGCACATGCCAGGCCTCGATGGCCTTCTCCGCCTCGCCGTCCCTGAGCGCCTCCGACACCGCCACCTGCCACGGCGTGAACACCGGCTTGCGGTCCATCGCCTCGTAGTCCGCGACGATCACGTCTCGCTCTTCGGCGTTGGTGAGACCCGCCCGGAACCGCGCCTGCTCCGGAGTCTCCTTGTGGACATGGACCAGCACGTCCTCCAGGTCCGCCTTCTGGCGCCGGATCCGGTCCACGCGAATGCTGCCCGCGACGTCCCGAATGAGTCTCAAGCCCGGCCCCGCCTCGACGGGCTGCTGCTGCCGGGTGTCGCCCGCGAACACCACCTTGGCTCCGTGGCGCTCCGAGAGCTGAAGGACGTGGTGCGCCTGCCGCGTCGACAGCATGCCCGCCTCGTCCACCACGATCAGCGTGTTGCGGCCGATCTCCACCTGCCCCTTGGCGGCGAGCTTGAGGAGCTTGTCGACGCAATAGGCGCGCGCATCGCAGTCGTCGCCGAGCGCGACCGCCGTGCGCCATGCCACCGCCGTCGGCACGATCTCGTAACCGTGCTCCTTGTGAAGGTCGGTGATGGGCCTGAGCGTCGTGGTCTTGCCCGAGCCCGCCGCGCCCTCGATGACCGCCACGCGGCCGCCGTTGATGGTGGCGTGGTGGATGGCGAGCGACTGCTCCTGGCTCAGCGGATAGCCCTGCTCCAGCAGGGTCTTCACCTTCTCCCTGACCGCCTCTTCCGGCAGCTCGTGGCCGGCGCCGGCGGCCATGGAAGCCGCCATGTCCTTCACCGCCTGTTCCAGCCCGAGGTTGTGGCGGGTGGAATAGACCTCGGTGTGGACCATCCCGGCCCTGGATTCGGCGGTCGGTTTCTTCGGCTCCAGCCGCTCGATCTCCGGGTTCCGCCGCAGGCGCTCGATGGCCGTCCCCACCGCCTCCCGGCCCATCAGACCCGCCGCCGCGTTCGCCGCCGCCTCCACCATGTCCGGACGGCGGAACACCGCCTCCTCGCGTGCCAGATGGGCAGGAAGATCGTCGAGCCGGTCCGTCAGCTCACGGATTTGTTCTTGCCCGATCTTGACCTCGTGACCGGTGACTGCGGCGATCAGCTCCTCGCGCTCGACGTAATCTTCGGCCTCGCTGCGCCAGCGCCGGTGCCTCACCTCGGGATCGTTGTCGTGCGACTTCCCTTCGCGCGTGATCTTGTTTACGCCCGCCATCCGCGAAGCGTTGCCGAGCGACGGAATCCCCAACTCTCCGGCCATGGCGACGATGGCCTTGCGCCGCTTCGACCAGAACGCTTTGAGGTCGTCCGGCATGCCGACGATGCGGGTGAACCCGTTGGCGGGGCCGTACTGCTCCATCCGCACCCCGAGGCCCTGCTGAAGCTCCCAGGCCAGGTTGGCGCGGAACAGCGCTCCGGCCGCCTTCTTCCAGCTGTAGACGGGGTACTGGTGATGCGCCCGCCACTTGCCGTCCTCGTGCGTGCGCGCGACGTTGAAGATCGTGCAGTGGACGTGAAGCTGGGGGTCGTTCTCCCGGCTGGTGCCATGGACGAAGGTGGCGGCCATCAGGTCGGCCGCGACCGGGCGCGTCACGCCCTTCTCTGCAAGCCGCGTGTAGCTGCAATACTTGAGCACGCTGTCTTCGAGCACCTCCCTGGCGGCAGCCGTCGCCATCGCCTCGATCTTCAGGCGCATCTCGGGTTCGGCGATGGCCCAGAGCGCAGACACGCTCTTGTCCACCGAGAACGTCATGTCGATGCCGGGCGAGCGCTCCGGGTTGCCGGCCCGCTGCACCAGGCCGCCCGACCCGTCAGGCTCGTAGCCGTTGTAGAGCCGCTGGAACTGGCCGGCGTCGACCTTGACGCCGTCTTCCAGCCCGAACAGGCCCCTGGGGTTGAACCAGGTGCCGTCGGGCTCCTCGCCCGCCGTATAGGGTTAAGGGTTGGGCAGGCTCTCTCTCGAGAGCCTGCCCAACCCTTTTGAACGAAGCCGCGGGCCACGAGAGGCGAAGTTGAGCTATGTGGAAAGTGCGCTGATGTCAGCGTCAGGCGGCATCCACCGGCAGCAGAGTTGCGCATAAAATCGACGCTCGCGCCGGTCTTTCGGCAGGCATGCGGGCGCACGCTGCGAGGACTGAGCGGGGTGTGAGCCGAGGGCTGTCAGCCCGGCTCAAGCGGAGACAGGTTCGGTCGTGCGTCGGCGCTTTGGCGCCGTTGCGCGGGGCCGAAGCGAGCGGGCGTCTCACGGTTTCCCCCTGTGGGTCGGCGGCAGCGCCGGCGGGCCGCGCGTCGAGCGGGGCTCATGGCGGCGGCGGATTTCGCGGACGAGGCGCATGACGCCGCCGCAGTGGGGGCAGGCCACGGGCGCGGTGCCGATCTCGGGCTCTTCGTCGGGCTCGGCCCGAGCGCCGTCCACGCTTCCCTCGGGGGCGGCGCAGCCGAGGGCGCCGAGAGCCTGGCGTGCTCTCTCCAGCGTGCTGGCGCGGCAGCCGTTGGCGAGGATGCCGAAGTAGCGAATGCGGTGCATGCCGTCCGGCAGGACGTGCCTCAGGAAGCGGCGGATGAACTCGTCGGCGCTCACGGTGGCGATGCCGTAGCGCGGCTTTCTCTGCCCCGGCGCCTTGGGCTTTCGGTGGCGGAAGGAGACCGTCTCGCCGTCGAAGGAGACGATGCGGCTGTCGGAGATGGCGATCCTGTGCGTGTAGTGCGAGAGGTACCGGAAGACCTGCTCAGGCCCGCGGAAGGGCCGCTTGGCGTAGACCACCCAGTCCCTGGCCCGGGCGGCGGCAAGCGTGGCGTGGAACTCGCCGGGATTGGCGAGGTGGGCGACGGTGCCGTGGAACTCCAGGTCCCCCCGGCCGTGGGCGCGGGCGAGCTCCTCGAGGAAGAGGCGGCGGAACAGGCTGCCGAGGACCTTGACGGGGGCGAGGAAGGTGGTGCTCCCCGTCTTCCACTCGCCACTGTCTACGTCGAAGCCCGCGTTGGGCACGACCACGTGCAGGTGCGGGTGGAAGCGGAGCTTCTGATCCCAGGTATGGAGGACCGCGGTGCCGCCGATGCGCATGCCGCCGTGGCGGGGATCGGCGGCGATGGTGCGCAGGGTCTCGGCGACGGCCCGGAAGAGGATGTCGAACACCACCCTGCGGTTGCAGAAGGCAATGGCGGCAACCTCCTTGGGCAGGGTGAAGACCACATGGAAGTAGGGCACCGGCAGGATGTCCCCGGCGCGCTCCTCGCTCCAGAGGTTGGCGGCGAGACCCTGGCAGGTGGGGCAGTGGCGGTTGCGGCAGGAGTTGAAGAGCGGATGCTCGCGCCCGCAGCCCTCGCAGGCGTACATGTGGCCGCCGAGCACGGCGGTGCGGCACGCCTCGATGGCGCCCATGACCTTGAGCCGGGCGGCGTCGATGCGCCCTTTGTGGCGCTCACGGAAAGCGGCGCCGGCGCGGCGGAAGATCTCCGCCACGCCCGCGCGTTCGGCCTCCACGCGCCGTCAGTTGCGCAACGCTGCGAAGCCTGAGATCGGGTGGTCGAGGCCCTCGAACATCTTGCCGGTGACGCGGGCGTAGTGACGGGTCGTGTTCGCGCTTCGATGGCCGAGCATGTCCCGGATCACCTCGATATCGCCGCCGCGCTCGAGGAGATGGGTCGCCGCCGAATGGCGCAGGCAATGGAAGGTGTAGCTGCGGTCGAGCTCGGCAATGTCGCGCGCCCTCCTGAAGGCGGCCTGCAAGGTCTCCGTTGCGATGGGCCTGTCGAGCGAGACGCCGTAGAAGAGCCAGCTCGTCGGACGCGGCCAGATGTTCCTGTAGTAGACGCGCAAGTAGTGGATGACGATGTCCGGCAACGGTGCCATTCTCTCGGTGCCGCCTTTGCCGGAGGGGATGTGCAGCAGCTTCTTCTCCGACAGGATGTCGCCGACCTTGATGGCCAAGGTCTCGGAGATGCGGAGCCCGCCGCCATAGCCGGTGACAATGGCAGCACGGTGGCGGAGGTCGGGTGTCGCAAGGATGAGGTGCTCGACCTCCTGCTCCGACATGTAGCGCGGCAGCTTGCCGGGCTTCTTGCGGGAGCGCAGGCCGGCGACATGGTCAGGCCAGCCGAGTGTGTCGATGTAGAGGAAGTTCAGCGCGGCGAAGGAGACGTTGGTCGTGCCCGGACTGAGCCCCTTGTCGATCCGCCCCAGGTACCACTGGCGCACCTGCTCGGCGTCGAGCTCGTCCGGCGAGGCGTCGTAGTACCTGGCCAGGTTCTTGATCTCGCAGATGTAGGCCTTGGACGTGCTCGCGGCCAGATTGGCGATGCGGAGCTGCTCCTCCATGCGCTGGCGAAGAGGGGTGACGGTGTTCGTGTCGCACGCGGTCCCGGTCATTATCGATCTCCCTGGATCGCGACGGCGCGCCGCCGGACCGATCCGGCGACGGTCCGTCGCAGGGGTCGATGCTAACCACTGGTGATCGGGAGGCTGCTGGGGATCCGCCACCCGACGGGCGGAGCGCCACTGACGCAACCGGGAAGCGAACGCACAGAACAAACGGCACCCGCGACGCCTCGGAAATGAATGAACTCTACGCCGCTAACTCCGCGTAGCGGCTTCGTTCAATACTCGTTGGGATGCCGGAACGAGCGCTGGCTCTCCAGGTAGTACTCGGCGGACGCCATCTGGCCGATGCTGGCTACCATGACGGGCCCGGTTCGGCGGCGGCTGGAGGAGCGGTTACGGGCATGAATGCGTCGTTCCGTGTCCCGGTCGGCGGCCGCCTCGCACGATCCGCCCGTAACGGCTTGACCATACGGGACTTTGCACTTTCTGAGCGAGCTGTGCTGTCCATCGACTCCCGACTCTATTCTCTTGGAATGGATCCCGCAAGCGTAAGCTTGCACAGGTGTGCAACGGCTTTTTCTACGCTCTGTGGTTTCGGCAGGGGAAACTCTGTGCAAGGCAGAGGTTCCAAGGCAGGGACGGGGAGAGATCGCATCGAGTGGGGCCCCATCGCAGGGGCCGAACGGACCGTCCGTTGACACCATGGGACGGTCGGGCGATCATGCGACACACCAGATGTAGTGGTCGGAGAAGGTAAGGAGACACAATGGCGGCAAGACGCTTCAACGAGACGGATATCGACTTCGATGCCATAGACGGCGACCTGGCGAAGCTGGCGCCGCCGAAGCTGAGCCTGAAGGACGTCCTGGACCGTCTGCGAGACCGCATGGTCGAGCAACGGGCCAAGGGCGTCACGGTGGCGCAGATGCACGAAGTGCTGAAAGCACGAGGCATCGAGATCGGCGAGCGAAGCCTGAAGGCGTTCCTCGACAAGGGCGAACTACCGGGACGCAAGACAGCGAAGGCTGTGGCGAATGCCGCTGGTTCGGAAGAAGGCGGCGATCCGTTCTGAGCGCCATGGCGCGAAGCGCCGGGCGCGACAGGGCGATATCGCTCGAAGGACGATGAGCCGTGGGCGATATTGGGAGAGGGATCGACGTCGATGGCGCGCAAGCGCCGAGCCTGTTGCGAGGCCGTTCGGAAAGCTGCCGGCGATCGGAGCGGAGCATTTGAGCAACGGCGGCGGGAAGGCCGAAACGTGCCGCCTCGTTCTGCAAGCGAAGCGCGCAGCGACCGAAGGTAGCGAAGGCGCCAGGGATCGTCACCCGAAGGGGTGCGCCGTTGTGGCGCGGAGAAGAAAGGAGTGTTCGAGAGAATGGAGCCTGCTGGTACGGCTCCTACTCACCCGGCTTACCGGTGTCGGAAACGACTGAAATCCCGAAAGGGGAACGGGACCAGAGCATGCCGGGAAACGGCTCGAAACCGGGCGCCGCAGCTCGGTGGAGAGCATAGAGTAAGGTGTGCATGGTGAAAGCTGTATTGCCTCAATCCCAGTTTCCAGTTGCCAAAGGGTGGGCGGTAGCGAACGCGGCTGACACGCTATCCCGCGCGAGATGGAGAGCATTGCCTTGTGCGATCCATCACCAGTTCGCGCGGAACGACCTCCGTCGGAGGATCGAGGAAACGAAGGGGCACCTAAACACACCGCAACTCCTCACACGCGTAACTACGGGATCGCCTGCAGCAGGTCCGCACGCATGCGGACCTGTATGGCGACAGAGCCGTCATAGTGTGTGCTGGGCAGCGCCCAGATCAGGTGGGTTCAAGTCCCACTGGCGCTCGGGTAAGGGGCGCCATATCCAAAAGTGGGGGTAATTCCTCACTGGCCGGAGTGAGCCGATAAGCGAAACTCTAAACGGGCACGAAGCCGGAAACGGCGGAGACAGCCAAGGGAGGAGCTAAGTTGGTCCACTGTCGAAAGACAACCGGAAGGCAGGGTGTCCACCGCGAGGTGGAATCTGAAGGGCTTGCGGAGAAGTACCGGGCCGTAATCGAGGGGGCCACCCCATGATGAATCGGTCGGCCAAAGACGGGGCAAGGTCGAGCCGGCACTATGGCGGCGAAGGCGTTCTTACCCACCCGTCGCACCAAGGTGTTTGCGAGCGGCACGGTACGGAAGATCTGGACGTGACCCCAGGAGGGCTCGCCGCGTTCCCGGGTGGCACCGGGATAAGGTTAAGGGTTGGGCAGGCTCTCTCTCGAGAGCCTGCCCAACCCTTTTGAACGAAGCCGCGGGCCACGAGAGGCGAAGTTGAGCTATGTGGAAAGTGCGCTGATGTCAGCGTCAGGCGGCATCCACCGGCAGCAGAGTTGCGCATAAAATCGACGCTCGCGCCGGTCTTTCGGCAGGCATGCGGGCGCACGCTGCGAGGACTGAGCGGGGTGTGAGCCGAGGGCTGTCAGCCCGGCTCAAGCGGAGACAGGTTCGGTCGTGCGTCGGCGCTTTGGCGCCGTTGCGCGGGGCCGAAGCGAGCGGGCGTCTCACGGTTTCCCCCTGTGGGTCGGCGGCAGCGCCGGCGGGCCGCGCGTCGAGCGGGGCTCATGGCGGCGGCGGATTTCGCGGACGAGGCGCATGACGCCGCCGCAGTGGGGGCAGGCCACGGGCGCGGTGCCGATCTCGGGCTCTTCGTCGGGCTCGGCCCGAGCGCCGTCCACGCTTCCCTCGGGGGCGGCGCAGCCGAGGGCGCCGAGAGCCTGGCGTGCTCTCTCCAGCGTGCTGGCGCGGCAGCCGTTGGCGAGGATGCCGAAGTAGCGAATGCGGTGCATGCCGTCCGGCAGGACGTGCCTCAGGAAGCGGCGGATGAACTCGTCGGCGCTCACGGTGGCGATGCCGTAGCGCGGCTTTCTCTGCCCCGGCGCCTTGGGCTTTCGGTGGCGGAAGGAGACCGTCTCGCCGTCGAAGGAGACGATGCGGCTGTCGGAGATGGCGATCCTGTGCGTGTAGTGCGAGAGGTACCGGAAGACCTGCTCAGGCCCGCGGAAGGGCCGCTTGGCGTAGACCACCCAGTCCCTGGCCCGGGCGGCGGCAAGCGTGGCGTGGAACTCGCCGGGATTGGCGAGGTGGGCGACGGTGCCGTGGAACTCCAGGTCCCCCCGGCCGTGGGCGCGGGCGAGCTCCTCGAGGAAGAGGCGGCGGAACAGGCTGCCGAGGACCTTGACGGGGGCGAGGAAGGTGGTGCTCCCCGTCTTCCACTCGCCACTGTCTACGTCGAAGCCCGCGTTGGGCACGACCACGTGCAGGTGCGGGTGGAAGCGGAGCTTCTGATCCCAGGTATGGAGGACCGCGGTGCCGCCGATGCGCATGCCGCCGTGGCGGGGATCGGCGGCGATGGTGCGCAGGGTCTCGGCGACGGCCCGGAAGAGGATGTCGAACACCACCCTGCGGTTGCAGAAGGCAATGGCGGCAACCTCCTTGGGCAGGGTGAAGACCACATGGAAGTAGGGCACCGGCAGGATGTCCCCGGCGCGCTCCTCGCTCCAGAGGTTGGCGGCGAGACCCTGGCAGGTGGGGCAGTGGCGGTTGCGGCAGGAGTTGAAGAGCGGATGCTCGCGCCCGCAGCCCTCGCAGGCGTACATGTGGCCGCCGAGCACGGCGGTGCGGCACGCCTCGATGGCGCCCATGACCTTGAGCCGGGCGGCGTCGATGCGCCCTTTGTGGCGCTCACGGAAAGCGGCGCCGGCGCGGCGGAAGATCTCCGCCACGCCCGCGCGTTCGGCCTCCACGCGCCGTCAGTTGCGCAACGCTGCGAAGCCTGAGATCGGGTGGTCGAGGCCCTCGAACATCTTGCCGGTGACGCGGGCGTAGTGACGGGTCGTGTTCGCGCTTCGATGGCCGAGCATGTCCCGGATCACCTCGATATCGCCGCCGCGCTCGAGGAGATGGGTCGCCGCCGAATGGCGCAGGCAATGGAAGGTGTAGCTGCGGTCGAGCTCGGCAATGTCGCGCGCCCTCCTGAAGGCGGCCTGCAAGGTCTCCGTTGCGATGGGCCTGTCGAGCGAGACGCCGTAGAAGAGCCAGCTCGTCGGACGCGGCCAGATGTTCCTGTAGTAGACGCGCAAGTAGTGGATGACGATGTCCGGCAACGGTGCCATTCTCTCGGTGCCGCCTTTGCCGGAGGGGATGTGCAGCAGCTTCTTCTCCGACAGGATGTCGCCGACCTTGATGGCCAAGGTCTCGGAGATGCGGAGCCCGCCGCCATAGCCGGTGACAATGGCAGCACGGTGGCGGAGGTCGGGTGTCGCAAGGATGAGGTGCTCGACCTCCTGCTCCGACATGTAGCGCGGCAGCTTGCCGGGCTTCTTGCGGGAGCGCAGGCCGGCGACATGGTCAGGCCAGCCGAGTGTGTCGATGTAGAGGAAGTTCAGCGCGGCGAAGGAGACGTTGGTCGTGCCCGGACTGAGCCCCTTGTCGATCCGCCCCAGGTACCACTGGCGCACCTGCTCGGCGTCGAGCTCGTCCGGCGAGGCGTCGTAGTACCTGGCCAGGTTCTTGATCTCGCAGATGTAGGCCTTGGACGTGCTCGCGGCCAGATTGGCGATGCGGAGCTGCTCCTCCATGCGCTGGCGAAGAGGGGTGACGGTGTTCGTGTCGCACGCGGTCCCGGTCATTATCGATCTCCCTGGATCGCGACGGCGCGCCGCCGGACCGATCCGGCGACGGTCCGTCGCAGGGGTCGATACTAACCACTGGTGATCGGGAGGCTGCTGGGGATCCGCCACCCGACGGGCGGAGCGCCACTGACGCAACCGGGAAGCGAACGCACAGAACAAACGGCACCCGCGACGCCTCGGAAATGAATGAACTCTACGCCGCTAACTCCGCGTAGCGGCTTCGTTCAACGGACCCTATAAGCCGAAAGGCGAAATGGGAAAGGATGCGCGGCGAGCAATCGGATAACCGAATAGTACCTGAAGCCCGGCGAAAGCCGGGTGACCGCGCGAGCGGCGGCCGTGTGGGCCGGGGAAGGCGGTTGGCAGAGGTGGTCGGCGAGAGACAGCGATGAGTGAGTAAGGACCATGACGCGGACAAGTTCCTTGAGCGAAAGACCCGGACATCATGGCCCGAGGAGACTCATCGACTGGATCAACCCGGCGGGTGACAGGAAGGTCCACTCACTGGTGGACAAGGTGTACAAGCGGAAGAACCTTGAGGTGGCCTGGGAAAAGGTGAAGCGCAACCGGGGTGCCGGTGGCGTGGACGGAGAGGATTTAGCGGCGTTCGAGGCATCGCTGGATGCAAATCTCGATCGCCTGCACCGGGAGTTGCGGGACGGTGAGTATCACCCGCAGCCGGTTCTCCAATGCCTGATCCCCAAGGCGGGCCAGCCGGGGAAGTTCCGCCCGCTCGGCATCCCGACAATCTACGACCGGGTGTGCCAGCAGGCGCTGCTGAACCGGCTGGAACCGATCTTCGAGCCGGTGTTCGACGATGCCAACTACGGGTACCGGCAAGGAAGGTCTGCCCATGGAGCGTTACGCAAGATATGGAGGGAACTGGACGAGGGCAACGAGTGGGTTCTCGATGCGGATTTGAAAGACTTTTTCGGGTCCGTGGACCACGAAAAGCTCCTCGAACTCGTCAACCAGCGAGTCTCGGATGGCCGGGTATTAGGTCTGCTCAGGCAGATGCTCACGGCCGGGGTGGTGGCCGACGGTAAGAGGCTGCCGACCGAACAGGGCACTCCGCAGGGCGGCATCGTTTCACCGCTGCTCAGCAATATCTTGCTGACCCCGTTCGATTGGGAAATGCGTCGTCGCGGCTATCGACTAACGCGATACGCCGATGATTGGCTGATCACGTGCCGCACACGCGGGGAAGCCCGCGCAGCACTGGAGACGGCCAGGCGGATTCTGGCAAAGCTGGGTGTGTCCCTCAACGCCGGGAAGACCCGCATTGTCCATGTCAGGCACGGGTTTGAGTTCCTCGGCTACAAGATCAAGCAGGGCGAGCGGCCTCTCCGGCTGTCGTCCTCCAAGATCAAGAGCGGGGTTCGCGGGGGAGCGCGCTACGCGGTTCCGCGTGAGAAATCCATCCGGCACTTCAAGGACCAGATTCGCCAGCGTACCCGGCGCAAGGCTCCTGTCAGCACGCAGGAGCTGATTGACGAGATCAACCCGATCATTCGGGGATGGGGCCAATACTATTGCAAGGCCCACGTCCGCGGGCTCTTCCACCAGCTTGACGGCTGGATCGTGCGGCGGCTCTGGTCGCATCGTCGCAAGCGCTGGCGCAACGCTGGCTGGAAACAGTTGCCGGAGCGCAAGCTGATCGACGAATACGGGCTTGTTCGCCTGATCTCACTGGTTCCGTCCTTGAACCTTCGTTGAGACACCTTTGTGAAAGCGGCTTACGGGAAAACCGTACGGGCCGTTTGAGCGGCGGACGGAGGCTAGCCTCGCGGGGCGCCTCCTCCGACCCGACACCCAAATGCCCGGCGTAATGGCCGGGACAGCCGCCGGGGACGTCGGCCCCAGGCGGACGACCATGCGTATAAGGCCGGGCGACCGGACCGAAAGCGCCTCTGGTCGGGGGAAGGACGATGCCGCCAATAACGGCATTTGCAGTATGTGTAGAAGAGATTCTTCGACGGAAAGGCGCTGCTGATGCAGGCCGCTACCATCCAGAGAAGGGTCGAATCACTGCCGACCTTGTCGCGGTCGGGCAAACGGATAAACGGCCTTCACCGCCTGTTGAGATCGTCGTATCTCTTCGAGCGGGCCTACGACAGGGTCTCCCGCAACAAGGGAGCCCTGACGCCGGGAATCGACGGCGAGACCTTCGACGGCATGTCGCTGGAGAAGCTGGCCGACATCGCTCGGCGCGTGGCGGAAGGCAAGTACCGTTTCCGACCCGTCCGGCGGGTGTACATCCCGAAGGACAACGGCAAGACACGACCGCTGGGTATCCCCACGGTGGAGGACCGGCTCGTCCAAGAGGCGGTCAGGACCATCCTCGAAGCGATCTACGAACCTGTGTTCCTCGATGAGTCGCACGGGTTCCGCCCGGGGCGGTCCTGCCATAGCGCACTTAAGCGCATCAAGAAGACCTGGACGGGTTGCAAGTGGCTAATCGAAGTGGATGTGCGCGGGTTCTTCGACAATATCGACCACGACATCCTGCTCGGGCTCCTGAGACAACGGATTGATGACGATAGGTTCATCGGTCTGATCGAAGGGATGCTCAAGGCGGGCTACATGGAAGATTGGGTCTACGGACGCACGTACAGCGGCACACCACAGGGCGGGGTCGCCTCGCCTCTGCTCGCCAACATCTATCTCCATGAACTGGATCAGTTCATGGAGACGATGAGAGCGGGCTTCGACAAAGGCCGCAAGCGACGCCCACTCCCGCGTTATGTGGCGCTGGAGTGGCGCGTTCGCCGCCTCCGCCGAAAGATTGAGCGGCGCCGTGCCGAAGGCGCGGAGCAGGCCGAGATCGACGCCGCGCTGGCGAAGATCAAGGCCATCAACAAGGAGAGGCGGAAGGTGCCATCCGTCGATCCCATGGACCCCAACTTCAAAAGGCTCCGCTATTGCCGCTACGCCGACGACTTCCTGATCGGTGTCATTGGCAGCAAGCGGGAGGCGCGTGAGATCATGACCTCCGTCGAACGTTTCCTGACGGAGATACTGAAGCTCACCGTCGCGCCTGAGAAAAGTGGTGTCCACGCCGCCTCAAAGGGGGTGACTTTCCTCGGTTACCGCGTCTCGGCTTACAAGTCCCGTGGGGCTGGGCGGAAATCCAGCCGCACGGGTCCCGGAGGAAGGACCTGGCATGTAGTACGCCGCCCGACCGCCGGCAATATGAGCTTGAGGGTGCCACGCAAGGAAGTCACGGCGTTCTGCCGGCGACACGGCTATGGCGATCTTGCCACAAAGAATGGCTGTCGCCGCCAGCAGTTCGTCCATTCCAGCGATCGAAATATCGTCCTCGCCTATAACTCGGAGTTCCGTGGCTTCGTGAACTACTACTCGTTTGCCGATGACGTCAAAAGCGCCCTGGGGCCGCTGGAGCTGGTTGTGCTCCGCAGCTTCGTAAAGACGCTGGCGATGCGACATCGGACGACGACCGCGAAGATTGCGAAGCGACTGAGGAAAGGCACGGATTACGAGGTTGCCTCGCGAATCCGTGGTGAAGTCCGTAGCCTGAAACTGTGGCGATTGAAGCATCTGACCCGAACCTTTTGGACGAGTCCGAACATCGACGACGTGACAAAAGGTGCGTGGTGGGTCAAAGGCCCGAACGATCTTGTTGACCGTCTCAACGCCCGTGAATGCGAGGCGTGTGGCGACACGACCGGACCGTTCGTGATGCATCACCGCCGCGGTGCTCGGGACCGGCGGACCCAAACGTGGACGAACCGGAGCCTGCCGGCGGTGCAACGCAGAACGATTGTTCTGTGTCCAAGCTGCCGCCAGAACGTCGACTCCATCCGGCAGAAATCACATATGGAGAGCCGTGTGCATTGAAAGGTGCATGCACGGTTCGGAGGGAGGCGCAGGAGTATCCTCTTTGGAGGTGCTCCGCGCCTACCCTATCGAAGACCGCGAAGCGGGCTTCGTGGAGCCGGGCGGGGCGAAGCCGCGCCCGGCGGAATAGCGCCCGGCGACCGGTCCGAAGGACCGGGCGGGCGCCCTTACCTTTCTGCCGGACAGGCCGGCGATATCGAGTCGCCAACGATCCGGCACGGGAGCAGGCAACGCGCCCGAAGGGGCGAGGAGTCGTCGAGCAAGGCACCGGAGGATCGCTTGTTGGCGGCGTTCGATGCGATGTCGGAAGGAGGGAGGCCCGGGTGGGTGGCGCGAAGCGGGACACTGGGAACGTTGCAAAAAAGGCCGACCCGCGGCGATGCCGGGATCGGCCCCTGGTGTGTCGTGGGGAAGGTTGGCTGCTCCCGGCGGCCGCGAGGCCGCTGGAAGGCGGGCGATCACGGGGCGCGGTCGCCGGCGCCGAAGACGATGTCGGGGCGGTTGGACCAGACGGCGGAGCGCTCGTCGCCGTCGGCGAGGTAAACGACGGTGATCTCCTCGGGGTGCTCGGCGACGCGCGCCCTGGCTTCTTCCCAAGCCGCGCGCTTCTCGTCGAACCCGGGTTCGGTCTCGAAGCGGTCGGTCCAGAGTATCGAGCCCGGGCCGACGAAGGTCGTCACGGTGTAGCGTTCGGTCATCGCGTGCTCCCTGCGATAGCGTTCGCCCTTCTCGAAGCCGATCTCTTCTCCATTGCGGGAACGGGGAGGGCCGCTTCCCCGGAAGGGAGGCGGCCCGATGAGGCTAGTCGGCGGCGAGCCGTTCCTCCGCCCACAGTGCGGCGCGGGCGAGGACGTGGCCGTGGCAGGGGAGCGGATCGCACCAGCATGCCAGGCGGCATCCGGCGAGCTGCGCGAGCTCCTCCAGTCCGAGATTCCCGGTGCGAACGCGATGCCAGAGATCGTCGCGGTAGAGGGCGATCACCGCGTCGCGGTCGCCGTCGACTCCCAGCCTGAACGGGTTTCCCCATTCGGTCCGGCGGTCGATCAGGACGATGTCTTCGTGGATGGACGAGCGTTCGAGGATGGCGCGGATGCGGGGTTCGTTCCTGAGGTTCAGAACGGATTCGGTCATCGGCTTGCTCCTTCCCTGCCGGTTCGCCCTCGGGGAAGCTTTTCTCTCCTCGGGCGGGTCTGGGGTTCCGGGAGGCCGGCAAGAGAAAGGCCGGTCCCGCGCGCTGCGGAACCGGCCGGGAGGGTCAGGCGAAGAGGGGATCGGTGTCGGTGACGCTCTTCACGATGCGCTCGACCTGGTCCCAGCCGTCGAGCCCGTAGACGGTGGGGTGGTGGTCGAACTTGAGATCCAGGCCGCCGCAGGCGTGGCGGTCGACGTGGAAGACGCGTCCGATCACGTCGTCGCCGCGGAAGACCAGGGAGAGGGCGGGGTCGACGTCGCGGAAGCGGATGCGCTTGCGCGCGCGGTCGTACATGGCATCCCCGTACGCGTCGCCCTGTCCGAGCCAGTCGGCGGCGGTGAAGCCGTCGGCGTCGGTCGGGGTGGGCGTGTCCTGGCCGCACGAGGGGCACCAGATCGCGTTGTATTCCGGACCGCGATCGCCGCAGCCGCTGCATTTCCATCCCATCGGGAGTCTCCTTTCCACATGCGTTCACCCTCTCCGAAGCTGTTCTCCTCTCCCGCGGCGGCGCGGATCCGGGAAGAGCCGCAAAAAGGGGCCGATCCCTCGACGAAGCGAGGGACCGGCCCTGGCGGGCGGCAGGCGCGCCGGCCTCAGGCGGCGACGTGATGGACCGGGATGCCGAGCTGGCGGGCCTTGTCGACGAGGTTGCCGGTGATCCCGGAACCGGGGAACGCGATGACGCCCTTCGGGAGCAGGTTCAGCAGTTCGTCGTTGCGCCGGAACGGCGCGGCCTTGCCGTGCGCGTTCCAGTCCGGGCGGCAGACCACCTGGTCGACGCCGCGCGCGTCCGCCCAGCTCGCCGCGATCTTCTCGAAGCCGGGTCCGCCGCCGTGCAGCAGCACCATGTCGCCGTGCTTCTCGCGGGCGCGGTCGAGCGTGGACCACACCGCGTCCGCGTCGGCGACGTTCTTCCCGCCCGTGATGGCGACGAGCGTGCCGTCCGGCAGGTGAGCCTGGGTCTCGCGGTCCTTCCGTGCGCGCCGGAAGTCGCGGGCGTCGATGGCGGCCGAGGTGAGCCGGCGCGTCTGCGAGGTGTGCGATCCGTGCCGCGGGTGCCAGACCTGGCCGGTCTCGACGCGGTAGGCGTCCGAAGCGAAGTCGCGCATCTTCTCGAACGCGTCGCGGCGGCGGCCGAGGTCGTGGGCGCGGTCGGTGAGGTGCTCCAGCTCGAGGGCCTTCACCTCGGTGCCGTCCTGGGCGCGTTCGAGGTCGCGCATCTGCTGAACGATCCGGTCGACGGTGCGGTCGATCCGCTGGGCCTGGGCGTGCAGCATGTTCACGAAGCCCCACAGCAGGCTCTCGCGCTCGTCGGCGAGCTGCGTGCCGTCGGGGGCGACGCTCTGGATCAGGGTGTGCACGGTCTGCTCGATGCCGGCGATGGCCTCGTCCTCGTCCCAGACGAAGCGGTTGTCGATCTCGTCCGGGCCGGGGGTGGCGCCGTGCAGCGCCGCGTGGTCGCAGATGGCGGCGGTGGGCGAGCTGTAGTGCCGGGGCTCGCTGACGTCGACGTCGTAGGGGTCGATGCCGGGCATGGTGTATCCGGCCTTCGCGAAGGCGTGGCTCATCGAGGTCTCGGTGGTCTCGATATTCTGGCTGCTGGTGTCGTTCATGACGCTCTCCTTCCGTGTGGTGGGCGGGTTCTCTCTCTCCTCCCCCGCCCTGTTCACACCGACTCCTGCTCTTCTCTCACTCCCGCGAAGCGGACGAGGGGCGCGAGGCGTGCGGCGAACGCGGCGGAGCCGAGGGCGACGAGGTCGTCGTTGAAATCGGCGCCCTCGGGAACGAGGACATGGGCGGCGACGCGCGCGGATGCGCAGCGCCGGGCGAGGCGTTCCGCCGCGCGCTCGCCTTCCGGGTCGTTGTCGCGGGCGACGACGAGCTGCGTGACGCCGGGCGGCGGCGCGAACGCGCCGAGGCTGCCGGCCGACAGCGCGGCGGCGGCGACGGTATCCGGCAGCGCGGTCACGATGGAGAGCACCGTCTCGATGCCCTCGCCGACCAGCAGCGTGCCGGCGGCGGGCACGCCGAAACGGACGGCGAGGCCGTGGACGCGGCCGAGCGCCTTGCGCGGCCGCGTCACGGAGGCCTTTGCGGGGCGCCGGGGGTCGAGCCAGGTGCGATGGACGCCCGCGATCGCGCCGTCGTCGCCGGTCACCGCGGCGACCAGCGCCGGCAGGCGGCGCGCGCCGTCTTCGTCGCGATGGAGGAGCGCGGGGTGGAAGCGGAGCGCGGGGAAGCGGCAGCGGTGGAGGGCGCGGGCCCGGAGATAGGCCTCGGCATGGGTGCCGTCGATGGCGCGGCAGCGCTGCCACAGGCGGCGCGCCGCCTCCGTGCGGTCATAGGAGTCGGAGCCGCCATCGGTGGCGGTCGCGGGCGGCAGCGAGAGGAAGGCGCGGGCCTCCACGAGGGCGGCGCGCAGCGAGCCCGCGCCGGAGGCGATGCGGACGAGGTCGAGCAGGTCGCCGTGCTCACCCGAGCTCGCGTCGGTCTTATGTGCAGTTGAACATAATGAATTGGCCTGTATCGGTCGTGCGCAGCAGGACCGATACAGGCATTGAGCTGAGCCGCGCTGCACGGCCGTAGTGCCGGGCTATGGGGAAAGTAACCGCTGGGTGGGAGCCGATTAGGCCGAAGCGGTGCAACCTGTTGGTGTCGCTGGCGGCGCCGGCACTCTGAATCTCCACTTATCAGGTTGCGACGCGGCTGTGCAGGGGCTCGCGACGATGTTTCGCCGCCGGGCAGCACGAAGCGGGCGCAGGAGCGGTCGCGGCGCGGCGGCCGGGGGGACTGTTGTCGGACCTTGTCGGTTCTGACGCATCGTCACGGCGGTCGGGTATTCGTCGCCCGCATGGCTGCTTGGGGCTGCGGCTCAAGAATGACGGTTTGCCGCAGCGTTGCCTCGCCGCACTGGCGGCACACGGTGATGTCGATCCCCGTCAGTCGCAGCATCATCTGCTGCGTCGTTTCCGGCTCCCGCGGTTCAGGGGCAGGCTGGCCGAGCAGGTCTCGGCAGCGGGCGAGCTTGCGAGCCCGGCAGCGATTGGCGAGCAAGCCGTAGTGGCGCAGGCGGGTGAAGCCGCGCGGGAGGACGTGCAGGAGGAAGCGGCGGATGAACTCGTCGACGTCGAGACGCATCACCTTGACCTTGTTGCCGTCAGCGTAGTCGCGCCAACGGAAGCGAACGTGCTCGCCGTCGAAGTCGACGAGGCGATGATTGGCGATGGCAGCCTTGTGGGTGTAGCGCCCGAGATAGGCCAGAACGTGCCCGGCGCCGGCGAACGGGGCCTTGGTGTAGACCACCCAGTCGTTCGACCGCAGCGCGGTCTTCAGACACTCGAACTCGCGGCTGTCGTCACCACCGCCGACGACCTTGAGCCGGAGTTCGCCGTCGCGGTGCGCGGCGCCGAGGAAGTCGAGATACTTGCCGCGGAAGACCTTCGAGAGCGCGACCGTGGGGAACAGGAAGCCCTTGCGCGCGGGAGTGAGCCAGCGCTCTCTGTCCGGGCTCAGACCGCCGTCGGTGACGATACAGTGGACATGGATGTGCTGTCCCAGATTCTGCCCCCAAGTGTGCAGCACCATGGTGATGCCGAGCTCGCCGCCGAGCCAGCGGGGATTGCGGCCGAACTCGAGCAGGGTCTGGGAGGCGGCCTTGAAGAGCAGCCTGTAGATGAGCGCGGCATTGCCCTGGGCCACGGGGTTGAGCTCGTGGGGCAGGGTGAACACGACATGCCAGTAGTCGATGTCGAGCAGATCGGCGCACTGACGCTCAACCCACCTGGTCTGCGAGAGGGTCTGGCACTTGGGGCAATGACGGTTCCGGCACGAGGCGTACTGGATCGTCACCGCCCCGCAGTGATCGCATTCTGCCTTGAACCCGCCGAGCACAGCGGTGCGGCAGTTCACCAGCGCGTCGACGACCCTCTGCTGCTGGGCCGAGAGCAGATGTGTCTCGCCATAGGCGTCGCCGCGCTCGCGCAGGATGTCCGCGACCTCCAGCGCCGGCCGTGTGGCTGGCGCCGCGTGGCCGACATGAGCCACCGGTCAGGCCTGGGCAGGACGCGGAAACTCCAGCAGGTCCAGGGGCGACGGCGTGGCGGACGTCTTGTCGTGAGCAAGGTGAAGGTAGCGCATGGTCGAGCGGATTGAGGTGTGCCCGAGGCGGCGTTGGATGACATGCAGCTCGACGCCGGCCTCGAGGAGCCCGGTGGCGTAGCAATGGCGCAGCGTGTGGATCCCGCCGGGCTTGGCGATCCCGGCTTTGTCCTTGGCTCGATCGTAAACGTGTGCTGGCCCATGGCGCGTCATCGGCCGGCCGGGAATCCGACCGGGGAACAGCCAGTGCTCGGGCCGTACCCGCTGCCAGTACTCGCGCAGCTCGTCGAGCAGCCGGGGCGAGAGCGGGACGTAGCGGTCCTTGTTGCCCTTGCCCTGATCGACGCGCAGGCACATCCGCTGTGAGTCGATATCGCTGATCTGCAACCGGCCGAGCTCGCTCGCCCGAAGCCCCGCTGCATAGGCCGTCATCAGCAAGGCGCGGTGCTTGCGGTTGATGGTGACGCTGAACAGCCGCACCAGTTCGTCTTGGTTGAGCAGTACGGGCAGGGTGGAAGGCGTCTTGGCGAAGGGCAGATAGAAGTGCGGCTCGGGCAAGCCCAGCGTGATGCGATAGAGGAAGCGGATCCCTTGGCGAGCGCTGTTGCAGCTCTGCCAAGCCAGCCCCCGCTCTTCGTGAAGAAAGATGAGGTACTCCTGGACTTCCTCCGCTGAGATGTGCTCGGGGCTGCGACCGTAGTGAACCGCGAGCCCGGAGACCGAGTTGAGGTAGGACTTCCTGGTGTTCTCGGCGAAGCCGCGAACCGTCATGTCGTTGATCATGCGCTGGCGAAGTGCCGTCATGGGGCGTCTCCCTCTGGGTTTGGTCTGTCACGAAGACACGCCCATGCTCTTGCTCGCCGGCTTGGCGGTCGACGACCATCGATCAACGAGGGAGAAACAGGATTCGACCCTGCGCCCAGACGCTGGAGCGAACGGCCACACTCAACTTACGCGCGGCAAGGAGATCACTCTGGGCACCCGGCGGCCGAGGCGCCCCGCCGCGGAACGCGGCTCAGTTCAAGGTTAAGGGTTGGGCAGGCTCTCGAGAGAGAGCCTGCCCAACCCTTAACCTTGAGCGGCGCGGCCCAGAACCGTGGCGCCGGTGCCCGGAGACCGGTGCCGCCGGCAGCGACAACGGGCGGCGGCAGGACGGGAACGGCGCGGCGCGAAGCGCCCAGGGCGGAAGCGGGGTCGGAGGCGGCATTGGCGGGCAGCACGGGGTGGGGCCCAGCGGCCCCTGTCCGGTTCCCGCGCGACTCCGCGCTTCGGGCCGGCGCCTCACTCCCGGTTGCGGAAGGGCTATGGCACTCCTGTGAGCGAGGGAGCCATCAGCGGCACGTTCGAGACGATCTCCACCTCGTCGATGCGGAGACCCAGGAAGGCCAGGCAGGCCGCCGTCTCGGCCTCGGTCTCATAGGTGCCGTGGTCGGCCCCGCTGTCCAGCTCGATCACGGTGTAGAAGGGCGGTCCCACCTGCGCGGCGTGCCAGGCGGGTGCGCGGGTATTGGAGCGGTAGGCGCAGGCAGGACAGCGCGCGGCGCCGGCCACGTGGACGCCACAATCGGTGCAACGCCCCTGCGCCCTGCGCCTGGCATAGCGCTTGCGGTCGACGGCTCTCTTGCGCTCGAGCGAGACGCGCTCCGCTTCCAGCGCGGCGTGCCGGGCGCAGCGCGACGATCCGCCGACGGCGGGCTCTGCGCAGCGCACACAAACACCGAGTGCGCGGCGAGCGGCATAGCGCCGGCGATCGATTGCGCGCCTTGCCTCGCGGCAGGGCTCGCAGACCGAGTGGCCGTCCTCGGGAGGATTGCGGCCGCAATTGGAGCAGAGCCCCGCGTCGCGCCACGCCCGCCGGCGCCGCCTGTCCCGGGCGCGGTCGGCGCGGCGGCAGAGATCGGGATCCCGGCCGCCGTACGGCTTTCCCTCGGCGCTGGCCCTTGCGCGCCGGTCGCGGTCGGCGGCACGGCGCTTCTCGCCGCAATCCCGGCATATCTTGAGGCCGGGCTCGGGCGGCGCCTTGCCGCACCGCGTACACAAACCGCTCGCGAGACGCTCGGCGTGCTGCAGGCGCAGGCGGGCGCTGGCCCGCTCCCGCGCGGGGACCTGGTCGGGCATGACCGGTGTCCCGCTCAGCGCGCGTGGCGCATGAAGTCGAACCCGCAGGCCGCAACGCCCCAGATCTGCACCCCGGATGCCTTGAGATCGAGCGCCGTGCAGATGATGATCTCGTCGCGCTCGGGGCGCATCTTCCTGACCGCGCCGGCGCTCACGATGGTGCGGCGCGGCCTGCGTCCGCCCTTCTTCTCCTTCGGCTGCTCGGCCTCGACCGGGTCGATCTGCCCGTCGGGTCGGGAGCGGAACTTCTCGACCACGTAGCGCTCCCCGTCCAGCCCCCGCCCGAACACGTGGACCAGGAACGTGTGCGCGTTGCGATGTGACGGCCTGCGAATCCGCATGGCGTGCCTCCCCTTCCTCTGGTGTGCCGACGGCCGAGGGCTCTCTCCGCAGCGCCGCCCGGCCGCCCCGCTTCCGGCCAACCGCTCGCTCCCGGCGGCGCCGGGCCGAGAGCGCGGCGCAAAGGCTGGATGGGGCGGTGGACGCCGGTGGGACGCTGCGGTGGGACGGTCAAGGGAACGGCGAAGGGTGCCGGAGCGCGCGGCGCGAAGCTCCTCGGCCTCCCGGCCTCAGGAATCCATCAAGGTCTCGATGCGGTCCGCATTCACCGGCGGATTGGCCGCGCACAAGTGTAGCCGGGCGTCGCCGTGGGCAGGCATTCGTGGTAGTCGGTGTCTGGAAACGGGCGATGTGCCATCCGGGGATGGCGGAAGAGCACTGCTCCAGTGCAGGAGGCGGGCACATGAACAAGGCGGAGATGGCCGAGCGTTTGGCAGCCCGCACGGGGCTGAGCAAAGGCGCCGCAAGGGATGCTGTGGACGGCGTGTTCGCCATTATCGGCGACGCGCTTGCCGATGGCGAGGAGGTCCGGCTGCCGGGATTCGGGACCTTCGGCACCAGAAGCCGGTCGGCCCGTACCGGACGCAACCCGAGCACCGGGGAGGCGGTTTCGATACCGGCGTCCACTTCGCCGACGTTCAAGGCGGGGAAGACGCTGAAGGACACCGTGAATGGTGGTCAGGGACCGTGACGGTGCGACGAGGGAAGACAGCGACTGGACGCGCCCTAAACCGCCTGCATGTTGAATCCGGGCGATTTCTATACGATGACGGGCTCTGTGCGAGCAGCGAGGCCGCCATCGGGAATACCCAAGGCTTCTGCCGGGTTGGACGCTAAGCTGCCGCCGCGGCGGATGGGGCTTCGCGTATGAGGCAAGAAGATCGTGGACTGGTCTGCGGCTTACCCACATCCCCACAGGCGTACGAGCAGCAACAGCGAAAACCAGAATAACCTTTACTGAGCCGTCAGGCTGTCCGACAAGGCGAGGCTACCTCACCTTCCCTAGGTCGATCCCGGTGGTTCTTTCGAGAGCCATTCTGCATAGGCCAAGAGGTCGATCATGGGTACCGTGCCGCTAAATTGAAGCCGCGCGATCAACTTGAAGAGAAAGGCTGTTGCGGGTTTGCCTCCGCAGTGTAGTTCGTATCGAGAGCCTTCCCGGTCGAAGTGGAAATAGCCATGCGCGGCGACGCAACCGATGTCCAGACGGTCGTCGCGATCACCGGTTCCAAGAGCGCTTCGAAGCGGTTCCCCCAAGGCGGGTGACCAATCGCTCTCGAAGGTTAGCAGGCCGCCGAGTATGGGAATGAGCGGCTTTGCAGGATAGGTACCCTTTGCGTAGGGGATGGGCAGACTCGTTCGATGCAGGCGTCGCACGCTCGCGACTTTGCCCTGTGCGTACCTCACTTGGTGCGCATTCATTGTCTGTTTCGCCTCGAACACCGCATAGACGCTCTCGGCCGGAATGATCTTCTGTCCTTCGTAGCTGAATATGAACGGTGAGTACTGGCGATCGAACACTACGATGTCGATCTGCTCGCTGAACGCACCCAAGCTATCCACGACATGCGCAGTCGCGGCTTGATAGCGTTGAGGAAGGTATTTCTGGAGCATGTCCAGCCACACCACCTCACTCGCATCGCCCTTCACAACGGGATGACCGAAGCTCTTGCGGACTCTCCCCAAACGCTCTTGGATGTCGTCATGCAACTCCGCGAGCAGCCGATCTAGCGACCACTCGCTCATGATTCGCCGTCCTGAAACGGGGCGGTTGCCACCATCTCGCGCGCGATTTCCAGCGCCCCGTTTGGATCCACCTCCCGCCCGGGATAGGCGTCCAGCACCATCGCCGGGAGCAACCGTTGGGTGAGGTCCGAGTAGGTGAACCCGTAGCCACCGTCTTCGCGCGGACCGGTAGCGGTCACCACCGCCTCGATCTGGTTCGGCGAGAAGCCAAGCTGCCCGAGCGCTGGCGCCAACACCTCGTGGCGCCTCGCGGCGTCCGGCCGCGTGAACGACAGGATCTCCGCCGCCCGGCGGCGTACCGCCGGATCGAGAGCGCCCGGCCGGTTCGTGCACATGATGACGGCTGCCGGTAGCTTGCCGTTTCCGAGTTGGTCCACCCCCCGGATAAACGCGTTCACGCCCGCCCGGTCCTCGTGATGCATCTGCGCCGCCTCCCGCGATTGAGCCAACGCGTCCGCCTCGTCCACCAGCAGGATTACCGCCCCGCGCGAACCTCCTTCTCCGTCGACCTTGAGCTTATTCGCTTCGTCGATGGTGTACTCGAACGCGGCCGATAGAAGCTGCGTCATCTCGCCGACGCGCCCCTCTCCCCGCGTCGCGAGACTGAGCGGAAAGAGCGTGACATGGATCTTCTCTTGACGGGCGACGGCGTCACCGATCGTCTCGGCCAGCGCCGATTTTCCTGATCCGACGTCTCCGGCCAGCACGACCAAAGGCGGTCTCGCCATCACCGTTTTGAGCACCCTATCCGCGCCCGGATGATACCGCTTCGCCCATGCGTTCAGGCCATCGGTGTTCACCAAGAGCGCGAGGATCTTCGTCAGCCGCCGCTTGTGATCCTGCAACCCCACCAGCGAAGCGAGCCGTTCCTGCGGCTCGAAGTCGGGATAGACGATTCGGCGCTCGAAGAGCTCGTCGAAATCCGGCCGAACCCTCATCGCCAGCTCCTAACCGTCGCGCGTTCAAGCGCGCGGCCACCCGCCGAATAGACCAGATCTGGGCGGAGGTAACCGTCGATGCCTGGTTGGGGCGCTCCGTTACGGCGGAATGGAAGACGACACCTGAAGACCTCCTTCTCCAGTGCGCTCAGACGCTCCCAAGACGAGCTGTAGGTGAGATAGCTGTAGAATGAGGCGCCGGCGACGTGCGCGCCCGGTCGCACTCGCCCAGGGTCGTCGTCGTTGGCCGAGGCGCCTGCGAGATCGCGAGCGGTATAGCGCAGCGTGGGCTCAATCCAGTTGCCGTTGCGGCGAAAGCCGTACATCACCGTCCCGAGGTACCCTTCCTTCAGGAATTCGATCGCCTCGGCTTCGTAGTCGGCGATCTGCCTGTCCGTCGGACGCCCGTAAAATCTCTGCATCCGTTTCAAATCGGTGGCAACCTTCGCCGCAATGTGCTTTGCATGCGTGCGGGTGAAGGTCAGCGTGTCGGTATAGGAAAAGCTTGACGTCATCAGTCATCTCACCCCTGAAACGACGAGCCGAAGACCCGTCGCCAGTAACGTACGGTTTCCTGTTTCGTCGGTGCCGCCAAGGCAGCATCGATGGCATCGCCCGCATCGAGAGCCGCATCCACGATGGCATCCGCCTCCGATGCCGTGTAGAGCCGGCTCACGTTGTTCTTCGCGTTGACGGGGTCGATGATCTGCACCCGCTCCGCAAACCTCCCTACTGCCGATGCCGGGTAGTAGTCGGTAAAGACGATCTTCTCGCTCAGATCGCTGCGCGCAACGTAGGTGAAGAAGTGCTGAAGTGCTTCGGGGTAGTCTCCGAAGTCGAGCCCCTTGTCGCAGAGCCGCGACAATATCATCTCGACCATGAAGGACTTGAAGCGGAAGCCTTGACGCTCGCTCTTCATATTCCCGGCCCAGAACTTCACCAGTCTCACCACTTGCGCGAAGTGCTGCTCCTGGGTTTGCTTGCGCTTGCTGCAGAACTCAAGGTGAAGCGGAATGCTCGTCTCCAGGTACGAACCGTCGTCCTGGCTCACGAGCCTCCCGTACCAATCCGGATCGCCGTCATAGAGGATTGGGACCACGTCCACATCGAGACCCGTGCCGCGGAACGAAACCGTGACGCTGTAGGTCTTCGCTTGCACCTGATCAGGGCTGAAATTCGGGAACGCGTTGCGCAGTCGCTCCGCGAGATACTGCAGCAATGCGGTCACGTCGCCCGGCGCATCCGCCCCGCTGATGTAGCACGCCACGTCGATGTCGTTGAGCGACCGAAGCGCCGTTCCCTTCGCCAAGCTCCCCGAGAGCAGCATCTTCTTCAGCGAAAAATCCGGATGCTCCCTCAGGTAGCTCTCGAGCCGTTCGCGCAACCGCCGCGCCTGCGCGCGATATTCACTCGCCTTCTCCCTCGGCAGGTTCACCCTGTCTTGCGCGAAACGGACGATGTCACCGTGATCGACGTGTGATCGAGCCATGTTCGCTCTCTCAATCGGGGCTGCGAGGACCGGAGATGTCCCGGGTCGGGTAGTGAAATCCCATGAAATGAGTCCTCTGTTGACGGCTGAGCCGACCGTTGATTCACACTCAGCTTCACATGTAGCACCGCCGCGCTCGACTTTCAAGGGGTTTTGGTTCACTATTTTCTTCACACATATGAAGGAGGTAAGGAGAGCCATGACATGACCGAACCGACGCAGCTGAATCCCAAGCCGATCCCGGAGGTGCACCTGGATCGGGCGCCCCTGGCGCGTGTTCTCGCCCAAGCGCGCTTCCCGCCCATCCTCGCCATCAGCAAGGCCGACGAGGTTGCTTCATTCCAGGAGGCACTGCGCGATACGTATCCCAATCTCAGCCGTGACCAGGTTCACAGCATTGAACTCGCCGGCGGGCAGACGCCAAACGTACAGCAGGGCCTGATCTGGCGCCTCGCCGATGGCGAGACCGAGCCCGCCTGGCGCGTGTCGCTGGGGGTGGACTTCGTGGCGCTGGAGACCTCGGACTATGACAGCCGGGACGATTTCCTCGCTCGCCTCGGCGATGTCCTCTCTGCGGTTGAGGAATCGTTCAACCCCGCATCGGCCAGTCGCCTCGGGGTGCGCTACATCGACCGGCTCACCGGCGCGGCGGTCGAACGAATCGGTGAGCTTATCCATGCCGAGATTCTCGGCGTCCTCCAGCCCACCGATACACTGGACTCCTCGCTCAGAGAATCCGTCATCCACCAGATAACCGAGGCGCAGTTCCGGGCCCCGGGTGGTACACGTGTCCAAGGTCGTTGGGGCCGACTGCCCGCCAACACGACATACGACCCTAACGCCCTCGACGCCGTCGAAGTGCCGAGCTGGGTTCTGGACCTCGACATGTTCACGACCCAATCCCAGGACTTCGTCACCGAAGACCTGGTGACAACTGCGAGGACCTCCGCAGAATGCCTCTATTGGCTCTTCCGCCAGATGGTTACGATGGAGTTCCTCAGGTTCCACGGAGGCGAACCATGACCGCAAGCGCCCTGCGCGGCACACGGGACAGATATACACCGGTGCTTGGTAGCATGTGCCTCTCCATGCCCAACGCTGACTTTCCGACCGTGCTGTTTGCGACGCCTTGGCCAGAAGGCACGAGCGTCAACACCTGCCCCCACGGTTCGATGACGATGTGGACGATCGTCGCGCCGCATGTTGAGCGCACCGCTGCCGATCCCGTCGGGCGTTGCAACTTTCTCCTTGAGCCCGCGGAATCCACAGCCGAGGCCATCATGGAGATCCGCCGCCGGTCCGGGCTGACGTGGCAGGAACTCGGTGAGCTGTTCGACGTCTCGCGACGCAGCATCCATCACTGGGCGAACGGTAAACCAGTCAGCGCCGGGAACGATCGAACGATCCGACGGATGCTGGCGGCGATCCGCCATCTCGACCGGGGCAGCCAGCGCGACACCCGCGCCCTGTTGCTCTCGATCGACCAGGCTACGGGGGTCTCGCCACTCGACCTCCTGCAGGCCGGACGATTCGACGACGCCACGACCCCCTTCCTGGGCGACTGGACGCCCGAGCCTCACCGTGTGCCGCTGTCGCCGGCCGCCCAGGATGCGCGCCGCCCGCCGGCCGCTACGCTTCTGCTGGGGGCCGAGCAGGATCGGCCCGACATCCCGGCCAAGGCCCGCACCGTCCGGCCTATGCGCACGCCAGGAACGTCGGGTTAGCGCTTCGTGGCCTTGACGGAGGAGGACGAACAAGCGATTGACCAGGCCCTCCAGGCTTGGCGTCAGGGAGATGTGTCTCTCGACACCGGCCTGGAGTTCCTTCATCTCGCGGACCTGTCCCGTCCGCACAGCCCTGCATCCATGCAGGCGGCTGAGACGGCTGTAGAGGAAGGAGAGGCCATCGCGGCTGTCGCCACGCCCGTGATGGACGAAGTGCGCGGCATGGCGATGCTCAGCCAGACCTGTGACGTCGTCCGAAGCTGTCGCGCCCGGCCATTCGTCGAGGTCGCGGCTCTTGTCGAGGTGCCGGAGCCATGGGTCGAAGAAATCCGCCGCCTCAAGCGGCCCGCCTTCGCTCATGTACCAGCCACAGACGACCAGCAGCTCGTCGCCGACCTTGATCGCGTCATGACCGTCGAAAAGGCTCTCGTCGCAGGATGGACACGGATTCCCGGCTGGGACACCGACGAAGAGCTGCGCGACTTCGCCCAATCCCTCGCCCGCAAGCGATCCCGCTTCGCCTTTCCCGACGATTTCGTTGCCGCGGCCAGCCGCCTCCAGGCGCATATGGTCGCGAGGCACAACAGACAGACCGACGAGGGCGCCCATCTCCGGGCGCTGCGCGAGATCCGAGTGCGCGTCGCGCCATCCTGGGACGCTGACCAAGTTCTGTTGAGCTGGTGGTTCGTCAAGGACGGTGATCCGCCTGACATTCCCGCCGATTGGCCGGCACTGCTCGATCGGTGGCTTGCATTGTTCGAGCAAGACGAGAGCGGCCGGTTCCGCCTCGATCCGCCTATCGCCTGCCGGCTGGATGACATGGCGGCGCGCGAATACGTCGAGAGCGACCGGCTCGACCTCGACCGGCTTTCGGCTTGATGACAGTCCAAAGGCGCTTCCCGAGAGCACGGCCATCCGCCTAGGCGGATGGCGGTTCCCCCTGGGAAGATGGGGGCCCCATGGCGATCACCAGGCAGCAAGTTGTCGAGGCGCTCGAAGAAGGAATTGGAGCGGCGAATAGAAGGTACGAAGCTTGGACCAACGGATCCTGGGTCCGGGCCGCCGAACGGCCTGTCGTCGCGCACAAGCACATACGTTCTCGCGATCGACGACTTCGAGCGTCTGACGAACGCTGCGGCGAACGAGCAGATTGAGCTGCCTGCATTCTTGGCTTCGTGTGTTGGTGGTGATGAGGGGCCGGAGACGGCGCTGCACCTGTTTGAGCAGCATCTGAACAGACGACAGATACCCCTGCGGTTTTCCCGGACAGTCGAACAGGCTGTAGAAGCCAGCTTGGCAAGGCTGGAAGAAGGGCTGAGTGGTTGAAGCAGATGCATGGCGGCGGGGTGCGCGCGGCGCTGAACCGTGCCGGGTTCTTCTCACTCGGACAGATTTCCAGGGGTGCAGTCTTTGCCTGGTCTAATGAACGACGTGGACTGGTCTGCCCCGAAAGCGCTTTGAACGAAGCCGCTACGCGGAGTTAGCGGCGTAGAGTTCATTCATTTCCGAGGCGTCGCGGGTGCCGTTTGTTCTGTGCGTTCGCTTCCCGGTTGCGTCAGTGGCGCTCCGCCCGTCGGGTGGCGGATCCCCAGCAGCCTCCCGATCACCAGTGGTTAGTATCGACCCCTGCGACGGACCGTCGCCGGATCGGTCCGGCGGCGCGCCGTCGCGATCCAGGGAGATCGATAATGACCGGGACCGCGTGCGACACGAACACCGTCACCCCTCTTCGCCAGCGCATGGAGGAGCAGCTCCGCATCGCCAATCTGGCCGCGAGCACGTCCAAGGCCTACATCTGCGAGATCAAGAACCTGGCCAGGTACTACGACGCCTCGCCGGACGAGCTCGACGCCGAGCAGGTGCGCCAGTGGTACCTGGGGCGGATCGACAAGGGGCTCAGTCCGGGCACGACCAACGTCTCCTTCGCCGCGCTGAACTTCCTCTACATCGACACACTCGGCTGGCCTGACCATGTCGCCGGCCTGCGCTCCCGCAAGAAGCCCGGCAAGCTGCCGCGCTACATGTCGGAGCAGGAGGTCGAGCACCTCATCCTTGCGACACCCGACCTCCGCCACCGTGCTGCCATTGTCACCGGCTATGGCGGCGGGCTCCGCATCTCCGAGACCTTGGCCATCAAGGTCGGCGACATCCTGTCGGAGAAGAAGCTGCTGCACATCCCCTCCGGCAAAGGCGGCACCGAGAGAATGGCACCGTTGCCGGACATCGTCATCCACTACTTGCGCGTCTACTACAGGAACATCTGGCCGCGTCCGACGAGCTGGCTCTTCTACGGCGTCTCGCTCGACAGGCCCATCGCAACGGAGACCTTGCAGGCCGCCTTCAGGAGGGCGCGCGACATTGCCGAGCTCGACCGCAGCTACACCTTCCATTGCCTGCGCCATTCGGCGGCGACCCATCTCCTCGAGCGCGGCGGCGATATCGAGGTGATCCGGGACATGCTCGGCCATCGAAGCGCGAACACGACCCGTCACTACGCCCGCGTCACCGGCAAGATGTTCGAGGGCCTCGACCACCCGATCTCAGGCTTCGCAGCGTTGCGCAACTGACGGCGCGTGGAGGCCGAACGCGCGGGCGTGGCGGAGATCTTCCGCCGCGCCGGCGCCGCTTTCCGTGAGCGCCACAAAGGGCGCATCGACGCCGCCCGGCTCAAGGTCATGGGCGCCATCGAGGCGTGCCGCACCGCCGTGCTCGGCGGCCACATGTACGCCTGCGAGGGCTGCGGGCGCGAGCATCCGCTCTTCAGATACCATGAGCACGGTGGCACCGAATCGATTCTGGCGGTTAGACAAGCTCGGAGAGAAGGCCAGCACCTTCTCTCCGAGCGGAATCGTCAACAACGGAGTGGACGGATGTCGGATGGTCCAGACACGACCGCGCTGACAGGCGCAAGTAGTAGCACGATTTATGTCGCGGTGGAGATCAGCCTCAAATCGTGGATCGTTGGCGTGCATTGCCCGGATGCCTCGGGTGGCAGCATCAGCATCCACACACTGGCTGCTGCCGACACGGCGGGACTGTTGGATCTCGTCGGGTCGGTGCGGGAACGGGTGGCGAGGGAGCTCGGCGCCCGTCCTCGGGTGATGCTGACCTACGAGGCGGGCTACGAGGGGTTCTGGCTTGCCCGCGATATCGAGCGCCGTGACGCGGAGATCGATATCTTCATGAACGATCCGGCGAGCCTGCGGGTGAACCGGCGCGCCAAGAAGAAAAAGACCGACCGTATCGACGCGAGGAGGATGGTTCGGGCTCTGAAGGCATGGGACCAAGGCGATTCGGAGGCCATGTCCTGGGTGCGCGTGCCCGATGTGGACCAGGAGGATGCCAAGCGCCTGCTGCGCGAGAGGGACACGCTGATCAGCGAGCGTACCCGCGTCAACAACCGGATCAAAGGGCTCTTGCAGTTGCACGGCATCTTCGATCTGGCGCCGCGCAAGCCGGACTTCCTCGAACGCCTCGCGACCGCGCGGACGGGCTATGGGGCGCCGTTGCCGCCGCGTGCGCGGGCAGAGATTGAGAGGGCGGTGGGGATGCTTCGCCTGGTTGAGGAGCATATCGAGATGATCGAGGCCGAGAAGAGGGCCCTGCTGAAGGCTGGCCGGAAAGCCCAGGACGCGACCAATCGTGACGGGACGGCGATGATCGCGGCGCTTACGCGCATCCATGGCATCGGCCTCAATGACGCCACACTGCTGGCTGGCGAGGTGTTCTATCGGGACTTCCGCAATCGCCGGGAGTTGGGCAGCTGGGCCGGGTTGACGTCGGTGCCGTGGGCGAGCGGAGATGTCGACCACGATCTTGGCATCAGCAAGGCCGGCCCCTCGCATGTCAGGAAGCACATGATCCAGATGGCTTGGCGCTGGCTGAAGCTGCAACCGGAAAGCGCGATCACGAAGTGGTTCCACGCCTACGTCGCCAGGGATGCCGGTGGCGGGAGGGACCGGCGAGCGAGGAAGCGGGCGATCGTGGGGGTCGCGCGCAAGCTGCTGATCGCGCTGTGGCGCTATGCCACCCAAGGACTGGTGCCTGAGGGCGCCATCGTCTCCTGAGGGCACCGGCCGAACGAACGGGAAAATACAGGAGGTTCCGACGTGGTCGGACGCGGCCGCGGAGGATGCCGGGCAAGGCGTGTGACCGGGCAAGAGTTGGGTCGCCGCTTGGCACCGTTCTACAGATGGGTCCCGCCTCCCGGAACGTCACCACCGCTTGGATGCGGTATTGGGGTCACGGAGCCGGCAAGCGCCGGAGTTCCGAACCGGATAAGAGCTGAGCAGCGTGGCGGATCGCTGCGTGGAAACGACGTTCTGCCTGGACATCGGCCGCGGATTCGAGTGGAGAGATTGCGAATGCCATTGACGTAGATGAAGCCGGGCCTTGCGGAGAGAGCTCATAAGAACTCCTGCCGCAACCGCCACTGCCCCACCTGCCAGGGTCTCGCCGCCAACCTCTGGAGCGAGGAGCGCGCCGGGGACATCCTGCCGGTGCCCTACTTCCATGTGGTCTTCACCCTGCCCAAGGAGGTTGCCGCCATTGCCTTCTGCAACCGCAGGGTGGTGTTCGACATCCTCTTCCGGGCCGTCGCCGAGACCCTGCGCACCATCGCCGCCGATCCCCGCCACGGCGGCATGCGCATCGGCGGCACCGCGGTCCTCCATACCTGGGATCAGAAGCTCCGCTTCCACCCGCACCTGCACGTGGTCGTGCCCAACGCGGGCTTCGACGTAGACAGTGGCGAGTGGAAGACGGGGAGCACCACCTTCCTCGCCCCCGTCAAGGTCCTCGGCAGCCTGTTCCGCCGCCTCTTCCTCGAGGAGCTCGCCCGCGCCCACGGCCGGGGGGACCTGGAGTTCCACGGCACCCTCGCCCACCTCGCCAATCCCGGCGAGTTCCACGCCACGCTTGCCGCCGCCCGGGCCAGGGACTGGGTGGTCTACGCCAAGCGGCCCTTCCGCGGGCCTGAGCAGGTCTTCCGGTACCTCTCGCACTACACGCACAGGATCGCCATCTCCGACAGCCGCATCGTCTCCTTCGACGGCGAGACGGTCTCCTTCCGCCACCGAAAGCCCAAGGCGCCGGGGCAGAGAAAGCCGCGCTACGGCATCGCCACCGTGAGCGCCGACGAGTTCATCCGCCGCTTCCTGAGGCACGTCCTGCCGGACGGCATGCACCGCATTCGCTACTTCGGCATCCTCGCCAACGGCTGCCGCGCCAGCACGCTGGAGAGAGCACGCCAGGCTCTCGGCGCCCTCGGCTGCGCCGCCCCCGAGGGAAGCGTGGACGGCGCTCGGGCCGAGCCCGACGAAGAGCCCGAGATCGGCACCGCGCCCGTGGCCTGCCCCCACTGCGGCGGCGTCATGCGCCTCGTCCGCGAAATCCGCCGCCGCCATGAGCCCCGCTCGACGCGCGGCCCGCCGGCGCTGCCGCCGACCCACAGGGGGAAACCGTGAGACGCCCGCTCGCTTCGGCCCCGCGCAACGGCGCCAAAGCGCCGACGCACGACCGAACCTGTCTCCGCTTGAGCCGGGCTGACAGCCCTCGGCTCACACCCCGCTCAGTCCTCGCAGCGTGCGCCCGCATGCCTGCCGAAAGACCGGCGCGAGCGTCGATTTTATGCGCAACTCTGCTGCCGGTGGATGCCGCCTGACGCTGACATCAGCGCACTTTCCACATAGCTCAACTTCGCCTCTCGTGGCCCGCGGCTTCGTTCAAAAGGGTTGGGCAGGCTCTCGAGAGAGAGCCTGCCCAACCCTTAACCTTGGCAAACGTGTGCCCAGAAGCTCTTCCCTCCAGTGGAAAGCCGGGCGACTCGACAAGGATTCATCGATCCACCTCGTCCGATCCATCGCAGCAGATAGGAATTCTGGCTTGCCGACGGCGGTATATGGTATAGGCAAGCAACCGGAGCGCCACGCTAGGCGAAAGGGAGGCACAACGGTGTTCAGTATTCTTGATGCGATTATCGCGACTGCGCTAGTACTGATTCTCTACGGTTTATCGAGCTTCGCCGTCAGGAAACGGTGGAAGCATAGAGTCGTTTTCAACCCCCTCAAAATTGTATCTGATTCCAGCGGCAAGGCCAGCTTATCCAGCGCTCAGGTTTTCTTCTTTACCTTGATCGTGCTTTGGTTGGCAATCTACTGGGCGGTACAAGAAGGGGAGCTCATCTCGATCGACACTTCCGTGCTCGGACTTCTGGGTATTGCGATTGTCGGCGCCGGTGTGGGTAAGATCACAGATTCCACCCGTTTCCGGGCAACTGGCGAGAATTGGGCTTGGGCCAAAAGAAAGAAATGGATCAAGCAAGACTTTACGCGTGTGCCCTCTGACCGTAAGCCGGAGATTAGTGACCTGCTTGCCTCTGATCAAGGATTCGATATTGCTAGATTTCAGGCAGTAGGCTTCTCGTTGGTCGTAGGAATCTCGCTTCTCTACAAGGGCGCCACTGCGGCCGATGCAGAAGCGTTTTCAAAGTTTGTCATTGACGATGCGTATCTCACTCTCATTGGTGTCAGTCAAGGCGCTTACGTTGGTGGGAAGTATGTTGGCAACAATCTCTTTCGAGAGCTAAATACGAAACTGGATAAAGTACGATCATTAGAGGTCGCCTTTATTTCATCAGTTGCCACTTCAGCGGAATGGAAAGACCAAGCGGCCCAAGACAGGACCTTAGGTCTAGCAAGCCAAACATGCGCGCCAAGTGAGTATACCGCGTATATGAGCAGTGCCACGGAAGCTGCGGAAATCGTTGGAGAGATGACCGGAAATCCGATCGAGACCGCCAGCATTGAGCCAGGGCTACCGAGCGTTGCATAGTATCTTTAGTCGATCTGAAGGAAGCTTGGATGTTGCCAAGGAACAGTAGATGGCGAAATATACATGAATGTGATTGAAGCGCCATGTCCTGGATGACTTTGTGGAGACCTGAGAAATGAGAGGCCTTGCGAGCATTTTCTTGAGCGGTGTTCTGCTGGTGTCATTGAGCGCGTGCGCTGGGTTTCGCGCATTTCCAGAAGCACCATTCGAGTCCACGGGGCAATTGGAATCTACGAGATTCGCTTTCCTTCCGGAGACCTACGAGAAATACTATAGTGCGACGGGTGTCGAAAAAATAAACTTACGAAACGAAATCATAAACGCTCAGATTCGGGCTTATGATATACGGTTTCAGGAATATGAACAGAACTTGTTCGATCTAGGTATCGGGTTGGGTGTGGGAACGGATTGGGCTTCTCTCGCATTGAGTGGTCTTACGGCAACTGTCGGAAACGCATCTACCAAGGCAGCGTTGGGAGCGGCGAATTCCGGCCTAGTAGGCGCCAAGGGTGCACTGGACAAGCATCTTTTCATGGAAAAGACGTTGCCTGTGATTATGACAGAAATGGCGAATCAGCGCAGCGCAGCGTTGTTGCAAATTCGTGCGGGGCTGAATGAAGAAGACGTGAATAAATATTCATTGGATCAAGCGTTGGGTGATATTCAGAGATACGCACGTGCCGGATCAATCGTGGCGGCCTTGACAGGTATTGCGGCAAACTCAGGAAGCGAGCTAGAAAGCAACAACAATAAGTTGAACCAGCTAACAACATTTTCCTACCTTAGGGATGCCGCAGGAGATAAGCTGCGAAGCTTTTGGAAGCCCGGCGGCGAAGTGAATGCAGAGAATGCGAATAAAATAAAGTCGGAAATGGAAAACTTGGGTCTGGCAACTGGGGCAGGACGACTAGCTAATTTTGTTAGAGCCGCAGAGTTTGCTGATCTTCGAGTAGAAGTCGTCAAGAGATTGGGTTTGTAGGGAAGGAAGGAGAACCTGCAATGGCGCCAACGTACACGATGGAGGGCATCCCGACCGAAGGGGAGGCTGATGAAGTCGTGAGCGACTATCAGTCTGATGGTTGTAGTGCCACTAAGGAACAGCAGCCGGACGGAAAGTGGAGGGTGGTTGCGGAGTGTCCTGAATGATGGCGTACTGGTTTTACAATTTGGGCAATTGCCTGACAGCTGGAGGTGTCGGTTTGGTGTAGGAAGCGAAGGTGCTGCCGTGGAGTGTGGAACTCAACGGGTAGTGATTTCGTCGTCACCCTGTGGGCGCGGCTTCGTGCACCGACGCCAGGCCCTTTTCGTCCGGCGCCAGATACCCGTCGGCCAGAAGTTTGTAGGTCTCCAGCTCGTCCCTGCGCAGATTCTCCCGGTCGCTTTTGGCGACGGGAAGGCGAAGAGCCCGGAGGTGGCGAGGGAAGTAGACATGGAGCGTGGCAGGGACCGGAACGCGGGGCGATCGCCAGAGCCGGATAGGACCCCGGAACCGAAGTCGGCCGAGCGCGAATTGGAGCTGCAACAGAGAGCCGCAATTCCACCGATGCGGGGAATCCACCTGAAACATGCCGGAGGCGGACGGTGATGGTGCAAGGCGACGCTATCCTGCCCTCCACGGCAGCAGGGCTTCGGAGATCCTCTGCGCGGTAAAGTTCTTCGCCAGCAGTTTTTCGTTCTCCGATATCGCGCTCTTGAGATGATTCCGCTCGTGTTCGAAGAATCGTTGCTTTGCCGATTCGATGGGCCCGTTGCTTGCCGTGTATCGGTCGTAATCCTTGAAGAGCCAGGTGCGGATGCGTCGGTCGCTGCAGGCGGTGAACAGGACCCAGGAAGCGTGAGCGGTCTCGGGGGTATCCGCTTCCGCAAACTTGCGCAGCCAGTGGGCGGCGAACGCCTCTCTCTGGCCCAAGATCCATGACTGGCGACGGATCTCCTGGTACCCGCCAATGGGCTCGCTGCTTGGCCAGGCTTCATTGCCCGCGATGTCTGGACGGGTGAGCAGGGGCCGCAGGAACGCCGCACGACGCCTGTGGGCCGGATAGTGCGAGAGCTCGTCTCGGGACACCATCCGTTCCAGCCAGTCGACCCGGCCTGAACGGCGCGCCGCGACGAGGATGTCCCACAGGTCGTCATCGGTGGGGGATTCGTCGGGCGAGTAGAGGTCGGCGAGGACTGCATCCACTGGGGAACATGGCGGTGCAGCAAACGGGGCGTATTTCAGCCTGTCGACTCCTGTCCCGTCGATGAACCGGGTGGCCAAGGATGGTCGCAAGATACGCCAAAGAGGAATGCCGCGGGATGGGTCGCGTTTCAGGACCGCCTCGCACAAGCCGACGAAAAAGCCTTCCGCCAGCCGGACCCTTCTGCGGAATTCGGCGGAAGGCGGGTCCATGCCTTCAAGCCATCGCTCAAGCGCTTCCGGATAGAGATCGAGAATGAGGTCGAAGTCTTCCGGCTCGAAGTGAGCATGGAGAAGCTGTGCGCCGCTCCGCCGAGCCTGCCTGACTGCATCAATGTACGACCGAATAATCTCTTGTCGGCGCTCCGCGTATTGCTCCGGACGACTGGCGCGTTCGAAGAACGAGAGGATATCGTCGCGGTTGCCGCGATCTTCGACGATGTCGCCGATCGTGAAGTTGTAGTTGCCGGTGGCGGCCGCCTCGTAGTCGTGAAAGATGTCGAGGCCCGATTCGGGGGCGTCTTCGCGGTACTGGAAGAGCGCGGCCGAGAGCAAATCGCCGGCGAGCTTTGCTTCTTTTCGTGACCGCTCGTCCTGCGCCAGGGCTTCAAGCAGCTGGGAGGGCGCGAGCTGCGCCGCGAAGTCCGAAAAACTGGAACCACGGTTCGAGGCGGCGATGGCCTTCGAACCCATGATGTTCTCCATGTCCGGCTTGGAGGACGACCATGACCAGCTCGCTCGGTCGAGGAGATGTCCCAAGCGTTCGGGAGCGTTGGAGCCAAGCAGCCACCATGCCGCTCCGCAAGCGCCGTCGGCATCGTCGGAGAAAAGGAGCTCGGAGAAGGCGTCGAACGAGCGTTGACTGAGGTCCAGGTCGTGCTCGGCGAGAACGGTTGCCAATCGGCGCAACATCCGGTCGTCCCCGTGGGTGGAATCGACCAGATGATCGAGTTCGCTGGCGGACGGGGAATCGCAGGCGCGTCCGAGCTCCAGGACCAAGACCTCCAGATCGGAATTCAAGATTCTCGTTACCTGATCCGTGGGGGACAAGGGCTGCATTTCAGCGATAAGCAGGTTGGTCTGGATCGCGCGATCGTCCTGGTCCGGCTCGCCGCTCACGCGCTCTCTCAAAGCTTGTAGAGCTTTGCCTTCGTCGCCCCCCACGAGGAGCATGGATTGCGGTGCGACGAGTGCGGAACCGAAACGCTCATCAGCGGAGCGGTCCGCGAATTGCTGCAGGCGCGTGCGTTCGCAGTCGGCGAGGCGGCTTGGAGCGCATCGTGCAAGAGCGAGAGACAGGCGTTCCCACCGGAGATCTTCGGACGTCCGGCCACGGCCGGTTGCTGTCCGACTGAAGTCGAAGCTCTCGGAAATCGACGCCAGCTCGTCGACGAAGGCTTGGGGAACGTCAAAACTCGGGTCGAGCAACGCATCCTTTGCTCTGTCGATCCGGCCAAACATGGCAAGTGTCTTGTCGCAAAGCACCATCGCGGCGTGCCTTCGTTCGAGGCGGAAGAAAGACCGGGATGGATCAGGGATGTAGTCGGTCTCGTACTGATGGTAGTGATCGATCTTCGGGTCCGTCCTCCAGGCCTCCTCTGCATCTTCGGAGTAGCCGGTTCGCCACAGCAGCAAGGAGGCGATCCGAGCGTTGAGGCCGCGATGATGGCCGGCTTGGGGGGTAAGTGATCGTATCGTTTGCGACGCGGATCGCAGCGTGGCGGCGGTCTGTTGAGGGTCGACGCTATTGAGAATGTTGAGCCAGGACAGGGGCTCCTGTGGAACGCCTCCGCCAACAACAGCAGAGTGAATTGCGCCGCGAACGAAAAACTCGATGGCGGACTCGAGTGGGCGGCCCTGCAAGAGCTGCGCGGCAGCGACGATCAAGTCGTCGTCGGTTCGCTCGACGATCTCGAACTCGCGGTCGGCGATGGTGACGGGACCGGATTCCGCTGTGCCAATGCGCTCCTTGAGCCGTCTGCATCGTTGTGCATGGAAGGAGTCCTCGCCTCGATCGGACCTATCTCCCCGGATTTCGAGAGAGATGTAGCTCTGCCATCTGGATCCGCGTTCGGCGATGGTGGCTGCAACGCGGGAATCGGTCGGGTCGACGGTGGCGACGGCAGCGATAGCAATCTGCCTTGGCGTCGTGAGGGAATGCCCGGTGGAGGCTTCGATGACATCGAGCATCGGCGTCACTAGCTCGGGTGCCAGAATCTCCACGTCGCCCAGATGTGTCTCAGGGAGGTTCTGAGAATGAAGCCAACGGGTACATAGAGTGCCGAGCCACGCCGGTAATTCGACGTCGTGTCGCAGAAGGGCGATGCTCACTGCGGCACGGAGAATCTCGGCACGGTCGTCATAGCCCGCTATGGGGTCGAGAAACTGGTCAAGGGTTGTTGTTGGTTGTTCGCCCGAATCGGCCTTTTCCAATTTGGAAACGAGGGCGAGACCTAGGGCGTGAGATACGAAATCGGGGTCGAAATGCGGATCACCGTCTCGGTCCAGGGTGGTGAATATGCCGTCGATCACGCCTGAAACGCGATGGTAGAGCTGATCCGGCGACCGCGTGGTCGACGCGGTCAGGGTCTCGATACGTCGACGCGTCGAGAGATGGACGCCGTTTCTGTAGTCTGTTGCCAGTTCCAACAGGAACTGCCGCCATTCCTGCTCGCTGAATGCGCCCACCGATGAATCCTGAATTGCGGACGCGCCGTATGCCCAAAGAAGGCGGTGGACGGTGATATCTGCAACGCTGCCCAGGTCGGACCTCAGACGGACAATGAGATCGAACATGCGCGGAACCGCGGCGTGGCGGATGAGGTGATCGGACAAGTCGTCACGGGAAAGTGCGGCGAGCGCCAGTTTGCGGTCGAATTCGCCGCCGGGAGCCAGGTCGTAGCTCCCGATGTCGATCCGATAGGGGGAAGCGATTAGGCGCCGTAGCCCGTGGAGGCGTTCCTCGAAGAAGGTCGTGCGTGTGGAAATGAGCGTTCGGGTACGTTGATGGAAAGGAGCGTCTTCCAACTGTTCAAGAGGACCGGTCCAGTCGCGAGAAGGTTGCTGGTTCAGCCCGTCGAAAAACAAGAAGAAGACGGAACCTTCGTCGGCTGGTCGGGAGAGAAGGCGCGCGACCCGCTCCTCCCAATACGAAACATCGCGCACGCCCGATACTTCGTGCAGGTAGCGGGCAATGAAATTCACCGGATTGCCTTCCTCGGGATGGGCGCTGCCGAGGGCTGAGGACGGAGCGAGCACGACGATCGGCAAACGGTCCAGCCGAGATTGGAGCCAATCAAGTGCGGCCCAGGTCTTGCCGACGCCATCGCGGCCGAGCAATGCAGCGATTTCACCCCCGTCGGAGCTATCGAACCAGTCGTCCAGGCGATCAAACGAGTGTGAGCGGCGCACGTGTTGCGCGGCTTCTTCGCCACCGGCCACGTTCTGGTGGAACTTCGCCTGCGCTCTTTGGCGCGAACTCCAGATGTCGCGGACACGTCTGTGACTGGCATCGCGAACCGCGTCGTAGCCGATCAACCAGCTTCGGCACTCTCTCTCGATGGCCTCCAGCGTGGGAGCGTAGCCGGGCAACTCGGCGATCTGCTCGAGCAGGGCTCTGTGTCGCTGGCCGAACTCGTCACCGAAATGGTCGGGGCAGGTCGCGGCGAGGACGGCGAGTTTGGGTAGCGGACACCGCAACCAATCGATTGAGATGGCGCCGATGCCGAGCTCAAGGGCCGTGTCGTCCATGGCGTCCTGGAGCTGCTGCGGGACTTCAAGGGTTGTAACGAGAATCCAGGCTTCGAGATCGGGGTGGCGTCTGGCGGCCTGGGTGATTTCGCCGAGGATGGCACGTTCATCCAGCCTCGTGTCAGGACCGTAGCGGCGGGCTTCGAATACAAGACTTCGTCCGCTGGTGGCCGAGGCGCCCCCATCTCCCCCTCCCTGATCACCGGAGCGGGCATGCCGGAATGAAGCACTTAGCAATGACCCGAGAGCAAACTGTGCGAGGCGTTCCAGAGCGCGCGGGGGTGCGTGCGAAATGATCGAGCGAAATTCGTCGCACGGGTCACGAAGTCCGGTGTTCTCGCTCGCAATGGTCATCGGCGATTGGCGGTTAGCTCGAGGATGTGTGGAGTGTGGAGTGTCCGAGTAGTCGCGAAGGGCAGACGAGAGTCAAGTGTCGCAGGAAGCGGGAGACGAGGGCGACGGCGATGCCGGCGATCACGGCGAGCGGGAACAGATCTATCAGCCTGCGCACCGCTCCGCGGCGGGTGAACGGCACGAAGGCCGTCACCGGATCGAACCGCCTGATTTTGGGGTCGCCAGCTAGCTTGCACAGGACCTGGTAGCGGTAGCTGACGAGGGCGAAAACCGCGATCCCGCCGAAGAACGCTACATCGGTCGCATGGCCGTTCGCGACGGCATGGGCCACCGCCATCAGCGTCACACCCATGAACCCGCCGGACCGCCCGGCGCCCTTACGCGCGACGCGTATGGCTGACCGGACGGCGCCGGTCAGCCCGCGACGTGCAGGTCGTTGCCGGCGTCGAGGGTCGGTAGCCGGGCGATCGCCGCGCCGTTCTCCCGCTCCGCGCACCGCAGCTCGTAGAGCTTCTGGAGGTTGAGCCAGAACTCGCCCGAGGTCCCGAAGAAGTGCCCCAGGCGCAACGCCGTGTCGCCGGTGACCGAGCGCCGGCCGTTGAGAATCTCGGTGATGCGGTTCACCGGCACCTCGATGCGCCGCGCAAGCTCCGCTGCGCTCATCCCCAGCGCGTCGAGGTCCTCGCGCAGCGTCTCGCCCGGATGAATTGGCTCGCGCATCATGTGCCTCCTCTCAATGGTAGTCGACGAACTCCACCCCGGTCGGGCCGGGGCTGCCCTCGGGCCATTCGAAGCAGATCCGCCTCTGGTCGTTGATGCGGATGCTCCACTGCCCCTTGCGCGCTTCGAGACGGTTGCCGGGGCGCGCCAAGTCCCCGAGTGCCGTGGCCGCGTCGAGCTGGTCGAGCTTGCGCGAGGCGGTCCGCGCGAAACCGGAAAAGGCCGCGACCCGGCGCCCGCGATAGAACGCATCGGTCCTCCTGTACCTGAAGCCGACGATCACGACGCATCCGATCCCCTGACGGCCACGCGGTTTCCACCGTAGCGATCCTATCCGCATTACGTCAAGCATAACGCACGATGTCGGCGCCGCACCGCGGTCTCCCGACGGATCGCAACGGCCTGACAGTTCTCTCGATCCTCCGGGCATCTCGACGGTATGTCGTTTGCTCCGCTTCCGCTGGCGCCCGAGGATTGAACCCGGACCGCGTGATCAATTCGAGTGCGGCATTCTTCAATGCCGGGACCGGGGCCGGCGTCGCGTGGCGCCGAAACACCATTTCGGCGCGCGCGCCGTGCCCGCCACCGTGAATTCGCTTGCCAGCCGCGGCGGGCACCCGGCGAGCGGGGTGTCGGCGGAGGTGAGCGGGCGCGGGCTGCTGGCCCACGAATCGCGGGGCTTCCGCGACCGGGCCTCTCGGACTCGTTCGCCTGGGAGCCCGGGCGGGAGGCCGTCGCTGACGCTCACCCAGACGGTGTCTGACGCGCCGGATTTCCGGATGTCCTCGACGACTACGATATCGTGCTGACGGCGCCGCCGGGGTAGCGGAGAAGTGCGACGAAATTGGCGATAGCTGGAATCGCGCGACTCCGGAGAATCGTGGGGATAGCGCGAGAGGCGCGGCATGCGCCGCCTACAATACGATCGAATCCGGTAACTATACGGTTACGGATTTCTTGAGAGAAAAATAAACTCAAGGAATACGGTGGGTTAAGAGGGTATGACGCACAAGAGTGGCGCAGGTCGTGCAGGCGTACGTCTTCGATCCGGGCCTCCTGGCGCACCTTGCGCTAGAGCGGCAAGTCGCGCGAGAGCGGCCGCTCGGGATCCGTCGGTGCAGGGAAGACGTAAGCGCTCCCCGATCGCGGCTGCCGCTCCAGGATGGCGCGGGCCGGCGCGTTGAGGAAGACCCGCCTCGGTCCCGTCTTGGCATTGTCGAGGTTGATGGTGTTCCCATCCACGTCCTGCCAGCGCAGGATCAAGATTTTGCTCTTTCGGCAGCCGGTCAGCAGCAGAAGACGGATGACGTCCGCTTGCCTCGCGCACGACGGCCGTTCGCTAACCCCAAGTTGGCACTTTTTCCGGTTGCTCAATGCCGGTCTGCCCATATTTTGCGGACCGAAGTACCACATATTGGGGTAGCTCCGAGATGATGCCACTATATGTGTAATTGAGGCGCTGGAAGCGCGTTGTAGTGCCAGGAGTTGTTAGGTATTGACGATTTTCCCTTGACCCCAGACCCCAAGCCGACAAATCTTGGCCCCTCGCAACAATCTCGCGACGGGCGACATGTTCATCAGGGCAACCAAGACCCACACCACCGACGGCAAGCCCGTCCGAAGCCATCGCCTCGTGCTCTCCCAGCGCATCGGCGACAAGGTCAGGCAGCGCACGCTCCTCAACCTCGGCACCGACTATCCGGTGCCGAAGGAGAAATGGCGCGAAGTGGCCGAACTCGCCGAGGCGCTGCTGCACGGCCGCCCGCCGCTGCTCCAAGCCGTCCCGGACGTGCAGGCCGCAGCCGAGGACATCGTCGCCAAGCTCAGGGCCAGGGGGTTCCGTGCCGAGGCGATGCAGGAAGAGGCGCGCAAGCCCGAGATCGCCACCGTCGACCTCGATACCCTGGAGCATGAGAACCCGCGCACCGTCGGCTGCGAGCGCCTGTGCCTCAAGGCCCTCGACGACCTTGGCTTCGCCGAAATCCTCCACGGCCTCGACATCAAGGGCCGCGACGGACGCATCGCCAGCGCGCTGATCGTCGCCAGGATGGTCCATCCCGCCAGCGAGCGTGATACCAGCCGCTGGCTCCGCCACGACAGCGCGGCCGCCGAGCTCCTGGGCCTGGAGGGCGACCGCAAGGCGCTGCGGCGCAAGACGCTCTACCGCATCGGCGACCTGCTCTGGCGCCACCGGGCCGCCATCCAGAGGGAACTGTTCAACCGTGAGCGCGCGCTGCTCGACCTGCCCGAGACGATCGCCTTCTACGATCTCACCAACGTCCACTACCACGGCCACACCGACGGCGAGCTTCCCAGGTTCGGGCGCTCCAAGCAGAAGCGCGACGACTGTCCCCTCATCACGCTGGCGCTGGCGCTCGACGGTGCGGGCTTCCCGCGCAGTTGCGAGATCCTGCCCGGCAACGTGAGCGAGCCGGGCACGCTGCACGAGGCGCTGGCCCGGCTCGAGGCGGTATGCGGCGGCACGGCGGCGAAGCCCACGGTGGTCATGGACGCGGGCATCGCCACCGAGGAGAACATCGTCTGGCTGGGCGAGCAGGGCTACGACTGGATCGCGGTCAGCCGCGGTGCCAGGCCTGCGCCGCCCGAGGGCGGACCCGAGGCCCTGCTGATCACCAGCGCGCGCCACGAGGTGCGGGCCTGGCGGCTTGCCAGCGAGGACGGCGAGGCGCGGCTCTACGTCGTCAGCGAGGGCAAGAAGAAGGCCGAGAACGCGATCATCGGCCTGAGGCGGAACCGCTTCGAGGCGGCGCTGCAAAGGCTCCACGGCGGCCTTGCGGTCAAGGGCCGCCTCAAGCGCTACGACAAGGTGCTGGAGAGCATAGGCCGCCTCAAGCAGCGCTTCTCCGCCGTCGCCAGGCACTACGAGATCACGGTCGAGAAGGCGGACACCGGCCCCAATGCCACCGCCGTGCGCTTCAAGCGCAGGCCGCGATACGACGAGGCCGATGAGGGCGCGGGCGCCTATGTGCTGCGCACCAGCCACGTCGACTGGGATATCGAGACGGTCCTGCGGACGTACTGGCGGATCACGGATATCGAGGCGACATTCCGAAGCCTGAAATCCGAACTCGGCCTTCGCCCGATCTGGCACCAGCTCGACCGGCGCATCGCGGCCCACCTGCTGATCGCCGTGCTGGCCTACCACGCCGTGCATCTGATCCGTACCCGGCTGGCCGCGCGGGACATCCACAAGTGCTGGGCATCGATCCGCGAGAGCATGCGGACCTGGGTGCGGATCACCACGCGCCTGCGCCAGACCGACGGCACCTTGATCGTCAATCGACAGGACACGCGCCCGGCCGCTGAGGTTGCCGCAATCTCCTCGGCGGCGGGCGTGGACCCCGCCATCCACCGCACGAGGACCCGCCTGCCGAACTGACAGAATCCAACAAAATGTAGTGCCATGTTGGAACCGGCCGAGAGAAATATCGCGTTACATCAACACGATAAAGGACATGGGTAGGACAAAAGTGCCAACTTGGGTAACGTGCCGGTCCAGTGTGCGGTGAAGACACGCGACTTCGTCGCGCGACAGGAATCGAGTGAGCTTCGGACGGGGGTTCCACTTCACACCTTTGGCGGGGTTCGACTGAAGGTGGCCGGCCGCAACCGCGTGGTTCAGTATCCGGCGGAGCAGGCTCAACGCGTTATTAGCCCCGCCCGGTGCGGTCAAGCTGTATTCGTCGAACCAGCGGGTGACGCCGGCGCGGGTGATACGGTCCAGCGGTAACGTTCCGAAGGCAGGAAGCAGGCGCGCATCGACAATCCTGGCCGCAGCCTTACGCGTCGACGGCTTGCCCCGGTCGAAACACGTCCGCCCCACACCTGCGGCAAAATCCGCGAACGTCGGGGCCGCGCTGCGGTGCATTCGGCCGGTCTGCGACCCGGTCTCGATGGCGATGCACCTGGCGCGCGCCTCCTCGACACCCAGCAGCACGGCAGGACCGAGGGTGATCCTTCGCGCGCCGCCTTCGGCATTCCGCCGATACACGAAGGTCCGGTGACCCGACGGCCGGACGCGTACGCCGAGACCAGCGTGACGCGTGTCCCAGACCGTATACTCGCCGGCCGCCGGCGCCAGTCTCGCGACATTGGCATCGGTCAGACGCCGTCTTTTCGCGGCCACGTCTCAACCCTCGATGGCGCGACTCGGCAACCTTTACGACAGTGCCATGATGGAGAGCTTCATGAAGGCGCTGAAGGTCGAGGGCGTCTACCCCATGGCCTTCGAGAGCACAGACGAGGTTGCGGAACACCTGCCGTGCTTCATCGACAGTTACAACGAGAGGCGCCTACACTCGGCGCTCGGCTACCTAAGCCCCAACCGCTTCGAGGAGGAACACACCCGCAACCCGGTCAAATCCGCCGCATTAAACTGTCCGCCCCCAAGGGCCCACTCCATGCGGCGGAGTAAAATTGTACCACGGTCTCGGCGGTAGCTTGTCCCCGTAGTCCACGGGAGGGACCCGCGCGCGGGGCGCCGCGCCCTCGGCGCGGCTGGCGGCGGCCCGCGCGCAGGCTGGGCCTGTGGGCCCACGGGGGCAAGCGGGGTTATTCGGAAGGAGGCCGGCGCCGCGATCGGCTCTGCTTGAGCCGGTAGCTCTCGCCGTTCATCTCCAGGATACGGACATGGTGGGTGATGCGGTCGACCAGGCGGCGCTCGCAGTCGATCATCTCCATCTCCACCAGTCGGGCGAGGAACTGCACGTGATCCAGGCCGTCTGCCACGCACTGGCGGGCCAGTTTCTCGTATTCGCGCAGGAAGGTCGGCAGCTTGAGCTTCTTCAGGTGATGTTCGAGCAGGATGCGGGGCGGCTCAGCCATGGCCGGCTCCTGCGACGAGCAGGGTGGCGTAGTCGGCGCTGCGAGTGGCGGCGATGAAGGGCTGGGGCAGGTGCGGGTAGCGTGAGAGGTCGAGACGGGCCGGGCGCTTCTCGATGCGCGCCAGCAGCAGGTGCTTGACGGCATCGAAGCCGATCAGGCGGCACTTCACCGCGTCCTGCACCGCGGCCGTCACCGTGTTCTCGGGGAAGTCCTCCAGCAGGCGCAGGGTCTGGATGTAGTCCCGCTTGCCGCGCGGCCCGAAGCGGGCCTCCAGGAGGCGGCGTAGCGCATCGAAGGCCGGATCGAGCTTCCATCCCCGCAGCGCCGCCGCCTTCTCGCCCTGCTCCAGTGCGTCGAGCTGCTCCAGGCGGCGCGCCAGCAACCGCTCGTTCAGAACGTCCAGATCGGCCACCTTCGGGATCTGCACCATGAACGTGCGCCGCGCCGTCTTCACCAGCGCCTCCACCTTGCCCTTGCCGGGCCGGCCGAAGCGGTCGCGGAACAGGTAGTGCGACTGAAGATGCGTGAACGCTTGGGTGCGCTGACGGGTGCCGTCACCGAGGATCCGCGCCACCGCCAGCGTCGTGTTGTCATAGAGGATCAGCGCGGCACCCCGACGAGGAAGGCGAAGGCGCTGACATGGCCGTCCAGAAACGCCTCGGTCGTCTCCTTCGGACAGGCCTTCACGAACCAGACGTCGGAATGCGGCAAGATCAGGCAGAAGAAGGCGATCTTCTCGCGAATGCCCCCGACCTCCACCACCGCCTCGCCGAAGTCGACCTGGTCATGGCCCGGCGGCTGATGCAGCGGAACGAAGGCCTCGCGCACGGACTGCCGCTGCGAGCGGACGTAGTCCTTGACGATCGTGTAGCTGCCCGTGAACCCGTGCTCGTCCCGCAGCCGCTCGAAGATCCGATGCGCCGTGTGCCGCTGCTTGCGTGGCACGTCCGGGGCCCTGTCCGCCTCCAGGATCGCGTCGATGATGCCGGTGAAGCCCTCCAGCTTCGCCGCCGCACCGGCTTGGTCCGCCGATACCCCGGCGGCGCCGAATAGCTCAGCATCTTCTTCACCGTGCGACGGTCGATACCAAACCGCCGGCCCGCTACCCTGTGGCTCAGACCCTCCTCGACAACCGCCAGTCGAACCGCCGCATAAGAGTTCCACGCCGTACATCGCCCGCCCCTCGCCACAACCGACAAGGGCCATAGGTGGCGCATTCTTGCGCCGCCGCGACCAAACCGGCCGGCCGCTCCGCGTGGACCATTATTCCGCCGCCGTTAACACCTGGACGATGGTGAAGAGACGGTTGCTGGCGTCGAGCTTCTCGATCTGATCGGCGAACTTGAACCGCTCGAAGATGTGCGCGCGGTCGGGGAAAAACCGTTGATGTACGACACGAGGTTCGGCGCGATGTTCTCGGCATCGCCGAGCAACCGGGCAAAGGTGTAGGGGCTCGTGTTGTAGAGCGGATGCTTCCGCTGGGGGTCAGCGGCCTTGTCGAGCAGGCGTTCCATTGCCGCCTCGGGCATCTGCGGCGCCTCGAGCTTGTCACGCTCCTTCAGAACGGCATCCTTGGTTGGCTCCAGGACACAATCGAGGCGACGCAAGACGACCATGGGCAGCATGACCGGGCGGTATTGAGGAGGCCGGTACGGCCCTCTGAGCCGGTTCACGATTTCCCAGATCTTGGATCTAAGCGCGTCGTGCGTCTGAACGTTCACAGGAAACCTTCTCTCGGGTGTGTTCGCCGCGAGGGCAGTGCGGCGGCTCGATCACTCGTTGTCGCATCCTCGGGTGACCGGCGCCCACTGAATAGTCTCGTTTGAATGGTAATGCACGGCCGGTTGGTTCACCACGATGGGCGACCGACGTAGCGGAGCCAAGTATCCGACCTTGGCATGAAAACCGGTACCGAGACTGGCGGCCTGATGCTGTCTCAGGCGGCGCGCCGAGAAGCAGTCGAGCCCAACGTCATCGCAGGCGCCGTCGATAAAAGGTGCATCGCCGCATACGCGCGCGCAGCCACGCGCGAACTCACCCAACTCGAGGTTCGGGCCCGGGCAGCCCGCCCTCGGGCACCTGAGAACTTCGATAGCTACATAGCCCTTGCTTAGGGGGCCATTACGTCACTCCGACTATCTGTATCCCTGTACATCTCACACCGTCGCGAATTTGGCCTCAATGGTCGTCATCTCGATCCAACCAAGGAGTGCAAAAACGCTGGTGTGTGCAGGATGAACAATTCGCAGAAGGGGGTAAATCACGTGCAGGGGGATGAATCTAACGACAGAGGGATGGTGAATCTTCTGCACGCTAACTGCTAGTCAGAGAATCGTGAATTAGTCCTTGTGCATGAGAGAGAACATTGGCAAAGATTAACGATGGAACTACTCGAGGAGAATTGCGCGCATCTAGGCCGAGAAGGCCTTCGGCTATGGTACGGCATGGTGGCACGAGCCTGGAGAACTGATGGAGGTGACAAAGCGATGCGCACGCCACGTTGTGGGGAAGGAGGCCCACTACATCAGGCGTTCAGCGACGTATCAGGAGAGGAAGTGTTGGCTCGCCGAACCGGAGCCGATGGCGCCGGGGCTCGGTGGTGAGCCCACATGCAGGCAAAAAGTTCTAGGCTGAATGGCTGGCGATAAGAGGAGCATTAAAGGAACAACGGGCTATCTCCATTTTGCCAAATTGGCAAAGATTTGTAGAAGGGCGCACTTTGCCAAATTGGTGAGTATTCTAATTTAAACTTGCCCCTGTTCGAAACAGGGAGTAGTAGAGCTGCCCGGGTCGCTCAAAAAGCGACGCTGCGATACGGGAGCACCCATGACCCTTGGCGACAGTTGCTTCGGCGTTAACGTCAACCCCTCCGGCGACCCACGCATCGTGGACATCAAACGTCGCGCGGCGGGCCCGATCGAAGTGAGCATCGGCGAGGACCGTCCTAGCGGGATCGCCCAGTTCCAGGCACTGTCGATGAAGAACATCGAAACCGGCACCATGCGGACGGCCAAGGCCGCGGCACTGTCGGGGTGCCGCGTAACTCGGCCCGTGCCCTGCCGTCTGGTAGCCGCCGTCCCGAGCGTAGAAGCGCCCCTCGCTATCCATGCCGCTAGCCTCGAACGGTGCTCGTCCCTCTACCCGTTACCCACGCGTAGATGCGCCGCACTCCACAACAAGACCGCCTTGCGGCACATCCGGTCGATCTCCTCTTCGCGCCCCGCCGGACGCGCAAGAGTGCCGGACGCCGAAGCACGCTGGTGCCGCCCGGCCGGCCTGCAAGCCGCCTCGACGAGACCCCCCCCCCCCCGCGACGGCCTCGACACCCCTGTGCGGTACGCCTACGCGCCGAGATAAGCGCCTCGAGGCATCCTGTCTTCACCCCGCTTCGCCATGCCGCACTAAGCCACCAAACACTGTTGCACCCCAGTTCGCCCGAATTTGCGCGTTCCGACCCCCGCGGAACCCCCTGCACCGAACGCCTCGACGGCTCGCCAAGCATCCGAAACCGCGCTCGCCGACGCCGAAAGTGCCCCTCACAGGCGCCTCGCCGCATGCATAGACACGCTAGCGCCGCACGGCCGCGCCATGCGCGTAGAGCGCAGCGTGCGCTGCAGCATGCGCGCTTCAACTACAACATCTTGTGGCGCGGCACTTCCGTAATCGCGAAGACAGGCTAAGTGGTTGAAATGGTATAGATCAGAATTTACCAGAAACGATGTTATGCGAATTTCCGGCGCATCGGCCACGCGTGGAACGCATGGCGCCTCGATGGCGCGCGACATCGGCCAGCCAAGCTCCGCCGGCACCTCGACGGGCGCCCCGACGTGGTGCGAGCGGGTGCGGCCTCGACAGCAGCGCCAGGCCCGAAACTCAAGGCCAGCGCCGGCTGCAGCGCCAAGCCGTGCCGACACGCCCGCGCACGCTCGACCGGCGGCGCAGAGCGGGGAGGGGGGCCGACCTGCGGCCGGCGGCCGCACTGCGTCAGGTCCCAGCACATCCCAGCGCCCCAATTGCCCATCAAGTGGACAGAATCAGAAGGATTGAACCTAAATCCCGCAGTTGGGGGCGATGATCGGTCGATTTCCGGGCTCAATTTCAGCCTGCCAGCGCAGGCCGAGGCGGTGGAATCCAGGGCTGGCGACCCGGCTGGCGGCCCCGGAGGTACTTCTTCAGCGCTTCCGCCAGGATCCGGCGCCAGCGATCCTCAGCGCTCAACTGCTCCGCACTTGTCAGCAGAGTCTGGAAGAAGCCGGTGATCCGCCGCAACGCCGCGACCACGGCCCCCCGCCGCCCGTGGCTCGACGTCACCGTCAGCCGGGTTTGACCGGCGTGATGGGTCTGGCGGGCAACCCCATGCAGCAGGAGCGGTCGGCTGGTGATCGCCTCGCGGTGGTGATCGGGGTCCGCCAAGCGCACGAACAGGCTCCACCAATTGTAAATGAGCGCGATCAGCCGGGCCATGTGCTGGCAGCGCTTCAGGTCTCGCGTGGTGAAGCCGCCCCAGCCCCACTGGTTCTTCAACTCGTCGAAGCCGTTCTCCGCGTCCGCCCGATCCCGGTAGAGCTGGGCGATCGAGAGAACCTCCAGATCCAGAGACGTCGCCAGAACCGCAAACTCCCACACCTTGGTGCCAGGCTGCGCGTCGGCCCAGAAGAGATCGCCCTGACCGTCGTCTGCGCGCGTCAGCGCCACCGTCCCGGGAAGCCGACGGCGCAGCACCACCACGCGACGCGTCCGGCTCCAGCCATGCAAGCGAAGCTCGGCCTCGATCCCCGACCAGCCCGGGCCCGCGTCCGTCCACTCGTCCCGCGTCATCAGGCACTCGGCAAGCCGGCGCGCGCCCTTGGTCAGGCGCAGCTTGAACAGATAGTCGAGACCCGCCCCCTCGCACGACGCCATGTTGCCCTCGTTGCCCCAGTCCTTGTCGCCCCGTACGAGCCGCGGCCAGTTCTCACGGCCGAGGCGGTCGAGCAAGGCCCACAGCGAAGGCGCCGCGTTCTTCGAGTGGTGACGGTTCCCGGGCGCGACATCGACGTCCAGAACAAGGCGCGTGCCCGCCATCAGGAACGCATGGTAGGCATGCGACGGACGGCCCGGCTTCTTCGGGTTGTAGCTCACCACAGCCCCCTCCTGGTGGCCGTAGAGCGGCTTGATCGTTGTGTCGCAATCCAGAACCCACGGCTCGCTCAGCAAGGGCCGCGCCGTGTCGTCGAGATGGCCGTGCAGCCAGGAAGCGCCGTCCTCCGCGTCGATCCGTCCCAGGCCGCGCCGAACCGAGTCCTCGCTCGCCACCTTGGTCATGCCCAACAGCGACGGATTGACGCCGTCGCCGCGCAGCGCCGTGATGTGCGCGTAGCGCCAGTGTCCTGCGAGGGCCGACAGCATCACCGTCCCCAGCACGTCCCGCTTCGAGGGCGCGTTCGGGCTCGTGTAGTGCAGCGGGCAGTCCGCCACCAGCGCGTCGAAGCGGCCGCTGACTTTCAGGTATTCGGCGAAGAACACCAGATGACCCAGCGGTGTGGCCGCCGCATCCGGGTCCCATTCGACGTGGACGGTGCCGCCGAAGGTGTCCACCTTCACGGCCTCTCGGGCGAGCTCCCGCGCAGTGCTGGGACCATCACCCGCAGGGTGAGCCTCAAGGGCCTGTTTCGATTCGCTCATGCCCCTAGCCTACAAGGCTTTTTCGTGATCGGCCCCGAAACCAACTGCGGGATTTAGGTTGAATCGGGAGGACTGAAGTGGACAGCCGGGAATGCACAGAATTGAAGTGGACGCCGCCGCCGAAAGGGTCACCGGCCGATCGGGTTCTCGATAACTTGGGTCAGTTCAGAAGGCCCAGTTGGGAACGCGCGTGTCGCTGTTGCCGGGGCTGGAACGTGACCGACACGAAGAAGCTGGCTGAGGAAGCGGCGCGGGGCGGGGACCCGCGACTGTCGTGGTGCCTGCCAATCCTCGAGGCTCGGGATCGGCGTTCTTCCCTGAAAAAAGAAAGAAACCCGGACGAGGAGGTTCGGGACGTGATTCGGCGGGGCCGACCGTACTCGGACAGGGGTTGGCAAGCATATCGACTCAAGGCACGCGGGAGGCGCACGTGGGCGTCCATCGCACGCGAGCTCGGTCTGTCGGACGCGCGCAAGGGCGACGTTGCGCTGCGGATGGCGAAGCGCCACGCGCAGCACGAAGCGCTGCCGTGGCCGTTGTGAGGACGCAACCAAGAGCGACGATGACCCCGCCAACAAACTCGACTGCACGATCGTGAAAGCGTCCGATCAGACGCTTGAGACGCAGAGGGATAGGATAAGAGGCGCCATGAGTACGGATGGAACGCCTGCCTCGGCGACATGCCCGCGGATGCTATCGGTGGCGCAGGCCGCCGCCCATATCGGGCCGCGCGAGCCCGGAAGGGACGCAGACGAATGCCTCGACTCCTGACCCTCGAGGAAGCCGCCGCCGAGCTTGGCGTGTCGGCTCGCGGACTACGCCGCGATGCTGAGCGGTTGGGATTCCTCGTCAAAATAGGCCGCGCCGTCCGAATCGATCCAAACGATCTGGGGGAGTTTGTGAAGCAATGCCGCGTAAATCCGAAGGAGCAAGACTGTACCGCCGTTCCGATGCCCGTGGTGCCGGAACCTACGAAATTCGGGACGGCTCACGACGCATCAGCACGCGCACTAGCGACCGCCGACGCGCTGAGGAAGCCTTCGCGCGGTACATCGCGACACGGGGACGGCCCTCCACCGGCCCCCGTGATCCCGTTCAAGTGACGGTCGCCGAGGCGCTTGAGATCTACGCGACCGAGCGGGCGCCACACGTCAAGGACCCCGCCCGCATCGGCGATTGCATTCGGGCACTGGTGCCGATCCTGGGGCCCTGCCCTTGTCGAGCATCACTGGCGAGGTTTGCCGGCGGTACGGCAAGGCACGCGACCGGGCGCCCGGCACGATCCGCAAGGAACTCAGCACCTTGCGGGCGGCGATCCGGCATTGCCACACCGAAGGCTATATTACCTCCGCGCCGGGCGTACGACTCCCGGCCAAGCCGGCGCCTCGCGACCGCTGGTTGACCCGCGACGAAGCGGCGAAGCTCGTGCGCGCCGCCTACCGCAACCCCAAGGCGAAGCATCTGGCGCGCTTCATTCTCGTGGCGCTCTACACCGGCACGCGCACCGACGCGATCCTGCGGCTCGGTTTCTCGCCGTTCGGGGGCGGCGGCTGGGTGGACTCCGAAAGGGGCGTGCTCTACCGGCGCGGGCCGGGCGAGGCCGAGACCAAGAAGCGGACTCCACCCGTGCCTGTCCCGCCGCGCTTGCTAGCACACCTGCGGCGCTGGGAGCGCCAGGGCGGCCGTTTCGTCGTCGAGGCGGGCGGTGCGCGTGTGGGTAGCCTCAAGACAGCGTGGCGCACGGCGCTGGCGGCATCGGGCATCGAGCATTGCACCAAGCACGACTTGCGACACACCGCGATCACTTGGGCAATGCAAAAGGGTGCCGATCGCTGGCACGCGGCCGGGTTCTTCGGCCTGACCGTGGAACTGCTGGAGACGACCTACGGACACCACCATCCTGACCACATGCAAAGTGCGGTGGAAGCGATCAACCGGCGAGCGTGATCGTTTCCGCACGCGCGTGCGGAAATACTACCGCTGAAAGGCAACGAAGGGTTTTAAATGCTGGAATACCCTCCATGATTTCAATGGTTTAGCGCGCCGGGAGGATCTTCGGGAGGCGGGGGTCGGTGGTTCAAATCCACTCACTCCGACCATTCGCTTCAAGCACTTAGCCGCCTCCCGACCTTCTCCGGAACCCTCCGTCCCCGCACATCTTTGCGAAAACCCACCATTCGGCCCACCATATGCGTTCCGGGACGATGCTCGCTCGGCACCTAGTTCGTATCTCTACGAAAGCAAAGCCCCGAGAGAGATGACAGCTAGGCACCAACCGACAACCGTCGCGGCCAATCGAACGCGAGGTCTCCATACTTGGATATTCCACCCCAACGTAACGGTTTCGCGGAGCGAAAAGTCGTAGGTGAACCGGGGCAGCCATCTGGGGTTGACGATCCCCACTGCATGGCAAAAGAGATACCTCATCCCGTATGCTCCATTTCTCAGTGTACTTTTCCTAAGCCGCATGGGCCGTCCCCAACGACTCGAATGTTCCCGTATTGTACCTCAATCTCCCCTGCATTTTCAGTGCTGTCGGTTCGCATCACAGGGCAAATTTGTCCAAGCGGCTGGTAGGCAGTTGAGTTCTGGCCACGGGTTGTGCGGATCGGCTTTGTTGCGGGGTTTGCGGCGGGGTCTGGCCGAGCATCCGGTTCGGTCAGAGGGTTCTGGCATTACCGTGTGGGCGGTGCGGGCGGTGCCGTCGCGATTTGGCGGTGCCCCGACATGATGGATCGCGCCACCGGCGTGGTCGGGAGCGAGGGCAGGTACGATCTTTGCGCCCGGCTTGCCGGGCGCCGGGGTTCAGGCCGGCGCGGCGCGCTTTGCGGTCCTCGGCTGGGTGTTCCCGGTCATTTTCAGGAAGTCGAGGACGGCGCGGACGTTGCGGGCGAGCCTGCGCACGGTCGAGGCGACCTCGAGCCCCCGGCCCTTGATCAGGCCGATGGCGAAGCGCCGCAGGCGGGTCATGTTCTCGGGGCCGAAGCCTGTGCGTATGCGGCTGCGGTCCTCGTCCCAGGTCCAGTCGAGGCAGTGGTGCGAGCTGTTCTCGATGCACCAGTGGCCGCGGTTGAGGGCGAGCAGGCTCTGCGCGTTGGCCGTGCCGGGCGTGTGGCTGGAGATCCCGTAGGCGGTCTCGGTGCCGGTCTCGCCGGTCTTCTTGTCCTGGCGGGAGCGCTCGATCATGAAGACCTGGCCGACGCCCGGGAAGTCGAGAAAGCCGTTCAACTCCGTGCTCGTCCAGATTGCCCGCTGCTCGATGCGTCCGTGCGACAGCGCGGCCTCCTCCTCGAAGTCGGGCTCACGCTCCGGCGCCTCTTCGAAGAGCAGCGTCACATCGTCCCGCATGGTCTTCTGGTTCCCTTTCACGATGAACATGAAGTGCGCGCCCCGGTCGAGCAGGTAGCGGGCGAACTTGCGCTGGGTTAGCAGCGCGTCCGTCGTGACCGTCTTGCCCGCGATGTTCGGGATCAGGTCCACCAGCGCCGTCACGGTGCCGATCTCGTTGGTGCGCTTTGTCTCCTCGTCGGCCCCGACTTTCAGGAGAAGTTTTTTTGGGCGAGCGTGGCCTTGGTCTCGTGCCCGACCGCGCTCATGACATGAGCCTGGGTCCCGTCCTCGTCGATGGCCCCCCTCAGGGTCTTGCCGTCGATGGCAAGCGCCGCGTCGCCTGAGCCGTGGGCCTCCTGCCACTTGCGCAACGCCTCGTCCAACTGGTCCGGGTCCACCCGGATCACCACATTGCGGATGGTCGACATCGAAGGCGGCCGGCGCACCCCGTCGCGCAGCCGCACGCCGAAGCGGGCCAGCGCCTTCTCGCCGAGATCGTCGACCCACTCGGAGATGGCCTTCCAGCCTCGCATGCCGCAGAGCGTCGCGCCACTCGCAAGCGCGAGCACGCTGGGCAGCGAATGCCGCCGTCCCTTGCGCGTGCGGGGGTCGTCGATGTCCTTGAAGTAGGCGTAGAGCGACTCTTGCTGAGCGGCGCTGATCATGGTTCTCGGAACTCCTTTCTTCCACAACTCCCGATCCAGCCCGGCAGCGGACAGCCGGCGGCAGGCGTCGGGAACCAGGGGGCGCAGCAGCACAAGCTTCGGCGTCGAGCCGGCGACATAGCCCGAGCGGTGGCGCCGGAAGCCGCGGGTCTGGCCGACCGCCAGCCATCCAGCCGCCCGGTAGACCGTGCCCCGGAACCTCGCCGCGTCCACGAATGTTTCCAGCATCAGCACGGGGTGGCCGAAGCGGGCCGGCCAGTCGCGCGCCAAGCGCCGCGCGCAAAGCCCCAGCACCCGCGAGCCGAGGTTCGGAACACCCCGTCCCGGCAGGATCAGGAAGCGCGCGTTGTTCGCGATCAGATGCAGCCGCCCGTGCTGCGTGCGGAAGTCCCAGCCGATCCACTCGTCCCGCGCCCGGCACTTGCGCGCCGCAGCCGAAAACACGGCCAGCGCCAGCCACTCGCCGCGCCGATGGGCGACGTACCACGCCGTCGCCCCCACCTTCGCAGACGCACCCAGGTAGTGATGCCCCTCCATCAGCGCGCGGAACCGGGCCTCGTCCTCCGGCCGGACAGCAGCGACATCGACCTCGGAAAGATCCACCGTAGAAACCGTCCCCCTGCTCGAAGCCGATCCGCAGCAGAACACCGCGAATCCAGTCGCCTCAATCCATAGCAGGGTTGGCGCGCGCTGACCAGACCCAAGGTCAACTCGTAGCGCAGAACTCAAAAATCAGGCTTGGACAAATTCGCCCTGGTTCGCATCAACTTGGCACCGGCGACGCCGGACGGGACGTTCCCCATGCCGGGCGATGACTGTCAGGCCGACGCGTCAGCATCCGAGTAGGTCCCAGCTTGGAACAGGGCGCGGGCTTGCTCTAGACTGACCGGTAGAGGGAGTTGGCCGGCTCGCCACCGGGCGGCGGGTCGGAGCAAGGGAGGACATGGATGAAACCGCCACCGTTCGACTATTGCTGTCCGGAGACCCTGGAGGAGGCGCTGGCGCTGCTCGCCGAGCACGGCGACGCCGCCAAGGTGATCGCGGGCGGCCAGAGCCTGGTGCCGATGCTCAACCTGCGGGCACTGCACCCGGAGGTGCTGATCGACATCAACCGCCTGCCGGGCCTCGATCACATTAGCCTGGAGGACGGGCAGCTCAGGGTGGGCGCGCTGGTGCGGCACAAGGCGGTGCTGGAATCGGCCGCCGTGAGCGAGGCCTCGCCGCTGATGGCTCTGGCCTACCCCCATGTCTCTCACGGTCCCATCCGCAATCGCGGCACCCTCTGCGGCAATCTCTGCCACAACGACCCGGCATCCGAGATGCCCGCGGTGGCGCTCGCGAGCGATGCGGAGATGGTGCTGCAGAGCACGGGCGGCACGCGCACCGTTGCCGCGGGGGACTTCTTCACGGGCACGCTCTCTACGGCGGCCGAAGCCAACGAGCTGCTGGTCGAGGTCCGCGTGCCGCGCGCGCCGGCCGGCCAGGGCGCGGGCTTTCACGAGGTGAGCCCGCGCAAGGGCGACTTTGCCTACGTGGCCGTGGGCGCGACGCTCCAGGTCGCGGACGGCACCTGCACCGGCGCGCGGATCGTCTGCGCCGGCGTGGGCGACGGGCCGCACCGGGCGCGCGCTGCCGAGGATGCGCTTGCGGGCGCGGCACCGGGCGATGATGCCTTCCGCCAGGCGGCTGCGGCGGCGGCGGACAGCATCGACCCCAACGAAGACTTTCACGCGGACGCGGACTATCGGCGCGATCTGGTGCGTAGCCTCACCCGGCGCGCCCTCGCCGACGCCGCCTCCCGCTGCAACTGAAGGGAGGCGGAGATGACGACGCCACGCACCGTCGAGCTTGTCGTCAACGGCGAGCACCGCGCCGGCGACGCCGAGCCGCGCATGCTGCTGAGCGATTTCCTGCGCGAGCAGCTTGGGCTCACCGGCACCCATGTCGGCTGCGAGCACGGGGTCTGCGGCGCCTGCACCGTGCTGGTCAACGGCGAGGCCGCGCGCTCCTGCCTGATGCTCGCCGTCCAGGCGGAGGGCGCGGAGGTCCGCACCATCGAGGGCCTCGGCGGGGTCGACGACATGCACCCGCTGCAGGAGGCCTTCTGGGAGAAGCACGGCCTGCAATGCGGCTTCTGTACCCCCGGAATGCTGATGACGGCGGTCGAGCTGCTTGAGAGCACACCCAACCCGAGCCTCGACGACATCCGCGAGGCGATCTCGAGCAATCTCTGCCGTTGCACCGGCTATCAAACCATCGTGGAGGCGGTGCAGGCCGCCGCCGAACGGATGCAGGGAGAGGGGCAATGACCCGCGAACGCCACTACATCCCCGAATCGCGTCAGCGCGAGAAGCCCAAGTCCAAGTATTTCGCCATCGGGCACAGCATGAAGCGGGTGGAGGACACCCGCCTGCTCACCGGCTCCGGCACCTATGCCGACGACGTGACGCTGCCCAACATGGCGCACGCGGCGGTGCTGCGCAGCCCCCACGCGCACGCCCGCATCGTGAGCATCGACAAGTCCAAGGCCGAGGCGCTTCCCGGTGTGCTCTGCGTCATGACCGGCGCCGAGGCGGCGGAGGTGACGGGGCCGTGCGCGGATTTCTCCAGCCCGCCGACGACACAGCACTGCATCGCCGTGGACAAGGTGCGCCACGTGGGCGAGACGGTGGCCGCTGTGGTGGCGGAGAGCCGCTATATCGCCGAGGACGCCTGCGAGCTGATCGAGGTCGAGTACGACCCGCTGCCGGCGGTGGTCGACCTCGAAGAGGCGGTGACCTCCACCGGTGATGCCGTGCTCCATCCCGAGCGGGGCGACACCAACGTGGCGCACCATCGCGTCATCGACTTCGGCACGGTGGATGAGGACTTCGCGCAGGCCGAGCTGGTGATCGAGCGCAGGCTGCGCTGGCCGCGTTCCGGCGGCACACCCATCGAGACCGTCGGCGCCACCGCGCATTACGACCGCGGCACGGGCAAGTTCACGATCCATGCCAACACCTCGATGTACAACTACGTGGGCTGGCTGATCGCCGTCTCACTCAAGGTCGAGCCCCACCGGCTCAACATCGTGCCGACCGACGCCGGCGGCAGCTTCGGCAGCAAGCTCTTCTGCCACAAGGTCTGCACGCTGGCTGGCACGCTGGCCCGCGCCGCCGGCCGGCCGGTCAAGTACCTGGAAGACCGCATCGACAACATGACCAGCGGCGACGCCCACGGGTCGGACCGCGTCTACGACGCCAAGCTCGCGCTGAAGCGCGACGGCACCATGCTGAGCATGCGGCTCAAGGTGATCGACGACTACGGCGCCTACTTCCAGTACGGCGTCGGCCAGCACGGCAACGCCATGGCGCAGGTGACCGGCCCCTACAAGATCAACAGCGTCCAGGTGGATCTCACCGCCGTGTTCACGAACAAGTGCCAGCAGGGGGCCTATCGCGGCTTCGGCTCTGAGGTCGGCAACTTCGTGATCGAGCGGCTGGTGGATGCTGCCTGCGAGGAGCTCGACATCGACCCCATCGAGATGCGCCGTCGCAACCTGATCGAGCAGGACCAGTTCCCCTACATCATGCCGACCGGCAACATGTATGACAGCGGCAACTACCAGGCCGTGCTCGACGAGGCACTCGGCATGATCGACATTGACGGCTGGCGGGCGAAGCAGGCCGAGGCGCGCAAGGAGGGCCGCTACATCGGCATCGGCATCTCCACCTGCCAGGAGCGGAGCGTCTTCAGCGCCACCGAGTTCTGGATGTGGAACCCGAACGAGACTCCGGGCTTCACGCTCTCCAGCTCGCCGGAAAGCGTCTCCGTCAACATCGACCCCACCGGCAAGGCCTTCATCACGCTGAACGCGCCCTTCTGGGGCAACAGTCCGGAGACCATGGCGGTCCAGGTACTGGCCGAGAAGCTGGAGATGGACCCTTCGGATATCTCCGTCGGCTACGCCGATTCCGACAAGGGCTTCAACTCGTCGGGGCCGGGCGGCAGCCGGTTCACGGTGATGATCGCGGGCGCGGTAAGCGGCGCTGCCGACGTGATCAAGGAGAAGATGCTGCGTGTCGCCAGCCACATGCTGGAGGCGGACCCGAGCGATCTCGAATTCCGCAACGGCTCCATCGGCGTCCAGGGCGTGCCCGGCAAGGAGAAGACGCTGGCGGAGGTGGCGCTCCACGCCCACTACTTCAGGCTGGACCTGCCGGAGGACCACGACCTCACCAGCGGCATCGACGCGGCCTACGTCTACGATCACCCGGTCACGACCATGCCGTCGGAGGACCGCACCGACCTCGGCATCTTCTACCCCATCGTCGGCCACATGTGTCACATCCCGGTGGTCGAGGTGGATGCCGAGACCGGCAAGGTCGATTTTCTCGACTACGTGGCGGTCCACGACTGCGGCACCATGGTCAACCCGATGACGCTCGCCGGCCACGTGCGGGGCGGCACCGTGAACGGCATCGGCAGCGCCCTCTACGAGCACTTCCACTATGACGAGAACGGCCAGCTGCAGAACGCGCTGCTGAGCGACTACCTGCACCCGACCCTGATGGAGACCCCGGTGGACATCCGCGTGGGCCACGTGGAGACGCCGTCCCCCTTCACCGAGTACGGCATCAAGGGCGGCGGCGAGGGCGGGCGCATGGGCGCCCCACCGGCGATCGCTGCGGCGGTCGAGGATGCGCTCAAGCCCCTGGGCGTGAAGGTGGATTCGCTCCCGCTCACGCCCAAGGTGCTACGCGGCATGATCCGCGAGGCGGAGGCGAACGGGGGCTGAGTACGCCGCCAACCAGAGCGGCACACGCGCCAAGGGGAGGGGGCCATGTATGTCGGTCAGGCGATTCGGCGCCGGGAGGATGAGCGCTTCCTTCGGGGGCGCGGCCGCTTCGTCGAGGACATCACTCTCGACCAGCCCATTGCCCACGCCGCCTTCGTTCGCAGCCCCCATGCCCATGCCGCAGTGACGCGGGTCGAGACCGCGCAGGCCGCCTCGATGCCGGGGGTGCTCGCGGTGCTCACCGGCGCGGACTGGACCGCCGCCGGCCACGGCGAGGCCGAGGGCGTCTGGCCGGTCAAGGACATGAGCGGCGCAGACTCGCGCACCGCCTACCGGCCACTCATCTGCGTCGACGGCGTGGTTCGCTGCGTGGGTGAGATCGTCGCCATGGTCGTGGCCGAGGACCGCCACCAGGCGCTCGATGCCGCCGAGGCGGTCGAGGTCGCTTACGAGGAGAAGCCGGCCAACACGATCACGGCCAGGGCGCTCGATCCCGACACTCCGCTCGTGCATCCCGCATTCGGCACCAACGAGGTGATGGTCACCGAGCACGGCCTGAAAGCTGAGACCGAGGCCGCGCTCGCGAACGCGCATCACGTGACCGAGGTCGTGGTGCCCACCAACCGCGTTACCGCTGCTTCGATGGAGCCCCGCGCCTACCTGGGCCATTACGACCGGGTCAACGACCGCTACACGGTGTGGACCACCAACCAGGCGCCGCACATCGTGCGCCGCTACTTCACCAAATCGCTGCACATTCCCGAGCACAAGCTCAGGGTGATCGCGCCCGATGTCGGCGGCGGCTTCGGGATGAAGCTCTACCACTATCCCGAGGAGGGGCTGGTGCTGTGGGGCGCGATCGTCTGCGACCGGCCCGTGCGCTGGGTGGGCACGCGCTCCGAGTGCTTGCTGGGTGACACGCACGCGAGGGACCACCACACCGTGGGCCGCATGGGCTTCGACGAGAACGGCAAGATCCTCGGCGTGAAGTTCGAGACCCTCGCCGCCTTCGGCGCCTACGAGAGCCAGTGGCAGGCGAGCATCACCAACGCCTATCACTTCACCATGCTCTCGCTCGCCTACGACATCCCGGCGATCCATACCCAGGTGCGCGCCGTCTACACCAACGCGACGCCGGTTGACGCCTACCGCGGCGCCGGCCGGCCCGAAGCCGTCTATCAGGTCGAGCGCATGATCGAGAACGGCGCTCAGGAGATGGGCATCGACCCGCTCGAGCTCCGCGCCCGCAACCTGATCCCGCCCGAGAAGTTCCCGTATCAGACAGCCCTCGGCATCACCTACGATTCCGGCGACCCGCCGGTGCTCATGGGGAAGGTCAAGGCGCTCGCCGACTACGACGCGCTCCGTACCGAACAGGCCAAGCTCAGGGCGGACGGCCAGTGGATGGGCATCGGCATCTCGGCCTTCTTCGACATGGCCGGCGCGGGCCCGGTGAAGATGATGAACGATCTCGGCGCCAAGGTCGGCTGCTACGACGTCGCCAGCGTCCGCGTGCACCCGGACGGGCGCATCACCGTGTTCGCCGGCAGCCACAGCCACGGGCAGGGCCACGAGACCACCTGGAGCCAGATCGCGGCCGACCGCCTCGGCTGCGACATCGACCATATCGACCTGGTGGAGGGCGATACCGACCGCGTGCCCATGGGCATTGGCACCTGGGGCTCACGGTCCCTCTCCACCGCCGGCATGGCAGTCTATACCGCAGCTGATCGGGTGGTGGCTAAGGCTAAGCGCATGGCGGCGCACATGATGGAGTGCGCGCCCGAAGACCTTGACCTTGCCGACGGCGAATTCACGGTCAAGGGCACGGACCGGAAGCTCTCGTTCGCGGCCGTGGCCAATGCGTCATACCATTCCGGCGACCGTCCGTCCGATCTGGAGATCGGCCTGGAGGAAACCTCGTTCTTCGATCCCGCCGACTGCACTTATCCCTCGGCCATTCACCTCTGCGTCGTGCTGGTCGATCCCGAGACCTGCGCGGTGACGCTGCGCAACTACTGGGCGGTTGACGATGTCGGCACCGTCATCAACCCGATGGTGTTGCACGGGCAGGTCCACGGCGGGCTGGTCCAGGGCATCGGCCAGGCGTTGATGGAGGAATGCGCCTACGATGCCGAGAGCGGCCAGTATCTCTCCGGCACCTTCATGGATTACGCCATACCCCATGCCGAGGACGTGCCGTCCTTCGGCCTCGATGCGCATTTCACGCGGGCGCTGGGCAACCCGCTCGGGGCCAAGGGGGCGGGAGAGAGCGGTACCATCGGCGCGCCGGCCTGCATCTGCAACGGGGTGGTCGACGCGCTCTGGCATCTCGGCGTGCGGCAGATCACGCAGCCGATGACGCCCAGGAAGATCTGGCGCGCCATCGAGGACGCGAAGCGGGCGCAACACTAGGGCCAGAATCGGTCGCGAGGGAGAGGCGATGGCAGGCGTTTCGGTAACCTTCACCGTGAACGGCCGGGAGGTCACGGCCACAGTCGATCCGCGCACCCTCCTGGTCCACTTCCTGCGCGAGCATCTCAGGCTCACCGGCACCCATATCGGCTGCGACACCAGTCAGTGCGGCGCCTGCACGGTGCACCTGGACGGCAAGCCGGCCAAGTCTTGTGCGCTGCTCGCGGTGCAGATGGAGGGCGCCGAAGTGACCACCATCGAGGGCATCGCCGGGCCGGGCGGGATGCACCCGATGCAGGCGGCTTTCAGGGAGCATCACGGCCTGCAATGCGGCTTCTGCACCCCCGGCATGGTGATGATGGGGATCGACATCGCGAACCGCCACGAGGCGCCGGACGAGGCGACCATCCGCCGCGAGCTGGAAGGCAACCTCTGCCGATGCACGGGCTACCACAACATCGTCGCGTCGATCGCGGCCGGCGCGAGTTCGATGCGGGGCTAAGGGGAGGGGGCGATGTATCCGTTCACCTACCACCGGCCTGCCTCGCTCGACGACGCCAAGGCTCGGCTCGCGGCGAGCGAGGACGGCCGTCCGCTCGCAGGCGGCATGAGCCTGCTCCCGACCATGCGCTTCCGCCTCGCCTCGTGTGCGGATCTGGTCGATCTCAACGGCATCGAGGCACTGGCTGGGATCGAGCGGGGCGACGGTCACGTGCGGATCGGGGCGATGACGCGGCACGCGGCGGTGGCGGAGTCGCCTGAGGTGGGAGAGGCAATCCCGGCGCTTGCGGCGCTCGCGGGCTCCATCGGCGACGTGCAGGTGCGCAACCGGGGCACCATCGGCGGCTCGATCTGCTTCGCCGACCCGGCAGCGGACTATCCGGCCGGCCTGTTGGGCCTCGGCGCCACGGTCAACACCGACCGGCGCGCCATCGCCGCCGACGACTTCTTCACCGGGCTCTACGAGACCGCGCTGGAGGAGGGCGAGATCGTGGTCTCGGTGGATTTTCCGATTCCGGAGCGCGCGGGCTGGGCCAAGTTTGGCAACCAGGCCTCGCGCTTCGCCGTCGTCGCGGTGATGGTGTCGCTCTCAGATGGTTCGGTTCGTCTCGCGGTCACCGGGGCCAAGCCCCACGTCTTCCGCGTGCCGGATATGGAGCAGGCGCTTGCCGCCAACTTCACTGAAGAGGCCATCGAAGGCATCGCGGTTTCGAGCGAGGGGCTCAACGAGGACCTCCACGCCGACAGTGAGTACCGCGCGCACCTCGTCGGCGTGATGGCGAAGCGCGCTGTCCGCGACGCCCTCGCACGATGAAGCCCGCTCGCTTCCGCTACCTGCGCGCGGCGAGCGTGAACGAAGCGCTGCAGGCGCTCGCGGACAACCCCGACGCCCAAATCCTGGCCGGCGGCCAGAGCCTCATCGCCATGATGAACCTCAGGCTGGTGAAGCCCGCCTGCCTGATCGACATCAACCGGATTCCGGATATCGGCTACATCAGGGAAGATGGCGACGGCGTCGCCATCGGCGCGCTGGCGCGGCACAACGACGTCAAGCACTCGGCGCTGGTCCGGGAGCGCTGCCCGCTGCTGACCGAGGCTTACGGGTCGATCGCGCACCACACCGTGCGCAATCGCGGCACCCTTGGCGGTAATCTCTGTCACGCCGATCCCTCGTCGGAGACGCCGGCGGTGATGGTTGCCGTGGGCGCGACGCTGGTGCTGCAGAGCCTGCGGGGCAGGCGCGAGGTCGGAGCGGAGGATTTCTTTCTCGGCACCTACGAGACGGCGCGGCGGCAGGACGAGATGCTGGTCGAGATTCGCATTCCCGGCCGCGGCACCGACGGCTGGGCCTTCGCCGAGATCAGCAACCGGCACGGCGACTTCGCCATCGCCGTGGTCGCGACGACCCTCACCCTCGCGAACGGGCGCTGCGAGGCGGCGCGCGTGGTGGCGAGCGGCGTCGGCGAGCACGCGGCACGGCTCCTGCCGGCGCAGGAAGCGCTGGTCGGCGGGCCGATCGACGATGCGCGCCTCGATGCCGTTGCGGCAGCGGCCGCTGGCGCGGTCGATCCGCATAGCGACAGCCATGCCGATGCCGCCTATCGGCGGGACGCGGTCGCCGCGCTGACCAAGCGGACCGTTCGCCGGGCCGCCGAGCGTTGCGGCTGAGGGGGACGCACCATGGAGCGCGAGACGATCAGCGTCACCGTCAACGGCAGGGCCTACGAGCGCGCAGTCGAGCCGCGCCGGCTGCTGAGCGACTTTCTGCGCGAGGACCTGCGCCTCACCGGCACCCACGTCGGCTGCGAGCACGGTGTCTGCGGCTCCTGCACGGTGACGATGGACGGCGTCACCGCGCGCTCTTGCCTCACCTTCGCGGTGATGGCGGACGGCGCCGAGATCGAGACCATCGAGGGGCTCGGCACGGTCGATGCGATGCACCCGGTGCAGCAGGCGTTCTGGGAGAAGCACGGCCTGCAGTGCGGCTTCTGCACGCCGGGGATGTTGATGACCGCCGTCGAGCTCCTGAAGGCGAACCCCGATCCCTCCGTCGATGACATCCGCGACGCCATCTCCGGCAACCTCTGCCGCTGCACCGGCTATCAGACCATCGTGGAATCGATCCAGCACGCGGCAAAGCTGATGCGGGAGGACGGCCCATGACCGATCGCGGCCACATCCCCGAGAGCCGGCAGCGCGAGAAGCCGCGCGCCGACCTGCAGTGGATCGGCAAGAGCATGAAGCGGGTGGAAGACCCGCGCCTCCTCGTCGGCAAGGGCGTCTATGCCGACGACATCAACGTGCCGGAGATGGCGCACGCCGCCGTGCTGCGCAGCCCCCACGCCCACGCGCGGATCGTCTCCATCGACGTGAGCAAGGCCGCCGCGCTCCCCGGCGTGCTCTGCGTGATGACCGGCGCCGATGCGGCCCAGGTCTGCGATCCGCTGCCCACGTGGGCCAGCCCGCCGGTGCTCCAGGCAGTGATCGCCCACGACCGGGTGCGCCATGTCGGCGAGGCGGTGGCGGCGGTGGCGGCGGAGGACCGCTACATCGCCGAGGATGCCTGCGATCTGATCGAGGTCGAATACGAGCCGCTGCCCCCGGTGGTCGATCCCGAGGAGGCGCTGACGTCCACGGGCGATGCCGTGCTGCATCCCGAGCGCGGCGACACCAACATCGGGCTCGAGCGCACGCTCACCTTCGGGCCGGTGGAGGAGGATTTCGCCGCCGCCGACCTGGTGATCGAGCGCCGCTTCCGCTGGCCGCGCTCGGGAGGCCAGCCGCTGGAGACGGTGGGCGCCGTTGCGAGCTTCGACGATGGCGCGGGCCGCTTCACCATCCAGTGCAATACATCGATGTACAACTACTGCGGCTGGATGATCGCGAGCACGCTCCGCGTCGCGCCTCACAAGCTCAACATCGTGCCGACGCTTGCGGGCGGCAGCTTCGGCAGCAAGATGTTCGTTCACAAGGTTCCCGTGCTAGCTGCGGTGCTGGCGCGCGCGGTGGGCCGGCCGGTCAAGTTCATGGAAGACCGGATCGACAACACCACGAGCTGCGATAACCACGCGTCCGACCGGGTCTACTACGCGAAGCTCGCGCTCAAGCGGGACGGCACGCTGCTCAGCCTCAAGACCCGGATCATCGACGATTACGGCGCCTATCTGCAGTTCGGCGTCGGCCAGCACGGCAACGCGCTTTCGCAATGCGTGGGTCCCTACCGCATCAACAGCGTCGAGGTCGACCTTGCCGCGGTGCTCACCAACAAGTGCCAGCAGGGGGCCTATCGCGGCTTCGGCTCCGAGGTGGCGAACTTCGTCATCGAGCGGCTGGTGGACGCGGCGGCGGACGAGCTCGGAGTCGACCGGATCGCGCTCCGGCGGCAGAACTTCATCCAGCCGGACCAGTTCCCCTACCTGATCCCGACCGGGAACATGTACGACAGCGGCAACTATCAGGCGGTCCTCGACGAGACCCTGAAGTTGGCCGACGTGGAGGGCTGGCGGGCGAAGCAGGCCGAGGCGCGCAAGGAAGGCCGTTACATCGGCATCGGCGTCGCCACCTGTCAGGAGCGCAGCGTCTTCAGCGCCACCGAGTTCTGGATGTGGAATCTGGAGCCGGGCGTCGAGTGGACCAGCTCGCCCGACGGTGTCTCGGTCAAGATCGACCCCACCGGCAAGGCCTTTGTCACCCTGCACTCGCCCTTCTGGGGCAACAGCCCCGAGACGGTGGCAGCGCAAGTGCTGGCCGAGCAGCTCACCATCGACCCGGCTGACATCGAGATCACCTATTCGGACACCGACCAGGGCCTCAATTCGACCGGGCCAGGTGGCAGCCGGTTTACCGTTATGGTGACCGGCGCCATCGTCGGCGCCGCCGGCAAGATCCGCGAGAAGCTGCTCCGCATCGCCGCCCACCTGATGGAGGCGGACGTGCGCGATCTCACGCTTCAGGACGGCGCGGTGCAGGTCAAGGGCGTGCCCGATATGAAGATGAGCATCGCCGAGCTCGCCGACAAGGCGCACTACTACCGGCTCAGCATGCCCGAGGACCTAGACCTCACCAGCGGGCTCGACGCGACCTACGTCTACGACCACCCGGTGACCACGCTGCCGGACCCCGACGAGCGCCACATGGGCATCTTCTACCCGATCATGGGCCACAGCTGTCACATCCCGGTGGTCGAGGTGGATATCGAGACCGGGCAGGTGCACTTCCTCCATTACGCCGCCGTGCACGACTGCGGCACGATGGTGAACCCGATGACGCTGGAGGGGCACATCCGCGGCGGCACGGTGAACGGCATCGGGACGGCGCTCTTCGAGGAGTTCAGCTACGACGAGGCCGGCCAGCTCACCACGGCGCTCTGGACCGACTACCTGATCCCGACGATCAAGGAATCGCCGCCCGACATCGTCGTGGGCCATGTGGAGACGCCGTCCCCCTTCACCGAGTATGGCGTGAAGGGTGGCGGCGAGGGCGGGCGCATGGGCGGCCCGCCTGCGATCGCGGCGGCCATCGAGGACGCGCTCAAGCCTTTGGGCGTGACCATCGACAGCCTGCCGCTGCCGCCGAGCAAGCTCCGCGCCCTCATTCGTGAGGCTCAGGCGACAGCAGCCTGACCCTGCCCGGCGTCCGGGTCTTCAGACTTGAAGTGCGCCGCCTCCCAGCCCAGCATGACGCGTTTGCGGGCGGGGCCCCACTCGTAATTCGAGATGCGGCCCGAGCGCCGGATCACCCGGTGGCAGGGGATCAGGTAGGAGATCGGGTTGGCGGCGACGGCGCCGCCCACCGCGCGGGCTGAGCGCGGAAGCCCCAATGCCTGGGCCAGCGCTTGGTAAGAGGTGATCCGGCCAGGCGGAATACGCAGCAGCGCCTCCCACACCTTGAGCTGGAAGTTGGTGCCGCAGAGCGCGAGCCGGAGCGGTTCAGCGGCTGTCGCCCGCCGACCGTCGAAAATGCGCGCAACGATGGCTTCGGTCGCGGCCCGGTCTTCGCGAAAGCGCGCGGCGGGCCATCGGCGTTCGAACTCCGCGCGAACGGCTTGGGCATCGCTCCTGTGGTCGTCGGCGAAGCCGAGAGCGCAGATGCCGCGTTCGGTCTGGGCGACGAAGCAGGGGCCGAAGGGGCTCGGGTGCACGCCGTAAGAAATGTCCACGCCGTCGCCTCCCCGCTTGAAGGCGCCGGGACTCATCGCCTCGTAGGTGACGAAGAGATCGTGAAGCCGCGAAGGACCGGATAGGCCCGCGTCATAGGCGGCATCGAGGACCGAGGCGGAGGCTTCGAGCTGCGCCTTGGCGTAGTCGAGCGTCAGGAACTGGGCGAAGCGCTTGGGCGAGATGCCCGCCCAGCGTCGGAACAGGCGCTGGAAGTGATGGGGGCTCAGGCCGGCCTGCTCCGCTACCTCGCCAAGCTCAGGCTGATCGCGGAAGTGCTCCTCCAGGTAGAGGATCGCGGCTTCAATGCGGGCGTAGTCGCGCGCGTTCTGTGCAATGTCCGTGGGTGCGGTTGTCATGGCGGCCCTCCTGAGCCGCCAATCTAGGAAGCGCGAACGCGCCCGGCCACCCGATAGTTGCGTTGGGATCACATCCAAATTAATGTAGTAACATAAATCATGTTAGTAGAGTTCGATTCGGCGAAGCGCGCCGCCACTCTCCAGAGCAGGGGACTGGACATGGCACGCGCCGGAGAGGTGCTGGCGGGAGCCACGCTGACCGCACAGGACGACCGACGAGACTACGGCGAGGATCGCTTCATCACGATCGGATTCCTCGACGACGCAATGGTGGTCCTGGTCTGGACGCCGCGCTATGGCGCGCATCGCATCATTAGCATGAGGAAAGCCAATGAAAGAGAACGAGCACTCTACGGTCCGCGATTCCGATCCCGATGACGCGCCGGACCTTACGGGGGACGGCTGGCCCGAGAAGTTCGCCAAAGCGAAAGTTCGCCGGGGCCGGCCGCCGGTCGCCAAACCGAAGGTGTCAACAACGATCCGCCTCTCGCCGGAGGTGATCGATTACTTCAAGGCCGGTGGTCGAGGTTGGCAGACACGAATCGACGAGGCGCTTCGCGATTGGATCGGGAAGCAGGGGGCCGCGTGATCGTCACAACTCGCAGCGTCTATGTCGTGGGCGTCAGGGTTACCCCGTGATTGACTGGACCGTGGCCCGCGCCCAGACCCGGCGCGGCTTCGATCGCCGCTCTGAGATAGCGGCGCGCCCGCGCAACGGCATCAACGAGGCCCATGCCCTGTGCGATTCCTGTGGCGATAGCCGAGGCCAGGGTACAGCCGGTGCCGTGGGTGTGGCGGCTCTCGATTCTTTGCCCGTGGAAGCGTTCGAGCTCGCCGGCGTGGCTTAGCAGATCGGTGATCTCGTCCGCCTTGAGGTGACCGCCCTTCACCAGAACCGCCCTGGGTCCGAGTTCATGAATGCGTTCGGCCGCACGGCCCATGTCGTCCACTGTGGCGATGGCCAGACCGGTTAGTCGCTCCGCCTCCGGGATGTTGGGCGTCACAAGGTCGGCTTGGCCGATGAGCGTGGTTTCGAGCGCGCGCATGGCGGAGTCTTCCAGCAGTGAGGCGCCGCCCTTGGCGACAAGCACGGGATCGACCACCAGGGGAATGCCCTCACCGTAACGCGCCGCGGCATCTGCGACCGCCTCGATGATGGGCGCACTGTGAATCATCCCGGTCTTGATGCAGTCGGCGCCGATGTCGGCCAATACGACGCGCATCTGCTCGGCGACGAAATCGGCCGGCACGGCGTGGACGGCGTGGACCGTGCGCGTGTCCTGGGCAGTCAGCGCAGTGATCGCTGTCGCTGCGTAGCCGCCGAGCGCGGTCACGGTCTTGATGTCGGCCTGGATGCCGGCGCCGCCGCCCGAGTCGGAGCCGGCGACGATCAGCACACGACCCTTCATTGCGCCGCGGCGCCCGTGCGCTCCCCCGCGTGTTCCGCCTCGGCCGCTGCGACCACGGCTTCGGCGACATCGTCGACCACTTCAGCGACCAGCGCTTCATCGTCCCCTTCGGCCATCACGCGGATGACCGGCTCCGTGCCGGAGGCGCGAATCACCAGGCGGCCGTGCTCGCCGAGCCGCGACTGGCCATCCGCGATCGCCGCTTTGGCACCCGCGCTCTCAAGCGCGCCGGTGTCGGCGACGCGGACGTTTCGGAGCAGCTGAGGGACGGGCTCGAAGAGACCGGTCACGTCACTGGCTCGACGCCCCGTCGCCGCGAGCGCCGCCAAGGTTTGGAGGGCGGCCAGCAGGCCGTCGCCGGTGGTCGCATGATCGCGCATGACGATATGGCCCGACTGCTCGCCGCCCAGATTGAACCCGTGCTCCCGCATGTGCTCCACGACGTAGCGGTCGCCGACGCGGGTGCGCTCCAGGGTGAGCCCGATGCCTGCGAGGTAGCGCTCCAGCCCCAGATTGGACATGACGGTCGCGACCACGCCGCCGCCTCTCAGCCGTCCAGCCGAGGCCCAACTCGACGCGATCAGCGCCAGGATGTAGTCGCCATCGATCACCGCGCCGGTCTCGTCGCAAATCACGACCCGGTCGGCGTCGCCGTCCAGCGCGATCCCGATATCAGCGCCGCGTTCCAAGACTGTGCGGGCGAGCGCGGCTGTGTCGGTCGAGCCGAAGCCCTGGTTGATGTTGAAGCCATCGGGCTCGGCGCCGATGGTGACGACTTCGGCGCCAAGTTCCCAAAGAACGGTCGGGGCCACCTTGTAGGCGGCGCCGTGGGCACAGTCGATCACGATGCGCCTGCCTTCAAGACCCAGCGGCTGTGGGAAGCTGTTCTTGACGAACTCGATGTAGCGGCCCTCTGCGTCGTCGAGGCGGCGTGCCCGCCCCAACGCCGGCGGCGGCGCCAGTCCGCGCGCGCCGGAATCGACTGATGCCTCGATGCGTGCCTCCATCTCGTCGGAAAGCTTGTAGCCATCCGGCCCGAACAGCTTGATGCCGTTGTCGGCGAAGAGGTTGTGAGAGGCGGAGATCATCACGCCAAGATCGGCCCGGAGCGCGCGGGTCAGCATCGCCACCGCCGGCGTCGGCATGGGGCCCACCAGGATCACGTCCATGCCCACCGAGATGAAGCCCGCCGTCAGCGCCGGCTCGAACAGGTAGCCCGAGAGCCGCGTGTCCTTGCCGATGACGACGCGGTGCCGGTGATCGCCGCGCACGAAGAGGCTTCCGGCGGCGGCGCCGACTTTCATCGCTGTCTCGCCGGTCATCGGCTCCTGGTTCGCGATGCCGCGAATGCCGTCGGTCCCAAAGAGCGAGCGTGGCGCTCCACCGGCGCGGCTCACCGGAGTATCTCCTGTACTGCTGCCTCAGGGTCGCGAATGCCCCGCCACATCGCGAGCGCTTGGCGGGTTTCGGCGACGTCATGCACGCGCAGGATGTGGGCGCCCTCGTCGAGCGCGTGCAGCCCTGCCGCGAGCGAGCCCGGCAGCCGTTCCTTGGGCGCTTCGCCTGCGCTGAGGCGCCCGATGAAGCTCTTGCGTGATGCGCCGACGAGCAGCGGACAGCCGAGGCCGTGGAACAGCGCGATATCACGCAGGACTTCGAGATTGTGGCGGGCCGTCTTGCCGAAGCCGATGCCGGGATCGACGATGATCCGCGCGCGGGGGATGCCGGAGGCTTCCGCTGCGCTCATGTGGGCGGCCAGCGCATCGAACACGTCGAGGCTCGCGTCCTCGTAGCGGGGCTCGCGCTGCATGGTCTCCGGCGTGCCCTGCATGTGGCTGAGCACGACCCAGGCGCCCCGCCGGGCGACGACCGCGCGGGCCTGCGGGTCGTGGCTGAGCGCGCTGATGTCGTTCACCATCCGCGCGCCGGCGGCGAGCGCGGCGTCCATCACCTCTGCGCGGCGGGTATCGACCGAGACCAACAACCCGTCGCTGGCGAGGGCACGAATCACCGGGATCACCCGGCGAAGCTCCTCCGCCTCGCTCGGTGCCTGCGAGCCGGGCCGGGTCGACTCGCCGCCGACGTCGATGATGTCGGCGCCGCCTGCGGCCATGGCGCGGCCGTGCGCGATGGCGTCGTCTTCGGCGGCGAAGTCGCCGCCGTCGGAGAAGCTGTCAGGGGTCACGTTGAGAACGCCCATGAGACGCGGCCGGTCGAGCGCGAGTCCGCAGACCGGACTACGAGGCGCGCTCAGGCGGACGCTGAGTGCAGTGATCTCGTCGGCCGCGCCCGGCGCGTTCTTCTCGGCCCAGCGCGAGAGTGCGGCTTGCTGCAGCCTGATCCGACGACGCGCGGGTGTGGCCCGAAAGAGCACGTCCACCAGGTCGAAGGTGAGCGCCTCACCGGGGACTGGGTTACAAGGCCGCAAGTAGACGCCGCCGACGCGCGGCTCCGGCAACGCGCCTTCGGCGTCTTCTCGTTCAGATTGTCTCAGAGATACCGCCGCCGGCATGACGGCTCAGGTGCCGCTAGGAGCCCGGTTGCGGATGGGGCTCGAGGTCGGGCGGCGTCTTGCCCTTGCGCCGGCTGGAGGAGGGCACCGTACCGCGCCGTCCCTGCGTGACCACAGGCTCGTCGTCGTCCTTCCGCACGATCGATTCGCCCTTGAGGACCGCCTCGATCTCCTCGCCGTTGAGGGACTCGTACTCGAGCAGCGCGTTCGCGATTCGATGCAGCGATTCCAGGTTGTCGGAAAGGATTCCCCGCGCCCGCCCGTAGGCTTCGTCGATGATCTTGCGGACCTCCAGGTCGATCTTGTGTGCAGTTTGCTCGGAGACGTTCTTTTGCTGCGTGATCGAGTGGCCGAGGAAGACTTCCTGCTCGTTCTCGCTGTAGCTGAGCGGCCCTAGCTCGTCGGACATGCCGAACTGCGTCACCATGCTGCGCGCGATCTGGGTCGCCATCTTGAGATCGGACGAGGCTCCGCTGGTCACCTTCTCGTAGCCGAAGATCATCTCCTCGGCGATGCGGCCGCCCATGGCGACGGTGATGTCCGCCTCCAGCTTCTCCCGGCTGACCGAGATCCGATCGCCCTCCGGCAGCCGGACCACCATGCCGAGCGCGCGCCCGCGCGGGATGATCGTTGCCTTGTGGATCGGGTCGGAGGCTTCGAGGTGGGCCGCCACCACCGCATGGCCGCCCTCGTGATAGGCGGTGAGCCGCTTCTCCTCGTCGGTCATCACCATGGAGCGCCGCTCGGCGCCCATCATGACCTTGTCCTTGGCGTCCTCGAACTCGATCATGGTGACGACGCGCTTGCCGCGCCGCGCGGCCAGCAGCGCGGCCTCGTTCACCAAGTTGGCAATGTCCGCGCCCGAGAAGCCGGGCGTGCCGCGCGCGATGGTGCGGGGCTTCACGTCCGGCGCGAGCGGCACCTTGCGCATGTGCACCTTGAGGATCTTCTCGCGCCCCAGCACGTCCGGGTTCGGCACCACGACCTGACGGTCGAAGCGGCCCGGCCGCAGCAGGGCCGGGTCCAGCACGTCCGGCCGGTTGGTCGCCGAGATCAGGATCACGCCCTCGTTGGCCTCGAAGCCATCCATCTCGACCAGGAGCTGGTTGAGGGTCTGCTCGCGCTCGTCATTGCCGCCGCCGAGGCCCGCACCCCGGTGGCGGCCGACCGCGTCGATCTCGTCGATGAAAATCAGGCACGGCGCGTTCTTCTTGCCTTGCTCGAACATGTCGCGCACGCGGCTCGCGCCGACGCCCACGAACATCTCGACGAAATCGGAGCCGGAGATCGTGAAGAAGGGCACGTTGGCCTCGCCCGCGATGGCGCGCGCAAGCAACGTCTTACCGGTGCCGGGCGGGCCGACCAGCAGCACGCCCTTCGGGATCTTGCCGCCGAGCCGCTGAAATTTCTGAGGATCGCGCAGGTACTCGACGATCTCCTCAAGCTCCTGCTTGGCCTCGTCGATGCCGGCGACGTCGTCGAAGGTCACCCGGCCCTGGCGCTCCGTCAGCAGGCGCGCGCGCGACTTGCCGAAGCCCATCGCCTTGCCGCCGCCCGACTGCATCTGGCGCATCATGAAGATCCAGACGCCGATAAAGAGCAGCAGCGGGAACCAAGAAATCAGGATGCCGACGATGCTGAGCCCGCCCTCCTCGACCGGTACGGCGGCAATTTGCACATCGTGGGCGCGGAGCGTCTTCACCAGCTCGGGGTCGTAGGGCGCGTAGGTGTTGAAGGCGGAGCCGTTGGTGTAGTGGCCGGTGATCGTGTTGCCCTGGATCGTCACATCCTGGACTTGCCCGGCTTCGACCTCCGCCAGGAACTGTGAGAATGCGAGATCGGTGGAGGTCTGCCGCGACGACGACCCCTGAAACACTTGAAACAGCGCTACCAGGACCAAGCCGATGATGATCCAGAGCGCCAGATTCTTGCCGAAGCTACCCACCGTTCGGCCTCCGATTGTCCTCGCGTTCGTCTACGGCCGACGCCGTCAGCGGCGAAGCAACCCACGCGCAATCCGCACGCGCAGCCGCTGCAGTGTACACGACATTCGCCGCGCGGACGATCAATAGTCTCTTCAACGGTTTCGTCAACTGTCTTCATCCTGCAACGGCAACACGCGGAGCGTCGCCGGGAGGCCCGGTGCCAAGGGACGCGTTGGCCGAAACGACACTGAAAACTCTGCGGCCCCGGCCTCGTGTTGGGGCGATGCGCGTCTGAATCCCAAGTGGGGAGCGGCGAGCGGACCGTCAAGGTCGAACAGCGCGGGCAGTGAAGGCCGCGCCGGTGCCGGGATGCAATCGGTCATGAGCGGTACACCTGCCTTGCGGGCCATTGCGCGGGCCTGAGCCAAGCCGTCGGTGCCGAGTCGGCGGACGACGTAGGGCCTTGCGGAGGCAGAGGGTCCCAGGGAGACGACGAATCGGCGGTCCCACAGTGTGCTCTCGCCCGGCGCGAGCGGGTGGACTTCCGAGGCAGCAGACGGTTCTCGGCATACGACGACTCGCCCATCTCGCTGCGGCACGACACGACATCCGCCGAGCGTCGCCGCCTTGGTGCCGTCGTCGAGCAGTCGGTGGGCGAGCCGCTCCAGTCTTTCTTGCCGTGGCGGATAGGCGTTGCCGGAGACCGTAGTGACGACGCAGCCCAACGCACGCACCGCCAGAGCGTGCGGCGCCCGCCGCAAGACGCTCAGGTCCAGGATCACGAAGCCCGCAGGCGAGGGGCGCGTGCAGGCGGCAAGCAGGTCGGTGCAGAGCCGGTCCAGCGCGGCACGGTCCTCTGCAGCGCGTGCAGCGGCCTTGGCCAACCGCGAAACGCTCAGCCCTTCGGGCCGGAGGCGTGCCAATGCCGCTGCCAGGCGTGGGCGGACATGGCGGGTATCGCGGTTAGTCGGATCGTCAATCCAGGGCTGATTCCAACGAGCCAAGGTCGCGATCAGCGCGGCGCGTGACACGGGAAGCAGGGGGCGGAGCAAACGGACGCCGCCGCCCGCCGGCTCTATCGCCAGGCGAACCGGCGTCATGGCGGCCAGCCCGTCGATGCCGCTACCACGGGTGAGCCTTTGCAGCGCGGTTTCCGCCTGATCCTCTCGCTGATGGCCGAGAAGCAGATGGAGCACGCCGGCGCGCCGGCACCAGCCGGTGAGCAGTGCGAGGCGCGCGGCCCGTGCCAGTTCTTGAAGCCCTGTGACCGGGCGGGCGCCGGGCCAGTGCAGGGTTCGGTGAGTTATTCCGCCGGCCGCGAGCCAGCGCCCCACCTGCGCGGCTTCGGCGCCCGATTCGGGACGCAAGCGGTGGTCGACGGTGAGCCCACATACCGTGCCGCTCCGCGACCGTGCCCAGCGATCGGCCAGCAAGCAGAGAGCGAGGCTATCCGGACCACCCGAAACCGCGACGGCGATCCGAGGCGACGGCTCGAAGGGGCCCAGCGGCGCCATGAGCGTCTCGAAGGCCGCCGCATCGATGGCTGCGGCGCCGGGCTCCACGCTTTCGGGTCTAACGATGCGGGGCGCGGCCACGGGCGGAGACACCCCGGCCCTAGTCAGGGGCAGTTCGCCTGGCGCCGCCCCTGCTGTGCCGCCCGGCGGATATTGAGCGGCGGGTCGGAAAACGCCTGGTCGAGCTGCTCGAAGGCCCGGCACGCCTCCTCGCTGCGGCCGAGCTTGAGCAGTGCGATACCGAGCTTGACCATGTTGTCCGGTGCTTTGCGGCCCTCCGGGTACTGGCGAAGGTTGAGCGCGTAGGATTTCGCCGCCTCCGGATACATCTGCCTGGCGTACAGGCTCTCGGCACGCCAATAGGCCGCGTTCTGCGCGAGGGCATCCGTGGGGTTCGCGTCGATGAAGCGCGAGAACGCCTCGTGTGCCTCTTTGTAGCGCGCCTCCTCTAACAGGCCGAACGCCGCCTGGTACTGCTCTTCCGGTGTTCCGGTGAGCGACAGCGCGTCATCGCCAGACTGTTCCGCGGGCACCGTGCCAAGAGTGCGAGGCGCCGCGGACGGCTCATAGCCCGCATCCTGCCCTGGCGTGATGCTGGCCTGGGCTTGGCCCGTAGGCGCTGCAGCGGGCGCCTCGGTGCCGGACGACGCGACCGAAGCTGCCGGCACTCCGCCTTGCTGCTGTTCGAGGGCGGACAGTCTGAAGTCCACGTCCGCGACCAGCCGCGCGATGCGTCCATCGAGTCTGCGAAGCACATTATCGAACTCCTCGAAGCGGCCGGTGACGCGGCGCCGCCATTCTCGGGCCTCGTCGATGTCGCTCTCAAGCTCCGCGAGACGTCGGCTGTTTCGCGCCGCCTGTCCGCTCTCCGCCTCCGCCTCCGCAGCCGCGCCGCGTTGAGCGTCGCCAGCATGAACCACCCGTTCGAGTTCGGCGAGTTGAACGCGCAGGCTCTGAATCTGGTTCCTCAGCTCTCGGACCTGGGGCCTGAGGTCGATGCCCGACTGAGCTTCGACGGGCGCCGTCGCCAGCAGCACCGATACCGCTGCAATCGCCGCTAGCAGCGCCGCCGCTCCCACCGCCGTTAGTCGCCGTCGGCGGCGGCCTGCGACGCCGCCCATCGCTCTTCCGGCCCCCGATTTTCTAGTCGATGACAGAGACGGAGCGCCGATTGAGCGCCCAGGCCTCTTCATTGTGACCGAGCGCGTAGGGCCGCTCCTTGCCGTACGAGACCGTTCTGAGCCGCGACGGCGCGATGCCCTGATCGATCAAGTACTCACGAACTGCGTTGGCGCGACGCTCGCCAAGGGCGAGGTTGTATTCTCGGGTGCCGCGTTCGTCGGCATGGCCCTCGATCACCAACGAGACCTCGGGGAACAGCCTGAGCCACTCGGACTGACGATCCAGCGTGCGCCGCGCATCTGCGCCGAGAACCGCGCTATCGAAATCGAAGAACACGCGGTCGCCGACGTTCTGAACGAACTCCTCCTGCGATCCGGGAAGCGGCTGGCTCGGGTCAAGGGCGGCCACCGTCGTCTCTTCCTCGATCATGATGTCGCTGGAAGAGGTGTCCGTGCCCGAATCCAGCGCTTGGTCGGCCCCGGTACCGGTGGTCGAAGCGGTCTCCTCTGGCGTGCTCTCGCATGCCGCCACGCCGAGCGCCAACAGAAGCGGCAAGATCAGTCTCAGTCGCATTCGCACGCTCTCCTTCATCATTCGGTAGCGGCGGGACCGTCGCTATCCCGTCCACACCTATCTGGAATCCTACCGATCCTCAAACGCCAATGCCCGGCGCAACGCATGATTGCGTGCCGTGGGGCTGAGCCGCTGCCGAAGCGGCTGTCTCGTCGGGTGGCAGGGCGACTATATCTTTGGGTCATTACTGGATCAACGGCGACCAGGCCGGATCGGAGGCCGCCGTGCTCGTGAAGAGGATGCGCTCGTTGCGCCCCGTCAAGTCGATGGTGACCAGTTCGGCGCTATCGGGATCACGCGAACTCGAACGGAAAAACATGAGCACACGCCCGTTCGGCGCCCAAGTCGGGCCTTCCACCAGATAGTCTCGCGCCAGGATTCGCTCGCCACTCCCGTCGGTCTTCATGACGCCGATCGAGAACTGGCCGCGATGGCTCTTGGTGAAGGCGATCAGGTCGCCGCGCGGCGACCATACCGGGGTCCCGTAGCGGCCTTCGCCGAAGGTGATGCGGCGCACGTCGCTCCCGTCGCGCCGCATCACGTAAATCTGCTGGCTGCCGCCTCGGTCCGATTCGAAGGCGATGAACTGGCCGTCCGGCGAGTAGCAGGGCGCGGTCTCGATCGCCGGGTTGTTGGTGAGCCGCCTAGTTCCACGCGAGCGCAAGTCCATCTCGTAGATTTCCGAATTTCCGTCGCGCGCCAACGTCATGACCACATGATTTCCGTCGGGCGAAAAACGTGGCGCGAAGGTCATGCCGGGGAAATCGCCGAGGATCTCCTGCTGGCCGGTGTCGATGTGACGCAGGTAGACCTTCGGCACACCGCGCTCGTAGGAGAGGTAAGTGATCTCCTGCGCGGTCGGCGAAAAGCGAGGGGTCAGCACCAGATGGCGGCCGTCCGACAAGTAGCGCAGGTTGTGGCCGTCCTGATCCATGATCGCGAGGCGCTTGATGCGCTTGTCGGGCGGCCCGGTCTCGGCGATGTAGACGACCCGGGTGTGGAAATAGCCGCTCTCGCCGGTCAGCCGCTCGTAGATCTTGTCGGACATCGTGTGGGCGATTGGTCGCCACGCTTCGGCCGAGCCGCTCAGCTTCAGTCCCACCAGGTCTTGCTCCGCGAACACGTCCCACAGGCGAAATTCGACCGTGAGTCGACCGGTGTCGCTGGGTACCACGCGACCCGTCACCAACGCTTGCGCATTGATGATGCGCCAATCCTGGAAGCGCGGCCGCACGCTCATTCCGCCCGCATCACTGATAAAGGCGGCCGGATCGATGGCGCGGAACAGGCCGGAGCGCTCCAAATTTCGGGTGATCACTTGTGTGATCTGCCGGCCAATCTTGGCATCCGCCTCATTCGCGCCGGCGAGATCGACCAGCGCGATGGGAAGCGGCTCCACGTGGCCGCGCGTGATGTCCACGCGGAGCTCGGCCTTGGCAGTGTTGGCGGCCGCGAGGAGCACCAGGGTGAGGACGACGGCGGCTGGGAGGAGCAGGGCCTGGCGCGCCGTGTGCCCAACATGTCCACTCAGTGTCAGCAATCGTCTCATTGTCGCACCGTCGGTTCCTTTGTTTCGATCCTATGCAATCCCGGCGAACGCCTCACACCGGTGGACTGAAGGTCATGGTGATGTCGCGCCAACCCTCATACTTGTCCACGTGACGCGTCAGGGCATCGAAGGGGCTGGCCTTCAGCACGGCACGGCGGCCACTCTCCGCCATCGTCCTGTAGTTGGCGCCCCCGCCGTCGTCGACGATCTCTACCCGGCGAACGGACCCGTCCGGTCCCAACTGGATCCTCAACGTCACCACCAACTCGCCGGCATCGAGGACGCCGGCCGGAACGCTCCAGTTCCGCTCGACCTTCTGCTTGATGGCATCGGTGATCGTCTGCCGCAAGGGCCCGGTGAGAGGAGCCGGTGCATTGGCCTCCGGGGGCAGTTCGTCATCCACACCGGCGATGCTCGCGAGCATGTCATCGAAGGACGGCTCCTCCGTCTTTTTCTCGGGCGGCGGGGTTGCGTCGGGCTCTTCGTCCGTGAGGCTTTGCAGCAGGGTGTCGAAGCTCGGCTTCTTCTTCACCGGTGGCTTGGCAATGGGAAGCGGCGGTGGCCCGGGGTCGGGCGGCGGATCCGGCTTCACCTCGGGTGCCTTCGGCGCCGGCTCAGGCTCGGGCTCTACGACGGGCTCCGGCGGCGGCGCCGGTTCCACAATCGGCTCCAGCTCTGGCTCAATGACCGGCTCCGGATCCAACGCGGCGAAGACCTCGGGCTCCGGTTCCGGCACAGGCTCCGGCTCGGGCTCTGCGACGACCTCGGGCTCCGGCTCCGGTTCGGGTTCCGGCGCAGCCTCGGGGATCGGCTCCGGCTCTGGCTCGGGCTTGGCCTCCTCGGCGGGAGCAGTCGACTCCTCGGCGAACTCCACCACGCTGACCACGATCGGCTGATCGCTGGGGACGAGCGCGTCGCTCTCGAACACCTGTGGCAGGCCCAGCACCGCGGCGACGATCACGCCGACATGGAGCAGGCCGGAGAAGAGCCAACCGCGCTTACTCATCGCTCCCCGCCGTGCGCGGCTCCGTCACCAGCGCCAGGTTGTTGAAGCCCGCGCGGTTGAGCGCGCCCATGACCTCCATCACGCGGCCGTAGGCGATCTCCTGGTCGCCCCGGATGAAAATTCGAACGTCGGGGCGGCGCTCGGTGATCGCCTTGAGCTTGGGAATCAGCTCATCCACGGTCACCTCGGTTTCCTGAAGATAGGTGGTGCCGTCGCGGGCGACGGTGACCGAGAGCGGCTCGTCGTCTCCCGGCAAGGGCGGTGCATCGGACTTGGGCAGATCGACCTCAACGCCGACTGTCAGCAGCGGTGCCGTGATCATGAAGATCACCAGGAGCACCAGCATGACGTCGACGAAGGGCGTGACGTTGATCTGGCTCATGGGCGGGCGCCGGCGGCGTCCGCCTCTGCTGCGGCCGTTGAGCGCTCCGTCAAACTCGGCCGCCATCAGACCGCACGCTCCTCGAGCTGGCGGCCGAGAAGGGCCCGGAACTCGGTGCCGAAGGCCTCCAGCCGGCCGGCATAGCGGTCGAGGTCACTGCTGAGCTTGTTATAGGCCACCACCGCCGGGATGGCGGCCACAAGACCGAGCGCGGTCGCGAAGAGCGCCTCGGCGATGCCGGGCGCTACCACGGCGAGCGAGGTGTCTTTGCTCGCCGCAATCGACTGGAAGCTGTTCATGATGCCCCAGACCGTGCCGAACAGGCCGACGAACGGTGCGGTCGAGCCCACCGTGGCGAGGAAGCCGAGATAGCGTTCGAGCTGATTCAGCTCCCGGTTGAGCGCGGCATCCATGGCGTAGGCGATGCGGCGCTGGAGTCCCTCCAGCCGGTCGGCCGAAAGGTGGGAGCCTCGGCTCGCGAAGCGGCGCCACTCGTCCATCGCCGACGCGAACAGCACGGTCATCGGGTGGCTGCGCTGATTGGAGAGGTTGTCGTAGAGCTGATCGAGTGAGCCGCCGGACCAGAACGCCTGCTCGAACTCGACCGCGAGCCGGCGGGCGCGGGCATAGCGGAGGCTCTTGTCGAAGATGATCGCCCAGCTCCAAACCGACGCGATCAAGAGGACCACGATCACGGCCTTGACGATGATGTCGGCCTGCATGAACAGGCCCCAGAGGGAGAAATCCTCGGCCACCGCGCTGGCGCCGATCTCTACGGCGCGAACAAGGTCGGATTCCATATCTCCCCCGTTACCGCCGGCCCGCCGGTACCAGTTCCGCAAGCGCCTCGCGCAACGGCGTCGGCAGCCGTACCGCGCGGCCGTTGCGCCCGACGCAGCCAAGCTTGAGGCCGATGCTGGCGAGCAGCGCCCCCGCGCGCATCACGCGTTGCTCGGCCTCGATATGGGCGCCGGCCACCCTGTCGATGGTCGTGCGAACTTCGATCTCATCGTCGAGCAGAGCCGGCTGCCGGTAATCCACGGTGCAGCGCCTCACGACGAAGGCTGCGTCGTGGTCACCCAGCAGTGTGACGTGGGTGATGCCGGCGCCCCGCATCATCTCGGTCCGCGCCCGTTCGGCGAACTTGAGGTAGTTGGCGTAGTAGACGATGCCGCTCGCGTCGGTGTCCTCGTAGTAGACCCGGATCGCATAGACATGCTCGGCGCCGTCGAAGCGGCCGCCGAGCAGCGCCATGGGCGTGTCCGCTTCAACGGCTGTCATGGCCTTCGTCAAGCAGGGCGAGTTGACGCGGCGCGTCCTCCGGCTGCGCCAGGCCCAGATGACCGAAGCCGTGCCGGGTAAGCATTCGGCCACGCGGCGTCCGCTGCACGAAGCCCTGTTGGATCAAAAACGGCTCGATCACCTCTTCCAACGCGTCGCGCTGTTCGGAGAGCGCTGCCGCGATGGTCTCGATGCCGACCGGGCCACCGCCGTAGTTCTCCGCGATGCACGAGAGGTAGCGGCGGTCCATCGAATCGAGGCCGCGCTGGTCGACCTCCAGCCGGTTGAGGGCCCGATCCGCGACGGCGGCGTCGATGGTCTCGACACCCGCGACCGCCGCGAAGTCGCGCACGCGTCGCAGCAGCCTGCCGGCGATGCGGGGCGTGCCGCGGGAGCGGGCGGCGACCTCTGCCGCCCCGTCGGCGCTCAGCCCGACGTCGAGGAGCCCCGCGTTTCGGGTCACGATCTCGACCAGCTCGTCGACCTCGTAGAAGTCGAGCCTGAGCGGAATGCCGAAGCGCTCGCGCAACGGCGTGGTGATGAGGCCGGTGCGCGTGGTCGCGCCGACCAGGGTGAAGGGCGGCAGATCGATCCGAACCGAGCGCGCGCCCGGCCCCTCGCCGATGATAAGGTCGAGCTGAAAATCCTCCATGGCCGGGTAGAGGATTTCTTCCACCGCCGGGTTGAGGCGGTGGATCTCGTCGATGAACAGCACATCGCGCTCGTCCAGGTTGGTCAGGATCGCCGCCAGGTCGCCGGCGCGGGCGATCACCGGACCGGAGGTCGCCCGAATTCCGACACCGAGCTCGCGGGCGACGATCTGTGCCAGCGTGGTCTTGCCGAGGCCGGGCGGCCCGTAGAAGAGCACGTGGTCCAGGGCCTCGCCGCGCTCGGCCGCGGCGGCGATGAAGACCCGCAGATTCTCGCGCACCGCGCGCTGGCCCACGAAGTCGTCCAGCTTGCGCGGCCTGAGCCCGCTGTCGAGCCGGTCTTCGGGCTCCGCTGCGCCGGTGACGATTCGGGCCTCGCTCACTGCGCGAGCTCCTTAAGGCCGGCGCGGATCAGAGCTTCTACCGGGGCCTCGGCGCCGAGCGTGCGAGCCGCGCCCGAGACCGCGCCGTGGGCCTCGGTCGGGCGGTAGCCGAGGTTGACGAGGGCCGCGATGGCATCGGCGTTCGCCGTTCCGTCGACGATCGTGGCCGTAGGTGCTGCACCCGGTAGGGATGGCACCTTGTCCTTGAGTTCGCTCAGGATGCGCGCCGCGAGCTTGGGCCCCACCCCCGGCGCGCGGGTGAGTCCCGCCTTGTCCTGCGCGGCGATGCAGGCGGAAAGCTCAGCTGCGGGCAGCGCGCCCAGGATTGCGAGCGCGAGACGGGCGCCGACGCTCTGCACGGTTTGCAACAGGCGGAACCACTCGCGCTCCTGCTCGCTGGAGAAGCCGTAGAGATGGATGTGATCCTCGCGCACCACGGTCTCGATGGTGAGGCTCACTTCCTGCCCCCGCGACGGCAGGGAGGCGAGCGTGCCGGCGGAGCAATATGTGAGGTAGCCCACGCCACCGACATCGACGACCGCCCAGCCATCACCGAGGCTGTCGAGGACGCCGCTCAACTTGGCGATCATCGGGCCACCTTGGCCGTCGCTGGCTCTGCGGACGGCTGCCAATGGGCATGGGTGCCTGCGGAATGGGCGTGGCAGATCGCAGCGGCGAGCGCGTCCGTCGCGTCCGCCGCGGCGTCACCGACGCCGGGCAACAGGTGGCGGACCATCAGCGCGACCTGCTCCTTGTCGGCATGCCCGGCGCCCACCAGCGCCTTCTTGATCCGGTTCGCCGCGTATTCGTGGACGGGAAGGCCGGCGAGCGCCGGCGCCAGCAGCGCGACGCCCCGCGCGAGACCGAGCTTTAGGGTCGACTCAGGGTTGCGGTTGACGAAGGTCTCCTCGACGACCGCCTCGTCCGGCTCGTACCGCGCGACGATTTCGACGAGGCCTTCGTGCAGGGCGCAGAGGCGCTCCGGCACGCTCGCGCCGGAGTCGGTGGCGACCACGCCGTGTCCGACGTGGCGCAGCCGGTTGCCGGCGGTCTCGATCACGCCCCAGCCGGTCCGACGGAGACCGGGATCGAGGCCGAGAACACGCGCCATGCCAGCCGCCCCTGCTCAGGCCGAGAGCTTGCGCAGGACATCGTCGGTGACATCGTAGTTCGCCGACACCTGCTGCACGTCGTCGCTGTCGTCGAGCGCTTCCAGCAGCCTGAAGACGGCCTCCGCCTTGTCTTCGCCGATGGGCACGGTGGTCTGCGGTCGCCAGGCGATCTCGACCCGCTCCGGTGCTCCGAACTGCGCGGTCAGCGCTTCGCTCGCCTCGCTGAGGGAATCGGGCGCGCAGATCACCTCGTGCCCGTCCTCTTCGCTTTCGCACTCGTCGGCGCCTACCTCCAGCGCCGCTTCGAACATGTCGTCGCCGCTGGCCGCATCCGAGGAAAAGCGAATGACCCCAACACGTTGGAACAGATAGTTCACAGAGCCCGTCTCGCCGAGCGTGCCGCCGTGGCGGCTGAAGATCGAGCGGATCGTGGCTGCGGTGCGGTTGCGGTTGTCGGTGATGGCATCGACGATGACGGCGACGCCGCCCGGCCCGAACCCTTCGTAGCTCAGCGTGTCGAAGCGTTCCTGGCTGCCGTCCCCGCCCGCCGCCTTCTTGATGGCGCGCTCGATGTTGTCCTTGGGCACGCTCTGCGACTTGGCCGCCGCGACGGCGGTGCGCAGCCTGGGATTATGGTCGGGGTCGGGTGTGCCTTCCCTGGCCGCGACATAGACCTCGCGGATCAGCTTGGTGAACCGCTTGGCCCGCCGGGCATCTTGCGCGCCCTTGCGGTACATGATGTTGGCCCATTTGGAGTGGCCGGCCATGGGCTCTACTCAGTCGTGTGGGAAGACACGGGTCGGCGACGCGAGTTGGCGGCGTCTCTCATTACCCTGCCTAAATGCTCATTGTGGCCAGATTGGGGCAGTCTCTCTTGGGTTGGTACTACATATTGTATAGCGCGTCACCCCTGAAACCTACACCATCCATACGGAAGAGACGATTAGGGCAGGGGCGGGTCGCAGAAACAGCCGGTCATCCAAATTTCGCTTGATACGCGCGCAACACGAGTGCGGTGTTCAGCTTCTGGTTGCTCAAATCAGGCAATAGTGCCGATCTTCGGCGCCAGGAACGGCACTCGAATCGATTCGGGCGTCGAATGTGACAAACCGGCCACCGTGCGCAACGGCGAGGGCCAGAAGATATACATCGGTGATTTGTCTCGGGCCGATCAGCTTCCTCCAATCGACCACGTCTCGACTGAGCAGACTCACAGTATCGGGCCAGAAGCGGTGGTGAGCAGTTGCGGTTGCCCGCCGAAGACGTTCGGCAACGAGGGGTGTCGATTGGCGGTTGGGGTAGGTGGGTTGGGACATGATTCTCACACACCCGTTTTCGGTGAGCGGGCAGGTGGCCCAACCCGGATCGATGTTGTCCCGCAGCCAGCGCATGGAGGGCCGGTGGTGAATGTGGTCGGAATCCAGCAGCGCGATCAGGACGTTCACGTCCAGTAGCGCGCGCATCAGTCGCCGGCTTCCTCGCGCAACCGATCAATCAACTCGTTGGTGACGATCCCGCCCCGCTTGGGAAACGGATGAAATCCGAATTCGGATTCTTGCTCGGTAACTGCCGTGCCGTCCGCATCCCTTTGCGTCAGAGACTGGCGCAGCAGGCTGGATGTCACGTCCCCCAACGACCTGCACTCGCGTTTAGCGAGTTCTTTCACGGCGATGAGTACATCGTCGTCGATGTTCAGGGTGGTTCGCATGATCGCCCCCAACCAAAATTACGTGATGCTATCGCATCACACATCAAACATCAACGCCGACTTGGATCGCCGCCGCGCAATTCTCGCGTCCCTTCCTCTATCCCTCTGACACCCTCACGGCGACGAAGCGAAGGCGGGTGTAGTCGGTTACCCAGCGGCCATCGGGGCAGAGGCGGTCCCGAGTGAGCGCGACGGTGCGTTCGATGACCGCCTCTGCGCGCCCCGGCGGTGCTGCGTCTGTAAAGTTCCCGCCGAACATGGCAATCCAGTCGGCGAGGCCGTTGGGGCAGTCGTCGAGCGGAGTCGGGCGGGCAAAGTAGCGGAGCTGCGTCACGTCGAAGCCGCCGTCCTCCAGCAGGCCGACGTAACGGCTCGTGCGCGGGAAGTACCAAGGGAAGTCGATCGCCTCGGCCGGGACGCCTTCCTCGGCCAGCGCCTGGTAAAGCGCATCGGTGATGATCCGCACGTTGCGGTGCGCGCCCATCTCGGCAACGAACCGGCCGCCGGGCCTGAGCGCGCCGGCAACGCAGGCGATGACCCGCGCGGGCTCCTCCTTCATCCAGTGAAGCGCGGCGTTGGAGAAGACCGCGTCCGCGTGGTCTTCGATGGCGAAATCCCGCCCGTCGGCATGCTGGAAGGTGAGGTGCGGGTGAAGCGCGCGGGCGCGTTCGACCATCGCCGCGTCGCCGTCGATTCCTATCACCTCAGCGCCGCGCGCGGCGATGGCCGCCGTCAGCTTCCCGGTGCCGCAGCCGAGATCGACGATCCGCTCGCCCGGCTTGGGCGCGAGCAGATCGACCATGTCGGTGGCGAAGGCCGAGACGAAACCGAATGAGCGGTCGTAGAGGCCGGCGTTCCAGGTCGCGTCTGCGCCTGAACCTGTGTCCACGCCCGCGGCGTTCCCCTCCGCCGATTGCCGAGCCATGCGTGCGTGCCGTGCCGGCTAATCGTCCGCAGTTTGATGGTCGCGGGCGGTGTCCATCATGGCGTGGATCATCTTCGGACGCGGCACGGCAGGCTTGGGATGCGCCACCGGGCTGTGGCTGTGACCGAGGCCCAGCACCGTCTCCACCATCTTGAGCGCGAGCGGGCCCGGATTGACCACGGGGACGGGCAGGTTCTCAGAGAGATAGGGCCCGGCCTGCGAGAGCGTGGTCGAACCGAGGACGATCACGTCGGCGCCCTTGGCGAGACCCCTCTCACAGGTCTCCTTCATGATGGGGAATACCTCCGCCTCGCGGCCGGTGAACAGCGCCCTCATGTCCGACTTCGCCTCGAACAGCTCGACCGAGGAGCAGAACTGGGAAACCTCGAACTTCTTGAACAGGTTCTTGTAAAAGGCGAGCCAGGCGTCGGTGTACTGCGGATATGAGGGGTCGGTCTGCGCGATCACGCAGAAGCGGGTCCCGAGGGTGAGCGCGTAGAGCAGCGACGACTTGCCGTTCGAGACCACGGGGATGTCCAACACGGCGCGCAGTTCGGCGACGCCGGAATCGCTCAACGTGTTGACCGTGATGGCGTCATAGCCCTCCTCGGCCAGCGCCATGCCGGCTTCGAGGATGGCGAACTCGACCAGAAACTCGTCGTGGCGGCCGAGGAAGTGCATCGGCCCCGCCTTGAGCGGCTTGTAGTCGAAGGTGACATTGCCCGAGAGCTCGACCTGCTCCAACTCGGCACGCCTGTAGTCGAGGCCCTCCTCATCATACGGAAACGGCACGATCACTGCGGCGCGTGGCATGGCGTATCCTCCCTTTGATCCTCGTTTTGTCTGTGCGTGTCCCGGTTCTACACGGGGTTTTCGGCGAGCCAGCCGGCGTATTCGCGCACGCCATCGGTGAATGCGATCTGCGGTCGCCAGCGCAGGACGCGCGCGGCCGCCGAGATGTCGAACTTTCCGTGGCTCTGGTCCTCCGGGTCGGCGCCCTCACCGAGTGTGATGTTCGCCTCGGGTACTGCTTGCCGCACGGCGTCAGCGATCTCGCCGAATTCCAGGCGCTGGCCGCCCGTAATATTGAACGCGCGCTGCGGGCCGATCTCCTCGGCATCAAGCGCCGCGATCACGGCGCTCACGACGTCGTCGATATAGACGTACTGTCGTGTGAAGCCGCGGCCGTAGGGGAGTGTGGTGGGCTGCCCGGCCTGCGCGTCCTTGATCATCTCGCGCACCACGCAGGTGGTGCGGCGGCGCGGCCCGTAGACCCACGAGAAGCGTAGCACGACGGCGTCGAGGCCAGTCTGTGCCACGTAAGCGCGGGTCAGGATGTCGCCGGACGCCTTGGTGGCACCGTAGATATCGTCTGCTGCGAGTGGCGCGTCCTCGGGCACCGGTTCAAGACCGATGGCGGTGTGGCCATAGGCAGACGTGGAGGAGCAGAACACCAGGCGCACGCCTCGTTGGCGTGCGATCTCCAGCAGGTTGGCAGTGCCCGCGACATTGGTCTCGATCACCGCACGCGGATTGTCGCGGCCCAGCATGGGACCGGACACCGCGCCGCAATGCACGATCGCTTTGATGTCGCTGCCGCAGATGGCGTGCAGCTTATGAACGTCGGTGAGCTCCGCATCGGTCGAGGAAAACCCGCCGTCCTCCCTGAGCTGGATGCGATCGGTGCCGATCACGTCGCGTCCTTCACGCGCGAGCCGGGAGGCGACGGCGAAGCCGATCAGTCCCGCCGATCCGGTTACTGCGATTGCTCCCGACGCCATGGGTTTCTCCCTGCTGACCCCACCTCGAAGGGTGCGGCGGAGCGGGCGAGCGCGTCAAGCGCGCCAAATCTGTGCGCCGACATGCCGGACTGAACACGTCGCCCTCGCGTGGCGCGTTCGATCGTCTACAATCACTCCTCCAATGAGCACACACTGCCCATGACCGCCCGCCCCACTCGCGATCCGAAGAAAATTCGGCAGATCCTCGAACAGGAGCGCGCCGAGCTGCTTGCGCTTAGCGAGGCGGCGGCGGACGAGCGGCGCCCGGTGGCACTCGACCAGCAAAGTGTCGGCCGCGTCTCGCGCATGGATGCCATGCAGGTGCAGGCGATGGCGCAGTCTGTGGAGGCCCGCCGCCGTGCGCGATTGCCCCTCATCGAGGCGGCGCTGCGCCGGCTTGATACCGGAGACTACGGCTATTGCACCGATTGCGGGGAGCGAATTCCCGCTAAGCGGCTCGCCATCGACCCGACCATCGCCCGCTGCGTCGACTGTGCCGGTTAGTGGTGGAGACGGCGCTACGTCAGTCGCCGACTGAGATGGTCGCGTCCATGTAAAGCACCGCGCGGCCCGCAATCGACACACGCGCGCCCCGATCCTCGCACACCATTCGCCCGCCGCGGGCAGAGAGCTGGCGCACGGCGAGTCGTTGCTTGCCGAGCCGGCTCGCCCAATAGGGCACCAGTGCCGTCTGCACGTTGCCGGTGACCGGGTCCTCGGGCACGGCGTTCTTGGGCGCGAAGAAGCGCAGCACGTAGTCAACGTCGCCCTCGTCTCCCGGTGCGGTCGCCACGACCCCGCGCCGGTCCAAGGCTGTCAGCCCGGCGTGATCGGGGCTGAGCGCCGCCACCTGAGCAGCGTTCTCGAACACCGCGATCCAGTCCGCGCCGGCGAGCACTTCGGCGGGCGTTGCGCCGAGTGCCCGCGCCAGCACCGCCGGGGGAGTCGCCGGGCCCGCAGGCTGGGCCGGAAAGTCCATGACCAGCGCCTCGCCGTCGCGCGCGACCGTGAGCCTGCCGCTCAATGTCTCGAACGCGACGCTGTCCGTGCCCGGCTTGAGCTCTTCGAACACGACAAAGGTGGCGGCGAGGGTGGCGTGGCCACAGAGATCGACCTCGACGTTGGGCGTGAACCAGCGCAGGCGATAGCCCTCGCCCTCCGGCACCAGAAACGCGGTCTCCGACAGGTTGTTCTCGGCCGCGATGGCCTGCATCGTCGCCTCGTCCAGCCAAGCGTCGAGGGGGCAGACCGCCGCCGGATTGCCGCCCAGCACCCGGTCGGTAAAGGTGTCGACCTGCAGCAATCTGATGGTCATCCACGCCTCCTATTCACCTGCGCGACGTTTGGACCAGGTAAGCACCCCAAGACCCGCGAGCAGGAGGGCAGCCGCGACCCACGCCCAGCCGCTCAGCCGCTCGCCGAAAATCACCGCTCCCCAGCCCGGCCCCGTCAGCACGATGATATAGCCGAACTGGGAGAGGAAGAGCGGGCCGCTGCGCCTGAGGATTTCGAATATGAGATACCAGACAACGGCGGTGATCACTGTCGCACCCAGGATCGCGAGATCGCCGGCAAGCATCGGGCCGGGGAAGAGGTAGGTCTCGCCCATGCCGATCATCACCGGGACGAGCACGATGGCAGCGCCGAGCTGGATGCCGCAGGCCAGCGAGAGCGAGTGCGCCTTTGGCGGCCAGAGCAGCGTGCCTGCGATGTTGAACGCGGCGAAGCAAACCGGCGCGAGCAAGGCCAGCAGCAGCCAGCTTGCCTCCGCAAAGCTCGGCACTGTGATGCCCGGCAGCACCAGGATGACAACGCCCACGAGGCCGAGGGCCACGCCCACGGTGCTGAGCAGCCGGAAGCGCTCCATCCTGAGCGTCATTGCCATCAGGTAGGTGCAGGTCGGCGAGAGGCAGGTGACCATGACCACGAGGCTCGCCGGCAGCTTGGGCGCCACATGGGCGAGAATCGACACCGGGATCGAAACGCCGACTGCGCCGCAGACCGCATAGAAGCGCAGATGCGCCACGCTGAAGCCCACGGGCGTGCGGGTCGCGAGGCAGCCGAGCCAGAGGATGAGCCCGGCACCGAGGGTATGCCAGAAGACGTAGGCCAGCCCCGGCACGCCATTGGTCGTCGCGACCTTGTTGATCGAGAAGAGCAGGCCGTAGAGCGCGCCCGCGATCAGCAGGTAGACGACCGCGAGTACGCCGACCCGGGGCGCCGTTGCCGCGGCGGCGCTCGGCCGCGCTTCGCCCGCGTCGGTCATGGTCTCGGTAACGGTGTGCCGGTGCGCTGCTACGCGCTACGGTCCAGCCGCTGGCCCCGGCCGGTGCGAATCGTCGGCGTCGGCCGCTACCACTTCGCGTGCTTGTAGCGTTCGGCCCAGTCCACGCCCTGCCAGGTCATCTGCGAATCGGGCTTCAAGAAGATGAGCCAGCGGGGCTCGACCAGCGTCGGTTCCAGGTACTTCGGTCCGTTCTCGCCCAGATAGCGCAGCGACATCTCGGTCGCGACCTCGACCCACTTGCCGCCGGTGTTGGGCTCCTCGACGATCTCGGCCCTTCCCTTGGCCATCACCTTCTGCATCGTCTCCCAGATATCGACGCAGATGTGGACTCGCGGGTCCCGCTGGATGTGCTTGGCCCAGACTGAGCGCGCGCGGGGGACGACGTAGTAGCCGCCGTCGCGGTACTGGTACCAGAGTGGCACGATGTAGGGCCAACCTTCCTCGTCGAGGCAGGCGAGCCGGCAGAGGTGGGGCCCCTTGAGGAATTCGTCGACCTCTTCGTCGGTCATACCGCCGACTTTGCCGCGCCACGAGTCGTCATCCGCCATCTTGTCTCTCCCTTATCCGGCTGGTACGCGGCCACTCCGCCGAGGCCCGACGATGCCGCACTGACGGCACATGATAACATGGTATGCCGCGGCCGCGCCGGCCGCGCGCGCAACCGTGAGCGAGGGAGGCCCTGAATGCAGCTTGGCGTCGTTTTTCCACAGACCGAGATCGGCAACGATCCCGCGGTCGTTCGCGACTATGGGCAGGCGGCCGAGGCGCTGGGCTACGAGCACGTCCTCGCCTTCGACCACGTGCTCGGCGGCAATGCGGCCACGCACGATCTCAGGGGCCCCTACAAGCACACCGACGCATTCCATGAACCCTTCGTGCTGTTCGGCTTCCTCGCCGCAGTTACCCAACTCGAATTCGTGACCGGCATCATCATCCTGCCGCAGCGTCAGACCGCGCTGGTCGCCAAGCAGGCGGCGGCGCTCGACGTGCTCTGCGAAGGGAGACTCAGGCTCGGCGTGGCGATCGGTTGGAACCACGTGGAATACGAAGCCCTCGGCATGGACTTCGGGGATCGCGCGCGGCGCATCGAGGAGCAGATCGAGGTCATGCGCCTGCTCTGGACCAACGAGCTCATCACCTACGAGGGGCAGGACCACCGCATCACCGATGCCGGGCTGAACCCGCTCCCGGTCCAGCAGCCCATCCCCATCTGGTTCGGCGGCCACGCGGATGCAGTGCTGAGGCGCACCGCCCGGCTTGGCGACGGCTGGTTCCCACTCTTCGCGCCGGACGACGAGGGCGCGGCCGAGGTCGAGAAGTTCCGGGGCTACATTCGCGAAGCCGGACGCGACCTGGCGGCGGTCGGGATCGAGACTTGGCTCGATGTGCTGGACAAGACGCCCGAGCAGTGGCGGGCGCACGCAGCGGGCTGGAAGAAGCTCGGTGCCACACACTATTCGGTCAACACGATGAACTCGGGCCTCTCCTCGCCAAGAGCCCACATCGAGGCCATCGAGCGGATCAAGACGGCACTCGCGGACATCTGAACCCGGCGGCGCTGTAGCGGCATGGACGAGGGCAGGGCGGCCGTCCTCGGGGAGGACGAGCGCGCTTTCCTGGAGGCGCAGCGGGTGGCGTATCTCGCGACGGCGGATGGGGCGGGCCTCCCCAATGCCGGTCCCGTGTGCTTCGCCCTTGTTGGCGCCTCCGTCTATATGACGATCGATCGAAAGCCCAAGAGCGGGAGGCCGCTGAAGCGCCTCCGCAACATTGCGGAGAACCCGAACGTCGTGCTGACCGCCGATCACTATGACGATGACGACTGGTCCCGGCTGCGCTGGGTCATGGTGCGCGGCCGTGCGGAGATACTGGAGAGCGGTGCCGAGCACGACGAGGCGCAGGCGCTTCTCCGCGCCAAGTATCCGCAGTACCGCAAGATGGACCTGGCGCCGCTCCCCGTGATCGCGATCAGGATCGAGCGGGTCACGAGTTGGAGCGCCGCCGGCGGAGGTAACGCGTCGCGATGACCGCACGGGCGGCGCGACCCCGCGCGCTCTCCCTCTTCGCGCTGCCGGGCATTCCCATGGTGCAGCCCGGCGACGATCTCGCGGCGTTGATCGCAGACGGCTTCACACAAGCCGGTGAGGCCGCGGCCGCCGGCGACGTGCTCGTGGTCGCGCAAAAGATCGTGTCCAAGAGCGAGGGGCGCTACGCCAATCTGGCGGAGGTGGAGCCCGGTGCCCAAGCCAGGGAGCTCGCAGCGCTCACGGACAAGGACCCGCGCATGGTCGAGCTCATCTTGAGCGAGTCCCGGCGGGTGGTGCGCCATCGGCCGGGAGTCATCATCGTCGAGCATCGCCTCGGCTTCGTCATGGCGAACGCCGGCATCGACAACTCCAACGTGGAGCCGGCAGGCGCGGACGAGCGGGTGCTGCTGCTGCCGCGCGATCCCGACGGCAGCGCGCATCGTTTGCGCGAGGGGTTGCGGGACCGGCTCGGCACGGACTGCGCCGTCATCGTCAACGACAGCGTTGGCCGGGCCTGGCGCGTGGGCACCGTGGGCCTCGCGCTGGGCGCCGCCGGACTGCCCTCGCTGCTCGACCTCCGGGGGCGCGACGATCTCTTCGGCCGGCCGCTCGAAGTGACTCAGGTGGCGCTGGCGGACGAGCTCGCCGCCGCCGCCTCGCTGCTGCAGGGCGAGGCCGACGAGGGCATGCCCGTGGTGGTGGTGCGCGGGCTTGCCGCCGCCGGGCCAGGCAACGACGGTGCCGCGCTCATTCGCGCCGAGGCCGATGACCTTTTCCGCTGATACCAGCTACGTCGCGCTCTCCGGCGGGGTGGGCGGCGCCAAGCTCGCGCTCGGGCTCTGCGACGTGCTGGAGGACGCCGGCCGGCTCACGGTCGTCGCCAACACCGGCGACGACTTCGAACACCTGGGCCTCAGGGTTTGCCCCGACCTCGACACGCTCACCTACACGCTGGCCGGGCTCGCCAACCCGGAGACCGGCTGGGGGCGGGCAGGGGAGAGTGGCGCCTTCATGGAGGCACTGGACGCGCTCGGCGGCGAGACCTGGTTCTTCCTCGGCGACAAGGACCTGGCCATCCATGTCGAGCGCACCCGGCAGCTGCGGGCAGGCGAGAGCCTGAGCGCGGTCACGTCCGACCTGTGCGCGAGGCTCGGCATCGAGGCGCGCATCGTGCCCATGAGCGACGATCCGGTGCCGACCGTTGTCGAGACGGAGGACGGCCCGCTCGCCTTCCAGCACTATTTCGTGCGAGAGCGGTGTCGGCCGAAGGTGATGGGGTTCCGTCACGAGGGGGCGGAGCAGGCGCGACCCTCGACCGGGTTCCTCGATGCGCTGGCGGCGCCCGATCTCGGCGCCGTCATCATCTGCCCGTCGAATCCCTACATCAGCATCGACCCCATCCTGACGCTGCCGGGCGTGCGCGCGGCACTCGAAGCCTGCCGGGCTCCGGTGATCGCGGTTTCCCCGATCATCGGCGGGCAGGCGGTCAAGGGGCCGACCGCGAAGATGATGGCGGAGCGTGGCATCGCGCCCAACGCCGCCGCGATCGCTGAGCATTACGCCGGCTTGATCGACGGCTTCGTGCTCGACGAGGCCGACCGGGACGCGGCGGCCGGGATCGCCGCCACCGGTGTCGCGGTCGAGGTCACGGCCACAATGATGAACGCGCGCGCGGAGAAGCAGGCTCTCGCCCGCGCCGTGCTCGCGTTCGCTGAGCGGCTCAGCGCGGCGGGCTAATCGAGCTCCACCGCGTAGGCCGAGGCGGGGAGCGCCTCCGGGATCAAGCCCTGGGCCTGGAGGAAGACGGCGAAGCGCTCGTAGCGCGCGGTGTCCAGCGCCGCCGGCCGTAACGCGAAGCGCGGCAGCGTGTCGCGCCAGGCGCGCTTGTTGAGCTCGTCGTCGAGCTCCTCGCGACCGCGCAGGAAGAGCTGCCAGGATTCGTCCGGGTGGTTGATCAGGAACTGCACGCCGCGTTCCAGGGCATCGACGAAGCCACGAAGCGCGGGGTCGCCTAGCCGGCTGGTATGGGCGACGACGATGAGCTCGTCATAAGGCGGCACGCCCTCTTCCTCGATGTAGAAGGCGCGGCCTGGATGACCCTCGATGTCCATCTGGTTGAGCTCGAAGTTGCGGTAGGCGCCGATCACGGCATCGACCTGGCCCGAAAGGATCGACGGCGAGAGCGAGAAGTTGACGTTGACCAGGGTCACGTCCTCGATGCCGAGGCCGTGGCGCTCCAGCATCGCGCCGAGCAGCGCGTCCTCGAAGCCGCCGACCGAGTAGCCGACCGTGCGCCCCTTGAGATCGGCGATGGACTGGATCGGGCCGTCAGCCAGCACCAGCAGCGTGTTGAGCGGGGTGGCCACCAGCGTCGCGATCCGCACCAGCGGCAGCCCTTCGGCCACTTGCAGGTGAAGCTGCGGCTGGTAGGAAACCGCGAGGTCCGCCTTCTCGGCGGCGACCAGCTTGGGCGGATCGTTGGGATCGGCCGGCGCAATCAGCTCGACCTCCAGACCGGCGTCCGCGAAATAGCTCTTCTCAAGCGCCACGTAGAGCGGCGCGTGGTCGGGGTTGACGAACCAGTCGAGCAGCACGGTCATCTTCTCGGTTGCGGCGGAGGGTTTCGGCGCGATCAGGGCCGCCGCCAGGCACAAGGCGAGCGCCGCCACAAACATCTTGGCCATACTCCGCATGTGTCATCCTCCCGGTTGGTAATTCAGGTGTCGGGCTGCCAATGAAGGGCCCGGCGCAGCACGTGGTCGATGATGAAGTAGATCGCCACCGCAAAGACCGCGAGGGTGAGCAGCGCGGCGAACATCAGGTCGATCTGCATGCGCGCGTTGGCATGCAGCATGAGGAAGCCGAGGCCCGCGCTGGAGCCGACCCACTCGCCCACGACGGCGCCGATGGGTGCCACCGCGGCGGCGACACGAACGCCCGAAGCCAAGGCGGGGAGCGCCGCCGGTACCCGGATGCGCCACATGGTCCGCCACGGGCTCGCGCCCATGGCGCGGGCGAGGTCGAGCCAGCCCGGCTCGGTACGCCGGAGGCCGTCGAAGAAGTTTGCGGCAACCGGAAAGTAGATAATCAGCGTCGCCATCGCGACCTTGGACGCGATGCCGTAGCCGAGCCAGAGCACGAGAATCGGCGCGAGCGCGAAGACCGGCACAGCCTGTGACGCCACCAGAACCGGCAGCAGCCAGAGCCGCGCCGGCCTGACGTAAGTAAGCACCAGGGCGCTGATCACGCCCAGCAGGGTGCCCAGCACGAGTCCGAGCGCGATCTCCAGCAGCGTGGTCTGGGCGTGGCCCAGGATCAGCCCGACGTGCTCCCACCAGGTCGCGCCGACCCGCGCCGGCCCCGGAAGAATGAAGTGGGGCGTGTCGGCCAGCCAGACCACCGCCTGCCAGACCAGGACCAGAAGGCCGCAGATCGTCGTCAGCCTGAGGACGCGCATTCCGTTTCCGGGCCATCAGTGGGGCCGCGGGGCGGCGCCGGCTTCGTCGGCCGCCGTGAGCCGCTCCAAAAGCTCGGCGTGCAGGGCCTGAAGGGAGCGGTCGCCGGGCCTGCGGGGCGGGGAGCCGTCGGGCGCGGCCGCATGCTGAAGCGAGGCGGGGCGGCCGGCCATGACGTAGATCCGCTCGCCCAGCCGGAGCGCCTCGAGCGGGTCGTGGGTCACCAGCAGCACCGTGCGTCCGGCGAGGAGGCCGGCGGCAAGCTCCTGCAAGCGCATCCGCGTGATCGCGTCGAGCGCGGAGAACGGCTCGTCCATGAGCACGATGGGCCGGTCTTCCATCAATGTGCGGGCGAGTGCCACGCGCTGGCGCATGCCGCCGGAGAGCGTGCGGGGCAGGGCGTCCGCTTCCCCGCCCAGGCCCACGCGCTCCAGCATCGCGAACGCCCGCGCCCGATCGGGTTTCTCGCCCCTGAGCCGTGCGCCGAGGGAGACGTTTCCCAGCGTGCTGAGCCAGGGCATGAGCAGGTCCTGCTGCGCCATGTAGGCGACCGGCGCGCCACCCAGGACGTCCAGGCTGCCGGATTCCAGCCGCTCCAGGCCTGCGATGACCCGGAGTAGGCTCGACTTGCCCACGCCGCTCGGCCCCAGCAGGCAGGTCCAGCGGCCCCGCTCCAGGTCGAGCTCCAGGCCGTCGAAGAGCAGCGCGCCTTCGAAGCCGAAGCGTGCGCCCTCGACCCGGACGGCGTGGTCCGATTCGGATTGTGGGTGTTCTGGTGGGGGCACGTCTCGTTTCCTACGCCGGTCCTAACCGGATCAGGTTCAAGGGGTCGTCGGGTGGGTCCGACCTCTCAGCCGCGTACGGCTCCCCCAGAGCGGTTTCGATTGTGGCGAAGCGGCCGCCGCGTTGCAAGCGCGGTAGAGAGTTTCTTCATTTCCCTCAATCGCCGGGCGCTCGCTCCGCGAGCTTGGCTCCGCGCTTCGCGCGCGGCGCTATCGCGCCGTCCGGGCCTGCCGGCCCGGTCCCTCTCATGTGCTACATCTCGACTGTCGCTGGTTTAGGTGCGGCGGTGGAGCCGATTTTTGGGGGCAGGCGATGGAATGGAGCGATACGGGGATCGTGCTCTCCGCCCGCCGCCACGGTGAGAATGCCGCCGTCGTCTCGCTGCTCACCGAGCATCACGGCCGCCACGCCGGGCTAGTTCACGGCGCGCGCGGACGCCGGGCGCGCGGGCTTTATCAGCCGGGCAATACGCTCACGGCCCGCTGGCAGGCGCGTCTCGCCGAGCACCTGGGCCGCTACACTTGCGAGCTGGTGCGGGCGCGGGCGAGCCTTCTGCTGGACGACCCGCCCCGCCTCGCGGCACTTGCCGCCGTCTGTGCGCTGACGGAGGCGACGCTGCCGGAGCGGCTTCCCTATCCGCAGGTCTACGGCGCCACCGGGCGCCTGCTCGACACGCTGGAGGCAAGCGAGCGCTGGGCCGAGGCGGTGGTGCGTTGGGAGCTTGCGCTGCTCGCCGAGCTCGGCTTCGGTCTCGACCTTTCGGCCTGTGCGGCGACCGGGGCGGTCGAGGACCTGGCCTATGTGTCCCCGCGTAGCGGGCGGGCGGTGTCGCGTGAGGCTGCCGAGCCCTACGCGGAGAAGCTGCTCCCGCTGCCGACCTTCCTCGTGCGGCCGGAGGATGACGCCGCAGTCGCCGCCACCGATATTGTCGCCGGGCTCCGGTTAACAGGATGGTTCTTCGAGAAGCACGTGTTCGGCGGACAGGGGGGGCGTATGCCCGCCGCTCGTGAGCGCTTCATCGACCGCATTCAGGCAAGCACGAAGCCGTCGCCCGCCGCGCCGATAGAGCAAGACCCTTAACCCTCACGCCGCCTGTGCTATAGCGGCTGTCATGGCGCGAATCGCAGGCGAGGCTGAAACGGAGGGCGCGGTCCACCCCGTGCCGCTCGGCGACGCGCTGAGCGAGCGCTATCTCGCCTACGCGCTCTCCACAATCACCGCGCGCTCGCTGCCGGACGTGCGCGACGGGCTCAAGCCGGTGCAGCGCCGCCTGCTCTACGCGATGCGGGCGCTGAAGCTCGACCCCGACGCGGGCTTCAAGAAGTGCGCGCGGGTGGTGGGCGACGTGATCGGCAAGTACCACCCGCACGGCGATGCGGCGGTGTACGACGCCCTGGTGCGGCTCGCGCAGACCTTCGCCGCGCGCTACGCGCTGGTGGAGGGGCAGGGCAACTTCGGCAACGTCGACGGCGATAATGCCGCGGCGATGCGCTACACCGAGGCGCGGCTCACGGAAGTGGCGCAAGCCCTGCTCGACGGCCTGGACGAGGACGCGGTCGACTTCCGCGAGACCTACGACGGCGGCGACAGCGAGCCGGTGGTGCTGCCGGCGGCCTTTCCTAACCTGCTCGCGAACGGGGCGACGGGGATCGCCGTGGGCCTCGCCACCAGCATCCCGCCGCACAACGCGGGCGAGCTCTGCGACGCGCTCACTGTGCTCCTGAAGGACCCCAAGCTCTCGGACGGCGCCCTGGTAGCGCTGGTGCCGGGCCCGGATTTTCCCACGGGCGGCGTGCTGGTCGAGGACCGCGACCAGATCGCAGACGCCTACGCGACGGGGCGCGGCGGCTTCCGGGTCCGCGCACGCTGGGAGAAGGAAAGCATCGGCCGCGGCCAGTACCAGATCGTGGTCACCGAGATTCCCTATCAGGTGCAGAAGGCGCGCCTGATCGAGCGCATCGCCGAGCTTCTGCAGGCCCGCAAGCTCGCCCTGCTGGCGGACGTGCGGGACGAATCGGCCGAGGACGTGCGCATCGTGCTGGAGCCCAGGAGCCGCACGGTCGAAGCCGAGCTGCTGATGGAGATGCTGTTCCGCCAGACCGAGCTGGAGACCCGCATCGGGCTCAACATGAACGTGCTGGATGCGGCGGGCGTGCCCCGCGTGATGACGTTGAAGCAGGTGCTGCAGGCCTTTCTCGATCACCGGCGCGAAGTCCTGCTGCGGCGCACCGCCCATCGGCTGGCGGCGATCGCCCATCGGCTCGACGTGCTCGGCGGCTATCTCGTCGCCTACCTCAACCTCGACGAAGTGATCCGCATCGTGCGCGAGGAGGACGAGCCGAAGTCCGCGCTCGTGGCCGCGTTCGGGATCAACGACGTGCAGGCGGACGCGATCCTCAACATGCGTCTGCGCGCCCTGCGCCGGCTCGAGGAGGCTGCGATCAGGCGCGAGCACGAGGCGCTGGAAGCGGAGCGCGGCCAGTTGGAGAAGCTCGCGAACAGCACGCGCCGGCAGAAGACCGCGCTCGCGGCCGAGATTGCGGAGATCAAGACGCGCTTCGGGCAAGAGACCGCGCTCGGCGCGCGGCGAACCGCCATCGGGGAGGCGCCGCTGCCGCAGGAAGTCCCCGTGGAGGCGCTGGTGGAGCGCGAGCCGATCACGGTGATCTGCTCGGCGAAGGGGTGGATTCGCGCGGTCAAGGGCCATGCCGAGGCAGACGCGGCGGTGCGCTACAAGGACGGCGACCGTGAGCGCTTCCGCTTCCACGCCGAGACCACGGACAAGCTGCTGCTCTTTGCCACCAACGGGCGCTTCTACACGCTGGCGGCGGATCGGCTGCCCGGCGGACGGGGCTTCGGCGAGCCGGTGCGCCTCATGGTCGATCTCGGCAACGATCACGAGGCGGTTGCGCTCTTCGCCCACCGCCCCGGCCGGCGGCTATTGGTGGCGGCGAGCGACGGACGCGGCTTCTTCGTGCCCGAGGATGACGTGGTGGCGCAGACCCGCACCGGACGGCAGGTGCTCAACCCGTCACAAGGAGCGGAGGCAGCGGTCTGTGTCGAGGCCGCCGGCGACTGGGTCGCGGTGATCGGCACCAACCGGCGGCTGGTGATCTTCCCGGCCGCCGAGGTGCCGACCATGGCGCGCGGCCGCGGCGTGATCCTGCAGCGCTACCGCGATGCCGCGCTCTCGGACGCGCAGGTGTTCGACGCCGCGGAGGGGCTGCGCTGGCGTTCAGGCGCAGGCGTCCGCACCGAGACGGCGCTCGACCAGTGGCGCGGCAAGCGCGGTCAGGCCGGCCGCGCTGCACCGCGCGGCTTCCCCGCGGCCAACCGGTTTCTCTAGGCGACATTGGTGAAGATCGAAAAGACCCAACCCGGAAATCCGCATCAACTGACAATTAAACAGCATTGTTTTTCTAAAAAATCAATTGAGAGATTTTGCAACGAGAATGGTGTGGTCGAAGTTTACCTGATCGACAAAAACAAAACCGTTCCCATGAAGCCTGACAACGAGATTTTCTGTGCACGTAGGGTATGGGATCAGCGTGCGGAAGCGCTATTCATGCAGGGTACAGAAAATGCATATCAGGATGTTGTAAGCCAATTAGAAGTAGAGGGTTGGTCTCGTCGGCTCGGCATTGAGGAAAACCAGATCGTTACAGATATGTATTCGCTTTGGCATGTTCGCTGTTGCTGGAAAAATAAGTATCTAAACGATCAAGAATTGCCGGGAGTGTTGCCCGCACGACCGGGGTATTCTCAAGACGATAGAGAAGCGTTGGAAAAGAGCAACATGGTGACGGGTGTAGGTCTGGCATGGCGATCGTAAGTCATTGATTTAGCGCGATTGGCGGGTGGCCGTAGGCAGCCAGAATCGGGTTTTCGTGACAATCGGCCGGTGCAGGGCCGGATTTTGTCACAACGGCGGCATCCAGCAGTGGTGGGTGGGAACGCTCCGCACCGCGAGATGCGGTAGGATGCCGCGCCGACAACCCAACATCAGACCCAACATCAGGAGCGTTCCCATGCCAGTGTCGCAGTCTCTCATCGCCTCGTCCATCGACCTTTTGGGCCTGCCTGCCGAAGTCGCCGAAGCGGTCGCCCAGGTGGTGGAGTTCTGTCGCGAACAGGCTGGGTCTGACCCGTCTGCCGAGACGTTCGAAACGGTTGAGACGGGGCTGCGGGACGCCATGAACGGCTTGGGTTGCAAGCTCCTTGGGGCCTTCGCCGAGAGCCGCGACGACGGTGCGAGCCGGATCGAGCGCGACGGACAGAGCTGGGTCCGGGTGGCGGCGACGCCGAAGACGATCATGACGACGCTCGGTCCCGTGACCTATCGGCGTGCGCGCTATCGCAGCGGCGCGAGCAGCACGTCGCTGGTGCCGGTGGACGAGAGCCTGGGCCTCATCGACGACTACCTGACGCGGCCGGCGGCGCAGCTCGGGCTGATGATGATGGGCCACTGTACGCCGCGTGAAGCGGAGGAGTTCTTCGCGAAAATGGGCGGAATGACGCCGTCGGTGAGCACGCTGCAGCGCCTGGCCCTGAGCATGCATGAGCACTGGGAGAGCGTCGCCCCGGAGACGCTGGCCAGCATCCGTGAAACCCAGGGCATACCGCCCGATGCGGTCACCGCGTCCGTCTCCCTTGACGGCGTCATGGTGGCGCTGCGGGCCGGCGAGGACGGCCGTGCCGAGGCGTGCTGGCGCGAGGCCTCTTGCGGCACGGTCTCCTTCCACGACGCCGAGGGCCAACGGCTGAAGACCCTCTATCTCGGCCGTATGCCCGAGAGCGGCAAGGCCGCGCTGAAAGCGCAACTTGCAAGCGAGGTCGCCCATATCCGCCGTGTGAGCCCGAAGATCAGGATCGGCGCCGTCGCCGACGGGGCCGCCGACAACTGGACCTTCCTCGAAAGCCTCTCGCCCGAGACCGAGGTCATCGACTTCTGGCACGCTTGCGAGCATCTCCGCGTGGCCTCTGACCATGCGGTGGCGCGCCACTGGTTCGAGAAGCACCGCGAAATCCTGCGCCACGACCCCCGCGGCGTCGACAAGGTGATCCGGGCACTGCGCTACCTCCTGGACAGGGCAAAGGGGGACCCGGCCGAGATCGAGCGCGAACTGGCCTTCTTCCGAAAGCACCGCCATCGGATGCGCTACCACGCCCTGAAGGAAGAGGGCATCGCCATCGGCTCGGGTGTGGTCGAGGCGGCCTGCAAGACCCTCGTCGCGCAGCGCTTGAAACGCTCGGGCATGCGCTGGCGGATCGACGGCGGGCAGGCGGTTCTGACCTTCCGCGCCCTGATCAAATCCGGCCTCTTCGACCGGGCATGGGATGCGCTCATGGACGCCCGATCCGGACCAGCTAACGACAACATCAGCCCAACCGAAGTCCTGGCACTCGCTGCTTGACCAAAATGAACCAGCCCATATCCTTTAGCGCCATCACGACTGGCATATCGCCATACGAGAATCACACCCCATGGTGACCTCCATCGACCGTGGTGCAAGTGCCGTTCTGCCCGGTCGTCATATCGCCGGAATCTTGGTTCAAAACGATTATGGTCGTGTCAGAAACGCCTTGCGAGGCTATTCGTGGGGAATAGTGAAGAGTGTGTGTGGAGAATTTATTGTCCCCGACAAAAGCAGCGCTGGACTTTGCCTGCCTGTTACACCGACGATATATTTTTCCGCTGGACAGGATAATCGTCGAGTCGTCATGAAGTCGGAATTACGCCACATGAATACAGCCCTTAGATTAGGCAGTGAACAGTACTACTTTGGCAGAAAGTTATGAGGTTTGTTTAATTCGGATATGACACCTTTCTGCAATGTAGAAGAAGTTGCAGTTGAGTTCTCAAAGAATAGTTGGGATCGACGCCTGCGAAACTCTTCATTCAGTACTGGACAGCCGTGTTCTCTGGTTAGGGCGGGTCAGAACGCGGCGTTGGCGCCCAGAAGGAAGACGCCGGCACCGGCCGTCCCCATCGTCAGGAACAGTGCTGCCGCGAGGCCGGCGATCAACGCGAGGAACAGGAGCCCGAGACTGTAGGGGATTCTGCGCCGGCCTTTTTGCAAGCTGTCCGGTTGGGACGCCGCGGGGGCATCGTTTCCGATATCGCTCCTGCGCTCTCGGCGCGGGAGCCCTGCACGGCTGCGTTCCATAAGGGTTGGCTCTCGATGCGGACGGCGGCTTGCGCTGCCGTGCCTGCTTTACGTGCTCCGTTGCGATCCCCCGTGGCGGCAACTCAGGGCACCCGGCTATCCGCCGCCAGTTCGCATGCGTGTCGTTGGCCAATTACCTTCAAATCGTCATGCAAGCGTCACATGCACCGCAAAGACAGTCAATCAATATCCATATGCCGCTATATCGTATACCGCACATAACATTCGCTATGTGCGTAAGTCATGGAGCAGTCGCCCGTTCGGCGCTCTACGCACCGATGCGCCGCGAATTCCTGGAGATAGATGCGATGCCTTGCCGGGGAAGGCTCGACGACTGACTCTCTTGGCCCCTCAAGCTTTCAAGAGACCCAGCGCGCGGGCGAGGGGAGGGGCCTCGCGCCAGGGGGCGGGGGAGGCGGAGAGACGCGGCACGTGCGCGATGGGTAGCGGCCCGGCATGTCGGGCGATGGTTTCCGCCGTCTCCGCCGGGGGCACCGGGCTTTCCGGCGATTCGCTGATGACCAGTCCGGCGACCTCAATGCCACGCCCGCGTATGGCCGCGAGTGTGGTCAGCGTGTGGCTGATGGTGCCAAGGTAGCTGCCCGTCACCACCAGCGCCGGCGCGCCGAGCTCTGCGATCCAGTCGAGCACGGTGTGGTCGTCGTTCAACGGCACCATGGCGCCGCCGATGCCCTCGACCAGCAACGGATCGCCTTGGGCGGCCCGGCAATAGGCGACGATGTCGCCCAGATCGAGGCGGCGTCCCTCGCGGGCTGCGGCCATGTCCGGCGAGAGCGGGGCGGCGAAGCGCCAGGGCGTGATCTCGGCGACCGCCTCCTCGGTCACGGCCTCGCCCAGGCTCGCGAGGAGGATGCCGGGGTCGCTCACCGCGAGCGCCGCCGGATCGTAGCCGCTCAGCACCGGCTTGAGCGCACGCATGGGCCGGCCCGCGGCACGAAGCTCATGGCAGAGCGCGGCCGTAACCAGGGTCTTGCCGATCTCGGTGCCCGTGGCGGTGACGAAGAGCGTGCTCATCGTTCGTCTCCGTCGAGGATGCGCGCGCGCACGATCTCCGCCAGCCGCTCGATGTCGGCGTCGTCGTGGCCCGCGCTGAAGGTGAGGCGGAGCCGCGCCGTGCCCTCCGGCACCGTCGGCGGCCGGATCGCCGTGACGAGATAGCCCTCGTCCTCCAGCAGCCGCGAGGCCCCGAGCGCGCGCTCCGGCGCTCCGAGCAAGATGGGGACGATGCAGCTTTCCGGCGCCGGCAGCTTGAGATGCGCACAGAAGAGCGACGCCTTGCGCAGAGGCGCCGCGACCAGGGCGGGATCGTTTGCAATCAGGTCGAGGGCCGCGAAGCTGGCTGCGACCACGCCGGGCGGCAGCCCGGTGGAGTAGATGAAGGGCCGGGCGCGGGTACGGATCAGGTCGATCACCGACTGCGAGGCGCAGAGATAGCCGCCGTAGCTGCCTACCGCCTTGGAGAGCGTGCCCATCTGCAGCGGCACTTCGGTCTTCGCGCCGCCCACGAAGCTCGAGCCCCGCCCACCGCCGACCACGCCAATCCCGTGGGCGTCGTCGGTCATCAGCCAAGTGTCGTGGGCCGCCGCGATCTCGGCAAGCGCCGCGACCGGCGCGAGGTCGCCGTCCATGCTGAACACGCCGTCGGTGAGCAGCAACGCGCGCTCGTGGCCGACACGGTGTTCGGCCAACAGGGCCTCCACGTGATCGAGGTCGTTGTGCCGGAAGATCTCGACGCGCGACTGCGAGAGCGCCGCGCCTGCGCGCAGACACGCGTGGCTCAGCTCGTCCGCCACGATCAGGTCGCCGGCACCGACGAGGCTAGGAATGATGCCGAGATTGGCGAGGTAGCCCGAGCCGAAGACGCAGGCGTCGTCGGTGCCCTTGAGTCGCGCCAGCCGGCCTTCCAGCGCCGCGAAGAGGGGATGGTTGCCGGTGACGAGCCGCGACGCGCCGGCACCGGCGCCCCAGCGCTCCGTGGCCTCGATGGCGGCCCGCTTGACCGCCGGGTGCTGCGACAGATTGAGGTAGTCGTTGCTGCAGAAAGAGATCAGCCGGCGGCCGTTACGCTTCACCTCGACCGGCCCGCACGGCGCGGTCTCGTGGACGGTGCGGCGCAACTGCCGCTCCGCGAGCGCGGCGAGCTTGTCCTCGGCGAAGCGTTCGAGCGTATCCATGCGCATTCCCGCGCCGAGGTGGCGGTGCCGCGCCTGTGGCGGCTAGAGCTCGCCCTCGCGGCGCAACATGCGGATGGTCTCGCGGAAGGCGTCGATGGTGATCGGGAGATCGTCCGCCGTGTTGGCGGCCGAGGTCATGCCGCCGGGCCAGCCCTGAATGTCCACGCCGTTCACCAGCAGGCCGAGACGGATCTTGTTGACCAGCTCCGACGGGCGGTCCTTGAGCTCGGCGTAGTCGATCTCGAGAGGATCGAAAGTGGACGGCGTGATTGCGCGTCCGCGCGGGTTCATGAAGAGGTGGAAGGAGGAGAAGGTGCCGTAGACCGACCAGGGCACGCCTTCATCCTCCAGCACCCCGTTGAGCCCGGCCCGAAGCTCGGCGCCGAAGGCCGTTGCCCGCTCGCAGGCATCGGAATCCCGCACGATGGTAAGCGCCGCCGTGCCGGCGGCGGCGGAGACGGGGTTCGCGTTGAAGGTGCCGGGGTGGAAGATCTTCTCGCGGCCGGTCTCCTTGGTCGCGTAGAAGTCCAGGTCGTCGAGTATCTCCTTGCGCCCGGCCACGGCCCCGCCCGGCAGACCGCCGGCGATGATCTTGGCGTGGGTGCTCATGTCGGGTGTCACGCCGAAATGCCCCTGCGCGCCGCCGGGGGCGACGCGGAAGCCGGTAATCACCTCGTCGAAGATCAGCACCACGCCGTGCTTCGCCGTGAGCTCCCGCAGAAACTCCAGGAACTCGAAGGCGTGGGGCACGAGGCCGAAGGAGCCGCCGGTCGGCTCCAGAATTGCCGCGGCGATATCGTCGTCGGCCTCGAACGCGGTGCGCGCGGCTTCCTCGTCGCCGGGAGGCAGCAGAATCACCTGGGACGCGAGGTCGGGCAGCACGCCGGTCGTTGGCGAACCGTCGAAGTGCGAGATGTAGCCGGAGGTCATGTGGTCGTGCCAGCCGTGGAAGTGGCCCTTGAAGCGCACGATCTTGTGCTTGCCGGTGTGTGCGCGGGCCAGGCGGAGCGCCATGTGCGTTGCCTCGGTGCCGGAGGAGGTGAAGCGCACTCTCTCCGCGCAGGGCACCATTTCGCGCACGATCTGTGCCCAGCGTACCTCGCGCTCGTGGTTGGCGCCGGGATGTGTGCCGTCCGGCAGCGCCTCCTGGATCGCGGCGAGCACCTCCGGCCGGCCGTGGCCGAGCAGCAAGGCGCCGTGGCCGCCGGCGTAATCGACGTACTCGTTGCCGTCCCGGTCCCACTTGCGCGAGCCCTCGGCCCGCACGACGTAGATGCCGTAGGGCTGCATGTGGCGCGCATCGTGGACGATACCGGAGGGCAGGATGTCCCTGGCCTCGGCCGCGAGCGCTGCCGAGCCGGGCGTCTTCGTCAGGTAGGCCTGAACGATGCCGGAGTTGGAGGCGAGCAGGTCGGCGCTCGCCGCTGCCGCCTGTGATGTTGCCGTGTTCATGTCCTGTCCTATTCGATGTAGGGATCGACCGCGTCGCGCACGGCCTTGGCGACCGCGACGGCGCCCGGCGTATCCGAATGGACGCAGATCGTCTCCGCCTTGGTCGGAACGTCCTTGCCGTTGACGGAGCGGATCACGCCGTCCTTCACCACGCGCATGATCTGCGCCACGGCCTGTTCCGGCGCCACGGACTTGTGCTCGCGGGTGATGATGCAGCGGCCCTCGTCGTCGTAGTCGAGGTCGGCGAAGATCTCCCACACGACATCGGCGTACTTGGGCCAGATGGTCTCGTGCATGGTGCCGGTGGTGCCGTACATGGGCACGCCGAAGACCTGCGCCGCCTCGGCGCAGGCGGTGGCCACGTCTTCGTCGATCCAGGCGGCGCCGTAGAGCGCGCCGTGGGGCTTCAGGTGGTTGAGGGTCATCCCCTCCATCTCGAGGAAGCCCTTGAGCGCGCCGCACTGATAGATGATGGCGTCGCGCAGCTCCTTGCGGTCCATCTTCATGTAGCGTCGCCCGAAGCCGTCCCGATCCGGAAACGACGGGTGAGCCCCCACCTTCACGCCATGCTTCTTGGCGAGCACGACGGTCTCGTGCATCACGCCGGGGTCCGAGGCATGGAAACCGCAGGCGACGTTGGCCGAGGTGATGTAGGGCATGATCGCCTCGTCGTCGCCGCAGGTGTAGATGCTGTAGGCCTCGCCCATGTCGCAGTTGATGTCGATCCCCATGGTCTCCCCCTGCCGTTCCGTCGCCTCTCCGCCCTCAGTCACGGGTAAGTAACGAGAACTGTCCGTCAAACGTAGCAGGATTGTTTCCCAATCTCGATTCCGTAGCCCGCGACCTTGCCGAGTCCTGTGGCGGCCCCGTGGCTTTTCGCTCTGTGGCCGTGTGGTTATATGGCGAACGAGTCGGACCCCGAGTCGCAATGAATGCGCCTGCCGATGCCGTGACCAGAATTGGTCGTCGAGTGACGCGTGAACTCGACCGGTTGAAGAAGTATCGACTGGCGGCCGGACTCCTTTCCTTCGCCGGCCTCGTGCTCGGCACGCTGCGCGATCTGGCGCCAATCATCGCCGTGGTCGCAGTGTTCCAGGTCGCGATCCTGCGCCAACCCTTCCCCGATCTTGGCGGCATCGTCGGGGGCCTCGTGCTCGTGATGCTTGGCCCAAGTTGGCACTTTTCCGCTGCCTGTGTTCCCTATTGGTTTGATTCAACGCGATATTTTTCTCGGTCGATTCCAACATGGCCCCACATTTTGTGAGATTCTGTCAGCTCATCAGACGGGTCCTCGTGCGGTGGATGGCGGGGTCCACGCCCGCCGCCGAGGAGATTGCGGCAACCTCGGCGGCCGGGCGCGTGTCCTGGCGGTTGACGATCAAGGTGCCGTCGGTCTGGCGCAGGCGCGTGGTGATCCGCACCCAGGTCCGCATGCTCTCGCGGATCGACGCCCAGCACTTGTGGATGCCGCGCGCGGCCAGCCGGGTACGGATCAGATGCACGGCGTGGTAGGCCAGCACGGCGATCAGCAGGTGGGCCGCGATGCGCCGGTCGAGCTGGTGCCAGATCGGGCGAAGGCCGAGCTCGGATTTCAGGCTCCGGAATGTCGCCTCGATATCCGTGATCCGCCAGTACGTCCGCAGGACCGTCTCGATGTCCCAGTCGACGTGGCTGGTGCGCAGCACATAGGCACCGGCGCCCTCATCGGCCTCGTCGTATCGCGGCCTGCGCTTGAAGCGCACGGCGGTGGCATTGGGGCCGGTTTTCGCCCTCTCGACCGTGATCTCGTAGTGCCTGGCGACGGCGGAGAAGCGCTGCTTGAGGCGGCCTATGCTCTCCAGCACCTTGTCGTAGCGCTTGAGGCGGCCCTTGACCGGGAGGCCGCCGTGGAGCCTTTCCAGCGCCGCCTCGAAGCGGTTCCGCCTCAGGCCGATGATCGCGTTCTCGGCCTTCTTCTTGCCCTCGCTGACGACGTAGAGCCGCGCCTCGCCGTCCTCGCTGGCAAGCCGCCAGGCCCGCACCTCGTGGCGCGCGCTGGTGATCAGCAGGGCCTCGGGTCCGCCCTCGGGCGGCGCAGGCCTGGCACCGCGGCTGACCGCGATCCAGTCGTAGCCCTGCTCGCCCAGCCACGCGATGTTTTTCTCGGTGGCGATGCCCGCGTCCATGACCACCGTGGGCTTCGCCGCCGTGCCGCCGCACACCGCCTCGAGCCGCGCCAGCGCCTCGTGCAGCGTGCCCGGCTCGCTCACGTTGCCCGGCAGGATCTCGCAACTGCGCGGGAAGCCCGCGCCGTCGAGCGCCAGCGCCAGCGTGATGAGGGGACAGTCGTCGCGCTTCTGCTTGGAGCGCCCGAACCTGGGAAGCTCGCCGCCCGTGTGGCCGTGGTAGTGGACGTTGGTGAGATCGTAGAAGGCGATCGTCTCGGGCAGGTCGAGCAGTGCGCGCTCACGGTTGAACAGCTCCCGCTGGATGGCGGCGCGGTGGCGCCAGAGCAGGTCGCCGATGCGGTAGAGCGTCTTGCGCCGCAGCGCCTTGCGGTCGCCCTCCAGGCCCAGGAGCTCGGCGGCCGCGCTGTCGTGGCGGAGCCAGCGGCTGGTATCACGCTCGCTGGCGGGATGGACCATCCTGGCGACGATCAGCGCGCTGGCGATGCGCCCGTCGCGGCCCTTGATGTCGAGGCCGTGGAGGATTTCGGCGAAGCCGAGGGCGTCGAGGGCCTTGAGGCACAGGCGCTCGCAGCCGACCGTGCGCGGGTTCTCGTGCTCCAGGGTATCGAGGTCGACGGTGGCGATGTCGGGCTTGCGCGCCTCTTCCTGCATCGCCTCGACGCGGAACCCCCTGGCCCTGAGCTTGGCGACGATGTCCTCGGCTGCGGCCCGCACATCCGCCTCGCCCTCGAACAGCGGCGGCTTGCCGTGAAGCAGCGCCTCGGCGAGTTCGGTGACGGCCTTCCACTTCTCGCGCGGCACCGGATAGTCGGTGCCGAGATTGAGCAGCGTCCTGTGGCGCACCTTGTCGCCGACGCGCTGGGCGAGCACGAGGCGATGGCTTCGGACCGGCTGGCCGGCCTTGTCGGTGTGTGTCCTGGTTGCCTTGATGTACATGGCGGCGCCGTTTCTGCGATGCCTGTTTCGCATACACGGCGTTCGCGGCATCTGGCAAGAGGGATATCGACTCAACTCCAAAGTCCTGGCCCCACAATTGGCTTCCAGGACCACGAATGGCAAATGTGGGTCTCAGGTGTCCTCCAACCCCAACATCTAGTGGTTCAGCGCCGCAAAACTGGCTCGAACAGGCTCGGCTGGTCGGAAAAAGTGCCAACTTGGGTTGGGCTCGCGCTCTTCATCAAGGGCCTGGAAATGGGCCTCTTCCCGCTCGGCGAGGGTCTGGCCCAGGGGTTTGCGCAGAAGGGGAGCCTGTTCTGGCTCCTCGTCTTTTCCTTCGCGCTCGGCTTCGGAACTACCGTCGCGGAGCCTGCGCTGATCGCCGTCACGGCAGAGGCCGCCCGGGTCGCCGCCGACGCCGGAGTCGTCGCGGCCGATGCGGACGCCATGGACTCCTACGCGCTCGGCTTGCGCTACACGGTCGCCGTCTCGGTCGGCGTCGGTATCACGCTCGGCGTGCTTCGTATCCTCAAGGGCTGGCCGCTCCACTATTGGATCATCGGCGGCTACATCATCGCCGTCGGCCTCACCTTCATCGCGCCCGATGAAATCGTCGGCATCGCCTACGATTCCGGTGGGGTCACGACGTCCACCATCACCGTGCCCATGGTGACGGCCCTCGGCGTCGGCCTGGCCGCGTCGATCCGCGGGCGCAACCCGCTGATCGACGGCTTCGGGCTCATCGCCTACGCGAGCCTCACGCCCATCATCTTCGTGCTCATCTTCGGCATGGTGACTTAGGGCGTGGCGCGATGGAGTTGATCTCTCTCATATTGTCCGCCGGCCTCGATACGGTGCAGGACGTCGCCCCGCTGGTCGGACTCGTTCTCTTGATGCGGATGCTCGTCACGGTCTTCCGGGGTGCGGCATGGTAGACATTCTTGTCGTCTTACCGTCGGTGGGCCTCGATACGGTGCGCGACATCGTGCCGCTGCTCGCCATCGTGCTGTTCTTCCAGATCGTCGTCCTGCGCCAGCGCCCGGCGAATCTCGGTCGGATCGTGGTCGGCTTCGTCTATGTCGTCGTCGGACTCGTGTTATTCCTCATCGGGCTGGAGGAGGCGCTCTTCCCTCTCGGCAAGACGATGGCTGCCCAACTGACCGACCCGGCCTTCCTCGGCCTTGCGGCGGGCGCGACCGCTCATTGGCTCGACTATGGCTGGATCTACGCCTTTGCGGCAGCCATCGGCTTCGGCACCACCATCGCGGAGCCGTCGCTCATGGCCGTTGCGCGCAAGGCCGGCGCCGTCTCGGGCGGGACGATCAACCCCTGGGGTCTAAGGATTGCAGTTGCCGCGGGCGTTGCCGTCGGGGTCGGGGTGGGGACCGTCCGCATCGTTACCGGAATACCGCTCCACTATCTGTTCATGGGCGCCTACGCGCTCGTGATCCTGCTGACCATCTTCGCCTCGCGCAGCATCATTGCGCTCGCCTACGATTCGGGCGGCGTCACGTCGTCGACCGTGACCGTGCCGCTGGTGGCCGCTTTGGGGCTCGGCCTCGCCGCCAACGTGCCGGGGCGTAGCCCGATGCTCGATGGCTTCGGCCTTATCGCGTTCGCATGTGTGTTTGCCGTCATCGCTGTGCTGGGGTTTACCCAGCTTTCGTCGGCGCTCGCCGCCCTGCGCAAGCGCCGATCATCCGGGAAAGGAACCTGAACGATGCGTTTCAAGCTCATCATGGCGCTCGTGGATTCGGGCGAGACCGATGCCGTTCTCGCCGCCGGCCGTCGCACCGGGGCGACCGGTGCTACAATCATCACCGGCTGCCGCGGCGAGGGGCTCGAGCCGCAGCAAACCTTTCTCGGCTTGAGGCTGACTGGCCAGCGCGACATCGTGATGTTCCTCGTGGAAGAGCATATGAGCCGCAACGTCCTTGAGGAGATTGCGACTGCCGGGGCCTTCGAGGAGAAGTCAGGGACGGGGATCGCGTTCCAGATTGCCATCGAAGACGCGATCGGCCTTTCCCATCAGATCGCCGAGATCAAGCACGAGATCGAGGACCAGATATGAGCAGGAAGGCAAACACGGCCACGGCAGAAGCGCAGGGTGCGCAGCTCAACACGGTGCGCGCGGTGATGTCGCCGCCGATGCCGGCGCCGATCAACGGCGTGGCCACGGTGCACGAGGCTCTCCAAGTGATGCGCGAGAACAACGTGTACTCGCTCGTGGTCGAGCGCCGCCGGCCCGGCGACGAGTACGGCATGGTCGTGATCTCCGACATCGCCAACAAGGTGATCGCGGACAACCGCTCGCCCGACCGGGTGAATGTCTACGAGATCATGTCGAAGCCGGTGCTCACCATCAGCGCCGACATGGAGATCAAGTACGCGATCCGCCTGCTTGGTCGATTCGGCCTCTCGCGCAGCGTGGTGGTCGACGGCAACGAGGCGGTCGGCTTCGTCACGCTGACCGACATGGTCTTTCGCTACTACGAGCAGGAGGCGAGGCGGCAGGAGGCGAGCGGGTAGGGCGGCGGCAAGAGATGACCGTGTCTGACGCAATTCCACGGGCGGCACTGGTCACCGGCGCCGGGGCGCGCATCGGCCGCACCATCGCCGAGGCGCTGGCGCAGGACGGCTGGGCGGTCGCGGTGCACCATCGCGAGTCCGGTGATGCCGCCAGGGATGTCGTCGCGGGGATCGAGAGCGCCGGCGGCCGCGCCGTGGCGCTGAGGGCCGATCTCGCCGAGGAGGGCGAGGTCGAGACCCTGGTGGCGCGCGCGACGGAAGCGCTCGGGCCCCTCGGCTGCCTGGTCAACAACGCCTCTCCGTTCGAGTGCGACGACCTGCAAAGTACGAGCCGCGCGAGCTGGGATCTCCACATGGCGGTCAATCTGCGCGCGCCCTTCGTGCTGACGCAGAAGTTCGCGGCAGCGCTGCCGGACGAGGCGGAAGGCTGCATCGTCAACGTGCTCGACCAGCGCGTCTGGAGCCTTACGCCACACTTCATGTCGTACACGCTCAGCAAGGCGGGCCTCTGGACGCTCACACAGACGGCGGCGCTCGCGCTGGCGCCCCGCATCCGGGTGAACGGAATTGGCCCCGGACCGACCCTGCCCAGCGCGCGCCAAAGCTCCGAACATTTCGCCGCGCAATACGAAGCCACGCCGTTGAAACGCGCCGTGGCCCCCGCCGACATCGCGGACGGCGTGCGGTTTATCCTCGCCTCGCGCGCGCTGACCGGGCAGATGATTGCCCTGGACAGCGGTCAGCATCTTGGCTGGGCGATGCCACAGGGGAAAGAAGTCCTCGAATGAGCACGAAGACCCCAACGCCGGATCAACCCGCAGCCACGCGGCGCCACCTGCTGATTCGCGACCTCGTCGTGCCCTGCTCGATCGGAGTCCACGAACACGAGCGCCTCGGCACGCAGCGGGTGCGGATCAACGTCCGCGTGCGCGTTGCCGACGACGAGGGGCCGATCGAGGACAGCATCGCCAACGTCGTCTCTTACGAGACCATCGTGGACGGCATTCGCGCCATCATCGCCGGCGGTCATATCAACCTGGTGGAGACTTTGGCCGATCGCATCGTCGAGCTCTGCCTCGCCAACCGCCGCGTGCGCAGCGTGTGGGTGCGGGTCGAGAAGCTCGACCTCTACCCGGATGCCGCGGGCGTGGGCGTCGAAGTGGAGCGCTCCCGCTAACCCAGCACGCGGCCGGCGACGGCGTCGAGGCGCTTCACCATTGCCGGGTCTCGGGCTTCGGGGGCCGTGATCACCGCGTTCTCCAACGCCCGGTTGCAGCCGGCGGCGCAGGGCGGGCGGTGGGCAGCGAGCGCTTCTGCCAGCGCCGCGACCAGGCGGCGTGCGGCCGCGGCGTTCTCCTGCAAGGTCCGCACGATCGCTTCCACCGTGACGGCGGCGTGGTCCGGATGCCAGCAGTCGTAGTCCGTAACCATGGCAACGGTCGCGTAGCAAATCTCCGCCTCGCGGGCGAGCTTGGCCTCGGGCATGTTGGTCATGCCGATGACCGTGCAGCCCCACTGCCGGTAGAGCTCCGATTCGGCGACCGTGGAGAACTGCGGCCCTTCCATCGCAAGGTAGGTGCCGCCCCGGACGATATTGAGCCCGAGGCTCTGGGCCGCCGCCAGCAGGTGATCGCCGAGCCGGGGGCAGACGGGCTCCGCCATGGAGACGTGGGCGGCGAGGCCGGCGCCGAAAAAACTCTTCTCGCGCGCGAAAGTGCGGTCGATGAATTGGTCGACGAGCACGAAGTCGCCGGGCGCGATGTCCTCGCGCAGGCTGCCCACCGCGCTGAGCGAGACGATGTCGGTCACGCCCGCCCGCTTGAGGGCATCGATGTTGGCGCGGTAGTTGACCGCGCTCGGCGGCAGGGGATGGCCGCGGCCGTGGCGCGGCAGGAACACCATCTCGGTGTCCGCGAGACGGCCGAGAAGGAGGGAATCCGACGGCGTACCGAAAGGCGAGCGGACGTCGATCCGCTCAACCTCGCTCAGTCCCTCGATTTCGTAAAGGCCGCTGCCGCCGATGACGCCAAGGCGGACCGAGAAGGTCTGGTCGGCCACGGCCGCGCGCTAGCCGATATGGCGTGCGAGGTGGGCGAGGGACCTGTCGCGGGCGAGCGTGGCGGCCTCCGGATGATAGTCGGCCCGTTGGTCGCAGTTGAAGCCGTGGCCGGCGCCCTGATAGACGTGAACCGTGACGTCCGGGTGGGTCGTGGTGATCTCGTCCACGTCGGCCATCGGGATGCCCGCGTCTTCGGTGCCGAAGTGGAGCATCGTCGGGCAGGCGGGTGTCTCGCCCACGAACTCGATGATCTGGCCGCCGTAGTAGCCGACCGCCGCGTCGATCTCCAGGCGGCAGGCGGCAAGCCAGGCCAGCGAGCCGCCCCAGCAATAGCCCACCACGACCACCTTCGGTGCGCCTTCGAGCGCATCCACCCCGGCCTTGATGTCCATGACCGGACCTTCCCAGCCGATATCGGCCTTGTGCCCGCGCCCTTCGTCGACCGTCTCGGCGCTGTAGCCGAGCTCGATTCCCGGCTCCTTCCGGTCGAACAGGCATGGCGCTATGACGAGATAGCCCTGGGCCGCGTAATCGTCGCAGACCCCTCTGATGTGGTCGTTGACCCCAAAAATCTCCTGCACGAGCACGAGGCCCGCGCGGGGCTCGCCATCGGGCGCAGCGCGGTAAGCGTTGAGAACGTGACCATCGTCCGCAGTCAGCTGGACAACTGCGCCCATCGTGGGTGCCTCCCTGATCCCCCATTGTGTTGCGCCCATTCGAGCGCTGGCCCCTCACATAGCAGAAGGGACATAGGCACGCCACTCATAGGCAGGCCGTGACTCTGGTGAGAAATGCGGTCTACACGTTGAAACGGAACAGCATCACGTCGCCGTCCCGCACGACGTAGGAGCGCCCCTCCTGGCGCATGCGCCCGGCGGTGCGGGCGGCCTGCTCGCCGCCGAGCGCGATCAGCTCGTTTGCCGGGATGGTCTCGGCGCAGATGAAGCCGCGTGCGAAATCTGTGTGGATGCGGCCCGCGGCCTCGACCGCCGTGCTGCCCTCGCGAATGGGCCAAGCGCGCGCTTCCGTCTCGGTGGCGGTGAGGAAGCGGATCAGGCCGAGCAAGCGGTGCCCGGCGTGAATCACGCGGTCCAGGCCCGGCGCTTCGAGTTCGAGGGCTTCGAGGAACTCGCGCTTCTCATCCGGGTCTTCGAGGAGGGCGATTTCCGCTTCGATCGACGCCGAAACGACCACCTGTTCCGCGCCGGCGGCGGTGGCATGGGCGGCGACGGCCTGACTCATCGCGTTGCCCGACGCCGCGCTCGCCTCATCGACGTTGCCGACATAGAGCACCGGCTTCGCGCTGAGCAGATTGAGGGCTGCGAATTCGCGCGCGGTCGTCTCGTCGGGCAGGTGGAGCCCGCGTGCCGGTTGGCCGTTCTCAAGCAGGGCGAGCGCCGGTTCGATCGCCGAGAGCCGATCCTTCGCCTCCTTGTCGCCTCCGCGGGCGCGCTTGATCGCCGCTTCGCGCTGACGCTCCAGACTTTCAAGGTCGGCCAGCATCAGTTCGGTCTCGATCAGCCCGATGTCGTGCAGGGGATCGACCGCACCGGAGGCGTGCGCCACCTGGTCGTCCTCGAAGCAGCGGACCAGATGGAGCAGCGCATCGACCTCGCGCACGTGGCCCAGGAAGCGGTTGCCCAGCCCCTCCCCCTTGCTGGCACCGGCGACGAGGCCGGCGATATCCACCACCTCCAGCACGCTCGGCACGACCTTGCGCGAGCCGGCGAGACGCGCGACCTCGTGGAGTGCCGAGTCCGGCACCGGCGCGCGCCCGACATTGGGCTCGACGGTGCAGAACGGATAGTTGCCGACCTCGGCCGCACCGCTCGCCACCAGCGCGTTGAAGAGCGTGGACTTGCCCACATTGGGCAGGCCCACGATGCCGCACCTAAACCCCACCCGACGATCCAGGCGGGGGTTCACCGCCGGCCTGCGCAGGGCTCGATCCCGGCGGCGGGGCGAGCAGCGCGACCCGGCTCATGAAGGCACTGGCGTCGCCTGCCATGAGCAGCGGGAAGGCATCGACGATGGCGTCGAGAGTCGGGTCGAGCCAGATCCGGTCCGACGCGCCGAAGTTGGAGAGCACGTGGCCGGTCATTTGGTCCCGATCGCCGGGGTGGCCGATTCCGATGCGCACACGCCAGTAATCGGCGCCGATATGAGCGCGGATGCTCCTGAGCCCTTTGTGGCCGGCGACTCCGCCGCCGCACTTAGCGCGAATTTTGCCGGCGGCGAGATCAACTTCGTCGTGCAGGACGATGACGGCCGTCGGCTCCAGGCGATGGAAGCGCATGGCGGCGCCCACCGCGCGGCCCGAATCGTTCATGTAAGTCTGCGGCTTGAGAGCGAGCACGGACTCGTCGCCGACGCGGCCCTCGGCGATCTCGCCGTGGAAGCGGGTGCGCCGCTTGAAAGCGCCGAAGCCATGCGCCGCTGCCAGCGCATCGAGCGCCATGAAGCCGACGTTGTGGCGATGCCGGGCCGCATCGGCGCCGGGGTTGCCGAGGCCGACCAGCAGGCGGGAAGGAGCGCCGCCCTGGGCGGCGCGGGAGCGGCGGAAGATGCCCGTGTCAGGAGTCCTCGCTTTCCTCGGCCGGCGCGCCCTCGGCATCTTCGGCCCCTTCCTCGGCGCCTTCCTCCAGTTCCTCGCCCTCTTCGCCTTCTTCCTCCTCGACCGGCTCGACGATGACCGTGGGCGCGGCGATGGTGGCGACGGTGAAGTCGCGATCGGTGATGGTGGGCGTGACGCCCTCCGGAAGCTCGATGTTGCTGATGTGGATGCTGTCGCCGATCTCGCATCCGGTCACATCCGCCACGAGAAATTCGGGGATCGCTTCGAGCGGACACATCAGCTCGACCTCGTGGCGGACGATGTTGAGCACGCCGCCGCGCTTCAGGCCTTCGCACTCCTCCTGACCCTCGAACCGGACCTCCACCCAAACCGCGAGCGTCGCGCCCGCGACGTAGCGGATGAAGTCGACATGGACCGGCGCATCGCTGACCGGATCGACTTGGACGTCGCGGGCCAGAACGCGAATCACGTCGCCGTTGACCTTGAGGTCGTAGAGGCGGGCGAAGAAGCCCCGCCGGCCGATCTCGCGCTCCAGCACGTTGTAGTCGAGCGATACGGACAGCGGATCTGCGCCGCCACCATAGACAATGGCTGGCGTGCGGCCTTCGCGCCTAAGTGCCCGCGCGCCTCCCTTGCCGCGCGGCTCGCGCGGCAGTGCCTCGATCATTGCTTCGTCACTCATGGTCTTGGTCTCCGGAATTCTGTCGCGCGCATCAATCGAAGAGGCTCGAGACCGAGGTCTCCGAGCTGATACGGAGAATCGATTCGGCCATCAATGGCGCGATTGGGAGCACACGGATGTTGTCCGCGCTCTCCACGGCTTCGGTTGTCTGAATGGTGTCCGTCACGACCAGCGACTCGAGCTCAGACGACGAGACCCGTGCCACCGCTTCGCCCGATAGCACCGCGTGAGAGACATAGCCGTGGACCGCCTTCGCACCTGCTTCCTTGAGCGCCGCTGCTGCGTTGCAGAGAGTCCCTGCCGAATCGACGATGTCGTCCACGATGATGCAGCGCCGACCCTCGACATCGCCGATGATATTCATGACTTCCGATTGGCCCGCACGCTCGCGCCGCTTGTCAACGATCGAGAGATCGGCCTCGAAGCGCTTGGCCATGGCACGAGCCCGCAGCACGCCGCCCACATCGGGCGAGACGAACATCAGAGGCTCGTTGTTGTAGTTCAGCCTGATGTCATCGACCATCACCGGCGCCGCGTAGAGATTATCCACCGGAATGTCGAAGAACCCCTGAATCTGTCCGGCGTGCAGGTCGAGCGTGAGAACCCGGTTGGCGCCGCTCGCCTCGATCAGGTTGGCGACCAGCTTGGCGGAGATCGGCGTGCGTGGCGACGATTTTCGGTCCTGCCGTGCGTAGCCGAAATAGGGCACCACCGCCGTCACCCGCTGCGCTGAGGCGCGCTTCAGGGCGTCGAGGCAGATCAGCAGCTCCATCAGGTTGTCGTTGGCCGGTGTCGACGTCGATTGAATCAGGAACACGTCTTCGCCGCGCACGTTCTCCAGAATCTCCACGAAGATCTCGGAATCGGAGAAGCGGCGAATCGAGGCTCGAGTCAAACCGATGCCGAGCGCCGACGAGATCGCCTCAGCCAGCGGCCGGTTGCTGTTCCCGGCAACGAGCTTCATCGATGACGGTTCCCTGGAGCGTGGATCGGGGCAAGACCCGCAGGGCCGCCCTGCAGGCCCCGAAGGCGCGCGGACTGTATCAATCTGCCCCTGCCCTGTAAACGCCGTTACCGAACCGTGACAGAGACCGCGATGGGTGCCTCGACCAGCACCGATGGCGCTTCAGGCGGCTCGGGCTCAGACTTGAAGTGTGGCCTAGGTTGTGTCCTGGCGAGCAGTGCGAGCGGCGGCTCAACCAACGCCGCAGGCGGCTTGGCAGACGCTTGGATCGCCAGCGAAAGCGGCGCTTCGATCGGAGCCTGGCGGGGCGGTCTCGCGGGCGTCTTCCGTCGAGGTGATTGGGCGAGTTGGCTTACCTCCGGTTGATCGAGCAGCTGCACGATGCCTGGGGCACCGGCACGAGCGACGAGTCGCGGCAGAACGCCCCACGTGCCGGTCAACTGGTCCTCGCCAACGCGGTTGCTCTGGGTAACGGTGCCGAGTCTTGAGCCATCGGGATGCAGCACATCCCAGGCAATCGTGACGGTCGCGCTATCCGTGGCGGTGTCGTCCCGTGAGACCGAGACCCAGCCCTGGATAGTCAGACTCCCGTCTTCGAGGTTATCGGTGACGGTGACGCCGACGCGGGTGAGTGAATACCGCATGGCGCGTGCCAACGCGATGCCTCCGTCGCCTGGGGCACCGCGAACGGTTTCGATCGCAACAGGCAGTTGGGGCGGACGATCTGGATCTAGGGCTGCCGGCGGTTTCAGCACGGCTGCGACCCGCGCGGCGGCCCGCTCAGCGACAGCGGCCAGATTGGGTGCCGTCGCTGAGCCGGTCGGCACGCCGGGGCTTGGCTCCTCGAACCGGAGAGCAGTCTCGCCGTCGGGCGCGATCAACGACCACCTCAGCTTGCCCGCGGCGACCGAGACGCGCCCGGCCAAGACGATGCTGCTTCGGCTGCCGGCGTGGGTATCGGCCGGCACGTCGCGCAGGTGCAGCGCCTTCACCACTTTGTCCGCCAGCGCAGCCGATTGGTGTGCGGGCAGCCCAGCGATGGGCGGCACCAGAATGCTGCCCCAGGCGACGTCTCCGGGGCCCAGCCATGCTTGCGTGCTCTTGTCTACGGGTTGGAAGGGGCGGGGCAGGTCGCCGCAGGCCGCGAGCGCCACGCACGCGATGAGGCCCAGCGCGAGAGGCATCGCCCTTCGCCAGGCGCAACGGGCCACGCTGCCGGGACGCATCATGAGCTCGACACCGCCAAGACGCAGCTCGCCACCATGCCGACGAACAGCAGGACGCCGAAGATGATCACGTAGGGCATGTCAGGGGCCGAGAGCGACGATCGAGATATTGCGACCGTAGTCGGGCTCGCCCCGGTGGACGCTCCGGCGGTAGCTGAAGTAGCGGCCGGCTTCGGCGCAGGTGTCGCCGCCGGTCGCTGCAACCGCCGCAAGACCGAGGCCGCTCAGCCGACGGGCGACGTAACCCGTCAGGTCGAAGAGGAAGTGCCCGTCGCGCCCCGCCGGCACGAACAGGTCTTCGTCCTTTGGCCTGCGAGCCAGGAATGGTGCCGGAAACTCGGGCCCTACCTCGTAGGAGGCCGCGCCGATCGCGGGGCCGATCACGGCCCGTATCCCGTCCGCTCGAGCGCCAAGGCGCAACATGGCCTCGACCGCGGCCTCCAGGATCCCGTTCAGCGCGCCGCGCCAGCCGGCGTGGGCTGCGCCGATCACGCCGGCCTCGCGATCCGCCATCAGCACCGGCACGCAATCGGCGGTAAGGATCGCCAATGCGAGTCCAGGCGTCGCCGTCGCCATCGCATCGACTCGAGGCGCGTCCTCCGGCGCCCAGGGCGCGGTCACCACAAGCGCTTCGGCGCTGTGTACCTGATACGCGGTGCAAAGAGTTGCGGGTGAGAGCTCGCAGGCAGCGGTGGCACGCGCGCGGTTCTCGCGCACCGCCTCGGGGTCATCGCCCGAGCCGTAGCCGCAGTTGAGGGAACGGTAGAGCCCCTCGCTGACGCCCCCGGCGCGGCCGAAGAAGCCATGGTGGATTCGGCCGTCGGGATCGTCCAACAGCGCATGAGAGATGGGCTCGATCATGGCGCCGCAGTTGCCTCAGTCTCGAAACCCGGTGGCGCATCCAGCGCCGGGTGTGCGATCGCCAGTGCCTTGAACAGTTCGCCCATACCGTGCATGCCCGTGAGGCGGCGAAGCGCGGCGTCGATGTCGGCGGCCTGATCGGTGCTCGCGTTCTGCCGCAGCCGGGCTGCGCGCGCCTCGATCCCCAACGACCGTAGGAATCGGCCTTGGGGCACCGGGCCGAAGACGCGGGCGCCTGCTTGCCGCGCCACCGACGCCAAAGCGGAGAAATCGACGTGCGCTGTCAGGTCTGCGTTACCGGGCTCGTGCAGCGCGTCGTGGCGACAGTGCCGCTTCAAGGCTTGCAGGGTATCGCCGAAGCCTGGCCGCTCGGGCCCGTAGTCGATGATGAGCGCTGCGCCGCCCTCCGCTGTGACCCGCTTGGCAAGCGAAGACACGAGTGCTTCACGCGCCGGTGCGCGTTCGGCGATGGTGCCGGACGGCGCGCACCCGAGGCCATCCTCAACGGGGACCGAATCAGAGGTGGCGAAGCGGAGTGCCTGGGATGAAGGCGCCAGCGTGACCACGCGCTCCCGCCACGCGTTGCCGAACCGTTCGAACTGCCGGATCGGTAGCGCGTCGAAGAACTCGTTGGCGATGACCAGCACCGGGCCGGGGGGCACGGTCTCGAGGCGTTCGTGCCACGTCGGGCGGGCGTCAGCGAGCAGAACGGCCTGCTCCGCGCGCAAGCTCTGGCTCGACTCGACGAGATGCAGGTCGATGGCGTCGCGAAAGGCGGGCACGGTCCCCGCGGCGCGCAGCGCATCGGCGAGGAGGGAGCCGCGGCCCGGCCCGAGCTCCACGAGGCGCACGCGCTGTGGCTGGCCCATGCTCTGCCAAACCGCCGCGCACCAGAGCCCGATCAGCTCGCCGAACATCTGGCTAACCTCGGGCGCAGTGACGAAGTCGCCGGCCGCACCGATTGGCCGGCCGCGGCAGTAATAGCCGTGGGTGGGATGATGGAGGCAAAGCTCCATGTAGGCGGCGACGCTGATCGGCCCGTCGCGCCGTATCCGCTCCCTTATCTCTTCCGCAAGTGCGGTCATTACCCGGCCTGCCCGCCCGCACGGCCGTCAATCCGAGGCACCGGCGGGATGCGAAGGATGAGGAAGAGCCCGAGCACGATCATCGGGAGCGAGAGCACCTGCCCCATGCTGATACCCGGCAGGATGAAGCCGAGGAACGCATCCGGCTCGCGGAACAGCTCGGCGATGATTCGGGCGACGCCGTAACCGGCGAAGAACATGCCGGCGACGGTACCCGGTCGCCGGACCACCCGCCGCATATGCACGGCGACCGCGAGGATCGTGAACAGGACGAGGCCCTCCAGGACTGCCTCGTAAATCTGGCTCGGGTGGCGGGGCTCAGGCCCGCCGCCTGGGAACACCATCGCCCAGGAGACATCGCTCACCCGACCGTACAGCTCGCCGTTAACGAAATTCGCCATACGGCCCAGGAAGAGGCCGATCGGCACCTGTGCGCAAACCGCATCGGCGACGGAGAGCAGGCTAATCTTCATGATGCGGGTGTAGAGGACCACCACGACCAGCACGCCCAGGGCACCGCCGTGAAAGGACATCCCGCCCTGCCAGACCACGAAGATTTCACCGGGATTGGAAAAGTAGTAGCCCGGTTGGTAGAACAGCACGTAGCCCAGCCTGCCGCCCACCACCACACCGAGGGTGCCCATCACCAGCAGGTCGTCGGCGTGGCGCTTGGTCATTCCATCGATGCAATTCCCGGCGAGATAGCGGACGTACTGCCAGCCGAGCAGCAGGCCGACGACGTAGGACAGCGCGTACCAGCGGATGGCGACGGGGCCGATCTCCACGGCCACCGGGTCGATGGCGGGGAAGGCGAGGGCGAAGGTCATCGATAGGGGTCGTCCTGGCTCAGATAGTCACGCACATAGCAGCCGACACCATCTTCGATAGCCATGAAGGGTGCCGTGTAGCCCGCGCGGCGGAGGCGTCCCGTCCGCGCCTCAGTAAAGTACTGGTAATGCGCGCGTATGGCTTCCGGCATCTCGACATAGTCGATCGACGGTGCGCGGCCGAGTGCCGCGAAGAGCGCATTCGCAAGCGCCGTAAAACTGCGCGCCGTTCCGGTCCCGACATTGAACAAGCCGCTCATCTGCGGATTATCCAGCAGCCAGAGCATCACGGCGACACAATCACCGACCCACACGAAGTCGCGGCACTGGCCGCCGTCGGGGTATCGCGAGTCGCAGGACTTGAAGAGGCGGATGGGTCGGTCCTCGGCAGCGTCGGGGTACGCGGTCGCCACGACGCTGCGCTGGCCGTTCTTGTGATACTCATTCGGACCATAGACGTTGAAGAATTTGAGGCCGGCCCACTGCGGCGGTCTCGGTGCGCCCGCTGCCACCTCGTGAGCGACGCGGCGATCGAAGAGATGCTTGCTGCGGCCGTAGCCATTGAGCGGCTTCAGTCGGGCGAGCGCCTGGATCGAATCGTCATCGTCGAAGCCGCACGAACCGTCTCCGTAGGTGGCGGCCGATGAGGCGTAGATCAGCGGCACGTCCTCAGCCGCGCACCAGTGCCAGAGGTTCAGGCTGAAACGATAGTTGTTCCGCGCGAGCAGACTTGCATCGGATTCGGTCGTGGACGAGATGGCGCCCAAGTGAAAGACGGCGCGCACCTGCTCGGATTGGGCTGCGAGATAGGCGGGGAGGGCGGCCGGCTCGACGAAGGCGCCGAGCTTTCGCTTGGCGATGGTCCGACCGTTGCCGCCCGCGCACGGCGTGTCGCAGACCACCAGGGGGCGCTCGCCTCGCTCTTCCAGGGCGGCGATCAGGTTCGAGCCGATGAAGCCCGCACCGCCCGTGACGATGATCATGCCGTTGCCTTCTGCCATGCCGTTCGAGTCGGCGCGGCAGGTTATAGGGTCGCCCCGTCGGGGCCGGCAAGCACCAAGCGACATCGCCGCGCGAAGCCGAAGCGGACGATTCGCTCAGATCGTTCGCAGCAGCCCGCCCATGACAAGACGCAACTTCTGGGTCGCGGTGAACCTGATGCGCCGGCCGGCGACCGGGAAGTCCGCCCGCTCGATGCGGTCGAGATAGGCCTCGTAGACGCTGCGCATGAGAATGGCAGGCCGCATGGAACGGCGTTCCGAGCGTGGCAGCGCCTCGCTCGCGGCACCGAAATGCCGCCGTGCCATCCCGCCCAGCGAGCGGCAGACCTTCTCCACTCCGGGCGTGCGCCCGATTGCCTCCGGCTTGATGTCCGCGAGCCCCTGCTTCTCCAGCAGCTCCTGCGGCAGGTAGATGCGTCCCCGCCTTGCGTCCTCCGCCACATCGCGAAGGATGTTGGTGAACTGGAAGGCCTGGCCGAGATGACGCGCGAAGGTGGGGATGGTGCGCGCGCGGTACTCGAAGATTTCCACCGAGAGCAGGCCGACGCAGCCGGCGACGCAGTGGCAGTAGCGTTCGAGCTCGGCGAGCGTCGGCCGCAGCATGGCGCCGCCGCCGTCCATCTCGAAGCCTTCGAGGATCTCCATGAAGTGCTTCTCGGCGAGCCCGAAGCGCTGGACCGGGATGGCAAGGGCGCGGGTCACCGGGTGGCGGGGCGTGCCCTGGTAGAGCGCCCGGACTTCGCCACGCCAGGCGTCGATCAGCGCGCGCGACTCTTCGGGGTCCTCGATCTCGTCGGCGACGTCGTCGGTCTCCCGGCAGAAGGCATAGAGAGCCAGCATCGCCTCGCGCTTCTCGCGCGGCAGCAGCATCATCGGCAGGAAGAACGAGCTCCCGGACGCCCGCGTCACCTCGGCGACGTAGCGCTTCGGGTCGGGCGCCTCGGGAATCGGCAGGGTGACGGCTGTGCTCACCATGCCTGGACGATGCCGCTCAGCGCGAGGCCGGCGCGGCTCGTTTTGGGCACCCTAATTTTGCCGGCGAGGGGGTCGCCGTGCGCGAGCCGGTGCTGGAGCGCCCAGGCCAGCTTGACGATCACTGCGCACTCCCAGCGGAAGCGGCGACGGCGCACCGAGCCCGGCATCGCTTCGGCGCGCCGGAGCAGATCCGCGGTTCCTTCCAGGCACCGGTCGATGGCGTGGCGGACCGCCGGCGCCGCCCGCCGCTCGGCGAGCATCTCAACCCCGCCGCCAGCCTCTTTCAGCCAGGGTTCCGGCACGTACACGCGATCCAGCGCGAGGTAGTCCTCTCCGCAGTCCTGCAGATGATTGAGCACCTGGAGGGCATTGCAGAGCGCGTCGGAGCCCTCGATATCGGCGTGCCCGCTTTCGCCGTGGATGTCCATCATCACTCGGCCGACCGACGCCGCCGAGCGCTGGCAGTAGTCCATCAGGTCGTCCCAGTCGGCGTAGCGCAACTTGGTCGCGTCCTGGATGAAGGCGGAGAGCAGGTCGCGCCCGTTCTGCGCCGGGCATCCGGTCTCGATCAGGCTGCGGTGGTACGGCACCGCCCAGTCGGGGAGCGCCGACTCATCCTGGCCGAGGGCGTCGCTCGCAGCCCGCAGCCGGGCCACCTTCTCGGCCGCCGGGATGGTCGGCGAATCGGCGATGTCGTCGGCCTTGCGCGCGAACAGGTAGAAGGCATGGACGTGAGGCCGGCAGTCGGGCGGGATCAGGAAAGAGCCGACCGGAAAGTTCTCGGTGTTGGCGCGGATCAGCGCGCGGATGTTCTCCTCGCGCCCGGCCGGCGCCCGGCCGCCCGTCGTTTCCACCGCCGCGGATGCGGAAACCGTCATCGGCCGCTAGGTATCACCGGCCAGCAGCCGCTCGGCGTGCTCCCTGGCCGCGCCGTCGATCTCGTACACGTCGTCGAGCCCACCCACGGTGCGGTGGTTGGTCTGCTCCAGGCAGCGTTCGACCGTCTGCGCGATCTCCAGGAAGCCGATGCGGCGCTCCAGAAAGCCGCCGACGGCAATCTCGTTGGCGGCGTTGAGCACGATCGGCGCGCTGCCGCCCTGGGTCAGGGCCTCCCGCGCGAGCCGAAGTGCCGGGAAGCGCACCTCATCCGGCGGCTCGAAGGTGAGACGGCCGAGCGTCGCGAGGTCGAGCCGGGGCGAGGGCGCCGCCATGCGAGCCGGCCACGCTAGGGCGTAGGCGATCGGCGTGCGCATGTCGGGCGTGCCCAGCTGCGCCAGCACGGAGCCGTCTTCGTAGGCCACCATGCTGTGGATCACCGATTGGGGATGCACCAGCACCTCGATCTGCTCCGCGTCCACCGGGAACAAGTGAAAGGCCTCGATCATCTCGAGGCCCTTGTTCATCATTGTCGCCGAATCCACCGAAATCTTGGCGCCCATGTCCCAGTTGGGGTGCGCTACCGCTTGCTCCGGCGTGGCCTGCGCCATGGTTTCCACCGACGCCTCGCGGAACGGCCCGCCCGAGGCGGTGAGCACGATCTTCTCCACGCTCTCTGCGCGCTCGAAGTCGAACACCTGGTAGATGGCGTTGTGCTCCGAATCGACCGGAAGCAGTGTCGCGCCGCCGCGCTCGACCTCGGCCAGCATGAGCGAGCCGGCGCAGACCAGGCACTCCTTGTTGGCGAGGCCGATGACCGCGCCTTGTGCGGCGGCCGCGAGCGTAGGCCTCAGCCCCGCCGCGCCGACGATCCCGGCCATGACGAAATCGGCGGGCGCGGCGGCGGCTTCCACCAACGCCTCGCGTCCAGCGGCGGCAGCGGTCTCCGAGCCGGCGAGCGCCTCCTTGAGCATGCCGTAGAGCGCGGGATCGCCGATGACGGCCTGCTTCGCACCGACCGCGCGGGCCTGCTCGGCGAGCTGCTTCACGCGGCGCTGGGCAGTGAGCGCCTCGACCTCGAAGGCCGCCGGGTGGCGGGCGATCAGGTCGATGGTGTTGCAGCCGATCGAACCCGTGGAGCCCAGGATGGTGACGCGCCTGGGCGCCGCACCCTCGCCGGCGGCGGGGATGTACGATTCGGGCGAGACGTCGACGGCCGCGTCCATCGGCGCCATTCACGAAGTTCCTTCGTCAGCCGGAGTCTTGGCGTAGTATGGCGAATATCTTTCCAGCCCTCTCTCGCCATCGCAACCGCAAAGGCCGAGGGGCCAAGTGAGAGACCCGCGCCGCCGGAGGACGACATGAGCCTGACCAGCAAAACCTGCGAACCCTGCCGGGGCGGCATTCCGCCGCTCGAAGAAGCCGAAGCACGGGCGTTTCTGGACCAAACGCCGGGATGGGAGCTGATCGACGACGCCACCAAGATCCGCCGCACCTTCAAGCTCGGCGATTTCGTGGAGTCCATCGCGCTGGTGAACAAGGTGGGCGACTTGGCCGAGGAAGAGGGCCATCACCCCGACATTACCTTCGGCTGGGGCTACTGCACGATCCTGTTCTACACCCACAAGATCAAGGGCCTGCACGAGAACGATTTCATCATGGCGGCCAAGGTCAACGAGCTGGCTGGCAGTTAAACTGCCGACGGGTCTGCGTCGATATTCGGGTCTTTACCTGAAAGAGGCCTGGACCACGCCGTGCGGGACGTACCGTGACGGTTGAGTGAGGCGACGCTCGACCTCGGCAGCCTGCTGCGGAGTGAGGTGGAGCGCATTGGAGTCTTGGTCAACCATGCTCAAGAGCACCGCGGCCGCTTCATCCTGACGATCGGGCGGGAGCTTGCGCAGCTTCGCGATCGCCTCTTCGAGTCGCTCAGTCATGTTGGGATGTTAGGGAAAGTCTGAACAACCCCATCTTGGCGGCTTCGAGGGGGAGAGGGGGCTTGGATTTGAAGCTCGACGATATTGCCGGCAGGCCGGGGGCTACTTTTGCCACGGGATGCGTTGCGAGCGGGCGATATCCGTGTCGATCAGCGGCATTTGCCGCCGTCCCGCCCGCGGCGGGCAACCTGCTCCCCTGTCATTGCGTCGCGTAGCGGCCGGCGATCAGTAGGTTCGAGAACCCCAGCAGCAACGCGATGCGCTGCCTGTTCTTCGCCACGCCCCGGTAGCGCACCTTGGCGTAGCCGAAGTGCCGCTTCACGTACAGGAACGGATGCTCCACCTTCGCCCGCACCGACGCCTTGCGCGTCTCCGCCGCCGCTTCGGCGCCACCCCCGGCCAGCAGCCGGCGCCGCCCCGGCTTCATCGCCACACGCCACTCGACACTGCCATCCCGGTGCTCAGGACGCTTCTCCACCCCCTGGTAGCCTGCGTCGCCCCACGCCGTCACCTCGGCGCCATGCAGCAGCGCTCCCGCCTGCGTCACGTCGCTTGCGTTGGCCGCCGTCGTCACCACGCTGTGCGCCAGACCAGACCCGGCGTCCACCCCGATGTGCGCCTTCATCCCGAAATACCACTGCTTGCCCTTCCTCGTCTGACGCATCTCAGGGTCCCGTGCGCGGCGCCGGTTCTTCGTCGACGACGGCGCCTCGATGATGCTCGCGTCAACGATCGTCCCCGTGCGCAGCCAATGGCCGCGCGACGCCAGGTGCGCATTGATCTCCTCGAACAGACCCGCGCCCAGATCGTGCCTCTCCAGCAGATGCCGGAAGTTCAGGATGGTGGTCTCGTCGGGCAGCGCCTCCGCCAGCCGCAGCCCCACGAAACGCCGCACCGACTCCACCTCGTAGAGCAGGTCCTCCATCCCCGGATCGCTCAGGTTGTAGAACAGCTGCACGCAGTGAACGCGCAGCATCACCCCAAGCGGGTACGGGCGCCGACCGCGCCCCGCCTTCGGATAGAACGGCTCGATCCGCCGTTCCAGCCGCTCCCAGGGAACCAGCTTGTCCATCTTCTCCAGGAACAGCTCGCGCCGCGTCCGGCGCTTCTTCAAGTCGTGCTCCAGTTCCGAAAAGCTCGCCTGTGCCATGACCCGATCATCCAATCTGCGACTCCTACGAAAATCATGGCACACCCGACTTGATCAGACCTTCCTTAGCAAGGGATGAAACCTCCCGCGAGCGCACGGAGGTCCCACAGTAAGAGCCGCACGTCCTCCGGCCGGCTACGCTGGTCACGTTTCCAGCAGCACGTCCAGTTCGGATATCCGAAGGATCAGCATCGGGGGCTCGCGATCCGAGAACGGACGGAAACCGAACCGTCCGTAAAACGTCTTAGCCTGCTCGTCGATGGCCTGCACCACGATGGCGCGGGCGCCGATGACCTCTGCCGCAGCCTGGGCACGGCGCGCGGCGTCGACCAGCAGGTCCGAGCCGAGCCGCCGACCCTGGTAGGCACTATCCACGGCAAGCTGTCCCAACAGGATGACCGGGACCGGTTCGGGCATGTTGCGGCCGGCCCGCGACGAGAGCCGCCGCTTCTCGATGGCGCTTGCGGCCAGACTGTAGAAGCCGGCCACCCGGTTGCCGTCGCAGGCGACATAGGTGCGTGCGCCACCTTTGGCTTCGTTGAGGCGTGCCTTGCCTTGCAGCCAGGCGTCGAGGGCAGGCACGCCCGATGAGAATTGCGAGACGTCGTGCCGGGGGCCGAGTGGTTCCGGCGCTGCTACCGGTCCCACTGCGGCCGGCGTGCGTAACGTTCCTTCACGACGGGATCAGCTTCCACCGGCGTGTCCAGTGCGGCGACGAACGCGTCCCAGGCCTCATCGTCGAGGGCGATAATCGGACGCTCGTTCAGAGTCTCAATCGCCGCCGCCTCGCTCGACCGCAGCACGAATTCGGTCCGTGTGACACCCCGTATCGCCGCCGCGCGGTCGATGAAGGCGAGTCGCTCTTCGGACATCCGGAAGTTGACCTGGGCCATTGTGGCTTCCCTCGCGCGGATTGCGGACGCTTGACCTTCAGACCCGAGTGTATAGCATATGTATAGACAACTGGCAATCGGGTACGCGTCCTGGACAGCGTGACGTTAGTGTGGCGCCGATTCTCCGGCGAGGGCGCAGAGGTCGCGTAGGATGCGCTGGACGCCCTCCAGCCTCGCCTCGGTATCGGGCCAGCGGCGCGTGGCGACGAGGCGGTTGTCGGGCCGGAGACGCAGCTCGTTCTCCGGCGCCGAGACGTAGCGGACCAGTGCCGCGGGCTCGCCAAAGCCGCCGTCCCGGAAGCTAAGCACCGCGCCCTTCGGGCCGGCCTCGACGCGCTCGATGCCACTCTTCCGGCAGAGCTGCTTGATGGCCATGATTTCGAGCAGATGGTGCACCGATGCCGGCGGCGGGCCGAAGCGGTCGGTCAGCTCGTCAACGAAGGCGTCGATCCCGGCCTGGTCTTCGAGCGCGGCGACCCGGCGGTAGAGGGTGAGCCGCACGTCGAGATCGCGCACGTAGCTCTCCGGGATCAGCACCGAGGTGCCGAGGCTGATGGTGGGCGACCAGCGCTCGGCCGGCGGCGCCTCACCGCCCGCAGCGGCGCGCGCGGTGGCCACGGCCTCCTCCAGCATGTGCTGGTAGAGCTCGATGCCGACCTCGCGGATGTGGCCCGACTGCTCGGCGCCCAGAAGGTTTCCCGCGCCTCTGATGTCGAGATCGTGGCTCGCCAGGCTGAAGCCGGCGCCGAGGCCGTCGAGGCGGTGGATGACCTGGAGCCGCTTGTGGGCGGTGTCCGTCAGCCGATGGCCGGGCGGGAGCGTCAGATACGCGTAGCCGCGCAGCTTCGCCCGGCCGATGCGTCCGCGCAGTTGATAGAGCTGGGCGAGCCCGAATCGGTCCGCGCGATGGACAATCATGGTGTTGACCCGCTGCAGGTCGAGCCCCGATTCGATAATCGCGGTGGAGACCAGCACGTCGAACTTACCGTCGTAGAAGTCGCCCATGACGGTATCGAGGGAGCGCGCCGCGAGTCGGCCGTGGGCGACGGCGACCTTCACCTCGGGCACCAGCCGGCGCACGCGCTCGGCCACCTCGTCGAGGTCGGCGATACGCGGGCACACGTAGAAGGTCTGCCCGCCGCGCAGGTGCTCGCGCATCAACGCCTCGCGCACGACCACCGGGTCGAAGGGCAGGATGAAGGTGCGCACCGCGAGGCGATCCACCGGCGGCGTCGCGATGACGCTCATGTCGCGCACGCCGCTCAGCGCCATCTGAAGCGTGCGGGGAATCGGCGTCGCGGTGAGGGTCAGGACATGGGTCTCGGCCTTGAGTTGCTTCAGCCGCTCCTTGTGGGCGACGCCGAAGTGCTGCTCCTCGTCCACGACGACGAGACCGAGATCGTTGAAGGCGATTTGCTTGCCGAGCAGCGCATGCGTGCCGATGACGATGTCGGTGGTGCCGGCGGCGATGCCGCGCCTGGTCTCGGCCTGCTCCTTGGCGGGCACGAGACGCGAGAGCTGGGCGATCTCCACCGGCAGCCGGGCGAAGCGCTCGCTGAAGGTCTGCATGTGCTGCCGGGCGAGCAGCGTGGTCGGCGTCAGCACCGCGACCTGCTTGCCCGCCTGAACCGCGTGAAAGGCGGCGCGCAGAGCCACTTCGGTCTTGCCGAAGCCGACATCGCCGCAGATCAGGCGGTCCATCGCGCGACCGGCGTCGAGATCGCCGATGGCCTCGTCGATGGCGCGCGCCTGGTCCTCGGTCTCGACGTAAGGGAAGCCTGAACAAAAGGCGTCGTAGAGGGCGCCCGGCGCCGTCAACTGCGGCGCGGGCCGGGTCGCGCGCTCGGCGGCGAGGCCGATGAGCTGGTTCGCCATGTCGCGGATGCGCTGCTTGAGCTTCGCCTTGCGCGCCTGCCAGCCGGCCCCGCCCAGCCGGTCCAGCGCGACCGGACGGTCGGCCGAGCCGTAGCGCGAGAGCAGGTCGATGTTCTCGACCGGCAGGAAGAGCCGGTCGTCGCCCTCGTAGAGGATGCGCAGGCAGTCGTGCGGGGCGTGATAGACCTCCAGGGTGACCAGGCCGTCGTAGCGGCCGATGCCGTGGTCGACGTGCACGACCAGATCGCCGTCGGCGAGCGCCGTCACATCGACCAGGAACTCGTCGGCGGGCTTGCGGCGGCGACGCTCCGGTCGGCTCGCGCGCGCACCGAGAATGTCCTGCTCGGCGATCACGGCGAGGCCATCCGAGACGAAACCCCGCTCCAGCGGCAGCACGGCCGCCGCCGCCATCTCGGGCGGCAGCGCGCATGCCGCCTGCCAGTCCGCGACCGGCTCGATCGCGTGCACGCCGTGCTCCCGCAGCAGGCGGACCATGCGGTCGCGGCTGCCCGCGCCGCCGCCCGCGATCAGCACCCTGAGACCGCTCTCCTGCAGCCGGTCGATGTGATCGCCCACCGCCTCGAACAGCGCCCCGTGACGCTGCGCGCGCTCAGCGACGAAGTCGCGCCCATCACGGGCGCCTGCGTCCGCGCCGCCCTCAGCCTCGACGAAGGGCGAGCACTGCGCGACCGGTCGGTCCGCGAGGCGCTGCCCCCATTCGTCGGCGTCGAGAAAGAGCGTTTCGGGTGGGACCGGGTGATAGGGCGTGTCCGCGACCGACGAGGTGGGCGGGTTCGCGCGCGCACCGTAGAAATCGGCGATGGTCTCGAAGCGGTCGTCGCGCACGTCCGCCGCGCGGTGGTCGAGGAGCACCGGACCCTCGGGGATGTAGTCGAAGAGCGTCTCCAGCCCGTCGTGGAACATCGGCAACCAGTGCTCGATGCCGGGGTAACGCCTGCCGGCGCTGACCGCTTCGTAGAGCGGATCGTCGCCCGTCACGGCCCCGAACGTGCGACGGTAGGCGCCACGGAAACGCGCGATGGACTGCGGCGTGAGCAGGACTTCGCTGACTGGCGCGAGGTGCAACGCGCCGGCAGGCTCGGCACGGCGCTGCGACACGGGATCGAACCAGTGCATGGTCTCGATCACGTCGCCGAAAAAGTCGAGCCGCACTGGGCGCTCGGCATTGGGGGGGAAGATATCGACGATGCCGCCGCGCACGGCGTAGTCGCCGGCCTCCATCACCGTGCCGGTGCGCACGAACCCATTCCGCTCCAGGTAGGCCAGCAGGGCCTCGGTATCGAGCGACGCACCTCCATCCAGCGGCAGGGTGGCGTCGGCGAGCATCGTCCGGGGCGGCACCCGCTGGACCGCTGCGTTGACCGTGGTGAGCACCACCTTCGGCCGCGCGGCGTCGTTGCCGAGCAGTTTGACGAGGCCGGCGAGGCGCCGGCTGGCGATATCGGCGCGTGGCGAGACCCGGTCGTAGGGCAGGCAGTCCCAGGCAGGGATGGTGACCGGGGCACAGTCGGGATCGAAGAAGGCGAGCATCGCAGAGAGGCGCGCGAGCCTGGCATCGTCGCGGGCGATGTAGAGGACAGGCGCGGTCTGCGTCTCTGCCAGCCGGAGCAGAACCACAGCCGCGAAGCCCTCGGGAACGCCGCCCAGGCTGGTCTCGCCTGGCGCGGCGAGGGCGCGCAGGCAGTGGTCGGGGACGAGCACGGTCAACGGCGGCGATCGCGGTGGCGGCTCATGGCCTCGCGCCTGAGCCGCGCCATGAACGGCGTGTCGTGTTCGGTAGGCACCGGCGTCCGCCCGCTGATCCAGTTGGTGATGTCCACGTCGTTCGCGGTCAGCAGGCGTTCCGCTTGCGCCACTTCATCGGGCGGGAGCTGGGGACCGAGCCGGGCGATGACATCGCCGACCAGGAGGTCGGTCTCCTTGGTGCCGGTGCGCGCCGAGCGATAGCGGAGCCGCCTGCGCCTGGTTTCGATGTCGAGGCCTTCGATCATGGCGGGCGTGGCCTCAGCGCCGCGGGCGCGCTCAGCCCGCCATGACGGCGGCCGGGTCACGGCCGACAATCCGGCGGTAGATGGCGGGGTCGGTCGCGCCCTCGCTGCCGATGACGAGGACCCGGGAGGCTTCGTCCAGGCCCAGGGCCGCGCGCGCCTCCGCATCGCCGGCCACGGCCATCAGCCCGCCGAGCGAGGCGGCGCCGGACTCGCCAAGCACGAGCGGCGGATCGCCGCCGATGGGCGCCGCGGCGAAGCGCATGGCGTCGGTGGCACCGTCATCGTCGAGCGCCATGAAGGCGAAGGCGCCTCGCGCGAGTACTTGCCAGGCCAAAGGCGAGACCTCGGCGGCCGCGAGGCAGGCCATCACCGTGTCGAGATCCCCCGAGGCTGGACTCGGCTTGCCGTTGACCGCGCTCTGGTAGAGGCAGTCGGCGGTCGTCGGCTCCACCATCACGCCCTTCGGGCAGTCGGTTCCGAGGTCCTGGCGGAAGGCACCGATCACCGCGGCCGCGAGCCCGCCGACACCGGCCTGGACGAAGAGATGGGTCGGCACTGTGCCGCTCAGCGCATCCCTGGTCTCGTCCACCAGCATGGCGTAGCCGTGCATGACCCGGCTCGGTGCCTCGTCGCCGCCGGCGTGGGAGGTGTCGGAGACCAGCAGCCAGCCCCTGGCGCGGGCGTCTTCGGCGCAGGCCTCCACCGCCTCGTCGTAGCTGCCGGCGATGCGCACGATGGCGGCGCCCTGGCCAGCGATGGCACGCTCGCGACCCTCGCTCACCGGTCCAGGCAGAAACACAGTGCACTTGGCGCCGGCGCGGCGCGCACCCCAGGCCACCGCGAGTCCGTGGTTGCCGTCGGTCGCACAGCACACCGTCACGTCGCTCACGCGCGCGGCGGCCCGGCCGGCGGCAACATCCGCGATGGAGACGTCGCTTCCCAGCCGCTCGCGCAATAGGTGCACCACGGCATAGGCGCCGCCCAACGCCTTGAAGCTGCCGAGACCGAAGCGCCCGCTCTCGTCCTTGAGCCAGAGCGTCCCGATGCCGCGCGTGCCGGCGAGGCCGTCCAATTGATGCAGCGGGGTGGGCTGGTAGCCCTCGAAGCCCGTGATCGCGGTGCGTGCTGCGGCGCGGCGCTCCGGAACGATCACCGGATCGACGTCGTCGACGCTCCCTCGCGCGGGCGTGTAGCGCGGGTTAACGTGGAGGCGAAAGGGGACGGTCATGGCGTGGTCCCGGTCTAGCGCAGGTCCGCGAGCAAGGGCATGACCTCGTCCGCGAAGCGTTGCAGGTGGGCCGCCTTCTCGCTTTCCGCCGCGAGCGTGTTCACCACGACATGGCGCACACCGACCGCGTGGAAGGCTCGGATCGCCTCCGCGACGTCCGCCGCTCCCCCGAGCGCGCAGTAGCGCTCCGCTGCTTTGGAAAAATCCATGGCGTAGCGGACGCTCAGGAACTTGGCCGCGAATTCGAGTGCGCTTTCGCGGTCCTTGTCGAGCCGGACGAACAGCAGGTGCGATGTGCCGAAGCGTTCCAGGGTGCGGCCGGATTCGGTTGCGGCGGCGGCGATGGTCTCGAGCGAGCGGCGGTAGCGCTTGGGGTCGACGACGTAGGACATCCAGCCGTCCGCAAGCCGGCCAGCGCGACGGAGCGCGGGATCGGAGCGGCCGCCGCACCAGATCGGCGGGCCGCCCGGCCGTGCCGGTGGCGGGTCGATCGCGACTTCGGGGAAGGGGTAGAAGCGGCCGTCGTGGGCGACCGGGCCGCCGGACCAGAGCTTGCGCAGGACGCGAATCCCCTCGCTGAGCCGGGCACCTCGCTCTTCCACCGGCACCCCGCACAGCTCGAACTCGACGGGGAACTCGCCGCCGACACCGACGCCGAAGATCACCCGACCGTTCGAGATCATGTCGAGGCTCGCGACCTGCTTCGCAACGGGCGCCGGATGGCGGAGCGGCAGCAGATAGACCGCCGTGCCCACGGTGAGCCGGTCGCTGATTGCAGCGGCTTGGGCGAGCTGCACCAGCGGATCGAGGATCGGGCCCGCGAAGGCCACGTGATCGCCTGACCAGATCGAATCGAAACCGAGTGAATCGAGCAAGCGCACGGTCTCGGGCAGGTCGCGGCCGGCCGCCGCTCCCTCGGCATCGTCGTATCCCGTCGGCGCCAGCACATTCTGGTAGCCGATGCTCAGTTTCGGTTCGAGGGGCAGATCCACAACCGGCTCCCGCGTTGGAAAATTGGCCGCGCACTCTAAAGGGTTTCCGTTTCACACGAAAACGCTCTAGGGAACCTCTGATTTATCAGGTGTTCCCGTGGCACAGGGATGTGCCACCATTTTCGGTGGCTGTAAGTCACTGAAAATGTGAGCAAAGCGGAAAGCGCGCTTCCGCCTTGCGCGTCTGAGAAATGCAGGAGGCACTTATTCAGACCTTCCCTAGGGAAGGTCTGATCAAGTCGGGTGTGCCATGATTTGCGCATGAGTCGCGGATTGGATGATCGGGTCATGGCACAGGCAAGCTTTGCGGAACTGGAGCACGACTTGAAGAAGCGCCGGACGCGGCGCGAGCTGTTCCTTGAGAAGATGGACGAGCTGGTTCCCTGGGAGCGGCTGGAGCGACGGATCGAGCCGTTCTATCCGAAGGCGGGGCGCGGTCGGCGCCCGTACCCGCTTGGGGTGATGCTGCGGGTTCACTGCGTGCAGCTGTTCTACAACCTGAGCGATCCGGGAATGGAGGACCTGCTCTACGAGGTGGAGTCGGTGAGGCGTTTCGTGGGGCTGCGCCTGACGGAGGCGCTGCCCGACGAGACCACCATCCTGAACTTCCGGCATCTTCTGGAGAAGCACGGCCTGGGCGAGGGTCTGTTCGAGGAGATCAATGCGCACCTTGCGTCGCGTGGCCATCGGCTGCGCACGGGGACGATCGTTGACGCGAGCATCATCGAGGCGCCGTCGTCGACGAAGAACCGGCGCCGCGCACGGGACCCTGAGATGCGTCAGACGAAGAAGGGCAAGCAGTGGTATTTCGGGATGAAGGCGCACATCGGGGTGGACGCCGGGTCGGGTCTGGCGCACAGCGTGGTGACGACGGCGGCCAACGCAAGCGACGTGACGCAGGCGGGAGCGCTGCTGCATGGCGCTGAGACGACGGCGTGGGGCGACGCGGGCTACCAGGGGGTGGAGAAGCGTCCCGAGCACCGGGATGGCGGTGTCGAGTGGCGTGTGGCGATGAAGCCGGGGCGGCGCCGGCTGCTGGCCGGGGGTGGCGCCGAAGCGGCGGCGGAGACGCGCAAGGCGTCGGTGCGGGCGAAGGTGGAGCATCCGTTCCTGTACGTGAAGCGGCACTTCGGCTACGCCAAGGTGCGCTACCGGGGCGTGGCGAAGAACAGGCAGCGCATCGCGTTGCTACTGGGGTTCTCGAACCTGCTGATCGCCGGCCGCTACGCGACGCAATGACAGGGGAGCAGTCCGCCCGCCGCCGGCGGGACGACGGGGAATGCGGCGGATCGACGCGGATATCGCCCGTTCGCTCCGTATCCCGCGACAAAAGCAGCCCCCGGCCTGCCGGCAATATCGTCGAGCTTCAAATCCAAGCCCCCTCTCCCCCTCGAAGCCGCCAAGATGGGGTTGTTCAGACTTTCCCTAGCAATTCATTGCTCACGGTTGCCTGCCGTCCTGAGGTTCCGCGCGCCTACCGGCGCGACAGCCCGCATGCCTCGCCAGGGTCACGGCCTGCGTCGCGCCCAGGGACCCACCCGCAGCGTCGCGCGTCGACGCGCGCGGAGCGCACGGTGCGGGGCTCAACCGCAGTCCCTGATACGCTTTTCGGCCCGCCCTTGGCGGATCGAGCGCCTGGGCCTAATTCGTGCGAAAATCTGGCTTGGGCCCGCTCAGCGGGTGCCGGCGAAGCCGGCGCCCAAGTCGTCGCGCACGAGCGTGCCGCCCATACCCTCGTGGGAGGCGCCGAAGAACGCGCCGGTGATCACTCCCTCGTCGCCGCCAGTGCGGGCGAAGACGTTGCCGTCGACGGCGATGTCGTAATTCAGGTCGCCGTCGCCCCACGTTGTGCCGGAGCCGAGAGCGCCGGGAGTGCCGGTCCAGGTTTCGAGGGACGTGAAGTCCAAGTCGCCGTCCAGGGACGCAAGATCGATGGCGAGGCCGGCGGTGCCGGCCACGGTCTGGCCCGAAGGCGTGAGGCCGAGGAGGCGGCCGGACCAGCTGGCGCTGCCCATGAGCTCCTGGTTGTCGGCGAGGTCGATGCCGGGGCGCGGGCCCATCGCCCAGGGCCGCACCAAGTCGTTTCGCAGCGACGCGCCGAACGCAAGGTCGTCCAGGTCGCCGCGCACGTGGAGCGATTCGTCCTCCCAGGGACCGAGACCGCTGGCGATTTCGCCGTTAGGCAGGATGCCCACGTCAAGAACATTGTAGACCGCGAGCAAGGCCTCGCGGTCGAGCTGGTGCATGACGTAGCCCTCGGTCCCCTGTGCCCCCGACGACTGCATGACGGTGGAGGGGAAGCGCGCGGGATTTACGTGCTGGCGACCCAGGGCGTGAATGATCTCGTGCACGAGCGTTTCCATCCGATCGGCGGCATCGGAGGCCCGTGTGGGGTCGACCCAGACTCGAGTGGAGTTGATAACTCCAAAGATGGTATGGCGGAGCACCGCTATACCGGCGGCGGTATCGCTTGCGGAGGTTTCCCAATTCTCGCGTAGGTCGTATTCGACGAGGATCTGGCCGTCGACCGCGTTGGGGTCCATGAGGCCGCCGGGAGCATGGGGCGCCTCGGAGACGGGCGTCGGATCGACGGTGAGCTGGAAGTCATCTGGCAGGTTGGCGTTGAGGAGCTGAACGGCGCGGACGATCTCGTCGGCCTGTTCTGCCGTGGTGCCTTCGACAAATCGCACGACCGGCGCCTGGATGAACCGAAGAACGCCGAACTTTGAGGCTCTGGCATCTTCTCTAAGGTAATCCGTGAGTGCAGCGGCACCGAGGCCGTCTCTTAACTGACCGTAGCGCACGGTCGCGCCGTCGTGAGTTGCGACGGATGCAAGGTCGCTTTGTTCGGGCGCAGGCATAGCGCCGACGCGAAGTTCGTCATCGAACTGGATGACAGGGGACTGATGGGCCCCTGCGGCGTGAGCCAGCGGCAGAACGAGCTCGGGGACGGGCTCGGGCTCGGGTTCGGAGACAATGGGGTCTTGGCCGTCGTCCGGCGGCATGGCCCCGCCCGTCTCCGGACCTCCTCCTCCGCCGCCACAGGCGGCAAGCGACAGGAACGCCGCGGTGCAAGCGACTGCAACGATCGAAGTCAGTCTGTTTCTAAGCATGGGACGCTCCATATCTTTCGGCTGCCTCAGCCCAAGCGCTTGCGATCCCTACTCAAAGTCGTGAGGGTGCCCGGCTCATAGACGTGTGCCAGTTGCAGCGGTTCAGGGTGAAGATTAGACAGTCAGCGGTGTCTTGCCGCCCTCCCGCGGGAGGGGATTGCGCAAGAAATTCAGTTAATTCGGTGCGAACGCACGCTACGGAAGCGGGGCGAGCGGCAGCGGCATCAGCACTGCACTCCCGGCACCTCAGCCAGCGGTATCACCAGATGGACCAACTCTACCTGCCGGGAGAGCCCGTGTTTGGCGTAGATGTGCTGGATGTGCCATTTGACCGTGGTCCGTTTCCGCCCCGTCCGGACCGCGACCTCATCGATTGTCATTCCCTGTGCGAGCAGGACGGCGATCTGACTCTCCGCCTGCGTCAAGCCGAGCGCCTCGCGCACCCTTTCCGGGTCGATGCGCATGCGGTCCGCCGGATCGACCGCCAGCACCAGCGCACCGATGCGGCTCTTACCGAGGTCCGCTGCTGCGTCATTCACGGGACTCACATGAAGCATGAGCTGCGGCAGTGGGCCTTGACGGCTCACTCGCATCGAACTTCCCATTCCTGGGCGCCTGACAACCGGCAGCGCCCGTGCGAGCAGGCTCCGGAGCGTCGCATCCTCCTCGGGCAGCGCGGCGCGCAGGTGCCCATCCTCATCCCAGAGCCCATCGCGCTTGCGCAGCAGCGCGCGGGCCCGGTCGTTGTCCGCCATAATCCGACCGCGCCGGTCGAGCTGGAGGACGCCCAACCTCAAGTTATCCCGACCTATTCATGGAGAGCCTTGCACATGAGGCTCGGCTGAGGGGTCGCGTCGTGGCCTGACGCGGTTTGGCGCCGGGATCTGAGGATGGGTCGCTATTGGGTTGAGGGTTGAACGAGCCTGGGTTGTCGGGGCACATCGCCCCGGCGCTCAGGGGCCTGCTGCGGCGAGGCGGCCTGCGAGCAGTCGGAAGAGAGCGGCGTCCGGGCAGGCCGAGGCGAAGTGGATGCGGACGCGGGTGGCCTTCTCGATGACGCGGGCGCCGATCTTGAGGAGGCGCAGCCTGAGGGTTGCAAACTCGGCGCGGGCGAGCGGCGCTGTGCGGGGAATGGCGTCGCGGAGCGCGAGCATCAGCCAGTAGGCTGCGGTGTGGAGCACCAGCCTGAGCTGGTTGGCGAGCGGGCTCTGGCAGGAGGTGCGGTCCGAGGCGAGCTGGCCCTTGTGCATCTTGATCAGGTTTTCGGCCTGGCCGCGGGCGCAGTAGATGTCTTCGTAGAGGTGGCGGGGCTCGCCCTTGAGCGAGGTGACGACATAGCGGGCATCGAAGCCGCGCGTCGTCGCCTCCAGCCGAGCCACGACCCGGCGTTCGCGGCTCCAGGAGCGGGCGGCATAGGCGAAGGCGGCGAAGCTGCGCATCCTGTCCGCGCCGGCCTCGGCGCGGCGGACCTTGAGATCGTCGGCCACCTCGTAGGCCAAGGCGTTGAGCGCGCGGTTGCCCGCGAGGCCGAAGATGTAGTCGACGCCGTTCTGCTCGCACCAGGCCATGGCTTGCGCGCGGCCATAGTGGCTGTCTCCCCGGAAGACGATCCGAGTGTGCGGCCAGTGGCGGCGGATGCGGCGGACCAGGTGCTTGATGAGGGTGCGGACCTCGATCCCCGAGGGCGTCTTGCCGGGGCGCAGGAGGACCGCCACCGGCTTGCCGCTTTCCACGTGATAGACGTGGATGGGGAGGAAGCAGCGGGTGTCGTAATGAGCGTTGAACAGCGACAGCTGCTGGTGCCCGTGCACGGCATCGCAGGTGTCGTCGATATCCAGCGTGATGGCGGCGGGTGGGGCTGAGAAGGAGCGGCAGAAGAGATCGACCAGGGCGGCCGTCATGCGCGCCACCTCGATGCGAGACGGAGCGTTCTCCAGGCGGCTCATGGTGGGCTGGGAACAGAGATCGCGGCCGTTCTCCGGCGCCCGGCCTGAGGCCAGCTTGAACAGAGGGTCCGCGCGCAGCGTGTCGCAGTCGTCGGCGTCCTCGTACCCGCAGGCGATGGCCAACATGCGAAAGCGGAGCATGGCCGAGAGCGAGTGGATCACCTGCGCCTGATTGCGCCGGTCCCGGATGCAGCCCGCCAGGGTCTCGGCGAGACGCAAGCGGCGTTCCGCTTCGCGCAGCAGGACGAGGCCGCCGTCAGACGAGATCAGGCCGCCGTCGAAGGCGGCGCTCACCTTCTTGCGCGCGACGGCTGGCAGATCGAAGGGGAGAAGGCTATCGTCGGTCATGGCGGGCGTGGCGTGGCGTGGCTCGGAGAGGAAGACGCTCGGACAACGAATTCCTACCCGATGGCAACGGCTTACGCTACGTTCGCCACCCCAAAATCAGACCTGCCATGAATAATCCGGGTTATCGAGCAGCGCGACCGCTGACGAACCCAGTGCCCTCGCGCTGACCAGCGTCTGCCTCACCGTCACGTATTGTCGGATATGGGGCAAAAGACGCTCGACCGTCCCGACCTGCGAGGACGACCAGCCATCGCCGTCGATCGGGTCGGCGATCACCCAGACAATTCGCGAGCCGTCTGGCCCGTCGAGACGTACATTGAGGCTGTCGCGGGTGTCGCCGAGGGGCAGCGCCTCGTTGTAGACCAACGAAGTCTGCATTTCCGCGTCCGTGTAAAGGGAGGAGACGTGGACCACCCTGCTGTCGGGTAATTTCCTGATGCGTGGGATGCGTTCGTCGAGGTGGTGATAAGAATTGAAGTACAGGCGCTCCAATTCGGGATGTCGTTGTCCGCGATAACAGAACTGGGCAAAGAAAATATCGATGTCGTCTTGTGAAGACCCGTCGCCAGTAATGAGGAAATTGCCCTTCGCACCGCAGGCTTCATCGATCAGCCCGGACGTCGCCGGCCAACGGGCATCGTCGAGCACGGTTTTGTGCAGTGATGCCAAGATGCGCTCGATCAAGTCCTACCGCCTCAAAGAAATTTCCACTCATCCGGGCGAGCGCCTGTCTCAGAGGTCAGGGACCATCGTCTGCTTCGATGAATCCATGTCCTCTTGGCTCTCATCCCGATGCTAAGCCACCCTGAGGATTTCGTCGCCCTCCTGAGGGAGGGGTATTCAGTTTCGGGGGGAGGGAGGATTTCCGTTTCTCCCTCCTGCATCGCTCCCGGAATATGCTCTCCGACTCCGGCGGGCCTCGCTTGACTAAGCCCGATAGGGGGGGCATGAGATGGCTGCGAGATGAGCGACGCGGCCGGCCGGCTGCGGACGAGGGAGAGACTGTGACTGACCGGAATCGGCCGGCGACGGTCGCGTCATCGGGCACGCGCCTGCGGCCTTGCGCGCGAGGCAGCGCCGGCCCCAGCCCACTCGTCTTCGCGGGCATCCCGACCGGGTACTGACGCGTGGCCGTGAGCACGGGCGAGGGGCCGACGCGGGGCGGCACCGATTACACGGTGTCGGCCGCGACGATCCGCCACTGGCGGGACGACGAGCTCCCCGAATGGTTCAAGAAGAAGCGCGGTAGCACGCGCTCGTTGATCGTCAACCGCTGGGTGCCGCGGGTGATGGTCGGCGTGCCCATCGCGGTGCTGCTCTTCATCGTCGCCTATCCCACGGTGCAGATGGCGTACTACGCCTTCCACGACATCAACATGGTGAGCCTATTCAAGGGCGACTACGGGCTGATCGGCTTCACCAACTTCGAGCGGGTGCTGACCTCGGACCGCTTCCACGGCTCGGTGCTCCACCTGATCCAGTACCTGTTCTTCGGCGCCGTGCTGCAGGTGGTGATCGGCACCGCGCTCGCGCTGATCCTGCACCACTGCGTGCGCAACAACGCGGCCCGGCTGGTGATCCTGGTCATCCTCGTGATGCCCATGATGCTGCCGCCCTCGATCGTGGGCGTGCTGTGGCGCTTCCTGTTCAATCCGTCGAACGGCGCGATCAACCAGGCGCTGCTCGATATCGGCCTGATCCAGGCGCACATCGAGTGGTTCCAGATCGGCGTCTCGCTCTGGACCATCACCATCGCCGACATCTGGGAATGGACCTCGCTGCCGTTCCTGATCGTCTTCAGCGGGCGATTGGGGCTGCCGCCCTCGATCTACGAAGCGGCGCGGGTGGACGGCGCCTCGCCCTTCCTCACGCTCCGGCGGATCACGCTGCCGATGCTGAAGGAGGTCATCGCCATCGCCTTCATCATCCGCTTCATGGATGCATACAAATTCGTGGACAAGGTCTACGTCATGACCTCGGGCGGGCCGGCGCAATCGTCCGAGTTACCCGCCTACATCGCCTATCAGCGGGGCGTGCGCGAGTTCGAGATCGGCGAGGCGGCGGCCTATGCGTGGATCATCTTCCTCTTCGCCATCATCCTGATCACGCTCTTCCTGCGCTACCTCAAGCGCGTGCTGCGCGCGCAGGCGATCGCGTGAGACCGGCCGGCATGAGCGTCAAGCACTACAAGCTGGTCCGGCTGCTGCTGCTGATCTTTCTCGGCGTGTGGCTGGTGCTGATCATGTTCCCGTTCTACTTCCAGATCATCACCTCGCTGAAGGACGTGGCGGAGGTGAACCGGATCGAGCCCACCTTCTGGCCGGAAGTGTTCGTGCTTGAGAACTATTCGGCAATCTGGAACGAGCCGGGCAACTTCAAGTCGCTGGTGGACAGCTTCATCATCGCGACTTGCAACACCATTCTCTCGCTCTTCTTCGGCACGCTGGCGGGCTACGCGCTGGCGCGCTTCCCGCGCCAGTCGGGCGGTGAGAACGTGGCGATGTGGATCCTGTCGAACCGCATGTTCCCGCCGGTGGCGGTGTTGCTGCCGATGTTCTTCCTGTTCGAGGAGCTGTTCGGCACCACCGACACGCACATGGCGCTGATCATCCTCTATCTGGTCTTCAACATGCCGCTCGCGGTGTGGCTGATGATGGTTTTCTTCCGCGACGTGCCGCGCGAGCTGGAGGAGGCGGCCTACGTGGACGGCCACAAGCCGTTCAAGGTGTTCTTCACCATCACGCTGCCGCTGGTCGGCCCCGGCATGATCGCGGTCGCCATGCTGTGCTGGATCTTCTCGTGGAACGAATACCTGTTTGCCAACATGTTCATCGGCACGGACGTGAAGACCTTCCCGGTGGTGATCCCGAGCTTCACCAGCGGCAGCCAGACGCTGTGGAACCTGGTGATGGCGTTCAGTCTGGTCGCCATGATCCCGCCGGTGGTGCTGTTCATCATCCTGCGCCGCTACATGGTGCGCGGCCTCTCGCTCGGCGTGGTGAAGGGCTGAGATGGCGCGGCTGGAACTGCAGGGCATCTGCAAGGGGTGGGATTATCCCATCCTGGACCAGCTCGACCTGACCATCGAGGAGGGCGAGTTCTTCTGCATCCTGGGGCCGTCCGGCATCAGCAAGACGACGCTGCTCCGCATCATCGCTGGCCTCGAATCGCCGGATGCCGGGCGGGTAATTCTGAACGGCAAGGACATCACCGAGGTACCGCCCTATCACCGGCCCGTGGCGCTGACCTTCGAGAGCTACGCGCTCTATCCGCACCGCAGCGTCTTCGACAACATCGCGAGCCCGCTCAGGGCGCAGAGGCTGCCGCGCAGCGAGATGGAGGCGCGCATCGCCGAGGTGGCGCGGATCCTGCGCATCGAGGAGCTGCTGCCGCGCCGGCCGAACGAGGCCTCGGGCGGCCAGATGCAGCGCATCTCGCTGGCGCGGACCCTGGTCAAGCGGCCTGAGGTCTTCCTCCTCGACGAGCCGATCAGCCATTTGGACGCGCGCATCCGATACGAGCTGCGCCAGCAGTTTCACCGGCTGGAGGCGCTGCGCACCGTGGCCACGATCTACGTGACTCACGATTACACCGAGGCGCTCTCGCTTGGCGACCGGGTCGGCATCATGGGCCGCGCGGGGCTGGTGCAGACCGGCCTGCCGCGGGACATCTTCGAGCGGCCGAATTCGCTCTTCGTGGCCCAGCACGTGGGCCAGCCGCCGATCAACCTGATCGACTGCGAACTCCGGCATGTCGACGGCGCGCTCCACGTCGCGAGCCAGGAGACGGCGCTTTCCTACCCGCTCGCGGCCGACCATGGCGCCACGCTGGAAGCGCGCAACGAGCCGACGCTGGTCGCCGGCATCAGGCCGCAGCACCTGGAGGCGCTGGTGGACGATGCCGATGCGGGCGGGCGGCACGTGATGGAGGGCCGCGCCGAGATTTACGAGGCGCTGGGTTCCATGGGCGTGCTGATCGCCGATGTGGGCGGTGCGAAGCTCACGGTGATCACGGCGCCCGATGCCCATGTGGAGCCGGGCCAGCCGGTGCGAATCGCGCTCAGGACCGAGCGCGTGCACTATTTCGACATGCAGAACGGCGTCTCCCTGCTCGACGGATAGCGGCGATGGCGGAAGTCAGGCTGAGCGAGGTCAACAAGGTCTACGAGGGCCGCGGGCAGCAGGTGCACGCGGTGCGCGACCTCGACCTCGTGGTGGAGGACGGCGAGTTCGTCTCGATCGTGGGACCCTCGGGCTGCGGCAAGTCCACCACGCTGCGCATGATCGTGGGGCTTGAGAAGGCGACTTCGGGCCAGATCCTGTTCAACGGGGACATGGTCAACGACCTCGACCCGCAAGAGCGGAACGTCGCGATGGCGTTCGAGAACTACGCGCTCTATCCCAACTTCAGCGCCGAGGAGAACATCGGCTTCCCGCTGGAGGCGCGGGGGATTCCCAAGCAGGAGCGCCGCCGCCGCGTCCATGAGCTGGCCGAGCTGCTGCAAATCGGAAACATCCTGCACCAGCATCCCAACACGCTCTCCGGCGGCCAGAAGCAGCGGGTCTCGCTGGCGCGGGCGCTGATCCGGGAGCCCGCCGCCTTCATCCTGGACGAGGTGCTGGGCCACGTGGACGGGCACCTGCGCTTCCAAATGCTGTTCGACCTCAAGCGCCTGCACCAGTCGCTCGACAGCACGATGATCTTCGTCACCCACGATCAGATGGAGGCGATCGCGCTCTCCGACCGGATTGCGGTGCTGCACCAGGGCCGCTTGGTGCAAAGCGGCACGCGCGACGAGCTCTACGACACTCCGGCGACCCGGTTCGTCGCAGACTTTATCGGAGAGCCGCCGACCAACTTCTTCGACACCCGATTCGTCGAGGAAGGAGGCGAGGAAACGCTGCGCGCGGACGATCTCGCCCTGCAATTGACGGCCGAAACCGCAGCCCGTCTGCGCTCTCGCGACGACCGGCGCTATGTCGTTGGCATCCGTCCGCAAAACCTGTTATGCACGCCACGAGCGGGCACGATCAGTTTCGACGCCACGATCGACATCCATGAATATCTGGGGGAGCGATCCATCCTCACCCTTCGTCGGGGCGGGCTTAGGTTCCAGGCCCTGGCGTCGGCCGAAGGCTCGTGGGCCGCTGACGAGCCGATCACCCTCTATTACCGACCGCAGGACATCATGGTGTTCGACGCGGAGTCGGAAGCTCTCATCGCCTGAGCGCGACCGGGCGGAGTGCCGAGCGGCAATGTTTGTGGGTTGAACGCAACGAGGAGACACGAAATGGGAATGTTTAGTCACATTACGCGGCGCAAGTTCCTCAAGGGCGCGGCGGCCGGTGCAGCGGCCCTCGGCGCCTCGGGCGTCGCGGCACCACGGCTCGGCCGTGCGGCCCAGGCGGTGCCGCCGGGCAAGAAGCTCTTCAACGACATCGAGCTGACCTACTTCCAGGATTCCAACTGGCTGCACGCGCCGCTGTGGCTCTCCGACCATCTGATGGCGGAGGCCGGTGTCGGCATCAAGAGCCGGGAGCAGTACGACGGCGGCGACTCGGTCGCGAAGATTCTGCCGCAGCTTCTCTCCCGCAATCCGCGCTTCGACTGGGTTCAGTTCCCGAGCCTGTTCTTCGGCGCGTTCGCGGAGACCGGCCAGCTCGAGCCGCTCGACCAGTACCTCGAGAAGTACGAGGGCACGTCGGAGTATCTGGACTGGGTCATGCCCGCCTACCGCGAGTTCTACACGAAGTGGGCCGGCCAGACCTACGGCATCATGCTGGATGGCGACATCCACATCCTTCACTACCGCAAGTCCTTCTTCGAGCGGCCGGAGCTTCAGAAGAAGTTCTCCAAGCGCTTCCAGCGCGATCTTGCCGTCCCGAAGACCTGGTTCGAGTTCCTCGACGCGACACAGTTCTTCACCGAAGAGTTGTCGGAGTCCGAGGGCGTCTACGGCTCGTCGATGGTCATCAACCCGCCGAACTTCGGCTGGGGCTTCTGGATGGACGTGGCCGCCGGCAACGGGGTCAACTACTTCGACGAGAACATGAACCCGACGATCAACACGGCGCAGGCTGTCGAGGCGTTGGATCTGTTCAAGGAGATCGTCCAGTTCGGCCCGCCCGGGAAGGAGTCCCTGGGTCTCTCCACCAGCATCCAGCGCTGGCAGTCGGGCGGCGACGTGATGTCGGTCTGGTGGATCGACCTCGCCGAGTTCACGGTGCAGCAGCAGGGCATGGAGCGCGCCGAGGATCAGCGCGGCGATATCGTTCCCGGCTGGCCGCAAGAGGATGGCTCGATCAACCACCGGGCGATTTCGCTCTGGTGCCGCACCGGCGCCATTCCGAAGAACGCGCCGGAGGACGTGAAGGAAGCCGCGTTCTACTTCCTCTACCGGATGTCACACCCTGATTACTCGGACGACATCGTGGCGGACGAGTATTGCGGCTCCGATCCGTTCGGCGTCAGCCACTACACCGACGCCGCGGCCCAGAAGTACCTGGAGCCCAACCCGCAGCGTGGGACCAACGAGCTGTGGGCCACGAACTCGGGTATCTTCCAGAACTTCGACACCTCGCGGAACCATCTGGACGCAGGCCTGAAGAACGTCGAGGTCGGCTATCCGCAGTTCTTCTGGGAAGGCGCGTCCGAGTACGGCGACGCGCTCGGACGGAACATCCAGAAGGCGATCGCCGGCAACCTCACCAGCCAGCAGGCGCTCGACGAGGCGGCCGAGGAATGGGTCCAGATCGTGCAGAAGCTGGGCATCGATAGTCAGAAGGCTCAGTATGCCAACTTCGTAGAGGGCGCTCGTTCGCTCGGCTACAAGATCTAGGTGTACCGTTATGCGGCCGCGGTGCCGCGCCCACAAGGCGTGACGCCGCGGCCCCTTTTTCCCTCGCACGCGGCGGGCCGGCGGAAGACCGATAGCGGGGCGACGGGCCCGATCCCCCCGCCGAAGAGCGACCGATGAATCAGCGAGGACCCCACATCAGCCGCCACGGGTTGGAACGGCTCGGCATCGGCAACATCGCTGCTGCCCACTGGAATTATCGCAGGCCCGCGCTTTACGAAGAGGCCGTGCGCCGCGGTGAGGCGCAGATCGCCGAAGGCGGCGCCCTGATCGCGATGACCGGCGCCCACACCGGGCGCTCGCCCAACGACAAGTACATCGTGCGCGAGCCCTCCTCCGAGCACGACATCTGGTGGGGCGACGTCAATCGGCCGATCTCCAGGGACGTCTTCAACGATATCCACGGCCGGGTCGCGGCCTACCTTCAAGGCAAGGAGGTGTTCGTCCAGGACTGCTATGTCGGCGCCGATTCGGAGTATAGGCTGCCAGTTCGCGTGGTCTCCGAATTCGCGTGGCACAGCCTGTTCGCACGCAACCTGTTCATCACGCCGGCGGCCGACGAGCTGGCGGATCACGAGCCGGAGTTCACCATCGTCCAGGTGCCGGGCTTCAAGGCGCGGCCCGAGACCGACGGCACCAACTCGGAGACCGTGGTGCTGCTCGATTTCGCCCGGCGCCTGGTGATCATCGGCGGCACGGCCTACGCCGGCGAGTGCAAGAAGTCGGTCTTCACCATCATGAACTTCCTGATGCCGGCGCGGGACGTGCTGCCCATGCACTGCTCGGTGAGCGTTGGCGAGGACGGCACGCCGGCGGTGTTCTTCGGCCTCTCCGGCACCGGCAAGACCACGCTCTCCGCCGACCCGCGCAGGATGCTGCTCGGCGACGACGAGCACGGCTGGAGCGAGGACGGGCTCTTCAACTTCGAGGGCGGCTGCTACGCCAAGGTGATCCGGCTCTCGCCCACCGCCGAGCCCGCGATCCACGCCACCACGCGGATGTTCGGCACCGTGCTCGAGAACGTGGTGATGGATGCCGACACGCACGTGCTCGACCTCGATGACGGCAGCCACACGGAAAACACCCGGGGCGCGTATCCCCTGGCCTCCATCCCGAACGCGAGCCCCACGGGCGTCACCGGCCATCCCACCAACATCGTCATGCTGACCGCCGATGCCTTCGGCGTGCTGCCGCCGATCGCCCGCCTCACGCCGGAGCAGGCGATCTATCACTTCCTCTCCGGCTACACGGCCAAGGTTGCGGGCACCGAGCGGGGCCTGGGCAAGGAGCCGCAGGCGACCTTCTCCACCTGTTTCGGCGCGCCCTTCATGCCGCGCCGGCCGACCGCCTATGCCCGCCTGCTGCGCGAGCGGATCGAGATGACCGGCGCCGCGTGCTGGCTGGTCAATACCGGCTGGACCGGCGGCCCCTACGGCACCGGCGAGCGCATGGCCATCGGCCACACCCGCGCCCTGCTGCACGCCGCCCTGGAAGGCGAGCTCGACGGCGTGGCGTGTGCCAGCGACAACCCCTTCGGTCTCGCCGTACCCCGGCACTGCCCCGGCGTGCCTGACGAAGTGCTCGACGCGCGCGGCACCTGGGCGGACAAGGCGGCTTACGACGCGCAGGCGCGCGATCTGGTCGGGCGCTTCCACGACAACTTCGCCCAGTTCGCGCGCGAGGTCGACAAGGAGGTCCAGGCGGCTGCGCCAATGGCCGCCTGAAGCGCTATTCGGCGCGGGCGGGCTTGCCTCCCTTCACCTGAAACACCACGTTAGCTACAAGGTACTCGCGCAGGCTGCGCAGCGGGCGCAGGTATCGGCAGGATGGACAACCCCATGAAGATTGCATTTTCCGAAATCGCGACACCGGCCAAGGGAGTGATCGCCGTCGTCGTCACGGAGGAGCGTACCCTCGGCGCGACCGGACGCGGGCTCGACGAGCAGACGGGCGGTGCACTCAGCCGTGCGCTTGTCGCCGGCCGCTTCAAGGGGAAGCAGGGCACGTCCACCACCATCGTCGCGCCGCACGGCCTCGACGTCGATGCCGTGATCTTGGTCGGCCTCGGCAAGCCGGGGAAGATCGACGGCCGGGGCTTGAGGGCGCTCGGCGGTAGCGTCGTCGGCAAGATGAACGCCGCCGGCGCGAAGGCCGGCGCCGTTGCGGTGGACGCGGTCGACGGTGCCAGCATCGCGCCGCCAGCGATGGCGGCTGAAATCGCCCTCGGCGCGCGCCTCGGCAGCTACAGCTTCGACAAGTACCACACCAAGAAGAAGGACGAGGACAAGAAGAGCCTCGGCGAGCTCACCATGATGCTCGACGATCCTGCGGCGGCGGAAGACGCATTCACGCCGAACGATAACCTCGTTGACGGCGTCTTCCTCACGCGCGACATGGTCTCCGAGCCGAGCAACGTTAAATATCCGAAGACCATCACGGAGGATATCGAGGCGCTCGTCGAGGACGGGATCGAGGTGGAAATCTTCGACCGTGAGAAGATGGCCGGCCTCGGCATGGGGTCGCTGCTCGGCGTCGCCCAGGGCAGCGAGAACGAGCCTTATCTCGCGATCATGCGTTGGAACGGCGCACTCGAAGGGGCCGACGCTCAGCCCGTCGCCTTCATCGGCAAGGGCGTGACCTTCGATACCGGCGGCATCTCCATCAAGCCGAGCCAGGGCATGGAGGAGATGAAGTACGACATGGCCGGCGCGGGCACCGTGGTTGGCCTGATGAAGTGCCTGGCGGGCCGCAAGGCGCGGGTCAACGCGATTGGCGTGGTGGGGCTGGTCGAGAACATGCCCGACGGCAAGGCGCAGCGGCCAGGCGACGTGGTCACCTCCATGTCGGGCCAGACCATCGAGGTCATTAACACCGACGCCGAAGGCCGGCTCGTGCTGGCCGACGCGCTCTGGTACACGCAGGAGACCTTCAAGCCGCAGTTCATGATCGACCTCGCCACGCTGACCGGGGCGATCCTCATCAGCCTCGGCACCTACCAGGCGGGCCTCTTCAGCAACAACGACGAACTGGCGGAGCGCCTGATCGCGGCGGGCAAAGAAAGCGGTGAGGAAGTGTGGCGCATGCCGCTCGGCGAGCGCTACGACAAGGATATCGACTCCGCCATCGCGGACATGAAGAACGTCGGCAAGGGTCGCGAGGCCGGCAGCGTGGCCGCGGCACAGTTCCTGCAGCGCTTCGTCAACGGTGTGCCGTGGGCTCATCTCGACATCGCGGGCATGGCCTGGATGAAGCGCGGCGACGACCCCACCGTGCCCAAGGGCGCGTCGGGCTACGGCGTCCGCCTGCTCGATCAGTTGGTGCGGGCGCACTACGAGGGCTGACGCCGGCGCGATGGTCGAGATCGCCTTCTACCAGCTACGCCGCACGCCGCTGGAGAAGGCGCTCCCGAAGCTATTGGAGAAGGTGTTGGAGAGCGGGCGCCGCGCCGTGGTGCTTACCGCCTCGGAGGAGCGTGCAGAGGCGCTGAACGCGGCGCTCTGGACCTACGAGCAAGGTTCGTTCCTGCCCCACGGCACGGCGCGGGATGGCAAGTCCGAGCGCCAGCCGATCTTTCTTGCCACCGACGATACCAATCCCAACGGCGCCGAGATCGCCGTCATGGTCGACGGTATCGCCCCTGCCGATCCCGGTGGCTTCGAGCGCTGCCTCGACATGTTCGACGGGACCGATCCGGCCGCGCTCGATGCGGCACGCGCACGCTGGCGGGCGCACAAGGAGCGGGGCGATACGGTCACCTATTGGGAGCAGACCCAGAGCGGCGGATGGGAACAGCGAGCGTAGTGGGATCGAAGACAGTGACGGACCGGATCAGGGCCGATCTCTGCGTGATCGGCGCCGGCTCGGCGGGGCTTTCGCTCGCTGCGGGTGCGGTTCAGATGGGCGCCTCGGTGATCCTGATCGAGCAATCTCGGATGGGCGGGGAGTGCCTGAACACCGGCTGCGTTCCCTCCAAGGCCCTGCTGGCTGCCGCGGCGCGGGGCGACGATTTCGCCGCCGCCTATGACCACATGCGGGGCGCCATCGCAGCGATCGAGCCGCACGATTCGGTCGAACGCTTCCGCGGCCTCGGCGTCCACGTGGAGCTCGGCAAGGCCCAGTTTGTCGCGCCACGATTCCTGGAGGTGGGCAGCACCAGCGTCACCGCACGGCGCTTCATCATCGCCACGGGATCTGCGCCGGTGGTGCCGGCAATTCCGGGGCTCGACTCCGTCCCCTATTTCACCAACGAGACGCTGTTCGACTCGGCGCCGGAGCCGAGCCATCTGCTGGTGCTGGGCGGCGGCCCGGTCGGGGCCGAGATGGCCCAGGCCTACCGCCGGCTCGGGGCGCAGGTCACGTTGTTCGAATCCAAGCGGCTGCTCGGGCGCGACGATCCAGAGCTCGCGGCCATCGTGCGCGCGCGGTTGATCGAAGAAGGCGTGACGGTCCACGAGGAGAGCCGGGTCACGGCGGTCGAGGCGAGCGCGGACGGCGGCGTGACGATTGCCTGCGGCGAGGGCGACGCGAGCCGGCGGGTCAGCGGCTCGCACCTCCTGGTCGCGGCGGGGCGTCGGCCGAAGATCGACGGTCTCGGCCTCGAGAATGCGAAGGTCGCGCTCAACGACGGCGTGCCTCTGGTGGATAGGCGCCTGCGCACGACCAACAAGCGCATCTTCGCGGCGGGCGATGTGGTAGGGCCGTACCGCTTCACCCACACGGCGAGCTACCAGTCGCGGATCATCATCACCAACGCGCTCTTCCGGCTCCCGGCGAAGGCTCTCTACAGCGCGGTGCCGTGGGTCACCTATACCGACCCCGAGCTCGCCCACGTCGGCATGAGCGAGGCGGAGGCGCGGGCCAAGGGCCACGAGCTGCTGCGCATCCTGCGCTTCCCCTTCGAGGAGAACGACCGCGCCATCGCCGAAGGCGCCACGGCCGGGCTGGTGAAGGTGGTCGCGACGAAGCGCGGCCGGGTGCTGGGCGCTTCCATCGTCGGCAAACACGCCGGTGAGCTGATCCTGCCGTGGGTGCTCGCGGTGCAGTGCCGGATCGGGGTCAGCAAGATCGCGCAGGCGATCGTGCCCTATCCGACCATGAGCGAGGCGAGCGCGAGAGCCGCCGGCAGCTTCCACGCGCCGATGCTGTTCAGCCCGCGCACCCGTCGCCTGGTGCGCATGCTCGCGCGTTTGGGGTAGGCGGGCGCCACTCGCTGACTCTATAGTCGGGTCGGCGAAGCAACAGGCGATCGCTCCGGGACATCTTGGCTGGGTTTTCCCTTTCGGTGCTGTCGCGAGCCGCCCGCGGCCTCTCGGCGCGGCTGCTGGTGCTCACGATCCTCTTCGTCCTGCTGGGCGAGGTCTTCATCTACGTCCCCTCGATCGCGCGCCATCGCCTGGTCTTCCTCGAAGAGCGGGTCGACGCCGCGCGAATCGCGGCGCTGGCGGTGGAGGCGTCGCCCGACGGGATGGTGACCGAGGAGCTTCGCCTCGCCCTGCTGGACCGTGCCGGGGTCTCGGCCATCTCGATCAAGCGGCCCGGTACGCGCCTGCTCGTGCTCAGCGATGACATGCCGGTGACGATCGACGCGACCTTCGATTTGCGCGAGGCGACGCCGATGGGCCTGATTGGCCATGCGGCCGATGCGTTGCAGAACGGCGGCGAGCGCACGATCCGGGTGATGGGCACAGCACCGGGCGATCCGTCCGACACGGTGGTGGACATCGTGCTGCCGGAGGCGCCGCTGTTCGCGTCGATGCTCGACTACTCGGGGCGAATCCTGTGGCTCTCGATCATTCTGGCCTTCGTCGTCGCGGGCTTGGTCTATCTCTCGCTGCACTGGCTCATGGTGCTGCCGCTCGGACGCATGACCGACAGCCTGGTCTCGTTCCGCCGCGCGCCGGAGGACGCGGCCGCGACCGTCAGGGTCAGCGGCCGGCGCGACGAGATCGGCCTGGCCCAGCGGGAGCTGCAAGTCATGCAGCGGCGCGTGCGCGGGGCGCTCCGTCAGCGGGCGCGGCTCGCCGCCGTCGGCGCCGGCGTTGCCAAGATCAACCACGATCTCCGCAACATGCTGGCGACCGCCGCCGTCCTGACCGATCGGCTGGCGATGGCACGCGATCCCGAGGTGCAGAAGCTGGCGCTGCCGCTGGTCGCCGCGATCGATCGGGCCATCACGCTCTGCACGCACACGCTGAGCTTTGCGACGGGCCGTCTGCCGGCGCCCCGGCGCGCGTCGTTCGCCTTGGCGCCGCTGGTCGATGAGGTACAGGCGGCGCTCCCCATCGACGACGGCTCGATCGACTGGCGCAACGAGGTGCCGCTGGCGCTCACGATCACCGCCGATCGAGATCAGCTCTATCGGGCCATCAGCAACCTGACCCAGAACGCGGTGCAGGCATTGGCTTGCCAGGATGGGGGCGGAACGGTGCGGATCGGCGCGTGGCGCGACGCGGACGACACGGTCGTGGAAATCGCCGATACCGGTCCCGGCATTTCCGCTCCGGTGCGCGAGAAGCTGTTCGAGGCATTTTCGGACGGTGGCCGCGACGAGGGCACCGGTCTCGGCCTCGCCATCGCCCGCGACCTCGTGCGCAACCATGGCGGCGACATCAGTCTCGAACACTCCGACCCGACCGGTACCGTCTTCAGGCTGCGCTTGCCCGACACCCCCGATCAGGAAGTCGTCGAACCGCAGGACGAGTGATCGGGGGAGGATCCTCGGCTTAGTGGCCGAGGGCGACCCCTTCGCGGCGCGGGTCGGCGCCGCCTTCCAGCATTCCATCCACCCGGCGGACGGCGTGCAGGCCGCTCGTCAGGGGCCGGATGCGAACCTCGTGCCCCAGAGCCTCCAGCGCGGGTGCGATCCGTTCGAGAGGGGTGCCCGCCTCCAGCTCGGTCGCACCGTTGCGGTTGACGTGGCGGGGCAGGCTAAGCGCGGCCTGCGCGTCGAGGCCCCAATCGAGCATGGCGATCACCGACTGGGCGACGAAGCCGATGATGCGCGACCCACCCGGTGAGCCGAGGCTCGCGACCAGCCGGCCCGCCTCATCGAAGATCAGCGTCGGCGTCATGGACGAGCGCGGGCGCTTGCCCGGCTGCACGCGGTTCGCGACCGGGCCGTGTTCGCTGGTCGGGGCGAAGGAGAAGTCCGTGAGTTGGTTGTTCAGGAAAAACCCCGCCGCCATGAGGCGCGAACCGAAGGCGCGCTCCACGCTGGTGGTGAAGGAGACGGCGTTGCCGCGCGCATCGACGACCGAGAGATGGCTGGTGGAGGCGAACTCCGGTGCCGCCGCGTCGGCCCGCGCGAGGCCGCCGGAGCCGGGAGGGGCGCCCGGCGCGGCTTCACCCATTGCGCGATCGGGGTCGATCAGGCTGGCGCGTCGGCGCAGGTAATCGGGATCAAGCATGCCCGCCACCGGGACCGGCACGAAGTCCGTATCCGCCAGGTAACGATTGCGGTCGGCGAAGGCGAGGCGGCTCGCCTCGCTGATCAGGTGGACGGCTTCCACCGAGCCGGGCTTAAGTGCGGCGAGATCGAAAGGCTCCAGCAGCCCAAGGATTTGCAGCAACGTCACGCCGCCGGAGCTCGGCGGCCCCATGCTGCAAACCCGGTGGCGCCGGTAGTCGCTGCACACCGGCGGCCGCACCTTGGCGCGATAGCCGGCGAGGTCGGCGAGCGCGAGCGCGCCCGGATTCACCGGATCACCCTGCACGGCGGCGACGATCTCCGTCGCGATCGGTCCTTCGTGAATTGCGTCTGCGCCATCCCGTGCGATGGCGCGCATGGTTTCGGCGTAGGCCGGGTTGACCAGCGTCTCGCCGACGCTCTTCGGACTGCCGTCCGGATGGAATAAGTAGTCGCGGGCGTTCGGAAAACGCGCGAGATCGGGGTTTTTCTCGATCATGTGTACAAGCCGGGGCGAGATGGCGAAGCCACGCTCGGCGAGCACTGCGGCAGGGTCGAAAAGATGTGCCCAGGGCGTGCGGCCGTGAGCGCGATGGACTCGTTCGAGCATCCGGACGACGCCCGGTACCCCGACCGGCAGACCGCCGACGGCTGCCTCCGGCCAGGGACGCGGCGTGCCGTCCGCAGTTAGGAACAGACGCTTGTCGGCGGCGGCCGGCGCCGTCTCGCGTCCTTCGTAGCTTTCCACGGTGTCCAGCGCGGCGTCGTAATAGAGCAGAAATCCGCCGCCGCCGATGCCCGAGGACTGCGGTTCGACCAGACCGAGTACCATTTGCGCCGCGATGGCTGCGTCGATGGCGTCACCGTCCGCTGCGAGGACGCGAGCGCCGGCCTCCGCCGCTGCGGGGTGCGCCGCTGCGATCATCGCGTGGCCGGTGCGCACCGGGGCGTCGGCCGCGGGCGCGGCCGCCGGCACGCTCAGGACCGTCAGCGCGAAAAAGACCAGCGCGGCCAGCCTCGCGAGCGGTCCACGTCGTTGCACTACCGCCGTAGGACGCATCGCTGGCCCCGGCCGCTTGACGCGGCACCGGCGCTTCACTAAGTGAAGCCGGCGGCGGCGAGTGTAGCTCAGTTGGTTAGAGCACCGGATTGTGGTTCCGGGGGTCGTGGGTTCGAATCCCATCACTCGCCCCATTTACCTCCCTCGAATTGCCCAGAGCCTCGGCCTGAGTGGTCGGTGTGCCCATGCCGCGGCGGCATAATGCGGCGGACCTCTCAAGCTGCGCAAAATTCGACGTAACTACCCAGGTACCCCGCCGCCAGATCTGAGTGCGTGCTGATGTTGGTCGCCGCCGGTGCCGTTTGTCCGTCGGCGCGTCGATGATCTGCCCTTGACTGTATAGGCACGCTCGCCTATGGGTTGCTCTCTCGCATGAGAGGAGCAGCCGGTGGGGTATTTCGGATCGAAGGCGACGACCGGTCTGAGCCAGGCGCTGATTGCGCTGATGCCCCCGCACTCTGTCTATATCGAGAGCCACTTGGGGGGGCGGGGCGCTGATGAAGCGCAAGCCTGCGGCCGTGCGCTCGATCGGGATTGACCGCGACGAGCGGGCGCTTGAGTCCTTCGACTGTGGCTACCCGGTGGAGTTGGTGCACGGCTGCGCCCACTCCTTCCTGGCCTCGTTCCCGTTCCTGGGCCCGGAGCTGGTCTACAGCGATCCGCCCTATCTGCACGCGACCCGGCGTTCGTCGCAGCGCTACCGCTTCGAGTACGAGGAGGCCGACCACGTCGCGCTCCTCGAACTGCTCAAGGGTCTGCCCTGCCAGGTGATGGTCTCGGGCCACCCGTCTGCGCTCTATGACGAGTTGCTGGCGGGCTGGCGCCGGCTGGCGCTGCAGGTGACGACCCAGGCCCAGGTGCGGACCGAGGCGGTGTGGTTCAACTTCGCGCCCGACCGGGTGCACTGGGCGAGCTACGCGGGCCGCAACTTCACCGACCGCCAGCGCATCAAGCGCAAGGCGGCCAACTGGGGCCGGCGCTACGAGGCCATGCCGGCGGGCGAACGCCTGGCGGTGCTGGCCGCGATCATGGCCGTCGAGGCTGACGAGGGTTTGTGACAGTGTCGCGCTGGCACGCGGACCTCGCCGCTCACGACGAGGCTTTCGCGTGCCTGCAGGACCTTTTCACCCCACAATCCTTCGCGATGACCGCCGTCAAAGCCATCCGGGAATGGGGCCAGGGGCTGCTTCGCCTGAGCGCGGCGCTGGTCAAGGAGAACGACGCGCTGGAGCGGGAGAACGCCCGCTTGCGCGAGCGGATCGCCGAACTTGAGCGCAGCGCCGCGCTCGACAGCACCACCAGCTCCAGGCCGCCGGCCAGCGACGGCCTGAAGAAGAAGAGCGCAGACCAGGAGAAGCGCACCCGGAGCCGGCGCGGCAAATCCGACAGGCCCAGCGGCGGTCAGCCGGGCCACAAGGGAACCACCCTGGAGCGGACCGAGAACCCGGACCACGTCGTGGATCATGATCCGTCCGCCTGTGAGGGCTGCGGCGCGCCGCTGTCGGACGCCGACCGTCACGGAGCCCCCGTCTGCCGGCAGGTCTTCGATGTGCCCGAGCCGCAGCCCCTCGAGGCCACCGAGCATCGCGGCCATCGCTGCCTCTGCGCCGCCTGCGGCACCATGACAACAGCCGCCTTCCCGAACGGCGTGAGCGCCCCGGTCCAGTACGGGCCGCGCATCACCGCGTGGGTGACCTACCTGCTGCACGCTCAGTTCATTCCGGAGAAGCGCGTCGCCGAGGTCATGAGCGATCTCTTCGCGGTCAAGATCTCAACGGCCACCATCGCCGCCATGGGCCGGCGCACCGCCCGGCGCTTCGAGGGCTTCCTCGATCGTGTCGCAGAGATCATCCGCACCGAAGCCCCGGTCAAACACCTCGACGAGACCGGCATCCGCATCGCCGCCCGGACCCATTGGCTCCACGTGCTGTGCACCCCGTTGCTGACCATCCTGCGCGTCGCCAGCGGGCGCGGCCATTTCGACGAGAAGCTCAACGGCATCGTCATCCATGACGACTATGCCACCTACTTCGCTCTCGAGGGCGTGCGCCACGGGGCCTGCAACGCCCATCACCTGCGTGAGCTCCAGGCCCTGATCGAGATCGAGAAGGAAGACTGGGCAACGAGCATGCACCAGCTGCTCTCCCGTGCCAACAGAGCCGCCCGCTTCGCCCGCAAGAATGATCGCGACGTGCCCGCATCGCTGGTCGCCCGCATCTCGCGAGCCTGGGACCGCATCCTCGAACGTGCCATCGCCGCTCACGAAGAGATGCCGCCGCTCCAGACCGGAAAGCGCGGACGACAAAAGCGCCGCATCGGTCACAACCTCGCGCTCCGGCTCCAGAAGTACAAGGAGGGCTGCCTGCGCTTCCTCACCGACCCGCGAACCCCGTTCTCGAACAATGAGGCGGAGCGCGATCTGCGAATGGGCAAGCTGCGTCAGAAAATCTCAGGCGGCTTCCGCTCGATGCAAGGTGCCTGCGACTTCGCCAACCTGCGGTCCGTCATCGCCACCGCTCGAAAACAGCGCTGGAATGTCCTCGAAACCCTGGCGCACCCCGATCCCATGCAGCTAATCCCGGTACTGCGCTTCTGAAATCCCCCGCCGCTCCGCTCCACGTCAGCGGCACCAGGCCAGAGGCATCAGTCCATCACGCGTGAGTGCTCGGCGGAATCAGACCTGGGCAGTTACAATTCGACTACCATGTACGCTTGCCAAGCGACCGCAGGTATAGCAGCGTGTCGTACCGGCCGTTGGCTCATCAGCGTCTCAGCATTGGGCGGAGGGTGACGGCGGTGGAGGCCACGCGGGAACGGCTTTGGCCGGCGCGACAGCATAGCCCGCACGGCCTCTTATTGAGCGGGGACCGAAGAGTGAGCGCGCATCTTACCCTCAACATGGAAGCGCATCTCGACGAAATCGAGCGTATTCGCGCGGCGGTCAGGATCTTGTCGCAAGCCGAATCCTGGCCTCCCGAGCTCCTGTTTCAAATCGAGCTCGTGCTCGAAGAGATCGGCACCAACATCATAAAATACGGTCAGGACGGTGAAAGGGAGACGGACATCGATATCACCCTGACCTCCGACCGCAAATCTCTCACCCTGGAAATCACCGACAACGGCAAGCCGTTCGATCCGTTTGCCGATGCACCACCGCCAGATCTCGACTCGGCGGTCCCGGACCGCCCGATCGGCGGGCTCGGCGTCTATCTCGTGCGCGAGTTGATGGACGAGGCCAGCTACCGGCACGAGGATGGCAAGAACAAGGTGACCCTCGTCAAGCACAAGTCGCTGTGACGCGCTCGCGGTACGTCCCCGGTGCGCCGCCGACGGCGGTTACTGCGGCGCGGGCCTCAGTGCTCTGAACCCGCGCCGGGGGCAGCGTTCGGTCCCTGTTCATGGATAGTATGGCGATGCTCTGGAGCGGGCTCGCTGCGGCGGGCGCGGCTCTCTGGCTTTGCGTCCTGGTGCTGCCCTGGCAACCGTGGCGCGTGCGGGAGCGGCTCGAGCCGGAGCCCGGCCACGATGCCGCGGATATCAGCCTCGAAGACGTGACGGTCCTGATTCCGGCCCGCGACGAGGCGGCAGTCATCGGCGAGACGCTTGCGGCGCTCGGCCGCCAGGGGCGCGGCCTGCGCGTGGTCCTGGTCGACGACCGCTCCGGCGACGACACGGCAGAGGTCGCGCGGCAGGCCGCGCCCGAAGCGCTCACCCTCGACGTCCATGCCGGCGGCCGGCTGGCCGAGGGCTGGACCGGCAAGCTCTGGGCCTTGGAGCAGGGACGGCGCCGGATCGAGACCCCGCTGACGCTGCTGCTGGATGCAGACATCACGCTGCGGCCGGGGATGATCCGGGCGCTGCTCACTAAGAAGGAGGCAAGCGGCGCGGCGCTCGTCTCGGTGATGGCGGCGCTCAGGATGCGGGGAGGCTGGGAGAAGCTACTGCTGCCCGCCTTCATCTTCTTCTTTCGCCTGCTTTACCCGTTCCACCTGTCGAACGGGCCGGGCCGGCGGGTCGCCGCGGCGGCTGGTGGCTGTGTCCTGATCGAGACCTCGGTGCTTGCCCAGATCGGCGGCTTCGGGGCGATCGGGGGCGCGCTCATCGACGACTGCGCGCTGGCGCGGGCGGTCAAGGATGCCGGACACCGGACCTGGATCGGTGTGAGCCGCGGGGCGGAAAGCCACCGGACCTATCCGACCCTCGGGGTCGTGTGGCGCATGGTCGCCCGCACCGCCTACACCCAGCTCCGCTATTCTCCAGTGTTGTTGCTGGTCTGCGCGCTGCTCATGGCGCTCACGTTTTGGGCACCGCTTATTGGCCTCGGCGGGCCGCTCGCAGCGCAAATCGCCGGCGGCGTTGGGCTCGTCGGGATGGCGGTCTGCTACTTGCCGACGGTCCGCTACTACCGTCTCTCCCCCGCCTGGGCGTTGACGATGCCGCTGATCGGCACGCTCTACCTCGCCATGACCTGGCATTCGGCGCTGCGCGATTGGGGTGGGCAGCGGAGCGAATGGAAGGGCCGAGTCTACGGGCGGGAGCCGAAGGGCGGCCCGGCGGGGTGAGCGGCCGCGCGAGGCCCGGCGACTGGCGCCTCGCTTGACGCACGCAGGGTGCCGTGTCAGCACGGGGCCCATGTCGCAACCAGCGCAGAAGCGACCGGATTCGGCGTGCCGGCTCGTGCGTCTAGCCGAGACCGAGCGGCCGGAGGTCACGATCTATCACGACGGGCAGCCGCTGGAAGCGCTCGCCGGCGACACGCTGCTGACGGCGTTGCTCTGCAACGGAGTCGCGCTCCGCCGGAACGAGTTCGACGGGGGGCTCCGCGCCGGATTCTGCAACATGGGCGCGTGTCAGGACTGTTGGGTCGTGCTCGAAAACGGGCGTCGCGCCCGCGCGTGCACGACGGAGGTGCAGGACGGCATGCGCGTGCGCGCGCCCGAATCCGAGACATGAGCGACGGCACGCCCAGGGTGCTGATCGTCGGCGCAGGCCCGGCGGGAACGCGGGCGGCGGAGACGCTGGTCGCGCACGGCTTAGCACCGGTCGTGGTCGACGAGAACGCGCGCAGCGGCGGACAGATCTATCGCCGGCCGCCGGAGGGCTTCAAGCGGCCGGCCGCCGCGCTCTACGGCTTCGAGGCGGGCAAGGCGCAGGCGGTGCACGCGGCGCTCGACGGCTTGCGGGCGCGCATCGACTACCGCCCCGACACCATGATCTGGAACATCGAGGGCGGCGTGGCCCAGGCGCTCGGGCCGGACGGCATCGAGCGGATCGCGTTCGACGCGCTCATCCTCGCCACCGGGGCCATGGACCGGGTGATCCCGTTTCCGGGCTGGACGCTGCCCGGCGTGTTCACCATGGGGGGCTCGCAGGTCGCGCTGAAGGCGCAGGGCTGCGCCATTGGCGATCCGGTGGTCTTCATGGGCACCGGGCCGCTGCTCTACCTCGTGGCCTACCAGTACGCCCACGCGGGCGCGCGCGTGGCGGCGGTGCTGGACACGTCCCACTTGTCCCAGGCGATCCCGGTGTTTTCCGGCCTGCTCCGGGGCGGGCGGACCTTCGCCAAGGGCCTCTGGTACATGACCTGGCCGCGCACGGCGGGGATCCCGGTGCGGCGCGGCATCACGCCGGTGGCGGCCGAGGGCGAGGCTGCGCTGGAGGCCGTGCGCTATCGGGACCGGCGCGGACGCGAGCGCCGCATCGCCTGCACCGGGCTCGGCATCGGCTACAGCGTGAAGTCCGAGGTGCAGCTGGCGGAGCTTGCCGGCTGCGAGATGGCCTTCGACCCGCTGGCGCAGCAATGGCTGCCGCAGGCGGACGAGGACGGCCGGGCGCTCTCGGGCTCGGTCTATCTCGCGGGCGACGGTGCCGGCGTGGCCGGTGCCGATGCGGCGGAGGTACGCGGCCGGCTCGCGGCGCTCGCCCTGCTCGCCGACACGGGCATCGCGTCGGACCGCGCGCTGCAGGCGAGGTTGCGGGGGAAGCTCCGGCGCATCATGCGCTTCCGCGACGCGCTGGAGCGGGCCATGCCGGCGCCCTTCCACATGGCGCGGACGCTGCCGGATGAGACCGTGATCTGCCGCTGCGAGGCGATCACCGCCGGCGAAATTCGCCAGGGCCGGGCGCTGGATCCGGCCGAAATGAACCGGGCCAAGGCCTTCACGCGTGTGGGCATGGGGCGCTGCCAGGGCCGGGTGTGCGGTCCCGCCGCCGCCCAGATCCTCGCTGCCGCGCGCGGCCGCAAGGTCGAGGAGGTGGGCCGCCTGCGCGGCCAGGCGCCAGTGAAACCGCTTACGATCCGCGCGGGCGCCGAAGCCGCGGTCGAGGATCGCGCACGGGCGGCCTCCATATGAGCGAGTCGCGGACCGACGTGGTCATCGTCGGCGGCGGGCTGGTCGGCTGCGCCGCCGCGCTGCGCCTGCGCGAGCGGGGCGCGAGCGTCGCGGTGGTGGAGAAGAACCAGCTCGGGGCGGCGGCGAGCGGCGTCAATTTCGGGGGTGTGCGGCGCAACGGCCGCAAGCTCGCGGAGCTGCCCATCGCGGCGCGCGCCATCGCCGTCTGGAAGCGCCTGCCGGAGCTGGTGGGCAGCGACTGCGAGTACGAGATCACCGGCAATATCAAGGTGGCGCGCAACGAGAAGGACCTGGAGCAAATCGCGGCCCACGCCGAGGCGCAGGCCGAGTACGGGGTCGAGGTCCACATGCTGGGCCGCAACGCGTTGCGCGACCGTTATCCCTGGCTCGGGCCGAGCGCCGTGGGCGCCGCCTATTGCCCGAGCGACGGGCAGGCCAACCCGCGCCTGGTGGGGCCGGCCTTCGCGCGGGCGGCGCGGGCGGCGGGCGCCGAGCTGATCGAGCTGGACGGCGCGAAGCACGTGGAACGCGACGGCGGTGGCTTCGTGGTCGAGACCGAATCCGGGCGCACGCTGCGCGGGGGCGCGCTGATCAACAGCTCTGGCGCCTGGGGCGCGCGGCTCGCGGCGCGCTTCGGCGAGCAGGTCGAGATCTGGCCGATGGAGCCGCAGATGATCGTCACCGAGCCCGCGCCCTACTTCATGGTGCCCGTGCTCGCCGTGATGGGCGGCGACGTCTACGCGCGGCAGATCCCGCGCGGCAACGTCATCTTCGGCGGGCGCAGCGGGACGGCAGACCTGGACGTGGGCTTCGGCAAGGTGAGCGCAGAGGAGAGCCTGACCACGCTGGCGCGGACCATCGACATCATCCCCCGCATCGCCGAGCTCTCCGTGATCCGCTTCTGGAGCGGGGTGGAGGGCTGCACGCCGGATCACCTGCCGGTGCTTTGCCCGAGCCGGACCACGCCGGGCCTGGTCCATGCCTTCGGCTTCAGCGGGCACGGGTTCTGCCTGGGCCCGGCGTCCGGCGCGGTGGCGGCGGAGCTCGCGCTGGACGGCCGCACCGAGACGCCCATCGAGGGCTTCGACATCGGCCGCTTTTCCGAAGCGTAGCTGGAGGCGTCTACGTCTGGCTCGCGACCAGGCGGTCGCCGAGCAGGGCCATGGCGTCGCCGTCGATGTTGGCGAGCGCGAAGCGGAGGTAGCCGTCCTGGTCAGGGCCGAAGGCGCTGCCGGGCAGGCAGAGCACGTTCTCTTCCCGGATGAGCCGCTGGGCGACATCGACGGCAGGCGTGCCGGCGAAGGGATGGCGCACGTAGGCGAAGAAGGCGCCGGCGCAGATCAGCGCGTAGGCGAGGTCCTGGCGCTCGAAGACGGCGCGGAACTGGGCGACTCGCTCCAGCACGAGGCGCCGCTTGTCGGCGCGGAAGTCCGCGAGATGGTTGAGGCCGTAGAGCGCCGCCTCCTGCGCGATGGCGGGCGCGCAGATGGCGACACAATCGGCGGCCTTGGCGACCTCGGCGAGCAGCTCGCCCGAAGCCACCAGCGCGCCGACCCGGTAGCCGGTGAGGCTGTAGACCTTGGAGAAGCTGTAGAGGTGGACCAGCGTCCGGTCCCAATCCGGGCGTGCGAACAGGCCGTGGGGAGGGCCGTCGCCGGGCAGGAAGTCTCGGTAGGTCTCGTCCAGCACCAGGGCGAGGCCGGCGTCGCGCGCGAGGCGGTGGAACTCCTCGATGACCGCCGGCGGATAGATGGCGCCCGTGGGGTTGTTGGGGGTCACCAGCACGATGGCGCGGGTGCGGGGCGTGATCCGCGCCGCCGCATCGGCCGGGTCCGGCACGCCGCCCCGCTCGGGCCGGAAGGGCAGGTAGACCGGCGCGATGCCCAGCATCTCCAGCCACATCTGGTAGTTGAAGTAGGAAGGCGCGGCGAGAATCGCCTCGTCGCCCGGCCCGGCGAGCGCCATCAGCGCGAGGCAGAAGGCCTGGTTGCAGCCTGCGGTGATCGCCACCCGATCGCGGGTCACGTCGCCGCCGTAGGTCTCCGACAGGGCCGCTGCGAGGGCGTCGCGCAAATCGTCCCGGCCGACGATGGGGGTGTAGCGTGCGGTCTCCGGCCGGCGCACCGCGTCCGCCAGATGGGCGGTGAGCGAGTCGGCCGGTGGGTAGGCCGGCACCGCCTGGGCGAGATCGAGCAGCGGCTTCTCGGGCGGGTAATCGCGCCCCGCGGCGAGCTTCGCGATTTCGGCGATGGGCGGCGGGATGACGGCGCCGAGCGCCGGGTTGATGCGGTAGGCGAGGCCGCCGGTGCTAATAGGCGTATTCCTCGAAGAGCGGCTCGATGCTGCGGCCCCAGCGGCCCTCGTAGGCTTCCAGCATGTCGTCGGCGGCGGTGCGCCCGCTCTCGGCGATCTGGCGCAGGTAGGTGAGGTAAGAGCGCTCGTCGGAATCGAGGTTGCCGGCAACTGCGCGACGCATGAGGCCGCCGGCCGCGATCTCCACCGTGTCGCGGGCGACCTCCTGTACCGACCTACCACCGACCGTGGCGCGGAGCGCATCCCGCGGCACGGCGCCGAGCATCGCCGCGACGTCGTCGGCGGACCAGTCGGAGACCAGCGCCTCGGCCTCGTTCAATGCGGTCGAATCGTAGAGCAGACCGACCCAGAGGGCGGGCAGCGCGCAGACCTTGCCCCAGGGGCCGCTGTCCGCGCCGCGCATCTCGATGAAGGTCTTGAGCCGGACCTCGGGGAAGACGGTGGTGAGGTGATCCTCCCAGTCCTTGAGCGTCGGCCGCTCGCCGGGGAGCTGGGGCAGGGCGCCTTCCATGAAGTCGCGGAAGGATTCGCCCGCCACGTCGACGTAGCCGCCGTTGCGCGCCACGAAGTACATGGGCGCGTCCAGCACGTAGTCGGCATAGCGCTCGAAGCCCATGCCGGGCTCGAAGACGAAGCCGAGCAGGCCGCAGCGGTCCGGGTCGGTATCGGTCCAGACATGGCTGCGGTAGCTGCGGAAGCCGCTCGGCTTGCCTTCGACAAAGGGCGAGATGGCGAACAGCGCGGTGGCGACCGGCTGCAGGGCCATGGCGACGCGCATCTTGCGCACCATGTCGGCTTCCGAGTCGAAATCGAGATTGACCTGCACGGTGCAGGTGCGGGTCATCATGTCGAGGCCGAGGCTGCCCCGCGTTGGCATGTAGCGGCGCATGATCGCGTAGCGACCCTTTGGCATCCACGGGATCGCCTCGCGCGGCGCATCGGGGCGGAAGCCCACGCCGTAGAAGCCGATGCCGAGCTCGGCGGAGACCGTCCGCACCTGATCCAGGTGCGCGTGCACCTCGTCGCAGGTGCGGTGCAGGTTGTGGAGCGGAGCGCCCGAAAGCTCGAGCTGGCCGCCCGGCTCCAGGGTCACCGACTGGCCGTCCTTGAGCAGGGCGATGGGGTTGCCGTTCTCCAGGTAGGGGGTCCAGCCGTAGCGCTGAAGCCCCTCCAGGAGCGCGCGGATGCCCCACGGCCCCTCGTAGGGGAGCGGCGCATGGTCCGCGATGCGATGGCCGAACTTCTCGTGCTCCGTGCCGATGCGCCACGTGGAGCGCGGCTTGCAGCCGGATTCGAGATAGGCGATCAGGTCGCGGCGGGTGAGCGTCTCGCCTCGCCTGGTGGCGCTTTCGTTCACGCCCCCTCCCAACGGTCGCGTCGAAGCTGTGCGGGGTTTCCCCTATTCGGGCGCTGCTGTCCAGCCTATCGAACGGCGAACCGGGACATGGCAGGGCTGTGTTTCACGCAGCGCGGCCTCATCGCCAGTCGCCGGCAAGGGTCTGCCAGCAGGCAAGAGCGGCTGCGACCGCGGTCTCGGCGCGCAGGATTCGGGGGCCGAGCCGGGCGTGCACGGCTGCTGGGTGATCGGCGAGCAGGCGCCGCTCGTCAGGCGCGAAGCCGCCTTCGGGCCCGATCAGGATGGCCCAGGACGCGCCGGCGTTGTCCGCCAGTGACTCGGCGACCGAGCGTTCCGCCTCGGGATCGCAGACCAGCAGCCGGCGGTCCGGCGGCCAGCCGGCGAGCGCATCGGCGAGAGAGCAGGGCGGTGCGATGGACGGCACCTCCAGGCGGCCGCACTGCTCCGCCGCCTCGATGGCATGCGCCCGGACTCGCTCGACATTGACCCGCCTGGTCTGGCCGTACCGGGTGAGGACCGGGTGGATGGCGCCGACGCCGAGCTCGGTCGCCTTCTCAACCACGAAGCGGGTGCGCTCGGACTTGAGCGGCGCGAACAGGAGCCGCAGGTCGGGCGGCGGAGGCTGTGCCGCGAGCCGCGCGCCCAGCCGAATGCCGGCGCGGCTGGGTGCGAGGGTCTCGATGGCGCCCTCCCACTCCCCGTCGCGGCCGTTGAACAGGCGAATCCGGTCCCCCGGCTTGCGGTGCATCACGTTGCGGAGGTAGTGGGCCTGGCCCGAGGCCAGCGTTGCCGTCGCGCCCACGTCGAGCGGGGCCTCGACGAAGAGGCGGATGGTGCTCGGGCCGTCGTCGCGCTCGCCCGCCATGGGCGGCTCTCCGCTTGTCAGTGCCAGGGCGCCACGATACACCAGCAGCCATGGCCGAGCGCCTGCACACCATGGCCGGAGCATCCGCCGGGCGTAGCCCAGGAGGGCCTGGGCCGGTCGAGCGGGCAGCGCCGCCCTTCGCCCGCCCCTTCGTCGCGCTGGCGCGGCTGGATCAGCCGGTCGGCGTCTGGCTCCTGCTCTGGCCCTGCCTCTGGGCCATCGGACTCGCCTCCGACGGCCTGCCGGATATCGGGCTGCTGGTGCTCTTCACTGCCGGCGCCTTCGTGATGCGGGCCGCCGGCTGCACGCTGAACGACATCTTCGACCGCGACTTCGACGCGCAAGTGGAGCGCACGCGGCGGCGGCCGCTGCCCTCCGGCGCCATCGGGGTGAAAGGGGCCGTCGCCTTCATGGCGGTGCTGCTAGGCGCGGGCCTCGCGATCCTGCTCCAGTTCAACCTGTTCGCGATTCTGCTCGGCGCGGGCTCGCTGCTGCTGGTGGTGCTCTACCCCTTGATGAAACGTATCACCTATTGGCCGCAAGCCTTTCTGGGGCTTACGTTTAACTATGGCGCGCTGCTGGGCTGGGCGGCGGTCGAGGGCGGCATCGGCTGGCCGGCGGGGCTGCTCTACGCGGGCGGCATCGCCTGGACGCTCGGCTACGACACGATCTACGCGCACCAGGACAAGGAGGACGACCTCCTGATCGGTGTGAAGTCCAGCGCCATCGCCCTCGGCCAGCGGACGCGGCCGTTCCTGATCGCGTTCTACGTGGCGGCGGTGGCGGGCTTCGCGGGCGCCGGAGTCGCCGCCGAGGCGGCCTGGCCCTACTTCGTGGGCGTGGCGGTGGCGGCGGTGCTGCTCGGCTGGCAGGCGCTCCGCGTGCGCATCGACAGCCCGGCGGACTGCCTCGCCAAGTTCAAGAACAACAGCTTGGTGGGCCTCGCGCTCTTCGCCGGCATCGTGGCCGCGCAAGCGCTCGGTTGAAAGTCACGGCGCGACGGCCGTGAAGTCGGCGTAAGAGAAGGGCTGCGCCTCTGCCCTGAGCCGCGCGGTACGCTTCTGCCTGACCGCCTCGTCGGCGACGGCTTCCAGGATGAAATCGTCCAGCGGCCCCCGTGCGCCGAGCATGGCCTGAATCGCCTGCAGCGCCTCGGTCTGCGAGCAGGTGCGGAAGCGCCGGCCCTCGGCCCGGATGGCGGCGAGGGCGAGCGGCGCGCCCTCCGGCGCGATGTGGCCGTAGCCGCCGACGTAGGTGCTCACCCGGTCCATGGGCGGCAGCAGGTCGGGCTCCAAGCGGATGTTGCGAAGCGGGCCGAAGCGGTAGGTGTGGCGGCGAAACTCGGTCTCGTGCATGCGGGCAAGCGCGCGCGCGTCGAGCCAGGTGATGGCGATGTGGCAGACCGTGCCGGGGGAAGGAGCGATGGTCGCCGGCACCGCGCCGTAGCTTGAGATGTGGGCGGCGTGGACGATGTCGAAACCGTGGAGCCGCGCCTCGAGGACCGGGAAGACCGCCGGCCCCACGGGCGCGAACTTTCGCTGCAGGCGTTCGGGCGCGGCGTTGGCGCCGTAGGCCAACACCGGCGTGCGCTGGCTGAGCGGCGCAGGGGCGGCGATGCCGCGTTGCCGCAGCGGGGTGCCCGCCGGCACGGATCGCCCGTCGATTTCGACCTCCGCGTCTTCCAATGCTTCGCCGAGGGCGTTGAGGCGCCACGCCTCGCCGTCCACGTAGAGGAAGGAATACCCCGGCCGCGGGAAGGGATAGCGCTTCGCGGTCTCGATCAGGGCAGCGTCCGGGGACGTCATGATCGGTCGCACCCTGCCAACGCGCGGTTGCGCGGGCTTGACGGGCGCCGGCGCCTGCCCATGAATGTGGGCCTCCCGCCGAGGTGCCGATGGCCTATCGATCGTTGCGCGACTTCATCGCCCGCCTGGAGGGCGCGGGCCGGCTCAACCGGGTCTCGGCGCCGGTCTCGCCCCATCTGGAGATGACCGAGATCCAGACCCGTCTCATCGCAGACGGGGGGCCGGCGGTGCTGTTCGAGAACGTCGTCGGCGAGGACGGCGCCCGCTTGGACATGCCGGTGCTGGTCAACCTCTTCGGCACGGTGGAGCGGGTCGCCTGGGGCATGAACCGGGAGCCCGGCAGCTTGCGCGAGGTGGGCGAGACGCTCGCCTTCCTGCGGCAGCCAGAGCCGCCGAGCGGCTGGCGCGAGGCGGTCGAGATGCTGCCGCTGCTCAACACTGTGCGCGCGATGAAGCCCCGCACCGTGGGCGGCGGGCCGGTGCAGGAGGTGGTGCTCACCGGCGAGGACATCGACCTCGGCCGGCTGCCGATCCAGACCTGCTGGCCGGGGGAGCCCGCGCCGCTGATCACCTGGCCGCTGGTGGTGACGAAGGGGCCGAGCCGCTCGCGCATCGACAACTACAACCTCGGCATCTACCGGATGCAGGTGACCGGCCGCGACACCACGCTGATGCGCTGGCTCGCGCACCGGGGCGGCGCCCAGCAGCACCGGCGCTGGGGGCAGGAGAAGCGAGAGCCGCTGCCGGCTGCGGCGGTGATCGGCGCGGACCCCGGCACGATCCTCGCGGCGGTGACGCCGGTGCCGGATACGCTCTCGGAATATCAGTTCGCGGGCCTCCTGCGCGGCCAGAAGGTAGAGCTGGTGCAGGCCAAGACGGTGCCGCTCGAGGTGCCGGCCGAAGCCGAGATCGTCATCGAGGGCCATGTCAGCCTCGACGACTATGAGGACGAAGGCCCCTACGGCGATCATACAGGCTACTACAACGCGGTCGAGCCGTTCCCGGTGTTCACGGTCTCCGCCATCACCATGCGGCGGGAGCCGATCTACCTCTCGACCTATACCGGGCGCCCGCCAGACGAGCCGAGCATCCTGGGCGAGGCGCTGAACGAGGTGTTCATTCCGCTACTGGTCCAGCAGTTCCCGGAGATCGTGGACTTCTGGCTGCCGCCGGAGGGCTGCAGCTACCGGATCGCCGTGGTCTCCATCAGGAAGTCCTACGCGGGCCACGCCAAGCGCGTGATGATGGCCGTCTGGTCCTATCTGCGGCAGTTCATGTATACGAAATGGGTGATCGTGGTGGACGACGACATCGACGCGCGCGACTGGAAGGACGTGATGTGGGCGGTCTCCACCCGCATGGACCCGGCGCGTGACATCACGATCGTCGAGAACACGCCCATCGACTATCTCGACTTCGCGAGCCCGGAGCCGGGGCTCGGCGCCAAGATCGGCCTGGATGCGACGACCAAGATGGGGCCCGAGACGAGCCGGACCTGGGGCACGCGTATCCGCATGGCGGACGAGATCGTGGAGCGGGTGACGGACAAGTGGGAGTCGTACGGCCTGCCGGGCTCGGGCAAGCCGATCTGGCGGTAATCAGCACTCAGTTGGGGAATCAGGCATGACTGGAAAGACTGCGTTCGTGACCGGCGCGTCGGGCTTCATCGGCACCAACCTGGTGAAGCAGCTGGGCGAGGCCGGCTGGTCGGTGACCGCGATGCACCGCGAGACTTCGGACCTCACCTACCTGAGCCGGTTCCCGGCATCGCTGGTGGTGGGCGACATCGGGGACCGGGCGTTTCTGGCGGGCGCGATCCCGGACGGCGTGGATGCCTTGTTCCACGTGGCCGGCAACGTGAGCTTCGATTCCGCCGGCGACGAGGCCCAGACCCACGCCAACGTGGCGGGCACCCGCGCCATCGTCGAGGCGGCACAGGCCAGGAACGTCGGGCGCTTCATCCATACGTCGACGGGCGCGACGTGGGGTCTTCACGACGGCATGCCCATCGACGAGACCGCGCCGTCGAACGCCGACGAGCTTCCGGTCAACTATTGCCGCTCCAAGAAGGCCGCCGAGGACATCGTGCTGGAGGCTGTGGCTGGCGGCCTCGATGCGGTCTGTGTCAACCCCGGCAACGTGGTCGGCCCCTACGATCGGGTGATCTGGGGCCCCTTCGTGCAGGCCATCGCGGGCGGCGCCATGACCACCGTGGGCGTCGGCGGCGGCTCCTTCTGCCATATCGACGGGACCGCGAAGGCGCATATCAGCGCCTACGAGCGGGGGAGGAGAGGGGAGCGCTATATCCTCGGCGGCGCCAACGAGAAGTTCGCCACCGCAGCCGGCATCGTGGCCGAGATTGTCGGCGTCGAGCCGCCACGAGCGACGAGTGAGCGCAACCCCGACGCCAGCGACGAGATCCACTTCGTCACGAACCTGGATCAGATCATGCTGTGCGACAAGGCGATACGGGAGCTCGGCTTCAAGCCGGTCCCGCTCCGCACCATGTTCGAAGATCTCTGCCGCTGGATGCGCGAGGAGGGGATGTTGCCCGCTGCCCCGGCCGGCGCCTGAGCACGCTCCTTACGGGACGATGCCGCCGGCCGAGAGGCCCGCAAGGACGCCGATGATGAGGACGGCGAGGCCGAGCCCCACCACATAAGGGATTCGTGCCCGTGTCAGCTCCTCGAGCGAGGGGCCGTGCTCGTCGCTCATCGACGTCCACTCCTCTGGTTAGCGCGCTGCGACTCCTTGAAGGCGCGACGCCGGAAGATGCCTCAACCGGCGCCGCGTTTCCAGTCCCTTACTCGGCGGCCTGATGCAGCGTCGGCGCCGGGGTCAGCGGCTCCAGCGTATAGCCGTGTTCCGAGAGGGTCGCGCCGATGGTGGTGGCGAGATCGACCGCGTTCGGCCCGTCGCCGTGCAGGCAGATGCTGCGCGCCGAGATCGGCACCCGCGCACCGTCGATGCTGAGCGTGTTGCCGGTCTCCAGGAAGAGCCCGAGCTTGTGCCGGGTGTCGTCCAAGTCCGCTCCTTCGTTTGAGCGCTTGAGCACCAGCGTGCCGTCATCGTCGTAAGGCAGGTCGAAATAGAGCTCGCCCACCACGTCGATGCCCATACCGGCGGCGATCTTGGTGACCGCGTGGCGTTCCACCGGCGCGGGGTAGTACATCATCGGCTCGGGGCAGAGATCGATCACCGCGCGGGCGAAGGCCTCGCCCAGCGCCTCGTCGTCGTTGAGCATGCGATAGAGGGCGCCGTGGGGCTTGACGTGATGAAGCGCCATGCCGTTGGCCTCCAGCGCCGACTTCAGCGCGCCGGTCTGGTAGATCACGTAAGCGTAGAGCTCGTCTGACGTGATCGCCATCACCCGGCGGCCGAAGCCCATGAGGTCCGGCAGTCCCGGATGGGAGCCCACGGCCACGCCGTTCTCCTTGGCGAGCGCGATGGTCTTCATCATGGTCATGGGGTCGCCGGCATGGAAGCCGCAGGCGACGTTCGCGGTGGTGATGTGGGGCATGAGCGCCTCGTCCGCCCCCATGACCCAGTTGCCGAAGCTCTCGCCGCAATCGATGTTGATGTCGAAGGTGCCGGCCATGCCTCGATCTCCTCGTCAGGCGTGTGTCTCGCGCCATCATGCCCCGGTCCGGCGCCGGCGGGAAGGGTGAAGGGGGTGCCGCCGGTCGAGGCTGGCAGCCAGCGGCGGTTCTTGCTACAAGGGCGCCCGTTCCCCCGGATTATCGGTCTCAGGCATGAGCCAGCCCACGCGCACGGCCCGCGTCGAGCGGGTTACCAAGGAGACGAGCATTACCGTCGCGGTCGATCTCGATGGGCGCGGCCGCTCGCAGATTGCCACGGGCATCGGCTTCCTCGATCACATGCTGGAGCAGCTCTCGCGCCACAGCCTGATCGATATCGAGTGCGCGGCGAAGGGCGATATAGACGTGACGCTGCACCACACGGTCGAGGACACCGGAATCACCATCGGCGAGGCCGTGAGCAAGGCCCTCGGCGAGCGGCGCGGCATCCGGCGCTATGGCAGTGCGGTGATCCCCATGGACGAGGCCTGCGCCAGGGTCTCGCTGGATGCGAGCAACCGGCCCTACCTGATCTGGCGGGTCACGTTCCAGAGGCCGCGCCTCGACGGCATGGATACCGAGCACTTCAAGGAGTGGTTTCAGGCGTTTGCGCAATCGGCGGGGCTCACGCTCCACGTCGAGGTCATGTACGGCGAGAACAGCCATCACATGATCGAGGCCTGCTACAAGAGCCTCGCGCGGGCGCTGCGCCAGGCGATCGAGCCCGACCCGCGCATGGCGGGCGAGGTGCCGTCCACCAAGGGCGTGCTCGGCGGCAGCCTGGAGGCTTGAGACGTGCGCTTCTACACGGTCCACATTCCGGCCGGCGGGGAAGGCGGAGACGAAAGCGCGCTTGGCCACGCCGTGCTCGTGCGCGAAGGCTTCAACTGGCTCGCGTTCTTCTTCGCGCCGTTCTGGGCGCTTGCGGAGGGGTTGTGGCTTGCCGCCCCGGTGCTGATCGTGGCGCTCGGGGCGATCGTCGCGGTGCCCCTGGTGCTGGGCCTCGGGCCGGTCCTGCCCGTGGTGCTGGGCCTCGGCTATGCGGTGCTCGTCGGCCTATCGGCTAACGACCTGCGCCGGGCCGGGCTGGCCGGTCGCGGCTATCGGCTAGCCGAGGTGGTGGCGGCGCCGAGCCGCGCGCACGCGCTCATCCGCTACGCCGAGGCCATGACTCCGGCGCCGGCTTCGCGGCCGGCATGGGCGGCCGCCGGCGCCGCCCCGATGCCGTTCGGCCCGCGCGATCGCGATCCGAACCCCGGCTTCTGGAGCTGAGACGCCGTGACCACCGCGATCATCGACTATGGCTCGGGCAATCTGCGCTCCGCCGCCAAGGCGTTCGAGCGGGCCGCGGCTGATGCCACGCCGGCCGAGCCGGTGCTGGTGACCGACGACCCCGACCGGGTGCGGGAGGCCGACCGCATCGTGCTGCCGGGTGTTGGTGCCTTCGCCGACTGCAAGGCCGGGCTCGCCGCCCGAAGGGGCATGATCGAGGCGCTGGAGGACGCGGTGCTACGACGCGGCATGCCCTTCCTCGGCATCTGCGTAGGCATGCAGCTCATGGCGCGCGTGGGACACGAGCACGGCGAGCACGAGGGGCTCGGCTGGCTCGACGGCGAGGTGGGGCCGCTCACGCCCGAGGACGAGGCGCTGAAGGTCCCTCACATGGGATGGAACGATCTCGCTCTGGAAGGCAAGACGCATCCGGTGCTCAAGGGCCTGCCCGGCGATGCCCATGCCTATTTCGTGCACAGCTACGGGTTGACCTGCCGCAAGCCCGGCGATGTGTTCGCCACCGTGGACTATGGCGGCCCGGTCACCGCGGTCGCGGGCCGCGACAACATGGTGGGCACGCAGTTTCATCCGGAGAAGAGCCAAGAGGTGGGCCTGACCGTGATCGGTAACTTCCTTCGGTGGCAGCCATGAGCCAGCTCGCGACAGTCGGACCCCGCATCGAGGTCGGCACGGTCGAGCGGCTGCGCAAGCGCGAGCTTGCCGAGCTCTGCGAGGCCGCCGCCGCCGCGATCAACGACGGCGCCGGATTCGGCTGGGTGCGCCCGCCCCAGCCCGCCGCCTTCGAGCGCTACTGGCGCGGCGTGACCGTGGTGCCCGAGCGGCTGCTCTTCATCGGCCGCATGGACGGCGTGGTGGCGGGGTCGGTCCAGCTCGTGTCGGCACCGCCCCAGAAGGAGGCCTGGCGCCTCTCCTGCCTCATCGACACGCACTTCGTGGCGCCCTGGGCGCGCGGGCACGGCCTCGCACGGCGGCTGCTGGAGGCGGCCGAGGCGGAAGCGCGCGCACGCGGCTACAAGGTGGTGAACCTGAGTGTGCGCGAGACCCAGGAGGCCGCCATCGCGCTCTACGAATCTTTGGGTTTCGAGCGCTGGGGCACGCATCCCAAGTACGCGTTCGTGGACGGCGAGCCGATCGCCGGCCACTACTACTGCAAGGACCTGACCGATCTGACGGACGCGCCGCCGGACGCGGCGCCGTGATCCTCTTCCCCGCGATCGACCTCAAGGACGGCGCTTGCGTCAGGCTCGTGCAGGGCGACATGGCACGGGCCACGGTGTTCTCGAACGATCCCCCGGCGCAGGCGCGGGCCTTCGAGGCGGCGGGCTTCGCCTGGCTCCACATCGTCGATCTGGACGGTGCGTTCGCCGGCAAGCCGGTCAACGGCGATGCGGTCGAAGCCATCCTCGCGGCGGTCGATCTCCCGGTCCAGCTCGGCGGCGGCATCAGGGACATGGCGACAATCGAGGCGTGGCTGGGGGCCGGCGTGCAGCGGGTGATCCTAGGCACCGTGGCAGTGCGCGATCCCGAGCTGGTGCGCGATGCCTGCCGGGCCTTCCCCGGCCGGATCGCGGTCGGCATCGACGCGCGCGACGGGCGCGTGGCGGTGGAAGGCTGGGCCGAGACGGTGGACATGGAGGCGCTGGAGCTGGCGCGCCGTTTCGAGGATGCCGGTGCCGCCGCGATCATCCACACCGACATCGCGCGCGACGGGGCGCTGGAGGGCGTTGCCGCCGCGGCAACCGGGGCGCTGGCGCGGGCGCTGGAAACACCGGTCATCGCGTCCGGCGGCGTCGCCTCTCACGCCGACCTCGAAGCGCTCAAGCCGTACGAGGCGGACGGGGTCTGCGGTGTGATCTGCGGCCGGGCGCTCTACGACGGGCGCATCGACCCGGCGCAGGCGCTGGCGCTGCTCGCCGCCTGAACCCGCCGGCCGCGGCTCCGCGCCATGCTGAAGATGCGCGTCATCCCGTGCCTCGACGTCCACGCCGGGCGGGTGGTGAAGGGCGTGAACTTCGTCGATCTGGTGGACGCCGGAGACCCGGTGGAGCAGGCCAGGATCTACGACGAGCAGGGGGCGGACGAGCTCTGCTTCCTGGACATCACTGCCTCCCATGAGCAGCGCGAGACCATCTACGACGTCGTTGCCGGCACCGCCGAGGTCTGCTTCATGCCGCTCACCGTGGGCGGCGGGGTGCGCACCATCGAGGATGTCCGCGCGCTGCTGCTGGCGGGCGCCGACAAGGTCTCGATCAACACGGCGGCCGTCCACAACCCGGCGTTCGTGGCCGAGGCGGCGGAGAAATTCGGCACCCAGTGCATTGTCGTCGCCATTGACGCCAAGCGGGTCGAAGGCGGCTTCGAGATCTTCACCCACGGCGGGCGCAAGCCGACGGGGATCGAGGCCATCGGGTGGGCCCGGCGCATGGCGGACGCGGGCGCCGGTGAAATCCTGCTGACCTCGATGGACCGGGACGGCACCCGCGTCGGTTTCGATCTCGAACTGACGCGCGCCGTGGCGGACGCGGTGACGATCCCGGTGATCGCGTCGGGCGGCGTCGGCACGCTGGATCATTTGGTGGAGGGCATCCGCGACGGCCACGCGACGGCGGTGCTGGCGGCCTCGATCTTCCATTTCGGTGAGCACTCCATCGGCGAGGCGAAGGCGCACATGCGCGCCGCCGGCATCCCCATGCGGCCATGACGGCGCGAACGAATTCTGTTAACCAGACGCGCTGAACGGGACGGGGCGGCAGGATGAAGAGTGCGCAGGCCGGCGACGTTATCGAAGAGCTGTACGGCGTGATCGAGCAACGCAAGGGCGGTGACCCGGAGACCTCCTACGTCGCACGCACACTCGCGCGCGGCCAGGAGCATGTCGCGAAGAAGGTGGGGGAAGAGGGCGTCGAGGTGGCGCTCGCAGGCGCCCTTGGCGACAGGAAGGGCCTCGTCTCCGAGAGCGCGGACCTGCTGTTCCACCTTCTGGTCCTGTGGTCGGCCGCAGGCGTCAAGCCGGCCGAGGTGTTCGGCGAGCTCTCGAAGAGGCGCGGCGTCTCGGGGCTGGCGCGCGAGGCGAGCAAAGGCAAGTCCGGGGACGAGCGATGAGCTACGACGACAGCAACATATTCGCCAAGATCCTGCGCGGCGAAATCCCGAACGACACCGTCTACGAGGATGATGCCGTTCTCGCCTTTCGCGACATCTCGCCGCAGGCGCCGGTGCACGTGCTGGTGATCCCGAAAGGGTCGTATATCTCGCTCGACGATTTCACGCAGAAGGCCTCGGCCGGGGAGGTGGGGCGCTTCTTCAAGACCGTGGGCGAGATCGCCCGCTCGCTCGGGCTCGAGCAGGAGGGCTTCCGCACCATCGCCAACACCGGCGTCAACGGCGGCCAGGAAGTGCCGCACTTCCACGTTCACCTCTGCGGCGGCCGGCGCCTGGGGCGCATGATCGCCAAGGACTGATCGCGGCCGGGCCGTCTCGCTCGGCGCCTCCCCTTATCCGTACGGGCCGATACGGCGGTAGGAGAGCGCTTCCGCGATATGCCGGCGCGCGACGGTCTCGGCGCTGCCCAAGTCCGCAATCGTGCGCGCGACCTTGAGCACGCGATGATGGCCGCGCGCCGAGAGCCTGAGCCGGTCGGTCGCCTCGGCGAGCAGCTCCCGTCCGCCCTCGTCCGGGGTCGCGATTCGGGTCAGCAACTCGCCTTCGGCCTCGGCATTGGTGCGCACGTCGGGCGGCGCATCCACGGCGCGAAAGCGCACCCGCTGGGCCGCGCGGGCGGCCGCGACCCGCGCTGCGACCTCGTGCGAGCCCTCTGCGGGCGGCGGCAGCGTGAGGTCGGCGGCCGAAAGCTCCGGCACCTCGACATGGAGGTCGATGCGGTCGTAGAGGGGGCCCGAGATGCGCGCCTGGTAGTCCTGCGCGCAGCGCGGCGCGCGGGTGCAGGCGCGCGCGGGGTCCGACAGGTAACCGCAGCGGCACGGGTTCATCGCGGCGACGAGCTGGAAGCGCGCGGGATAGCGCACGTGGGCGTTGGCGCGGGCGACCGCCACCGCGCCGCTCTCGATGGGCTGGCGCAGCGCGTCGAGGACGGGACGGGGAAACTCGGGCAGCTCGTCCAGGAACAGGACCCCGAGGTGGGCGAGCGAGACCTCGCCGGGGCTGGCGTGGACGCCGCCGCCCACCATCGCCGCCATCGAGGCTGAATGGTGTGGATCGCGGAAGGGCCGGCTGCGCGTGAGGCCGTTGTCTCCGAGGAGGCCCGCGACCGAGGCGATCATGCTGACGCTCAACGCCTCCTCGGGCGCGAGCGGCGGGAGGATGCCGGGCAGGCGCGAGGCCAGCATCGACTTGCCGGTGCCGGGCGGGCCGATCATGAGCAGATTGTGGCCGCCGGCAGCGGCCACTTCGAGGGCACGCTTGGCGGTCTCCTGCCCCTTGATGTCGCGGAGGTCGGAATAGCGCGGGGGCGCGGCGAGTGCCGCCGCCTTGGGCGGTGCCTGCAGCTGCGTTCCCTTGAAGTGGTTGATGAGCGCCAGCAGGTCGGCGGGCGCAACGACCTCGCCGCCACCGGCCCAGGCGGCCTCCGTGCCGTTGGCCGCCGGGCAGATCAGCCCGCGCTCGCGCGCGTTTGCGCCGATGGCGGCCGGCAGTACGCCCGCCACCGGTATCAGCGCGCCGTCGAGACCGAGTTCGCCGAGCGCGACATAGGTGCCGAGATCCTCCGCCGACAGCACCTCCATCGCCGTCAGCAGCCCGAGCGCAATTGGCAAATCGAAGTGGCTGCCCTCCTTCTGCATGTCCGCCGGCGCGAGGTTCACGATGATCCGCCTTGCCGGCAACGCCAGCCCGAGACCGGCGAGCGCGCCGCGCACCCGCTCCCGGCTCTCCGCCACCGCCTTGTCGGGAAGGCCCACCACCATGAACGCGGGCATGCCCCCGCCGATATGTACCTGCACGTCGACCGGCAACGCCTCGATGCCCTGGAAGGCGACGGTCTCGACGTGGGCAACCATGGGGCAACTCTGGACTGACTCACCCGCTCGATGACTGGCGGGCGCACGTGCTCGTCCGGTTTCATATCAGAATCGGTATGATTGCGCAGCTTCCACGGAAGACGGGTGAGTTCGATGCTGGTCCGGCGGCGGGGCGGCGGCTATGCTCGCGCCATGCCGGGGACCGTCGAACGCTGGGGCGCAAGTACCGATCTCGCCGTGCTGGACCGGCTGGTGCCGGCGCACGGTCGTTCGCTCATCGATGTCGGTTGCGGCGGCGGCGCGCTGGCCCGTGCGCTGGCCGAGCGCGGTGCAACGGTACTGGGCGTCGAGCCGGACCCGGTTCAGGCGAAGCGCAATCGCGCGGCCCCGGAGACCGAAGGCGTGACCTTCGTCGAGGGGCGGGCCGAGTCGCTTCCGGCAGACGACGGTTCGGTCGACGGGGTGATCTTCGGGCGCTCCCTGCATCACGTGCCGCAAGCAGCCATGCGCCCCGCGCTGGCCGAGGCGCGCCGCGTGCTCGCACCGGGCGGCTTCGTCTACGTGATGGAGCCGGTGATGGAGGGGCCGTTCTCGGCGGTCATCAAGCCCTTCCACGACGAGACCGAGGTCCGCGAACAGGCGCGCGAGGCGGTGCGCGAGTCGGCGCCGCGCTTCGCCCGCGCGCGCGAGGTCCACTACGAGATCGAGCGGCGCTTCGAGAGCCACGACGAGTTCGTCGAGCTCTTCTCTGGCCTGACCTACAACAGCTATGGCGCCGATGCGGTGCGGAGCGAGACCGTAAGGCGCCTGTTCGAGGCCGGCCGCACGGACGCCGGCGATTACGCCTTCGTGCAACCGATGCGGGTCGATCTGCTCTTCGCCGACTCCGAATGAGCGACGCCAGCGCTCTCGCGCTCATTTCCGTTGCTGAGATGTATGAGGCCGACGCGGCGGCGGCACGCGCGGGCACGCCGGGGCTCACGCTGATGGAGAACGCCGGCCGGGCGGTGGCGGACGCTATTGTGCGGCGGTGGGGGACGCGGCCGGTGGCGGTCCTCTGCGGCCCCGGCAACAACGGCGGCGATGGGTTCGTCGTGGCCCGACTGCTGGCGGAGGCCGGTTGGCCGGTGCGGCTCGGGCTCCTGGGCGCCCGAGAACGCCTCAAGGGCGACGCTGCAGCCATGGCCGAACGGTGGGAGCACCCGGTCGCGCCGCTCGATCCGGCGCTGCTCGAGGGCGAGCCGCTGGCGGTCGATGCGCTGTTCGGCGCCGGGCTGACGCGACCGCTCGAGGGCGTGGCGCTGGCGCTCGCGGAGGCGTGCACCGGGCGCGATCTGCCCTGCGTCGCGGTCGACATCCCGAGCGGCGTCCACGGCGACACCGGCGAAGTCCTGGGCGGGAGCTTCGAGGCGGCGGTGACCGTGACCTTCGCCCGGCGCAAGTACGGGCACCTGCTGTTGCCGGGGCGCGCGCGCGCCGGCGAAGTAGTGGTTGCCGACATCGGCATTCCGGAGGCGGCGATCGACGAGCTGGCGCTTCGGGTGCATGAGAACGCGCCGGCGCTCTGGCAAGGGCTGATGCCCGGCCCCGAAGCGGTCGATCACAAGTACAGCCGCGGCCATGCGCTCGTGGTGGGCGGCGACGGCGCGCATTCCGGCGCGGCGCGGCTCGCGGCGCGCGCGGCGCTCCGCGTGGGCGCCGGTCTGGTCACGGTCCACGCGCCCGAAGCTGCGTTGCCCGTCTATGCGTCCCAGTTATCCGCCGTCATGGTGGCATCCCTGGACGATCTGGGGGCGGCGCTTGCCGACGAGCGCCGCAACGCGCTGCTGGTCGGCCCCGGCTGCGGCGTGAGCCCCGCGACCCGCGCAAGGACGCTCCAGGCGCTCGGCGCGGGAAAGCGCTGCGTGCTGGACGCCGACGCGCTCACCGCGTTTCAGGAGGAGCCAGCCGCGCTCTTCGCGGCCCTCGGGCCCAATGCGGTGCTGACCCCGCACGAGGGCGAGTACCGGCGTCTCTTCGCCCACGAGGGCGACAAGCTCTCCCGTGCCCGTGCCGCAGCGGTGGAGTGCGGGGCCGTGGTGGTTCTGAAAGGCGCGGATTCCGTGATCGCGGCGCCCGACGGCAGCGCGGCGATCAATGCCAATGCGCCGCCGACCCTGGCGACGGCGGGCTCGGGCGACGTGCTGGCCGGCTTCATTCTCGGCCTGCTGGCGCAGGGGATGCCGGCGTTCGAGGCTGCCGCTGCGGGAGTTTGGCTGCACGGCGCCGCGGCGGCCGCTTTCGGCCCCGGTTTGATCGCCGAGGACCTGAGCGAATCGCTGCCGGATGTGCTCCGAGACCTGACACTATGAGCAGATGATGATTCCAGCGGTACAGGAGCGGGCGAGGCTGGAGGCACGAGCCACGTTATCCCTGGAGCTATACTCGCAAATATCAACAAGTTAGTGGGTAGGTGCGAACCAAGGCGGGGTCCATACGCGTTCGCAATTGACAGCCCCGGCGAACGTGGTCATGGTTCACAAAACCGTGAATTAGGGGACAGGGACCCGGCTATGCGGCAGGAGTGTAGAAGTACACGCGGAATAGTATCGAAGCTTACTTTCGCAGGCCTTTCGCCCTTCAGATTCACCGGCAGATCCCGCTGGCGGACCGTCGGTCTGGTCCTCGTCTTCACGCTCTCGCTCGTGTTCGTGGTGCCGCAGGCCTACGCCGCGGTCACCGCCGAGACGCAGTTCATCCTCAACAGCTTCTCGTTCCTCATCTGGGGCGCGCTGGTGATGTGGATGTGCGCCGGCTTCACCATGCTGGAGGCCGGATCGGTCCGCACCAAGAACGCGTCGGTCATCTGTCTCAAGAATATCGGCCTCTATTCCATCGCCGGCCTCACCTACTACCTGGTCGGCTACAATCTCATGTACGTCGATGTGGTGAGCTGGGTCGGGTCGTTTGCGCTGCCCTATTCGACGACACCCGAGGAGATCGCTCTGCTCGGCGGCGACGAAGCCGCGGCCGAGGCCGTCATAGAGGGCGGCTATTCCACGATGTCCGACTGGTTCTTCCAGATGGTGTTCGTGGCGACCACCGCCTCGATCGTCTCGGGCACCCTGGCCGAACGCGTGAAGCTCTGGTCGTTCTTCATCTTCATCGCGCTGCTGACCGCCTTCATCTATCCGGTGATCGGCTCCTGGACCTGGGGCGGCGGCTGGCTCTCCCAGATGGGGTTCCAGGACTTCGCCGGGTCCACGATCGTGCATTCGACCGGCGGCTGGGCGGCTCTCGCCGGCGCCATGATCGTCGGCGCACGAAAGGGCAAGTTCCGCGCCGATGGCAGCGTCAAGGTGACGTCGCCCTCCAACGTGCCGGCGGTGACGCTCGGGGTCTTCATCCTCTGGTTGGGCTGGTTCGGGTTCAACGGAGGCTCGCAACTCGCGCTGAGCGGGGCAATCGACGCGGTGGCGTTGAGCAACATCCTGGCAAACACCAATCTCGCGGCGGCGGCCGGTGTGCTCGCGGCGATCACACTCTCGCGGCCGATCATGGGTCGTGTCGACCTGATCACCAGCCTGAACGGCGCCATCGCCGGTCTGGTGGCGATCACCGCCGGACCCGACATCGTCGATCACTACTTCGCGGTCATCATCGGTGCGATCGGCGGCGCGATCGTCGTGCTCGGCGTGAAGCTCCTCGAGATCGTCAAGGTGGACGATGTCGTCGGCGCGGTCCCGGCGCACCTCTTCGCCGGGGTGTGGGGAACACTCGCGGTCTGCATTGCGGCCGGCGGCGACCCCGGCGTGCAGATCATCGGTATCCTCGCGATCGGCGCCTTCGTCTTCGGCACCTCGTACCTGGCGTGGTTCATCCTCGACAAGTCCCCGCTCCGGGCACGGATCCCAGAGGCGCACGAGGAGCTTGGCCAGGATGCGGCGGAGCTCGGCATTGAGTCTTACCCGGAATTCGTGCTAATGCCCGAAACAGACGACTGACGCCGTCGCGCCACGGTGTGCGGGGAGGGCCGCGGCGCTTTGGAATTCACGCGAGTTAGAGTGTGGCGCGCCCCCAAACAAGGTATATGATCGTACCAGCACGGTCTTAGGAGACGACGGCGATGGAGTTGACGATCGAACGCGGCGATAACGCCCTGACCGCCAGCGTGAATGGGCGCATCGACAGCACCAATGCCCGTGATTTCGAGGAAGCGATCCGAACCAAGATCGAAGACGGCGACCGCGCCGTGATCATGGACTTCGAGAACCTCTCCTACATCAGCAGTGCGGGGCTCCGGGCCGTGCTGATGACCGCCAAGACCCTGTGGAAGCGGGACGCCAAGTTTGCGCTTTGCTCGCTCTCGGGCCCGGTCAAGGAAGTGTTCGAGATCAGCGGCTTCGACAAGATCATCCCGATCCACGATACCCGAGAAGGGGCGCTGAGCTCACTCGACAATTAGCGCCCTCCGCAGACGGGCCATCAGCCCGTCGGCAGTTACGATACCTGAAGGAGAGATCGCCACGCCTGCGGCGCGCAGCATGCGCGCCGTCCATGTGTTGCACGTGTTGAACAGGTGGAATTCGCCGCGGGCATTGTAGAAGCGGCTGCCGGGGTAGAGACCGCGAGAGACGGACTCGGCACGGCCAGCGGCAGGGCGTTCGAACTCCGCCGCAAGCGCCTCGACCAGATTGAGGAATCCCGCCTCGGTTAGCGGCACGGCGACGACCTCGCGGCTGGTACCGCCGTCTCTCGGTGCGGCCGCGAGCCCAGCCATGTGCATGACCGCGGGCGTGGGCACAAGCGCCGCAGAGAGAGTCATGCCGATCGTCTTCTCCTTCGCCGGGTAGTAGACACGGTCCCCCCAACCGAACTCGAGGGACGAGGCGTCGGGAAAGTCCGCCACCTCCGGCAGCAGGCCGGTGGCGACGAGGTCGGGCGCGGGCACCACGATCGCCGTGTGCCAGCCGTTGCTGGCGACCTGGATGAGGCGGGTGTGCGGGGCGTCGTTGTCGGCTGGTGGGGGAGGCGCGGTCTCACAGGTGGCAAGCCAGAGCGCGCAGAGCGCGAGCGCCGGCCCGATCAGCCAGCGCCTCACGGTGCGCCTCCCGCCGGCGATCCCTGCTAAAGCAGCTCCTCGGCAAGGAAGCGGATTTCCTCACGCCCGGCACCGGCGAGCAGAAGTGCCGTCACCGAGCCCTCGGCCTCCGCCTGCTTCCATGCGGCGAGCCGCTCCCGGATGTGCGCCTTCGGTCCCACCAGGGCGATGCCGTCGGCGAATTCGTCGGGCACGGCCTCCACAGCGCCCTGCTTGTCGCCGGAAAGGAAGCGGTCCTGGATTATTTCGGCGGCCTCACCGAAGCCCAGCCGGCGCGCGTAGTCGTTGTAGAAGTTGCGGCCCTTCGCGCCCATGCCGCCGACGTAGAGCGCGAGCGATTGCTTGACCGAGAGCAGGGCACGGGCGTGGTCCTCGTCGATCTTCACGTCGACGAAGGGGGCGATGGCGAAGCCCTCGCGCCCCTCGCCGTAGCCGCCCCGGCGGAAGCCCTCGACCAGCGGTACGCGGTAGACGTGGGCGCGCTCCGGCATCATGAAGAGCGGAAACAGGCCGTCGGTGATCTCGCCGGCCAGCCGAAGCCCCGCAGGCGAGACCGAGCCGGTGTAGATCGGCAGCGGATGGCTGGCGTGGATGATGCTCTTCAGCGGCTTGCCGAGCCCGGTGGAATCCTGGCCGCGATAGGGCATGGCGTAATGCATGCCTTCGTGGACGACCGGCTCCTCTCGCGCGACGATGCGGCGCACGATCGAGACGTATTCCCGCAGCCGCTCGTGGGGCTTGCCGTAGGGGACTCCGTGCCAGCCCTCGATCACCTGCGGCCCCGACGGCCCGACGCCGAGGACGAAGCGGCCACCCGAGAGCGCCTGCAGGGTCATCGCGGTCATCGCGGCGCAGGCCGGTGTGCGCGCCGGCATCTGCATGAGCGCGGTGCCCACCGTCATTCGCTCGGTCTGGGCCAGAATCCAGGCGGCCGGCGTCACCGCGTCCGAGCCGTAGGCCTCGGAGGTCCAGATCGACTGGTAGCCGAGAGTCTCCGCCTCGCGGATCAGGTCGATGTCGATGGCGAAGTCCCGGCCCGAATAGCCGAGCACGAGCCCAAGTTGCAGCACTTCTCTTCTCCCGTGACGCGCGGTGAGGAAGCCGCGCCGTGACTGTGGGGAGATAGGCCAGTTCTGCTACAATGGCCAGTGAACAAAAAGGGGAGGAGACCATGGGCAACATGTGGAACAGCGACCCGCGCGGCTGGCGCCTGTCACGGCGCGGATTCATGAAGGGTGCGACCGCGCTCGCCGGCACGGCAGCGCTCTCCAGCACCTTCGCGGGCCGGAATGCCGGAGCGCAGGAAAATACGCTCACTTATCTGAGCTGGCCGGGCCATGCCGACCCGTTCATCGTCGAGCCCTTCGAGCAGGAGCACGGCGTGAAGATCGTCGGCAAGGAGTATGTCGGCGGCGAGCAGATGCTGGCGCTGGTCAACCAGTCGCCGCCCGGCACCTACGACGTCATCCTGTCCGACCGGGAGTACATCGTGCAGCTGCGCGATGCCGGCTTTATCGACAAGATGAACCCGGCCGATTATCCGTTCGACGACTTCTGGCCCGAGTTCCAGCAGCTCGAAGGCCACTGGCTCGACGGCGACCTCTACTCGGTGATGGTGGACTTCGGCTATCTCGGCCTCGTCCACAACACCGACCACCTGAGCGAGGCCGACTGCAGCAGCTACGGCGTGATGTGGGAAGACCGGGTGAAGGGCAAGGTCGGCCACTTCGACTGGTACCTGCCGACCATGGGCTGCCTTAGCCTCTATAACGGCAACAAGGACCCGTTCAACATCGACGATGCGGCGTTCGACAAGCTGCGCGATACCACCTTCTCGCTGGCGCCGCAGCTCGCCGGCTTCTACGCCATGGCCGACGTGTTCACCTCGATGACCAACCAGGACGCCTGGGTCATGCCCGGTATCGGCGAGTGGATCTCGATCATCCTGCATCGGGGCGGTCTGCCGATCACCACCACCATCCCGGACGAGGGCGGCATCCAGTGGACCGAGTCGTGCTCGATCGGCCTGGGGTCGGAGAAGCAGGACCTGGCTGCGAAGTTCATTCAGTACCTGGCCAGCCCCGAGGGGCAGTGGCGGATCGCCGCCAAGCCGTCCTACAACGCCTCGATCCCGAACAAGAAGGGCTGGGAGGCGCTCAACGAGAACGATCCCGAGTTGTCCGAGCTGCTGCGGCACCGGTTCGACAAGCGGAACGTCATGGACGAGTACAAGGACGGCAAGATCCAGCTTCGCAAGACGCCGGTGCAGCAGTCGATCGACGACTGGACCGAGGTCTGGAACGAGTACAAGAACATTTAGCGTCAAGCGGGGGCCGCGGGTTTGCGGCCCCCTAACTTTCGGGTGCCTGTACACGACCTAATTCATGGCTGTCGCCGAGACTGAAGGCGTAACGGCCTCCGCCGGCCGCAACGCCCCTCGGCCCGACGGTTACGCGCTCTTCTGGGGCCTGCCGCTCGCGCTCTGGCAGGGGATGTTCTTCCTCGCCCCTCTGGCCTTCCTCGTCGTGATGACCTTCTGGTCGGTGAAGAATTTTCGGCTCGAGCCGGACTTCGACACCGTCAACTGGGTCAAGATGTGGAGCAAGGGCTATGTCGTGGACACCTACCTGCGCACCTTGGGCTATGCCGTGCTCGCGGCCGTGGTGTGCAGCGTGCTGGCCTTCCCCGCGGCTTACGCGCTTGCCTTCAAGGTCTCGCCCGCGATCCGGCGCCTCGGAGTGTTCCTGCTCATCACGCCCTTCTTCACGAGCTACGTGGTGCGGGTCTATTCCTGGCAGGCGGTGATCTCCGACAACGGCATCCTGAACACGGTCTTTGCTTTCCTCGGCTTCGGCCCGGTGGAGATGCTGAACACGCTGTTCGGCACCGTGGTCGGCTACATGACGCTCTGCCTGCCGCTGGTGATCCTGCTCCAGCTCTTCAGCCTGGCGAACGTCGACCGCAGCCTGATCGAGGCCGCCCACAACCTCGGCTGCGGGCGGATCAGGACCATCTTCCTGGTGATCATCCCGTCCGCCAAGGTGGGCCTGATCCTGGCCGCGACCTTCACCTTCATCCTCTGCTTCGGCGACTTCGTGAGCCCGGTGAGCCTCGGTGGGAGCAAGCCGCCGACGCTCAGCATCCTGATCGTGGACACGGTGAAGCAGGGCAATCACTGGCCGCGCGCGGCGGTGGTGGCGGTGACCATGGTGGCGACGCTCATCGTGGTCGCCTTCACAGCGCTCTACTTCGCCTACGGCCACGGGCGGGCGCGGCGATGAGGCTCGACCGCATCATCCGCGGCTCCCTGCTCGGCTACGTGTTCGTGGCGCTCGGCTTCATCTTCGTGCCGATCGTGATTAGCTTCATCTTCTCCTTCAACGAAGGGCGCTTCCCGGTCCTGCCGATCGAGACCTTCTCCACGGTCTGGTACGAGGCGATCTGGAACGAGGCGCCGGTGCCGCGCGCCTTCCGCTTCAGCATCATCGTCGGCCTCTCGGTCGCGGCCATCTCCACCTTCATCGGCTTCGCCACGGCGTATACCGACTTCCGCTACCGCTTCTTCGGCAAGAACGTCTACCTCGCGCTCGCCCTGCTGCCGCCGACGATTCCGGTGCTGATCCTGGGGCTTGTCATGCTGATGTTCCTGGGACGCGTGAGCCTGGTGGGCGAGCTGCACTCGGTGATCTTCTCCCACGTGGTCTACTGCACGCCCTTCGCCATGGCGCTGATCCGGCTCAGGCTCTCGCAGATGGACCCGGACCTGGAGCGGGCCGCGTGGAACCTCGGCGCCAACAACTGGCGGGGAATGCTGTTCGTGATCCTGCCCTTCACGATGCCCTCGATCTTTGCCGCGCTCTTCCTCACGGCAGCGGTCTCGTTCGACGAGTTCATGATCGCGTTCTTCGTGGGCGGCGTAAACGAGACCCTGCCGGTGCGCGTGCTCAACATGATGCAGGGGCAGGTGAGTCCCCGGATCAACGCGGTTGGCAGCGTCGTCTTCGCGGTATCGATCACGCTCGTTATTCTGGCGCAGGTGTTCTTGTTGACCCGCCGCGGCACCGGCCGCCTCAAGGCGCCGGTGTGAGGGAGCGGTGTGGAGGAAAGTGATGTTTGTGACAATGGCATCGAAATACTTGGTCGCCTTGGCTGCTCGCGTGCTGAAGGCGTTGAAACTCAAGTCCGGCGAACAGCTCGAACTGCTGGAAGACTCGGACGCCTTTTTGTTGCCGTCTCGGCGTATCGACCCAACTCGCCTCGCGCCGCTGCGCGATAAGCTTCGGCGTGGACGAGGCACGTTCAACTTAGCGCGCATCCGTGAGCAGGCCCATGAGCCGTCGCTTCGGGATTGATGTTTCGACGGTCGCGCAAGCCGGCGGCGCCCGCTCAATTAGCCACCGCACGGCGTTGGTTTAGCCGAGGCACGCGCGATGGCTGAACCCCTGCTGGAGCTCGATGGCCTGACCAAGCGCTTCGGCGAGCACGAGGCCGTGAGCGGCATCGATCTGGAGATCGCCGAAGGCGAGTTCGTCGCGCTCATGGGGCCGTCCGGCTGCGGCAAGACCACGACGCTGCGCATGATCGCGGGTCTTGAAGAACCGACGAGTGGCGAGGTGCGGCTCGACGGGGAGCGGGTCAACGAGCGCAAGCCCTGGGAGCGCGACACGCCCATGGTGTGGCAGAGCCTCGCGCTCTTCCCCTATCTCAGCGTGCGTGGGAACGTGGAGTTCGGCCTCAAGATGCGCAGCATACCGGCCAGGGAAGGCCGCGCGCGAGCGCTCAAATGGCTGGAGCAGGTGGGCATCGCCGATTACGCGAACCGCAACATCGCGCAGCTCTCCGGCGGCGAGCGGCAGCGGGTGGCGCTCGCCCGCGCGCTGGTGACCGAGCCGCGCATCCTGCTGCTCGACGAGCCGCTGAGCGCGTTGGACGCCCATCTCAGGGTGCGCATGCAGGCGGAGATCACCGAGCTTCAGCGCCGGCTCGGCATCACGTTCGTCTACGTGACCCACAACCAGTCCGAAGCCTTCGCCATGGCGAGCCGCGTCGTCATCATGGACGCGGGCCGCATCCAGCAGATCGGTGCGCCGCGCGAGGTCTACCGCGCTCCAGCCAACCGCTTCGTCGCCGAGTTCGTCGGCACCAACAACATCATCGAGGGGCGCGTGCGGACGGCCGAGGGCGGGCGCATCGGCGTGGAGTCGGTCCACGGTGACATCCAGGCCGCCGTGCCGTCGGCGCGTGCGCCGGCGGTGGGCGATTCGGTCAACTTGGTGGTGAGCGGCGACCGGGTCGCGCTAAACGCAGAGGCGGAGGCGCATAACAACGCCGTCACCGGCACCGTAATCAGCGAGGAGTTCATCGGCTCGGTGGTGACGCTGCATCTCGATGTCGGCGGCGGCGCGGTGTTCCGCGTCCAGAAGCAGGCGCACGAGCTCGACACGGTCGACATCACGCCGGGCCAGACGTTTCGTGCGTCCTGGCGGGCGGAGGACACCTATGTGCTGCCGGCGTGACCGGGCGGCGTCCGAAACGGGGGAGAGGAGTGCATGTCGATACTAATTGAGGGGGCTACCATCGTCTCGATGGACCCGGAGCACGGAAGCGAGCCGTTCCAGGGCAACATTCTGATCGAGGGCGAGCGCATCGCCGCCATCGGCGAGACCGCGCCCGACGTCGAGGCCGACCGGGTGACTTCCGGCCAGGGCAAGCTGGTAATTCCGGGCCTCATCAACGGCCACATCCACACGCCGGAGGCCTTCGCCAAGGGGCGCTACGACAACATGCCGCTGGAGCTCTGGATGACGCTCGCCTACGGCATCCTGGGCGCGGCCGAGCTTACGCCGCGCATGATCTACCTGCGCTCCGCGCTCTGCGCCATGGATGCGATCAAGACGGGCGTGACCTTCTTCTCCGACGACATTCTCGAATTCCCGCTGCAGTCCATGGAGACCATCGGCGCGGTGTTTCAGGCCTACGAGGACGTGGGCTTGCGCGCTTCCATCTCGGGCCACGTGATCAACCGCAAGTTGCCCGACACCATCGTCTACCTGAACGACCTTCTGCCGGGCGATCTCAAGGACGAGATCGACGAGATGGTGCCGCCGACGGCGGACGAGTTCACCGCCTTCTGCGAGGAGGCGCTCGGCCTCTATCACAACCGCGCCGGCAGGCTCCGCTTCATGCCGGCGCCCTCCGGCCCCCAGCGCTGCACCGAGCCCCTGATGCACGCGGCCGACGAGTTCGCCCGCGCCAATGGGCTGCCCTTTCACACCCACATCCTCGAATCGAAGGTGCAGGCGGTCACCGGCCGCGAGCTCTACGGCAAGACCCTGATCCAGTACATGCACGACCTCGGCCTGCTCACCCGCAACACGACCATCGCGCACGGCATCTGGCTCACGGACGACGACATCGCGCTGATGGGCGAGGCGCGCTGCTCAGTGGTCCACAACGCGCTCTCCAACCTCAAGCTCGGCTCGGGCATCTGCGCGGTGCGCCGGCTGCTCGATGCGGGCGTCAATCTCGCGTTGGGCTCCGACGGGTTATCCACCAGCGACACGCCGCGCATGTTCAGCGTGATGCAGTGCGCGGGCCTGATGCACAACATCTCCTCGCCCGACAACGCGTACTGGCTCGACGCCCACGAGGTGCTGCACGCGGCGACCCTCGGCGGGGCCTACAGCGTGCTCTTGGAGGACGAGATCGGCTCCCTGGAGCCCGGCAAGCGCGCCGACCTGTCAATCCTCGACATGCGGACGGCCAACTTCACGCCGCTCAACGACGTGCGCAACCATCTGGTCTATTGCGAGAACGGCTCCTCGGTGGAGACGGTGATCGTCAATGGCGAGATCATGGTGGAAGACGGCGAACTCACGCGGGTCGACGAAGCGGCGCTGATGGACGAGCTGCGCGACATGATGCCGGCCATCCAGGCCGACCAGGAGCGGCTGGAGGCCAAGAACAAGGCGTTCATCCCGCCGCTCGCCGAGGTCTGGCGCCGCTGCGCCGAGACCGATATCGGCATCAACCGCTGGGGCAGCGACAATCAGCCGCGCTGGCCGACCAACCGCTAGAGGCACCGGCCGAGCGCGAAGAGGAGGCCGCCATGACCCGCCCGGTGCGTGTCGCGGAGATCGACTGGACCGAGTACGACCGGCGCGTGCGGGAGGAGCAGCCGGTGGTGATCCTCCCGGTGGGCTCGCTGGAGCAGCACGGGCCCCACCTGCCCATGAACTGCGATGCCGCGATCCCGACCGCGCTTGCAGAGCGGGTCGCGGCACGCACCGGCGATCTGGTCGCGCCTACCCTCTGCTACGGCTACAAGTCGCAGCCGAAGTCCGGCGGCGGCAACCACTTTCCCGGCACCACCAGCCTCGACGGCGAGACCCTGATCCGCATGGTCCGCGATATCGTCAGCGAGTTCGCCCGTCACGGCGTGCGCCGCATGGCGGTGGTGGACGGTCACTACGAGAACAACATGTTTTTAGTGGAGGGCATCGACCTCGCCCTGCGCGGGCTCCGGCGCGACGGCATCGACGATATGCGGATCGCCAAGATTCCCTATTGGGAGTACGTCACCCAGGAGACCATGGACGCCGCCTGGCCCGAGGGCTTCCCCGGTTGGCCGCTGGAACATGCCGGCCTGATGGAGACCTCGGTCATGCTGCACCTCTATCCGGAGCTCGTGGACATGACGAAGGCGCCCGACCACCCGCCGGCCGACTTCCCGCTCTACGACATCTATCCGACGGACACCTCGCGGGTGCCCTGGACCGGCGCGCTCTCGCCTTCAATCGCCGCGACGGCGGAGAAGGGCGAGCGTTTCGTTGCCGACTACGTGGACGGCATGACCGCCGCGCTGATCGAGATTTTCGGGTCGAGGCGCCAGGACATCGCGGCCGAATAGAAGGGGACGCCAGCCATGAGCGAGGGCTTCTACGAGCCGGTCAGCGGCATGGACATGCCGCGCTTCAGCGCGATGCCGACCTTCATGCGGCTTCCCCACGTCACCGATTTCTCGGCCGTGGACATCGCGCTGGTGGGCGTGCCCTGGGACAACGGCACCACCAACCGCGCCGGCGCCCGCCACGGCCCGCGCGAGATCCGCAACATGTCGAGCCTGATGCGGCGCACCCATCACACCCTCGGCATCTGCCCCTACGAGCTTTGCCGGGTGGCCGACTGCGGCGACGCCAGCATCAACCCGATCGACCTGCACGACACCATCGGGCGGATCGAGCGCTTCTTCACCGGCCTGCACGCGGCCGGCGCGGTGCCGCTCTCTGCCGGCGGCGATCACCTGATCACGCTCCCGATCATGCGCGCCATCGCCAGGGACCGGCCGGTCGGCATGATCCACTTCGACGCCCATTCCGATACCTGGGACAGCTACTTCGGCGGCTACACCATCACCCACGGCACGCTCTTCCGCCGCGCTGTGGAGGAGGGGCTGCTCGACCCCAAGCGCACCATCCAGATCGGCATTCGCGGCTCGGTCTACGACCTTCACGACCTGGACTTTGCGCGCGACTCGGGGATGCGCGTCGTCACCATCGAGGAGTACTTCGATGTCGGCTGGGAGAAGGTGATTGCCGAGGCCCGCGCCGTGGTCGGCGACGGCCCGACCTACATCAGCTTCGACGTGGACGGGCTCGACCCGGTCTATGCGCCGGGCACCGGCACGCCCGAAATCGGCGGCTTCTCTACCCACGAGGCGCAACGGATGCTGCGGGGCGCGCGCGGCCTCAACCTGGTGGGCGGCGACGTGGTGGAGGTTGCGCCGCCTTTCGACCCCAGCGGCAACACGGCGCTGGTGGGCGCCACCATGATGTTCGAAATCCTGTGCGTTCTGGCGGAGGCGGTGGCCGAGGCCAAGAGCTGACGAAGGAGGGGGCCATGGACCACGAAGGCTACATGCGGCAAGCGATCGCGCTCTGCGAAGAGAAGATGGCGGCGGGCGAAGGCGGCTACTGCGCGACGCTCATCGTGCGGGACGACGAGGTGATCGGCGAGGGCTGGAACAACGTGGCCGAGAACTGCGATGCCACCGGCCATTGCGAGATCAACGCCATCCGCGATGCGGGCAAGCGCACCCGCAATTGGGACCTCTCCGGTTCGACCCTCTACACCACCTGGGAGCCCTGCGTCATGTGCGCGGCGGCGATCTGGTGGGCGCGGATCGACCGGGTGTTCTACGGCAATCTGCTCTCCCACGCGTCCGACCTCGGCATCGACCTCGCCGGACTGGACAAAGAAGTCGCGACGCCGAGCGAGCAGCGGGACCGGCCCTACCGGCGCCTGCTGGGCGATGAGACCTACGCCATGTTCAGGGCGTGGTGGGACAGCGGGGACCGCACCACCATCTAATGGTGCTTGCACGGCTGAGACGGGCGCGCCATATACGAGGCGTCGTCAACAACGAAAGGAGGTGATCCAGTGTCAGACTGTCCTAAACCGCGATCGGCGGTCATCGCGAGCTGGGTCTCCCCCTGCGATGGGGCCCACGGCTGACGGTGACGACGCGATCTGCGGATCGCGGATTGACGGGGAAGGGCCGCCCCAGCCGGGCGGCCCTTCCAACGTTCCGAGCCCATGACTGACGAGACTCCGGAGGGCGCCACACTCGGCGTCATCCCCGCCGGATTCTGGCGGCGGGTCGCGGCGTGGGTCATTGACACGATCATCGTGCTGGTGGGCGTCTACCTCGTCGGCTCGTTCCTGTGGCCCGACCTGGTGGAGACCACGACGCGCGTCTCGGAGAGCGATGGCGCGCGGCTGGAAGTGGTGAGCTACGCGCTCTCCTGGCTCGGCTCCGTGGTCTTCGGCATCGCGCTCGGTGTCTACACGGCGCTGCAGGAGAGCAGCCGGGCCCAGGCGACCGTCGGCAAGCGCATGCTGGGCCTTCGGGTGATGGGGCTCGACGGTGGGCGAATCTCGCTGCTCACGGCGATCCTTCGCTGCTGGCCGCTCTGGCTCCCCGGCCTCATCAGCATGGTCGAGGGCCTGAATTACGTCGTCGGATTTGCGGCCATCGCCGCCTGCATCGCGGTCGCCTTCACCCGCCGCAAGCAGGGCCTGCACGACATGCTGGCGCGCTGTTTGGTGGTGCGCCGGCCGCCCCGTGTCATATAGGGGCGCGCGGAGGGCACTCGCACCCGCCGGGCTTTTGCGCCATGATCGCGCGCCGGTGAGCGGAGGAGTCGCCGGGGGCAGGGGGCGAAGACATGGTCGTCGAGCGCGCGAACGAGCGGGTCTGCTACTTCAACGGGGAGATCGTGCCAGAGAGCCGGGCCCTGGTCTCCTTCCGCGACAGAAGCTTCCGTTATGGCGACGGCGCCTTCGATACCACCCGCACCTTCGGGCACCGCCTGTTCAAGCTGGAAGAGCACATCGTGCGCTTCTACAAGACCTTGCGGTATCTCAGGATCGACCCCGGCATGGCGCCCTCGGAGATGAAGCGCCACACCGAGGAGGTGCTTGCCCGCAACCTGCACCTGCTCGGGCCGGACGAGGACTACTGGGTCTTCCAGCGCATCTCACGCGGTCTCGAGCCGGCGGGCGGCGACTTCCACGGCTCGACCGACCCGGTACTCATCATCGACTGCACGCCGCTGCCGATCCCTCAGCGCGCCCACTATTTCCGCGACGGGATTCCGCTGATGGTGCCCTCGAACCGCCGCGCGGCACCGGATTCGCTCTCCCCCAGGGCGAAGACCCACAACTACTTGAGCCTTTTCGTCGGCAACGACGAGGTGCGCCGCATCGATCCCAATGCCCTGGCGTTGTTCCTCGATCACAACGGCAATCTCAGCGAGGGCGTCGGCTCCAACATCTTCCTCGTCACCGACGATGTGCTCTACACCCCGCAGGACCGCTACGTGCTCAACGGCATCAGCCGCGAGACCGTGCTGGAGCTCGCGGCGGAGGCGGACATCGAGGTGGTGAAGTGCGATCTTGATCTGTTCGACGCGCACGGTGCCGACGAGGCCTTCATCACGTCGACGAGCTACTGCATCTGCCCGGTTTCGACCATCAACGGGGTGCCCTTCGGCGAGCGGAACATCCCCGGCCCGGTGACGGAGCGTCTGATGGGGCTCTACTGCAAGCTCATCGGATTCGACTTCGTGGGCCAGTACCTCAAGCACCTTCACTGATGTAGCGTCCCGCCGACAGCCATGAAGAATAGCAGCGTCCCTTCCCCGTCATGGCCGGGCTTGTCCCGGCCATCCACGAAAGCGCTTCGGCCCGGTGCGGCGCCGCGAGATGCCCGGAATAAATCCGGGCATGACGCTGGAGGGGTAACGTCGCTCGTGCGCGATTCCGGGACAGGACACTAGGAGACCGCGTTCATGCTTGAGATCGTCAAGCCGGGACTCGAGACCAGCATCCAGGACTTCCCCGGCCGCGTGGGCTACTGGAACCAGGGCTTCCCGCCGTCCGGCCCGATGGACATGTGGTCGTTCCGCCTCGCCAATCTCGTGGTCGGCAACGACGAGGGCGCGCCGGGGCTGGAAGCCCAGTTCATGGGGCCGACGATCAAGTTCCAGCGCGACGGCGTGATCGCCGTGACCGGCGCCAACATGCGCCCGATCCTCGACGGACAGCCGATCCCGATGTGGGAGAGCGTGGCGGTGGATGCCGGGCAGACGCTCTTGATGGGGCCGGCGATCGCCGGCGCGCGCGGCTATCTCGCGGTGGCGGGCGGCATCGATGCGCCGGAGTGGCTGGGCTCGGCGTCCACCTTCCACAAGGCCGGGGTCGGCGGGCTCGACGGCCACGCGGTGCGGGCAGGGCAGGTGCTCCCGGTGAAGGAGGCCGCCGGCACGCCGGGGCGGCGCATCGCGGACCGCGCGCGGCCGACCTTCCCCGGCGGCAAGACCTGGGAGATCCAGGCGGTGCGGGGGCCGAACGACGACTGGATCGACGACTCCGGCCACGAGCGCTTCATCGAGACGGCGTGGATGCTGGAGGCCCGGAGCGATCGCACGGGCTATCGTCTGAGCGGGCCGGACTGGACCTTCACCGAGAAGGCCACGAACAAGGCGCCGGAGCACGGCGACTTCCCCTCCAACATCATTGATCAGGGCTATCCGCTGGGCGCGGTCAACTTGGGCGGCCAGACGCCAATCATCCTGATGAACGACGGTCCCAGCATGGGCGGCTTCATCTGCCCCTACACGGTGCCGTCCGCCGGCTTCTGGAAGCTCGGTCAGATGAAGCCCAACGAGTACATCAAGTTTCGCGAGGTCTCGGTGGGGGAGGCTCAGGCGCTGCGCCTGGCCCTCGACGAGACCTGCACGCTCGACAGCATCGAATAAGAGGAGATCGGTCGATGGCGGAAGAGGTTCTGACCCAGGCGCCGGGCAACGTGTGGAAGGTCCTGGTGAAGGAAGGCGATTCGGTCAAGGCCGGCGACACCCTGTTCATCCTCGAGGTGATGAAGACCGAGGTGCCCCACGACGCCGAGGGCGACGGCACGGTCAAGGCGCTCCACGTCAAGGAGGAAGACGCCGTCGACGTGGGCCAACTCGCGGTGGTGATCGAATAGTCCGCGCGCGGGCGGTTCCGCCGGCGGCCGGGGCGGGCGCATGCGGGTCCTGGTACTTGGCGCCGGCGTGGTCGGCACCGCCGCGGCCTACTTCCTGAACGAGGCCGGCCACGAGGTCACCGTGGTCGAGCGTCAGGCCGGCGCCGGGCTGGAGACCAGCTTCGCCAACGGCGGCATCGTCGGCGCCTACAGCTCCAGGCCCTGGGCGCACCCCGAAGTGCCCCGCATGCTGATCAAGTGGTTCGGGCGCGAGGATGCGCCCTACCTGTTCCGCCTGCGCCCCGACCTCGCCCAGTGGAGCTGGGCCGTGAGCTTCTTGCGCCACTGCACGCGGGCGCAGTTCGAGCGCTCCCAGCAGGTCTCGCTCAGACTGTCCACCTACAGCTACGACTGCCTGAAGGCGCTGCGCGAGAAGGAGGGGATCGCCTACGATCAGCGGGCGGAAGGAGTGCTCCACCTCTACCGCGATACCGCGTCGCTGGATGCGTCCTACGCTTACGAAACGCGGATGGCGGACACCCGCTTCCACCCGGAGCGCCTGGATCGCGACCAGATGCTCGCAGCCGAGCCCGCGCTGCAGCAGACGGCGGACCAGTTCGCGGGCGCCACCTTCTTCCGCAACGACGAGTCCGGCGATGCGCACAAGTTTACGACGGGCCTTGCCGCGGCCGCGGTCGCAAACGGCGCAACGTTTCGCTTCGGCGAGACGGTGCGGCGGCTCACCGGCGACCGCCGGCGCGTGACCGGGGCCGAGACCGACAAGGGCGCCATCGAGGCCGACGCGGTGGTGATGAGCCTCGCGAGCTACAGCCCGCGCTTCCTCAAGCGGCTCGGCGTGCGCGTGCCGATCTATCCGCTCAAGGGCTACTCGGTAACGATCCCGACGGCGGGCTACAACGGGGCGCCCACCCGCGCCATCCACGACGGCCACCGGCGCATCGTGATGAGCCGGCTGGGCGACCGGCTGCGTTGCGCCGGCACCGCCGAGCTCGACGGCCACAACGCGACCATCCGCGCCGACCGGGCGAGGGCGACGCTGGACGCGGCGATGGCAGTGTTCCCGAGCTGCGGCGACCGCACCAAGGCCGAGCGCTGGATCGGCTTCCGCCCGATGACGCCGGATTGCCTGCCGATCATCGGCAAGACGCAGGTTCCGGGGCTCTACCTGGACACCGGCCACGGCAGCACCGGCTGGACCTACTCGTCGGGCTCGGGCCGGATCATTGCGGACATCGTCTCGGGCCGCGAGCCTGGCATCGACTTAGCGGGCCTGCGGCCGGATCGGTTTTAGCGTCTCTGCGGTCTAAGCACAGGCAGGGTTCCCGGCCGGTCAGGCGTCGCCGTTCCCCAGAAGGCGATCGTAGTGCCCGGCGGTGCGGGCCGCGGTCTCGCGCATCGCCTCCTTGAGCGAATCGATGTTGGTCACGTCGCAGGCCCGCTCGATCACGGCGAGCAGCGCCGGCGGCGCCGTCGCTTCGACGAAGCCTTCTTCAACCGTCAGGCTCAGGATGCCGTGCAGGTTGCGCCATAGCGTCGACGCATCGGCGAGTTCCTGCGCCGCTTCGGGCTCGATCAGGCCGTGGTTGCCCGCAGCCTCGAAGACCGCGGCCGAGTTGCCGGCGAGAACGCCGTCGGTCTCCGCGGCATGCGACAGTTGCAGGTACTGCGCGACGAATTCCGTATCGAGCAGGCCGCCACGCTTCTGTTCGATCGCCCAGATATCTTCGTCTGCACTCTCGCCCCGCACCTCCTCGCGCAAGGTCGCGAGCTGGGCGGCGAGGTCTTCGGGCGGGGGCGCGTTTGCGAGCGCGGCGCGGCGCGCGTCCTCGAAACGCTCTCCCAGATCGCCTTCCGCCCAGACCACACGCGCGCGTGTGAGCGCTTGGTGCTGCCAGGCCGGAACGACTGCGCCGAAGTGCTCGATGAAGGCCTCGAGCGAGGTGACGATGGGCCCGGCGTTGCCGGACGGGCGCGGGCGCATGTCCACGTCGTAGAGCGTGCCCTCTGCCGTCGCTGCCCTGATCGCCGCGACGTAGCGCCGGCTCAGCTGCCCGTAATAGCGATCGGGTGCCAGCGCCTTGCGCCCGTCGGATTCCATCGCGTTCGCCGGGTGGTCGTAGACCAGCATGAGGTCGAGCGGCGACGTCACCGTCATTTCCCGACTGCCGAGGCGGCCCAACGCGACCACGGCGAGTTGGCCGCCGGGGACGCGGCCGTGGCTGGCCGCGAAGGACTTGGCGACGACGGGCCACGTCGCGTCGAGGCAGGCGTCCGCAATGTCGGAGAGAGGAGCCGCCGCCTCGACCGGGAAGAGCAGCCCGCGCAGCATGTGCACGCCGATGTGGAAGATCTTGTCGTTGGCCCAGCGCCGCTCGGCATCGAGGAAGTCCTGCAGGTCCCGCTCCCGCAGCGCGATGTCGCCGAGCTCGGCCTTCATTTCCTCGGTGCCGAACTCGCGCTGGTAGAACACGCGGACGAGGCCCCGCCGGGCGATGGTGGCGAGTTCCGGCCCTAGGTCGTCGGCATCCGGCACGTCCAGGTCGGAGAACTCCCGGCTCAGCACGCTGTCGAGCAGCATGGGTCGGTGCTCAAGCCAGCCCGCGAGGCGGGGCGCGGAACCCATGATCTCGGTGATCAGGTCGAACAGCTCGGGATGAGCGGCGAACATCGAGAAGAGGTGAGAGCCGGCCGGCAGGCGGGCGAGAAAGCCGTCGAAGAGAGCGAGCGCCGAATCGGGATCGGGCCAGGCGGCGAAGAGGTCCAGGATCGTCGGCAGCAACTCCGCCAGCCGCTCGCGGGCTTCCTCGCCGCGCACCGCCCGGTAGCGCCCCTCGTGCCAGGCCTTGAGCGTCTCGAACGCGCGCTCCGGATGGGCGTAGCCCATGCTGGCGAGAGTCTCTAGCGTGGCATCGCCATCACCGTCGGGACTGAGGTCGAGGGTGCCGGTCGCGGTGAGCGACGGCTCGTCCTCGAACAGCGTCGCGTAGTGACGTTCCACCGTGCGCAGGTGGGCGAGCAGGGCCTCGGTGAAGTCGTCGAGACTGTCGTAGCCGAGGAACGTGGCCACCTGCGCCACGCCGTCCTCGTCGTCTGGCAGGCTGTGGGTCTGACGGTCGTCCGCCATCTGCAGCCGGTGCTCGACCGTGCGGTGGAAGGTGTAGGCTTCCATCAGCTCTTCCACCGCCTGGCGGCGCATGTGGCCGGCTTCCACCAGGAGGTCGAAGGCCTGCCGCGTCCCGCGCACCCGTAGCGCCGGGTCGCGCCCACCCCAGATGAGCTGCTGAGTCTGGGCCAGGAACTCGATCTCGCGGATACCGCCACGCCCGAGCTTGACATTGTGGCCGACCACGGCGATCTGGCCGATACCGCGGTGGGCGTCGATCTGGCGCTTGATCGCGCGGATGTTCTGGATTGCGGCGAAGTCGAGATGACGGCGCCAGACGAAGGGTTGCAGGCGGTCGAGGAAGCCGTTGCCAGCCTCGATGTCGCCGGCCACCGGCTTCGCCTTGATCATGGCGGCCCGCTCCCAGTTCTCGCCGGTGGTGGCGTAGTAGGCCTCGGCGGCACGGACCGAGAGAGCCGCGGCGGTGGAGGCGGGGTCGGGGCGGAGGCGGAGGTCGGTGCGGAAGACGTAGCCGTCCGCGGTCCGTTCGTCCATGATCGTGACCAGATGGCGGGCGAGGCGGGCGAAGATCTGCTGCAGCCCGTCGCCGCTCGGGTCGGACGCGATCTCCTCGTCGAAGAGGACGATGATGTCCACGTCGCTGGAATAGTTGAGCTCGCCCGCGCCGAGCTTACCCATGCCGAGGATGATGAGCCCGGAGCCCTGCTCGGGCACGTCCGGGTCGGGCAGCGCGAGCTTGCCGCGGTCGTGCAGGTTCCGCAGCAGGTGGGTGCAGACGGCGCTGAGCGTCACCGAGGCGATGTCGGAGAGCGCGCCGGTGACCCGCTCCAGCGGCCAGACCGCGGCGATGTCGGCCATGCCGATGGCGAGGCTGGCGCGGCGCTTCGCCACCCGCAGGCGCTTCATTATCTGCTGGCGTGATTCCTCGCCGAGGGCGCTGGTGTCCGCCGCCAGCGCGCGCGCAGCGGCGTAGGCGGCCTCCGCCCCCTGCTCGATCAGTATTTGCGCGAATTCCTGGTCGGCAGTGAGGCAATGGCTGAGGTAGCGGCTGTTGCCGAAGAGAGCCGCGAGCAGCGCGTTGGTGGTGGCGTCGGCTTCGCTCGCCTCGGCGAAAGCGATGAGGCCCGCGTCCTCGCTGCGGGCCGCGTTCTCGCGCCAGCGCTCCCAGCAAAGCGCGAGTGCCGCCTCGTCCGCAGGCAGGGGAGGCCGGGCCGCCTCCTTCCATTCAGGCGCTATGTTCACGGGCTCTCTCGGGCCATCATGGGTTTGCGCCCCGGATGACGGGGGCAGGTGAGGGGGAGGAATTCGACATGCCGAAGGTCATGGCCAACGGAATCAATATGTACTACGAGCTGATGGGCAAAGGCGACCCGTTGGCGCTGATCGGCGGCTCGCTTTTCGGGCGACAGAACTTCGCGATGGTATGGGAGGGGCTGGCCGAGGAGTTTCAGCTCATCAGCTACGACCAGCGGGGCTACGGGCAGACTGACCGCCCCCTGATGCGCTACGACCTCGATATCTGGGCCGACGATCTGGCGGCGCTGCTCGACGAGCTTCAGATCGAGCGCGCGCACGTGATGGGCACCTCGGCCGGCGGCATGATCGCGCTGAAGTTCGCGGCGAAGTATCCCGACCGCTGCATCGGCGTGGTCAGCGACTGCGCGTTTGCGAAGTGCGACACCATGCGGCGCATCATGTTCCGCACCTGGCGCCACATGGCGCAGACCTGGGGCTGTGGCCCCGAGTTCGCCGATCACGTGGTGACCCAGGCGGTCGGCGCGGATTTCCTCGACGGGCCCAACGGCCAGCCGCTGATCGAGATGGTGCGCACCATCGTGGGGCTGAATGCGGTGGAGACCGTGGTCCAGGCCTGCATCGCCATGGAGGAGATGGACCTGCGCGAGGACTGCAGGAAGATCAGGAACCCGACGCTGGTGATCACGGCGGCGAAGGACATGCTGACCCCCATGGTGACCGGGCCTGAAGGCGCCGGCGCGCAATGGGTGGTGGACAACGTGCCGGGCTGCGAGGCGATCGTCTACGAGGACATCGGCCACGCCGACCTGGTCGAATGCCCGGAGAAGACCATCGCATCGGCCACCGCCTTCCTCCACCGCGCGAAGGAGACGGTGCTGAGCTAGGGGCGGTGGCGCGGCGCCGATACCGGCTGCGGTCACAACTGCGCTTTCCCGCGCTTGATGCGACGCGCCACGATGTGCATGTTTCGGCCAGAGGGGAAATGCCATGCGAAAGAAGCTGAACGCATCAGGGCCCGGGGGCCCGAGGTCCAGTTGTCACAGCAAGGCCTCTCCGGCGCTCGCGAACAAGGGAAGCACATCAACCAAGCCCAAGGCGCTCCGTGTTTCGTCGACTTCCCAGCGAGTGATCGAGAAGACCTCGGTCAAGCGGAGAGAGGCTATGAAGGCGCTGGCAAATCGGTAAGAGGCATTACCGGGTAACGTGGGCCGATGCGGTTTATGGCCACGACGAGGCGCTGAAGGATGGCGGCAGACCTGGCCTTCTTAACGAACACGGCATTCTATCCGCGCTCGCTCGTCCTTATGACGGTTACCATCGGCGGATACACGAAAAAGCGGCCGCTCTGCTTCACGGCGTCGTCTGCAATCATGGCTTCATGGATGCGAACAAGCGCACGGCTTTGTACTTGGTCGAGCTATTGGTGCAACGCAGCGGCTATGAATTCGTCGAAACTGACGAAGAAGTCGTCGAAACAATTCTCGCTGTTGCCAGGGGCGAAGTGGGATACGAAGAACTGACTGCTTGGTTTAGGGAACGTATCGTTCGGATCGACCCGAAGTGACCGGTCCGGTGGCTGGCGTAGGCGGGCTGTGGTAGACAGCGGCCGATGGAGTCCCCGGCCGGCTGGAGGAGCGGATATGGCGACGAACGGCTCCGGTGAGGGACGGCGCGAGAGCGTCGGTGTCAGGGTCGGCAGCGTTACGATCGGCGGCGGCGCGCCGGTCGTCGTCCAGTCCATGACCAACACCGACACCGAAGACGCCCGCGCCACGGCTGAGCAGGTCAGGGCGCTGGCCGATGCGGGCTCGGAGATCGTGCGTATCACGGTCAACACACCGGAGGCCGCCGCCGCAGTGCCCGACATTCGCGAGCGGCTGGAGGCGGCAGGCTGCCACGTGCCGCTGGTCGGCGACTTTCATTACAACGGCCATCGGCTTCTCACCGAGTATCCGGCCTGTGCCGAGGCTCTGGCCAAGTACCGGATCAATCCGGGCAACGTCGGCTTCCGCGAGAAGCGCGACCGGCAGTTCCAGACCATGATCGAGGTCGCGCTCAAGTACGACCGGCCGGTGCGCATCGGGGTCAACTGGGGCAGCCTCGACCAGGATCTGCTGGCGCAGCTTATGGACGAGAACGCAGCCCGGCCCGAGCCCAAGGACGCCGCCGGGGTCATGCGCGAAGCGCTGGTCGAGTCGGGCCTGCGCAGCGCGGCGCTGGCCGAGGAGATCGGGCTCGCGCGGGAGAAGATCGTGATCTCGGCCAAGGTCTCGCAGGTGCAGGACCTGATCGCGGTCTACGGCGAGCTCGGCGCGCGCAGCGACTATGCGCTGCATCTCGGGCTTACCGAGGCGGGCATGGGCTCCAAGGGCATCGTCGCGTCCACCGCCGCGCTCTCGGTGCTGCTGCAGCAGGGCATCGGCGACACCATCCGCATCTCGCTCACGCCCGAGCCCGGCGGCGACCGCACCCAGGAGGTGATCGTCGCGCAGGAAATCTTGCAGACCATGGGCTTCCGCTCGTTCGTGCCGCTGGTGGCGGCGTGTCCCGGCTGCGGGCGCACCACGAGCACGGTGTTCCAGGAGCTCGCCGAGCGCATCCAGGGCTACGTGCGCCGGCAGATGCCGATCTGGCGCGAGACCTATGAGGGGGTCGAATCCATGCAGCTCGCGGTCATGGGCTGCATCGTCAATGGGCCCGGCGAGAGCAAGCATGCCGATATCGGCATCAGCCTGCCGGGGACCGGCGAGGCGCCGGCGGCGCCGGTCTTCATCGACGGCAAGAAGGCGGTGACGCTGCGCGGCGCGGGCATCGCCGAGGAATTTCAGAAGATCGTCGCCGACTACGTGGCCAGCCGTTATCCGCGTCGCGCCGGCGCGGGTGACGCGGACGGGGCAGGGGACGCCCACCGGCAGCAGGCCGGCTAAGGCGTCCCAGCCGCCGCCGGCTACTCCCCAAGCAAGCGTGGACGCCGCGGCCCTCCGGCCTGACCGCCGCGGCGGCGTCGCGCCCGAACGGATCGCGCGCAGCCGCCGCGCCGTCGCCCACTGGCTGCTGGCGCTTGCCGGACTGGTGCTCGCGATGGTCGTGCTCGGCGGAATCACGCGGCTCCACCACGCGGGCCTTTCGATCGTGGACTGGCGGCCGCTGGTGGGCGTGCTACCGCCCTTCGGCGAGGAGGCGTGGCAGGCGCTCTTCGCCGACTACCAGCGCTTCCCCGAGTACCAGGAAATCAATCGGGGCATGACCCTCACCGAGTTCAAGGGAATCTTCTGGCTGGAATATGCGCACCGATTGCTGGGGCGCATCGTCGGCATTGCGTTTGCGCTGCCCTTCATCTGGTTCCTGTTCCGGCGCACCTTCGACTGGCCGCTGGGTCTCAAGGTGCTGGCCATCGGTATCCTCGGCGGGCTCCAGGGGCTGCTCGGCTGGTACATGGTCCAGAGCGGGCTGGTGGATCGGCCCGACGTGAGCCCCTACCGGCTTGCCGCTCATCTCGGACTCGCCGTGGCGATCTACGGGTGCCTGATCTGGGTCGCGCTCGGTCTACTGACGGGCGGTGGGGTCCAGCATGTACGCCATGCAGGGCGATGGCGCGGCGCCGTCTGGGCGGCCACGGGACTGGTGTTCCTGACGATCATCTCGGGCGCCTTCGTCGCCGGCAACGACGCGGGCCTCGCCTACAACACGTTTCCGCTGATGGCCGATGCCATCGTGCCGCCGGACATCTTCCTGATCGAGCCGTTGTGGCGGAACTTCTTCGAGAACGTGCCGCTGGTGCAGCTCGATCACCGCCTGCTGGCGATGCTGACCGCGCTGGTCGTGATCCTGGTCTGGGCCGCTGCGCTGCGCTGGATGGGGCCCGCGCCCGCGCGGGCAGCGTTTCACGCCGCGGCCGGGACAGTGCTCGGCCAGTTCGCGCTCGGGATCGCCACGCTGCTCACCTTCGTGCCGGTGCCGCTCGGCGCGGCGCACCAGGTGGGCGCGATGGCGGTGTTCACGGCGATCCTGGTCGCGCTTCGCCTGCTGTATCCGGTGCGGGCGACTCCGCCTCCTGCGCCGCCTTCCGGCCCTTGACGAAGCGCTTGATCAGTCGTGGCATGAAGCCGATCAGGCCGAGCACGGCGAGGCCGAGCAGGGCGTTCTGAACCAGATCGCCGTCGCCGGTGGCGAGCGAGCGCCCGGCGTGGCCGAGGTAGGCGTAGGCTGCCGCGCCCGGCGCCATGAAGACGACTGACGCCAACGCATAGGCCACGAGGCGGATGCGCGTGAGCCCCAGCGCGTAGTTGAGCGCGTTGAAGGGAATGAAGGGGATCAGCCGGGTCATGGCGACGAAGCGCCAGCCTTCGTCCTCAACGCCTTCGATCACCCGCTGCACCCGCGCCGGCGTGCGCGCGGCGATCCAGTCGGCCAGCACGTAGCGGGCCACGAGGAATGCGATGGTCGCGCCCACCGTCGCGCCGATCAGGGCGATGAGCGTGCCGACATAGGGGCCGAAGAGCGCGCCGGCCGCGAGCGTGAACAGCAGGCCGGGCAGGAAGAGCACCGTGGCAAGCACATAGGCGAGGAAGAAGACCGCCGGCGCCCAGGGGCCGAAGCCGGTGATCCAGGCTTCCAGTGCCGCCGAATCAATGCTGTCCCGATTCATCACGGCGACGACGATGCCCGCGATAACAACGGCCAGCAGCAGAAGGCGCGGCAGCGCCTTGCGCAGGCGCTGGAGGCGGGGGATTTGGGGGGAGGTGCTCACAGTCGTGGTCATGCGCGAACTCCTTCTGCGGCCGGTGCCGCAGCACGATCGAGACCGAAAAGGGGGCGCAGGCGCGCGCCGAGCGCCGCGCCGGGAAGGGCGGCCAGCAGCCAGAGCCAGCCGTGCACGCTGCCTGAGGCGATGCCGCTGAAGAGGGCACCGATGTTGCAGCCGAAGGCCAGCCGCGCACCGTAGCCGAGCAGCAGGCCGCCGATCACTGCGCTCGCCACCGCGCCGAGGGTAAGCCGGCTGCGGGCGGCGAAGCGGCCGGCGAGCGCAGCACCCAGCAGCGCGCCCAGAATCAGGCCCACGTTCATTACCGAAACCGTGTCATGCGCGACTCCGGCCTCGAGCTTTCGCGCCGGGCCCGGCCATTGCCAGAAGGTCCAGTCGGCGATGCCGAAGCCCAGGGCATCGGCCAGCGAGGCGCCCCAGAGCGCGAAGCCCCAGGTGACGCTCCACGGATGGCCCGCGATCAGCAGCGTCGCGATATTGAGGAGCGCCAAGGCGAGCGCGCCCCAGGCGAGCGGCCAGCCGCCATGCAGCAGGCGCTCGCGCCAGTCGCCGGCGGCGCCCCATACTAGCGGTTCGTGGGTGCCGTGGCGCCGCCGCTCCAGGTAGAGCGCGCCCAGCACAAGGAGACCGATGGCGGCAAGCTGAACGGCGAGGCCCGCCGGCCAGCCAAGCGAGTTGGGGATGGAGAGCGCGGGAAGGCGCGGCTGATCGAGCCACCAGGGCAGGTGCGCCGTGCCGATCACCGAGCCTGCGATGAAGGCGCCAAGCGTGATCGCCATGCGAAGGCTGCCGGTGCCGGCGCCGCTCAAGGTGCCGGAGGCGCAGCCGCCGCCGAGCTGCATGCCGATGCCGAACAGGAAGGCCCCGAGCGCAACGGAGACTCCGACGGGCGCCAGCGCGCCGCCGAGCCCCTGGCCGAACGCGCTGCCGCCGGCGAGCAGCGGTGCGAACGCGATGCTTGCTGCGGCGATCATCAGGAGCTGCGCCCGCACGCCCGCGCCGCGGCGGTCCACGAGAAACCGGCGGGTCGACGAGGCGAAGCCGAAGAGCGCGTGATGGAGCGCGAGCCCCGCCAGCCCGCCTACGACCAGCAGCGCGGCAAGCCGGCCGTCCACCGTGACGGCGAGTGCGACGACGCCGGCCGCGATCAGCGCTCCCGCCACGGCCACCACCGCAACCTGCGGTCGTGTTGAGGGCATAGCGGCGGCCGTTGGCATGGCGGTGCTCATGGAATTGACTATTGGGCGCGTGCCGGGCGCGCGCCAATAACATTATCTTGAGGGTGCTATTACCAAACGAACGTCGAAAGCGCCTTACTCGGCCTGACCCCCGCCGCCCGGCAGGCCTCCTCCAAGGCGCGGGCGCTCGGCGCCTCTCCCGGCGCGAGGTCGAGCGCGTCGGCCAGCAGGCCGCCGGTAATCAGGAGCGAATCGAGGCCGGCGGCGGCAGCGCCGGCGATATCGGTGGCGAGGCCGTCGCCGACCGCAAGTACGCCGGACGGTGGAAGGCCGAGCTTGTCCATCGTCAGGTCGTAGACGTCTGGATAGGGCTTGCCGAAGTAGCGCACACGGCCGCCGAGTTCTTCGTAGCGGGCGGCAAGCGCACCGGCGCAGGGCTCCTGGACTCCAAGCCGGATCACGACAAGGTCGGGATTGACGCAAATCATGGGCAAGTCGCGGGCGACTGCGGCTTGCAGGATCGGCTCATGGGCTTTCACCGTGTTGCAGCCGTCGTCGAGGCCGATGCCGAGCAGAAATTCCGCCTCAGCGATGTCAGCGGCAGGGGTATAGCCCAGCCCGTCGATCACGTCGTCGGACCAGGGTGGCCCAAGCAGGTGGTAGCGGGTGCCGAGCCCGTCAGCAGCGGGGTGCGAGCGGTCGGCGAGCGCCTGCCGCGTGGCATCGCCCGAAGCGACCACGGCGTCGTAGAGCGTCCCATCGACCCCCTTGCCGTTGAGCACGGCTTCGACCTGATGAGCGAGCCGCGGCGCGTTGGAGAGGAACACCACCCGCTTGCCGGCCTCGCGCAGCCGACGAACGCAGGCGACCGCCTCGGGGTAGGCCGGTCCACCTTGGTGCATCACGCCCCAGACATCGAGGATATAGCCGTCATAATCCGCCGCGAGCGCGGCCAGGCCGGGAACGATTGGAATCGTCATCGGACGCCCTTGTCCCATCCGCCGCGCCGATTTGCAAAGTGCGCCGGTGGAAGGGCGGCGTTTGAGGGATGCACCAAACGCATCGGTGGCCTGCGACGGACGCGGTTTTCCTCTCTCGGGAACCGCTCTAGAGTGTTATGGGCGCGAGGCCAATGACAGAAAAGGGAGGGTGGTCATGAGAATTCGTCATCTGTTGATCGGAGTCGCCGCGGCAGCGGTGGCGGTCTGGTCGCTTACGACGGCAGCGCCCGCTGCCGACCCAATCAAAGTCGGTTACATCGGTTCCTTCGATACCGACACCGGCAAGAGCACGATCCGGGGCACCGAGATCGCCATCGAGGAGCTCAACGCCGCCGGCGGCGTGCTCGGCGGGCGCATGATTGAGCTGGTCATGGCCGATACGCGCGAGGACGTGCAGGAAGGCATCCGGGCCTACGAGTATCTCAACGAAGTCGAGAACGTGGACTTCATCATCTCGGGCTGCATCGACGACGTGTCGCTGGGCTGGCTCGAGCGCATGGCGGAGTACCGGACGCCGACCCTCGACACCTGGACCTCTTACGTCGGCATCATCGACAAGGTCGTCGAGGAGTACGAGAAGTACAAGATGTACTTCATGAACGTCTCCAACGACTACGCGCTCGCGATTCTCTACGTCGACTTCGGCAAGGACGTGCTCGCCAAGAAGATGGGCTGGAAGACCGTGTACGTGCTGCAGGAGGACACCGCGTTCGGCGGCGGCGTGTACGAGCTGATCGAGCAGGTGCTGGCACCTGAGGCCGGTATCGAGATCATCGGTCACACCGTCTACGACACCAACACGGTCGACTTCGGGCCGATCTACAACAAGGCAGTGGCGGCGGAGCCCGACTTCATCTACTCGATCGCGGCGGTGCGCAGCCAGGTGCCGGCCTCGCAGTACGTGAAGCTCGAGGTGCCGGTGCCGATGACCGGGATCAACGTCTCGGCCTTTGCTAGGGAGTTCTGGGACGACACCGGCGGCCTCGGCGGCGGCATCTCGACGCTGAGCCCGGTGCCTTCGATCGGCTCGGAAATCGACCCGCGCACGCAGGACTTCCTCGACAGGTACGCCGCCAAGTACGGCGATTCGCGGCCGGTCTTCCCGCACTTCAACGGCTTCAACGCCTACTACGGGATGCTCAACGCCTTCGCCGCGGCCGAGCGCGCCGGCGGCTTCGCGCCGCTCGACGACTGGGTCCGCGAGATGGAGAACGACGACATCGTCATCGAGAAGGACGGCGAGATCTGGCTCCGCTACGCCTTCTGGAAGCCGGGCGAGATCGAGCCCCGGACCCAGCGGGAGTACACTCACAACATCAAGTTCGACATCAATCCGCCCTATGACGAAGGGGCGCCGTCGATGGTGGTCATCCAGTGGTACTCGGATGGCACGACCAAGGTGGTCTATCCGCCGAAATACGCCAACGGCGAGTTCGAGGTGCCGGACTGGCTGAAGTAGGCGACGTTATCGTTTCCGGGCGCGGCCTCACGGGTCGCGCCCGGTCTAATTTGTCTGTAGCCTGTCTGTAGCCGGCCGGAGCAGACCATGTTGGCGCTGCTTCGGCCGTTACACGAATGTCGATTCGACGGCGGGTGAGCCGACCCGGATGGCGCTCCAGATCCTGATCCAGGGGTTTGTCCTCAGCGGCCTTTATGCGCTGATCGCCGTCGGTTTCACCATGATCTTCAGCGTGGGCCGGGTGCTGAACCTCGCCTACGGCGTCTACATCATGCTCGGCGGCTACATCTACTACGCTGCCCTCCAGGGGGCGGGGCTGCCGGTCTTCGCGAGCTTCATCCTGGCGATACTGGCTGGCGTGACCTTCGGCCTGCTGACTTACCTGCTCCTGGTCCGCCGGCTGGAAGACAACCCGATCGCGGTCGAGATATCGACGCTGATTCTCGCCGTCGTCATGCAGGCGCTGATCGTGGTGATCTTCGGCGCCGCGCCCAAGACCATGTGGCCGGTGATCCGGGGCGTGCTCCGCTTCGAGGGCATCTCGGTCACCATGAACATCCTGCTCGCCACGGGCGTGAGCTGGATCGTGCTCGGCGGCCTCATGGCCTTCGTGCGCTACACCCACCTCGGTCGCGCGATACGCGCGGTCTCCATGGACCGCAAGGGCGCGGTGATCTCGGGCATCGAGCCGAGCTTCATCAGCATGGTGACCTGGGCGCTCTCCGGCGCCTTCGGTGCCATCGCCGGGGTCTTCTTCGCGACCTTCACCCAGCTCGACTCCCACATGTGGGTGTTCCCGCTCATCATCTCGGTCGCCGTGGTGATCGTCGGCGGCATCGGCAGCATCGTGGGCAGCCTGATCGCGGCCCACATCATCGGCTTCGTGGAGACCATTACGACCACGATGATCGCGGCCGAGCTGCGCGGCGTCTCCACCATGCTGCTGATCATTCTGGTCCTGTTGATCCGGCCCAAGGGCCTGTTCGGCAGGGCGGAGCTCTGAGCCGTGGCCATCGACCGCGAGACCCTGCGCTATCTGGGCTGGTGGCTCGCCTTCGGCGTGCTCATGTGCCTGCTGCCTTTTGTGGTCGGCACCGGCACGCTGCGCATCCTGATCTTCGCCCACTTCCTGGCAATGTTCGCCATGAGCTGGGATTTTCTCTCAGGCCGGACCGGCTACATCAGCTTCGGCCACCCCTTCCTGATCGGCATCGCCGGCTACACCACGGCGATCCTGAGCTTCCGCTTCGACGTGCCGATCTACTACAGCATTCCGGCGGCGATCGTGGCCACCATGGTGGGCGGCACGCTCTTCTTCCTGCCGGCGTTGCGCATCCGCGGCACCTATTTCGCCCTGGTGACGCTCGCCTTCATGGAGATCCTCTACCAGCTCACCAAGGTGGTGGCGCCCAAGATCACCGGCGGCACGCGGGGCATGTCGGGCCTCGAGTCCATCGTCACCGGCGCCGTCAACAACTACTACCTGAGCTTCGGCATCATGTTCGTGACCGGCGTGGTGCTCTGGCTGCTCATCCGCACGCGGCTCGGAATCGCGCTGAGCGCCATCAGGATGAACGAGGAGGCGGTCCGCAGCACCGGCCACAACACCACCAAGCTCAAGCTCTTCGCCTTCACCGTGAGCGCGGCGGTCTCCGGCATCGGCGGCGCCTTCTATGTCCACTACATCGGCTCGATCGCGCCGCGCGGCATGTTCGAGATCAACTTCCTGTTCACTATCCTGGTGGCCGCGCTGCTGGGCGGGGCGGAGACCATCATCGGCCCGATCATGGGCGCCTACTTTCTGACCGTCCTGCTCGAGTATCTCAGGCCCGTGATGCCCGGCATGGAACGCTACCTGCTCTACGGCGCGATCGCGCTGGTGCTCTACGTGGTCCGGCCCGAGGGCATCTACAGCATCATCGCCGACGCCGGCCGCAAGGTGCAGGAGTGGCGCCGATGATGGCAGCGACAAGCCCGCTGCTGGAGGTGCGCGACCTCCACATGACCTTCGGCGGCATCCGCGCCGTGCAGGGAATCTCCTTCCAGGTGGCGGAAGGGGAGACGCTCGGCCTGATCGGACCCAACGGCGCCGGCAAGACCACCGTCTTCAACATGATCATGGCGGAGCTCAGGCCCACCAGCGGCGAGATCTGGTTCAAGGGCGAGAACATCACCCGCGTGCCCACCTACGAGCGGGTGAAGCGCGGCATCGCGCGCACCTATCAGGTGCCTCAGCCCTTCGCCGAGATGTCGGTCGGCGCCAACATCCGCGTCGGCATGGCGCCGGACGACATCTGGAAGCTCGTCAGCGAGGGCGCGGACCACGCGGCGGAGGCAGACATCGGCCGCAGCGTCGGCTTCTCCGACGAGCAGATCGACATGCTGCCGAGCGAACTCGCCATGGGCGATCTGCGCCGGCTGGAGATGGCGCGCAACGTCGCCGTCGCGCCCACGCTGCTGCTGCTGGACGAGGTCTTCGCCGGCCTGACGCTGCGCGAGATCGGCCAGATTTCCGAGCTTCTGGTGGAGAAGAAGCGAAAGGACGGGCTCACCTACATCATCGTGAGCCACGACCTGCGCGCGCTCGCGCCGCTGGTGGACCGGGTCATCGTGATGTCCTTCGGCGAGATCATCGCGGAGGGCACCTTCGACGACGTGGTGCGCGACGAGGCGGTGCGCGACGCCTACCTGGGGCAATAGGGGCGGGGAGGGCAGACGACCGTGGCGCTGCTGAGCATCGGCGAGCTCGACGTCTTCTACGGCCGCGCGCAGGCGCTGCACGGCGTCTCGCTCGAGGTGGAAGCCGGCCAGATCGTCGCCGTCGTGGGCCCCAACGGCGCCGGCAAGTCGACGCTGCTCGACTCGATCATCGGGCTCACCCGGCGGCGTGGCCGGATCGAGTTCGAGGGCCGCGACATCAGCCGCATGGCGCCCGCGCGGATCGTCCGCCTCGGCATCGGCTACGCGCCGGAGCGCGGCAACCTGTTCCCCTTCATGGGGGTGAAGGAGAACCTGCTGGTCGGCGCCTATCACAAGCGCGACGCGATCAATGAGAATCTCAGGACCGTCTTCGATCTCTTCCCGCGCCTGGAGGAACGGCAGAAGCAGGAGACCGCGACCCAGTCGGGTGGCGAGCGCCAGATGGCCTCGCTCGGCAGGGCGCTGATGTCGAGCCCAAAGCTCCTGATGGTCGACGAGCCGACGCTCGGCCTCGCGCCCAAGGTGTGCCTTGAGATCGCTGCTGTGCTCAAGGACCTCAACGAGCGGCTGGGGCTGACCATCGTGATCACCGAGCAGAACGCGAACTTCGCCATGAGCCTCGCGCAGGAGGTCTACCTGCTGGAGACCGGCCACATGGGCGAGAAGCGGACGCCGGAGGAGCTGCGCAAATCCGCCGACATCGCAGCGGCCTATTTCGGCGACTGAGGGCCGGGCAGCGGCAAGAAAAAGCCGATGGGCCGCTTATTTGGCGTCGGATTTCTTCTGCTTGGCGATCAGTTTTTCTTCGGGCGTCCTGCCCCGGCCGATATGAAACCGGTCGACGAATAGGGGTCTTTTCGCCCCCTCCCGGTACCAGCTCATCACCATCGGCACGCCTGCCATTCTGAACAGGCCGATCTGCGGACAGCGGCGATCGGTCTCTTTGGCGAGCTCCTTCACCCGATCCGTCTTCTCGCGGGTCTTCACATGAAGATCGAAATTGATCTGCTCGTACTTGGGCTGCAGATGAAGATCGAAGAAGAAGCCGCGGATATCGATGAGAGAGCGGATATCGGTCCTCAGGTCCTGATACTTGAAGCCCTGATCGCGGGCCACCACGGTGATGGTGATCGAGGTGCAGGAGGCGAGAGCGCAGAGCTGAGCGTGGACCGGGGTCCAGCCGCGTGATTTTCCCTGAAGATCGGGAGGGTCGCCGATATCGAAGCCTTCGGGCTCGTCGAACATAATGGAGGGCTGGCCGTCGAAATAGCCCTCCACGCGCATGTGCTCGAAGGATTTCGTGCTCACATCCGAGATGCCGATGTAATCCGGATAGCGCGCTTCCCGTTCCATGGAGTGCTCCCTTCCTCCCGTTCGTACAAGTCGTACACGGCGCTCAGGCCGCCAATATTCGCGTTGTCGGGCGTCCCCCTAACGGCGGCCGAAGAGGCGCTCGATATCGGCGAGCTTGAGCTCCACGTAGGTCGGCCGGCCGTGGTTGCACTGGCCGGCGTGAGGTGTGGCCTCCATCTGGCGCAGAAGCGCGTTCATCTCTTCCGCGTTGAGTCGGCGGCCGGCGCGGACGCTGCCGTGGCAGGCGAGGGTGCTGCACACGTCGCCGAGGCGCTGGCGCAGCGTCGTCGCCTCGTCCCAGTCTGCGAGCTCGTCGGCGAGATCGCGCACCAAACCCTGCGTATCGCCGTTGCCGATAAGCGCCGGCACCTCGCGCACCACCACCGCGCCCGGCCCGAAGCGCTCCAGCACCAGGCCGAGATCGGCGAACTCGCCCGCTCGCGCTTCCAGCCTGCCCACTGCCGTCTCGTCGAGCTCGATCACTTCCGGGATCAGCAGGATCTGGCGCTGGATGCCGGTATCGGCGAGGGCGGCCTTCATGCGCTCGTAGACGATGCGCTCGTGGGCCGCGTGCTGGTCGACGATCACGATGCCGTCATCGGTCTGGGCCACGACGTAGGTGCCGTGCACCTGCCCGCGGGCGACGCCCAGGGGATAGGCGGCGGAAGGGCCTTCCTCGGCCTCGACCGCCGGCGGAATGGCCTCGTCGGCCGGCGGCGGGCTCTCGATCCGGGCGGAGGGCGCGTCCAGCGGTGCCTGGTAACGGGTCTGGGCCTCGGCAAGCAACGGCGCGTGCGAGGGCGGCGGCGCACCGTAACCCCGATCTGCCGCAGGGCCTCCGCGAGCGGCGCCGCTCCCCTGCGGCCTCATGGCGGCGAGGGTGTCGTCGGCGACCGTGGTCGCGGCGTGATGGCCGGCGGCAGCGAGCGCCCGCTTGAGTGAGCCGACGATGAGCCCGCGCACCAGCGCCGCGTCGCGGAAGCGGACCTCGGCCTTGGTCGGGTGTACGTTGACGTCGACCATATCGGGCGGGAGATCGACGAAGAGCGCCGCCATGGGATGACGCCCGCGATGCAGCAGGTCGGCGTAGGCCGCGCGCACGGCGCCGTGCAGCAGGCGATCGCGCACCGGCCGACCGTTGACGAAGAGGTACTGGTGCTGCGCACTGGCGCGGTTGAGGGTGGGCAGCGCCGCGTAGCCGGTGAGCCGCGCGCTTTCGCGCTCGGCGTCGATGGGGAGCGCGTTCTGGGCGAAGTCGCGGCCCATGACCAGCGCGAGGCGCGCGAGGCGCCCGGCCGGCGCATCCTCGTGGGGCCCGTCGCGCAGCAGCGTGCGGCTGCCGTCGGCCAAGGTGAAGCCGACGGCCGGATGGCACATGGCGAGGCGGTTCACGACATCAGCGGCGTGGCCCGATTCGGTGCGCGGCGCCTTGAGGAACTTGAGCCGTGCCGGCGTCGCGTAGAAGAGGTCTGCCACCGTCACGGTGGTCCCCTGCGGGCGGGCGGCGGGCGTGGGGGCGCCCGGCTCGCCGCCGGCGGCTTCGATGGACCAGGCGTTGTCCGACTCGGCTGCGCGGCTCGCGAGCGTGAGCCGGCTCACCGCAGCGATGGAGGGCAGCGCCTCGCCGCGGAAGCCCAGGGTCGCGATGGACCAGAGATCGCCGTCCTCGGCGAGCTTGGAGGTGGCGTGGCGGGCGAGCGCCAGCGGCAGCTCGTCGCGGCCCATGCCGCGGCCGTCGTCGGCGACCCGGATGAGCCGGCGGCCGCTTTCCTCCAGCGTGATCTCGATGGCGCGCGCGCCCGCGTCGACGGCGTTCTCGACCAGCTCCTTGACTACCGAGGCCGGCCGCTCGATCACCTCGCCGGCCGCGATGCGGTTGATCACGCCTTCGGGCAGGAGACGGATCGTCATGGCTCGGACTCCAGGTCGCGGCGCGCCAGTTCCTTGCCCCGTTCCACCGCCGGCTGGTCGAAGGGATCGACGCCGAGCAGGTGCGCGGCCACCACCGTCTCTAGCATGAAGTGCATCATCAGGGCACCGACGGCATGGGCGTTGGCCGCCGGGACGCTGAGGCGGCGCACCGGCCGGCCGGCGTCGGTCAACATCGTGGCCGTGGCCCGCGCCTGGGCCGCGATCAAATCGCCCAGGCGGTGCCCGCCCAGGTAGCCAGCCCCGATCGCGTCGGCCAAGGCGGCGTCCACCCTGCGGGGTGCGGTCTCCGGCGCTTCGAGGATGGTGAAGAGGTTGCCGCCGGGGCCGTCCAGGAAGAGCTGCAGCTGGCTGTGTTGGTCCACCGGGCCGGGGGCCAAGATCGGGGTCGAGCCCAGCCCGTCCTTGCCGAGGGATTCGGCCCAGAGCTGCCGGTACCACAGTCCAAAGTGATAGAGGTTTGGGCCATAGGGCATCAGCACCACGCTGGCCGCCGGCCAGGCTTGCATGGCGGCGACCGCGACCGCGGCACCCATCGCCGGCGCCGAGTCTTCGGGCGTGGGCGCTTCCAGAGCCGCGCTGAGCACCGCCTGGGCGCCGTCGCGGGCGATCGTGCCGTACACCCCGGCGAACATTGCGGGGAGCAACCCGACCAGGGAAAGTGCCGAGAACCGGCCACCGAGCGCCGGGTCGTGATCGAGGACCGTGAGCCCGAAGCGCGCGGCGAGGCGGCGCAGGGGACTCTCGCCAGGCTGGGTAATGACCGCAGCCACGTTCACGGGCTCCGTACCGCCCAGCACGAGCAGCGCTTGCGCGAGAGTCTCGGCGGTGGCGCCCGATTTCGAGATGACCAGGAACCCGGTGCTGTCGAGATCCGGCCCGCTCAACACCCGATCTAGGCGGTCGCCGTCGCCGTTATCCAGAAACAGCAGCCGTTCGCTCTCCGGCTCGGTGGCGGCGAGTGCCTGACCGCCCAGGTTGGCGCCGCCGGTGCCGAGGACGACGAGGCGGCGAAAGCGGGCGCGCCAGTCGCCGGCCAGGGCCACCAGCGCAGCGAGGTCGTCACGCGCATCGGCGTACGCGAGGAAGGGCTGCGTTCCGGCCGCGTGTGCGCGCCGCAAGTCGGCAAGCACACGCCCAGCCTCGGGCAACAGCCCGTCGAGCGCGTCTCGCGCGATCCCACCGGGCCCGACGGCCTCGACGAGGCAAGTCGTGATGTCCTGATGCACGGCCGGCGCGACGGCGGACGGCGCTCCCTCGCAGCCCTGCCGGGTCATTTAGAAGAGGTCTTCGAGAAGCGCCTTCTCGCGCCGCTTGATCGTCGGCGTCTCACCCGCCGTCACGGGCTCGCCCGCTTCGATGTTCCCGCGCAGCCGCTCGGCCTCGGCCTCCGCGTCGACCACCTCGCCCGGCGGCTGCTCTTCCCGCCAGAACATGAGGGATTCGACGAAGCTCTCGTCTTCCGAAGCGTAGCCCGAGAACTCGCGGTCGACGATCCGCCGGATGTTCGGGTCCACGTCGGCCGCGTCCGCTCGCTCGATGAAGGCGGTCTCGCCGCTCGTCGCGGTCGGGCTCCCGGCAGAACCGGCGCCGGACTCTTGCAGCAAGACACTCTCGGCCTGCTCGCGCACCGAGGCCTCGTTGGCGTTGGGCGCGCCGGGCCGGGGCGGGCGCAAGGTGAGGTCGGGCGGCAGCGTGAGCGGTGCGCTGCGCACAACCGCGAACTCGTCCGGCGCATTCTTGCCCAGGCCGAAGGCGCTGCCGATGTTGTCGCAGGCGGAAAGCGACGCCGCCAGCGCCAGAGCGCCGAGGCCCGCCGCAATGCCGCGGCCAACGCCCCAATGCCGGATCGTTCGGTGTGCCCCTTGCCTCATGACTCACTTCTAGGCGCTTTCCGCGGCTTCATCAAGAAGCCGTGCACGATCAGCATGACGACCCCTACGGTGATCGCGGAATCCGCAAGGTTGAAGGCTGGCCAGTGGTAGCCGCCGCCGTGAAAGTCGAGGAAGTCGATGACCCAGCCGAGGCGGAGGCGATCGACCACATTGCCGATCGCGCCCCCGATCACGAGACCGAGGGCGCAGCCCTGCCAGCGGGAACGGCTGCGGTGCAGCCAGACGACGAGCCCGACCGAAATTGCCAGGGCAAGGCCCACGATCAGCAGCATGCCGGCGCCCTCGCTCTGAAACAGGCCGAAGCTGATGCCCTTGTTCTCGGCGGGAACGAGATTGAAGAAGGAGGTCACCTCGATGCGCCGGAGCGGATCCCACAGCGCATCACGGGCGGCCCACTTGGTGAACTGATCGGCGGCAATGGCGGCGGCCGCGACTACCAGTCCGAGGCGGAGCACGGCCGCCGTTCCCGAGCCCGGCGCCGCGCAGCCGGCTAGGCGGCTGCCGGGCGGGCAGCCTCGACGGCGCCGATGCAGCGCCCGCAAATGTCCGGATAGCGCTCGTCGCGACCGACTTCCGGCAGGAGCCGCCAGCAGCGCGCGCACTTCTGGTGCTCGGCAGGCGCGAACAGCACGCCGACTTCGGGCACCTCGGGCAGCGTGACGAGACTGTTCCCATCTGGCGCCTCGCTCCAGGGCGCGATGGTCGCGCCGGAGGTAATGAAGAGCGTCGCGCAATCGTCGTCCTCGAAGGCGAGAGCGTCGCGATAGCGCTCGTGCACGAACACCGCGGGCGCCGCCTCCAGCGAGGAGCCGATGATCTTGGCGGCGCGAGCCTCTTCCAGCGCCTTGGTGACGACGCGGCGCACCGCGCGCATGCGCCCGATGCGCTCGGCCAGCGCGTCGTCCTGCCACTCGGCCGGCAGCGCGGGGAAGACGCGCAGGTGCACGCTCGTATCGCCCGGATAACGGGCGAGCCAGGCTTCTTCCGCCGTGAAGCAGATGAAGGGCGCGAGCCATGCGGCCAGGCAGTCGAACAGACGATCGAGCACGGTGCGCACGGCGCGCCGGCGTGTCGAATGCGCCGGGTCGCAATAGAGCGAATCCTTGCGGATGTCGAAGTAGAAGGCCGAGAGATCGACCGCGCAGAAGTGATGCAACGCCACGAACATCTCGTGGAAGGCGAAGTCTTCGCACCAGCGGCGGACATCGCGGTCGAGGCTGTGCAGCCGGTGCAGCACCCAGCGCTCCAGCGCGGGCAGCTCGGATGCGGGCAGGCGCTCGCCGGCGTGAAAATCGGCGAGGTTGCCCAAGAGATAACGCAGCGTGTTGCGCAGCCGCCGGTACGAATCGACCTGGTGACGCAGGATCTCGTCGCTGATCCTGAGATCTTCCGCGTAGTCCGTGCTTACGACCCAGAGTCGGAGGATGTCGGCGCCGTAGCGCTCGTTCACCTGCTGCGGCGCGATGACGTTGCCGAGTGACTTCGACATCTTGCGCCCCTCGCCGTCGACCACGAAGCCGTGGGTGAGCACGGCGTCGTAGGGTGCGCGGCCGCGGGTGCCGCAGGATTCGAGCAGCGAGCTGTGGAACCAGCCCCGGTGCTGGTCCGAGCCTTCGAGGTAGAGCGAGGCCGGCCACATCAGCTCCGGCCGCTGCTCCAGGACGAAGCTGTGGGTGGTGCCGCTCTCGAACCAGACATCGAGGATGTCCGTCACCTTGTCGTAGGCGTCGGGGTCGTGCTCCGGCGCGAGGAAGCGCGCCTTGTCGCTGGTGAACCAGGCGTCGGCGCCTTCCTCCTCGACCACAGCGGCGATGCGCTCGACCACCTGCGCATCGCGCAACGGGGTGCCATCCTCGCGCGAGACGAAGACCGTGATCGGCACGCCCCAGACGCGCTGGCGCGAGAGCACCCAGTCCGGCCGGGTCTCGATCATCGAGCGAATGCGCGCGCGGCCTGTCGGCGGCACCCAGCGCACATTGTCGATGGCGTCGAGCGCGGTGGTGCGGAGACCGGTCGTCTCCATGCTGATGAACCATTGGCTCGTGTTGCGGAAGATCAGCGGCGCCTTGGAGCGCCAGGAGTGGGGATAGGAGTGGACCACTTCGCCGCGCGCGAGCAGGTGGCCGGCGTCGGCCAGCGCGTCGGCGATCTCGCCGTTCACCTTGTAGACGTGCTTGCCGGCGAACTCCGGCACGTGATCGTAGAAGCAGCCGTCGTCATCCACCGTGGCGGGAGTCTCGATCGGCGCGCGATCGCCGCCGCCTGCGGCGAGGCCTGCGTTGTAGAGCGCGACCGCCTCGAAATCCTCGGCGCCGTGACCCGGCGCGATGTGGACGAAGCCGGTGCCCTGCTCCGTGGTGACGTGGTCGGCGGGGATCAGCGGCACCGGAAAGTCGTAGCCCCTGCCGCGCAGGGGGTGGGCACAGACCGTGCCGGCGAAGGCGGTGCCGGGAAGGTCGGAGGCGACCACCCGGTGGCCGGTGATTCCGCTCTCGGCGCAGAGGGTGGGCGCCAGCTCCTCGGCGGCGGCGATGCGCGTGCCGGGCGTCACTGCCGCGCCGTCCGCGACCTCGGTCACTTCCAACACCACGTAGCGCACCGCCTCGCCGTAGGCGATGCAGCGGTTGCCGGGGATGGTCCAGGGCGTCGTCGTCCAGATGACGATTGCGGCGCTGTCGAGGGCTTCCAGCGGGCTCTCGATGACCGGGAAGGCGACGGTGATCACCACCGACTTGTGGTCGTGGTACTCGATTTCGGCCTCGGCCAGCGCCGTCTTCTCGACCGGCGACCACATCACCGGCCGCGCACCCAGGTAGAGGCTGCCGTCGACCAGGAAGCGCCCGAGCTCGCGCACGATCTGCGCCTCGGCCGCGTAGTTCATGGTGGTGTAGGGATCGTCCCAGTCGCCGATCACGCCCAGGCGCTTGAACTCGTTGCGCTGCACGTCGATCCAGTGCTCGGCGAAGGCACGGCAGTCGGCACGGAACTCGCTGACCGGGACGGAATCCTTGTCACGGCCCTCCTTGCGGTAGGCCTGCTCCACCTGCCACTCGATGGGCAGGCCGTGGCAGTCCCAGCCCGGCACGTAGACCGAATCCTTGCCCAGCATCTGCTGGGAGCGGACGACGACATCCTTCAGGATCTTGTTCAGCGCGGTGCCGAGGTGAAGGTGGCCGTTGGCGTAGGGCGGGCCATCGTGCAGCACGAACTTGGGGCGCCCGGCCGAGTCCTCCCGCAAGCGATCGTAGAGGCCGATCTCCTCCCAGCGTGCGGCCATCGCCGGCTCGCGTTCGGGCAGTCGCGCCTTCATGGGGAAGGCGGTGTGCGGCATGAGGACGGTATCGCGGTAGTCGGTGGTCATGAGCGGGCCTGGCGGCGGGGCAGGACGGCGGACTCGTCGGCGTCCGGCGCGGGCAGGCGGGCGAGGATGGCGCGGGCGGTGTCGCAGTCGTCGGCGATCTGCGCCTTCAGCGCGTCGATGCCGTCGAAGCGGCGCTCGGGGCGGACCCGGTCGGCGAAGGCGGCGCGCAGCCGCTTGCCGTAGAGGTCGGCGGCGTAGTCGAAGATGTGCACTTCGAGCAGGTCCTCCGTCTTGTCGAAGGTCGGCCGGCGGCCGAGATTGGCCACCGCCGGGTACCAGTGTCCGTCGCCGTCGGGCTGAGCCCAGAGCGCGTAGACCCCGCGCGCGGGATGCAGAATGCCGGCGCAGCGCAGGTTGGCGGTGGGGAAGCCGATGGTGCGGCCACGCCGGTCGCCTGCGACCACGTGCCTGTCGATCTCCCAATAGCGGCCGAGTACCTCGGGTAGCGCGGCGACCTCGCCGTCCGACAGCAGGCGCCGGGCCCGGCTCGCCGAATGGATCGTGGTGCCCGTGCCGGCCGCTTCGATGCTGGTCACGCCGACCCCGAGCGACCCGCCCACCTCGGTGAGCAGTTCCACCGTGCCGGCGCGCCTGCGGCCGAAGGCGAAGTCGTGGCCGACCACGACGTGGCGGGCACCGATGCCCGCCGCCACCACGTCCGCGACGAACGACGCAGGCTCGCGCGCCGCGAAGGCGCGGTTGAAGTGTGCGACGTAGAGAAACTCGATACCGAGGGCGTCGAGTCGGCGGGCCTTGACCCGGAACGGCGTGAGCCTGAAGGGCTCCTCCGGGGCGGCGAGCACTTGGCGCGGGTGGGGCTCGAAGGTGAGTACGGCGAGCGGTGCGCCGAGGGCACGCGCGATGCGCCGGCCTTCCTCGATGACCGCGCGATGGCCCAGATGGACGCCATCGAAATTGCCGATGGCGACCACCGCGCCCCGCGCGTCTGCGGGCGTGCTTTGCCAATGTCGAACGATGCGCATGGGCGCGTTTACCCCAATCCGAGCGGGCGGGAGAATAGCCGCGGCGCTCAGGCGCGTCGATGGCTGTTGAGTCAATTTGGGGCGGGGCGCCTCACCACATGCGCAGGCCCAGCAACAGAACGTGCTGGGTCATATCGCCGTAGTCGTTGAGGTCGCCGGTCTTGAGGTAGCGGTAGCCGACATGCCAGCCCTGGAAGTGGACGCCCACGCCCAGCTGATAGGCGAATTCCGTGTCCGTTCCGTCGCCACTGCCCTGAAGAGCGTTTTGCGCTCTATCGACAATTCGGTGGCTGGTGTCGGCGAACAGCATGCCGGCACCGCCGCCGCCGTAGATGCCCCAGGTGGTGCCGGCGCCGAGGTCGACCCAGGAGTTCAGCATCACCCCATAGGTGCGGACATCGCCCGAGACCGAGGCGCTGATCGCCTGCTCCTGTTGCTCGCTTCCCGAGGCCGTGTCGATGTCGAAGAACACCTCGGCCTCGGCCCGAAGCATCTCGGTGAGCCCCATGCCCATGACGCCGCTGACGCGAAAATTGGTGTCGTTGTAGCTCGGAGACGCGATGTCGTCGCAGCTGCCGTTGTTACACCCTTCGAACTCCGACAGCTTGCCGGGCAGATCAAAGTCGAACAGCCCGACATCGATGCCGAAGTAGAGACCGGCCTGTTCGGCCTGGCTTGGGGTGGACAACGCTGCCAGGGCCACGAAGGTGCTCCCGGCCACGGCTGACAGAATTGCTCTCATTCCGATTCCCCTCGTGCAGCGGGCCGAGCGATTGCGACTCGGCGGAAGACAGCGCCCCGACGTTCCACTTGCGCGGCGCGCGCGTCAATACGGTCGTCTGCCGAGGCGCCGGCGAGAGGGGGAAAGAAGGGGAGGGGACGCTGGCCGCGCCCCCTCAAAGTACCGGATCAGTCGAACGGATAAGCCGCCGGCTTCGAGGACCACTGCATGTAGGCCTCGCGCTGATTGTCGACGCCCACCTTCTCGGTGAGCGCGTCCCACGCAGAAGCCACGCCGTCGAGCTCCTCCTGCGGATCGGCACCGCCCATCACCGCCTGAAGCCCGATCGCCAGCGCATCCTCGTACGCGAAGGTGTTGATGATCGAGAGATCGAGCAGGCCCGAGACCGCGCCCGCCTGCAACGCATCGAGATACTCCTTCGCATCAGGCCAGAGCGACTGGTACTCCGGCGACGAGAAGTGCGACTTGCGGAAGGGATCGCGCAGCGTATAGGGCAGCTGCACCCGCTGGCCGCTGATGTCGATGCTGTTGATCCACTGGATGTAGAGGTAGGCCGCGTCCTTGTTCTTGCTGTCGGACGAGACCGCCATCGAGAACCCGGCGGCAAGCTGCGGATGGCCGCCCGGCGGCAGCGCATAGCCCACGTTGCCCGCGACCACCGACGGCGGCACCCACTGCATCGCGATGTCGTCGGTGCCGTAGCCCGCCGACCAGCGGCCGACCGGCGGCCACCACTGGGTCATGGCGATCTGGCCGGCGTTGAAGGCGGCGAGCGATTCGATGGCGCCCCACTGCTCGACACCGGGCGGCATGGTCGTGTTGTCCTTGACCATGCCGGCGAGCGCCTTGACGCAGCCGGGGCCGTTGATCGTCGCCTTCATGGTCTCGGCGTCGAAGAACTTGCAGCCCTCGTTCCGCGCCCGCTCCTGATAGAAGTAGTGGAGCAGACCGCGCACCCGCATGAAGCCGGCGCCGTAGACCTCCGGCGCCTTGGCGTCGGTGATCGCCTTGCTGACCTCGTAGAACTCGTCCCACGTGGTCGGCACCGAAAGGCCCATCTCCTCGAAGATGTCCTTGCGGTAGTAAAGAATCAGCACGTCGCCATCATCCGGGAAGCCGTAGATGGTGTCGCCGATCCGCATCTGGTTCTCGCGATAGACATCGCCGATGTCCTCGAGCTCCTCGCGATAGCCGTACTTGTCGACATATTCGTCGAGGGGCTCGACCGCGCCTGCGCGCACCATGTCGCCCATCCAGGCAGGCACCACGCTCAGCACGTCATAGGCGCCGGTCCCCGCGCGATGCTCTTGCAGCATCTTCGGGAACATCTCGTTCACCTGGGATTCGATCACGTTGACCTTGATGCCCGTGAGCTCCTCCCACTTCGGGCCAGAGAAGTTCTGCGGGCCGAGCGACTGGAGCCCGGCCTCCCAGATCACGTTGATCTCGGTGCCGGCGTATTGCTTGGCCTCGCGCACCGCGATCTCGGCGGCACTCTCGGCCCAGGCGGCGCTTGCGCCCGCGCCGAGCAGCGCGAGCGCGGTGAGACCGCCCATCATTGACCGCATCGTTCCCATTGCCATTGTTGCCCTCCCTTCGTGCGGCGCGACGGCGCCGGAAAACAAATGGGGAGGGAACGATGTCCCTCCCCAAAGAACTCCGGGATCAGTCGCCCGGATAAGCCGCAGGCTTGGAGGCCCACTCCATGTAGGCCTCGCGCTGCGCATCGATGCCCACCTTCTCGGTGAGCGCGTCCCACTTGGCGGCGACGCCGTCGAGCTCCTCTTGCGGATCGCCACCGGACATCACCGACTGCAGCCCGGCCGCGAGCGCGTCGATGTACGCGAAGGTGTTGATGATCGACAGATCGAGCAGGCCCGAGACCGCGCCCTTCTCAGCCGCTTCGAGATAGTACTTCGCGTCCGGCCAGCGCGACTGGTACTCCGGAGACGAGAAGTGCGACTTGCGGAAGGGATCGCGCAGCGCGTAGGGCAGCTGCACCCGCTGGTGGCTGATGTCGATGCTGTTGATCCACTGGATGTAGAGGTAGGCCGCGTCCTTGTTCTTGCTGCTGGACGAGACCGCCATGGCGAAGCCGGCGGCGAGCTGCGGGTGACCGCCCGGGGGCAGCGCGTAGCCCACCTTGCCCGCGACCACCGACGGCGGCACCCACTGCATCGCGATGTCGTCGGTGCCGTAGCCCGCCGACCAGCGGCCGACCGGCGGCCACGACTGGAGCATGGCGGACTGGCCTGCGTTGAAGGCGGCCAGCGTCTCGACGAAGCCCCACACCTCGATACCGGGCGGCATGGTCGTGTTGTCCTTGACCATGCCGGCGAGCGCCTTGACGCAGCCGGGGCCGTTGATCGTCGCCTTCATGGTCTCGGCGTCGAAGAACTTGCAGCCCTCGACCCGCGCCCGCTCCTGGTAGAAGTACTGCAGGAGGCCGCGCGCACGCATGAAGGCGGAGCCGTACATGTCCGGCGCCTTGGCGTCGGTGATCGCCTTGCTGACCTCGTAGAACTCGTCCCACGTGGTCGGCACCGAGAGACCCATCTCCTCGAACACGTCCTTGCGGTAGTAGAGGATGAACACGTCGCCATCATCCGGGAAGCCGTAGATGGTGTCGCCGATCCGCATCTGGTTCTCGCGGTAGACGTCGCCGATATCGTCGAGCTCCGCCCGATAGCCATACTTGTCGACGTACTCGTCGAGCGGCTCGACCGCACCGGCACGCACCATGTCACCCATCCAGGCGGGCACCACGTTCAGGACGTCATAGGCGCCGGTGCCGCCCCGATGCTCCTGCATCATCTTGGGGAACATCTCGTCGTGCTGGGCTTCGATGATGTTCACCTTGATCCCGGTGAGCTCCTCCCACTTCGGGCCGGAGAAGTTCTGCGGGCCCAGCGCCTGCAACCCGGCTTCCCAGAACACGTTGATCGTGGTGCCGGAATATTTCTGGGCCTCGCGCACTGCGATCTCGGCAGCGCTTTCCGCCCAGGCGGCGCTTGACCCCACGCCGAGCAGTGCAAGAGCGGCGATCCCGCCAATTGCGGACCGTATGGACATGGTTGCCATTGATGGCCTCCCCTTGTTCAGCGCGGCGGCGCCGCGCTCTCCTCCAAACTAACGCTGGCCAGCGACGCCTGTACGCGGTCCGCGGCAGGCCTTGCGCAGCGCGGCAATGCCCTCCGCGACACCGCGCTGAACCAGCCAGCTGTCACCAGAATAGCATAGGAAATCGAAGCCCAGATCATGCAGCGCCAGGCCGGTCTCGGTGTCTTCGTAGATGCGGCCGAGCGACTTGCCGTGTTGCGCGCATGCCGCGGCGACCCGCTGCATCGCCGCCTGGAACTTCGGATGGTCGAACTTTGCCGGGATGCCCATGGCGACCGACAGGTCGAAATGGCCGATCCAGATGCCGTCGACTCCCTTGAGCGCGGCGATCGCCTCGATGTCGTCAATTGCGTCAGGCGTTTCTACCTTTGGAAAAAAGACCACGTCCCGGTTGGCGGCGCGGAGCGCGGGTGCTGCGGGGCGTTGATGGTAGCGGTCGTGGGCGATGCCGACGGCGACGCCGCGCGCACCCTTCGGCGCGTAGCGGACGTGATCGAGGATGGCGCGCGCCTCGACGGCGCTGCCGACCTTGGCCGGCTGGATGCCGTCCGCCCCCATGTCGAGCGCACGCGCGACCATGTCGTAGTCGCCGCCCACGGTGGAGACGATCACCGGCAGGTCTGCCGCCTGATAGAAGCGCAGCATCCGCTTGAGCTGGTCGTAGCCGAAACCGGAGTGCTCCAGGTCGAGGAGCGCGTACTCGCAGCCGGCGGCCTTGAGAATCTGCCCCATGCCGGGGCTGTCGAACTCGATCACGAACGTGCCGAACTTGGGCCGCTTGGTGCCCATCATGGCGCGCAGCGCGGCACTCGGCATCCGCCTATCCCTTCCGCCGGCCGGCGAGCGCGGCCTTCAGATCGTCGATGCCGTGGCGCAGCGTCTCCCGCATCAGCCAGACGTCGCCGGAGTAGCAGATCATGTCGTAGCCCTTGTGGTAGGCAGCGACGCCGCTCTCGACACTCATGACGAGGCAGCCGAAGGACTTCTTGTTCTTGACGCAGGCGCGCGCGACCCGCTCCTCCGCCGCAATGACATCGGGGTGGTCGAGCTGGCCGGGAACGCCGAGGGAGGTGCTGAGGTCGGAATGTCCGATCCAGATGCCGTCGACTCCGTCCGTGGCGGCGATTGCTTCCACGTTTTCAATGCCCTGCCGGGTCTCGACGATCAGGAACACGGCAACCCGACGGTTGGCGGCGCGCAGCTTGGTCACCGGGGCTCCGGGCGCGTAGCGGTCGTGGGCGACGCCGAGCGCCACTCCGCGATGCCCGTGCGGCGGATACTTCGCGTGCGCCACGATGCGCGCAGCTTCTTCGCCCGAGCTTACCATCGGCAGCAGGATCGCTTCGGCGCCCATGTCGAGCGCACGGGCGATGTGGTGATAGTGACGGGACGGCGGGCGTACGATGGTCGGCAGCTCCGCAGCCTCCATGTAGCGCAGGACCTGCTTCACCGTGTCGAAGCCGAAGCCGGAATGCTCCATGTCGAGGAAGACGAACTGGGCGCCGGCGGCCTTGAGGATGTAGCCGATACCCGGCGAGGTTAGCTCGATGACGAGCGTGCCGAACTTGGCCCGCCGCGTCCCCGCCATCTCCTTCAACGTGCTCAACGCCACCCGCAGTCTCCGCTTCGGCTCGTGCGTTACGCCGGTCGGCACGCGATTCCGCCAGCGCGGGCCGAATGTTAGCAGCAATGGCGCGGTCCGCCGAATCGGTATAGGAACGTGGCCTTACGATACGCTCGGGGTCGCTTGTTTGTTATCGGTGCCGGGTGGCGTGCGCGACGCGGGTGGGCTCATATGGAGATTGAAGAAAGTAACAGTCTGTTCACTTTTCTTATGCTTCCATAACAATTTCTTCACAGTTGTCATAACGTCCGGGTGGCTCAGACAGGGAGAGCGCCATGGCCGCCTCAGTCAGTCGAGTGATGACGATCATTACGGGCGCCGCCCTGCTGGGGGGCGTGCTCTCGGCTTGCAGCGACGATCCTCCGGACGATTCCATTGTCGTTGGCGGCTTCGTCGCCAGCCCGTTGGGCTCCTGGTACGCGGATAGCGATCAGGACACGCTGGCAAGTCTGGAAGGCCTGGCGTTCTCGCCGCTTTCCGTTCATGTCAGACGGGACTACGCGGAAGATACGAGGGGCGTGTCGTCGCCGGAAGACGACAGCGCCTATATCGAGTCAATCGTGAGAACCAGCACGGGAAAGATCGTCGTCAGTTATGTCTTGGAGGGCGAGAGAGCGAGTATTGATTTCGACACGAGTGAGGTTGCGTCATACGACAGCATTTTCGGCGAGACGACCCATGACGGCCATCGGTACGCCGTGCAGCTCTACACCAATCTCGGCACCGCCGACGATCCCGCTCCGAGGGATTACGTAGCCACCGTCCGGTGGTACACGTTCGAGCAGCGACCCGGTGTGTCGCCTTATGATGGAATAGTTTACGAGTTTTTCGGCACCTACGGTGTGAGGACTCCGTCCGAGCCTCTGTCGGCGCTGGGCAGCGCCAGCTATGAAGGAAACGTCCTGGGTAACATTTGGGATACGGGAGACCCCAACCGCCGTACCGGTAGTGAGCTCCTGGAAGGATCCTTATCCCTCAGTGCGGACTTGGATAGCGGCGACATTGGCGGACAAGTTACCGATTTTACTCGGTTCGACCGAGACGCGACTAATTTGGGCAGGCAGCCTGTCGCGGATACGAACGTGATCGACATCATGGGCAGCATCGTGGATGGACGCTTCGCCGCCGATTGGGAAGGCCACGACAGCGGCGGCACGCCTGCTCAGCACAGCGTTGGTGGATTCACGGGAACCATGCTGGGCGAGTTCTACGGCCCCGCCGGTGAGGAGGTGGGCGGCGTGCTGCGCGGCCATCGCGACGCGACCGCCACGACGCCCGAGCAGATCTTCAACGGGTTCTTCAGCGCCGGCAGGGAACCGGAAGCCGGGCAGTAGGTGCGGCGCAGCGCGAGGGATTACCGGGACTCAAGGGCCACCACGACCTCGTCCGCGGTCATCACGTCGCCGAACTGCTGGATGATGGTCTCCAGCGCGTTGCGGTGCTCCTCGTCGGAGAGTGCGGCGCAGCAGTCGGCGAGCATCACGGTCTTGAAGTCGAGCATCATGGCGTCGCGCGCGGTCGATTCGCAGCAGACGTCGGTCTTGGTGCCGCCGATCAGCAGCGTGTCGATGCCGCGGCCGCGCACCATCGTCTCCAGCGACGAGGAGCCGGGGATCAGCGCGCTGTAGCGGTTCTTGAAGAGGACCGTGTCATCGTCCGCGACCTCCAGATCCGGCCAGAGCTGTTGGCCATCCGCGCCCGGCGCGAGCCCGGCGATGGTGCGCGCCCGTGCTTCGTCGGAGACGAAATGGTCGAAGAAGCCCGGCCAGTCCGACGCGCCGTGGCGGCTCGTATTCGCGTGGGCCACCCAGTAGATGGGGACGCCCAGCGCCCTGAGCCGCGCGTTGAGCCCGTTGATCTGCGGCACGATGGCGCGCGCCATCGGCACCTCCACCGGCGCACCTGGCGCGAGAAACGTCACCTGCATGTCGATGTAGACCGCCGCGGTGCACGCGGGATCGAGCCGCTCGAAGAGGCGCATCCGCCCGCGCCGCTTGACGACCCGTTCGACGATCTCCTGACGGATGGCAATGTCGTGCATATGATTGCTTACCTGCCGGGCCTACACGGCGAATCGCCGGTAGGCCGCACTACCTTGTCCCGAATCCGACCTATACCCAACTTTGCACCGTCAATTCCCTGAACTCGCGGAAATCGTCCATGTTCGATGTGACCAGCGTCAAGCCGTTGACGCACGCGATCGCCGCGATCTGACTGTCGACGAACGGCGGTGTCTTGCCCGCCGCGACGAGCCTCGCGCGCTCTTTGGCATGCCAGTCGGCGGCCTCACGGTCGTAGTCGAGCACCGGAAAACTCTGCAGCACCACGGTCTCGATGTAGCGCTCGACCGCATCCCGGCGGCGCGAGAGCGGCAGCCTGTCGCACCCGAACCGCAACTCGTGCCAGACCGGAGACGGAATTGCGATCTCTCCGTCGTACTGCCGCAGTCGGCGCATGATGCTGGCGGCCGGTCGGGGTCGCAGCGGCTCAGACACGACGTTGGTATCGAGCAAGTAAAGCACCGGCGTTACAACCGAACATCGCGCCCTTGTGCTTCTTTGCGGATGCTCCCGAATAGCTCGCCCGGGTCGAGCGCGAGGGTCGCCAGGTCAATTTCCTCCGTGAAGTTCCGATATGCCGCGACGAAGCCTTGGCGGCTCGGCGTGGACGGCTCGCCACTCTTGCGACCGCTCAGGTCGGTCCGCCGATTCGGCTGGGGTCCGACTGCGTCAGCCTGCGACCGTCGTATGCCCATTGTGCCCTCCACGAACTAGACAAACTGCAACTTCGTCGGTCTTGCGAAGCGTATCAGTTGGGACCACCAGAACGCAGCGCACACTCGGCCCCAGAAAGCCTACACCCGCACGATGTCAGTGAGGAAGGGGTCGTCCGCGAGCGCCGATTCGGTGTCGAGCAGGGCACCACAGCCGGGGCAGAAGAAGCGCCGCAGCAGGACCCGCTCGGCATTGCTGTAGGGCGTGCCGCCGGCGCCCTGCATCGGCTGCTCGTCGAGCCTAGCGGATGCTTTCCAAGGTTGCCCAGCCGGCCCCAGGACATGACCGCAGGCCGCACACGCGATGGCGCGGTCTTCGTTCACCACGAGCGTGGCGGAGATGCGGGTTGTGTTATTCATGTTCCCTCAGTCGCCGGGCGCTCGCTCCGCTCGCTTGGCTCCGCGCTACGCGCGCGGCGCAGTCGCGCCGTCCGGGCCTATCGGCCCGGCGTTATTTCCCTCAGTCGCAGCGCGTTCGCTCATTCAGCCGCTACTGCTGTCGGCGCGGCGAGGCGGGCGGCGCGCAGGGTCTCGCGGCGTGTGGAGGTCGCTGCCTCGTCCACCGCGCCGTTTGCTATCACCACACCGTAGACCGAGGCGGCGACTTCCACCGAGACCATGCCGGCCTCGATGTCGGCCTGCACCCGTGCGGGCTCGCGCTCCAGCGGGTCGCCGAAGCCGCCGCCACCGTCGGAGCGGACGTAGAGCGCATCCTCGCCCTTGAGCGGAAAGACGCCCCACGAGATCGTCTCGGCCTCGCCGGTCATCTCGTTCAGCGAGGTGGGGAAGGGGTTGACGTTGCGTCCAGCCTCGCCGGCCTCGTTGTTGTGCACCCAGCGGTAGGCGCAGGGCGCGCCGGCGTAGCCGCCGCCTAGCCCCTCGCTCATGGAGAACTCGGTGCCCTTGCCGGAGACCACGTAGTTGATGCCGCCCTCGGGCGAATCGTGCTGCACCAGGGCGAACTCGAGGGCGTTGCCGCCGCGCCAGCGCCCCGGCCCGCCGGTATCTGGCCGCGCGCGGCGGAACAGGTAGCGCACCGGAAAGGTCGCCTCGGTGGTCTCGACGTTGGCCATGCGGCCGATGGGGTTGGGAATCTCGCCGCCGACATCGATGCCATCGGCCCAGGTGCGCGCACCGCCGGCGCCGCCGAAGGTCTCGGTCAGGATGCCGATGGCCTCCTGCCTGCGCTGGTTGAGCCCGAACATGAAGATGGCGAAGTGGCTGCCGTGCCAGACCGCCGTCGCCTCCTCGGCGTACTTTTCACTCGCCGACAGCATCTTGGCGATGCAGGTGCAGGCGGCGTTGTTGACCGACTGGATGGCGCCCACGGTGGCGAGGGAGACCGGCGCCGGCCGCGTGCAGTTCACCACCGAGCCCTCGGGCGCAATCATCTTGATGGGCCTGAGCACGCCGTCGTTCCAGGTGATGTCGTAGCAGAGCAGCGGGAAGAGGGGAGCGAAGAAGCCGCCCCACGAGGCCCAGTAAGTGCAGTTGATGCCGTAGTGCGACTGCGGACTGGAGCCGGTGAAGTCGAAGGTGAGCTCGTCGCCCTCCTTGGTCATGGCGAGCAGCACCCGGCAGGTCTCGCCCTCGATGTCGAAGTACTGCCGCGCCTCCCAGCGGCCATCCGGCAGCTCGCGCAGGCGCTTGCGGAGCAGCGTCTCGGACTGGTCGACCAGGGCGCCGCAGGCCTCGTCCACCGGGCCCGCTCCGTACTTGTCGATCAGCGCGCCCATGCGCTCCCGCGCCACGTTGTTGGCCGCGATCATGGAGGAGAGGTCGAGCGCCACCATCTCCGGCGCGCGTACCATGTTGAGCAGCGTGTCCATCACATCGCGGCGCATCTCGCCGCCTTCCACCAGCTTGATGCCGGGCGAGCTGAAGCCCTCGGTAAAGATGTCGCGCGAATCCGGACTGAAGCCGCCGGGCACCATGGCGCCGATGTCGTAGACGTGGACGAAGCAGGCGCTCCACGCGACCAGCCGGCCCTCATGGTGGATCGGCGCCACGAGATAGATGTCGGACGTGTGCAGCGCTGCGGTGTAGGGGCAGTTGGTGAGGAATACGTCGCCTTCGCCGATATCGCCCTCGAAGCGGCGGATGACGGCCTTGCACGCCTCGGCGGCGCTGGTCAGGTGGTGGAGGAAGCCGACGCCCCCCATGAGCAGCGAGCCGTCCGCCCGGTAGAGGGAGACCATGAGGTCGTGGCCCTCGTTGGTGATCGCGCTGCCCGAGACGTGCTTGAGCGTGATCACCGCCTCGTCGATCACGCGGAAGAGCCGGTGGCGGATGATGGAGAAGGTGATCGGGTCCATGGCGGGCCTCAGCCGAGCTCGATGGAGATGTTGCGGTAGGCGTCTACCCGGCCGGATTGCCCGGCCTGGACGACGATGGTCGTGATCGGGGTGTGGATCACGGCGGGGCCGGCGACGACGTTGCCCGGCGCGAGCCGCTCGAAGTCGTAGATGTCGGCTGGCGCGAAGCCGCCTTCCGCCTCCACGAAGATGTCGCGCTTGCCGATTTGCGCCGCGCCGGGATCGGAACCGTCCAGCGCCGCCCGCTCGATGCGGGGCCGCTCCACCATGCCGCGCGCGGTGAGCCGGAACATCGTCATCTCCATGCCGGCGGCGCGGTAGGCCGAGCCCTTGCCGAACTTACGCTCGTAGAGCGCCTCGAAGTCCGCGGCGAGGCAGCCCACGGCGTCGTCGTCCATCGGCCCGCCGCCTGCGACCGGCGTCGTCACCTCGTGCACCTGTCGTCCGTAGCGCAGGTCGATGGACCAGTCGAGGGCGATTGCGTCTTCGGCGAACCCTTCGGCCGCAAGCTGCTCGCGGGCGCGGGCCACCATCGGCGCGTAGATCTCGTTGATTTCCGCCGCCGGGCTCGGCATGGGGAGTGTCTTGGTGACAGTGTACTCGTGCACGATATCGGCCGAGAGCAGGCCGAAGGCGGCGTTCACCGAGGCAGTGTAGGGCACGACGATCCGCTTGACGCCCAGCTCCGCGCCGAACACGCCGCAGAGCAGGCCGCAGGTGCCGCCGAAAGCGTGCAGCACGAAGTCTCTGGGGTCGAGGCCGCGTTCCACGGTGATCTCATGGATCAGATCGGTGATCTGCGCCGCGGCGATACGGTAGATGCCGATGGCGGCGTCTTCCACGCTCATGCCGAGCGGCTGAGCGACCTTCTCCGCGAAGACCCGGCGCGCTGTCGCGGCATCGAGGGAGATGGTACCGCCGAGGAAGGTGCCGGGGTCCATGTAGCCCACCAGCAGCATGACGTCGGTGAGCGTGGGCTCCTCGCCGCCGAGGCCGTAGCAGACCGGCCCCGGCCTGGCGCCGGCGCTCGCCGGGCCCACGCCCGGCACGCTGGTGGCCGGGTCCAGCGCCACGATGCTGCCGCCGCCGGCGCCGATGGAGACCACCTCGATCTTGGGTGCCACGTAGTGGTAACGGTCGACCATGGGTTCGCGGGCGTAGTCGATGGCGCCGCCCTGGATCACGCCCACCTTGAAGGTGGTGCCCCCCATGTCGCAGGCGATGATGTCGTCGTCCTCCATGAGCCGGCCGAGATGGCGGCTGCCGATGACGCCGGCGGCGGGCCCGCATTCGAGCATGCCGACCGCCCGCTCGGCGGCCTCGTCTGCCGGCAGCAGCCCGCCGTAGCCCTGCATCACCAGCAGCGGCCCACCGTAGCCCCGCGCCTGCAGCAGCGTTTGCAGGCTGGTGATGTAATCGCTCGCGATACGCCCCGCGTAGGCATTGATGACGGTGGTCGACGCGCGCTCGTATTCGCCCGGTACCGGCGCGATCTCGCTGGAGAGCGTGACGTAGACGCCGGGAGCGGCCTCGCGGATCAACTCGCCCACCCGCTGCTCATGCGTGGCGTTGTAGAAGGACCAGAGGAAGGAGACCGCGAGCGCCTCGATCTCTTCGTCCTCGACCAGCGAGTGGATCGCCTGGCGCACCGCGTCTTCGTCCAGCGCGCGCAGCACGGCACCCTTGTAGTCGACCCGCTCCGGCACGCCCCTGGTCTTTGCGCGGGGCACCAGCGGCGGGGCGCGGTCGGTCGCCACCGGGTGCTTGATGCCGTCCTCGGTGAGGCCGGCCCAGCGGCCGTAGGCGCCGCGGGTAATGACCAGCGTGTCCTCGAAGCCCTCGGTGGTAATGAGGCCGGTCCTGGCGCCCGAGCGGGTGAACAGCGTGTTGTCCACGACCGTCGAGCCGTGCATGAAGAGCACCGTCCGCGCCAGCAGTTCGTCCGTTGCGAGGCCGATGTCGTCGGCCGCGGCACCGACAGCGGCGAGCACGCCGTCCGCGAAATCGGGCGGGGTGGAGAGCGCCTTGCCGAGGCGCACCGGCTCGCCGGCCGCGAACAGCACCGCGTCCGTGCAGGTGCCGCCGACGTCGGTCGCGACCACGTAGCGGGCCTCGCCCGGTTCGCTCATTCCGTGCCTTTCCTCTGCCGGCCGCCATCTTGCGCGGCAGGCGGGCGAACGCAAGCGGGCAACCGCTGGACACGGGGCGAAGATGGTGTATCGAACGTGTATGGCACGCACCAACGTAGACATCGACGACGACGCCTGCGCAGAGGTCATGCGCCGCTACCGGCTGACGACGAAGCGGGAGGCGATCAACTACGCGCTGCGCACCCTCGCGGCGGAGCCACTCAGCGTCGACGAGGCCCGCCGGCTGCGTGGCTCTGGGTGGGAGGGCGATCTGGACGAGCTGCGTTCAGGTCGCGAATCCTGATCCTGATCGACACCTCCACCCGGATCATCGGCTATCGCGATCCCGACGCAGAAGAACCACGCTGTCTTCCAGAGGACCGGCGGTCATTGTCCGGATGCGATCGGCCTCTGCAATCAGGTCGCGCCGTTTCCGGCTCCCCGTGTGCGGCGGCCTTAGTTCCCGTTCCGAAGGATTGCTCTCCGGCATGGCCTTCCGTTCCGACAGGTGGTGTTTGAGTTTGGTGTATTTCGTCATTGTAGCGCCGGAAAGGGAACGTGAGGTGACGGGTATTGGCTTCCCTTCTACTACAAAGATCGCCGATAGGCTCGGGCGCCATTTGGCGATGGCGGCGGGGAGGGGTAGCATTCAAGCAGGGAATAGGGCCCGCAAGGCTCGGGCAAGGGGGGCAACAATGAGAAGACGAACGTGGATCGCGGGCGTTGTGGCGGTGGCGATGGCGCTGGCGGTATTCGCCGGATCGGGCGCAGCAAGCGCCCAGCAGGATCACTCGGGCGCGATCAAGGCTCGCATCGCATACATGCAGCTCAACGGCTTCTTCATGGGCCAGCTCGCAGCGATCGCGAAGGGGCAAGTGCCTTACGACGCGGCGCAGGCGACCGGGGTTGCCAAGAGCCTGCTCGCGCTCTCCACCATGGACGCAGGCGCGATGTGGCCGCCCGGCTCCGACAACCAGGCCGTTCCGGGCAAGACTCGGGCCTTGCCCGAAATCTGGACCACCTTCCCGGCGGTGATGGAGAAGGCCAACGCGCTCACCGTGGCGCTGGAGGCGATGGTGGAGGCGGCCGGCAAGGATCTCGCGAGCCTGCAGGGCGCCTTCGGCCCGGTCGGCGCTGGCTGCGGCGGCTGTCATCGCAGCTTCCGCGCCGAGAATTTCTGAAGCGGGACTATTCTCGGTTTCCTCGGGCGTCGGGCGCCCACGCCGGAAAGCTCTGCGGCGGCCCGGCCGTTAGGTACCTGACGGCCAGACGAGGGGAAATTCGGGGTCGTCGAGGGGATCGCCGTCGCGCAGCCGCCGGTGCACCTCGGGGAAGGGTGGCGAAACCTCACCGGGGCGCACCTTGAAGCGCATGTCGTCGCCGACCCAGCGGTGAACGAAGGCGCGGCGCCGCGCCGACGCCGATTCGTTGCCCGCCGCCCCGTGGACGGTGAGGAAGTGGAAGGCGATGGCGTCGCCCGGCGCCATGTCGAAGGACGCGATCTCGTAGTCGTCCCGGCGCCCGTCGATATCCGGCATGGTATCGAGCGCCTCGCCTTCGCGCTGATAGTCCACGCCAATGAACTTTCTCGGCATGAACGACTTGCCCCAGCGGTGCGAGCCCACGACAAGCTCCAGGCATATTGGGCGGGGGACGGGATCGAGCGCAGTCCAGAAGCTCACGCACTGCGTCCCGTCGATGCAGTAGTAGGGCAGGTCGTGGTGCCACGGCGTGCGTGACTCGGTACGCGGTTCCTTCACCAGCACGTGCTCGTGGAAGAAGCGCGCCGTGCCCGAGCCCATGAGCCGTGCGGCGAGCGCCGCCGCGTGGGAGCGGTACACGAAGTCGCGATACTCGGGCACGCGCGACCAGTTGCAATAGTCGCCGAAGAAGTAGCCCTTCGAGCCTTCGGGCTCGTACTCGCGGGTGTAGGGGCCGGGAGTGCGCATGTTGCGCTCGACACCGGCGCGCAGGGGATCTCGAGCCAGTCAGTGAACGCGCCCGCAAGATGGACGACGCCGTCCCGCTGGAAGCACCCGGCGGTGGCGTCATCGCTGCCGGTGTCTGCGGTGCTCATGCGCGGTTCGGGATCGGGCGTGCCGGGCTCAGAAGTCGACCTGATCGCCGCCCTTGAGGCCCAGCATCTCGCGCGCCTCGGCAGGCGTCGCCACCTCCAGCGAGAGTTCCTCGACGATGCGCCTGGCCTTGGCCACCTGGGCGGCGTTCGACGGCGCGAGTTCGCCCTTGCCGAGGAAGAGGCTGTCCTCCAGCCCGACGCGGATGTTGCCGCCCATCATCGCGCCCATGGTGACGAAGCTCATCTGATGGCGGCCGGCGGCCAGGATCGACCAGCGGTAGTCGTCACCGAACAGCTTGTTGGCGATGCGGCGCATGTGCATCAGGTTCTCGTGGTCGGCGCCGATGCCGCCCAGGATGCCGAAGATGGTCTGCACGAAGAGCGGCGGCTTGACCATGCCGCTGTCGACGAAATGGGCCAGGTTGTAGAGGTGGCCGACGTCGTAGCACTCGAACTCGAAGCGCACGCCGTGGCCCTCACCTAAATCCTTCATAATGTATTCGATGTCTTTGAAGGTATTTCGGAAAATGAAGTCCTTCGTGCCCTCCAGATGGGGCCTCTCCCAGTCGTACTTGAACTCCTTGTAGCGGTTCAGCATCGGGTAGATGCCGAAGTTCATGGAGCCCATGTTGAGCGAGGTCATCTCCGGGCTTGCGCGGCGCGGCGCGGCGAGGCGCTCGTCGAGCGACATGCCGAGGCCGCCGCCGGTGGTGATGTTGATGACCGCGTCCGACTGCTGCTTGATGCGCGGCAGGAAGGCCATGAAGACGTCCGGATCGGGCGTGGGGCGGCCGTCGTTCGGGTCTCGGGCGTGCAGATGGAGGATCGAGGCGCCGGCCTCGGCCGCCGCCACGCCGTCGGCCGCAATCTCGTCCGGCGTGACCGGCAGGTGCGGCGACATGGTGGGGGTATGGATGGACCCCGTGACCGCGCACGTGATGATGACTTTGCTCATGGCCCGTGGCCTCCCGCTCGTGTTCGCCGCGCCGCGCCGGCGCTTGCGAGGGTTCTAACCGCCCGCTACGGGCCTCGACAAGCGCGGTTTAGAGCGTTTCCGTTCGCACGGAAACACGCACCTTCTGTGCTAAGTAACTGATTCGATTGAGATAGTCATCCGTTTCTATTGCCACCGGGCGCGGAATTCAAGCTGATTCCGCACCCCGCTGCAACAGATCGATGACGCGCGATCATGCCACCCATCCGTCTCACCCAGCGCCGAGTCGATGCCCTTCGACCCAGCCGCAAGGTGCGCGATGTCCGGGACGCCGAGCTGAAAGGGTACGGCGTCCGGGTCATGCCCTCCGGCACCCGGCGCTACTTCATCCACAGCCAGCACAGGGGCAAACGGGTCTGGAAGATCATAGGCGACGCGGCGGCGATCGCCGAGCCCGAAGCGCGGGCCAGGGCCAGGTCCATGCTCGCCGCGTTGCGCGACGGCCGGGAGCCCGCCGCGGCGGACCCCGGCGGCACCCTCTTCGAGATCGTCGCCGAGGAGGTCTTCGACCGTTACAGGCGCCGCTGGAAGCCGCGCACCCTGAAAGTGAACCGCGACTACCTCTACAGGCAGATACTGCCCTTCTTCGCGAGCAGGCCCATCGGAGAGATAACCCGGGAGGACGTGCGGGCCTGGTTCCGCTCTCTCCACGCGACGCCCGCTGCCGCGAACCGCTCGGCGCCGATTCTCTCGGTCATCATGCAACAGGCCGAGGTCTGGGGATACCGCCCGGAGGACAGCAACCCCTGCGCCGGCATCCGCCGCTACCGGCAGGGGCGGATCCGAGCGCTTTCTGACCCCCGAGGAGTATCGCCGCCTCGCCTGCGTGCTGGGCCGGCACGAGGCCAGACGCCCCCTGCACGTGGCCGCCTTGTGCCTGCTGCTGCTCACCGGGTGCCGCAAGTCGGAGATCCTCACCCTCCAATGGCGCTCCTACCGGGAGGGGCAGCTCTATCTGCACGACACTGGGGAAGGACGGTTCAGATCGGCCGACCGCGTACGGTCTGGCTGTGCGAGGCGGCGTGGGGCGTCCTTGACCGCCTGCCCCGGTCGTCCTGTTGCGCCATCGCTCGTTTTACCTCTCCGCATTCTCGGCTGAAGGCTTGAAAGTATACGCCGATGCGATCCCGCCTGAAGATGAACTCGAGGAACCAGAGGAGGGGCAAGACTTTCGCAGTACTTTACGTCACCAAGCACAATTGACGGTGCTGGCCTTCAAGACCGGGGTCGCGGTCAGCGCAGACCTGTGGCTCGGTGGCTTCGACACCCACTCCAATCATGATCCCCTCCACGAATGGCTGTTCGGGAATCTCACCAGCGCGGTCGATTACTTGTGGAACTACGCCGAGGAGCATGGCGTCGCCGATCGCATGGTGGTGGTGATCGGCTCGGACTTCGGCCGCACCAACTTCTACAATTCCGGGAACGGCAAGGATCACTGGCCGATCGGGAGCTACGTGGTCATGGAGAAGAACCGGTCATGGACCGGGCGCGCGGTGGGCGAGACGGACGGCCTGCACTTCGCCTACAAGATCGACCCCACGACGCTCCGCCGCGACGATACCTACGGGACGATCATCTACCCGAAGCACGTGCACAAGGCGCTGCGCCGCTACCTCGGCGTCGAGAACTCGGCAGGCGCTCTACGCTTCCCATTCAACAATACGGAGGATTTCGCTTTCTTTGTCTGATTAGTCGTGGCGCTTGACAGTCAAATAAGCTGTGTAATCCCGTTGGCGAGTGCGCACGTTGGCATGGGTGTGATTCTCGTATGGCGATATGCCAGTCGTGATGGCGCTAAAGGATATGGGCTGGTTCATTTTGGTCAAGCAGCGAGTGCCAGGACTTCGGTTGGGCTGATGTTGTCGTTAGCTGGTCCGGATCGGGCGTCCATGAGCGCATCCCATGCCCGGTCGAAGAGGCCGGATTTGATCAGGGCGCGGAAGGTCAGAACCGCCTGCCCGCCGTCGATCCGCCAGCGCATGCCCGAGCGTTTCAAGCGCTGCGCGACGAGGGTCTTGCAGGCCGCCTCGACCACACCCGAGCCGATGGCGATGCCCTCTTCCTTCAGGGCGTGGTAGCGCATCCGATGGCGGTGCTTTCGGAAGAAGGCCAGCTCGCGCTCGATCTCGGCCGGGTCCCCCTTTGCCCTGTCCAGGAGGTAGCGCAGTGCCCGGATCACCTTGTCGACGCCGCGGGGGTCGTGGCGCAGGATTTCGCGGTGCTTCTCGAACCAGTGGCGCGCCACCGCATGGTCAGAGGCCACGCGGAGATGCTCGCAAGCGTGCCAGAAGTCGATGACCTCGGTCTCGGGCGAGAGGCTTTCGAGGAAGGTCCAGTTGTCGGCGGCCCCGTCGGCGACGGCGCCGATCCTGATCTTCGGGCTCACACGGCGGATATGGGCGACCTCGCTTGCAAGTTGCGCTTTCAGCGCGGCCTTGCCGCTCTCGGGCATACGGCCGAGATAGAGGGTCTTCAGCCGTTGGCCCTCGGCGTCGTGGAAGGAGACCGTGCCGCAAGAGGCCTCGCGCCAGCACGCCTCGGCACGGCCGTCCTCGCCGGCCCGCAGCGCCACCATGACGCCGTCAAGGGAGACGGACGCGGTGACCGCATCGGGCGGTATGCCCTGGGTTTCACGGATGCTGGCCAGCGTCTCCGGGGCGACGCTCTCCCAGTGCTCATGCATGCTCAGGGCCAGGCGCTGCAGCGTGCTCACCGACGGCGTCATTCCGCCCATTTTCGCGAAGAACTCCTCCGCTTCACGCGGCGTACAGTGGCCCATCATCATCAGCCCGAGCTGCGCCGCCGGCCGCGTCAGGTAGTCGTCGATGAGGCCCAGGCTCTCGTCCACCGGCACCAGCGACGTGCTGCTCGCGCCGCTGCGATAGCGCGCACGCCGATAGGTCACGGGACCGAGCGTCGTCATGATCGTCTTCGGCGTCGCCGCCACCCGGACCCAGCTCTGTCCGTCGCGCTCGATCCGGCTCGCACCGTCGTCGCGGCTCTCGGCGAAGGCCCCAAGGAGCTTGCAACCCAAGCCGTTCATGGCGTCCCGCAGCCCCGTCTCAACCGTTTCGAACGTCTCGGCAGACGGGTCAGACCCAGCCTGTTCGCGACAGAACTCCACCACCTGGGCGACCGCTTCGGCGACTTCGGCAGGCAGGCCCAAAAGGTCGATGGACGAGGCGATGAGAGACTGCGACACTGGCATGGGAACGCTCCTGATGTTGGGTCTGATGTTGGGTTGTCGGCGCGGCATCCTACCGCATCTCGCGGTGCGGAGCGTTCCCACCCACCACTGCTGGATGCCGCCGTTGTGACAAAATCCGGCCCTGCACCGGCCGATTGTCACGAAAACCCGATTCTGGCTGCCTACGGCCACCCGCCAATCGCGCTAAATCAATGACTTACGAGCCACTTGCAAAATTCCGCATTTGAGCGGGATTTTGCCGCCGTGGCGGTCAGATTGTCCTGGAAATCGGGACCGCTCTCTGTTCCTGTCGGGTTTCGGACAACGTCGACGGAGAGGGCGGCCCCATGTCGCTGGGACAGACACTATCCGGATTCTGGCATCACATTCAAGCGGATCTTTTCCCGTGGCTTGAGGAGGAGCTCGGGCCGCTCGGCGAGAGGTACCGGCGCTTCGTCACCGTGCTTGAGCTTGCGCGGGTCGAGAGCTTCCTTCCCCATTTCCATGGCCTGCCCGGTCGGCCGGTCGAGGATCGGGCGGCCTTGGCCCGCGCCTTCATCGCCAAGGCGGTGTTCGACGTACCCACGACGCGCGCCCTGATCGAGCGCCTTGAGAACGACAAGACGCTACGCCGTCTCTGCGGCTGGACCTATGCCGCAGAGATCCCGAGCGAGGCGACGTTTTCGCGGGCGTTTGCGGAGTTCTCCGAGAGTGCGTTGCCCGCTCGCGTGCATGAGGCGCTGATCAAGCAGACCCTCGGAGACCATCTGGTCGGGCACGTCTCGCGCGACTCGACGGCGATCGAGGCGCGCGAGAAGCCTCAGCCCAAGCCCAAGGCGGAGAAGCCGAAGCGCAAGCGCGGCCGCCCGCGCAAGGGCGAGGAGCGGCCCAAGGAGGAGCGCCGCGTGAAACGCCAGCTCACGATGAGCTTGCCCCAGATGCTCGACGACCTGCCGAAAGCCTGCGACGTCGGCACCAAGCGCAACGCCAGGGGCCATACCACATCGTGGATCGGTTACAAGCTGCACATCGACGCCGCCGATGGCGGCATTCCGATCAGTTGCATCCTGACGTCCGCCTCGCTGCACGACAGCCAGGCCGCGATCCCGCTGGCGAGTATGACCGCCGACCGCGTCACCAATCTGTACGACCTCATGGACTCAGCCTATGACGCGCCCGAGATCGGCTGGCACAGCTACCTGCTGGGCCACGTCCCGATCATCGACGTCAACCCTCGCGACAAGGAGTACAAGGAGGAGCTGGCGCGCGAGGCCAGGGCGCAGAGAGGCGTCGGTCACCGCCACCCGGCGGACGAGCGCTACAACGAGCGCTCGAACATCGAGCGCATCAACGGTGGGCTGAAGGACAACTGCGGGGGCCGCCATGTCCGCGTGCGCGGCCATGCCAAGGTTCATTGCCACCTGATGTTCGGCATCCTGGTGCTGACGGTCGACCAGCTGATGCGCCTCCTGGCCTGAGCGGCGCCTCCGTCGCTGTCACGCCGGCACGCCTCCCTCCGCGGAGGCGCAAAAAGCCATGTCCGCATCGCGACGGCGGGTCCAAAATGCGCCCGCATGGGCATCGGTTTGCGGCGAATCGGCGCCCCGGCGGCAGCCAGCGACGTCCGCTCGTCCCGAAGTTCATGTTACGTTCCGACCGTCAATGTCCTCACGCCGGGCTCTCGGGAAAAGCAGACCGCGCCTGGGAGTTTTGCAAGTGGCTCTTACGATCGCCATGCCAGACCTACACCCCGTTGGCAGTCATCGTCAACTGAACATATTCTCAACGTTCCCCAGGTAATGCCGTCTCATGTAGTCACTCTGTCAACCAGGTGGCCATGGCAAGAGAGCTCCGAGTCGATGGCAAGATAGGGCGTGTCGCATCGCTCAAGCCATTCCAAGCCATTCCCTTGCTGTTGCAGCAACGCCACCGAAGCAATGGAACCTGCGACAACCGCCTGGGCCGCAACAACACTGACGCTCAACAGCCCGTCGATGGGCCAGCCGGTCCGGGGATCGATCAGGTGACTGTACCGTCGTCCTTCTATTTCCATGAATCGCTCATATCCGCCCGAGGTCGCGAGCGCGCCTTCCAAAAGCCAAACCGTGGCAATTGGCGAATTCGTCTTCTGCGGATGTACGATGCCGATCGGCCAGGGCTCGTCACTCGCTTGCGGACCGACAATACAGATGTCACCGCCGAGATTGATTAGACCATGGCGAACACCAAGTTGCTTGGCGAGAACGGCAGTCGCATCGGCGGCGTATTCCTTCACAACGCCTCCAAAATCCAGCTCCATACCCGGCACAGACAGGTATACCTTCCCATCGGAATGTTGAACCTTGTCCCAACCCACTTTGATCAAACACGCGTCGATTTCTCCGTGCGACGGCAGGGTTTGCCGGCCTCGGTGCCACACGCGACGAAACACACCCGACGTGATGTCGAAAGCCCCATTGCTTTGCTCGTAGCAAACCGCTGCGTACTTTAGGAGGGAGGCCGTTTCCTCGTCTATACAGGTGGGTTCGACACCCGCAGCGCGGTTGATGGCCGTCGTCACGCTGTCTTCACTGTAACGAGAATACTTCCTTTCGAAGCGCCTGATTTCTTCAACACACTCTCGAATCGCGTGAGAACAATCCTCTTCCGTGGGTGCATATAGCCGCAGTTCGCATGGGCAGCCCATCGCAGTGAATCGATGCACGCACGGGACCAATGACTAGAACCTGTACTCGAAAGCGACGGAGGCCAGCGTAAAGTTCAGCAGAGCGGGATGTTCAATACCGGACGTGAGCCCGTATTTTTCGCTGGCTCTATAGCGATCAATGCTGATCGTGACCGACCAATCCGGAAAATGAATGACGCCCTTCAACCCCGCGGTCACTGCACCGTAGGCAGCCAGGCGAAAATCGCTGGACTGGGCAACATTCAGCGGCAGGCTAAAATCGTCGATTGAACGGAAAAAGTCGGCGTCTGTCTGACTGTAATAGCGCACATTTGGGACCAGCTGAAATGAAGCGCCAACGTTCTGATACCACGAGGTATGAAGTGTGTGAGAGGCGATTCCCCAGTCATCCGTGTAGTAGCGATAGTCGACGTGCAACGATGCGCGCAGATTGTCCAGGAAGCGTCGATAACGCACACCGAGCGCGCTCTCGGTTCGTTTTCTGGGCCGCACGTCGCGAAGCTTGTAGGGGTCCGACAGGTAGCCAGTGTGCGCGGTAACGCCAAGCCCGGTGAAAATGACGGAGGAGCGGTCGATCACTTGCGACACGCCGAGAGACAGCGATCGACTCTGCCTGCTTTCCTTCAGTATTCGCCCGAATGCAGCGGCATCGCTCGGCTCAATGGTGTCGCTTGCGTAGCTCAAGCCTGCCGACAATACGGTCAGAGGGCCATTAATTTCCCATTCGCCGGATACGGCCACAGCGTCGGACGTATAGTCGTCTTCGTCTGATCGCGTCAGCGTCAATGCTGCGCTGCTATCCTCAAAATAACGGGTGCCCGTCACACTGACTTCGGTTCTCTCGTCCTGGATCGTGGCCCCGCTCATGATGAGTGTGGGCTTTCCATCGGGGCCCATCACCGTTGCCCACGGAGAGGCGCCAGACATTGTCTCTCGCGAGACGTCCAATCCTGCGCTCCATTCTTGGCCTACAGGAGTCAGCAACCTGAACTGATGAATGTCGATGTCGTATCGTTGATTGTCCCCGCTCAGATGCAAGTGCTCGGGGATGTCGGCCTCCTTGTAGTTGGGGGTGCCGATGGAGAGGCTCGTTTCCACTGGCTGTGAATCGGCAAACGCGGGAAGCGAGGTCGCGGCAATGGTCAATGCCGTCAGAGGAGAAAGGGACTTCAACCTAGTTGCAACCGCATCCGGCGCCCGCCGTCTTCGCGCGACCGCGGGATGCTTCCTTGCTCTCGTAGACCTGTTCGTAAAGGGCACTCTGCAACATGTTCGGGTCCAACTGCATTTCCGGACGCGCGAGCGAGCCCCACTGCCAGGGAGAAACGGCCTCGCAAGCACCCAGCGCGAGTACGAGAGCCGCAACCGGCAGGAAGCGTCGCGCAAGGAGAATCATGGCTGATCCACCGGCTGCAGACCGAGGAGTTCGTCGATGTGGGCCCGTATGGCCCTCATATCGCCCGGCTTGAAGCCCTGATGCACCAGCGTGATCCGGCCTTTGGGGTCGATTACGAACGACGTCGGCATGGCCAGCAGACCATACGCCTCCGCGATTTTGCCATGCGGATCGCTCAAGTTATCGTAATTGACGGAGTAGCGACTCAAGAACCTGGTCGCATCGTCGATCCACTCGTCCACGCTGATGGCGATGACCGCCAAGCGCTCCTCCCCCAATTCGTATTGCATGACGATCATCTCCGGGATCGAGACTCGACACGCGATGCACCAGGATGCCCAAAAATCGAGGTAGCGAACTTTGCCGTGGCTTGCCGACAAGGACTTGATTTCCTGGCCATCCAATGTCGGCAAGGTGAAATCGGGAGCCAAATCTCCTTCCGAGACGGCCGATGCTGCAGCGGTGAACAGGACGCTCAGCGAGAGAATCACCGATAGCAGCAATGCTCTCATGGACGATCTCTTTCGACGGTCCACGCTACTCCAGATTCGCAACAGACCGCATGCTCGATCGAGTATGGCGTGCCAATTGTACCTAGCGGCGCTCGCCGAGGTCAACTCTGCTTGCCTGCGCGATGTGCTCGCAAGCAGGGGCCAGAGAGGCCTCGTTCACTTCGCTCTACCTCCGACTATTGCAGGCCGTGAAGACGCCTGCGAATTGATCAGTTGGCCGACCGTTGAGTCAAGTAATTGCTTCCCGTCGTTGAAGTGTCGTCTATACTTGCGGCAAAACTTAAGCACAGGCAACTCTGCTGATCGCCGTGGCGTACATGCGACGGCTGTCCCGGATCTCATCGCTGCCGCGGGGAGCACAATGAACTGGCTACTGTCGGGCTGGCGGCGCTGGCTTCTCGCGGGTTTGGCCTGCTGCGCCACCATCGCGGCGGCGTACGCGACGCCCGTTCACGTGCCGGAAGTCGATGTGACGGTTCGCTCGGCGCCCGTCGACGCGTTGTCCGGCCACGTTGCCGCTCTGGCAGCCGGAGAAGATCTTGGGTCCCTGCTCGCGAGCCGGCGCTGGGGCAATGTTCAGCCGTCATCGAAAGAGCCCGTCGAACCGAGCACGCCGGACCCGCAATCTGCTCCGAGGATCAATCCCGAACTCCTGAAGATGAACTTTGTCGGGTTGATTACCGTGCAGGATCAGCGCACAGTGTTGCTTGCCGTTCCGAACGTCGGAATTGAGAGATTTGTCGCCGGCGATACACTGCCGGACGGCCGCGTTCTGGTCTCCGTGACGGACAACAGTCTCACGATCAAAGCGGAGGATCTTCCGGAAGAGGAGCTGTTGTTGTTCCCCTCCATCGCGAATGACGCACAGCGGGCTGGGAGATCCGAGGCACATGACCAAGATGTTGGGGAGGCGAGATGAGATTTCCTAGTCCCGCCATTTTTCCGGCCATGCTGGTGGTGGTGATGGGGCTACTGTCGGCATGTGCGGAACTTCGGGTTGACCCGTTACCGGAACCGATCCGCCCGCCAAAGGAATATGTGTCCGCGGCGCAGGAGGAGCCAGTGCCGGCGGAGGCACCGGTGGAGCAGGAGTTGCGCACGTCCCGAGCCCCGGGGGTGGTGATCCAGCGTTCGGTGGCTGAGGGCATTACCGACCGGCTGGGCGAAGATCTCTCCGGAAATCCCATCCGCGTCAGCTTTCACAACATTCCTCTTGTGCCCTTCATCAACGAAATTTTTGGTGAAGAGCTGGGGATGTCGTTCTTGATTTCACCGGGCTTGCGACGCAAGTCGGATCTCGTGACTCTCAAGTTGACGGAGCCACTGCCGCCGCGCCAGCTCTTTGCGACGGCCCGTCGGGTTCTGCGCGAGTACGGCGTCGACATCGTAGCGGCAGAGGAAGGTATCCTAACCTTCGTTCCGAGCCAGGACATCGCCTCGCGCGATGTTCCCCTGTTCGTCAGCGGTCGTGCGTTGCCGGATGTTCCGCCCAGCCATCGCGTGATTTTCCAGTTGGTGCAGCTCAGGGTGGTTCGCGGTCCGCAAGTCCGGGGATGGTTGAGTGCTGCATTCGACCGCCAGGACCTGGAAGTCATCGAGGACCCCGATCGCAATGCCCTGCTGCTCAAGGGCAACAGCGACATGCTTGCGCGTGCTCTCGCCATGATCGAGGTGCTCGACCAGCCGTTACTGCGCGGGCGCTACGGCGTCATTATCGAACCCGTCTTCATGCGGTCCCAGGACTTGGCACGGGCGCTGAACGAAGTTCTCAACGCCGAAGGGTATCAGGCGAGCATCGGCACCGGCGGAGTTGGCGGTTCGATTATACTTCTCGCCTTGACGGAGGTGGACAAGATGGTCGCCTTCGCGGCAGACCAGGCCACGCTCGACCACGTCGAGCAATGGGCGCGTCTTCTGGATTCCCGCCGCAAGGAGTCGATCGATTCGGCGGTTTTTGCGTACGAGGTTCTCAATACCCAGGCAGAAGAGCTGACCGATACCCTGAACCGCATGTTCGGCTCCGGTCTGGCCGGCAAACCTCAGCCGGACGCGATGGCCGCAGGCGAAGGCGAACGGGGGTCCCGGCCCACCGAGGCGCAACCGGCCAGCGCCAGAATCGTCGTCGACAAGAATCGCAACATGCTGCTCTTCCGGGGCTCCGGCAAGGAGTGGGCCGAGATTCGAAGCGTGATCGAAAAACTCGACAGGTCCGTGCCGTCGGCGTTGATCGAAGTGCTGATTGCGGAAGTCACGCTGTCCGATCAGGAGAAATCGGGTATCGAGTTTCTCTTGAGGGGCAGCGTCGATGACTATGGTCTTGCCGGCACGCTGGGCGGCCTGGGTCTTGGCGGCTCAGGCTTGACGGTGACTCTGGACAATGCCGGAGAGACGCGCGCGGCGTTGAACCTGTTCTACAGGGACGACCGGGTCGTAATCCGGTCTCGGCCGCGCCTTCTCGTCAAGAGCGGTGAGACTGCAACGATCGATGTCGGCAACGAGATCCCTATAATCACACGAATTTCGGAAGAGGATCGTCAGACCGTCGATTCAGTCAACATCCTGCAGGACGTCACCTACCGCAAGACCGGCGTGCAACTTGAGATCAAGCCGGTTGTACAGGCCAACGGGCTAGTCGACCTGCAGATTTCGCAGCAACTCAGCGAAGCGCGGCCGACCGCAGCGACGAGCCTAGCGGGCACTCCCACAATCCTGAACCGTCAGATCAGCACCAGCCTGACGCTCAAGGACGGCGGATCGTTGCTGCTCGGCGGCCTCATTTCCGGCAGCCAAAGTGCAGGCGAAACTGGCGTTCCCATCCTCGGGCAACTGCCAGGGATTGGCCAGCTATTTCGTGCCGACTCCATTCAGGAAGATCGAACGGAATTGCTGATCATGGTGACGCCGTACGTGATCACCAATCACGAAGAGGGCTGGGAGCTGACGCGGCAGATCCGAGACCGTCTGGACCTGCATTCGTTTATCGCCGACGATCCTGGACCGCCGCTCCTGCCTGGTGGTCAGTAATTTCCGCTTCGGACGTGTGGTAGGTGCGACGCATTTTCCTGGTGCGCAAATTCTATTTGCTGAGAGTGTTGGCCTCTCGCCGTACGTTGTGCCTCCGAGCCGGTGATCGATGGGCTCCGCCAGACACGGCTCTATGCTCGAGGAATGCTCCGGATGACAAGGGGTATTCAGAGCCCGAGCAGTGAGCCGACCGTAAGCCCGAAGGTCGGATGCCGGCTGTGCCGTGTGGCGGAACAACCGCCGTGATTAGCGCGCGCTATTGCTGCCAGGACTCGGGCTTCAGGCTCGTATCCCCTGACTTGGTGCCTCTGATCCCGTGGCTTATGCGTCGCGGCCGATGCCCTCATTGTGGCGCGAAAATCTCGCCCGTCGTTCCGGTTCTGGAATTCGCGATGATCGCTGTGGTGATCGTCACCGCTGTGCTGGTGCGAGACGATGCACAAGCCGCGGCAGGATGCTTCCTGGGATGGCTGCTCGTTCTGCTGGTGATCGCCGATTTGCGGCACCAAATTCTACCAGACAGCCTGACGGCAACAGTGCTGGCGAGCGGCTTGCTGGCGGCGCTGTTCCTGCCGTCACCGGGCTTCACCGAGGCGCTGATCGGAGCGGCGATCGGCGGCGGTAGCTTCTTCTTGCTGCGCTTCCTCTATTTCCGCTACCGCGGCATCGAGGGGCTCGGCCTGGGCGATGTGAAGTTGATGGCCGGACTGGGCGCCTGGCTCGGCCCGGCTTGGCTGCCGCCCCTGGTCCTCATCGCTGCCGTGGCTGGACTCATGGTCGTTCTGCTGCAGTCCTGGCGCCGGGGAACCGGGGTTCCCGCGACGAGCAGGGTCGCCTTCGGCGCCTATCTCGGCGGTGTGGCCCTGCTGCTCTGGGGCCTAAAATCGACGGGTGTGTGGGAGTGGTAGATGCTTGAATCCCCGTGCCGTCCGAGCGCGCGCCTCTCGTCAGACGCAGGCGTAATTGCTACGGTATGTGAACCGACACCAGACGCTGGAGTCCAACCGCCAATGCCCAAGTCGCCGGAACGCGTGTCGGACGCCGCAACATCGGGGGGTGTAGGTCTGGCATGGCGATCGTAAGTCATTGATTTAGCGCGATTGGCGGGTGGCCGTAGGCAGCCAGAATCGGGTTTTCGTGACAATCGGCCGGTGCAGGGCCGGATTTTGTCACAACGGCGGCATCCAGCAGTGGTGGGTGGGAACGCTCCGCACCGCGAGATGCGGTAGGATGCCGCGCCGACAACCCAACATCAGACCCAACATCAGGAGCGTTCCCATGCCAGTGTCGCAGTCTCTCATCGCCTCGTCCATCGACCTTTTGGGCCTGCCTGCCGAAGTCGCCGAAGCGGTCGCCCAGGTGGTGGAGTTCTGTCGCGAACAGGCTGGGTCTGACCCGTCTGCCGAGACGTTCGAAACGGTTGAGACGGGGCTGCGGGACGCCATGAACGGCTTGGGTTGCAAGCTCCTTGGGGCCTTCGCCGAGAGCCGCGACGACGGTGCGAGCCGGATCGAGCGCGACGGACAGAGCTGGGTCCGGGTGGCGGCGACGCCGAAGACGATCATGACGACGCTCGGTCCCGTGACCTATCGGCGTGCGCGCTATCGCAGCGGCGCGAGCAGCACGTCGCTGGTGCCGGTGGACGAGAGCCTGGGCCTCATCGACGACTACCTGACGCGGCCGGCGGCGCAGCTCGGGCTGATGATGATGGGCCACTGTACGCCGCGTGAAGCGGAGGAGTTCTTCGCGAAAATGGGCGGAATGACGCCGTCGGTGAGCACGCTGCAGCGCCTGGCCCTGAGCATGCATGAGCACTGGGAGAGCGTCGCCCCGGAGACGCTGGCCAGCATCCGTGAAACCCAGGGCATACCGCCCGATGCGGTCACCGCGTCCGTCTCCCTTGACGGCGTCATGGTGGCGCTGCGGGCCGGCGAGGACGGCCGTGCCGAGGCGTGCTGGCGCGAGGCCTCTTGCGGCACGGTCTCCTTCCACGACGCCGAGGGCCAACGGCTGAAGACCCTCTATCTCGGCCGTATGCCCGAGAGCGGCAAGGCCGCGCTGAAAGCGCAACTTGCAAGCGAGGTCGCCCATATCCGCCGTGTGAGCCCGAAGATCAGGATCGGCGCCGTCGCCGACGGGGCCGCCGACAACTGGACCTTCCTCGAAAGCCTCTCGCCCGAGACCGAGGTCATCGACTTCTGGCACGCTTGCGAGCATCTCCGCGTGGCCTCTGACCATGCGGTGGCGCGCCACTGGTTCGAGAAGCACCGCGAAATCCTGCGCCACGACCCCCGCGGCGTCGACAAGGTGATCCGGGCACTGCGCTACCTCCTGGACAGGGCAAAGGGGGACCCGGCCGAGATCGAGCGCGAGCTGGCCTTCTTCCGAAAGCACCGCCATCGGATGCGCTACCACGCCCTGAAGGAAGAGGGCATCGCCATCGGCTCGGGTGTGGTCGAGGCGGCCTGCAAGACCCTCGTCGCGCAGCGCTTGAAACGCTCGGGCATGCGCTGGCGGATCGACGGCGGGCAGGCGGTTCTGACCTTCCGCGCCCTGATCAAATCCGGCCTCTTCGACCGGGCATGGGATGCGCTCATGGACGCCCGATCCGGACCAGCTAACGACAACATCAGCCCAACCGAAGTCCTGGCACTCGCTGCTTGACCAAAATGAACCAGCCCATATCCTTTAGCGCCATCACGACTGGCATATCGCCATACGAGAATCACACCCACATCGGGCGGGTATTCCGGGCAGCGCCTTGCCGAACTGCTGGTTGAGAGAAACGATGTTCAGCAGGCCGACATGGACAAAGCCCTGCAGATACAACGCTCGATCGGCGGCAGGCTCGACGCCGTACTTCTGCGGACCGGCACCATTTCCGAAGACCTTCTTCTTCAAAGAATCGCCGAAATACAGGGAGCGGAATATCTCCGCAACGCGGAGGAGCTTCCCGGAAAGAAAGACGTCTATGAGTTCATTTCCGAGGCACCGATCAAGAAGGAGTGGTTTCTCGACAATGGCGTGCTGATGTGGCGCCGCAACGGCCAGCTCTTTTGTATCGCGCGGGACATCATGGATCATGGCGTTCTGGCCGTTCTCAGCTACTTTTATCCGGACGAAACGGTCAAGTATTGTCTCGCTACCGGCCACCAGATCGACCATCTTCTCGAGTTCGTGAAGAAGGAGCGGGCGAGCCAGGCTCCCTACTCCGGCGACGATACCAGGCAGCTGACGGAAATGGCCGAAGAGGCGCCGATCATCGAGTTCGTGAACAATCTTCTTGCGCAGGCCGTCTACGTGAAGGCCTCGGACATCCACATCGAACCGACGGAGGAGCATTTCCTGGTTCGCATGCGCGTCGACGGCGTGCTGCAAACCAAGCAGACGCAACCGGTCGAGCGGTTTCCGGCCGTCGCATCCCGCATCAAGCTCGTATCGGGCCTCGACATTGCGGAACGGCGGCTGCCCCAGGACGGGCGGATCTCGACCCGGATTGCCGGCCAGGAGATGGACATCCGTGTGTCGACGGTGCCCTGCGCCTTCGGGGAGTCCGTGGTCTTGCGGATGCTGGCGAAGGAGCGGGCGGACCTTGTCCTGACGAATCTGGGCATGGAGGCGGATCATCTCTCCCAGTTCCGGCGCTGGTTCCAGACCAGCAGCGGCATCATTCTGGTGACCGGACCAACGGGGTCGGGGAAATCCACGACGCTTGCCTCGGCGCTCACGGAGATCGACGACGGCGTCAAGAAGCTCATCACGGTGGAGGACCCGGTCGAGCACCAGATGCCCAACATCACCCAGATTCAGACGCACGCGGAGATCGGCTATACCTTCGCCCGCGCCTTGCGCGCCATTCTGCGTCAGGATCCGGACGTCATCATGATCGGCGAGATCCGCGACCTGGAGACGGCGGAAATCGCCATCCGTTCGGCCATGACTGGCCACCTGGTGCTGTCCACGGCCCACACCAACGACGCGCTGTCCAGCTTCACGCGACTGATCGACATGGGCGTGGAGCCGTTTCTGGTCGCTGCATCGGTGCGCGGGGTCCAGGCGCAGCGGCTCGTGCGCAGGGCATGTCCGCGTTGCTCGGAGCCCATCGATCCGCCCTCCGCATTCGGCGAGAGCCTCGAGCGAATCCCTCCGGACTTGCTCGGCGACCGCTGGGTGACGGTCCACGGCTGCGACGCCTGCGAACGGACCGGCTACACCGGCAGGACCGGCATCTACGAACTCGTTCCGGTGACCGGCGAACTCCAGGAGCTCATCGTTTCAGGGGCGAAACTCAATGAACTGAAGACGCTGGCCTTGCAGCAGGGTCATCGAACCCTGCTGGAAGACGGCCTGCTCAAGGCTTCCCATGGTCGCACCACTGCGGAAGAAGTGACCCGCCTCACGCTCGAGGAGTGATCCACGATGCGGGAGTATCAGTACGAGATCGTCGATCGCAGCGGTCGAGTGGTGAAGGGAGTCGCTGAGGCCGCCTCTGTTTCCGACCTGGTTCGCGAGCTGAGTGCCGAGGGCCATACCGTGGTCGAGGTGACGGAGCCCCGCGCAACGCGGCCTCCGCTGTTGCGCCGCCGGCTCGGCGCCCAAGACCAGATGATGGCACTTCACGAATTGGCGACACTGCTTGAATCGGGTGTCTCGCTCGGCAATGCGGTGCAGGCTCAAGTCAGCGGCACCCGGCATCCCTCGCTGGCCCAGGCCTTCGAGGCCATGTCCAGGGGGCTCATGCGCGGAGAGAGCTTTCTCGAAGCCCTGCGCGCCGGACAGTTGGCTCTTCCGGACTACGTTTATCGCCTGGTGGAGGCCGGCGAATTGAACGGTCAGCTCGCGGGGGCTTTGCGCCAGGCCGTCGATCAGATGCAGTACGATCAACGGGTCGCCACGGAGATGCGCGGCGCGCTGCTCTACCCGTCGATCCTGATCGTCGCCGGCTGCGCGGCAGTGCTCCTCGTCTTTGTCTTCGTGATCCCTCAATTCGCCAATTTGCTCGAGACCGGAAATGAACTGCCCGTGCTGGCGGAAGCCGTCATGCACACCGGTCTCTGGTTCAATGCCAACGGCTGGCAGCTGGCAGCAGCTCTTGCCGTCATCACCCTTGCCATTGCTCTGCTCGTACGGCGCGAAGGTGTCCGTCAGCGAGTCCGGGACAGCCTCTCCACGCTGCCGATCCTTTCCGACTGGTTTACCGAGACGGATACCGCAAAGTGGGCTTCACTCATGAGCGCCATGCTGGCGAGTCGGGTGGGTCTCCTGGACGCGCTGGGCCTTGCCGCAAGCAGCGTGCGAATCACCCGACGCAAGGCAATGCTGGAGCAGGCGACGAGCGACGTCCGCAGCGGCGCCTCGCTTTCGGCGGCACTAGACCCAAGTTGGCACTTTTGTCCTACCCATGTCCTTTATCGTGTTGATGTAACGCGATATTTCTCTCGGCCGGTTCCAACATGGCACTACATTTTGTTGGATTCTGTCAGTTCGGCAGGCGGGTCCTCGTGCGGTGGATGGCGGGTTCCACGCCCGCCGCCGAGGAGATTGCGGCAACCTCAGCGGCCGGGCGCGTGTCCTGTCGATTGACGATCAAGGTGCCGTCGGTCTGGCGCAGGCGCGTGGTGATCCGCACCCAGGTCCGCATGCTCTCGCGGATCGATGCCCAGCACTTGTGGATGTCCCGCGCGGCCAGCCGGGAACGGATCAGATGCACGGCGTGGTAGGCCAGCACGGCGATCAGCAGGTGGGCCGCGATGCGCCGGTCGAGCTGGTGCCAGATCGGGCGAAGGCCGAGTTCGGATTTCAGGCTTCGGAATGTCGCCTCGATATCCGTGATCCGCCAGTACGTCCGCAGGACCGTCTCGATATCCCAGTCGACGTGGCTGGTGCGCAGCACATAGGCGCCCGCGCCCTCATCGGCCTCGTCGTATCGCGGCCTGCGCTTGAAGCGCACGGCGGTGGCATTGGGGCCGGTGTCCGCCTTCTCGACCGTGATCTCGTAGTGCCTGGCGACGGCGGAGAAGCGCTGCTTGAGGCGGCCTATGCTCTCCAGCACCTTGTCGTAGCGCTTGAGGCGGCCCTTGACCGCAAGGCCGCCGTGGAGCCTTTGCAGCGCCGCCTCGAAGCGGTTCCGCCTCAGGCCGATGATCGCGTTCTCGGCCTTCTTCTTGCCCTCGCTGACGACGTAGAGCCGCGCCTCGCCGTCCTCGCTGGCAAGCCGCCAGGCCCGCACCTCGTGGCGCGCGCTGGTGATCAGCAGGGCCTCGGGTCCGCCCTCGGGCGGCGCAGGCCTGGCACCGCGGCTGACCGCGATCCAGTCGTAGCCCTGCTCGCCCAGCCAGACGATGTTCTCCTCGGTGGCGATGCCCGCGTCCATGACCACCGTGGGCTTCGCCGCCGTGCCGCCGCATACCGCCTCGAGCCGGGCCAGCGCCTCGTGCAGCGTGCCCGGCTCGCTCACGTTGCCGGGCAGGATCTCGCAACTGCGCGGGAAGCCCGCACCGTCGAGCGCCAGCGCCAGCGTGATGAGGGGACAGTCGTCGCGCTTCTGCTTGGAGCGCCCGAACCTGGGAAGCTCGCCGTCGGTGTGGCCGTGGTAGTGGACGTTGGTGAGATCGTAGAAGGCGATCGTCTCGGGCAGGTCGAGCAGCGCGCGCTCACGGTTGAACAGTTCCCTCTGGATGGCGGCCCGGTGGCGCCAGAGCAGGTCGCCGATGCGGTAGAGCGTCTTGCGCCGCAGCGCCTTGCGGTCGCCCTCCAGGCCCAGGAGCTCGGCGGCCGCGCTGTCGTGGCGGAGCCAGCGGCTGGTATCACGCTCGCTGGCGGGATGGACCATCCTGGCGACGATCAGCGCGCTGGCGATGCGTCCGTCGCGGCCCTTGATGTCGAGGCCGTGGAGGATTTCGGCGAAGCCAAGGTCGTCGAGGGCCTTGAGGCACAGGCGCTCGCAGCCGACGGTGCGCGGGTTCTCATGCTCCAGGGTATCGAGGTCGACGGTGGCGATCTCGGGCTTGCGCGCCTCTTCCTGCATCGCCTCGGCACGGAACCCCCTGGCCCTGAGCTTGGCGACGATGTCCTCGGCTGCGGCCTGCACGTCCGGGACGGCTTGGAGCAGCGGCGGGCGGCCGTGCAGCAGCGCCTCGGCGAGTTCGGCCACTTCGCGCCATTTCTCCTTCGGCACCGGATAGTCGGTGCCGAGGTTGAGGAGCGTGCGCTGCCTGACCTTGTCGCCGATGCGCTGGGAGAGCACGAGGCGATGGCTTCGGACGGGCTTGCCGTCGGTGGTGTGGGTCTTGGTTGCCCTGATGAACATGTCGCCCGTCGCGAGATTGTTGCGAGGGGCCAAGATTTGTCGGCTTGGGGTCTGGGGTCAAGGGAAAATCGTCAATACCTAACAACTCCTGGCACTACAACGCGCTTCCAGCGCCTCAATTACACATATAGTGGCATCATCTCGGAGCTACCCCAATATGTGGTACTTCGGTCCGCAAAATATGGGCAGACCGGCATTGAGCAACCGGAAAAAGTGCCAACTTGGGTAGAGAAGCGCCGCGCGCTCACGCCCACCGGTTACAGCCTGCTTCGCATCGGCGAGCAATCGGGGCAGCTTGCCGAGATGCTGAGGGCGCTCGCGACGCTCTATGACGAGAACAGCCGCCGGCGCATGAAGCGGTTCCTCACCCTGATCGAACCGCTGGCCGTCGTGCTGGTCGGTGGATTCCTCGGTGTCATCATGATCGGAATCATTCTTGCGATCACCAGTGTCAACGATATCGCGTTTTGACCGGACGGAGAGATCCGCGATGCCCGGCACAGAACCGCAGTCAACGCGCAAGCGGGGGACCCGGAAAGCAACGCCGCGCCGGCCGCGCCCGGGCAAGGGACGCCGGGCATCCAAGGCGGCGGTCGCAGGTTCCCCCAATGCAGGATTCACCCTCATCGAGCTCATGGTGGTTCTCGTCATACTCGGCCTGCTGGCGGGGCTGGTCGGACCACAACTCTTCGGCAGGATCGACACGTCGAAGGTGAAGACGGCCGAGACTCAAGTCAAAATGCTGCGTGGCGCCCTGCAGGCGTTTCGCCTGGACGTGGGCAGATATCCCACCACTGCGGAAGGGCTCGCCGCCCTGGTCCGCCCCCCGCCGGAGGCCACAGACTTCTGGAGCGGACCCTATCTCGACGGCGAGGTGCCGGAAGACCCGTGGAACGCGCCCTATCGATACCTTTATCCGGCAGACAACCTTCAGGGCTTCGCTCTCTATTCGCTCGGCGCCGACTCGCAGGATGGTGGAGACGGCACCGATGCCGATGTCGGCTACCTTCCGACAGAGCCGCAGTCGCGCTAGTGACCCGTTCGAGACGTTTCTATCCGTTTGCGCCGCACTCCACACGTCATGACCGGACTTGTCCCGGCCACCCGCGGGTTATTTTTGCGGTCGGTACAAAGAACGTGGATGCCCGGATACCCGGAACGGGTCCGGGCATGTTCGGGCATGACGGTGGTGATGCGGCGGAGACTGCGCACGACCGCCACCGCTCCGGCCGATCGAGCCGCACTCGTGCAGCGGGCGGCTTCACGTTGATAGAGATGCTGTTCGTCCTGTTTCTCGTGGCGATGATCACCGCGCTGGTGGCGCCCAATACGGAGCGCCTTTACGCAAGCATCGCAGGCAAGACGGACCGCGAATACATCCTGGACCAGTTCGCGAGCCTCGGCCGAATAGCCCTACGTCACGGTCAGGCCTATGTGGTCTCTCCCCCCGCACCCGATGGGCCGGAGGCGGCCGCAGCCTCATCGGCAGCGCGCGCCGCCCCGCCGTTCCACGCGGATACCAAGCCCTATGTCATCGACCTGCCGGAGGGTTGGACCATCGACCTTGACCGGCCCCTCGTGATCGGTGCGAACGGTGTCTGCTTCGGGGCCGAGGTCACCCTGCTTCACGAAGGCAGGATCGAAGCGCGTCTCGCTCTCGAAGCGCCCTACTGCCACGTCGCGGCGCATGCCTAGCCAGCCTTCCTCGGCAGGGTCACTGTCTGCAGGCTTCTCGATCCTGGAGACCATGGTTGCGATGGTGATCTTCGCCGGCGCCGCAACGGCGCTCTACGGCCTCTTCAACACCAACCTGATCGCGCTGGGACGCGCTCACGACGCGTCGCGACAGATGTCGGCGGCCCATCATGCGGTCGAATACCTCGCCGGCATCAATCCGCATGAGGAGCGCGCGGGGCAGATAAGCGTGGATGGGATCGACATCGTCTGGTCCGCGACGCTGCTGGAGCCGGTGCGCCAGAGCCAGACCGTGACCGCAGAGCGCGGGTACTTCGAGGTTGGCCTCTACGAGATCTTGTTCGAGCCGCGTGAAGACGGACGGTCGCTGGGCACCTGGCGATTGCGGGTCCCCGGTTACAGGAAAGTGCGGGAGCCGGTGCCGTGACGCGTCGCCGCCGAAGGAGGACAACCCAGGCTGCGCCCCGGGGGCTGACCATGGTGGAAATGCTCGTCGTCCTGGTTCTGGTCTCGCTCCTGGGCACTCTCGTGATCCAAGGTACGGGTTTCTTCCTCGGCCAGTTCGCAACGGTGAAGCGCGTTCACCGCGAGGCGGCCCATGCCGATCTCCGAGATCATTGGTTCGCCTCGACCGTCGAGGCCATCCTGCCATCCCGACAGGAAGCGAGACGCTTCGTCGGCGACGGCACGTTCTTCGAGGGCGTCACTCTGCAGCCGCTGGCCGCCGCGGCCGGCCGGCCGCTGCACGTTCGCTGGTCCATCGAGGGCGGCCGCGTCCTCTATAGCGAATACGGCGCGGAGCCCTGGACCATTCTCGGCGAGCAAGGCAGCGGGCTCAGCTTTCAGTATGCCGATTCATCGAGGCAGTGGCTCGAGCGGTGGCCGATAGAGGGGAGCCGGGAGCACATCCCGCGCATGGTCCGCCTGTTGTCGGCCGACGGCCGGACCCTCTGGCTCGCGCACTTCGACCTCTACCCCGAGCCGGTCCCCAACTACCGGGAGGAATTCTGATGGTCGGTCGCGCAAACGCGAACGGTTTCGTGCTGGTCGTCACGCTATGGGCGCTGGCAGCGCTCGGGCTGCTCGCCACCTATATCAACCATGTGGTGGCGACCGACGTCGACCACGCCATCGAAGAAAAGCGTGCCTTCCAGGCCGAACTCGAACGGCGCAGTACGGAGTCGACGTTGATCTACCTTCTCGCCACCGGACGCATGAACCATCACGCTCTGATCCTGGAAGAGGAGCAGCAGTTCTTCGATCCGAGGCGCAACCAGACGCCGTCTCCTTTCAACGTTCGAGGAGAGTTGCAGGTCACCGGCGCCGCCTATGCCGGCCTTGGAGAAACCCGCTTCTCCATCCAGGACGAGGGCGGACTGATTTCGGTCAACGCGCCACGCTTTCCACCATTCGCGGCCTTTCTGGAACGCATCGGGCTTGCCGAAGAGGATACACGCCAGGTCATCGCCCGGATCGACGACTACATCGACACCGACGACACTCTCAATCTGGGTGGCGCAGAGCGTCAGGATTATCAGCGCCAGGGCAAGGCGCCGCCGCTCAATTGGATCATGTCGAGCCCGATGGAACTCGGCGACGTTCTCGGTATCGAGAGCCTGATTCCCCGGGAGAGCTGGCCGCGGCTTTGGCCGGTGCTGACGACGCGTCCCGTCTCCAACTACAACTTCAACACCATGCATCCCGAAATCCTCGCGGCCGTTCTCGAGCTTGACGCGTACGGCGTGCGCGGCGTTCTCAACGAGCGCGAGAAGGGCCCGCTGACGCGGCAGACCCAGCTAGCCATGCTGAGCGGTAAGCATCTGGACATCGACGAAATGGAAGTGGCCGTGGTACCGTCGAATTTCCTGAAGTTGGCGGTCTGGCATGAGACCGTGGGGCCGCGCTCGGTTGTCGGCATCGAACTGACGCCGCTCGGCGAGGTGGCCCCGTGGCGCAAGGATTATCGGTACTCGGAACCTGCTCCCCAGCGCGAAGATTCGGGCATTCCCAGTGATCCTCCTCTCGAAGCTGCGACGCCTCTTCTTCGGTAAGCCGAACGCCATCCAGACCCAGGCCGGCGCCCGCCGGCTGTCCTTCCGGTCGTCGATGCCCAACTGGATCGTGGGCCGGGGGCTTTGCATGTTTCGCTGCGAGGACTTCAGCGCTGTTCCCCGCAGTCGGCGCCGCGCGGCGCTGGAGTTCAAGCTGCCGGTCTGGAGCCCGTTCGAGCGCACCGGCCATCACGCCGTGTGGTCCGGCGGCGTGGCCATGGTCTGGTTTTGGGACAATGACAAGATCGCCCCGGCCCGCGAGCGTTTCTCCACGCTGTTTCCCAGGACACGAGGCGGCGTTCCGGCGCGCCTTCGAACGCTGCCCGAGACGGTGTTCTACGGGCGAAGGGCGGATGGGCTTCGCCTGCAGCCCTGCGCCGACGGCTTCGAGCTGCAACGCTGGCGCGCGAACGTGCTGGCCGACTCGTTCTGGTTCCCGGCCTACCCTCAGGAGAGCCAGCTGAGCTGGTTCGTGGCGCGGCAGGAGGGCGACGGCGGGTCGCCGCCGCTGACCTTCGGAGACATGCCGGCGCCGGCAAGCGACCAGATGGCGCGGGAACCGTGGTCCGTTTCCCTCGATCCTCAGGAGTGGTTCGCGGCGAGCGGGGGCACTCTCGCCGCCGCGTGTCTCCTCGCGCTGGTTCTTATCGTGCTGTGGCAGGAAGTTCGCTACTGGAAGATCAGCGAGCTGGAAGAAGCCGCGGCGCGGGAGTTCGACCGCTTGCAGGAGCAGCTCACGCCGATCCTCGAGGCACGCAACGAGCTGATCGACTTGCGCCGAACGAACCAGGCGCTTCTCCAAATTCTGCAAACGCCGTCGCAGGCCCACTTGATGAGCGCGATGGACCGCGCCATTCCGAGCGCGAACGCGGAGCTACGCGAATGGCGCTACCAGCAGGGAGAGCTCACGGTATCGATCGAGGATCGGCACGCCGATCCCATCGCTTACATCCGCGCGCTTGAGGCGGTGCCTCTGTTCACGCAGGTCAAGGCCGAACCGGGCCCCGGTCAGGATCGCCTTGAGATTACCCTGACAGTGCGGGAATGAAGGGACCGGCGCGCGCGCTTCGTCCGTTCTTCGCGGGGCTCGCCGCGAATGCCCGGCTGCGGTGGGGCGTCCGGCTTATCCTCGGCCTTCTCATCGGCTACGCAATCCTGCTGCAGACCGAGCGTCTCGCCGCGGTCCGGAACGACCACGACGCCGAGCTCGAACGTCTCAAGAAAGCCGAGACCCTGCTTGAACAGCAAGACGCAGTTGATCTGCTCGCAACCGAGCGAGAGAACCAGCGCAAGATCAGGTCGATGTTCTGGCAGGCGGAAACCGAGGGGCTGGCACAGGCTAAGCTTCAGGCGGCGCTTGCCCAGCTATTCGGCAATTTCGGGTTGACCAAGGTTAAGGGTTGGGCAGGCTCTCTCTCGAGAGCCTGCCCAACCCTTTTGAACGAAGCCGCGGGCCACGAGAGGCGAAGTTGAGCTATGTGGAAAGTGCGCTGATGTCAGCGTCAGGCGGCATCCACCGGCAGCAGAGTTGCGCATAAAATCGACGCTCGCGCCGGTCTTTCGGCAGGCATGCGGGCGCACGCTGCGAGGACTGAGCGGGGTGTGAGCCGAGGGCTGTCAGCCCGGCTCAAGCGGAGACAGGTTCGGTCGTGCGTCGGCGCTTTGGCGCCGTTGCGCGGGGCCGAAGCGAGCGGGCGTCTCACGGTTTCCCCCTGTGGGTCGGCGGCAGCGCCGGCGGGCCGCGCGTCGAGCGGGGCTCATGGCGGCGGCGGATTTCGCGGACGAGGCGCATGACGCCGCCGCAGTGGGGGCAGGCCACGGGCGCGGTGCCGATCTCGGGCTCTTCGTCGGGCTCGGCCCGAGCGCCGTCCACGCTTCCCTCGGGGGCGGCGCAGCCGAGGGCGCCGAGAGCCTGGCGTGCTCTCTCCAGCGTGCTGGCGCGGCAGCCGTTGGCGAGGATGCCGAAGTAGCGAATGCGGTGCATGCCGTCCGGCAGGACGTGCCTCAGGAAGCGGCGGATGAACTCGTCGGCGCTCACGGTGGCGATGCCGTAGCGCGGCTTTCTCTGCCCCGGCGCCTTGGGCTTTCGGTGGCGGAAGGAGACCGTCTCGCCGTCGAAGGAGACGATGCGGCTGTCGGAGATGGCGATCCTGTGCGTGTAGTGCGAGAGGTACCGGAAGACCTGCTCAGGCCCGCGGAAGGGCCGCTTGGCGTAGACCACCCAGTCCCTGGCCCGGGCGGCGGCAAGCGTGGCGTGGAACTCGCCGGGATTGGCGAGGTGGGCGAGGGTGCCGTGGAACTCCAGGTCCCCCCGGCCGTGGGCGCGGGCGAGCTCCTCGAGGAAGAGGCGGCGGAACAGGCTGCCGAGGACCTTGACGGGGGCGAGGAAGGTGGTGCTCCCCGTCTTCCACTCGCCACTGTCTACGTCGAAGCCCGCGTTGGGCACGACCACGTGCAGGTGCGGGTGGAAGCGGAGCTTCTGATCCCAGGTATGGAGGACCGCGGTGCCGCCGATGCGCATGCCGCCGTGGCGGGGATCGGCGGCGATGGTGCGCAGGGTCTCGGCGACGGCCCGGAAGAGGATGTCGAACACCACCCTGCGGTTGCAGAAGGCAATGGCGGCAACCTCCTTGGGCAGGGTGAAGACCACATGGAAGTAGGGCACCGGCAGGATGTCCCCGGCGCGCTCCTCGCTCCAGAGGTTGGCGGCGAGACCCTGGCAGGTGGGGCAGTGGCGGTTGCGGCAGGAGTTGAAGAGCGGATGCTCGCGCCCGCAGCCCTCGCAGGCGTACATGTGGCCGCCGAGCACGGCGGTGCGGCACGCCTCGATGGCGCCCATGACCTTGAGCCGGGCGGCGTCGATGCGCCCTTTGTGGCGCTCACGGAAAGCGGCGCCGGCGCGGCGGAAGATCTCCGCCACGCCCGCGCGTTCGGCCTCCACGCGCCGTCAGTTGCGCAACGCTGCGAAGCCTGAGATCGGGTGGTCGAGGCCCTCGAACATCTTGCCGGTGACGCGGGCGTAGTGACGGGTCGTGTTCGCGCTTCGATGGCCGAGCATGTCCCGGATCACCTCGATATCGCCGCCGCGCTCGAGGAGATGGGTCGCCGCCGAATGGCGCAGGCAATGGAAGGTGTAGCTGCGGTCGAGCTCGGCAATGTCGCGCGCCCTCCTGAAGGCGGCCTGCAAGGTCTCCGTTGCGATGGGCCTGTCGAGCGAGACGCCGTAGAAGAGCCAGCTCGTCGGACGCGGCCAGATGTTCCTGTAGTAGACGCGCAAGTAGTGGATGACGATGTCCGGCAACGGTGCCATTCTCTCGGTGCCGCCTTTGCCGGAGGGGATGTGCAGCAGCTTCTTCTCCGACAGGATGTCGCCGACCTTGATGGCCAAGGTCTCGGAGATGCGGAGCCCGCCGCCATAGCCGGTGACAATGGCAGCACGGTGGCGGAGGTCGGGTGTCGCAAGGATGAGGTGCTCGACCTCCTGCTCCGACATGTAGCGCGGCAGCTTGCCGGGCTTCTTGCGGGAGCGCAGGCCGGCGACATGGTCAGGCCAGCCGAGTGTGTCGATGTAGAGGAAGTTCAGCGCGGCGAAGGAGACGTTGGTCGTGCCCGGACTGAGCCCCTTGTCGATCCGCCCCAGGTACCACTGGCGCACCTGCTCGGCGTCGAGCTCGTCCGGCGAGGCGTCGTAGTACCTGGCCAGGTTCTTGATCTCGCAGATGTAGGCCTTGGACGTGCTCGCGGCCAGATTGGCGATGCGGAGCTGCTCCTCCATGCGCTGGCGAAGAGGGGTGACGGTGTTCGTGTCGCACGCGGTCCCGGTCATTATCGATCTCCCTGGATCGCGACGGCGCGCCGCCGGACCGATCCGGCGACGGTCCGTCGCAGGGGTCGATGCTAACCACTGGTGATCGGGAGGCTGCTGGGGATCCGCCACCCGACGGGCGGAGCGCCACTGACGCAACCGGGAAGCGAACGCACAGAACAAACGGCACCCGCGACGCCTCGGAAATGAATGAACTCTACGCCGCTAACTCCGCGTAGCGGCTTCGTTCAATACCCATTTCCGGTCGGGCTCAGGCCAACCGGTCCCTGACTTGCCGGGGATTTGGAGAATACAAGTCCGCATGGATACCAATTACCGGCCGGGACTGGAGCTTCGCATACTCCATGCTCTCGCGACCCATCCCAACAAGCTTATCGTCGATCGTCTCGATCTCAAGCGCCACAATCAGAACGAGGCCTATCTCGTCCTTATCGTTTCATCCTACTTCGTGGGCGTGGCCACACAGGAAACTAGCTGAAGAAAGCGAAATCCTCGGTATTATTGAATGGGAAGCGCAGGGCGCCGGCCGTGTGCTCGATGCCGAGGTAGCGGCGCAGCGCCTTGTGCACGTGCTTCGGGTAGATGATCGTGCCGTAAGTGTCGTCGCGGCGGAGCGTCGCCGGGTCGATCTTGTAGGCGAAGTGCAGACCGTCCGTCTCGCCCACCGCGCGCCCGGTCCATGACCGGTTCTTCTCCATGACCACGTAGCTCCCGATCGGCCAGTGATCCTTGCCGTTCACCGAGTTGTAGAAGTTCGTGCGCCCGAAGTCAGAGCCGATCACCACTACCATGCGGTCGGCCACGCCGTGCTCCTCGGAATAGTCCCAGAGATAGTCCACCGCATCGGTGAGGTTCTCGAACAGCCACCTATGCGGCGGGTCGTGGTTCGTATGGGTATCGAAGCCGCCGAGCCAGAGATCGGCGCTCACCGCGACGCCTGTCTTGAAGGCCAGCACCGTCAGCTGCGCCTGCCGGCGCAGGGAGCTGCGGTTGTCTTGCGTTTCCACCGGTTGCTCGAGCTGGTCCTCCGGCGGGATGGCATCGGCATAGGCCTTCAGCCCCTCGGCAGCGAAGGAGGAGCCATAGAAGCCTAGATGCATCTCATCCCCCGGCAGCAGGTCCGGGGTCTCAGAAAGACGCGCCACCGTCGCCGCCCGGTGCGACGCCATCGCCTCCCAGTCCTCATCGCTGAAGAACGACCCCATGTCGTCGATGGGAGAGGCGATCTCGTGCAACAGACGCGGGTCGTCGAGGCGGGTGAAGCGGGTCAGGCCTGCGGTGTTCGAGAAGCCGCCGAAGCTGAGATAAGGCACCGGAAGGGTCGGGGCATAGTGGGCGGCGCATAGCGCGCCCAGCGTCGGATAGCCCTCGGAGTTCCGCCCGCTCCAGTTGTGGACGATGCCGACCGAGTGCGCGTTCGTCTGGGCGTCGACGCCGTTGATGACCAGCATCATGCGGTTATACTTCTCGAAGAACGCTTGGTTGCCGGCGAAAGGGGCATAAGTGAGGTTGCCGGCCTGGCGGATCTCATCGGTCTCCGCCCAGTGGTTGATGACCTTCTCGCCCGGTGTATTGGCCTTGGGGTCGCAGAAGCTGGTGGGGTCCCAGCCGCCGTCGGCCTGAACGAAGACGAAGAGCTTGCCGGAATGGTCTGCGGCATGGACCAGCGGCAGGCGGAACCCCGGCGCCGCAGCGGCGAGGGCCAGCAGACCCTTGAGCACGGAGCGTCGGTTCATCCCGGCCTCCTACAGGTAAAGATACCGGTAATCCATCAACAAGTACGACAGCACCACAACCCATGCCCGCGCTGAATAGTGTACGTCGGAATAGTTTATACTGTTTATGTAGGCGTCCACGCGATCCCCGTCGAACTCAATAGAGGGTCCCCATTCATTCTGCCGCTCCTGCAAGATATCGTCCAAAATTCCGTCGAAAAAGTACTTGTCTTCCCAAAATCTACAATCCCAGGGATTAAACCAATCACTTTCCGAACTGGAGCGGCGCTCCGTAACGTCGATAAACAACTCAAATGCGGAGTTTACCTCTGGCGAATGTGGCATTACCTCAACGCCCAGAAGTTTGTCATACAGCTCGACCAGCTTGTTCCTAATTGCAGTCGCACCGCCGCCAGAAAGTGTTTCATCCAGCACTGCTATTTGCAGCTGCGCAACGTCATCACCAACTTGATCTGCCCGCGCCACGAGTTCAAGCGTGTAGTCTCCGGCGGCTGAGACTTCGATTGGCGCGTCCACCGAGCCGCTGCAGTGAAGTGCGAAGTGGTCATAGACCGGATGATTGCAATCGCTTACGGGTTCCAGGTTTTCGAGCTCGTAACTCGCGACAATCCGGCCCGTGGCGTCTCGAATGTCAAGTCGATCCAGACGAACGTGGCGTCCCCTGTCAGATTCGTGATCGTACCAGGAGTTAAGAAAGCTCATTCTCACCGTGCTGGTGCCCGCCGGCAACGATGCTTCCAGCGAATACGTTTCCCATTCGTCTTCGGCCTCGACATGAAAGAAAGCGACGTCTCCTTGGTTAGGTATCACATTCGCATCGAAGCCAGCGAACAACTTGCGATCCTCATCCGGCAACAGATAAAGCTCGCGCAGGACTACGGGACAACTCGTTCGCACAGCGTGTCTCTTGGCTACACCGGCCATGACAGACGTGATATCCCGCGCTCGTTCGGTGATCCCGTCAGAGTCGATACCGCCGTACAGCAGGCCAAAAGCCCCGGTCAGTTCATTTGGCAAAGCGTCACAATCGCCCCCGCAGCCGGTATCGACATGCCTACCCCACTGAAAACCAGTTAGAGCGTCCGTTTTGTGTGCCAACTCCTCAGGTGTCAGCAGGCGTCGGGCGCCCGCATCGCGCAGCGCGACCTTGCGCACCGGGTCCTCGTAGCCGAGCGCATCCGCCCGGAACCACTTGGAGAGCACAATCTCGACCAGGAGGTCCTTGAGATTGTACCGCGCTCCATAACGGAAGCCCTGCCGGAACCCCGCCGCAAGCCGCCTCACTTCGGCGCTCTGCGAGTTGGCGGCGAGAAGCTGGCCCACGAAATCGGGGTCACCCTCTTCCGCTGGCGGCTCCGCGACCTCGCTCCCCATGAGCGCCGGCCACCAGAACCTGACCGTCGCCTCGGCGAAGCGCGGGTCTGCGACGATCTTCCGCGCAAGCCACTGCAGACCGTCCTCGCCGTCTGGCGCCAGTTCACCGCCGAAACCCGGAGTCCGCATGTCGCGGTACCACGTGTCCCCCTCTTCGTAGGGGTTGGGGATGACTGCTAGCCTAGCGTAGCCATCATCGCCATAGCGCTCATCGTACCCGTTCGACCAGGCAGCCACTTCAACGGTGTAGGGGCCATGTTCGGGAACCTCGACGTCGATAAGAATTTCGCATTCGTAATAATCCCCCCACAGTCTGAAGTAATCTTCGCGTCCGGTGTCGGGATTACGTGGCTTATCTCCACACACGCCCCAAGACGCGACCGGCGGGACCAAGTCCTCGAACTCCACACGGGTCACCCGCCGACCCAGCGAATCGAGGACATCCAGACGGTCGAGATACACCTCCCCACCCTCTCGGGCGGCTTCGTCCCAAAAGTGGTTCGGGCGGGCCACTTTCAGCTTCTGGATGCCGGCGGCAAGGAACAGCGGCCAACTCAGCGTTACCCGGTCTCGCCAGGAGGTTGTTTCGACATTCAGCTCGGTTCCGAGCTCTTTTTTGTAGAGTTCATGAAGCGAATCCATGCCGCCCCACTGGTCCTTGTAGAATCCTTCATCGCCGTAGTCTTGGAACGCCCCGGCAACGGGGTCCATGACGGTGTGGCAGACGGTGCAGGCGGGGTTGCGCATGGTCGGGTTGTTGGTATCAGCCAAGGCAACCGGGTCCATGGTTCGCGAGGCGGAGTTCTCGATGTCCACGCCGAGGAAGTGATAGTAGGTCCAGCGCGCCCGCGCCCGGTTGCGGTTGGTGGCCGTCGTGGGATAGCGGAACAGGAATGAGGTCGTGTTGAGCACGCCGGCGTACGGATAATCGGTCCGCAGGGAGCCGGGGTCCAAGACACGGGTAGCAAGAAGAGCGGGGTCATATTCGTCCTTGTAGTCTTCACCCCTTCGATAATACTTGGAGATCTTCGACGGCTTGAACTCGTGCCAATCTTCAGGATCGTTGAATCTCGTCGTAGCCCCATAGGCTCTGGCCGCAAATGGATTGGCCATGATGTAGTCGGCCGTCAGGATCTCCGTGTACGGAAGATCGTTCTCGACAATATGGGCAATCAGCTCTACCGGTGCTCGTCGGAAGCCATGTTGGACTTGGTTCCACCAATTCCAGTATGACGCCCAGTCATCACTCTCAACTGCAAGCTTCGTACGTCTGTAGCTCTCATTGACGAAGTCAACAAAGAATCCCGCATTTGGATCAATGACGGCCCCCCCCTGTCCGTCAGCAGTCTGTCATTCGCGCCTCGGATGAGGAAGTCGTGGAACTCTGGTCCGGTCATCATGTTGCGGATGGTGGAGCGCAGCGCCGTCGGGCTGGCATAGATCGAGGCGTACTCTTCATCCGTCGGGATGCGGCCCGCGAATATCAGCGCCGCGCGGCGAAGCGTCTTGCGCAACGGCGCCATCTGCACAGGATCGAACAGCGTCTCAACCGTGATCACCGCTGGCACAACGTCCGCATCCAGACGGCCAAGGAACTGCTCCATCTGCGCAAAGTCCGCAGTCCCCGCCAGCACCTGCGCACCGCCCCCGTGCGACACACCCTGGATCTTGCTCAGGATGAGAGACGCCCCACTTTCGACCTCCGACAGGAAGGCCTCAAAGACCTCCAGGTTCAACGCCTCGTGGTCAGGCGTCGTGGACGGCACGAACACCAGCCGCGTGTTCCCCGACACGCCGCCTTCCACATGGCAGGCAATGCACTTCGACTGAACCACAGCCTCAGAGATGTGCTGGCTGAACAGAGCAGAAGGTCCGTCCAGATGCTCAAGGAACCGCTCCATCTGCGCGAAGTCCCTGCTCCCCGCCGGCACCTGCTCGCCGCCGCCATGCGACACACCCTGGATCTTGTTCAGGATGACCGAGGTCCCGCCCTCCATCTCCGACAGGAAGGAGGCGAAGGCCTCCAGGTTTAACGCTTCGTGGTCAGGCGTCGAGGAGCGCTCGAACACCAGCCGCGTGTTCCCGGACACGCCCCCCTCCACGTGGCAGGCGATACACTTCGACTGCACCACAGGGCCAGAAATCCACTGTCCAAACACCGCCGCAGCCGTCGCCGTGTCCCCAGACCCTCCCGATGCGTCCGCCAGCAGGCCAAGCGTGGCGTTCGGTGCCGTCGACAGGTTCGCGAGATGCCCGCTCGGACCAGACAGCAAGTTCATCACCTTAAGACGCCGGTTCGCACTCACCCCCAGGTGCCATTCCCCATCGCCATCGCCGAGCGAGCCGGAAAGCCTGCTCCCCGTGCCCTCTTCGAGATCAGACACCGTCACCTCACGCGACGCGCCCGCCGCCAGCGTCAGCTGCACCGCGCCGCCAGCCATCGCGCCCGTGCCGTCAACCCCCCGGATGATGATCTCCGCCTCCGTCGCCGAAGGATTGATCAGCCGGAGCTTCCCCGTCTGCCCCGGTGTCTCCGCCGCATCCAGCAGCGTCACCTGATGACCCCACGCCCGGCGCGGCACCAGGTCGTGCATCGCCGACAGAAGTCCGTCCTGAACCCCCAGCGGGTGGACATAGGAGAGAACCGCAATGTCGAGAGAGGTGCTCAGCCGCAGCCGCCAGTCCCCGCTGCCCGCGCCCGTGCCCACGGGAAGTCCCTTGCCCGAGCTGCCCCCCTCAAGCTCGCCCGAGTTGATGACGAGGCTTTCCAGCGCGCTGAGCCGCAGCGTCACCGGCCCGTACGACGTGCCCGTGTCGTCGACCGCCTCGATCTCCACCCGGCCGAACTGGTCCGTGCGGTTGACGATGCGCAGCACGCCTTCGAGCTCCGTGCGCGAGGCCGAGGGGAACAGCCCCACCGTGTGGATCGTCGTCGCCCCGTCGCCGCCGTCCACCGCAGCAACCGGACCGCTCGACAGGTTGCTCATCGCCCCGCTGCTCGAACTCACCAGCAGGTTCATCACCGCGATCGGACGGTCCGCCGTCACAATCAGACGCCACCGACCCGACCCATCGCCGAGCGACCCGCTCAGACCATCGCCGTCCCCCGTCTCAAGCTCGGACGCCGTGACCATCCGCGACGCCCGTGCCGGTAGAGACAGGCGCACGGCTCCACCCGGCGAGGCGCCCTCATCATCGATCCCCTCGATGGTCACCGCCGCCGCCATAGCGCCGGGGTTGATCAGGCGCAACCGGCTCACCTGCCCGGTGGTGCTCGCGGGATTGAACAGAGCGATCCGGTACCCCGAGCCGCCCTGCCGCACCACGTCCTGCATCCCGCTCACCAGACCGTCCTGCGTCCGGGCGTAGGACAAGACCTCGATATCCAGGGTGCTGCTCAGCTCAAGGCGCCAGGCTCCTGTGCCCGCGCCGATGCCCGCGCGGAAGCCCGTCTCCGCATCGCCCTCCTCCAGATCGCCGGCATCGAAATGCACCGTCTCGCCCGCGCCGATATCCAGCGTCACCGGGCCATGGCGCAGGCCGGCGTCGTCGTAGGCCACGATGCTCACCGTGCCCGCCGACATCGCATGATTGATGATGCGCACATGGCCGACGCTGCCCGTCGCCGTCGACTGCGTGAGAAGCGGCACCGTGAGCGTAGAGGACGCACCTGTCGAGGTCGTCGCCGTGCGATCAACCGCGCCATAAACAAACGCAGCGGACACGCAAAGAACTCCGGCGAACACCACAGGGATCGCCAGAGACTTGCGCAGGCCTCGTATCAGTCGCCACGGATGTAGCCCCGCGACCGCAGCCAGCCATGTTCTTGCCAGCATCCTAACCTGCCAGCATCTCAACCGACCCGGCCCATAAAACCACTAGGGAAGGTCTGAATAAGTGCCTCCTGCATTTCTCAGACGCGCAAGGCGGAAGCGCGCTTTCCGCTTTGCTCACATTTTCAGTGACTTACAGCCACCGAAAATGGTGGCACATCCCTGTGCCACGGGAACCCCTGATAAATCAGAGGTTCCCTAGAGAAGACCGCAAGCAATCTCTAAATCCAATACAACTCTACAGTCAATTCAGACAACTAGGGAAGGTCTGATCAAGTCGGGTGTGCCATGATTTGCGCATGAGTCGCGGATTGGATGATCGTGTCATGGCACAGGCAAGCTTTGCGGAACTGGAGCACGAGATGAAGAAGCGCCGGACGCGGCGCGAGCTGTTCCTTGAGAAGATGGACAAGCTGGTTCCGTGGGAGCGGCTGGAACGACGGATCGAGCCGTTCTATCCGAAGGCGGGGCGCGGTCGGCGCCCGTACCCGCTTGGGGTGATGCTGCGGGTTCACTGCGTGCAGTTGTTCTACAACCTGAGCGATCCGGGGATGGAGGACCTGCTCTACGAGGTGGAGTCGGTGAGGCGTTTCGTGGGGCTGCGCCTGACGGAGGCGCTGCCCGACGAGACCACCATCCTGAACTTCCGGCATCTGCTGGAGAGGCACGATCTGGGCGCGGGTCTGTTCGAGGAGATCAATGCGCACCTGGCATCGCGCGGCCATCGGCTGCGCACGGGGACGATCGTTGACGCGAGCATCATCGAGGCGCCGTCGTCGACGAAGAACCGGCGCCGGGCACGGGACCCCGAGATGCGTCAGACGAAGAAGGGCAAGCAGTGGTATTTCGGGATGAAGGCGCACATCGGGGTGGACGCCGGGTCGGGTCTGGCGCACAGCGTGGTGACGACGGCGGCCAACGCAAGCGACGTGACGCAGGCGGGAGCGCTGCTGCATGGCGCTGAGACGACGGCGTGGGGCGACGCGGGCTACCAGGGGGTGGAGAAGCGGCCTGAGCACCGGGATGGCGGTGTCGAGTGGCGTGTGGCGATGAAGCCGGGGCGGCGGCGGCTTCTGGGCGAGGGCGGCGCCGAAGCGGCGGCGGAGACGCGCAAGGCGTCAGTGCGGGCGAAAGTGGAGCATCCGTTCCTGTACGTGAAGCGGCACTTCGGCTACGCCAGGGTGCGCTACCGGGGCGTGGCGAAGAACAGGCAGCGCATCGCGTTGCTGCTGGGGTTCTCGAACCTGCTGATCGCCGGCCGCTACGCGACGCAATGACAGGGGAGCAGGTTGCCCGCTGCGGGCGGGACGGCGGGGAAGGAGGCGGATCGACACGGATATCACCCGTTCGCAACGCATCCCGCGACAAAAGCAGCCCCCGGCCCGTCGGCAATATCGTCGAGCTTCAAATCCAAGCTGCCTCTCCCCCTCGAAGCCGAGAAGATGGGGTTGTTCAGACTTTCCTTAACGTGAACAGGCCCTACCGGAACGGCGGCGAATAGAGGGCGCCGCGTCTGCTTTCGATCGAGTGTCCGGCGGTTGCCTCAGGACCGCTCTCCCCATAACATCCTGCCGCCCGGCACACGAGGAGGCCGGGCCATGATCGAATCGGCGCGTCGTCGAGCCCGAGCGGCCCGGCGTGCGCCTCACTGCGTGGGAGAGTGGTGTTGACAGATTATCTGGTCGGAATCGACGTCGGAGGCACGTTCACGGATTTCGTGAGCTACAATTCTGAGACCAGGGCGGTCGATGTTTGGAAGATCCTGTCGACGCCCCACGACCCCAACGAAGGCATCCTGGGCGGGCTCGGGCGCTTCGAGGCGCCGTCGGACATCCGCAACATCAGGCTGGGGACGACGGTGGCGACCAACGCGATCCTGGAGCGCAAGGGCGCGAAGGTCGCCTACGTGACCACCGAGGGCTTTCGCGACATCCCGTTCATCCAGCGGGGCAACCGGCGCAGCCACTACGACATCACCTGGATCAAGCCGAAGCCGCTGGTCAAGCGCCGCAACTGCTACGAGGTGAACGAGCGGATCATGTCCGACGGCACGGTGCACGTGCCGCTCGACGAGGACGGGGTCCGCGCCATCGCGCAGCAGATCAGGGAGGAAGGCTCCATCGAGGCGGTGGCGGTCAACTTCCTGTTCTCGTACGTGACGCCGGATCACGAGCGGCGCGCCAAGGAGATTCTGGAGGAGGAGCTGCCGGATATCCCGATCTCCATCTCCTACGACGTGCTGCCGAAGTGGAAAGAGTACGAGCGCGCGTCCACCACCATCGCGGACGCCTACGTCAAGCCGGTGGTGAACAGCCAGGTCGCGAACCTGCGCGAGCGCTTCAAGGGGAGCGGGGTGACCGACCAGGCCGTGGTCATCAAGTCCAACGGCGGCGAGATGACCCTGGAGGCGGCGCAGCGGACGCCGATCCAGATGACCGTCTCCGGCCCGACGGGCGGGGTGATCGCGGGCAAGCATGTCGCCAAGCTGAGCGGGATCAGCCACCTCGTCACCCTCGACATGGGCGGCACGTCGACCGACACGTCGACCATCGTGGGCGGGCAGGAGAACTTCACCACCGACTACGAGGTGGAGTTCGGCGTCCCCATCCAGATCCCCATGATCGACATCCGCACCATCGGCGCAGGCGGCGGCTCCATCGCCTGGATCGACAAGGGCGGCATGCTGCGCGTGGGGCCCGAGAGCGCCGGCGCGAACCCCGGCCCCGCCTGCTACGGCACCGGCGGCGAGCGCCCGGCAGTGACCGACGCGAACCTGCTACTGGGCCGCATCAACCCCGAGAACTTCCTGGGCGGCGAGATGGCCCTCGATGTCGCGGCGGCCGAGAAGGCGATCGCGACCGTTGCCGAGCCCTTGGGCCGCACCGCCGAGGAGACCGCACTCGCCATCGTGCAGATCGCCAACAACAACATGGTGGGCGCGCTGCGCTCGGTGCTGATCGAGCGCGGTCTCGACCCGCGCGACTTCGCGCTATTGGCCTTCGGCGGCGCGGGGCCGCTGCATTCGGCCGACCTGATGAACGACGCCGGCATCCCGTCGGGCGTCATTCCCAACTACCCCGGCCAGTTCTCGGCCTTCGGCTTCATCCTCACCGATGCCCGCGTCGACGTGCAGCGCACGGTGCAGATGACCTCCAAGCGCTTCGACCAGGCGCGGGCGTCGGAGGTGATGCACGCGCTGATCGAGACCGGCATCGCCGAGCTGAAGGCGCAGGGCTACGTCAAGAACATCGAGATCTACCGCTCGCTGGAGATGCGCTATCTCGGCCAGAACTACGAGCTGGAGATCCCGGTCGCCTTCGATTCCTTCACCGACGAGACCACGCCCAAGGTCTGGCAGGCGTTCCACGACATGCATCTCGCGCGTTTCGGCTTCAACATCCCGCGCGAGGTGATCGAGGTCATCACGGTCAAGGCCACCGTGGTCTCGCTCACCGAGAAGCCCGATCTCGCCACCATCGGCAAGGCCGACGGCGAGCCCGAGGTCGTCTCCACGCGCTCGGTCGTGTTCGACGACGGGCGCCACGACACGCCGATCTACAACCGCGCCCAGCTGCGCGACGGCCACGCGATCACCGGGCCTGCGGTCATCGAGGAGCCGGTCTCGGTGACCGTGCTGCGCCCAGGCCAACCCATGAAGGTGGATCAGTACGGCAATCTTCTGATCGGCCGCATCGCCGAGGAGTCCTGACCATGACCCAGAAGCCCGACGTCGACATGGTCGCCATGTCGATCATCGACTCCACCATGACCGCGGTCTGCCGCGAAATGGGCATCGTCCTGATGAAGACGTCGTACTCGACGATCTTCAACGAGGCGCTGGACTTCACCTGCGCGCTCGCGAGCCCCGAAGGCGAGATGATCGCGCAGGCCGAGTACTGCCCCTCGATGATCGGCGGCGTGCCCCTGCTGGTGCGAAGCTGCGTCAAGGAGATCCCGCTGGAGACCCTCGAGCCCGGCGACGTGATCTGCCACAACGACCCCTATCGCGGCGGCCTGCACTGCCCCGAGCACACGCTGATCAAGCCGGTCTTCGTCGATGACGAGCTCATGGGCTTCGCCATGACCATCGGGCATCTGCAGGAGATTGGCGGCATGGTGCCGGGCGCCTTCGCCGGCGAGGCGACCGAGATCTTCCACGAAGGCATCCGCGTGCCCCCGGTCAAGATCAAGAGCCGCGGCGAGGACGTGGAGGAGGTGTGGAAGCTGCTGCTCGCGAACGTCCGTACCCCCCGCTACAACTACGGCGACCTGCGCGCCCTGATCGCGGGCGTGGACGTGGGCGAGCGCGGGCTCGCGAAGCTCATCCGCAAGTACGGCAAGGACAACTTCCGCCGCAACGTTCTGGACCTGATGGACTACTCCGAGAGCCGCATGCGCGCGGAGATCGGCGCCATCGAGGACGGCGTCTATCGCTTTCAGGACCAGGTCGAGGACGACGGCATCGAGAGCAAGCCGTATACGATCAAGGTGGCGGTCCACGTCCAGGGCGGGGAGGTGGTGATCGACTATTCCGGCACCTCGCCGCAGGCGCTGGGCCCGATCAACGCCACCCTCGGCGTCTCCTACTCCGCCGCCTACAACGGCATCCTGCAGGTCACCGACGAGACCATCCCGAAGAACTCGGGTTGCTTCCGCCCGATCCGCGTGGTCTCGCCGCCCGGTACCTTGCTCAACGTGGACTATCCGGGGCCGGAGGTCGGCGGCAACACCGAGACCCACTGCAAGATTGCGGGCGCGGTGATCGGCGCGTTGGCGCCGGCGCTGCCGGATCGCACCATGGCGGCGGAGGGCGCGACGCACACCAACTTCGTCTTCGGCGGCACCGATGAGGAGACCGGCGAGGCCTTCGTCTGCTACGCCATCGAGCTCTCGGGCTGGGGCGGGCGCAGCTTCGCCGACGGCAACGACGCCACCGATTCGATCAACGGCAACTGCCGGGTGGTGCCGGTGGAGGTGTTCGAGACCCGCTTCCCGTTCCGCACCGAGTCCTACATCCTGGTGCAGGATTCCGGCGGCGCCGGCCTGAATCGCGGCGGTCTCAGCACCCAGCGCACGCTCAAGAGCCTGGATACCGAGATCATGGGCAGCCAGATGTCCGACCGCCACCGCAACCGGCCCTGGGGGCTAGGCGGCGGCCAGCCCGGCGGGCTTGCTGGCACCTGGTATCAGCAGGCGAACACGACGAGCTGGCACATGATCGACGAGGCCTTCGGCAAGGCCAGCCCGAGCAAGTGGAGCAACGTGCGCATCCGGCCTGGCGATTCGATCCGCTTCCAGACTCCGGGCGGCGGCGGCTGGGGCGATCCGCGCGAGCGCTCGCGGGAGCAGGTGATCGAGGATCTGGCCGAGGGCTACATCTCGCCCGCCTCGGCGCGGGAGCACTACGGCCTGGACGGCGCCGCCGAAGCGGCGGAGTAGGGCGGGCGGCTACGACTGGCGGCGCTCCGCAACGAGGGCGTCGAGCTTCTCGAGCAGGGCTGTGCGGTCGGGCGCGAAGTCCTGCTCGATCCACCAGTCCTCGACGGCTCTGAGGAGCTGGCCGACCTCGGGTCCCTCTGGAACGCTGCGCGCAAGCACATCGGCCCCAGTGACCGGGAACGTTGGCGTCTGCCATTCCTCGGCTGTCTCCAGCATCGCTCCCCAAGCCGCCTCGTCCTCGCTCCTTCTCTCGTCGGCCCAGGCCAGAAACACCCGGTCACGAAAGCCCTCCGCACCCAGCCGATAAAGGAGGCGCCGTTGGCCAGCCGGGTCGAGATTTAGATCGTGGACTAGTGCCGCAAGTCTCGCGGCGTCGGCGCTCGCGAGCTGCCAGCGTATGGCAATGGACCTCGCAGCGTCGGCGGCATCTCCGCCGCTGATCAAGGCAGCGAGCCGTCTGATCGGGTCGGCGGGCTCGACGGCGGTCTGCTCGATTGCAATGAGGTTGGCAAGGCGTTCCGTCCCTTTCGCCTGTGGCAGCAGCACGTGGAGCACGCTGGTGTTGCCCATTTCTCGCACCGAGGGCACTGGATCGGGGGCCGCCAGAAGCTTCAGCACCTCCGCCTGCACCCGCTCGCCGGAAAGGGTGGGGATCGTGTGCGCCGCGTCCCTGCAGGCTGCCAGCGCGGCCAGATCAGGGGCGCCGTGGCCGTACCAGGCGTGAAAGCGGAAGAAGCGGAGAAGGCGCAGGTGGTCCTCGGCGATGCGTGTGGCGGGGTCGCCGACGAAGCGAACGCGCCCTGCTACTAGGTCGTCGAGTCCTCTGAAATAGTCATGCAAGGTGCTGCCGTCGGGCGCGGCGCTCATGGCGTTGATGGTGAAGTCGCGGCGCGCTGCGTCTTCCCGCCAGTCGTCGGTGAAGGCGACCTCGGCATGGCGGCCGTCGGTGCGCTCGTCGCGTCTGAGCGTCGTGATCTCGTAGCGCTCGCCGCCGGCAAGCGCAGTGACGGTGCCGTGCTCGATGCCGCGCGGGACGGTGCGGGTCTCGATGCCTGCGTCCCGTAGCAACGCCATCACCCGCTCGGGCGGATCGGGCGTGCCGATATCGATGTCGTCGCTCTCGCGCTCCAGCAGCGCGTCGCGCACGCAGCCGCCGACGAAGCGGACATCGGCGCCCTCGGCGGTGAGCGCGTCGATTACCGCGCGGGTGGCCGGCGCGGTGATCCAGGGAGCGTGGACGGTGCTCAGTCGATGACCTCGCCGGGCACGATCTCGCCGTCGACGATGCGCGCCGGCACGTAGGTCCCCTCGGGGTCGCCGCCGGCGGTCAACGCCCATACCACCAGGCTCGCCGCCGCGAGAACGAGGCCGCTGCCGAGGAGCCTGACCCACGGCATCTTGCGCAGCTGCGCCGCCATATGGCTGCGGCTCAGCTGAAGCCGTCGCGACAGGATGAGGAAGGCGAAGTAAAGGATCGTCGGCGCGAGCAGGATCAGAATATGGATCAGGGTGGTTCTCAACATGATGCGCGCACCACATCCCGGAAGTTGACGAGAATCGCCGCCGTAGCGCCCCAGATATGATACGCCTCGTAGGGCATCACGTAAAAACGCCGCTCGACGCCGCCGATCGTCATCTTGTCGCGGCGGTAATTGGCGGGCTCCAGCACGAAAGAGAGCGGCACCTCGAAGACCTCTGCGACCTCGCTTGTATCCGCCTCGAAGGCCGGCGACGCCGTGACGAAGCCGACGACAGGGGTGATGCGGTAGCCGGTGCCCACCAGATAGTCGTCGAGCCGGCCGACGATCTCGACCTGCGGTGCGGGCAGCCCGATTTCCTCCTCGGCCTCGCGCAGCGCCGTTCTCTGCGGGGTCCCGTCCTCGGGATCGGCGCGGCCGCCGGGGAAGCTGATCTGGCCGGCGTGGCGCGCGAGCCGTTCGGCTCGCTTGGTCAGCAGTACCGAGAGCGTGCCGGCACGCTCGATGACGGCGACGAGCACGGCGGCAGGCGTAATCGGCTCCGATGGCGGCAGACGGCCCCATGACTCTTCGCTGTGACGAAGCGAGCCCGGTACGCGGGCGGCGGGCTCCCGCTCCGCTGCGGCGATGACCGCCTCCCACGGCTGGTCCGGCGCGCCCGGCGCACCACGCGCCACGGCGCGCAGAATGTCGGCTTGCATCGACGGGGCTCGTCAGGCGCTCAGGCTGCGTCGTCGAAGGGAAAGAACACGCCGTCGCTCCAGACGCCGAGCACCGGCCGGCCCTCGATCTCCCGCTCGACGCAGAGCTCCACCAGCGGATAGTAGGCCGCGCGCGCCACCCGCGCCTCCAGGCCATCGCGAACGGTGAGGTAGGGCGCCTTCTCGTTGGACTCCGGCAAGGAGCGGAAGGCGAGGGGATGCGCGGCGTCGGCGCTCACCCACTCGTCCAGGTTGGTGCGGAAGCGCAGGCGCTGGCCCTCGCCGTTGCCCTCGGCCTCCATCTCGACCGCAATGAAGGGCACGTCGTCGACCGTGATGCGCGCCTTCTCCACCGGGGTGACGAGCCAATAATCGCCGTCCTCGCGTCTCAGCACGCTCGCGAAGAGCTTGACCAGCGGGAGCCGGCCGATGGGGCAGCCTTCGTGAAACCACGTGCCGTCGCCCGCGATCCTGATGTCGATGTCGCCGCAGAAGAGCTGCGGCGGCCGCCCAGCGGCCGGTGCCTGCGATTCGCCCATGCGCGCACTATAGCCGAGCGAAGGGGTTGCGGGGTCATATCCGATGATCGCCCTGCCGCATTCGGCGAGTAGCTCGGAAGCACCCCCTCCTCACCCCAAACGTCTATATGGACGCTTCCCACCGCTGATGCTGTCGCTCGGGAAGGTTGAGGAGGGGGCTACGAAGCCTACAGTCTCAGTCGTTGAAGGGGACGTGGGCGATACCCTCGTCGACCTTGATGCGGAGCACACCGCAGAAGCTGCCGAGAAACTGGTAGCAGCCGATCGTCACCACGAGATCGACGAGCCCCGCGTTGCCGAGCTCTGCACGCGGCTGAACCACCAACGCGTTGTCAACGTCTCCGTCGCCGCGCTTCTGTAAGACCCAGCATGAAGGGCGCAGGGCAGGGCGCGTCAGGGCACCCCGCCCTGCGCAAGGGAGGCTACTTCGCGAGCCAGGTGTTGAACACCTCGTCGAGCTCTGCCCGGTGGTCGGCCCACCAGACGTAGTCGAAGTCGAAAATAGTCGCGGCGTTGTTTGGATCCGTCGGCATATGGGGCTTCATGTCGATGCCGAGATCGGCATGGTTGCCCACGAGCGGCGCCGACGAGTAGCGCGCCGGACCGTAGGAGATGAACTTCGCCTGGTCCGCCAGACGCTGCGTATCCGTGGCAAAGTGGAGATACGCCTTCACCGCATCGAGATCCTTGACGCCGACCGGCACGACCCAGCCGTCGAGATCGAAAATCTGCCGATCCCACATCATGGCGATGGGCTGGTTCTTCTCCGCGATGGCCGAGAAGAGGCGGCCGTTGTACGCCGAGGCAATGACGACCTCGCCGTCCGCCAGAAGCTGCGGCGGCTGGGCTCCCTTGGTCCACCACACCACCTGATCCTTGATAGTATCGAGCTTTGCCAAGGCACGGCTCACGCCCTCGGACGTGCTGAGCATGCCGTAGACATCCGCAGGTGCCACGCCATCGGCGAGCAGCGCCCATTCGAGATTGTTGATCGGCCGGCGCTCCAGCGAGCGCTTGCCGGGGAACTTCTCCAGATCGAACACGTCGGCGATCGAGGACGGCTGCTCACCCTCGAAGACATCGGTGCGATAGCCGAAGGTCGTGGAATAGACGATCTGCGGGATGAAGCAGTTGGTGCCACCCGGTGACAGCGTGCCGGCGAAGAAATCCTCCGACGCTGGCGTTCCATCGGGAGCCGGGGCCAGCCACGTGTCGGGATCGATCTCCATGATCAGGCCTTCGTCGCACGCGGTAATCGCATCGGCTGCGACCATGTCGACGATGTCCCAAGTGACGTTGTTCGACTCCACCTGTGCCCGAACCTTGGCCAGCCCTTCGGCGGCGTTGTCGTCATTGATGATGTTGATGTCGGGGTTCGCGGCCATGTAGGGGTCGTGATAGGCCTTCTGCTGGCTCGCCGTATAGGCGCCGCCCCACGACACGATCGTGAGGTCGAGTGCCTGGGCGCTCCCCGCCGCCAACGCGACGCCGGCGGCAACGATCGTGGAGCCCATCAAAAGCCTCACTGCCTTTAGCCTCATTGCTTTTCCTCCTTCGGTTGAGGGTGGGATCGACCGGCCGATGCTCGACGACCGCGCCGCCCATTGCATTTTCGAACGGTTCTAATACTATATTGTCTATTCTATCACATAAAATACTATTGTATCGCAGCTCAAACACAGCTTTTTTGCAAAACCCGACCCGGCGGGCGCCAGGCACATGATCGTCGAAACCTTGGCCGGCCGGTGGATGGCCGCGTCGAGATACGCTAGGCTCCGCGCCGATGCGTCCTATACGACTTGAGGCGAATGACGTGATCACCAACCTCGCCGAGAGTTGCCGAATGACGTCCGCAAGGGTGACGTCGGGGCGTCCCCCGACTGGTTCGCCAAGGCTGCCGTGCCACCGTCCGCTTTGCCGGTCTCGTGGCCGTGGATCGTATGGCCCCCATTGGGCAGGTCGATAGCGACCGACTCGGGCAGACACAGGACACATGAACCAGCAGGAAGCACCGCCGCCGCAGGCGGCCGCCACAGCGACAGGCGGCAGCATGCCGAGCCCGCTTCAGCTCGAGATGGCGCGAAACATCCTGGAATATCTGTGCCGCCGCGAGATGAGTGCAGGAAATCACCTCACCGAGCAGGAGCTGGTGCGCGAGTTCAAGGTGTCGCGATCGCCCATCCGTGGCGCGCTGTCGTACCTGGCACACATGGGGATCGTCGAACGACGGCCCAACCGCGGATACTTCGTCAAGCTGAGCGGCAGTGAGCTCCGTCTCGACAGTCTGGAATTGCCCAGAACGGACGACGAAGAGCTCCTGCTTACGGTGGTGGAAGACTGGTTCGAGAAGAGGGTGCCGCAGTCGTTTTCCGAGGCGGAATTCCGCAGACGCTACGGGCTGGGCAAGATGACCGCCTCGCGCATCCTCGTGAAGCTGTCCGAAGATGGCATCATTTCGCGAAATCGCGGCCACGGATGGCGTTTCGAGCCAGCTCTCAACACCAAGGGCGCGCGCGACGAGAGCTTCGCCTTCCGCATGGCCCTGGAGCCGGCCGCGATTTGCTCGCCGACCTTCGAGCTCGATCGAGGCCTGGCGGAAATGTGTCGTCGCAGGCACGACACGGCGCTGCAGCAGCGGGAGCTGCCTTCGTACAGCACGTTGATCGAAATCGACGCCATGTTTCACCGACTGATCGGTGTTTCATCGCGCAACAGATATTTCCTTGTGGCCATCGAGCGACAGATCTCTCTCCGGCGCAGCCTGGAGTATGCAACCTGGACTGCCGTGAGAGCGCGCGTGATCGAGTCCTGTGGCGAGCACATGGAGATACTGGACGCGCTGGAGATAAATCGGCGCGATGACGCCGCCGAGATGATGCGACTCCACCTCGCCGGCTCTCTCGACCTCACCACCTGGCGCGAGCTCGGCAACGCCGATTGAGTCACGGCGCCCAGCGTAACGTGGGCCGACAGCCTCAGTCGTTGAAGGGGACGTGGGCGACGCTCTCGTCGACTTGGATGCCGAGCACGGCGCAGAAGCTGCCGAGCAGCTGGTAGTAGCCGATCATCACCACGAGATCGACGAGGCCGGCGTCGCCGAGCTCCGCGCGCAGCCGGGCCACCAGCGCGTCGTCCACGTCTTCGCCGCCGGCGACGAGGCGGGCGAGGCGGAGCGCGGGCCCCACGGGCGCGGGCTCCGAGTCCATCGCCGGCGTCCCGACCACGGCGCGGTACTGCTCCGGCACCTTGTGGATGTGGTGGTCCCACTCGAAGACGTTGCCGACGGCCTGCGAGACCGTGCAGATGACCATCTCGCGCAGGTCGTTATCGAGCGCCGAGTGCCAGCGCACGTGCTCGCCCACCGAGGCGACGGCCTGGAGCGCCTCGGGACTCTGCCCCATGACCGCGAACATGTTGGGCATGAAGGCGAGCTTGCGGGTCTCGACTACGTGGTCCCAGATCGGCATCTGCTCGGCTGAGAGGTCATCGCGCTCCGCCCGCGGCAGGCGCGGGGCTGCGGCATAGCTGGTCATCGGATTCTCTCTGTCGTGTTCCCTCAGGCGCATCGCGCGCTCAGGCGCGCGTTACCGCGCGACGCTACGCGCCAGTCGGCGCGGCGGTTCAGTCCGCGAATGCGTCGATCATCGCTTCGTGGTTGGCCAAAGATTCCTCGCGCTCGACGAAGGGGTTGGGGCAGTAGAGCAGGATGGTCTCGAACAACCCCTCGAAGCGGTCGAGCTGTCCGCGCACGTCGTCGGGCGTGCCGGCGAGCGCCAGTGCGTCGATCATGTCCTCGGTCACGAGCTCGGCCATGGCGGCCACATCGGCCCGTGCCCAGGCCTCGCGGATCGCCAGCTTCTCGCGCGTGAAGCCTGCCGGGTCGAGCACCTGGTCGAAGTATGGAAGCCGCGTGTAGAAGGCCACGCAGGGCCGCGCCCGTTGCCTGGCGCGGGCACGGTCCTTGTCCACCGAGCAGATCTTGACCGCGCAGTGCTCGAACGATGACGGGTCGCGGCCGGCCCTGGAAAGCCCTTCCTTGACCGCCGGGTGCACGATCTCGGTGAAGTAGTGCGGCGTGTTGAGCACGTTGGCGAGCAGGCCATCCGCCACCTCGCCGGACAGTCTCAGCATCCCCTTCTGCACCGCGGCGAGGTAGATCGGCGGCGGCTCGCAGGGCGGCGCGATCAGGCGGCGATAGTCGCGCACTGTGATGATCTCGCCTTCGTAGTCGATCGGCGCGGTGGGAGTCGCGGTCCACATCCGCCTGATCGAATTCACATACTCCCGCATGCGCTGGACCGGCCGCTGGTACGAAACCCCGTGCCAATTCTCGTTCCATTCCTTGGGCGCGGTGCCGAGGCCCAATACGAAGCGCCCCTCGGTGAGCTCCGCCATGGACATGGCGCTGATCTCGGTCATTGCCGGCGGCCGAGCGAAGACGGCGACGCCGGTGCCGAGGCGGGCGCGCTTGCACCTGGCCGCCATGCCTGCGAGCGGCACGAAGGCATCGCGGCCAAGCTCGGTGGTCCAGAGGCTCTCCGCGCCCGCGTCCTCGGCCTTGGCCGCGAAGTCGATGGTTTCGGCCAGCGTCAAATTGTCGCCGCTGAAGAGCACGCCCCATTTCCATTTGCGGGCCATCGTCTTTCTCTCTCTTGTCAGCGGGGCTCGGCGCGGAGCGCGGCGGTCGCGGCTTCGTCGACGCCGCCGTCGGCGGCGATGATGACTCCGTACTGGTCCCGCGCGCGCTCGGTCGAGATGTAGCCGTCGGCGACATCGGCGGCGACCGCGTCTGCCGGGCGGGTGAGGGGATCGCCGAAGCCGCCGCCGCCGCCGGTCACCACGGCGACGCGGTCGCCCTCGCTCAGCGCCTCGTAGGGGATGCGGGCGACCCGCTTGACGCTGCCGTCGCTCTCGATCCGCATGTAGTTGTTGGAGCCTTCGCCGCCGCCCTCCAGGCCCCAGGGACGCTCGATGGAGCGGCCGATGCTGCAATAGGTGTGCGCGTCCGCGCCCGCCACCTCGAACTCTCGGACCACGCCGAAGCCGCCCCGGTGGCGGCCGGCGCCGGCGCCGTCTTCCACGTTGAGCGCGTAGCGGCGGATGGCCAAGGGGAACTTCGCCTCGAAGAGCTCGACCGAGTAGTTGTAGGTGTCACCGTCGGTGGTGGCGATGAGTGCGCTGGTGCCGTCGCCCGCTGCGGTCGCGCCCCAGCCGCCGATCGCGGGCTCGATGTGGACGTAGACCTCGCCGCTCTCCGGATCGCGGCCATAGAAGTAGGTGCCGGCGAGGCTCATGTAGGAGCCCGCGCTGAAGCGCTCGGGCGCGACCTCGGCGAGCGCCTTCCAGGCGAGCTCGGAGGCGTGGGCGGAGCCTTCGTAATACCAGCCGGTGGGCGCGGGTTTCTCGGCGGTGAAGACGGTGCCCGGCGGGCAGACCAGGCTCACCGGGCGGAACCAGCCCTCGTTGGAGGGCGCCTGCGGGTCCACCAGCGACTTGAACACGGTCTTGACCGCCGAATCCAGCGCCCCGAAGGCGCAGTTGATCGGCCCCTTGACCATCGGGCTGGTGCCGGTGAAATCGAAGGTGATCGAATCGCCCCGGATGCGCACGACGACGGCGACGCGGAAGCGCTCCTCCGAGATGCCGTCGCCGTCGATCCAGTCCTCGGCCGCGTAGTCGCCGTCGGGCAGCGCCGCGACGGCGGCCCGGCTCAGGCGCTCGCTGGTCTCCAGGATGTGGCCGAAGGTGGCCTTGACCGCGTGGGTGCCGTAGCGGGCGAGGACCTCGTGCAGCCGCGTCTCGGCGATGCGCACGGCGGCCAGCCCTGCGTTGAAGTCGCCGAGGGACTGCACCGGCAGGCGCACGTTCTCGCGAATCAACGCGATCACGTCGTCGATGGTCTCGTCGTCCCGGCAGACCCGGATGCCGGGGAAGTGCACGCCCTCCTGATAGATCTCGGTGGCGGTTGGCGAGATGCTGCCGGGCACGGCGCCGCCGACTTCGCTCCAGTGGGCCACGGAGATGGCGAAGGCGAAGAGCCGACCCTCCACGAAGATCGGCTTGATCAGCGCGATGTCGCAGCTGTGGGTGCCGCCCTCGAAGGGGTCGTTGGTCATGAAGACGTCGCCCGGCCGCATGGTCTCGCCGTGGCGGCGCACGATGGAGCGCACCTGCGGCGCGAAGGTGCCGGTGAAGAGGGTGATGCCGTTGGTCTGCACCACGAGCTCGCCGTCCGCGTCGCAAAGGCCGCAGGCGAAGTCCAGCACCTCGTAGATCACGGGGCTCATGGAGGTCTTGGCGATGACGATGCCCATCTCGTCGGCAAGCGCGAGCAGCTTGCCGCGGATGATCTCGCGCGTGACCGGATCGGCAGCGGACTGGTTAGCGGGTGCGGTCATGGTCCCTCCCGGCGCGGGATTGTTCCCGAGGCTCAGGTGTCGTGCAAGCGGGCGGGTCCGTCCGCGTCGGGCAGGAGACCCCGCACCATGGTGCGGTGGCCGTGGGCACCGGCGGGCGCCACGATGCGCCGTTTCGTCCGATACGAAAGGAGTCATCGTGGCCACACAGCGACAGATCGAAGCCAACCGCCGAAACGCCCGGTCGAGCACCGGCCCGAAGACCGAGGCCGGCAAGGCCGCGTCGTCGGCCAACGCGCTCAGCCACGGCCTTACGGCCGCCGACAACGTGGTGCTGCCGGAGGAAGACCCCGATGAATTCGAGCGGCTCAGGGAGGGCGTGATCGCCGACCTCCAGCCGGCGGGCCCGCTGCAGGAGGCGCTGGCGGAGCGCGTCGCCGTGCTGCTCTGGCGCCTCGACCGCGTCGCCCGGTTCGAAGCCGGGCTCTTCGTTCACGGCCAACTCACCGTGATACGCGACAGGGTGGGCGACCCGTTTCGTTCTTCAAGCATCTTGCAGGGTCTCGCCGACCTGCCGAAGGAGGTCACGCAGTTGCAGGAGAAGTGTGCACGGTTCAAGCGCAGGATCGACGAGGACATCCAGGCCCAGGCACCCTCCGCCCAGGTGCTGGTGGAGCGGCGCCAGAGTGCGCGCGCCTTCGACCAGATTGCGCGCCACGAGGCGATGCTGCAGCGGTCGCTGAACCGGACGCTCGACGAGTTCCGCCGCTTGCGCGACGCATCGGCTGCGGCAGCCGAATCGAAGGCGCCGCCGCCGGCCGCGCCGGCCGATCCCGACCCTGCGCCGGTTCGCGACGTTCCCCCGCCTGCGTCTGCGGGCCCGCAGCCGGCCAGCGACGAGACCCGTGGCGAGGCCGGGCGCACGGGCGAAAAGGCGTTTTTGCAAAACGAAGCCAATTCAGCGCAAACGCCTGACGTGGAAGCCGATTCGAAAGCCGGAACGGAATTACCGCAGGCCGGGACCGGAGGGCCGCCACTCCCAAGAACGGAACTCGCGCCAGGGCACGATTAGACCTTACCTGATCGCTGCAGCCCGAAGAGCGCCCACCTCCGGCTGTCCCCTTCTAAACCTATACGTTTCCCTCAGTCGGCGGGCGCTCGCATCACGCGCCCGCGCGCGTGTGGCCGCGCGACACTCGCTTGCCTACGCGCTTACGCGCGCGGCGCAGTCGCGCCGACCGGGCCTGCGGCCCGGCATGGCGGAGGGGGACAGCGGGAGGTGGAGCTCCGAAGGATCAGCCGAGGCGTTCGTCGATCAGCCGGTTCACCTCGGTGGCAGCTTCCATCTGGACCATGTGGCCCTGGCCCTCCATCACCGTGCAGTCCACGCCGTCCGGCAGGCCGTCGGCGTGGGAGGCGGGGATGATCTGGTCGCCCGCGCCCCAGATGACCAGCGTGGGCACGCTGCCCGCCACGTCGCGCATCGCCTCGGCCTGGGCGCCGCCCGGTGCGAAGGCATCACGGACGGTGCTGAGCGCGGCAGTGACCCCGTCGATCCGCTTGAAGGCGAGCAGGTCGTTGATGAGCTGGCGGGTCACCAGCGCCGGATCACTGAACAGCTTCTCGACGTGGGGCTTGAGGTCCTTCCGGCGCTCGGCCGAGATGAAGCCCTCCAGATAGTCCCCGTCGATATCGGAACCCAGGCCGGCGCTGCCGATCACGGTGATCGACGCCACCCTCCCCGGTGCCGCACGGGCCACGGCAAGCGCGATGGCGCCGCCCATGGAGTGGCCCACGAGATGGGCGGACTCAATCTCCAGGGCGTCGGCGAAGCCGGTGACGATATCGGCGAAGAAGCCGATGGAGCCGTCGCCCACGTCCTTGCTGGAGCTGCCGTGCCCTGGAAGGTCGAGGGCGTGGACAACCCGCTTTGCCGCGAGCGCCTCGTGGTTGAACAGCCAGTTGTTGAGATCGCCGCCGAAACCGTGGATCAGGATGACCGGCGTGCCGCCTTCGCCCCGCGTGAGGTAGCGAATCGTGCGCCCAGCGATTTCCACAGACTCGGTCGCCGGTCCGCCGTCCTCATCGTCGTCCTCGGGCGGCACGAAGTTGGCCTGAAAGTCGGTGACGAAGGCGTCGATATCGGCGTCGGCGACGCTCTCGTCGGCGACGATGCCGAGCAGGCCGCCGACCGGCAGCACGTCGCCCTCCTGGGCGACGCAACGGCGGAGCGTGCCCGCGTCCGCCGCCTCGACCGCGCTGGAGATCTTCTCGGTCTCGATGTCGATGATCTCATCGCCCGGCGTGATCGAATCGCCCTCATCCACAAGCCATCCGGCCACCTTCCCCTCCTTCATGGAGAGGCCCCATTTGGGCATGCAAACGGTGCGGATGCCTTCGCTCATTTGCTGGACTCCATCACCGCCTTCACGGCCTTCTGCACCGCCGCGGCGTCGGGGATGTAGAGATCCTCGAGCGTATCCGAGAACGGCACGGGGGTGTGCGGTGCGGTCACCTGCTTGATCGGCCCCTTGAGGGAATCGAAGGCCTTCTCGCAGACCATCGCCGCGATATCGGTGGCCATGTTGCAGCGCGGGTGTGCCTCGTCCAGCACCACCAGCCTTCCGGTGTTCTCCACCGTCTCGATCACGGTGTCCTCGTCGAGCGGCGAGGTCGTGCGCAGGTCGACGATCTCGCACTCGATGCCGTCGTTGGCGAGCGCACTCGCCGCCTCAGCCGCGACATGAACCATACGGCCCAGCGTCACGATCGAGACGTCATCGCCCTCGCGCACGATGTTGGCTTCGCCGAAGGGGAGCGCATAGGGCTCCTCCGGCACGTCGCCTTCAAGGGTGTAGAGCCCCTTGTGCTCGCAGAAGATCACCGGGTCGTTGTCGCGGATCGCCTGGATCAGCAGCCCCTTGGCATCGTAGGGCGTCGCCGGGGTCACGACCTTGAGCCCGGGGATGTGGGTGAACACCGGATAGAGGCACTGCGAGTGCTGGGCGGCAGCGCGCAGCCCGGCGCCGTACATGGTGCGGATCACCACCGGCGTCTCGGCCTTGCCGCCGAACATGTAGCGGAACTTCGCCGCCTGGTTGAAGATCTGGTCGAAGCAGACGCCCATGAAGTCGATGAACATCAACTCCGCCACCGGGCGGAGGCCCGCGGTCGCCGCGCCCACGGCGGCGCCGATGAACGCGGATTCGCTGATCGGGGTGTCCATCACCCGATCGCCGTACTTGCCGTAAAGCCCCTTGGTGATGCCGAGCGGGCCGCCCCAGGCGTCGCGCTCGCCGTCGGTGCCGAGCCCGCCGGCCACGTCCTCGCCCATGACGACGACGGTCTCGTCGCGCTCCATCTCCTGCGCGAGGGCTTCGTTGATCGCCTGCTGGTAGGTCGCTGTGCGTGCCATGACTCTCTCCCTCGCTCAGTAGGATACGTAGACGTCGGTCAGAAGATCGGCGGCGGTCGGCGGCGGTGCCACCTTGGCCTTGGCGACCGCGCCATCGATCTGGGCTTCGGCCTCGCCGTCGATCGCGTCGAGATCGGCGGCATCGAGCAGGCCGGCTTCAGTCACCCTGCTGCGGAACATGGCGAGACAGTCGCGCGATTCGCGCAGCTTCTTGACCTCGTCGGGTCCGCGGTAGGTCTGCGCATCGCCCTCGAAGTGCCCGTAGTAGCGGTTGAGCTTGCATTCCAGCAGGCTCGGGCCGCCACCCTCGCGGGCGCGCTTGATGGCCTCGCCGGCGGCCTCGTAGACCGCGAAGAAGTCGTGCCCGTCGATCACGACGCCCGGCATGTTGAAGCCGCTGGCGCGGTCGGCGGCGTCGTCGCAGGCGATCGACCACTTGGACGAGGTCGATTCCGCGTAGCCGTTGTTCTCGATCACGAAGATGCAGGGCAGGTTCCAGACCGAGGCCAAGTTGAGGCTCTCGAAGGTGGTGCCCTGGTTGGAGCCGCCGTCGCCCACGAAGGCGATGGCGACGCCGCCGGTGCCGAGCTGCTTTGCGGCCAAGCCGGCGCCGCAGATCAGCGGCGGGCCGCCGCCCACGATGCCGTTCGCGCCCATCATGCCCTTGTCGAGATCGGCGATGTGCATGGAGCCGCCCTTGCCGGCGCAGAGGCCGTCCTTACGGCCGTAGATCTCCGCCATCATGCCGTCCACGTCGCATCCCTTGGCGATGCAGTGGCCGTGGCCGCGGTGGGTGCTGGCGATGCGGTCGCGATCGTCGAGGTGCATGCACACGCCGACGCCGCTCGCCTCTTCGCCGGCATAGAGGTGCACGAAACCCGGAATCTCGCCGGTCGCGAACTCGATGTGAAGGCGTTCCTCGAACTCGCGAATCGTGCGCATGGTTGTGTAAGCCTTCAACAATTCGTCTCTGCTGAGCTGCATACCAGTGGCTCCCCTTTGCCTGCGTGGTGGCGTTCGGCCCTAAAAATAGGCGACGCCGGTGTTAATGTCGAAAACGTGCAACTTGTCCACATCGAAGCCGATGCGGCAGGGATCGCCGGGCCCGCCCATGGGTCCGATCTTGGTCTTCACCATCACCCGGTCGCCGCCGATGGTGACCTCGACGATCATGTCGCCGCCGAGCGGCTCGGTGACGAAGATCTCGCCCGGCACGTCCAACGTGCCGTCGCCGCCCGGCTCGATGGCCAGATTGTCGGGGCGGATGCCGATGCGCATGTTCGCCTCGGCCCCGCCGGCCGTGAGCAGGCTGGCCTGCTCCTCCGAGAGCGCGAGCCGGAAGCCCGCATGCACGATCGTGAGCCCGACGTTGGTCTGCTCCAGGGTGCAGTCGAGGAAGTTCATGGGCGGCTCGCCGACGAAGCCCGCCACGAACTCGTTGGACGGCCGGTTGTAGATTTCCTCCGGCGTGCCGAGCTGCTGCAGTACGCCTTCGTGCATGACCGCGATTCGGTCCGCCATCGACATGCCCTCGAGCTGGTCGTGGGTCACGTAGACGGTCGTGGTCTCGAGGTCGCGCTGCAGGTGCTTGAGCTCGCCCCGCATGTGGGATCGCAACTTGGCATCCAGATGGGCGATGGGCTCGTCGAAGAGAAAAACCTTGGGCTCGCGCACGATGGCGCGGCCGATGGCCGTGCGCTGCTTCTGCCCGCCGCTGAGCTCCACCGGCTTGCGGCCGAGCAGGGGGTCGATCTCCAGTATCTCGGCGGCGCGGCGCACCCGGCGCTCGATCTCGTCCTTCGGCGTCCGCCGTAGCTTGAGCGGGTTCGCCATGTTCTCGTAGACGGTTTTGTGGGGGTAGAGGGCGTAGTTCTCGAACACCATGGCGATGTCGCGATCGCGCGGCGGCAGGTCGTTCACGCGCACGTCGTCGAAATAGATGTCGCCGGAGGAGATGAACTCCAGGCCGGCGAGCATGCGCAGCGTCGAGGACTTGCCACAGCCGGAGGGCCCGAGGATGCACATGAACTCGTTGTTCTGGATCTCCAGATTGAGCTCCTTTACGGCCATGGTCTTGCCGTAATACTTCCAGACATCCGAGATGGTTACCGTAGCCATCAGTACCCCCAGACAGGCATTCGATCAGGCTCCCGCCTACTCTCTGACCGCGCCCATGGTCAGGCCGGCGACGAGATAGCGTCGGATCAGAAGGCCCAGGAACATCATCGGGACGGTCGTGACCACGCCTGCGGCCATGATCATGCCCCACTGAATCTTGACAGGCTGGACGAGCTCGGCCGTGGCCACCGGCAGGGTCTTGGCGCCGCCCGAGCCGATGATCGTGGCGAACAGGAAATCGTTCCAGCCGAACAGCACGCACAGCACGATGAAGGCGCCAAGCCCCGGCGCCACCAGCGGAATGATCAGCCTGAACGCCTGCCAGCGGGTGCAGCCGTCGCACTGCGCGGCTTCCTCGATCGCGTAGGGAACGTTGTCGAAGAAGCCCTTCAGAATCCAGATGGCGAAGGGGAGGTTGAAGGTGGTGTAGGCGAGAATCAGGCCAGGCAGGGTGCCGACCAGCCCGGACGAGCGGAAGATCACGTAGAGCGGCACCATCACCGCCACCACCGGCGCCATCCGGGTAGAGATGATCCAGAAGAGCAGATCGCGCTTGCCGCGGAACTCGGCGCGGGAGAGCGCATAGGCCGCCATCGAGCCGAGCGAGACGGAGACCGCCGCCGAGCCCAGCGACGCGATCAGGCTGTTGCGCAGGTAAGTGCCGAAATGCTTCTCGGTGAAGAGTTCGACGTAGTGCGTGCCGGTCGGCTTGAAGTCGAACATCACGCCGAGGTCGCCCCAATCGCCCGGCTCCGGCAGCTGGAACGCATCCAGAAGATCCTTGAAGGACGAGACCACCATGATGAAGAGCGGCAGCACGGTCCAGACGAAGAAGAAGATCAGGAACAGGATCGAGAGACCCTGCAGAACGCTGCGCAGCGGCGAGCGATAGCGGACGATCTCGCGGGATGCCATCGGCTAGTGCTCGCGCTCGGTCCTGATCTTGCGGGTCGGGTCCTCGAACACCTTGGTCAGCACGAGGCCCAGCAGGATCGTCAGCAGCAGAAGGGTGAACGCGATCGCGGCGCCACGGCCGAGTTCGAAGAACTTGAACGAGACGTCGAACAGGTAGGTCGGCAGGATCTTGGTCGCGTTGGCGGGGCCGCCGCCGGTCATGATCAGGATCGTATCGATGAACCTGAAATTATCCATGAAGCGGAGCAGGATCGCGATCAGCAGGAAGGGGTAGAGGTTGGGCAGCGCGACGCTGAAGAAGTTGCGGAACGGCCCGGCGCCGTCGACCATGTGCGCTTCAAGCTGATCCTGCGGCACGCGCTTGAGGCCGGCGAGTGTGATGAGCGCGATCAGCGGGGTCCATTGCCAGACGTCGGTTGCGACGATCGCGAACATCGCCCAGAACCTGTTGCCGAGGATCGAGCCGCCTTCGAGCAGCCCGATGCTCTGCAACAGCCAGAAATACCAGCCGAAAGTCCCGTTATAGAGAAACATGTAAAGGAAGCCGGCGACGACGGGCGCCATCATCATCGGCATCAGGAAGATGGTGACGAGGATTTTCTCGAAGCGGTTGTTGTTGAGGATGACCGCCACGAGCACGCCGAGGCCGATCTCGACCGAGAGGCAGAGCGCGCTGTACTTGAAGAGCGTGAGCCAGCCCCTGATGAACTTCTTGTCGGAGGCGAGCCGGGAGAAGTTGTCGATGCCGGCCCACACGTCCGACTTGCCCGGCGCGAGCTGCACCTCGTGCAGGGTCATGTAGACCAGCCAGACCAGGGGATAGAGGGAGATCGCTGCTAGCAGCAGGATCGCCGGCAGCATCAGCCATAGCAGGTAGTAGCGCGGCGGCCGGTGATTGAATTCCTCCGGCACGTAATCGATCGTCCGTACACCGCGCACGACGCCGCCCGCGACATCGATGTTCGCGATGTTGGCCATGCGCTGGGTCTCCGCGCCGTTTCGCCGCCCGCGGCCGGCTACTGTCTGTGTTGGTCAGAAGCCGCAAACCGCCCGAGAGACGCCGGGATGCCGGCGCACCTCGGGCGGAGCGGTGTTACCTAGACGTCGTGGATGGAATCCAGCTCGTCCCTGATGGAGTCGCACGCCTCCTGAGCCGACAGCTCGCCGGAGATGCACTGCTGCGTGCCGACGCGAACGATCTCGTGATACTCGTTCGACTTCGGCAGCTTCGGCCCGAGCACCATGTTGGGTGTGCGGATGCCCTTGTCGTAGACCGCCTCGAAGGTGAGCGCGTTCGGCATGGTGGTCGGCCGGTTGCGCGCCTCCTGAACCTCCGGCACGTCGAGGACGGACTTGCGGGTGGGCGTGCCGCCGACGCCGCGCAGCACCATGAGCTGCGTATCGTGGCTGCAGGCCCAGCTGGCGAAGATGAACGCTGCACGCTGCAGGTCCATGTCAGCGCCGGCGTTGATGCCGATGCCGCCGATGCCGCAGTTGGTGGCGTTCACGACATTGTCGCTGCCGTCGACGTTCCACTCGACGGCGCCCTTGGGCCCCATGGCGTAACCCGTCTTGCCGCCCGCTGCGACGGACTGCTCGGGGTCCTCCACCGAGGCCGCAAACTCGTGATACTGAATCTGCATGGCGACGCCGCCGGCGGCGTAGACCGTGTTCAGCTCCAGGGTGCCGTTGGTCAGGTTGTCGGGATGGCTGACGTCGGCGAGGGCCTTGTAGCCTTCCATCGCCTTGACCGACTGCGCATCGCCCCAGTTGGTCGGGCCGGGGTTCTTCGAGCCCAGCGTGTCGTCGACCGCGAAGTCGAGCCACTGGTTCTGCGCGTACATGTGCCGCTGGATGTCGAGCTGCGTGGTCCAGCCGAACGAGCCGTGATGCTGCGCGTAGCCGTAGGGGATTGACGAATCACGCTCGTGCATCTTTCCGAAGAACTCGGTGATATCGACCATGTCCTTGTAGGTCGTCTCGTCGGTGAACTCGAGGCGGTAGCCGTAGTCAGCCTCGAAGTCCTTGGTCAGCTTCTCGAACAGGTCCTGCCGGTAGAAGGTGCAGGACACCGCGCAGTCATAGGGGAAGGCGCGGATCGGGCCGCGCTCGTAGTAGACGCCGCAGGCATCCAGATAATTCTCGAACCAGACGTCGCTGCCGTAACCTTGCGGGTCGAGGGGCAGGGTGTCGTCGACCGAGAACTCGTTGAGGTCGGCGTAGAAGTCCGCGAAGGGCGAGCCGATCGGCTTGTCCTGCACGTAGTTGAGGTGATAGTCGGCCTGGCCGCTACGCAGGTCGATACCGACCTTCTGCTGCACGGTGGGCAGACCGTCGGTGAGAATCTCCACCTCGATCCCGGTGAGGTCGTAGAACGCCTGGATGTTGTCGCGGATCGCGAAGGACGGCGGCGTGTTCTCGGACATGAAGACGAGCTTCGAGCCCTCGTACTGGCGCCACTTGGCTTCATCGGACGAATAGGCGTAGACCGGGCGGCGCGTGATCACCGAGTTCATGCCGACCGCGATCGAGCCCGCGCCGAGTGCGGTTGCGACACCGCCTCCGAGCTCGAGGAATTTGCGGCGACTGATCGGCTTGTACAGCGCCTTCTTGGGCATAGAGAACATGCTGTGCTCCTCCTTGGCGAATGTCGGGCTATGGCGTAACAGGGACGGGACGGTGTGAATATCGCGGCTCGCGCGGCAAGCTTCCGCGCGGTCTCCCTCCGCCGGCTGGCGGCAAACTGAACGTTTGTTTTCCGGGTGTCAATGGCCGCGCCGATCAGGAACAAGCTCGTGTGTTGCCCGCAAGTTCCCTCCCTGTGGTCGACGGAATTCCACCGATTCCATCGATTCAACGACGGCGAAGCTCCTTGACCTTCCCCCGGCAGGCGCTTGTATGGGGAATGCACGGGGCAGGAGGCCGGAAGCGGAATGACCATGCGTATTTCCCGACGGGCGTTCAACGGTGGACTCGTGGGCCTCGCGGCGGCGGGCAGCACCGCATTCGGAGTTGAACCGGCTCGCGCGGATGTGCCGACGCTGGAGGCGAATACGGGTTTTGCCCAACTCGCGCCGCCCGAGTTGCCGGCAACACCCATCTGGGGCTATGGGGGGCAAGTGCCGGGTCCGGTCGTCCGCGTTAGGCAGGGAGAGCGTGTCGAGCGGCGATTCGTCAACAGTCTGCCGCAGGCCTCGACCGTGCACTGGCATGGCATCAGGATCGATAATGCCATGGACGGGGTGCCGGATCTGACGCAGTCGGCGGTACCGCCCGGCGGCAGCTATCTATACGATTTCGTGGTGCCCGACGCCGGAACCTACTGGTATCACTCCCACAATCGGACCTGGGAGCAACTGGCCCGCGGACTGTACGGAGCGCTCATCGTCGAGGAAGCCGACGGTGGGCCGGAGGTCGACCGCGACGAGATCATGCTCATCGACGACTGGCGTCTCACTCAAGAGGCGCAGATCGATTCGAATTTCGGTGCCATGGGCGATCGCTCGCACGGGGGGCGTATTGGCAATTGGGTGACGATCAACGGTGCGGGCGAATGGCGCGTCGAGGTCGGGCGGCACGAGCGGCTCCGGCTGCGGCTGGCGAACGCTGCCAACGCACGCATCCTGGTACTGGGGCTGCACGGGCTGGAGGGCTGGGTGGTCGCCCTGGACGGGCAGCCCCTGGCCGTGCCCGAGCCCCTCGAGCGGCTCCTGCTTGCGCCGGCGCAGCGCGCCGATCTGATCGTCGATGCGACCGCCGAAGAGGGATCGGATGCGTTCCTCGTCTCGCTCGAACGCGACGGCGCCTACAGGATCGCGAGCTTCCGCGTGGACGGCACGATGAGGCCCCGACCACACGCCGCACCGGCGCCACTGGAGCCCAATCCGGTTGCGTCGCTGCGCGGTCTAGCCGAGGCACGGTCCGCTCGGCTTCTGATGCAGGGCGGCGCCATGGGCGGCATGCAGAGCGCAATCATGGGCGGCCGTGAGACCGACATCCGCGACATGGTGGCTCGGGGAAGGGTCTGGGCCTTCAACGGCGTCGCGGACTTCGCTGCGCACCCGCTGCTCGACCTTGCAAGTGGAGAGACGGCCCGGATCGCCATCGTCAACGAAACCGCCTGGCCCCACGCGATGCATCTGCACGGTCATCATTTCCGGCGCATTGACGGCGACGGCAACGTCGGACCGCTGCGCGACACCCTGTTGCTGGACCGTCAGGAATCCGCCGAGATCGCGTTCGTGGCCGATAATCCCGGCAACTGGCTCCTTCATTGCCACATGCCGGAGCATTCAGCCGGCGGGATGGAGACCTGGATTCGCGTCGGCTGAGGTGCTGCGGCTACTGCCGCGGTCGCTTCGCCCGCGCGGCGGAACGCTACGTCTGGAGGGCAGGCAGGCCCTCGAACAGCGCCAGCGCCTCCGGATTCGCCAGCGCCTCGCGGTTCTTGACCGCGCGGCCGTGTATCACGTCGCGGACCGCAAGCTCGGTGATCTTGCCGGAGCGGGTGCGGGGGATATCGGCGATCTGGATCACCTTGGCCGGCACATGGCGGGGCGTGCACTCGCGGCGGATGCGCGTCTTGATCGTGTCGGTAAGCGCATCGTCCAGCGCAATGCCTTCGCGCAGGCGAACGAAGAGCACGATACGTTGGTCTCCCTCCCATTCCTGGCCGATGCAGATGGCCTCCAGCACCTCGTCGCACTGCTCAACCTGGCGGTAGATCTCCGCAGTGCCGATGCGCACGCCGCCGGGGTTCAGCACCGCGTCCGAGCGGCCGTGGATGACCAGCCCGTCGTGCGCGGTACGCGTCACCCAGTCGCCGTGGCACCAGACGCCGTCGAAGCGGTCGAAATAGGCGCCGTGGTACTTGGCGCCGTCCGGATCGTTCCAGAACGAGACCGGCATTGAGGGGAAGGGCTGCGTGCACACGAGTTCACCCGGCTCGCCGCGCACGGGCTTGCCGGCATCGTCGAACACGTCCACCGCCATGCCGAGACCGAAGGCCTGCAGCTCGCCACGCCGGACCGGGCCCATGGGATTGCCCAACGCGAAGCAGGAGATGATGTCGGTGCCGCCCGAGATCGAGGCGAGGTGGAGGTCGTCCTTGATGGCGCGGTAGACGTACTCGAACCCCTCCGGCGCGAGCGGCGAGCCGGTGGAGGTCATGGTGCGCAGCGTGCCGAGGTCGTGGGTGCGTTTCGGTTCAATTCCCGCCTTAGCAGCGGCGTCCAAGTATTTGGCGGACGTGCCGAAAAGGGTCATGGCCTCGGCATCGGCATAGTCGAAGAGTACGTTGCCGTCGGGGTGGAAGGGGGAGCCGTCGTAGAGCAGCAGCGTCGCCTCCGAAGCCAGCGCGCTCACCAGCCAGTTCCACATCATCCAGCCGCAGGTGGTGGCGTAGAACACCCGGTCGTTCCGCCCGATGTCGCTTTGCAGCGCGTGCTCCTTCATGTGCTGGAGCAGGGTGCCGCCGGTGCCGTGGACGATGCACTTCGGTGCGCCGGTGGTGCCGGAGGAGAACATGATGACCAGCGGGTGGTCGAAGGGCACCCGCACGAAGTCGATCGGACCGCCCTCTTGCTCGGCAAGCGCTTCGCCATAGTCCTCGGCGCCCGGGACATCGTCGTGCGAGGGGCTGTAATCCGCGTAGGGCACCACGATCACGTGCTCCACGGTGGGAAGCTCCGCCAGAATTTCGCGCACCTGCGGCCGGCGGTCGAAGGTCTTGCCGCCGTAAAAGTAGCCGTCGGCGGCGATCAACACCTTGGGCGCGATCTGGCCGAAACGGTCGAGCACGCCGCGCGTGCCGAAATCCGACGAGCAGGAGGACCAGACGGCGCCGAGGCTCGCCGCTGTCAGCGCCGAGACGATGGTCTCCGGCATGTTCGGCAGGTAGCCCGCGACCCGGTCGCCCTGGCGGACGCCTCGGGCGGCCAATGCCTGGGCCATGCGCGAGACCTGGTCGTGCAATGCGGAGAAGCTGAGGCGCCGCTTCACGCGGTCCTCGCCCCAGAAGACCAGCGCGTCCGCCTCGTCCCGTCGGCGCAGCAGGTTCTCGGCGTAGTTGAGTCTGGCGTCGGGGAACCAGCGTGCGCCCGGCATCTTGTCGCCATCGACCACGATGCGCTCTCCGGGGCCGTCGCCGACGATGCCGGCAAAATCCCACATCGAGCGCCAGAACTGCGCCGGCTCGGTGATCGACCAGGCGTGCAGCGCGCCGTAGTCGGCAGCATCGACGCCCCATGTGCCGCGCACGTCCGCCATGAAGCGGCCCAGTCGGGCTCGTTCGAGGCGTTCCGCCGATGGCGTCCAGAGAGGCTCGATCATGGCTCCTCCACTTCCTTCGCGCCCTCATAGCAGGCTCCCGCGCCGAACGGGAGACCCGACGAACCGAGGTGTGGGACAAGAGTTTCGGCGCAGGCATTTGCCAACTGTTCGGGTAAGATTGTGAATGCTCCGTCCCCCGAATCGCCTTGTGAGACGAGAGAGGCGCCCATGATTGCCGCCGTTGCCGAGCGCACCGCCGAGATTCAGCGGCTTTGCGGTCGTCATCACTTGCTGAAGCTCGCGCTGTTCGGCTCGGCAGCAACCGGAGAGCACCGCGCCGGCGCGAGCGACTATGACTTCGTGGTGGAGTTCCCGCCGCTGCCGGCTGGCGGCTACGCTGACAGCTATTTCGGCCTGCTGGAGGACCTGGAGCAGCTACTCGGCGGCCCGGTGGAGCTGGTCGTGGGTTCGGCCATTAGGAACCCGTTCTTTCGCCAGTCAGTCGAGCGAACCAGTGCGCTTCTCTATGAGGCCTGAAGTCCCAAAAGTATCTGTTCGACATCTGGCGCGCCGTGGAGTTGCTGACCAACTTCACTGCGGGTAAGGCGTTCGCCGATTACGCGCACGACGCCATATTGCGTTCAGCAGTCGAGCGCCAGTTTGAGATTGTCGGAGAGGCGACGGCACAGCTAGTAGCCAAACTCGACCGTGGTCTCGCCGCTCGCATCGGCGAACACCGCCGTATCGTGGCCTTCCGCAATATTCTCATCCACGGCTATGCCGATGTAGACGACCGCCTGGTGTGGGATGTGGTTGAGACCAAGCTCCCGGCCTTGCGCCGCGATGTCGAGAGGCTGTTGAGGGAGGCGGGGATGGAGCCCTCCTGATCGCGGGTTCGCGAGCCTGCATGCGGCGCGCCATCCACGCCGATTGACATTTCGGCGATATTCCCTATTGAAAGCGGACCGGTTTCGTCCTATATGCCCGTCACGCACGCCCGGCGAGTGCGCGGGCGAGGCGACTGCGAGGGGGTACAGCATGATCCGCGTCAGCCGCATGGCCGACTATGGTGTCGTGGCCATGACCCACATCGCGCGCGCACCGCGCGCCCGGCACACGGCGGCGAGCATCGCGGCGCAGACCGGCGTGCCTCAGCCGAGCGCGAGCAAACTCCTGAAATTGCTGGCGAAGGCCGGCATTCTGACCTCCCATCGGGGGGCCAAGGGCGGCTATGCGCTGACGCATGCGCCGGAGCAGGTCTCGGTGGCGGACCTGGTTGCCGCCGTGGACGGGCCGATCTCGCTCGCCGACTGCCTCGACGGCCCCTCCGGCATCTGCGAGCTGGAGAGCTTCTGCTCGGTGCGCGGCCCCTGGCAGAAGATCAGCGACGCGATCCGCGTGGCGCTGGAGGAGGTGACATTGGCCGATATGGCCCAGGCGGCAGAGGGCGCGGGCGAGTGGCGCGCGCCGGCTGAGTCCGCGGGCCGGGAGCACGCGTCATGAGCGCCCAGCAGGAGGCCGCGCAGGCGGTCGAGTCCTACGCCGGCGAGCGCTACAAGTATGGCTTCGTCACCGACGTTGAGGCCGACTCCGCGCCGCCCGGCCTGGACCACGACACGATCCGCTTCATCTCCGCCAAGAAGGGTGAGCCCGAGTGGCTATTGGCGTGGCGCATCAAGGCGTTCGAGCGCTGGCTTGAGATGGAGGACGAGGAGCCAACCTGGGCCAAGCTGCACTATCCGCCCATCGATTATCAGGATGCCTGCTACTACTCGGCGCCCAAGTCGGATTCGGACCGGCCCAAGAGCCTGGACGAAGTCGACCCGGAGCTGCTGAAGACCTACGAGAAGCTCGGCATCCCGCTCCAGGAGCAGGAGATGCTGGCGGGTGTCGCGGTGGACGCGGTGTTCGACAGCGTCTCGGTCGCCACCACCTTCAAGGACAAGCTCGCCGAGATGGGCGTCATCTTCTGCTCGATCTCGGAGGCGGTGAAGGAGCATCCCGAGCTGGTGCAGCGCTACCTCGGCTCCGTGGTGCCCTATTCGGACAACTTCTTCGCGACGCTGAACTCGGCGGTGTTCACCGACGGCTCCTTCGTCTACGTGCCCAAGGGCGTGCGCTGCCCGATGGAGCTTTCCACCTACTTCCGCATCAACGCCGCCAACACCGGGCAGTTCGAGCGCACGCTGATCATCGCCGACGAGGGCTCCTACGTCAGCTATCTCGAAGGCTGTACGGCGCCCATGCGAGACGAGAACCAGCTTCATGCGGCGGTGGTCGAGCTGATCGCGCTCGACGACGCCGAGATCAAGTATTCCACGGTGCAGAACTGGTATCCCGGCGACGCCGAGGGCAAGGGCGGGATATACAACTTCGTCACCAAGCGCGGAGCCTGCCGCGGGGCCAACGCCAAGATTTCCTGGACCCAGGTCGAGACGGGGTCCGCGATCACCTGGAAGTACCCGAGCTGCATCCTGCAGGGCGACAATTCGGTGGGCGAGTTCTATTCCATCGCCATCACCAACAACCGCCAGCAGGCGGATACCGGCACCAAGATGATCCACATGGGCCGCAATACGAAGAGCCGGATCGTCTCCAAGGGCATCGCCGCCGGGCGCTCCGACAGCACCTATCGCGGTCTGGTCCGCATCCAGCCCAAGGCCGAGGGCGCGCGCAACCACACCCAGTGCGATTCGCTCCTGATCGGCGCGGAATGCGGTGCCCACACCGTGCCCTACATTGAATCCCGCAACCCCACGGCGCGGGTGGAGCACGAGGCGACGACCTCCAAAATCAGCGAAGACCAACTCTTCTACTGCCGCCAGCGCGGCATCGACGAGGAGGACGCGGTGGCGCTGATCGTGAACGGCTTCTGCCGCGAGGTGCTGCAGGAGCTGCCAATGGAGTTCGCGGTCGAGGCGCAGAAGCTCGTGGCCATCAGCCTCGAAGGCAGCGTCGGCTAGGACGGACAGTACGGGACAGCCATGTTGAAACCCATGTTAGCGATCGAGAACCTGCACGCGACCGTCGACGGCAAACCGATCCTGAACGGCCTCGACCTCGCGGTGAACGAGGGCGAGGTGCATGCGGTGATGGGGCCCAACGGCTCCGGCAAGAGCACGCTCGCCTACGTGATCGCCGGCCGCGAGGGCTACGAGGTGACCGAGGGCTCGATCACCTACCGGGGTGAGGACTTGCTGGCCATGAGCGTGGAGGAGCGGGCGTGCAGCGGCGTCTTTCTCGCCTTCCAGTATCCGGTGGAGATTCCGGGGGTAGGCAGCGCGACCTTCCTCAAGACGGCGGTCAACGCGGCCCGCAAGCATCGCGGCGAGCAGGAATACGACGCGATGGAGTTCCTCAAGCTGGTCAGAGAGAAGCGCGCGGCGCTCGGCATCGACGACGGCATGATGCGGCGCGCCCTCAACGTCGGCTTCTCGGGTGGCGAGAAGAAGCGCAACGAAATGCTGCAGATGGCGCTGCTGGAGCCCTCCCTCGCCATCCTCGACGAGACCGATTCCGGCCTAGATATCGACGCGCTGAAGGTGGTCGCCGACGGCATCAACGCGTTGCGCGGGCCGGAGCGGGCGATGGTGGTCATCACCCACTACCAGCGGCTGCTGGATCACGTGGTGCCGGACAAGGTGCACGTGCTCGCCGGCGGGCGCATCGTGCGCTCGGGCGGGAGCGAACTTGCGCTGGAGCTTGAGAGCCGGGGTTATGCCGGCCTCGGGCTCGAGCCGAGCGCGGCGGCCTGAGCGGGAGCGACCAAACATGCCCGTTGCGCGAACCATTCCGTTCGACTATCCGGCACTCGGCGCTGGCCCGGCGCTCGCGCTTCCGGGCGCCGGCCTGCCGTGGCTCGATGCGCTGCGCAACGAGGGCCGGCGGCTCAGCGCGAACGGGCTGCCAAGCACCCGCACGGAGGCGTGGAAGTACACCAGTCTCACACCGCTAACCGAACTCGAATTCCCGCACCCGGCGGCAACCGAGGCTCATGCCCTGCCGGCCAATCTCGGACCCGGCGTCTTCGATGCGCTGGAAGGGCCCTCGCTTGTATTTGTCAACGGGCGGCTCTCGGCACGTCATGCGCAACTCGACGGCCTGCCTGCCGGCCTCCGCGTGCGCGGGTTGGCCCAGGGCCTCGCAGACGATCCGGCCGGCATCGAGGCGCTGATCGGCGGCGCCGAGACCCTCAACGGCGATCTCATGGCGGCCTTCAACGCGGCGTTTGGGGCCGACGGCTGCATCGTCGAGACCGAGCCGGGAGCGGCGGTGGAAGAGCCGGTGCGGCTCAGTTTCGGCGCCGCGCCGGGCAGCGCGCCGCTCGCCTACCACCCGCGCGTCATCGTGCGTTTGGGCGCGGGCAGCAGCCTGACTATGATCGAGTGCCACGAAGGGCCGGCGGGAGCGCCGACATGGTCAAACCCGCTCGTCGATATCGAAGTGGGCGAGGGAGCCAGGCTCAGCCATATCAAGCTGCAGGCAGAGGGCGAAAGCGCCTATCACACGGCGCTGACCAAGGCGGTGCTGGCTGGCGAGGCCCGCTACGAGAGCCACCTGCTGGCGCTCGGCGCCCGCCTCGCCCGCCACGAAATCCATGTCCGGCTCGCGGGCGAGGGCGCGGATTGCCGACTGCGTGGCGGCTACATGGCGCGCGGCAGCCAGCACGTGGACAACACCACGGTGATCGACCACGCGGTGCCGCATTGCGAGAGTCGCGAGGTCTACAAGGGTGTGCTGGACGATACGGCGCGCGGGGTCTTCCAGGGCAAGATCATCGTGCGCCAGGACGCCCAGAAGACCGACGGCCACCAGCTCAACCGCACGTTGCTGCTCTCGCCCAAGGCCGAGATTGACACCAAGCCCGAGCTCGAAATCTACGCCGACGACGTGAAGTGCAGCCACGGGGCCACGGCTGGCGAGCCGGAGGAGGACCAGCTCTTCTACCTGCGCTCGCGCGGCCTCGATCACAGGACCGCGCTTGCGCTGATTGTCGAGGGCTTCATAGGCGAACTGCTGGAGGAGATTGGCCACGCGCCGGTGCAGGCGGCTTTGGTCGCGCGTGTCGCGGACTGGATCAAGGAAAGCCGATCGTGAACACCGCTTCCGCTCAGCCCGTCGATCGATCCACGGCCGCTTCGGCGCCGTTCGATGCCGAACGCGTGCGCGCGGATTTCCCGATCCTCTCGCGCAGCGTTCACGGCAAGCCGCTCACGTTTCTGGATAGCGGCGCCAGCGCCCAGAAGCCGCGCCAGGTCATCGATGCGATCTCGCGCTGCTACGAGGCGGAGTACGCCAACATCCATCGCGGCGTCTACGAGCTGAGCGCGAAGGCGACCGAGGCCTATGAGGGCGCCCGCGCCAGGGTGCAGCGCTTCGTAAACGCGCGCTCGGCGAGCGAGATCGTCTTCACCAAGGGCACGACCGAGGCGATCAACCTGGTTGCCGCGAGCTGGGGCGGCGCCTTTCTCGGCGAAGGCGACGAGGTTTTGCTCTCGGTGCTGGAGCACCACGCCAACATCGTGCCGTGGCAGCTGCTGCGCGAGCGCACCGGCGTCGTGCTCAAGGTGGTGCTGACAGACGAGCGCGGCGCCTTTCCGCTCGACGCCTACGAAGCTCTGATCGGACCGCGCACCAAGCTGGTCGCGATCACCCACGTCTCAAACGTGCTGGGCACCGTGGTCCCCGTCGCCGAGGTCGTGCGCATCGCCCATGCCAACGGCGCCAAGGTGCTGATCGACGGTGCCCAGGGGATCGTCCACCAACCCGTGGACGTGCAGGCGCTGGACGTGGATTTCTACTGTTTCTCGGGCCACAAGCTCTACGGGCCGAGCGGCATCGGCGTGCTCTACGGCAAGGAGGCGCTGCTGGCCGCCATGCCGCCCTACCAGGGCGGCGGCGACATGATCGAGCGAGTCACCTTCGAGCGCACCACCTTCGCCCCGCCGCCGGCGCGGTTCGAGGCCGGCACGCCGCCCATCGCAGGCACGGTCGGCCTTCATGCCGCGATCGACTATGTCGCGTCATTCGATCCGGCGGCCGTCGCCGCCCACGAGCACGACCTGCTCGCCTACGCGACCGAGCGGCTCAGCGCCCACAACAGCGTGCGCCTCTACGGCACGGCGCCGGGGAAAGCCGCCATCGTCTCCTTCACCATGGACGGCGTGCACCCCCACGACATCGGCACCATTCTCGACCGCGCGGGCGTCGCGGTCCGGGTCGGCCATCACTGCGCGCAGCCCTTGATGGATCACTTCGATATTGCCGGCACCGTGCGGGCCTCCTTCGGCCTCTACAACACGCGCGCCGACGTCGACCGGTTGATCGGCGGGCTCGACGAGGTGCGGGAGATCTTCGGCTGATGTCCGAGCTGCGCGAGCTCTACCAGGAGGTGATCCTCGATCACGGCAAGTCGCCGCGCAATTTCGGCAGGCCGCCGGCGGTGACCGGCGAATCTCACGGCCACAACCCGCTCTGCGGTGACACGATCACAATCTACGTCGATGTGGCCAACGGCGTGGTCACCGACATCGGCTTCGAGGGCAGGGGCTGCGCCATCTCGATGGCGTCGGCCTCGATGATGACCGAGATGCTGCGCGGCAAGTCCCGCGACGAGGTGGAGGCGATGTTCGCCGAGTTCCACGCTCTGGTGGCGTCGACCGAGCCGGCCTGCGAGGCGGGCTTCGAAACGCCGGATCTGGACAAGCTGATCGTGCTCGCCGGCGTGCGGGAGTTCCCGATGCGGGTCAAGTGTGCGACGCTTCCCTGGCACACGATGAAGGCGGCGCTCGACGGCGAGGGCGAGGAGGTCACGACGGAATGATGAACCTGTTCCGCAAGAAGCGCCCGCCCGAGGCGGAGCCGGAGCCGGCCAATCCGCCCGAAGCGGTCGAGACAACTCCCGCGCCGCCTCCTTCGCCGGCAGCCGCGCCGCAGAGCTACGAGGCCTGGTCGCCGGACGGGCCGCCCGGCGCCATAGGCGGCGGCGGACTCGCGCCCCAGCTGGTCGAGGCCGCGCCCGAGGCGGCCGAGACCCTGCCGACCCCACCGGGCTTAAGCCCCGAGCACCCGCTCGCAGGCCAGATCGCGCGGGCCTTGAGCTCGGTCTACGACCCGGAAATCCCGGTGGACATCTACCAGCTCGGCCTTGTCTACGACGTGGCCTTGAACGAGGCCAATGACGCCCGCATATCGATGACGTTGACGACGCCCGGCTGCCCTGTGGCCGGCAGCATGCCCAGCATGGTCGAGCACGCGGTTGCGACCATGGTGGAAGGGATTGGCGATGTGGAGGTGGACCTGGTGTGGGATCCGCCCTGGTCTCCGGACATGATGTCGGAGGCTGCCCAACTCGAACTCGGCTTCATGTAGCCGTCATCGGACGCGGAATTTGAGATGAAGGACATTCTCACCATCAGCGAGCGCGCGGCAGAGCGCATCAACCACCTGATGTCGCTCCGGCCGGACGATGCCGAGCCCGCCGTCGGCATCAAGATCGGGGTCAGGAACGCCGGCTGCTCCGGCATGTCCTACACCATGGACTATGCGGAGGAGGTGCCGCCCACTGCCGAGGTGATCACGCAGCGGGGCGTGACAGTGGTGGTGGACCCGGCCGCGGTGATGTTTCTGATCGGTACAGAGCTCGACTTCAGCGAGGACAAGCTCAGTGCCACCTTCGTCTTCAACAACCCCAACGTCACCAGCACCTGCGGCTGCGGCGAGAGCTTTGCCGTCAACTGAGGCCGGGCCGGCGGCAAAGCAAGAAATTACAAAACGAACCCAATTTCGCGCAACTTATTGATTTAGAACCAACTTATCACGTGCCGCAGGCCCTCATGTAGGGCCAGCGGTGCTGGTCGGGGTGGCCGGATTTGAACCGGCGACCCTCTGCTCCCAAAGCAGATGCGCTACCTGGCTGCGCCACACCCCGGACCGGTTCGGACTCCAGCGCGAGTCATAAAAGCCTCGCGACCAAGCCGCAAGCGCGCGCGGCTAACCCTGTTCCTTCGGTCGATCGGCTGAGGGCGCGGGGCTCTCGGCTTCCGGGTCTTCTTCGTCCTCTTCCACCTTAGCTCCGGGCCTGGCGTCGGGCGGGCTGACGATGCCGCCGGAGATCACGAGCTTGACGCCTTCCTCCACGGTCATATCCAGTGGGATACAGTCCTTTCGCGGTACGAACAGGAGGAAGCCGGAGGTCGGATTGGGCGTGGTCGGCAGGAACACGTTGACCATCTCCTCCTCCGTCACCCGTTGCACCTCGCCCCGCGTGGGGCTGGTGATGAAGCCGATGACCCAGATGCCCCGGCGCGGATACTCGATCAGCACGACTTCGCGAAAGGCGTTGGCGGACTGCGCCAGGACCGCGTCGAAGATCTGCTTGAGCACGCCATAGATCGTGCGCACCACAGGCACGCGGGCGACCAGGCTTTCGCCGAAGCGGACCAGGAAGCGGCCGGCAACGTTGGCGAACAATGCACCGACCAGCGTGACCAGGATGAGCACGATCACGATGCCGACGCCGGGCACGTTCCGGCCCAGGACGTCCGACGGGTTGTAGGCGTCGGGGATGAGCGGAACGACCGCGCGGTCGAAGAGATCGACCACCAGCCAGAGCAGCCACAAGGTGATGCCGATCGGCGCGGTGACGACGACGCCGGTAAAGAAGTACGTCCTGAGGCGTGCGAAGAGGCCGCGCCTACGCGGCGGCTGGATGAGGCGAGGCGGCGGCGTGCTCTCGTTCATCTCGGGAGGTGACGCCGGCGCCCCGGCCTATCGGGGTGATCGAGCGTTCTCGTCATGATCCCGCGGCCCCGCTTGTACAGTTCCCTGTGTACCTGCCGCTCAGCGTCGTCGCCAGATTATTCGTTGTGGGGCAACGCCGAGCTTGACGCGCTGTCCGACCGTCTGAGGCTGCTTGGCGGGGTGCGACGCGGCGCCTATCATGACGCCATACGGCGCGCCTTCGCGTGGCCGCCGGCGCGATTGAGCCCGCAAGCCGGCAGGGACCGCGCGCAGCCAGGGAGGAAGAGCCGATGTCCAGACAACTCACCGTCGCCGCGGCCCAAATGGGGCCCGTTGCGCGCGCCGAGACGCGCACGCACGTGGTCGACCGGCTGATCGCGATGTTGCGCGCCGCGCACCAGGCCGGCGCCACGCTCGTGGTCTTCCCGGAACTGGCACTCACCACCTTCTTTCCGCGTTGGGTCATCGACGATCCCGAAGAACTCGACAGCTACTTCGAGACCGAGATGCCGAACAACGAGACCCAGCCGCTCTTCGCTGCCGCGCAGGAGCTCGGTGTCGGATTCCACCTCGGCTACGCTGAGATGGTCATCGAGGACGACGGTTCAAAGCGCTATTTCAATACCGCCATCATCGTCGACCGCGAGGGGCAGATCGCCGGGAAGTACCGCAAGGTCCATATCCCCGGACATGCCGAGCCGCAGCCCGACCAGGTGCATCAGCATCTCGAGAAGCGCTACTTCGAGCCCGGCGACTTGGGCTTCCCCGTGTTCCGCACCATGGACGGCGTGATGGGGATGTGCATCTGCAACGACCGGCGTTGGCCCGAGACCTACCGGGTGATGGGTCTCCAGGGCGTCGAGATGGTCATGCTCGGCTACAACACGCCGAGCACCAATCCCTTCGCCAAGGGGCAGGAGGCGCCGCATCTCGGCATGTTCCACAACCACCTCTCCATGCAGGCCGGCGCCTATCAGAACGGCACGTGGGTGGTCGCCTCTGCCAAGGCCGGCATGGAGGAGGGCATTCACCATATGGGCGGGAGCTGCATCATCGCGCCGACCGGTGAAATCGTGGCTCAGGCCCAGACCGAGGGCGACGAGGTCATCGCCGCGCCGATCGACTTGGAGCGCGGAGTCTATATTCGGGAGACCATCTTCAATTTCGCCGCGCACCGGCGGATCGAGCACTACGGCCTCATCTCCAGCCAGACCGGCGTGGAGCCGCCGCCTGCCTAAGGGCCGATTCAGACGGTGAGGACGATCTTGCCGAAGTGCGCGTTGACGCGCATGTGAGCCTGCGCCTCCGCCGCCCGCTCCAGCGGGAAGGTGCGATCGATCGGCAGGCTGAGCGTGCCGTCTTCGACTGCCTCCCATAGATCGGCACGCATGGCAGCATTGATCGCGCGCACTTCATCCACTGAGCGGGTGCGGAAGGTCACGCCGATGTAGTCGATGCGCTTCAGCGCATGCAGGTCGAAGTCGAACTCGGCAGTGAAGCCGCCGAGGCGGCCCACGTTGACGATGCGCCCCAGCACCGCCGCCGCCTGCATGGTCTGATTGGCGAGGCTACCGGAGACCTGATCGATGGTGAGGTCCACGCCCTTGCCGCCGGTGACTTCCCGCGCATGCTCCACCCATTGGGGATCGCCGGGGTCCAGCACCACGTCCGCACCCACCTCGGCGAGGCGCGCGCGCCGGCCGGCATCGCGCGAGGTGGCGAGCACGGTGCCGGCGCCCTTGAGGCGGGCGATCTGGATCGCCATGATCCCCACACCCGAGCTCGCGCCCTGAATTAGGACGGACTCTCCTGCGGCGAGGCGGCCGTTGGTGATGAGCGCGTCGTGCATGGTCTGGAGGGCGATGGGCAGCGTTGCCGCCTCGACCGGATTGGCCGCGGCCTTGGGCACGGGGCAGACCCGGCCCCAGTCGGTGACGGCGTACTCCGCATATCCCCCGGCGCCCGAGCACATGACGTGATCGCCCGGCCGGAACTCCGGCACTTCGGCGCCCACGGCTGCGACCTCGCCGGCCCATTCGAGGCCCGCGATCGCGCCCGCGCCGCCGAGAGACCCGTGGGGCCGCCCTGCCGCCATGATCAGGTCCGCCCGGTTCAAGCCGCTGGCGGCGACTTTTACCAGGACCTCGTTGGGCTTCGGTTCGGGCACCGGCACCTCGCGGAGCGCCAAACCCTCGCCGGTCAACACCACTGCCTTCATTCGTCGTCTCCCATCAGCATGAGCCACGTTGGTTTGACGCCATCGCGAGCGGGTCTCGCACCGTGGAACGAATCGGAAAGGGCCGTCAGAGCGTATCTCTCTCCACAGTTCTTATACCCTGTGTTGCCTCCGTGCGCCGATGAGTCGCAGCGCTTGCAACGGAGTCATGCGCGACTTACCTAATCGATGGTTGCCGGTTGGAGTTTCTCTTGGGATGCGAAGCCTGTGTCGCCGCATGACGAGACTGGCCCAGGTCGCAATCCTAGTGTTGGCCGTCGCGGGGTTGGTCTCCGCGTGCGGCGGTGGGAGTGGCGACGCCAGCCCGCAGACAACGATCCCGCCCACGCCGGACCCTCCATCCACGCCGGATCCGCCGCTCGAGCCAGACCCACCCCCCGAGCCGGCTCCACCACCCATGCCGGATCCACCCCCCGAGCCAGACCCGCCCCCCGAGCCAGACCCGCCACCTGAGCCAGACCCGCCGCCTATACCGGAGCCGGAACCTCCGGTTGTCTCGCCGGCGTGCGTCGAGACCGTCATCGGGTGCCTGACACCGGAGAGCTATAGAGCGCAGCGCCAGACGATCGCGGACGCGCACAGCGGCGAGGAAGACTTCAAGAATCAGTGGGGCTTGAAGGCGATCCGGGCCGATCAAGCCTACGCTCAACTCGAGCTGGAGCAGGGTATCGGTCGGGCTCCCGGCAGCGGCCAGACGGTTGGCTTGATCGACACCGGGATCGATGCAGGACACCCGGTATTCGCCGGCAAGACGATAAGCGAACACATATCCGGAAACGCACAGGACGAGACTGGCGAATCCTTCTCCCACGGTACTGCGGTCGCAAGCGTGATCGCGGCACGGCGGGGAGCAACGTTCAACTACGTCGGTGCGGAGCCCGCGCACGGAGTCGCCTGGGGCGCCGATATCGCGATGTTGGCCATACCGACCGGCGCAGGAGGCGGCACCTACGTTCCAGTTACCGTGACCGGACAAACCAGCGCTGACGATCGGTGGGCGTCCAGGCTCAGTCACATGACCGACTGGACGATTGGCGGACGTGCGCTCGATTTCGTCAACGTCAGCGTCGGGTATCACGGGATCGTCGACCAATACAGCGAGCAGGAAATTCGCGATAGCTTCGGCGCTTCGATTGCGGCGATCGCGCAGGCGGGTGTGGCCGACAAAACGGTCTTTGTCTGGGCTGCTGGCAACGCGCACGGGGACCCGTGCTTAGCGACCGACTTCGCGAACAACCCGGACTTGTGCGTGAACGAGACGATCAACGCCAAGTCGGTCGAATTCATGCCCGGCTGGCCGGCGCGGATCGCCGAGTTGCGCGGGCACCTCATTTCCGTCGTGGCTGTCGCCCCAGACAGTGACATGGATGGCGACTACGAGATCGCCGACTTCTCCAATCGCTGCGGCATAGCCAAGGACTGGTGCATCGCTGCACCGGGCGAGGACGTCCGGGTGGCCTATTTCGGACCCTACGAGGGGACAGCGGGAGCGCGGCGCAACGGCACTGGCGGCGGAACATCGTTTGCCGCGCCTGTGGTGACGGGCGCGCTCGTGGTGATGAAGGATTACTTCCGCGACGAGCTGTACAACACCGATCTCGTTGCGCGGCTTATGGCGACCGCCAACAAGGGCGGCATCTATGCCGACGCGGATGTCTACGGCCAGGGCTTGCTGGACCTCGCGGCAGCGACATCACCCGCCGGCACGCCCAGCATTGCACTCGAGCAGCGTGTGGAGGGCGTCGGCGTCAGTCTGGCGGCGACCGGGCTTGGGCTGGGCGACGCCCTCGGCGACGGACTAACGCGGGCGCTCGCCGGGAAAGAAGTGGCGGCCTTCGACGAACTCGGCGCGCCATTCTGGTACTCGCTCGGCTCTCTCACCGGAGCTGCGGAGGGCCCCTCTGCACGTGCGCGGTTGCGAAGCTTCATGTCGCCAGCGCACACGAGCGAGGAAGTCGGCTCATGGCGCCCCGTCCTGGGATCGGTCGAGAGGGACAATAGTGCCAGCGCCGCCGCCGGGCTACGGCTGGTCCTGACGGACGCGCCTCGGTTGGGGGATTACGGCGGGCATCTCTCGCTTGCCGGGCGGGCGCTGGGATTGAGCACGGCGGGGCAGGCGGGACTCGTCGCTGCAGCCTTTTCGACAGAGGGCGTGGACGGGCGGGTGCCGGTTTCGGGGGCCACGCTCGCCTGGCGACCGGAAGGAGGAGCCCCTCTCGGCCTGCACGGCGGTCTGGTGGCCGAACGTCAGGGCCTTCTCGGCTCACGTGCGGTCGGCGCCTTCGGGCGCATGGCGGCTGCATCCGCCTTCGCCGGTGTCCAGGCGAGCGAGCAGGTCGGTGCGTGGCATCTCGGTGCCAACGCCGAGATCGGTACGGTCAACGCGTCGGTGCGCGGCGGGCTGATCGGCGATATCTCACCGCTGACTACGAGCGCCTTCGCCCTCCACGCAGCGCGGTCCTTTGCCGATGCGGGCACGCTCACTGTCTCGGTCTCGCAGCCGCTCCGCGTCGAGGCGGGCAAGGCCCGTCTTGCAGTCCCGATCGGTCGCACGAAGGATGGTTACGTGCGCCGCAGTTCGGTGACGGCCGATCTGGTGCCCACAGGCCGGCAGATCGAACTCGCGGCTCAGTGGCGGCAGGCGCTCGCGACGGGCGGCGAGCTGCGCCTCGGCGCGGCCTGGACCCGCCATCCGGGGCACGCCGCTGTGGCGGACCCCGATATCACGTTGCTGGCAGGTTGGCGGCAGACCTTCTGACGTGAATTTGAGTCAGTTGAATGGACGCATCGCCACCCGAGAGGGCATAGCATGTCGTGCCGTTGCGCTGGTCAGCGGCGTGCTGCTGACCGGCTGCGACAGTTCAATGACAGTGCCGCGATGGTGCTATAACGATTCGGTAACCGTTGACGCTTTTCATGGTCATGCTCAAACTTTCGTCGTCGAGTCGTTATTCGCGATAATCGGTATCGAACCCCAAGAGTGAAATGGGAGCGAGCAATGAACAAGGCTGAGCTGATCAGGGCTGTCGCAAGCGACGCGGACATTTCCAACGCCGACGCTGCGCGCGCGGTGGACAGTGTGTTCGGCGCCATTACCGACACGCTGCGGAGCGGCTCCGACGTCAGGCTGGCGGGGTTTGGTTCGTTCAGCGTCGTCGAACGGAAGGCCACGACCGGACGAAACCCCCGCACGGGCGAAACGATTGCGATCGCCGCCTCCAAGCAGCCGAAGTTCAAGGCCGGCAAGACGCTCAAGGACGCGGTCAACGCCTGATCGCTGTCCCGCCGGCTGGCGCGGGCGGTTAGCTCAGCTGGGAGAGCGCTTGGTTTACACCCAAGAGGTCGGCGGTTCGATCCCGTCACCGCCCACCAGGCGTCGGTTGTTCCAGGAGCGCGAAGACGCGGAAGCTTAGCCGAGCAGGCCGGGCCTCGCAGTGCGCGGTCCCTTCTGTTCCCAACCTCAGCCAAGCAACTTGACCCTGCCGGACCCCTGCTCTACATGGTGACGGCCGGCGCGGCGACGGCTCGCCGTCGGATCTGTCGGGGGTGTAGCTCAGCCTGGTTTAGAGCGCCGGCCTGTCACGCCGGAGGTCGCGGGTTCGAGTCCCGTCACTCCCGCCATTTCCCCGGGGCGCCGTTCTTGAGCACCGGGACGGGAAGAGCTGCAACGGGGTGCCGTTTTGATGCAGGCTGCGGGATTCGGGGGTGGCCGGGGATGGCTGCGGCGCGAATGCCGTAGGGATTCCGCCGGCGACCCGTTGGCCGCACGAGGCCGTTCGGTGGGTGATGGCCGATGACTGCATCGACCGATCTTCTCCTCGAATATCTGCCCATCGTCATCTTTCTCGGTATCGCCGGTGTGATGGCGATCGCCGCCATCGCGGGCTCCTACGTGCTCGCGCCGCAACGGCCCGATCGGGACAAGATCGCCGCCTACGAGTGCGGCTTCGACGCCTTCGAGGATGCGCGCGGCCGCTTCGACGTGCGCTTCTATCTCGTCGCCATTCTCTTCATCATCTTCGACCTCGAGGTCGCCTACCTGTTTCCGTGGGCGGTGTCGTTTAGCGAGATCGGGCTCTACGGCTTCTGGTCGATGATCGTGTTCCTCGGGCTGCTGACCATCGGCTTCGTCTACGAGTGGAAGAAGGGCGCGCTCGAATGGGAGTAGAGAGCACGACCGTCGGCCTGCCGGGCAAGCCGTTGCCGGCGGGTGAGACCCAGGATCAGGCGCTCGCGCTGGTCAGCGACGAGCTGAACGACAAGGGCTTCGTCGTCGCCCAGCTCGACAGCGTCATCAACTGGGCGCGCACGGGCTCGCTCTGGCCGATGACCTTCGGGCTCGCCTGCTGCGCGGTCGAGTTCATGCAGACCATCGCGTCCCGCTACGACATCGACCGCATCGGTATGGTGCCGCGCGCGAGCCCGCGCCAATCAGACGTGATGATCGTCGCCGGCACGCTCTGCAACAAGATGGCGCCCGCGTTCCGGAGGGTCTACGACCAGATGCCAGAGCCCCGTTACGTCATCTCGATGGGCAGCTGCGCCAATGGCGGCGGCTACTATCACTATTCCTATTCGGTGGTGCGGGGCTGCGACCGTGTCGTCCCGGTGGATGTCTACGTCCCCGGCTGTCCGCCCACGGCCGAAGCGCTGCTTTACGGCATCATGCAATTGCAGCGGAAGATCCGGCGCGAAGGGACCATCGCGCGCTAGCGCGCGGCGAGAGCGGGCGAGGGGATGGATACGGCCGGATTACGCGACCTGGGCGAGCACGTCGCGACCAGTCTCAGCGATTACGTGTTCGCGGCTGAGGTGACCCGCGACGAGCTGACCGTGGACGCGCGCGCGGACCAGGTGGTGCGTGTGCTCAAGTTCCTGAAGGACGATCCGCGCTGCCGCTTCGAGCAGCTGACCGACCTCTGCGGCGTCGACTACCCGGAGCGCGACCCGCGCTTCGATGTCGTCTATCACCTGCTCAGCTTGAGTCACAATTGCAGGCTGCGTCTCAAGGTTGGGGTCAACGAGGACCAGCCGGTGCCGTCGGCGACCGAGATCTACCCCTCCGCCGGATGGTGGGAGCGCGAGACCTGGGACCTCTACGGCATCTACTTCGCCGGCAATCCGGACCTGCGCCGCCTGCTCACGGACTACGGCTTCGACGGCCATCCGTTGCGCAAGGATTTCCCGCTCACGGGCTATGTCGAGCTGCGCTACGACTCAGAGCAGAAGCGGGTTGTGTACGAGCCGGTGAAGCTCACCCAGGAGTTCCGCCGCTTCGACTTCCTGAGCCCCTGGGAAGGCGCGTCTTACCCGCTGCCGGGCGACGAGAAGGCCGATGAAGCCGGCGAGGACGGGCGCGAGTCATGAGCGAGCGCCAAATCCGCAACATGACCGTGAACTTCGGGCCGCAGCATCCGGCGGCGCACGGCGTGCTGCGCCTGGTGCTGGAGATGGATGGCGAGGTGGTGGAGCGTGCCGACCCGCACATCGGGCTGCTCCATCGCGGCACCGAGAAGCTGATCGAGTACAAGACCTACCTGCAGGCGGTGCCCTACTTCGACCGGCTCGACTATGTCGCGCCGATGAACCAGGAGCACGCCTACGCGCTCGCGGTCGAGGCTCTGCTCGGACTGGAGATTCCCAGACGGGCCCAGTACATCCGGGTGCTCTACAGCGAGATTTCGCGCATCGCCAACCACTTGATGAACATCTGCACCATGGCGCTCGACGTCGGCGCGATGACGCCCTTCTTCTGGGGCTTCGAGGAGCGTGAGCTGACCATGGAGTTCTACGAGCGGGCGTCGGGCTCGCGCCTCCATGCCGCCTACTTCCGCCCCGGCGGTGTCGCCTACGATCTCGCTCCGGAGCTGCTCTCGGACATCGGCGCGTGGAACGAGAAATTCCCCAAGGTCATCGACGACATCGAGAACGTGCTGACCGAGAATCGCATCTTCAAGCAGCGGACAGTCGATATCGGCATTCTGAGCCCGCAGGAGGCCTTCGACTGGGGGCTCACCGGGCCAGTGCTGCGCGGCTCCGGCGTCTCGTGGGACCTGCGCCGCAACCAGCCCTACGAGGTCTACAGCGAGCTCGACTTCGGGGTGCCGGTCGGCTCCAACGGCGATTGCTACGAGCGCTATCTGGTCCGCATGGAAGAGATGAGGCAATGCGTCAAGATAATCGCACAATGTCTTGAAAAGATGCCGGAAGGGCCGGTCAAGGTTCAGGACAACAAGATTACGCCACCGTCCAGGGCCGTGATGAAGGAGTCGATGGAAGCGCTGATCCATCACTTCAAGCTCTACACCGAGGGCTACCACGTGCCGGCGGGCGAGACCTACCGCGCGGTGGAGGCGCCGAAGGGCGAGTTCGGGGTCTACGTCGTGGCCGACGGCACCAACCGGCCCTATCGCTGCAAGATCAGGGCGCCGGGCTTCGCGCACTTGCAGGTGCTCGACCACATGAGCAAGGGCCACATGCTGGCGGACACGGTGGCCAACCTCGCAAGCATGGACATCGTGTTCGGGGAGATCGACCGGTGACGGGTACGGCGGCCAACGGCGCCGAGGCGTTCGCCTTCACGCCCGAGAACCGGGCCAAGGCGAACGCCGTGATCGCCAAGTACCCGACGGGCTGCCAGGCCAGCGCGGTGCTGCCGCTGCTCGACCTCGCCCAGCGTCAGAACGACGGCTGGATTTCCCAGGCGGTGATGGAGCACGTCGCCGAGCTGCTCGACATGGCGTCGATCCGGGTCTACGAGGTCGCCACCTTCTACACGATGCTGAACCTGGAGCCGGTCGGCCGCCATCACGTCCAGCTTTGCCGGACGACGCCCTGCTGGCTGCGGGGCTCGGACGCGCTGCGCGACGCCTGCCGGGAGGAGCTCGGCATCGGCTTAGGCGGGACCACCGAGGACGGCGTCTTCACGCTGACCGAGGTCGAGTGCCTGGGCGCCTGCGTCAACGCCCCCATGGTGCAGATCAACGATCACTTCTACGAGGACCTCGACCCGGCGCGCATGAAGGAGATCCTGCGTGCCTTCCGGGCCGGGAGCCCGCCCGAGCCGGGCCCGCAGACCGGCCGCCAGACCTCGGCGCCGGCCTCCGGCCTGACGACACTGACCGAGCTTTGAGCATGCTCAGCGATTCCGACCGCATCTTCACCAACCTCTACGGCGCTCAGGACTGGCGCCTGGCCGGCGCCCGTGCGCGGGGCGACTGGGACGGTACGGCGGACCTGATGGCCAAGGGCCACGACTGGATCATCGATCAGGTCAAGGAGTCAGGCCTGCGCGGGCGCGGCGGCGCCGGCTTCCCGACCGGACTCAAGTGGTCCTTCATGCCGAAGGAGGAGGCCCCCGGCCGCCCGCATTACCTCGTGGTCAATGCCGACGAGAGCGAGCCCGGCACCTGCAAGGACCGGGACATGATGCGCCACGATCCGCACAAGCTGATCGAGGGGTGCCTGATCTCGGGCTTCGCCATGCGGGCGCACGCCGCCTACATCTACATTCGGGGCGAGTTCTACGACGAAGCGGTCGCGCTGCAGGCGGCGATCGACGAGGCCTATGACGCGGGCCTCATCGGCAAGAACCCGTGCGGCACCGATTGGCCCTTCGACATCTACCTCCACCGGGGCGCCGGCGCCTACATCTGCGGCGAGGAGACAGGGCTGCTGGAGAGCCTGGAGGGCAAGCCGGGGCGGCCCCGCCTCAAGCCGCCCTTCCCGGCGGCGGTCGGGCTCTACGGCTGCCCGTCGACGGTGAACAACGTCGAGACTATCGCGGTCGTGCCCACCATCCTGCGCCGTGGCGCCGAGTGGTTCGCCGGCCTGGGCCGGCCCAAGAACACCGGCACCAAGGTCTTCTGCATCTCCGGCCACGTGAATCAGCCGTGCAACGTGGAAGAGGAGATGGGCATCCCCATGCGCGAGCTGATCGAGAAGCACGCAGGCGGAGTGCGCGGCGGCTGGGACAACCTGCAGGCGGTCATTCCCGGTGGTGCCTCGGTGCCGCTGCTGCCGAAGTCGATCTGCGACGACGTGCTGATGGACTTCGATTCGCTGATGGCGGAGAAATCCGGGCTCGGCACGGCGGCGGTGATCGTGATGGACAAGTCGGCCGACGTGGTCGAGGCCATCGCCCGGCTCTCCCACTTTTACATGCACGAGAGCTGCGGCCAGTGCACGCCCTGCCGCGAGGGCACCGGATGGGTCTACCGCGTGATGCTGCGTCTCATCAGGGGCGAGGCATCGGTGGAAGAGATCGACATGCTGTGGGACGTGGTGGGGCAGATCGAGGGGCACACCATCTGCGCCCTCGGCGATGCGGCCGCGTGGCCGGTGCAGGGGCTGATCCGCCACTTCCGGCCCGAGCTCGAGCGGCGCATCCTGGCCGAGAAGGTCGGTGGCAGCGGTGGCGAGAGCGCGGCTGCGGCAGCGGCGGCCGCCTGAGGACGCATCCGATGACGACGCTCACCATCGACGGCGCAGAGATCACGGTGGAGCCCGGCTCGACCGTGATGCAGGCCTGCATCGAGGCCGGCAAGGAGATTCCGCACTTCTGCTTCCACGACCGACTCTCCATCGCCGGCAACTGCCGCATGTGCCTGGTGGAGATGGAGCGCTCGCCGAAGCCCATCGCCTCGTGCGCGATGCCGGCGGCGGACGGCATGGTGATCCGCACCGACACGCCGCAGGTCAAGAAGGCGCGGGAAGGGGTGATGGAGTTCCTGCTCATCAATCACCCGCTGGACTGCCCGATCTGCGACCAGGGCGGCGAGTGCGACCTGCAGGACCAGGCCATGGCCTATGGCCGGCACTTCAGCCGCTTCGATGAAGGCAAGCGCGCGGTCCGCGACAAGGACGTCGGGCCGCTGATCGAGACAATCATGACGCGCTGCATCCACTGCACGCGCTGCATCCGCTTCGCCGACGAGATTGCGGGGGTCGAGGAGTTTGGCGCGGTCTTCCGCGGCGAGCACATGGAAATTGGCACCTACGTCGAGAAGGCGGTGAGCTCCGAGCTCAGCGGCAACATGATCGACCTCTGCCCGGTTGGCGCGCTGACCTCCAAGCCCTACGCCTTCGTTGCGCGCTCGTGGGAGCTCCGGACCACCGAGACGGTCGACGTGCTCGACGCGGTCGGCTCCAACATCCGGGTCGATGCGCGTGGGACCGAAGTATTGCGGGTCGTGCCGCGCCTGCACGACGACATCAACGAGGAATGGCTCTCGGACAAGAGCCGCTTCGCCTACGACGGGCTGCGCCGGCGCCGCCTCGACCGCTGCTACGTGCGGCGAAATGGCGCGCTGGAAGCCGCAAGCTGGGTCGAGGCGTTCGACGCCATCGCAGCGGCGGCAGAGGGCCTCGACGGCAGCCAGATCGCGACGCTGGCGGGCGACACGGCGGACTGCGAAGCCATGACCGCGATCGCCGATCTCATGGCGGCGCTGGGCTCGCCCAACCTCGATTGCCGGCAGGACGGGGCCAGGCTCGATGCGACGAGCCGGGTCTCCTACCTGTTCAACACCACAATCGCCGGGATCGAGGAGGCGGATGCGATCCTCCTGATCGGCACCAACCCGCGCTGGGAGGCGTCGCTGGTCAACGCGCGCATCCGCAAGCGCTGGCGCCGGGGCGGGCTGAAAGTCGGCGTCATCGGCCCGCAAGCGGACCTGACCTACCCCTACCATCATCTGGGAGATGGGCCGCAGAGCCTCGCCACGCTCGCGAAGGGTGGCGACGCCTTCGCCGACGTTCTGAAGATGGCCGAGAAGCCGATGCTGATCGTCGGCATGGGGGCGCTGACGCGGCCCGACGGCGCCGAGGTGCTGGCGCACGCCAGAGCGGTCGCAGAGGCGACGGGCATGGTCGCCGACGGCTGGAACGGCTTCAACGTGCTGCATACGGCAGCCGCCCGCGTCGGCGGGCTCGACCTCGGCTTCGTGCCGGGGGAGGGGGGCTGCGACACGGCGGCCATCTGCGAGGGCGCCGCGAGCGGCGGGATCAAGCTGCTCTACCTGCTGGGCGCGGACGAGATTGCGCTGGAGCGGCCCGAGAACTGCTTCGTCGTCTACCAGGGTCACCACGGCGATGCCGGGGCGCGGCTCGCCGACGTGATCCTGCCGGGCGCCGCCTACACCGAGAAGGACGGCACCTACGTCAACCTGGAAGGCCGGCCGCAGCGGGCCTACGCGGCATCCGCGCCGCTCGGCGATGCGCGTGAGGACTGGCGCATCCTGCGCGCGCTCTCTGCCCGTCTCGGCAACCCGCTTGCCTACGACACGCTGGACGAGCTGCGCGCCCGGATGATGGAGCGTGCGCCCGCGCTTGCCGCCATCGACGAGATCACACCGGCGCCGTGGGGCGATTTCGGTGCTGCCGGCGCCATGGACGACGCGCCCTTCGCGTGCCCCATCGGCGACTTCTACCTGACGGACCCGATTACCCGCGCGTCCCAGACCATGACCGAGTGCAGCGCCGCGTTCGTCGCTTCGGCAGAAGAGGCCCGCGCCGATGGCTGAAGCGGGAGTCTGGAGCACCTACTTCTACCCGCTGTTCCTGACCATCGGGTACATCCTCGCGATCGTGGTGCCGCTGCTGCTGGTGCTCGCCTTCATCACGTATTTCGAACGCAAGGTGTGGGCGGCGATACAGCTGCGCAAGGGGCCCAACGTGGTGGGGCCCTTCGGCCTGCTGCAGCCGGTGGCGGACGGGATCAAGTGCCTGTTCAAGGAGACCATCGTCCCCGCCGGCGCCAATCGCATGCTCTTCGTGCTGGCGCCGATGGTGACCTTCAGCCTCGGCCTCATCGGCTGGGCGGTGATCCCCTTCGACCAGCACCTCGTGCTCGCCGACCTGAATGTCGGGCTGCTCTACCTCTTCGCGGTCTCTTCGCTCGGCGTCTACGGCATCATCATCGCGGGCTGGGCCAGCAACTCGAAGTATGCCTTCCTCGGCGCGCTGCGCTCGGCGGCGCAGATGGTCTCCTACGAGGTCTCCATCGGCTTCGTCCTCGTGACGGTGCTGCTCTGCGTCGGCTCGCTCAACCTCAACGACATCGTCGAGGCGCAGAAGGGCCTCTGGTTCTTCATCCCGCTGTTCCCGATGTTCGTGATCTACGTGGTGTCCGCGCTGGCGGAGACCAACCGCACGCCCTTCGACCTGCCGGAAGCTGAGGGCGAGCTGGTGGCCGGCTACCAGGTGGAATACTCGTCGATGACCTGGCTGCTTTTCATGATGGGGGAGTACGCCAACATCGTCCTCCTGAGTGGGCTCAGTGTGATCCTGTTCCTCGGTGGCTGGCTGCCGCCGTTCCACGTCGAGCCGCTGATGGCGGTTCCCGGCGTGGTCTGGTTCCTGCTGAAGACCGCGGTGGTCGTGTTCTTTTTCACGTGGACCCGCGCGACGCTGCCGCGCTACCGCTACGATCAGCTCATGCGGCTCGGCTGGAAGGTGTTCCTGCCCGCCTCGCTCGCCATGGTCGTGATCGTCGCCGGCGCGCTGCACGCGTTCGACTGGTTGCCGAGGTAGGTCACTGTGGCGACGGCTGGCGGCCTGTGCTATGGCCGCGCCCGGCGCCGACAAGGAGGTCGCCATGCCAGCGATTGAGCAGACAGTTCGATCCTTGCTCCTGACCGAGCTGGCGGTTGGGCTCGGCGTGACCTTCAAGTCGATGTTCAAGCGCAAGGCGACGCTCAACTACCCCTACGAGAAGGGCATGCTGAGCCCGCGCTTTCGCGGCGAGCACGCGCTGCGCCGCTACCCCAACGGCGAGGAGCGCTGCATCGCCTGCAAGCTGTGCGAGGCGATCTGCCCCGCGCAGGCCATCACCATCGAGGCGGAGCCGAGGGAGGACGGCAGCCGGCGCACCACGCGCTACGACATCGACATGGTGAAGTGCATCTATTGCGGCTTCTGTCAGGAGGCTTGCCCGGTCGACGCCATCGTCGAGGGGCCGAACTTCGAGTTTGCCGCCGAGACCCGCGAGGAGCTGCTCTACAACAAGGAGAAGCTGCTCGACAACGGCGACCGCTGGGAGCGGGAGATCGCCGCGAACCTGAGCGCGGAGGCACCCTACCGCTGAGCCGGGATCGGCAGGGGCGGAACGGTAAGCCAAGCGGGACCACGGCACGATGATCATCCAGACGATCATGTTCTATGTCCTTGCCGTGGTGACGGTGGGGGCGGGCGTCATGGTGATCGCCTCGCGCAACCCGGTTCACTCGGTGCTGTTCCTGATCCTGGCGTTCTTCAACTCGGCCGGGCTCTTCGTGATGATGGGCGCCGAGTTCCTGGCGATGATCCTGATCATCGTCTACGTCGGCGCGGTCGCCGTGCTCTTCCTCTTTGTCGTGATGATGCTGAACATCAACTTCGCGGAGCTGCGTGCGGGCTTTCTGCAATATCTGCCCATCGGCGGCGTCATCGGCATCATACTGCTCGCCGAGCTGGTGCTGGTCTTCGCCTCGGGCGCCATCGACATCGAGGTGCCGACGACGGTGGCATCGCCGACGCCGCCGGCCGACGAGATCACCAACACGCAAGCGCTGGGCGACGTGCTCTACACGCACTACGCCTACCTCTTCCAGGGCGCGGGCTTCATCCTCCTGATCGCGATGGTGGGCGCCATCGTGCTCACCCACCGGCGCCGCGTCGACGTCCGGCGCCAGCGCATCGCCGATCAGGTGGCGCGCGATCCCAAGGCAGCCGTTCAGGTCACCGACATCGAGCCGGGCGCGGAGGGGACATGGAAATCGGACTGACCCATTACCTCACCGTGGCCGCGGTCCTGTTCACCCTCGGCGTCGTCGGTATCTTCCTCAACCGCAAGAACGTCATCATCATCCTGATGGCGATCGAGCTGATGCTGCTTGCGGTCAACATCAACCTGGTCGCCTTCTCGACCTTCCTCAACGACATGGTGGGCCAGGTCTTCGCCATGCTCGTGCTCACGGTCGCCGCCGCCGAGGCTGCGATCGGTCTCGCCATCCTGGTCGTCTACTTCCGCAATCGCGGCAGCATCGCCGTCGAGGACGTCAACGTGATGAAGGGTTAGGCGCCGGTGCTCTATTACGCCGCGCCCATTTTCCTGCCGCTCTTCGGGGCGGTAATCGCCGGCCTGTTCGGCCGGGTGATCGGCGCGCGCGGTGCCCAGCTCGTCACCTGCGGCGCGATGGGCGTCGCCGCGGTGATGGCGATCGTGGTCTTCACCGAGGTCGTGCTCCAGGGCGAGACCGCGACCATCGTCCTCTTCGACTGGTTCGCCTCCGGCGATCTCGACGTCGACTGGCTGCTCAGGTTCGACGAGCTGACCGGGGTGATGGTCTTCGTCGTCTGCGTGGTCTCGTTCCTGATCCACGTCTATTCGATCGGCTACATGGCGCACGACCCCCATGTGCCGCGCTTCTTCGCCTACCTCTCGCTCTTCACCTTCTTCATGCTGGCGCTGGTCAGCGCCGACAACTTCTTGCAGATGTTCTTCGGCTGGGAGGGCGTCGGCCTCGTCTCCTATCTGCTGATCGGCTTCTGGTACAAGCGGCCATCGGCGAATGCCGCGGCGATCAAGGCCTTCATCGTCAACCGGGTGGGCGATTTCGGCTTCGCGCTGGGCATCCTCGCGATCTTCCTGATGTTCGACTCCATCTCGTTCGACGCCGTGTTCTCGGCGGTGCCCGGGATGGTGGATGCCAAGCTGACCTTCCTCGGCCATTCCTTCGACTTCCTGGAAGTCGCCTGCATCCTGCTCTTCGTCGGCGCCATGGGGAAGTCGGCGCAGTTCCTGCTGCACACCTGGCTGCCCGACGCGATGGAAGGACCGACGCCGGTTTCCGCGCTGATCCATGCCGCGACCATGGTGACCGCCGGCGTCTTCATGGTGGCGCGTCTCTCGCCGATCTTCGAATACGCGCCCATCGCACTCTCGGTGGTGACCTTCTTCGGCGCGACGACGGCGATCTTCGCGGCGACCATCGCGATCACTCAGAACGATATCAAGCGGGTGATCGCCTATTCGACCTGCAGCCAGCTCGGCTACATGTTCTTCGCCTGCGGCGTGTCTGCCTACGGCGCGGGCATCTTCCACCTGACCACGCACGCGTTCTTCAAGGCGCTGCTGTTCCTCGGCGCGGGCGCGGTGATCCACGCCATGTCGGACGAGCAGGACATGCGCAAGATGGGCGGCATCTGGCGCATGATCCCGGTGACCTACGTGCTGATGTGGATCGGCAACCTGGCCTTGGCCGGGATCTTCCCGTTCTCGGGCTTCTTCTCGAAGGACATCATCCTGGAATCCGCCTTCGCCTCGCACACCGGGCTCGGCATGTATGCCTTCGGGCTCGGCATCCTGGCGGCGTTCCTGACCGCGTTCTATTCGTGGCGGCTGCTCTTCCTGACCTTCCACGGCAAGCCGCGCGCCGACGAAAAGGTGATGGCCCACGTGCACGAGGCGCCGCCGGTGATGTGGGTGCCGCTGGTGGGGCTTGCCATCGGCGCGGTCGTGATCGGCTACCTGATGCTGCCGATGGTGGCGACGGACATCGACTTCTGGGGCACGTCCATCCTCGTGCTGCCGATCCACAACGCGCTGGAGGAGGCCCACCACGTCGACTTCTGGGTGAAGGCGCTGCCCATGGCGGTGGGCGTGCTCGGGATCGCGGGCGCCTTCCTGTTCTACGTGCTGAAGCCGGAGCTTCCCGGCCAGCTCGCAACCCGCGCGCGGCCCGTCTATCTGTTCCTGCTCAACAAGTGGTACTTCGACGAGCTCTACGACTTCCTCTTCGTGCGCTCCGCCAAGTACCTCGGGCGCAACCTCTGGAGGCAGGGGGACGGTGCCGTGATCGACGGCATCGGGCCGGATGGGATCGCTGCCGCGACGCTCTCGGTCGCGCGCCGCGCGGTCAGGCTCCAGTCAGGCTACGTCTATCACTACGCCTTCGCGATGCTGCTGGGGCTCGCGGCCATCGTCACCTGGTATCTGATCGCGGGCAGGTAGCCGGCATGACCGATTGGCCGATCCTGTCCACCGTCACGTTCCTGCCCCTGGTCGGAGTGTTCTTCATCCTCCTGATCCGCGGGGACGAGCGGCAGATCGCGGCCAACTCGCGGCACGTGGCGCTCTGGACCTCGGTAGTCACGTTCGCGCTCTCGATCGTGCTGATCGCCGACTTCGACACCACGACGGCGGAGTTCCAGTTCGTCGAGTTCGTGCCGTGGCTGCCCGAGCACAACATCGGCTACCACTTGGGCGTGGACGGAATCTCGATCTTCTTCCTGATCCTGACCACGTTCCTGATCCCGCTCTGCATCCTCGCCTCGTGGGAGGCGATCGCGACGCGCGTGCGCGAATTCATGATCGCCTTCCTGGTGATGGAGACGCTGATCGTCGGTGTCTTCTGCTCCCTCGACTTCGTGATGTTCTACATCTTCTTCGAGGGCCAGCTGATCCCGATGTTCCTGATCATCGGCATCTGGGGCGGTGCGCGGCGGGTCTATTCCGCGTTCAAGTTCTTCCTCTACACGCTGGTGGGCTCGGTGCTGTTCCTGCTGGCGATCCTGTTCATGTACCTCGACGCCGGCACCACCGACATCCCGATGTTGCTCGTGCACGAGTTCGCGCCGGCGATACAGACCTGGCTCTGGCTCGCGCTCTTCGCCTCCTTCGCGGTCAAGCTGCCGATGTGGCCGTTCCACACTTGGCTGCCGGACGCCCACGTGGAGGCGCCGACGGCGGGCTCGGTAATCCTCGCCGGCATCCTGTTGAAGATGGGCGGCTACGGCTTCCTGCGCTTCTCGCTGCCGATGCTGCCGGACGCGAGCGCCTTCTTCGTGCCCTTCATTTACTCGCTGAGCGTGGTCGCGATCATCTACACCTCGCTGGTCGCGCTCATGCAGCAGGACATGAAGAAGCTGATCGCGTACTCCTCGGTCGCCCACATGGGGATCGTCACCATCGGCATCTTCACCTTCACCGGCCAGGGCATCGAGGGCGGCATCATCCAGATGCTGAGCCACGGCATCGTCTCGGCGGCGCTTTTCCTCTGCGTCGGCGTCGTCTACGACCGCACCCACACCCGTGAGATCGCGGACTACGGCGGGCTGGTGCACCGCATGCCGATGTACGCCTTCGTGCTCATGGTGTTCACACTGGCGGCCATCGGCCTGCCCGGCACCAGCGGCTTCGTCGGCGAGTTCATGGTGCTGGTGGGCGCCTTCCAGTCCAACACCTGGGTCGCCATGCTGGCGCTGACCGGCGTGATCCTGGGCGCCGCCTACATGCTCTGGCTCTACCGGCGCGTGATCTTCGGCGATCTGACCAAGGAGAACCTGAAGTCGATCACCGACCTCAACTGGCGCGAGGTGGGCATCTTCGCGCCGCTGGTCTCGCTGGCGCTGGTGCTCGGGCTTTATCCGGAGCCCTTCCTCGACGTGCTGCACGTCTCGGTCGAGAACCTGATCGCGCAGACCAACGGGGCGCCCGATCTGCCCATCGCCGAGACGCCTACCCGCAGCCCGTTTGCTGCGCTCGCGGCGCTGAACTAGGGGCCGGGCGATGCAACCCTTCGTCGAGCCGGACTATCTGCCCGCCCTGCCGGAGCTCTTCCTCGCAGGCGCCTCGGTCACGCTGCTGATGGCGGGCGTCTTCATCGGCGACCGCTCGACTCGGCTGATGACCTGGCTCGCCTGCGTTGCGATGGCGGCGGCCTTCGTCATGGTGCTGGTGCTCCCCGACGAGCGGACGACCACCTTCTTCGGCCTCTTCGTGACCGACCGCTTCGCCGCCTTCATGAAGTGCCTGGTGCTGGTGGGCGCGGCGGTGACGCTCATCGTCGGCCTCGGCTACGTGAAGCGCGAGGGGATGAACCGCTTCGAGTTCCCGGTGCTGATCGTCTTCGCCACCCTCGGCATGCTGCTGATGATCTCGGCGAACGACCTGATCGCGCTCTACGTGGGGCTCGAGTTGCAGAGTCTCTCGCTCTACATCGTCGCCGCCTTCCGCCGGGATTCGCTGCGCTCCACCGAGGCCGGGCTGAAGTATTTCGTGTTGGGGGCGATCTCGTCGGGCCTGCTGCTCTACGGCTGCTCCATGGTCTACGGCTTCACCGGCGTGACCGGGTTCGAGGGGATTGCGGAGGCGCTGGCCACCACCGTGCCGGGCAACGTGGCGGCGGAGACGGGCGTCCTGATCGGGCTCGTGTTCATCGCCGCCGCGCTGGCCTTCAAGGTCTCGGCGGTGCCGTTCCATATGTGGACGCCCGATGTCTACGAGGGCGCGCCGACTCCGGTCACTGCCTTCTTCGCCGCAGCGCCCAAGGTCGCCGCGATGGCTCTGCTGCTCCGGGTCTTCCTCGGCCCCTTCCACGAGCTTGCCGGCCAGTGGGACCAGATCATTATTTTCGTCTCGATCGCCTCCATGGGCCTCGGTGCCTTCGCCGCCATTGGCCAGAAGAACATCAAGCGGCTGATGGCCTACAGCTCCATCGGCCATGTCGGCTACGCGCTGGTCGGGCTCTCGGCGGGCACGCCTGAAGGCATCCGGGGCGTGCTCGTCTACATGCTGATCTACATGGTGATGACACTTGGCGGCTTCGCCTGCATCCTCGCCATGCGCCAGCGCGGCCAGATGGTGGAGGAGATTAGCGACCTCTCCGGCCTCTCCAAGACCAACCCGTCGCTTGCGTTGGCACTCGCGATCTTCATGTTCTCGATGGCGGGTATCCCGCCGCTCGCCGGCTTCTTCGGCAAGCTCTACGTGTTCCTGGCGGCGGTTGACGAGGGGCTCTACGGGCTCGCCATCTTCGGCGTGCTGGCGAGCGTGGTGGGCGCCTACTACTACATCCGGATCGTCAAGGTGATGTACTTCGACCAGCCGGCAGAGGGCTTCGACCGCCCGGTCGGCGTGGAGCTTTCCGCCGTGCTTGCGGGCACGGGCATCATCACACTGTTCTTCTTCGCCTACCCGGCGCCGATTCTGGCCGGGGCGGAAGCCGCTGCCGCGGCGCTCATGCCCTGACCGCGACCGCCGCCACCGCGCCGATGCCGCCGGCGACACTGCCGCCGGGCTACGCTCTGATCGCCCTCGACGAGGCCGGCAGCACCAACGACGAGGCCAAGACGCGTGCGGAGACGGGCGCGCCCGATGGCACTGTGATTTGGGCGCGGCAGCAGCGGGCGGGGCGCGGCAGAAGGGGCCGCGCCTGGGTCTCGCCGCCGGGCAATCTCTACCTATCGGCGATCCTCCGCCCCGCCTGCGAGGTGCGGAGCGTGGCGCAGCTCTCGTTCGTCGCCGCGCTCGCGGTGCTCGACCTGGTGGACGGGCCGCTGCCCGGCCGGGCGCGCTGCAAGTGGCCGAACGATGTGCTCGTGGATGGCGGCAAGGTCGCGGGGGTGCTGCTGGAGTCGGCGCTCGGGCCGGGGGGGCGCGTGGACTGGGTGGTGCTCGGCATCGGCGTGAACCTCGCGTGCCATCCCGGCATTGATGGCCCCATCCCGTCGACGAGCCTTGTCGACGCCGGTGTCCCGCTGCTTGCGCCGGAAGATGCGTTGCCCGCGGTGCTGGCGGCCCTCGCCCGGCGCAGGCAAGAATGGGAGGCGCAGGGCTTTGAAGCGGTTAGACGCGCCTGGCTCGCCCGCGCCCACGGGCTGGGCGGCCCGGTGACGGTTACGAACGGCGAGCGGAGCCTCACAGGCGTGTTCCAAGGGCTCGACGAGGAGGGCGCGCTGGTGCTCGCGCGGCCGGGCGCGGCCCCGCTCTCCATCTCGGCCGGCGATGTAAGCTTCGGCGATGGGGCCGATGCGGAGGCGGCGCATGCTGCTCGCGGTTGACGCCGGCAACACCAACACCGTCTTCGCGGTGTTCGACGGCGACGGGGAGGACGCGCCGCGCGGCCAGTGGCGCGCCATGACGGACGCCAGGCGCACGAGCGACGAGTACGCGGTCTGGCTCGGCCAACTCCTGGCGCAGAAGGGCCTCAGCCTCGCCGATATCGGCGAGGCCATCGTCTCCAGCGTGGTGCCGCAGGGGATCGGTGCGTTGAAGTCCCTCTGCGCCGATCATTGCGGTTGCGCGGCGCAGGTGATCGGAGAGCCGGGGGTCGCGCTCGGCATCGCGGTCAACGTGCCCCGGCCCGAGGAGGTGGGGGCCGACCGGCTGGTCAACACGGTGGGCGCGCACATCCGCCATCCCGGCGCGCTCATCATCCTCGACTTCGGCACCGCGACTACCTTCGATTCCGTGAGTGCGGCGGGCGCCTACGAGGGCGGCATCATCGCACCGGGCATCGGGCTCTCGCTGGAGGCGCTGCACCAGGCCGCCGCGCAGCTTCCACGCATCGCGGTCAAGCGCCCCGAACGGCTGATTGCCAAGGCGACGGTGCCGGCCATGCAGTCCGGCATCTACTGGGGCTACGTGGGCCTGATCGAAGGCATCATCGCGCGCATGAAGACCGAGATTGCGGCACCCGTGACCACGGTCGCGACCGGCGGGCTCGCCAGCCTCTTCGGCGATGCCACGGACGCGATCGACCGGGTCGATCCTGACCTGACGATTCGGGGATTGCGCGAGGTCCACCGGCGCAACCGGAGGGCGCCATGAACGCGCCCGAGAGGAACGCCGGGCCCAGCGTCCAGCGCGACGCGCTGCACTTCCTGCCCCTCGGCGGGGCCGGCGAGATCGGCATGAACCTCAACCTCTACGCCTGCCAGGGCCAGTGGCTGATGGTCGATCTCGGCATCACCTTTGCGGGCGACACGCTGCCCGGCATCGACGTGCTCATGCCGGACCCGGCATTCATCGAGGAGCGCCGGAAGGACCTGCTCGCCATCGTGCTGACCCATGCCCACGAGGACCATCTGGGCGCGGTCGCCTATCTCTGGCCGAGGCTGCGCTGCCCCGTGTACGCGACGCCGTTCGCCGCTGCGGTGTTGCGCGAGAAGCTGGCGGACGCGAAGCTGCTCTCGGAGGTGCCGCTGACCGAGGTGGCGCTGTCCAGCCGGCTCAATCTCGGGCCGTTCGCGCTCACTTTCATCTCGCTCACCCACTCGATCCCCGAGCCGAATGCGCTGCTGATCGAGACGCCCTACGGGCGCGTGATGCACACTGGCGACTGGAAGATCGATCCCGAGCCGCTGGTCGGCGAGAACCTGGACGAGGCCGCGCTGCGCCAGGCGGGCGAGGCCGGCGTGCTCGCGCTGGTCGGCGATTCCACCAACGCGACGGTCGAGGGCAAATCTGGATCGGAAGGCGCGGTGCGCGAGACTCTCACGCGCCTGATCGCCGAACGCGAGCACGGCCTTGCCGTCACCCTCTTCGCCTCCAACGTCGCCCGGCTCGAATCGGTGGCGCTGGCGGCGTGGGATGCGGGCCGGGAGCCGGTGCTGGTCGGGCGCTCGCTCCATCGCTACGTGCGGGCGGCGCGCGCGTGCGGCTATCTTGAGGACGTGCGACTGCTCACGGAGGACGAGGGCGCGCCGCTGCACAGCAGCCAGGTGGTCTATCTCTGCACCGGCTGCCAGGGCGAGCCGCGTGCCGCCATGTCTCGGATTGGCTCGGATAACCATCCGCGGGTGAGCCTCGGCGAAGGCGATACGGTGATCTTCTCGTCGAAGATCATCCCCGGCAACGAGCGGACGATTGGCGACCTGCATAACAAGTTGCTGCGGCGCGGCATCGAGGTCATCACGGAGTACGACGCGGGCGTGCACGTCTCCGGCCATCCCTGCCGGGGCGAGCTGCGCCAGATGTACCAATGGATCCGGCCGCAGATCGCGGTGCCGGTGCACGGCGAGGCGCGCCACATGCAGGCGCATGGTGCGCTGGCCCGCGCGCTGCAGGTGCCAGAACCCGTCTTCGTCGAGAACGGCGATCTGCTGCGCCTTGCGCCGGGGCCGGCCACGGTGATCGGCCGCGCGCCGGCCGGGCGGCTCGCGCTGGACGGCGAGCAGATCGTCGCGACCAATCACGTCTCCATCGGCGCGCGCCGCAAGCTGATGCACAATGGGGCGATCTTCGTCTCGGTGGTGGTCGACCGCAGCGGGCGCACCCTGGTCTCGCCCCAGGTCTCGGGCCGGGGCATCCTGGACGGGGAGGACGAACAGCCCGCGCGGGAGGCGATCGCGGCGGACGTGGCCGACGCGGTGGACTCCCTGCCGCGGGCGCAGGCACGCGAGGAGGGCCCGATCGAGCAGGCGGCACGGCAAGCCATCCGGCGCGCCTTGCGCGAGAGCCACGGCAAGCGCCCGGTGATCGACGTGCAGATCGCGCGGGTGCCTGGCTGAGCGGAGCGGGATCATGATCGGACGCCTGAACCATGTCGCCATCGCCGTGCCGGACCTCGCGGCGGCGAGCGCGCTCTATCGCGGGACCCTGGGCGCCGAGGTCTCCGAGCCCCTGGACCTGCCCGAGCATGGTGTGACGACGGTCTTCGTCACGCTGCCGAACACCAAGCTCGAGCTGCTGCATCCGCTGGGCGAGGGGTCGCCCATCGCGGGCTTCCTCGCCAAGAACCCGGCGGGCGGCATCCATCATCTCTGCTACGAGGTGGACGATATCTACGCGGCGCGCGACCGCCTGGTGGCGGAAGGCGCGCGAGTGCTGGGCGACGGCGAGCCGCGCACCGGCGCCCACGGCAAACCAGTGATCTTCCTCCACCCCAAGGACTTCTGCGGCACGCTGGTCGAGCTGGAGCAGGTCTGAGGCCGCCGCCGTGGACGCCTTCGGCATCATCGTCGTCTTCGTGATCGCCTGGTGGCTCTCCTTCTTCGTCGCGCTGCCCTTCGGGATCAGGCCGATCGAGAATCCGGAGCCCGGCCACGCGCCCGGCGCCCCTCAGCGTCCGCGGCTCTGGCGCAAGGCGGCCATCGCGACGGTGGCGGGCAGCGTGATTACCGGCGTCATCGTCGGCATTGTCGAGGCCGGCTGGCTTTCGCTCGAGACCTTCGCGGAATAGGGGCAGGGCAGAGGGCCGTGACGAGCTACTGCGATATCGCGCCGGGGCATCCCTTCCACGGTCCCTATCACGACCGAGTTTACGGCTTCCCGGTGCGGGACGACGACCGGCTGTTCGAGCGCCTCATCCTGGAGATCAACCAGGCCGGACTCTCCTGGCTCACGATCCTGAAGAAGCAAGAGGCCTTCGTCGCGGCCTTCGAGGGCTTCGAGATCGCGCGGGTCGCGGCCTACGGCGATGAGGAGCGGGCGCGCCTGCTGGCCGACGCGGGCATCATCCGCAACCGGCTCAAGGTCGACGCGGCCATCGAAAACGCCAAGCGCATCGCGGCGTTGCAGGAGTCCCACGGCTCCTTCACCGCCTGGCTCGACGCGCATCATCCGAGGCCCCACGCGGATTGGGTGAAGCTCTTCAAGGCCTGCTTCAAGTTCACGGGCGGTGAGATCTGTCGCGAATTCCTGCTGTCGACCGGCTATCTGGAAGGCGCCCACCGGCCCGACTGCCCCGTCTATGCAGAAATCCTGAAACAGAAACCGCCCTGGCAGCGTGCCTGACTCAGGTCAGACGGCGACTTCGTCCACTCTCACCCAGCGCCGCTCGGCGTCGGAAAGGATGCAGGCGTCGATTACCCGCTGGACCTCCGCCGCAAACCTGAAATCGGGATAGGCCGGCTTGCCGGCGGCAACCGCTTCGATGAGGTCCTGAACCTCCATCACCTTGAAGTCGTTGTAGCCGGCGCCAATGCCCGGAACCGGGTAGAACGCCCCGTAGCGCGGGTCGCTCGGCCCCGTCGAGATGTGCTTGAAGCCCGGTGTACCGGGATCGCCGTCCTCCTTGTAGACCTGCAGGTCGTTGATGCGGTCGTAGAAATAGCGGATTGCGCCCTGGGTGCCGGTCAGCTCGTAGCCGATATCCATGCGCTTACCGACAGAGACGCGGCTCATCTCCATGTGTCCGTTCAGGCCGCCGGCGGTCTTGAACATTGCGGTCGCGAGGTCGTCCGTGTCGACCTGCATCATCTGGCCGCTGCTACCGCCGGAATCCATGCTGAAGCCGCCGTGAGCCGCCGGTGCCGGGCGTTCCGGGATGACGATTTCGAGGTTGCACACCACTTCCTCGACCGGTTGGCCGACGAGGTGTTGCAGATAGGCGAAGCAATGCGCTCCGATGTCGCCGATCACGCCGGAACCGGCCTGCACCTTGTCGTTGCGCCATGAGAAGGGGATCTCCGGCCGGCCGAGGAAGTCGGCGCTGAACGAGCCGCGGTAGTAGCTCGGCGCGCCGATCTCGCCGTCCGCGACCAGCCGCCGGGCGAGGGTCTGGACCGGATTCTTGATGTAGTTGAAGCCGACCATGGTAATGACGCCGGCCTTCTCGGCCGCCTCCGCCATCGCGAACGCTTCCTTTGCGTCGTTGGCGAGGGGCTTCTCGCAGTAAACATGCTTGCCGGCGGCGATCGCGGCCATCGTCATCTCGAAGTGGAGGTCGTTCGGCGTGTCGATGTCGACGATGTCGATGGTCGGGTCGTCGATAATCTCCCGCCAATCCGCCGTGTAGCGGCGGAAACCGAGCTCTCGGGCCGCGCGGCTCGCGATCTCCTCGTTCACTTCGGCCACGGCTTCCAGCACGGGAACCGCCGGCTCGCCGCCGAAGGCGAGCGGCTGGGCGCGATAGCACATGGCGTGGGTCTTGCCCATCCAGCCGGCACCGATGAGGCCGATCTTCAACTCTCTCATAATTCTTTCCAATCTCGGGGTTATTCGTTGGCGGAGAGGCCGCGAGGGAAGCAATAGGAGTAGGCCGAAGAGCACAGAACTGCCCGGCGGCGGCATCCTATCAAGGGCCTCGAAACCGAGCCAGACTCAGCCGGCGAATGGCGCTGGCCTTGGCATCCGCGATCGGTCACCATGCCGCGCAGCGCAGGCCCCGGTGGCGCAGCTAAATGCCGCGCGCGCCAGGCAGGGGAAACCACGCGCCGCAGGCTCCAGGCGGCGCCCAGGACCAGGGAGATGACACATGGATCTCGGATTGAAGGGCAGGAAGTCGCTGGTGACGGGTGGCACCAAGGGGATCGGCCGCGCAATCGCGAATGAGCTGGCGGCAGAGGGCTCCGACGTTGCGATCTGCGCGCGCACCGAAGCCGATGTGGAGGAGGCGGTCTCCGCGCTCGCCGCGACCGGCGTTCGCGCGTCGGGCCGCGCGCTCGATGTCGGCGACGGGCCGGCGGTACGTCAGTGGGTCGACGACGTGGCCGCAGAGTTCGGCGGGCTCGATATTGTGGTGCCCAATGTCAGCGCGCTTGCGGCCAGCCCGGACCTGGAGTCCTGGCAGAAGGAATTCAATGTCGACATGATGCACACCGTGCATGCGGTGGAGGCGGCGCTGCCGCACCTTGAGAAGTCCGATGCGGGCTCCATCGTGGTCATTTCGAGCGTCTCGGGTATCGAGATCGACTTCGCGGCCGGTCCCTACGGCGTCTTCAAGGCGGCGCTGATCCATTATGCCGCAGGCCTTGCCCGCCAGCTCGCTCCCAAGGGCATCCGCGCCAACTCGGTCTCGCCCGGCAACACCTACTTCGAGGGGGGCTTCTGGCAGGACATCGAGAAAGGCAATCCGGACCTGTTCAATCTGGCCTTGAGCCTCAACAAGACCGGGCGCATGGCGACCGCCGAGGAGGTGGCCAACGCAACGGTGTTCCTTGCGAGTCCCAGGGCGAGCTTCATCACCGGCACTAATATCAAGGTGGACGGCGCGCTCACTGACGGCGTGCAGTACTGAGCCACTTCGCGGGCGATCGGGGAGGCGGCGATGGCGGAAACGGAGTGGACGGTCTACCTCTCCGGCGAGATACACACCGACTGGCGCGATCGGATCCGCGATGGGGCCAAAGCGGAAGGTCTCGATATCGCCTTCGTCTCCCCGGTCACCGACCACGCGGCGAGCGACGATTGCGGCGTCGCCATCCTCGGCGCCGAGGAGAGGGCGTTCTGGAAGGACCACAAGGGCGCGCGGGTCAACGCGATCCGCAATCGCACCCTGATCCGGCGCGCGGATATCGTGGTGGTGCGCTTCGGCGACGAGTACCGGCAGTGGAACGCGGCTTTCGATGCCGGCTACGCTGCCGCACTCGACAAACCCATCATCACGCTGCACGAGCCGGCTCTGACCCATGCGCTGAAGGAGGTGGACGGTGCAGCGCTTGCCGTGGCCGAGACGCCGGAGCAGGTGGTCGAGCTGCTGCGCTACGCGATGACCGGCACGCTCCCGTCCGCTGCTTAGGAAAGCTCGCGACATGCCCAAGATCGATATCGACCGGGTGCCGGTGAAGACCGGCTCGCTCTATCCGCCGCCATACAACGCGATGGCGGACGGACGCATCAAGCAGGCGCTGGGCGATGCGGGCGGGTTGACCCAATTCGGGGTCAACCTGACGCGCCTGCCGCCCGGCGCCGCCAGCGCGCAGCGCCATTGGCATGAAGCCGAAGACGAACTGGTCTTCGTCGTTTCTGGCGAGCTGGTCCTGATCGAAGAGGGCGGCGAAACCACGCTCAGGGCGGGGGAGGCGGCGACGTTCAAGGCCGGCCACGCCGATGGCCACTACCTGTTGAACCGCTCCACGGAGGATGCCGTGGTGTTGGAGATCGGGACCCGCGCCAGCGAGGAGCGCTGCCGGTATCCGGACATCGATCTCGTCTACGAGAAGCGTGGCGGCAAGGTCCACTTCACCAACAGGGCAGGCGACCCCTACGACTGATCCGCGCCGGGGAACGGCCCCGGCCTATTCGCCAATGGCCGGCCGGTAGGTCCCGAAGTTCCAGAGGTGGCCTTCCGGGTCGCGTGCCGAATAGTCGCGGGAGCCGTAAGGCGTATCCTCCAGCTCACGGACGATCTCGGCACCGGCTTCGACGGCGCGGGCGTAGTGGGCGTCCGCATCCTCGACCACGATATAGATCGACTGAGTGACGCCGCCGAGGTCACAAGGCGTCCGCATTTGCAGCTCGTCGTCTCGTATCGAGCCCACCATGACCATGCCGCCATCGAACGCGAGCTGGGCATGGGCAATCGTGTCGTCGGGACCCGGAACGACGAAGTTTTCGCTGAAGCCGAAGGCCTTCTTGAGCCATTCGATCGCCGCGGGCGCGTCTCGGTAGCTAAGGCATGGAATGATGGAGGGACCTGTTTCGGTCATGGCGGCATCCTTCATGCTCTGGAGGAGGGGGTGCTCGGCGGGGCGTTCGGCCTCGACCTCAGCCTCTGGGGCTGGCGGCAGGGGCTGCTCCTCCGTCTCTGGCCGTATGGGCTCCACCACCGTCTCCGGTGGCTCGGGCTGGACTTCGGCTTCGGGCGGGGCGTGTTCGAAGCAGCGCGCAGTGTTGCGGCCTGGTGGGCCGAGGGCGAGGAACGCATCGTACGGCAGGCCGAGGGTCTGGCCGACCTCCTCCACCTCTTCGACCGTCCGTAGTTCAAGGAAGCCCTCATCCGCCTCTGCGACTTCGACGATGAAGGTGGTGGTCACGGCCTGCCGGTTTTCGTCCAGCACCACCGGCCCGCCGAACGGCGTGTCGAATTCCAGCTCGGAGAGGGCTTCGCGCAGGCTCTCGTGCCCCTCCCCGAGCTCACCGTCAGTCTCTTCCAGGGCGAGGAACAACGCCTTGGCATTGACGTAATAGGAAAGCGCGAAAAGGCTCGGCGCCGGGTCTGCGTCCGGGAAGCGTTTGCGGAAGTGTTCCGTGAACGCCTCCCAGTCGTCGTTGTCGTCGCTCTCCGATACCGGCAGCGCCGAAATCGCACCCTCCAGCAAGGGGCGGATGGCGTCGCCCGCGCGCAAGAGGCTGCCGCTGAGCGTCGTCGAGCTCGCCGCGATGACGGCCTGACCACCGGCCTTGCCATAGGCTTCGAGGAAGCTCTTCGCCGTGCGGGGGTCCAGCGCCAGGAGCAGCGCGTCCGTCTCGGCACGGGCGACCCTCTCTGCGAGACGCGCGGTATCGCTCGCGCCGGGGGAGACCCAGTGGTTCCCCAGCACGTGGCCGCCTGCGGCGCAATAATCCAGCATGAAGCCCATGAGCTGGGTGTAGGGCAGGGAGTAGTCCTCTCCGACCGTAACGATCGTGCGGATGTCCTTCTCGTCGTAAGCGTAGTGACCGAGTCCCCCGATCCACTGCATGCTGTCGGGGTTGAAGCGGAAGAAGTTCTCGGCCGGCGCACGCAAGGTGGCATCCTGCGCGGCCGACGCCCCGTTGATGAAAGTCACGTCCGGCACGCTCTTGGCGAATTCGCGGATCGCGATTCCTTCGATGCCGGCGAGGGGACCGATGACGATGTTGGCGCCGCCATCGATCAGCAGGCGCGCTTTCGCGACCACCGAGTCCGGCGTCCCGTCCGTGGACTCGATGAGGGTCTCGATGGGCCGCTCGCCGTCGCCCCCCTCGTGCTCCTGCACGGCAATTTCGTAGCCGCGCAGGGCATCCCGGCCGAGCGGCTCGAACGCGCCTTCGAGGGTCGCGAGCACGCCGATCTTTAAGGTCTCGGTCTCGGCATTCGCCTGAGTGCCGATCAGGAAAGGTGTGGCGAACAGGACGGCCCACGCCATGCGGCGAAGAGCGCACGGCGCGGGACCGCGTACTCGTCCAGGTCGTCCGCTTGCTGAGCGTGGCGGTGCCTTCGTCACGCTATGCCGATCATGTCAAATGTATGCCACTCAAAACATTGGAAGTTTGGCGGAGCGTCCCAGCGCTCGCGCGACACCGGGGCAAGCCCTTATAGCCGCCTGCAACGGCCAATGCCATGCGCGCGTCGCAAGGCACGGCAGGAGCGTATGCTCGATTCCGGCCGTGACCGCTCTGGCCTCAGAGGCTAGGCTATCAGCCAGCGGGTAGCCGGCGCTTGGCTTCGTGAGTCCGGCCCGGCGCCCTGAAGAGGGAGGAAGCAAACATGGCTAAGACCAAGGAGCATCGGAGACTGGGACCGAGCCGGCGTTCGATCCTCAAGGGTGCCGCCGCGGTGGCCGGCGTCGCGGCCGGCACCAAGGCGCTCGGCGGATTTCCAACAGTCTGGGCGCAGGACACGAAAGACATCACGATCAACCACTCCGGTATGTCGTATTCGACGATCATCCAGATCGCCGAGCAGGCGACTGTGGATCTGCCGTTCACGGTGGAGATGTCCGTCACAGATCACGCCGGCATGCTCAACCGGCTGACCACACAGTCTGATTCCATCGATGTCGCCGATATCGAGCTCTGGATGCGGGTCATCACAGTGCCGCGCGGCATCTACCAGGCGGTCGAGCCGGCCAAGATCACACATTGGGACAAGGCAACCACGATCTATCGGGACGGCCAGTTGGAGGGCAAGCAGATCTCGCGCCAGGGGGTCTCGCCCCATGAGGTGATGTATTTCACCGATGCCGACGCGAATGCGCTTGCCGACGGCAACACCGATTACGCGACCATGATCCCGGGCGTGTTCAACGCCGATACGCTCGGCATCCAGCCGGTCGAGATCGGCCGCCCCATCAACAACTGGCATGAGCTCTTCAACGACGAGTTCAACGGCCGCGCAGCGGGCATGGACATCCCGCCGATCATGATCATGGATGCAGCACTCGCGATCGAATCGACCGGCGAGTACACCTATGCCGACAAGGGCAACATGACCAAGGAAGAGATCACGATGACCGTGGACCGGCTCATCGATCTCAAGAAGAAGGGGCATTGGCGGGCACTCTGGGGCACCTTCGACCAGTCGGTGCAGCTGATGACCTCGGGCGAGGTGGTGATCCAGTCGATGTGGTCCCCGGCGGTAACCGCCGTGCGCGCCCAGGGCGTGCCCTGCGTCTATCAACCGCTCGCCGAGGGCTACCGGGGCTGGGGCAACGGGCTCAGCTTGATGAGCCACCTCGAGGGCAAGAGGCTCGGCGCGGCCTACGACTACCTCAACTGGTACTACAGCGGCTGGATGGGCGCCTTCATCGCGAAGCAGGGCTACTATCTCGGTGTCTCGGAGACCGCGAAGGCCTTCATGGAGCCCTTCGAGTGGGATTACTGGTACGAGGGCAAGCCGGCTGAAGATACGATCCACGATCCCTACGGCACCCCGATGGAGAAAGCGGGGCACGTGCGCGACGGCGGCTCGTTCTCGCAGCGGTTCGGCAACATGGCGTGTTGGAACACGCTGATGGACAACCACCAGTTCCTGCTCAAGAAGTGGACCGAGCTGCAGACGGCCTAAGTATCGTTATCCGCGCGGGCGGGGCTGGTGAACCAGCCCCGCCCCGATCTTTCGCTCGATGCGACTCAGACTTTCATTGAGTAACGGCACCGGCGCCAAGCGGAGGCCGGGGGTGAAGGCGGTGCCGCTCGGCTTCGCTCTGGGGGTCTTCTTCATCCTGCCGCTGGGTGTGCTGCTCGCAGTCAGCTTCTTCGAGAACGACATGATCTTCGGCATGCGGCCTGCGCTTACGCCGGAGAGTTATGTCGAGCTGTTCACCACCATGAACACGCTCTGGCTCTATCTGAGCACGTTGAAATTCGCGGCGATCGTCTGGGCCGTTACGCTGCTGATCGGCTTCACCATTGCCTATTTTCTGGTGTTCCACGTCCGCTCGCTCTTGATCGCGATCGGTCTCTTTCTGCTTTGTACTGTTCCGTTCTGGACCTCCAACATCATCCGGATGATTTCGTGGATACCGCTGCTGGGTAAGCAGGGGCTGGTCAACCAGGCGCTGATGGGTCTCGGTATCGTCGACGATCCGGTGGAGTGGCTGCTCTTCTCGGACTTCTCGGTGGTGGTGAGCTACGTCCACCTGTTCACGCTGTTCATGATCGTGCCGATCTTCAACTCGATGGCGCGCATCGACAAAGCGCTGATCGAGGCGGCGCGGGACGCGGGTGCGAGTTCTATGCGCATCATGTGGGAGGTCATCGTTCCGCTCTCCCGCAGCGGCATCGCCTTGGGCTCGATTTTCGTCATCGTGCTCGTGATGGGCGACTTCTTCGTCATCAAGGTGATGAGCGGCGGGCGCAGCGCTTCCGTCGTCTCCTCCATCTTCGAGGACATCAACGTGCTGCTCTACCCGTCCGGGGCGGCGAGTGCCGTGGTGCTGCTGATCGTCGTGGTGATGATGGTGATGGGTGTGCTGCGGGTGGTCAACATCCGCAGGGAACTCGCGGGCAGTTCGTAGGAGCGGAGGCATGGCGCGATCGGCGAAGACTCATAAGCCTCGGCCCTGGACCTTCTATCCGCTGGCGGCGTTCTTTGGGTTGTTCGTGCTGTTCCTCTATGGCCCGATGTTCTGCATCTACATCCTTTCGTTCCAGGGGCCGAACGCCTCGCTGGTATTCCCCATGCAGGGCCTCTCGCTGCACTGGTTCGAGGCTCTGTTCGGCCAGGCGCGGACGGGCGACGTGGGCGGCGCGTTCGCGCGCTCGCTGCCGCTCTCGCTCATCATCCTGGGTATCACCGTGCTCTTCTCGGTGGCGGCGGGGCTCGCGTTCCGCAGCCGGTTCTTCGGCAACTCGGTGATCTTCTACACCGCGATCGGGAGCCTCGTGGTGCCGGGCCTCGTGCTCGGCGTCGGCATCACGCTGCTGCTCCAGCTGCTGGGCTGGAACGCGCATTGGTACTCGTCTGCGCTCGGCGCGCACCTCACCTGGACGCTGCCCTTCGGGCTGCTCATCATGTTCGCCGTGTTGAGCCGCTTCGATCCGCGCGTGGAGGAGGCGGCGCGCGACCTCGGCGCGAGCAACCTGCAGTCCCTGCGCTACGTGATGATCCCGATCCTGCTGCCGGGCATCATCGCGGTGGCGCTCTTCGGCTTCACGCTCTCTTACGACGAGTTCCCGCGCAGCACGTTTACCGTCGGCGCCCGCAACACGCTGCCGCTGGAAATCTGGAGCATGACCACCAACATCACCTCGCCGGCGCTCTATGCTCTCGGCACCGTGACGACGGCGATCTCCTTCTTCATCATTCTGATCTCGCTGACCGCCATCGGCCTGATCCAGTCGCGGCGCCAGCGCTCCCAGCGGCAGGGGCCGGGAGGGTAGGCGTGCGTCGCGGGGCCGATCATGCCCGTTGACGCGTCACCATCCGCTTGGTGCCCTCGTAGCGGAGGCTCTTGCAGAGGCGGGCGAAGCCGTCGAGGTTCTCCACGATCCGCGCGAAGATGCAGCCCTGGTTGGGGTGCGGCGTATCGCCGTACCAGAGCGTGGTGGGGAAGCGCATCCCGGCGTGGCGGCCATAGGCGAAGGTGACCTCTTTGAGCCAGGGGTCCCAGATGAAGTCGCCGGGGGCCATCCTCGTCTGCCGGTTTTCCAGCTCGTAGCCGAGCGCCGGCACCATGTCGACGCGGTCCAAATAGAACGCCGCGTGGCCGAAGAAGGCGCAGTGGATGATGTATGCGTCGATCGGCATCACGTCCCAGAAGGCATCGCAGGTTTTGGGGGCGGCGGTCTCCAGCAGCGCGCCGACGCAGACCTCGCCGTCGATCTCGATCTCGAAGCGGCGGAAGCTGTCGGGGATGTCGTTGGGGATCTCGAACTGGTCGTACCACCACTCGTCCCACATCTCGCGCTGAGCAACCGTATCGACCGATTTGTCCGCCATGAATGTCTCCTTTGTTTTGGCGCCGTGCGTCCGGGGAGCGACGGTAATGATACGAAATCGTTGCCGGCACCAGGCAACCTCTTTGCCGTGCAGTCCGGAAGGAGCAGGACTGCGTCTGCGAACCGGTGTCAGCGTGGACGAGGATGTGCTGATGAGCTACATTGTAGCCCATCAGCACATCCTCGAGGATCGGATCATGAACACCGTCATCCGCGCCCGTATAGACGAAAAGACCAAGGACGAGGCCGCTGCCGTGCTGGCCGCGATCGGCCTTACGGTGTCTGACGCCTTTCGCTTGATGATGGTGCGGATCGCCGCAGAGAAGCGACTGCCCTTCGAGCCCCTGGTGCCCAATGACGAGACGATCGAAGCCATGAGAGCTGCTCGGCGCGGCGATTTGATCGCCGTCGGCGGCGTGTCTGAACTGATGGCCGATCTGAATGCGGACGATTAGACGGACCGCCGCGTTCAAACGAGACTACAGACGCGAGAAGAAAGGCCGCTTTGCCAAGACCCTCGACCAGGAGGTCGAGAACGTCGTAGCCGATCTGGCATCCGATCGGCCCCTACCGCAACGTCATCACGATCACGCGTTGACCGGGCCGTGGAAGGACCATCGCGACTGCCACGTTCGGCCCGATCGGGTTTTAATCTATCGCAAGCCGGATACCGACTATCTCGACCTCGTACGTTTGGGCTCCCACAGCGAGCTCGGTCTTTGACCGGAGCGGTTGTCGGGTGCAACGAGTCCTCTCTCGATGGAGTTGGTATTGGGGTGTTGGAGCAGGGCGCTGATGGTGGAGAGGGCGAGGCCATTCGACATCGCGAGGGCCTGTTATAATACCGCCCCATGAATCTTCATCGGATGCTCGAGGAACGCGCGCGCGCCGGGAAGCCCGTGCGCGTCGGACTGATCGGGGCCGGCAAGTTCGGCACCATGTTTCTGGCCCAGGCTAGGCGGACGCCCGGCCTTCACGTGATGGCAGTGGCCGACCTCGACCCCGCCCGCGCCGATGCCGCGCTCGCCCGCGCCGGCTGGGAGGAGGGCGAGCGCCGCGTGCGCTCCTTCGCCCAGGCCTTGCAAAGCGGCGGCATCCACGTCTGCGACGACGCCTTCGCGCTGATTGGGGCGGACGGCCTCGATGTGGTGATCGATGCCACCGGGCATCCGGCCGCCGGCATCGCCCATGCCCGCGCCTGCTTTGCTGCCGGGCGGCACGTGGTGATGGTCAACGTGGAAGCCGACTGCCTCGCCGGGCCGCTGCTGGCCAGGGAGGCGGCGAAGGCCGGTGTGGTCTACTCGCTCGCCTACGGCGACCAGCCGGCGCTGATCGCGGAGATGGTGGACTGGGCGCGGGCTTCGGGCCTCGACGTCGTCGCCGCCGGCAAGGGCACGCGCTACCAGCCGGGCTTCCACCATGTGACGCCCGACGACGTCTGGACCCACTACGGGCTCACGCCGGCGGAGGCGGAGGCCGGCGGCATGAACCCGCAGATGTTCAACTCCTTCCTCGACGGCACCAAGTCGGCGATCGAGATGACCGCCGTCGCCAATGCCACCGGGCTCACGCCTGCGCCCGAGGGGCTCCGCTTCCCGCCCTGCGGGGTCGACGACCTGCCGAGCGTGCTCAGGCCGCGCGAGGACGGCGGCACGCTGCACCACAAGGGCCAGGTGGAGGTGATCGCGAGCGAGGCGCGGGATGGCAGCGCGCTCAACGGGCACTTGCGCTGGGGCGTTTATGCAGTGTTCGAGGCCGGTACCGACTATGTCGCGACCTGCTTCCGCGAATACGGGCTCTGTACCGATTCCACGGGGCGCTATGCGTCGATGTACAAGCCTTATCACCTGATCGGGCTGGAGCTCGGCATCTCGGTGGCGTCCGTCGCGCTGCGCGGCGAGCCCACCGGCGCACCCACCGGCTTCCGCGCCGACGCAGTGGCCTGCACCAAGGCGCATCTGCAGGCCGGCACGCGGCTCGACGGGGAAGGGGGCTACACCGTCTACGGCCGGTTGATGCCGGCTGCGGCGAGCCTCGCCGGCGGCCACCTGCCCATCGGCCTCGCCCACGGCGTGAAGCTCATCCGTGCCGTGGAGCCGGACACGCCACTCACCTGGGACGATATGACCGCCGACGAGGACGATACGGCGGCGGAGGCAGTGCGAACCCGGCGCGCGATGGAGGCAGCGTTCGCACCGGAAGAGTCGGCAGCGCAGGCGGCGACGCCTGCTTGAGGGGTAGGGTCATGCCCAAGCACCTTTCCGCCGAGGCCGTCGCCCAATACGAGCGGGGCGGTTTCCACTTCCCGGTCCAGGCCATTTCGGCCGCGGAGGCCCGCGTGATCCGGGCCGACGTGGAGGTCGCCGAGCGGCATTTCGCAGAACAGGGCGAGCGGCTGCGCCATCGGCCCCACCTGCTGGTGACGGCGCTCGATCGCCTGATCCGTAACGAGACGGTGCTCGACGCGGTGGAGGACCTGCTCGGTCCCAACCTTCTCTGCTGGACTTCGCTCTTCTTCACCAAGGACGCGCACGATCCGGCTTACGTCTCCTGGCACCAGGATTCCACCTACTGGGGCCTGAGCAGTCTTGAGGTGGTGACCGCCTGGATCGCGCTCTCGCCCAGCACGGTGGAATCGGGTGCCATGCGGGTCGCGCCCGGCACCCATAAGCTGGATCAGATCTCCCACCGCGACGCCTACGGCGAGCACAACATGCTCACGCGCGGCCAGATCGTCGAGCACGAGGTGGACGAGGACGCGGCCGTCGATGTCGTGCTGCAGCCGGGCGAGGCCTCGCTGCACCACGTGCGCCTGATCCACGGCTCCGGCCCCAACAACTCCGACGACCGGCGCATCGGCTTCGCCATCCGCTACATCCCCACGCATGTAAAGAATGTGGTCGGGCGCGACTTTGCGGCGCTGGTGCGCGGCATCGACGAGTACGGATACTTCGATGCCGAGCGCCGGCCCGAGCGCGACCTGGAGCCCGAGGCGTTGGCGGCCTACGAAGCCGCGAACGCGAGCCACAATGCTGTGCTCTACGCGGGCGCGGCACAGATGCGCGGCTGATCCGTAACTCATCCCACCTTGTCTCCCTCCCCGGAGGAAAAGCGTAAAGCGATGGCCGGCGACTCGCTGCTGTGGACGCCGTTTCGGCTGCGCAGACTCGAGCTTCGCAACCGCTTCGTCCTGCTGGCCCACTGGAACGGGCTCGACGCGCCTGACGGCACGCCGACCGACGACCTCGCCGCCTACTACGCGACGCGGGCGCGGGGCGGGGCCGGTCTCATCGTGACCGGCAGCCACGCCATGCATCCGATCGGCCAAATGAGCCCGAACTACGGTCGGGCGTGGGATCGGGAGGCAATTCCGGCCTATCGGCGCCTCGTCGAAGCTGTCCATCCCCACGGCGCTCATGTGTTTGCCCAGCTCAGCCACGCCGGGCACACCAGCCTCAGCCATCCGCCGCAGGAACTCTGGGCGCCCTCCCAGATGCCCGAGCCGTACTCGCGCTACAACACGGTCGAGATGGGGCCGGCGGAGATCGAGGCGGTCGTCGAGGGGTTCGCAGCGTCGGCGGTCAACATGCGCGAAGCGGGCTACGATGGGGTCGAGATCAAGGTCGGTCACGACGGCCTCCTGCGCAGCTTCGTCTCTCCCTTCTTCAACCGCAGGGAGGACGCCTACGGCGGCTCCTTCGAGAACCGCATGCGCCTTCCGCTCGAGGTTCTGGCGGCGATGCGGGCCGCGGTCGGCCCCGACTGGCCCATCTCGGTCCGCCTCTGCCTGCACGAGTACACCCCATTCGGCTACGGCCTCGACTACGGTCTTGAAGTGGGCCGGGCGCTCGCGGCAAGCGGGCACGTCGATCTCTTCAGCTCCGACGCGGGATCGTTCAGCAGCTTCTGGATGGAGGTGCCGCCGGCAGCGGTGCCGCAGCTCGCCTTCAACGACCTGAACGCCGCCCTCAAGCGGGCGACTCCGCTGCCGGTGGTCGCCTTCGGGCGGATCAAGAAACCGGCGGACGCGGAGCGCATACTCCAAGAGGGCGATGCGGACCTCATCGGCATGGCGCGCCAGCTCATCGCGGACCCAGAACTCCCCAACAAGGTCCGCGAGGGCCGGCTTCGCGAAGTGCGGCCCTGCATCGCCTGCAACGACGCCTGCATCCTCCAGATCATGCAACGAGACCCGATCCGCTGCGTGTCGAACCCAGCGGCCGGGCGCGAGCTGCAGCGTGACATCTTGACGCCCGCTACGGCGCCCCGTCACGTTGCGGTGGCGGGCGGCGGTCCGGCCGGGCTGAGCGCCGCGGTGACCCTTGCGCGTCGCGGCCATCGCGTCACCCTGTTCGAACGCGAGAACGAGCCGGGCGGCCTCATCCGGCTCGCGGCGCGCCAGCCTCTTCACGACGAGATCGGGGACTCGGTGCGGCACCTTGCTTCGGAGGCGGAGCGTCTCGGGGTGGACGTGCGGCTGGGAGCGGAGGCGAGCGCGGACGCGATCGAGGCGCTCGGCCCCGACGCGGCGATTATCGCCACCGGCTCGCGACCCTACATGCCGGGGCGCGACGCGGCTGACGGACCGAGCCCGCCCCTCGCAACGGAGGGCCTCTGGGCCTCCATGGGCGGGCTCGTCCCCGGCGTTGCCGACGACCCGAGAGTGGTCTCCACCGACGACGTGATGTCGGGGCGCGTCGAGGCGGGGCGCAGCGTCGTGGTGCTGGACCGCAACGCGCACTGGGAGGCGTGCGGCACCGCCGAGTTCCTGCTGGAGGCGGGCCGGCAGGTCGAGTTCGTGACGCCGCTCGGGGCGGCCGGGGCGGACCTGGAACCCAGCAACGCTGCGCTCTACTACCAGCGCGTGCGACAGCAAGGGCTTCGCATCACCTTGCACTCGGATATCCGCTCGATCGAGCCGGACGGCGTGGTCCTGATCGACGTCCACACCGACGAGGAGCGGGTCCTCCGCGATGTCGATACAATCGTGCTCGCCATCGGGCGCCGGTCGAACGACGCGCTCTTCTGGGCGTTGCGGGAGCGGCTGCCCACCTTCCGCATCGGCGACTGCCGCGCGCCGCGCCTGCTCCAGCACGCGATCTACGACGGGGACACCATCGGGCGCGAGCTGGACGCGCGGCTCGCCGCGGCCGAATGACGGCGGTCGCCTCAGGATGGAGGATTCCATGACGGACTTGTCCCTCGCCTACACGCCGGCGACGACGCTCGCCGGACTGATCCGGGAGAAGAAGGTCTCGCCCGTCGACGTGGTGCAGAACAGTCTCGCCCGCATCGAGGAGGTGAACGGCGCGCTCAATGCGTTCTGCTTCACCTATCCCGAGGAAGCGCTGGCCCAGGCGCGGGAGGCCGAGCGCGCGGTCATGGCGGGGGAGCCGCTCGGGCCGCTCCACGGCGTGCCCATCGCCATCAAGGACCTGACGCCGACCAAGGGCAAGCGCACCACGCTCGGCTCCCTGATCTTCGAGAACTGGGTGCCGGATTTCGATGTGCCCATCGTCGAGCGACTGCGCGCGGCAGGCAGCATTCTGGTAGGCAAGACCACGACGCCCGAGTTCGCTTATGCGGGGTTTTGCAAGAGCGCGCTCTGGGGCGACACCAACAATCCCTGGGACACGACGCGCTCGCCGGGCGGCTCGTCCGGCGGATCGGGCGCTGCGGTCGCGACCGGCTGCGTGCCAATCGCGGAGGGGACCGACGCAGGCGGCTCGGTCCGCATCCCGGCGGCCTATTGCGGCACCGTCGGACTGAAACCGACGTTCGGACGCATCCCGCTGCAGATGCTGCCGACCGCGTTCGACGACCTGCTTCACTTCGGCCCGCTCTCGCGAACGGTTGCGGACGCGGCGCTCTTCCTGAGCGTGACTCAGGGCCCCGATGATCGAGATTTTCTCTCGTTGCCCGCGGGCCCCGAGATCCAGGTGCCCCCGCCGGCGGATGTCCGGGGCCTGAAGCTGGCGGTGAATTACGACTTCGGCTTCTACGCCATCGACGACGACGTGCGCGCCCGGACCCGGGAGGCTGCGCGTGCGCTCCAGGACGCCGGGGCCACGGTCGAGGAGGTGGAGATCGCCTGGACGCGTGACGTCATCGACCGCTGGGTCGATCATTGGGGCGTGCTGCAGGCCGCCTGCTTCGGCCAGCATCTCGACGAGTGGCGGGACCGGATGGATCCGGTCCTGGTCTCCTACATGGACAGGGGCCTCGCCATGAGCGCGGTCGATTTCAAGAACATCGAGATCTTTCGCACGCAAATGTGGGAGGACCTGCGGCCGATCTTCGCCGAGTACGACGCGCTGCTCACGCCCACCTGCGCGCAGCCGCCCCCGCCCAACGACACGCTCGATCCCGACTACTACCGCGTGGACGAGCAGGGGCGCTTCTGCGGGCTCTACATGACCTATCCGTTCAACTTCCTGCATCAATGCCCGGCGCTCGCGGTGCCCTCCGGGGTCACGAGATCGGGGCTGCCGACCAGCCTGCAGATCGTCGGCCGGCGCCACGACGACAACGGCGTGCTGCGGATCGGCGCCGCGCTTGAGGCGGTCCGTCCCTGGGCCGCGCGCACGCCATCGCTGTAGGCCACTGGGTCGCGGCCTGCGGCGCGCCGGCGCATTGCGCTTTGACGCAGCCTTGGGCATAAACGCGGCGCGTTCGTTGGGAGTGAGGCGACGGTCATGCGGCGCTCACGCTACTTCTTGCCGACCCTGAGAGAGAACCCGGCCGAGGCGCAAATCGTCTCGCACCGGCTGATGCTGCGCGCCGGCATGATCCGGCAGTCGAGCGCCGGCATCTACAGCTGGCTGCCGCTCGGCCACCGGGTGCTGCGCAAGATCGAGCAGGTGGTGCGCGAGGAGATGGACGCCGCCGGCTGCCAGGAGATCCTGATGCCGGCGATACAGCCGGCCGAGCTCTGGGAGGAGAGCGGCCGCTACCACGACTACGGCAAGGAGATGCTGCGTATCACCGACCGGCACGAGCGCCCGATGCTGTTCGGCCCGACCCATGAAGAGGTCGTGACCGACATCTTCCGGGGCTCGGTGCGCAGCTACCGCGATCTGCCGCAGAACCTCTACCAAATTCAGTGGAAGTTTCGGGATGAGCTGCGTCCACGCTTCGGCATCATGCGGGGCCGCGAGTTCTACATGAAGGACAACTACTCCTTCGATATCGACCATGCCAGCGCCGTGCGCTCCTACAACAAGATGTTCGTGGCGTACCTGCGCACCTTCGCCCGGCTCGGGCTCACCTCGATCCCCATGCAGGCTGAGAGCGGGGCCATCGGCGGCGACTACAGCCACGAGTTCATCGTGCTGGCGGATACGGGCGAGAGCGCGGTGTACTGCGACCGCGCCTGGCTCGACACCGACCCGCTGGCGCTGGGAATCGACTACGAGGCGGACCTGCAGCCCATCGTGGACGAGTGGACCCGGCTCTACGCCGCGACCGACGACAAGCACGACCCCGCCGCCTGCCCGGTGGCCGAGGACGCGCTCTACCAGGGGCGGGGCATCGAGGTCGGCCACATCTTCTACTTCGGCACCAAGTACTCGAAGGCCATGGGCGCCACGGTGACCGACCCGGACGGTGCCGAGGTCGCGGTCGAGATGGGCTCTTACGGCATCGGCGTCTCGCGCCTCGCGGGCGCGATCATCGAGGCGGGCCACGACGATGCGGGCATCATCTGGCCCGAGGTCGTGGCCCCGTTCAAGGTGGGCCTGATCAACCTGCGCGCGGGCGATGCGGCGTGCGACGAGGCTTGCGAGGCGCTCTATGGGCGGCTCGTGGAGGCGGGAGTCGAGGTGCTCTACGACGACAGGGACGAGCGCGCGGGCGTCAAGTTCGCCGAGATGGAGCTGATCGGGCTGCCCTGGCAGGTCGCGGTCGGCCCGCGCGGCGTCAAGTCCGGCACGGCGGAGCTGAAGGCGCGGGCCGGCGGAGAGGCCGAGGCGCTCTCGTTCGACTCGGTGTCGGCACGCTTGATCGGGGGCTAACCCACACGCATGTTCTCGGCCTTCGAACGCCTCGTCGCGTTTCGCTACCTGCGCGCCCGCCGACAGGAAGGTCTCGTCTCGGTCATCGCGGCGTTCTCGCTGATCGGGATTTTCCTGGGCGTCGCCACGCTCATCATCGTCATGTCCGTGATGAACGGCTTTCGCGAGGAGCTGCTGACCCGCATTCTCGGGCTCAACGGCCACATGACCACCTACGCCTTCGAGGACGGCTTTACCGACTACGATGCGCTCGTGGGGCGCATCCAGGGAGTGGACGGCGTCGTCACCGTCTCGCCCATCGTCACCGGCCAAGTGATCGCAGCAGCGAACGGCAGGGCCACCTTCGGCCAGGTGCGTGGCGTGCGCGAGGCCCACCTGGAGGCGCGGCCTTTGTTGATGGAGAACGTCATCGGCGGCACGCTCGACGGTTTCGCGGCCGGCGACGGCGTCGTGATCGGCAACCGCATGGCGCGCAAGCTCGGCGTCCGTGTCGGCGATTCGATCACGCTTCTCTCGCCGGAAGGCCGGACGACCCTGATGGGGTCAGTGCCGCGCTCGCGCGCCTACCCGGTGGCGGCAACCTTCGATATCGGCATGTTCGAATACGACGCCACGTTCGTCTTCATGCCGCTCGATCTCGCCCAAATCTATTTCAGGAAGAAGGGCATGGTTACCGCCATCGAGATGACGGTCGCCGACCCCGAACGAATTCGGGAGGTCGAGGCCGGCGTGAAGCAGGTGGTGGGTAGCCAGGGCTGGATCGTCGACTGGCGCCGGGCCAACGCGCAGTTCGTCAACGCGCTCCAGGTCGAGCGCAACGTCATGTTCGTGATCCTGACCCTGATCGTGCTGGTGGCTGCGTTCAACATCATCGCCGGGCTAATCATGGTGGTGAAGGACAAGGGGCGCGATATTGCGATCCTGCGGACGATGGGGGCGACGCGCGGGCAAATCCTGCGCATCTTCTTCATGAACGGCGCGGCGATCGGCGTGGCGGGGACAGTGCTGGGCGTGGGCGGCGGTGTCGCCTTCGCCGCCAACATCGACACCATTCGGGTCTGGCTCGAGGGCTTGACCGATACGGAGCTGTTCCCGGCCGAGATCCGCTTCCTCTCGCAACTGCCGTCGCGGACCGATCCGACCGAGGTGGTGATCGTGGCAGCGATGGCGATCGGGCTCTCGTTCCTGGCGACGATCTATCCCGCCTGGCGGGCGGCGCGGCTCGATCCGGTGGAGGCGCTCCGGTATGAGTAGCACGCAAGAGAGCAGTGCGTCCTCGCTGGAACTGCGCGGGGTGATGCAGACCTTCTATCAGGCGGGCAATGCCATCGAGGTGTTGAAGGGTGCCTCGCTCTCGGTCTCGCCGGGGGAGATGGTGGCGCTGGTGGGACCGTCGGGCGCCGGCAAGTCGACGCTGCTGCAGATCGCCGGGCTACTGGAACGGCCAGGTGCCGGCGAGGTCGCCATCGCGGGCGAGCGTTGCGAAGGCTTGCCGGACCGGCGCCGGACCAGGCTCAGGCGCGAGCGTCTGGGTTTCATCTATCAATTCCACCACCTGCTGGCCGAGTTCTCGGCGCTGGAGAACGTGGTACTGCCGCAGATGATCGCAGGCCGCTCCAAGCGCCAGGCGCGGGAGCGGGCACGGGAACTGCTGGGCCGCCTCGGGCTCGATGCGCGCGAGGGGCACCGGCCCTCACGCCTCTCGGGCGGCGAGCAGCAGCGCGTCGCCATCGCGCGCGCCATCGCCAACAAGCCGGCGGTGCTGCTCGCGGACGAGCCCACCGGCAATCTCGACCACGACACGGCGGACTCGGTGTTCGCGGCGCTTCTCGATATCGTGCGCACGACCGGGCTTGCCGCGCTCGTTGCGACCCACAACATGGCGCTGGCCGAGCGCATGGACCGGCGGCTCGCGCTGGAGAACGGTGTCCTCGTCTCGCTCTGAACCGATGACCTCAAATAGAGAATCCGCGCCCGTTCTGCTCGTGACCCACGTCACGGCCGGCGACGTGGGTGCGATCCCGGAATTGCTCGCCGGCTTGGGGTGGCAAAGCCGGGTCATGCGGGCCAACAAGGGCGAGCCCTTCCCCGCCGATGTCGAATCGCTCGGCGGCGTGGTCTCTTACGGCGGTCCGCAGAGCGCGAACGACGATCACACCGATTACATCCGGGCGGAACTGGAATGGATGCCGCGCGTGATGGCGGCTGGTGTGCCGCTGCTCGGCGTCTGCCTCGGCAGCCAAATGGTAGCGCGCACCTTGGGCGCGACGGTGGGGCCCGACCCCGATGGGCTCTACGAGTTCGGCTACTACCCGATCGAGCCGGTGGACGGTGCGGCCGAAGACCTGGCCCTCGACGGGACGCTCAACGTGGCCCATCGCCACGGCGAGGCGTTCACCATCCCGGCCGGTGCGCGCCGGCTCGCACGGCGCGACGTGTTCGAGAACCAGGCGTTTCGCTACGGGGCGACGACCTGGGGCGTGCAGTTCCATCCAGAGGTCAACGACGCGGTGCTGGGGCGCTGGCTCAACGCGGACCCGCCGCCGGCCGATCTAGAGCGCAACGGCGCGCAGACGATAGCGTTGCAGCGCGCCCATCACGCGCGCCATCAGCGGGCGATGCACGACTGGCTCGGGCGCTTCCTCGCGCTCTGGCTCGCCAGCGCGGAGCGCTGACATGGTCGCGAGCCTGATCGTCGGCGTGACCGGCGCGAGCGGCGCCGTCTACGGCGTGCGTCTACTCGAGGTGCTGCACGAGACGCCGGTCGAAACCCACCTTGTCGTCAGCAAGTGGGGGCAGCGAACGCTGGAGCACGAGACCGGCCGGAGCCTTGGTGACCTGCGCGCGCTCGCGGACCATCACTACGGCGCAGGGGACATGGCGGCGCTAATGTCGTCGGGCTCGGCGGCCATCGACGGCATGGCGGTCGCGCCCTGCTCGGCGCGGAGCCTCGCCGCGATCGCCTGCGGGCTCAGCGAGAACCTGATCCACCGCGCGGCCGATGTCATGATCAAGGAGCGCCGGCCGCTCGTGCTCATGGTGCGCGAGACTCCGCTCAGTGCGATCCACCTGGAGAACATGCTCAAGCTGGCGCGGCTCGGGGTGACGATCCTGCCGCCCGTTCCGGCCTTCTACAACGTGCCGGGATCGATCGACGAGATCGTCGATTACACCGTCGCAAGGGCGCTGGACCAGTTCGGGCTCAAGCTCGAACCGAACAAACGTTGGCGCGGCGAGCTTGTGCGTCATGCGGCATCCTCAGAGGGCTGATGTAAGTCGGGGCCGTATAGACCGGCCCCGAAATCAGAACGTGTGGGCTGCCGCGATCGCGATGGCCCGCTCGATATCGGCAATCGCCCCAGCCATCTCGCGCCCGATCAGGTCCATCTTGCGAATCTGCTCAATGCGCGGCTCGACCCGGTCGATCTCCCGCTTCGAGTAAATCGTCCGCAGGATGTTGCAGCTATCGACGAGGCAGATAAGGGCGACATCACGCGGGTCGGGAATTTCGTCCGAGAACAGCACGTCCGAGATGCGCTTCTTCGCCTCCTGCTCCACCTTGCCGTCGATGGTGGGGTAACGGCGGGAGCGAAAGACCCAAAGGAATTTTTCCTCCTGACGCTGCAACACGCCGCGCTCCACCAGTTTTTCGAGCGCAGTCGCCCGAATCGTCGCGTCGTGACTGGCGGATGCTTCCTCGGCGGAGAGGGTCTCGATCCACGCCCTGCTGTCCGCCGAACTCTTCTCGCCAGCGATCCGGGCCAGCGTGCGGTCCAGCAGGGGATCGCCGGTCGGGTTGGTATCGATGACCATCAGTTGTTCGGGGTCGGTATCGATCCGGTTCGCGAACGCCAGGTCCATCAGGACCGCGCCCGTCAGCGCACGGTTGAGCGTGTGCTCGCTCACTGGCAGGAAGGTGCCGTTCTCGTCGTGGAGAAGCAGCACCATGATTTCTTCATAGAATGTCAGCATGGCACCGAATTCCGGGGTCAGGTCAGGGCTGGAGACTGCGAGGACGGCACCTCATGCAAGCGCCGCAATAGCCGCCTCGCTCGTGTCATGGCACTCGATGATCGCTAGAAATCCGCTCATTTCCATGACCGATCGACAATCGGGTTGCAGGGCGGCCACGGTCAGTTTCCCGCCGCCTTGCTGGCATTTCCTCGCGCTAACCAGCAATGCCCGCAGCCCCGCGCTGCTCACGTAACCCATCTCCGCGCAATCCAGTGCCACACGAACGTCTCCACGCTCCACAATCGCAGTAATCGTGGCCTCCAGATCCGGCGCAGTCACTCCGTCCAAGCGGCCGTTAAGGGAGACGACGACAGCTGCTCCCTCGGTCCTTTCAACAATGTCCATCGCGGCCTCGCCCTCCGCTTTGGGTTACCCGCGCTCGGCGGCACGCGGGACAAAGATACGCTGTTCGAGTCGTTTTCTGCAATGGTCAGACGCCGCCGCCGTCACGCCAGAGGCGAGGCCAGTTGAGGCCGAGGAGGAAGGCGGCGACCAATCCTTCCGCCGCAACGATGCGCACGGCATTGGCGCCGCCGAACAGCTCGCCCATGAGGCCGATATTGGTGAAGCCGATCACGCCTGCGCCGATGGTGAGCGAGAGGATGCCGAGCAGCCGGCCACGCATCTCTGGCGGCGCGATCCCATAAATCAAGACGGTCTGCATGGTGGAGAAGCCGGCCGCGCCGAGGCCCACGAAGAAGATCACGATTGCCATTGGTGCGACGTCCGTCATCCAGCTCGCGACGAAGGCGAGCGCGGAGTAACTCGCCGTGCCGAAGAAGTAGAGGCGCCGATACGCCCCCGGCCGCACGCCGAGGGCGGCGATCAAGAGTGCACCGGCAAAGGCACCGCCGCCTTCCAGCGCGGCAAGGCCACCGATGGCGGCAGCATTCAGGCCGAGGTTCTCCGTGCCGATGACCGGGATCATCGAGACGAAGGGGAAGCCCCAGATGTTAAAGATCACCGTGACATAGAGGATGCGGCGGACCTCGGGCTCCTGCGCGAGAAAGCGAAAACCCTCACGAAAATCGCCCAGCAGCCTCGCGGAGCGCTGCCCGACACTGGAAGCAGCGAAGGCCTTGGGCACGCCCGGCGTCAGGATCAGGCAAAGCGCATAGAGTGCTGCCGCCAGGCCAAAGGCGCCGCCGAGGCCCAGCCACTGATAGAGCAGCCCGCCGAACAACGGACCAATGAGCCGCATGGCGTTGCTGGTGGCACTGTCGAGGCTCATGCCGGCGGCGATCCGCTCCGCCCCGGCAGCATCGCCGATCATCCGCCGCCTGACCGGCATGTCCGTGGTCCAGACGACTCCGGAGAGGAAGGTCGCCAGTGCAATGTGCCAATAGGCGGCGACGCCCGAGAGCGCGAGGGCGAGAACGGCGAGCGAGACCAGCGCCGCTAGCCCGAGCGAGCTATAGAGCAGAATTCGCGGGGCCAGGCGATCGGCGAAGGTGCCGACAATGGGGCCGAACACGGCGAGCGGCAGCATCCGCAGGATGACGAGAAGCGCCACCAGCACCGGCGCCCCCGTCGTCTCGACGGCGAAGACGCCGACCACCAGCAGCTCCAGCCAGCGGGAGCCCATGCTGAGGAGACCGATGAGCCAAAGGCGCAAATAAAGGCGGTCGCCCAGAAGCTCGGTCAACCGGCGCGGCAGGATCATCGATGGCGCCTCGCGTTGGGCGGCAGGGTTGAGGGGACAGAGGTCAGTCGTTGGCCCGGTCGGGCGATGGGACGTGCGGCTCCGAAGGCGCCGGCACCACACCACTATGACACGAACCGGCGCGGATTGGGGGACGGCGGTCTGCCCGGTGCGATTGTGCGTGAGTCTCGGCGTCACGGCATTGATTGCATTGCTATCAATGCCTACATTTCATGAACTGAGAGGGATGGAGGCGGCGCAATGGCCAGCATTACGATCCGCAACCTCGACGATGGTGTGAAGACACGGCTGCGAATTCGGGCGGCCGAGCACGGACGTTCGATGGAGGAAGAGGCGCGGGTTATCCTGCGGGATGCAGTCGGGGCGGAGGCCGGAGCGGACAACCTCGCCAGTGCCATCCGCGCGCGCTTCGCCCCGTTCGGCGGGGTGGAGCTTGATCTCCCGCCGCGCCAGCCCATTCGCGAGCCGCCCAGCTTCGATTGACGGCTGTCGATGTTCGTGTTGGACACCAATGTCGTCTCCGAATTGATGCGCCCGGTGCCCGAGCCTGCTGTCCAGGCGTGGGTGGCGGTGCGCCGGGTGGGGGACATGTATTTCTCGGCCGTCAGCGAAGCGGAGCTCCGTTACGGGGTTGCGATCCTGCCTAAAGGCCGACGACGGGACGCGCTCGCCGAAGCGGTCGATGGGTTGGTGCGAGAGGACTTCGCCGGTCGAATACTGTCGTTCGACAGCCCGGCGGCGCAGGCCTACGCGGAGATTGCCGCGGCGCGCCGTGCTGCCGGACAACCGGTTTGTCAGGCCGATTGCCAGATTGCGGCGATCGTGCAGGCGCGCGGCTTCGCGGTAGCCACGCGCAACGTGCGCGATTTCGCTGGTATGGGTATCGAGGTCGTCGACCCATGGGCGGGTGTGTGAACATAGTCACCGCGGTGCTTACCTCTGGTTGCCTCCCCGTGACGCATGGTGAATTGTCCCCGCGACAGGACCGCCGGACGCACAAAGGGGGCCGCGTGCCGACAATCGAAAAGCTGGAAGTCGACCTGTTCCGCCTGCCGCTGCCGGTAGCGATGGGGGCCGCGGCGGCGGGCGTGATGACCGCCTTCGACATGGTCACGGCGCGGATCACGGACAGCGACGGCGTCACCGGCGTGGGTTACACCGTAGCGCACCAGGGGCAGGGCGGCCCCATCGCGGCGCTGTGCGACGGGTCTTTCCGGTCGAGCGTCGAGGGCCGCGACCCAGACCTGATCGAGACGATCTGGCGGGACATCTACAAGCGCCACCACTATGCCGGCCGGGGCGGGCCCGTGGCCTTTGCCATGGCGGCGGTGGATGTCGCGCTCTGGGACCTGAAGGGCAACCGGCTCGGCACGCCGCTCTGGCGGCTGCTCGGCGGCGCCAATCCCTTGGTTAAGGCCTACGCCGGCAACATCGACCTGAACTTCCCCATGGACCGGCTGCTGGAAGGCGGCATGGCGAGCGTCGAGCAGGGCTTCCGGTCAGTCAAGATGCGGCTCGGCCGCCCGACCCTCGCCGAGGATATCGCCCGCGTCGACGCCATGCGCAACCATCTGCCCGACGAGATCGAGCTGATGGCGGACGCGAACGAGGCCTGGCGGATGGATCAGGCGGTCCGCGCCATGACCCTGCTGCGACCCTTCGACCTGGTCTGGCTTGAAGAACCCATCGCGCCCGACAACACCGCCGGCTACGCCCATCTGCGCTCGCTCGGTACGGTGCCGCTGGCGGTGGGCGAGAACCACCACACGCTCGCGGAGTTTGCGGCGCTGATCGGAGCCGGCGGCGTCGATTTTCCGGAGCCCGACCTCACCACCTGCGGCGGCATCACGCCCTTCATGAAGATCGCGCATCTCGCCGAGGCACACGGCCTGCCGGTGACGAGCCACGGCGCGCACGACCTGCACATCCACGTGCTGGCCGCGGCCCCGAACGCGGCCTATCTGGAGTGGCATGCCTTCGGCCTTGAGAAATTCATGGAGGATCCGCTGACCGTGGAGGACGGCTATGCCCGCGCGCCGGACCGGCCTGGCCACGGCATCGCATTCGACTGGCAGGCTCTCGCCGCCCACCGGCCATAGCGCGCCTAACGCCTTGAGCCGGTCGGCCTCATCCCGGACTATCCCAGCATATCCAGGATTGGACCGTCATTCGGACGAGGAGAGGGAGGTGCGCGATGGGCGAGAGCGAGAGGGGCAACGTCAAGGAGGGGTGGAGCGCCTGGTGGAGCTTCGCGCGCATTCCCGAGTTCCCGGTCGAGGCGGAGAAGACCGCGCTCATCGTGATCGATATGACCTATCAGCAGGCCCACCGGGACTACGGCCTCTGCAAGCGGATCATCGAGGCGGGCCTGGAGGACGACCTTGCCTACTACCTCGATCGGATCGACCGCGTGGTTGTACCGAACCTGGTGGAGCTCATCGCGGCGTTCCGTGAGGTGAGCGCGCCGGTGATCTACACGCGCTGCGCCTCGCTGGTGGGCGACGGTTCGGACCAGACCTGGCGTCACCGCCACTTCGGCGTGGTCACGACCGTCGACTCCAAGGATGCGCAGATTCTCGAACTGCTCGCGCCACAAGAAGGCGACATCATGCTGACCAAGTCGGGCTCGGCGGTCTTCCCCTCGACCAACTGCGAGCATCTGCTGCGCGTGAAGGGGATCACCACCATCGTGGTGAGCGGCATCTTCACCAACAGCTGCGTGGAGGGGACGATCCGGCTCGCGGGCGATCTCGATTTCCGCTGCCTGATGCCAGAGGACTCCTGTGCCGCCATGTCGCCGAGCGGACACGCTAACGCGGTCGAGTATCTCGACGGCAACTTCTGCCACGTGAAGCCGACGGCGGAGATCATCCGCCTGCTGGGCGCGGGAGCCGGCGCGGCCGCAGCCTAGCGTCACTCCGCCTGCCGGATGACGCCGCCCTGGGCGAGCGCCGCGCAGGCAGCCTCGTCGTAGCCGATCTCTCGCAGGATCGCGGTGCTGTGCTGGCCGAGGGCGGGCACGGCTGTTTCGATCCGGCCCGGCTCCTCCTGGAACTTGATCGGGATGCCGAGATGGGAAGCGCCGTCGCCGTCCCGCTCGACCATGTTGCGCGCGGCGAGGTGGGGATCGTCGAAGGCCTCCTTGAGGTCGAGGACCGGCGCGAAGCAGATGTCGCGGCCGGCGAACCACTCGACCCACTCGGCCTGGGTCCGCGTGGCGAAGGTCTCTTCGAGGAAGGCGTGGAGCGGCGCCTGGGCGGGGCCTGCCGGCTCGCGGCCGAGGGGGATCAGGTCGGGGCGGCCTACACCCTCCAGGAAGTTGACGACGAACTTCATCTCGCCGCCGCCCAGGGTGATGTAGCGGCCGTCCCTGGTGCGGTAGGGACGGTAAAACGCGGCGCCGCCCTGCGTGCGCTCGGCTGAGGGGGCAGGCGCGCGGCCGTCCGCGAACACACGGCCCGCCACGTGCGAAGTCCAGGACACCACCGTGTCGAACATGGCGAGGTCGAGGTAATCGCCCCGCCCGGTGGTCTGGCGGCGCAGCAGGGCCATGAGAATGCCGGCGAGCGCCATGAGCGAGCCCCCCATGTCGGAGGGCGGCAAGCAGGCCATGGCCGGCTTGCCGTCGCCATCGACGCTGAGGCTGGCGACGCCGGCGAGCGCGTTGACGCTGAGGTCGTGGGCCGGGCGGTCGCGGTAGGGCCCGGACTGGCCGAAGGCGGAGATGGAGGCGTAGATCACCTGTGGCGCGCGTGCGCGCACGACCTCGTAGCCGATCCCCAGGCGATCGACCACACCAGGGCGGAAGGTCTCGAGCACCACGTCGGCGGTCTCCGCAAGGCGCATGAACGCTTCGCGCCCGGCTTCGCTCTTGAGATCGACCGCGAGGCTTCGTTTGCCCCGGTTCGCGTTGCGGAAATAGACCGTGTGGCCGGCCTGCACCGGCCCGATGGCGCGCGCGGGATCACCGCTCTTCGGGTCCTCGACCTTGATCACGTCGGCGCCATGGTCGGCCATCATCATCGCGAGATGTGGGCCGGGCAGGAACCGGGAGAGGTCCAGCACCCTGATCCCTTCGAGCTTCATCGGTCGCCTCCATGCGCGGATTCGCTCTCGGTTGGCGCCGACATACCCCGTGATCGCCGCGCGCGCCATGGCGCGCAAGCCCGAGCCCAACTGCTCGCGGCGAGGTGAGGGGATGTCATTGGCCGGGCGCGGAGCGTGTCGCTAAGGTCAGTCTCGATCGCGCACCGAGTCGCCCAGAGGACGCCGTGCAAGGACTCGCGGAATCGCTCGCCGTCTATTTCGAGCGGCGGATGGCCCGCATCCTCCTCCTCGGGATCATCAGCGGTTTCCCGTGGGTGCTCATCGGCAGCAGCCTCACCCTTTGGCTCACCGAAGACGGGCTCAGCCGCAGCACCATCGGTTGGGCCGGCCTGATCTTCGGCGTCTACGCGTTCAACTTCCTCTGGGCCCCGCTGATCGACCGCGTCCGGCTGCCGTGGCTCTCGCAACGGCTCGGCCAGCGGCGGGCGTGGATCCTGGTCCTGCAGGCGGCGGTACTGGTGTGCCTCGTGCTGTGGAGCGCGCTGGACCCGTCCGAAAACCTAGGGTCCGTCATCGCCATCGGCCTCGCCATCGCGGTGGCGTCCGCGACCCAGGACATCGCCATCGATGCGCTCAGAATCGAGCAGATCGGCAAAGAGGAAGGCGAGGCGATGGCCGCTGGCGCGGCGGTCGCGGTGGTCGGCTGGTGGAGCGGCTTCAAGCTCGGCGGCATCGTCGCCCTGGAAACCGCCGAAGCCTTCCAGACTGCAGGCATCGAGAACTACTGGCAGGTCACGTTCCTCGTGCTCGGGATCGTGGTCGTCCTCTGCAACGTGGGCCTCCTGTTCGTGAGAGAGGCCGCAGCGGTGGCGCGCATGGCCGCCCAGGCAGAAGACGAGGAGCGGATCGCCGCGCGCCTGCGCGTGTCCGGCCCGCTCGGGCGCATCGCGGCGTGGCTGGGGGGCACGGTCTTCAGTCCACTCATGCGCTTCTTCGAGAGGAACGGAGTGGCGATCGCCGCTGCGGTTCTGGGCTTCGTCTTTCTGTTCAAGATCGGCGAAGCCTTCATGGGGCGCATGTCGCTGGTCTTCTACACGGAGATCGGCTTCACCAAGTCGGACATCGCACTCTACTCAAAGGGCCTCGGCTGGATTGTTACCGTCGGGTTCACGCTGCTGGGCGGTCTCGTTGCGGTCCGCATCGGACTCATACGAGCCATGTTCGCATCCGGGATCGCCATGGCGCTCACCAATCTCATGTTTGCGCTGCTGGCCTGGTCCGGGAAGTCGGAGGTGCTGTTCGCGGCCGCGGTGGTGATGGACGACCTCACGAGCGCGTTCGCGACGGTCACCTTCGTCGCCTTCATCTCGATGCTTGTGGACCGGACCTATACGGCCACTCAATACGCCCTGCTGGCCTCGCTCGGTACGGCGGGCCGGACGCTGCTCGCCGCGTCATCCGGTGAGCTGGTGGACTGGCTCGAGGGGGACTGGGGCACCTTCTTCGTCATCACGACGCTGATGGTGATCCCTTCGTTGGTGTGCCTCTGGGCGATCCGCGCGAAGCTGCGCGAGCTGCTGGCCGGTGCGCGGGTGCGGCTCATGGGGAAGGCCGCGGAGGAGGCACCCTAGCCCCGCATCACTCACCGCAGGCAGGCGCTACATCAGCGGCGCAGGTATGAACGGAGCCCAGACAGAGGGCTCGTGTCGCGCTCATGATCCTGCGTTCCGCGCCGTTGGCCGGTGAAGAAATCGGCTGACATGGGTCCGAGGCTGATCAGCCCGCCGGGGAGGAAGCGCGTAACCAGCAGCAGGATCAGCGCGTAGCCCACGGTTTGGTATGCGGACGCCTCGCGCAGCAGCTCGAAGCCGCCGATCAGCAGGACGGTTCCCAAAATCGGGCCGAGCGCGGTGCTGGTGCCGCCGATCACCACGTAAGCGACCGCGTAGATGGAGTCCCAAAGCGAGAACGCATCGGGATGGGCCAGGATCAGATAGTGCGCGTAGAAGCTGCCTGTGATCCCGGCAAAGAAGCAGGCGATGACGAAGGCGATGAGCTTGTAGATCGCGCTATCGACGCCGACGCTCCGCGCCAGGATCTCGCTTTGGCGAACCGCGCGCAGAACGGCGCCCATGGGCGAGCGGTCGATCCAATAGGCGATTCCGACGGCGGCAAGCCCGAGCAGCCAGACGAGATAGTAATAGGACGTCTTGTCCGTGAACGCGATCGTGCCGCCGCCGAAGGGCAGCGTTATCGGGTCGGGCGGCCGGATGTCGACCATGACCCCCATGCCCATGCTGCCGCCGGTGAAGTCGGGGGTCACCAGGATGATCTGGCGGATCACGATGTTGAGCACCAGCGTCACCATGGCGAAGTAGGCGCCGGTCAGGCGCAGTGCCGGAAAGCCGAAGAGCGCCGCAGCTACCGCCGCGATCAGCCCGGCCACGGGCATCGCCGCCCAGAACGACCAGCCCAGATGGCCGGCGAGCATGGCCGATGCGTAAGAGCCGATGGTCATGAACGCCGCCTGACCAAAGGTCCACTGGCCGATGATCAGGACCAGCCGAACTCCCAGCGAGACGATCGTGAACACCCCGATGGTGATGAAGACATGCAGGTAATAGGGGTGCTGCGTGATGACCGGGATCAACCCGGTCAGCACGACCAGTGCGGCGATCGCACCAAGTTTAAGCACGGCCCAGCAACCCGCGCGGCCGGAAGATCAGGATCAGCATCACCGCGCTGAATGCGGCGAGCGACGAATATCCGCCAAAGAAGGTGGTGCCGAAGCTCTCCAACGCGCCGAAGGCGAGAGAGCCCACCACGGCACCTGGGATGCTGCCGAGGCCGCCCAAGATCACCACCATGAAGGCCTTGATGACGACGGGGCCGCCCACGGCAGGCGTCAGCACCTGGATCGGCAGCAGGAGGCCCGCCGCTGCCGCCGCCAACGCGCTACCGATAAACATGCCGAGCGCGCTGATCCAGTCGACGTTGATGCCTTGCAGCATCGCCGCCTCCCGATCCTGCGCGACGGCGCGCATCGCTTGCCCTTCCTTGCTGCGCCAGACGAACAGGAAGAGGAGCGCGATGAGGGGCGCCGCGACGCCCAGGATCATCAGCCGCTCGCTGGGGATGACGATGGTGTCAAAAAACCAGACGGCGCCGTCCACCGGACTGCGAAAACGCTTGTCGCGCTCACCGAACGCGAGCAGCGCGCTGCCTTCGATGAGGAGGAGAATTCCGAGCGTGACAATCATGCTCGGCAGGTCCTGCCCGCGCAGCGGGCGCAAAAATATGCGGTCGAGCACCATGCCGAGCATACCCACGGCGATGGCGGCGATGAAGAGCGCGGCGAAATAGTTCACGCCCAGTTCGGTCGCCAGATAGAACACGCAGAAGGCGCCCAGCATGTAGAGGTGGCCGTGGGCGAACTGGATCACCCGCATGATGCTGAAGACCAGGCTAAGCCCGACGGCAATCAGTGCATAGGTGGCGCCCAGCATGAGCGCGTTGACCGCGACCTGACCGTAGAGCATGGCCGTCACGGGCGGACGCCTTTCGGTTGCGCGACCCTGGCGCCGGCGGCTGTGGGCCAGCCTCGCCGCTCAGGCCGGCGCCTGTTCGATTCCATGAATGTCCTCGTCGGCGCCGAGATAGGCGTCGATGACGCGCGGATCGTTCTGAATACGCTGCGGCGGCCCCTCGGCGATCAGCTTGCCGAAATCGAGGACCGCGATGCGGTCGCAGCAGCGCATGACGGCGCGCATGTTGTGCTCGACCAGCATGACGGTCGTGTCCCGGGCACGAATCCGCTCGATAGTGGAGACCATCGCCTCCGTCTCGCCCGCGTCCATGCCGGTCAGCGGCTCGTCGAGCAGAAGCAGCGACGGGGCGGCGGCCAGCGCGAGCGCGATACCGAGCGCCCGGCGGTGGCCGTGCGGCAGGTTTTCGGCGCGCTCATCGGTGAGGTCGCTCAGGTCCACGAGCTCGATGATCTCGTGCACGGACATCCTCTCCGCTGCCTCGCGGCCACTCATGCGCCGGAAGCTGAGGCCGCTGTGCGCACGTGCGCTCACCAGGACGTTCTCGAGCACCGTCATTTCCATGAACAGCTCGGTCTGCTGGAAGGTACGCACCAGGCCGTGCCGTGCGATGCGGTGCAGGGACCAGTGCGTGATGTCGGTGCCGTCGTAGATGATGCGTCCGGCACTCGCCGGCAGGACCCCGCTGATGACGTTGAAGAGCGTGGTCTTGCCGGCTCCGTTGGGCCCGATCAGGCCGAGAATCTCGCCCGGCTCAACCGTGAGATCGACTCCGCCGAGCGCCGCAAGGCCGCCGAAGTTCTTGCCGATTCCCGTGAGCTCGAGGAGTGCCATGGCTTGCGCGCCGGCGCGTGCGGAACGCTAACCCAGGTACACGCGCTTGACTTCCTCGTTCTGGGCCAGCGCGTCGGTCGCGCCGGTGATCACCACTTGCCCGGTTTCGAGGACGTAAGCGTGCTGAGCGATACGGAAGGCCATGCGCGCGTTCTGTTCGATGAGCAGGATACCGACGCGCCAGCGCCGCGTGATCGCGGCGATGACCTGGGCGATCTCCTGAACCATCCGGGGGGCGAGGCCGATCGAAGGCTCATCCAGCAGGAGAAGGCGCGGACGGGCCATGAGCGCCCGCCCGATGGCAAGCATCTGCTGCTCACCGCCGCTGAGGCTGCCCGCGCGCTGGCGGGAACGTTCCTTGAGCCGCGGAAAGTGCTCGTAGGTAAGGGCGAGGTCGTCGTCGAATGCGGAATCCCTGAGCATCAACTTGCCGCTGCGCAGTCTGCGGTAGGCGCCCATCCGCAAATTCTCGAACACGGTCATGTCCGGGAAGACGCGGCGCCCCTCCGGTACGTGCGCGATTCCCAAGCCAACGATCTTGTGGGCGGGCACGCGGTCGATGCGCTTGCCGTCGAACAGGATTTCGCCAGCGCTGGCCCGCTTGAGGCCCGAGATCGTGCGCACAAGGGTGGACTTGCCGGCCCCATTGGGCCCGACCAGCGCGACGAGGCTCCCCTCGGAGACGGCGAGGGTCACTCCCTTGAGCGCGGGCGCCCGCCCATGATGAACCCACAGGTCCTTGACCTCGAGCAGCATGACCGACGGCACCCGTCTCGGGAACTGGCGGGCGTGGGCCGGCCGGGGGCGAACGCCTTACCCGCCCCCGTACCGGCCTGCCCTCATACGACTGCGGCTCACGGCACCGTTGGCGGCACCACGGAGACGGTGGTCGCTTTCCCGTCCTTGATCGTGTTGAGCACGACGGGCACCTGCATCTGATGCGGCTGGCCCCACGTCTCGGCGCCGCCCCAAGTGATGGTCGGCTTGCCGGGCAGCAGTTCCTGCACCACCGTGGATTGCCGGACGCCCTCCACGATCGCCGGGATGTCGTCGATCGAACCGGCTTTCTGGATGCCGGCGAGAAGCACCCTGATCCCCTGGTAGAAGGCGAGCGCAACGGCGGTCCATTCGCCTTCCCGCTCCGTGTATTTCTCACGGAACGCCACGAGCTCCGGGCCCTCGGGGAAGCCGTGGGAGCCGATGATGTAGAAGCCCTCGGCGGCCTCGGGGCCGGCGTGGTTGAGGTAGAGGTTGATATCGTCCTCGCAGCTGCAGCTCATCACGCCCTTATAGCCGAGCTGACGGGCGAGCTTCAGGAGTTGCGGCCCGGTCTGGCCGACGCAACCCAGGTTGAGCATGTCGGGGTTCAGCGCCAGCACCTTGGTTACCACCGGCAGCGGGTCCGCCAGGTCGGGATCGAAGTACTCGACGCCGAGCCACTCGAGGCCGAGGGCCTGCACCGCAGCCTTGTCGTTTTGCACGGCCATCTCCGGGAACTGTCCGCGCGGGGACAGCTCGACCACCGTCTTGAGGTCCGGGTTGTCCTCGAGAACCCTCCCGAACAGGACCGGCGCGAAATTCGGCGGCAGATTGAGCGTGCCGAAGCCGTTGTGCGGCGGCGAGAACACGTCCGGCCGCCACACCGGCGAGACGTGAATGAGTCCTTCCCGCACGTCGTCCGGCAGGCCGAGCCAGGCATCGGGACCGTTATCGAAGTGGATCATCAGGATCTTGATGCCTTCCTGATGGATGAAGCGCTCCAGGCCGGCTTTGGCGAGCTTGGTGTCCGCCTTGTGGTCGTCGACGAACAGCTCGATCATGTACGTCTTGCCGCCGACTTCGAGCCCGCCCTGTTCGTTGATCTCGTCGACGTACATTTCCGACGTCGCCCGCAAGGGTACCCCCCATGCGGCGCCCCATCCCGTCATCGCTGACTGGAGCCCGATCTTGAGGGTGTCTTCGGCCTGCACGGCTGCGCCAGCGAATGACATCGCGAGCACCGACGCCGCGGCTACGAGGATTTTCCGCATGGGTTAAGCCTCCCTATTTTGACCTTTTGCGTGCGTGGCAATGCTACGGACTTGGGCCACCAATTGACAAGGCTGGCTGCCCCACGCAGGGCGCCCCACGAGAAGCGACGCAGGCCGTGACCGTGGCGAGACATCCGGGTTAGTCTGGCGCGGCGGCCCGAGTGGCCGCGCCGCGCGAGAGGGAGGAGACGATGGCCAACCCTGCCGAGGTTGAGGCTTGGGAAGCGCCGGGAGAAATCGATCCCGGGACCTTCAGCGTCATCATGGGCATGTACGAGAACATCGGGCGCGAAATGATGATCACGCTCGAGCGCTCGGCCTGGACCTCGATCATCAATCTCTGCCGCGACTTCTCCGTCGGCATCGCGGACGACGCCTGCAATCTGGTCGCGGTGCCGGACACGGCGCTGCCGGTCCAGGCCATGACCATGCAGCGGATCATGAAGAGCACCGCCGAGTTCTTCGAAGGCGAGATCGAGGACGGCGACGTGCTGATGTGCAACCTCGCCTATCTCGGCAACACTCATATGGGCGAGCCGCTGCTGGCAAGCCCGGTGTTCCACGAGGGCGAGCTGATGTTCTGGTCGATGGCGCGCGGCCATCTGGCGGACATGGGCACGCCCGCCTACGTGCCCACCTACCCCTACTCCAAGGACCTCTACAGCGAGGGGCTCAAGATCCCGCCGATCAAGCTGTTCGAGCGCGGCAAGCTGCGCAGGGACGTGCTGGAGCTCTACCTCGGCAATCTGCGCGCGCGCACCAACAGCCACGGCGACCTGATGGCGCACGTGGCCTGCACCTGGCGCGGCAAGGAGCAGTTCGCCTCCCTGATCGAGCGTTACGGGCCGGAGACCGTGCGGCGCTACACCGCCGCGCTGCTCGACTACACCTCGCGCCGTGTCGGCGCCGATATCCGCAAGATGCGGCCCGGCACCTACTACGGCGAAGACTGGATGGACAGCAACGGCTACGGCACCAAGAACGTGCCGGTGCGCACCAAGCTGACCGTCGAAGATGATATGTGGGTCGTCGATCTTTCCGAGTGTCCGCCGCAGATGATCGGCACGCTCAACGCCTCGCTCCATGGCGCGACGGAGGCCGCTGTCGTCGGCACACTGGCCTTTTGTGTCGATCCGAGCATCCCGAAGAACGAGGGCTTCCACCGCCACGTGGAGATCATTTGCCCCGAAGGCACGATCTGCAGCGCGACCGCGCCGTTCTCGACCCAGCATTCGACCACGGGTGCCGCCGAGGTGGTCTACCGGGCGCTGATGCGTGCGGCCGCCGGGGCCACACCCGAGATGAGCGCGGCCGGCAGCACGTTGATCCAGTGGAGCACCTATATCGGCGTCGACGAGCGCAACGGGGATAACAAGCTTTGGGCCTATGCCAACTTCAACGAATGCGGCGGCGGTGGCGCGGCCAGCGGGGTCGATGGCAGCCCCTGCATGATGGAGATAGGAGTCGCCGGCGCCATGACCTTTATGAGCACCGAGATGGAGGAATGGCTCTATCCGGTGCTGGTCAAGCAGCAAGAGATCAAGACCGATTCACAGGGCGCCGGCCAGTGGCGCGGCGGGCCCGGCGTGACCACCCACGTCACCGGGCACGGCTCCAGCGCGATGGACGTCTATACGGCGTGTTGGGGGCACAACAATTTGAGCCATGGGACTGTCGGCGGCAGCGGCGGAATCGGCGGCACGGTCTACGCCTTCGATCCGGCGAAGCCCGACGAGCGGCACTTCTATTCCGGTCTCGGCAAGTTCCAGCTGCCCAAGGGCTGGGAGTACGTGGTGATCGCGAGCGGGGGTGGGGGTTACGGCGACCCCTACGACCGCGATCCCGCCGCAGTGGCCGAGGACGTCCGCGACGAGATCGTGAGCATCGAGGCGGCGCGACAGGACTATGGCATGGTGCTCGATGCCGAAACCCTCGCGGTGGACGAGGCGGCGACCGCAGCACTTCGCACCGAGCTCAAGGCGGAGCGCGGCCCCGCGCCGCTCAACTCGCCGATGGAGCCCGGCACCTCGACGCTGCGCCAGAGCCTGATGACCAACCGCGATACCTTCACCGACCTCGACCGCGACCCCGCCGAGGATTCCTCGCCCGACCTCTACGGCCGTTAGCCTTACCGCGCAGCCGCGGGCGCCAAACCAGGAGCCATCCATGGCCTATGTCGCCGCCATCGACATCGGCGGAACCCACACGGACTGCGTCGCGTCTGACGGGCGCGCCGTCCAGTCAGCCAAGGTGCCGACCACCGAGGACCCGACCGATGGCGTGATCCACGGCCTGGAGATGTTGGCCGGAAAGTTCGGCACCGATCTCGCCGTGTTGCTCGGCGACTGCGACCGCTTCGTGTACGGCTCGACGACCGCTACCAACATCTTCGTCCAGCGCCGCCTGCCGAAAACAGGCCTGCTCTGCACCCACGGCCATCGTGACATTCTGTGGTTCCGGGAGGGCAACAAGCCCGACCGCTGGAACCTGCGCACGCCGCCACCGTGGTCGCTGCTCGACCGCTACCTGCGGCGGCCGATCCGCGAGCGGATCGATCAGACCGGCGCGGCGATCGTCCCGCTGGAGGAAGAGGACGTCCGCGAGGCGGCCAGGACGCTACGCGGCGAAGGGGTCGAGGCGGTCGCCATCGCTTTCCTCTGGTCGTTCATCAACCCGGCGCACGAGCGGCGCGCCCAGGCGATCGCGCGCGAGGAGCTGGGGGACGGCGTCCCGGTGCTCGCCAGCGTCGACGTCCTGCCCGTGATCCGCGAGTGGGAGCGCACCTTCTGCACCGTGCTCAGCGCCGGGATCATGGTGGAGACCCGCGCGCATCTGGAGAGCTTCCGCGCGCGCATGAGCGAGCTCGGCCTCAAGGGTGAGCCGCTGGTGATGCAGTGCAACGGCGGCCACGCGACGATCGACGCCATCCTGCGGAACCCGCTCCCGCTTGTGGCGAGCGGCCCGGCGGGTGGCGCGCTCGCCGGCGTCTACTACGGCGAGCTGACCGACAGCGCGGACGTCATGACGATTGATACCGGCGGCACCAGCTTCGACGTGTGCGTGCTGCCGGGCCGCTCGATCCCGATCACCAGGGCCAAGCGTCTCGACACCGAGCCGATCTCCATCCCCTCGGTCGATGTCCACACCATCGGCGCGGGCGGCGGCTCGATCGCGTGGCTGGATGCGGGCGGTGCGCTCCGCGTCGGCCCGCAGAGCGCGGGCGCTAATCCGGGGCCGGCCTGCTACGGGCGGGGCGGAGCCGAGCCGACGCTCACCGATGCGTTCGTGCATCTCGGCTACATCAACCCCGACTACTTCCTGGGTGGGCGCACCGCGCTCCAGCCGGCCCTCGCCGACCGGGCCATCACGGAGAAAATCGCCGAGCCCCTCGGCCTCGACCTTACCGGCGCCGCAGCGCGGATCGTAGAGATCATGAACAGCCGGCTCGCGGGCGCCATGCGGCTCCTCTCGGTCGAGCGCGGCATCGACCCGCGCCCCTACACGCTGCTGGTGGGCGGCGGCGCCGGGCCGCTGCAGGCCGGCACGCTCGCCAGCAGGCTTGGCATTTCCCGCGTGATCGTACCGCGCTGGCCGGGTGTGCTCTGCGCATCGGGCCTGATGCGGGCAGACGTGACGCACAACCTGGTGCGCTCTTTCAACACCACCGCCGAGGCAGCGGATCTCGACAGGCTCTCCGCCCTCTACGACGAGATGGAGCGCGCCCTCACGCGCACGCTGGAGGAGGAGGGCATCGCGCCGGAAGACATGACGCTCAGCCGCTTCATCGATGCCCGCTACTCCGGCCAGGTCTACGAGATCGAGACGCCCGTGCCATCGGCCGAGACCCTGACGACGGACCACCTCAAGGCCATCGTCGCCGCCTTCGAGGACGCCCACGAGGTGCTCTACCACTACCGCATGGAGGGTTATCCGGCAGAGTTCGTGTCCTGCCGGGTGGAAGCGGTCGGGCGGGTGGAGGCGGTAACGCCGGAAGAGCTGCCGGTGGCCGGGCCCGATCCCTCAGCGGCGGCGAAAGCGACTCGCCGCGCTTACCTGCCCGACGACGGGCGCTTCGCGCCGGTCGAGACCTTCGACGGCGAAAGACTCGAGCCCGGCAACCGTATCGCAGGCACCGCCATCATTGAGACCGAGGGCTCGACTCTGGTGGTCTGGAAGGATCAGCGGCTGACGGTCAACCGTTACGGCGACTTCGAGATCGACATTGGCGTCTAACGGCACCGGCGGCAGGCCGTGACAGTGGCGAGAAATCCGGGCTAGGCTGCCGTATTGCCATGGCCGCCGTGCCGCCCGCGGGTCGCACCTCGGCAGCCGGGAAGCGACGGTGCGCGCGGTAGAAGGCGTGAAGCACGGCGCGAGGACCTCCCATGCCGGCCAACCCACTCTCGGAAATTCCCCTGATCGACATCGGCCCCTATTTCGGGGGTAGCCGCGCCGACAAGAAGCGCGTCGCGGATGAGATCAGTCGTGCCTGCGAGCACATCGGCTTCTTCCTGGTTTCCGGCCACCAGGTGGACCCGGCGCTCATCGAAGGCGTGCAACGCGAGTCAAAGGCGTTCTTCGCCCTGCCGCTCGAGGAGAAGCTCGAAATCAAGCAGCGGAAGGAGGAAAAGGGAAGCCGGGGCTACGAACCGGTCGGCACGGAGCAGCTCTCGGCAACGATCGGTGTGGAGACCCCGCCCGACCTCAAGGAATCCCTCTCGATCGGGCCGCTGGCGGTGCCGGACCATCCCTCCTGCCACACCGAGGAAGCGCTACCTCTTTTCAGGTCCAACATGTGGCCTGAGAACCCGGCCACGCTTCGCCCTACCTACGAGGCGTACATCAGGGCGCTGGACCGGCTAAGCGAGCACTTGCACCGGCTCGCCGCGATCGCGTTCGACCTGCCCGAAGACCACTTCAAGGACAAGATCGACCGGGGGTTCAGCATCCTGCGCGTGCTCAACTATCCGGATCAGCGGGAGGAGCCCGAGGAGGGTCAGCTCCGCGCGGGAGAGCATTCGGACTATGACAATCTGACCATCTGCCTGATCGAGGACAAGCCGGGCGGCCTGCAGGCGCGCGGCCCGGACGGCACCTGGGTGGACGTGCCGTTCGTCGCCGGCTCGTTCGTGGTCAATATCGGCGATTTCCTGATGCGCTGGACCAATGACCGCTGGAAGTCCACGCGGCATCGCGTGGTCAACCCGCCACTCGCCGCCGGGGAGCGCCTCTCCGCCTGCCACTTCATCATGCCCAACCACGATGCAGTGATCGAGTGCCTGCCGACCTGCCACGGGCCCGATCAGCCGGCGAAATACCCATCGATCCTCGCCGGTGACTACATGATCGAGAAATTCGAGAGCCAATCGTCCGGCGAAGAGTGGAGCGACGAGGACAGAGAGAAGTTCGGCACCGCGGATACGGAATCGCGCTTCACCCATTGACCATCGCTCAGCGCTCAAATCGGACGCCGATCGACACTCTTGAGGCTACGCGTCGGCCGGCACCCAGGGCCTCACACCGGTCCACAGTTGACTCAATGAGTGGTGTGGGCTACATGTCGTGCCATGCAAGTTGGCCTTCACCAGTTTCACGCCGACACGATCGAGTGGTTGAGCAAGGCGGTCCTGGAGGAGGGCCGCACTCGCAGTTCTCTTGCCCGCGATCTCTGCGCGCTTGAGGACTGGACCGGCGATCGGGGCGAGCACTGTCTTGCGTCCGCGCGCAAGGCTCTGCCGGTTCTGGCGGACAAGCTCGGGCTCGCGCTGCCGGCGGCGCGGGCGGCGTTCGGCCGGGGGCGTCGCGAGAGTGCGCCCATCGAAGCCTACCCCGACCTTTCGCTTCGCTGCCGGCTTGCGGATCTGGGCTCGGTGACACTGGAGCCGGTCGACGGCGATGCCGAGCGGCAACTGTGGCAAGCGATGATTGCGACGCACCACCCGCAAGGCTGGGCGCGGGCTCCGGGCGGGCAGCTGCGCTACTGGGTGCGTTCCTCGCTTCACGGCCGCCTCGGCGGCATCGGGTTTTGCGCCGCGAGCTGGCACCAGAAGGCGCGCGACGACTTTATCGGCTGGTCGGCGGACGCGCGGGCTTTGAACCTGCCGCTCCTGATCAACAACCATCGCTTCCTGCTTCTGCCCGGCGTGCGCGTCCACGGTCTGGCCTCGCGGGTGCTGGAGCTGGCGGCCGGGCGCGTGGCGGCGGACTGGGAGACGGCCTACAGGGCGCGGCCGGTCCTGGCCTACAGCTATGTCGGCCCCGAGCATGCCGGCACCTGCTACCGGGCGGCGGGCTGGCGGTGCTGTTCCCAGCACACCTCGGGCCAGCCGCCGGGGTCCGCCGCCGGGGCGGCGCGGACGGTGTGGATGAAGCCGCTGGCGGCGGATTGGCAGGCCATCTTGTGCGCCGAGCCGGCCCGGGACATCCGTGCGGCGCCGGCGTTGCACATGGACGAGGACACGGACTGGGCGGGGCGGGAATATGCGCGCAGCACGCATCCTGACGGCCGGGTCCGCGATCGGATCGAGCGCATGGGACGGGCGTGGCTGGAGCGCCCGGGGGCCGCGATCCCGGCGATCTTTCCGGCCCGGCCGGAGCGCAAGGCGGCCTACCGGCTGCTGTCGAGCGGGAAGGTGAGCATGGAGCACATCCTGGAGCCGCACCGGGCAACGATGGTGGAGCGCTGCCAGCTTGAGGACATCGTTCTCGCGATCCAGGACACCACCACGCTGAACTACGACGGGCTCAAAGCGACCGAAGGCCTCGTCGGGGTGGGCGGCGGCGGCAAGGGCACGTGCGGACTGGTGGCGCATGTGGGTCTGGCGCTCAACGCGGCCGGGCGGCCGCTCGGCGTGTTCGCCCTTGATGCGAGCTTCCGCGACGGCGACGACAGGGAAATCGAGAGTGAACGCTGGCTGCGCGGGCACGAGCGGGCGCAGGAGTTGGCCCGCGCCTGCCCTGCGACGCGGGTGGTCACGGTCTGCGACCGGGAGGGCGACATCTGGGCGTTGCTCACCAGGGCCGCATCGCAAGGCGCGGCGCTGCTGGTGCGCGCGCGCCGGTCGGCACAGCGGCGGGTGATCCTTGAGAGCGGCGAGGAGGAGAGCGTGTGGGAGCATGTCGCCGCTCTCCCGCGCCTTGCCGGCAAGACCGTGGAGATCGGCGCCTGCGGCGGCAAGCGGGCGCGGTCCAGGCGCACGGCAACGCTGGAGCTGCGCGCCGCCAGGGTCAGTCTGGCGCCACCGCGCGACGCCGAGAGCCGGGAGCCGGTCGACATGCTCGTCGTGTCCGCGACCGAACCCGACCCGCCCGCCGGCAAGGACCCGCTCAACTGGCTGCTGCTGAGCACCGAGGGCAGCGCCGACGCCGAGACCGCCCAGACCGTCGTCACCTGGTACGAGCGCCGATGGACCATCGAGGAGTACTTCAAGGTTCTGAAGACCGGCACCCGCGTCGAGGACCGAAAGCTCGACCACGCCGACGACCTGCGAAAGTGTGTCGCCTTCGATGCCATCACCGCCTGCCACGTCTTCGATCTCGAACGCATCGCGCGCGACAAGCCGGACACCCCGGCCAACCACGTCGTCTCGGACGACGAAATCGCCATCCTCTACATCAGGCTGATGGCCTACGGCATGGTTCGCGCCCGTCCGCCGCCCGACAAGCCCCCGGACATCCGCACCTTCGTCATCGATGTCGCCAGGTTCGCCGGCTTCGATCCACGAAAACGGCAGCCCCTGCCGGGAACCCAACTGCTCTGGAAGGGCTACGTCTACCTGCGACACGCCACCCTCACCTACCGTGCCTTGAAGGACCTGGACATGATCAAACATGGAACTGACTCAACAGTGGGTAGTTGAGAGACCCAGGGCGGGAGCGGCGTGCCGCCACAGTAGTGGTTCTCAGCCGGGTTCTCGCGGAACACGACGTAGATGTCGGCGGCGTCGACGCCCATCGTATCGTTCAGAATTTCGGCGATGGCATCAACCAGCGCCTTCTTGCGTTCGGGCTCGCGGCCTGGCCTCAAGTCGATCTCGACCAGGGGCACGCCATCGCCGATCTCGGCGACCACCTCGCGCACGGCGACATAGTCGTACTTGGTCTGCTTGGGCGCGAGGGTCTTGAGCACCGCCGCTTTGACTGCGGTGCGGATGGTTTCCTGCGTGCCTGCAGGCGTACCGACGGGGACTTCGAGGCTAATGACGGGCATGGGCGGTGTCTCCTCTCAGATGGCGAACGGCGTGTGGCGGGGCGCCCTGCGGGTCACGAATCGCCGGGTACAGTGCCCTGGGGCAGGCTCTCGATATGGGCGCAGATGTCGCGCGGGCGGGTCAGCCAGATTCGGTCGCGCTGGGGCGCGATGTGCTCGAAGAAACGGCGCAGGTGGCGTATGCGGTAGGGCCGCCCCATTACGAAGGGATGGAGCGAGACCGGGAACACCAGGGGCTGCCCATCGCTCTGGGCCAGCATCTCGTCGAAGCCGTCGATCAGCATGTCCACGAACTCGCGGGCGGTGTGGCCGTACCAGACGATGCCGCGGGTGTCGTTGCACTCGACCGGGTAGGGCATTGCCAGGATGCGGCCCACGCGCGTCGTCATCCAAATGGGCTGGTCGTCGCAAGTCCAGTCCATGAAGTAGCGATAGCCCGCCTCCTGCAGCAGGTCGGCGGTGACCGCGCTGTTCGAGAGCCAGGGGCTCATCCAGCCCGAGGGGCGGCTGCCTTCATGTCGCTCGATGGTCTCGGTGACCTCGGCGATCAGTGCAGCCTCGGACGCCTCGTCGAGGTGCTCCTGCATGTCCGAGTTGGTGATGCCGTGGCCCAGGATCTCGTGACCGCGCTGCCTGAGCGCCTCCGGGATGTCGGGGCAGTGCTCGTAGACGCCGAGGTTCAACTGGGCTTCGATGGGCACGTCGAAGGCGTCGAACAGCTCGAGCAGGCGCCAGATGCCGACCCTGTTGCCGTAGTCGCGCCATGAGAAGACGCTGTGGCTGTTGGCCTGATCCGGCGGGGCGATAGCCGCGCCCTTGCCCTCGCCGAAGCTGAACTGCTCGATGTTGACGGCGACGTAGACGGCGAGACGCGTGCCGTTCGGCCAGTCGTAGACCGGGCGGCTGGTGATGCTGGAGTAGGAGTAGCGGCCGTGGGTGCGAATCATGACGGCTTGGGTCCCGCGCGCCGCCCCGGATAATCCCGGCTCACCTAGTCCTGCGCCGTAGCCTTGCCGACCGGATTGAAGTCGTGCTCGCCCACGCCCTGAACTAGGGTGACGCGGCAGCCTCGGCCGTCCTTGCCGGAGACCCGGTGCGCGGTCATCGGTGGCACGACGCAATGATTGCCGGGCTCAAGCTCGTGACGGGCGCGGGGCGCCCGGGTCTCGATCACCACCGTGCCTTCGACGCCGACGAACACGTCGGTCACGATTGTGTGGTAATGCCACGGAACCTCCTCGCCCGCGCCGATGGTCATGACCTGGACGCGCATGCCGTCGGCCTCGGCGACGATGTCGTGGTCGGTGATCGTATAGGGCAAGTCTTCTAGCGCGGTCATCGCCTGCTCCCATCCAGGCTTTGGCTCGGACTGATCAAGATAGCGCCTTCGGCTGCGCCTGTGCATGGATTCGCGCGATTTCTCCCGTATCGCAAGTCTCGCTAGCATGGAGTGCTGATAATGTGGGAAGAGCAGTCGCATGGCAGATGACGCGCATCCCTGCTGGGCGGTCTACGATCTGGGTCGGTTGCGCGCGAACCTCGCTGAGATTCGCCGTCGCATCGGGCCCGACCAGGCCTGCATCGCCGCGCTCAAGGGCAACGCCTACGGACATGGCGCGGTGCCCGTGGCGCGGGCGCTCGATGGGGAAGGGCTGGCGGCATTCATGACCGGTTCTTTCGACGAGGCCTGCCGGCTGCGTGCGGAAGAGCTGCGCACCCCGGTGATCATGTTCGCAGGCGCGTTGCCGACGGGGATGGCCGCTCTCGTCGGCGCCGGGCTGGTACCGACGGTGGTCGATCGAGCGAGCGCCGAAGCTGCGGCGCGCGCGTCGCCGGCCGGGGACGCGGTTCCGGTCTACGTCAAGGTCAATGCCGGACTGGGGCGGCTGGGCGTGCCGCTTGAGGCAGCGGCAGTCTTTCTCGCCGAGCTGACTGCTATGCCGGGCCTCGAAGTCCAAGGTCTCTACACGCATCTGCCTTTCGGCGACTCGCAGGGGCGCGACTGGGCCGAGCAGAGGCTCACCGTCTTCGATGCGCTGCTCGCACGCCTCGACGAGCGCGGCCTGACGCCGCCAGTCACTCAGGCGCGCGCGAGCGCTTGCGTTGCCGCCGGTCTGTCGGATCTGGCCAATGCGGTTTGCGTCGGCCACCTGCTCTACGGCCTCTCGCCCTTCGCCGATGACTCGCTCGCGGACCTCTCGGCGTACCGGCCTGTCCTGGCCGAGGTCGGGAGCCGGCTGATACAGGTCTCTGACCACCCGCAAGGCAGCGATATCGCGATCGGCGGCAGCTACGGCATACAGCATGGCCGACGCACCGGCGTCGCGCCGATCGGTGTCGCTCAAGGTTTGGTTCGACCCGTGCCGGGCAGCCAGCCGCAGGCGCTGGTACGCGGCTATCGGGCGCCGATCCTCGCGGTATCGCTCGAGCATCTGGTCCTGGATCTCTCCGATGTCGAAGACGCTGCAGTCGGCGATACGGTCCGGTTGCTCGGCGGCGAAGGCGACGCAGCGATCAGGCTGAACGAGCTCGCCGCGTGGTTCGGGGTGACGCCGCTCGATACGGTGATGGCGCTCTCCGACCGACTGCCCGCGAACTATCGCGACGCAGCGGGCGGGGCGGCCGGACCGACTCCGCACCGAAGCGAGGCCCGATGACGAGCCATCCCGATCTCCCTCGACTGAGCGAGGAGCAGTGCGCCCGCTACCGCGATGACGGCTTCGTGTTCCTGCCAGATCTCGTTTCCAGGGCGGACATCGCCCGGGTGCGGGACGAGCTCGACGGTCTGCGCCGACTCACCCGCGACGAGGTCATCCTGGAGAATGACGGCCGCACGGTGCGCTCGGTGATGAACCCGCAGGCGTTCAGTAATCTGTTCGGGCGCTTCGTGCGGCATCCGGCGCTCCTCGGCCCGGTGCGTCAGCTTTTGGAGCGGGAGACCTACCTGTTCCAGTGCGTGATCAACATGAAACGCCCGTTCCATGGCGCGGTCTGGCAATGGCACCAGGATTTCCCGACCTATTTCCACGATGACGCGATGCCTGAGCCCCGCCTGGTCAACGCGCTGGTCTTCATCGACGAGGTGCGCGAGTTCAACGGGCCCCTGATGCTCGTCCCCGCCAGCCACAGGGCACCGGCCTACGAGACCGCCGTGGACGATACGACCACGAGCTATCCGCTACGGGCGGCGGATGAGGTGGTTGTTGGCAGGCTCGCGAGCGAGCGGGGGATCGAAGCGCCGAAGGGCGGGCCGGGCTCGGTGATCTTCGCCCACACCAACATCGTGCACGGCTCGGGGCCGAACATGTCGCCCTGGCCGCGCACGCTCGCCTCGATCACCTACAATGCGATTGACAACAAGCACGGCCGCTCGCGGCGCCCCGATTGGGTGGTGCGCCGTGACTTCGAGGTTCTTGAACCGGTCACTTCGCCGATCTGAGGAAGACGGTGGCGGTCGCCCAGGTGTCAGGAAGGCAGAGCGTCGATGCAGGTGGGCAGGGCCTCCTCCACCGAAACCGGGCGAATGCCCAGATCGTCCAAGGTGGACGCCTGCTTTCCGATGACATTGTCTCGCTTCATCAGAGTTACCTGATCGCGAGTGAGCGGCGGGTTGGGGTGCGTTGCCATCGCGGCCGCCAGAAATTCCCACGCAAGGAAGGGGCACGGGACCATGAGCGCTCGTCCGGACACCCGGTCGCGCACCAACTGTACCAACTCTCTGTACGCGTAGATCCTTGGCCCCCCGAGCTCGTACACCCCGCCTCGCGTGGAGGGATCGGCCAGCACCCGTATGCAGGCCTCGGCGACGTTGCCGACGAATACGGGTTGCAGTCTGGTGTTCCCGGTTCCGAACAGGGGCATGATCGGAGATCGCTGCGTCATGCGAGCGAGCGTGTTGAGGAAGGCATCACCCGGCCCGAATATCACGCTCGGGCGCAAGATCGTGACGTCGTCGAACGCGTCCTTGACGAGCGTTTCTCCGATCCCTCGGGCGCGAACGTAGGGTGAGGGCGACCCAGGATCGGCGCCCACTCCCGAGATGTGGACCAACCGCTCGGCCCCCGCCTGCTTCGCCTGTCGCGCCACATGCAGGGCCCCCTGGCCGTGGACCCTGTCGAATGTCGCGCCACCCTTCTCGACGTAATGACCGACGGTATTGACGACCGAGGCTGACCCCTCCACGGCACGCGCGACCGTCGCCTCCTTCCAAACATCGGCCTGCACGAGCTCGATCCGGCCGTCCGGGCCAAACCCGGAGAGGAACGAAGCGCGGTCCGGGTGACGCACGGCCACACGCACACGGTGGCCTGCCTCGACCAGGTGCTTGACGATCTGGCGGCCCAGAAATCCCGATCCTCCGAAGACCGTTACGGGTTTCGTCTCCATCGGTTCGACGCCGCGTTCGTGTTCAGGAGATGGCGCATGGGGGCCGCGTCGTCTCCCGTCGCAGCCTTGCGTGTGTCGCCACGGGACAAGGCTATGCCGCCGGCGCCGCGAATCGCAACCAGCGGTGCCCGTCTCGCTTCTGCCTCTCACGCCGCGCACGCCTCGTCTGCCCGCTCTCAGCCCGCCCGCGATGCTGCCATGACTCGGTGTGGCGTGTCGGTTAGCATCGGCACCGACCCGCGTGGCGGATGGGCGCCGAGCGCGGAAGGGAGGGACCGATGGAAGGGCAAGCCGCAACCAATCTGAGCCTCGAGCAAATGGATGTGGAGACGACGCTCCACGCCTTCACCCCAATCCACGAGCACGAGAAGTCCGGCCCGCATATCATCACAAACGGCGAAGGCATCTACGTCACCGATAACAAGGGTGACACATATATCGATGCGATGGCCTCGCTCTTCTGCGTCAACGCGGGCTACGGGCGGACCGAAATTGGCGAGGCGATTGCCGATCAGGCCCGGAGCTTCCCCTACTTCCACACCATGGCGGGGCACGCCAACGAGCAGCAGATCAGGCTGAGCGATCGGCTCATGGATATTCTGCCGGACAACATGAGCCGCATTCTCTACGCAAGCTCGGGCTCGGAGGCGAACGACGCCAACGTCAAGCTCGCCTGGATGTATCAGCGCTGCCGCGGCAAACCCGAGAAGCGCAAGATGATCGCGCGGAGCATGGGCTATCACGGCGTGACCGGGATCGCGACCAACCTCTCCGGCCTGCCGCTCATGCACGAGGCCTTCGGGCTGCCGTTGCCGGGCTTCCTGCACACTGAGAAGGGTCACTACTTCTGGGAGGGCGAGGCCGGCGAAAGCGAGCGGGATTTCTCCAAGCGAATGGCCGCCGCCCTGGAGGAGCTGATCATCCAGGAAGGACCGGAGACCGTCTGCGCTTTCATCGCGGAGCCCGTGATGGGGGCCGCCGCCTGCGTCTCGCCGCCCGAGGGCTACTTCGAGGAGATCCAGGCGGTGCTCAAGCGCCACGACGTGCTCTTCATCGCCGACGAGGTGATTACCGGCTTCGGCCGGCTGGGCTCATGGTTCGCGACCGAGAAGTACGGGCTTGATCCCGATCTGATCACGCTCTCCAAGGGCATCACCAGCGCCTACGTGCCGCTCTCCGCCTCGGTAATTTCGGACCGCGTATGGGAGGTGCTGCACGAGGGCTCGAAAGACATCCCGATCTTCGCCCACGGGCACACCGCGAGCGCCCATCCGCTCGCTTGTGCGGCTGCCAACGCGAACCTCGCGCTGATGGAGCAGGAGGACATGGTGGGGAACGCGGCCTCCACCGGCGCTTACTTCAAGCAGCAGCTCGAGGAGCGCGTCGGTCCCCACCCGCTGATGGGCGAGATTCGCGGCGACGGCCTGATGCTCGCGATCGAGCTGGTGGCGAACAAGGAGACCAAGGAAGAGCTCAATCTGGAGTGGGACTGCTCACACCGACTCTTCGATCTCTGTTTGGAGGAGAAGCTGATTACGCGGGGCTTCTTCGGCCACAACTCGACCTCGTTCGCGCCGCCGCTCTCGATCACGCCGGCTCAGGTGGACGACGTGATCGACCGCTTCTCCCGCGGCCTCGACAAGCTGACGGCAGACCTCAAGTCAGAGTACGGCTTCAGCCCGGCGGGCTGAGGAATAACCTTCGGATTTGTCACGACACCTCGCGCCGCTGCGACGGCGGGCGGGCGCGGCACCTCACTTGTGAAATTATGGTGGATTTGCTATAAGGCGGGATGAAGCGCGACACGCTGAGGCCGGTCGAATGGGTCGCTTCGAGTAGGGCGGATTTGAAGGGTTTTCCGGAGGCCGTGCGAGCACGCGTGGGCTTCGCGATCTACCAGGCCCAGACCGGTCTCCGTCACCGCGACGCGAAGTCGCTCAAAGGCTTCGGCTCTGGCGTTCTGGAGGTGGTCTCACGCTACGACGGTGACACATTCAGGGCGGTCTATACGGTCCGTTTCGAGGCGGCGGTCTATGTCCTGCACGCCTTCCAGAAGAAGGCCAAGCGGAGCGTGACAACGCCGAAACGGGAGCTCGATGTGGTTCGGCAACGGTTACGGGCTGCCGAGCGGCACTACCGAGACACACATGGCGGAGACTAGAACCATGGGCAACCCGGACCCGACGGTCGAACACGGCAGCGGCAATGTCTTTGCCGACCTGGACTTCCCGGACGCCGATGCGCACTTGTTGAAGGCGGAACTCGTCAGCCGCATCGACGGAATCGTCCGGCAACACGGCATCACCCAGACCGAGGCCGCTAGACTGTTGGGCCTGTCGCAGCCCGATGTGTCGCGGCTACTGCGCGGTGACTTTCGCGCGTATTCGCTGGAACGCCTGTTCCGCCTTCTGAATGCGCTCGGACGCGACGTGGACATCGTCATCCGGCAACCGCGTTCGGCCGGCGGCGGCAGGCTCCGAATCGCTGCCACCGATATTATCTGACGACACCATCTCGTCGGCCGCCCGCGGAGTCACAATGAGACGGTTCGTTACCCAAATACTCGAGGATAGGCTCCCACGCTGCCGGATAGAGCCGGGCTCGACAGGCGGCCGCTAAGCCGCCTGCTTCGACTTGAAGCCGTTCTTCTCGATCCAGCGGGTGGTGTCGTCGAGGGCCAGGGAGAAACGGCGCATCATCTCCTCGACCTCGGCCTCGGTCATCACCAGCGGCGGGGCGAAGGCGAGGCTGTCGCCGGCGAGCGCGCTTCTGATGATGAGACCGTGCTCGCGGGCGCGGTTCACTGCATAGGTCTTGACGCCGAACGCCGGGTCGAAGGAGCGCCGGGTCTCCTTGTCTGCTACCAGCTCGATGGCGCCCATCATGCCGACGCCGCGGGTGGTCCCCACCAGCGGGTGATCAGCGAACCCCCGAATGCGCTCCTGCAGTAGTGCGCCAACGCGACGCACGTTGCCGAGCACGTCACGCTCCTCCATCAGCTCTTGGCAGCGGAGCGCGACCGCGACCGCCACCGGGTGGCCGGTGGTGGTGAAGGCGTGGGCAAAGAAGCCCAATTTGCGGCTCTCGGCCAGCATGGCGTCGTAGAGCTTCTGGTTGATCATCACCGCCGAGATCGGCTGATAAGCGCTGGCCAGCCCCTTGGCGAGAGAAAGGCCGTCCGGCCGGAGGTTGAAAGTCTCCGATCCCAGCCAGCTACCGGTCCTGCCGGAGCCGGTGATGACCTCGTCGGCGAAGAACAGGATCTCGTACTTGTCGAGGACCGCCTGCACCTTCTCGAAATAGGTCCGGGGCGGCACGATGCAGCCGCCGCCGCCCATCACAGGCTCGGCGAAGAAGGCGGCGACGGTCTCGGGCCCCTCCTTTACGATCAGCTCTTCGAGGTTGCTGGCGAGCCTCGAGGCGTAGTCCTCCTCGCTCTCGCCCGGCTCACCGTAACGGTAGAAGTGTGGGCAGTCGGTCTTGAGGAAGAGGTCGTTGACCGGCAGGTCGAAATCCGTGTGCATCTGCGGGATGCCGGTGACGCTGGCCGCGCCGCAGGTGACGCCGTGGAAGCCCATGAAGCGGGAGATGATCTTCTTCTTCTCCGGCTTGCCGATGGCGTTGTGGTAGTACCAGGCGAGCTTGACCAGCGTGTCGTTCGCCTCGGAGCCCGAGTTGGCGAAGAAGACCCGGGCCATGGGCACGTGGGTCGAGCCCTTGAGCCGCTCGGCGAGACGCCCCATGGGCTCGGTCGTTTTGTCGATCAGCGAGTGATAGTAGGGCAGGGCACGGAACTGCTCGATCGCGGCATCGACCAGCTCGCTTTCGCTGAAGCCGAAGTTGGCGCACCACATGCCGGCGACGCCCTCGATGTAGTCGCGGCCCTCCTCGTCGATGATGGAGACGCCTTTGCCGCGGGTGACTACCAGCGGCGGGGTCCTCTCCAGCGCGTCGAGATTACCGTAGCCGTGGGCGACGTGAGCCACGTTGCGCGCGCCGAGTGAATTCGGCTTGCTGATCGGCGCGGCGCTCTCGGTGCCGCCGCTATCGGGTCTGCTGCTGGCATCGTCCATCACGGGACATCTCCGTCTCTTGAGGTCGCCGGCGGGAGCGAGCGTCCGGCGAGGTCAGGCGGTTCGAAAGCACCGGGCTGCAAGCCCGGTCAGCGCGACCGCTCCGGCGCCGGCCGATACTGCGGATGCCGGAGCGATACTGGTTTCCTACGCGGCGAGGGGATATTCCTCGTAGTCGGATTCGCAGGGCTGCGTGTCGGTGATGTGGAGCGTCCGCTGCTTCAGCGAGATCATGATGGAGTGGTTGGTCTGCAGCCTCAGCGTCTCCGCCTCTTCCTCGTCATAGTGTGCGCAGATCGAGTGCGGATAGCCGAAGTGGTCCGCCATCGCCGATCTGATGGTCTCCGAATCGAGCTCCTGCGACTGACGCAGCAACCGCTCCAGGCGCACATGGCGGTACATCGTGTTGGGCCAGAGCTTCACCACCTCCGACTCCACGTCCAGCTTGCAGAAGTGGTTGGAGTGAGTGAGCAGACCGTCATCCGGGTAGATGAAGGCTTCCTTGTCCGGGCTCGTCTCGATGTCGATGGCGATGCCGTCCTCATGGGCGATGAGGAAGTTCATCGATACCGAGCGATTGGTACCGCAGATCGCCAGGATGGCCTCCTGCATGTTGCGGGCGTTCATGATGTCGCGCACGCGCATGCGGTAGGGCTTCTCGTATTCGTACTTGCCGTCCTCCGGGGTCAGCAGCGCGTTGATGACCACGCCGATGCCGTTCTCGTTGACGCCCTGGAGGCCGCCGATGGTGCCGACCTCGCCGATGTGGATGAAGTCGGGCCCATCGTCCCGATGCACCCGCGAGACCACGGTGTTGATGTCCTTCACCCAGTCCCAATTCTGGCCGATCATCGTGTCGCCGTTCTTCGAGCGCTCGGGCAACACGGCGAACGAGGTGCAGGCGTCCATCGCGGCGGGCTGGTATTGCGCCTGCGCATCGCTCTTCATCATGTTCACGAGCATTTCGTAGCGCACGTTGAGGAGGGTGATTTCCTCCAGGCTGCGGCCCGAACCCTCGACCACGCCGTCAATCTCCTCCCAGAAGATCGGGTCCTTGGGCCTCAGCGCCTCGGCCCACCTGGCCGATTCGGCCATCAATGCACCTTTCTCGAAGCCCAGAATCTGGAAGCGCTTGAGATAGCGCTCGAGGTTCTGGCTGATCTCCTTCGACATGATCTCGCCGTGAACGCGGCCACGATCCCTGGGATCACCGGTCAGGTTGAGCACTGGCTTGGTCATCGATCGCCTCCTGCATGGTCCCGTCGTGCGAATTGATCGCTTGTTCTTTGCCGCACGAACGAGCCGGTCGAATTCGTTGCCATCGGAGAATAGCGCGGCGACTGGAGCAAGAGAAGGCGGAAAGAGCGCAACGGTATGGGCGGACCGGAAGCGGCACGCGCGATCCTAGGCGGATGCGGGCAAGGCGCAGGCAGTGCTCTCGTGCTACCGTTGCGGCGTTGGGACTCGCCGCTTCCCCGAGAAGCGGGGAGACGGCTCCACCGGTCGGAGGCCGCCATGAAGACGATACCAGCGACCCTTTCGGTCATTTTGGCGACGGTATTGCTCGCCGGGACGAGCGCCGCCGAGACCCCGCTCGAGCGGGGTACCTACCTGATGGAGAGCATCGCCGCCTGTCCGGTCTGTCACACGCCGTGGACCGAGGACGGCCAGATCGCCGACATGCATATGGCGGGTGGCCTGATGTTCGAGGAGGATGACTACACCGCCTACGCGTCCAACATCACGCCCGACCCCGAGACCGGAATCGGCAACTGGAGCGACGAGGAGATCATCACCGCGATCCGCGAGGGCAAACTGCCGGACGGTTCGATCATCGGCCCGGCCATGCCGATCTCGCTTTATCGGGGCCTCTCGGATCGGGACGTGCAGGCGATCGTCGCCTACCTGCGCTCGATCCCGCCGATCAAGAACGAGGTGTCTGCTTCCGAGTACGAGATCGATCTACCCGCCGATTATGGCCCGCCGCTCGGCGAGGTGCCCGAGGTCGCGTACTACGATCTCGGCGCCTACGGTGAATATCTGGCGGGCCCGATCGCCAACTGCACGTACTGCCATACGCCGATCGAAGACGGCTGGCGGGATTACGAGAACATGCTGGGCGCCGGCGGGCACGAGATGGAAGGCCCTTGGGGCGAGACGGTGGCCCGCAACATCACGCCAGACTGGGGTACCGGCCTCGGTCGCTGGAACAGCCGCAAGATGCGCACGGCCATCACCAAAGGGTTGAGGCCCGACGGCGACGAGCTCGGCCCGCCCATGCCTTACGCGCGCTATGACACGATGGATCGCCAGGACCTCAGTGCGATCCTCGCCTACGTGCGCTCGTTGCCCCAAATCGAGAACGACACTGATTAACAGCCGCCCGCTGCGGCATGATTGCGCCTTGACGGGTTAACGCGCGAACGGGCAAGCTTCCGCAACTTTTCGGGACGCGAAGGCAGAACCATGACCCTTCAGCAGGTTCCCGTTATCGACATCGCGCCGTTCCTTGGCGGAGAGCGCGATGGCAAAGCGCGGGTGGCAGCCGAGGTCAAGCAGGCGTGCGAAGACATCGGCTTCTTCGTCATCACCGGCCACGGGGTCGACCCGGCGCTGACCAAGGCGACCCACGACGTCAGCCGGCGCTTTTTCGATCTGCCGCTTGATGAGAAGATGACGATCGAGCGCTGGGCGGACGACGTCATCAGGGGCTACAGCCCAGCCCTCAAGGAATGCCTGGCCGAAAGCCGCGGCGAGCGGGGTCCGGGCGATCTCAAGGAATCGCTGACCGTCGGCCCGCCGTTCGTGCCGGACGAGCCCTACTATCACTGCGCCGAGGCCGGCCAGCACTTCGTCGAGAATCGCTGGCCCGCGCGTCCTGCCGAGCTCAAGGAGACGTGGATCGCGTACTGGGACGCGATGGAGCAGCTTGCCTTCACGCTCATGCGCATCTTTGCTTGCGCCCTCGACCTCGGCGAAGACTATTTCGATACGCGGGTCGACAAGCACGTCAGCCAGTTCCGGGTGCTCAACTATCCGGACCAGCCGGCCCCACCGCTGGAGAACCAGTTCCGCGCGAGCGCGCACTCGGATTTCGGCGCCTGCACGATCTGTGCGATCGAGGACAAGCCTGGCGGTCTCCAGGCCATGAATCGGGACGGCGAGTGGGTGAACGTGCCGGTGGTGCCCAATGCCTTCAGCATCAATCTCGGCGACCAGATGCAGATGTGGACCAACGACATGTGGGTTTCCACCCTGCACAGGGTTGTCAATCCGCCGCGGGACAAGGCGAACGACAGCCGCCGACAGTCGATGATCTTCTTCTTCTATACGAACTACGACTGCATGATCGAATGCTTCCCGGCCTGTCAGAGCGCGGACAATCCGGCCAAGTACCCGCCGGTCACCACAAGCAAGAACCTGCTCGACAAGTTCCTGATGATGACCGCCATCGGCGCCTCGGGACAGAGGGCGTCCGATCAGCCATAAGGCGCCGGGCGGCGCCTCAAGAAACGACCAAGGAGCCGTTAAGGCTCGAAACCAAGGGAGGTAGACATGATCAAACGGGCGAGACTCGCGGTGCTGGCAACTGCTGCACTGGCACTGGCGGTGACGGGAATCTTCGGCCCATCGCCGGCTTCGGCCCAAGAGGACAAGTACAAGGTCTTCGTCAGCGTGGGCTTCGAGGGCAACACCTGGATGGATGCGGCGCAGAACCTGATCCGCTCCATGGCCAAGACCAAGGCCTTCAAGGACCGGGTGGAGCTCAACATGCAATCGGCGCGGGCCGATATCCAGACCCAGATCCAACAGGTCAACGCCATGGTCCAGGGCGATGCCGACATCATCATCCTGTGGCCGAACTCGCGCACCGCGCTCAATCGCTCGATCCGTCAGGCGTGCCAGAGGGGCATTATCGTGATGACCTTCGACGCATCGGTGACCGAGCCCTGCGCCTACCACATCGGCCTGGATCAGACCTGGGCCGGTGCGGGGCCTGCGGAATATCTGGCCGAAGAGCTCGGCGGCAAAGGCAGCATCATCGTCATGGGTGGCTACCCCGGCCACTACATCGATCATGCCCGCACCGACGGCGCCATGGAGGTCTTCGCCGCATATCCCGAGATCGAGGTCCTGGTTCATGCTTACAGCAACTGGAACAACGCGCACGCCAGGCAGGAGCTGACCAAGATCGTGGCCACCCACGGCTGGGACAACATCGACGGGCTGTGGACCCAGGTGGGCTGCTACATGTTCTCGCAGATCCAGGTCGAGGCCGGCCGTGCGGACCAACTGGTGCCCTGCGCCGGTAACGGCACCAACGGGCATAGGATCGCCATCGCCGAGCCCGGCACGGTGCCGGGTGCGCTGGGCATGAAGAGCAGCTCCATGGGCTCGCCCAACTGGCTCGGTGCCTACGCGCTCAAGGTCGCCGTCGCCTATGCCGACGGCGGTGCGGAGCCGCCGCGCTTCACCCAGGTGCCGATGCCGCTGGTCGAGCCGGGCCAGGTTGTGGTGTGCACCGAGGGGACGCGCGAGGAGCTGCTCGCGCGCAACTGCAACACCTACCATCCCGATCTCGGGGTGCCGCCGAACTACTTCGTCGATGTGTGGCATCCCTGGGTGAGTGAGCTCGACCTGTTCTCAGCGCTCGAAGGCAAGGTGCCGGAAGGTCAGTAGCAAAAGGCCTAACAGGGAGGCACCTTCTACCGTGCGGGACCTGCGCAAGCGGGTCCCGCACGGACGCCTCCGACAGTCCTGACGCGTTGCCGTGGAAGAGAGCGGGAGCGAGGCGCCCGCCGCATTCGAGGTCGTCGGACTAAGAAAGCATTTCGGCGCCACGATTGCCCTGGATGACGTGTCGCTCGCCGTCGGGTCGGGCGACGTTCATGCGTTGCTGGGCGAGAACGGCGCCGGCAAGTCCACTCTCGTCAAGATTCTCAGCGGTCTGATCCGGGCCGACGCCGGCGACATCCAATTGTTCGGCGAGCCCGCGCGGCTCGGCGACCCGCGCACCGCGCACCGCGCCGGCATCCAGACCGCCTATCAGGAAATCTCGCTGATCAAGGACCTCACGGTCACCCAGAACATGCTCCTGCCCTACGAGCCCGCGTACCCAGGCGGGCAGGTGCGCCGGCGGCGATCGGAAGAGCTGGTGCGCGAGATGCTCCAGAGACTCGGCCTGGACGATATCGACCCGCGCGTGGAAGTCGCGACGCTCGATCTCTCCACCCAGCAGCGGATCGAGATTGCCCGCGCCATCTCGCGCGAGCCGAGGATTCTGCTGCTGGATGAGCCCACCTCGGCGCTCTCCGGCAAGGATGTCGAATGGCTGCACGGGCAGGTCGATGCGTTGCGGGAGCAAGGCGTCACCACGGTGTTCATCTCCCACCGCATGCAGGAGGTCCGGCGCTTCTGCGACAACCTGACCGTGCTGCGCAACGGCGCCAACGTGGGGAGCTTCGCTGTCGCCGACATCTCGGAGGAGGAGGTCATCGCGCTGGTGATCGGCCGCTCGCTGGCCGCGACCTTTCCAGAGAAGCCGCCGCGCGCAGCGGGGGAGACAGCGGAGCCGGTCCTTTCGGCCGAAGGCCTCGCGGCGGGCGGCAGGCTCAAGGACCTGTCGTTCGCGCTGCGGCCCGGCGACGTGCTCGGCGTCGCGGGGCTCGAAGGCATGGGGCAGCGTGAGCTGTTTCTCGCTCTGTTCGGCATGATCAGACCCACGGCCGGCACGGTCTCGGTCTACGGCAAGCCGGTCACCCTGAAGTCGCCGCGCGATGCGCTGCGGGCCGACATCGGCATCAGCCTGGTGCCGGAGGAACGCAAGACGGAGGCGCTGGCGCTAGAGATGACCGGGCGGGAGAACGTCTCGCTGCCGGTCATCGAGCGGTTCAGGCGTTTCGGGGTCATCGACACGGCGGCGGAGTCCGCGGCCGTTTCTCAGGTGCTGGATCTGGTGCAGGTGGATCGCCGGGCGCTCCATACCGCCTGCAAGGTCTTCAGCGGCGGCAACCAGCAAAAGCTCGCCATCGCCAAGTGGCTGCTGACCGAAAACCGCATCCTGCTCATGTACGACCCGACCCGCGGCGTCGATGTGGGCACCAAGGCCGAGATCTACGTGATGATCCGTGCGTATGCGAGCGCGGGCGGCGCGGTGCTGTTCTACTCCACCGACGTTTCGGAGCTGGTCAACCTCTGCGATGAGGTGAAGGTCGTCTATCGCGGCCGCGCAGCGGCGACGCTGAGCGGCGACGCGCTCTCGGAGCCCGCCGTCATGCGCGCGGCGCTGGGCGAGGGCGGGGCGCCGTGAACGGCAGACCGCTGCTGCCGCTGCCGCGATTCGATCGCGACAGTCTCCCGGTGTTGAACTGGCAGCGCCAGCGCGGCCTCCTGATCTCGGTCGGTGTGTTCCTGGTGATGCTGATCATCCTTCAGCTCGTGAAGGGCGAGGGGATCAGCTACTTCGACGTGAGCTCCATCACCACCGGTGCGACGACGCTGGCGCTCGCGGCCGTGGGCGAGACCATCGTCATCCTGGCCGGCGGCTTCGATCTCTCGGCCGGCGCGGTGATCTCGCTGGTCAACGTGATGATCATCCAGTTCCTCGGCGGCGGGTCCGAGTTCTCCTCCGATGTCGCCGCGCTTTCCGGCGCCGAGTTCATCGGGGCGGCGCTGGCGCTGGCGCTTGCGGTGGGCGCGGCGATCGGGGCGATCAACGGCTTCCTGATTGCCTTTCTCGGCCTGTCGGCGATCGTCGTGACGCTCGCCACGATGTTCATCGCGCAGGGCGCGGCCCTGCTGGTGATGACCCACGCGGGCGGCGAGGCGCCGTGGGAGTTCAGCATGTTCTTCACCGGCGAGGCCATCGCCGGTGTGCTGCCCGCGCCGATCATCGTGCTCGCGGTCGTCATCGTGCTCTGGCTGGCGCTGCGGAATTCGCGGCTCGGGACCGGTATCTACGCCATCGGCAGCGACGAGAAGTCGGCGCTGGCGAGCGGCACCGACGTGCGGATGACGAAGTTCTGGGCCTACACCATCGCCGGCGTTTGCTACGGCGCCGCCGGCATGTTCATGACGGCCCAGATCGGCGCCGGAGACCCGCTGATCGGCGCCAAGTTCCTGCTCAAGATTTTCGCCGCCGTGGTCATCGGCGGGACACTGATCGGCGGCGGTCGCGGCGGCTGTGTCGGCACCGTCTTCGGCGCGCTGACGCTGACCATCATCCTCACGATCTTCCTGCTGCTCGGCATGCGCACCTGGTACGTGCCGTTGGCCGAGGGCGCGATCCTGATCTTCGCAGTGCTGGGGCTCTCGATGAGCCGGGACCTGCCGGTAGTGGATGTCGTGCGCGGCTGGCGGCAGGCGCTCCGCACGCGTTGGCGGGCACCGGTCGTGCCCTCGGCCGGCCTCGGAGGTGACGGACTGTTGCAAGACCTGCTGGGCCGAACGGCCGCCCGAGGCGGCCCCGACCTGACTCGCCCGACCGCAGGCTGGTTCACCCGCAACCAGGCCACGCTCCGCTATATCTCTCCCACCTACGTCATGTTCGCCGTGATCGTGATCGCGACTGTGGTGCTCTTCGGTGAGAACCTGTCGGCGCTCGAATATCTCAACGTCCTGCTGCTGTTCACCGCCTTCCTCGCGATCCTGGGCCTGGGCCAGGGGGCGGTCATCATCTCGGGCGGGCTCGATCTTTCGGTTGCGTGGGCGATCACGTTCCCCGCGATCGTCGTCACCACCTTTTGCTTCGGTGAGAACGGGCCGGCCTATTGGGCGGTGCCGCTGGCGCTGGCGATCGGACTCGCCATCGGCTGTCTGAACGGCCTCATGATCGTGCTCTTCAGGATGTCTCCGATCATCGTCACGCTGGCGATGGCGGGCATGCTCGAAGGCATCTCGCTCATCTTCAGCGACGGCGCGCCTATTGGCGGCTCGCCGCCGGTGCTGCGCTGGTTCGTGTCGGGCCGGCTGCTCGGCATCGCGCCCATCGGCTGGTTCCTGATCGCGTTTGCGATCGCGGCCACGATCTTCCTCAACCGGACCGCCTTCGGGCGCAGGCTCTACACAGTGGGCAACAGCGTCACCGTGGCGCGGCTCTCCGGCGTCTGGACCGGCTCGGTCATCGTCGGCGCCTACATGTTGAGCGGCTTCTGCTCCGCGCTGGTGGGCGTGTTGCTCTCGGGCTTCAGCGGGCAGGCGTTCTTCGGCATGGGGGATCCGTTCCTGCTGCAATCGATCGCGGTGGTGGTGCTGGGCGGCACGCTGATCACCGGCGGGCGCGGCCACTTCGTCGGCATCCTGGGCGGCGCCCTGTTGTTCACGGCGCTCGGCTCGCTGCTGACAGGAACGATGCTGCCGGAGGCCGTGCGCAGTATCATCTACGGACTTGTGCTGCTCGGCGCTATCGTCGCGCTCAGGGAGCGCGCGGACGCATGACTCGCGGAGGGAGCGCGCGGACGCATAGGGCTGGAGGCACCGAGACCGGACATTCGCCGCGACGTGGCAACGCCAGAAGGGGGAAACCATGGCCACGAAGAAAGACATTCAGGTTTGTTTCAATCCCCATTTCGATTCGGTTTCGCTCTGGATCGGATCGTTCGGCGGCGCCGATTCGCCCTGCGACATCTCGCGCGGCGTCTTCGCGGCGCGGCAGGGGGTGCCGCGCATTCTCGAAATGATGGACCGCTACGGCATCAAGACCACGTGGGACATCACCGGCCATTCGATCGAGAGCTTTCCAAAGGAATCGGAATTGATCGTGAAGTACGGCCACGAGCTGGGCGTGCACGGCTACACGCACGAGAACCCGCTCGCCATGTCGCGCCAGCAGGAGGCCGACGTGCTCGACAAGTGCATCGAGCTGGTGACCGACCTCTGCGGCGTGCGCCCGGTCGGCTACGTCGCGCCGTGGTGGGAGCTCAGCCCCAACACCATCGATCTGCTGATTGAGCGTGGTTTCCTCTATGACCGCAGCGTCATGGAGGACGACTACACCCCGCATTACCTGCGCAGCGGCGATAGCTGGACCAAGATCGACTATACCCAGGAAGCCAAGACCTGGATGAAGCCCTGGCAGCCGGGGGAGGCGGTCGACCTCGTCGAGCTGCCGGCGAGCTGGTACCTCGACGACGCGCCGCCCATGATGTTCGTGAAAACCTTCCCGAACAGCCATGGCTGGGTCAATCCGCGGGATGTCGAGGACATCTGGCGCGACCAGTTCGACTGGATCTACCGTCACTACGACTATGCGATCTACACCTGCGTGATCCATCCGGACTGCGCTGGCAAGCCGCAGGTGCTGATGATGCTGGAGCGGATCTTCGACCACATTCTGGCACATACCGGTGTGCGCATGATCACGATGCGGGAGATGGCCGAGGACTTCAAACGCCGCCATCCCTTCAACGGTACGACCGAGGGCGCGCCCGCCGTGGACTAAGCGAGGGCGCGAACCGCGCCGCCGGCCCCGCGTCCTGCGCCGAGGGGCCGCCGGCGGAAACACCGAAGCGCAGCGAAAGGAGCTCCCATGTCGACCGGATCCCTCGCGGAAATTCCGCTCATCGACCTCAGCCCTTATTTCGCGGGCGACCCGGCCGAAAAGCGGCGTGTCGCGGACGAGATCAGCCGAGCCTGCGAGCGCATCGGTTTCTTCATGGTCTCGGGCCACGGGGTGGACCCGGCGCTGATCGAGCGCGCGCGTCGTGAATCCCTGACGTTCTTCGGCCTGCCGATGAAGGAGAAGCTTGCCATCAGGAAGCCAGAGGGCGATTTGGCGGTCCGCGGTTACGAGCCGGTGGGCACGGAGCACCTCTCGGCGACGATCGGCGTGGAGACGCCGCCCGACCTGAAGGAATCGATCTCCTTCGGGCCTATCGAGGCGTTCGATCATCCGTCCTGCCATACAGAGGCAGCCGCGCCATGCTACGCGCCCAATATCTTTCCGCAGCACCCGGCGGAGCTCCGCCAGACCATCGAGGACTATATCCGGGCCCTCGACCTGCTCGGCTGGCACCTGCACCGGCTCGCGGCCATCGCCTTCGAACTGCCCGAGGACCACTTCGACGCCATGCTCGAACGGGGCTTCAGCATCCTCCGCGTGCTGAACTATCCCGAGCAGAAATCGGCGCCCAAGGAGGGGCAGCTTCGCGCCGGCGAGCACTCGGACTACGACAACCTCACCATCTGCCTGATCGAGGACAAGCCGGGCGGCCTGCAGGCGCGCGGCCCGGACGGCACCTGGGTGAACGTGCCGGCCATCCCCGGCTCGTTCGTGGTCAACATTGGCGACTTCCTGATGCGCTGGACCAACGACCGCTGGAAGTCCACGCGGCATCGCGTGCTCAACCCGCCGCACGCGTCCGGAGACCGCCTCTCCTTCTGCCACTTCATCGAGCCCAACTACGACGCGCTGATCGAGTGTCTGCCGACCTGCCACAGCCAGGAGGAGCCGGCGAAGTACCCGCCGATCACGGCCGGCGCCTACATGCTCGAGAAATTCTCCAGCCAGGAGAGCGGCCGCGAGTGGGACGACGAGGACAGCGAGAAGTTCGGTACCGGAGACACCGAGACGCGCTTCGTCAACTGACCGCGGTGAGATCGCCGCGCTAATCGTCCACGGCCTCCCGCATCCATTGCTGGAGCGTCCGGATGGAGTGCTCGGAGTTGAGCCCGCCGCGGGGATCGAGCACGAGCGGGCCGGGCCGGTAGCCGCGATTCTTCAAGCCCTTCGCCACGCTTTCGACCAGCCGGATATCCTCCGCGACCGTGGTCTCCAGGTCTTGCGCCGCGAGCTGCCGGATCATGGCGCTCTCGTCACCGCCCGGCGTGTACCAGCCGCGCCAGACGGTGCACGTGTCCACGTCGTGGGCGCGCCAGTGATAGGTGTTCAGCACGTTGCCCGGATAGACCTGGAACGAGAACATCGGCCAGAGGAAGAACGTGCGGTATTCCCCGGCATGGGGCACCGATAGGTCGATCGGATAGCTCATCCGCTCCAGGTTCTGGCACTCGGTCGTGTGCCGCAGGACGTAGCCTTCCCCTGAAGGCTTGATGTCATAGGTCTCAGGCCGGATTACGCCGGTCGCAAAGGTCGGATGGCGCAGCACGCAGTGGTAGCATTCGGAGTGGTTCTCGACCGAGACCTTCCAGTTGCAGGCTTCCGGGACCTCGATCCATTCCAGCGGCGCGAGTGCGCCGATGCCCGGCACGTAGTCCGCGAGTTCCTCCCGCACGCCCGGATACCACGCGTCCATCGGCGCCGCGTCGTCGTCGAGATTGACGAAGACGAAGCCGTGCACGCTCTCGATCCGCACCGCCGTCAAGCGAATGGATGAACCATCGAAGCCGGGAACCGCCTCCACGTTCGGCCCGCTGCGGAACGCGCCGGTCAGCTCGTAGGACCAGGCGTGGTAGGGGCAGACGATCGCGCGCGTCGTGCCGGCGCCTTCCACCAGCCGATGCCCCCGGTGCTGGCACACGTTGTAGAAGGCGCGCAGCACGCCGTCGCGCCCGCGGATGCAGAACAGGCTCTCGCCCGCAATCTCGCACGTGAAGTAGTCGCCGGCCTCGCGCGCTTGGCTCTCGTGCCCGGCGAACTGCCAGGTGCGGGCGAACAGTCCCTGGCGCTCCTTCTCGAAGATGGCCGGATCGGTGTAGTAGCGTGCGGCGAGCGAACGGACGGGCGCAGGCGGGTCTTGACCTGTCATTCGCGACGATCCTCCCCGGCGGGCGATGCGGCGCACGCGACGCCGGCCAGGATAGGCGAAACGGCTGTCCATCGCCCAGTAGAATGTCCACGCGAGTCGCTTGGTTGGGAGAGCTCCCCGATGGTTCCATTCTTCGACACACATCACGTCGGCAACATCGCGGTCGTGCCATGACGATCGCCCGCATCCGGCACGCGGCTCTCGCGGTTGCGCTGGGGACCATGCTCACGGTTGCAGGGTTTGCCTCGGCCGGCCGGGCGGAGACCGGCGCGCTCGAGCCGCTGACCATCGAGACGGGCACGGGCGTCCACATCATTCAGGTCGAGGTTGCGCGCTCGGCCGAAGAGCGCGCCGTCGGCCTCATGCACCGCACCGAGCTCGCACCGGACCGCGGCATGCTCTTCGACTACGGGACCACACGGCCGGCCACCATGTGGATGAAGAACACGCTGATCTCGCTGGACATGTTCTTCGCCGAGAGCACCGGGCGTATCGTCACCATCGCCGAACGCACCACCCCGCTCTCCGAGAAGCGGGTACACTCCGGCCAGCCGGTCCGATTTGTGCTGGAGATGATCGCAGGCTCCGCCCGGCGCCTCGGCATCGCGCCCGGCGACCGCCTGCGCCACCCGCTGATCGAGCAGCCATGAGCGCGGCGCAGCTCAAGACCGAGGTGCTGGTGCAGGCGGGCTTCCGCTATTGCCAGCAGGCGCTGTTGTTCGCTGCGCTCCGGCGCCGCGGCGATGCCGACGCGGGCGCGCTCCTGGTCAAGGTCAGCCGGCTCGACGGCACGGCGGCGGTCTTCGCCCGGACTCAATCGCTCGACGGCGATCTTGCCTGGCGCCGCGCCACCGGCGAGGGCTGGATTCCGGAGGAGGAGGCCGAGGCGCGGCTCGCGCGGGAGATCGACTTCGACCCGGACGTCTGGATCGTCGAGGTCGAGGACCCCGAGGGCCGCAACCCCTTCGCGACGCTGACCGGCTGAGCGGTTTTCCCGCATCATTCGCCGCGTTCGCGGTCCGGTTTCGCGTCCCACCGCGACGCACATTAATTTCATGCGGGACACGCCGGGATTAAGCGGGATAGGTGTGATCCCCTGGGACAAGCGGCGGCAATGACGTGGGATGCGGGTGGTTCGCTCGCACATGGCATGGCGCGATCCTGCCGCAGGCGCCGCGCCCGGTGCATCGCACCATGGTGCGGGTTATCCCGAGCGCAGGTAGCGCACCGCCATGTCGCGCTCGAACAGGTAGAGCAGCGTGCGCAGCGCCTGGCCGCGCTCCGCTTCCAGCTCCGGGTCGCGCTCCAGCACGAGGCGCACGTCGTCGCGCGCAACCGCCAGCAGCTCTTCGTGCACGGCAAGGTCGGCGAGGTGGAAGGCCGGCATGCCGCTCTGGCGCGTGCCCAGCAGCTCGCCGGCGCCCCTGAGACGCAGGTCCTCCTCAGCGATGCGAAAGCCGTCGTCGGTCTCGCGCAGGATGTTGAGCCGCGCCCGCGCGGTCTCGCCCAGCGGCGCGGCGTAGAGCAGCAGGCAGGTCCCCGGCTTCGCCCCGCGCCCGACCCGGCCGCGCAGCTGGTGCAGCTGGGCGAGGCCGAAGCGCTCCGCGTGCTCGACGATCATGATGGTGGCCGCCGCCACGTCCACGCCCACCTCGACCACCGTCGTCGCCACCAGGATGTCGGCGCCGTCGCCCGCGAAGGCGGCCATGGCGGCGTCCTTCTCGGGCCCCTTCATGCGGCCGTGGATCAACGCGACACGGGCGCCGAAGGCCTCGGCCAGTTTCACGTGGCGATCGGTTGCGGCGGCGAGGTCCACGGCTTCGGATTCCTCCACCAGCGGGCAGACCCAGTAGACCTTGGCACCCGTGCCGAGCGCGCGGCGCACGGCGGCGACCACCTCCTCCAGCCGCTCCAGCGGCATGGCGCGGGTGGCGACGGCGGCGCGACCCGGCAGCCGCCCTTCGATGCGCGAGACATCCATGTCGCCGTAAGCGGTGAGCACCAGCGAACGCGGGATCGGGGTCGCGGTCATCACCAGCAGGTCCGCCGCCGGCCCCTTGCGCGCGAGCAGCATGCGCTGGTGCACGCCAAAACGGTGCTGCTCGTCGACCACGGCGAGCGCCAGGTCCTTGAAATCCACGCCCTTCTGGAACAGCGCATGGGTGCCGACCAGGATATCGACCTCGCCGGCGGCGAGCGCCGCCAGTGTCCGCTCGCGGGCGCGCCCCTTCTCCCGCCCCGTGAGCCGGGCGAGCGTGACGCCGCTGCCTTCCAGCAGCGTGCCCAGCGTCTCCGCGTGCTGGTTCGCCAGCAGCTCGGTCGGCACCATCAGGGCGGCCTGTGCGCCGGCCTCCACCGCGACCAGCATGGCGAAGAGCGCCACCACGGTCTTGCCGCTGCCGACATCGCCCTGCAGCAGGCGGAGCATCCGGCGTTCCCTGGCGAGGTCCTCGACGATCTTGCCGGCGGCGTTGCGCTGGCTCTCGGTCAGGGTGAAGGGGAGGGCTGCCTCCACCGCGTGGCGGAGCCGGCCGTCGCCCTCGATGGCACGGCCGCGTCCGCCTCTGGCGGAGCGCCGAACCAGCGCCAGCGCGAGCTGGTTCGCCAGCAGCTCGTCGTAGGCGAGGCGGGAGCGCACAGGAGTGTCGGGCTCCAGGTCGGCGGCGTTCTCGGGCGCGTGCGCGGCCGCGAGCGCCTGGTTCCACGCCGGCCAGCGGCGCGCCTCGACCAAACGCGGCTCGATCCATTCCGGCACCGCCGGCGCCCGCGCCAGCGCGGCGCGCACCGCGCGGGTCATCGGCTTCAGCGTGACGCCTGCCGTCAGCGGATAGATGGGCTCGACCGTCTGCACGCTCTCGCGCTGATCCAGCGGCGCGATGTGGTCTGGGTGCGCCATCTGGATCTCGCTGCCGTAGTGCTCGACGCGCCCGCTCACCACCCGCACCGACCCTTCGGGCAGTCGCTGCCGCAGCCAGTCCCCCTTCGCGTGGAAGAAGACCAGCGTGAGGGTTCCCGTCTCGTCCGAGCAGTAGACCTTGGTGGGGCGCCTGCGGTCCGGCGCCGGCTGGTGGCGATCGACGCGCACGGTGAGCGTCGCCGTGGCTCCGGCCTCGGCCTCGGCCACCTTCGGCGCATGGCGCCGGTCGATCAGCCCCGACGGCAGGTGCCAGAGCAGGTGCACCACCAGCGGCCCGGCCAGCCGCTCGTAGGCCGAGGCCGTGCGGGCGCCGACTCCCGGCAGCACCGTCGCCGGCGCGAACAGCGGGTTGAGGATCGCCGGGCGCATGATGTGAGAACCCTATCCGCGCGGTATGCGAGCGCCAACCGGGCGGCTAAGGTGGACCAATTGATTCGAGCGGCGGAGGCTCCCATGACGGGCGAAGACACTCACCTGGCGACATGCGGCTGCGGCGGGCTGCGGGTGACGACGGCTGGCGATCCGGACCTCGTCGTCGCCTGCAGCTGCTTCGCCTGCCAGCGCCGCACCGGCAGCCCCTTCGGCGTCGGCGCCTACTTCCGCAAGGAGGCGGTCTCGGCCGAGGGCGCGGCGGGGACCTACACGCGGGTGGCTGATTCGGGCCTGACGGTCTCGATCAACTTCTGCCCTGCGTGCGGCACCAGCGTCTACTGGTTCGCCGAGCTTCGCCCCGATCACTATGGCGTTGCGGTGGGCTGCTTCGGCGAGCCCGGCTTCGGCGAGCCCTCCCGCGTGGTCTGGAACGAGAGCCGGCACCCCTGGGTCAAGTTCCCCGAGGGCCTGCCCGAGTTCGACAAGGGCTCCCCGCCGCCGGCGCAAACGAACTAGGACCGAGCCACCCCGCCAGAGCCCCGAGCCGTGACGGCGGCGACAATCAGCGTAGCCGAGAGCGCCCGCCTCGTCGGGCGGGAGCTGCTCGCCATCAGGCCCGGCGAGAACGTCGCGATCGTCGTCGACGATCACAGTGCGATGGAGATGGTCCGCGCGCTCGCCGATGTAGCCGCCGCCGCTGGTGCGGAGTGGGCCATCCTCCATCAGCCCTCGCGCCCGCCGGAGCGAAAGAACGAGCTCAGCCCGATGGTCGAGGCGGCGTTCGAGAAGACCGACGTGCTGATCAGCCTGACCGGTTCCGGCGGAGCGCCGGCTTATGCCGCCCGCGTCAAGGAGCTGCTGACGGAGAAGCGCATTCGCACCATGTCCATGGTCATGCGCGAGCTCTCCAACTTCACCAGCGGCGGCGCGCTCGCCGATTACCGGGCGCTCCACGCCGAAGGCCAGGCGCTGGCGGCCATCTGGGCCGCCGGGCGCACCATGCGCATCACGACGGAAGCCGGCACCGATATCGCGGCGCCCATCGGCTCCGACACCGTGGTCGTGGAGTGCGGCTACGCGACCGAGCCGGGAAAGAACGCCGCCTTCTCCGATGGCGAGGTTTCCTCCCGCCCGCTGGAGGGCAAGGCCGAGGGCGTGATCGTGATTGACGGGCCAGGGACCGGCATCGCCCGGCCGGCGACCTCGATCTGGGTCGAGGTTCAGGCTGGCAGGGCCGTGAGCGTGAGCGGCGAGGGACCCGAGGCCGCGCATCTCCGCCATATCGTGGAGACCGTCCCCGATGCCGACAACGTCGCCGAGTTCGGCATCGGCCTCAACGGTGCGTGCCTCCGCAACGGTAGCTTCCAGGAGGAGAAGAAGGCGCGCGGCAACGTCCACATCGCGTTCGGCGACAACATCTATTATGGCGGCACGGTGCGCTGCCCGGTGCACCTCGACATGGTCATCTACCGCCCCACCGTTCGTCTCGATAACCGCGTGCTGGTGGAGGATGGTGTCGTCCGCCTCGATCCCTGAGCCAGGGCCCGAAACTAGAACGGTACGCCGACCGCCTTGCACAGGAAGCTGGTGAATTCGCCGCCGGCGCGTGCTATTGCGGCGAAGCGGTCCAGGAAGTCGGACCGGACCGCCTCGCTCTCCTCGACATCGGCGATCACCACGAAGTCCTTGCGCTTGAGGTCCTCGATCAAGGGATGCTCCGGGTCGTAGCCGCGCGGCGGGCGCTTGAGCGCCTCGCCCGCCAGCCGGAAGGTCCGGCAGAAGGCGCCGCCCGTGGTGATCCGCGTCCATTCCTCCGGCTTCTCGACGATGGCATCGCGAATCCGGCCGAGCGTGGGGCTGTCCGGGTGCCAGACGCCGCAGCCGGCGAAGCACATGCCGGGCTCCAGGTGCAGGTAGAAGCCCGGCGCGTGCGCGTCCTTGCCCGCTTCGTGGCGGAAGTGCGCGCCCACGTTCGTCTTGTAGGGCGTCTTGTCCTTCGAGAACCGCGTGTCCCGATAGATGCGGAAGAGCGAGCCGCCGTTGGCCCGGGGGTCGGCGCGAAAGTGCGGGCTGATCTCCGCCAGCGGTTCCGCGAAGGCCTGGATGAAGTCGAGCATGGGGTCACGCACCTCGGCGCGGTAGCGCGCCTTGTTCTCCTCGAACCACGGCCGCTCGTTGTTGGCCCCGAGCTCGCGCAGGAAGTCGAAGAGGGCGGGCGTGATCGGTTGCGCGGTCATGGCGTCCTTTCCGGGCTGAAGCACAAGGTGCGCCCACCATGGCACAGCGGGCGCAGCGTCCAAAGTGACGGGCCGCCATGCTAAAGTAGGCGTCAAGCGACCCCCCACAACGACAGAGACTTCCGATGGCCCTCGCCGAAGCGACCGCCCCGCAGCCCGAACCCCCGCCGAGCGAGCCGATCGCGCGCACGCTCGCGCGCTTCGCCAGAGCGCTCACCCTGGAGGACGTGCCGGAGGCCGTGGTCGAGCGTGCCAAGCTGCACATCCTCGATGCGGTGGGCATCGGCCTCGCGGCCTCCCGCTACGACTTCAGCCACAAGACGTTAACCGCCATCCACGGCCTTGCCGGCGACGGGCCCTATCCGGTCATCGGGATGCCGGCGAGTCTGCCGCTGCGCGATGCCGCGCAGATGAACGGCTTCCTCATCCACGGCCTCGACTACGACGACACCCACGTCGGCGGCGTGATTCACGCCACGACCAGCGCGGTGCCGACGGTGCTGGCCGCCGGCCAGAGGCACGGCGCCTCGGGGCGCGCGATGCTGGAGGCTTATCTCGTGGCCATCGAGGGCGCAGCTCGCATCGCCGCCGCCGCGCAGGGCGGCTTTCACCGCCTGGGATTCCATCCCACCGGCATGGTCGGCGTGTTCGGCGCGGCGCTCGCCGCCGGCCGGCTCGCGGGCATGACCGAGGCGCAGCTTGCCCACGCCCAGGGCATCGCGCTCAGCATGGCCGCCGGCAGCCTGCAGTTCCTGGACGACGGCGCCTGGACCAAGCGGATGCACCCCGGCTGGGCGGCCCTCGCCGGCATCAGCGCGGCAGCCCTCGCCCAGCAGGGTTTTCAGGGGCCGGCCGAGCCCTACGAAGGGCGCTTCGGCCTCTACGCGCTCTACGGCGCTCCCGACGCGGAGATCGACTGGGCGATGTGCACCGCCGGCCTCGGCGAGGACTGGGAGATGCTGCGCATCGGCATCAAGCCCTATCCAGCCTGCCACCTGGTGCATGCGCTGGGCGATGCGGCACAGGCGCTGCGCGACGAGCACGGGCTCACGCCCGCCGATGTCGAGAGCGTGGACGCGCTCATCGGCGAGGGCTGCGTCAGCGTCGTGTGCGAGCCGGAGGCCGCCAAGCGCCGCCCAGCAAGCGCCTACGAGGCTCAGTTCAGCGCCCACTACATGATCGCGAGCATGCTCTCGCGCGGCCGCTTCACCCTCGCCGAGCTCGAGCCCGAGGCCTACACGGACCCGGCGGCGCTCGCGCTCTGCGACAGGATCGGCTATCGGGTCGATCCCGATTCCGCGTTCCCGACCTACTACTCGGGCGAGGTGGTGATTCGCACCACCGACGGCCGCACGCTACGACACCGCGAGCAGGTCAACCGTGGCGCCGACACCCGTCCGCTCGGCGCGGACGAAATCGTCGCCAAGTTCCGAGACAACGCGGCGATGACGCTCGCAACCGACCGGGCGGAACGGGCGCTGGATGCGGTGATGGCGCTCGACGGCGACTCCTCGCCGGCGGAGGTTGCGGCGCTGCTCAGCCTCGCCTGACCGGGAACCATTTCGGCCTTTCCGGCATGACCGCGCGCATCGCCATCCCTGCCGACGGCATCGCCGCCTTCTGCGAGCGCTGGCAGGTCACGGAGCTCGCGCTCTTCGGCTCCGTGCTGCGCGACGATTTCGGCCCGGACAGCGACATCGACGTGCTGGTCTCGTTCGACGACGCGGCCCGGCACACGCTCTTCGACATGGTCGATATGGAGGAGGAGCTCAAGGGGCTCTTCGGTCGCGACGTGGACCTCGTCAGCAGGCGGGGAATCGAGCGAAGCCGCAATCACTTGCGCCGAAAGGCCATCTTGGAGTCGGCTGAGACGATCCATGGATCGTGACGCCATACACCTCGCCGATATGCTCTCGTCGGCGCGGATGATAACGATCTACATCGCGGACGCTTCACGCCAGGCGTTTCTGGAGAACAGCCAGCTTCAGGACTCCGTCATCCGCCGTCTCGAAATCATCGGCGAAGCGGCGGGACGAGTCTCACAGCGGTTTCGCGACGAAAACCCCGACGTCCCCTGGCCCAAGATGAGGGGAATGCGGAATTGGGTGATCCATCGCTACGACGACATCGACATGGAGGTCGTGTGGGAGACGGTGGAGCAGGATATTCCCCGCCTCATCGCCCAGCTCGAAGGTCTGGTCTCGGAAGAGCCTTCGTAGCAGCCGGCGCTATGAGCCAGCGGCGCGGTGGATCGTGCCGTCGGCCTCGAGCGCCTCGATCTCGTCGGGCGCGTAGCCCAGGTCGGCGAGGACGGCGGCGGTGTCCGCGCCGAGCGCGGGCGCCGCGCTGCGCGGCATGACCGCACCGTCCACGGTGATGGGCTGGCGAACCATCCGCATGGTGCCGCGTTCGGGATGCGCCACCTCCTGCACCATGCGCCGGCGCTCGGCGAAGTCGCTTGCGAGCGCGTCGGCCACGTCGTTGACCGGCGCGCAGGGGAGGACCCCGGCGAGACGCTCCAGCCACGCTTCCGTGGTGCGCGTCAGGAACACCGCCTCCAGCCGCCGCACCACCTCGTCCCGGTTCTCGTAGCGCGCTGCGAAGTCCCGCATCAGGGGATCGTCGATCCACTCCGGCCGCTCCATGGCCCGGCAGAGCGCGGGCCAGAAGTTCGCCTTGTTGGCCATCACGAAGATCCAGCCGTCGGCGGTGCGGTAGAGCTCGCTCGGCACCAGCGAGGGATGGCCCGAACGCGCCACGCGCTTGGGCTCGAAGCCTTCGTTGAGGTGCCAGGTCGCCGGATAGCTCAAGTTGTTCATCGCCACGTCGTAGAGCGGGGTGTCGATATCCATGCCCCGGCCCGTCGCGCGCGCCCGCATGACGCCCGAGACCAGTGCGAGCGCCGCCGTCAGCCCGCCCATGAAATCGACCACCGAGAGCCCGAAGCGGGTCGGCACGCTGTCCGGCTCCCCGGTCATGGAGAGGTAGCCGGCCTCCGCCTGCATCACGTAGTCAAGACCGGGCCAGGCGGCGCGCTCGTTGTCGCGGCCGTAGGCCGAGAGGTGCACGCAGACGAGGCGCGGGTTGACCGCCTTCAGGCTTGCGCGGTCGAGCCCGAGCGTGCCCGGCAGGTCGCCCCGCAGGTTGTTGATCAGGGCGTCGGCGCGCCTCGCCAGCCGCTCAAGAATCTCCCGGCCGCGCGGCTTCTTCAGGTCCAGCGCAATGCAGCGCTTGTTGCAGCTGAAGGTCTGGAAGAAGAGGCTGTCGCCGTCCTCGGCGTAGGGCAGGACATGGCGGCCCATCTCGCCGCCGGCCTTGTGGTTCTCGATCTTGATGACGTCCGCGCCGAGGTCGGCGAGGTACATGGTGCCGAAGGGTGCCGCGCCGTATTGCTCGATGGAGACGACGGTGAGCCCTTCGAGCGGCCGGATCGGGGCCGCCGGCAGTCCCGCAGAAGCGTCGTCGCTCACGCCGGATTTCGCTCGATCAGCTGACGCGCGATGATCAGCCGCTGGATCTCGTTGGTGCCCTCGCCGATGCAGAGCAGCGGCGCATCGCGGTACATCCGCTCGATGGGGAACTCCTTGGAGTAGCCGTAGCCGCCGTGGATGCGCATGGCTTCGATGCTGTTCTCCAGCGCGGCCTCGGTGGCGAAGAGCTTGGCGATGCCGGCCTCCATGTCGCAGCGCTGGCCGGTCTCGTAGGCGAGCGCCGCGCGTTCGGTGAGCAGCCGCGCGGCCTCCGTGCGGGTGACCATGTCGGCGAGCTTGATCTGGATCGCCTGGTGCTGGGCGATCGGCTTGCCGAAGGTCTTGCGCTCTTGGCTGTAGCGCACCGCCTCGTCGAGGCAGGACTGGGCGACGCCCACGCCGCGCGCGGCCACGTTGATGCGGCCCAGCTCCAGGCCGCTCAGCGCATGCTGCAGGCCCTTGCCCTCGACCCCGCCGATGAGCTTGTCGGCATCGACTCGGTAGTCTTCGAAGGCGAGCTCCGCGGTGTCGATCCCGCGATATCCCAGCTTCTGAAGCTTGCGGCTGACCCGGAAGCCCTCGCCCTTCTCGGCGAGAAACAGGCTCATGCCCTTGTGCCGGGGCTCGGCGCCCGGGTCGGTCTTGACCAGCAGCGCGAGGCAGGAGCCGTGGATGCTGTTGGTGATCCAGGTCTTGGCGCCGTTGATCACGTAGGCGTTGTTGCCCTCGCGCTTGGCCGTGGTACGGATCGCCTGCAGGTCCGTGCCGCAGTCCGGTTCTGTGAGCGCGAGCCCGCCGCGCAGCTCGCCGCTGGCGAAGCGGGGCAGGTAGGAGTCTCGCTGCTCGTCGGTCCCGAAGCGCTCGACCGCCGCGGCCATGATGAGGTGGGAGTTGATCAGGCCGCTCACCGACATCCAGGCGTGGGAGAGCCGCTCGATGATTTTGGCGTAAGTCGTGATCGGCAGGCCCAGCCCGCCAAATTCTTCGGAGATGGTGGCGCCGAAGAGCCCCATCTCCTTCATCTTCTCGACGATGTCTTCCGGGTAAATGTCGTCATGCTCGAGCGCGGCGACGTGGGGGCGGACGTCGCGGTCCAGGAAGCGCTCGATTCCGTCGAGAATCAGCGCTTCCTGTTCCGTGTCCACGGTCTCGGCATGGTTCGCCATCGCGACTAACTCCCGTCTTTCGGTGCGCGCGCGGCGAGCATATCCCGCCGGCCTGATCGAGAAAATACTTGAGGCCGCGTCGCGTGAGCGGTATGTCAATCTGTCTTGGTAGGGAAGACGTGCGCCCACAGGGAGCGGCGAGACTCCCGCACGGGCCGAAGGGACGCGAGGAGCCATGGCGGAACGTGGCGATGTAGAAATCAGGGGCGTGACCAAACGGTTCGGCCCGACGATGGCCGTCGAGGATATCGACATCACGATCCCCGACGGTTCCTACTGCTGCCTGCTCGGGCCGAGCGGCTGCGGCAAGACGACTCTGCTCCGCATCATCGCGGGCCATGAAGTGCCGACCGAGGGTGATGTGCTGATCGGCGGGGAGTCGGTAATCGGCAAGCCCACCGGCCAGCGCGGCACGTCGATGATGTTCCAGAGCTACGCGCTCTTCCCGCACCTGACCGTGCTGGACAATGTCGCCTTCAGCCTGAAGATGAAGAGAGTCGCCAAGGGCGAGCGCCGCGAGCGCGCCTACGAGGTGCTGAAGCGCGTGCAGCTCGACCCGCTGGCCGACCGCATGCCGGCGCAGCTCTCGGGTGGGCAGCAGCAGCGTGTCGCGCTCGCCCGTTCGCTGATCACCAACCCCAAAGTGTTGCTGCTCGACGAGCCGCTGTCTGCGCTGGACGAGTTCCTGCGCCTGCAGATGCGCGCCGAGCTGAAGTTCATCCAGATCGATCTCGGCATCACCTTCATCCACGTCACCCACACCCAGCCGGAGGCGCTGGCGATTGCCGACATGGTCGTGGTGATGGACACCGGACATATCGAGCAGGCGGCGACCGGGCCGGAGATCTACGATCAGCCCCGCACCACCTATGTTGCGGAGTTCATGGGCGGTTGGAACGTGTTTTCCGGCAAGGTGGCGGGAGTAGAGAACAACGTGGTGACGGTCGCGGGCACCGAAGGCGACAATTTCCACTTGCCAAGCAACGGCCATCAGATCGGCGAGGAAGTGAATTTCGGCGTCCGCCGCGACAAGGTGCATCTGGCGGGCGGGAGCATTGATCTGGACCGTGGTAACGCGTTGGGCGGCACGGTCCACGCGATCGAATACCAGGGCAACTGGGTCAAGCTCACCATGACCCGGGAGCAGAAGCGGGATCTCGTGGCGGTGATCGAGGACCGTGAGTATTTCGCCAACCCGACCAAGGTGGGCGACCAGGTCACGGTCACATGGGCCAGCAAGGACGTGCGCGTGATGGAGCGCGCAACCGGCGCCCAGAACCTGATTGGAGAGAGTTTCGACTAGCGTTTGTTCACTGGCGGCCGCCGGCAGCCGTCGCACTGCATCGACCGAGGAACATCGCCCAGGCCGGCGAGAGGGCGAGTATTCGAGGAACGCAGGCGAGGGAGGAAAGCATGCGCAAGACCAGTAGCGACACGAGCAAGACGGGCGTGAGCCGCCGTTCGCTCCTCAAGGGGACGGCGGCCGTGGCCGGTGTTGCTGCTGCGACCCAGCTTACGGGCGGTTTCCCGACCGTATGGTCGCAGGACATCAAGGACCTGACCCTCCGGTCGACCGGCGGGCCGTGGTCGCATTTCCAGCTTCTGGAGAACATGGCCAACGAGGACCTGGACTTCACGGTCCAGCTCACTCCCGTCGGCCTCGACGAGATTCAGAAGCGGGGTCTGACTCAGACCGGGTCGTCCGACCTGTTTGAGCCGGCCTATCTGCAGATGAAGTTCTTCTGGCCCACCGGCAAGTTCATGCCTTGGGACACCACCAAGCTGCCCGAGTGGGACAAGGTGGTCGACCTCTACAAGGCGCCGGGCAAGATCTGGCCCGATGCGTGGTTCGGCCAGGGGCAGAACCCGAGCACCGTGTCGTACACGTCGGGACCCGACACCAATGATTTCGTGGAGGCGGGCTCGACGCAGTGGCTGACGGCCCATCCGGTGCTGCACAACGCCGATACGCTCGGCATCCGGCCCGACCTGATTGGCCGGCCCATCGATTCCTGGGCCGAGCTGATCAATCCGGAATTCGCCGGCAAGGCAGCGCTGGTGAGCTTCCCGACCATCGGCCTGATGGACGCGGCGACAGCCTTCGAGGCGGCCGGTGAAATCACCTATGGTGACAAGGGCAACATGACCCAGGACGAAATCGACTACAGCGTCGAGCGTCTGATCCAGCTCAAGAACGACGGCCACTGGCGTGCGCTTTGGTCGGCGTTCAACGAGTCGGTCCAGCTCATGGTCAACGGCGAGGTGGTGATCCAGTCCATGTGGTCGCCGGCGGTCACGGCCGTGCGGGCCCAGGGCGTGCCCTGCATCTATCAGGACCTGAAGGAGGGATATCGCTCCTGGACCACGGGCCACGTCCTGCCCAACCATCTCGAGGGCAAGATGATCGGCGCGGCTTACGACTACGTGACCTGGTATCACACGGGTCGTGTCGGCGCCATGTTCGCCAGGCAGGGCTACTACGTAGTCACGCCCGACAACACAAGGAAGGTGCTGCCCGAGGCCGAATGGGACTTCTGGTACGAGGGCAAGCCGGCGACGGTCGAAATCTACGACCCGTTTGGCAACCTGATGGAGAAGCCCGGCACGATCCGCGACGGCGGCTCGTACAAGAACCGCATGGGCCGTGTCGCCATCTGGAACTCCACCATGGACGAGAACAAGTACCTGACCAGGCGGTGGGCCGAATTCATCGCCGCGTAGATTACGAAACCGGATGTGGGGCGTCTCCGGGCGCCCCACACTCTTTTTTCTGCATTGCCCCCTGACAGGCCTTCAATGCCGATGAGAGCTGAACTATGGTGCGCGTGATCACTTCAGCGTTGCGATATCGCGCCGCGCTGCAGATCTCGCCGCTCAGCCTGGCGCTGCTGTTCTTCCTCGTAGGGCCCGTGATCATGATCATGATCATGAGCTTCTACGAATTCACCGGGTTCATGACCGTCCCGGATGCCACGCTCGAGAATTACATCGAGCTGTTCACCTCAAGCCTGACGGGCGTCAATTACCTGCAGACCCTGAAGATGGTCGGGATCACCTGGGTGGTGACCCTGGTCCTCGGTTTCACCTTGGCCTATTTCCTGGTTTTCGATCTTGTCGAGTTGCGAACGAAGTTGCTGCTGTTCCTGCTGTGCGTGGTGCCGTTCTGGACCTCCAGCGTCATTCGGATGGTGGCGTGGGTGCCTTTCCTCGGCAAGGAAGGCATCATCAATAAGTTCGTGATCTGGACCGGCATTTCCTCCGAGCCGCTCCAGTTCCTCCTGTTTTCCGAATTCGCCGTGTTCCTCTCCTACATTCAAATCTTCACGCTGTTCATGATGGCGCCGCTCTTCAACGTCATGGCCCGAATCAACCGCGACCTGATCGAGGCGGCGCGGGACAACGGCGCGTCCGGGATTCAAATCCTGTGGCACGTGATTATCCCGCTCTGCAAGCCCGGCATCGCCATCGGGACGATCTTCGTCGTCAGCCTGGTGGCCAGCGATTTCGCGGCGGTCAGCCTTCTCGGCGGCCAGCGCGTCGGCACCGTTTCGATCTCCATGATCATTCAGATGAACATGGCGCAATATCCCCCCAGCAGCGCGACGGGAGTGATCCTGCTGGTTGTGGTTCTCCTGATCGTGGGCGGCATCATGCGCATGGTGGACGTGAGGAAACAGCTGTGAGCCAGAGAGCGGAATTCCGCCGGGCACCCGGCTACTGGCCGCGCGCGGCGCTGTTCTACCTGTACTTGCTGTTCCTCTACGGGCCGATCCTGATCATCGCCGTGCTGTCATTTCAGGGACCGCTGGCCTCGATGACGTTCCCGATGCAGGGGCTCTCTCTTCACTGGTTCAGCGAGGTGGTCGATCCGGGCGGCTTCAGCCGCCAGGACTTCCGCATGCCCTTCGTGCGCTCGCTGATCCTCGCCATCATCGTCATGGTCCTGACGATGGGGCTTTCGTTCCTGGCCGGATTGGCGTTCCGCAAGAGCTTCAAGGGCAACATCGTTGTCTTCTACGTCGTGGTGGCGAGCCTGATCGCGCCGTCGGCGTTGATCAGCCTCGGCATCGGGCTGGGCTTCAACGAGCTCGGCCTGCAGAGCCAGTGGTATACCGGCGCCCTCGGCGCGCATCTGAGCTGGACTCTGCCGTTCGGCGTTCTGATCATGCTGGCGATCTTCAGCCGCTTGGACCCGTCGCTGGAAGAGGCGGCGCGCGACCAGGGCGCGACCGAATGGCAGACTCTGCGCAATGTAATTGTGCCAATCACCCTGCCGGGCCTGATCGGCGTGGCGCTGTTCGGATTCACGCTCTCTTACGACGAATACCCGCGCACCTCGACCATCGTGGGCGAATTCAACACGCTGCCGGTCGAGGTGATGAACACGATCAACATCGCGGCGACACCGGTCATCTACGCGATCGGAACGATGACGACGCTGTTCTCGCTCTTGGTCATCTTCGCGAGCTTCCTCGCCGTCTACATCATTCAGAAGCGGCGGACCGGCGCTGGCTTGGGCATCGCCCGGAAGGCCGCAAAGGCGGACAGCAGTTAATTCGGGCCGCGGGCGCGGGCCGGGGCCGGCAGGAGCCGGCTACCGGCCGTTGCGGTGCGCCGGCCCGGCTATGACCGAACCCGGCGATCGGGAGGAGGAAGAATGGCTTTTCGCTTAGGGGTGGACGTTGGCGGGACGTTCACCGATCTCTTGCTGATCGACGAATCGAGCGGCGGCACCTACCGCGCGAAGGTACCGTCCACCCCGCAGGATTCCTCGATCGGCGTGCTCAACGGCATCGAGCGGGTGTGCGATAACGCGGGCGTCGAGCCGGCCTCGATCACCCACGTGATGCACGGCACCACGGTCGCGACCAACACCATCCTGGAAGGGAAGGGCGCCCGCGTCGGCATCGTGACCACCGAGGGCTACGGGCAGATGCTGCAGATCGCCCGTTCCTTCGTGCCCGGCATCCTCGCCGGTTGGATCATCTGGCCCAAGCCCGAGCCGCTTGCACCACTAGATCTCACCGTCGAGGCGAAGGAGCGCACCGGCGCGCGGGGCGACGTGGTCCGCGAGCTGAACGAGGACGATCTGCGCGAGAAGCTCACCCATCTCAAGACGAAAGGGATCGAGGCGCTGACCGTCTGCCTGATGAACGCCTATGCCGGCGGCATCCACGAAGAGCAGATCCGCGAGATCGCCCACGAGGTCATGCCCGGCGTGCCGGTCTCGATCTCGTCCGAGGTCCTGCCGGAGATGTACGAGTACGAGCGCGCGATCACCACGGTCGCCAACTCCTACGTGGCACCGGTGGTTCAAGTCTACGTCCGCAACCTGGAGCAGGAGCTGAAGCAGCGCAAAATCGACGCCCACCTTCACATCCTGCGCTCGGACGGCGGTCTCGCCTCGGTCGAGGCCAGCCGCAACTCGCCGGTGAACGTGCTGATGAGCGGTCCTGCCGGCGGTGTTGCCGGCGCGCTCTGGATTGCCAAGCAGGCCGGCTACCAGAACCTGCTCACGCTTGATATGGGCGGCACGTCCACCGATGTGGCGCTAATTCTCGACGGCGTGCCGCGCAAGCGGCGCGAGACCACGGTGGGTGATGTCACGGTGCGTGCACCCTCGCTCGACGTGCGTACCGTGGGCGCCGGCGGCGGCTCGATCGCCCATGTGCCCGAGATCACGCGCGCGCTTCGTGTCGGGCCGCAGAGCGCGGGCGCCGATCCGGGGCCTGCGGCCTACGGGATGGGCGGCGACCAGCCGACCGTCACCGATGCCAACGTCGTTCTCGGCTATCTGCCGAGCGAGCTGATCGGCGGCGAGATGAAGCTCGATGTCGATGCCGCCGTCAACGCGGTGCAGACCGTCGCCACGGCTTTGGGTCTCGATCTCAAGCGGGCTGCGGCCGGCATCATCGACATCGTCAACGAGAACATGTTCGGTGCGCTCAGGCTGGTCTCGGTGCAGCAAGGGTTCGATCCGCGCGACTTCGCGCTAATCGCCTTCGGCGGGGCCGGGCCGCTGCACGCCAACGCGCTCGCCAAGCTGATGAACTCGTGGCCGGTCATCATCCCACCCTCGCCCGGCGTGCTCTGTGCTTACGGCGATGCCACGACGCGGGTGACCGACGAGGCCTCCATGAGCTTCGTCCGACGCTTCTCGGAGACCTCGGACGCCGAGGTGCGCGGCATCCTCGACGACCTTGAGACCCGCGCCCGGCAGGAGCTCGATGCCGAGGGCATCGCGCGCGAGGACCAGACCGTGCAGTACGAGGTGGACCTCCGCTACCACGGCCAGGGGCTGCAGTTGCCCGTAAGCTTCACGGCCGAGGAGTTCGAGCGCGAGGGCCTCGCCTGGCTCGCCAAGCAGTTCGACGACGAGCACACTCAGCTCTTCACCTTCGCGCTCGACGCGGAGCACGAGATCGTGACGCTGCGCGCCATCATGCGCGGCGCCGAGACCTTCGTCGAGGCCGGTCACGTGGCCGAGGGCGGCGCCGATCCGTCGGCGGCCAAGGTTGCGAGCGGCACGGTTTATGTCGACAATCGCGACCAGGAGGCCACCGTCTACGACCGCGGCAGGCTCCAGGCCGGCAACCGGATCGAGGGGCCGGCGATCGTGACCGAGATGGATTCGACGACGCTGGTATTGCCGGGCCATGTGGGCGTGGTCGACGGATACGGCAACATCATCATCAACCCGGTCGGCCACTGAGGCGGGGGAGAAGCGACATGCCAGTCACCATCGTCCAGACCAACGACGCGCCGTTCGAGCCGGTCGACATGGACCCGATCACTCTCGACATCATCGAGAGTGCGCTGCGCAGCGCCCGCTACGAGATGGACGCCGTGCTCTACCGCACCGCCATGTCGCCGGGAATTCGCGAGCAGCACGACGAGTTCCCGATGATCGCGAACCCCGACGGCAAGATGGTCGTCGGCCAGTTCGGCTCCTTCATCCACGGCTTCAAGCGCGAATACGATGGCACCATCGAGGAGGGGGATATTTTCCTCACCTCCGATCCCTATAGCTGCGCCGGCGCCATCAGCCATGCGCCGGACTGGCTGATTCTCAGGCCGGTGTACCGCGACGGCCGGCTGATCGCCTATGCCTCGATGTTCGGCCACATGACCGATGTCGGCGGCAAGGTGCCGGGGAGCCTCCCGACGGATGCCAACCAGATCTACGAGGAAGGCGTCGTCATCCCCATCGTCAAGATCTACAAGAACGATGAGCTGCAGGAAGACGTGCTCAAGGTGATCCTGCACCAGTGCAGGATGCCGCAGTGGAACCGGAGCGACTTCAACGCGCTGATCGCCGCTGTTCGCCTCGCCGAGAAACGCATTCACGAGCTCTGCGATCGCTTCGGCGTGGATACCGTGATCGCCGCGATGGACGAGCTGCTGGAGCGCAACCGCCGCGCGATGCTGCACCTGATCCGCAACACGGTGGGCGAGGACGAGACCCTCTACTTCGAGGACTACATCTGCGACGACGGCCTCGGCATGGGCCCGTACAAGATGGCCTGCAAGATGTGGCGCGACGGCGACGTCCTGGTGTTCGACTTCGACGGCACCGATCCGCAGTCGGAAAGCTCGATCAACTTCTTCCTCAACGAAGAAATGTTCAAGATGTTCGTCGGCGTCTACATGATCAACGTCTTCGATCCGCAGATCATGTTCAACGACGGCTTCTACGACCACGTCGACGTGAAGATCCCGCCGGGCACGCTGCTGAAGCCGCTGAAGCCGGCGGCGCTCTCCTCGCGCACCCACGCGCTCGGCCGCATCTTCGATGTGCTGGGCGGCCTGCTCGGCCAGCGCGCGCCCAACCTCATGGTGGCGGCCGGCTTCTCCGACAGCCCGCACTTCATGTATTCGGGCTATTCCAGCGAGGGCGAGTGGTACCAGCTCTACCAGATCGGCTTCGGCGGCATCCCCGGCCGGCCGGCCGGGGACGGCCCCGACGGGCACTCGCTCTGGCCCTCGTTCACCAACGTCCCCAACGAGTTCCTGGAGGCGTACTTCCCGCTCCGCATCGAGGTCTACGAGACCATCGCGGATTCCGGCGGCCCCGGCCTTCACCGCGGCGGCAACGGCGTCACCATCGGCTACCGGGCGCTCGAGCCCGGCGAGATGTCGCTGCACGACGACCGCTGGCTCACCTACCCGTGGGGCGTCAACGGCGGCCTGCCGGGCGGGCGCAGCCGCAAGGAGATCCACCGCGCCGACGGCTCCTTCGAGGTGCTGCCCTCGAAGTGCGACCACGTGAAGGTCGAGGCCGGCGACCTGCTGCTGTTTAAGACCTGGGGCGGCGGCGGCTGGGGCGATCCGCTGGAGCGCGATCCCGCTCTGGTGGCGCTGGAGGTAGAGCGCGGGCTGGTCACGCGGGCTGGCGCAGAGCGCTACGGCGTGGTGCTGCGCGACGACCTGATGGTCGACGAAGAGGCCACGACCGCGCTTCGCGACAAGCTCCGCGCCGCTCGCGGCGAGGTGCAGCTTTTCGATCGCGGCGGCACCGTCGAGGAGCTGCGCGCGCGCTGCCTGGCGGAGACCGAGCTCGCGCCACCCAAGCCGCCGGAGTTCAACCGGCGCGTACTGCGCTTCCTGCAGGAGCGGGAGGCCAAGGCCGCCGAGGCCGGCGCCGCGGCGGAGTAGGGCGCCCGCGCCACTCCGACTTCAAACGGAGAGAGGGGGCCGCACGGCCCCCTCTTTCTATAGGAATCACATAGTTAGACTAACGACAAAAGGAGTGTATCCGGTCGGGCTTCGCCATACAGGTAGTCGGCGATGCCGGTGGACTTTCATCCGGTCGGCAGATCGCCCTTGAGAAGGTCTGTCCACAACTCGCCCGTGCAGCGATCGCCAGACCAGCCGCAGCCATCCGGTGCATAGACAACTCTGTTCTGGGCGTTGGAATCGTCCTCATAGGAACGCCACAGTCGTACGGACACGGCGTCGGGCCGGTCGACTTGAAGCCGATCGTAAGCTGCCCGCATCATGGTCTTGACTGCGGTCCTAGACGTCGGATCGGCGCCGGGTATTTCTATCTCCAGCGTGACGCGCCGGCGGACCTGGCCGAAGGAGTTGTCGTTCTCCTTCACGAGGACATAGACCATAGGTGACCCATCACCGTTGTCGGAGAGTAACTCTGAGGGCGCTTCCGCCACTACATCTGCGAAATCCACTGCGGCGACGGTCGAGACATCTTCGGGCTGCGAGTCTGGTACGACAGCCATCGCGTCGAGACCGGGCTGTTCATCTGTCGGGAGACCCTGAAACACGTAGCTGGATGGCTCAACTCCTCCACTGAGCGCGAGGGCGGTATCGAGGTTGGTCTCCACACGGGTGAGACGTTGATTGATGCCACCGAGCTGCTGCCCCACCGCAGAGAGGCGCTGGTCAAACCCGTCAACGCGCTCTTCCAGACGCGCCAAGGTCTGGTCGATACTGCCAAGCTTCGGCTCAAGCACAGCTACGCGATGACCAACGTCGGCAACGTCGCCGCGCAAACTGTCGACGCTTGTGCCCAAAGCGCGAATGTCAGCCTGAGTGATGGAGTGTAAGCCGACGGTGACGCCGATGACCACCACGCCGACGCCGATCAATGCTATCGTCTGCTGCTCAAGTGCCATAGGAGTTCACGCCGAACTGGGAATGGCGCGCTGCTCTGATGACATTATGTCCAATATTTCACCATTTTCAATGGGCGCACCCAGCTTGCGCGACAAGATGCGCGCGGCGCGAGGCGAGGTGCAGCTCTTGGCGGTCTCGCGGGAGTTGCCCGGGATATAGGGGTTGCAGGAGGCGCAGGCGCAGGGCACTTGCGCTGCCGCCAACCTTGTACTGGTCTCGTGTCGACGGCGGGCCTGGCCCGTATTCCTCACCACGGTCGCGGCCTGCGTCGCTTCAGGCGAAGCGGAGAAGGGAGAGACGACATGGCGATGGATTTGATCGTGCGCGGCGCCAATCTGCCCGATGGGCGGGTCGGCGTGGACATCGGCGTGCAGGACGGGCGCATTGTCGCCGTGGAGCCGGCGCTGGAGGCCGAGGCAGGTCAGGAGATCGACGCCACGGATCGGCTGGTCTCGCCGCCCTTCATCGACGCTCACTTCCACATGGATGCGACGCTGGCGCGCGCCCTGACCGATGCCCTGCCGCGGCCCGATCAATCCGGCCTCCTCTTCGAGGGCATCTACCTGTGGGATGAGCTGAAGAAGCAGTTGACCCCGGAGGCGGTTGCCGAGCGGGCGATGACCTATTGCGACATGGCCATCGCCCAGGGAATCCAGGCGATCCGCAGCCATGTGGACGTCTGCGACCCAAGGTTGACGGGGGTCGAGGCGCTGCTGGAGGTCAGGCGCCGGGTCGCGCCGTACATCGACCTGCAGCTCATCGCCTTCCCGCAGATGGGCTACTACCGCTACGCAGGCGCGCAGGATCTCCTGCGACGGGCGCTCGACATGGGCGTCGAGGTGGTCGGCGGCATCCCGCATTTCGAGCGCTCGATGGCCGAGGGCACTGAGTCGGTGACCGAGCTCATGGAGATTGCGGCAGAGCGCGGGCTGCTGGTGGACATGCACTGCGACGAGACCGACGATCCCATGTCGCGCCACATCGAGACGCTGGCGAGGGAGACCCGCCGCCTCGGCCTGCAGGGGCGGGTGACGGCCTCGCATCTGGCCTCCATGCACGTCATGGACAACTACTACGTCAGCAAGCTGATCCCGCTGATCGCGGAATCGGAGATTAGCGTGACCCCCAATCCTCTCACCAACATCGCGGCGTGGGGACACAACAACGGCAGCTACCCGAAGTGGCGCGGCATGACGCGCGTGCCGGAGCTGAGAGAGGCCGGCATCACGCTTGCCTTCGGTCAGGATTGCGTGATGGACCCCTGGTACGTCTACGGCTGCGCCGACATGCTGGAGGTCGCGCACATGGGCTCGCACGTGGCGGCCATGTTCGGGGCCGAAGAGGTGCGGGCCTGCTTCGACGCGATCACCGTGAACCCCGCCAGGATGATGCAGCTTGAGGGCTACGGGCTGGAGCCCGGCTGCCATGCCGACATGGTCGTGCTCCAGGCCGCGGACCCGCTTGAGGCGATCCGGCTCAGGGCAACACGGCTCGCGGTGATCCGGCGCGGCGAGGTGGTGGCGCGCACGCCTGCGGCCGTGACGGAACTTTCCGTGCCGGGGCGGCCGAACACCGTGGAACTGACCTACAAGCCGGGCGACTAGGGCAGCGGCCGACGCGCGGCCCCTAGGGGTGGCCGGCATCCCGGCATGTCCCGCTTTGTCCCGCCTTGTCTCGCTTCGCCCCGGTGCGGCGCCCGATAATGGTGTACACAAGGGGGAGATGGGCGGCCGGCAGCGGCGGCCACGAGAACGGGAAAGGACGGAGCGATGTTGGGCAAGGTGGAGAGCGTCTGGCGCTATCCCGTGAAGAGCATGCGGGGCGAGGAGGTCGACGAGATCTTCGTGGCCTTCACCGGGCTGATGGGCGACCGGGTCTATGCGATCGCGTCCGACGCCGCCGACCCGGCGTTCCCCTGGCACACCGCGCGGGAGCAGGAGGACCTGGTGCTCTACCAGGCGCGCTTCAAGCAGCGCGATGGCACGCTCAAGCCCGACAACATGGAACAGGCGATGGGCCATCCCGCCAACATCCACGCGCCGTTCCCGGAGGCAGATGCCTTCGCCGTGGAGGTCGAGCGGCCCGACGGCTCGGTCGTGGACATCGAGGACCCGGCCTTCCTGGACGGGATCAAGGACCGGTCCAAGGGCGCGCTCTCGCTGCGCTTCACCCAGCGGAGCCTGGTAGATTGCCGCCCGATCACGCTGTTCTCGCTCCAGACCGTGGGCCAGCTTGCTGAGGAGACCGGCATCGACGTTCACAAGCTGCAGTTCCGCTCCAACCTCTACGTCGACTGGGCGGAGCAGGGCGGCTTCTACGAGGACGAGCTGGTGGGCAAGCGGGTCGCGGTGGGCGACGCGGTGGAACTGATGGTCGTGGAGCGCGACCCGCGCTGCAAGTTCATCACCATCCACCCGGAGACCGCCGAAACCACGCCCGCGTTGCTCAAGCACGTCAACCGGACGCGGGACGGCTTCGCCGGGGTCTACGCGGCGGTGATCAAGGAAGGGCCGGTCAAGGCCGGCGACGAAATCGCGCTGGTGGACTGAGGGTGGAGGCCCGGCCGCCGTTATTTCTGTAGCGGGAGCATCGCGACATGGCTGATTCCCAACCGCGCTGGCAATTCTGGATCGACCGGGGCGGGACCTTCACCGACATCGTGGGGCGTGCGCCCGACGGCGCGCTGGTAACGCGCAAGCTGCTCTCGGAGAACCCGGAGCACTACCGCGATGCCGCGATCCAGGGCATTCGCGAGCTGATGGGAGTCGCCGACGGCGCGCCGATCCCCGGCGGCGAGATCGACGTGGTCAAGATGGGCACGACGGTCGCCACCAACGCCCTGCTGGAGCGCCGGGGAGACCGCACCCTGCTGGTCACGACCACGGGCTTCGCCGATGCGCTCCGCATCGGCTACCAGACGCGGCCCAACCTCTTCGACCGTCAGATCGTGCTGCCCTCAATGCTGTACGAACGCGTGGTCGAGGTGGACGAGCGGGTGATGGCGGACGGCACCGTGCTGCGCGCCCTGGATGAGGTGGCGGCGCGACCCCTGCTCCAGGCGGCTCACGACGACGGCATCCGCTCCGTCGCCATCGTCTTCATGCACGGCTACCGCTTCCCCGCGCACGAGCAGGCGGCGGCGGAACTCGCGCGGGAGATCGGCTTCGAACAGATCTCGACCAGCTACGAGACCAGCCCGCTGATGAAGCTGGTGAGCCGGGGCGATACCACCGTGGTCGATGCCTACCTCTCGCCGCTGCTGCGCCGCTACGTCGATCAGGTGGCGGCGGAGTTGGGCGGCACCAGGCTCATGTTCATGCAGTCGAGCGGCGGCCTGACCGACGCCACGCTCTTCCAGGGTAAGGACGCCATCTTGAGCGGCCCGGCCGGCGGCATCGTCGGCGCGGTGGAGACCGCGGGCCAGGCCGGCTTCGACAAAATCATCTCCTTCGACATGGGCGGCACCTCGACGGACGTGGCGCACTACGACGGCGAGTACGAGCGCGCCTTCGAGACCCTGGTCGCGGGCGTGCGGATGCGCGCGCCGATGATGCTGATCCACACCGTGGCGGCAGGCGGCGGCTCGATCTGCTTCTTCGATGGCGCGCGCTATCGCGTCGGCCCTGAGTCGGCGGGCGCCGATCCCGGGCCTGCGAGCTACCGGCGGGGCGGGCCGCTCTGTGTCACCGACTGCAACGTCATGCTGGGCACGCTGCAGCCCGAGTTCTTCCCCCATGTCTTCGGCCCCGGCCAGGACGAGCCGCTGGATGCCGGCGTGGTGCGCGACAAATTCGCCGCACTTGCGGTGGAGATACGCGAGGCCACGGGCGACGAGCGGACGCCCACCGAGGTCGCCGCCGGCTTCCTCAGAATCGCGGTCGAGAACATGGCCAACGCGATCAAGAAGATCTCGGTGCAGCGCGGCTACGACGTGACCGGCTACACGCTCAACTGCTTCGGCGGCGCGGGCGGGCAGCACGCCTGCCTGGTGGCGGACGCGCTCGGCATGACGACCGTGCTGATCCATCCCTTCGCCGGCGTGCTCTCGGCCTACGGCATGGGGCTTGCCGACATCCGCGCGCTCAGGGAGAGGGCGGTCGAGGCGCCGCTCGACGATGCGCTGATGCCGGAGCTTGCGGCGGCGCTCGACGATCTCGCCGCCCAGGCCGAGGCGGAGCTGCGAGAGCAGGACATTCCCGATACGCGCATCGAGGTGCTCCGCCGCGCGCACATCCGCTACGAGGGCAGCGACACGCCGCACGCCATCGAGTTCGGAACGCCGCAGGAGATGCAAGCGCGCTTCGAGGATGCGCATCACCGGCACTACGGCTTCATCATGCCGCAGAAGAGATTGATCGTCGAAGCGGCGGCGGTCGAGGGCATCGGCGTGATGGCGGAGACGCAGGAGCCGGACCGGAGTGACCGGGCGGCGGCGGACGAGCTGCCGCGACTCGCGGCGGTGCAGGCCCACATGGACGGGCGCACGCACGACACGCCGGTGTTCGACCGGGACGCCATGCTGCCCGGCAACCGCGTCACCGGCCCCGCGATCATCCGCGAGCAGACGGCGACGACGGTGGTGGAGCCCGGCTGGCAGGCGGAGCTGACCGCGAAGAGCCACCTCGTGCTCACCCGCGTCGTCCCGTTGGAGCGCAGCTTCGCGGTGGGCACCGAGTGCGACCCGGTGATGCTGGAGGTGTTCAACAACCTCTTCATGTCGATCGCCGAGCAGATGGGCGTGACGCTCGAGAACACCGCCTATTCGGTGAACATCAAGGAGCGGCTCGATTTCTCCTGCGCGATGTTCGATCCCGACGGCAATCTGGTCGCCAATGCGCCGCACATCCCGATCCACCTGGGCTCGATGGGCCAATCGGTGCGCACGGTGCTGCAGGAAAACCGCGGCGCGCTCAAGCCCGGCGATGTCTACGTGGTGAACGCACCCTACAACGGCGGTACGCACCTGCCGGACGTCACCGTCATCACGCCGATCTTCGACGCGGCGGGCGAGGAGATCCTGTTCTTCGTGGCGAGCCGGGGCCACCACGCCGACATCGGCGGGCGCACGCCGGGCTCGACGCCGCCGGACAGCCGGACCGTGGAGGAGGAGGGCATCCTCTTCGACAACTTCAAGCTGGTGGATGCCGGCGTGTTCCTGGAGGACAAGCTGCGTGCGCACCTGGCTGCGGGCCGCTACCCCGCGCGCCAGCCCGACCACAACGTCGCCGATCTCAAGGCGCAGATCGCCGCCGGCAACAGGGGCGTCGGCGAGGTCCACCGCATGATCGAGCAGTTCGGCCTGGATGTGGTCCACGCCTACATGCGCCACGTCCAGGACAACGCGGAGGAGCAGGTGCGCCGTGTCATCGACGTGATGGCGGACGGCGAATTCGCCTATCCGCTGGACGAAGGCGGCGAGATCAGGGTGAAGATCAGCTTCGACAAGGAGAAGCGCGAGGCGACGGTCGACTTCACCGGCACCAGCGCGCAACGGCCGACCAACTTCAACGCACCGTCGGCGGTCTGCCGCTCGGCGGTGCTCTACGTCTTCCGCACCCTGGTGGACGACAACATCCCGCTCAACGAGGGCTGCCTCAAGCCCATCAATATCGTCATCCCCGAGGGCTCCATGCTGGCGCCGGAGTATCCGGCCGCCGTCGTGGCCGGGAACACCGAGACCAGCCAGGCGGTGACCGATGCGCTTTACGGCGCCCTCGGCGTGCTCGCGGCAAGCCAGGGGACGATGAACAACGTCATCTTCGGCAACGACACGCACCAGTACTACGAGACCGTGTGCGGCGGCTCCGGCGCGGGGCCGGGCTTCGACGGCACCTCGGCGGTGCACACGCACATGACCAACACGCGGCTCACCGACCCCGAAGTGCTGGAGTGGCGCTACCCGGTGATGCTCGACACCTTCTCGGTGCGGCACGGCTCGGGTGGCGCGGGCGCCTATGTCGGCGGCTCGGGCTGCGACCGGCGCATCCGCTTCCTGGAGGACATGGAGCTGGTCATCGTCTCCAACCACCGCATCGTGCCGCCCTACGGCATGGTCGGCGGCGAGCCCGGCCAGTGCGGCCGCAACTGGGTCGAACGGGCGGACGGCACGGTGACGGAGCTGTCGGGCCGGGACGGCACGCATGTGGGGCCGGGCGATGTCTTCGTGTTGCAGACACCGACCGGCGGCGGCTACGGGCCGGCGGCGGAGCGGTCGGAGCCGCTGCCGGAAGCGGCCGAGTGACTGTGAGCCAAACGAGAATCTAGGGGAGAACTGCCATGACGCTAACGCTCGACGAAGCCAACCGAGTCGCCGAGGGCGCGATGGAACACGCGCGCAGTATCGATATTCTGGTCTGCGTCGCGGTCTGCGATGCAGGCGGTAAGCTGGTTTCGTTCCAGCGCATGGACGGCGCCATCTGGGCCGCCGTCTACGGCTGCCAGGGCAAGGCCGCTGCGTCGGCTGCGTTCGGCCGCCCGAGCGGTGACCTCACCGAGAGGGCGGACCATCCCACCTTCCGCGGCATCGTCGCGAAAGACGGCGGCCACATGATCCTGGGCCGCGGTGCCGTGCCCATCGTGCGCGACGGCCAGGTCATCGGCGCCTGCGGTGTCGGTGGCGGCACCGGCGAGGAGGACGAGGATTGCGCCAGGGCCGGCGTCGCTGGGCTCTGAGCGTCGGTCGAGCGGCGCACGGGACGCGGCCGCTCAGTCGTAGCGGTAGTCGCGCCGCGCGCCTTCCGGCGTAATCCAGCCTTCGCTCAGGTCTTCGGCAATCATGGCGGGGTCGCGCTCGGCGGGATCGCCGTAGCCGCCCGCGCCCGGCGCGATCAGGCGGATGCGGTCACCGGGGCCGATGGTCGCGTTGGCGAACTTGCTGGGCGAGGTCTTGCCGAAGGCCTCGGTGAAGGGGCGCCAGCCGTTGCCGCCGGCCTGCTGGTAGAAGAGCCCGCCCGTCGCCCCCGCGCCGCCGCCGAGCAGGCCCCAGGGGCGCATCTTGTGGCGGTCGGAGACCGAGCTCACGGTGATCTCCGTGTCCATGCAGCGCAGGATCTTGGCGAGTGCATGGGCGCCCCGGAACTGGCCGGGCCCGGCGGTGTCCGGCTGCAGCGCATACTCCTCGACCATCCACGGATAGCGCACCTCGAATACCTCGATCGGCACCATGCGCGAGTTGCCGTTGATGCAGTTGATGACCTCGTTGCCGTCGGCGAAGGGCCGCCCGCCCCAGGCGGCGCAGGTGAAGTCGTAGCAGACCACGTAGTCGCCCGAGCGCGGGTCGGTGGTGCCGAACAGGAAGTTGCTGTGGGTGCCCGCGTCGGTGGCGAAGGCGCGATCCGGCACGCACTGCGAAAGCGCGGCGATGATGGTGTAGGCGATGCGGATGTGGGTCTCGGTGTTGCCGCCGACACAGGTCGCCGGATAGTCCGCGTTCACCATCGAGCCGCCGGGCGCCACGATCTTGATCGGGCGGAAGCAGCCGGAGTTCTTGAGGATCGACGGGTCGGTGAGGTGCAGGATCGCGTTGTAGGCAGAGGACCAGGCGACCGAGAGGACGGCGTTGATCGGCCCTTGCGCTTGCGCATCCGAGCCGCCGTAGTCGACCACCACCTCGTCGCCCTGGACGTGGACATCGACGTGGATCTTGTATGGGCGGTCCTCGATGCCGTCGTCCTCCATGTAGTCGGCGAAGCTGTAGACCCCGTCGCGGAAGGCGGAGAGCTCGGCCCGCATGCGCGCCTCCGCATAGTCCATCAGGTCGTCCGAGGTCTTGCGGAAGGTGTCCGGCCCGTACTTCTCGATCAGGGCGGTGAGGCGCGCGGCGCCCACGTCGACGGCGCTGATGAGGGCACGGAAGTCGCCGTAGTTGGTGCGCGGCGTGCGGTAGTTGGCGAGCAGCAGCTTCCACACCTCGATCACGTCCTCGCCGCGCTCCTTGATCTTGACCGGGGGGACGCGCATGCCCTCGTGGAAGATCTCGGTGGCCTCGCCGGCGAAGCCGCCGGGCACCATGCCGCCCACCTCCGCCACGTGGCCGATGGCGACGGCGTAGCCCATGAGCTCGCCCCGGTAGAACACGGGCTTGATGAAGGTGTGCTCGGGCGTGTGCATGCCGCCCCGGTAGGGGTCGTTGTGGACGATGACGTCGCCTTCCTCGACCTCGTCGTGCGGGATTTCCTGGGCGGAGGTCTGGAGGACGAGCGGCAGTCCGCCGATCTGCGAGGGGTTGAACTCGGCGACCCCGATCAGGTCGCCCCGCGTGTTGCCGAGGCCGCAGGTGAAGTCCAGGCCCTCGTTGAAGATGGTCGAGTAGGAGGTCTTCATCATCGTGATTCCCATCTCGCGGCAGATGGACACCATCGTGGAATCGATGATGTTCATGGTGACCATGTCCATGGCCGGGGTCTCCTGAGGGGTGTCGCTCTCGGGGCGGCGGTCGCAACACTGGCGCAGGCCTCGCTAGGCCGCAAGCGGGTGGGTGCAGCGTGTGACCTCCAGTGACACATCCGGAGATCGAATTAAGTTGACTTAGAATCAACTTTATCGCATTCTCGGGGTCAGCAGTTGATTCACAATCAACCTGTTTGGTGCCATGCGGCATGTGCCATGCGGCATGTCCAAGTCGGGAAGCGCGGCGAATGAGCGTTCGCGTTAGAGACATCAAGGGAGGCAAGACATGCTCGATCTAGCAAGAAGGCGGCGAAGAGCCGCGCGGAGACGTACAAATGCAAAAAGGCACACCGCCCGATAGGTTTCGTGCAGACTACAGAAACTTCTTTCGGGATTTTCCCAATTTCAGTATCGAGTTAACAAAACATGCGCGCACTCGAATGGAGCAACGGGATATTCGACTGCCGCAAATACGAACGGTCTTGATGACGGGATCAATATTGCCCGTCGAACCTGATATTCGCACAGGGCTTGACAAGTATCGGGTGTTTGGCCGTGACGCAGATGGTCGGAGCTTGGAGGTTGTGGCCATTCTAAGAGAAGTCGGACTCGGCTGTGTCGTCATCATGACGGTAATTCACCGAGGCTGAGCACTGATGGTTGTAGCTGACGCGGGGAGTCCTGACATAGTGGTTAGAGGCCACTAGGGGAGGGAGAGGAAAGGCAGGGGAACCAAGTTAGAAGGCAGTTCAGACTTGGGTCTCCCCTGATCCGAAGGAGACATGCACAAGACGAGGGAATACGACGCCACGGTCGAGATGGGACTACCTGTGACCCTGATCGACACCGTCCGAGAGGACGACGACGGCAACCTGGAAATACCGAACCTGGACATGCTGCTGGCGACCGTCGCCGTGGCCCGCGTGCTCGCGCCGGTTCAGCTGGTGGGGGCGGAACTCCGTTTCCTACGCCATGTTCTACACCTGACGGGCGCCGAGTTCGCTCGCGCGATTGACCTTAGCGACAAGACCGTCGTTTCGCGCTGGGAGAACGGCAAGACCCGACCCGGTGGCTACACGGAAAAGATCATCCGGCAACTGATCCTGAATTTGCTGGGTTCCCGCGCGCCCGGCATCGACATTCCGGACAACGCGATCCCCGGAATGGTGATCCGGCAACGCGAGGCCTCAGAAGGTCCGCTGCCGATGGCATTTGCCTTCAAAAGCCGCTCGGGGTCGGAGGGTCAGTCTATAGATTGTTACGCCGAGGCTGCCTGACAGTTGATCGCGGCGTTCGCTGTGTCTTCGGCCGTCAGTCGAAGGGAGCGAGGCTCGCCTGCGCCTTGCGTGTGAGGCCCTTGCGCACGATGCGGTAGGAATCCGCGAGCCGCTGGCGTAGCTCGTCCTCCGGCAGATCCAAGGGAACGTTGATCCAGGAGCGGTGGAAGTAGGGCGCCTTGCGGCCCACGCCCATCTCGATCAGCATCTCGGCGGTCTCGATGCTGTCGGTCTTGATGTTGACGCCCGGCAGCTTCGAGCCGATGCAGGCGAACATCTTACCGCCCACCTTCCAGGCGTCGTGCCCGCCGCCCCAGGGATCCGACAGCTCGGCGCCGGGAAACGTCTCGCAGATCGCGTTGATCGTATCGCGGCTCATCCGTCGCCTCCCGCTTCCCGCAAGGGATCAGACGAAGATGTCGTCCGGCAGGATCGCGGAGACCACGGTGTTGGGCACCGCCGCGATGCCGTCCACGGTCACGTCGACGCCCACGCTCGCGATCACATAGGCCTGCATCCGCGTGAAGCCGCGCTCGTGCACCAGGTGGTCGATCACGTTGAGCAGCGCGTTCTTGGTCGCGAGATTAATGTCCTCGGCGCGGTTGGCGCCGTCGCTCTCGATGCAGAGCCCGGTGGTGGCGTAGTAGCCGCCGCGCTCCAGCGCGTGGCCTACCGGCGCCGTGTCCTTGCGCGAATAGTGGATGTCTCGGATGCCGCGCTCGGCGGCGAGGCCCTTGCGCAGATCGAAGCGCACGCGCAGCGTCGGGTCGGTCTCGATGGCCGTGCCGCAGCACTCGCTGCTGCCCTGGGCGAAGTGGCCGTCGCCCGCCGAGAACAGCGCGCCTTCGGTGTAGACCGGGAAGTAAACCGTGGTGCCGGCGGTCATCTGCTTGGTGTCGAAATTGCCGCCATGCTCGCGGGGCGGCATGGTGCGGAGCGCCTCGCCGTCGATGACCGGGTTGCGTGTGATCGCGCACTCGGCCGAAGGCGGCAGCGCCATACCGCCGGCGGCGAGGAGGTCGTTCTCCCGCGCCGCGATGCGCGCCAGCAGCTCGTGTGAGGGGGCGACCCCCATCACGCCCATGAACGGTGCGCCGGGGATTCGCACGCCCGGTATCTCCTCGCAGACGGCGCCGCCCGCGTCCTGCTCCCATTTGGCGAGGAAGGGCTCGGTGAAGACGTCGCGCAGGTAGCCGAAGCCCGGAATCGCAAGAGTGAAGCCGAAGTCGCCGGGGTTCACGTCCAGGATGTCGACGACCAGCAGATCGCCCGGTTCCGCGTCCTTGACGCAGATCGGGCCGGTGAGCGGATGCACCAGGTTGAGGTCCAGCCGCAGGAGATCGTCCAGGGTCGAGTCACGCGAAATCTGCTGGTCGCCGCCGTCCCGCGTCTCCATGAGCACCTCGTCGCCCGGCTCGATGGTGAGGATGGGCGGAATGTCCGGGTGCCAGCGGTTGTGGCCGGTCCCCGGCTCGTCGGAAAGCGTCTTGGACTGGTCGATGCGAATCTCGTGTGTCGCCATCTCGGGTCTCCTCGCGGGAATTCTGGGACGCTCGACGATCAGGAGCGCTCCGATCTTACACGGCCGTCGAGGAGCGTGGGAGCCGGTGCCCCCGGTTTGAGGCTGCGAAGTGCTTGGGCGCACGATGCAGGCTGTGACCGTGGTGAGGAAAGCGATATGACGCCACGTCGGAAGCGGTTGTCCCCGTTGCCCGTTTTGGCGAGACTTCATTGGAGGGTGCTGCCCTTGCAGGCGCACGCGATCGATGACACCGGGCGGATGAATGGGAATGAACATGGCGCCGGAATCCAGCCACCCCATGCTCGTGTCATGAGACGCTGCGTTCTCCCTCTCCTGGCAATGATTCTGGTCGCACTGCCGGCGCACGCCGAGCCGCTGGTTCTCGAATGGCCCTCGCGCGGCGACAGCGGGGACTGGGAGATCGAAGAGTTCGAGGGCGAGACCCGCTATCAAGTGGTCAAGATCGACGGGCGGCGCGTGCTGGAGGCCGACAGCTCTGCCACGGCGTCGAGCCTCTATCTCGAGCGGGAGATCGATATCGCGGCGACGCCGATCCTCGAATGGAGCTGGCGGATCGAGAGGCCGCTCGAGGTTGACGACGAGCGGATCAAGGACGGCGACGACTACGCCGCCCGGGTCTATGTGGTGGCGCCCGGAGAGGGACTGTTTGGTTTGCCCCGAGCTATCAACTACGTGTGGGCCAACCGCGCGGAGATCGGCGACAGCTGGCCCAATCCCTTCACCTCCAAGGTGATGATGGTCGCGATGGATACCGGGGATGCCGATGCGGGCACCTGGCGCACCCACCGGCGGGACGTGCGCGCCGACTTCCTCCGCCTGTTCGACATGGAGGTCGACGAGCTCGAAGGCATCGCGGTCATGACCGACTCCGATAACTGCGGGCAGAGCGCCCGTGCCTGGTACGGAGAGTTGGCGTTCCACCCCGAGTAGCGGAGGCCGCCTTGATCGGGGCGGGGGGCTGTGGTTGTTTGGTCCGAGCCACCCGCGAGTTCCCATGAATCTGCACCGCACCTATCTGTTCGCCCCCGGCAATCATCCGCGCAAGGTCGCCAAGGTCTTTGGCGCGGGCGCCGATGCGGTGGTGCTCGACCTCGAAGACGCGGTGGCCGCGGCGGAGAAGGAGGCCACGCGTGCGGTTGTCGTCGAGGCGCTACAGGCGCCGCGCCCCTGCCTCGGCTATGTGCGGGTGAACGGGCTCGATACCGACTATTGCTACGGCGATCTCCAGGCCGTCGTCGCGGCGGGCGTGGACGGCATCCTGCTGCCCAAGGTCGAAGCGCCCGACCAGCTGGAGACGGTGGACTGGCTGCTCGGCCAGCTGGAGCGCGAGCGGGGGCTGGAACAGGGCGCGATCGACCTGTTGCCGATCATCGAGACTGGCCACGGCGTCGCCGCCGCCCAGGCAATTGCCGGCGCGGAGACGCGGGTACGCCGGCTCTCCTTCGGTGCCGGCGACTACACCCGCGACATGGGCATGGTCTGGACCGGGGCGGAGGCCGAGCTTGCGCACGCACGCGCGTGCATCGTGCTCGCCTCCCGCGTCGGCGGGCTGGAGGCGCCCATCGACACGGTCTTCATCGACCTCGCGGATGACGAGAACCTGGAGCGCTCGGCCGAGACCGCGCTCAGCTTCGGCTTCCAGGGCAAGCTCTGCATCCACCCCAAGCAGGTGGAGCCGGTAAACCGGGTGTTCACACCGAGTGCTGATGCCGTGGCCCAGGCGGAGAAGCATGTTGCCGCCTTCAAGGAGGCGGAGGCGGCGGGCTCCGCCTCGATTCAGGTGGATGGATACTTCATCGATTACCCGATCTACGAGAAGGCCGAGCGGGTGCTGCGGATCGCGGAGGCGATCCGGCAGCGGGACGCGCAGGCCGGCTGAACGGGAGACGCGGGATGTTGATGTCCGGCGAGGAATACCGGGAGTCGCTCAGGCGGCTCACGCCCAGGGTCTATGTCGATGGCGACGAGGTCGCCTCCGTCGCCGACGAGCCCCGCTTCGGGCCGGGAGTCGCAGCGCTGGGACTGGTGTACGATTTCGCGCGCGACGAGCAGCACAAGCACACCATGGCGGCGGTGGAGGAGAGCACCGGCGCCGAGGTCCACCGCTTCCTCCACATCAACCGCTCGACCACCGACCAGCTCCACAAGCTGGAGGCGGTGCGCCTCGTCTGCCAATACACCGGCTGCGCCCAGCGCTACCTGACCCAGGACGGCCTCAACGCCATTCACCAGACGACCTGGCGCATCGATCAGGAGACCGGCAGCGCGCTCCACGAGCGCTTCCTCGCCTACCTCCATCGGGTGCAGGCGGAGGACCTCACCCTCGGCGTCGCCATGACCGACGGCAAGGGCGACCGCTCGCGCCGCCCCCACGCCCAAGCCGTGCGCGACTCCTACGTGCACATCGCCCGTCGCCGGCCCGACGGCATCGTGATCCGGGGGGCCAAGGCGATCGTCACCGCCGCGCCCTACGTCCACGAGTACCTGGTCATGCCCTGTCGCAACATGACAGAGGACGACAAGGACTTCGCGGTCTGCTGCGCGGTGCCGGTGGACGCGGACGGTGTCACCATTGTCGCGCGGCCGGCGGGCCGGCCCGGAGAGAAGGCGGCCACGTTCAGCGCGCGCTACGGCCAGTCCACCGGCGTGGTGATCTTCGACGACGTATTCGTGCCGTGGGAGCGCGTGTTTCTCGCTGGCGAGTGGGAGCACTCGCAGTATCTGACCCAGGCCTACGCCACCCATCACCGGCATTCGTGCATCGGCGCGCGCGCAGGCTTCGGCGACCTCCTGATCGGCGCCGGCGTGCTGATGGCCGAGGCCAACGGGCTCGAAGTCGAGCGCACCTCGCACCTGCGCGACCGCATGGTGGAGTTGATAAAGATCGTCGAAGGCTTCTATGCCTGCGGCGTCGCGAGCTCGGTGTACGCGACGGCGGACGGCTCCGGCTGCGTGGAGCCCGACCGCGTGTTCGCAAACATCGGCAAGCTGCTGCTGTCGACGCAGATCTACGACATGCACCGCATCGCCCACGAGGTCTCGGGCGGGCTGGTCGTGGCCCTGCCGGGGCCGGACGAGGACCACAACCCGGCGACCGCAGGAACGCTTGCCGAGATGCTGAAGGGGAGGGAGGACCTGCCCTACAGCGAGCGCATGGAGGTTGCGCGCCTGATCGAGGACCTGACCGCCTCCGGCACCGCCGGCTGGTACTCGGTCATCAGCCTGCACGGCGGCGGCTCGCCGCAGGCCACGGGGCTCGAAATCTTCCGCAGCTATCCGGTCGAGGACAAGGTGGCGCTGGTGGAGAAGCTGCTCGACCGGGGCGTGCTCGCCGACGAGAGCGAGGCGGAGAGCCGCGACCGCCAGCCGGGGCGGTGCTGCCCCATCGGCTGCAAGGAGCCGGCGGAGGCGCCGGCCCTGCCGAAACGCGCACACAACTGAACACATAACCTGAACAGCCAAAGGAAAAACAGACCATGTCCGTCGAACAACGCCTTCAGCGCCTGGAAGACATCGAGGCAATCAAGCAGCTCATCGCCCGCTACATGACGGCGGCGGATAAGAATGGCGATCCGGCGTTGATGGCGCCCTGCTTCACCGAGGACGCCATCTGGAACGCCGAAGGGATCGGGCGTTGGGAGGGCCGGGACAACATCGTCCAGGGTCTGCACGAGACCTCCACCAAGGTGCTCTCATGGGCGCTGCATTACGCGACCCAGCCGATCATCGAGGTTGCGGACGACGGTCAGAGCGCCACCGGCGAGTACTACCTGTGGGAGCTCGCGAAGGCGGTGCAGGAGGACGGCAGCCCGGACCAGGACACTTGGATCGGCGGCTGGTACGAGTCCAAGTTCCGCAAGGAGGGCGGTGACTGGAAGTTCAGCCACATCGAGCTGATCCTCAAACTGCTGAGCCCCGCCAACGCGCCATCGTGGGAGACGCCGATCCCGCCCTGGAAGGGCTAACCGCGCAAGGGAGGCGCCCGTGGGTATCGAAGAGCGGCTGCAGCGCCTCGAGGATATCGAGGCGATCAACCAGCTGATCGCGCGCTACGCGCAGGCGGTGGATCACAACGGCGACCCCGCGCTGGTCGCGCCGCTCTTCACCGAGGATGCGGTGTGGCATTGCGAGGGCATCGGCCATTGGGAAACGCGGGAGGGCATCCTGCGCGACATCCGACCCAACTGCACCACCTTCATGCCGTGGGCCATGCATTACATGACCCAGCCGATCGTGGAGGTGGCGCCCGACGGCCTGAGCGCTACCTCCAACCACTATCTGTGGGAGCTTGCCAAGGTGACGCCGGAGGGCGGCGGGCCGACCCAAGACACCTGGGTCGGCGGCTGGTACGACTCGCAGCTGCGCAAGGAGGGCGGCGCCTGGAAGTTCGCCCGTATCGACCTCACGCTCAAGCTCTTCAGCCCGGCCGACGGCCGTGCCTGGGAGACCCGGATCGCGCCCTGGTCACCCGATTAGCCGGAAGCTTCGGGGCAGCCGGGTGCCCGGCGCAGCGTGCTACTTGGGCGCCATTCGGAGCGCGCCGTCGAAGCGGATCACCGAGCCGTTCATGAAGGTGTTCTCCGCGATATGCACGGCGAGCGCGCCGTACTCGTCGGCGGTGCCGAGGCGCTTCGGATAGACCGTCGTCTCCAGCAGGGACTGCTTCACCGGCTCGGAGAGGCCCGCCATCATCGGCGTGTCCATCAGCCCCGGCGCGATGCAATTGACGCGGATGCCGTCGCGGGCGAGTTCGCGCGCCATCGGAATGGTCATCGCGGCGACGCCACCCTTCGACGCCGCGTAGTCGAGCTGGCCGATCTGCCCCTCGAAGGCCGCGACCGAGGCGGTGGTGACGATGCAGCCGCGCTCGTTGTCCTCCATCGGGTCCAGCGCGGCCATGTCGGCGGCGGCGAGGCGGCACGAGTTGATCGTGCCGATCAGGTTGACGTGGATCGCGCGGGTGAGCTTGGCCAGCGGACTCGCGTTGCCGTCCCGGCCCACCAGCTTGGCGCCCGGCGCAATGCCGGCGCAGGCGACCATGATGCGCGCGGGCCCGAGCGCGTCCCGCACCTGAGCGACGGCGGCCTCGTGGCTGGCCGCGTCGACCACGTCGCAGGCGGCCGCTGCGCCGCCGATCTCGGCCGCGACCTTCTGAGCCAGCTCCTCGTTCATGTCGAGAATGCCGACCTTGGCGCCGGCGGCGGCGAGCTGCCGCGCCGTCGCTTCGCCCAGCCCCGACGCGCCGCCGGTAACGATCGCCGTTTGCCCGCTAATGTTCATGTCCAACTCCCTTCGAATTCCGGGCGTCTACATAGCAAACCGCCGGTGCGCGCAAAAGACGCGGGCGAGTGATGGCTACGGGCCGATAGCGGTGGGGCGGCGGCCGGCGAGGAGCGCTTCGCGGCGGGCGATGTAGACCGCGCTCGCCACGATGAAGACCGCGCCGACCCAGGTCCAGATTCCCGGAAACTCGCCGAACGCGAACCAGCCGATCGCGACCGCGAAGGGGAGGCGGGTGAAGTCCAGTGGCACGATGGCCGTCGCCTCCATGATCGAGAGTGCGCGCGCCATCGAGAAGTGCGCGATCGTGAGCACGCAGCCGATGCCGAGCAGCCAGCCGAGCTGCTCCATGGTCGGCATCTGCCACCACCAGAGTGCGGGGCCGAGCGAGATCGGGGTCATGATCAGGTTCATGTAGAAGACGATGGCCAAAGGCGATTCCGAGCGCGCAAGCAGGCGCACCAGCGCCATCGAGGTGGCGAACATCAGCGCCGCGAAGATCGCGAGCAGGCCACCGATCGAGATGGTGTCCGCCCCCGGTTGCAGGACGATCAGGACGCCGGCGAAGCCCACCACGGTCGCGACCCAACGGCGCGGGCCGACGCGCTCGCCCAGCATCAGGATGGCGACCGGGATCATCCAGAGCGAGACCGTGAAGTTCAGCGTGATGGCTTCCGCGAGCGGCGTGATCTGCAGCGCCGAATACCAGGCCCACATGGCGAAGACGCCGATCCCGGCGCGGACGGCGAAAAGCTTGAAGCGGCCCAGCTCGAACGAGCCGAAGCCGATGCGGAACATGAAGGGCACCAGGATCAGGGTGCCGATGCCGTTGCGGATGAAGGCAATCTGAAACACCGAGACTTCCGCCGAGATGTGGCGGATCGCCGCCGACATGCCCGCGAAGCAGGCGCAGGTGAAGACCATCAGGAGCACGCCTTCCCAGGTGCGCCCGATGGTGCGGCCGCCCGGCCGATCCGTCGACTGCGTGCTCATGGCGGGCGGCCTGCTCCCTTGCGCCGCCCGCCCGGTGTTTTCCCGCTAAACGAGTATCAGTGGGCGCGAGTGGCGGATGCGTTCGCGCCCCCACCATGCCACATCGGCCCGGCAGCCGCAGCGCGGGCGGCAGGCGGGAGCGCCCGCCTGTAAGCCGGCTCAGTACTTGTGGCAGCCGAGGCAGGTGAGCTGAGCGCGCTCTTCCGGTTTGTCGAGCTGCTGCTGCGCCATGAGCGCGTAGGGGGTCTCCGGCAGCTCGGTGATGATGCGGTTCAGATAAACCTCCGCCTCGTCGCGTCTCTCCAGCAGCCACAGGGCCTCGGCGAGCGCGCCCAGCAACTCGCCTTGGCTGTGTACGGTGAGAGAGTCGAATACGGGCGCGCGAATCTTGAGAACCTTGGTGTAGTCGCCGACCACCGTCTCCAGGAGCCCGATACGGGTCGGGGCGTGCGTGATATACGGAGCGGCAGAGAGGTAAACTGCCGCTCGCGGGATCAGCGTCTGCAGGCTGTTGGGCGCGAGCGCCACGGCGCGGTCGAATTGGGCGACGCTCTTGTTGTAGAGCGCCATGCCCGCTTCCCGATCGCCCTGGGCAAAGGCGAAGCTTGACTCATAGAACCAGCCCGACGCCTGCCAGACCAGGGCGCCCGGATGGTCCGGGTCGTCTGCGAGCGTCTCCTCGCACATCGCCATGCCGCGTTGCAGCGCGTCTTGGTTTCCGGCGAAGCCGGCGAAGAAGAGCTCCCGGACCTTTTCGTCGAAACGCTCCGGCTCTTGCGCTGCGACCGGGAGGGTGAGCACGAGCGCCGCAACTAGCGCGATGAGGCCGAGGACGAGGCTGTCCCGGCGCGCACGGTTCGCCATGATGTGCATGTCGTCTCTCCCCTTCGTTTATGCGCCGGCGCCCTCGCTCTCCAGAATGTCGCGCAGATAGGCCACGTGGCTCTGGAAGGCGCGCCGTCCCGGCGCGGTGATGCGGACGCGGGTTCGCGGCCGCTTGCCCGCAAAATCCTTCACGACGGTCACGTATCCGGTCTTCTCCAGCGTGGTGAGGTGCGACCCGAGATTGCCGTCGGTGGCGCCGGTGATTGCCTTGAGTCGGACGAACTCCAGCATCTCGCGGCGCGGCAAGGCGTTCAGCGCCGACATGATCTTGAGCCGCGTCGACTGGTGGACGATCTCATCGGGGGCGCTCATCAGGCCCGCCGCATCCAGACGCCGCCGAGGATGAGGGCGCCGCCGCCCGCAAGCGGAACGATCAAGTGCAGGTGCGCCGGCGCCAGGATGAACACTCCAACCGCGAGACCGCCCAGAGCGACGCCTACGACTGCATAGCGGAGACCTATCCAGCACCCCGCGATGGCGTAGCCCGCCGCGACCAGCAGGGTGAAAAACATCAACACTTTGCCACCCGAGATCGGCGCGAAGATCATCAAAGTGAGCCCGATGAATGCCGCGAGCACGGCGGCCGACCCCAGGTAACGGAGGAGGCGCACGCGATCGCCCGGCTCGTTGCAGCGCCGCCCATGTCTGACAATCAGGAAGGCGGTGCCTAGAAAGCCGGCGATATCGACCGCTCCCCAGACGATGCCCGGATTCGCGGTTGAGAGGGCACTGACGGCGCCGGCGACGATCCATAGCGCACCCCACAGAAACAGGTAGGGGCTCGCCACTCCGTACCCGAAGAGCGTCCGGCTGCGACGTTCCGTCGCCTCGACGTCGTGCAGCGCCGACGAGGCGTCATCCTTGCTTACGCTCATGGCGCGCTCCGCGTCTCCGCCTCTCTGCTGACGGGGAGTATAGCTGATTTCTCTCTACAACACAGAGTAATCTGTATGCCAAAACGGCTTGATTCAGGTCAACGCGCTTCCCACATTCAGGATTGAGAGGTAGCCAGCCGCGTAAGGGCTACCGCGATCGGCCGCTTCAGGGTGCGCGCCGCCACAGGGCGCACCCACCGACACTCGCTCGACGGAGGAGGGCAAGGCGATGGCACGAGTTTCACCGTTCAGCAGCCCTCTTCTGCTCGGCTTCGACCGCCTGGAGGAAATGGTCGACCGGCTCTCTCGCTCCACGACCGACGGGTATCCCCCTTACAACGTGGTGCATCTGGGGGATGAGCGGCTGCGCATCAGCCTCGCCGTTGCCGGCTTCGACGAGGACGATCTCGACGTCACCGTCGAGCGCAACGAGCTGCACATCAGAGGACGGCAAGCGGAGGAGAACGGTGCCGTCTACCTGTATCAGGGCATCGCTGCGCGCCAGTTCCACCGCACGTTCCTGCTTGCGGACGGGATCGAGGTAACTGGCGCTTTACTCGACAGCGGATTGCTTCACATCGAGCTGACTCGCCCCACCGCACCTGAGATCGTGAGGACCATCGCGATCAAAAGCGGCGATGGAGCAGGCAATGACTAAGGGAGGTGTGTCGTGTGTGAACGGCGCGGCAGGCGCTGCTGCGGCTTCCGTGTCCAGTCCAGAGGAGGACGGTCATGAATGATGGTGATCGGGCGATTGCCGGCGAGCGGAGGGAGTACGTCCACTTCCTCACCGGCAACGAAGCGTACATCCAGGAAGTTGTGGTGGACGGCGCCGCCGTCTACGGCATCCATGCGCCGGACGGCCGTCTCCTTGGCGTCGCGCCGGACCGCGACCTCGCGTTCGCCGCGGCCCGTCAGCACCAGCTAGAGCCGCTCAGCGTCCACTAGGGCCTGTTCACACTAATTGTGCGAATCGTGTTACCATTCTGGGATGGAGATCACGGAAGCTCAATACGCGCGCCTTGCCCCGTACCTTCCGGTGCAACGCGGCAACGTCAGGCTGTCGAACCTGCAGGTGCTGAACGCCATCCTCTACGTGGCCGAGCACGGCTGCAAGTGGCGCGGACTGCCGGCCCGCTTCGGCAACTGGCACACCATTTACATGCGTATGAACCGGTGGTCGAAGAACGGGGTGCTCGACCGGGTATTCGAGCAACTGCAGCGGGAGCAGATCGTGCGCATCAGGCTCGAGGCCGTGTCGCTGGACAGCACCATCATCAAGGTCCATCCCGACGGGACGGGGGCGCTAAAAAAAACGGACCCCAGTCGATCGGCAGGTCACGAGGCGGCTGGACCACCAAGCTTCATATGGTTGCCTCGGATGCCCGGACGGCCGTGACCTTCTCGCTCTCCCCCGGTCAGGCGCACGTCGCGCCGAAGGCGCGCGTATCCGCGCGACGCGCCGGAGGGGCGCAAACTGTTGCGCCGCCTCGGCCGCCAGCGCGCCAAGCCAGCGCTGGTGATGGATCGCGCCTACGAGGGCGACGAGACGCGCCAACTGGCGCTCGACCTCGGCTTCACACCCGTGGTTCCGCCGCTCAAGACCCGGCGTGACCCCTGGCTATACGACCGGGAGATGTACAAGCGGCGCAACGAGATCGAGCGCCTGTTCAGAAGACTGAAGGGCGTCCGGCGCATCTTCTCCCGCTTCGAGAAACTCGATGCCCTGTTCCTCGGCTTCGTCCACTTCACACTCATCTACGATGCCCTGCGTTAACGTGACAGGCTCTAGCAGGCTGCTGAAAAACCCTTTGGACCCGACCAATGATTCCCTTCTGTTCTGAATTCGATTCTCATTCGTTCCTGCGTTTCGTCAGAACATGTTGGAAATATCGGAGTTTTTCAGCAGCCTGCTAGAGCATTTTTCGATCTTATAGAATCTTTAGAATTTTCAATCGCTTGGAAATGGTAACTGCCCAGGTCGCTTACTGAGGTGATTCCGGTGTTGGGGAGTTCTTGCCCGGTAGGCTCACGCGCACTTGACGGTGGCGATGAGTTGGTCCGATGGGCTGATCAGGGCTTCGATGATGTTCCAGCCCTGCTTTCTGGCGGTGGTGATCACGCTGCGCAGGATGGCGAAGTTCTCGGCCCCCTTTGCGGATCGGAAGCCGCCGGAGATCTTCTGGCGCAGCTTCATCATCCGCAGGTCGCGCTCGGCCTCGTTGTTGGTAAACGCCACTTCGGGGTCGGTCAGGAAGCGGAGAACCGCGCATTTTCGATCGCGCAGGCGCAGGGCGAGGTTGTGGCCGATCCGCCGCTTCTTGCGTCCCCGCTTTCCGGGCTTGGGAGGCGAGAGCGGCGGCTGGCTCTCGTGGAAGGCCAGCGCCTCGGCAATGATCTCGTCGTATCGGCGCTCGATCAGCGCCACAAGCGTCGCCGGAACGGCGATATCCTTGTCCTGCGCGATCCGGGCGGCGCGATTGGCCCGGCGCAGGAGCTGCTGCATGCGTCCGGCCCAGCCTTCCCCTTCGATGTCCACCAGCGCCTGCAACTCCCGCAGGTGGTGGGCGTTGCACAAGCCGTGCTCCACCCCCTCCAACGTGAAGTACGGCTTCCAGTGATCGTGAACGACGATACCGGAAACACCCAAGAGCAGGTCGCCGCGCTTGGCGCTGACCCGGAATGCCGCCAGATGCGGCGTGCAGATCACATGGAGCCACTGCGTTTGCCCGCCAATCCGGAACCCGGTCTCGTCGAGGTGCTTCACCCGCGCCGTGCCCGCCGCAAGCTCCTGTATGTGGGTGGCAACTCCCCGCAGCCGATCGGCCGCCCTCTCGCTCATCGCCGCCAGTGTCGCAGCCGTCACCGGCGCGCCGAACAGCTCCGCCATCACCTGCGACAGCCGGTCCTCCGGCAGGAAGTGGGCGTGCTGAAGGTAGACCGCCACGCCTGCAATGCGCGACCCGTACTGCACCGGTGCCGACACCCCCTCGGGGAACGCTGCACGGGTCAGCGTGCCGCAATGCCCGCAGCACTTGGCATGCGCCCGGTGCTCGGTCACCTCCAGCGCACGCGCCTCGGGCAGGTCGAAGACCTGGCGGGCGTGCGACACCCCTGCCGTGGCCGCCGCCGACAGGGACGAACCGCATCCCTCGCAGGCAGCCGGAACGTGGTTCTCCACCCGGTCCGGGTGATCCGTGCGGCGCAACGTCTCGCCCTTGTGGCCGGGCTGACCGCCCGGCTTGCGCCCCGATTTGCCCCGCTGGCTTTGGGTCCGCCGCTTGGCCCTCGGCTTCTTCAACCCATCGCTCGACGGCGGCTTGGCGCTGTTGCGACTGCTCAGTCCGAGACGGCGTTCCAACTCCTCGATACGCTCGACAAGACGCGTGTTTTGTTCCTCCAGCCGCGCATTCTGCTGCCGAAGCCAGGCGTTCTCCTCCTCCAGGCGAGCGATCTTCTGCTCGGAACTTTCGGGCCGTGCCCCCGTTGAAGGGCCGCGCGGCGACTCGGGATTGCTCATGTCGTTGTTGAGTCATTTTCCGAAACTTCCGTCAACCCCCTCGTGTCAACTCCAAACTGGCCGTGCCTCAACCCCAAGGTTCAAAATGACAAATCAGACAACCTGGGCAGTTACTGGAAATGTGATTCAAGATGCGGGCTGGTGAAGGAGGCCGGCCTGCATGACACGACCTCTTTCGAATGATCTGCGCCGCCGGGTGGTGACGGCGGTGGTCGATGGCGGCATGACCCGCCGGGGCGCGGCGAGACGCTTCGGCATCGCGCCGTCGACGGCGATCAAGTGGGTCGATGCCTGGCGCCGCACGGGCAGCTATCGCCCCAGGGCGCAAGGAGGCATATGCGCTAACTTGTTTGCGGTTCTTCGATGAAGCGTTCCGCGGTTTGGGTCAGGCGCCGCCGGGACGGTTCGGAGAGGGATTTGGAGATCTGGTTCCATTGGTCGATCACCTCGGCGAGGGACAAATGGGGTTCGATGGCTCGCACGCCCTGGTTGAGCATGAACCTGAAGTCACGCCAGGCGCTGTGCGGCCCGCCTCCAGGCTGTATCCCCAGGGGGAAACCGTGCCGGCATGACGGATCAGCTTTTCCACCAGCAGCGCCACCAGGAGTTTGCCGTAGAGCCACGCCTTGGCGCTCTCGTCGTCGTATTTGGGCAGATGCCCCAACTGCGCCAGAGACTTGAAGCGCTTGAAGACCAGTTCGACCTGCCAGCGGGTGCGATACCACTCCAGGACCTGCGCCGCGCTGAAGGCCGCTTCGGGAAAGGTCGTGAACACGATGACGTAGCGCGCGAACTCCAGGGTTCGCGGCCGAACCTGCTTGCCCTTGCGCCCGGCCTCCTTGCGCAGCTTGCGCTGCGCCAGCCTGATGGCTTCCTGCGTCTTTCTGATCGCGCACACGCGCCCCGGCACCGCGATGCCGTCGCCGACCGCCAGCACGGGCCAGGATCGCACGCTGCCGACCCGCTTCAGCGTCGTGACGTGTGCAAGCAGGTCGAACGGCGCGCCGTCGCGCGTTCGAAGCGACAGCGACCCGGTGTTCACGCGCACGGTGACGTGACCCCCCGCAGACACCACGTGGTGGAGGCCCGCAGCAGTCGAGTACGCCCGGTCGGCGAGCACAAAGTCGCCCTCGCCGACCGGGAACTGCGAGAACGCCTCGCCCGTGCCCCGTCCCTCGCTCGCCGTGAGCTTGAAGAAGTCGCACGCCAGCGACGGAAGGCGCACGCTGTAGTGCAGGCGCCACAGCGCCCCGGTCCGGCCCGGCTCCTTCACCGTCGTCGCGTCGAAGGCCCTGACCTGGAACCCGCCAGCGGCCGACATCGCCATCCCCTGTTCGCGAAACAGCGCGACGCACAACGCGTGAAGCCAATCCCCCGACTTCCTCAGCCGCTTCAACAAGGCCACGTCGGACAGATCGGCCAGGTTCGCCTTCCTCGCACGCACCACGGTCTCGCGCAGCGAGTGTCCGCAGGCCAGATGCAGCAACAGCGTGCGCAGCAGGGCATCGACCGACTTGTCCTTGCGCAGACCCTTCAAGGCCCCGGTCTCCCGTGCCAACTCCCGCCAGCCCTCGGGCAGAAACGACGACACCACTTCCCACTCCTCGTCCATCCGCCAAGCCTCCCCGCAGCGCGCACCAACCCACAATACGGAGTGCCGACATGACAAACAAGTTAGCTCTTATGCCCCTGTCCCCCCGAAGGCGGAGGGGGAACGCAAGCGGCGCCGGCCAACTCTCCCTCTCCTCCCCTCGGGGATTCCTCTGCGAAAGGGGGTTTGCGGATTTCGTTGCATGTGATTCGTTGCAGCAACGATGTGGAGGTCGAGTCGATGAGCGGCACGGGTCAGCTGGGATTTGCGGAAGCGTTCATGTCTGCGGGGCTGGGTACGAACCGGAAGCTGGAACGGCTGGATGGGCTGATCGACTGGTCCCGGCTCGAGCGCCTGGCTGCGCGGGTGCGCGAAGGACGGCGGGGGCGCCCGCCCTATGCGCCGCTGTCGATGCTGAAGGCGCTCTATCTTCAGGCGCTTTACGACCTCTCGGACCCCGGTCTGGAGGAGGCGCTGCTGGACCGGCTCTCGTTTCGTCGCTTCTGCGGCTTTGCGCTGGACGGGGGCACGCCGGACGAGACCACGATCTGCCGCTTCCGCGCAGATGCGGGCGCTGTCCTGGAGGCGGCGTTCGAGGAGATCAACCGCCAGCTGGATGCCGCCGGTCTGATCCTGCGCAAGGGCACGCTGATGGACGCGACCTTGGTGGCCTCGGCCTCGCGGCCGCCGCCTTATGCGGCCGGTGCTGGCGCCAGGAGTGCGCGCGAGCCGGGCGCGGATTGGACGCGCAAGAAGGGCCGCGCGGTCTTCGGCTACAAGGCGCATCTCGGTGTGGACCAGGGCTCGGGGCTGATCCGTCGCCTGGTTCTGAGTTCAGCCAAGACTTACGAGAGCGAGGTTGCGGATCGTCTGGTCTGCGGCGACGAGGGGGCGGTCTACGGCGACCGCGCCTACGAGGGCAAGCCGAGACGGGCCAGGCTCAAGGCCGCCGGTATCAAGGACCGCATCATGCACCGGCGCAACAAGCACATGGCCTCGCTGCCGCCCTGGCAGCAGCGCCGCAACGATCTCATTGCGAGGCGCCGGGCGCCGGTGGAAGCGGTCTTTTCGGCGCTGAAGCGCCTCTACGGGCTGAGGCGGGCGAAGAGCCTCACGCTTGAGAGGAACACCGCCCGCCTCTACGCCGCTGCCACCGCCTGCAACCTGCGCCGCGCCAGCCTGATTGCGGGCTGCTGACCGACCAGTGCGCCCGCAAACCGCCGTTTCAGACACAAGATCGTCCAACGATGGCGACACACCCGCCTCCATCAACACCGCCCAGCGCCAAAAGCCTTCCCCAACACCCTGTCGAGCCCCTTTCGCAGAGGAATCCGAAGGGCGGAGAATGGACACCTCCCACCCCTGATGGTGTCGCTCGGGAGGGTGGACCCTCGCGGGCCGACGGCATCTAAGTGCCAGGGGAAGATACGGTGTCTTCCCGGGCAAACCGGAGGGTCCGAGATGAAGCCTAGCAGAACGGTGGTCGGCGTGGATACGGCCAAGCGCGTCTTTCAGCTGTATTGGATGGAGATGGATACGGGCGAGGTCAAGGAACTGAGGCTGACGCGGGCGCGCTTCCTGGAGCGCTTCGCCAACCGCGCGCCCTGCGTGGTGGCGATGGAGGCGTGTGGCGGCGCGCAGCACTGGGCGCGGCGCCTGCACGCGCTCGGTCACGAGGTCCGTCTGCTGCCGGCGCAGGTGGTCCGGCCATTCGTGGCTGGCAACAAGAGCGACGCGCACGATGCGCGGGCGATCTGGACGGCGGCGCAGCAGCCGGGCATCAAGACGGTGGCGATCAAGAGCGAGGAGCAGCAGGCGATCCTGGCGCTGCACCGCATGCGCCAGCAGCTGGTGAAGTTCCGCACGGCGCAGAGCAACGGCCTGCGCGGGCTTCTGGCCGAGTACGGCGAGGTGATGGCGCGGGGCCGTGCGGGGCTGCGGCGTGGCATGCCCGGTGCGCTGGAGCGGCTCTCGGAGCGTCTGCCGGCGACGGTTATCGAGAGCTTGCGCGAGCAGTGGGCGCGACTGGATCGGCTGGATGAGGAGATCGATGAGGTCGAGCGTCGCCTTGCGCAGTGGCACAGGCACAACCCAGCCAGCCGGCGCATTGCCGAGATCCCCGGTGTCGGGTTAATCACGGCGACGGCAGCCGTCGCTGCGATAGGCGATCCGGTGTCGTTCCGGTCTGGCCGGGAGTTCGCGGCCTGGCTCGGCCTGGTGCCGCGCCACAGGGGCACCGGCGGGCGGGTGCGCACGCTCGGCATCTCCAAGCGGGGCGACCGCTACCTGCGTACCCTGCTTATCCATGGCGCCCGGACCGCGCTCAACAACAGCAAGGCGCCGCCTGAATGGGCGGTACGTCTGGCCGAGCGGCGGCCAGCGAACGTGGCCACGGTGGCGCTCGCCAACAAAATGGCGCGCACCATCTGGGCCCTGCAGGCCCATGAGCGGGACTATCAGCCCAACTACGGCGCAAGACCGGCGTAGGCGCGGCCGACGCGGGCAGAGACAAGGCCACACAGGAGGTAGCCGCAGACAGAGTGCGCAAGGCGCGACAAGGTGTGATGGCACACAGGTCAGACCGCAATCCGCCAAACCTGACCCGGCCCTTGGGCGAAAAGCCCGTGCGGAGAGTGAGGCGCGGATCAGCAGATACCATCGGGGCCAGCAGGACAAAACCCGCACCAACAGGCCGAATATAGAGCTGCACCCTGGCCGCCACTCACACCAAATCAACCCTTGCGTCCGGGAGGCGTCCATATAGAGGCCGGGAAGAGGAGGGGGATTTTCCGGTCGTACTGCTTGTGCGAGAAGGGCCGCGCGTCAACCGGGGCCGATCCCGTTCGGTCGGACCGTGCTCAGGGGCACGATCTGCGTGGATCAATGCGCCGGCAGGACCAGGCGTTCGAGTGCCTCGTCGGCCGTCATCACGTCGCCGTAAGACGCGAGGCAGACGGCGTAGGTCCAGGAGTCCTCTTCCGCCGAGCGGCCGCCGTTGGCGTCCGAGATCATGACCGTCTTGAAGTCGTAGGCGGCGGCCTCGCGCGCCGTGGTCTCGCAGCAGACGTTGGTGACGGTGCCGACGACCAGGACCGTGTCGACCCCGAGGTCGCGCAACGCGCGCGCGAGGCGTCCCTGGCTGCCGATAAAGCCGCCGAAGCGGTTCTTGTGAACCATCGGATCGGTGTCGCGCGCGTCGAGCGCCGGCCAAATCGCGTGGCCCTCGACGCCTTCGCTGAGGCCGGCGCGAAAGACCGCCGCCGCTTCCTCACCCAGGATGGTGTCGAGGTTGGCCCAGTTCCTGTCTTCCTCCGGACCGTAGGTGGAGACCAGCCAGACGACGTGGCCGCCGGCGGCCCGGAGCGCGCCGGCCAGTCGATTGACCGTCGGCACGATCGCCCTGGCGTGGGGGATCTCGGACGGGCTGCCCTCGCGCATAAAGTGGACCTGCAGGTCCACCACCAGCAGCGCCGTGCGCGCCGCGTCCAGGTTCTCGAAAGCGTGCAGCCGGCCGCGCCGGCGCAGCACGCGGTCGATGACGCGCTGGGGGATCTGTACCGGCTCCATGGCGCCCTCCCGTCTCTGGCGAGTCGCCGGCATTCTGACCCGACCGGCTCGTGTGCGAAACGCGCCGAACTTTGGTCGAGGTGGATGAGGTTCCGGCCTCTATTCGCAGACCACCCCGTCGCCGTCCCCGTCGCGCATGTAGCGATAGGCCGGATGGTCACGCGGTACGGGTGCGATGCCGTGGCGTCGTGCCTCCGCGCACGTGATGCGGCCGTTGCGATTGTCGTCATAAACAGCGAGCACGTCGGACGCCGAGACGGTGCGAGGCTGTGCGCCCGTGGAGCCGGCAACCGCTGCGGTCACGATCATCTCGGTGGAGTCACAGCCCGAAAGAACCCGTTCGAGTGCGGCAGCCTCACGCCGGTCGACGGTCAGTGCGTACGCGCGCTTGACCGCGACGATGCGCGCTGCGTACCAGCAGCGGTTCAACGGCGGCAGCCATTCTGCGAAATCGAAGGCGCATTTTCCGCCGCTTCCGCAGCGGTTCACCTCGGGCGCAGCCAGGGTCAGGTTGAGCAGGTCGGAAGCGAAGCGTCGCCGAAGATCGGGGCCGGCGGCGCAGAGCCCACTGTCATGAGCCTCGGAGACGGCGACGATGTGCTCGATATCGGTTTGTCGCGTGGTCGAATAGTGCCGCCCCGTATAGGGCCCGTAGACCCTGCCTCCCATGGTGGCCACGATCTTGGCCTCGACCGACTGCGAATAGCGGTAATCGCCCCGGTCGTATGGCGCGCAGCGGTGCTCCGGCGCGATGGCGAGGCCGCGCCATGTCTCGGCGCCCAAGGCCTGACCGAAATCGGCGATGCTTGCGACTATGATCGCAAGTGCGGCAAGCAGCATCGCTGCGGTGCGGCCTGAGAGCCTGTGTGCTCGTGTCATTGCGACACCCCTTCTGAATCTTGTGAATCGAACTATCCATTTGATTGTCCAAATTGAGCCAAACGATTCAAATTTGTCGCCACGCATTTTGCTGATGCCGGTGGCGCGGCTTCTCGGATTTCAGCGGGGTGACGCGCTCGCTGGGTCGTGCGCGCGGGAGAGCGGCAGGGAGGAAAGGCGCGGCTTGCGGGCAGCCCCGCCGCGGCTTAGCTTCGGCGCGCGACCGCCGTGGCCCGCGACCGGGGAGGAAAATGGGGATGGCCAAAATCGTCGAGGTTCGCGCGAGCGCACATTCGTGCCCGTTCGAGAGCAACTTCGTGCGCCTGGGCCTCGGCACCAACACAAAGCGCGACATCGTGCTGGTGCGGATCACGGACGAGAGCGGCGCGGTCGGCCTGGGCGAGGCCCATCACGGCCAGAACCCCACGGCCATGGCGACGGTGATCCAGGACGGCCTAGGCTCGCTCATCATCGGCGCCGACCCGTTGGACAGCGAAGGCATCTGGCACCGGCTGGAGCGTCAGCAGATCGTGACGCACGGTTTGGGGGCGGGCAGCATCACGGCGCTCGCCGGCATCGACAACGCGCTCTGGGACCTCAAGGGCAAGCTGCTGGGCTTGCCGGTCTACACGCTCCTGGGCGGGGCCAAGAAGCGAATCCGCGCCTACGCCGGCGGTTTAAGTCTTGGCTTCAAACCGCCGGAAAAGCTGGAGAAAGAGGTCGCCACTTTGGTGGCCGAGGGCTACACGGCGATCAAGATGCGCGTCGGCGATCACCCGGCTCGGGACGCCATGCGGGTCAGCCACATCCGCAAGACCTTCGGCGACGATCTCGACATCGCGGTGGATGCCGCCACCCGCTACGACCTGCTCGATATCCCGGAGGTGCTGCGCTATTGCGAGGAGAACAGGGTGTACTGGCTGGAGGAGCCGTTCACGCCGGACAACATCCCGGCCTATGCCGAGCTGCGCACGCGTACCGCGATCCCCATCGCGGCCGGCGAGAACCACTACGGAAGGCCGGCCTTCCGCGCGCTCTTCGAGGGGCGGGCGGTCTCCATCTGCCAGGCGGACTTCTGCAAGTCGGGCGGGCTCAGCGAGCTCAAGAAGATTTCCGATATGGCCGCCGCCTGGCACATCCCGATGGCGCCGCACACCAGCCACAGCATCCTGAGCGCCGCCGGCAACGCGCACCTGCTCTCGGCGATCCCCAACGGGTTGATCTACGAGGCGGACGTGGCCACGGTGAACCCGTTCCGCACCGACCTCGCCAAGGGCTATGCGGGCGTGGTCGACGGGCATATCGAGCCGCCGGACGGGCCGGGCCTCGGGATCGAGATCGACGAGGCGGTGCTGGAACGCTATCCGGCGATTCCAGGGCCCTGCTACATTCCGGGGTGGGCCAGGGAGTAGGCCGACGCAACGGGAGGGCGCCATGACTCCTGAGATCACGCCGACCGACGCCACTCTCGGCGCGGTGGTCAGTAATGTCCGGCTCGCCGCGCTCGACGACGAGGCATTCGCGGCCATCGAGGAGGCGTGGCATGCTCACGCGGTCCTGATCTTCCCCGGTCAGCACCTTTCGGAAGGGGAGCAGGTGGACTTCAGCCGCCGCTTCGGCCCGCTGGAGCGGAGCCTCACCAAGACCCACACGCAGGGCGACCCGGCGATCATCCACCTCTCCAACGTCAAGAAGGACGGCACGCTCTGGGGCACCGACAGCGACACGGGCAGGCTGCTGAAGGGCAACAACTATTGGCACACCGACAGCTCGTACAAGCGCATCCCGGCCAAGGCCTCGCTGCTGACGGCGAAGATCGTGCCCAAGACCGGTGGCGAGACCGCCTTCGCCGACATGCGCGCGGCCTATGATGCCCTCGATGCCGCTATGCGGGACTGGCTCGCGGACAAATCCGCCCTGCACAGCTACGCCTACAGCCAGGGCAAGGTCGGCGGCATGGGCGGCATCACCCAGGACGAGTGGGACGATCTGCCGCCGGTGGAGCAGCCCGTGATCCGCACGCACCCGGCGACCGGGCGGCGCAACCTCTATATCGGCCGCCATGCCAGCCACATCGTGGGCGAGGACCACGACGAGAGCCGCAAGCTTCTGGAGGAGCTCTGCGCAGACGCCTGCCGGCCGCCCCGCATCCACATCCACAAGTGGCAGGTGGGCGATCTGGTCATATGGGACAACCGCTGCGTGCTGCACCGGGGCCTCGGCCATCCGCCCGACCAGCCGCGCCGCATGGTCCGCACCACCGTCGCCGGCGACAGCGACGAGGCCAACGAGTGGGTCGCGTGAGAGGGGGCGCACGTAGCGCTCCGTAGACGCGCGGCGGCGGCGCGCCACCAGGCGCATGATCGCGCTGGACTCCGCCCTGACGTTCCCTATATTTATTGTTGTAAATCGTACGTCAGACGAACGATATGCAACAATTTATCCAGCGTCCCGCGCTTCTGGCTGCCGCCGTCCAGGGGCTGTCCGAAGTGCCGGCGGTCGCCTTGCTGGGTGCCCGGCAAGTGGGCAAGACGACGCTGGCGCACCGAGTTGCGGACGAGTGGCCGGGGCCGTCCACCCTTCTCGACCTGGAGGTGGCCGCGACGCGAGAGGCATTGTCGGGAACGCCCGAGAGGCTGCTGGGCGGCAGCGAAGGGCTAGTCGTTATCGACGAGATACAGCGCTTGCCGTCACTCTTCGAGGTGCTGCGCCCCATCTGCGACGACCCGGACCGGAAGGCGGTCTTTCTGCTGCTGGGCAGCGCGTCTTGGGATCTGATTCAGGGGGTCTCCGAAACCTTGGCGGGGCGAATTCTCTTCGTTGATGTGGGCGGCTTCTCACTGGCCGAGGTGGGGGCGACCAACCAGGACAAGCTCTGGATGCGCGGCGGCTTTCCGCGCGCGTGGCTGGCACCTTCAGCGGCGGCTTGGACGCGCTGGATGCGGTCCTTCACCCGGACCTTTCTGGAACGGGACATCCCAGGGCTGGGCTCGCGGGTGCCGCCCGAATCGCTGGGCCGCTTCTGGCGGATGCTGGCGCATTACCACGGGCAGACCTGGAACGCGGCAGAGCTCGCGCGCTCGATGGACGTGGGTGTCACCACAGTAAACCGCTATCGCGACCTGCTGGCGGGCGCCTTCATGGTCCGGATTCTGCCGCCGTGGTTCGAGAATCTCGGCAAGCGCATCGTCAAGTCACCCAAGGTTTATCTGCGCGACAGCGGCGTGCTGCACTTCCTGCTGGGACTCGAGAAGGCGTCCGACCTGCCGGTGCATCCACGCTACGGCGCCAGTTGGGAGGGGTTTGCCCTGGAGCAGACGCTGCTCGCGCACAGCGAGCACGAGGCATATGTCTACGCCACCCAGCGGGGAGCCGAGCTCGACCTGCTGTTGCTGCGGCGGGGACGGCGCTGGGGCTTCGAGTTTAAGTGCACCGACGCGCCGCGCACGACGAAGTCCATGCATGTCGTCATGAAGGACCTGGGCCTGCAGCATCTGTGGGTTCTCTATCCGGGGGATCAGGCCTATCCGCTCGCCGACGCCATCACGGCGCTGCCTCTCAAGAATGTCGGCGGAATTCAGCTGGAGCCCGGCGTCGTTGAGCGCCGCGACTAAGACGGCCGCCGGGGCGTGCTATGGTTGCGTGCCGCTTGTATGGTGGCGCCGCGACGGCGGGACGGAGAGGGAGACAAGCGATGGTTGAGTTGCCGGATCTGGCAAGACGGCTGCTGGACGGGAAGAACTTCGCGACCGTGGCGACCGTGATGGGGGACGGGCGGCCGCAGGCGTCCGTCATCTGGATTCACACGGACGGCCCGCACATCGTCTTCAACACGGCGGAAGGGCGGGTGAAACCCAAGAACATGCGCCGCGACGCGCGGGTCGCGATCGCCGTGTTCGACATGGAGAACCCTTACCAGCAGGCCATGATCCAGGGCCGCGTGGTGGCGATGGAGCACGAGGACGCCGACGCACACATCGACGCGATGGCCAAGAAGTATCTGGACCTGGACAGCTATCCCTACCGCCAGGAGGGAGAGCAGCGCGTGATCGTCAAGATTGAGCCCGAAAAAGTCGCACTCATGGAATAGGCGGTGTCAACGGCATAACGAGGGGAGGCGAGCGATGAGGCTAGAGGGAAAGCGGGCATTGATCACGGGAGCGATGGGCGGCATCGGCAGCAAGGTCGCCGAGCGATTCGCCGCCGAAGGCGCCGAGCTCGCGCTGGCGGACGCGGTGGCAGGCGAGAGCCCGGTCGCAGGCGCACGCTGTTATCGGGTCGACCTTAGCAGCGTTGCTGAGTGCCGGCGCCTCGCAGCCGAGGTAGAGGCTGATCTCGGCCCGATCGACCTGCTCGCCAACTGCGTCGGCGTCTTCGAGCAGGCATCGTTCGACGAGACCACCGAGGAGATCTGGGACCGCAACGTCGATATCAACCTGAAGGGCGTGTTCTTCCTCATTCAAGCGGTGGCGCCGCAGATGCGCGCGCGCGGCGGCGGGCGTGTCGTCAACATCACGTCTATCGCCGCCATTCAGGGGTTCGGTACCGCCCAGGCCTATTGCGCGGCGAAGGGCGGGCTCCTCAACCTCACACAGGCATTGGCCATGGCGCTCGCGCCCGACGGCATCAACGTCAATGCGGTGGGACCCGGCTTCATCCGCACGCAGATGACCGAGCACCAATGGACCGACGACGCCTTCAACGCCGGCCTCGCCCGCATGTTGGCCACCCGCAAGGGCTACATGGAGCCCGACAACATCGCCGCAGCCGTGCTCTTCCTATGCTCGGACGATGCCGCCCATATCCACGGCACCAATCTGCGCGTGGACGACGGCTGGCTCTCCGGAATTTCGGGCGCCGCGTTCTCGGACACCCACGCCTGACGCCCGAGGCCGCAGACACGACGAGGACGGCGCGATGAAGTTCGGTCTGCTGTTCGCTCATCAGGTGCCGCCGGAGAGCGGCATCGCGAGCCAGGAAACCTACCGGGACATGCTGCGCTGCCTGCCGCGGGCGGAGGAGCTGGGCTACGTCTCGGCCTTCCAGTGCTCCCACCATGTCCAGAAGGACAGCTTTTGCCCCGGCCCGCTGGTGGCGATGGCCGGCGCCGCCGCGGTCACCGAGCGGATGCGAATCGGCACGGCGGTTCTGCTGGTGCCGCTCTATGCGCCGCTCAAGCTTGCCGAGGATGTCGCGGTGATCGACAACCTCTCCGGCGGGCGTTTCGTCTTCGGCGTGGCGCCGGGCTACGTCTCGCAGGAGTTCACTGCCCACAACGTGCCTCGGGAGGAGCGGGTCGGCCGTTTCGAGGAGGCGCTGGACCTAATGATCCAGGCCTGGACCGGAGAGCAGTTTTCTTTCGAGGGCCGCTACTACCGGGTGCCGGAGGGGCGGGTGACACCGAAGCCGGTTCAGGACCCGCACCCGCCCATCTGGTACGGGGTCTCGGCGCCGGGCTCGCTGCGCCGGGCAGCGGCGCGTCGCTGCGTGCAGATCATGTCGCCGCGCCACGGGCTCGCCGAGCTGGAGGAGCATTTCCGGCCCTACGAGGCCGCTGCCAACGACGCCGGCTGGGAGATCCCGGAGCGGCCAGTGATCCGCCAGGTGTTCGTGGCACCGACCATGGCGGAGGCGGAGGTGAAGGCCGCGCCCGCCGTGGACTATCTCTACCGCGTGCTTTACGGCGCCGCGTCTGCTGCCGGCGACCGGGTGCTGCGGCGGGACGACGGCAGCGTGATCGAAGACCCCACCGAGGTCGCGTTCGCGACCTTCAAGGACCGCTACATCATCGGCGATCCCGATTTCGCGATTCGCCGCATCCAGGACTACCAGGCGGCGGTGAACCCGAGCGAGATGATCTGCTGGATGCACATGCCGGGCGTAAGTGGCGCGGACGCGATGGCCTCGGCCGAGCTCTTCGCCAGCGAGGTCATGCCGCACTTCCAGTAGCGCCACAGTTCCCGATCAAACAGACAATGTGGTCGGATGGTTTTGCGCACGGGCATCCCGCAGCGTAGGGTCCGACGACCGCCAAGGCCTTTGAAAGCACCGGCAATGGAATACGCATTGCGCGACGCGAAAGCACATCTCTCCAAGCTCGTCAGGGACGCCCAGAACGGCGAGCGCGTGGTCATCACCAAGCACGGCAAACCGGTCGTCGAGCTTGTGCGTTGCCACGAGCGCGGCGGAATCGACTTCGACAAGCTGGATGCGGACCGTCGGCGGTTAGGAATCGAGGACGCCTCTCCGGAAGAGGCCGAGGCGATGATAGCCGCCTTTCACGACCCCGCGCTCAGCCGCCGGGTGCTCCGAATCGCGGGCAACGAATAGTGGGCAATCAGAGCACACAATGAGCGCAGGCGACGACTTCATTCGGGCGGTGGTCCGCGCCGACCTCGCGGCCGAGCGGCATGACGAGGTGGTGACACGCTTCCCGCCCGAGCCCAACGGCTATCTCCACATCGGGCACGCCAAGTCGATCTGCCTCAACTTCGGCGTGCCGCAGGAGTTCGGCGGGCGCTGCCACATGCGCTTCGACGACACCAACCCGACCAAGGAAGAGCACGAATTCATCGAAGCGATCCTGGAGGACGTGCGCTGGCTCGGCTTCGACTGGGGCAGCCATCTCTATTTCGCCTCCGACCATTTCGAGCGCCTCTACGAGTGGGCCGAGCACCTGATCCAGAGCGGCGACGCCTACGTTGACGACCTCTCGGCCGAGGAGATCCGCGCCCATCGCGGCACGCTCACCGAGCCGGGGCGCAACAGCCCTTACCGGACCCGACCGGCGACGAAGAGCCTCGACCTCTTCCGCCGCATGCGGGCGGGCGAGTTTCCCGAAGGCGCGCGGGTGCTGCGGGCGAAGATCGACATGGCGTCGGGCAACATCAACATGCGGGACCCGGTGCTCTACCGCATCCTGCACGCCGCCCATCCGCGCACCGGCGAGGATTGGTGCATCTATCCCACCTACGACTTCGCGCACGGGCAGTCGGACGCGATCGAGGGCGTGACCCATTCGCTCTGCACGCTCGAGTTCGAGGATCACCGCCCGCTCTACGACTGGCTGATCGAGCACCTGCCGGTGCCGACGGTGCCGCGGCAGTACGAGTTCTCGCGCCTCAACCTCAGCCACACCGTGCTCTCCAAGCGGCGGCTGACGCAGATGGTGGAGGAGGGCAGGGTGGACGGCTGGGACGATCCCCGGATGCCGACCCTGCGCGGCCTGCGCCGGCGGGGCGTGCCGCCCGAGGCGATCCGCGACTTCGTGGGGTTGCTCGCCATCTCCAAGACCAGCGACAACCTGGTGGAGCAGGCCATGCTCGACCATGCGGTGCGCGAGCGGCTGAACAAGACCGCGCCGCGCCGCTTCGGGGTGCTGCGCCCGCTCAAGCTCACGATCGAGAATTACCCGGAAGGAGAGGGCGAGTGGGTCGACGCCCTCAACAACCCCGAGGACCCCGACGCCGGCACCCGGCAGGTCCGCTTCGGGCGGGAGCTATACGTCGAGGCGGACGACTTCATGGAGGACCCGCCCAAGAAGTTCTTTCGGCTGGCGCCCGGCCGCGAGGTGCGGCTGCGCTACGGTTACCTCGTGACCTGTCGGGAAATGGTCAAGGATGAGTCCGGCGCGGTCACCGAGCTGCGCTGCACCTACGACCCGGAGACCCGCGGCGGCCAGGCGCCGGACGGGCGCAAGGTGAGAGGCGCGCTGCACTGGGTCTCGGCGCATGACTCGGTGGAGGCGGAGGTGCGGCTCTACGACTCGCTGTTTAGCGAGCCGCTGCCGGGTGCGGACGGCGGCGCGTTGTGGGACGACCTCAATCCGGCATCGCGCACGGTTTTGACCGGCTGCCGGCTGGAGTCCGGCCTTGCCGACGCGGCGCCGGGCGAGACGGTGCAGTTCGAGCGGCAGGGCTATTTTTGCCCCGATCCGGTCTCCACGCCCGAGCGGCCCGTCTTCAACCGCACCGTGGGCCTGCGCGATTCCTGGGCGCGGGCGCAGAAGCGGGCTGCGAGCCAGAGCTAAGGCGCAGGTTTCGCCAGGGTCCGAGGCTGACGCGCGCGGGAGCGCGATGCGCTCCCGCGTGATGACGGAGAAGAGAAGGCAGCCCTCTCATCTCGCCCTGTGCCCCCGGACCAAGGTGCGGTGCACGGGGCGCGTCCCCTGCGCCAGGATCGCGCCATGTCGATCGAGTACAAGCCGGGCGCTGCGCGGGCGGTGATGCAGTCGCGGGTCAAAGCCATTCGTGCCATCATCGCCGAGGGCCTTCGCCCAGGACGGCGTGACGCGAGAGAGGGAAAACATGGCGCGCAAAGTCATCATCACCTGCGCGGTGACGGGCTCGGCGGACACGGTGGCCAAGAATCCGGCAGTGCCCGTGAGCCCGACGGAGATCGCGCAATCCGCGCTCGATGCGGCCAGGGCTGGTGCCGCCATCGTGCACGTCCACGTGCGCGACCCCGAGACCGGAAAGGCCAGCATGGCGCTCGATCATTACCGCGAGACCGCCGGCCGAATCCGCCAGAGCGAGACCGACGTGGTACTCAACCTGACGACGGGCTACGGCGCGCGCCTCAGCCCCGGTGTGGAGGACCCCTTCGATTACGGGCCCGGCACGACCTTCACGGCGCCGGCCAGGCGGATCGCCCACGTGGGCGAGCTCAGGCCCGAGATTTGCAGCCTCGACGTGGCGACCATGAACTCGGGCGGCGTGCGCGACGACAGCGTGATGATCAACTCGCCGCCGCAACTCCGCTACATGGCCGATAACATGCGGGAGTGGGGGGGCGTGCCGGAGTTGGAGGTCTTCGACGTGGGCGGCGTGCGGCTCGCGGCGAACCTGATCGAGAAGGGCCATGTCCCGGAGCCGGGGTTCTTCCAGCTCTGCCTGGGGATCGAGTGGGGCGCGCCGGCGACTCCGGAGGCGCTCTCCTACATGAAGAGCCTGCTGCCGGAGGGCGCGCACTGGGCGGCCTTCGGTATCTCCCGCGACCAGCTTCCCATCGCCGGCCTCTCGGTGCTGAGCGGCGGCCATGTCCGCACGGGGCTCGAAGACAATCTCTACCTTGGGCGGGGTACTCTCGCGCCCTCCAACGCGGCGCTGGTGGAGCAGGCGGTGGCGCTAGTCCGCATGCTGGGGGCGGAGCCGGCGACGCCGGCGGAGGCCCGCGAGATACTCGGCACGCGCAACTGAGCCGGCCGGGGCAGGCCACGGAACGCAGCAGGTGCGCGGCTCCTGGCGCCGGGGTAGAAACCGCTCCCGAACCGCGACGACGAGCGACAGACCATGATCCCGCTGATCGATATCGAACCCTTCCTCCACGGTTCTCAGGGGGACAAGGCGCACACGGCGAGAGCGCTTGACGACGCCTGCCGCGCGTTCGGCTGGCTGGTGGTTGCGGGCCACGGGGTACCGAAATCGCTGATCGACGAGATGCACGGTGTCTCGCGCGGCTTCTTCGCGCGGCCCCACTGGGAAAAGATGAAGCACAAGATGCCGGCCGACCGTTATCGCGGCTACACGCCGCCTGGGACGGAGAGCCTAGCCTACAGCCTGGACGAGGAGCGCCCGCCGGACCTCAAGGAGGCCTACAGCATGGGGCCGGTGGATGCGGCCTACGACGAGTATCACTACGGCCCGGCCGGCGCGCGCTATTTCGCCCCCAACATCTGGCCGGACCGGCCTGCGGACATGGCGCGGGTGTGGGAGGCCTATTACCGCGAGATGACGCGTCTCTCCGCCGATATCATGCGAATCTTCGCCGTGGCGCTCGACATGCCCGAGGGCTTCTTTCAGGCCAAGATCGACGAGCACATCACCAACTTCAGCGCCATCTACTATCCGTCGCAGCCGGATGCGCCGCTGCCGGAGCAGCTTCGCGGCGGCGCCCATACCGATTACGGCAGCCTCACTCTGGTGCATTGCGACACCGCCGTGGGTGGGCTGCAGATTCAGACCGAGTCAGGGGCTTGGGAGGACGTGCCGTGGTTTCCCGACAGCTTCTCGGTCAATCTCGGCGACCTGATGGCCGAGTGGACCAACGACCGCTGGCGCTCGACCATGCACCGCATCGCGAATCCGCCCCGCGACAAGGCGCACCTCGACCGGCTGTCGCTGATCTTCTTCCATCAGCCCAACTACGACGCAGAGATCGAGTGCCTGCCGAGCTGCGTGAGCGCCGACAATCCGGCGCGCTACGGGCGTACGACCTCGGGCGATCACATCACGATGAAGCTAACCAAGCAGCGCGCGCCGGGGCTGGAAGCGGTGGCGGCTGGCGAGTCGGACGGGCGCCCGAAGGCGTGGCTCTACCCGCCGAAGACCGAGGGACGCGCGGGCTGAGAGACGCGGCGCATCCTTCACCCAAACGTGATTGGCCTTGCGATTTCGTCAGGCGCCCGCGTGCTACCATCGCGCCATGATTGTGAAAAAGAAGCTTGGCGCTCTTCTCCTCGTCGCGGCGCTCGTGGCCGTTCCGGCTGCGGTGCGCGCGGACGACCCCAAGGTGGTTCTGGAGTTGTTCACGTCCCAGGGCTGCTCATCGTGCCCCTCGGCCGATGCCTATCTCGGGGAGCTGGCGGCGACGCGGGACGATGTGGTCGCGCTCTCGTTCCACGTCGACTACTGGGACTACATCGGCTGGGAGGATCGCTTCGCGACCGAGGAGACAACGGATCGGCAGCGGGACTATGCCCGTGCGCTCGGCATCGCCTACGTCTATACGCCCCAGCTCGTAATTGACGGCGCCCGCCACGCGGTAGGGTCCAACAAGCGGGCCGTGAGCGAAGCCATCGCCACGTCGAAGGCCGTGAAAGCGAGGCGGGTCCCCGTGGCGCTCACGTCGAGCGGCACCGGCCAACTATCCGTCGAGATCGGCCACTCCGACGGCTACTACGGAGAGGCCACGGTCTGGCTCGTCTCCGTCGATCGAGAGCACAGGACCGCGGTCGACGCCGGCGAGAACCGGGGACGCACGCTGACCAACTATCACGTGGTGCGCGATTTTCGCTCTATCGGGCGCTGGACCGGCGGCGCCATGACCCTCAAGTTCGGGCCGGACGAGCTATCGCGCATGGCCGATGGCATGGGCGACGGCTGTGCCGTCCTCGTGCAGGAGAATCGCGGTAAGGGCCGCATCATGGGCGCGGACATCGTCTGGATGGACGAGAGTTGAAGGGTAGGCCCCGGCCGTGGCGGGCGCGGGGCCGGACGATTACTCCGCGAGGGCCCGCGACACCAGACCCGAAAGGCGCTTGGTGAAGGCCGAGGGGTCGGGCACCGGCTCGCCTTCGAGGATGAGCGCCTGATCCATCAGCAGGTGCGCGGCGTCCTCGAGCGCCTCGCTTGCGCCTTTCTGGCCGACCATCCGCGCCAGTGCCCGGGTCAGATCGTGTGACGGGTTGATCTCCAGCACCCGCTTCTGCTCCGGCAGCTCGTGCTTGTGCTGGCGCAGCAGCCGTTCCAGGTGCATGTCGAGGTCACCCTCGTCGGCGACGAGGCAGACCGGGCTGTCAGTCAGGCGCTCAGAGGTGCGCACGTCCTTGACGGCATCCGCCAGCGTCAGCTTCACCAAGGCGATCAGCTTATCCATCTCGCCCGGCGGCGTGGCGTCGGTCTCATCCGGCTTGGCCTCCTCGCTCACCGCGAACTTGTCCAGGTCTGCCGCGCCCTGCGTGACCGAGCGGAACGGCTTCTCCTTGTAGGCGCCGATTACCGGAAGCCAGAACTGATCGACCGGGTCGACCATGAGCAGCACGTCGATGCCGCGGGCGCGAAAACCCTCGATCTGGGGACTGCGGCGCAGCGCGTCGGCATCCTCCCCGCTCATGTAGTAGATGGCTTCCTGCTGCTCAGGCATGGCGTCCACGTAGTCGTCGAGCGAGAGCCAGCGCTCACCGCCGCCCGTGGAGCGGAAGCGGACGAGGGGAAGCAGCCGGTCCTTCTGCTCTGCGTCTTCGTACAACCCCTCCTTCAGCACCGCGCCGAAGTTGTCCCAGAACGACGCGTATTCCTCCGGGGTCTTCTTGGCGCGCTTCTCCAGCTCGGAGAAGACGCGCTTGACCAGTCCGGTCCTGATCTTCGCCAGGATCGGATCGTTCTGGAGGGTCTCGCGGCTGACGTTGAGCGCGAGATCGGCGGAATCCACCACACCCCGCATGAAGCGGAGGTAGGGCGGGATCAGCCCCTCGCATTCGTCGGTGATGAAGACCCGCCTGACGTAGAGCCGCACCCGGTGCCGGCGGATCGGGTCGAACAGATCGAAGGGCGTGGTGTCCGGCACGAAGAGCAGCGCCGTGTACTCGATGCGCCCTTCGGCGTGGAGGTGGATGGTGTGCCAAGGGTCGCCCGGCATGTGGGCGATGTGGTGATAGAACTCGCGGTACTGATCCTCGTCGATGTCGCTCTTGGGCCGGCTCCAGAGCGCCGAGCCCTCGTTGACCATTTCCTTCTGGCCGCTCTCGTTCTCGAGCCAGATCGGCAGGCCGACGTGGTCGGAGTAGGCCTTGACGATGGTGCGGATGCGGAGCGGCTCCAGGAATTCCCGCGCGTCCTTGCGCAGGTGAAGCTCGATCCGGGTGCCGCGGGCGGCGTCGACCTCCGGCGCGATGGAAAACGATCCGGTCCCGTCCGAGCGCCAGCGCCAGCCCTCGGCCTCGTCTGCCCTGCGGGTCACGACGTCGACGCGCTTCGCCACCATGAAGGACGAGTAGAAGCCGACGCCGAACTGGCCGATGAGCCCGGCTGCCAGGCCGTCTTGTTCCTCCTTCCCGCTTTGCTCGTCCTGTCCGTCCTTCCCGTCATCGTCCCGCGAGTCGGCCATCTGTTTGACGAAGGCCTCTGTGCCGGAGCGCGCAATGGTGCCGAGGTTGTCGATCAACTCCTGGCGATTCATGCCGATGCCGTTGTCGGTTACGACCAGCACGCTGCTCTTGCTGTCCGGCGTAATGGTCACCGCAAGCGCGGCGTCGTCGCCCAGCAGGTCGGGTTGTGTGATCGCGGCGTAGCGCAGCTTGTCGCAGGCGTCGGACGCGTTCGAGACCAACTCCCGCAGGAAGATTTCTTTGTCCCGATAGAGCGAGTTGGCCATGAGGCCAAGCAGCTTGCTGACCTCGGCCTGGAACGCGTGGCGTTCCCCGCTGGTGTTCGCCATCATCCCCTCCGATGCGCCCGTCCGCCGTCAATTCGGAGCGCTATATGTGACGAACCTGCGGGTGGTTCAAGCCCGTGCTCGCTCATTCGAGCGACGAGGGCAGGCGCAGCGAAGGCCTATTCCAGCTCGTCGAGCTGTTCGCCTGCGAGAAATCGTTCCATGACGATGCCGTCGGACTGTTCATACCGGCCGTCACCTAGCGGCGTGACGTACTTGCAGAATTCCTTGGGGCCAAGCGGAATGCTTGGATAATTCGTGCAGAATTGGCCAACGTCATCGAAGAAATACGTTCCGTCATAGTTGAAAGTCCCGAATGGCGTCTTCGCCTTCAATTTCGCTGTTCCATCGGAAGCGAAATACTCCGCCGCGTCGATATTTCTTTTGGCTTCAACGCTGATGACGGTATTCCCTACGATAAGTTCCTGGATTTCGGCGACGGTCATCGTACCGGCCGGAGCGGCCGCATCTTGAACTGCAGCGTCTTGAGTCGTCGCAGCCATCTCATACGGTTGGCACGCTGCAACAGCGAGTCCAAGAGCCGCAACCGCCAAGCCACCGGCTCCAATCTTCCAAAGACGAGTCATTCGATAACCTCCCAATGAGCGAGACGTATTTTCCACGCACGATCATTCTAGCCATCTGTGGGACGTGGCATACCCGCGATTACGAAGTGAGGAACGCCATGGCGCCTGCTCATGGGGTTGCCAAATCGGGCTGGACCGCCAAACTTTCTGTCATGATTCGGCACGACGCCGAAAACGCCTCCGTCACCGCGCTGCTCGGCCCGACCAACACGGGCAAGACCCATCTGGCGGTCGAGCGCATGCTGGCCCATCGCACCGGGATGATGGGCTTCCCGCTCCGCCTCCTCGCCCGCGAAGTCTATGATCGGGTGGTCGAGGAGAAGGGGGAGCAAGCCGTCGCCCTGGTGACGGGCGAAGAGCGGCGAATCCCGGAGGAGCCCCGCTACTTCGTCTGCACCGTCGAGTCGATGCCCCTGGACAGGGAGGTCGAGTTCGTCGGCGTGGACGAGGTCCAACTGGCCGGCGATCGCGAGCGCGGCCACGTCTTCACCGACCGACTCCTGCGCGCGCGGGGAACGGCAGAGACCATGTTCCTCGGTGCGGACACGATGCGCCCGCTGATCCGCACACTCGTCCCCGAAGCGCGGTTCACGAGCCGCCCCCGGCTCTCCACGCTTGCGCACGAGGGGCACTGCAAGCTCGCGCGGCTTGCGCCACGCAACGCGGTGATCGCGTTCTCGACCGAATCGGTCTACGCCCTTGCCGAGCGCATGCGGGGGCTACGAGGCGGATGCGCCGTGGTGCTGGGCGCGCTGAGCCCGCGCACGCGCAATGCGCAGGTGGGTCTCTATCAGGCGGGCGAGGTGGACAGTCTGGTGGCGACCGATGCCATCGGCATGGGGCTCAACCTGGACCTGGATCACGTCGCATTCTCGGCTTATCAGAAGTTCGACGGCCGCACGACGCGGATGCTCACGTCAGCCGAGATCGCGCAGATCGCCGGCCGCGCCGGCCGCCACCTCAGGGACGGCAGCTTCGGTACGACCGGGGGTGTCGAACCCTTCGAGCCCTCCCTCGTTCAGGCGGTCGAAAATCACCGGTTCCCGCCGGTGCACCGGGCCTATTGGCGCAACGCCGCGCTCTCCTTCGACTCACTGCCCGAACTGGCGGAATCGCTGGCTGAGCCGCCGCCGCTGCCCGGTCTCCGCCGCACCCACGATGCGGACGACCATCGCACGTTGCTCGTGTTGGCCCGCGATCCGGCAATCGCGAAGACGCTGACCGGTGCGGACCGCGTCGCGCTCCTCTGGGAGGTCTGCCAGATTCCCGATTTCCGCAAGACCATGGCGGAGGATCACGTCGGCCTCGTGCGGCGGATTTACCTCTCCCTGGTCGAAAGCGGGCGCCTGCCGCCGGATTGGGTCGGCCGTTCGATCGAGCGGCTGGCGCCCACCGAGGGAGACATTGACACGCTGACCGCCCGGATCAGCCATGTGCGGACCTGGACCTACGTGTCCCACCGCCCCGATTGGGTGGACGACGCACGCGGATGGCAGGAGCGCACGCGCTCGCTCGAGGACTCGCTCTCCGATGCTCTCCATGCGCAGCTGACCCAGCTCTTCGTCAATCGGAGAGCGCGAATAGCCCGTATCGGCAGGCGCGCGGACGAGGCGCTCTTCGCGCTGGTCGGCGAGGACGGCGCGGTGACGGTGGAAGGCGAGCGGGCCGGCGCGTTCGACGGCTTCCGTTTTCGACCGGACACGGAGGCCGAGCGCAGCCGAGAGATTCTCGCGGCCGCCAACCGCGTGGTCGAGCGCGAGGTGGCGCGGCGGGTCGCGGCCGCGGTGTCTGACGGCGACGGTGCGTTCACGCTCGGGCTTGAGGCGGGGCGGGAAGACGCGCCCCGCTGGGGCGAGATCGCCTGGCAAGGTGCATCAATTGCGCGTCTCGGGCAGGGCGACACGCCGCTCCGACCGCAGATTGCGCTGATCGGCGAGGATCATCTGAGCGCGGCGCAGCGGGAGCGCGTGCGCAGGCGCCTTCAGTCGTGGCTCGATCGGCGCATCGCGCACGACGCAAGGCCCCTGGTATCGCTGCGTGAGGCGGCGCTGGACGGCTCGGCCCGCGGCATCGCCTTTGCACTGAGCGAAGCGCTCGGCTGCGTGCCCCGGCGCTCGCTTAGCCCCCAGATCGCCGCGCTGGACGCTGCGGGGCGGCGCGCCCTCGGCGCGGCTGGTGTCCGGCTCGGCGCGCTCACCGTGTTCTTGCCCGCCATGTTGAAGCCGGCGCGCTCGCGCTGCGCAGGCCTTCTCTGGTGGGCCTGGAGCGGCGCCGGCACGCCGCCGCCCGCGCCGGGCTCCGCGGTCTCGATGGACCGCGACCCGGCCGTCCCCGACGCGTGCTACGCGGCGCTCGGCCTGGTGCCCCTGGGCTCCCAGGTGCTCCGTGCGGATATCGCGGAGCGCCTCGCCGCGCGGCTGCGCAAGGCGGCGCGCAAGGAGCCCTTCGCCGTCGACCCCGGTTTGCTCAAGCTGGCCGCCTGCAAGCGGGCCAAGTTCGACGACATTCTCGTGGCCCTCGGCTACGCCATGGTGGGGCTCGGCACCGATGGTCTGCCGCGCTATGGGCGGAGCGGCACGCGACCACACCGGCCGACGGAGAAGGCGCGCCGCAGGGGGAGGGGGGTGGACCCCGATTCTCCTTTTGCGAAGCTCAGCGAGCTTGCCATCGGAGGCGCGCGCCCGTCGTGACGCGCGACGCCCGCGCCCTCGCCGCGAGCCGGCTGGACAAGTGGCTCTGGTACGCGCGGTTCTTCAAGACCCGGGGGCTTGCGCAGAAGGCCTGCGAAACCGGGCGCATCCGCGTTAACGGCCGCCGCACCACCAAGGCGCATCGGACTGTCGGTCCCGGCGACGTGCTCACCTTCGTGCAAGGCAGAATGGTGAAAATCGTTCGCATCTTGGCAGTGGCGGAAAGGCGCGGGCCTGCGCCCGAAGCGCGGAAACTTTACGAGGAAATCGAGCAGGAGTAGGACAGATCTGATATGGCGGGGGCGTCCGGGCACCCCTTGAGTCGGTCGCCGCCGTTATGATACGCAGCGCCCGTGATTGACAGGATCAAGATCCTCCTGAGCGGTGCGGGCGCCACCGGCGACGAGCCGGTGGCTGCCGAAGCGTCGAAGCTCGCGGCGGCGGCGCTGCTGGTCGAGGCGGCGTGTATGGACGGACACTTCGACGGCGACGAGCGCGACGCGATTTGTGCAGCCTTGGGCGCGCATTTCGGGCTTAACGATGCCGAGGCCGGCACTCTGATCGAGGAGGCCGAAGCCGCCCACCACAAAGCGACCGATCTCCACCGCTTCACGCGGGCCATAAACGATCGCTACGACCACGCGGATCGTCTCGCGGTGATGGAGATGCTGTGGGAGGTGGTTTATGCTGATGGTCGGCTTCACGCATATGAAGCCAATCTGATTCGCCGCATCGGCGGCTTGCTTCACATCACGGACCGGGAACGAGGGGAAGCGCGCAAACGTGTCCTCGCCCGAGTCGGACAGGGAGCGGAGCGAGCGGCCGCCACGTAAGCAGCCGGCTGCGGCGCACGCACAAGCGAAGCACGGAGCACAAAGCGAATGACGTATCTGGTGACCGAGTCCTGCATTCGGTGCAAGTACATGGACTGCATCGAGGTGTGCCCGGTGGATTGCTTCTATGAAGGTGAGAACATGTTGGTGATCCACCCGGACGAGTGCATCGACTGCGGCGTGTGCGAGCCGGAGTGTCCGGTCGAGGCCATTATTCCCGATACCGCAGGCGACGACGATGAGGGGAAGTGGCTGGAGATCAACACAAAGTTTGCCGAGATTTGGCCCAACATCACGCGCAAAGGCGAGCCGCCGGGGGACGCGGACGACTACAAGGACGAATCGGGCAAGTTCGAGAAGTATTTTTCGGACAAGCCGGGCGAAGGGGATTAAGCGCGCAGGCCAAGCCCTGGAAATTGCACCGCGACTCTGGTATTGTGCAATGCAATGCGGCGGGGCGATCGGCGCCCGGTCGACCGCGGCGGAGCACTGACCGAACGCCGCTGGCGTAAGGCCGCTTGAGGGCGGCCTTAATCTCAATCGGACAGGGAATTCGAGACACAGTGAGCAGCAAGGCGCCGTCGAAATCGAAGACTTCCGCTAAAGAACAGACCACCGCCAAGGCCCGCAAACGGTCTTACTCCTCCCCGAGTACAGCAGCGCGATCGAAGGCATCGGCGCGCGCTCGGACAGCGGCCAAGAAGACCACTGGCGCGGCGTCTGGCGCGCGGCGCCCCGCGGCGCGGCCGGAGGCGAAGCAGCCAGAGGCACAGGAGGGGGACACGGTGAAGCCGGCAGGTGCGGCCGGGCGCGCGAAGAGCGCCAAGGCCGCCAAGACTGCAAAGAACGGCAAGGACACCAAAGTCGCCAAGGAGACCAAGGCCAAGGGTGGGACCAGGGCCAAGCGGGCCAACAAGGCAGTCCCCGCGGCTAAGGCAGGTACGGCCGCCGAAGCACGGCGCAAGAAGAAGGTCCTGACCGAGGTCAACGGATTTGCGGTGGGCGATCACGTGGTCTATCCGGCCCACGGCGTCGGTCGGATCACCGGCATCGACGAACGGGCGGTGGCCGACCAGACCCTGCAGATGTTCGTCGTGGCCTTCGAGAAGGACAAGATGACCCTCATGGTCCCGACCGACAAGGTGGAGTCGGCCGGCATGCGCCGGCTGAGCTCGAAAGAGACCATGGATGCGGCGATCACCACCTTGCGGGGGCGGGCACGCCAGCGTCGCGTGATGTGGAGCCGGCGCGCCCAGGAGTACGAGGCGAAGCTGAACTCCGGCGATCCGGTTTCGATCGCGGAGGTCGTGCGGGACCTGCACCGCAACGTTGGCCAGCCGGACCAGAGCTATAGCGAGCGCCAGATGTACGAGGCGGCGCTGGATCGCCTGGCGCGGGAGTTCGCAGCGGTCGACAATACCGATACCGAGCAAGCCGCGAACAAGCTCGAGGACGTCCTACGCGCGGCGTAGGAGCGGGCCTCCCCTCAACAAGTGGGCTGCGCCACCAACGAACGGTTCGTGACGATCCGCAGCGGCGGTCGAATTTGGGCCGTCGGCGCGATCCACGGCGAAGCGTCGAGGCTGGCCGAGCTGCACGGCGGCATCGAAGAGCGCTTCGAGCCTGGCGACCGCATCGTCTATCTCGGCAACTTCCTTGGTCACGGCCGTGAGGTTGCCGCCACCATCGACGAGATGGTGGCCTTCCGCAGCGCATTGCTCGCGGTGCCACACATGAACCTCTGCGACGTGGCCTACCTGCGCGGCAGCCAGGAAGAAATGTGGCAAAAGCTGTTCCGCCTCCATCTTTCGGTCGAGCCGTCGGACGTGTTGGCCTGGATGATGAATCAGGGTGTGCAGCAGACACTCGCCGCCTATGGGTGGGGAGCCGCCCAGGCGCAGGAGCGGATCGGCAACGGCTCCCAAGAGATCGCGCGCTGGCTTGGCGAAGTGCGTGCGAGGATGGAGCTGTATCCGGGGCATCAGGAATTGCTCGCTAGCGTGCGGCAGGCGGCCGTCACCGACGATGGAGCGCTACTCTTCGTGAATTCGGGGCTTGATCCATCGCGTCCGATCGATGCCCAGAGAGACGCCTTCTGGTGGGGTGCCGATCAGCTCGCCCAGCTCACGCCGCCCTACGCCGAATACAAGAAGATCATTCGGGGCTTCGACCCGTCGCAGGGTGGCGTCAGCCTCGACGGCTATGTGGCGACGGTGGATGGCGGCGCAGGATTCGGCGGCACCTTGACCGCTGCCTGCTTCGATTCCAAGGGCGGGGCGGTGGACCGCATCGACGCATGACTGCGGCCGCTAAGGCTGAAGAGTGAGGGCGCGCGATGGCGTCTGAGGGGCAACCGGCCAACGACCTCCACAGTGGGATCAGCGAGCGCATGGGGACGGCCACCGTGTGGGCGCTGCCGGCGCAGTGGTACAGCGACCCGGAGATTTATCAGGCCGAACGGCGAACCATCTTCTCGCGCCACTGGCTCTGGATCGGACGCGAGGCCGACGTGGCTGAGCCGGGCCAGTACATTACGGCCACGCCCGCCGAGTTTCCGGTCTTCGTGCGCCGCTCGGATAACGGCGCGCTCCACGGCTTCCACAACGTGTGCCGGCACCGGGCGTCGAAGCTGCTGACCGAGCCGAGCGGGCAGTGCCGCACCCTCGAATGCCCTTATCACGGCTGGCGTTATCGATCGGACGGCGCACTCGATCACGTGCCGCTGTTCGGCGAGGCGCCAGACTTTCCAAAGGACGAGCTGTCTCTCTTCCCCATTTCGGTCGATGTCTGGCGCGGCCAGGTCTTCGTATGCCTGGACCCGGAGGCGCCGCCGCTCATCGAGTGGCTCGGTCCGATCGAGGACGCGGTGGAACGAACCGCGCCGGCACGGGCCGAGTTCGGGCGGCGCCTGCAGTTTGTTGTCGACTGCAACTGGAAGACCTATGTCGACAATTACCAGGAGGGCTATCACATCCCTCCGCTGCACCCCGGATTGCACCGCGACCTCGACTGGAAGCGCTACAGGGTCATCAACTTCGAGGGCGGCAGCCTTCACGAGGCTCCGACAAAGGGGAGCTCGAACCATCCCGGCGCTTTCGGTTGGCGTTTTCCCCATTTTGCGTTCAACTCGTACCCGGACGGGCTTTCCTTCATGCGGATGGAGCCGGTCGGCCCGCGCCAGACGCGCCTGGTCTACGACTATTGGCGGCCGGACTCGGTCAGCATGGAGGACTTCGAGGCGACGCTGGAATACGGCGTCCAGGTTTCGAAGGAGGACCAATGGATCACGCCGATCATTCAGGAGAACCTAGAGGCCGGCGTGTACGAGGCGGGTCCGCTCAGCCCACTGCACGAGAACGGCGTGTTCTACTTTCACGAGATGGTGCGGGAAGCCCTCGGCTCCGCAGCGTAAGGCGGCAGGCGCGCTCCATTCGCGTCACCTGGGACGACGGTACCGCCGGGACATTTCACCATCTCTGGTTGCGGGACAACTGTCGTTGTCCGCAATGCCGGCACCCGGACACCCTGGAACGAATCTTCGATCCGCTCTCCGTGCCGCCCGACCTTGAGGCCGAGTCGGTCTCGATTACCGACGCGGGCGGGCTGCGGGTCCAATGGAGGCCCGAGGGTCATGTCAGCGACTACGACTCTGACTGGCTCAGGGAGCATCGCGGCGGCAGCGACGAAGGTTCGCAGCTAGCCCCGGTCCCCGTCACATGGGGCGCTGAGCTCTCAGGAGCCATGCCCGGCGCGGACTACGACGCGGTCACAAGCAGCGACGACGCGCTGCTGGACTGGCTCCGCCTCCTGCGCGACTACGGCGTGGCTGTCCTGCGCAACACCCCGCGCGAGCCGCTCAGCGTTCTCACCCTCGCGGGTTTCATCGGCCCCGCACGGGCGACCAATTTCGGCGAACATTTCGATGTGCTCTCGAAGCACGAGCCCAACAGCAACGCCTATACGGCGCTCGGGCTGCTCTGCCACACCGATCTGCCCAATTGGGAACGCCCGCCCGACTACCAGTTGCTGCATTGCCTGGAGAACAGCGCCGAGGGCGGCGACTCGATCCTCGTGGACGGTTTTCGGGCTGCGGAAACGCTGCGCTCGCAGGAGCCTGCTGCCTTTCGGTTGCTCAGCGGAACGCCGATCGATTTCCGTTTCCAGGACAGCGAGTCGGACATTCGCTTCCGGGCGCCGGCCATTGCTCTGGATGAGGCCGGCTCGGTCGCAGAAGTGCGGTTCAACTTCGCCGTGATGGGAGCCGTTCGGGCGCCGACGAACCGCATGGGAGCGCTCTGCCGCGCGCTGCGCACCTTCGGGACGGTGCTTCGCGACCCGGCGCTGGAGTGCCATTACAGGCTCAGCCCAGGCGAGCTTTTGATCTTCGATAACCGCCACGTGTTGCACGGGCGTGCAGCCTTCGATCCCTCGACCGGACGGCGGCACTTGCAGGGCTGCTACGTGGATCGCGACCAGTTGCTGAGCCGCATTCGCGTCCTTGAGCGCGCGGCGCCGCTGCAGTGAGGGCAGGGCGTTGGGTCAGTTGAACTCGCGCTCAAGGGCCTCGGCGAGTTCGAAGATGTCAACGCAGGCGCCGTGGTGGGCGACGTTGAAGATCGGCGCCTCCGGGTCGGTGTTGACCGCGATGATGGTGTCCACGTGCTTCATGCCGGCCAGGTGCTGGACCGCGCCGGAGATACCCAAAGCCAGATAGAGTGAGCAGTTGCCCGCGATCGTGCCGGACTGGCCGACCTGGTGGGCCTTGGGCAGCCAGCCGGAATCGGCGACCGGGCGCGAGCAGCCGAGGGTGGCGCCGAGCCGTTCCGCAAGCGCCGCGAACTGAGGCAGGTTCGTGTCTTCGCCGAGGGCGCGGCCGACCGAGAGGATGAACTCCGCCTTGCCGATATCCACGTCGGCGGGTGGGGCCGGCAGATAATCGATGTGGTGGCCGGCGCCGGGCACGGCGTCGAGCTCGACCGTGACCGGCACGATACTCGCGTTGCCTGCCGCTTCGGGCGCCTGGAAGGTCGCGCCGCGCAGCGTCAGCACGATCACGGGCTTCTCGGGGAAGGCCAAGTCCATCGAGACCTTGCCGCCGTAACCGCTGCGGGTCGCGATGGGCTCGCCGCCGTCGAGCGCGAGTCCGAAGACATCGGACGCGAAGCCCGAGCCGAGCCGCGCGGCGACCGCCGGCCCGAAAGCCATGCCGGCGGCGGTGTGGCCGATCAGGACGAGCCGGACCTGCCGCGCCTCGGCGACGGCGCAAACCGCTTCCTCATAGAGCGCGGGATCGAAATGCGCGTCCGCCTGCGCGACGGTGACGATCTCGTCGACTCCCTCCAGGTTGGCGGCGGCGGCGAGGCTGTCCGTGTCCTGACCGACGACGAGGACGGCGAGCGGGCCGCCGAGGCCGTCCTTGATCTCGGCGGCAGCGCCGATCATCTCCAGCGTGACGTCGCGCAGGAGACCGTCGAAGTGCTCAGCGACGACGAGGATCCCGGCCATCACACCTCTCCTCGCTTGTCCCGAATGATGTCCGCGATGGCCTTGGCGACGGCGGCCGCGTCGATCATCTCCAGCGTGACGTCGCGCAGGAGACCGTCGAAGTGCTCGGCGACGACGAGGATCCCGGCCATCACACCTCTCCCCGCTTGTCTCGAATGATATCCGCGATGGTCTTGGCGACGGCCGCCGCATCGCCCTCGATCATCGCCGCGCGCCCGGACTTTAGCGGCTCGTAGAGCCGGCGCACGACCGCGCCCGCCTGATCGAGACCGACGCCCGTGCCATCCACCACCGCGATCGGCTTCTTCCTGGCCTGCTTGATCATGCGCATGGTGGCGTAACGCGGCGTGCTGCCGCCGGTTTGTATTGTGAGTAGCGCCGGCGCCGGCAAAGAGAGCTGCTGGCGCATGCCGCCTTCCAGCTCGCGGGTGACGGTCATCGCGTCTGCGCCGTCCCACTCGATGCCGAGTACGACCGCCGCATGCGGCAGGTCCAGGATGCGGGCCAGCGCCGAGCCCGTGGCACCGTGGCCGAGATCGGCTGACTGCGCGCCGGTGAGTACGATGTCCGGCGTCTCCTGCGCGGCGACGCCCGCCAGCACGCGGGCGAGGGTCACGGGGTCGGCGTCCCGCAGGCTCTCGTCCCACACCCGCACGCCCCGGTGCGCGCCCTTGGCGAGGGCGCGGCGCAGAGTCTCCTCGGCATCGTCCGGGCCGATGGTGACGGCAACCACCTCGCCCGCGTCGAGCTTCTCGGTCAGCAGCAGCGCTTCCTCCAGCGCCGCCTCGTCCCACTCGTTCAACTCGTACTCGAAGTGCTCGTCGGCGATCGTGCGGTTGGCTTCGTCGATCGCGAACTCGGGGTTCAGCTCGCCGACCCGCTTGACCGCGACCAGCACGCGGGGGCCGTCCTTCGCCGGCACCTCGTAGGGAGGCAGCGTCGCCGGGCTAACCGGCGCAGCCCGCCACGGGCCGGCGGCGGGCGCCGCCTCAGCCTGCTGCTCGGGCGTGGGCGCCGGCTGCGGCGCTGCGGCGGCTGCGGCAAGCGCGGGCGCCCGGTCGGCAAGCTCGCTCAGCACCCGCTCCGTCACGGTTTCGGCGAGACGCTCGGCCAGGCGGTCCGCCACGGTATCGGCGATACGGGTCGCGGCAGCCTCGGTGATACGATCGACCAGCGCCGGCACCTCCTTGAGGTCGATGCTCTTCAGGTCGATGGCCTCGGCCACCAGCTCCGCCAGGTCCTGGACGACGAAGTCGCTCTCGTGGCCGCTGGTCTTGCGGGCATCCTCGAACATGGTCAGGTCCTTGGGGCAGCAAACGACGAACGTGTCGAGATTACCGAGAGACGCCGCTTCGTGCATCCGGTTCTCGGCGGGCCGTTCCTTGCCGACGGGATCGGGGATCCAGATGCGTCCGCCGCCGGCGCCGCAGCAGAAGGAGTTGTCGCGGCAGCGCGGCATGTCGACCAGCTCGCAGCCGATCAGCTCCAGCACCCGGCGCGGCTCGTCGTAGTGGCCGTTGAACCGGCCGAGATGGCAGGGGTCGTGGAGCGTCACCCGCCTGCCGAGGGGCTTGACGACGGTGAGCCGCCCGCTCTCCAGTAGCTCGGCGAGGACGCTCGTGTAGTGGCGGATGGGCGCGACCTCGCCGAAGTCGGGATACTCGTTGCGGATGGTGTTGTAGCTGTGGGGGTCGGTGGTGACGATCGAGTCGAACTGCTTGGCCGCGCCCATCGCCGCCAGGTTGTGCTCTGCGAGGGATTCGAAGAGCCCTTCCTCGCCGACCCGGCGCACATCGTTGCCTGCGGTCCGCTCGCTCTCGTAGAGCAGGCCGAAGTCGAGGCCGGCAGCACGGAAAAGCCGCGCGACGGTACGCGAGACGTCCTGGTTGCGCGGGTCGTAGGAGGCGTAGTCGCCGACGAACCAGAGGTTTTCGGCGGGCTCGGCCCGGACATCCTTGACCGGGAACTCCAGGGCGGAGGTCCAGCCACCACGGCTGCGCGGACTCTCGCCAAAGCTGTTGCCGCGGTTGGCGATCATGTCGAGGGTATCGCGGAGCTGCTGCTCCATGGCGCCGTCCTCGACCAGCTGACGCCGCATCTGCACGATCATCGGCGGGTGCTCGATGCCGACCGGGCAGATCTCCATGCAGGCGCCACAGGAGCGGCAGGACCAGAGCGTCTCCGCCTCGATCACGTCGCCGATCAGCGCCGCGCCGTTCGCCCCCGGCCTGAAGGCGCTCTGCGCGGCATGGGCGCGCAGGTCGAGGACCAGATCGCGCGGGCTGAGCGGTGCGCCGCTGGCGGTGGCCGGGCAGGCCTCGTGGCAGCGTCCGCACTTGGTGCAGGCGTCGAGGTTGAGCAGGTCCTTCCACGAGAACTGGGCGATGCTGCCGAAGCCGACTTCCGGCTCGGCGTCGTCTGCGACGGCCCCGCGAGCGGGCGCGGGCTTGGGCAGGCGGCGCAGGGCGAGGGCATCGCGGGTCGAGAGCGAGCCGAGCACGGCGAGGATGTGCTTGGCCTTGGTCCAGGGAATGCCCGCAATGAAGGCCAGGGCTGCGATGCCGTGAATCCACCAATTGGCCCGGCGCACGGCCGCGGCAGCGGCTTCGTCCATGCCGAGCCCCAGGAAGATCTGGGCGAGCACCCAGCCGACCGGCGACCACGGCCCCCAGGGAGGCTGGTCCATGGCGAGGCGCACGGCCTCCTGCAGGAAGCCGGTCACCCCGATCAGCAGCAGCGCCCACAGGAACAGCGTGTCGTCCCACTCCCAGGCGCGGGCGCGCGGGCGTGTCTCCGTTTCGCCGCGATACTCCCGCCGGTAGGCGAGTTTTGGGGGCCGGACCTGCCAGCGGCGCCACATCATGTAGACGACGCCCACGATCAGCCCGAGGCCGGCGAGATCAGCGATCAGGCTGAAGGCGAGGTAGAAGTCGCCGTGCCAGAAGGTGAAGCCGAAGAAGGGCTCCGAAATGTCGTACTCGACCGTGATGATGCTGGTGGCGGCCAGCAGCAGGAGAAAGCCGTAGAGGATCGGCGTGTGGGCATGGCCGGCGGCCCGGTCGCGCCGGTGCACGGTCCGCTGAGAGAAGACGTCGAACACCATGCGCCAGAAGCCGCGCCACGGGTGGACGGGGACCGGGCTGCGCCGTGCGCGAGCGTAGCGGTAGACGTGCCAAACGACGCCGGCGAAGGCGACTGCCATCGCCGCGCCCGCCACCACGAAGAAGAGGGTGTGGCCGAGGGAGCTTATCTCCCAGAAGAGTTCGCGAGTTTCCAACCGCTCACCCGGCCTTCATAAGGCCTGACCGCTAACCGCCGAGATACACCTTGCGGACGTGCTGGTCATCGCGAATCCGCTCGGCCTCGCCCTCAAGCGCGACCCGGCCGGTTTCCAGCACGTAGGCGTAGCGCGCGAGCTTGAGCGCGAGTTCCGCATTCTGTTCGACTAGCACCACGGGCACGCCGCGCGCATTGATATCGACGATGATCTTGGCGATCTCCTGCACCATCACCGGCGAGAGCCCGAGGGAGGGCTCGTCCAGCAGTAGTAGCTTGGGCCGCGCCATGAGCGCCCGGCCGATTGCCAGCATCTGCTGCTCGCCGCCGGAGAGGGTCTTGCCGTATTGGGTGCGCCGCTCCTTGAGACGCGGGAAGCGCTCGTAGACGGCTTCGAGGTCCTGCTTGATCCCGTTCTTGTCGCGCCGCAGGAAGGCGCCGGTGTTCAGGTTCTCGAAGACCGTAAGCTCGGGGAAGACATGCCGCCCCTCGGGCACGTGGGCGATGCCGCGTTTGACCACTTCGTCGGCCGGGAGCTTGTCGATGCGCGCGCCGTCGAACCAGATCTCGCCTGCGCTCGCGCGCACCAGGCCCGAGACCGTGCGCAGCGTCGTGCTCTTGCCCGCGCCGTTGGCGCCGATCAGGGTCACGATGTCGCCTTCGTCGACTTCCATCGAGACCGCACGCAGCGCGCGCACCTTATGGTAGTGGACCGAAAGCGACTTGATCTGGAACAGCATTCAGGCGGTTCCCAGATAGGCTTCGATCACCGCCGGATCGGACCGGATTTCGTCCGGCGTGCCTTCCGCCAGAAGCTCGCCGAAGCTCAGCACCGTGATCTGGTCGCAAAGCCCCATGACCGCCTGCATGTCATGCTCGACCAGGAGGATGGTCACGCCTTGGCTACGCACGCGCTCGACCAGCACCATCATCTGCCGCGTCTCTTCGGGGTTCATGCCGGTGAAGGGTTCGTCGAGCAATATCAGCTTGGGCTCGGCCGCCAGCGCCACCGCGATGCCCAGAGCCCGTTGGTTGCCGTGCGGCAGGTTGACCGTCTCGTCGTCGCGACGGTCGCCCAGGCCCATGAACTCAAGAATTTCTATGGCGCGTGCCTCCGACTCCCGTTCGGCATGACGACTGGTGCCCAGCAACGCGCTGAACGGGCCCACCTTCGATTGCATGTGGCAGCCGATCAGCACATTCTCCAGGACGGTGAGTTCCTGGAACAGAGTGGTCGCCTGAAAGGTGCGGACCACGCCCCGCGCCGCGATCCGGCTCGGGCGCAGCCCAGATATCTTGCGGCCGCCGAACGCGATGTCGCCGGCGGTCGGCTTGTAGTAGCCGCTGATGACGTTGAAGGTCGTGGTCTTGCCGGCGCCGTTGGGGCCGATCAGCCCGTGAATCGCGCCCTCGTCCACGGTGAAGGTGAGGTTGTTCACGGCGGCCAGGCCGCCGAAATGCCGGGACAGTTCGCGAACTTCGAGCAGGCTCATGGGCGTTGCGGCGGTTCAGACTCACAATCGTGACATGCGGCAGCCTAAACCCGCACCACGCGCTGCGCCATAAGAGATCGTGTGTGGGGGCGGCTTAGCCCCCGGCCGCAGCAAGGGCCTGCTCCAGGTCGGCGCGCAGGTCTTCCTCCGCCTCCAGCCCAACCGAGAGGCGCACCAGACCGTCGCCGATCCCGAGCGTTGCCCGCGCGTCCGCGCCGATCTTCTGATGCGTGGTGCTGGCGGGATGGGTGGCGAGGCTCTTGGCATCGCCCAGGTTGTTGGAAATGTCGATCAGCTCCAGCGCATCGAGAAGGCGAAAGGCGGCGTCCCACCCACCCGCGAGCTCGAAGGCGATCACGCTGCCGCCCCGGCTCATCTGCCGCGCCGCGAGCGCGTGCTGGGGATGGCTCGCGAGACCCGGATAGTGCACGGCCGCCACGGCCGGGTGGCCTTCGAGAAACGCCGCGAGCCGCTCCGCCGTCTCACACATGCGAGCCGTGCGCAGCTCCAGGGTCTCCAGGCCCTTCAGCATGACCCAGGCGTTGAAGGGGCTCATGACCGGCCCCGTGGTGCGCATGAAGGGCACGAGATCGTCGGCGAAGAACGTCTCGTCGCCTAGGATGGCGCCGCCCAGGCAGCGGCCCTGGCCGTCAATGTGCTTGGTCGTGGAATAGACGACGATGTCGGCGCCGAGGGCGAAGGGGCGCTGCACGGTCGGAATGCCGAGCACGTTGTCCACGACGACGCGGGCGCCGACGCCGTGCGCGAGTGCCGAGACCGCAGCGATGTCGACGACCGGCATGGTCGGGTTGCCGGGGCTTTCGAGGAAGATGCAGCGGGTCTCCGGCCTGAGCGCGCGCTCCCACGCGCCGAGGTCGGTGCCGTCCACGAGATCGGTCTCGATGCCGTAGCGCGGCAACAGCTGGTCGATCACCACGTAGCAGGCGCCGAACATGACGCGGGAGGCAACAACGTGGTCGCCGGCGCGCAGCTGGCTCATCAGGGCCGCGAAGACTGCCGCCATGCCGGTGGCGGTCGCCTGGCAGGCTTCGGCGCCCTCGACCAGCGCGAGACGATCCTCGAACATGGTGACGGTGGGGTTGCCGAAGCGGCCGTAGACGTACCCGGCCTCTTCGTCCGCCGTGCGCGCATTGCCCTGTGCGGCGGACTCGTAGACGAAGCCCGAGGTCAGGTAGAGTGCCTCGTTCGTTTCGCCATGTTGCGAGCGCTCGATCCCGCCCCGCACCAGTTGTGTGGCCTGTGACCAGGCTCGCTCGCGTGTCCTCCGCCCCATATGCAAAAACCCCGGCCGCGCTGGCCGGGGTCCCTCCCTTCGACCTTTTAGCGCGCTTGTTTAGCGTGGCCGCAAGCCGGTCGCTCAAATCGCCACGTGAATGAACTAGAAACCACGACAGGGCCCCGAGTCAAGGACTTGACCAAAACGCTTGCCTCCAGCGCCAGGCGCTGATGCGAAGAATTGGCCGTGCCCGGAGCCGGGCGCTATAGTGCGCGCGGCCCCGCGGCAGCGATACGCCGCGTCGTGCGGGCCGGTCGGAGCGTGGCGCAGCCTGGTAGCGCACTTGACTGGGGGTCAAGGGGTCGGCGGTTCGAATCCGCCCGCTCCGACCATTTTCCTGCCAACCCAAGGCCAGAGTCCGCGCTGTGGTGGCGGGGCAGGGGGACGGACGGCCATGCACGGTGCGATGACTTGGCAGGAGGAACGTGCGCGATGAGCACTCGGCAAGAAGTGGCCGACCGATGAGCGCACGCAGCTACTTCACGCCGGTGGCGGGCCTTCCGCCGCAGCAGACGCTGTTGACCGATCGCGCCGTGATTACCGAGGCGTACACGGTCATTCCGCGCGGCGTGCTGCGCGACATCGTCACCAGCTACTTCCCGCACTGGCAGGGCGCTCGCGCGTGGGTGCTGTCGCGTCCGGTCGCGGGTTTCGCGACGACGTTTTCCCAGTCCATCGTCGAGCTCGAGCCAGGCGGCGGCAGCGAGCGGCCCGAGCCGGACGGCCACGTCGAATGCGTGCTGTTCGTCATGGCCGGTAAATTGCGGCTCACGCTCGATAATGCAGATCACACGCTGTCACCCGGCGGCTATGCCTACGTCGCGGCGGGAACGCGCTGGACGGTCGCCAACGCTGGACCCGAGCCCGCCTGCTTCCACTGGATCCGAAAGGCGTATCAGCTCCTGGACGGTATCGATGCGCCCGAGTGCTTCGTTACCTCCGACCACGATGTCGAGCCGGTGCCGATGCCGGACACAGACGGCGCCTGGGCGACCACGCGATTCGTAGACTCGGGCGACCTGCGCCACGACATGCACGTGAACATCGTGACCTTTCAGCCGGGAGGGTCCATTCCCTTCGCCGAGACCCACGTCATGGAGCACGGGCTCTACGTGCTCGAGGGCAAGGCCGTGTACCGGCTCAACCAGGATTGGGTGGAGGTCGAGGCCGGTGACTACATGTGGCTGCGCGCCTTCTGTCCCCAGGCCTGCTACGCCGGCGGACCGGGGCTCTTCCGTTACCTGCTGTACAAGGATGTGAACCGCATTCCAACGCTCCCCGTCCCCGGAGCGCCCGCGCCCGCGTAGGGCCAGGCGGTCCGTCGCCGACGGAATTCCCAGGCGGGGGTCGCCCGGAACCGACTGCCCCCTCGTCGTGGACGACGGACACCCTGCACATGCCCCTGGCGCAGATCGAAGGCGGCGACATCCACTACGAGGAAAGCGGCAGCGGCGCGGTGCTGGCGATGCTGCTGCCGCAGAGTACCGGGCCAATCGGCGTGGGTCCGTTTTGCGACAGATTGGAGGGACGCTTCCGGGTGGTCCGCTACGACCAGCGCGGCACCGGCCGCAGCGGACCCGTGGCCGTGCCCGAGGGCATGACCATGGCGGGCCGCGCGGCGGAGCTTGCGCAGCTTTTCGACGCGCTGGAGATCGACAGAGCGCACCTGTTTTGCCACTCCACCGGCTGCGGCATCGGCCTGTCGCTGGCCGCGGCCTGCCCGGACCGGGTTGCCGGGCTGGTGCTGGCAAATCCGTGGAGCCACGGCGATGCGCATCTGACAGCGATGCAACGTCTGCGCGTGGCGGCCGCGCGGGCGCTCGACCCGTACTGCTACGCTTGGTTCAACGCCAGCCTGCTGTTTCCGCCCGACTACCGTCGCGCGCACGCAGAGGCATTCGAGAATTTAGCCCGGAACGCGGCGCCGCAGGATGCCGACCGGATCGAGGGCAGGCTGGAGGCGATCCTGGCTTTCGACGCTCGACCGCTGGCACCGGGCCTGACTTGCCCCACCCTGGTCGTGACTGCGGCCGATGACCAGCTGATGCCGCCCTGGTTCGGCGCGGAACTCGCGGCGCTGTTCCCCGGTGCGGCCCATCGCGCGCTGGACGGCGGCGGCCACATGCTGCCGGAGACGCGCGGCGACGCGCTGGCCAGCACGGTTACGGAATTTTTCGACAGGGTATCCTGAACCCTTCAGCCGCGTCCGTGCGGTGACGAGGCTTGTTCATGAACGCAGACCAAGAGGCTCGATTCTCTACGCCCGATGTCGCGTATTCGAGATGGCGGGCGGTGGTCAGCGCCGGGCTTTGTCCCTGGCGAGGTGGCGGAACAGCTCCTCCTCGCGTTCCTTGAGCAACGCCGCGCCGTCGCGCGCGCTCCAGTCGTACAACCCCCGGCCTGAGGGCAGGCCGCGATGCCCCGCATCCACCAGCTGGGTCACCGCCGCAGCGGGCTGAGAGTTCGTATTCAGGTGCGGGATGAGGTACGCGCCGAACGCGTGCAGCGTATCGAGGCCGCCGACGTCGGCAGACTCGATGGGGCCGGTGATCGCGAGACGCCGCCCGATGGAGGCTTTCACCACCGTGTCGATCGCCTTGGCCGACGCCGCGCCCTCTGCCCAAAGCGCCCAGGCCTCGCGCAGGATCGCGTACTGAAGCCGGTTGCCGATGAAGCCCGGAACCTCCTTGTCGACGATCACCGGCTCCTTCCCGGCCGCCCGCAGCACGTCGCAGAGCCAGGGCGCCACGTCCGGATCGGTCTCCGGTCCGGCGCAGACTTCGACCAGGGGAATGAGCTGCGGCGGGTACCAGAAGTGGGCGGCGACCACACGCCCGCGATGCGTGACGTTAGACACGAGCTCGCTCGCGGGCTGCCCGCTCCCAGAGGCGAAGACGGCGGGCGGCGCGCAGATCGTGTCGAGCCGCCCGTACACCTCGTCCTGGACCGCACGATCGGCTGGCACCGCCTCGAGGACGAGCTGCGCCGCCGCCGCGTCCTCGAGATCGGTCGAGGTCCGGATGCGTCCCAGGGTGGCGCTCACGTCACCGGACGTGACGAGCCCGTGTGCTTCGAAGGCGGCGAGGCTCTTCGCAATCCTCTCCATCGCCGCGGCGAGGCTCCCCTCGCGCCGGCCGATCATGACGACCCGGTGGCCCACAGCCGCGAAAATCTGGGCCATGCCGTGGCCGACGAGGCCGTTGCCCACGACGGCGACGGTATCGAGCGTTGCAGGAACAGTCATCGACCTCTCCTTCCCATGCGGTTGCCGCCGCGCCGAGCCAATCCTCAAGCCGCAATGCTACCGCCAACACCGTCAGCATAAGCGAGGCTACTGTTCTTTCAGCGCCACACCGCGCGGACCACGCTCAAGTAGTTCTCGCCCAGGATACCCCGCACCTCCCGTTCGGCGTATCCGCGCTCCAGCAGGCCTTCGGTCACCTCGGGCAGTTGTTCGGGCTGGAAGAACGCGGTCAGCGGCTTCTCATAGTCTGCCCAGTATTTTTCCTTGTTTGCCTCGAAGACGCGGGTGAAGCCTTCGACGTCGTAGACGAGGTCAATCCCGAGCCCGACATGCTCGGGACCCATCCAGTGGGCGGCGTCCGAGGGCGAGAGCGATACGGGTGTTGCTCGCTAGAGCATTTTTCGATCTTAGAGAATCTTTAGAATTTTCAATCGCTTGGAAATGTGATTCAAGACGCGGGCTGGTGAAGGAGGCCAGCCTGCATGACACGACCTCTTTCGAATGATCTGCGCCGCCGGGTGGTGACGGCGGTGGTCGATGGCGGCATGTCCCGCCGGGGCGCGGCGAGACGCTTCGGCATCGCGCCGTCGACGGCGATCAAGTGGGTCGATGCCTGGCGCCGCACGGGCAGCTATCGGCCGAGGGCGCAGGGCGGCGACAGGCGCTCGCAGCGGATCGAGGCGCGGGCCGAGGTGGTCCTCGCACTGGTGGAAGAGACCCCGGACATGACGCTGGCGGAGATCACCACCCATCTGGAGGACGAGCACGGGCTGCGGGTCTCCCAGAGCACCGTATGGCGCTTCTTCCACCGCCGGGGCATCACCTTCAAAAACAGACATGGCCGGCGTGTAGCGATCCACCCCGGATGATGAAAGTCCGGTGCCTCGGTCGAGGGAATGAACGCTGCCCCTGCGTGGCATAGCGGCATTAGAGTCACGGTCGGTGGAGGCGGCACAATGGCCGTCGTTTTAGTGGTGAGCACTGCTTCCCGATCAAAAACTGGCCCCGGCCGGTCGGCTCCGAGCCCCGGATTGTTCCCGGCCGCCGAGCCGTGGACGCGCGGCAAACCGCACCGCACCCGAGGCGGGTGTGTGTTCAGTCCGACCGGCCCGTCCGCCTCCGCCTTCCCCAAGCGAGAGGTGAGATCATGAGAACCGACACACTGCACGTCGTCCATGCTCGTGCCGCCGGCATTGACGTGCACAAGATGCAGATCACCACATCGATCCGCATCTGTGCACCCGGCGGCGGCGAGCCGCAGATCGCGACGCGGACCTTCGAGGCTCTGCCCAGCGGCATCGACGAGATGGTGGCATGGATGCTCGCGCGCAAAGTCGATGCCGCAGTGATGGAGGGCACCGGCATCTACTGGGTGGCACCGTTCGAAGCGCTGGAGGCGGCCGGCATCTCCGTGGTGCTGGTCAACGCCCGGCAGGTCAAGCAGCTGAAGGGCCGCAAGACCGATGTGGCGGACAGCGTCTGGCTGGCGCGGGTCTGTCAGTTCGGTCTGGCAAGCCCCAGCCACGTGCCGCCCAAGGCGTTCCGGGAGATGCGCGCACTTACCCGCTACCGGCGCGCCCTCGTCGGTCAGCGCAGCCGGGTGCGCAATCGGGTGCAGAAGGTCCTGGACCGCAGCGGCGTGCGCGTCGGCGGTGTCCTCTCCGACGTCTTCGGCACGAACGGGAGACGGGTTCTCGACGGCTTGGCTGAGGGGCTCGGACCGGACGCCATCCTGGCCTCGCTCAGCCACCATGTGGCGCACAAGGTCGAGCGGCTCGGCGACGCCCTCAGCCTCTCCCTCAGCGCTGCGGACCGCCTGATCCTGTGCGATCTGCTTCGCGAGCACGATGCGCTGGAGGAGCGCATCCAGGGGTTCGACCGGGCCATCGACGATGGCTTCGTGCCCTGGGAGGACCGCATCCTGCTTCTCCAGACCATCCCCGGGATCGACCGGGCCTCGGCCTGCGCCATCCTCGCCGAGATCGGCCCCGACCTCGACGCCTTCGGCTCCACTGATCGGCTTGCCGCATGGGCCGGTCTCTGTCCCGGCAACAGCCAAAGCGCCGGAAAGCGCCGTGCCGCCCGCACACGCATGGGCAGCAAGACCCTGCGCGCCGTGCTCGTCGAATGCGCTCATGGCGCGGCGCGAACCCATGGCTGCCAGTTCCGCGGCTACCACAAGGCTCTCATGATCCGACGCGGTTACAAGCGGGCCATCGTCGCCACCGCGCACAAGATGCTGCGGGTCCTCTACGTCGTGTTGCGCGACGCCAAGCCTTACTACGATCCGGAAGCCGACTACGAAGCCCTCATGGTCAGGCGAAATGCCCCGCGCTGGATCCGCATGCTCCGCCGGCACGGCTTGCTCGAGCCCGGTCGTATCCCAACTGCCATGGCCGCGACCGCCTGAAGCATTACCTGGTCGGAGCACGGTCGGCACCGGGCCACAATCCAGGGCAGCCCGAAGTCCGACCGCGTCTCCAAGCACCGCGAGCGCGGCCTCACGCCGACAACGCGACGCCTCGTCGTAATTCCCCTACTCGTGCCCGTCCCGAAGAAACTTTCACGGCAAAACGGCGCACGCCAGCGAGCAGCAACGCGCTGACGTGCTCAGGCGCAGGCGCGCCTGGGTCGAAGCCCAGCCCGGGCTCGACCCTGAGAAGCTGGTCTTCGTGGATGAGACCGGTGCTTCCACCAAAATGGCGCGGCGCTCAGGCCGAGCTTTGCGCGGACACCGCTGCCGCGCTCCGGTGCCTCATGGCCATTGGAAGACCACGACCTTCGTCGGCGCGCTGAGGCTGAGCGGAATGACCGCGCCCATGGTGCTCGACGGCGCCATGCACGGCGTCGCCTTCCTCGCCTACGTAGACAAGGTGCTGGTGCCGACACTTAAACCCGGCGATATCGTGGTGATGGACAACCTTGCCTGCCACCGCAGTGCCGCCGCCCGCGAGGCTATCCAAAGGGCCGGGGCCGAGCTCCGCTTCCTGCCGCCCTACAGCCCCGACTTCAACCCGATCGAGATGGCCTTCTCCAAGCTCAAGGCCTCCCTCAAGCGCCGCGCAGCCCGCACCCTTCCAGAACTCTGGGACGCCATCGGCGAAGCCACAGACAACTTCACACCCGCCGAGTGCCAAAACTACTTCGCTGCTGCAGGATATGACCACGTATGATCGGATAGTGCTCTAGTTGTGGTTGGCGTGAGCACCATTGTTGGGGGCGGGGGCAGGGGCCTCCGCGCTGGGAGGCCATGTGTCGCTGAGTCTATAGCCCTCCGGCCATGGATCGCGCGGGTCGAGGTGGAGTTAGGTCGTACCGGTCAGCCAGGCACGACCCGAGATCGACGGCAGGATCGCCGGGCGTCCGTCCAAGGTGGTTTCCCCCTCGATGCGGCAGTCGAAGACGGAATCGATGATCGACACTCCGCGGAAGCGGTCGCCGAGCCCGAGTTCGCCCCGCGCGTGCAGCACCGCCATGCGTGCCGAGCAGCCGGTACCGGTCGGACTGCGGTCGATCTTGCCCGGCCGGATTACCACCGCGTTGCGGCCCGTCGGAACGCCGTCGATGCTCTGAAGCGGCGCCGCGATCTGGCAGAACGAGATATGCCGCCAATCGGGGTTTTCGGGATGGACGAAGCCCAACTGCTCGTTGGCGGCACGGGTGATCCGAATCCCCGTCTCGACGATGTCCCGCGCTTCGTCAGGGCTGAGTGCGAAGCCGAGCGCCTCCGAATCCACCAGCACGAAGCTGTCGCCGCCATAAGCGGTGTCCACAGTGAGCGTTCCGAGCCCTTCCACCTCGAGCGCGGCCCCAAGCCGCGCCGCGAAGGAAGCCACGTTGTGCACGCGGACGGAGTCGACCCGCCCCTCGTTGCAGGCGGCATGCACCCGGATGAGGCCGCCAGGTGCTTCCAGAGTCATCACCGTCTCGGGTTCGGTCATCGGCAAGATGCCTGTTTCCAGTAACACCGTGGCGACGCAGAGGCTATTCGATCCCGACATCGGCGGCGTGTCCTCGGGCTCCATGATGATGAAGCCCATGTCGGCGCGAGGATCCTTCGGCGGCACCAGCAGGTTGACATGTCGGAACACGCCGCCGCGTGGCTCGTTCAACACGAAGCGGCGGAGCGACTGGTCGCGGGCGATGAAGCGTGACTGCTCCCAGAGCGTGTCACCTGGCGGCGGGGCGACGCCGCCGATGATGACATCGCCCACCTCGCCTTCCGCATGGCAGCCGACGATTTGCACGAGGCGTTGCGATCGCATTGTTCACTCCACGATGAGGTCGATGCCGGCGCTGATCTCTGCGCCCGGATCCTCGGCGAAGGCCAGTAATATAGCCCTTGCCCGATTGCTCGAGAGTGGTCGTCGCGCACGCGCTCTCGGAGGAGCGCCGGTGCTTATTCAATCCCCATGACCAGCCTGGGCAGTGCCAGCGAGAGGTCGGGAATGAATGTGACGATCAGCACCATGGGCAGGTGACCCAAACACAACAGCTTCATCGTTGGCACGACGTACTTGTCCAGCGAGAGCTTGCTGATCCCCGCCGCCATGTAAAGCATGGGCGCGCACGGCGGCGAGACGTTCCCGAGCCCGAGATTAGTGCCGACGATCGCCGCGAAGTGGATGGGATGGACGCCGATCTCCGTCGCCACCGGCAGCAGCACGATCGCCGCGAGCACGCTGCCTGACACGTCGACCACGATCATGCCGATCAACAGCAGGATCAGGTTGATCATCAGGAGCACGAAAATGCGGTTTTCGGTCAGCGCGATCAGCGCGTCCGCCACGTCCTTCGGCACTTGTTCCAGAATCATCGCGCGGCTCATGACGAACAGGAAGAACAGCACCGCGATGATCGATCCTGTGGTGACCGCTGCGCGCCCGATGGCCTTGGGGAAGTTCTGCAATGTGAGGCCCCGGTAGAACACGAAGCCCACGACCACCGTGTAGACGAAGGCGATCGCGGCGGCCTCGGTCGGTGTCGCGATACCGGAGTAGATGCTGCCGAGGATGAAGACCGGCAGCAGCAGCGCCCAGAAGGCCTTGGCGCCCGTGGTGCCCACGCGGCGCACCGCGACGCGGGCCGGAACCCGTTCCTCGACCGTGATGGTCTTCACCTTGCGCAGGAACAGGAAGTTCAAGCCGACATAGACGACTGTCAGCAAGACGCCGGGAATGATGGTTGAGAGAAAGGCAGCACCCACCGAGATTCCGCCAGTGACGGCAAAGACGATCATGGGAATGGAGGGCGGGATCATGAGTGCCAAAACCGAGGAGCAGGCCACCAGCGCGGTCGCATGGCCGGGCGGATATCCCTCCCGCACCATGCGCGGAATCATGATCGACCCGATGGCGGCGATGGCCGCCGATGACGAGCCGGAGATCGCGCCGAACAGCGCACAAGTGACGATGGTCACGGCGCCGAGTCCACCCTTCAGCCTGCCGACCAGCGCGTTCACGAAGTTGAGCAGGCGGTCGGACATCCCCCCTTCGGCCATGATGGTGCCGGCCATCACGAAGAGCGGCAGCGCGAGCAGGGCGAAGCTCGAGGTCGTCTGGTAGGCGAAGGGGATGAGGAAGGAGATGTCCGAGCCGGACGCGAGGCCGAACACCAGCGCGCCGATGCCGAAGGCGAACGCGATCGGCATCTCCGACAAGAGCAGTATGACGACGAGCGCGATAGAGCCGAGAAAGACGAGCACGGTTATCTCCGCCTGGACGCGCGGAGACGGACTTGCAGATCCAGGAACTGGTGGACCGCCTGAAGCAGCATGTAGACCGTGGTCGCGACGAAGCCGACGATGAGCGAGGCCGACCACAACCCCTTGGGCCAGCGCATGTAGGAGCTCAGCCGGCCGGTCCCGATCTCGAAGAGCGCGTACTTGATCGCGAAGTAGCCGAAGATCGCGCAAGCGCCGACGCTGAGCACGGTCACGACCAAGCGGACGGCCTGCACGGCGGTCGGATTGCGCACGACCATGGTCAGGATGCCGCCGTGGATGTGCTCGCCGTCACGGGTGACGTAGGCGATGCCGAGGAAATAGAACCAGGCGCCGAAGAGCAGCGACAGCTCCTCGATCCCCACGAACGGCGAGGCGAAGGCGTAGCGCAGCACGACCTGGGTGAACATCAGCCCGGCGAGGGCGAGGCCGAAGGCGATGATGAAGACGTAGAGGACGCGCTGGACGATGGCCTCGACGGAGAGCACCCAGCGCAGCTTCTCCGCCAATGCGCCCGTGGGCAGTGGGCTCAGGCGCTCGGGCGGTTCGGACCGGTCATGATCGGGATCGTTGTCATTTGACGAGGCACCCTCGGAAGGTCGGGAGCGATGGTCCGACTTCCGGCTCATGTCGGCGGGTCCCCGATCAAGAAGCCGTCCGGGTGCCGAAGCACCCGGACGCAGTCACTGGAGAATTCTCAGGAATCACTACTCGACGCCGACGACCTGCCGGATCTTGTCCATGATCTCCTTGCCAACGACGGCCTCCATCGCCGGCCACTCGTTGTCGTAGACGATCTGCTTTGCGGCGCTCATCTGCTCGTCGCTCAGCTCGACCACGTTGATGCCGGCATCGCGCGCCTTCTGCAGGAACTCGTCGCTCTTGCTCTTGGCCTCCTTCCAGGACCAGCCGATGGTGTTGTCGGCGGCGGCCTGCAAGGCGGTGCGATCTTCCTCGGAAAGGCCGTCCCACCAGTCCTTGTTCACGAGCCAGAAGGCGACCTCGAAGTAGTCGTTGGTAAGGATGTTGGCCTCGAGCACGTCGCGCAGCGTGTAGGTCTCGACCGCGGTCGAGAACGAACGCGCATCCACGGTCCCGAGCTGCAGGGCCGTGTGCACCTCGGAGAGCGGAATGGGCACCGCAGCGAAACCGAAGCTGTTGAAGCGGTCGACCGCGATCGCAAGCCCCGGAACGCGGATCTTCATGCCGGCGGGGTCATCCGGGAAGTTCATCGGAAGCTCGCCGACGCCCTTGCGGATCACCACGGAGCCGAAATCTGTCGGGATGATTCCAAGAGCGTACAGGCCGAGGTCGGCCAGCATGTCGTTGTACACGCCCAGCATGCCGGCGCCGGGGCCGTAGAGCGCCTCCGCGTCCTCCCAGTTGGAGACGATGTAGCCCAGGTAGATCAGGTCCAGCCGCGAGTCGAATTCCGACGAAGCCCAGGTCAGCGTCATCGGCACGACGCCCTGCATGGCCTGCTCGAACAGCGACGTCCAGTCGCCGAGATCGCCGCCCGGGTGATACTCGATCTCGATCCCGCTCTGGTCTGCCAGGTCGGCGATATACCGTTCCGAGATGGCGTGGAACACGTGATCGACGTTCATCGCGTGCGCGAAGATGAAGCTCTCCGCCGCGGCGGCCTTCTGAGTCTCGGCCTGAAAAGCCATCGCGCCGAGCGCAATTCCTGCCGCGGTCAGGCCGGGCAAGACTAATTTGCGAAGTGGGGTATTCATCGTTCCATCTCCTCTTCGTTGCACTGGTTGTCGAAACAAATTCCAGGGGCACTCCCTTCAAATCGCCCCTAAACCTTCACGTAGACTTGGCCGTCTTCCGCCTTCACGGGATAGGTGTTGAGATCGACGAAGGGCGGCGGCGAGATCACCTCTCCCGTCCGGATATCGAAGCGGCCCTGGTGAAGCGGGCACTCGATGACGTGGCCGGTTAGAAGCCCCTCCTCGAGGTGCTCCTCCTCGTGCGTGCACATGCCATCGGTGCAGTAAAAGCCGTCCTCGGCCTTGTAGATCGCGTAGGTTCGGCCCGCGTGGTCCCAGCGGATGAGGTCCTCATCCTCGATGTCGTCGCAGGCGCAGGCGCGAACCCAGTCGGCCATCGTTGCTCTCCTAGGTGTTGAAGACCGGGCGCGCATCCAGCGCCTCGAGAAGCCTTTGGTGCTCGTTCGGCAGCATCGAGACCGAGGTCGCGGCGTCGGGATAGGCGCCGGTTATGACTGCGTGCCGGTATTCGCTCAGGGCTCGCCGCCGTTCGACAGCGAGGTGCGCACGGATCGAATTGAGGTCGGCGAAGGCCTTGGCGTGACCCGGGGGACGGTCAGACTCCCCGCAGATGTCGACCAGGAACATGAAGATGACGTCGCCGGCGGACCCGGCGCCGATGGAATGCGTGACCAACTTCGTCAGCGGATTGATCGCCGCGAGCGCCTCGGCCGCCACGCACTCGACCTCGGCGGCGTAGGCGCCGGCGTCCTCGAGGCGGCGGAAATCCTCTGCCAGCTCGACGGCTTCCTCCGCCGTCTTGCCGATGATCCGCAAGCCCCCGCGCCGGGTCGAGAGCCTCGGCACCAGGCCGAGATGGCCCTGAACGGCAAGCCCCTCCTTGGCCAGCATCTCGACCATGCGCAGGCTGCGCGGCGTGTAGACTGCGTCCGCGCCGATCTCCGCCGCCCTGACGGCAGCGCGCATGATGTCGTCGGGCGTCTGGTGTGCCGTCATCGGGAGATCGGCGATGATGAAGGTCTCGGGCGCGCCGGCTCGGACCGCGGGAAGGTCCGCGTCCGACGTGTTCAGCACGTCGATGCCGACCGCTTCGCAGGCCGCTGCTTCCTCCTCCGTCGCCGGGCAGGTCTGGCAAAGCCTGACAGTGCCCTTGAGCGCGATCAGATCGGCCACGGTGAAGTTGCGCCGAGCCGGCCTGCCGCCATAGGTGTAGATGCGCTTGCGCGTCACTGCATCGTCGCCTTCGAGATCGTCGTGCAGGCCCCGCCGGCGCTCACCATGTGCGGGGCCTGGCGGATCCATGCGGCCTTGGTGCTGCGCCCGAGCGAACGCCAAATCACGACCCAGAGCAGATCGAGGTTGGTGGCCCAAAAACCCGGATCAGGCTCCGGCGTTCGGTCGGCCACGGCCACGTGAAGCTTGGGGAGGGAGTAGAACGGCACCTGCGGGTAGAGGTGGTGTTCCACGTGGTTGTTCATGTTGAGATAGAGGAAGCGCCCCACCCAGTTCGTCCGGAACGTCCGCGTGCTGTCTACGATTGAGGGCGAGTTCTCCTGCATCTCGGCGTGCTGGATGATGTTGAACATCAGCATGATCGGGCCGCCGATGAGCCGCGGCAGCACGTAGAACCAGAGCAGCGGCCAGCCGTAGCCGGAGGCGATCAGGGCGATGACGCCGAGGTAGATGAGGCAGAAGAGACGCGCGTTGCGGGTCATCTTCGGCAGTTCCGTCTCAGGCGACACCTCCCGCATGAGCGGCGTGTATCGCTTGGTCGCGAGCTGCCAGAGCACCCGGAACTGGAACCTGTGAATCGACAGCCCGCTGATGTCGTAGAGCCAGCCCTTGAAGGTGAGCGGCGTGTCGAAGGGCATCTGGCTGTCGAGACCCACGTACCAGGTGTACGTGTGGTGATTGGTGTGGGTGTAGCGCCGGTGCAGCGGCTCCTCGCCGTAGAGCAGCGACGTGAACCAGAAGACGGTCTCGTTGAGCCAGCGCGTGCGAAAAGCGGTTCCGTGCGCCGTCTCGTGGCTGAGCGCGTAGGACGGCACCGACATGACGACGCCGAAGACGAAGACCGCCGCCCACACGTACGCGCTACCCAAGGCGACCCAGAGCGCTGCGCCGGTCAGCGCCAGCGCCAGCACCCAGAAAGCCAGATAGGTGAGGCCCGGCCTGTCGCTGCGGCGGGCGAGCGACTTCAACTGCGCGCGGTCGATCCTGATGCCGGTGGAGGCGGCATTGGTGACGACGGCGATTTCGGTCAGCGCGTTCATGACCTAGGGAACCTCTGATTTATCAGGGGTTCCCGTGGCACAGGGATGTGCCACCATTTTCGGTGGCTGTAAGTCACTGAAAATGTGAGCAAAGCGGAAAGCGCGCTTCCGCCTTGCGCGTCTGAGAAATGCAGGAGGCACTTATTCAGACCTTCCCTAGCGCGGCATCACCGCGCCTTCGGAGGCGGGCGCCACATGCTCGGCGTAGTGCTTCAAGTATCCGCGCGTGACGGGGATTGGCCTCGGCATGTGATTGCGCTGGCGCTGCACGAGCACGTCCGGGGTCACCTCCAGGTCGAGCCTGCGCCCCGGCAGGTCGATACTGATGAGATCGCCGTCTTCCACGAGCGCGATCGGCCCGCCGCGGGCGGCCTCCGGGGTGACGTAGCCGATGGCTGGGCCGTGCGTGGCGCCGGAGAAGCGCCCGTCGGTGACGAGCGCGCAGCTATTGCCGAGGCCGGCCCCCATCAGCGCGGAGGTGGCGCCCAGCATCTCGCGCATGCCGGGACCGCCCCGCGTGCCCTCGTTGCGGATCACGACGCAGGTGCCGGGCGAGATTTCATTGTGGCGGAGTGCGCCGATTGCGCCCTCTTCGTCCTCGAAGACGCGAGCCGGTAGCACGGCCTGCCACATGTCGCGGCTGACACCAGAGGCCTTCACGACCGCGCCGCCGGGCGCAAGGCTGCCCTTGAGGATGTAGATCGACCCGTCAGCCTCGATGGGATTGCGTCTCCCTCGAATGCACTCAGGGTTTTGGATTTCCGCTTGGGCGATCAGCTCCCCGGTCGTCTTTCCGCTCACGGTGGACGTATCCGGGTGGATAAGAGCGCCCAGCGCCTTCATGACTGCGGGCGTGCCGCCCGCCTCGCCGAGCTCCGTCACGCCCCACGGGCCAGACGGCGCGAGCTTGACCAGGGTCGGCGTCTCGCGGCTGAGGCGGTCCCAGGTGTCGAAGCTCACCTCGACGCCGGCTTCCTTTGCCATCGCGATCATGTGGAGGACCATGTTGGTGGAGCCGCCGACCGCCAGTCCGACACGCATGGCGTTTTCGAACGCGTCCCGCGTCAGAATCTTCGATGGACGCAGGCCTTCGCGCACCAGGTCCATGATCCGCATCCCGGTGTATTTCGCCGCGCGAAGCTGGTAGTTGCTTCCCGCTGGACAAATGCCCGAATGGGGTAGTGAGAGACCTAGCGCTTCCGTATAGATACCGGCGGTATTGCCGGACGTCGCTGTGTCGCAAGCGCCGGAAAATGGGAAGTGATTGTCTTCCAGGCCCTTTAATTCTTCTTTGGTAATCTTTCCGAGAAGGTGCTCGCCGACACCATCATAAACCGTCTCCAGAAATACTTTTTTGTTCTTGTAAGTGCCGGCTTTAGTGGGGCCGCCGTAAAGCACGATGGCAGGTATGTCGATGCGTGCAGTCGCCATGACCATTCCCGGCATAACCTTGTCGCCCGAGCCGATCAGCACCATGGCGTCAAAGCGATGGCCTTCGACCATGAGCTCGATCATGTCGGCCACAAGGTCCCGGCTCGGCAGCACATAGCGCATGCCGACCGAGGCAAAGGTCTCGCTATCGGTAACGTGGAAGGTGTTGAATTCGCACGGCGTTCCGCCTGCCATGCGAATTCCCGCCTTGACCGCCTCGCCGACTTGCCGGAGGTGAATGTTCTCTGGCGAAAACTCCTGATAAGTGTTGACGACTGCGATCATGGGCTGCTCGAACTCCTCGTCGATCAGCCCTGCTCCCTTCGCCCAAGCACGCTGTAGTGAGCGCTCGATCCCGAGATATTGTTCGTCGCTACGCACGGTTGCTTTCTCTTTGTGTCGCGGCCTGCAAGGCGATTGAACACTCAGCCTGCGCCTCGATTAATTTCTTGCCGATAAAACCTACCGCCCCACCTGAAGCGCACCTACATACAGTTGAGAAACGTTTTGGGCGCAGACGGCTGCATACAGTTGGGAATTTTTGTGGGTACAGAGAATGCGGATGCCGAGACGCGCTTGATGGCACCGTCGTGCCTGCGCTACCCCTGCCTTGTTCGGCTGCCGCTCCACGGAGCACGGAGCTGACGACGATGTACGAGAACATGATCGTGATTGACCGCGGGGCACCGGAGAGCCTGCAGAAGCAAATCCGGCGTCAGATCGCGATCGGCATCGTCAACCGGCAATACCCGCTGCACCGACCGCTCCCGTCCATACGCCAGCTGTCCGCAGACCTCGGCGTGAGCGTGACGACTGTGACCCTGGCCTACGAGGCGCTGAAGCAGGACGGGTTCGTCGAGGCCAGGAACCGCTCAGGGTATTACGTCAACCAGGACGTGCTCACCGAACCGGGGCACGCCCTCAAGCCCGATGTGCCGGCCGACCTCGCCGCGCCACTGGCGACGCTGGACTACGGGGCATTCTTCAGGGACCGAAGCTTCAACCTTCAACGCGTCGTGAAGCCTTCGGATGTTCTGGTCAGATATCGCTATCCATTCGTCTGCGGTCTGACTGACCCGTCGCTCTTCCCCATTACGAGCTGGCGCGAGTGCGTGCGCGATTCCGTCAATGTCATCGAGCTCGCCAATTGGGCGACCGACTACTCCGCAATCGACGATGACATGTTGATCGAGCAGCTGATCCAACGCGTGCTCGCCAAGCGCGGTATCGTCGCTCATCCCGACGAGGTCCTGGTCACGGTTGGCGGCCAGCAGGCGCTCTACATCGCGATCAAGCTACTCCTGAAACCCGGTGAAATCATCGGCGTCGAGGATCCCGGTTATCCGGATGTCATCAACATGGCGGAAATTGAAGGAATCTCGGTAAGGCGACTTCCCATCGACCAAAAGGGACTCGTTCTCTCCAGCAATATTTCTGGCTGCAAATGCCTGTTCGTGACGCCGAGTCACCAGTTTCCGACAACTGTCACCATGCCCCTCGACCGTAAGGTGGAGTTGCTTGCTGTCACGAAGAGAAACGGCCAGTTCGTCATCGAGGACGATTACGAATCCGACATTAGCTTCAACAAGACTCCCCCGCGTGCTCTCAAGAGCCTCGATGCCTGGGGCAAGGTTAAGGGTTGGGCAGGCTCTCTCTCGAGAGCCTGCCCAACCCTTTTGAACGAAGCCGCGGGCCACGAGAGGCGAAGTTGAGCTATGTGGAAAGTGCGCTGATGTCAGCGTCAGGCGGCATCCACCGGCAGCAGAGTTGCGCATAAAATCGACGCTCGCGCCGGTCTTTCGGCAGGCATGCGGGCGCACGCTGCGAGGACTGAGCGGGGTGTGAGCCGAGGGCTGTCAGCCCGGCTCAAGCGGAGACAGGTTCGGTCGTGCGTCGGCGCTTTGGCGCCGTTGCGCGGGGCCGAAGCGAGCGGCCGTCTCACGGTTTCCCCCTGTGGGTCGGCGGCAGCGCCGGCGGGCCGCGCGTCGAGCGGGGCTCATGGCGGCGGCGGATTTCGCGGACGAGGCGCATGACGCCGCCGCAGTGGGGGCAGGCCACGGGCGCGGTGCCGATCTCGGGCTCTTCGTCGGGCTCGGCCCGAGCGCCGTCCACGCTTCCCTCGGGGGCGGCGCAGCCGAGGGCGCCGAGAGCCTGGCGTGCTCTCTCCAGCGTGCTGGCGCGGCAGCCGTTGGCGAGGATGCCGAAGTAGCGAATGCGGTGCATGCCGTCCGGCAGGACGTGCCTCAGGAAGCGGCGGATGAACTCGTCGGCGCTCACGGTGGCGATGCCGTAGCGCGGCTTTCTCTGCCCCGGCGCCTTGGGCTTTCGGTGGCGGAAGGAGACCGTCTCGCCGTCGAAGGAGACGATGCGGCTGTCGGAGATGGCGATCCTGTGCGTGTAGTGCGACAGGTACCGGAAGACCTGCTCAGGCCCGCGGAAGGGCCGCTTGGCGTAGACCACCCAGTCCCTGGCCCGGGCGGCGGCAAGCGTGGCGTGGAACTCGCCGGGATTGGCGAGGTGGGCGAGGGTGCCGTGGAACTCCAGGTCCCCCCGGCCGTGGGCGCGGGCGAGCTCCTCGAGGAAGAGGCGGCGGAACAGGCTGCCGAGGACCTTGACGGGGGCGAGGAAGGTGGTGCTCCCCGTCTTCCACTCGCCACTGTCTACGTCGAAGCCCGCGTTGGGCACGACCACGTGCAGGTGCGGGTGGAAGCGGAGCTTCTGATCCCAGGTATGGAGGACCGCGGTGCCGCCGATGCGCATGCCGCCGTGGCGGGGATCGGCGGCGATGGTGCGCAGGGTCTCGGCGACGGCCCGGAAGAGGATGTCGAACACCACCCTGCGGTTGCAGAAGGCAATGGCGGCAACCTCCTTGGGCAGGGTGAAGACCACATGGAAGTAGGGCACCGGCAGGATGTCCCCGGCGCGCTCCTCGCTCCAGAGGTTGGCGGCGAGACCCTGGCAGGTGGGGCAGTGGCGGTTGCGGCAGGAGTTGAAGAGCGGATGCTCGCGCCCGCAGCCCTCGCAGGCGTACATGTGGCCGCCGAGCACGGCGGTGCGGCACGCCTCGATGGCGCCCATGACCTTGAGCCGGGCGGCGTCGATGCGCCCTTTGTGGCGCTCACGGAAAGCGGCGCCGGCGCGGCGGAAGATCTCCGCCACGCCCGCGCGTTCGGCCTCCACGCGCCGTCAGTTGCGCAACGCTGCGAAGCCTGAGATCGGGTGGTCGAGGCCCTCGAACATCTTGCCGGTGACGCGGGCGTAGTGACGGGTCGTGTTCGCGCTTCGATGGCCGAGCATGTCCCGGATCACCTCGATATCGCCGCCGCGCTCGAGGAGATGGGTCGCCGCCGAATGGCGCAGGCAATGGAAGGTGTAGCTGCGGTCGAGCTCGGCAATGTCGCGCGCCCTCCTGAAGGCGGCCTGCAAGGTCTCCGTTGCGATGGGCCTGTCGAGCGAGACGCCGTAGAAGAGCCAGTTCGTCGGACGCGGCCAGATGTTCCTGTAGTAGACGCGCAAGTAGTGGATGACGATGTCCGGCAACGGTGCCATTCTCTCGGTGCCGCCTTTGCCGGAGGGGATGTGCAGCAGCTTCTTCTCCGACAGGATGTCGCCGACCTTGATGGCCAAGGTCTCGGAGATGCGGAGCCCGCCGCCATAGCCGGTGACAATGGCAGCACGGTGGCGGAGGTCGGGTGTCGCAAGGATGAGGTGCTCGACCTCCTGCTCCGACATGTAGCGCGGCAGCTTGCCGGGCTTCTTGCGGGAGCGCAGGCCGGCGACATGGTCAGGCCAGCCGAGTGTGTCGATGTAGAGGAAGTTCAGCGCGGCGAAGGAGACGTTGGTCGTGCCCGGACTGAGCCCCTTGTCGATCCGCCCCAGGTACCACTGGCGCACCTGCTCGGCGTCGAGCTCGTCCGGCGAGGCGTCGTAGTACCTGGCCAGGTTCTTGATCTCGCAGATGTAGGCCTTGGACGTGCTCGCGGCCAGATTGGCGATGCGGAGCTGCTCCTCCATGCGCTGGCGAAGAGGGGTGACGGTGTTCGTGTCGCACGCGGTCCCGGTCATTATCGATCTCCCTGGATCGCGACGGCGCGCCGCCGGACCGATCCGGCGACGGTCCGTCGCAGGGGTCGATGCTAACCACTGGTGATCGGGAGGCTGCTGGGGATCCGCCACCCGACGGGCGGAGCGCCACTGACGCAACCGGGAAGCGAACGCACAGAACAAACGGCACCCGCGACGCCTCGGAAATGAATGAACTCTACGCCGCTAACTCCGCGTAGCGGCTTCGTTCAATGTCATCTACACGGGAAGCCTCTCGAAATCCCTATTGCCCGGGCTGCGCATCGGCTACTTGGTTGCGGATCGAGAGTTCGTCAGAGAAGCGCGGGCGATGCGGCACCATATCCTGCGACACCCGCCGGTCAACAATCAGAGAAGCGTCGCGCTGTTCCTGCAACGAGGCTATTTCGACCGCTTCGTTGCCAAAATTACGGGCATCTACAAGGAGCGCTGCACCGTGATGCACGAAGCGTTGGAAAGGCACTTTCCGGGGGCGTCTACCAAGGCGGAATATGGAGGAGGCAGCATCTGGCTCAGGCTGCCGGATGGGGCGGATGCCGGCATTCTCCGCAAAATGGTAGACGCGGAAGGCGTGTTCTTTGAGACAGGTGGGTTCACGTTTTCCGACGAGAGAAACAACAGAAATCACATCCGTTTGGGGTATTCGGTGATCGAGAAATCGCTCATTGCGGAAGGCATCGACAAGATTGCCGAAGCGGTGCCCAACGCGCGGGATTCGAAATCCGGCACGAGTCAGTCAGCTGGACCGAGCCAGTTCGCTTTAACATCATCGCAATTGACCAGGAGGAAGTGATCATGAGGACTGTAAGCGCTGTCCCCCTTGCTCCATCGATCGCCGAGGAGTCGGACATCGGCCCAGTTCCGGCCGCTCGTCGCCAGGGCCGTGGTCCCGCCGTCTGGCTCGCCGGCGACCCTGACGACCTCAAGGAGTGGATGCCCCTCGGCATCGCTGGAATTGTCACGAACACGGTCGTGCACAATCAGTACGCGAAGGCCCACGGCGGCGCCGTCGACGTGATCAAGAAGTACCTCGACCTCACGGACAAGCCCATCGTCGTCGAGATCGACGGACATTCGCTCGACGAGCTTCTGGAGGTCGGCAAGACGTTCACCGATCTCTCCGACCAGATCGTCCTGAAAATCCCGTGCTCGGTGAACGCGCTGAAGGCCTTCGCCGCATTGCGGGAAGAGGGCGTGGAGACCTGCTGCACCACGGTCTTCTCCCTACCCCAGGCCGTCGCCGTGGCCCAGGCCGGAGTCGATCACATCCTCCCCTTCTGCGAGCCGGTCAAAGAAGCGGGCGGCGACCCGACGAAGCTGATTCGCGAATGCGCCCAGGTGTTCGGCGGCTGGGAGCAGCGCCCCTTCATCATGGCCGCCCTCGTCCGCACGGTGGAGACGGCTTACGCCGCCTTGCGCGACGGTGCCGACGAGCTCGTCACCATGTGGACGGTCTACCGCGACATGATGGACCACCCGATGACCGCGCAGTGGAACGAGGTCTTCATGGACGCCTGGCAAGACATGGATCGAAACGGCTTGCTGGAAGGCGTGCCCGTCCGGCGGGAATAGCCTACAGTTGTGGTTAGGCATCGAACTCTGCCCTCCCCCAGAGTCAAGCCTTCTTGATTGGCTACAGTACCGAACGGCGTCCGACTTCCGCGCTGAACAGCGAACATGGTCTTGCTGACACCCTTCAACTAACATCCAGACCGAGCCATCCCATGCAGGCCAGTCGCATCGGCGTGCGGCCCGACGAGGAACGAAAGGCCAGACCATGAAGCAGATCAGTTACGTCATCCAATTTCGCGGAACTGCCGGCCCCAAGGAGGGCGTGGAAGGTGTCTTGAGCGCCTCGACGACCGGGTCAGCGTCGAGGATTTCCACGGCCGTGGACGACAGCGCGGTCGACGCCACCATCGAGGCCATCGCGGGTAACAGCGTGAGCTTCGAATCGGACGTCTTCCCGAACGAGGACGGAAGCTTCACGGAATCGGGTACGATCGACTTCGGCGGAGGCAACAGCTTCACCTTCAGCACGCGCGGAACGGGGGCCATGGGGCCGAGCGCGGATTCGAACCTGACGCACGGCGGGATCTGCTGGCAGGTCGATTCCGGCACCGGCATCTTCGAAGGCGCGACCGGGATCATCACCTCCAATTTCACGGTAAGCGGCGGTGGCGATGTGGTCGACAACCAGTGGGGCGTGATCTTCTTGAAGTAGTGTCGAACCCGCCGGCGAGCGACAGCCGAACGGATTGAGGCAGACTGGCCGCACTGGACCGAGGCGGTCGGACAGACGTTCCGAGGGTACAAGGGCGGTCCGCGATGGGCGAGGACCCAGCTCGCGGAAGCTGCCCCTCGACTACGGCCGGCCGAATAAACTGTCGCTGATTTAGTTGGCGCGCCCGGCAGGACTCGAACCTACGACCCCTTAATTAGGAATAAGTCCCAAGAGTGTTGCAAGCAATTGCCGTCGTTTGCAGAGAGTCTATCAACCGTCTGTAAAACATCGCTTATTTCCACCCTAACGTTGTGCTTGCGTGCGCAGAGCAGAATTGCATTTGTATGCTGTCTGGGTGGTGACACTACGGTGACACGAGCGGTGGCATGAGCCTTACAGAGCGTGTCGTTCGAGACGCCAAACCGGACGGCAAGGCTAGGACGATCTGGGACAAGCAGGTGATGGGCCTGGGCCTCCAGATCACGCCGAAAGGCGTCAAGAATTACGTGATCCGCTATCGCGTGGGGGACCGGAAGAGACAGGCGATCCTCGCCCGCGCCGGCCAAATTTCATTGAAGGATGCTCGCGAGCGGGCCGGCACCGAGCTGGTCCGCATTCGCGCCGGCGAAGTCGACCCGTTGCAGCGGCGTCGCGTTGCACGCGTAGCGCCGACGATGGCCGAGTTCATCGACCAGTTCTTTGCAGTCGAAGTGCCGGCCCGGATCGCCCGCGGGCGCATGAAGCCGATCACGGCGGAGACATATGGCTACCAGTCCCGCACGCACGTCCTCCCCGTGATCGGCACGCGCCGCGTCGCCGACGTGACGCGCGCTGACATAGAGCGGATGGTCGCACCGCTTCCCGGCCCGTCGCGCAACCGCGTCTTAGCTCTCGCGTCGAGGCTGTTCACGCTCGCCGAGACATGGGAACTGCGGGCGCCCGGCTCCAATCCGGCTCGCAAGATCGAGCGCGCCCGCGAGGAAGCCCGCGACCGCGTGCTGTCTCCGTCCGAACTGTCAGCGCTAGCCCGGATTTCTCACGAGTATGGTGTGCATCGGGGCTCTGCTCGTGAGAAAGTTCTTCTGCAACAAAGACTTCACCGGCTGCAGAGGAGTTCCCCGATGCCCGCAGAGTGTAGTCCTCCCGCGATGCAGTTTGCACGCCTGAACGGGCGTGATGTGGTGGCCGACTTCGGCGGCGGGGTGATGACCTCGGACGCGGGCGCCCTGCTGCTGGGCGCCACGGACCGGGCGATCGGACTGGTGGATTGCTTCGCCGCCTGCTTCTCGGACGGGCGCGCGGCCTCTCGTGTGGTGCACGACGTTGCCACCCTGGTGGGCCAGCGGGTGTTCGGGATCGCGCTGGGCTACGAGGACTTGATCGACCACGACGCGCTGCGCCACGACCCCGTGCTGGGGGTGGTGCTGGGGCGTCTGGAGGCCGGGCGTGCGGGCTGTGCGCCGCTTGCCGGCAAGTCGACGCTGAACCGGCTGGAGCACGCGCCTTCGGGCGCCCATCGCTATCGCCGGATCGGTCATGAGCCTGAGGCGATCGAGACGCTCTTCGTCGATCTCTTCCTCGACGCCCACGGGCAGGCCCCTGAGCGGTTGATCCTCGACCTCGACGCCACCGACGACCCGCTGCACGGCCATCAGGAAGGCCGCTTCTTCCACGGCTACTACGACTGCTACTGCTACCTGCCGCTCTACGTCTTCTGCGGCGATCACCTGCTGGCCGCCAAGCTGAGGCGGGCCGACATCGACGCCAGCGCCGGCGCGGCCGAAGAGGTGGCGCGCATCGTCGCGCGCATCCGCGCCCGCTGGCCGGCAGTGGAGATCGTGCTGCGCGCAGACTCAGGCTTCGCCCGCGAGGGACTGATGGCCTGGTGCGAGGCGAACGGGGTGGACTATGTCTTCGGGCTCGCCCGGAACCCGCGGCTCACGGACCGCCTGCAACCGGCCCTGGACCTGGCCGAAGCCCGCTCGCGGGAGAGCGGCCAGCCGGCGCGGCTGTTCACCGAGTTCCGCTACCGCACGTGCAAGACTTGGTCGCGCCCGCGCCGTGTCGTCGGCAAGGCGGAGTGGATGCCGGGCCGCGCCAACCCCCGCTTCGTCGTCACCTCGCTGAGCGCGGCCGCCATCGACCGGCGGGAACTCTACGAGACCCTCTACTGCGCCCGCGGCGACATGGAGAACCGCATCAAGGAGTGCCAGCTCGACCTCTTCGCCGACCGCACCTCGGCTCAGACCATGCGCGCCAACCAGCTCCGTCTCTGGTTCGCCGCCATGGCCTACGTGCTGCTCGCAGCGCTCAGGCGCATCGCGCTCGCCGGAACTCGCCTTGCCCGCGCTACCTGCGGCTCGATCCGCCTCAAGCTGCTGAAGATCGGCGCCCAGGTCCGCCTGAGTACCCGCCGCATCCGCATCGCCATGGCCTCAGGCGCACCCCACGCGCCCGAGTTCGCACGCGCTCACGCCCGATTATGCACCTGAGCCGAGCCTCAGGCCCGCTGCCACCCTCCCGCCAACAACCAAAAACCCGCTCCAGCCTCAACCGCGCCCCCGGCGCCACCGCCACTCCTGCGTCATTACCCGGACCACACCGCAAGGCTACCAACCAAACCCACGACAAACGCCAAACAACCCAACAATGGACGCTCGTGAGAAATCCGGGCTAGCAGGCTGCTGAAGAACCCGCCATTTGCGGCTGCTTAGGTGGGTTGGGTCGGTTTGTTCGGGTTATTGGTGGTGCGGTTTGAGGTTCACAGCCCGCTGGCGGCGGCGCTGGGAGTGTCTTGCACGGCAGGTGGGCATCAGGTCGCGGCCTCGGCCATGAGTTTGAGCAGCCGGACCAGGTTGTAGGCGGCGGCGGTCAGGGTGAACATCCAGCCCACCCGGTCGATCCCGCGATGGTGGGTCTTGGCCAGCCCACCGGTGGTCTTGATCCAGCCGAAGCCCTCCTCGACGCGTTTGCGCAGCCGCTGGCTCACGGCGTAGCCGGGATGTGGCGGGTGGTGCGCCGGTCGATCCGGGTCTTTCGCCGCTTGCCGGTCTTGGTCGCGTGGTCGTCGACGGTGATGTGGGGAGTGACGGTGAGGCTGCGCAAGGCGCCCACGAAGTCGGCCACGTCGTAGGCCTCGTCGGCACCCAGCGTGGTCCGCCGCCCCTTTCTCCGACGCCCCACCATGGCCAGCGCCGCGTCGCGCTCGGCGGTGCCGCTGGCCTCGGTCAACGCGGCGTCGACGATGAGCGCGTTGCCGTTTTCCATCAAGAGATGGCCCCATGAAGCAGAGCCGGCTCGACTGGCCCTGGCCCTTGCGATAAAGCCGGGCATCGGCGTCGGTCGACGACGCATGCGTCGCATTGGAGCGGCGCTCGCCGCGGAAGTCGCGTTCGGCGTTGCGCCCGGCGCGCCATCGTCGCCTCCCTCCCTGGGGCAGAAGCTCTTCATCGACGCCCAGGCTTCGATCAGCGTGCCGTCGACCGAGAAGTGCTCCTCCGACAAGAGCCGGCGAACCCGCTCCCCTTGCAGCACCGCCTGAAGGAAGCGCGCCGCCACATCACCCACCACCAGGCGGTCGCGGTTCTTCGAGTACACCGTCGCGTCCCACACCCGCTCGTCCATCGACAGCCCGACGAACCAGCGGAACAGCAGGTTGTAGTCCAGCTGCTCCATCAGCTGGCGCTCCGAACGGATGGTGTAGAACGCCCGCAGCAGAAGCGCCCGCAACAGCTTCTCCGGCGCGATCGAGGGCGGGCCCGTCTTCGAATAGAGCCGCTCGAAGTCCGGCGACAGGACCAAAAGCGCCTCGTCCACCAGCGCCCGGATCGACCGCAAGGGATGATCCGGCGGAACCCGCGCCTCCAGATCTACATAGCTGAACAGACTGCCACTGTGCTCGCCCGTGCCCCGCATGACACGCTCCACCCGATTCGCTACCCAATCAGCGAATCACGCCAATCCCAGCAACGACAAGGAGTTTTTCAGCAGCCTGCTAGTGCAGGGTGCGCAACAGCTCGTGGAGGGCGGCCTTGCGCTCGAAGCCGGCGCCGGGCGCGTCGCCGAGGCGGACCCGGCCGTCCTCGACCGGGGTGTCGTCGGCGAAGCCGCCGAAGGGCTGGAACACGCCGGGATAGGATTCGCAGCCGCCGAGGGAGAGGCCGCCGGCGACGGAGAGCGCCAGCAGGTTGCCGCCGTGGGGCAGGAAGCGGCGCGGCGACCAGCCTTCCTCCGCCATCATGGCCACGATGTCGATGGTCTCGCCCACGCCATAGGCGAGCGCCGGGTCGAACTGGACGTAGTCGATCTCGGGCCGCATCCCGCCGAAGCGGAGCAGGTTGCGCGCGTCCTGCAGCGAGAGCAGGTTCTCGCCGGTCGCGATGGGGTCGGGGTAGGTCGCCACCACCGCCGCGTTGAGCGAGAAATCGAGGGGGTCGCCCGGCTCCTCGTACCAGGCGAGGCCGTAGGGAACGAGGGCGCCAGCGTAGCGGCGCGCGGTCCGCTCATCGAAGCGGCCGTTGGCATCCACCGCGAGCCGTGAGCCGTCGCCGCCGAGCAGCGCGAGCACCGCCTCGATCCGGTCGCGGTCCTCGTCGAGGGTGGCGCCGCCGATCTTCATCTTGACCTGGGTGTAGCCCTCGTCGAGATAGCGCCGCATCTCGGTGACGAGGCCATCGGTCCCCTTGTCCGGATCGTAGTAGCCGCCGGCGGCGTAGACCGGGATGTGCCGCTCCGGCGACGGGTTGCCGGCGTCTTCGGCGATCAGCGCCCAGAGCGGCATGTCGCGGATCTTGGCGGCTGCGTCCCAGACCGCGATGTCGATTGCTGCCACCGCGACCGCGCGCTCGCCGTGGCCGCCGGGTTTTTCGTTCCGCATCATCAGGCGGCGGACGGCGCGGGGATCGAGCGTGGAGCCGTCGGCGCTCGCGTGTTCCTCCGGCGCTTCGAGCACGCGTGGCGCAAGCCGCTCACGGATCACGGCGCTCTGGGCATAGCGGCCGTTGGCGTTGAAGCCGAAGCCGACGACCGGCTTACCGTCGCGCACCACGTCGGTGACGACCGCAACCGCGCTCACGGTCATCTTGCTGAAGTCGATGACGGCATTCCGCATCGGCGCGCCCATGGGCACGGCAATGTCCCGAATCTCGACGATCCTCATGGCGGTCCGCCGGGTGCCAGTGAGTCCGCTGTGCAGAGCGCGGCGATGCGGCGGCGTTCGGCTTGCGCTTCGGCAACCGAGACCTGGCGGAAGCGGTAGGTCTCGTTGGGGCGCGATTGGCCGAGCTTCCACCAGGCGCAGGTGGGCACCGTGTAGGGGTTGATGAAGCCGCCCAGCGTCAGCGTGTCCACCATCAGGATGATGGGCGTCTGGCCGCAGAGGTTGATGGCGCCGATGGGGTAGCCGTGGTCGATCACGTTGGAGGGATGCTCGCCGTTCTCCGGCGCCTTGTTGGTCGCCTTCTCGGTGAAGGTCCACTCCGGCCCTTCGAGCCGGAAGCCGACGCGGTTGCTCTTGGGCGAGAGCCTCCAGTCGCTCTCAAGGAAGCGCCGCTTGCCGGCTTCGTCGATCCAGTCGTCGTTGGGGCCGGCCACCACCTCGATCTCCCAGGCGCCGCCGGCGGGGGCAGGGGGGCGCGTGCCCTCCTTCAGCCTGCGGCCGGGCGCGGCGTTGTCAGGTGACCCGAGCGGGATGCTCTGCCCTTCCTTCAGAGCGGCTCCCTCGAGGCCGCCGCAGGCGCCGATGACGAAGGTCGCACGGGAGTCGAGGAAGAGAGGCACGTCGATGCCGCCAGTGAAGGCGATGTAGGTGCGGGCGCCGGTGACGGCGGATGCCAACGCGAGCGTCTGGCCGGCGCGCACGCCGATGCTCTGCCAGAGCGGCACGGGCTCTCCGTCCAGGGTCGCCTTCATGTCGGCGCCGGTGAGCGCGATCACGGCGTCGCGCTCGAAACGGAGCGTCGGGCCGATGAAGGCGCATTCCAGCGCCGCCGCGCCCGGCGCGTTGCCGACCAGGACGTTGGCGAGGCGGAAGGACCAGTGGTCGATGGGGCCCGAGGGCGGAAAGCCCATGCCGAAGGCGCCCTTGCGGCCTGGATAGTCCTGCACCGTGGTCTCGAGCCCGCCCTTGATAACCGTGACCGCCATGACATGTGCTCCCGCGCGCGTTCCGCGCGACTCAGAACCGCTCGCTCGGGTCGAGGGAGGTGACCCAATCTTTGTAGGCCCGGACCGAGAAGCGCTGGTAGCCGGTGACGTTGAAGGCGTAGGTGCCCTCTGCCACGCGGCGCTCGATGTACTCGAACTCCTCCAGCTCGACGGGCACGAACTTCACCCGGTCGGCGGCGTCGAGCAGCACCACGCGGTCGCGGTAGGCGGGAAGACTGGCCTGCGTGTCCCAGAGCGGGACCGGGGTGCGGCCGATCAGGTTGTAGCCGCCGGGCCCCGGCGTCGTGTAGATCGAGGTGGAGAGGCCGCCGACGCCGATGGCGCCCAAGGTGGTCCAGGTGCGGGGCGGGTTGTACTTGGGCGAGGTGATGGCGCAGCGCGGGTCGAGCGCCACCATCAACGGCAGGCCCGGCGTCGAGCAGACGGCGACCACCCAGTGCTCGGTGCCGGAATGGACGCGGGCAAGCTGCGCCGCATCCTCCAGCCCGTTGATGCGGGCCACGAACTCCGGGTCGCCGTCGCGGGGCGCGATGCGCTGGGCGTAGTCCTCGACGCAGGCCTTGGTCCAGGGGTCGCGGTACATCACCGGCAGGTAGGCGAGGCGGCTCTCAAGCTCCAGGTCTTCGACCGAGCCGAGGCCCTCGATCAGGCGGCGAAGCTCATGCGCGAGGTCGTCCGCGCCGATCAGGTCGGGGTCGTACTCCACCACCACGGAGTTGTAGGAGGGGTTGGTGTCGATGACGCCCTTGGTGCGGTCCTCGCGCAACGCGGCGGTGAGGCCGAGGGCCATGAAGTTGAGGTCGATGCGCGCGTCGTCGCCGAACTGCACCAGCACGAAGGTATCGCCGCCGGGCAGGAAGCGCGGCTCGTCGTAGATCACCCGGCGTTCTCCAGGCTCGACTCGGTGCAGAGCGCGTCGATGGCGCGGCGTGCGGCCTGCGCCTCGGTCACCGAGACGAGGTGGAAGCGATAGGTGTCGTTGGGCTTCGACTGGGCCAGCTTCCAGAACGCCGCCGACGGCACCGTGTAGGGGTTGATGAAGCCTCCGGCGGACGGACCGTCGTTCACCAGGATAATCGGTGTCTGGCCGCAGAGGTTCACCGCGCCCACGGGATAGCCGTGGTCGAGGATGTTGGAAGGATGCTCGCCGTGCTCCGGTCCCTTATCGGTGGCGCGGGCGGCGAAGGTCCATTCCGGGCCGGAGAGGCGATAGCCGGTGCGGTTGCTGCGGGCCTGGAGGGTCCAGTCGCTCTCCAGGAACATGCGCTGGCCTGCTTCGTCGATCCAGTCGTCGTTGGGGCCGGCGACGACCTCGATCTGCCAGCTGTTCTCCTCCGGGATGGGCGGGCGGCAATCGTCCTTCACGTGCCGGCCGGAATGGCCGTTGTCGCCGCCTGCGCCGAGAGGCAAGTGCTGGCCGTCCTCGATGGCGTGACCCTCCATCCCGCCGACGCCGGCCATGTGAAAGGTGGAGCGCGAGCCCAGCACCGGCGCCGTCTCGATGCCGCCGGCGACAGCGAGGTAGGCGCGGGCGCCGATGCGCGCGAAGCCGGTCTCCAGCACCCCACCGGCGGGGACGGCGACGCTCTCCCACTGGGGTATCGGCGCGCCGTCGAGTTTGGGCGCCATGGTGGCGCCGGTGAGGGCGATCACGGTGTCGCTCGCGAAGCGGAGCGTCGGGCCGAGGAACTGGATCTCCAGCCCCGCCACGTCCGGCGCATTGCCGACCAGCAGGTTGGCGAGGCGGAAGGACCACATGTCGAAGGGGCCTGAGGGCGGGAAGCCCTGCTCCCAGAAGCCGTAGCGGCCGGGAAAGTCCTGCACGCTGGTCTCCAACCCGGCCTTGACCACCTCGATCATGGTTGCCCCCCAAGTTGCTCGGCTTGCAACATGGCTTGCGAACTGTGGAAAAAGCAGGGTGAGACTTTTCGATCACCGAGAGTACGGTCGAGCGCCCCCTCCTCACCCCGGCCCTCTCCTCCCCGTGGGGGAGGAGAGGGGGATTCGACGGAGCCGCCTGCATTCCCCCTCCGCCCTTGGGGGAAGGGGGACAGGGGGAGGTGGGGAGGGGCGGGTCGCATCAAAACCGCACGCTCATGTCGAGGGTTGCGAGCCAGGCGTGATAGGCCCGGATCGAGAACTTGGCGTAGGCCGCAACCTGGTGCTCGTACTCGCCGCTCTTCACCTGGGCCTCGACATGGTCGTATTCCTCCCGGCCCACGGGCACGAAGCGCACCCGGTCGCCGGGCTTGAGCAGGGCGAGGCGGTCGCGGAAGGCGCGGAGCCGCTGCTCCAGGTCGACCACCGGCACCGGCGAGTGGCCGATGATCTGGTAGCCGCCCGGCGTGCGGGCCGGATAGAGGCAGGTGACCGAGCCGCCGTAGCCGAGCGTGCCTTTCGGAGTCCAGGTGCGTGGCGGGTTGTACTTCGGTGCCGTGAGGCGGCAGCGCGGGTCCAGCGCGATGAGCGAGGCGAGGCCCGGATAGAAGCCCAATGCCGCCACCCAATACTCGGTGCCCGAATGGATGCGGGCGAGCTGCGCGCGGCTCTCCAGCTTGTTGAGCCGCACCATGAGGTCGGGGTCGTACTCCTTCTCGACGATGCGGGCGCAGTAGTCCTCCCAACAGGCGCGGGTGACGTGATCGAAGTAGAGCACGGGGAAGGTGTAGAGCGGGCTCGGCAACTCCACGTCCTCCAGCGAGCCGAGAGAGGCGAAGATACCGCCGATTTCGCGCACAACGTCGTCATAGCCGATCCGGTCCGGATCGTAGCTGATGACGATGGAGGCCATGTTGGGCAGCAGCTCGATGATGCCGTCGAAGTCGGCCTCGCGGACTCGCGCGGTCAGCGCGTGGACCAGGAAGTTGAGGTCGAAATTGAGTTCGTCCCCCAACTCCATCTCGATGAAGCGGTCGCCGCCCGGCGTGAATCGCGGCTCGTCGTAGATCATCGTGCGCGCCGGCCTCCGCCGCGTGTTCCACCCGGCAGACGCGCCGGTGCGTTGGGTTCTAGCGCGATCGGCGGGGCGGAGCCAAGCGCGGCGCCTCTCCCGCCCGGATCGCCGGCTCTGCTATAACGGGCCTGGCACGCCGGAGCGGGCAGGGGGGACGCCATGCCGACAATGGAACCGTTGATCTCCGAGACTCCGTGGCATCGCCTCGTCGCCGACGAGGACGACTGGCGGAGCGAGGACCCGCAGGTCCTGGCCTATCTGCTCGAGCAACTCTTGCTCATCCGCCGCTTCGAGGAGCGCATCCTCGAGCTCTTCAAGGCGGGCTGCGTGCACGGGCCGGCGCACGCGAGCATCGGCCAGGAGGGCGGCGCGGTCGGGGCCATGTCGACGTTGACCGACGTTGACAAGATCAACGCGACGCACCGGGCGCATCATCAGTTCCTCGCCAAGTTCCTGAACCACGCGGCGCCGTCGGACTACGACCCGCGCGAGGACGACTGGCCCGAGGGGATGCAGGAGGTCGTGCACCGCTCGATGGCCGAGATCATGGGCCTCTCGCCCGGCTATTGCGGCGGGCGCGGCGGCTCGATGCACATGCGCTGGGACGAGGCCGGCGTGCTCGGCACCAACGCGATCGTCGGCGGCAACCCGCCGCAAGCGGTGGGCTATGCGCTGGCGGAGAAGCTGAAGCGGAGCGGCAATCTGACCGTCACCTTCTTCGGCGACGGCGCGATGCAGAACGGCGCGGCTTACGAGTCGCTCAACATGGCCGCGCTCTACGACCTGCCCATCATCTTCTTCGTCGAGAACAACCTCTACGGCGTCTCCACCCATGTCTCCGAGACCACGCGGGAGACGCGGCTCAGCGCGCGGGGGCAGGGGCTCGCGGTGCCCTCGGTCGAGGTCGACGGCATGGACGTGATGGCGGTGCGCAAGGCGATGCAGTGGGCGCGCGGCCAGATCGAAGCCGACACGGGGCCGGCGCTGGTCGAATCGCTGACCTACCGGTACTTCCACCAGCACGGGCCGATGAAGGGCAGCGCCTTCGGCTATCGCGACAAGGACGAGGAGGAGGCCTGGCACGCCCGCGACCCGGTGACGACCATGCCGAAGCGGCTGATCGAGGCCGGCGTCATGGACGAGGCCGGAATCGCGGCCCTGGAAGAGCGCGCCCGCACGGCCGTGGAGAGCGCCGCCAAGGCGCTGACCGAGACCGAGCCCGGCTCCAATCTCCTCCGCGTCGTGCCGGCGCTCTGGCCCGACACGGTGGAGATCGACATCGGCATCCGCGGCGACCTCTCGGAACTCGACGGCGTGCCGCGCATGGAGCCCGAGGACGTGGACCCCAACGCGGCGCAGGAGATGACCTACATCGAATCCATCGCCGCCGCGCAGTTCCACGCGATGGAGCGGGACGAGAGCGTGATCGTGCTGGGCGAGGACGTGCACCGGCTCAAGGGCGGCACGGTAGGCGCCACCAAGGGGATCGGCGAGGCGTACCCCGAGCGCCTGATCGGGACGCCCATCGCGGAGAATGGGTTCTGCGGCATGGGGCTGGGCGCGGCGGTCAACGGGCTGCGCCCCATCGTCGAGATCATGTACGCGGACTTCTGCCTGGTCGCGGCCGACCAGCTCTTCAACCAGGCCGCCAAGGTGCGCCACATGTTCGGCGGCGGCCACGACGCGCCGCTGATCCTGCGCGCCCGCGTGGCGGCAGGCGGGGGCTACGGCTCGCAGCATTCGATGGACCCGTCGGGCGTCTTCGCGCTCTGGCCCGGCTGGCGCATCATCGCGCCGACCACGCCGTTCGACTACGTGGGGCTCTTCAACAGCGCGGTGCGCTGCAACGACCCGGTGGCGATTATCGAGTGCCAGGCGCTCTATCAGGGGAAGGGCCTGGTGCCGGAGGACCTCGACTACTGCATCCCCTTCGGCAAGGCGCGTATCGTGCGCCCGGGCAGCGCGTGCACGGTGGTGACCTGCGCCAATATGGTGCCGGTGAGCGTCGCCGCCGCAGACGCTTCGGGCATCGACGCCGAGGTGATCGATCTGCGCACGCTCGATCCGCTCGGCATGGACTGGGAGACCATCGGGGCCAGCGTGCAGCGCACGAACCGGCTGCTCATCGTCGAGCAGACCGCGCGCGGGCCCTCGCTCGGCGCGCGCATCGCCCAGGAGGCGCAGGAGCGGCTGTTCGACTGGCTCGACCACGAGATCCTGCGGGTCTCCGGCTCGCAGGCGGCGCCGGTGGTCTCCAAGGTGCTGGAGACGGCAGCGCTCGCGCAGGAAGACGACGTGATCGCGGGCCTTCGCGCTGTGACCGAGGTGGCGCCACTGCCGGACGCGGCGGAGTAGGCAGAGGACAGTAAGGCCACCCCACCCTGTCCCCCACATTCGCTAACTTGTTTGCGGTTCTTCGATGAAGCGTTCCGCGATTTGGGTCAGGCGCCGCCGGGACGGTTCGGAGAGGGATTTGGAGATCTGGTTCCATTGGTCGATCACCTCGGCGAGGGACAAATGGGGTTCGATGGCTCGCACGCCCTGGTTGAGCATGAACCCGAAGTCACGCCAGGCGCTGTGCGGCCGGCAGCGCCTCCAGGCTGTATCCCCAGGGGGAAACCGTGCTGGCATGACGGATCAGCTTTTCCACCAGCAGCGCCACCAGGAGTTTGCCGTAGAGCCACGCCTTGGCGCTCTCGTCGTCGTATTTGGGCAGATGCCCCAACTGCGCCAGAGACTTGAAGCGCTTGAAGACCAGTTCGACCTGCCAGCGGGTGCGATCCCACTCCAGGACCTGCGCCGCGCTGAAGGCCGCTTCGGGAAAGGTCGTGAACACGATGACGTAGCGCGCGAACTCCAGGGTTCGCGGCCGAACCTGCTTGCCCTTGCGCCCGGCCTCCTTGCGCAGCTTGCGCTGCGCCAGCCTGATGGCTTCCTGCGTCTTTCTGATCGCGCACACGCGCCCCGGCACCGCGATGCCGTCGCCGACCGCCAGCACGGGCCAGGATCGCACGCTGCCGACCCGCTTCAGCGTCGTGACGTGTGCAAGCAGGTCGAACGGCGCGCCGTCGCGCGTTCGAAGCGACAGCGCCCCGGTGTTCACGCGCACGGTGACATGACCCCCCGCAGACACCACGTGGTGGAGGCCCGCAGCAGTCGAGTACGCCCGGTCGGCGAGCACAAAGTCGCCCTCGCCGACCGGGAACTGCGAGAACGCCTCGCCCGTGCCCCGTCCCTCGCTCGCCGTGAGCTTGAAGAAGTCGCACGCCAGCGACGGAAGGCGCACGCTGTAGTGCAGGCGCCACAGCGCCCCGGTCCGGCCCGGCTCCTTCACCGTCGTCGCGTCGAAGGCCCTGACCTGGAACCCGCCAGCGGCCGACATCGCCATCCCCTGTTCGCGAAACAGCGCGACGCACAACGCGTGAAGCCAATCCCCCGACTTCCTCAGCCGCTTCAACAAGGCCACGTCGGACAGATCGGCCAGGTTCGCCTTCCTCGCACGCACCACGGTCTCGCGCAGCGAGTGTCCGCAGGCCAGATGCAGCAACAGCGTGCGCAGCAGGGCATCGACCGACTTGTCCTTGCGCAGACCCTTCAAGGCCCCGGTCTCCCGTGCCAACTCCCGCCAGCCCTCGGGCAGAAACAACGACACCACTTCCCACTCCTCGTCCATCCGCCAAGCCTCCCCGCAGCGCGCACCAACCCACAATACGGAGTGCCGACATGACAAACAAGTTAGCGCTTATGGCGCAAGGCGGCGACCGGCGCTCGCAGCGGATCGAGGCGTGGGCCGAGGTGGTCCTCGCACTGGTGGACGAGACCCCGGACATGACGCTTTCGGAGATTGCCACCCATCTGGAGGACGAGCACGGGCTGCGGGTCTCCCAGAGCACCGTATGGCGCTTCTTCCACCGCCGGGGCATCACCATCAAAAACAGACATGGCCGGCGTGTAGCGATCCACCCCGGATGATGAAAGTCCGGTGCCTCGGTCGAGGGAATGAACGCTGCCCCTGCGTGGCATAGCGGCATTAGAGTCACGGTCGGTGGAGGCGGCACAATGGCCGTCGTTTTAGTGGTGAGCACTGCTTCCCGATCAAAAACTGGCCCCGGCCGGTCGGCTCCGAGCCCCGGATTGTTCCCGGCCGCCGAGCCGTGGACGCGCGGCAAACCGCACCGCACCCGAGGCGGGTGTGTGTTCAGTCCGACCGGCCCGTCCGCCTCCGCCTTCCCCAAGCGAGAGGTGAGATCATGAGAACCGACACACTGCACGTCGTCCATGCTCGTGCCGCCGGCATTGACGTGCACAAGATGCAGATCACCACATCGATCCGCATCTGTGCACCCGGCGGCGGCGAGCCGCAGATCGCGACGCGGACCTTCGAGGCTCTGCCCAGCGGCATCGACGAGATGGTGGCATGGATGCTCGCGCGCAAAGTCGATGCCGCAGTGATGGAGGGCACCGGCATCTACTGGGTGGCACCGTTCGAAGCGCTGGAGGCGGCCGGCATCTCCGTGGTGCTGGTCAACGCCCGGCAGGTCAAGCAGCTGAAGGGCCGCAAGACCGATGTGGCGGACAGCGTCTGGCTGGCGCGGGTCTGTCAGTTCGGTCTGGCAAGCCCCAGCCACGTGCCGCCCAAGGCGTTCCGGGAGATGCGCGCACTTACCCGCTACCGGCGCGCCCTCGTCGGTCAGCGCAGCCGGGTGCGCAATCGGGTGCAGAAGGTCCTGGACCGCAGCGGCGTGCGCGTCGGCGGTGTCCTCTCCGACGTCTTCGGCACGAACGGGAGACGGGTTCTCGACGGCTTGGCTGAGGGGCTCGGACCGGACGCCATCCTGGCCTCGCTCAGCCACCATGTGGCGCACAAGGTCGAGCGGCTCGGCGACGCCCTCAGCCTCTCCCTCAGCGCTGCGGACCGCCTGATCCTGTGCGATCTGCTTCGCGAGCACGATGCGCTGGAGGAGCGCATCCAGGGGTTCGACCGGGCCATCGACGATGGCTTCGTGCCCTGGGAGGACCGCATCCTGCTTCTCCAGACCATCCCCGGGATCGACCGGGCCTCGGCCTGCGCCATCCTCGCCGAGATCGGCCCCGACCTCGACGCCTTCGGCTCCACTGATCGGCTTGCCGCATGGGCCGGTCTCTGTCCCGGCAACAGCCAAAGCGCCGGAAAGCGCCGTGCCGCCCGCACACGCATGGGCAGCAAGACCCTGCGCGCCGTGCTCGTCGAATGCGCTCATGGCGCGGCGCGAACCCATGGCTGCCAGTTCCGCGGCTACCACAAGGCTCTCATGATCCGACGCGGTTACAAGCGGGCCATCGTCGCCACCGCGCACAAGATGCTGCGGGTCCTCTACGTCGTGTTGCGCGACGCCAAGCCTTACTACGATCCGGAAGCCGACTACGAAGCCCTCATGGTCAGGCGAAATGCCCCGCGCTGGATCCGCATGCTCCGCCGGCACGGCTTGCTCGAGCCCGGTCGTATCCCAACTGCCATGGCCGCGACCGCCTGAAGCATTACCTGGTCGGAGCACGGTCGGCACCGGGCCACAATCCAGGGCAGCCCGAAGTCCGACCGCGTCTCCAAGCACCGCGAGCGCGGCCTCACGCCGACAACGCGACGCCTCGTCGTAATTCCCCTACTCGTGCCCGTCCCGAAGAAACTTTCACGGCAAAACGGCGCACGCCAGCGAGCAGCAACGCGCTGACGTGCTCAGGCGCAGGCGCGCCTGGGTCGAAGCCCAGCCCGGGCTCGACCCTGAGAAGCTGGTCTTCGTGGATGAGACCGGTGCTTCCACCAAAATGGCGCGGCGCTCAGGCCGAGCTTTGCGCGGACACCGCTGCCGCGCTCCGGTGCCTCATGGCCATTGGAAGACCACGACCTTCGTCGGCGCGCTGAGGCTGAGCGGAATGACCGCGCCCATGGTGCTCGACGGCGCCATGCACGGCGCCGCCTTCCTCGCCTACGTAGACAAGGTGCTGGTGCCCATCCTCAAACCCGGCGACATCGTGGTGATGGACAACCTTCCCGCCCACCGAAGTGCCGCCGCCCGAGAGGCTATCCAAAGGGCCGGGGCCGAGCTCCGCTTCCTGCCGCCCTACAGCCCTGACTTCAACCCGATCGAGATGGCATTCTCCAAGCTCAAGGCCTACCTCAAGCGACGCGCCGCCCGCACCGTCCCGGAACTCTGGGACGCCATCGGCCAAGCCACAGACACCTTCACACCCGCCGAGTGCCAAAACTACTTCGCTGCTACAGGATATGACCACGTATGATCGGATAGTGCTCTAAAAGGTGAGATATGCGCGTCGCTTAGCGCGCCTAACCTAAGTCTGTCGGCCTAACAGAGTCTGCGGCAGGAAGCTCCAATCGGAAACTTGCGCCGACAATGGCGCCCGCACCGTCGCGCCGGTTGACGCAACTCAGCTGGCCGCCGTGGGCCTCGGCGATCTGGCGCGAGATGCTGAGCCCCAGGCCGGAGTGGGCACCGAACGGCTCTCCTTCGGGACGGTCGGTGTAGAAGCGCCGGAAGATTGCCTCCTCCATGCCGGCCGGCACGCCGGGGCCGTCATCGTGGACGCTGACCATGACCACGGCGCCGTCCCGGCGGAGCCCGAGCGTGATCGTCCCGCCCAGCGGGCTGAACGAGCGGGCGTTGCTGATGAGGTTCTGGAGCACCTGGGCGAGGCGGTCCTCGACGCCGAGCACCACGAACGGACCCTCGCCTTCGACTTCGACTCGTATGGCCGCGGGGGCCTCGCCCATCGAGGCGGCAGCGCTGTGCATCTCGGCGAGCGTTGCCAGCATGGCACCGACATTGACCGGCTCCAGCCGGGCACGGAACAGTTCGGTATCGATCTTGGAGGCGTCGGCAATCTGGCTGAGCAGCCGGTCCAGCCGCTTCACGTCCTCGCCGACAAGCGCCAGCAGCTTCGCGCGCTTCTTCTCGTCATCGACGCGCTGAGCGGTATCGACGGCCGTGAGCACGGAACTCAGAGGATTCTTCACCTCGTGCGCGACGTCGGCGACGAAGCGCTCGATCGCGTCCATGCGCACCCAGAGCGCCTCGGTCATGTCGCGTAGCGCGCCGGAGAGGCGCCCGATCTCGTCGTTCCGCGCCGTGAAGTCGGGAATTGCCACCTTGCGCCCCCCGCCGGCGCGCACTCGCTCGGCCGCTCGCGCAAGCCGGCGCACGGGCCGGGTGATCGTGCCTGCGAAGTAGAGGCTGAGGAGGATGGTGATCCCGAGCGCGATGCTGAACGCCTGGAGGATGGTGAATCGGGCGTTGCGCACGCTCTCCAGCACGTCGTTGGCATCCGCCACCAATAACAGGGCGCCCTGAATCCGGCGGAACGGCTGGATCGGCGCGGACACGACGGCGACCAGCCGGGCGTCTTGCGTTCTGTGCATGGCGCGCCCGGCGGTGCCCTGCAGCGCGCTCAGCACCTTCGGGAAGTCGGCCGCCTGCGGGTTGAGCGGCTCGATGTAGAGCGGCACTGTCGTGCGCGGGGGCAGCCGCGCGGTGATCCAGTCGTAGGCCGCGTCCGCCGCCCGGCCGAGGACGCCACGGCCTTCCTCCGGGGGCGGCAACTCCGTCGTCTGCACCGGCGCCATCGGCAGCCGCCATGAATCGACGGCGAGGGTCCCATCGGCGTTGAAGAGCAGCGCGCGCGTATCGACCGGCAGGTTCAGGCGGTAGATCAGGGTCGCAGCGTCGGCCGGGCCGAGACCCGCTTCCGACGGGCTGGTGGTGTCCACCGCGCTTTCGCCGAGCGCAGCAGCCAACAGGGTGGCTTCGCGTGCAAGCGCGTCCAGCCTGTCGTCCATCAAATCGCGCTGCATTTGATCGAGATAGAAGAAGCCCGCGACCAGCACCCCCAGAGCCATGACGTTGATGGCGAGGATTCGGGCCGTCAGCGGGAAGCCGATGCGCGGCCGCCGGCCTCGGCCGGCCTGCGCCCGGGGAGCAGTCGGCGCCGCCTTCAGATCGTCTTCGACCCGATCACGGCGTGGTGTATCGGTAGCCGACACCATAGAGCGTCTCGATCTGCGAGAAGGCCGGATCGATGGCCCTGAACTTGTTGCGGATGCGCTTGACGTGACTGTCGATGGTGCGGTCCTCGACGTAGATCTGGTCGCCGTAGGCGGCATCCATCAGCTGGTTCCTGCTTTTGACGTGGCCGGGTCGCTGGGCCAGCGCCTTCAGGAGCAGGAATTCGGTCACCGTGAGGGAGAGCGCCTTGCCCTGCCAGGTGCAGAGGTGACGGTCCTCGTCCAGCACCAGCGCGCCCCGCACCATGAGCGCGGTCCCGTCGGCACTCTGGGCCGGCTCGGCACGCCGCAGGACCGCCCGGATCCGCTCAACCAGAAGGCGAATCGAGAAGGGCTTGGTGATGTAGTCGTCCGCGCCCTGGCTGAGCCCATAGAGCTGGTCGTCCTCGGCATCCTTCGAGGTCAGGAACACCACGGGGAGCGTCGAATGCTCCCGCAGCTGGGCGAGCAGCTCCAGACCGTCCATCTGCGGCATCTTGATGTCGAGAATCGCGAGGTCGACCGGCCGGCTCAGCAAGTCCTGCAGCGCCTTCACCGAGTCGCTGTGGGGCCGGACCACGAAGCCCTCCGCCTCGAGCGCCATGGTGACCGAGGTGAGCAGGTGCTGGTCGTCGTCGACCAGCGCGATGGTCGCAGGCACCGTATCCCTCCTCCTCCTGCGGCCGCCCCAAGTATGGCTTCACTGTGGCGATTTTAGGGCGCCGGATCGGCAGGTCACGTCAGTAGCGGGCGATCGGTCGCCGGGCGACGGCGAGGAAGCGGCCCGAGAGGAGCATGCTCGCGCTGAGCGCGCCCGCCAGAATGCCCCACATCAGGCCGTCCACGCCAATCCCCACCACGAAAGCCAGCACGTAACCGATGGGCACCGTGATGAACCACCAGGAGATGAGCTGAAGTCCTGGCGGCACCCACACGTCGGCGACGCCGCGCAACGCGCCCATCAGCACCGCCTGCATGCCGTCGAACACCAGGATGATACCGCAAATGCCGATGAGCGACGCGGCAAGCGGCAGCACAAGGGGATCATCGGTGTAGAGCTTCGCGAGCGGCAGGCCGAGGCCGAGGAAGGGGCCGGCGAAGCCGGCCATGAGGCAGGCGATGAGCAGGACGCCGGCCCAGCCGGCGCGCACGATGTCGGTGGCGTTGCGCCGGCCGACCGCGTTGCCGACCCGAACCATGCTCGCGCCTGCGGTGCCGATGGCGACCATGAAGACGAGCCCGATCAGGTTGTAGCCGATCTGATAGGCGGCGAGCGACACCGTGCCGAGATGCCCGGCGAACATGACCAGCGCGGCGAACGCCGCGGTCTCGAGCCCCCGGGCGGCGCCGAGGGGATAGCCGAGGCGCCTGAGCCGCTTCGAGATCGCCCAGAAGTCGCCGGCGGGGCGGTGGATGCCGAGCGCGCGGGCATCCGGCTGACGCAGCACGACGATGAGGAGCGCCGCGAACATGACCCAGCGCACCAGCGAGGTCGCGATGGCGGCGCCCTCCGCCCCCAGCTCCGGGCCGCCCAGGTTGCCGAAGATGAGGATCCAGTTGAGCAGCGCGTTGAGCAGCACCGCGCCGAACATGACCAGCATGCCGGGGATCGGCCGGCTCAGGCCTTCCAGGAAGTGCGTGCACACCACCCACATCATCAGGGGCGGCGAGCCCCAGGCGATCATGTCGAGCACGCGGCCGCCGCCGCTGACGACTTCGGGCGACTGGCCGGTCGCGTCGAGGGTGTAGCGGCCGAGCAGGCAGATCAGGCCCATGGCGACGCCGAGGACCGCGCCGTGGACGAAGCTCACGCGCCAGTACGCGCCGCAGGCGGCGTGGTCGCGCGCGCCGTGCGCCTGGGAGACCACGATCACCGTGCCCTGCAGCAGGCCCACGCCGATCAGGATCATCACCACCTGCGCGGCATTCGCCGCCGCGTAGTAGGCCAGCGATGCGGTGCCGTAGTGGCCCAGCATGGCGGAATCGATGGCGACCATGACCAGCAGGCCCGCGCGCGCGAGGATCACCGGGCCGGCGAACCGGGCGGTCCGAATTAGATGGCGCTCGAACGACATGGCCCGGCTGGCGGGCCGCTCGGGCGCGACGGCGACTCCCTTGGTCATGGCGCCGGACCTTAGCCCGGAATTCTCACCAAGGTCATGGATTGCTGCCGCGGAGGCAGCCCGTTTACTGCCCGTCCGGCGTCTTGGCGTTTAGGCCGGGATAGATGGGGAAGGCTTGGCAAAGTGCGCGCACCTCGGTGCGCACGGCTTGTTCGACTGCCTCGTCGCGGGCGTCCGACGAAGCCATCGCGTGCAGCACGTCGGCGATCCAGTTTCCGATGCGGCGGAATTCACCTTCGCCGAAGCCCCGCGTGGTCCCGGCCGCCGAGCCGAAACGCAGGCCCGAGGTCACGCGGGGCGGCTGCGTGTCGCCCGGCACCGCGTTCTTGTTGCAGGTGAGACCCGCGGCCTCCAGGCTGTCTGAGGCTGCAGCCCCGGTCAGCTCGAGCGGGCGCAGGTCGGCCACCAGCAGCGGCGTGTCCGTGCCACCCGCGACGATGGCGATGCCCCGCTCCATGAGTGTATCGGCGAGGGCGCGGGCGTTGGCCAGCACTTGGGCTGCGTAAGCTTTGAACTCGGGCTTCAGTGCCTCGCCCAGGCAGACCGCCTTGGCCGCCACCGCGTTGAGGATCACGCTGCCCTGCACGCCGGGGAAGACGGCGCTGTCCAGCTTGCGCGCGAGCGCCGCGTCGTCGGTGAGGATGAGGCCGCCGCGTGCGCCGCGCAGGTTCTTGTAAGTGGTTGCCGTGGTGACGTGGGCATGGGGCAGGGGGCTCGGGTGTGCGCCGCCGGCGACCAGCCCGGCGAAGTGGGCCATATCGGCCAGTAGCACCGCACCGACCGAATCGGCGATCGCGCGGAAGCCGGCGAAATCGATCGCACGCGGATAGGCCGAGCCGCCGCAGATGATGAGCTTGGGCTGGTGTTCCTGCGCCAGCCGCTCGACCTCGTCCATTTCGATGAAGCCAGACACATCGGTGCGATAGAGGATCGGATTGAACCACTTGCCGGTCAGGTTCACCGCTGCGCCGTGGCTAAGATGGCCGCCGGCATCGAGGGCCATGCTCAATACCGTGTCGCCCGGCTGGAGCAACGCCAGAAAGACCGCCTGGTTGGCCTGGCTGCCGGAATGGGGCTGGACGTTGGCGAAGGCGCAGCCGAAGAGCCGCTTGGCCCGCTCGATGGCGAGGGACTCGATCTTGTCGGCGAACGCGGCGCCGCCGTAGTAGCGCGCGCCGGGCCGGCCTTCGACGGTCTTGTTGACGATGACCGAGCCCAGGGCGTCGAGGCTCGCGCGGCTGACGAGGTTTTCCGACGCGATCAGCTCGATCCCGTCCTGCTGGCGGACGAGCTCGCCCGCGAGCGCCGCGTGGACCTCTGGGTCAACTGTTTGCAGGTGATCGAGGAAGTAACCCGGCTCGCGCGCCGGGGTGTCGTTCATTGGGCGGCCGCCGGTTCGAAAAGACAGTCGTCGGCGAGCGGCACCACCGGCGTGAAGTCGGTATGGTGCTTGTACTCGGGCCGGGCAAACGCGGTCTGGGCGTTGGCAACCGGGTTGAGGATGAGCGAGAAGATCGCGCGGTCCCACGGCGACATGTTGCCCGGCGAGCCGTGGACCATCAGGTCGCCGAAGATGAGGACCGTGCCGGGCGGGCCGAGCGCGGGCGTGATGCCGCCCACGGCAATGAGGTTCGTTACGGTTTCGCGGTCCACCACCCAGAGCGGATAGCTCGTGCTCGTCACGTCGTGGAAGGTGGGCAGCGGCTCGTGCCGGTGGGAGCCGGGGATGAAATAGAGCGGCCCGTTGTAGTGGCTCACCTCGTCCAGCAGGATGTGCAGGTTGAGCGCCCGTGGGGCCGGAACGCCGTCGTCCCGGTGATGGGTGGCGAAGTCGTAGTGCCACTGCCAGACGTCGCCCTCGTAGGCCGCCTTCACGTTGACCTTGACCTGCTGGATGTAGAGGTCGGGGCCGGCGATCTGTCGCGCCGGCTCGACCAGGCGGGGGTGGCGCACGAGGCGGTCGATGAGGTCGCTCCGCTGGTGCAGCCCCATGATCGTGCGGGGCGCGGAGCCCGTCTTCTCCCCGATGTTGGCCTCGCTCTCCTCATCGTACAGAGGCGGCAGGGCGGCGCGGATCGCCGCCACCTCGGCCGCGGAGAAGAGGCCGGGGAGGATCAGCAGACCGTCCCGGCGGAAGACCTCAAGCTGTTCGTCATTGAGCTTCAACGGGCCGGCCTCGCCGCCCGCTCAGAGGCCCAGGCGAGAAGGGAGCGGGGCTCTCCCGCCAGCGGCAGGGAGAAGCCCCCAACCCCGTTACGGATCGCGATAGCCTATTCGGCGGCGGCAGGCGTGACGGCCCGGCGGCGCTTGGCCAGCGCGATCTCGTTCGGCGCGCGGTGATAGGCGCCGTCCTTCATGATCATGAGCAGGTTGTCGGCGTCCTGCATGATGGAGACGTCCTTGGTCGGGTCGCCGTCCACCAGAAGCAGGTCGGCGAGGTAGCCTTCCTTGACCATGCCGACGTTGAGCCCCATCAACTCGCCGCCCCACTTGGTGGCGCCGATCAGCGCCTCGGCCGGCGAGTAGCCGAAGTGGTTGACGAAGTGCTCCATGTCGCGGGCATTGGCGCCGATCGGGTTCCAGGCGAAGCCGTAGTCGCCGCCCGGCATGGCCCGAATGCCGCGCTTCCGCACTTCCTGATAGGTGCGGATCGTGTGCTCCATCTTGTAGAACATGTTGTAGCTCTCGGCGATCTCGCGGGTGATGCCCCACTCGCCGGCCTCGTGCGCGAACGTGTAGACGATGCCGAAGGCCGGGGCCATGAAGATGCTCTTCTTCTTGGCTTCCAGCATGTCGAGGGTCTTATTGGTCGCGTAGTCGGCGTGGTAGATGATGTTGATGCCGTGCTTGAGCGCGAGGCGCACCGCCTTGTCCGCCCTGGCATGGGTGATGATGTTGACGCCTGCTTCGCGCGCCACTTCGGCCGCCGCGGCGACCTCGGCATCGAAGTAGGTGATTTTCTCGGACTGCCCGGGCTGGCAGAATTCGTCGCCCGAGATGTTGATCTTCAGATTGTCCACGCCTTCGCGCACGCAGAGCCGGCAGGCCTTCCGCACTTCGTCCGGCCCGTCGGCGATGAAGCCCACTGACTCCTGGTGCATGTGCCACTTGCGTTCGTCGCCGAGCCCGCCTGACGACACGATCTCGGGCGAGGCCGCCTTGATGCGCGGCCCCGGATAGCGCCCGGCATTGATCACGTTGCGCAACACCGGCTCGATACGGATCTTGTTGTAGCCGACGCCGGCAGCCGAGAAGAGGCTCGTGAAGCCGTGGTCGATCATCGTCCGCGCATTGTCGAGCGCGAGCACCATGTGCTCCTCCGGCGGGAGCGCCCCGATCTCCGGCAGGGTCGTACTGTCGATGTAGCAGACGTGGGCGTGGGGCTCGACAAGCCCCGGCATCAGGGTGGCGCCGGCGCCGTCCACCACGGTCGCGCCGTTGGCCCTGATCTTGCCCTTGCCGCGGGCGACCTTCTTGATGAGGTTGCCCTGCAGCTTCACCTCGCCCGCGAACGGGCGCTTGGCGTTGCCGTCGAAAATCATCACGTTCTTGAAGAGGGTCTCTGCCATCGTCTCAGCCTCCGTCTCGGGCGCGCGCTCCCCTGGTTCCCTGTGCCGCACGCCTCAGTAATCGGTTCGGCGCCCCGCGTCGCGCGACGCACGCCGCTGCGCACAGATTAGGCGCCCATTTAGGCCCCCGCAATCGCTAACCGGCGCGTGTGATCGATTTCTGCGCGGTCTCTCGATGTCTCCCCGCGCGGTTCAAGCGCCTGAATGCGCGACGCAGGCCGTGACATTGGTGCGAAATCCGGGCTAAGACGCGCCCGCCAGTGCGGAGGACACCCCATGAAGCTTTATTCCAGTCCGGCCACGCCCTTCGGCCGCAAGGCGGCGATCGTCGCGCGCGAGCACGGCATCGCGCTCGACATCGTGAATGTGAACCCCTTCGAGTCGGAGGAGTTGGAGCGGCTCAATCCGATCAAGCTCATCCCGGTGCTGGTGATGGACGACGGCACCGTGCTCTACGACAGCCACGCGATTTGTGCCTATTTCGACGGGATCGGGGAAGGACCATCGCTCTATCCCGACGACGACCGCTGGGGGTGGCAGCGCCGTATGACGCTCGGTACGGCGCTCACGGAGTCGAGCGTCCTGTGGCTCTTCCAGAAGCGCCAGCCGGCGGACCAGCAGAGCGACAACCTCAAGACCCATTACGTGAAGCGGGTGCGGCGCATCACTGCGGCGCTCGAGGCCGAGGTGGGTACGCTGGCCGCTGCGCCGTTCCGCATCGATCACATCGCGGTCATTTGCGGCATCGGCCACTTGGAGTTCCGCCACGACGACTCGTGGCGGGCGGACTGCCCCGCACTCACGGCGTGGTACGAGGGCGTTCAGAGCCGGCCCAGCGTCGCCGCGACGCAGCCCACCGACTGACCCTGGCGGAAGGAAAGACCCATGATCGACCTGCACTACTGGCCGACGCCCAACGGCAAGAAGGTGACCATCCTGCTGGAGGAATGCGGGATGCCCTATCGCCTCGTTCCCTGCCACATCGGGAAGGGCGATCAGTTCGAGGATTCGTTCCTCAGCATTAGCCCCAACAATCGCATGCCTGCGCTGGTGGACGACGACCCGCCCGGCGGGGGTGCGCCGGTCAGCGTCTTCGAATCGGGCGCGATGATGATGTACATCGCCGAGAAGGCCGGCCGCTTCTACCCGCAGGACCTGCACGGCCGCTACGAGGTCAACCAGTGGATCATGTGGCAGATGGCGAATCAGGGCCCGAAGTTTGGCGAGTTTGGCCACTTTCGCCGGCTGGGGGATGACGAGGGCGACCAGACCTACGCCATCACCCGCTTCGGCAACGAGGTGAACCGGCTCTACGGCGTCATGAACAACCGTCTCTACGACCGGGCTTATCTCGCGGGCGAGGACTACACGATCGCCGACATGATCTCATATCCCTGGGCCGTCTACTGGGAATCGCAGGGGCAGGACATAAACGAATTCAAATACTTCAAGCGCTGGTTTGAGGAGCTATCTGAACGCGAGGCGGTGCAGCGCGGCATGGCGGCCGGCGAAGATTTGCCCGAGGACCCAGACACCCTCTCCGACGAAGAGAAGGCGCGGCGGCGCGCGCTGCTCTACAACCAGCGGGCGCGCCCCGCGCCGGGTTAACTGTTCGTCCACTACTCAACCCGGTCCCCGACTTAATCAGTTCCCTCAAGCGCCGGGCGCTCACTCCGTTCGCTTGGCTACGCGACTCGCGGTGCTACTCTTGAGTTTGGTTCGCGGTATGTGTTTATCAAGCAAAATCATTGAATTACAGATTGCTCTCTCTTCACATGTAGCATTGCACACTACACTGCAAACACCAAGTCAACACACACCGAGCCCTGCGGGGGTGAGCGTTCCGTCGCCGGTGGATTCCGTTCGGCCAAGCCGTGAGGAAGCGTTCGCTTGCCGGGTGATGGCGGCGCGGGAAGACCGACACTTCGGCGGCAAGCCTTGCCAAGCCGGTGCTGCATTTCACTCCATCCCCTGGCAGCAAAACGGATACAACGGTCAATCACTCCCCGGACTCAGACTTTCAATTACCCACATCGTCTACCCACATCGTCGATTTGCAGGGTGGCGCCGAGGGCGATGTCGTTCAATCGACCGAGGCCGCGCCACATGACGATGTTGCCCGGCGGCGGGTCCTTGGTGCGCGCGAGATAGCCGCCAAGCCTGGCGATCTTGGTGAGATAGAGCGAGAGCGTTCTGGCGGGGGATGGATCGCCGGTGGGATCGGGGACCAAGCGATCGAGGATTTGCGTTTCCAACTGAGTCAGCACCAAGTCTGCTTCGAGATCCGGCTTGCTTCGGTTGAGCATCGTCAGCCAGAACACCCGCCAGCTCAGGATACAGAACACTGCGAGCAGCCGGACCAGCCGCTCGGCGGTTCGCAGTCGTGCCTGCTCCGCCCGGCAGCCCGATTTCAGAATCTTGTGGAAGACCTCGATCTTCCAGCGCATGGCGTACCAGTGAAGTTTCTCCACGGCGTCGGCGTGGCTTTCGACCGGCAGGTCGGTGATCAGCTTCCAGTCGATACCCGGGCGTCCGACCGGTTCCTCCGGCTCTCGGGCGTGCAACACCGTGAGCGTGAGCGCCGGATAACGCTTCCGTTTGGCGATGGGCGGCAGGATGGTCATGCGGCGGTAGGAGAGTTCGACCTGCGTGGAGCCGAGCTTGCCCTTGTCGTCACGGACGGCGACCGAGTGCAGGCCGCGGACCTTCTCCTCGGCCATGATCGATTCCACCGTGAGGGACCCGTCGCCGGCGAACCGGTCGGAACAGCGCCTGATCAGGAAGTGAGTGTCCAGCTCCTCGGCCAGACAAAACAACTCCCAGATGTCGCCTTCGCGATCGCAAATGTGAACGCAGCGCGCGGGATCGCCCAGCAGTTCGGTGGATTCGCGCAGATTATCGAGCCAGCGCATGCTCTCCTTGCCCTCGATCGGCACGCGCGTTGGATTGATCTTCCTCTTGAGGGCATTAGTCCCCTTGAACTTCTTCCGGGACCAGAACTTGGCCGCGGCCATTCCCAGCGGCAACCCATCCGTGGTTGTTGCCAGGCTCGAATGCATCAACAGCCCGCAGACCGTGTGCATCCGCGGGCGACCGCGCTTGTCCTTTCGGCTGCTCACCTTCGTGGTGAAGCCCACGGCTTCGGGCCGACTGCGCTTCCAGGTAAACTCCGTCGTGTCATGAAGAACCAGGATCGGGCCGTCGGTGGCCGCGAACCGGTGCCGCGTCGCGTCGAAATGGCCCCGGAGGATGTCTTCCTCGCTCACCCGCTCGTTGGAGAAAAAGCGGTAGGCTGCCTTCGTGCTGGCCCAGTCCTGACAGGCCAGAGGTATCGTTTCTCCGAGCCTGGAATCCATGCGCTCGACCAGTTGACGAAGCCGACGGTCCAGCCGGCCGTCGCCGAGACGGCATCCCGAAAGCTCTTCGTCGAACCACCGTTCCTCCATGATCCGCACCTCTTCGTTCCCGATTCGGTGCGGATACGGGATCATGATCTAACCCAAAAGCGCAACAAGTTGCGGTAACACCATGACAAACCCTCAAGATGTGGGTAATTGAAAGGGACTCAGAACGCTTACCTGCGCGGCCGGGTATGAAAAGAGTCGTTGGCGAGCCTCCGCTCCAGCCGCCTCCGGTCATAGAATGCTGGTCGGATTCCACCGGTTGGACGCTCGCTTCCAGTCGTGCCTCAACGGGCGCAGTCAGATGTCCTCTTTCGGCTCCGCGCGCTTCACTTTCGTGTCGTATGCGCTCGCGTCCCCAGGTGGTCCCGACTTGGGGCCAGCCCGAGACGTTATGGACGGCGCCGGTGCAGCGCTGGGCGCGTTGGCGTCGAGCGACACAGGGTCGGTCGACATTCTCGTCGGCAATCGCGCTGAGGGATGTCATCGATCGCCGCGGCTCGAAAGGAGGATGCCTTCGGCAGCGGGCAAGCCCAGCTGCGTTGCGGCCGCCACCATCGACTTGTCCAGGCTGTAGATCGCATCGGCCCGGCGGTTGTCCGCAATGGCGAGGTGCAATGCGTCCCCCGCCCTCAGACCGGTCTCGAACCGGTTGACCCAATCCCTGGCCCGATCGAAATCGTTGCGGTCCGGCAACAGGACGACAAAGGACTCCTCGATCATATATTCGAACCGTGAACCCGCCTCGTGCGCGGCTGCGGGGTCAAGTTCACCCATGCGGACCTCGCGGGCAAGCAGCGAGGCGAACTCGACCCGGGTCCAGTGGCTGACCGCCAGTTCGTCGGCCGGCAGGTCTTCGAAGAATCCGGCTATCGGTTCGCTGGTGGCCTCGGGGAGGATGAGGGGCGACGGGGAGACGCTTTGGCCGGATGTGGGCGAGGGCCCTTACATGAACCCGTGCGAGGTGGCTTCCGTGCTGAATGCAGCTCCACCACCTCAGCTGGATCGCCTGCCAGAACCGCCTGCACCGCCGCCCGCAGCTCCGGGTTCCGCTGGCGCAGGATGTCGTCCATCGCCGCCGTCGTCATCCCCGCCCGCTGCAGCAGCCGGAACGGCTGGCCCGCTTCCACCGCACGGAGCTGGCTGCTGTCGCCCACCAGCACCACGCGGGACGCGTCGAGCTCGTCCGCCGCCCGCAGCAGAGAGCGCATCTTGTCGGTCGACACCATCGAGGCCTCGTCCAGCACCAGCACCGCGCCGCCGAAGGTCTCCCTCAACGCCTCCAGCGCCTGTCCGTTGCCACCCGCCGCCCGGCGGCGCGCCAGGAACCACTGAAGCGTGCGGGCATGAATGCCGGTCTCGCGACCCAGCACCGCGGCCGCGGCAGCCGAGGGCGCGAGTCCGAACACCGGCTTCTCCCCGGCAAGCGCCCGCACCTGGCGCAGCATGGTCGTCTTGCCGGTCCCGGCCCGGCCCTGCACACCGACGATCCGGTCGTGCGCCAGCAGGATCGTGCGAACTGCCTCCTCCTGTCCCTCGGTAAGCCCGGCGCCGTCGAGACGGGCGGCCACGTCCCTCTCCCGGGCCAGCGCCGCGCCGGCACCGATCCCGGCCTTCATCATGGCGATCGTGGACCGCTCTGCCTTCAGCGCCCGGTCGGTGACGAAGGCCCGGTCGGCGCGCCGCAGCTCGGCTCCGACTAGGTGGCCGTCGCGGACCAGCCAGGCGACCGCGTCCCGGATTTCACCGAGCGAATGCCGGCCCGGCGAATGGCCGAGAGCAAGCGCCTCGAGATCGTGTTCGGAGAAGACCGATTGCCGTTCCTCGAGCTGCCGCATGCAGCGGCGCACGATCGCCAGCGCCGACGGGCCCTCCGGCAGCATGATCGCCCGCTCGGAGCGCGCTTCTGCGAGCGCCGTGTCGAGGCTCAATTCCTGTGCGCGGGCCCGCCATAGCTCCTGCAACTGCGCCCGCACCGGCTCCGCCTTCCGCTTGCGCGTCGCCAGCGTCGCCGTCTGCATCGCCGCCGTGCCGCGGTCCCAGCCCTTCTCGTCTACATAGGCCAGTATCTCGTGCCTGCGCGTCGAGAAGGCTCTCCGCAGCTCCCCGCCGTAGCCCGAAAGCTCAAAGCTCGGCAGCCGGCCCACCATCGCCGGCACGATCGAATAGCCCTTCTCCATCAGCTGCCGCGCCAGCCGGTCGCGATAGTAAGCCCCGATCAGCCGAGCATTGCGGTGCAGCAGCGTCGGCTCCACGCTCTTCCACCGCCCCTCCCCGTCCCTGGTCATGTTGGCGATCACAGCGTGAGTGTGGAGCTGCGGATCGAGGTTGCGGCTTGCGATGTGGCGGAACAGCGCCGCCACCATGCAGGGCGCCTTCACCCGCGGCCGTCTGCCGGTGGCGGGGTCCCAGCCCCGGGTCTCCAGCAGCGAACCCTCGATCCAGTCGAGCGTCTCGCGCACCGCTGCATTGTGCGCGCGAATGACCATCCGGTCCCCGTGCGGGTGCTCCTCCGTCGGCAGAAGCGCCGCCAGCGACACTGACTTGGGCGCCGAGAACGTGATGTCGAAGCCCGGACGGTGCTCGTGCTGCCCGTCACGCAGCCGCCCGAGCCGCTGCTTCGTCCCGATCACGTGGCTCTGTAGAAGCTTCTCGAAGGCGCCCGCCGCGACCGGCTTGCCGGGATGCAATCCCAGGGCAACCGCGCCGCTGCCGTGCCAGGTGCTCGCGTTCCGGTGCTCTGCCCGCTTGGCCCGAAGGTCCGCCGCGTCCTCGCCCTTCCTCAAATAGTAGCCGCCGTCCTGGCGGAAATACTCCGACGTGGCGGACGAAGAGGTCAGGTTGCGGACCGTCGCGACCATGACAGGCGATCATAGCGGGCCGGTGGAGAGGTAGCGGTCAAAATACAACCCGAGTTGGGGCTTGCGCCAAACCATGGGTAAGGATGTCCAGGTCATCGGCTATTTGCGGACCAACATGTTCCAGACCAGGGCCCCGGCCACGCGGCCTTTGCGATCGCAGATGTCGTAGATCTCTGGCGCCGCATTCGGACCCGAGGATGGTCTTGCACTACGCCTGTGTCACGGACCCAAGGGTGAAAGCCGCCACGGGGCGGATCGGGAAGTCATTGAGGCCGTTTCAGCCGACCGCCTCTCGCACATCGTAGCCGTGGAAGCTTTTCAGTCCCAATTGACACCACACCGCACCATGCAACACGCACTTCCGGCTGGCAGGCTGTGCATTTGCCGGATCGGGATATACGTCACGGCGATAGGATCGTCCGTTCATTCCTTGTTCCGCGCTTCGAGAGTTCGGCTCCGGCGGGCATGGACCGGCACGCAACCGGCATTCTCGCCTCCGCTCCCGGCCCTCGAGTCGGGGAGGGCGTGTCCTTCGCCGCGCCGGACACATACCCGGCCATTGTCTGATGGACCTGGAACTGCGCCGGACTCGGACTCGTCAACAGTCAGATCGCGGAGGTCGCGGCGGTGCGGGACCGCAAGTTAGCGTTCCGCCTTGAGGGCGGGCGCATGCTGAGCCTGAACGCGGACGATCCGCAGCTGCTACAGGGCGACCGTGCCCCGGCCTCGACAGTGGATGTGTTCCGGAGGCGAACGGTCGACACCGCGACCGCAGCAGAGGAGGCGAACCATCCGAACCTCGCTGCACAGGAGACGCTCCACGCCGACATGAGCCCGGCTCCAAATCGGGCCGCCATTACCGCCGGGCGCCGGCGCCTCGCAGCCGCCATCGATGCAGGGCGACGACCGACCAGATGGACTCGGCCACCAGGAAAGGATAGGAGCCGATCAGCAGCGCGTAGAAGGCCGACAGGGCGCAGCCCGCGGCGAAGACGGCCACGAAACCGCGGTGCACTCGCTCGCAAGCGTAGCTGATCACCATGACGGCAATGGCGAACGCACCCAGGAGCTCTACCGCGAAAGCGGAGATCGGCTTGCTCCGTGCCATCTACCCTGCAGCCCGGACCCTTTCCGGCAGTTGGTGCCACAGTTCCAACGCCGCCCGGTGTTCCGGGGCGGCAACGGTGTCCCACCGGATCTCGGAGCCGTGCCTGTAGACGTTGAAGCGGAAGAACCCGCAACAGCCACGCTCCTCGTCGGCGAGCGCCCGGAGTTCTTCCAGACGCTGCGCCGAGTTCGCGAAGCGCCAGCGCACACCTTCGGCTGCGCGCTCACTTGCAATGAAGCCGTTCGTGAAAACCGCCTCGAACGCCGCGATGCGCGGGACGACCTCATCCCGCTTCAGGCTGCAATCGCCGGGTACCGGCGCGAGCGTCGACCGTTCGGAGACCGTGTCCGCTTCGCCCGGACAGCCGCAGCCGGACGCGAGTGCATCGACAGGATCGGAGGCCGATCCGGCATATCGCCGCCAGAGCACCGTCCCACCGGCGATCGATCCCAGCACGATGAGCGTGACACCCGTCAGCTCCAGACTCGAGGTGAGCCATCCCACCGCGCCCGCGCTCAGACCGACGACCGCAAGTAAGGGAAGCGCCGCGCACAAGAGGCACGCAACGACACCCAGTCCGATGGCCGTGCCGCCGATCCAAGCTCCGCCTTTTCCGAACTTCATTGGCCCGCTCCCGGAATTGACATCATGGCGCGACAGTCTAGACTCTGGACTTAGGTCCAGAGTCAACGCGGGATTCCCCAGCGATGCCGAACGCAACAATGAAGATCGGTGAGGTCGCTCGTCGAGCCGGGGTCAGTGTGGACACCGTTCGCTTCTACGAACGGCGCGGTATCTTGCCCCCGGCACCGCGCCGCGCCTCCGGCTATCGCATGTATTCCGAGGCGACGACCCAACGCATCGGCTTCGCCCGCACTCTGCAATCGCTCGGTCTCAGCCTGGACGAGATCGTCGAGATGCTGGCGGCCGTCGACGCGGGCACCGCCACTTGCGAGAACCAGCAGTTTCGCATCGAGTCGGTGGTCCAGCGCATCGACGCGAAATTGCGCGAACTGCGCGCCACGCGGCGCAAGGCCGTACAGGTCCTGCAGGCATGCCGGGTCGGCACCTGTGCGCTTCGCGAGGATATTGCGCCGGGCTGACGCACCCGCGAAAGAGTTGCGAGCTCGCGGTACTCACGCGGCCGACCCACGATGTCGCGCTTGTCATTGCGAGCGAACGATGACTGGGCTCGCACGCAGATGTCCGAATCGGCGAAGACGTAGTCCCATAGCGCCTCGACGGCCCGGAGATGGCCGCGCTCGTGCTGGTGATGGTCGCGGCTGAACCGCGCCCGATGGAGCATGCCGCCCAGCGCAAGGGTGGACGCCTGCCGATCGAAGACAAGAATGCCGCGCTTGGCGAAACACTCCCCAGCCGCCGGTATCTGTCCGGCTGATCCCTCGACTCCGACCTCCGGGACGGCGGCAAGCGGTACCGCTCCTTCGTTCGTCCGATCGTGACGCACAGCGGGGGTCGAAGCATCGACGAAGTCCGATGATCGGCGGCGGCAGGCGGTTCCACCGCAGTGTACCCCCGGCTCGGCGGCGAAGGCGGGACGGTCAGACGAACCGGACCAGCAGTCTGGTGGATGCGACGGCGACGACCAGAATCGACAGTGCCGCACCGCCGGTTCGCAAGAGCGGCCGGGGCGCCGGAGAGGACAGTGCGATCGCGTGCATGATCCGCCCGGTCAGCAGGGCGATGTTGAGCCCGTGCACGAAGGCCGGGTCGGCGCCCGATTCCTCGACGAGGAGGATCAGGATCAGCGACAGGGGGACGTACTCCGCGAAGTTGCCATGGGCACGGATGCGGCGGCTCAGGGTTGCGTCGCCACCATCGCCCAGACCTGTTCTCGCCGCGCGGCGGGCGCGCACGACGTTGAGCGACAGCACGCAGTACAGAATGCCGAGCAGAGCGGCGTAGATCGGTGTGATGGACATGCCGGCGGCTTGCCGCGGGCGCGGTCGACTAGCTCCCGTCCGAACCCACGATCAACCGTGCAACCTCCTCCGGTGCGTCCAGCTGGACATAGTGGCAGGCATCACCGATGAGATGGAGCTCGGAGTTGGGAAAGATCGCGTTGAGCTCGCGCGCGACGCCGGCGTTCAAGTTCTGATCCTCGGCTCCGAAGACAATCGTCACGGGCCTTGAGAACGCTCGCATGTCGGCAACGCGCGCCCTGCGCTGTTCGACTTCCGCGACCAATACGCGATTGAAGCCGAAGAACGCGCGCCGATCCTCGCGCGCGTGGGTCGCGAACACCTTGAGATAGCGCTCCCGCACCGCGTCGTCGCAGAAGAACTGTCCCACCTGGCGCATGTAGCTCGGCTGCCAGACGGCGTCGAACGTGCTCGCCAGCGCAACCGATATCTCCCGGCGCAGCCCCGGGGTCGAGAAGCGTTGAACCGCCGCCGGCGGAACCACCGCCTCGGACGGCGAGTAGATCGTGTTCAGCAACACCACGCGGGCAATCCGCTCAGGATGGTCGAGCGCCCAGTCAATGACCGGAAAGCCGGAGATGTCGTGGGCGACGAGCGCCACTTCGGGATCTCCGAGGTGGGCGATCACCGCGTCCAGATCGGCGAGCAGACTGGCTCCGTCGTAGGTGTGTCCGGGCGGTTTGTCGGAGCGACCCCAACCGAGGAAGTCGAACGTCACCACGTCGCGCGATTGCGCGAGCAGCGGTGCGAGACGATCATAGAGGCGCGAGGTGTCGGGGAGCCCGTGAAGCAAGACGATCGTTGCTTCGCCGGAGGGCGCTCGCGCCGGGTAGAGTCGGGCATGAACCCGGTGCTCGCCACGGGGGACCGCGACGACTTCGTAGCGGTGTTTGGCCGTGTACCCGGTCTCGTAGGCGGCGGTCTCCGCGCGGTAGTCGTGGTAGGCGCAGCCGGCGAGGGTGGCAGCGCCGATCAGCGCGGCCAGGGTGGCGAAGCGTGATATGGCCATGTCGTTCTTCCTCAACACAGATCACTATCATAAGAATATTCACTACGATAATTATAGTCAATGACGATTTCGTACCCACCGGCTATGATCGGAATATGGCACTTCGCACCGCCGGGAACTGCCCTGTCGCGTCGACACTCTCAGTCGTTGGCGAGAAATGGTCGCTCCACATCGTCAGGGATCTTCTGTTGGACGGACCCCGCCGTTTCCAGGATTTTCTGGACTCGTTCGAGGTCACGCCGAACACACTCTCAGCGCGGCTGAAGTCGCTTGAGCATCATGGCGTCATCGATCGCGAGGTCTACTCGGAGCATCCGCCACGTGCGCGCTATGTGTTGACGAGAAAAGGCTACGCGCTCGGTCCGGTTATCGGAGCAATGCGCGACTGGGGGCGAAGTCATACCGACGTGACGGGGTAAGTGCTACCCGGAAACGGCTCGGCGCGCGACGCGCACCGCGTCGTTGCGAACCAGCCGGGTGGTGCTTTGCTACGGAGCAGGCCCCCTCGACCGTGCAGTGACACGCATCGCTTTTCGGGGCAACCGGCCGTCGATGAACAGCAGGCCCACGCCAATGGTTGCAGCACCCGCGAGCTCGTGCAGGAAGATCGGCTCGGCGAGGATGAGGTTCCCGAGCGGCAGCGCGGTCACGGGGATCAGCAACGTCACCAGCATCACGTTGCTGGCGCCCGCGCGTGAGAGGATCTCGAAGAACACGACATAGGCGATGGCGGTCCCGAAGAGCGCAAGACCGCCGAGCGCCAGCCACGTCTCCGTACTCGGTGCCGGCAGGGTCCAGGGCCGGTCGACGATCGCCACCACCGCGATCATGACGAGGGTGGACGATAGAAGCTGGCAGGTCGCCGACCTGAGCGGTGGGACATTCTGCAGGTGCCGGCGACCCCAGAGAGCCGCGAATCCATAGCTGAGCGCACCAGACAGACAGAGGCCGATGCCGAGCAGCCGCGCGTCGGTCACGGCGGCGTCCGGCCGGCTGATGAGGACCACGCCGACGACTCCCAGTAGCACGCCGACCACCCTGTGCGCGGTCAATCGCTCCTCCCGGAACGACGCCATCACCAGGGCGGTGAAGAGCGGCGTCATGGCGTTCATGATTGCGGTCAGGCCGACCCCGACTATGGTCTGCCCGGCGTTGAGAAAGCTGAAGGGCAGCACGTTGTTGAGCAGCCCCATGACGAGAAACGGCGTCCACGCGGCGAACCCGCGTGGCAGCGAATGTCCCAGAATCAGGGAGAGGGCCAGGAGAAGCGCTGCGGCGATCCCGACACGCGCCAGGACGACGGTGAGAGGCGGCAGCTCGACCACAGCGACGCCGATGAAGAAGAAGGCCCCGCCCCATAGTACGGAGAGCAGCACCATCAGGCCCCACTCCGTGGTGTTCATCGCCTTGGGTTCTTGCACCGGAGACCTCGGTTCGAGCCGTCGCGACATGGGCGCCGGCACGGTGGCACGAGCATGCCGGCGCGGTCATCCCGTTTCTTGCGGTCGCGAATCGGCGCCGGGCACTGCGTTGGCGTTCTTGTCCTTTGTCTGTGCGTAAGGACCGTCAAACCACCCGGAGCTTCACCGGCGTTCTCCCAGCGTCGATGAAAGATCGGCCGATGCGATGAGCAATGGGCTTGCCGTCACTCACAGCCGCTCCGTTGGAGAAGAGCTGGCGTGCCGCTGTGATCCAGAAGGGGTCTGCGGCGTCCTTCTGGTGGGGGATCAGGCCGCTGCCATCGTGCCGATGCACGCCCGCCGGCGCGAGGGGCTTACAAGTTTCCCCCTGCGGCCTCTTTGAGGATCTGCTTGTCCAACGTCAGATCGGAGAGATCGTGTCCCGCCTCGTGGTGTAGGAGCCTGGCTTCGGCTGCGGTATCCGGCGGGTGGGGCCGGGACGCTCAGGCTGCCACGACGGGCAACTTGACGGTGAGAGTGTCGCTCACGGGGGCGACGGATTCCAGTGTCATGTATCTCCTTGAGACGGCCCACTCGTCGTTCTGCTCAAGCAGCACGGCGCCGACCAGGCGGGTGATGGCGTCTTCGTTGGGGAAGATGCCGACGACGTTGGTTCGCCGCTTGATCTCGGCATGCAGCCGCTCGATAGGGTTGGTAACCGGTATGAACCCATCTTTGCCATTTTGGCGCGCGCCTGCGACCTAAGTAGTTGCGATGATGGGCTGATTTTCTGGCCCATCTGGGATTATGGCACTACGTTTGTGCGCTCATCGCGACACTCCCGGGAGCACCGCCCGGCGCCTGTGGGGATCCACCGTGAGGCCCGCCGCCTGCGCGATGACGCGCGCCTCGGCGTCGGGTTGAGCATCCTGGCGGATGACGATGCGGTTTCCGTCCACCTCCCGGATGGTGGAGGTGAGACGCACCCAGCCCGCGAGCTTGTCGCGGATCGTACTCCAGCGGTCATGCAAGCCGTGCGCCGCCAGACGGGTTCGCAGCAGATGAACCGCGTGGTAGGCGAGGACGGCGATGAACAGGTGGGCGGCGATGCGCGAGGTCTTGGAGTGCCAGACCGGGCGCAGGCCGATTTCGGATTTCAGGCTGCGGAAGGTGGCCTCGAGCTCTGTGAGCTTCCAGTAGGTTCGGACCACGGTTTCAAGATCCCACTCGACGTGGCTGGTGCGCAGCACATAGATGCCCGCTTGGCGGTCGCGCTCGGCATGGAGAGCGTTGCGCCTCCAGCGGACCGCACTGGCCCGCCCCTTCTCTCCGGGCTCGACCTCGATGTCGTACTGACGGTGGACGCGCCTGTACCTTTCCTTCAGCCGGCCCAGCTTCTCCATCACCTTGGTGAACTGCTTGATGTGGTTCTTCTTCGACAGCCCGCCATGCAGGGCGCGCAGGGCGTCCTCGAAGTTGTGACGCTGACGGGCGAGCACGGCCTCGTCCTTCTGCTGGCGCTCATGGCTCCAGACGCACAGGTGCGCTTCGTCGTCCCCTGCCGCGAGACGCCAGGCGCGGGCATCGTGGCCGGCCCGGGTTTCGAAGGCGGCATCGGCTTCGCGCCCGGGCGGCGCCGAGACGCCGCGGCGAACGGTGATCCAGTGATAGCCGCCCGCCCGCAGCCAGGCGAGGTTGGCCTCGGTGGAGATGCCGGCGTCCATGATGACCGTGGGCCTGGGGGCGTTGCTGCCGCGCGCTTGGCATTCCAGCCGCCCGATGGCGTCGGCGAGAGTGGCCGGCTCGGAGATGTTGCCGGGCAGGATCTCGCTGTGCTGCGGAAAGCCGGCCTGGTTCAGCGACAGGGCCAGGGTCACGATCGGACAATCGTCACGCCTCTGCTTCGAGCGCCCGAAGCGGGCCAGCGCGGAGCTGGGCCGTCCGGTCATATGGGTGTTGGTCAGGTCGAAGAAGACGATGGTGTCGGGGATGCCGAAGAGATCGCGCTCCCGGGCGCACAGCGCCTCTTCAAGCGCCGCGCGGTGACGCCACAAGAGGTCGCCGATGCGGTAGAGCTTGCTGAGCGTGAGCGACTTGCCGCTGTCGACATCGAGCAACTCCAGGGTCGCGCTGTTCGCGCTCAGCCAGCGGAAGGCCTCGCGCTCGCTGGAGGGATGGATCATGCGCGCGACCACCAGTGCCGCCGCGATGCGTGCGTCGCGCTCACTTGCGCCCAGCCTCTCCAGCGTCTCGATGAAGCGAAGGTCGTCAAGCGCGGCGAGAGCCAGGCGCTCGCAGCCCACCGAGCGGACCTGTTCGTGGGAGAGGCTATCGAGACGGACCGTGGCCAGGTCGCTCTCGTCCCCGGGCCGCGACGCGCCGAGATCGCGGGCGTGAAGCCGCCGTACGACGTCCTCGGCGACGGGGCGCAAGGCGGCATCCGGCTCCAGCAGCGGCTCGCTGCCGGCGAGAAGGGTTTCGATCAGAAGCGCCAATTCGCGCCATTGCTCCTCGGGCACACCGAAGTCGGCGCCGAGATTGAGGAGCGTGACCTGGCGCACCCTTCCGCCGATGCGTTCGCTGCGCACGAGGCGGTAGGTGGCATAGCGCTCGCCACCGTCTCCGCGACCGGTGAGGGTTTTGCGAATGAACATGGCGGCAGGGTCACGGACAGTTTGCGGACTGTCAAGGAGCGCCGGCCCACAGACCAAAGATTATGGCACTACAATGGACTTCCCAAAACACAATCCAACAAAATCAGTGCCTTAGATCCCAAAGGCTACCCAAAATCAGGCCTTCGGGACCGAAAAGTGGCAAAGATGGGTGAAGATGTCGGTGCCGCTGTCTCCGTCGTGGTCCTTGGGGCTGTGACGTATGGTGCGACCATCCGGGACAAGAGGCACCGGGAGCACGAAGGTGCGGGCAGGCCGGTCCACACGATGAGCTGCGAGCTCGTGTTAGTAGCTGGCCGCCTCTGCGACTCGCCCGGTTGCGCCGAGAGCGCGGATCCGTAGGTGTCGTGTTGCCCGCCGCTCCCGTCACGCAAACGACAGGAGGCGCGGAATGCGACGTGTCATCGGCATCGACATCCACCGGACCTTCGGGGAGGTGGTGATCTAGGAGAACGGGGCTTTGCAGCACGCCGGCCGGGTGGATATGACCCGCACGGGATTGGAGGGCTTCGGCAAGGGCCTGCGGGCGACGGACGAGGTGGTGATCGAAGCGACGGGGAACTGCATGGCAGTCTCGCGTGTGCTGTCGCCCTTCGTGAAGCGGGTGGTGATCGCCAATCCGTTGCAGGTGAAGGCGATCGCGCACGCCCATGTGAAGACCGACAAGGTCGACGCGGGGACGCTGGCGAGCTTGTACGCGGCGGGGTATCTGCCCGAGATCTGGACGCCGGATGCGGCTACCGAGCGGCTGCGCCGGTTGGTGGCGCGGCGCTACCAGGTGGTGCGCCACAGGACGCGGCTCAAGAACGAGGTGCATTCGATCCTTCATGCGCATCTGATCCCGAAGTGCCCGCACGCGGACCTGTTCAACCGGCGGGGGCGGTCGTGGCTGTCGCGCCAGCCCTTTCCCGACGACGAGCGTGCCGCGATCGAGCGGCACATCCGTGAGCTTGATCGCCTGGGCGAGGACCTCGACCTCCTCGACCGCGAGATCGCGGAGAGTGCGCTGGACGATGCGGCGATCAAGCGGCTGATGACGATCACCGGTGTCAATCTCACCGTCGCGGTGGGACTGATGGCGGCGATCGGCGACATCGCCCGCTTCTCTTGCCCGCAGAAGCTGGTGAGCTACTTCGGCCTCAACCCGCGTGTGCGCCAGTCCGGTCTCGGCGCTGCCCACCACGGGCGGATCAGCAAGATCGGCCGCAGCCATGCCCGGACGATGCTGGTCGAGGCCGCCTGGGCGGCGGCAAAGGCCCCGGGGCCATTGCACGCCTTCTTCGTCCGCATCCGCGCCCGCCGCGGCCACCAGGTCGCCGCCGTCGCCGTCGTGCGCAAGCTGGCCGTCCTCTGCTGGCACATGCTGACCAAGGAGGAGGACTACCTCTGGGCCCGCCCGGCACTGGTGGCCAACAAGCTGCGCGCCATGGAGCTGCAGGCCGGCAGGCCGCAGCAAAAGGGGAACCGGCGCGGACCGGCCTACGCTTACAACATCAAGGCGCTGCGCGACCAGGAGATCGATCTCGCCCGGCAAGCCGAGCGTAGCTACGAACGCTTCGTTGGCAACTGGCGTCCGCGCAAGCCACGGGACGGGGCGCGCGGACGCCTCAAGCCGGCAAGGCCTGAGTGAGGCAGCCCGGCGGCGCTTTCAGCCGCAGCGCCGCTCTTCGCCACGAGGTCGCCCGCGCAACCGACATCCTGCCACGGCCTCGAAGAAAGCGCTTGTCCATCTCATCCGTCGAGTGCAGCTTGGTTCGGTGCTCCCTGGGGAAAGTCATGTAGGCCAGCACGTCGTGCTCGGCCTCGTCCATGAGGGTGGCGAGCTTGGGCGCCTTGGGCCTGAGCTGGTCGGCGACCAGGCGCCACTGGGCGCTTGCGGCCTCGGCGTCGTCCTGGGCGAAGGCGGTGGCGACGAAGGCAGACACGACACGCCGGCCCTGTCTGCCGGCATGGGCGAGCAGATTGCGCATGAAGTGGATGCGGCATCTCTGCCAGGTGGCGCCGAGGATGCGCCTGGCGGCGGCCTTGAGCCCCTTGTGGTCGTCGGAGATCACCAGCTTGACGCCGCCGAGCCCGCGCCGGGTGAGCGAGCGCAGGAACTCGGTCCAGAAGGTCTCGGCCTCGGACGCGCCGATCGCCATGCCAAGGACCTCGCGCCGGCCCTGGTCGTTGACCGCCACCGCGACGGTGACCGCGACCGGGACGATGCGCCCGGCCTCGCGCACCTTCACGTAGGTGGCATCCAGCCAGAGATAGGGCCAGTCTCCCTCCAGCGGGCGGTCGAGGAAGCTCCTGATCTTGTCGTCGATCTCGCCGCACAGCCTGGACACCTGGCTCTTGGAGATGCCGCTCATGCCCATCGCCTGCATCAGGTCGTCGACCGAGCGGGTCGACACGCCCTGGATGTAGGCCTCCTGGATCACCGCGGTCAGCGCCTTCTCGGCCATCCGACGCGGCTCAAGGAAGCCCGGGAAGTAGCTCCCCTTCCTCAGCTTCGGGATCTTCAGCGCCACCGTGCCCGCGCGGGTCTCCCAGGCCCGCTCGCGGTAGCCGTTGCGGTGGGTGATCCGCTCCGGCGAACGCTCGCCATGCGCAGCCCCGGTCAGCCCTTCCACCTCCAGCGCCATCAGACGCTCGGCCGCGAAGCCGATCATCTCGCGCAGCAGATCGGCGTCGGAACTCTTCTCCAAAAGCCCGCGCAGGGCCATCATGTCCTCGGTCATCGTGGTTCTCCTCGGTATCGGGTTGGCGTTGCACGACCCAACCCTAATCCGGAACCGCGATGGCCTCCGCTGTGGATAAGCAGCCCGCCGCCGCCAGACTCGCGGCGGTCGCGGCGGCGGGCTGCTTACCCACAGCTACCAACCGAAGCCAGAGCTCCTACACCACGCTTGGGGACACGACCATCGGAGACCGCACGGCGCAGCCGCTCGTTCTCCTTCTCGAGCTCCTTCAGACGACGAAGCTGATCGCCGCTCATCCCGGCGTACTCCTTGCGCCACCTGTAGAACGTGACTTCGCTGATCCCGAGCTGCCGGATCGCGTCCGCCATCGACGCTCCCTGACCGTGCAGAACCTCAGCCCGCCGCAGCAGGCTCACGATCTCCTCGGGCTTGTAACGCTTCCTTGCCATCGTCGGCCCTCCTCTTTCCATAACCTAAGGGTGGACCAATTCGATGGGAGAGGATCATCAGGGTGGGAGATGTCCGGTCGTCTGGCGCCCCGGCTTCCGCCATTCCATCGTCGTGCCTCGCAGCCACCTCAAGCGCGGGCGGGCCGTCGTGCCCGTCGCTTGCCTTCACTGACGGCTCAGGAGCGAGATACCCGCGCACGGCCGGGAGACTCCGCCTCATCGAATAGATGTCGACTTACAGGGGGCCTTTCTCGACGGCACCGAGCCGATTCGTACCCTGTGGGCACCCGCTTCGGTGAGACGTCTCACGCCGCCTCACGCTTCACCGCCTCGACCTTGGGTTGTGCGCGTGTGGCGCGGGCCGCGTTACAATCGCCGCAACGTCCGGCACCGGTTCAGGAAGTTTCGGCACCGGCAGTGTCGGTTGCGAAGCGCGTGGCGCCGGTTAGGGTAGCAGCCATGCGGAATGCTCCGAAGCGGAAAGCCTCGGATCACGCTTCGTGAGCCCTGAATCAATGTGCGGCCGCGCGACGCGCTCGCTTTGCGCCTCGTGCGACGAGATCCAGTCGGCCAGGCAATGCCCAATGGCGCCGCACACGACGCCCATGGGCAAGGCTACCGCCAGCCACCAGGGCGCGCACAGGTGAAGCGCGACGGGCACGGCCACGGCCGCAGCGACCAAGACGGTGCAAGATGAGACTCCGAGTATGGGTCTTCATTCCACGAACCGATTCGACTCGCGCGCGACCCGACATCAACACTGACAATAAAGTCGAATGCGCCGCGCATCGTACGCTCTCTCGGTCCAGGCTTACGGCTATCTGATAAGGCGCTTGATTTCGACCGAAGCTGTGATCGTTCCCCCCTTCACGTATGCCTCGTGATTGCGCTCGATCGCCCTGGGATCGTAAAGATAGTTGACCATCAAACCGGCTGATTGCGAAAGGCCCTTGGCCGATACGTCGCCGAGCCAGTTGATCCGCTCGAGGCGTGCCCCGTTGCGCAAGTGGAAGCGGGCAACCGGATCCAGCGGCCGCCCGCCCGATCCGACCTCCAACAGATAGCGTGCGCAAAGCCGCGTCAACGGTCCCTGCATCTTCTCGGTGGCCTCTTCATTTCGGTGCCAGGAGGCCAGCGACAGGTGATCGATTGCCTCTGCCTCGTTTCCGGAGAGCGTATCGTCCGCTTTTCCGACCACCGAGTTCAGCCATGCGCTGAACCCCAGGATCGGCGAAAGCGTTGCAAAGGTCTTCAAGCCCGGCAGTTCGTGAGCGAGTTCCACCACCACCTGCTTGATTAGGAAGTTGCCGAAGGAAATGCCGACGAGCCCGGCCTGGCAATTGTTGATAGCATAGAAGACCGCCGTGTCGGCCTCCCCGGGATCGATTGTGCCTTCCGGAGCATCGATGAGCGTTTGCACCGCACTCGTCATTCCGCGTACCAGCGCCACCTCGACGAAGATCAGCGGCTCGCCCGGCAGCGCGGGGTGAAAGAACGCAAAGCACCGCCTGTCTTCGGCAAGGCGGCGTTTGAGATCCGACCACCCCGACATCGGCTGCACTGCCTCGTAGCTCATGATCTTTTCCAGGAGCGTTGCCGGGCTCTCCCAATCGATCTTTTCCAGGTGGAGAAAACCGCGGTTGAACCAGGAGGTGAGCAAGTGCACGAAGTCCGCGTCGATCGCCTTGAGCGACGCGTCGTCCGTCAGCATCTTCAACGTAAGCGGTATCGGGCCCCCATACTTCCAGCGGATCTGATTTCGGGGCTGACTCTCCGCCTTGACCACGAGCCACACAGGAGAGATCGCGATGACAGATTCGATTTTGGCATCTGGCGACGGTGTCGCTGTTGCTTCGGTTGAGATCCCAGCTTCTGAGGGAGCCGCCCCGGCTCCGTCTGAGCCGGCCCCCATGCGACGCTGGCCGGACGATGAGAAGGCGCGGATTGTCTCGGAGAGCTTTGAGCCGGGCTCTTCGGTTGCGGCGGTCGCGCGCCGCCATGGCGTCAGCGATACGACCCTGACCAAGTGGCGGCGGCGCGCGCGGGAGGGAACTCTTCCGGGCGCTCGGATTGGTGGCTCTGCACCGCCATTTGTTCCCGTGGTGGTTGATAGCGTGACGTCCGAGCGGACGGTGGCGATCGAGGCGCTAGGCGTGGTCGTTCGCCTTCCGGTGGAGAGCGCGGTCGATCGGATTGTTGCGGTGGCCTCGGGCCTGGGCCGGGCGTCGTCATGATCGCGGCCCCCTCGCTTCGCATCGTGTTGGCGACGCGGCCGGTTGATTTTCGTCGCGGCCACGACGCGCTTGCGGCGACGGCGGCGGGGGAGCTGGACCTCGATATCTATTCCGGGGTGATCGTGATCTTCCGCTCGCGCCGCGGCGACAGGCTCAAGCTCCTTGCGTGGGACGGCAGCGGTCTGGTGATGACCTACAAGCGTCTGGAGCAGGGCCGCTTCGCCTGGCCTCGGATCGAGGATGGTGTGATGCGCCTTACGAAGGGCCAGTTCGAGGCCCTCTTCGAGGGTCTGGACTGGCGCCGGGTGAAGGCCCGCCCGGTTCGCCGCCCGCTGGCGGCGGAGTGAGGCGGCACGCAGGCGGGGCCGCAGATTTCGGTCGCGGTCCCGCCTGCACTTTTCCCTGGTCATGCATTGGCGAATCGGATTAAGGGGTGGCCCATGCCGAAGGTCACGCCCTCACCCCTCAGCAGCGCCGGTTCGCCGTCGCCTGCGGTGGTTTCGGCGGCGCTGGCGGCCCTGCATGCGGAGCTTGACGACGAGCGCGCGGCGCGCCGGGCGACGGAAGCAGCCCTATGCGAAGCGGAGCAGGCACGCGGCGCGGCGGAGGCGGCGAGGCAGACGGCGGAAGCGCGGGCGGCACGGCTGGAGGCCGAGAACGCGCAGAGCGCGGAGCAGATCAGCCGGCTTGAGCATCTCAACAAGGAGCTCAGGAAGGCGCTGTTCGGTCCGCGCTCCGAGAAGCTCGGCGAGGACGAGCGCCAGCTTACGTTCGAGGAGTTTTGGGCGGCGATCGCTGAAGCCGGCGGTCGGCCCGAGGCAGATGACCAGGAGCAGGACGAGGGGGCTGGCGGCAAGCGCCGGCGGCGCTCTTCCCGGGGGTCGCGCAGCGGGGTGCGCTTCGGGCCCCAGGTCGACCGGCGCGAGGAGGTGATCGAGCCGGACACGATCATGTGCCCCTGCGGCTGCGGCGAGATGACGAAGATCGGCGAGGACCGCAGCGAGCGGCTGGACTATGAGCCGGCGAAGTTCACCGTCATCGAGACCGTGCGCCCCCGCTACGCCTGCAACAAGTGCAAGGGGGGCGGGGTGGTGCAGTCGCCGGCGCCGGCCGCTCTGGTCGAGGGCGGCCTTCCCACCGAGGCTCTTCTGGCGCAGGTGCTGATCGCGAAGTACGGCGATCATTGCCCGCTCTATCGCCAGTCGCAGATCTACGAGCGCTCGGGGATCGAGGTTCACCGTGCGACGCTGGCGACGTGGGTGGGCCAGGCGTCGTTTCACCTGCGCCCCGTGGTCGCTTGCCTGGAGGATGAGCTGAAGAAGTCGGATCACCTGGGTCTGGACGAGACCACGATCCGCGTTCTCGACCCGGGCCGGGGCAAGACGAAGACGGGCTACATGTGGACCCTTGTGCGTGACGAGCGCCACTGGAGCGGCACGGACCCGCCGGGCGTCGTCTATCGCTATGCGCCCGGCCGCGGCGGCAAGTATGGCGCCGAGCTTATGGAGGGCTTTTCGGGGACGGTGCAGCTCGACGGCTACTCGGGCCACAACATCCTGGCGCGGCCGGACCGGGCGGAAGGCCCTGTGACGCGGGCCCTCTGTTGGGCGCATGTAAGACGGAAGCTGAAAGAGGTATACGACTCGAGCGCATCGCCGATCGCGCTGGCCGGTCTGAATCGGATCGCGAAGCTCTATGCGATCGAGAAGAAGATCCGGGGCAAGCCGCCGGCGGAGCGCCGCGCGATCCGTTGGGAGGAGTCGGCGCCGATCGTGAACACCTTCGGTGTCTGGCTCGACGAGCAGCGCTCGCGCGTCTCACCGCGCTCGCGTCTCGGCGAGAAGCTGACCTATATCGCCAACCAGTGGGACGGGCTGCTGGAGTTCCTGCACGACGGTCGTGTCGAGATCGACTCGAACCTGGTGGAAAACCGAATCCGGCCGCTGAAGCTCACCGCCAAGAACGCGCTCTTCGCCGGCAACGACGAGGGTGCGCAAGCCTGGGCCCGCATCGCCTCGCTGATCGAGACCTGCAAGATGAACGGCGTCGAGCCCTACGCCTGGATGCGGAGCACGCTCGAGAAGATCGCCAAGGGCCACCCGCAGTCGGGCATCCAGGAGCTTCTGCCGTGGAACTTCCAGCCCGAGGCAAAATGACTCGCGCGCTCACGGCGCTCCTCAAGAAATCCCCGTCGTAGTCAAGCCAGATTCCGGTATGGGGTCTGCGTACCGCTTACTCTTCAACAGGTCCGCGCGCATAGTCACGATGGTCGAGGTGCCATTGGGCGCCATGTTGATGCGTCGGATGAGCTCCTGCCGGGGCGGCTCAACCGCTGCGCTGAGCGCCACGAGGGTGTCGAAGCCAGGCGCAGCCCTGTAGTCCTCGCTTGCCGCATGGATCGCCGCCGGGTCCGGACCATAGTCTGCCGCCAGCGTTGCGAAGAAGGCACGCTTCTCCACCGGGCTCATGGCGCGATAGGCATCGGCCATGTCCCGTGCCAGAGCCGTTCCAGATGCTTCGCCCCGCGTGGAAAGCAGCGCGTCACACAGCGCCGCGGGCGATCGCGCGCGCAACCTTCCCGTCGACGATCCGCGCCGCAGGAGCTCGCGGCCGGCATCCGCCACGGAATTGATCACCTGGTTCAACCGCGATGACCTCATGCCTCTTCAAGTTCCTCCTCGGATGGCGACGCTCGGTCTACCGTGTGGGGTGGGTTCGCCAAATCGGCATCGCACCCTGACAGGTGAAGGAATACGTGGGGGCCGACGGCGGTACGGACAAGGTTAAGGGTTGGGCAGGCTCTCTCTCGAGAGCCTGCCCAACCCTTTTGAACGAAGCCGCGGGCCACGAGAGGCGAAGTTGAGCTATGTGGAAAGTGCGCTGATGTCAGCGTCAGGCGGCATCCACCGGCAGCAGAGTTGCGCATAAAATCGACGCTCGCGCCGGTCTTTCGGCAGGCATGCGGGCGCACGCTGCGAGGACTGAGCGGGGTGTGAGCCGAGGGCTGTCAGCCCGGCTCAAGCGGAGACAGGTTCGGTCGTGCGTCGGCGCTTTGGCGCCGTTGCGCGGGGCCGAAGCGAGCGGGCGTCTCACGGTTTCCCCCTGTGGGTCGGCGGCAGCGCCGGCGGGCCGCGCGTCGAGCGGGGCTCATGGCGGCGGCGGATTTCGCGGACGAGGCGCATGACGCCGCCGCAGTGGGGGCAGGCCACGGGCGCGGTGCCGATCTCGGGCTCTTCGTCGGGCTCGGCCTGAGCGCCGTCCACGCTTCCCTCGGGGGCGGCGCAGCCGAGGGCGCCGAGAGCCTGGCGTGCTCTCTCCAGCGTGCTGGCGCGGCAGCCGTTGGCGAGGATGCCGAAGTAGCGAATGCGGTGCATGCCGTCCGGCAGGACGTGCCTCAGGAAGCGGCGGATGAACTCGTCGGCGCTCACGGTGGCGATGCCGTAGCGCGGCTTTCTCTGCCCCGGCGCCTTGGGCTTTCGGTGGCGGAAGGAGACCGTCTCGCCGTCGAAGGAGACGATGCGGCTGTCGGAGATGGCGATCCTGTGCGTGTAGTGCGAGAGGTACCGGAAGACCTGCTCAGGCCCGCGGAAGGGCCGCTTGGCGTAGACCACCCAGTCCCTGGCCCGGGCGGCGGCAAGCGTGGCGTGGAACTCGCCGGGATTGGCGAGGTGGGCGACGGTGCCGTGGAACTCCAGGTCCCCCCGGCCGTGGGCGCGGGCGAGCTCCTCGAGGAAGAGGCGGCGGAACAGGCTGCCGAGGACCTTGACGGGGGCGAGGAAGGTGGTGCTCCCCGTCTTCCACTCGCCACTGTCTACGTCGAAGCCCGCGTTGGGCACGACCACGTGCAGGTGCGGGTGGAAGCGGAGCTTCTGATCCCAGGTATGGAGGACCGCGGTGCCGCCGATGCGCATGCCGCCGTGGCGGGGATCGGCGGCGATGGTGCGCAGGGTCTCGGCGACGGCCCGGAAGAGGATGTCGAACACCACCCTGCGGTTGCAGAAGGCAATGGCGGCAACCTCCTTGGGCAGGGTGAAGACCACATGGAAGTAGGGCACCGGCAGGATGTCCCCGGCGCGCTCCTCGCTCCAGAGGTTGGCGGCGAGACCCTGGCAGGTGGGGCAGTGGCGGTTGCGGCAGGAGTTCTTATGAGCTCTCTCCGCAAGGCCCGGCTTCATCTACGTCAATGGCATTCGCAATCTCTCCACTCGAATCCGCGGCCGATGTCCAGGCAGAACGTCGTTTCCACGCAGCGATCCGCCACGCTGCTCAGCTCTTATCCGGTTCGGAACTCCGGCGCTTGCCGGCTCCGTGACCCCAATACCGCATCCAAGCGGTGGTGACGTTCCGGGAGGCGGGACCCATCTGTAGAACGGTGCCAAGCGGCGACCCAACTCTTGCCCGGTCACACGCCTTGCCCGGCATCCTCCGCGGCCGCGTCCGACCACGTCGGAACCTCCTGTATTTTCCCGTTCGTTCGGCCGGTGCCCTCAGGAGACGATGGCGCCCTCAGGCACCAGTCCTTGGGTGGCATAGCGCCACAGCGCGATCAGCAGCTTGCGCGCGACCCCCACGATCGCCCGCTTCCTCGCTCGCCGGTCCCTCCCGCCACCGGCATCCCTGGCGACGTAGGCGTGGAACCACTTCGTGATCGCGCTTTCCGGTTGCAGCTTCAGCCAGCGCCAAGCCATCTGGATCATGTGCTTCCTGACATGCGAGGGGCCGGCCTTGCTGATGCCAAGATCGTGGTCGACATCTCCGCTCGCCCACGGCACCGACGTCAACCCGGCCCAGCTGCCCAACTCCCGGCGATTGCGGAAGTCCCGATAGAACACCTCGCCAGCCAGCAGTGTGGCGTCATTGAGGCCGATGCCATGGATGCGCGTAAGCGCCGCGATCATCGCCGTCCCGTCACGATTGGTCGCGTCCTGGGCTTTCCGGCCAGCCTTCAGCAGGGCCCTCTTCTCGGCCTCGATCATCTCGATATGCTCCTCAACCAGGCGAAGCATCCCCACCGCCCTCTCAATCTCTGCCCGCGCACGCGGCGGCAACGGCGCCCCATAGCCCGTCCGCGCGGTCGCGAGGCGTTCGAGGAAGTCCGGCTTGCGCGGCGCCAGATCGAAGATGCCGTGCAACTGCAAGAGCCCTTTGATCCGGTTGTTGACGCGGGTACGCTCGCTGATCAGCGTGTCCCTCTCGCGCAGCAGGCGCTTGGCATCCTCCTGGTCCACATCGGGCACGCGCACCCAGGACATGGCCTCCGAATCGCCTTGGTCCCATGCCTTCAGAGCCCGAACCATCCTCCTCGCGTCGATACGGTCGGTCTTTTTCTTCTTGGCGCGCCGGTTCACCCGCAGGCTCGCCGGATCGTTCATGAAGATATCGATCTCCGCGTCACGGCGCTCGATATCGCGGGCAAGCCAGAACCCCTCGTAGCCCGCCTCGTAGGTCAGCATCACCCGAGGACGGGCGCCGAGCTCCCTCGCCACCCGTTCCCGCACCGACCCGACGAGATCCAACAGTCCCGCCGTGTCGGCAGCAGCCAGTGTGTGGATGCTGATGCTGCCACCCGAGGCATCCGGGCAATGCACGCCAACGATCCACGATTTGAGGCTGATCTCCACCGCGACATAAATCGTGCTACTACTTGCGCCTGTCAGCGCGGTCGTGTCTGGACCATCCGACATCCGTCCACTCCGTTGTTGACGATTCCGCTCGGAGAGAAGGTGCTGGCCTTCTCTCCGAGCTTGTCTAACCGCCAGAATCGATTCGGTGCCACCGTGCTCATGGTATCTGAAGAGCGGAGTGCGCCAGGCGAACTGGTGCGAGTGCAGTTGGTGAAAGTCCAACAGGAAGGAGAAGGTGAGCCACCACTTCCACCCCGAGTCATGGGCCGTCGCTCGCGAGGGCGAGGGTCAAGCGTTGACAGGGGCGCGTGTGGGCGGGGCTATTGAGCACCGAAAGAAACATCATCCGGGATGCCGAGGCTCTTTCGTTGGCCGAAGGTCGCATCTGGCCCACCGATATGGCGAGGGGGGTCTGAATCCCGCGGTGTCAGAGAACCCACGCACGTACGTACGCACTGCACCGGGACCTGGGAGGTCTCCATGTCATCCCGCTGAGTCGTGGCGGGAACGCTGAGGAAAGGAGGAGTCCGTAACCGAAGATGAACGACATGGAGAAATCAGACTCGGCCATAGTGTGTGCTGGGCAGCGCCCAGATCAGGTGGGTTCAAGTCCCACTGGCGCTCGGGTAAGGGGCGCCATATCCAAAAGTGGGGGTAATTCCTCACTGGCCGGAGTGAGCCGATAAGCGAAACTCTAAACGGGCACGAAGCCGGAAACGGCGGAGACAGCCAAGGGAGGAGCTAAGTTGGTCCACTGTCGAAAGACAACCGGAAGGCAGGGTGTCCACCGCGAGGTGGAATCTGAAGGGCTTGCGGAGAAGTACCGGGCCGTAATCGAGGGGGCCACCCCATGATGAATCGGTCGGCCAAAGACGGGGCAAGGTCGAGCCGGCACTATGGCGGCGAAGGCGTTCTTACCCACCCGTCGCACCAAGGTGTTTGCGAGCGGCACGGTACGGAAGATCTGGACGTGACCCCAGGAGGGTGTGATTCTCGTATGGCGATATGCCAGTCGTGATGGCGCTAAAGGATATGGGCTGGTTCATTTTGGTCAAGCAGCGAGTGCCAGGACTTCGGTTGGGCTGATGTTGTCGTTAGCTGGTCCGGATCGGGCGTCCATGAGCGCATCCCATGCCCGGTCGAAGAGGCCGGATTTGATCAGGGCGCGGAAGGTCAGAACCGCCTGCCCGCCGTCGATCCGCCAGCGCATGCCCGAGCGTTTCAAGCGCTGCGCGACGAGGGTCTTGCAGGCCGCCTCGACCACACCCGAGCCGATGGCGATGCCCTCTTCCTTCAGGGCGTGGTAGCGCATCCGATGGCGGTGCTTTCGGAAGAAGGCCAGTTCGCGCTCGATCTCGGCCGGGTCCCCCTTTGCCCTGTCCAGGAGGTAGCGCAGTGCCCGGATCACCTTGTCGACGCCGCGGGGGTCGTGGCGCAGGATTTCGCGGTGCTTCTCGAACCAGTGGCGCGCCACCGCATGGTCAGAGGCCACGCGGAGATGCTCGCAAGCGTGCCAGAAGTCGATGACCTCGGTCTCGGGCGAGAGGCTTTCGAGGAAGGTCCAGTTGTCGGCGGCCCCGTCGGCGACGGCGCCGATCCTGATCTTCGGGCTCACACGGCGGATATGGGCGACCTCGCTTGCAAGTTGCGCTTTCAGCGCGGCCTTGCCGCTCTCGGGCATACGGCCGAGATAGAGGGTCTTCAGCCGTTGGCCCTCGGCGTCGTGGAAGGAGACCGTGCCGCAAGAGGCCTCGCGCCAGCACGCCTCGGCACGGCCGTCCTCGCCGGCCCGCAGCGCCACCATGACGCCGTCAAGGGAGACGGACGCGGTGACCGCATCGGGCGGTATGCCCTGGGTTTCACGGATGCTGGCCAGCGTCTCCGGGGCGACGCTCTCCCAGTGCTCATGCATGCTCAGGGCCAGGCGCTGCAGCGTGCTCACCGACGGCGTCATTCCGCCCATTTTCGCGAAGAACTCCTCCGCTTCACGCGGCGTACAGTGGCCCATCATCATCAGCCCGAGCTGCGCCGCCGGCCGCGTCAGGTAGTCGTCGATGAGGCCCAGGCTCTCGTCCACCGGCACCAGCGACGTGCTGCTCGCGCCGCTGCGATAGCGCGCACGCCGATAGGTCACGGGACCGAGCGTCGTCATGATCGTCTTCGGCGTCGCCGCCACCCGGACCCAGCTCTGTCCGTCGCGCTCGATCCGGCTCGCACCGTCGTCGCGGCTCTCGGCGAAGGCCCCAAGGAGCTTGCAACCCAAGCCGTTCATGGCGTCCCGCAGCCCCGTCTCAACCGTTTCGAACGTCTCGGCAGACGGGTCAGACCCAGCCTGTTCGCGACAGAACTCCACCACCTGGGCGACCGCTTCGGCGACTTCGGCAGGCAGGCCCAAAAGGTCGATGGACGAGGCGATGAGAGACTGCGACACTGGCATGGGAACGCTCCTGATGTTGGGTCTGATGTTGGGTTGTCGGCGCGGCATCCTACCGCATCTCGCGGTGCGGAGCGTTCCCACCCACCACTGCTGGATGCCGCCGTTGTGACAAAATCCGGCCCTGCACCGGCCGATTGTCACGAAAACCCGATTCTGGCTGCCTACGGCCACCCGCCAATCGCGCTAAATCAATGACTTACGATCGCCATGCCAGACCTCCAGACCTACACCCCCCCAGGAGGGCTCGCCGCGTTCCCGGGTGGCACCGGGATAACGGACCCTATAAGCCGAAAGGCGAAATGGGAAGGGGATTATATATCTGACTGAATGACGGGCTGATCCATGATGCCGGATGGCTCCGCCTCAGCCTCCCCGTCTTCGGCCTGTGGCTCGTGCCGCAACAGCGCGCGGGCCACCATTTCAGGAGTCGCCCCCTCGTAGCGGGGGTTGAGCGTCTCCAACTCGTGTTTCAGCTTTTCAGCCTTCTCGGTCATTGCGTTGCCTTCATTCCCGGTGGCGAGGGGGGGGCGATACTATATTGCATATTATCGCCCCCTCTGTCACCATGCCCGCGCTCACATCTGAGAAGCCCGCTTCGTCGGGCTACTCGCTGAATACAACAGCCCTTGTGTGGCTCGGGGTCGCTCCCCGGACCGGCGAATAGGCGGGACCTTCCAACGCTTCTTGGATGTGAGCAAACGGCCCGGCACCCCGTCGGGCCGCGAGCAGAGGGCAGGCTACGCTATAAGAGATCGCCCCATCGGCTGGGGACGGGTGGTGCCCCGTCCCCAGCCTACCACGGGGCTTGGTGTTGGCTTCGGAGAGCGCACCAAACCGCACGGCAATGACAGTCTATTACCGATCCCAAGCCGTACAAGAGGTGCCTCTCCGACGATTTTAGGAGAGCGCTATGCACACTTGGTATGCCTCTTTGGCGGCAGCGGCCATGATGCTCGCCGCTGTCGCCACCACTCACGCGCGGGCAGATATCGTATGCCCAAAGGGCAGCCTGCACGACTTCGTTCCAAACGCGGTCTGGCAACAGTACGTCGCCAACAGCCGGGACTATATCGCTCGGATGCTCCGAAGGATGGAGGATGTCCGAGACCGCCAGATGGTCATGGAGCGGATGTTCGAGGAGGGCTTCATCGCCGCCACGGACATCGTGAACGCTCACTGCGTCTCGCGGCCGATTGGCGAGCCATGGAGCACAGAGATCAAGCAGAAGCGGCGCGAGGCTTGGTGCCGAGAATGGGGTGATGCCTATTTCTGCAAGAGGTGATCGCAAGAATCACCGTGCTTCCGATCTACGTCATCAACCTCGACCGCAGGCCGGATCGGCTCGCGGCAATCGCGGCGGACCTGGACCGGCTCGGCCTACCCTTCGAGCGCATCAAGGCCGTCGACGGCCAAGAGCTACAGGAAGATCTGGGCCCGGAGCCGCTTCTGAACCTGGCTGAGAAAGCGTGCGTGCTGAGCCATGCGAACGCGCTGCGGCACCTCCTCCATTCAGAACACCCAGCGGCCGTGATCCTCGAGGATGACGCTGAGTTCGGAGAGGGGCTTGCGCAACTCTCCCGCTCGATCGACTGGTGGCCGGAAGGCACCTTGCTGCTGAAGCTGGACCAACCGTTCCCGAGAAAGCGGCTCGTCGGCCTGCCGTGTGGACGAACGCCGGACGGCCGCAACCTGAGAGAGAACATCCGGTGGAGCTCAGGGTCGGTGGGCTACATCGCTACTCGCGCCGCTGCCGGCGAGATACTGGTGTCCCTCGAGACAGACAGCATCATGCCCTTCGACGAACTGATGTTCGACTGCCGCATATCAGACCTAGCGCGCTGGCTCCGTGCAATGCAAGTCCAGCCCGCGCCTGTCCGGCAACGGGACCGCGGGAGACCGGATGAATTCCCCTCGGATTTGGAGGACAGCCGCCAGACACCGGAGTCATTGAGTTATCGCCACCGCCGTCGACAGCGGCGCCGATTTCACCGTCGTCTGTATCTCTGGATGTTGTGGGCAATCGGCAATGCGAAGAGCATGAAGATCACCTACTGCCCGTAATCGCAGATTCAAACTGACCCACTACCCGCGATTGACGACTGACCGGGTTTAGGCTATCCGCGGGCTCGTGGCCGTGACGAATCGCGGTGGCCTCGACTGACGAAGCCGGCCCTGGCGGGACCGGCTTCGGAACTGGGGTCCGGTGTAGACCTACCGAGGCGCACCGAACTGGCTCATCTGAGGTGGAAATCCTAGCGATTCCCGCGAGCCGGTCAAGTGCGCCCTCAAGAAGAGGGCACAATGCCGAAGAAATATCCGACCGGCTTCGATCTCAGCAAACGCTCATCCCGTTCTCGCAAATCGCGGAAGCCCGACCAACCTTCGATCAAGTATGGTGATGTTGTCCGGCAGCGCCCGAATGGGCTGCCACTGCAAGTCACCGATGTGGAGGGCGATAAGGTCTACTGCGACGGGTTCATTGACCCGTTCGGGGCATCCGGCCTTGAAGTTGTGATCCGCTTCTAGTGTCCTGTCATTCATCAACTGTCGGATAGAGGCGTTTCAGCTTCACCCGTGCGTCGTCCGTGGTGAACTGCCAGTTGACGTTGCCCCGGATGCGGTCTCGGGACGCCTGCCAAGCCGCGACCTCGTCGCGCAGGACTTCGAGGGAGGCGATGCGGCGGTTGAGACACTGACGGATCATGACGTTGAGCTCGACCTCGGCGACGTTGAGCCAACTGCCGTGCTTGGGCGTGTAGACGAACTCGAAGCGGTCCCACAGCGCCTTGGCCTGGTCCGGCGGAAATGCCTCGTAGAGGGCGCCGGGGCGGTGGGTGTTCAGGTTGTCCATCACAAGCGTGATCCTCTTGGCGCGGGGGTGGCGCTCGGCGATGTCGTTGAGGAAGTGCGCCCAGTCGGTTTTGGTTCTGCGCGCCGTCACCTTGGTCATACGCCGCCCGGCCAGGGGTTCGGTCGCCATGAACACGTTGCAGCTTCCGCAACGTCGGTACTCGTAGTCTTCGCGCGCCGGCCGACCCGGCGCTGCCGGAACCGGTTCGCGTGTCTCGCCGATCAGTTGCCGGGGCGTCTCGTCCATGCACACCACCGGAAAGGCTGCATCGTAGGGACGCCGGTAGACGTCGAGAACCTTCTCCATCGCCGCGGCGAAGTCCGCGTTGCCCTGTGGGGGAATCACCCAGCCGACGCGCCGCCACGGCTTGATTGCGTTTTTTTTAGCACCCGGCGCACCGTCTCGTGCGACACGCTGTCGATGTGGCCGAGTTCCACGATGCGGTCCGCCAGCAACCGCAGCGACCACTGCGAGTGGCCCTCCGGCGGCTCGGCGCAGCTCAGCGCCACCAAGTGCGCCTCGAACTCGCCGTCGGCCTTGCGCACGTAGCTGGGACGGCGACCCTGCCGGCCACCGAGCGCCGCCGCCATGCCCGCCTCGACGAAACGCTTCTTGACCCGCTCCACCTTGCGCGCACTGATGCGCAGGATCTCCGCAATGGCCTCCCCGTGCGCCCGGTGCTCGTTGAACTCGCCTTCGTCGCAGTTGAGCAGGATCAGCGCGTTGATCACCTTCTGTGACTGATGAGAGCCCTTGCGCGTGATCTCTGCGAGCTCGTCCCGCTCCTCCTTCTCCAAAGTCACCACGTAACGCTTCATGCCAGCCTCCTCGCCGTCGTGCGACGACGAGAAAGCTATCATGAAATGGGCGACATATCGTATGTGACATGACACTAGGACCGCGCGCCTGAGTCCAGTCCGTTGTCGGCGATCAGGTCACGGTAGCACAGGCGCTTGCCGATCATCCCGGCGACCACCGCGCCCATCTGGTCGATGGTGTCGCTCTCGCGCACGTTGTGGCGGCCCGCGAACTCTTGGACGTACCGTTGCAGGTGCTTCGCGCTCAGCTTGTGGTAGACGCCCTTGTGCGCCCGCTTGAGCATGGACCAAAACGACTCCATGCCATTGACGTGGGCTTGGTTGCGGACATACTCGCCAGCACTGTGGTTCACGGCCTCGCGGTCGAACTCGCCTTCCAGCGGGTTGTAGGCTGCGCTTTCGTCCGTATAGACCTTCGCGCCCGGCTCGGTCTTCTCTGCGACGAAGCCCGCGACATGCGGGGCATCCGTGTTCTGAATGTGCCGCACCGCGACGCGGTTGGTGGCGCGGTCCTTGGTGCCGACCACGGCCTCTTTGCCGACTGCACCGCGCCCGCTCAGCGTCTTCCGCTTGGCCTTCGACATGTTCGCGCGCCGCCCACCCACGTATGTCTCATCGGCCTCGACCGGCCCCGAGAATAGCGATTCGCTCTCGGCGGACCAAGCCTCCCTGATCCGATGCAGCATGAACCAAGCGGTCTTCTGCGTCACCCGCAGGTCGCGATGCAGCTTCATCGACGACACGCCCTTGAGGCTGGTCATCTCCAGGTAGATGGCGAAAACCCACTTGCGCAGCGGAACCTTGGAGCGCTCCAAGGCCGTGCCGATCCGCACCGAGAAGGCCCGCTTGCAGGCCGGGCAGTAGTAGGGCAGGCCGGACGTGGCGGACGCTTCCGCAGTCTCGGTGCATCCGCAGCGCGGGCAATGGCGACCATCCGGCCAGACCAGAGACTCGAACCACGTGGCGGCGGAAGCCTCGTCCGGGAACATCTCGGTCAACTCGATCAGGCTGATTCCCTCGCGGTGCGCTTTGCCCGGTGCCTTCTTCGCCATCGCCCTAACCCCTTGTGCTAACGTCTTGATCTGAATATAGGGGTTCACGACCGTTCAGTCAGGTATATAATCCCCAATGGGAAAGGATGCGCGGCGAGCAATCGGACAACCGAATAGTACCTGAAGCCCGGCGAAAGCCGGGTGACCGCGCGAGCGGCGGCCGTGTGGGCCGGGGAAGGCGGTTGGCAGAGGTGGTCGGCGAGAGACAGCGATGAGTGAGTAAGGACCATGACGCGGACAAGTTCCTTGAGCGAAAGACCCGGACATCATGGCCCGAGGAGACTCATCGACTGGATCAACCCGGCGGGTGACAGGAAGGTCCACTCACTGGTGGACAAGGTGTACAAGCGGAAGAACCTTGAGGTGGCCTGGGAAAAGGTGAAGCGCAACCGGGGTGCCGGTGGCGTGGACGGAGAGGATTTAGCGGCGTTCGAGGCATCGCTGGATGCAAATCTCGATCGCCTGCACCGGGAGTTGCGGGACGGTGAGTATCACCCGCAGCCGGTTCTCCAATGCCTGATCCCCAAGGCGGGCCAGCCGGGGAAGTTCCGCCCGCTCGGCATCCCGACAATCTACGACCGGGTGTGCCAGCAGGCGCTGCTGAACCGGCTGGAACCGATCTTCGAGCCGGTGTTCGACGATGCCAACTACGGGTACCGGCAAGGAAGGTCTGCCCATGGAGCGTTACGCAAGATATGGAGGGAACTGGACGAGGGCAACGAGTGGGTTCTCGATGCGGATTTGAAAGACTTTTTCGGGTCCGTGGACCACGAAAAGCTCCTCGAACTCGTCAACCAGCGAGTCTCGGATGGCCGGGTATTAGGTCTGCTCAGGCAGATGCTCACGGCCGGGGTGGTGGCCGACGGTAAGAGGCTGCCGACCGAACAGGGCACTCCGCAGGGCGGCATCGTTTCACCGCTGCTCAGCAATATCTTGCTGACCCCGTTCGATTGGGAAATGCGTCGTCGCGGCTATCGACTAACGCGATACGCCGATGATTGGCTGATCACGTGCCGCACACGCGGGGAAGCCCGCGCAGCACTGGAGACGGCCAGGCGGATTCTGGCAAAGCTGGGTGTGTCCCTCAACGCCGGGAAGACCCGCATTGTCCATGTCAGGCACGGGTTTGAGTTCCTCGGCTACAAGATCAAGCAGGGCGAGCGGCCTCTCCGGCTGTCGTCCTCCAAGATCAAGAGCGGGGTTCGCGGGGGAGCGCGCTACGCGGTTCCGCGTGAGAAATCCATCCGGCACTTCAAGGACCAGATTCGCCAGCGTACCCGGCGCAAGGCTCCTGTCAGCACGCAGGAGCTGATTGACGAGATCAACCCGATCATTCGGGGATGGGGCCAATACTATTGCAAGGCCCACGTCCGCGGGCTCTTCCACCAGCTTGACGGCTGGATCGTGCGGCGGCTCTGGTCGCATCGTCGCAAGCGCTGGCGCAACGCTGGCTGGAAACAGTTGCCGGAGCGCAAGCTGATCGACGAATACGGGCTTGTTCGCCTGATCTCACTGGTTCCGTCCTTGAACCTTCGTTGAGACACCTTTGTGAAAGCGGCTTACGGGAAAACCGTACGGGCCGTTTGAGCGGCGGACGGAGGCTAGCCTCGCGGGGCGCCTCCTCCGACCCGACAGCGATGAAGCCGGCGAACAATGGGGCACCTGCCCCGGCGGAGCCGGTGGAGCCAAGGGCCGAGCCCAAGGGGAATCTGGAAGGCCAAAGCACGCGCCGGACGCAGGACCGGGAGAGCGTGTCACAAGCGGCTGACCGGATACGGCAGTTTGTACAAAGGGAACCTGGCCCATCTGGGATTATGGCACTACGTTTGTGCGCTCATCGCGACACTCCCGGGAGCACCGCCCGGCGCCTGTGGGGATCCACCGTGAGGCCCGCCGCCTGCGCGATGACGCGCGCCTCGGCGTCGGGTTGAGCATCCTGGCGGATGACGATGCGGTTTCCGTCCACCTCCCGGATGGTGGAGGTGAGACGCACCCAGCCCGCGAGCTTGTCGCGGATCGTACTCCAGCGGTCATGCAAGCCGTGCGCCGCCAGACGGGTTCGCAGCAGATGAACCGCGTGGTAGGCGAGGACGGCGATGAACAGGTGGGCGGCGATGCGCGAGGTCTTGGAGTGCCAGACCGGGCGCAGGCCGATTTCGGATTTCAGGCTGCGGAAGGTGGCCTCGAGCTCTGTGAGCTTCCAGTAGGTTCGGACCACGGTTTCAAGATCCCACTCGACGTGGCTGGTGCGCAGCACATAGATGCCCGCTTGGCGGTCGCGCTCGGCATGGAGAGCGTTGCGCCTCCAGCGGACCGCACTGGCCCGCCCCTTCTCTCCGGGCTCGACCTCGATGTCGTACTGACGGTGGACGCGCCTGTACCTTTCCTTCAGCCGGCCCAGCTTCTCCATCACCTTGGTGAACTGCTTGATGTGGTTCTTCTTCGACAGCCCGCCATGCAGGGCGCGCAGGGCGTCCTCGAAGTTGTGACGCTGACGGGCGAGCACGGCCTCGTCCTTCTGCTGGCGCTCATGGCTCCAGACGCACAGGTGCGCTTCGTCGTCCCCTGCCGCGAGACGCCAGGCGCGGGCATCGTGGCCGGCCCGGGTTTCGAAGGCGGCATCGGCTTCGCGCCCGGGCGGCGCCGAGACGCCGCGGCGAACGGTGATCCAGTGATAGCCGCCCGCCCGCAGCCAGGCGAGGTTGGCCTCGGTGGAGATGCCGGCGTCCATGATGACCGTGGGCCTGGGGGCGTTGCTGCCGCGCGCTTGGCATTCCAGCCGCCCGATGGCGTCGGCGAGAGTGGCCGGCTCGGAGATGTTGCCGGGCAGGATCTCGCTGTGCTGCGGAAAGCCGGCCTGGTTCAGCGACAGGGCCAGGGTCACGATCGGACAATCGTCACGCCTCTGCTTCGAGCGCCCGAAGCGGGCCAGCGCGGAGCTGGGCCGTCCGGTCATATGGGTGTTGGTCAGGTCGAAGAAGACGATGGTGTCGGGGATGCCGAAGAGATCGCGCTCCCGGGCGCACAGCGCCTCTTCAAGCGCCGCGCGGTGACGCCACAAGAGGTCGCCGATGCGGTAGAGCTTGCTGAGCGTGAGCGACTTGCCGCTGTCGACATCGAGCAACTCCAGGGTCGCGCTGTTCGCGCTCAGCCAGCGGAAGGCCTCGCGCTCGCTGGAGGGATGGATCATGCGCGCGACCACCAGTGCCGCCGCGATGCGTGCGTCGCGCTCACTTGCGCCCAGCCTCTCCAGCGTCTCGATGAAGCGAAGGTCGTCAAGCGCGGCGAGAGCCAGGCGCTCGCAGCCCACCGAGCGGACCTGTTCGTGGGAGAGGCTATCGAGACGGACCGTGGCCAGGTCGCTCTCGTCCCCGGGCCGCGACGCGCCGAGATCGCGGGCGTGAAGCCGCCGTACGACGTCCTCGGCGACGGGGCGCAAGGCGGCATCCGGCTCCAGCAGCGGCTCGCTGCCGGCGAGAAGGGTTTCGATCAGAAGCGCCAATTCGCGCCATTGCTCCTCGGGCACACCGAAGTCGGCGCCGAGATTGAGGAGCGTGACCTGGCGCACCCTTCCGCCGATGCGTTCGCTGCGCACGAGGCGGTAGGTGGCATAGCGCTCGCCACCGTCTCCGCGACCGGTGAGGGTTTTGCGAATGAACATGGCGGCAGGGTCACGGACAGTTTGCGGACTGTCAAGGAGCGCCGGCCCACAGACCAAAGATTATGGCACTACAATGGACTTCCCAAAACACAATCCAACAAAATCAGTGCCTTAGATCCCAAAGGCTACCCAAAATCAGGCCTTCGGGACCGAAAAGTGGCAAAGATGGGCTGGGGTGCGTCTCACGACGCTCCTCCATCACGTCACGGTCGCTGCGCTGCGCTGGGCGTTCTTCGAGTTGAAGAAGGACGCTGCGGCGGGTGTCGATGGCCTGACGTGGCGGATGTACAAGGAAGGGCTGGAAGGCCGTCTCGCCGACCTGCACGACCGAGTGCACTCGGGGGCGTACCGGGCGACGCCATCACGGCGGGTGAACATCCCGAAGCCGGATGGCGGCACACGACCGCTCGGCGTCGCGGCCATAGAGGACAAGATCGTCCAGAAGGCTGTGGCGGAGATAATCCTGACGCCGATCTACGAGGCGGAGTTTCTGGGGTTTAGCTACGGGTTCCGACCCGAGCGTGGGGCGCACAATGCGCTCGATGCGCTGGCGGTCGGGATCGAAAGGCGCAAGATCAACTGGATAGTGGACTGTGACATCCGCAAGTTTTTCGACACGGTTTCGAGGGACTGGCTGGTCCGGTTTCTAGAGCACCGGATAGGGGACAGGCGGGTTATCAGGCTGATTATCAAGTGGTTGAACGCTGGCGTCATGGAAGCTGGAGAGTGGCGTGACGACCTGCGGGGAACTCCGCAGGGTTCGGTGATTTCGCCGATCTTGGCGAACGTTTATCTGCACTACGTCCTCGATCTTTGGTTCCAGAAGAAGTGGCGCAGCCACGAGGTCAACGGCGACTCGATCATCGTTCGCTACGCCGACGACTCTGTGGTGGGTTTTCAGCACGAGCAGGACGCGGAGTGCTTTCTGGAGGCCGTAAAGGAGCGGCTCGGACGCTTCGACCTGGAACTGCATCCCGACAAGACCCGGCTCATCGAGTTCGGGCGGCACGCCATAGAGCGCCGCCAAGGCCGAGGGCAGGGTAGACCGGAGACCTTCGATTTTCTGGGCTTCACACACTACTGCGCGAAGACCAGACGGGGGTACTTCATGCTGGGGCGCAGGCCGATGGCGAAGAGGATGGCCCGCACCCTGAAGCGGATCAAAGAGGTGCTACGCAGGCGGATGCATGACAACATCGAGGATACGGCCAGGTGGCTGGGCAAAGTGGTGGACGGATGGCTGAACTACTATGCCGTCCCGACCAGCAGCCGGTACTTACAACGCTTCCTCGTCCGCCTAAAGCGGGTGTGGCTCGCCATTATACGCCGCAGATCGCAAAAGGACCGATTTACATGGGCCGACATCGACAAACTTAAAGCTCGACACTGGCCCAAGCTGAGAATCCGACACCCGTGGCCGGATCAACGACTAGCCGTCAGTTCGACCTGAGGGAGGAGCCGGATGCCTTAGCGGGCACGTCCGGATCTGCGCGGGGGGAGCGGGGCAACCCGCTTCCCTACCGCGATTGCTCGCGCCCGCAGCCCTCGCAGGCGTACATGTGGCCGCCGAGCACGGCGGTGCGGCACGCCTCGATGGCGCCCATGACCTTGAGCCGGGCGGCGTCGATGCGCCCTTTGTGGCGCTCACGGAAAGCGGCGCCGGCGCGGCGGAAGATCTCCGCCACGCCCGCGCGTTCGGCCTCCACGCGCCGTCAGTTGCGCAACGCTGCGAAGCCTGAGATCGGGTGGTCGAGGCCCTCGAACATCTTGCCGGTGACGCGGGCGTAGTGACGGGTCGTGTTCGCGCTTCGATGGCCGAGCATGTCCCGGATCACCTCGATATCGCCGCCGCGCTCGAGGAGATGGGTCGCCGCCGAATGGCGCAGGCAATGGAAGGTGTAGCTGCGGTCGAGCTCGGCAATGTCGCGCGCCCTCCTGAAGGCGGCCTGCAAGGTCTCCGTTGCGATGGGCCTGTCGAGCGAGACGCCGTAGAAGAGCCAGCTCGTCGGACGCGGCCAGATGTTCCTGTAGTAGACGCGCAAGTAGTGGATGACGATGTCCGGCAACGGTGCCATTCTCTCGGTGCCGCCTTTGCCGGAGGGGATGTGCAGCAGCTTCTTCTCCGACAGGATGTCGCCGACCTTGATGGCCAAGGTCTCGGAGATGCGGAGCCCGCCGCCATAGCCGGTGACAATGGCAGCACGGTGGCGGAGGTCGGGTGTCGCAAGGATGAGGTGCTCGACCTCCTGCTCCGACATGTAGCGCGGCAGCTTGCCGGGCTTCTTGCGGGAGCGCAGGCCGGCGACATGGTCAGGCCAGCCGAGTGTGTCGATGTAGAGGAAGTTCAGCGCGGCGAAGGAGACGTTGGTCGTGCCCGGACTGAGCCCCTTGTCGATCCGCCCCAGGTACCACTGGCGCACCTGCTCGGCGTCGAGCTCGTCCGGCGAGGCGTCGTAGTACCTGGCCAGGTTCTTGATCTCGCAGATGTAGGCCTTGGACGTGCTCGCGGCCAGATTGGCGATGCGGAGCTGCTCCTCCATGCGCTGGCGAAGAGGGGTGACGGTGTTCGTGTCGCACGCGGTCCCGGTCATTATCGATCTCCCTGGATCGCGACGGCGCGCCGCCGGACCGATCCGGCGACGGTCCGTCGCAGGGGTCGATGCTAACCACTGGTGATCGGGAGGCTGCTGGGGATCCGCCACCCGACGGGCGGAGCGCCACTGACGCAACCGGGAAGCGAACGCACAGAACAAACGGCACCCGCGACGCCTCGGAAATGAATGAACTCTACGCCGCTAACTCCGCGTAGCGGCTTCGTTCAAGAGCCGCCGGCCCCATGGCGCATGAGCGAGGCCTGCCGTCGTCGGCTCTCCGGCCCGCAACGGTTGGACGGAGAAATCTTGGTTGGCATTACGGTGTTCTGCCTTGGTGCCGGCACGCCGGCGTGCTGCCCGACCGTTCCAGGCACGTGATCGGAGACCGGCAGCACGGCGACTTCCAAGTCCAGAAAGACCACCGCGCTCAAGGAGGCGATGACCAAGACGCAACTGGTGGCCTCGCTCTCCGAATCGACGGGGCTCTCGAAGTAAGGAGGTGTCGGCGGTTCTCGACGAGCTCGGGATCGTCATCGACCGCCACGTCAGGAAGCGCGCCGTCGGCACCTTCACCCTTCCCGGCCTGCTGAGGCTCAGGCGTGTGCGCAAGCCTGCCAGAATGGCGCAGACGATGATCTCGTCGCGCACGGGTGAAGAGATTGAGGTTCCTGTGAAGCCGGCCTCGACGGGGGTGAAGCTTCAGCCGCACGCGGGCCTCAAGCGGATGATCGAATAGGCCACTCTCTTGTGCCTTGTCTGGATCGGCATTCACGTGGCGAATGCACACCTCCGCAGCGCTTATCGCGCCGACGCTCGTAGGTGGTGCTTCCGACCCGAGGCGTCTTGCGTGAGCCTGGATCAGCGTCCCCCTGCTTCAGACTAGTTCAATATCCCTCTCCTCAGGGCCGCGGGCTCCGTGCTCCACAATGACGCATGCCCGCTGGCCCGGCTCAAGCGCGCTCGCTGGCGGCGGATACGCGCTCGTATGGTTGCGCGGCCGCTGGCGGCTGAGTGATCGTTGGCACGGGTGGTGGGCGCGCAGCTTTTTCGCGAGGCCAGGATTCCTTCTGGCCACGAGGTCGCGAATTGATTCAACTCCCGCGCATGCCGATTCGCCCGCGTGTTGCCCTGCCGCCGACAGCTCACCGTCGCCGGTGGTGGTTTCAGTAACACCGGCGGAGCTGCAGGAGCAGCTCGAGAAGGAACGCGACACACTCCAGGCGACGGGAGCGGTACTGCGGAAGGCCGGGGCAGCACGCCGCAGAGGGGACACGGTTCAGGTCGAGCGTTCAGCATCCCATCTCCCTCATGAACCGGAAGCAGCCAAGTTTGGCTGGATTCTGGAGTGCGGAATGGCCGATCATACCGACTGCGGCGGCAAAATAGCGATGAGCCACACTTCGTTCACTCACGACCGCGACTTCCCGGCGCCGAACTCCGGCGTTGTGGGGATCAATCGGCCGCAGGAAGTATAGCGTCATGACGATTCCGACCCGAGCCACCTACCTGATCATTGGTGCCGGCATCCACGGCCTGAGCACCGCTTGGCATCTGGGTGAGGCCCTCATCGCGCGCGGTCAGACGCCATGCAGCAAGGACAGCGCGGCCGACATTCTCGTTCTCGACAAGACTGGAATCGCAGCCGGCGCGAGCGGCATCGCATGCGGTGTCGTGCGCAACAACTACGCCCAGTCAGCAATGCGGGAGTTGATGGCCCACAGTGTCGCCATTTGGGAAAGCGACCCCCAAGCATTCAGCTATCATCCGGTGGGCTACATGCAGATCAGCCCAGAAGCCATGTTCGAGGACGTCGCCACGATTGCACAGGAGCAGACGGCCATTGGATACGAGTCAACCTTCATCGAGGGCGTCGCGCACAGCAACACGTACATGAAGGAGCTGTTCAGCGATTGGCAGGCGGAAGGCATCACATCGGTGCTGCACGAGAAAAAGGGCGGCTACGCCAACAATGCAGCCGCCATCTACGGTCTCGCCGGAAAGGCTGAAGCCGTCGGCACGCGGATTCTCTCCGGTACCACAGTCACGGGCTTCCGAGTGAATGGGGGTGCGGTGGCGGCGGTGGAGACCGACCGCGGCGTAATCCACGCCGAACAGGTCATCGTCGCGGCCGGGCCCTGGGTCAAGACCATCTGGGACATGCTCGAGCTGCCGACCACCATTGCCGTCAAGGGGTCCGACGGCGTGATGCATAAGGACGTGCCCATGTGGGTCTACTGGAGTCTCCAGGAAGGGACTCTCGGCGTTCCCCCCGGCCTGCAGAAGACTAACGACGGCGGCGCCCCGCCGGTGATTCACCTGGATACGGACGCGCCCCTCATCTCGGACGTCGACGGCTCGTTGATCACCGAAGAGAGGTGGGGCATCTATTACAAGCCGGACCTCAATTTCGGCGGCATCCAGGGCGGGGCAATGCCGTACAAGATTGAGGCGAACCCAGAGGATGTCGCTGTCGATCCCTACGGTCCCGAGTCCCCGGATTTCGTGGTCGGCGATGATTTCGCCCACATGTGGTGTTCCGCGCTGGCCTTTTGCCAGTCCCGCTTTTCCGGGCAAATCTCGAAGTACAAGAAGGAACCTTCTGGGGGTATCGGCTGCTTTTCGCCCGACAGCTTCCCCATCTTCGACCGCTTCCGTGACAATGTATACGTCATCGCCGATTCCAATCACGGCTTCAAGATGATCGGCGTCGGTGCCTTGGCGGCGGGTGAACTGCTTGGAACCCCCAGTGAGCTGCTGGAACCCTTCCGCATGTCGCGGTATGCCGAGGGACGGCAGCTTCTCGTGTCAAACAGCCCGTTTCCTTGGAGTTGACCGTGGCTTTCGGATGCCGATATGCATCGCATCCACTTTGCGAAGGACGCTTCACCAACGGTATCCCGGTTGCGACGACCTCTACCTGAGCCGGTATTGTGAAAACAGCCGGTCCGCGATGACTATGGCCTGCCACACTGCCACGCCGCTCGGACGAAGCCGGTTGCGGAGCGTAGAGAAATACACCGGCCAGTAGGTCTCGCCCACGGACTCGATCATCTCGACCGATGCGATGGCGTCGTAAGTTCCGCCTTCGTCGCGGCGGTCGTGGAGCACAGTCTCCGCCCGCTCGGCCGCCCGGCCTCGAGCAGGTGGCGACGCGCATACGCAAACTGTTCGCGCGAATTCATTATCGCCTTCGCGCTGAGGCCGCGCTCACGCCCGGCCTATTCGGCGTAGCCGCCCGAGCCGCTGCCAATCCCGAGGATCCGCGCGCCTGGCGCCTCGGCGAGACGGTCGCAGATCGACGCTTCGGAGGAGTGACCTTCTGGGGCTCGCCCTGGCAACCATGGTTCTTCGACCCAAGTTGATACATGACCGCACCCGATCACACGCCAGTGTAGGGCGAACCGCCCCAGCACGAGCCAGCCGCAGAAGGGCACACGGTCTTACTTCTTTGGGATGACCGCGACATGCTCGGACGCCTTCGCGATGACCGTTCTGAAGGTTGACTAGGGTTGGTTGGCGCTGATCCTCCGGGCCCACGATCCTCCGGATCGCGAGTAACCTGCGTATTCTGGCCGTGCCGGTCGCCAACGAACAGCAGTTCGGTGCGCCTGCTGCCGTCAAGCGCTTCGACGAATGCCTTGCTGGGAGGCCGAGGTGGCGGGTACTAGGAACCTACTCGGACGCGTCGCCCAGGACGTGAGCCTCGGCATCCCGCGCTGCTTGAACGGTGCGTTCGAGCTGTTCCTGGCGCCCTTCGCGGATCATGTCGTCCCGCTTGAGCGTCGAAAGGATGTAGGCGCTGCGATAAGTGCGCTTGACCAGCTCGAGCATGCCGGGCGGAAGGGCGCCGACCGAGGCCTCCGTGGGTTCGACTACGGCGTTCAGGACGGCGTTGCGCGCGAAGGTGGCGGTCGAAATGTTGACCGCTGCTGCTGCGCGCTGGACCTTCGCCCACTCGGCATCTGTGAATCTGATGGTTCGCGGCGAGCGAGTCCCGGTCGGTTTTTCATCGACTTGGGTCTTGGAGCGGGGTTTTGTCTTGCTCTTGTTCGTCACGATCACTAGTGTCCCAACGTTAGCGGAATAAGTTCAATTGGTTAGGGTGGTCTAGTTGGCCGATTTGCAGGCCCTCTGGGTCAAACAGTTGATAGAGAGGCGTTTTCTCGAACACCGTAAGGCTCAGGATCTGTAGAATTGTGTAGAGGCTCTGCTCCAGCTTCAGCCGCTTGCGGATGATGGCGACCAGGACATAGACCGACACCGCGATCCAGATCTGGGTCTTCACCGCGTTCTCCGAGGTGCCGAAGAAGGACTTGATCCGGAGGTGCTGCTTGATCCATTTGAAGAACAACTCGATGTGCCAGCGGGCACGGTAGAGTTCGGCGATCGTCAGAGCCGGCAGAACAAAGTTGTTGGTGAGGAAGACGAGGGTTTTGTCGCGCTCGGCATCTCGGTACCGGATCCGCCGTAGCTTGTCGGGATAATCGGTCGCGCTGTTGACGCCGCTTGGCCGTACGACCTGATCGCAGATGAGACCGCGGGTGCGATCGACAGGGCGGGAGTAGAGGCGGCGGAGCTTGGTGTTGGATTTCGCGCGCAGGACAAAGAAGCTGCCACTGTGATGCAGGTGATGGAGACGGCTGAAGTCGAGGTAGGCCCGGTCCATGATATAGAAGGCTCCGGCCTCCGGCAGCAGCATGTCCATCACATTGACGTCGTGGAGTTTTCCGTCGGAGATGTGGATGAAGGCGGGGATGTGGCCGTGCAGGTCGAGCAGGGTGTGGAGCTTGACGGCGCCCTTTGTCTTGCGGAACGGAGCCCACGGGAACAGCGACAGGCAGAGGTCGATTGTCGAGGAGTCGAGGGCATAGACGGTGTTATCAAGATCAAGGCCGAGCGTATTGTCGTCGGCGTAGAGGTTTCGGGCGATGTGGATGAGATGTTGAGCGAAGTCGGCGTAGATCTGCCATTCGCGAACGGCGTTGGCATTGGCGAGGGTGTTGCGCGAGACCCTGCCACGGATCCCCATGTGATAGAGCTTTGTGGGTTGAACGCGCAGGCAGGTCTCGATGTCGCGCAAGCTGGCCCGATAAGTGAGCTGAGCGAAGGCCATGCATCGGTACTGATCCGCGCAGGTGAACGACTTGATCTTGCGGTTTCCGTTGTAACGGGCCACGCAGCGACGGAAACTGTGCCAGGGTAGGTGATCCACGATTTGCGCGAAGACCAGCTTGCCAGAATACATCCGCCATCCTCTCCTGATACATGTTGGACAGGAAAAGCGTGCCGAACCGGCGCTACGGTCTCAAGTCGGTGACTCCCTTGAACAGGATTTCTCGAACGAATATCAATCTGTTAACCGCACCAGCTTCGAAAACGTTGGGACACTAGTGCGTCACGATAGCTTTCTCCCGCAAGGCGGTCTCGCTGGGCGTTCATCCTTTCGTGCTCCTGATTGCAGACATGTGTCGCCCTGTCAGCCCCTGCAAGTCGCGTGTTTCAAAGAACTACGCGCCGGTTGGATTAGGAAAGCTCCTTCGTATTTCAATGTATTTCTACCTGTCAAGACGTGCATTCAATCAGGCGGCTAAGGGCCGTATTTCAATGTACTTCGCTCGTTCCAACGCCAGCGCCTGTGGATTCGCTACAATTCTGTCCTCTCGTGTCCGGCCATGACAGGCTATGTCGCCTCAAAATAGCTTTGCGCCTTCAGGCGCGTGGGGTGTGAGAACCAAAGCGCGCCAAGCGTCGAGCGCGACACAGGTTCGATATAGAAGCGGTCAGGCCCCAGCCTGCGGTGACAGCTGCTTTCGGCGTTTGCGGCGATTGAGCGAGAGGTTCGGACTGCGATCTCCAGGCGCGTTCCACGTTGTCGTCCCGACAACCGAGGTAACAAAGTGGGGCGCAGGGTGCAAGCTCGCGGCAGCAGTCTTCACACATCGCGCACCGGATTCGGTGCGCGGGTTCGCTCGCGGTACGGTTCGTTACCTCAGCGCACGATGGCGGTCGCACATGTTCCAAAGAACAGCGGCGTGACTATCACATGTTCCCGCAGCGCAGACATGGGCGGTGAACGCGCTGATGTTCAAGGCGTTAGCAGTCCGTTTCACTTGTTACCGCAAGTGCAGAAGCAGCGACGCATTCGTTACCGCGGTGTCATCGTTGCGGCTGCGCCGAACGGATGTCGCCGCGACGATCGGCGGTGCGAGCGGAGCCGCGGGCAGTTGTGCGAAGCGCGCTGCCGGACGCGCCGTCAACTGCATCGGCGCGGGAGCCGGCACCGGTGTCGGCCGGACCGCGGGCAGCGCTGCGGATGCCGGTGCGCGGCGAAGCCGCGACCGGCGAGGCTCGGGTGCATGGCGAGGATGTTGGGCGGCACGCGCGGCCGACGAATCCAGCGACGGCGCGCATGCGCCGAGCCGGACGCAGCTGCGGAGAGAAACACGGCAGGTGCAGCGGGCGCGAGTGCCGCCTGCGCGAAGCGCGGCGCCATCGGGCATGAAACGCGCACACGGGTGGCCGGCACGGATGCCGGCGGTCGCCTGCACCGGACTGCACACATGATGCCCGTCGTGAAGCACGAAGAAAGCGGCCGGTGCCGTGAGGCACCGACCGCTGTTTCTGTCGCAGGCGCCGATCAGACCGGTACGACCATAATGCCGAGAAGGTTGTAATGCCGAGCGGGTCGCGGGGATCGGCTTAGTTCTGCCGTTTTCCTGCCGATTCGCTCGGCATTAATTGTTGGGGTCGGTTCTCCGACAAAGTCGTCCTCCCTTTCAATCGGATGGAGGACGACAAGAATGTCTTCGACACCCAACCGCGGGTCGTTGCTGGAGACCACGGCGCTGGCCGGCTTCGATCCAATCATTCTTGAGTTCATCGACGACCTTCGCCATCGAGGTGGAGCTGCCGAGGGTCAGCTCCCCAAGTACCGGTATGCCGCTCGTCACTTCCTGATCTGGCTTAAGCTCGCCGGCATCGAGCTCAAGATGGTCGACGGCACGGCCATCGAGCACTTTCTGCAGCACGATTGCCGTTGTGCCGAATCGTCCGCGCCCGTCCGGCTTCGCCGCTGGCGCAAGTGCCGCACGTCGTCCAGAGTCATGACGTTCATCCGCTTCCTTGAGCGGACGGGGCGCATCGAGACTCCCGGCGAGCTCGACGACAATTTCAGGCTGCTGGATGCGTTCCTCGCGAGCTTGCGCCGCGATGGCTACGCGACCGCGACCATTGAGCTGTATGGCCACGGATGCGGCGGTCTCATTGTCTGGCTCCACCTCTCACGGCTTCGCCTGTGCGATCTGTCGCCGGAGGTAATCGCACGTTTCCGGCGCAGGCAGATCGTCTGCTCGATCCCCGGGGTGTTTTGCGGCCAGGAATCGCGGTGCCCCGCAACCGCATACGAGACCGAGCTGCGCGGCTTCCTGAAGCATCTCGTCTCGATCGGGCGGATCGAACCGTTCGAACAGAACCCGGACGAGAAGACCCCGCCGCCCCCTCGCCTCGAGAGATTCGGCGACTGGCTTGAACGCCATCGTGCGATCAGCCCGGAGAGCATACGCCAGTATGTCCGATTGATCGCAGAGATGCTGCCTGACCTTGGGGACGATCCTGGGGCCTATGACGCGGCGCTGATCCGGCGGGCGTTGTTCGACCGTATGGAGCCCTGGTCGCAGGGCTACGCCCGAAGGCTGACCACCGCGATGCGCATGTATCTGCGGTTCCTGGTGTCGGAAGCCAGCATCGCGGCGAGACTGGTCGAGGCCGTGCCGACGGTGCCGCAGTGGCGATTGTCCACCTTGCCACGATACATCTCGGCCGACGATGTCGAGCGCGCCATCGCATCCTGCGGCGACGACCCCAAGGGCGTGCGCGATCGGGCGATCCTGCTGCTTCTGGCACGGCTGGCCCTGCGGGCCGGGGATATCGTCGCTCTGCGCCTCGGCGATATCGACTGGGACAGGGCCGAGATCCGTGTCTCGGGAAAATCACGGCGGGAGACGGCTCTGCCTCTGCCCCAGGACGTCGGCGATGCGCTCCACGCCTATATCGCGACGGCGCGGCCAAGGGTGGATGAGGAGAAGGTGTTCTTCTGTGTGAACGCGCCCTGTCGGCCGTTCACCGACTCGAGTGTCGTCAGCGCCGTGGCGGAATGGGCTCTCGACCGCGCCGGGGTCAAGACCTTCGGCGGCCGCGGCGCGCATACATTCCGCCATTCCCAGGCGACAGCGCTGCTCAGATCCGGAGCAACGCTCCACGTCATCCAATCGCTGCTCCGGCACGCTTCCCCGAGCGCCACCATGATCTATGCGAAGACCGACGCGGTCATGTTGCAGGAGGTTGCCCAACCCTGGATCGGGGGGATCGATCGATGACGATGACAATCAGCGAACAGGTCTCGCGCTTCGTCGCGATGAAACAGAAGCTCGGCTACCGGTTCGGGCGGTGCGAAGGGATGCTGCACAGCTTCGCCAGGTTCGCCGAGGACCGTGATGAAACATTCATCCATTCCACGACCGCCATCGAGTGGGCATCGTCGTCGAGAGCGGCATCGCAGTCCGAAGGAGTCAGAAGGCTGCGCGCGGTACATGACTTTGCCAGCTGGCTGCATGCCGAGGATGCGCGTCACGAAGTACCGCCGCGCGATGCGCTGGGCCGCCCGAACAAGCAGAGGCCGCGACCCTGCCTGATATCGGTCCCGGACATCGGGAAACTTCTGATGGCGGCGCTGTCCATGGGGCCTGCCGGCAGCATCGCCCCGCTGACCTGGCACTACCTGTTCGGGCTCATCGCCGCGACCGGCCTGCGCATCGGCGAAGCGCTCGCATTGACGATGGATGACATCACCGCTGACGGCCTCGTCATCCGAGACACGAAGTTCGGCAAGACGAGGATGGTCGCGCTGCACCCGACCACCTGGGATGCGCTGAACTGCTACCTGGGGTCACGGCTCAAGGAGAAAACGCCAGACACGCATCTCTTCGTGATCGCCACCGGCCTATGTCCGAGTAGAGGCTATGCATCGGCCGTCTTCCGCAGACTCGCGGAGCAAGCCGGAATCCGCGAACCCGGCGCGGCGCGAGGACCCACACCGCACTCGCTGCGGCATTCCTTCGCTGTGCGGTCACTTGAGAGCCTTGCTCCCGATATCGATCCGAGCCGCCATATGCTGGCGCTTGCGACCTACCTCGGCCATGTCAACGTCTCAAGCACCTACTGGTATCTGGAATCGACCCCTGCCCTCCTGCGCGGCATTGCCGAAGCCGCGGAAGAGGCTCACGCGAATGGGGGTTCCGATGACTGATCTTGCCCCCCACCTGACGAGCTTCCTGGAGGAGCACCTTCCTAACGAGCGGCGCTTCAGCCGCCACACCGTGCAGAGCTATAAGGAGTGCTTCCGCCTCCTCGTCATCTACGCGGCGGAAAAGACCAGGGTGCGCCCCTGCATCCTGAAGATCGAGCACCTGACGGTGGCTCTACTGCTGGCCTTCCTCGAGTCTCTGGAGAAGGATCGCAACAACAGCATCGGCACCCGCAACAATCGCCTCGCCGCCATCAAGTCCTTCTTCCGATACCTGGAATACCGTGTCCCGGGTTGTCTCGACCTCGCCTTGCAGGTGCGCGCCATCCCGCAGAAGCGCACCGACAAACCCCTGATCGACTGGCTCGACCGGATGGAGATGCAGGCGATCCTGGATGCGCCGGATACCGCGACGGTCGCAGGCCTGCGCGACCGCGCCATGCTGCATCTATGCTACGCGGCCGGGCTCCGGGTGTCGGAACTGACCAGGCTCACTCTCGACAGCCTGTCGAGTCCCCATCTTGAGACTGTCCGCATCCTGGGCAAGGGGCGGCGCGAGCGCGAACTGCCGCTCTGGAAGGAAACGAGGGCCGTCCTCAATGAGTGGCTCGACGTCCGCCCGCCGGTCAACAATCGCTATCTCTTCCTCAGCGCCCGCGGGCGGGCGTTGAGCACGGACGGCTTCGCTTACATCCTCGACCAGCATGTCGCCACCGCGGCCTGCAAGGTCCCGTCCATCAAGAGCAAGCGGGTGACCCCGCACGTGCTCCGTCATTCGTCGGCAATGACCGTTCTGGATGCCACACGGGGGGACATCCGGAAGGTCTCGATCTGGCTCGGTCACGCCGACGTCAAGATTACCGAGGTGTACCTTCGTTCGAGCGCGGCCGAGAAGTTGAAAATCCTTGGGGCCAACACGCCGCCTTCCATCCGCCGCGGGACCTTCAACGGTGTGAAGGACAGCTTGATGATGGTTCTCGGCGGAAACTGGCCGTGACAATTAATGCCGAGCGAATCGGCAGGAAAACGGCAGAACTAAGCCGATCCCAGCGACCCGCTCGGCATTACAACCTTCTCGGCATTATGCAGATTATGCCGAGCTCGGCATAACGTGCATCACGGGAATGCCCAAGCGCTTCGCCTTGTCGATGAGGTTGCCGGTGATGCCGCTGCCGGGGAAAGCGATGACGCCCTTGGGCAGCAGGTTGAGCAGCTCGTCGTTGCGGCGGAAGGGTGCGGCCTTGCCGTGGGCGTTCCAGTCGGGCCTGCAGACGACCTGGTTGATGCCCCTGGCTTCGGCCCAGCTCGCCGCGATCTTCTCAACGCCGGGACCGCCGCCGTGCAGCAGGACCATGTCGCCGTACTTCGCGTGCGCCATGTCGAGCGTGCTCCAGACCGCATCGGCATCGGCGACGGTCTTGCCGCCGGTGATGGCGACCAGGGTGCCCTCGGGCAGGTGCGCCCTTGTCTCGCGGTCCTTGCGTGCGCGGCGGAAGTCGCGTGCGTCGATGGCGGCAGACGTCAGCGTCCCGGTGCGGCTCGTGTGCGAGCCGTGGCGCGGGCGCCATGTGTCGCCGGTCTCGACGCGGTAGGCATCGGCAGCGAGGTCGCGCATCTTCTCGAAGGCGTCGCGACGGTCGCCCAGGCTCTGCGCCCGGTCCGTGAGGGTCTGCAGCTCCCATGCCTTGACCTCCGATCCGTCCTGCGCCTTCTCAACCCAAGTTGGCACTTTTCCGCTGCCTGTGTTCCCTATTGGTTTGATTCAACGCGATATTTTTCTCGGTCGATTCCAACATGGCCCCACATTTTGTGAGATTCTGTCAGCTCATCAGACGGGTCCTCGTGCGGTGGATGGCGGGGTCCACGCCCGCCGCCGAGGAGATTGCGGCAACCTCGGCGGCCGGGCGCGTGTCCTGGCGGTTGACGATCAAGGTGCCGTCGGTCTGGCGCAGGCGCGTGGTGATCCGCACCCAGGTCCGCATGCTCTCGCGGATCGACGCCCAGCACTTGTGGATGCCGCGCGCGGCCAGCCGGGTACGGATCAGATGCACGGCGTGGTAGGCCAGCACGGCGATCAGCAGGTGGGCCGCGATGCGCCGGTCGAGCTGGTGCCAGATCGGGCGAAGGCCGAGCTCGGATTTCAGGCTCCGGAATGTCGCCTCGATATCCGTGATCCGCCAGTACGTCCGCAGGACCGTCTCGATGTCCCAGTCGACGTGGCTGGTGCGCAGCACATAGGCACCGGCGCCCTCATCGGCCTCGTCGTATCGCGGCCTGCGCTTGAAGCGCACGGCGGTGGCATTGGGGCCGGTTTTCGCCCTCTCGACCGTGATCTCGTAGTGCCTGGCGACGGCGGAGAAGCGCTGCTTGAGGCGGCCTATGCTCTCCAGCACCTTGTCGTAGCGCTTGAGGCGGCCCTTGACCGGGAGGCCGCCGTGGAGCCTTTCCAGCGCCGCCTCGAAGCGGTTCCGCCTCAGGCCGATGATCGCGTTCTCGGCCTTCTTCTTGCCCTCGCTGACGACGTAGAGCCGCGCCTCGCCGTCCTCGCTGGCAAGCCGCCAGGCCCGCACCTCGTGGCGCGCGCTGGTGATCAGCAGGGCCTCGGGTCCGCCCTCGGGCGGCGCAGGCCTGGCACCGCGGCTGACCGCGATCCAGTCGTAGCCCTGCTCGCCCAGCCACGCGATGTTTTTCTCGGTGGCGATGCCCGCGTCCATGACCACCGTGGGCTTCGGCGCCGTGCCGCCGCACACCGCCTCGAGCCGCGCCAGCGCCTCGTGCAGCGTGCCCGGCTCGCTCACGTTGCCCGGCAGGATCTCGCAACTGCGCGGGAAGCCCGCGCCGTCGAGCGCCAGCGCCAGCGTGATGAGGGGACAGTCGTCGCGCTTCTGCTTGGAGCGCCCGAACCTGGGAAGCTCGCCGCCCGTGTGGCCGTGGTAGTGGACGTTGGTGAGATCGTAGAAGGCGATCGTCTCGGGCAGGTCGAGCAGTGCGCGCTCACGGTTGAACAGCTCCCGCTGGATGGCGGCGCGGTGGCGCCAGAGCAGGTCGCCGATGCGGTAGAGCGTCTTGCGCCGCAGCGCCTTGCGGTCGCCCTCCAGGCCCAGGAGCTCGGCGGCCGCGCTGTCGTGGCGGAGCCAGCGGCTGGTATCACGCTCGCTGGCGGGATGGACCATCCTGGCGACGATCAGCGCGCTGGCGATGCGCCCGTCGCGGCCCTTGATGTCGAGGCCGTGGAGGATTTCGGCGAAGCCGAGGGCGTCGAGGGCCTTGAGGCACAGGCGCTCGCAGCCGACCGTGCGCGGGTTCTCGTGCTCCAGGGTATCGAGGTCGACGGTGGCGATGTCGGGCTTGCGCGCCTCTTCCTGCATCGCCTCGACGCGGAACCCCCTGGCCCTGAGCTTGGCGACGATGTCCTCGGCTGCGGCCCGCACATCCGCCTCGCCCTCGAACAGCGGCGGCTTGCCGTGAAGCAGCGCCTCGGCGAGTTCGGTGACGGCCTTCCACTTCTCGCGCGGCACCGGATAGTCGGTGCCGAGATTGAGCAGCGTCCTGTGGCGCACCTTGTCGCCGACGCGCTGGGCGAGCACGAGGCGATGGCTTCGGACCGGCTGGCCGGCCTTGTCGGTGTGTGTCCTGGTTGCCTTGATGTACATGGCGGCGCCGTTTCTGCGATGCCTGTTTCGCATACACGGCGTTCGCGGCATCTGGCAAGAGGGATATCGACTCAACTCCAAAGTCCTGGCCCCACAATTGGCTTCCAGGACCACGAATGGCAAATGTGGGTCTCAGGTGTCCTCCAACCCCAACATCTAGTGGTTCAGCGCCGCAAAACTGGCTCGAACAGGCTCGGCTGGTCGGAAAAAGTGCCAACTTGGGTCAAGGTCGCGCATCTCGGGCGTGATGCGGTCGACGGCGCGGTCGAGGCGTGTGACCTGCGAGTGCAGAATGTTGGTCAGGCCCCACATCAGGGGCTCGCGCTCGTCGGCCATCTGTGTGCCGTCTACGGTGATGCCGTCGACGATGACGCGGATGGCTTCGTTCAGCGCGTCGATGGCATCGTCCTCGTCCCAGACGACCCTGCTGTCGAGCTCGCCGCGCTCGGGCGCTGCACCGAACAGAGCCATGCTCTCGCAGACCGTGGCAGTGGAAGAGGCGGTAGCGCTTGAGGTGTCGATCATGACGATCTCCCTTGTCATCCTCCGGGACCCTGTGCCCCGTCGTGGTGTCCTCCTTCTTCACGCGCGCGCAGTGTCAGCACCTGGCCTTAGGAACTGTTGGGCGGGGTGGTGCGGAAGTTTGGCGATGGTGCGGAAGATGGCGCTCTCGGGACCTGGGAGGTCCGGCGCGCCGCCTTGGAGACTGGCCGCGTTTCGAGTTGGCCTGCTCAAGAACTGCTAGCGCCGGGCCGACGCGCCGGCCCCGCGTCAGGGGCCGGTGCGCCGCACGCGAGGCGGTTGGTGATTACACGAGAGCCATCTTCACGGTCGCCGAACTTCACGGCCCGCCCTTACAGTTCCTTGGGCTAGGCCGTAGGGAGTGAAGCGACCGAAGGACCCGCAGGGTTGCTGGTGCGAGCACGTGTGGAAAAATTGGAGGACACGACGGAAGAGGATTCCATTTCGGCACGCACGGCCTCCTCTGTTTCTTTACCTGCCCGCGGGCACCGCCGCGTTGGTGCGGATCAGGGGCGCGATGCGTGCGGCCAGGGCGTGGGGACCGAGAATCACGAGGTCCTCGTTGAAGTCACCGGTCTGGGAGACGACGACGGCGCACTCGATCCGCAGAGCAGAACATCGCCGGCGCAGGCGAAGCGCGGCACGCTCTCCCGCCGCGTCGTCGTCGCAGGCCACGACGAGGCGAGTGATGCCCGGCGGCGGTGTGAAGGCGCCCAGGCCTCCGGCCGAGAGCGCGGCAGCGGCGACGGCGTCCGGCAACGCGGTGACGATGGAGAGCATCGTCTCAATGCCCTCCCCCACCAGCAGCGTGCCGGCGTCGTGGTGGCCGAGGCGGACGGCATGGCCGTGGACACGGCCGAGCGCCTTGCGCGGGAAGGACACGTCTGCCTTCGCAGGATACCGGGGATCGAGCCATGTCCGGTGGACGCCGACGATAGAGCCATGCGTGCGGTGTTCCCCCGGACCGGAGCGTTCCCCCGGACCCGGGTGTTCCTCGGCGCCAGCGGTGACGGCGGCGACGAGGGCCGGCAGGCGGCGGATGCCGCCGCCGTCGCGGTAGAACAGGCTCGGGTGGAAGCGCAGCGCGGGGAAGCGGCAGCGGTGGATGGCGCGGGCCCTGAGGTACGCCTCGGCGTGGGTGCCGTCGATGGCGCGGCAACGCCGCCAAAGGCGACGCGCCGACTCGCTTGGGTCGTACGCGTCGGCCGAGCCCGCTGCCGGCGCAGCCGGCAGGGCGAGGAAGGCGCGGGCCTCGGCCATGGCGTCGCTGAGCGGCATGCCGCCCATGCGGTGTCGGATGAGGTCCAGGAGATCGCCATGGGTGCCCTCGGCGGCGTCGGTCCACTTGCCGGGGACGCCGGGAGGCGCGAGGCGGACGAAGAGCGAGCGCCCGCGGGCGCCGCGAATGTCGCCGGCGGTCCAGTACCTGCCCTGCCTGCGGCCGTAGGGCAGGTAGGCGCGGCAGACTTCTTCGGCGCGCTCGCCGAGGGCCTTCGCGATCCGGGTGGCGTTCATGCGGCTCCCCCGCTCTGTCCAGAGAGTGCCCGCGTTCCGGCCGGCCTCGGGCTCTTGCCGGCGCGCGGGCGGCGGGGAGGCGCGCAGCGCGCCCGCGCCGCTGCCCCGCGGGACGGGCTCTGTTCGTGCCGCATGGAAACGGGGGCACGCGCTCGCGCCGGCAATCGGCGCGGGCGCGGCCCCCAGGGTGCCGGAGGACGGCGGTGACGGTGTCAGGCGGCCACGTGCTGCTGCGCCCGCCAGGCGGGATGCACCATCGGCATGGCGGGCGCGAGGTCGCGGTCGACGAGCAGCTCGGCCACTGTCGCGCGCACGGCGTGCGCATCCTCGACCGCCACGGGTCCTGCGGCATCGTCGTAGAGGTGTACGTAGTAGACCCCGTGATCGGGAGTGGTGTAGGCGGGCCGCTTCATGACGGTGCCGACGGTCTCGCCGTCGGCGATGACAAGCCACTCGTCATCGCCGCAGGCGCGGAAGGCGACGTCGTCTGAGGTGAGGCGGTAGCCGGACATGGCGAGACTTCCCATGTAGACGGCGCGCGGCGGCGCCCGGAGGGCGCCGGGCCGCGTGCCATGGTTGAAGAAGGAAAGGGGCCGTGCCCCGCGCGGGAGATGACGCAGAACACGGCCCCGGGGGCGAGCGGGCGGGAGGCACCCGCTGCGGGGACGACCGATCTAGAAGGGGATCGATCCCGTCTCGGTGCTGGCCGCGGCCGCCGGCGCGTCGTCACCGTCGGCCGGTGCCGCGCCGTTGGTGCCGGCAGGCTTGTCCAAAAACTGCACGCGTCCACCGGGGACGAGCAGGATCTCCGTCGAGAACCGGTCGCTGTCCTCGCCGTCCTTCCGCCACTTCCTGGTCTGCATCTTGCCCGCGACGTACACCAGCCGGCCCTTCTTCGCGTGCTTCGCCAGCATGTCGATCAGGCCGTCCTGGAACGTGACCGCCCGGTGCCACTCTGTCTTGTCGATCCGCTCGCCGCCGCCGGCCTTGTCGATGTACGATTCGTCGGTCGCGATGCTCATGTTGGCCACGCGCCCGCCGGAGGCGAGGCTGTTGATGGTGACGTCTGCACCCAGGCGGCCAATAATGTCGTGTAATGATGATCCTGATAGCATGTGACTACTGATGGCATGACTTTTATCCTAAAAACAAACAGATGAGAGGGATCCGCCGTATTCCTTAGCCTACCGATGTGTACAGGAAATATCAGGAGTTGCAATTGACGGGTTGAGCGGTGTGTTGACGAATCGACGTCTCCGGCCCTACAATCAACCCCATGAGCAACACACCCGGAAAGCGTATCGCAAAGCTCAGGACCACCCTGAACAAGCGCAACGTCGACGCACTCACGCCTGCCGATAAACCCTGGATCGCATGGGACGACAGGCTGGCCGGCTTCGGTGTGAAGGTGCATCCTACCGGAGCCAAGTCCTTCATCGTCAACTACCGCGCAGGTGACGGTGGACGAAAGGCACCGAACAAGCGGGTCGTGATCGGCCGCTATGGCAGGGTCACCGCCGAACAGGCACGGCGCCTCGCTCAGGAATATCTCGGTCGTGTCGCCGGTGGGGATGACCCCGCCGCCGAACGTGCCGAGGCTCGGGCGATGCCCACATTGAAGGATGCCGTCGACGATTACATGGCGGCCAACCCGAGGCGGAAGGAATCAACCAACGCTGGATATCGCCGGTACTGCCGTCTCTATCTTGAGGACTGGCTCGCCCGTCCGCTCGACGGCATCACCCGGCGCGACGTCGAGGCCCGGTTCAACCGCATCACAATGGACCGCGGCCAGGAGATCGCCAATCAGTGCATGTCGTTCCTGCGCTCGGTCTACCGTCGGCCCTGCGTCGATTACGACGGACTGCGCAATCCTGTCGAGCAGTGGCTCGCCGGGGGTGGGCGCTTCAACGCCCGCAAGCGCCGCAGGATTTCCACACCCGCCGAGGTGCTGCCGCGCTGGCGGACGGGCATTGAGACGCAAGTCGCGAGCCCGGTGGTCAGGGACATCTTCTGGTTCGGCCTCTACACCGGCATGCGGGTCGGCGAGATCGAACCTCTTCGCTGGGATCGGGTGGACCTGGACGCGGGTCTCTTCCGGGTAGAAGAGACAAAGACGGGAGAGCCGCTCGAGTTGCCGACCACGCGTCAGCTGTCGGAGATACTCGCGCGGCGACTGGCGGATCGCGAGATGACGCCAGCGCATCTGCGGTGCTGGGTGTTCCCGTCGGCGCGGAGCAAGTCGGGCCATGTCGAGGCAATCGAGGTGTACTATGCCCGCATCAGCTTGGCGGGCGGCACGAAGTTCTGGTTCCACGCCTTGCGCAACTGTTTCATCACGGTGGCCGAACGTGAGCTTCTTCTGCCGCGTTCTCTGACGAAGCGTCTGGTCAATCATGCCCGGCCCAGCGATGTGACCGAGGGCTACGCCGCGGATTGGACGGTAGAGCAGCTGAGGGAGCCGGCACAGCGCGTCGCGGATAGAATTGATGAGCTTATGAGTGCTGGCGCGACTGAAGGCGCCGCCCCGCGGCACACTCCGACGCCGAATCTGCAATCCACATTGTAGGCCTTTTGCACCCGCCTTCACTGACGTGCCCCAGAACGGCATTGTTCAGCTGCGCTGCCCCAAGGGCGAATGCGGATGATGCAAACGCGTTGGTGGCAGCAGACGATTTTTTTCCGACGATATGGGCTTCGTCGGCGAGGCATGTGTAGGGCTCGTACGCAGGGTTTGCGGAGATCATACCAAGCGCGTTCCAAATTGACTCACCGGCCCAATATGTTGTGGTGACGAGCTGGACCACCTCCATAGACTGTGGTGATCGACTCACCAGCGTCGGAGGAGGACGATGAGTGCGGCAACGCCGATAACCTGGACGGAACACACGGCGGACGAGGTCCATGAGCTGGCAAAGCACTGCGGGGACGCCAAGCAAGCCTCGCGCGCGCGTGCGATCGCGATGATCATGGATGGCGCGTCTCGTACGGAGGCGGCGCGGGCGCAGGGCATGGAGCTTCAAATCCTGCGCGACTGGGTGTTGCGCTACAACGCGGAGGGCTTCGACGGCCTTGCGGATCGTCCTCGCGGCGGGAGCGAGGGCCGGTTGACGGAGGCGCAAATCGCCGAGGTCGGCGCGTGGCTCAAGGCGGGTCCCGATCTTGAGCGGGACGGGGTGACGCGCTGGCGGGTTCAGGACATCGTTGGGAAAATCGAGGAGGCCTTCGGGGTCATCTACACGGAGAGCGGCGCCCGTATGATGCTCCGGAGGGCCGGGTTTCGCTTTGTCTCGGGACGACCGGTCCACCCCAAAGCCGATCAAGAGCGGCAGAAGGAGTTCGTGACGGACTTCGAGGCAACGTTGGCGTCGATGCTCAGCCCTGAGGCGCTGGCGGGTCCGATCGAGATCTGGTTCCAGGACGAAGCGCGCGTCGGCCAGAAGGGGATGACGACGCGGGTGTGGGCGCATGGGAAGCAGCGTCCGCGCATCGTGCGCGACCATCGCTATGGCTACGTCTATCTGTTCGGCGCCACCTGCGCACAGCGCGGCGTCGGCATCGCCCATGTGGCGGACAGGGCGAACACGGCGTCGATGAACGAGCATCTGGCGGCGATCGGCGCGGCCGTGGCGCCGGGTACGCACGGGGTGATCGTGCTGGACGGCGCAGGCTGGCATCGCTCGGGCGATCTGGTTGTGCCACCCAACCTGACGCTCCTGCATCTGCCGCCCTACAGTCCGGAACTCAATCCGATGGAGCAGATCATTCTGTTCCTGAAATCGAACCGCTTCGCCAACCGCGTGTTCAAGGATGTGGCTGCCCTGAAGGAGGCCTGCTGGGCGGGGTGGCAATGGCTGACCGACCAGCCCGACGTCATCACGAAAACGACCCGGCGCAACTGGGCCGTCGCGCCATCATGCTGATCCCGATGCCTCACCGTATCGGTTCATATGATTTGCGTTTGGTATCAGTCGAAGCGCGGGAGGCTCTGAGCGGGGAAGGTTAAGGGTTGGGCAGGCTCTCTCTCGAGAGCCTGCCCAACCCTTTTGAACGAAGCCGCGGGCCACGAGAGGCGAAGTTGAGCTATGTGGAAAGTGCGCTGATGTCAGCGTCAGGCGGCATCCACCGGCAGCAGAGTTGCGCATAAAATGGGGATTATATATGTGACTTGATTTTGGGGGCGTAAAGTTGTATATTTCTGCGTGGATTCAATGGGGTAGGCGACATGCAGAAAGCACCTGGCAAGGCGTTTCGAGAAGGCATCGCGTTAATCGAGATTATGGACTTATTCCCCACGGAACAGGCCGCAACGAAGTGGTTTGAGACGCACGTTTGGCCGAACGGTCGGCACTGTGGACACTGCGGGTCCGTCGAGACTAAGAAAGTTCCGAACGCAAAACCGATGCCCTACTGGTGCAGGGACTGTAAGTCGTACTTCAGTGTCCGGACCGGCACGGCCTTGGAGCGCTCCAAGGTACCGCTGCGCAAGTGGGCTATCGCGATCTACATTTGCGTAACCAGCCTGAAGAGCGTGAGCAGCATGAAACTGCACCGCGACCTGAAGGTCACGCAAAAGACGGCCTGGTTCATGCTGCATCGGCTTCGCGAGGCGTGGGCCGAAGAGATGGGTCAGGACTTCACCGGCCCGGTCGAGGCGGACGAAACCTATGTCGGCGGGAAACGTAAGAACATGTCGAACGCGAAGCGGAAGGAGCTCGCCGGGACCGGGCGCGGCGCTACGGGCAAAGAGGCTGTGGTTGGCACCAAGGATCGCGAGACCAACAAGGTCGCAGTCCGGCACGTCGACCGCACTGCTGCGCCGCACTTGGCAGGCTTCGTCGCCCACACAACCAAGTTCGGCTCCAAGGTCTATACCGACGAGTCGAAGGCCTACAACGCGCTAAACGATTGGTATGACCATGAAAGTGTCAACCACTCCGCTGGCGAGTACGTGCGGGGCATGGCCCATACCAACGGCATGGAATCGTTCTGGGCCATGCTGAAGCGTGCCCACGGCGGCACATTCCACAAGATCAGCCCGAAGCATCTCCAGCGCTACGCTCGGGAGTTTGCGGGCAAGCACAATTTCCGAGGCGAAGATACGGCGGCGCAGATGGCCGCAGTCGCAGCCGGCCTGGTCGGCCGTCGGCTCATGTATCGCGATCTCACGGCCGAAAACGGCCTGTCCTCAGGGGCAAGGTCATGAACCAGAGGGAAGCAAAATAGCTCCTACGACGATCCTGACTGCTGTTGATGACGCTGCAGGCAACATCGGCGAAGCCTGGCTTCGGATCATCCGCGACTATCTGGACGAGAGGGCACCAATAGGGACGCAGACATCTATGAGATGGAGCACACTCAAAACTGCTCCGTTCACCAATAGTCGTCCCGGCAAAGCCGGAGAAAACGAGGTTTACGATGGCCAAGGGGACTCTTCCCAAGCCGAATAAGATCGGCGATCCGCACTTCAAGGGCGCGACGCCCGCGACACTGGCTCGCGCTCTTATGCGCCGTGTGCGTCCGATAAAGCCGACAGGAAAATCGACGACTCAACGGGGACGCATCAAGTCACATATATAATCCCCCATAAAATCGACGCTCGCGCCGGTCTTTCGGCAGGCATGCGGGCGCACGCTGCGAGGACTGAGCGGGGTGTGAGCCGAGGGCTGTCAGCCCGGCTCAAGCGGAGACAGGTTCGGTCGTGCGTCGGCGCTTTGGCGCCGTTGCGCGGGGCCGAAGCGAGCGGCCGTCTCACGGTTTCCCCCTGTGGGTCGGCGGCAGCGCCGGCGGGCCGCGCGTCGAGCGGGGCTCATGGCGGCGGCGGATTTCGCGGACGAGGCGCATGACGCCGCCGCAGTGGGGGCAGGCCACGGGCGCGGTGCCGATCTCGGGCTCTTCGTCGGGCTCGGCCTGAGCGCCGTCCACGCTTCCCTCGGGGGCGGCGCAGCCGAGGGCGCCGAGAGCCTGGCGTGCTCTCTCCAGCGTGCTGGCGCGGCAGCCGTTGGCGAGGATGCCGAAGTAGCGAATGCGGTGCATGCCGTCCGGCAGGACGTGCCTCAGGAAGCGGCGGATGAACTCGTCGGCGCTCACGGTGGCGATGCCGTAGCGCGGCTTTCTCTGCCCCGGCGCCTTGGGCTTTCGGTGGCGGAAGGAGACCGTCTCGCCGTCGAAGGAGACGATGCGGCTGTCGGAGATGGCGATCCTGTGCGTGTAGTGCGAGAGGTACCGGAAGACCTGCTCAGGCCCGCGGAAGGGCCGCTTGGCGTAGACCACCCAGTCCCTGGCCCGGGCGGCGGCAAGCGTGGCGTGGAACTCGCCGGGATTGGCGAGGTGGGCGAGGGTGCCGTGGAACTCCAGGTCCCCCCGGCCGTGGGCGCGGGCGAGCTCCTTGAGGAAGAGGCGGCGGAACAGGCTGCCGAGGACCTTGACGGGGGCGAGGAAGGTGGTGCTCCCCGTCTTCCACTCGCCACTGTCTACGTCGAAGCCCGCGTTGGGCACGACCACGTGCAGGTGCGGGTGGAAGCGGAGCTTCTGATCCCAGGTATGGAGGACCGCGGTGCCGCCGATGCGCATGCCGCCGTGGCGGGGATCGGCGGCGATGGTGCGCAGGGTCTCGGCGACGGCCCGGAAGAGGATGTCGAACACCACCCTGCGGTTGCAGAAGGCAATGGCGGCAACCTCCTTGGGCAGGGTGAAGACCACATGGAAGTAGGGCACCGGCAGGATGTCCCCGGCGCGCTCCTCGCTCCAGAGGTTGGCGGCGAGACCCTGGCAGGTGGGGCAGTGGCGGTTGCGGCAGGAGTTCTTATGAGCTCTCTCCGCAAGGCCCGGCTTCATCTACGTCAATGGCATTCGCAATCTCTCCACTCGAATCCGCGGCCGATGTCCAGGCAGAACGTCGTTTCCACGCAGCGATCCGCCACGCTGCTCAGCTCTTATCCGGTTCGGAACTCCGGCGCTTGCCGGCTCCGTGACCCCAATACCGCATCCAAGCGGTGGTGACGTTCCGGGAGGCGGGACCCATCTGTAGAACGGTGCCAAGCGGCGACCCAACTCTTGCCCGGTCACACGCCTTGCCCGGCATCCTCCGCGGCCGCGTCCGACCACGTCGGAACCTCCTGTATTTTCCCGTTCGTTCGGCCGGTGCCCTCAGGAGACGATGGCGCCCTCAGGCACCAGTCCTTGGGTGGCATAGCGCCACAGCGCGATCAGCAGCTTGCGCGCGACCCCCACGATCGCCCGCTTCCTCGCTCGCCGGTCCCTCCCGCCACCGGCATCCCTGGCGACGTAGGCGTGGAACCACTTCGTGATCGCGCTTTCCGGTTGCAGCTTCAGCCAGCGCCAAGCCATCTGGATCATGTGCTTCCTGACATGCGAGGGGCCGGCCTTGCTGATGCCAAGATCGTGGTCGACATCTCCGCTCGCCCACGGCACCGACGTCAACCCGGCCCAGCTGCCCAACTCCCGGCGATTGCGGAAGTCCCGATAGAACACCTCGCCAGCCAGCAGTGTGGCGTCATTGAGGCCGATGCCATGGATGCGCGTAAGCGCCGCGATCATCGCCGTCCCGTCACGATTGGTCGCGTCCTGGGCTTTCCGGCCAGCCTTCAGCAGGGCCCTCTTCTCGGCCTCGATCATCTCGATATGCTCCTCAACCAGGCGAAGCATCCCCACCGCCCTCTCAATCTCTGCCCGCGCACGCGGCGGCAACGGCGCCCCATAGCCCGTCCGCGCGGTCGCGAGGCGTTCGAGGAAGTCCGGCTTGCGCGGCGCCAGATCGAAGATGCCGTGCAACTGCAAGAGCCCTTTGATCCGGTTGTTGACGCGGGTACGCTCGCTGATCAGCGTGTCCCTCTCGCGCAGCAGGCGCTTGGCATCCTCCTGGTCCACATCGGGCACGCGCACCCAGGACATGGCCTCCGAATCGCCTTGGTCCCATGCCTTCAGAGCCCGAACCATCCTCCTCGCGTCGATACGGTCGGTCTTTTTCTTCTTGGCGCGCCGGTTCACCCGCAGGCTCGCCGGATCGTTCATGAAGATATCGATCTCCGCGTCACGGCGCTCGATATCGCGGGCAAGCCAGAACCCCTCGTAGCCCGCCTCGTAGGTCAGCATCACCCGAGGACGGGCGCCGAGCTCCCTCGCCACCCGTTCCCGCACCGACCCGACGAGATCCAACAGTCCCGCCGTGTCGGCAGCAGCCAGTGTGTGGATGCTGATGCTGCCACCCGAGGCATCCGGGCAATGCACGCCAACGATCCACGATTTGAGGCTGATCTCCACCGCGACATAAATCGTGCTACTACTTGCGCCTGTCAGCGCGGTCGTGTCTGGACCATCCGACATCCGTCCACTCCGTTGTTGACGATTCCGCTCGGAGAGAAGGTGCTGGCCTTCTCTCCGAGCTTGTCTAACCGCCAGAATCGATTCGGTGCCACCGTGCTCATGGTATCTGAAGAGCGGATGCTCGCGCCCGCAGCCCTCGCAGGCGTACATGTGGCCGCCGAGCACGGCGGTGCGGCACGCCTCGATGGCGCCCATGACCTTGAGCCGGGCGGCGTCGATGCGCCCTTTGTGGCGCTCACGGAAAGCGGCGCCGGCGCGGCGGAAGATCTCCGCCACGCCCGCGCGTTCGGCCTCCACGCGCCGTCAGTTGCGCAACGCTGCGAAGCCTGAGATCGGGTGGTCGAGGCCCTCGAACATCTTGCCGGTGACGCGGGCGTAGTGACGGGTCGTGTTCGCGCTTCGATGGCCGAGCATGTCCCGGATCACCTCGATATCGCCGCCGCGCTCGAGGAGATGGGTCGCCGCCGAATGGCGCAGGCAATGGAAGGTGTAGCTGCGGTCGAGCTCGGCAATGTCGCGCGCCCTCCTGAAGGCGGCCTGCAAGGTCTCCGTTGCGATGGGCCTGTCGAGCGAGACGCCGTAGAAGAGCCAGCTCGTCGGACGCGGCCAGATGTTCCTGTAGTAGGCGCGCAAGTAGTGGATGACGCTGTCCGGCAACGGTGCCATTCTCTCGGTGCCGCCTTTGCCGGAGGGGATGTGTAGCAGCTTCTTCTCCGACAGGATGTCGCCGACCTTGATGGCCAAGGTCTCGGAGATGCGGAGCCCGCCGCCATAGCCGGTGACAATGGCAGCACGGTGGCGGAGGTCGGGCGTCGCAAGGATGAGGTGCTCGACCTCCTGCTCCGACATGTAGCGCGGCAGCTTGCCGGGCTTCTTGCGGGAGCGCAGGCCGGCGACGTGGTCAGGCCAGCCGAGTGTGTCGATGTAGAGGAAGTTCAGCGCGGCGAAGGAGACGTTGGTCGTGCCCGGACTGAGCCCCTTGTCGATCCGCCCCAGGTACCACTGGCGCACCTGCTCGGCGTCGAGCTCGTCCGGCGAGGCGTCGTAGTACCTGGCCAGGTTCTTGATCTCGCAGATGTAGGCCTTGGACGTGCTCGCGGCCAGATTGGCGATGCGGAGCTGCTCCTCCATGCGCTGGCGAAGAGGGGTGACGGTGTTCGTGTCGCACGCGGTCCCGGTCATTATCGATCTCCCTGGATCGCGACGGCGCGCCGCCGGACCGATCCGGCGACGGTCCGTCGCAGGGGTCGATGCTAACCACTGGTGATCGGGAGGCTGCTGGGGATCCGCCACCCGACGGGCGGAGCGCCACTGACGCAACCGGGAAGCGAACGCACAGAACAAACGGCACCCGCGACGCCTCGGAAATGAATGAACTCTACGCCGCTAACTCCGCGTAGCGGCTTCGTTCAAGCATCTCGACCCGCTTGACCACGAGGCCGCCGCCGTCCCACAGCACGACCATCTCGCCGGTGACGGGAGTGCGGCAGGAAAGGTCGACGACGATCCTGTCGCCCTCGCCGATGAGAGGCTCCATCGAGTCGCCGCGCGCGTCCAGGATGCGCAGGTTCTCGGGCGCGGTGCGTCCCTCGTGGCGAAGCATGGCCTCCGGCAGGTACCAGCGTGCCGTCTCGGCGGCATTGTCCTCGGCGAACGCGCCGGGACCGGCGGAGGCGGAGACGGCCATCTCGGCGACGGCGGCGAGCGGCGCGCCGGGAAGATTGGGCGGGGTGAAGCGTGGGGTGCGGCGTCTTGGCGACCTGCCTGGGGGCACGAAGTCGTGACGCAACTCTTCGGGATCGCAGCCGAGCCATTCGGCGAGGGCGCGGCGGTCGCCCGCCTTGAGGACCTTGGGGACGCCGATCTCAGGGATGTCCGGCTTGGCATGACGATCGTTTCGGGCGCTGGCGGACCGTATCCCAGACCACCGCCTGCTACGGTCGCCTCGCAAACGAACTCGTCAACCCAAGTTGGCACTTTTGTCCTACCCATGTCCTTTATCGTGTTGATGTAACGCGATATTTCTCTCGGCCGGTTCCAACATGGCACTACATTTTGTTGGATTCTGTCAGTTCGGCAGGCGGGTCCTCGTGCGGTGGATGGCGGGGTCCACGCCCGCCGCCGAGGAGATTGCGGCAACCTCAGCGGCCGGGCGCGTGTCCTGTCGATTGACGATCAAGGTGCCGTCGGTCTGGCGCAGGCGCGTGGTGATCCGCACCCAGGTCCGCATGCTCTCGCGGATCGATGCCCAGCACTTGTGGATGTCCCGCGCGGCCAGCCGGGTACGGATCAGATGCACGGCGTGGTAGGCCAGCACGGCGATCAGCAGGTGGGCCGCGATGCGCCGGTCGAGCTGGTGCCAGATCGGGCGAAGGCCGAGTTCGGATTTCAGGCTTCGGAATGTCGCCTCGATATCCGTGATCCGCCAGTACGTCCGCAGGACCGTCTCGATATCCCAGTCGACGTGGCTGGTGCGCAGCACATAGGCGCCCGCGCCCTCATCGGCCTCGTCGTATCGCGGCCTGCGCTTGAAGCGCACGGCGGTGGCATTGGGGCCGGTGTCCGCCTTCTCGACCGTGATCTCGTAGTGCCTGGCGACGGCGGAGAAGCGCTGCTTGAGGCGGCCTATGCTCTCCAGCACCTTGTCGTAGCGCTTGAGGCGGCCCTTGACCGCAAGGCCGCCGTGGAGCCTTTGCAGCGCCGCCTCGAAGCGGTTCCGCCTCAGGCCGATGATCGCGTTCTCGGCCTTCTTCTTGCCCTCGCTGACGACGTAGAGCCGCGCCTCGCCGTCCTCGCTGGCAAGCCGCCAGGCCCGCACCTCGTGGCGCGCGCTGGTGATCAGCAGGGCCTCGGGTCCGCCCTCGGGCGGCGCAGGCCTGGCACCGCGGCTGACCGCGATCCAGTCGTAGCCCTGCTCGCCCAGCCAGACGATGTTCTCCTCGGTGGCGATGCCCGCGTCCATGACCACCGTGGGCTTCGCCGCCGTGCCGCCGCATACCGCCTCGAGCCGGGCCAGCGCCTCGTGCAGCGTGCCCGGCTCGCTCACGTTGCCGGGCAGGATCTCGCAACTGCGCGGGAAGCCCGCACCGTCGAGCGCCAGCGCCAGCGTGATGAGGGGACAGTCGTCGCGCTTCTGCTTGGAGCGCCCGAACCTGGGAAGCTCGCCGTCGGTGTGGCCGTGGTAGTGGACGTTGGTGAGATCGTAGAAGGCGATCGTCTCGGGCAGGTCGAGCAGCGCGCGCTCACGGTTGAACAGTTCCCTCTGGATGGCGGCCCGGTGGCGCCAGAGCAGGTCGCCGATGCGGTAGAGCGTCTTGCGCCGCAGCGCCTTGCGGTCGCCCTCCAGGCCCAGGAGCTCGGCGGCCGCGCTGTCGTGGCGGAGCCAGCGGCTGGTATCACGCTCGCTGGCGGGATGGACCATCCTGGCGACGATCAGCGCGCTGGCGATGCGTCCGTCGCGGCCCTTGATGTCGAGGCCGTGGAGGATTTCGGCGAAGCCAAGGTCGTCGAGGGCCTTGAGGCACAGGCGCTCGCAGCCGACGGTGCGCGGGTTCTCATGCTCCAGGGTATCGAGGTCGACGGTGGCGATCTCGGGCTTGCGCGCCTCTTCCTGCATCGCCTCGGCACGGAACCCCCTGGCCCTGAGCTTGGCGACGATGTCCTCGGCTGCGGCCTGCACGTCCGGGACGGCTTGGAGCAGCGGCGGGCGGCCGTGCAGCAGCGCCTCGGCGAGTTCGGCCACTTCGCGCCATTTCTCCTTCGGCACCGGATAGTCGGTGCCGAGGTTGAGGAGCGTGCGCTGCCTGACCTTGTCGCCGATGCGCTGGGAGAGCACGAGGCGATGGCTTCGGACGGGCTTGCCGTCGGTGGTGTGGGTCTTGGTTGCCCTGATGAACATGTCGCCCGTCGCGAGATTGTTGCGAGGGGCCAAGATTTGTCGGCTTGGGGTCTGGGGTCAAGGGAAAATCGTCAATACCTAACAACTCCTGGCACTACAACGCGCTTCCAGCGCCTCAATTACACATATAGTGGCATCATCTCGGAGCTACCCCAATATGTGGTACTTCGGTCCGCAAAATATGGGCAGACCGGCATTGAGCAACCGGAAAAAGTGCCAACTTGGGTCAAGTCCACCGACGACTGCATCGCATGCAGAATCGCCAAGTTGGCGGGGCAAAGGTCTTGCGCCCTTGGTCTTGCGCGTCAGGAAATATAGCATGCGCGATATCGCGCGTGTTATATTGTGGAAAGCTCCTTATCATAAGAATCGTTTGTCCGGCGAGCGGCGATGCGAACGGCAGACCACGACATTCCCGAAGATTACCCGATACGAGTCAAGGACTTGCGGGAGCGGCTCGGGCTGACGCAGACGCAGATGGCGGAGCGCATCGGCGTGTCGTTCGCGACGGTGAACCGATGGGAGAACCGCCAGTCCAAGCCGACACGCCTGCCTTGGCAACAGATCGTCGATCTGGAAGCCGAATTGCGGGCACCGACACGGCAAGCGGAACCGGCCGCTGTGCCATCGGCGGCGGCACTCGACTTCGCGGCGAAACCAGAGGCGGTCGTTGCGGTCGCCGAGGCGACCCGCCTCGCCTACGGCCACCTCTCCAATCCTGCCTTCGCCGCCGAGATCTCCTCGATCGACCCTCTGCCGCACCAGCGCATTGCCGTCTACGAGCACATGCTCGGCCAGTCGCCGCTGCGGTTCCTGCTCGCCGACGACGCTGGCGCCGGCAAGACGATCATGACGGGGCTTTACCTCCGGGAAATGCTTGCGCGCCGTCTCGTCACGCGGGTTCTCGTGGTGCCACCGGCTGGCCTCGTCGGCAACTGGGAACGTGAGATGCGCACACTGTTCCGCCTCCCGTTTCGCATCGCGCGCGGCGCCGATGCCCGCGCCGGAAACCCGTTCGCCGGGCCGGAGAGCGACCGCCTGATCGCCAGTATCGACACGCTCGCCGGCGAGCGCATGTTCGGGCGTTTGCGCGAGGCGGTGGCTTCGGGTGCCACGCGCCCTTACGACCTCGTGGTGTTCGACGAGGCTCACAAGCTGGCTGCGAATCGCGAACAGGATTTCTACGTCCGCAAGACCGACCGCTACCGCCTCGCCGAGGCGCTGGCCGGCCTGCCGGCGGATGACGATCGGTGGCGCCTCGGCTGGTCGGCGCCGAACATCCTGCTGCTGACCGCGACGCCGCATATGGGCAAGGACTTCCCCTACTACTGCCTGTGGCGGCTTCTCGCGCCGGACGCACTGGCGACCTTCGATGCGTTCGAGACCTTCCCGGAGGCGCAGCGCCGACGTCACTTCATCCGCCGCACCAAGGAGGAGATGGTTCGTTTCGACGGACGGCCCCTCTATCCGCAACGGAACTGCGATACCCTCAGCTACGCGCTGAGTCCGGCGGAGCAGGATCTCTACGACGCGACGACGCGGTACATCGGCGAGACCTACAACAAGGCGCGCATTCTGAACCGCTCCGCCGCGCGCCTCGCCATGAGCGTGTTCCAGCGCCGCCTCGCCAGCTCGACCTACGCGCTGATGCGCTCGTTCGAGCGTCGCCTCGACCGGCTGGACCAGGCCATCGCACTGGTGCGCGCGGGCCGCAGCGACGAGTTGGAGCGGCATCAGACGCGGATCGGAAACGCGCCCGATTTCTTCGAATCCCGGACGGCCGACGAGGACGCGGACGACGACGGCGAGCGGGAGCGTCACGAAGCGTTCGAGGAGATGGCGCTCGGCGGTCTCGCAGCGATCGCTCTTGCGGAGCTTCGGGAAGAGCGGGCTGAGGTCGGGGCCCTTCTCGCTCAGGCACGTTGTCTCGCCGAGTCCGGTGAGGATTCCAAATTCGAGACGCTGCGCGCGGTCATGGCCGATCCGGCTTTCGCCCGCGAGAAGCTCATCGTCTTCACCGAACACCGCGACACGGCGGAGTTCCTGGTGCGCCGCCTGGAGGGGCTCGGCTTCACGGGGCGGGTCGCTCTAATCCATGGCGGGCTCGACTACCGCGAGCGCGAGGCCCAGGTCGACCTGTTCCGCCGTTCGGCGGATTGCGGCGGGGCCAGCTATCTGGTCGCCACCGACGCCGCCGGCGAGGGCATCAATCTCCAGTTCTGTTGGCTGATGGCGAACTACGACGTGCCGTGGAACCCGGCGCGCCTGGAACAGCGGATGGGGCGCATCCACCGCTACGGGCAGACGCGCGACCCGGTGGTGATCGTCAACCTCATCGCCGGAGAGACGCGCGAAGGGCGAGTCCTCAAGGTGCTTCTCGACAAGCTCGAGGCAATCCGCAAACAGCTCCGTTCCGACAAGGTGTTCGATGTCGTGGGGCGCCTGTTCGAGAACGTCCCGCTCAAGGACTATCTGGAGAAGGCGGCGACGGAGGACGGCGCCCGCGACGCCGTCGAAGACCTCGACGACCGCCTGACGCCGGAGCGGGTGGCCGCCGTCGACGAGCGGGAGCGCGCCCTGTACGGGGACGGCGAGGTGCGCGGCCGCCTCCCCGAGATTAACACGGCCATGGAGCGGGAACAGTATCGCCGCCTGCTCCCCGGTTACGTCCGCCGTTTCGTCGAGACCGCGGCGCCTCTGATCGACCTGCGGCTGGAAGGCGACGAAAGCGGAGTCTTCAACTTCGTGCCCGAACGCCCGCGCGCGGCCGACGACGTGCGTGGCGCTATGGACATCTACCCCGAGGGGATGCGGGGCCGCTTGACGGTCCACCGCCCGGAAGACGGTAACGGCGCCATCTGGATGCACCCCGGCGAATCGGTGTTCGAGCGCTTCTGCGCCGCTCTCCTGGCGCGCCGCGGCAATGAGGCTCGCCGGGGCGCGATCTTCGTCGATCCCCATGCGGAGGCACCATACCTCCTTCATCTGGCCCAAGCGTCGGTAGTGCGCCGCGGCGGGGAGCGGTCGGAGACGGTCGAGACCCGCCCGATCGGACTGCGGCAGGAGAGCGATGGCGTCGTCTCGCTCTGCCCGCTGGAGCATCTGCTTCTGCTGCGCGGTGCAGGCGGCATCGCACCCGGCGGCATTCCGCTGGCCCGGTCGGCGCGCGGGCTGACGGAAAACGCGGAGGAATGGCTGAAGGACGAGGTGCTCCGCACGGCAACGGAACACCGTGCGCACATCGAGGAGTCGCTGCCGGAACGACGCCGTTGGATCACGCGCGGCTACGACCACAAGACAGCGGAACTGATGGCGCGGCGCCGGCGCGTGAGCGAGGAGGCGCGTCGGGGCGATGCGGGCGCGCAGGCGGAGCTTGCCGTCGTGAGGGAAGAACAGAGCCGACTCGTCGCGGAAAAGCGGCGCGCGCTGGCGTCGCTGGACGGGGAGCCGTCCCAGATCGAGCCCGGCGAGACGACGATGATCACCCACGCGCTGGTCGTGCCGACGCACGATCCCGAGGAGCGCCAGCGGCACGACGCGGACGTCGAGGCCATCGCCATGGATCTCGCCCGCGTCCACGAGGAAGCGGCTGGCGCTGCGGTGCGCGACGTGTCGCGGCCGGCACTCGCGCGCCGCGAGGGGCTCGGCGATTGGCCCGGCTTCGACCTCCGCTCGCTGCGTCCCGCCGGTGCGCATGGGCCGGCCGAGGACCGCGCCGTAGAGGTCAAGGGCCGCGCCGAGACCGGCGCCGTAGAGGTGAGCGAGAACGAGTGGGCGGCGGCCTGCAACCTGCGGGACCGTTACTGGCTCTACGTCGTCTTCGACTGCGCCACCCCCCGGCCGCGCCTGGTCAAGGTCCGCGACCCGTTCGGCCGACTCCTGGCCACGGCGAAGGGGAGCGTCGTCATCGCCGAATCCGAAATACTGGCGGCGAGTGCGGATGAGGTGGGCCCATGAAGGTTTGCTATGTCGACGAAAGCGGTAATGCGGCGCAGGACCCGTGTCTGGTCATGGTCGGCATCCTGGTGGACTCCCTGCGATTGCACAGAACGCAGAAGGAGTTCGCTGAGGTCTTCGACACTGTTCAGGGGTTGTTCGCCGAGAACCTTCGTGAGCTGAAGGGGTCGAAGATGATTCTCGGACGTGATCGTTGGCGAAAGGTGGATCCCGATATACGGAAACAGATTGCCAGCTACTTCTGCGACTGGATTGGTCGGAGAAAACATCGCCTAATCGTCACTGCTATCGACCGCGCGAAACTGAAGGAGCTCGACAAGGATGGAGAGCCGGCCGAACGCCGGGATAGCTGGCTGACGGCAGGACTGCATGTGGCTCTTCAGATTCAGAAGACCAATCAGAAGAGCGGCAGCAACAAGGGGCACACATTCTTGATCTTCGATGACAATAAAGTTAAGGCAGACACGCTCAGCGACCTCCTCTGGAAGCCACCGACTTGGACGGACAATTACTACGGAAGAAAAAAGAAACAGGATCCACTCGATCAGATTATCGACACGACGTTCTCGATTAAATCGCACCACGCGGGCTTGGTCCAAGTAGCCGATCTATTCGCCTTCATTCTGCGCCGCTACGTGGAGATCGAGGACTACGACGCCAAGCAGGCATGGCCCGGTGAGAAGGCGTTGATCGACGATTATGTGGATGCGCTCGCCAGTCGGCTTCTCCCCAAGTCCGTGCGATGGCCGGAGCGCACTGGAAGCAGCGCTGCGAAATGGTTCAACGGGATTGCTCCCCCTTCCCTGAGAGCGCTTGGGTAGAGTATATGACCGCGCAAAGGAAGATATTGATCATCGCCGGGCCGAACGGGGCGGGAAAGACGACCTTCGCGACGGAGTTCCTGCCGAACGAAGCCCATTGCCCGACGTTCGTCAACGCGGATTCGATCGCTGCGGGGTTGAGCCCATTCAGGCCGTCTTCCGTCGCGCTCCGAGCCGGCCGTCTGATGATCGAGACGATCCACGAGTATGCGGCCAGGGGCGAGAGCTTCGCCTTCGAGACGACCTTGAGCGGACGCGGCCACGCCCGTTCGATCCCCCTCTGGCAGCAGCAAGGCTATCATGTGAAGCTGTTTTTCTTGCGACTGCCGACACCGGAAGCGGCAATCGCCCGTGTCCGGCAGCGCGTGTCGGAAGGGGGGCACGATGTGCCCGAGGCGGTCGTTCGTCGACGTTTTTACTCTGGATGGCACAACTTCGAGCGCGTCTATCGGGATCTGGTCGACGAATGGGCGGTGTACGACAACTCCGGGGCTGTTCCGGTCTTGCTTGCGAAGGGAGGCACAGATGAAACAGGATGAGTCCGACCATCCGAAGACGGCGGAAACCGCGCGCGACCGCGAGCTTGCCGGCGCCACGGCGGCGATGCACCGGGCCGCCAGTCGCGCCCGGCGCCGGGCGGCGGCGAACGGAACCCCCATCGCCGTGTTCGAGGACGGAAAGGTCGTCTGGGTGAGAGTCGATGACAAAGCGGAGTCATAGCGTCGGCGCGGCGCAGGTCGACGACGCCCTCATCCAGCGGATGGTGACCGCGATCGTGGACGAGGTGGACCCCGAACAGGTGATCCTGTTCGGCTCCCGTGCGCGCGGCGACGCCGGGATGCACGCGGACATCGATCTGATCGTCGTCGAGGCCGCGCCCTTCGGCGAAGGCCGGAGCCGCAACGCCGAGGAGACCCGCCTGTGGCGGGCGCTCGCGCGCTTCCACGTGCCGAAGGACCTTCTGGTCTACAGCCGCGACGAGGTGGAGTACTGGCGCGACTCTCTCAATCACGTGCTCGCGCGTGCGCTCCGCGAAGGCAGGGTGCTCTATGATCGATCTTAAGGAAGCCCGCGCGCTCGCGGTGGCGGCGGAACGGGACGTCGCCGCCCTTCGCGGCATGGGCGACGCGGCGGTGTTCGCCGACGAGTTTTTTGGCTTCCACGTGCAGCAGGCGGCCGAGAAGCTGCTCAAGGCTTGGCTCGCACTGCTGGGCGAGACCTACCCGCTGTCGCACGACCTGGCGGCGCTTCTGGACATGTTGGCGGCACGCGGCGTGGACATCGCACGGTTCGACGGACTGGTGGACTACACGCGCTTTGCCGTTCGCCTGCGTTACGCGGGCGCCGATCCCGGCGCGGGGACGCTCGACCGCGGCGCGGCGCTCGGGCGGGTGGACGTCCTCCTCGAAGCCGTGCGGCGGCGCCTGAGGGAGGCGCAAGGGTTCTGACGATGGTGGACGTGAACCTCAAGGTCCCGGGGCTCGAAAAGCTCGCGGACTACGCCGCCAGCGGTATCGGCGCGGTGGCGGGTCCGATGCTGGCGACATGGAAAGCGCGGCAGGACGCGAAGGCCAGGCTCGTCGAGGCAAAAGCCGAGGCGGACAGCCTGAAGCTCATCGCCGACGCCCAGGCCGACGCGCGCCGCTCCCTCGTCGCGCCGGACGAGGCGGGAGGCGGGACGCTGAGCATCGGCCCGGATGGCATCGCGCAGCGGATTGAATTCCAGGAGAAGAAGCGGCAGGCGAACATTGCTTCCGTCGTCGGGGACGCCGCGGCCAACCTCGGTGACAGGGAGGTGCCCGACCACGAACCCGATCCCGATTGGACCGCGCGGTTCTTCGATCGCGTTCAGGATGTCTCCTCGGAGGATATACGGAAACTCTGGGCGAAGGTGCTCTCGGGAGAAGTTGAAGCACCGGGGAGGACATCGCTTCGCACACTGGATGTTCTCAAGAATATGACACTAAGGGATGCACAAGTATTCAAGGATGCATGCGATTTTGTCATTGACGATTTTATATATTATCCTAAAGAATTTCAAACGGACCATCCAACGTTACGTTTCGGCAATATACTACTCCTTGAAAATATCGGTCTCGTTTACATATCTACCTTTCTTACAAAAAGCCTGAAATTTCTACCGAGCAATAAACAGTTCCTTTTTCGTTATCAGGACAAACTTCTCAGAATCTCAGCCCAAAACGATTCGCTGAACGTTAAAATTCCGGAGATTCTTCTCACTGCTCCCGGAACAGAACTCTATCGTATTCTAGAGTGCGCCATTCGCATGGACTACCTGCAATCCTTCTCGAGTTTTCTGAGGGGAGTTAATTGCGAACTGTCTTATGCTCAAATTGTCGAAACACTTCCCGACGGGCGTTTCACACATACCAACTCATTCGTTCCAGTCGAACCGCAACCCGAACAACCCGGCGACGCAGCGCCATGACCGCCGACGCCCCGCGCCTGATCGAGGTTGCGTTTCCGCTGGAGCAGGTGTCGCTCGATTCGGTGCACGAGAAGAACGTGCGGCACGGGCATATCTCGACACTGCACATCTGGCCGGCGCGGCGGCCGCTGGCGGCGTGCCGGGCGGCGCTGATCGCGACGCTGCTGCCTGACCCCGGCAACGCGGCCGAGCGCAAGGAGATCTACCGCCGGCTCGCGGGCGAGACGGTGGAGACGGTCAAGACCGAGCGGCGCGGCGGGCGCACGGTCGAGCGGCGCAAGCGCGAGACGAAGGGCGGCATCCTGCATTGGGGGCGCGAGGACGGCGCCGACCTCGACTGGTTCCGGGCGCGCATTCGCGAGGCGCATGGCGGCCGCGCGCCCAGGGTGCTGGACCCCTTCGCGGGCGGCGGGGCGATCCCACTGGAGGCGATGCGGCTCGGCTGCGAGTCGACCGCCATCGACATCAACCCGGTCGCCTGGTTCATCCTCAAGTGCACCCTCGACTACCCGCGCCGGCTCGCCGGCGAGACCCTGCCGCTGCCGGACTTCGCCCGCGCCGACCGCGCGTTCATGGAAGCGCTGCTGAAGGCCAGGGGGTTCAAGGGCAAGGCGCTGGCGCGGCGGCTCGCGGCGCTCGGCCTCGACGAGGACGGCGAGGCGGAACCGGCGCTGATCGACGACGCCCCACGGCACGACGACGCCCTCTTCCAGGCCGATCTCGCCTGGCAGGTGCGCGCCTGGGGCCGGGGCGTGCTGGCCCGAGTCCGTGCCGGTCTGGCGGAGCGGTATCCGACCTATGCCGAATTCCAGGCGCTTGAGCCGGGCGGCAAACCCTTCGAGGCGCGCTCGCTGGCGCTGCTGGTGCCGGACGAGGCTGGCGAGACCGACGCCGGGCTGCTGAACGACGGCTTGGACGCGGTATACCTCAAGGACCCGCGCAACCCGCGCTGGGTGGCGAAGCCGACGGTGGCGTACCTATGGGCGCGCACGGTGCGCTGCAAGGGTTGCCGGGCGACGCTGCCGTTGCTCAAGACCCGCTGGCTCGCTAAGAAGGACACCAAGCGCGTGCTGCTCACCATGGCGCCGAAGGCGGACGGAAGCGGTGTCGATTTCGGCGTCGAGGCCGGAGTCCCGCAAGCCGGCGGCAACGCGGCGCGGCGGCGCGAGCACGACAAGCGGCTCGGCGCCGGCACCATGAGCCGCTCGGGCGCGCGCTGCCCCTGCTGCCCGACCATCATGTCCATGGAGGACATCCGCCTCGAAGGCCGCGCCGGGCGGCTCGGCGCGGCGATGACCGCCGTGGTGGTGGGCGGGCCCAAGGGCAAGGAATACCGCCCGCCGGAAGACGAGGAGTTAAGCGCCGCCGAGGTCTCGGCGGACGAACTCGACGCGCTCTATGCGGATATTCCCTTTGGCCTGCCGGCGGAGCCGTTGCCGGGCAAGGAAGCCCTCGGCTTTCGCGTTCCGCTCTACGGCCTGGACCAATGGGCCAAGCTGTTCACGGACCGGCAGCTTGTCGCGCTGGGAACGATCCTGCGGGAGATGCGCCGCTGTTCGGCGGACATGGGCGACACCCCGGAAGAATGGCGCGAGGCAGTAGCGTCCTACCTCTGCTGCATCCTGAGCAAGCTCGCGGACTACAGCAGTGCGGTCTGCTCTTGGCACAACAGTGGCGAAAAGCTGCGCAATACCTTCGCCCGTTTCGCCCTGCCGGCGGTTTGGGATTACTGTGAAGTCAATCCGCTGTCCAATACGTCAGGCGGCTTCTCGGCAATGGCGAATTGGGTAGCTCGCTATCTCGATCATGCGGTTTCTGTTTCGGCTACCGCGCAGGGTGGCGCCCCCATGATCCAAGCCCGGAGCGCGATTGATTCACGCTTGAACGGCGTAGATTTGATCGTGACCGACCCGCCCTATTACGACGCCATTCCCTATTCCGATCTGATGGACTTCTTCCATGTCTGGCTGCGGCGGGCGCTGCGCGGCATCGTGCCCGCCTCCGATCCCGCGTTCGCCGAGCCGCTCGGCCCGAAATGGAATACGGTCGACGGCGACGGCGAGCTGATCGACGAAGCCAGCCGCTTCGGCGGCGACAAGGCGCTCTCGAAACAAACCTATGAGGACGGCATGGCGCGCGCCTTCCAGACCTGCCACGCGGCGCTGAATCCGAAGGGGCGGCTGGTGGTGGTGTTCGCCAACAAGCAGCCCGAGGCGTGGGAGACCCTGGTCGCGGCGCTGATCCGCGCCGGCTTCGTCGTCGACGGCTCCTGGCCGATCCAGACCGAGATGCAGAACCGCCAGCGTTCGCTGGCCTCCGCGGCCCTCGCCTCGTCGGTCTGGCTCGTCTGCCGAAAGCGCCCGCCGGCGCGGCCCGGCTGGGACGCCGCGGTGCTTGACGAGATGCGCGGCAACATCGCGCGCAGGCTGCGGGACTTCTGGTACGCCGGCATCCGCGGCCCGGACTTCGTGTGGGCAGCGACGGGGCCGGCGCTCGAAGCCTTCTCCCGGCATCCGGTCGTCAAGAAGGCCGACGAGCCCGGCGCGACGATGACGGTCTCCGAGTTCTTGCGCGAGGTGCGCCGGATGGTGGTGGATTTCGTCGTGGGCCGCGTGCTGACCGGCGACGACGACGCGGACGCCGCGAGCGGGCTCGACGACGTGACCACCTACTACCTCCTGCACCGAGGCGATTTCGGCCTGGACGAGGCGCCCGCCGGCGCCTGCATCCTCTATGCGCTTTCGTGCAACCTGTCCGACCGCGAACTCTCCGACCGCTTCGACATCCTCTCGCGCCCCGGCCGCACGCTCTTCGACGAGTTGGAGGACGACGAGGCGACCGGCGGCGGGGGCGGCAAGGTCAAGCTGCTGCCCTGGAGCCGGCGCAAGGCCAAGTGGCTCGGCCACGAGGGCCCGGGAGGCCGGTCTGTGCCGCTGATCGACCGCGCGCACCGGCTGATGCACCTCTGGCGCGCCGGCGACGAGGCAAGGGTGAACGGCTACATCGACGACCACGGCCTCGGGCGCCACGCGCTCTTCGCCCGCTTGCTGCAAGCGCTGATCGAGCTGGCGCCGGCGAGTTCGGAGGAACGCGCGATCCTCGAATCCCTCTCCAACCACATCGCCGCCCGCGCCGGCCTCGCCCCGCCGCGCCAGGCCGCCATGCGGCTGGAGACGACGCCGTGACCGCGACGCTTCCATCCGGCGCACGCCGCGTCGCGCGGGGCGGACGCAGGGCCCGCGCATGGATCGCGACGACCGCACGGCTGCTCAAGGACTTCGCCGCCCTCGCCCTGCGCGCCGAAGCCGCCCCCTGAACCCGCCGAACGAGGCCGACATGGCGCAGTCTCTTCCCTGGAAACCCTGGCACGATGTCGTGAGGCTGCGCGACGACGTGCGCACGGGCGAACTATCGCTCGCCGACTTCGCGGCGGACCTCCACGATGTGGCGATGCAGAAGGGCGCGCGGCCCGTCTACGAGGACCCGGCCCGCTTCTTCGCGCTGACCTATCCCACCTTCCCCTTGCGCGAGCTCGCGCGCGACGTGGCGCTTCGCCTCGCCGGCAAGAACACCAAGGCGATCCGCCAATTGGAGCTCACCTACGGCGGGGGCAAGACCCATACGCTGGTGACGCTCTACCACCTTGCGCACGAGCCGGAGGCGCTGCCGGCGCTGCCGGCGGTCGAGCAGTTCCGGTCCCATGTCGGTGCGGCCCTGCCGGCGGCGCGGGTCGCGGCGCTCTGCTTCGACAAGCTCGACGTCGAGAAGGGCATGGAGGCGCGCGGGCCGGCGGGGGAGTTGCGCTGGCTCAAGCATCCCTGGAGCGTGCTCGCCTTCCAGCTCGCGGGCGAGGAGGGCTTGGGCGCGCTCCATCCCGACGGCGCGAACGAGGAACGCGAGACGCCGCCCGCCGAGCCGTTGCTCGCCGACCTGCTGGAGCGGCCGCAGGTGCAGAACCTCTCCACTCTGGTGCTGATCGACGAAGTGCTGATGTACGCCCGCGAGAAGGCGGCGATGGGGGACGGCTGGCGCGCCCGGCTGATCGACTTCTTCCAGTATCTCTGCCAGGCGGCGGTCAGGGTCGACCGCTGCGCCCTGGTCGCCTCGCTGCTCGCCTCCGATCCCGCCAAGAGCGACGCCCTCGGCAAGGAGTTGACGGCGCAGATATTCGACATCTTCAACCGGCAGAGGGAGGAAGGCGTCCAGCCTGTGCAAAAGCAGGATGTGGCCGAAGTGCTGCGCCGACGGTTCTTTACGCCCCGGTCGATCGCCGATCCCGACGCCTTCCGTCCGCACGTCACCGCGGCGGTGGCCAATATCGCCAGGGTCGACGAGACGGTACGCAAGGACAGGGCGAACGCGGAACAGCGGTTCCTCGACGGTTATCCCTTCCACCCGGAGCTGACCGAGCTCTTCTATACGAAGTGGACGCAGTTGGACGGGTTCCAGCGCACGCGCGGCATCTTGAGGACCTTCGCCATCGCGCTACGCGACGCCGAGACGTGGGACACGGCGCCGCTGGTCGGCCCCAACGTGTTCCTGCCCGCGCCCGGCGAAAGCGCCCTCGCCGAGGCGGCGCGCGAGCTCGCCGGCATCGCCACGCGCGAGGTGACGGAGAGCGCCGGCAACGTCTGGAGCGCCGTGCTCGAAGGGGAGCTCGCCAAGGCGCGGACAATCCAGGACGAGCAGCCCGCGCTGAAGTTCCGCGAGATGGAGCAGGCTGTGTGCGCAGCGTTCCTGAGTTCGCAGCCGATCGGCCAGAAGGCGTCCACGCCGGAGTTGGTTGCGCTCGTCGGCGCGACACGTCCCGACAGAATCGAGCTGGAGAAGGGCCTGCGACGCTGGACCGATCTCTCCTGGTTCCTCGACGAGGCGGAGTTCGCCGGCGCCGGTGCGGCGGACGACGGCGCCGACGCGCTGCCCAAAGCGTGGCGCCTCGGCAACCGGCCCAACCTCAAGCAGATGCATCACGACGCCTGCGCCAACCGGGTCACGGCGGAGCTTGTCGAGCAGACGCTCCTCGCCGAGGTTCGGCGGACCAGAAGCCTGACCCAGGGCGCCGCGGCAGCGGGCGCCCGCGTGCATACGCTGCCTGAGCGGCCGCGCGACATCGAGGACGACGGCGAATTCCATTTCGCCGTTCTGGGGCCGGGAGCCGTTTCGGACTCCGGCAAGCCGAGCAGGGAAGCGCGGCGCTTCATCGACGAGACCACCGGGCCGGACCGTCCGCGCGTCAGCCGCAATGCCGTCGTGCTGGCAGTCCCCTCCCGCGACGGGCTGGACGCCGCCCGCGCGTGCATCCGCGAGTATCTGGGTTGGGAGGAAGTGCGCAGCCAGCTCGGGGACCAGACGCAGGACCCCGTGCGCGAAGGGATGCTGGCGGTGTGGACGGAACAAGCGCGCAAGCGCATCCCCGACGCGATCCGCCAGGCCTGGGCGATCGTCGTCACCGTCAACGAACGCAACGATATCCAGGCGTTCAAGGCGACCATGGGCGCCGAGCCGTTGTTCGCAACCGTCAAGGCCGATCGGCGCGCACGCATCCAGGAGACCGCGATCAGCGCCGAGGCGATGCTGCCGGGCGGCCCCTACGAACTCTGGCGCGCGGACGAACCTTCGCGTCGCGTGAAGGACCTGGCGGGCGTGTTTGCGGAGAACCCGAAGCTGCCCAAGATGCTCCGGCACAAGGAGATCCTCGACACCATCGACCGGGGCGTCCGCGACGGCATCTTCGTCGCCTCGCTCGTCCGGCCCGACAAGTCCGTCAAGACCTGGTGGCGGACGCCGATTGATGAGGCGGCCCGCGCGGAGTCTGCCCTCGAACTGTTCCTGCCCGACAAGGCGACGCTGTCGGAACTCGATCCGAACGCTCTCGCGCCGGGCGTCCTGCCGGAACTCTGGGCCGGCGAGGCGGTAACGGCGGCCGACGTCGCCGCCTATTTCGCAGGCGGGCGGACCGTGACCGTGCAGCACGAGGGCTACGCGGAGCCGGTCGCCATCCCGGCCTGCCCGCGCGTGGCGGTCGAAGCGGCCGTCGCCGACGCCGTCCGCCAGGGCGTCCTCTGGCTGGTGAACGGCCCCGCGAGCTTTCAGGGGGAGTCGGCGCCGCCCGGCGTGCTGACGGACGCCGCGGAACTCCGCGCGCCGATGCAGCCTCTATCGGTGGATCGGCTGACGCAGGACGCCCTGCCGGAGGCCTGGAAGGACGGACGGGCCAGCGCGCTCGCGCTCTCCGCCGCACTCTCGGTGCAGGCCGGGGCGCCGCTCCCGTGGTCGATTCTGCGACGGGCGATCGACGACGCGCTCGGCGCACGCTGGCTTGCGCTGGCGCCGGGCAGCGCACCGTGGCCGTGCGACGCCGCTGGCGCGGCGGCCGTGATGCTGAAGGAACCGGACGGGGCGAAGGGTTTTGCGGATTCGAAGGACGACTTCGTGCCACCGCCCAAGGGCGCACACACGGGCTCCGCCGCTCTGGAACCCAACGAGCTGCAGGATCTGGTCGACGCGCTGCCGGACGTCATCACGGCCGCTGCCGGCATACCGTTGCGGTTCAACGTTCACATCATGCTGGGAGACGGCGGCGACGTGCCCCCGGACTCGGTGACGGCGGTGAACGAGCTTCTGGAAGGCGTCAGCCCGGACCTGCGCTTGCGGGAATAGCGCCCCGATCGCAACGCGCCCCACCGAGCCCGCACCCGAGACCCACGCCGCCCGTTTCCGGTCGGGCTACATGCTCAGTTCCAGGTCTCCTAAACCGCGGGACTCCCCGCCGCGCCGAGACCGTTCAGTTCCAGGTCTCCTAAACCGCGGGACTCCCCGCCGCGCCGAGACCGTTGACTATCGAGATGACGTTCGAGGTGGCGGCGAGCAGCGACTTGCCCTGGGCAAGAAGCTCTTTGACCATGCCAACATACCGCGGACGATCCTGATTCACCGCGTTGAGAAAGTCGTACCCGTCATTGGTGATCCGGACGCCAGAGTCGGTCACCCACACGGCCAGTCCGGCATCGGTCAGGAGGTCGATGTTGTGGATCCTTGTCTGCTGAGTCTCCGACATGCCCAACGTCCTAGCAACCAGAATCAGCCCACCGGGCCGATTGGCCATCTCCTCCAGCGACTTAATCATCAGTTCAACGTCTCGCATCCCGTACTCCTTCTCGTGGTGCCCTGCCCATGTAGGAGCGTTGGAGCGGAGGTCAAGCGCCCAAATGGAAGAAACGGCAACCACTCCGGAGAATCCCCGAGTGAACGCGAAAATCGTCGACCGAATCAAGGAAGCCGGAGATGGTTAAGGGTTGGGCAGGCTCTCTCTCGAGAGCCTGCCCAACCCTTTTGAACGGAGGCGCGGGCCACGAGAGGCGAAGTTGAGCTATGTGGAAAGTGCGCTGATGTCAGCGTCAGGCGGCATCCACCGGCAGCAGAGTTGCGCATGAGATCGACGCTCGCGCCGGCCTTTCGGCAGGCATGCGGGCGCACGCTGCGAGGACTGAGCGGGGTGTGAGCCGAGGGCTGTCAGCCCGGCCCAAGCGGAGACAGGTTCGGTCGTGCGTCGGCGCTTTGGCGCCGTTGCGCGGGGCCGAAGCGAGCGGGCGTCTCACGGTTTCCCCCTGTGGGTCGGCGGCACGGCCGGCGGACCGCGCGTCGAGCGGGGCTGATGGCGGCGGCGGATTTCGCGGACGAGGCGCATGACGCCGCCGCAGTGGGGGCAGGCCACGGGCGCGGTGTCGATCACGGTCTCTTCGTCGGGCTCGGCCCGAGCGCCGCCCACGCTTTCCTCGGGGACGGCGCAGCCGAGGGCGCCGAGAGTCTGGCGTGCTCTCTCCAGCGTGCTGGCGCGACAGCCGTTGGCGAGAATGCCGAAGTAGCGAATGCGGTGCATGCCGTCCGGCAGGACGTGCCTCAGGAAGCGGCGGATGAACTCGTCTGCGCTCACGGTGGCGATGCCGTAGCGCGGCTTTCTCTGCCCCGGCGCCTTCGGCTTTCGGTGGCGGAAGGAGACCGTCTCGCCGTCGAAGGAGACGATGCGGCTGTCGGAGATGGCGATTCTGTGCGTGTAGTGCGACAGGTACCGGAAGACCTGCTCAGGCCCGCGGAAGGGCCGCTTGGCGTAGACCACCCAGTCCCTGGCCCGGGCGGCGGCAAGCGTGGCGTGGAACTCGCCGGGATTGGCGAGGTGGGCGAGGGTGCCGTGGAACTCCAGGTCCCCCCGGCCGTGGGCGCGGGCGAGCTCCTCGAGGAAGAGGCGGCGGAACAGGCTGCCGAGGACCTTGACGGGGGCGAGGAAGGTGGTGCTCCCCGTCTTCCACTCGCCGCTGTCTACGTCGAAGCCCGCGTTGGGCACGACCACGTGCAGGTGCGGGTGGAAGCGGAGCTTCTGATCCCAGGTATGGAGGACCGCGGTGCCGCCGATGCGCATGCCACCGTGGTGGGGATCGGCGGCGATGGTGCGCAGGGTCTCGGCGACGGCCCGGAAGAGGATGTCGAACACCACCCTTCGGTTGCAGAAGGCAATGGCGGCGACCTCCTTGGGCAGGGTGAAGACCACATGGAAGTAGGGCACCGGCAGGATGTCCCCGGCGCGGGCCTCGCTCCAGAGGTTGGCGGCGAGACCCTGGCAGGTCGGGCAGTGGCGGTTGCGGCAGGAGTTGAAAAGCGGATGCTCGCGCCCGCAGCCCTCGCAGGCGTACATGTGGCCGCCGAGCACGGCGGTGCGGCACGCCTCGATGGCGCCCATGACCTTGAGCCGGGCGGCGTCGATGCGCCCTTTGTGGCGCTCACGGAAAGCGGCGCCGGCGCGGCGGAGGATCTCCGCCACGCCCGCGCGTTCGGCCTCCACGCGCCGTCAGTTGCGCAACGCTGCGAAGCCTGAGATCGGGTGGTCGAGGCCCTCGAACATCTTGCCGGTGACGCGGGCGTAGTGACGGGTCGTGTTCGCGCTTCGATGGCCGAGCATGTCCCGGATCACCTCGATATCGCCGCCGCGCTCGAGGAGATGGGTCGCCGCCGAATGGCGCAGGCAATGGAAGGTGTAGCTGCGGTCGAGCTCGGCAATGTCGCGCGCCCTCCTGAAGGCGGCCTGCAAGGTCTCCGTTGCGATGGGCCTGTCGAGCGAGACGCCGTAGAAGAGCCAGCTCGTCGGACGCGGCCAGATGTTCCTGTAGTAGGCGCGCAAGTAGTGGATGACGCTGTCCGGCAACGGTGCCATTCTCTCGGTGCCGCCTTTGCCGGAGGGGATGTGCAGCAGCTTCTTCTCCGACAGGATGTCGCCGACCTTGATGGCCAAGGTCTCGGAGATGCGGAGCCCGCCGCCATAGCCGGTGACAATGGCAGCACGGTGGCGGAGGTCGGGCGTCGCAAGGATGAGGTGCTCGACCTCCTGCTCCGACATGTAGCGCGGCAGCTTGCCGGGCTTCTTGCGGGAGCGCAGGCCGGCGACGTGGTCAGGCCAGCCGAGTGTGTCGATGTAGAGGAAGTTCAGCGCGGCGAAGGAGACGTTGGTCGTGCCCGGACTGAGCCCCTTGTCGATCCGCCCCAGGTACCACTGGCGCACCTGCTCGGCGTCGAGCTCGTCCGGCGAGGCGTCGTAGTACCTGGCCAGGTTCTTGATCTCGCAGATGTAGGCCTTGGACGTGCTCGCGGCCAGATTGGCGATGCGGAGCTGCTCCTCCATGCGCTGGCGAAGAGGGGTGACGGTGTTCGTGTCGCACGCGGTCCCGGTCATTATCGATCTCCCTGGATCGCGACGGCGCGCCGCCGGACCGATCCGGCGACGGTCCGTCGCAGGGGTCGATGCTAACCACTGGTGATCGGGAGGCTGCTGGGGATCCGCCACCCGACGGGCGGAGCGCCACTGACGCAACCGGGAAGCGAACGCACAGGGCAAACGGCACCCGCGACGCCTCGGAAATGAATGAACTCTACGCCGCTAACTCCGCGTAGCGGCTTCGTTCAAGAAATCTTCGGCTTCCTATACTCAACGGCCCCCGGTTGGATGCTCGCGCTCGGGATCACGCTCGGCGTGATCCTCACGTAGCATCAATCCTTCTTGGCGGCGTTCATGATCTTGGCGATGTCGTCACCGGTGAGCGCGCCACCCTTCCTCGTGGCGAACCAGTAGGTCACGACGGCGGCGGCGATCGGCAATATGGCGAAGAACAAGTCCTTCGCCATGGCGTGTTCGCCTATCGCTATGAAGTAGCCGGCGAACCCCGCCCCCGCCCCGAACAGGAAGAAGGCGGCGCTGTACGTCACGCGCACCCGGACCGCACTCCTCATCCTCTCGGCCTTGGGGTCCTGTTCCTGAGTCGAGGTATCGGCTCCCCCGCCGCCTGCTGGATCTTCAGCCATCGAACTAAACCTCCTCTACCGAGGCGTTGCCCGAGCCCTTCACCAAGTCGATCCCGTGAAGGCAGTCCGCCTTGTTCTTGTAACCCTCGCCCGAGGTGGCGATGATCTCGTGGTTGGCAGCCCGCAGACGCCACCGCCACTCCTTGGCAGCGTCCTGGTACACTTGATAGCGCATGATCAGAGTACCCTCTCGTTTGCGACCCGCGATTCGGTCACGAGGCGAACTTTCTGGGTAGCACGATCGAGGGATGGGGCACAACCCCGCATGTAGGGGGTCGGGGTGGAATCGGAGTTTCGAGGGCTGGTGGTGGGCGGAGGGGCTAGATGTGGAGGGAAGCGGAACGCATGGGAACACCGTTCCGTCAGCTATGTAAGCTCCCTCGTGAAACCTGTGACCCTGACGCATCGACACCGTTGCCAGGCGGGCAATTTCCGAGAAATGCTGGACATAGATCCGCGACTCAGTCGGCAGAAAGAAGCTTCGACTGCGCCTCCCTGCCCGCCCGGATCATGCTCTCGACCTCATCCTGACGCCCTTCGCTGATTAGTTCGTCGCGCTTGAGCGAGGAGAGAAAGAGTACGCCTCGAAATGTATGCTCGATCAGTTGGACGACTCCGGGCGAGAGCGCGCCGCGAGTCAGGAGGGAATCGTCCTTTGCCATCGTCACCGCAGCGTTGCGCACGAACTCGGCGGTCGAGTTCATGTCGTGCCTGGCGGCGGCATGCGAGACTTGTTCCCACTCGCTGTCCGAGAATCTGATCGTGCGAGAGGTGCGAGCGTCGCCTGGTCTCGTGCCGGGATCCGCTTCGGTGGTGCCACCGGAGCTGTTTTCGGTCATTGCCGTGTCCTTTCGGTTGCGGGAATCGCCTGCCCGGCTGGATCGCACGCGAGCTGAGATACCCTGCTTACAGTCGTCGAAGGGGGCAGAAATCCGCGCATTGCGCGGAGCATTCGCAGGACGATTTGCCTTACAGCCGTGAATGTCACACGAATGTCGCCCGAGGTGGTCTGGGTGTATGTCGATTTTATGTCAACGAGTTGGGAGGGAGAATGTCAAATGACATTCGCTCGATCCAACGCCGCCGATCCGGGCCTCTTCACACTCCTGACATCTCCTGACTATCCATGGTGATTCGTTTTGCCAAAACGTGGTACTGCACCTTCAGGTGCGCTCAGGTGTGAGGGCAAAAGCGCCCTGAGGGCGTAGGACAGGTCCGAGGGACCGCAGAAAAGCTATCAGGCCCAGCCACTTAAGGGGCGAGGGGAGGCTTGGTGAGGCCAGGGATCCGAGAATTCGGGTGTGTTTGCCGGAGAACACGGGAATTTCCCATGGCACGCATGCATAGAGACACAGGTGGCGACTTATGTGGTCCTTGTGTGGCGATGCCGGAGCGCTCGGCACGGCTCGGGATGCACTCGGGGATCGATCTGTGCCGAGCTCGTGCAGGGGCATGTTCTCGCTGGCCTGGCGGCGTTCGGAAATACAGCGGAACCGGGGTATGCGATCATGGTCGGCGCAGTGGACCGATCACCATGATCGTCACGAGTGTCGGACGTGGTGACGTCGGGCCGTTCAGGCGCGACGGCACCAATGTCCGTCGAACTGCGGAGGCGCTCGTCGCCATCGGCGGCGGCGCTGACGCCGAGCGTGCACGCGGGACGTTCAGTCCGTAAGCCAAAGGTGAACTGCGGCACGATGTCGGCGGCCGCACTCGTCGGCGCATCGTCTGAGTCTTCATCGCCATGGTCATCGTCATCGCTTCATGCGAAGGCGCGTGCAGCGATGAGGGTGCCGGTGTTGGGAACGACAATGGCGGCGGGCGGCTCGACCGCGGGGCGGGCCTCGCGGTCAGGCGGGTGCGTGCCTGCGGCAAGCAGGCGAGGGTCGCGGCCGGACGGCAAGCGGAAGGAGGTGCAGACGCTCGCGATCGTGATTGGCGCAGCGAGCCGCTCGCCATGATCGTCACGAGTGCCGGGCTCGGTGGCGTCGGGCCGTTCAGGCACGACGGCATCAATGTCCGTCGAAGTGCGGAGGCGCTCGTCGCCATCGGCGACGGCGCTGACGCCGAGGGTGCGCGCGTGACTTGCGGTTCGGCGGTCGAAGATGGATTGCGGCACGATGTCGGCGGCCGCACTCGCCGGTGCACCATGGCCATGTTCATCGCTCTGATCATCCTCACCGGCACAAGCGGGAGCACGCGCAGTCCATGGGCGTGCCGCTGCAACGGCCGGCGACGGCGCGCGAGCGCCGAGCCAGACGCGGTGACGCAGGACGGGCAAGCCGGAGAGCAGGACACACGCATCGAGCCCGGCGATGGCGCGTAGCGTCGAGCCTGATGCACGGCGGCGGAGGGAGGGGGGAAGCACGGTCGCTGCAGCGAGCGGGAGCGGCGCCGGCGCGAAGCGCGGCGACGCCGGCGTTCGAGCGCGCACTCGGATTGGCGGTGCGCGATCCGACGGGCGGGCGCACAGGCCGACGCTCGTGATGCCCGTCGTGAAACACGACGAAAGCGGCCGATGCCTTGAGGCACCGGCCGCTTCGTCGAGGCGCGCGCTGCTTACGCGGCTTTCATTATCATAATGCCGAGAAGGTTGTAATGCCGAGCGGGTCGCTGGGATCGGCTTAGTTCTGCCGTTTTCCTGCCGATTCGCTCGGCATTAATTGTCACGGCCAGTTTCCGCCGAGAACCATCATCAAGCTGTCCTTCACACCGTTGAAGGTCCCGCGGCGGATGGAAGGCGGCGTGTTGGCCCCAAGGATTTTCAACTTCTCGGCCGCGCTCGAACGAAGGTACACCTCGGTAATCTTGACGTCGGCGTGACCGAGCCAGATCGAGACCTTCCGGATGTCCCCCCGTGTGGCATCCAGAACGGTCATTGCCGACGAATGACGGAGCACGTGCGGGGTCACCCGCTTGCTCTTGATGGACGGGACCTTGCAGGCCGCGGTGGCGACATGCTGGTCGAGGATGTAAGCGAAGCCGTCCGTGCTCAACGCCCGCCCGCGGGCGCTGAGGAAGAGATAGCGATTGTTGACCGGCGGGCGGACGTCGAGCCACTCATTGAGGACGGCCCTCGTTTCCTTCCAGAGCGGCAGTTCGCGCTCGCGCCGCCCCTTGCCCAGGATGCGGACAGTCTCAAGATGGGGACTCGACAGGCTGTCGAGAGTGAGCCTGGTCAGTTCCGACACCCGGAGCCCGGCCGCGTAGCATAGATGCAGCATGGCGCGGTCGCGCAGGCCTGCGACCGTCGCGGTATCCGGCGCATCCAGGATCGCCTGCATCTCCATCCGGTCGAGCCAGTCGATCAGGGGTTTGTCGGTGCGCTTCTGCGGGATGGCGCGCACCTGCAAGGCGAGGTCGAGACAACCCGGGACACGGTATTCCAGGTATCGGAAGAAGGACTTGATGGCGGCGAGGCGATTGTTGCGGGTGCCGATGCTGTTGTTGCGATCCTTCTCCAGAGACTCGAGGAAGGCCAGCAGTAGAGCCACCGTCAGGTGCTCGATCTTCAGGATGCAGGGGCGCACCCTGGTCTTTTCCGCCGCGTAGATGACGAGGAGGCGGAAGCACTCCTTATAGCTCTGCACGGTGTGGCGGCTGAAGCGCCGCTCGTTAGGAAGGTGCTCCTCCAGGAAGCTCGTCAGGTGGGGGGCAAGATCAGTCATCGGAACCCCCATTCGCGTGAGCCTCTTCCGCGGCTTCGGCAATGCCGCGCAGGAGGGCAGGGGTCGATTCCAGATACCAGTAGGTGCTTGAGACGTTGACATGGCCGAGGTAGGTCGCAAGCGCCAGCATATGGCGGCTCGGATCGATATCGGGAGCAAGGCTCTCAAGTGACCGCACAGCGAAGGAATGCCGCAGCGAGTGCGGTGTGGGTCCTCGCGCCGCGCCGGGTTCGCGGATTCCGGCTTGCTCCGCGAGTCTGCGGAAGACGGCCGATGCATAGCCTCTACTCGGACATAGGCCGGTGGCGATCACGAAGAGATGCGTGTCTGGCGTTTTCTCCTTGAGCCGTGACCCCAGGTAGCAGTTCAGCGCATCCCAGGTGGTCGGGTGCAGCGCGACCATCCTCGTCTTGCCGAACTTCGTGTCTCGGATGACGAGGCCGTCAGCGGTGATGTCATCCATCGTCAATGCGAGCGCTTCGCCGATGCGCAGGCCGGTCGCGGCGATGAGCCCGAACAGGTAGTGCCAGGTCAGCGGGGCGATGCTGCCGGCAGGCCCCATGGACAGCGCCGCCATCAGAAGTTTCCCGATGTCCGGGACCGATATCAGGCAGGGTCGCGGCCTCTGCTTGTTCGGGCGGCCCAGCGCATCGCGCGGCGGTACTTCGTGACGCGCATCCTCGGCATGCAGCCAGCTGGCAAAGTCATGTACCGCGCGCAGCCTTCTGACTCCTTCGGACTGCGATGCCGCTCTCGACGACGATGCCCACTCGATGGCGGTCGTGGAATGGATGAATGTTTCATCACGGTCCTCGGCGAACCTGGCGAAGCTGTGCAGCATCCCTTCGCACCGCCCGAACCGGTAGCCGAGCTTCTGTTTCATCGCGACGAAGCGCGAGACCTGTTCGCTGATTGTCATCGTCATCGATCGATCCCCCCGATCCAGGGTTGGGCAACCTCCTGCAACATGACCGCGTCGGTCTTCGCATAGATCATGGTGGCGCTCGGGGAAGCGTGCCGGAGCAGCGATTGGATGACGTGGAGCGTTGCTCCGGATCTGAGCAGCGCTGTCGCCTGGGAATGGCGGAATGTATGCGCGCCGCGGCCGCCGAAGGTCTTGACCCCGGCGCGGTCGAGAGCCCATTCCGCCACGGCGCTGACGACACTCGAGTCGGTGAACGGCCGACAGGGCGCGTTCACACAGAAGAACACCTTCTCCTCATCCACCCTTGGCCGCGCCGTCGCGATATAGGCGTGGAGCGCATCGCCGACGTCCTGGGGCAGAGGCAGAGCCGTCTCCCGCCGTGATTTTCCCGAGACACGGATCTCGGCCCTGTCCCAGTCGATATCGCCGAGGCGCAGAGCGACGATATCCCCGGCCCGCAGGGCCAGCCGTGCCAGAAGCAGCAGGATCGCCCGATCGCGCACGCCCTTGGGGTCGTCGCCGCAGGATGCGATGGCGCGCTCGACATCGTCGGCCGAGATGTATCGTGGCAAGGTGGACAATCGCCACTGCGGCACCGTCGGCACGGCCTCGACCAGTCTCGCCGCGATGCTGGCTTCCGACACCAGGAACCGCAGATACATGCGCATCGCGGTGGTCAGCCTTCGGGCGTAGCCCTGCGACCAGGGCTCCATACGGTCGAACAACGCCCGCCGGATCAGCGCCGCGTCATAGGCCCCAGGATCGTCCCCAAGGTCAGGCAGCATCTCTGCGATCAATCGGACATACTGGCGTATGCTCTCCGGGCTGATCGCACGATGGCGTTCAAGCCAGTCGCCGAATCTCTCGAGGCGAGGGGGCGGCGGGGTCTTCTCGTCCGGGTTCTGTTCGAACGGTTCGATCCGCCCGATCGAGACGAGATGCTTCAGGAAGCCGCGCAGCTCGGTCTCGTATGCGGTTGCGGGGCACCGCGATTCCTGGCCGCAAAACACCCCGGGGATCGAGCAGACGATCTGCCTGCGCCGGAAACGTGCGATTACCTCCGGCGACAGATCGCACAGGCGAAGCCGTGAGAGGTGGAGCCAGACAATGAGACCGCCGCATCCGTGGCCATACAGCTCAATGGTCGCGGTCGCGTAGCCATCGCGGCGCAAGCTCGCGAGGAACGCATCCAGCAGCCTGAAATTGTCGTCGAGCTCGCCGGGAGTCTCGATGCGCCCCGTCCGCTCAAGGAAGCGGATGAACGTCATGACTCTGGACGACGTGCGGCACTTGCGCCAGCGGCGAAGCCGGACGGGCGCGGACGATTCGGCACAACGGCAATCGTGCTGCAGAAAGTGCTCGATGGCCGTGCCGTCGACCATCTTGAGCTCGATGCCGGCGAGCTTAAGCCAGATCAGGAAGTGACGAGCGGCATACCGGTACTTGGGGAGCTGACCCTCGGCAGCTCCACCTCGATGGCGAAGGTCGTCGATGAACTCAAGAATGATTGGATCGAAGCCGGCCAGCGCCGTGGTCTCCAGCAACGACCCGCGGTTGGGTGTCGAAGACATTCTTGTCGTCCTCCATCCGATTGAAAGGGAGGACGACTTTGTCGGAGAACCGACCCCAACAATTAATGCCGAGCGAATCGGCAGGAAAACGGCAGAACTAAGCCGATCCCCGCGACCCGCTCGGCATTACAACCTTCTCGGCATTATGCACGTTATGCCGAGCTCGGCATAACGTGCATCACGGGAATGCCCAGCTGCTTCGCCTTGTCGACGAGGTTGCCGGTGATGCCGGAGCCGGGGAAGGCGATGATGCCCTTGGGCAGCAGGTTGAGCAGCTCGTCGTTGCGGCGGAAGGGCGCGGCCTTGCCGTGAGCGCTCCAGTCGGGACGGCAGATCACCTGGTTGACGCCTCTGGCTTCCGCCCAGCTCGCGGCGATCTTCTCGACGCCGGGACCGCCACCATGCAGCAGCACCATGTCGCCGTACTTCGCGTGCGCCATGTCGAGCGTGCTCCAGATCGCGTCGGCATCGCTGACGGTCTTGCCGCCGGTGATCGCGACCAGGGTGCCCTCGGGCAGATGCGCCCTCGTCTCGCGGTCCTTGCGGGCGCGGCGGAAGTCGCGTGCGTCAATGGCGGCGGAGGTGAGCTGTCCGGTCTGGCTCGTGTGCGAGCCGTGCCGCGGGCGCCAGACCTCGCCGGTCTCGACGCGGTAGGCGTCGGCGGCGAGGTCGCGGAGCTTCTCGAAGGCGTCGCGCCTGTCGCCGAGGTTCTGCGCGCGGTCAGTCATCGTCTGCAACTCCCACGCCTTCACCTCCGATCCGTCCTGCGCCTTCTCGAGGTCGCGCATCTCGGGCGCGATGCGGTCGACGGCGCGGTCCAGCCTCTGCACCTGGCTGTGCAGCATGTTGGTGAAGCCCCACATGAGCGGCTCGCGCTCGTCGGCCATCTGCGTGCCGTCGACGGTGATGCCGTCGACGATGACGCGGATGGCTTCGTTCAGCGCATCGATGGCATCGTCCTCGTCCCAGACGACCCTGCTGTCGAGCTCGCCGCGCTCGGGCGCTGCGCCGTAGAGGGCCATGCTGTCGCAAACGGTTGCAGTGGAAGAAGCAGTAGCGCTGGTTGTGTCGATCATGACGATCTCCTGTTGGTTCAACCTCCGGGACCCTGTGCCCCGTCGTGATGTCCTCTGTGATTCACGCGCGCGCAGGGGCAGCACCTGGCCCTGGGAAGTCTTAGGCGGGTTTAGGTGCGGAAGTTCGGCGATGTTGGTGCGGAAGATGGCGCCGCCGTGCCGGTGGGAACGGTGCTCCGCAGCAAATCCATTCCAGTGGTCATTACGGCGCCGGGCCGGGCGGGCCCGCTTGGGCCTGCCCGGCGTCTAGGCGCCGCGACGAATGGTTCCGCGAATGGATTTGATGCGGTGCAGCGTGACGCGGCGGCCCCGCGTTAGGGGCCGGCGCGCTGCAAGACGAGGCGGTTGGTGATTGCACGCAAGCCATCTTCACGGTCGCCGAACTTCACGGCCCGCCTTAGACTTCCCTGGGTCAGGCCGCAGGGAGCGGAGCGACCGGAGGACCCGCAGGGTTGCTGGCGCGAGCACGTGTGGAAAACTCCGACATCACGACGGACGGACCCCTTTTCTGTTTCCTGCAAGCGGTGTGGTACCGCCGCAGCGATGAAAGACGCGGTGCCGGCCGCGGGCCGGGCAACGGGATCGAGGGCGAGCCGCTCCCGCCGATGACACCGCCGGTGGCGCTCGTCACCGCTCACAGCATCGGGTGGGTGTCGAGGAGGTGGCGGGCGACCTCGCGGACGCGATGGCGCTCGTGCACCCTGACGGGGCCGCGGGGGTCTTCGCTGAGATGGCATTTCGCGTCGAACAATATGTTGAGCAGCGACGCGAAGGCCCCGGCAGCTCTGGCTGCAGGGGCCTAAACGCTCAACATAGAGTTCACGACCTCGGGGCGCTCAGAACCCTGAGTAGCTTGTCCTGTGCGCCGCTGAAGGCCCCTTTTCGGATCCTAGGGGGCACATTCGCGTTGAGTATCTTGAGCTTCTCCGCTGTGTTGCCCCGCAGGTAAAGCTCCGTGCTCGATATGTTTGTGTGCCCCAGCCACATCGAGACGTAAAGAACGTTCCAGTGCGTCGCTTCCAACGTGTGCATGGCGCAGGAGCGCCTCAAGACGTGGGGCGTGATGCGCTTGCTGTCGATGGACGGCATAACTGATTTCGCGGCGGCAGCATGCACATTAAGACGCTGGGCGAAGCCGTGGCGGCTTATCGGTTGCCCACGGGCGCTGAGAAAGAGGTGATTAACGTGAACCTCGGGACGGATTACGAGCCAGCTCTGAAGAACGGACTGGGTTTCCTTCCAGAGAGGTAGGATCCGCTCGCGTCGCCCCTTGCCCATCACATGCACCGTATCCAAGTGCGGGTGCGAGAGGCTATCAATCGTAAGCGACGTCAGTTCAGAGACGCGAAGCGCTGCGGTATAGGCGAGATGAAGCATCGCCCGGTCCCGCACACCGGAAGGTGTGCTGATGTCCGGTGCGTCGACAATCGCCTGGATTTCGTCGCGGTCGAGCCAGTGGGGTAGCGCTTTTTCGCTACGCTTCTCCGGAATGGCGTGCAACCGCCGAGAGAGTTCGAGACATGCGGGCTCTCTGTATTCGAGGTAACGAAAGAACGATTTGATTGCTGTTAGCCGGGCGTTCCTCGTGCGAGCCGTGTTTCCACGCTCTTTTTCCAGGTAGTCCAAGAAGTCGAGGATGAGCTCAATTGAGAGTTGCTCGAGTACGATGGAGCTCGGTTGAATGCCGAACCGACCGGCAGCGAACACAGTAAACAGCAGCAGACTGTCGGAGTAGCTGTCTATGGTATTCTGGCTGAGGTGCCGATCGCGTGGCAGGTGCTCGAGAACGAACGCCGTTACATGGGGAGCAATGTAAATCATTGTTGCGTCCTCCCCGTCTGTACCCGCTCTGCCTTCTCGGCGATTCGCCGAAGCAGTGGCGGAGTTGCCTTGAGATACCAGTACGTATTGGCCAGGTTGGAGTGGCCGAGGTAGGTAGAGAGAGCCAGCATGTGCGTGCTTGAGTCTTCGTCACTGTCCAGGCTCTCCAGTACCCATACACAGTAGCTGTGCCGCAAATCGTGCAGCCGCGGTCCCGGCTCGCCCGGCTGTCCGCGCAGGCCCAACTGACGAAGAAGCCGCAAAAATGCACGTGTGGCGGTAGGACCAGCCGGCGGCTTGCCTATTGCCAGAACAAACAGGTGCTCACCAGGCCCGCCAAGGCGTTTTCTGATCGCGACATACTCGTCTAGGGCGCGCCATGTGTCTTCGTGAAGCGGCAGTAGTCGGCTCTTGCGGAACTTCGATTCGCGGACGAGTAAGCCGTCTGAGGTGATGTCTGACAGCTGCAGAGCCAGTGCCTCCGACCTTCGTATGCCCGTCACCGCCATCAGCCCGAACAGGTAATGCCATGTATACGGCGCAATCGGGTCACGAGTGGGCAGGGACAGAGCAGCGTCCATCACCTGACGAACCTGGGCTCGCGTGAGCAAGTACGGTGACGGCCTGCTTGGGTTTCGCCGGCCCACGACGTCGCGAGGCGGCACCTCGTGGCGTGCATCCTCCGCGTGTAGCGAGAGTGCGAAGTTTCGAGCGATCTGCAGCTTGAGCGAAGCCCTGTTCGGGGACGTTCCCTTGGAAGCCCAGTCGATGATTCGGTCGCAGCGTGTCCATTCGTCCCCGAATGCCGTGGCGAACTCGGCGTACTCCCGCAGCACCCGCTCGTTGTCCGCAAACTTGTAGCCAAGCTTCCTGTTCAGCTCGACGTAGCGTTCGACGTGGAGGATTAACGACATGCCTCATCTCCTCCAATCCAGGGTTGTGCAACGTGGAGAAGCATTTCGGTGTCCACCTTGGCGTAGATCGCCGTGGTCTCTCGGAACCGATGGCGAAGCACCGCCCCAACAACGTCCAGCGTGGCGCCAGAGCGCAGCAGGCTGGTCGCGGCGGAATGGCGAAAGACACGAACGCCCCCCGCGCCGGGGGGTTTGACCTCGGCGCGGTCGAGCGCATCGCGCGCGATTAGCGATACCATCTGGCCGTCCCGGAACGGTCGATGTGGCGCTCGCGTCCGGAGGAACACTTTCTCTTCGTCGACCCGGGGACGCGCGGTGAGGATGTAGTCCAGCAACGCGTCACCGACATCCTGCGGAAGGGGCAGAGCGGCCTCGATTGCCGACTTGCTACGGACACGAAGAGAGGCGTTCTTCCAATCGATGTCTGACAGTTTCAGATTCGAGACGTCCCGTGCCCGGAGGCCGAGCCTGCCAAGAAGGAGGACAATCGTACGATCACGTCTCCCTTTGCCTGTCGTTGTGTCGAACGATCCAATCACCCGTTCCATATCGTCGGGCGAGATGTATTTCGGCAATGTCGAGAGCCGCCAATGAGGAACTGTCGGGATTGCTTCGACCAGTTCTGCGGGGCATTCGCCCTTCGAGGCCAAGTAGCGGATGTACATGCGCACCGCTCCGACCAGATTCTTAGCGTAGGATGGCGAGACGTCCTTTAGGTGATGTAGGAGAGCACTTCTGATTACTTCAACATCGTATCCGCGCGGATTATCGCCGAGATTCGGCAGCACTCTGGAAAGGTTGTAAATGTGATTCTGAATCGCCTCGTCTCCGGTGCCGCGGTGTTGACGCAACCACTCTCGGTAGTCATCCAGCCCGTCGTTGGGCTCCTTCCTCGATGGCAACATCTTCGGAGCTAGACCCCGTTCAGCGAGGAACGTGATGAACGCCCGGGTCTGGTAAGGGACGCGAACAGCGGCACGATGTCCTCTGAATCCAAAGAAGACACCGGGCCGGGCACAATTGCAGTCGTGGCTGGAGAACCGGTCGAGCACGGACTTGTCGATGTCGGCCAGGGAGATGCGACAATGATGGAGCCAGAAGAGGAAGTGACGGCTCCCGCCGCGGCAATGTCTGATTGAGCTCGCCGAATGACCCTCCGCCTGCCGCTGCTCCAGGAAGGTGTTCAGCAGGCGGAGGTTGTCATCAATCTCTCCTGGAGTAGTTATCCGCCCGGTCTCCTCAAGAAACTGAACAAACGTGCGAAGACCGGATACAAAGTGAGGTACCTCCCGGTTGTGAAGCCGATTGAACTTGAACGGCGGCACCGGACAGGTGCACTCATGCTCAAGAAAGCGGTGCAGGATATCGTCGTCCACCGTGTCCAGAGAGGTACGGCTAAGCTTCAACCAAGCCAGAAAGTGTTCCGCGGGACCCAGATACCTGAGGATCTTGGCGTGGCCACGTCCCGCCTCAGACAGGTAGGCCGAAAACTGCGGGATGATGCCTGTGAACAGGGCCTGATCCGTTCCAGAGCTGACGGTGCATCGGGTGTCTTGTGACATCGTGATGTCCTCCTTTCGTGACAACGCGAAAGAAGCACATCACAAGACTATGTTGAGCGTTTAGGCCCCTGCAGCCAGAGCTGCCGGGGCCTTCGCGTCGCTGCTCAACATATTGTTCGACGCGAAATGCCATCTTCTATGTTGAGCTCAACATAGGAGATGCACCACATAGAACACCGCGCCGGGGTTGAGGATGTCGTCCTGGCGGAAGACGTCCCCGACGTAGTCGCCGTGCTGGTATTACGTTGAGCTCAACGTAATGAATTGGCCTGTATCGGTCGTGCGCAGCAGGACCGATACAGGCATTGAGCTGAGCCGCGCTGCACGGCCGTAGTGCCGGGCTATGGGGAAAGTAACCGCTGGGTGGGAGCCGATTAGGCCGAAGCGGTGCAACCTGTTGGTGTCGCTGGCGGCGCCGGCACTCTGAATCTCCACTTATCAGGTTGCGACGCGGCTGTGCAGGGGCTCGCGACGATGTTTCGCCGCCGGGCAGCACGAAGCGGGCGCAGGAGCGGTCGCGGCGCGGCGGCCGGGGGGACTGTTGTCGGACCTTGTCGGTTCTGACGCATCGTCACGGCGGTCGGGTATTCGTCGCCCGCATGGCTGCTTGGGGCTGCGGCTCAAGAATGACGGTTTGCCGCAGCGTTGCCTCGCCGCACTGGCGGCACACGGTGATGTCGATCCCCGTCAGTCGCAGCATCATCTGCTGCGTCGTTTCCGGCTCCCGCGGTTCAGGGGCAGGCTGGCCGAGCAGGTCTCGGCAGCGGGCGAGCTTGCGAGCCCGGCAGCGATTGGCGAGCAAGCCGTAGTGGCGCAGGCGGGTGAAGCCGCGCGGGAGGACGTGCAGGAGGAAGCGGCGGATGAACTCGTCGACGTCGAGACGCATCACCTTGACCTTGTTGCCGTCAGCGTAGTCGCGCCAACGGAAGCGAACGTGCTCGCCGTCGAAGTCGACGAGGCGATGATTGGCGATGGCAGCCTTGTGGGTGTAGCGCCCGAGATAGGCCAGAACGTGCCCGGCGCCGGCGAACGGGGCCTTGGTGTAGACCACCCAGTCGTTCGACCGCAGCGCGGTCTTCAGACACTCGAACTCGCGGCTGTCGTCACCACCGCCGACGACCTTGAGCCGGAGTTCGCCGTCGCGGTGCGCGGCGCCGAGGAAGTCGAGATACTTGCCGCGGAAGACCTTCGAGAGCGCGACCGTGGGGAACAGGAAGCCCTTGCGCGCGGGAGTGAGCCAGCGCTCTCTGTCCGGGCTCAGACCGCCGTCGGTGACGATACAGTGGACATGGATGTGCTGTCCCAGATTCTGCCCCCAAGTGTGCAGCACCATGGTGATGCCGAGCTCGCCGCCGAGCCAGCGGGGATTGCGGCCGAACTCGAGCAGGGTCTGGGAGGCGGCCTTGAAGAGCAGCCTGTAGATGAGCGCGGCATTGCCCTGGGCCACGGGGTTGAGCTCGTGGGGCAGGGTGAACACGACATGCCAGTAGTCGATGTCGAGCAGATCGGCGCACTGACGCTCAACCCACCTGGTCTGCGAGAGGGTCTGGCACTTGGGGCAATGACGGTTCCGGCACGAGGCGTACTGGATCGTCACCGCCCCGCAGTGATCGCATTCTGCCTTGAACCCGCCGAGCACAGCGGTGCGGCAGTTCACCAGCGCGTCGACGACCCTCTGCTGCTGGGCCGAGAGCAGATGTGTCTCGCCATAGGCGTCGCCGCGCTCGCGCAGGATGTCCGCGACCTCCAGCGCCGGCCGTGTGGCTGGCGCCGCGTGGCCGACATGAGCCACCGGTCAGGCCTGGGCAGGACGCGGAAACTCCAGCAGGTCCAGGGGCGACGGCGTGGCGGACGTCTTGTCGTGAGCAAGGTGAAGGTAGCGCATGGTCGAGCGGATTGAGGTGTGCCCGAGGCGGCGTTGGATGACATGCAGCTCGACGCCGGCCTCGAGGAGCCCGGTGGCGTAGCAATGGCGCAGCGTGTGGATCCCGCCGGGCTTGGCGATCCCGGCTTTGTCCTTGGCTCGATCGTAAACGTGTGCTGGCCCATGGCGCGTCATCGGCCGGCCGGGAATCCGACCGGGGAACAGCCAGTGCTCGGGCCGTACCCGCTGCCAGTACTCGCGCAGCTCGTCGAGCAGCCGGGGCGAGAGCGGGACGTAGCGGTCCTTGTTGCCCTTGCCCTGATCGACGCGCAGGCACATCCGCTGTGAGTCGATATCGCTGATCTGCAACCGGCCGAGCTCGCTCGCCCGAAGCCCCGCTGCATAGGCCGTCATCAGCAAGGCGCGGTGCTTGCGGTTGATGGTGACGCTGAACAGCCGCACCAGTTCGTCTTGGTTGAGCAGTACGGGCAGGGTGGAAGGCGTCTTGGCGAAGGGCAGATAGAAGTGCGGCTCGGGCAAGCCCAGCGTGATGCGATAGAGGAAGCGGATCCCTTGGCGAGCGCTGTTGCAGCTCTGCCAAGCCAGCCCCCGCTCTTCGTGAAGAAAGATGAGGTACTCCTGGACTTCCTCCGCTGAGATGTGCTCGGGGCTGCGACCGTAGTGAACCGCGAGCCCGGAGACCGAGTTGAGGTAGGACTTCCTGGTGTTCTCGGCGAAGCCGCGAACCGTCATGTCGTTGATCATGCGCTGGCGAAGTGCCGTCATGGGGCGTCTCCCTCTGGGTTTGGTCTGTCACGAAGACACGCCCATGCTCTTGCTCGCCGGCTTGGCGGTCGACGACCATCGATCAACGAGGGAGAAACAGGATTCGACCCTGCGCCCAGACGCTGGAGCGAACGGCCACACTCAACTTACGCGCGGCAAGGAGATCACTCTGGGCACCCGGCGGCCGAGGCGCCCCGCCGCGGAACGCGGCTCAGTTCAATATCAGTTATGTCGAGAGAGTTTTTATGGGCAGCTGAGCCGCTCCGGTCCTGCAGGAACAAGCCGCAGGACCGGATTCGCTCAACATTATGTAAGCCTCTCCTCCCCCACTGAGGATAGGAGGAGAGTGACGATGTCATCGACAGCAACGCGGGTCTTTCGGCCGGGGCCGACGCCGCACCAGTTCCAACATCACCTTCAAGCATTTGTGGACTATTTGCGCCGCTGCGACTTTACCGAGAACACCATCAGCAGCCTGTGGCGTTCGGCGCGGCACCTTCTCGTTTGGCTGCACCAAGAGGGCGTGGCCATTGTCTCGGTTGACGATGCCGTGTTGCGCCGTTTCCGTCATCACGAATGCGGATGTGCAGGGACGCTGCCGTCGCGCCGCAAAGAGACTACCGTGTACCCACGCCCCTTGATGACGGGCGCGTTGAAGCTCGTGCAGTACTTGGAGGACACGGGCCACATCCCACATCCCGGCGACCTTCATGAAGGATTGACCCTTCTGGAAGACTTCATCGCCCGGCGCGCAATCGACGGTTACGCTGCCGCCACGCTCGCCTATTGGCGGGGCGTGTGCCGGCACCTTCTCTTCTGGATGCATCGGTCCCGCATTCCCATGCGGGAAGTCGATTCCGATGTGGTGGAGCAGTTCCTCGGCCACGACTGCGTCTGCCCAGGCTGCTCCAGGAACTTCGGCAGTCTCCGCTACGACCCGCAGTACGTTCGTCCCTTCGTCGAGTTTGCGCAGTACCTCACTGACAGAGGCGTGCTCCACCATCGGACGGTGGTGCCCGAAACGGCGAGGGACACCTCGCTGGACGGATTCGGCGAGTGGCTTCGACGACATCGCGGCATTGGGGCTGAGAGAATCCGCGATCACAAACGCAACGTCAGCACGTTGCTCGCGAGACTTGGGCAAGATCCTGAAGGTTACAACGCTGCGCGCATCCGAGCCGCGCTGCTTGCACGGTTCGAGGGGGTGTCATGGGGTCATGCCCAGACGCTGGCGACCTCCATGCAAATGTATCTGCGGTATCTTGCTGCTCGCGGAATCTGTTCGCCGACTCTCGTCGATGCAGTCCCAAGGGGCCGCGTCTGGAAGTTGGCCAGCCTGCCTCGATATCTTCCTGCCGAGGCCATCGAGCAGGTCATCCGATGCTGCGATGTCACGACGCCCGTAGGTCTGCGTGATCGGGCGATCCTCCTTCTCCTCGCCCGCCTCGGCCTACGCGCAGGAGATATCGTCCGGCTACGTCTCGATGACATCGACTGGCACAACGCGATAATCCGCGTGTGCGGGAAGTCCCGGCGGCAGGTGGGATTGCCGCTTCCCCAGGATGCAGGCGACGCCGTTCTCGCCTACATCGAGCAGGCGCGTCCGCGCGTCGCCGAGGACCAGGTCTTCCTTCGGGCAAAAGCACCGCATCGGCCCTTTGCTTGTAGTGGAACGGTCTCGGCACGCGTCAAATCCGCTCTGAAGCGGGCCGGCATGAGCGAAGTCCGACCGCGGGGCTCGCACCTCTTCCGTCACTCCACAGCGACCAACTTGGTTCGCTCCGGAGTGTCGCTCGACGTTATCGGCGCGCTTCTGCGGCATCGCTCGCTGGATACCACCGCGATCTATGCCAAGACCGACCGCCCGATGCTTCTCGAGGTGGCGCAGCCCTGGATCGGGGATCTGCCATGCACATGAAGAAGCATGTTGGCCGTTTCGTCGCCCTCAAACGACATCTTGGCTGCCGGTACGAGAACGAAGAACGCCTGCTGCTCGCGTGGGCAGATAACGCGATGGCGCTCGGAGAGGACTTTGTCCGGGCCGAAACGATGATTCGTTTTGCCTCCGACACGCCATCCCCCGGGAGAGCTCGGAAACGTCTGAGGCAACTCCGGCAGTTCGCCCTATGGCTGCACAGTGAAGATGACCGTCACGAGATTCCACACATAGACGCGCTTGGCCGCGCGAAGGTGCAGAGGCGTACACCGCGCCTGTTGGGTGAGGCTGAGGTGAAACGGCTGATGGAAGCCGCCCTGCGCCTTCCGCCGGCCGGTTCGATCACGCCGCACACCTTGTACTGTGTGATCGGCTTGGTGGCTGTAACCGGTTTGCGGCGCTCCGAAGTCTGTGGACTGCGCTTCTCGGACATCACCTCCGACGGGCTCGTCATTCGAGAAACCAAGTTCAGGAAGTCTCGACTCGTTCCGCTGCATCCGAACTCGTGTGATGCACTCGCGGCCTATCTGGAGATCCGCAAGCAGCTCGGCGGCACGAGCGACGCGTTGTTCGTTCTGTCGAACGGCAAACCCCTCAACAAGGCCACTTTGACCACGATGTTCGTGAAGCTGGCCCGTGCCACAGGACTACGCGGCGGTCCCGGTGAGCCGGGTGTCAGGCTTCACGACTTGAGGCATCGCTTCTCCGTCACGTCGCTTGAGCAGGCAATCGCAACCGATCGAGACCAGGTCAGCCGGCACATGCTCGCGCTCTCGACCTACCTCGGCCACTCCTCCGTTACCTCGACCTATTGGTACCTCGAGGCGACGCCGACCTTGCTGAAGCAGATTGCCTGGGAGACGGAAAACGCACGGACGCAGAGGATGAGGCCATGACCGAATTAGCTCCCCATATCAGCATGTTCCTACGGCACCATATGCCCCAGCCCAAGTTGGCACTTTTGTCCTACCCATGTCCTTTATCGTGTTGATGTAACGCGATATTTCTCTCGGCCGGTTCCAACATGGCACTACATTTTGTTGGATTCTGTCAGTTCGGCAGGCGGGTCCTCGTGCGGTGGATGGCGGGTTCCACGCCCGCCGCCGAGGAGATTGCGGCAACCTCAGCGGCCGGGCGCGTGTCCTGTCGATTGACGATCAAGGTGCCGTCGGTCTGGCGCAGGCGCGTGGTGATCCGCACCCAGGTCCGCATGCTCTCGCGGATCGATGCCCAGCACTTGTGGATGTCCCGCGCGGCCAGCCGGGTACGGATCAGATGCACGGCGTGGTAGGCCAGCACGGCGATCAGCAGGTGGGCCGCGATGCGCCGGTCGAGCTGGTGCCAGATCGGGCGAAGGCCGAGTTCGGATTTCAGGCTTCGGAATGTCGCCTCGATATCCGTGATCCGCCAGTACGTCCGCAGGACCGTCTCGATATCCCAGTCGACGTGGCTGGTGCGCAGCACATAGGCGCCCGCGCCCTCATCGGCCTCGTCGTATCGCGGCCTGCGCTTGAAGCGCACGGCGGTGGCATTGGGGCCGGTGTCCGCCTTCTCGACCGTGATCTCGTAGTGCCTGGCGACGGCGGAGAAGCGCTGCTTGAGGCGGCCTATGCTCTCCAGCACCTTGTCGTAGCGCTTGAGGCGGCCCTTGACCGCAAGGCCGCCGTGGAGCCTTTGCAGCGCCGCCTCGAAGCGGTTCCGCCTCAGGCCGATGATCGCGTTCTCGGCCTTCTTCTTGCCCTCGCTGACGACGTAGAGCCGCGCCTCGCCGTCCTCGCTGGCAAGCCGCCAGGCCCGCACCTCGTGGCGCGCGCTGGTGATCAGCAGGGCCTCGGGTCCGCCCTCGGGCGGCGCAGGCCTGGCACCGCGGCTGACCGCGATCCAGTCGTAGCCCGGCTCGCCCAGCCAGACGATGTTCTCCTCGGTGGCGATGCCCGCGTCCATGACCACCGTGGGCTTCGCCGCCGTGCCGCCGCATACCGCCTCGAGCCGGGCCAGCGCCTCGTGCAGCGTGCCCGGCTCGCTCACGTTGCCGGGCAGGATCTCGCAACTGCGCGGGAAGCCCGCACCGTCGAGCGCCAGCGCCAGCGTGATGAGGGGACAGTCGTCGCGCTTCTGCTTGGAGCGCCCGAACCTGGGAAGCTCGCCGTCGGTGTGGCCGTGGTAGTGGACGTTGGTGAGATCGTAGAAGGCGATCGTCTCGGGCAGGTCGAGCAGCGCGCGCTCACGGTTGAACAGTTCCCTCTGGATGGCGGCCCGGTGGCGCCAGAGCAGGTCGCCGATGCGATAGAGCGTCTTGCGCCGCAGCGCCTTGCGGTCGCCCTCCAGGCCCAGGAGCTCGGCGGCCGCGCTGTCGTGGCGGAGCCAGCGGCTGGTATCACGCTCGCTGGCGGGATGGACCATCCTGGCGACGATCAGCGCGCTGGCGATGCGTCCGTCGCGGCCCTTGATGTCGAGGCCGTGGAGGATTTCGGCGAAGCCAAGGTCGTCGAGGGCCTTGAGGCACAGGCGCTCGCAGCCGACGGTGCGCGGGTTCTCATGCTCCAGGGTATCGAGGTCGACGGTGGCGATCTCGGGCTTGCGCGCCTCTTCCTGCATCGCCTCGGCACGGAACCCCCTGGCCCTGAGCTTGGCGACGATGTCCTCGGCTGCGGCCTGCACGTCCGGGACGGCTTGGAGCAGCGGCGGGCGGCCGTGCAGCAGCGCCTCGGCGAGTTCGGCCACTTCGCGCCATTTCTCCTTCGGCACCGGATAGTCGGTGCCGAGGTTGAGGAGCGTGCGCTGCCTGACCTTGTCGCCGATGCGCTGGGAGAGCACGAGGCGATGGCTTCGGACGGGCTTGCCGTCGGTGGTGTGGGTCTTGGTTGCCCTGATGAACATGTCGCCCGTCGCGAGATTGTTGCGAGGGGCCAAGATTTGTCGGCTTGGGGTCTGGGGTCAAGGGAAAATCGTCAATACCTAACAACTCCTGGCACTACAACGCGCTTCCAGCGCCTCAATTACACATATAGTGGCATCATCTCGGAGCTACCCCAATATGTGGTACTTCGGTCCGCAAAATATGGGCAGACCGGCATTGAGCAACCGGAAAAAGTGCCAACTTGGGCCAGGAGCGCAACGCCAGCCGGCATACTGTCGGCAGCTACACCGACAGCTTCGTGCTGTTGAGCCGCTTCGCGGCAGATCGGCTCGGCATCCGCCCCAGCGCGATCACGATCGAGCACCTCTCGAGCGAGCTGGTTCTCGACTTCCTCGATCATCTGGAGAGAGACCGGGGGAACACGGTCCCCACGCGGAACGTGCGCCTTGCCGCGATCAAGTCGTTCTTCCGATACCTCGAGTACCGTTTACCGGCCTGTCTCGATGTGGCTCAACAGATCAGCGCCATCCCGATGAAGCGTCATGACCAAACGGTCATCGACTGCCTCGACCACGATGAAGTGCAGGCATTGCTTGACGCACCGGACCCCAAAACCGCAGCTGGTTTGCGCGATCGGGCAATGCTGCACCTGGCCTACTGCGCCGGGCTTCGGGTCTCGGAACTGGTCGGGGTCATGGTCGGCGACCTCGGGCATCCGCACGCCGATACGGTGCGGGTGACGGGGAAGGGTCGAAGGAAGCGCACGCTCCCGCTGTGGAAGGAAACCAGTGCGGTTCTCCGCGACTGGCTTGCCATCCGGCCAGCCGTGGAGGACGACCACGTCTTCCTCAATGCCAGGTGCGCCCCGATAAGCCGCCATGGGTTCGCCCATCGCTTGGCGCTGCACGCCGCGACCGCTCGCAAGACGATGCCGTCATTGGCGAGCAAGCGGATCACGCCGCACGTGTTGAGGCACGCGTGTGGCCTCCATACCTACGAGGTCACAAGGGACATTCGAAAGGTGTCTCTCTGGCTGGGGCACGCCAGCATCCGCAGTACGGAGATATACCTGCGTAGCGATCCCATCGGGAAGCTTGAGATCCTTGCTCGAGGAGTTCCTCCCTCGATCAGAAAGGGCGCCTTTACGGACGCGCCTGATCGTCTGATGGCCATTCTGCACGACGCACGCGCCGCGTAGAAATGTTGAGCGAATCCGGTCCTGCGGCTTGTTCCTGCAGGACCGGAGCGGCTCAGCTGCCCATAAAAACTCTCTCGACATAACTGATAGACGCGGGCTTCGTTCTCGCTCACCCGCCGGAACCTGATGTCGCTGCTCATGCTCTTCTCCCCGTAGCGTGATGCCGGCGCGGAGAGGACTCTCTCTCCTCTCCATGCGGCTCGCCCCATGGCTACCCTCACCCGGGCTCCCGGCTTGCGAGCGCGGCCGCCGTCCAGGCGGCAAGCGCGGCGGGGCCGAACGCGAGGAGATCGTCATTAAAATCTTCACCCTTGGGCGAGATGACCGTGGCGGCGACGCCCGCCCGCGCGCAGCGCCGGGCGAGGCGGAGAGCCGCGCGTTCCCCTTCCGCGTCATTGTCACGTGCGATGACGATGCGGGCGACGCCGGGCGGAGGCGCGAAGGCGCCGAGGCTGCCGGCCGACAGAGCGGCGGCGGCGGTGATCTCGGGTGAGGCGGTCACCAAGGAGAGCACGGTCTCTATGCCCTCGCCGACGAGGAGCGAAGCTCCGTCGGCGGGGTCGCCGAAGCGGACGGCATGGCCGTGCACGCGGCCCAGCGCCTTGCGCGGGCGCGAGACGCTGGCCTTGGCGGGACGCTGGTGATCGAGCCACGTACGCAGCACGCCGCAGACGGCATTGGGATCGGGGCGTTCCCCCGGACCGGGGAGCTCCCCCGCGCCGCTGGTAACGGCGGCGACCAGCGCGGGCAGGCGGCGCACGCCGCCGCCATCCCTGTAGAGCAACGCGGGGTGGTAGCGCAGCGCGGGGAAGCGGCAGCGCGCGAGCCCGCGAGCGTGGAGGTACGCTTCCGCATGGGTGCCGTCGATGGCGCGGCAACGCCGCCACAGGCGCCGCGCCGCCTCGGTGGCGTCGTAGGCGTTGCCCGAGCCCGCAGCCGGCGCAGCCGACCGGGCGAGGAAGGCGCGGGCTTCGTCGAGCGCCGCGCGGAGCGTCGGCGCGCAGATGCGGTGGCGGATGATGTCGAGCAGATCGCCATGCTCGCCTGTTGCTGCATCGGTGAATTTCCCCGGCGCACCCGGAGGCGCGAGACGGACGTAGCGGGATCGGCCGCGCCCGCCGTCGAGATCGCCTGCGACCCAATAGCGACCCCGGCGCCGCCCGTAGGGCAGGTATCGTCGGCAGACCTCCTCGGTGCGCTCGGCGAGCGCGGCGGCGACGGCGGCCGCGTTCATGGCGCACACTTCGGGATCGAACGGGAACCGGCGAAGCCGGGACCGTGAGCGGAGATGGAGATCATGGGAACCTCGCTGGCCGCTGATGGGACGTATCCCGGTCCCGGCATCGCTCGGGCTCTTGTCGGCGCCGGAACGGCGGACGGCGCGCGAAGCGGAGCCGCGCCGTCCGGCCCGTGAGAAACTCGAAACAGGCTGCATAAAAATGGCCGGACCCGCGCGGGAGGGACGCGGGTCCGGCCAAGGCCAGCGGGAGGGAGAAGCCCGCTGCGGGGAGGTCCCCTTAGAAGGGTATATCGCCTGCCCCTGCGGGATCGGCGGAGCCGCTCTCGGCGGCCGGGGTAGCCTCATCGTCGGACGCCTGGGCGCCGTTGCCGTTGGTGCCGGCGGGGCGATCCAGGAATTGCACGCGTCCGCCGGGGACGAGCAGGATCTCGGTGGAGAACCGGTCGCTGTCCTCGCCGTCCTTGCGCCACTTCCTGGTCTGCAGCTTGCCCGCGACGTAGACCAACCGGCCCTTCTTCGCGTGCTTTTCCAGCATGTCGATCAGCCCGCTCTGGAAGCTGACGACCCTGTGCCACTCGGTCCGATCCACCCGCTCGCCGCTCTGGCGATCCAGATAGGATTCGTCGGTCGCCACCGACATATTGGCGACGCGCCCGCCGGAGGCGAGGTTGCTGATGGTCGCATCGGCGCCCAGCCGGCCGATGATCTGAGCCTGGTTCAGTCCGAATGCCATGATCGTGTCTCCTTGCGATTCGAGTTGATGACGAAGGTTGACGAGCGGGTCGGAGCCTCTCCTCGGCCCCGCCCTGCTCACCTTCTCCAAGCTTCACTCCTCCTCTCGTCTGCCGCCTGCTCCGAGGCCCGCCGGGTTCACGAGGGCTCGCGTACCGCACGGCCGGTGACTGCCGTGGTGCCGATTGGAGATCGCGGATGTCGGGAGCACGATCATCTTCGGAACGCCCGCGGCGGGTCTGCGCTCATGAGGGCGACAGCGCCATCAGTGGCACGTTGGAGCGGATCTCCACCTGGTCGGGACGCAGGCGGGCGAAGGCGATGCAGGCGGCGGCCTCGGATTCGGTCTCGAAGACTCCCAGCTCGTCGCCCGTCTCCAATTCGACCACGGAAATCTGAGGCGGCCAGAGTGCCGCCAGGTGACGCTCGGGCGCGCGGAAATTGGAACGATATGCGCAGCGCGGACAGCGCGCCGCGCCCCCGGTGCGGACTCCACAATCCACACACTCACCTCTTGCGCGTCGCCTGACGTAGCGCTTCTTGCTGGCGACGCTCTTTCGCTCGGGAGAGACGCGCTCCATCTGCAGCGCGAGGCACCGGCCGCAGCGCGACAGGCCCTCGACCGTGGGCTGGGTGCAGCGCACACAGCGGCCGGCGGCGCGCCGCACGTCATAGCGCCGGCGGTCGAGTGCGCGGCGTGCCTCGCGGCATGGCTCGCAGACGGAGCGGTTGTCCTCCGGCCGGCGGCGCCCGCAGGATGTACACTGCCCTGCCTCCTTCCACGCCCTCCGCCGCCGCCTGTCGCCGGCGCGGTCGGCGCGCCGGCACCGCTCCGGATCGCGGCCGCCATATTGCTTGCCCTCGGCGCGGGCCTTCGCACGGCGGGCACGGTCGGCGGCGCGGCGTTTCTCGGCGCAGCCGGTACATACTTTGCGACCAGGCTCGGGAGGAAGCCGGCCACAGCGGGTGCACAAGCCGCTCGCAATCCGGGCGGCATGGCGCCGTCGCAGGCGGGTGCTGGCCCGCTCCTTTGCGGAGACCTGGTCGGGCATGACCGGCGCCCCCGCTCAGCGCGCGTGGCGCATGGCGCTCAACCCGCTCGCGGCAATCCCCCAGATCTGCACGCCCGACGCCTTCAGATCGAGCGCGGTGCAGATGATGATCTCGTCGCGCTCGGGGCGCATCTTCCTGACGGCGCCGGCGCTCACGATCGTGCGGCGTGGCCTGCGTCCGCCCTTCCTTGCCTTCGGCTGCCCGGCCTCGACCGGGTGGATCTGCCCGTCGGGCCGGGAGCGGTACTTCTCTATCACGTAGCGCTCCCCGTCGAGCCCCCGCCCGAAGACGTGGACCAGGAACGTGTGCGCGTTGCGATGCGACGGCCGGCGAATCTGCATGGCCTGCCTCCCCTTCGTCTCGGTGTGGTCCTGAATTTGGTATTACTGGGGTGCGTCAGGTAGTGGAGTGGCTCGTTTTCTCTCCTGCATATGTTTTACATTACAGGTGATTGGGTCGTTTCGCAAGAGGATTGTGGCGGCTTCTATCTGATATAAAATTTTACGTCGCGAACCGATCAGTTGCAATCTGGGAAGTGAAGGCATATGTCAGTGATTGCGAGTCTGTCTGTACGGAGAAACACACGATGGATATTCGGGTTTGAAGAGGGGGTAAGGCGGTGGGTTCTCATGACGTACGCGGATGGGCAAGTCGTAACTGTTTTATATGGTATTATGTAGGTGGTTTCGGCACGAACGCGGGGCCTTCGAGGTTGGTCACGCAGTATTGCACCGTCCCCGGGGTGCCCTCATGAGCCGCCGGCCGGCCGAGCGCCGCACGCAGCACGCGGTGATGGCCACGGCGAGCGATTGGGTGCGAATCCGCGAACCCGCGGCCGACGCAGGCAAGGATCTCTCGCGCTACGTCGTGCACAGGGCGAGCGCGCCGGACCCGCTGCCGGATAGCGTTCTGCGCCGCACGGTGCGCGAGCTTCCGCTGCTCGCCAGGATCGAGCAACAGCGCATGGCCGACATGGGGCTGGAGGAGCGCTGGAACGCGCTTGGCGATGCCGTCGATGCCTGGGAGGATGCCCTCTCGCGGCCGAGCGCACGATCGCCTCTCGTATACGCCCTTCGGAGCAAGGGATCGGTGAGCCGTCCCACGCGCTGGGCAGCTCTCGGTGCCATCGCGCCTGCTTGCGATCATTGACGAAGCCGCATTGCGGGAGGGGGTATCCCGCTCCGGACTCATCGCCTGCGCGGCACTCAGTTTCGTGGAACGGCGGGCGAGGGAGCGATAGAAGCGCGTGCGTTCGCCGGAGCGGGGTTGTCCGGCGGCCCGCTTCGGACCTCCCGCCACAGACGGAGGGCCAGGTTGAACTCGCCATCGACGAGCGCGACCGCGGCGCGCAGGGAAACGGACGCATGGCAGCGGTGGAGTGCGCAGGCCCTTTTATGAGGCTCTCGAAGTCAAGGTGCCGAGCCGGCTTCTTTATTGCATGCTATTCCCTCCCTCTCGTGGTCGATCGGATCGGCGCCTTGTCTTGCCAGGTCGAAACGCTTCTCTCATCGGTCGCGCGTCTATGCGCATACCCACCTTTTATCCGGGCGGCTGCCGGCAAGGGTGTGCCGGAGCCGTCCCCCAATCCCGCTTGCTGCGGGCGCAGCGTTCCGGGGGCGGGGCCCTTCTGTCCGCCGGCGTATTTCAGCCCGGCCTTCGCTCGGCCACTCGCCACCCGGCCCAGCCCCGGCCGCGTCCGGCCGGGCTGGAACAGTGCGGTCTCGGTGTCAGGCGAGCTTGGCGCCCGTCGGCACGAGACCGGTCTCGGAGAACCGCCAGAGCGCGATGAGCAGCTTGCGGGCGAGCGCCACGATCATCACTCGGCGAATGCGGCCCCGAGCTCCGGCGGTGCGTTCCTCGAACCACTTGCTGAGCACGCTGTCGGGTTGATGGCGCAACCAGCGCCACGCCATTTGGATGAGGAGGGCACGGATCCAGGCCGGACCGTCGCGGCCGATCCCCTGATCGCGTTGCACGTCCCCGCTTGCCCATGGGGTCGGCGTCAACCCGACCCAGCTCGCAAGCTCACGGCGGTTGTGGAAGTCGCGGTAGAAGATCTCGTGCTCAAGCAGCGTCGCGTCGTTCGCGCCGATCCCCTTCAGTTGGGTCAACGTCGCGATCTTGGCCGCCGCCTGCTCCTGGCTTCCATCGGGCGCGACCGGTGCCGGGACAGCCTCGCCTTGGCTGACAATCGCATCTCGCTCCACCTCGACTTCCGCGATCTGCCGCCGCACGAGCGACAACCGCTCCACAAGCCGAAGGATCTCCTGGCGAGCTCGCGGCGGAAACGGCGATCCATACGCGGTCACCGTGTCCGCGAACGTCTCCTCGAACCCTTTGGCGCGGGGGTCCAGGTCGAAGATGCCGTGCAGCTTCAGCAGCCCCTTGATCGAGTTGGTCAGCGAGGTCCGCTCCTTCACCAGGCGCCGGCGCTCGCGAAGCAGCCGCTTGCGATCCTCCTCCTCGACGCTCGGAACCCGCACACGGCTCAGCACTGCGGCGTCACCCCGGTCATGGGCGAGAAGGGCGCGCACCATCTTCTTCGCATCGATCCGATCCGTCTTGCGCTGCTTCGCCTTCCGGTTCACCAACAGGCTCGCCGGATCGAGCACCACCGTCTCGATGGACATCTCCCGCTCCAGCCAGCGCTCCAGCCAGAAGCCCTCGTAGCCCGCCTCGTAGCAGCACAGGACGCGCACCTCTCGGTCGAGAGCCCGTTCAGCCTTGGCCCGCTGATTCTCGATCAGATCCCTGAGGCCTTCCGTGTCCGCCGGCCCGAGCGAGTGCAGGCCGATCTTTTCGCTGGTCGGGCTCTTGACCCCAACCACCCAGCTCTTCTGACTAACCTCAATCGCCACGTACAGCGTGTCATGCTCCGCCTCGGCCGGCGCAGCGGTCTCGTTCAATGAGGACATATCGTGTCTCCTTATGAGGATTGGTCAGAACGGCACCGTAGCGCCGGTCACCGAGTCGCCTCATAGGATCTGTCCGCAAGGGCGCGCGCCCGGTCGCCCACGGCAAATTCGTTCTGATTTTCGCCGCTGGCTGACGGCACTCAATCATGCTGTTGGTGACCGTCTAGACCCGCGCGTATTCGCTCATTTAGGGCGCGTGATTTTGGTGGCGATGTAGTTGACGGGTTTTTTGTCCGCACTGATTTGAGCGCTTGTTGCTGTTGGGCCTGTGGGGAAGTGGTCAGGCGCGGAGCGGCTGTCCACTTGTCCACAGGCCTTCGGCCGGTCGTGTGGAAGCTGGGCCAGGCGACCTGCCGATTTTGAGGTCCGGCGGGCTTGCCGTCGGCAGCGTTGCGCACCTGACATCGAGATCGCCGGGGGTAGACTCGGGCCGCTGAGAACGATGCGGCGCCGGCCCCGTTTGCCTGATCGCAACAGCCGACGCCGCACCCCCGAGCCATGCCAGACACGGCCCAGATGCACAGTATTGTGCTGGATTCTGCGGGGGTCGAGCCCGTTCTCATCGACCGCCGCGATGAGGAACTTCGGCCGCATCTTCAACTGCCCGCAGTGTCATCGGCAGGTTGTTCTCTGCCCCCGCTGCGACCGCGGCAATCACTACTGCTCCAGGGAGTGCAGCGAGAGCGCGCGCCGAGAGTCGCAGCGTCTCGCCGGGCGGCGCTACCAGGACGGGCGCCCGGGGCGCCGCAAGCACGCGGAGCGCCAGAGACGCTATCGGGACCGGCAGCGCTGCAGGGCGCTTCAGGATGAGGGCTGCGGGCGGAAAGTGACGCATCACCCTTCGACGCGCGCGCACCGCCGTGTTGTCGTGCCACGGACGCCAGGGACGCGCCGCGGAACACGCCCCTTCGGGGACGAGGAGCCCGCCGGGGGCTTCCGCTGCAGCATCTGCGGCCGCTTCTGCGCGGTGTTCGTTCATCCGGGCCTGCGCACGGTGCGCCACCCGGCACGAGAGGGGTGAGATGACCACAGACAAGGAGACGAGAGCGGAGATCCTGCGGCTGTATCACGCCGAGAAGTGGAAGATCGGCACGATCGCGCGTCAGCTCGGCGTCCATCACGGCACCGTGCGGCGCGCGATCAGGGACGCCGAGGAGCCTCGGCAGCACAAGCCGCGGCCCTCGAAGCTCGATCCCTTCATCCCCTTCATCCGCCAGACACTGAAGAAATACCCGACGCTGCCGGCCAGCCGGCTCTACGAGATGGTGTGCGGGCGCGGCTACCGGGGGAGCCAGAGCCACTTCCGTCGTGTGATCGCCTCCCTGCGGCCGAAGCCTGAAGCCGAGGCCTATCTGCGGCTGAAGACCCTTCCCGGCGAGCAGGCCCAGGTCGATTGGGCCCACTTCGGCAAGGTCAGGATCGGGCGCGCGGAGCGCCCGTTGATGGGCTTCGTGATGGTGCTCAGCTACTCGCGCCGCATCTTCCTGCGCTTCTACCTGGGCGCAGGGATGAACAACTTCCTGCGCGGCCATATCGACGCCTTCGAGGCCTGGCAGGGGGTGCCGCGCGAGATCTGGTGCGACAACCTGAAGAGCGTCGTGCTCGAGCGCCGCGGGAGCGCTGTCCACTTCAATCCCCGGTACCTCGACTTCGCCGCCCACTACCGCGTGCTGGCACGGCCTGTCGCGATCGCGCGCGGCAACGAAAAAGGGCGCGTCGAGCGGGCCATACGCTATGTACGCGCCAGCTTCTTCGCCGCCCGGGAGTGGCGCGACATCGACGACCTCAACGCCCAGGCCGAGGCCTGGTGCGAGGGCATCGCCGCCGACCGCCCCTGGCCCGAGGATCGCTCCATCACCGTGCGCGAGGCCTTCGAGAAGGAACGCAGCTCTCTCATGGCCTTGCCCGGCGACCGCTTCCCCGTCGACGAACGGGTCGAGGTCGTCATCGGCAAGACGCCTTACGCCCGGTTCGATCTCAACGACTACAGCGTCCCCCACACCCATGCGCGGCACACCCTTGTCGTGATCGCGACGCTGGACGAGGTCCGCATCCTCGACGGCACGGACGTCATTGCCACCCATCCGCGCAGCTTCGACAAGGGCGCCTGCATCGAGATCCCCGAGCACATCGCCGAGTTGGCCAAGAAAAAGCGTCACGCCCGGCGCCTTCGCGGGCAGGATCGTCTGATCAAGGCTGCGCCGAACAGCGAGCGCCTGCTCGACGAGGCCGCCAAACGCGGCGGCCATCTCGGCTCCATCGTCGCCGCCCTCTTGCGCCTCCTCGACGAGTATGGCGCCGCCGAGCTCGAGGCCGGCATCGACGAGGCGCTCAAGCGCGGCGTCCCCCATCCCAACGCCGTGCGCCTGAGCCTGACGAGGCGCCGCGAACAGCAGGACAAGCCGCCGCCCATCCCGGTCGATCTGCCCGACGATCCGAAGGTCCGCGACATCGCCGTCCGCGACCACGACCTGACGGATTACGACGGGCTGGCGGGCGAGGGCGAGGAGGAGGACAGCGAAGAATGACCGACACCCTCAAGGACCGGGCCCGTGCCCTCGGCCTGCACGGCCTCATCGCACACTGGGACGAGGTCGGCGAGTGCGACTGGCTGACCACGCTCATCGCCTGGGAAGAAGACGAGAGACGCGCCCGAAGCCTCAAGCGCCGCCTCGCCGATGCCCGGCTCGGTGACTTCAAGCCGCTCGCCGACTTCAACTGGGACTGGCCCCGCCGCTGCGACCGCATGGCCGTCGAGGACCTCATGGGCCTCGACTTCCTCAAGGAGGCCGCCAACGTCGTCCTGGTCGGCCCCAACGGCGTCGGCAAATCGACGATCGCCGCCAATATCGCCCACCGCGCCGTCCTCGAGGGCCATACCGTGCGCTTCGCCACCGCTGCCAGCATGCTCGGCGAGCTCGCCGCCATCGACTCCGACACCCTGCTCCAGCGAAAGCTGCGCTTCTACGCCCGCCAGCAACTGCTGGTGATCGACGAGGTGGGATACCTCTCCTACAGCAACCGCCACGCCGACCTGCTGTTCAGCATCGTCTCAAGCCGCACCCAGCAGAACTCCACGATTATCACGACCAACCGGCCGTTCGCCGAGTGGGGCGAGGCCTTCCCCAACGCCGCCTGCGTCGTGGCCCTGGTCGACCGCCTCGTCCACAACGCCGAGATCATCGCCATCGACGGCGATTCATACCGCCGCAAGGAGGCCGAGGAGCGCCAGAAGCAGCGCAGCACAGAGCGCCGCCGCCGGCGCCAGGAGAAAGGGCGCCGGCGATCCGGCGACCCGCAGGACACCGGGGACGACTGAGGCGGCGCAGCCGTGCGCCAGCTACGCCCATGGGAGCGGCGGCTGCGGGCAGAGGGGCTGCGCGGCTGTCCCCTCGAAGACGTCGCCCGCGCCCTCGGCTACCGCCGCGATCCCGACGACGCCGATCGCTGGAGGCGTCTTGGATCGGTCGTCACCATCAACCGCTTCATGTTCTACGACCATCTGCGCGGCGAGGGCGGCGCCGGGGCCGTCGACCTGGTGGTCCATGCCCAACGCTGCACCGTGCCCGACGCCCTGGCCTTCCTCGCGAAACTGCCGGGCCTTTCCCGGCGCCCCCCGCAGTGCCCCTGCCCACGGCTGCCGCATCCGCAGGAGCGGCACTGGCCCGCAGTGGAACGCCACCTCGTCGACGAGCGCGGTCTCTCGCCCGTGCTCCTCACCCTGTGCCGCGACCTCCGCCTGGTCCACGCCGACCGCAACGCCAATGCCGTGTTCGTCTGTCGAGACGCCGCAGGGGTCGCGACCGGCGCCGAGATCGTCCCCACCGGCGGCCGGTGCGGAGCGGCTGCCGGCGCCGGCGAAGCTGCCCCATCCCCGCTCGCCCGCGGGGGCTTCTGGATATCGTGGGAGCTCGACTGGCCGCACTCCGTGCTCATCGCAAAGAGCGCCATCGACGCCCTGTCCGCCCTCTCCCTCCAGCTCATGCCCGCCGAACTCAGGGAATGTGCCGTGGTCTCCATCGCCGCCGTCACTCCAAGCCTCCCCGCGTGGATCGAGGACTGGAACCCCCGCCGCATCTTCTGTGCCTACGACGCTACCCCTGGCGGCGATGACGCCGCCGAGCGGCTGTTCCGAAGCGACAGCAGGGTCGTCCGCGTGCGGCCCGCCCTCGACGGTGACGACTGGAACGACATGCGCAGGCGTGACCTCGAAGGCAATATGCTCGAGACCGACGATCGGCTCATCGACTGAAAAACAACAGGGTCCCTCAGCCAAACCTGCAGGGCCGCTCTCGCACCACCGCGATCACGACGACCAACACCACAAGCCGGACCGCGCTCAGCACTGCAGATCGGCGCCACGCCGATCAACGCTCCACCACATCAGGCTGTCAAAATGAGCGAATACGCGCGCTTTTGCGTGATCGCCAACAATCATGCTCCACCCGCTTTCGTTGAGGACCTTGCGGGGCTGGCCACCGGATTTGGCCGCCATCGCGCCGCCGCATAGCGCTGTCCTTGGCCGCGAGGGTCGAGCACGGCTTCATCTGGACATGACCGCTCGCCCCCGGCGTTCCGAGGGTTGGCGTCGCGGCGATGGACGCGGCCCGGAGGGGGCGGTCAGCTGGGCGCTGTCCGCGGAGCGACGTTGTCGGTCATTTTCAGGAAGTCGAGAACCCGCCTCGGTTTCCTGGCCAGCTTGCGCATGGTCTCGGCGACAGCGAGCCCGCGCCCCTTGATAACGCCGATGGCGAAGCGCCGCAGCAGGGTCATGTTCTCCGGACCGTAGCCTGAACGGATACGGCATCGGTCCTCGTCGAAGCTCCAGTCGAGGATGTGATGGGCCGCCTCGATGGTCCAGTGCCCGCGATTGAGGGTGAGCAGGCGTTCCGGCGATGCGGCCTGCGCACTCAGGCTTGTGACGCCGTAAGCCGTCTCGCAGCTTCTCTTCCCGGATTTGACGTGCCGGGTTTCGCGCCGCACGGCGAAGATCTGTCCGACGCCGGGGAAGTTGAGGTAGTCGTTGAGCTCGCTGGAGACCCAGATGGAGCGCCGCTCGCGGCGGCCGTGCTCGGGCTTGGGGCTCTCGTCCGCGAAGTCCGGCGCGCGGCCTGCGATGGCCTCATCGAGAGTGAGCCGGATGTCGTCGAGCAAGGTGGGCTGGTTGCCCTTGACGGTGAACAGATAGTCGGCGCCGCGCTCGCGCAGATAGGAGGCCAGCGCCCGCTGGGTGAGCAGAGCATCGGCGGTGACGGTGCGACCCGCGATGTCGGGCACCGTCTCGATACCCGGATCAAGTCCGGGCAGGGGGATGATGGTGCCGATCTCGTTGGTGCGCTTCTCCCCGTCGTCGGCGTCGGGCCTCATGCCGACTTTTTTTGACCCCAGGGCGCCTTGGTGTCGTGGCCTATGATGCCGAGCACATGAGCCTGCCTGCCATCGTCATCGATGGCGCCGCGGATGGTCTTGCCGTCGATGGCCAGCGCGCTGTCGCCCGAGCCGTGGGCCTCGTACCAGGCCCTGAGCGCGGCGTCGAGCTGGACCGGATCGACGCGGATCAGCAGGCTGCGCATCGCCGACAGGCTGGGCGGGCGGTACCGGCCGTCGCGGCGGCGCACGCGGAAGCGCTGCAGCACCCTGGGACTGAGGTCGTCGACCCATTCGCTGATCGCCTTGTAGCCGCGCATGCCACAGAACGTCGCGGCGGCGGCGAGCGCCAGTACCGTGGGCAGCGCATGGCGCCGGCCCTGGCGGCGGCGGGGATCGTCGATGCCCTGGAAGAACTCGGGGAGGGATCGCATCTGTGCGGCGGTGAGCGTCATCTTCGGCACTCCATGTCGCAGACGGGGGTCGAGATCGTCGGCCCGCAGCCGGGCCCGCGCGGTGCGGGACAGGGGAAGAAGGAACACGCGCTTGGGCCGTGCGTGCTCGCTGTAGCCGGCCCCGCCGCGAGCGAAGCCGCGGGTGCGCCCGACCTCGATCCAGTTGGCCGCGCGGTAGACCGTGCCCCGGAAGAGCGCCGGGTCCACGAACGTCTCCGCCAGCAGCACGTCGTGACCGAAGCGGATCGGCCAATCCCTCACCAGACGGCGCGTGCACAAAGACAGCACCCGCGAGCCGAGATTGCGCTCACCGCCGGGGAGGATCAGGAAGCGCGAGTTGTTGGTGACCAGGTGAAGACGACCGAACTGAAGGCCGCGGTCCCAGCCAATCCAGCGATCGCGCGCACCGCACTTCAGCGCCGCTGCCGAGAAGACCGCCAACGCCAGCCATCGCCCTCGATGGTGCGCGACATAGCGCACGGTCTCGCCCATCCCCGGCACCGCGCCGAGGTAGTGGTGTGTCTGCATCACGTCGCGGAAGCGGGCCTCGTCCTCCGCCGCCACGATGTCGACCGCCACCTCCGATAGAGCTGCCACAGCTTGCCAGTCCCCACGGCTGCCTCGCGGCACTCATATCAGGACACGGGGAGCAAGTCCACTATTTCAGGCAACTCGCTGGCCGGCCTAGCCAAAGGCTGAAGTACAAATCCGCCCTGCCCGGTCGCCGCAGCCGCTTGCCAGCGCGGCCGCCGCCCGCCGCCGGCACTGCGCGGCGGCCCGCTCGACGGCCAGCACCTGGCGCAGGTCGGTCCGGCAGCGGTGGCATGTCGGGCCCTCGATCCCCCCGGCGCCGCAGGTCGGGCAGCGGAGCACCGGCCTACTCCAGGTAGAACAGTATCTCGTCGAGGTTCTGCCTGATGGCGGCAGCATCCTCGTCACGGCCCTCGCCGAGCGCCGCACGCAGCCTCTCGATCAGGACGGCAAAGCAGCTGTTGCCGATCGGAACCGCCTCCGGGGGGCACAGTGGGAGGGTCATGGGCATGGCTGAGGCCGCGTTTATAGTGGAGCCACTTGCAAAACTCCCAGGCGCGGTCTGCTTTTCCCGAAAGCCCGTCGTGAGGACATTGACGGTCGGAACGTAACATGAACTTCGGGACGAGCGGACGTCGCTGGCTGCCGCCGGGGCGCCGATTCGCCGCAAACCGATGCCCATGCGGGCGCATTTTGGACCCGCCGTCGCGATGCGGACATGGCTTTTTGCGCCTCCGCGGAGGGAGGCGTGCCGGCGTGACAGCGACGGAGGCGCCCGCTCAGGCCAGGAGGCGCATCAACTGGTCGACCGTCAGCACCAGGATGCCGAACATCAGGTGGCAATGAATCTTGGCATGGCCGCGCACGCGGACATGGCGGCCCCCGCAGTTGTCCTTCAGCCCACCGTTGATGCGCTCGATGTTCGAGCGCTCGTTGTAGCGCTCGTCCGCCGGGTGGCGGTGACCGACGCCTCTCTGCGCCCGGGCCTCGCGCGCCAGCTCCTCCTTGTACTCCTTGTCGCGAGGGTTGACGTCGATGATCGGGACGTGGCCCAGCAGGTAGCTGTGCCAGCCGATCTCGGGCGCGTCATAGGCTGAGTCCATGAGGTCGTACAGATTGGTGACGCGGTCGGCGGTCATACTCGCCAGCGGGATCGCGGCCTGCCTGTCGTGCAGCGAGGCGGACGTCAGGATGCAACTGATCGGAATGCCGCCATCGGCAGCGTCGATGTGCAGCTTGTAACCGATCCACGATGTGGTATGGCCCTTGGCGTTCCGCTTGGTGCCGACGTCGCAGGCTTTCGGCAGGTCGTCGAGCATCTGGGGCAAGCTCATCGTGAGCTGGCGTTTCACGCGGCGCTCCTCCTTGGGCCGCTCCTCGCCCTTGCGCGGTCGGCCGCGCTTGCGCTTCGGCTTCTCCGCCCTGGGCTTGGGCTGAGGCTTCTCGCGCGCCTCGATCGCGGTTGCGTCGCGCGAGACGTGCCCGACCAGATGGTCTCCGAGGGTCTGCTTGATCAGCGCCTCATGCACGCGAGCGGGCAACGCACTCTCGGAGAACTCCGCAAACGCCCGCGAAAACGTCGCCTCGCTCGGGATCTCTGCGGCATAGGTCCAGCCGCAGAGGCCATGGAAATGGGGAAGGAAGCTCTCGACCCGCGCAAGCTCAAGCACGGTGACGAAGCGCCGGTACCTCTCGCCGAGCGGCCCGAGCTCCTCCTCAAGCCACGGGAAAAGATCCGCTTGAATGTGATGCCAGAATCCGGATAGTGTCTGTCCCAGCGACATGGGGCCGCCCTCTCCGTCGACGTTGTCCGAAACCCGACAGGAACAGAGAGCGGTCCCGATTTCCAGGACAATCTGACCGCCACGGCGGCAAAATCCCGCTCAAATGCGGAATTCTGCGTGTGGCTCCAGTGTCATATTAAAATGTACGAACCTGGCTGCGACTGCCACCGAAAATCGGCCCGTAACGGCCGAAAAGCGGTAGATTTCAAGGGGTTCGAGGCACGCCGCCCGGCAGCGTCAACCTCAAGAGGTCAGGAAGTCTGAAATTTGCCCTGGGGTGCTGCCTTGGACGTCTTCTCCTTCGCTCTGTATGGTGGTAGTCATGCTTCGCATGACCGACGATTCTCAGAACATGGTCGAGCATTTGAAAATGGTGCAGGGTGTCGTTACCCGCATGGCGGGCAATAGCGCACAGATGAAAACGTGGGCCGTGTCGTTGGTCACCGCAGTTTTTGTCTTCTCGGGGCTGTCGGACGATCCGCACTGGCTGATCGGCGTGGGCGGTTGCATCCCCGTCATCGCCTTCTGGACGATGGACGCTAGATACCTTCATCTCGAAAGGTGCTATATCAAGCTCTATGAGGCCGTTGTGACAGGGACATCAGTTGCGCCTTTCGAACTCAACTACCGTCCCCATGCGGCCACGGTCGATTCTGTCTGGAGGGTTGCGTTGTCCTGGTCTGTCTACACGTTTTATGGCCCCCTGTTGACGGTGATGCTTGTACTCTTGGCAATCCTCGCGACGTAGGAGTCGCACGATGACGCGAAGGGTCTTCTATAGCTTTCATTATGAGCCGGACAATTGGCGGGCCAGTATAGTTCGGAATATCGGAGCAATAGAAGGAAACCGACCGGCGACAGATAATGACTGGGAGGCTGTGAAGAAAGGGGGCGACAAGGCGATCAAGAGATGGATTGCTAATCAGATGCACGGGCGATCATGTACGGTTGTGCTTGTTGGCACGCATACTGCGGGACGAAAATGGATCAATCACGAGATTGTCAAATCATGGGGTGAAGGCATGGGTATTGTTGGTATCTGTATCCACGGATTGAAGAACAAAGACGGAAGGGTGTCTAATGAAGGTGGAAATCCCTTTAATTCCATCGGGTTTGGCAACACCGGTAAGAAGCTCTCCTCTATCGTCAGATGCTACAACCCAACGGGACGTAACAGCCAGGAGAGATACGAATGGATTAGAGAACACCTCGTCAACGCTGTTGAAGAAGCAATCTCGATACGAAAGAAGAATTGATCTAGATCGTTGAAGTAGTGAGGTGGCCCCGGAAAATCGGACAGGTCGTTAAGGTGTATTCCACCGTTTGACGGAGGAATGCAGTGAGCGGCAAGCGACGCAGGTTTTCGGGGGAGCAGAAGGCGAAGATCGCGCTTGGGGCGCTACGGGGGGATCGGACGTTCCAAGAGATCGCCTCGCGTCACCAGGTGCATCCGAACCAAGTTGGGCGCCTGCAAGGCGCTCGATCTGCTCGGCGTCAGCCTATAGCGTACCCAGTACGCGACTCCGCGAAACGGTGGTTTGGAAAGCCACCGCAATAACTTCAGACTTCCTGACCTCGTGGCACAGGCAGGTTCGCTCATGTGTCTCGTATAGCGTTGAAAGCGCGCACTGTTTCGCCCTTGTCGTGTCCAGCTGTAGCGCCCCGACGGCGCTTGGACCTGCTATTCTGGCTGATGCGGAATTGCACTTTCCATACAGAGCCCTTGAGCCGGAAACCGCCCAAGGACAGCGATTTAGGCCAGTTTCGGGTACAGGATTGGTCACCAAACCGCCTCAAACCGCCTCATGCCAAAATATCAGAGGTCAGGAAGTCTGAACTTAGCTCAATATCTGCTCAGGAAGTTCGGGCTAAACAGAGGGGTCAGAGTGCCACGCCGCCTAACACCGCAAGTGTCACGCGTTCTCGGCTATGCGCCCGTCACTGCAACCAACTCAGCCCGAAACCTCTCAGCAAAATCAGACAAACGCACGCGTTCTACCAACAGCCCCTCATTGGCCATCGTGAACTTCCAATGAGTTCTCAATTTGATCAGCAGACCCTTTCCATCCGCTAATCGTACGATCTCTGCGTCCGCGTTTCCCCCGGCCTTCCTTACACCATCCATTCGCACCTTCGCCCACCGTCCGATCTCGACCAACTGCTGCCTGAACTCCCCGCAATTGTCTGCGAACTCCTGTTCTATTCTCTGCTTCGCGTTTCGAATCTCTTTCACGAGGCCATGGTCAGAACGAAAATGATCAACATTGCCGATTCCGGTAGCCAATCCTCGAAAATACATATGTGCCCACGCATACTTGATCAATGCGGCCACATAAAACCGCCTCGCCTCCCTCGATATGTGCTTCTCGACTTCCTCCTTTCTTCTGATGCCGAGCTCTCTGAGTTCCACATTACGTTCCACGAATCCCGCTAGGCAGGAATGCCCAACCAAGACATTTTCCAACTCGTGGGTGCTCAGAAACACAATCCCATCGCAGTCCGGCAAACTCAGTTCGAACAGTACGTCTGAACAGTCTATCAATCGAGCCACTTGCGGATTCCGGTTCATTTGACCGCCGGTTCTGATTCTATCTGACCGGGGTTCTGATTTTATTTGACCGGGATTCTGGCGACACTTGACCGTGCCGCGGGCGCGCGCCAGCGCGCTGTCTCTCCCGGATTTGGCGGTGTGACCCTCCCCTTGGTGATGTCGGGGGGCTGGCCTCTGGCCAGCCCGAGCCGAGCGTATGCGAGGCCTCTTGGGCATGCAAACGGCCGGCGGGGCGCGGCGGCAAGCTCTCACACACAGCATGCCGCCGCGCACCTCCGCCCTCGCAGCCTGGAAGGCGCCGCAGGCGCCCATGGACCCCGGCCTTCAGGCCGGGGCTCTGTTGCCGTTGCCGCCGCCGTCGAGTGGCGGGGGCTTGTTGCGCTTGCGCTGGGACTCTCCCTTGAGCTCGATGCGGTAGGCGTTGTGGACGATGCGGTCGAGGACCGCATCCGCGATCGTTAGCTCTCCGATCACCTCGGGCCAGCCGTCTACGGGGATCTGGCTGGCGATCAGGATGGACTTGCGTCCGTGGCGCGCCTCCACGATCTCCAGCAGGTCGCGCCGGCCCTCGGCGGAGAAGCCCTGCAGCCCCCAGTCGTCGAGGACCAGCAGGGAGACCCTGCCCAGGCGGCCCATCAGGCGCTCGAGCGTGCCTTTGTCGCGGGCGCGGGTGAGCGCCGCGACCAGTTCGGGCACGCGGCGATAGAGGACGGACTGGTGCTGGCGGCAGGCCTGGTGGGCGAGCGCGCAAGCGACGAACGTCTTTCCCGATCCCGTTGGCCCACCCAGGATCAGATTGTGGCCTTGGCGGATCCAGTCGCCGGCGGCGAGCTGGGTCAGCGTGGTCCGGGCGATGCCACGCCCCGCGCGGCAGTCGACGTCCTGGACGTCGGCGCGGATGCGCAGCTGGGCCTGGCGCAGATGGCCGAGATAGCTTTTGTGATCGCGGTGCTCGGCCTCGCGCTCGATCATCAGGGCGAGGCGGTCGTCGAAGCCGAGCTGGTCGACGTCGGCGATGTCGCGCTGCTCCTCCAGGGCCTCGGCCATGCCGCTGAGGCCGAGCTGCAGCAGGCGGTCGATATTGGGTTGTCGCAGGGTCATGGTGTCGCTCCTCCGTTGTTGCCGTAGTACTCGCCACCGCGGATGTTGCCGTGGCTGGGGATGGTCTCGTCGGGCTCGGGGCGCGGCCGATCGGGCTCGCCGCCGCCGTTCTTGAGGCGCTCCCTGAGGAAGCCTGAGGCGAGGCGGTTGAGGTCGAGGGCCTCGGCGCAGAGCACGTCGAGGCGCTCGGCACCGTGATCGTCAGCGAGCTGGATCATGCCCTTCACGGTGGCGAAGGCTTGTTCCGGGAAGTCGCGCGAGGCGTAGCATCGCTCGGCCCAGGCCAGGGCATTGGCTCCGATGCGGCGCGCCTGATCGAGCAGGATGTCGCCGTAGTCGGGGCGGCGGATATCGCAGACCGCCCGGTGGTTCTCCGGCATGTGCTCGGGGGTGGTGGCGTACTGGTTGCGCCCGGCCTTGCGGCGATGGACAGCGATGCGCTCGCCGCCGCGTTCGAGGAACACCTCGACCATGCGTTCACCGGCGCGGACGTCGACCTGGCGGCCGATGTAGCGCTCCGGCACGGAGTAGTGATTGTGCTCGAGGCGGACGTGGCAGTTCGGCCCGACCTTGCGCTCGACCCACTCTCCCCACTCCCAGGGGTGAGCCGGCAGGGCGGTCAGGGCCGTCCGCTCGTTCGCCTCGAAGAGCGCGCGGCGGCTCTCGCCGTGCTTGGCCATGGGGGCATCGTTGAGGCGGTCGAGCGCGCGGCGGATCGCGGCGTTCATGGTGTCGAGAGAGAAGAAGGTCTGGTGGCGCAGCGTCAGCAGGATGCGCGTCTGGACGATCTTGACGCAGCCCTCGACCAGCCCCTTGTCGGTGGCCCGGTACTTGCGCGCAGGCAGCACCGCGATCTCGTAGTGCCGTGCGAACTCCCGGAAGCTCGGATTGAGCCGGATATCGTCGCGGTCGGGATCGTCCACGCCCGACTTGAGGTTGTCGATGATCCACCGGCGGGGGGAGCCGCCGAAGTACTCGAGCGCGCGCCGGTGCGCCATGGTCCAGTGGCGCACCGTCTGGTCGGGGACCGCCTCGGCGTAGATCAGGTTCGAATGGGCCAGGACCGCGACGAAGATCTCCACGTCGGTCTCGCCGCGCCCGGTGCGAAGGGCCAGCGTCTTGCCGGAGAAGTCCGCCATCCCGTACAGCCCGGGCTCGTAGTCGAAGTGCATCTGCGCCGAGCCGCCGCAGCTGCCCTGGTGCGCCTTCAGGCGCGCGCAAAACTGGCTGTAGCTGTACGCCTTCCCGCCCTGGGCCTGGGCCTCGTCGCGGTACTCCTCCCAAAGCGTGCGACGCGTCGCACGCACCCGGCGCCGCTTGCGCTTGGCTCGAAGCTCACGGAGCACATCATCCCAGTCCGGCTGCGCATACCCGCTCTCGCGCGGCGCCGGCGGATACAGGCGCGCGCGCAGCCCGTCATCGTCGAGATCGGACGGCAACGGCCATGACAGGCCCGCCGCCTGCGCGCGCTCCAGAACGTTCGATACCGTCCCCGCGCTCACGCTCACGGCCACCGCGATCTCCGCCCGGGGCAAGCCCAGGTCGTGATGGTGCCGAAGGATGTCCCTGATGCTCATGGTGTCGATCCTCTTCATTGGGGCCCTGCCTCCTCGAGTCGATCGATGGATCGATGAGGCTGAGCCGGGAGAGGATCGGCGCGTCTGGAAACATGGGTGTCGGTGGCGCCCGCAGGGCGATCGGGCCGGGCCTCTGACCCGGCCTCCGGCGGTCAAATCACGCCGGAATCACGGTCAGATGTCGCCAGAACTGCGGTCAAATAAAATCAGAATGGCGGTCAGATAAATTCAGAACTGCGGTCAAATGAGGCCAGATTTTGCAGCCACTTTTCCGAATCTCGCCGCCACCTCGCCATCGACTAGGCCGAAGATTTTCGAATTACTCGGCCTTTCGGTCTTTACCCGGCTGAGTACTATCTCCGATCCGGTGCCTTGGGAAAGAGGCACTTTGAATTCCAGCCGATCAGCTAATTCGGTAAGAGGGGCAAATCCTGGGATGAAGCGGCGTGGTTCCGGCTTTGAGGTCCGGTTTGGGCAGGACCTCAGATGGCCTGCGGAGCGAGCACTGGGCCAGCGGTCGGTCGCTGGCGCGCGAGGTCGGGGAGCCAGGGGACACTTTCGGCACCTGGGATGCCCAGGCGGTCACCGAGGTAGTTCCAGAATGAGATGCCGTGGCGGGCACAGGTCTTCATGTGGGTGAGGAAGGCGTCGCGGCAGGCACGGCCTTGATCCGAGCGGGTTCCGCCCGAGACCTTGCGGCGGACGACACAGACGCGAAGGTCGTTCTCGGTACCGTTGGTGTGGGCCGGCACGTCGGGACGGTCGAGCACGGCGAGCAGCTTGTCGCGGTTGGCGAGGGTGCGCCCGATCTGCTCGTCGAGCAGGCGGTAGCCGGTGCCGGTCCGGAAGGTGCGCGCGAAGCTGCGCTCGACGACGGCGCGTCTGCGCGGACTTGGCTGGCGGCAATAGGCGCCAAGCAGCCGGTACGTCCGCCAGATGCCGCCGCGCACCTGATCGACGGCCGCACGGCTGGCGTCGCTCCAGACCGGCAACGTGCGATAGAGCCTCTCGGCATGGATCCAGCACAGGAACTGGTGCAGGCCGAGGTCGAACTGGCCGGCGTCGTCGCTCAGGATGGCGCTGTCCTCGCGCAGCAGGCCATGGGCGAACAGACAGCCGAGCCGGGCGCCCTCGGTGGCGAGGAGCCGGGCCCTGGGGGCGTCGATCCCGAGCCCGTCGAGGAACGCCATCCACAGCTCAGGCCCGTCAAACCGACTACCGGCATGCCCCCTCAACGCGTCAAGCGCCCGACGCGGCATGCTGTGGCTCTCCATGTGCCGGAACGCTTCATCGTTCAGCACGTACTCGTCGAGGGCGCCGCACATCGTGTCGAGGAAGCTCAGACGGCTCTTCGACCCCGTCGTTCCGAACCAGCCGAAGCAATCGTTGCCGATCGAGATGCAATAGCCGTTGCGCCCTTGATGGCGCGCGCCAGTGTCGTCGACCGAGATCCAGGCCGCCCCCTCAAGACCCGCCTTCAGTATCTCCGCCGCCTCGCCGACGAACGGTTCCCTGTTCCCGGTCAGCAGGCGCCGCACCTGACGCTCCGAGATGTCGAGGCCGATCGCATCGAGCAGGCCGGCGATGCGCGGGATCGTGCTCTGGCCCTGGTGGTAGAGCATCAGCACGAAGCGATGCAGTTCCAGGTTGAAGCCGCCGATCACGCCGTCGGGCAGCTCAGCGACGATGATGCGCCCATCCGGCGTCACCACGCGCTCGCGCTGAAAGACGACGTTGTGGACTTCGAGTTCCAGCAGTTGGGCGTGATAATCCTGATAGTCTTTGTGGACCGAGCCCTCGGGCGCGTCCTCTACGCAGACGACCACGCGCTTCGCGTCCTTGCGGCCCTGCTTGGGGCCTCGCCGCTTCTTCGAGGCGCCCGAAGAGCGTCGGCCTCCCTCCAGGCCCTTGCCGCCCGAGCCCTTGCCGTCTCCGTCGCCCGCGCCCGGTTTGATATCCGGCTTGCCGGGCAACCTCTTGAGTTGGCGGATCTCGGCCTTGAGCATCTCGATCGTTAAGGTGTGAGTCCATAATCGAATTCTGTGGAGTGAGTCATCGATTGCGGCGGGTCGCTTTATCTCCTGATTACGTGCCATACTACAGTTAGTTGTGCGGTTATGCAAGTGGTATATGGCGGTTGTGGGCTGATATAAAAATTCAGACCATCGGAGGCTCAGTTGCAATCTGGGAACTAAAGGCGTATGTCTGGGAAGATGGATCTGTCGTTGCGGAGGAGTTGCGGTGGAAACACGCTTGTATAGAGGCGACAAGGCGATGGCGTGTCGCGGCGTATCGGGATGGCAGCGTCTCATCTACATTATATGGAGAAATACAGGTGGTTGTGGCCGGAATGCGGGCTTGGGGAGGGGTTCCACACGGTGTCGCACTGCCTCCGGGGCGCTCTCATGAGGCGCAGGCTGGCGGAGCGCCGCACACAGCACGCGGTGATGGCGACCGCGAGCGAATGGGCACGCATCCGCGAACTCGCGGCCGACGCGGGCATGGATCTCTCGCGCTACATCGTGCACAGGGCGACCGTGGCAGACCCGCTGCCCGATACCGTTCTGCGCCGCGCGGTACGCGAGCTTCTGCTGCTCGCGAAGATCGAGGAACGGCGCATGGCCGACATGGGGCTGGAGGAGCACTGGAAGGCGCTCGGCGATGCCGTCGATGCGTGGCTCGACCGGGAGGCGGAGCTCGACCGGCTGACCGATCCAGGTGCTGCCGAACGCTGGCGCGCGGTCTCGGTGAGCGCCGATCCCGAGGGCGGCCCCGTGCCGCAGCCCTGAGCGATGGGGAACGTGGTGCGCCGCACGCTGCGCTGCAGCCGGGCCGAGAGGGCCGAGATCAGGGAACGCGCGACCGCGCTCGGCATGCCGGTCTCGGGATACCTGGTCGCCTGCGCGCTGCACGAGGATGCGGGTGGGCCACGCCAGGACGAGCCGCGGCTGGTATTGTCGGAAGAACAGCAGCGGACCCTGTACGAGCGGGTGGAGGAGATGGACCGGGTGCGCCGTGCGCTGGGGGAGTCGCTGTCGGGCACCGGCCTTTCCGTGTTCGGCGCGATCGCCTTCATACAGCGCGCGATCCAGTCGCGCCGGAGCGGCCCGTGATGGCGGAGCGCAGCGCAGCGCCCCGGGCGCGGATTGCGATCTCGTGTCTGGAGTCCGAGTGGGAGCGGATCCGCGAGGTCGCGGAGAGCCGGGACGTGTCCATCAACGACCACGTGATCTCCGCGGGGCTGAACGTGCAGCTCGACCCCGCGCAGGCGAACGCGCCGGCCCTGGCGCTGAGCGAGGCGGAACAGCGCCGGCTGCTCGACCGTGTGGACCGCCTGGCCGAGAGCATGCTGTCGACGGCCTCCGGAGGGTCGATCGAACGGCTGCGGCAGTCGGTCGAGCTGCTGCTCATGACGACGTTGGACGACCTCGTACTGCAGAGCCGGGAGCACGAGCTCGGGCCGCTGCTCGTGGCGGTGTTCGGCCCGGACGCCGGGCCGGTGGTCGAGCGGCAGTTCCGGGACTGGATGGCGCGCAAGCCGCCGCTGCTCGGTTGAGCGACGCTGCGATCGTCCTCGGACGCGTCCCCGGCAAGCAGCTTGAACGGATATCCGAACATGCTCTCTCTGGAGGCAGCGGTGCAGGCCTGACTGGCTCACATGCCGATCCCCCCGCCGCGGGAGTGCTCGAGGCCCTGTTTCAGGGTCTGCTCCCGCACCTCCTTCTGCGGGTCGAGTTCGGCCTCGCGCCGGGTCTCGTCGGACCACGCGGCGCGGTAGCAGCCGCGCGCGGTGACCTCGTCTGCGGTGCGCCGGATCGAGGCGCCGGGCTCCGGCGCTTCGGGACCTGAGGCGTGGATCACCCGCAGCCCCAACTCGTGCTCGTCGGCGATCTCGATCCGCGTGGCGACCACGGCCTCGACCGTCCGCACCGCTTCGTTCCGGCCGACAGCCTCGGTCCAGGCGATGCGGTCGCCCGCGACGGGTTCGGGACAGGCGAAGCGGCATCCGGCGCTGGGCACGGAGTACTGCCGGGCGGCTTCCAGCTGCCTGAGCCCCTCGTCGGACCACTCGGCACGGACGCATCTGACGTCCCGCAGAGCCCGCGCATGGATCTCTACGATCCGGCCTGCGTCGTCAAGAGCGGGCCCGTCCGCCGGCTGCACGATTCTCACCAACAGCGTGTCGTTCGCGCGCACGCCGCCCGTCTCCCCCGGAAACGCCACCGCCCCTTGGTGCACCGTGCCGCCAGCGCGCCAGGCGATGCGGTCGCCCGCGACCAGCGGCTCGTCGCCGGTCCACGCCGTCCATTGCTCCGGCGTCGGCGAGCGGGCGAGCCAGGCGGTCTCCCGCCCGATGGCCGCCCTCACGACCGGCCGGCACGCGGCCTCGCGGAGGGTCTCGCGGAGACCGGCCGTGTCGACATACTGCTGCTGCGACGCGGTAAGCTTCAGCGCCGAGGCAAGGTCCTCCTTCCAGTTCCGGTCGCGGTCGAGCCACTTGGCCGCCTCATGACGTGCCGCTTCCGGCAAGGCCGCGCGGCTCGCGAGGGTTTGCGCCATCTCCGTCGCGCGGCCGTAGCCCTCGGCGTGCAGTGGCAGCGTTTCCTGCCGCCTGGCTCGCCGCTCGACCGTAGCCGCAAGCTTTTGGAACTCCGCGACCTCGTCGCGCAGCTCCAGGGTCTCCAACCGGTTCAGCACCTCCCGGACACGGCCCTGAAGCCGCGGCATGTCGGCAAGCCTGGCTGCGGCCAGCATCTCCCGGGTGTCGGCCGGCGACTCTCCCAGAAGATGAAGGGCGGTCTCGCGAAGCTCCCGCGAGCGTTCCCGCCAGACCGGGACCGCATCCGGGGATGGAGGCTCGACGATGCCGCGCCCTTCGTCCAGCGCCGCGCGCCGATCCAAGTGCCGGGTACCCTCTTCGAGGAAAGCGTTGACGGGGGCGATCTCGGCCTCCACGCGGGCAGCACGGGCAAGCACCTCATCGACCGCCTCCCGCGCGTCCGGCGCGAGGCCCGCTTCGCCCCGAAGCGCCTCGGCGCGATCCCGCAAGTTCCCCCATGCCGGCAAGTCGACCGGATCGCAGCGCGCCTCGAGGCCCTGCCGGGTGACGGTCCCGCTGAGTTCCATGAACGCCCGTGAACGGAGCCCTTGAACTTCCGCCCCCAGCGCGTCCACGGCATCGCGCACTTGTTCGCGTTCGTCGGCTGCGCGGGACAGGCGCGCACGCGCCGGATCGTCGAGCTTCGCTCCCTCGCCCTCGCCGAGCAGCCGCAGTCCCTCGCGGCGAAGCTTTTCAGCCGCGTCGATCCGCGGGTCCAGGTCTTGCGCCGCAGGCACGACCTCCTCCAGGCGATGCCGGCAGTCCCGCAGAAACGCCTCGATGCGGCGCCCGGCCTCAAGGTCATCCGGAGTGAGTCGTTGCACCGTTTCCCGAGAAGACGGCTCGGTGATCGGGACCCACGCCGCGACCGTCCGGCGCACGGCTTCGGGGAGCTCGTGGCGCCCCAGCGCCTCCGCCCGTTGCACGAGCCCCGCCGCCCCCGCCATCCCGCCGGGGTCGATCCCCAGTCTCTGCGCCTCCGCCTCATGGCGGGCGACCGCTTCGCAAAACCGTTCTCCCTCGTCGAGCCGGAAGCCCTGCGCGATCCGCCCGAGCGCGGCCGCGATCCGCCCGAAGAAGCCCGGGGTCTCCTGCATCCGCCTACCGGTCTCCTCCAGCGCCGCGCCCTCGGCCCGCCACGCCGCATGCTCCGGCAGCGCGGATACCGCCACGCCGCGCTCCTCCGCCGCCCACTTGAGGAGAGGCTGCCGGCGGCAGTGCATCTCCGCCTCGTGCACGAAGGCCAGCGCGTCGCGCCGCCGTTCCACGATCCCGGCGTCCCGCTCACGCACCTCGTCGACGAAGCCCTGCATCTCCGGCGGCAGATCCGTTTCGGCAGCAAGGGCATGTACGCCGGTCACGATCCGGGCGTAGCCGTCAATCCGGTCGAGCGCGGTACGCTCGGCCTCGGCCCGCGCCACGAGGGCACGCCAGTCGTCCCTCAGCTCGCGCAGCATCCCGATGGTTGCATCAGCCGGGCCGGGGGGCGCATCGTCGTCCCCCACGGCCTCCAGCGCCGTCATGCGGATACTCGCGTTCTGCTCCAGCGCCTCCTCCAGGCTCTCCCGGTTGTCGGTCACCAGCACGAAGCGGTCCCGCGCCCGGCTCGCCTCCACGTAGAGCCCCGCCTGGCCGGTCAGACGGCCGTGCCCGGTATCCAGCACGCCGATCGCCGCATCCCGCGTCATGCCCTGCGCCCCGTGCACCGTCGTGCTCCAGGCGTGGTCGATATGGCGAAGCTGCGGATCGTCGCGGGAAAGCGACAGCCGCTTGCCGCCGCCGAGGTCGAACTTCACCCGGCGGGAGTCGATCCCCAGCACCACCGCCTCCCCGCCGTTGACGAGGCCGTGCCGCTTGTCGTTCCTGGTCCAGCGGACACGGTCGCCCGCCCGGATCCGGATGCGCGCCGTCTCGTAGATCCCGAAACGGTAGCGCACCCAGTGGTCGTCCGGCCGGATGTGGACCGTGCGCCCCGAGGGGTGCTCGAGGAAGACCAGCCCGCCTTCGGCGCGGGCGATCCGGCAGGCGTCCCCATCGTCCACCCTGAACGGCGGCACCCGCGAGTGGAAGATCACCACGTCCCCCGGCTCGTGGTTGCGCACGTCCGCCCTCTGGGCCGCCGTCAGGTGCCGGTTCACGTAGCGCTCGATCTCGATCTCGCGGCCGTGCAGCACCCCCTCACGGGCGAGCCCCTCGCGCACCGCGCGGTGGATCTCGGCGCGGAGGAAGTGGGTGGGCGCGAGGATCGCCGTTCCTTCGCGCTGCTCCCCGTCGAGCGCGAGCCAGAGCCGGGCCGCCTCCGCCCCCAGCTCCTCGTGCGCCACCTCGCGCACCTCGAGCTCTTGCGCGGCCTCCGCCGGCAGGCCCTGCTGCAGGGCCTCCACGGCGCGCCTGAGGCCCGGATCGCGCTGGCGCAGGATCTCGTCCATCTCCGCCATCGCGATGCCCGCATCCTGCAGGGCGCGGAACGGCTCGCCCGCGCCGGCCGCGCGCAGCTGGCCGCGGTCGCCCACCAGCACCAGCCGCGCGACGCGCAGCCGCTCCGAGATCCGCATCAGCAGCTGCATCTGCGCCGTCGACGTCATCGACGCCTCGTCCAGCACCAGCACCGAGCCCTCGTGCTCGCGCCTTGCACTGGCCGTCTTCTCCGCATTGCCGACGTCGCCATAGCGCGTCAGGAACCATTGCAGCGTGCGTGCGCGCGCGCCGGTCTCGTCCGCCAGCACCCGCGCCGACGACGACGACGGCGCAAGCAGGATCGCCTTGCGCTCGCCGATAAGGTCCAGCGCCTCGCGCAGCATCGTCGTCTTGCCCGTCCCCGCCGCGCCCTGCACCGCCACGAACCGGTCGCGCGACAGCAGGATCGTGCGCACCGCCTCCCTCTGACCCTCGGTGAGGGTGGTCTGTTCCATTCGATGCGATACGCGCGCTTCCTCCGCCAGCGCGTCCCCAGCACCTACGCCATCGCGCATGCGGACCACGATCTCGCGCTCGGACCGCAGCGCCTCGCCCGTCACGAAGGAGCGCCCGCTCCGCACCCTGGCCTCCACCAGGTGGCCGTCAGCCAGCAGCCCCGTCACCGCCGCGTCGATCTCGCCGAGCTCGTGCCGGCCAGGCGCATGGCTCAGCGCGATCGCCCGGATATCGCTCTCCCGCAGCACCGACGCGCGCTCAGCAAGATGCTCCACCGCCCGCCAGACGATCTCGCGGGGGCTGAGACCCTGGCGGTCGGGCCGCAGCTCCTGTTCCGTCCTTACATAGGGCCGGCCCTTGTGGGTCTCTCGCGACTGGCGCCTGTCCTGCGCGCGATCCTGCCGGGAGAGGCTGCGGTCATGAGATATCCCCTCGGCCCGCCCCTTCCACTCCGTCTTCAGCGCGTCGATATCCTTGTCGACCTTGTGCTTGCGCGTGATCAGCGCCGCCTGCTGCGTCAGCGCCGCGCTGTAGGGCAGACCGTGCTCGTCCAGCCAGGCAAGGATCTCGCGGCGCCGCGACGAGAACGTGTCCAGCAGCGCGCGCGGGTAGCCCGCGATCTCGAATCCCGGGACCCCGCCGATCATCGTCGTCTCCGTGCGGTAGCCCAGATCGATCAGCCGCCGCGCCAGCTCGTGGCGGTAACAGGCGCCGATCAGCTTCACGTTGCGGCGGATCTCCGTGGGCTCCACGCTCCGCCACTCTCCCGCCCGGTTGCGCGTCATGTTGGCGAGGACGCAGTGCGTGTGCAGCTGCGGGTCCTGGTCCCGGCTCGTCAGGTGCCGGAACCCCGCCGCCACCAGGCCGTCCGCCGCCACCCGCGGGCGCCGCCCTGTCGCCGGGTCATAGCCGCGCGTCTGCAGAAGCTCCGCCTCGACCCAGTCCAGCGTCGACCTGACCGCCGCGTCGTGGGCGCTCAGCACTTGCCGGTTGCCGTAGAGCAGCGCCTCCAGCGACACCGACTTGGGCGCAGACAGCGTGAGGTCGAGCCCAGGCCGGTGCTCGTGCTCCCCGCCGCGCGCCCTGCCGAGCCGGATCTCCGTCCCCGGAACGTGGCCGGCAAGAACGCGCTCGAAGGTCCTGGGCGAGACGTGCTGCGGCAGGCCCAGCGCCGCCGCCCCCTCGCCGTGCCAGAAGCTCGCGCGCCGGTGCCGCGCGTCGTTCTTCGCGTAGTAGCCCTCGCGCTCGAAATACGCCACCGTCATCGCGCTCGAGCCGAGATCGCTCAGGCTCGCGACCATGCCTCTCGGCCCTTGGCGGCAAGAGCTGCCGCGTTCGCCGCGCCGATCACGGGTGCCGGACGTCGAAGCTGCATGTGACGACTTCGCCCGCCCGCCAGGACTTGAGCATGCAGTCCTTGACCTTCCGGCCGTGACGCTCCCACACCCCCTGCTTCCAGCCCCCAGTGTCGTCGTAGGGGGCGAATGCGCCGAACTCGCTCTGCCCAAGCGCGCCCGCAAACACGAACAGCGGCGCGGCGATCGCCAGCGCGATTGCCAGCGCCGGAAGCGTCCAGCGCCGAATGCGCGTCCACTCCTGCCGGGCCTCCTTCAGCGCCTCCCCCCTGGCCGTGCCGAATTCCTGCAGGAACCTGAAGCCCGTCATGGCGAGCTTGTCCACGTTGTCGGCGGTCTTCGCCGCAGCATCGCGCTGCGCCGCGCTGTTCGCCCCGATGCTCTCCTGCATGCGCTCGGTCCAGGGGCCGATCGACGTCTCCAGACGGGTCACCATGTGATCGCCCGCGTCGAGACGCTTCGACAGCGCCCTCATCTCGCCCAGGCTGGTCTTCGCCTCGGCGATCCACTCCCGGTAGTACCCGGCGAGTTCCTGCTTGACCGCCCCCAACTCCGACGATCTCCGGTCGAGGCCCTTCGCCGTGGCGTCGAGCGACGCCACGACCTTGTCCAGCCCCTCCTTCAGCACATTCAGCTGCGCCAGCGCCGCGTCGAGATCCCTGTTCCCGCTCTTCAGCCCTTCGATCTGCTTGCCGGTCGACGCCAGGATCTCCGAAATCGCCGCCTTGATGTCGTTGACCCACTCGGTCGCCGCGCCGACCTGCTCCGTTTGCCCGGCGATGGTCCGGGCTGCCGCGGCAAGATCGGTCTCGCCAGCCGACAAGACCGCGACCTTCTTGTCCATATCCTCCAACAGGGCGAGCATGCGACGCAGAACCGCGTCGGACGACGCGACCTCGGTCGACGCGACCGCGGTCGGCGCAACGTCCGATGACGGGACCGGCCCGGCCCGGCCCGCAGGGTCCGTGGCCGCCTCCGCCGCGGGCGGGGAATTAGGGGGAGGTGGCGACGCGGCACCCGCATGTGGTCGGCGCGGCTTCTGCCTGTCACCAGCCCGCTCCGCTGCGGCCTTCGTGGAGCCGAACAGAAGACTGCGATCCTCATCGTCCGGCGGCGGGGACTGGTTTCCATTGTTGTCGGTGGAACTCATGGCGCGCTCCTCTCATGCCGACATGCGAAGGGCACGTCAGCAATGCCGGCCGCCACGCGCCTCCCTGATCCGCGTGACGCGGACCGCGAAACGGCCATCCGCCGACAGAATAACACCCACCGACCAAGACGGTTCCAGGCAATTGCAGCAGAAGCGGGTGCACGAGATGAACGGCCAGGCGCCGCGAAGGAGCGATGCCCCGTGGAGAGAATTCGGCAGGCGCACGCAGCTGCAGCAAAGGCCAGAGGAGTCTTCCGCCTGGATGGCCGGCGCCTTGCCGGAGCGCCACACCGGGATGTAGCCTCGGGCCGCCCGGACGGGTCTCCGCGAGGAAAGCGTGGGAACCGGCAATCCCTGTCTCGGCCGGCTCCCACGCATTCCGTCGAGTTCGGGACGCATGTCCGTCGGCGGCCGCAGTCGGACCCCGTGCAAACCGGCAGCACAGATTCTCGCAACCTGCTGAGCGATGGCAAGTCGCATGGGCGACGCAGAACCGGCGGCTCCCACGCAGTCAGCGCCGGGTCGATATCCGAGACAATCTCGACCCCGTCGGAACCGAGGCCCGGAAACGCCAGCGCGGCCATGGCCTCGGCTTCGGTCTCGAATGTGTCCAACGCCAGACCGGTGGCGATCTCGACGATGGTGAAGCGCGCCTCGGGCACCGGCGCTCCGCGACGATCCGGCGAACGCGCCCGCGAGCAACTCCGGCTGGCACGCCGACGAGCGTACCGCTTTCGATCGGCGGCTGTTGTTCGGCGCGCGTGTTGGACGCCGATCAGCGTAGTAAGGCGTTGATTCGCTTTGATTCCGAGTGGTCAAACAACGACGCCGAACAACAACCCCGGAGCAAGAACCAAATCAACTCCGCCGCCGACAGGGATTCCGACGAATTGTCGGGGGCCGTATTCCACCCCAGTCCACGCCGATCGCGTTCCAATTAACGCGAGAGCCAAGCGCGAACAACACCGCTCCCAACGGTCTACGCGTCCGGCGTGTCGAGGAAATTGTCCTGCCGCTCGTCCGCGCTGCCGCCGCGGCCTGTGCGGGACGCGTCGAAGGCACCGGCGGCACGAAGGTCATCACCACTCAACAGGGGGCCATCGCAAATGCGGTCGAGCAGATCGGCCTGGCGAGCCTGGAGTGCAATCAGACGACCCAGGACGTGGAGCACGTTCATCAACTCCGTGGTGTACTCGGCAAGCCAGCCTTCGGGCTGGATCCTTTCGAGCGGCGACGGCGGACGCCGGTCACCGATGATGGGGCGGGAGCGGTCAAGGCGGCGATAGCTGAACCACTGCGCGAGCACCTGCTTGCCAGAGACCTCGTACTCCCACACCGCTCGCGACACGCTGTCGACGAAGCCGTCGCCGACTCTCAGTTGACGGGCGGCGGAATCGTACTCGATGCGGTCGGGATAGCGTTCTGGATCGGTCGGGATCGCGCCGTCCTTCGGGATGACGGGGCGCTCGCCTTCCGGCATCCGCGGCGGGCCATTGGGTCTACCTGAACCAGTGTCGGCGAAGCGCTCGCCGAAACAGTGGAGCCAGATGACCTCTCGTCCGATCTCGGCGGCCTCGGCGAAGAGCGAGGCGTCGGCAGTGATCGGAAAGCGCAGGCCCGGCTGGACAAGGTCGGATCGGAATCGAGCCGTGTACGCAGGATGCGCGGCAATCGCCGCGAAGTAGGCCATCAGGTCGGGGGCGCTGACGGCGATCCCCAAAGCTTCGGCCATCTCGCGGAGCAAGCCTGACTTCAGATTCGGCTCTTGAGCGTGGCGGTCAGCCCAGAGGGGAAATGCGCGACCTCCGAATGATCCCTTGTAGTGATCCAAATCGGGTATCGCGGCAGAGAACGTGACCGCCGGACCCGTAGTGGGCGCGTGTGCTTGCAACGCCGTCAAGTAGACCTGTCGGTCCGAATGGTTCTCCCAGAGCGTCGGGTTAGGTTGATTGATGAGCCGACCGTCCGGGATGATCCACTGCCGATCGAACGAACGGAATCCGTATCGAGCAGGGTGAATCATGGCGCCCTTGTCAGAGGCCACAGAGCCGGAGCGAAACTCATGACCATAGAGCCTCCGTCGAAGCACCTTGTCGACGTGTTTGTCTCCCGGCTTGCCGCCTCGAAGGTGCGGGTGAAAGAGCATGCGCTTCTTCCCGGCGTCGGGTTCAGCCTGAAGCGCCTCCCACCGGCGCGCGAGCGAGGCGCGATCGGGAGCGATAACCCATGTCCGTCCGGGCATGACGCCGGAGCCGTCGTAGGTGAACAGGTCCTCAAGCGGAGCGAACTCCGCCCACGCCCCGGCGGCCCTGGGGAAGAACGAGGCGCGGGACTCGGACGAGCATTCCGTCCACCCGCTGCCGTCCAGCGCGATCGCATCCAGCGCAGCAAACTTGTCGTTCCGGTGGCCCGACGGCAGCGCTCGATATCGCACTAGCGCCGGGGCAGATGACCCCTCGTCCGTGCATCGCAGCGCCATGACGATACACACGGGCTGCTGCACGCCCTGGAAGATGCGCGTGCGCACTTCCGGCTGATGTCCCTCCGGCGAGCAATCGATGACCCAGATCTCATCCGCGTCACGGCGCAGCTCGGCGCGCATCTTCTGGAACCCGGGTCCGTTGAGGAAGCCCGCCACCGTGATGAAGGAAACGATGCCCTTCCTGTCTGCCTCGCGCCCTTCGATCCGTGACCGGTCGCCGTCTCCGAACACCTTCCATGTCGCCCATCGCCAGAAATAGACGTAGAGGTTGCGCAGGTGCTTGGCATGGGCGCCGACGTTCCAGTCGGTGGGCGGCATCCATTCGCCGAGGGGCGGCGTGGGCACATCGGCCGTCGTGCCGCTCTCGATCCAGCCGCCGAGGCCCTTCGCCTTCTCCTTGTAGGGTGGGTTGCCGATGACGACGGTGATCCTTTCCTGCCGCTTGATCTCGTTCGCGCGTCTGCGGGATTCGCCGAGGGGCTTGAGGATCTGCGGGATGTACTCCTCCTCGGCGTAAGGGTTGCCGAGCGTGTCGGTCACGAAGAGCCGCATTGCGGGTGTCGAGTTCGCGTCATCGAGGAGCGATTGCAACTCGGCGAGGAGGCGCAACTGGGCCACGGCGAAAGGGCCGAACTGAAGCTCAAAACCGATAAGGCGGGACAGGGCGGCTTCGACTACGCCGGGGACTGCCCCCGGCCCTTGGTCGGCCTCCGTCGCCTCCGCAATCCGGCGGAGAACGCCGAGCAGATAGGTGCCGGTCCCAGCAGCCGGGTCGGCGACGGTAACGTCCGGGGAAGCAAGGCCCTCCGCGAGAGCGAACCTCCTGTCGGATCGCAGCGCCTCGTCGACCAGGCGGACCATGGCGCCGACCGCCTCCGGCGGGGTGTAGTAAGAGCCCGTCTTCTTGCGCAGCTCGTTGTCGTAGACGCTCAGGAAGTCCTCGTAGAAATACAGCCAGGCTTCCGGGCTGCCCTTGCTGACAGCAGGCCAGTGAACCGCGTCGAGCACCCGCGTCAGCGTGGCGAGCGAGGTCTTCAATGTCGCCTGGTTGTCGGCGTCGTCGGTGAGGAGGCGAAGCGCAGTACCGATCAGGGAGTTGGTCTGGCGCAGTTCGTGAGCGACCCGGTCCAGACCTTCGGCGAGGGCGATGCTGCGCGCCCGCGCCATCAGCAGGCCGAAAGTCACCGCCTGAGCGTAGCCGTCCGCGAACGCTTCGTCCGTCGCACTCGGGAACAGGAGCTTCCGCCAGTCCGCGGCAAGATTCGTGAGCGGGGCAGACCCTTGCCCCAATTGCTCCGAAACCTCTTCCCGGAGCAGGCGGCACAGGCGTGCCGTGACGACGGCGAGTTGTACGGCCGAGCGGGGCGGCTGCGGCTCCCACTGAAAGAAGTCGGCGAACAGCGACACGAGGCCGTCCGGCGCAGCTAGCTTGTTGCCGGCATCGGCAACGTCGCCCTCCATGTGAACGACCTGGCCCTCGAGCTCGCCATTCCGCCAGAGGCTGAAGCCGTTGCCGTCCGTGTAGATCAGGTTGGGGAGAGTCTGCAGCTTCGTCCACTGCTCCTTGTCGTGCCGGTCCTGGAAGCGGCGGGGATCGGCCCCCTTGCCCGGCGCCTTGACCTCGATGAAGCCGATGAGGGCGTTTCGGCGGGTGACGGCATAGTCGGGTCGCGTCTTGAGATCGGCGAGCGATGTCTCGCCGACCGCCACGACGGTGCCCGGCGGCAGCCCCGTGAGTTCGGCGAGGTTCGCAATGAGACCTTCCAGCGGCGTGCGCAACTGGTCCTCGGGCGCACCGCTTGCAGCGGGGTTCGAGAGCTTCGATTTCGCCTCGAAACCGAATTTGGAAGCAGCTTCCTGGAGTGTCATCCGTGATCACTGGCCTCGCCAGACCAACCTCTCCGTTCAGATACTCGACCAGTGGAAAGAAGACGAGGCCTTATCCTCCTGGCCAGCCGGGCGCGGCCGACTCTGGGTCAATCATTCGGTGCTGACGGCGCTCAGCAGCTGGCAATGGTCGCTCGATCCACAATCGTCGACTCCGATAGGCGCGCGGAACCGTCGCTCCCTCGTGGAAACCACGAGAGGCGAGAGTATGGTCAAGCTCACGATTGCCGCTGACGGGAATGGGCGAAGCGTTCGTCTGGAAGCTCAAGATAGCTGGCTTGCCTCGCCAGACTCGGGGCGTCGCTACGGCACGCCCATTCACCACTCCAACGAGGAACGCTTCCAACCGCCAGCCCGGCGGCTACATTGTCACTGTGCTCTCGGCCTGAGTGCAGCGAATGGCTAGACGCCGCTCGATCCTGCCCTAGCGTTCCAAGAGCCAGTCCATCGCCTCGTAGAGTTCGTCTTCGTCGACCTCGCCTAGGGGGGCGGGTAGGAGAGGTCGTCGCCGCGTCTCTCCCCCCTGGGAGCCGGACGTGCGGGCATTACCGTATCCGGTTCCTCGCGTGTCGGGTTCGCTCAGGGAGAGCGCCTTGCCGAGGCCGCGCCGCAGGCTGTCGCCGCTGAGCCCGCGCGCGGTGGCGAGCTTCGAGCGCTGCGCCACGATGCGGGCCACGATCATGGCCACCTCGAGATCGCGAGGCCGCGAGCGTTTGCCGACAATCTGCTTCTCGTGATCCAGCCCGCGCAAGACGGCGAACACCTCTGCGACATGACCAAAGGGGCGCGAGCGAGTGATGTCGAAGCCATCGTCCTCGTGCGCCTCCTCGATGTCAGCGTGCCGCATGCGCCGCAGAGGCAGCGATGGGCGCGGTGTTCGGTGACCTCGAGAGGCTGCGGCTCGGGTACATCGAAGACCTGCCGACAGGCGGGCGCGCCCTGCCGGTCGGCGTCCGCGAGCTCAGCGCCACAGCCGGAACAGGCGGGAGGGTGGTGGCGATCACGCAAAAGCGCGCGTATTCGCTCAAAGGCTTATCCCGTTGAGCACGGCTTCTCAATATGTGGGGCACCGGGTCGCCCGCCATTCGGCGGGTAAGTCCTTGAAACAGGGAAAGAACCGGGACCATGGCGAATGATTTTGCCGACGCGGCCGGCACCCCACATATGGAGAAGCCGGAGCCAGAGGGATAAGCCTTTTCGCTCATTTTGACAGCCTGATGTGGTGGAGCGTTGATCGGCGTGGCGCCGATCTGCAGTGCTGAGCGCGGTCCGGCTTGTGGTGTTGGTCGTCGTGATCGCGGTGGTGCGAGAGCGGCCCTGCAGGTTTGGCTGAGGGACCCTGTTGTTTTTCAGTCGATGAGCCGATCGTCGGTCTCGAGCATATTCGCCTACCATTCACACGCCAGAGCGTCCCGAAACCTCGTACGCTGAGGTGGCCCCGGAAAATCGGACAGGTCGTTAAGGTGTATTCCACCGTCTGACGGAGGAATGCAGATGAGCGGCAAGCGACGCAGGTTTTCGGGGGAGCAGAAGGCGAAGATCGCGCTTGATGCGCTACGGGGTGATCGGACGCTCCAAGAGATCGCCTCGCGTCACCAGGTGCATCCGAACCAAGTCGGCGCCTGGAAGCGCCAGGCGATCGAGGGACTGGCGGAGGTTTTCTCGAACGGAGGCGAGCGCCGGGCGCGGGATCATGAGAGCGAGGTCCGCGATCTGCACGCCAAGATTGGGGAGTTGATCGTAGAGCGGGATTTTTTGTCTCGCGGGTCCGGTCGATGAGCCGGGCCGAGCGTCGGGCGATGGTGGTGCGCGACCATCCGTCGTTGAGCCTGAGCTGGCAATGCCGGCTGCTGTCGATCGGGCGCTCCTCGCTGTATTACAAGCCGAAGGGGGAGAGCGCGGAGACGCTGGCGCTGATGCGTCGGATCGACGAGCTGTTTCTGAAGTATCCGTTCTACGGCGCCCGCCAGATGGTTCGGCATCTGCGCCGCGAGGGGGTGCGGATCGGGCGGCGCCGGGCCGCTCGGCTGATGCGCCTGCTGGGTCTTCAGGCGGTCTATCGGGCGCCGCGCACCAGCGATCCGCACCCCGAGCACCGGGTGTGGCCCTATCTTCTCAAGGACTTGCGGATCGAGCGGGCGAACCACGTCTGGTGCGCCGACATCACCTACATCCCGGTGCGCCGCGGCTTCCTCTACCTGGTGGCGATCATGGACTGGGCAAGCCGCCACGTCCTGGCCTGGCGGCTGTCGAACACGCTGGATGCGGGCTTCTGTGTCGAGGCGCTCGAGGAGGCCCTGGAGCGCTATGGCACGCCGGAGATCTTCAACACCGATCAGGGCAGCCAGTTCACCAGCTTCGCCTTCACCGGGCGCCTGCAGGCGGCCGGCATCCGCATCTCGATGGACGGCCGGGGCCGGTGCATGGACAACATCTTCATCGAGCGGCTGTGGCGCTCGCTCAAGTACGAGGCGGTCTACCTCCACGAGATCGCCGACGGCCTCACCGCCCGGCGCGTCATCGCCGAGTGGATCGGCTTCTACAACACCGAGAGGCCTCACTCGGCGCTCGGCGGGCGGACGCCGGCCGAGGCCTACCGGGACGGCCCGCCTGTGGATATGATGGACAAGCCGCTACGCGCCTTGCCCACAGATCCACAGGCGCAACAGCAGCAACGGGAAGATCGATTCAAGGGGATTCTGGCGGCCTGAGGAACAACCGGAATACACCTTAACACGCACCTGCGGTGCTAACTATCTGAACGAGGGTTGTTTTTTCTCCCCCACATTGTTGCATCCGGACGGGTCCGTCAACTCCCGGTTCCCTGGCTGCAACCGAAACTGGAAGAGGGGAGATGCCTGGAACCCACCTTACCGACGCCCGCGTCCGCGCCTTCAAGCCCCGCAAGACCGCATACGACATTCGCGACGGCAAGCTAAGGGGGTTCGGCCTCCGGGTATTGCCCTCGGGCGCCAAGCGCTTCTTCGTCCACTGCCAGCATCGCGGCGAGCGCGTCTGGAAGATCATGGGCGACGACGCCACCATGGATGTCCGCGAGGCGCGATCGCGCGCCGTGACCGTCCTCGCCGCGGTCCGCCTGGGGGAGAACCCGCCACCCGATCCTGCCGAGACCCTCTTCGAGGCCGTCGCCGAAACCGTGTTCGAGCGCCGCAGCCGGGTCTGGAAGGCGGGAACGCTGGCGGTGAACCGGGCCTACCTGCGAAGCCAGATCCTGCCGCACTTCGCGGGACGGCAGATCGCCGACATCGACCGCCGGGACGTCGCCAACTGGTTCGCTTCGCTGCGCGCCACCCCGGTCGCCGCAGACCGGTCGATGCCGGTGCTCTCCGTCATCATGCGCGAGGCCGAGGCAATGGGCTTCCGTCCCGAAGGCTCGAACCCGTGCAAGGGCATCCGGCGCTGCCGCCGTGAGGGGCGGGAGCGCTTCCTGTCGGACGATGAGATCCGCCGCTTGTCGGCGGCACTCACGGCCCATGAGGGGCTGCATCCGGAGCAGGTGGCGGTCGTGCGCCTCCTCCTGCTGACCGGATGCCGGAAGGGCGAGATCCTGACGCTGCGCTGGTCCGACTATCGAGAGGGGCGCCTGTTCCTCCGTGACTCGAAGACGGGCCCCCGAACCGTCTGGCTGTCCGAGCCGGCCAGGAACATTCTCGACGCCCTGGAGCGAAAGGGCCGCTGGGTGTTCCCCTCGTGCCGGACGGCAGGCCCGCAGGGCAACAACTGGCTGGACCGGTTCTGGTGGAAGCTCCGCGCCGAGGCGGAGCTGGACGACGTTCGTCTCCACGACCTCCGCCATACCCATGCCAGCATCGCCCTGCGCGAGGGAGAGACCGTGCTCGCGATCGGTCGGCTGCTCGGCCATGCCAACCCGGAGACGACCCTCAAGTACACGCACCTCAGCGACGTCATGACGATGGAAGCCGCCGAGACCGTCGGCGCCGTGCTGGAAGGAAACTGATCGATGGCCGGCAGGGAACGCGTGCGGCTGACCGACGCCGCCGTCGAACGTCTCCGTCCGCGAGAACGGGAGTTCACCGTCTGGGACGACCGCATCCCCGGCCTCGGGGTCCGGGTCCGGCCCGGCGGCGGGAAGAGCTATGTCTGGTTGCAGCGATCCGGCGGGCGCTCGAAACGCATCTCCCTGGGTCCGGTGTCGCTCAGGACCGTCGCCGAGGCGCGCAGGGAATGCCTCGCGCGGCAGCTCGCCCCGGAGCCCGACAGGGAGAGCGTGCCCACACGCCGCGCCCCCTCGTTCCGGGAGTTCGTCGAGGGCGAGTGGAAGGACGCGCATTTCGAGCGCTACAAGCCCTCCACGAAAACGGGTGTCCGCTCGCTCCTCGCGAGCCAGCTGATGCCGGAGTTCGGCTCGATCCCGCTCGACCGCATTGCCACCTCACGGGTCAGGCGGTGGTTCGACACGTTCAGCCGGACCGCCCCGGTCAACGCCAACCGCGGCCTCGACGTCCTCCGCCAGATCATGAACTTCGCCATCGACCGCGGTCACGCTGACGCCAACCCGGCCGTAGGCATCGAACCCAATCGACGGCCGAAGCTCACCCGCTTCCTCTCCCGCGAGGAGATCGCCCGCCTCCACAGGGCGCTCGACGGGCAAGCCGGGCGGGGCAACCGCCAGCAGGCCGACCTGATCCGGCTCCTGCTGCTGACCGGGTGCCGCAGGGGCGAGATCGTGCGCCTGCGCTGGTCCGAGGTCCAGGGCGACATGCTCATGCTGGCCGACAGCAAGACCGGGCCCCGGAAGGTCCCCCTCAATTCGCAGGCCCGGCGTATTCTCGAACGGCAACCTCGGGGAGAGAGTCCATTCGTGTTTCCGTCGGCGCGCGATCCGTCCCGGCCGCGCCACCGGGACTTCAAGCTCTGGTACCGGGTCCGCAAGGAAGCCGGCATCGAGGATGTGCGCCTCCACGACCTCCGTCATACCGTGGCTAGCCACGCAGTGATGAACGGTGTGCCGGTGCCAGTGGTTTCGCGGCTGCTCGGACACTCCAATGTGCGAATGACCTTGCGCTACGCTCACCTCGCAGATCGCGACATTGAGGCAGCAGCCGAGAGGATCGGCCAGGCAATCGCTAGGAGAATGGGACTGGACGCACAACTGCTCCCCTTGGATGCGTCGAGCGGCGGCTCGACCGGGTGACGCACCCGTTTCATCCGCTTCACGGCCGCGAGTTCCCAGAGGTCGAGATCAAGTCGACGATGGGAGTGAAGTTGGTGAATTGCGCGGGAGATGACGGCGTGCTGAGCAGCATGCGGCGAGCCTGGACCGGCGTTGCCTGCGAGGACCCGGGTGTTGTTTCGCACGCAATATGACGACGGCGTTGCCGGATTGATTTGAGCGCCGGAGGCGCGGATTTCTCGGATAGATCAGGCTTTTCCGGATCGATGAGCAAGCTGCGACGACGCATATCCGTTCGCCCCTTGAGGGTTGAACGGATGGTTTGGTCCTGCTGGTTGGGAGGAGGCTGCCCGCGACGCTCAGGGGCTTCAGGGAACGGGAACGAGCGGTGGCGGCACCATGGTCGGTGCCGGCCAGTGCTGCGCACTCGGCCGCCCGGGCGTCTCAGAACGGGGTATCCAACTCCGGGAACAGCGGCAGTTGTTCCCCGTCGTCGAGGGGCGGCGGGCAGTTGGGCTCGTAGTGTGTGCTGGGCAGCGCCCAGATCATACCAAGCGCAGGGCTGATTTATTCATTCGGGAAATCATCATAAAATCAACCGATTACCGCGAACGGCATCTTCTCTTCAAAACCGATGCGCTCGTCCGAAAGCTGCTGTTGGATCAATGCAGTACCCGGATGCGGCTTCGATCTCAGCACTGAGAACGAATTTGCCGTGATACCAAGCGCGTTCCAAATTGAATCGCCGGCCCAATATGTTGTAGTGACGAGCTGGACCACCTCCATAGACTGTGGTGATCGACTCACCAGCGTCGGAGGAGGACGATGAGTGCGGCAACGCCGATAACCTGGACAAGCGCTCGCGCCCCTTGCGGCGGTAGCGCCGGATGCCCTTGCACGGGTTCGAGCCCTCCGGCCTGAGCCCCATCGCCTCGGCTTCGCGCATGATGACGGAGAGCACCGGCATCGACCGGTCGGCGGCGACCGGGGTGGCGCGCAGCGAGGCGAACCAGTTGGCGACGTCCCGGCTGTCGATGTCGGCGACCTGGCGTCCCGCGAAGTGCGGCAGGATCTGGCTGCGCAGATAGGCCCGGTTCACCGCCAGCGTTCCCGGCTTCCAGACCCGGCTGCGGCGCTCGAACGCGGCCTCGGCGACGGCCTCGAAGAGGGTCTCGGTGGGATCGCGTGGCGGGTCCTCGCCCAGGCGAATGGCGGCGAGCATGGTCACGGCGCGCGTTCGCGCCTCGCGGACATCCATGGCGGCGGCATCGCCTATGATCTTCCAGACGCGCTCGCCGCGATGCTGGGAGTGGACGAAGAAGCGCTTTGCGCCCGAGGGCAGCACGCGGAGGCCGAACCCCCTTAGCTTGGGGGCTTATACGCCCAACTAGCCAAAACGCTAGACGTTGGGTTTCCGGGTTTACGGATCCCCGTATGTTGTAGTTCGGTTAGCTAAGCGTATAAGCTCCTATTGAAAGCCTCCCCTCCCCTCCGGCATCGGCTTGGTAACCCCGGTCCCTTCGAACTATGGTGCGGGCGTGCGGACGGTCCGACACGGGAACGCATGCCCGCCGACCGTCGCGGGCACATCGCCGGTGAATTCGACCGAGTCGTTTCGATGATGAAGCTTGAGAGCATCCTTCCCGGCACCCGGCTCGCGGGCATCCTCGGCGACGGCGCGGTGGAGGTCGTCGCCACCCGCGCCTACGGACCCGGCGCCGTCGAGGTGACCTGGAAGGGGCCGGACGGGCTCGGCCAGCGGATTCTCTTTCGCGACGACGAGCCCCGGCTCGGGGAGGTCTCGCCGGGCCGCCGGTTCGCCTTCGACGGCGACGGCCGCCTGTTCCGGCTGGCCTCCGAAGCGCTGCGCATCCGCCTCGCCCATCTCTTCGATCCCTACGTCGCCGTCAATGCCTCGCGGATCGAACCGCTGCCGCATCAGTTGACGGCCGTCTACGGCGCCATGCTCGATCGCCAGCCGCTGCGCTTCCTGCTGGCCGACGACCCGGGCGCCGGCAAGACCGTGATGGCCGGGCTGCTGGTCAAGGAGCTGCTGATCCGGGGCAGCCTGGAGCGCTGCTTGATCGTCGCGCCGGGAAGCCTGGTGGAGCAGTGGCAGGACGAGCTCATGGACAAGTTCGACCTCGCCTTCGACATCCTGAGTCGGGAGCAGGCCGAGGCCTCGGCGACCGGCAACCCCTTCGCCGAGCGGCCGCGCCTCATCGCCAGGCTCGACGTGCTGGCCCGCAACGACGATCTCAAGGCGAAGCTGGAATCCGCGCCCGAATGGGACCTCATCGTATGCGACGAAGCGCACCGAATGTCCGCGAGCTTCTTCGGACAGGAGGTCAAGTACACCAGGCGCTTCCAGCTGGGCGCGCTGGCAGGGCGGCTCGCGCGGCATTTCCTGCTGATGACGGCGACGCCGCACAACGGCAAGGAGGCCGATTTCCAGCTCTTCATGGGGCTCCTGGATGCCGACCGGTTCGAGGGGCGCTTCCGGGAAGGCATCCACAAGGTCGATCCCTCCGACATGATGCGCCGGCTCACCAAGGAAGAGCTGTTCCGTTTCGACGGCAGCCCGCTCTTCCCCGAACGCCGGGCGTACACCGTCTCCTATGCGCTGTCGCCGCGCGAGGCCGCACTCTACGAGGCGGTCACCCACTACGTCCGCGAAGAGATGAACCGCGCCGACCGCCTGTCCGAAGACGGCTCCAGACGGCGGAACAACGTGGGCTTCGCGCTGCAGGTCCTCCAGCGCCGCCTCGCGTCCTCTCCGGCCGCGATTCACGAATCGCTCAAGCGGCGCCTGTCGCGCCTCGAAGCGCGCCTGCAGGAAGAGAGGCTCGGGCAGGCGGGCGGCGGATCCGCCGGGCCGCTTTCGCGGCCGGAAGCCCCGCCAGCGCTCGACGAGGACGACCTGGATGATGCCTCGGGAGAGGAGCTGGAGGCCCACGAGGACACCCTTCTGGATCGGGCCACGGCGGCGCAGACCGTTGCCGAGCTCGAAGCGGAAATCGCCAGGCTCGGACGTCTCGAACGCATGGCCGGCGCCCTCCGCCGCTCCGGCGAGGACACCAAGTGGCGCGAACTCGACCGCATCCTCGACGATCCCCTGCTGCACGACCCCGCACGGGACATCGGGCGCAAGATCGTCGTCTTCACCGAGGCGCGCGACACCCTGGAATACCTGGCGGGACGCATCCGCGGCCGTACCGGCGAGGCGGAGAGCGTCGCGGTCATCCACGGCGGCGTGCCGCGCGACCGGCGGCGGGCCACGATCGCCGCCTTCAACGACGATCCCGCCGTGCGCTTCCTGCTGGCCAACGACGCCGCCGGCGAGGGCGTCAACCTGCAGCGCGGCGCCCACCTCATGGTCATCTACGACCTGCCGTGGAACCCGAACCGCCTGGAGCAGCGCTTCGGGCGCATCCACAGGATCGGCCAGACCGAGGTCTGCCACCTGTGGAACCTGGTGGCGAGCGAGACCCGCGAAGGCGCGGTCTACCGGCGGCTCCTGGAGAAGCTGGAGACGGCGCGGGAGGCCCTCGGCGGCAAGGTCTACGACGTGCTGGGCGAGCTGTTCGAGGCGCGGCCCCTGCGGGAGTTGTTCATGGAGGCGATCAGGTACGGAGAGCGGCCGGAGGTGCGCGAGCGCCTGTTCCGGGCGATCGACGGCGCGGTCGACGTCGACAACGTCAACGACCTCGTGGCCCGCAACAAGCTCACGCAGGAAGGTCTCGATCCAACGATGGTGCGGAGCGTGCGGGAGGATATGGAGCGGGCGGCTGCGCGCCGGCTCCAGCCGCATCACATCCGCTCTTTCTTCCAAGCCGCCTTCGCCGAGGCGGGCGGTGTCCTGCGCCCGCGCGAGAAGGGGCGCTTCGAGGTCACGCGCGTCCCACCGATCCTGCGCGACCGCGACCGCCTGATCGGCCGCGCCGATCCGGTGCTGCCGCGCTACCGGCGGATCTGCTTCGACAAGGAGCGCGTTGGTGGCCAGCCGCAGGCCGCCCTGGTGGCGCCGGGCCATCCGTTGCTCGACTCCCTGATCGACCTCACGCTGGAACGCTACCGGGACCTGCTCGCGCGAGGCGCGGTGCTGGTGGACGCGACGGACCGGCACGAGGGTCTGCGCGTTCTGATCGCGCTGCGCCATGCCGTCCGCGACGGCCGGACGACACGACACGGCAGGCCGCAATCGATCTCCGAGCGGCTTCAGTTCGTCTGGCTCGACGAGGCCGGCAGGGCAATCGACGGCGGACCGGCGCCCTATCTCGATTGCCGCGCGGCGCGAGAGGAAGAACGCGGCCGGTTGGCGGAACTCACGGAAGCACCCTGGCTCAAGGAGCCCCTGGAGGAGCGGGCGCGGACTCTCGCGGTCACCGGTCTCGTGCCCCGGCACCTGAGCGAGGTGAAGGAACGGCGCCTTGCCGAGCTCGACAAGATCGAGGCCGCGGTCAAGGAGCGAATGCGTAGGGAGATCGCCCACATCCAGCACCGCGCCCTTGAGATCGAAGCCGAGGAGCGGGCCGGAAAGAAGCCCCGGCTCAACTCCGAGAACCTCCGGCGCCAGGCAGAGGTCCTGACCGACCGGCTGGAGCAGCGGCTTGCCGAGATCGCGCGGCAGCGGGACATGGCTCCGCTGCCGCCGGAGATCTGCGGCGCGTCCTTGGTCGTGCCGGCGGGATTGCTGGCTTCGGAGAAGATCGAGGAAGAAGCCGCTGCCGGTGTCGCCGATGCCGCCGACCCGCTCTCCCGCGCGGAGGTCGAGGCCATGGCCATGCGGGCGGTCATGGAGCGCGAGCGGAGCCTGGGCTTCGAGCCCCGCGACGTCTCCGCCGAAAACCGGGGCTACGATATCGAGAGTGCCGATCCCGGGACCGGGCGGCTCCGCTTCATCGAGGTCAAGGGGCGCCGTGCCGACGCCCGCGCCGTCACAATCACACGCAACGAGATGCTGGCCGCGCTCAACTCCGGCGACTCCTTCATCCTGGCCGTGGTGTTCGTCGAAGGAGAGTCGGTGCACGAACCTCTCTATGTGCCCGACCCCGCTCCGGTGTTCGGCCCGGAGCCAGGTTTCAACGAGGTCCACCGCGCGATCTCCGTGGCCTCGATCGAGGCTGCTGCGCAACAGGGCCGATCCGCTGGGAAGCGACTCCGATGACCATCCGGCGCAAGAAGCTCATCGAAGTCTCGCTGCCGCTCGAGGCCATCAACAGGGCGTCGGCCAAGGAGAAGTCGATTCGACACGGGCACCCCTCCACGCTGCATCTGTGGTGGGCGAGGCGGCCGCTGGCGGCCTGCCGGGCCGTTCTGTTCGCTCAACTCGTCGACGATCCGTCCGCCTGGCCGGAGAAGTTCCCGGCCGAGGATGACCAGGCGCGCGAGCGCACGCGTCTGCACGGGATCATCGCCGAGATGGTGCCGTGGGACGCGACCAACGACGAGCACATCCTCGCCAAGGCGCGGTACGAGATTGCCCGTTCGCTCGCTCGGGGCCAAGGCGAGCCGCCCCCGCCACAACACGATCCAGAGGCGGTTCTGTCGTATCTCGCCGAGCACGCGCCACCGGTCTGCGATCCGTTCTGCGGCGGAGGCTCGATCCCGCTGGAAGCACAGCGGCTCGGCCTGAAGGCGCACGGCTCGGACCTCAATCCGGTCGCTGTGCTGGTCTCCAAGGCGACCTGCGAAATCCCGCCGAAGTTCGCCGGCTGCCCACCCGTCAACCCCGGCCGCGACATGCATGTCGCATGGAAGGGCGCGCAGGGTCTCGCTGAAGACATTCGCCATTACGGCCGTTGGATGCGCGACGAGGCCGAATCCCGAATCGGGCATCTCTATCCGAAGGTCACAGTCACCGAGGCGATGGCGGCGGACCGGGCCGACCTCAAACCGTATGCCGGGCAGCAGCTGACCGTCATCGCCTGGCTCTGGGCGCGTACCGTCGCCTCGCCAGACCCGATGATGCGGGGATCGCATGTGCCGTTGGCGAGTTCTTTCGTCCTGTCGTCGAAGAAGGGCAAGGAGGCCATGGCGGTGCCGGAGGTGGATCGAGAGAATGGCACCTACCGGTTCACCGTGAAATCCAGCGGTATCGGTGCGGACGAGTTGGCGAAAGCCAGATCGGGAACGAAGGCCGCGCGCGGCGCCAACTTCGTCTGCCTCGTTTCGGGCGCTCCGATCTCCGGCGATCACATCAAGGCCGAGGGCATGGCGGGCCGCATGGGTGCCCGGTTGATGGCTGTTGTGGCGGAAAGCCAGCGTAGCCGCGTCCACCTCAATCCGGCCGAGGACATGGAGAAAGCCGCGCACGCCGCAGAGCCGGAGTGGAGGCCTGAGCAACAACTGCCCGACGACCCTCGCAACTTTTGGACGGTGTCCTACGGACTGAATTCGTACGCCGATCTCTTCACCGACCGGCAGCTGGTGGCGCTGACGACGTTCTCGGACCTGGTTTCGGAAGCGCGCGAGAAGGTGCTGGAGGATGCGCTGTCTTCCCGCATGGACGCCGACGCGACGCGCCTCGCCGACGGCGGCACCGGCGCCGAAGCCTATGCCGACGCGGTGGCAACGTACTTGGGGTTGGCTGCAGATAAGGCTGCCGACTACTGGAGCGCCATCTGTAGTTGGCACTCAAGCAAGACTTTGGTGCGAAATACGTTCAGCCGCCAAGCCCTACCGATGGTTTGGGATTACGCGGAGGCTAATCCGTTCTCGGAGTCTACCGGCAACTGGACTGCCTGCGTTGACTGGGGCTGGAAAGTTGTCGGAGCGTCGCCTGTGCGGGGAACACATCCCTCGGTCATCCAGCAGGATGCCGCCGGCAAAACGCACCTAACCGACAACGCGATCATTGCGACCGATCCTCCATACTACGACAACATCGGTTACGCGGACCTGTCCGATTTCTTCTACGTGTGGCAACGCCGCACGTTGCGCGATATCTGGCCCGATCTGTTCCGCCGGTTGCTCGCACCGAAGGATGAAGAACTCGTTGCGACGCCCTACCGTCACGGCGGCAAGGAGGCGGCCGAGCGTTTCTTCATGGACGGCATGGGCAAGGCGCTCGCCAACATGCATCGTTCCGGTGCGGAACATTTTCCGGTCACCATCTATTACGCGTTCAAGCAGTCCGAGACCGCGAAAGAAGGCCTGACTTCACCGGGCTGGGCGACATTTCTTCAGGCGGTCTTTGATGCGGGTTACCTCATCGACGGCACATGGCCTGTAAGGACGGAACTCGCCAACAAGATCATCGGAATCAACGCCAATATCCTCGCCTCGTCCATTGTCCTTGTCTGCCGTAGACGGGCCGAGGATGCGCCCGTCATGACGCGCCGTGAGTTCGTCTCCCGGCTGCGGACCGAACTGCCGGATGCGCTGGAAAAGATCCGCGCCGGCGGCGTCAGCCCGGTGGACATGGCGCAGACTTCGGTCGGTCCCGGCATGGGCGTCTTCACGGCTGCCTCGAGAGTGCTGGAGCCGGACGACACGCCGATGACGGTGCGCACCGCGATCGCGCTCATCAACCAGGTGCGGGATGAACTCTCCGGAGAGGAGGCGACGGGTTACGACGCCGATTCTCGCTTCTGCATCGACTGGTTCGACATCTTCGGCATGGATGCCGGCAAGTCAGGCGATGCGATCACAATGGCTCAGGCCTACGGCATCGGGATCGACGATCTGGAAAACGCCGGCGTGTTCAGTGCCCGCGGCGGCTCGGCGCGCTTGCTCCGCCGCGACGAGCTGCCGCCCAGCTGGAATCCCGAGACCGACAAGCGCCTCACCGACTGGGAATGCGCACAGCATCTGGCGCGGGTGCTGGACTCGCCCGCCGGCGGCCTCGACGCCGCCGCGAAGCTCTATTCGAAGATGCCGCCTGAACGGGGCGAGGCCGCGCGCATGCTCGCCTACCGCCTCTACGACATCTGCGAGCGCAAGGACCGCGCCTCCGAGGCGCAGGTCTGGAACATGCTCGCCCAGGAGTGGCCGGCGCTGGAAGCAACCGCGTTGCGCCTCGAGACCGAGGCTCCGGCACCGACGCTGTTGTGAGCGCAGGGATCGAGAATTCGGTGAAGTCCGCCGGATCATGAAGACGACGCGATATTTCCGGGAGCAGGTTCTGCGCAAACGTCCCTATATCGACCCGGCATGGTGCGCCGCGGTCGTCGCCGAGCCTCTGCGGCGCGAGGAGCAATCCGACGGCCGCATCCGGTTCTGGGGAGAAGTCAGGCGGGCCGGCGAGGACGCGCCTCGCATCCTGCGCGTCGTTACGCTGGACGATGGCGAAACGGTCCACAACGCATTCTTCGACCGGGGTTTCGGAAGGGGAGAACGATGAAGCTGCACTACTATAAGGAGACCGACAGCCTGTACATCGAATTCCGGCCCGGACCGGGGGCCGAGACGCGGGAGGTTTCAGACGGGCTGAACGTCGATCTCGACAGCGAGGGCGGCGTGGTCGGATTCGATATCGACCATGCCTCGCGGCGGCTCGATCTGTCCACGCTGGAGACCGAGTCGCTGCCGCTGCATTCGATCAAAGTGGGATGACCGTCAGACGGCGATGCCCGAACCACCGATTGGAGTGTGCGCCAATACCCCGATTGCGGCAGCGGCAGCCTTTGACAGGCGCTTGCCGGCGGCACATATACAAGCAAGTCAGTACTACCGCGAATGCCGGGGAGGAGCGGGCCATGGCCGCGAACAGGGACCGGTTGATCCGGGAAGCCGCTTCGCGCGGCAAGTACGCCCCGCTCTATCGCCATCTGGCCGCCAAGACCGGGCCCGACTGGCGCGTCTCTTTCGAGGAGATCGAAGCTCTACTCGGCTTCGAGCTGCCGGTTTCGGCACGCCTCTATCGTCCCTGGTGGTCGAACCAGAAAGTAAGCGGTATCGGGCCCCCATACTTCCAGCGGATCTGATTTCGGGGCTGACTCTCCGCCTTGACCACGAGCCACACAGGAGAGATCGCGATGACAGATTCGATTTTGGCATCTGGCGACGGTGTCGCTGTTGCTTCGGTTGAGATCCCAGCTTCTGAGGGAGCCGCCCCGGCTCCGTCTGAGCCGGCCCCCATGCGACGCTGGCCGGACGATGAGAAGGCGCGGATTGTCTCGGAGAGCTTTGAGCCGGGCTCTTCGGTTGCGGCGGTCGCGCGCCGCCATGGCGTCAGCGATACGAGCCTGACCAAGTGGCGGCGGCGCGCGCGGGAGGGAACTCTTCCGGGCGCTCGGATTGGTGGCTCTGCACCGCCATTTGTTCCCGTGGTGGTTGATAGCGTGACGTCCGAGCGGACGGTGGCGATCGAGGCGCTAGGCGTGGTCGTTCGCCTTCCGGTGGAGAGCGCGGTCGATCGGATTGTTGCGGTGGCCTCGGGCCTGGGCCGGGCGTCGTCATGATCGCGGCCCCCTCGCTTCGCATCGTGTTGGCGACGCGGCCGGTTGATTTTCGTCGCGGCCACGACGCGCTTGCGGCGACGGCGGCGGGGGAGCTGGACCTCGATATCTATTCCGGGGTGATCGTGATCTTCCGCTCGCGCCGCGGCGACAGGCTCAAGCTCCTTGCGTGGGACGGCAGCGGTCTGGTGATGACCTACAAGCGTCTGGAGCAGGGCCGCTTCGCCTGGCCTCGGATCGAGGATGGTGTGATGCGCCTTACGAAGGGCCAGTTCGAGGCCCTCTTCGAGGGTCTGGACTGGCGCCGGGTGAAGGCCCGCCCGGTTCGCCGCCCGCTGGCGGCGGAGTGAGGCGGCACGCAGGCGGGGCCGCAGATTTCGGTCGCGGTCCCGCCTGCACTTTTCCCTGGTCATGCATTGGCGAATCGGATTAAGGGGTGGCCCATGCCGAAGGTCACGCCCTCACCCCTCAGCAGCGCCGGTTCGCCGTCGCCTGCGGTGGTTTCGGCGGCGCTGGCGGCCCTGCATGCGGAGCTTGACGACGAGCGCGCGGCGCGCCGGGCGACGGAAGCAGCCCTATGCGAAGCGGAGCAGGCACGCGGCGCGGCGGAGGCGGCGAGGCAGACGGCGGAAGCGCGGGCGGCACGGCTGGAGGCCGAGAACGCGCAGAGCGCGGAGCAGATCAGCCGGCTTGAGCATCTCAACAAGGAGCTCAGGAAGGCGCTGTTCGGTCCGCGCTCCGAGAAGCTCGGCGAGGACGAGCGCCAGCTTACGTTCGAGGAGTTTTGGGCGGCGATCGCTGAAGCCGGCGGTCGGCCCGAGGCAGATGACCAGGAGCAGGACGAGGGGGCTGGCGGCAAGCGCCGGCGGCGCTCTTCCCGGGGGTCGCGCAGCGGGGTGCGCTTCGGGCCCCAGGTCGACCGGCGCGAGGAGGTGATCGAGCCGGACACGATCATGTGCCCCTGCGGCTGCGGCGAGATGACGAAGATCGGCGAGGACCGCAGCGAGCGGCTGGACTATGAGCCGGCGAAGTTCACCGTCATCGAGACCGTGCGCCCCCGCTACGCCTGCAACAAGTGCAAGGGGGGCGGGGTGGTGCAGTCGCCGGCGCCGGCCGCTCTGGTCGAGGGCGGCCTTCCCACCGAGGCTCTTCTGGCGCAGGTGCTGATCGCGAAGTACGGCGATCATTGCCCGCTCTATCGCCAGTCGCAGATCTACGAGCGCTCGGGGATCGAGGTTCACCGTGCGACGCTGGCGACGTGGGTGGGCCAGGCGTCGTTTCACCTGCGCCCCGTGGTCGCTTGCCTGGAGGATGAGCTGAAGAAGTCGGATCACCTGGGTCTGGACGAGACCACGATCCGCGTTCTCGACCCGGGCCGGGGCAAGACGAAGACGGGCTACATGTGGACCCTTGTGCGTGACGAGCGCCACTGGAGCGGCACGGACCCGCCGGGCGTCGTCTATCGCTATGCGCCCGGCCGCGGCGGCAAGTATGGCGCCGAGCTTATGGAGGGCTTTTCGGGGACGGTGCAGCTCGACGGCTACTCGGGCCACAACATCCTGGCGCGGCCGGACCGGGCGGAAGGCCCTGTGACGCGGGCCCTCTGTTGGGCGCATGTAAGACGGAAGCTGAAAGAGGTATACGACTCGAGCGCATCGCCGATCGCGCTGGCCGGTCTGAATCGGATCGCGAAGCTCTATGCGATCGAGAAGAAGATCCGGGGCAAGCCGCCGGCGGAGCGCCGCGCGATCCGTTGGGAGGAGTCGGCGCCGATCGTGAACACCTTCGGTGTCTGGCTCGACGAGCAGCGCTCGCGCGTCTCACCGCGCTCGCGTCTCGGCGAGAAGCTGACCTATATCGCCAACCAGTGGGACGGGCTGCTGGAGTTCCTGCACGACGGTCGTGTCGAGATCGACTCGAACCTGGTGGAAAACCGAATCCGGCCGCTGAAGCTCACCGCCAAGAACGCGCTCTTCGCCGGCAACGACGAGGGTGCGCAAGCCTGGGCCCGCATCGCCTCGCTGATCGAGACCTGCAAGATGAACGGCGTCGAGCCCTACGCCTGGATGCGGAGCACGCTCGAGAAGATCGCCAAGGGCCACCCGCAGTCGGGCATCCAGGAGCTTCTGCCGTGGAACTTCCAGCCCGAGGCAAAATGACTCGCGCGCTCACGGCGCTCCTCAAGAAATCCCCGTCGTAGTCAAGCCAGATTCCGGTATGGGGTCTGCGTACCGCTTACACCAGAAACGGGGCGCCGGGCACAGCCATGTGCTGTCCTGGTACGCGGCCGGATGGAAAACGCGGGCCGTGGACCTCGAAGCGGAAACCCTGGTGTTCGAACGCACGGAAGCCTCGCCCGACATAGCCGGGGCAGCACCTGAGAAAGGGAGATTCGACCTCGACGAGGTCTGGCCGGCGATCCCCGGCGGCTCATGGCCTCCCGGCTTCACGGTCGGCCGCGAGCAGATCTACGATGGGTTCGGGCGTCTGACCGGCGGGCCGCAGGACGAGGCCGAGCACGGCCGCTGAAGCATCGCGCATGTTCGTTGACACCAACGTTCTGGTCCGGGCGCGTTTCGAGGCGGCCCCGAGCCACTCCCTCGCCCGGCGGCGGATGCAGGAGGCCGGGGAGAGCGGCGAAGCGCTGCGTATCAGCCGGCAGGTCCTGCGGGAGTACCTGGCCACGGTGACCCGCCCGCAATCCTGGTCTTCGCCGGTCGCCATGGACGCGGCCTTGGCACACATTGCCGCGCTGGAGGCCGTATTCGATATCCTTGAGGACGGCCCGAGAGTGACGCAGACGCTCACGGGGCTGTGCCGGGAGGTGCCCGTTGCGGGGCGGCAGATCCACGACGCCAACATCGCGGCGACCATGCTGGCCCACGGCGAGCGGAGGTTGCTGACGTTCAACGCCGGCGATTTCCGCCGCTACGGCGAGCGCATCGAACTGATCGACATGAAGGGAGCGCCATGAGCGGTACGGACACGCGGGACGCGGCGCTTGCGGCCAAGCAGAGGGTCGAAAGGAGCCTGGAAGCGCTCCGAACCGGGCTCGGTCCCTATGTCGCCAGGCACATGCGCGACCGCCACGGCAACCACTGGCGCCACCACGCGAGCCGCGCGCAAGGTGACGAGGCCGGCGGGGAGCTCGACGTCTATGCGCTCCTGAAGACGGTGCTCGACAACTGGAGCGACCTGTTCCGGCACGACGCCAAGCTCAGGAAGGCGCGGAGCTTCATCTCGCTTGCCATGGACGCGCGCAACAGCGCGGCACATTTCACCGGGGCGATGACCTCTCGCGAGGCGCTGCGATATCTCGACGCCATGCGGGAGCTGGCGGTCGCGGTGGCAGCCGAGCGGCAGGCGAAGATCGTCGAGAAACTCTACGACGAACAGCGGGCAGCGAACGGCGCCGGGCGCTCTCCGGAGACCCGGGCGCTGGCCCTCGACGAGCCTCCGGCACCGGAAGCGCTGCGCCCGTGGCGCGAGGTCTGCGAGCCCCACCCGGATGTGCTCGAAGCGCGCTTCTCCGATGCCGAGTTCACCGCAAATCTCGCACTGGTCGACCAGGGCGAGGGCAGCGAGGAGTACGTCGACCCGGCGGCGTTCTTCCGCATCACCTACGCGACCGAGGGCCTGCGGCGCGTTCTCACGGCAACGATCCTGCGTCTGGCGGGCAAGGGCGGCGATCCTGTGATCGGGCTTCAGACCAATTTCGGCGGCGGCAAGACCCACACCATGCTGGCGCTTCACCATCTGGCCGGCGCCGCCGACGCTGGTTACGAGCCGCACAGGCTCGCCGGCATGGCGCCGATCTTCGAGGCTGCGGGCATCGACACGCTCGGCCCGGTCAAACGAGCCGTGTTCGTCGGCACTCACAAGGGCGCGGCCGAGGCGATGCATTCGGAGGAAGGCCGCGAGATCCGTACCTTGTGGGGCTACCTCGCCTGGCGCCTCGGCGGCTGGGAGGCGGTCGAGACCATCTCCGCTTCCGAGGCCGCCGGCACCAATCCGGGATCGGAACGGCTGATCCCGATCCTGCGAAGTGCCGCACCATGCCTGATCCTGATGGACGAGGTCGTTGCCTTCGCGCGGCAGTTGCGCGGCCTCGAGTACGACGCCTTCCACGCCTTCATCCAGTCGCTGACGGAGGCCGCTGCGGCGGCCGAGGGGGTCGTCGTCGTGGGCTCGCTGCCGGAGTCCGGCGCCGAGGTCGGCGACGAGCAGGGCCGCGACGCGCTCCGGCGGCTCGAAAAGATCTTCGGCCGCGTGCAATCGGCGTGGACGCCTGCAAGCGGCATCGAGACCTTCGAGATCGTCCGCCGCCGTCTTTTCCAGCCGTTCGACGAAGCGGGGGAGCAGGCGCGCGACGAGACGATCCGGGCGTTTCGCAAGCTCTACCGCGACAACCGGGCGGACTTTCCGGCGGGGATGCCCGACGCTGCCTACGAGGATCAGATGCGCCGGGCCTATCCCCTCCATCCCGAGCTGCTGCGGCGGTTCTCCGGCGACTGGTCGGTGCTCGACAAGTTTCAGCGCACCCGAGGCATCCTCAAGATCATGGCGAATGCCGTCTATGCGCTGTGGAGCGGGGAGAGCGACGCGCCGCTGATCACGCCGGCGCTGCTGCCGTTCCGCGACGACAAGGTGCGCACCGCGCTGCTGGAGCCGCTCGACCGCGCGTTCGGGCCGATCCTGCAATCGGAAGTCGACGGCGATCAGTCGCTGACGGCCCGGATCGAGGCGCAGCGACCGCGCCTTTCCAGATCGAAGGCGGCGACGCTGGCGGCACGGTCGGTGTTCTTCGCCACCGCGCCGCATGGCGGGGCCGCCCGGGGCGGCATGACGGGCGCCGAGCTTCGGCTCGCCTGCGCCCAGCCCGGCGACCAGATCGCCATATTCGGCGAAGCGCTGCAGGAGATCGCGGCGCGCTCCGCCCATCTCTACCGCGACGGCGAGAGCTACTGGTTCTCGCCCCAGCCGACGCTGAACAAGCTGGCCGCCGACCGTGCCCTGGACGTGAGCGAGGAACGGGCCGACCGGCGCATCGTCGAAATCCTGCGCGAGGAACAGCGCGGCCGCGCCGGGTTCCCCCGGGTGCACGCGGCGCCCGACAACCCGGCCGACATCGAGGACCGGCGCTCCACCGCGCTTATCATGCTGCCGCCGTCGGCGCCGCACGATGCCGGCGCAGGCCCCGGATCCAAGGCCGCCGCCTTAGCGCGCGAGACGCTTGAGCGAAGGGCCGGCGGGCAGCGCCAATACTGTAACGCCCTGGTGTTCGTTGCTGCGGACGCGTCGAACGTCGGGGCGGCCCGCGAGAACGCTCGCCGCGAGCGCGCCTGGGATTCGATCGTGAACGACGCCGATCTGAGACAGAATCTGACACAGGCGCAATCGACCGACGCGCAGACGCAAGCCGGGCGCAGCCGCGAGGCCCTGCGGCAGAGCATTCGGGGAGCCTGGGTCCATGTGCTCTACCCGGCACCGCCCGGCGAGAAGGACGACGCCGCGGGCAACAGCAGGGGCTTCGTCATGCGTTCGACGCGACTGGTGAACCGCGGCGCAGCGAAAAGCATCACGCAAGCCGTTTGGGACAAGGCCGGCACGGACGGCACCGTGATCGGAGAGATCGGGCCCGGCAACCTGATGAGAAGCCTCGACCCCATCTGGCCACCCGATCGACCGCACATTTCGGTCGATGAAATCCGGAAGTGGTTCGCATCCTACGTCTACCTGCCGCGGCTGCGCGATGAGGCCACTCTCGACGGTGCGCTGCAGCGGCTGGTGGAGGACATGGCCAGCCCCTATGCCTACGCGTCGGGCTTCGATGAAGACACCGGCGCCTATGAGGGCGTGATCGACGGCACGGCCCAGTTGCCTGGCGGTCTTGGCGACGGACTTCTGGTTCGCCGTGAAGCAATCCCAACGGAAGAGCGCGAGCCCGCTTCCGATGAAGACGACGGCACGCTCGGGCATCCTGAGGGTTCCGGGCCGAGCCCGGAGCAGACCGGAGCGGAACCGATACCAGCCGAGCCGCTTCCGGGACGTTTCTTCGCGAGCATCCCGATCGAGCCCGAGCGCGCCGGTCTCGAAGTTGCGCGCATCATGGACGGGCTCCTGGTGGAACTCACCGGATCGCCGGGGGCGAACATTCGGCTCACACTCGAAATCGAGGGAACGTCAGCCCACCCGGGTTATCCCAAGGATGTCGTCGAGACAGTCAGGGCCAATGCCCTCGACCTGAAGCTGGATCCGGACTCGTTCGGCTTCGAGGAGAACTGATACAGATCGCAGGACGCCCGCTCACGACCCAGGATCGCGATCTTGCGTGCGGCCTCCTCGGTCTCCACCGCGCCGGATGCCGGGTCTCTCGACCGCGGCAGACCGATGCGCTTGTTTGCCGCACGGAGCCCGCGCCGGTGACCTCCAGCCACGCGACGAACCCGTGAGCCGCTTGCAAAACTCTGATCGACTCGGAGCGGCGCAAGAACACCCAAGCTAGCAGCGACGTCGGCGCACGGCAATTGGCGCGATTTTGATCGCGACCATGGTCGGATCAGCGTTGGCGCTGCCTCCGATTCGGTATTTTCGCCGAACTCCAGGCGCGTTTGGCCGCTCCGCCTCTCAGGAAGTGCGGCTGCGGTGATGGCGAAGGAGAGGAGCCGGACTAGATCGGCGGAACGATAAGGCGCATCAGCTGGCTGGCCGTCAGCACGGTCATGCCGAACATGAGGTGGGCGAGAACCTTGTCGTACCCGCGCACGCGGACATGGCGGCCGCCGAACTCATCCTTGAGCCGCCCATTGATCCGCTCGGACCCCGAGCGCACGACGTAACGACGCTCCTCGGGAAAGACGAGGCCGAGCGTGCGCCGCGCCTTCTTCTCCTGCTTCAACGCCTCTTGCATTTCGACCGAGCGGCGGGGGTTCACGTCGATGATCGGCTTGTGGCCCAGCAAGATGCTGTGCGCCCAGATCTCGATGGAATCATAGGCCGCGTCCATAAGGTCGTAGAGGTTCTCGACCCGCCCGGCCGTCAGGGTTCCCAACGGAATCGCCACCTGGGAGTCATGCGTCGACGCAGACGTCATGATGCAGCTGATGGGGATCCCGCCATCGGCGGTATCGACGTGCAGCTTGTACCCGATCCAGGAGGTGGTATGGCCCTTGGCGTTGCGCTTGCTGCCGACATCGCAGGCCCTCGGCAGGTCTGCCAGCATCTGCGGAAGGCTCATCGTCAGTTGCCGTTCCAGCCGGCTCGGCTCCTTCGCCCGCGCCTCTCCCTTGCGTGGCCGCCCCCGCTTGCGCCGCTTCGGCTTCGCTGCCTTCGGCTTCGGCTTCTCCCGCGCCTCGATCGCCGTCGCATCCCGCGAGATGTGCTCGACAAGATGGCCATCCATCGTCCGCGCAATCAACGTCTCATGCAGACGGTTCGCAAGACGGCTCTCGGCAAACTCGGAAAAGGCCCGCGAAAACGTCGCCTCGCTCGGAAGCCGGCCGGCACCGCTCCAGCCGCACAGCCGGCATAGCCTGCCGTCAACCTCAAGACGCTCGATCAGGCCGCGCGTCGTCGGAACGTCGAACACGGCCTTGGCGATGAAGGCGCGCGCCAGCGCCGCGCGGTCCTCCTCCGGCCGCCCTACCTGGCCGCGGAAGTAGGGCAGAAGAGCCTCGACCCGCACCAGTTCCAGAACCGCGACGAACAGCTCGTAGCGCTCGCCCATCGGGCCAAGCTCGCTCTCGAGCCTCGGGAATAACTCTTGTTGAAAGGCGTACCAGTAATCCGATAGCATCTCGCGCAGGGACACGGCTCCACTCCTCCGTGGTCATCATGCGGTGTTTTGCGCTAGCGCAGCACATGATACTCACGAGGGTGGGCCGGTCCCACCGCAAAGGCCTTCACTCAGGCAGAAGAGCAACTCGACTCAGCTATTTTGCAAGAGGCTCCCGTGATACCAATTGCCACGGTCTGCCGGCGCCCCTCGGGCACTGTGTAACCACGTCGCCACCGATGGGCGAAGCCGCCTCCGTCCAGGTTTCCGTCACGCGATGACGGCGTCGAAGCTTTCCACCGCCGCCGTTGACCTCCACCAGAGAGGCCGGTGCCGACGCCTGCACCGTAAGCGGTATCGAGGCCCCATACTTCCACCGAATCTGATTTCGCGGCTGACTCTGGGCCTTGGCAAGGAGCCTTGGAGGAGGCATCGCGATGACGGATTTGGATCTGCTGCGTGTCCACGATTTCGGCGCCAACTCGGTCGAGGCGTCAGGGTCTGAGGAAGCCGCCCCATCTGCTGCGGCCCCATCTACGGCAACCGGTCCGGCTGATCACACTCGGCGGTCATGGTCCGCCGAGGAGAAGGCACGGATCGTCGCGGAGAGCGACAGGCCGGGGGCCGTGCAGAAGGAGGTCGCGGCTCGTCACGGCATCACCGGGCAAACTCTTCGTCAGTGGCGCAGTCGGGCGCGCGCTCGTGGTCTCACCGGCGCGAGCGGGGCAGCGGCTTGCGGGGACCGGCATGGCCGGCCTTGGCCGGATGATGTGAAGGCGCAGATCGTTGCGGAGAGCGAGCGCCCGGGAGCCACGATATCGGCAGTTGCCCGCCGTCACGGCATCAGCGAGAAGACGGTGCGCACCTGGCGTCGTCAGGCGGCGAGTGGCGCTGGCGATGATCGGCGGGGAACCGGGTCTGCGCCCCCCTATATTCCGGTTGTGGTTGACGGGTCTGCGTCCGAGCAGACGATCGCGATCGAGGCGCTGGGCGTCGTCGTTCGCCTTCCGGCGGAGAGCGCGGTCGATCGGATCGTGGCTGTGGCCTCGGGTCTGGGTCGGGCGTCGTCATGATCGCGGTTCCCTCGCTTCGCATCGTGTTGGCGACGCGTCCGGTTGATTTTCGTCGAGGCCACGACGCTCTTGCGGCGACGGCGGCGGGGGAGCTGGACCTCGACATCTATTCCGGTGTGATCGTGATCTTCCGTTCGCGCCGCGGCGACAGGCTGAAGCTTCTCATGTGGGACGGCACCGGTCTGGTGATGACCTACAAGCGTCTGGAGCAGGGCCGCTTCGCCTGGCCCGCGATCGAGGACGGGGTGATGCGCCTCACGAAGGGCCAGTTCGAGGCTCTCTTCGAGGGCCTTGACTGGCGCCGAGTGAAGGCCCGTCCGGTTCGCCGCCCGCTGGCAGCGGAGTGAGGCGACAGGCAGGCGGGGCCGCAGATTTCGGTCGAGGTCCCGCCTGCACTTTTCCCTGGTCACGCATCGGCGAATCGGATTAAGGGATCGGCCATGCCGAAGGCCATGCCCACACCCCTCAGCAGCGCCGGTTCGCCGTCGCCTGAGGTGGTTTCGGCGGCTCTGGCGGCTCTGCAGGCGGAGCTTGCCGACGAACGTGCGGCGCACCGTGCGACCGAGGCGGCGAGGCAGACGGCGGAAGCCCGGGCGGCACGGCTGGAGGCCGAGAACGCGTGCAGCGCGGAGCAGATCAGCCGGCTTGAGCATCTCAACAAGGAGCTCAGGAAGGCGCTGTTCGGCCCGCGCTCCGAGAAGCTCAACGAGGACGAGCGCCAGCTTACATTCGAGGAGTTTTGGGCGGCGATCGCTGAAGCCGGCGGCCAGCCCGAGGCAGATGACCGGGAGCAGGACGAGGAGACTGACGGCAAGCGTGGGCGGCGTTCTTCCCGGGGATCGCGCAGCGGGGTGCGCTTCGGGCCTCAGGTCGACCGGCGCGAGGAGGTGATCGAGCCGGACACGATCATGTGCCCCTGCGGCTGCGGCGAGATGACGAAGATCGGCGAAGATCGCAGCGAGCGTCTGGACTATGAGCCGGCGAAGTTCACCGTCATCGAGACCGTGCGTCCCCGCTACGCCTGCAACAAGTGCAAGGGGGGCGGGGTGGTGCAGTCGCCGGCGCCCGCCGCTCTGGTGGAGGGCGGCCTTCCCACCGAGGCCCTTCTGGCGCACGTGCTGATCGCGAAGTACGGCGATCATTGCCCGCTCTACCGTCAGTCGCAGATTTACGAGCGCTCGGGGATCGAGGTTCACCGCGCGACGCTGGCGACGTGGGTGGGCCAGGCGTCGTTTCACCTGCGCCCCGTGGTCGACTGCCTGAAGGATGAGCTGAAGACGTCGAGCCACCTGGGTCTGGACGAGACCACGATCCGCGTTCTCGACCCGGGCCGGGGCAAGACGAAGACGGGCTACATGTGGACCCTTGTGCGCGACGAGCGCCACTGGAGCGGCGCGGACCCGCCGGGCGTGGTCTATCGCTATGAGCCCGGTCGCGGCGGCAAGTATGGCGCCAGGCTGTTGAAGGGCTTTTCGGGGACGGTGCAGCTCGACGCCTACTCGGGCCACAACATCCTGGCGCGGCCGGATCGACCCGGCGGCCCTGTGACGCGGGCACTCTGCTGGGGGCACGCCAGGCGCAAAAAAGAGGTGTACGACTCGAGCGCCTCGCCGATCGCGCTGACCGGTCTCATGCGGATCGCCAAGCTCTATGCGATCGAGGAGAAGATCCGGGGCGAGCCGCCGGCGACGCGTCAGGCGATCCGCTGGGAGGAGTCGGCGCCGATCGTGAACGCCTTCGGTGTCTGGCTCGACGAGCAGCGCTCGAAGGTCTCACCGCGCTCCCGTCTCGGCGAGAAGCTCGCCTATATCGCCAACCAGTGGGACGGGCTGCTGGAGTTCCTGCACGACGGCTGCGTCGAGATCGACTCGAACCTGGTGGAAAACCGCATCCGCCCGCTGAAGCTCACCGCCAAGAATGCGCTCTTCGCCGGCAACGATGAGGGCGCGCAAGCCTGGGCCCGCGTCGCCTCGCTGATCGAGACCTGCAAGATGAACGGCGTCGAGCCCTACGCCTGGATGCGGAGCACGCTCGAGAAGATCGCCAAGGGCCACCCGCAGTCCAAAATCCAGGAACTGCTGCCGTGGAACTTCGAGCCCGAGACAAAGTGACTCGCGCGCCCACGGCGCTCCTCAACAAGTCCCCGTCGTAGTCAACCCAGATTCCCATATGGGGTCTGCGCACCGCTTACCCTGCACCACTCCGCCTCCCTTGCACTTATTGCAGGCGTAGCGGGGGCGCACCGTCTCGATGACGGTGAACTTGCAAAACTCCCAGGCGCGGTCTGCTTTTCCCGAGAGCCCGTCGTGAGGACATTGACGGTCGGAACGTAACATGAACTTCGGGACGAGCGGACGTCGCTGGCAGCCGCCGGGACGCCGATTCGCCGCAAACCGATGCCCATGCGGGCGCATTTTGGACCCGCCGTCGCGATGCGGACATGGCCTTTTGCGCCTCCGCGGAGGGAGGCGTGTCGGCGTGACAGGGACGGAGGCGCCGCTCAGACCAGGAGGCGCATCAGCTGGTCGACCGTGAGCACCAGGATGCCGAACATCAGGTGGCAATGAACCTTGGCATGGCCGCGCACGCGGACATGGCGGCCCCCGCAGTTGTCTGCACGCGCTGGCGGAGAGCGGCAACACGGTGATGGTGATCGAGCACAACCGCGAGGTGATCAAGACCGCCGACTGGATCGTCGATCTCGGGCCGGAAGGCGGCGACGGCGGCGGGCGCGTGGTTGCGGCCGGCACGCCCGACGAGGTCGCCGCCGTGGACGAGAGCTACACCGGGCAGTTTCCGCGCCGCGCGCTGGGCCCCGCGCCGGCCCGCCAGCCGCATCACGGGGCGCGCCGCGCCCGACGCAAGGTGGCCTGAGAGGAACCGGCGCATCACCGGCAGGGCCGGCCGGGCAAGCCGAACGGCACTCCGCAGCGAGTTGCAACCGCCCCGTCAGTTCGCTCCGCAGCAGCGCTCGTACGTCCGCCCGGAGCCGCAGGGACAAGGCTCGTCCCGGCCCGCCCTCCGGCCCGGAAACAGCCGCGCGCCCGGATCAAAACTGCCGTCGGCACCGCCCATACCCATTTCCTCATCGAACCGTCGCGACCTGTTCCGGAAATTGAGCGCATGAACGAAGGCCGGGATCAGGTCCGAAGCGGTCCGATCGATCTCATCGACAGCCTCCTCCTCCAGGTCCGACAGGCCCTGGTCTATTTCGTGCATGGCCAGGATCATGTGCACCGACGCGGCAGCTTCCTCGTCGCCGCTATCCTGAATCCGGGCCCACGCGTCCGGACGCAGCCGCATCGCCCGCTGGAAGCCGTGGATCCAGGGCTCCCACAGCAACACGCCGTCCTGCGGATCGAACCCGAAGAGCGGCCGGTATGCCTGCGGGTCCCGGTTGAGATCCCGGGCGACCCGCCGGTAATGGTCCATGACGGCCTCAACGGCCCGTGCCGCCTCCCCGGCATCTCCGGAAGCGCTGTTGCCGCCCCATACCTGGGGCAGCCAATCCGACGCCGGGATCGACTCGGGACAGACGATCAGTCCGGCGACGTAGCCGTCCAATTCGACGACCGACATCGCGTCCCGCTCCGGCATCGCCCGTTCCAGCAGGTCCGACAGCAGTTCGATCTGTTCCCCGGTGTGGCTCATGGCATGAGGAAATAGCGGCTGGCGCGCCGACGGGTCAACAGGCGGCGACAGCCGGCAGGCAGCCCGGAAAGCCCGCGCCGCCGCCGCCGGCGCACGCTCGCCGACAGTCCGGCTCGCCGTCCGACCGCTCATGCAGCTTCGTCATGGCGGACCCGCATGCCTCCGCGGCCGCCGCCCCTCCACCGGGGCCGGAGGGCAGACGATCTATGCCTGCGCCGGCTCCGCGACGATCCTGCCGCGGCCGCGCCTGAGCAGGTAGCCGCCGCGCGGAATCTTCAGTGCTCTCGCCTCGACGAGCGGCCACAGGACATCGACGATCCTGTCTGCGTTCGGGTCCTTCCCGTTCGACCCGTCCGAACGTGACGACAGCCATTCGGCGAATGCCTTGTCGCCGATCTCATTGCCTACGGACTTGCGCAACGCGTCAAGCTTGCGAATCTCTCCCTTGGAGAGAGTGCTCTCGTCGATCGAAGTCGTCGTTGCCTGGTCCATGATCCCGGTCTTTCCCGCAGTCAGTGAATCTGCGGCGCACTTGTAGCAGCACAGCTTGCAAACTCCTAACTGCCGTTCTCGCGGTTCGACATCCCTTCGTCGATCCGCTGCTTCAGCACATGGGAAGGCCGGAACGACACCACGCGGCGCGGCGGTATCGCCGCCGCCTCCAGCCGTGCCGCCCGGGCTTCCGCCGTCTGCCTCGCCGCCTCCGCCGCGCCGCGTGCCTGCTCCGCTTCGCATAGGGCTGCTTCCGTCGCCCGGCGCGCCGCGCGCTCGTCGTCAAGCTCCGCATGCAGGGCCGCCAGCGCCGCCGAAACCACCGCAGGCGACGGCGAACCGGCGCTGCTGAGGGGTGAGGGCGTGATCTTCGGCATGGCCGATCCCTTAATCCGATTCGCCAATGCGTGACCAGGGAAAAGTGCAGGCGGGACCTCGACCAAAATCTGCGGCCCCGCCTGCGTCTCGCCTCACTCCGCCGCCAGCGGGCGGCGAACCGGGCGGGCCTTCACCCGGCGCCAGTCGAGGCCCTCGAAGAAGCCTCGAACTGGCCCTTCGTAAGGCGAATCACACCGTCCTCGATCCGGGGCCAGGCGAAGCGGCCTTGCTCCAGACGCTCGTAGGTCATCACTAGGCCGGTCCCGTCCCAGGTGAGAAGCTTGAGCCTGTCGCCGCGGCGCGAGCGGAAGATCACGATCACACCGGAATAGATATCGAGGTCCAGTTCCCCCGCCGCCGTCGCCGCAAGCGCGTCGTGGCCGCGACGAAAATCAACCGGCCGCGCCGCCAGCACGATGCGAAGCGAGGGCACCGCGATCATGACGACGCACGACCCAGGCCCGAGGCCACAGCCACGATCCGATCGACCGCGCTCTCCACCGGAAGGCGAACGACGACGCCCAGCGCCTCAATCGCCACCGTCTGCTCGGACGCAGACCCGTCAACTACAACCGGAATATAGGGGGGCGAAGACGCGTCTCCCTGCCGATCGCCACCAGCGTCAGAGCCTGGCCGGATATGAATCGTGTATTTTCAAAGGCTTATCCCTCTGGCTCCGGTTCCCCAACATGTTGTACCGGCCACCTCGGCGGCGGTATCCGACACGGTCGCAGTTCCTTCCGTGTCTCAATGGGTTGCCCGTAAAGTGCCCAGCGATCCGGCACCCCACATATCGAGAAGCCGGATGTAAGGGGATAAGCCTTTATTTTCATAGCGTTGCGAGTCTCCAGATGAAGGGCTGGATGCTGGCGATCAGGAGCTAGGCGAGTGCGCGAAGCCCCCCGCGCTCATACTTCTCCCGGTTGGCGTCGATTCACAGTAAGCGGTACGCAGACCCCATACCGGAATCTGGCTTGACTACGACGGGGATTTCTTGAGGAGCGCCGTGAGCGCGCGAGTCATTTTGCCTCGGGCTGGAAGTTCCACGGCAGAAGCTCCTGGATGCCCGACTGCGGGTGGCCCTTGGCGATCTTCTCGAGCGTGCTCCGCATCCAGGCGTAGGGCTCGACGCCGTTCATCTTGCAGGTCTCGATCAGCGAGGCGATGCGGGCCCAGGCTTGCGCACCCTCGTCGTTGCCGGCGAAGAGCGCGTTCTTGGCGGTGAGCTTCAGCGGCCGGATTCGGTTTTCCACCAGGTTCGAGTCGATCTCGACACGACCGTCGTGCAGGAACTCCAGCAGCCCGTCCCACTGGTTGGCGATATAGGTCAGCTTCTCGCCGAGACGGGAGCGCGGTGAGACGCGCGAGCGCTGCTCGTCGAGCCAGACACCGAAGGTGTTCACGATCGGCGCCGACTCCTCCCAACGGATCGCGCGGCGCTCCGCCGGCGGCTTACCCCGGATCTTCTTCTCGATCGCATAGAGCTTCGCGATCCGATTCAGACCGGCCAGCGCGATCGGCGATGCGCTCGAGTCGTATACCTCTTTCAGCTTCCGTCTTACATGCGCCCAACTAGCGACAGGGTAAGCCCTGGAAAGGGGGATGATATGAACTGAAACCTTTCGTCGCGACCCAGCGGGTTCGACTCCCGCCCGGCAAAGGCGCAGCCCGCCAGCCGGAAGCGAGTCTTGCATGGCGTGCGGCAACGCCCGTCGTGAAGCGTAGACAGCGTGTGGTGAAGCGGCTCGGTAAGCCTCGAAATCATGTGCATCGACGACGCCTTCAGTGTGTTGGGCCTGGGGGCAGCACCGGAAGCACCGCGACAGGCGAGGTGCGACGGGTCGTCCGGGGTCTTGGAAAGGCGCAGAGCCACGGGAAGGGTCGCCAGGGAACCTGTGAGGTCCTGTTCTTGCCCATGAGGAAAACCGCTGGAAGGGGACGGCCAGCGTGACCAACAAAGACCCCGGCCTGTCGTCTGGCCTGCACGGCGGCGGGAGCGCGCGAGCGGACACGAAGATGCGGGAACCCATGGACCCGGCTGGCGAAACCATAAGCCGAAGGGCATGCGGAGCAGGAAGTCGTAGCGCCTTCATAGTGTGTGCTGGGCAGCGCCCAGATCAGGTGGGTTCAAGTCCCACTGGCGCTCGGGTAAGGGGCGCCATATCCAAAAGTGGGGGTAATTCCTCACTGGCCGGAGTGAGCCGATAAGCGAAACTCTAAACGGGCACGAAGCCGGAAACGGCGGAGACAGCCAAGGGAGGAGCTAAGTTGGTCCACTGTCGAAAGACAACCGGAAGGCAGGGTGTCCACCGCGAGGTGGAATCTGAAGGGCTTGCGGAGAAGTACCGGGCCGTAATCGAGGGGGCCACCCCATGATGAATCGGTCGGCCAAAGACGGGGCAAGGTCGAGCCGGCACTATGGCGGCGAAGGCGTTCTTACCCACCCGTCGCACCAAGGTGTTTGCGAGCGGCACGGTACGGAAGATCTGGACGTGACCCCAGGAGGGCTCGCCGCGTTCCCGGGTGGCACCGGGATAACGGACCCTATAAGCCGAAAGGCGAAATGGGAAAGGATGCGCGGCGAGCAATCGGACAACCGAATAGTACCTGAAGCCCGGCGAAAGCCGGGTGACCGCGCGAGCGGCGGCCGTGTGGGCCGGGGAAGGCGGTTGGCAGAGGTGGTCGGCGAGAGACAGCGATGAGTGAGTAAGGACCATGACGCGGACAAGTTCCTTGAGCGAAAGACCCGGACATCATGGCCCGAGGAGACTCATCGACTGGATCAACCCGGCGGGTGACAGGAAGGTCCACTCACTGGTGGACAAGGTGTACAAGCGGAAGAACCTTGAGGTGGCCTGGGAAAAGGTGAAGCGCAACCGGGGTGCCGGTGGCGTGGACGGAGAGGATTTAGCGGCGTTCGAGGCATCGCTGGATGCAAATCTCGATCGCCTGCACCGGGAGTTGCGGGACGGTGAGTATCACCCGCAGCCGGTTCTCCAATGCCTGATCCCCAAGGCGGGCCAGCCGGGGAAGTTCCGCCCGCTCGGCATCCCGACAATCTACGACCGGGTGTGCCAGCAGGCGCTGCTGAACCGGCTGGAACCGATCTTCGAGCCGGTGTTCGACGATGCCAACTACGGGTACCGGCAAGGAAGGTCTGCCCATGGAGCGTTACGCAAGATATGGAGGGAACTGGACGAGGGCAACGAGTGGGTTCTCGATGCGGATTTGAAAGACTTTTTCGGGTCCGTGGACCACGAAAAGCTCCTCGAACTCGTCAACCAGCGAGTCTCGGATGGCCGGGTATTAGGTCTGCTCAGGCAGATGCTCACGGCCGGGGTGGTGGCCGACGGTAAGAGGCTGCCGACCGAACAGGGCACTCCGCAGGGCGGCATCGTTTCACCGCTGCTCAGCAATATCTTGCTGACCCCGTTCGATTGGGAAATGCGTCGTCGCGGCTATCGACTAACGCGATACGCCGATGATTGGCTGATCACGTGCCGCACACGCGGGGAAGCCCGCGCAGCACTGGAGACGGCCAGGCGGATTCTGGCAAAGCTGGGTGTGTCCCTCAACGCCGGGAAGACCCGCATTGTCCATGTCAGGCACGGGTTTGAGTTCCTCGGCTACAAGATCAAGCAGGGCGAGCGGCCTCTCCGGCTGTCGTCCTCCAAGATCAAGAGCGGGGTTCGCGGGGGAGCGCGCTACGCGGTTCCGCGTGAGAAATCCATCCGGCACTTCAAGGACCAGATTCGCCAGCGTACCCGGCGCAAGGCTCCTGTCAGCACGCAGGAGCTGATTGACGAGATCAACCCGATCATTCGGGGATGGGGCCAATACTATTGCAAGGCCCACGTCCGCGGGCTCTTCCACCAGCTTGACGGCTGGATCGTGCGGCGGCTCTGGTCGCATCGTCGCAAGCGCTGGCGCAACGCTGGCTGGAAACAGTTGCCGGAGCGCAAGCTGATCGACGAATACGGGCTTGTTCGCCTGATCTCACTGGTTCCGTCCTTGAACCTTCGTTGAGACACCTTTGTGAAAGCGGCTTACGGGAAAACCGTACGGGCCGTTTGAGCGGCGGACGGAGGCTAGCCTCGCGGGGCGCCTCCTCCGACCCGACACCGCTGACGGCGGGGAACCGTGGCCATCGGGACCCGTCCGAGGAAAGGGAGGCGTCACATGTCCAGACCCACTGATGGGAAACGATGGAGGGGACACTGAGCTCCACGACCACGTCAACGAAACAGCAGTGGATAGCCGAACAGGCGAGGGAGCACCCGGAACGGGTGTTCACGTCCCTGCACCACCTGATCGACGGCGAGTGGATGCGCGAAGCGTATCGCCGGACGCGCAAGGATGGGGCGACGGGCATCGACGGCGTGACCGCTGCCGACTACGAAAAGGATCTGGAGGCCAATCTCGAAAGCCTGCTGAACCGGATCAAGTCGGGCAGCTACCGCGCGCCCCCGGTGCGCCGCCACTACATCCCGAAGGCGGATGGAACGAGACGCCCTCTCGGCATCCCGACGTTCGAAGACAAGGTGGCGCAGCGGGCGATCCTGATGATGCTGGAACCGATTTACGAGGCGGACTTTCTGCCGTGCTCGTACGGCTTCCGGCCCGGACGCTCGGCCCATGACGCCCTGAAAGCGCTGCGGACAGGCTTCATGGAGCAAGGCTGCCGTTGGGTGATCGATGCTGATATCGCGAAGTACTACGACAGCATCGACCACGGACAACTCCGGTCATTCCTCGACCTGCGGATCAAGGATGGCGTCGTGCGACGCATGATCGACAAGTGGCTGAAGGCCGGGGTGCTCGAAGGGAAGAGCCTCCGCCGGACGGAAACGGGCACTCCTCAGGGCGGGGTGATCTCGCCGATGTTATCGGAACGTTCCGATAACAGCGGATATGGGAACCTTATGATTCTGGGAACCTGAGCCGCTGCGGGCGTTGATTATCAAGGGATTGGGCACGGCTCAGGTTCCCATAAAAATCTGCTTTTCTCCTGCCGGTTTTGCCCCTGGACAGGAGAATCGGCATGTCTTCCATGATCACCAACACGGCGTCGCCCGAGGCGGGTGATGGACCGGATCCGGGCATCGTCCCGACCTACAAGGCGCGGTTGCAGGCCCTGGGATATTCCCCGAGCCTGACGGGCAAGTGCATCCGAACGATCCTGCACCTCATCGCATGGTTGTCGGCGAACGGGATGGGGATCGAGACGCTCGACATTCGC